>NZ_WWEO01000027.1 GCF_009928685.1 Mucilaginibacter agri | reverse complement strand
TTGGCCGCAGCGCAGCGGCGTACGGCACTTCCACATAAGCACCATTGTCGAAGGCGTAAGCTTTTCCAGCTGTGCCGTACCTGTCTGCCGATAATACCGGCAACGTTCCACCGTCCGTTGCGGCTGCAGCAGATGCCCCTATCCAGCCTGTTTTTAAAGTTCCGTTATGTCCGTTGCCACTGGCATCCGTAACATCGCCGTCAAATTTCCAATAGACGACCAGGTTTTCAACCGATATTTCCTGAATTTGCTTGGTTTTAAAAGATGCTACTGCACGTGTAAGACTTGCGGCAGCATTATTTACCTGTTCCTGTGTAAAATCTCCGGTTGTTACCTGCATTGTAAGGTTATTGGCTGTTTGCAATTCTGCTTTTGAACCTACGGTATAATCGCCCGCCTGTTTCCCCTCAACGGCTGCTGCATACAAAGCTTTGCCTAAAAGTAATCTTGGGGGCATTGATTTAAAATCTACGCTAATAATTCAACCTGGCGGGGTGGCCCTCGCCAAGATTGTAAACGATTCTACCAACTCCTATGCTGCTTTTCTCTTCCACTGTAGACGGCGGGTCAGATGGTTCGATATCTTTTTTTACTTACGCTACTGACTGCTAACTGGTTGATGGCCTACTTAGGGGACTACCAGTTTGGGCTTCCGCTGAAATGGATGTCTGATCATGCGCATGTTTGGCAGGTTTTCGATCTAACGGTAGCAGACGAAGAGGTTGGAGAAAATGACCGTGGTGGGCGTAAATTCACATGCGAGCGTATTTTATAATGGGAAATAGTTATAACTTTGAAAAACGGCAGGTGTGCTACACAGAAAAATGGGTAAGACCCATCTTATGTTTAAGCGCCTGCCGTCCCTTAATGTAACCAAGTTTCTTGGTAAACTCTATTTTCGTTAACGCAGGCAAAAATACGGAGAATTAGTTTATTGCGTACCGCATTAATAACTGACATTTTTGCTTTGCCTTCATCTTTAGTTTTTTTGCGATAGTATTCTTTGATATCTGGGATAGATCGGGTCGCGGTAAAAGCACATATGGTTAGTAGCGCTTTAATTTTTTGATTCGCAATCTTTGATACTCGCATTTTGAACGACACTGTGCCTGACTCTCTTTTGAAAGGTGCTAACCCAGCATAACATGCGAACTTTCTAGGGTCACTGAAATTGATGAATTCATTGCTGGTAATAATTATTTCTAATGCTGTAACTGGCCCTATACATGGCACAGACGTGACCAACGTGAATAAATAATTGATTTTTTCATCAGATTTAACAAGGTCAGAAATAGCCTTTTCCGTGCGAATAATTTCCTGATCCAGCGCATAAATGCTTGGTTTAGCATATAACGATTGAAATAGCTTCATTTTTTTGTCAAAGAATAGATCGCGTTCTTTGATAGGATTTTTTAAAGAGATTTTCGCTGAAATTAAACCCCACCTTAGTGAAGAAAGGTATTTTAACTGGATTAAAACCTCTCTTTTGGGAATCCAAAATCGCAAATTTTCCCTGTTTTTATAAACATATTGTGCAATACGCAAGGCGTCAAGGAAATCTGTTTTGTCCCTAACTAAACCAAGAGATTGCTTGATGTGATAGGCACTGTCTATAACAATATTTGCTCCAATTTTTGTCAAAACTGTAAGTAGATGTTGCGAGTAAATGCCTGTATGTTCCATACCAAAAACAGTGTTTTTAATCGTCACTCCGGACGTTGCTTTCAGCTTTTTTATAAAGCTTGATATTTCTCTCAATTCATTGGGCATAACATAACTTGAAATCAAAATATTATTGCATAGGAGAACAACATCCAGCTTGTGTTTAGAAATGTCGATACCTACAAAATGCTTATAATTCACCATAGAAAATTCGGTCTTAAACTGCAAAAATTTCACTTTTATTTCATAAAAATTCGATGGAGGACATTTATTTTTAACCATAAGTCTATCTTAAAAAAAGAGATTAATCACCACCTCCACCGAATTTTTAAATATACAAATACAACCGATACGTTGTTAGCTTTATTTTTTTTTTGATGTAAAATGCGTTGATGGAAAGCAAGCAAGTTATTCTAAAGGCTTTGGGGCGAAAAATTACCACAAAACGTTTAGAGAATGGGCTAACGCAAGCGCAATTGGCCACGCTTATTGGGAAAGATCAGCAGTCGATTCAACGCCTGGAGGCGGGCAATATTAATCCTTCATATTTTTATTTATACGAAATCGCATCCGGCTTAAATTGTGAAATTTTTGAGATACTGCGTTAACTAGGCAAATTCTAAAAGAGAGTTTATTATATCCATGTCTCGTTAAATCAAAATTGTATTTGGGAGAAATAGATTTGACGATAAGCGGTAGCATAAAAATTTAGATACCAACCAGTTAACATTATACTCTCGATAATATTTACTATTGTTCGGATAAACAATGATGAATTAGCTTTTGTAGATTGAGTACTTCGACAATAGTGCTTTGCCCTTGTTAATGATTGTTTACCGTTTTACTGTAGCCTGCCCTACCTCTTCTAGTTAACCCGCGACATCCTCTGTAAGGAACGAAGATATTCAGTCATGTGCGTTGGGCCGCAAAACCTGATAAAGCAGCCTAATGAAATATTCGGACAAGATTACACATATTCAACAGTTTGATTGCAGGTAGGCAAAATGTTCGTTGTAAGCGGTTGGTACCGATAGTCTAAATTCATCCGTCCGGCAAATCTCTAGTTGCAACTTCTCCAAACGAATCAATCAAATTTCGACGTAATACCCAATTTCTGTATCGAGGGATTAAGCTCTTTAACACATTCATACTTTCCATAGCTAGCACTCCTGGTCAGCAGGTTGATATCAAATTTACAGATGGCTTCCATCAAAAGTTCAATTCCTTTTTAAATTGGATAGCGAGTAGAAACCATACAATTGGTTCATTACCGGGGGGGGTCGATTTTACTGGCATTTTCATAGCACTAAATTTTCATATCAGTCAATTACTTGCTGTTTTAATATGTGTAACCATGAAATGATTAAGATTTTTAAGAAAAAATATATATTTGTCCAATGCTCCCGTTGGATAACAAATGCTAAACAAGCGAATACCTACTAAAAAACTTGAACGGATTTCATTACTACGCTTTGAATTAAGGGAGGTAAGATTCCGAAAGTGTAATACTTTCGAGGGATATTCGAAAATTGCACGTCCGTTTTTTTATTCAAATAAATGATACAGAAGGAAATTAAGTCTTTAACCGGCATACGCGGGATAGCCGCCCTTTACGTTGTGTTATACCATGAACTCCAAAATTTTGAACCTGTTAAAAGTTTGCCTGTAATTGGTTGCTTTGTCAGACATGGTTATTTGTCTGTAGACCTATTTTTTATGTTAAGCGGCTTTGTTATTATGTTGTCGACACATAACAAATTCAGCAATACCTTGAGCCTCACCAATTATAACCTTTTCTTAAAAAAAAGGTTCACAAGAATTTATCCTGCCTATTTTGTTACGCTTGTTCTGGCGTGTGTATTTGTAACACATTTTCACCCTTTAAGCAGCATTATATTGTCGCTAATCCTTGCGAGCATTATTTCACCCCGCAATCAGGTTTTACCGGTCTTTTGGTCACTTAGCACGGAATGGATAATTTATATGATTCTCCCTTTTGCCATTAACTTAACCGGCAGAGGTTCTAAACTACAGCTATACTTGCTCTTAGGCGTTTTTTTTGCCTTCGATGGTTTTTTGTTTGTCAAATTTTATGGATCTGATAAGATTTTGGATCAATATATTTTTCCAGGAGCAATAATCAGAGGCATTGCTGCTTATGCTTTAGGTATGTGTATTTACTATACAAAACAGCTGACATCTAAATATTATTGGTTAAGCGATTGTTACTTTATGCAGCGCTAACATGCTGCGCTTTTGAGAAGTTGGATATTCTCGCCATTCTATTTTCGGCGCTGTTGATTAGGAATCTTTATAGTGAAAACGGAAGTTTTATTTCCAAATTTTGTTCTGGAAAGATAGGTTATTGGTTTGGCTTAATTTCCTATTCGCTTTATCTCACTCATCAGCTGATACTAGAGTTTGTAAAGCGTTATGTACACCTTTCTCCGGAAAGATATTTATTACCCTATACTTTGATTTTAACCTGCACTTGCATAACAACAGGCTTCTTATTTTACAAGTTCATAGAAACGCCGCTAACCTTTAAAATTAAAACGAAATTAATTCCAGAACACTGAAAATGCTCTCCGCTATCAGAAATCTAGTGGAAATATGAATTGCGTTTTGTTCCTTCCCGCGTCAGTTATCACTTTTACTATTTGATTACGCGAGGTCAATTGGAATATAACGACATATGATTCAATTCAATTATGGCCTTATGGTCATTTAACATGACTATCCGATGAAAAAATCACGCGCTTTTCATATACACAACAGAAAAAACTATCAGTGAAGCTAATCCTTTTATGACGAACTTAATAATGAGCGTGTAAAAAGGATAATTTCGTTGTTGTAGCGAAAGTGGGCGTGAGGTGACCCAGATCCTGATGCCACCTGATTGTTGTCGTTGAACACTTCATCTGCCATTCATTTTTTCTTTACACTAACGATTTTTTACTATTCAAAAGTCATTTTCTATATGTTGGATTTTAAAATAACCTATGGCAGTTCAGATTTAGAAATTTTATTTTCCTCGAGCCATTTTCTCCTTAATAAATCAATTGGCTTGTCATAGAATCGAAAAATAACATAAGAAAACGAATAGGTTGCCACCAAAAAAATCATGAGAATCGGAAGTCTTTGTACTTTACTTAAGTCTTTTACATAAAAGTTATAGGGGATGAGCAGTACCCAATGGAGCAGATAAAGCACGTATGATATATCACCTAGCCACCTGTCTAACCGATCGCTCTTGTTATATGTCGAATTGCATAACACCGGAATTGCAAGCAAACCTAATAATTCGTTGAAATACATTTCGTAATTAGGTACTGACTTGATTGCAGAATAAATGTGCGAGTTATAAAGAGAGAAATGTATGATCAATATACTAATTAGAAGTATATTAAATAAAAGCTCCACTCTAAAACTGAACTTGACCTTCTCCTTATATAAGTAAATACCAGTTAAAAAATAGCTCAAATAAATGAGTACGCTTCTAGCCAAAACACTTTGAGGATAAAAAACACTGAGGATTATAGTAATGATCGTACTAATACATAACAAAGCAATTCTGACATTTTTTTTTTGAACAAAAAAAATCAATATAGGCAGAAGCAGATAAAACTGCAATTCAATATCCAAAGACCACGCGGGAACAATTGGCTTAATCGTAAGTTGATTATAGCCCAGAATGAATAAATTACTTAAAAAGAAGCATATTTTAGCGGTTGTATTCAACGTAGAAATCGCTTCAAATTTTTCCGGACTATAAATATAAATCATCCAGAAGGATAATATACTCAACAATATATAAACAGGAAAAATCCTCAAGATTCTACTTGAGTAAAATGTCTTTATCGGATATCTCCCTTTTAGATATTTTGCTTCATACATATAAGTTACCCAATAACCGCTAAGGATAAAGAAACAATAAACAGCCATCGTTCCCACAAATACCGATCCGCTGACGTGATATAAAATAACTAATGTGGCTAATATGAACCGAATTACACCTGATTTAAGCATCTTAACTGTTAACTATTTTACGTTTTTTACTATTACATGAGGCCAATAGCATTCCTGCCATCCATGTGGTAAAGCCTAAGGGAATAGGTGACCCCAATTGTCCCTGAGGTAAGTTCATTAAACAAAAAGGTAAAATCATCCAAGGCAGTGAGTACTCCCTCGTTAATAGTTGGTATGATTCCTTAAGCAATTTAAAGCTCAGTCCTATTCGTATGCCAATAATTATTATGCCCAATAAAATACCAAGTTCACCTATCACCCGTTGCCATTCTACCTCTCCATTAACCACAGAGTAGAAGTCGGCCTTTCCGGTGGCAATTACGGCTCCAACATTTGTTCCGATTCCTGAACCATATCCCCAAAACGGCTGACTGGCTGTCATGGTAAAAGCATATATCATTGTTCCAAAATATCGGTTTCCTACTACCCCTCCTAGTCCCCCTTCAGAGTCATTTGCAGTCGTAAACCGCATAGTAAAGGCTTCAATCGCCGTTTGAAAAAAACTCAGTTGACTAAGTATCAGAATAAGAAAACAACCCACTGCTATCGCTGCCACCATTCGGCCTGCATTTTGAGGCTTTCGGAATGCAGATACCAACATGAATGCGAGAGTGATCATTACCTCAAAAAACAGTCCCCTTATAATTGAAATAGGAACCGCTATTATAAGGCAAATGGTGGAGGCGATCAGCAGCTTCTTATTAATACTTTTGGGGTCGAGCCAGTAATAGAAAACAAAGCATGCCAGTGCGCTATAGAAACCACCGACGCCACTAGCGAATGAGAATGTACCCGGCGGTCTAAAAAAGTCCATCGCTCCACTAAATCCGGCGCCTTCATTGCCGCCGATACCCCGATTGACCCAAGCAGATTGAGGACTGTAAAATTGGATCACAATCAGTAGCGTCATCGGAATAGATAATATCAAATATTTTTGTGCGAACTTCATCACATCATCCTTCGTAAACACAGACCCAATAACGAAAATCAGAGGAAAATACAGGAACCATACTCTGGAGCCATAAATTGCCACTAAAAAGCTTCCATGTCCAAATAATACCGCTGTGAAGATGCTGATTACGCCTACGGCAACAGCGCCGAATGTATAGATATTGAAAGGTACTAACCCTCTGTGCCATGCTTTAAATACAATCCATAATGCCAAAGGATCTCTGATCAATAAAAGAGGGGTCGCTAATCCCGGCAATACCCATTTGCGAAGTGCTCCTTCAAAGATAAGCAGCCAGAAAAAAAGCCATATGCCATTTTTGAGAGCATTATCCTTACTGTGTAGCATGACACTTTTTGCCTTATTTGATTTCAACATTGCTTAACAAAGTAAAATTACTTTCCGTTGCTCGTGACCATTGAACAGAGTTCATTTGCATACACGCTCCACGGACGACGTTTGGCACGTTCTAAAGCTGCAATACCTGCCTTCTTAATCTCATCAGGGTTTAACAGAAGATGTTCTATCATGTTCTGAAGTTCGAGACTTGAACCCGCTTCAACAATCCACCCATCTTCACCGTGCGTTATTAAATCAGGCCCCGCAGTCCGTTCCGTGGTTATGACAGGCGTCCCCTGAGACATCGCTTCGGTTATGACTAAACCAAAGCCTTCAAAAAGGGATGGGAAAACTAATATATCATGAGACCTCATCAATTGTAAGACATCCTGATGGGACAAACTAGGTATCCAATGATGCTTTGTTAAAGCTTGGTTTAAAGGTTTACAATCGTCAACCGGCTTTCTACCAACCACGGTCAGCTGTACCCGAGGCCCGATCTTTTCAACGGCCTCGAAAAGATTGGCGATACCCTTTCTCTGGGATAATCCACCAACGAACAATAATTTAAGTGGGGAATTACCACTTAAACGATACTCCCTCTTGATGATACTTACTTCAGGAAAACCATACGGTATAACCGCAATTGGTGATAGACTTCCTGGATAATCTTCCAAGGTCCTCGCCGTAAAGGTGCTAGCAACAAAAATATGATCAGCTAGCTTAAGCTCTTGATCTTTTCGCGCTAGTTTGTCGCCCGAGTCTTTCATTCCGGTCAGCGTTGCCCCCCAATCAGGAAATTTGTCAATCTCCCTTTCTAAAAGCTTTCTAGCAGTTCTCCAATAACCTATGGGTAGATCGTATAAAGTCGCAATTCCCTGTGCTTTGGCCTGATTAAACGTTTGTAAAGCACCATCTTCATAAGCATATACTGCCGATAAACGAGCTCGATTAAATCTTTTTAATTCTCTTGCAACCCAACTGTCATGGTTATGATAAATGCTGTCGACTGAAAACCTTCCTACTTCATGCTGTACCAGCTTTTTAAAGCCGGCCTTGTGAGCCATTAGCCGTGAAATTTCAAACCATGGATTAGTTTTAGTGTAACGACTCAAATTTTCATTCAGCTCTCTTCTTCGGATGTCGGACAATGCCTGCAAACCCGTCAATGGATACAATGGGCTATTCCGGAAAACAGCTATAGCGGTATAATATTTGGCCAACATGTCTGAAGTAACTAACGCATCCGCGACCGCACGAACATTAGCATTACCAGTTGGATGGGAAAGTATTATCTGCATTTTATATTTGTTTACTAATCTAAGTATTGCGGAAATCAATCTCGCAAAACACAACATTGCTGTATGACAAAATCAGCCCTTTAGCCAAGCTAAATTTGCTGCTAGAAAGCTACATGGATTATAATTTAAACTTTCTGTTCGCTTTCGTTGGATTGGCCTGGCGGGGTTCCCTACAACAATTTCATAAGGTGCAACATTTTTACTTACAACGGCCCCTGCCCCGACCACCGCCCCGGTTCCGACACGCACCCCGGGCAGAATAATTGCGTTAGTTGCGATCCACGCGTAATCCTCAATGACAATTGGAGACTTAACATGTCTCCACAAAGCATCGGTAATGTCGTGAGAACCGGTTAAGATTTTACATCCGTCATTTATACAGACATTATTTCCGATTCTTACCTCATCATGTAAGGCCACCTCAACACGACCGATGAACGAATTTCCACCAATAAATAAGCCTTTGGCATTTCTACCCAAAGTAATGACTCCGATCTCAGCAGTCTCATCTATAACCGCGCCCTTACGGATGAGAGTCCACCGTCTGAAATTTCTTTTGAAAGCCTCAGGAAAGGAAAAAAACCGCTTAAGCCAGGCGATATAAAATTTCTTCGAGCCTATATTATGCCTTGCCCTATTTTTAAACAAAAATTTAAAACTCGCCATTTGAAATTAGTTCGATAATTTTAATAACATCGATTTTGTAACCCCTTCCAGGTTATTTTCCGGTATAATTGGGAAAAACCGAAAAAGCTGATCAAAATTACCTTTATGATATACCAAAACATTCTGAGGGATTGATAACTGATTAACGAAACGCGGCACCCAATCGCGAGCTACACAAATTACAGGTAAACCATGTTCCTGCATAGCAGCGACAGATCCGCTTTTCTGGACAAGGCTGACGGGGGTAGTTGTTACACCCGCGGTTGATGCGGCCAATATTTCTGAAACTCGCGCGTCGCTCACCGCTCCCCAGACCTTTACTTGCAAGCCAACCGCATTCCAGGAATAAATCCATTTTTTTTGCTCATCGCCGCAACGCCCTAACAAATGTAAGGTTACCCGTTTATTATTTTTTTTAGAATAGTTGGCAACTTCCAAAGCGAAGGTTTCCACAGGTGCTCCATGATGTATCCCCCCAAATAAGACCAAATCTATTTCATTGCCTAAAAATTGGATCTGTTTCTTTTTAACAATTGGAATATTCCCAAAAAGGGGTAAAATACCTGCGTCAACACCTAAACTTTTTAATTGAGCCTGATACAAGTCAGTATTGGTATCGATCTGTTTAGGACGAAGCGTACCAATTAAACGACCAATCATCCTTTTTTGAACCCCTCCCCATAATCTGTGTTTGAGACCTGCATTTTCATCCATTCCCACCCAAAGCTCATGAAACATGATATGAATCTTGAGCCCGGAAAGCAGTCCTCTCAAATCATTATTAAAAAAAACAGGTAAACCTTTTGAATGAAATGAAAATATCACATATTGTAAACTAACCCAGTCCGGATTAAAAATTCTCAAAAAGGCTTCGATCTGTTTCACCCGAAGCGAATTCGTCCAAATTTTCGGTATTCTAAGTATTTGGGGAGCCTTATCGGAGGCTTCGGCGATCACTGTTTGTATGTGACTATCATTCGCCGCAATAACAGCAATTTGAACGCCTAAGGCGTGAAGGGACTTGGCTAACCTCCAAGTATAATCCCCAACGCCATCCTTACCTGGTTCTAGAGATCCGCAAATAAAAGCTATCCTCATGCGTAATTTTTTTGGCCTATTTAGTTTGCAAAAAATTTTGTTTGCGCTTCCAAGCTATTGAATACATCAAAACCGGTATGCCGATTTGGATATTTGCCCTGGAATTTTTTCTTTTCATTTTACCTTTTTCAAAATATCGCATTTCTCGCTATATTATATTCAGTATGATCTGCAAGCCTCTTTTCAATCCCCTCGCCGATAGTATCTGTTTTCTGTGCCATTTGCCAAAATAAATTTTGGCCGCTTCTGTGCGTCCCACATATTTTAATGCCATCATAGTCGCGCTCGCTACTTTTTTTTGAAGCACTAATTTTTTATAATCTACCAGCTTATCATTGCCCTGGTACGGCAGCGACTCCAGAACTTTAAAAGCTCTATATGAAGCATCCGAACCCTGTCGTTCAATAGAAACCGTCGTGATCCTATATTTGGTCGTATACTTATTTAGATATTTGAACTTGACACCTGTTTGCGCTAATCTGAGGCCAAAATAAAAGTCGATCGCTGAACCGATATTTTCTGAGTCCTCGGGCGCATATTTGACTGACTTTACCAGTGGCATATCTATCATATAGCCATCGTTAGGAAATTGTTGCACAATTGCAGCGTCGATCGAATTAAGCTGGTTTATTTCAAATTCTTTGGTTCGGAAATAACTAGAATTCAAGAGTATTGTCGATTTCTCGTCTAAATTGCCATCGTTATCAATAATATACTGATCGCCATAAACCACTCCGGTACTTTCGTTTTCCAGAAAACACTCAGCCATCGTTTCGAGCGCATCCGGCAATAGAAGGTCATCATCATGCAATAAAACGAATTTATCCCCGGATGCCAGTTCTATCAACTTGTTTACATTATCCCGCTGACCCAAGGACGGTATGTTACTTTTATAGATGATTTCAATGCCCCTCTCGGCAGATTGTGTTTGTAAGTCCCTGACCACATGGTATGAATCATCGTTCTTGGAATCGTCCCCTATTAAAATTTCGAAGGGATGTTTGGTCTGGTTAATACACGACAACAATGCTTCCTTTAATAACTCAGGCCTATTATAGGTGGGGATACATATTGATACTTTCATGCTTACCACTTATATAATTTAAACGACCTGTCATAGTCAAAATTCAGTTTTAAAATTCTGCTTATTCTGACAAAATGTAATTTGAGTTGGAAATGTAAAGGGAGTTCATTACTTCGAAAAACCTTGTAGACTTTTATATTATCGATGACAAATCTAACTATCCAATTTCTTTTTATTCTCACAGGTTTAACGGCTCCCTGAGCAATAAATCGTAGCCCATCCAACAGATAGGCAGCTTTTGCGCCAGCCATCATCATCCGCTTCAAATAATTCATTTCTAACCGGCCGATTTCGATAAAATGCTTAAAAATTAATTCCTCATCATACCAGATACTAAAATCCTGGGTGAGAATAAAGAAACATAATTCCATATCACCTCCGGACGACAAGCTTTTCCCTTTCCTATCTGTTGTCAAAAACCGATGTTTGTCAAGGTTTTTTATCGCCTCTCTGTTGATCATCATACCGGCACCGTAAATCCAGCTTTTGCTTCGGGAAACATCTCCCTGTAGTTCGCTCTGCCTCCCCACAGCATAGTACAATTGAAATTTGTCAAACCATTCCGGTTTAGTACCTTCAAACACCGGAATTCCAATGCCGCCGAGCGCTCCGATTTTGGCGTCAGCGGCCAAAATATTATAACCCCTTGCTAAGTAATCCTCATTCAACCAATTATCATCATCACAAAATAAAAGATAAGAATATTTGGACACGCTTATCCCTTTTTGTCTTGCAAAATTCAACCCCGGACGATTTTCGGTATGAATCGTGAAAGGGATACAAGTGTCATATTTCTTCCATTCCTTCGCCGCAACTCCGGCACTATCGTCAGTCGAAGCATTATCAACGATAATGATCTCCCATTTAATGTCAGAGTTTATAGATTGCTTCGCTAAATGGGCAATTGTTTGGGGTAACCGACTGGCACTATTGTAACAGCAAATTATTACCGATATACCTGAATCCATATTAGTTGATTGTGTTATTTTTTATGTATATCAAAAAAGAATCTTAAGCCTACCCAAATCCAAACTGCATCAGCTTTAAGTTTTTCTCTAATGCCGGCAAAATTACATTGTAATGCCAATCTGAAGGTTTTAGGCCGAGAGCGGAAAAACGCATTAAAATGATTTTTCGGATTCAGATTTAACTTCATTTCGGGATGTTTTTTTAAAAAATACAGAATAGATTTATACCGTTGATAAGCAGTTTTCGATAATTTAGTATTGGTTCGCCAAGGGTGTAAAACTGCCGCATCATATAAAAACTTATATTTGTCAGTAATCTTTCTTATTCGATAAAAAAATTCGACATCCTCCATCGCAGCGTACGGAAAAGTATCGTCAAATCCATTCAAATCCTCAAACAAGTTTCTCTTAATACAAATATTACAAGACCAAAAACAACCTCCGGTTTCATTCGTTGGTGATTCATCAAGAAGACTGCGAGGGCTTCCTTCTACATATATTCTCCCCTCAAATGCTACAAAATCGGGGAAGTTCATGATGGCGTTCAGATAAGCTTCCATCAAATTTTTGTTAGGGATGCAATCATCATCAATAAAGACTATCCAATCACCCGTAGCAAATCTTGCCCCGTTGTTTCTATTGGCGGCCGGACCAACTTTAGGACCCTGAACCCATTTTGCGAACGGAAACTCAGTTTCAATTAAAACTTTTGCATTAGCATCTCTACTATCGTCAGAGACAATAATTTCATAATTGGCCTTCAACGTTTGGCATTGGGGGTTCAGGGACGCCAAACATTTACTTAGTAAATCGTTCCTGTTGTAAGTAGGAATTACGATCGACAATTTAATTACATTATGCATTGATAATTGTTAATTTTTTTATGAAACGCGCCGGATTTCCTACCCATACTTCATCGGAGGGAACATTTTTCGTTACGACGCTTCCGGATCCAATGATGGAATTACTGCCAATGCTCACACCCGGTAGTATACACGAATTCATTCCAATCCAGACGTTGTCTCCTATTGTCACCGGTTTAGAAAATTCCACGTCTCTTCCTGAATCTGCCGGTCGATCACCAGATTCCATGATGTGGTTATATGATGAGATACCACAATTACTCGAAATCAGGCAATTTTTCCCTATTTTCACACCAAACGTTGCATACACCGTCGTAAAAGATGAAATGGAACTATTATCGCCTATTTCAAAATTTCCGGGTACTATAATATGACAGTTGTTTTCTAATCTAATATTTTCCCCGCAGTACTTAAACGCGCTCTTTAACTGATTTTCTTTCTTTTTCGTTATTATCTTTTCTACCTTAAAAATCAACCTGTATAATAAATTTAACTTCATTACAATATTAAATTACGAGATATATCTATTCACCAACGAGGAATCAGCTTATGCTGAACTCATAACCGTCTTTTCTAAAGCCTACGACGCCAATACTAATCTGCACAATTAAAATTCCAACAGCTGTCAAAAACGATAGTTGTAAGACGCCCATAGTTGTACTGATATCGAACATTGTTATGCCCAGCACCTGGCAACAAACTATCATCAATATATAAAAGGCGCTTCCCCACCAAAAAACCCATTTTCTGGCACTATGCATCGTCCACAATGTTCCCTGAACAAATGCGAGCGCAGCTGCTCCGATTACCCATATTAACTGCTTACTCAGAGCAGCATATTTGCTGCCCAAAGCGAGCAGGTAAATCCCGGGAAATAAATATGAACTCAATGTCAGGAGACCGGCTATTGAAAAGGCCATCACACAAATTAACATATACCTTTTAAAAAGCTCAGCATGATTTGATTTAGCAATCATCGGTTCAACAATCATCATATTAAATGCCCCCAATAACATAAATATCTGAGATAGCTTTCCCAATGCCGCAACCTCCGCTATGTTTCTAACCTTACCAAAAAGCGATATTATAAATACCTGAATTTGGGCAAAAAAAGCATTGAATATAAGGCTTGGAATCAATGGCAAGATGTACTTGAACATCTTGTCCTTGGTCTTTTCAAAAGCCACATCTTTTTGGTAATATTTATCTGAATATTTTTTGTACTCGTTTCCAATATAAAGCATCGCCAAAGCATTCAGAATTAAAATACTAAACGAACTAATATGATGGCTTAGAAACAATAAGTAATTGATAAAAAGTTTAAAAATGGCGACAACGATTTGCGGTTTATAATACTTCTTCATATCCTTGTGTATGATAAGAGGGGTACCATAAATGCTTAAATTAGCCTCCCAGTAAACCGCTGCCAAAATTGGGATCAGGTTCAACCACAATACATATGGATTAGAAAATTTCGTCTTAGTAAAAACCGGTACTAAGATCAATCCGACGGTAACACTGCCAAAGAAAAGCAACTTCCTAAAGTATTTCGCACTTTTTATTATTTGACCTAAGATTTGCTTATTATCATAATCCCTACCGGCCAAAGCAATAATACTTCCGCTAAAACCTAAATCGCTTAACTGGTTTATCAAGCTTTGCATACCGAAGGACAAGCTAAATATGGCTTGTTCTTCGATATCTAACCACCTTAATAACAAGAAACCGTTCAGTAAATTAAAAAACTGGATAAGTAATTGCCCTTTGAAAAATCTTAGAAGCAAAGCTCTCGATTGCTTAATTTTAGATAAGATACCGCCCACTATACTAAATTGTTGATTATCGCTTAGAAAAAAGTCGCTTGCTTTTATTTTCATCCTCGTAATAGCCATACCCATAGCCATAGCCGTACCCGTAGCCTTTCTTGGACTTATCTACTGAATTAAAAACGATATTTAAGTTGCGAAATACCTTCTTCCGCCGCAAATTTTCAATCAACTGTATTTGCTCCTTGTATGTATAATTGTAGCGTATTATAAATAAAGTCGCTTCCGCATATGTACTTAAAATATGGGCATCTGTCAACAGACCCACAGGGGGAGCGTCCATGATGATATAATCATATTCTTTTCGCAATGCTTTAATTAAAACTTCAATACGTCCATTTAACAATAATTCGGCCGGATTAGGAGGAATAGTGCCGCTGGTAATCAGGTGGAGATTTTTCTGGGTGGCGTCAATTTGGATGGTTTCTTTGTAATCCAACTGTCCAATTAAATAGTTAGAAAGCCCACTGCTAGATGCCAGCCCAAGCATGGTGTTGAATCTTGGTTTTCTTAAATCAAGTTCAAGTACAATTACCTTTTTACCTGTACTTGCTAGGCTGGCTGCAAGATTTAAAGCAACAAAAGATTTTCCTTCGCCACTGATATTCGAGGTAAAAAGAATGACTTTATGTTCTTGCTCGGGTAAAATAAATTGCAAATTTGTTCTTAAGGCCCTTATCTGTTCCGATACCATGGAACGTGGACGCTCAATAGTAATTAATGGGTTTAAGTCGGATGAATAGCTTATTTCCGCAATTATCGGAACATGAGTATTTCGTTCGATATCGGCTCTTTTTTTAATTGTCGAATCAAAAATCTTGCCTAGATATAAAACGCTTATTGGGATCAATAGCCCTAATGCAAAAAAAGCAATATATATGGCACTTTTAGCCGGTTTAAAATACATACCCGAACTCTTAGCCTTATCGATCGTTTTACTGTCTGAAACTGTTGATGCCAAGGCCATTGCCGTCTCCTCGCGCTTCTGTAATAAAAAAGTGAACAAGTTATTTTTAATATCTCTGTCCCGCATTACATCGATAAGTCCGCGTTCTTTTGAAGGAACATTTTTAATGATCCCATTAAACTTATTGTTTTGTCTAACGAGTTGCTTTTTGTTATCCAATAAACCTGCCCTGACGTTCTGTATCGTTTGTACAATCGTTTGCTTTAGAGCTTTAATCTGATCATTTATGGAATTAACAATTGGATTGGTTTGCGGAACAGTTCGGAGCAAACTTTCCTTTTTAATCTGTGCTTCGGATAATTGGTGCACCAATCCCAGCAACGAAGGGTCGTCCACCCCCTGCATTGCAGGAAGTTTCATTTGGTCAATACTCACCTCGTGAAGATAGTTTTCCAGGATATTGAGTACGCCCAATTCGAGATCTATTTTCGTTATCTGTGCATCATTAGACTGGACATTTGCTAAAAAAATCGCTGACTGTGCCGTTATATCTGTAATTTGGTTAGAAGATTTATAATCTTGAACTCTTTCCTCAACATGATTTAAATCTGATGCCACAGCGGTAAGCCTGCCCTCAATAAAAGTTAATGTGTTTGCCGTTGTTCTATTCTTATCATCAACAGATATTTGGTTATATTCATCGACGAGTTTAGTAAGTAAGTCCATCCCCCGTTGCGCATTCTCATCCTCCATCGATATAAACAAAACCGTAGCTTGTTTACTAGCTGGTGTAATAGTTAGTCTATTGATATATGACTGCGCGATGCCGGAAACTGAGCCAAATATAACCTGGATTTTTTCATTCGACTTAATACCGGTGGGCGTAATAACGATCAGTCCGGCATCAGTCTGTACGGGTTTATTGTAAGCTATCTTTTTACCATTAAATACAACTTCTTTATCGTTTATGGCCTGGATAAACCATTCCTGTTTATTAACTTGATTATTTGGTTGTAAAACGTGTACTTTAAAAGGAATATTTTTATATAATATAGTTTTGGAAAAACTTCTATTAACAATATAGGTATTCTGTAAATCCAATGATTCTACCACTTTTTCCATTAAAGTGCTAGTTTTTAATATTTGAATTTCGTTGTCAATGATTTTTCCTGATGAAAAAACGTCTAACTGCTGAAGTATATCTTTATCACTATTTGATTCCTTGTCCTTTATGAGTATTGCGATATCAATTTTATATTGCGGGACCCGTGTTTTTGCGTAAACATAGCCCAGGATAAGCATAACAGTAACAGATAACAAAATCCATCTCCAATGTTTTAAATATCCCTGGATAATTTCCTTAAAATCAACTTCATTGCCTGGTCCCGGCGATGAATATTCATCAGAAATGTCTGAAGTTTCGTGCATGTAAATACTATTTGATTAAGACGATAATTAATGACAAAATAGAAACTGCCAAAGGAATGACTCTTAGTGCAACGTCAGACTGTGCTACTTTTGCCTTAGATGCCTTAACATACACGACGTCGTTACTGTGCAGATAGTAATACGGTGATGAGAAAACGCTCCTATTAGTTAAGTCGACTTCGCCAAATTCTTTTTTTCCATCAACATCCCTTATTATCTCAATTTCATTTCTTTTTGCAAAACCAGTCAGATCACCGGCGATGGTTATCGCCTCAGGAAGGGTAATTTTCTCGTTAGGTACGACATAAATTCCAGGCTTCGCGACCTCGCCCAATATGGAAATTTTATAATTGAGGAATCTAACAATAACGGTCGGCTCTTTGAGATATATTTCCAGCTGCTGCTTAATTCTATCTGTTGCTTCAGTGATCGTAAGATTATTAACATCCAAAGTGCCGATTAATGGCAAGGTAATTTTGCCCCCCGCATCCACCAAGAACCCAGGCGCGGCTGCTTGGGTTAATCCGCCATTCACGTCAAGTGCTGTAGCCGTGGTCGTTACGTTGGCAGTGTAAGGGTTGAAAAAACTACTGGCTTCGGGACTTAAAGAGTTAACATAGATGGATAATATATCGCCTGACTGTATTTTTGGAATGTATTTTTTTGCGATTTCAACAGTATCTTTCTGATTGACACCTCTTTGAAAGTAAGTTATTTTCTTCTCGTTAAAACATGAAGTGAGCCCTAGTACAAATTGTGATAACACTATAATTATCCCTATTCTTGCAGATGTATCCCGAAAAATTATTTTTGACATAAGTAGTTAAAAGTTGGCCCAGGCTAAATTTGCCACACCGACGTGACCAAAAGTAATTTTTTTTTAGTTAGCAACAAAATGCTTATTTTTTTAAATTATTTCAATTAGACACGAGTTCCTGTTAGGAAAAGACTAAACATTCGACAAATTTATAAATCAAGACTTTTGATATTATTCGAAAAAGCTTCAATAATCTAAAAGGTTCTAGCGGCACCGTATACTTAGATAGTTTTTTCAGTAATTTATGCGCTCCTTCTGAACGTTGAAGGACGGGTAATACGGGGTCAAACGATTATTTGCACTGCTAGCCATTTATCTCATTAGCACTTCCCTACAACTTTCTAGCAGTGGCACTTTTTCCGAGTTTGGATTTCTAGAAAATGTTGAAGTATATAGCACTAAAATGCAAAAGTCTATTTGTAATTGCAGGCCTTAACTCATGAAATCAGCAATTTGGCAATCCATTAATGAATAAGCTAAACATCTCAGCACCTTTTATGACAAAAAACATGGATTAATAAAATGTCTATTTCTTAGTTGAAAACCAAGCAATAGCAGCCTTACACACAGAAGCTTATGTTTTATCTGTAAAGAGGCAGGTTTATAATTCAATATGTTTAATTTCTAACAATTGCCGGGGTTGGTGGCGTTACAATTACTCTGCCTGCAGTACAAAGGTCCGTTTATTAGATTTCCTGTTGCTCCTATTTACTTCTTAACATGTATGATGATGTTAATTTCCCTTGAAAAACCGTTAGTCTTAATTCATAAATAAAAACACGGTAAATATTCTCGTTCAGACTATCCCATCGATTTGTCTTGAAATGTCGAATAACGTTTTAAGGCATTATCATATTTAAGTCGTTATTTTTCTCAGGAAGAGGATGCCAGCAAAATAAACAGAGCAGTTTCTTGAAGATGATGCTCAATGGGTGAACGACATCAACGAGTCCACTATTTGATTAAATACCATAAAATATCCTACCCAGCCAAAAAATTTTAAAATATTGACAGCATAGTCCGAATATTCGATTACACGTTAAATCATAAGCTTGATGAGCGAAGGTTTATAACGAAACCAAAGACAGACTAGATCACTAAATGATGAAGACCGATAAATATAAAAACGTTTATATTCTTTTTAGGGTTACAAAGGATAGATTTATACCAATGTTAATAGTATACTCCGATTTCTAACGAACAATTGCAGATATGTATTATTAAAATTAAACTTCATGGGAATGTCTATAAAAATACAAAAGCGTAAAACTTTTACCGAAATCGTTTTCTTGGCGACGTTCATATTACTTACAACGTAATTTACCACGAACAACTAGTTATTTTTTAAACTGACTGCTTGTTGATTGCTTGCAAAAACGGTATACCCAGGGGTATCAAACAAACTGCCCGTATAATTATACTGCATGTTATCTTCCAGTCTTGTATAAAGGCCGAATCGATTTTTAGGTATTGATTTAACGGCTATCGTTTTACCCGAAACATCAATACAACTAAGTGTTATAAGCGGGTAATCGTAAGCCCATACTATGGCACCAAAGGTGAATCCGGTGTTAATTTTATCAGCGTTGACAATCGGCACCTGAAAATTCTTCGAAACTCTGTTCGTAGTTTCGGTTTCGGCCCGAATCTCACCAATACCGGTAGTCAAATCCAAACCAAGCGGATAATCGGCAAAGATTAATCTTACAGCCGAAGCTTCTTGCGGTAAAATATCCGTAATTTTTACCTGAACTTTCGCGACCACACGGTTTAATAAAACTGCCTCGGTTACCATCCCGTTTAGAGTAACCTCTGATGATGCATAAAAGGTGTCATAGATGGCATTGTTGTCATAATAAAAAATGGGAACATTAATATTGTTTGCCTTCGTCCTCATCTCCATGTGACCTGGCGCCTGGCAACCCACAAAATAAATATAGTAATGATTGGCTGGAAGAGAATCGGAAACTATCCCAAAGTTTGCATCCGTAGACTTTTGAATTTTCTGCTTAACCAAAACGTAATTTCCGTTAGCTTCCTTTGTAAAAACGTAATATTGTAAATAGTCCAGCTGATTTTGTAAAGAACTTGAAGGGCTTTTTGAAACAGATGTCGCTCCCACAACTGAAGTTGTGTCGCTAAAATTCCAAACAGTAAACCCTATAGAATATAACTTTTTTAAGGCTACAACATTTGGTTCCTCAACATCTGCCTTTTTACAGGATACGAAAGCCGTACCAATTATTGCCAACAGTAAAAATCTTGATTTCATATCGTGATCATTATTTATCCAAAAATATCTTCATCGACAGTGAAAATTGGATTAAAAAGTAGAATGAGCGCAAACACGTATAAAATCGATAAGCAGTATTTAAAGGGCAAGCTTTAGTAATTAAAAGATACAAAACTTTCGCCACAAATCAGAGAATACCATGAATAATCAACTAAATTTTGTTTATCGAAAAATATTTTCCATAAACAATTTTTTTATACACAAGTGCGTTTCTCACTACGAATCATAAAAGAGATTTTGTGAAATTTATAAACCCAGTGTTTTACAACGCACTTATCCCAATGTCCTCAACTTCGAAGGAGTTAAAGGATTAGAAAACATGAAGTGGGGAACCACTGACCAACCGGTTTATGATTTAACCATCCCTTTATCAGCATGACTTTGGGGCCAATGGATTATACGCCCGGTGACATCCGTAATGCTAGTAAAGCCAGCTATCGTCCTGTAAACGCTAATCCGATGACCCAATGAACAAGATGCCATCAAATGGCTATATGTACAATATTTGACGCACCACTACAAATGCTTGCAGATAATCCGAATATCTACCAGTGCGAACAGGAATGCGCCAATTATACATCCGCAGTGCCAACCAATTTTGATGAACCAAAGCGCTCGCGGGAAAAGTAGAAGAATATATAATCCTGGCGGAGGAATATAACAGTAAACCTCTCTTTGTTAACGAATGGCAGTTATCGTTCTATACTTTTTGAAGATGGATTGAATGTTGTTAAAGGCGCTACTGATTATAAAAATACTGTGATCACAGTTACTGCGAAAGATAAATTAAACATCAAACTTGCATCCGGAGGCGGCTGGGTTGCAAGATTTGAAAAGATACAATAACGGTAATGGAATGCTATACAGCACTCTTCTTGCACGCTAACGTACGTATTACTTACTAAAAAACAGTATTATCAATATATTAGTACTCCTGACGATACGTTTGGATTAAGACGCTATAAGCCGCCATTTCGTGTTTTTTTTTCTGTGTTAAGCCTTTTGGGAAAATGCGCCAGAAATGCGATCATAAGCTAAAATTAAAAAAAAGTGGAGGCGAAAGGTTTTAATTATTATTTATCAAATTCCCTGTAAATAAAAAGGGCACCGTAATTGATGCCCTAATGTTTAAAAAACTTTGTGATCGTTTATCAGGGTTGTTCCATGGTGTATAATGAATTTACTTCTGCATCACTTAGCACTTTGTTGTATAACCGGATATCATCTATAGCTCCAATAAAAAAGTTTGCACCGTAAAAAGCACTTGGACTGTCCGGATCGGTAAAATTATAAGCTGTTTTTGGCATCTCGTTTCCGATAGCCAGGTTCGGTGGCGAGGTCAAGGTAACCGGCGTGCCGGTTACATTCGCAT
>NZ_WWEO01000026.1 GCF_009928685.1 Mucilaginibacter agri | reverse complement strand
GTAATCTTCTTTAAGATACTGATTTTCAAGGCTTTAACCAAATATATTCGTCGCTAAATCGCTCACAATCAACGATTTATCTCCTGAAGTTATCAACATATTTCGACTCTTGATTCGCATTGAGATTTAATAAATATATTAACGATAATGACCCGGAACCCAATGCCTGCCACCGTAAGGACCCACATCATAGTGACCGGGAATCCATCCGGGTCCACGCCTGACTACACAGGAACTAAAGCTGAATGCGATTACAAAGAGTAAAAGCAGATATTTCATTATTTTCATTTTGATAGGTGTATGATTAAACAATTAATTAATTGACAGCTGCATTGTGTTTTTTATTGTAAATTGTTCGGCTATCCCGGCTTTCTTGATGGCGGATCATGCTCCTTTCCCTTGGGCCGACTTTTCCGTTTGCTCTTGCAATTCTTTTTTCTGCGTTAATATTTCGTTCATTATTTCTCAGCGTATGTGCCTCATGATGGGTCAATTCACCGCTTCTTACACCTTGATTAATCCTTGCTTTTTGGTTTTTCTCCCGGTGATTGATCAATGGTGTCCTGGTCTGTGAGTTGGATACACTGGTCACTGCCAGCATGGCAACAAATAAACCACCAACAATTGATTTCTTTTTCATAGATATTATTTAGTTGTTATTAATTCATTTTCTAGCGGTGGTTAGTCCGCCTGTTTTCCATTTCTACTGTGTTTTGCCTTTTTTAATTCTTTCCATTTAAGGTATGTTGCTTCTTGATCAGCAGAGAGTATTTTTTCCATCCTGCCGTCAGTCTGGGCAATAATTTGCCGTTTTGTTAGCCGCCGGTTTCTCTTTTCTGCTTGCCTGTTAGCTTTAAGGCTATCTATGCGAACAGCTTGCTCCAACATTATTACTTTTACTTTTCTGGCTTGTTCTTTATTAAGCGACAATTGTTTTTGAAGTAAAAGAGTCTTATGTTCAGCCCTCTGATTGGGTGTTTTTTGCATTTGCTGCGCACACGCTACGTTCATAATTGAAATAAATCCACACAGTATGATTAGCTTTTTCATCTTTAAAATTGATCGATAAATACATCCTTATACAATGCATCGTATCTTATATAAGTGTTAAACTCAATATTCAATTAAAGGTTTAATCTTTTTCAAAATATACCTTGCTATAAAGGGTATGTAATCATTTTAGGGCTATATTTGCCTAAAAAAAAGTATGTATTCTAAAGAGCTGCTAAAGGGTACAATTGAGATTATTATCTTGAAACTACTGTCGGAAAACGTTAAGATGTATGGGTATGAGATCACCCAAACGGTGAAAGAACTTACCGCTAATAAAATTCAGATCAGTGAGGGTGCGATGTATTCGTCTCTCCACAAATTGGAAGCGACTGGGGTTTTGGAAACAGAATCTGTAATGGTAGGCAAAAGGCCGAGGGTATATTACCGGCTGACGAAAAGCGGCGCTGCCGTAGCAACCGAAAAGATCGCTGAACTGGCATCTTTCATCAAATCGCTAAATGATGTAATTGATTTTAACGTAAATATCGCATGAAGCGAGAATTAACGGAATTTGAGTATGACCAGATAATAGGTTATTTGAAACATTCTGGAGTAATTGAAGACAAATTAATCAAAGAGATGGCCGACCACCTGGCAATCCTGACAGAATTATATCTCGGTGAAGGAAGTGATTTTGAAACTTCATTTGAGCGGGCGAAGCAAGACGTCAAGCAAAAAGATCTGCTTGAAATTAGTGAAAACACTGAAGGATTCAAAGGATATCCAAAATTCCTCGGCAAAAAGTTCTTGGTATCATTTGCAGTCATGATATTAACTGTTTTCATCTTCCGCTTGCTTATGAAATATCAGCATATACCCAAACATAGGCTGGTTATTGTAATATCCAGACGGTTGATCAGCTTCGCACTTTTACCTTTGTTATTGCTTTATAATCTGACGATATCTGCTAACAAAGCCAAACAGGTGCTTCAGTTTGTTTTCCAGTTTTCATTATTTCAGACGATTGCGGAATATCTGATTAAACAGAAAATAAGTATTATTTTTCTAAGTTCAAGTGTAGTATTTGGATTAATCTGGCTGTTTGTATTTCTTATCGTTCCCTTGATAAGAGACAAGAGAATTACAAAGGTTAAGAAAGGCATTTAGACTAAGCCAAATGCATTACGGCATATAAAGCCGCAACTGATATGATGATCCAAAGAACAACGCCCTGGAATAATGGTTTAAAACCAACCGACAAGATCACTTTCCTGGATAAGCCTGCACCGATCAGAAACAAGGTAAGGGTTAACCCGGCCTTAGCAATGGAGATCATGTAGGGGCTGATAATTTTAGTAGCTGGGATATAAGTATTGGCTATCATAGCCAGTATAAATAAGCCTATGAAATAGGGGATGCTGATCTTTTTTGATTTGTTTTTGAAAATGAAGGTCGACATAAAAGCAATCGGGATGATCCACAAAGCTCGGGCTAATTTTACAGTGGTAGCCACTTCTAAGGCATGAGCACCGTATTTGCTTGCAGCACCTACCACTGAACTGGTATCGTGGATTGCGATAGCACACCACAAGCCGAATTGAGTTTGAGACAGATTAAAGTGATGCCCTATAATAGGAAATATCACCAATGCTATGGAGTTAAGGATAAATACACATCCTAAGGCTACAGATATTTGTTTTTCATCAGCTTTGATCACTGGTGAAATAGCCGCGATAGCGCTTCCACCACAAATAGCTGTACCTGCTGAAATAAGATAAGAGGTTTTCTTTTCAATATTTAACCACTTGCCCATGAAATAACCAAATACTAAGGTCCCGGTTATTGAAGCGATGGTAAATAAAATTCCTTCTTTACCCGCTTGCATGGCGCTATGTACATTCATCCCAAAACCCAGGCCTACAACAGCTATTTTTAATAATAAGTTAACAGCTTTATGATTTAAGTCAATGTAAGGATGACCTGTAAATTGTGCGATAACGATGCCTATTAATAAAGCTATTGCGGGGCTTGCAAAAGGTGAAAGGCAAAAGATGACACATATAAAAAATAATATCTTTTGAGCATTGGTGCCAATATTAAATAGTAGGCCGGTCGATGGTATTGTTGATTGTTGGGTATTCATATTCGTTGTTTTGATACCCAAAGATCAATCAATTTTACCCGGCGTTTTTATCATAAAATAGTATGCTCAATAACAAAAGGTTATTGATTCTTTTGAAATACACAAAAGATAAACTGCTGTAAGGTTTGAAATGGAGTTGTATGATCCTTAATGAAACAATTTATCTTTTTAAAATACCGGCTAAAAAGCCTGGTAAGTGTAAGCTCCGAATATTGCTGTACCGGCAAATTACTGCACTTTTCGGGGCCTTTTACGGAAAATGTACCGAGCACTAAATAACCGTCATCCTTTAAGTTCTTGTTTACGGTATATAAATATAGCTGCTGATCCTGCGGGTCGGTCAGGAAATGAAAAGTTGCCCTGTCATGCCAGACGTCAAATTTTTCCGTTCCGTTAAATAAGAGCATATCGCTTACTATCCATTTAATTAAAACGGCTTTTGGGCCTAAACGGAATTTAGCACGTTCAATCGCTGCTGATGATATGTCGAGCACTGAAATATTGGTATAGCCCAATGCTAATAAATGATCGGCTAATAAACTGTCACCCCCGCCGATGTCAATGATCGCGGCATCTGTAGACAAGCCTAATTCTTCTATGATCTTAACCGAAGTTTCAGGTATCGGCTCAAACCAGCTGACTTCCAAAAGTTGTTTGGTTTGATAAACATTTTCCCAATGATCTTTTCTTTCCATGACTAACGGGACAGTTTTAATAAATAATCTGCAAATTTTGCACTACTATAATCACCTGCTCCTTCATGATGAAATACCAACTGCCCTTTTTTATCAAAGATAACGGTAATAGGAATTGAGCCACTCAATAAATTCTCCGGTATCTCGCTGTTGGCCTCGTAAAGGGGAAGGGTGAATTGATGCTTATTCATAAATGGCACTGATTTATTAAAGTCATGATCTGCATCTACCATGATAAAAACAATATTTTTATTGTGCTGCAGTTTTTCATAGAGCTCATTAACAGATGGCATTTCCGCTATACAGGGCGGGCACCATGTCGCCCAAAAATTTATAAATATGACCTTGCCTTTTTGATCGCTTAGGTTTAGTATTTGCCCGTTGGTATTTTGAAAAGTGATATTTGGCAAACTGGTATTATTAGTGGTTTTTATCGGCTGCGATATATCGGGTTGAAATAAACCGACCTGCATTAAACCGCGAATCAGTAAAGCCTTGGCAGAGGGGTTGAAAAAAACGATGAGTACCAATACAATGAAAACTCCATTCAGCATATTTGCAACGGTCAGCCTTTTACGAATGGATGATATACTCATGTTTATAAAAATGCTTTTATAGATTCACCAAGGTCATATACTTTTGTTTTATCGCCAAAAGCATTATTAATGATACTGCTGCCAGCCGCGCTGCGATAGCCACCAGCGCAATGTACAATTATGGGTTTATTAAAGGGTATTTCCGAAACTCTTTCCCTTAATTCGGGAAGCGGTATAGGAATGGCATTTTTAAAAACCGGGTGTTCCATCACTTCTCCACTATTCCTGATGTCAACAATGGTATATTCCGTTTGATTCGTTGAAAACCTATCTATGTTAATAGCATCCATTATTGCTGTTCCTGCCTGAAAAACAAATGCCCGTTCAATAAAATGCTCATAGCCAATCTTCGCGCAGCGCAAGATCAGGCTTTCGAGTATTTGCTCATTTTCCGCGACCAGGTAAAAGGCTTCCTCGGGTGCAATAATGCTCCCCAGCCAGGTTTCAAACTTGCCGCCATTTTGCAGGTTGATAGATCCCGGAAGATGCCCTTTTTTAAATTCTTTTTCAGCCCTTGTGTCAATGATATAAATACTGCTGTTTAGTATACCAGCCTGGCCAACAGGAACATTTTCAATTGCCTGCGCCAGGTTTCCTGCGCCGTGTCTATTTAATTCTACATCAAATGGGAAATATTTAGGAACAAAGGGCTGATCCTGCAAAAGCAGCTTCGTGAATTCGATTTCGTTCATGGGCTGCAGCGACCAGTTACTCAATTTTTCGGCGCCGATGGTACTACTGTTGGCTTCGCTTAATGCCTTACCACAAAGTGTTCCGGCTCCATGCGCAGGGTAAACAATTACGTCATTGTCCAGCACCATTAACTTATCCCGGAGTGAATGATACATTTTAGCTGCTAATTCTTCCCGTTTAGCGGGCAGGTTACCAGCACTTTCACGCAAGTCCGGCCTGCCGCAATCGCCGATGAATAAAGTATCACCTGTAAATACCGCTTTATCTTTACCATCGTGCATTAATACGATGGAGATACTATCAGGAGAGTGGCCGGGCGTATTTAGCACCTTTAATGTTATCTTACCAAAACTGACACTATTCCCATCATCAAAAGTTTGATGCGGATAAGCTGCGCCTACTAATGCAGAACAAAAAATAGTCGCGCCAGCTGTTTGATGCAATTCTAAATGCCCGCTTATAAAATCCGCATGCGGATGGGTTTCGATTACGCCGATGATCGTCGCTTCATTATTTTCAGCATAAGCCAAATAATGGCTTACATCCCGTGACGGATCTATTAGAATTATCTGCCGGTCACATTCACTTAAAATAGCATAGGAATAGTGAGACAGTCCTTTATCTTCAAATTGTTCGATTTTCATTTTATCTGTTATATTAATGACGCAATTTCTCCCTTAATAAACCATAAGTCCACGTTCCCGTAATCGCGCTTAACAGCGTAACGATAATTACGAAGAAGCCGCTGCCGATCTCGGCGAAAAGCGGTCCCGGACAAGCTCCGGTTATTGCCCAGCCTAAACCGAAAATCAATCCACCGTAGACATTACCCCAATGAAATGTTTTGTCAGGAATAACAATTTGCTCTCCGTGTACGGTCGTTAACTGAAACCGTTTGATGAGCTGAATTGAAATGATGCCTACAACTATGGCACTGCCGATAATCCCATACATATGAAAGGCTTGCAAGCGGAACATTTCCTGTATCCGGAACCAGGAGATCACTTGTGATTTGACGAGGATAATACCAAAGATCATCCCTACCACTAAGAATTTTATATTTTTCATAACTGTAATAAATAAGGTAAAACAAACCAGGTCATTACAAATCCTCCGATCATAAAACAACCCGTTGCTACTAAAGATGGCCATTGCAAATTCGATATTCCCATGATGGCGTGACCTGAAGTGCAACCTCCCGCATAACGGGTTCCGAAACCAACCAGAAAACCACCCACAACAATAAAAATAAATCCACGGAGGGTGAACAGCTGGCTAAAGCTGAATATATCCTGCGGCAATAACCCGCTGAAATCTTTTACACCTTCCTGCTGTAGCAACGCTGTCGTATGTGGATTGATATTTATCTGCCCGGTGTTGGAAAGCAGGTAGGAAGCGATAAAGCCGCCTATAATTATTCCGGCAGCAAAAAAGAGATTCCAACTTTCCTTTTTCCAGTCATACTTAAAGAATGAAATATTGGCGGGAATACAGGCAGCGCAGACCTGTCTAAGCGTTCCGGAAATACCAAAGGTTTTATTACCTAAAAGAAGTAAAGCCGGTACGATCAACCCGATCAGGGGGCCAGCCACATACCAGGGCCAGGGTTGTTTAATTAGCTCCATGTTATTTAATTAAAGTTGTGATCAAAACAAAAATCCCCATTAACAACACAAACCAGCCAAAAGCAGGCTTTAGTTTTGTTTCGCTTATATATTTGGTTAAATAGCTGCCCGTTATAATTCCGGCTATGGCAAATGCTGAAAACAGCAATAAGAATTTATAATCGATTGGGGCATGCCGGCTTACGTCACCCATTACGCCTAACAATGAACTGATGGTCATTACCATTAAGGATGTGCCTACCGCTTTTTTCATTGGTAAACCCGCGAATAGCACTAAGGAGGGAATGATCAAAAAACCACCCCCTACGCCAACAAAACCAGTGATGATGCCCACTAAAATACTTTGGATCACTAATTTAGTATAGCTCAACAGCGGGTCGGAAACTAAAATTTCTTTTTTCTTCCTGATCATAGAAATAGAAGCGGCCAACATTAATACCGCGAAAACAAGCATTAACAACACCGGTTTGGTCAATTCAAACGACCCCATATTGAGCAAATGATGCGGTAGGACGGGCATCACCCATTTACGCATGATGAATACAGCTATTAATGATGGGATACCAAATACAAAAGCTATTTTAAAATTAACATTACCTTTTCGGTAATGGCTTATCGCGCCTGCCGAGCTGGTTAACCCTACTACAAACAGCGAATAGGTTGTCGCTATAACAGGGTCGATCAGGAAAAAATAAACTAATATGGGAACAGTGAGAATAGAACCGCCACCGCCGATCAAACCTAAAGATAGACCTATTAATATTGCCGCCGCGTATCCTGCTATTTCCACTCATTTTTTGATTAGGAAACAAATGTACCAGGATGCAGACTGTGAAATGGTGACCTATGTTACAGAGGGATATTTAAAATGATTTTATTTCTGGAGAGCGTAATTAATTCCTGTTTTTCCATTTGTTTAAGCAGCCGGGAGATCACCTCGCGGGTGGTGCCCAATTCTTCGGCCAGTTGCTGATGGGTAATGCTGAACTCATTCGATCCGTAAACACTTGCTTTTCTTTTCAGCAAGGTCACGATCCGGTCGTCTAACTTTTGAAAGGCAACCGCGTTGATCACATCCAGCAATTCCTCGAAACGTCTATGGTAAAGTTTAAAGATAAAGTCCGCCCATTCCGGGTATACCTTGATCCATTCACTGGCTTTGGCAATAGGCAGCATCAACACTTCCGAATCTTCCTCCACCACTAATTTGACCTTACTGGTATCTTCATGTATCCCGGCCAAAAAAGACATAATGCAGCTTTCGCCGGGTTTGATGTAGTAAAGTAATATTTCCCGCCCGTCTTCATCTTCGCCAATCACACGCATGCTACCGGAAAGCACCACCGGGATAGACCGAATATAACTATTCGATTGCATCATCACCGTTTCAGCCGGCAGGGTTTTAAGCTGGCTGTTGGCTCGCAGTTCTTCTTCTAAAATTGCTCCGAATAGTTTCATAGAACAAAGATAGCGGAACTAACGGATTACTGTTCAAAAACTAAATAGTCAGGCGTTACCCCCTCCAGTTTTAAAGCTTCATTGATAGCAGACACCATTTGGTCCGGGCCGCATACATAGAAATGTTTATCGAAATTTTTAACTTCGGCTTGCAAAAATGCAGCATCTATCCTGCGATGGTCATGCGCAACATCGTTTTGACGAGTAGTTGTGAATATAACATTCTGGCAAAGCATATCCTGTAGCTCGTCGTGAAGAATAATATCCTGATCGGTCTGATTTGAGAAGAAAAGTTTATTTCCTTCCAGCTGCCCATATTGATGTAGTTGCCTTAATATGGCCAACATTGGCGTAATGCCTGCACCACCTGCGATAAAATACCCCGGCCCTTTATATTCAATAGCTCCCCAAACATCTCTTAAAATGAGTTCGTCGCCTTTTTGCAGCATATCCAAATGGTTAGTTACGCCCTGATGATCATTATAAATTTTTATAGTGAATTCAAGAAAACTATCATTATTGAGGCTGGTAAATGTAAACGGGCGTTTTTCTTCCTTCCACCCGGGGGCATTAATGGACAATTCGGTAGCTTGCCCGGCATTAAAATGATAGCCAGCAGGCTTTGTCACTCTAAATCGTTTTACATTGTGAGTAATGTCTTTGATCGAAATTATTTGAACGATGTTTTCCATTTTATAAGCGTTTTTTTTCAAAAAAATCCTGTTATATATAATAAGGCTTATTTACAATACCTGGCTATTATTCTGCTTGTTTTTGGTAAATAACCCTTTCACCTGGCAGGTCATTGTAAGTGCGCTTACTGCAAGATACATGGTCAAAGGAGCAATAAAGATCATCGTATGGGTGTGTAAATACCAGTCGATAGCGGAGAGTGTCGGCATAAATACTACGATTATTGCCCTTATACCCGCTTCTTTATAAGAAAGGTTTTGCGGTGCATCTTTATCAAACCAACCTGTTTTGGTTTTAATCCCAATCATTGCTTTGTCTTCCAAAGCGATATGTTCAACGTTTTTTACCGGGGCGTAACTGTAGTGACAAGATTTACCGGTAATTAAGATTTTGGGGTCGACTACTAATTGAAATGTTTTCATGATGTTTTTTCTTTTTGTTGATACAAATATCAATCAGAAAAACTCTCAATTTTTATCACACTTATTGATTTACAATAACCATTAGTTATTGATTAAACAGCATTATAAACTTAATGTGCCTTGTAAGTTTTGGAAAAACGCATAAATAATTCAGCCAGTGAGGATGGTTGACCGTGTAGCTGAATGAAATAAAAAGGCCGTTCTATATTAAAGTCTTTAACATCTACTATTTTCAAAGTATTTGCCTTAAGTTCATTTAATATAGACTGAACAGAAAGGAAGGCGAAACAACTGCTATGCATCAGGTACGATTTAATGCTCTCAGTTCCTCCTAACTGCATTTCTGTTTGCAGGTCGGATAATTTAATATCAAATGGCTTCAGCGCATGTGCAATAACATCCAGTGAACCTGACCCCGGTTCACGCAACAGTAAAGGAAGCGTTTTTAATTCTTCCGGCTTTATCATATCTTTTTTTATGATATTATTGGCCGTACTGCAAACCAGCACCAGTTCATCGGCAATAAATTCCTGGTATTTTATCTGCGGGTTACGATTTATTCCTTCTACCACTCCCAGGTCTATCTCTTTATTTAATAAAGCCTGTTCTATTTGCTCTGTATTACCCGTAACCAAGTTTACACGCGTGTCTGTAAACTTTTTATGAAACTGTGCCAGTACCGGAGGTATTACATACTGTGCGACGGTATTACTACCACCAATACGCAATACGCCTGAATGCTGTTTTATCAGTAGGTTCATATCGAATTCTAATTCTTTATAAATGGCCAATAGCTTATCAGCATATTGAAGCAACATATCACCCGCCGGGGTCAATACGATCTTTTTATTGCCGCTACGTTCAAAGAGGGTTGCCTTATATTCAGCTTCTAACTCTTTAATGTGTTTGGTAACCGCTGGCTGGCTAATATATAGCTCGGTTGAGGCTTTAGTGAAATTAAGCCTTTTGGCTACCGTATAAAATACCTGCAATCGGAAATCTAACATTTGGATGTATTAAAGTTTTAAGATAACCTGGCAATCATTAATATAAAAGGTAAAACTAAAAATGCGAAGGCTGCTATTATTGCCCCTGTGTTAATTGCTTTATCACCTAATATGATTGTTCTTTCTGTAAATTGGTGATGAGTTAAGCTTTGTAAAGTTTTCATGATCTGTTTGATTTTGCTAATCAAAGATCAATTATAAAAACACGCCATTTTCATCACCATTATACATGGTTGATAATGTAAAGTTATGGATTATTTGTTTAGAGATTTATTCAAATAAGCAAATAGCCATCCGAGTACCAATCCGAATAACCAATTCGTTATCATAAAATAACACATTCCTGCTAAGGAGAGTTTATAATTACCAAGCAAACCGTACCCTAAAAGTGGTAACACTATAAATCCATTAATTAGCCAGGGCAATAAAGAAAAAAGGCTGCCTTTAATCCATCCAGACATTTTTAGCAACCGGCTAAACCAGCAAATATAAATTATTACCATTACAAGTCCTGTAAGGTAATGAAAGACAACGCCAAATAATGAGGTATATAAAAAAGCAATATGGCCGGTTATTGGCCGGCCATATTGTAATAATAATTTTAAAAGTCCGCCACCTTCCGCCTTAATATGGATCATAGGTGCAAGTTGGAGCAATAAAGTATTTACCGAGATGGCGATAAACCCGGCAATTAAGGCGTCATTTAATAAAGGCATCTTACGCTTAATTATTCCCAACCCCATTTTTTAAATATCGCGTGACCCGCTGCGCTTTGAAGGAACTGAACAAATTGATTTGACTGCTGCCTTTGCTTACCGTTTGTCGTTAATGCTACGGGAGTACCACGGTACAAGAGTGATGAGGCCGGAAATTCTACTACCTGTGTAATACCTTTCAGGTTTTCATGCCATGAGGCATAAGTAATCCAGGCGTCATAGGTATTATCTTTTTTCCAAGCATCTATGCCCAAAGCGGTATTGGCGAACGAACCTGAGATATTCCGCTGGATATTTTCAATCAGACCCTCTTTTCCGGCAATATCTTCCCATAATCCAAATTGCCCTGCACCGTTCACATCTAAAATATGTATCCCCCGTTTGGTCAGGTCTTTCAGCGATGCAATATGTTTAGGGTTTCCCGGCCTGACCAAAATGGCTGCTCTTCTTTTATACAGCTCAACTCTTGTACCGACATCAACCATCCCCGGATGGGTCTGGATAAACTGGGTAAGCATATATTCGGCACCTCCATAGATCACATCGGCATTTTGCTGAGCCGGGGTCAGCCATTTAGGCTCGGGGCCTCCCGTTACGATTACAGGAATACCTGTCTTTGCGGTAAATACTTTAGCGCAATCCTGCATCGCCGATAGTGGGCCTCCCGGTCCATAGACGTGCAGGGTATCAGTTTGAGCGTAAGTTGCGAAACAAACCGCCATTATCATTGCGATACTTAAAATGTATTTTTTCATGATTATCTTCTAATTATTGACCTGCCATTACCGTAGTTTTATTGGCATCGTTGATCAGGATCACCATTTTATAATCAGCCATAGGCTTGCCTACACTCTTAATAATACCGGTAGACTGACCGCTGAAAGCTCCCTTGGCATCCGTTTTAAATGCATTGATTACATAATCTGTTTTGTAGGGCTGTTCGGTGGAATTGGTGAGTGCTAAAGTATATGCGGTATTAGCTTCCAGCTTTTTGAAATCCTGTTGTACCAGGTCGGTTAAGCCTACACTTCTTGCATTGAGCATGCCTGTAGCGCTGATCGCGCCGGTGCTTTTCATTTTAATTACCTGGCTTTTATTACCTGCATTCAGGGGTGATAAGCCCGTCGTAAGAGGTGTTACCGGTCCCGCATTAACAGCGTACAGTAAAGCCTGTGGGCACTGACCGATCGGGATCGTTTTTACAATGGCCATTTTTACCAAGTCCACTACCTGAACCTGATCATCATTCTCCAGCCCTACATAAGCAAATTTACCATCGCCGGAAGGCCATACGCCATGTGGTAATGAACCCGTGGTTATGCTATCCACCAGTTTGAAACCCTGGTTGATATCAAATACTTTCAGGGTGTTTTCGCCGCCAACGGTCACGAGCATTAAGGGCACCTTGTTGGTAACGGTAAACGTAACGTGATTGGTAATCGGGCCGGTATTGAACACTTTTTCTATTTTATTGGTGGCGGTACTGATCTGGGTTACCTTGCCAACGTCTTTATGGGTCATTGCGATCCATTTACCGTCAGGGCTGCAAAATATATTCGGCGAGAACGGGCTGACAACCGGGATACTTTTAACTACTTTATAGGTCGCCGTATTCACCACATCCAATTGCGCCGTAAAGCTGGAACATACATAGGCCCATTTTCCGTTCGGGGTAAAGGAAACCATGCCCGGCCCGTCTGCCACAGGAACTCGTTTGATCTCTTTCAGCGTGGCGGCATCGATCACACTGATGTAAGCTTCACCTCTTACCGAGATCCAGGCTTGTGTGCCCGACGGATTAAACGTAGCCTCATGCGGCGACCTTCCAATATAAACTGTTTTCAGTAACTTGTTGGTGGCAGTAGAGATAAATGTAACTGAGTTGGAGCCGATAGATACGGCGGCCAGTAATTGCCTTTTTGGGGTATAGCCCAGGCCGTGTACCAGTGCCTGGCCTTTATAAAGCGGACTTAAGATCTCCGGCTGGGGTTTTCCCAATACGATCTCACCCAGATAGGTTTGCGTTTTAGGGTCTATCACCGATACCGTATTTGAGATCTGGTTACCGGTGTACACACGGTCCTGTGCGCTTAATTTAGTCAGCGGCAATAACAGGAACAGGATCATTAATTTTTTCATCGGTGTTTGTTTATTGGATAGGTGTGAATTTCTTCATTTGATCAATTTCGATCTGCTCATCCGAGATAATACTTTCGGCAAGACGCTTGGTGTTTTTATCGGTCCCGTATTGCAACGCCACCTTAGCCATGTCAATAGCGGCCTGGTGGTGCGGGATCATGACTCGGGCAAAAGCATTGTCGTCGTTACTTAGCGTTTTATCTTTCGGCATTTGCTGCATCATGACCACCATCATTTTTTGATTGGCCTGTTGATGAGCTTTGCCTTTGCCGGCAAATGTTTTGGTATTGCGTAGCAGCAATTGCATTTGCTGGATCTGCACCAGTTGTTCGGCTTTGATACTTTTGGCCAGTTGGATCAGCTCCCGGTTTTTGCCGTGCGCTATTTCATAATTCGCCATATCCACAGCGCCCTGATGATGCGGGATCATCATCGCCAGGAAATCTTCATCGGCTGACGCGGTGGGTACGACCCTATCCATATTAACCATCATCTGATCCATCATTTTCAGGTATACGTTTGTTGAAGTAGGCATCGACATTGACATAGACATATCGTGATGCTGAGCTTTGGCTACACCAAAAAGCGACATCAACAAAATAACAAAACTGAGTTTTGGCATCATATAAAATGAATATTTATAAACATTGAACCAGTCTATTGTTTTGTCGGCTGCGGCGTATACCTTAAATAAGGTTTCACAATACGATGTCCTTCGGGAAACTTTGATTCAATATCTTCTGTTTTAACACCTAAGCCAATAATGACATCCTCGCCTGCTTCCCAATTCGCTGGCGTAGCTACGCTGTATTCGTCGGTTAGCTGTAAAGAATCTATCACCCGTAATACTTCATTGAAATTACGCCCGGTAGATGCCGGATAGGTGATCATCAGTTTAACTTTTTTATCAGGCCCGATGATAAATAAGGAACGAACGGTGGCTGTTGCCGATGCATTTGGATGGATCATATCATATAACATCGATACTTTTCGATCTTCGTCTGCAATAAGTGGAAATTCTACGCTGCAATTTTGGGTTTCGTTAATATCACTGATCCAGGCAAGATGCTTATCAAGCGGGTCTATACTTAAAGCAAGTGCTTTTACATTTCGTTTATCAAATTCGCTTTTTAATAGAGCAGTCTTACCCAGTTCAGTAGTGCATACGGGAGTATAGTCGGCAGGGTGAGAAAATAATACGCCCCAGCTATCGCCCAGGTACTCGTAAAAATCAATTTCCCCGATGGTAGTTTGTGCGGTAAAGTTTGGAGCTAAATCTCCTAAATGCAATGACATATTTTTAATGTTAATGTTCGTTTATTATTTGGTTGTAAATCCGTATTTGCGGTATATCGCTTTGGCTGCCGGGCTAACCAAAAAGTCCATAAAATCCCTGGCTGCCTGTGCATGCGGCGCATTTTTTAGTTGTCCTGCAACATAAGTCGCGTTGATATTCTGATCAGAAGGGATCTCGACCATATCAACCGGGTGTTTGATCATCACCTGGTAATAAGCCTCACTATACCATACCGGGGCAGCGTCCGATTGACCGTACATAATACGCATCGGTGATTGACGGTGATGGATCTGGGTAAGGTAAGTGGTACTATCCTTTAACTTATCTTCCATAATAGTCTTACGCAAAGATTCTGTACCTGCGAGTACATAAGCCTGCTCAATGCGTTTACCTATCCCTTCAAAATCCGGGTTCGGCATACTAACACGAATCGCAGCCTGCCCTAAATCTTTTAATCCTTTAATATTTTTCGGATTGCCTTTCTGTACCATTATAGCCAGACGGTTATAGGCGTACGGTTCGGTTTTGCTGAAGTATTCCGGCATTTGATCTGTACGGTTTTTTCCTGCAGTATATACATCAGGTTTAAGCGTAATACGCAGGTTTCCGATGGTGATCGAACCACCCATAATTTGTTTGGCTAAAATGCCCGGAGGCAACGTTTCCGCAAATACCCGCTGATATTGCGGATAAGCCTTCTTAAATGCCGCCATCATATCATCCAGGCACATAAACTGGTTACCGGCAAAGAACACAACTAACTGCGGGTCGTTGATGTCACCAAACAGGTCGGGAACATTATCAACCCCCGGCACGGTAAACATCACCTTGCTTTCCGGCGGAGTGTTCCAGGGCGGATCAAACCGGTGCTCCTGGGCTTTAACTTGGTTGCTGCATGCAATAAATGCTGCTACGCTAAACAATATATTTTTATAATTTTTCATTTGACTTTAATGTTTGTAAATGATTTTTAGAATGATAAGGAGGTTATGGATGAACGACAGCCCAGCCTTGATATTGACGGATGATAATCTCGCCATTACCGCTTGGTACGTAGGATACAAACGGGAATAGGTCGTTTTTATCTATTTTTCGTTCTTTGATCGTATTGCTGCATTGAGCTAAAACAACACCTTTGGCTTGCAAGTCTTTTAAGGTTTGCTCATATGCGCCGCTCTTCATATAAACGGCAACGCCATCGCCGAAGGCGATAAGCTCCACATGCAATTTGCCTTTCAGGCGGACATCTTCCAGCGCGTTGTCAATATTGCGCAGCGTGCCCTTTATTTTTTTATCGTCGTTTGAATTTAGGATGTATAGCGCATCGTAATGCTTCAATTTTGCTGTTGCGCCGGTAAAAGCTGCCGGATCGGTTTGGGCGCTTGCTGTTTTTACAAAAGTTAAAAAGGCAAAGGCTACTAAAATTAAGGTGTACTTTTTCATGGTTTTTATGTTTATGATTTTTTAACGGTTAATTCTTTTTGTGCGTCTTTGATTGGCTTAAAGGGGCCAAGTTTGTGCTGTTTTTCGCTAAAGGCATCCGCATACGGCCCAAAAGGAAAATCTATCGGTTTCTTTTTCAAATCCTTCCAGTCATTGTGCTGGTCTTTGTGCGGACGGGGTTGGGTGTTAATAAAGGCTGCTACGTTCCAGGCTTCTTCATCTGTCAGCTGTGGACTTTCATAAGTGGCGCCGAAAGGCATATTGTTTTTAACAAATCCGGCAAGATTGGTCAGCCTGTACATACCCGCACCATCATTATAACTATGCTTACCCCATAGAGGCGGATTGGTGTAGGATTTTTTATCGGCCGCTAACATGCCTTCTCCGTTATTGCCGTGACAGCTTTGACATTTCATGGTAAAAACCGCCTTTCCTTTTATCGGATCGGCAGCCCCATCCATGAAGGCCAACTTTTCTGTTGCACTTCCGAATAGTTTCTGCCCTTTTTTTACATCCTTACCGATCCATTTCATGTAGGCCAATATAGATTGGATCTCTTTTTTTGAAGTATCCGGTACTTTACCTGCCAGGCTGCGTTCAAAACATTCCGCTATTCGTTCTGAAGCTGGCTCTACCTTACCGCTGCGCCCACTCATTTTTGGATAGCTGGCAATGAAACCGGCGTAATCGTTTCCGAACAATTTAGTGCCGCCTGCAAGGTGACAATTCTGGCAGTTCATGCCGTTGGTAATATGCGCAACCGAACCCTGCGGGCCAAAATATTGAGATGTATGTACTAAAAGCTCTTTTCCATAACGAATCATGTCGCCTGCTTTTCCTGCCGGGATGGTGCTTTCATCCGGCGCTTTCCAGGCATCTGCAGGTATGGCTCTCGGCGTAGTTCCAGCTGCGGCAAGCGGAGATGAAGGAGCAGTAACACTGGTTGTAGCTGCGCCCTCATTTGCTTTGGGGCTTGCTGTAGTTCCCGATCCGTTATTGAATAAGGAAACTATTGTAATTGCCATACATGCTACAGCAATCAACGTAATATAAATCGTATAGCGTGATACCTTTACTATCGTTTTAACCAGTTCTTTTTCTTCTTCGGGTTGCATGATACTATTATTTATTAAGAGGATTATTATAATTCTTTTAAGCTTAAAAGAGCGCCGTTAATGTCGTAAATTATCTGGTAATCTTCCCATGAGCCGTAACCCTCGGTAGCCATTGTACTTCCGCTATGATTGTCAATGGTTAAAACATATAGCGTTCCGTTTTGGGTGGTAACTTCCTTGATCTCATCTTCATAGAATGAAGCATATTTGCTGTTCCTCAATGCAGTTTTAACTGCCAACGGCATGTCTTTGGTCCCGCTTAGCTTTATCGAACTTTTTAACCAGGTTCCGTCTGCAGCGTAAACAGCAGTTTGTTTTTTGTGGTTAAGCTTAAATTCTGCCTTGTAACCGGCTTTGTCCATTTTCCAATCCTTAAGTACTGCGCCGGGATATTTAGCTGTAAATTCAGCAGTAACTTGTTCTGGCGCTTTTACACCGCCTGTTGCAGCATTGGCGTTAATTGTAAATCCTGATACCATCAGGATAAGTGCTGTTTTGATTATTGAGTTTTTCATTTTGTAATATTTTGTTGTTATTTAATACATCAAAAGTAATTACAGAATGAAGGGTATTTTTATCATGATTAATGATGTTCAATAACTAAATGTTATTAAACAATTTTGATTATAGACCCGGTATCAGGTAGATCACTAATAAGGCACCTACTATCACAATAGCTAGGGTTAGTAAAAGTGAAGGAAGCTGTGATGGCTTATAGGCCTTATTTAAGAGTTGCTTTTCCGTATTTCGATATCTCAAGTACGAATACAAAGCCATAAAAGCACCAATGGCCACCAGTAAGATTCCAATTTGTGTAGAATAACCTTTGCCGGGTAACACGGTTTGTTTAGTATTCAAGACTAATGAGATCTGTTTAATAAAAAGCGCAAATTTTACCACCACAAAGCCGAAGCCCATTATGGCAACACTGGTCCTGATCCAGGCTAAAAATGTTCTTTCATTAGCGAGGTGGTCGCTGGGGTTTGAGGTTGGCTTGTTTTCTTCGGTTGACATAAGTGTTTCATAAACAACAAAATGTTTAATTAGTTAGCAACGATTTACTTTATAGGACGGTAAGCCACGACAATTAAGCTATTGAGGCTTTACTAATTATAAGATAACTCGTTAAACAAGTATAATCTCAGGTAATGAAACCATAACTTGTGCTTAATGTTATTGAGTAGATAAATAATTAAAACATGGATGAATCGATAAATGCTAAAGAGCGCGACGAAAGGGAATTTGAATCAAGTGAGGCTTATGATTTTGAGTATTGGGCAAAACACTTTAAAATTTCAGTCGATGAATTAAAGTCCGCAATAAGTAAAGTAGGAAACTCTACAGAAGAAATAGAAAAGTATTTAAAAAAATAAGGTAGTGAAGATTACAAAATACATTCATTCTTGTCTTTTATTTGAAAAAACTGGCTTTAAAATTCTATTTGATCCTGGAAAGTTTTCTTTTGCTGAAGGGTTAGTCACAGCGGAAATGTTTAATGATGTGCAATCGGTGATTATCACCCACAATCATCCCGACCATTTGGATATGGAGAATTTGAAAAAGATAATTGAACTAAGTAAGGCTACTATTTATACTAACGCAGAAGTTTCGAAAGAACTTTTTGCCAATGGTTTGGAAAGTATTCTTGTCGAAGAAGGCGAAATGACAATTGGTCCTTTTAGTTTGGATGTTTTAAATGTTGCTCACGAGCCTATATTGGATAGCCCCTTCCCGGATATGCAAGCTTACGTTATTGACGATACAATATTGAATCCGGTTGATTCGTTTGAGCTAAAGCTTTATGCATATGAAGGAATAAATTTATTGATTCTTCCAATCATGGCACCCTTTACTACCGAACTGAAAGTTGCTGAATTTGGCGACAAAATTCATCCAAAGCATATACTTCCGGTTCACGACGGCTATGCGAAAGACTTTTTTCTGAAGCAACGGTATGAGAACTACGCTAAACATTTCAAGAAGAGAAATATTGAATTTTATGCTGCCGGAGAGGCTGGGTTTAGTGTAGAAATTGATTAAAGGTGGCTTTCCTGCTTGTCCTTACTATCATAAAAATGTTCCTTTATGATAAGGTTCTTGTTATTAAAGACATTTCTTTTACAGATAAAATTCTAACTTAATTAGTAATGCGAATCAAGAGTCGAAATATGTTGATAACTTCAGGAGATAAATCGTTGATTGTGAGCGATTTAGCGACGAATATATTTGGTTAAAGCCTTGAAAATCAGTATCTTAAAGAAGATT
>NZ_WWEO01000025.1 GCF_009928685.1 Mucilaginibacter agri | reverse complement strand
GTTGAATCTGATGAACAGCTAAAAATGAACAAGCAAAAACGGTTATCTACCCCGGGTATGAGGAGCAAAGCGGGTAACTAACCACCATAATATATAATACGGAAGGCAGCAAGGGAAACCCGGCTGCCTTTTTTGTTGCTACCAACCTCAAATCCTAAACCTGATAGCAGCGGATACTACATTAAATTACGCCCTTTAAAGCGGTTATAGATATACCGATATTTTATTTCTACAATACAATCTCTAAATTTATATTAAGCAAATGCTATTGTACTTTCCTATGGTGTAACGGTAGCACATCAGATTCTGGCTCTGACGGTCGTGGTTCGAATCCATGTAGGAAAGCTTGGAAAGTAACAAAGGTCTGGAAGTATATACGTCCAGACCTTTGTTGTTTAACAGAGGCCAAAACCTCATCTTTTGCAATATACCATCAATGATGCCTTAGCTAAAACTTGTTTACCCAAAAGGAATCCGGTTAATGCCGCAGTAGACGAGGAGGTTGTGCCCAGTTTAGCAGTTTTTAAAGCATAAACAGTTATTAAATAATGATGTGCAGCCTCTCCCTCGCCCGGGCAGGGACCCTGATAGCCCGGGTAGCCTGTGTCATTAATACTTTGCAAACTTCCCACTGGAGCTATATTACTTTTGATGTCGCCCGCGCCTTTCTTTAACTCGTGTACTGTTGTAGGGATATCAACAATAACCCAATGCCAAAACCCGCTTCCCGTCAGTGCATCGGGGTCGTACATGGTAATTGCAAAGCTTTGCGTTCCATCGGGCGCATCAACCCAGCTGAGTTGTGGTGATTGATTGGAGCCATTGCAACCAAAATTGCCCGCAACAAATTCGTTAGTGAACTGACCACCCAGGTCATTGCTTTTTAAAGTAAAGGTTTGACAGAATGCCGCTGCAGATACAAACAAACAGGTAATTAATACAAAAATTGTTTTCATGATGAAGGATATTTTATTTCCTTCAAAAATCGATCTTATAACTTGTGTGAACGTGTTGTAATCGGGGCAAATAGTATTGCAAAAAGATCAACCCCGCGGATTAATACGGTATGCAGCAGGCGTTAAACCAAACTTTCTCTTAAAAGCAGTATTAAAGTTAGAGAGATTTTCGTACCCATAATTATCATATAATTCGCTCGCTTGCCTGCCCTTGGCTAATTCGGCGCAAGCGGCTTCCAGTTTCCGTTCACGAATATATTTTTGTGGCGAAATACCGTATGCCTTCTCGAAATCGCGTTTAAATGTGGATACGCTGCGATTGGTTAAAAATGCGAGTTCGTCGAGCGTGAGTTTGTTGAACAGGTTTCCCTCCACAATACTTTTAAGTGAAAGCTGATCGTTGCCGTTCTTGTTAAACATGTTGATCAATTGCGCGGGGAACAGTTCGTAAATAACCAATAACAGTTCTTCTAACTTATGTAAAGCCACCTGATATGATACCGCTTGCTGTGAATCTATTAATTTGCGCATGCCATTTACGTACTCATTTAAATAAGTGGTGCTCGCAAATGTTATGAAAGGCGCGAGATCGGTTTCGTTACCCGGCGGACGATTTATTCGCTGCCTTGCTAAAAAATCGGTAACCAGGTTGGCGGGAAAGAACACAATAAAACTGCTGTATTTATTATCGTTTAAACTATGCTCGGCAATTAACGAGTTACCCTCCGGAATTAACATAGCGTGCCCTGTGTAAACTATTGTACGTTCTGTGGGCAAATAAATTTCTTTCTGTCCGTTGAGTACAAAGCTTATCGCATATCGACCAAATACCACACGATTTTTAAACAGGCTTCCCGTTTCGGTATAATGCACAAAAGATATCTCTCCGGCGTTAATTTGAGGCTGATGCTTTATGGCTGATGGAACGGAGATATGCTGCATTGTTGTACTTTATACAAATGCTAAAATATCGAATAAAGCATCATTTAACATCAACTTAACGGAGAATTATTGGATGCTTTTGGCGTTAATACTATATTGCATTCGAAGCCGCATTAGGCACATCATTTAGCTATCTATAAATGCAAAAACCATTGTTTTTGCCTAGTTTTATAAAACCCGGTTAATTAGATCTATCTATCGTAATGTTAAAGTCAAAAAGAAACACTTTAAGGTTGGCTTTCTGATAATTGATTTAACTTAAATTATTGTTTATCAGTTTATTAATATGATTGGTTTACGCTACTTTTGAAAGTAAACCGTCATAATACCTAAACTATCGATAGGAGCATAAACAAGTAATCTCTTAACCTGTTATAATTGTACTACAAAGGCTAATCGATTGCGCTCCAGAGCGGTTTTGAGGTCATTTAGCTTAAATAACTACACTAATAATTAAATTTTAAATAGTTTTTAAAATTCACCTGTAACTATGAATAAACAGCCTTTTACTGAGATCGACGAACTTAGCGTAAACACCATCCGTGTTTTGTCGATAGACATGGTTCAAGCAGCCAACTCTGGTCACCCTGGTTTACCTTTGGGTGCAGCGCCTATGGCGTATGTATTATGGAGCCGCTTTTTGCGCTTTAATCCAAACGACCCCAAATGGCCAAACAGAGACAGGTTTGTGTTATCTGCAGGACATGGATCGGCATTGATATATAGCCTGTTAAATTTATATGGCTACGATTTGCCGATGGAAGAGCTGAAAAAATTCAGACAGTTAGGCTCAAAAACACCAGGGCACCCAGAGTCTACACATACCCCGGGCGTAGAGGTTACCACAGGTCCGTTAGGGCAAGGCTTTGGTAACGGTGTGGGTATGGCTATGGCCCATGAATTTTTAGCTTCAAAATATAATCGCGATGGTCATAAACTAATTGATCATTATGTATACAGTATTGTAAGTGACGGCGACCTTATGGAAGGCGTTGCTGCCGAAGCTGCCTCATTAGCAGGCCACCTAAAATTGGGCCGTTTAATCTATCTATATGACGATAACTCGATTTCGTTAGATGGCTCTACAGAGTTTGCTTTTACCGAAGATCGGGAAGAGCGATTCAGGGCGTATGGCTGGCATGTGCAGGTGGTTGCAGATGGAACAGATCTGGCAGCTATTGAGCAGGCTATTTTAGAAGCACAATCCGTTACCGATAAACCGAGCATAATTGCTGTAAAAACTATTATAGGCTACGGTAGTCCGCTGCAGGGTACTAATAAGGTACATGGCGCGGCAATGGGCGAAGATAATTTGAAAAAAACAAAAGAGTTTTTAGGCTTTGATCCGGAGAAAAAATTCTATGTTCCGGCGGAGGTTAAAGACCACCTATTAGAGGCCGGTAAAAAGGGTGCCGAATTACAAGCGGCCTGGAAAGAAAACTTTGATGTTTACGCGAAGTCTTTCGCTAAAGAGGCTAAAGAATTTACCATCAGCGAAGACGGTAAATTACCAGAAGGCTGGGATGCTAACCTGCCAACTTTTAATGTGGGCGATCAGTTAGCCACCCGCCAGGCTTCGGGCAAAGCGTTGGAAGCTTTGCGTGCGAGTGTTCCATGGTTAATTGGTGGAGCTGCCGACTTAGCCAGCTCTAACGAAACCCCGGGCAAACCCGAGGATAGTTTTCAACCAGGCAAGTTCTACAACCGTAATATATGGTTCGGTGTACGCGAGCACGGTATGGGCGCAATACTAAATGGTATGGCATCATACGGCGGTACCCGCGTTTATGGTGCTACTTTCCTTACATTCTCAGATTACATGCGTGGTTCTATCCGCCTGGCTGCTTTAACTAAAGCGCCTGTTACTTATATATTCACCCACGATAGCGTGGCTTTAGGTGAGGACGGCCCGACCCACCAACCGGTTGAGCATGTATCTTCGTTACGGATGACTCCAAACTTAACAGTACTTCGCCCGGCTGACGCTTACGAAACTGTGGAGTCATGGAAAATTGCCATGAGCCGCTTAAAAGGCCCGGTTGCGTTGATCTTATCCCGTCAAAAATTGCCGGTTATCGATCAGCAGAAATATGCACCGGCCGCAGGTAACGTAGAAAAGGGTGGATATATACTGAGTGATTCTAAAGGAGCGCCAGATATTATCCTGATTGCGACTGGTTCTGAAGTTCACCTGATTTTAGAGGCACAGGAGAAATTAGCAGCCGACGGAATCAATGCACGTGTGGTTAGCTTACCATCGTTCGAGTTGTTTAACCAGCAGGATAAGGCCTACCAAGATTCGGTATTGCCACCAACGCAGCACAAACGCCTGGGTGTTGAAGCCGGTGTTACTTTGCCTTGGTACAAGTACATAACTGCCGAAGGCGACGTAATCGGTATCGACACGTTTGGCGAATCGGGCGAAGGCATGGCGGTGTTAGAACACTTTGGCTTCACTACCGAAAATGTTATTAAAAGAGCAAAAGCACTACGTAATAAATAAATAGCGATGACAATAGGTATTGCAGCAGACCACGCCGGTTTCGCGCAAAAGAATGAGCTCTTGAAAATGCTCACCGATGCCGGTTACGAGGTTAAAGATTTTGGCGCATACACTTATGATAGTGTCGACGATTATCCGGATGTAGTTCTTCCGCTGGCCGAGGCCGTATCCAGTGGCGAAATTACCAAAGGCATTGCCGTTTGCGGTAGTGGCGTAGGTGTTTCTGTGGCGGCCAATAAAGTTCCCGGTGTACGCGCGGCCCTGGTTATGGAAACCTACTCGGGCCATCAGGGTGTTGAGCACGACGATATGAACCTGCTTTGCCTTGGCGGCAGGGTAATAGGCGTAGTGCTGATGTGGGAAATTATCCAAGCCTACCTCAAAGCCAACTACGATGGTGGCGAGCGCTTTCAGCGCCGCCTGGATAAAGTAATAGCAATAGAAAATAAATACATAAAATCATGAAAAATCCGTTAGCACAGATCCCAGATTTTGGCCAGAGCATCTGGTTGGATTATATAAGAAGATCGTTTATTCAATCGGGCGAATTAAAAAAACTGATTGATGAAGACGACCTGAGAGGGGTAACCTCAAACCCGGCAATATTTGAAGAAGCCATTGCCCACAGCGATGACTACAACGATACCATTAACGAACTGGCCAAAACCGACCTGTCGACCGAGGATATCTTTTTAAAATTAGCCATTGAAGACGTACAAAGCGCTGCCGATTTGTTTAAAGGCGTGTATGAGAAGACTGATGCGCTTGATGGCTATGTGAGTTTAGAGGTTTCGCCAGGTTTAGCCAGAGATACCGAAGGTTCTATTGCCGAAGCACGCTCGTCATGGAAAACTTTAGATCGTAAAAACGTGATGATCAAAATTCCGGGCACCAAAGAAGGTTTGCCGGCAATTAAAGAACTCATCAGCGAAGGTATCAACATCAACGTAACCCTGCTGTTTAGCTTAGACCGCTACCGCCAGGTTGCCGAAGCTTATGTTGAAGGTTTGGAAGCCCGTTTAGCTAAAGGCGAGCCAATTGAACATGTGGCTTCTGTTGCCAGTTTCTTCCTGAGTCGTATCGATACCATGGTTGACCCGATGCTGGAAGAGGTGATTAAAACAGACCGCAACCGTGCTACACCTGCTAAACAACTTTTAGGTAAAGTGGCCATTGCAAGCGCACGTGTGGCTTACCATATCTATAAAGAAGTATTCGAGTCAGATCGCTTTAAGGCATTAGCTGCTAAAGGTGCAAAACCACAACGTTTGTTATGGGCAAGTACCAGCGTTAAAAATAAAGCGTACGATCCGTTGATGTATCTGGAAGCCTTAATTGGTCCTGAAACGGTGGATACTGTGCCTAAAGAAACTTTGGCACTTTACCGCGAAACCGGTCACCCGGCTTCACGCCTTGAATCTGAATTGGAAGAAGCACAATATCAGCTTTACCAATTGGAGGATGTTGTTGGATTTAAACTGGCCGACATCACCCAAAAGCTGGAAGAAGAAGGTATCGAGAAATTTATTAAACCATTTGGCAGCTTAATGGACGTGTTAGCCCAAAAACGCCAGGAAGCCGCTGTATAATGTTGAACCACGGCACTTCTATAAAAGCACTCTTCCTGGATATTGGAGGAGTGCTTTTAACCAATGGTTGGGATACCCAGGCCCGCCGCGATGCTGCAAAAAAATTCGGACTGGATTTCGAAGAGATGAACAGCCGCCACCGGGTGATATTTGATGCGTATGAGTCGGGTAAATCGAGCCTTGATGAATATCTTAACCTGCTTGTTTTTTACGAGAAACGAGATTTTGCCCGCGAGGACTTCAAAGAATTTATGACGAGCGTATCGCATCCGTATCCGGATATGATCAAACTGATTGGCGATATAAAGCATAAATATAAATTGCGTACAATTGCCGTAAATAACGAAGGCCGCGAATTAAATGAATATCGTGTACGCACGTTTCATTTAAAAGGCTTTATAGATGTGTTTTCATCATCGTGTACCGTAAGGATGCGTAAACCCGATAAAGAGTTTTTTCAGATTGCGTTAGATCTGGCGCAGGTTAAACCTGAAGAAACCCTTTATATCGACGATAGGCTGGTATTTATCCAAGCCGCCGCAACCCTGGGTATTAATGGATTGAATCACACGGATATTGCAAGCACACGCGAAAAATTGGCCGCGTTTGGCCTGCATGAAACTTTAACCGAACATAGAATACTTTAAAGCAATTAAAAATACAAATTATGGAAAATCATGATTTTGGCGTTGTAGGCCTTGGCGTAATGGGCAGAAACCTGCTCCTGAATATGGCAGATCATAAATTTGCTGTAGCAGGCCTTGACCTGGATGCCGAAAAAGCATCTTCGTTGGCAAAAGAAGCACAACCTGGCCAGGATGCAAAAGGAACAACATCGGCAGAAGAATTTGTTGGTATGTTGAGAAAACCAAGAGCTATTATGTTATTGGTACCTGCTGGTAAACCGGTTGACTCGGCTATTGCAAGCCTTGTTCCTTTGTTAGATAAAGGTGATATTATTATAGATGGAGGTAACTCTTACTTCCCGGATACAAACCGCCGCATTGCCGAACTGGAAGATAAAGGTATCCATTTCTTCGGTATGGGTATTTCTGGTGGCGAAAAAGGCGCACGTTTTGGCCCGAGCATGATGCCCGGTGGCGACAAGCAAGCTTACGAGCGTTTGCGCCCTGTTTTTGAAGCAATTGCTGCCAAAGTTGATGGCGAACCTTGTGTTACTTACTTGGGTAGCGGTTCGGCCGGTAACTATGTTAAAATGGTGCACAATGGTATCGAGTACGGTATCATGCAATTGATCTCCGAAGTTTACGACCTGCTGAAAAGAGGCTTTGGCGTTGCTGACGAGAAATTGCAGCAAATGTTTACCGAATGGAACGAAGGCGAACTGAAATCTTTCCTGGTAGAGATTACCGGTATTGTGTTAAACAAAACCGACGACGAAACCGGCAAACTTTTAGTAAATCTGATCTCTGACCAGGCTAAAGCTAAAGGTACCGGTAAATGGACTTCGCAAAACGCAATGGACCTGCAGGCGCCAATCCCAACAATTGATGCTGCGGTAAACATGCGCGATCTTTCTAAATATAAAGAAGAGCGTGTTGAAGCTTCAAAATCTTTAACCTATACACCAGTTGCTGGCGAAGAGGATATTTTAAGCGCTGTAAAAGATGCTTACTACTTTGCCATGATCAATATTTATGCACAAGGTTTAGCCCAATTACACATTGCTTCTAAAGAATACAATTACGGTTTAAATTTAGAAGAAGTGGCTAAAATCTGGCGCGGTGGCTGTATTATCCGTGCGGTTTGTTTAGAGGATTTCCGCAAAGCGTTTGCACGCAATGCTGATTTGCCGAACATTTTGCTGGATGCAGAGATTGGTAAATCATTAGTTGACACCCAGGAATCAGCACGTAAAATTGTTAAACTGGCGGTAGATAAAGGTATCCCGGTACCTGCGTTTATGACTGCTTTAGCTTATTTTGATGCTTACCGCAGCGAGAGAATGGCAACCAACCTGGTGCAAGCACAACGCGATTACTTTGGTGCCCACACTTACGAGCGTATCGATAAAACAGGTACTTTCCATACTAAATGGGACTAATTAACTGAATGCCGTCACGATAAATACATCATTATGAAATCTATTAAAAAAGCCGACAATACCGTTATCGTTATTTTTGGCGGTACCGGCGATTTGGCTAAAAGAAAATTAATCCCGGCATTTTATAACCTGTTTCTGGACGGTTGGATGCCCGAAAAATTTTCGATAATTGGCTTGGGCCGTACTGAATTAAATGACGACCAATACAGGGAAAGACTGTACGAAGGATTAGAAGATTTTTCGAGAAGCGGCAAACCCGACGACGAGAAATGGAAGGTTTTTAAAGAATCGATATCTTACTACATATCTAATATAGACGACCCGAAATCTTACGATGGCCTTGCCAAAAAAATGGATGGCATTGATAAGCAATGGGGCGAGCGCGGCAGCCGTTTGTTTTACATGTCGGTAGCGCCACGTTTTATTGAGGCTGTTTCGGTTAATATCAACAAATCGGGACTGGCGGCAGATGCAGCTAAAGACCGTATTATTATCGAAAAACCATTCGGCCATAATAAAGAAACGGCTATTGAGCTAAACAACCTGTTGGTGCGCACTTTTCAGGAAGAGCAGATCTACCGTATTGATCACTACCTGGGCAAAGAAACTGTTCAGAATATTTTGGCTTTCCGTTTTGCAAACGCCTTATTCGAGCCGCTTTGGAACCGTAACTATATTGACTATGTACAGGTAACGGTTGCCGAACAAGTGGGCGTTGAAGAACGCGGGGGCTATTACGAAAGCGCCGGTGCATTAAAGGATATGATCCAAAATCACCTGTTGCAAATACTATGCATGGTGGCCATGGAACCCCCTATCTCATTTAACGCCGAAGAGATCCGTAACCGTAAGGTAGATGTGCTGAGAGCCGTGCGTCGTATTAAGCCCGAAGAGGTGCATCATTATGCCGTTCGCGGTCAGTATGGCGAAGGTTGGTTACAGGGTAAAAAAGTTCCGGGTTATCGCCAGGAGCCGGATGTTGATCCCAAATCAAACACCGAAACTTTTGTAGCTATTAAATTTTATCTTGATAACTGGAGATGGCAGGGCGTACCTTTCTACTTGCGTACCGGTAAACGTATGCAAGATAAAACTTCGTCTATCACTATCCAGTTCCGCCCGGTGCCGCACACCACTTTCCAGGATTCTGCGGCCGACAATATGATGGCTAACCGCCTGACGATAAATATTCAGCCACAGATGGACATCCGCTTAAGGTTTACTACCAAAAAAGCAGGTTTGGAAATGGAACTGAATCCGGCAGAAATGATCTTCGATTACGATAACTGCTCTACCCAAACTCCTGAAGCATACGAAACCCTGTTGCTTGATGCCATGCGCAAAGATGCAACCCTGTTTATGCGTGCCGACCAGGTTGAGGAAGCATGGGATGTAATTACCTCGATCCAGAATGCATGGGAATCTCGCGATTCGTTAGATTTTCCTAACTATCCTGCAGGTTCATGGGGCCCGGAAACAGCCGAAGCTTTAATTGCACGCACCGGGCATGTTTGGGCGGTAAATGCACATGCAAAAGATCAAAAGAAATAAGGCTATCTATTATGATTGAAATATTCAAAAATACAGAAGAGCAAAATATCGCAGCTGCCGAGCAGTTTGTACAATCGGCAAAAGAGGCTATTGCTGCAAAGGGTATTTTTAATGTGGCTTTAACAGGCGGTTCATCGCCCGAAAAATTTTATAAGCTACTTGCCGAAAGCCCTTACCGCGAACAGGTGGAATGGGAAAAGGTAGCAATTTACTGGGGCGATGAACGCTGGGTGCCTTTAGATGATGATAAAAGCAATGCTAAAATGGCCGAAAGGACATTATTAAGCCACGTACCTATCCCTAAAGAGCAGATCTATTTTATGTATAAAGATGGTGTAGAGCCAGAAACTTATGCATTAGATTATGAGCACCTGCTGAAAAAGAACCTTGGCCCTGAGGGTAGTTTCGACCTGATATTTTTAGGTATGGGCGATGATGGGCATACAGCCTCATTATTCCCTGGCGAAGCTGTATTAGGCGAAGAGATTCAATGGGTTGATGCTTATTTCCTGATTCCGCAGGATATGTACCGCATTACACTTACAGCGCCTTTGATCAACAAAGCCAAAAAGATCGTATTTGTACTGTATGGCGAAAAGAAAGCCCACGCGCTGCAACAGGTGCTGGAGGGCCCCGATCAACATACCAAATACCCTTCGCAGTTGATCAAACCAACAAACGGCGAAGTATTATGGTTTATTGATGAGGCCGCTGCGGCAAACCTTACTAATAAAGCTTAATACAAAACCACATAAATAAAAAAGGAGGCTTTGGCCTCCTTTTTTATTTATCTAAACTCGCAGTATCGGAGAAGTGTGCAGATGTCGGAGCATTAGGCTTCCAGGTCCCATTTCCAATTCAGGATCTCATCCATATCCTTACCATTTTCGTTTATGTAATGCCTGTGCTGAGTAAGCTTATCAGTAAGCAGTTGCTTTAAATAAACGCCTCTGCTGCCGGTTTGTGGCAGGCGGTCAATGGCATCCATCACCAAATGGAAACGGTCCATTTCGTTAAGTACGGTCATGTCGAAAGAAGTAGTAATAGTACCCTCTTCTTTGTAACCACGCACATGGATATTATTGTTATTGACGCGGTTATAAGTTAAACGGTGCACCAGCCACGGATAGCCATGAAAAGCAAACACCACAGGTTTATCTTTAGTAAACAGGGCATCGTAATCCCGGTCGCTCATGCCATGGGTGTGCTCGCTTGATTTTTGGAGTTTGAAGAGATCTACCACGTTTACGACCCGTATTTTTAGTTCGGGTAAGTGCTCGCGCATTATAGATACCGCGGCTAAAGTTTCTAAGGTTGGTACATCGCCGGCACATGCCATAATCAAGTCGGGCTCGCAATCCTGGTCGTTGCTGGCAAAGCTCCAGATACCGATTCCCCGGGTGCAGTGCTCAATAGCCTGTTCAATGGTAAGCCATTGCGGGGCAGGGTGTTTGGCGGCAATAATTACATTTACGTAGTGTCGGCTTCGCAGGCAGTGGTCTATTATAGAAAGCAAACAGTTGGCATCGGGTGCTAAATATACACGAACGATGTTGGCCTTCTTATTCACCACATGATCCATAAAGCCCGGGTCTTGGTGGGTAAAGCCGTTATGATCTTGCCGCCACACGGTTGAAGTTAGCAGAATATTTAACGATGCAATCTTAGCCCGCCAAGGCAACTCTAACGTAGCCTTTAACCATTTGGCGTGCTGGTTAAACATCGAATCTACAATATGGATAAAGGCTTCATAACAATTAAACAAACCATGCCTGCCCGTTAACAGGTAACCTTCCAGCCATCCTTCGCATTGATGCTCGCTCAGCATTTCCATTACCATGCCATTGGGCTGCAAAAACTCGTCGGCATCAACCGTATCTGCCTCCCATTGGCGATTGGTGGTTTCGAAGATGGCTTCTAGCCTATTCGAAACAGTTTCGTCCGGTCCGAATATTCTGAAATTGCGCTTGTCTTCGTTATGCTTAATCACATCACGCAAAAATTTACCCATTACATGCGTATCGCCCTCACCTGGTGAACCAGGAGCGTTAACATGCTCAGCATAATCCCTGAAATCTGGTAAACGCAAATCGCGCAATAAAAAGCCACCGTTAGCATTGGGGTTGGCCCCCATTCGTTTTTCGCCTTCAGGGGCAAGTGCCGCAAGTTCTGGCATTAGTTTGCCTTTTTCATCAAACAATTCTTCGGGCTTATAACTTTTAAGCCAGGTTTCCAGCAAGTGTAAATTTTCGGGCGGGGTACTGCCAGACACCGCCAAGGGTACCTGGTGCGAGCGGAAGTTGCCTTCTATTTTATGCCCGTCAATTTCTTTAGGGCCGGTCCACCCTTTTGGCGATCTCAGCACAATCATTGGCCAGCGAGGTCGTTCGGCATTGCCGTCTTTAGCGGCTTGTTTAATTTGTTTAATCTGCTCAATAGCTTCGTCTAAAACGGCGGCCATGGTCTGATGCATAGTTTCGGGTTCTTCGCCTTCCACAAAATAAGGAGTGTAGCCGTAACCCTTGAATAGCTGCTCCAACTCCTGATGCGAGATGCGGGCCAGCACCGTAGGGTTTGATATTTTATAACCATTAAGATGCAGTATTGGCAATACCGTACCGTCCGTAAACGGATTAATAAATTTATTAGAGTGCCAGGCCGTAGCCAGTGGGCCGGTTTCGGCCTCGCCGTCGCCCACCACGCATGCAACAATCAGGTTGGGATTATCCAGTACAGCACCAAATGAATGGCTTAAGGAGTAACCCAACTCGCCGCCTTCGTGAATAGAGCCCGGGGTTTGGGGCGACGCATGGCTTGAAATGCCACCGGGGTAAGAGAATTGCTTGAAAAGTTTTTTCAAGCCTTCTTCGTCCTGGCTTACGCTGGGATAAACATCGCTGTAAGTGCCCTCCAGATAGGTGCCCGCAACAACCGCCGGTCCGCCATGGCCGGGGCCAGAGATATAGATCATATCCAGATCATACTTTTTAATCACCCTGTTAAGATGGGTATAAATAAAGTTCTGCCCAGGTGTTGTCCCCCAGTGACCTAAAAGCATGTTTTTAATATGCTCCAGTTTTAAAGGCTCGCGCAAAAGCGGGTTATCCCTTAAATACAGCTGGCCGACTGAAAGGTAGTTAGCTGCGCGCCAGTAGGCGTTGATCTTTTGAATTTCTTCTGAGGTTAAAGTTTCGGCAGTTGTTTCAATTGAATCTGTTTTCATACATAAGATTGTTTGGTAACGTGATGTAGAAATGGCCTGATTTGCACCTGCTTAGCGGCACTTATAATAAAGTAAGTAATTTAATTAGTTAAAGTTTTACGATAAACACCAACTGGGCACGATTTAACATAAAGTTAATCTGTTGCGAATTAAGCCCCGTAGAGGCACACACAAATTTATTTAACACGCCCGGTACAAAATCTACCCAGCATGATTCACTTTCCAATCTGCAACAGCATTACCGCCGCTAGATAGATATCGATAATCGCATTGCCTTTACTTTGTATCACTGATCGGAGTAATCTCTTAACGGAAAGAATATGAAACTTCAAAAGCACAGTAAGCAAGTTCTTATCGCCGCATCTGTGGCATTTTTAGGTATCGCTGCACTATCCTTCAATAGTGAACGTAAAAGCAAAGCAAAAGCTATCAAGACTGAAGTTGCCGGCAAGTTTGCAGACCCGCTTCCGTCATGGAATGAAGGGCCGTTGAAAGAAGCTATTATCGACTATGTAAAGCGGGTAACCAATAGCTCGGGCAAAGATTTTATACCGGTAGAAGACCGTATTGCCACGTTTGATAACGATGGCACCCTATGGTCTGAGCAACCCACTATAGAATTGGAGTATGCTAAAGTAGCCTTTAAAAAAATGATTCAGAACAACCCAGAACTTGCAACGCAACAACCCTATAAAGCCATATTAACAAAGGATAAAGCCTACCTGGCCAAAGCCGATGAAACTGTTTTAATGGCGGCAATAGTTCGGTCGTTATCAGGTACATCGCAGGCAGAGTTCGACCGCTCGGTTAAAGCATTTTTTGACACTGCGCATTACGTGATACAGAAAACTAAGTATCCTGTTCAGGATGCTACCTATCAACCGCAATTGGAGTTGCTAAAATATTTGCGCGCCAATGGCTTTAAAACTTACATCTGCACTGGGGGTACTATTGAGTTTGTAAGGGGTATTTCTGAAAGATATTATGGCATACCAAGTGAGCAAGTTATTGGAACTAAGCTGCAATATCGCTTTGATGAGAAAACACGCAGCATTATGCGCGAAGGCAAAATAAATTCGATATGTGATAAGGCTGGCAAACCAGTTAATATCCAGTGGCACATTGGCAAGAAGCCGGTTTTTGCCTGCGGTAACGAACGCAGCGGCGGCGATATCCAGATGCTTAAATTTTCGCAGAGCAGCCCTTATACAAGTTTCCAACTGTTGGTTAACCATGACGATGCCGTGCGCGAAGCTGCTTACAAAGAAAAAGATAATGCATCACTAAATGCCGCAGCAGCTAACAAATGGCATGTAATAAGCATGAAAAGCGACTGGAAAAAAATATTCCCCGTTAAATAATGTTTAGAGCTGTGTATTAAACGCAGGGGAGAGCATCAGATCGAACGAGAATATGGAGCCTTTGCCTAATTCGCTTTCGAGGGTGATAGTACTGCCGTGTTGTTTCATAATCTCCATGGCTATGCTTAGACCGAGACCTGTACCCGGAATGCGGTTGTCGCGCAGATCCGTTAAGCGATGAAATTTTTCGAAAAGCTCAACCTGATCTGCCTTGGCTATACCCAGGCCGAAATCCTGCACGGCTATAGTGGCTAAGTTTTCTTCAGCGTTTTTATAGCAAGTAACCACCACTTTATCGGCATCTGGCGAGTATTTGATGGCGTTGGTAATAAGGTTGGTTAAAACCTGGCTAATGCGAAACTCATCGGCGTACACGGTTAAAGGGAAATCTCCTTTTACTTCAATCTGATGGCTGCCGCTATCCATATCTAACAGTTCGTCAATGGTTTGCTCCAGCAGTGCCGAGAAGTTAAAACTGGCTGGGTAGATCACCATTTTGCCATTGTTAATACGCGAAACATCCAGGAGATTTTCAACAAGTTTCAAAAGCTTCTCACTCTGTTTCAATATCCTGTTGGCATATAGGCTTAAATTTGGATTCTGATCGATATTGCGTTCGGCTTCTTTTCTGATAATCTGCGAATACGACTTAATTATCGTTATCGGTGTCTTAATTTCGTGGCTGGCTATGCTGATAAAATCATCTTTATGGCGCAACAGTTCGATGTTAGCCCTGCGGCTGCGTTCTTCGTTTCTAAAGCGCTCGCTGATATCGAGCATGGAGCCCATTATTTTAATAGGTTGGCCAAATTCATCTCTTACCAATACCGATCTGATCAATACATAAGCTTCGGTATCGTCGCCTTTTTTAAAAATATACTCGCCGTCGAAAAATAGTGAGAGCATAGATTTCTTTACACTTTCGCAAGATTCATTTACAAATCGCAGGCACCAAAAATCAAGATCATACTGCGATGTATTTGGCGGTGGATAGCCAAACAGTAAACAAAACCCGGTGTTCCACCACATTCTGTTGTGGTTAATATCCCATTCCCACATGCCTTCCTGCGTGGTTTTAGAAAGCCAGTGGCTGCGTTCGCGTTCTTGCAAGCTCCTCAGGCGCTCTTCTATTTTATCCATCACGCCCGAGGCCAATATTTTCAGTACTGAAATCTGTTCGGGTGTAAGTTCACGTTCTTTATGGTCGAGCAGGCTTAAACAACCAATGGCATGCCCGTCCGAGGTACAAATAGCGGTTCCTGCATAATAGGTGTAGGTGGTGTTGGCTGCAGGTGTAAAACCGGCTTCGCCGTTGTACGATATATGAATGTCATTCTTCGCTTGGATGGTTGCCGCGAATGGCAGCGCGTAAACAGCATTGTTTTCGGTGCTGCCAATGCCTATACTGGCCTTGGGGTGTATGGTATTCTCTCCCACAAAAGCAATAATAGCCGCTGGTATCCTGAAAATAAGCGTGGCCATTTGCACGTAATGATCAAATGCCTCTTCCGGTTGGGTGCCTGCAATGCGGTATCTCGTTAAGGCACGCAATCTGGCCTGTTCGGCCACTGATTTTGGTTCTGATGATGAGAGCTGTTCTTGATTCATAATAATGAGATACTCTGGGATAATGCATCAGTATATCATATTCGGTTAAAGATAGAGCGATACCTCGCCAAACGTATTATGACTGCGGCTAAGGCAGGTTTCAATTTTAAATTTGATACAGCAATTGCGGAAAACAAGCATATTAATAATTAAAATGAAAGGTGCAAGAGAAATAATAAACAGTAAAAGAGTGGTGCAAAGAATGGTTTAATTTTTTTTGTTTTAAGAAAATAAACATTTGGCACTTTCAGTTTATCGGCTGTTTTGTTGTATAAATTAAATATCTATTGTTTCAGATTTTAATTTGAAACAAAAAATGACTTTTCTTAGAGATATTATCTCTAACTTGGTACTAGTTATCGCCCCCACGATGAGGCCACATATTTTTAACGCTCCCCTTTAAAAGTGTGAGGTAACAATGCCCCTGATTAAGTTATAACTATTGATGAATTGAAATCCCTTTATTCACAATAATGACTATTACTTATGGAATTAAAGTTTTTACCCTTCTTCTTCTTTTCAACCGGGTTGGCAGGAATTGGTGCATCAATCATCTTGATCTCCTCCAAAAAGTATCTGTTACAGAACGTCTACTTAAGCCTCTGTATTTTTAGTTTATCGTTGTGCTCCATATACAATTTCTGCTATATGGAAGGCCTGCTTGTGCATGTTCCGTTTTTATTTATTGTAGCTAAAGCCATAACCTATCTGGTAGCTCCTTGTGCATACTTATATATACGTAATGCGAATCAAGAGTCGAAATATGTTGATAACTTCAGGAGATAAATCGTTGATTGTGAGCGATTTAGCGACGAATATATTTGGTTAAAGCCTTGAAAATCAGTATCTTAAAGAAGATT
>NZ_WWEO01000024.1 GCF_009928685.1 Mucilaginibacter agri | reverse complement strand
CCAAAGTTAAATTTAAACACATGCGAGGAGCTAAGATTGATATGGTCCGCCCGGCACACCCCATCCCCATATAGGCATCGGCATATCAGGCGGTTCTTCTAATTTATCCAGCTTAGAATTGTTCACAGCAATACGGGTTCCCCATTCCAGGTAAGCCAAAGAGGCTGATCGGAATTCGGGATCGTCCGGCAATTCAAGTTCATCAGCTGTCTGGAGCAAAAGCTGCATCCATCGTAGCCGGTGCTGTTGGGTCAGGTGTTTCGCTAAATGATGACGGATCATCACAAAATGGCTTCCTTCGCTTTCACTGTATATCTTTGGGCCACCCAATACCTCTGACACAAAATGAGCTACATGCAAACGGTGTTCCTTTGACATGTGCTTAAACAAGGTTTCCAAAATATCGTCCGCCAGTACCTTGTCATAAAACTTGTCAAAAAGTTCCAGAAACATCGGCATGCCGCCAGCCCATTCCATGCGATTTAAGCATATAATGTAAACTCCTGATGCTCATTGTTTAGACGAATTCTGAATTATTCGCTTTTTATTTCTGTGATAAACATTTGCCTTAAAATTAATGTTTAATCCTTACAAATCAATGTTATGGGAGATATGACAGATTACTCACCCGACGAAAGCAATAAATCAAAGTTAGGTACAACCCGGCGTGGATTTTTATCCCAACTGGGCGTTGCCGGTGCCAGCTTAACCCTCGCTCCATTACTGGTACGAGCGGCCGGAGACTCGCAAAAAGGCGAAGATATTGCTGCGGCACCTGCCGAAATAACCTCGGTTAGCCTCACGATCAACGGCAAAACGCAAGTACTTAACCTGGATTCCAGGGTAACGCTTTTAGATGCTTTGAGAGAAAAACTTGGGCTTACCGGAACAAAAAAAGGATGCGATCATGGTCAATGTGGCGCTTGCACCGTTTTGGCAGACGGCCGTCGCATTAATTCCTGCCTGACCTTAGCAGGTATGTGTGAAGGTGCGGAGATCGTTACTATTGAAGGATTGGCCAAGGGCGAACAACTCCATCCCATGCAGGAGGCTTTCCTGAAACATGACGGTTTTCAGTGCGGTTATTGTACGCCGGGTCAGATCTGTTCCGCCGTTGGTTTAGTTAAGGAAGGTCATGCTAAAACAGACGCGGAGATTAAAGAGCTCATGAGCGGTAACATTTGCCGCTGCGGCGCTTACCAGAATATTGTAGCAGCTATTAAAGAAGTTCAAAACGCTTAACCCGCAAAATTATGGAACCATTTAAACTAATCAGGGCGCAAGATAACCTGCAAGCCATACATTCAGCGGGAATCAAACAATCCAAATTTATAGCTGGTGGTACTAATATGCTTGATTTAATGAAGTTGAATATCGAGACGCCTAGGCAGGTAGTTGATATCAATAAATTGTCGCTATATAAAATTGAAGAAATGCCGGATGAAGGTGTCCGAATTGGTGCGCTTGTAAAAAACAGTGATTTGTCCTATAACCCCTTTATCAAAACGCATTTTCCGATGCTTTCTGAGGCATTACTTTCTGGGGCGTCCCCTCAACTAAGGAACATGGCTTCTACTGGCGGTAACCTCATGCAGCGAACAAGATGCCCCTATTTTTACAATACAGACTTTGCCTGTAATAAACGTTTACCAGGTTCGGGTTGTGCTGCTATTAACGGTTATAACCGGATGAACGCGGTATTAGGTACCAGTGACCAATGTATTGCCACACACCCATCAGACATGTGCGTAGCACTGGCAGCCTTAGGGGCGATTATTTATGTGCAAGGGGCAAAAGGGATAAGGACCATTCCTTTTGCTGATTTTCACTTGTTGCCTGCTCAGACCCCACATCTGGAACATAACCTGAGGCAGGGTGAACTGATTACTCATATCGAAATTCCCGCCCTGCCATTTGCCGCTAAATCGCATTACTTAAAAGTACGCGACAGGGCATCTTACGAATTTGCACTTACTTCGGCTGCAGTTGCATTAGATGTTCAGAATGGAATTATCAGGCAGGCCAGAATAGCATTAGGTGGTGTAGGAACAAAGCCATGGCGGTCCCTGGATGCTGAAAAAGCTTTGATCGGTGCGTCGGCTACTGAGAGCACCTACAAAAGAGCGGCTGATTTAGCACTGGCAACGGCAAACCCTTATAAGGACAACGCATTTAAAGTGGAATTGGCTAAGCGTACATTGGTACGCGCCTTGAAAACCGTGGAGGGCCTATCATGAACGAATCACTTGGAAAACCTATTGATCGTGTCGAAGGCCGCTTGAAAGTGACCGGGGCGGCCACCTATGCAGCGGAATATCAAATCAAAAACCTCGCCTACGGCGTGCCGGTTTTGAGTACGATCACCAAAGGCAGGGTTAAAAGTATAGATGTACAACAGGCACAAAAAATGCCGGGTGTTATTGGCGTCATGACCAGTGAAAATTGCATGATGCTGCATTCCCCAGCAGGATCTGACCCCGGCAGTGGCAAATTCGCCGAGAAGGATCTGTTGCCCCTACAAAATGACAGGGTGCTTTATGGGGGCCAATATATTGCGGTAGTGGTTGCGGAGACGACAGAACAGGCAGAGCGGGCTGCCGCTTTGATCGGAGTAACCTACGAAGAACAAAAGCCCGCCGTAGGATTTGAAAATCACTTTGCTACGGCTTATCAGCCGGGCTCTGGATTGGGTGGGGCCAAAACGCAGGAAAAAAGAGGTGATGCTGACGCGGCCATGAAAACCGCTGCCGTGACCACTGATGAAACGTATACTACACCCGTGTACAGCCATACGGCCATGGAGCCTCATGCAACTATTGCGGAATGGAATGGTGAAAAACTAACAGTTTATGATGCAACGCAATCTGTTATGGGTGTACAGGCATTATTGTCAACTATTTTGGGGATACCCAAGGAAAACACGCAAGTCTACGCACTATACATCGGCGGTGGTTTTGGCTCAAAGGGATTTACCTGGGCCAATACTTTATTGGCACCGATGGCCGCCAAACAATTTAACCGCCCGGTAAAAATTGAATTAAAAAGGCAGCAGGTATTTTCGGCCGCCGGCAGGCGCACCCAAACCCAGCAAAAGATTGGATTAGGAGCTGGTACGGATGGTAAACTCGTTTCTGTTAAACACGATACCATTTCGGAAACGTCTTTTGTGGATGAATTTGTGGAAACGGCAGGGGTAGCCACACCCATGATCTACAGCAGCCCGAATGTCGAAGTTAAACATAGTTTGGTAAGACTTAATCGCGGCACGCCTTGTCCAATGCGGGCACCCGGGGAGTCGGTCGGTACCTATGCGCTTGAAGTGGCTATGGATGAAATGGCGCGTAAGCTAAAAATGGATCCTATACAGTTTCGAATTGCCAACCATTCAGATATGGATGAGCAGAAGAAAAAGCAGTTCTCCTCCAAATACTTAAAAGAGTGTTATCTGCGTGGCGCGGAATCTATAGGCTGGAATGACCGAAACCCTGAGCCGGGCCAAACCAAACAAGGTAATTTATTGGTTGGCTACGGCATGGCAACTGCCACTTATCCGGCAAACCGCAGCGCATCCTCTGCAAAAGCGACATTATATGTTGACGGCCATGCTGAGATTTTATGTGGAACACAGGATATTGGCACAGGCACCTATACCGTAATGACGCAGGTTGCTGCCGATGCGTTTGGCTTACCCGTTGAAAAAGTCAAAGTTAAGCTTGGAAATAGTTCTTACCCAAAAGGTGCACAGTCAGGTGGTTCGCAAGTATCGGCCAGCGTTGGTCCGGCCATCAGGGCGGCTGCGTTGGGCGCTATGAGTAAAGTAATTAAAATAGCTATTGCTGATCATAAGTCGCCATTATATGATAAAAAGGAGGAGGATATAATGGCAGGCAATGGCCGCATCCATTTAAAGGACAATGCGAACGTCGGTGAAGCTTTGGTAGACGTTTTACGCCGAAACGGAATGGATAAGGTTGAAGCGCAGGCAAAGACTAATGTTTCAACCCGTGCGCAGCAATCTACCACTGCGCCGGATGGGAGCCCTGAGGCAAAAATAGAAGAAGAAAGCAAAACCAACGCTGCTGTACAGGCTGATGAGAAAACTGAACGTAAGGATTATGTTTTTCATTCCTTCGGCGCGCAGTTTGCCAAAGTGTTGGTTGATCCGGACCTGGGAACGATCCGGGTAGAGAAGATTGCCAGCATAATGGATATCGGCACGGTAATGAATTTGAAAACCGCGACAAATCAGATTATGGGAGGGATTATTTTCGGTATGGGCATGGCCTTAATGGAAGAAACCAAATATGATCCTATTAACGGCCGTATCGTAACAAGGGATATGGCTCAATATTTAGTTCCGGTAAATGCAGATATCCCCGAAATCGACGTGCAATTTATTGGGAAACCGGACCCTTACATTTCACCTATTGGAGCCAGGGGAATCGGAGAAATAGGTATAACCGGTATGGCGGCTGCAATTGCGAACGCAATTTATAACGCCACGGGTAGGAGGGTAAGAGATCTGCCGATAACACCAGACAAACTAATCTGATGGTTTTTTAAATTTTGTAAAGTCGTCAGGGTTGGGCGGTATAGCGGCACGCTAAAGGTAAGGAATGGACAGTTTAATAGTTTAGAAATGTAGCACTCATCATTCTTCCTGTTGCGAACCGTCTTTAACGGTCATGCTTAATTCGGGACGGGGTTGTAAACGCCTTTAGGTTGCTACAGCCGCCAGCTCCTCATCGTGCTTGCGCATCGCTCGATAGTATGCAGCGGTACGGGATCAACATTAACAGAAGACCTAATTGATGTTAAGAAATATACATAGCGTAACGACAAGATCAGTGCAGAGAAGAGGCAACAACATCCACTTCGACCTTTTGTCGTCAATAGCTTTTGCTATTGATGGTGCTCATGACATGAACTAACTAACCTCCGACAAACCAGGGGCTTCAAATGTTGTTAGCATATTATGAAAATTACGCTAACCATATCTTTCGTTTTGCTGGCCATTGTTATAAAAGCACAGGTTCGGCTAATAGAGGTTGCGTCGTTTGGTCAAAACCAGGTGATCGGCTGTAAAGTTTCCGCTTCAGGCCGATTATTCGCCGGCTTTCCCAAACATGAACCTTTTTTATATGCATTGGCTGAAGTCAAGAATGGGAAGCGGACACCCTATCCGGATCTTGTCTCACAGGGCCGTTTTAAAAATGTACAGGACCTGTGGACCGATGAACAGGACAATCTTTGGGTGTTAGATGCGTCTCCTGCAGTAGCCGCAGCTGCACCTGGTGCTGACAGCAGGAAAATAACAGGTGATTTCAGTTTATATGAATATAGCCTGAAAACCAATAAATTAATTCAGGTTTACACGTTCGACGATTTGGATAAAACCCATAGTGCTTTGAATGATGTCCGTATCGATCATTCACGTGAATTGGCCTATCTGTCGGATCCCGGTCTGTGTGCAATCGTCGTCCTTGATCTGAAAACAGGAAAAAGCCGTTTGGCTTTGCAGAATCATCCTTCTACAAAAGCCGATCCAAACTTTACTTTGCGCCTGGACGATGAGGACGTCATCGACGATAAACGAAAGCGTTTTTCCTCTAATATAAACGGAATTGCTTTAACGACCGATAATCAATGGTTTTATTACCGGGCAATTAACCAAACCAAGTTGTACCGCATCAGTACCGAAGCGTTAGCCAGTGGAAAAACCGATGGAAAAGTAGAACTGATTGCCGAAACCGGGGTTTGCCATGGCATGACAGCAGACAGCAAAGGAAATATTTTTTTAAGTGATTCACCAAACAACAGCATTACTTACGTTGATTCAAAAGGTAAACTCAACACGTTAGTAAAAGATCCCCGTATTAGCTGGCCGGATTCGATGGGTATCAGTCCCGACGGTTATCTTTATTTCAGTTGTTCTCAAATGAACCGGCTCCCTAAATTTCATCAGGGTGTGGACAAAACCGATTATCCATACAGGATTTATAAAGTCAAACTTCCATAGGACAGGCTGGTGTCAATATTTTATAAAATGAGTTCAGATAGTTAATTTAAGGGAAACATATGAAAATAAGGTTCACCTGGATCATCGGTTTTCTTTTGTTATTCGCAGCTTGTAGCAAAATCACGGGCCATTAGCCCTTTTTAAGCAGCAGTCACCGCATGATAGTTACGGTCAGCATTTAAATGATGCGGGCCTGGGTAATACAGCACTCGGCCGGAAATGGCAGGAGCAGGCCCGGAAAACCTTGCTCAAGCCATTAGCTATTGAATTGCCCTACCAGGAGACCGGATATTTCCCGGTGATAAGCCGACGGCATCCGGTTATTCCTTTGGCTTGAAGAGAGGTCAGAAAATAAATTTACGGATCACGAAAATGCCGCAGCAGTTTACCATCTATGCCGACTTATTTATGGATGGCAGCCTGATTGTTTCTGCGGATAGTTCCGGCTTTGATTTTGAAGTCAAAAAGACAGGTACCTATATCCTCCGTTTGCAACCGGAATTGTTGCAGGGCGGGGAATATACCATACAGATTACAATTGGTCCGTCGCTCCGTTTCCCGGTATCAGCATCAGGACATGCAAAAATCGGAGGTTTTTGGGGAGAGGGACGGGATGATAATTCACGTCAGCATGAAGGCATTGACATCTTTGCGCCAAAAGGAACTCCGGCCCTGGCCGGCGCAGACGGCACTGTGACCAATGTAGGAGAAAATAAACTTGGGGGATTGGTTGTCTTTATGCAGCCGGAAGGACAGGACTATAGGTTGTACTACGCGCATCTTGAAACGCAGCTTGTCCATAACGGCCAGCGCGTGAGGGCAGGGGATACCGTTGGATTGATTGGTAATACAGGCAACGCCAAAACAACATTTCCACATTTGCATTTTGGCGTCTATACAATGAGCGGCGCTATTGATCCTTTATTGTTTGTTAAACCTGTCACAGAAAAACCTGCACCGGTAACCGCTAACGTGAATAATTTAAATAAGATGTATCTCATCAACAACATTCCTGTCAACGTATTGGCAGCGACGAAGAACCAGTATAAAGTGAGCGACCCGGCCGATGAAACATCCCTGGTGCCCTGCCCGTTCAGTAAAACCGACTGGCTGCAGATCATTGATGATCAAGTATAAGGCAGCAGTTTACGACAAGCCGGATACGACAGCGTCAAGGATTACCAATATTGTACCCGGGCGGAGTGTATTACTTATCGGTGTCTATAAAAATTTTAAACTGATCGCAGTGGATGGTGCTGAGGGTTGGGTTTATGATAAAAAGTAATGCCGTATTAACAGCACATTTTAACCGGCTCCCTCAAACATGAGACGAATTATTTCTATAGCTCCATTTTCTGATCCGATCCGCCTCCCCCCCCCCTTCTTTTTCGCTACTTTGAGCTAAGCATAAGTTCAAAAACTCTGTCATATCGCCCGCTGATGAATATACCGCTAAAGCCT
>NZ_WWEO01000023.1 GCF_009928685.1 Mucilaginibacter agri | reverse complement strand
CTTGTGATCTTGATAAGATTTGGCGCCGACCTACTCTCCCACGTATTACCGCAGTACCATCGGCTCTGGCGGGCTTGACTTCTCTGTTCGGAATGGGAAGAGGTAGACACCGCCGATATAGGCACCTGAATATTTTTATAGTTTCCTTTTAGTAGCAGCTCGTAAGTATCATGTATCAAGACTAAGCGATGCGTGGCATCTTGTCTTGCTACCTGATACTGGATGCTTTATACTATCCGGTAAACAATAACATGATTGAAAGAAGCATTTGAAAGCTGAGAAACACAGCTTATTGTTTTTGATTTCCGTGGTTACGTATTGCTACGTAACCACGTTATCTGTTGTCGAAGAAAGCTTCGGGCAATTAGTATTACTCGGCTATGATGTCACCACCTTTACACCTGTAACCTATCAACGTGGTAGTCTACCACGACCCTCAATGGAAGTCTCATCTTGTGGCTAGTTTCGCACTTAGATGCTTTCAGCGCTTATCTATTCCCAACGTAGCTACTCTGCAGTACACCTGGCGGCATAACAGATTCACCAGAGGTTAGTCCAACCCGGTCCTCTCGTACTAAGGTCAGCCCCACTCAAACTTCCAACGCCCACAACAGATAGGGACCGAACTGTCTCGCGACGTTCTGAACCCAGCTCGCGTGCCACTTTAATGAGCGAACAGCTCAACCCTTGGGACCTTCTCCAGCCCCAGGATGTGACGAGCCGACATCGAGGTGCCAAACCTCCCCGTCGATATGAGCTCTTGGGGGAGATCAGCCTGTTATCCCCAGCGTACCTTTTATCCTTTGAGCGATGGCCCTTCCATGCAGAACCACCGGATCACTATATCCGTCTTTCGACCCAGCTCGACTTGTCTGTCTCACTGTCAAGCAAGCTTATGCTATTGCACTCCGCGTACGGTTACCAAGCGTACTGAGCTTACCTTTGAAAGCCTCCGTTACCTTTTTGGAGGCGACCACCCCAGTCAAACTACCCGCCAAACAATGTCCTCCATTGTATAGAGTTAGACACCAAATACAGAAAGGGTGGTATTTCAACGTTGGCTAACCGAATCCTGGCGAATCCGGATCAAAGCCTCCCACCTATCCTACACATCCTGTAGCCGATATCAATGTTAAGTTGTAGTGAAGGTGCATGGGGTCTTTCCGTCCCGTTGCGGGTAACCGGCGTCTTCACCGATACCACAATTTCACCGAGCTCATGGCTGAGACAGCGCCCAGATCGTTACACCATTCGTGCAGGTCGGAACTTACCCGACAAGGAATTTCGCTACCTTAGGACCGTTATAGTTACGGCCGCCGTTTACCGGGGCTTCGATTCAATGCTTCGCCTTGCGACTAACATCCCCTCTTAACCTTCCGGCACCGGGCAGGTGTCAGGCCTTATACGTCATCTTTCGATTTTGCAAAGCCATGTGTTTTTGTTAAACAGTCGCCTGGGCCTTTTCACTGCGGCTGACATTACTGCCAGCGCCCCTTCTCCCGAAGTTACAGGGCCATTTTGCCGAGTTCCTTAGCCATGATTCACTCGAGCACCTTAGGATTCTCTCCTCGACTACCTGTGTCGGTTTACGGTACGGGTTTTTACAACCTGAAGCTTAGCAGGTTTTCTTGGAAGTCTGATTACCATCACTATCAACTTACCCGAAGGCTCGCTGTACTATCAGCTTTCAGCAAGACTCACGTACTTTACTATGAATCCTATACCTACGGCCTTTAACGTTCTATTCCGTCAGAACGCGGATGTGTCACTACTCCGTCACTGCATCGCAGTTGTAAAAAGTACTGGAATATTAACCAGTTGTCCATCGGAATCTCCACTCGGATTATCCTTAGGCCCCGACTAACCCTGATCCGATTAGCGTTGATCAGGAAACCTTAGTCTTTCGGTGGGCGGGTTTCTCTCCCGCCTTATCGTTACTTATGCCTACATTTGCTTTTCTATAACCTCCACATGCACTTGTCGTGTCATGCTTCACCGGCGATAGAATGCTCCCCTACCAGATGCATTGCTGCAAATCCATAGCTTCGGTATACTGTTTAATGCCCGATTATTATCCATGCCCGACCGCTCGACTAGTGAGCTGTTACGCACTCTTTAAATGAATGGCTGCTTCCAAGCCAACATCCTAGCTGTCTGTGCAGTCGGACCTCGTTAGTTCAACTTAACAGTAATTTGGGGACCTTAGCTGATGGTCTGGGTTCTTTCCCTCTCGGCCTTGGACCTTAGCACCCAAAGCCTCACTCCAGCGTATGTTATCCAGCATTCGGAGTTTATCTGGATTTGGTAGGATTTGACTCCCCCGCACCCAATTAGTAGCTCTACCTCTGAATAACTCAACCGCCAGGCTGTTCCTAAAAACATTTCGGGGAGTACGAGCTATTTCCCAGTTTGATTAGCCTTTCACCCCTACCCACAACTCATCCGGAAACTTTTCAACGTTTATCGGTTCGGTCCTCCAGTACGTGTTACCGCACCTTCAACCTGGTCATGGGTAGATCACAAGGTTTCGCGTCTACCTCCTCTGACTGCACGCCCTATTCAGACTCGCTTTCGCTTCGGCTTCGTGCCTTAAACACTTAACCTTGCCAGAGAAGAGTAACTCGTAGGCTCATTATGCAAAAGGCACGCCGTCACAGATCATGTCTGCTCCGACCGCTTGTAAGTACACGGTTTCAGGTTCTATTTCACTCCCCTGTTCGGGGTTCTTTTCACCTTTCCCTCACGGTACTGGTTCACTATCGGTCTCTCAGTAGTATTTAGCCTTACCGGATGGTGCCGGCAGATTCCCACAAGGCGTCTCCGACCTCGCGGTACTCAGGATACCACTAACTTTACATTCATTACGTTTACGCAGCTCTCATGCTCTATGGCCGGGTTTCCCACCCCGTTCAACTTTTGTTTGTATCATATATCGTGGTCCTACAACCCCAACAATGCCGTAACATTATTGGTTTGGGCTCCTTCCCTTTCGCTCGCCACTACTCAGGAAATCACTATTGTTTTCTCTTCCTCTGTTTACTTAGATGTTTCAGTTCAACAGGTTAGCGCATTATTGCATCCATTCTTCAAATGGATAGGTTTCCCCATTCGGAAATCTCCGGATTAATTCATATTTGCTAATCCCCGGAGCTTATCGCAGCTTATCACGTCCTTCATCGCCTCTGAGAGCCAAGGCATCCCCCGTGTACCCTTATTTACTTTCTTCTACCATGTCTGCTTTTGCTCAGACCGGTATGTCTTTATATTAGATGGTTATTACTATCAAGTAGTGAGTATCAAGTATCAAGACTTGCGCCTTATTACTCTTATCTCTTTACTTCATCTTCATAACCGTCCTTCACTGTTGTTTCTCAGTTTATTTCAATTACTTCTTCCAATATGTCAAAGAACTTATGTTCGCATCTATAACGACACCTATATAATAGTATCTGTAGCAAACGTCGTGGAGAATAACGGATTCGAACCGTTGACCCCCTGCGTGCAAGGCAGGTGCTCTAGCCAGCTGAGCTAATCCCCCAATAGATGGTTATTAAGTTGATTGATTGAGTTGTTGATTAAGTTGCCTTAACCATTCAACTATTCAACCCTTAACCTTTAAACCCGCAGCTCCCGCTGCGCTGTAGTCTCGAGCAGATTTGAACTGCTGACCCCTACATTATCAGTGTAGTGCTCTAACCAAACTGAGCTACGAGACTATTTATTAATAGCATCCGTAAGCCAGATGCCTGGTTAAAGCCAACCAACCTGATGGCTTCATCTTCTGGGTTTCCTTTTTTAAGAGTGGTGAGCGGTGAATCGTGAGTTAGTGAGTAATTCCTATATAGTGTATACTATATCGAAGTTTGTCTTGGCTCTTGATTCTTGTCTCTTGCCTCTCTTAATAAATATCTTTTAAGTATAACATGCGGCGCAGCGCCTTGTCTCGATCTTGGTCTCTCGTCGTTTTAACGGATACTGCTCCAGAAAGGAGGTATTCCAGCCACACCTTCCGGTACGGCTACCTTGTTACGACTTAGCCCCAGTTATCGGTTTTACCCTAGGACGCTCCTTGCGGTTACGCACTTCAGGCACCCCCAACTTCCATGGCTTGACGGGCGGTGTGTACAAGGCCCGGGAACGTATTCACCGCGTCATTGCTGATACGCGATTACTAGCGAATCCAACTTCACGGGGTCGAGTTGCAGACCCCGATCCGAACTGTGAATGGCTTTTTGAGATTGGCATCCTGTTGCCAGGTAGCTGCCCTCTGTACCATCCATTGTAGCACGTGTGTAGCCCCGGACGTAAGGGCCATGATGACTTGACGTCGTCCCCTCCTTCCTCTCTATTTGCATAGGCAGTCTGTTTAGAGTCCCCATCATTACATGCTGGCAACTAAACATAGGGGTTGCGCTCGTTGCGGGACTTAACCCAACACCTCACGGCACGAGCTGACGACAGCCATGCAGCACCTAGTTTCGTGTCCCGAAGGACTGATACGTCTCTGTATCATTCACTAACTTTCAAGCCCGGGTAAGGTTCCTCGCGTATCATCGAATTAAACCACATGCTCCTCCGCTTGTGCGGGCCCCCGTCAATTCCTTTGAGTTTCACCCTTGCGGGCGTACTCCCCAGGTGGAATACTTAACGCTTTCGCTTAGACGCTGACCGTATATCGCCAACATCGAGTATTCATCGTTTAGGGCGTGGACTACCAGGGTATCTAATCCTGTTTGATCCCCACGCTTTCGTGCCTCAGCGTCAATCACACTTTAGTAAGCTGCCTTCGCAATCGGTGTTCTGTGACATATCTATGCATTTCACCGCTACTTGTCACATTCCGCCTACCTCAGCTGCATTCAAGCTCATCAGTATCAAGGGCACTCCGATAGTTAAGCTACCGCCTTTCACCCCTGACTTAATAAGCCGCCTACGCACCCTTTAAACCCAATAAATCCGGATAACGCTTGGATCCTCCGTATTACCGCGGCTGCTGGCACGGAGTTAGCCGATCCTTATTCTTACCGTACATTCAGCTTCTCACACGTGAAAAGGTTTATTCCGGCACAAAAGCAGTTTACAACCCGTAGGGCCGTCTTCCTGCACGCGGCATGGCTGGTTCAGACTTCCGTCCATTGACCAATATTCCTTACTGCTGCCTCCCGTAGGAGTCTGGTCCGTGTCTCAGTACCAGTGTGGGGGGCCATCCTCTCAGATCCCCTAGACATCGTCGCCATGGTGAGCCGTTACCTCACCATCTAGCTAATGTCCCGCATGCCCATCGTTGTCCTATAAATATTTGATCATTAAACGATGCCGTTCAATAATGTTATGCGGTGTTAATCTCTCTTTCGAGAGGCTATCCCCCTGACAACGGTAGGTTACATACGTGTTACGCACCCGTGCGCCACTCTCATGGAAAGCAAGCTCTCCAATCCCGTCCGACTTGCATGTATTAGGCCTGCCGCTAGCGTTCATCCTGAGCCAGGATCAAACTCTCCATTGTAAAATGTTTTGTTTGTCCAGACCCTATTACTCAAAATAGAAATCTGTATTAAAATTAATGAGATCAGTATTGCTACCTTATCATCTTCGTATCTTTATACAGTATCCAAAGCGAGTTCCTCAATTTCTTTTGACTTGGTTTTGAAAACAACAGGTTTGTTGTTTCCCGCTACGCTACATGTTATCTTAAAAAAGAACTTTTCGAATTCACCTCACGGCTCCTTCTTTTTATATCTTCCACTATTGCAGTGGTCAATCTTTTCATATTAATTACCCAAACATTGCGTTTAAGTTTTTTGGTTACTTACGCCGCTTTCGCTTTGTTTTCCCCTTTCGTTTACTCCGCTGAACTGCTTCAGCTTTTCTTCGTTTTTGTTCCCCCGTTTCGGGAGTGCAAAGGTAAGAAGGTTTTTTTAATTTCCAAATTATTTTTTCAAATAATTTGAGGGCCTTTTTTCTTCGTTTAAATCTCGCTCTCGCTCCTTTTAAACCCGTTTCGCTTCCGGTTTTTCAACCCTCAACTCAACCCCTTCCTTCCCGACTTTCTAAGAACTTTCGCTCCCTTTAGAAGCGGCTGCAAAGATGAACATCTTTT
>NZ_WWEO01000022.1 GCF_009928685.1 Mucilaginibacter agri | reverse complement strand
TTCTAAGCTGGATAAATTAGAAGAACCGCCTGATATGCCGATGCCTATATGGGGATGGGGTGTGCCGGGCGGACCATATCAATCTTAGCTCCTCGCATGTGTTTAAATTTAACTTTGGAAGGTCCCGAAAAAATAATAAAGTAATTGAGGCAGGGATAAATTAAAAATTATGCTTTTAATACCAAGTCAAGTCGCATTCTCAATTTTTAATACGCGCAAAAAAGAAGCGGAAAACTGGCCGATTCGACAATTAGATCATCCCTGTCGGGTAAAAAATAAACCACAAAAACCAGTTGCCCGATCCTAGTTTATCATTCCAAGTTGGTGAAATGAAGAAAACGGTTAAAGCAAATACTCCTAGCTAGGCAAATCCAGAAACAGATAGGCTGATGAAGTGATGGATCCGATCATTCACCGGAACCGAATTTTCTCAATTCTGCGTTATTATAATTTTGATTACATGAGGGGTGTCACGTCCTACAAGTAATGCCTCGATGGGATCAAAGTCCAATAATTTAGCTATTTCAAATAGGCGCTCGAACGAAATTTTAGAATAGCCCTGCTCCATTTTACTGTAGCAATTTTGCGATATATTAAGCTTGGTAGCTAAATAAAGCTGGCCAAATCCTTTAAGGCCCCGGTGTTCTTTAATATAATCGGCAAGCGCTTGGGTGTTAAACATACAAATAGTTTGTCAATATACGCAGATGGAGCGATTTAGTTTTTAACACCTTCGGATCTGTTAACGTAGTGTGAGATACATCTGGACGTGGGGCAATGTCCCTTTCATAGGCATTGGCGATTGGCTTAATCTTTCAATATCGACTGTCAATCCCCCTTGTTATGAAAAACAATTTTGGGCACGAACGGCCAAATGTTGAAATAATGGGGTTCGTTAATATTAAAAAGCATCAAATTGTTAATAAAACGCGGCTTATTCATCCAGGTTGTATGTATCTATAAGCATCATAATATCTAATATGATTAACTTGCGCCGACTAATTAATTAATCCCCTAATGTTGCAAAAGTCGTTTTGCCGTAAATGCGGCAATCAATTTCATGACCGTGTGAGGCGCGGTTTTTGGGCTAAATATGTGCTATTCTTTCTTCCGCTCAGAAAATATTGGTGCAGTAGATGCAATAAATCGCGGCTTATATGGTATAATCCTAATTAGCCAAGAGCAGTTATATCGGAAAATCTAGTCACCTGACCAGGAGATTTTACATTCCTTAAGTATTTGGTTAAGATTATATTCAGTTATTTTGAGTCCTATCTGACTTTCTAGCGTAGGGCTGTCAGCACAATATGCTTTCAAAAGTTTTTTAGCCATGTCCGTCAAATATAAGTGACGCATAGTCAATTCGTTAAGCTGCTGAACATCATTTAAACTATTTGTCTGATAATTTGCGCATTTCCTGGAGAGTCGATTTAACTCTTTGGCAATTATAAATAATTCGCTAAGTATTTGCTGTTTTTCCAATATACCTCCAGTTATATTATTAACACCCAATTAAAGATTTGGTTTATAAAGCAGCTTGCTCAAAGTGTGAAGATGATAAAACAATAAAGCAAAATTATACAAACTGAGGATTGTTTCTTGGTGCACATATAAATATAAGTTTTCCTTGCGTATCCAGCAGCTATATGGCAAAATGGAGAATATTTGAACTGAGAATTCATCGTTACTATTTCCGTAAATTGATAAAGTCTCTTCAAAAATTCAGGATACAGTATACCGGTCAAGTATCTGATCAAGTTGATCAATGAGTTTATCGATATCCGTTTTCGCCAGTTTAAGCCTATAGTTTAATTCCGTTCCAATTTCAGGCAGCTGACAGACTATTACTGAAACTTCAAACAGATGATCCCGACACTCCTGCAAACGCAATTGTAAATGCCCCATTGTACCCTCGAATATTGCGATATTCTCCAATCCGTAAATTAACAAAGCTAATTGTTGCCTAAACATTTGAAAGTCGATAGGCATGAATTCAGCAGAAAAACATCCGTGTAATGCATTGCTGCTCACCGTGACGAATCCGTTTAACATTTGGTTCGGTCGACCTAGAAGAATCGGATTGTAGTGATGGCCCGTGATCTCAACTCTAACCCTTTGGCCTCCATTGATTAGCTCGAAATAGGTTGAGGAATTATTCATGGTATCTTCTTTGCGTAGCTTATGCTGCCCGCTAATAACTTTCTATATTATGCAGCAGTAATTCTTTACCTTGCTTCCATTTCTATGATCTCAGCAAGTCTTTCAGGTTGTGAAAACATTGGTGTATGGCTGCTGTTGATCAAGTAGGTTTCATTGATACGACCTTCGTGAACCATCTTTCGCTGGAAGGGATATAAAATCGCGCTGTCTGCTGTCGTAAAAATGTAGCTCTTCTTCACTTTTCCAAACTTCGCATCGGTCAATGCTACAGGTGAAATCAGCGGACGTATTGGCTCTTCATATTTTTGCTGTCGAACAACCGCGGATATCCAGGGATGCGGTGAATCTGCTGCAAACAAGGGCCAGACTTTCGAGGTGTCCATCTTCAAAATCCCGTGGAGTGTGTCCACGGAGAAATAATTTGCTGAGCCATTTTTGGGAGACTGCCCCACTTTCGTAAACATACTTTCTCCGTTCTTAGGGATATAAGCAGCGAGATAAACGAGCTTCCCGATCTGTCCGGGGATATCCTCTGCCACCTGGCTGATAACCATTCCGCCCATGCTGTGTCCTACTAAGACAATACTTTTACGTTTGCCAATGGCTTTTTCTACAGAGCTGGCGTAAGTAGCCATAGTCAGGGTAGAAAGATCGGCATGATCATCGCCATGTCCTGGGAAGGTTATGGCAATCACCTCGTACCCTTTCGCTTTCAGGAGAGGAATGACTTTATCCCAAATTACAGCTGTAGAATAAATACCGGGGACCAACACGATAGTTTTTCTGGTATGCTGTGCGAAGCCAGTAAATACACTCCACACGAAACATAACGTAAAGAGTAATTTTTTCATGAGGTTCTTTTCCGCAATTTAGCGTTTTAATGAAAGAATCAATCAAAGAAAAATAAAGATTACGAGCTTAAAGCATATTAACTGAATACTTTCTGATGCCTCCAAGTAATTATTAAGCGATTTGCCCTTTGAGGACTGGCGCCTGGATGATGTTGAGGGGCCGTAAACGAATCGGACAAAAGGGATTTGATGTCTTCAACATCATGGCCGTTGCATCCAATGTTATTTCGAATCCGATTTGAATGATGTTGAATTTTGCACTTTCGGTTTGTATGATCAAAAAACATTAAGGAATATTGGCCGTCCCGTATCACTAAAAAACAAAACAATTTAGGGCGGTCAAGAAAGGTGCCCTGCGCAATCTGACATTCAGCTAGCCTTCATGCGCAATGGTCTGTCTTAGACGCTGCAGACAGGTTACAGATTACTCCAATGACCCGGATAAATGGTGACCTATGCGATCAAACGCGATACTTTATTTAATACCCGATGAGTTTAACCGAAAAAGAAAAACGGACCTCGAGAACCTCAGGTTGTCTCGGATTCGCACTTCGACATCTTTCAGTAAATGATTTGGCTATAGAGAATATCGGTTGGCCATTAAATCGTTGCCCGAAATATTCCAAATTGCTATTAATTTACGGCAACTATTCAAAATGAATTTTGTTCTGCCACGTATGGAACAGGAAGCAATAAAAACTAAATACAGCGACAGTGAACTTAACGAGTTCAGGTTATTAATACATGTTCGGCGATTCGTGAACTTCTTCCCGCTATCCCCTTCATACGGTGCATCGATTCATACAGCATTAAATGCAGGCTTAGAACGTTCCGGGCAGACACAACTACACTAATTTATTTAGCAATTCAAATCATAGTCTTATCGAAGTTGATTTTTTTATTTTTTTTAAATTTTGAGCTACTTTAACCTATGTCTGAACGCCTTCATGCGAATTAGCTCGTTATCGGTTATCTGGTTATATAATTAAGCTACAAGAAGGCCTCAAGTAACTAATAATTAATATTTTGGCTAAAAATCAAAAATTCGTCTAAACAATGAACATCAGGAGTTTACATTATATGCTCAAATCGCATGGAAGAAAATAAAATTGTGCCCACACTCTATGAATGGGCTGGCGGCATGCCGATGTTTCTGGAACTTTTTGACAAGTTTTATGACAAGGTACTGGCGGACGATATTTTGGAAGCCTTGTTTAAGCACATGTCAAAGGAGCACCGTTTGCATGTAGCTCATTTTGTGGCAGAGGTATTGGGTGGCCCAAAGATATACAGTGAAAGCGAAGGAAGCCATTTTGTGATTATCCGTCATCATTTAGCGAAACATCTGACCCAACAGCAACGGCTAGGATGGATGCAGCTTTTGCTCCAGACAGCTGATGAACTTGAATTGCCGGACGATCCCGAATTCCGATCAGCCTTTTTGGCTTACCTGGAATGGGGAACCCGTATTGCTGTGATCAATTCTAAGCTGGATAAATTAGAAGAACCGCCTGATATGCCGATGCCTATATGGGGATGGGGTGTGCCGGGCGGACCATATCAATCTTAGCTCCTCGCATGTGTTTAAATTTAACTTTGG
>NZ_WWEO01000021.1 GCF_009928685.1 Mucilaginibacter agri | reverse complement strand
CCATCATTATGGAAAGTAAAAGATTATGTAAAGCAACATCATAAAAGGGGTTAAACCTGTGCGTTTAGCCGTCTACTTTACAATATCACTTTACATAATAATGCGGCTATTTTTTAAGGTTCTTTAGCCATTCTAACAAGGTATCATCTTTCTCCCATGAGTTAACCTTAGATTTTTCAGGCTTCATTTCAACATAGACCTTTTCAAAAGCATCTCGTTTTTGCTTGGAATCAGCACGTGCGTAGATGTCGGTTGTCTGAATGGATACATGTCCGAGAAGGTCACGTATGTAAACCAAGTTAACGCCAGCCTGCAAAAGGTGCATCGCTTTTGAATGCCGCAAGGAATGACAACTGATATTATCCGGTATGATGGCCGGGTTTATTTTCCTTGCCTGATCAGCACACGTTTTTAGGATGTATGTGATGCCAGCACGGGTAAGCTTCCCATTTCTTGTATTAGAGAACAAAGGGTACAGATTGGCGTGGGGTTCTAACAAACGAAGTTCCTGCATATATTTTTTCAGGAACACGATCTGTTCCTCATGGAGCGGAACCAACCGCGCTTTACGCCCTTTGCCTACAAGCTTTACAATGTTAGGGGAATCCAGCCTAACACTGGAGGGTGTAAGATCGATCATTTCCTGAACCCTGGCACCACTATCATACATCAGGGCGAGTAAGGCGAGATTGCGGCGACCGTTTCGGGTACTAATGTCGGGTTGCTCAAGGAGTAACTTTATACCGTCAGTCGTGAGATAGTTGATGCTTTTCTTTTGGTGCTGTTTTACTTTTATGGAGATGATCTTCTGCCACTCGAATAACCTTACCGGATTTTCATACTGAAGGTAGTTAAAGAATGAACGAATAGCGGCAAGACGGTAATTGCGGGTGGCGTTGCTGCATTGCCTGGCCTGTTGCAACCAATCAAGGAAGTCCATTATCGTATCCCTGTTTATTTTTTCAAGTGTCAGCTTTTGGGCTGCTATACCTTTCTGCTCTTTCATAAAAGTGATGAGCTGGACAAAGGTGTCTTTATAAGCCAGTATTGTATTGTGGCTGACATTACGCTCCCCCGGCAGATATTTGGAGAAAAAGTCACTTAGATATTTTGCCAGATCAGTTGTTTCCATAGTCCGCGTTAGTGTGAGTTTTAGGGAAAACATGGGTCGCTATCTCGTTGCCGTCGTTTAGCACATCCTGATATATTTCAGCCGTAAGCCTTACATAGTGGTCTGTGGATTTCAGTGACCTATGGCCTAAGCATTTTGATAACAAAGGCAGAGAATAGTACAGGTCCAAGCCAGTTTTAGACATCTTTACGAGTGAGTGAACCGCAAACGTATGCCTTAGATCATGAAGACGAGGGCCTTTATGATTTCCTTGATGTGGTATATCTGCGGCCGCTAACGCCTTTTTGAACCAAAGATAGACCACGCCCTGAGAACATTTTTTGCCCATCGGCGAGACAAAGAAAAAGTTCTTTTCATCGTTGAGGCGCGGTAGCGGCATCCGGTCACGATAATGCAGATACTGCCTGAGTACGATTATCAAACTTTCAGACAAAGGTGATATGCGTTCATCGCCGTTCTTACTTTTTCTGATGTAAAGGCATTGCTTGTCAAAGTCTACATCCTTGTTTTTTAAGGCTAAGGCCTCGTTGATCCTAAGACCGGTACTATATAACAAACGTATCACTGCAGGTATTATAAAAAGGCTTGTGTTCAGGTGTCTGTCAAATAACTCATAATGATCACAGGCCTGAAAGATGCACATCATCTGTTCATTGGTGAAGATATACGGGGTAAACCCGCTTATCTTGCGGGGTAGCCTCGGGATATAACAATCATAACCGATCCTGCACATGTATTTGCAGAACTCCGCCAGGGTACAATATTTATTATAGATCGTACATTGGCCATCATTAATACGGGTCGCCCGCCATTGTTCGACCTGTTGTTGCGTGATCCCTAATTCTCTTACATCATTGTCTACAAAAAAGCTGTCCAGTTCAAGGAGTATCCATTGCGCTCGTAATGAGACGTAGCCAAGCCCGTTTTTTATGGCTATAAATTGCTTAATGTAAGGCGCATAGATACTTTGATAGTTTAACTCACGCATAAAAAACACCCCCTTTCTGTTCATAGAAACTGCTGGAAACCGGCGGAACATGTAACGCACATTGACTTAGAGATCCGAGATCTATCCGTAGATAAGACATGGTGGTCTCTGTACTTTGGTGACCAAGCGCTTCGGATATTACCGGCATAGATTCCTTGTTCTCCAAAAACCGGCAAGCGAGACTATGGCGCATTGCGTGTGCGCCATGTCTCCTGCCTCTGACATCTACTTTGGAAGCCTCGATGATACGGCAAAACATGTTACTGACCGAACTTTTGGTCATCGGAGAAAAAGGTGCGATCGTGAAAAGGAAGACTTTATCTGACTCACTATTTTTTCGTCCGTATTTCAAATAATCTATGAGCGCTTCGCCAACTTCTAATAACAAAGGAAGTTTGATCTCCTTTCCTGTTTTATACTGGCACAGGGTGATAATACTTTGTTCCCAATCTATATTGCTAAAACTCAAATAGGCAATATCCGATGCCCTAAGCCCCAAACGTGTAGCCAATAACATCATAGCATAGTTTCTTTTCCCTGTGGCATCTGATCTTTGGATAGAAGTTTCTATTTGTAACACTTCTTTTTTGCTATACACGGAAGGCAATTTCACACCCCGGGAATACTTAAACTCCTGAAGGCACAATGAAAGGTCAGTTGCCAATATGTTTTCTTTGAACAAATATTGCAGCAAAGCCCGGATCGAGGATATTATAAATATCTTATTGTTTGTGCTGGTGGAAATGAATGTTATAATGTGGCTCTCCGTGATGTCCTCTATACGGCGTATGTGTTGGCTTTCGAGGTAAATAAACAATCTGTAAAGAGGCAACCTATACTCACTTATTGTCTTTTTTGACCGGCGCAATGATGCAAGATGTAATAAGAATTGTTTCATCGCAAGTCCTACCGGGCCTGATAACTCCCGTTTAAGGGGCTTGTAATGATGATTACTGATGGTGCCTGTCTCCTGAAATTCGTTTAAGAAATTGATACTTCTGATGATGTCATCTTGATACCTGGAAATAATATCGCCAGTCACTATAGTACGCAGAAATTTTTCGCCCACAGATGTGTCGTAATACGGTATCGATTCCTTTAGCATGTATGGCATTAATTTTTTCAGCCATAGGAATCTGTACATGTTAATTCTGGCAGTAGAAAAACGCTGCCGTTCAAAATGCTGAATGCATTGCTTAATTAATTCTTCGAATGTTTCCATTGATTACTCTTTTAAATGTCGTGGCAAAATTGCCATCACAAATAACTGGAGTAATCTTATGTATAGTGTTTATGTAAAGTAGCGCCTGTAACACAGGTACTTTTGATGTTTTTACACGCCTGCTTTACATAATCTTTTACTTTCCATAATAACGCT
>NZ_WWEO01000020.1 GCF_009928685.1 Mucilaginibacter agri | reverse complement strand
TCACAAATAACTGGAGTAATCTTATGTATAGTGTTTATGTAAAGTAGCGCCTGTAACACAGGTACTTTTGATGTTTTTACACGCCTGCTTTACATAATCTTTTACTTTCCATAATAACGCTGTTATATGCACCAAAAACAGTTCCTGCGGTCGTTTCCATTTGCTGGGTCTGACTTCCTAAAGCATATTCATAAACATTATCTACAATGTTAGTGTAGTGTGTAGATAGCAGGTCTAATTTGCCCCCGGCTAAGTTTTCCAAAACCTCTTTGTTAGGTGCCATTGCAATCTGTATCAATTTTTTCACCTCGGCATCTGTGATACGTACTTTAGCCCATTGATTAAATAAGCCCTCCATTTCGCCGCCTAAAGATTTACTAATGCCCATTAAAGTATGTGCCTGTTTTAGCCGTTCGGTAGCAGAGGCGGTATGACGGATTTTAATCGCCCCTGAATGATTATTCATCGCTGCGTTTAGCGTATTGTTGCAAACTATCCTAACAGGCGTAAAAGCTGCGGTAATGCTTCCTAAACCATCGTGAGTAGTGGTTAAAAACAAATACTGTTCTATCCAGTCCTTTACACCTACCCGAATATAATCAGGCAATTTAGCAGTTATAAAAACCCGCTCGCCGTTACCCAATGCCCCCGCCGTTTCGTATAAAATACCATCGCCACCGCCTACGATCGCATCAAAGAACGAAAACGCATCACGGTTTTGTACCACTTCATAATCGTTACCGACAACCCCTAAAACCTGTTCGGTATCGGCCCGAACCGTAGCAAAAAAATTAGGAACCTCTATTTCGGGAATAATAATATCGTTGTCGGGATCGCCTAAATGGTTTTCGGTATCATAAGTAAACAAAGGGCGTTTTTCTACAATATAATCTAAACCTGCGTGCTGTATGGCTTCGCTACTAGTTGGGTAACGGTCTATGATTTGCCCTAACCCGTGCCAGGCTTTTTCCTTAACACTCATAAAGCTGTTTTTGCCTGTTTTCTGATTGAAATTTATTTGATGTGCCATGATGTTATTTTTTAGTGTTCAGTTCAATAATTTTTGTTTGTAATACTTCCACGTTCGGCGTACTGCTTACCTGCAAAACCGTTTTGGTTTGCAGTTCCTGTATTGCATCGTGAATGCTCGTATGCGCGGTTTTAATGGTGACTTTCACCAGTAAAAAGATCTTATCCTCCATCGCTTTAAAATTGGTATATATTCATAAAATCGCTTAATTCTAATTGAAACCGTGCGGGGTTTTCCTGCGCTAAAGTTTCGGCGTAACCATCCCAAAATATTTGGTTGGTTAACTCTATAAATTGCTCGTACATCCGATTTGCTGTTTTTTGTGAAACCATAAAAAAATGCTCACCATCCCGATAGCTTTCGGGATGGGAGCATAATTTGTTTAAGCATTGGGGAAAATGATGTTTGCTTCGATCTCGGCCAGTTTTTCATGGCAGGCATCAAAAATGAATTGGGAAACCATGCGGATAAGGTTTGGCGTATTGGTGACAAACTCCCGGCCTTTATCGTCTTTGATAATCAGCTTGCAACCCTGATAAGGATTGTTTTCCAGTTCGTCGTTTTCCTCGATCAGTTTTACCTCAAAATCTTCCAGTAACTTAATGCGGGATAACAGGGTAATACGCTGAATGCTTAGGCGGTGTAAGCCCTCCACCGATTTCAAAGTTTGCTCTAAGTTCAAAGCGAATTTTTTTGGCTCCGCTTTCACCTCTTCCACTTTGGCGGGTTCGGCTTTTGGTTCTTCCGCTTTGGCCGGTTCGCTCTTTGGGGCTTCGTCTAATCCGTGTCCTGTGGTAAATGGCGCAACGTTAGCGGGTTGGTTATCCACTGTAGCGGGGCTACTGGTCGTTGCCTCGGCAGGGTTGGTTTTCTCAGCTTGCGGAGTTTGCGCAGGTTTTTGATCTTTAGCGGTTTCATCTTGTTTGGCTTCCTTTCCTGTCAGGCTTGGGCGGTTTTCAATACGGTTAACTGATTGGTTGTTTTTTGCTGCTGTACCTTGTACACCGTTTGCATTTTTTTCTGCTGTTTTCATTTTTTAAATGATTTAAAAGGGTTAAAAAATTTGTTTTTCGTTTCCCTTTTTTCCCGAAGACTTTCCCTGAAAAGCTATTTTTCAAAAGAAAAAACGGTAAAAAAGAAAGTCAAAAAGGCGGTCGCAAAGCCTGGGCGGGAGAACTATAAGTCCCGAAGGGTGGCCGCAGCGCAGCGGAGGACATTATGCGTTCGTACGAACGGGCTGACCGATCTTGACGCCGCTTTTGTCCGTTTTCTTTGGAAAATAGCACCTGAAAGCAGTTGATATTTTAGCAGGAAAATAAGTGCAGAGAGAAGGCAAGCGCAGCTTTTCCCAGCGCAGCGGGTAAACAAGTGAAGTCCTGAATGATGCGCTTAATTGGAATTGGCAGTAGTTATAGCAACAGCGAATGCTTTTGCCGCGCAGCAAAAATGCAGCAGCGGATATGATACCAATCAGCCTTCAGGAAGTCAACTGTCAAGGATTGCAGCGGCATGTGTGACTTGTTGTCCGTGAGTAAAGTAAGCGGACATTACAAAAATGTTCTTTGTAATAACTGATTATCTGGTGAATGGGAACACCATTCCATCTATTTGAACAGAT
>NZ_WWEO01000019.1 GCF_009928685.1 Mucilaginibacter agri | reverse complement strand
GATTGCAGCGGCATGTGTGACTTGTTGTCCGTGAGTAAAGTAAGCGGACATTACAAAAATGTTCTTTGTAATAACTGATTATCTGGTGAATGGGAACACCATTCCATCTATTTGAACAGATGAAAACACTTTCCTCATTTATACAGGTGGCAACTGTATAGGTGCAGCAGGGAAGAAAGCAAGTACGAGTGGAATCTGACACTCAATCCTTTGCGAGTGTAGAGGTATGCGTAGGCAACGAACCTATGTTTGAATCATCGTCACTGTCAACAAGCCTACTCAGATTATTCAACTACGGTTGTAAGGCTTGCCCAAAATGGGAACGATTACAGGATTGATGGTTATGTCGTCCATCAATCGTTCAAACAATTGTAATCCGGTGAAGAATAGGACGCTAACCCTTAGTCAATTAAGACCATACAGATAATCGGAACAAGGTAATCTTATTAAGGCTCTGCTGTAGCAGAGGGAAGCCATCCTTATGCCTTAATAAGAAGAGATTGGGTAAAAAGCAAATGCCTTTGGGAAAGCCAAAGGATAGGCAGACGTACCCACGACGTTAATGATAGATTTAGTAAGTAGCAACTTAAGACGATGAACACGGCAATACGACCGATGTATGAATGGAACACAATTAACTGGACGAAGGTTCAGCGTAATGTTTTCAAGCTGCAAAAACGGATTTATCAGGCAAGCATGCGCGGAGATATAATATCTATGCGCAAACTACAAAAACTGTTATTGAAATCTAATGCCGCCAAGCTATTGGCGGTTAGGAAAGTAACACAGGACAATCAAGGCAAGAAAACAGCGGGTGTTGATGGTGTAAGAAAACTAACGCCGGTGCAGCGAATGAAACTTAGCAACCAAGACTTATTGGAAGCAAAGGTTAAACCAACGCGCCGAATATGGATTCCGAAACCAAACAGCGATGAAAAACGCCCTTTGGGCATACCCGTTATGAAAGACCGTGCTGCACAGGCATTGGTTAAATTAGCCCTTGAACCCGAATGGGAAGCGAGGTTTGAACCCAATAGTTATGGGTTTAGGCCTGGTCGCTCAGTCCATGATGCTATTGAAGCAATCTTTTTATCAATCAAAAGTAAGCCTAAATATGTATTAGATGCCGATATCGAGAAATGCTTTGATAGAATCAGTCATGAAAAACTGTTAACAAAGTTAAATACCATTCGCAGCCTAAGAAGATTGATTAGGGCTTGGTTAAAAGCCGGGGCGTTAGAGGATGATGTATTTAATCAGACTGAACAAGGCACGCCGCAAGGCGGCATAATTTCTCCGTTGCTGGCTAACATTGCATTACACGGCATGGAACAAATCGTTAAAGAGAAATTCCCTGTTCGTGGCGGCCCAATACTAATTAGATATGCTGATGACTTCTTAGTCTTTCATAAAGATCTCGCGGTTATAAATCATTGTAAGGCAGCTATAGAATTATGGCTTGCAGATATTGATTTAAACCTGAAAGAGGAAAAGACGAGAATTGCACACACCTTACTACAAGATGAACATGGCAACCGGGGGTTCGACTTTTTAGGTATGCACATTGGCCAATACAATGTTGGCAAAACGCATACAGGAAAAAACAACTATGGAAAGCCTCTCGGCTTCAAAACCTTCATTAGGCCATCGAAAAAGTCTCAAAAGAAACAACATAAAGCCATACAAAACATTGTACGCCGCAATCGTACAATAGAACAAGAACGCCTGATAGAACAACTAAATCCTGTCATAAGGGGATGGAGTAAATTTCATTCGACAGTTGTATCAAAGAGGGTGTTTAGTAATATGTCACACAAGTTGTTTCAATCTTTGAGGCGATGGGCGAATCGAAGACACCCGAATAAGACCCAAACTTGGGTAAACCGCAAGTACTGGCGATTGGAAACCGGTCGTTGGACATTTGCTGCTCGTAAAGGGAAGCCTCTTAGGCTCTATAGTGAAACTCCAATCATCAGACATGTCAAAGTTAAAGAGAACCGCTCACCATATGATGGAGACTGGTCTTATTGGGGCGCAAGGCTTGGTCGATACCCTACGTTATCAAACAGGAAAGCCATGCTTTTGAGGAAACAGAAAGGTCGATGTTCCATATGCAAATTACAGTTTACATTAGGCGATGATATGGATACCGACCATATTATTCCTTTGCATTTGGGAGGAAAAGATATATGGGCTAATGTGCAATTATTGCACGCTTATTGTCATGTCACCAAAACGAGGAAAGACAGCTTGCTTCATATAAATGATTAACGTACGAGGAGCCGTGTGAAGGGAAACTTTCATGCACGGTTCTGAAGACCAGCCGTAGAGGCGACTCTACGGCTGAGTTTAATCCTTTT
>NZ_WWEO01000018.1 GCF_009928685.1 Mucilaginibacter agri | reverse complement strand
GTTGTCCTTTTATCCCCTTAACAGGTGTAAGCATGATAGAATTGGTATTTATAGCTAAATCTTTAAAGAATTCCGCATCATTGTAAATTTTATCCCCAAAGAAAGTGCGGTTGTTTATATTGCTCCAATCTTGCCTGAAAACATTTAAATCATTCTCGGATGCCGGAGTGATTACTACATGTTCGGGAAAAGGCAAGCGTTTTGGGCCGTGAAAGGCCAGGGCATGTAACTTAAGCCCATAGTAAAACATGGATTTAGTAGAGCAATACCCTTTGTCCGTGATTTCAGTGGCTACTTTAGCGCTGCGCTTTCCTGAGCAGGTAATAATAGGCATAGAATCGAGTAAGCTTATAGCAGTGTCACATTCCGGTGGTATAAAAGTCGAAAAGGAATGAGCAGCTACAGCTTTAAACGCCTCACTAAGCCTGTTTAACCTGTTATTAAAAGCTTTGTAAGAAGGCAACGCAGGAAACCAGGAACGCAGGTACTGGTCAGCAAAAGCATAGACCTGCGATACACTGAAACGTTGCTCCTGCTGAACAGTAAAAAGATATAATGTCATAATTTCCTGATCTGTAAAGTCGGGTTTGTCGTTATTGGTGTATCTTTGAGATAGGTGTTTGAGTTCGTCGCTGTGTAACTTGCATATATACAGGTATATAGCGATTAGTTTGAGTGCCTTAGCCTTGGGAATCATTCTTAAAGTTCGATGTGGTAATCTTCTTTAAGATACTGATTTTCAAGGCTTTAACCAAATATATTCGTCGCTAAATCGCTCACAATCAACGATTTATCTCCTGAAGTTATCAACATATTTCGACTCTTGATTCGCAT
>NZ_WWEO01000017.1 GCF_009928685.1 Mucilaginibacter agri | reverse complement strand
GGTGGCGAGGTCAAGGTAACCGGCGTGCCGGTTACATTCGCATTTTTAACCATAACGCCGTTAATGTAAAATTTCATAGCTCCGTTTGTATAGCTCACCACCACCTGCGACCATTTATCCAGTTGCACTGCCGCACCACCGTCATCCTGATCGTGTATACCGTTATCATTGTTAATCGTCAGGAACGGCAAATTGCTGCCTTGCAGCTGAAATTTATAGCCATTCCAGCGATTGATCGAATAGATATAATTGCCGTTGCTCGCCACATGCGGCTTTATCCAGGCAGTGAGTGTAAAGCTCGTTGGCCGCAGCGCAGCGGCGTACGGCACTTCCACATAAGCACCATTGTCGAAGGCGTAAGCTTTTCCAGCTGTGCCGT
>NZ_WWEO01000016.1 GCF_009928685.1 Mucilaginibacter agri | reverse complement strand
GGTGGCGAGGTCAAGGTAACCGGCGTGCCGGTTACATTCGCATTTTTAACCATAACGCCGTTAATGTAAAATTTCATAGCTCCGTTTGTATAGCTCACCACCACCTGCGACCATTTATCCAATTGCACTGCCGCACCACCGTCATCCTGATCGTGTATACCGTTATCATTGTTAATCGTCAGGAAGGGCAAATTGCTGCCTTGCAGCTGAAATTTATAGCCATTCCAGCGATTGATGGAATAGATATAATTGCCGTTACTCGCCACATGCGGCTTTATCCAGGCAGTGAGTGTAAAGCTCGTTGGCCGCAGCGCAGCGGCGTACGGCACTTCCACATAAGCACCATTGTCGAAGGCGTAAGCTTTTCCAGCTGTGCCGT
>NZ_WWEO01000015.1 GCF_009928685.1 Mucilaginibacter agri | reverse complement strand
CTTGTGATCTTGATAAGATTTGGCGCCGACCTACTCTCCCACGTATTACCGCAGTACCATCGGCTCTGGCGGGCTTGACTTCTCTGTTCGGAATGGGAAGAGGTAGACACCGCCGATATAGACACCTGAATATTTTGAGTTATTGGTTAAGCAGTTGATTAGCTCTTATGTTGATTAGAAACGCCGCCCTATTCACTGCTCACCAAAACATTTGGATTTAAAAAAGAACAATACAGCACCTATAGCCCTGCATAAAACAAGAAAGCCCTGCATCAATGATGCAAGGCTTGTGATCTTGATAAGATTTGGCGCCGACCTACTCTCCCACGTATTACCGCAGTACCATCGGCTCTGGCGGGCTTGACTTCTCTG
>NZ_WWEO01000014.1 GCF_009928685.1 Mucilaginibacter agri | reverse complement strand
GGGTAAGAACTACCCGCTACTGATGAGGCCGGGGTTGCTGTTGTTGATAGGGTTGGTGATGTAGTCAAACTTAATGGAGTATCTCCATTTACAAAACCAGCGTAACTGGCTGTAAGCGCTGGCACAGCCGCCCCGTAAACTTTCGTTTGGTTATCTGCAATAATCGTCAGTGAAGCAGGTGTTACCGTTAGGGTACCCGGCACATAACTGATTGTGTAATTCGCATTCACTGCACCGCTTGCCGTAATCGCGTACGGGCTGCCTGCTACCGATGAGGCTGAGGTTGCTGTTGTTGATAATGTTGGTAATGTATTCAAACTTATTGGAGTATCTC
>NZ_WWEO01000013.1 GCF_009928685.1 Mucilaginibacter agri | reverse complement strand
CGTGAGAGACCCTGCGAAAGCGGAATGGTCGGCGACAACACCAACCATATGCTGAAAAATGGTAATTAGCTTGAAGTTCTGTTGTCTTGATTCTTGTCTCTCGATTCTTGATTCTCTTTTCTGTCCCTGCAGGGTCTCTCGAAGAGGACTCTGCAATACTTAGCAATAAGTCTGTCCTAAAGCGCAGAGTCCTCCGTGAGAGACCCTGCGAAAGCGGAATGGTCGGCGACAACACCAACCATATGCTGAAAAATGGTAATTAGCTTGAAGTTCTGTTGTCTTGATTCTTGTCTCTCGATTCTTGATTCT
>NZ_WWEO01000012.1 GCF_009928685.1 Mucilaginibacter agri | reverse complement strand
CCGCCCCGTAAACTTTCGTTTGGTTATCTGCAGTAATCGTCAGTGAAGCAGGTGTTACCGTTAGGGCACCCGGCACATAACTGATTGTGTAATTGGCATTCACTGCACCGCTTGCCGTGATCGGGTAAGAACTACCCGCTACTGATGAGGCCGGGGTTGCTGTTGTTGATAGGGTTGGTGATGTAGTCAAACTTAATGGAGTATCTCCATTTACAAAACCAGCGTAACTGGCTGTAAGCGCTG
>NZ_WWEO01000011.1 GCF_009928685.1 Mucilaginibacter agri | reverse complement strand
TCTCTGTATATCCGTTTTTGTTATCAGCCAGTTAAATAGGGACTCAATAGGCTGCCTAATGGTAGAGACAGCAGTGGAGAACAGATCATTTGCAGCTTTATCTCTTTGTTTGATTACCTCGGGTTGTCCTTTTATCCCCTTAACAGGTGTAAGCATGATAGAATTGGTATTTATAGCTAAATCTTTAAAGAATTCCGCATCATTGTAAATTTTATCCCCAAAGAAAGTGCGGTTGTTTATATT
>NZ_WWEO01000010.1 GCF_009928685.1 Mucilaginibacter agri | reverse complement strand
TCTCTGTATATCCGTTTTTGTTATCAGCCAGTTAAATAGGGACTCAATAGGCTGCCTAATGGTAGAGACAGCAGTGGAGAACAGATCATTTGCAGCTTTATCTCTTTGTTTGATTACCTCGTGTTGTCCTTTTATCCCCTTAACAGGTGTAAGCATGATAGAATTGGTATTTATAGCTAAATCTTTAAAGAATTCCGCATCATTGTAAATTTTATCCCCAAAGAAAGTGCGGTTGTTTATATT
>NZ_WWEO01000009.1 GCF_009928685.1 Mucilaginibacter agri | reverse complement strand
GTGGTTAGTTACCCGCTTTGCTCCTCATACCCGGGGTAGATAACCGTTTTTGCTTGTTCATTTTTAGCTGTTCATCAGATTCAACAGCTTCTCTATAAAACAAGAAAGCCCTGCATCAATGGATGCAAGGCTTGTGATCTTGATAAGATTTGGCGCCGACCTACTCTCCCACGTATTACCGCAGTACCATCGGCTCTGGCGGGCTTGACTTCTCTGTTCGGAATGGGAAGAGGTAGACACCG
>NZ_WWEO01000008.1 GCF_009928685.1 Mucilaginibacter agri | reverse complement strand
TGCCCTAACGGTAACACCTGCTTCACTGACGATTACTGCAGATAACCAAACGAAAGTTTACGGGGCGGCTGTGCCAGCGCTTACAGCTAGTTACGCTGGTTTTGTGAATGGAGATACTCCATTAAGTTTGACTACATCACCAACCCTATCAACAACAGCAACCCCGGCCTCATCAGTAGCGGGTAGTTCTTACCCAATCACGGCAAGCGGTGCAGTGAATGCCAATT
>NZ_WWEO01000007.1 GCF_009928685.1 Mucilaginibacter agri | reverse complement strand
GGGTCATAAATGCTGAGGAACTATGCGGATTTTTGAGTATAAAAAAAGCGCTTAGACCAGTAATCTAAGCGCTTTTGATGTGCCTTGCGGCTCTTTTAGCGGAATGGACGGGACTCGAACCCGCGACCCCATGCGTGACAGGCATGTATTCTAACCAGCTGAACTACCACTCCTCCCGTTTGGGACTGCAAAGATAGGAATTGGATTTAATTAACAAAA
>NZ_WWEO01000006.1 GCF_009928685.1 Mucilaginibacter agri | reverse complement strand
CGAGGTAATCAAACAAAGAGATAAAGCTGCAAATGATCTGTTCTCCACTGCTGTCTCTACCATTAGGCAGCCTATTGAGTCCCTATTTAACTGGCTGATAACAAAAACGGATATACAGAGAGCCAGTAAGGTCAGATCAACAAAGGGTTTGCTTATTCATGTTTTTGGTAAAATTGCTGCCGCTTTTATTTATCTTGTCTTTTAACCCTTGATTCGCAT
>NZ_WWEO01000005.1 GCF_009928685.1 Mucilaginibacter agri | reverse complement strand
TTCGGGAATGCAAATCGAATTCCTATATTTGCATTCCCAAACGGGAGGAGTGGTAGTTCAGCTGGTTAGAATACATGCCTGTCACGCATGGGGTCGCGGGTTCGAGTCCCGTCCATTCCGCTAAAAGCTCATCAATTTTTTGATGAGCTTTTTTTATGCTTAACCACAGGCAAGGATTTTGCATAGGCATAAGTACGCATCCTCATACCGCAGCTTGAT
>NZ_WWEO01000004.1 GCF_009928685.1 Mucilaginibacter agri | reverse complement strand
GTGGTTAGTTACCCGCTTTGCTCCTCATACCCGGGGTAGATAACCGTTTTTGCTTGTTCATTTTTAGCTGTTCATCAGATTCAACAGCTTCTCTATAAAACAAGAAAGCCCTGCATCAATGATGCAAGGCTTGTGATCTTGATAAGATTTGGCGCCGACCTACTCTCCCACGTATTACCGCAGTACCATCGGCTCTGGCGGGCTTGACTTCTCTG
>NZ_WWEO01000003.1 GCF_009928685.1 Mucilaginibacter agri | reverse complement strand
GGGTCATAAATGCTGAGGAACTATGCGGATTTTTGAGTATAAAAAAAGCGCTTAGACCAGTAATCTAAGCGCTTTTGATGTGCCTTGCGGCTCTTTTAGCGGAATGGACGGGACTCGAACCTTAGTCAAAAAGTTTATCGAATTCCAGTCTTATATGCATTTTAAATAGGGGACGTCATGAATGACGCGTTATTTATTTTATGTTCTGCAATA
>NZ_WWEO01000002.1 GCF_009928685.1 Mucilaginibacter agri | reverse complement strand
TATTGCAGAACATAAAATAAATAACGCGTCATTCATGACGTCCCCTATTTAAAATGCATATAAGACTGGAATTCGATAAACTTTTTGACTAAGGTTCGAGTCCCGTCCATTCCGCTAAAAGCTCATCAATTTTTTGATGAGCTTTTTTTATGCTTAACCACAGGCAAGGATTTTGCATAGGCATAAGTACGCATCCTCATACCGCAGCTTGAT
>NZ_WWEO01000001.1 GCF_009928685.1 Mucilaginibacter agri | reverse complement strand
CCGCCCCGTAAACTTTCGTTTGGTTATCTGCAGTAATCGTCAGTGAAGCAGGTGTTACCGTTAGGGCACCCGGCACATAACTGATTGTGTAATTGGCATTCACTGCACCGCTTGCCGTGATTGGGTAAGAACTACCCGCTACTGATGAGGCCGGGGTTGCTGTTGTTGATAGGGTTGGTGATGTAGTCAAACTTAATGGAGTATCTCCATT
>NZ_WWEO01000045.1 GCF_009928685.1 Mucilaginibacter agri | reverse complement strand
GCTCCATTTTCTGATCCGATCCGCCTCCCCCCCCCCTTCTTTTTCGCTACTTTGAGCTAAGCATAAGTTCAAAAACTCTGTCATATCGCCCGCTGATGAATATACCGCTAAAGCCTTAGTTAGCTATTTAAGCTCATAGCCGGTTGCTTCCTTAATCTCACGCCGCGCCTTTTCCTCCGTGGAAATTAACCGGCGCAAACCTTCTGTCGATGAACACTTTTACTGCCATTTAAGATAGCAGGTATCCGGAATTCCCTTGTCAGCCGATTGTCGTGGGCTTTCTTATCAATCAATTTTATCTCGTTATTATTTAACCCATTCCAGCCCTCTTCCGATCGTTTGCTGTAACTCATTTATCGGTTGCGAAGCCAGCGCCTTAGCGACTCGTCCAGAGCCTCACCGGCTGCTGCCGACAGGGTTTCGAGGTAGACATGCTGCCCGGTCATGGCTCATCGCCAGTTTTCCAAATTTCAGGGTCTTTAACCAAATTGGAACATTTATTACAACCTGGGTGCTCTTCATCAAACAGCTTTTCTTCTTCCTCTCTGCTTTTCATGATGCTAAATTTTTAGTACAAACACTGGCTGTCCAATAATCATTTGTGAAAAATATGGATGGTCTATAGCGCTGGAGGAAACAAATAAACCTGCAAGCTGTTTATTTACTATCATTTGCAACTATGCTTTACTACTTAATCTACGTCAGCAAGGCGCTGAAGCTAATGAATGATGAAGAGTTAGCCAAGATTTTAACGCAATCGAGATCCTGGAATTCGAGGGTCAAAATTACCGGCATGTTGCTGTATATTAAAGGGCCTACCATTGATGGCGTCAACGGAAATTTTATTCAGGTTTTGGAAGGCGAGGAACATGATATTAACGATTTATTTAAAAAAATTAAAGACGACGAGAGACATTATGACGTGATCAAATTGATCGAATCCGTTAGGGAAAAAAGACATTTCCAAAATTGGCAGATGGGCTTCAAACCCCTTAACAAAAAAGAATTTACGAACTCCGCTGGATATTTTCAGATTGAAGATTTGTATAGTTTTAAATCTAGCCATAAAGATTTCAACATTCCCCTGAATTATTTAAAGTCCTTTTATACGCTTTACTTTAACTGATCCGATATTTGAATATACGCATTGGAAGAAATAGGTAAGTATAATGCATATACGGTTGCTTAAAGCAGTCATTAATAGAATTAAATGCCATTGTCTGGGATTTTTTGAAACTGCAGGAGCATTGCTTGTAATGATAAGTTAATTGAAATAGCAAAAGAAAAGTTGATAATAACCAGTTGTCCGTAAGTGAAGTTGCCTACGCGCTCGGCTTTGAATACCCGCAGTCGTTCAGTCATTTGTTCAAAGCCAAAACAAGAATTCACCTTTAGACTTCAGGAAATCATTTCAACTGATACCCAGCCAACGCCTAATTCCCCCGCCCTGTCCAGAACTCCCCAATATCTGCTTCTTCATGGTGTTGATTTTAAGGTACTTGCAATATAACAAAAAACAACATTCCGCCCGATCTTACCTTTGTATTCGAGCTACTCCGTGTGCCAGGTTGTTACCGTATTTCCCGCTCGTTTCCCGCACAATGCGTGAACCACTTTGGAGATTTCACCGGGTCAAAGGATGCTTAAATACGCCGATCCTAGGCATACTATCGATTGGATGTCGACGTTTGACCTTAAAAAGTATTGCGGAAAAAAAATAGTTGTTTAAAGACAGGTTTAAAGGGGATAGATCTTTTCAATCATAAAATTATCCGGTCTATCGGGTCTCTAAAGGACATTCCCATTAGAAGTATTAAATCATCCGGCGTTTTTAAATAGTGTACTGTTGTTCAATTGTATCACTGAAAATTTTTCCCAATTTGGCTAGTGCCTGCTCTATTTTGGGTTCCCAAAAATTGCAATAATTAAGCCTTAGGTAGTTCTGGTAATCGCCCTTTGACGAGAAAATTTCGCCCGGCGCATAACTAATTTCTTTTTTAAAGGCTATGTTTTGTTGTGCTGTGGTATTGACCTGTACAGGCAATGCAATCCACAATACCAAGCCTCCGTTGGGTCTGCTCACGCTTGTGTCTTCGGGAAAATGCTGTTCGATAAGCTGCATGGTGCGCAGCATGTTTTTGTGAAGCTGTAACCGGAATTTCTGTAAATGACGATCATAAGTACCCTGGCTTAATAGCCGGTAAACTACCTGCTGGCTAAAATTAGAAACTGATCCGTTTTGCATCGACTTAATGCGGGCTACCTCGTAGGCAAACTTGCCAGGTGCACACCAGCCGATCCTAAAGCCGGGGATAATTGTTTTAGTGAACGAACTGCAATACATTACCCAGCCCTCCTGGTCGTAAGCCTTAATGGTATCAGGCCTGATGCCGGTAAAAAATAATTCGCCGTAAAGGTCATCTTCCACAATTGGTATCTGATTTTTACAGGCAAAATCTGCCAGTTGCTTTTTGTTTTCGGTGCTCAGGCTAATGCCATCAGGATTATTAAAGTTGCTCACCAGTAAGCATGCTTTTATTTTTAGGCTTGTGCAAAGGTCTTCTAGATCGGCTAAATTTATCCCCGTTTCGGGTTGCATCGGTATAGTTGCGACCTTCAGCCCTAGGTATTCTAAAGCTAGCATAATGCCATAATAACAAGGGTCTTGTACCAAAACGGTGTCGCCCGGCCGGGTTACAGCTTTCAGGCAGCATATCAAGGCCTCTTTGGCACCATTGGTAATAACCAGTTCATTGGCATGGATCTGGCCGTTCCACAACAATGATCTTTTAGCAATCTCTTCCCTCAGTTGCGCGCTGCCTTTGCTGTTTTCGAGCGCGAGATAACTCCCGTTGATATCTCTTGATGTAAGCTGTATGGCACGTTTAATGGCATTAAATGGAAGTAGCCGATCGTCGGGCATGGCGTTGGCGAAAGATACAAACTGTCTCCCTTTACCATCCTTATGCAACTTTTGCAGTAGCCGATCAATGTTAACCGCTCTTTCTGATAAAGAAACCGGCACTGACCGCGGAACGGGAAACTTTTGCACTTGTTGCTCACTTACAAAGTAGCCCGATTTTTCTATAGAAGTAAGCTTCTGATGATCAATAAGCCGGTTTAAGGCTTGCAATATCGTGGAAATACTTAGGCCGTGTTCCTGATGCAGCCTGCGTACAGAAGGCAGCTTATCGCCGGCTTTATAAACGCCTTTATCAATCATTGCCGCAATTTTATTGGCGAGGGCTACATAGGCAGGTTGTTTCATCGAGCAAATATAATCTGTTATGGTAAAATATATATAATTTGTATCTGTTTTGGTTTCTGGCATTTTTCGATGTTTGCCTTATGAACAATAACCAACAGACATGGAAACGCTATGCTACAGTAGCGTTACTTTTTTTGCTGTTTTCGATAAACATTAAAGCACAAACAAAACAGATGAACACAACCCAACAATCAGAAAAAACAGTTCGGGATTTTTTAGAGATCGTACGTTCGGGGAAAGCACCCCAAAGGGCAGGCGAATTTCTGGCAGATTCTGCAAAGGCACATCAACTAAATGCCGAACACCCCGAAACTATTGTACGCGGCCCCGAAAATTATGCACAGCATGTAGCCGACTTTAGGAGCGCTTACGGCCATTATCAATTTAACATTGACGAGCTGTTTGCCAACGGCGACAAAGTGTATGCTCGCTGGCAGCAAACCGGCACCCAAATTGCCGATGTTGACGGATTTAAGGCGACCGGGCTTCCGGTTACCGTATATATCAATGCTGTATTTAAAGTAGCCAATGGGAAAATTGTAGAATACTGGGTAATGACGGACCGCAAAGGGGTTGACCTACAACTCCAAGCCAATGAAAAATTAAAGGCTAAACAGGCCGTGCAACCATCGCCTTACAAAGATGCTGTGGATTTAGGGAACGCCCTTTATATATCGGGGCAGCTTGGGGTTAACAGGGCGACGGGCGAATTAGTAAATACCAGCTTTGAAGCCGAGGCAGACCAGGCGATGAAAAACATAGGGGCCATACTCACGAGAAATGACCTCGATTATCATAACCTGGTTAGCGTAACAGTATACCTCACCAATATGGATGATTATGCGCTTACCAATGCAGTTTACCGGAAATATTTTGAAGATAAGTTCCCGGCGAGGGTATGCATCGCGGTTAAAGAATTACCCCGCCATGGGCATATTGAGATATCGGCTATTGCTCAATTGAACAAATAAAAAATTCTTACAACTCCTCCCTCTAGATAAAGCGGCCCTGACAGACGCTTTATCTAGACTTCTTCACATAGGCAATTTAAGCTATCTCGCATTGTTCAAATGTTGCCGGTTCAAACCATTAGTGGATTCCGATGTTTATCTATTCGGAATTATTCATCTGTATATTCCCCAGAGTTGTATTATTAAGCAACCTTCTTTTCTTTCTAAGAAAATGATATTTTAGCCGATCATCTGCTAAATCGGGTATTTACGACAAGGATGCGCTGTAGCCTTGTCGTATGAGCTTAATCGTGATACAATCACGGATAATTGGCGGATAAAACAATAAGCTTAATGGCTAAAAAGACTAATTACGATTCTGAATTTTGCGGCAGTCTGCCACTTAACCATATAAACGTAGTCCAACCCTATGGCTACCTCGTCGTACTGGATAAGGCCAGTTTTCGTATCCTGCAGGTTAGTGAGAATGGTACTGACCTGTTTCAAACAGACTTTCATGAAGTGATAGGAAAGGAACTGGCACAATTTTGTAATACGGCGCAATTGAGGGAATTACAGGAGCGTTTTGCGGTAAAATTTAAAGAGAAAATTCCGTTAACGCTGACTATTTCGGGGAGAAGGCTGCTAGCATTGGCGCATTTCAAAGAAACGTATATCCTATTAGAAATTGAGAAGTCTGACCGGGAGGGCGAACGTACATTTACGCATGTTTATGAAGAAGTAAAATACGCGATGGCGGCTATTGAATCTGCTGAAACCATCATTGAGGTCAGCCAGGCGGCTGTTCATGAACTCCGAAAGATCACAGGGTTTGACGGCATTATGATGTATCATTTTGACGAAGACTGGAATGGCACCGTGATTGCCGAGGAAAAAGAAGGGAATTTGGAGAATTATCTGGGTCACACTTTTCCTGCCTCGGACGTGCCCAAACAGGCGCGTGACCTTTATTTAAAAAATCCATACCGGTTGATCCCGGACCAGAAGTATGAGCCCGTGCGGCTTTATCCGGTGATCAACCCAGTTACCGGTGCTTTTATTGATCTTTCTGATTGTAACCTGCGTGGTGTTGCTGCTGTGCACCTGGAATACCTGAAGAACATGAATGTAAGCGCTTCGATGTCCATTCGTGTTATTCATAATAATACCCTTTGGGGCTTAATTGCCTGTCATCATCTTACACCGCATTATTTGAACTTTGAATTATGTTCTGTGTGTGAGCTAATTTCTTCTGTGATCTCTAACCGTATATCTGCAATTCTGAATAAAGATCTTTTCGAGCAGGAAAATGAATTGCAAAGACAGCAAACGGCCCTCATTGCACAAGTGTATGCGGAACAGGAACTGATTGCCGGTCTGATGCCGGAAGAGGGCATTAGTGTGTTATCGACATTTGCTGGAAGCGGCGCAATTGTTACTTATAAGGGTACTTATCATACGTTTGGCGAAGTTCCGGATCGGGATATGATTGAAAATCTGTGTCTTTGGCTCCAAAGCAAAGAATTGGACAGGGTGTTCAGCACAAACCAACTGCCCGAACTGTTTGATGAAGCAATTCCTTACGCAGCAATGGCCAGCGGTTTGTTGGCCATTCCTGTAGATGAGGATAAAGGCGAGTTTCTGGCTATTTTTCGCCCCGAGGTCGTACAGACGATTAATTGGGGAGGTGATCCAACCAAAACAATCAATTTTGACCCGGACGGTACGAAATATCATCCGCGTGCATCTTTCAAAATATGGAAGGAGTTAGTACATCACACTGCTGATGACTGGACGGCGCAGGAATTAAAAACAGCTGAAAACCTTAGAACGTTTATTTACGAGTTTAAAACAAAACAAGCAAATTATAATTAACGCGTGGTTAAACAGACTTTGAAATTTTCCGAAGCAAGCGTAACCGATCGCTATATTGTTGCTATCGGCGCATCAGCAGGCGGACTGGAAGCGATCCACGAGTTTTTTGACCACATGCCGGAAAATTCCGGGCTTACTTTTGTGGTTATTCAGCATTTATCGCCGGATTATAAGAGCCTGCTGGCCGAATTGGTGGCCAAACACACCCGTATGAAAGTGGTGGAAGCGGCCAACGACGAAAAGCTACAGCGTAACTGTGTGTACATTATCCCGACCAGAAAACTGATGACGATTAAAGGGCATCAATTGAAACTGGTGGACAAGATCAAAGATAAAGCGCCCAATACGGCAATAGATACGTTTTTTTTTAGCCTGGCTAAAGAAAAGAAAGATAAAGCGATAGCCATTATTCTTTCGGGCACGGGAACTGACGGCACTAAAGGCATAGAAGCAGTTAAAGAAAGCGGCGGCATGGTAATGGTCCAGGATCCTGCATCGGCCAAGTTTGATGGTATGCCCAATAGTGCCATTACCTCTGGTAATGCCGATTTTATTTTACCACCTGCAAAAATGCATCTGGAGCTACATCACTTCGTGCAGCAAAAATCAGCGCCGGAATTGGCGCCTGACCAACTGGACGATTCCCTGATGAGTGAATTGTTTCAATTGGTCAGTCAGAACAGTGATCAGGATTTCAACCTATATAAAACACCCACCATTCTGCGGCGCATAGCCAGGCGGATGGCGGCGGTAGAGGTGCTTAATCTCAGGGATTATGTGACCTTACTTCATCAGGACGCCGGCGAAGTAAGCCTGCTGGCTAAAGATTTTTTAATCGGGGTCACCAAGTTTTTCAGGGACAAACCGGCCTTTGAAGTATTGGCCAAAGACATCATTCCGGAAATGATCCGTCAGAAACAGGATGGGGATCTGCTTAAAGTATGGGTTTGTGCCTGCAGTACCGGAGAGGAAGCCTATTCGGTCGCTGTATTGATTAATGATTGTTTACAACAGGCCGGTAAAAATCTGGAGGTCAAGATCTTCGCTACGGATGTGGACGAGAAAAGCATCGAAATTGCCGGTAAAAACAGCTACCCGCTAACGATCGCTAAAGAAATTCCTTCCACGTTGCTGAAAAAATACTTTGTAAAAGATCGCAAAACCTATTCGGTTATACCCTCTATCCGAAAGCAGATTGTTTTTGCGCGGCATAACGTCATTAAATCACCACCTTTCATCAAAAATGATCTGATCACCTGCCGCAATATGTTGATTTACATGAACAACCTGTTGCAACAAAAAGTGGTGGCGACGTTCCATTACTCACTGAACAAATCCGGCTTTTTGTTTCTGGGTTCCAGCGAAAATGCCGCCAGTATTAAAGAAGGCGTTACAGAGATCAGTAGTAAATGGAAAATCTATCAAAAATCAGGTACGATCACTTATGGCCTGCACCATACTTATACGGCAGCTGCGCCGACGCTAAGAGCTCCAGAGAAAAAGGTTGTGAAACCTTTAACGTCCGGAAAAACCATCGAACAGGATTTCCTGGAGTTGATTACCGAAGAATTTGATGCTGTTGCGATTTTTATTGATAAAAGTTATATCGTTAAAGATACGATTGGTAATTACCGCAGATACCTGAATTTACCGGAAAAAAAGCTCGACCTGAATATCCTGAACCTGGTAAGTAAGGATGTAGCGCTGGTTTTAAATACAGCTATCCGTAAAAGCTGGAAGGAAAATAAGAAAACTTATCTCAACAAGATCAGGATTAAACGGGATAGTGAGGAAATGTTTCTGCAAATCACCGTCAGACCGCCCGAGGAAGGTTCAGCCCACGGCCATACTTTATTGATGTTTACGGAAGTGCAGGCAGAACCCGGGACTAAAGAAGGCATCACGCTGCCGACGATTGGAGCAGAGCATCAGCAGGAGCACATTTTAGAAGTAGAAGCCGAACTGAACGAAACCCGCGCCAATTTACAAATGGCAGTGGAGGAGATGGAAACTACGAACGAGGAACTGCAATCCAGTAATGAAGAATTGTTATCAGCTAACGAAGAACTCCAATCAGGTAATGAAGAGTTACAAAGCCTTAATGAAGAATTACATACGCTGAATACGGAGCACCAGGTTAAAATTCGTGAACTGGTTGAACTCAATGATGACCTGGACAATTATTTTAAAAGTACTGATATTGGCCAGCTCTTTATTGATTCGGGCATGCGTATCCGCAAGTTTAACCCGGCCGCTGTAAAGATTGTTAATCTTATCGAAGCAGACATTGGCCGTCCTATCAGCCATATTTCCAGCAATATCCAATACGATCACCTGGTGAACGATATTCATACGGTATTGTCCAATGAGCAGGTTGTTGAAAAGGAGGTCCGGATCAGGGATGGTAAAAACTACCTCATGCGCATGATGCCTTACATTCGAAAGGACAGGCAGCGGGATGGCGTAGTGATTGCCTTCATCGATATTTCGGTCGTAACTGAACTGAACAATATTATCTCGGGGGTTTTTAATGCCAGTTCCGCAGCGATCCTGGCTTTTAAGGAGGAACGGAACCGTTCTGGAAAAATCACCGATTTCAGATGTATAGCTTATAATAATGCAGCCTTGGCGTTATTTGAAAAACAGGCCGAGCAAATGGAGGCGCATCCTTCGATTAAGGAGTTTGCGGATTTAGCTCATACCATTACATTCGATCAGTTTGTCAAAGTTGCAGAGGGGGCCAAACCGTTGCAAACAGAACTTCAAACGGTTAGTAATCATTGGTATCAGGTGGTTACCGTCAAGATGGATGACGGTTTCGTGGTCAGTCTGACTAATGTAACAGACCGCAGGAATGCAGAGCAAAAACTGCGTAAAAACTATCATGAACTGATTACTGCACGCGAAGGGTTAAAGACGTTAAATAATCAACTGGAAGACAGGGTATTTGAGCGCACGCGTAAACTCACCGAAAGTGAAGAACGTTTTAATCTGGTTTCCAAGGCTACTAACGATACCATCTGGGACTGGAACCTGATCAATAATACCATGTGGCGTAGCGAGAACTTTACCGTCATGTTTGGCTATGAACGTGAGGCAGAAACTAATCATATCGGATTCTGGTTCGAAAAGATTCACCCGGAAGATCGGCAAAGGGTTCAGGACGGTGTTTATCAGGCCATCAATCAGCACGAAAAGAACTGGTCGTCGGAGTACCGGTTTTTAAAAGCCGATGATACTTATGCTTACATACTGGATCGCGGAAGTATACTGGAAGACGAGTTCCGCACGCCTTACAGGTTGGTAGGTTCTATCATCGATATTACCAAACAAAAGGAAACGGAAAATAACCTGATCAGGGCGCAAGCAGCTACTGAAGAACTGATGCGTAAAAAAGATGAGTTTATGAGTGTGGCCAGTCATGAACTGAAAACACCGGTAACCAGCTTGAAAGGCTCCCTCCAAATTTTGCAGCGCATGACTGCCAAGATGAATGCTAAAGATCCGATCGTATCCTTTATAGACAAGGCCGAAAAGCAAACCGGCAAGCTGACGGTTTTGCTGGATGACCTGTTGGATGTTACCAAAATTCAGGAGGGAAAGCTGCGATTGAATTACGAGCGATTTGATGCGGTTAGCATGGTGCGGGAGAGTATCGATGAGGTGCGTGCACAGGGTGGAACTCATGAACTTCTTTTCGACTGCAGTGAAAAAGCCGAAATCAGAGCTGACCGGGCGCGTTTGGAACAGGTAATCAATAATTTCCTGACGAATGCTATTAAATATTCGCCAGACGGCAAACAGATAGAAATTAAATGTGCTATAAAGAACGGATCGTTTAGCGTAGAGGTTACGGACTTTGGCATCGGCATTCCCCCCGGTAAACGCCAGTTTCTATTTGACCGTTTTTACCGCGTTCAGGAGTCATCGACCCATTTTGCCGGTTTAGGACTTGGGCTTTACATTTGTTCAGAGATTGTTAAACGTCATCATGGCACAATCGGCGTTGAAAGTGAAGAGGGGCAGGGCTCAACCTTTTGGTTTAGCATTCCGGTTTGTTAAATTGAATATCGTTGGCAAATGTGTGTAAGTAATTTCTAATCTCTTTCCTGGCGTTTAGGCAAATTACCAGGAAATACTACTTGCTGCCGTGCGGTGTAATTACCATTCATAGCTTTTGAGCGACAAAGTACTTTTAGATTCAACTTTTGCAATTACATCAATCGCTATCGCCGGAGGCTTTCGCAACATCACGCATAGAGCTCAGGTTAGTAATTGTATGGTGGCAGCATCTTTTTGACTATCGAAATATTTTTTGAGAACGGCCTCGAAAACGGGATTCGCACCTGGCAATATGGCAAAAAGTGTCATACAGGAGCGGAGTTTGATATCGTCAGGGCTCCCGAGGATTTGAGTAGCAGTCTTGGCCGGGTTTACCAGTACAGCCTGCGAAATCTCGATCAGTCGCCTGCTCAAGAGCGGATGTGCTAGATAGTCAATGGCCTCCCTGTAATCTTTAATCGCATAATATCTGGCCATTTCACTATAGCCGAGACCGGCAATCTGTGGGAAAATATACCACATCCAATGGCCGCGCTTCCGTCCGCTCTGAATTTCCCGGAGTGCGGCAGCGTAGTCGTTGGACTGGGCATCCAAAAATCGTTGAAGGTTTTCGTTACCGTACATCTTGACTTATCTATTTTTCAAAACGGGCGAAAGGTGCGCTGGCCTGTTCTAGTCCGGTCGCATTTGCTTCCACTTCGTTTCCTGTCTTTTCAAAATTCAATTTGCGTTTTCCGTCACTTTCTTCCGGAATCTTTTAGTTGATTTCTATAAGATTCGGGCAAATTTACGTTACACCGGGACATATTTATCGTTTTGAAAAAAAACAGGGTACGATCCGAAATTGTTTACCCAGTTTTGATTTCTATTTTGATATGGAATGCAGTTTGTCTTCAGTTGTTGCTCTTGCCTCAAGGAATGCGATTGATGTTGGTATCGCTCTTGACCCTATACAAATTCTTATTGTATTTAACGGTTTGCTTCTCAACAATACCGTTATCTACCAAAAATCTCAGTCTGTTATAAAACGTACTTAAACTTAATTGTAATCCACTTTTTTTCATTGCCAACCAAAACGTTTCAGCGTCTGTATAAGCAGAATATTCGTTCATCAATTGAATGATACGGGCGCTCACTTCGTAGTACTGTTGCTGACTCTTAGTAAGTCGCGTTGAGGCAGATTGATATGGACGTAAATGACCTGGCATAAATTAAAATACTATGTTGAGGCATAAATTGTTTGACGGATTTCGACATCTAGAATCTCCGTCCAACTATCATCTTAAATATCAGCTTATCTGTATTATCCGTAAACCCCGAACCAATACCACCGTTAAACTCCCAATTAGGACTTACATTCAAATCTGTAGCAATAAACAATTGTTGCTCCTCCTGTTGATAAGGGTAATAATGAAAAAACGGCCCGGTACTGCCGTAATATTCGAGCCCCAAAGCAACAGCTTTTGTAATGTCATAGCTACCTTTAACATTGGGCGAGAAAATCATTCCGCGGTTAGCATCTGGCCCAACAAAGCTTTTCTCCAGCGTTGGGTTTACGGATATATATAGCCTGTGCCATTTTTTATCAATAATTGGCCTGATCTCTAATGTAGTAGTATTGGCAGAGAATTGTTTCTTCTGAAATCCAAATTCGGTAGAGATACTCACCCCAAACGGCCAGTTCCAACTCAAAGGGGCTGCTACCCTTGGCCTGATATGCGAACCAACATAGGCTGTACGCCCGTCGTTACCTATAGAGTTAAAGAAGTAAAAACCGGTTTCGAACCACGGTGTCCAGCCATGGGTAATTTCAATGGTCTCATGTACCACATGATTATCTGGCAGCTCACCATTAGAACCTGTTATGCTTCCATTAGCGGTATAGTTGCTGTGAAGTTCAAGCATTGTTCGTCCTTTCTCCACAGTTTCAGCTCCATATACCTGAATTTCGTAATTGTCCTGTGCTTTTAGTTCAATTAGGGATAAAAGTAGTATCAGCAGAGAGAGTAATCGTTTCATTTAATCAGAGCCTATAAATTAGCGGCAATGATAAACGGCGATTTTGAGGATAATCTGAAGCTACCCGACCAGGGAAGGATCGAAAACAATTTGGAACGTATGCATGCATTCATCTTGCGAGTAGGTGACTTCCCAGCCATACATTTTACAGATGTTTCTCACAATTGTTAAACCAAGACCGATACCCTCTGATCGCTTCCCTTTCTGAAATCGATCGAACATGTGGTCGGCATTAATTGCATTGGCCATGCCAGTATTTTGAATGGCGAGTTTGTCATCATATAATGTAATTGACAATTCGCCCCCATGTATGTTGTGCCTTATAGCATTACTAATCAAATTATTTAATAAAATATCTGCCAGGTATTTACTAATTATAATCTTGCGGGAGATCAAATTTGCAATTAAGTGTAAATCTTTGGATTGCACCAACTCCTGAAACTGCCTGATCTTTTCCGTCAACATATCTTTTAAGTCTATAACTTCGGCATCATCAATCAGGTTATTTTCAATTTTAACCAGCAACAAAAGTGATTGGTTAAGCCTTGCGAGTTTACTTGTAGCGCCATAAATGTCATGAATCTGTTCAAACTGGTCGGGTTTAAGCTGCTCATCTTGAATCAACGTGTCCAATTTCGATGTAATCACAGCTAGTGGAGTCATCATCTCGTGAGAGGCGTTTTCCGTAAACTGTTTGAGGTTTTGAAAATCACTTTTCACCCGTGACGACATCGTTGCTATTGCCTGGTCTAACTCCTCAAATTCTTTTACATTAGTTATCAATCTTTGATGTCCTGAATTTTCGGAAACATTGAAAATTTTCAAGTGATTTAACAAGGTGTAGAATGGTTGCCATAACCCGTTTAAAACATACCTGTTGATTAAGAACAGAACAACAATTAGTGCAGCCATGAGTATCAACGTAATTAGAGCAATTATCTGGATCAAATACTCGGTGCTGTCCCTCGATATAGTAATGGTAAATTTGTAAATGACCCCGTCTAAAATGACAGAACCTTCTACGGCACGTCCATTTTCCGGTTTATGCTCTTTGGGGTTTTGATAAGGGGCGTCGAAAAACCTCGTAGCCGTTCTATGATCTGTTATAAAAAACGTTGTCTGATCTCCATTGAAGTCGGCTTCGGGCAGACGGTGATATGTATTTATAAATTCGAACAGTTCATCGATTTCCTCATCCAGATCGCGGTCAAGCTGGTTGCGGGCAATATAATTGATGGCAAAAAAATAGATAACTGCACCAAATAACAACACTGTTACCGAAACAATGATACTGGCTTTATTATAGTGCGCCGACAATTTCATACCGCGCTGAATTTATAACCAATCCCATATACAGATTTCAGATAATCATTAGCAGAAGCATCTAATAATTTTTTCCTTAGGTTTTTAATATGAGTGTAAAGAAAGTCGAAATTATCATGCATATCCATCTCATCACCCCACAAATGTTCCGCAATAGCATTTTTGGATATAACCTTTCCTTTATTAGCAATAAAGTACAACAGCATATCATATTCTTTACGGGTTAATACAATAGGTTCATTGTTAATTTCAACGCCCCTGCCAAGCAGATCAATTACAATTTCGTTAAAAACAAGCCTATTATTACTATTGGCAGCCTTACGGCGAAAAATGGCATCAACCCTGGCTTTAAGTTCGGCCAAATGAAATGGCTTGGTCAGGTAATCATCAGCACCAGTATTTAATCCTTTTACCTTATCATCCAGAGAGTTGCGGGCTGATATAATTAGCACAGATTCCTCTTTCATCTGTTTTTTCAGGAAATTTAAAACGGCAAATCCCTCACCATCGGGCAAACCGATGTCAAGTAAAACACAATCATATGTATAGCTTGCCAGTTTAGATATAGCACCGGCTAAATCATCGCAGCTTTCGCAAATATTGCCGTCTTCATTTAGATAGGAAACAATATTATCACGCAAACTTTGCTCGTCTTCAATAATCAGAATCTTCAATGGCTTTTTAATCAAATATAAATTTTGATATTGGAGTAAATCTGAAGTTACTATTTATAACTACAGATTTGCTTCAAATTCGATCATTACTTTAAACCCAAATCTGCTCATGAATAATAAAAACGCAGCCACATTTGTAATACAGAAAGTGCAGCCCGGCCTGCTTGGCCTGATGGATGGATCAGTATCTACCCTGGCACCCATATTTGCTACGGCCGGACTAACCGGGCAACCCATGAAAGCTTTTTATGTGGGCCTGGCTGCTTCGCTTGGCGCGGGTATTAGTATGGGGCTCGCCGAGGCATTGTCTGACGATGGCACCGTGACCGGCCGCGGGAGCCCGGTTGTTAGAGGTAGTATTACCGCATTTGCAACCGCACTCGGTGGTATGCTGCATACGCTTCCCTTTTTAATAGGTAACCTGCAACATGCATTGCATTTAGCTTATACGGTAGTAATTTTCGAATTATTGAGCATTGCTTTTATCCGTTACCGGTTTATGAAAACACCGTTAGTATCAACCATTTTGCAGGTAATAGTTGGCGGAGGGATTGTATTTGTATTGGGCATTTTTTTAGGCAAAGCAGGAACTTAATTATATATGAGCACTATAGAACCTATTCGAAAGGATGTACAGCATCCTGCACAAGTAAAAAAGTATTCTGCATCACTGCGTTTATGGCACTGGGCTAATACCATCGTCATCAGCGGCTCGCTGATAACGGTATTAATTAATTCGACATTAACTGACGATCACAGTACCTCGTCTTTTATGAAAGATGAACTTAACAAGGCGGGTGCCACGGTTACAGCAGACCAGGCCAAAAGTGTTGCACACGCGTTGAGTGATAAAACCTGGGATGTACATATTTACTTCGGCTACGCATTGGCTGCATTGCTGCTATTTAGACTAATATTGGAGTTTTTCCAGCTGGCAGATCAGAAATTTATCCGGAAGTTAAAAAGCGCCTGGTATCAATTTCAAACCACTAAGCAGAACCGGGAAGCGGCCAGGCACGAGCTTACCGTAAAAGCCATTTACAGCGTGTTTTATCTGCTGGTGTTTATTATGGTTGCAACCGGTTTATTCTTAGCCTTTGAAGATGCCCTGGCTGCTTTTAAATCAATAAGGCATACGGTTAAAAGCATACATGGGTTTTGTATGTATCTGATCCTGGCTTTTATTGCCGCGCATTTGGCGGGCGTATTTTTGGCGGAAAGAAAAGAAAGTAAAGGGATTGTGTCTGACATGATTAACGGCGGTGGCCAATAATAATCATTTCCCGGTTATCAGTTTAGCCATCAGGAAGGCGGCGCCAGCTGCCAACGCGCCAATAATTACGACCTTAAAAGCACCACTTAATGCGGGCTGACCAGTCATCTTACTTTTAAAATAACCAAAAATAAACAGGCAAATAAGGGTAACGCCACAGGAATAATACAGGGCCTGCTGTGCATGATTAATAATGATATAAGGAGAAAGCGGAATAATGCCGCCAACGATGTAAGAAACGCCGATCGTGATCGCACTTTTAGTTGCCCTATTGGCATTAGGTTCTTCGAGCCCTAATTCATAGCGCATCATAAAGTCCACCCATTTCTCTTTGTCCTTAGCCATTTCATCGGCTATTTGTTGTTGCAGAGATTCAGAAAGACCAAATTCTGCAAACACTTCCTTTACTTCGGCTTTTTCCTGTTCGGGCAAACGCTCTACCTCATCGTACTCCCGTTTTAATTCAGACTGGTAATGATCTGCCTCTGTACGCCCGGCAAGGTAACCACCCAAACCCATAGCTATTGAACCTGCTACTATTTCGGCAATCCCTGCCGTAACAACAAGCGTTGATGAGCCGATGGCGCCGCTCAACCCTGCAGCCAAAGCAAAAGGTACGGTTAAACCATCAGACATACCGATAACAATATCCCTGATGGTTTCTGAACTGGTTACATGATGCTCGCGATGCATGTTATTTAAACTTCATTGCTAAAGTTACGATATTGCTATTTAATCCGGTCGATCGCATGTAATGCCCATATCTTAACTCCAGCGAATTGAAACGTTGCCAGCCAAATACACCTTTTGGCGGTGCCAGGCGCAGGTTTGCACCCACGAAATTGCTGTGCAGGGTTGATAGGTCGTAATCACTGGTGTAATAAGTATCGTTAGGGTTATGCTGGCCGTAAGGCGCAAAATACCGGGTACCTGTTTGGTAATTGTATCTATAATATGGGCTAACTGACACAAACGATGAGAACTTAACAGGTACCTCAATCTCGGCAGTATGTGCCCTTATTCCCCAGTTATCCATATAGTACCGGTAAAAAGTACGGATTACGAAATGATCATCCAGGAAATAATTGAACCGTAAACCAATTGGCAATTTGTACCGACCGCCCGGCAGGTTCTCTGCGCGTTCAGAACCATCTATAAAATAATCACGCTGGTACCTGGTGGCCAGTAATCCTTTTTGGTAAGAAGGTTCTACAACAATTAAAGCCTGCAAACGCGTGCTCAGAACCTGCGACAATGAGAAAGATGTGCTAAACGAGTTTCGCGGTGCAGACGGATAATCCCAATGTTCATGCCCTTGTTGTACGTTAGGGTTATAACCCGTTCGCAATTCTATCGGCAATATCACCTTCCAGGTATCCAAAAATGCCTGTGCTTTGAAATCGAACTGTGTATTTTTATCTTTCGATAATCGGGTTAAATTAAATCCGGCACCGAAAGACTGATAATCGAACTCGTGAGAGTATGACCCTGTAAAACCAAATGAGTTACCGGTCTTTTCGTTTAAGGTTGTCCAGTTTAAGGATGGATATACACGAGTATCCTGCATTGAAGCTGAAGAGATAGTGCTTGGATCAATCTTATCAGACGATGCCGATGTATAATGATCTACACCTAATTCAAAAAGATAGGTATTCTTTCTGCCGCTTTTGCCATATTTCGAGAATTGTACATCAAGCGTATTGGCGAAGTCGGTTAACTTCTCGGTACCTATCCCTCCGGTTACCGCAGAGTTGTTACCGTTTTGGTGATAATAACCCGATACGAAATTTACTTCATCGAGGCTCAATTTACGCGATTGATAATTGGATGTATCTTTAGCAGCTTGCTTTTCTGTTTGCGTTTGCGCATGAGACGATAATATGCCCAAGTAAAGCATTAAAACGCCCAAATAAATTTTTCTCATTTAATTTGGCATTTATCAGTTGCAGCCACAACCTCCGCCGCTTTTGCCACCGTTGGCACCCGAAGCACCCTCGCGATAAAGTTGGAAGTTTTGCTCAAATTTTTGACTTTTACGGGCCGCCAACTCCATTTCCGAATCATTAATACGGTTTTTTTGGTATGCCTTAACCGAGCTACAGGAGCTTAAACTGCACATTATGCAACAACAAGCGAGCAGTAATCGAACAGGGGATTTCTTTACCATCTTAATTTTTAATATTGATATTATGTGAACTATGAATTTTATTATGATCATCTACAATGATGCACGCCATGTGATTTAACTGGTTGATAAGATCCAATCCTACCTTTACACCCATTACCATTACCGGCGTAGCCATTGCGTCGGATAATTCGGCACTTGGGCTAATTATACTCACGCTCTTAATCCCACTTATCGGCAAGCCGGTAGTTGGATCAATCGTATGCGAATATTTTTTTCCATCGATCGTAACGTACTTCTCGTAATTGCCAGACGTAGCGATAGCCATACCGCTAATATTTAATCTTGAAAACGGAACTGTACTTTGATCCGGATCGGCAATAGCTACTGTCCAGGGTAAATTGTTGGGTTGTGTCCCCCAGCTGATCAAATCGCCGGCAGCATTTACAATACCGCTCATCACGCGATTTGCCTGCAATAACCGCTTGGCACTATCAGCAGCATAGCCTTTACCTATTCCTCCGAATCCTATCCGCATCCCTTTCTCTTTTAAGAAAACAGTAGTATTTGAGGCATCCAATATGATATTCTTATAATTGATTAGTTTTACTGCCTGTTTAGCTACTTCAACGCTAGGTAAGGATGTCATGTTGGCGTCAAAGTTCCAAAGCTTTTTATCAATTGATCCGTAGCTAATATCAAAAGCGCCTTGCGTTAGGTCAGATATTTTTAAAGATCGGGCAATCAAGCCGAAAACTTCTTCGTCAACCCTAACGGGTTTAATGCCTGCGTTGCGGTTTATCTCGTTAGTTTGGCTATCATCGCTAAAAGTGGTGAGCAATTTTTCTATTCGCTGAACCTCCGAAATGGCAGAGTCAATCTGATCATTAGCCCAATTTTCATTGTCTGCTACTACCGTAAACTCAAAGCGGTTACCCATAAGTTTGAGCACTCGTCTGTAAGACGCCAAACGAACGTCCTGCATTTCATCGTGTTTCATATTTCCTAACGTCTGTTACAAATTGATCAGGTGTTTCGTTGGGGTAGCCATCCCATGCTTTCAAAACTTTGCCGTTTTCGTCAACCAGTAACGTATAAGGAAATTTGCCTTCAGAATTATACTTTTCTGCCAGCGCCTCGTTAAGTTTTATTTGGTCTTTACCGGGCTGATTTTTCTTTTGACGGGGGAAATCAGCACGTACCAAGAGTAAATGATCCGCCGCGTACTCTTCAAAGTTTGATGATTCTAAAATCTCTTTCCGTAACCGAATGCATGGGCCGCACCAGTCGGAACCCGAGAAATTGATTAATATCATCTTATGCGTTTTGGCAGCCTCTATTTTTGCTGTATTAAAATCGCCCAACCAGTTAACCGACGGTGCAAATAATGTAAATAGTAAAATGGACAGTAACCTCATTCTTGTAGGATTATAATACACACTTAAATGCTATGTGTAATACCAATATTACAAACAGAATCTGAAGCTAATCTGAAGTTGAAACCGTCATGCGATCTTTTACAGTTTTTACAAGAATCAGTTGAAATCCGGAAGGCAGAGCCTGAAAATTAACATTAGAATTAAAAAGGTTCAACGATTTTTCCGGAAAAAACCATGAAATCGTGTTTGTAAACAAAAGGCCGCCCCTCGTATTCCCAGTTGAGAAGGATTTCCCATCGCCCATCGTTGCAATTTGTAATCGCTACTTCAAAATCCTGTAAATTGTTACTGTCAACTTCTACAAACCGCTTCTCCTTGCAATTCGAACGATTTATGAGACAAGCGTTTCCTTGAAACGGATGGCAAAAATTAAAGCTTATGGCATTCATGATCTTGACTTTTGGATCTCCAAAGATGGTGGTTTGAGCACTGTTCAAAAATGACTTGGATCACATATTTGCGTGACATAACGACTAAGTTAAAATTGAAAATAAAGGAGTGCGACTGCCGACGCTGTCATCACCAAAAACGTGATCACGCCGAGCACATTGGAGATAATACCATTTGTAAACTTCCCCATAACAATTTTATTATTACCAATATGAATAACAATCGCAATTATTACCGGGGCGGTTAACCCATACAACACGGCTGAATATAAAAGTGCCTTTACCGGGCTTAACACAACGAAATTAATCAACAATCCAATTACTAAAGAAATGATTATAACACTATAGAAGGGTTTGGCTTCAAAGATTTTTTTGTCCAGCCCTTCTTTCCAGTTAAAGGTTTCTGCAAACATGTATGAAAGCGAACCACTTAAAACCGGAATGGCTAGAAATCCAGTGCCAATTATACCTATGGAGAAAAGTAAACTGGCGAATTTTCCGGCGATAGGTTTCAGAGCTGTAGCTGCTTGTTCAACAGTGTCGATTTGAAACATGCCGTTTGAATGTAATACAGTACCACATGTTAAAATGATAAAATACATCACAAGGTTAGAAAAGAACATCCCTAAATCTATGTCTTTCTGCATGGTACCAATCATGCGTTTATCAACAACAATCACCTGGTTTTTTTTCTTAATATCTTCAGCCTCCATCGTAGCTTGCCAGAAAAAAAGATACGGAGAAATGGTAGTGCCCAAAATACCTACAAGAATTTCCAGATAATTTTTGTTCCATTCAATCGTCGGCACAAATGTGGCTTTGAATGTCGAATACCAGTTAACCTGGCCAAAGAAAGGAACAAATAAATAAATAAATTAGCAATGTTATACAGGCCCATTTCAACAACAGTGCAAGTTTAGGATAGGAATAAAATATCAGGGCTAGCAAAATAAGGAAAGTAAATACTATACTAAATAACGATGCGGGTATATTTGGCAATACTAAATTGGCAGCCGCGCCCATACCTGCAATATCGGCACCTATGTTCATGATAATAGCTGGAAACGAGAATAGTATCATCATCCATAAAAGCCATTTTGGATAATGGGTACGCAAAGTGGTAGTTAAACCCTGCGAGGTAACCAGGCCAATCCGGGCACACATTTCTTGTATCCCGGCCATTAATGGAAAAGTAAAGAGTGCAGTCCATAAAGAGGTTAAACCAAATTGTGTACCTACCTGCGAATATGTGGCGATACCGGATGGATCATCATCACTTGAACCGGTAATGAGTCCCGGCCCCAACACGCTAACTACAGACTTGAACTTGTGTAAAACTCTGCTCATCACAATCATTTTATTTTATAAATGTAAGAAGGTTGGAAAAATCTTTTTGTGATTTTAATCATGATAGGAAATGCGCTAGATCATTTACTATCGCGGGTAAAATTACAAGCAAACTCTTTAGTATTATTTACGTTAATAGCGGCCTATTTGGTCGGTCCTGAATTTGCATCAAGGCGATTGGGCTAAGCCATAACTTGGTGAGAAAATTATAAAAGGTAGTCAGAAAATAAGTTGTTTATTATCAACTTTTGACGTGATCCAGATCATTTCTACTTAAAAGATAAACGCTAAACTTTGCATCGGACATTTAAATTAAGCATAATGAAAACGATCTTAGTTCCAACAGATTTTTCGCCAGCGGCGAAAAATGCAGCAAGGTATGCGATGCATATTGCTAAAGGATTGAAAGCAAATGTATTGTTATGCAACGCTATTTTGATACCAGCGGAGGCACCAATGGCAGGCACCGTAATATGGCCATTTGAAGATTATGGCTCATTAAAAGAAACGGCCGAGCACGAGCTGAATCGTTTTGCAAATAATTTGAAAGCGCATGAATGGGAATTTGCAACCTCCGATGGTTTTCGTCCCCAGGTCAACATCGGTAGCGGGATTGGCCGGGTGGTAGATGTAGTAAGTGAAGCCTTCAATACCCAAAAAGCAGCTTTTGCGATTATGGGTATGGCTAATCCAGGAAACCTAAGCCGTTTCTTTTTGGGCAGCAACAGCAAAGAATTGATAGAGGCCGCAACGTTCCCATTAATATTGGTGCCTTCGGATTTCGCGTTTGCCAAAATTACTAAAATAGCCATTGCTACCGATCTTAGTGATGGAGATATCGAAGTGATTCATTCCATCGCCTCCTTTGCCAGACATTTTAACGCAGAAATATTAGTCGTACATATTACAGACGGTTTTTATAACGAGAAAGCTTCTAAAAAGATTATAGATGACTTTCTTCGCCAAATCACTAACAAAGCCAACTACCCTAAAATTTATTATCGTCATGTTGTTGACTTGGACGTTAACAATGGCCTAGAATGGTTGAGCGAACATGGTCGGGTGGATATGCTGGCAATTATTCATAGGAAACATAGCGTTTGGCATCATATTTTTCAAGGGAGTCATAGCCAAAAAATCGCTAAACAGATAAACATTCCCTTAATGATTTATCCTCCAAACTGTCATCCATTTCTTTAGGCGATACTAAGTTAGATAAAATTATGTTAGGCGAACTAAATATGGAAATGATCAATGAGCTGCTGCGCACGCAGCTCATTGGTCGCTTAGGTACCTATGCGGATGGTGTCGTTTCCATCGTTCCAGTAAACTTTTCCTATGATGGGGCCTATATCTACGCTCATTCCCAAAGGGGATTGAAAATTAATAGCATGCGAAAAAATCCCAATGTATGTTTTGAAGTTGATAAAATTGAAAATCTCTTCAATTGGCAATGTGTAGTATGCTGGGGGATGTTTGAAGAAATAACTGATATATCGGAAAGTGAACATGCAATGAAAAAAATAATTCAAAGCATCGAGCCCTACCTATCAGAAGCTGAAAACGCACATCCATCACACGGCATCGTAGATGTTTCCAGTGAAATTGGAACCACAACAGAGATAATAATTTATAAGATTAAAGTGACCAAAAAAACTGGAAGGTTTGAATACCGCGCGTCTTCGTAACCTCAAAAGGTTACTATTTGTTTTACTTCATGTTAGCACTTAAAAATGTAAACAATAACTCAATAATAAACGGAAGCATTTAACGATTGATCATTTTACCTGCGTTAGGGCATTGAATGTTTTGGTGCACAAAATAATAAACACAGTGCCACAAAATTTGCTCATTTCATTCAGAAGTCAAACCGATATAAATGTTCTAAAGTTTTCCTTTTAACGTGTATTTCGCTTTATGATAACAATTAGAAATCTGCATTTTTTCCTTTTCGGATTATGTATTACGACAATGTTTTTTGTACAAAGTTGTCGAAAAGATGATGCACCTATTGTTAAAAATACGGGCGTTTCTTTGGCTCAAGAAGCTCAAATTGTAGCGTATAATACCAGCCCCATGACCTGGGGTTACGCCAAGGGGCTTATTACTCCGACGCACGAAATAAATGGGGCGGTGGTAAATAACAAACTCTACATTTTTGGAGGCCATGATTATGCAGGCAGGCCTACTTACTGGAGAGAAACCAAACGTGCTTTCGTTTACGACCCGTCGACAAATACGTGGGCTGCCATAGCAGATTTGCCACACAGCCCCAGCGGGACAGCCTTCGGCGGCGTAACAAACGAGGGGCTCGCGACAGACGGCACGTCCATATACTTGGCCGGTGGTTATATTTGCAACGCTAATGGAACCGGACAAATATTTGGAACTCAACAGGTATGGAAATATAATCCCTCATCAAATAATTATGAACGTTTGCCAGATCTCCCCCGCCCACTGGCTGTAGGCCAGCTCGAAATCCTTAATGGAAAACTTCACTTTATGGGCGGGGCAGATCTATCGAGAACCGATGTTGCCACCCACTATGTACTGGATTTAAATAATATAAGTTTGGGATGGAAAACCTTGGCGCCTTTGCCTAATGCGGTTAATCAAAGTGGCTCAGCCGTGTTAAACGGTAAAATATATATTATCGGAGGCTCGCATAACCATGATGCAGCTACCGTCAAACAAAACACGGTGCAGGTTTATGACGAGGTTTCTAACAGTTGGAGCTTTTTGGCCCCAATGAAAGTTGGTCGCGATCATATTGCGTCTTCGATTACCGTAGTTGGCAACAAAATATTGGTGTTAGGAGGTGAAACAGCTTACAACGTCACTTCAAAACTTGTTTCCGCGTATTCTCTGTCCACTAATTCCTGGTCCGAACTTACGGCAATGCCGGCGGCAAGATCGGGTGGCGTAGCCGCGATAATAGGCAATCAATTGTACTACGCTGGCGGTAATTTTTCACAAAGCAATTTTAAAGGTAATGTGCCTGCATCCAATAACACAACCACCCTCAGTGCTAGCGACGATTCATATGTTAGAGATGGAAGTTACAGCCATGATAATTATGGGCGTGATACGACAATGTTTGTAAAGGGAGGCAATTTGAGCGGCTATGGAAAAAGTACCTATATCAGATTTTCTCTACCAGACATTACAAATCTCGTTTCGGCCAAATTGCGGTTGTTTGGCTATAATACAGAAAATACACAAAACATAACGCTGTCATGTTTTGAACTGCAAAATAATGATTGGACAGAAGGAAGCTTGACGTTTTCTAATGCACCTAAAGCGAAGCAGCCATCAGTCGCTACCGCTATAGTAAACAATACACATCAATTTATCGAGTTTGATATCACGAGCTACGTAACTGAACAGTTTTCTGCAGCGAATAACAAAGTGAATTTGGTTATAAGCGACACAACCAAAAAAAATTCCAACATTTTATTTATCAGTCGCGAAGGAGCCGCAAATCCGCCCCAACTAATTCTCTACTCTGTTGAGTGAAGTTAACTTCCATGAGTAGCAGATGAATTTGCCTATTTTATTTTTTACCATTATCCAAAACCGTATTGACCCGAAACAATTGGATAAAACAGCAAAATTCAGCTAGGCATTTTTAACGTAGTGACAGCATATCGATATCCAGTGTCACTCTCGCGGTTTGGAGCGCGTGAATACTTATTACAATTTATTAAATATTAAAACACTCAAAAAAATACTACTTTTTTTCTAAAATAACAACCCCCTCGCACTCGCTGCAAGGGGGAAATGTTCTACCTACATATTGTATACTTATCTATAACAATAATAATGAGGGAATTTTAATTTAACAAACAATTTGTTGACTTATTTTTAAGATATATTGACAAATATTGCCTCATTGTTCAATAATAGATCTTTTGATATAAGTATTTATAATCAGAAGTTTGTTCCAGAGAGGGAGTTCAAGCTGGCGAATAAGCCATTGTCTGTGACGAATTGGGAAATATGAAGTATTTTTCATCTTGTAAATACCCGTTTTTATTGAAGTACCAAATAGGACTGAGCATGACTAAATATAACCTTCGTCAGATATTAAAGGTATTTAAAATCGCCAGATTGGGAGACGAGATTTATCGATATTAAAATGCTACCAGGCTAATCAAGGTTATACCATATCAAACGCCGTTTATTGCAATTCCCGCACCAATATTTTCTCAACGGCAGAAGAATAGCACATCATTTAGTCCGGAAACCGCCCCTGCATTTCTTCAAGATTATTATTCATATACCTGCCTGAAAAGTTAAGGATATATTCAGGCATAGTTGACTTTCTGAAGGTTGCTTGCCGAACTTTTATCCAACAAGAGATAATCATCCGTTAAATTAGTCATCAATCGTTTGTTGTCTATAGCTTCTATCAAACATTGGTTAACTAGGTGCTTAACCTCCCTGAGGTTCAAACTTTCGGCGATTTTTTTTAATTGCCTGAACGAATTCACTTCAATGCCCGCCAGGATCAGTAAATGTGTGATCATCACAAAATCGTTTCTCGCACATTTTCGGTGTAAGGGGATGGAGTGGAGATATGCTTCCAACGTCACTTCACCTTCTACACTTGAATAATAGGGTTCGCTGTCGTCTTTAAAAATTTTGAATATCATATCCATCCGCAGAATGGTTGCATTAATGTTAATTCCGCCGTGCATTATATTTAACTTAAGAGTCCGGTCAGATGCGATTTTGATCATCATCGGCAAATAGTGAATCAACTTATGTTTCATGTGATACACGGTAGACAACGTGTGTAGAAACACCGTGGTCCTGTCTTGTTGAACTAGCATAACCAGCCTCCTTTTTTGGAATAACGAAAGAAATTTTAGGATTATATAATTACTGGTCGGACTCCAATCAGCACAGGGAAGCAGCAAATGATATGATATAAAGACAAAAAAACGTTGAAAAAGTTTCTGGATAAAGAGATGGTTTGGCAAAAAATAAACGAGGTAGGAAGTGGGTTGCGTGGCCTTTAATGCGAACGGACTCAAAATTAAATTTTTCCTGCTCATAACATCCGGGTAAAGTTGGGTGATGTTCAGTAGAAAAAGTAGAATTTTTCTTGCTCATGCGGTGCTCAGCCCTAAATTCCGGAATTTGAGCTGCCAAATAGACTTTTCCCAAACAGCTAAGTTTTAGGTTCATCAAATGAAAAAGGCGGACGACCAAATGTGTTTCCAGGAAATTTTTGTCTTTTGCGAATAAGTCCCCCTTGAAATCAGCTAGTTAACGATGGGGTGGCCCGGAATTTTGGCTCCCTGTTCACCTTTTGAATTTAGTATAAAAACATTTCCTAATTCCAAAACTGTTCTCTACCTTTCCTCATTATTCAACTTGCCAAGTTTGAATTGTATAGTTTAACATTAATCTGTATCCTTCACTCATGTCTCTAAAAACACATCAATTGTTAAAAAATAAGAAAAAAACCATCCTGGAGCTCTGGATGAAAAATCAACTGGCCGACGAAAGCTTACGTGAAGACCTGATTAGTAATGATGAATTACGAAGCCAGTCTGAGGAACTGATCGACGCATTGGTTAGTAACTTATCGCTGGAAAATTTCACGAACTTAGAATCTGATGAATGGAGCCCGGTGATTGAAATATTAGGCGGAATCAGTATAACCCGCGCCCGGCAGGGTTTCAGTCCAAGGGAGACCGGTAACTTTGTTTTCTCTTTAAAAGAAGCCATTCTTGATGTCCTGCAACAGGAAGTGACTAACGACCCCGCAAAGCTTTTCAGCGAAAGCATGAAGGTAAACCGTATTATGGATAGCCTGAGCGTGGTTACTTTCGAGACTTTTATTAAAGGTCGTGAGGAAGTAATCCTACGTCAGACCGACGAAATTACCGAAATCTCAACGCCTGTGATCCGGGTTTGGGAAGGCATTCTGGCGCTGCCGATTATCGGCACTTTGGATAGCGCCCGTACACAAATTGTGATGGAAAACCTCCTACAGGAAATCGTCGAAACCGGATCAAGTATAGCCATTTTAGATATATCGGGTGTACCTGCTGTAGATTCGCTGGTAGCCCAGCATTTGATTAAAACGGTGAGCGCTACCCGCCTCATGGGTGCTGAATGTATTATCAGCGGCATCCGCCCGGAGATTGCGCAGACGGTTGTGCATCTGGGTATTGATCTTTCGAATATCATTACGAAGGCAACTCTGGCCAGCGCCCTGGCTTATTCATTCAAGGTAATGCGCCTCGAAGTAAAAAAAATCAGTACGTTAACAAAACTTTAATTACCAAGCTGATGGATAAGATTCCTATTCTCCGGATGGGCGCTTTTTTGCTGGTGACGATACAAGTTGATCTCTACGACCGGCTTGCGCTAAACCTCGAGGCAGACCTTGTAAAAATGGTCAATAAAACTAATGCAAAAGGGGTACTAATAGATATCTCTGCCGTTTCGATCGTGGATTCTTTTATGGGCCGTATCATCGGGAATATCGCCAGTATGTCCAAAATATTGGATGCAGAAACCGTAGTCGTTGGTATGCAGCCGGCAGTTGCCATCACTTTGATTGAGCTGGGCTTGCCCCTAAAAGGGGTACATACTGCTTTGGACATGGAAAAAGGCATGAATATGCTGAAATCTATGATTGACAGTAACGAAGAGGACACCGACGAAGACCAAACTGATTATGATCTTATCGCTGAGTAAAGATACGATCCAGGTGTTGAAGGAACAGGATGTGGTTTTTTTGAAGAACCGGGTTAAAGAGACCGCAGTGAAGATCAAAATGGGCTTGGTCAACCAGACCCGTTTGTTGACTGCGTGTAGTGAACTGGTCCGAAATATGATGCGCTACGCGGATGGCGGGGTATGTATCATTGAAGTAGTTTCAAGTGGACGCAACAACGGGGTAAGGTTGACCTTTTCGGACCGCGGCCCGGGAATACCGGATATTGCCGCTGCCATGCGCGACGGTTTTTCTACAGGCAAGAGTCTTGGTCTCGGTTTGCCCGGTACCAAACGATTGGTCAATGAGTTCGATATCAAAAGTAAAATGGGAGAGGGTACGGTGGTGACAATAGTAAAATGGGCAAATGGTTGATGCGACACATATCAGTTTTATTGCCGACGACCGTAGCTATTTCTCGCTGATTAAAAAAGAAATACATCGTATGGCTGCGGATGGGGGGATCGCCGCCGCGCGAATTCATGAATTGGACCTGATTGTCGCGGAAATGACCTCTAATCTGTTTAAGTACAGCGATGATGGCGAGCTCCTCATTGGGGTGTTCGCAAACGGTGGCAATCCTTATGTTGAACTCATCAGCATAGACAATGGCCCGGGTATGATCAATCCCGCAAGAATGATGCAGGATGGTGTTTCTACTTCTAATACACTTGGTCATGGATTGGGTAGCATGAGGCGGCTTTCAGATACTTTTGAACTTTATTCGCAGATTGGCTGGGGTACAATTGTCCTTAGCCGGGTTTACAGCGATGCTCAAAAAAAAATGAAGAAAGACCTTGTTTTTCGGCCGATCGTTGTGTCGAAGCCCGGAGAAAAAACGAGCGGAGATGGCTTTGTTTATAAAAAGACGGATAAATATTTAAAGATAATGCTTGCAGATGGATTGGGTCATGGTCCGGAGGCAAATTTTGCTGTTAATGAAGCAGCGAAAGCGTTCAAAGTCTTTCCGGATTACAGTCCGATCGATACGATTCGCTTTATTCATAATTCCATTAAAAAGACTAGGGGGGCAGTCGTCAATATAACTGCCTACGATCTACAGCGTAAGTTGTGGACATCGGCCGGGGTGGGAAATATTGCCGCGCGTTTCTATGGGCCGGTCAATCTTAAGAACCATATGTCCTATAATGGTATTGTTGGACACAATATCCCCAACACGATGAATGACCAGGAATATCGGACAGAAGACTATAACCACGTGATGCTTTGCTCAGACGGGATCAAAACACGCATTGATATGGCACGATACCCGATGATGTATAGATATGATTTAACTATTTTGGCCGCGGCCATCTATAAAGACCATGCCCGCAGAAATGATGATATGTCAGTATTAATTGCAAAAGTATAATGATCAAAATTATTTCGATCACGTTAGAGAACGAAATGGACCTGGTGCTTGCACACAAACGTTCTATGAGAGTTGCGGAACGGCTGGGACTTACTGCGGCTACGCAAACGACATTTGCTACGGCCGTATCTGAAATTGCGCGCACGGTTATTGAACATACCGATCATGGGATCCTGGACATCGGGCTGGAACAAAATAAGACCCGCTACAGTTTATTGGCTAACGTAACATTTGATCCGGGAATCAAATTTACGAATGCAGATTCCGGATTTTATTACGCCCAAAAATTGGTGCCTGGGTTTGAACTCATAGAATCAGCTGTCGCAAATAAAGTAATCATGACAATCGGCTTGCCCCGTTCGCTGAAACTTGATCCCCTAAAGATTGCCCAGCTTGAGCAAGCTTTTAAGGAAGAACCGCCACTTAATGCTTACGAAGAAATCAAACAGCGGAATATCAACCTTAATAGATTGGCGATAGAACAAGAGGAAGAACTACGTCAATCAAAGTTGATCGATGAAAAGAAAACAGAATTTATTTCGATCGCGAGCCATGAGCTGAAGACTCCCATGACGGTACTCAAGGCCTATACCCAAATGGCCAGGACGACGAAGGAGCCGATCAACGACAGCTTACGGAATTTGCTCAGTAAAATTGATACACAGTCAAGCAAACTTTTGACCCTGGTACAACAGTTGCTCGATATCTCCAAAATTGAGAATGGCAATCTACAGTACCATATGAAAGTGGTAAGCCTAAATAGCTTTCTTCATGCTCAGGTAGCTATCATGCGGCACATATTACCGCACCATGAGTTTGGTACCGTTTTTTGCGACGATGTGGAAGTGATGATCGATGAAATAAGAATGGAACAGGTCATGGCTAACCTACTTGGAAATGCCGGGAAATATTCTGAAAAAAATACCGCCATAGCGATCGGCACCTCCCGGTCGGAACCGGGAATGGTTACTGTTAGTGTTAAAGATGAGGGTAGGGGAATGAACCAGGAAACCACTGCCTCTGTTTTCGAAAAGTTTTACCGGGCAAAGGATGTGCTCAAAAGTCATACGGGCTTGGGCATGGGCTTATACATTAGTTCTAAGATCATCACCGACCACCAGGGCAAAATCTGGGTAGAAAGTATGGAAAACAGCGGGTCTACCTTTTATTTTACAATACCTATAACAGGAAGGCAATGAAAAAGATTATGATTTTTGATGACGACGAGGATATTCTGGATATTTGTACTTTTATCCTGGAAGAGGATGGCTGGGAGGTAGGCGTTTTTCCAGATTGCAGCGACCTTATTAGCCGGGTAGCGACATTTGCGCCCGACGTCATCCTTATGGATAACTGGATACCGGAAGAAGGAGGTATAGTAGCAACTAAAATGCTTAAAGATAATTCCGAACTTTGCGGAATTCCGGTCATTTATTTTTCGGCCAACAGTAACATCCAATTACTGGCGTCAGAGGCTAAGGCAGACCATTATTTGGCTAAGCCTTTCGATCTCGAAGATTTAAAGGATATTGCCCGGAGTGCGATATCCGGTAAGGATAAATGAGTTTTTGAACTAATGCGTATAAACGAACCGCGAAATTGGATTTCCGCATTGAACTGACTTTTCAACAACTGCGCATAAGTTAATTTGACGCTCCTATTTTAGCGATACCGTATCCGGATGGGCCTTATAATGGAAAAACAGTATTCAATAAGTAGCTTTGTTAACTTATCAAAAAATGGTAAGGGTGCCGCGATAAGTTCAAATGAACAACAGCCAAACCTTTATCAATGGCTAAGGGAAGCGGGCTTCGGTCAAAGTGAGTTAAATGGGCGGACGGTCTTTTTTAAAACTGTGGACAACCTTGTAATTCCTTCTTCGGTCATCGCTATGCGATATGAATTTCTGAATTTCCTGGAATCTTACGATTTTGTGGAATGGCCGGACGGGGTTACAAGAGCTGATCTAATCGAATGGTTTTACAACACCAGGCCCCCGGAGCGTAATGAACTTTTCAGGAACTATTTATACAGGGAACTTTCCGAAACCGAGCAAGAAGCGTATAGGATGTATCCCGGACGTTATCACAGGCTTGTTGTCAATCCTAACGGGTTGCCTTCGTGTGCCTAACGGGCTTGTGGGCCAAATCAGAAGAAAATTTCAGCGGCTAGAAATTGCTGCTGTTTCCCGTTCCAGTGTTTTTAGGGAAGCACTGAAACTGCCTTTTTTATTTTAAGATCACATTGCTTTTCTCATTACAGAAAAACACTTTGTGTGAATGTGGGGTAAAGTAGCCGGAGCACTGTCCGGAGATTTTTGCACGCTTTAAACATATCCTTGCCGGTAGCAACGGTAAGGACAGTTTAGAACAATTCAGCAATTGGCTGATGATTTGAAACCAGTAGTTTCAGGTGGCTGTAAGTCTTCCTGATGCAGGAGGGAAATTAGAAAGACACCGGATATTTAAGGTTATATTTAGCTCAAAAACAAGTGATGGGAAGTGTTAAAGATGATCGGCGCTATATGGCAAGAATGACCAGCTTGGTCACGGATCCTGACTTTTTGACCATCACCCGAAAATACTGCACCTATTTGGATACAAACAATATCAGCGAAGTCTTCGAATTGTTTGATGTCGTGCCATCTTTACCTGGAGCGGCAAGTTGCGGAAAACTCATTTGGACATCAACTACGCCGGTTCCGCCTGATCTTAAAATGCAAATTATTAATATTTACTGCAGGCACTTTTTATAAGCGTAAATTAATTGCGAAAGCAAATGAACGAAAACGCCATCAGGATCGGTAAGCCTGAATGGACCTTATGCTCGCAACATCCAGTATAAAGTGATAAGGCAAAGAATACCTTCCAGACAATCGTCCCGAATTCGTAATGTTCTGTAACAATTAACGTTAGCGTTGCTCAAATAGGAAAAATCAACGTGGAAACCATTAAAAGAACAGCAAGGACTGCAGGCCTTTTCTATCTTGTTATTGTGTTCGGCGGGATATTCTATTTACGTTATGTTCCTGTTATACTTATCAACCGGGATAATATGGCGCTAACCGTTCGGAATCTGCGCGCCCATATTACGCTTTTTCGCTTCGCTATTGTTGCCGAGATCGTATCCAATTTGTTCTATTTATTGCTGGTCTTAACGTTTTATAAACTTTTTCAGCAGGTTAGTAAAAGGGTTGCCTTGGTTATGGTGTTACTCGTAGGAATTAGCATTGTTATGGACTTTGTCAATCTTCAAAACCGGTTGGCTATTCTTTCTTTAATTGATGGCGGGACGCAACTCAGAACGTTTAGTCCAGCCGTAATGCAAGATCAAATATTAGTTTACATCAATATATATCGAAACGGGATAAGGGCAACCGAGATATTCTGGGGCGGGTGGTTATTTCCTCTGGGGTATTTGATTTATCGATCCAAAATTATCCCTAAAATTATAGGTATATTTTTGATGGTTGGTTGTTTTGGGTATGTTACTGATTTTATTGGAAGTTTCTTTTTTTTGCACTATAGCGATTTAGGTATCACCAACTATGTTATCATGCCCGCAAGTATTGGTGAACTCTCCATTTGCTTTTGGCTGCTGATTATGGGTGCAAGGACTAACCCGCGTCAGCAATAACCGGCAAACAATATTTTTCATTTTTAATGCTTCAACAACCATATCAAAACCGAGCACATTGCGTACCAAGAGCGGCCGTTTTTTTCGCTGATATAGCCATGTGAAATCCCCTTTTTGAAATCCCGTCCACGCATTGCCGCTATTCATTAAATTTTTTTTGACCTATTTTACAGTACCCCTTAAGATTAATTTGCAGACGGACTTCCGGATGTTTCATCCTCCCGCAAACTGTATTAGAAATATAACGTCAAATAGCACTTTAAATCGCCGTCATTTTAAATCAAAATTACGCTGGATCAGGCCTTCAGCCATTGTAATTCTTACGTTTCCAGCAATATGTGCTACAGATTGAGCACCGACGACAGGAAGATTAATGGCAAATAATAAAAATAAACAAAACGATCTCAACATGAAATTAGAATATTATGCGTTATGGATATCATCGTCAACTAGCTGTCCGTTCAAAGACTCCAGTTTTTCAATGGTATCACCTAGTTGCCTGATTGTTTTTAACTCACGGCGCTTGGCAAATACCCACGCAATAGCTAAAAACCCTGAAGGAACCAGGTAAAGGAGTGCCGCATTGATTGCAATGAAAGACTTAGCACCTTGAAGTAGATACAACCATAAACCAACCGTGAGCAAACAAAAATAAACATCTATCATCACTTTATGCATAAATTCATTCTTACGCTGGATACGGATTAACTGATTTATATATTCTTGACTGCTGCTACCAATTTCCCTTTTAAACAGCATGGGCAATAGCCGGTTGTTGGTAATAAGATAGGCTACAACCCCAATAATCATTAATGCTAAACCGATATTGGTAGTATACTCCCGGTTATGGATACTCAAGCCAGCCTTCAGCATAACGACAATGCTTGCTGTTAACCCTATGATTTGAACCATCATTTTGAAACGGAAAGCTTTTCGAACTTTCGCGGCCTTTTGTATTAAATTAGCGGTGTCAGTTTTTTTATTTGATGCTCGCTTACTCCATAGTGTTTTAAAATCTGGTTCAGTGCTCATGGTTTTTGAATTTTTTTGATAATCGTTCTTTGATACGGTGAATTTTTACCCTGATATTGGTTTCGTTAAGTCCTATAATCTTCGCTATCTCAGCTTGCTTTACATTTTCAAGCTCAAGGGATATAATCAATCGGTCGATCTCGGGGAGCTCGGCGATACATTGATATAAAAGTTGCACTTCGAGTTCAATGTTTGTGTCGCTGGTTTCTTTCATCTCCTCGGGAAATTCTGCGCGTGGCATACGATTTTTCAGTTCTATTTGTCGCAGGCAATTATTGGTGGCTATACGGAATATCCATGTACGACCGCAGCCTCGCCTCTAAACTTTGGCAATTGGTTCCAAATGGCAACAAAAGTGTCCTGCGCAATATCTTTCGCCCAATCGTGATCGTTAACGTAACCCATGGATATCCGAAATACTTTGTCCCAATAATTTTTATAGATTTCGTCAAACGTCATTTCGCTTGTTAGATAACCATCCTTGAGAAATGCTACACCTGTCCAAAAAAAAATTGATAAAGCGTGGTCATCTATATCGTAGTTACAATAAATCCGTAACCACAATCGTCTTTACCACTTTATGGGCAAAAAAAATGCTAATTGTAGCCATAATTAGGAGAAGTCGACGATGAGGTATTTGGCCTCGGGCCGTTTTGTCCTGAGCCAGGACCCGGACCCGGACCGCAAATCTAAAATGCGTTCAGCTTCAAGTCATCAAGAAAATAATTCGAGATTTGCCCATTAAGGGTTAGTTAACATCAAGTATTAACGTGTTTTATTCTATTTTTATAAATTTCTTAAGATTGAATTCTGGTTTATGAACTCGACGTGTTTTTTTGTGATTTTCGAATTAAGTAAAACGAGGATCAACAAATCCTGAAATGATTTTGCCGTCATTATGTAATTGAACCTCCAGCCAGCTACCTCTAATGTCACCTACACGTCCCGAGACCTCTATATCTGTGTCTTTGGTGATCGCTAGTAAAATTCTGCCATCCGGATAAGATTCTCTTAAAGTGATGCTCTCTCAAATTTTGCATCTGCTAACTGAGCTACATAGTGAACTCAATTTTGTGTAATCTGATTGTACCTTAGTTTGGCGAAAAAATCAGTAGTTGGGCATTGAACTTTCGGTGCAAAAGAAATTCGAACCTTAAAAGTGAATTCTTTTATGAGTTCTTATTCATTATCAGTATCTTAGCAATCGAAATGACACTAAAGTGAGTTTACACGAAAGTATTGCGACATTCGTTGCGGCACGTTTTTGAGTTGATTATAATGAATTGATTGTCAATGCGATACAGGGGCGGGTTCGAATCCCTCCCTCACCGCTGAAAACAATATAAAAGTTTGTCAAAGCCCTCTAAATCAATGATTTAGAGGGCTTTTTGTTTTTACAGCTTTTCTGAAACACTCCTATATGTCCAAAATAGAAGGGGTAATTTGAGGAATACCTGTTTCGAATTTTACTACTTTCTACTCTCTAAAAGTTTCATAAATAATTAATAATTAAGATGTTCGATTATGGAACATCTTGATTGGTAAGTGCTATGAGTTGAGTTTTGTAAACTCTTAATACAGCATTTTTCAATAAGGCTCTTACAGTTAGCAAAAAATATAGCCCGAAGCCTGTAGCTATTACCATTTACCCGGGTCTTTGAAGGTGTTCCCTTTGGCAAAAACTGGTTTTACCTCTTCTTGCCCCAAATTTTGTCTCCTCTCATTCGGAGATTGTTTTTGCAGTACTCATTTCGTTCGTCAAAATATCGGTCGATCCCACCTTGATCAATTTTTATAATCTACTCGATGTATAAGGCGGTTTTAAGTAGGGGCGTTAATAATGATTTCGATTGGCCAGTTTAAATTTTTCTTTTTTTTTGGACAATTCAAATTTTTATCTGATAATTGTCATATATACCAGTATATACCAGTATATATGAAAAAATTAAAGAAATCATTTTTTTCAATTTTGGGTTTTCTGTTTTTCTTCTCTGCAGTATGTGCTGCTAGCGGGAGAAATCGTCCGTATACTCATCAATTTCATATTCTTATAGCTGGCATTGCAATTGAATCAAGTACCTTTTCGCCGGCCAAAACCGACGAGAAAGCGTTTCATGCAAAATATGGTGTTGATGGTTTCAGTTCCTATCCATTTCTTAGTATTGACTCTCCTTTACGCAGTCGGGCCATTTGGATACCCACCGTTGTGGCGCGCTCCTTGCCGGGAGGTGTTGTAACCCGCAATGCCTATGAATCATTGGTTCGCAAAACGTTAGACTCTCTAAAAATGCATTTGCCTTGCGATGGCATCTACCTGGATATACATGGAGCTATGAGTGTAGAGGGGATGGACGATCCTGAGGGAGATTATTTAGAGCGTATACGGAAGCTGGTTGGAGCTAAGCCAATCATTTCAACTTCTATGGATCTTCATGGAAATGTATCCTGGCGTTTAGCTAAGTATACGGATCTGATAACCTGTTATCGTAAGGCACCGCACGAAGACGCGCTCGACACCAAGAAAAGGGCGATGACTGAATTAGTTGAACGGTTGGAAAGTGGTAAGGGTAAACCGGCTTATAAGGCTTATGTAAATATTCCCATCCTGCTTCCGGGAGAAAAAACGAGTACGAGATTAGAACCGGCTAAAAGTTTGTATGCTGCCGTTGGCCCCGCAGCAAGCCAGCCGGGTATTGTAGACGCATCAATTTGGGTTGGTTATGCCTGGGCTGATGAACCTCGTAATCATGCGGTGGCTATGGCCGTTGGAGATGATAAACAAAGAACCATTAATACGGCTACAAAACTGGCGCAGAAATTTTGGGATGCAAGGAGTAGCTTTTCGTTTGTGGCGCCCACAGGCACGCTCGACGAATGCCTCACGCAAGCCTTGGTAAGTAACAAGCGCCCATTTTTTATCAGCGATTGTGGTGATAATCCAACTGCGGGCGCTGCCGGTGACGTAACGTGGACTTTAAAACAACTGCTATCCCGCAAAGAACTCGCTGAACCAAACGGTCCATCCTTAATCTACGCATCTATCCCCGGTGATGAACTGGCCGAGCAGGCATTTAGGGTAGGAAAGGGAGGCCTTGTTAAAGGTTATGCAGGCGCGATAGTTGACCATCGTTTCGCGGGGCCAGTTTTGATCGAAGGGAAGGTACTCGCTGTGGTAAAAGGAGACCCGCAAGCCGAGATAGAAGCGGTTATTCAGACTGGATCAATGAAGATCATTGTTACCAAGATTCGTAAATCTTATCGTACCGACGAAGATTTTAAACGGCTGGGACTCGATATGAAAGCCGCTGACATTGTTGTAGTAAAGCTGGGCTATCTCGACCCCGATTTATATAAGGCACAAGCTGCATGGATGATGGCTTTAACTCCGGGAGGTGCCGACCAGGACCTGGAACACATGACGTTCACCCGAATTAACCGACCCATGTTTCCGTTTAACAGAGACATGGCCCAGCCAGATCTTAGCGCGAAATTAGTTCCGGTGTCTGATAAATAGATAAATAGTTATTAAAAAAATAAAGATAATATGATAATAAACGCCATAAACGATACATAAGCACACACGCGGAGATTTCTCAGTGTCACATTTATAGATAATCAGTAATTTTAAATTAATGATTAATAGCCACTTGGCAAGATATATACTTGGTGTGAGTTGTACACAAAATTTATTTAAAAGTATACCAGTATATACCTGTTTATGGCAAATAAGTTTATTTTTGCAACCTAATATTTATCGTAAAAAATGAAAACCGACGTTGATGAAATCATCCAGATAGATGCTTCGCTTGCTATCCCTATTTATAAACAAATTGTTCAGTCTATATATCGCAGTATCGATAGCGGAACTTTAACAAAAGATGATTTGTTGCCATCTGTTAATAAGGTATCTGAGAAGTTCTCGCTTGCCCGTGGTTCGGTCTTTAGTGCTTATAACGATCTGAGGGCTGCCGGTATAATAGATTCTATCCCTGGTAAGGGGTATTTTGTTTCGAGTACGGAAACCAAGCAAAACAAAAGGATATTCTTGCTTTTCAGCACGTTTACACCTTATAAAGAAACGTTGTATAATGCATTAATAAACAGTTTGCCCAAAACCTGCTCCGTTGATATCTATTTTCATCATCACAGCGCAAAAATGTTCGATTCGTTAATAAGCGGTCAGGCAGGATACTATAACACATTTATCATTATGCCCGAAGTAGGAGCGGCAGCAAATCAGACGCTCGCCCTGCTCGATCCGCGCCAGACATTTTTACTTGACGTTGGCTTTAAAGAATACCACGATAGCTATGCCGGTGTGTATCAAAACTTTGAAGATGATATCTTTTCGATATTAATGCAATCAAAAGAAATGGTTGCCAAATATGAGCGGTTATTTCTGGTATTTCCAGAGGGTTTGCGCACAAAAGATATCATCGCAGGGTTTAATAAGTTTTCAAAAAGCGCGGGGGTAGATACAACTACCGAAGTGTTGAATACCATAAACATTGACAACATTAAAAAAGGTGATGCATTTATAGTAATAGATGATAACCACTTAGTTGATGTAATCAAAATAGCAAAAGAAAACAAGTGGAAGTTGGGTAAGGATATTGGAGTGCTTTCTTACAACGAAACAGCTTTAAAGAGTGTAATTGGTGATGGCATATCAACCGTGACAACAGATTTTGCCGCAATGGGCAGATCTATGGCTAAGATGATATTAAGCGGCAAAAAAGAAGTGTTGGAAAACCCATTTGTACTGATTGACCGAAATTCGTTTTAATAAACTATGAACAACATAACCAAACCAAACCTAATTTTTAAAGATGACCTGTTAACGGGCGAAAACATTGATCGTTTGACCAGAAAACTGAAAGACCTGGGCGATATTTTTAATGATAAAGCCGCTTTTGCCCAAATGGATGGAGAAACCGTGGTCTATGACGTAGAATCGTCATTCCCGGTTGCGCACGGCACAGAAGGTGGATTATTTTACGGTATCACCTACATTCATCCGGGAAAGGTGGGGCAGGAGTATTTTATGACTAAGGGCCATTTTCACGAGATCCGCAATCGCGGCGAATATTATTGTACGTTGGAAGGCGAGGGGATGTTGTTGCTCATGGATGAGAATGGAAATACAAGGGCCGAGAAAATGATACCCGGTAGTATTCATTATATCCCTGGTAACACAGCGCACCGCACGGCAAATGTTGGTGAACAAATATTGTCATTCAGCGCATTTTGGCCCTCGGATGCCGGCCACGATTACGGAACTATATCAGAAAAGGGTTTTTCAGAAATATTAATAGAGCAAGAAGGGCAGCCGGTGCTGGTGCCCAATATAAAACAGTAGCTTAATTATTTTTATAATAATAACCTAAAGCTGCCAGAAGGTAGTAATTTTTAAACAGTTAATAATCAATAATTTAATACAAGATAAAACTTGTAACAGGATATTTATGGCCCATTTTTTTTCTAATTACGATAAGTTGCCTGCTATAGCGGTGGGGCATGCCCAGGATGCCTGGACAGGTTGGGAGGATATTGCCAAAACCATTGGCACACATGGCGGTCCGGATAAAAGTAAGGTTGTGGCTCTCGAATGTTATACAGGTTTGTACGATGAGGAGATTATAACAGAGCTTGAATCGCGGCTCGGCGTCACATTTTTTCGCACTACTGATTACATGCGTTCCGAGAGCGAGATAGACAGATTGGTGTTTCCCGATGTTACAGACGACGAAATATTTGGGTACATAACAAGGCTCACGCTTTTAGATTTTTTCGATCCGGAAAAACTATCTGCTTTTCAGTATAAATTAAACGGAGCCGAAGGTGCTATGTACATTTATGGGCCTGGTGCAACGCTTATTGCCCCCAATGCCGACCTGCTTGTGTATTTTGATATGCCACGATGGGAAGGGCAACTGCGGCAGCGCAGAAACGAAGTTGACAATCTTGGCGTAAACAACAGCAGCCTTAAAGCATCGTTGCAGTATAAGCGCGCCTTTTTTGTAGACTGGCGTGTATGTGACAAGCATAAAAGAACGCTAATGCACCATTGGGATTATGTGGTTGACACCACTCAAGCCAATAACCCTAAGATGGTGAGTGGTAAAGCGCTTAACAACGCTTTAGAACAGGTTGTTAGCCGACCTTTCCGGGTGGTTCCATTTTTTGATCCCGGCCCTTGGGGTGGGCAATGGATGAAGAAATATTGTGATCTCGACCCATCTCAGATCAATTATGCATGGTGTTTTGACTGCGTACCCGAAGAGAATAGTATGTTGCTTCAGTTTGGCGATGTTTTGTTTGAGACACCTGCTATTAATCTGGTATTTACCCAGTCAAAAAAACTGCTTGGTCGGGCTGTTGAAGCCCGTTTTGGGGGCGAGTTCCCCATCCGGTTTGATTTTCTAGATACTATTGAAGGTGGAAATCTCAGTTTGCAGGTTCACCCGACTAATGAGTATATCCACGAGCATTTTGGTATGGCCTATACGCAAGATGAAAGCTATTATATGCTGGATACCGAACCTGATGCCTGCGTTTATTTAGGGCTCAACAATAATGTTGACTCTGAAGAAATGATTAAAGCGTTAAAAGATGCCAATAAAGGAGATGGCGGCTTCGATGCTGAAAAGTATGTAGGCAAATATCCGGTTAAGAAACACGACCATGTTTTGATACCCGCCGGGACCATACATTGCTCTGGCAAAAACAGCATGGTACTTGAGATAAGCGCAACACCCTACATCTTTACATTTAAATTATGGGACTGGGGACGCATGGGCCTCGATGGAAAACCCCGGCCGATCAACATCGGGCACGGCAAAAAAGTAATCAACTGGGACGTTACCCCCGAAGTTGTCGAACGAGAATTAATTAACGCAATAAAGCCAATAAGCCAAGGCGAGGGTTGGCGCGAAGAGCGGACAGGCCTGCATGAAACAGAATTTATCGAAACACGTCGTCATTGGTTTACCGGCAAAGTTCATCACCACACCAATGGAAGTGTGAACGTGCTGAATCTGGTTGAAGGACGGGAGGTAATTGTGGAAAGCCCCAACAATACTTTCGAACCCTACATTGTGCACTACGCCGAAACCTTTATCGTGCCCGAACATGTAGGCGAGTACACCATTCGGCCTTATGGAGAAAGCGAGGAGAAAGAATGCGCCACTCTAAAGGCGTTTGTAAGATTTAATGCATAAGTAACGCGAAAAAACAAAATATTATGAGTAAATATACAACCAAACCTATTCCTGCCACCAAGCCCGATGTGGCGTTTGTAACCCGCCCCTGGGGTACTTTCAAACAGTATGCTAATAATACAGATTGCACGGTGAGCCTCATGAGCGTGTTGCCGGGGCAGCGCCTTAGTTTGCAATCGCATACAGGCAGGGCCGAGTTGTGGATAGTTATTGACGACGGAGCCATGGTACAAGTAGGAGATCATATTGCCGAATATAAAGCCGGCGATGAGATTTGGATACCTGCCAATGAGAAACACCGACTGTCTTGCAAAGGTGATACACCTGTGCGCGTGCTAGAGGTTGCCTTTGGTAATTGGCAACAGGAGGATATACAGCGCTACGACGACGATTATAAACGCTAACAAAAACTAAATTATGAGTTCAATTCCGCAAGCCCGTAGGGTAAACTACATCTGTATCGCCGCAGCCCTCGGCGGACTACTTTTTGGGTTTGATACTGCTGTTATTTCCGGAGCAGAAAGCTTCCTGAAAACGCAATTTCAATTAAGTACTACAATGGAGGGCTGGCTGGTAAGCTGTGGCTTGCTGGGTTGTATCATTGGCGTATTTGCCACAGGTGCTATAAGCGATCGAATCGGTCGTAAGAAAACTATTTTGATTGCTGCCGTTGTGTTCCTGGCATCTGGCATAGGTTGCGCTTTTGCGCCTTCTTTAAATGTGTTGATCGTATCGCGGTTATTGGGTGGTGTAGGCGTTGGTATGGCGTCCGTTATATCACCTATGTATATCGCCGAGTTTGCGCCTGCTGCAAAAAGGGGCCAAATGGTTGCTTATTATCAAATGGCCATTACTGTGGGTATACTGCTCGCTTATTTAAGTAATGCCCTGGTGCTGCAGGTGGCCAAACAGGATACCGGTTCTGGCGCTTTCCACTGGCTTTTCAGCACAGAGGCATGGCGTGCCATGTTTTTAATTATGTGTGTTCCATCGTTATGTTTTTTATTGGCCTTATGGACGGTGCCCGAGAGCCCGCGCTGGTTAGTATCGGTGAATAAATCCCACGAAGCAGCACGTATTCTCAATTTTATCAGAACGCCTGAAGAGGCTGATAAAGAATTAAGCGACATCAGCAAAGCCAAAAAGCGTTCATCGAGTACATCATTGTTTCCGATAGAAAAAGCGTTGCGCGTCCCTCTATTGATAGGCGTTGTGTTGGCAGTACTTCAGCAGTTTTCGGGTATAAATGCCATCATTTATTACGGACCGCGAATTTTCGAAACGGTAGGTATACCGAGCAGCAATGCATTACTTTTTCAGGTCATTATCGGAGCCATCAACGTAATCTTCACACTGGTTGCTATTAGCTATGCCGATAAATACGGTCGTAAATCATTGTTGAAATATGGGCTTACAGGTATAGTATTATCCTTGATTTCGTGCGGACTGCTATTTTATACAGGCAACACACAAGGGTATTTATTACTAGTATTAATACTGGTTTACATTGCCTGTTTTGCATTTTCGGTAGGGCCGGTTACATGGATCATTATCAACGAAATATTCCCTACCAATGTTCGTGTAAAGGCTGTTTCACTTTGTACGCTGGCGCTTTGGGGCGCAGTTTGGATGGTGGGGCAGTTCTTTCCATGGCTTTTAGACAAAGCCGGCGCCGCCATAACGTTTTGGGCCTTTGCCGCATTCAGCCTTATTAATTTCATTTTTAGTCTAACCGTCGTTAAAGAAACCAATGGTAAAACATTGGAAGAAATGGACGAGGTTTATATAGCCCCTCATTGATCAGCATAACTTAAATCCAAATTTTAAACCATTAAACCAAGTAAATTATGTTAAGATCTGTAACAGCCAAAGCAGTAATAGCCGCTACTTTCGTGTTCGGTAGTCTTAAAGGTTTCTCGCAAGAGGGGCCGATGAAAATTAATCACCAGTATAGCCCGCCGTGGTGGCAAACACTGGTTTGCTTACCTGACGATCCGGTAAAAACATTGGTTGGCCGTGAAGGGCAGATCTTTGGCGATTACGGTTATAAAGGGCCGAGACATTTTTCTTTCTCTATCTTAAATGATAGTAAAACGCCTGCTACGTGGAAAAGCCAGAATCTGATTACAGCCCTGTCGCCAATTACGCGTACTGTTAAAGATGCTAATGGTGTGCAGGTTGAAGAAGAAACTTTTTTAGAGATCCCTGCCGAGCAGCCGTTGAACAGTATCGTACGTTACGATAGCCGCTGGAGCCTTAAAGGCTGGTCGAAACCAACCGTTAAAGCCGATCCGGCATTTAACGATGTAGCACAAGGACTAAAAGGCCTTTCTGGCGAGGGTTTGGTAGAGTTTCATGTCCGCGTCAAACCCGGAGAATCTTTTAAAGCTGCGCTCGGTTTTTGTGAGGGCGAAAAGGATTCCGTTGGTGTACGCACCATGCGTATTAATGTAGAAGGGTCGGAGCAAAAAGATATTGACCCGGTTAAGGATTTCGGTTTCAGAAAACCTGGTGTTTATTTCTTCGAGGCGAAGGACACCAATAACGATGGTATACTCACAATTGTGGTTACCAATAAACCGGGGGCATTAAACCGGAACTCATTCATCAACGGCATATGGCTCTTTAAAGGCCAAATGCCATCTGCCGAAAGTATTGTATCGGGTAGCGCAAGCAAATCCGCTGTGTTGTATGCAAAATGTGCAACTGTGCCAATGCCCGAGCGCAGGTATCATATCCTGGTGAAGTTAAAGAATACCACGGCAGGTAATGCTACCTTTAATCCTGTTTTGCGTTGCAAAGGTGTTGAGGAAATTAAACAGCAAGGTGGTTTTGTAAAGGTTGGTGATGAAACGGTGTTATCTTCCTCTCAAAACATCAGTAGTGTTAAAGAAGATTCGGTAAACAAATATACCGTAGCGCTTGCGCCGTTAACACTAAAAACCGGTGAACAAAAAAGTTATACAGTAACAGTAAGCCGGTTCTTCGGACCCGAAAAGGCAATAGCAGCAAGTGTACCGGTTTCGCAAAAGCAGTTGGCAACTGCCGCAGCCTGGTGGAAAAAGAATTGTCCATCTGCAACCGCCATTTCTGTGCCTGATAACGGCATACAGGACATGGTAGAATCGTGTTTGAGAAATATATTCCAGGCCAGAGATATCCGTAAGGGCAATAAGTCCTTTCATGTTGGGCCTACAGAATATCGCGGACTGTGGTTGGCCGATGGCAGTTATCTGCTTGAAGTGGCCACCATGCTTAACTACACTAAAGATGTACGCAGTTGTATAGATTACCTAACGCATTACCAATTGCCTGCTGGTGGTTTCGAGATGATCAATACTTTCCATAAAGAAAACGGATTGGTGCTGTTTATGCTTACACGCCACGCCATGCTTACACAGGATAAAACATGGCTGCGTAATAATTGGGGCGTTATAGAAGGCTGTATCAAACGGATCAATTACCTGCGAGATCTCGCTATGAAAGACCCTTCAAAACCATATTACACTTTATTGCCCGATGGTAACGTAGATGGCGGTATCCAACATGGTAATGATTACTCTAACACAGAATATTGTTTAGCTGGTATGAAGTGGGCGATATGGGCAGCTAAATGGTTAGGGAAAACCGATGACGCTACTAAATGGCAGGCCGAGTATGATGATTTTTACGGTAAGTTTATGGCTAAGGCCCGCAAGGATCTTCGCAAAGATGATAAAGGCAATACCTATTTGCCGGTACTGATTAACAATGAGCAGGACCAGGCGCCTCAAAAAGGTCAGTGGGCTTTTTGCCAGTCAGTTTATCCGGGTACCATGTTTGATGATGATGCCGAAGCTAAAAAGATGGCGGAAGGTACGGTTAGCATGTTGTATGACCATAGGGTAGAGGGTTTAACTGTTAATACCGGCTGGATGGAGCAGGGTTTATGGACTTACTTCAGTTCTTTCTTAGGCCACGACCTATTATGGTTTAACCGGGGTAAAGAAGTACCACAGTTGTTATATGACTGGGGTAATCACTCATCGCCAACGATGGTTTGGCGCGAAGAACAAAAACCTCAGGGTAAAGGTAACCAGGAAGTTGGCGATATGCCGCATAACTGGGCAAGCGCCGAATACATCAGATTGGTTGTTCACATGATTGAACTTGACCGTGGCAAAGATTTGCACCTTTTTGAAGGTTTGCCGAAAAAATGGGTTGCAGCAGGTGCCGCTACTAAATTAAAAGGTATTCGCACACCCTATGGTCCAATCGATTTATCGCTTGTTGTTAATGCGAATGGCAGCGCGGCTAAACTCGACCTGAAATTTGCAGAGGCCAATAATCTGCCGGAAAACGTGGTGATCAACAAAAATACCTGGACTAAAGATGGTGGCGAGCAAACTGTTAAGGGAGCTCAGACTATCAGTATGAATATTCCTATTAACCGTTAACAATATGCAATCACGCAGAAAGTTTATAGGTGCAACTTTATTGGGATCTGCAGCAATACTGACCAATAAGGTTGCCCTTGGTTTGCCACAGCAAGCCGAAGCCGTAAAGGGGAGCCCTATAGTGCTTTCAACATGGGATTTCGGCAAAACGGCCAACGTTGGGGCGTGGGATGTGTTAAGCAAAGGCGGCCGTGCGCTCGATGCTGTAGAAGCAGGTGTTAAAATACCCGAATCAGATCCCAACAACCAAACCATTGGCTATGGTGGCTTGCCGGACCGGGATGGTTTTGTTACCCTTGACGCTTGCATCATGGATGAAAACTACAATTGCGGCTCTGTTATGTGCCTCGAGGATATTGAGCACCCCATTTCTGTTGCGCGTTTAGTGATGGAGAAAACCCCGCACATTATTTTGGTAGGGGAGGGCGCTCTGCAGTTTGCCTTGGCCAATGGTTTTAAGAGAAAAAATCTGCTTACCGATAAAAGTAAAAAGGATTGGCAGGAGTGGCTCAAAACATCGAAATACAATCCGGAGATAAATGTAGAAAACCGTTTATACGATAAAAAAACAGATCCCATGCCTGGCGGCCCCAAAAATCATGATACCATTGGTATGGTGGCTATGGATGCAAATGGTAACCTGGGCGGGGCTTGTACAACCAGCGGATTAGCTTACAAAATGCATGGTCGGGTTGGAGATTCGCCGGTGATTGGGGCGGGATTGTATGTCGACAACGAAGTTGGTGCAGCAAGCGCCTCGGGTGTTGGCGAAGAAGTGATCAGGATTGTAGGCTCTCATTTGGTAGTGGAGTTAATGCGCCAGGGGTTAAAACCTGAGGACGCCTGTAAAAAAGCGGTAGAACGGATTGTGCAACGCGGCCCAGAGCGTGCCAAAAAGATTCAGGTAGCGTTTGTTGCCCTAAATAAGCAAGGCGAAGTCGGCGGATACAGCCTTCAGCCCGGGTTTTCTTACTCAGTAAGAAGCAACCAGGTTGACCAGGTTGTGCCTGCTAAAAGCTATTTTTCTTAATTTAACCATAAATGTTATACTATGTCTGAAAGAATTCTGGAAGTATGTGCTTTTAATATCCAATCGTGCCTGGTGGCCGAGCGGGGCGGAGCTGTAAGGGTTGAACTTTGTGACAATCCTATTGAAGGCGGCACCACCCCAAGTTATGGCACTATTAAGCATGTGCGCGAAAAAATAGGCATCGATTTGTATCCTATTATCAGGCCCCGTTCTGGTAATTATTATTACAGCGAAGATGAATATGCCATCATCAAAAAAGATATTGAGATTTGCAAAGAACTAGGTTGTAATGGAATTTCCGTAGGCACACAAACCATAAACGCCGAAATAGATACCGAATGGCTTAAGCGCATAGTAGAATGGGCCGGCCCAATGGGTGTTACCTGCAACCGTGCTTTTGATGGCACCCCCGATCCTTATCAGGCGCTGGAGGATATTATTAATTGCGGATGCGAGCGAGTGCTAACATCTGGTCAGAAAAGTGCTGCGCCGGATGCCGGCGAAGTGTTGGGAAAGCTTGTAGCACAAGCGGCAGGCAGGATTATTATTATGCCGGGTGCTGGTGTAAATTCATCAAACTTAAAACAGTTGATTGCCGAAAGTGGAGCGACTCAGTTCCATGCCTCTGCCAGGGCGCAGGCCGAAAACCCACTTCGATATATCAATCTGGCGATATCAGATTACGGCCATGTGTACATTTCCAGAGAAGAGGAAGTAAGGGCAATGGTAGCTATTTTAAATTCATGAAACTAAAAATGTACCGGATTATCCTGCCTGTAATTGCTTTAATAGTAGTTGGGGCAGGATTTTTCAATTATACCGTAGTCTACAAGACAATAGTTAAAGCGTCGGTATTTAACTTATCTCCACAACTGTCTGATATTAATCAATGGCATAAATGGAATAAAACATTTTTTGGTTCTGAAAACCGCCAAATAACCATAAAGGTTAATAATCCGGCATCATTTACGATTCTGCAAAAAGACAACCGCGATGCAGCTGCTGAGCATATCGCCATCATGCCATTAGTTGATACCGCTTCACAAGTGCAATGGATTGTGCAACAAAGTGGCTTCAGATGGTTGATTACTAAGATAAGCGATGATGATATGATTGAGCGACAGCTTGCCGATCTGAAAAATTTTGTTGAAAGCCCCAACGCTATTTACGGCTTCCCCATTCAAATTGTGAAAGTTACGGATCGCGTTTTGTGTACAACGCAAAAACTTGTAACGAAAGATAGTATGCTTGCGCAAGTGCCGGGCATGTTGAAAGATATAAAAGCCTTTTTAAGCCGTAATTCGATATCTGTTGACAAAGACTATTATTACCTTTCCTTTTTCCCGGTCGGCAATAAGATAGAGCTAACCGTAGCATTGCCGGTAACTCAGGAAGTACAAAACGGACATGGATTTAAATTCTTAAAGTTCCCCGCAGATGGTCGTTTACTTGTAGGGGCCTATAAAGGCAATTATGCAGATCTGCATCAACTATATTCGGCTATGGATAGGTATATGGCAGATTATCATCTAACCAAGGTAGCTCAAGTATTAGAGGCTTATTCTCTTGCGTGGGATTTAAAAAAGGATCAGAACATCCGGGTTATTTACCCTATATACTGATATTATTATTGTTATAAAATAATAGTTAAATAATAACTAATAATTAAGCCAGCTCATAGCTGGCTTTTTGTTTTATATCCCAACGCTTTCAGTGATTTAGGTGCGTTGTCTCCCTGTTTTCTTCGTTTCTTTTCTGTTGATTTTTAGCCGGAAAAATATTTCATAAAAAAACGTCTTCAATGTTTGGAATATTAAAAATTAAATTATTATAATTGTGAACCGGTACATACTGGTTCACAAAAAATAAGCACTTTTCTAAAGCTAATTATTTAACCTTAAAACCATTTTTATGAACAACGAGAAGTTTCTAAAAACGGCCTGTTTACTTTTCGCTTTTGTACTTCAGTCTGCAATGGCTTTTAGTCAAAATTTGACAATATCAGGTACCGTTACCGATGAGCGGGGCGTGTCTTTACCAGGAGTCACTGTGGCGCCGGTAGGAGGCACGGGGGGCGTTGCAACTAAACCAGATGGTAAATACACCATCACCGTTGCAGCCTCGGTAAAAGCTCTTCGATTCTCTTTCCTTGGCTTCGCTCCAAAAGAAGTTCCATTAACGGGAGGTAAAACACTAAATGTAACCCTTATCTCGAGTAGTACCACACTAAATGATGTGGTTGTTGTGGGTTACGGCTCGGTACGGAAAAAAGATTTAACCGGTGCCGTAGCAAACGTTACTGCAAAAGATTTTAATCCAGGCGTTATCAGCAACCCTTTGCAGCAAATTCAGGGAAAGGTGCCCGGCTTATCAATAACGCAGCCCGGTGGCGATCCAAACGCTAACTTGATTGTGCGCCTGCGCGGACAAACATCGCTAAGCGGTGGACAGACTCCGCTTATTGTGGTAGATGGTATCCCGTTAGATAACCCGAATCAAATCTCAAACATCCCTGCTTCGGACATCGAATCTTATGATGTTTTGAAAGATGTTTCGGCAACCGCCATATATGGTTCACGTGGTGCAAACGGCGTTATCATTATCAACACTAAAAAAGGCGCAGCAGGCCGTACAAGGGTTGAGTATAACGGTTATGCGGCTATAGATAAATTACGTGGGGACTATAACCTGCTTAGTGCCGATGAATGGCGTTCTGCGGTACAGCAGATTCCTAATATCGATCAGCAAACAATTAGTGCTTTAGATAAAGGCGCTAACACTGACTGGCTCAAAGCAATTACCCGTACCGCTTTTACCAATAGCAATAATCTTGGTGTTTCGGGTGGAACAGAGACCTTTAATTACCGTGCTTCATTAAACTACATGAACCAACAAGGCATTGTGATTAATACTAATAAAGAGCAATTAGGATTAAGATTTAGTGCCGAGCAGAAAGCGCTTAACAATAAACTTAATATCCAAACCACGTTATCCTATAGTCAGAACAAACGCAAGCTGGCCGATTATAACATATTTGAATATGTAAATACTACGCCGCCAACTTTTCCGGTTACAAACCCCGATGGTAGCTATTATGGTTATTTCGACTATCACGAGCAAAACCCTGTAGCGCAGCAAATGTTGCAAACCAATACGTCAAACGATTATCTGACCCAATTATATGCAAAGGTCGACTATAAATTACTAAGCTTCTTAACATTGGGGACTACAGGTTCGATATCACACCTCAATACCCAAACCGGCTTTTTTCAGCCTGTGCTGCCCGGTGTAGGCAATAAAAATAATGCCAGCCAGGGGAATGCCAATGTCGACTCTAAAAAAGGTGATGTGCATTTAAATTTTTTGAAAGACTTTAACAAGCATCATCTAAGCGGTACGCTGGTGTATGAATTTAACGACTTTGTTAACAGTAATTTTAACGCTTCTGGTCAGGAGTATCTGGTTGAGGATTTAGGCGACAACAACCTTGGTGCAGGTAACTCGGCTAAGAATGTGATCAGCTCGTATAAAGAAGAGTTTATCATTGAATCATACCTTGCAAGGGCGCAGTATAACTATAACTCTACTTACTACTTAACTGCCAGTTTCAGACGAGATGGGTCTAATAAGTTTGGTGCAAATAACAGATGGGGGAGCTTCCCTTCGGTATCGGCTGCCTGGCGTATTAAAAACGAAAGCTTCCTGAAAAATGTAACCTGGTTGGATGATTTAAAAATCAATGCAGGCTATGGTGTGGTGGGTAACCAGGATGCCATTAATCCTTATAACACTTTGTTATTGCTGGGCAGCGGTGGTCGTTTCTACACCCCAGGCAACCCCACAAACCAATATCCTGATTCTTACACGCCGATACAGAACGCCAACGCAGATTTGCAATGGGAACGCAGAATTGGTCGTAATATAGGTTTTAACTTCTCGATGTTTAATAGTCGCTTTACCGGTAACATCAACGCCTTTAACGATAAAACTAAAGACCTCTTGTTTAACTATACCGTACCAGTGCCGCCTTATGTATACAATAGTATCCTGGCTAACGTGGGCGATTTAAAGAACAAAGGTCTGGAAATCCAATTGTCGGGCGACGTAATTAAAGGCAAAGATTTTTCCTGGAGCCCATCCGGACAGATTACGTTTACTAAAACAACCATTACCAGCTTATCTGGCTCCTATAATGGCACCGATATTTCTACTGACATGGTGCCAATCGGTGTAGCGCAGGGCCGTGGTTATCAAAATAACTATCTTACCTACTTAAAGGTTGGTCAGTCGCCTTATGTATTCTACCTGCCTAAATTTGCCGGAGTTGCCTCAGCAATTTCGCCAACATCCAACAGCAACCAACTTTATTATGATGCTGCTGGCAATACCACACCGGATATCAGCAAAGCTAAATACGATTACATTGACCCAACACCTAAATTTACTTATGGTATAAGCAATACTTTCAACTATAAACAATTAAGCCTTAACTTCTTTTTACGCGGGGTTTACGGCCAAAAGCTATTCAATAACTACGACAACATCGTTAGCAACTACAGCAGGCTGCCGGGGAATAACGTAACTCATAATGCCCTTACCAATGGCATCCGGGGTTCGCAAACCACCTCCGATTACTGGCTTCAAAATGCTTCGTACCTTAAATTGGATAACGTAACCCTTGCTTACAATTTCAGACAAATTAAAGGCCTCGACAATCTGCGTGTATATGTTACCGGATCAAACCTGTTAACCTTCACACCATATAAAGGCATAGACCCCGAGGTGGTGAACGGTGATTCGGCTCAATCTTACATCGATGCCAATATGTATGGCTATGGGTATTACCCCAAAAGCCGAACGTTTATTTTAGGAGCAAGCGTAGCGTTTAAATGATTAATGTAAACCAAAAATTATAAGAAAATGAGACATTCATACAAATATATAAAGCTGGGTATTGCATTAACCCTGCTGGTAAGTGCAGCAGGCTGTAAAAAGCTCGAGCCGGAAGTATATAGCCGGGTTGCAAATGAAAACTTTTGGCAAACACCCGATCAGATAGCGGCAGGTATTGCCCCTGCATATTCGCAGTTGAGAAACATTCCCGATGGTAACTTTCACGATCTGCAGGAAGAGTCGTCAGACGAGTTAGTAGTACCTGCCAGGGGAAACGACTGGTTAGCTGCAGGCCAGCATATACAGCTATTTACACATACCTGGAATTCGCAGACACAGCAAGTACAGGATGCCTGGAACGACTTGTATTCGGGAGTAACCAAAATCAACTTTATTTTAAGCATCGTAAATAATTTAAATCCGGCACCGGCTACCTTGCCCGCCATTAATGCCGAGCTTAAAACCCTAAGGGCTTTATATTATTACTGGTTGATGGACCTTTATGGCAACGTGCCACTGGTTACAGATTTCAATACCAATCCGAACGGTGTGAAAAACAGCACGCGCAAACAGGTTTACGATTTTATTGAAAGCGAGATCAAAGCCAATATGGGGCAGTTGTCTACCGACAGAAGCCTTACTAATTATGGCCGTATTAACAAGTATGTTGCAGATTGCATACTGGCCAAGCTGTATCTTAACTCTGTGCAGTATGTAGGCACGGCGCGTTATGCAGATTGTATTAAAGTTTGCGATACCGTGATTACAGCGGGTTATAGTTTAGAAAGTAACTACTTCGATAACTTTGCCATCGAGAATCAAAGTTCAAAGGAGAATATTTTTGTTGTACCTTTTGATAACGTTAATATCGGAGGAAATAACTGGGCTGCCCAGACCCTACATTACCAAAATGATAAGAACTACCAAATATCTGGTGGTGGTTGGAATGGTTACTGTACTAACGCCGAATTCTACAGCCATTTTGATACCACATCTACTTACTCTGTAAGGGGCAAAAATACTTACCGCACCTATAATGATGCGCGTGCCGGGCAATGGATCATTGGGCAACAATATGCCGAGATAGCAACCTACCCGCCTAATACAGGTGTATTGAGCAACAGTACCGATGCGACGCTTAAAATAAAAGATGCGCAAACGGGTTTAGACCTATCTTTTTACTCTGACATTACGGAGATCAGTAACCCGGCTGCAAGTTTTCGCCTGGCAGGTTTAAGAAACGTAAAATACTGGCCTAATCCGGGTATACAAGTAAGCCAGAATAACGATATGGTGATTTTTCGTTTGGCGGATGTGTTGTTAATGCGAGCCGAGGCTTCCGTACGTAATGGATCTCAATCGAATGTTGATCTGGGTTATGTAAACCAGATCCGCATGCGAGCTTATGGCGGTGTTCAGAAATATGCTTGGACCATGAGCGATCTTACATTGAACAATTTATTCCTGGAGCGCGGACGCGAATTGGCCTGGGAAAATGTAAGGCGCCAGGATTGTATCCGCTTCGGAAATTTTGCCAGTGCCAGAAAGCCACAAAAAATGCAGGATGCTGATAATCATTGGGAAATTTACCCGATACCACAAAATCAGCATATTGCCAATCCAAATCTTACACAAAATCCGGGGTATGCAGGTTTTTAATATTGTTTAAGTTTAGTTGGTTATGTTTAGGAAGCAGCCGGAAACGGCTGCTTTTTTAAAATTTAAGATACTTAATGAAATTTCGGATCTACATATCATTGCTGGTCATTACTATAGTTTTGAGCAGTTGCGTTCATAAAGAAAAAGCGGCCGGTCCGCCGTTATTCGAAAAATTACCAGGCTCGCAAACGGGTATTAGTTTTAATAATGAGGTTGTAGATAGTAAAAAACTAAACATTTTTAACTTTAGAAATTTTTATAATGGCGGCGGCGTTGCTATAGGCGACGTTAACAACGATGGTAAACCCGATATCTACTTCACTTCTAATGAGGGCAAAAATCGCCTTTATATAAATAGAGGGAACTGGAAATTTGAGGATGTGTCAGAGAAAGCCGGCGTTACCGGTATAAACAGCTGGCATACCGGCGTAGTTATGGCAGATATTAATGCTGATGGCTGGCTGGATATCTACGTTTCTAACAGCGGTAATCAAGACGGCACAAAAAGCGCAAACGAATTATACATCAATCAGCACGATGGTACTTTTAAAGAAATGGCGCATGCTTATGGTCTTGATGATACAGGCATTGGCACCCAGGCTTCATTTTTTGATTATGACCATGATGGCGACCTCGATTGCTTTATTCTTACCAATAGCTTTCGGCCCATTAGCAGCTTTAGCTATACCAAGGGCATGCGCGACATTCGCAGCAAGAACAATGGACAACGGTTATATCGAAACGATAGCGGGCACTTTGTTGATGTTAGTGCCGAGGCGGGTATTTATGGTAGTGAGATCGGCTTTGGTTTAGGGGTAACGGTTGGTGATCTTAACAACGACGGGTGGCCGGATATCTATGTGTCTAACGACTTTTTTGAACATGATTACCTATACATTAATCAACACGATGGTACCTTTAAAGAGCAGGCGAAATCTGCGATAGGGCATGTAAGTTTGGCTTCGATGGGTTCTGATATGGCCGATATTAATAACGACGGCTATTTAGATGTATTTACAACCGATATGCTGCCCGAGCGGGATTACCGCTTAAAGACTACCACTAAATTTGATAACTACGACGTTTTTAATGCTAAACTGCAAAACGATTTCCATCACCAATATGAGAAAAATTGCCTGCAGTTAAATAATGGCGATGGTACTTTTAGCGAGATAGCCGATATGGCTGGTGTAGAAGCAACTGACTGGAGCTGGGGCGCGCTAACCTTCGATTTTAACAATGACGGATGGAAGGATATTTTTGTGAGCAACGGCATTAGCAAGGATCTTACCGACCAGGACTTTCTTTATTATTTCGGCGATGATTCTACAAAAATGAGCGTGATGCAGGGCGGGTTCGACTATAAACATTTTATTAATAAAATGCCTGTAACGCCAATCGCCAACTATGCATTTATCAACCAGCGGGATTTATCTTTCAAAAACAAAAGCGAAGAGCTTGGCTTAGCTACACCGAGTTTCAGCAATGGCGCGGCTTATGGTGATCTGGATGGTGATGGCGATCTGGATCTAGTGGTGAATAACGAAAACATGGAAGCATTTGTATATCGCAATATGTCGAGCGAGCGAAAGCATACTCATTTTCTTAAAGTTAAGCTAAATGGCAGTAAACCCAACACTTTCGGAGTAGGTGCCAGAATTACAGTTTATGGTAACGGCCAGCAGCAAGTATTGGAGCAAATGCCGGTAAGAGGCTTTCAAAGTAGTGTAGAACCGGTATTAAATTTCGGTTTGGGTAATTTAAATCATGTTGATAGCCTCATTGTTTTATGGCCCAATATGAAACAGCAAACCATTGCCAACATTAAAGCTAATCAAACCGTCACGCTCCATCAAACAAACGCTTTACAGAATGCAAAATTTGCACCGGCACCTAAACCCATATTTACAAATGTTACAGCATCGGTATTGGCAGAGAAGATAACGCATCGCGAAAATGCTTATACAGATTTTGACAACGAACGATTAATTCCCAAAATGCTGTCGACGGAGGGCCCCAAACTTGCGGTTGCCGATGTAAATGGCGACGGGCTGGAGGATTTCTTTATGGGTGCTGCTGCGGGCGATACGGCCAAACTTTTAATACAACAGGCCAATGGAACTTTTAAGCGGGTTAAACAGTTTGCGTTTGAACAAGAGCATACTAATGACGACGTAGGTGCGGCATTTTTTGATGCAGACGGTGATGGCGACCAGGACTTGGTTGTAGCAAGCGGCGGTAATGAAATGCACGAAGAAGGTTCTTACCAGATGCCCAGGCTATACCTGAATGATGGAAAGGGCAATTTTACCCGTGCCTTTAACGGCTGGCCCGTAATGAATTTAAATGCATCATGCGTAAGCATAAATGATTACAACGGTGACGGCCGCCCCGATATTTTTATCGGCGCCCGCAGCGTTGCAGGGGATTATGGGATAAGCCCGTCGAGCATATTGCTTAAAAACGAGGGTGGTGGGCGTTTTACTAACGTAACGCAAACCATAGCACCCGAACTGATGCATTTTGGCATGGTAACCGACGCAAAATGGGCAGATATAGATGGCGACGGCAAACAAGAGTTGGTAGTGGTAGGCGATTGGATGCCTGTAACCATTTTTAAATATCGCGATAACGAATTAAAGAAAATTCAGGAATTGTCAGGTTCTGAAGGTTGGTGGAATTCGTTAACAATTGCCGATGTAAATAATGATGGCAAGTCCGATCTGATTGCCGGTAATAACGGCCTGAATAGCAAAATAAGGGCGGATGAGCAACACCCGACTAAATTATATGTAAGCGATTTTGATAAAAACGGGCGCGACGAATGTATTCTAGTCACTTATAAATCAGATGGTAAGGCGTATCCGTATAACCTCTACGCCGATATGATGGCAGAAATGCCGATACTTAAAAAGAAGTTTCTGCATTACAAACAATATGCAGGCGTAGGTATAGAGAGTTTGTTTGATAAGGATCAGTTAGAAAAGGCCGAAGTACATACGGTTAAGCAAACCCAGAGTTGCGTATTTTACAATAAAGGGAATGGCGAATTCTCCATGAAGGCTCTACCGCAACGTGCTCAGTTTTCACCAGTTTATGCTGCCTTGATAACCGACCTTAACGGCGATGGCTTAAATGATATATTATTGGGGGGTAATTTTTATGGGCTCAAGCCAGAAGTAGGGCGATATGACGCCAGTTATGGCGTGACACTGTTGCGCGGAAAAAACAATCAGTTTATGTATGCAGAACCTGCTAAAACAGGTTTGTACCTAACAGGCGAAATACGGGATTTAAAGCAAATCCAAACAAAAAAAGGGACATACCTGCTGGTTTCTAAAAATAACGAACCATTGCAGATTTTTTGCAAAAGGTAATTTAAATGCAGTTACGATGACAGATGTTAAAATTATAGGTGTTGATCTTGGGGCTACTAATGTACGGGGGGCGGTAGTATATCAGGGCCAGCTTTCTGCTATTGCCGCAAAAAGAATCAGAAGTAACGGGCCGGAAGAGCATATACTGGAAGATATTTACGAGGTAATAGATGAGTTGACAGAAACGCATCCGGATGTGCAGGCTATTGGCATTGGCGTGCCAAGCATTGTTGATGTTGCCGAAGGCATTGTTTATGATGTATTAAATATCCCCTCGTGGCGGGAAGTGCATTTAAAAGAGGCATTGCAAAACCGTTATAATTTGTCGACTTATGTAAATAACGATGCCAATTGTTTTGCGGTGGGCGAGTATCATTATGGCAAAGGCCAAGGCACGAATTCTATGATTGGGTTAATTATGGGCACCGGGCTTGGCGCGGGTGTTATCATTAATAAGCATTTATATTCGGGTCATAATTGTGGTGCCGGCGAATTTGGTTTTTTCCCTTATCGCGATAGTTTGCTCGAGTATCATGCTACCGGGTCTTTTTTCAGTGTGACTAAAAAATTGGACGGCGAAGAGATCTTCAATCGGGCAAAACGGGGCGAACCTGAAGCTTTAGAACTTTATCGGGAGTTGGGTTTGCATGTAGGTTATGCCATTAAGATGGTGATGTACACTTTCGATCCCGAACTTATTGTATTGGGTGGTTCTGTGCGACATGCGTTTCCCTATTTTCAGCAAACTATGTGGCAGGAGATTAATACTTTTGCTTTTAAGCGCTCTGTTGATCGCCTGCGCGTTGAGGTTTCAGAATTGCACAACAGCGCTCTGATTGGTGCTGCCGCTTTGTATATAGATTCGCAGATGTAGCTCCTAAAGCTGATGATATGATGCTAAATAAATTGCTTGTTTATCAATTCTTGTTATTTACGTGTTTTTTTGCAGCGTCGGCGTTACTAACTTCCTGCACCGAAAACGATTACCAAAAAGTTTTTAATGATCCGGCCTTGTATAGCCGCACGGTGCATGAATTAAATACAGTTGTGATGGGTAATAATTTTACACCGGTTGTGGCGTCGCGCAACTATGCTTATGCCACGGTGGCGGGTTACGAGGTTATTGCAGCAGGAGATTCTAAACACTACCGCTCATTGGCAGGTCAGCTAAATCAGTTGAAAACGTTGCCTAAACCAAATTCTACCCAAAAAATATGTTTTCCCTATGCAGCCCTTTGGGCGTTTTGTAAAGTAGGAGAGGCCGTTACCTTTCCGGCAGGTAGCCTTAAATATTATACGGACAGTTTACACACCGTGGCCAAAATGCATGGGATGCCATCGGAAATGGTTTCGGCTTCAGAGGCTTATGCAGATACAATAGCGACCTCGATTATTAAATGGAGCAAGGGGGACAACTATCTCCATACCCGCAGTGCACCCAAGTTTACTGTAAAAGATTCTGCAGGCAGATGGACACCGACACCACCAGCGTACGCAGATGCAGCGGAACCACATTGGGGAGAAATAAGAACGATGGTGATGCACAATGCCCGTGAATATGATGCTCCGCCACCACCGGCTTTTAACATAACTGATAAAAACAGCATGTATTACCGAGAGGTTATGCTGATAAAAAGCACGGGTGATAGCCTAAATAAAGAGCAATCATGGACGGCAGATTTCTGGGATGATAATCCGCAAAAGCTAAATATTCAGGGGCATGTACAGTTTATAACTAAAAAGTTTTCACCTCCCGGGCACTGGTTAAGTATAGTTGGCATTGGCGCAAAGCAAATTAATGCCGATTTTAATACAACTGTTGCTGCCTACGCTAAAACAGCCGTTGCTTTATTCGATGCCTTTATCGAATCCTGGACGGCCAAATACGTTTATAAAACCATTCGGCCTGAAAGTGTGATCAACAAGTACGTCGATAGAGAATGGCGGCCGCATCTGCAAACGCCTCCTTTCCCGGAGTATACTTGCGGCCATTGTACTATATCTGCAGCAGCTGCCGAAGCCTTAACCAGTGCCCTTGGCGATAATATAGCTTATAAAGATACTTCCGAATTAGAGTTCGGTATCGATAGCCGCTCTTTTAAATCTTTTAAAGCAGCAGCTGAAGAAACGGCACGCTCGAGATTTTATGGTGGTATACACTTTCAAAACTCTTGTAATGTGTCGAGGTTATACGGTAAAAAGGTCGGTGATTCAGTTGCTGTTAAACTGGTAATGAAAAGATAGATTTCACTTATATAAGGATAATTTGTTAATCTATTCATAAAATTGTTCTACCCTTACTCAAACCAGCTTGGTGCGAGACGAATCGTCTTTCCTGGATTGGCGGGAAGAAACATAGCCTAAGTGGATGCCACCCTCAAAAGCCGTAGAAATATCCTGCGAATCGGCGTAGAAACACGCCCGTTTCCAATTAAAATACTTTACATTTATATTTATCATTTCCTCCCCGTTATAAACTTCAATGCCGTCTGGATCCAAACCAGTTATTGATTATTGTTTCAGTAAAATTCCTAAAAAAGCTAATCATGAGAATTTACTTCGAAGACCGGAATCATCGGGAAAAGAGAGAGGAGTCTTTTCTGTTCCATGCAGAGATTTCGCCTGATCAGGTGATCATCAGGGAAACCCCGTTTGGTATTCAATTTAAACTCGGTAAAGATTTTCAACTGGCCAATAAACCGGGAACCCCCGCGCTCCCCTCCAAAATTATACGGGTGGCGCTCCCGGCAGATGCCATGAATATAGAGGTGTTGGCAACGGTCAAAAAAACTTACGTGCTGACAAAAAAGCCCGTATTTATTATGCCGGTTCCGAATTATCAGATTGCTGCTGATCATGATCATCTCCACGACAAATCCGGAGGAGGCGAAAGAAAAAAATGGGGGCGGGCGATGAGAAGCGAGCCTTATATGCTTCGGTCAATTCCTTCTCCAAAACCCAAAATGGTATTTCGGGCGAAAGAATACGATCATTTCCTTCAAAACCCACCACCTGTGGCCGAATATGTTTCCGAAGTATTGATCGGAAATAATAAGATGGTCAACATCCGTGTCCACCCGGTTACGCTGAACGCGGAGTCCATACCGCAATTAAACCAGGTAATAGAAGTAAAAGTTAAATACCAGCGCCTCGGCGACACAGCCTACGACAGGAAGTCGATCATTCGAAGCCGTTCCAACAATGATGCTGTAAGCAAGGTGTTAATCAATCACCTTAAAGACAAGGTCATTAATCCCAGGGAAGTTATAGATCTCCGGGAGCATTTTCCTTTTTACCGCCAGTACGATTATTTGATTATTACTGACAACAATGTCTGGGACAGCGATAAAATAACGTCAAAACGGATGGTTGGTGATAACAAGACCGTGTTTGAAAAACTGGCGGCCTGGAAACGTCAGAAGGGGCTTAGTGCAACCGTTGTCGCGGTTACAGACATTGTTAACGGTCTGTATGGCGATTTTAAGACAGGCGCGGTCGACCTTCAGGAAGTTTTGCGGAATTTCCTGAAGTTTGCCCACGCCAGTTGGGGCGTCACCTGGTGTCTGCTGGGCGGGGACGTTGAAATCATTCCGGTTAGGCAGGTGGCAGGCGAGATCCGGGGCGATGTTAACGAGCAGACTGTTAACGATCCACCAAATGATAATGAAGCTTTCTGGGCAACGACCTTTATGAAAATTAAAGTGGTATCGTTAGGAGAATGGTTTACTATTTACGATAATTACCTTAGGCTAACCAATCAGCAAACCGGTCAGCTGATACCTCAAAAAGCGCCGGCCGTTTCACTTAGTCAAATCGTGCTTGAAAAATATAAACAGCTACCATCCGGTGTGTTTGAATCAACAACGCAATTTAGAGATCGCCTGGGCTGGTATTTCTGTACAGATGAAACCTACATGCATTGGTCATCCACACCGACAAATTTTGTCCGCGTAGACGGGCCGGCTGCGATTATTCATGCGCAACTACGATTCCATTATACCTGGAACACCATTCCGACTGATATGTACTATTCAAGCCTGGTGGGACCCAACTACAGCGTTCCGGGAAAACATGACTGGGACTTTAATAACAACAGGATTTACGGACAACATGAAGGTAAGCTTGCATTTGACCCAATTAACTGGCATTCAGACATTATCGTTGGTAGGGCTCCTGTATCTTCGCCCGGTGATGCCGAAACGTTCGTTAACAAGGTAATCGCTTATGAAAAATTCCACACAGAGAACGGAACTCCCCTTGACCGGAATTACCTGGACAAAATGCTGCTCGTTTCCTCTAACTGGGGAGGGCGTTTTGGTTACTGGGGATCAGCTACAAATCCTCCTCCTGCCGGATCTTATTACACGCAAGCGGATCAAAAGCGGGCAATCCTGCAAACCACAGATGATGTGGCCATTGACTGGAATTGGGAATTGTTATCGTGGATCGATGATGATAATGTATCGGAAATTCCTTACAATGCAGGTGCCGGGCCGTTTCATAAAGGCTGGTTCTTTGCTAAGAGTCCGACAGACCTGAGCCCGGCAGTATTACATATTGTTCTACCCTTCGGTATACACTTCGATTTCCCGATGGTGACCCATACGATTGTCATCTACGGTACAGATGCAGAAATACAACCCAACCATTTTGTATTGGACAGCAAGGACGCGGATGGCTCTATGATGGATCAGGAGGCTTTGCGGGAACAGGTTGACGCCGAAATTGCTATCTTAAAACGATTCAATCGGTTATATGAAGATGTAGATAGTTTGTCCCCAGCAAATTTATCAGCCGCGCCGGTATCAAGACTAAATGATGCAGTGTTGACTGCTGCGCTTAACGAAGGTCAGCATTTCCTGAGCCTCTCCGGGCATGGCAACCAGGGTGGCTGTTGCGGGGTCGATGATAATAAGGCAGCGGATTCTGCAAACGGGACGAATTATTTCATAACGTTCGCCGATTCCTGCCTGACAAATGGATTTGATGCTGCAGATAGTATGTCTGAATTTATGCTTAACAATGGGGGAGGGGGGGCAGTCGCCTATGTTGGCCATACCCGTTTTTCCTGGATTGGTTTGGGCGATGATTTTCAGCGGGAGTTCTTTCATACGCTCGTAAATACCCATCATGTCGGGCTGATGCACGACAGTCGTTTCACTTTACTTACCGATCCCGACGATCATTACCAAAAATGGTCTATCCTGGCACTTAATCTGTTAGGCGATCCCGAAATGGAAATCTGGACCCGTAAGCCAATCACGTTACTTACCAGTGTATTCTTTTTGAAGGATAAATTATATGTGAAAGCTTATAATAAAGACGATTTGGCTCGGAACGCAATCAAAAAACTAAGCGTTAAAGTTCATCTCGATGAAAGGGTTTATCACCTGGAACCTGATGAAGAAGGTGGCATAGGTTTCGACAGGGATTGGTTGAAAAACGAAAATATTCTGCTGACCGTATCCGCCCCCGGCAGCTTGCCTTTTCAGCTCACCTCAATGAACCTGAACGAACTTGCTGGAAAAGAATTAACGAGCGAACTTTTGATGCTCGATGAATGGTTGCGGGCCGTTCCGGAGCAAACACAATCGAATTGTCACGGATCGTCAGGGCAGGAGAATCAGGGTCAGACTGTTCAGATGACACACTACCCCGCGGCTGAATAGTACAATTTTGCTGAAATCGGATTCCGTCAAAGCTCGGGAGGTAGCGGTCCCGAGCCTATTCCTGGCCGCCCAGGGCACGGCATAAATATGGATATGCCTATCTTGCGGTCAACGGCCTACTATCTGCAATTAATCAGACCTTGACGCAATATTGTGAGTTGAGCGTCTTGACTAGCATTACACTTGGGAATTTTGATAAATGCAAAGCGGCGAGAGTACTTTACTGTTAATTTATGGTGACAACTAATAGTTAATTTTTAAAATGGCATGCTAACGTAAAATTCAGAATTCGGGGAAAAAGAAGTAGGAAATGGTTTAATTTTACGGTAATTGCAGAACAATGAATACATTAATAGAGTTGGTGCAAAACTATGGGCTGTGGATGATTTTTGTTATCACGCTATTGCAAAGTGTTGGCCTGCCACTACCTACTTACGCAATTTTCATCATTACCTCAGCTGTAACACCACCAACTATTACTAATATTGGCGCTCTTATAATAACTGGATCTGTTGCTTCTTTAGTTGGAGACTATATCTTATACATTGCAGGCAAGCGATATGGTACCAGTATCCTAGGCCGGCTGTGCAAAATTTCCATTTCTCCAGATTCATGCGTTAGCAGTAGTGGTAACTTGTTTGATCGCTTCGGATCACCTGCCCTCATAATTGCGAAATTTATTCCAGGGCTATCAACCATCGCCCCGGTAGTAGCTGGGGTTTATAAGATGCCGGTAAAACTATTCGGGTTATTCTCCTTTGTTGCTGCAATCATTTATCTCGGTGTTGCAGTTTTTTTAGGCGGATTATTTCGCCATCAGATCGGTACTCTCATAACAACACTTTCGGATTATGGCAAACTTGGCGGTTTGATTCTGTTGATTGCCTTTGGATTATATCTTTTGGCAAAATGGATGCAACGAAACCGACTCATCAAACAGTTTAATTTTGATCGTGTTACTGTCAATGATCTACTTGAATTGATACACGATCAACCTGGCCCTGTAATACTTGATGCTCGCCCAGTAGATCAACGAACAAGAAATGGCTTCATTCCAGGCTCAATATCGATTGATGATAATAACCTGAGTGACATAGTTGAAAGATTTGGCCGTCACAATGAGATCATCATTTATTGCTCGTGTCCAAATGAGATCACGGCCGCGAGATATGCGGAAAAGTTGCACAAAGTAGGGTTAAAGCGTATCAGGCCACTATTGGGCGGACTTGATGAGTGGGAAAAGTTCGGCGGAAAAGTGATATTTGATTGATATACTTTTGCCAAACTTGAATATGGCTTTTCATTCAGTTGGGCGCTCTTCGGATAATCATTCAAAGCTGAAAAAATCAGCTGCGAGTTAATTCAAAATCTGATCAGAAACTATTATACCGGGCAACTTTCTGCAATTTTATATAACCGAGATGTTCTTAAAATACGAATCTTTTCAAGGTCAATTATATTGTTTACCGGAAGGTCTATAGGGCTGCTGTCGGGCATTATTTCTATTGCTAATACACTTAACGGTGCATTGATATCCATTCCTTTACGCGAGAGCTTGGTGCGGATATCTTTTAGCAACCATGATGTTAAGCCAATAGGTTTTTCACTGTTACTATTGCGAGATGGTTTTTGTAAAGAAACCTGATCTATCAGGATATTACGATATTGCTTCCCATTTGCCTGTAATACCTGCGCATATAACAGCGCATAAATAGTTGTTTTAGGGAATATCGGCGAACAATTGTTTCCGTTAAAAAATGATTCTGCAAACGTCGAGCTTACTTCGATAGTTTCGGCAGTTCTCATTGTACTAACCCGCAGCCTTGGCGCAGGATGCTGCACGCCGGTGATTCTTAGCGGCCTGCCGGGGAAAGCCTGCTCTAACGACCATAATGTATGCCCCACACGAAACTCGTATGTGAAAAAACCAAAGAGTTCTGGTGAATCAGCTGTTAAGCCTTGCGGCAGCGGCATCAAAAAATGACGAATACCTTTACCATCTGGATCAGTATCGGCGGTGGCACCAAACAGGGCTTGCATACTATCATGACCGGCATTGTCTGTAACTTGCAACGGCCGGATAACGCGCACAATCTCAGGCTGAAGATTTATGGCCGGCTCGTCCATTTCTTTTTGTACGTCAACACTGTTATCAGCAATTGCCGGATCGGGCGCATAAGCCAGTAGTCTTACAAAATAAGCGTCGTCTGTATTCTCTACAGGCTCTGCGAACTCTACCCAGAGGTACTTTAATTGCTCTGAGGTTGCTGAATATTGATTATTAAAAAGTTGTTCCTCGCTGTCGGCCGCCGACAAAGCCAACCCGACTGAAACGATCTCGGGTACCTGGGTTGGAGGTGCACTAATTGGTAAGGTAACTTCTAAGTTGTATGGCTGTGTAGCATAATCATAAGCTGTGGCACCGAAATTTATTACTTTGTTAAACTTAGGCGACACGCGATACCGCACATCTAATAGTTCAGGGAATTTAGTGGGCGCCTGGTCGGCTCCCACAGGGATTGCACCCGGTTTAGGATCTAAAGCATCTATAAAAACCAATCGTGTTTTTAAGCGATCGGGCTCGGGCTGGTTTTGCCAGTTTAATCCCTTTGTCAGGCAAATAACGCCTACCTTTTCTTCAACTTCATTAAACGTTATGCCGTCGTCCCTTTTATATTTCCATTGGCGAAACACTTCAAAACTATCGGCTGTCAGCATATCCCAACACCAGTCCCGTTTTAAATCGAGCTGAATAAGGGATATCCATTTTCGCGACAGGTCATCTATAGTGGCGAAAGTGAGCGAAGAGTGATCGGGCGATAAAGTATTCCCTATCAAATTAGAACATCCAAATTGAACGCGCTCGTTTGGCTTTCCTATTATAGACAATCCATTTTTATCAAAGCCACCAATTACAGCGAGACGCTCTATGATATTAACGTCCGCTTGATTTTGTTCACCCTTCGCAGCGGCGGCGCGTCTCTCCTCTGGTGTCTTGGGAGCTTCAGGTCTAAAGAAAATACTTAATAAAGGATCGTCTGTTGGCTCTAGTAATGGCGTTGCTTCAAGTGTATCGATACTTTGGGTTATCTCTCTTTTTACCGGCGTACTAAAACGAAAATCGTCATCGCCGAAATAATCTGTTTTATCGGCACTGCAAAATGAGCGGATGGTTATCCGTAGCTTTCTCGCAGTAGGCAAAATAAGCGCTCCGCTTTCATTGCTCAGATCACCACCTAGGCCTAAGGCATTAGGATCTTTTCCCTCGTTAAAGAAAATAACCGGCACATCTCTAAACTCGAACGGAAGCTCAAGTGTATGGTCAGCTTCATTTAACGATAATACGTAGTCGTTAAAGCCGCGAACGGTTTCATACAACAATACATATGGTTCTTTAGGGGTTATTGACTGTAATGCATTATAAGATGCCTCTCTATCCATATCAAGCGTTGCCACCTCAACAACTATATGAACCTTATCAGCATCAGGATCTGCAACAGAAACTTCTCTTGATGTTTGTTTAAAAAGATCGAAAGAGTTATCGTTAACGATATATTTCCCGGTAACCGGATCAACTAAACTTTGAGACTGCGTGTCTAAGGCAACGCGGTCTTGCCGTAACAAGTCTATCGCTGTAGTTGTATCGCTTGCAGCAAATAAAATAGCCGGATACCCTAATCTTGGACGAATAATCTTCAAGCCATTATCTTCATCCGTTACCGTAGGTGGCGAAGGAGCCACGTTACGAGTGAATTTATGTTTACAGATTTGATTCTCTCCTGCATTTACGGGAGTGTCTACTGTAACCGGTCCGCCGCCCGAAATATCCGATAACCTAACACGAAACGCGTAATGCTTTCCATATTTAAGGTCCATTTCGGTTCCCGGGGTTTGTTTGTACAACACCGGCGCGTTCTTATCTCCATCTTTTGCCGATTCGGCTGCTTTGTAATCTGTTACCTTATTTATTTCGTCAGGTATGGGGTCGGGCACAGCAAGTGAGGCTCCGTTCCAAAATGTAAAAAATGCGGGCAGCCATAATTGGCGTTCATTGTCATTGCTCCGTGCGGGCGAAACCTGTACGCCCGATTCACCATCGTAGTCGCCTAATGGAATTTCGTTTGTCAATGCCAGTGGGGCTTTAGAAGTAATAGCAACCTGCGATTTCCAATTCCCGTTAGTTTCATTTTCTGTTACACTGATGTCATCCGTGTCAAATGCCGCCTGGCTTATCTCGGCAACATCAATACGATAGCGGCTAACAGTAAATTTAGAATGTGCTTTTTGATCTGCTGCCACTACGTGTGTGTCGTCGTATCCACGGCTCATCCAGGTTAGTATCTGCTCATCATCCCAGCCCAATCTAATGCCGGTATCCATTAAAGGTGATGGGCCATCCTTGGTTTCTAAAATTGGATTGGTATTAACAGCCTGGCTGCAATGCACAATTTTGGCAAAGCCATCGTCGTACTTTAAAACATCTTTAAAAACATCGTCAAAAGGTACAGTTGCTTCTTCAACGCCAAATTCATCGACATGCAATACCGGAAAAAGCACGGGCGCAAAAACCGGTCTTGATGTTGTTATTGCAGGTATTCGGGCAGCATAATATTGTACAATGCTATCTTTGGCCGTTAAATGCAGCGTAGTATTTGCATCGTCCGTTTCATCAAAATCAAAATAAATCCAGCCGCCTTCTTTATAAAAATCTGCGTCGTCCAAAGGTACGGCTATGTCTGTATACAAAATGCCCAATGCCTTGGCGAGTAGCGGTTGTGAAAGCGCAAATCCTAATACCTGCGCCCAGTTTACTTTGTTGTTTCTTACGTATGGATTGGCAAAGCTATTGGTTTTTAATGAGCAGAAATAGCTGTCGTCGGTAACCGCATTATTGCTGAGTGGCTGGGTGAATGTAAATGCGTTTCGATAGGCTTCGGGTAGATATTTTTTTAAACTTACAGACTTCTTTGTTGAAAGCGGTGTAGGGCTTAGCTCTACCTCGAACTGTGCGCCAATGGTGTTAAAGATATTTTCGCGATCGGTGTTCTGAACAACAAGCTTGTTCTTCGGGTGGTAATCAGTGTCCGCAGCATGATCGCCTGAGGTTGGTAGTTTGTCACTGGCTCCTTTAACCAACCAAGCTTTTAATGTAAATGTCCCTTTGTCGAACGATTCAACTCCGCCATCATCCAGCAAATTATCCGAAGGGTTATTTCGGGGTAATATCACAACATTGCAAATAAGCTTATTATTTTCCGGCACGTCTTTGTCGACTACGATATGTTGCGGAAAAGGGAGTATGAATATTTTTTTATCCTCTAGAGTCATGGCGATTATTTTAAAAAGGATTTGGTAAACCAATTTCGTGTTCAAACTCTGCCGAGAAGTCCCAGCTTAGTACAAAGGCAACGGTAACGTCGAGTTCGAACACACCGCGCACCGTGGCTGTCCAATCGCTTGGGTCGGCACCGGCATTTTTATCGGTAACTGTTCCGGAAGCTTCTACCTGGAGTGTTACCGAGGCCAACCCACCGGCTATTGTTAAAACGCCTCGCAGCATTTGCCCCACGGTCATACTCGGGCTGTTGTTGATAGATACGCCCAGGCTCATCACCCTGGTTAAAGACACATACCCAACCATAGGCAATTGCACGGCAACGGTTGCACCAAAACCCATGGTAAATTCAAAGGTTGGCTTGGCGTCGGGAAGTTCTACAAATACTTGTACTTTGGCCGTGCCCACACCATATGCAGTGGCCACTTCGATAGTTATCAGTAAAACTTGAATGGTGGCCTCAAATCCGAGCACAATACCAGCCCCTGCTTTAACAAGGTTATTTGGATCTGCAGAAAGTGATAGGTTAAAGAAAACCCCCAGGTCGAGACCAGCTTCTACGATCAACGGCGCGGGGCCGGGTAGCTGTGCTAATTGCACGGCACTCGGAAATTTAATTACCGGGATCTTTTCTTCGATGGTGCATTTATAACTCCAGCTATCCGGCGAATTGCCCATCACAAAACTAAAGCCTTCTTTAACAATGTCGCCCGTACCATCTTCTTTAGAAAGCATGGATAAGATCGAAAGCACCTGAATTATTTTCTGCAGATTTCCATCAGAACCCCACTCTATCCGGGCATTATCAAATATGGGTTTTGAGTCTGGTGAAGCGTTAAAATCGCCTTTTACGGTGAGCAGAGGTTTAAAATCTGCCAGCTCGACCACAATGGCAACTTCCTTATTTCCCATTTGCCAGCGGTTTTTGTTATCATCAGTACCATCTAAAGCCGCCGTAAATAATTGTTTAGCCGCTTTGGTTCCGTCATCAAGTGTTAACAGGCCATAATCAATGTAGATATTAAAAGCATCTTCTTTTACGAGGTACAACTTTCTGCTTTCGTCGCCAGCCGGGATACATTCGGGAGGAATAAAATCCACTAAGGCCGCGGCGATGTCATCTGGAAAAGATATCCCGGCAGTGTCCAAATTAATATCGAGTTTATCTGCCAGCATACCGGTTAGTTGATTTTTCAATGTCAGCACATCGGTATTATCCGGAAAGATGGCGTTGCTTTTAATCAAACTATATGGATCGGCTATAACAGGATTGGTAGCCAAAATTTGAGGCTTGACCCGGGTTACACCATCTACAGCAACCATATTATTCGAATCAAAGGACGGACGCGGAAACAATAGCTTTTGAGTGCCGGTACTTTGAAGCAAGGCGTACTCTACAGAAGCAGGCACGGGTGCAGCGGCAGCATATTTTTCGATCTCCAGCGGATTACCCAAAACGTGGAGTGAGTTAGCAAAGTTTGGCGCCGTCGGATTTTCGGCAACGTCAAATTGCAAAATCCCGTTTCTGATGAGGGGTACCGTCTCATCATTTGTAAGCGGCAAGGTTGCGCCGCCCGGCACTTTTTTAACAACAGACCAGCTTCCGCCTTTAGGCAGTTGTAACGTACCGCGCGCCGCGGCAACTAACAAGGTAGATGTAGTGGCGGTAACGTCGGCCCTGGTTACATGCATTAACTGGTCGGTACCTGCAATATTTACCACGCAATCAACCGGCCCACCCAATACACCAACATCAGGCCTTGTCATAAAGGCTTGCAAATCTTGCTTGGTATAATACTGGTCTAACTTCTTCCCTGCATTGTTTCCTAGTATGATGTATCCGAATTGCTTTTTAGAGGGCACCAGCCTGTCTGTGCTATCTGCAAAAGCAGCCGTAACCTTAAACCCGCTGCTAACATTTTCCAACAGTACATCGGCATCATAGTAAACGCCCACCATTTTAACATCGTCGCCATTGATTAAATGTTGCTGCAATTCTATTTCTGTATCTTTAATGGAGCTTACGTTGTAAACACCTTTTACAACGCCCGGATGGCAATCATAGCCAACATGGTAAACGCCCGGCCCGGTAGGAACCCATCCTGAATCAGTACGGATGATATTGCCATGATTTTTTCTTTCAATAATTATTGTTCTTACTACCGGAACAAAAAATGGCATTATGGAGCTTTTAATCTGCACCACTTCGTGCGCAACCCTGCCAATCAGGATATTAAATTTCACTTGGCTTACAGCACCTGCATCCGCATATTTATCCAGCCAATTACTGAATACGCTGGTGCCGAAACCGGAGAAATCTATTCGCCTTAAAGGAACCTTTGCGGTAAGGGAGCGGGTGAACTGGATGACTGGCGGCACTATACCGTTTTGCAAAACATATTTTCCATACATTACCAGGTTAAATTGCGCGGTTACGGGTATGCCTAATATAGAATCCGCCTCGTAGGCCAGCACGCCATTCTGGATTTGAACTTTGCTGAAACTATTGGGCATTTGTAAAACAGCACCATGAAATGATGGATCGGGCAAACGGTTTGCATCGCGTGGTATATCTGGCAGTCCTTCTGACAATACTTTAATTTGTAGAGCACCTGACAACTGGGCTTTCTTTAAATTAAAATCAGGTTGGTTGAAGTTTAAAATACTGTAGGAGTAAGGCTCCGGAATTTGCCTTTGCAATACTTTAAAATTATTAAGCGGCGGTAGCTTCACGTCCGGTACGAAAGGGTGGAACAGCGCGATAGCATTCATTCCAAACGGTAAGGCAAAATGCGCCGCTGCAGCATATTGGTTATCTTCATCCTGAAAGCCATCTACAATATATTTTGTAATGGGAATCGGCGCCAATGCTACGTCGGCTCTGTTAGCACTGGCAATACGGGTAGGCACACCGTGCGTTGGAAAAGGGATATCCCGGTTGAAAATATCACCGGTATCATTTTGTTCTTCAAAATAGATAGGTTCCCACCCAACTTGCGGGAGTGTAAATGCCCTTACAAATCTGCCCGAACTTACTACCTCATTGTTTTCGATACGATAAGTTTGAACCGAGTTGTATCCTGTATTTTGATACACCTGCTGAATGTCATTTTCGGCACTATCAAGCCTGCGCGAAAAAGCAATTCCCATTTGCGAGGCCCTACCCGAAACATCTACCAGCGAAATATTACCGGGTAAAATATGCAATGCCGAAAATGCGCCCGCTACATTAATTTTTGACTGGTAAAAAGATTTATAACTGGAGTAAGGAATAGTTTCTGCATCAACGCCGGCTGCTATGCCTGCCGCAGCTAGTGCGCTTTTAAACAAGTCGTCGTACGCAGCCTCACCAGGGTGCCGCAATGGAAACTGCAGCAACGCATCTGCTAGCTGTTCATCGGTTAGTGTGCTCTTGGGTGTAATTACAGCGCCGTTTACGTCTGCAAGTTGCATATCCAATTCGGCACCATCAATGTCATTCCATTGTATAGTTACCATTAAACTACTTGTGGGTTGTATGTCGTTATTATCAGGCTGGTCATTGAACAGGCTGGTAATGTATGGGTCAGGCAATGTATGCTCTACAGAACGTATTGGAAAGCGGATAAAGGATTGCCCTTCGATAACCAAACCTGAAGTATTTAGTCTTCCGACAAGGAAAAATAAATCAACGGGATTTACCAGGATAAGCGCGTTAGAAAGCGCAAAGCTGCTCAGTTGCTTAAACCCATTATTTTCAAAAGCGATGGCTGGATCCATTTTTTGCCCCAGTACGGCCGCCGCTATGTTTTCTGCATCACGGATAAAGATTACCTGACCGGGCGCCTGATAAAAGATGCGATTACCGTTAGAAAGTACAGGGCGATCGATATTTAAATTAAGGCTGGTATTAACCACATTTTGTTCTGTTGAGATGTGTGAAACAAAATTGCCTTTGCCCTCCGCACTGTAACTAATATCAATTAATGAACTACTTTTGTGGCTATCGTTAGCATTCCATAATTGCAATTTTTGCGACGCAAGTTTATTTGCGTTAAAAGTATATGTAAGGAAAAAAGCGCGATTTGACGTGCGAATAAAAAGATCTTTCAGTTTAAGCGGACCGTTATCCAGACTATCCCACCCGAGTGTAAACTGATCCTGACTATCAAAACCTACATACCCATCATCGGCGCCGAGGCCTAACCTCAATACACCCAATGGATGCGCGGTGCTTACCGGCTGTAAATACCAGCTGAGGTTATTAAATTTCCCACTCCCTTTGAAATTAAAAACAGGTGAAGAATTTTCGATCGCCGAAAAAGTAGCATCCTGGCTTGTTAGCGGAAATGACAAGAGGTTTTTATCAGTAGCCCATTTTGCAACAACGTTGTCGGCTGCATCCGAAGTTATGGTGCTTCCAAAAAGTGTTGTAGTAAACGGCTCAACGTGTGTAAGCGATATTTTAGGGGGTTGGGGTAATCCTGCTTTGTGTTTAAAACTAAAAACAAGTTTGTTGGGGTAAGTGAGCGTATTGCCAGAGGCGATTGTTATTGCCGGTTCTACGGCGACTCTATCCTGCGGAACGGCGGTGATAACAAATCCCGAAAAAAAGCTCAACAAACCCGCTGCAATTTTATCCCCCGATTTCGCGTACCCGCTATCGAACGAGATATTACAACTCTTTAGCTGCAAACCTGTGTACAGTGCAGCATTATTGGCACTGGCATCGAAATGAATGGCGCACAACCACAGTGTGCATTCGGCAATGTCTATGCTGGTAACATCGCCATCCGGAATAGCAAAAGGAGTTTTCGCAGATATAATTGCCGATATCTCCGCCGTAGTAGGTAACTGAAGTTGAATTTGATGAGGTAAGTAATAGAAATCAAAACGCCGAAGTATATTTCCTTCTTCCTGATGATAAATTCCGAAAGATGCCTCAGGTTCCAGCTGGGTATCCGCAATCGATTCTGTAAAAAAATATGACTGTGTTATAATCTTAAGCCAGAAAGAATCGTCAGTTGTGCGGTCTGGAATGTTGGCCACTATTTTATCGGCAAACTGGTCTATTTCAGTTACAATGTCCGCCGAATAATCACGACTGCTGGCGCCGCTCACATAGTCTGGGGCCTCGATATACACCGAAACCTGGCTGAGTGTCAATATAACCAGGCGTTCAAAGCTATCTCTATCGACGTCGGCTATTGAATTCGCCTTTAATAAGGGAGCCCAAAAGAAATACAGGTAGTCTTCAATTTGATCTTTAGTCATTTTGAATGCTTTTCAGGTGATTAACAATTTGTGCAAGGGAGACCGGCTGTTCAGCTTATACAATAATGTTCCGCAACTGAAAATTCATTTGCTTGCTGCTAAATACTTTGGATCATTATCTCGGCTTACTCAATAAATTAGGCTATACTTAGTTGTGGGTTAGTTCCTTTTGTAAAGCGAGGCGAAAATATTTACAGGATGGAAAAAGTATCTTTATAGTAGATTAACAATTTTAATCATTATATCTTATAATACAAATCTTTAGTTTGTTTATCTTTCAACAATTTATGATAATCCACAGGAAGTAAATAGGCCTAACATTACTTGGAACAAAATAGCAAGGGTGGTATGGTGCGGAAGATGTTTTGGTTTACAAGCAAGAATCTGGTGAAATGTGGAAGATCAGTTTATACATGGATAGTTTAGTATAGCTTTACGGGGAAAATTTATCGCTCTTCCATCCAACTTAAAAAATTATGCGATTTTTCTTTATTAATAAGTAGCTTCTCCGGTGTTTCTATTAACAGTTTCACGTATAACTTACGTAAAAAATAATGCTCCACCTCTTTAATCGCCTTGAAATTGACCAGGTATTGTCTGTTAACGCGGAAAAACTGCTTTGACGACACAGAAGCCGCAATATTATCGAGCGACTGAGATAAGGCATATTCCTGCCCGTCGAAACACATAAGGGAGGTAGAGTCGTTACGGATGTAAAAGAACGCAATGCTGTCCGTTTGAACCGTGGTATATTTTTGATTCTTAAAAACCAGAAAGCTGGTTTTCCCGCTGGGCGGATTAATTCTCGAGAGCAGGGCCTCCAAATCCGGCGATGTTTTCTGCTGAAAAAAATTCTTGAATCCATCCACCTTTAGCAGTGCTTCTTTAATATCATCTTTTGAGAAAGGTTTCAACACATAATCAACACCATTACTCTTAAATGCCTCCAGCGAATACTCGTCAAAGGCGGTACAGAAAATTACAGGGCAATTAATTTTTACCGATTTAAATATTTCAAAAGATAAGCCATCAGCCAACTGAATATCCATAAATATCAGGTCAGGCTGCGTAGTATTACTAAGTGCATCTACCGATTCTTCTACGCTTTGATACTGTCCAACTATACTTGCATCAGGTTTAAGATCTTTAATAATTGTTTCGAGCGATTTCGCCGTACGTAATTCGTCTTCAATGATGATAATATTCATAAATAAGCGGAAGTTTTACCTTAAAGGTTTTTTGGTCGTTAATAATTTCAATGTTTTTTTCGAGCAGGTGACCATAGCGTAAACCTATATTTTTTAATCCCACACCTGTTGAGTTTACCTCACCTTTCTTAACCTGCAATATATTTTCCACAACAATGCATTCGTCGTCCTGGTACACGCGGATATGAAGGGGGCGCTGTAATGAAACCACATTGTGCTTAATGCAATTCTCAATCAACAGCTGCAGGGTAAAAGGCGGCACCAGGGTTTTTAATGTTTGATTAGTTAACGTACTGGTGAATGTAAACCCATCATAAAAACGTGCTTGTTGCAGAAAAAGGTAAGCCTCTACAATCTCCATCTCTTCACTCAATTGTATTAAGTCCAGTTTCCGGCTCTCTAAGGTAAATCTGTAAAAGTTGGCTAATTTCAGAATAAAATTTACAGACTCTTCATCACTGGTTTCAACCATAGCCTTTAATGTATTGAGACTGTTGAACAAAAAGTGGGGGTTAACCTGTTGCTTTAATAATTCGTACTGCGCTGCCAGGTTATCATTCTTCATACGTTCCAGTTCCATGCTAACATGCTGGTTTTCGTAATTCTGTTGCAGCAAATTTAAAAACATGTAAAATACCAGGTTGATCAATATGCCGCGTACTTCAACCATCAACATAGTGGGTCCAAAATTAATGTGAGAGAGAATTAACTGTTGTACCCAGGCTAAAACAAACATTACCACAAGGCCGAATAGCAAAGAGCTAAGTAATTTCGTGTAGGAAATACTTTGCCTGCGCTTACCCTCCGTTTGGCGTGACAACATGTAGATATTGAAATACCACATCAGTATTGCGAAAGAAGCAGTAAGGGCTGCGTTTACGATAGCTTCAGCAGCATTGAACTGGTGCGATGCCAATTGGGGCAAAGATGACAGTAATCCAAGTATAATGGAACTGATCCAGATTGTTGCATGTGATATTTTTAAAGGAAGGCTTTTCATTAGGGCAGATACTGTAACATAAGCGGATGCATAACAAAGCTATTTAATTACCTGTATTAAACGTAAACTATGCCAGAAACCAATAGGAGTTGTGACACAATACTTGCGATACACGCCTTTAATATGTTTATAGTGCCCAGCAGTGCCTCGTTGTAAAGCAGGTTGATATGGTTTTTTGTGAGGTGTCATTTCCTTAATTTTCACTAAGGTACTGTCAGAACGTTATGTAAGCCGATAGATTTGCCTTGAACCGGACATATGGGGAGTTAAGTAAGACAATATTGTACACGAAATGCGTAATTTTTTTGTTTAACATTTTTGTTTAACAAAAAAGATTAAAACGTATCTTTGAAGAGAAATGAGTATTAAAATAGGTGCCTTATCTTACCAGCACCCTAACAAAGAAAGGTTATTTGAGCAAATCACTTTTACGCTTGGTAAAGGCGAAAAAGCTGCGTTAGTGGGTGATAACGGTGTAGGTAAATCCACGCTGTTACAACTTATTGTGGGCACATTGCAGCCATCGGCAGGTAATATCTTTACTTCATCTGCTCCATGGTATGTGCCACAGCATTTGGGGCAATACAATTACTTTACAGTTGCAACTGCATTAAGAGTCGATAAAAAGCTAGCAGCTCTAAATGCAATAACGCAAGGCTGCACTGAACAGCAATATTTTAACGATCTGGCAGATGATTGGGAGATCGAAGACAAGATCTATGCCGGGTTAAGCAAATGGAATCTGGGCCATTTAACACCCATGCAGTCAATGGGCGAACTCAGCGGCGGCGAAAAGACAAAAGTGTTTCTGGCTGGGATTGAAATCCATGCTCCTGAAATAATTTTGCTTGATGAGCCTTCTAACCATCTTGATTTAACTGGCAGAAAGCAGTTATATGAGATGATCTTAAATAATAGAGCAACGCTGTTGGCGATAAGCCATGATCGCACTTTGCTTAACCTGCTCCCGGAAACACTCGAACTAAGTCCGTTTGGTTTAGAGGCGTACGGCGGTAATTTCGATTTTTACAGAGAAGAGAAGGAAGGTAAAATAAATGCATTGCAAAACGAGTTGCATGAGCAGTCGAAGACTTTAAAACTAACCCAGCAAAAAGCACGTGATGTTGCGGAGAAGAGGCGAAAGATAGAGTCGCGCGGACAGGCCAAAGGTAAGTCGGGCTCATTGCCACGCATTATTGCGGGAGGTTTAAAAAGTAAAGCTGAAGGCACTACGGCTAAAGCATTGGATGCACAAGATGAGAAGCTGAATAACATTAACGAAAATATCAGGAATATCCGGGGGCAGATTCAAGGATATCAAGTACTGAAAATAGACATTGGTTCGTCCGCTCTTCACAGGGGCAAAATATTGGTTGATGCTGAGGATCTTACCTACAATTTCGGAGGCGGCCCACTTTGGGAACCACTTACCTTTCAGATACGCTCGGGCGACAGGTTACAGATTAAAGGCGATAATGGCGTGGGCAAGACCACTTTACTCAAATTAATTAGCGGACAGCTGACAACAAGCGTAGATCGTATCAAAAGGGGGGACTTCACCTACTTATATCTCGACCAGGATTATACCCTGGTTAGTCCTGACTTGACTGTTTTTGAACAAATACAGCATTACAATAGCCGAAACCTGCAGGAGCACGAGCTAAAGTCCTTATTGATCTACTCACAATTTGAACGCCAGGACTGGGACAAAAAAGCTGCCGTATTAAGCGGAGGGGAAAAAATGAAGCTTTCTTTATGTTGCCTGGCCGTAAGTAATCACACGCCTGATATGCTGATTTTGGATGAACCTACCAACAATCTTGATATGAGGAGTTTGGATGTACTTACAGCCACCACTAGAGATTTTAACGGGACATTGCTGGTTATATCGCACGATGAATACTTTATTAATGATATAGGAATTAATAAGAGCATAGAGATAAAAAAAAGTATATAATAATGCCACTCAAAAACACCGGAACCGAGCAACTGATTAAGGATACTGCAAAGCGTATTCTTTTCGCAGAAGGAAAATTGCATGCAACTACACAAGACATAGCCGAAGCAGCCGGTGTTAACCGGGCAGCCTTGCATTACTACTTTAGGACTCGAGACCAGCTAGTTGCCTGTGTTTTTAATGAATCGATGCTTGAACTAAGCGTGCGTTTAGGAACAGTGATGGCGTCAGTTAGGCCCTTTCAAGAAAAAATCGAAGAGTTGATCGCTGTATTTATGAAAGAGATGAGAGCTTACCCATATCAGGAAATTTTCCTTGTTACCGAAATAAATACTGCGGGTGTTGAATTGGTAAAAGATATAGATAATATGCCGGTAGCTAATTTCTTAAACGAAATTGAAAACGAAATGAGCGCGGGTGTTATCGAAAAGATGAACCCCAAACATTTTCTGATGAATTTATTTTCCCTGCTGTCTTACCCGTTTATTATGGCACCATTATACCGGCAATTTTTTAATCTGAACCATCAGGACTTTGATCAATTGGTTGCCGAGCGCAAGCAACTGATCTACCGGATGGTTTTTAAATAAAAAAGCGGAGGTGGCTTTTAAGCCAGCCTCCGCTTCAACCAAACACCATAGCAGTTAAACCGCTACATTTATCTCCACATTGATATTGCCACGTGTTGCTTTTGAATAAGGGCACGTTTGGTGTGCTGCCTCTACCACTGTTTTAGCTTGTTCTGTAGTCAGTCCGGGTAGGCTAACATTCAAACGCGCCTGCAATTGAAACCCATTTTCGCCTGTACCCAAATCAACTTCTGCATCAACTGCTAAATCTGCTGGCAATGCTATTTGCAGACCAGAAGCATTGTGCCTCATAGCACCAATAAAACAAGCAGACCATCCTGCTGCAAATAATTGCTCGGGGTTGGTTCCATTACCAGGGCCACCCGGGGTAGACAAGCTGATTTTTAAACGACCATCATTGCTGGTTGCTTTTCCTACGCGTCCACCGGTAATGTGTACTTTACCTGTATATAATACCTTGCTTATCTCAGCTTCTGCATTGTGGGTGCTGCTGATTACATTTTGATTTTTCATTTTATTAAGATTTCTTGTTTAATATTTTATATGCCAGTTATTATAGAAGTCGATCAACTTCATTAACAGCGCTACCAAATGCTTGTGGCCGACACCGTCTGTTAAGATATGATGGACCTTTCCACTTTTATATTTAAGAATGAGCTATACCTTTAACAGGTCTGAACTGCTTAGCAAGACAACAGCGATCATTATAGCAGCTGCAATAATCAGAATTCGACGGCTGGCAGTTGTAAGTTCTTTCATGGTGATTGATATTTATTGTATTGACGGATATTGTTTTAAACTCTTTCTATATGTTTAGTACCAGCTTTTGTGTAAGTAGCCGGATAAAGCTTTCTAAACATGATATAAGTGATAGAAATTGCGGTGAAAGCAACAATGGCATCAACAGTGGGAGCAAAGCCGAGTACGGCCAGTTTAGAGAAGAAAGCGAAAGTGATATCAAAGAAGATGCCCGCAAATACCCACTCTTTCAAACGAAGTAAACGATTAGGAGTTAGTAACACGGCGACACCTAAAAGTTTAGCTACACCGAGGATGTAGATAAAGTGCGGTGGGTAGCCCAGTTTTACGGTGATATCCCAAACGATAGGGTTTTTAGTTAGCTCGAAAAAACCGCTTGCGCCAAACCAAAGTGAGATAAAGATGGCACCTGACCAGTAAATTGTTTTTGATGTTTTTAAGTTCATGACGTTGTTTGTTTTGATTGTTGGCACAAAGTTGCGCTAAAACAAACCCCGGCATGAGCAGTTAATGGCTGAAGCGGACACATGATATTGCGAATTGGACAATAATCATGTTCAGCCTGAAATTAAAACTCGCTTAATGCGAAAAGCGAGTCTGTCGACTCGTTAAGCCTATGCCTTTTCTTTAAGCTTTTCACGGTGTTCTTTTCCCCATTTGATCATATGCAGGATAATATCAGCGAAAGAATGACAGTAATCTGTCGGCGAATACTCTACTGTTACCGGGCTGGTTGGGGTAACGGTACGCTTTAACAACCTGTTCGCTTCCATATCCTTCAGTTCGCGCGAAAGCATCCGGGTTGTAATACCAGGTATGCTTCTTTCTATCTCCCGAAACCGGCGGTTGCCATTGCAAATGGAGTTGATGATAGGCAATTTCCATTTGCCGCCTATGACATAAATAGTATCCTGCAACGCTTGTATTTCTTCTTTTTCGTTGCGTGGATCTGATAACACTTCTTTGATCAGTTGTTCGTCCATACTGGTATACTCTATTATACTGGTAACAAAGTTATACCAAATATACCATAGGTTTGCCGAATAAAATATAATCTCATGAAAAATTTAGAAGGAAAGATAGCATTAGTAACCGGTGGTAACAGTGGTATCGGTTATGCTACAGCAAGAGAATTGAAAGCACAAGGAGCCGAAGTGATCATCACAGGCCGCAGACCAGATGCCGTAATCGCCGCCGCAAATGAATTGGGTGTAATTGGTTTAGTAGCCGACCAAGGCAGCTTACAAGCCATTGAGCAGTTGGCCGAAACTGTAAAAGAACGATTCGGCAAAGTAAATATCCTGTTTATTAATGCAGGTGTATTAGGTGGATCTAGTATCGACGGCGCCCAGGAAGATGACTTTGACAACGTGATCAATATTAACTATAAAGGAGCTTATTTTACACTCAGCCGTTTCATTCCCCTTTTAATCAACGGTGCGTCGGTAGTATTTCTATCATCCAATACAGCTAATATGAACGGTGTAAATTCATCTATCTATTCGTCGGCCAAATCTGCGCTGAATGCTGTTATGCGCATCGCTGCTTTAGAACTTGCTCCCCGCAAAATACGCGTGAATGCGGTTAGCCCTGGCCCAACGCAGACTGAAATCCTCAATAAGCTTGGTCTGGATAAAACTGCACGGAAAGGGTTGGACGAATGGATGATTGAACGCATTCCGTTAAAAAAGATCGGCACCACGGAAGATGTGGCTAAAATGGTTGCCTATTTCTGTGGAGATGCAGCCAGTTTTATTACCGGCGCAGAAATCATCATGGATGGCGGAATGAGTTTGTAATACCACAAATTTCATACTTCAAATTTCAGGGTTGACGGACTGTTGTGTCTGGTTCAACCCTTTTTTATTCCATGTTACAGTATCCTGCCAATAGTTTTGAATCAAATCAAAAGATTACAACTATGAAAATGATAAAACTTTTAGCTAGCTGCGCCGCCGCTGTGGTATTGCTAACATCTGCCGTTTATGTAAAGCATCAACAATTTAATAAAAGCAAGCCTGTTAATTTTGATTCGGGCAAAGGGTTTGCCGTGTTAGAGTTGTTTACCTCAGAAGGCTGTTCAAGTTGCCCACCTGCCGACGAACTATTGGAACATATTCAAAACGAGGTGGGCAACCAACCGGTTTATATATTAGCTTACCATGTTGATTACTGGAACCGCCTTGGTTGGAAAGATGTATTTAGCAACCCGGATTTTTCCAAACGGCAATACTGGTACAATAGCAAGTTTACAAGCCAGGTTTATACGCCGCAACTCATACTTAACGGCAGTGCCGAATTTGTTGGATCGGATGAGACTAAAATTAGAAGCAACCTGACCTCTGCCCTGAATGGAAAAGCCGCAACCAGCCTAACCTTGCAAGCCAGGCGGCGAAATGGCGCCATTAATATTCAATACCAATTGCAAGGCAAACCTGTATTGGGTCAATTGGTAGTTGCGTTGGTACAAAAGCATGCCGTAAGCCAGGTAAAAGCTGGCGAAAACGAGGGGCGTAGGTTGACACACATTCAAATTGTAAGAAATCTGAGAAAATTTCCGATAACCACTCAAGGCTATGGTAATGAAATTATCGACCTGCCTGCCGGATTTAATTCTCGAGAATGGGAAGTCATTGGTTTCATACAATCGCAGGAAACGGGCGAAATTTTAAGCGCCGCACGAGCTGAGTATTCTGAATAAACCGAAAGTGAATTTGTAGCTCCTGTGCAAACGTAATTTATTGATCTTTTTCGCCGATAAAAACTTGGCGTTCGCCGAGTAAAACTACCTGTTTACATATTATCCCCGGTATTGGCTATTGGGTGCTGTAACGTTTCTGAAATGGGGGCGTCTTATTATCGTAAACAGCACAGAAGCTATTACAATCAACAGATCATCAAAACATTAAAGAATATGAAAACTCAAATTTTAACCATTGCAACCGTGTTATCATTAGCATTAGCAAGCAGTACAGCAACCTTCGCAGCAAACAAAAATATCAGCAAAGTAAGCACCACCTTAACAGATGTAAAACACATCAACAAAATTGAGGTTCGTGGCAACGTAGAACTATATGTATCAAACGGTACAACAGATAATGTTAAAGTTTACGACAAATACTACAGCGAAAATGCTTTGGTTCAAAATCAAAACGGCGTGTTACGCATCTCCTCATACAAAACCGAAAAACTGGTAGTTTGGGTAACCGCAGCAGAACTACAAAGCATCAGCGCTTACGATAACGCAACCGTTAAATCATTCGGCGAATTATCTGGTATTAACTTAGATGTTAACCTTTACAACCACGCAGTTGCCAACTTAAAACTGGATGCTTATACTGCTAACATTAATGTAAATGACCAGGCTGCAGCCGATCTTACAGGTACTGTTACCAACTGTAACTTAAAACACAACCAATCTGCAACCGTAAACAGCACCAACTTTGTAGCAGATAACCTAATACGTACCGTTAGTTTTGAAGGCTTTAACAAAGCAGAGCAGGTAGCCGGTTTGTAATACTACACCTTTTAAGGTTCTATATAATATATGCCCAGCCATCAAAATTTGATGGCTTTTTTATTGTGGCGGAATTATAAGTCAAAACTACGCTATCACTGAAATGCTATTAAATATGCTTAGGGGTTTTAACGCTATTTACGAAGGCCTAACAATCCTGATGAGAGTTCAAAACATTTGTGTTGAAAAGATCAGGCGCTGGTAAGATAAATGAGCATTAAAATTTAGGGTAGCGTTTAGCTGCGTTTTGTCTAAATATTTGCAAAAAATAAAACATCATCAAGGCCGTTCGTGTCTTCCATATTAAATATCGGTTTATTAGTAGCGCTTACATATCGGTATTGTGGTCTGGTTAAAACCAAGTGTTATCTTGAAGTGCAGGGAATTAAGACCGTGAAAATTTATTGCGAGAGCTGTTAACTAAGAATAAAATATATTGAAATGATCAATTTTTATCGATACAAATACCTAATATGTACGGCTTTGATGGCCTGCGTATTACCCGTTAATGCAAAAGCGCAATCCGTTGAAAAAAACGAACCTACAGCAGACTATAAGCCAGCTTTCCCGGGGCAAACGCGTATCCAGGCGGTGAAAACAAAAACTCAGCTGCAGGCTGTGATAATTAATGAAAAACTTGAAAATCCATGGGGATTATGCATCATGCCTGACGGCGGATTTTTGATATCGGAAAAGAAAGGGAACATTGTAATTTTAGATAAGGCTGGCAGGGAAAGAAAAACAATTACAGATCTTCCGAAGGTAAATGCAGCGGGGCAAGGCGGCTTTTTAGACGTAACGCTGTCTCCTAATTTTGCAAAGGACCGCTTGGTTTACTATGCTTATTCTGAGCCGCAAAGTAATGGTTCGACTTTAGCTATCGGAAAGGGAAAACTATCGGCTGACGAACTTCAATTACAGAATCAGACTGTTATTTACCGCATTACGCCCGCCTATACCAATACACTTCAATACGGATCTCGGATCGTTTTTGATAAGTCTGGTAATTTATTTGTAAGTACCGGCGAGCGGTCGGGATCGGATACCCGGGTACTGGCACAGGCGTTAAATTCGTCACTGGGGAAGATTCTTCATATTACGCCAGGAGGAACTCCGGTTCCAAATGGTCCGTTCGCGAAAGTAAAGGGCGCCAGGCCAGAAATCTACACTTATGGTCATCGCAACCCAGACGGGCTTGCCATTGATCCCAATACAGGCGAATTGTGGGAAGCAGAGTTTGGACCCAAAGGGGGAGACGAGATCAATCTCATCAAGCCTGGAAATAATTATGGATGGCCGGTTATTACCTATGGCATAGAATATAGCGGGGAGAAGGTGGGCGAGGGTATACAGCAAAAACAAGGGATGACACAGCCTGTGTATTACTGGAATCCGGTTATATCTCCGGGTTCAATTGCATTTTACAATAGTAATGTCATTCCGGAATGGAAGGGGAATCTCTTTGTCGCGGCTCTGAGCGGATCGCATATCGACCGCCTGGTAATTCGTAATAATAAAGTTGTCGGAGAAGAACGCTTTCTGGAAGGCAAGCAGGAACGCTTTCGGGACTTAGCGCAAGGTAATGATGGGGCACTTTATGCTATAACAGACGGTGGTAAATTATATCGGATTTCAAAAAAATAGTTAAATCTATGTGGTTTTATCCTGTTAATCAGGTAATTGAAAGCATTATTTGATGCAATTAATAATATCCTTTTCACGTGATTGGGGGGTTACGTTTAACGATTGAATCTTACCGTCTTTAAATGTGCATTCTACAATGGTTTCCCTCGGGGCGTAAAGTTTAAAGTGAACATCCTTGTCTTTTGGCCAGGCCGGGAACAGGTATATTTTATCACCAGCAGTTTGTAATAACATATCTTGCAGGCCCGCCATGCCAGAACCGCCCCAATTATGGTCAGGTGTCCAGTCGAAACCTGGCCCCCAGAATGCGGGGAATCTCCGGCCTGAATTTTTAAGCTTCTCAAAGGTTAAACGCGCAGCCTCATCCGTAAGCCCAAGGCGGGCAGCAAACAGATTGTCTTGCTTCCAGCCAATATAGCTTCTGAATTTTATTGCCAGGGTGTCGTACTTCCAGGTATTTAACGCGATATCTAAATTAGGTTTGCCAACACCAAAAATCCCAAAAGGAAATACAGGATATAGCTGCGGTGCTTCCTCGTTATTAACCCTTTCCCATGATTTAGCCGGGGCAATAGTTTTGTGTCCATCGATATACTGGTAGCTGATGGTCGGTATGTGATTCAGCATAGTGGTAAAAGCATTTCGGTCTTCACTGTCAAGATCCGTGGGTGGCAGGGCAAGCAGTTTTTGCAATACAGTCGTCAACCCTGCTATGGTAGTGGTTGAATTATAGGCCATTTTAAATGTTTCTCCGGCAGAACCGGGAAAGAGGATCAGTTTATTCTCACCATCGAATTCTTTGGCACCACGTGCCTTTGCCAAAAAGCGATAATGCTCGTCGAAGAACCTCAGGCAGCTTCTAATAAACGGTAGATATCGTTTTACATCTTTGCCGCCGTATTCGCCGGTTTCTAACATCATATAGCAAAACTCGAGTGCCGAATCCCAGTGGTATTCCAGCCAGGCATTATAATCAACTCCTGGATCAAAATCTTTAGGTCGGTTAGCACCGTATTCCGCGAAATCTGATAAGCCGAAATTATCTATCTGCTCAGTAAAACGGGCGCCTTTGTGAGGCCAGTAAGTATGCGTGGCTAACTCGGCATTCTTTAATATGCGCAGGTAGAAATTAAATTCGGGCAACATCATGTCAAAATCTCCGCTTTTAATCATTGGGTAGTAGACCAAGCGTTGATTCTGAGCGGTAAATAAACTGCCACCCCAATTGCGGAAATCGGGCGTAAAGGCATAATCCTTATTCACGAAAACTGGGTCATAGGTAAATAACCCGCCATTGAATTTTGTGGGGTAACTTCCAAAAGTATTGCAAGCCAGCATATACCTGAACAGTTGATAATTTCGCCCTGATTGCCAGGCCACCGAATCTCTTCCGGGATTATCGCTATTAATATAGATATAACTCCGCTGCCACAGTTCATGCCACCAGTTTTGCGAAGACTGGATGGTGGAGTGTTCTTGATCCAGCTTTTTACTCAACTCAATGAGATCATTTTTCCATTGGCCGAGATCTGGGGTTTGTACTGTACAAAGTGTTAAAGTTATCTCGCGGGATTTTAATGGTTGGGTACTGGTTAGTTGCCAGCTCTGATACTCCGTATTGATATACTCACCTTTTCCCTGACCATAGGGTGCCATTTTATCACCTTTAAGCATGCCTCCAAAAATTAAATCCCTGAGTGGATCAAACATTTGGTTTTTAACAGCATCAAGCCCTTGCTGATGTACCGTGACATCAAATGCAGTAGGTCCATGATTGTTTTGATGGAAAAACAAAACGGCATCGTTGGCATACGCTACAGAATCTTTGTAAGATACAACAAGGGCTGTTGCTCCGAATTTGTAAGAGTTCTCGTTATTCTCAAAACCTTTTTTATAGGTATCTTTATATCGCCAGTTTTCATAAGTCACTTTAGCTGCGAGTGCACTAGACCCTTTAATATTAACATGAACACGGGGGTTGAAGACATCCACCCAAATTTTGACTTCTGCCTTCAGGCCATCAGCATTCTTCCCGTTAATCTGTACATACCCATCACGCAGGTGCAGGATTTGCTTAAAGTTAGTAGTAACAAACGGATTGGGAGAGAGGTGTAATCTTATCCGGCCTAATTTGAGCAGCGCATTATTCTCGTCATAAGTGCCGCTGCGGGCAACATAAAACAAAACATCCCCATGCTCTACCCATACATTTAAACCAATATCGCCGCCACCGCACGGCATCGATTGCGATGAATTCTGACTTTCATTTGTCCACACAACATCGCATTTATCCAGCTCAGAGGTTTGAGCGAAGTTAATATTTGCGTAAAGGATGAAAATTAGCACGAAGGCAATACTTTTTATCATTTAATTTTTTTTACGTTCTAAATTAAATTAATAAATGATAGGATTAGTAATTGACAACTAATTAGAATAGCGAGCCTGGCGACTATGATTATTGCTATCACTGATTTATGCACTGCCCCGATAAGCAGTCATTCAAAAAAAGCTTACGATAACTATAAACTAATTGTCGAACAACAGTGATATGCCGCCATCGGTATACCACTTCAGTTTTTTGTAGTAGGTTAAATTTGCGTCGCCCTGGTAAGGAATGTAGGATGTTAATCCGGAAAATTTCGCAATTGGAACTCCAATAAAACTCGGTGTTGCAGCTTTGTATAAAATAGTTTTATTAAGCTGTTGGTTGATACCGGTGAGGTCTCCTGTATTGAAGTTATGCTCCAGGAAATCGCCAAAATCATAGTTAGGCACTGGGAAGTTTGCTGTATAATCCAGGCGCTGAACGCCTGTGCTTATTAGACTATCGCCGTATTTTTTATGACTAGCAATTAGAGATTTCATCGCAGAAGCCAGCGGTTGCATTTCACTGGTTTTTACCAGTACTACTGTTGCAGATCGACGGTCATCAGTGTAGGCATTGTAGTAATCAAAATAGGCCTTTGCCACCGAAGTCAAATCACCGGTACTTTGAAAAAGCAGCGGCGTGATTGATTCGTAGGGAAAACTTTCGGCGAGTGTTTCAGTAGGGGAGGCAATTATGTATTTAGCCTTGTCCTTGAATTCATAAAGTACCTCAACACCACCCATTGAGCAGGCATCAAATATCAGGAAATCCAGATTGTTCGGTAAAGCATTTTTAAGATCAATGATGTCCATTTGTTTACCGGTATCCTCGCCAAAAGATAAAACTTTCACCTTGCCGGTGGCAGGTGCCCATGACGTTGCATGCGACCATAAAACCAAGCCGTAGCTATCGGCAGGATAGGCGCTTTGGGCATCCTTAATTACCTGTTGAACAACCTGAGGGTCTGATGCTGCGGTATTGTCGTAAGTTTTAATCGTGTCGCTTACAATCCTGTTTTCATCGGCATCGGCTTTAATTTTTAGTAAATAGGATTTGCCGGTAGTAGTTTTAATATACACCAGCAGAGTCCCGTCTAAATTTGATGCGCCTTTCTCCATTTTGTTAATGCAATTCAATGCATCATACCGCAAATCGTTGTTTGCCTCCATATACACCAGTACCATTCTTTTGCTTGCTGCGGGCGTCTCGGTGTTCTTTTTACAAGCCGGCAGAGCGGATATCAGGGTAACGAAAATAAGAGGTCGTAAAAACCAGCGTTTAATCAAATTCATTTAAAAAGCAAGCGTACTATCTAAAGCGTGATGAGCGAACTAAGTGACAGACTTAAAACCAGTCTACTATAGTGAGCCAAAAAGCAAGGGCAAAAATAACCTTTATACCGGGAGCGCAATGTTAACAAATGATTAAGGTTAAAACTCAGGTATTTGGGCTATCAGAGCATCTAAATGCAAATTTTGCTTCCATCCTAAAGTTGTACGACTTAATAAAACGGTATTATTTGCTTAACAAAAACCGCACTTTATCGGGTTAGTTTTGCGGCCTGAACTTCTAAATCTTTACTTGACCTCTGAAAATAACAATAGAGCATTCACTTACCCATACAGGCAAATAGCTATTGCCTTGGTTAAGCTGATATTTTAATCCGAAACAACTTTACAATAATTTATATGAGAATTAGAAATCTACAATTTGCATTTCTTGTCGTGATGGTTGTGTTGGCTTCCTGCCGGAAGGATAACACAAGGGATGTTTTGAATCCAAAGGGAACCGAGGTTAGGTTTTCCTCAAGTATTAATGGCGAAATTAAAACAAAAGCCGTTGGTAATACCTGGGAAGCTAATGATGCTATCGGTGTTTTTGAAAAAAGAGGTACAGGCTTAACCAATATTTTGGCAACTAACAAGTCTTACACAACCACTGGCGACGGCGCGTTTCAGGCATCTGCAACAGATCAAACCATTTACTATCCTGAAGATGGATCACAGGTTGACTTTATTGCTTACTATCCTTACAAGCAAACCCTGTCGGGTACAACTTATCCGGTTGATTTAACTAATCAAACCAGTCAGCCCGCCATCGATTTAATGTACGCCAGCGCTGCAGGTTTAAGCAAAACAAGCTCTAATGCGCAGTTGGTGTTTTCGCATCAATTGTCGAAAATTGAGATTACAGTAACAAAAGGACAAGGCGTTACTGATTTAAGCGGTTTAACTACAAGTATTTCAGGACAGAAAACCACTGCCAGCTTTGATCTTGCAACCGGAACTTTAAGCGGACAGGCACAAGTGGCCAATATTTTGGCTAAAACCGGTGTAACCGGTAGCACCATGCTTGCAGAAGCTATTGTTTTACCAACAACAGATGCAACAGGTACTAAGGTAGTTTTCACCATCGGTTCCAGAACCTTTACCTGGACCATGCCCGACGGAACTGCGTTTGAAGCAGGTAAAAAATATGCCTATAACGTAGAATTAAAAGGCAGCAGCACCGGCACAAGTGATGTTGCGGCAACTCTAAAAGCTACTGTAACCAACTGGGTTGACGTACCTTCTGGAGCTTATAGCTTAGATCAGCAGGATGTAGTGGCCAATCCACCAACCGCTTCGGCTTATATGGAAACACCATTGATTACCACCGATGAAAACAAAGTTTATGTTTTTCACACCGTGCCCGGACAAGCCAGCGTAAGAAACTACGCCATGTTATTTGATAAAAAATATAAGATGGCTTATTGGGTTGCTTATCCGCTTGTTGCTTCTTATGTAGGAAGCAGCGGCCGCACGGATGCCTGGCAATTTGACCCTTCTATTGCCCAGGCAGATCAGGTTGATTTAAGCAGCTCGTTTGGTAACGGGTATGACAGGGGGCATCAGATTCCAAGTGCCGACCGTACCGCGAGTGCTGATTTGAACCAGACTACTTTTTACTATAGCAACATGACTGCTCAAATCTCGTCGATGAATCAAGGCATCTGGGCCAACCTGGAGAATCAGGTAAGAACCTGGATGGCTAAAGGAGATACCCTGTACGTAGTAACCGGTGCTTCTATCAAATCATCTACTGACGCAACTATTACTTACGCAAAAGGCGCGGCTATCCCTAAATATTATTACAAAGCGCTGGCCTTGAAAAAAGGCGACTCTTACTACACCATAGGCTTTAAAATCGATAACGCGATTATTCCCTCTACCGTTACTTACAATAATTTTCGCGTGAGTGTAAGCGACCTGGAAAAAGAGACAGGTTTTAACTTATTCCCTAAACTATCGGAAGACATCAAAGGAAACATCGATAACACGATCTGGAATTAATTCAAATGAAGACACTTTACAAAATGAAAAGTCAAAACATATTAATCGCCGCTGCGATGTCGCTGCTGGCACTGAGCTCTTGTAAAAAAGACAAGAATCATGATGCACCAAAACCAGATGCAACAGCGGTGAAATTTACAGCCTCTATTGCCGGACAGATCAAGACGAAGGCATCGAACGATAAGTGGGATAGCAATGATGCAATTGGTGTGTTTATGAAAACAGGCACTGGTTTAAGCACCGTTTTAGCGTCTAACAAATCTTATACTACCATTAATGGCGATGGCGAATTCAGTCCGTCGGCAGCAGATCAAACCCTTTATTACCCGGAAGACGGTACAGTCGATTTCATCGCCTACTATCCGTATAAACAAACTATAACCAGTAATAAATACCCCGTTGATTTAAGCAGTCAAAGCAATCAGGCTGCTATTGACCTCCTGTATGCTAATAATGCAACCGGATTAAGCAAGACTAGTACCGAAGCAAACCTTGCATTTTCGCACCAGCTATCGAAAATTGAGTTGACGGTTAAAAATGGCACAGGCGTTGCCGATCTGAATGGTTTAGGCGTTAGCCTTAACGGCCTCAATACCAAAGCTGATTTCGACCTTGGCACCGGAACCTTGTCTAATGTTTCGCAAGCGGCAGATGTTAGCGCCAAACTTACTACGCAAACCGCTTCGGTACTGGCTGAAGCAATAGTGCTTCCTGTTGCAGATGCTACTGGTAATGTAATCACCTTTACGCTTCCTGCCGGTCAGTTTAAACTGACTTTGCCAGCGGGTAGTAAATTTGAAGCAGGCAAGAAATACGCTTACGATATTGAATTGAAGAAAGATGCAACTTCGCAACCAACTGCCGTTGCCTTGTCAGCAACTATCACTAACTGGACAAATGTTCCTTCGGGCGATTATACGGTAGGTGAGGACCAAAATGGCACAACGCCTCCGGCTGGTGTAGAGACTGTACTTTACACAGAAACCTTCGGTACAGGAACGGCAAGCACCAAACCCAAAGTAGCTGCTTATACTGCTTGGGATAACACCAGCTTTACATTTAGCGATAGCTACGGGAATGCCGATTTGCGTACTATCACATCTTATGGAGGTGGTACCAACATCCACGTTTGGTTACCGGCAACAAAAGACGCTTCTTTAAAGATTGAAAATATTCCTGTATCGGGTTATACTAGCCTGAAGCTTAAATATGATCTGGCAGCGAATGGCGCGACCGATTTGGCGGTTATCTCGGTTAAGGTAAATGGCGTTGCTGTTACCGTTCCAAGCACACCTTCACCATCAACAAACAATACGTTCACAACGATTGAGTTAGATAATATCACGCCTCAGGCCCTTAACACGATCGAATTTATGGGATCTTTGTCGACCAATAAAGTTGGCGTTCGTTTGGATAACGTCGTTGTTATTGGCGTTAAATAATTTAAACATATTTCAATAAAATAGCCCACCTGGTTTTTACCAGGTGGGCTATTTTATTTGAAGAGCAGCGAACGGGAATATGAGACGGTATCCCTTGTGCTACTTAGATTGCGATTGGTGCCAGTAAATCATATAACGGGCATCATGTAATTTATAAAATGGCATCAATTGCAGGTTTTTATACTTGTCCTGTACAATCAGTTCCGGCGCGGTAAAAGTTTGCGATTCGCCTTTTACAGGCTCAACCTGCTTTGCCATATCGGTTGTTTTGCCAGGTACTAATTCCGGGGCGTCAGCTAGTGGATACAATTTTCCTCTGGCACGATAGCCACCAAATTGATCTCCATCTGCAATGAGGTTGTCCAAATCGGTAGTGTCTGTTTTAGCAGCAAGTACAATTGGACCATGCAGAAACGCAAGATAATGGGTACTGTCTGGCAGCGCTTCTGTTGTAATCTTCATTGGCATATTTACCGTAATTACATCGCCTTTTGTCCATTTTCTATTTATTCTGACGTAGCTTCCCGGCCGTTCTGTAATATTAACGGGTTTGCCATTAATATTGATCTGAAACTTTCCGGCATCAACCCATCCCGGGTACCTGATACAAATTGCAAAAGGTTCGGGTTTCGAAGCTTCGATTAATATTTTAGAGTTTTCGTTGTCGGGAAATTTGGTTTGCTGTGATAACACGATACCTGCCGAACTCCAGTTTAGCCTTGAGGGGATGAACAAGTTTACATAAACATCTTTCTGTTGATGGCTGTAAATCAGTTCGCCATATTTTCCATGGTTCTCCATTCCAGAGCCCACGCAACACCACATGTTAACCTGCGGTTGCGAATAAACTCGATAATGTCGTGGCCGCATGGATGTGTAGTATACAAAACCACCACGCACCGGATGTTGACTCGATAAAATATGATTGTATAAAACACGCTCGTAAAAATCCATATATTTTACGTCACCTTGTTTCTCAAACAGGTGTTTGGTCAGTTTCAGCATATTATACGAATTGCAGGTTTCCGGGCCCGCGATATCCGTAATTAATTTCCTGAAATCGCCTGTTGGGTTGAAATGCTCATTAACGCTATTTCCTCCAATTACAACAGTTCGGTTTTTAACAACAGTTTCCCAAAAAAATGAAGCGGCCTTGCCATAATCAACGTCACCTCCAACCTCATAAATTCGTTCAAAACCTACCGCTTTCGGAATCTGCATGTTAGCATGCAGATTGTCAAGACGGTCTTGCCCTGCTATCAGTGGATCCAGGATTTCGCGATGCGAGAATCTTCTGGCCAATGTTAGATATTTTTGCTGGCCTGTAATTACGGATACATCGGAGAACACTTCGTTGAGCCCGCCGTGCTCTGAGATCAACATAGTCTGAATTTGATTGTCTGTTAAGTGATGCGAAACCCCATCGATATAATCAGTTAATTGTACCAGGATAACTTTTGCCTGCGATTTGCCGGCTATCAGGTAAGCATCTCTCAAGCCCGCGAGCAATTTGTGAAGGTTGTAAAGTGGAACCCACTTTTTGTTAAGCGCAAATGTGTCAGCCTCAATTTTACCGGCCTCAATGTCTTTCCACATAGCAATACCGCCGGGCATGCCTCCCACATAACCGGTCCCGATTTTGCCCTGACATTTTTTTAGTTCTGAGAGCATATAATCCAATCGCCTATTCACCTCTGGGTTCGCAGTAGAAGCATACATATATGATAATGCGGAAAGGTAATGACCGCCAATGTGACCATCTAGCCCGGTATTTTCCCAATTACCATAATTGTCTTTTTTCGGTTTAATACCGGCCTCTTTAAGGTAATGGGCAAGCAGACGGTCCGGATCTAGTGCCAGCATGTATTTTAAGTCGGTTTGTTGCTCATCGTTAAAAATGCCTGGCAACAGTTTAACCTGTTGTAGCTTAAATGATTTTAGCGAACCTTGCGCCGCCAGCTCGACCGGAAAGAGATTTACTAACAATAATGTTATCGTTATGATGTATATGTAGCAATATTGAAACTTACAGCGCATGGTATAATAAGTGTTTTAATTACACTAATATAGCATTTCCATATTGGCGGCGATAAAATTTATTTAGTTTTTATTAGGCTTAATATGACAAGAAATTTGGGTCCTTTCTAAAATCCTATTGTCAGCCAGTACATTCTTTTGCCCCCGTTACGTTACCGAATTGTTATAAAAGCTCTAAATAAGCGGAAATTTAGAATCCTTTTGTGTATTGCAGCGCTCGAATTACGATATTTGTCGTATGAACGTTTCTCATACGATTAAAGCTGTATTTTTTGATATCGACGGTACCTTGGTTAGTTTTAAAACCAATGCTGTTGCCGAATCGACAAAACTTGCCATTCAGAATCTTCGGAATAAAGGTATTAAAGTGATTATTTCAACTGGTCGGTCAATCAATTCTCTCGATCACGTTAAGGAAATAGAATTTGACGGGTATATTTGCTTTAATGGTGGCTACTGTGCCACTAGAGAGGGCACCGTATTGCACCGCCAGGCGATTGATTCGGCTGACATTAAGCGTTTACTAGACTATAGTTTGAGCGACCCTATCAGTTTTGCGCTGATGTACGAAGATAGTGTAAAGGTTAACGATACCACTGCAGAGGTGGCAGGAATGTATGCGCATCTCAACTTGCCGGTGCCACCCATGTTAGATCGTAGTACCGCTAAGATAAACAATGTGCTCCAGGCCAATATTTTCCTTAGGCCTGATGATGAACCACAATTTATGAGGGAAGTTATGCCCAATTCGGTAGCCACCCGTTGGACACCATTATTTGCAGATGTTAATGCAAATGGTTTAAGTAAAGCGATTGGCATTGAAACCTTTTGCAACTTTTTCGGAATAGCAATAACCGAAACCATGGCTTTCGGCGACGGTGGTAACGATATTGAGATGCTGAAACGCACCGGAATCGGTGTGGCCATGGGTAACGCTAATCAAAACGTTAAAGAGGTTGCAGACTATATAACCGACGACACCGATAACGACGGGATTTGGAAAGCGCTATTGCACTATCAAATCATTTAAAGGCAGTAGTGGCCTTATCGTTCTGTTTCAACATAATGGATATTTATAATACCTTTGGCGAGCCTTTACATTCTCTCGCCTTATTCACCCGTCTTTCTCTTATCTTTGCCGATAATTTCAATATTCCCATACTGTGATCAATGTAAATAACATTTCCGTTTCATTTGGCGGAACAACGCTGTTTAGTGATGTAACCTTCTCAATAAACGAGAACGATAAAATAGCCCTCATGGGCAAGAATGGTGCAGGTAAATCTACCATCCTTAAAATTATTGCCGATGTTGCTAAACCTACCACAGGTAATGTAACCGGACCTAAAGATGCGGTAATTGCTTATCTACCACAGCATTTGCTTACCGAAGATAAAGTCACTGTTTTTGAAGAAACCATGAAGGCTTTTGCAGAAGCAAACCAAATGGAAAAGGAGCTTGAAGAGTTAAATGAACAGCTTAATATTCGCACCGATTACGAGAGTGACGACTACATGAAGCTGATTGAGAGGGTTTCTGAACTGAGTGAGAAAGTTTATACCGTAGAAGGGAATAACTATGATGCTGAGGTAGAGAAGGTTCTCAAAGGCCTGGGTTTTGAGCGTTCTGACTTTGGCCGTCAAACCTCTGAGTTTTCGGGGGGATGGCGTATGCGTATTGAGTTGGCCAAAATTTTATTAAAAAAGCCGGATCTTATTTTATTGGATGAGCCTACCAATCACATGGATATCGAGAGTATCCAGTGGTTGGAAGAATTCCTTATCAATTCGGCAAAGGCGGTGATGGTAATTTCACACGATCGTGCTTTTGTTGATAATATTACCAATCGCACCATTGAGGTTACCATGGGGCGTATATATGATTATAAAGCCAAATACAGTCATTACCTACAATTACGTGCCGATCGCCGAGTGCACCAGTTGAAAGCTTACGAAGAACAACAACGCTTTATTGCAGACAATCAGGAATTCATAGATCGTTTCAGGGGGACTTACTCAAAAACTTTGCAGGTACAATCGCGTGTGAAGATGCTGGAGAAACTCGAAATTATTGAAATTGACGAAGTGGATACCTCGGCACTGAGGTTGAAATTTCCGCCATCGCCACGCTCTGGACAATACCCTGTAATGGTAGAAGACCTTACCAAAACCTATGGAGACCATGTTGTGTTCAAAAATGCATCCATGGTGATTGAGCGAGGAGAAAAGGTGGCCTTTGTTGGTAAAAATGGTGAAGGTAAGTCGACAATGATCAAAGCGATCATGAACGAGATAGATTTTGAGGGAAGCTTAAAAGTTGGTCACAACTCCAAGATCGGATACTTTGCCCAAAATCAGGCAGCCTTGCTGGATGGTAACTTAACCGTATTTGAAACAATTGATCAAATTCCGCTTAGCGATGGCACGGTAAAGATCAAAGACCTTTTAGGCGCGTTTATGTTCAGCGGCGACGACATTACTAAAAAAGTAAAGGTTCTTTCAGGGGGAGAAAAAACCCGTTTAGCCATGATCAAGCTGCTGTTAGAGCCAGTGAATCTGTTAATACTGGATGAGCCAACAAACCATTTGGACATGAAGACTAAGGATATAATTAAAGATGCACTTAAAGATTTTGATGGCACTTTGATCCTCGTTTCTCACGACCGGGATTTCTTAGATGGATTGGCAGAAAAAGTATTTGAATTTGGGAACAAGCGCGTGCGCGAACACTTTGAAGATATCAAAGGGTTTTTAGCCTACAAAAAAATGGATAGCCTGAAAGAGATTGAACAAAGCTAAATGAAGTGAGAAGTGCTGTTTAACCTAACAGCATTTCTTCTGCTTTCTGTAACTCGATATATCGCACTCAACTTAAATGAGCGGTTTATGCCTTAGTTACTTAGCCTTTTGATACACTCGTACATAATCTATTTCATAGCGTTGAGGAAATTTGGTAGTGGTAGGGTCGCCTCCGTTATCGCCACCAACGGCCAGGTTAAGTAAAATGTACTGAGGCTGCATAAAAGGGTTAAAGCCACTACCATCCTGGTTCACCAGGTCTTTAACAGCGGCGCGACTAAGCAATGTATCGTCAACATATAAACTTATCTGCTCACTGTCCCAATCCATTCGCCAAATATGGAACTTACTAGCCCAGTTTTTATCCAGGCTATCTATTGGCCGTTTCGTGCTGTACCATTTAGCCTTATAGGGTTTATCTGTACCAATAGCTATATTGGCTAACAGATTACCTTGATAATACTCCATAATATCAATCTCGCCATTTGAAGGCCAGGGTTTATTAACACCCAATGCCCAAAAAGCTGGCCACATCCCTGGTTTTACCGGGATACGGGCGCGCATTGTAAAGCGTCCATACTGCCAACTGTGCAAACTGCTGGTATTGATACTGGACGAGGTGTAATCAATAAACTTCCTATTGTTTTTCCAGTTTTTGTTGCCTTCTGCGTAGTTAGGATTAGGAAAGTTTTCACGCCGTGCCTCTATCATTAATAAACCTTTGTGACAAACCGCGTTTTGCTTTTGGTACCATTGCTGCTCATTATTACGCACAAATCCATGTTCGTAATTCCAATTGGCACTATCTGGTGCTCCCTCATTGTTGAATTCATCAGCCCATACCAGCTTATATTTTCCGGCTTCGTTTTCCTTTTCCTGACCATTCGCCATTGTCGGCCAGCAGAAAGCAATCAATAGTACTCCGACTAAAAATCTACACATCTTATTTAATTTTATAATAATAGTTAACGCGAATATCTCCTCGCTAAGGGCTGCCCGACACTTGGGTTAGCAGTAGCCCGCAATCAGTAATCGAATCGATAAATCAATAGACCGTGATGTTAAAAAGTGCGCTATCGTTCCGATAACGCAAACCTATCATTTATTTCATAACAGTTATAAATCCACTGATATACACGATTGTATTTGCAGTGCGAAATTTGGGTATAACGTTTCCCCTGTTATGCGGGGGCAAACGGACAATATGAAGAACTTAGAAAAAACGCTTATGAAAATGAAACTCACAACTGCGGTTTGGTTTGCCGGGCTTGCATCTATTATTTGCATATCATTCGCATCCTCAAAAACTAATTCGGCGAAAAGTAAATCGATACAAGAAGGCGAAAAACCAGTTATTGTGCTTGTTCACGGGGCATTCGCAGATGGTTCATCGTGGAATAAGGTAATTCCGATTTTGCAAAAGAAAGGATATAAGACAATTGCTGTCCAAAACCCGCTTACCTCCCTGGATGATGATGTGGCATTCACTACAAGAGCGATTGCAGAAGTGCCGGGAAAAGTAGTTTTGGTTGGACATTCTTATGGAGGCGTGGTAATAACGCAGGCCGGTAATAATGAAAAAGTGGCCTCATTGGTTTATACATCTGCCTACGCACCAGATGAAGGTCAAAGCATAGAAGATATCGAAAAAGATGCTCATGAAGTAAAAAAGATTCCGAATGTGCCAGGGTTGACCGATCCGCTGATCACAGATGGCTTCATTCGTCTCAAGGACGAAGCTGTAATTAATCATTTTGCACAAGATCTGCCTGAATCTGAGGCCCGGCTTATTGCGGCAGGCCAAGGCAGATTTAACGTAAGCTGTATTAAAGCCAAAGTGTCAAATCCTGCCTGGAAGAACAAACCAAGTTTTTTTGTGGTTGCAGAAAACGACCATATTATATCGCCGGAAATAGAGCGCCAGGCGGCTAAAAGGATAGGGGCCATCACCTTTTCAGTTCCAAGTAGCCATGTAGCTATGCTTGCCCAACCAGAAAAGGTTGCGGAGGTGATTATGCGCGCAGCCCGATAAGGGGTAGGGAGAACAATTGTGCGGTATAAAGCTTTATCTCCTGTAACAATTCAATTTAACTTTTATGATATGAGCATAATATCAATTAATCCTGCAAATGGCAGTAAGATCAAAGAATACACTGAATTATCTTCCGATGAAGTATCCTCAAAAATAGAGCAGGTTCACCTTGCCTGGAAAGACTGGAGAAGTACTTCACATGAAAAACGGAGCCAACTGTTAAATAATATGGCAGGTGTGCTCAGATCCAGAAAAGAAGAACTGGCGATATTGATGGCTAATGAAATGGGGAAACCTGTAACGCAGGGTAAAGCAGAAGTAGATAAATGCGCTGAGTGCTGCGAGTACTATGCATTAAAAGGACCGGAACATCTCGCTGATCAGCTTATCCAGACAGATGCATCAAAAAGTTATGCATCATTTCAGCCACTAGGAGTTATCCTTGCCGTAATGCCTTGGAATTTCCCCCTATGGCAGGTGTTTCGTTTCCTGGCTCCCGCACTGGCTGTAGGTAATTGCGGAATACTTAAGCATGCTTCCAACGTACCCGGCTGTGCACTTTTTATTGAAGAAATCGTAAAAGAGGCTGGCTTTCCCGACGATGTTTTCCTGACTTTGCTGATCAGTGCCTCAAAGGTACCGGGAATAATTGAACATCCTCTTGTTAAAGCGGTAACGCTAACGGGCAGCACTAATGCCGGTATACAAGTGGCTATGAAAGCCGCATCTGTGCTTAAAAAAACAGTACTTGAACTTGGTGGTAGCGATGCATACGTGGTGCTTGCTGATGCCAACCTGGAGGAAGCAGCACAGGTATGTGTTAACAGCAGACTGATTAATAGCGGCCAAAGTTGTATTGCGGCAAAAAGGTTTATTGTGGAGCAGTCTGTTATTGAAAAATTTACACAATTGTTTACGGAAAAAATGAAGGCGAAGAAAATGGGCGACCCCTTAGATCCTGCTACTGAAATAGGCCCGCAGGCAAGGGCCGACCTTCGTGACGAACTTCATGACCAGGTGCAAAGGTCTATTGCTAAGGGCGCAGTTTGTATTTTGGGAGGCGAAATTCCACCGGGCAACAACGCTTATTATCCCGCAACCATATTGATAAATGTAAAGCCGGGAGTTGCTTCATACTCGGAAGAATTGTTTGGCCCGGTTGCGTCCATTATTTCCGCAATGGACGAGGCAGATGCCATAAGGATAGCTAATGATAGTGTTTTTGGCCTGGGCTCAGCCATTTTTACCCGTGATATCGCAAAAGGTGAAAGAATAGCAGCAACAGAATTAGAAGCGGGATCAAGTTTCGTTAATGCACAGGTTCGTTCTATCCCTCAGTTGCCATTCGGAGGGGTAAAAACCTCGGGCTATGGCCGCGAACTTGGCGAATTTGGCATACGCGAATTTGTCAACATAAAAACGGTGTATGTCAAATAATGCGATTAAGTGTGATGGTATCGTTAGCTCAGATTTTTCCAGGCGACCCTTAGCGGACAGTAACGGCATTTTAAATGCCTTCCATGTAGTCGACACAAGGCGCTAAGTGTGATTCTAATCACATTTTATTTGTGACTTGCCTCCTTGTCTTACGCCATGCTAATAAGGCAAATTTGTATTGTAAATCATTTGAAATTAAAATAGGATATACAGTACTCACCATTAAATAAAACAGTCATGAAAAAGAAAATTCTCGCCATCGTATCTAACGCTAATGCCATCGGCCCTCACAACAGACGGACAGGTAACTTTTTACCAGAGGTTGCACACCCTTACGAAGTATGGGATGAAGCCGGCTATCAGGTTGATTTTGCAACACTAACAGGAGATACGCCTTATCTGGACGCTCTTAATTTAGCCGGCGATCCAGCAAACCTGAAATTTTTAACCGGAAAGGGATGGGCTGCTATGCAGAAGGCCGTTAAGTTAGAAACGGTAGATGTTAGTAGCTATGATGCAATCTTTGTTCCCGGCGGCTTAGCGCCAATGGTAGATCTACCTGAAGCGCCGTTATTAAAAAAGGTAATTAAGGAGACATACGAACGCGGCGCGGTAGTAAGTGCTGTATGCCACGGACCGGTATCGTTATTAAATGTTAAATTGAGCGATGGGTCTTACCTGGTCAACGGTAAAAATATTTCGTCTTTTACTACTGAGGAAGAAGATGGATATGCCCGGGCGGATGTGCCGTTTGATTTGCAAACTGCATTGACCGCTCAAGGCGCAATTTACCATACAGTGGCACCTTGGCAACCATTTAGCATTGCCGATGGTAATATTGTAACAGGACAAAATCCAGCTTCTGGTACGGGAGTGGGCGAAAAAGTAGTTGCTATACTCGAAGCATCTAAATAAATAACAGATGGTCTGGTTGCTCTGGTCTTCTTTTGAATCAGGGCAACCAGGCTCTTTCTCACAAAAGGCAACCTTATCCAGGTATTATGTACAAGCGTTGTGTCAGCTATAGATTAAAATAAAATGGAAAAATCACCAATTCACGTTATTGCCAAATGGACGGTTAAACCAGGCCAATTGGATAGTGTACTCGGCCTGCTGCCTGAGGTTGTGAAAGCAAGCACTGGAGAGGAAGGTAACTTATTCTACAAGATACAACAGGATAATACCGATCCCAACATTCTGTTGCTATTTGAGGGATATAAAGACGAAATAGCCTTGAATGCGCATCGTAATGCGGAGCACTTTCAAACAATAGTTGTTGGAAAGATAGTGCCATTATTGGCTGCACGCGAAGTAAACCTGACGACGCCTTTAAAGTTTTAAAGTTACAACTAGTTGTTTGGGGCTGGACATTATGCAACATTTCAAAAACCAGATGATGAAGTTTTCGAAATTTTACGCGCTTGTGCCAAATTGTTTAGCCGAAATTATATGCATGAAAGAGCCGATAATTTTTTGAGCCATGCTTCTTGTCAAAATTCCTTCAAGTTGTTTAAGTTCACTGCTATAAAGCGTATTTTTTCGCTTGCCAAAATACAAGATACGCTCAAGGGGACAATCGTCATCCCATACACGTTTAACGGTTTCTTCTTTGAGGTCCTTTTCGCATAAAAACTCGGGAACTATGGCAAAGCCCTGGCCATTGCGTAGACTGCGTAACACTGAGCTGAAATAGGGAAGTACATAGTTTGGCTGAAAAGTAGGCAGGGTATCGAAGTTGTGAGCCCAGAATTTTTTGAGATATTCCTTGTCGGTTGTTGTATACCAAATTTGTTTGGATAACCAGGTATGCACCTCAGGTTTGTTACCGCCTGCAATAATATTGTGCAAATCAGTAATCTGCGTGTTTTTTCCGCATATTAACACAATACGTTCGCGAATAGCAGGTGTAAACTCTAAGTTATGTTGCGTACCATTATGTGGGGTTAAGATTAGGTCGAGTGTGCCGCTGTGGAGTTCCTGCAGCATTTTCATGTATTCGCCGAAATGGGTTACCAGGTTAAATGATAGCTCTGAGATGTGGGGCTCCAGTGTGTATTGAAAGGTTTCGAAATACATACCAATATTGATGGTTGCCTTTAGTGCTTTAGCTTTTCTATGGAAAACATGCTCCGTTTCTTCCAGTTTTGTAACCGGATCAATTATGGCATGGTATAGTGTTGTGCCCTTGTCAGTTGGTGTCATTTTTCTTGTATCACGTTCAAATAACCGCTGGCCTATATAAGTTTCCAGCGAGTTGAGATGAAGGCTTACACCAGGTTGTGAAATAAAAAGAACCTGGGCAGCGGCGGATAGTGAGCCCGCTTCATATATAACTTTAAAAGTTCTTAACCATTCGAGATTTAACATAGCTTTTCTACATAAATACTACACTTAGCGTATCAATTACGTGCCAGTTATTTATGTACGATAATTAAAATAGAAAATCAATATAAATATCTGTAAATCAGTATGTTGATTTTTAATAAGAGTGTTGCTTTGAGCCTACCCACGAAAATTAAGTACTTGGAAGCGACGAACTCCGAAAATTTCGGAGATATTGGTGTTAAAGTAATTTGCGGTTTGCCGTTTTGGTGTGGCTGAAAGCCTTTTATAAGGTCTTAGTCCAAGGCATAAAATCATTCCGTTTAATGCCCAGTTTAGCCATTTTTGACTCTAATGTTGTAGGTTTAATATTTAGCAGCTCGGCCGCCCCCTGAGCACCGCGAATACGACCCTCCGTTTTCTTTAAAATAGAAATGATATACTGGCGTTCTGTCTCTTGTTGAATAAGCTTCACATCGTCTAATGTCTCGATGGCGGCGGTTTCAATAGGGAGGCTTGCATTTCCGGTAAAAGGTTGTCGCAATTCTAATTTTGAGGTATTGTCGTTAAGGATCACGGCACGCTCGATAGCGTTCTCAAGTTCGCGGATATTTCCCGGCCAATCATAAGCATGCAGTTCTTCTAACATTGATGAAGAAATACCGGCAAACTCTTTGTTAAATTCTCTACAATACCAGTTTGCGAAATATAGGGCTAATGCCTTTATGTCACTTTTTCGTTCGCGTAAAGGGGGTAACGTTATCGGGAAAACATTAAGGCGGTAATAAAGGTCTACTCTGAAATTTCCAGCCGCTATTTCCTTTTCCAGAATTCGATTAGTTGCGGCTACAATACGAACGTCCACTTTTTTGGTTGTATTGCCGCCTATATGATCAATTTCCTTTTCCTGCAAAACGCGTAATAATTTCATCTGCATATCCAAAGGCAACTCGCCAATCTCGTCTAAGAAAATGGTGCCTCCGTCGGCCTGCTCAAATTTCCCTTTTCGTTTTTCTACAGCACCTGTAAATGCGCCTTTCTCGTGACCAAACAATTCCGACTCGATCAGCGCAGCCGGAATGGCGGCACAATTCACCTTAATAAAAGGTCCGTTTTTTCTTGTTGAAAGTGAATGAATGGATTGGGCAACCTTCTCTTTACCAGTTCCGCTCTCTCCAAGTATCAGAACTGATGTATTGTATGGCGCGACCTGTTTGATCAGATCTAACGCGGCCAGCAAAAGAGGATGGTTCCCGATGATGGTTTTAAATTCGGGATCACTTGTTGTAGGGCTTGGGTGGACAATCAAAGGGTGGGAGATATTTATTGCTGACGACGGGGCGGCTCCTGATAACATTTTTTCTGTTACCTCCACTAATGGACGTTTTAAGCGGTTAAGCAATGCAATATGATTTTGTGTGTAGTGATCCTGCTGACGACTATAAAAGAAATATTTAGCAATAAGTCCTGCGTTTGTAACAATAGGGAACCTCATGCATGATGCTATCTTAAACCGGTCGAATAACATTTTAGGCGAGGGTGAAATAATGCCGCTATCTTCGGATACTTTACTACGGTAAATTTCAGCACTGGTTTTAATGTCGTTATTTTCGCTTTCCGAAAAAAACACTTCGCTTTCCGAGTCAGTTATGTTAATTAACTCTTCATCTTCAATAAACTGATATTCGTCAAAGCCAATGTGTAGGTATCCCATGTATTTGTTTGATGACGCTGCTTGTGGCGCAAATGATAATGCAATCAAATCAAATGGGATATGCGGCTGTATAGCGCGCGCTGTTTTTATTAGTTTCTCCTTTAAGTTTGTTTCTTCGTGATATAATTCGTTTAATATACTTCGCAAAAGTTCTTCCTGCCGCAGTTGCGATTCCAGGCTATGTTTATGACGATACAAAGCGATGTCAACCGCTACCAGTAAATCTTTCTCTCTGAAAGGCTTTACAATAAACCCGTACGGTTCTGTCGTTTTCGCTTCTTCAAGTATTTTTTGACTCGAATTGGCAGATATGAATATAAACGCGATATGATCGGCTCGTAATTTTCTGGCCAGGTCAATACCAGTTTGTTTTCCGTTCAAGCGTATATCCAATAATACCAGGTCAGTTTCCTGCTTACGTAAAGCTTCCTCGGCCGCATCTGTTGAAATAGCAATGCCATTAATAATATGGCCCGCCTGTCGCAAAGCCAGGCGTAGTGCATTTGCAACAACGAATTCATCCTCCACAATCAAAATTTTGCTACTCATATTGGTTTGTTTGCAATTTTTTCATGATGGTTACCGGATGTCCATTTGTTCAGTATGCAGAACCTTAAAGTTATTTGCGCACCGTTATTATTTTCAATATTAATGCGACCATTTAATTGTGTAGCAAGCCCCTGCATCAGATCGAGCCCGAGTGAATTGCGCTGCATGGCTTCTATGTTGGAAGGAAGGCCACTGCCATTATCCGAAACTCTTAAAAGGATCTCGCCGTCATCGCCATGCAGTAGTTCGATAGTTACCACCCCGGGTTGCCCATTTAAAAACGCGTATTTGATTGCGTTGACAATGCTTTCTGTAACAATTAACCCAAGTGGAACAGCTTGCGAAACATCCAGGTTCACTGATTCTATATGCTGTTCAAATTTGATCCGGTTGTCGGCATCAAAGCTTTCCCGTAAGTACTGTACCAACTCGTTTATGTATTCGGGCATAGCGATTGTTGTGGTATCCTCATCTTGGTAGAGTTTTTGATGGATTAACGACATAGCCTGCATGCGGCGGAGACTATCGTTAACAGCTATTTTGGCTACTTCGTCTTCCAGGTACACGGATTGCGAATAGAGCAAGCTGGTTACCATCTGAAGATTGTTTTTAACGCGATGATGGACTTCCTTTATCAGCCATTCTTTTTCAATAAGGAGTTTTTCCTGCTCGGTATTCAACGCCTCCAGAAAGCCGTTTTTTTGATCTAGTTCTCTTTGGTTAGCCTCAAGTTTTTTGTTGGACTTTTGTTTAATAAGATAGCGATTAAACAATAATGTCATGATGATAAGCAATAGTACAATTCCAACAAGCGTGATATTCTTTGTTTTGTCAGCCTGTTGGGCCCTGATAAGCGCGAGCTGATTTTGGCTATTGAGCAACTTTATATTTCTATCTTTCTTTTCGGCCTCATATTTTACCAGCAACTCGGCAACTTTTCTGCGCTGGTCAAAACTGAAAACCGAATCGGTATATTTTTGGGTCAATTGAAGGTCCCTGATTGAGTTAAAATATCTTCCTTCTGCCGAGTCGATTTTAAAGAGGTTATAGTAATAAACACGGGCTCTTTCCATGTCGAGTTTGGAAGTGTAGGTTTTACCCAGGCGTAATAATTCCTTGGCTTTTTCGGTGTTGCCTGTAATTCGGTAAAAAGTTGCAATGTTAAAATATGCTGAAGGAATCTCGTCATGAACATACTCCGGCGGGAATCTTTCGGCCATCGCCAGAAAAGCTTTATAGTGGTCTTCCGCAAGGCCATAATTTTTCAAGGCCTCGTACGTTTCGCCAAGCAGATAGGCATAGTGCATTTTTTCAAAATAAGTAACGGGTGGAAATTCTGCCCCGGTTTGCTTCAGTAATAACAAGGCCTCCGCTTCTTTGCCAAGATATAGCAGGGCTTCTGCCTTGCATAAAAATGATTTGTACCAATACAGCCTTGTCTCAGCTGTCTTTTTGTTCAGCACTTTATTAAATAAGGCCAATGCGTCATTGTATCGCAGCATCCGCTCGTACAGCATTGCCCGCCGCCCCAAAAAGAACCCTAAAAAAGTAGAATCGGCTTTGTTGGTAATGTTCTCGAGCGATTTGTTAGAATACGTAAGCGCACTGCTAAGATCTCCTTCCCTTGTAACAATGAAAGCAAGGCCGTCATAGGGATATTGCTTATGGCGGAAGTTAATTTCCGCCTGCAGCTTAATTATCCGGAGCAAAAATTTCTTGGCCATGTCATAGCGCTTCGCTACAAAATATTCAATGTTTATCTCCGAAAGAGTTTCTATCTCTTTAGCTTTCAAATTGAGTGCTGTAAAAATTGGAAGGGCTTTGTTAAAATTTGCAAGCCTCGCCGGATCTCCATAGGGAAGCAATTCGCCGGCGGTCAACAGCGCCTGAGCCGCAGCGGGAGTATTGCCAGACTTTTTGCCTAATAAAACAATGTCGGCAAACATTTTTTGACTTTGATCTCTGTGCCCGGTGTGATCGAGTAAGTAAGCTTTTAACGTCATACTGGCAATTTTCCAGTTTGTAGAGCTGTTTTTGCTAAACGTTAATGCCTGGTCGCTATATCTGGCAGCTTCATCAACGTTTGCCTTAGTGCTGCCTGGTTTAAAAGCCAAATAAGTACCAAGTTCTATTAGCGACATGACGCGATCTCCGCCAACCAGTTTAGTCGGTAATATTCTAGCTTCCTTGATCTTGCCTGCATCAAGTAAAATGCTTGTGGCAGTGGGCCTGCCATTGTTATACGTTTCATTGTATGCGAGCAAGGGATTTAATCCATAAGCCTTGGCTGCCACCCGTACTGCGCTATCAGCATCAATTTGTCCTTGGCTAATGGTATGCAGGTATTGACCGGCCACATAAATAAGCAATCGTTGCCTTGTAATATCATTATATCCACTAAGGTTCGACGACTGTCCCCGCACATCTGAGATATGGATTACGACGAGGATCAAAGCTGTCAACGCTGATGCAAGGTGCTTAATACAAAGGGATTTTAGCTTCATAACTACCGTCGATAACCGAATGTACCATTGCTGATCAGAAGAGGAGGTAGGGGCAAGGTGCTCATTCTGTGCGAGCTTAAACGAATATAGCAAATAACTGATAATTATACGGGTAAACAATTTGGGTTAATAATACAGATTTAAGCCCATCGTCACTTATCAATATTATAATAACAGATATAACTTTGATGATTTTATCCGGAGGTTTTTGACTCCTAATTTTAACTGTGCGAATTACAGTGTTCACTAAATTAATAATCAAATGAAAAACCAGACAACCTATCATTTCATCGAAATCAATGGAGTAAATATTTTTTACCGTGAAGCTGGGCCAAAAGATGCACCAACCCTGGTTCTTTTGCATGGATACCCGGCCTCCTCCTATATGTTCAGAAATCTCATGCACGAATTATCAGATAAATATCACCTGATAGCAGCCGATTACCCTGGGTATGGACGAAGCGAGCAACCGCCTATTGCCGATTTTGCCTATACTTTTGATAATTATGCGTCAATTATTGAAGAATTATTGGCCCAGTTGAATATTAAAAAATATAGCCTTTATTTAATGGACTATGGTGCTCCAGTAGGCTGGCGGCTAGCGGCAAAGTATCCGGAAAGGGTACAGACACTAATTGTTCAAAATGGATGTGCGTATAATGAAGGACTCGAGACATTCTGGGATCCTATTAAGGCTTATTGGAAAGATCGGAATGATAAGCAAGCCGAAGATACTTTAAGGACATTCCACAACCCTGATGGCTTGAAATGGCAATATACACATGGCGTGTCCGACACGTCGGTAATTAGTCCTGATAATTGGGAAATTGATCTCCGGCACCTGGAAAGACCAGAGAACGGGCAAATACAGTTAGACATGTTCTATGATTACCGCACAAACCCTCCTAAGTATCCCGAATGGCAGCAATATTTTCGGGATCATAACCCCGAAATGTTGATCGTTTACGGAAAGAACGACTACATTTTTCCGGTAGCCGGCGCAGAGGCCTATAAAAAAGATGTGAAAAATCTGGAATATCACTTGTTTGATGCAGGCCACTTTGCACTGGAAAGTTATGGTATTGAAATCGCTGCTACTATTAAAGATTTCCTGGACAGAAAGATCGTTCGATAAACCTGTATCTGCAATCTGACATCGAATCGGAAGAGCTTTAGTTTTATACAATATTAGCTTCTATAATGGCAAAGACAGAAAAAGGCGGGTCGGCTACCACCAGCTACCGCAAAGCGCAAATTGACGATCTGGAAATATTTTATCGAGAGGCTGGCGATGCAGAAAACCCTGTTATTCTTTTATTGCACGGTTTTCCTTCATCTTCCCACATGTTCAGGAATTTAATCGATCGGCTTTCTGGCGACTATCATTTAATTGCACCCGATTATCCTGGTTTTGGCTATAGTAGCTGCCTGGGTCTGGCCAGTTTTAACTATACTTTCGATAATATCTCGAAAATAGTGGAGAAGTTTATTGATAGGCTGAGCCTTGCCAATATAACCTTCTATATGCAGGACTACGGAGGGCCGGTGGGGTTCAGAATAGCAAAACGAAGGCCGGAGTTGATAAAAGCCTTCATCATTCAGAACGCAAATACTTTTCACGAGGGGATAGGGCCCGATGTTCAAAAAATCGGCGCCCTGCAGGCCGCTGATGATCCCGAACAGTTTGAAGCTGCTATTGATCGAATGATGTCGTTTGAGGGAATTAAAGAGCAATATCTTTTTGGTACTAAGAATCCCACAGCGATTAGTCCGGATGCCTATTATATTGACAGTTTCTTTATGCAACAGCCCGGACGAAAGGAAGTACAAAAAGCTCTTTTTAAAGATTATGCCACCAATTTTCCGAAGTACCCCGAATGGCAGCAATATTTAGCGGATTATCAGCCGCCGACACTTATAACCTGGGGTAAAAACGACAAAATATTTCCCGGTGCTGGAGCGCTGGCCTATCAGCATATACTTCCACATGCCGAAATTCATTTACTTGAGGGAGGGCATTTTCTAACTGAAGAATATTGCAATGAAATAGCCACTTTGATCAACGCTTTCATGCAGAAATATTGCCGCAAATTGCCGCGCCCGCTTCAGTTTGCTGTTCGTAAAAATGATCACGATTAAACGTTTGCCTATAACTAATCTTATATCTGTTATCATTTAAATGAGCAGTGTTTGAACATAGCGTAGCTAAAATTAGTGTGATGGAATTTCCTATAAAACGTATCGTCCCGATTCCCAATTTAGTATTGGGTACATCATGTATGTTGTTGATGTTTCAAGCGTACTTAATAGCTCCGCTACAATTAAGCTTAGCCACAGAATTTGATTCATCGCTCGTAAATCTGGGGATACCGGCATTCGCCATTGGCTTTGCCTTAGCTGCTGGGGCAATGGATTCTTTCTGGATTTTTGTTAAACCAGCCAAAATATTCTTAATGTCGCTAGTGGCTTTATGTTTAGGTACATTGCTGCTTAGCACGGTTAAATCTGCCGGATGGTTTCTGCTTATTAAAGTGTTAACAGGCCTGGGTACCGGCGCTATGCTGCCATCTGTGTTAATAATGGCTACAAATTGCGATGTAGAAACCGGTTCGCTAAAAAATTTGACCTTTATCATATTTGCACTAGCGACGGGAATGACTTTAGGGCCAAGCACAGGAGGGTGGCTAAATGAATCACTAGGGTGGCGTTCTATCTACTGTCTGGTAGGAGTTGTTGCTGGTTTTCTTTGTCTGCTATTTCTCTTGGATAAAAGCAATAAGCTCCTTGATCAGCAAAATGGAGGCTTACATTACCCCACTTTAAACAAACCTGATAAACAAGCCCGCTATATCTACACTTTTGTTTTTCTGACAGGTGTATTTCATTCCGGTGTTTTTGTTTGGGTTAGCTATTATTTTACAACGCAATATGGATTGGATGAATTTAGTGTTGCAAACGTATTGTTTATTTTCGGACTTCCCGGTTTAGTTATTTCTATTCTGATGCATATTTATCGCATTGACAATGAGGTGATAAAAGTTTTGTATCCCGGGTTTCTTTTAACGCTTGCAGGGCTTTTTATTCTTATGATGAATGTTGATTTATGGCTGGCTAAGTGCTTGCTTGCCATAATATCAGTTGGGTTTAGTTGTACTCAGCCATTATTTATAGGTATAATCAAACTTCCCCGCCCGGGTATATCTGTAGCCCGGCCGCTGGCAAAAGGCTGCGGAATTCTTTTTGCTGGTTATGGTATTGGTCCGGTTATAATGCTCGCGTTGCTTGATGCTCCAAAGACCGTAGGGCTTGGATTTCTTGTGTTACTGGTTGTTGCTCTGGCTATAGTTTCTCCGCGTATTTGGAATTTTCCCAAGTTTACAAAACCTGCCTTGAAATTAAATAAGATCAAATAGTGTTTTATATCGAAAACTAGTCGTATTTTAAATTGTTCGCTATTTGTTATAAACCAAATAAAGCATGAATCGACGAATTGGTATCGCGCTTATACTTCTCGGTATAGGTGCTTTAGTAGGAAGCGGCTATCTGTTTCCGGCCACATCGCATAAAATGGATTTGGGGCCAGGTCTATTAAACCTATCACAAGACTCTTTTAACGGATGGCCGTATATAGCCGCAATAATTTGTTTTGCTGGCATTGTTTTTCTTCTGAACTCGCCTGAGCAGCAAAAGAAATGACTATAACTAGCTTACACAATCAAATCCATACCTTCTCATTTCTCAGCTTATTGGTGTTCGCGGCGGCGGCGCTATGCTACCTCCACATGGGTTATACTGTACCGTTCCGCTCTTGCATCGTTCACATCCCTCCTCGAAAGTGTAACGCGGATGCGGCGACGGAGTAGGTTCGAAAAAGGAATCCATTTGCGCCATCGCGCATAGCGTTATTTGGTCATTTACATCTGGCGGAAGTGGTGCGCCCGTTCCGGCTTCGTTTCCATACCATCTGTTGCAAGCCTGGGCCTTTGCAACTGCCGGATCGATATTCGGATCATCGGCATATAATTTTAAGAATGTAGCAGCTGTAAGATCTTGAGCCTCATATTGCCTGATGTCTGGGATGGCAGCGGGATTATTTGTGCAGGCGCCTGTTACTCCGGCAGCAATCATATGATTAGCGATCATATAAGGCGTCTCTCTTTTGGAGTCTGGGTGAACGCGAAACGTACCGGTTTGTAAAACGTTTACCTGGGGTATTCCCTGTTCCGTCGGAAGTATATTTTTATAAGTTACTCTGAACCATCCTGGTGCCTGGGGGTCATATAGTGGCGAACCACAAATTAATATTGGAAGTGTGTATTTATTACTTTCGGGCCAATCCGGAGGGGTAAGATATAAATCCAACATAGATCTGATATAATCTCTGTCAGACGAACCATCAAAAAAGCCAGAGGCCATCATGATCGGAAAGTAATCATTCGGATATTCGCTTTCACCCGAACCCGGCGCGGCGATGGGATTAACGTCAATAATTGTCTTGTATGAATCTACGTTCTGTGCCGGGATTCCAACTGCTAAAAGCAACTGACTCCAACGCATCATGGTCATGGCGTTTTGGAACGTTCCCGCCTGGATAATTACCCAGGGTGGATAATGCATCAGTAAAAGTCCTCGTTGGCCAATCATGTTTAAACCTAGGGGCGGAAAAAGGTGCCATTTTGTAAGGTCATCTGCCGGATTGTGATTTACTTTGAAACCCGCCATCGGATTCCAAACCCCCATTTCAACTAACAATTCCTTGCCACGTATGGCTTTTTGAGCAAAATCTGCACTAAATATTTGGGCATGCCGGTTGCCAAATTTAGTCAGTATTTCCAAAGAAGTATCAGCTTCAATTTTAACGAAGTAATCCCCGGCCACTACGCTTATTTCGATTTTTTCAACGTTCGAAATACCATCAGCAGCCAGTGAACTGCTGGTGTAGTGACGGATTACATCGAGATAATTTATGAAGTTTAAATTTTTGTTGGCAAATTCTGCCGGTGGATAAAGCTGTTCAATTTTGTTCGCATCGCCTAGGTTGTAAGTATATGAAGCCATGGTTGAGTGGTTTACATTTTTGTTATCAGAAATAAGAAAAAATAAAAAAACTTCTACTTCAGGTTTTGACGCAGCGTACACCTTAGCCTTGCGGTTAGTTGTGGCCGTGATTAGATTTACATCAGGTTAAATCTACATTTATTTAATTGAAAATTAATAATTTATCCGTAGAAAATATGTTAAGTTGTTTATCTGCAAAAGATTTTCTCTTTAATGTAAATTCCTCGAAAAAAGCGATTAGTTCTTTGGTATTATTTTCACTTTTAAATGATGAAGGCAAATTCGATAAGCCGTCGATAGCGAGACGTATAAGGCTTTTTGAAATAATGAAAATTTCCTCCGACTCCATGCCCTGTGTTGCACTCTTGCGTAATTTGGATAATTGGGATGCATAGGGTAAAAGCAAATCCAGTGTTTTATCCAACTGTGGAGGAGAATAGAGTAATCCGGCGTAAAACAAGGCTGGAATCATTTGCCAATCAGGAGGAGGTGCGTCTGCAGAACGTAATTCGAGATAGCCTTTAAAGCGCACTTCGGGGAACAAGAGGGAAAGGTGGTTTTCAAGGTGAGTTAAGGTTGGAGATATTCCTTTAATTGGATGAACTAGCCAATGTGCTAAGGTAATATTTGAAGGGAACACCTCGTCACCAAAATTTTCTATATAAATAATCGGGGCTTTGAGCGCGAAATCCAGATATGAGTCCACGAACTCTTTTTTATTAAGTCTTTTTGAAAGTCTGTCTATCGGTAGAAGGCCGGTTCGGGAGTTATCAAGTTGTTGCCAAATGTGGCTTCTGTACGATTTATAGCCGTTTACTCTCCCTGCTGTAATTGGTGAGTTTGCAAAAAGCGCCGCAGCAAATGGAGCTAAAAGATTCGATGCCATTATTCGTTTTAATCGGGTATCCTCGCCCTTACCTAAATCCAGATTTACTTGCAAAGAACACGTTTGCAACATCATCTGCCTGCCGAAGGCGTTAATGCCATCGAAATAAGCAGCCAGAGCACGGAATCTTGGCTTGTTTATTTGGAGGCCGATCTCTTGCACGTTAAACCATGGATTTGTGCCAAAATACCCGAAATGAATGCCATGTTGTTCTGTCAGCAGTTTTAAAATTTGCTGTTTGGCGTTGAGTTGAGTAAAGACTTTTCCCAAACTATCACATGGAGCCGTGGCTATTTCTATCTGGCCTCCAGGTTCAAACTGAAATTTGCTGCCATCGGGGAATTCAATAGCGCCAACCAGGCGTTGCTGCTCACCCTGGATAATCTGATCTAAATATCTGACAACACCTCCACAATTCTCCGAAGCATGGATGAGTGAATCTAGCAAGGAGCCTTCGCCTCCGCTGTGCATTACTGTTTCTACACCTTTTTGTGCGTTAATTCGGTACGGGATAGCTTCCAGCTCCAAGCCAATGTGTCCGGGTTGGCCTACCGATTCACCCGTGTGGCTGGCTCCAACCGGCTCAAATAAGTGTTGTTCAATATAGTTTCGGCAGTCTTCCCGGGTGAGTGGTTTGGGTTGCATACTCTCAGCCGATTTTTACCTTAGTCATACTTCTCTCTTCAACCAAGTCACTCAGCTTATCGAATAATAATGATGAGATATTGGTGTCAAAAAATTTGTCAATCTCGCGCACGCAGGTCGGGCTGGTTACGTTAATTTCGGTGAGATAATCGCCAATAACGTCGATGCCGACAAACAAGAGTCCTCTTTCTCTAAGTGTAGGGCCAATCTGACTACATATCCAAAGATCTCTGTCGGTTAAGCTAAAACCCCTTGCACGGGCACCCGCTGCCAGGTTTCCACGGTGATCGTCACTGTTAGGTATCCTGGCGATGCCGTGGTCTATGGGGATGCCGTTAATTAACAATATACGTTTATCCCCCACGGTTTCAATCTCGGGGATATAAGCCTGGGCCTGGATAAACCTGGTCTCCGACTGTGTCATTTCCTCTATAATTACATTGGTGTTTGGGTCGCCTTTTGTAATCACAAAAATGGATTGCCCACCCATTTTATTTGTTGGTTTTATAACGATTTTGCCATGCGCATCCAGGAACTTTTTAATGGCATTTTTAGAGCGCGTTAGAATGGATGGCGGGCAGCATTGGGGAAACCACGAAGTAAAAACTTTTTCATTTACATCCCGCAATGCCTGTGGCTTGTTAAATACTAATGCGCCTTCAATCTCTGCTTTCTCGAGTATATAAGTAGCCATAATATATTCGATGTCAAAAGGAGGGTCTTTCCTCATCAGAATCAGATCAAGGTCTCCAAGTGCGCCACTCGATTCGCCAACAAATTCAAACCAATTATTTGGATCTTCGAAAACCTTTAACTTACGCATCCGGGCTTCAGCCCGTCCGTTATGCAAGCAGAGATCGGCCAACTCCATATACTCAATTTGCCAGCCTCTTGACTGGGCCTCGAGCATAAATACCAGAGTAGTATCCTTTTGGAAATTAATGGAACTAATGGGATCCATTACAATGCCTATTCGTACCTGCTTCATAAAATTTTTCCCATGAGTTTTACGATCGTATGTTGTTCTTTATTTATTAACCAGCGTCTCGTAACCTTGCCATTCTTCGGGGATTGAATTTGCTAGATTGCGTTTACATCTGGAAGCAAACATGGATAATACGGGATCCTTTGGATCGAGCTCCGATGCCTCGGTGAAAATTGTTAGCGCTGTCGAAAAATCCCGATTGAAGTAAGCATCCATTCCCCCAGATAATACGTGCCTGGTAGCTTCTTTCGCAGCGCGGCGCTCATCTTCTTCGCAGTCCAGTACTTCGTATAGCTTAATAGCGATGGCTTTTCCTTTTACAGCCACGTAATCCACCATCCTGATGGAAAGTGCAGCGGGGTTAGACAAAGACAAATAAGTGCTTTCGCCAATCAGAAATTGCGAATCATACACACGGTTAAGGTGCTCTATCCTTGAGGCAAGGTTTACGGTATCTCCCAGTACCGAGCATTGCATCCGATCTATCCCACCCATGGTTCCAAGCACCAGCGGGCCTGTGTTCATTCCAATCCCCATCTTTAAAGGTGGTTGTGCTTTCAACGCGCGATCCCGGTTAAAGCCCCTTAGCGCATGGGTCATTTTTATCCCTGCCTCAACGGCACGTTGGGCTGATACAGCGAACAAAGCCATAATTTCGTCGCCCGCGTACGAATCAATAAAGCCCCCCGATTCGGAGATAGGCACCCCCAGCATACTATAATATTGATTGAGTAATTCAATTACTTCCCGGGGTGATAGCAACTCTACCAGAGGGGTAAACTCCCGTATATCCGAAAATAATACGCTCATTTCCATGGTAACGCATTCGCCCAACTCTACTTTTGCAATATCATTATGCCCCAAGTTCTTAAGAAATTGGATGGGTACAAAGCGCCGCTGTGCCTTCAATAGTTTTTCCTGGTCTTCATATATTCTGGCATTAGCAATTGAAATGGCTGCCTGGCCTGCAAGTAATTTGATGATCTGTACCCGGTCTTCAGTAAAAGCGCCATGTGTTAAGTTGTTTTCCAGATATACCGCTGCTTTCCATTGGTTATGCAATGGTAACGGAACACACATAATAGAGAGAGGCCTTTCCCTAGTTATGTAGGGGTCGGAAGAAAAGGGATTTATCTCTGATGCGTTATCTATAACGATTGCTTCACCTGTTCGTAGGGCGGTATTCACGAGTGAAAGAGGTAAAGCCGAAGATTCTTCCCCTGGTAAGTTTTCATGTGGGTCTTGATCCCGGCCCAAAATAACAATCCGGCCTTCGTTATCCCCAAACAAATATCCTTTCTGCGCTCCCGCATTCTCTGTCAGAATCTGTAAGGTAGCTTTCAAAAGTTTATCCAACACAAGCTCTCCCGAAATCATTCCAGAGGCCTTGAAAACAGAACTCATATCCAGCAAGCCGGAATCAAATGTATCGGTATTACGTTTACGGGAAGCCTGCTCTGTTTTTTGCAAGTGCGGTAGCGGATACTTCACGTAGTTCGTCGAACCCGAAAGCATAGGATAGCTATTGTCCATTTCTTCCACTTTTCGGTAGGCCCCCCAACGGTAGTATAAATAACGCGAGGCTTGCAAATATCCTTCGGTGGCTTTGATGAATCCTATACGCGCCAGGTATTTGGCCGCCAATTCATTTGCCATGGCCTCATCCCGCGTGAATTTACTTGCTTTGGCTGCGTTTATAGCTTGTTCGTAAAGCGACAGGGTCTCGGCAGTACCATTACTTAAAAAATTCGAGAGTTCTGCTTCCATAAGCAAGCGCAGATGTTCGAAGTTTTCGGGGCACTGCTTTGACCATTTGGTGATTTTTGCAAGGTTTACATTCATCTTGCCAAGCATCACTTGTTGCTCTTTCTTCGCTGAGTTGGGAAGTAGTGCTGCATACACCAGAAAAGATATATGGTGAAAACGCACACCCTGCGGCAACGACATTACCGACAGTGTTAATTTCTCCTGTTCCTGAATGTGGTACAATGCACCAGCTGCATCATCATAAAAAAAGTGGATCTCGGCCTTATAAATATGGAAGTTTGCGATACCTGTCATGAAATGCCGTTGGAGCATTCCTTGAACGCATTCTGTTTCGTCGAAAATGTCGTCCGTAAGGGAGTATTTGCTTTCAGTTAATCCCTGAAAATTTAATTGCATCTGTAAAAACAAAGTACCCGAATCATAAGAATCCTGGTACTCGCACTCTTTTACAATTTTGAGCAATTTGCGTTGTTCAGCCGAAGCAGTTTCAAGATCGAGTTGCGGATCCCAGATAATACAATCCTGCGCGCTGTACGCCAAATACAAAAGATCGCCCGACTGATACCCTGCTTCGATTGCTTTGCGAAACCAAGGTGTCATGGTAGACCAATGATTCGACCAGTGGTGGATAAACATCGTATAAACGTAAATTATCCTGGATTTGAGAGCTATGTCTTCAAAAATTTCCAGAATACTGACACCGAGTTTACCATACTCATATCCTAGCGCAGTATTGTCATAAAAGCCACAGAGTAGCATTCCGTAGGCTGTATACGCAAACGCTGTTTCCGGACTGTTACCATAAACAAAGGCAATGTTTACCGATTTTAACACCAGGTAGGGGAACATTTCGCCGCTTGCAGATAAAAATGCAGCTGGGAATACTTCCATAAGCAGTTGACTGGCTATTTTTGCCTTAGGATCAACCATAGGTGGGTTGTTGATAAGATCGGCAATTTTACGTCCCTTCAGGTTTTCAGAAACAAGCCGAACTTCGTTGGATACATCTTCGGCGGTGGGGGATTGTAAAAAATCAAATCCCAGAACAGAAAGTCCCTCACATGCCGCCTGAATTGATTCCCGCATTTTCCCAATCGTTCCGTACTGGCGCGCTCTTGCTGATAAGACAAGGCCCTTTTCTATTGGCGTTTTTGCATGCTTCAACATGCTTTCAGTCCAGTTATCGGCCTCATTCCAGTCCGCGGTTAAATAAAAGCAATGTTGAATCTCTTCGCTAAGTTTCCAGATAAGGTCATAGGCATTTTGCCATGCATCGTCATTCAGCATTTCATATCCCACCTTTAGCAAATCAAGAGCCGACTGATAGGCTGATGACTGCTTTGCTTTTTTGCCGGCCATCAAACTTAACTGAGCAAATTCTCTTCTTTCTACCTCATCAGTAATCAAAGCACGCCCCTTGCTTAAATGGCCTATTACTTCCATCAATACATCATCAAGTTCCGCTGCGCCAGTATGGCTGAGAATCAAGCGTCCTATAGAAAGATGTAGATGCTGCCCTTTTTCGGAGGGAATCAAGGAATAAGCGGCTTGTTGAACTCTGTCGTGCTGAAACCTGTAGGTTGGGTTCAGTCCATCCGTTTTTTTTTCGTCGCTAACTATATTCGGAACGCTTTCAAAGGCGGTATCTAAACCTACAAATTTATAGCTCTCATTTAACGGAATTATCATGTTTGATTGAAGCGCGTCAGTCAAATCTGCAGCCGTCTCTTCCGGGGTACTTTCGTTGATGATTGATAGTGTTTTAAGATCAAATGTTGCCCCGATGCATGCAGCGAGTTGTAGTACTTCCTGAGTAGCTTTATTTAGGCGATATTGCTTTGCTACCAAAAAATCTATTACGTTATCACTGTTTTCAACAGCTTTTATATTCTCTATATCCCAATCCCATTTACGATTAGCCGAATTAAAATAAATTATTTCTCTGTCCGTTAAGTTTTTCAACAGTTCAATTGTGAAAAACGGATTGCCCGCTGTTTTTTCGAATATTACCTGGCTCAATTGCTTTGAACACGGTTCATCTCTAAGCAATGAGTCTGTTACTATTTGATTAACAGCATCCAGATTTAACGAGTCCAGATGCAAATTCTCTACAAAGCGTTTGCCTTGAATTTCTCCTAGCGTTAGCATTAATGGATGTGTGGCATCTACAGCATTATCACGATAAGCACAGATCATTAGTAAATATCCTAACCCCTCTGTTGTAACCAGCCGGTGAATAAGATTTAAAGTAGGGATGTCTGCCCATTGTACATCGTCCATAAAGATCACCAAAGGATGATTTTCCCTCGCAAAAATCTTCACGAAATTGATGAATAGCATTAAGAACCGGTTTTGCGCCTCAGCTGGGGTGAGTTCAGGTACGGAAGGTTGTTCTCCAATAATTAATTCCAGTTCTGGTATCAGATCAATAATAAGTTGGGCATTGGTACCTAAGGCTTCTTTTATTTCGATACTCCAATTATCGAGGCTTTGTTTGGGCTCGGCTAATAACTCGAAGATGAGATTGCTGAAAGCGCGCGCTAAGGCAACGTAAGCTATATTTTGCTTGAATTGTTCAAACTTTCCGTGGATAAGGTAGCCCCTTTTTTTTGCAATTGATTTGCCCAGTTCGTGAACCAAAACCGACTTTCCCACACCTGAGTGACCGGATACCAGGCAAAACTCTACGGAACCCAGCGATGCATTATCGAAGAATAGTTCGAGTCTCTCGATCTCTTTAGGTCGTCCATATAGTTTTTGCGGAATTTGGAATCGGGGGGACACATCTGATTCTCCCAACTCAAAGCTAAAATCGTGCAAGCCTTCTGTAAGCTGATCGCGGCATTTTTCGAGATCCACTACAAGCCCGTAGCTACTTTGATAGCGGTTTTCAGCATTTTTGGAAATTAACTTTAAGATAATGTCAGATACTATTTCTGGTATGGCTTTGTTTAACTTGTTGGGGGGCATTGGCTGTTTGCTAATATGGCAATGGACCCATTCCAGCGCGTCGTTTGCGTTAAATGGAAACTGACCGGTTAGCATCTGATAAAACGTGATCCCGAGCGCGTAATAATCTGTACGATAATCGATATCACGATTCATACGGCCGGTTTGCTCGGGCGACATATAAGGAAGTGCGGCTTGTATTCGTCGTGCTGATTTGATATCCTGAGATTCTCTTGAAAGTTCTGTGGACGAGCTAAAATCGATGAGGCGTAAGTCCCCGGTATCCGCATCGATCAGGATATTTGCCGGCGAAATGTCGTTATGGATAATTTTTTTCTCATGAAGCATTCCTAAAATGCTTACCAGCTTAATGGCAATTGGCAGAAACTGTTTTAACGACAATGTTGCATTATCAAAACCAGTAAGGTACTCATCCAGCGGAATGCCAAATTTTTCCATAACAATTCCCCAATTGCCTTGTCCACATGCAACCAGAGAATCTGTCTTAATTATTCCTGTAAACTGAATTTTACTTAGAATCTGATATTCTCTTCTGATACTGGCAATATCTTCTTTCTGAGGATATTTATCGATCAGGGTTTTAACAACCATTTCCTGTCCATCTGTTTCTCTTATTGCTCGGTATACCGTATGCTTATTGGAGTCAGATAGTTTTTCCAGTAACAAATATCCCGGAATAATTTGCGTTATCCTGCTTTCGCGATTGGTTTCCACATATCAGATATTAAAAATATCGTTAAACGTCTTATGAAATTGGGTTTGCGCATTGTTTATAAGCGGGTACCCATGCCCGCATAGGGCGTGTTCGAAGGCTACATCTTTTAATCGGAGAAAATCGCTTGCCAAAGGCTGGCTCTCGTGCATCCACGCCGGACCAAGGTTTGCTGTTTTGAAAAAGTCCATTCCTTGCATCTTAGCAATAGTCTCGTCTTCAAAGAATTCATCAGGCTCCACCCAGTTTTGTAAAGAATCGCAAGCTATCAAAATTCCTCCGTCGCGGTCAAGGCGTAAAATACATTCAGGGCGTTTAACGGTCTTAAATTCAAACAAAGTACAGCCATCAAACGGCATTTCACCACCCTCTATCAATTCTTTATTTACTTTTAGCCCTTCCTGGGTTTTCATGCCTGGTAATGCCCAAAAGGTGGCATTATAACGATCAACATAGAAAGGATCATCCATGCCGTGCATGTCACCCAGCCTTACCACATTTACCACCTTGCCCAAGCTATCAAGAGCGGCTAACCCCTCATCATTTAATCGAACAGAATTCAGTATGGTTAAATTCCCGTTTTCCCTTACAATGGTCATGTTACGGCTAAACTGCCACATAGATCCAAAGAATTCATTTCGCATTGTACCGGCTACAAAAAAAACATCCGGAAGCACTTCGCTAATTTCGCCATGCGGCATCGACTCGGGGTATTTTGACATATCAGTAAGCTTTATTTAAAAATAGTAAAAAAAATATGATTCTAGTTTTCAGGTTGTTAGCATTCTTTAGGGCTACTTATAATCGTAGCTGCCCACATACAGATATTCTTTAGCGTATTCATTTAGGTAAGCGTTCAGGTACCTTTTCACTTCGTCGGAAATACTGCCGTTTGCAATATCTTCGAGTGTTTCGTTCCCATCGCTAGTATCATGGCGCTTAACGTAAAATAAGGTCATATCCTTCCCCCCGAAAAGCGGAATAAGACCCTTATGTTTGTCGCGGGCATTGCCCATATCAAAAACTGCTCCCGCCAAGGCAGTAAACTGGGGTTTTAAAGCCAGCGTTTGCCGGTTAAAATGTAAGTCATTAGTACCCGGGCGTTCAAAGTCAGGATAATCTTTTTCTGGCTGAACAGGACGGCTACGCAGCTTTTCTATATAATGTTCACTTAATCCGGCGGCTTCCGCTCCCTTTATAACTATATTTAGGTACCGCCTGGTGGGTAGGCAGCTATCATCCAAAAAGGCTGGCAGTCCTACGTAAGTTTGCGCACTTACCAAACCGTTGATAGTTTCGGGCTCCACAACTATTCTATCATACCCCAAGCCATAAGATTCAATGGCATCTAGTGATGCCAAATGCTCATCATGGCAGGTATGCACAACCCCTTCTACAAAATCATCCGGGTTATTGGTCTGCTCAATATTGCCAACGCCTCCTTCATGACGAAACCAATGCTGGACATTGAACCGGAGACACCATCCCCACAAGACAGCCCTCTGCGACGAAATTGGTTCTACGCCCTTTGCCCGAAGAGATACCAGGTTGATATTAGAACCGTACCCGAAATATAAAAACATATAAAATTAATTTATTTTCTGGATTGTTAAATATAATGTTTTTGTAGTTAAAATATAACTATATTAGACTAAGCCTTCTAAAGGCATCGATCTGTTTTTCAACCAATTATATTATCCAATTATGGGCACCTTTGTTGTTAGCCGAAACAGCTCAGACGATAAGTATGCTGTCTGGCATTTCGCACATGAAAATGGGGAAGTAACCTTTACCCGCCAAAGTATTAATCAGAACGCATCATTTAACCATTCGTATCAACTTGCGTCTATCGGTGGGTACATTATGGCCTGGGGGCCATGTGAAACTACGAACGGCAACAAGGGTTTTCCGTACCAGTTGTTTGAGTTTGACCCAAACTCGGCCGACCCTTTGAATGCAAAGCCCGTTCAGGCGGCTATATGGCCAATCAGCAAGTTTTGGAGCTACCGCACTTATTATTCAAATAATCCGGATGAACAGAAAGTGCTTAATCTAATACCGATGGGCGGTAATTTTATGCTGTTTTTTGTTGGTGGCGAAGGGCGGGGCACTTATATGCTTTTTAATTTTGACCCCGACTTTGTTAACCCGGTTGCAGACGACGCTGCGGATGGTGGCACAGGTAGTACGACTGGTAGCGACCCGCTGCCGGGTTGTTATACACAGCAGGGAGGTTTTCCATCCATCCAATCGGACCACGAGTTAATACCAATCGGCAACTACGTTTTAGATCGCTTTGGCGATGGCTCATCCTATCGGATTTGGAGTTTTGACTCTCAGAATATTACGCCGCTTTCGATTCCCCAGGTTCAGGACGGAACATTGAAGGGGATAGATTTCAAGCATAAAGTGGTTGTTATAGGCGAAAACGTTTTAACCTGGGTTCCAGGAGAGGCATCTTTTAGGCTTTGGAACTTTAACGCCCATGCGCAGAGCCCACTTAGTTTAATAGCCGAAGGAACTTTACCAGCTGAAATGGTCGTCTCTGCTTCGCTGGCTAGCTTTGAAACCCGGGTACCAATTGCTACAAATGCTACTTCAGATTTAGGGAGTATTGGTTATATGCGTTCGAAAATTAAACATGTTGTTTATTACATGCTCGAAAGCCGGTCGTTTGATAATGTTTGCGGCTGGCTTTACGAGAAAGACGAGGGCTCAATTAATTACATTGGTTCTGACGAACCCTTTAACGGAGCATCGACAGATAACTATAACCTCGATGGCGATACTAAAGTTTATACCAGCAAATTTAACAACGGCGAGTTGAGCAACGAAGTTGAACTAGCCGATCAACTCCAGGATCCCTTTCACGATAATTCCGACAGTCTGCTCCAGATGTTTTATAACAAAGAGCCTGGCTACGCTGGTAAAGCTAAGCCGGATATGGGCGGATTTGTAAAAAATAATGCCAATCACCAGGTAATGCTAACATTTGCCCCGGAACAACTGCCGGTTATAAATGGACTAGCTAAAAACTTTGCTGTAAGTGACGAATGGTTTAGTTCGGTGCCGGGAGGGACAGACATCAATAGGGCCTTTTCTGTTTCAGGTTCGGGGCTAAACAGGCTCGACACCTGGGAAGGAGGAAGCCCTTATGAATACTGGCCGCAATACCCACATCGCCAATCCATTTGGAAAGTACTATGGAACAATGGCATTAAAGATTGGAAGATTTATAATGCCATCTTATGGCTTAATCACCCTTTCACTTATCATTTGTATCTCGAAGGTCAGGTTCCGAGTCTAGATGCCTTGATTCAAAAACAGGCAAACCAGTTTGAGCCAACAAATTTTCTCGACAGCATAGACAACTTCAAAACTCAGGCACAAAATGGTATGTTGCCGGCATTTAGCTTTCTCGAACCAGTGTGGATATCGCCCAACGGTACGTCATCTTACCATCCCGGGGCAGACTTAGTGCCGGCCGAAGTTACACTTAACGAGATTTATGAAGCTATTAAAAGCGGACCTGATTGGGAAAGCACCCTGCTCGTAGTTACATTTTCTAAGAGTGGAGGTATTTACGATCACGTTAGTCCGCCCTATGCCACCAAGCCTTGGCCCAATGATAGCGTTAATGATTTCAATTACGACTTGATGGGCGCGCGGGTACCAACTATACTTGTCTCTCCACTGATTAAGAAGAATACCGTATTCAGGTCAGGCGGTAAAATTCCATATGATTCCACCTCATTTGCAGCCACTTTATTAAAGTGGTTTGGCATTCCAAAGTCGCGATGGGGCTTGGGCGACAGAATGGATCAAGCACCAACATTTGAAGGCGTATTTCTTGAACCTGAAGCAAGAACAGATGCGCCTACACTTTCAATTCCATACGATAATAAATTTCCAAAATCCTAACTAAACATAACAGATGACATAAATCACTAACCACAATTTAACCTAACCCATAACTAATGAAAAAGATATTATTGTTGATAATCCTTGTATTAGGTACAGGGTTAATCTTCGCGTTCTCTGTACTTAAATACACCGAAAAGAAATTAGCAGACGAAAATTCTTTACTCGGGATTATGTATCAACAAAATGCTGCGGAATATGAGGCGTTATGTTTACAGGCTTACCATATGGCCAAGGTACAAGCTGAAACAGCATGGGCAACCAATAAAGATCATGATCACTTGGCAATTGTTACCGACCTGGACGAAACGGCGTTGGATAATACACCTGGTGAAGCATTTGATTATCAGCAAGACAAACAGTTTGAAATATCACAGTGGTGGTTGCACGGACGGCCAAGGGCAGTACCGGGTGCAGTAGAGTTTTTTAACTGGGCTCATCAAAAAGGCTTTCATATCTATTACGTTTCTAACAGGCCCAATGTACCTGCTATCATCGATTCAACCCGCGAACAGATGAAGTTGTTAGGGTTTCCGTTAACCGCAACCGCAAAAGACGATCGATATTTTATGTTCGCCCCAAAAGGTGTTTCGACAAAGCAACCGCGACGCGATTCAATAACTCATGTTCTAAAGGACAATATCATTCTTTTATTAGGTGATAACCTGCCTGATGTAAGCGCTGAATTTGATAAAGTTGATGGAAAATACCTGGCTGATACAACCCGCTGTGCTATCGCCAAAAATATGAAAGATTCGTGGGGTACTAAATTTATTGTCTTACCCAATGCTTATTACGGAGATTGGGAGAGCACCTATTATCAGGCATACAGAGATGCTAACCCAGATTCTATAGTAACCATTCAAAAGAAATATGCGATAAGGGAAAGTATCTTAAAAACGTACGATTTTATAAAGTCGAAGTAATAAGTGGGAGATCTCGGTCTGGAAAAAATTATACGCCGAATCCAATATTTACTGTCTAATTGGGTTTGGCGTATGATATTAATGATGTCTTACTCTTGATTTTAATACTCCACCAGCAGCTTCTTTTATCACACTGGTAAAGATGAAAGCTTTTGGATCGATATCCTTAACGGTATTGTTTAGTCGTCTTAACTCAAGTCGTGTTACCACAGTAAAAACGATGTCTACAGGCTGGCTTATATCAAAACTATCCTTTAAGAAGCCACGTTCGCCTTTGTAAACAGTTATCCCGCGACCTAAACCTATAACCAGGCTTTCTTTTATTTTTTCACTTTGGCCAGATATAATGGTGACGCCTGTGTATTCTTCCAAGCCTTCCACAACAAAGTTGATGGTTCTTGATGCGGCGTAGTAAGTTAGAATAGAATATAAAGCGGTTGGGAGCCCAAGCTTTATGCCGGCAATAAGGAAAATTATAATATTAATGCCCAATATAATTTCACTGATGGTAAAGCTAATTCGTTTACCGGTATATAATGCAAGTACCTCAATCCCGTCTAAGGCACAACCGCCGCGTATGGCCAAACCTACGCCGATACCCATAAAAACCCCACCAAAAATAGAAACAAGCAATTTATCTGATGTTATTTGTGGGTAAGGAATTAACAGTAAGCACAGGCCCAAACCAACAACAGCGATAAGCGTTTTAACGGCGAATTTGCGATTAATCTGCAGCCCGCCCATGATAATAAGCGGAATATTGGCCAGTACAATAACATAGGCTATGTTGATGTGATAAATTTCGTGTATGAGCAGCGAGATGCCCGTGAGGCCTCCATCAAAAAATTCATTAGGGATCAGGAAACTCTTTAGCGCAAATCCACAAAAAAGTATCCCGATTATTGTATAGACTGCATCGGTTAACCAACGCGGTAAGAGTGTTCGTTGCATTAGATTTTGTTGTTCAGTTTTAATTTAATTTGCTTAAGGTGTAATTCTTTCTGGGCTTGCCTGGAAGCCAAAGCCGATTTAGTGAAATAATGATGGCTTTCTAAAAAGCGTACCTGAAGCCGGTTCCAATCGTCCTCATTATCCAAAAAGCCAAACACCGAAAGCTCGGTAAATAGCTTGTTGCCTATGGTAAAAAAGTCATCTCGTCCAAGGTAATCCAGATCTGCATCGGCTAATATTTCTTCCAGGTGGTTTTTAGGCGTCTGTGGTATTTTCGTGGCCATAATCATCCCACAGATCGTGTCAATATCTGCGGCGTTATAACCAAAATTAATTAATGATTCTTTGGCAATTTTACATGATTCAATTTCATGATCTTTAGCACCTTTTAAAAATCCGGAATCGTGGTACCAAGCTGCGGTTAACAATAGTTTCATTTGATGGGCGTCGATACCCTCGGCCTTACCTAATTGTTGGGCGGCATTATAAACATCCTCAATATGATCTACACTATGGTAGGAGAGGTGTTTTGGTAGCTCCATTTTTAATCTACTTATAATGAAATTTCCGGCCTTCTTAAATTGCATTCGGTATGCCGTATAAAAGACTAATATACAATTGTTTAATTGCAAAATAACTTTGCGGGTTTTAATTATCATGGCTTTCACCGTACAGTTTATTGTGAAAAAAAGCCGGTCTATTCTCACTTTTATACTGCTTGATATACTGTTTTATTTGTCGGTTTGATAAAGGCGACGGGAACGCGTATTTCAAAACTACGTGCATCAAATAAATTGAGGCCAAAAGAAGATAATGCCAAGAAATCTTAAAAGCTTGTGCTGTTGGAATAGTCAGAATATCAATGTGTTGAATTGTTTGGGAGCTTAAAATACTATAGAAAAATCCTAAATTTATATTGATTTTAATAGCGTAGACATGCCGATGTCTCCTGCTCTGACAAAAACAATTCACCTAAAACAGAATAAAAGATGAAAACTTATCTAATCGAAAGGAACATTCCTGATGCAGGCAAATTAACATCAGATCAACTAAAAGCTATTTCACAAAAATCGTGTAGCGTACTCCAACAAATGGGGCCTCAAATTCAATGGTTAGAGAGTTATGTAACCGGCGATAAAATCTTCTGCATTTATAAAGCAGAAAATGAAGACCTTATTCGCGAACATGCTAAAGAAGGAGGGTTCCCAGCTAATGTGATTACAGAAATTTCGACAACTATTAGCCCGGCCACCGCTAATTAATAATGGTACAAAGTTGTTTAAACCCATTTCAAATTCATCTCTTTGAGGAGCCCACTTTTTAACGATAGCTTTAATTTATACTTTTTACATCAAGTATCATCAGTATTAAAGGCGGTTTTGCTCATCTTTCGTCTTGCTTTCTTTAGGGCCAGTTTTTTTGCCGCTTGATCCTAAAGGCCGCGAATAGGATAGTTTAATAATTGGGAAACTATGAGATTCGGCCTGATAATTTATTTTTACATCGCTGTTAAAACTATCAGTAACAAGTTGCCCCAACTGGCTGTAATAGCTGGCTCCCCTAAATATGTCGGAAATACTAAGTTGAAAGCTACCATTCTTATTAGGCAGGTCTCTCTTAATTCCCAGATTAAAAATAGCGTTGCCGTTTGAGCGGGAGTTGCTTGAATAAGAGGCTGAATTGTAGTAGCCAGAAAATTCTATCGCATAATTCTTAGCAGGTTTAAACGTTTCTGTGAAATTTAATGTGTAGCTGAAATAGTTTTTTTTGAGTAACTCCGGAAAAAAGCTGACCCTGTATTTATGATAACCGCCGATCGCGCCGTAATTCATCTCCCACCAGGCTGCTGGTTTGAAAGGAACTGCGACCTGTAAGGTCAGGTTATTTTGCCAGTCAGCATTTTCTGGGGTTAAGTAAACCAGACCGCTTGTTGGGCCGGGAACAACCTGCGTTCCTAAAATTGGGTTAGCGTCGTGGCTGTAAACTATCGAAAATAGGTAGTCTCGTAATTTATAATCTAACTTAATATTTTTAGTGATTGTTGGTTTCAATGCTGGGTTGCCCGTAAAAACTGAAACCGGATCGTTATAAGATACATACGAAGCGAGGTCGGCATAAGATGGCCGGGTGATGCGTTCTGTATATGATAACTGTAGCTGATCTGTGGCGTTCAGTTTTCGGGTGATAAAAATACTAGGGAACAGTTTGCCAAGCCGGCGGTCTATATAATATTGCGCGTTTAAGGAATGGTCTGTAGTATTTTGCGAATACTCGTATCTTGCGCCTGCTGAAATACTTAATAGGCTATCAGGATTCCAATTTACGATTGTGTAAGCGGCTCCGATTAACTCGCGCGTTGCCAAATCGTTCGAGGTGCCTGCGCCTATCGGAACCCATTGGCCGTTTACCAGGTTTTCGATACTGGCGCGACTTTTTGTATGGGTAAAAGTGCCTTTTAAACCACTCTCCAACTGCAATCCTTTACGAAGTAAGTTGCTGTAATCCACCTGTGCTACGCTTACTTTAATGGCTGCATTTGCCAGGTTTTGTTGCCTGGGAGCGAAAAGAGTGCTACTGAAATCGCTTTGCACCTGAGTTGAGCTATTACTATTGTGATCAAAATAATCAACATTAAGGTTTAGCTTCTGATTAGTATTAATAGCTTGCTCAGCGTAAAAGTTACCGTGAAAATAAGAGGTATGACCATCACCACTGATTAGCGAACTATATGAAAGGTTAGTATCGGGCAAAGCATAATTGCCATAATTGTGATTGTTGTTTTTATTGCTACCAACGTTGTAATTCAAATTCCCTCCAATATTAGTGCGGGCGCTTACCCGGTAGTCCAGCCCGCCGTTGAAGCTATTATAATTGGATAGGAAATGACCATCGCCATGATAATTAAAAGCAGTTTGTCCGCCAATAATAGGAACATTTTCTGTTCCCCACGCCAATAATAAACCCTGGGTGCGATTGTGGTAGTAGTTGTAAGAACCATGCAGACTGATCTTGCCTTTAATGTAATTTAAGCTAAGGTCTGTTGATGCTTTCTCGTCGGTACCATACCCACCAGTTGCGGATATTGTTCCACTTGTGCCGGTTTGTTTATTCTTCTTCGTTACAATATTTATTAATCCGGCGTTACCGTCTGCATCGTATTTGGCGGGAGGGGTGGTTAATAATTCGATCTTGTCAATATCGTCAGCGGTTATGCTATTCAGCAAACTGCTTACCTGTGCCGCAGATAAACGAAGTAATTTGCCATCCAGCATAACAATCACTCCGCTTTTTCCATTGAGGCTGATGGCGTTTGTCTGTGCATCAATGATCACGCCGGGAGAGCGCGATAGCACCTGCAAAACGGAACTGCCTTTGGTCATAACGCTGTTTTGCACATTTACAACTAATCCTCCGGTTGTCTGTTGCATCAAAGGTTTCGCCGAGCGGATCACTACTTCGCCCAGTTGTTTACCAGTGGTTTTCAGCTTAATGGTTCCCGAATTAAATGTAGTTTGAAGAGTAAAAGAAGCGGAGATATAATTTGCATAGCCTACACAACTTACCTTGATTATATAGGTTGCCGCCGGCGCAGTGCGGAGAGAAAAATTGCCTTTTTCGTCCGAAAGTGCCGAATGGACGAGCGTACTATCGGCACTTTTTTCCAATACTACTGTGGCAAATGCCACCGGGTTACCAATGCTGTCGGTAAGCCTGCCGTATACCTGGCCTTTTGCACTTGCTGCTAAAAATAATATAATAACAGAGGTTAATAACGCTTTCATACTCAAAGAAAGCTTGCATTTACAATGCTTAGAAAATCGATTGCTGAACAGCTATACCAAATTGACAAGGTGCATAAAACAGCTCGAATAGATATTGAGGGATTCTGAAAAACGACGTGATTACCTGTTATCCTTTGATAGGTGCATTTTGTCAATTATATCTGCCCACTCGTCTAATGCCCGGCAGGAATTGGATGAATTAAACTTAACTTTATATACTATGGCACCAAGAATATCGAGGCAGAACTGGCTGATAAAATACAAATTGTACCATATCCTTTTTTGGATGTTGTACGACTACTTTCTTTGGTCACTGGCAATTGATAGCCCTTACAGTGTATTGCGTACCATATTTTTTTCGGTTTATGTAGTTAAGTTTCTGGCTTATGTTATTCCACCAGCGTTGGGAGCCTACTTTAATCTGTATTTCCTAATTCCGCGTTATCTTCAGAAAAAACGTTATGGTCTGTACCTGCTTTATTTAGCCTTGACTATTATTTGCACCTCTGCATTGATTACATCTGGCTATTACATCGCCGCCTGGATGGATGGTAGCACCGCAGAAAAAGTATTTGGCATTGCGCCTGGTTTAAACGGATATTATCATCTGATTAAGGACGAGCCATTCAGGTTCACTTTAGGCGCAATCACGCTGGCAATGAGTATAAAGCTGACTAAAAACTGGATCGAAACGCAAGCCAGGCAACAGGAATTAGAAAAAGAAAAGCTCGAAACCGAACTCAAATTTCTTAAATACCAGTTTAACCCGCATTTCTTATTCAATAGCATTAATTCCATTTTTTTCTTGATCCATAAAAACCCCGATATGGCATCTGCTTCCCTGGCTAAGTTTTCCGAATTATTACGACATCAATTGTATGAATGTAATGATCAGCAGATTGCATTGAATAAAGAAGTTACTTACCTGGAAAATTTTATCGAACTGGAAAAGTTGCGGCAGAACCAAAGTTTGGCTGTTCACCTTAACATGGAGCGAACATTTAACCCCGACATAGGAATCGCGCCTTTTATTTTGATGACATTTGTTGAAAACGCATTTAAGCATGTATCGAAAGATACCGGCCGTAGTAATTGGATAAATATCGATCTGGAAATAAATAGCACAGTGCTTTATTTCAGCGCGGTCAACAGCACCTCCGAAGCCCCTATAACAGAGGTTGTCAATTATGGTGGTATAGGTTTGAAAAATGTGAAACGCAGGCTCGACCTGATTTATCCAGGTGGATACCAATTGGATATACAGCAACATTCAAATAGTTTCCAAGTAAAATTAGAATTGCAACTAAGGCAATTGGAATTATTAACATCTGCGCAATTAGTAGCCGAATGATATGATAAATTGTGTTATTGTAGACGATGAACCGCTGGCCAGAGAAGGCTTGGCCAATTATGTGAGGGAAGTAGATTTTCTGAACCTTAGCGGCGTGTGCGAAAACCCGCTTGAGTTACTACCCTTAATAGACAAACAGGTGGCTGATCTTGTATTTCTAGATATCCAAATGCCCAAAATGAATGGGATAGAATTTCTGAAGATACTACAAAAGCCACCAATGGTAATCATTACTACCGCGTACCCATCTTATGCCTTGGAGGGCTTTCAGTTGAACGTGCTCGATTACCTGTTGAAACCAGTTACTTTTGAGCGATTTTTTAAAGCAGCCGCCAAAGCGAAAGATTACCAGAAATTATTAACCGGTGACTCGAGCAAACAAGCCGAAGATTACTTTTTTATTAAATGCGGGAGCAAGTACGAAAAGATTCTTTTTGATGATATCCTTTACATCGAAGGGATGCAAAACTATGTTAGCATTTATACTACGAGGGGTAAGTATATTACAATGCTCTCTCTTAAAAGTCTGGAAGAAAAATTGCCAAAGGCATCCTTTATTCGAGCGCATAAATCCTTCTTGGCCGCAATCAGCAAAATTGACGGAATTGAAGGTGGCGAGCTGTTTATAAGCAATAGCCGCATCCCTATCAGCAGAAATTATCGCGATCAGGTAATAACAAAGGTGGTATCCAAGAGGCTTTGGGACAAAAAGTGAAATGCTTTTCAAGCAGGCCTTCGCAAAAAACAAGCTTTCAAACCACGCTTCTGTGTGCAGATAGGAGGCGTGAAAACACTATATTTGCATTGTATGGCTAAACTTTTTATAGTCGGATTTCCCAAAGACATGAAAGAAATTGAACTGGTAGAATTGTTCAGTGTCTATGGAGCTGTAAACACGGCGACTATTATAACTGACATCGAAACCGGGGCAAGTAAGGGGTATGGTTTTATTACCATGACAGATGATGCGGGAGCCAACCGCGCTATCGAGGCGCTCGACGGAGGGTCGATCGACGACCGTATTATTAGTGTGCGTTTCGCAGACGATAAAAAGCAGGTGGTTACTCCAGATCGCAAAACAGGCGATCAGAGAAGTCCATACAGAAAAAATGCAGATCCACAGCGTGATACTGGTTTATCTCCAGAAAAAAGGAGAAGACCACGGCGGTGATTTTTAATCTTAATGCAGACGAACTAACCGGTAAACTTCGTTATTTCCTTTTTAGAAAGTCAATTTATGACTCTCACCTTTTTTAATGCGATCTAATTTAACCGTTTTATCTCCATAGCGCACCATACACGCAGTTCCGTTAATATTGTGCAATGTGGCGGAAACAAGCTTGTTATTCTCCCAGGAAATATCTACAGCAAAACCACCCCGTGCCCGCAATCCCGTAACCGAGCCCGATTTCCATTCGGATGGCAGTGCTGGTAATAGATTTATTTCTCCTTCATGACTTTGAACAAGCATTTCTGTAATTGCTGCAGTCATCCCAAAATTTCCGTCCATTTGCATAGGAGGGTGAAGCCCAAAAAGATTTAAACAGCTGTTTCTGTCCTTGAAAAATTCTTTCAGCATCGCATGAGAATCTTCCGCGTCGTGAAGACGGGCATATAAGGCTGTGCGCCACGCAAAAGACCACTCACGTACGTCGCCGGTTGGGCCGCGCGCATCTAGTGAAACTCTTGCGGCCTTAGCTAACGCAGGCGTTTTGGCCACACTTACCTGTCGTCCTGGAAACACAGCGAATAAATTGCTGGTGTGCCTGTGATGATCATTGGGGTCATCTTTATCCTCCATCCATTCTTGCAATTGACCCCATTTACCAATTTTAGGGCCTAAAAGTTGGTCGCGCATGGCCGCTATTTTCACGCCGTATGCCTGGTCGATTCCAAGTGCTGCAGTAGCTTCTACGTAATTATTAAATAGGTCCCAAACAATCTGCTGATTATAGCTTACACCGTCTTCAGTAGGGCCATGCTCTGGCGACCAGCCTTCCGGAACAACCAAGCGTCCGTCGGGAAGTGATTTGAGATGGTCTTCCCAAAACTCACAAGTTTCTTTCATGATAGGATAGGCTACGGTCTTCAAATAATTTTTGTCCTGCCCGAAAGCGTAATGCTCCCAAAGGATCTGGCAATACCAGGCATTGGCTGTTTTATCCCATTTCCAGTCCGTGTGGCCAAATATGTTATGCGAAGTGCGAAGGGCAAACCCTCTCGTAGTCGGTTGGCCCGCTAGGGTATTAAGTTCTGGTGCAGCCGTGGTTGCCTTTCGCCACGGTATTAGCTGGCTTTTTATCAGATCGAAAAAGGGGATAGCACACTCAGATATATTTGCCGATTCGGCAGGCCAGTAGTTCATCTCCACGTTAATATTGTCGTGATAGTCACTTCCCCAAGCGGCATTATTACTGTCGTTCCAAAGCCCTTGCAGGTTTGCGGGCAATCCGCCCGGTCTCGAGCAGGAAATAAGCAAATATCTGCCGTATTGAAATAAAAGGGTCTCCATTTCTGAGTCGGTGCTGGTAGCGGCATCGGATTTACGCAGGTCGATTGGTTTGTCTCTCTGTTCCTTAGAGGATGTTCCCAGATCTAAACTCACCCGGTTAAATAACGAACTAAAATCTTTAATATGTTCGGCTTTAAGCGAAGAATAAGATCTAAGTGTTGCCGCTTCTATTCGTTTTTCCAGAGTTATATCTGGCGCTCCCCCGTGGTAACTCTTACTATAATCAAAAATGTAATTAGTTCCTGCTGCAACCAAAATAATGAGGCTGTTGCATTTGTTAAAGATTAATTTACCGCCTTCCGCTTTTACTGAGCCACCTGTGTTCAATATTCTTAAGCGGGTTTCATATTTAAGACCATTAGACAAGGTTCCCGAAGCTGTAAGTTCTCTTTCCTGATTGCTGATGGTTTTTGCCTCGTGCATATCATTAAGTTCCAGATTACCGGTGTAGGCTCCGGGTTTGTTGGCGCTTAAATGCACAACAATAAGTTGCGCAGGTTTACTGGCAAAGTATTCGCGGGTGTAGCTTGTTCCGTTAACCGAGTAATTAACGTGCGCGGTGGCATTAGCCAAATTCAGATCGCGGCGATAACTATCGGCTTTTTGGTGCCCCGATAAATTAATGAAGAGGTTGGCTAACGTTTGGTAAGACCCTTCGTCTTTTTCATCCCCGGTCCATAAACTTTGATCATTTAAAACCAATTGTTCCCGAGCAGTTCCGCCGAATATAAGCGCTCCAATTTTGCTCGTGCCGATTGGGAGCGTCTCGTTCATAGCTGTCGCCTCTTTTCCTTCGCCTTCAATTTTTGCCGGTGCATTATACCATAAGGTAAGTTTTGAAGATGCAGGACCAGTATTTCGACGTTTTGTTTGCGCTTTACCCGCTTGACAAAGCATTGCACAGATCATCAACAAAGAAAGCAGACGGAGAACCTTCATAATATATGGTTTAAACATTTGGATTTAACCGTGTACAATATTGCAAAAGAAAATCAGAATCCGAGTTCAAATCGGCTTTTCCGGAGGGTGAATATTAATTGCGAATGTTTAGCACTACTTGCTCTGCTTCAGAACAACATGTTTGATATTCTTGCGATCGTAAGTATAAGAGATATGCACAAGGCCATCACTGGCTTGGATGATAGCAGGATAGCTGTATTCTTCCGTGGTTCCATTTTCAAGCACTGCTACATCTGTCCAGGTGGTACCATCTGCAGAAGATGCGACCCTCAATTTGCCTCGCCCGTTCATCCAATCTTTTCCTGGCACATCGGGGTTATAAACAATTAGCTGCAATCCATTTTTTAAGGTCACGGCATCGGTGCCTGAGTTTGGATTTAACAGGCTCGTTCTGGAAAGCTTACTCCAGGTGTTACCCTCGTCAGATGACCACGCCTGGATAACGTTACCTTGTTTGCTACGGCAAACTATCTGTAAACGATTGTTGTTGTAGATAAGTATACTGGGCTGAATAACATCAAATTCTCCGTCAGGATCTATGGGGATAGTGATCCAGCTTTTACCTGTATCTATCGATTTTTCGATATGTGCTTTCCAGCGCCCATTGGCTTCCTCAACACTCGAAGGGGATAATATACTGCCGTCTGATAGCTGTACCGGCTTATTTTTAATTGGCCCTAAAATATCTTTTGGTAAGGCCTGAGCCTCAGACCAGGTTTTACCCCCGTCGTTTGAAGTTTTTAGCATTCCCCACCATTCGCGCGGATTGGGGCCAACCTTATAAAACAAAAAGATCTTTCCGCTTCGCTCTTTAAATAATACAGGATTCCATGCCGGGTAACGCAGTGTATCATTGACAATGCCATTAGCTACCGCAACAGGGGTAGAGAATTTGTCCTTTTTCAACTTAGCTAGCCAGATTTGCACGTCTGGTTTCGACTCCTGGGTGCCTCCAAAACAAGCTAGTAACAATTCCCCCGGTTGCGTCTCAACCATGGTTGAGGCATGGCATTGTTTAAAAGGAGCATTGTTGAAAACCAGCTCTTGCTTAATAATCTGAAACACAGGCTGTGCAGCTGCACGCTGGGCCACTACTACAACCAATAACCAACTAAATAATAAACAGACTTTTCTCACTTTTACTATTTCTTTATGAGATGAAGATTAGCTCTACTTGATGGAAAAATCGTTAACAATATACGCCTCTGCCGAGTTAGGCCCGATCTTTAACTTGTAGTTTCCCGGATATAATTTTTGTTTTTTTGCGGCCACGTCCCATTTGCTCAAATCCTGAACAGGTATGCGCAGGGTTACATCTTTGCTTTGGCCTGCATCAATACTAACTCTTTGAAAAGCTTTTAATTCTTTTATTGGCATTCCGTCAACCTTAGGGTACTCTATATAAGCTTGCACAACCTCGCCACTTGTGATGTTTCCGGTGTTGGTGATTTTGCATGATACGGTTATGGTATCCGCAGCCTTATAAGCCTTATTAGCGGCACTGTTTTGATCGTATTTAAATGTGGTATAACTTAAGCCATAGCCGAAAGGATATTGAACCTTACCCGTGAAATATCTGTAAGTACGGCCAGCCATGCCATAATTGTCAAATGCAGGTAGATCGTTAACAGAGTTATAAAACGTTAAAGGCAACCTGCCCGATGGCGATATCTTTCCTAATAAGATATCCGCTAATGCATTACCTCCTTGCTCGCCAGGGTACCACACCAGGATAACTGCATCGGCATATTGAGCAACTGCGGCAACATCCACATCACTACCTGCAGTGATTACAGCAATAATTGGTTTCTTAACCCCTTTGCGCAGAGCTTTCATAAAGGCTAAATGGCTGGCGGGTAAAGAAAGTGTCTTTTTATCGCCACCTGCTTCAGCTAAGAATGCATCACCGGCTTCACCTTCTGTTACCGGCAGTAAGCCAACAACGGCAACTGTTACGTCAGCATTGCCTGCACCCCAAATACCACCAAAATGAGTAGTGTCCGAATCGCCTGCACCTAAGTCATATTCTACCCGTGTACCTTTATCTACTGCTCCGGAGATGCCCTCTACAAAGTTTACCATTCTGGAGTTCACACCGTGATAGCTGCCAACTAATGCGTCAAGCGATGCAGCGTTGGGACCAACCACCATAATGCTATTATAGGTGCTTGGTTTTAACGGAAGCACATTTTTATCATTTTTAAGCAATACCATACTCTGTTGTGCTGCAATTCTCGCCAGGTTTACGTGCGACTCGTTGTGGATGCTATCAGTACGGTATTTGAAATAAGGCGATAGTTTAGGGTCGTCATAAAAGCCAAGTTTTACCTGAGTTAGTAATACAGGTCTTAAAGCTACATCTACCTCTTTTTCGGTTATCAGTTTTTGTTCCACGGCTTTAACCACATCAGATTGCAGTACGGATGAGCAATCCAGATTAAGGCCTGCCTTAATACCCGCCGCTGCGGCCTCGGTTGCAGTCTTCAGATATTTGTGCGTGGTGTATACATCATCCAAAGCTCCACAATCGGTTACAATGTAACCTGTAAAGCCCCATTCTTTGCGTAGTGTATTTTGTATCAGGTTAGTATTAACAGAGTTTGGTATGCCGTTAACGCTGTTGTAGGCTGTCATTACGCTGGCTACGCCGCCTTTTACCAATTGGTGAAAAGCATATAGATAAGTATCGTGCAAATCTTTATCGCTTACTACGGCATTAAAATAGTCACGGGTGTTTTCGGGGCCGCTGTGGGCTACAAAGTGTTTAGCTGTGGCCGCAATTTTAAAGCGCCCTGCAACATCGCCCTGCATACCGTGAACGTAAGATAAACCTATGCGGCTGGTTAAAAAAGGGTCTTCTCCGTAAGTTTCCTGTCCGCGGCCCCAGCGTGGATCGCGAAAAATATTAATGTTAGGCGACCAATAAGTAAGGCCAACATACATGCCGCGGTCACCGCGATCAACGGCTAAATTATGTTTGGCGCGTGCCTCTGTAGAAATAACCGTGCCTATTTGATTAACAAGATCGGTATTAAAAGTTGCTGCCATGGCAATGGCTTGAGGGAACACGGTTGCTTCGCCTGCGCGGGCTACGCCATGTAAGCCTTCATTCCACCAATTATAAGCGGGGATGTGCAATCGGTCAATAGCCTGGCTTCTATAGCCTAGTAACAATGCTTTGTCTGTAAGAGTGAGTTTTTTTAACAGATCGTCAACGCGTTGATTATCGCTGAGATTCGGATTCAAATATCCAGCCTGGCTTTGAGCATTTGCCGAATAAATTATGGCAGTGCTGAGCAAACCAATAAATAAACTCTTTCTTAAGAAGTGCATAGTTTTTAAATTTTTTAAAAAGTTACCGCATATTTAACAAATTATTCGCTAAATATGTAAAATAATTGTTCGCAACACATTTATTGGTGAATTTTTAAAGATTTCTTGACCGGTATTTAGCTTTTTAGTTAAAAATAGAAGATTGTCAACTTCGAGCTAGTAATTTTTTGTGATTTTGCTGCGTGTGCAATCGAAGTCAAGTTTTAGAAAATTTAAGAGAGCCATTAATGTATGTGAATTTTGTTCTGCAAGATTTGATGTTTGTATACTATTTATGAAAACTCTACTTTCTTTCTTCGTTTCTAGTTTGCTGTTGCTGGTTGGGCAAAAAAGCATGTCGCAGGCCACAAAGCATACCTTCGAGCTTTCTGATCAGCATTTTCTGTTAGATGGCAAGCCTTTTCAAATGATTTCGGGTGAAATGCATTGCGAGCGTATCCCTCGCGAATACTGGCGCGACAGGATCAGAAAAGCGAAAGCAATGGGCTTAAATACGGTAGGAACTTACGTCTTTTGGAACAGCCACGAAGAAGAACCCGGCAAATACACCTTTGAAGGCAATAACGATATTGCGGAATTTGTACGTATTGCGAAAGAAGAGCACATGTGGGTGGTAATGCGCCCAAGTCCGTATGCATGCGCAGAGTGGGAATTTGGCGGCTATCCGTACTGGCTGCTGAAAGATAGTACCTTAAAGGTGCGTAGTAAGGATGAGCGTTTTATCTCAGCCTATCGCAATTACATTAAGCAGTTGTCTAAACAACTGGTGCCTTACCTGGTAACTAATGGCGGTAACATTCTAATGGTGCAGTTCGAAAACGAATATGGTTCATACAGCGATGATAAAGCCTATCTGGAACTAAACCGTAAAATATTTGCCGATGCCGGTTTTAACGGTATATTATTTACCTGCGATGGTGAAACACAAATGCCGAAAGGTTACCTGCCTGGTTATTTGCCTGCTGTAAATGGTTTAGATGATACCGCTGCGGTAAAGAAACTGATCAATAAATATCATGATGGTAAAGGGCCATATTATATTGCAGAATGGTATCCGGGTTGGTTTGATAGCTGGGGTAAACCTCACGCCAAAACGGGCATAGATGATGCTGCAAAAAAACTGGATGAGGTACTAAGCGCCGGAATTTCAATTAACATGTATATGTTTCATGGCGGTACTACACGCGGGTTTATGAACGGCGCCAATATGAGTAAAACGGAAGCTTACTCACCACAAACAACAAGCTACGATTATGACGCGCCTCTTGACGAGGCTGGTAATCCAACGGCAAAATATCTAAAATTCAGAGAAGTTATAACGAAGCATCTGCCCAAAGGCACCACGCTGCCTCCGGTTCCGCAACCGGCACCAACTATTGGTATCGACAAAATTGCGTTAACACAATACGCAAGCTTGTATACTAATTTGCCCGCTCCGGTGGTGAATAAAACCCCGCTGTGTTTCGAAGATCTTAACCAGGCTTATGGCTTTGTATTATACCGCAGCAAATTAAAAAAGGGTGATGCCGGATTATTGAAACTTAACAAACTACGCGACTACGCGGTGGTATATCTTAACAAAAAGAGGTTAGGCGTGTTGGACCGCCGCCTGGTGCAAGATTCCATGAGTATTGATAAACTTTCTGCTGATGCCACGCTCGATATTTGGGTCGAAAATAATGGCCGCATCAATTACGGATTGTTTTTAACCGATAACCGCCAAGGTATAACCGAAAGTGTAACATTAAATGGTGCGCCGGTTTTAAACTGGAGCATGTATAAGTTTCCATTTAAAACTTTGGGCGGGATAAAGTTTACAACGGGTAAGTCGGCAATTGAAGGACCGGGTATTTATAAAGGTACTTTTTCGTTAACTAAAACTGCTGATACTTATCTTGATCTTAGTCAGTTTGGTAAAGGTTTCGTTTTCTTAAATGGTCATAACCTGGGTAAATACTGGGAGATTGGTCCGCAGCAAACGCTTTATATTCCGGCTGGCTGGCTAAAAGTTGGTACAAACGAAATCGAAGTTTTTGATCAGTTGAAAGGTGACCATAAAATCATTTCAACCCTAACCCATTCCATTTTGGACCAATTAGCGAGCAAATAATAATCTGCATGAAAAAGTTAATCTACCATATATCTTTATTAATATGTCTGCAGGTATTAACGGTATCGTTTGCTAAGGCACAAGGCGATGAAAAACGTTACCCTTTAATACCATATCCTCAACATTTAGCTGCCGGCGCCGGAGAGTTCAAAATCACTGCGAAAACGGTTATTGTTACAGCGCCCGACGCTTTGTTTGCCAATGAGGTTAAACAGTTAAATGAATTAATAAGCAAGGGTTTGGGTAAAGCACTTGTGGTTACGCATCGCCAGGCAAGTTCGTCAATACTGTTAAAATATGATGACAAAATAACTGCGGATGAAGGATATTCTTTGAGTATTACACCCCAACAGATTGTTATTTCTGCTAAACAAGGTGCCGGGATGTTTCGGGCTATTGAAACCATCAGACAATTATTGCCGGCAGATATTGAAGCGGGTATTCATCATAGCGCCTTAAATGTACCGGCCTTAAGTATACAAGACGAGCCGGTTTTTGCCTGGAGAGGGATGCATCTTGATGTATCGCGTCATTTCTTCTCAGTATCGTATTTAAAGAAATTTATCGATCTGCTTTCGCTCTATAAAATGAATAAGTTTCATCTGCATCTTACGGACGATCAGGGGTGGAGAATAGAGATTAAAAAATATCCTAAACTTACCGAGCAAGGCGCATGGCGAACGTTCAATAACCAGGATTCGGCCTGCATGAAGCAAGCCGTGGATAACCCCGATATGGCTATCGATCCTTCGCATATCATCCACCGCGACGGTAAAACTTTATACGGCGGTTTCTACACACAGAAAGAAATGAAAGATGTGGTGGCTTACGCAACCGCGCGTCATATTGAAATCATCCCGGAGATTGACATGCCGGGTCACATGATGTCGGCTATTAATTCTTATCCGTTTTTAACCTGTAATGGTGAGAATAGCTGGGGTAAATTGTTTACAAAGCCTATTTGCCCTTGTAACGAAACTACATTTGAATTTGCTCAGAATGTCTTCACCGAAATTATGGACATATTCCCATCCAAATACATTCACATAGGTGGCGATGAGGTAGATCGTACCGATTGGGGAAAATCTGAAGAATGTAAAGCCTTAATGGCTCGCGAGGGTATTAAGGATCTTCCCGGTTTGCAAAGTTATTTTATTAACCGCATGGAGAAGTTCTTCAATGCCCATGGCCGTAAAATGATTGGATGGGACGAAGTGTTAGAAGGTGGCGTTACCTCCAGTGCTATGATTATGTATTGGCGCACCTGGGTGCCCGATGCACCGGTTAAGGCGGCTAAAAATGGTAATCAGGTAATTATGGTACCGGGAAACCCGTTGTATTTCGACGGTAAGTATGATAGAAATTCGGCATCAAATATCTATCATTTTAACCCGATTCCAAAAGGCCTAACAGAAGAGCAAGCAAAACTGATTGTTGGTGCTCAGGCTGCTATATGGGCGGAAAGTGTACCATCTGAAAAAAGAGCTGATTACCGCTTTATGCCTCGTATGACCGCGCTCGCCGAGTTATTGTGGACCAATAAGGTGTCTTTATATGATGGTTACGTGAAAAGGAACATAGAACAGTTTCCACGTTTAGATGCCCTTAAAGTAAATTACCGCATGCCTGATCTGGCTGACATGGTAGATTATCGTGTGTTTGTAAAAGCAGATACGGTTACAGCAGTTAAGCCTCTGAAAAGTATGATCGTAAGGTTTACGCATGATGGCACTATGCCCGGTCCTTCGTCACCGATACTGAATAAGTATATAGTCGACAAAAATCAGGTTCTAAATATTGCGGCGTTCGCAGCAAATGGCAGACGAGGCGACGTTTATACCGTTAACTACAGGCAGCAAAACTATGCCGAGCCAGCAACAACCTCGGTACAAAGCGGCTTAAAGGTATTTTATTATCCCGGGGAATTTAATGGCACTACCAAAATGCCAGCAGATAATTCAGACAAGGTTTATACTGTACCAGGCGTTGCCGTACCCGATGAAGTTAAAGCACCATCCTTTGCATTAAGATTTAAAGGATATATTAACGTACCGCAAACAGGCATTTACACGTTTTATTTAACTTGCGATGATGCCGGTGTTTTAAAAATAGATAACCAAACTACCATTGATAATGATGGTATGCATGCTCCGGTAGAAAAAAGCGGCCAGGCGGCTATGAAAAAAGGCCTCCATCCGTTTGAACTGAACTTTGTTGAAGGGGGCGGCGGTTACACGCTGAAATTAAAATATAGTCATAACGGTTCTGTTCTGCAAGATGTACCTGCAGACTGGTTTAAAAATTAATACAGATGTTAAAGCGTTACTTCTTAACGGCACAGCTTTTAGCAGCATCGTGCCTGGCATTTAGCCAGCCGGCTCCAAAACCTTATGGCGTATTGCCAACAGCCAGGCAATTAAAATGGCAGGAAACCGAAATGTATTGTATTATACACTTCAGTATGGCTACTTTTGATGATAAAGAGTGGGGCTATGGTGATGAGCCAAACTCCTTATTTAATCCAGCCAGTTTTAATGCACTACAAATTGTAGGGGCGGCTAAAGCGGGTGGCTTTAAAGGTATTGTAGTAGTTGCCAAACATCACGATGGGTTTTGCCTGTGGCCCACTAAAACTACCTCGCATAACATCAGCCAAAGCCCGTATAAAAATGGTAAGGGCGATGTCGTAAAAGAATATCAGCAGGCCTGTGATAAATTAAATATGAAACTGGGATTGTATTGCTCACCCTGGGACCGCAATAACGCCAACTATGGCACTCCTGAATATTTGCAAATTTATCGTGCCCAGTTAAAAGAGCTTTATAGTAACTATGGACCGTTATTTATGTCGTGGCACGACGGTGCCAATGGCGGCGATGGCTTTTATGGTGGCACTCGCGAAGCACGAAAGATAGATCGTACTACTTATTATGATTGGGATAATACCTGGGCAATCACTCGTGCCATGCAGCCTGGTGCTTCTATCTTCGGGGATGTTGGCCCCGATGTGCGCTGGGTAGGCAACGAAGAAGGCCACGCCGGCGAAACGAGCTGGGAAACTTATACACCCGAAGCTCCTGAAGCCGGTAAACGACCATCTAACGGCTATGTGAAAGATTGGTTGGGTACAGATGGTACACGCGATGGCAAAAATTGGATGCCTGCCGAATGTGATGTTCCGCTACGTAAGGGCTGGTTTTATCACGAATCTCAGGATGGGCAAAGTAAATCGGCGTATCAATTGCTCGATCTTTATTATAAAAGTGTTGGCCGGGCTGCGTGTTTAGATCTGGGCTTGTCTCCAAATAAACAAGGCTTGATATCAAAAGAAGACGAGCAGATCTTAAAAGAATTTGGATCGTTGCTAAAACAAACTTTTGCGATAAACTTGGCAAAAGGTGCAACCTTAACAGCAAGTAATATCAGAGGAAAAAATCAGCAGTTGTACGGTGTTCAGCATTTAGTTGATAACGACCGGTATAGCTATTGGGCATCTGACGACAAGGTTACTACGCCACAATTGGTTGCCGATCTGCATAAACCGCAAACCTTTAATGTAATCCGCTTACGCGAAAATATTAAGCTGGGGCAGCGTATAGAAGAAATAAGTGTCGATGCATGGCAGAATAATGGGTGGCAGCAAATAGCAGCTGCAACCAGTATTGGTGCTAACAGGCTTATTCGTTTGCCACAAAATATAACAGCAAGCAAGGTAAGGTTACGCGTCACCAAATCGCCGGTAAGTATTGCGTTGAGCGACTTTGGCCTTTTTAAAGAGCCCGTACATTTATCATCACCTCAAATTACACGTACGACAAAAGGAGAGGTTAGCTTAACTACAGAAGCCCCGGTAAGTAAAATTGTTTACACGGTTGATGGTAGTGTGCCAGGTAATGCTTCCGCGGTATATCAACACCCGTTTGAACTTCCCGAAGGCGGTGTTGTTAAAACTCTGAGTATTGAAGAAGGTAACAAATTGAGCGAGGTAAGCACTAAGCAATTTGGACCTGTTAAGGTACAATGGCACATCAGCGCAGAGGGCACAGATGAAAAGAACCTGCAAAAGGCAATTGATGACGATGTAAATAGTTATGCAGATGTGGCAGTATCCACAGGTGGTGTGGTTATCGATATGGGTAAAAATACAACTATCAAGCAGTTTACTTATCAACCCCGTACTGATAAGCATATTGATGGGATGGTTGATGTTTATGAGTTTTACTACAGCGCAGATGGTTCTACCTGGGCTAAAGCTATATCAGGCGAGTTTTCAAACATCAAATCAAATCCAATTCTTCAGGTTGTACAAATAGAAAATCCAATATCGGCAAGGTATTTTAAATTTGTACCTAAGCATGTTATCCAGGGCGATCGTGCAGAGATTGCAGAACTGGGTATCATTTCCAAATAATTCGAATCCAACTTTAATGAAAAAAATAAACGCTATTACATCTATCTTACTCGGCTTAACAGTAGCTGGGTATAGTCAGGTTAAGACCAAACAGTCTGCACCTGCAAGTTTCACTCAGTATGTTGATCCTCTAATAGGTACGGGCTGGCACGGTCACGTTTTTGTAGGTGCCAGCGTACCATTTGGTGCTGTACAATTAGGCCCAACAAACATTCATGAAGGCTGGGATTGGTGCTCCGGTTACCATATTTCAGATTCTACCATCCTTGGCTTTCAGCATACCCACCTTAGTGGTACAGGTATAGGCGATTTGGGCGATATTTCTGTAATGCCAACCACTGGACCAATTATGACTCATGCCGGTAAAACGGGAGAATCGCAATCACAGGGATATTACTCATTATTCAGCCATAAAGACGAGGTTGTAAAGCCAGGCTATTATAAAGTAAAATTAAAGCGTTATAATATCGGAGTACAATTGACTGCCAGCAATCGTGTGGGCTTTCATGAATATACTTTTCCTAAAGCGGACGATGCGCACATTATTATTGACCTGGAGCAGGGTATAGGCTGGGATCATCCTACAGATACTTACATAACTAAGGTTAATAACAATACTATCGAAGGTTATCGTTTCTCAAAAGGATGGGCTAAAGACCAACGCATTTATTTTACAGCAGTATTCTCAAAGCCGATAAAAACCTTTGCAGTTTATGATACGGCGGGTGTGGTTAAAGGTACTTCGTTAAGAGGCCCTAAAATAAAAGGTATTGTGAGTTTTGCTACAGCGGCTAATGAAAAGGTGATGATCAAGGTGGGTATATCACCTGTTAGCTCGGCCAATGCATTGTTAAACATTAACAAAGAAATACCGGGCTGGAACTTTAATCAGGTAGTTGCTGATGCTGACAAGGCATGGAATTTACAATTACAAAAGGTTAAAATAAAAACCGATTCATTATCACAGATGAAAAAGTTTTATACCGCAATGTATCACACCATGATCGCACCGTCGGCCTTTAACGATGTTAATAACGATTACCGCGGTACAGATAAGAAGGTTTATAAAAATGCATCGTTCCAAAACTCAACCACCTACTCGCTTTGGGATACTTACCGTGCATTAAATCCTTTATACACCATTATTCAGCCCGAAAGAATCAATGATATCGTAAACACCATGCTTGCTGTTTACCAGCAACAGGGTAGCTTGCCAATGTGGCACTTGATGGGTAATGAAACCAACACGATGGTGGGTTATAGCGCAGTGCCCGTAATTGCAGATGCTTACCTAAAAGGCTTTAAAGGATTTGATACCAAGCTAGCTTATGAAGCTGTTAAGGCTACCGCAATGCGTGATGATTTTGGTGGCCTTAAGCTTTACAAGAAATTGGGCTATATCCCTGCCGATACTATGGTAGAAACTGTGGCTATGGGCCTTGAATATTCTATTGATGATATGGGCATTGCAAAAATGGCCAAAAAGATGGGCGATGAGGTTGGCTACGAATACTATTTGAAACGCGGCCATAACTACAAGAACTATTTTGATAAACAAACCGGCTTTATGCGCGGTAGGGTATCAGAAACAGAATGGCGCTCACCATTCAGCCCGTTTGTATCCCGTCACCGTCAGGATGATTATACGGAGGGTAACGCCTGGCAATATACCTGGTTAGTACCGCAGGATGTTGACGGTTTAGTTAAACTGATGGGTGGCGAGAAACCGTTTATCAAAAAACTCGATTCGCTATTCATAGCGCATGGCGATATGGGTAAAGATGCTTCGCCTGATGTAAGCGGGTTGATCGGCCAGTATGCGCACGGTAACGAACCAAGCCATCATATTACCTATTTATATTCGTTTGTAGGTCAGCCATGGAAAACCGCACAAAAAGTAAGGTTTATCCTCAATAACTTTTACACTGATAAGCATGATGGTATTATTGGTAACGAAGACGTAGGCCAGATGTCGGCCTGGTATGTGCTTTCGGCAATGGGCTTCTACCAGGTTAATCCGTCAGGTGGTCAGTATGTTTTCGGCAGCCCTAACTTAAATTCCGCAAGTATTAAATTGCCGGGCAACAAAACGTTCGATATTGAAGTGCTACATAACTCACCAAAAAATATCTACATTTCTGGTATTACCCTTAATGGCAAAAAGTACGATAAGTTTTATATCGACTATCAGGATATTATGAAAGGTGGTAAACTAGTACTCACGATGTCAGACAAGCATGCCGAATAATAAAGCATCGCTTAAACAAGAAGGGCCCCGGTTATCAACCGGGGCCCTTCTTGTTTATTATCGAAATGTTTAGCGTAATGGTTTAATGCCAGCTTTTTTGATACGGGCAATAACGTAATTGCCTAAATCAACGCCTTGTTTATTACCCTCTTCTATACTATCTGTATAGTGTATACCGCCGTAAAATCTCGATATAGAAGCTTCTGCAGCGGCCTGTTTAAAAGATGTAAAAGATCTTGCGTCAACGCCGAATGGAATCTCCGTGTCGTCTGTATAAGCAAATTTATCTCCCAGTAAATAAGTTAAAATAGTAGCCGACGAGTTAGACACAATGGCATGGCCGCTCGTATATTCCGGAAATGGAGGTGTTTGTAAAAATGGCCTCCAGGTAATATCAACATATTTGTTGATGTAAGTTTCGGGACGCAGGCGATTCGTCAAATACTTTTCGTCCCAACAGCAGATGAAGGTGTCCATAAGTGTTGCCGCTTCCATAGTTACTACCAATACAGATTGGTCAAAGGTTAGGTTAGCCTTTTTGACCGCCATTGCGGCAATGTTCATCCAATGCCCTCCGGGACTGATTTTTTTGAAACCAATGGACATATGCCCTGAAGTAGTAACCGCAAAAGGATTACAATCCCAAAATGACGCAATGAACAGCTGCTCGCGCGATGGATTTTTTGATACGTTGTAAACAGCCATTGCGAGTTTATAGAACTGGCTGGTACTATCTTTACTGAAAGCCACGGGGGGTGCAGGCTTAAATTGTGCTGCAGAATCGGCCATTAGAGGTTTAATGGAATTCCAATGTGGTTCAACGGCATCCATATAAGCCGGAGGGGTAGGGTACCAGCTTCCTTCGCCTTTTAATGGTGTATATCTCAGTTTAGCACTCAGCTTACCATAGTTATCTATTTTGGAGAAATTAATAACCTGGGCCGATGACTCTACCGCAACTTTAACAATTTTATCAATTGCCGCCTGGGTATAGTTTTGCCTTTTTAACTCCGCAATAAAGGTATCCTCATCCTCCTGAAGCATGTAGCCGGAGGGTAGCATGTTCTTAGCCGTTTCGTAAATAGCGTATTTAGCTGCAACGCGGTAATCAAAGTCTTTATTTGCTTTCGCTATTACAGAAGTAACAGGATATTCCCTGACAAAGGAGGCTAGCCCAGGTATCTGCGCGTTGTTTTGCGACACAATCTGGTAGGCGCTCATCATGGCATAGGCATAATACCGGGCAGCCACAGGTGGGCTTATAACATCGTGTATCATCACCATGTTAATTGCACTAACAACCGGAGCTATCTCAAGGTAAGCTGGCTGAGGCGCTTTGTAGGCTCGTGCTTGATGGCTTATTAATCCGAGTATGATTAGAAATTTACCTGTTTTTTTCATCTGTTGATCTTATAAAATTGAACAGGCTCGTTTGCAATGCCTAAAATTAGATAGTTGATATTATTGATCTTTATTTCAATCGCCGACTTTACATCGCCGGTTACAGAAAGTCCACTTGTTGATTGGTTAACGTAATTAAAGCCACCCTTACCGTCGCCTGTCAGTACACAGCCGTAGTTGGCATCAATTGCACCTAGCTTGAGGCGATTGTCAGTATGGTTACCTAATAATAACAGGTCAACCTTCTTATCATTGTTTAAATCGGAAGTAATAATTTGCGTAACTGGAGCAAACTGGGCCTCTATAGGCAAATCGGTGTTAGTGAATTTGCCGTTGTGAAATAAGAAGCACGTGGTTTGTAAAGTGTTTGCGGAAAGTTTGCCGCCTTTCTGCAATTGCTCGGGCGTAAATATTTCTTTCATGCCTACATCTGCATATGCTTTGTATGATCCAAACTTCTTTCGCATGGGATAGATTTGCTCATTCAGCTCGTCGCGACTTACAAATGGATAGCTTGTGCCCTGCACATAAAAGTTTAGGAACGGATCAATTGATCCGTTACCGTCATAATCATCAAAATAGAGTTCTACAGGTTGATCATCAGATGCGCGGATCTGGGTGTTTAGCCCCATATTTCCGGCAATGAGATCCGGGTTCCCGTCACCGTCGATATCCGCAACCGCTAAGGACGACCAAAAGCCGCTCTGCGGTTTATCAAAATACTTAGCAGTGTTCTCTACAAAGCCTGTTTTGGTGTTTAAGAATATCTTGATAGGCATCATTTCTCCGCATAGCACCAGGTCTTTACGGCCATCTTTATCAACGTCTATCCATTGGGCATCCGTTATCATACCCAAATTAGCAAAAGGAACGTCTATTGAAGTAAAATAACCTTTGCCATCATTTACCAACAGATAGCTCTTCGGGGCAAGTGGGTATTGACCGGGAATAACGCGTCCACCTATAAACAGGTCCATATCTCCATCGCCGTCGAAATCGCAGGCACGGATACAAGACTTACTGCTTGCCGAAGTATTAGGAGAGGGTGTTAGGTTGAAGCCGCCTTTTCCGTTGTTAATATATAATTGATCTTGTAGATCGGGCGTGTTAGGCTCATATAAACTGTAACCTCCTTTAGCCACATACAGATCCGGGTATCCATCGCCATTAGCGTCAAAAAACAGCGCCGCAGATACTGTGGCTGTTTGCGCGCCGCCCGATAAATCAGTTGTTACAAATTTACCATCGCGTTGCTGCAGCATTATTTTGCCGGGCGATTGCTGATCTCCGCTGATAAATAGATCTTCAAGCCCATCCTTGTTGACGTCAGCTTTAGCCATCACCGGCGAAGTTTTAGAATACATAAATAGCATCAACAGTTGACGTTTAAAATCGTTAATGGTATTGTCTTGCGGCTTGTAGTTAAACAACGGTTCTACATTAGTAAACAGGGGAGTAGTTTTAGCGCTCTGTGATTTATTAGTAATCTTTTCGGGGTTATAATTGACTATAAGCCGCTGATTAGCATCAACGTGTGTCAAAGTTTGCTTACCGCCGCCTGGCCATGAAATATTTAAAGAATCAACCTGTTTGTCTGAGCCTAAACCAAAGGTTAAGACTGTTGATACGCTCGAAAGATAGCCCCGACCGGGATTAACTTCCTGGTATTGAATTTTTCCTCCTGTACGCAAAGTTACTTTTGCTCCCACCGCGTTGACGTTGCCGTTGGTGCCTTTTAGTTTAATGCTTAAAAAATTGCCCGTGTTGTTTTCCCGCGAGGTGTTTTTATAGATGGTAGCCTCTTCGTTAATGTTGTTTACAATGAGGTCCAAGTCGCCATCATTGTCCAGATCAGCATAAACGGCTCCGTTTGAAATGCTTGAATTGTTGATACCCCAATTTTGCTGTTCGTTGGTAAAAGTTAGGTCGTGGTTATTTTTATATATGTAGTTGGGTAGTTTGGTTGAGGGCATTGCACTAACCAGATCCATCAGTAAGAATGGTTCGCGTGCCATGGCTTTCTTTATTTTGTAGTCGCCCCAGTAACGTAAAAAGTCTTTATTGGTGTAGTCGCGCAGATATCCGTTGGTTATAAAAATGTCTTTATAACCATCATTATCAAAATCAGCTATCAATGGGCACCAGCTCCAGTCCGTAGCCGAAACCCCGGCCAGTTGGGCAATCTCGCTGAATGTGCCATTGCCATTATTTAGCTGCAACATATTGCGCATATATTGTTTATAGAGGTCCTGATTGATCATCAATTCAAAGGACTCATAGCTTTCTTCTAATTGAAGCGTTTTTCGGCGGTGGTTGTCTTCCGGTAACATATCCAGCGTAAGGATGTCCGGAAAACCATCGTTGTTGTAGTCGGCAATATCCACACCCATGGAGAAGTGCGACATGTGCCTTAAATATTTTTGTGATTGCTCCGAAAATGTACCATCGTGGTTATTGATGTACATGTAATCGGGCTCGTTGTAGTCGTTGGTAACGTAAATGTCAGGCCATCCATCCTGGTTTATATCCGCGATAGCTAATCCTAAACCGAAAGTAAGGGGGTTTTGAATAATACCTGCTTTTTTTGAGACATCGGTAAACGTACCATTGCCATTATTTTGAAATAATTTGTTGCCGGCATACTCGTCTGTTTGGTTACGGTATTTGGCAAACTCCATATTGTCGATCTTTTTAATGTTGTGGTTAATCAGCATCATATCCAGATCGCCGTCGTTGTCATAGTCAAAAAAAGCAGCCTGCGTACTATATCCGGGATCGTCTAATCCGTAGGCTTTTGCCTTCTCGGTAAAAGTTAAATTACCGTTGTTGATAAATAATTGGTTCCTCCTCTTTTCAGGGCCTGTGTTGCCGGAGTAGCATACATAAATGTCTATTAAGCCGTCTCCGTTAACATCGGCCATCGTAACACCGGTTTTCCAATCACCCGCTCTGCCTTCCAATTCTTTAGCCGCCGTTTTGGTGATATCCTTAAACTTCATACCGCCCATGTTGAGGTAAAGCTTATTAGGAGACATGTTACCTGTGAAAAATAGATCTTCCAGGCCGTCGTTGTTAATATCGCCTACCGCCACGCCGCCACCATTGTAAAAGTATTCGTACGACAGTACGTTTTTGTTTTCATTTTCGCTAATGGCGTTGTTGAAATGGATATTGGTTTGCGCCGACCCGAGTATTTGAAACAACGGTTGAGATACTTGCGCACATGTTAAATCCGCAGTAAGAAGCAGAGTTGCGGTAACACCAGCGCTTAAGAGCGTTAAAATTTTAGGACGAGTTACTTTAATATTGGGCATAAAAACAGGTTGTAAAACCCAGATAATACAATAGTTTAAATCAAATGCAATTTACAAACTTCTATAAACGAACAAGGAGACATTATGTCTCCCTGTTCGTAGAAAAGTATGAAATCTTATTTATCCCACCAAACTCTTGTAGCAAAGTTATCCGCGCCTTGACGGGATACTGCTGCCGAATAGTTTGTACCATTGGTTTGTGGTAATGTAATAGGATAAGGCATTCTGCGAGGAATTTGTCCGGTGATGTATTGACCTGGGTAAGTAACAGGTGTTAATACAGGGTAACCAGATCTTCTCCAGTTAGCATAAGTTTCGTTGAAATCGAATACAGTTGAAGCGGCAACCCAGTATTCGGTATTGATCTGCTGTAATGCAGTACCAGCTACTAATGGGTGTGCAGCAACGTAAGTTGCAATATCAGCGTCGCTAACAGTTGCGGCAGCTGATGTATTTAGCTGAGCAAGCGCTTTCATGTCTGCAGTTAATGCATTTGCAAAGTGAGTTGCAGCGTTACCGGTATTCCAACCTCTGGTTGCAGCTTCTGCTAACAATAACTCAGTTTCGCCATAAGTTAACATGATGTTGTTCATGTTACGATCGTCATAAACCGCAAAACGAGGGCGTGAATATTTGCCATCTGGTGCAGCAGCATCACCTGTAACAGCTGGATTAGCAGGGCTTGTGCCAGGGTAATTAGGTGCTTTTGAAATATCAGTTGCACCGCCAGCTTGGTCATAGCCATTTGGCATACCAATTTGCAGGCTTGCAGTATTGATACCTGCGGCTTGAGTTTCGTTTGCAGCTTTACCAGTACCCGCAGATATTTCGGCAATAGCACTGATACGTGGATCGTTGTTAGCTATTAAATAATCCATAAGCGTTTTAGACCAACGAACTTCTCTAAAGTCGTCTGGTACTAATAACGCGGCAGCGTTTGCGTTACCATTGCTGTTAGCGTAATCTGCCTGTGCTTTTGCGTTATCAGCAACCGCTGTCATAGTACCACCTGCATAAGCCATTTCAGCATATTTTTGTGCAGTAGCCGGGTCAACTTTTGTTAAACGCATAGCAACGCGTAACATTAAAGAGTAACCCAGTTTTTTCCATTGTGCAATATTACCTCCGTAAAACAAATCTGCTGTAGGAGTAGCTTTAGAAGCATCTAACGCTGTTACCGCAGTTGCCAGTTGGCTTAACATTGAAGTATAGACAGACTGTTGAGTATCAAAAACCGGTTGTGTGATGCCGCTTTTTGCCTGGCCTTCTTGCGAGTATGGAATGTCGCCATATAAATCGGTAACACGCTCTAAGAAAAGCACACGTAAAATGCTGCCACAGTTATCAAGGTTGGTATAAGCTGCGTTTCCTTTTACAAGGTTTTTCATCTCATCAATAAGCGATACTGCACCATAACTGGTGTTCCAGGTACGGTTGTAATAACCGGTACCACTACCTCTAAGTACATATTTATCACCGTTACCATAATAGTCGTAGGTAGATGACAAACCTTGTATCCACATACTTTGAAATAACAACTGGTCGTAACCTGTGTTCGAAAACTGGAATTCAGCTTGCGACATCAGGAAATTTGGGTTAAATAGGTCAGCCGTAGTTTTATTAGGGTCGGTGTTGATTTCGTCGAAATTCTTCGTACAGCTAGACATTAAAACGCTACCCGCGAGGATAAAACTATATATATGTCGTTTTTTCATGGTCTTTTAGTTTTTTAGTTTGAAGTTAAGGTTGAAACCGTAAGTTCTGGTTTGTGGTAAGCTTGTACCTTCGATACCGCTATACTGAATAGTGTTAGCGAAGCCAGATTCAGGGTCGATGTTATCAGTGTGTTTCATGATAGTCCATAAGTTACGACCAACAAGTGAAACTGTGATACTGCTGAATGGGGTACTTGCCAATGTTTGTTTTGGAATGTTGTAACCAAAAGTAATTTGGCGTAGTTTAATAAAGCTTGCATCTAAAACGTTAAGAGCAGAAATTCTGCGGGCAAGTTCCTGGTAGTAAGTTTCTGCAGGTACGCTCACTGTGTTTTGAGCACCGCTTGCAGTTACACCAGCAGCAACAACGCCACCTTCACGACCTTCTAAAGTCATTTTGTTTAAACCACGGTAGATACTGTAGTAGTTAGTTGCAGAAAGGATTTTGCTTCCGAAACGATAGTCAACTAAGAAAGATAAATTGAATTGTTTGTAGTTGAATGTGTTGGTTAAACCGCCATAGATTTTAGGAATAGTAGAACCCATTGGTTTAAGCGCACCTTGAACAGGGATACCGTTTGCATCAACAATGATTTGTCCGGCTGCGTTGCGAGCATAGTCATACGCCATAATTTGAGGTCCTGACATACCTGCTACTAATGCAGTGCTTGCGTTTAACGGACGGTAGGTACCAAATGAAATATTTGAGTTGGTTACACCATCTGTTTGAACAATTTTGTTTTTAACATAGGTAAAGTTGAATGATGGAGTCCATCTGAAGCTGCCAGATCTAACTGGAGTGCCGTGTAACTCAACCTCGATACCTTTGTTTTGAGTTGAACCTGTACCAATGTAGCTGTTAGTGTAACCGCTTGAAACATCGATGGTACTGTTGATGATCTCGTTGTGCGTTCTACGAGAGAAAGCAGATATATCAAAACCAAAGCGATCTCCCCAGAATTTCATCTCTGTACCTATCTCAACCTCTTTTAAAGTAAATGGCTTTAAAAATAAGTTTGGTAGTTGCTGGCTGAATCCACCTGCAGGTGTACCGTTAATAGAGTTATTTACAGAATAGTATACCTGGTTAGCATAAGCTGTTGCATCGTTACTGGTTTGAGCATAAGATAAACGGATCTTACCAAAGTCAACCCCGTTCATTTTGTACAAATCAGAGAAGATGAAGCTACCGGTAACCGATGGAGAGAAAATGCCTCTGCCAACGCTGCTAGAGATACTGCTGTAAGTATCGTAACGGCCGGTAGTACTCAATACTAAGTAATCTTTAATCGCAAAGTCTGCAGAGTAGTAAGCAGAGTTTACTTGAGTTTTGTTCGGAACCGGATTGCTTACATAACCACTATTACGGCTTGCAAAGTTGTTTAAGCTGTAAAAATATGGAATGATAAAGCCACCGTTACCGGCAATAGAAGTACCTGTATAGTTGTTTTTACGAATGTTACCACCCACAGATAAGTCTAAGTTAACCCAATCCTTAATCAGATCGTGTTTTGCGTTGATTAACGCGTCTGCGTTAAACTCGGTAGTTGCGGTATTATATTGAGTCATTGTACCGTTATCACTGCGATAAGCTGTTCCGGTTGGCTCAATATTGATACGTTCATCATTGCTATTATCATAACCGATACGAGCTTGTGCAAATATCCAGTTAGTAATGTTGTATTTAGCAGATAATGAAGATATTAAACGTTTTCTTTGCAGATTATTAACAAAGTTGTAAGCTGCAAAATAAGGGTTGGTAGCATAAGTATCATTAGTGAACGACATCTCTTTGCCATTAGCAAGCGTACCAGGAGCTAAAATATGTTGATCCTCGTTCGGTGCAAGGTAAACTCCGTTGTTAGGGTTACCTGGTCCATCGCTTAAGCTCGATCTGTTTTTTGAGTTTTCGAGCACATAGTTGGCAACAACGTTAACTTCTAATTGCTTGGTTACATTGCTGCTACCATTAAAGTTGAAAGTCTTTCTATCCAGATAGCTGTTTGGTACGATAGAGTTGGCACGTAAGTCTGATAAAGACAAACGGAATGCACCACTTTCGCCACCATTAGTTAATGATACGGTATTGGTAAAGCTTGGAGCTGTTCTGTAGAAAGAAAGATAATTATTGTCTTTGCTAACTGGAGAGTAGGCATAGCTCTTACCATCAAACTGGATAACCTGCGAACCGTCCATTTTGGCACCCCAAGCTAAGCTACCAGATGATAATGCACCTGCCGCTGTTGTTGGTTTTAAGCCATTTTCACCTTGTCCATAAATTTGTTGGAAGTCTGTATTATCTACAGCTTTATCGATTTGTACGTTGCTGTTCACTTCTACGCCGAAACCAGAGTTTTTCTTACCGGTTTTAGTGGTAATTAAAATTACACCGTTTACAGCACGCGAACCGTATAGCGCAGATGCCGACTGACCTTTTAGTACAGTCATCGTTTCGATATCATCCGGGTTAATGTTTGAGATACCATCACCTAAGTCAGCACCGCCCCACTCGCTCGAAGCACCACGTTGCGTGTTATCCATTGGCACGCCGTTGATAACGTATAACGGGCTGCTTGCGCTAAAGCTGGTTAAACCACGAAGCAATACTCTTGAAGAAGAACCAGGGCCACCATTTGAACCACCCACACTTAAACCAGCAACCTGGCCTTCTAATGACAGGGCCACGTTGGTTTCTCTGGCTTTATTCAATGTTTCACCACCAACGGTAGAAACTGCATAACCAAGTTTCTTTTCGTCTTTTTTCAAACCTAACGCAGTTACTACAACCTCGCTTAATGCATTGGTTGATGCAATCATTCTAACATTAATACTGGTTTTACCGGCAACAGATACTTCTTGTGTGGTGTAGCCAATGTAAGAAAGCACCAATACAGCATTGTCTGGCGTAGTAATGGTAAAACGGCCATTCACATCTGTAACTACACCGTTTGTAGCGCCTTTAACTTTTACAGAAACACCAATAAGGGCTTCTCCCTTATCATCTACTACTTTACCGGTAATTTTTTGGTCTGCTTTATTTTTTAATGTATTCACGGCCTTATAGGCTGATAAACTTAATGCCGACTTCGATGCATTGACCGCTGCGGAAGCATCTAAGCCGAGAAACAATAAGGACGCGAGCGCGAATTTTGCGGTTAGGCAGGCCCTTGGGGAGCTCTGTTTAACCGGCTTGTCGTGCAGGTAATTGTTAAATTTCATACTTGTCTTAAGGGTTTGTTTAGTTAAAATTTATTCGTGTTTCGTGAATTAAAAGTGTGCATTCACGATGTTTAGTTGTTTTTTTTGAAAGCAACCGCTACAGTTGGTCTCAAAATGGGTGGGGGCGTTTTTTACTTCATTAATTAATAGTTAGATGAGTTAATCAGTTTAATATTATTAGTTATATTAGTAACACACTGGCCATTTAACGTAAAAATCCACTGCAATCGATGTCATAGCACGGTCTGCAATGATATTTCTTTGCAATTCGTTTAAAACTTTTACGAATATTTTATTATGTCATATTAATTAATAGTTAGTGTCAATATGACGCATCCTAAAGTAACGTTTAATTTACAAATTATGAAATACTTTCTAAAAAAATTAAAAAGTATTGCATATTTAATTATTCTTTTAGAAAAATCGCTAAGTTTACCGTGTTATGTCATCAAAAAAAGTAGCCTTTCTTATCAACAATAGTGAAATTATTAAGTGTTTGTATTACACTAAGGTCTTAACCAGCCCCGAAGTAAGTGTTTTGGCTGGTAAAAGCATCCCTTATGTGATAAAAGTTTTGACAGAACTTAAAAAAGAGGGGTATGTTGAGGAAAAAGGTCTCGCAAACTCGAGTGGAGGCAGAAAACCTTTAAGTTATTCTCTGAATCCGAACTCGCACTACATATTATCAGTGGCGATGGATCAATTTCGGGCACAAATGGTGGTTGTGGACATGAATAATACCTTCATTAGCGAAATTTTTGGTTATGAATATAATATAAATGAATTAACACCAGCAGATTTGACGGATCAAATCACGGGTTTTATAAAAAATACAGGTATAGCAACTACCGACATTATAGGCGTAGGCTTAACGATGCCGGGATTTATCGATACCGAAAGAGGCATTAATTATACCTATACGAATTTTGAGGGTGTATCAATTGTTGACAGTCTGCAGGAAAGCCTAGGTATACCTGTATTCCTTGAGAATGATTCTACCGCTATTGCATTGGCAGAACAGAAGTTTGGAATTGCTGCAAATGAAAAAAATCTAATGGTGTTAAACCTTGGTTGGGGCATAGGGTTGGGGATGATATTAAACAACCAGATTTTTAGGGGTAATAATGGTTTAGCGGGTGAGTTCAGCCATATTCCGCTATTTAAAAATGGTAAACTTTGTAATTGTGGTAAGCACGGCTGTCTAGAAACCGAGGCGTCTTTAATAGCTATAACGGCCAGTGCAAAAAACGGTATTGAACAAGGCTTAACTACCAGTTTGGCCAAATACGCAGAAATAAATGTGGATATTATAATGAGTGAGGCGCTTAAGGGGGATGTGTTCTCTGTAAAACTGATCTCTGAAGCTGCTTATCATGTAGGCGAAGGGCTTGCTATTCTTATACACTTAATGAATCCAGGTGCTATTGTATTAAGTGGGCGTGGCAGTGTTGTAGGTAAACTTTGGTTGGCCCCTATACAACAAGCTATTAACGAGCATTGCATACCAATGCTCACCAACTTTACCGAATTTAAGATATCGAACCTCAGCACCAAAGCCCAGTTAATAGGAGGCGCGGCACTTGTGGTAGAAAACTTCGGCAAAACACTCGAAGATAAATTAAATGTATTAGGCGTCCCCATTTTGGCGGATGCTGGTTAAAAATGATGTTTAAATTTCCGAAATATACTTTTATAGCTTTTACAGCAATTAGCTGTTTAACAGGATTAAATGCTGCGCATGCACAGCAGCATAATATGTCTAAGCAATACCAAAAGCCCGACGACCAGGCGGTGCAGCAAAAATTGGATCAATGGCAGGATCTTAAGTTCGGCCTTTTTATGCACTGGGGTACATACAGCGAATGGGGGGTGGTAGAAAGCTGGAGCATTTGCCCCGAAGATGAAGGGTGGACACAGCGTAAAGGCCCACACGGAGCAACCTACGACGGTTACAAAAAGGCCTACGAAAATCTGCAAACCACTTTTAACCCCGTAAAATTTGATCCCGACAAATGGGTTAAGGCCGCAAAATTTGCCGGCATGAAATACATGATCTTTACTACCAAACATCACGACGGTTTCTCGATGTTTGATACCAAACAAACAGATTATAAGATAACTGACAGCAAAACGCCCTTCTCGAAAAATCCGAAAGCAAACGTTACCAAAGAGATATTCAACAGCTTTAGGAAAGAAAATTTTATGATCGGCGCTTATTTCTCAAAGCCCGATTGGCACTCGCCCGAATATTGGTGGCCGTATTTTCCGCCAAAGGATCGTAACGTTAATTATGATCCGGAGAAATATCCTGAGCATTGGCAGAAATTTAAAGACTTTACATACAATCAGATCGAGGAGTTAATGACTGGTTATGGCAAGGTAGATATTCTTTGGCTCGACGGTGGTTGGGTTAGGCCCAAAAATACAATCGATACTGCAATCGATTGGCAGAGGGGTATCAAGTTTAACCAGGACATCGATATGCCCAAAATTGCTGGCATGGCCCGCAAAAATCAGCCAGGTTTAATTGTGGTTGATCGTACCGTGTCGGGTCAATACGAAAATTATACCACACCAGAACAAGAAGTACCTGCTACACCGCTAAGTAATCCATGGGAAACTTGTATGACGATGGGCAACTCCTGGAGCTATGTGCCCGGAGATCATTATAAATCTACCCATGATATTGTGCAGTTACTGGTTAAGGTGGTATCTCGCGGTGGTAATTTACTAATGAACATTGGCCCCGGACCGGATGGCGACTGGGCCGACGAGGCATACGACCGTTTAAACGGTATTGGTAACTGGATGAAAATTAATGGGGAAGGTATCTATAACTCCAGATCGGTAGCACCCTATTCGGCCGGCGATATTTATTACACTAAAAACAAAGATCACAACCGTATTTACGCTTTTGTATTAACAAAGCAAGAAAAGGTAGACCTACCCGCATCTTTAAAAATTCCGCTTAATGATATCAAAAAAGTGAAAAAGGTTACGCTGCTTGGCTCCGCTCAGAAAGTGAAATGGAAAGACAGTGCTGATGGTATTGAATTAAGTATACCTGCATCATTTAACCAAATTGGGCTTAAACAAGCGGCTTGTTTTGCAATAGACTATTAATTTAAAATCTCCATACCCTTGAAACATTACATTAAACGCAGTTCCAATTCATCAAATAAAGGCAAAGCAGTATACCAGGTTATATTATTCACCATTTTAACCGTTTTCGGTTATATACCGTTTTCTAATGCCCAATCCAGCTACGAACTAAATACCGGTTGGAAATGTGCTCCCATATCTGAAATTAAGGCGGATGGTAAGACAATTTCGGCGGCTAATTTCTCTTTAAATGCGTGGCAGCCTGCTACCGTTCCAGGCACGGTTTTAACAACCATGCTTAACAATAAAAAGGTACCCGATCCTTTTTACGGTATGAATAATGAGAAAATCAAAGATATCTACACCACCGGCAGGGATTTTTACACCTATTGGTTTGTAAAGGATTTTAAAGAAACTGCTCCTTCTGCCGACGGACAAGTTTATCTAAATCTTCGCGGTGTTAACTATAGCTGCGATATTTTTTTAAACGGCAAAAAACTAAATCCGCAAACACACTATGGAATGTTTTTGCGCCAGTCTTATAATATTACATCGGCACTTAGTAAAAGCGGCCAAAATCGTTTAGCGGTATTGGTTTATCCTCCAGATCCGGTTGGTAATCCTAATGGCGGTCAGGGCGGCGACGGCAGAATTGCCAAAGGCGTTGGCCTACAGTATACAGCAGGTTGGGATTGGATTCAACCCATGCGCGATCGTAATACAGGTATCTGGGATAAAGTGACCATCGAAAAAACTGGTGCTATTAACCTCATTAATCCACATGTGGTCACTGTTGTACCAGGCGTGCGCCATGTGGATGGTGTGCAACAACCTGCTATTATTAAAGCTTCGGCAGAATTACAAAACCCAACAGCTAAGCCGGTAAAAGGTGTTTTAGAGTATATACTCGATGGCAATAAAGTGTCAAAAATGGTTACTATTCAGCCTAATACTACGCTTGAAGTAGCACTGAATGATTTTGCTTTTAAAAATCCTAAACTTTGGTGGCCAAATGGCTACGGGCCTCAAAATCTGTATGATTTGAAAATGCAGTTTGTTACCGATGGGGGCAAGGTTTCTGATCAGGAAAATATTTCGGTAGGGGTAAGAGAAATTACTACCAATTGGAACAGCGAAACGCATAGTCGTTATGTGATGGTAAATGGTCAGAAAGTGTTTATCAAAGGTGGTAACTGGATTATTTCTGATGCGATGCTGCGTTTTTCTGACGCGAGATATGATGCAGAGGTTCGTTTTCATCGCGATATGAATCTAAACCTGATAAGGGTTTGGGGCGGCGCGCTTGTAGAACGTCCCGAATTTTACAAGGCTTGCGACAAATATGGTATGTTAGTTTTTCAGGATTTCTGGATCTCGGGCGATGCTGATGGAAAATGGCTCGACCCCATGAAGGCCGAAGATCAATGGACACGCAGAAAGTATCCGGACGATCATAAACTGTATTTAAAATCGGTTGCTGATCAGGTAAAAATGGTACGCAACCACCCGTCACTAGCTATTTGGTGTGGTGGTAATGAGACAACTCCACCCGAAGATATTCTGCTTGCCGTTAGAGATACTATCATCCCAAAACTGGATGGCACCCGTTGGTTTGTTGAGTACTCGAACTCCGACCTCATGTCATTAAATACATTAGGAGGTAACGGTGATGGGCCTTATGGTATTCAGCCATTATCAACTTTTTGGGAAACCCGCACCTATCCTTTCAATTCGGAAGTTGGATCGGTTGGTGTGAGTGACTATGAATCTCTGCAGCGTTTTATTCCAAAAGAAAACCTTATTGCTCCGCAATATGAGGCAAATGGAAAAAGCAGGGTTGATTCTGTTTGGGACTATCATAAATATATTGGGTATGATGCTTCTATTGAACCTTATGGAAAAGCTAAAGACGCTAAAGATTTTGCCGACAAAGCACAATTGGTAAATTATGATCAATATCGCGCCCTGATGGAGGGTTTCAGTTCGCACATGTGGAGTTGGTATACCGGAACAATTATCTGGAAAACCCAAAACCCGTGGACAGCCATGCGTGGCCAGATGTACGACTACTATTTAGATCCTAACGCCTGTTTATATGGCCTTCACAGCGGCAGTGAATTATTGCACGCGATGTATAACCCAATAAGCGGCATGGTTAGCCTTGTTAACAACGGATTTGAAACTAAACGCGATCTGATGCTTACCGCAAGAACTATCAATATGGATGGTAAGGATAGCCTGCTTACGCAGCTATTTGTAGAAGCGCAGCCATCGTCTTCAAAAGCATTTTTACCATTAAAATCTTCGATAGATAACCTGGCGAAAGACAAGGGTGTGTTTTTATGCCTGCAAATTTGGGATAAGAACAAGCAAAAGCTAAGCGAGAATATTTATTGGATACCAGATGAGCATGGCATTTATTCCGGCTTAAAGGAAATGAAAGTTGCTAAGCTGTCCACAACTGCCCGTCAGATTGCACCTGGTAAAATTGAAGTTACCTTGGCTAATCCGGGGAAAGCACCTTTGGCTTTCTTTAATCGTTTATCGCTGGTTGATCCTTCAACGCATAAGCGAATCTTGCCGGTATTTTATTCTGATAACTATGTTTCCGTTTTGCCTGAAAGCGAACGTAAAATTGTGTTAGACTACCAACCGCAACAGGGGCAGCAGATGCCACAAGTTTCTATATCAGGCTGGAACTTGCCTGAGCAGTTTATTGCTGTAAAATAAGTTCACTAAAGCGATGATGATGCCATTGTTGATATTGCCAACGATGATCATAAGATAATTAATCAACAGACCGGTAGCTATTCGGGCTACCGGTATTTATTCTTCTCCTCAAATTAAACAAATGACAAATTTATCCAGCTCGGCAGCCCTGCCTCAAGATTCCAAACGAAGTAATACCACAAATGCTATTTATATTATTGGTGCTCTCTTTTTCATTTTTGGTTTTGTAACCTGGATGAATTCTGTATTGATACCTTATCTAAAACTGGCCTGCGAGCTCAATAACTTTGAATCATACCTCGTAGCGTTTTCATTCTATATTTCATATTTGGTAATGGCCGTACCATCTGCGTGGCTGCTTAAGAAAACCGGTTTTAAAAACGGTATGTCGGTAGGTTTGGGTATTATGGCCTTAGGTGCTTTAATTTTTATCCCGGCCGCTTTAAACCGTACTTACATCTTGTTTTTATTGGGTCTGTTTGTCCAAGGCACGGGTTTGGCTGTGCTGCAAACCGCATCTAATCCATATATTACTATATTAGGGCCGCCCGAGAGCGCTGCCAAGCGCATCAGCATTATGGGTATCTGTAATAAAGTGGCAGGTTCTATTGCGCCAATTGTTTTAGGGGCCATTACCCTAAAAGATGCCGACGGCTTAAAAACAAGGTTAATAACAATGCCGGCAGCACAAAAAGCTGTTGAACTAAACGAATTGGCCCATCGCGTAATACTGCCTTACGTAATTATTATCGTCGTATTGGTTATCCTGGCTGTTTTGATTTCTTTTTCCAGCCTGCCCGAAATTGATACCGACCATGAAGACGAAGCAGTGGCTGCGGCTAATACTAATAAAACCAGTGTTTTTCAATTTCCACACTTGCTTTTAGGCGTGTTAACTTTGTTTTTATATGTTGGGGTAGAGGTATTGGCTGGCGATTCAATTATCAGCTATGGAGGTAGCCAGGGTATTCCATTATCTACTGCTAAATTCTTTACTACCTGTACGCTGTTAGGTATGATATTAGGGTACGTTACCGGTATCATCTGTATTCCGAAATTTTTTACTCAAGAGAAGGCTCTTAAAGTCTCTGCTGTTTTGGGCATAATTTTTTCATTGATTGCCATTTTTACAACAGGTTATATATCGGTTCTGTTTATTGCCTTACTGGGTATTGCAAACTCGCTTTTGTGGCCGGCCATCTGGCCGTTAGCAATTGCCGGCTTGGGGAGGTTTACCAAAATAGGTTCGTCGTTAATGATTATGGCTATTGCCGGCGGCGCGTTGATCCCGCTGGCTTACGGCCGTTTGGCAGATGTTGTTAACCCTACAAATGCCTATTGGATTTTGGTGCCATGTTATGTGTTTATTTTCTTTTATGCTGTAAAAGGACATAAAATAGGACTTGCCACAAGAGCCGAAATAAAAGAGACTTACCCAATTGCCGAGTAATGGTAAAGAGAATCGTTAAAACACACCTTATCAAAGGCTTGCTTCTGGCAATAGTGGCACTGGGAGCGACAACACCCTTAAAAGCCCAAAATGCTTTTAAAGGGTTGGAACACCTTTTTACCACACCTAAAAATTATGTAGTATCGCATACAGATGAGGTGATTAAGGTAGATGGCAATTTGCAGGAAGCTGCCTGGAAAAAAGCGGAGTGGACAACCAACTTTGTGGATATTGAAGGTGCTTTGAAACCGTTGCCGCAGTTTGATACGCAGGTAAAGATGCTGTGGAATGATTCTACCTTGTTTGTTGCCGCTAAGATGCAAGAACCACAGATTTGGGCGGCACAGAAACATCACGATGACCTCATATTTCACGACAATGATTTCGAAATATTTGTTAACCCGGTTAATAATACTACCGAGTACTTCGAGATAGAGGTAAACGCCATTAATAAAATATTCGATTTGTTTTTGCCGAAGGCGTACCGTGCCGGAGGGGATGCACTGATCAGTTGGGACGTGGCTGACTTAAAGTCAGCTGTAACCATCGATGGGACGTTAAACAATCCCAAGGACAAGGATAAAAGCTGGACAGTAGAAATGGCTATCCCGCTTAAAGCTATCAGGATGGGCTTTAACGCCAAAGGCCCGAAAGAAGGAGATATTTGGCGTATCAATTTTTCGCGAGTGGAGTGGGATACTGAAATAGTTGGCAACAAAAATGTGAAACTGACCGATGCAAATGGTAAAGCCCTTTCGGAACATAACTGGGTATGGTCGCCGCAGGGAATTATCGCAATGCATGCACCAGAGCGCTGGGGGTACCTTCAATTCACACGCAAGGAAAACACTGTATTTAAGTTGCCTTACGCAGAGTTACAAAAACAATACTTATGGCTGATCTATTATCGTCAGAAGGAGTTTCTTTCAAAGAATAAAAAATATGCAAACACTCTCGAAGAGTTACAAATTGATGCTAATCCAACTATCAACGGATTGAGCAATCAGTTAGAGATGCAAACAGGTGGCAAACATTTTACGGCCGCAGTTAAGGCCAACGGCCAAAATACCATCGAGATTAATGACGAGGGATTTATAAGCCTGCCTAACCAATAACCAGAGGCGGCCGGTTATTTAAAAGCAGGAATAGTTTTTTGAAAAGACTATTCCTGCTTTTTATTTCAGAGGATTTCTTCAATAATTATATAAAAACCACTTGAAGTCCAATAATCAATCCTCCCTTTTACCCTAATAATCTTGAATTGCAATTAATATCGAGGCGCCCTTTCCCATTTTAAGCGTCATGATTAATAACGGATAAAGCAACCAAACCCGAAGTTTTCCACATTCACCTAAATTCGCGTTCCTTTTTTAAGTGTTGTTGTTACAATTGTAATTTTCTTACTACATTAGTTTGTAAATAAGCTAAATCATAGCAACCAATTAACCAATCGTCGAAGGATTTTTTTTAGGTTACCGTTATAAAGATAAATCTTAAAGCACCACTTATTTCAAAGTGATTTAGATAGATTTTCTTTTATGGATAACCTGACTTAGCCGCAAAGATACTGCGGCAAAAAAGCGTTCTCGATGTTATTATAACCTAACTTACTGGAGTTGAGTAAATGAACAATGTACACGGATTTAAACTAATGTATTTTGTTAAAAGGCTTTTCATAATCTGCTTCTGCCTTGTTTGGTGTGAGGTGGTGTATGCACAATCCTATCGGCAAACACAGGCTGACCATATGGAACCAGCCAGTCTCGCTGTTAATAAATACACAATTTCTAATGGGCTCCCCTCAAGAAACGCAACGGCTGTTATCAAAGGCAGCAACGGGTTTATATGGGTTGGGACAGAAAATGGCCTTTGCAAATTCGATGGCTACAAGTTCACTGTATTTGCCAACAAAAAAGGTGATAGTACCAGTATTTCCAACAACTTTATCAACGCTTTAACAGAAGACCATTTGGGTAGAATTTGGGTTGGAACGATGGATGGCTTAAACCTTTTTGATCCGGTTACGGAAAGGTTTACCCGGTTTTATCATCATGATAATCAGCTCGGATCTGTAAGCAATAACAAAATATGGAGTTTGTTTACCGATAATCGGGGGCAGATTTGGGTTGGTACGGACAACGGTTTTAATCAATACCTGGAAAAAAGCAAATCCTTCAAAAACTATCTACCTAGCCTGTCAAACCCTTTTGCAATGAAAGGAAAGTCCGTAAATGCGATTATCCAGCATGGCAGCGATTTATGGTTAGGTAACTGGGGCGAGGGTCTTAACAGATTCGACCTCAACAGCGAACGTTTTTTCAACTATAAACAACCTTTTGCGCCAACCGAAAAAAATCCTAATGATCTATGGGCACTTTGTATGGATGAAAGTGGCAAAATCTGGGTTGGGACCTATTGGAATGGCCTATATCGTTTTGATCCTGTAACACAACAGTTCAAGCATTTCGAAAACAAGCAAACCCAAAATAAACAGGTTTTCACTTTACTTAACCGCAATCCTAACACTATTTTGGTAGGAGAAGAGGAAAACTTTTGGTGGTTAAATACGCAAACGCTGGTATGGACGAAGCTAGACAATATAGAGAACACTCCACATGGTCGGGCTTATCAGGACAAAGACGGCTTAATTTGGATTGGTGCGAAGAACGGGCTAAATAAAATTGATTATCAGCAAAATAAATTTAGTTTTTATGCATTTGCGGACAAGCGGCTGGATGTAGCAACCCTTTTAGTCAGAGATTCTGCTATGTGGTTAGGAACAAACAAAGGGTTGCTGATGTATGATTTAAAAAAAGGAAATACCAGAATATTTAAACATTCCACTGATCCGAACAGCTTAGGAAGCGATCAGATCCATAAAGTTTATGCTGATCAAGCCGGAAAATTATGGGTATTAACAGAGTTTGGATTTGATGAATTTAATCCTAAGTCTGGCTTATTTAAACACCATTATCACCATTCTCAACTGGGGAGGTTGTTTAACGAGGATGTTTTTAGAGATATTGTTGAAATGCGCCCTGGTGTTTATGGGCTGGCAACGGATGCTGGTTTCAAGATCTTCGATAGTAATAGCGGAAAGTTTATACACTACTTTGATCAAGGTAAGGATGCTTCTGGTTTAAGTAACAATCACCTCAGCTGCCTGCTTCAAGACCGAAATCATCAAGTTTGGATTGGCACCACGGGAGGGGGGCTCAATCGTTTCGATCCAGCTACGGGAAAATTTAAAGTTTATCTGAGCGATAACAAATCAAAGAGTGGGTTGAGTGATAATACCATCCAGTCTATGTATTTAGATAACGAAGGTAATGTTTGGATTTGCACCCCGGATGGGTTGAATAAATACATTAAAAAAACAGATTCGTTTATCACGTATTCGAAAAGCGACGGATTTGCCAGCAATGTATTTAACAACATGATAGCCGATAAACTGGGGGCTTTATGGGTTACCACCGAAAGTGGCGTCTCTCGTTTTTATCCGCAGACAGCAAAAATTGACAACTTTGATGAAGCCGATGGCGTGTTTGGCAACAACGTTATTGAAAAAGACGAACACGGCAACATTTATTTAGCAGGCGACAAGGGTTTTGATTTTTTAGACCCTGCAAAGATGCGGCAAAATATTAAAGTGCCTCCGGTTTATATTTCTGATTTTCAAATATTTAATAAGTCAATTGAGCCCGATAAAGACGGGCCGCTCAAGGAGAATTTAAATTTCGCACATCAGATAACATTAAAGTACAGTCAAAGCGTCTTTTCTATAGGTTTCGTGGCGTTGAATTATACACATCCAGAGAAAAACCAATATGCCTACATGTTGGAAGGGTTCGACAAAAAATGGAATTACGTAGGAGGGCAACAAAAAGCAACCTACACCAATCTCGACCCCGGCACCTACACATTCCGAATAAAGGCGGCAAATAACGACGGAGTATGGAACACTACCGGCAAATCGATCAAAATAGTAATTACACCGCCATGGTATCGCAGCTGGTTTGCGTATTGCTGTTACTTGGGTTTAGTTTGCTTGTTACTATACCTTTATGTCAAATATCGGGAGCATCAGGCCAGCCTGAAATATGAGATCAAACTGGCACATTTGAAAAGCGAGCAGGAAACAGAATTGAACGAGAAAAAGCTATCGTTCTTTACTAATGTATCGCACGAGTTTAGAACGCCTCTTACTTTGATTATCAATCCTTTAAAGGAACTACTTTATAAAGAAAATGAAGTCGATATGTCTGCAATCGGTGTTGTATACCGAAACGCCCGACGTTTGCTTGGTTTGGTTGATCAATTACTTTTGTTTAGGAAGGCCGAAGCCGGTTCTGAGAAATTGAAAGCAAGCCGACTTAATATTTCGGAGTTATGCAAAGAGGTGTTTTTATGTTTTTCCTACCAGGCTAAAAGCAAGGCAATCACATTTGATTTCGAAGCCCAGACAGAATCTATTGTGTTATATGGAGACAGAGAGAAAATCGAAATTGTGTTGTTCAATTTAATTGGTAATGCACTGAAGTTTACACCAGAAGGCGGCCGGGTATCAGTTTCTATTACCGACTGGGAAGACACCGTGCGCATAGAGGTGAAGGATACAGGTTGTGGAATTCCGGATGGATTGGACGATAAATTATACAATCGTTTTTATCAGGATAACCACAAGGGTGGGCAATCCAAAGGTGGTTTTGGAATCGGATTATTTCTTGCAAAAACATTCGTTGAATACCATAAAGGCGAAATCAATTATCAGAGCTCTGTCGACGACGGAACAATATTTACGGTAAAGCTACTGAAAGGTAAAGGTCATTTAGCGGCGGATCAGATTCAGGAAGAAGATGGATGTAGCTCACTGATTCTAAAAGAATTAATAGAGGACGAAATTTCGGCAAATTCATTGGTAGAAGAAACAGATGAGATGATCATGGAACCTGATGCCGACTTTGATTTGAAATCCATTTTAATAATAGACGACAATAAGGACTTTCGGGAATATCTGAAGCAAATATTCAGGATCGATTATCGTGTATTTGAAGCTGCTGATGGTTTAAGCGGCCTCGAAATGATTAGGGACGTGTTGCCGGATATTGTTATTAGCGACGTGATGATGGATAGCATGACAGGAATAGAATTGTGTGCTACCGTAAAAGACGATATTGCTATAAGCCACATTCCATTTATTTTATTGACATCCAGTTCATCGGCCGAGATTAAACTGAAAGGATTGGAAGGCGGGGCCGACGATTATATCAGTAAACCATTTGACAAAGATATTTTAAAGGCGCGCGTTGCGGGTATTTTGAAAAGCAAAAACAATCTGCAAAAGTATTTTTATAATGAGATTACGCTCAATAAAAACCCGCATAAGATATCCATTGAGTATAAGCAGTTTTTGGACAATTGTATAGCCGTAGTAGAGAAACATATGAAGGATCCCAACTTCAACACACAGGTGTTGGCGGCCGAACTTGGTATCTCGCGCTCTAGCCTTTATAAGAAAATCAAGTTTATTTCGGGGCAATCGGCAACAAATTTTATCCGGTTTATTCGGTTAAGAAAAGCTGCTCATCTTTTTATCACCACCGATTACAATATTCTGGAAACATCCTACCAAATTGGTATCAATGATATCAAATATTTTAGGGAGCAGTTCAAAAAGCTTTTTGAGATGAACCCTTCGCAGTATAAAAAGAAATACAGAAAGGTATTTGCCAGTGAGTTGGTGAACCACGAAGTTTAAGTAATCATAAAATGAAAATAACTCATATCACCCTTCAATTGTATGATTTTGCCCCTTTTTCGTCTTGATATAATATAGCTCTTTTATACAACTGTTCACCCAACGCTCATCAGCTAGTCATGTTATTTATTTCCCCTAAATCTGCTACATATCTGCTAAAGGCAGCGACGTTTAGCTTTCTGTTATTTATAACGGCCTGCCGACAGAAAGCAGATCAGGCGCAGCCAACGGAAGGGTTGTTTAGGTTATTGCCTGCAGAATCTACCCATATAGATTTTGAAAATACATTAACAGAGGGTTTGAACACTAATGTGCTGCTTTACGAATATTTCTACAATGGGGGAGGCGTAGCTACCGCCGATCTTAATGGAGACGGGCTTCAGGATGTATATTTTACGGGCAACATGGTTGATAATAAGCTCTATCTAAATGATGGGCATCTTAAATTTCACGACGTTACCGCTATCAGCGGAGTTGCCGGCAGATCCGGCCCCTGGAAAACGAGCGCAACTTTTGCCGATGTGAACGGAGATGGAAAAATGGATATCTATCTGTGTTATTCCGGAAAGGTCAGATCCGAAAAGCGGGTTAATCAACTTTTCATTAACACCGGCAATGATCGAAACAATGTTCCCATTTTTAAGGAAATGACGAAAGAATACGGGCTCGATTTTCCGTCTTTCTCTACCCAGGGCTATTTTTTTGATTATGACAAAGACGCCGATTTGGACCTATTACTAGTGAACCACAGTCCGGAGCGGCTCAATAATATCAACATCGATGAGGTTGCGCGTCTAACAAAAAAAGAAGACCCCGAACGAGGAGTGAGATTATTGGAAAACAGAGATGGACACTTCATTGATCGTACTAAGCCAAGCGGCATCGAAAATGGGGCGATTTCCTACGGTCTGTCTGCAGGTATTGCGGATATCAACGAAGATGGATGGCCAGATATTTATCTCAATAATGATTACAACCTGCCAGATAAATTATATATCAATAACGGGCACGGCTCATTTACCGATCAGCTATCGAGATTTATCGGACATACCTCTTTTTATTCGATGGGGAATGATATCGCCGATATTAATAATGATCAGAAACCTGACATTATTACTCTAGATATGTTGCCCGAGGATAATCGGCGACAAAAATTGCTGGCAGGCACAGATAATTACGAACTTTTCGACCTTAACCTAAAACACGGATTTTATTATCAGTACATGCGTAACATGGTTCAATTGAATAACGGAAACGGAACCTTTAGCGAAGTAGGACAATTTGCAGGAATTTCGAACACGGATTGGAGCTGGGCCCCGTTGATTGCTGATTATGATAACGACGGGTGGAAAGATGTATTTATTACCAATGGGTTTTTGAGGGACTATACTAATATGGATTTCCTGAAGTACATGGGAGATCAGTTACAGGATAGAAGGTTTACCAGGCAGGATTTACTTTCATTAATCGAAAAAATCCCGTCTTCAAAGGTTAGTAGCTATCTGTTTAAAAACAAAGGAGACTTAACTTTTAATAACGTCTCTTATGACTGGGGCATCAGGCAGCCCTCTAACAGTAACGGTGCGGCGTATGTAGATCTGGATAACGATGGCGATCTTGATCTAGTCATAAATAATGTGAACCAGCCAGCCTTTGTTTATGAAAACCTTTCTCGTCAGCGCAACCACAATCATTTTATCGACATTGATTTGCTCGGTGCAAAAGGTATAACAAGTGGTCTTGGAACTGTTGCGACTCTGTACGCAGGTAAACAAGTTCAACGCGTGGAGCAGCTGCCTTCACGAGGATATCAATCTTGCGTGTCGCCTATTTTGCATTTTGGATTGGGAAAGACTGACAAAATTGACTCAATAAAGATAACCTGGGCCTCCGGAAAATCACAAACTATTCAGCACCCCGCAGCAGATCAAAAATTGAAGGTTAAGGAGGCCGATGCTTTACACCTACCGAGAAAGCTAGTGGAGCAGCCGAATATATTCCTTTCAGTCTCAAGTCCTGTGAATTATACAGACGTAACAATGGAAACTAATGATTTTAAGAGGCAGCCCTTAATGGTTAATCCAATGTCGTTTTCAGGTCCAGCTATGGTTAAAGCGGATGTAAATCGGGATGGTCTGGAAGACATCTTCATCGGAGGTCAAAACGGAAAGTCCTCTACGCTATATCTACAACAAAAATCGGGCGCCTTTACCAAGAAAACTACTGCGGTTTTTGATTTATTAGCCAAACGAAATATTACAAGCGCACTTTTTTTTGACGCAAACCACGACGGCCTACCGGATTTATATCTGGCTTGCGGCGGCTATGGTGATCTTACTCCGGATGACCCGCAATTACAGGATGAACTGCTTATTAATAAAGGGAACGGAAATTTTGAACGTTTGAATGGGGCGTTACCAAAGATGCTAGCAAGTAAAAGTTGCGTACGCGCTGCCGACATTAATGGCGACGGCTTTGATGACCTGTTTGTAGGGGGGCGCGTGGTGCCCGGAAGTTATCCCGTTGCACCTGATAGTTATATTCTTATCAATGATGGCAAGGGGCATTTTACTGATAAAACAATGTCAAATTATCCATTTATCAGAAAAATTGGGATGGTAACTGATGCGGCTTGGGTTGATATTAACAACGATAAGCAACCTGATTTGGTAGTGGTAGGCGAATGGATGCCCGTTAAAATTTTTATTAATGACAAGGGCAAACTCATGGATCGATCAACAGATTATCTCGGCGCACAGAAGAGGGGATGGTGGAATTGCATCAAAGTAGCGGATTTCAATGCTGACGGCCGTCCTGATTTTATAGTGGGTAATGAAGGCCTGAATACACAATGCAAGGCGTCGGATAAGGAGCCTGCCGAATTATATTTCAAGGATTTTGACGACAACGGTACTGTAGACCCTATTTTCTGTTTCTATATACAACACAAAAGCTATCCATATATCACACGAGACGAATTATTGGAACAAATGAGTATGATGCGGACACGTTTCCCGGATTATAATAGCTACGCCGATGCCACCATCAAAGAAATATTTCAGGGTGATGAGATGGCTGGAGCCGGGCATTTACAAGCAAATACACTTTCCACAACCTGTTTTATTAGCACCAGGCAAAATAAATATAAAATATTACCACTGCCGCCACAGGTGCAGTTCTCGCCAATTTTTACGATTAATCAATTGGATTATAATAAGGATGGTAAACCCGACTTGCTACTTTGCGGCAACGTTGGCAATGCAAGGCTTCGCTTAGGTAAATCGGATGCAAACTTTGGTGTGCTACTTAAAGGGAACGGCGATGGCAGCTTTTCTTATATTCCGCAGTCAATTTCCGGCTTAAAGTTAACTGGTGATGTACGGAGCGTAATTGATGTAAATAGTACCTGGATATTTGGAATTAATCAACAATCTCTAAAAGCTTACCATTTGAATTAATAATGAAAAGAAGTTTCTATTTCGCAATTTTGTTAGCCCTGGCAACTTACTTCGCTAGTTGTAAACGTCAAGATCCCACCATGACGCCGCTAGAAATCAATCGGGTAATAGCCAAGATGACCGGCATTATGATTCATGATGTAACTAATCCACCATTGGCTGCGAGATTCTATTCTTACGTTTGCCTTGCCGGCTATCAGGTTGTCACAGACAATGACGCGCGGCAAAAGAAGTTTCAAACCAATTTCAATGGCTATCCTCATTTTAAACATACAACCGTTACAGGTTATGATTATAGATTAAGCGCCCTTTTGGCGATGATAGAAACGGCCGCCAAACTACAGCCTTCTGGCGCACTAATGGCCGCCTACGAACAGAAGTTTCTGGATTCGTGTAGCCAAATAGGCTATAGCCAGAAAATGATCGACAGTTCCAGAAAATACGCATTGGAGGTTAGTAAGCAAATCCTGAAATATGCCCGTGATGACGGCTACCGGAAAATCAGTGCTTACAAGCGTTATATTCCCTTAAAGCAACCGGGGAGTTGGTATCCAACTCCGCCGGCTTACATGCCGCCGGTGGAGCCGTACTTTTATACCGTTCGTTCGTTTACGTTAGATTCTAATTCCCAGTTTAAGGCAGTTGAGCCAATCCCTTTTTCGCGTTTGCCTGAATCAGCCTTTTACAAGTTGATGCTTATTAATTATAAGCTCTCTGCTTCAAAATTATCACCTCAACAGCGGGAAATTGCGGGCTTTTGGGATTGCAACCCTTTTGCTGTGCAAGATAATGGCCACATGTTAATTGGCTTGAAGAAAATTTCCCCAGGCGCTCATTGGATGGGAATTACCGCAAACGCCTGCCAGCAGGCGCATACAGATTTTTCTAGAACAATGGCCATCCACACAGCTGTAGCCGTTGGGTTGATGGATAGTTTTATTGGTTGTTGGGGAGAAAAGTATAGGACCAATCGCATTCGCCCGGAGACCGCGATTCGCGAGCTGATTGATCCCGAATGGATGCCATTATTACAGACGCCTCCTTTCCCGGAATACCTAAGCGGGCACTCATGTATTTCTGCTACCTCGGCAGTTATTTTAACTCATTACTTCGGCAACCATTTTAGTTATACCGACTCTGTAGAAAACAAATACGGCCTTAAGCCACGACACTTCGAATCTTTTCAACAAGCAGCCGACGAAGCGGCAATTTCTCGTTTATACGGCGGCATCCATTTTAGTGATGCAATTACCACCGGTGTAAAACAAGGACGTGATATTGGTAACTGGGTAGTTGGCAAAATTAAGGCAGCTCATTAAGTCGCGAGGTGGTGCGTGGTGCAATGTTCCACACGCACCACTGTGTTCCTACTTAAAAGTCATTTTTGTTTTGACGGTTTGTTTAGTTGATTGATAAGTAAATAGTTATGGATTAATTGAGTTCTTCAATAAATTGGTTTTGCTCCACTTTTAACTACTTATAAGTCTTTTTAATAGCGAAACACTTTCAGTGCATATTTGGGGAAACTTCTTCCATCGCTAATACCGTACTGTAATGCTGCAGTTTTGTTCCAATTATTAATTAGAACATCGGAACTTTTCGTTCTCTTTTATTATTGAATGTGCAAACCGTTTAGACGGTTAAGCATGGGTCTATTCTGGGTATTTCTTATCGATCTTGCTTACGCTCCAACCAAAAACAATGCTCTTGAAATGGTTGGCCAAACTTGGGTGTTAAAAATCGTAATTATCGGCCTCATTTGCGATTTTGAGCTCCAAAATACCCATTTACCCCTCTAAATTTGCGGGATTTTCCCTCTTTTAATTCCAGATTTTCGTTGAGATTAGCTTTAAGAAACACTATCAAACCACCCCTCCGTTTGCGATTGATAGCATAAACCAATTATTAAACAAAAAATTAAACATGAGAAAAATTTTACTTGGCGAGAGTTCTCCGCCGGGAGAAAAACGAAGATTGTATGGCTTGCTATTAGTAAGCGCACTTATGTTAGGTGGCGTATCGGTACAGGCCGCCTCGCTGAAGGCGGCGCCCCCAAAAGCCAACCTTCAACAGGACATGACTGTTACAGGCGTTGTTACCGACGAGCAAGGGGCACCTCTGCCGGGTGTGACTGTTACCGTTAAAGGTGTAAGCAAAGGTACAACCACGGATGCCAAAGGGCACTATTCGATTCACTTGGCTACAGGCGAAAAGACGCTTGTGTTCAACATGGTTGGATACACCATCAGGGAAATGGAAGTTCCTGCAAATGGGATTTTAAATGTCCAGATCGCCGCTGAAACCAAATCCCTCAACGAAGTAGTAGTTGTAGGTTACGGCACCCAAAAGAAAGCAACATTAACCGGTTCTATTTCGCAGGTTAAAGGAGCAGAATTGGTTAAAAGCCCGCAACCCAATTTATCCAATGCATTGGCCGGCCGGATGTCGGGCGTTGTGGTTAATAACAGGAGTGGTGAGCCTGGTTACGACGGTTCGTCAATCACCGTGAGGGGGCTTGCAACAACTGGAAGTAACGATGTATTAGTTGTTGTTGATGGTATTCCTGGCCAAATTGGTGGTTTGGAAAGGTTGGACCCTAATGACATCGAAAGCCTTTCTGTGTTAAAGGATGCTTCGGCGGCTATTTATGGTAACCGGGCAGCAAACGGTGTAATTTTGGTTACTACTAAAAGAGGCAAAACCGGAAAGCCGACTATCAATTACAGCTTTAATCAAGGTTTTAACTCGCCAACCAGGTTGCCTAAAATGGCAGATGCGCCGACATACGCGCAAATCATGAACGAAATAGATTACGATTCCAATCCAAATGGTGGCTTAAATCAGGCTTATACCGCGGCTCAGATTCAGAAGTTCGGCGATGGATCTGATCCTTTGAACTATCCGAATACCGATTGGGAGAAAACGGTTTTGAAAGGGCATAGTGTGCAGAACCAGCAAAACTTATCAATTACCGGTGGTTCGGACGACGTTAAATATTACGTTTCGTTAGGTACTCTGTATCAGGATGGTCTTTACAAAGATGGCGCGACTAAATATCATCAATATAATTTCCGGTCGAACATTGATGCGAATGTAACCAAACGTTTAAAAGTAGGCTTGTCGTTATCAGGCAGGCAAGAAGATCGTGTATATCCGGAGATTGGTGCCGGCGATATCTTCAGATCAATTTACCGTGCCAAACCTACGGTAAATGCCTTTTATCCTAACGGTTTGCCTACCACCGGTATCGAGAATAATAACCCGGCGTTACAGGTAACCGACATAGGTGGAACTAACAATAATCCGAAAAGTGTTTTTAATGGGATTTTAAAAGCCAGCTACGCTATTCCCGGTGTTGATGGATTGTCTCTGGATGGATTCTTCTCTGTCGACAAATCATTCCTATTCGATAAGAATTTCAGCAAACCCTACACCGAGTATAACTATGATCCAACATCACAGGTATACAACCCGGTAACCGTAGGCGGGAATAATAATAACCCTTTCTTGTTTGAAGGCCAGGATAATCAATCCCTCATTACCTCAAATATCAAACTAAATTACGATCATAAGTTTGGCGCCCATAGCATTGCCGCTTTTGTAGGTTATGAGCAAAGTCAAAATCACTTAGAGCACTTTGACGCAACCCGCTACAATTTCCTCTCTTCACAACTGCCCGAACTTTCGCAGGGTGGTACGGCTGCAACAGATTATCTGAACTCGGGTTATAGCAGCAATTATAACAGACGGAGCGTTATCAGCCGTTTAGCATATAACTATAACGAGAAATACTTATTTGAAGGTCAGTTACGTGCAGATGGTAGTTCTATTTTCCCTCCGGGTAAACAATGGGGTTATTTCCCATCGGCATCTGTGGGTTGGGTAGTGTCTAAAGAGAATTGGTTTGCAAATACCGTTAAATTTATTGACAACTTAAAGCTGAGAGCTTCTTATGGCTCGTTGGGTAATGATAACGTAAATGGTTTCCAATACTTTGATAATTACGTTTTAGTGAGCGGTGGTTTTGTATCCAGCGTTCCGGGTAGCGGCAGCAATGTTATTCAGCCCAACGTAAACCTGGTTAAATTGGCCAACCCCGACATCACCTGGGAGGTTGCCAAAAAACTGGATATCGGCATCAATATGAATTTCTTAAAGAACTTCAATTTAGAGGCCATCTACTTTCAACAAAAACGTTCTGATATTCTGGCAGCACGAAATGCTTCTATCCCGGGTACTTCGGGTATAGTAAATCCATACGGTTCTGACCCGCTTGTGCCGTCAGAGAATATCGGAAAAGTAAATAGCAACGGTTTTGAGGCAACTTTAGGTTATAGTCATTCGGGCTCTGAATTTTTTTGGGGTGTTTCTGGTAACATCACCTACGCCAAAAGCAAAATAATCTTCATTGATGAAGCTGCCGGCGCTTTACCATACCAAAGCCAAACCGGGCATCCGCTCAATACCTATTTGCTTTATAATTCTATCGGTATTTTCCGTACCCAGGCAGATCTCGATAAATATCCGCACGTAACAGGAGCAAAATTGGGCGACGTTATTTTTGAAGATTATAACGGCGACGGCAAAATTACTGCAGATGACCAAACCCGCACTAAATATGGCAACATTCCGGAAATTACTTATGGTTTGAATATGAACGCAGGTTATAAGAACTTCGATTTATCGGTTCTATTTGCCGGGCAAACTGATGTGAGCCAGTATGTATTACCAGAATCTGGCAGTATTGGCAACTTTTACAGCAGTTGGGCCGATAACCGTTATAGCCCTACTAATCCAAACGGAAGCTACCCAAGGGTAACAGACCGAGCATCAAGCGCTATAAGTGGAGGTTTATATCCGAACACTTTTTGGTTAAATAACGCCTCTTTCCTGCGTTTGAAAAACGTACAATTAGGCTATAACTTTAAAGGAAGCTTTTTGTCGAAAATCAAAATATCGGGCTTGAGATTGTACGCGAGTGCATTTAACCTTTTCACTATTACCAAGGTTAAAGACTACGATCCCGAAGGAACAAACGGAAGCGGTCAATCTTATCCGAACGGACAAAATGGAAGCGGCCAATTTTATCCGCAACAGCGAATTATCAGTATTGGCGCAAACGTGAAATTTTAAACCAGAAGGAAGATGAAAATGAAATACAATAAATCATCATACGTAAAATATTTACTGATCATGATCTCCGGAATGTCCGCTTTATCGGCGTGCAAGAAGGACTTGTTAAATGTTACCCCCACAGACCGCATATCGACAGCAGCTATAGAATCCGACACTACAATTTTTGAAGCTTATGTTACCAATAGGTATATCGGCGCCAAATTGCAGGATAAAGAAGGGGATGGCTCTAACCCTGGTTTTGGCCGTGGCTTTGAATACAGCATGTGGAGTTCGGTAACAGACGAATCAATTTATAATAACGACGACAATACTTGGCTAATGCAGCGTGGCCAGTTGGCTCCCGAAAATCTGGGTATAGCAGGGGTACTTTGGGGCCGAAGCTACCGCAGTATCAGGGAATGTAACTATGCCCTCAGCGTATTACCTAAATTGAGTATGAGTGCGGGCCATAAAACTCATCTGGAAGGTGAGCTTAAATTTATACGCGCTTTTCGCTACCAGGATTTAATCAGGAATTATGGAGGTGTGGTTTTGATGGGCGACCAAGTGGTAGATCTTACAGACAATCTTCAAGATCCTGCTCTTTACAAACGAGCTAGTTTATCTGATTGTATGAAGTATGTTTACGCGCAATTAGATGATGCCGCTTCAAAACTGCCAGTGGATAATAGTGGAACCTGGCAATTAGGTAGGGCAACTAAAGGTGCGGCGCTGGCATTAAAGTCGCGTTTAACTTTATATGCAGCAAGCCCTTTATACAATGTTGGCACTTGGCAAGATGCAGTTACAGCCGCTCAGGCAGTAATAAGCCTGAATAAATATGGTATCTATCAGGGTGGATATGGCAATCTATTTTTGACCAATGAGACTAACGAAGCTATTTTCGAACGTCTTTACACCAAAAATGCGCCACACACGGCACTCGAAATTGCCAACGGACCAAATGGTTATGGCGGTTGGGCCGGAAATTCACCACTTCAAAATCTTGTTGATGATTATGAAATGGATAACGGGAAACCAATTACCGACCCTACATCTGGCTATAATGCAAGCACACCTTACGTACACCGGGATCCCCGCTTCTCTATGACTGTGTTATACAATGGTTCATCTTACCGTGGCTCAACTGTAGATTCGTATCTGCCTGGTGGCAAAGACAGTAACGATGGCCCGAGCAATTGGAACACCACCAAAACAGGCTATTATCTGAGGAAATTTGAGAACGATGCTTATCCACTCGAAAACCCTTGGGGTAACTCAGGATTCCAGCCCTGGATTTATTTCAGGTATGCAGAAATCCTGCTCAATTTTGCCGAAGCTGCAAATGAGGCTTACGGACCAGATGCGATACCTGCCGGATCTTCTTTTTCGGCAGCACAGGCCGTCAACATGATCAGGTCTCGTACGGGCGTAAATATGCCGGCGCTTCCGGCAGGCTTATCGCAAAGTCAAATGAGGGACGCGGTACGCTATGAACGGCGCGTTGAGCTTGCCTTTGAAGAGCATCGCTACTACGATGTACGCCGTTGGAAGATTGCCGATGTTACAGAGAACAAACCTGCAGCAGGTGTAATCATCACCAAGAAAAGCGATGGTACCTTTACTTACACACCTAAGGTTGCTTTAGATGGCAGGTTATTTTTGCAACAGCATTACTGGTTGCCAATTCCAAGAACGGAGATACAGGCATCAAATAATCAACTGCAACAAAACCCTGGTTATTAATAGAATGCAATATCACGCCGGTTGAGGCCGGCGTGATATTTTACAAAACCGTCTGCATGTTGGCAGATAGTCACTTTTATCTGACGGAACTCGTGAGCTGGAAGAATTGCACCCAAACCTGGAAGGGATTCACATCCTTTTATAAATCCAACAAGCTGGCTTGCTTTACTAAATTATTTACCGGTCTTTATGCGATTAAATATAAAAATATTGTTGCCGCTACTGTGTGTGGCCAACTGGGTTTATGGCCAGTCTGAAAATGTCAGGCTGATTATAAACACCGATAAATCCTTTCAAACTATTGAGCATTTTGGAGCTTCAGATGCCTGGGCTTGTCAGTTTGTTGGTAATTGGCCCGACGCTAAAAAGAATGCCATTGCAGATTTGCTTTTTAGCCTGGATACGGCCCGCAACGGAGCGCCCAAAGGCATCGGACTATCGCTTTGGCGGTTTAACGCCGGCGCGGGGAGTACACAACAAGCGGAAGCAAGCGGCATCAAAGATGAATGGAGACGTGCGGAGTCTTTTTTAGATAATAACGGGCATTATGATTGGAGCCGTCAGGCCGGCCAGGTATGGTTTCTAAAAGCTGCAAGGGCAAGGCGGGTACCACATTTTCTCTGTTTTAGTAATAGTGCGCCAGTTAATTTTACCAATAACGGTAAGGCATTTACCATCGGTGGTAAGACTAATTTATCCGCGGATGGCAATCAGCGTTTTGCCGACTACCTAACCGAGCTTGTTTCAACATTTGATAAAAAGCTGAAAATTCATTTTGATTACGTAAGCCCGGTTAACGAACCACAATGGGATTGGAGCGATGGTGGTCAGGAAGGAAGCCCTTTCAAGAATTCTGAAATAGCAGCCTTGGTTAAAGAAATTAACGCACGGTTTGAAAAGGGGAATGTTACTGCTAAAATTCTTGTTCCGGAGGCCGGGAGCATAGAATATTTATATAAAACAGGAGATAAGCCAGGCAAGGGCAATGAGATAAGTGACTTCTTCAAGCCGGGTTCTGCCGCTTATATCGGGAATCTACGAAATGTAGCGCCAGCGATTGCGGCGCATAGCTATTTCACAACCTCACCCTTTACTAAGGGCGAGGCTATGAGGAACGAACTTGCAGACAGCGTATCCAAAATACCTGGTTTAAAATTTTGGCAATCGGAATATTGTATCCTCGGAGACAATGCTGGTGAAATAAACGGAAGTAAACGAGACTTAGGGATAGTGCCAGCGCTTTACCTGGCACGCGTTGTCCAGATGGACTTAACCAAATCTAACGCTACCTCATGGCAGTGGTGGACAGCGATTTCTCCTTACGATTATAAGGATGGACTGATCTACGTAGACAAACAGAAAACCGATGGCAATTTTTACACTAGCAAAATGCTGTGGGCTTTTGGAAACTACGCAAGGTTCATTCGCCCGGGAGCTGTCAGAATTGATGCATCCATTAATTCGGCTACGGCGAAGGATAACAAACTCCTGGTATCTGCTTTCAGAAACGGTAAAGATTTTACGGCTGTAATCGTCAATTCGGGTCAAAACAGTATTTCATTAAAGCTAGATTCTGAAGGGAAACAGATCCATTTGCTACGCAGCTATATAACCACTGATAACAAAGAACTTGAACCGAAAATATTAAGGGATAAACAGACCCTAACAATCGACCCGCAATCTATCACAACAATAACGGGCTATATTAATTAACCACCTATGAAAAATATTACCTATTCGGCCTTTCTAATGTTCCTGTGTTTTTGTCTGCCGGCAAAACTTCGGGCTCAGAAAATAGATGACGCCGAGCTATTTAACTCTAACTGGAAATTTCATTTGGGCGATACCACGGTAAATGCCGGTTGGAGAACCCTTGATTTGCCGCACGATTGGAGCATTGAAGGCCCTTTTAGCGAAGATTGGGCAAGTGCTACCGGGTATTTACCTGGTGGCATAGGATGGTATCAAAAAACCTTTACCGCAAATCCAAAATGGAAATCAAAAAGGATCAGCATTTATTTTGATGGAGTTTATAAAAACAGTGAAGTGTGGATCAATGGGCATTCTTTAGGTAAAAGGCCGAATGGCTTTATCCCATTTGAATATGATTTGACGCCGTTTCTAAATTACGCCGAAAAAAATATAATTAAGGTAAAAGTAGATCATTCAGAATTTGCAGACTCGAGATGGTACACTGGCAGTGGAATTTACAGGAACGTTTACTTAATTGTGAAGAATCCAGTGAATATCCATCCCTGGGATATTGCATTTGCTACGCCAGAGGTAACAAGTAATAAAGCCTTGGTTAAGATTAATGCCGACGTTACTAACACATTGAAGAATGCGGTGCCAGTTAGTGTAAGACTGAACCTGTTTAAGGAGGATGGTAGTGTGGCTGCAGCGAAAACAGTAAAGCTACTCTCTAAGCCGGGGAAAACCTCTGTAGAGCTTACGCAACAGGTTTTGTCGCCAAAATTGTGGAGCGTAGAACATCCACAATTATACCGTATGCAATTACAGGTTTTGCGCGATGGAGAGCCAATTAATGAAGTAAATCAAAGTGTTGGCATTAGAAGTATACGTTTCGATAAAAACGAAGGTTTTTTTCTGAACGGTGTTAATCTCAAATTAAAAGGTATATGCATTCACGATGATGCCGGTGCGCTCGGAGTAGCAGTTCCACGTGAGGTATGGGAGAGAAGGTTGACCATTTTAAAAGAGGGAGGTGTCAATTCGCTGCGTTTAAGCCATAATCCACACGCCGACTACCTATATGACCTATGCGATAAGATGGGTTTCCTGGTTATGGACGAAGCATTTGACGAATGGGAAATCGGCAAAAATAAATGGGTAAAGGGATGGAATGTTGGTACTCCGTCTAAAGATGGCTATCACGAATATTTTAAAGAGTGGGCACACCGCGACCTTGCCGATATGATTAAAAGGAGCCGGAATCATACGTCGATTATCTTATGGAGTATCGGTAATGAAATAGATTATCCAAATGATCCTTACACACATGAAATTTTAAATACGGGCAGAAACCCTCAGATTTATGGCAAAGGCTACCTTCCCGATCACCCGGCGGCAAGCGGCTTGACGAGTATTGCAACTGACTTGGTAAAGGTTGTTAAAGAGCAAGACCGAACAAGACCGGTTACGGCGGCACTGGCGGGTGTGGTTATGTCAAATGAAGTTGGCTTTCCCGAAGTGCTTGATGTTGTAGGATACAACTATCAGGAATATCGCTATCCTGATGATCATAAAAAATACCCGAACCGTATTATCTATGGTAGCGAGAATGGTATGGCACGACAAGCCTGGAACGCGGTGGATTCTAATAAATACATTTCTGCCCAATACCTATGGACAGGAATAGACTATTTAGGTGAAGCGGGAAAATGGCCGCAACGAAGCAATGGTGCTGGGTTGCTTGATTTGGCAGGCTTTAAAAAAACAGAATATTTTTATCGCCAGAGCCTCTGGGCCGAAAAACCAATGATCTACATCGCTGTGAGAGAACCAATTCAAAACCAGGATAGGGGCATTTGGAGCCATCGTGGTGTTCAGCCTCTGTGGAACTGGCCTACGGGACACAAATTACGGGTAGAATGCTTTACCAATTGTCCGGAAGCCGAACTGTTTTTGAATGGTAAATCATTAGGCAAGAAATTAAGGGATACTTCATCAGGCCAGATCCCTTCATGGAATGTGGAGTATCAGCCCGGCGAACTACTTGTAAAAGGCTATAAAGACGGTAAACAGGTATCAGATTTTGTACTCAAAACTGCCAGTAATGCGGCCGCCATTTCTGCATCTGCTGATCGTGTTAGTCTCCCCGGATTAAAGAAAGGTATCAGTCAAATCGAAGTACAGGTAACGGACCAGAATGGTGTTCCGGTCTACACTGCCGACAATGAAATAGAGGTAGAGATTTCGGGAAGCGCCAGATTACTAGGATTGGAGAGCGGAAGTTCGTCAAGTCACGAGAACTATCAGGGGCCTAAACGCAAAACGATACATGGAAAACTGCTCGCGTATATCGAAACCAGCGGCAAACCCGGTGATGTCGAAGTCCGGTTCTCTTCACCGGGACTTAGTACCGCTACGGTAAAGCTTAATGTAAAATAGAATTAATAATATCCTACTTATATACATGACAACGAATATCAAACGTGCACTGATCCTTTGGCTGCTTTTTGCAGTCTTCAACACCCAGGCTCAGGGAGTAAAGCATACATTCGCGTTGGCCGATTCCGTTTTTTTGCTCGACGGGAAGCCGTTTCAAATGATCAGCGGGGAGATGCATTATCCACGAATCCCGCGTGAAGCATGGCGGGCCCGAATGAAAATGGCAAAAGCGATGGGACTTAACACCATCGGTACCTATGTTTTCTGGAATTTACATGAACCTCAAAAAGGTAAATTTGATTTTGAAGGTAATAACGACATTGCTGAATTTGTAAAAATTGCGAAAGAGGAAGGATTGTGGGTGATTCTTCGGCCCAGCCCCTATGTGTGCGCCGAATGGGAGTTTGGTGGTTACCCTTACTGGCTTCAAAATGAAAAAGGACTGGAAGTGCGAAGTAAGGAAACACAATATTTGAAAGAGTATGAAGCCTATATAAGGGAAGTTGGAAAACGACTTGCACCACTTCAGGTTAATCATGGTGGAAATATTCTGATGGTGCAAATTGAAAATGAGTACGGGTCTTACGGCAGTGATAAAGAGTATCTCGCTGTTAACCAAAAGATGTTTAAGGAAGCCGGTTTCGACGGTTTGCTCTACACCTGCGATCCGGCGGATGCTATTGAAGCAGGCCATTTACCAGGATTATTAGCCGCAATTAATGGTGTTGATAATCCGGCTAAAATAAAAAAGCTTATTAACGATAATCACGGAGGGAGAGGGCCTTATTATATTGCAGAATGGTATCCCGCATGGTTTGACTGGTGGGGAACCAAACATCACACTGTACCTGCAGAACAATATGCAATTCATCTCGACTCTGTTTTGGCTGCTGGCATTTCTATCAATATGTACATGTTTCATGGCGGAACCACGCGCGGTTTTATGAACGGCGCAAACTTTAAGGATGGCACCCCCTTTGAACCCCAAGTGAGCAGTTATGACTATGACGCGCCGTTAGATGAGGCTGGAAATCCAACCCCTAAATTTATGGCCTTCCGGCAGGTTATTAAAAACCATCTGCCGCCAGGTACCGTATTGCCGGCAATACCGGCTGCTAAACCTGCTGTTGTCATCCCCGCAGTAAAATTAAACCAGTCGGTTTCCGTATTGGATTATTTGTCCTCCGACATTAGTAATTTAAAACCGATGACCTTTGAAGATTTGCATCAGGATTATGGATTCGTGCTTTATAGAACAAATATTCAGGGTGGCAGAGCAGGTAAACTTCATATAAACGGTCTCAAGGATTATGCGGTTGTGATGATTAACGGCCGCACTATTGGCACGCTTGACCGGCGGCTAAATCAGGATAGTATGAACCTAACACTACCCAAGGGGATGGTAACGCTTGATATTCTTGTTGAGAACCTGGGCCGGATTAATTTTGGTAAATATTTGCTGGAAAATAAAAAGGGTATCACCGAAGCTGTATCGTTCAATCAGCAAGAATTGAAGGGTTGGATGATGTATAAACTTCCTTTTGAGAGCCTGAGCCAACTGAAATTGGGGGAGCAGAATGACACTTTCAAAGCGCCAACAATACAAAAAGGTAATTTTACCCTCAACACACTGAGCGACACCTACCTTGATATGAGCGGATGGGGTAAAGGTGTTGTTTGGGTTAATGGACATAACCTAGGTCGTTATTGGAACATTGGTCCTCAGCAAACGCTCTATGTTCCGGCAGAGTGGTTAAAAATGGGGCACAATGAGATTGTGGTGTTCGATCTGTTAAAACCGCTTAAGACTTTAACTTTTGTTGCCAAACCTATTCTCGACGAAGTGAAATGAATAATAGGATTATAGCCAGGACTACCCAATAAAATGAGAATAAAATAAATCATCAACTTAAATAGTGTTAGCTGAGTAACGTTTTAGAGTGCGGATCGTAATGTTCTATAAAACAAAAATTTTGAACTTTTTTATCTCATCCACTTGATTTTCTCCAATTTTATCGAAAATGGGATTGGTTATCATGGATAAACTTAGAAAACACATAGAAGAAATAATTTCGCTAAGCGACGAGGAATTTGATCACATTAAAACGTTTTTCACGCTCAAGCGGGTAAGAAAACATCAGTTCTTAGTTCAGGAAGGGGATGTAGCCAACCACGAATATTTGATTCTGACGGGTGTATTCAGGATGTTTTACTTGGATAAGGAGGGGAAAGACCATATTATACAGTTTGCAGGAGAAAATTGGTGGATGGCCGATTATCAAGCCTATTTCAACCGATCAATAGCTACATTATATATTCTGTGCATGGAAGATGCTGAGGTGCTGTGTACCACTCTTGATGGACGGGAGAAATTGTCTGTCGATCTTCATAAAATGGAACATTTTTTTAGAGTAAAACTCACCAAGGGCTATGTTGCTTTGCAACAACGGATAATTTCACTTTTATCAGCCACGCCACAGGACCGTTATGAAGAGTTTGGCCGGCTTTACCCGCATTTGATGCAAAGAATCCCGAAAAAGTACATAGCCGAGTATCTGGGTGTTAGCAGAGAAACATTGAGCAGGCTATATTCAAGATAAACGAGGCCGTGGAGCGGGTATTCCAGAAAGCAGCTTCACAGCAATGAGGCTGCTTCCCGGTTACTTTTATTGTCTGCGCCTATTTCAACGCAATGTCTATTCCGGCTGAGAGTGTTGATTCAACATTTTCAGAGAAATTAATAGCCGCGCTCACATTACCATCGCGGCCGATTATAAAACTGGTGGGCCATAAAGTTATCTGATATTTTTTATCAATCTGGCGCGATGATGGAAGTATGGTGTAAGCAAACGCATGATCGTTAAGAAATTCCCTTACATCGCGCTCATTGTTAAATGTTAAAGCGAGAAATACTACATCATTGTCCTTGTACCGTTTAACTAAATCATTGAGTGATGGCATTTCCTGCAGGCATGGCGGGCAACTGGTGAACCAAAAATTCAATACAACAACTTTACCTTTAAGTGCAGCCAGCGACTGGAATTTTCCATTCAGATCCTTGAGCGAGAAGGCCGGAGCTGGCTGGCCAATCATCGCCTTCATGGCGTGCTGGCGTTTCTCATCCTCTTCTTGCAGCATTTTGCCCATTTCGGGTGTCAGACGTACAAGATGCATTACATGGTTTTTATCATCTTCTTCATTATGCTGAAACATAATTCTTTCGCCGTTCCAGGCTTTCCTTACGCTGTCCAGTTTATCTCGCGATATCGACATTCCATCGGGCAAAATGAATTTGCTAACATTCATCTGCTGTGCACAAACTGTTATTGGCAACCAGAGCATACAAACCACCAACAGCTTTACTAAATCCTTCTTTTTCATAATACCTTTAGTTTTACCTAAGCAAAACTAAAAACTGTACAGTTCGGAAAAGTTAAAAGTATAAACGCTAGTGTTAACAAGTGTTAACGTCAACTTTTGTTAGTCTTTATTAGGTAGTTTTGCAATGCTATGAAAAAGAGGCTAAAGTTTGTTTTTCTTATTGCGGCGCTTACTGCGGGCCTTATTATTGCATGTCAGCTATACTGGGTGTACTATAATTTTCAAGTTTCAAGAACAAATTTTATTGCATCAGCCAATTATGCGCTTCGGCAAAGTATAGATGAATATCAACTAGCGCAAAACAAACTTCCTACGTCGCTGCAGTATAAGCAACCCAGCCTTACATTTATGCAACGGACACTGCCAAGCCAGGATCCGCTCGCATTGGATACACCAAGTTCTAAAAGACGTTTCAGTGCAGAATTTACAACCGTAGCAGTAGATGAAATTCATCTTCGTGAGATTAGAACGCTGGTGTCGAGATTGTTGTCCCAGCAAAAGCATAAACCACTTAATCTCGATACGCTGAGTCGGTTGTTTCATCAGGAGTTGCTACGGAATCAGATTACCGAACAGTTCCATCTTTCGATAGCTCGGGGGAGTCGCGTTCCGGTTGGCGAGATAGCCGCAGCGGTTAATTTTTATAAGGATCCAGTTACAATTAAAGCGATAGCTATGCACCCACAGGCATATTTACTTAGGCTTAATCTATTTCCGGCACTTATATCTTCTTTGCTGATTTTATTATCTGCCGGAAGTCTATTTTATATGTGGGTCATTATCAAGCGTCAAGCCCGCCTTGACACTATGAAAACCGATTTTATTAACAATATTTCTCATGAGCTACGCACTCCCTTAAGTATACTGAAAACTTCTAACGAAGCACTGTCCAGTTTTGGCGCGGCAGAAAATCCAGCCTCTCTCGCAGGTTACCTACAGATCAATGCCGGCGTTATTGAAAATATGGATGCCAATATTGAACGTATCGTGAATTTCACCAGAGCCGATTTGGGTATGCAAGAACCGAAGCGGGAACTTGTGCTGCTACAGGACATTATCCAACAGGTAGTTACCGGCCTCTCAATTGGTAAGGGGGGTAATATACAAGTCGATATTGGAGATGAACCAATTAGTGTTTTTACCGACAGATATATGCTTGGTATTATTTTGACTAACTTGATAGAAAATGCCATTAAATATGCAAACGGGGACCCTGAAATAGAGGTTCGAGCCCGGCAATATCCTAAAAGCTGGCAATTACAGGTGAGCGACCGTGGGCCGGGTATCGCAGCGGAGTACTTACCTTATATATTCGACAAGTTTTATCGGGTGCCAACGGGCGATGTTCACGAGATTAAGGGATATGGTATTGGTCTTGCGTATGTAAAACAACTAGTAGGTAGCCTTAAAGGGAGAATTGAGGTTGCCAGTAAACCTGGTAACGGGACAACGTTTACTTTATTTTTTAACTCATGACAGAAAATATACAAGTACTTCTGGTGGAAGATGAATCCGTTTTAGCAGCCATTGTTAAAGAATCTCTTGAAAAAAGAGGTTTCCATATCTCGATAGCCAATAATGGGGTTGAAGGATGGGGCATGTTTAAAGCCATGAAACCAGATGTATGCGTAATAGATGTGATGATGCCACGAAAAGATGGGTTTTCGCTAGTGGCTGATATCAGATTGGTTGATGATGAGGTTCCCCTGATCTTTTTAACTGCCCGAACACAAACCGAAGATGTTTTGAAAGGCCTTGAACTTGGTGCCGATGATTATTTAAAAAAACCATTCAGCATGGAAGAATTGATTCTACGGCTTAAAGCCCTTGTGCGCAGGCGTGTAGAAAAAGTTCCTGTGCTGGTGGCAAAAGAATTTTTGATTGGAGAGTTTCTTTTTTATCCCCAACAACAAGAATTACATTATAAATCAAAGATTTTCGGGCTATCTCAGCGTGAAGCCGATTTGCTATTGTTGCTATTACAGAATAAAAACCAATTGCTCGATCGCCGGATTGCTCTGACGAAGCTTTGGGGTGAAGATACTCCGTTTACAGCAAGGAGTATGGATGTTTACATTACCCGCTTGCGTAAGTTTTTCAAAGAAAGTTCAGTTGTAGATATCGTTAACAGCCGTGGTCAGGGATATTCTTTAGTAGAAAAACATTAACTAAGTAGCCCTGGCTTTGAATTTAAACGTTTTGAGTTCTTTTTATTTATCCTTTACGGTTACTAATTTCAGAGAAAAGCAAAAGACCTGTAAAGTGAATATTTACAGGTCTTTTGTAAGCTTGTCAAATTGGAAACCTATAGTCCCTTACCATTGTAAGCGCCCACATTTGGTGCGGATGTTGGCGAAATTGGATTGCCAAAATAATCTTTAGCCCCGCTATTCGGAATAATAACTCCTGCGCCCAGCGCTACCGAACCAGCTTTAAGTTTAAACCCGGCGGGATTGCCAGAACCTGGATTTACAAACTTAACATCCCCGTTAATGGGATGGACTTGGGTTGGTTGGCGTGCCGCGGCATTCCTGTAAAATGCATTATAATCAAACTTCGTATTACTGCCCTGGGATATTTCGAACGTAGAGCCTGTGCCGCCGTTATCGTAAATGTTATTATAATATGTGGTGTTGCTGGGTGTTTTACCATTCCAGCTCTTTTGCCAGGTAAGAGCCACACCAGTTTGGCTTGGACCTATATCGATTACGTTGTTATAGATGAGCGTATTGGTAGCTGATCCGGATATCCTCATCATAAATGCATGACCATCATGTTGTTGAACGGTTCCATCTTTCTCAATAATATTAAACTTTACCTGCGTGCCATCGTTAAAACTGGTCGCGAAACCTCCTCCGGTAATTAAAAGCCCAAAATCATTATTGTGTAGATAGTTATATTGGATGATAGTGTTTTTGCAATAGAAGTCTGCGTCGAGGCCACCTGCATCATCATCGCCTTTATTTGCCTTGGTGTACCGGCATTCGTTGTATTGAAATTTCGCGTAATCGGAAGAAAAAGCGAATGCCGCATTCCCGCTGCCTTTAATGGCACAGTGATCAAAAAGATTACGTTCAATCAGCGCGTGATCGGTTACCCGGATAATAAGGGCGTTGGCTCCGGATCTGGTGAAATAAGAGTTTCGTACAATTACGCCAAGTGACGGCTGCCAGTTTCCAGGATCAGTCAAAGTTCGGTCTTTCCAGGTTGAGCCGAAGAACAGCCCCGTACGGTCAACATCCCGAACAGTACATCGATCAATCAAAATGTCGTTGAAGTACGTAGGCGTGCTGGTTCCCGTAATATTGAAGTAAATGCCGCCATTATATTTAGTATCATCCGTAGCATCCAATTTTCCATTAACGCCGTGAACCAGAACGTTACGCAGATAAATATGATTAACCGATCCTTTGTCCTGTGCCTGTATCAATATCCCCAAACGCATAGAATGGTTAGATGAATTATCTAAACGATCTGGCAGATTCCCGTTTGCGTAGTAAGATTGATTGTTAGATTCCCAGGCATCCAGGGTTTGGCCCTCTTCGGTGCTGCTGAAATTGGTTACTTCGATATCATTAATTTCCCAGTAAGCTTGGTTATACAAATAAATTGTACTGGTGTTGTTGCCGCCTCCCTGTATCAAGGGTGCGCGAAGCGTGGTATCTCCATACCGGCCAATAACGATTGGACTACCGTTGGTGCCCGATCCTAAAGGGTGAAGGCGATTGGTCCAGCTCTGCCCACATTTAAAGAGTATAACGTTTCCGGGCTGAAACGTGGTTTGGTTTACTTTAGTAATCGTTCTCCAAGCCGTTGCGGGGCTCTTTCCGTCAAAGCTATCTTTGCCATTTACTGCGTCAATGTAGTAAGTAGCTGTTACAGCCATTGCGCTTACATTAGTGGTGGCCATAACGGCAGCCCCAGCTTTTGAACTTTCTGGTTGGCTGGTAATCAGCTCATTTTTCTTACATGCTGTGATAACAAGTATGGCCATAAAGGCCAACATCTTTAAATTTCTTATCATGTCGGTTCTTAAATTGGTTTCGGAAAACGAGCATAAGATTGGGGGCTTTTTCGATACCGAGTATCGGTTCTGTATCAGCAAGAACTGGGTAGGATTTTAATTGTCCTTCCCGGCAGCAATAGCAAGGTGGTTTATTTGGGCTAAGAGAAACGCATAAGGAACAGTTCCGTCGCATAGCCTGTTTTATTGCATAGGAGACTATTTCTCACGGTTGATATCAGAGCAGAGTTTTTCCAGCCTTCCGAAATTAAATTTATTTCTTCGTAATTCAAATTCACTAAATAACCTACTTGTTATACAACGTGCTGGCGAAAGTGGAATTAATTTTACAGAGGATATTACCTATTTCAGGATAGATGAACCTGTTGTGCTTGTAGGTGATAGTTGCCGGGGGTGACGCCTACTAGTTTTTTAAATGCGCGGATAAAATAATTGGTGTCAACAAAACCAAGTTCATAGCTTACAGCGGTTACTTTTGCTTGTGGATTAGCCAGTAGCTGTTTTGCTTTATTCATCTTCTCGGCTAAAATATAGTCATTGGGGCTAATACCTAATTCCCGCTTAAATAAACGGTAAAAGGTGGCCTTACTCATGCATGCTTTATCACTAAGCTTGTTAATGTTGATCTTTTCACCCAAATTGGCTTTGATGTAGCTCACAACATAGGCCATTGGGTTGTGCGTTGTGCTGTTTTCTTCATTTAGCACTTTTAGGTTTTGAGTTTGCATAATGCGTACCATTAGCTCTTTCAAGGTCAGATCGGCTAGTATATCCTTCTCCTGCGACCTCTCTGAACAAATGCGAATTACCTTGTTTATGAGGTAGGCTATCTCTTCGTTGTTATAAAAATGGTACTCATCATAATTTAGCAACCATTTACCACCGCTTCCTTCTTTCGGAAAAAATTCATTAAGGTAGTTTATCGTTTTGCTGATCTGTACCTGATCTATGGCTAATGCAATACACTGTGTTGGGTTGTCGCCAGATGCTTCCGGAAAATCTATACGCATGGTTGATGCCGGTGGCACAATAACTGTTTGGCCCGGAAAGTAATCAAAGCCATGCTTATCAAACAAGTGCATTACTTTTTTACCCCGCAGCATACTCGTAATCACAAAATCATTAAAGGTAAGTGGCACCTGGTACGATTCGGTATAGGTTTCAAATACATTCAGTTCGCAGCTTTCCAGCGTGTAAAAGGTTCTGTTCTCTACCAGAGTCTGCAAATTGGCGGCTTTGCTCAGGTTTACGGTATCCAAAATATGTGGCACATTATTCATCAGGACAAAGGTTAAATACAACTGGTTACCCAAATATAACGGTATTTGTATGCGATAGTATATAGTGAGACGATAATGCTATGTGTTGCAACAATTATACTATCTACCCTTAGCCATAGCCCGTAGGTTTGTACCACCAATTCCTGATCAATAAGGGTTAATATCAATACAACCCAGGTCTGTTTATAAACCATAAAATAATGATATACTCATGGAAAATGTAGTAGCGAAACCAACCTTTAAACCCCATTACGATAATTTTATCGGGGGTAAATTTGTGCCACCTGTTAAAGGTGTTTATTTCGACAACATATCGCCGATTGATGGCAAAGTATTTACAAAAGCGGCGCGTTCGAGCAAGGAAGATGTGGAGCTGGCATTAGATGCGGCGCATGAGGCATTTAAAACCTGGAGCAAAAGTTCTGCTACTTATCGCAGCAATTTACTGTTGCAAATAGCACAGAAGATTGAAGACAATTTAGAGTATCTGGCCACGGTAGAAACGATTGATAATGGTAAAGCAATCCGCGAAACGCTTGCTGCCGATTTACCATTGGTGGTAGACCATTTTAGATATTTTGCTGGCGTTATCAGGGCCGATGAAGGTAGCATATCAGAACACGATGAGTTTACTGTAAGTATTAATCTGCACGAACCAATCGGCGTGGTAGCGCAAATTATTCCATGGAATTTTCCACTGTTAATGGCCACCTGGAAAATTGCGCCCGCATTAGCCGCTGGCTGTTGTACCGTAGTTAAACCGGCTGAGCAAACCCCTGCATCCATTATGATTTTGATGGAACTTATTGGTGATATTTTGCCTCCGGGTGTATTAAATGTAGTTAATGGTTATGGTATTGAAGTGGGCAAACCGCTGGCAACTTCGTCACGTATTTCGAAAGTAGCATTTACGGGTAGCACTACATCAGGTCGCTTAATTATGCAGTATGCAGCGGAGAATATTATTCCTTCTACTATGGAGTTGGGTGGAAAATCTCCCAATATTTTCTTCGAATCGGTAGCGGCCGAGGACGATGCATTTTTTGACAAGGCCGTGGAAGGCGCTGTAATGTTTGCATTAAATCAAGGCGAGGTTTGTACCTGCCCATCGCGTATGCTTATTCAGGAAAGTATTTACGACAAGTTTATTGCGCGCGTAATTGAGCGTACCAAAGCTATTAAAACAGGTCATCCATTAGATAAAACAAGTACAATGGGGGCACAGACTTCAAATGAGCAGTATCAAAAGATTTTATCATACCTCAAAATTGGTAAGGAGGAGGGCGCCGAGGTTTTAACCGGTGGTAACGCAAACAAACTTCCTGGCGATCTGGACACCGGTTATTATATAGAACCCACTATCCTGAAAGGCAATAATAAGATGCGCATTTTTCAGGAGGAGATATTTGGCCCCGTGGTATGTGTTACTACATTTAAAACTGTTGACGAGGCTATTGAAATTGCAAATGATACACTTTATGGTTTGGGGGCCGGCGTTTGGACACGCGATGCGCATGAGCTTTATCAGGTGCCGCGTGCCATTCAAGCCGGTAGGGTTTGGGTTAACCAATATCATGCTTACCCCGCCCATGCACCATTTGGCGGTTACAAGAAATCGGGCTTTGGACGCGAAAATCATAAAATGATGCTCGATCATTATCGCAGCACGAAAAACATGTTGATATCATACGATAAAAACAAACTGGGTTTCTTTTAGCATTACACCGGGGCGCGCGTATTTAAATACGTCGCCCTTCTTTTTCTACCTATAATAATTATTAAAACATGAGTAAAATGCAAGCAGCGCGCTGGTATGCAGCGAAAGACATTAGAGTTGAAGATGCCGATGTGCCACAAGCAGGCAAAAGCCAAGTAAAAATTGCCGTTCAATACGCAGGTATTTGTGGCTCCGATCTGCACGAGTACACCCATGGACCAATGCTTATTCCCGCCACAACTCCTTATCCATTAAACGGACACGTAGGTGTTACCACCCTTGGCCATGAATTTGCCGGGATTGTGGAAGAAGTGGGTGAAGGCGTTACCAATGTTAAAAAGGGCGACCGTGTAGTGGTTGAACCCTTGTTTCGTAATCCGGATAGTCCATTTATTACCAATGGCGAGTATAACCTGTCGGAACCGCTAGGATTTGTAGGATTAACATCAAACGGCGGCTTTGCCAAATACACCGTAGTAGAAGATTATATGGTGCACAAAATACCTGATAGCATGTCGTTTGAACAAGGTGCTTTGGTTGAGCCTGCCGCTGTGGCTGTATACGCCGTATTACAAAGCGGATTAAAGCTGGGACAAAGTTGCGTTATTTTCGGCGCCGGCCCAATCGGCCTGCTTTGCGTACAGGCTGCTATCGCAGCCGGGGCTACCAAAGTTATTGTGGTTGATGTTGCCGATAAACGGCTGGAAAAAGCACAAGAAATAGGGGCATCACACATAATTAATGGGAAATCTGAAAATATACCCGCCCAGGTAAAAGCAATTACAAACGGTGGTGCCGATATTTACCTTGATGCCGCGGGCGTTCAAGCCACATTTGATGCCGGCATTGCCAGCCTAAAAAATGGCGGCACAGGAGTATTGGTAGCTTTGTTTGGTAAACCGGTTACGCATGATGCTTTTGCACAGGTAGTACGTGAGATTACGATAAAGGGTATTATTGCCTACCGCAACATTTTTCCGGAGGTTATTAATTTGATCGACTCGGGGCGTATGCCGGTAGAAAAGCTGGTTACGCAAAAAATAACACTTAATAACATCGTTAAAGATGGCTTCGAAGCGTTGGTAAGCAATCCATCGCAGGTGAAGATATTGATTGACATTAACGGCTAAATAACTGTTTTAAAAGGAGGCTGTATGGTAAAGAGGATATTAGCGACCGACAATGCTAAAGAGGTTATTGCTCGGCTTAAAGCAGAATATGGCGAACTGATGTTTCATCAAAGTGGCGGCTGTTGCGAAGGATCTTATCCGCACTGTTTCGAAAAAGGCGGTTTTTTAATAGGGAGTAATGACGTGTGTATTGGTGAGGTTGAGGGCTGCAAATTTTATATGGCTGCCGACCAATTTGCCTATTGGCAACATACTCAGCTCACATTAGATGCTATGGAAGGGCGCGCTGCAAGCTTCTCGCTCGAATCCACACTTGATGTGGGTTTCCTCATTCAATCCCGCTTATTTACTGATGAGGAATTAGAAAATCTTGAACCCATTGGCAATTGCTAATGCAGTCCATTTTGACCAAAACAGTCTGAAAAAATAAAAGCATTCTCCGGTAACGAAGAATGCTTTTATCTCATTTACGCTTGTATTAAGCTATTTTAACTCTTACCGCGTTAGGACCTTTTTTGCCCTGCTCTATTTCGAATTCAACGCTATCGTTTTCACGGATAGTGTCGATAAGACCACTTGAGTGAACAAATACTTCGCTACCATTGCTAAGTGTGATAAATCCAAATCCTTTTTCTGTATTGAAAAATTTTACTGTTCCTGTTTGCATTAGAATATATTTTGGTGTCAAAGATACCTTTTATAAGCGAGAATGCAGATATAATAGTAAAGAGCAGTGAAATAACCCACCTTATTGCCCTTCGCGCCGTAATCATTAGTTTTATTTTATATTTATGTTTAAGTTTTTAGCTTGGTTTATAGTGAAAATCTATTCGAGTTATACATTTACACTTAAGTATTAAACTATTCGTTTCTAAACATAACACGGTTGTTAACGTTAATATGCAATTACAATTTGAGCATTGATTAAGGCATGAGTAAAGTATTTACAATAGCTGAGGGTTTAGAAAATCTGGGCGCACTACGTACCGGCGGACAAGGTTCTGTTTATAAAGGCCGACGGATGGGACCAATAATTAGTGCCGTAAAGTTATTGCCTACACCAATCCACACCGAGAGCACGGACGATAAAAACTATCGTAATTTTTTAAACGAGGTAGAAAAGCTAAAAAAGGTTAACGAGATCCCCAACCCTAATGTAGTTAAGATTTTAAACTCGGGCATTACGGAAAGCGGCTCATTCCCATTCATAGAAATGGAGTTTATAGATGGACCCGATTTGGAGGAATTACTGAAACCCCCTCACGAAAAAATCTTCACTATAAAAGAGGTTATAAAACTTGCCGATCAATTAGCCAGTGCCCTGGCACATTGCCACAAGGTAGGTGTGAGGCATGGCGATATTAAAAGTAACAACGTTAAATTCAATATACATTCAGGCAATTATGTGCTGTTGGATTTTGGCCTTTCTGTAATGTCCGATGAGCAACGGCGAAGCAGTATACGCCATGCGGGGGCAATTGAGTTTATGGCACCAGAGCAAAACGACGGGCAAATGCTGATGCAAACAGATATTTATAGCTACGGCGTAATTATCTATGAGCTGTTAGCGGGGCAGGTGCCTTTTCCGTTGCACGACAATGGTGAAACTTCACGTAATACCGTGATGATGTCGCATATGGAGACTCCAGTACCCGATATTATTGGTCTGCGGAAAAAGAATATGCCCGAAAGTTGGCCTAAAGAAAAGCAGGATTACGAGTTGCAAGTACCACTTTGGCTGTTGAAGTTGGTTGCCAAATGCCTCGAAAAATCGCCGCAAGGTCGCTACAAAAATGGCATGGAGCTTCAAGCGGCAATTGTTTATAACAGTATCGTCGAAATTCGAAATGAAATTACTCCGGTAACTAAAGCCCCAGTAAAACAGGAACTTGAACATATAGCACCGCTGTCAAATCCATCGAACCAAGACTCCTTGAATTATAGTGGGATGATGCATCTCTCCAAATCTCTTTTTACAGGGTTAATAATTTTATTGGTGTGTTCGTTCGGTTACATAGGATACTCTTTTCTTCATCAAAGTAAACCTAAAGTTATGCCGCTCGCTACTGCCCAGCCCAGAGACTCAGTGCCAGCGCGAGATACCACCGACAACAATTATACTGAACCCGAGCAGAAAACCAATACAGATTACTTAGATAAACAACAGGTAGCAGATTCTACCAAGCGGAGCATTCAGGAACAAATTGAGAAAGCGAGGCAGAGCGTATTGCCACAGCAAGATTCTACGACAGCAGACACAGTTAAAAATAATCCATAAGAAGGTAGTTATATTTAAAAGCTTTAAAATAATATATGGAGTCAAAAGCATCTATCTGGCAGCGTATTGGTTTACAGGATTGGTTTTTAACATCTGGCAGTGCAGATAAAAAAGCCAAAGTAAATGCACTTACACCCGACGATGTATATAACTACATACTCGGGAAGTTCAATGATTCTATAAGAGAGCTTTCATTCGCAGGCCGCGTGGTGTTCTATCACGAGTTTATTATCAGCTTTAATTCCGAAGACTATACAGAATTTATGCATAATAAACAGGGCTTATTCGGGCTAATAGTTAATGAGAGCGTTAAAAAGTTCTATGAAATACTAAAGCAAAGCCATGAATCTGGCAGTACAGTAGTACCGTCGAGTTCTAAATGGGTATTTAGATTGGTTTCACACCCCGATTATGCCCGTGGAGATATTGGCTTCATAGGCAAACTGATGCCCGGTAACACCCAAAAGGAAGAAAATCTCCGGGTAACGTTTATCCCGCGTCATACTGGTATTGCGCAAACTTTTGATATTAGCCAGGATGTAATGAAAGATTTTAATTATTACAGCGAAGGTTATTACGAGTTGCCTTACGTTAATAATTTTGAATATCGGGAGAGTAATCCTGAAGTTAGTGCCCCTAACAAGTCGCAAAAGAGCGTGGCTCGCTTTGAAACCATTTTGCCCGAAAAGCAGTTTGCAGGCAAAAAAGTAGAATACTTTATGACTGAAGACGAGATTATCGTCACCGGTAGTGAAGACGAGCGAGATGATATTAATATATTTAAAATACCTTCTGATTGGGTAAATACGCCGCATTTGAAAATCAGGTACAACAGATCAGATGGTAAATTCTATCTCGCTTCTTTTGGCGAGCGTACCATTTTGAATGAGAATGAGGTAGTTGCAAGTGATATTAATTCACCGGCTTGGACCGAGTTGCCCTTAAACTCAAAAATGCTTTTGAACGGAATTGTAGGTGTTAACATTTTTAAACCATAATCAATGTCGCAACTACTTTCTATCGGCTTATTGGTGATCTGCATTTTGTTACTAGTTACACATTTTTCGGATATTAAAAACTCCCGTAAACCTAATGGCTGATCAGTTTTTTGGCATAACCGATACCGGTAAACAACGTAGTAACAACGAAGATACGTTTATTGCACAATGGGCTGCAAAAAACGATATGATTATAGCCTGCGTAATAGACGGAGTTGGAGGATATTCAGGAGGTGAAGTGGCAGCCGCATTGGCCCGCGAATCTTTTTTAAATCGAATCAATAAGGCAGCATCGGGCGATGTGATTCCGATGCTTATAGAAAGCTTTAATCTGGCCAATGAACGAATTTTGAAAGATAAGCAGCAAGCTGACGAGCGCCGAAATATGGCCTGCGTAGCTACGCTCGCTATGGTCGATATCGAGAAGAATCAATTCTATTATGCCCATGTTGGCGATACCCGCTTGTACCTCCTGCGCGATCAATCTTTAGTAAAAATAACGCAAGATCATTCTTTCGTGGGTTATCTGGAAGATTCTCAGCGGTTAACTGAAGAAGCCGCAATGGCACATCCAAAACGTAATGAGATTAACAAAGCACTCGGTTTCGAAAGCGACTTAGCCAGCAAAACAGATTACATAGAAACAGGGCAGTCACCATTTTTGCCGGGCGATATGTTGTTACTATGCAGTGACGGCCTTACAGACATGGTTAATAAACAGGATATTACCGATATCCTGACGGCAAGCATGCCCCTTAAAGAGAAATGCAAGCTGCTCGTTAATGCTGCCAATCAAAACGGTGGCCGCGATAATATTACGGCAGTATTGGTACAAAATGACAAGGCAAGTTCCCAACACGAAGCTACCATGCCATCTTCATCATCGAAATCCAAGGGAGAAGAAGCTATAAGTTCAAAGGAACCGGATGAAGTGCCGATGAATTTCAAAAGAAAAACAAGCGTAGCTATTCCGGTTTTAACCATTTTAATGATCGTATTTTTAGGTAGTACGGTATGGTTTTACCTGCAAGGGCAGAAGCCGCGGGTAATTGTTGAACAAACTAAAGTAGATTCTCTTATCAAAAAGCAACGAAATGCACAGGAGGTCAAATTGCAACAAGCGATAGACCAACTCAAAGGACACATCCTGTTATTAGATACTTCATACAAATCACCTATCGTAATAAGTGAGGCCATAAACATATCTAAAGACAGTTTGCTGATTAAAGCGAAAAGAGAGATGGTGTTGCAAAGCGACTCAGCCTATACTGGGCCTATATTTATATTATCTGCCAAAGCTAAAAGCTTGCAATTGGACAGTGTTGCCTTTCGCGATTGCCAAACTGCAGTCGCTTCGCGAAACCAAACGGTGGGATTAAAAAATGTGAGGTTTTACAACTGCAAAACCGCTGTGCAGAACTATATCGAAGTCCCTGAAAAAAAATATATCAATGGTAAAATAATGCCTTTAACGCTTAAAGCAGATTCTTTACCTGTAAAGATCAACTAACATGGATCAAGGAAAAGCTAATCCGTTTTCGCGGTCTAAGGAGCGCATTTTCTTATTACTGATCGCGTTGATGCTAGGGGCTCTGTTTTGTCGCTTATATATGGTGGAGCAAAATAATTTTGTTGATGTTGACAGCCGCCTGAAGGATGGCACCATGGTAAATCTTAACGCAAAAAATCCGGCACAAAACTTCAGTAAGTTACTCGCAAAAGGCCATTATTTTGAAGATGAAAACGATATTAAACTTATCGAAAGTGTAGTGGCCGAACGTACAGCTCAAGGAAGAAAATTCGACAATATCGGCGAGCTTAACAAACGGCTTTATTATGTAAATGCCGATGATGCCTTTAAACAAGGAGGAGAGTCATTTAAACAACGGGTAATGGTGTCGCGTTCGTTATTGGGTTTTACGGGCGACGATTCACTGCGTTTTCAACAGGAGCAAAGTAACCCACCAGCCTTATTAAATGTTACGGATATTGGTTTAAATGGCGGCAGTATTAGCGGTAAAATAACCAACAAAGCTGGTAATGTTGCGGGGGTATTGGTTAGGCTTAAAATGATCTTACCCCAAGACAGTACTTATAGCGACGAACAGATAGATGAGATTAAGCGTCTGGCAGAAACAGGGCAGGGGTTTAAAAAGATTTACACCAACGACACTAACGGTAGTAAACACCTGCAAGCCTTAACCGCTTTTGCTCGCACTAATAACGAGGGGTATTATTCATTTAAAAATCTGCCTGCAAATAAAGCATTTGAGGTATTACCACTACAGCCGGGTTATCAATTTGGTAACACAGCTGGAACTGAAAATCTCGATGGGGATATAACGTTCAATTTTAACCAATCGCCACATACCATTAGACTATTGTCTACCCGCGATTTTAATATACTTAGAAAAGAGAAGTCTCTGATCATTCGTACGCCCGCTGAATTTAATTCATCATTCTGGCTTATTGTAGCTTGTTTTTTTGCCTGTTTCTTAATTATGCACCTGGTATTAACCTGGAAATTTGCGGCAACAGATCAATTACTGCTGCCAATTGTTATGATTTTAACAGGTATCTCATTCTTAACACTCTTGAGTTTGCAAGATCCCTTGAGTGATAGGTTCCTTGCTAAAGACTCACTTTTTTATTTGTTTATTGGCTTTGTGGGTATGCTGGTTATCTTATCATTTAATTTGCGGCGCTTTACTACAGATTCTAACTTTTACCGGCTATTTGTTTTTAAACGAGATGCTAAAGCAGCCAACGGTTGGCCCTGGATATCCGTTGCTATAGTATTGTTAATGCTTACCATTAGTTTGGGCAGCGGGCCAGAGGGTAGCGGCGTTAAGGTTAATTTGTTTGGCGTTCAACCTAGCGAAATTGTTAAATACCTGGTGATTTTGTTTCTGGCAGGTTTCTTCGCCAGCAATGAGCGTTTTATTAGCGAATACCCAAGTTGGCAAAAACGATGGTCGTTTTTTTCCTTTGCGCTTGTAGCCACGGTGGTTACGCTGTTTTTGTTTTTGATACTGGGCGACCTGGGGCCAGCTATGGTAATCTGTTTTTCGTTTATTATCCTATTCTCTTTCGCTCGTGGAGATTTTGGCTTTATGGCTGCTTCCGTAGTGTTTTACGTGTTGGTTACCTGGGTATTTAAAAATGTTTGGTTATCAGCATTGCTAACGGCAACCATGCTTTTACTGGTTTACTTGTTTAAACGTAAGCAATTAAGCGAATCGGCAATTATGGCGCTGATCATTATTGCAGGATTTTTAACTATCGACAAAATTCCGCACCTCGACAAACTCATACCCGGCCCGGTGCAACGTTTGGTTGATCGTAAAGCTATTTGGGAAGATGCCTTGAATAACGAAGTATACGGCGGCGACCAGGTTGCCAATGGGCTTTGGGGAATCTCTGGTGGTGGAGTTGCCGGGCAGGGTATAGGAGAGGGCTTTGCCAAAACAATACCCGAAGCACATACCGACATGATTTTACCGTCCATAGGCGAAGAGTTCGGATGGGTGGGTATAGTCTGTATTTTTTTGCTGTTTTTACTGTATTTACACCGATCGGTAATTATAGGGCGGCAAACGGGTACCCCGTTTCTGTTTTATTTATGCGCTGGTATAGGTGTTTGCACCTTTGTACAATTTCTGCTAATTGCCGGTGGTTCAACGGGCGCGCTGCCGTTGTCTGGGGTCTCATTGCCTTTTGAAAGCTATGGTGGCTCGTCGCTTGTTGTTAATTTTTTGGCCGCGGGCTTTTTATTGTCAGCGTCATCCGTTAAAGGTTCACAGGTGCAAATGGATTATATAACCAAACAGCAAGATCATAATTTGATGCCAGCATTATTTGCTGCCGTTATTGGTGTTCTATTGCTGATAGTTAATGTTTCGAGGTATGCTTTCAATAATACCAATTGGGTGGTGAAGCCCGCACTGGTAGCCGACAAAAGTGGTACCAGGATGTTTAGTTATAATCCGCGGATTGCCATATTGATGAACAAGTTGCAGGCTGGTACTTTGTATGATCGGGAGGGGCGCATATTAGCCACCAGTTCCTCAGATTTAATTAGAAAGCAACGAAGTTTATTGGACGCTGCTGGCGCCGGTAGTTTTGATATCGAGGCTGCTTTGCATAAGCGCTTAAGCAGATATTATCCGTTTGAAGCGCAAATGTTTTTTTGGACTGGCGATGCCAATACAGGAATTTTTAACGGAAGCACCAACGGTTACTTTGCCGAATACGAACATGCTGCCGAACTACGAGGCTTCAATATGCCGGTAAGCAACTATAACGTGCGTGCAAGTCGTTTTCAGGAAGATAGGTTTTTGCCGCACGGTGTAAAAGAAATGACTGTAAGTAAGCGCGATTACAGCGCTTTAGCGCCATTGCTAATTGCTGGTATTAACAGCGACGAGGTGAAAGCTTTCAAACTGCGTAACCGCGATGTGCAGCTTACAGTAGATGCCGATTTACAAACCAGTATCCAAAACTCGATAGCGGCTGATACGGCGCTTAACGATAACCGGGTTTCTGTAGTTGTGATGGAAGCAGCTACAGGTGACGTGTTGGCTTCGGCCTTATATCCTTTGCCTCCAATACATAACTGGGAGCAGCTTACCATGCCGGTTAGTGATCAGAATAAATTAACACAGTGGATGACCACAAGTGATTTAGGGTTTACCTATGCAACGCAGCCGGGCTCAACGGCCAAGGTGTTAACATCGCTGGCATCATTTAATAAATTGGGATTGGCGGCTGCCGATAAAACATTTACAGTAACTGAAGCCGAGCGTATCCGGACTAAAGGTTTGGAACCTGATGAAACTGGTGAAATTACGTTGGAGCGCGCGGTAGCCAAATCAAACAATGTATACTTTATTAAGCTGGCGAACGAAGAGCATTTGCAGGAAGATATGGCTACTCTTTATTTAAAAACCGGAATGTTTTTACATGGGGTAGGTGGTTATTTTTACAACAAACAACCAGACAATACTGCACAGGAAGAAAAGTGGCGCGATCTATGGCGCTCAACCGAGTTTAATACTAAACCTAAATATGATCCGAATAATATCCGCAAGACACGTGCTAAGGGTATTTCTGGCATGGCTTGGGGGCAGGGGGCGCTTATAGCTACTCCGGCAGCTGTGGCGCGGTTAGTGTCTGGCGTGGCTAATAATGGAACCTTAATTGCCAACAGGTTTGTGCTTAAGGTAAGTAATCAGCCACAAGTGATTAAAGAAGGCGTAAAGCTAACTAATGACCCGGCATACGCGGCATTAATGACCAAATATATGATAGAGCAAAGCGCCCCCAAAGCCGCAACTCTGGGGATAAGTGTAGCAGGCAAAACCGGCACGCCCGAACGAATTTGGAAAGGAGAAAGTATAAACGATGGCTGGTATGCTTTTTTTGCGCCTATGGCAAACGGAAAAGGCAATATGGTAGTTTGTATTCGTATAGAAGCGACCAAAGGTTCGTCTGATGCAGTTAAATTGGCAGGTGCACATGTGATCCCCTTCTTGTTGAAGAAAGGTTATATAAAGAGTATCGACCAAAGCGAGGTGAGTGAAGTAAACAACGAGTAGTTTTTCAAAACATTAACCAATGTTCAATCTGTTTAAACGAAAAGAAGATAATACCCCTAAAGACGTAAAAGCTCTTAGAGATGCGTTGCTACGCTTTATTAAAGTTGAATTGCAAAAATCTGAAGGCGGCGAAGGGCGTAATATCAAGGGTATTCATCTGTTTTTTTTAACCAATCCGGCGGAGAAACACATATTTGAATCTGTAGTTTATGCCACTGAGCCAATGCGTTTTAAAGATGAAGTACAAAGAATAGCCGATGATTTCGCGCTGGGACTACCCGAAGATTGGGAAATGGCAGTCAGCTATGAGGATGCTTTGCCAATGGATGCCATTAAAGTTCCCGATATAGATGCGTCGATCTTTATTCGCACAAAAGAAAATACTGTTCAGAAAACTGGTTCGGCTTATATTCGGGTATTAAGCGGGGAAGCAGAGCAAGAAGAATATCATATTACCTCTGAAGTAACTAAATACAATATAGGCCGGGAGAAAGAAGTGCAGGTTAAAGACGGTTTTTTTAGACACAATCATATCGCTTTTCCAGGCAACAGCGCCAATGAAAGTAATAAATACATCAGCCGGCAGCATGCGCACATTGAATGGAGCCCAGAGCACGGTTGTTTTATTTTGTTTGGCGACGAAGGTGGAGTGCCACCACAAAACAAAATAAAAATTAAACAATCGGACAATGATAGCCTTATCAAACTTAATGCTATACAAATTGGGCACAAGCTGCAAGAGGGCGATCAAATTATTTTGGGCGATTCGGCAGTGATACGGTTTAGCTATAATTCCGAAGCGCTGAACGAACTTAATACATCTGGATAACCACGCTAAGCTACTTTCTATTTAAATACTACCGAAGCCAGCTTCTCTACCGCTTGCGCATGCGTTATTTGTTCGATATCCATTACAAATTCTATCGGGCCACCTTCTTTACCACAACCAAAACATTTGAAAATGTTTTTTTCGGGTGAAACCATAAAGGAATTAGCCTGGTCTTTGTGGAAAGGACAGTCACCTCTTAGTGTTCGTCTGCCAGCTGTTAAATTGATAACTTTTGAAGAAATGCCAACAAGGTCGGCGTGCGCCTGAATATGCGCGATAATATTTTCGGATGCCATTGTATAAATAATCGGCTGATGTAAACCTTGCCGTAAAAATACATGGCATTTTTTCTAAATGGCCCGCATTTGTCAAATTGTTGAAAAAAAATTAGCCTATTCGAAAACTAAGAAGTTTGCGATAAACTAGTTGAGCAAACCACCGGTAAATTGCAATTTTATCTTCACCTGGAAGTTTTTAATCACGTTGAAAATTTCTTTTAAGGTTACTCTTTCAATGGTTGTCAGCCTCGAAATCTCTATATAATTATCGGCTTCAACATGATCTGCAATAATTTGGCTTGATTGGTTTTTTAAGCGCATATTCATTAACAAATAATAAGACTGGCTTAATTCATTGTATTCAGCATCGGTAAAAATATTTTGCTGTTTTAAGGCCCAAAGCCTTTCTCCTGTATTCACTGCGAATATTCTGTGCTTTAACGCATAAACCCTAACCAGGTCTACAATAGGCGACATCACTTTTTTAATATCAAAAACTTCTCGTGATCCTTTGGTAAACGTGCGTATACTCTTAAAGAAAGTTAATGGAGGCTCATATTGCAACGCGTTCTTCGCCATGTTGAAAAACAATTTCTCCGAAGGATGCTCCTTCAACTCATTGTCCAAAAATTCATGAAGTTCATCCATTATCGCAGTCTCCCCATAAATGGTTCTACAATCGAAAAAGGTTGAAAAATTTATAACAGTTTCCGGGATAGATTCATCCATCCAATGTTGGTAATTTTTTTTCCAGTGAGATAAAGAATGCGTCCATTTTGGGTTTTTTGCCATAAAGCCACCGGTGCAGAAACTGAACCCGATATGATCTAATTTACCCGACACGCGGTCGGCAAAATCGAGGAAATAATCGCGAACCATCTCCCTATGTTCATTTGCTTTGTCTTCATAAATGATAGCATTGTCCTGGTCTGTTTTAAAGGTCTGCTCTTTACGCCCTTCACTGCCAAGCACCATAAAAACAAATTTAGCCGGCGGCGCGCCCAATTCTTCAATTACATTTTCGATAACTTTCTGTGCAATTGTATCGGCAATGGTGGTGATAACCTGGTTAGCGATCTGGGCGTTTACACCGCGATTGAGCAACTGACTAACAAATTGTGGTACCGAATGCCATTTGCGTTTTAATTCATCGTCGGATATGGCCGACTTTACCGATTGAATAAAAGCCAGCGGAGATTGAGCCTGGTCGCTTAATAGTTTGTTACGGCTTATGAACCCGGCATGCTGCCCTGATTTATTAACGAGCAGATACCGCGTTTTTGTGCGAAACATCATTAAGGCAGCTTCGTAAGCAAAGGCATCAGCATTTAGGCTAATAACCGGTGATTCTGTTACATCACCCACAGGCGAACTTGCAGCCTTTTGCAAGGCTATCACACGGTCGCGTAATGTAATGTCTGTGACGTAGCCAAAGATCTCACCTGTATGGTTTGTAATAAAAAGACAACTTACTTTATTTGCGGCCATCAAACGTGCCGCCTCAAAAATGGGTGTGTTTTTGTTGCACTGTACTATAGCTCTTAATTCCATCGTTTCCAGGCGACGTGTAAAAAGATCTTCTGCAGCTACGAAGTTCTCCTCGGCAGATACCGGGCGTTTAAAGAAATGTACAAATTCTTCGTTCTGCATCCGCTTGCCAAATTCAGATGCAAAATATTGGAAGAATGGTTCGGACGTTTTACAAAGCTCCCTGAAATATTTGCGGTGAAGGAAATAGACTAAAGTTCCTTTTTTAGCAATAACAGTTCTTAAAGATTGGCGCTGGTTTAAAAGTAACGATACTCCGCCATAGCAAAACCCAGGTTGATGAATTTCCGGAAGCCGCTTGTTTTTTCCGCTATCGTAAAAGAAAGATTCGTAATTACCTTTAACAATAATGTCCACACCTTTCAACTTTGATATTTCCTGGTGATAAATAACCTTGTCTTTTGGGTAGTTGAGCTCCTGTAAATGTGTAGATACTTCCATTAATAATTCGTCCGAGAGGAGATTAAACGGAGAAATGCTTTTTAAATATTGAGAATGCTCGTTCATAGGTAAGCGATGTAAGCAACTAAAATAAATAATAGCATAAATAGAACTACTGGAAGTAAACATCCTTTTCGGGTACTTGTAGGATCGCGCCAATTAGCAGCTTCTTCATTCTGCCGCTCAATCTCGATGGATCCGATTTCCCCACGGTTAACAAGCTCAAAAAAGCACGCGGCAGTAGCTTCTGCATCGGTAAGTGCATTGTGTTGGTCTTTCAGATCGTTTTGAAAAAGGAAAGTATACAATTCGCTCAGATGTAATTGCCTGCCAATCCGGTTCATAGAAGCTTGGCCGGTCGCCTGCATAGTACAAAATACAGGAATTTGGCCTAAGGGATCGGGTAAGCCGGCGCGATGAAAAGCCGCGCCTAATACATAATAATCAAACCTAATAAAGTGCCCCACCATCAATGGCTCGAATTCTTTCAGGTCGTTAGAAAGTTCATGTAAAACGCCGGCAGGAGGGACGCCATGGTTACTCAGAAAATCATCGGTGATTCCGTGTATGGCTCTGGCAGATTCCTCGATTTTAACCTGCTGTAAGTTGAGGTAATAATTACGTTTTTTTATTTCGTTTCCATATCGGTCGTAAACAACCCAGGATACCTGTACAGGCGACGGCCAGTTAGTTCCATTTGAAACGGGTGCAGACCAATTAGCAGGTAGGCCAGTGGCCTCTGTATCAATAAACAGGATATATTTATTCGCTAACTGGGCGATTGACGACATGTTGGTTTACGATATGGTAATTCAGTAAAAAAGCAGGCCATTCCCGCGGTTTGCTCCCTGGGGAATTAATTTTATAATTATAAGTGTTTTATTTACAATTATAAAATAAAATTATTGTGTGCCTGATGAAGCCATAGTCGCGCCTTTAAAGTTTACCAGATTATTTTGTCTCCGTCGATTTACTGGCAATTATTATCCTGAATTTGTTGTGATAAACTACACGTCCATTGGCTTGTTCATATGGCTTGATGGCTTCGGTTAGTGTGCTGTAAACTTTTTCAAAGCCAACATTTTCAATGGCACGGGCAACGGGACCGGCAGACATCAATCCATTAAGCGCAGTAGGGGTATCTGGATAATCCCAAATAGCAGGTATATCTTGGTTGTTGATGATTTTAAATCCCGTTTCTTCTAATAAATTTTCTAACAATTGATTTTCTGATAGCGCAAATGGCCCGGCTGCTCCAGGTGGGGGAGCCGGCAGTAAACCGCCGACGGCTTTTAAGTAGGAGGCGGCCTCGCAATCTTCTTTATTGCCCCAAATCATTGCCACAAGTTTGCCACCTGGATTTAATACACGCAGTGCTTCCGTAAGGGCATTTTTGGCGTGAGCAGCGTATTGAAAAGAATTGAATCCGCAAACAAGGTCGAAACTGTTATCGTTGAACGGGAGTTCTTCCATTTCGCCTACTAAAAAGTTAGCCTGTGGCACACGATTTTGGGCCTCGGCTATTAATTCTGGAGTGGCATCGAGTCCTGTAATTTGCTGGGTGAGTTTGCTGGCCATTTTACAAAAGTAGCCTGATCCACAGCCTATATCCAACAAAGCAGTTGAAGCATTTATGGATATATCCTCTAAAACAAAATTGTACCCGGTTTTACCCGTGGGTTCCTGTATATCGGCCCAATGTTTAACGCGTTGTCCCCAAAGTTTGCCTTGTATTGCCTGCGATCCCATGATGCTTTGTTTGATAATCAAGGTAAGTAATTACCTATAATGGAACTAATTGGGGCGAATCATTTATTGCACTATAAACTTTATGACATCTACTTTTCCCTCTACCGAGGTGATCCGTAGCATGTAAAAACCACGTTTTAATGAAAGAGACGAGATATTTGCGTCAACCGTGTTGCCCGACGATGTAAAGAATTTATTAGATACGTTATAAGTACCTCCGTTAAAGTTAATGATCTGCAAAGCCGAAGCTCCTTTATATTTATAACTATCGGGGAAAGCCACCTGTAAGGTGTTGTGTACCGGGTTAGGATATAGAACGGGTTTGCTTATCTCATTGTTATTATCGCTATTTTGATTTAAGGATAAAGAGCCTCCTATATCGCCATCAACAGCAACTCTATTATCTGTAGCCGCCAAGGTTTCAACAGTAGCATCTGTTGTTATTTTGGCTAGTCCAATTATAAAATACTCTGCTAAGGCTCCAACCGCCGGGCTTTGCATATTCCCTCCTAGGCTAACCGTTCCGGCTGGAAAATCTTTGCTGAAAAGCGTTAAACTGGATTGTTTAGGGTCATCCGTCCCAATTTTATCGGTCAGTTTTTTCCAACCCGAAAGCCATCCCGGTAAGGTGGTAGCACGGGGATCATAGGCAACATAAATGGTTGCATCCTCCGATATATTAAACGTAAGCAGGGTGGATGTTGTGGCCGACTTATCGTCTGCCGCTGTTTGAATAAAGGCAGCCCCAGTTAATGTAGCAGGTGCAGTTTTAATAGTGTAATCTCTATCTGTATAATAATTTATACCAGGGCTTAGCTTTGCAAGCTGATAACTGCTTGCAGTAGTTTGTTTTATGTTTGAAATTAATTGCGTAGTGCTGTCTGTAACAGTAGTTGTAGTTGACGCAGTGTTAGCGCTTATCCCCATTACAAAATACTGCGTTAAAGCTCCTGTTTCGGGGCTCTGCATATTGCCTCCGAGCGTGATCGTTCCAGCTGCAAAATTTTTACTGAAAAGTGTTAATGTTGGTTGTTTAGGGTCATCGGTTACAATTTGATCTGTTAGCTTCTTCCAGCTGGACAACCAGGCCGGTAATTTAGTGGCCCGAGGATCATAAGCAACGTAAATAGTTGCGGCAGCCGATATATTAAATGTGAGTAAATTAGATGTTGAGATGGCTTTATCATCGCAGGCAGTTTCTATAAAATCAGCTCCGGATAATGCTGAAGGCACTGTCTTAATGATGTAGTCCCTATCGGTGTAATACTTTGCCCCTGGGTTTAGTTCCGCAAGTTGATAGCTGTGTTGTGTACTTGCTTTTATGTTCGAGATCAATTCTGTTGTGCTGTCATTTTTAAAATTTGCAGTTATCGCTGTGTTATTATTTAATGTTACAACAAGGGGATTACTTCCAGATACCTTATCACCGCTCCAACCGGTAAAATGCCAACCCGTTGCCGGTGTCGCCAGTAACGATACAATGCTATTGGGAGTGTAGTCTAATTGGTCGGGTGTTTTACTTACGGTTCCTGATCCATTTGTGCTAACATTTAAAGTATATTTTGATGAGGTGACAGTTATGTTGATGCAAAATGTTGCTTTAGATGCTGCCGTAGCACCTGTTGCCGTAATATTGCCAGTATAATTTCCGTTTGCTAATCCGTTGGCATCAATCGCCACATCTATATCGGTACCATTGAGGTTAACAGTACCAATACCATTTTTTTTAATAGTAAGCCAGGATGCGTCGGACTTTAGGCTATAGGTTGTAGTATTTTCAATTACGTAAAGTAAATTATGGACGGTTGCGCGTTTGTTACTATCCAAAGCCGGGGAAATGCACGCTGCAGAGAATCCAAGTGTTCGGGCGGTACTACGTGTTACATTAGCTACATATGTTTCTTTACGCTCATTGCTGTAACTGTTTAAAGCGCCATTTGTGATGATGAACGAAGAGCCTGATATTTTGGATGAGAGGCCTAAAAAACTGCCTGGCAATGTGTATGATGTTAAGTTTGTCCAGGCACCTAACCCGTTATTTGATTGTGGGGTGAATTGGTACGTCGTGTTTTGGGTAAGATTGTTATATCCTTGTCCACCAACCAAAAATATTTTACCGTCCACAGCAAATGTAGCTGCTTCTGCATGTGAGCGTGGTTTTGGAAGGTCGGTTAATCGGGTCCATTTATCGGTTTGCGGGTCGTATACGTGGCAATACATTTGATCAACAGCTCCGCAATCGTGCTGAAATTGTCCTCCAAACGCATAGATTTTTCCGCCCAGTACCACATAACTAATATGGTTTCTTGGGATGGGCATCGGCGCCAGTTTATTCTCCCACTTGGTACTACTCGGGTTAGCCATATAATCGTCCACATTGATGGTTAAATGTAGCTTGGCCTGGTCTTCACACATGGTTGGTCCAAAGCCCCCAAAAACGTGAATGGTTCGCCCCAGTAAAGCATATCCCCCTGCACCTAACGGAAATGGTTGCCCTGTAGACGGATCGGTTAGTTCGGGGCCAATGGACCATTTGTTGGTAGTAATATTATAGATGCTTACCTTACTGCTTGCAGGTCCATGCGCATCAACGGCACGGCCGCCTATTATCCAAACGTTGTCGTCAACAAGAATTATTCCCTGGTGGGTAACCTCGCGTCCTGCGGGAAAAGTGGCTATCTGGCTCCATTTATTGGCGGCGATATCATAAACCTCGTTGGTTTTTTCGATAATCGGATTGTCACCAAAACCACTAAATACATACAGTTTGTTATTATATAACACGTTGTTACATTCCGCCCGTTTCCTTATTTCATCGGCTTTTCTGGTCCATTGCGCGCGCGCAACACTTGCTGAAACTATGAGCAGGATGACAGTTATTCTAAAGGCAAGGGCTAATATGGGATATGCCCTTTTGAAGTCGCGATAACGGGGTATCATAAGATAAATTGTTACTAAGGTGTTGAAAGTCGCCTACAGGTAAATGAAACTAATCGAAAAAAACGAAAAGAGGGAGTGAAGGGACAAAGTTGTTCGCAACGGAACAAAATTACACACTTTTTTATCTGCTAATATTTGATATGATTTTAGCTATCAAATATTGGATTTTTTTGCTGGTAGTGTTATGTGTTTTTCTTTTACCTTTATAACGGGTGGTTAGTTACTGCCATATTTAAACCAGTATCTGGTTCTGTAGACCGGTACTTTAATGTCGAAGTTTTAATCCCAGCCTCATGTCAAAAGCAGTTCAGGATATTTTGCCATCAGTTACTCATTTAACTTATTGTACCAATATTCATGGCGGCGAAAGCTGGGCAGAGCATTTCGAACAGATAAAAGAGAATTTCCCCGACATTAAATTGGCTCTCAATCCCGATGAGGTGATGGGTATTGGCCTCAGATTATCTAATACAGCATCAATTGAATTATTAGAGGGTAATAATTTACAGGAGTTTAAAGATTGGTTATTACTAAACAACGCCTGTGTTTTTACAATGAATGGTTTTCCTTACGGACAATTTCACTCCACTGTGGTAAAATCAGATGTTCATTCGCCCGACTGGACAACCACCGAAAGAGTTGATTATACCATTAGACTGATAAAAATTCTGGCGGAACTGCTTCCAGAAGGCATGGATGGTGGCATTTCAACCTCTCCATTAAGCTATAAATACTGGCATCACAATGAGAAGCAATTGGATGAAGTGACCAGTGTCGCAACACAAAATATTTTAAAGGTTGCCAAAGTGCTCATAGAAACGCATCAAACGCAGGGTAAACTTATACATTTGGATATAGAACCGGAACCTGATGGTCTTATTGAAAATGGGCCTGAGTTTATCGATTGGTTTAAGAATGTGTTGCTTGTAAAAGGGGTGAAGTTTTTGTCTGAATTATCTGATACACAACATTTTGATGGTGAGTCTTTAATAAAAGAACACATTCGCTTGTGTTACGATATTTGTCATTTCGCTATTGGATATGAGGATCATTCAGCCATGCTTTTGCAGTTCAATCAAATTGGTATTAAGGTGGGGAAGGTACAGATCAGTGCTGCTTTAAAGGTTATTTTACCCGAAGACCTATCTGCCAGAAAAGAGATTGCCGTATTGATAAACAAGTATAACGAGCCAACCTATCTTCACCAGGTTGTAGCATTAACAAAAGAAAATGAGCTAATACGCTACCGCGATTTACCGCAGGCGCTAGCCGATATTTTTAATACCGATGTATTAGAATGGCGGATACATTTTCATATCCCACTTTTTACAGACAGTTTAGGCAAACTTGGCTCAACGCAATCTGATGTCACCGACGTTTTAAACTTATTTAAAAGTAATTCGTTTACTAATCATCTGGAAGTAGAGACCTATACATGGGACGTATTGCCAACCAATTTAAAAGTGCCGCTTAAACAATCTATAATTCGCGAACTTAACTGGGTGGCCGATCATTTTAAACACCTCTCGGTGTAATGTAAGCGATTATTGTGTGCAGATAACACAATTACTCAAATAGCTATACATAAAATTCGCAGTAAAATATCTTAATAATATTTAATTTATTATTGTTAGTAATTCAACCTGCTTACAATTACATGAATGTGTAAGTGGGAAGGCGAAGCTATTACAATAGTCTTAAATGTTATTTAGAGATTATTATGGAGTTTTTCATCGGATATAACAATTATACCTGCCTATATCATTAATAAAATAGTTGCCCTTCATTTTTAGGAATTGTCTTTTGGGCATCTTAACGATTATAACTACTATCTTTTTCTAAATCGCACCAGAATGTTTACAAGTTTACTTCCCCGGTTACTTTTGGTTTTTAATTTGTTCAGTCCTGTACTAGCGAGTCACGATTCTTCCGTTGCTGGTCCATGCACGCCTTACAGTACTCTAACATGTTCGCAACTACCAGTAACTCTTCCATTTTCTTTATCATTTACAGCAACTGTACCTAATACCCTGCCAGATAAGGCTGGCATAGGAACCGGATTCACGGTGGCGATGCCGTATTCGGGTACACGCTTGTCTAACGATGGTACTCCTTCAGTTCCGACAGTGCCTGGATATGAGCCCTCGAAACTTACCGTTACCGGGGGGCGCTTAAAATTAGTGACCAATAAAGGCATTGATTATTTAACCAATAATAATCAGATCAATATTTTGGGAGTACCGGTGGTAAACGCAGGTAAGCTAACAATCGAAGTGTCGCTTGTTAACCCATTAAACGGTACATCATCTCAACAGGCCGGGTTATGGTATGGCCTAAATGACAAATACTCCATTAAACTTGTTGCGAGGGCAAATAAAATTGAAATGCATCGGGAAATAAATGATGTTTCGAGCGCCGTTGCCGGTACGAGTAACACTGATCAGCGCATATCTGCAACTATCAGCAATTTAAATACAAGCACTGTACGCTTAAGACTGGTTGTTGATTCTGCTGCCAATACAGCCAATGGCTTTTACTCCTTGGATGGAGGTTCAACCTATGTAAACATCGGTACATCTTTTCCTACAACCTCTATAAGCATTGCCGGTATGGGCTTAACCGGCACCACAGTTTACGCAGGTATATATGCTACCCACAGAAGCGCTACAACTTCAACAACCTATACCTTTGATGATTTTAGTATTACAAACGTAGTCCAAAACATTCCGAATTTATTGAAATTTTCTACCGATAGTTTGGCATATACTGTTTATAAAAATGGCCCTGTTACATCACAGTCTGCAACATTAACAGCTAATAAGGGTACGCCGGCTATCACATTTACCGCGTTAAACGCACCATGGTTAACCGCGCCCGCCGGAAAGTTGGGAGCTATAAGTATAGGCAGCACAAATATTAAAACAAACTTAGAGCCTGGGACTTATAAAGGGCTCATTGTAGCCGATGCGAGCGGATATCAGAAAGATACACTGACCGTTAAAGTTACTGTTGTTAAAGGTATATCTACCAATACGGTTAACGTTAATTTCCAGGATACTTTAACAATACCGCCGTTAGGATGGGTTAGGGACTACGGGCAGGCAATTGGATCCAGAAATGGATTATACCAATCGTCGGGATTAAAATATGGGTGGCGAAAGCGTTCTGATGCTACTCCGATTGACCTTACCAAAAACGGATTTAACCGTGAAACCCCCGAGGACGTAACGCTGGCGACGCTAATTTACATGCAGGCCAATAATGTAAGCGGAACCTTTTCCGGGACAAAAACGCAATCGTACTGGGAGATGAACGTGCCTAATGGTACTTATGATGTTACCGTAAGTGTTGGCGACGGAAAGGTTGAAAACGTAACCCAAAGCTATAATATCAATGTTGAGGGCGTTAAGGCAATTGCTGGCTTTGTGCCCAATGGTAAAGCCGGCACCATAGGCAGGTTTAAACAAACCACCATAAGGGTGCCCGTTAAAGACGAGTATTTAACAGTAAATGCCGATGGCGGTATTAACACCAGGATAAACTATGTTCAGGTAGTACCAGTAAGTTTTGGGGTGTATTTGGCTTGGGCTAATAACACGCAAAATATTCTGATTCAAAAAGGAACAACAGCAACAAAGACATTTGCATTAAATGTTAGCAATTCTAACAATTCTTCAATTCAATATAATTTTGCTGCTACTTACGGCGCTGGCGCCACTGGTTGGCTAACTTATAAAACTGTTCAGACTGGTGTTACTCCGTTGATGACCTATGACTACAGCAAGGCAGCCACGTTACCTGTTGGGACATATACAGCATCGGTTAAAACTTCAGTAGTAGGTTACACTAGTTCAACTATGGACGTTACGGTAAGGGTGGTAGACTCTTTAAGGCCGTATGTTATCTCCTCTTCACCTGCAAATGGAGCTGTTAACGTTGACGTGAGTACCGTAAGCGTTGCTGCAAACAACTTACATGTGCCGGTAGTGGCCGGTTACAAAGGAGGGGTTGATAACAGCACAATTACAAATACTACGGTAAAACTATTTAAAGTTATAGATACCACATCTACGGAGGTTCCAGGTTTGGTGCAAGGAACCGGCGGGGGCGATGCTATCAGTTTTTCACCGCTGGCATCACTAGAACCTAACACTACCTACAAATTTGTTATAAGCAGCGGGGTACAGTCCTACAGTGGTAGCGCCTTTGCTCCATTTACATCTACGTTTGTTACCGGTTCGGGGGCTATTGACTCAACAAACATATTAAATGCCCAGTTTACTAAAATTCCTATGGCCGGAACACAGAATAAAGGCTATACAACGTTGAGATTCGGCCCTGATCATAAACTTTATGCGCTAAGGCTTGATGGGGGTATTGAGAGATACACAGTAAATACAACCGATGGCAGTTTAACTAATCAGGAGATTATCACCACGTTGATAGATACCTATGGAACAAGATCGGCAATAGGCCTGGTGTTTGATCCAGCGTCAACAGCAGATAATTTAATTTGTTATGTAACCCATTCATCAGATGGGTTGGTTAACTCTCCATCATTTGACGGAAATATTTCGCGGCTCTCAGGGCCAAGTTTGGGCACCGAACAAAAGATAGTGACCAAGCTTCCACGTTCGACGCGCGATCATATGGCAAATAGTCTTGCATTTGGGCCAGATGGTGCGCTGTACATGTGCCAGGGAAGTAACAGCTCTGCGGGGGCGTATGATAATGACTGGCAACGTTCGGAAAGTTTGCTTTCAGGTACCATTTTGAGAATCGACATGAATAAGCTCAATGCCGGTACACTGCCGTTAAACGTGCAAACCTCATCATCATTGAGCGTTATTAATGCGGCACCAGCAAATAGCATGCTTATGAGCGATGGTACCTACAATCCATATTCAACAGAATCGCCCATAACAATTTATGCATCCGGCGTTCGTAACGCGTACGATCTGGTATGGCATAGCAACGGGCAACTATATTTGCCTACGAACGGTTCTGGTGGTGGAGGTAATTCTCCAGCCTCTGTTGCCGGTACAAGAAGGCCTGATGGCACTTTCTATAGTGGCCCAGTTGTACCTGCCACTACCGGTGTGCAAGTGCAAACAGATTGGCTATTTCGGGTAAACCCACTTAAAGGGGTTGGATATTACGGACATCCAAACCCACTACGCGGGGAGTATGTAGAAAACAGAGGTGTTATAGATAATCCACTATATCCGGCGGGAACAGTACCCGATGCTGCATATAGAGGATATGCTTACAATTTTGGATTAAATCACTCGCCCGATGGTGCAATTGAATACAAAAGCAATACGTTTAACGGCGCGCTAAAAAACAAGTTGTTAGTTTGCCGGTTTAGCGGCGGTGGCGATATCGTTGTAATGGAGCCAGGCTCTAAAGTTGCAATTCCTGGAATGACTGATACCAGTAACGATTCAGTTTATGACATTGTAAAAGTTACTACAGGCTCGGGCAATATGGGGCTAATTGGCATGTCTGGGTTTGCTAATCCGATAAATCTTGAAGAAGATACGCTAACAGGCAATTTATATGTGATAGAATACAACTGGAACGTAAATCCTAATTTGGTTTCACAGATCACCTTGCTGCAGGTTAAAACCACAGCTACACCTCCAGCTGCTCTGTTGAATGTTACTGCGACGAAAACTGCTGATATTGAAGGGCTCATTTCTTATAAAAACTATGACGTTACCCTGGCGAATAAGGGAGATGGTGTTTTAAATGTTAAAGACATCAGTATTATTGGCCCAAATGCCGATGAGTTTTCGATAAATGGCATCCCGATGCCCGACAAGAATAATTTGCTAACCATGAAACCTAATAGTTCACTGGCATTTAAAGTTAATGCACCGTCATTTGGTTTGACAAACCGGGTTGTGAAGTTGCGGGTGACTAGTGTAGAGGATTCAGTGAAAGAGGTGGAACTGCACCTCGCGGCAGATAATAATTTTATCACCCTAACTTCAGCAACAGATAGTCTAAAAGCAAAGCAGTCGGATTCAAATCAACTTTCGCTGGTGCTGTATCCTAATCCAACTACGGTTCCGCAGGTTAAAGTTCAACTTAAAAACTTTACCAAAGACGAAGATCTGACGATCTCTTTATTTGATATAAATGGCAAAAAACTAAGCTCATTTAAAGCCAGAACAGATTTTAATGGTAGCTATGCTACTACACTGCAACTGCCCGCCAATAACAATTCGCGCGTTTACATTGTGCGTGCTGTATCGCAGGTGGAGAGTAAAGAGGCTAAATTATTGATGCAATAATATTTTACAACGTATTTCCCTACTTAATTATATTTACATGAAGATCCGGTATTTTTTAATTGCAGCCATAGCGCTGTTTATCTTACTTAATATTCAACTGGCATTTAATTTTTTAATGTTCGGGAAGGCGAACGCTAAATCTGTGCCAGATGCCAAGGCGACTTCTAATGACTTTGTAATTATAAAACATCCACTGTTTGAAACTATCAAAGTTCGGTTTCAGGATTCGGCGTCGGCAACACCTGTGGGCTGGATAAAGGATTACGGATCACCTTTCGGCGAAAAGTTAGGATTATTTGAAATAGGTGCGCTCGACTATGGCTGGAAAAGCCATGATACTCATTTGCCGGTTGATATATCCATGAACTCCAGAACCCGCGAAAATCCGGATGATTTGTTGTTAGAAGGGCTGGTGCATATGCAAGCCAACGATATTAGTTGGTGGCGTGGATTATTTAATGGTACTAAAACCGAAGCTTATTGGGAAATGAAGGTGCTAAACGGTTATTACGATGTGGTAGTAACGGTTGGAGATGGCGCTGTTGGAAAAGCCGAAGAATTATATTGTATAAACATTGAAGGCGTTAATGCAATTAATAAATTTAAACCTTTTGGGAAAGTGGGGAGCTTGGGCCGCTTTAAGACCATTAAAAAGAGAGTTAAGGTTACTGATGGGTATTTAACTATCGATGCTAACAATGGGATAAATACCAAAATAAATAACATTCAAATTACTCCGGTAAAATTGTTTCCGTACTTGTTTTTAAGCACTGCTGCCCAAAGCATATTGGTTAAAAAAATAGATACGGCAGATACTCGTTTGAAGATTAATTTGACAAACCTGTTGAAGTCAAATACCAATTATAAGCTGCATCTTAATTATGGCCCAGGTGCTAAAGGATGGCTAAATCTGGTTGCTAATCGCGACACCGCCGTTCATAGCTTGAGTTTTGACTATGCACCGTTAAAAAAGCTAAAGCCAGGAGAATATAATGTAACCGTAAGCATACTTGCGGCGGGATATCAGAGTAATACCATGCCGCTCAGATTTAGGGTAGTTGACCCCGGAAAACCGTATGTGGTGTCATCAAACCCAATAGATGGTAACACTGATATTGAAGTAAATACAACCAATATTGCCGCTAATAATTTGTTTGTGCCGGTTGTAAACGGAGTAAAAGGAGGAATAGATAACCACACGATAACCAATAAATCGGTTAAACTTTTTAAAGACGTTAACAATCGTTACGTGCCGGTAATGGGAGTTGTGCAGGGTACTGGTGGGGGAGATGCTATTAGTTTCTCACCGCGTGAGCCACTCATGCCATTTACTAAGTACAGGTTTGTGATCACAAACGGTGTTAAGTCTTATGCCGGTGCGTCCATCGAACCCTATAATTGCGATTTCGTTACCGGGTCTGTTCCCGCAGACTCAAGTTTGAGTTACGATGTCCATTTTCAAAAAATACCTATGCCTGGCACGCAAAGGAAAAATTACACTGCATTAAAATTTGGACCTGATGGTAAATTTTATGCGCTACGTATGGACGGGATGATAGAAAGGTACGAGGTGAACCATGAGACTGGTATGTTATCAGGGCAAAAGCTTATCAGTACGCTAAAAGACAGGTATGGCGAGCGAACAGCTATTGGTTTTGCATTCGACCCTTCCTCTACTCCTCAAAATTTAATTGCCTGGGTTTCTCACTCCTCGGCCGGCATAACAAATGCACCAATGTATGATGGAAATATATCTAAATTAACAGGTATTGACTTATCAAACGAACAACTTATTATCAAAGATCTACCGCATTCAACCCGCGACCACATGGTAAACGGTATTGCGTTTGGTCCTGATAGTGCTTTATATATTTGCCAGGGAAGCAACAGTTCTGCCGGGGCGTTTGACAAATCGTGGCAGCGTGAAGAAACTTTGCTTGCCGGATCTATCTTAAGACTTGAACTTCAAAAGCTCAGAACCGTAAGTTTACCTCTCGACGTAAAAACCAGCCAGGCGATAGCGGTAATTAATCATGCGCCTGCCAATCAAGTTTTTAATGCTGATGGTACCTATAATCCGTACAGCCATAAATCTCCGTTAACTATATACGCTTCGGGAATAAGAAATGCTTATGGTTTGTTGTGGCATAGTAATGGCCAATTGTATGTGCCAGCCAACGGCTCGGGGGGCGGTGGAAATTCGCCTGCATCAGTAGCTGGTACAAGGAGGCCAGATGGCACGTTTTATAACGGCCCTGCTATCCCTGCTACTACCGGAGTGCAAGTACAGCACGATTGGTTGTTTAGGATAAACCCCAAACTTAAAGTAGGTTATTTTGGGCATCCTAATCCTTTACGCGGAGAGTATGTTATCAATCGCGGTTTTACCGACAATCCTTTATATGATAAGGATGTAAAACCTGATGCCAATTACCGCGGAGCAGCTTTTGATTTTGGATTAAATCACTCGCCAAATGGAGTTATTGAATATAAAAGCAACAATTTTGATGGGGTTTTAAAAGGCAGATTGCTTGTTTGCCGATTTAGCGGAGGAGGGGATATCATTGTTCTGGAACCCGGAGAAATGGGTAACGGAAATAAAGCAGCATCGGCTAAGTCAGATCACGTGTTTGATATTGTTAAAAGTTCAAGAGGTTCAGATAATCTGGGGTTGGTTGGTATGTCGGGTTTTGCGAATCCCTTAGATATTATAGAGGATCCGATAAACGGAAATCTGTATATAAGTGAGTTTAACTGGAATGATAATCCAAATCTCATTTCGCAGATAACGCTTTTAAAGGCGGTGGAGAAAAAACCGAAGGTTCAATTCAACGCCTCGGCCCGGTAGCCGTGAAAACTAACATCAGGCCAGTTAGCATTTGTATATCTAAATATGCCCCTTGGCATTAATTACATAGTGTTCATCAACCCTAAATTATTCCTAATCTCAATTTAAATGAAAAGTCCGTTTCAAAGACAAGCAGTCACGTTATTTTTAAAATCGAGCTGCCTTCTGGTGCTGATCCTTTTGGCATTAAATTTTTTAATGGCCAATAACACTTTTGCTAAAAACAAGTCTTTTTTTGAACGAGTCGATCATAAAGTCCATTTTGCAGCAGCCGCTTTTACGGGCGTAAGCATTAACTTTCAAACAGCAGCGGCCCCAATCCCCGATGGCTTTATCGCCGACGTGGGTTTGGCATTTGATGCCACACGTGGATATGGCTGGATAAACACTAAAACCAAATTACCTGAAGATCATACCGCAAATATGCGTTTCAGGCAAACAACAGACGACCTTAAATTGCGCACGCTGGTTCAAATGCAGGCTACGACACTGGGACAAACGCCAGGAAACTGGGAGTATGCAATTCCTAATGGGAAATACCTGGTGACTATTAGTGCCGGCGATGGTACTTATGATAATGATAGTCAAATTAATGCCGAAGGGTTGCCGGTTATAACTGATTTTATATCAACACCAAGCATGAAGTTTACAACCGGTACTGTGCTTGTGCAGGTAAATGATGGTCGACTTACCATAGATGCTAAAGGTGGATTAAATACCCGAATGAATTATATTATCATAGCCCCGGCACCTGCAAAACCAGTTGCTGATGCCATAAAGCCAACTGCAAGCTTAAGGGTAGTAGGATCGCTTGCAAGCCCGGGTGTGTACAAAACTACTGCAAAAGTTTATATCAAAGCTAATGATCAAGGCGGTTCCGGATTAGCATCTTTTCAATATGCTATGAATGGATCTGCTTATAAAGATTATATCTCGCCAATGACCCTGACTGTAGGGGCAGCTTACGCTATCACCGTAAAGGTTACCGACGGAAATGGTAACCAAACAATAACCGGCCCATATAATTTTACGATTTCGACCACCCCTGCTGCGGGGCGGCTTATGACTTTAAAAAACCTTGACAATTTTCCATCTAATGATCGGCTGGTTGCATCCAGGATACAAACTCCCTGGAGACGAACAAGCCCGGATACGACCCCTTATAATGCTAATCACGATAAGGTTAAGCTGCGGATAAGTAATAAAGGCACAGGAAACTTAACGATAGGAAGACTTAAGTTATCGAACCCCGCATCGTGGAAAATAGTGTCGTTAGCTACAGACACAAACTTGACTTTACCACTGGTAATGACGCCACAAACTTATGCTGATGTGACTATTCAGTTTATTGGAAATAATGTGGGTACGCGTGTAAAGATGTTATATGATACACTTACTGTCGTATCGGATGATTCAATTGCACCCGTTAAAAAGGTTAATTTAACTGGCATCTGGCAAGTTGCCGGAGAAAGCACTAACGAGCCTTTTGCCCAGCAATTGATGGATGCCTTCGGTTTTAAAACAGTTATAGGGTATGGCCATGATGATGGCGATATAAATGGCACCACCCGCGTACCAAATTCAGATGAGGTTACCACCAACGGCTATTTTCTTGCGGCCGACCCATCTAAACCTGTAACAGTATTGCAGGTTGCTGCCTATCATAGTTGCTGTAATGCGGTCGAATCGTTTAAATATTTCTACAAAGGCAAAACATCAACAACATCTATTATTACCCATAATAATCTTTACGGTCAATCAATATTGCCTTATAAAGTTGGATCAACTACTTCACTGGCACAAGCCACTTTTACGCCAGCCGCTGGTGGCACATCGTTTGGATTTAAAGTGGGTTCATCTTCTTCTGACAGAACGCAGAATTATAACGGGTTAATAGGCATCCGCTTTTACAAAGCGGTAGACTCGGATGGCAAGATTATACCAAACGCCTATTTCATGCTCTGCGATTACTTAAATACGCCTTTTACCAATTACGATTATCAGGATAATGTATACTACATAGACAACATAACACCAGAGAGCGGATCTCCACATTACTCTAATTTAGCGTCAACTCCGTCTGCGGTTAATTTTGCTCCGGTATTGGTAGGGAATGCCGCATCTGTGGGTATCACTTTAAATAATACAGGTAAAAATTATGCAGACTCTTCTACTGATCCTGCGATAAAGATTACAAGTGCTATAATCGTCGGGCCTAATTCCGCAGAATTTTCGGTTGGAACGGTGAAAAGTTCTTTAAATATTCAAACCGGAACACCTGTTAACATTACTTTTAAACCAACCTCGGCGGGAATAAAAAATGCAGCACTAATGGTAAATTACAGCACTGCACCTCCACTCAGAATTCCCCTCTATGGTATAGGTAACACATCTACAACAACTGTAAACATCGTGAAGCGAATAAAAAGCGGTTCGGATGTCGCCATGACTGTGGGTGGCAAAACGTACGAGGCTGATAAAAGCTACAGATCGGGATCTACTAAACTTGATGTGCAGACTGTAAGCACACCGATTTCATCAACGGATGATGACCAGCTTTATCAAAGTTATTTATCATCTGGGGTTGACTTGGGTACGACAAATTATGAAATACCCTTAGCCAACGGTAACTATATGGTTAGGATGCATTTCGCCGAGAATTATTGGACGGCCTCTGCATCACGAATATTTAATATTAGTATGGAAAATATTCAGGTGCTTGGCAATTTTGATATATTCGGTGAGGTTGGATACCGGTCGGCCCTGGTAAAAGACTTTTCGACAACAGTGTCAGACGGAGCATTATCAATTAAGATGGTTGCCGCCGTAAATAGAAACTCGTTAGCTGCAATAGAGATATTCCAGGTCATCAATACCACTACAATGGCAAAAGTTAGTCTTGCCGACAAGCAGTTTTTGACTACCGATTCTGCTGCCACCATAAGCGCTATCAGGAGTGTCACACTTTACCCAAATCCCAACGCAGGCAATATTGTTTACCTCAAGGCAGCCAACTTTGCTAAGCAGCAAGCCGTTACTGTAAACATTAGTAATATGCTCGGTACATTAATTCAAACTCAGGTTTTTATTACCGGCGACACTGGCGAAGCTGTGGTAACCATCCCGATTACGAAAAAGTTAGAAAAAGGCGTCTATTTGGTTAACACATATTCGTCTACCGGGGTCACGTATGGAAAATTGCTGGTTAAATAATAGGTAAAATATTTAACTTATGGCTGTTTTTAGAGAAAAAAATACTCATAAGTTTACATAATAGTTAACGTATGCTAAAAAGTTAATAACAGAAACATATTTACTACGTAGTATTAGTGGGGTTTCTCGGTAATAGATAAATATTTCATTTTTTGATTTATTTGTTTACTGCTGGTTAAATAAGTTGTTCACTAATATTAACTGGGGTAATTATGAACTATACTTTTACCAACTACGGTACGCTATTTTTAAAAAGGAATAAGAAGTTCTTTAATAGTGTAATCATCATTTTATTATTATCCATCCCGTACCACGTGTTTGCGGCATTTACAACTGTAAACATCGCTTTTCGCACTACAACTTCGTCGCCACCTTCGGGTTATATAGCCGAAATTGGCAGCGCATATAGTACAACCACGGGTAGGGGATGGATCAATCCTGTTACTAAAGCGCCGCAAAGTATGGCGGCAAATATGCGCTTGAGGACGGGTAGCAGCGAAGCAAGGCTACTCGGTGTTGCTCAGATGCAAAGCTCAACTACAAACGAAAATCTTGGAGTATTTGAGTACGCCGTGCCAAACGGCCTTTATCGGGTAGTAATAGGGGTGGGAGATGATTCTTATTTTGATAGTGATCATCAATTAAATATCGAAGGTTTACCTGTAGTTGCCGATTTTGTGCCGTCAACAAGTGTTAAGCATAAAATTGCCACAGGAGTAGTACAAGTCTCTGACGGGAAGCTTACTATTGATCCTAACGGTGGGATTAATAGCAAGATGAATTTTATCATCATATCAGATGGTAATACTACCGTAACAGATGCCGCAGCTCCGACTACAACCATGAGGTTAGTAGGGAAAGTAATTTCGGGTACTTCCTACGATTCATCAGTACAGGTTTTTTGCTCGGCAACGGCTGGGGCATCGGGACTAAAAACCTTTCAGTATTCGATAAATAATGCTGCCTACCTGGCGTACACTCAACCCTTAACTATTCAAGGGGCAGGGAATTATAGCGTTACAATAAAAGCTACAGATGCTGATAATCACCAGGTAACCAGCGCGCCGATAACCTTTAGCATAGCTGCATCGGCTTCCAAGTCCACCGGCATGGTGGTACAAAATCTGGATAATTTCCCATCTAACGATCATCTGGCCTTTAGCTACCTCCAAACTCCATGGAGACGGACAGATCCGGATACAACTCCCTATAATGCAAATCACGATACTGTAAAGCTTCGGATTTTTAACAGAGGAAGCGGAAATGTAATAATTAATAAGCTAACCCTGTCGAGACCCGCCGCATGGAAAGTTCTTTCCATTAATACGGATACGACATTGGCGTTGCCAATAACAATCGCTCCAACAAAATCTGCAGACATAAGTATAAGGTTCCTGATCAAAAATGCTGCATCGAGGGTTAAAATATTTCATGATACGTTATCTATTGCTTCAAACGATAGTATTAGTCCAACGAAAAAGATAATGCTTGACGGGTTATGGCAACTGCATGGCGAAGGCCTAACTGAGCCCTGGACACAGGAGGTATTTAACCTCTATAATTTCACCAGCACCACAGGTTTTAACCACGACGATAATGGTTTAAAAGGATCGGGGGTTGTTCCGAATTCGAGCGAGGTTGCTGCATCCTATTTTGTTCAGGCAGATTTGAGCCGCCCTATCGTTATTACTGAAATAGCCCAATATCATGGCTGTTGTAAAGCCGTAACGCCTATGGCGTACTACCTAAAAGGGGCAAGTACGTCAAAAACGGTTTTCACTACTAATAATTTAGATGGCCAGTCGGTATTGCCACGACAGATTGCTTCAAGTTTGCTTTCAAAAGTAAGCGTTACCAGCATTAGCGGCTCATTCGGATTTTTATCCGATTATACCATTTACTCTGATCCTGCAAAGAACTACCAGGGTAAAATTGGTATCAGGTTCTGGAAGGCTATTGATGCCAATGGAAACATGATTCCGAATGCTTTCCTGGCCGGAACTGATTATTTAGGCACCCCCTTTAGTAATGGTGACTATAACGATGATGTTTACTATATTCAAAACATAAAGCCGGAATCGGGTACTGCTTTTTATCCTACTTTAGTTGCTACTCCCGAAGACGTAGTTTTTCCGGCTGCACTTACAAATAGTTCACAAAACTTCTCAGTTAATCTCTTCAACCCAGGTCACACCTATCCAGACGGAAGTTCAGATCCGGTGGTGACTATAAAGAGCGCTAAAATTTCGGGGCCAAATGCCAGTGAATTTAACGTAGGGACATTGAGTGCGACAAAAGTAAATCTATTATCGAGTGTAACGCTTGGTGTAAACTTCGTGCCGAAAACCCTGGGTATTAAAAATGCTGTTCTGATTGTTGATTATGGCAATGCAACCCCGCTTCGCATTCCACTGTATGGTATTGCCAATACAACTGCCCAAACAATAAGCGTTGTTCAACGAATTAAAGCTGGATCGGATGTAGCGCTAAAAATTAATAATCAACAATGGATATCAGATAAACCATATAGAACCGGATCCATAAAGTTAGATGCGCAGACAGTTAAAACTCCTGTAAGCTCTACCACAGCGGATTCGCTCTATCAAACTTATTTGTCTGCGGCAGCAGATCTGGCGGTTACCAATCTTAATATTCCTGTAACCAACGGAAGTTATATGGTACGGATGCACTTCGCCGAAAATTATTTTACTGCAGAATTAGGTCGTATTTTTTCCATCAGTATCGAAAATCAGACGGTATTAAGTGCATTCGACATCTTTAAAGAGGTTGGTTATAGAACTGCATTGGTAAAAGATTTTAACGCAACTGTGAATGATGGTGTGCTAAGTGTGAAATTTACTCCAACTGCTAACAGGGTTTCCATCGCCGGAATCGAGATTTTTAAAGCCTCGGCTACCACGCTGATGGCGGCCAAACCCGATGTGGGATTAACTGAAGTGAAAACTGATTCCCTTAAATCTAACGGTAACACTAATAAGATTGTGGTTTACCCTAATCCTAATACAGGCGAGGTAGTACAGCTAATCGCGGATAGCTTTAAACCCCTCGAAACCGTTAATTACTCCATTAATTCGCTTTATGGAGTAGCTGTAAAGAAGGATACCTTTATAACTGATACCCAGGGCAAGGCTCAAATTTCGGTTGCGCTACCCGCAAAATTAACTAAAGGAATTTATCTGATTAACTTCTTATCAGGGTCTGGTTCGTCAAGTTCTAAATTTATAGTTCAATAAAATTAATCCTGTATTAAAATCAATTTCTTAAGAAAACAATAAATTTTATTTGATTCTCATATTTGCTCAATAATTTCTCAACCACATTTGGCGTAGTGAAACCCAATGATGTATTTGCAATATTTGTTTATGTCAGTTATCAAACGGCTGACAGTCTAAAAGTTAAATAAGCCGCAACCTCACTATGTAAGTGAAATGGCGAAGCTGTAAAACTTGTCCGGGGGCAGATGAAAAAAAACAATGTTATCTGCACTTCTTTCACAAATATTTCAATCACATCATTAATAGCATCATGACTACAAATTTTAAACCCAATTGGCGGTTGCTCCTTGCCGTTTCTTGTTTCTTGATTTTTCTCAGTGCTTGTTCAACCTCTAAGAAGTTGAAGTATTTTCAAGACTTGCCCGATACAGCGAAGGTAGCATCAATAGGGGCATCAAAGTTTCTGGATCCGGTAATCGAGCCAGATGATATACTTGCGATAAACGTAAACACTACAGAAACTGAGGCGGGTATGATCATAAACGCACGTAATGGTGTGAATTTAAGTGCAGGTGTAAATAACCAGACTGGCGCATCTGGCGCAGGTGTAGGTTATTTGGTAGACAAAAATGGCGACGTAGAGGTTCCGGTATTAGGAAAACTTCATCTGGCCGGTTTAACAATTACTCAATCCAAAGATAAGGTTAGGGAAGCTGCCAGTAAATCTTTTAAAAATCCAATTGTCGATGTCCGCTTCTCAAATTTTAAAGTAACTGTGATAGGGGAAGTTAACCATCCTGCTTCTTATGTTATCCCTAACGAGCGTGTATCACTTTTAGATGCCATTGGATATGCCGGAGATATGACCGTATACGGAAAACGCAACAATGTGTTGTTAATGAGACGTACAGCTGATGGCAAGAACCTGGCAATGCGCTTAGATATCACAAAAAAGGAAACAATCAACTCTCCTTATTTCTATCTAAAGCAAAATGATGTAATTTATGTAGAGCCACGCCGCAACAGGCAAACACATGATACAGAGAACAATGTGTTAAAATACATAACCGTTGCCGCCACCGTAATTACGGCTCTCACTTTACTTAACCGTTATGGGTTATAATTAGTTAAAAATAATTGTTCTGTACTACTTGAAAACAAATTAAACCACATTGTTATGTTTATTGAATCAGAAGCGAATAAACCTAAAGGGTTTAAGCATTTTACGAACATGCTGAAGAAAAACTGGATGCTTTTTGGAGGCTGCATGGTAGGCTTCATAGCATTGGGGTATCTTTATAACACGTATTCAACCCAGCAATACCTCATAAATGGGACGGTGTTGGTAGAATCCAGACCTGTACCTGCTGAGCCGAGCTCTATATACTCGGGCGGGATGAGCTCTGTACTTAACAACGAAGGTAATGTTAAGAACGAAGGCGACGTGTTACGTACCCGCCAGTTGTTAAAAGAAACCGTGAATCACTTACATCTTAACGTAAGGATGCTAAGAGGATCCGGAATTACAGCAAGCGAAATTTATGACGAAGCCCCTTTTATCGTTAAAATAAAGAATTATCGTACAGATAGCCTTCTGAAAAGAGACTATGTTGTGGAAGTGTTAAGCGATAAAAAAGTGCATTTAACAAATTCGGATGAGAATATAGATAAAGAAATATCTTACGGCCAGGTTGTAAAACTTCCCCAGTATGATTTTGTAGTTGAAAAGAAACCTGTTGGCAATTTTACGCCGGCAGTATATACCACAGAGTTGGTATCGGAAGACGATGCAACTTCTGATCTGTTGAAGAACTATGATGCAGAATTCTCTGACAAAAATACTTCCGTTGTTGACATTACGCTGTACTATCCAAGCTCAAAACGAGGTGAAGTAATAATACAGCATTTAATGCAGCAATATCTTGATGACAACGAGACGGTAAAGAAAAACGTTATCGATAGTATGCTAACTTTTATCAATGGCAGAATTGCTCTTGTAACCAACGAGTTAAATCATATCGAAAAAAATTATCAGGCTTACCGAGCTAATAACAAAATAGCAGATATTGACGAGCAATCGAAAGTATTGGTTGGCAACGCTAATAACAACAGCAATCAACTTCAGAACCAGGAGATTCAGTTATCTATCATTAGCTCACTCGAGCAGTATCTTAAAGATCCTAATAATAACCAAACGGTTCCAAGTTCGTTAATTATACAAGATGCCTCATTTTCCGATGCGCTTAACGGTTATAACGACTTGATATTAATGCGCCAGCGTAAACTATTATCGTACACCGAAAATAGCGTTGTGATAGCCAATATAGATGACCAATTAAAAACATCAAGAGCTAACTTGATAAAAAACATCGAGAGCTATAAGAAGGAAATGGAGTTGAGAAACTCTCATTTAGGACATCAAGGCATTGTGATCAACAAATCTTTGCAGGGCATGCCAGAAACGCAGCGTGCAATGTTAGACTTTAATCGTCAGCAAGATTTGAAGCAACAATTGTACATGTATTTACTTCAAAAACGTGAAGAAACAGCTTTAGCAAAAAGATCAGATCTTCCAGTTTCGAGAATTATCGATCCTGCAAAGAGCAGCAAAGGTCCGGCTAAACCATTGAAACCAGTAATTTATCTACTGTCTGTTCTGCTGGGCTTCATCGTGCCGTTTGGCTACGTAAGTACAAAAGCTGCTAAGCCAGAGTTAATTAAATCAGAACAGGATATTGAGAACGAAACCGATGTATCTATTATCGGGAAAATTGGCCATGTTGATGTTCGTAAAGGAGTATTGGTAGAAGATGGTTTAAATGATAACATTGATGAAAGCTTTAGAACGCTAAGAACCAAAATTCAGAATATCCTCACTATGGACGGCTGTAAAACCGTTATGCTTACATCGAGCATCAACGGCGAAGGCAAAACCTTTATCAGCGCCCACATTGCCAATATGCTTGCTAAAACAGGCAAAAAGGTAATGTTAATGGAGCTGGATTTAAGACGCCCGCAATTATCCGGATTCTTTGGTCATGATAATAAGGTGGCTGGTTTTGCCGACTATATTAATGGTGTGCAAGATTTAAACAGCGTCATAAAAAGCGTCGAGATCAATAGTAACCTGTTCCTGCTTTCTTCTGGAGTAGTATCGGCAAATGCCAGCGAATTGCTGTTGAATAATCATACCAAAGGACTATTTGAAGAATTGAAATCTATGTTCGACTATATAATTATAGATAGTTCGCCTGTAGGCCTGGTATCCGACTCATTAATTATCGAGAAATATGCCGATATGACAATTTATGTATGCCGTCATAATTATACCACAACGGAGCAGATAGGGTTGGTTAATCAATTAAAAACCAAGGATAATGTTGATAATATCTATCTAGTTATCAATGATGTGGATTTCTCGAAATCGCGTTATCTGAGCTACGGTTATGGTATAAGCGAAGCACCGGTTAAAAAAGGCTGGAAATCATAAGAATTCTCATTTAGCGTCAAACTCATAAAATTTTAGGTATGCAACTTAATTCACAGCTGGATTTTGGCCACACTGCTTCAAGCACTGTTTTATTTAAGAAGTACGTTAATTTTTTGATGCTGTTTTTTCCGATAACATCATTTTTAGTTATCCCAACCATACCGGGTACAACTATCATTACATTCTTTGCAGCTATACTGGTTATGATGATAATAATGGCACCGGGTGATGATGCTAAAGAGCAGTTTATACTGGAGCTTACTTATTTCATGCTGATTATAATTGCGTTGAGTATTATTTCACAGATGATAAATCTGATCGAAACGCTAAAACTACCTCGCACCATTATATTAGTAAATATTAAAGGATTTACAAAAACCTTTTACCGGTTATCGCATTTGACGCAAACCTTGCAATTAATAGTTGCATTTACTATTTACCTGCTTGTTAAGCACTTTTCAAATGATAACATTATAAAGTACATATTCTGGGGCTTGCGATTATTATGCTTTTACGGTCTGTTTGAATTTGTGTTTTATTTGTTATTTCATGTAAATGGTGACTTTATATCAAACAGAACATTTGGTGATTCGAAACCTGGTTCGCTGTTTCAAACCATAGCAATTGGTGGTTTTGGGCTTGTGAGGATGACCAGTTACACAGGCGAACCTTCTATGTTCGTTTTTACTGTATTCCCATTCTGGGTGTTGGCCGTAGGCTTAAAAAGGCGTTTTGATTCAGCATTGTTATTATGCTGCCTGATTCTAAGTTTCTCGACCACAGCGTATATGTGTATTCTGATTTTTACTACAGGTTTAATGATATACAAAAAGCAATTTAAACTATTGTTTTACTCCCTGATTGTCATCGCAGCCTTTTGTTTTGCACTGCAACTCGATCTTTTTAAGCACCTCGCAGACAGCGTTTACAAAAGCGTTTTTGCAGGGAAGGTAAATGGCAGTACAGCATCATCAAGAGACCGGGCAGGCCATTTCTATGAGCACTTCGACTATTGGTTGAGCTTCAATAGTTTTAACCAACTATTCGGCATAGGTTTTGGATACGTACGCTCTACAGATTTCATATCAACATTACTTGTGAATAATGGTGTAATAGGCGTTGCATTAATTACGGGCTTCTTTTATAAGAAGCTGTTATTTAAACATAAAAACGAGATATCTAAATACTACAAAGTGGGTGTTATATTACTTTACTTTATCTTGATGGGCACAGTACCAGAGTTTTCTTATCCGTCTCTATGGATCTTTTTGGCTCTCCAGTATAAACTCGACCGAAAAGAAGAAGGTGTTCCCCAAACACAACTGTTAAATTTTAATAGATCCGCAAATAACGATATTGAATTGCAACATCCTAAATTCGTTTAATAGCCGTTCGTATTCCTACCAATTTTCTAAAATGCCCTGGGCGTATAAACCTGAATTCTCTCACAATCAGTAATGTCTATCTTTTTAAAGCAATCAGTTATGTTAGTTAATAAAATCAGGCCCGGGGCATTATTTTTTCTTTTACTTATCGCTTCCAATTTTCTGTTTGCACAAACAGGTAAAATAATTTGGGGGGCTAATGGCCATCCATTAACACAGGCTGATTTTAATCGGTCGACCTGGAAAACGCAGATCAGCTATCTAAAAGAACTAAATGTAGATACATATAGAATAGATGTAATGTTGGATTCAACTGGATTGGCAAAAAAGGATGATAATTTTGTTGAGTTTCTGCAGTTGTTAAAAGCAAATGGAATAGCGTCACAGGTAACCGCTTTCCCAGCAAAAATCCATTCTTCTGCGCCAGCTAACTATCAGGATAGCTTTAACCAGGGGGTGAATTTTGTAAAGAAATATGGCGAATACCTTAACGTTATTGAGGTGGGAAACGAAGAGGATAACGCCAGTATACAACATGCGGGCGTAGACGGATCAAAAAGATCACATTATAACACTACAAAACTCGAGAATACCATTACCAAAATAGGCGCGTTTATTGACGGCGCAAAATCTGTTAAACCAGATCTAAAGGTTTCGTTGTCATTTAGTTGGCTTCATTATGGTTTTCTGGATGTTCTGGAAGACCATAAAGTGAAGTATGATATTATCGGATTGCATTGGTACTCTAATATGGGCGACCCAACCAATGTTAAACCTCCTTACGGTAATTATTTCAATTGGATCTCGGCCAAATATCACAAACCTATTTGGATAACAGAGTTTAATTATTTTCAAGGTACTACTAAAGCCGACTTCCAGAAGCAAAACCAATACGTAACGCAAACACTTAATAACATACTGCAAAAAGGGGGGGTTGGGGCAGTTTTTATCTATGAGTTGTTTGATCAGCCTGCATTAAGGTTAGGTAACCCCACAGAATCCAACTACGGCATATTATACAAAGACAACAATGGCGAGTATGCCAAAAAAGATGTTTTTGATAGCTATAAGCAAATAATTAGCGGCTCCAAAGAAAACCGGTAAATCATTTAAATTTTCATGATCGTTATAAACGGCAAGTTTTTAAACCAAAGAACAACTGGGGTTCAGCGATATGCGCTCGAACTCACCAAGCAGTTATTAAAGTCGGATCTGGATGTAATAGTACTTGTTCCTAAGAATACTAATTTAAATAACGTACAGTTACCGCTAGCTAAAATAAAACGAATTGGTTCTTTTTCGAACTTAAATCTCTGGGAGCAAATAGATCTGCCGCTATACTTAAAACGAAACCCGAAGTTATTACTCATAGGTTTTTGCAATAGTGGGCCATGGTTTCATCGGCGTCAAATAGTTTGTATTCATGACATGTCCTATCATAACCATCCTGAATGGTTCACCAGGTCGTTCTACAATTATTACAAATTATTAATACCTCAGTTAGCAAAAATAGCTTTACATATTATCACGGTAAGTGAGTTTTCTAAACAAGAGCTTATTACAAAGCTCGGCTTGCCCGAAAGCAAAATCTCCGTTATATATAATGCACCTGCCAAAATATTTATAGCAGATAATTTCGAGTCGATCTCAAACCAAAAGGAAGATTTTTTTCTTTTTGTGGGCTCGCATGATAAGCGAAAGAATATTAAACTTCTCATAGACGTTTTTTCTTTGTCAGCTTTTCGAAAGTACCAACTCGTAATTATCGGAGCTTCTTCTCATAGTTTCCCCGAGCATCAACTAGTAGAAGCCCCCAACATAACATACATAAGCAATTGTGATGATAAAGATCTGGCAAACTATTATCGTACGGCAAGAGCTCTAATAAATGCTTCATTTTATGAAGGCTTTGGTTTGCCGGTAATTGAAGCAATGGCTAGTGGCTGCCCAATAATTTTGTCGGACATACCGCCTTTCAAAGAAATTACTCAGCACAACGCTTTTTATTTCAATCCGCACCTTTCATTAACGCTGATGAAGGCTATTGAGGAGTTTACGAATACACCACCCAGCGAGCTCTACCTAACTATTTACAAAAATTATAAGTTGAGTTTTAGTTATAACTGGGAAAGTTCTTCGAAAAGTTTGATATCCATCATGCGCAGATTTATCCAATAATATGATAAAGAACGTTAAGGCCGATCTGTATAGACTTAAGCATGAATATGGCGTAGGCAACATATTAGCCATTTTAACTAATAGAGGCTTTCACTCTTTATTATTTTATCGCATCTCTCATGCGCTTCACAAAAGCCATGTGCCGTTGATCCCAATGATATTAACCCGTATAGTTCAAATATTTTATGCGGTAGATATTGATTACAAGGCCACAGTTCATGGCGGAATAATTATAATTCACGGCGTTGGCCTTGTTGTTGGCCAGGGGGCAGTGGTTAATTCCGGGTGTACCATTTATCATGGCGTTACGCTCGGTCGCAAAGGTCAGGGCATCGAAATTAAAGGCAATGATGGTTACCCAACTATTAGCAGCAACGTTGTTTTAGGGGCGGGCGCGAAAATATTAGGTAATGTTGAAGTTGGAGAACGCAGCATAATTGGCCCCAATTGCGTTGTTACACAAAGTGTCCCTTCAGATTCTGTTTTTAAGTTTAACTCCACTTCGTTTTCAATAACACCTCTTAAACTACAAAGTACCTTATGAAAATAGCAATTGTGCATGACGATCTTGTGAGAAAGGGTGGCGCCGAACAGGTGGCATTAAGTTTCCATAACGCATTTCCGGAAGCGCCAATTTATACACTTAGCTACGATGCGGATAGTACCTATCCCGAGTTTAAAGAATGCAATATAAAAACCAGTTGGTTTGGGAAACTAATAAAGAAAGAAGACCAGATGAAACGTCTCTTCTTTCCATTTGGCGTAATGGCCATGAAACAATTGCATTTAAAAGGGTACGACGTTATTCTGCAATCTACTACACACTGTGCTAAATATATTAAAGCCGACAAAAATGCTTTAGTAATAACTTACTGTCATACTCCTTTCAGACTTGCCTGGAATCCAGACTCATACGAAGCTGTAAATAAATCCGGCTTTGTAAAAAAGACGCTTTATAATGCAGTGATCTCTATGTTGAAAAAGATTGATGAGGAATCGGCCCGACGATCAGACCTTTTCATTGCCAATTCAAGCGAGGTTGTCGATCGTATTAAAGCGGCCTATCAACCTAAGAGGGAGATAAGTGTTATTTTTCCATCGGTTAAATGCAATAATTTTTTACTAACCGACGATCCCAAACCCGATTATTTAATGGTTTCGAGGTTTGAATCGTATAAAAAAGTAGATCTGGTAATAGAAGCTTTTAACTCTATGCCTGATAAAAGGCTAACTATAGTTGGTAAAGGTAGTCGCGAAAAAGAGTTAAAAGCTTTGGCTAAAGATAATATAACTTTTAGAAGCGGTTTAAGTGCTTCCGAGCTGGCAACACTTTATGCTAATTGCAAAGCGCTTATCTTTCCACAGTTGGAAGACTACGGCATAACGCCGCTAGAGGCCAATGCCTCCGGAAGGCCGGTAATAGCTTTCGGCAAAGGGGGGGTACTAGATACTTGCATCCCTTATCAAAAAAATGCTTCTAAGGCTACCTCTGTGTTTTTTAGCGAGCAAACAGTGGAATCGTTAAAAACGGCCATAAATACGTTTGAGACATTAATTTTTGACTCAAATTTTATTAGAAAGCACGCAGAGTCGTTTGATGAAAATCAATTTGTATCAAAGATCAGATCATTTGTTTCTACAGCTTATATTAATAACCAGGTGCACAATTAATCCCGGCAACGCTTGTGAAAATTTTACTTATCAATACTTTTTACTATCCCAAATTTGTGGGAGGAGCCGAGATCTCCGTCCAGGTTCTTGCAGAGGGTTTGGTGGATAGGGGGCACGATGTTTATGTGTTGTGCTTTGGCCCCGAAGAAAGTGTGTACAAAGTGAATGGGGTTGTTGTTATTTCAATTCTTCAAAAGAATATTTACTCTACATATTTCGAGAAAAAACGTTCCAAACTTCAAAAAACGGTTCATCATCTTATAGATTCTATCAATCCGTTTTATGGTATTACATTGGCGAATATTCTTGCCAAAATTCAACCAGACGTAGTACACACAAATAATATTCAGGGCTTCTCACCCATGATATGGCCGGTTATTAAGTTTTTAAAATATCCTGTAGTACATACCATACGCGACTATTATTTACTGTGCCATAGAAATAACATGTATAACAATAATTGCGTGTGCGAAAAACTATGTGCCGATTGTAATGCTACACATCAGATTAAAAAACTTTTTTTGCCTTTCCCTGATTCGGTAATTGGAATAAGTGATTTCGTATTATCGAAGCACGATAAGTTATTTCCTGCAAAAACAAGCAGAAGCGTTATTTATAACGGTGTAAAATTTAACAGTAGGCCAGGCAGAGTAACAGATGAAAAGCCATCCAATGATAAAATGCTGACTTTGGGCTACCTGGGTAGAATCTCTCCAGACAAAGGAGCCGGATATTTGGTAGACGAACTACTTGCTTGCAGCGAGCGAACCCGCAAAGGTGTTAGGGTATTAATGGCTGGTAACGGAGACACCGACTATGTTAACGCTCTAAAGTTATTAACGGCAAATCTTAACGTCCAATTTGTTGGAGTAGTAAAGCCTAATGAATTTCTTAAGCTAATTGACGTGTTGATTGTACCGTCGCTATGGATGGAACCATTTGGCCGAACGGTTATAGAAGCACTTGCTGCAGGCGTACCTGTTTGTATTGCCGAAAGCGGTGGATTAACAGAACTTCATGATGAAAAATGCACGTGGCTTTTTAAAACCGATGTACGTTGTCTTACCTCGTTAATTGAAAAAATAGCTGCCGATAAAGAACTTGTTGCCAATAAGCGGCTTCACAGCGTAAACTATGCTAAAAAGTTTCAACAGAAATACTATGTGGAAAATTACGATAATGTTTATCGGGAATTATTAATTGCTAAAACCCGGGAGCAGTTCTAGCAGATGGACTTTCGGATACCAGTTTGTTTCAATTGCTAATGTCGTCATATCTAAAAGCTCCACTAGATTACATTAAACATAATCACAAAAAAAGCAGGTGAGCGTTATGCTCACCTGCTTCCTGTAAATGTTTGTATCGGCAATTATTTAACAGTTAAGCTATTAACAACAGTTTTAGGAGTCCATTTAGTCATGTTGCTATTCCATTTAATTAAGCCATAGTTGGCTTCTAGTTGATTAGCAGATTTTTGAGGCTCATCAAATAATTCATACAGAAGCAGCGCGCCAACACGAGGGTTTGCTTTAGCTTTTTTGTAGAACGAGGTGATAAAATCATTTTGTTGTTGTTCAATATCGGCTACGTTACTGTAACGTTGTCCAACTTCGGTAAACCAGATCGGTTTTGAGAACAGAGAAGAAAGTTTTACAGTGATATCAGTAACTTTCAGAGGGTTTTTAGGCGCTACCTTCTCCATTTCAGAGTACCAGTGCCAAGCCACGATATCAAATTTTACACCGTAATCAATAAGCATTTGCATATAGGCAAAGTGTAACCAGCTTGCATCGATCATAGTTTGAGCAGTTGGCTGAACAGATTTGATACCGTCGTCCATACCTTTCAAGTAAGCCGCAATTACTTTAAACTTGCTTAGGTTGTAATCTGTAGTTTTATCACCGTTACCAGATACAATAGCTTTGTTATCAAGCTCATTACCTAATTCATAGTATTTAAAATACTGTGAATTTTTAGAAGCTACTGCAGCGCCTTTTAAATGACCGGCAGCATAGTTGGCACTTTCAGATTGGTTGTAATCAAGTGTAGTTGTATAAACCATTGGCAGAATAGAAATACCTGCAGCTTTAGTTGCATTGTAAATAGGGATAAAGCTATTTAAGCTCGACATAGAACCATCAGTTTTGAAATTGATATCCTGACGATAGTAAGTCATACCCATTTGTTTAAGTAAAGCAACTTGCTGATCTATACCAACTTCCAAATATGGATCAGAACCCAATGAATGGCCGTTGATACCAAATGCTAAATTGCTATTAACAGGTTGGATCTCGGCGCTTGCATTAGAAGTTGTCCTGGTAAACACAATATAGTTGCAAAGTGCACCAGCGGCAGGAGAGGCCATAGTACCTCCCAAGGTTACTGTACCAGCGTTATAAGATTTGCTGTACAATACAAACGAGCCCATTTTAACATCGTCGGTAGCAACAGTTGCAGCAAGCTTTGTCCAACCAGATAACCATGTAGGTAATTTAGTGCTTCTGGCATCGTAACCTACATAAACAGTTGATTTGTTGGTTAAGGTAAATGACAGGAATGAGGCAGACGTGTTCGCTTTGTCGTCATTAGCGGTTTTGATGAGAGGCAAACCTGATAATGAATCTGGGACTGCAGTCAAAAGATTTGTGCGGTCGATGTAATACGCTGAACCTTTAGTTAAAGTTCCTGATACGTAAGACTTGCCGGAAACGGTCTTAATGCTTGAGAAAGCAAGTTCAGAAGTTAATGTTGTTGTTGCAACATCGAGAGTTGAGGGGTTTGATGGTGAGACTAAAGAAGATGAATCATCTTTTTTACATGAAAAAATAAAGGATAGAGCAAAAAGAGATAGAAGGTGGATTTTCTTAAGATGCATACAGTTTTAAAAATTAAATTAAACAGCTAATATTTTGACAACTTTAACGAATATTGTAGTAATAATGTTACTTTCCTTGAAAATTTTGTTAATTATGGCGTAAAAAAATGAAATTATTGTAAAATAATTGCGTTAAAAATTAACTATAGAAAAACTTGGTAATCAGCCATTTGCTTCACCTCAGCAAATGTTTTCCTTCATGTGAAAAAAAATTTCAAAAAGTTTTAAATTTTTTCACAAAACGCTACACAATCGTCCACTTTATCATCAACTTTTAATAAAAAATATGGATACTACAGAGCCGAAATCTGGTAGAAAATTGATAGCGAACGGGATACTTTGGAATTCGGTACAGCTTTTAGTTAACCAATCATTTGCATTTATCATCAAATTAGTACTGGCAAAGCTTCTGTTTCCAGAACAATTCGGACTCATTGGAATGGCCGCCATATTTACCGGGTTTGTGCAGATACTTAATGATCTTGGCGTTGGTGCGGCACTGGTGCAGCGGAAAAACGAAGATTTGTCGGAATCACACTATCACACTGCATTTTGGGCAGGTGTAATCTGGACTACAGGGTTATTTTTAATTATGTTCTTGGTGGTTGCACCTTTTGCAGCATACTTCTACCATCAACCTCAACTAAAAACTATCATTCCGGTGCTAAGCCTGGGTATACTCTTTAGTTCGGTTAATATGGTACACAAAGCACAGCTTACCAAGAGCATGAATTTTAAAAAGCTCGCTTTTATTGATAATGTCACAAATATCATGTCGGGCTTAATTGCATTGGTAATGGCCTATGCGGGCTTCGGTGTTTGGGCATTAGTGTTTAATACAGTTTCTACAGTGATTTTTGCAATGCCGTTTTATTTTAAAGCAACCGGTTGGCTGCCAAGATTTGAATGGAGTAACAGTGCTTTCAACGATGTTTTCGGCTTTGGTATTTACACTACCGGATCTAATATTTTAAATTACCTGTATAATAATATTGATTATCTGTTAATTGGGAAACTTTTAGGGGCATCTGTATTGGGTATTTATACACTGGCTTTTGTACTTACGGATACCTTTCGAAGCAGAATAATGGCGGTAATAAACAACGTGATGTACCCCATTTATGGTCTGAAACAAAACGATACTTCATTATTAAAAAGATACTATTTAAAGGTGGTGCAGCTTAATTGTGTAGTCGTTTTCCCGATAATGTTGTTCTTTATCATTCTCGGTATGCCGTTTATAACAAACATATTCGGAGCAAAATGGGTAGGAGCGGTAGTCCCGCTGCGGATTTTAGCAGGCTCTGTAATGTTACACATACTCGTAAGCGGAAATACTGCCTTGTTGAGAGGTGTAGGCAGGCCTGGTCTCGAAATGAAACTTCAACTTGTAAAGGCTGCTATATTTTTGCCAACGCTTGCATTAGGAATTAATTATGCGGGAATTGAAGGTGCAGCCTGGGCTATTTTGTTCAATAAATTGGTGGTTGTGGTAGTTGCCCAGTATAGCTTTAGCTTAATACCAGATTTTAGCCTTACACTTTCAGATTTTCTCGGTTGCCTAAAAACGCCCCTGATAGCTTCATTGACTGCCTCGGCAATAAGTGTAGCATTGTATTACCTGCATTTGAATTATATAATATGTGCAGTAGCTCTTTTTGTAGCATATTTTTTAACCCTAAGGTTTTTGATGAAAGACGAGTTCAAAAGCTATTTCAAGGGTATCCTAAATAAAGCGGCCTAGTTTTTAATCCTTAATCTTTCCATATGATTTCAGTTGTTATTCCTTGCTATAACTGCGAAAAACTTATTTATAGGGCGGTTAATAGCGTGTTGCTACAAACATATACCGATTACGAGATCATTCTGGTTGATAACAACTCAACGGATGATACTAATGATGTTATCCACGACATCCAACTTATGCACCCTGGTAAAGTTACGTGTTACTTTGAGGGGAAAAAAGGAGCTCCATATGCTCGTAATAGAGGTTTGTTAGAGGCTAAAGGCGAATTCATTCAGTTTTTAGATGCAGATGATGAGCTTACCTCCGACAAACTGGAAAGGCAAGTAGCAATTGCGTCTCAATCAAATGCAGACGTTGTGGTTGGGGGATCAGCTTTGTTGTATGAAACCGGAAAGGGGGGGTATAAGAAGCATATTAAACACCCAGATAAAGATATTTGGGCTGGTTTAATAAATTCAAACCTCGGTATTACGAGCGCAAATTTGTGGCGAAAAAGTAGTTTGTCTAGCGTTGGAGGCTGGGATGGGCACTTAACGTCTTCTCAGGAGTATGATTTACTATTTCGTTTGTTAAAGAATGGGGCAAAAATTGAGGTTGACGATGCAGTATCGGCTATCATATTTAAGTCGGATAGTACAATTTCAAAAAGTAACAACATAAAAAAGCAAGAAGAGATCATTCTTAATAGGATCACTTTAAGAGAGCAAATAAAAACATTTCTATTTCAGGCGGGCCTGTTAAGCGCAGAACTTAAGAGAATGGCCGATACATACATTTATAACGAATTGGTGTTGAATGTGTCGCCGGCTTCCAGTATGAGGTTAGACTATTTAACAACGCATGAGTTGGACGTAGTTAAGCCTAATTATTTAAAAACGAAAGTTAAGAATTTTACTAAAAGGCTTGGCCTTAGATAGCCTCAAATTATATACTATATGGCGGGTAAATTTGTTTCAATCGTAATCCCAACTTATAATGACTGGGCCGGATTATCGAAATGCTTAAAGGCGTTATCAATGCAATCGTATCCGTCTGGAAGTTTCGAAATTATTGTAGCCAATAATAATCCCAGTAACCCCGCGCCGCTTAATTATAGATTGCCGGATAATTGCCAGATTATAACAGAGAGTAAACCTGGCTCGTATGCGGCTCGTAACAGTGCAATTAAAAAGGCAAAAGGTGAAATAATTGGCTTTACAGATTCCGATTGTATACCAGATAAAGATTGGATTACCAATGCGGTGGCGTCTTTTAATCACAACCCGGATCTATGGCGTGTGGCCGGTCATATAGAATTATTCTACAAAAAGCCCGAATTAAGTAATGTTGAACTGTATGAAAAGATATTTGCCTTTAATCAGGATCTGTATGTAAAGAAAGATTCATCTGCGGTTACGGCAAATCTTTTTACCTACAAGTCTGCGTTCGAAAAAGTAGGCCTTTTTAATGATGAATTAATGTCTGGCGGTGATTACGAATGGTCTGTCAGGGCAAAAAATGGCGATCTATCGATAAAGTACTTTGATAATGTAACAGTATTACATCCTGCGAGATACGAGTTTGCCGAACTCGAAAGAAAAGCGAGGCGTGTTGGGGGCGGGCAGGCGAAATTTGCAGCCGGCAAACCATCTAATCTACTATCATTGGTGTACGATCTGAGGCCGCCTATTAAAACTATTCCTATAATAAACCAAAGGGGAAAAACGCTCAGTATCAATCAAAAACTAGTTGTTTTTTTTATACGATACAGGTTAAATCTTATCACTGCTTTTGAAAAATATAGAGTTAAAGCAGGCAAAATCGCTGCTCGTGAGTAGCACTATATTCTACGTCTTTTTTTTCAAGAAAAAGTTCCATTAACACTTAAATATTATCATTTATGAAAATTGCTGTTGTAGGTACAGGCTATGTAGGCCTGGTGACGGGTACATGTCTATCTGAGACGGGTAACGAGGTTACTTGTGTTGACATTAACAAACAAAAGGTTCAAATGATGCGTGAAGGGCATTTACCTATCTATGAACCGGGGTTAGAATCGCTGTTTCACCGAAATATTGCTGAGGAGCGTTTGCTTTTCACAACTGAATTAGCTGAAGCAATTGAAGATGCTGAGTTGATATTTCTGGCGCTTCCAACTCCAATGGGCGATGATGGTTCGGCAGACCTAAGTTATATACTTAGTGCATCGGCAGACATCGCGAAATTGATAAAAGGTTATAAGGTTATTATAACTAAATCAACCGTACCAGTAGGTACTGCAGACAAAGTTACTGCGATTATCAAAGCCAACACAGATGTTGAATTTGATGTGGTATCTAATCCCGAGTTTTTAAGAGAGGGTGTGGCAGTTGAGGATTTTATGAAACCTGAACGAATTGTGGTTGGTACTAAAAGCGACCGCGCCAGAGCTTTACTTACCCAATTGTACTCACCATATGTAAGACAGGGGAACCCAATTATATTTATGGATGAGCGCTCTTCCGAACTTACAAAATATGCTGCCAACTCATTCTTAGCCACAAAAATTTCGTTTATGAATGAAATTGCCAATTTGTGCGAAAAGCTTGGGGCAGATGTGGATATGGTAAGAATGGGGATTGGATCAGATAGCAGAATTGGTAAGCGCTTCCTGTTTCCGGGCATTGGATACGGGGGAAGCTGTTTCCCTAAAGATGTTAGCGCCTTGGCTAAATCTGCAGATGAAAGCTATTACGATTTTAAAATATTAAATGCCGTAATGGAAGTTAATAAGTTGCAAAAAGTAGCTTTTCTTGAAAAAGTGAAAGACTACTTTAATTATGATTTCGACGGTAAAAAAATAGCAGTTTGGGGACTGGCTTTTAAGCCTGAAACTGATGACATCAGGGAAGCTCCTGCTATTTACATTCTTAAAGAGTTGCTTGAATATGGAGCAACAGTTGCAGCTTATGATCCAGAAGCGATCAATAATTTTGATAACTATACTAATCTTAAAATTTCTTACGGCGATGATAGCTATGAAGTATTAAAAGATGCAGATGCGTTATTGATTTTGACCGAGTGGGCTGTTTTCAGAAACCCCGAGTTTTCTAAAATGAAGGATCTGATGAAGCAGCACGTAATCTTCGATGGCAGAAATCTATTCGACATAGATACTATGCTTAATCAAGGATTTACCTATAACAGTATAGGGCGTACCACGCTTGATTTGTTCCAAAAAGTTGAAGAATAGTGTAAGATGGTAACGCCGCTATTAATTAAAAATTAACAGTCAAAAAACGTTATTTAGCTTCACACAATTATACATAAATGCCCCCATTGAGCTTTGTTGAACGTAATTAATGCCTTGATTCTTTATTAATAACGTAAATTACAGCTGTATTCGGTAAGGAAATGAAAATTATTGCTTAATACGAAAACACAGCTACCGGGAAGTGAGAATGTTTAAAACTACAGTGTTTAAGGATACTCGCTTCCCCTCAATGAGGCGGTTTATGTATCAGATGTCTTTCTTATACGCGCTTGCTCAAAATCTAATTCGGCTGGGTTTAGTCAGAGTCAAAATGTGTTAATTCCTAAGAAAAGTATTATGAAAAACGGTCACCACTTTATTTCGGGTTTAATTTTAAAAATTGCAGATCTGGTTATTGTTACATTGTCATTTGTAACAGCTATTAACCTTTTTGGTAATAATGTTTTTGACTATGTCAATTACCTGTTTTTAGCCAATTATTTATGGATACTCGCTGCGCTGGTTGGCGGCGTTTACAAGAAGCAGGGTGCCGATGTAGAAAATAAAATTTACAACGGATCAATAAAAACCTACGTCTTATTCGTAGTATTCTTTTTGTCATTTGTTGCCTTTTCGAGAGACATTGGTTTGTCGGGCAGATTTATTCTATTCTTCTATAATTTTATCTTAATTGGACTGGTAATCACCAGGTTGTTAAGTGCATTTGTTGAGAATTTAATTACCCGGAATTTCAATGTGTATAAATCAGTTGCAGTGTTGGGCAACAGCAAAATAGGAGTAAAGCTAGCCAGCCACTTTGCTAATGCCGACAGCAAGTTTTTATTCCAGGGCGTGGTTAATAACGATAGTAGTGATGAACACGAAATGGCGCATTCTATTAAAGATTATATCATAAACGCATCTGAGAACGGCATTAAAGAGGTTTATCTGCCCATGTCTATGGATAAGTTAAGTTCTATGCAATACTTGCAGCAAGAAGCTGAGAAGTATTGTGTAAGATTAAAGCTGGTTCCTGATATGGAAAATCACCTTCAACGTCAATATAAAATAGATTATATAGGTGCCGTGCCGGTATTAAGCCTTCGAAATGACCCATTGGAGGATGCCGATAACCAAATGATCAAGCGAATTTTTGACGTCGTGTTCAGCCTGTTTGTAATCATTTTTGTATTAAGCTGGCTTTATCCAATTTTAGCACTAATCATCAAAATTCAGAGCCCGGGGCCGGCTATTTACACGCAGTTACGCAGCGGTAAAGATAATCAGCCGTTTAAATGCTACAAATTTAGAAGCATGAAGGTGCAAAAAGACGACGTATTTAGACAAGCTACAAAAGATGACGACAGAATAACCAAGATCGGAAAGTTTATTCGTAAAACCAGTCTCGATGAGTTACCTCAATTCTTCAATGTATTGAAAGGTAATATGAGCGTTGTGGGGCCAAGACCGCATCCACTATCAATGACTCAAAAATACAGACAATCTATTGACCAATATATGGTGCGTCATTTCCTTAAATCTGGTATAACCGGTTGGGCCCAGGTTAATGGTTTTAGAGGCGAAACCCAGGATCAAAGGATGATGGAGAAACGTGTAGAGTTTGATATCCAATATTTAGAAAGATGGTCTATCGAACTTGATATCAAAATAATCTTCATGACCGTATTCAACATAGTAAAAGGCGAAAAGAACGCCTACTAATAAAATCTAAGTCTACCAAAAGGAATTTCCCTAATATTCCTGTCACATGAAAATGTGATTACTAGCTGCTCCTCTTTTAAACTATTATTTATGAGACTTGATTTGTCCGGAATCAAAGTTGTTATTTTTGCGATAATAATTTTGTGTTCTAACAGCTTGTACGCACAACTAACTACGGGTGGTTACAATACCAACGGTAGTAATAGTTCGGCGATCACAACCGCTGTTCCATTTTTAAATATATCCCCCGATGCCCGTTCCGGGGCGATGGGAGACGCAGGTGTGGCTCTTTCTCCAGATGTAAACGCTACATATTGGAACCCCGCCAAGCTTGTGTTTCTCGAAGATAACTCCGCTCTCAATTTATCTTACTCGCCTTGGCTGCGAAAACTTGTTTCGGATATTAACTTATCCTATTTAAGCAGTGCTTTTAAGTTAGATCAGAAAAGCAGTGTTGGGTTTTCACTGAGGTACTTTAATCTTGGTACGATAGATCTCATAGATGAAAATCTGGTAGCGCAGGGGACTTATAAGCCTAGCGAATTTTCAATAGATGGCTCCTACTCTCGAAGATTTGGTCCTAATTTTTCTTTGGGTCTTACATTCAGATATATACACTCAGGCTTATTTAATGGCTCTTTTCAAGAGAGCGCACAAGCAAGCCCGGCAAATGCAGTTGCGGCCGACGTTTCAATGTATTCGAAACATCAAACCCAGCAATTTGGGAACGAAGGAGAGTTTGCTTTTGGAGCAGACATCTCTAATATCGGTACAAAAATAAGCTATACAGCTAACCAGGTCGAATATTTCTTGCCTACAACACTCAGGATAGGAGCTGCAAATACCGTTCATTTTGATGAGTTTAACAAGTTTACACTCACCATGGATTTGAACAAATTGCTGGTTCCGACACCACCGATAAGAGATGCTGATGGCAATATTATTAAAGGAAAAGACGACAACCGTTCTGTAGTTTCTGGCATATTTGGGTCATTTAGTGATGCCCCGGGAGGCTTTCATGAAGAGCTTCAGGAAATTGGTATAGCAACAGGGGCCGAATATGTTTATAATGATAGATTTGCCTTGCGTATGGGCTATTTTTACGAAAACCCTAATAAGGGCAACCGGCAATATTTTACGGTTGGGGCTGGCCTGAAAGTTAATTCATTAAATGTCGACTTCGCTTATCTGGCTGCCGATCAGCAAAAGAGCCCCTTAGCCAATACACTTCGATTTTCTATAGGATACAGTTTTGGATCCGAGAGAAATAACCAATCTGTACCAACTGTTCGCTAAAACAATAATCTACCTCTTTTTGATGCTTCAAGAGTATCATTACCCGTATCCCTAACTTATTACCTATTTGCTATGCGATTAAATTTAAGAGCTTCCTTGTTGCTAATTATTTTAAGTATCGCCGGTTCGATTTACTTTGCTACATCCGTAAACTTTAGAGAGGATGAACTTGAAGCGATGCTGAATATTTTTGTTGCACCTATATTTGGGGTGGCAACGCTTTTGTTTTTCTTGTTGATCTATCAGGTAACTAATAAGATACCAATAAGAAGTCTGAATCAATTGTATCGGATTTATAGACAGCGAAAGCTGGCAGTGGTGTGTTTTGTTGTGCTAAATCTGGTAACAGGTTTGGTTTTGAAAATCAAATTTTCACTTTATAAAACCGGAGGGGTGGCTGCGATACAAAATTACAATAACAAGCAAGATCAACATGTCTTCAAATACGCAACTTTACGGACTCAGCAACAGCCGGACGAAGGTGTAACCATCGAAAACGCAGACCGGTTTCCGAGTAATAATACCCTGGTCTTTTCATTAATCCAAAATCCTTTTCGTAAGCAGACGAGTCCCAATAAATATTCACCCTATAACTCAAATCACGATGAGGTAACGATTCATGTTGTAAATAATAGAAGTAATCAACTTATTATCAAAAGGGCTGTTTTTTCTGACAATGGATTATGGAGTATTAAAAAGATCAATAATTTATTGGTCGATGCAACTGTATTCCCGATAACTATTGATAGAAATTGTACCGCTGATATTACCATAGCCTTTACTGCCGACGCGATAAAGGAGAAAGTGCATCCATTTTGGTGGAAAGGTATTTTTCGGATGCAATATTACTTATTAGCCGCCGGCAAATCATTAAATCTACAATCAGATATAATTAATAATTCGTTTAATATCAATGGTAATTTATGCCTGGATACAAACGATGAATTTGAACCTGTTAAGGTAATTTACCTTAACAGTATTTGGCAGTATAATGGGGAAGGTTTTTGGGAGCCAGAGTTGCAGCGGATAATTACAGCATTTAATTTAAAAACCAATATTGGGTTTAAGAACTTTGATAATGGAATCAATGGCGATAAAATTACCCCCATGTCAGATGAAGTTGAAGCAGACTACCTTGAAAAGGCAAATCTGGGTATGCCGGTAAAAATAACTCAATTAGCAGCTTACCACGGCTGTTGTTTAGCAAGCGATATAGATACGTTAAAGTTTTATACCAGCACTAATGCTAAACCCCAAAACATTCTTTATCCTGTTGCGCAAGCTGGCCAAACAATATTACCTGGTCTTAAGGATAAAAATAGATATGCTTTATTTAATCCCACCGAATGGTTTGGCCTAAAAATAGGAAGTTCGTACTTAACCCGTAAAATGAACTTTGAAAATAAGATAGGAGTAAGGGTCTGGAAAGCATTTGATTATTTCGGCAAGCGAATTGAAAACTGCTATATAGTTGGAAGTGACTATCTGGGTACACCCGGAACCAATTATGATTATCAGGATAATGTTTACTATCTCGAAAACGTCAGACCCATAAGAGTTTTGCGTAATTAGTTCTCCAAATATATGTAGGTTTATTTTAGGCTCGTAAATTTATTTGCGGGCCTTTTTTATGGAACAGTAGTTTAGTAAAGAATGGTCACGTAACCACTAGATCTGGATCTTTCAGTTTTTATGACATAATAGTATACACCTGCCGGGAGCTTCTGTCCATTTGTAGTTCCAGGCCACTCGTTATCGTAATTGTTCGCTTTATAAACTATGTTTCCATACCGATTAAATACATCAACTTCAATTTGATTATAGTTTTCCGTCCCCTTTATTTTCCAGGTGTCGTTTATACCGTCGCCATTAGGGGTAAAGGTGTTTGGGATATGAAGCAAGGCATTGTTAGTAGCAGTATCTATTATTGGCTTCGGAAATACTAAAATAGCTCTAGTGTAGTTTATCAGTCCACAAGGAGTGAGTATATCAACTGCTATCATAAAATTACCTGGCATAGCGTAAGTTACTGGAGGAGGTATTTCGCCTGTATAAGTAGAAGGTGTGGCGCCAGTAAAAGTCCATTGGTACGTGTTTCCGTTGGCCACTGCGCACGCTGTGTTTGCTAAAACAGGTTTCACGCTTTCACCGGTGAACACAACATTTTTGACAACTATACTAGTTTGCAACCTTTCTACCACCTGTATATTTTGCGAGAAATAGGATGATATCTGAGCAGGATTAGTTATTTTGAGAGTTACCACATAATTTCCCGCACCATTAAAAAGTATTTGAGGGTTGATGGAGGTTGCGTTTGTGCCGTTAGTAAAATTGTACTCGCTTTTGCTGCTACAATTTGATAGGGGGGTATACGTTACCGTCCATAAATAGGACGTTATCCCACATAGACTACCGACTGACGAATCTTTAAAATCTACTGCCGAACCTTGGCAAATCGTTGCATTGCTAGCCGAAAATGAGGCAACTGGGCTAGGATCTACACAAACTATTTTAGTTACCGAGTCTGCGCCGCAACTACCATTGCCTTTTTTTAAAATGATAGTGTACATACCTGCTTTGGCAAATGTAATACCCAGCGAGGCCGATCCGGTAACCCATTTGTTTGGATTAACGTCTCCATCACTTCCTGCACCTATAATTGGCAGATATCCATCGCTGGGGTTTACCTTCCAAACCACCTTGTTTTTGAAAGTTGCATCCGCAGATATACTATTACCAAACGCGCCTTGAAGGGATACATTTGTTACCGTATTTATAGGCGACGCGGCACCATTGCCGTTTACTTTAATTTGTACAGGCGGGTTGTCGGATACATATACGGGACCGATATCTGCAACTGCATTACCGCAAGGGTTGGCGGCTGTAATGGTCGCAGTAAAGGCATTGTTTACCGGTCCTGCGCTGGTAGCTGCTGTGTTGCCAAATGAAGATGTTTTAAAAACGTGTACCAGTGTATCGAATGGAGCAGCATAGTTTAATGAGGTTCCATCGCTGTATGTAACACGGTAAATTGTTCCAGGTGAATTACCTGATAATCCATTAACATTTATTTTAACGGGTTCATTTTTGCAGATGGTATTTGATATAACAGCAAGTGATGGTACAGAAGGCATCACTCCTACAAAAACATTATAGGTTTGCGTATAGCTGCAGCCATTTGCTCCGGATACGGAAAAAAATAACTTATATAAGCCCGGCTTAAATTTATGAGTTGTAGTTGAAAAGGTTTTTGCCCTGAAATCTACACTGCCGTCTCCCCATTGTATAACATAACCGGTGTTATCGGTTCTCGACTTGTTTGTAAAAGTGAATTCTGTCTCAACGCCTGTGCAGCTTGCAAAATAAGGTTTACCACTAAATGTAATAGCACCAGTACCATCTAAAGCTGTACTGGGCGACTGTTTTAAGGTAACAGAGTTAGTGGATAACGCTATACAACCTGCTTCATTAGTTACCGCTAAACTGACTTGAAAAACCTGATCGCTGTTGCCCCTATTTCCAATAAAAAAATGGGACGGATTTTTAAGGGTAGAGGAGTCGTTAGTGTTCGAATTTGGGTCGCCAAAAGTCCAAAGATATTTCAAATTTCCACCCGACGACTCGCTGCGAAATACTACTGGGGAGGATGGACACGGATCTTTAATTGTGTAACTGAATTTCGATACCGGCGTTGTGCCGGAAATGATATGTACCATAGGATACACCGTGCTCGAAGTATCTGTTTTTACCGAAACGCTGTAATCTCCAGGTTGTGTAGCGGTAAAAACAGGCGAGTTGGTATTAGTAATAACTACATTGTTTAACAACCAATTGATTGCCGCGTTTGGCGGCTGAGCGGGTATGCTTAATTGGATACTTCCACCGGGGCATATCGATTTACTGCCGTTGTAGATAATCGTGTCGATCCCGGCATAGTTATTAGAATAGTGCTTGTTGTATGCTTTCGCCGAACCCGCCAAAACCCCAAAAGCAACCAGAAATTGTAACAATAATTTCATCATTTCGGCTCTTTATAATAAATATAAAAATTAAAAAAGCTGAAAAAACGTCCTTAACCTTAAGGTAAGTTGTAGTTGTTTAAAAGGTAAACTTAGGTTTAGTATAACAACATTAAATTAATATTTAGGAAACATGCATTGTGTTGTAAATCAAATTTTTAGATGTTAAAATTAACTAATAGTTTCACAATCCTTTAATCAGAATACACACTATTTTACAGGTTGTTTGTTCATATATCGTATACTGGGCGATAAGTATTTATACGCAAATTTCTTCTATCATTATAGTCATATAACCGGTGGTTAATTTTCTGTAAGATATACCGCCGCGATAGCATTTTTTGACACTTACGCTTACCCCATTTACTATGACTTTTATCTGCCGATTACCCATTAAGATGCACCTGCGCCATTTAGTATTATCAGCTATGATTATTGGCTGTTTTTGTGCAGGATGTAAAAAAGATAACGATGAATCATTGCCTGAAGAACATGCACCTCCGTCGGCCACAAAAGTGCAGGCTGTAGACGTTGCAACAGATGCAGCTACAACAATAAGCTCCGGCTTGGTTTTGGGCATTAATGGTCACCCTCTGTCTACGGATCCATATATCAAGACTCCAGTAAAAACACAAATGGATTTAATTACTGGCATGGGGATGCAATACTATAAATTTGACGTAATGACTCAGGCCGACGGGTCCATAACGGTGCCTTATTTATTTACACCCCTTAAAAACGCTGCTATTGCAGCCAAGGTAAAATTAATTCCTGATCTGACGCCAACCACCTTAGATTTCTCTGCAACAGAAGCTAAATCATATGCAGCTGGAAAACTTTTGGGTGCCAACTTTGCACAAAAATATGGCCCTTATTTTACTTTTTACATACTGGGTAATGAAATGGATAACCGAGTTATTTTGCCTGGTAAAACTGGTAATAAAGTAACGGACTATGACCCCGCAAGGTTTAAAATAGTAGCGGCCTATCTTAAGGGGATGGACGAAGGGGTGAAGTCGACTGATCCGGTATGTCGTACCATGATTGATGCAAGCTGGCTCCATTATGGCTTTTTACAAATGTTGCAGGATTATGGTGTTAATTTTGATATTGTAGCCTATCATTGGTACTCTGAAATGGAGGGCGCAGCTGCCAATGCTCCTTACAATATTCCGGATATAACTGTTAAACTGGCGTCGTTGTTTACAAAGCCTATTTGGTTCACCGAAGTCAATAAAAGATACAATACCACACTTACTTATGAATACGATCAGGATATGTTTTTTAAAAAATTCCTGGTAAAATGCAGAAATAACCCGAGAGTACATGCTTTAATTGTATACGAACTTTTCGATGAACCACAGAAAATCAGCAATTTGTTAGAAGCTAATTACGGAATTATAAAATGGACTGCACCTTACTTATCATGGAAGTACAAAGAGGCCGCCAATAATTTCCTTATCAACTAGTTTTGCTGTTTCAGGTCTGGAAAAATGGTACTTAATATAACATTGTAAACATCTGTTGGCTTTAGATCTTCAGCGGGCGTATCACCAGCAACTATAATTACCGGGTGATAAATCCGGTCTGCCGAGATATTTCCGTGTGAGCCTTTAATTAGCGAGGCATCAAGTGGGATAACATCCATAACGTATCTTAAACCCACTTTTTTTCTCAAAAGCTTGTAGGCTGCTTTCATTTTCGATGTCATAAATAGTTCAGCTGGGTCATACCCTGGCTTTTTAAAAATATCTACAGACCGGGCAAAGTCGGGCGCTTTTTTGTCGTCCAACCAGTAATAATAGGTAAACCAATAATCGTTATTAGCTACGCAAACAAAATCACCAGCTCTTTGATGTGCAATATGATTTTTGCGCTGCCCATCTTTGTTCAATATTAATTTAATTCCAGGAATTTGTTTTAGCACATCTAAGACTTCGTCTTTTACCTCGGGTTGATTGATGTAGATATGGGTTACCTGATGATCCGATACAGCGAAGGCCGCTGATGTACCTGTGTCTAAAATTTCCAGTCCCCGTTCTATCCTGACTTTTAAAAAGCCATTGGTTCTTAATATCCTATTGATGTGGATTGGTTTATCTACAGGCGCGATACCATACTCGGAGAGTATAATTACTTTTGCTTTTTTGCGCTCAAAATGTTCCACAAGTTTCTTAACCTCATTGTCTATTTCAGATAAGTCTGTTTTATATTTATCTATATCGCTGCCGAATTTTTGCAGGCAATAGTCCAAATGAGGAAGGTAAATGAGTGATAGGGTTGGATTGTAGGTTTTGTCAGTTATAATGGCCGAATCTGCAATCCATTTGCTCGAGGTTATATCGGCCCCGGGCCCCCAGAATTTAAATAGCGGAAACTGGCCTAATTCAGCTTGCAATTTGTCGCGGAGCTCTGGCGGGCTTGTATAGCAATCTGGCATTTTACGGCCGTCTGCCAGATAATTGGGGCGTGGAGTCGCCCCATAGTCGGCGGTTGAGTTCATGTTATACCACCAAAATAGATTCGCGCAAGTAAACTCAGGATTAATCTTTTTGCCCGCATCCCATATTTTTTCGGACAACACCAGTTTGTTGGATTGTTTCCAGAAAAGTACTTCTGAGTAAAATCTGTCATACCAACCGTTTCCAACTATGCCATGATCAGAAGGCCATTTGCCGGTTAAGTAGGTTGACTGCACGCTAGTAGTAACAGCGGGCAGCATAGGCTCTATTACATTTAACCTATTTTTAGCAATGTATTCAGATAAAAAGGGGGTATGTTCTCCAATAACAGATTGAGATAATCCAACCACGTTTAGAACTACGCATTTTTGCATGTTTTCAGTTTAAGTCTTCAACTTTTTTGGATGCCTTTAAACAATCAATTTGAGGAATAAACGTAGTTTTTCCGTCTTATTGAAATAGCAGGGGCATGTATGGCTTCGCGAATTGCGATACCATCTCACTGCTTTTTATCAATAATTGAAGATCTATTTGGTTATGCTCTTCACCTACGCCAATATCGCTTAAAAATGTGATGGCCAAATTTCCGCCCAAATGCTCTCTAAATTCCCTCAATCCCTTTATTAGCGGAGATTGCAATGAATGGATTAACGCAAGCGGGTGATCTATATGAAAATCAAATTTCAAAAGCAGAGCCAAAATTCTTTGTCCTTTTGCTTCGTCAAGCCTGTTGTTTAAAACACTATAAGCGGTATCTAATGCAATGCCCATAGCCACTGCTTCGCCATGCAAAATCTGATATTTACTTAGCGATTCAATTTTATGAGCGCTCCAGTGGCCAAAATCTAACGGTCTTGATGAGCCTTTCTCAAATGGGTCTGCACCGCCAATATGCATTAAATGTAACTCTGCACATCTTTTGATGAGATAGCGGGTAGCCTCGGTATCTCTGAGAGACAATAATACCTGGTTGGCCTCAATCCATTCAAAAAAGGTAGCATCCTTTATTAAAGCAACCTTTATTGCTTCAGAAATACCCGATTTCCAAATACGGGTAGATAGTGTTTGCAGAAAGTTAATATCGTTAAATACGGCGTCTGGAGGGCAAAATGTGCCGATGAAGTTTTTTTTGCCAAAGGCATTTATTCCATTTTTTACACCAATACCAGAGTCGTTTTGAGATAGTACCGTAGTTGGAAATCTGAGATGTTTAATGCCTCTGTGAGCAATTGCCGAAACGTAGCCGGCTAAATCGAGAACAGCACCTCCACCAATGGCGGCTAAGTACGAATGTCTATCTATTCCGTTGGCATCGATAGCTTCCATAATATCGTAAAGACATTTGTTGTCGTTTTTACATTCTTCGCCGCCGGGGACAATTACAAAATCCTGAACCAGGGAAATGCAACAGTACTTACTAAAATAAGCTTTAATATTTTTAATGAGATTGGGTTGTGCGTTGTTCACCCCTTCGTCAATTACAAACATTATTTTTCGTAAATATCCGGTATCACTATTTCTAAAGAAATCGGACAGAGCTTTATTATTTAAATCAAAAATTGATGCGGTAAAGTAAACGTTGTAGTCATACTTGATTTGAAACGATTGACGTAGGATTTCCATAAATGTTAAGGTTAAGTGACGGCAAAAATTTTACTAAGCATTAAAGAAACAGGCAACAGCATAATAATAATAATAGCTAATTGCCATTGACCGGCCATTAGAGCCCAGAGGCAGTTTAACGCGATTAAGGAGAGAATACCCACCTTGACAGCTTGTCTTATTTTTGATGGTTCTGGAGTTATTATTGCATTTACAAGAGGAGCGAAAATAATAGCACCAAATGCAGTTAGCAGTAAATATGCCCATAAATTGGCTCCCCATTTACCGACAAAAAACAACAAAACCATTATTGCTACACCGTATAAACAGGCGGCTGCATAAAGTTTTAATTTTTTACCTCCTCTTACCTCTTCGGTGCTAATAAGCGTAATGGCACCTATGTAGATTATCGGTATAATGCTGATATACCATACAGTATTTATTGCCGAAGGTATAATGCTGATACCGAGTAAAAGATTTAGACTTCGGCACATGCCCATGTTTAAAGGGCCAATAACCGGATTATGCTTGCTCCATTTATCGTAAGTGAGCGCACAAAGGCTGATTGCTAAACTAATGATACCCGATGTGGTATTGCATAAAAAAGCGAAGAAAATACCTGTTAGCAGCAGGGATATTGCCAATATTACCGCGCTATTGAAATTTACTGTTCCGCTTGGTAATGGCCTTTCAGGGCGTTCAACAGAGTCGATCTTTACATCAAAGATGTCATTAAATACTACGCCACCTCCGTATAATCCAACAGTAGCAATGCACAGGTAAATGACATCGGCGTTATTGTAAGTTAAAGCAGATGCTCCAAACAAACGGGCTACGGCTATCCCGGCCAATATATCGGCAATTGCAGTAACCAGGTTAGCTGGTCGTGTTAATGTCAGGAAGCCACGAAGTTTCTTCATTTTAACTATTAACTTATAACAATTGATGATTTATCAATACGGGGTTGCTGCCCACCACGTAAAATGGTGTTTTTCTGATAGCTTGCCGATTGATCTATTTCTGCCGGGGTCGAAAAATCTGCTTCGTTGATCATACCACTTTGGCCAAATGCACTTATAGCATTTCTATAAGTTACTTTTTCAACGTCGGGAAGGCTAATTCCCTTTAATATCATTAGCGCAGCAGTTTTAGGTACAGCTAACGGATCACTTATGCCCCAGTCGGCTGCAGAATTGATCATTATTCTTTCGCTGCCATATTTTTTTACAATTTCAACCATGCGCTCATTACCCATTTTTGTAAACGGATAAATAGTAAATGCTGCCCAAAAGCCAAGGTCGAGTACTTCCTTTACTGTTTCCTCATTATTATGGTCTATAATTACCATTCCCGGATCCAAACCATGCTCTAATGCTATTTTCATGCTTTTGGTGGTACCTTGCTTTTTGTCGCGATGAGGGGTGTGAACTTGTACTGGGAGGGAGGCTGTTTTCGCTAACTCAAGTTGAAGCCTGTAGTATTTTTCTTCTGCCTTGGTTTGGTCGTCAAACCCAATTTCTCCAATACCAACAACGCCTTCTTTATAAATTACGCGCGGCAGTAGTTCCATTACCTGTTCGGCTAAAGGTTCGTTATTTGCCTCACGCGAGTTTAGGCCGATGGTGCAATAATGTTTTATGCCAAATTGCGAGGCCCTGAATCGTTCCCATCCTATTAAGCTGGAATAATAGTCTCTGAAACTGTCTAACCCTGTGCGGGGTTGCCCTAGCCAAAAAGCAGGCTCAATAATAGCTACAATGCCGGCATCGGCCATCGCCTGGTAATCGTCCGTTGTACGGGACACCATATGGATATGAGGGTCAAAGAATTTTAGATCCTTAACAAGGCTTAGGTCAATATCTAAGTTTTGATAGGTGAAATTCTTCCTTATCTCGTCATTGCAACACATAATATTGTTTTGTTAAATTATTCCAAGTCAGGTTATCTACTGCCAATTTTTCTTTTACAGCCGGATATTTTAGCAATAAGCGCTTTGCCGGGAGATAATTAGTTTGCATGCAAACTAACACCGCCGCCGTTGCTTCAATGTTAGATTCGCCGTTTAATAACTTCTCCATCAAGGTGCATGCTTTAGCCGTCATAAAAGCAGCAACAAGCCGCAGCACATAAGGATTTATAGAACGTTTTGCCGAAAGCCGCTCGTTGGCATAGTCGATCAAAATAACTGATAGTGCCCTGTTTGCGCGTTTGCCCAAGCCCCAAAGCCTCATTATGTTTTTATTTGTAAAAAAGGTTTTGCAAACCAACTGGTTCCAGGCATCGATATCTAGATAATTTGCCGGATAGGGGTTGTCGTATATTATCGCCTCTAAAACGTCGCCCATGTTACTTCTTATTCCTTCTACAGCCTGAGATACCCATTCATACGGATACTCGAAAAATATGAGAGCCGAATATAGACTTACTAATTCATTTAGTTCTGCATAAAAGAACAAATCTTTAATACTACTTAGATAAGCTTCTTTATTGTCCGATTTCAGCTGACTTAAAAACCAAACCCTGCAGAGCCGATCTGTTTGCCAATGATTAATTTTTAATCCTGGGATCAGCATGTCTAACAGTGCTTCATCAAGCTCAGATATCTTTATAACAGCTTTGTTGGTTTTAGATGGTATTTGACCGAATGCCTGATAGAGTAGCGCCTGATTGTCATTGTCGCCAATTTCTTCACTTTTTTTCAATAGCCAGCTTTGCTGTAAATCAGAAGTGTTTAATTGTATAACTCTTAATAGCAAATTTTCCGCTGCCGTCATGAAATTATTAATGTTTAGTTTGATAAACGGCGACTACGTAATTCATTATTAACGCTCCCGAAATAATGAGTAACCCGAAAAATTCCCGGGTTCTCTCAATATAAGGTTTGGTAGCCTGCATTGTTTCTGTAATGCTCGGAGTTTTATACTTAATAATCCAATCCAAAACGCCGTCTTTCCAAAAAAATAAAAGCAAAGAATAGGTGAGATAAAAAATTACTGATCCGATATACACTACCGGATAGTAAATTTTAAAGGCTGCTAATCCGCAACATATTGTTGCAATAAGATAAACCGGTACCCAAAGCCAAGCATCATAGTCATTTAAATTTAGATACGTAAATGCCAGAAACGCTAAAGCGAAAATGATATTAAGTAATAAAAAAAGCATCTTCTAAGACATTAAGGCAATATTTATTGCCGGGTACGTGCTACTACCTAGTACGATTTAACCATGCTCGACATATCGTCATCAGGCTTTGTTGAGCTGATTGAAGTGTGCATTAACAATACTTTATTGTATTGCTCGAGCAAAGAAATGTATTTGTCTTTCCAAATATGATGATTTGGAAGTTCCCAAATAGAACAATCATCGTAATTGCTCGGTTTCGGGTTTTGAATGTCTTTAAAATCTTCGGGAGTAAAGAGATCTGGAAAATCTTTAGAAAAGTCGTGCTTGATGATGCACCCAATTCTGTAAATGATCTCTATTTTTAGATATTTTTGATTAAACCAGTTGTAAACAGATCTTCTATTTACGTGCGTCAATCTTGCTAGTTCAGTAATGCTAAATCCGTCTTTTCTGATTACCAATTCAACAATTTGTCCATAGTGCTTTTCCATAAGTATCGGGTTAATATTAAGTTATTATCGAAATGGAATTGATTATTCAATTTGATGTAATGTGATGTCAACTTTTAAAAAAAATATTATTTGTAAAATATTACGCGCAGCTTTTCATAAGTTGCTCTGCTTTTACCACAAGAGCACAATTGAGCTGATCCATAAATAATACAACTGATTTGCCTCTAATGCGCAATACCTCGCCTTTCATGTCATAAAGAACACCATCAACGATTTTTACTTTGTCGCCAATTCTAATTTGCGGCAAATTAACGGTATCAATGTTTTGATAGGTATCGACTATCTTTTTGATACGTTCAATTTCATCATTGCACAGTGTAGCAGGCTTGCCACAATAATTAACAAATTTTATAACGCCTGAAGTGTTTAACACTTTTAAGTGAGTTTTTGGATCGGCGCTAACAAAAAGGTAGGAGCTAAGTAGAGGTAGCTCAACTACTTTGGTTCTATCCACCCATCTTCTGGTTGTTTTTATTAATGGGCAAAAAGATTCAATATTCTGGGATTTTAGGAGCAGATCTACTTTCTTCTCCCACCTCGATCGTGTGTAAATTATGTGCCACCGATCTTTTTCCGTGTCCGTTACTGTGAAGTTTACCATAGAGTGTTGATTAAGATGTTATTAGATATGATTGTTTTAACTATTAATTCACTTAAAAAAGTAAGTATTTTGTTACTGCTTACTCAACTTGAATATCACAAAAACTATTTTTATTGTGGGTATCTAAAGCGACTATGTATAACGTTATGTGAAATTTTATGAACACTTACGCACATTATTCGCTCATAATCTACCACTTCAACACTTTTTACACTTATAAATACACACATAGTGAAGTATTACAGAAGTGAGAAAAAATGTAAACAATATCCTTCTGGTAAGTTTTGTACACACACGAATAAATATGTGTGTATTTACATGCAATATGTTCTTCTAAAAAAAAATGAGGTAGAGCAAAGAAGTATAAAACTGGCAGTTTACTCAAGGGGGGATAAACTGTCAATAATTTTAGATAGTATTACAATATACTTCTAACTTAATAAAAAATAATACTAAATCTTATATTTTTTTTAATTTTTAACGAAAATTTAATATTTGTAATTATTGAATAATATTTTTTTCTTAAATCGTTTAAAAGGCCAGGTTTTTCTCTCAAAGCGACTACTTAATTGTGATAATAATATTGAATTATATTTAGTTAAATGGGAGATGTTCGGATTTGCCGATTTGTCAACCAAAACAAAAATGAAAAATGGCACTCAATAGTTGCCTACCTAATACCTTAGCTTCTATATATTATATATGTAGCCTAGAGAACAAATTGGGTGAAGGTGCTTTTATAAGATGGCAATCCTGATGACCTGTAGGATCTGGCGAGTAAATTTGTAATTACCTTTATACAGGATATTGTTTATGTAAGTCTTCCAAAGCAGAATAGGCATTCAGATCCATCGCTCTCAGTTTGGCAGTATAAATTACTCGACCAAATTCAATTATCCTCATTTTATAACCTGGTTAATTTGAACCGCATTTTTTCGTTGAGTTTACAATGAGAACGCGGTATGTGTAGTAAAAAATTCTTTGCCGAAAAATAATTTCTATAAACTATACTTAATTGACAATAATGGATATTTGGATGCCTTTTGGCGAAATTTTTGTGTCTTTTAATTATTAAAACTTGCTGGTTATTTGTTACTTATCGATTTTATACGTGTTGGCTCTCATTCCGTTCTTTGAGTAAGATTTAAAGATTGTGGAGAATATTTTTGGGTAAATAATCATCACGATATGAAATCAAAATTACTATTACTCGCAATTCTAGCTACGTTTTTCGTATCCTGTCAAAAGGCATCCATCGATGAAGGAGGTAGTACACCGGTAGGAAAACTTTATCCTGTTGGATTTAATGTTTGGGAATTTAGGGATACAGCCTCTGTCGTTACCAATTCTGTTTCAACTAAATCTATTAATGCATTAAAAGACCAAATAGATTATTTACAATACTACGTGTTTAAAAAAGAAACCAGTGGAAACTACGTGTTGGTTAAGCAACAAATTCAAAAATCTACAGACGTAAATTTTGGTACAATTACGGATTCGCTTCCCGCAAACCATTATTATGTTTATTTTGTTGGTTGCCAGGCGCCCGGCCACATGGAAATGAAAACCAAGGCTACGGGTGTAGCGCTACCTATATTTTATTATAACGACAATGTTATATACGACACCTTTTACGCCGCTGCAGAGATTGATTTGAACGGAACGCTAACAAAAACAATCTTATTAAGCCGGGTGGTGGCTAAAGTGCAGGTAAAACTTGACGATATTTTACCACAGGAGGCCACCGCGTTTAGAATGAGCTTTACGGATTATCCTCTCGGACTGGATATGACTACAGGTATTGGCGAACTACGTGCACAATCAGAAACCGCGTTACGTTCTACTAAAATATTTCAGCTTTTACTTTCCAGTGCCGATAAAGTTAGCTCTGGCCTTACCTATAGTGCGCTTGTGTGGGCCTATGATTATCCATCTATAACTATTGGTTGTATAAATGCAAAAAGCGTTGTGCTGGCAAGTAAAGTACTACCCAAAAATCGCTTTGGTTTGTACATAAGACTCGAAAACAATATGCAGTATAATTATTCGGGAGCATTGTTTGGCACCCAAAGTTTTGGCATATCAACAAATGCATGGAGTCCTGAAATAAACGCTAGAGCTAATATTAAATAAAAGGGTACCAAAAAACTGTTATATATACTAGTCATCGTTAACGCTGGTATAAGCATTGCTCACATTTCCCACTTTTTTACCAATAGTTTAACTCGTGCTTCTAAAGTTTTTGGAGTAAGGTATATTGTAGCTCTGATAAGCTGCTCCATTGTTCTTACAGAATGGAATGGTTGATCTACCGAACTGATAAACCTATCAATTGTGGCAGTTATAGATCGGTACACTTTCTCAAAAAACTTAAATATGGGTATATGAAAATAGCCATTATCGGTGCCGGACCAACCGGCTTAACCATTGCAAATGAGCTTACTAAAAACAAAATAGAGGTTGATATTTACGACAACTCGAATCAGGTAGGCGGCTTTGCAAAATCAATTAAGCTATGGGAGCGCAATATTGAAATTGGTCCGCATTTTTTAAATGTTAACCGGTTTCCGATTGTTAAGGAGATGGTTTTAGATGTGCTAGATGGCAATTTTAAAACCTACGAGCGCAAAACGTACATTTTAACAATTAACAAGCTTTTTCTTTACCCGCCTTCAATTGGGAATATTCTGAAAAATCTGAACCTCATTCAGTTATCTAAAGCGGGTACTTCTTTAATTAAGCAATTATTAAAACCCATAAAATTAGATGGTACAGCAGAAAACTTTGTAAAACGCATATTGGGAGATTATCTATATACTTACTTCTTCGGTAATTTCAGTAAGAAGCTATGGGGAGTAGATGGCAGCCAATTATCCGAAGTCTTTGCAACCTCTCTGATTGGGTTCGATTATCAGGCTTCATTAATAGATATCGTGTGGCGTCTTGTAAAGAAAAGTTCTGGCCGAAAGCAAACGGACGATGCGTTATATGTTTATCCAAATGGTGGCCTATCAACTTTGTGGGACGCCTTAAAAAATAAAATTCAATTACAAGGAGGCACCTTTCATCTTTCGACAGCCATTGAAAGCTTAACGTGTGCAGAAGATCCCTCGAAACTTTCAAATATTGTTTTAAAGGATGGCTCTGTAAAAGAATATGATCTTTTTGTATCTACCATTCCCATTTTAGCACTTTTTCCTTATATAAAAACGGCTACAGGAGAGATGTTAAGGCCTAATGCTAATATTCGCTTTCAAAGCGATGTGCTTTTATATCTACAGGTAACATTTGATAAAATTGTTCCCGGGCAGTGTTTCTACATTTATTCTGAAGACATAAGGATCACGAGGATTACAAATTTCGACGAGTTTGATAGCAGTAATGCCGATGCTCCATTTACCATTTTACTGCTCGAATTCTGGGGCGGTCAGCAAACCGACATTTGGAACGCTGAGAAAGAAGAGTTGGTGGCGATTGCGATGGCTGAGTTAAATAAGACCAAAATATTTTCTGGCTTGAAAATAACAGATGCAATTGTAAAAAAGGTAGGCAATGCATTTCAAATACCCGACCTCGATCTTATTAAAAATCAGAGTGAAATTTTGGGGCAACTCTCCGTTTATGATAATTTAATTATTACCGGGCGAAATGCATCCTTGAGTTTTAATTATGGAATGGAAAACGGGATTAACGATGGTCTGCAAATGGCAGCAGAGATATTAACTAAGGTAAATAACCAGGAGTACAGTTTGTAAACATTATTAAGATAATGAATAAAACTTATAAAACGGCAATAGTACACGATCTGGTGCTGGCAAATGGTGGGGCCGATAGTACATTAGAATCTATTGTTCGTTTATATCCCTCCCCAATATTTACGTTGATAGCTGATCACGATAAAATTAAAACCTCTGATTTTAAAGATTTTGTCATTACAGATTCTTTTATCCAGAAACTACCCTGGGGACTTAAAAAATATAGAAATTATTTGCCGCTGTATCCCCTTGCGGTCGAACAGTTTAACTTAGAAGGGTACGATGTTATTCTTTCGTCGTCGTTCATTGTAGCTAAAGGAGCGATTTCAACCTCCGAGCAATTGCACATCTGCTATTTGCATAATCCCATAAGAGCAGCATGGGAGTTATACCATCGGTTTTTAAGTTACAGTAGTAAGGGAAGGGGAATTAAAGCTTTTTTTATACGTATAATCTGTCATTATTTAAGAAATTGGGATGTGGTATCGGCAAATAGGGTCGACCATTTTATCGCAAATTCGACTTACACAGCCAAAAGAATAAAAAAATTGTATCGTCGGGATAGCGTTGTCATATATCCACCAGTAGACGTAGACTTGTTTGAATTGGAAGAATTGAAAGATGACTACTTCGTCACCGCTTCCAGACTCGTTTATCATAAAAGGATGGATTTAATTGTAGACGCCTTTAAAGCGCTGCCGGGGAAAAAATTAATTGTTATTGGTGATGGGCCTGAATTAAAACGTCTTCGACAAATAGCGCCCGTTAATGTAGAGATACTGGGATATCAAAGTAATGACCGATTGATTAAATATTTGCAAAAAGCGAAGGCATTTTTATTTGCAGCCCACGAAGATTTCGGCATAGCCCCAATAGAAGCCATGTCATGCGGAACGCCGGTTATCGCTTTTGGGGGCGGGGGGTGTTCTGAAACAGTTATTGATGGTAAAACAGGTTTGTTGTTTACCGAGCAAACTGCAGAAAGTATTATAAAATGCGTGGAAAAATTCGAATCGGGAGAAATCCTTTTCGAGCCCAAGGCCATTAGTATGCATGCGCAAAAGTTTAGCAGAAAACGTTTTGAAGCAGAATACCGGGATTTCGTCGAGCAAAAAACTACGGCCTTCTTTGAAAAGCAAGTAGCTGTAGAGAAGCATATTTAGCCCTTTATTGGCAACGTAACAATTGTGATATATTGAACGAATGTGTAAATAGTGAGTATTATACACACTATGGTGTACAAGCTGTTCCACAGGATATTCTGCCATCTATCTTATCCTATATTTGGTAATAGGGAAATCCATATATGCAAATGACGTTCGGTCGATGCATTACCCACGAAACTCAATCCATAAACTTTACTTAATAATCAATCGAATTTATGAAATCTATCGTAATAGGGGGATCAGGCTTTTTAGGAACGGCGGTTTGCAACGAATTGCTGAAACGAGGTGATGAAGTAATTAGCTTTGATCGTGGTTTAAGAACAAAAATTGCCTCACCAGAAATTTATGCCGACAAGTTTACTTTTATAGAGGGTAATATAATGGATCGGCCTGCGCTACCGCCTGTTTTTGAAGGTGCAGATGAAATCTATCACCTTGCAGGGCAACTAGGTACATCTGAATTAGAATCGGCCATGCGTGGCGCTATCGAGGTAAACATCATCGGTTCGCTAAACGTATTTGAAACAGCTATAGCCTGCAAGGTACCGAGGCTTTTCCTGGCATCAAAGCCTAACGTATGGCTAAATACCTATACCATTACCAAACACACCGCCGAAAAAATAGCTAATCTTCTTACCCGGTATAATCCAATAAGAATAAGCGTTTTAAAATACTTTAATCTTTTTGGTCCCGGGCAAAAAGTATATCCTGTTAGAAAGATATTGCCAACATTTGCTATTCAGGCAATGAATGGGCTTCCTATCCAGGTTTTTGGTGATGGACAACAAACTGTAGATATGCTTTTTGTAAACGATGCCGCCAAAATTACCGTTGATGTTACGCGAGCCGAATATAATCCCAATACGATGGATTGTGGCACTGGAATAGAAATGACGGTGTTAGAGGTAGCGGAAGCCGTTAACCGTTATTTTAATAATTCTGCGGGTGTAATATCGATGCCAATGAGGATAGGTGAAACTCCTAATACCCGTTTAGTGGCAAATAGAGCAGCACTTGAAAAAGCTATTGGTAAAATCGAATTTACTCCATTTGAGGAAGCGCTTAACAGGTCGCTGGCTTATTACGAACGTATGGATCCACATGATGCTAACGCTGCTTTAAATTTTTATGGTTTCAGCCAGCCGTTTAGCATGGCATGGTAATAAATGGTAAAAATATCCTCGTAATTATTGCTCACCCCGATGACGAGACTATTGGTTGCGGTGGTTTTATAAGTAAGGCTTCGGCGTTAAACGCAAACTGTAAGGTATTACTCCCTATAATAAGGGGTGACGTTAGAGGCATTGAAAATTGGGAGAAATTGAAGCAGCAATTAAATGATGCGTGCCATATCATCGGGGCAGAATTGATTATTCCCGAAACTATGGTAGAAGATTTGACAGCAGAAATAAATGTTCATCAGATTTATTCGATTATCAATACTTACGTACAATGGGCAGATGTAGTGGTTACGCATTGGAACGGAGATTCGCATCAGGCACACAGGGCTGTTGCACGTGCTGTTGAAGTGGCTACCAGGCCTTTTCGCACGCGTAAAACGGTTATGTTTTTTGAAATTCCAACATCTACAGATCAGGCTTTTAATTATACTTTTTCCCCCAATTTTTTTGTTGGATTGAACGCAGGCAACGTTACACAAAAGAAGCTGGCTATGAGCAAGTACGATACTGAGGATGAAGCCGGAAGAACTCCCGATAGCCTCGAAAATTTGATGCGGTTGAGGGGTAGCCAAACCGGGCAGGAATTTGCTGAAGCTTTTATTATTGCGCGACACTTTTTAGACTGATGATGATGGCACGGGTTTTCTCTTTTCTTTTACTTCTGGTGGCTTTTCCAATAATGCTATTAATTGGATTAGCCATTAAAATGGAATATCCCGGCCCTATTTTTTATCTGCAAAAAAGAGAAGGTAAAAATGGAGTTCCGTTTTTTATATGGAAACTACGAACAATGGTAGTAAACGCCGACGTGGTTTTGGCTCAAATCATAAAAGGTGACCCTGAAAAAGCCCGTGAGTGGCAGGAGTTCGGATGCCTGCAAAATGATCCCCGCGTTGCTGGTTTAACTGCCAGGCTGGTAAGGCAGTTAAGTATTGACGAAGTTCCTCAGCTTATTAATATTTTTAAAGGTGAAATGACTTTTATCGGTCCTCGTCCACTCGAAATGTATTTGGCCGAATCACTTGATACCAATGCCAGATCATTTAGGAATGCAGTTCGCCCCGGCTTAACCGGTTTGTGGCAGGTAGGCCCAAGAAGTGATGTAAGTATCAGGCAAATGCAGTTTTACGATCGCTACTACATCAAAAAGAAGAGTTTTTTGCTTGATACCTATATTATATATAAAACAGCACAAGTGATACTTAAACGGACGGGAAATTAGCCTATACAACCAAATTATAATGCGAATTACTTTTCGCTACCTTTGAATTTTATGACGAAGGCACTCCTTATGCCTTCATGATGTGTCGATTAAAAGGCTAAATCTGTTTCAATTTTTAATCTGATACATGCATCCGGCTTAAAACCTCTCGTTTTAAAAAGCAACGTGATATTTTTGAGTGCATCATTATCATAAACTTTATCGAAAGACAAGTTATAAACAGATCATGCTAAAACAATTTCCTCCCCAGTTAATTTCTATTGAAGTAGCAATATACTGTAAAGTTTATAATCCAATTGCCTGTTAAACGCTCTCCTTAACTGCTACAATTAGTCTTGAAAAATCAAAAGAAAGTTCGACTTTCTTATGGTTCTTTTATTTCTTTTTTAGAATAAACGGATCTCAAAATATCAAAGTTTACTAAATAAAATACGATGAAAAAGTTCTTGAAAAGATCACTATTCAATCTATTTCTGATTGTTTTAACCGCCTTTTTGATATTGCCGGAGGGCAATTTATCGGCGCAACCAGGAAAAGGAGGCAGAGGTAACAGGGGCGGGGGGGCTAAAGCTGGTGGTCGTAACAAACCGGCTACCCATCAAACACCAAATAGAGGCGGAAATGCAGGAGCTAGTCAAAGACCAAACCGTGGTAACAGCGCAGTAACCAGGCAAAGACCAAACCGAGGTAATACTCCGGCAACTCATCCCAAACCCAATCGCAATAATGGTTCGATGGCTAACAGAACACCAAATCGCAACAATAAAGTCAACAGTCGTAACACAAACAATCGCAACACCAGAAATATTAATAGCGGTAATCGTAATGTCAACGTTAATGTAAATAACAGCGTGCATGTGCGGAATAACCGTAACACCTTGGTAAGGCGCGATGTACACCGCCCATATACCAGGCCACCGTATCGTTATGGAGGCCATCGGTATTATTGTTATCAACCGTATCGTTACCATCCTTATCGTCCGTTTGCCTGGGGCCCTGCCTGGCACCCATGGGGATTTGTTATTGCTACGTTAGCTACAACAGCTATTATTATCAGCGTGGAGAACCAGAAATATCATTATGATCAGGGGGTATATTACCAGCAGACCAGCGGCGGTTACACAGTAGTGCCTGCACCGGTTGGCGCAACTATTACAACATTACCGGCAAACACCCAAACAGTGGTGGTTAACTCAACAACAAATAATTATTACTACGGTGGTACCTATTACGAAAAGTCTGGTTCAAGCTATAAAGTAGTTGCGCCAACAGCCGGTACGCTGGTTCCAAGCCTGCCCGAAGGGGGGGAAGAAGTGACCATTGGCAGCCAGAAATACGTGAAATTTGGCGAGACTTATTATCAGCCAGTTCAACAAGATGGCAAGGATATGTATGAGGTTGCCAGTGTGGAGGCAGATAATTAGTTTGTAGGTTCTTAAATCTAATCTGCGAAAAAGTTAAGAGGCATTGATATTCAATGCCTCTTTTGTTGTATATCGGTTTTGAAGGTGATACAGGTATTTTAACTCTCGAAACCCAAAGTGTTGTTATGGTTTCAACATAAATTCTTGTTTAAGCCAATCGCATTCCATTGTCAGTATCTTTTTACCATCTTTAAGAAGGAAAAATTCCGAACGCCTGTTCAACTGTTGGGCAGCTGGTGAACAGGGCACGCCGTTGGTGCAATTATTTACCAGGTTACTTTCGCCGAAGTATTCAATTTGGATACGGTTGGAGGAAATGCCGTGTGCCGTGAGATATGCTCTTGCAGCTCGCGATCTGCGCTGTGATAGATCTAAGTTGTAAGCGCTAGATCCACGGCTGTCGCAGTAGCTGGCAATCAAAACGCTTAGCTCAGGCTGATCTTTCAAGAAGCCGATAAGCCTGTTTAGTATTTCACGCGCGTCGGTCCGGATGTAAGATTTGTTGAATGTATAGTAAACGTTCTCCAATGTCAATTTCTGCTTCAGCGAATCGCAATTGAAAGGGAGTATGATTCGTCGTGGTCTTAACGTTATAAACAGGGTAGTATCAACATCAATTCCCCTGGTACTTACCTGATCCGAAACGGTATTATACCCTGGTGCAGTTGCTGTAATATGATAAACTGTTTCTCCTTTGAGAGGTCCGCCAAACCTACCGACGCTATCTTTTTTTAGGTCAATAGCTGGATCTGTGGTTACCAATGCGTTTAAGATGGGCTGATTGCTAGCCGAGTCTACTACAGAACCTAGAATCTTGATATCGAAAGGCCGGAAGGTAAAGCTGTAAATGTCGTCATTACCTCTTCTGTTACTGCTAAAATAGCCTGTAGACCCTTCATCGCTCCGGATAATTCCAAAGTCGTCCACAGACGAATTAAGCGGTGCCCCTAAATTTATTGGCGTATGCAATGGCTCAACGCCTTTTAATGCCACCTGAAAAATATCCAAACCACCTAAGCCAGCGTGACCTGTTGAAGAGAAAAGCAGTATGCTGTCGCGATAAATGGTAGGGAAAACTTCGTTGCCCTCTGTATTGATAACCGGACCCATGTTAACAGGTTTCTCCCACACGTCATTAACGCTGGCGCGTTTGCTATAATAAAGATCTACACCGCCAAAACCACCCGGCATATCTGACGAAAATATCAATAGGGTACCTTCTTTATTCAAAGCAGGGTGACCTGTCGAATACTGGTCGTTGTTGTAGGGGAATGATTCAATGGTTGTCCAATCTGGTGCTTTGGCTGTGTATATCTTTAGTTTGTGTATGCCGGATTTACTTTTACCATACTTGCCGTTTAAATAGTTGTTTCGGGTAAACATCACAGAGCCGTCGGGCAGCAAGGCGGCAGAGCCTTCATGATATTTGGTATTGATTTTACCGGGAAGCCGTTCTACTTTTAGTTGTGTTGACAGGTAATTACCCAATGTATCCTTAAGCAGATTAATATCATAGGTTCCTAATACTTTACTATCGTTGGGCGTTGGTGCAGTGTCGTCCACATTGCCCCGGTATTTTTTCTGCCCCATTTCTTTATAGTTCTGGCGCAGAGCTATAGTTAGGCTGTCGGCATTTACAGGCTTTATATCGCTTAGATTGTCAACATAATACAAATCTGTAAATGGGGATTGTTCCCATTCAAAAACCCTTTTTACCATACCTTTAAACTTTCGGTTGGCAGTGAAAATTAACCCTTGTTTGTAATATAACGGCGAGTATTCTGAAGCGGCGGTGTTAATATTAAGGTAGGAGATGGTCCATGCCTTTCTGTTTTTTAAAAATACACCAACCTGCGGATATGATTCTATGAATGCGGATGCCCTGTCGTCTTTAGTAACTAATTGCAGATATTTGCGATACCATACTTCGGAGGCCTCATACCTTTGTTTATTAGCCAATGCTTCTGCATAGTATAACGCCCACTGCGATTTCATATCGGGGCGCCTGGTAATTTCGGCGTACCAGTATATCGCCTTGTCATAATTTTTTGTTTTGCGATAACTATCAGCAATCATCTCCTGAGCTTCTTTATCATCCGGATGATCCTTAAGTTCTCTTTCCAGTAACACAATAGCAGGTTTGTATTGTAAGGCCAGGTATTCCTTGCGCGCTGACTTGAGCGTGCTGCTTTCCTGAGCGAATAATAGGAGCGGTGCAAGTGATAGCGCCAGTATAATAATGTATCTTTTTAGCATATCAATCTAACTAAAAGTAACGTGGTGACAAGACTTTGCTTTTCGAAAAACCAAATTCATATCGTAACATAATTTCGTGACTGCCGGAGTTGTATTGCACTAAACTGGTGGTGGCACGGTCGTAAGAATACCCCATTCTGATCTGTGGGGTAATCTGGATCTCCACCAGTCCGGCAATGTCCGCTTCCGTGCGGTATTGGGCTCCGATTGATATAATATCCTTAAACCAAAGCGATGCATTAATGTCGGCCTCCAGCGGTGCGCCTCTTACTCCTTTAAATAATACGGATGGTTTTAGATGTAAATCTTCTCCTAACGGAAATACATAACCCGCTGCCAAAAACACGTGGATGGCTTGGCCGGTAAATGCATTGCTACCGGTGGCTTTAAAATTGGTAAAGTTGTTATTGAGTAATTGAGGAGCCGATAAGCCGATATAGAATTTGTCGGTGTTGTAGTACATCCCGAAACCAAAATTTACCAGCCATTTATTAACGTTGTTAGCAAAGGCCATATCGGGGTTGGTGTCAGAGCCTAAATCGACCGAAGTAAAATCGGCATTATATTGGCTCGCTCCAGCCTGAAGGCCGAAAGCCAGAGTTCCTTTATCCATCCTGATCCTGTAAGCATAGCTGGTAAAAAAACCCGAGGTATTTTGTATGCCAATGCGATCATTAAATACTTGTAAGCCAAGTCCCAGTTGTTTGCTTTCAACCGGGGCGTCTATGCTAAGCGTAGTTGTTCTGGGCGCACCGGCCATGCCCACCCATTGGGCACGATAAAGTGCAGTTGCCGAAACCACATTACGGCTCCCTGCGTAAGCCGGGTTTATAGCGAGCGTGTTAAACATGTATTGTGTATACATGGCGTCTTGCTGCGCCATTGCGGATTTGCCTGCAAATGCGATCACTATGAATATAAATAACCTCTTTACACTTTTCATAATCATCTGTTTAGTGTTAAATAGCCCACATACTTAGCGCCTTTTATCAGCAAGATGTAGTAATAAGTTCCCTCGGGCAGATCGTCGCCGATGTGGATACCGCGGTTACACTGGCCATGCCAATCATTTTTATAATTAGGGTCTTTGTACACCAGGTTACCCCATCTGTTATAAATTTCCATGCTGACCACATCCGAGCAGGCATTTTCAATAACCCAGTTATCATGCGTACCATCGTTATTTGGCGAGAACCCGGCTGGTATGCGTACCATCAGCTTTGGTAAGTCAACCGGGGTTGGAATTGCCGGGCTTACATCCCCATTCGTGTTAGGATCTGGTTTAAAGCCGTTGGTAGACTGATCTGTAGCTTTTAAGCCGGTTACAGAAGTACCTGATGCAGTAGCTGTATTCTGGAATGATAATGCTCCCGTTACCTGTAAAACATTAACTACCACCTGGATCTGTTCTATCTGACCTACGGCGAGTGAATTGCCCGACTGAAGCATTTCGATATTGTTGATGCCATCGTAAGTTGGGTTTACAACCAGTTTACCAAGTGATCTGATGCTCTTAATTATTATTCGCTGTCCACGGAAGGTTTGGGCCATATTATCAGTGATGCTGATATTGTTAAGCGTCGTAATGCCGTAATTGCCAACTGTTAGCGTGTAGGTTACATCGCAAGTACAGTCAGTATTTTTATCAGGTGCAGCAACCGCCTTGGCCAAACCAATTACCGGTACATCATTTACTTTGATGGTTACTGTTGCAATATTCGAGGTACCTCCGTTTGCATCTTTCACCGTGTAGGTAAATGAATCAGTGCCGGAGTAATTTGCAGTTGGCGTGTAAGTGGCTACGCCTGTGGCTGTATTAATAGTAACGGTGCCATGTTGCGGCGGGGTTATTATGGTAACAGTAGATGGCACAAGGTCCGTCTCGGCCTTAACATCATTGGCCAATATATTAATGGTTACTACGGTGTTAGGGTCGGTACTTGCCGCATCGTTATTGGCTATAGGCAGCCCGTTAGGCGAAATAGTGACCTGGCTGCTATTATTACCTGGATTACTGTCTGTTTCGGCCCCGCTAACGTTTGCAATATTGGTATAGCTACCCGCACCATTAACCATCACTACCATGCTCATGGTGGCCTGAGTGGAGAGATCCATGTTACCTATGGTCCACACACCAGTAGTGTTATTATACGTACCTATTGACGGCGTAGCACTTACATAGCTAAAGCCAGCCGGCAACACATCGGTAACAGTTACGTTGGTTGCTTCACTTGGACCATTGTTGCTGACGGCGAGAGTAAAGGTTGTCTGAGTATTGATGGACGGCGTGCTGTAAGATGCCGTTTTGATAATTTTCAGATCGATGATACTATTCTTCTCGTCGTTGTCAATAGCCGTATTATTCTCCGGCACAAGATCGGCCAATACTGTTGGTGAAATAATGGTTGCCGTGGTAGTGAAGGTGCCCGTTTGCGTACTTGGGATGGAGGCAACCACTGTGTAAGTGATGGTTGACCCAACAGGCATGTTCACACTTTGGTTGATGTTGTTGCTTCCGCTGGCACTGCCTGTTGCACCGCCGGCATAAACAGCAGTCCATGTGCTATTGATGCCGGTTGGCAAGGTATAAGCAACAGTTGCCCCAATAGCATCACTTGGGCCATTGTTGGTGGCTACAACGGTGTATGTGTTGGTTACGCCAGGGGTATAGGTTAACTTGCTGTCTGTGTTGGTAATGGCTAAATCAACACCACTCACCCGGGCATCATTATCTGCCGCGGAGTTGTTACTCAATGTCGGGTCAGAGACATTACCTGCAGGGCTAACGTTTGCCGTTGTAGTAAATATGCCTGTTTGCGAACTAGGCACCGCTACCATTACAGTGTAACTAATGGTTGAACCGCTTGGCATATCAACAGTTTCATTGATGTTATTTGTTCCGGCAGAGTTACCCGTTGCACCGCCTGCGTAAACGGCAGTCCATGTAGCGCCCGATCCAGCAGGTATAGCATAAGTAACAGTCGTACCCAGTGCATCGCTCGGGCCGTTATTTGTTACAATTACGGTATAGGTGTTAGTTGTGCCCGGCATGTAAATTAGTTTGGTATCTGTATTGGTGATGCTCAAGTCAGCGATGCTATTTCTTAGATCGGTATCAGAAGCTGTATTATTCGCAGGAACTGGATCTACAGTACCAAGCGGTAGGCTAATTGTCGCAGTAGTAGTCAATGGACTAATTTGTGCCGAAGGAATGTTAGCTATCACTGTATAAGTAATCGTGGCACCTATCGGCATATTAACCAATTCGTTAATACTGCCTGTACCACTAGCATTACCCGTTGCTCCGCCGATATAAGTTGCGGTCCATGTTCCGGAAACACCTGCTGGTAGCGGATAAGTAATGTTTGCGCCGGTTACATCGCTTGGCCCATTGTTAGCAGCCACCACTGTGTAAGTGTTGGAGGTGCCAGGTGTATAGGTAAGTTTGCCGTCCGTATTTGTAATAGACAGATCGGCGCCACCTATTCTGGCATCATTATCTACTGCGGTATTGTTTGTAGGGGTGGGGTCTGTTACAATAGCCGCAGGGGTAATTGTTGCTGTTGTTGTAAATAAAGGACCTGTTTGGGCGCTAGGAACCGGAACAACAACCGTAAAGGTGATGCTCGAACCAGTTGGCATATTCACGGTTTCGTTAATGTTGTTGATTCCGCTGGCGTTACCTGTTGCCCCGCCGGTGTAAATTGCTGTCCAGGTACCGTTTATCCCGTTTGGAAGCGTATAAGTTAAGTTAGTACCCAAAGCATCACTTGGGCCTGCATTGGTAGCAACCACGGTATAAGTGTTGGTTGTGCCCGGTATGTAAATGGCTTTTCCATCAGTGTTAGTAATGCTCAGATCAGCCTGGCTATTTCTTAGATCTACATCAATTGCGGCATTGTTACCAGTCGTTGCATCGGTTACGGCAAAGCCTGCTGCGATGCTGGCCGTTGTGGTAAATGAGCCGGTTTGATCTGCTGGTATTAAGGCAGTCACTGTATAGGTAATAGAGCTGCCAGCTGGCATGCTTACGGTTTCATTAATGTTATTAGTGCCACTGGCATTGCCGGTTGCACCCCCGGTAAAGGTGGCAGTCCAGTTACCAGCAATGCCAGCTGGCAGGGTATATGTAACTGTTGTTCCTGCTGCATCACTTGGGCCGGTATTAGTAGCCACTACTATATAGGTGTTGTCGATACCCGGTGTGTAAGTTGTTTGCCCATCGGTATTAGTAATGCCCAGGTCAGCCTGACTATTCCTTAGATCCGTATCGCCAGCAGTATTATTTGCGGTATTGACATCTGTTATCCCAGTTGCCGGTACTATGCCGGCAAGGGTAGTAAGCGGACCGGTTTGGTTGGCTGGTACAGTCATCACAATTGTATATGTTGCCGTGCCGCTCAATGGCAAATTAACACTCTCATTGATGTTACCGGTACCGCTGGCATTACCTGTTGCGCCGCCGGCATAAACGGCTGTCCATGTTCCGCTTACGCCGACAGGCAAGGTATAAGTTATTGCGGAGCCCGGAGCGTCACTTGGTCCGTTGTTGGAAGCCACAACCGTATAGGTGTTAGTTGTACCAGGTATATAAGTTGCTCGCCCGTCGGTATTAGATATACTCAGATCTGCCTGGCTGTTTTGAATATCCTGATCCGAAGCCGAATTATTGGCAGGCGTAGGATCAACCGATCCAAACGGCAGACTAATAGTGGCCGTGGTGGTTAATGTGCCGGTTTGTGCAGGTGATACATTGGCGATTAGTGTGTAAGTGACGGTAGAATTCAATGGCATGTTTACCGTTTCATTGATATTTCCAGCGCCGCTGGCATTGCCGGTTGCGCCACCAGTATAGGCAGCAGTCCATGTACCTGTTACGCCGGTAGGCAATGGATAAGTTACTGTAGCGCCGGTTGCATCACTAGGCCCATTGTTGGTAGCAGTAATAGTATAGGTATTAATGGTACCCGGGGTGTAGGTGAGCTTTCCATCAGTGTTGGTAATGGATAAATCGGCGCCACCTATTCTTACATCGTTGTCTGTTGCAGAATTGTTAGCCGGTGTCGCGTCTGTTATGCCAGCGGCCGGGCTAATGCTTGCCGTTGTGGTAAACAACGGACCGGTTTGCGAGCTTGGTACAGGCACAACCACAGTGTAAGTAATGGTCGAACCGATCGGCATATCAACGGTTTCATTAATATTATTGGTTCCGCTGGCATTACCAGTTGCTCCGCCGGCATAAACTGCAGTCCATGTACCAGTAACCCCCGATGGCAGGGTATAAGTGACGGTACTGCCCACTGCATCGCTCGGGCCTGTGTTAGTGGCGATTACCGTATAGGTGTTAGTAGTACCTGGTACGTAAATAGTCTTGCCGTCGGTATTGGTTATGCTAAGATCTGCCTGGCTGTTTTGCGTGTCAATATCGACAGCAACGTTGTTAACAGGTGTAGGATCAATAACCCCAGCCGGAGTTGTTATGGTCGCAGTTGTAGTTAGCGGCCCGGTTATATTGCTGGTAATGGCCGCCACGACAGTATAAGTAACGGTGCTTCCGGCCGGTAGATTTACAGTTTCGTTAATATTGCCTGTACCGTTTGCATTACCAGTAGCACCGCCGGTGTACACTGCGCTCCATTGCGCGGTTACCCCTGCAGGCACTGGATAGGTGAGGGTTGATCCCAAAGCATCACTCGGCCCATTATTTGTGGCTACAACAGTATAAGTATTTGTGGTACCTGGGGTATAAGTATTCTGTCCATCTGTATTGCTGATACTTAGGTCGGCCTGGCTGTTTTGGGTATCGGTATCGACCGCTGTGTTATTAATTGTGGTAGCATCAGTTATGCCACCAGCCGCGGTGATGTTCGCTGTAGTCACAAAAGTTGGACTTTTTTGGTTCGCAGGTATTGGCACCACAACAGTATAGGTCACAGTGCCGCCAGATGGTATGTTTACAATTTCATTAATGTCATTAGTGCCGCTCGCTGCGCCGGATGCACCATTTGCATAAACGGCAGTCCATGTCCCTGTTATACCTGCCGGCAGCGCGTAAGTTACTGTTGTGCCTGGCGCATCGCTTGGCCCCGCGTTAGCGGCTGCAATAGTGTAAGTGTTGGTTACACCAGGTGTATAAGTAGTTTTACCGTCGGTGTTGGTGATGCTCAAGTCCGCCTGGCTATTTTGGGTATCTGTATCTGAAGCTGTGTTATTACCCACCGTGTTATCAACTACACCGCTTGCAGCGGCGATAGTAGCCGTGGTGGTTATTGGGCCAGTTACGTTACTTGCAATAGCTGCTGTTATGGTATAACTAACAGAACCACCCGAAGGGAGGTCTACACTTTGGTTAATATTTCCGATGCCGCTGGCGTTACCTGTTGCACCTTCAGCAAAAGTAGCAGTCCATGTTGCGGTTACACCTGCCGGCAGTGTATAGGTTATAACAGATCCCGGCGCATCGCTTGGGCCGGCATTAGCAGCTACCACTGTGTAGGTGTTGGTAGTACCCGGAATATAGGTTCCCTGCCCATCTGTATTGCTAATACTCAAGTCAGCCTGGCTGTTTTGAATATCTCCGTCGGTAGCTGTATTGTTAGCCGTTACCGGGTCGCTTATCAAACCTGGTGTTGCGATAGCTGCAACCGTTACAAAAGGCCCGGATTGGCTGCTTGGTATTGGAACAATTACATTGTAAGTTATTGTCGATCCCACCGGCATATTCACCGTCTCGTTAATATTATTGGTTCCGCTTGCACTCCCGCTTGCACCGCCTGTATAAGTAGCAGTCCATGTGCTTGTTATACCGGCAGGTAAAGTATAGGTAACGGTCGAATTTAAAGCATCGCTCGGACCGATATTGGAGGCCACCACGGTATAAGTATTGGTTGTGCCTGGTATATAATTAGGCTGGTTATCGGTATTGGTAATGCTTAAATCTGCATCGCTATTTCTTAGGTCGATATCATTTGCAGTGTTATTGGTTGGCGTTGGATCTGTTATTCCTGTCGGAACCGCTATCATTGCTTTAGTTATAAATGGGCCTGTTTGCCCGCTTGGAACTGTAACAATTACGGTGTAGGTAACTGAGCTGCCTGCTGGCATATTAACAGTTTCGCTAATGTCATTGATTCCGTTAGCGCTGCCAGCTGCCCCGCCTGCATAAGTGGCAGTCCATGTTCCGGTTATACCTGCAGGTAGAGTATATGTCACTGTTGAACCTGGCGCGTCACTTGGCCCGGTGTTGGTAGCTACAACGGTATAAGTATTGTTTGTGCCTGGCGTATAAGAAACTTTGCCGTCGGTATTGGTTATGGTTAAATCGGCTTGGCTGTTTTGTGTATCAGTATCTACAGCAGTGTTGTTGTTAGGTGTTGGATCGACGGATCCCGAAGGTAAACTGATTGAAGCGGTTGTAGTAAAATCACCGACCCTATTACCTGGTATATTTAATATGATAGTATAAGTAATGGTTGAACCAGCTGGCATATTCACCAGTTCGTTCGCATTTCCTATGCCTGCAACAACACCACCGGTGTTACCGGTTGCACCGCCAGTAAATGCAGCAGTCCATGATCCCGTTAAGCCACTCGAAGAGAGGTAAGATATGTTTGCATTCACCACATCGCTCGGGCCATTGTTAGAGGCCACAACCGTGTATGTGTTAAAAGTACCAGGCGTATAAGTGCTTTGTCCATCAGTATTTGTAATAGATAAATCGGCCCCGCCAACCCTGGTATCGATATCAATTGCTGAATTATTGGCTGTGTTAGCATCTGTAATACCCGTTGCGGCAGCTATAGTTGCCGAAGTAGTAAACTGCGTACCTGTCTGATTGCTTGGTACCGGTACAACAACAGTATAGGTAATTGTTGATCCTGATGGCATATTTACCGTTTCGTTAATGTTGTTAGTACCGCTGGCATTGCCTGTAGCTCCTCCGGTATAAACTGCAGTCCATGTTCCGCTAATTCCGGGCGGAAGAATATAATTAACAGTTGTACCTAAAGCGTCGCTCGGCCCCGTATTAGAAGCAACTATGGTATATGTATTGGTAATACCGGGTACATAAATAACCTTTGAATCAGTATTAGTGATACCCAGATCGGCTGCACTGTTTTGGGTATCTGTGTCGGTGGCAGTATTGTTATCCGGTATAGGATCTACGCCGGATGAAACGCTGATATTGGCAGTGGTAGTTAACGGACCGATTTGGCTCGGCGGTATTACTGCATTTACAGTATAAGTGATGGTTGAACCTATCGGCAAGTTCACAGTTTCGTTAATACTGTTTGTGCCGCTCGTATTGCCCGTAGCACCGCCGGTATAAATTGCTGACCAGCTACCTGTAACTTCTGAAGGTAATGGATATGTGATTACTGCGTTAGTTGCATCGCTTGGCCCGTTGTTGGTTGCTACGATAACGTAAGTGTTGGGTACGCCCGGCGTGTAGCTGACTTGTCCATCCGTATTTGTAATACTAAGATCGGTACTACCTATTCTTAGGTCTGTGTCTGTCGCTGTGTTATTATCGGCGATAGGGTCTTGCAAACCAACAGCCGGGGCTATGGTTGCCGTGGTGGTAACACTACCGGTCTGGCTACTTGGTATTACTGCCGCAATGGTATAAGTAACGGTTGCTCCAACTGGTATGTGTATACTTTCATTAATATTGCCGCTGCCATTTGTGTTACCTGTGGCTCCGCCGTTGTATACTGCTGTCCAGCTCGCGGTAAGGCCTGCAGGTATAGGAAAAGTGACCGTGGCATTAACGTCGCTTGGGCCATTGTTAGTGGCAACTACAATATATGTGCTGTTAGTGCCTGGTACATAAACCAACTTGTTATCAGTATTGGTAATGCTCAGATCTGCATCGCCGGTTCTCAGGTCAACATCATTAGCTGTATTGTTAGTAGTTGTTAGATCTGTTACAGATGACGGCGGAGTAACTGTGGCAACACTGGTCAAGGTTCCGGTTTGGTTACTCGGTATAGAAGCCACGATGTTGTAGGTAACAGTGCCGCTGGCCGGCAGGTTTACAGTTTCGTTAACATTGTTAGCGCCACTTGCGTTGCCCGTTGCCCCTCCACTATACGTTGCAGTCCAGGCGGTGGTAATTCCTGCAGGTAGCGTGAAGCTTACGTTAGAACCCTGTGCATCACTTGGACCGGTATTGGTGGCCACAACTGTATAAGTATTGGTGGTGCCCGGCACATAGTTTATTTTACCGTCGGTATTTGTGATAGCTAAATCAGCTTCACTATTCTGATTGTCACTATCAGTGGCAATATTATTTGATGAGGTTGGATCTACTGCACCAGTTGGTAAAGCAATTGTTGCGGTGGTAGTATAGGTGCCCGTTTGAGTACTTGGAATAGCTACAGTTACCGTATAGATAACCGTAGAGCCTGCCGGCATATTTACCGTTTCATTAATATCGCCATTGCCGCTGGCCGTTCCGGTGGCGCCTCCGGTATAATTAGCAGTCCATGCAGCAACGCTATTTAGGGGGATCTGGTACGTTATTCTTGCACCGGTAATATCACTCGGCCCGTTATTGGTGGCTACAATAGTGTAAGTATTGGATGTACCCGGCGTATATGTTGTCTGTCCATCGGTGTTGGTAATACTTAGATCGGCACCGCCAACCCGGGTGTCGGTGTCGTTCGCAGTATTGTTTCCTGTCGCAGAATCAGTCATACTGGAATTTGCGGCAACTATTGCTACGGTGGTAATTTCGGGACTTATTTCACTACTCAAAATTGGCATAACAACCGTATATGTGATTGTGCCCCCAACCGGTACGTTCACAATTTCATTGATGTTATTAGCTCCACTGGCTGTACCGCTGGCTCCGCCTGTAAAAGTCGCGCTCCAAGTTGAAGTGAATCCGGCGGGTAGGTTGTAAATTACGTTCGAAGCAATGGCGTCGCTCGGTCCTATATTAGTAACTATAACTGAATAGGTATTAGCTACCCCCGGTACATATATTGTTTTTCCATCGGTGTTAGTTATAGCGAGGTTAACAATGCTGTTTTGGGTATCAATATCCGTAGCCGAGTTGTTGGTGGTTGTTGGGTCAACAACACCCACCGGCACCGCTATATTTGCCGTAGTGGTAAGGCCGCCGTTTTTATTACTTGGTATGGCTGCAATTACAGTGTAGGTAACCGTAGCGCCAACCGGCAAATTCACCAGTTCATTAATACTGTTGGTACCGCTCGCGTTACCCGTTGCACCTCCCGTATAAACCGCAGTCCACGTTGCTGTGACTCCCGAAGGTAAAGGGTAAGTTATGGTTGCCCCTGTTACATCACTAACTCCGTTATTAGTTGCCACAATCGTATAAGTATTGCTGGTGCCAGGCGTGTAGGTTCCCTTGTTGTCGGTATTGGTAATGGCAAGGTCGGCATCGCCCAGCCTAATGTCGTCGTCAACGGCGGTATTGTTGCCTTGATTAAGGTCGTTTATCCCGGCTGCTGTAGCCACAGCTGCAGTACTGGTGAAATTACCTGTCTGACTGCTTGGTATAGGTACAACAATCGTATAAATTACCGATGAGCCAGTTGGTAAATTAACAATCTCATTAATGTTGTTAGTACCGCTGGCATTGCCTGTAGCTCCTCCGGTGTAGACAGCGGTCCATGTGCCGGTAATTCCAGTTGGCAAGGTATAGATTATTATAGAGCCAGGAGCATTACTTGGCCCCAGGTTGACAGCCGTAACGGTATAGGTGTTGGTTGTGCCGGGGACATAATTTGTTTTATTGTCAGTATTGGCTATACGCAGATCAGCAACAGCCTGCGGGCTAAGTGTAACCGTGGCGCTGTTGTTTGTAGCTACAGGATCGCCAGGATGGTTACTGCTTGCGGTATTGACGTAAACCCCCGCGGGCTTATCGGGCAATACAGTGGCCACAATGGTTAAGGTAGCTTGCCCCGATACCAGTAACGTGCCAACAGACCAAACACCGGTATTAGAATCATAATTACCTTGAGACGGTGTTGTGTTCACCAGTGTAAAACCTGTTGTATTCAGTATATCATTGACCACAACCGGAGCGGCGTCGCCAGGCCCGAGGTTTCGGGCTGTGACTGTAAATGTTACGTTGTCGCCTGCGTTTGGTGTTAAAGTACTTGCTGTTTTAGTGATCTGTATATCCGAAGCGTTAAGGGCTACCGGGGTCGGATCAGTAAAGTTTAATGGTGTTTTTGTTCCATCTGCATGGTTAGGGCTTGCGTTATTAGTTGATGCGTCGGCCACCAATACGGCGTCAACGTTATTAGTAACTGCACTTGTTGTCGATGTGCTGTTGAATACTCCGTATTGGCCATTAGTAACTACATTTAATGTTAGGGTTAAAGTTCCACTTGCACCCGCTGCTAATGTACTTGAAGCCTGCACTAAGAGGTTTTTATCAGAATTGCCGTTGAATGCCGTATTGACAGTCAGCGTAGCTAAATTACTGGTTAAACTGGTTACGCTATAGGTTAGGGGCGAAGTGAAAACAGTGCTCAAATCATTCACGGCATTGATTGTCCTTAAATCAATAGCCCCGTAATTTTGAATCAGGAAAGTGTAGACAATATTATAAGATCCGTTTGCTTGCAAAATTGGTGTTGCTACCGTTTCGGAGATTCCGATCATTGGGAAATTTACTGGGGTTTGATCCCCAGCTAAGCGATCGACTGTTGCTCCGTTGTTAGAAACATCTGTTACTGGTACAGTGCCCACTGTTCCATTTGCAGTGGATGTGTTTTTAGAGGTATACGTTACCTGGGCAAAGCTGTCTTGTGTCAGGATAAAGGCCAACGAGATAACCAGGAGCGCAAATTTTAAAAATGTCTTTGTGAGTTTCATTTTTTAAAGTTTATCCGGTTATCAATTCAGTTTAACATTTACAACCAGTGTCACTGTCTGTTCAACTCCGGAAGCCAGACTGGACGAACCTGCCGTGAGCAGATTGGTGTCAGAATTTCCGTTAAAGTTGTTGTTTGCCGTTAGTGCCCCGGTGGTTGCGATACTTACCTTAGTAAATGTTTTGGGCGATGGGAACGTAGTTATCAGGTTGTCTACAACCTGTACATTATTCACCGCTACTGTGCCTGTGTTTTTTACATGGAATACAAATGTTACGTTAAAGCTTCCGTCGGGTTGCAATACCGGCGTGTTGGGATTATCCTTGGCTATTGCTATCTGGCAATCGTTAATGGTTATGATAATATCGTCCTGACTGGTTACGCACGGACCATTTGATGTTGTCCAGCGCAAATCGTAATCGCCCTGCACCAATCCCGTTACGGTGGCGTGAGGGTCATTTACAGAACTGAACACTGGGGTTGCAGCTCCCGTGGGCATTGAAACTACCGTCCAGGTTCCAATTCCGGTTGTTGGGGCTGTTGCAGCCAATACAACAGGGGCGTACAAACAGTAACCAGATGTCGGCGGCCCTGCATCCGCGGTTGACGGTGGGTCGTAAATTCTGAAACCCGCTGTATCTGCTGAAGTACAGGAGCTTAGGTTGGTGATGGTCCATTTGAAATTATACTCTCCTGCTACTAATCCACTCGCTATTGCAGTGGGGCTGTGAATGTCGCTAAATGCTACAGCAGGGCTCGATGCCGGTTGGATTACCACAGTCCAGGTGCCCTGGTCATTACCGGTTAATACATTAGTTGAAGCCAGATTAACAGATGTATTGCCGCCCACGGCCGGGGTACACTTGTCGGCCACTGTGCCTGCTGCCGCTAAGGCAGGTGTATTGTCTATCACCGTAATATTAACATCTGCTGATGACGGAGCGCAGCTACCGTTAGTTATTGTCCACCTGAATATATATGGCGTTGTAGAAGCTGTTATGTTGGAAATGGTTGTTGTTGGCGAATTTGGCGCATCAATAGTTGGTGTAGATGGTCCGCTTACCAATGTCCATGTTCCTATACCCACCGTTGGTGTTGTGCCGGTTAGTATAACACTGCTTGTACAGTCTGTTGGCTGTGCCGCCATGGCTTGTGCAGTAGTTGGTGGTAATGATACCTCTATGCGCACGATATCATTACTGGATTGCATGCCTGTACAGCTATTTGCAGAAACTGTCCATCTTAAAATATAAACTCCCGGTACAGAAAGGTTATTAACTGCCGTAGAAGGTGTAGCAGCGGATGCTATTGTTGCGTTAGCGCCGCCCGGTTCGCTGTCTATACTCCACATGCCGGTGCCTACGGTTGGTGTCGCGGCTGTGAGTGTAACCGTTGTACCTGCACTTGTACAAAGGTTCTGATCCGGACCGGCATCGGCAGTTGACGGTGGCCCGGAAACGTTCACCGTGACATCGTCGGTTAAATTTCCGCAACCACCCACTGTTACGGTGTATCTAAACACGTAAGTGCCAGGTATAAGACCGGTAACTTCTGAGGTGTTGTTAGAGTTCGGTGTTAATGTTACGGTAGAGGGGCCGCTAATTTCTGTCCATGTGCCGGTAGTGCCCTCATTGCCCGATAACACAGTGATCGTGGTATTACAAAGGTTTTGATCAGGACCTGCATTGGCAGACAGCCCCACGGTAATGGATACATTTGATGATGAAGGTGGGCAAATTGTGCCATTGGTAGCAGTCCATGTTAAAGTATACGTACCTAACACCAGTCCGCTTATAATAGTATGCGGGTCAGTTATATCTGTAAACCTTGGGGTGTTTGGCCCGCTTACTACAGACCATACACCTGAACCAACTACAATGGGATTAGCAGCCAGGGTGGTAGTATTAACATCACATATATTTTGATTGGGGCCTGCATTGGCTATAGTTGCGGCCTGATTTACATTGTAGGTTATGTCAGCCGATGAACTTGAGCAACTTCCGTTAGAGATAGTCCAGGTAAACTTATAGGCTCCGTCTCCAAGCCCAGTAACTGTGGTAGTGGCTGAGTTAGGCGACGTGATAACAGCGCCGCCTAAACCTCCGGTTTGAGTCCATAAACCTGCTTCTGTTGCTGCTGGTGTATTTCCGTTAAGCGTTATCGTTGTAGAACCGCAAACTGATTGCAAGGGGGCACCAGCAATTGTCGCAGCTGTGGTCGGGGCAGAAATAGTTATCTCAACCGTATCTCTCGACGATGTACAACCTCCTTTATCGAGCTTCCATTCAAAAGTATATCTTCCGTTCACGGCTCCTGTTACGGTTTGACTGCTGGCCGTGGTGCTGTAAATAGGTGTGTTTGGTGCACCAGGTAGCAGGGTCCATGTGCCGGTTTCGTCGGCGCTGGGTGCATTGGCCGCTAAATTAAAACTACTTGTGCCAGAGGCTAAACACTGGTCAGGCCCTGCCACGGCTTGCTGAGGGCCATCTGTTACGGTGGTATTAATGCTAACCGTATCTGCAATACTTCCGCAGGTATTGCTTATGGTCCATTGCAGTTTATAAACTTTAAATGGCCTGAACCCATTTGCTATTGCCTGCGGATCATGTATATCCGAAAATGTGATGGTGCTAGCCGGTATTGCCGGAGTTTCTGAAACTACAGACCATGTACCTGTCTCTTCATCTTTCGGTTGGTTACCGTTGAGTTTTATGGGTGTACCGTAACAAGTTCCAACGTCTGCGCCGGCATCAACTGTGGTTGGTGGCGATGCCACAATAATATGAACGATTGATTCCGTATTGTCCTGAACATTGTTTCCTGCGGAGATAATCCACCTGAAGATATAAACACCAGAGACTAGATTACTGACTGTTGTTGTATTTGAATGTATATCCTGAATTGCAGCAATACTTGGACCGCTTATTTGTGTCCAAGTGCCCTGGCCATTGTCTCCTGCGGTGGGTGCGTTACCTGCCAGTGTTGCCGTTGTACTTCCGCAAGCTAAAAATTGTGACGTGCCTGCGTTAGAATCATACGGTTTCCGTGAAACAATTATAGAAATATCCTTATAAACGTCTTCACATCCTCCGGTGGCGTTATTGTTTGATAGTTTAAACCGATAAATATAGTTGCCTGGTTTATCCATCCCTCTAACCAGCTCTGATGTAGCGCCCGCGTTAAGGTAGTTGTTGAGGCCAATGCTATCCAAAACCTTTGATCCTGCCGGTGAATTTACCAGTGCAAATTGCAACAGGTTACCACCCGATGTTGAATAGACAACATTATATTGCAGGGTGTCGGTAGGTAAAACCACCGGGCTAACCGGAAAGGTTACAAACTGTGGAGGATTAATATAACGAATACGATAAGTACCTGTCGAACTGCAATTGGTAACACTATTGGTAATTGTATAATTAAAATCGTACTGGTTAGGCGGTAAAAGTCCGTTAATTGCAGTTGAGGGAGACGTTGGGCTAACAATAGTTGCACCAGCGGGGCCGGCTGCCTGTGTCCATAGTACAGTTTCATTGGCATATAAAGGTCGTACACCATTTAAAACAGTGCTGGTACGGTTGTCACAATAGTTAGAAGTTGTTCCACCCGCCTGTGTTACGTCCTGGGAGGGAGGGGCAACCTGTATGGTGACATCTGCAGAACCATTAACGCAAGGGCCTGATACGGTCCATCGAACCACATAAGTTCCGCCCTGCAAATTACCTAAAGTAGTGTTGTTATTATGGATATCGCCGAAAACGGGAGTACTAGGCCCACTTATAAAAGACCATGTACCCATTTGGCCGTTACCGGTGCCGGGGTACGAGCCAGATATATTTGTACTGGCAAATGAAGTATAACAGGCAACTGTAGCACCCGGCCCAGATGCTGTTACAGGTGTTACTCCCCCTATATCAGTTACTGCAACATCTGAGGTAGAGGTACATGTACCATCGGTTATTTTCCAACGGAAGATGGTTGTGCCCACACCATTGCCGGTTGTGGGAAGGGTGACCGTGGCATGTGGGTCATTAACCGGCGATGGTAGTGGTAAATTACCATTTATTACTTGCCATGTGCCTGTTTCTCCTGGTTTTACGGCGTTGGCGGCCATGGTTATCACTCCCGGACAAGATGTTACCGGTGGCCCCGCGCTAGCCACTGTAAGTGGTGAAAATATATAAATAGCATCGTCAGAAACGGGTGTCCCGTCGGTGCATTTTGCTGATAGCCTGAATGTATAGGCAATGCCTTTTGTATAACCGGTAACATTGGCAGTAACCTGCCCGTTGGCTATTGTTGACGCTGATAAAGTAACCGCAGGCCCCGCAATTTGTGTCCATTTTGGCAAGTCGGTAAAGTTGCCGTTACCTGTACCGATTAATGTAAATGAGGTGCCTTCGCAAAGTGTCTGATTTACCCCTGCATTTATAGTACAGTTTTGCGCTTTTACAACGCATTGTGCAAGTAGTATAAGTAGTACTACGGCTAAATGTATTCGTAAAAATCTTACCATATTAACGCGATTACTGACATCGATTTTTGACAGACCATCAGAAACAAAATCGCCTGGAGCCATTCTTACTTAAATACTAGCGCCGCAGTGTTATGGGGTTGAATTTAAACATTGCCGCAGGGGATGCCAGTAGTTAATCCTGATTATGATAAAGCAATAAATGTTTAACTGTTTTTAGGTATGTGTAATCAAATGTAGAGAAATGAGATGCCTGATAGTATTGATTAGGCTTTAAGATGTGTTTCAAATTTAAACTTGCAACAAGAGTCTTGATTATCAGGTAGCCAAGATTGCAGAACTTTGGAATATAACAGATGTGCCGGATTAATAAAATTGCACCAAAGTGAACGGTAACTGTTATAAAGAAGCTATCTATAATATTAAGGTATGAATTATAGTATACCTGTTATATATCATTTAATCGCTTTGGTAAAGGCTGCTGCAAATGAATCGAATGAAAATGATTACTAATTAAGATCGATGTGAAAATAAAGCACGGATTAGCCAGTCTGCTATTTTGGTTATTATTGCTAACCATGAGTGTATTATGTGGCTGCAATTCGAATGATAAAAAGCAAATGTCAGTCAAAGAGCCAGTTATTAAGCAGCCGGATAAACCACTACCTATAAAAATAATGGTGCCACCGGAGTTAGGCTTTAAGATCGTGGGTTACATGTTGGACTCACGAGACTCGAGTGAGGTAGCTGAAAAAAAGTTTGCGCAATGTAATGTGGTGGTATATGCTTGTGCGCAATTGTTAACTAATAATGTGGTAAAGGTAATCTATCCGGAAGTCCTGAAATCTTTGATAAGGAGAGCACACCGGAATCATAGTAAAGCTTTTTTGGGAATCAGTGGAGATCCATATGAGTTTAAGAAGATGACTAAAGATGTTGGCGATAGATCTAAAGCTATACATCATATAATGCAGTTAGTTAGGCAATACGGAGCAGATGGCGTAGATCTGGATTGGGAGTTTCCAACGATAAGGGAAAAAACAGATAAGCCATTTACTGCATTTGCAAAGCAATTGGGCGATAGTTGCCACGTTAACGGCCGGTACTATTTTAGCTGTGCTGTGGCGCCTGGAGTAAACAAGGTTCATAAGCGGGCCAGCGCGATTGAGAAGGAGCTTTTGACCGGCCCTTGGGTAGACTGGTTTAACGTGATGATCTATGACGATTATAGCGATGATAAACCTTATGTGCAGCATAGTAAGGTTGCTTATAATAGTTTCTATTATTGGCTGCGCGTTCGTAAAATGAGTAAAAATAAATGCGTACTCGGTATGCCCATTTATGGAAGGCCGAGTGGCATCCCGCAGGAAGGCCATGTTTTAACCTTTAAAACCATATTAAAAGAAGGGGGCAACGCATATAGCGACAGCGCCGTTATTAAAACAAGTAAGCCAATCTCTGCTAAAGACACATCAAAACATTACACCATTTATTATGATGGCATAAATACGGTGAAAAAGAAAACCCGTGGCGCTATGAAATATGGTGGGGGCATTATGTTTTGGGAGCTGGGGCAAGACACGGACGATAAACATTCTTTAATAACTGCGGCGCTAAATGAGGCATCAACTCATCAAAATAATAGCAAACATTAATTTGCAAATCAACAATACCTCCGGTGCATAGTTTCGCACCAATCACATATACACCTTACTGTTTTCCTTCCTGATTTCCGAAAAATGCATCGCATTATATAATAATGCGGTTGCATCTTTTGAATTGCAACAATTTGGACGGCCAAATAAGCCTCCATCGCTTGGTAACGGGTTTACTTTGTAGGTATAAATGCACGCGCCTTAAAACCAGCCAAATGCACAAGTCGAAAAAATATCTACCTGTTCTGTTTTGCTTATGTATTTATGCTATGCCCGCACGTGGACAGGCGCTATTGGCTTTATTATTTGGCGGCAAAATACAGAACGACAATATTTCGCTGGGTATTCATTTGGCTTTGGAGGCATCGGACCTTACCAACACGCCAAGTTCGAATTTGCGCCCCGGTTTGGCGTTTGGAGCTTATACTAATGTAAGGTTAAAAGGGAGGTGGACATTGAGTAATTACTTCATCTTTAAATCATCGAGGGGGGCAAATGCTATTCCGTTCGCCTATCAGTTACAACCCAATGTGCCGGGTGCTCTCGATGCGGACATTGCACGCAAGCTCACCTATTTCGAAATAAGCCCGTTGATGCGCTATAATCTAACACCAGAACTAAGCCTCGCAGCCGGCCCTCAGATTGCCATCCGCACCATAGCAAAGGATATCTATACGCAAACACTGCCCGATGGGGGCGATGAAAAGCTTGTTTATAAGACAAATGATTATTACGGCCGATTTGATATTGATGCAGCCGCCGACATTCAGTATGCTTTTTATAAAGGCAATGGCGTTAGGCTCAATTTCAGGTTTTCGCAGGGCTTTGTAAATGTGTATAAGAGCGAGGTGCCCTTCAGTGCTAAAAACCAATATTTCCAACTGGGGGTAGGTATACCGATTCCGGTTGGCAAGAAAAAGTAAATCAATAAGTAACCATAAAAAATCATCCGATGAAACGTATCATTCTACTAGCAATCGTAACCGTACTAACAACAGCAGTTTACGCTCAAACAGAGAAAGAAGATCTGGCCATTGTGCAAAGTGTATTCCAAAAACAAAAAGCCGATCTGGTAAAGCAAAATCTGCAACTGAGCGATGCCCAAAGCCAGGTATTTTGGCCTATATATGAAGAGTATGAAGGTAAACGTGTTAACCTAAGCACCCAGCGCTCTGCTATTATAGCCGATTATTTAAAAGGTTACGATACCCTTACCGATCAGGAATCAGACGATCTGGCGAACCGCGTTTTTGCCAATGATAAATCATTAACAGATCTGCAGAAATCGTATTTCAAGAAATTCTCGAAGGCGATAGGTGGTAAAAATGCGGCAAAATTTTACCAGCTCGAAAGCTACCTACAAGCTATCATCAGGGTTAAAGTGCAAGACAATATTCCGTTTATAGGCGAATTGGATAAAACCACAAGACAATAAGAAAACTTATGTCGATCAGAGCGATCATATTATTAGTTTCTTTTGTTGTACCTGTCTTAGCTTTCGCGCAAGGCCCAGACGGTAGAACAATAAGAGAAAGGTATGTTGACAGCATTAAGCAGTCAACATATCCTTATGTTTTCCCGGCTTGGGGCAAACGGGTTACCAAAAAAGGTATTGATATGCCCTTGCCGGCGGGCGTAATGCTTAATTATATTACAGGGTCACAGCTAGTCAATATATCCGATCTGCAGGTGGGCTTTAACGGTGGCCCGTTAGTGCCGCTGGATTTCGTAAAATTTGGTGAGGTTAAGGCTCATTTTCAATCCGTAAATACCCGGTTTGATTTGTGGGCACTACCTTTTTTTAACGTGTATGGGATAGTTGGCGGAACCTTTGCCAGTACCAACGTAAATGTTACTGCTCCCTTTAATTTTTCGAGTAAGGCCAACTTTAAAGGTCCAATGGCTGGTATCGGGGCGTCCCTGGGAGGTGCCATGTACGGCATTTTCGGCGTCATAGATGCTAACAGCACATGGTCGTTTTTAGATAATATAGACGGCGCTATTAATACCCGGTCATACAGCGGGCGTTTTGGGCATGCCATCAATTTTAAACGGCGGCCTGATCGTAACGTCACCCTTTGGGTAGGTACCACCGGGAATTTTATCGGCCGCACAACCACAGGTACAATCAAGTTTAGCGATTTAAACAGCAGTGCTACCAAGCCCGATCTGCAACCCATTAAAGACGAAACTGCAGCCTGGTACCAAACGCTTACCCCAGCTCAAAAAATTGTTACCAAGCAAATAGCCGAAAAATTATTAGACAAGATAGACGGCTTGGATCTTCAAAACGCCTCCATATCCTATTCACTAATAAAACGCGCAACCTCCAATTGGAGTATGCTGTTTGGTGGGCAGTTTCAGTTAAACCATCGTTGGCAGTTTAGAACAGAAACAGGCTTTTTAGGCGGTAGAAAATCGTTGCTTACTTCAGTTAATTACCGGTTTGGATTATAGCTTATGACAAAAAATAACTACATAACGTTTCTGTTTCTATTGGTGTTTTGCCTGGCTGCCGATAGGGTTTCGGGTCAGGATAAGCCAAAGGGGGAGAAGCACAAAGTATCTATGCACGATTCGCTTGATCATGCCTTTGACCTAAGCGACTACATGATTTATTCCAAGGGTTTTGTTTTAGTGCCCGTGCCTATCACCGAGCCTGCCTTAGGTGGCATAGGTGGAGCTCTTGTGCCTATATTCCTAAAGCAGAGAGCGCCTATGATAGATACCGTCAATGGCAAAGTACGTGTCAGGCGCGTTAATCCAGATATCACCGGGGGTATAGGTATGTACACTGCCAATAACAGTTGGCTAATTGGTGGCTTCAGAGGGGGGACATTCGCTAAACCCAATATTACTTATAGAGCATTTGCGGCCTATGGTAACATCAACATGAGCTTTTATCATACATTCCCTGTAATAGGCGAGCAGGAATTTAAATTCAATTTTAAGGTTGTGCCTATTTATTTACAGGCTCTTAAGCAATTTGGTAATAATAACAGATGGAGCGCTGGTTTACAATACCTCTTTTTACATGCCAAGATAGCATCAAGAGGGGAGAATCTTCCGGATTTTGTAACCAGTAAAGAGATAAATAGCACCATAAGCCAGGCCGGAGGTGTTTTTCAATATGACAGTCGCGACAACATATTTACACCCAATAAAGGAGTGCGCGTAGAGTCCGATTTCTTCTGGTCAAACAGTGTGTTAGGCAGCGATTATAATTCGTGGCAAATAGACTATTCGGCAATTGGGTATACACCGCTTGCCAAAAAGTTTATTGGTGGTTTGCGGATAGAAGGACAGCAGTCCTTAGGCTCTCCACCATTTTATACGCTGCCATCTATCAATATGCGAGGCATCCCATCAGGCCGCTATCAGGGTAAGGCAACTTTATTAACCGAGGCCGAATTTCGCTGGGACCTTTACAAACGCTGGAGTGCCGTATTTTTTGGCGGTGGCGGCGTAGCCTATGATGACTGGGGCGAAATGTTGGCTAAAGACATTGCCTACAGTTATGGCACCGGTTTCAGGTATCTCATTGCCCGAAAATTTGGTTTGCGAATGGGTGCCGATGTAGCCCGTGGGCCAGAGAAATGGGCCTATTATATTGTATTTGGCAGTAATTGGCTCAGATAATAATAACGACATCTAAATATATAACACCATGAACAAGACCCCTTTTATTTCAGAGATCATCAGTTGGGTTTATTCCCATAAAGCGTTACTAAACGTCTGGCACTTATATCGTTACGTTCCGTAGTCAACAAATGGAATTACTACGAGTGACTAAAAGGATCCAGTATGATATTCTAAAATCTTTAATACCATTTACAAATATTCTAAACATGAAAAATTTTATTTATCTGCTATTAATTGTCGCAATAGGATTTGCGTCATGCCGTAAAGAACCCGATTACGATAAGCTGTCGTCTGAGTTTATTGTATCAACCAATTTAGATAAAACAGCTTCATTCGGTAGTTATAAAACCTATTACATGGCCGATACGGTAATCAACCTGGGTGGTACTGGTAAGGATACTATACTTAATGATGCTAACGCCGTTAAACTGGTTGCCGCTGTTAAAAGCAATATGGCATCCAGAGGCTATACGCTTGTTGCCCGTACTGCAAAACCCGATCTGGGTTTGAGGCTTGGCGTGGTAAAAGTGGTAAATGTTGATGTGTACTATCCTGGTTGGTGGGATGGTTACGCAGGCTGGTTCCCTTATTGGTGGGGCGGCTACTATCCTTATTATTATCCGTGGACTACTGTTTACACCTATAACACCGGTACGGAAATATTGGACGTGTATGATCTTAAAAACGCTAAAACCAACGGTCAGTATAGGGTGATCTGGAATGTGGCGGCATTTGGCGCGCTAGGTTCTGATATGGGCGGAAACTTAAACCGCGGCATTAATGCTATTAATCAGGGCTTTGTGCAATCGCCTTATTTTAAGGCTAATTAATACATCTGTCTATAACTCTAAAATTGATTTATCATGAAAAAAATAGCATATATATTTCTGGCATTAATGGGCTTCTGCAAATATTCGCAAGCTCAAACCAGTAGTAGCAGAACCCTCTCCGCAGGTCGCGACCTGTTTCTTGTTGGCTATGAGGTGGCGATACCCACCAACAGCGACTACCTTACCAAAACCAGTTGGGCTGGTGCGCGGTTCGATTACCGCCGAATGATCACGCCTAACGTATCCGTTGGTATAGGCGTTAGTTACAATTCATTCGAGCAATATTTTCCAAAACAAACCTATCAAAGGCCCGATGGCACCGGCGCCGTAACCAGCGATATGATACGACAAGTGTATACTTCTCCGATTACCGCAAGTGTGCATTACTATTTTCAAGGTTCGTCAATGGTAAGGCCATACATAGGTGTAGGGTTGGGTACGGAATACTCTGAACAGAATGCCTATTTCAACATCTATTCTGTTGGCGATCGTAATTGGGGTTTTGTTTTCAGGCCTGAGGCAGGTGCGTTAGCCAAATTCAGCCCCAATTTAGGTGGATTTGTGAGCGTGGCCTATAATTATGCCACCAACAGTAACGACACATTTCACATTAACCATTTGTCGCAATTCCCAATAACAATCGGTCTTGTTTTCACAGCACCTTAAATAATACGCAACCCTTATTATCATGAGAAATTTAGCATTAATAGCAGTCTTTGGGTTTCTATCCACCTCAGTGGCATTTTGTCAGCAAAAAAGCAAACCAGACACTGCCAAGGCCCAAAGTGCCGAAGAGTTGGCGAAAAAGCTGTCTAATCCAGTGGCGAGCCTTATCAGTGTGCCTTTTCAAAATAATACCGACTGGGGGATAGGGCCTAATAATGGTTCTAAAAACACCTTGAATATTCAACCCGTTGTGCCGGTAGCACTCAATCCAAAACTTAACATGATAGTTAGGGTTATTTTACCCGTTATAGCGCAGCGTGATATTATTGGCCCTAATACCAGTCAAACCGGGCTTAGTGATATTACCGCCACAGCTTTTTTCGCTCCCACAAATGTAAAAAATGGACTGATATGGGGTGTGGGCCCAGCTTTGCTTATACCCACGGGCACTAGCAAATACCTTGGTACGCAGAAATTTGGTTTGGGACCAAGCGCGCTGGTATTAAAACAACAGGGTGCGCTTACCTACGGTATGTTATTTAACCAGATATGGTCTATAGCTGGCAGTTCGGGCAGGTCGCCGGTAAATCAATTGTTCATGCAACCTTTTTTTACGCATAACTGGAAAACCGGAGCTGGTTTAGGTGCTAATGCCGAGCTCACGGAAAACTGGCATACCGGAACTTTCTCTGGCTTTTTAAACCCCATTATAACTGGAGTAACCAAGTTGGGTAAGCAAACGGTGCAAATGGGCGTAGGGCCTAGAATTCCGATAGCCGGACCTTCAGAGTCCAGGGCAGATTTTGGTATTCGGGCGGTGTTTGCATTAGTGTTTCCTAAATAAATAAGTAATTAAAAATCAATACATAAACGTTTAAACAAATAGAAATCATGAAACAATTCAGAAACTTAAGTATGGCATTGCTGGCAGCATTAGTCATTTCGGCATGTGGTTCAAGTACATCTATAGTAGGGTCGTATAAAGCTCCCGGTGTAACACAAGTGGCTTTTAAAAACATATTTGTATCGGCACTTACTGCCAACACATCGGCAAAGCAAAGTGTTGAAACAGGTATGGCTCAATATCTATCAACAAAAGGTATTGCAGCCGTAAAGAGCATCGATGTTTTCCCTCCCGACTTTCACTCCAGCGGCAATGATAAAGACAAAGAAACCGTGTTGAAAGCCATCCGCGATAAAAATTGCGACGGTATTTTAACAGTTGCACTGGTTAACAAAGAAACAGAAACTCATTATGTGCCGGGCACAGGTGTATATCCGGCCCCAGGCTTTGGTTATTATGGTACTTTCGGTGCATACTGGGCATACGGATACAACAGTTTTTATCAGCCAGGTTACTATGAAAATGATAAGGTGTACTACATAGAAACCAACCTGTACGATGCCGCTTCAGAAAAACTGGTTTGGTCTGCTCAATCAAAAACTTACGATCCATCGTCGTTAGATGACTTCCTGAAAGGTTACGAAAAAGCCATCAGCGAACAGGTTGTCAAAGATGGCCTTGTTGCGCCAGCAGGCAAATAAACTCGTGCTCGAAGCAATAGACTCAAATTGTTAACCATGAAAAGGTTATTTATAACGCGGTTGTTGTCCTTAAATATTATAAACATGCGCTCGAAAAAAAGACTAGGTTTATTAGGGTTGATATTAATTATCAGTACAGTGGTACGTGCACAAAATGTGGATACCTCGGCGCTGTATATTATGCAGCGGATGGCCGGCACCCTAAAAAACATGACCTCCTGTGCGGTACATGTACAGGCATTTTACGATACACCTACGGATGATCTGGGATTGATTAAACGATCGAAGGACGAAACCGTTTATGCTCATTTTCCCGACAAGCTGATGATCGACAACAAGGAGGATAACGAGCGGCATGCTTTGTTATACAATGGTAAAAAGCTAGTTTACTATTCGTTCGAGAACAACAGTTACAGCCTTATAGATAGCGTACCCAATAACGTGTTGGAAACCATTCAGGTATTGAGTAAAACCTACGGAATTGAAGTGCCTGCGGCCGATTATTTTTACCCATCGTTTGTTGATGATATTAAATCTACCGCAACGGCGCTTAAATTGGTAGGTACTACGGTAGTAAATGGCGAAGAGTGTTTCCATATTGCAGGTAAAGACTCTACCATGAGCTACCAGTTCTGGATAAAGAACGATCTGCTTTTTTTACCGGTAAAGATGGTGATTGTTTACAACAACAGACCTGGAACACCGCAATACGAGGCGATATATTCCGGGTGGAACCTCAATGCAGACTTACCGGCTTCGGCCTTTGAATTTACGGTACCTCCTAATGCCCAGAAGATAGCTATTAAACCAACATCAGCTCAACAGTAAAACTAATAAGGTATTGTTATGAAAAGAATCATCAAAAAACAAAGCCCTATTATTGTTGCACTAGGGCTTATAATAATCATTTTTTTACCCGGTAAATCAATCGCACAACGCTTCAGTCACGGCGGCTTTCGTGGCGGTGGCGGTTTTCGTGGGGGAGGCGGTGGCGGTTTCCATGGCTTTAACGGCGGTGGTACCCGCCCCGGTGCTAATGGCGGAGGTACACGCGGCTTTAATGGTGGTGGTACTCGTCCTGGCGCTAACGGTGGAGGTATCCAGAAACCAATAAATCCGCAGCCAGGTCCCGGCCCAGGACCCGGACCTCATCCACCCGGCCCAGGTCCCGGCCCCGGACCCGGCCCACATCCCGGACCTCCTCCTCCGCCGCATCCTTACTACCCGTACAGGCCAATACCGTTTGCGCCGATGCCTTATTTCTACCACCCATTTGTGCCTTTCTATTGGGGGCCGTTTTGGCATCCTATTGGTTTCTTCGTGGCTTCGTTAACTACAGCAGCAATTGTTATTTCGGTAGAGAACGAGCAGTATAGTTATGACGAGGGTGTTTACTACGTGCAAAGTTCGGGCGGCTACAAGGTTGTGCCTGCTCCGGTTGGTGCAACGGTTAGTTCGCTGCCGTCGGGTTACAGTACGGTAATTGTATCGGGCACAACTTATTACTACTATGGTGGTGCCTACTATTCTAAACTTAGCCTTAACTCGTATAGGGTTGTTGCACCGCCTCCGGGTGCTACCGTAACGCAAATACCACAGGGAGCAAGCGAAATGGAGGTAGACGGCAAGAAATATATGGTATATAATGGCACCTATTATCAACCGATATCTCAGGATGGTAAGGACGCTTATGAGGTAGTGCAAGTTAATAAACAATAGCATGTGCGCCCCGGTAACACAAAAAACAAAGTGATATGGAAAGTGAAAGAAAGATTTGGGAACCAATGCCGACCGTTGAAGAACGGATAAATTATGGCAAAGCCCAACGCGAAAAAACACCAAGAGAATTGCATAGTAGCACTTCTTATGCTAAGAGCGATAGGGTAGACCCTGTGCAACTGATCGTCGATTCGAATGAGGATAGGCTACAAGATCTTGTTCCCATCAGGCATGCCAGGATGCTGCAATCGGCATTTGCATTTTACCGGGGCGCCGCTATGATTATGGCCAATGATTTGTCTTATACACCCAGTAGTGGTATTTATGTCCAATCTTGCGGCGATTGCCATTTGATGAATTTTGGCGGTTATGCAACACCCGAGCGGAAGCAGGTTTTTGATATCAACGACTTTGACGAGACCCTGCAGGCGCCCTTTGAGTGGGACCTTAAACGACTTGCGGCCAGCATTATTATAGCTGGCCGCTATAAAGGTTTCACGGATAAGGAAAACAGGAAGGCTGTATTTGGGGCTATAAAAATGTACGCCGAAAAAATGCAGAAGTATTCGACCATGCACCAGTTAGATATATGGTATAGCAGGCTGGATAATAAGACGATCGTAAAATACTTTAAAAACGAAGTTGATTTTGCAAAGCGTATCAAATCGGCCACCGAAAAGGCAAAACGACGCACCCACGAACAGGTTTTTCCAAAAATATCTGTTTTAGAGAATGGGAGACGAAAGATAGTTGATGAACCTCCGCTAATTTATCACCTGCCCGATACAGATAAATTTATTCATGAGGGGCAAGAATTTTTTGAAGGATATTACGCTAATCTTTCCGACGATAAAAAGGCACTGATGAAACGGTACCAACTAGTAGATCTGGCAGTTAAAGTTGTTGGGGTAGGGAGCGTTGGTACCCGTTGCGTTATTGCGTTAATGATGGCAGGAGAAGAGGATGCGCTGATTCTGCAATTTAAAGAAGCCAGGCGTTCTGTTTTAGAACCTTATAATCAAAAATCTGAGTATCAAAATAATGGCGAACGAATTGTTAACGGGCAACGATTGATGCAGGCCGTGAGCGATATATTTTTAGGATGGGCGCGCACCAAGGCGGGCCGCGACTTTTACATAAGGCAATTGCGGGATATGAAGTCGGGGGCTAATATCGATACTTTTACAACAAACACTTTAAGTAATTATACTCTTTTATGTGGTTGGGCTTTGGCAAAATCTCATGCCAAAAGCGGTATGTCGCCAGAGATTGCGGGCTACATTGGTAAGAGCGATGTTTTTGCAGATGCTATAGCCGGCTTTGCATTAAGTTATGCCGACCAAAATGAGCGGGATTATAAAGCTTTTAACCACGCGGCCAAGACTAATAAGATCCCCGTAGAAACAGAATCGTAGTAAACGTTATGGAACTAATATTAAAGCATTTTGAGAAGTATGTTTCCTATGTATTAATGATTATAGCAATGGTGTTTGTGTGTTATCAAACATGGGACCTTGCCTATCATTTCGGATTTAATATGATTGGCAATATTAAAGATCCAAAACTTAATATAGAAGAAAAGGGCAGGCCTGTTGCGGGGCTATTTTTTAGTATTTTATTAACGCTGGAGATTATTCAAACGATAAGGGTATTTTCTCATGATCATTCTGTAAAGCTTAGGATTATATTGATTGTAGGCCTTATAGCGGTAACCCGTAAAATATTGATGTTTGATATGGAAGATGTAAATCCAATGTCCGAATTTGCCATCGCCGCTTTGATAATTGCCTTGTCTTTAGGTTATTATCTTGTAACCACATCAGAAAAATCTGTCGTTAGAAATTCTGATAAATAAGTTCCATTCTCATTTATAATTTATCCGGTCTGTATTGCTATAACTGTTATGTTAAAAAAGGGTTCTACATTTTAATATGAAACAGCTTTTAGGCCGATAGGATGTTGAAACACCAAAATTTTACCCGTGTTTTGTATAGATAACAACCTGACCGAAATAAGATTACCTAAATGTACTGGACGTTGGACAAAATGGCTAAAAAGAGATTTTATAGCAATTATGTAATTAAAGTTAAGCGGTTTCTGGCTATCTTATATATGATGCTGCCCGTAAAAAATACCCGGGAGGAAAAACCGGTTATGCGGGTTATCTACAGAAAAAAAAAGACGGATTCCAAGTAATGGTTGAATTATAGCAGCCTTTCTTTCAGGTCTTTAGAAATACAGGACATTTGTATTGTTTCAATTTTAAATATGCAACCAACCCTATGCCTAAAACAGGCTTAAATGAAGCTTTAGTATGTTCCTTTGTTTATTAAAACATCAACTAAGAATTATGAAAAGCAAAATTACCTTATCGATATTAGCCTGCTGCCTGCTGTGCCTCGTTAGCTCACAAAAAGTATTTTCACAATTAAAAGGCGATAGACTATTTGGAGGAGTGGGTTTAGATGCCGGCACACAAGCACCCGCCGAAACCTTTTCGCTGTTGGTACCACTTTACTTTTATGATGCCGGGTCGTTAAAAAATAAAAATGGCGATAACATTAATGGCAGCCCGGGTTTAAATATGTTTCTTACGGGCATCGGTGCCAACTACGTTAGCAAAGCAAAAATATTGGGTGGAAATTACGGGGCTTCTATATTACTGCCTTTTGCTACAAATAGAATAGAGGGTAATAACATCAATTCTAAAAGTTCATTCGCATTTAGCGATACCTATATCCAGCCATTTCAGTTAGGCTGGCATGGTAAAGCAGCCGATTTTAGTTTTAATTATGGGCTATATATCCCCACCGGTAAATATTCACTCGGCGGAGACAATAATAGCGGCTTAGGCATGTGGGGTAATGAGTTTTCAGCGGGCACAACCTTGCGGCTTGATCCTAAAGGGAGTGTTAGTTTTGGAACATTGGCTTCTTACGAGTTTCACGGAGATAAAAAGAACAGCCCCGACGGCATCAAAGTTGGGGATCTTCTATCATTAGAGGGTGGATTGGGCAAAACCTGGTATACCTTCAACGGTACTAAAATACCATCATCTATTATCAAGGCAGGCATGATCTACTATATGCAATTTAAAACGTCTGAAGATCAGTTGCCTCTTGCCAACACAGGAGCTACATTATTTTTACCAGGCAAAGATCACACTTACGCACTGGGTGCAGAAGGGAATGTGCTCCTAACCAAATCACGGATGCTTTTAGGCCTTCGCTGGCTCGACGAACTTGGTGCTGTTAACCGTTTTCAGGGCAACACATTTTTCGTAACCATTGCACACATATTTAGCACAGCTCCTACAAAAAAATAATTCTTACATATCATTAATCATTTATTAATCCCGAGATGAAAAGAGTATACAAATATGTAACGGCATCAATCATTACCGGGATTTTCTTTTTGATTCCAATTGGCATAGTTTTCATAATATTTGAAAAGATCTTCAACGTGGTGAAAAAGATCCAGGTGGCGTTGCATTTAAAAGTTACCGGGACAGCCTACATACACGCCTTGATAAATGATGTGTTGGTAGTATTGATTATTCTGCTGTTATGTTTTCTGGCGGGTCTTGCAGGTCAAAAGCAATGGGGTAAAAGCCTGGTCGATATCATTGAGAAAAATGTACTACAACATTTGCCCGGTTATGATTATACCAAATCTACTGCACAAGGTATTTTGGGCATTAACGACCATCGGTTTAATAAAGTGGTGTTATACCGCGATGACGTGCGCAAATATGCCATTGCTTTTAAGGTTGAAAACGTTACCGAGCGAATGATAATGATATTTATACCCTCAACACCAAAACCACGCGACGGAGAGTTACTGGTAGTTGATATGGAAAGACTAATTGAAACAGAGCTTAGCATGCAGCAGGCATTTGAAATAATAAAAACTATCGGAAACGGCGCAGCAGGAAAACTGGGCCTCTATTTTTCTGAAACTGAGATGGAACAAAAGGAATCTGAAAACTAAAACAACGGTTATGAAAAAATTAATTTATTATTTCCTGGTAATACTCTGCTTCTCAAATACATCAATGGCGCAGCAAGTACGAGCCGGAAGAGCGGCGCCTGCCGGCTCCTGGCAAGTAATAGGCACCACGCAGGCAAACTTTACGGCAGATCATGATGGGATTGTGGTAACCGGGTTCGATAATTTTAGACGAATAAAGCTAAAGGTTACCAACGCGCCATTGCGACTGGTGAAATTGGTAGTCACTTATCAGGATGGAGCCCCGGATAATATCGAAATTATTAGTGACATACCCCAGGGCGGCGAGAGCCGCGTAATTGACCTAAGAGGGGTTGGCCAGCGTAGAATAAGAAGAATAGATTTTTGGTACGACACAAGAGGCATCGCCCGAGGCCGCGCCAATGTTACCGTTTTTGCAATGAAATAAAGTGTATTTCAGCCGTAGCTTTAAAGAAGTGTAGTTTTAAATGAAGAAGCTGATCTTTCTTGTTTTAGTAGTATTATCCCCGTTAACGGTTTTAAGGGTTTGTGCGCAAGTGCAAGGGTATAAGCAATTTAACAACGAAATAGATTTTAACCACGACCTCAGCACGAAATGGGCTTTAGAAACTAATGTTGGACAAAGTTGGACAACCAAACCCGGGCATGAAAGTGTGTTCAGCAGCCTGGCGCAACTTTATTTGCGCGAATGGGTTCACTACATGCCTTCAGATAAGTGGAAGCTTTCTTTCTTTTACGCTTTTTACTACAACAGGTACGTGCCAGAAATAGATCAGCGAAAAGCCCCCGAATGGCGAAGTGCCGTGCAAGCAACCTATTACATTACGCGCAAGCGTATGATATTGACCACACGCTGGCGCATAGAAGACAGGCATATACAGAACGCGGATACGGTTTTTGAAGCCGTAAACCGTTTAAGAGGACAGGTAAAGGTTGTTTACCCGATTAATGGCAAAGTAATAGCTGAGAAAGTTTTTTATGGTATCGGGTCCGAAGAACTCTTTTTCAAAACCAGCAGTAAAGTAAGTGGTAGTAGCCTTTTCGATCGTAATCGGCTAACGCTTGGCGTGGGCTACGGAATCACCAATAACCTGCAAATTGAGGTGGCTTATTCTAACGAATACTTGCCACGACCTGGCACCGACCAGAACTATAATGCATTCCAGTGTAATATTATATTTAATAACCTGCTCCCAAGGTTAGGTCATGCGCTATTTGGCAAAAAACGAGATCCCGAGAGTTCGGATACTAATTAAGCGGTCAAGTTTCATATTTTAAAATGCAACATAAATAGGGCAATAATCTGCTTATATAAATAGCCAAGGGTTTTATTTTGTATTCAACTACTTATCTCGAAACAAAACTTTACCCTGATGAAAACTAAAACCAAGATCTATCTAAAACGTATACCGTTTCCGCTTTTGCTTCTGGTTTTGATAATGTTGACGGAGCATGGCGCAAATGCCGCAATTTTTATCGACGATACCGTAAAATCGATAAAAGACACCAGCGTAGTAAAAGTTAAAAAAGATACCACTATGACTACGCTTCCGCCTGTTAAAAAGCGATTTTGGCGTGCATCGGGTGAGTTAATGTTAGCGCAGATTATCCCGTGGTCATACAACTACTTTATACGCGACGCCGATTTTGCACACATATCCTTTAAAAGTATCGGGCATAATTTAAAGCCCAGCAGTTGGGAGTGGGACGATAACAATTTTACCACTAACCAAATCGGCCACCCTTACCAAGGGAGCTTATATTACAGCGCCTTTCGCAGCAACGGTTATAGTTTCTGGCAGGCGGCACCTGCAGCGTTTGCAGGAAGTTTTATGTGGGAGGTAGCTGGCGAGACCCATAACCCAGCCCCGAACGATTTTATTAATACCAGCTTAGGCGGTATAGCACTAGGCGAAATGAGTTACCGTGTAGCTAACCGAATTATTAATGAAAGGCAACACGGATTTAAACGGCAAATGAGCGAAGTCTTTGGCTTTTTAATAAACCCCATGAATGGGTTTAACCGCATTATAGATGGCAAGTGGGGTAGAGTTTCTACCGCGCCGGAAACCGATCTGGATACGGCTAACCTTGTGGCAGAGATTGACTTGGGAGCCAGGCAAATCAGCGAGAAAAATCAAGACCTTTTTGAGCGTGGAAGAATAGGATGGTATGCCAGAGCGCGGGTATTATACGGCGATCCATACCGCGAATCTAAAACTCCTTTTAATAATTTCGATGTTACCGTAGAACTTGGAAAAGACGATACGGCAAGATTGAATACCGTTAGAGTAAATGGCTTATTATCATCCTGGGAAATTAAATCGAATATGAAGGTTGAGCATTTGCTATCTCTGACCATGAATTATGATTTTTATCATAACCAGGCATTTGAATACGGTGCGCAAAGTGTTAACCTTACCGTATATTCAGAATATGACACCAATGAAAAATTGAAATTTTTCACCCGCGCCGGCGCGGGCGTGGTAATACTCGCCGCCGTGCCCGATGCTTATCTGTACTATGGCGAAGGTCGCAACTATGATTATGGGTCGGGTGTTAGTATTATAGCTAACGGTGGGGTATCCATAAATAACAGATGGACGGGCAGGCTTGCCTACCAGGGCGGCTGGTTTGAAACGCTTAACGGTAGCCACTCCAGTTATTTTCTGCATGCTTTTGCGGGGGAGGCGCGGTATAGAATTTTTAATAGAGTGTCTGCGGGTGCCGAGGGTGGCGCCTTTATATTACACGGTTATTACCGCGACTATGACGACATCAATAAAAAGTACCCGTTTATCCGGTTATCCATCGGGGTTAGAATATAGCGGCTAAGTTTCATTTTTAAATATGCAACCAAAGTAGGTGCGGTAAAAATGCATATCCCCAAAACAGTTTTTAATTTTAATAAATATTTATCAGCAGCATTTAACCAATAATAAAATATGAAAAGGTTACTCAATAAGGTTTCATCAATTGGCAAAACTACAATTGCCCTCATACTTATCATATCCATTTGCGACTTATCAAATACGTTTGCCCAACGGAGGGGCGGCGGTGGCAGAGCATCAAGGCCTGCTGGTCACGCAGGTGGTATGAACAGGCCTGCAAGCAGACCAGCCAATACCGGCGGCATAAACAGGCCAAATAACAATGTCGGTAACAGACCCAACATTAACAACCGGCCGAATAATAATGGCGGTATTAACAGGCCAAATAACACGGTGAATAATAATGGTAACCGTAACAATGGCAACCGTAATAATGGTAACCGTACTAACATCAATAGCGGAAATACTAACGTAAATATTAACGTTAATAACCGTAATACTTATGTAAGGCAAAATAATTACCGCCCTTATACAAGGCCGCCTTATGTTTATGGCGGTCGCAGCTTTTATAGCTACCATCCTTATTTTTATCACCCTTATCATCCTTTTTATTGGGGACCGGCCTGGCATCCTTGGGGCTTCTTTGTTGCGGCACTGGCAACTACAGCAATTGTTGTAACCGTTGCTAACCAGCAATATCATTACGATCAGGGGGTTTATTACCAGCAAAGTAATGGTGGTTACACTGTTGTACAAGCACCGGTTGGTGCTACCGTTACCACTATACCAAGTGGTGCCCAAACGGTAGTTGTCCAAGGCGCTGGCACCACCACCACCAACAACTATTATTATGGCGGCACATATTATGAGAAAAGCGATGGTGGCTACACAGTTGTACCGCCAACTGCAGGTTCTATAGTAACCAGCCTGCCCGAAGGTGGTAAGGAAACCAAAGTAGGGGACGTTACTTATGTTAAAGTAGGTGAAACCTATTATCAGCCTATTCAGCAGGATGGTAAGGATGTTTATGAGGTTGTAAAAGTAGATGAGGTGAAAACTCCATAAACGCAATTACAGAAGCTATCGAATTTGTTGCACCGGGTTAATATAAAGTTAATGCAGGCTTTTTATTTCCTAAATATAGCAGGGCTTTCTTTGCCGACGATATGGATTCGGCAAAGAGCCCCTTGGTGGTAACATTGGATAAGTTTGAAGGTGTCTTTAAAGAAAACTATACACCGCTCTTTAACTACGTAAAATCGATTGTTAAAGACAGCGATGTGGCAAAAGATGTGCTTTCCGACCTTTTCTTAAATCTTTGGCACCAACGCGATAAGCTGCAAATCCGGCAATTAAAACCTTACCTCTTTCGCTCTGCCAGGAATGGGGCATTGAAAGCCATCAGCGCTAGTAATCAAACATCCCAGTTGTCTGAGGACATGTTCGAGATCCCGGCAGATAACTACAATCCTTTCGAGCGGTTTGTCGCTAAACAATCTATCCAAATTGTGCAGGAGCTAATCAATAAATTACCGGTTGCGCGACGCGAAATGATAGAGCTTCGCTTACTTGGCCTCAAGAATCACGAGATTGCCGATGTTATGGATATTTCCGAAAAGAAGGTCGAATACAACATGCGCGAAGCCATTGAACATTTAAGTCATATGGTGCATAGTGCTAATTTCGATAAGGCAACTATCGCGGGTGGGTTGATGTTGGTTAACATTATCTTTACATTATCGTAATAATTTCTTTTGGTGAAAATGTGCTTTTCTGGCTCTTCAGAGAAACATATCATTCACCAAACAGATGACAAACAGACGTAATTTCATAAAAAGCCTGGGCCTAACCAGCGCTGCCGTCATAGCCGCACCTGCAGAACTACTACATGCAGCGCCAATAATTAATACCGAAAAGCAGGATCTTACCAATATTACCCTTAAAGGCAGGGTTCACCATAGTGGTACTGGTATTAGCAACGTGGCCGTTACCGATGGCGTAAACGTTACCCTTACTGACAAAAACGGTAATTATAGCTTGCTGAGCAACAAAACGGCTGAGTTTGTATACATCAGTGTGCCGGCTGGCTATGCGTTTCCTCATGAAAAAGGGATAACCCAATTTTATAAAAAAGTTGATCATAATGGCGCATCTTTCAATGCAGACTTCAGATTAGAGAAACTGGAGACCGACGATCGCAGCCATAAGTTTGTAGTATGGGCCGATCCGCAGATCATTTCCAAAAAGGATGCCGAAATTCTGGTAACCCAGGCTGCCCCAGATTTGTGCGATCTCGTAAAAGCACATCCTGCAGGAACTCTATTCCATGCCATTGGATGTGGCGATTTAGTTTGGGATCATTTCGAACTGATCTCCGATTTCAAAAATGCTGTTGATATAAGCGGCATACCTTTCTTTAATCTGATCGGTAACCACGATATGGATCTGGATGCCCGTACAGATGATTATTCGGCCAAAACTTTCAAAGCTAATTTCGGCCCTACATATTACTCTTACAACCGTGGTAATATTCACTATGTTGCCTTAGACGATGTTTTCTTCATAGGCACAGTAAAAAAATATATCGGCTATTTAACCGAAAACCAGTTGCAATGGCTAGAGCAGGATCTGGCTCAGGTAAAACATGGAAGTACCGTTGTAGTATCATTACACATTCCAACTTTTACAGGTGGTCAGCGTCGTAATAAACTCGCAGAAGAGGAGATAGGAGGCACGGTTTCAAATCGCGAGCAACTGTACAAGATACTGGCGCCTTACAAAGTGCATATCATGTCGGGCCATACGCACATGAACGAGAATTGGGAGCGCGACAATATGATGGAACACGTGCACGGCACCGTTTGCGGCGCGTGGTGGACTGGCCCTATCTGTACCGACGGAACCCCAGAAGGTTATGCAGTGTACGAGGTAAAAGGCGATGATATCACATGGTATTACAAAGCAACCCGTAAACCCAAAGAATATCAGCTTAAAATTTACGAAAAAGGCAGACTGAAAACATCGCCCAATGCAGTGGTGGCCAACGTTTGGAACTGGGATAGCAAATGGAAAGTACAATGGTTTGAAGACGGCGTGTTGAAAGGCGACATGGAGCAAAAAGTAGATTTCGATCCGTGGTCGCTGGAGCTGTATGAGGGGCCGCAAATGCCAAAGAAACATAAGTTTGTTGAGCCCACACTTACCGACCACCTGTTTTTCGCTACGCCTTCAGCAGGCGCCAAAACAATTAAGGTTGTTGCTATCGATAGATTTGGCAGTAGCTATAGCGATCAGATTTCTCTCTAATATTAGAACTATACATGAAGCAAAGGCCCCGGTTTACCGGGGCCTTCTGTTTTTTGAGCTACTTAACAGAATATTAATATATACTTAACTATTTCTTTTGGTGGAAACCCCGTTTCGTGTGCTCTTCTTACAAAATACATCACGTGAACTGGGATATACTACTAAAATACATTAACAAACAAACTACCCCCGAGGAAGACAGGGAGGTAACCAACTGGCTTAACGAGCAGCGCGAAAACAAATATCTGCTCGATTATTTACAACGCCGAAGCAACAAGTTAAATGCGGAGTTAAAAGACCATGATATCCAGAAGGAATGGGAACATCTGCTGGATAAAATGTTTGAAGCCGAACCCATAAAAGGGAAAGTAGTTTCTTTACGGAAATTCAAATATGTAGCTGTAGCTGCAAGTTTGATATTGGTTAGTGTACTAGGCTGGCTTTACCTACGCCCGGCTAAACAACACCCCCAACAATTTGCCCTGCAAACACCTGCCAACATGCGCGGTAAGGTTACCCTGCCCGATGGTACACTCGTGTACATGGCGCCAAATTCTAACCTTGAATATGACAACACTTATGACGTTGCAAAAAGGATCGTACACTTATCGGGCGAAGCTTTCTTCGATGTAAAACATCAAACCAATAAGCCGTTTATAATCTACGCGCAAAATAATGTAAAGCTAACGGTACTCGGTACTTCCTTCAGCTTCTACTCTCGTAAAAATCGTGTTTCCGAGGTTAAGGTTGCAACCGGTTTGGTGGGTATTACAGCCAACAAGCATACACAGTTTGTAAAAGCAGGCGAGCAGTTTAATTACACAGCTACCAATGGCAAATCGGCGATCCAATCTGTTGACGAGCATGACGCTACCTCTCTGCAAAACGAAACGCTATACTTTAAAAATAACAATGCAAAAGAGATAGCAGTAAAGCTACAGCGCTGGTATAACATCAACGTTGTGGTGTTGCCGGCGGCCCAAAACCACCCGCTCTTTAGCGGTGAAATGAAAGACACTGGTATCGACAACCTGTTAAAGGGTTTACACTACGCTACTGGTATTAACTACCGTTATCAAAATTCCAAAACTCTCTTACTATTCTGATACAAACGATGATTCCTAAAACTTTACTTAAACAATTCAGGGGATTGATATGCCTGCTAATGCTGTTTGCTTCGGCGCAGTTGAGGGCACAAAGTAATTCCAACCAGTTTAGCTTTGCCCAAAAGCAGCTAAGTGTACAAGCCATTGTAGATAAGTTGCAAAGCACCTACCATTACAAAGTTGCCTTTGATGCCGACGTGAACATGGCGAAGATGATTAACCTTTCTTCGGAGAATGTGTCCTTTGATCAATTAGTTAACCAATTGCAACAAGCGGGTTTAGGCCTTAAAAACGTTGATGGTAACCTGGTGATCAGGAAATTAGCAATGATCAATGTAAGTGGTAACATCATCTCATCGGATGATAAATTGCCCTTAACAGGAGTGACCATTACAGATGCGGCTAAAAAATCACTAGGTTCATCTAACGGGGACGGTAAATTCTCCATTCAGTTACCTAAAGGTGGCAAGGTTAATTTCTCCATGATTGGCTTTGGGCCACAATCTCAAACCTACGACAAAAATACGGCCGGCATTACCATTATTATGGATGCCTCTACAACTGCACTTAATGAGGTTGTTGTTACGGCCTTAGGTATAAAGCGTGATGAAAAAGCTTTGGGTTATGCTGCAACCGTTGTAAAAGGCGAGCAGTTGACCAAGGCTTTATCAAACAACTGGACTGACGCTTTATCTGGTAAAGTGGCTGGTTTAAACCTTATCCGTTCTAACGGCGGCCCAACCGGATCAAACCGTATTGTGTTACGCGGCGAGAGCAACTTAACCGGAGAGAACGAAGCCTTGATTGTTGTTGATGGGGTAGTAATTAACAACGGTAGCGGACGCACAACAGGTAGCGGTAGCGCTGCGTATTTGGATAGCGATTCGCCGGTAGATTTTGGCAGTGGCTTAAACGATATTAATCCCGAAGACATTGAATCTGTTACGGTACTCAAAGGTCCTGGTGCCGCAGCATTATATGGCCAGCGCGGTGCTAACGGTGCTATCATCATCACTACCAAATCGGGCAAGTCTAAAGACGGCAAGGTCAATGTTACGATCAATTCTAATACAGCCGTTGAAACCATCTCTCGCTGGCCCGATTTTCAGTATCAATACGGACAGGGTGTGGATGGCGATAATTATTACTCCTTCGGTGCTACTGCCGATGGCGCAAGTACACGTAGCACCAGCTCTGCCTGGGGGCCGAAGTTTGACGGACAATCGTTTTTTCAATATGATCCCGTTACCCATACAGGAGGTACTACACGTACGCCTTGGGTAGCCTATCCGGATGCGCGCAAAGACTTTTTCGAGACTGGCAAAACCTTTACCAACAGCGTTACCTTAAGTGGGGGTACCGATAAAACATCGGCACGCTTTTCGGCAACCAACGTTAATAATAACTGGATCATCCCTAACACAGGTTACAAAAGAAACACGGTAACAGTAGCGGTTGATCAAAAGGTATCCGATAAATTAAAGATCTCAACCAACGTTAACTACACCAATAAAACCAGCGATAACCTGCCCGCTACCGGTTACAACAACCAGTCGATCATGTACTGGAATATGTTTTGGGAACCCAATGCTGATGTTAATTGGTTGAAGGATTACTGGTTGCCAGGACAGGAAAATATCAAGCAAAGCTATCCTTTCAGCAGTTACCCGGATAACCCTTATCTGATTGCTAACGAAATGCCAAATACCTTAAACCGTAATGCATTAACAGGTAATATTCAGGCTACTTATAACTTCACCAAAGATCTGAGCGTGATGGTTCGTACCGCAATGGATTTTGCATACGATCAACGTACCGAGCAACGCCCTTATGATACCGAGAAGTTTACCAAAGGTATGTATCGTACCCAAAGCATTTTCTCGCAGGAAATCACAAACGATTTCTTGATACGCTATCACAAGACGATTAAGAAAGACTTTGACGTAACCTTAACAGCAGGCGGAAGCATGTTAAAAAATACCTACAACAAAGATGAGCTAAGAGCCGACTCGTTGTTGTACCCAGGCATTTATACGTTAGCTAACAAGGCAGGCGTGTTAACAGCTTTGCCTTATAAAAGCGAATATGCCATCAACAGCTTTTATGGTATGTTGGCAACCAGTTATAAAAATTACCTGTTTTTAGATGTTACCGGCCGTAACGACTGGAACAGCGTACTGGCTACCACCACTTCTACCAATAACGTATCGTTCTTTTACCCATCGGTGAATGCGAGTGCTATTTTATCGGAGATGTTTACTTTGCCTAAAGCTATATCTTACGCCAAGGTACGTGGATCTATAGCGGGTGTAGGTAGTGGCAGGCAGACGCCATACTTAACATCATATGCCTATACATCAGTCAGTACCTTTCCGGGAGGTTTGGCTAACCCAACCACGCTAGCTAATTTAAACCTAAAACCGTTATTTACAACCAGCTACGAGTTAGGTACAGAGTGGCGCATGTTTAACAGCCGCTTAGGTTTCGATGTTGCTGTGTATCAAAGTAAAACCAAAGACCAGATTCTTACTGCAACAGTAGATAGGTCGTCGGGTGTGAGCGCAGCTATCATCAATGCGGGCGCCGTACAAAACCGTGGTATCGAGATTGCTGCTAATGGTATCCCTATCAGAACAAAATCTTTTAGCTGGAGCATTAATACCACCTTCTCGGCTAACCGTAACAAAATCCTATCTCTAACGGATAGCCTTAAAAGCTTAACCCTGCAAAGTGGCCCGGGTAGTAGGGGAGCGATAATTGCCACAGTTGGCGGCAGTATGGGCGACTTATATGGCCGTGGCTACCAACGCTCGCCTGATGGGCAGATCGTTTATCAAAACGGCTACCCGGTTATTACAACCGATATGAAGTACATCGGCAACACCAATCCTAAATGGAAAGGCAGCATTGGCAACCAGTTTAATTACAAACAATTCAGCTTCAGTTTTTTGGTTGATGCACAGTATGGTGCTGTTGCTTATTCACTCACTTCGGCTGTATTGGCCGAGCAAGGTAAAACTACCAACACTTTGCCGGGTCGCTACAATGGCATTATCGGTAAGGGCGTTATCCAAAACCCTGACGGCACTTATCGCCCAAATGACGTGGTTGCGCAAGATTTAACCAATTACTATACTACGCATTACGGCAGAGACAACGTAGAAGGCACAACCTATTCTACCGACTTTGTTAAGCTTCGCGAAGCACGTTTCGATTACACTTTTACAGGCCGACAGTTAAGCCGTTTGGGCTTACATCGAATTACCCTCGGGGTATACGGTCGGGATCTGTTTATGATCACCAAGTGGCCAGGCTTCGATCCGGAATTTGGTACCCTTAACGACGGCTATATCAATCAGGGTTTTGAATTGGGACAATTCCCTTCCACACGCACAGTGGGTTTCAATCTAGTATTAGGCATTTAACAGGATACACGTCATGAAAAAATATACATCAATAATTTATCTTATAACTGCACTGGTGTGCTTTTCTACAAGTTCCTGCAAAAAGGGGTTTGAGGATATGAACACCAACCCCAATACCAGCGAGCATGCCTTGCCACAAGCCTTGTTGGCTCCGGCCATTGCCAATATCGTATCTGCCAATATGAGCCGCAGCCAACGCGTTACCAACGAGTTAATGCAGGTTACCGTTAACATGGGCGATACCGACGGAAAGATTTTTCGTTACGATATCGTAAAATCGGAAGCCGACTATTTATGGAACAGTTGGTATCTGCAACTCACCAATCTAAAAGATATCTATGACGGAGGGATAGAAACTGCAAGTCCAACATATCAGGGTGTCGCTTTGATATGCCAGGCTTGGGTTTTCTCTATGCTTACCGACACTTATGGCGATATCCCGTACTTTAATGCTATAAAGGCTAAAGACGGTTTGTTTACCCCAGCTTTTGATAAACAGAAAGATATCTACCTCGATCTGTTCAATAAGCTGGAGCAGGCGAATAAATTACTGGCTTCCGGCACAAACGTTTCTGCATCAAGCGACCCCTTGTACAAAGGTGTGGCGGCTAACTGGCGTAAGTTTGGTAACTCGCTTTATCTGCGTTTGCTGTTGAGAGTTTCGGCCAAATCTGAAATGGATGTGGCAACTAAGATCAAACAAATGGTTGATATCAGTCCAGCTACCTATCCGCTAATGGGCAGTAATGACGATTCGGCGATACTCAAATGGAATGGTGTTGCACCTTATGTTTCGCCGTTTGCTACCTGGCGTGCAGCCGACTGGTACACACCAGGTTTGGCCAGTTTCTTTGTCGACAATTTGAACGCCTGGAGCGACCCTAGGATAGGTAAATGGTCAACCCTGTTTGATGGCGAATATGCGGGGGTGCCAAGCGGTTACCCGGTAGGGCAAGTGCTTCAAAAGAAATCGACCCTGCCAACTTCATTACAAACAGAAGCGTTGCTAGGCAACGTGATGAACTATTCTGAGTTGCAGTTTATTCTTGCCGAGGCCGCTGCAAAAGGCTGGATTACAAGTAAAACAGCCCAAGCTTATTACGAGACGGGCGTTACCAATGATATTACTTTATGGGGATATGCCGTGCCTGCCAATTACCTAACCTACCAGCAGGTAAAATGGGATAATAGCTATACACTCGATCAGCAGATGGAATTGATTCACAAGCAAAAATATTATGCGTTGTTTTTTACCGATCTGGAATCGTGGTTTGAGTATCGCCGTACAGGTCACCCAATATTACCAAAAGGTGCGGGTTTGAAAAATAATGGTGTAATGCCTGCACGTTTAAATTACCCGGTTTATGTGCAATCAACCAATGGAGATAATTACAACGCTGCTGTAGCCGCACAGGGGCCGGATAACATCAGTACACAGGTTTGGTGGCAGAAACAATAATCACAACCACAAAAGATATTCGAAATGAAAACTAAAATTTTATATGTTATTTTCTGCCTTGCCATACTGGTAATCGGAGCCTGTAAGAAGCACGATTATGCGGAAGGTGAGTTAAGCCCAATCATAGCGGTGGGCGATTTGCGGAGCCTTTACAAAGGTACCGATCTGACGCTCACCTCCGAAAAAATGGAAGGCGCTACACAAATTGTCGGTACAGTTATCTCCAATCCCGATTCGGGTAATGTGCCTAAAGATGTGGTAATACTTCAAAACTCGAGACGATCTATGGTGAGAGGTATTATGCTTGCTTTGGGGGCCACTTCGTTAACCTATCATTCTGGCGATTCCCTTGTAGTTAAGGTTGAAGGTACGGTATTGAAAAAAGTTAACGGGGCGCTACAGATAACGGGGTTAACGCCGGCTGCCATAACAAAGGTTTCGTCGCAGAATCCGGTTACGGTACGTGCTGTTTCAAGCTATACGATTAAAAGCAATCCCGATCAATATGAGAGTACCCTCGTGCAAATTAAAGCTGCTACCGTAATGCCCGCACCTAAATTTGGCGATACTTTTGCAGGTGAAAAGTATCTGGTGAATGGTGCGGACAGTATCGTATTACATACCGAAGCGACAGCCAGTTATGCGGGTGCAGCTATACCGTCGAGCGCTACATTTGCGGGAATCTTGATTAGCAGTCAGAATACGGCAGGTAAAACCTTATTACAGGTTTGGCCACGCACAGGCGCCGATATTACCGATGTCGTAAAACCCGTGGATCCAGATGGCTCATTAGGTCCCAACCCTGTAATTATTACCGGTTATGTTAATGACTCTAAAGGCGCCGACGGTAATTACGAATACTTCCAGTTTAGGGCCACGCAGAACATAGATTTCTCTAAAACCCCAATGGCCGTGGTAACCTGTACTAATGCAGGTACCGCAGCACCCAATGCCGGCGATGCGCCAGGCGCAGGTTGGGCTACAGGTGGCGGCCGTACCTATAAGTTTAACCTAACCAGCGGCAAGGTTAAGCAAGGAGATTTCTTCTATGTAGGCGGAAGTAACAAAAAAATCAATGGTCCCAACACAACAGACATTAGCTCGGCCAACTGGATCAGAAGCATTGCTTATGTAACCAACGATGGCGATGGTTTCGGAAGTATGAGTTCGGGACTCTTACCTAACAGTGGCAATGCGGGCGGCATCGCCATATTTGTGGGTACAAGTGTTACAGAAACTTCTATTCCGGCAGATTTTGTTCTATTTGGCGGAACTGGAGTAACCACCATTTACAATGCTACCACAGGTAAGGGGTACCGCGTGTGTGATAACGATCATTATCATGTACAGGATCCAACAACTTCGGCAGCGCAGCCGTTCATTTATCAGGGCTCAAATACCTACGTAATTCCACACAGTACGCCTGCCGACGCCGGCATATTTGTGAAACTGGGCGGTAGTTTTGATATGACCAATAAAGTATGGCTTGCACCGCGGAAGTTTGTGTATTACACCATGACTACCACATCGGCCTTACCGGACATTGAAAGTGGTGTCGATGTTACGGCGGTATCAACAAAATAAGAAGTTCAATTTGAAGGCCGTATAATTCGGTCAGAGGTTGCTGGTATTATTGCCGGCGGCCTTTTTTGCTTTAAATCTTTTGAGTTGATTCTGAGCTTAAAACTGTATAAATGACAAATGATTAGAGCATGATTGGAAAAATTCCCCGATTTTCGGTAGATTAAAGCGTTGTACGTGATAAAGACCCCCGCCCATGATTCGAAAGTTTGCTTTTTTTCTACTGGTTCTTTTTGTCAACACTGTTTCGGCTCAGAAGCCCGATGACAAAAATAACATCGCAAAATATGAACAGCTTATAAAGCATTACCGTTACCTGAAACCAGACTCGGCAAAATATTTCTGTAAGCAGGCGTTAATCTTAGCGCGTTCTAAAGGCGACAGTGCCGGTGTTGCCAAAATATTGCTTCAGAAAGGGATGATTGATGATAATGATGGCAGGTTTGACGATTCGGAAGCAGAATACCAACATTCGTTAGAGATCTTTCGGGCATTGGATTCGAAGAAAGACATCGCAAGTACGCTGATCAGGCTGGGGGTAGTTAAATTAAGGAACGGTAATTATGACAAAGCCATAGATGATTTTTTGAATGCGCTGAGAAACTCAGAGCTTGTAAAAGATAAGTACGGTATGATGGAGGCCAATTATAGCATATCATGGGCTTATCTCGATCAGCACAAAGATCAACCCGCCTTGCAATATCTTATCACAGCCGAAGGATTTAATCAGCAATTGCCTTTCTCTAACATTTCGTTGAATATCTACAACCATTTCGGCGTAGTGTATACCCGACTCAATGATTTTAAAAAAGCAGAATACTATCTAAAAAAAGGACTTGAACTAAGCCAGAAGCCCGAATACCAGGGTCTGAATATCAACTTGCTAAATAACCTTGCAGGTGTTTACGCCAGGCAAGGCCAGATCGCGAAAGCCGTTAAGTTTCAGGAACTGGCATTGGCACGCTCTAAGGCCATTGGCAATTATTTGCGCGAGTTGCAGTCGTTGTTGGCACTATCAAAAACCTATACTAAAACCAATCCTGATAAAGCAATCTATTATTTAACCGAAGCTGTTTTGCTGGCCCGGGCTCAAAAGATCCCTAAACAGGAGATCCGCTTTTTAGAATACTTGTCCGAGTTATATAAATCGCAGGGCAACTATAAAATGGCCCTGGAAACTAAGGACAGGCAGTATGCCCTTGCTGATAGTTTTTTCTTTAAAAAGATGTCGCAAAACATCGAGACACTTAAAGGGAAATATGAACTCAGTAAATCGAAAGCCCGCATTAAAGAGCTGGATTACCTGAACAACAAGCGGAAAATGCAGCTCAAAACCTCGGTGCTGTATCGAAATATTACCCTGGCCGGGGTAGCTGTTTTGCTAGTCATCTTAATTTTGCTTTATAACCAATACAAGCTTAAAAATAAGAATAATAAGGAGATCAACAGTAAAAACCGATCGCTGAACCGGCTCTTGGAAGAGAAGGAGTGGTTGGTAAAAGAAATTCATCATCGAGTTAAAAATAACCTTCAGATTGTGGTGAGCCTGCTCAATACGCAGGCAAGGCATTTAAGTAATAAAGAAGCCATAGACGCCATCGACGAAAGCGCCCACCGCATGCAAGCGATGTCTATCATCCATCAAAAATTATATAAAACAGAGGGCGTGTCAACGGTAAATGTTCAAGATTATTTGGAGGAGTTGACAGCCTACTTGAAAGATAGTGTGGTAAAGGATAAGGACATCCGATTTATAAAGTCCTTTGACGGGTTAACGCTCGATATTTCGCAAGCTATCCCCATAGGTCTTATTGTTAATGAAGCAGTAACCAATGCCGTTAAACATGCCTTTACAGAGGGTGGAAATAACGCAATTAACATTGTACTCACCAACGGCGACAAGCAAAAAGTTATCCTAGAAATTTACGATAACGGTAAAGGGTTGCCCGCTGATTTCTCGTTGAAAAATTCCGAATCAATGGGCATGATGTTGATGAAGGGCCTGGCGAAGCAAATAGACGCCTCGCTTATGATTGAAAGCCGGGTGGGGACCTATATCAAGGTTGAATTTATTTCAGAGATAATCCCAAGAGTTATCTTCGAATCCGGGATATCGGAAGAGTTGCTTCAATAGCGCCAAAATTAGCGGGATTTTTGCTTTGGTGGAACATGTGGTGCATTGCACCACATGTTCCACTGTGTTCCTACTTAAAAGTCATTTTTACTTTAGATGAAGCGGTTATTAAGCTGATTGTTATTGGTTTATGTATTTTTTTTATGTTTGCAATAGAACATCGATGCACCACTTTTAATGACTTTTAAGTCTTTTTCGATGTCAATGTTCCGCCAGCGGATTATTGAAATTAGTTCCAGTACATAATTCTGCTAACTCGTTTATTTTTCTTCCAGTCGTACGGTTTCCATTGCCGCGAGCTCTATCGTTAAATTAATGGATTGCGCACCTTTGGGGCGGGTGCGATGCGGCATGTTTTTAGGGATGGTGATCATCTGTCCTTTATCCAATTCAATCGTTTCCGTCTCAAGATCGATTAAGAGTATACCGTCGATAACGATAAACGTTTCGTCGGAATTGGGGTGATAGTGCCAGTAGAAATCTTCGGTCATGATGCCCATCCGCACCACATGATCATTTACATCTGCCAGGGAAACGTTTTTATAACCATCAAAAGTTTTTCCGATGTACTGATTTAGGTCGGTGATGTTGGTAGGAGAGATGCTCATAGCGGTTGGGTTGTGTTTGGGTAACTATTTTCAGCGGCTATTGTTTGCAGCATTTAGTATGCTATCCATTTGATATTATAATCATTACCTTTAAGTTAACTCATTAGCAATCTATGAAAAAGATTTACCTACTGTTTGCCCTTTGCGTTTTTAGTATCGTATTGAAAGCACAGCAGCCAGCTGCTCATGTAGTAAAAGATCTGAAAATTACCATTTTGAGTACCATGCTGGCTCAAGAAGGCACGGGCGACTGGGGTTTTTCGGCGCTTATTGAATCAGACAGTAGTAAAATACTTTTCGACTCGGGCGGTACTAGGCATGTGGTGTTGGATAATGCCAAAGATCTGGGCATCGATCTTTCTAAAGTACCTATAATTGCCTTCAGCCACGGGCACGACGATCATACGTCGGGTTGGCTGCCTTTGCGGCAGGAGATGAGCGCTATAAACCCTTCGGCCATGTCGCTCACTTATGTGGCTCCCGGATTCTTCGACGGCCGGATAACCCCCAAGGGACCAATGTTTAGTAATCGGAAAGATTCGGCTGCTTACGTACAATCGGGCGGTAAGATCGTCGAACTGAAAACCTGGAAAGAGATTGCTCCCGGCGTTTTTTTAACGGGGAACGATGTACCCCGAATCTATCCAGAAAAGAACTATCCACCTACCTTAAAACGAGTTTATAAGAACGGAACTATTGTGCCCGATACCGTACCCGAAGATATGTCGATGGTAATCCGAACCACCAAAGGGTTAATTCCCCTAACCGGCTGTGGGCATAGCGGTACCGTAAATCTTTTGACTGCAGTTCAAAAACACTTCCAAGACCAACCTATATATGCGGCAATTGGAGGCTTTCACCTGCTAGCCAGTAGCGATGAGCAAATTAAGTGGACTGCAGAGGCCCTGAAAAAAGCTGGGGTACGTTATTTTATGGGCGCCCATTGCACAGGCATCGAACCCGTTTATCAAATCCGTACCTGGGCCGATCTCAAGCGTGGCGAATGTATCGTCGGTTCCACTGGTGCTACTTTTGATCTTCAAAATGGTTTCGTAGCAGGCATGCTTACCATGGGAAAAGGGCCAAATGCTTATTTTAAGAAGTGAGGGGGAGATGGTGCTGTGATACTTCCATCGGTTGAAGTGGGAATGTAATTTATAGGGTCAATTCACCCGTTAGCAGTAACTGTAGATATTTACACCCACAAGGCAGAGCCTTGCGGTAGCGAAGGGGGCACCATGTCGATGGTTCATTTATGGATACCCTAGCAATTTAACAGTAGTTACTCAACTTGCATAAGAGAATTCTTTACTGTTGTCTGTAGCTGGTATAACAGAACTAAAGATAATAGTATTTAATTTGCTTTTTTAAGCTTTGCGTTGATTGTTAAATTCGTTAACATAAATTTTCTGTCCTTTACTTTTGCAATTGAACTAATTGGGTATGCTAAGTAAGTTTCTTTGGTGAATGTTTCTAAAAAGTATCGATACATTACAACAATATCCAACGTTAGACAATTGTCTATTGATTTCCGAGATAGAACTATGTTTAGTCCTTTGCCCTCAGTCATTGCACTTGTATACATAATTCCGTTAATTTCAACGCCAACTATTCTTCTGTAGTAAAGTTTCATAGCGGTGAACATCGCTACTGACAAGTAATAAAGATTGTCACCCTCAGTTCTGTTTAATAGGGAAATGTATTTATAAAATTCTACTAACCATCTGCCAGCTTTTTCTGAGAAACAACTTTCAATTTCATTAAGAAACTTGTTAATTGTTTGCTTGAATTCTGGATTACTTTGTAGATGAAAATCATCTACACATAGATTGATTACCTGTAGCGGAGTAGTGATTTTCCATTTACCTACAGTAACATCTTGTATCCCTATAGGATTATGTTTGTCAGAAAGTTCTTTACATCCCTCTAAGACACAAGATAAGACATTGTTTTCTTCCTTAGATTCAGTTGGTAACGAACCATAAAATAAGGGTTCTCCAATTCGGTTAAATCGTCCTAAACCTATAACTTCAGGCTTTTCTATATTGTATGAAATTTCCTGCTGGTTAGAAAATATTTCCCCGTTCATATTTTTCCTACTTCTCATAATCGAGATTTCAGATAATTCATTTACCAAAAGTGGAACTCTTGCAAATATTGAATAAAAGGTTTCTATTGCTTTTTGAAAGTTGTATTTATCTAACTCTTTTGTTTCAAGGGCTTTTAAGGCAGAAAGTTTACTGTCCAACAATTCAAGGTTGTTTTCGATATAACTAATCACTGATGGCTTATTTATTAGGTCGTTCAATTTTTGCATTTTATTGATAATTAAATGGTTGATTAAATTTATACTTAAAGATACCAATTAAATCAAACGGTTTTTGATTGAGTTTTTAACACTGGTTGATAATTAACATTGGTGTTAAATCAATCTTTATCTTCATACATATAGCATCTAATATTTATGATAAAATAGAGGAATTATAGAGATGGGTAAATTTCAAAAAGGTATAGCTAAAGTACCAAACAGTGGTAGAAACAAGCGGAGTTCCAAATAAGAGTACACAGGAAATCAGGGATGCGATTCAAAAAATGCTTAGTAATAAGATTGATGAATTGGAATCGGATTTAGAAAAGATGTCTCCTCCTGCTCCCGCAAGGGTCCCGCTCGTTACCGCAAGGGTCTCCCTTGCGGTAAACTGATTATGCCTAAATACCAAACATATTCTAAACTACCCGAGCTTCTTTCGCAACCATTTCCTAACCGGCTCATCATACCATTTCAATGTGGCGTAGGCTAAAACTACGGCGCTTGTTAAAATGAGTAAGGCATAAGGCCAGGCCTGCACAATGGTTGTTCCTTTATGGTTACTTATCCAGGCAACGTAAAAATATACCAGCGGGTAGTGTACCATATAGAGCGGATAGGAGATATCGCCCAGGAATTTGCATATTCTATTCTCTCTTGTAGTTTGCATTACACCACTTGCGCCCAGGTAAACGATGAGAGGGAAAACGATGATGATGCACACAGATTCGTAGATGCCGTTCAACCAAATATGCTCAGCACCGCTAATGCGCGGCATATAAAGCACTAAAGCAACTAAAAGGCTGCACAATAAAAAGGCATTTTTTATTTGAGTAGGCTTCACTATGCGCGAAAGTAGCAGACCTGCAAAGAAGGGGTACATTGTACGCGTTAGACCGATGCGTACCTGCTCCACATTTAAGGTCCAGCCGCCGCCTACGTCGCCGTTTGTTATGGCCAGGTGCGCAAGTGCGATTGCGGCAATACCCACCAGGATACCTAATGCCGTTTTAGAAAACTTCCTGATCCATATAGCATAAAGAATGTTGGCAATGTATTCGAAAAATAACGACCATCCAACACTATTCAACGGATGCATCTCTTCCCAACCCCGAATGTCGAGCGATAGGGGCACAGGAAGAATAGTATAACCAATCAGCATCACCACCAGCATTTTCCATAGTGGGACGGTATGAATGAGCGGCCACAGTGTAGAGTCTGTGAAATAGAATCCGATTGCCCCGAGAGTCATCCCCAAAACCACCATTGGTTGAAGGCGTTCGATACGGCGTTTAAAAAAACTGCCAACGGTCATTTTAGGCCAGCGGTCGTCGTAAGCATAACCAATCACAAAACCCGATAACAAAAAGAAAAAATCTACCGCCAGGTAGCCATGATTGACCAGGTTATCTAAATGACTGGTTGATAAGGGCTCTGCCAAATGAAATGTTACAACTATTATAGCTGCGACACCGCGAAGGCCGTCTAATATGGGGTAATGTGGCTTGGGGGCCAGCTCATTATTGTTCATTAATAATAGAAGATGTAAGGTCAGTAAATTAAAAACGGGCGCAAAATATAAAAAAGAATGGGTTGTAAACTAGTCTACAAGACAAAAGATTGCGTGAGCTCAGGTGTGAAAAATTACTCACATTTATACACAATTTCTCATTTTTAGCATAATAGTAAACGCCCGCCCCAATTGCTGCGTATCTTCTATAGCTTTGAATTAACCAATTATAGATCTTGCTTTTCCCGGCAAAGCCCCCTCACTTGCTTTCCTACTCCACCAGCTTAAATTATTAAAGCCATATCTATGAAATCTAAAATTTTACTAGTTGCATTGCTTGGCTTAAGCATAGCCGGCTGCAAAAAAACAGAAGAATTATCGGGTAAACCAAACAACGTTGAGGCGGCATCGCCCGAAGCCCAGGCTGCAATCGCTGCGGGTACAACTTTGCCTTTGACCATTCAAACCATTGCGGGCAAAACCGGAGAGCACTTTCAATTTGCCAACGGGTTGGATTTGGCCGATGACGGCAATCTTTATGTTGCCGATCAGAATGCAAGCCTGATCCGCAAGGTTACACCGGCAGGTGTTGTAACAACGGTGCCTATTCCAAACTCTCCCGATAACGGCTTTGCATTGCACTCGCCGATGCGTGTAAGGGTGCAAAAAGACGGTACTATAAATATTCTTACAATAAATACCGTGGGGGTTGTCGCGTTTAATAATATGTGGATTGTGAAACCCAATGGCCAGGCGCTTACACCACCCTTTGCGCCGGCCTCGAGCAATAATACCAATGCTACCAGAAGATCATATGATTATGATGATCTGCAAACAGATAAGATCACAGGCGACGTTTGGGTTAGCGGCGTTAACTTAAATACGGGCAACAGTATGATTCAGAAGTTTAAAATCAGTCCGCAAGGGTATCTGGGTACCGATGAGATTAATTGGCCAAGAGATTCGGTATATCGTGATCCAACCGTAGGAAATGGCCCGGATGTAAGAACTTTTTACATTGGATACAATGGGGTAAGATACATTGTGATGAATTACAAAAGCATTTATAAGCTTACACCATCGGGTGTATTCACCCGCATTTTCAGAGATCTTACGTTTAGCAATATTAACTGCATAGTAGGTACTAAGGATGGCCGAACCCTTTATATTGTTGACGATGCTGCGCTGAAAAGGATTGTAGACGGAAAACTGCAATACATTAGCGGCCCGAGTAAACCCTTTGACGCGCACGATGGTGTAGGGGTTTATGCCGATATACGCCCCATACAACTTGCGCTATCGAAAGATGAAAGCACCCTGTACTTTACTGATACCCGGCAATTGATCAGGAAAGTACTGTTGAAATAGATTGAAATAAAAAGAGCAACAGTGTTAAATACTGTTGCTCTTCAATAAAAGAATAAATTTTCTACATCGCCGGTAATACCCCCAGCGGCTTAGAAGCATCAACGCGCCGCATCAGCTTCCCGAACAGGTTGAACAGATGTGTCAAAATCTTTAGTGCGGCCTAGTAATTTGAAATGGTCCGCCACTATTTCGGTGTGGTACGATCTGATGTTTTCTTTGCTTTCGGCACATCGGGTACGAAATTTACCTTCAACATAGATCAACTGACCGTTACGAAGTTGTTTGTAGGCTATTTCAGCCAAATTTCGCCACATAATAACGCTGTGCTTTTCGGTATGTTCGGTGGGTGTACCGTTCTTAAAAATGTGTTCTGTTGTTGCCACCATAAAATTGAGTACGGCGATCTCTCCTGGTAGGTATCGGAGCTCAGGTTCCCGGCAAATATTGCCGACAAGGATCGCTTTATTTATTCCAGGCATTTTTAATTTGATTTAAATGAGCGTTTATATTAAATATGTTTAGTATTTAAGAGGTTAATAGTCAATGCATAAACAAGATTTTTTGCAACTTTGTTTTGTTTCGTTTATAGCTGCAGATTGTAGCGGGTGGTTAGAAAGTATTAATCGTGCCATCACAACATAATTTAAAACCTGAATAAAATCCTATTTTAACCCGAAATCAGAACAAGCTAAATGACCTGGATTTGCCCAAAGTGTGAGAGGGAATTAAAGAGTGAAACACAAACGCACTATTGCGCAAAAGTTAACCTCGATACTTTATTTGAAGGCCGGAGCGCCGAACTCATGCTTGCGTTCGACAAACTACTTTTAGCAGTTGCCGATTGGGACAATGTAGCCATAAGCAATACGCCGAACTGCGTGGTGTTTGTGCACAACCAAACCTTTTTGGTAATTAAACCTATGAAAGCGGTATTGGATGTGAAGTTTTATTCGACGGCTCCGCTTAAAGATTTGATGCCCTATAAAAGTTTGATTTATTCGGGCCGGTATGCTAATCATTTCAGGATATCGAAAGTGGAAGACATTAAACCTGTTATGATTAAGTATATAAGGGAGTCGTATGAGTTGCTTTAGCTTCCATCAATAATCTTCGGTCCGTTAAAAAGCACGGGGATATGCGATTCCCTCCCTCGGAAGCGTGTAGGAAGGGGTTTACGCTATCGAATTGCGACGAAACCCGTCCCTGCTACAGCAAAATACTTCCAATTCCCTCCCAATGGGGGGAATTGGAAGTATCGTCTAACTAGGAGTTGTTACTCTCGAGAGGATAATTAATAGAAAAGCACTATTTCATATCTACATCTGATACCCACTGATTGGCAATGCCGAAATCTTTAACAGGTTCATCTGAGGCGGTGATTACGAGCGTGCCGCCCTGCATAATCTCCTGATGGGTTAGCCAGTTACGGTTGAGTGTTTTGCCGTTTAACTGCACGGATTTAATGTATTTGCGGCCTTCTTTATAATTAGGTACTTGTATATCAAAATGTTTGCCACCCGGCCATTTAAAGCTTACCTCGTTAAATAGCGGCACATTTAAATAGTAAATGGGCCAGCCCACACAAGCAGGCGAAATACCACTTGCAGCAAATATAAACCATGCCGACATGGCACCTGCGTCATCATCCATAGTACGGACGTAAGTGTCGGGTTTGTTTTGATAAATCACGCCAACAAATGGGTCTATCCCGCGGCTGTTATCATTAAAATAGTATTGTACTACGGTATCCACAGCGTATTTATGCACCATAGCCTGCGATTTCCAGGGTTGCGATGAAGCATTATACATCAGCGGAACCTGTATATCTGGCTCGTTGGCGTGGTTGTAATAATCGTTCTCAAAAAATCGGTCGAGTTGACTGGTATAGGCTTTTTCGCCGCCGGTAAGTTCAATTAAACCCTTTACATCAAAAGGTACAAACCAGCGGTATTGCCAAACGGTTCCCTGGTAAAGGCCGCGGGCAGGTATCCTGTCAACATCGGGTTTGGTAAGGTCTTTAAAATCCTTGTTCCAGTAGGTTTTGTATTCCGAAGCTTTTTGTTTGTACTGATCGGCTAACTCTTTTTTACCAGTTGCTGCCAATATTTGTGATAATGCCCAGGCATCATAACTCGATTCTAAAGCCTTATCGGGGTGCGAAAAATCGAGCCTGTTAACTTCGGAAATTAACGAATCGCAAATCTTATTAAAATCAACCGGGTAACCCTTACGGTAAGCATCAAGTAATACTACGATACCATGCTCGGTGCGAACGGTATTTGAGGGTTCATGCTGGGTGGCGTAATCCTTTTTGCCGTATTGGTAGAGATTGGCTATTGACGTGGCTATCGACTTGTATTTGTCGGGATATGCGATAGACAATAGCGGTAATTGGGTACGATAATTATCCCATATCGCCCAGCCGTTGTAAATGCTGTCTGTAGTATGTTGTAAAGTGCCATCTGTTGCACGGAAACTGCCATCGCGCTCTGAAACCACATAAGGTGATTGCACCGTACGATAAAGCATCGAATAAAATAGTTTTGCTCGCTCCGGGTTGCCTTTAACCTCTATTCGGCTTAAAACCTGGTTCCAACCTGTTGCGCTTTGGGATTTCAGCTGATCGAAACTGCCCGTTGTTAAGGCGGCTTTTGCATGCGCCACATCAACAGACGAAAATGCGATATGCAATTGAATACGTTCACTGTTAGCAGCAAGATAAGCTAATAACTGGTGTTCTTTTAGCGCATTAAACTTTACCGGCTGATCAAATTTTATAGCATAATAAACACGGTATGTGCCCACATTACACGTGGTTTTAGAATCCACCCAGCCGGTTAAACCGTCTGCTTGCAGTTCGTGTTCTTCGGCTACAAATCTGTTGGCAAGCGTGTGGCTCAAATCTATCTTAAACCCCTTCTTACCTTGCGGAAAGTAATAGCTTTCTATACCCTCGTTTTGGTACACCGCAATTTTGGCCGCTATACGGTTGGTAAAGGATGCATTATAATAACCTGCGCCAGCGCTTTCGGTAGCTTTGGTTAGTATTGAAGCAGTATCGCCCAAAAATGGGGTGATCATAATATTACCACCGCTTCCCTGGCAGCCTACGCCTTCAAAACGGTTGTGCGTAAAGCCCAGAAACTGTTTGGCCTTATGCTCATAACCCATGTGTAGGTTAGGGTAGGTTTGCGGGCCAATGCTCAGCATGCTGAAGGGATATGACGCCGCAGGCGACATCTGCCCATGATCGCCGGATGAACCCACGAATACGTTAACCAGGTCGGCCGGTTGAGGAGGCTGCGTTTTTTTAGTTTGGGCAGATAAAGAAAGAGCGATAAAAATTAAGGCCGCGGAAAGAAAAGATCTCATGGATGCGAAAATATAGAAAGCTAAATAGGTAGATAGATATTAATTGTGAAGTTGTTTCTTCTTCAGATATTCCAATAGTTCTTTTGGCCTATCGGTTTGGATAATGGTTGCACCATGGGCCAGAATCCAGTCCCAGCTGTCTTTTTTGTTATTATCCTCTACAGCCATGTCGTCATCGTGGCCGCCGTTTAGCGACGCCCATAAAGAATTGATCCAAACCTTCGAGCCCGTTTGGGTAATAAATTTATTATCGCTCAAAATCGCCGACGTGTCTTTGGTGAAGATGAGTTCAAATGCGTACGGTTTCATGTTTTTCAGGTAGTCGGTAATTACCTTTCTGGCATCCGGTTTATCCAGACTCACCACCGGCATATAGATGATCTTATTTATCAACTGCGGGTATTTGTTCTTCACACTATCGTAAGGCATTTCCGATTTAAAAATGGCTTGTTTCAGTGTTCCGGTTTCCTGCAAAATGTCATAAGCTTCGTTATAGTAGTCGTAGCTTTTATCGAGGTTAACCTTTACGTTGGTGCCTTTAAGCGCAAGCATTACTTCTTTTAAAGTGGGGATACGGTTGTTAGTCACCCGGCCAATGCCATTCCTGAGGCCAAACTTACGGATCTCGTCAAAAGTGTAATCAGAGGGTTTGCCCTTTCCGTCGGTGGTGCGGTTTATGGTACCGTCGTGCATAATTACAATGGCGCCGTCTTTGGTTTTTTTAAGGTCGAGTTCAACAATATCAACTCCTATAGCTGCAGCATATTTAAAGGCGAGCAGGGAGTTTTCGGGAGCATTGCGCCAATCGCCGCGGTGTGCGGTTACCTGTACTTTGTTTTGTGCCGAAGCGGTAATAGAAAGGAGCGCGATTGCAGGCAAGAAGAATAGTTTGATAGCAGATTTCATGCAGATATAGAATTGAAAAAGGAGGGGACCGGCCCCTCCTTCAAAATTAAAGATTAATAACCCGGGTTCTGGTACATTTTTACCGGATCGAGTTTGTATTCGTCGAACGGAATAGGGTAGTAGCGGTCTTTAGTGGTAAAGTTTGCTACCAGTGCCGTACCGTAATCGGCCTGAGGTTTAGCCTTGAAATAAGCAACTAACTCGTCTGTGGTAAAGAACCTTAATAAGTCAAACCAACGGTGGTGCTCAAATGCTAATTCAACACGGCGCTCGTGTAAAATAGCCAGTTTTAAGGTTGGATATTTGGCAACGTAAGCTGCGTTTGTTATCGACGCTGCGTAAGTTGGCATACCTGCACGGGTACGAACCTGATCCAGGAAAGAGATTGCAGTGGCGTTATCGCCCAGGTACATATTTACTTCGGCAAGCATCAGGATCACATCAGCATAACGCATCAAAATCCAATCGTTACCACCGTAACCCAGGTTAGAAGCGCCTGAACTTGCATCGCGGAACTTAGTGATAAACCAATCTTTCACAATTGGGTCGTTGGCATATTTAATAGAGAAAGCACCACGAGGATCGTTAGCTTCATAATCATTTACTAAATCGTGCTTAACGTTACCGCCTACACCAGATGATGCTTTTAACGAGTTAATGGTTTCGCCTTTGGCCTGGTTGTTTGCAGCTATTGATGAGCTGTAGTTAATATCACCCTGCTTGTTTACGATCTGGAAGATCAGTTCAGGGCAAGTTGATTTTTTAGTTACATCAAACACATCAGTATAAGGGATGCTGCTTAAAGCACCAAACGTGCGCATGTTGTAGGCAGCCATCAGGAAGGTTTTAGCGCTAGCCAAATTAGCTGCCCTGTTCGCCTGATCTTGCGTGGTTGCCATAGTTAAATAAACCTGACCTAAAAGTGCATTTGCAGCTGCTTTAGAAGCACGGCCAATGCCAGCGCCTGTTTGCAGGTTAGGCAGGTTGCTGTTGTTAACCACATCTGTTAAGTCGGCTACGATCTGAGCGTAAACAGTAGCTTGCTTTTCGCGGAATGTAGCTGCTGATACCTCTGTAGAAGCCAATTGCTTGGTAACCAAAGGCACATCGCCCCATAAACGCACCAGGTGAAAATAAATAAGCGCACGTAAAAATTTGGCTTCACCCACATACTGTGCCTTAACGGTAGGGTCGGTAAAAGTTACTTTATCTATGTTGCTCAATACCGTATTAGCGCGGGTAATGGTACCGTAAAGTGATACCCAGTGTGCCTTTAAATAAGTATTGCTTGCCAGTAACGAAAAGTTGTTGAACTGGAACGGTTCGCCGGCGTTAGATTGGTTATCATTAGTACCGGTATCGTCCGAACGCTGATCGGTCCACAAGTCGCTGGTTTCGCCGATATTGTTACCACTACGCAGCGATTGGTAAATACCATTTACGGCCAGCAATACATCGTTAGGTGATTTAAAACTATTATCAACAGATATTGCGTTAGGGTCGCTTTGTTCTAAAAACTCTTTCTTACATGACGAGCTCACTACTACAAGTGCTGCAAAGCACGCCATAGCTATATATTTCTTCTTCATCTCTTGTGTTGTTAAAAATTATTAAAATGTTAGGTTAATGCCCAGGTTGTACGAACGCACCAGCGGGTAAACACCATAATCGATACCTGGTGCAAGGTTGGCTGGTTGTGTACTGTTTGAGCCACCGCTAGAGTAGTTGTAATCTACCTCTGGGTTATAGCCTTTGTATTTAGTAATTGTAAATGCATTTACCACGCTCGCATAAATACGGAAGTTGCTGATCTTTAACTTATCGCGTAGAGATACCGGGATGGTATAACCCAGGGTAATGTTAGTACAACGTAAGAACGAACCATCCTGTAAATAGAAGGTTGATAAACGGGTACTGTTACTTTGGGTACCACCGCGAGATGCACGGTAAACAGTACCATCACCCGGCTCAGATGCGTTGCGGTATCGGTTGGCAACATCAGCATACTGGTTACCAGAACCCTCCATGTTGTACAGGTAATAATCCTGACCATCCAATACCTTGTTACCCTGCGAGCCATTAAATGCTGCAGCGATATCGAAATGCTTGTAAGCTGAGTTTAAGCCAAAACCGTAAGTGAAGTTTGCATAAGGCGAACCGATAATGGTTTTATCAGCATCGGTAACCTTGCCATCACCATTGGTATCTACAAAGTACAGGTCGCCCGGTTTAACAGGGTTGGTAGATGCTGTAGATTGCGCAACTTTGGTAATGTTATCCGGAGTAACCATACCGGCTACTTTAAAGCCATAGAACATACCCACCGGCTGGCCTTGTGTGGTAATGTTGGTTAAGTAAGAACGCTCGGCACCGTTAATGATAATGGTGTTGTTGCTTGGTAGTTTAACCACTTTGTTGCGGTTGATAGAGATATTACCGCTGGCGTTAAAGGTGAAATCTTTTTCGTTAATGATACGTCCGTCCAGTTGGAAATCAAAACCGCTGTTACGGATCTTAGAATCTTTAAGGTTGGTTAAGATTGTTGTAGAGCCGGATATTGCCGAAATTGGCTGGTTGTACAACAGGTTGTACGAGTAGCTTAAATAGTAGTTAGCCATTAATGATAAACGGCCTTTAAACAAACCGATATCGGCACCGAAGTTATACTGTGAGGTAGACTCCCAGCTTAACTTAGAATCTTTGATACCACCCGGGTAAGTAGCTGTAGCAATAGCGCTGCTGTTACCAAACACAACACCGGTAGGGCTACCCAAAGTTTGCTGGGTATTGTAGTTACCAATGTTATAGTTACCTGTTAAGCCCCAGCTTGCACGTAATTTAACGGTCGACTGGTCGCCCAGGAAATTGTGGTAGAAAGACTCGTCAGATAGTGTCCAGCCTGCAGCTACCGATGGGAAATAACCGTATTTGTTATCCGGTCCGAAACGTGATGAACCATCGGCACGGAACGAAGCGGTTAAGAAATATTTACTGTTATAGTTGTAATTAACACGACCAAGGTAAGAAAGCAGAGTGTAAGTAGATTTGGCGGTTGGTACCAAACCTAAACCTGCCTGCGGGTTTGCAGTAGTAACCAATGTAAAGTTGCTTGGATCTGCACCTTTTCCGGTAATTTCGGGAATGTTATCATTCTGGAAACCACGAGCATAAACACTGATGATATCGCTGCTGGTTTTTTGTGCAGAGTAACCCGCCAAGGCATCAAAATGGTGTTTGCCGAATTGTTTGTTGTAGTTTAAGGTAAACTCGCCCAGACGGTCAACTAATGAAGTTGTTTGTGCCGCAGCCGTTGCTGCCGCGATAGATTGGGTAGATCCCGGAGGAAATGCACCGCTGCTTATAGTTGTCGGCAGGTAGTAATCATACTTTTCGTTATAGGTTTGTGTACCTAAGTTTACTTTGGCATCAAAGCCTGGTAAAATGTTGTAAGAAACATTACCATTATAAAGGCTGCGGTATCCTTTGCGGGTAATTTTAGTACGCTCGGCCAGGGCTACCGGGTTTTCGATAGACTGGTAACCATAAGCGGTTGATTGTGCAGCTTCGGCATTGGTAGCTAAAGTACCATCTGCATTATATGCCGGTAAATAAGGCATGTAAATTAATGCACCTAAAATCGGACCGTGGTCAAAACGGCCTTCCTGCACCTCTTTGTTATAGTTTTGAGTGTAAGAGATGTTTGCACCTACGTGTAATCTCTTGCTTACATTACCATCAACAGTGGTGCGGAAATTGTAACGCTCCTGACCGGTAGTATGGATAATACCGTCCTGATTTTGGTAAGCACCGCTCACGAAGTAACGGATATCTTTTGACGCACCTGAGAAAGACAGGTTATGCTTTTGGAAGAACGCGTTGTGGTACAATTCATCCTGCCAGTCGGTGTTTACGGTTTGGTGAATTAATGATTGTGTGGTGTAGTTGTACAAACCATCTGGGATGCTCACGCTACCGGCGTTACCAACATTGGCAATACGGGTTGCGTTGTTATCAGAGTACATGTTATCGTTCCAGGTGTGGCCTGTATTTACCCAAAGATCTTTATAAGTATTGTTACGACCATCAATAACCAATTGTGCAGCCTGATCTGAATTTAACAGATTTACTTTTTTAGCCAACTGGTTAACACCGGTTTGCAGATCGTATTCGAATTTCCCTTTACCTTCTTTACCTTTTTTAGTGGTAATAATTACCACACCCCCAGACGCGCGTGAACCATAGATAGCTGCAGAAGCCGCATCTTTTAACACGTCGATGGTTTCGATATCGTTAGGGTTGATGTAAACATCGTTACCAGCAGGGTAACCATCAATTACATAAAGTGGATCTGAACTTGCGTTGAATGAGCCCACACCACGCACCCTGATCTTAGTCCCCTGGTAAGGTGCACCATCAGTTTGTGATACCTGTACGCCCGCAATTTTACCAACCAATGCCTGACCCAATGTTGGGGCAGAAAGGTTAAGCTCGCTTGCCTTAACGCTGGAAATAGCACCTGTAACATCGCTTTTGCGAATGGTTTGGTAACCAATAGCTACCACCTCGTTAAGCATATTGGCTTGAGGCACTAATTTTAAGTTGATTGGTTTGCTGCCGTTAACCGTTACCTCTTGTTGCAGGTAACCAATAAAGGTGTATGTTAAAACAGAACCTTCTTCGGCTGCGATGGTGTATTTACCATTAACATCGGTAGTTGTACCCTTAGATGTTCCTTTAATACGAACGGTTACGCCGGGTAGCGGTTGGTTGCGTTCGTCGGTAACCAAGCCTGTTATCTGGGTGGCAGCCTGTGCAATAGTGTTATGTGTTGCAGCGTTAGTAACTAACGACAACACCATGATCAGTAAGAATAAGAACGGTTGAATATAAAACTTAGCTAAAAGATCATGAGTAATCTTTTTATTCATATTTTTAAAAAATTGATTGTTAGAAACGACAAAAGCATGCGACCGCTTTTTTTAGTTATTTGACAATTATCCGGACCGTGTGAGTGTTGGCGCATTCACCGGTTCTTTTTTTATCGCCGGGTTCGATGTGAGTTAAAAAAATGTTACATAGGCAATCACATTTGGAACGTTAAGCAGAATTAGAAATTTGTTAAAGGATCATTTGTATCTCGCAGAAAAATATTAATTGAGGTAGATTAATATTACGATCCTGGCAACAAAACTACAGGTGCCATCTTAAGCGTGGGCTATTTAAATGTTAAGTTTACATTAATACAAAATAAAAAAGCCCGATATAAACCGGGCTTCTTTCATCTAATGTTAATGTTGTGTTGTTACCAGGCTGTAGTAGTAAAATTTACATTGTTTTTGCGCGACGATGTTACCGCAATTCCCTTTGTGTTGTTGCCTATAAATGAAAAGCCTTCCAGCTCATCGCCACGGTCTATACCATCTATTTGACTAACTACAACCTGCTTGCCAGTTTCAATCGATTTCTTCAGGTCTACATAAGTAAATCGCCATTGGCGGCCTTCTATCTTATTTTGTATCAACACTAGCTGTCCCTTATCGGCTATCCAGTGCAGGTTTTGTACCCAGGGTGTGCAGGTAAATTTTTTGTAAAGCACACCAGGTTCACTGGTGTTTTTCGCTTTCGCCAGTTTTTCCGGATCGTATAGTCGTACCTCGTTGCCGTGGTCGCCATAATCTGCGGTGGCAACGTACCATTTATTGTTGTATTTAACATATTCAGGGCGGGTACCTTGTATGCAGGCATCATCATCTATGGTGTTAATCAGGTTACCATCCAAAGTCCCGTTTTTTTGGAGGCCTTCCCAATTAATATTGTAAATAACCGCTTTCCATTTGGTACCCTCTGCATTAAGGCGTATCGAATTACCGATAAACGTTGGCCCTTTACCATTGTAGGCAATGCCGGTAGGGTGGTTAATTACATCCTGTCCGTTTTGGGTTAGTTTATATTCTTTATGCTGATAAACCAGGCTATCGTTTTCCATCTTAAACTCACGGATCATACCCACTTCGCGGTCGCCATATAAAAAAATGCGGCCGTTTTGATAAGAAATACCCTGGCAGGCACCTAGCGAATCGATGGTAATAGCGCGGTCGAGCTTTTGATCAACTGATCCGCTAACAAACGCGCACAACGTGCTTATTGCAACCAATGCCGTTGCGGTTAAATTTTTCATAGTTGTATATAGTAGCTTTTATAATTAACGTGGGTCAAGTGGCTCATCGGGGTCTATCTGCATCGCTTCTTCAACCGGGTAGTACTCAACCTCCGTATCCGAAAGGCGTTTGCTTAGTTTGTAGGGTACATAATTCAATTCCTTTTCGCAGCGCGGAGCCATGTTCATTAAAAAATCTGTTTGTGCTTTATCGGTTATCACAATGCCCGGTTTATCAGCAGGGATTCCATAACGGTAGATTAGCCGCGCGCAGTTGCGCATGTTGGTAGTGGTGTGGCGTGCATGCGGTTCCATAATAATGGCGCTCTCTGGTATACGAAGCGTTTGGATCAGGTACTTCTTCATTTCCAGTGCCTCATTATGTTTGTTTTTGTACGGATGCACGTTACCGCCCGATACCATAATTAAGGGTGCAATACCTGAATTATATTGCTGGGCGGCCAGCCGGCAGCGCAGCATGCCTTCGCCGCTTAAGGGAGTGGTAAGGTTATCCGGACCGGCGCCTGGCACTAATATATTAGAGTATGGATAGCTTGCCCATTTAATAGTTTTGATCTTATCAACAGCAGCCTTGTTAACGGTACTGGCCATAGGCTCATAATTGGCAGGGTCTTGCCGTTCGTTTATTTGCAAATAAAGCAAGGCTGCTTGTAATGATGGTTCGAAGAAAAGTTTGGTGTTCTTTACATCGCCGGCAAGCACAACTGCGCAATCGTACATAATAGTAGTGTAGCTTTTGGCTTTCACATTATAGCTGATGGAATCTATCTGTGGGTAATTAGGTTTCTTACCTTCTGCATAAACACTTATGGTATAATTAACGGCAGCTGCATCTTGTTCCCATGCTTTTACTAATTGTTCAGCCGGAGAAAGGTTCTTGTATAATGAATAGGTAGCCGATGGTATTAATACTGTTTTAGTTAAACGATCTAATGGTCCGTTAGATTTATATAGCGCCGTTAAGCGTGCGCTTACGGTTTTGATCTCATCATCAGAAAACTTAATTTGACCGGTGAAACAGGTTGCGTCTTTACAATCTTTAATGGCATTATTTAAGCCTTGAATCTTAGTTAAAGTAAGCCGGGCTAAAGCCGTGTCGCTTTTAAGCAGGGCGTTAACTTCTTTGTCTTGCTCGAATAAGCTAAGTAGATAATAATTTTTTGTTTTTACCCAGTCGCCGGTTGTTTTAAGCAAATAGGGGTTGGGCTTCACTTTTTGTGCGTAAGAGTTACCACATAAGGCGGCGCAAAGCAGTATCAGGAAAAATTTGTTCATATCGCAGTAAATGTTTTGCAAATAACTTGTCTCAATATAAAATGAAAGTTAAGTATTTGTTATAATCAAGGGGATGGTACCTATCATTATCGTTACAGATTGTAAGCTGAATAAGTTATTCGTTTATAAAAATAAGCTGCATTATCGCCAAAATAGATATATTGGCTGTCTGATGCGGTGCAATAGAGAAGCTGGCGGGGGCATCTGTTTTAAATCTAAAGTTATTAATGGATTCACTTACGCATATCACACTGGGCGCGTGCACAGGCGAATTGTTATTGGGTAAAAAACTAGGTAAAAAGGCAATGCTTTTTGGCGCTATCGCCGCAAATTTGCCCGATATGGATACAGCAGCCGGTTTATTTGTACAAGGCGACCGCGCATTGCTTATTCATCGTGGTATCACACATTCTTTCTTTTTTGCTATAGTGTTAGGGTTATTGCTGGGTTTTATTGCACACCGGTTTTATCCCAAAGTCAAGCTGAATACTTTGCTTTTATTTTTCTGTTTCCAGCTTTTACTGCATGATTTATTAGATACCTGCACCAACTACGGAACTGGCTTGCTAGAGCCTTTCAGTCACAGCCGTTTCTCTGTCGAGTTATTGTACGTGGCCGATCCATTATTTACTATTAGTATGCTGGTGGCCTCTGTCTACCTGCTTTTCGGTAAGGCTTATCGCGGGCGTTGGGCTGCAATCGCTATCTCTATTTCTGCATTTTATTTACTGATTGCCTGTATGGCTAAACTTTATGTAGACGAGAGAACCAAGGCCACGCTTTCTACCCCAGCGCCGTTCACCTCGTTATTATGGTATTGCATTATTAAAACCGACGATGGTTATTACGCCGGTTACCAATCAGTTTTTGATAAGCAGGCTGTTGATTACAGGTATCATTCCAGAAATGATTCATTACTGAAAAACCCCGAACCGGTGCTGAGAGAATTTGCTGATAATTATTATACAATAAGCAAAACGGGCGATAAAGTTTATTTTAACATTATGCGTTTTGGACAAATACAGGGCTGGCAAAACAATAATACAGCATTTGCATTAAGTTATCCGGTAGGCTCTACCGGCGATGAAAACATGATTATTCAGAAAGGCAGATTAATAGGATGGAATAAGCATACCATCTGGCAATATTTAGAAAGGATTTGCGGTAAATGAAATGGTACATTATAGAGGGTACTATCTATGCCATAATAACCATTGTTGTGTGCCTGCGCATACTTTATGATATCCGCTCTACCACTAAAACGCTTGCCTACCTGTTGCTTACTATTTTTTTGCCCATCGTGGGTATGATCATCTACTTTGCAGTGGGTAACAACTACCGTAAAAATAAGCTATACAGTAAGAAGATTGTGAGCGATAAAAAGCTCATGGACGAAATCAGGCGAAGAATTGCAAGCGAATCTAAAAAGACCTGGACGGCCAGCGAGGAAGAAATAAAAGAGTATAAGAACCTCGCCCACATGCTACTGAACGAGCAAAGCCCTTTAACCGGAAATAACGACGTAAAGTTGCTCCTCAATGGCGAAGAAAAGTTTCCCGAACTGCTGGAAGCACTGAAAGTAGCAAAAAAACATATCCACATTGAATATTATATTTTCGAAGACGGCAATATCGGCAACCAGATCAAAGATATTCTGATCCAGAAGGCAGGAGAGGGTGTAAACGTGCGGTTCATCTACGACGACTTTGGTAGCCGCTCCATCCGTAAGGAGTTTGTAAAGGAGCTGACAGATGCCGGGGTTGAGGCTTTGCCTTTTTATAAGATTTGGTTTATAGCCATGTCAAACCGTACCAACTACCGAAACCACCGCAAAATTGTGGTTATAGATGGCTGCGTTGGTTTTGTTGGTGGTATTAACGTTAGCGACCGATACGTCAACGACAAGAACACCGACAAGGTATACTGGCGCGATACCCATGTAATGATCACCGGCCCAGGGGTATATTACCTTCAGAACCTTTTTATTTGCGACTGGAACTTTTGTACAGGTAAGAAATTGCCCATTACTGAAGAGTTTTTTGCAGCAGGCGACAAGAAGCACGGGAAGGCCATTGTGCAGATAGCGGCCAGCGGGCCTGATTCGGATGTGCCTACTATTATGTTCTCGCTGTTGCAGGCCATTGGGGCGGCGAAGGAAGAATTGCTGATCACATCGCCATATTTTATTCCGGGGGATAGTATACTGGATGCCTTGTGTATATCGGCCATGAGCGGTGTTAAAGTTAAACTGTTGGTGCCCTGGAGGTCTGATTCGTACCTGGTGAATGCTGCCGCCTGTTCTTATTATAACGAGTTGTTAGAGGCTGGGGTAGAGGTTTATCGCTATAAAAAGGGCTTTGTACACGCCAAAACCTTAGTGGCCGACGGTTTACTGGCTGTGGTGGGTACAGCCAATATGGATCACCGGAGTTTTGAACTCAATTTCGAAGTTAACAGTATGATCTACGATAAGAAGATAGCTGCTGAATTAGGAAAAGCCTTTCATAACGACCTGAAAAATGCCGAGCAAATTAACGCAAAACGCTGGGCAGAACGAAGCGTAATTAAACAACTACCCGAGAAATTGTGCAGACTACTGTCGCCACTTTTATAAAAAAAAACGTGTTCTATCTTGCTGAATTTCTATAACTTACATAATCCATAGTGTTGGAGTTTTTTATAGTATCTATTAAAAATATACCTTAGCCACGTAAACCAACTACCAATTGAATTATGAAAGTATTGCTGTCGATATCATTGATATTGCTATTATCCTCATCTGCAATATGTAGTGTACCTGCCGACAGTCTTTTAACCGTATTGAAGTCTGAAATTAGCAGGAAAAAGCTTTATGATGAGGAAAAAGACCGCCGCATAGCTGCGCTTAAACAAACGTTGGCTAACGAGCCCCAAACCAATTATGCCGGTCGTTTTGCAATTTGCGAGAAATTATACGATGAGTATAAAGACTATGTGTTTGACTCAGCGCACGTATATACCCGTAAATTATTAGAGCTAAGCGAGCTGATGCACAACATGCCAAACGAGTATGAAAGCAGGATTAAGTTGAGCACCATCCAGCTTTCGTGGGGGATGTTTAAGGAGGCTTTTGATGGGATAGAGCAGCTTGATGTACGTAAAATGCCCGACAGCATTAAGTTTAAATATTACGAACTAAAGTCGCGGGCGTATACTAAACAGGCATTTTATAACACAGATGTTTTTTATTCGCCAGCCAATCGTGCCGAATCCATACGAGCGCTTGACTCGGCTATGCTGCTCGCCAAGCCCGGCTCATACGAAAAGTATAAATATCTGGCAGAACTGTTAACCATATCCGGCCAACGTGACAAAGCCGCGGCTTATTACCGAAAAATATTGGCTAATAGTGTACTTACAGACCATCAGCGTGCCATGATCGTACACGACCTGAGTTCGCTGGTAGGCGAACCCGAACGACGAAATCTAATCACGCTTGCGGCCATTTACGATGTCCGTTCGTCTACGAAGGAAACGCTGGCCATTTTTAATCTTGGTAAGGCTTTGTTTGAGGAAGGTGATATAGCCGATGCAGAGCTGTTATTGGTTGAAGCTCGTAACCAGGCTCAATTTTACGGTAACAGGTTGCATAAGATAGAGATTGTAGCAATACTTACCACTTTATCGGCCCAAAAACTAATCAATTCCGAAAACGCCAAAAACCGTACGTTAACCTATCTTATTATTATTCTGTGCCTTGCAATTATAACAACAGCGGGCTTTGCTTTTGTGGTTTATGATAGGTTAAAGAAAGTAATACAAAGAGAAAAGATAGTTCAGGAAAAAAACCAACACCTGGATAAAATCAACAAGAAGTTGTTGGAAGACTCGCATATCAAAGAAGAATATATCGGCTACTTTTTCGATGTAATTTCGGGTTATATCCTCAAACTGGAAAAGATTAAACGCAATACAGAGCGCAAGATCAAGGCAAAAAACTATGAAGAGTTGCTGCATATTTCCAATGAAATAGATATTAAGCAAGAACGGTACGCCCTATTCTACACCTTCGATAATATATTCCTGAAGCTATTCCCCAATTTCATAACCACATTTAACTCTCTGTTAAAACCAGAAGATCAAATATGGCCGAAGGATAACGAGGTTTTAAATACCAACCTGAGGATTTTTGCGCTGATGAGACTGGGCGTAAAAGACAATCAAACCATTGCTAATATCCTGGAGAGTGCGGTTAGCACAATCTACACCTATAAGATGCGGATTAAATCAAAAGCACTTGTTCAAGGCGACGATTTTGAGAACAAGATTATGGAGATCAAATTTGTTGATCTCGACTCACCCCAATCCTGACAAATTCCGTCAGTTTTTAATAATTAACTTGTCTTATCTACAGTTAATATTGCCCTAAAAAGTGATATTAACTGTAGATTGAATTTAGATTTTCGTTAAACTTAAATTCTATAATCTTTTGTATATCAATTATTTATATTGAAATAAATTTAGATTTTTTAGAGATTTCCCCAATCAATAGAGAAATTCTACTTCGCTATCGACAACTTTGTGAAGTGGCCGATTGGTGATTCATTTCCTACCTACATTCTGCAGTCGGAATAGCAACGTAAGTCAGGCCACGAGTAACCAATTACTGACTATTAACTTTTTTCAGGTCCTCCGTTTGAGTATTCAAATGTTCAAATAACCCTAGCGGTTGTGAAGCCATTTTATTGCCCGAACGGTACCTCCTGAGAAATACTATTTACCTATAGAAAACAATAATTATGCTCAAAAAAACAGTAACGCCACCACCTTGATGGCAACCCATGCCTGCAAGTTTAAATACTAAACTTAAACCGTATCCCAATCACCAATTAAACTCTCAATTAAACTTTAACCATTATGAGTGTAAAGCTACTAAACCAATTAAAGACAATTAAATGGCTGCCTATAGGGGTGTTGGCAGCCGTTTCGTTAACCGGCCCTTCGCTGAGTTACGGAACCCCGCGCAAGCATTTAAACCTGTTTGCTGCCTACGCGCAGACGCGCATAACAGGTAAGGTGCTGGATGAACAAGGCCAGCCACTACCAGGTGTTAGTGTAACAATTGTAGGTACACCCACCGGTACAGTGACTGATGCAAAGGGTATGTTTTCGTTAAACATATCGGATGCCGACGCGGGTAAAAACCTCGCGTTCTCATTTTTAGGATACACCAGACAGGAAATTGCCATTGCCGGTAAAACAGTTATTAATGTAAGCATGAAACCCGATGCGGGCAAAACGCTTAGTGACGTAGTTGTAATTGGTTATGGTACCCAAAAAAGGGTAGATGTAACCGGTTCGGTAGGTAGTGTAAGCAGCAAAGAACTGCAAGAGCGCCCTGCACAAAACTTAGAGCAAGAACTTGCGGGTAAAATTGCCGGTGTTAACGTATCTAGCAACTCCGGTGCTCCTGGGGCCGATACCAAAATCCGTATCCGTGGTTACAGCTCCATTAACGCTAACACCGACCCATTGTATGTGGTTGATGGTGTGCAATGGACAGAAGGCGGAGCCTCAATTAACCCTAATGATGTGGCATCGATCGACGTATTGAAAGATGCTTCTTCAACCGCTATCTACGGATCGCGCGGTACTAACGGGGTAATTTTAATAACTACCAAACGGGGTGCAAATAAAAAGGGCGGTTCGGTTACCTATGATGGCTACGGAAGCTTAGGTGTAATGGCTAAAGAATTGGGCGTTTTAAATGCCAAACAATTCCTGGCTGTTGAAGACCAGTCTTACGCCAATATTCAGAAGTATGACCCTGTTGGCTGGGCCGCAGGAAAGTATGCAGCAGATGATCCGAAGGTTATTCGTACCGCGTTGATCGGCAAATTATTCGATGCTAATTTGAATCCGCTTTACGACGTAGACTGGCAAAAAGCAACTACACGCAACGCGTACAGCCAGAACCATAACCTGTCTTTTACCGATGCAACTGATAAAATGAATTATGGTTTATTTTTAAACTATGCCAATAACGAAGGTATCATCATCAACAGCTATCAAAAACGCTATAACGGTCGTTTAACAGCAGATAACCAGATAAAGCCGTGGCTAAAAGTTGGTGCTACGTTAAACTACGATTATCGTGAAACCCGTAACCAGGGCGGCGGTACAGGTGGTAACAACATTCCGCGTATGTTAATCGAAATGCCATCTATTATCCCGATCAAATATCCTGATGGTACTTATGGCAAGCGAACAGACTATCCGAATATGGAGGGTGGAGATAACCCGGTTGCGCAAGCCAATGAAATAAGGGATATGGTTTATAATCGCGTTTTCAGTGGTAATGCTTACGCTAATATCACCTTTATGCCGGGTCTCGACTTCCGCACAACCATTGGTGTTACCAACTCAAGCAATACCCAACCGCATTCGCAAACTGGGCTTGTAGGTGGTTCTACCATTAACCAGTCATACAGTTCGGCGTCAATTAACCAATACAACAATACGTTTTGGGACTGGAACAACTACTTAACCTACAGCAAAACCTTTAACAAGGTACATGCAGTAACCGTGGTTGCCGGTACTGAGACTATCAACTTCTCGCAGTTGAGCTCTTACGGTTCTACTCAAAATTTATCGGATAATTATTACTCTTATTACAATTTGGGGGCCGGTTCTATACCCGGTATACCTACCTCAAATTACGATGCATGGCAAACGCAGTCTTTCTTTGCAAGGGCAACTTACGGTTATGCAGATAAGTATTTGTTAACCGTTACAGGTCGCGAAGATGGTTCATCACGTTTTGGTACTAACAACAAATATGGTTTCTTCCCATCTGCAGCGGTGGCATGGCGTGCTTCACAAGAAGATTTTCTGAAAGACAATAAAACTATTTCAGATCTGAAATTCAAGTTCAGCTACGGTGTAACAGGTAACTCTGAGATTGGCGAGTACAGATCACAAGCTAACATCAATACCAACAACTATGTATTTGGCGGCGCACCTGCTATTGGTACAACACAAACCAGTATTGGTAACGAAGGCCTGGCTTGGGAAAAAACCAATGAGTACAACCTTGGTATGTCTTTTGGTTTGTTTAACAATCGTTTAACCTTCGACGGCGACGTTTACTTAAAGAAAACCAAAGCCCTGTTGCTTAACGCCCCTCTGCCCGAGACAAGTGGCTTTACCACGGTTTACAAAAACATTGGAAGTTTACAGAACAAGGGTGTCGAGCTTACTATCAACTCAGTTAACTTTCAATCTAAAGACTTCTCTTGGACAAGTAACTTAAATGTGTCGTTCTTGAAGAACAAAGTGCTAAAGTTGGGCGATGCTAATGATGATATATTCCTGAGCCCATCGTTCCTGTCAAACTTCTTGCTGGTACGCGCTGGCGACCCGGCGGGTGAGTATTTAGGTTATAAAGTGTTAGGCACCTGGGGTACTGCAGAAGCTGCTCAGGCCGCGAAATACGGATTGTTACCTGGTGATTTAAAGATCTGGGATAAAAACGGTGATGGTAAAATTACCGCTGATGATAAAACCATCTTAGGTAAATCTACTCCGGATGGTTACGGATCTTTTGTCAACAACTTCAAATACAAAAACTTCGATCTTGGTATTGATTTGCAATTTGACTGGGGTAACCAGATTATGAACTTAACCCGTCACTCTGGTCAGGACAGAACCGGTCAGGCTAATAGCTATTCTACCGTGTTAAATGCCTGGACACCAACTAACCAAAACACCAGTATTGCTGAAGACAGACCTGCATATGTAAGATATCAAACAGAGATTTACTCAACCAAAGTAGAAAGCGGTTCTTTCTTACGCGGTAGAGCGATAACACTTGGTTACAACTTCGGAGGCAACGTAGTTTCCAAAATGAAAATGAGCCGCCTGAGAATTTATGCACAAGTTCAAAACGCGTTTATTATCACCAACTACACTGGTTATGATCCGGAAACTTCCACCTATAACGGCAATAGTAACTTCACTCAGGGTATCCAATTTTACGATTACCCTAAACCAAGAACCTATCTGCTAGGCATAAACGCAAGTTTTTAATCAAATACTAATTATACCGACATGAAACTTAACATAAAAAAATATAAGATTGCATACCTGTTATTAAGCCTGGTGCTTATTAACAGTGGTTGTAAGAAATATCTGGACGAGAAGAATAACAGCAACTTCGTAAAAAGCAATTATTTTACATCGGCATCGCAGGCGCAAACCTTTGTTAACGGCATTTATAACAAACTTTATTTGTTCCAAAATGGCGACGCTTATGGAGAAAGCCCATTTATTACTATCGAACTGTTTGCCGGTCATGCTACCTCGCTCGGCCAAAGTGTAAACAACGGAAACGTAATTAACCAGCGTACCGACCCTGTTAATCCGGGCTTCGAATCTGTTTGGCAAAATTGCTACAGCGCTATCGCAAACGCAAACCTTGCCCTGCAAGAAATACCGAATGTTGCTATGGATGGCGCGCAGAAGAAAAGGCTTTTAGGCGAAGCACAATTTTTAAGGGCGTTTTTCTATTACCACTTAGTGCGATTATATGGTGATGTGCCTTTGATTACCGCCCCGGTAACTGTAGATAGCCCTGATTTGTTCCCTACACGTACTCCGGTAGCGCAGGTTTATCCGGTTATTATCAGTGATTTGGTGTCTGCTGAAGCTTCTGGTTTACCAGAAACAGATCAAACGGGGCATGCTTCTTTAGGTGCCGTTCGCACACTATTGGCCAGTGTTTACCTTACTACCGCTGGTTTCCCTTTAAACATCACAGCTAACTATGCGTTGGCTGCAGCAGAGGCGCAAAAAGTATTGTCGAGCTATACATTGTTTACCGATTATGCTTATCTGCATGATAATGCCCACAAAAACCAGGGCGAGTTAATATTTCAAAGTAATTACCTTGTAGGTGTATCTACTAATGCTATCACGCAGTTAACCGTACCTTTTAACCTACCTGTAGGTGCCTACGGCGATCACCTTGGCGCTATGGTTCCTACCAATCAGTTTTTCAATAGTTACGAAGCGGGAGATTTGCGTGCACAAGAGCGTCAGTTCTATTTCTCGAGCTACCCGCAATATGGCGATCCAACAAAAACTGTGGTGTTTGGCAGCCATAATCTCTACAAATATTTTCAAGTGGAAAGCGCCTTGGGTAATGGTATCTGTGATGAAAACTGGACTTTCTTGCGCTTGCCGGAAGCCATGCTAATCTATGCAGAAGCTACTAACGAAGTAAGCGGCCCAACTGCTGATGCCTACGCGCAGATTAACAAGATCAGAACACGTGCACAGCTAGCACCACTTAGCGGTTTAAGTCAGGATCAGTTCCGCCAGGCCATTTGGAAAGAGCGTTATCACGAACTGGCTTATGAAAACAAAGCTTATTTCGATATCCAAAGAACTCACATGATTTATGATGTGACCAATAATAAGTTTAGCGATGCTTTCAGTACCGCCAATGAGCAGGGGGTAACCATGAAACAGCAATACTTATTATGGCCTGTGCCACAACGGGAGATCAATAACAACAAAAAACTCACCCAAAACACAGGTTGGTAATCTATCTGTAAACGTAATAAAGGCTGGTTCGAGATCCAGCCTTTATTATAAATTTTATCTGCTCTAAAAGCATCTCATTTATACCTGTCTATGCTCAGGTACACAACTGTCCAAACAACACTTCTTATGAAGAAACTTTTCCTTTTTACATTGCTGATCCTTGCGGGTAAAACCTACGCTCAACAAGTAAACTCGGTAACCGATCCGGTGGAGTGGGTTAACCCTTTAATGGGTACCGACTCTAAATACGAGCTATCAAACGGTAATACTTACCCTGCAGTAGCCGTGCCATGGGGCATGAACTTTTGGGTGCCACAAACCGGTAAAATGGGAGATGGGTGGCTGTACACTTATGATGCCCACAAGATCCGTGGTTTTAAACAAACCCACCAACCATCGCCCTGGATGAACGATTATGGTCAGTTTGCGATTATGCCCGTTACCAAACACCTCAAGGTGACTGACGACGGCCGAGCAAGCTGGTTTGGTCACAAAGCCGAAATTGCCAAGCCCTACTACTACAGCGTTTACCTGGCCGAGCACGATGTAATTACGGAGATGACTGCTACAGAGCGTTCCGCACAGTTCAGGTTTACTTTTCCGCAAACCGATAGTTCGTTTGTGGTGATTGATGCTTTGGACAAAGGATCGTATATTAAAATATTACCCGGACAAAAAAAGATTGTAGGGTACTCTACCAAACATGCCCAGGGAGGCATAAAAAATTTTAAGAACTACTTTGTAATATACGTTGATAAGCCGTTTACGCTGTCGCGTGTTTATAATGATTCGACATTAACCGATTCAACCGAGTTGCATGCAAACCGTGCAATAGCTGCAATTGGATTTAAAACTATTAAGGGGGAGAAAGTTCACCTTCGGGTGGCTTCTTCCTTTATTAGCCTGGAGCAAGCCGAACTCAATCTTAAAAATGAGCAGGGCAATGACAGCTTCGACGCTACTGAACAAAAGGCTAAAGCCCTGTGGAATAAGAATCTAAGCCGCATTGATGTATCAGGCGGGTCGGTAGATCAGGTACGTACATTTTATTCGTGCCTGTACCGCATGTTGTTCTTCCCTAATAAATTATATGAAACTAACGCGCAGGGCAAAATAGTGCACTGGAGTCCGTATACAGGTAATACGGAGCCCGGTTACATGTTTGCCGGTACCGGCTTTTGGGATACTTTCCGCGCTCTGTACCCATTCCTCAACCTCGTTTATCCTTCAATAGATAAAGAAATGCAGGAGGGATTAATTAACGATTACAAAGAAGGTGGTTGGCTTCCAGAATGGAGTAGCCCGGGGTATTCTGCCGTAATGATAGGTAACAACTCGGCCTCTGTGGTTGCCGATGCTTACTTGAAAGGCATCAGGGGATATGACGTTGGTACACTTTACCAAGCCCTACTACATGGTGCCAATAATGAAGGTCCTAATGCAACAGGCCGAACCGGATTCGAATACTATAACAGTATAGGCTACATTCCGGTTGATGTTAAAATCGGCGAAAGCGCAGCCCGTACTTTGGAGTACGCTTATGACGACTTTTCTATTTACCGTTTGGGTAAAGCCTTAAACAGACCTGCCTCCGAAACTGATATCTACAAAAAACGGAGCCAGAACTATAAGAACATTTTCGACGCCTCGACCGGGTTTATGCGCGGCCGAAATAAGGATGGTAGTTTTCAAACACCGTTTAGTCCTTACAAATGGGGTGGGGCTTTTATTGAAGGTAACAGCTGGCACTATACATGGTCAGTATTTCACGATATACAGGGGCTTATTAACCTGATGGGCGGCAATAAACCGTTCGTTGCCAAGCTCGATTCGGTGTTTACCGCTCCTCCGGTATTCGGCGATAAAGAATACAATGGCGGCGTAATTCACGAAATGCGCGAAATGCAGGTGGCTAATATGGGGCAATATGCGCATGGCAACCAACCTATCCAACACATGCTATATCTCTACAATTATGCCGGTGAACCGTGGAAGAGCCAGTATTGGGTACGCTATTCGATGAAAAAGCTGTATCAGCCAACACCCGATGGCTATTGCGGCGACGAGGATAATGGCCAAACATCTGCTTGGTATGTGTTTTCGGCAATGGGTTTCTACCCGGTTTGCCCAACAAGCGGTCAGTATGTGCTGGGCACACCGTTGTTTAAAAACATGACACTGAACCTCGAGAACGGAAAGAAGGTGGTATTAAACGCCCCGAACAATAGCGATAATAACAAGTATATCCAAAGTATTACTGTTAATGGTAAACCATATAATAACAACTGGTTCGATCATTCAACTTTGCTTCAGGGCGGTGTCATTAACTTTAGTATGTCGGCGCAACCTAACAAACAGAGAGGGATACAGCAGGTAAACTTCCCTTACTCATTAACAAACGAAAAGTAAGGTAGGATGAAAAAGCGACTGCTGAGTATAATACTAGTCTTATTGACGTTTTCGGATTTGAAGGCACAATTGCCCGACTATCAGGCCCGTATTGAGCTGATTAAAAAAGCCATCGATGTTAAAATACGCGACGATAAAACGGGTCTTTATTTCGAAACTACGGATAGCATTAAGAGAGAAAATCTGCACTCGTGGTTATGGCCTTTATGTGCTTACATGCAGGCGGCTAATGAAATGGAAGAATTAGCACCTAAGGCGCAATTTATGCTGCCGATTGAACAGGCAATAGACCAGTACTATAGTGATAAACCACCAGTGCCTGCCTATCAGGATTATGTTACGAAGGAGCGGCTAAGCAGCCGTTTTTATGATGATAACCAATGGATCGCGATAGCTTATCTGGATGCTTACAGACGTAATCATAAAAAGAAATATCTCGATGTTTCTGAAATGATCTGCAAGTTTATGCTTAGCGGTCGTGACACCGTAACCGGTGGTGGTATGTATTGGAAAGAAGGAGATTTATCTACCAAAAACACCTGCTCAAATGGGCCAGGTGTTTTAGTGCTTCTTCAATTATATCAACTTACTAACGATAGCCACTATCTAACATCGGCGTTCGATATTTATCATTGGACTAACAAACGCCTGCAAGCACCTGATGGCCTTTATTATGATAACATCAATACTAAAACTCTGAAAATTGCTGAGGCCAAATACACCTATAACACCGGCACTATGCTGCAGGCAAACGTGATTTTGTATAAAATGACGAGGGAGAAAAAATATCTGGCGGAAGCACAACGAATTGCCGCTGCCGGACGCAAATATTTTTTCAAAGACGGGCGTTTGCCTAACGGCGAGTATTGGTTTAACGCGGTAATGCTTCGCGGCTATGAAGAACTTTACAAGGTGGATAAAAACAAAGCCTGGATAGACTTTTACCAGCAGGATGCAGATGCCATTTGGGCTACCGAAAGAGACGAAAATAATATGCTGGGCTCAAAGCCCGCTATGCGCCTGATAGACCAGGCGGCTATGATAGAGATTTACGCACGATTACAACAACTGAAAAACATAACTAACTAAGATCCTATGGAAACTAATGAAGAAAAAACTTTACCAAATGCTTCAAGGCGCGATTTTATAAAAAAGGGAGCACTGGCAGCAGCCGGTATCATGATTGTACCACGCTATGTACTGGGTGGTAAAGGGTATACTGCCCCAAGCGATCGCCTGGTAATTGCCGGTGTGGGCGCGGGAGGTAAAGGCCAAAGCGATATTGCTAACTTCTATAAAAGTGGTAAAGCTGAGATTGGCTTTTTGTGCGATGTTGATGACCGCCGTGCGGCTAATTCGCGCAAAGCATTCCCTAAGGCTAAATATTATAAAGACTGGCGCGAGATGTATGATAAGGAGCATAAAAACTTCGATGCCGTATCTATCTCAACGCCCGATCATAACCACGCCATTATCACTTATCGTGCAATGCAATTGGGTAAGCACGTTTACGTGCAAAAACCAATGACGCACGACATCTGGGAAGCACGTTTGTTAACCGAAGCTGCCAAAAAATATAAAGTAGTAACCCAAATGGGTAATCAGGGATCATCTAACGATGGTACCCGCATGCTATCTGAATGGTACGATGCCGATTTGATAGGTGATGTACACACGGTTTACTGCTGGACTAACCGCCCAGTATGGCCGCAAGGTATTAAATGGCCTGCCCCAGATCCTAACATCCCGAAAGAATTAGATTGGGATCTTTGGTTGGGTACAGCACCTAAAAAAGACTATGTAGACAAATTAGTGCCCTTTAACTGGCGTGGCTGGTGGGATTACGGTACCGGTGCATTAGGCGATATGGGGTGCCATCTGGTTGAGGCGCCTTTCCGCGTACTCGATATAAGATATGCTAAGGATGTGCAAGCCAGCGTTGGTAGCGTTTATGTAGACGAATTTAAAGAAGGACACTTCCCCGAGAGCTGTCCGCCATCGAGCCACATTACCTTAACTTTCCCAAAAACTGCGAAAACAAAAGGTGATGTTACGCTGCATTGGATGGACGGTGGGATACAACCTGAAAGACCGGAAGAGCTATTGCCAAACGAAAGTTTTGGCGGTGAAGAGGGTAACGGAACGTTATTCATAGGTACCAAAGGCAAAATGTACGCTAGTACCTATTCTGATGCACCAACATTGTTGCCAAAAGAACGAACTAAAACCGCAAGTGCCCCTCAAAAATGGGCCCGTGTACCTGGAGGCGCCGAAGGCCATTATGCGCAATGGGTTGAGGGTTGCCTGGCAGGGTATGGTAAAACAGAATTAAGTTCGTCTTTTGATAAAGCGGGCCCGCTTACCGAGGCCTTGTTGATGGCAAATTTGGCTGTTCGCGGTCACGAATTGCAAGGAGGCAAGATTAAATTAACCTGGGATAATAATTTAATGAAAGTTACCAATTTTGACGCTGTTAACCAGTATATTAAACGCGAATATCGTCCGGGATTTGAACTTAAGGCTTAGTTGGGCAAAGGGGGGATAAAAACCTGCTATAAATTTATTTAAGACACTTTTTTTATATTTAGACGTAGCCGTTTATTTTATTTGATATGAGCGATTTGCAGATTAAAAAATCATCCACTACGTGGGATGTAGTAATTGTTGGGTCGGGCGCCGGGGGCGGCATGGCCGGTTATGTTTTAGCCAACGCAGGCATCAAGGTTTTGATGCTGGAGGCCGGCGCATACTTCGACCCGCGAAAGGATTCGCAACAGTTAAAGTTTTCGTATGAATCTCCACGTCGTGGTGCAGGAACAACGCGCCCTTTCGGCGATTTTGACGCCGCTTATGGTGGCTGGCAACTGGAGGGAGAGCCCTACACAACAAAAGATGGAACCGATTTTCAATGGTTCCGCTCGCGGATGCTGGGTGGTAAAACCAACCACTGGGGCCGTATCTCATTACGTATGGGACCAAAAGATTTTAAAGCGAAAGATGGCCTTACCGACGATTGGCCAATCACCTATGATGAGGTAAAGCCATACTACGATAAGGTTGACCGCCTTATTGGTATCTATGGTACCAAGGAAGGTTTGGAAAACGATCCGGACGGTATCTTTATGGCCCCGCCAAAACCAAGACTCAACGAACTTTTCATCAAAAAAGGTGCGCAAAAAGCAGGCGTAACCGTTATTGCCGGTCGCGGCGCTGTATTGACCGAAGCGCTGCCCGGCAATAAAGACCGTGCACCATGTTTCTATTGCGGACAGTGCGGCCGTAGCTGTAAAATTTATGGTGATTTCTCAGCATCGTCTTGCCTGGTTATTCCGGCTGTTAAAACCGGTAATCTCAAGGTAATTACCAACGCCATGGTGCGCGAAGTACTAACCGATGCAGAGGGTAAGGCAACCGGCGTATCATACATCAACAAAGAAGATATGCAGGAGTACCAGGTAAATGCCAAAACGGTAATTCTTGGTGCCAGTGCGGCAGAGTCGGCAAGGATCTTGCTTAACTCTATATCTCCAGCGCATCCGGGTGGTTTGGCTAATAGCAGTGGTGTTGTGGGCAGGTATATACATGATTCTACCGGATCAAGCGCCGGCGGTTTCTTGCCTCAATTGCTGGATCGTAAGCGTTATAATGAAGACGGTGCAGGCAGCGTACACATCTACTCGCCGTGGTGGTTAGATAATAAGAAACTGGACTTCCCCCGCGGTTACCATATCGAATATGGCGGTGGTTTACACATGCCTTCTTATGGTTTCGGCTCTGGCATGCACCGCATGAATGGTTTGGTACCCGGCCGTGATGGTAAAATGAAAGAAGCAGGCGGTTATGGTGCAGGTTTGAAAGATGATTATCGCAGATTTTACGGTACACAGTTTGGCATGGCCGGACGTGGTACCGCTATTGCCCGCTACGATAACTATTGCGAGATAGACCCTAACGTGGTTGATAAATTTGGTATCCCGGTATTGCGTTTCCACTACAAATGGGCTCCTGAAGAAATTAAGCAGGCCAAGCACATGCAAGAAACCTTCCAGGAGATTATGCACAATATGGGCGCGATTTATGCCGGTCCCGAAGGGCCTGAAACTAACTACGGCCTCGAAGCGCCAGGTAAGATCATTCACGAAGTAGGAACAGTGCGTATGGGTGATGATCCTAAAAAGTCAGCCTTAAACAAATGGTGCCAGGCACACGATTGTAAAAACCTCTTTGTAGTTGATGCTGCTCCGTTTGTACAGCAAGGTGATAAAAACGCCACTTGGACAATCCTAGCCCTATCAATGCGCACTGCCGAATACATTTTACAGGAAAGAAAAAAATTAAACGTTTAACAAGCCCCAATACAACAAATTATGAACAGACGTGACTCCCTCAAAGCATTAGGCTTAACCACGCTATCGGCAGGTGTTTTACTGGAAGCCTGTAAAACAGATACTAAAAAGGCCGATGAGACAGCTGGGGCAACCGAACCCGCTGCTGACGAACCTGGCCGGCAGGCGTTTGAAATAGAACGCGATAAAAAGCTAAACGCCGATAAGTTTTTTACTGAAGCAGAAATGCTAACCATAACGGTGCTCGGCGATATTATTATCCCTAAAGACGCGAAATCGGGCAGTGCCTCTGATGCTAAAGTGCCGGAGTTTATTGAGTTTATCGTTAAAGATATGCCCGAGCACCAAGTACCAATGCGCGGCGGTTTACGCTGGCTGGATATGCAATCATTAAACCGCTTTGGTAAGGTATTTACCGACAGCAGTAAGGACCAGCAGATACAACTGATTGATATGATTGCCTATCCAAATAAAGCTAAACCTGGTATGGCGCAGGGCGTGGCTTTCTTCAACAGAATGCGCGACTTAACTGCCTCTGGATTCTTTACCAGTAAAATAGGCTTTCATGATCTTGAATATGCCGGTAACGCCCCTAATCAATGGAAAGGCGTACCACCGGAAATTCTACGCCAGTACGGCATGGAGAACGTATAAAATACTGAGTGCCGGGATTTAAAACCGGCGCTCAGTTCTATTTATATCCTATTATTTATTTGATGCTTAATCACTAAGCAAAGCATTTCCTATGAACAAATTATTCAAAAGTATATATCTCTTATCTTTTGCGGCGCTTACTTCGCCGGGCATTGCCCAGGTATCAAAGGCGCCTGCATACCCGCTTATTACGCATAATACCTACCTCAGCGTTTGGTCTTTTACAGATGAATTAAACGCTTCTGCTACAAAGCATTGGACAGGAAAAGATCAATCATTATTAGGTGTAATTGATGTGGATGGCAAGCTTTACCGCTTTATGGGTAAAGAGGCAGCTAGTTACAGAACGATTTTGCCCGCCGCTGATGAAACGCCGTACACCTGTAAGTATGTTGAAACCGCGCCTCAGCAAAACTGGGCCAATGCGGATTTTAACGATGCTGAATGGAAAACCGGTAAAGGACCGATTAGTGATGATAAAGCTGTTGCTAAAACCATGTGGACTAGCAAAGACATTTGGGTTCGCCGGTCGTTTAACTATAAGAAATCGGCTATTAACAAGCTATATCTTAAACTACACCACGACGACGATGCAGAGATTTTTCTTAACGGCGAAAAGATATACACCAGGAGCGGTGCAAACGGCGACCTGGAATATTACGTACTACCTGACGACGTAGCGGGTAAGTTAAAAGATGGAGAAAACGTATTAGCCATGCACTGTACTAACACTGGCGGAGGTGCCTGGATAGATGCAGGCTTAGTCGATGAACTAAAGCCCGAAATTAATGCCGATTTACTCTTGGCAAAACAAACAAGTGTAACGCTAAAAGCAACACAAACCGTTTATGGTTTTAGGTGCGGCGCTGCCGATTTACAGGTTACGTTTACCTCGCCACTGCTACTTAACGACTTAAATTTACTATCGAGGCCGGTATCTTATATTACTTATAAGGTTAAAGCAAACGATGGTAAACAGCATAAGGTTAAGGTGTATTTCAGCGCCTCTACAGATCTGGCACGCAATACACCAGTGCAGGATATGACCACGCAACAGTACAGCAGCAACAATTTGTCTATTCTAAAAGCGGGTACGGTAGAGCAGCCTGTTCTTCAAAAAACCGGCGACAATGTGCGCATCGATTGGGGGTACGTATACGTTGCTGTACCAAATTCAACAGGTGCCAAACAGTACGTAAGCACAGGTAAAGAAGCAATTAAATCTTTTTTTAACGGTGAGGCTAAGACGACTGAAAAACAAGGAAAATCTTTGGTGCTTAACACCATGATTCCATTCGGTTCAGTAGGAACCACTGCTGTAGAGAAATATGTCGAGATAGGTTATGACGATATTAACCCAGTTCAGTATTTCCATACTAACTTAAAACCATGGTGGCAAAACGCGCAAACCAAAACGTTCGATCAGGTATTGGCAGCAGCGGCAACGGGCTACGCTTCGGTGTTACAGAAATGCCAATCATTTAACACACAGATGTACAGCAACGCAGTTAAAGCAGGTGGCGATAAATACGCAAAGCTTTGCGTATTGGGTTATCGTCAAAGTATTGCAGCCCATACGTTAGTTAAAAGTCCGAAAGGGGAGATCCTGTTCCTGTCGAAAGAAAACTTTAGCGGCGGCTTTATTAACACAGTCGATGTTACTTATCCTTCGGCGCCACTTTATCTTACCTACAATCCCAAGCTGATGGAAGGCATGCTAAATGGCATCTTCTACTTCAGCGAAAGTGGTAAGTTTGCTCATCCCTTTGCAGCGCACGATTTGGGTGCTTATCCACTTGCCAACGGACAAACCTATGGCGAGGGTATGCCGGTAGAAGAATCGGGCAATATGCTTATCCTCACCGCCGCAATAGCCAGAGCCGAGGGTAACGCCTTATTTGCTAAGAAGCACTGGAAAACTTTAACTGAATGGACCAATTACCTTGCTAAAGAAGGCCTGGATCCAGCCAACCAATTATGTACAGATGATTTTGCAGGGCATTTGGCTCGCAATGCCAACTTATCTGCCAAGGCAATAGTTGGTATCGGCTGTTACGCTTATATGGCCGACATGTTAGGGGATAAGGCTACCGCAGCCAAGTACAAAGCTATGGCCAAAGACATGGTGACTAAGTGGATGCAAATGGCCGATGCCGGTGATCACTATTCTTTAGTGTTTGATAAGAAGGACACCTGGAGCCAGAAGTACAACATCATTTGGGATAAAATGCTGGGCTTAAAATTATTTCCACAGTCGGTTTACAATACCGAGGTAAAGTATTATCTCACTAAACAAAATGAGTTTGGTTTACCTTTGGATAGTCGTAAAACTTACACCAAAAGTGATTGGATTGTATGGACTGCAGGACTTGCTAACAACCGCACAGACTTTGAGGCATTAGTTGCCCCGGTTTACAAATATTCCCAGGAAACACCTACCCGGGTACCGCTTAGCGATTGGCACGAAACCACCAACGGTAAGCAGGTGGGCTTCCAGGCGAGGAGCGTAGTTGGTGGGTATTTTATGAAAGTGCTGGAGCAGAAATGGCTTGGCAAATAGTATAAAGTTATGCCCAATAGCATGTAATTTTATATAAACTTATTATTTAGTAAAAAGACTTTAAATTCTTGATTTAAAGTCTTTTTACTTTTTATATATTTTGTAACAAAATATTATTTGGTGTCGATGTGCGACTCCGCGTACCGCTTAAATACATTTAAAACGGCCTGGCAATAGCCTTGTTGTTCCTCAGCTGGTAGGTTGTCCTCCGGTTCAAATGTTTCGGTTATTCTAACCGGATTATCGCCCGAAAATGTTATTATGGATTTGCGATTGTCGTTGAGCGTATAGCTAATCAAACAGTTAGTTTTTACCTCATCATAAACACCTTTAAAGTCGAATTTGAACGACCCATCCTTCAACCCCATAACATACAGAAACTTACCGCCAGGTCGCAAGTCATTCTCTGCGTAGGGCGTATGCCAATCTTCCGACATTTTATTCCATTGCATAATGTCGGCAGGCGTATTCCATAACTTCCAAACTTTTTCAATGGGGGTGTTTACTTCAACAGTGGCAGTTAGGCTGGATTTACCTGTTGTATTTGGGTTGGTACTCATAATCGATATCTTTTAATAAAACTAGTTGTTCACCTTTGCATAACAGAGGTATAAACAAGCCATTATTAAGGGTTATTTATGACAATACAGAACGATCGAATTTGAAACAATTAAACCAGAATTATCTCAGTTTAATTACTTTCTTGACTATGGAGTATCCATAAGCGCGTGTTGGCGAAAGGATACAAACATAACAGCCTTTTAAAGTATTACTTTAAAAGACTGTTATAAAATATTGATTATTATATTATCTGAGCTTGTCGATTATATCAAAGCTGTATGAGTTGCTTTCAGCGCTGGGTTTTTTATCGTACACATAGTAAATAAGATAATCTTTATCCTTATCAATACCCGGGATAACCTTTCCTATTATTTTCTTGACGTTTTCATTCTCTTTTTTAATGGCTACGGTATCTTTAATACTGATGGAAGAGAGGTAGTAGATTGCCGGAAAGGTACCTTGAGGTATTGCCTGATTTAAAATTCGTAGTATTTTAGGTTTGGTCGGGATCTCGGTAAGCACAAAAGGGAACTTATATTTTTCATTGGCTTCGTTAATCATTTTGCCGTATAAGATTCCCATCTCCCGATTTTGAGGAGAAGGCAGTTCTTCGCTTGGTCTATCACAGTTGCGGCCTAATGCCATGTTGTTTATAGCATCCACCAAATAGCCTTTGGCGTATTGGTCTTGTGCCAGTTTATAGAGTTGAGCAGAGGTTTTGCCATTAGCTATGTAAGGCTCGAATTCCAGTTTATCTATCTTCCAACCGTAGTCAAATTTACCATACACCACAGTAAGTAGTTTTTTATCGCTTCCATTTTTAGGTAGAAAAAATGCGATATACATTTCTTTAGCAATCGGCGTGTAGGCTATGCCCGCGCTGTCTGCATTTTGTTGTATAAAATTGCCATGCTTTAATTTGCTAACCACATAGTATTCTTTATCTAAAGCAAAATCGCTTAGTTTCATTTGATTGGTTATAAGCTCTACAACTCGTTTGTGGTAGTTATTCTCAAGCAGGTCTTTGGAGAGCAGAAAATCGGTTTGGTCGGGTGTGTTATCTTTTAAGCTTTTTAATAGCTTATCATTTAACTCGTGGAAGTCTTTCCTCTTGCTTTCGGCTATTTTATCGTCTTTCCATATGCCCGGTTTCTCTTGCATCAGGTCGCAGCTTTGAAGTACCGCTACTAAGGCAAATAGGGCTATTGATTTGCTTAAATAATGTGTTAATAGTTTCATATAATAATTAGGGGGTTATATTTTTTGGGCTGCCTTTATCTGAAAATAGGTGTTAATGGTGTTCACCGTTAGATTTTGTGGCGAGGTTAATATACTTTGTATGCCATGGTTGTTAAGCTCTTTAACTATTTGTTTTTTTTCGTATACAAACTTTTCGGCAATAGTTTTGGTGTAAATGCTTGCTACATCTTTAGCAGGTGTTTCGCTTAGTGTTTTTAATGATGTGTTTTCGAAAAACACAACTAATAGCAAATGAAATTTTGAGATCTGTTTAAGGAAAGGAAGCTGTCGTTTTAAGGCCGAAAGGCTCTCGATATTGGTGAAATATACAACCAGGCTGCGCTGTTTTAAAGTATGCCTTATGGTATTGTACAATAGTTCGGTATTAGTTTCGAGGTAACGTGTTTTCTCGCGGTATAGCACCTCCATAATTTTATTTAGGTGCGTAGGCCTGTTATCAGCTGGTATAACAGCTCCCTTTTTGTCAGATATCGTTATCAGTCCGGCCTTGTCTTCCTTAAATAAGGCCACGCTGGATAGCACCAGGCTGGAGTTTATGGCGTAATCGAGCAGGCTCAGTCCCTCAAAAGGCATCTTCATCACCCTCGACTTGTCGATAACGCAATATACATGCTGCGATTTTTCTTCGATATAAGAGTTTACCATAAACTCGCCCTTTCGAGCGGTGGCTTTCCAGTTGATGGTACGGTAATCATCGCCAGGTACGTAGTTTTTGATCTGCTCAAACTCTGCGCTATTACCAAAACGGCGGATTTTTTTGATTCCAATTTCATTTAACCGGTTTGAAATAGCCATTAGCTCATATTTACGCATTTGCAAAAATGCGGGGTAAACGGGAAGAACCTTCGATTCGTTGAAAACGTAGCGTCTACTTAATAAGCCTAACGGAGAGCTAACATACACTAACAGGTTGCCAAATTCATATTCGCCACGCTTTGTCGGGCGTAGCATGTAGGGTATAATTTGTTGCTGGAGATGCTTTAATGTAGTTTGAAACCAAACATCACGTTTTTGAAATTGAAAAGGAATCTCGTCAATAATACCAACGTCTACTTTGAATGTATAAAGGCTTTTGATAACAATGCCAATTTCGTTTTCATCGCCATTGCTAAGTTTGTCGGCAATTTGACGGGTGGCTATAATGCCCTGTTTTAAACTATAAAGTACCCACAAATCCAATATTAAAAGGATGATCAGGGCGTAGAAAAACACTACAGGAATTATGCTGAACCATGGAAAAAAGAACCCAATCAAAAACAACAGGGACGAGATAGCCAAACCGGCAAATAGCCGGCGGTTAAGAAAAAGGTTTTTATAAAATTTGGTAAAAAACGTTTTCACTAACGTGGTATTTCTATTTTCTGAAATATTTGAGCCACTACCTCGTCTGGCGAGATGCCCTCCATCTCTTTCTCAGGTGTAAGCATAATGCGGTGCCTTAAAACAGATGGCGTTACACGAATAATATCTTCCGGTGTTACAAAGTCGCGTCCGTTGATTGCTGCAATTGCTTTCGACGCGTTTACTATCGCCAATGACGCCCTTGGAGAGCCGCCAAGATAAAGCGAGCTGTTTTTGCGCGTTTCCTGTATAACCTTAGCCGTAAACTCCAACAAGCGTGGCTCTACATGCAGGTTACGGATCTGTTTACGCATTTCGATAATTTGCTGTGATGACAACACGGCGCTAACTTCCACTAATTGATCGGTCGTTTTTTGCTGATGCTGTTGTGTTATAATAGCAATTTCTTCTTCTAAGGTTGGATACTTAACCTCGATCTTAAACAAAAAGCGATCGAGCTGGGCTTCGGGTAGGCGATAGGTTCCTTCCTGGTCTACCGGGTTTTGGGTTGCCAGTACCACAAAAGGTTCTTCCATTTTAAAACTGTGCCCATCAATGGTTATCTGGCGTTCTTCCATCACCTCAAACAAAGCAGCTTGCGTTTTAGCCGGGGCGCGGTTAATCTCATCAATCAGAATAATATTACCGAATATTGGCCCTTTTTTAAACTCAAAATCAGCGGTCTTCGGATTGAATATAGAGGTACCCAATACGTCAGACGGCATTAAATCGGGCGTAAATTGGATGCGTGAAAACTGTGCATCGATACTTTTAGCCAGTAACTTGGCGGTTAAGGTTTTGGCTATGCCGGGCACGCCTTCTATCAGCATGTGCCCATCGGCAAGCAAGCCGGTTATCAATAGTTCAATCGTGTCCTGTTGCCCTACTATAATTTTACCTAAGGTAGTTTTTATAAGATTAACAGCTTCATTTAGCTGGCTTAAGTCGGTACGTTGTTCAAAAAAATCCTGTTCCATATTATCTGGATTGAATATAAAATTGTTCGATGTTTTGGTTGAGTTCTATTAATTCCCGGTCGCTCACAGGTTGGCCGGTGCGCGCCATAATAAAGTGCGCGATAATATTTTGTAAAAGCGCTAAATCCGCACCGCTTTTTTGAGCGAGCGTGCGGGTAAATTCATCGCTTAGCTGGTTTGTTTTCAGATAATAATGCGTTCGCACAAACTCTAAAAAGTAGGTCGCTTTTTTTTGCGCTATATTATTGTTGTTGCGCTGTTCGTAATATACCTGCCCAACCACTTTGGCAAACTCTGCAGATGTGTTGCTTAACGGCTCTATAATCGGAATGATACGTTGACGGCGTTTCATTTCGTAAAGCACAAAGATCAGCAAGCTAAAAAACGCTATATAGAATGCGCTTCTTAAAAGCGGATCGCGTAAAAAAACGCGCATTAGAGATTCTTGGCCAGTACGACCCTGAGTGTAATATTCGTCCCAAAATATATCTTTGGTGTTTTTCAAGTTCGATAGTGCTATGGCCGCGTAATTTGCACCTTTGGGTTGCAGAATATTATAATTGCTAAATAGCAACGGGTTTGCGCTAAGATATAAAGCCCCTTTACCAATGTTGAACTTTATGAAGTTGCTTTGGTGGCTGCCGTTCTCGCCAAGCACAATGGCTTTTGCAGTGTCTATCTTACTGAAATAGCTGTTGCCTACATATTTATCTGTGTTATAATATTCAGTGCTGTCAACATACTTATTTAAGAAATGAACAGGCGTATTATGATTATTGAAAGGGTCTGAATAGGTTTCAACTTTGAGATTCTTTTTAATATAGGTGCCAAAATCTTTGGCAGCTATAAACACATTGCTTCCGTTTTTTAGGTAGCGAACGAGTTTGTTATAATCGTACTCATTGATATTGGCCGTACCGCAAATAATAATGTAAGTGCCTGGTTTATTACCGTGGTCGCTTATAACATTATAAACAGGCTCACGAAATGTTTGAACGTTTGCCCCGGGGAAAATATCATGCAAGCGGTTAAATAAGATGTAAGTACCAAAAGGGATTTTGTCGTCGTTATTAAGCGTCTGAGTCCAATCTATGGTTTTAGGGCGATTATATTGCACCACAATATAGCCGACCAGCAGAAGGGAGGCAATAACGATATAAATCTTCAAATCTTTCATGGCAGCATTTGTTTAAAGCGATTAAACAAACCGTGAATATTTTGAAAAGAGTCGCCATCGATAGAAAATTCGCCATACCATACGTACTCAAACTGCCGGGTTATCGCAGTAAAAACCTGGCGTTGATCTGTATCTGTAATTTCGTTTAAATATGCCGAATTCGTTTTATCTGCTCTCCAATTGATCAGGCCCGCATCGTTAAGCTGTTTTAAAGAGCTTAGAAACAGTAAACGCACTGCCAAACGATAATTGCCTTGCTCCAAAGCCTTTTCAATCTCTTGGTCGAAGTTAATTTGGTTAATATCTTCAACGGCTCCGGTTTGGATGTCGCTGATTTGCATAGATCCCCTGTTAAAAATATTGATACCGTTACTGGTGGCAAACTTGATGATCACAAAGAGGATAAACGCCCCGATAGCTATCCAGAAAATATAACTGAGGTACGGAATTGAATATCGGGTTGACTCGTTCTGCGTAGAATTTTGAAATAAATGCCAAAACCACTCCCAGAATTTATCCCACCAGTTAGTTGCGTGTGATTTTTCCTCGGTATAGTCGAAGGTAGGATCATCAGCAAAGTGCTTTAACGCTTTATCGTTTATGTGCCGTATAACAACCTGCGCGGTATCAGTTTTTATGAAGTGATATACAGGCCTGGCCACCGCCTTAGGCACAGCATCGATAATAATGGGCGGACCTCCTTTTAGGGAGTCTGTTGAAATAATTAAAGACCTATCAGACGTCATAAATCTTTAATATTCTTCTGTAGTATTATCGCCGGCATTGCGGTCGGTTACACCAAACGTTTCGATGCGGTTAAGCAAGCTAGTGCCATCTTGCTGCTCTGTAAGGCTAAAATAGCTTAAAGCCAAAGCAATTATTGGCAAAATGTATAAAAACTGGGCTGCTGAAGATACTACTGCCAGGGGCATCAAGTAAAAGGTAGTCAAACTAATGCCTGTCACAAGTGCATAAATTTCGGCAACTAACATTACCGGAATAGCCAATACCGTATAAGCAGCTAATACAACAACGCTAATAATTAGCATACTGCCGAATACCCGCCACCAACTTTTCTTGATGATCTGAAAGCTTCTGCTTATTGCATAATTGAATGTGGTATTCTCTACCACTATAATGGGTAATATTAGGCCTAACACGGTAAATAAATAGATACCCGGCAATAGGCAAAAAACGCTGCCTATACTACTTATAACAACTATGGCAATAATTGCCCAAAGCGCTTTTAAAAAGTAGAATTTAAAGTAAGACCACACCTCTTCTACAGTTGGGGCCTCATTACCCTTTTCTCTGTAAATAGTAATAAAAGACAATGTGGTTAGTATGGTTGCCGTATAATTGATAAGCCCGAACAGAAGTGATAAAAAGTAAGTTGTTGTAAATATAGACGTGCCCTCTTCCATATGCACACGCATTTCAAAAAAATTTATAACGGCCAAAATAAGACCAGCTATCAGGAACGCACCGCAAATAGTAAAATAAGCCTTTAGAAGCGGTTTGAAGTTTTGCTTGAAAAAAATGATAGTATCGCTTACTATTTCGTCGAGGTTTCGGATTTTGTTGAGTTCAATTTTAGATTGCATTAATGTAGGGGCTATTGTTTGGGTTGCGTGTTAAACGTATAGGATAAATAATTACATACCAAATGATAAATAGGAGTGAACCTAGCAATATGCTTATGCTAAGCCAAATGGGCATTTCGGTATGGCGGGTTACAAAACTTTCGAATATGGCTGCTATAACTATTATGGGCAAAATGCCGAGCGTGATTTTCATGCCCTCAATTGCCCCTTTTTTAAAGGATGTAAACCTTTTATAAGTTTTAGGGAATAAGATGCTGTTGCCGAAAACCAAGCCTGCGCCACCTGCTATTATAATGCATGATATTTCCAACGTACCATGAATCCAGATAACCAGTATTGATTCCATACCGAATCCCTTGCTGAAAAAAAAGTACTCGAAAGCCCCGAGCATAATGCCATTTTTGAACAGGGAGAGCACTGTGCCCACAGAGCAGAAAATGCCTAACAGGTAACATACTACGGTAATATAGAGGTTGTTACTGGCAATCATAAAAAACATGGATAACGAATCTTGTCCTTTATAAACTCCAAATGGATCTCCTTTTGCAATGTTTTCATTGGTCATATTCACATACTCGTCGCCCATAATTAACCGCACAAAGGCCTTGTCGTATTTGGCAGATACCACGCCAATGAGTAAAAATGCTACGAAGAATATAAATGAATAAAGTATTTCTTTATGATGTTTTTTAAAGAGCTGGGGTAATTCATACTTCCAGAATAGGATAAATCGGTTGCTGTTTTCCTTCTTGTTTTTATAGATAGATTGATGAAAACCGGTTGCTATTTTATTGAGGTAGGCGATAGTTTTAGACTGTGGATAAAAGGTTTTTGCGTAGGCAAGATCGTCTGTAATTGCTATAAAATATTCTGCAAGCTCGTCAGGATCTTTGGTTTGCAAATTTTCGTATTGTTTCCACCTTTCCGAATTCTGCTTTATAAATAATGCTTCACGCATGTAGTGATAGGTTAGCCAGTTTTGTTTGCTAATAATAAATATTTTTTTTGATTTCTCTTCAAAATCCGCGGCTCAAATATATATTTGTTACGCATGCAAACCATCACAATAACCACCGCACAAAATATTGATATTGAATACGAACTTGCCGGCATTGGCGATCGCTTCTTAGCAAGGCTGATTGACTACGCAATATTCTTAGGAATATATATGGCATTTATTGTTACCGTACTTGTTACTGAATCTCAAAATACGAAGCCATTACCACCCTCAGAACTTCGGACAGGCTATTTTTTGATGCTTGGTATCTGGCTTTTAATGTGTGTTGCCTATGATTTGGTGTGTGAAGTGTTTTACAACGGGCAAACCGTTGGCAAACGTGCATTGAAAATAAAAGTGGCAAGTATTGGCGGCGGCAGGTCCACTGTGGGGCAGTACTTGTTGCGCTGGGTATTTCGTGTTTTAGATTTTGGAGTTACCGGTGGCAGCGCTGCCATCGTTTCAGTGGCTTTGACTGAAAACAGACAACGCATTGGTGACATAGTAGCGGGCACAGTGGTTGTTAAGGTCGCATCGTCCACAAAATTTGATGATCTGGCATTTACGCCCATTACCAGCGACTATGAAGTTCAATACCCCGTTATATCGCAATTAACGGACGCCGACGTGCTACTAATTCATGATGTGATCAAACATTTTAACCGCACACGCAACAGCGCTATGGTTTATAAAATGGCGGTTCAAATAAAAAGGCATTTGGGAATTACCAGTCCTGCAGGTGTAAACGAATATCAGTTCCTGGAAACTGTATTGCACGACTACAAATATCTAACTGCAGGTAAATCCGAATCGGACGGCGTTATATCAAACCTGATTTAATTTTATAGGCATAGTTTGCTACAATAACTAGTGCTGATAAAGCGTAAATGCTTTTTTGCACCATGGGTTTATGTTCGAACATTAAACGGTTGCCAGGAAGGCTTATACCTAAAGCCAGTATTAACAAAATTGTAGCCGGATAATATCTGAAGCTATTGGTAAAATCTCCATAGAGTAAAGCAATAATGGAGCGCTGAAGTCCACAGAATGGGCAATCAATCCCCGTTATTTTTTTGAAGAAACACGAAAGCAGGTTATTTTGCAACCAGGTGATAGCATCCATGTAGTTGCAAAATAACCTGTAAATCATAACTAGCTAGGCGTTTATATCGTAAGGCTTTTCGTAGTCTTGTGCCTCATAAATAGGCTCAACCTTTGGATCCGGTCCATATTCGTTATCTCCAACGGTCCCAGGGCTTAATGTTAATATCAGGTTGTAAATGGGAATTAGACTGTACCAACCGCTTTTGTTAACATCGTGCATGCGCCTAACTGTCACCGCAATGTAAGGGATGGCTACTGCTAAATAATAAATGTACGCAGCAGCAGTTGCACCCAATAATGTAGCCAAAATTACCAATGCGTAGAAAATAATAAGGTTGAATAACACAAAAAACCAATACTCTTTGCGCCTGGCGCGCCCGCTAAATTGCGCGTACTTTTTTAAAACGGTAAAATACCAATTCATGATTAAGGTTTAAATTCCCTACTCGTATGGCTTTTCGGTTACGCCCCGTTTTGGATAGTCTCTGGTCTCTATTAATTAGTACAACAAATATATTTGTTTAATGGATATTGCAAAGTTTTGAAGGATAACAAATTCTTTACAGGCACTATGATCTGGATTTTTATTGTCCACTTTTAGGTTAGCAGGTGAAACAAAACGGGCGTTTAAACTAAGTTCAAACGCCCGTTTTTTAGTAGACTTTTAATCTTTATAATTTCATTTTAAGTTTATCAGCCACCAGATCACCTACTTTTTTTCCGTAAGTGTTAGCTACTATACAGGAGTTATGAAAGTGCAACCCACCATAAAAGCGCGCCCAGTTATTTTCGAGCGCTGCTGCGCGAAATGACGGAAACGAACGGCTTTTGATTCCAAACTCTAATTCAGATGTATCTTTATAAGCAACATTATCGCCAAACACGCTGGTAAGAGCCTCGGCTGCGGCAGAGGAAATGGTAGAATGGCCGCAAGTATATTCGGGGAAAGGCGGGGTTTGTAAAAACGGCCGCCAGTTAATATCAAAGTATTTATTCACCACCGTTTCTGGCCTAACAGTATTATAGTGGTATTTAGCATCCCAACATTGTATAAAACCATCGAATAGTGCTATCGAGGTTTTTGCATAGGCGTAAACGGTAGTGTTAAAGTCGGCATTCATTTTTTTAGCCGCAATGCCGGTTACGCTCATCCAATGCCCCGGTGGAGAGAATTTTTTGGTAATGAATTGCACGTGTCCCGATACATTCATTTTACCGGGATTATCGTCCCAAAACTCGGCTATATGTTTTTGTTCATCTGTTAAATGTTCACCGGTGTTTTTGATATACATCACCTCTTGATAATATTTACTGTTTTTATCTTTAACATCAAACTTAGGCGGTGCCGGTACGCGGAATTGCGATGCGCTATCCATTACCATTGGCCTAAGCTCCATCCAATGCGGCTCAACGGCCTGCGCATACATGGGTGGTGTGGGTATCCAACGGCCTTCCTCTTCGGTGACCGTAAATTTTGATGCACTGCGTGTTTTTAAATAGTTATCGCCTTTACTCCATTTGATAATAGCACTAGACAATGCTTTTGCGTAAGCCTGGGTATTGTCAAACACGTCATTCGGCATCCCGTGATCTTTGGCGAGTTTATCGAGGCTGTCGACATAATATTTCATGCTCCCCTCGGGGAAAGTTACCGCCTGCCCAACGGCGCAGTAAGACAGTATAGCAGCATACTCAAAGTCTATAGGTTTGTCTTTAGGCGGGGTGGGTACAGTTTTAAGTCCGTTTAATTGTCCACCCAGCGAGCGATATTGTTTGGGATACCCTGCTGCAATTGCTTCGTACCCCGCAATGGCGGCATAGGTGTAATTTCTTGAGGCTACAACCGGACTGAAGTTGTTGCCCATTACAACACCATTTAATTCGTGAACGGTATTGCTGTATAATTGAGGATCATGTAAGATCTTTTGATAATCGTTTTTCTTGCAGGAGGAGCATAACAACATAGCTCCCGCTATAAAGTATAGTATGCGGTTCATTTGGTTTAAAATAAGGTTGGTATTGGCAAAAGCCTAAAGTAAGGCAAAGTTTTAACAATTGAGAGTGGTTGTGAAATCGGGAGGCGAATCAACAAGGCGATGATAGCCCGGCGAGTCTTGAGGGACTGTATGTGCCTTAAATAAATGTTCTACACCATTTAAGCCAGGTAAGAGAAATGAGTTTAAGGATAGATATTCCTGCTTTAAGTGTAAGCTGAGACTTGTTTTAGAGGTGTTATTACTATTGTCATTTGCCTTCTGGTAATAATCACTGCTGCTTTTTTTCAGGAGGTTTTTCTCCTGATAGTTAATACAAAGCAAGATCAGCGTATCGTTGCTGATCTTTTGTTTAACGTACCGGTAAGTGTTGCCTTTAAAGGTAACCTCGCCGTCAACGCGTTCAAAATTTTTCCAATTGGTTTGATAGGGCAAGCGTATTGGAACTTTAACCGTTAGCAGATTATGATCTTTATCCGAAACACGATCCAGTTGTTTTTCCATTCGGACATCTGCGCATCGCTGCAATAGGTAAAAAGCTATTTGGTAACCGGTTGTATTAAACAGGAGAATGAATAACAATATTATGCTTACGGTTCTTCTCAATTTTTAACTGTATATGTTTTTCTATCCGGACCGATCCCGGTCAGCTTTAATGACTTCCATTTAGATGGCAACGCACTTTTGATCTGCACAATACCATCAGGCGTAATGTCCAACCCCCCGAAACCCATTAGCAAACTTTGTACAATGCCGCCTGCACCCGTGGCGAAATAAGGGTTTGTGCCGCCCTTGGTTTCTGCAATTACCCTGAAAGGCGGATTCAAATTAGGCTCGTAGGCATCCTTGAAAAAATGATAGGCTTTATCGCCGTTACCCAAACGAGAATATAGTAGTGCGAAAATGCCTTGTGTCATGGCCGGCGTGCCTTCATTGGGTATGCGGGTTTCATAGTATTCGAGGTCTTTTTTTACCTGTGCGGGTTCGGTAATTACTTTTAGCGGGTAGGCCAATAGATTAACGTCGGCCTGTTTAATGCCTTCACCCTTGTAGCTGTCGTGCTCGCGGGTTACGCCGTTGGGCAGGGTAAATATCGGAATGTTCTGTGCTACCGTGGCCCAATCTGGATTAGCTGTTACTCCCAAAAGCTGAGCGGCTTGCGTTGCGCATTGTAAATTTACTTTTGCTGCAGCGTTGGTAAATGCGTTATTATCTACATTTTCCGCCCATTCGTCGGCCGCTACCACGTTCTTAATATCATAATGTCCGGGGCCGTTGCGTTCTACACGGCTTGCCCAAAAATCGGCAGTAGCGGATAGAATAGGCCAGCCGCGTTCTTTAAGCCATGTTTTATCTTGTGTTACACAATAGTAATTCCATGCAGCGAAGGCTACATCGGCGGTAATGTGGTGTTCAAACGGACCGCTTAGTGCCCAAACCGGCGTTTCTTCAACTCCCTTGTCTGCACTTTCCCAAGGGAACATAGCACCCTTAAAGCCATTGGCAAAAGCATTGCGTTTGGCAGCTTCCAGGCGTTCAAACCGATAATCGAGCAGTGAGCGTGCAATTTCGGGGTGTAAAATAAGCAACGACGGGTACATCCAAACCTCGGTGTCCCAAAATACGTGGCCATTATATCCTAAGCCAGACAACCCCATTGGCGAGGGAGAAAATGAAGTGCCGGCGCGAGAGAAAGAGTAGAGGTGATAAAGCATACTATGCACATCTTGCTGTGCCTGCGGGTCGCCTTCTATCTGGATGTCGCTTTTCCATAGCTCATCCCAGGCCTGGTTATGGAATTTAACCAGCCTATCGTGGCCTTCCAATTTGGCATAAATAGTTAGGCGCTCTGCTTCGTTAAGTGGGTCATCATTATGAGCGGAAGTGATAGACGAACCGGCGATAGAAAAGGTATAAGTCTCCCCAGCCTTAATGGTTTTACCGAAACGCATGAGGTGCATATTGCTGTCCCACATTTCATGTATAATGCGCGGCTCGCTGCCGTGTGGCTCTGTAAACAGAAACGTAGTTGATGAACAAAGCTGTAGTTTACCAGTGGGGCTTTTGGCTGTCGATGTCAATAAACTTATGGTAGTGTGCGGCCTATCTATTTCATTATAATAATTCTGCACATCGCGTAAGGCGTCGGGGGCTTCCATTACGCTGGCTGCCGAAATAGTGATGTCCTTTTTGGCAGTGATAGATACGTCCATCAATACCGTAAACGGCAAATGGCGTAGCGAATAGTAAGTGTATTTTATGCTTGCATCTGCACCATAATTAAAGGTGGTAGTAAATGCCGCATGATGCATATCCAACTGCTGCTTAAAGTCGCTGACCCCAGCTGCTGTAACGCGCTTGCCGTTGATCTCGAGGTTCATATTAAGCAGGTTAAAACTGTTTAAAAAGTTGCTTACTCTGCCACGACCATACAGATCATAAGCACCAGCCAGTACTACGTTTTTAACCTTAAAAGGCTCGGGGGCAGACACCACGCCGATCATGCCGTTAGCCACCGTAATACCATAATAATTTGCAGGCTCTATTTTAGCAGCATTAATGAGCCACTGGTCTGGCTGCGTTTGTGAAAATGCGGCAGGCATAGCGCATGCTAACAGCACGGCCGTAAAGAGTTGTTTCAGTTTCATAATTGGTTAGCTAAAAATAAGAAAAGTAATGATTAAAAGATGATTATGAGAAAACAAACCATGGTAAAAAACGGAGAATGATTACATTGCAAAACCAATAATACCTTTTAATAAAATATGAAAAGAATAGCCTTGTTTGCTGTACTACTGTTAATCATAATACTTACTTGCGTTTACCTTTTTCTTCCCTCCGAAATTAAAGTTACCCGACAGATGCAGGTTTATACACCTGAGCAGGCTGTCTTTAAATATGTGATCCATCCCAGGCAGTGGTACAAGTGGTGGCCCGCCGCCCAAACGGATTTTGTGCCAATAAAAAGTACCGTTACACAGGTTGCCGGTAAGCTTTTGGTTGGTAAAGACACTGTGATAAATACCCTAACTTATGACGTTAGAGGCGATAAAAGCATTTACCTCACTTGTAAAGTATTTTTCTACACAGGCCTAAATCCTGTTAAAAGGGTTACTAACTATCTATTGGCAAAGACCACAACCGGGCAACTGGACGATATGCTTAGCCGGGCCAAAGCATTTTTAGAGAGCGACAAGCATGTTTATGGCATTCATGTAGAAAAAAAACAGTTGCAGGACTCACTCGTGTTAACAACCAAACGTATCACTAAAGACTCTTCGACCACAGCGGAAATTTATGGAATGATTAGTTCCCTTAAAGATTATGCTGCAAAGTATGAGGCTAAACAAACGGGTAATCCTATCGTTAACATCACCCGGTTAGATAAAGATCAGTATTTAACAATGGTGGCTATCCCGGTAAACAAGTATTTAGCTGCCACGAATGATATTTATATCAAGAAGATGGTATATCATTCTAATATGCTTAGTGCAGTAGTTAAGGGGGGGAATAATAGCGTAAGTAACGCTTTAGGTCAATTGTCTAACTACATGAAAGACAATATTTACACGGCTCCTGCTATTCCGTTCGAAGAGTTTATAACAGACCGTAGTGCCGAACCAGATAGCAGTAAATGGGTTACACGTATCTGCTATCCGGTTCTGTAATATTTATTCTGATATCAGCATCACTTTACCGCTATAAGTTACCGCAATCCATTTGGTAGCCGAGCCGGTTTTTACAGGCTGGAGATCGCTAATCTCTTCAAAATTGATTTGAGGATTTGTCCAGTATTGTGGTGCTGAAAAGCTTTTGGTCTGCTTGTTGTACAATGCTGTTACCAGGCCTAACGCATCATATTTTCCTTCGTAAGGTATCACACCCCAAAAGTTTCCATTTAATAAAATTTGCTGTGGCATTGTTGTTTTACTGATGCTGCGCATTGGCGCCTGCTGATATAGGTACGGAAGTTCGGTAACTTTTGCCGCATGCAAAACGTCGGACGCAAAGATGGTTTTAAAGGTGTTGGCCTCTAGTTTAGTCTTTTGGTCGAGCTTATCTTTGAAAACTTCATCTGTGGTTTTATCGCTCATTTTCTGATAACTCAGCCATTCCTTTTTTATATAGGGTAGCTCCAATTCGAGATCATTTTTAGGTCTGAAGGGATAATATTTACCCAAGTGATTGTAGGATAGAATCAGGTCGGGTTTGCCATCGTTATCTAAATCTTGGTTGTAAGCGAACAATGGCTTGTCTGCATCAACTTCATATTTATTGTTGATGCCCCAGTTGCCAGCCAACAGATCAGGTTTTCCGTCACCATCCACATCGCTAACGGTTACCGACTGCCACCAACCTTTACGGTCATCTAACGATGGAATGCTTAAGCGGCTAAGTTTGCCGTTTTTATTTAAGAAAACCATTAATGGCTGCCATTCAGCTGCAATAATTACGTCTTGTTTACCATCGCCATCTACATCTGAAACGCAGATGTTCTTGATATAACGGATATTTTTGATGGTGGCATAGCTATCCTCGGGTGCCGGCGCAAAGTTGCCATTGCCTTTATTCAATAGCATAACTGCTGGACGTTTGGCCGAATAATCGCGGAAGGGAATACTGCCTTGTAATAGTATATCCGGCAGGCCATCAGTATTAATATCGATTATGGAGATAGCCGCCGTTTGTGAATTTAAACGAGGTAAAGGCATTTGCCGAAATTGGTAATTGCCTTTGTTGATATATAATCGTGGCTGCTCCAATGAGGCATTATCCGCGTAGGGATGATTTACACTTTGTACAATGAGATCGGGCAGGCCATCTTTGTTTACGTCGCACCATTTTGCATCAGCATCCCCAATATTTTTACTGGTTGCAAATGCGGATACGGCCACCTTTTTATAATTGCCTTTAGTATCGCTTATCAGCAGGTATTTTTCATCGCCGACCATACCGCCTACGTAAATGTCGTCGGTGCCATTGCGATCAATATCCGCAACTGCAATAGGGGCAGTGTGCGGCAGGTAAGTATGCGGCAGTAAGTAAGCGTAATTAAAATCGGGTGTCTCGTTAATATGCTGTTGAGCTAGCAACTGAACGCTAATTTCTTTACTACTAAAAGTCGACCGGTTTTTGATGAAATCATCTATAACGTTAGCAATATTATCAGCGTGTAGTACTTTGGTAGGCTGATATTTAAGGAACGATGACGTATTAAGCTTAAAGTTATTTTCGATCTGGTAAGAATTATCCGGCCAAACGATCAGTAACTGTTCTGGTTTGTCATCGCGGGAGAATGTAAATGTCAACTTGTTCGACTGATTGCTTTGGAAAGCAGTGCTTGTTTGAAACTCCTGATGGTCAACCGTTTTTGCCGACTTTATATAAAGCTTCGTACCAATGCCACCTCTGTTTGCTCCTGTATAATTAACCTGATATGCAACAAATTTGGGTTTGGTCACGCCACCATTTTCTACAGTCTTATTTTTGTAGATAAATGCCGGCTCGTTCATGTTATTGGTTACAATTTCTAGGTCGCCATCATTGTCTAAATCAACGCTCAGGGCGCCGGATGATGATGAAAGATCCTGCATTGCGTTGTTAGCCGAAACATCCTCAAACCGAAGCGACTGACTGCCTTTATAAAGGTAATTGTGCACGCGGCCATCGGGCATATGATTGATTTTATCCCGGTCGAAATTGCGGTTAGTACCCATGCGCTGTACTGCCGGATCGCCGAGATATTTCAGGTAATCGAGGTCTGTAAGGCGCTTTTTGATACCATTGGAAAAGAACAAATCCTTGTAACCATCCATATCAAAATCCTGTGCCACGGGCGACCATGTCCAATCCGTAGCCGAAACGCCCGCGTATAAACCGATATCCACAAACTTTTTGCCATTGGCTACATTGAGTTGCAGGCAGTTTTTGGAATATTGATAATAAAACCCGCTTCGCACTTCCTGATTGTAAATGTCCAGCGCTTCGTCGTTAATAGACGATTTTAATGGCCCCATATCGCCCGGAAGCATATCTGTAGTGATCACATCCAGCATGCCATCTTTGTTGATATCGGTAACCGCATTACCCATCGAAAACAAGCTTGTATGGCCGAAGGCATTTTTTAGCTGCTCTTTAAAAGTGCCGTTATGCTGATTGATGTAATAGTAATCCTGCTCAAAAAAATCGTTGCTTACATAGAGGTCGTCCCAGCCATCGTTGTTTAAATCTGAAATACTAATGCCCAAACCGTAGCCTATTGCCGAGGCATAAATGCCGCTTTGCTGGGTTACCTCGGTAAAGTGGCCGTTATCATTGCGCAACAGGTGGTCGCCGGCTTCATAATTATATTTAAATCGAGCTGACGAATCACCGTAGGAGTCGTTGCTATGTACAGAGTGGGTGAGGATAAAGGCATCGAGGTCGCCGTCTTTATCGTAATCAAAAAATGCAGCTTGTGTACTAAGGCCCTTAAAATCGAGCCCGTATTTGGCGGCACTTTCGGTAAAGGTCATGTCGCCGTTATTAATGTATAGTTGGTTTGCGCCTTTAAAGTTTTTATACCCCGATACAACAGAGAGGTAGATATCAGGGTAGCCATCGTTGTTAATATCCACAATGGTGACACCGGTTTTCCAGTTACCTTTACCGGCTACGCCTGCTTTAACAGTTACATCCTCAAACTTTAAATTGCCTTTGTTGAGGTAAAGTTTATTTGCGCCCTGGTTTGATACAAAATAAAGATCCTGTTTGCCATCCAGGTCAAAATCGGCCGTTGCTACGCCAGCTCCGTTATAGAAGTAGAGGTAGTCCATAATGTTCAATGAATCCGATTCGGTGATGGTATTAGCAAAGGTTACATTAGAGGCAGATGGCGCAACCTTCTCAAATATATGCGGAGTGGTAGATTGCTGTTTACAAGCGCCCAATAACAAAACTAAAACTAACGCAAAAGCTTGACGGTATCGGCAAAAAAGAATTGGCAGGGATCGTTTCATTGGTGGCCTCAGTTATTAGGTTTATAAGCGTATAATCGATCGTCGTTTAGCCCCAACAGGTAAAGCTTTTGGCCGTTGGCGCTATTAACAACTGCCGATGATCTTACCTGACCTCTAATTAATATCCCGGATTTAGCAGGGGACAAATAGTTAAATTTGCCGTTTTGCCATAGGTAGGTGTCGGTATAGCTGGCGTCCAGTCGGCCAACTTCGGGTTTAAAGCCATAGAAATTTCCAGCCAAAATAATCCTTTTAGCTTTCGATTGTGCATCCCAATCTGTAATGATAGTGTTGATTGGTGCAAGCTGGGCATTTACAGGCAACAGTTGATAACTAAATCCAGCACCACCTCTATTCATAAATACTGCAGAAGCCAGGGTATTGATCTCATGTATCTCCGCATCTTTTACCTCATCTGGCGGGAATATCTCGTCAAAGGTTTTACCAGCATAATCATTATAGCGCAGATATTGTTTTTTGAATATCGGCATCTGACCAACAAGATCAGGGCGCATGTGAAATACGTATGATTGATGATCGTTTCGATAAATGGAGGTTACACATTCCTTGGTGCCATTTTTATCAAAGTCCTTAATGTAGATACGCATCGGTTCAGTGTTACTCGCTTTGAATTTACTGTTCAAACCCAGGTTACCAGCTATAATATCGGGATAGCCATCTCCGTTAATGTCGTCTATTTTTAAGCTGCTCCACCAGCCTTTGTAGTTATTTAGTGTATTATCTGGTGTAAATTTGCCTTTGTTGTTTTTAAAAATACGGATACCCATCCAGTTTCCGGTTACGATCAAATCATCATATCCATTTTTATCCAGATCTGCCCATTCGGCCGCGGTGACCATCCCCAAGTGATCATCACCGAGTACCTGTTTGCTTACATTTTTGAAATGGCCTTTACCGTCATTTTCAAAAACATATGACAAGGGAGAACAGCCATACAATCCAGGCACACTTCGGCCTCCGATAAACAGATCTTCGTCACCATCATGGTCGTAATCATTTTTAATAATTACCGATGCGTTAATGGATGTATTAATTGATTTCTCTTTGTTCCATTGGAGTTGGCCTTTGCCATCATTCTCATAAAACCGGGGCCTCATTACAGGTGAGCCAGGCTGTTCTTCGTTGCCGCCAAAAGTTAAGATTAGGTCCTGGTCGCCGTCTTTATCAAAATCGCCGATAACTGCGCCTGCGCATTCCAGGTAATCTTGCTTTTTAAAGTCATCAGGAATATATGCTTTAAAATGACCGTTCTTTTGCTGAAAGTAAATAGCTGCCGAATGACCTTTTGATGCCCCGAAATAAAAATCTGTCAGTCCATCGTTGTTTAAATCGCCGGTTGTGATGTAGGGGTTCTCGGTAGATAACATCTGCAACATTAAACGTTCATTATCGAAGTCGATAAAGTCGTCTTCCTGATGGTGCGGAATGCTGTCGAAAAGCTGCCTTGCAACCTCTGTAAACATTGGTTTTACAGGTGTCGTATTTATTTTAGGTTTTGATATGGCGTTCTGTACACTCAAAGTTACCAGTTTACCCGCCTTTACATTTTTGATGGTTTGAGTTTTACCGCCGGGCCATATTACCTCTAGCGAGTCAGCATGGTTTGCCTGACCTATGCCAATGTTAAGCAGGTTAGGGGAGATGCTGCTCTCGAATCCACGCGCTGGCTGATGATAGTACAATAATGACTGCCCACCTGCCCAGGCTTTAATGATGGAACCTACTCCAAATCTGTTCATCTTGTCGCCTTTTAAGGTTAACATTATTGCATGGTTGTGGAGTTTTTGAGCATTGTTGCGATAGACGCCAACGGGCATATTAACACGATTTACAATCAGGTCGTTGTCGCCATCATTATCCAGGTCTCCATAAGCAGCACCATTGCTAAATGCGGGTTGATCTAAACCAAACTCTTTGGTTTTATCAGAGAAAGTAAGATTGTGGTTATTTAAAAATGCATAGCTGCTAATTGGGTTCGATGGCATTTTATCAATAAAGTCCTTGTAATTGAATCTTTTACCGTCTTCGATTTTCCGGATGTTTTCTTCGCTGGCCAAATACTCGATATAATCCTGGTTGGTAAGGTCTTTATAAATGCCATTGCAGATCAGGTAGTCTTTCCAGCCATCGTTGTCCATATCAAAGGCCAATGCGCCCCAACTCCAGTCGGTAGCGGCAACGCCGGCGTAAAAAGCAATCTCAGAAAAAGTGCCGTTGCCATTGTTAAGCTGCAGGCAGTTTTGCATATATTGGTTATAGTAACCGTCTTTTTGTTTAATCTTCACCACATCGTACGATTCGTAAGATGTAATGTTTTTAAGCCGTTTATCACTCTCCGGCAACATCTCGGTAGTAAAAATGTCCAGCTGGCCGTCATTGTTTATGTCGGCAATATCCGATCCCATTGAAGCCAGGCTTAAATGCCTTGTTTGATTTTGGATTTCTTCCTTAAACGTGCCGTTATGCTGATTTATATATAGATAATCGCGTTCGAAGAAATCGTTCGATACATAAATATCCGGATATCCATCCTGATTAATGTCCGCTACAGAAACCCCTAATCCGAAGCCAATATCGCTTGAGTAAATACCTGCTTCTTTATTTACATTTACAAAATGACCGTTGTCATTACGGTAGAGGCGATCTCCGCCCAATTCATCTACCTCGTCTCTTAAATCTTTGGCAAAGTTGAAGGTGCCTATCGGCCTAAAGGAATTGTTCAATACATAACAGTCCAGATCGCCATCCAGATCATAATCAAAAAATACCGCGTGTGTAGAGAGCCCTTTGTCATCTAAACCATACTTTGCTGCTTCTTCTTTAAAAGTACCGTTATGCTGATTGATGAATAATTCGTTCTCTGTATTTTGTCCGTTAGAGTTGCCGCTGTTGCAAACATATATATCGAGCCAGCCGTCGCCATTTACATCTGCCATAGTTACGCCAGTACTCCAGTAACGGTTACCTTTAACGCCTGCCTTTAAAGTAACATCTTCAAATTTCCAGTTGCCTTTATTGATCAATAGTTTGTTATCCCCCTGGTTCGAGGTTAGATATATATCATTGAGGCCATCGTTGTTAACATCGCCTATGGCAACCCCTCCGCCATTATAATAGTTGCGGTAGGAGAAGATGTTGGTTTTGTTATTATCGGTAAGTTGATTAACGAAATTAATACCCGTTTCGCTGTTATCTAATTGACTAAACAGTGTATCTGGGTTATGCGTATGACAGGAAATGAAGGTTAATGGTAATAGTAACCATAACCATTTAATTTGCTTCGGCATTTATAATTGGGTTTATAAAACAAACGTAGCGACAAGTGCCGCTACGTTCGAAAAATAAGCAAATATTAAATCAATTAATAACCTGTATTTTGTTTTAAGTTAGGATTTGAGTCAACTGCTCTTTGTGGAATCGGATAAACCACACGATAACCAGGCGAAGCAACATCACGCTGATCAACAGGGTCGTTAAATTTACCAAAGCGAATCAGGTCATTCCTTCTCCAACCTTCCCAGTACATTTCGCGGCCACGTTCTGCCAGCATTGCAGTTAAATCAACATTAGCCAATGGCGCTGCTCCGCGCACAGTTCTAATGCTGTTTACAAGCGCCACTGGCGTTGCTGCATCAGTTCCGCCTCTTAAAATTGCTTCTGCCTTCATTAGTAAAGCATCAGAATAACGGAAGAACACGTAGTCGTTACCACTCTGGCCCAGATTAGCCGGGTTTAATGGGAATTTAACTGCGCGGATACCTTGTGCTTCTGTCGCATACCCTAAATCTACTTTCGGAGTAAATATCAACGGGTTACCGCTTCGGTCCAGCACATTAACAAGGTTACCTGATGCATCATATTTCTTTTGTTGGCCAATCAGGAACCCCACGTTTTGACCGGTTTTATCAGTATAACCCGGTAGTACGTAGCTTTTACGGGTATCGCCATCATCAAAACTGCTATAAAATGCAGCCAGGGTAGTGAAACCATTCCAGCCGTCAGGGGTGGTGTTGTAGTGTTCCACCATGCGGGTGCGGTTTTCTAAAGACGCGGTCTGTCCTGCTCCCGGATCGTTCGGACGTACGAAAATCAACTCTTTAGAAGCCGTGGTGTTATCCCATTTAAAGTTGTCGTAATAGTTACTAGCCAGGGTGTATTTACCGCTGTTGATAATGGCATTGGTATACAATACCACTTTATCCATATCGGCCTTGTCAAATGTGTAAGGGCCAGCAGGACTAGCTGGATTTTGATAAAATACGGCTTTGTTTAAATAGATTTTTGCCAGTAAGAACTCAGCCCCTTCTTTGGTAGCCTGGCCCGGGGTACCGCCGGTAAGGTTAGCCACAGCAAACTCAAGATCTTTGATCATGTAGTCGGTAGCTTCTTTACGGCTCATAACCCTTGGGTTTGCATCCGGATCGTCGGTAACTTCACGAAACGGTTGCTGGCCATATAAATCAACCACATAAAACATAAAGAAAGCGCGTAAAAAACTTGCCTCTGCTTTAATTTGGTTGCTTGATGCTGCACTGATAACGGAGGTAGCGCGGTATACGCCTGTATTCAACACGTTCCAGGTATCATATATCTGGTTGTGGGTAGGATCCCAGGTATGTTGATGCAATTTTCTCCAGGTGCCAAAGTCATCCCAGTCAGTACCTCGGGTTGGCCCCATCATTTCATCTGTCGAGTGCTCTTCTAAAGCATAAGTATTTGCCTGATTGGAGAAATCGTTTAATTGATTGTAAACACCACCCAAATCGGCGGTGTTTGCCGTAGCCCCACCTTCTTTCTGAAACTTGGACCCATATAGTTCTTCGTTTAGTTTGGTACAATTAAAATTTAACATTGCTAATGCAAGTGTACCTAACCATATATTCTTGTTAATCTTTTTCATTGTTATTTGATTAAAACCCTGCATTTAAACCTAAAGTAAATGTACGCGCGTTTGGATAGGCCGTAAAGTCTATACCTCTCGATGGAATTCCATTTAACGAGTGATCGGTATTAACCTCAGGATCCAAACCAGAGTAGCTGCTGATCAGGAATATGTTCTGACCGGTTAAGCTTAATCTCAAAGACCTGATAGTTTTCCAGTTTGCTGCAGAGAAAGTATAACCCACAGAAACGTTTGACAGCCTTAAGAAATCACCTTTTTCTAAGAACCTCGTAGATACGCTACCAGAGTTCAACGGATTTTCTGTGCTGGTTGCCGCATCATAAGTTACATTTCTTCCGTTTTTCAAACTTCCTTTCAGGAAGTAAGCGTTGGCAGTATTGTTGTAGATTACAAACCCGGTAGCTGCATTTAAGAATATGCTGGCATTAAACTTACCCATGGTGAAATTGTTAGTTAAACCAGTAGAAAATTTGGGTATACTATTGCCAACAATAGACGATAGTCCCTGATTTGCGTATTGCGATATACCGTTTGCATCAAAGCCGGTAAATGTGGGTAGATAAAAAGAGCCCAGCGCATAACCTCCTCTAATAGTTTGAGCATAGGCACCAGATAGACCCTGACCGTTTACAGTACCGGTTGGTATCACCCTGCCGCCAAAATCTTCTACGCTATTTTTTAAGAAGGTTGCATTGTACAACACTTCCCACGTGAAGTTTTTATGCTGGATAGCCTGTAAGTTAAGGCTCATATCAAAGCCCTTATTAACTACTTTACCCGGTAAATTCACCCAGCGTTGTGCAGAAACTGACGGGGCTGGATAATCTTGTAAGAATAATAGGTCGGCAGTAGAACGATGGAAATAATCAACCGAACCGCTCAACTTGCTTCCTACGATAGCAAAGTCAAGGCCAGCACCATATGATGTAGTGGTCTCCCATTTCAACGATGGACTTGCCGCATTTATTTGCGAGTTGGTGCCATTAAGTTGTGCTTGCCAAACTACAATAGACGAGTAAGGCGCAAGCCCATCCTGGTTACCGGTTTGGCCATAGTTTAAGCGAAGGCTTAAATCATCAAATACTTTTTTAGGAGCAAAGCTTTCGTTAGAAATACGCCATTTTAAAGCACCGGCAGGGAAATATCCATATTTGTTGTTTTCACCAAATTTAGACGATCCATCTGCACGCATGGTAAATGTAGCATAGTATTTTTCTTTGTAGTTGTAGTTTACACGTCCAAAGAAAGATTGCAATTCATATTTAGAGCTATCACCATAAACATAAGGAACAGAATGTTTAGCGAAGTCAGCCAGGCTGGTTGGAAATTTATTTTTATCTATCTGGCTATCCCAAATATCATTGAATTGGTAATTTTTAAAAACCTGGTAAGCATAACCACCCAAAACATTAAAAGAATGATCGCCTACTTTTGTATCATAAGTTAAGGTATGTTCTAAGGTTGTAGATCTCAGCTTTTGATTTTGTACGATACCTCGTCCGTCGCCGGTAACTGCCGGGATACTTGGACTGTTGCGGATACTTTGGCTGCCAGTGTAACCGATTAATCGGCTATCCATATAAGTTTGTCTTTTTGAACTTGAGTTGTCGTAGCCGAAATTTAGCTTGTAAGATAAGCCTTTAACTATTTTCCAAGTGCCGGCAATGTTTGTTAAATACCTGTCGATATTATCCCGGTCGTTAATGTATTCCAGCATGTTAGCCGGGTTGCGGAAGTTTGCATCGCTGTTATTATACCAGCTGCCATCCGCATTTTTAATAGGGTAGGTAGGGTTAGCTAACAAGGCGGCTCCAATTAAGCTACCTTCAAAACCAGCGTTGTCTGTAATTGGCGCGTACTGATTTTTTACGTTAGAGGCTGTAAAGTTCAGATCGATCCGTACTTTATCTTTAAATAAGTTTTGCGAGGCATTTAAGCGACCGGTTAACCTTTTAAGGCCCGAATTTTCAACTATACCTTGTTGATTATCGTAGCCGAAGTTAAACCGGTATATGGTTGATTTTCCCGCATTACCGTAACCCAAATTATAGCTTTGAGAAATACCGGTACGGAAAATAACATCCTGCCAGTCGGTATCGCCGCCTTTGTTTATAACACTTGCAGTTCCGCCAGCCTTGGTTGCATAGGTTACGAAGTCAGCAGCATTCAACAAGTCGTAGGTTTTCGCCGGGTTTGCTACACTGGTGCTTACAGCCAATTGAAAACCCTGACCCTTTGTACCCTTTTTGGTGGTGATTAAGATAACACCGTTGGCACCGCGTGAACCGTAAATAGCGGTAGCTGATGCATCTTTTAATACGCTAATATTCTCAATATCAGCTGGGTTTAAGAAAGATAATGGGTTTCTGGCTGATGACATACCAGCTCCGGCATCGATCCCGCCAGAGGTCCCGCCATTATCAAGAGGTACTCCGTCGACTACATACAGCGGCGTATTGTTGCTGCGAATAGAAGAAGCTCCGCGGATGTTTATGGTAACACCTGCGCCAGGTTCGCCACTTGCAGGGGTAACCTGTACGCCAGATACCCTTCCTTGTAATAATTGCTCCGGAGTGGTAATAACACCTTTGTTGAAGTTTTTTGTACCTAAGGAAGCAACCGAGCCTGTTGCGTCTTTTATTCTTTGGGTACCATAGCCTATAACAACAACCTCATTGAGGTTACTGCTTGTAGATGCAAGGCTAACATTAACATTGGTTTTGCCGGTAATGTCAACTTCTTCCCTGCCGTAACCGAGATACGTTACAACAAGCGTGTTGGCATTAGGAGGGACTGATAATTTGAATGATCCATCAGCCTTGGTGATTACACCGATTGTTGTGCCTTTGACAGAGACTGATACACCATCTAAAGCAGAACCGTTCTTTCGGTCCGAAATTTTTCCCGTAACTGTTCTATTCTGCGCAAATACTGATACAGAAAAGAGGCAGCACAAAAAAAATATACTTACACTAAGTAAACTTTTTGCACACATAAATATTAGGTTTAATGGTTAATTGGTAAACGAATATACTATATTGTAATAACAGTATTACAATACTTGTCAAATTAATTATGAACTTTTTATGAGTTTTTTATGAAGAATAGCCCTGTGATTTGAGCTATTTGAGTGGAATGACGATGATTTTCGTAACAATTCAAGTACAAATTACGAAAAATTCAATGTTGCATGCAATTTTTTAATTTGTTGCATAATATGGCAAATATTGCTGTAGAGCGTATTTTCTATTATATAATACCGCTTTTAACAGCAAACATAACCAGGCCCGCTGTATTTCGTACGCCTATTTTATCTATCAGGCGCTGGCGGATACCTTCAACAGATCGGGGGCTTAAAAATATTTCGTGACCGATTTCGGCAGCCGTTTTTTCATTACATATTAGTTTTAGCACCTCCATTTCGCGCTCAGTAAAATCAATCTGTTGGTTAAAAGATGGCTTGAAATTTCCTCTGAGCACAAGCTTTTTCAGTAATGCTTTGTTTACAATATCATTAAAGTAATACCCACTTTCATGAGCTGCGTAAATGGCTTTTCTGATTTCTTCGGGTTCGGTATTTTTTAGCAAATAACCATTCGCGCCGTTTTCCATCAGGTGTATGATAAATTTATCATCATCATACATGGTTATCGCAAGGATTTTTACCGATGGGAATTTCTTTTTTACTTCCCTGGTAGCTTCAATGCCGTCCATTAACGGCATTTTCAGGTCCATCAATATTACGTCAACATCCAGACCATCCAGCCGCTCTAATAGCTCAACACCATTACCGGCTTCGAGTACAACGTGCAAATTACGATCGGGCTTTAAGCCAATTTTTAGTCCATCACGATAGATGGCATAATCGTCGGCTATCGCAATTTTTATCTGTTCCATTAGGTTTAGGTTTTAGGTATGTAAATCTGAATATAATAATGATCAGAGCTACGGGAAAAATTGATATTTCCTTTAAGTAAATTTACGCGGGTCTGAATGTTCTTTAAACCCAGGCCGCTACTAGTAAAACGTAATTTTTCGAAAATAGGTTGCGTTAAACCAACTCCATTGTGCTTAATAATTATAAAAAGGCTATCCTTTTCATAGGTCGAACTAATATTGATCTCGTTTGGCTGCGCATGTTTTATAGTGTTATTCAATAACTCCTGAATAATTCGATAGATGCTGATATCTTTTTGCGGCAATAGGGTGGTGGTATAAGTAGGGTCGAGTGCGGTTGCCGTTTTAATTACAGAACCGTGTGCTATTTTATCGGCGAAATGCTTAATGGCTTCGTTTAAACCAAATTCCTGCAAAATGTGCGAATGCAGGCTATGCGATATATCTCTTATTTTATTAATGCAGTCGTCTAAAAGTTCGTTTCCCTTTTCATATAAACCCTTGTTGTCTTTAATTTCCCCATCAAGTTTAAGCATCCTAAAATGTAGTTTAGCTGACGACAACAGTGCACCAACTTCGCTATGAAGTTCTTCGGCAATGCGATGGCGTTCTGTTTCTTCACTACGCACCGCGGCCTCTATCATTTGAAACTGCTGGCTTTGCTGTAAAGCATGAAGCGACTGCTGATATTGAATTTTTTTACGCTGGGTAAAAATAAAGATTAGGAGGATGCTTATAAATAAGAGCAGCATAGCTGCAATGCCTACAACAACTAAAAGGCGTATATCGTTATTTGCCTGGTTCATACAAAGATTTCGCTATAAAAATGTTAAAGATGATGTAAGAAATATTATGCACATTCCACAAACTCACGGCAAATGCCTGGAGGTGAATTGTTATTTCGTTGTAAAGCAGGAAAATGAAAAAGTTAATAGCTGTGTAGATACCCAGGCCGGTAGCTATCCAGAAATCGGGAGTGAATATGTTCACCTCAACGTTTTCGTTAATTTTAAAGAGGTAGTACTGCAATACGTAAAACAGCAGAAAAAAAGCTTCTACAGATAATAACCTGCTGCTGAATTGCCAATAGTTAAAAAAGTTTTCGAAGAAGCAAAAATTGATTAGGAGGAATGCAAGAAATATCCAGGGTACTGCTTGTTTAATTTTTACCAGGAATGGTTGTTTTAGGCCAATAAAAAATGCACTGAACAAATAAAATCTGACAACTGAATGTACGTTGTACAAATAGTTGTTTGAGTTTAAATCAGCAGGTATCCAGGTTCTTAGTTTCCAGATAAGATCTATCAGTAGGTTAATGAACAAGGCTGCCCAAATGTAAAAAACAACCGGTTTATAAATTGCCGGCTGTTTTTTATAGATAAAGATAGGAATGAATAATGCCCATACTTCCGACCAATCGAGTATCTGCTGTATTAGATGATGCATGTTTTCATCAGAAACTTAACTGCCCATAGTTGCCGGGGGCGATGGGTTAGTTATGGTATAATCGTCTGGATTACCCGGTGACGTATCTCCAAGAGACTTTTTATAAGGATGCACGGTATAATAAATATGATTATCGTCATTTAAACCCGGAGTGAAAATCAGATAGTCTGGCTGGTTATCGGGATCACCGATAAGGCTTTGCATTACAGCTATCGGGATATAGTTATTGCTCATAATCACAGGCCCATCAATTTCTAAAGCCAGTTTGCGGTAGGGCTGTAAAATATCCGTGTACTTACTATAGGTGTTATCGTTACAATCGGTACCAGTACGTGCAAATGCTATTAATTGAATATAGCTGTCGGGGTCGGCAGAGTAAAACGAAAAAACAAAGTTGTTGATGTCAGTGCAATGTTTAATCATCTTGCGAATGTCAACCACTTCATACTTCAAATAATAAAATTTAAGCCGATGTTTTTTCATGTGAATTTAGGTTAAGTGTATTTTAATTTATTTAGTGACAAAGGACTGCGAACTACTAATAGCCTTCGCTATTTCAAATTTAGAATATAGGTTTTCAATTTTTGCCCGTATATCTACGTATCTTAAAAATTGGGTGTTTTTACGGTTTAGGGTCGTGTTTGTTGCACCTGATATTATACAACCCTGCGATATTTAAAGCTAACGCTTTAAATATTGGCTACTAAAGATTTGGATTGCCAGCTCTATTTGCAGAGATTGGAACTTTAAGTGAAGACGATCAGCTGTTTTTCCATTCAGGTTGCCTGCGCTCTGTAAAAGCTTTGATGCCCTCTACAGCATCTTCCGAATTTCTGATCTTATCTAATTGTTGCGACATAAACGTAAACTGTTGGGTCGGGGGTACGTCATCAATCTTGGAAAATGCTTCTATCCCTTTACTGATAGCGAAGGGAGAGTTGCCCAATATAGTTTCAATCAGCGTAGCGCAGGTTTCATCTATAGTATCTTTCGTGCATAAATGGCTTACCAATCCAAACTCTTTAGCTTTCGCTGCTGCGTAGTTCTCGGCTAGTATGCACATTTGCAATGCCTGGCGAGGTGTGGTTACCCTTAATAAAGATGCTATCACTTGCATCGGGAAAATGCCACGCTTAACTTCAGGCAACCCGAATGAGGCATTATCTGAGGCCGCCACAAAGGTACATCCGCAAATAATGAGAAATGCACCCGCCAGTGCTGGACCTTCTACTTTCGCCACAGACGGTTTGGTGAACAATCGGAAGGCATCCCCCAGATTTATAGCTTTTTGTGAATTGGGTAAAGTGTTATTTGGAGTATCAAGATCGGGGTTTTGGAATACCGTAAGATCCATACCAGCGCAAAAAGCCGGGCCATTGGCGTTGATCTGCACACACCAGATGTTTCGCTGGTATTGGGCGTACGCCAAGGCATAGGCAATTTCATTTACCATAACTGGGGTGAAGGCATTTCTTTTTTGAGGCCGGTTTAGGGTTATGGTAAACAGATGATTATCCTCAGTTACTTCAATAAAGTTGAACCGAACATTTTTGAACTCTACTATGTCGTTTTCGGTATAAAACATTTTACGCTATGATTAAATGTTGAAATGAAACCTTAAGATCATCAATAGTTTGCTGAATAGTACCAACGTTAATTTTTTTATCTCTGACAAACTCCACGAGGTTTTCTGTGGCCATATTGCCCACTAATTGGTCGCTTGCCATAGGGCAACCACCATATCCCATTATAGCGCCGTCGAACCTGCGGCAGCCCGCCAGCCACGCCGCCTCCAACTTTTCTTTCCAGGTATTGGGTGTGGTATGCAGGTGTGCTCCAAATTCTAAATGCGGATAAGTTGGTATGAGGTTGCCGAACAGGTAGCTAATACTTTGAGGATTGGCAACTCCCACAGTATCAGCTAGTGAAAATGTCTTAATGCCCAATTGGTTCAGGACATCAACCCACTTGAGGGCAATCTCGCTGTTCCATTCCTCGCCATAGGGGTTGCCAAAGCCCATAGAGATATAAATCACCAGTTGCTTGTTATGTTTGGCGCAAAGCTCTTGAATGACCTTAACGCGATCTAACGATTCTGCGATGGTAGAACCTGTATTTCTTAATTGAAAGGCTTCAGAAATAGAAAATGGGTAACCGAGGCAGGCTATCTCTTCAAATGAACAAGCATCCAGAGCACCACGTTCATTAGCTACAATGGCGAGAAGCTTTGATTTGGTAGAAGAAAGATCAAGCATGCGGAGCACCTCGGCCGTATCAGCCATTTGAGGTACCATTTTGGGCGATACAAAGCTTCCAAAATCTATTGTGTCGAAACCTGCTGTTAGTAATTGATTAATGTACTGAACTTTCGCCTCTGTTGGGATAAAGTGCTTGATGCCCTGTATGGCATCCCGGGGGCATTCTATCAGTTTCATACAAACAGGGCTTCTTCCATTATTATTCTCGAAATTACAATTTTCTGGATCTCCGATGTACCCTCACCAATGGTGCATAGTTTAGCGTCGCGATAGTACTTTTCGGCCGGATAATCTTTAGTGTAACCATAACCACCATGAATCTGTACCGCTTCATTGGCAATCTCGACACATGCTTCAGATGCATAATATTTGGCCATGGCAGATAGCTTAGTCACCTTCTCGCCCCGGTCTTTCAGATGCCCTGCCTGGCGGATTAATAGTTCTGATGCTTCAATTTTAGTCGCCATATCAGCCAGTTTAAAGCCAATAGCCTGAAATTGCGCAATAGGTTTGCCGAATTGTTCGCGCGCTTTGGCGTATTTAATGGCAGCCAAGTAAGCGCCTTTAGCAATACCTAATGAGAGTGCAGCTATAGAGATGCGGCCACCGTCCAACACTTTTAAAGATTGGATAAATCCGTCGCCAACCGCACCCAAAATGTTTTCTTTTGGTATCCGGCAGTTGTCGAAAAACAGACACGCCGTTTCGGATGCGCGCATTCCCAATTTATTTTCCTTTTTTCCTGCGGTAAAGCCGGGAGTTCCCTTCTCAATAACAAAAGCACTCATAGCATGCGAATCGCCTTTTTTACCTGTACGGGCTATTACCACGGCTACGTCGCCACTGATGGCATGTGTAATAAAGTTTTTCGATCCGTTTATAATCCATTCATCACCGTCTAACACGGCAGTGGTTTTCATGCCCCCTGCATCAGAGCCAGTCCCCGTTTCTGTTAAACCCCATGCACCTATCCATTGCCCCGAAGCCAGTAAGGGGAGATATTTGTTTTTCTGTGCCTCGGTACCAAACGTTAACAAATGATTGGTGCATAATGAATTATGCGCCGCAACCGATAACCCTATCGATCCGCATACCTGCGAGATTTCATCAAGGATGCTGATGTACGCTTGGTAATCGAGTCCCGAACCACCATAGGCTTCGGGCACAAGTACACCCATAAAACCATGTTCGCCCAGTTTGCGGAACAAGTCTACCGGGAATACCTGTTGCTCGTCCCACTCCATTACATGCGGACGGATGTAGGTTTCGGCAAAGTCTTTAGCGCTATGTTTAATCAGCGCTAATTGTTCATCTATCGTGTCGGTATTCATAATTTAGCTTTTTATAATGGTTACAATTGGGAGATATTTAAAAGTGCACCAGTTTAAGTTTGAATCACACCCACATTATATCGTTCGGTTATGGGTGCATGATTAGCCGCTTCGATACCCATTGAGATAATCTTCCGGGTTTCCAACGGATCAATTACACCATCTACCCAAAGCCGTGCTGCGGCGTAGTATGGGCTCAATTGTTCGTTGTATTTATTAGTGATCTTATCCAGTAAAGCCTTTTCTTGTTCCGTACTAATCTCAACGCCCTTAGATTTTAGCGCTGCTTCTTGTATCTGTAGTAAAGTTTTACCGGCAGATGCCCCACTCATAACGGCCATTTGCCCGGTTACCCACAAGTAGATCAATCTCGGGTCATAAGCCTTACCGCACATGGCATAGTTGCCTGCGCCATAGGAGTTACCGATAATAAAAGTGAACTTGGGAACAACTGAATTAGCCATAGCCGATACCATTTTGGCACCATCTTTAATAATGCCGCCATGCTCAGACCGGCTGCCCACCATAAATCCGGATACATCCTGCAAAAACACCAGCGGGATCTTTTGCTGATTGCAGTTCATAATAAAACGGGCCGCCTTGTCTGCCGAGTCTGAGTAGATAACGCCACCCATTTGCATTTCGCCTTTTTTAGATTTTACTACTTTGCGCTGGTTAGCTACAATACCAACAGCCCAGCCGTTGATGCGTGCCAAGCCACAGAGCAGTGTTTGACCATAAAGTTCTTTGTATTGCTCAAATTCGGAGTTGTCGACCAATCGGTCAATAATCTCCAGCATATCATAAGGCTTGGTGCGGTCTTGCGGTAATATCGTCGAAATTTCTTCGGGATCTTTTTTAGGTGGAAAAGGGGCTACGCGATCGAAACCCGAGGTATTTTGATGTCCTAACTTATCAAACACGTTACGTATCGCATCCAAACAGGAGGCCTCATCGGGATATTTGTTGTCTGTTACACCCGAGATCTCTGAATGGGTACTTGCACCGCCGAGCGTCTCATTATCTACCTCTTCGCCAATGGACGATTTTACCAGATACGATCCGGCCAAAAACACCGATCCGGTTCCCTCTACGATAAAGGCATAATCAGACATAATGGGTAAATATGCCCCGCCCGCTACACAACTGCCCATAATAGCCGAAACCTGCACAACACCCATCGACGACATTTTTGCATTGTTGCGAAATATGCGGCCAAAGTGCTCTTTATCAGGAAATACCTCATCCTGCAGCGGCAAATAAACACCGGCACTATCTACCAGATAAATAATTGGTAAATGGTTTTCCATGGCTATTTCCTGTGCGCGTAATATTTTCTTAGCCGTAATGGGAAACCATGCGCCGGCCTTAACGGTAGCATCGTTTGATACGATAACGCACATTCGTTTCGCAACATAGCCCATAACGGTTACCACGCCGCCGCCTGGGCAGCCTCCTTCTTCTGCATACATACCGTCGCCTGCAAAAGCACCAACTTCTAACAGCTCGGTTCCGGGATCAATTAAATAATCTATTCTTTCCCTTGCAGTTAGCTTGCCCTTTTTTTGGTGCGCCTCAATTTTCTTTAGTCCGCCACCAAGCTTAACGGTCTGTAGCCTGCTGGCCAAGTCCTTCAGTAGTGTATCCATAGAAGAAGTTTATACTAAGTATATAATTGGTTTACAGTCGAAAGTGTTCGGTTGCTGTATAAAAATACTATGCATGCATAGTATTTTTATACAAAAGTCTAATTAATCGCGACAATTCAAAATATTATCACCGATTTATTTTGTTTGGGATGAAAGTGGAAAAGCGAGACGAAGGTTTGTTACTTTTCGCTGTGTTCTAAGATGTTCATTACGAGTTCTTTGTAGCTTCTGCCTATAGGAAGTTGTTTCGTTCCAATTTCTACATCGGTGCTGGTATAGGCATCGATTTTTTCTTTGGCTATCATAAAAGAGCGATGGATACGCAGAAACTCTGATTTTGGTAATTGAGCCTCTATTTGACCTAGTTGAAATTTGGTAGTAACCGTTTTATCCGCGGTAAAAATGCGCACATATTCTTTTAGGCTCTCAATGTAAAGTATATCCTGAAAATGGATCTTAACCTTTTTTTTACCGGTGTTAACAAACATATAATCCTTGCTGCCAGGAATGTACACCGATGAGGCTACCGTTTTGGCCGAGGCAAGCAATTTAAGCTTATTAATTGCCCGTAAAAATCTGCTGAACTCAATGGGCTTTAACAGGTAATCTACAATATTCAGGTCGTAACCCTGCAAGGCATATTCGTGGTAGGCAGTAGTGATAATAATATGCGGCGGGTTTTTGAGTGTTTGAATAAACTCGAGCCCTTTTAGCTTAGGTAAATTGATATCTAAAAAAATGAGATCAATATCGTTGGAGCGCAGGTCGTCGAGCGCATGGATGGCATCGCTATAAGTTTTTTTTAACGACAAAAATGGTATATCGGCAATATAATCCTGCAAAATCTCGGCAGCAAGCGGCTCATCTTCAATAATGATGCAGTTATATTGTTCCATGGCTGTTTAAATTTACCTCAAGGTTTACGTTAAAGCTATCAGACAGGTTATGCAATTGTAACGAAAACTGTTTATACATCAGTTCTAATTGTCGCCTTACGTTGCTTAATCCAATCTTCTCGGTTACTTCACTATTGTTATTATAATCCTGTGTGTTGTATACGCTAAAGTTTAAATAGCCTTCTTTTAAGCTTACATTTATGGCTATGCTGGTATTGCCCGTAGTTTCGCTCAGTCCATGTTTAAAGGCATTTTCAACAAAAGGAAGCAGGATCAATGGGGTAATTTTCTGGTCGCAGTTGTCAATCTCCTTTTCAAATGAAATCTGCAGCCGGTTGTTGTATCTGATTCTTTCCAGTTCAACATAATCTTCCAGAATACGCAATTCCTCCGAGATGGTAATTGCATCCTTACCCGACTCGTAAAGCATAAACCGCAGTAGTTTAGATAACTTTAATACCACATCCGGTGCCTGGTCAGATTTTTTACGAGCCAGACCGTAAATGTTATTCAGCGTATTAAAAAGAAAATGAGGGTTGATCTGGTTCTTCAAAAATTTTAGCTCCGTTTCGAGCTTGTCTTTCACCAGGTGTTTCTCATTTTTTAGGTGATGGATCTGCATCCTGAATAGCTTTAAAGCTACGGCCAGCGCACTCACGTAGCCAATATCGAAAATAGCTGATAGCAAAATGGTAACACCCAGGTTATCGGAGAAAACGTATTTGGTGGTAGGATATAATAATGGGTTAACAATGTAGTATCTACCCAAACGATAGATAAATATGGCCACCATGGCAGCCACTATAATTTTACATACCACCTTAAAAACCGGCTCTTTTTTAATTAGCAGATCGCTTACCGTAAAATTCATTAAATAGTACGAGAAGGCCATTTTAGCTGGTAAAACTGCCAAATTAAATAAAATGGCAAAGCCCCAAACGTGCCAATGTTTATTAGGTGGGAACATATCATGTATCCATGCATATTCAAACCAAGTTCCCTGAATACAATAGGCAAACCAGAATAAAAGGTGCCTGTAAAACTTACTCTTCACTGTTTGAAGTTCGGCATTATTTCGGCAAAAAATCAATAATAATATCAATGGTGCCCATGGGTATATAAACGGCACTTTGTGGTATACGTTTGTTACACCGCTTTGGTTAACAGGTATCTATGGCTAATAAACATGCTTATAGCGGCTATGCTGTTAAATGAGTGGCCAAGTTTAAATATTTGTTTATAACAGTTTTTCGTGCGGAGAATCTGTTGAGTCAGTAAGTTAGATTTTAACAAGGAAAGGCTTCGCGAGGGGGCCTTTTCTTGTGTTGGGATATTACAGATTACAACCTTTTACCTATTAATGGTTCATTTAAATATATGAATACCAAAAAGTATTCTATACCAGCTTACTGTGGGGAGGTAGCGCGTTATGGTCTACAATGTTTTTACCGCTCTGCAATGCTTTATAACTTACTTATGTTAACCGTTAACTGATAGAGGTTCAAGTTGTGGGAGCAGGGGAGGGTGAGAGCGCTCTTGCTCCCTTTTTTAGCAGACATGCCAATTAAAGTAAACATGGAAATACGTACCAATTATCACACATTAAACAAAACAACTGACAAGGGATTTATACTTGTTATATTCGTAACATGGCTTTTAGCCGGTACTATGGATGCCCTGGCCGCTACCTTCATTCTTGCCGGCGGAAACGGCGCAGGTGTATTTAAATTTGTAGCTAGTTCGCTTTACGGAAAGGCCGCTTTTAGCGGTGGTTCTGATATGGTACTGCAAGGTTTAATTATCCATTATCTGATAGCCCTGGTATTTACCAGGTTTTATTTCTATTTATACCCACGCTTAGCGTTTCTAAAACGGAGCGTAGTTATAAACTGTATCCTATATGGCCTTTTTGTATGGTCGGTAATGAATTTGATAGCAGTGCCGCTAACCCGTATCGGCTGGCGTGGCATACATGCACAACCGGCAATTGTAAACGCTGTTATCTTAATATTTTGCATCGCCTTGCCGATAACGCTTATGGCATCAAAATACTATAATACTAAACCCATCAGCTCTAAGAACCTATAAAACCGATTTTTATGAAAAGGATGATTTTATTGTTGGGCTTATTGAACACTATAGCTTGTGCTCAAACCAATCCACCACAGCTTACTGCAAAGTTTACAGGGAGCGATGGTGGCTTTGCAGTGTGCGAACTATTTACTTCCGAAGGTTGCTCGAGCTGCCCGCCTGCTGATGCATTATTAAAAACACTCGAAAAAGACTATCCGGCAAATAACGTATATGTAATGGAATTCCATGTTGATTATTGGGACAAACTTGGCTGGAAAGATAAATATAGTAATCCGGCCTACACCAAGCGACAAAATGCTTATTGTACTGCCCTGCAATCACAAACATACACGCCCCAAATGATAGTGAACGGAAAACAACAGTTAATTGGATCTGACAAAGCCAAAGTGCATTATGCAATAGATGAGGCATTAAAAAAAGATCAGAAATCTTTATCCATTGAATATAATGTTATAGTAAGAGATGAACAGGCCGACATAACTTTTGTATCGGAGGGTTTTGATAAGAAAGATATTCTCAATGTTGCCCTGGTTCAGAGCGAAGACTCTTCGGCAGTAAAAGCTGGTGAAAATAATGGACATACCTTGCGACATGTAAATATTGTAAGGCAATTTGTGTCTTCGCCGCTTAAAAACACTTTCGGTAAGCTTAGTATTGATATACCTGGCGAATTAAAAGACAAATCATTAAAACTGATCGTTTACACCCAAAATCACAAGAGCCTGGCTGTAACTTCGGCCACTGCTTTGAATCTTGACAAAAATGCGAAACAAACTAGTCTTTAACTCAAATAAACTTTATTCCTTGTATTTAAGTAGAGTAGTTTAACTAATTATATCCCAGAATAATTAGTTGAAAAGCATCCTGAAGGGGATGCTTTTTTTATTGGCATCAACGTAACAAAACACTGGATTGATATATACTTAACATTGAATTAATAAATACATCACAGGCACTGTTGACATTTACCCGATGGTTTTGTTTCCAGTTAAACCGAACCATAACTACATCAATAAAATTATAGTCTGTACATTTATTATATGAATAACTTATTCAGAAACACAGGTTTGGTTGCTACGCTGATGGCAATATTTGCCGGAGGTGCAATGGCGCAGTTTCCCGGTAAAATAAAGCAAACCAATCAGATATTATTACCCAACGGCTGGAAATTAAGTCCAGCGGGACGATCTATTCAATTGGGCGATTTGCCGTTGAATATGCAACTGAGCCCATCGGGCAAAATGCTTGCCATAACCAACAATGGGCAAAGCACGCAATCATTACAGCTAATAGACCCTATACATGAAAAACAGCTGGACGAAAGGCAGCTAGATAAATCGTGGTACGGATTGGCCTTTAGCAGTGACGAAAAGAATCTTTATGTATCGACAGGTAATGATAACAGTATCCTAAATTTTGGCATTAAGAATAATAAACTGAAAAACCCGGATACGATCAGGCTGGCCGAACCATGGCCGAAAGGCAAAGTGAGCCCCGCCGGAATGGTGGTTAACAAAGACAATAGTAAGCTATATACGGTTACCAAAGAGGATAGTAGTATTTATATCATCGACCTGAAAAAGAGCAGCATCATTAATAAAATTCAGCTTCCAACTATTGCTTACAGCTGTGTGCTCTCTCCCGATGAAAAAACACTTTACGCATCTTTATGGGGCGGAGAGGAAGTGGTGGCAATGAGTACTGAATCTGAGAGCATTACGGCGAGTATCAAGACGGGTAGTCATCCGAACGAGCTATTGATGAATAAAAAGGGCACATTATTGTACGTTGCCAACGCCAATGATAATTCTGTTTCGATCATCAACACGGCAACCAATACGGTTATCGAAACCATGTCGACATCATTATATCCTACTAAGTTAACCGGATCTACTACCAACGGGCTTGCTTTATCCGCCAATGAGAAAACGCTTTACATAGCTAATGCAGACAATAACTGCCTCGCTGTTTTTGATGTTAGTAATCAGGGGAATAGCAAAAGCCAGGGCTTTATTCCGGTAGGTTGGTACCCGACGAATGTTAAAGTATTGGGGAATAAAATATTGGTAACTAATGGTAAGGGCGAAACATCGTTACCTAACCCACAAGGCCCTCAGCCCATATCTAAGGCAGACAATAGCGGCTACCAAACAGGCAGTACAGCCAATAGCAGACTGCAATACATAGCTGGTTTATTTAAAGGCACGCTATCTTTTATTGATGTGCCGAAAGATGATGAGTTGAAAATATATACTAAACAGGTATATGCCAATACGCCTTTCAGCGATAAAAAAGCAATAACCGCCGAAGGCGAAACTGGTAACCCTATCCCGCGTAAGCAAGGAGAAGTATCACCAATTAAGCACGTATTTTATATTATTAAAGAAAACCGCACGTACGACCAGGTCCTAGGCGATTTACCCAAAGGAAACGGCGATAAATCACTGTGCTTATTTGGCGATAGCATTACACCTAATCACCACGCGCTGGCAAACGAATTTGTACTGATGGATAACTTTTACGTAGACGCGGAAGTTAGCGCCGATGGTCATAACTGGAGTATGGCTGCCTACGCAACGGATGTAGTAGAAAAAACCTGGCCAACCAGTTACGGGGCCCGTGGAGGTACAACCAATTACGAGGGCGGCCGTAAGGCAACTTACCCTCGCGACGGCTTTATTTGGGATTATTGCAAACGCGCGGGCCTAAGTTATCGCAGTTATGGCGAGTTTGGCGACTATGGCCATGCCAACCTAAAAACATTGCAAGGCCACATGTGTCCACAGTCGCCGGGTTTTAACCTGGATATTAAAGATCAGGTTAGGGTTGATGCCTGGGAACACGATTTCGATTCCTTGGTAACGGCAAATGCCGTCCCTCAACTAAGTACTATCCGCATCTCTAACGACCATACCAGCGGGCAGAAAAAAGGTAAATACACACCAATTGCTGCGGTAGCGGATAACGATTTAGCTATCGGAAGGTTGATCGAACATCTGTCTAAAAGTCCGATATGGAAAGAGTCTGTTGTATTTATTTTGGAGGATGATGCACAAAACGGGCCCGATCATATTGATGCTCACCGTTCGCCGGTTTTTGTGGCCGGGCCTTACGTGAAACGTGATGCGGTTGTACATAGCATGTATTCAACTTCAGGCGTCTTACGAACTATCGAGCTAATTTTGGGCCTTCCGCCAATGAGCCAATATGATGCGGCAGCGTTGCCAATGTATGAGTGCTTTACCAGTAAAATGGACGCTACACCATATCTGTGCAAACCTACCCGGGTGGACTTAAACCAGCGTAATGTTGCCGTAAACAAAAGCAGTAAACGTTCTGAATCTTTTAACTTTTTGAAAGAAGATGCGGCACCTGATCTTGATTTGAATGAAGTAATCTGGAAATCGGTAAAAGGAGAAAGTTCGGTAATGCCCGCACCCAAACGTAGCGCCTTCGTAATTCTGGAAAAGAAGAAAAAGGATGACGACGACTAATCGAAAGATGAAAAACAACAAAGGCGCCAATGGCGCCTTTGTTGTTTTTCATAAGCAAGTTTTATTCGCTACGCAAACTTTTAACCGGGTTGGCTAAAGCCGCCAATATAGATCTGTATCCAACTGTAATAGAGGCAATAATGAAGGTTAAAAGTATCGATATCAGGAAAATGCCCGGGCCAATAGTGATGCGATATTTGTAATCTTGCAGGTATTTGCTCATAGCCCACCAAGCCAAAGGCGCAGCAATTAAGAATGCTATAATCAAGAGTCGGCAAAACTCTTTACCAAATAGCCATAAGATGCTGCCTATGTTAGCACCAAGTACTTTACGTACACCAATTTCTTTAGTTTTGCGCACGGCCATAAATGATACCAGTCCATAAAGTCCAAGGCAGCCAATTACTACTGCTATACCTGCAAATGCTTCGATTAATCTTAACAGGATATTATCCATTTGATAAAACTTGTTGATACTATCATCCAGAAACTCGTATGAGTACAATTCTTCAGGAAAAGTCTCGTTCCAAACCCTTTCAAATGCTGGAAGTGAAGTTTTGGCACTGCCCATATTTATTTTAATAGCGCAGGTAGAATATCCCCGATAATCGGGCATAATGCATATTGGCGAAATTTCTCCATGGAATGAATAATTGTAGAAATCCTTTACAACGCCAACAATAGGGGCAGTCGTGTGCTTTCCATTAATGCTTAGTATTTTACCAATTACATCTTGCGGTTTCAGATTGAGCTTTTTTACAAAAGTTTCGTTAACTACAAACTCGCGTGTGCTGTCGGCAGGGAAGAAGTTGCGGCCGGCTATTAATTTCAATCCAAAAGTTTTCAGATAATTTTCGTCGGCAGTTTTGGTGTTAATGCCCCAATGTTCTTCCTCCGCACGATTGTCGTAGTTTACACCTGTGCTATTGTTTGATTGTGATGCCGGCGGGCGATAGCAAAAAGAAATGTTCTCAACGCCTTGAATCTCGCTAAGGCGGTTACGCATGGTAGTGAGCTTTGCCTTATCATTTTGTGGCAAAGGTAAAAGCACTACGGCATCTTTTCTAAAGCCAAGATCTGCAGTTTGTGAATAATGCAGTTGCGATACGATAATAATAGTACCGATAATTAACACCTGCGAAATAGAGAACTGAGTTACCACCAACACTCTTCTCAACGAGAAGCCACCAACATGCTTTTGCGAAAGCTTACTTTTAAGCGCCATAATAGGTTGAAACCTGGCCAATACCAAACCGGGATACGAACCTGAAAGAAATACGACCACCACGCTAATGATGGCAATAAATACTGATAGCTGCGCCCAATTAAACTGCATTTCCGATGTAAATAACTGGTTTATTGAAGGTAATGTTAAGAAAGACAGCGCTACAGCCAGTATAATAGCCACGAAAGTGATGAGTGCCGTCTCGGCGATAAATTGCCAGAAAAGCTGGCGGGGTAAACTACCTAATACTTTACGTATGCCCACTTCTTTAGAGCGATTGAGAGCTTGAGCTGTAGCCAAATTAACAAAGTTAACACAGGCAGTAATGATCAAAAATATGCCGATAAAAAATAGCGCCCATAAATATTTTCGATCTACAGATGCATCCAGTTCGGTATTGAAGTGAATATCATTAAGCGGTTGAAATTTAAATTTCCAAACTTTAAGATCGCGGCCTGTATAGTGCTTTTTAACCATCATATCACCTGCGGCATTTGCCTGTTCGATGGTAGTGCCGGGTTTTAATAATGTAAATACTTCACTGCCACTATAAACGCCACCCCAGTTGTTTTCGCGTTCTTTATCGGTGTATTGATCCATGTTGGAATATGATACATAGATCTCCTGGCGACGGTCGGTATTTGGAGGAATATCTTTCAGGATTCCGGTAATTGTAAAGTTGATTTTGTTATCTAATTTAATAACCTGGCCCATTGCGTTACCGTCGCCAAAATATTTATGTGCAATTTTCTGCGTTACAACAGCTTCGTTGGGGTGCGTTAGTATGGTTTTTTTGTTACCGCTTATCAACGGGAACGTCAGGATATCAAAAAACTCGGGTTCAGTGAATGCAACGCCAGTTTCTTCCTTAAATTTTTTAATATCGCTGCCCTTTGTTATAGTAATCAGGTTATCACGAAAATTGATAATACGCGCCGTTTTTTCAGCGATTGAAAAATCATTCCTGAAAGCTTTTCCTAAAGGTTGCGGTACGCCCGACGAACGGCCTACGCCATCGTCGTGCCACTCGGTGTAAGCTCTATAAACCCGGTCGCCATTTTTATGAAAATTGTCGAAACTCAGGTTGTAGCTGATGAGTGTGAATATCAGTATCCCACAGGTAATGCCTAATGCCAAACCGATAACACTAATGGCCGCATAGGCCTTGTTTCGTTTAAGGTTGCGCCAGGCAATTTTTATATAATTCTTTATCATGATAGCGTAAGTTGAAATTGCAAAACGATATTTTTCAGACAAGTTACTTTAAAACATATACCACAAATACAAGTGTCTGTTAGTTAGATATTTATGTTGTATGTAGCTTTGTTATTATGTTCGTATCCGTAACAGCAGGTGTACGGTTATGATACATTTATCAAGATATTATTATCAATAATAGACAAACCGGGTGTATTTGCGCAAACGGTTATTAGAAATGGAGTCGAAAAGAAGTTTTTTAAAGAACGAAAAATTGATTTAGATTTTTTATTGCTTATATACAACTGTTTAAAGCAATCGGTGATTCTTAAAGCAAAAAAAAGCAAACAAAATAGGCCAAGAATTGCTATGTGCATTTGATAACCACGATGTCCGGAGGCCTGTTTTAAGCCTATATGATTATAAATATTTCTGTATATTCGTCGCATTATCACGAAATGAAGTTGCCTTAAATGAAAAATATGTTAATTCAAAGAATTGCTGGGAAGGATAACCAATTAAGCCTTAGTAACATCAACAATAATTGTGTTGAAGACACATTCATTATCGAGGCCTGAGACCAATATTAATAATCATAAACACTTTTTTTAAATAACTTTGACATACTGTTTGTAATGCAAATAGTGTAGTTTTTTACTGAAAATAGTATCCATTTAAATATATGAATTTGAAAAGAGCCATTACTGCGCTTATTTTTTTTCTGATAATCATTGTTTCACAAACAGCCTTTTCGCAGTCAAACCTCGGCGATGTTAAAGTTGACGATCTTACTGATACACAGGTTAGGCAATTGATGCAGAAGGCGGCTTCTGTAGGATATACAGATGATGCACAAATAGCGCAAATGGCAGTAGCTCAGGGAATGAGTCCGGATGAAGCCCAAAAACTAACGTTGAGAATTGATAAGATTAAGAAAGAAGATAATAATAACAATAACAATAACAATAACAATAACAAGTCGTCCGGTAATAACAACCAATTCCAAAACAATGGGTACAACGGTCGATCATATAATAGCTATGCAGATACCACTGATACGTCAAGATTGGGGAAAAGAAATCTGGAAAATAATCGTAACAAGAAAATGCGCGACGCATTTGGTAATTTGATACCCAAAATATTTGGCGAAGAGCTTTTTAGAAATAGCAAAATATCTTTCGAACCGAATTTAAGAATGGCTACACCCAAAAGCTACGTCATCGGCCCGGACGACGAGCTGTTAATAGACCTGACAGGGGATAATGAGGCCAATTATAATTTAAAAGTTAATCCCGAAGGCACGATACGATTGCAATATGTAGGACTCATTGCTGTTGGAGGGCTTACTATTGAAGAAGCTACTTCTAAAATAAGGGCTGCAATGTCCAAAACGTACCCAGCCTTAAGGACTGGCAGAAGTAACGTTTCTATCAATTTGGGTAATATAAGAAGTATAAAGGTTACCATAATTGGCGAGTCGGTTAAACCGGGTTCTTATACTTTATCGTCGCTCTCAACTGTTTTCAACGCTTTGTATGCTTCTGGCGGGCCTAATGAAAACGGATCATTCAGAAAAATACAGGTAATCAGAAATAGTAAGACCATTGCTACTATAGATGTTTATGATTTCCTTTTAAAAGGTATTCAAAAAAATATTAGGCTACAGGATCAGGATGTTATTAATATCCCAGTTTACGAAGCCCGTGTGGAGATGGGAGGAGAGGTTAAGCGCCCTGCATTATACGAGGTGCTTAAGACCGAAAATTTACAGAATGTTATTGATTTTGCCGGCGGGTTTACAAGCCAGGCTTATACCGCAAATATTAAGGTGTTACAAAACACTAATAAGGAACGTAAGATAGTTGACGTGGACGCGGATCAATTTAGTACTTACAAACCTATCAACGGGGATAAATATATTATTGAGATGATTCTCGACCGATTTGAAAATCGCGTTGAGATTTCAGGCGCAGTTTTTCGTCCAGGTAAATATGAGTTGGAAAAGGGTATGACCCTGAAACAATTGATTGCTAAAGCGGATGGCTTAAAGGAAGATGCCTTTTTAAATCGTGGATATATTTCAAGGCTAAATCTCGACAATACACCTTCTTTGCTTTCGTTCGATGTGGACAAAATTATAAAGGGTACGCAAGCTGATATATCACTTCAACGAGAGGATAAGATCACGATATCTTCCATATTTGATTTAAGGGATGAATATCAGGTCGAGATCAAAGGAGAAGTAAGAAATCCGGGTATATTCAAATACGGTGATAATATGAACCTGGAATCGCTGATACAATTGGCAGGCGGTTTTAATGAAGGTGCTACCCCCAATCGGATTGAAATTTCACGCAGGGTAAAAAATAGTGATGCCATGTCAGTATCGGCAACAACGGCCCAGATATTCACAGTCAACATCGATCAAAATTTAAAAGTAGTTGGCGATCCTTTTATTTTACAGCCATTTGACATCGTATCTGTGAGGGGATCTGAGGGTTATCAGGTACAAAAGATCGTTAAGATAGAGGGTGAGGTTTTGTATCCCGGCACTTATACTATACAACGCAAAGACGAGAAAATATCTGACGTACTAAAAAGGGCTGGCGGTTTAACGGCAATGGCCTTTCCAGCTGGGGCATCCTTAAGGCGTCCGGGTCCCGAAGTACCTAAGGATAAAAATAAGGAAAAGAGTAATAACGGTAACGGCGAAGGTGATGATAATCCTTACGGGAATAACCGAAACCCATATAACAATAATTCCAGAAACAAAAATAGCTCTGACATATCTAAAGACGATACCGAAAAATTAATGAATCTTAAGCGCTTACAACAAGCCCAGGGGGTAAAAGATACCACCTCTTTACAGCAAGATTCTTTATCGTTGCGGAGCGATTTTGTGGGTATTGACCTGGTTAGGATAATGCAAAAACCGGATTCGAGGTATAATTTGCTTTTGGAAGACGGCGATGTTATTACTGTACCTAAAGAGCTTCAAACCATAAGGGTTTCGGGAGAGATTTTAAAGCCGATTAATATTGTTTATAAACCGGGTAAAAGCATGGGTGAGTACATCAACGAATCGGGAGGGTTTACTTATAATGCAAATAAAAAAGGCGCTTACGTGGTATATGCTAATGGATCAATAAAATCTACGAAGAAGTTCTTATTCTTTTACGATTACCCGTCTATAAAGCCAGGGGCAGAGATATTTGTGCCTAAACATCCACCAAGAGAAAAAATTGGAATTACAGGGATTGCAGCAATTGCATCAGCATTATCATCTTTTGCTGTGATTATTGTAACATTAATAAAGTAACGGTAGTATAGGCCTTGCGAATTGAGTATGATATAAGTAAAGATTTTGTCATAATATGGTGTGCAAAAGGAAAAATAATTTTACAATTTTGAGAATACCCTTAATTCCAGTGGCCAATCCCAGGCAATTTAAAATCTATGATCAATGGAATACAAAAAAGTTATTATTTTGATATAGCTGGGGCACGGCAAAAAAGAGCATCGTGTTAGTAGAAGACAGTGCAGCTATTCTTCAGTGTGTTGGAAAATTGGCGACATAAAATGTAACAGATCGCCGCCACCTTAGTTTTTGATTTGTCGCAACTCATTGCACTTCAATTAACAAGCCTAAGCCGGCAAATATGCACATCGGGATTACTAAACTGTTGGATAGGCTAGGTGGAAGAGGAAGTGCCAGATTTTCTACTTACCAATGAGTTAAACAAAATAATTTCTGATTTGACATTTAACGATGACAAAGCTGTAATTCCTTTTGGTTGGAAACCGGCTCCCGTTTTAGAGAGATTTAAGATTCAATAACTACATGTCTGTATATATAATAGTAATAATTTTATTTTTTTTGCTTGTAATTGAAATTATCTATTTTAAGATAGCAGGTCATTATAATGTTATCGACAAACCTAATCATCGCAGCTCACATTCTAACTTGACCATCAGAGGGGGCGGGATTATATTCGCATTAGCACTTTTGTTGTACCCTTTGTACAATGATTTGATATATCCTTGGTTTTTATTGGGACTGTTGATTATTGCTTTCATTAGTTTTATCGACGATGTAAGACCCCTGAGTAGTAAATTGCGCATTCTTTTCCACTCGATAGCAGTGGCGTTATTATTCATTCAGATACACCTATTTACGCTCGCTTTTTACTGGGTTGTTCTTGCGTTGATATTCGTAATAGGCACCATTAATGCCATCAATTTTATGGATGGAATTAACGGAATAACTGGATTATATGGTTTAGTTGCATTGGGGACTTTATACTATACAAACACGTTGGTTAGATTTACAACGGATAGCTTTTTGTTGACAGCTATACTATCTGTATTAGTGTTTAACTTTTTTAACTTTCGAAAAAAAGCTAAATGTTTCGCTGGAGATGTTGGTAGCGTAAGTATTGCTTTTATTATTGTGTTTTTTATGTTCCAGCTTATTTTAAAAACACAAGATGTAAGGTATATTCTGTTGTTGTTAGTTTACGGTTTAGATACATCTACCACCATTATTTTTAGATTAATTAGGAAAGAGAATGTGTTGGAAGCCCATCGAAGTCACTTTTATCAGTATCTGGCAAATGAACAAAAGATACCTCATTTAATTGTTGCAGCAATATATGGCTTAGTACAATTATTAATTAATATTGCACTATTGAGTTTTGTGCCGCATTCATTACCTGTAATTTTACTGTTTACGATATTAAGTGCCGTATTATTTGTCGGGGTTCGTTTTTACATCGAAGGGACAAGCCATCTCCTAAAAAATACTAAGGCTAAATAACCGGCATTTATTGTAGTGTCTTAAATCTATTTATGAAAAAAATTTACAACCGGATCAAGAAGCTCCCTTTTTTAATTCTCTTCTTTCTAGCATCGCTGTTTTTATCATGTGGCAAAGATGTTAAAAGTGAAAAAGAAGTTTATAGTAACGACTTCGAGTCGGGCGATCTTAAGAATATTGATGGAGGTTTACTAACAACGTTCAACAAGACTAAGGTTTTAGGCCGTTATAACACGGGTGGGTTTAGCTTAACGGTACCGAATTTACCTAAGCACGATCTTATCGAAGTATCTTTCGATTTGTATATCCACGATACATGGGAGGGTAATAGCATTCAGGAAAGTTTTGCTGGACCTGATATGTGGACGATGTCAATTGACGGTAACCCCTATATTAATACCACCTTTTCCAATTCAGACTGTATCGCCGGCAATTTCTGCCCACCTCAATCTTATCCCGATAATTACCTCAATAGTTATAATAACCCCAAAACGGGAGCTTTCCGTACAACCCTTCCAGGTGCGTGCGCCTTGGCCTCTAGTCCCAAGGGTACAACTCAGTATAAGATAGTAAAGCAGGTAGCCCATTCGGGTAGCACTGTTACGTTGCAGTGCCTTGCAAAATTGATTCAAACGAATGTTTCCGACGTGTTATGCGACGAGAGTTGGTCAGTTGATAATATTAAAATTAAAGTAATTGCCCTATGAGGTTAATAAAGAGTGCATTTGTATGCGTCCTACTCGCCATAATAAAATTGAGCACACAAGCACAAACAATACCGGTAGGCTCTACTATGGAAGACTATTATCGGAGACAGCAATTAATTGATAATAAAGATTCATTAACTTCATTTACAGCTCGCCCTTTTTTTCCAGTGGCAAGCAGTAAAAATGTTTTTTATCCCGATTCGACTGAGAAAGGGTATAATAAATTTTCTCCGGGTAATGTGTGGAAAGAAGACGGTTTTAGTTTCATGCTATTGCCGGTTAGTGTGCAAACGCAATTTAATCGCAATTCGCCCTATGGTTGGAACGATGGTGCTATGGTGCCCGCAAAAGGATTGCAAACATTGCTGAGCGCAGGTTTTTACGCGAAGTACAGTATTTTATCAATTCAGATCAGACCTGAATTTGTAAGTGCGGCCAATCAAGACTTTACGGACATGAATAAGAATAGTTATTCAACCTTTGTCGCGAGGTATTATGACGTTTATAACAATATAGATCTTCCTACTAGATTTGGCACGGGCGCTTACAGCAAAGTTTATGCTGGCCAAAGTAGCATAAGATTAAACTATAAATCTCTTTCATTCGGGCTTTCAACAGAGAATCTGTGGTGGGGGCCAGGCATTCGAAATTCGCTGTTGATGAGTAATAGCGCCCCTGGTTTTGCGCATTTTACATTAAATACTACAAAACCTATAGAGACATCAATTGGCTCTTTTGAGGGACAGTTTATTGCCGGGCGCTTAAATAATGCAAATATCAACCCTTTAACACCAGGATGGGACTATTTTAGTAACCCACTTTACTTGCCAAAACCTAGTGATTGGCGTTACCTATCCGGGTTTGTTGTAACCTGGCAGCCTAAATGGGTTCGAGGTTTATTTTTGGGTATGACCCGCAGTGCGCAATCTTATAGTAATGACTTACATAGTTTGGGTAGTTATTTACCTTTCTTTTCCCCTTTTAAGAAGGTAACTGCCGACGAACCTATAAACAAGCGAGACACGAGAGGCTCGATGTTTGCCCGCTGGGTGTGGCCAGAAGAACACGCAGAAGTATATTTTGAATACGGTATTAACAATAACACTAATACTTTTAGGAATAGCTTATTGGAACCACAGGATGGAAGAGCATACGTATTCGGCTTAAGAAAGCTATTGCCGTTTAATGCCAGCAGGCATGAGAATATAATGATAAGCATTGAAGCCACACAACTCGGGGGTACCACAAACAATAAAATATTGGGTCTTTCAGAATGGTATACAAATCAATATATCAGGCAGGGGTATACCAATGACGGGCAATTGTTAGGCGCAGGAATTGGACCCGGTGCGAATTCGCAAACCTTGGACATTAGTTGGGTAAAAGGCTTAAAGCATATTGGTATACAATTGGAAAGGTACTTGCACAATGACGATTTCTATTATTATGCCTTTGTGGATACGCAAGATTGGAGAAGACATTGGGTGGATATGAGCGGTGGACTCACTGGCGAATGGAATGTGAGAAATTTTATATTCAATGCTAAATTTCTGGCAATACATTCGTTAAACTATCAGTGGTATCTTGACCGTTCGAAGGAGGTAGCTGGAGGCCCGTATTATGTCGGAGGGCAAAATGCTTTTAATTTACAGTTGCAGGCCGGAGTAACTTACAGATTTTAATAAACCGCATGAAGAAGATATTTTTAACGTTAAACATAATTACTTGCTTATCAACAAGTTTAACAATCGCTCAGTCATTACCGGTTGGGACTCCCGTACTCGAAGATTATTATCGAAGGGCGCAGCTATTAGGTAAGTTTGATTCTACAGAATCTTTTACCGTCCGTCCAATTTTTCCATCGGCTTCTCATGAAATCAAAGATGTATTCGATCCAGACAGTACCTTACGGAATGATAAGTTAACTAAATTTAATGGCCGGTTTTCTTTTCTTAAAAGTAATGGATTGTTTCAAATACTACCGATTACAATACAACAGCAATTTAATTCAGATCATCCATATGGATGGAATGATGGGCTAATGATACCTGCTAAAGGCTACCAGAGTATGGTTAGTGGCGGTTTCTTCTTTAAAATCGGTCCGCTCAGTATTCAATTTAGGCCAGAATTCGTTTATGCAGTAAACCCCAATTTTGTAGGATTTAGCTCCGGGCACGGAGATAATGACCTTACCAACTATTACGCCTATCATAATCTTATCGACCAGCCGGAGAGGTTGGGCAACAGTAATTACACTAAAGCCTCACTCGGACAAAGCAGTATTCGTTTAACTTTTGGACCGGCATCAATTGGTATTTCTAATGAAAACTTGTGGTGGGGGCCTGGTATAAAAAATGCCCTGATAATAAGTAATACCGCACCAGGTTTTGAGCATCTTGTGCTAAATACGGTACGCCCTATACATACTATTATCGGTTCATTTGAAGGGCAGATTATTGGAGCGCATTTGGATGCCACCGGGCTGCCGCCATTTAGCGTTACAGCAACTTCTACGGGAGCAAATCTTTATAGATCTAAAAGAGACGATTGGCGTTATTATACCGGATACAATGTAGTGTACCAACCTCGTTGGATTCCTGGATTATTTTTGGGATGGATAAGAACATTTAATTCTTATCATTCTGATTTGCATTCGTTTCAAGATTATTTCCCTTTTCTTACCCCCTTTCAAAAATCAAGTTCGACTTCCAGTACTGGTGAGGTCGATAAATTTGACCGCGACCAGCAAACTTCCTTCTATGCCAGGTGGCTTTTTGCCAAAGCGAAAGCTGAAGTTTATTTCGAATATGGAATTAATGATAATTCTTATAATTATAGTGATTTCATTGGTTCGCCAGAGCATTCAAGAGCCTATATATGGGGGATCAGAAAACTAATCCCATTGACAGATAAAGATCAAAGCATACTCTTTAGTGCTGAGGTCACGCAATTATCCCAATCCGCTGACCGTTTGGTTAGAGGGGCTAGCGGCTGGTATATTCACTCAGGAGTTAGGCAGGGACAAACCAATGAAGGACAAATACTCGGTGCTGGTACTGGTTCTGGAGGCAACTTGCAATCTTTTGACGTAAGCTGGGTTATGGGGCTTAAGAAGCTGGGCATTAGCTTTGAAAGATATGAACATGATGTTGACTATGCTTTAGTTGCTTTTCCCCCAATTAATGGCAATAGTAGGAGATGGGTTGATTTTGCCTTTGGCCTTCAAGGTGATTGGGCTTATAAAAACCTTCTTTTCAACGCCAAATTACAGGGGGTAAGGTCTTTGAACTACGAATGGATCTTAAAAGGTTATGACCCAAGCAATACTTACTACATTCCACACAATGATGCTTTTAATCTTCATGCAGAACTAGGGGTAACTTTTAGATTTTAAGTTCTCTTCCTGAAAATAAGAATATAAAAACAGAATATAATTTCTGAAATGATGATACCGGTTAAAATAGCAACAGAATATTTTAACCGGTTTTTCTTTAACGGAAGTTCTGGCGCATCTACTATTTGCACTGTAGGTGTTTCTTGTGCAAGCATCGTTTTACTTGCTTCAAGATTTTTCACAGTCTCAGAAAATACGGTATTTAAAACAATCTTGTCGCGTTCTTTTACCTCCACATTCGCATTGGCTGATGTATATGCGGGGTTAAGATCTAGCAATACCTCATTTGCCGACGATAAGGCATAGGTTTTGCGGGTTAAAATAGAACCTATACTATCCGCCCGATGCTGCAGGCGATTAACGTTATTACGTAGCCTGCTTGTCTTAGTACGAATGTAAAAGTCCGTCGCCTGTTTGATCATCCTTGTGCAAAAAAGCTGCGCAAGGCGCTCGTCTTTCATGGTTGCGTTTACTTCAAAAAAACCCAGTTTCTTGTCAGTTTTAGCTATACCAAATTCCCCATTCAATATCAGGATAGTCATTTCATGTAGCAAGCTATCCTGTAAGCGGCTATAATGAGCAGTATCTAATGGGAAGCGGGTAATTTTCCCATCAAGACTATGTTTCAGCCACTTTTTGTCGAGCTTGTATACTGCTGCATAACGATCTGCAAGGGACTGTGTACCCTTAAAGTCATATGGAGTTAACAAGGTGCCTTTAATAAGCGTATAACTCTTTAATAGTTCCTGTACGTTATCACCAGCTAATACCCCACTGCTGCCTCCTATGCCATCCAGGTTAAAACCAAATTGTCCAGCCAAAGCACTAAGTCCGCCGCCACCTGTCGATTTAGAATCGTCGATTACAAAAGTCAGTTTGGCGGTATATGTTGGTTTAGACACCCATGCTGCCAAGGCACCTAAGAGGCTTCCGCCAATAAATACTAGTGCCAGGCCTTTTTTAAAATTAAAAACATATTTAAAATCATTGAAACGATCACCAATTAGCTTCTTTACAGAAAACTCAGGTTCATATGGATAGGGTGGCTGCTGTTGCGGGGTCATATTACTTTTTCAGTATGGCAATTAAACTTATCAACGCTGTTAAAGCAGTTGCAATGCCGGTGATGTCACCTACGCCAAGTTTAAATCTTGATTCTGGATCTTTTTCGGGTACTATAATTTTGCTTCCAGGTTTAACAGTAGGATAGTTGCGGAAAAACAAGAAATGACGGATTGGTTGATTTAAACCATTGGGATATTTAATGTACGATCCTTTAAGACGCGCGTGTGAAGTTTTACCGCCGGCCGCGTTAACATAATACATAAAGCTATGTCCGTTATAGTTTATCAACTGCGGATTATTCACAGCGCCTGCAACTTCAACAAATGCGATAACGCGGGGGATGTATATACTGTCGCCTGCTAAAAGCATCATGCTGGCCTTAGTCAGGGAATCCTGACTTGTATTCATTAGATCGAGATTTACACGTACACCTTTTCTATATACCTGAGCGTTTTGTATAGATCCGTAAGGGGTTAATCCACCGGCACGTTGTAAAAAGTCCTGGGCTGTTTCGTCCCTGCGTTGTACAGCATAATCTCCCGGGAATAATACTTCACCCTGCACGCTTACATTGCCTAAGGATCTGTAGTTTACCAATCGTTGTACAAAGACGTAGTCCATTGGTTCTAACTCCATATCGTTATTCGAGCCGCCGGTCATATTGATATCGAAGGTCTTAACAAGTTGATTAGCTACATTATCCTCTTTGTTTTTAATAATGCGCGAAACTTCTACGTGATGCTCGGCTGCCTGGTCATCAAATCCACCGGCCATGGCAATTACATCGGCCAGTTTCATACCCTTACGGTATAGAAATTTTGCAGGGTTTCTAACATGCCCATTTATAGTCACAACTTGTTGTGAAATGAATGAACTTTCTTCCTGTATGGTTACTGTATCTTCACGTAACAACGGAACATCATTTTTGCCCGCTAAAATATCCATCGGATTAAATGAAATAAACTGCCGCTCGAGATTAGGGAGGGTTCTTTTAATATAACCGCGTTCCATATATGCTTCGGGCTTTAATCCCTGTGCAAGCTTTAATAATGATGATAGTGTTAAACCTGCGGTAAGTTCATAAGGGCCAGGGCGATATACGGCGCCTTCCAATACTACACGGTTGCTGTAGCGATTAGTAATAGCACCCACCGTTACAAGATCGCCATTGCGCGGAGTGAAGTTGCTGAACAGGTTCGATGGTACATCCTTTACATCACGCTCTAAATCACTAATTTGTTCTACTTTTGCTATTCCTTTATAAGCTATGTCTGTATAACCACCTGCGTATCTAACCAGATCGTCCAGTTGTTCACCCTCTTTAAGTTCGTAAATAGCAGGTCTTTTAACTTCACCCTGTATGCCAACCCGTTTTTTGTAAACAGGTATTCTTATAACATCCTGGTCTTCAAGGCGAATGTTACCGTCCATTAACGCATTTTGCAAAAACGTATAAAAGTCTATTGTTTTGTAAACCTTGTTATTACGAATCAACTCTATATTTCTTAATGAACCATTGGCGCTTGGTCCTCCCGAATTATATAAGGCATTGTAAAGGGTTGATAAAGAAGATATGGTATATGAGCCCGGGGTTTTAACCTCGCCTACAATGGTGATCTTAATGCTGCGAACGTTGCCCAAAGTAACATTGAGCTGGGTTTGGCCGCTACGTAAACCAGGATATATTTTGCCCATTTTACCGCGGATAGTTGTAGTAGCCTGATCTATAGTTAGGCCACTGACATGCACTATGCCGGCATAAGGTATTTGTAAATTACCCTCTGGCGTAACTTTCGAACGTACGCTACTTTCATTCAGTCCCGTTATCAATACAATAAGTTCATCACCGGGACCTATCACGTATCCTTTTGGGGTTGCAACATTAAAATTTGGTTCAAATTTAATTGTGCTCTGATTAAAAAAGTCTAATCCGTAGATAGGTAGTGGCTGATTACCTGCAACAGCTGGCATTTTTTCGGGTACTGTTATTGGCTTAAGAACAGTATCGTTGATATCTCTTGAATAATCTATTTTTTCTTTCTCTGTTCTGCTAATAACTTTTTTTGCGCTGGTTTTAGAATTTAAGCCTAACAAAGTAACCCTGTCTTTAAATGCCTGAATTTGGTCGTCTGGCAATCCTTTTTGTGCCATTAACTTATAAGCTTCGGCTTCGGAAACACCAGAGTCCTGCATTTTTTTCCAAACGGCAGTTATCTGATCGTCTGTAAGTTGATTGACTTTAATATTCTGAATATTACTAAGGGAAACAGCCTGAGCATCACTCCGCTGATAGGTTGCTGTTAAAAAGATAAACAGTATAAGGAGTACGTATTTAATGCGCATTGAAGATTATAATGGTAAAACCGATTATGCAAATATAAATTATAAATTGGTCTAAAAGCCATAGTTAACACCAACAGTAACCTGATTTGGCACCGCTGATGTTTGCACCTCTGGCCTGACAACACCTTTCTGATTTTGATACGCAGCTCTTACAAACAAACGGTGTAAAAGTTCGTAACGGACATCTAACGATATTTGGCGTTGTGATTGTACAGGGCCCTGATCTAAAAACTTAGGCTGCGGTTCTGCAAAATATTGATCTAGTAAGCTACCGTCGGCTCCCTTTCTGATATACATAAACTGCGCGGTGGTGATTAAACGTGGAAAAGGGTTGTATGAAAGCCATCCAATAACCTTATCAGCATTTTGCCCAATCCAGTCGCCCAATAAATAGGTTTGACTAGTGTAGCTTTGTGCCGGGATTAAATTTTGATATACAAATGGGTTGATGCGTGTATATTCCAAACCTGCTGTTAAATAAGGTATAAATACATCCGTCACCGATCCGCCAATGTTGAAGCCAAGCTGGTTACGGCTACGAGCTGGATCGAATGCCGTTTCTAAACGTATCTCGTCGATAAATAGTGTCGCGTATAAATGTGTTTTAGGTATATGATTGCGAGAGCTTACCTGGAAAAAGAACTGTCCGTTAGAGCCGGTTGTAATTTTATAGCGGCTCGAATATTGGTCATAAGCTTTAAAGAATAGGATAGGGATCAAATATGCCGGATCGAAATTATCACTGCTGATCATAGATTCGCCAACGCTAAGCTCTAAGCCTTTTACAGGTAAAAAGTTTAAACTGTGCGATGCCATATATTTAGGCACATACATTTCGCGGTAATTCCCATATAGCGAATTGCCTTTATTATAGGTACGGGCCGAATCAATAATAGCCGATTGTAAAAATCCAAAGCTATAGTTGAAATGAAGCCACTTTAATGGTTGATAATCAAAGCGTATATAAGGGTATGATGGCGCCTTGTCAGATAACACAAGTCTGCCGTTTTGCCCGTATCCGTATAAAAGCTGGTCTTTCCCAATGCTAATTAAGCCTTTATCCCAACTGTATGTTACGTTAGCGCGAACATCACTGTAATTAACCGAAGTTGATTTTGGATCGAGATTGGCGGTTCTCTGGATACCGGTTTCCGGACTAAATCTTTTCAGGCTATCTACGCCTTTTCCGCTCTCGTTAATATCCTGGAAATAGGCTTGGAAACTAAAATGCTTACCTGCTTGTCCCCAGAAGGCCATACCTACACCTTGCTTGTAAACACCTTTATTTCTCCCTGCTGTATACTCATAGGTTAGTGCTGGGTCGGCTCTGAATATAAAGTCGCCTTTTTTAACACTTAGTAGCCTCCGGTTATCGTATTGATCTTTACCCCAGATATAATGTGTGGTGTCCTTGTAATTGGTATCAAATTCGCTGTATTCATTAAGATAAAAATCGAGCTCCTTTTTTTCTTTGGCAGACAATGTATTTACAGAATCTCGTAAAAAATACAACAGCGTTGATATTTCTTTCCGGCTAACAGGTTGTATCAGATCGTCGTAACTAATATTACCTTTTTGAGCCTGACGCGCCAGGTACTTATATATAGGATGGTTTGGATTTTCAAATACAGCCTGAGCCTTAGTTTTTAAAGTGCATGCAGCGAGCAGAAGTATAGAAAGTAAAGTATTTTTAAAAATACGGTTCATTATAGGTGATGATGTAAATAAAAAGACAAGTATAAAAAATAAGCTACAAAGCAGGTATAAGCTTTTTTAAGCCTTCAAAATGTTTTTCTGTGTTAATAAGCGTATGTATATGTGTATGTGCGTTTAAGCCCATATCTAAAATTAATTGTTTGTTATTATAAAGCAGTTCTATTTTAGTTGCCAGTTCTTCGAAATTACCGGGTTCAAATAAAAAACCAGTACGCTCATCAATCACCATCTCTGGTAAGGCGCCAATTGCAGATCCCACTACGGGTTTGCTTAGGGCCATGGCTTCAACGGCGGTAAAGCCCAATACTTCATACCATTCAGATGGGCAAACCAAAAAATCGGCCTTGCTGATGATTTCCAAGGTTTCGTGCTGAGACTTTTTGCCGAGCAGCGTAACGTGCTTTAAACCATTTTCACTCACTAATGTTTTTAGCTCTTTTTCTAAGGTGCCGCTTCCAATTATTTTAAGTCGTATTTCAGGAAGCTTTTCCATTGCTTTAATGAGCGTTTGGATACCTTTTATCTTTTCGAGACGGCCTACAAAAACGATATATCTTTCGCTATCGCCTAATGGCATTACTTTAGGCAGTTTATCTATAATGCTGTAGTCGTAACCATGATAAAGTTGTACCAGCTTTTCTTCAAAGAAATTGAATTGCTTAAACTTTTTGTAAGTAAACACGGATGGACATACATAATAGTCTACGTATTTATAGTAATTAAGATATTTGTGAACATAGTTTTCTAACGCCGCAACGGTACTTGCAGCATAAGATCCCTTTTTGCAGGTGTGCGTAACGCAGTTATAGAATTTGCCGCCAAAACATCGCTCGCATATTACTCCGTGGCTAATAAAAGTACTTTCAGGGCAAATAGGAGTGTACTCATGAAGGGTCCATATTATGGGTATTCCTTTATCTTTTAGTACTTTTAATACTATTGGTGTTATGTAATGATGAATTACGTTGACATGTGCAAAGTCGATTTTTACAACCGATAATAGCTTTTCGAGATTTTGTTGTGCTTCTGTTGAATAGATGCTTTTTTTGACGGCCTTTATACCGGCTTTTAAACTGCTTTTATCTAATGTTTTGTAGTTGATATTCTCAATAAAATATTCGGAATATTCGGAAGGGAAATTTCTTTCATCCTTCATTGAAAATGGAACAATGGCATGCCCGTTTTGGCGATATACATTTGTTATATTTTCCACATAAGTCCAGTCGCCCCCGCTGGGATACCAGGTCCAGTTTAGTACAAGAATATTCACTATATTAAATTAGCATTATAGTGGCATAGTTTATGCAAGTTATACCATATAAAAGTTATCCCCAAAGATGCCAGTATTAAATCATTTTTTTAGAAGTGATACTACTTTTTACGCTATAATTAAATTTTGGATAACATTTTTTAGTTTTAATAAGTAAAACTGAAACCATATTTAACAAAGCGTTGTTTATAAACTTAAAAAGGTTATTTTTGAATTTTGTTCTAAAGTATAATTACATACTACCGCTGTTAGTACATAGTTAACCTAATGGCATGAAAATACATAATGAAGAAAAAAATTTATATCGCCGGTGCCGGTGGGATGCTTGGTGAAGCTTTTTACCGAATTTTTAAAAGTGAATATGAGATTAGATGTACTGATAAAGATGTAAACGAAGAGTGGCTTGATTTTTTGGACTTTCGTGATTTTGAAAGATACAAGAAGGATGTAGAAGAATTTAAGCCGGATTATCTCTTTCATTTAGGCGCCTTAACCGACCTCGAAGAGTGCGAGTTAAACGTAGATGATACATACCTAACCAACACCACATCTGTAGAAAATGCTGTTTTACTAGCTAATCAGCTGAATATTCCGGTGCTTTATATTAGCACTGCCGGTATATTTGATGGACAGAAAGACTATTACGATGACTGGGATGAGCCCAATCCCCTTGGCCATTATGCCCGTTCTAAATACATGGGCGAACGTTACGTTCGCGAAAATGCAAAGAAATACGTTATCTGCCGTGCCGGCTGGATGATGGGAGGTGGCCCCAAAAAAGATAAGAAGTTTATCAATAAGATCATTAAGCAATTAGCAAGTGGTAAAAGAGACTTACACATTGTTAATGATAAAGATGGCACCCCAACGTTTACAGTAGATTTTGCAAAAAATGTTAAACTGCTTATCGAAAAAGAGTACTGGGGGCTATACAATTTGGTTTGTAAAGGCGAAACCAGTAGACGCGATGTAGCAGAAGAAATTGTAAAAATCCTTGGATTGCAAGATGAGGTAACCATACACGAAGTTACTTCTGACTATTTCAAAGATACCTACTTTGCACCTAGACCACCTTCTGAACGTCTGATAAATAAAAAGTTAGAGTTGAGGAAGATGAATATTATGCGCGACTGGAAGGTAGCACTGGCAGAGTATATCGAAGATTATTACACAGAATATTTGGCTGAAAATATCTCTACAACTAAAGAAGACGGAATAATTCTTAAGTCGGCTGTATAAAAAATGCGTATTGCTGCTTTTGGGTTTCGTACTATCCCACCTACAAAGGGAGCCGCCGGTGCAGATAAATTTGCACTTGAGCTGTTCCCTCGCCTGGTTAAGTTAGGACACAGTGTTGTTGCGTATAACAGGCGATACCCCGATGTATTTGTCGACCTTGACAATTACAAGGGTGTACAAATCAAAAATATAAAGACAGTACCTAAATCTGGATTTGATACGTTATTACACTCATTTAAATGCACGTGTGATATCATTTTCAGAAATACTGCTGACATAGTTCATATACAAAACGGTGGTAATAGCATATGGGCTTTGCCATTACGATTGTTTGGCAAAAAGGTATTTATTAGCCAGGATGGTGTAGACTGGAAACGCGATAAATGGCCATGGTATGGTAAACTGTACTTAAAAATATCTGCTTACATCACCGCTCACGTCCCCAATCAGATCATTTTTGATAATGTAATTGCCAAAAAGCTTTTCGAAGACCGTTTTAAAAAAGAATATCGCTTTATACCCTTTGGTAGCGAGGTAGAGCCGGGCAATGGTAACACTGACGTACTGGATAGATTGGGGTTACAAAAAGGCGGATATTACTTATTTGTCGGTCGTTTTATACCAGATAAGGGGTTACATTATTTAATTCCGGGATTTAAGAACTCCAATTCTACAAAGAAGTTAGTTTTAATTGGCGGATCGCCTAATCCATCGCCATATGAACAACAAATATTTGATATGGGGGATGACCGTATTGTTTTCCCGGGCTATATCTACGGAGATGAAGTTAATACCCTGATGTCTAATTCGTACTGCTATATTCAACCCTCAGATGTGGAGGGACTTTCACCGGTGGTGTTAACGGTAATGGGGCTGAACGTGCCTCTGATAGTTAGCGACATAGAAGAAAATCAGTATGTTGTACAAGATACCGCCCGGATGTTTAAAAAGGGCGATATAGAATCTTTAACCGAGCAGATTAATTACTGCGAGACAAACTATTCCGAAATGCAGGCTTTGGCATTAAAAGCACAAGAACGTGCATTAAGCGTATTTAATTGGGATAAAGTTGCCGAAGAACACGTACGGATATTTTCCGAATAGTTATACCGCTTTCTTAAATAACGCTACCAATTGTTCTGCTGCAATTTTCCACGAAAATAACTCCAGTCTTTTATGGCCATCTGTAATTAACTGATTGCGAAGTAAAGGGTCGGAAATAGCTTGTTCTATTTTTACGGCTATGTCGTCTACGTCAAAAGGATCGAAAGTAATAACAGCATCACCGCCAACCTCGGGCAGGCAGGTGTTGCCGGCCACCAAAACAGGCAGATTATATTTAAAAGCCTCCAGTATTGGTATACCAAAACCTTCGTTTGTAGATGGAAAAACATAAAGCAATGCATCCTGATAGATCTGCGCCAGTTCGGCGTCAGATAAATAGCCGGTGAATATCACCTTGTCTTGCAACTCCGTTTCTTTTATCGCGTCCTCAATCAAGTCTAAATCATTGCTCAGTGTCTTGGATGGTGCAGAACCTGCTAATACCAGTTTAAGATTTGGGTTATAGACGCTTACTTTCTGAAAAGCATAGATTAAAGCCGGGATATTTTTGCGTTTAAACATCGAGCCCACATGCAAAATATACTGTAGCTTACAGATGTTAAAGCGCGATAAAAGACCAGACGCCTCGCGATCTGCACTAACCTCCAGGGATTTAGGGCCTTCGGGTATCACGGCCAGTTTATCTAAAGGTAATTTTGTATAATAATTGATCTGCTTTTTTGAATAAGCTGTTGGGGTAACTATAAATGCAGCCTTCCTCGCAGCCGGAATTGCTGTTTTACGATATAGCCACAGCCATAGTTTGCCATAATGTTCGGGGTTTTCGAAGAAGAAGGCATCGTGAAATACGGGCACCGTCTGATAACCTAAGTGGACAATGGGTACAAAATTATCGGTGCAGAATACCACATCGCAGCCCTTCGACCATGCTTTTATGGGGAGTATAAGCTGTTTCCAAAGTTGATATCGAAAGTGCTCTATCCATTTCAATATCTTTTGCTTTCCTCTGTAAACTGGTATCGAGACATCCAGAAAATGGAATCTCAATTCTTTACTTTCCATGAGCTTAAACTCATGCACAAGCTCTTCCAGATAGGTTTTGGTGCCTGTTTGAGCCACGCGCAAATCGCGGATGTCGACACCTATAACCAGCGGTTTAGCCATTTTGCCCTTCCGTTCTGGTTCTGATCACTTTGGCAGGCACGCCAGCTATAACCGAGTTGGCAGGCATTGATTTGCTAACCACGCTACCGGCTGCGATAACACAACCATCGCCAATGGAAACCCCATCTAAAATAGTGACGCCGCCACCAATCCAACAGTTATTGCCAATATTCACACCAATACGGGTTACGCCTTGCTCTTTAATGGTTGTAGTAAGATTGGCAAATACGTGGTTTTCTGAAAATACCTGGAGATTTGGGCCTGTTATCACGTCGTCGCCAATGATAATTCCTCCCTGACCAGCCAAATATGCTCCCGCATTAATCCCGGTTCGATTGCCAATTTTTATACCCTTGCCTTTATATGATATTATACCCGTACCGAACAGAATTGAATTTTTGCCAATAGAAACATGGTCGCCAAATTGGATACCGTCATACGAAAGGGCATTGATGTTTACATTATCGTCGAGTATCAGATTTTTCCCGGCTGTTAATTGGTAGGCATGCCTAACCTTAACATTACGACCAATAAAAACAAGGCCTTGTGATTGCTTAATGAATAGCTTAAGCCAAAATCCTCTAAAAATCTGTACTGCGCGCATTAGTGAAACTACAGTCAGATCTCTCACAGAATATGTGCTATCCCATTTATAGTCAGGATCATTTTTTAGCTTACGTATAATATTCTCAATAACCATGGGCTAATGTATTTTCACGTTCGTGCTGCATAATGGTTGCTATAAATAGGCCCGACAAAAACCAATTCATATAGGAAATATAAGAAGATGATTCAATTTCAGAAGTAAACATCGGCAATAAAAAACCAATCTTTATCAATAATACCGCAAGACAGATTTTACGTTCCTTACCTTTTAATATTCTAAACCACTTAAGGCCGAGTTTAATAAACGCGATATATATTGCCAAATAAAGGCTTAATTCAATAATTCCGGCTTGTACGCCGATGATAAGAAATTGATTTTCCCCGCCGATACTTTCACCTAAAGACCCCGCAACGCGCCCCGAAGCACCTAAACCAAGTCCTAGCGGATGCTGTATTAAAGCTGTTATACCCTCAACCCACGCCAAAAGGTGACCAACACTTGATGGATTGCTGAAGTCGATGGTATTCATAATCACTTCCATTAAGCCATCTACTTTGTTACTCCAGCCTATAAAAATATAGATTACATAACAGCAGGCTGCTGCAATGCAATAGTGAATGGTTTGAGTAATCTGTTTTTTATGCGTAATAATCGCATAAAAGTATATGATGAAAAAATAGCTTACAAATGGAGCCCGGGAGAAGGCAAAAGTTATAGAGAGCAACGAAGCGCCAATAGCCAGTAGCCCAGTTTCATTAGGTTTAAACTTGTTGTTGTCCCTGGTATAAAGTGCAATAATTACCGAGATGCCTATAAGCGTGGCGGCTGCATGTTCTAAGGGGTTGTCAAAAAAACTCGCGAAACGACGATAACCACCTTCAGATTCAAAGGTCCAGCTAAGGCCGTAGTTACCGCTGGGCTCAAAATTGAAAAAGTAATATACGTAATCTGCATAGCCCGAAATGTTCTGCAAATTAATATTGAAAAGTACTTCGAAAAATACAACTATGCCCGCAGCGATAGTTACGAGCGCAATAAAATTAAAGTATTTGTTAACGTAGATATTTCGAATGTCAAAAAGCCTGCCTGCGAAATATAACATCATATAAAACGCCATACTTTTAAGAGCTACAAGCCTGTCGTGCAGGTTTTGTTCGCCAATGGGCAATATGGCATAAATAATGGCATAAGCCAAAAACGCCAGGATAAGATAATCTATAAGATAAAATTTGGGCCGGGTCTTTAAAGTATAAATGTTAACCAGAAGTATGGTAAGCACCAGTATCTCTTTGAAGAACTGAAAAAATGGGATAATGTCTTTCAGCCCAAACAAAAAGGACACAGACATGGCTGTTGTGTAAATAGACAAGCCAAATATTAAGAATAGCAGAAAACCTTGCTTATTTCCTTTAACTATCTCTTTTAAGGCAATAATAAAAGAGGCAAGAAATATTACTGGGAAAATAAACATTGTTAAAACTGCTCCTTTAATTATTGGGCCAAATTAAGGTTTGTGAGGTAAAAACGCCCTCTTTTAATCCTTTTAATAAAAGCGACACTTTTTTGTTACGCCCGCGCAATTTCAAATATGTCAAAACGGCTGCATAGTAAGCTCCGTTATATAGCCAGTAAATTGGGTAAAATATGGGCTTTCCATAGCGACGTATAAACCAAATATGATTTCTGCTGGTATAATAATGTATAAATGGGTTTAAAAAACCTTCGGCCTTTTTTTTCTCAGATTTTCCGGAAACACCTGCTTCGTGATACATTTTGCTGGTTGGCAGGTAGTGAACCTGGTAGCCACAACTCCGTAACCTGTACGAGAGTTCAACATCTTCATAATACAGAAAAAATTGCTTATTAAATAGCCCCGCAGTCCGCAACGCCGAATTTCTGAACATGACGCAGCATCCGGTAACCCAATCTACCATCTGATAGGTTTTAAGATCTTTTAACTTATCATCGGTCTTGGCCCGTGTAACGCCGAGCACAACGTTAAAATAGCATGGCCCGTTCCATAACTTGTCAGGCTGATGCATCCAGCGAATAGCAGGTTGCACTGCTGCAGCTAGTGTGTAGCAATCCAGGTGTGCTGAAAGGGCTGTGATAATATCTTCATCAACCAGTGTATCAGTATTGATCACAAGCGAATATTCATAGCCTCGATTAATGCTATACTGTAAACCGCGGTTATTACCTTCGGCGAAGCCCAGGTTTTCCTGGTTATCTATAAAAATAAGATCCGGAAACTGGCTTTGTAATACTTGCAATGAACCGTCTGTAGATCCATTGTCAACCAATATAATGTCAAACTTAGCAACTTCGCAATAACCGAGCAGTGAATTAATGCAGTTAGCTGTGTGCACAGGAGTATTCCAGTTTACTAATATAACAGCAACTGATTTAGGCATTACATAGCGACTTTATAATGTAAACGGATACAGACATAAGTTAAGCCAGCTAATTTACTTCATTTGTTTAACTTCTTATCTAAATAATTGCCTCGTAAAATTGCCAAACAGGTAAGTAACTAATATTGAAGTGTAATTGTTGCCGTGGTACCTTTTTTTAATTCAGATTGGATTTCTAAGGTACCGCTATAAAGCGAGATGCGGTTTTTGATGCTACTAATGCCGGTCCCTGCTGAGGTAGTCGCTGGCTGCGGTTTAAACCCTTTGCCATTGTCGTGCACTATTATCTCAATATTTTGAGCCTGAGTAAGCGATAGCTCGACAACACTTGCATCGGCATGTTTAATACTGTTATTAATAAGTTCCTGTACTATTCTGAATATGCACAGCTCGAGGTATATATCCATGCGCTGTGTGAAACCACTGATACGGGTTTTAATTTGAAGTTTTGGTGTAGATAGCCTCTGAGTAAGCTCGGTTATTGTTTCAAACAGGCCAAAATCCGTTAAAATAGAAGGTGCGAGTTCAAATGCGATGTTGCGGGTTTCAATAACTGCAGTTTCGAGCAGCTGATATATTTTTTCGACGGCAGGGGATGGGTGTTCTGTATTTAATATATCAATCTGCATTTTTATACCATACAGAAGTTGGCCAATACCATCATGCAGGGCTGTGCTGATACGCTTTCGTTCATTTTCCTGCGCGGCAACAGAAGCCAATGCAATATTTTTCTGATGCTCGAGTTTTAAGGCTGTATTTTCGTTAGCTGCATTTTTTACGTCAGTGATATCAACAATAGCAATATAGCAACGCAAAAGGGCATTGGTAGCCGTGTAGATGGCAATGCCGTCTAGTTGAGCATAGAACTCACGATTGGCTTTAGATACAATTTTTAACTTACATGACTGCCGCGCTCGCGTTTGCAAGATCTGTTTGAAAAACAGGCTGTAACTAGTAAAAAAATCGGGAGCTATATAACTTCCAAAATCGCTTCTTATAATTGAAGATCTGCTTGCCTCGAGCAAGTTGAAGCCAGCATTATTGATATCTTGTATAATACCCGCCTCGTTTAAAATAACGTAACCTACGGGTGCTAAGTCGTATATTCGGGTAAAATTGGCTTGTTGCTCTTCTAGTGCCGTGTTAATCGTACTTAACTCCTGATTTTGAAATTCAAGTTTAAGTAGATTAATTTTAAGCTGGCTCAAAAGCGTCCGCATATCCGCCTGATCGGTATCCATGTCATCACTGATGCTTTTGGATAGTATCTTTTCAGCGTCGGCGTGTAGTTTATCAAGTATGGCCTTGTCGTGTTGTAAAAACTTTTTATTTTTCAAGATGCAAGCCGCTAATAGTTACTATTGAAGTACGATGCCCGTATAAGCCGCCTGGATAAGGCTTTTTAAGGCATCATTTAATTTGGCAAGTTCTCTAGCTTTGGTTTGATATTGCCGTCTTATGTACATCAGGTCATCATTACTTAAATGGCCCTGATCGGTGGCCAGTTGTATTTTAACAAGCAGGTCGTCCAGTTGCTCAACACTTATTTGTAGCAGCTGCCTGGTGTGTCTGATCTCTTCCTGCAGCGCTATGGTTTTGCTATCCTGTATGGGTACAATACTTTCGTCATCCGTTGGGGTTTGCCGACTGTTTGTATAAACGCCAGATGCCTTATTAAAGACAATACCCTTTTCTTTCCGTTCAAATATTTTCCATTTGGGGTCAACGGGGGTAAACATGTCTGTTAATCCGCTTATGGTTTCGGCAACACCGGTAAATATCATCCCGCCGTTGCTAATCGCATAATGTAGTATCGGCACAATCTTTTTCTGAAGCTCGGCTGTAAAATAGATCATCACATTACGGCAGCAAAGCAAGTCTATTTTGGTGAATGGCGCATCTTTAATGATATTATGACGTACAAACACTACCATATCGCGCAGATCTTGCTTCACCTGGTACATATAGTCTTTTTTGGTGAAGAATTTTCTGAGTCTTTCGTCAGACATTTCGTTTGAAATACTTTGCGGATATAATCCTACGCTGGCATGGCCGATAGCTTGCTCGCTAAGATCGGTGGCAAATAATTGCACCTTAGTTAGTTGTTGCTGTTGACTTGCTTCAATGCATTCTGATACGATCATTGCTAAAGAATACGCTTCCTGACCTGTAGAGCAACCCGCAACCCATATACGCAAAGGCTCATCGTTTTTTTTGCGCTCAATAAGTTCGTTGATTTTTTGACGGATAACCTCAAAAGCAGGGGCGTCCCTGAAGAAACGGGTAGCTCCGATCAAGAGTTCACTAAATAATTCATCTATTTCAGCCGGATTTTGACGCAGGCACTCGGCATATTGCGAATAATTATCGTACCTGTAATAGCTTAAGCGACGATCTATCCGGGAAGTTATGGTGCCTTTTTTATAAGAAGCGAAATCGTTTCCGGTATGGGCGTACAGTAGCAGAAGAATCTGCTGCATGCTTTGAGAATTACTTTGTTCTGCCTGTACATATGCTTGTGCAGTGCCGCTTAGCTCTGCAAATTTGATATACCGAATTGTTCTCGAAGTACTACGTTCTGACGAAACAGGATTATCGCCATTATCAAATTCAGCGGCGACTGGCAACTGCTGCGTAGTTTCCTTTTCTAAATACCCGTATTGGTATTCTGGGTGTTCTGTTTGCTCCGGCATGGTTAATCAATATAAATAGGGGTATAGCTATATAATCCTTGCAGCCAAATTGTCCGCATGGATCTTAAGATACGACATATAAATATTATACATTTTGGTAAGCCTGTTATTGTTTACCAAATTGAGGAATGGCTAAATCTTGATCTTAAAGAAGATATTATAATTGTTCTAATCTGGAGCGTATATAAAAGTAATATTTTACTCCGATAGTGACAAATTTTATCCGCTTAAATTCTGATGAATATTTAACGATTGATAATGTTAATACATCACAATAAATCAATTGTAGTTTACGAACGAAAAATCTTGCGATAAAATAATGTAATGACTGTCATGTGCATTGTTGTTTTGGGTTGCTTAATTAAGTTTAATAATTAATTACAGGATATGGGATTTACGTAGAAAAACTACCTTGGGTTTTGTAAAAAGGCTTAATTAAGTTCACACTTCGTTATACAACAAAAAAGCACCCGTAGGGTGCTTTTTTTCTTATCTCCACTGGCCGGGTATCCATACGTAACCGTGGCGGGTATTGCGCCAGTGCCCCGCTACATATACCGCTCCGCGACGGGGTGGGGCTGCCCAATAACCGCCGTGCCAAACATAAGCGTTGCCTCGTGGTCCCCATTCTTCCTTAACCCATACATGAGCTGGGGTAGGGCGGGCCGGGCGTGTTACTACAACTGTTTCGGTGTGTACAGGGCGCACACGTACTACTACCTGAGCATGTGACGCTGATGCCGCTAAGGACATCGCACCAGCAATAATCAGGGTTTTTGCAATGTTTTTCATAAGTATTTATTATATGCTAATCGCGTTTATGACAACTAATACCAGGTAAAGGTTTAAAGAAAATTGTCGGATTTTTGCGGAATGTTTAATTAAAGGGTGATATTTTGAATTAGTTATGGATATTTACTGCACCCGTTAACAAGCAATACTGAGTGAGTAAAATAATTAATGATCAGGAAGATAGAGCCGGAAACCATAGTGTTATTTTGGATGGTGTCAGTATCGGCACACTTACCGAAAGCGATATTGCCAGGCATGCTTCTAATGGTGTTTATTTTGATCTAAAAGCTCATCAACATATTAATCCCTCAAAAATAGGGCTAGGTTACGGAACGTTTACCAATCAATTTGCCGGTTTCGCTTTTCCGCAGGTAAGCGTTTCACAACAACAGAATGTATTATCACTTTCGTGCAGTTGCTACGCAGAAGGCGGTCGTTTATGTGAGCATCAGGCTTTGGTTCTTAATGCCTTGATTCGGAACGATGAGCTCAGGTTGTTTTTCGATGATAAGCTTCGCCACGAAAGACTAAAGATTTTTGCTACCGACTATGGTCTGCAAAACGAACGCGATCTGGATGCTTTTTTTCAGATAAATTACCATAATAAAAAAGCTGTGATATCGCCGCGATCCAAGGCGCTGACGCCCGTAACGCGCGAAAGCATATATGCACTTAACGAAATCATTGTTCCGCTTACGGAACCTCAGCTTCAAACTACTGGCTCGGAGGATAGTAAGGTGTTTATTGTTTTAAAGGAGCATAAGTATTATAAGTATCTGTTTATAGAGTTATACAAGGCCCAAACCACAAAGGAGGGAAAGGTTAAGAATCCTTGTACGCTGCTTCCTCCGTTAGACTTTGTATGGGGAGTTGAAGATGCTGCCGAGTTGAAATTTTACGCGGCTGTAAACAAGTTCCAAAACCATCTGAATGCTAAAAAAACAGAGGCTGATATTATTGCGCTGCGAGCCATAGTTAAAAACCCGGTTGGATACGATTTCTATCAGCATCTTCCGGAGATGTCCGACAAGGTAACCTCAACTGCCGTCTATCCTGTTAAGGTACGGCTACTTCCGGCCGGGTCGCTTGTTTTAAATGTAAATATCAAAGATCAGTTTTACGAAATAAAAGCCACTCTGGGTATTAATGGTAATACTTATCTCTTAAAGGATTTTGTAGTACGCTATACCTACTTTGTAAATATTCGCGATATCTTTTATTTGGTTGATAACCTGCAGGTGCTTAATGTTGTCGAATTGCTGAAAAGTAAGCCCGAAGGATTGTGGATACATCAAACCAAATTCGGAGAGTTTAAATCGCAATGGCTTTCAAAGCTGGAAGATACAATTACGGTTAAATACCATTACATAGAGCCGGCCACGCAAGCCCAGCTAAAGCAGCAAGGTTTTACCAATGAAGCGGAGAAAATTATCTACCTGTCTGATTTTGGTATGCATGTGATGATTATCCCCGTGATGCGCTACGGCGAAATGGAGATCTCCATCCGTACCCGTCGGCTTATTTATGCAATGGACGAAAAGGGTAAACAGTTTGTAGTAAAACGCGACGATGCAGCAGAGGTTGAATTTACGTCACTGCTTATTAAGCAGCATCCCTATTTCGCCGAACAGTTAAATGATGATCTGCACTATTTCTACCTTCACAAAAGACACTTTCTGGATGAAAACTGGTTTCTGAACGTTTTTGACGAATGGCAGAACCATAATATAACTATACATGGTTTTAACGAGTTGGAGGGTAACAAGCTCAATCCTAATAAGGTAAAGATAAATATTAAAGTGCTGAGTGGTATTAATTGGTTTAATGCGCTGGTTAACGTAAGCTTCGGGAACAGAAAGGCTTCGTTGAAACACATGCACAGAGCGGTTAAAAACAAAAGCAGGTATGTGCAGCTCGATGATGGGTCTATGGGAATTATGCCTGCCGACTGGCTGGAGAAATTTGCAGAGTACTTTAATTCGGCTGAAATAGCGGACGACGACACGCTACGTATTCCCAAAATCAATTTCGCGACGATTGCGCAATTGTATGACGCCGAAATGCTGGATGACGGAGTGAAGCATGAATTAAACGTTTACAATAAGAAACTAAACAACTTTGATTCTATCAAAGATATTCCACCACCTGCTGAACTTAACGCCACGCTTCGCCATTATCAGCAAGACGGCTTAAACTGGTTGAATTTTTTAGACGAGTTTAATTTCGGCGGTTGCCTTGCCGATGACATGGGGTTAGGTAAATCTCTGCAGATTATCGCCTTTATCCTTTCGCAGCGCGAAAGGGTAATTCGAAATACCAATTTAATTGTAGTGCCCACTTCGCTGATATTTAATTGGCAGCAGGAGGTAGCAAAGTTTGCGCCCACCATAAGAATACATACTATTTATGGCGCAGACAGGATTAAAAACACAGAAGATTTTAACCGCTACGAGATCATCCTCACCTCTTACGGCACGTTATTATCGGACATTAACTTTATTAAAGACTATCATTTCAATTACGTTTTCCTAGACGAGTCGCAGAATATTAAGAACCCTGAATCGCAACGGTATAAGACTGTGAGGCTACTAAAATCGAGGAATAAGATAGCCATTACAGGTACGCCTATTGAGAATAATACCTTCGATCTGTATGGGCAGCTATCATTTGCCTGCCCTGGATTATTAGGGAGCAAGCAATACTTTAAAGACATTTATTCTACGCCAATAGATCAGTTTAAGTACAGTAAACGGGCTGCAGAACTGCAGGCTAAGATAAAGCCCTTTATTTTGCGCCGAACCAAACAACAAGTAGCAACCGAGTTGCCCGAGAAAACAGAGATGGTGCTGTATTGTGAAATGAGCCGTGAACAAAAGGACATTTACGATGCCTACGAAAAGGAGTTCCGCGAATATATTTCGGCTACCAATAATGATGAGCTGAAAAAGAGCTCGATGAATGTGTTGAAAGGTCTTACCAAACTCCGTCAGATTTGTGATTCACCACTGCTATTAAGCGGAGATAAACTGCCCGGCAACGCGTCCGCCAAAATAGATATGCTGATAGAGCAAATAGAAGAGAAGCATGCCAATCATAAAATACTTGTGTTCTCGCAATTTGTAGGTATGCTCGACCTGATCAAGAAAGAACTTACAGCCAAGGGAATTGGCTTTAGTTATCTGACAGGGCAAACCCGCAATCGTGAAGCCGTGGTAAACGATTTTCAGACCAATCCCGCCACTCGCGTATTCCTTATCAGTCTTAAAGCCGGTGGAACAGGGCTGAACCTGACCCAGGCGGATTATGTATATCTCGTTGATCCCTGGTGGAACCCCGCTGTTGAGAACCAGGCCATAGATCGCTGCCACCGTATCGGTCAGGATAAGCATATTATGGCTGTGCGCTTAATCTGCCCAGACACGGTAGAAGAAAAGATAATGGAACTGCAGCAGGCAAAAAGAGATTTGGCCAATGATCTGATCCGTACAGACAGCTCCTTTATCAAATCGTTGAGTAAAGATGACTTGCTGGGGCTGGTAAGCTAGCGCTATTGTTTTTCTGCAGCTTCTTTTAACTTGGCAATATCTATTTTAGCCATCTGCATCATGGCTTGCATAACACGGTTTGCTTTAGCTGTATCTTTGTCGTACAGTAATTCCATCAGAATATTCGGGATAATTTGCCATGATAAGCCATACTTATCTTCCAACCACCCGCAGCGCGATTCTTTACCGCCATCGGCTGTGAGCTTATTCCAATAATCATCCACCTCTTCCTGAGTTTCGCACTTAACAAACAGGGATATGGCGGGAGTGAAGCTAAAATGTGGGCCGCCATTTAAAGCCATAAATTCCTGGCCTTCGATAACAAAGGTTGCCGAAAATACTTTCCCGTCCATTTTGTTAATGCTTTTAATTTCAGTATTCTTAAAGACAGTGGGGTAGAAATTAAGTGCATCCTCTAACTGATCGTTATACCACAAAAATGGAGTGATTTTGGTTTCCTGACTCATAGCGTTGTTTATTAATGGTTTACACAAACATAGTATTATCGATTTACAAATAGCGGGTACAAACACGACAGAATCAAGGGTTGCTCGCGACGGGTTATATGTTAACCTTTTGTATATCCAAAGTCATTTATGATTTATTGACAATTAGGTACGCCACCAAATTATAAATTTGATTGTTTACCTACCGGCATGTGGCTTCATATGCTTAACAGAAATATAAATAAATGGCTTCGAAACAACTAAAAGACCTTACATACTCGGTGCTAGATCTGGCTACCGTGGTGCAAGGCCAAACTCCCGCAGATAGTTTTAAACACAGTCTTGATCTGGCGCAACATGCCGAAAAATTGGGTTACACCCGTTATTGGTTTGCCGAACATCATAATATGATGAATGTGGCCAGTTCGGCAACGTCGGTACTAATCGGTTACATTGCCGGTGGTACAAAAACTATCAGAGTGGGCTCGGGGGGTATCATGTTGCCCAACCATGCACCACTGGTTATAGCCGAGCAGTTTGGTACACTTGCCTCGTTATATCCCGGTCGCATTGATCTGGGCTTGGGCCGTGCGCCGGGTACTGACCAATTGACTGCGATGGCTATCCGTGGCGATAATTTTAATGCGTCGCACCATTTTCCGCAAGATGTAGAGCGTTTGCAGATGTTTTTCTCCGCCGATAACTTTGACGCCAAAGTACGCGCAATCCCCGGCGAAGGATTGGATATTCCGATCTGGATTTTAGGGTCGAGCCATGACAGCGCTCGTCTGGCGGCAGCTATGGGCTTACCTTATGCATTTGCAAGTCATTTTGCGCCCGCCCTTTTTGTGAGCGCCATTAAAATATACCGCGATAATTTTCGCCCATCCGAGCACTTGAAAGAACCATATGTATTATCATGTGTAAACGTGGTGGCTGCTGATACCGATAAAGAAGCGCAAAGATTGGCGACCTCTGTGCAGCAATTTTTTGTGGGTGTGGTTTCCGGCAAACGCCAACTTTTACCTCCGCCGGTGGACAGTATGCAGGGGCATTGGAGCTACCTGGAGAAAGAAGCTGCCGATCAGATGTTGGCTTATGCTTTCTTCGGCAGCCCTGAAACCATAAAAGCAGATTTGCAGGATTTTGTTGATCAAACCCAGGTTGATGAAGTGATGGTTACTTCACACATCTTCGATCATGCAGCAAGGTTAAGATCTTACGAGATTTTTGCCGAGGTATTGAAAGGGTGAAATTAAAAATCTTAAATTGTCATTCAGAGCACTAGCGAAGAATCTTCTGCTTCAAGAAGATCTACCGTACAAGATCTTTCGCTAGCGCTCTGTATGACAAATATTAGTTAGCGACCCCCGTCTCTTTCCTTACCACAGGCGCAACCTTAGTTCCATACAACTCAATAGCTTTTAAGATATTTTTATGTGATGTATGGCCGGTAACCAGCTGGGCTACAAAGCGCGTATTGTGAAATAATTCGTATTGCCCCATAATTTTATCAATAGCCAATTGCGCGTCGCCAACCACTAATGGGCCATCGCTGCGCAGGTATTCAAACTGAGGTTTACTCATTGGCGACCAGCCTCTATCGCGGCCTACACGATTCATCAGGGCTTCGTACGATGGGTAGAACTCGTTTACTGCTTGTTCGGAAGTTTCTGCTACGTAAAACTGCGAACTGATGGCCAGCTGAAGTTTGCTAACATCGTGCCCTGCTTTGGCAGCCGATTCACGGTAAAGGTCAACAAATGGCACAAATTGCTTAGGTGCGCTGCCTAATACCGCGATGATCATAGGCAGGTTAAGTGAGCCTGCACGTTTTGCAGATGCAGGTGTGCCACCAACTCCCAACCATACTGGGATAGATTCCTGGATAGGGCGTGGGTAAATACCTTGGTTCATGATAGGAGAACGAAATTTTCCCTTCCACGAAACCACCTCTTGCTTATTGATCTGAAGAAACAGGGCGAGCTTTTCTGAAAAAAGTTCGTCATAGTCATTCAAATCAAAACCAAACAATGGGTATGATTCAATAAACGAACCACGACCAGCTATCATTTCCGCTCGACCGTTGGAAATCAGATCTACGGTGGCAAAGTTTTGAAAAGTACGCACCGGATCAGCTGAACTTAATACAGTAACTGAACTTGATAACTTGATGTTTTTCGTAATTGCTGCGGCTGCTGACATAAATATTTCTGGCGCAGATACCACAAAATCGGGGCGATGATGCTCGCCGAAAGCATAAACGTCAAGGCCAACTTCATCCGCTAATTTAACTTCTTCTAATAATTCCTGTACTCGTTTATGCGCATTTACTGCCTTGCCGGCTACGCCATCGGGGTGTACTTCGCCAAATGTGCTTATACCTAGTTCCATAAGTAATTGATAATAGAGTAAAGGTAACTATAATTAAAACTATTGATGTTGTAACATGTATTCGAGAGTGCAATGTTTACCTGCAAATTATAAATTTAAAATAGGGCTGGCGCACATCGATTTAAAATTAAGTTAACATTGGAAATATAGTTTTGCGCGAAGCGATGGAAAATCATTCGGACTCAAAGTTACTGGAGCAGATCAGTGCAAACGATCATGCAGCGTTTGACGTACTGTTCGACCGTTATTGGGAGAAGCTTTACAAGGCTGCTTATGCCAGGCTCGGCGACGATGTAATTGCGCAGGATATCGTACAAGAGTTATTTATTAAATTATGGCAACGCCGTGAAAACCTGGTGATCAATACTTCACTTGAAAATTACCTGCATGGCGCCGTTCGCTTTAGTGTTATCAGCCACTTCCGTTCCAAACAAGCCACTGATATCCAGTTGCAAAATGCATTAGAGCGTATCAACCTGCTCGAAGACTCGATAGACGCCATTGCTGACTATGTTGAACTGGAGCGTACGCTGGAAGAAGCCGTTAACTGCATGCCCGACATGCTGAAAAGGGTTTACCAGCTTCGCAGCGACAATCATTCCGTAAAAGCCATAGCAGGCGAACTTGGTTTAGCAGACCAAACTGTTAAGAATTACATTGCCGAAGCTACCCGCCGCCTTCGTGTTGTAATTACCGAAAAATATCCCGAGAAACATCTCACTTATATAGCACTTTTACTGCCGCTACTTCACAAATAATTAACATAAAGATCATCTTAATTATAAGTACCTGCGAGGATTTTCAGCGACTTAATACTGAAAACCCCAGATATGGATATTAGTAAATTCAGAATAAAACTAACACGGTACTTAAAAGGACAATCGAACGAAACCGAAAATGCCTTGATTGAGGCATGGTACAAATCATACAAAGATAAAGAGCCAGAACTAAGTGATGCCGAGAAGCAGCGCGTTAGGAATGCAATTCGTAACAAAATAAAAACTGCAGTTGTAAGACCTTCAATCTTTCGCCTGCCAGCCTTTCGTGTTGCAGCAAGTTTGGTTTTGGTGGCGGGCGCCTCGTTAACTATTTATTATCTGCGCTTATCTAACGCGCCAGAGCAGGTGCGATACACCGCTATCCATACAAACACCAACGGTTTAAAGCAAATTATGCTGCCCGATAGCTCGGTGGTTTGGCTTAATGCAACAAGTAGATTGGATGTTCCGGCTTCATTTAAAGGCAAACTACGTGAGGTTAAGCTGGTTGAAGGCGAGGCTTTCTTCGATATCAAAAGAAATCCGAAGCAACCTTTTATTGTTCATACAGCCAAGCTTAACGTACAGGTATTGGGTACATCATTCAACATCAGGGCTTATAGAGAACTCAAAGACGTACAGGTTTCTGTTGCTACCGGTAAGGTAGGAGTAACACAAGGGAGTAAATGTTTGGCAATGTTGCTACCGGGTCAACAGTTAAGCTACGCAACACGCACGGGTATCTATCAACAGCTTACAGTTAACCCTAACGAGATTCAAAGCTGGAAAACAGGATCCACCTATTTAAAGCAGGCCAACTTTAAAGAGCTGGCAGTTGTTATCAAAAATATCTTCGGGCTGTCACTTAAACCGGGTAACAAACAAGTAAATAACTACCTGTTTACCCTACGCATACAACATAATCTTCAGGCAGATCAGATTTTGAAAGTCATCAGCCAGATTCACAACACACACTTCAGAAAGGAGGGGACAGACATAACACTCTACTAAACCTCCAACAAAAAACGGCCCTGTTGAAGCAGGACCGTCTAAATAATTTTTGCATGCCAATGGGACGGCAATCCCCGGCTAGCAATGCTTAGCAATTTATTCACCATCACAAAGCAATCAAAAATATGAATTTCTATACACTGTTATGGAAGCAATTTATGCGAATTAGTATATTATCTTTTAGTATCCTGCTTACGGTTGGGCTGCTCTATAGCCAGGCAGCTGCTGTAAATGCGCAAAGCTTAGAGAAGCGCATCGATATTGACTTTGATCACGAGAGCCTCGATAAAGCCATTAAACAGGTGGAGTCGAAAGCCGACCTTACATTTGCCTATGATGCCAATTATTTGGCGCTGGCCCAAAAAATTGTAAAGACTTCTAAATTCCGCCAGGAAAAGCTGGAGACAATTTTGGCAACAGTGCTTAACGGAACCGGCATTGCGTTTAAGGAACAGGCTGGCAATATCCTGCTTTTTAAACAAGCTTATGGTAAGTTAAACGGTAAAGTAACCGACGAAACCCGCCAGGTATTGCCGGGCGCAACGGTTAAAGTGGTTGATAGCACTAACGGCACAACAACAGGCGCCGATGGCAGCTATTCGCTTAACCTGCCCGAGGGCGTTTACAGCATTGAGGTATCCTTTACCGGTTTTCAGAAATCAACTATTAAAAATGTAAAGATTTCTGCCAATAAAACTACTTCGTTAGATTTTAGTCTGGCCGGCGGAGCAATGCTTAAAGAAGTAACAGTAAGTTATGGTAAACAGCGTGCCCGTGAAGTTACAGGTTCAATAGGCCAGCTTAATGCGGCGCCTTTAGAAGATATGCCTGTTATTCAATTTGCTCAGACATTACAGGGCAAGGTGGCAGGTGTACAGGTAGCTATCAGCAGCGGTCAGCCGGGTAGGGGTATTGATTTCCGTATCCGTGGTGCAGCCTCATTATTCTCAAGCAATCAGCCATTGTTTGTAGTTGATGGCATGCCTATCACTGGTAGCATTAATAACATTAATCCGGACGAGATTGAATCTTATTCAATTTTAAAAGATGCTGCTGCAAGCGCGCTTTACGGTTCGAGGGCTGCTAACGGTGTGGTTTTAATCACTACAAAACATGCCAAACCGGGCGATGCACAAATTGAGTTCCATAGTAATTATGGCGTGCAAAAACTACCAACCAATAAAGTGCCTAAAATGATGACCGCACGTGAGTGGGCTGACTTTGAGAATGAATACTATCAGGACAGGGTTAAATACGAAGGTTACACCGGTAAACTGGATACTACTTATTTAAACCCGGAACGTTATGGCACAGGCACCAATTGGTTTGACGTATTGACGCGTACAGCACCAATCCAAAGCTATGATTTAACCATCAAATCTGCCCGCGAAAAATCATCTTCGACAGTTATTGCAGGGTATCAGGATCAGCAAGGGGTATTATTGAATACAGGTACTAAGTTGTTCTCATTACGCATAAACGAAGATTTGAGCATTGCCAACAACAAAATTAAAATTGGCTTTAACCTGGCGCCAAGCTATCGTATGGATCATAACAATCGTTTAAATACCGACGGCGTTGGTGGTTTATTTGAAAGGATTTTCGAGGCCAGCCCGTTAGCTGTGCCGGTTAACCCGGATGGTAGTTATCCTAAGTATGCTTACTCGCCACCGATGGTGCAGTATTTTAATCCGTACGCTCAGTTTATGTTATCGAATGATAATTATCTAACTACGCGTATTTTGGGTAATGGCTATTTTAACTACGAATTTGTTAAGGGCCTTACCCTCAAAACAAATTTGGGTGTAGACAAAGGCGCCGAAACACGCAATTTATATAACAACTCATTATTAAGCAGTACGTCATTAGCTACCGCTACTTCTAGTTCGGTTGATAACTACTCGTGGACTGCAGAAGCCAACTTACAATACAACAAATCATTCGGCGATCACAATATCGAAGCGTTGGTAGGTTATTCGGCGCAGAAATTTAACCAGGTGAGTAACTCGGTTGCTGGTACAGGATTCCCTAGTGACGACGTGCCTTGGTTAAGTGCTGCAACCAGCATAACCTCTGGCTCGAGCAATACTACGAGCTATGCTTTATTGTCGGCAATTGGGCGTATCAACTATAACTATAAAGGTCGCTACCTGTTATCAGGTGCTATCCGCCGCGACGGTTCATCAAGGTTTGGTTCTAATCAGCAGTATGGTAACTTCCCATCAGTGTCTGCCGGCTGGATTGTTAGCGACGAAAGCTTCATGGAAGGCTTAAAGGTGATCAACCTGTTCAAAATCCGTTCAAGCTACGGTTTAACAGGCAATAACTTTTTTACTTCTGGCAACTACCCCGCACAATCTACCATAGGTAGCTACAATTACGTGTTTAATGGCGCGTTGGTACCAGGCACTACTATCAGTAGCTTGGGAAACAGTAATTTAGCATGGGAGCGCAATAAGCAATTTGATATCGGTTTCGACCTGTCAATGCTTAATAACCGCATCTCGGTAACCTACGATTACTATCACAAACTAACTGACGGGCTGATTCAGGACAGACCTGTGCCACAGGCGTCTGGTTTCTCTACCATCAAATACAATGTGGGCGCATTTGCCATGTGGGGCCACGAGATTACTGTAAATACAGTTAACTTAAATGGTAAATTAAACTGGACTACCAACTTTAACATTTCGTTCGATAGAAACATTATCAAATCATTGGTTAGCCCGGGTTATATCCGCAGAAACAATACGGTTACTTCAGATTATTACAGAAACCAGGTTGGTCATCATTTAGGCGAATTCTATGGCTTTGTAAATCTGGGTCTGTATAAAGATGCTAATGACTTGGCTACCTCTGCTAAATATGGTTCGGCATCTGACGTGGGTACACTTAAAATGAAGGATCTTAACGGCGATGGCGTAATAGACGACGTAAACGACCGTACTTTCATCGGTGACCCTACACCTAAGTTTACCTTCGGCTTAACCAATAGCTTCCGCTATCAAAAGTTCGATCTAAGCATATCTATGGCTGGCTCGGTAGGCGGCAAAATCCTAAACGCGGCTAAATGGGCTTATCGTACCAATATGGATGGCTCGCGTATGTTGTTAGCTGCCGCAGCAGACCGTTGGAGATCTCCGGAAGATCCGGGTTCGGGCATTTATCCGCGTACAAAAACCGGTACAACGGCAATTGGTCGTTCGGTAAACACACAGTGGGTTGAAAACGGCTCATACCTTACCGCTAAGAACATTGCATTGGGTTATACCTTCGGTTTAAAAGACAAGTTTATTTTAAAAAGCCTGAGGTTATATGCATCAGTTCAGCAAGCCTTTATCATCAGCGGTTACTCTGGCATGAACCCCGAGATAAACTTTGCCGGTTTAGACCCAACGCAGGGTATTGGTGTTGACGAAAATGCTTATCCGGTACCGCGCACATTCTCAATCGGTCTTACATCAACCTTTAAATAATCTCCCATTTAAGTCAACATGAAAAAGACATATATACTTACTATACTTCTGGCGTCGCTAACGGCAACATCTTGCAAAAAGAGCTTTTTAGAGCTTACGCCTCAAGATCAATATTCGTCGGGCAACTTTTACCAAACCGAAGCTCAATTTAGGCAGGCGGTAACTGCAGCTTATACGCCGTTACGTGATTTGCTTAACTACGATTACTTTACCGGCGAAGAGCGTTCTGACAATACTCATTACGAATTTTATCAAACCAATCGTGGTACGGCATACACGCAACGCGAAACCATTGCCGACTTTACAGATACCCCTACAGACACCTACACGAACAAAGTTTATTTCGACTGCTATAGCAGTATTTCAAAATCCAATATTGTAATTGGCCGCCTTGGCGCATCAACGGTAGCTACAGCTGCTAAGAGTGATATAGACGGTCAGGCTAAGTTTTTACGCGCCTGGAACTATTTCCGTTTAGTTAGATACTTCGGCGCTGTTCCGCTTTATTTAAAAGAAGTAACCACTGCTGATGAGGCCTTTTTACCACGTTCGCCCGTTGATGCTGTTTACGCTCAGATAATTGCCGACGCTAAAGATGCAATCAATGAGTTAGCTGCGCCAACCAAGTTTCCGCAAAGCGGCCAGGCTACTAAGGGTTCGGCTACCATGTTACTTGCCGAAGTATACGTTACTCAAAAGAAATGGGCCGAGGCCGAGACTCTGTTAACTACACTGCCTGCAATGGGTTACGGCCTGTTAACTAATTATGCGGACGTTTTCTCTACTGCAAACAAAAACAGCAAAGAGTCAATTTTCGAGGTTCAGTTTTTGGAAGGCTTACAAGGCGGACAGCAAAGTAATTTCATTTATCAATTTTTGCCCCGTACCACTAATGCACAGATCATTACAGGCATTGCCAATGATAATAACAGTGGTATTGGCGGTTGGAACACACCAACGCAAGATCTGATCAATAGCTACGAAGCGGGCGACAAACGTAAGGACGCTTCTATCGCTATTGCCGAAGGTACTTACAACAGCAGTAATCTGTTTACCATCACCGCAAATAAGAGCATTCTAAATTATACTCCTGCAGCTGGTAAAACCGGTGTGCCTTACATCAAAAAATACCTTAACCCGCACGCAAACCCTAACAATACCAATGATAACTGGCCGATATACCGCTATGCCGACGCATTATTGTTGTTGGCTGAAGCGCAGAACGAACAAGGTAAATCGGCTTTGGCGCTTACCAGTTTAAATGCAGTACGTACACGCGCGGGCTTAGCTGTAACCAATACTACAGATCAAACCGCTTTGCGTGCTATTATTTTGCATGAAAGAAGAGTGGAACTTGCCTTTGAAAACCACCGTTGGTTAGATCTGGTGCGTACAGGCAACGCCATTTCGGTAATTAACGCCTACGGTGTGCAGTTGAAAAAAATCTATAGCTACATAACACCGGATGCCTACAACGTAACTAACGACAGGTTGCTGTTCCCGATTCCACAATCGGAACGTGAGACCAATCCTGACTTAACCCAAAATCCGGGATATTTTTAACAATATCGGAATTGCCCAATCAACATGCCCTCTTAAATATATTTAAGAGGGCATGTTTTATTAAGAATTGTTGGTAAAACAAAAACTAAAGAAATAATCAATCGATTTATCTTGTATCCTGAAAAACTACGTATGAGCAGTACACGTCGTAAATTTATTAAAACTGGCATTGCTGGGATAGCAGGCATAAACTTGCTTCCGGCCATAAATTCTTTTGCATCAACCGGCAACGAAATAACCAAAAGGATGGCCGGTGATTTTAAACTGCGTTTTGCTCTGGTTTCAGACGGGCATTACGCACAACCGGAAACCGATTCAGACACTTTTTATCACAACATGATCGGTTGGATGAATAAGGAACATCAGGATAATCACCTCGACTTTGTAATTGTGAATGGCGATTTGGTGCATAATCGCCCCGATCTACTGCCGAAGGTTAAGGAAACTTATCTAGATAAACTGGCCGTGCCCTATTACACCATACCCGGCAATCATGATTTTGCTGATGCTGCCATATGGAAAAACGTTTTTGGTTATGAGGACAAATACACTGTAGAGCATGGTGATATAGGCCTGGTATTCGCCAATACGGCTAACACCAAAGGTGAGTATGTTTGTCCGGACAATAAATTCCTGAAAGAATCATTCGAGAAGTTTAAAAATAAGGCAATTGTTTTTGCCGTACTGCATATTGCACCGCACCAATGGCTGCCCGAAGAGAAGAATATATTTTTAGATTGTGCCGATACGGTTGAACTTCTGCATGCTTATCCAAATATTAAAGCAGCCTTTCACGGGCACGATCATTCATTAGATGGTATCAGATATACAGGGAAGCGATTCCCACATTTGTTCGACTCGCATTTTGGCGGTAACTGGGGGACCGACTACAAAGGCTACCGGATTGTAGAGGTAGGGCAAAATAATAAGATCTCAACCTATCAGGTTAATGCCAGCCAGAATCCAAAACTTAACAGTAATATCTTAGGGTAAAATAAAGCGTAATTTACAAAAGCCTCGGTCCTTTAAAAACCAATGCCTATCAAAACCACATAGATATTAATCTAATTAACAGTAATCTGATTGCTGAACACCCATAGGGTATCTGTATTTGCACCTCGAACTGCGGGTATCTTCAGGGTGGTTTTGCCAGTGGAAATTGCTGTAAATTTCCACGTATTAGTTCCAAAATCGCCCAACATCTTAGGGTTTTTAGGATTTTGATGAGAGCGACTGTTTAGGGTTAAAACGGTCGCATCAAATTTGGGATCAATGGTTTGATACCCGGAGTCACCCGGGTCGCCGGCAGTTACGGCAATAGTTTCTCCTCTGGTTACTGATATCAATTTTCCATTGTCTGCCTCCGTTAATTTTATGTCCGCATCGACGCTTTCTTTTTTACAGGCTGCAATAGCACTAACAATAATGGCAACAAGAATAATGCATTTGGATAAAGGTGACATATAGGTTGTTATTTATTATTTTATAATAAACCGAAAGATTATGATTTGATGCCTTGAATAGGATCAAAATTATAATCTACATATACCTATACGGTTTGTTAAAAACAAACGCTACAACTAGCTATAAAAAATCTACTTTTCCTGATTTCATGTGGTAAATAGCCCCAATAATTTTGATCTTACCTTCCTGTTCCATCTCACTAAGTGCAGGGCTTTGCTTGTGGATGTTTTGAATAGTCAGCAGTACGTTCTCCTTGCAAACAGCCTCAATAAATCCTTCGTTTTTCGACGAGGTATCGCCTTTAAATGTCGACCGGACATTCTGCACAGCAGGCTTGATCTTAGCCAGTAGGGGAGTGATATTGCCAAACTTAACATCATCTGCTGCAGATTTAATAGCGCCACAGTACTCGTGGCCCAAGACAACTACAACTTTAGAGCCCGATACGTTACAGGCGTATTCGAGGCTGCCTAAAATATCCTCGTTAACAATGTTGCCTGCAACCCTGGCTACAAAAAGATCGCCGATGCCTTTATGAAACACATCTTCAACCGGAACGCGTGAATCCAGACACGAAAGGACTACGGCTTTTGGGTATTGCCCTAAAGCAGCTTCCCGGATTCTTTCCGAGTTGTTGCGGATAGTCAATTTGTCTTCAATGAAATCCTGATTTCCCTCTTTTAAACTGGCAATTATACTGTCAGGGCTTAGTTTGGCTTGCTGGTCTTTAGTAAGCACTGTAACCGTAATAATTGATGAGTCGGGGATAGTTGCAGTAGTTTGATCGGTGGTGGCGTGCTGGGTGCACGATGCTGCAACAATTGTTGCTGCAAAAAGCGGGATAACGTTTAGGAAATGTTTCATAATCTATCGGTTAACTACTTCTAAAGATAGCCATTATATAAGTTGATAAAATGATTTTGGACATAAAAAGATCGATAGAAATTTTAGGCGCTTTTGTTGCTTTACAGTATTTCCCAAATCGTTACCGTTTTGTAACTAATTGTTATACTTGGTGTTATCTCGCCTATATTTGGCTATTCTACAAACACCGGTACCTAATACCCGATCTAACTTTATCACTATGAAAACAAATCTATCACTGCTAATGATTATTGCGGTTGCATTGTTCAGCTGCAAAAAAGACAAATCCGTAACTCCGGAAAAACAGCCAAGCACCATTGCCGTAACCAAGTATCCTGTTTCATTTTCTGCTTCTGCTTTCAGCAGCCAAACAAGTGCCTTTGGGACGAAAGCAGTAAACGGTGTTAAGAAAACACAGGCTTTAAAAGACCAGATCAGTTTCCTACAATACTATGTAACCCGTATTGATAGCCCCGGTATTATTATTAAAACAGTTATTCAAAAATCGACGGATGCTAACTTTGGAACTATCAGGGATACGTTACCAAATGGAAATTACAGGATAGTTTTTTTAGGCACAGAGACCAAAGACATAGATGTTGCTGCATATAATAACAGTTATGAGGATAACCCTGAATCACTCTGGCCTCTATACGTTTTTGATGATATCCCAGGTAGTTACCCCCTGTCTCCGAGCTCCATGGGTGATGTGTTCCTAAAAGTACTTACCCTAACGGTAACTACCAGAACCAACACCGATATTGTTATGGATAGGTTAGTTGGAAAGATAAATGTAGTTATACAAGATGCGATACCAGCAAATGTAACTCGCATAGAATGTAGGGAGCGTCTGCCAAGAGGGTATGACATAATCTCAAATAAGGTGTTTAGTACCGGCAATGGCGTTCCTCTTATAACGTTTTTTCACAACGTTGTACCTTCCGACATCGGCACTAAAGGCTTTACGTTTTCCACAACGTGCTTCCCTACGGGCGCCAACATCGAGTTATTCGGGTTTGACGCGGCAGGTAATGTATTATTCGATCGTTATGTGTCCGACAACGAACCTGTAAAAGCTAATACAACGCTTACTTTCTCGGGCACGCTGTTCGATAATTCTTCAATCACCAATATAACCACAAACCCGGTATGGGGGCCGGCAACAACATTACCGTTTACAGACTATTAATCAAACTATGGATATATAAAATCATTTTTATTAAATCCCTATGAAAACAAACCTTACACTCTTAATAGTTATTGCGGTTGCATTGATCAGCTGCAAAAAAGACAACTCTATGGTTGTTAAAGATAAGCCCAGCCCTCCAGTTGCGGTAACCAAATATCCTGTTTCATTTTCAACCTCTTTTAGTGCCAACTCTAAGCCCCTTGGTTTAAAAGCAATAAACGGTGTCAAGAAAACCCAGGGTACTTTAAAAGATTATATCAATTTCTTAAAATACTACGTAACCCGAATTGACAGCCCGGGAATTATTATTAAAACGGTTATCCAAAAATCTACAGATCCTGATTTCGGGGTCATCAGAGATACGCTGCCAAAAGGAAATTATAGGGTGGTTTTTTTAGGCGAAACAGAAGGCGGAACAGATGTTGTTCCATATTCTTATGATTGGGAAGCCCCGCAATCAACCTGGGATCTATTCGCTTTTAATGAAGCACAAAGCTATATCCCACCTCGTCCGTTGGGAGACATTTTCGTAAAAGTAGTTAAAGTTACAGTTTCCGAAAGGGCCTTCACTTACATAGAACTGGAAAGGTTAACGGCGAAGGTAGATGTAGTTATACAGGATCCTATCCCTGCAAATGTAGCCCGTATAGAATGCAGAGAAGTTTTTACTGATGGATATAACCTGATTACCAACGAAGACTATAAGGGTAGTGGCAGCGGCTTTCCGTATACAACATTTGTTCATCAGGTTTTGCCTTCCGAAATAGGGACGAGATACTTAACGTTTTACGCCATGAGTTTTCCTCAAGATGGTACACAAATAAATCTAAGAGCTTATGATGCGGCGGGTAAATTATTATTTGACCGTTATGCAGCCGATGGTGGCGGATACCCTGTAATAGCTAATACGGAGCTTATCTTTTCTGGCAATATGTTCGATAATCCTTCGACGACTATTGTGGGTATAAACCCTACATGGGGCAACATCAAGACGGTTCCGTTTACAGACTATTAATAAAAATTTGCGTATTGTATCGTTTTCGCCGGATTGCAAAAGCGATATAGTTGAATGAACATAATTTCTCAGATAGTGTCCATTCTGCCGTTTTTGGACTCATTTTAATATTTCTCACCTACATTAGATCACTCTACAAATATTGGTAAATACAACTTGAAATTAATTCTACCACTATGAAAGCAAACTTTACATTATTAATGATTTTTGTGTTGGCTTTGGCCAGCTGCAAAAAAGACAACACGATGGTTGTTAAAAATCAGCCAGATCCTACTGTCGCGGTAACCAAATATCCGGTTTCATTTTCTGCATCTGCTTTTAGCAGCCAAACAAGTGCGTTTGGAACGAAGGCTGTAACGGCGGTTAAGCAAACGCAGGCGTTAAAAGACGTAATCAAAGTTTTATCATACTATGTAACAAGTGTTGACAGCCCCGGCATTATTATTAAAAAGGTTGTTCAAAAATCAACCGATGCTAATTTTGGAACCATCAGAGACACCCTACCGAATGGAAATTACAGGGTAGTGTTTTTGGGTTCTACCGGTAGCCGAATAAAAGTAGGGGCGATGTCATTTGATTACGAAGTGCCTGTTTCACAGTGGGATTTATATGCATCCGATGACGGTAGTTTCTTCCGAAGCGATTCTATCGGTGATAATTTCGCAAAAGTACTTAACCTTACAGTTAATGCACGTACCAATTACGACGTGGTTATGGAACGTATAGTAGGCAAGGCAAAAGTGGTAATACAAGATGCCATACCTACAAATGTTGCACGTATAGATTGTTTATGGCAAAGCTTACCAGGTGCTTATGATTTATTTACAGGCACGCCTAACTATGGTAATGGCGGCGGTTTACCTATTTTAACATTCCATCATCAGGTTACACCGGCCGAAATTGGGAAGAAGGGTTTCACATTCGGCGTCACAACTTTTGCTACGAGTATTTCGATCCAATTATTTGCGTACGATGCAGCCGGTAATCAGCTGTATACAAGATACGTATCAGATAATACGCAAATAGATGCTAATACCATGGTTACTTTCACAGGTACACTATTCGATAATTCCCAATCGGCAAATGTATCAGCAAACCCGGTTTGGGGAGGCTCAACAACATTACCATTTACAGATTATTAATTAGGATTTGCGCTTTATAAAATTGTCTGAAAATAAAAAAAGCCTGTAAAAATTACAGGCTTTTTTGGTATCGCTTTTTGTCGGGATGGCAGGATTCGAACCTGCGGCCTCCACATCCCAAATGTGGCGCGATACCGGGCTACGCTACATCCCGAAAGGGAATGCAAAGGTAGGTTTATGGAACCACTATTACAAAGTTTTTTTTAAAAAAAATGGCACCCTACCTCGGAGCCTTTTTTGCCTTTTTTACGGCTATTTTCATTGTGCTGATAATTAAATGGTTAAGAACTTTTATCTTTCTTGCCTTCAAATATTTATCCATCTAAAGCTTGATACCGTTAAAACACCCAATTTTCGGAGCCTATTTAATTTTAAGAAAAAAAAACGCCATATTTAATGTTAACCTTTTTGCTGTGCGAAATTACTCCCGAACATTGAACTCATTAGCCATCGGGCACAATAATTAAAAACTCCTGGTCTTTAGGTTTAATTATTTTTTGAGGGCTTATTTTAACATAAATAATTGTTTGTCAGGTTTTTGAATGACTTATTCATCTAATAGTAATTTATGCATCTCCATAAAATTGAAACAGAATTGTCATTTGATTGTATCATACAGTTAAAAGCCTGCGTAATGTAAATAACACTCTAATAAACCTGGCTTTTTGTAAAAAAATTAACCTTGTGTTTATACAGCACGGTATTTAAAGGTTAGGTTTGTGAATATTTTATTTTTAATATTGTAAAGGATTCTTAATATATCTGATTTTAACTCTACACCTATCTAATGTTTCAATCAATAAACATAGTTCCACGCTGGATAATATTTATGCTGGATATGATTATCTGCATGTTTTCACTGGGACTAGCATATTTCATACGGTATAATTTTGATATCTATAATATTGACGCGGTTTCTTTCTGGAGAAACATCTTTATTTTTTCATCAATAAATATTATCGTTTTTGTTTGTGTGAAAACCTATGCGGGTATCATACGCTATACCAGTTTTCAGGATGCCCATCGCATAGTGTTATCAATCAGCATTAGTAATTTTGCTTTTTTTATCACCAATATGACGCTGATGGCCTATGGTTTAAAACCGGCTATATCAAACGTGGTTTTGGTGATAAATGCATTGTGCAGTTTTGTGTTGCTGGTTAGCTACAGAGTGTTAGTGAAGTACTTTTTCTTATATATTAAGAATTTAAACCTCGACAAGCGACATGTAGTTATTTATGGTGCCGGCGAAGTTGGTATGGCAGCAAAAAGAACGCTCGACCATGATGTTGTAGTTAACATGACTGTAAATGCGTTTCTTGATGACGATACCCGGAAAGAAGGTAAGAATATTGAAGGTGTAAAAATTCATGCGGTTAACTCTTTCGAGAAGCTAATAAAACTCCACGATAAGATAGATGATCTGATAATCGCTATAAACAACCTGAGTTCGGAAAGGAAGAATAGGATAGTTGATATCTGTTTGAAGCATAACATCCGTGTACTAACATTGCCCCCCGTTACTAATTGGATCAATGGGCATATTAACTCTGAGCAAATTCAGCAGATAAAAATTGAAAATTTATTGGAACGTGAGCCGATAGAGATTCACAACGATTCGATTGCCGAGCAGATTAGCGGCAAGCGTATTGTAGTTACCGGTGCTGCGGGTTCAATTGGTAGTGAGATTGTTCGTCAGCTGATTCATTTTAATCCGCAGCTGATCATTTTGAGCGATCAGGCCGAATCACCTCTGCACGAATTACAACTAGAACTGGAAGATACCTGTAAAGACCAGATCTTTCATTCTTTTATTGGTGATGTGCGGGATAAGAATCGCATGGATACGTTATTCAAGACTTTCCAGCCACATTATGTATATCACGCAGCCGCATATAAGCATGTTCCGTTAATGGAGCACAACCCGGCAGAGGCAATCCGTACCAATATATTAGGTACCAAAATTATAGCCAATCTTTCGGTGCAATACGGCGTGCAGAAATTTGTAATGGTGTCTACAGATAAGGCAGTGAACCCAACCAATATCATGGGGGCTTCTAAACGGATTGCAGAGATTTATGTACAGGCATTGTTCAATTCTTTCTCTGAGCGAGGCGTTATTTATGAAAACGGCCTAAGTCATCTTAATAACAACCGTAGAAAAGAGCTAACCAAATTTATCACTACCCGTTTCGGAAACGTATTGGGTTCTAATGGGTCGGTTATTCCAAGATTTAAGGCTCAGATTGAGAAAGGCGGGCCGATTACCGTTACCCATCCCGAAATTACACGCTACTTTATGACCATTCCAGAGGCCTGCAGGCTTGTATTAGAGGCTGGCTCGATGGGTAATGGCGGTGAGATCTTTATTTTTGATATGGGCAAGTCAGTCAAAATTGTTGAACTTGCTAAAAAGATGATCCGTCTTTCGGGCTTAATACCTAACCAGGATATAGCCATTGAATTTACCGGTTTACGTCCAGGCGAAAAGCTTTACGAAGAATTGCTTAACGACGAAGAGAACACCATACCAACACACCATCATAAAATTATGGTGGCTAAAGTTAGAGAATACAGCTTTGAGCTGGTTGTAAAACAAGTAGATGAACTGATACAGACCACAGCTACAGGTAATACAACCCGTATGGTATCTAAAATGAAAGAAATTGTGCCGGAGTTTAAGTCTAACAATTCTATCTACGAGTCGTTGGATTATAAGGCAGAGCTGTCAAATTAATAGTTTTAATATAATTTGAGCGTTTAAGGCCCGGCAAATTGCCGGGCCTTAAATATATTATAGCTATCCAAAACTTTTTTTTGGCGCACATCGTAGTAACTATATATTCATTTTAGCTTGTTAGTTGGGCGTGTAAAATGATTTGCATACTTTTAAGCACCCGATCGTATTAAGCTTATTTGACGATGACTTGTTTGTTAATGAAAAAGACACCTACTTATATACTATTACTTGTAATAATCTTATTATCGGTTAGCCAATCAACCAAAGCTCAATCATCAATAATTCAAGATATCGATACGGCTTATTTAAGTAAACTTATCGCCACTGCCAAGGCTAACTATCCCCGGGTAAAAAACCTGCAAAATCATATTGAAATAGCCCAACAAAATATAGGTAAGGCCAGGGCGTCGTATTTCGATGCATTTACGTTTTCATACGTTTACCAGCCGCATAGCGCAACCATAGTTAATACCGCTGGTGGCACAACTACGGGACAAAATTACAGCTATTTTAATGGTATACAGGCCGGCGTTTTCTTTAACCTTGGTAACTTTTTGCAAAAACCTTATGCTGTACGTGTGGCCAAGCAAGAATTGTTGGTAGCCAATAGTGAGCGCGACGAATATTTTTTAACCCTCACAACGGAGGTTAAAAAACGGTATTACACATACATATTGCGTTTAAACGAATTAAAGATTCAATCGCAATCGGCGCAGGATGCGGATCAGATCGTAAAAACATTGAGGCATAAATTTGAGAAGGGTGAAGATACCTACGAAAATTATAACAAAGCGCAGGTAACATTTGCCGACCGCAACCAAACACGTATAGCGGCGGAAGCTAACCTGCTTAATGCCCGCGCCGATCTGGAAGAATTACTTGGACAAACACTCGAAAGCGTTAAATAATGGAGATTAAAGGATTTATTACCTTACTTAAAAAGCATAAGTACACCCTTGTCATTATTCCATTAGTGGCAATTATAATCACGTATTTTTTGGTACGTAACCAGCCTAACAGTTATAGTTCTCAGGCACAAATTTCCACAGGTATTGTCGACCAAACTCAACAAACTTTAGGACAGGAAGTGCTTCAGGAATCGAGGATAAACCAGGAGTTTGCCAATATTATTCAACTGATCCGTTCCAAAAAAATGCTCGATCAGGTTTCGTACCAGATCATGATCCATGACCTTACGAGCAAAACCCCATACCGTACTCCGAGTAAGCTGATGGAAAGCATGAACCAGAGTGCAAGGGAGCATGCGGTTGCCGTTTACAGCAACTTATATAAAAATCGTCAAAGCCTTTCGTTGTTTGATAAGGACCAAAAGGGGATGTATGATTTGTTGACCTCTATGCATTACGATGATCAGTCGATATTAAAAACGCTTACCGTATACCGTAGTGAGAATAGCGATTTTGTACAGGTAGAAATGGAAACGGATAATCCGGAGCTTGCTGCGTCGATTGTAAACACACTTTGCGGCGAGATGATCGAATACTTTAACTTTTTGTTAAAAGACAACCAGCGTAAGGCCGTAAGCTACCTGGGTACTTTGGCCAAAGCTAAACAAGATACGCTAACCAAGCGCATGAACGATCTGAAGGATTATAAGATCAAAAATCATGTGTTCAATCTTAACGAACAGGCAAGAGCGCTTTACGGCCAGATAGCAGATTTTGAAACCAAGTTAGATCAGGCAAAAAAAGATGCAGTGGCTTTTCAGGGTGCTATTGGTAATATCGACAAGCAGTTTGATCCTAACGACCGAAAATATTTAGAGAGCGCCATGGTTAGGATTAACCAAAGCATTGTAAACAGTCGTGCCCAATTGCAGGATTTGAATAGCAAATATGTGCAAAGCAATTTTAATCCGAGGTATAAGAACTCTATTGACTCATTACGAAGAGTAATTGAAAGCCAGGTTAACCAATCATCCGATAAATATATAACCAATCCGCTAAGCAACAAACAGAACCTTATACAGCAAAAACTAAATCTGCAGGTACAACAAGAAGTTGCTCAAAACAGCATCAGCTCCATGACATCGCAATTGGCGGCGTTGAATGACAGGCTGCATACCCTGGTGCCACATGAAGCTGTTGTACAAGGCGATGAAAGTGCAATTACTGTTGCCAGTCAGGAATATCTCGACGTGTTGCAGAAGTATAATCAAATGAGCCTGGAATCTAACTTTACGGCACGCTTAAAACAAGTTAGCATGGCTATGCCGGGTATGGCCCAGCCATCTAAAAAAATGCTGTTGGTTATTATTAGCGGCATTGTAAGTTTTGTGTTCTGTATCGCAGTATTCTTCGTGCTGTTTTTGTTAGATACTTCGTTAAAAGCCCCAAGAGACTTGGCCAACAAAACCAAAACACCCGTTCTTGGTTACCTAAATCTTTTAAATACTGCCTCTATCGACTTGAATAAGGTTTGGCACGACAGGCAAAATACGCCGGATGTTGCCACGTTTCGCAATCTGCTACAATCAATACGATTTGAGATTGAAACTGAAATGCAGGACGATAAGGTATTGCTAGTTAACAGTATAACGAAAGGCGAAGGTAAAACCTATTTGTCTATGAACCTGGCTTATGCTTTTGCGGCCATCAACAAACAAGTTTTACTTATCGACGGTAACTTTATCAATCCGGGCATTACTAAACTAATTAACCCTAAAATTTACCTCGAAGATTATTTAAATGGTAAGGTAGATGCCAGCAACAACGAATCTGTATCGAATATTACTTTTATGGGTAACAGAAATGGTAGCGCATCGCTTTTAGAAGTAGCCTCGCAGCAGGTTATCACTTCTAAAATAGAAGCCTTAAAACAAGTGTTTGATGTGATCATTATCGAGGCATCAGCATTAGAAACTTTAAACAAATCGAAAGAGTGGATAACTTTTTCTGATAGGATATTAACCGTATTTGAAGCCGGACAAAGTTTTAAAGAACCTCAGCAGCTTAATCTGGAATATTTAAAATCGTACGGTAATAAGTTTATTGGTTGGGTAATGAACATGGTTATGCCAGACGAGCTGGTTGACACCGCTAAAGTAAAATAGGCAATGGTTGTTATAAACTATATCTGGATAGTTATACAGGTACTTATTGGCTACAATTTGGTGCTTCCATTTTTATTGTACCTTATATATGCTGCAAAAAAGCGTAAGCCTATGGTTCGGGCCGATTTGTTTACCGCTCAGGATGCCGACTATGGTATTATAGTAACCGCTTACGAGCAGGTAACTGCCATACCCGATGTGGTTAAGTCGCTTTTGAAGCTCAACTATACCAATTACCTTATTTACATTGTTGCGGATAAGTGCGACATATCCGGATTAAACTTTAACGATGAGCGCGTGATCATTCTCCGTCCCGAAGAAACGCTTGCGAGTAATACAAGGTCACATTTTTACGCCATTAACCGTTTTAAGCGCCCCCACAGCCGTATAACTATTATTGACAGCGATAACCTTACCGATCCGGAATATTTAAACCAGTTGGATATTTATTTTGCTGCTGGTTTTCAGGCCGTGCAGGGGGTGCGCGATGCCAAAAATTTAAATACAACCTATGCCCGCCTGGATGCAGCCCGCGATATTTACTATCATTTTTACGATGGTAAAATTTTGTTCGGTATTGGTTCGTCGGCTACGCTGGCAGGGTCGGGGATGGCGTTTACCACGCAGCTTTACCGCGATTGTTTGGAGCATCTTGATGTAACAGGTGCGGGTTTTGATAAGGTTTTACAGCATGCTATATTGAAACGCAACCAGCGGATAGCCTTTGCAGAACACGCAATTGTGTACGACGAGAAAACTACTCAGAGTGATCAGTTAGTAAAACAACGTTCGCGATGGATCAATACCTGGTTTAAATATTTTGTGTTAGGGTTTGATCTTGTTTTCCGTGGTAGCTGGAACCAATTTGTATTCGGCCTTATTTTACTGCGCCCGCCGTTGTTTATATTTTTGATCTTGTCGGCATTTTTTATGTTGGCTAACATTTTTATAAGCGCCACAGCAGTTATCATATGGTTGGTTGCCTTTATCACATTTGTGTTTGGCTTTTACCTTTCACTAGCTAAATCTGAAACAGATAAAAGTATCTACCAATCGTTGGTTAATATTCCGAAGTTTATTTTCTACCAGGTATTATCGTTAATGAAAGTGCGTAAAGCCAACAAACATTCGGTAGCCACTACGCATTACTATCATAGTCAAAAGGATGAGGAGTTAAGCGATGAGAATTAATCCGTCTGAAAAAGTAATCTACAAAGATGAAATTGCGGCCAAGCTGCAAGAAAAAACGAATAAGGTAACTCGCATTGTTGCATTGGTTGTAGCATTTTTAAGTACTTACACGTTGATTTTTAAAATACTATTTTTTTAAGTGGCAGAAAGTTTTACGATAGTTAACGATAGAGTTGCGCGTAAGCGTAAAAAAAGCTTTAAAGAAACGCTTCGTGAGATTCTCGTGGTTCAAAAACTACGCAGCCCGGCTGGCATGATGATGTTTATTGGGTGCGCCATAATCATGGGATACGGCGTAGCCTCCGGCGGCGCTACCTTTGGCGGCATTGTTGTAGCTATTTGCGTGGCGGTACCACTTATTTACGGGGTAGTGGCCTATCCTAAATTTGGCACCGTTGTGCTGCTGCTAATGGCCTATTTCCTGTTCCAATTGGGGCGTATAGGGGTTCCCGGGCCTTTGGGTACCGTTATGGACGCCTTACAACTATTGTTGTTATTGGCCTTGCTTGTTAACCAGCGACGCGAAGATAACTGGGCCTTATTTAAAGGCCCCATAAGTGTTATGATACTGCTTTGGGTTGCTTATAACATTATAGAAGTAGCTAACCCAACTGCGGCATCCCGTTTGGCATGGGTCTACACCGTTCGTTCGGTGGCCATCCTCCAATTTAGTTATTTTATATTTTTGTACAACGTTCGTACCATAGAGTTTGTACGGTTTTTATTTAAGCTTTGGCTCGGGCTTGCTTTTATCGGAGCACTATGGGCGTATAAACAAGAATACATTGGCTTTTCGGACTCAGAGATGGCCTTTCTGAACACGCCCGACCTGATTGCGTTATTGTTCATAAATGGGCACTGGCGTAAATATTCGATATTTTCAGATCCTGTAGCGTTCTCTTATAACATGGTAATGCCTTGCATTTTATGTATCTGCATTATATTCGGACAATTTAAGGCATGGAAAAAGGGAGTTGCGGCCTTCATGATTCTGTTTTGCTTTGTGGCAATGTTATACTCTGGTACCAGGGGTGCTAACGTGTTGCTGCCCGCAGCATTGTTTATGTTTGCCATTCTTAACTACAATAAAAAGGTGCTGATATTTTCGTGTATCGCTGCATTTTTCTTTATCGTGTTGATCAATTTTCCTACTGGTAATCAAACTATTGTTCGTTTTCAATCAGCTTTCAGGCCTAATAACGACGATTCCTACAACGTTCGTAAAAAAAATCAGAAAAGGATTCAGCCTTACATCTTGGGCCATCCGATGGGCGGCGGTTTAGGCTCTGTGGGCGAATGGGGCAAAAAGTTTGCACCGGGCTCGTACCTTGGAAATTTTGCTCCTGATAGCGGCTATATGCGTGTAGCAGTAGAAGACGGATATCTTGGGCTTATTCTTTTTTGTACCATGATGTTTGTGATGATGAAAACGGGCATCAATAATTTTTATCTCATTAAAGATCCCGAACTTAAATCGTACTGTTTAGCGGCAACATTAATCGTTTTTACGTACAATGTTGCCAATTTTCCGCAAGAAGCATTAGTACAGTTCCCTTCAAATATATTATTTTATCTATTTTGTGCATTGATGGTTATTACTAAGCGACTTGATGACGAAAAACAATTGAGAGAAGCTCAGAGTAAACAATTAATTGAAGCAGCCGTATAAGCCCGATATTGCAGATGAACATAGACACTATCGTTAACAGGGATATTATAGTAGTAGGCCAACAACCGTGGGATGTTGAAATAGGCAGCAACTGTAAAAACCTGGCGGTAGAGTTTAGTAAGCACAATAGGATCTTATATGTTAACTCGCCTTTAGATCGCGTCAATTATCTAAAAAACAGGCATGAGCCGGCTATCCGTAAACGGTATGATGTGTTGAAGGGTAGGGCGGAAAGTTTGATTAAAGTAGAAGACAACATTTGGAACCTTTATCCGGATGAGATGATCGAATCCATTAATTGGATCAAAAACACATCTTTACATACTGTATTAAATAAGATTAACAATAAACGGTTCTCCAGGTCTATTTTAAAAGCCGCAGAGCAACTTGAGTTTAAAGACTACATTCTCTTTAACGATAATGATATTTTTCGCTGCTTTTATTTAAAGGAGCTTTTAAAGCCTGCGGTGAGTGTTTATTATAGCAGGGATAATATGGTAGCAGTTGATTATTGGAAATATCATGGTAGCCGCTTGGAGCCTCAATTGATAGCTAAAAGTGATGTGTGCGTGGCTAACTCGAGTTATCTGGCCAGTTATTGTAAAAGATATAACCCGAACTCTTACTATGTGGGGCAGGGCTGCGACCTGGATATGTTTACCAACTTTGATGCCGCACTTCCGGCCGATCTGATGGATATTAAAAGACCAATTATCGGTTATGTAGGTGCGTTGCAGAGCATTCGTCTTGATATTGAGTTATTAGAACACATAGCGCAACAGAAACCCGATTGGCAGTTGGTTTTAGTGGGACCGGAAGATCGCGAGTTTACGGCGAGTAAGTTGCATCAATATTCAAATGTGCATTTTCTGGGTAGTAAATATCCTTACATGTTACCGGCCTATATTGCTGGTTTTGATGTATGCATTAATCCTCAGATTGTTAACGAGGTGACTATCGGCAACTATCCCCGTAAAATTGACGAGTACCTGGCGATGGGGAAACCAACTGTTGCTACGCTTACCGAGGCTATGAGTGTTTTCAGTGAGCATGTCTACTTGGCCAAAACTAAAGAGGACTATATTCCGCTGATCACTAAAGCGCTTGAAGAGAATACAGAGCAGTTGCAAAAACAACGCATCGAATTCGCATCAGGTCATACCTGGGAGAATAACGCAAAGGCCATTTATAGCGCCATCAATAGCACAGAAATATAATTCTGTTTAAAGCCCTGTATCGAATTATTTTGTTGGGAAAGTTAGTAGCTCGTAAGTGTGCTTCACATTACGGTATACGGCTCGTGCTGCAGCTATGAAGATATTTTTGCTTTGGCGGAAGTCGCTGCGGGTCATGGTACTTGGTTCGTCCGACGAATTTACCTGATCAAACAATCCTTTAAAATCTTCATAAAACATTGCCTTGCCTTTATTTTTAAGGAAAGATAATGCCATCAGAAACTCTGTGCGGTCGCCTTTAATGCCTTCTGCGTAACGCCCGAATTTTTCAAAGAAGGTAGTACGGCGTAAATGCGGATGGTCGCTATAGCAATGAAACTTTCGGTAACCCGGATACCAGATCTTAAATAACATTTCCGAATAACCGTCGCGGTACGGTTTTAAGTATGGATACTTAAAGTAAGCGTAAAAGCGTACAAGGTCAATGTCTGCACGCTCTTCCATAATAGATAGTGCATCGGCCAGATGCTTGCCATATCCCTCGAACGGATCAAAATCTTCCTGCACATATAGTGTGTACGGCGTAGTAACCGCATCCTGACCCTTATTGATGTTATTACCAAGCCCTTTATTCTTTGGAGTAGTCACCAGGTTAAAATTGTACCTATCCTGAATAGATTTAAGATACTCCTGGTGCTCAGGTTTGCTGCCGTCATCAGATACCACAATGCCACCAAAGCTTATTTCTTGCTTGGCAAAGCTTTGCAACAAACGCTCGAGCGACTGACTGCGATTGTAATGGGTAATTAAAAGTGTGACGGCATTAAACTGCTGCGGCATATGAACAATTAGATTATATAAACTTATAAATATAACTCAATATCAATATATTATTAGCGTTTCTTATAGAGCACCTCGTAGGTCCACTTTAATAACTTAAAGCGAAGATAAAAGTAACGGACAGCCAGTGCCGCCGGGTTTTTGCTCTCGCGCCAGCTAGCACGGCCCATGGTGCTCGGCTCGTCTGAAGAGTTTTTCTGATAAAATAATTCGGTAAAATTATCGAAGAACAAGCCCCGGCCTTTGTGCTGTATAAACGAAGCCGCCATTCTAAACTCTGTCAAATCACCTTTAATGCCTTCAGGATAACGACCAAACTTTTCAAAAAAATTGCTTCTTCTTAAATGGGGGTGGTCACTGTAAACGTAAAACTTAAGATGGTTACTATAAAACGGCGACGCTTTAAATATCATTTCGGAAAATCCTTTCTTATAAGATTTCGTATAAGGATATTTAAAGTAGGCGTAAAAGCGGGCGATATCCAATGTTGGGTCGGCCGTTAAAAAGCCAAGGGCATCTGTAAAATGTTCGGCAAAAGCGGGTTTGGGTTCAAAGTCTTCCTGCACATAAAGCGTGTAGGGTGTAGTAACCGCATCCTGGCCCTTGTTGATATTATTACCGAGACCCTTGTTAACCGGAGTTGTAACCAGGTTAAACTGATATTGCTGGTGTAAACCTTTAATGTATTCGAGATGTTCGGGCTTGCTGCCATCATCAGATACAACAATGCCGCCAAAGCTAAATTGCTGGTCGGCAAAAGTTTTCAATAGTCTCTCTAACGAGCGACTACGGTTGTAGTGGGTGATAAGCAGGGTAACGTCCGGAAAATACAGTTTAGCCATGTGGTATAAAGGTGCTTAATTTACGCTAATATCTAATAAATAGATTTATTTTAAGTAACCTTGTTTTACGAATATTTGCTGATAAAGATGTGGTCGAAAGTAATTAGTGCGATAAAAAATAAACATTTTCTCTCTTTGGCCGGTAACGGAATCATGATTGTACTAAGTATGATCACCACCGCCATCATCTTCAGGGCTCTTCCGATAGCAAAAGCGGGAGAGTGGGGCTTCTTCCAGGCAACGTTCCTGCTGATAGATACTTTTCGTTCGGGATTTATCACCACCGCCTTTATTAAGTTCTACGCCGGTTCTGACGAAAAGCGCACGGCCGAAGTGGCGGGATCAACCTGGTTTGTATGTTTGCTGATTACTGGCGTGTTAGTGTTAGCTAATATTCCCGCATTTTTCTGCAGGAGCTTTATAAGTGATTCGGGCCTATTACTGTTTATTAAATGGTTTGGTATGGCTTATGTATTTACGTTGCCCATGTTTATGGCTACCTGCGTTTTACAAGGCGAACAACGGTTCGACCAACTGCTGTATGTACGTTTTGTAAACCGTGGATCGTTTATCGCGTTTATTATTATCCTCATTGTTATGAGGAAGCTTAACCTGGACACCTTGTTATACGCGTATCTGCTGTCTAATCTTATAACTAGTATCTACACATTGGCAATGGGTTGGTCGCGTATTAATACATTGGGTAAACGTACCAAAGCGGGTATTATGGAAATCTATAATTTTGGTAAATATAGCGTAGGTACAACGCTCAGCTCCAATATGTTTCGCACCTCTGATACCTATATTATCAATTTTATGTTGGGGCCGGCGGCGTTGGCCATCTATAACCTGGGGCAAAGCCTGATGCAACTGGTAGAGGTACCACTGGTTAGTTTTGCCGCCACAGGTATGCCCGAACTATCGGCACGCTATAACCAAAACGACCGCGAGGGCGTTATCTTCACCATGAAGAAATATGCGGGTATGCTCACTATTATACTGATCCCGGCATGCCTTATCGCCGTTTTGCTGGCCGATTTCGCTATTGGGTTGATAGGTGGCGGCAAATATGTACATACAGAAGCTGCCAACGTGTTCCGTCTGTTTATGACTTTTGCTTTGTTATACCCCGCCGATCGGTTCTCTGCCCTTACGCTCGATGTAATCCATCGCCCGCAGGTTAATTTCTATAAAGTACTGGTGATGCTGGCTGCCAACATTATTTTCGATTATCTCGGTATAAAGGTGCTTGGTAATGTTTACGGTGTGGCCATAACCACCGTAGTGCCGGTTTTAATTGCGGTAATTATCAGTTACGTGGAGTTAAGAAAGTACCAGAAATATTCATTCTGGAGTATTTATTCAGTTGGTTTTACTGAAACTAAATTATTGCTAAATAAAACCCTGGCGGCAATCAGGCCTGCCCATTAGATATTTATACTTGCTGTAAAGGTATTCGCATGGTTTTGCTTGTTGTATTGATAGCAAAACTCATCGGCCGCTTTGGTAATAATGAGCAGGCCAAAGTGCTCCGGGAAATCATTTATGTTAATGGTCGGGGCGCTATTTTCGTGGCAATAAAAGCAAAGCCTGCCATTTTGCTCTACTGCATAAAGCGTATGCATAATATCGGCAGTTATGATAATTCCACCCTCAAAGGATTTATTCTCCAGCCCAGGGAAATTCATCGGCGTACCATGGTCTGTTTTTATGAAGCGTACAAGGCTATCTGTTATCTCCAGATTTAAAATAACCTCATCTGTATTAGCATGCTTAATGGCGTTGGTAAGCAGCTCCGTTAAAATAAACTTCGATTTAAAAAGCACCCCACTAATTCCGGCATCCACGGATATATTGCTTTTTATAAGCCATAATATTTCCTCCAGTAAATCAGCAGGCATGGATGCTGCGTAACCGAGCTTAAAAGATTTTTGTACAAGCACGTTATCGCCTCCTATGGTTAATCTGCCGTTGTGGCGTCGGTAAAGGAGTCGTAGATTTTAAACACCTTGTCCAGGCGTATTAAGGTCATTAGGTCGTAAATATCTTTTTTAAGGCCAACTAATGCGATATCCAGTTTTAGCGATATTGCATGTTTTAGCGCAGATACCAATGCCCCTAAAAAGGTGCTATCGATATAGTTTACCTGGTGCAGGCTCAGGATTACTTTTTTATGATGGGTATCAAGCAGGCTAACAATTTCTGTTTTAAACGCATCTGCGCTGGCCATATTGGCTTCGTGCAGCTTAATGTCTACCAGTAAGTAATTGTTTTGCTCTTTGATAATATCTATCATCTTCTACTTTTTATAAATGTGTATAATACTGCTATCATCAACAACGGTATGTGGCGGATGTTGAATTAAAAACTGCTTGACCTTGTTAAACGAGTTACTGCTGCCAGTTAATTTCTCCAGTTGAGCGGTAAACAAGTTGTAATCACTTTTTGCGCCGTCGGCCGTTGCATAATCAATAATTCCGTCGGTAAAAATAAACAACTGATCGCCAGACCTCATATCAATTTGCTTTTCGTCATACTGACCATCGGCAAACATACCCAAAAGTAAGCCTGAACACCTTAATTGTTCAAATTTTTTCGTTTTAGCTTGATAGTGAATCACCGGCAAATCGCCCGCGCCAGCGTAAGTAATCTGGTTTGTTTCTTTATCTACCATTAACAATGATAGCGTAGCTAAGATGTCTTTCAGGGCGTCGTCGCCGCAAATAATCTCGTTAACTTTTGCCAATATTCCCGCGGGCGAATACTCTTGACTGGACACACCGAAGCGTACCGCAGCGCGGATGTAACTCAAAAAGCTAAAACTCAGAAACCAGGCCATCCATTTTTTACCCATAACGTCGCCCAGTATTATAAAGTTAAAGCGATCTGTTACCGGTATAAAATCAATAAAATCGCCTCCGGGTATATCCTGAAATGTTTGATGCCAAAAATTTATTTCATAGCCCTCAATATCAGGAGCCTTTTGCGGCACGGTGCGTATGTTAAGCGCCGCGGCTGCCTTTTTTACCTCCATTTCAGATAGTTCCCGTTGTTTACTTACGGTATTAAGCAGATTGTAAAGTTTGGTTACTATTACACTAACGGGCGTGTCTTTTAATACATAATCAATCGCCTGCAAGCCCAATCCAGTTATTACAAGGTCTTTATCAGAAAAATCGGTAAGAAATATAAACGGGATATCTTTTAGTAATGGTTGTTTAAGCACATATTTCCTAAACTCAATACCGTTCATAATCGGCATCTGGTAGTCGGACAAGATAGCATGCGGAACATCGGTAGCCATATGCCGAATGGCTTCATTAGCAGAGTGGGCAATAACACATTCAAATCCAGCTTTGTTAAAAGCCTTGGCCATCATTTTCAAAAAAAGCGGATTGTCGTCAACCAGCAGTATTTTCTTAAGTGTTGGTGTGGCGGTCATTATCGTGATCGGCTGATATTTTTCTTGGTAAGTGTTTTTATAAGCAGATATATTCCGGCTAATATAATCAGTAGGGAAATAACATCCATTATGGTAACTCCATCATTGGGGTTAAAATAGTAAATGGTAAACATCTCGAAATAGGGAGGGGCGGGCATGATAATCATAGCGAAACCGAGGCCAATCATAATAACGCCGATAGAAATAAGCACCGCGGCCGAAACGCGTTCCTGCCGGATAAATCTGCGCGCCACATGGTTGTCTACTCTATTGTTGGTAAGTAATATAGTAAACTCATCCAATAATTCTTCGCGAGAGGAGGTTGCGCTTAGTTCGTCTATTTTCTTAAATTCACTTATTTTATCCTGGCTAAGATCTGTGATTTCCAGGGCTTTGTTAAATTTTTTTTGAATAGATTTCACAGATTCGCTATCCAATTTGCTGTCGCTTAGCAACTGGATTAACTCATCCAATTTCTGGTCGATATCGCGCTGCTTGTCGTGCAGTTTTTGAAGATCTGAAATCTCTTTTGATATTATTTTTCTATTCTCCAACTGGATCAATATTTTCAACGTAACTTAATCGGCTGTGTAATACGTTTAACACTGGTATCATTAAATGAAAAAAACAGTTTCTATCATTACCGTTAATTTTAATCAAAGTTTTGTTACCGAACAACTCTTGGCCTCTATTCGTGCTACAAACGTGTATTCGCACATAGAAATTGTTGTTGTAGACAACGGAAGCAAAGAAAATAGCGTACCAGAGTGGACAGTCAAATATCCGGATATAAAGTTTATCCGGTCGGACATTAACCTCGGCTTTGCCGGTGGTAACAATTTAGGCATAAAAGAAGCAAAAGGCGAATATTTATTCTTTGTAAATAACGATACCGAATTTACTCCCGGATTAATCGAAACGCTGGTTGATGTAATGGACCAAAATCCGTCGGTGGGTATGGTTTCGCCAAAGATAAGATACTTTGATCAGCCAGATACACTTCAGTACGCCGGTTTTACAGAAATGAACTATTATACCTGCCGCAACTATTGTATAGGCCAGTTTGAGTTAGATAAAGGCCAGTATGATAAAAACCTTGGCCCAACAGGCTACGCACACGGCGCTGCCATGATGCTTAAACGCGAATCGATGAACAAAGTAGGTGTAATGGCCGAAAATTTCTTTTTGTATTACGAAGAAATGGACTGGTGCGACCATATTAAACGTGAAGGTTATGAAATATGGTTAGTGCCGCAAGCACTGATCTATCATAAAGAGTCGGTTTCGGTAGGTAAGGCCAGCGGGTTGAAGGAGTATTTTATGAACCGAAACCGCATTTTATTCATTCGCCGCAACGCACCGTTTTTAGCAAGGATATTTTTTTATGTTTACTTTGTATTGGTTGTTACGCCCCGAAATATTTTAAACTATTTGAAGAATAAGCAAAAAGGTTTTACAACGCTTTTACTTAAAGCCATTTGGTGGAATATTACCGAGAAGAAAGACAGTAATAATTTAGGATACCCCATTACACGATAAATGAAAATTGCACTTTGGCTTAGTCTGTTTATAGTATTTTACGCCTTTTTTGGATATGGAATATTGTTGTTTTTCCTGATCAAAATCAGGAGGGCAATTAAAGGTGAACGAAAACCTCCTATAGTTAACGCTGATCTGTTGCCGAGCTGTACGCTGATTGTCGCTGCTTACAACGAGCAGGACTTTATTGTAGAGAAGATTAAGAATACCTTGGAACTCAATTATCCTGCTGGTAAAGTTGAGTTTATATTCGTTACAGATGGATCTACTGACGCTACACCCGAGTTAGTTGCTGCTTATCCTCAGATTAGACTGATGCATAACGAGGGCCGGAGCGGTAAGATTGCTGCCGTGCACCGCGCAATGGATACCGTTACTACTGATGTAGTGGTATTTACCGATGCTAATACGTTTTTGAATACCGATGCACTGATCAAAATCTGTCGCCATTACGCCGACCCTGAAATTGGCGCGGTAGCGGGTGAAAAGCGAGTACATGCCGACGAAACTGCCGACGCTACGGCAGGAGAGGGTTTTTACTGGAAATACGAATCGAAACTAAAGACGTGGGATGCCGAGCTGCATACTGTAGTAGGCGCTGCCGGAGAGTTGTTTAGTATTCGTACCAACTTATATCGACCGGTGCCTGTAAATACCATCCTGGATGATTTTATGATCTCATTACTGGTTGCAGGCGAAGGTTATCGCGTGGTTTACGAGCCTGAAGCTTATGCTACCGAGAATGGCTCGGAAAGTGTAGGCGAAGAGCTTAAACGTAAGATACGCATAGCAGCCGGCGGCATACAATCTATTGTGTGGCTCAAAAGCCTGTTAAATCCTTTTAAAATGCCTGTGCTTACGTTTCAATATGTTAGTCACCGGGTTTTACGCTGGACGGTGGTTCCCTTCCTAATGATACTGGCCCTGATACTCAATATTGTAATTGTCGCCAGCGGTTATACCAGTTGGTTATACGAGTTGCTTTTATTGGGGCAGGTAATGTTTTATGCTATGTCGTTACTGGGCTGGTTACTGGAGACCCGGGAAATTAAAGTTAAAATTCTGTTCATACCCTACTATTTTTGCATGATGAATTACGCGGTTATCCGCGGTATATTCAGGTACTCGGCCGGAAAACAAAGCGCGGTTTGGGAAAAAGCAAAAAGGAAATAATTACACCGTTTATATGTCGCTAAAGGATAAGATCAAAAGCAGCCCATCATTAAAAGCCTTTGTACACTGGATGCTGATACCCAGCGGCGAGGCCAGGCCTAGGTTATGGGTTAAATGGTTTGTAAATCCCTTTATACATAAACGGGGCAAGGGTTCAGTAATCCGAAACCGTACACGTATAGATGTGTTACCCTTCAATCGTTTCGAACTTGGCAACCACTCTGCCATAGAAAGCTTCTCTACTATAAATAATGGCGTAGGCGATGTATTGATAGGCAACAAAACGCTCATTGGGATGAGCAATGTAATTATAGGTCCGGTTACTATTGGTAACAATGTGATCTTCGCCCAAAACATTGTGGCCAGCGCGCTAAACCATGTTTATACAGATGTAGATGTGCCTATCGTAGATCAACCTGTAATTACCAATCCCATTATTATTGAAGATGATTGTTGGATAGCTGCCAACGCTGTGATAACCTCTGGCGTAACCGTAGGCAAACACAGTGTTGTAGCAGGTGGCGCCGTAGTAACCAAAAGTATCCCGCCATATTCGGTGGCAGCTGGGAATCCCGCTAAGGTTATTAAACGTTACGATTTCGACGCGAAGGAGTGGGTAAGGGCCTAAAGAGATTGTCTGTTATCAGTTGTCGGAGGTCGGGGAATTAAGACTGGTGAGGTTATTGGGATGAAGAAAGAAAAGTTTGTATTCGATAGAAAATTAAAGATCATATTAGTTAGCTTGGTGCTGCTGATTGTGGTATGCGTGGCGCCATTTCTGATCTGGTCTGAAGATGCCACGGTGCACCGCGGACAGTTGGTTTTGCAAGATGCCGCATTACAGGAATTTCACGGACGGGTTGATTCTGTTTATTTGGATAAAAATAAAGCCAATGCAAGGACTCTCTTGCTATCCGATGGAAACACATTTATGCTTTATCCCGACTGGCAATCTAAAGTAAATAAGGGAGATTCTTTGTCGAAAGAGAAGAATGTCTACCAGGTAAATATTTACAGAGACGGAAAAGCGGGTGGCGTTTTGGATTATAAAGAATTGGTGAAGGCTTGGGAGAAATAGCGTTTTCTATTTTCGGTTAGTACTTGAGTGCTACGGCAAGTTTCCAACTTGGGATAATAATGTTGTAAGATTTCACCTTACCTAAACTGAAAGCTTACCCATTATAAATCACAAGTTACGCTTCGCTAAATTTCGATAGCAAAATTTTAGTTTGCTTAAGCGTCCATTTTAAAGGATGTAGAACACCTCAATAAAAGGACTTAAAAGTCATAAAAGTGGACGGTTTTCAGCACACCATGACTTTTAGGTGTGTAATTTAATGGATTGATTGTAAGGTATTTAAATCTAATTTTAGGCCAAATAATAACTTATACGTCGGATTCCCGCGGACGATGTGGACGATCCGCTCCACGCTCCAGTTATCTTCCTAAGTACAGATATAAAAAAAGAGGTTTAGCAATTCTGCTAAACCTCTTTTTTTATATCATGCTGCCGGCAACCGACAACTGAAAACAGATAACCGAATTATACGCTTTCCTTTTGCAATAACGCTGGTATCGTTTTAAATATCAAACGTAAATCGTTTTTAAGGCTGTGGTTTTTGGCGTAAACGTTATCCAGCATCAGGCGCTCTTCTTCGCTCATGTCGCCTTTACCGCGTTTTTCTACCTGCCATAAGCCGGTGATGCCCGCGGGAGCGTTGAAGCGTAAGGCATATTTATCCGTTGTTAATTTCTCAGCCTCATAAAGCGGTAGCGGACGATTGCCCACAATGCTCATATCACCTATAAACACATTCCACAATTGTGGAAGCTCATCGATACTGGTATTACGTATAAAGTTACCCACCTTGGTTATGCGCGGGTCGTTTTTCAATTTAAAGAAGGCTGAGCCTGCTGCCGTCTTCTTGTTTTTCATGTAATCTTTCTCGCACCAGCTAACCTTATCTGTGTAGATCGGGAACTGGCATTTGCCTGCCTTCAAGCAATCGTTACATAGCATTGGCGTAAGTGGGGTAGATGGTGCTGCGGTTACCTCTACTGTAGCTACGGTTTCCGGCGCAGGTGTCTCCGAAGCTGCTGAGTATTGGTTCAAGTGTTTAAGATCTTTCAGGCGCTGATCGGCATTCACATACATCGACCTGAATTTGTAAAACTTAAACACGCGGTATCCGGTACCCACGCGTAACGAATAATAAAATGCAGGGCCTTTAGACTCCAATCTCACCAGTAAGTAAATAATCAGGAATATTGGCGACAGCATCAATAAAGCCATACCTGAGAAGAAAATATCAAAAGCACGCTTACCTGCCGGCACTACATAATTATCATTAACCTTTACGTGTACGTTGCTTTTAATATGGTCCCAGTTATCTACCAAAAAGTTTACCCTGGTTTGCACCTTATGCATTTTGGCAGGGGCCTTAAAAACGTCGACCACACCGGCGCTAAGGGCAAGTTTGCGTAAGTTGCTGTTGTATTGATTTGATATCAGGAAAAAAGGCACGTGTGGAAGTCCTTTGTTTTTTAAAGCCTCCAGTAAACTAATGCCCGATGGGGCCAATATTTCACTTTGCGAAATAATACCTACTATGTTGAGTTTTTTATTCTCCCACGCGGTAGAAAGTTCTACACCGTTATTAAAGTACAGGATTTGCCTGTCTTCAAAATTACAGCAGTTCAATAAGGCAATTACGTCTTCAGTTCCGTGTATCACGGCAAGGTATTGAATGGCGTCGCCAGATAAAGTAGAATCGACCATAAATTAGTAGGTTATTTTACCAATACGTCTTAAAATAGCTCTTACACGCGCTTCAACCTCGGCCGGATTAAATGGTTTTACGATAAAATCGTCGGCACCACTATCGAGGCATTTTATACGGGTTTCGGAACTATCTTCTCCCGAAAGTATAATTACCGGGATTGATTTAAAAAAGTCGCTTGCGCTTAGTTGTGCAACCAGTTCTAAACCGCTTAGGTTGGGAGTGTTCAAATCGGAAATAATGAGGTCGGGAATGTTTCCGTTTTGTAGATACACTATAGCATCCATTGCTGTTGGAAGTATCTCTACATCATAGGTTTTACTAAGAAACTTTTTGAGTATCAGTTGCATGTACGCGTCGTCGTCTACTGCAAGGATTTTGGTGCGGTCAGAATCAGTTAAACCCATTGTATGGATAGTTGTGTTTTTAAATTAGGTACTGTTAAATATACCGTAAAATTTTTGATGTTGTGTTACCACTTTTACGAAAAAATCGCCTGCACAGTTTCAAAAATTACATTTTTTGAAAATTTATTAACCAAACACACGTTTCAATCTTTTGAAGGTCGCCTTCCACAAACCACCGTCTATTTGTATGCGCCTGTCGGTAGTCCAAACAATAGCTTTGGGGCTTGTAACGCGGTACAAGTTGCCAAAGCCCTTGTCCTTAAGTTTTAATGCCAGAAAGCCATCTTCGTTAGTGCCCGGAGGATGATTAAAACTGTCAACCTGCAAACCTTGTTCGCGCCTAAAGCCCGAATTAAACCCGTACACGTTAACGGCTTCGTTTTTGAAAAATTTATTATAAAGCCGGGTAAAATCGGCAAAGTATTCGTAAAAGAAATAGGTAAACCTCCCCGTGTTTCCTACCGGGATAAATGAGAAGCGTCCGTAGGTAATAGCAACCTTATCGGAGTTCGCTAAAGGCTTCACCATTTCTTCTATCCAGTCTTTTGGATAAATGGTATCGGCATCGGCATTAAGGATATATTTTCCCGTTGCGGTATCCAAACCCATATTTCGTGATACGGTAATACCCTGTATACTTTGTAAAACACAGGTAACGCCGCAGGCTTTTACCAATTCTTCGGTTTTATCTTTGGAGTTATTGTTAACTACCACAATCTCCACCGCGCGGTTTGTTGTGTTGTTGCATAGTGAAGAAAGCGTTTGCACGATGGTGAGCTCTTCGTTATAGGCGGGTATGGAAATCGTTACCTCAGCCGGTCCTGTTTTACGTAATTTCTGATAAGCTTGGTAAACTTCTGCTGGTTCAATTTTATCATTTAGGTAATGATTAACGTAATCTGGTATTCCGACTGGCCTCATATAGGTGTAAGTTAATAAAGCTATTTTAAATGTAAAATAAAACCTTTTACATCATTCTTTATATTTAAGTTTCGATAATATAAATTATTATTGGAGTAAGCTGTTTAACTAATAGATGAATCCGGAACAATTACGACTCAAAGACCCTGCATGGAAACAGTGGGGGCCATATGTAAGCGACCGCCAATGGGGTACCGTTCGCGAAGACTACAGCGCCAATGGCGATGCCTGGAATTATATTTCGCATGATATGGCCAGAAGTAAGGCTTATCGCTGGAGCGAAGAGGGTATTGCCGGCATTTGCGACGATCAACAGTATTTGTGCTTCGCTATTGGCTTATGGAATAAAAAAGATCCCATAATTAAAGAGCGGTATTTCGGCCTCACCAATCCAGAAGGTAATCATGGCGAAGATGTAAAGGAATTGTACTATTACCTGGATAGCACGCCAACGCATTCGTACATGAAGATGTTGTATAAATATCCGCAACAGGCCTTTCCATACGAGCAACTAAAACAGGAAAATGCCAGGCGGCCAAGAACCGAGCCTGAATTTGAATTGATAGATACCGGTATTTTTAATCACGATGAATACTTTGATGTATTTGTTGAGTATGCCAAAAATGCGCCCGACGATATCCTGATCAAAATAACGGTGCATAACCGCGCCGGAGTAGATGCACCCATTAATGTGCTGCCAACTGTGTGGTTCCGCAACACCTGGGCCTGGGGGCGGCACACGAGTGTGCCTGCTATAAACGCCGATTCGCATGGGGTAATAGAATTGTATAACAAAAACATCGGTGGCGAGTATTGGCTAATTGCAGAAGGAGAGCCCGAATGGCTTTTTTGCGATAATGAGACGAACACCAGCCGTTTATATAATTATGATAACAATAAGGCTTACGCGAAAGACGGCATCAATGATCATTTGATTCACGGTGCGTCAACTATTAATCCGCAGCAAAAGGGAACTAAAGCCTCGGCTAATTACGATTTGATCGTGCCAGCAAAAGGAAGCGCAACTCTAAGGTTAAGGCTGACTAGAAATCCAGCTAATCAGTTTAATGATTTTGATGAGATTTTTCAATCGCGCTTAGCCGAGGCTGATCAGTTTTACGAGGAACTGGAGCAAAACAGTGCCAAGTCGAATCCCGATCTAGCTATGATACAACGGCAGGCTTTTGCCGGAATGTTATGGAGCAAGCAATTTTATAACTATAATATTTTTCAATGGTTGCATGGTGATCCGAGCCAACCCAAACCGCCCGATGATCGTTATAAAATGCGAAATGCCGAATGGCAACATTTTGCAGCCCGTGAAATTATTTCTATGCCCGATAAGTGGGAATATCCTTGGTTTGCTGCCTGGGATCTGGCCTTTCATTGTTTGCCGTTAGCGAGTATAGATGCCGATTTTGCAAAACAGCAGCTTTTGTTGCTGACCAAAGAGTGGTATATGCATCCCAATGGTCAGCTGCCTGCCTATGAATGGGCCATGGGCGATACCAATCCACCTGTACATGCCATGGCAACCTGGAATGTATACCGGATTGATAAGCTGGCTAACGGTGGCAAAGGTGACATATTCTTTCTCGAAGCGATATTCCACAAGCTGATGCTGAATTTTACCTGGTGGGTTAATCGTAAGGACTCTGCAGGTAATAACATATTCGAAGGAGGGTTTCTCGGTTTGGATAATATCGGTGTATTTGACCGTAATGCGCCGCTGCCAACAGGAGGCTACATAGAACAGGCCGACGGAACGAGTTGGATGGCTATGTATTCGCTAAACCTGATGCGAATTGCCATTGAGCTTGCCGCAACCAATAAAACCTATGAAGAAATAGCTGTAAAATTTTTCGATCACTTTATGTATATAGCCGGTGCAATGTCTACAATTGGTTTGGATCATGCAGGACTATGGGATGAGGAAGACGGCTTTTTTTACGACGGGTTAGAACTTCCGGATGGTACAACGAAGCGTTTAAAAGTGAGAAGTGTTGTCGGCTTAATTCCTTTATTTGCCGTAGAAGTACTATCTGATAATGAGATTACTGCAAGCCCTATATTCAACACACGCTTGAAGTGGTTTTATGATAACCGTCCTGATCTTGCCAATCAGATTTCCCGGCTTAATGAGCTGAACCCTGAAGGCAAACGCTTAGTAAGTTTATTGCGCGGCCACCGTATGAAAATGTTATTAAAGCGTATGCTTGATGAGAACGAGTTTTTGAGCGATTACGGTATCAGATCGGCCTCGAAATATCATCTTGAAAACCCTTATCGTATTACTGTTGATGGTGAAGAGTTTAGCGTGAAATATCTACCCGCCGAAAGCGATAGCGGTTTATTTGGCGGCAACAGCAACTGGCGCGGCCCAATATGGATGCCAATGAATTATCTGCTGATAGAAAGCCTGCAACGTTTTCATCAATATTATGGCGACGAATTTAAGGTTGAATGTCCGACAGGTTCGGGAGTATTTATGAATTTAAAAGAAGTTGCAAACGAACTGCGTAGGCGACTTTCGAGCATTTTCAAGAAAAACAAAGAGGGTGTAAGACCGGTATACGGCACTAATACTAAACTACAAAGCGATCCGGCGTTTCTAGATCATATCTTATTCTACGAATATTTTGATGGTGATACAGGTCGTGGCTTAGGCGCCTCACATCAAACCGGTTGGACAGGCTTAATAGTAAGTTCCCTGTGCGTGAACCTGCACCCAGACGAGTAGTTTGTTGGTTAGGTAATTTGGTCGATTTGTTAATTAGATGTTTACAGGGTTCAAGATGGCTTTTCGAAAGGTTAACTCAATCAACAAATCAATTACTTAGCCTTATCCTTTAGATATCCATCGAATGATATCGCGCTTTTATTGGTAATTGTAAATTGGGCGTTAGTGTATCCATCAGCGGAGACGTACATGTTGATTTGTGTGATGTATTTAGCATCGGACGGGTTGATCACAATATCCCAACCGCCTTTTTTCTTTGGAGTGGCCTTATAGGTAAACTTAGTCGAGGTAAATTTTATACCACTGTCGTTAGAATCTCCATATCCTGCATCGAAATAAGCACGACCGAAGTAGGGCAAGTAAGCAATAAGCGAATCCTTTCTGACTTTTAAATCATAATCAGAATTAAGGTAGCGATGGCCGCCGCCAAGCGGGTTGGCATATTGCGCTACAAAGGTATAGTGTTGCGCATCTATCATTTTAGTTACAGCTGCTTGTTTAGCCGCTTTTTTTTCGGCCTTTGTTTGAGCTAAAACACCTTTAAAAGTTGCGAGGACGATAAATAGTGAGAAGATCAGTTTTATGGTTTTCATGACATAACATTGATTTGACTTTCCGATTCGGTCAACATTTCTCGTAATCAAGAATGTGGTTGTTTGGTTTTACAATGTTAAATATACCAAAAAAGCTGCCCGAAGGCAGCTTTTTATTTGTTTCACTTTTATGTATTTGTAGCAAATTTTAAATCAGGCTAACGCTGCGGTTAACAAACTCAGTTAACTCTGCACCGGTTAATAATCCTTGCGATAATAAAGCCAAATCAAATGCTTGTTTAGCTAATTGAGCACGAGTGTCGGTGTTTTCCTCGCTTAAGATGCGGGTAATCAATTTGTGATTAGCATTAACTACAACTTTGTAGTTATCGGGCATTTGCCCGTAGAAACCCATTCCGCCACCCATTGCAGCCATTTCTTTCATGCGGCGCATAAATTCGTCCATGGTTACAGTTACAGGTAACTCGTCAGGGCTAAGGCTTTCCAACTCAACTTTAAACGCAGGTTTATTGATAGCCGAATCGAAGATCGTTTTTACCTGAGTGCTTTGTTCTTCTGTAAGTATGTGCTCTGGTGCGTCTTCTTTATTGATCAATTTATCGGCAACATCGGCATCAACACGTTTTAGCGAGGTTTTATCTAGTTTTTGTTCCAGGTGACTTACAAAGTGATTGTCGATAGGAGAGTTCATCAACAATACATCGTAACCCTTCCGGTTAGCCGATTGGATAAAGGCATCCTGTTTGTCCGGATCATTGGTGTAAATGTACACCAGGCGACCTTCTTTGTCAGTTTGTGTAGCCTCTACTTTTTCTTTGTACTCGTTTAATGTAAAGGTTTCTTTAGCCGTATTGTTTAACAGCACAAAGTCTTTTGCTTTTTCGTAGAATTTATCGTCGCTGATAAAACCGTATTTAACAAATAAACCAATGTCATTCCATTTGTCTTCGTAAGCTTTACGATCAGCTTTAAATAGTTCAGCCAGTTTGTCAGCCACTTTTTTGGTGATGTAGCTGTTGATCTTTTTAACGTTGCTATCTGCCTGCAAGAAACTACGTGATACGTTCAATGGAATATCCGGAGAATCTATAACGCCGTGAAGTAACATTAAAAACTCGGGAACGATGTCTTTAACCTCATCTGTGATGAATACCTGGCGAGAAAATAATTTGATCTTATTACGTTGAAATTCGTAATCATTCTTCAACTTAGGGAAGTATAATACACCTGTTAGGTTGAATGGATAATCAACATTCAGGTGAATCCAGAACAGCGGGTCTTCAGAGAACGGATAAAGTTCTTTGTAAAAGTTCAGGTAATCTTCGTCCTTTAGCTCGTTTGGAGATTTAGTCCAGATTGGATTGGTTTCGTTGATGATGTTATCCGTTTCAACCGTTTTATATTTTGGTTTACCTTCTTCGTCCTGGCCGTCTTCTTCTTGTTGCTCATTAGTGCCAAATTTAATTGGCACAGGTAAAAATTTGGCGTATTTATCTAAAATTTCCTGTAGACGTTGTTTATTTAAAAATTCTTCCGACTCGGTATTTACGTGAAGAATGATGTCTGTACCGCGGGTTGTACGACTGCCTTCGGTAATTTCAAACTCGGTACTACCATCGCAAGTCCAGCGAGCTGGCTCAGCACCTTCCTGATACGATAGGGTGTTAATCTCTACCACATCGGCCACCATAAATGCGGAGTAGAAGCCTAAACCAAAGCGACCGATGATCTCATTGGCGTCTTTAGCTTCTTTAAACTTCTCCATAAACTCAGTAGCCCCCGAAAATGCAATCTGGTTTATATATTTCTTGATCTCATCGGCGGTCATACCCAAGCCGTTGTCAGAAATAGTGATGGTTTTATTTTCGGCATCTAAAGCAACTTCTACCTGTAGTTTACCCAGTTCGCCATTGTACTGACCCAATGAAGCCAGACGTTTAATTTTTTGGGTTGCATCTACTGCGTTTGATACCAGCTCACGTAAAAATATCTCATTATCAGAGTATAAAAATTTCTTGATAATAGGGAAAATGTTTTCGGTGTGGATTGATATTGTTCCTTTTTCTTGCATATCGTTATTATAAATATTTTTGGTCGACAAGTAAATATCAACTCACAGTCCAAACTTATGTTTGTTGTCAAATTGTCAGAAATTTTTGATCAGACGATCTCTGCTAAAAGTGCAGTTAATACATTTTGGATGTCGCGTTCGGTTTGTGTATCCGTAATTTCGTTTGCAGCGTTCATTTTTGTCCGGATAAAAGGTATTAGGAGAGTGCCTTCATCAACGACTCGAGCAGTTAGCACTTCGAGAGTTTTTATTAGGGATGCATGTGCATTTTCACCAACACTTGATGCCGTGATCAAGGCTACAGGTTTGTTAACTAAACTACCGGAAGATACCGTCCAATCGAGCATATTCTTAAGCGAACCAGGAACTCCAAAAGCATATTCTGGTGTGCAGATAATTAAGCCATCTGCGTCTGCTATTAAATCGCGAAGGTCTTGAACCTGTACAGGCGAAGGGTCGGTGTCTAAAGCCGGATTGAAATGGGGTAGTTTGTCTAACCCATCATATATCCAGAAATTATGTTGTGGGACGGCTTTTTGTAAATATTTGAGGATTGCAGTATTTGATGAATCGGCACGCAAGCTGCCCGAAACGGCCATGATATTTAATGGTTTACCAGTAACCATTATTCGTTAAAGGTTAATATAAATACGGAGCCTTTGCCCTCAACAGATTGTACCTGGATATTACCCTTGTGCAACATCATAATTTGCTTGCATAAGCTTAACCCAATACCACTACCTGTTTTACGCGTGCTGAAGAATGGAATAAAGATCTTTTCGATAATATCGGGTGGCATGCCCACACCGTTGTCTGCAATTTTAATTATGGTTTTATTATTGGCCTGCAACTCGCCAGAGAGTGTGATCTGTGGTTCATCCTGATCTTTAACGGCTTCGATAGCGTTAATGAGCAGGTTTATTAGAACTTGCTCTATTAGATTTATATCAACTTCTATAGCTAACGTTAGGTCGCGTAAAATAATATCTAGCTCAATATACTTCTTCTCGAGCGTTGGCAACATTAAAGTGTTGAGGTTCTCGAAAAGGTCGCAAACCATTATCTTTTCAAGATCGAGCTTTGTAATTTTATTTAGGTTCCGATAGCTTTCTGTAAATTTCAATAAGCCTTCGCTTCGCCGCTTTATGGTATCAATACCTAATTCCAGATCTTCAAGGTCGCCGGTGTCGGGCATGCTGCTTTTGTCCATGCTTTGAAGCCGGTTCTTAAGGGTATCTGCTAGCGACGATATAGGCGCAACCGAGTTCATGATCTCATGCGTCATTACGTTCAATAGTTTCGACCACGCTTTAGACTCGGTTTCGTCCAATGCCTCGCTAACGTTTTGAAAGGCCAACAGCTTGTAAAGCTTATCATCGCTACGCAATAGGCTCGAGGCTACCAGTACTTTGTAGATCTGCCTTTCGCGGGTGAATGATACAACCTTGCTATCACCAGGCTTAATGTCTATTACCTCGTTATAAAGTTTCTCTTCGCGTTTTTGCAATGAGCCAATGGTTTTAAGATAGGGGATGCCCATCAGCTTTTTAAACGACTCATTGATCCAGGCTACTTCGCCGGTGTCTTGCTCGTAAGAAAGGATGCCTGTATCCACAAGCTCCAATATCTTTTGCAGATAATAGTATTGGGTTTCGCGTTCGCGGCTAATCAGTTTAAAGGTTGAGTTAATCTCGTTAAAGCCCTTACGTAAGGGCTTTAGTTCATTAGGCGCTCGACGTTCGTCAAAATGGCGGGAAAAATCACGGTAATGAATGGATTCAACAAACTGCTCTACCTCGTCCTGAGCCTTTTGGTGAAAGCGAATCAATTCTATAACCTCGTATATCACGATGGGCACCAATACGACAGTGTATAAGTAATACTGGTTTACCCAAAGCCACGACATGGTTGACACGGTTGCAAACATAACCAGCACCCGCAGCACCAGCCGCCATTCGTAACGGTTAAATGTCATACTTGCTTAATCTGCGGTACAGCGCGGTACGGGTAAGCCCCAATTCTTTGGCAGCACGGGTAATGTTGCCATTATGCTTTTCTATTACACGTAAAATGGCGTTCTTTTCCAGCTCGCTTAATTGAATATTGTCATTCTCTACCGCGCGGTCGTCCATGCCAGATTCCAGGGCAGAGAAGATGAGGTCGTCGGCTTTTAGAATGTGTTCGTCGGCCATAATTACTGCACGCTCAATGGTGTACTGTAACTCACGCACATTGCCCGGGTAGTGGTAGCTTTTTAATTTGTTCACGGCCGAAGCATCAAAATCCATTGTGGGTTTTAAATACTTGGTAGCGTACTGATTGGCGAAATGCTTAGCTATTAAAACAATGTCGTTATTACGCTTGCGTAGTGGTGGCATGGTAATTTCAACGGTGTTAATGCGGTAAATTAAGTCCTTACGGAAACGGTTCTCATTCGCCAATTCGCTAAGCGGTACGTTGGTTGCACAAATTAACCTGATATCAATATCCATGGGCTTGTTGGTACCCAAACGGGTTACTTGTCGGTTTTGCAGCACGGTAAGCAGTTTAGCCTGTTGTTGCAAGGTAATGTTGCCAATCTCGTCCAAAAACAATGTTCCACCGTGTGCATCTTCGAAACGGCCGGGACGATCTTCCCGGGCATCGGTAAAAGCCCCCTTTTTATGGCCGAAGAGTTCGCTTTCAAATAAGGTATCAGTTAGGGCGCCCACGTCTACCTTAATAAAGGGTTTATCGGCGCGTAGTGAACGCTCGTGTATAGATTTAGCCATCAGGTCTTTGCCAGTGCCATTTTCTCCAAGGATCAATATGTTTGCATCTGTAGGGGCAATCTTATTCACTTTATGGAATATATCATCCATGGCCTCAGAATCACCGAGTATCATAGTAGAACCTGCTTTACCCTTGCCAGAGGATTTGGTCGATTTTCCACCGTCCTTTTTCTCCAATAGGTCGGTTACCGTCTCTATCAGTTTCTCATTATGCCAGGGTTTCACCACAAAATCGTTAGCACCCTCTTTAAGGGAGCGCACGGCTAAGTCTATGTCGCCATAAGCGGTTATCATAATTACACACAGGTTAGGTTTCCATTCTTTAACCTTGCGTAACCAATAAATACCTTCGTTGCCTGTATTGATAGCGCTGTTAAAGTTCATGTCGAGTAATAGTACATCAACCTGATTTCTTTGCAGCAGCGAGTTTAAATTCTCGGGGTTCTTGTCAGTAATAACTTCGTGCACCTCCGTTTTAAGCAGTAGCTTTACTGCAGTCAACACATCGGGATCATCATCTACTACAAGTACGGTGGCCTTTTTTAATATCATTATAGGTATATAATAAGGTAATGGGTTTAAAATTAATAAAAAGAGATCAATTGTACTAAAGGACGGCTTTAAACTTGAAACGTTACACTGGATTGAAAATAAAAAAGGCCACCCAAAAAGGTGGCCTTCCATTAACTTAACTAATAACTGATAGAAACGATAGATGTCTAATTTGGATTTTTAACCGGCGCACTGCCAGATGCAGGCGGGTTAATCACGGTTTCGTCTGCCGGAACGTCCCAATAGTCGAGGAAGTTATAGTTGATGATGCCATGGGTATTAACTACTGGCGTACTGCCAGAAGCCGGCTGGGTAATTACAACAGCATTGTTTATGCCCACTCCGTCATAAATAATTCCATAGCGGCGTGCATCATAAAATGCCAGCCCTCTGAAAACCAACGATACACGGCGCTCGCTGCGCAGTAAAGCGGTAGCTGTTGCGAGGGTATAAGTACCACCGGCTACAGATGCTAAGCCTGCACCCTGATATTTACGTACATTGTCGATGCTTATTAATCCGGCTGGGATATTACCGGTATTAATAGCTGCTTCAGCTTTCATCAGCTCATTTTCTTCGTAGCTACCGGCAATAAAAAGTTCGTAGTTACCTGGTGTTTTATCGCTTAACACTTGTACCCCGTCTATACCGTTACCACCATCAACTAATTGCCATCTGGTGCTAAAGGTAAAACCACCAACCTGGTTGTAGTAAGGGTCAACTTGGGTAAAGTTGTTTGCCAAACGCTGGTCGCCAGCACTGTAGTTTTGGATCAACCTTTCGCTTATTTTAAAGGTAGATTGCTTTGGTAACCCTGTAGACATGGCTGCTACAGAACCGCCGCCTGCCGAGAAGAAACCGTTTGTGCCCGTAGTACGGCCGGTAAATACATAATCTGTAGCAGTTATTCCACTTGCTGCAAGGGTTGCAACGGAGCCCCAATCAGCAGCGGTCATGTCGGCAACTTTTTTGTTTACCAGCAAATTGCGTGCTTTTAAAGTGTTAATGTTGTGAATCCACATGGTTGGCGTAGGAACCTGGCCTTTGCCAGTTTGCACGAAGTCGGGAATCAGTTTGCTCAGTACAGCCGTGTAATCTGTAGTATTACTCATACTGGTTAACAAAGCAGCGGCAGCATCAAGATTTTTGTTCGACTCTGCAATCATGGCTGCGCTATTAACATAGTTGGGATTAGGCGTTACTGCATTGGCCTCGTTGGTAATAATACCTGCATAGTACAAAGAGCCAATCTTTGAGTACGCGAAACCTTTCCACCAATAAGCCCAGGCTTTTAAGGTGTTCTTTTTTGCTGCCGCATCTCCAGAGAATGTGATACCATCAACCAAAGAAAGGATGTTATTACAAGCATTGTTTAGTCCGTACATGTAAGTCCATTCGTAAAAGAATGCGTTGGCAGCTTTTTTATCGCGAGAGTTGCTGATACGCAGTACACTTTTTGATGGAGAGGTATTGGTAGTAGTAGAGCCGTTGTCTGCAGTGAACGTAGCAGGCAGGTTTATTACGTTGATGTTTTGGTTTGATGCTTCGGCAGAAATATTATCGCCCAATAGCTCGTGATAACCAACCGCTAAGGAGAAGTAACTATCGCCAAGCCAGTTTTGACCGCTGATAACCGTAGGGTTGCTACCGTTAAAGCCAGTAATATAAACACCTCCAGACGCAAGTGATTCGATACCGGTTTCGGTTTTCGCCTGTTCTATAACCGGCGAGTTGGGATTTTGCACGTCCAGCTGCTTTTTGCATGATGTTGCGCCAAGCAAAGTTGCCGTAAGTACCCAGGTTGAAATTATTTTATGTTGTTTTTTCATTACTTACAATTTAAAGGTCAATTAAAATCCAAGGTTTAAACCAATTTGGTACGATTTAAGGTTTGGAGATGAACTGTTGTCAACGCCACGGTCAAATGCCGAGTTTTGGCTGGCACCAGATGAACTACCAGAGCTGATCTCAGGATCGAAGCCTTTGTAGTCGGTAAATGTCAGCAAGTTGCGGCCTGTAAATACCAGCTGTACCTTTCTGAAAATTTTGTTTTTGATCAGGGTTGAGAAATCGTACGCCAATGAAACGTTTCTTAAACGAACGAAAGAAGCATCTTCGTAGAAGTAATCTTTAGTGCCATTACGTGCCGGGCCGTTACGTGCGCCAAAATAATCGGCGTATGCACTGCGGTAAAAAGCAGTATATGCAGCCGTTGTGCCAGCAATGGTGACAGGAGTATCGTAATCACTGCTGATACCATCGCGGTACATCCACTCCCTGGTTTGGTTATACAGGTGGCTACCATGTACCCAATCAAACTGGAAACCAAAGCTCAACGCTTTATAGTTAAATGAGTTGATGAACGACATGTTAAACTTAGGGTTAGGATCGCCGAAAGCATAGGCTTCGTTGGTGAACTGGATACCCTTAGTAGTTTTATCTACAACCATGCCATTAACAATTTCATATTTGCCATAGTCGGCTGGCTGAATGTAAGGCACACCTTCCTGGTTTTTTTCATCAAGGCTTCTGATTACTTTATAACCATATAACTGACCTATTTTAGAGCCTGCAGTTAATACCAGAGATGAGCTACCTGCAGATGTTGTTAAGATAATCGGTGGACCATTGATCTTATCAATCTTCGAGGTTTGCTTACTGAAGTTGGTGGTAAGATTCCAGTTAAAGTCTTTAGCTTTGTAAATATTCATGTTTAATGAAGCCTGAATACCATGTGAAGAAATGTCGATCGCGTTATTTTTCAAGGTTGACGCGCCTGTTGATGGTGCAACACTCACATTGTAAATAATGTTGTTACCCTTACGTTTCCAATAGGTGCCGCTAAAGTTAAAATCGGAGAACCATCCACCGCTAAAGCCTTTAATTGCGAAATCGGTACCAAACTCGGTTTCTTTCGAAACCTCTACGTTAATATTGGGGTTATTTTGAGCGTTAGGTAATGAGAACGCAAGGTTAGATCCTAAGTTACCCGGTACAATGGTTGGGTAGCGGTCAAATGGTTGTGGCTGGATACCTGCCTCGCCATAAGCGCCTCTCAATTTAAACTCAGGGAATATTTTGCCGAGGCTGCCGTCTTTCCAGAACCCGAAGGATGATGGACGGATGTAAGCATTTACATTGGGGAACGTAAACGGTTTAGAACCCTGCCCAAATGCCGATGAATAATCACTTCTGAAACCACCTGCAACACCACCAAAATCGCCAAAGTCAATTTTTTGGTTAACTACATAACCGTAGGTAACAAACGGTTCAGTGTAATCTCTGGTAACCTGTTGGGTTGATGTTTGCTGGAAGTTGTAAATAGGATAGCTTGGCAAGCTATAACCATAAGTGAAGAACTCCTGGTAATTGGTTTTACGGTAGTCATATTGTAATAATGTCGATGTAGTGATCGGCACGTTTAAATGAAAGTCTTTCTCGAAGTCTGTACGGATAATAGCCGAACCGTTAAAGTTTTGGAAAGTGGTTTTGTAGTTAAACTTGTCTAACTCACCGGTATTGTCATTGCCGTTGTTGTAATAGGTCCAAGATTCCAAATCGTTAGAGTTGGCATTGCCAGACTGATTTAAGAATGTCCAATTTACATCGCGGTTGCTGTGGTTCAAGCCATATTTGGCGTTCAACTCAACAAAGTGATTGATTTTATAATTAGCCTGAATGTTTTGTAAGATGTCAACACGGTTATCCTTATTGTTAGAGTACTCGGTAAGATAAAACGGGTTCGAGCCGTTAACACTCACAGTACCAGAGTTTAATGAGTTAGGGTACGTGCCATCGGGCAATTTTTGATTGAAATCGTAGAACGGCGATGCGTTTAGGGCAGAGAAGATAGACCCGCTGTTACCGACGCCCATACTAGGGTTAAGGGTGTTTTTGTTATAAATTAATTGCGTGGTAGAACGCAGGGTAAAGCCTTTAAAAAGTTCCATACCTAGGTTCATAGTTAAGTTAGTACGATCGTTATAACCGTTAGTGCGAATAGTACTTTGTTGATGGTTATTTGATACTCCGAAGTTATAATCAACTTTTTCGTTGGCTCCAGATATATTTACGCTGTTGTTAGTAGTGTAAGCAGTTTTAAATAACTGGTCGATATGGTCGTAGTACTTAAGGTTGGTACCATATGGTTTGTTGGCTATGTTTAATGGGTTTGCCATTGCCGTAGGGTTAGAGCCAGCGCCATAAGCCCAGGTTACGCCGTTATATGTTCCGTCTTCATCAAGTTGGATAATGTTACCGCTGCCATCAACAAAGTTTCCGTTGGCATCGGTTTTAAAGCTGTTCATTTTGGCCTGATGTACATCGCCGCTGTTGATAATGCTGTTGGCTGCTACGCTACTAGATACATTGATCTGCATTTTGCCCTGCATACCTTTTTTGGTGAAGATCTGGATAACACCGTTTGCACCTTGCGCACCATAAATGGTTGATGACGCTGCACCTTGTACAACCTCAATGTGGTCAACGTTACTAAGGTCTAAAAGGCTAATGTCTGTAGCGCCAGATTCAACTCCATCTACCAAAATCATTGGTGAGGTACCTCGCTGTATGGTATTAATACCACGAAGCAAGATGTTGGTCCGCGCACCCGGTGTACCATCTACAGAGGAGATCTGAGCGCCGGGTATTTTACCAACTAAGGCTTGGTCAACAGACGCAGAAGGTGCCGCCGGTAAGTTTTTAGCAGATATACTCTCAGGCGAAATACCCAATTTGGCCTTGCTGGTTGCAACACCCGAACCGGTTACCACAACTTCATTTAGCTGTTTGTTGTTGGTAGCTAGCTTTACCATTACCGGTCCGCCACCAATTGGTACTTCGGTGGTGCTGTAACCAATAAAACTAAAAACCAGAGTTGTTGCTCCTGAAGGAACGTTTAATGTGAATTTACCTTCGGCTGATGTCTGGGTTCCAACCCGTGTGCCTTTGGCTGTTACGGTTACCCCTGGGATGGGCAAACCGTCGTCTTGAGCTGTTACGGTACCTGTTACAGTACGGGTTTGTGACCAGGCTAAATTGCCAGACAGTAACATCAAAACCCAAAGTAAGTTCTTGAGTAAGTGTTTTTTCATACTTGTTTAATTAAGTCAGTTAGTTAGATTGACACATACAAGATATGGTGTAACATTTCAATTACAATGTGACTGAATATTTTTAGCGAATTGTAAAATAACTCTAACGACGTTAACAATTATTTGTGATTATTTTAATATTAAATTCACTTAATTGTTATTATTATAAAATATAATCTATAGTATTTTGATAGTTGTTGCAATTTTGTATTGATTTTTCTAAGATTTTTTTAATAAAAATGTCAAAACGATTAAATTTTGGCTAAATATTTCGTTTAAGATTAAATTTTAACTGTGATTTTTAAATAATATAAATTTATCAATATAGAATTTAATATTTTTTTGATTAAAAAATGAGATTTGTTTATTTTTTACTTTAAAAGTTGAATTTTTTGATAAAAAACAGTGCAAAATAACCTTCCTTAAATATTTATCTTTTACCTCCTCAATTTTTTGCCTGGTACGTCGTAACCATGTTTAATTATAGCAAAGGCAACAGTGTATCGATATCGTACACATGCTGTAACAGAAGCGAACGCTCAAATACAGTTATATGGTTTTATGTTATTGATTATTAGTTATTTATATTGTGGCATGTGTTTTTGATAGTACTTTGAAAATTATATTATAGCTGTGGACAGAAAAATTGAAAAAAAGAAGTGGAATACCAAGCGTATCATGACCATTGCAGGTATTGCAGCAGTGGTAATACTTGTTGGCGGAAGTATTTTGTTTACCTCCGGAAAAAGTAAATTAAATGTAGATACAGAACGTATTACGATAAGTGAAATACATAAAGGCCCGTTTCAGGAATTTATACCTGTTAACGGAGTAGTAATGCCCATTAATACCATATATCTTGATGCGATAGAAGGAGGCCGTGTTGAAGAAAAATTTGTTGAAGACGGTACTGAGATGAAAGCGGGACAGCCCATAATGAAATTGGCTAATACCGACCTTGAGCTTAACCTGGCTAATCAGGAAACAGCCGTATTTAACGTGCTTACTCAAATGCAGATATCGCGCGACAACGCTCAACAGAATACTATCGGTAAATTAAATCAGATGGCTGATGTTGATAATGCGCTTAAAGAATCTGAACGTATTTACAAACTGGATCAGAAATTATATGGTCAAAAAGCTATCGGTTTACAGGAGTTTCAAAAAGCACAAAACGATTATAACTATCAGGTTAGGCGCAAAAAACTGAACATGCAGATCCTTACCCAGGATACCGCATCAACCAAAGCACAGTCGGTACAAATGAAAGAGTCATACGCTCACATGAAATCGACCTTAGAACTAATGCGTAAAAAGGTAGGTGACCTGATTGTTCGTGCTCCGGTTGACGGTCAGCTGACTTCGATGGATGCCGAAATTGGCCAGAATAAAAAACAAGGAGAGCGTTTAGGGCAAATCGATATTTTAACCGGCTATAAAGTACGTGTGGATATTGACGAACACTATATAACCCGTATTTTTAATGGCCTGATGGGCGACTTCACCCTGGGCGATAAAACATATAAGCTAAAGATCAAAAAGATATTTACACAGGTAACCAGCGGGCGTTTCCAGGTAGATATGCAATTTATAGGCGAAGTGCCTAAAACCATCCGCCGCGGGCAAACACTGCAGATCAGACTGGCTTTGAGCGACGAAACGCAGGCGCTATTAGTACCTAAAGGTGGTTTTTACCAGCAAACCGGTGGTAACTGGATATTTAAACTGAGCGAAGATGGCAAAACTGCTTACCGCGCCGATATCCAACTTGGCCGCCAAAACCCGGATTACTACGAAATATTGCAAGGCTTAAAACCAGGCGATAAAGTTGTAACGTCAGGTTATGACAACTACGGCGACATGCAGGAGTTGGTACTGAAGAAGTAGCACGGGAGCTTAAAAGACAAAAGAAACGGGGAATAGAATTTCTGACAACAGAAAACAGACAACCGACAACACAACAAGATAACCGAACATAAAATATTAACCTAAATAAAAATCACCCTAACACGGGTAAGGAGGCCAAATGATAAAGATTACTGATCTGGAAAAATTTTACCGCACCGAAGAAGTAGAAACCATTGCACTAAACAAATTAAGCATGGAGGTGCGCAAAGGCGAGTTTGTAGCCATAATGGGCCCGTCGGGCTGTGGCAAATCAACATTGCTAAACATACTGGGTATGCTGGATGATCCGGATGCAGGCAGTTATATTTTTAACGACACCGAGGTAGCTCATTTTAACGAGCGTAAACGTGCCGATTTGCGCAAGCATAATATCGGTTTCGTTTTCCAGAGCTTTAACCTTATTGATGAGCTTACCGTATTCGAAAACGTTGAGTTGCCTTTAATATATACCGGCGTTGCCGCCTCTGAACGTGTAAAGAGGGTAGAAGCAGTGTTAGACAAAATGCAGATTATGCACCGCCGCAACCATTACCCACAACAGCTATCTGGTGGTCAACAACAACGTGTGGCCATTGCCCGTGCTGTAGTCAATAACCCTAAATTAATACTGGCGGATGAGCCCACAGGTAACCTTGATAGCAGCAATGGTAACGAGGTAATGGAACTGTTAACCGACTTAAACGAACAAGGAACAACCATTATAATGGTAACCCACTCGGAGCACGATGCCCGCTACAGTCACCGTATTATCCGACTGTTGGACGGCCATACCGTGATGGAGAACATTATGATATAAGGCAAGTACAGGATTTCGAATGAGTGGGTTACCAAATTGCTAACTCACTTATTCAATTTCAATAGTCACCACTAAACCATATACCTATGCTTAAGAATTATTTTAAAACCGCTTTCCGCAGTTTGTACAAAAACAAAGGATATAGTTTTCTTAATATTTTTGGTCTTGCCATAGGTATAGCTTGCGCATCTTTTATTTTTTTGTGGGTTGAAAATGAGTTGAGCTACGATCAATTTAACACAAAAAAAGATCAGGTTTATCTAACAATGGTTAATCAACCCTATGATAAATCTATATTCACCCATACTTCAACCCAAGCGCCGTTGGCGGCTGCAATGCAGTCAGAAATTCCTGGAATTGCGCAAACCTGCCGCACTTCTGAGGGCGAGACCTCAATGTTGTTTAGTGTGGGCGATAGGTCCATGTATGCCAGCGGTAAGTATGCCGAACCATCGTTGTTCAGCATGTTTACGCTGTCATTCATGGAGGGGAATGCCCAAATTGCATTTTCACAGTTACATTCACTTGTTATAACCCAAAGCACAGCCCTGAAGTTTTTTGGTACGGATCGAAATGTTGTTGGTAAAACAATTCGTGTCGATAATAAACAAGACTATGTAGTATCCGGACTGATAAAGGATATTCCGCGGAACTCGAGTATGCAATTTGAGTGGGTTGCGCCATTCCAAATAACCTACAATCAAAATCCATGGATGAAGAGTTGGGATAATAGCGGTATCACCACCTATGTAGAGTTAAAACCCGGTGTCGATCCGGAAGCCGTTAATAAGCAGTTGAAGAATTTTGTTCAGCGTCGTGCTCCGCAGTCTATCAGCCATCCGTTTTTGTTTAATATGAAAAGCTGGCATTTGCATTGGGGCTTCGAAAATGGAAAGCAAGTTGGCGGACAAATTGAATATGTAAATCTATTCGCCATTATAGCCTGGATAATTTTACTTATAGCGTGCATTAACTTTATGAATCTTGCAACAGCCCGTAGTGAGAAACGGGCCCGCGAGGTAGGTGTGCGTAAGGTGCTCGGCGCGGGCAAGAAGATGTTGATTGCCCAATTCATTGGCGAAGCATTAATCTTGGCTTTCGCTGCAAGCTTTTTGGCAGTTTTAATCATAACGCTAACCTTGCCATTCTTTAATATACTGGTTCAGCAACAATTAACTCTTGGCTTAGATAAACCTTTACACATTGGTGCATTATTGGCTATGACCCTGATATGCGGCTTGGTTGCAGGTAGTTACCCCTCATTCTATTTATCGTCCTTCAATCCGGTATTTGTACTGAAGGGAGTGAAGTTAAAAGATAGTGGCGCAGCGTTTATCAGGAAAGCATTGGTGGTAATTCAGTTCTCGGTATCTATTATATTAATTGTAGGCACTATTGTAATCTACCAGCAAATACAACATGTTAAGTCTCGAAATTTAGGATTAAACAAGGATAATCTTCTCGAGGTAGCTGTGCATGGCAGCCTTGCCAAGAACTTTATCCCGGTTAAGCAAGATATGATTAATACCGGTTACGTAGTTAACGCAGCGCTATCAGATCACACTACACTTGGCGATGGTAATAATACCGATAAATTATCCTGGGAGGGAAAAGCAGCAGGCAGTAAAGTGCTAGTCTCCGGGCGGAGTGTTACTCCAGAGTTTTTCGCTACATCCGGAATGCATATTATCGAAGGTCGCGGTCTGCAGGTTCCCGACTCATTAGTAGCTACAGAAAACAGCTCGAAGATTACCAATATCGTTATAACCCGGTCTATGGCCAAATTAATGGGCAAACAAAGTCCCATTAATAAATTGCTTTATAATGAAGGCGATCCGACGATGAAGTTAAGAGTTGTGGGGGTAGTTAATGACTATGTATATGGTAACATGTACGGCACGCCCGATCCGGTGATATTTAATATTGTTCAGCCAAAGGATGCTTATGTTATGTACGTGAAGTTGAACGGACAAAAAGACATTACTAAAGGAGTAGCAGAAATTAAAAATATTGTATCAAGATATAATCCCGGCTATCCCTTCGATTATCATTTTGTCGATGATCAGTTTAATCAACGGTTTCTAACCGAGACATTAATAAGCGAATTATCGAGAGTATTTGCACTATTAGCGATTATCATATCATGCCTTGGTTTATTCGGTTTAGCCGCTTACACTGCCGAACGCCGCATTAAAGAGATTGGCATCCGCAAAGTGCTCGGCGCTACGGTTACAGGCATAACTACCCTTTTATCGTTAGACTTTTTGCAACTCATCGGCGTATCGTGTTTGGTAGCATTTCCGCTAGCTTATCTAGGCATGTCGCAATGGCTAAATAATTATGAATACCGTGTAGGCATCAATTGGTGGGTATTCGCTTTATCGGGTGGTGCTGCAGTAATAATTGCAATGCTCACCATTAGCTTTCAATCAATTAAAGCAGCCCTGGCCAACCCTGTTAACAGCTTGAAGAACGAATAGTATCTGATAACTGAAGATAAGATTGAGGGATAAGGAATTAAAACAAATGACTGACCGCATCTAACAGAATTATACATTAATACCGATACGTTATGTTTAAAAATTATTTAAAAACTGCCTTTCGCAGTTTAAAAAGAAATAAAGGTTTTACTGCAATTAATATACTTGGTTTGGCATTAGGCCTTACCGCCTGTTTATTAATTGTACTATATGTGGTTAACGAGCTTAGTTTCGACCGTTATAATACTAAGGCTGATCGTATTTACCGCGTAAACGAAGATCTGAAACTGGGTAACAACAGCGTGCAGTACGCTGTATGTATGCCACCATTGGCCCAAACTTTAAAAACAGATTTCCCCGAAGTAGAGAATGCGGTAAGATTAAAAAATGCCTACAGTATACATGTTAAAAAGGGCAGTGAGAACATTCTTGAGTACCGAGTTGCCTTTGCAGACCCTTCATTGTTTGACGTATTCACTTTACCCATGATAAATGGTAATGCGTCAACTGCGCTAAAAGAGCCAAACTCTATTGTTATTACAGAAACCACGGCGCTAAAATATTTTAACAGTACAAACGTGGTTGGCAAATCGCTGGTGATTAATGATCAGGGAGGCTTCAAGGTTACAGGGGTAATAAAAGACGTTCCGAAAACATCGCATTTTAATTTCGACTTCTTCATTTCAATGTCTTCGTTTCCAGATAGTAAATCTGATAAATGGTTGCGTAGCGATTATAATACCTATGTGCTTTTCAGAAAGGGAGCGGATCCGAAAAAGCTCGAGGCACAATTCCCGGCTTTTCTCCGAAAATATTCTGCCGGTGAAATGCAGTCTGACATGAAAATGAGTATAGATGATTTTGAAAAAGGCGGCAGCTATTTCCGTATGAATCTCATCCCGCTTACAGATATCCATCTGCACTCTAATATAAGTGGCGAATTGGGTGCCAATTCATCAGCGCAGTATATTTATATATTTTCGGCAATTGCCCTGTTTATTCTGCTAATAGCATGTGTAAACTTCATGAATCTGTCTACTGCTCGTTCTGCTAACCGCGCCCGCGAGGTTGGAGTGCGTAAGGTATTGGGTTCTTCGCGCGGCAACCTGGTAATCCAGTTTTTGGCTGAGTCGAACATGATCACGCTGGTTTCAACAATAATTGCTCTTTTTGCTACCTATGCGCTATTACCTGCGTTTAATCAACTGGCAGGTAAAGAAATAAGCATAGGGCTTGGTACTTTCGCATGGCTTCTGCCTGCATCTTTACTTATTATATTAATAGTAGGCTTTATGGCCGGATCATATCCCGCGTTATTTTTATCAGGTTTTCAGCCAGTTAATGTACTTAAAGGCAAATTATCCGCTGGGTTTAAAGGCGGTAACCTACGAAATTTTCTGGTGGTGTTTCAATTTTCAATTTCCATCTTTTTAATTATTGGTACACTGGTTATTTATAACCAGTTGAATTATATCCAATCAAAAAACCTGGGCTATAATCGCAATCAGGTATTGGTAATTAAAAATGCCTATGAGTTAAATACACACTCTCAAACCTTTAAGCAGGAGGTAAAGCAGTTGCCAGGTGTTAGCGACGCTACACTATCCGGATACTTGCCAACTGGTCAGGCGCGTAATACTTCCATTTTTTATAAAGAGGCAGGCACTACGGATCAGAAAAACGCCATTTTCCCGCAAACCTGGTCTATCGACGAAGACTATATTAAAACCCTTGGAATGAAAATGATTGCCGGTCGCGAGTTTTCTACCAGTATGGCAACGGATTCTTCGGCATTGATCATCAACGAAACTGCCGCCAGGTTTTTGGGCATGAGCAATCCGGTAGGTAAGCTGCTGTATCAGTCTGTAGATGGTAATCACGAACACGTTAAAGCCTATCAGATTGTTGGTGTGGTTAAGGATTTTCATTTTAATTCATTGCACGAAAACATTGCCCCGGTTATAATGAGGTTTAATTATGATAACGGTAATGTAAGTGTTAGGGTAAATAGTTCAAATTTACCTGCATTGGTCAATCAGATCAAAAGCAAGTGGAGTTCGTTAACATCTGCTCATTTTGAGTATTCGTTTATGGATCAGGATTTTGAGGCCACTTATCGTTCCGAACAACGCATAGGGCAGATATTCATTGTGTTTACATCGTTAGCTATTCTAATTGCCTGTTTAGGACTATTTGGGCTTGCCGCTTACGCTGCCGAACAACGCACTAAGGAAATTGGGATACGCAAGGTATTAGGTGCAAGTGTGTCTGTAATTGTTGGCTTGCTCACTAAAGACTTCCTTAAATTAATACTGGTTGCCATAGTTATATCAACTCCATTAGCCTGGTATTTTATGCACAAATGGCTACAGGATTTTGCCTATCGCGTAAATATACACTGGTATACCGTTGCCATTGCCGCTGTAACTGCTATGCTTATTGCATTTATAACCATTAGTTTTCAGTCAATTAAAGCAGCATTAACTAATCCGGTTAAGAGTTTGAAAAATGAATAGGTCGCATAACAAAGAATCGGAGGAAAAGATAAAAGACTACCTAATAACGATCGACAACAGATAATCACAGACAAAATATCCATAAGATTATGTTTAGGAACTATATTAAAACTGCGTTTCGCAGCTTGAAGAAAAATAAGGGTTTTACCTTAATTAATGTTTTGGGGTTGGCTCTCGGCCTGGCCATCTGCCTGCTTATAGTATTTTATGTGATAGACGAAATGAGCTATGACAGGTATAATCTTAATGCAGACCGGATCTATCGTGTCAATAACGACATCAAATTCGGTGGCTCTGAAAATAGCTATGCTGTTGCCCCGGCCCCGATGGCAGCTGCCTTACAGGCTGAATTTCCGGAAGTAGAAAAAGCCGTAAGGTTTAGGCAAAATGGAAGTTTTAGGGTAAAAAAAGGAAATCAGGATATACAGGAACACCATTTTATATATGCCGACCCGGATGTGTTTTCTGTATTTACATTCCCGATGCTCAGCGGCGACCCTAATACGGCGTTAAAAGATCCTAAAGCTGTAGTAATTACCGAACGTATGGCTAATAAGTACTTTAATAGTACTAATGTAGTTGGCAAGACATTGTTGCTAGACGATACCGTTAACTTTAAGATTACCGGGGTTATTAAAGATATACCAAAGCAATCGCACATAAACGCCGATTTTTTTATATCGATGATAACGCTTGCTGAAAGTAAAGAGCCAAGCTGGTTGAATAATAATTTTCAAACCTATATACTGCTTAAACCAGGGAGCGACGTAAAAGTACTGGAGAGCAAGTTTCCTAAAATGGTAAAAGAACACGTGGATCCTCAATTGCAAAATGTGATCCACATGAGTTATGACGATTTTACCAAAACCGGCAGTTACTTTAAACTAAGTACGATAGCACTAAAGCGAATACACTTGGAGTCTAATATGCAGGCGGAATTAGGCCCAAATGGAAACATAAGGTACGTGTACATCTTTTTAGCTATCGCTCTGTTTATACTCCTTATAGCTTGTGTTAATTTTATGAACCTAAGCACGGCACGCTCGGCAAACCGCGCGCGTGAAGTTGGGGTACGCAAAGTGCTCGGTTCGGCGCGCAAGCATCTTATTGCACAGTTTTTGGCCGAATCTATCATGGTAACTATGGTGTCTACTATAATTGCTTTGATCATAGCGTGGGGGCTATTGCCAATATTTAATCAGATGGCGGGTAAAGAGTTAAGTATCTCCATGCAGTCGTTGGTTTGGCTTGTTCCCGCTGTTATTGCCATCATTTTGGTAATTGGGTGTTTGGCTGGGTCATATCCTGCATTCTTTCTGTCGGGATTTCAACCAATTGAAGTACTGAAAGGCAAATTGGCAGCCGGATTTAAAGGAGGCTTTTTGAGAAGTTTTCTGGTTGTGTTTCAATTCTCAATATCAATATTTTTGATTATCGGTACGCTGGTAATCTACAATCAACTTAAATACATTCAAAACAAAGATTTAGGGTATAATCGTAGCCACATTCTGGTAGTGAAAAACCTGTATGCTTTAGGCAACCAGGCAAAAACTTTTAAAGATGAGATTAAGCAAATGCCCGAAGTTGCAAATGCCACATTAACCGGTTATACACCTACAATGGATTACCGCAATAGTAATTCGTTGTTTCAGACTGCTACACTTGACGTTAAGAACGCATTGAATACGCAGATGTGGTATGTAGATGAAGATTATGTTAATACGTTAGATATTAAAATGATCAAAGGGCGAAATTTCTCAAAGCAGATGCTTACAGATTCATTGGCCATGATCATCAATGAGTCTGCTGCTAAAAAACTGGGGCTTGCCGACCCATTAGATAAAACCTTGTATATGCCTTTAGATCAGCAGGCAAAACATGTTAAGGGGTATCACATCATAGGCATCATGAAGGATTTTAACTTTAATACCTTGCGCGAAAATGTTTCGTCGTTAACCATGGTGCTGGGTGAGGAGCGGGGTGCATTGAGTATACGCGTTAAATCTGCAGACATGCCGGCTTTTGTTTCCCGGGTAGAAAAACAATGGAAATCAATCAATCCAAACCAGCAGTTCGAATACTCATTTATGGATGAAGATTTTGACGCTACTTACCGCACCGAACAACGTATGGGTAAAATATTTGTATCCTTTACTTCACTGGCTATTATTATTGCCTGTTTGGGCTTATTTGGGTTGGCAGCTTATGCAGCCGAACAACGCACCAAAGAGATTGGTATCCGTAAGGTTTTGGGTGCAGGCGTATCATCAATTGTAGCTATGCTATCGCTTGATTTCATCAAACTGGTGCTTATATCTATTGTTATAGCCGCTCCGCTGGCTTGGTTTGCAATGCATCAATGGCTTCAGGGGTATGCATATCGCCAAAACATACAGTGGTGGGTCATTGCACTGGCTGGAGTTGGGGCTATTGTTATCGCGTTCGTAACGATTAGCTTTCAATCAATCAAAGCAGCATTAATTAATCCTGTTAAGAGCTTGCGAAGCGAATAAAATTAGTTAGCGAATGATTGAGTTTTGAGTTAGTGATTTTTTGTAGCCACAAATTCACTAATTCAAAACTCCTAACTAATTTACCAACCGGGGCTGCGAAGTATCAAAAAAATCAGATATTTGGCTAAAACCCCTCGTTGTATGAAAATTCCTGCCTTTACGCTGTTTTTTGTATTAATATGTAGTGTATCATTTGCCCAGATTAACTGGACCAATGAGCCGATAATACTTAAACAAATAAAGGAATCTTTACGAGGAGTTACCGTTAAAACTGTTGCTGGCAATATAGCAGTAATTGGAACCAGCGATAAACCTAGCATTGAAGTTTACGTTGATGCCATTAATGAAGCAACCGCCTCAAAAGCCGATTTGAGACGATTGGTTGACCAGGATTATGCGATAGACATGATCGTGAAAAATCATCAGCTTATTGTGTCTGCGAGCTGCAAATATGGCGATAGCAACTGGAAAAAGGCCCTTAGTATTTCATTCAAAATATTTGTACCGCGTTCTGTTACCTGCAATTTAACATCAAAAACTGGCAGTATTAATTTGGTGAACTTAGACGGTGCCCAAACCTTTACTACCCAGGGTGCGGTAAATTTAGAACGTATTACGGGTGTGGTTAAAGGGCGGACAACAGGAGGGGATATCAATGTTTCTAATTCGAGCCCCGACATAGATCTTGCCACTACTAGTGGTAACGTTGTCGCCGTAAATTGCCAGGGGAAAATTAAGCTCAATACGGATAAGGGAAGTATTAATCTTAGTCGCTTAAAAGGTAATATTGACGCTACCACGGCTTCGGGAAATATAGAAAGCGATGAGATTGACGGTACATTTAATACTGCTACGACGGCCGGTGACATTACACTAAAAAGGATGTCGTGCCATTTAACAGCCTCAACCGCCGCAGGAACCATCAACGCGGAACTATCTAAAGCCTGCAAATCAATTAAATTGAATGCCACAGGTGGGGATGCCAACATTGCACTTACCGCAAAAGAAGGGTTCAACCTTAATGTAGAAGGCAAGACAATAACCGGAGATATGCCGAAGAAATTTACCGGGAGCAATGATGGTAAGAAACTAAGTGGTGCTGTGTACGGCGGGGGAGTGCCCGTAGAAGTGCGTGCAATAACAGGCGAAGTGAAGGTGAAATTTATTTAACAAAACATTATCAAGATATCGGAAAGCTGCATCTACTGCGGCTTTTTTTATGCCTTGCTATTTAAATATTGGTGTATCGAAAGCGAACGCTCAATGTTGCACAATCGTACAGTTCTGTTTGGGTGTTTGTGGTTAAATGTTTAATTATTAGATATTTGTAAGTGTGGTATGGATTTTTAAGGTAATAGGTTAAGCGTAACGCCCAATAACCAAACCCATGATTAAAAATTATTTTAAAATAGCCTGGCGAAACCTTAGTCGCAATAAGATAAGCAGTATTATCAATATCAGTGGTTTAGCTATCGGGCTGGCCTGCGTATTGTTTATCGGGATGTATGTTAAGGATGAATTGAGCTACGATCGTTTCTTTAAAAATGCTGACCGCATTTACCGTGTAAACCTCGATGGCAAAATGGGCAACGAGGCTTACACACTCGGCCATACGCCGCCTCCGGTTGGCGCAGCGCTCAAAGATAATTTCTCCGAGATTGAGAGCTACGCCCGTATATTTAAGCCGGGCAATGAGATAGTTCATTTTGAAAATCAGGGCCAAAAACAATCATTAACGGAAAAGAACCTGCTTGCTGTTGATTCTAATTTTCTGCAAGTGCTTACCTATCCCTTATTAGAAGGCGATGCTGCAACCTGCTTAAAAGGTACCAATTCTATTGTGCTGACTGAAAAGGCGGCAAAGAAATATTTCGGTTCTTCTTCCCCCATTGGTAAAACGCTAATCTTTGATGAATATACTACGCCGTTTGTGGTAACAGCGGTTTTAAAAGATCTGCCCACGCAAGCTACGCTCCAATTTGATGTGCTACAGTCTACCGAAAGTATTCCGTCTATTAAACGTTTTAGCTGGAGCTGGGTGTGGTTGCAAATGGGTACCTACGTAAAGTTAAAAGATAACGTGCCGAATGATGCTGCCAGCATTAAAAAACTGGAAGCTAAGTTCCCGGCCATGGTTAACCAGCAAGCCGTTAGCGCATTTAACCGGATTGGGCAGCCTTGGGCCGAGTTTAAAAAGAAAGGCGGCAAATTAGACCTTTTATTGCAACCTATAACAGAATTACATTTACATTCTGCAAATATTGGCACCCGTTATTTTAATCCGGGAGATATCAAATACGTGTATATCTTCTCGGCCATTGCCTTATTCATTATCCTTTTGGCCTGTATTAACTTTATGAACTTATCTACCGCCCAGGCAGCACGCAGGGCTAAAGAAGTAGGCATTCGTAAAGTGTTGGGTTCGGCTCGTAAGCAGCTTATCGGTCAGTTTATCGCCGAGGCTATTTTATATTGTTTGTTTGCTGCGGTGATTGCCATCGTTATCGTTGCTCTTACCTTACCGGCCTTCAACCAACTGTCAGAAAAAGCACTCAACATCAGTTTGCTGTTTAGCATTAAGTCACTTGTAGCAATACTTGTGTTGATTCTTATTACCAGCTTATTAGCAGGTAGTTACCCCGCGTTTTTTCTGACTTCGTTAAAGCCTGTAAGCATATTAAAAGGTAGCGGCATATTTAAAGATTCGAGTGGATTTTTGATGCGTAACGCACTGGTAGTTTTTCAATTCACGGTGTCTACCCTGCTCATTATTTGCACCATTATTGTCTACAAACAGCTTCGATATACACAGACCAAAGATCTTGGTTTCGCTAAAGAAAATGTGCTGATCATAAACAATGCCGAGCGCCTGGGCCAGAGTGAAGAGAGCCTTCGCCAGGAATTATTGCGTTTGCCAGACGTTATCAGCGCCAGTGTATCTACAGGCATCCCAACCCAAAACAAATTTGCAGATACCTATATTCCCGAACTGGAACAGGGGGCGGTTAAAAGCGGTGAGAATAATATTCTGCTTTCATCTTTTATAGTTGACGAAGCTTTTACACCTACGCTAAAACTGAAAATGCTGGCCGGCAGAAATTTTTCTAAAGATTTCGCCGACTCGTCATCGGTTGTGATTAATGAATCGGCGGCGCGACAGATTGGCTGGAAAAACCCGATTGGAAAAACCATGACCTATCCGGGAGGAAATAACCGTCAGTTTAAAGTGGTTGGTGTGGTCAAAGATTTTAACGTAGAATCCCTGCACGATCAGGTTGCACCGTTTGCTTTGTTTTACAAAACCTCGAAAACTTACGGATCAAATACTTCCTTTATCACTGTAAGAATCAAACCCGGTGATTATGCGGCTACCATCAGCAGCATCCAAAACAAATGGAAATCCTTTATGCCCGATAATCCGTTCGAGTATACTTTCCTCGATGCCGAATTTGATTCCCTTTACCGAGCAGATCAAACTATTGGGAAGGTGTTTAGTGTATTTACGTTCTTATCGCTTACAGTCGCCTGTTTGGGTCTGTTGGGTTTGGCTATTTATACAGCACAACGCCGCACCAAAGAGATTGGTATCCGTAAAGTGTTGGGTGCCTCTGTCGAAAACCTGGTTACCATGCTCTCTAAAGATTTTCTGAAATTGATAATCATCGCTTCTATATTATCATTCCCTATTGCATGGTACGCTATGGATAAATGGTTGCAGGATTTTGCTTATCGTACAACGGTAAGCTGGTGGGTTTTCTCACTCGCTGCAGGGATTACGTTAGTTATTGCGTTGGTTACTATCAGTTTTCAATCTATTAAAGCGGCGTTAACCAATCCGATCAAAAGTCTTCGAAGCGAGTGATTAGTTGCGAGGGAGTGAATTAGTGAGTTTTGATTTAATATTCACTCTTCATTAATTTATAGCTAATTATAAAATAAATTTTTCATCAGATGCAACCTTTCATTAAATAAGCGCATCTGATAGATAACTAAATTAAACAATATGAAAAGCAACCTAATTTTATCAATGCTTTGCCTGGCTAGTACTGTGGCTATGGCACAAAAAGATAACCAGGAACCATTTTTAGTAAAGTCGTTAGCTGGCTTTAACATTAAGGAATCTTTTGTCAATACTTCTGGTGGCAGCATCAAAGTAATGGGCACAACAGATAAAGACACCCGCGTTGAAGTATATGTAAATGGCAATAACGGTAATGTACTTACTAAAGAAGAAGCAAAAAGCCGTATTGAAAAAGACTATACCCTTGATGTAGATGTGCACGATGGCGAATTGCATGCAACGGCCAAAACAAAAAGGAGTTTCAATTGGGGCAACAACGGTCTCAGCATTTCTTTCAAAGTTTATGTGCCGGTGAAATCGGCTACAGATTTAAACACCAGTGGCGGTAGCATTTGGTTAAGCAATTTGCAGGGTAACGAGAAATTTCAAACAAGTGGCGGTAGCCTTCATGTAGAGCAGCTTACCGGGGTTATTAAAGGCGAAACCAGCGGCGGCAGTATCCATGTGTCAAACTCAAAAGATAATATAGATCTGGAGACCAGCGGTGGCAGCATCACGGCTGATAATTGCCAGGGTACAATTCGTTTAGAGACCAGCGGTGGCTCGTTAAACCTAACCCGACTAAGCGGTAGCATTAAAGCCAACACAAGCGGCGGTAGCATTCACGGCGACGAGATCGGCGGTGAATTAATAACCGGCACCAGCGGTGGCAGTATTAATCTCACTAATTTAAACGGTAGTCTTGATGCTTCAACCAGCGCCGGCAGCCTGCATGCGCAATTTAAGCAGGTGGGTAAATACGTAAAGCTTGATGTTAGCGCAGGTCACATTGATTTGGCTTTACCTGCCAAACAGGGTCTTAACCTCGATATTCGCGCTAGCAGCATCTCTAAGGGAGAATTAAGCAATTTTAGCGGCGATACCGATAAAGAGCATATCAGAGGTACAGTTAACGGAGGTGGTTCGGTTGTACGTGCAGATGCAGGTAGCGGCCGCGTGAGCTTATCTTTCAATTAAGAGCATTATAATATTTATCAATAAAAAGCAGGCTGAGTATATACTCAGCCTGCTTTTTTTATGCAAACTAATGAGGCTACAATTAACAGAAAATTGTATCATTACCGTACGCACCGTGTTACACTACCGAACAGTAACTTATTTAAATTATATAAAAATTCACTGATAATCAATTAGTTATATGTTTGGTATGTTATTGATACTTTAGTGTACGGTTAAACAACCAAAAACAACAGATCACAAATTATATTGTATATGTTATCCTTAAAAAATATCTCTAAATACTACCAGGCCGGGGGCAACAAAATTTCGGTGCTCAACAATGTAAACCTCGATGTGGATGCCGGCGAGTTTGTATCCATTATGGGCCCTTCAGGTTCGGGAAAATCTACTTTGCTAAATATTATCGGGATGCTTGATGAGCCTTCTGAAGGTTATCACTATTTCATGAACGAGGCGGTTCACCAACTGAAAGAGAAATCGCGCTCTGCGTTGTATAAAGAGTATATCGGTTTTGTATTTCAAGCTTACCATCTCATTGATGAGCTTACTGTTTATGAAAACATCGAGACGCCGTTGATTTATCAAAACATAAAAAGCGCGGAGCGAAAAGCTTTGGTGGCCGATATGTTGGATCGTTTCCAGATCGTAGGCAAAAAAGATCTTTTTCCGGCACAGTTATCTGGTGGACAGCAACAATTGGTTGGTATAGCCCGTGCGCTGATCACCAAACCCCGATTGATTTTAGCTGATGAGCCTACCGGTAACCTTAACTCAAAACAAGGAGAGGAGATTATGGAGCTTTTCCGCAAGTTGAATAAAGAAGATAAGGTTACGATTATCCAGGTAACACACAGCGAAAAAAATGCCGAGTACGGCTCGCGCATTATAGATGTATTGGACGGAAAAATTGACTCTTCAAGAAATCTTTAATATTAAAATGAAATACGTTAAATACATATTTGCTGCATTGGTAATATGCTCATCTGTGCCGGCATTTAGCCAGGTTGGTGAGGCCGACTCTGTATACACCCTGCAACAATGCATTGATATAGCTATAAGAAACAACCTCGATGTAAAGAAAAGCGGACTGCAAATGGACCGCGATAGAATCTATTGGAATCAGGCTCGTGAAAACCTTATCCCAACCTTGAGTGGCGATGTATCGCGCAATATCAACAATGGTCGTAGCCAGGATCCAACTACCTATACTTACGTTAACCAACAGATCACCTATGATCAGTATGGACTTAACAGCAGCGTGGTGCTTTTTAATGGGTTAAACCTGATGAACAGTATTAAGCAAACCTCACTGGCATACCAGGCTGGTAAAATGGACTTTGAACAGGCTAAAAACGATATCACCCTAAATGTAATTACAACCTATCTGCAGGTACTGCAAAGTGAAGATCAGGAGTCGCAAACGGAGACCCAGATAGAGGTATCTAAACAACAGGTTGATAGGTTAACTGTGTTAAACAAAGAAGGGAGCATTTCTCCATCTGATCTGTCAGATGTCCGTGGTCAGTTGGCTACCAACAAAATATCTTTGATTGATGCCCACAACGCAAAATATGCTGCAAAACTTAACCTGATGCAGTTAATGAATGTGCCTTACAATAAAGACGTAAAGCTAAAACGTTTGCCAGCCGATTTGCTTCCCGGCCAGTATAGCTTAACGGTTGACCAGGTTTATGCCAATGCGCTAACAGGCTTGCCGTTGGTTAAAGCTGCGGACCTTCGCCTCAAAAGCGCAGAGAAAGCTGTTTCAGCCTCAAAGGGCTTGTATTATCCATCTATTGTGTTGCAAGGCGGCTTGGCAAGTAACTACTCAAGTTTCGATAGCACCCGATATCATACGCAGATTAATAATAATTATAGCTATGGTTTCAGCGTTGGGTTACATTTGCCTATTCTTGGTAATTTTAAAACCCGCAATAATGTGTCGTTAGCTAAGATCGATAGGCTGGAGGCTCAATATACCACCGAAACCACCAAGATACAGTTAAAAAAGAATGTCGATCAGGCGTATATCAACATGAGATCGGCATATGAGCGTTATCAAACACTTACCGACCAGGTGGATGCTTACTCGGAATCGTTCCGCGTGGCAGAAACAAAATTTAACGCCGGAGTAATAACCTCAGTGGATTTTATTACGGTGAAAGGTAATATCGACCGGGCAAAACTCAGCCTTATTGGCGCCCGGTACGACTATTTTATCCGCGTAAAAATATTAGACTATTACCAGGGAAAATTAGCGCTGTAATCCGATATTTAAATCTAAAACAACACAATTTATTAGCCGGGCAATATGTCCGGCTTTTTAGTTATGATATATTTGCGCACAAAAAGCAAACAAAGCTGTTATAATCAACACTACATTATCATTATGAAAAAGATCACTCTACTACTCATTGCAGTTACTTTTATGGTAACCGGCGCTACAGCCCAGTTGCTACCTACGTTTCAGTTCGGTATAAAAGGAGGGGTTAACCTTTCTAACATCTCAACCTCGGGCAATGTATTTAATAATTTAAATACTGACAACCGTGCCGGATTTTTAGGCGGCGTTTGGGCTAGAGTTGGCGGCGCAGGAATCCATTTTCAGCCCGAACTTTACTACACAAGCAAAAACGTAACTTTCACCGAAGGCGCAGTTCAAAACAAGGCTGAATTTAAAAGTATTGATGTGCCACTATTAGTTGGTACACGCATAGGTGCAGGGCCATTGGGCGTACGCTTTAACACCGGGCCGCTGGTATCTTTCGCGATTGATAAAACTCAGGACATATCCGGAGTTATCACAAATGATGTTTATAATTTGCATTATAAAAACCAAAACTATGCATGGCAATTTGGTGCAGGCTTAGATATCCGCAGTATTTCTTTTGATTTCCGCTACGAGTTGGGCCTAAACAAGGTGGATAATTATGCTGATAACGCTCACGCTAAAATCAATATGTTTAACCTTACCGTAGCTTATCGTTTATTCGGTTTATAGCACCATAACATAGTACATAAAACATTTGTGCTATGCTAGTTTACATTTGTGCTATTGTACTTGTTGTAGTAATTACACTATATTTATCAGCCAATTAAACCCCGGTTCTGATAAATATAGTGTTGTTGCTCAGCAAGCTTAATTGCAATAGTCGAATGAAAATAACAGGCAAAACTTTGTTTATAACAGCTTGCGTATTTTGCTTTCTGCAATATACCAATGCATACAGTCAACAGGTCGATAGTATCAGGCTTAACCAGATCGGATTTTATCCCAATTCACTCAAAAAGGCAATTATTCTTAATGCTGATAAAGGATCTTTTTTCATAAAAAACTCATCAGGCCTAAAGGTATACTCGGGAGTAATAGTTAAATCTAACAATCCTGCGTTTAACGGACGGTATACAGGGATCGCCGATTTTTCCTCATTTAAAACTCCGGGCACTTACACGCTCGTTTCTCCCGCCGGAGATCGATCTTATTCTTTTACTATTAACAATAATGCCCTTAAAAGCGTAGCTGATGCTTCACTTAAAGGTTTCTACTATATTCGTGCTTCTACTGCATTAGATAAGAAGTATGCGGGCAAATGGAGCAGGGCAGAAGGTCATCCCGATGACAAGGTTTTGATCCACGCCTCCGCAGTTAGTCCGGGCAGGCCTGAAGGCACGGTAATAAGTTCGCCGCGCGGCTGGTACGATGCCGGCGATTATAACAAATACATAGTAAATAGCGGAATATCTACCGGAACGCTTTTATCCTTGTATGAAGACTTTCCAACATATATGCAATCTGCTAAACTCAATATTCCGGAGAGTAATAACCAGCTTCCTGACGTTTTGGATGAAGTGCTTTGGAACCTGCGCTGGATGCTTACCATGCAAGATTCTGCTGACGGTGGGGTTTATCACAAATTAACGAATCCTGCATTTGATGGTATGATTATGCCCGATGCCGCCACTAAACCCCGTTACGTTGTACAAAAGGGCACAGCAGCAACACTCGATTTTGCTGCAGTTATGGCACAGGCTAGTCGCATCTTCGCAAAATTCCCTACGCAATTACCTGGGTTGGCCGATTCCTGTCGTAAAGCATCTATAAAGGCATGGGACTGGGCTGTTAAAAATCCCGATATAATTTATGATCAGGATGCGATGAATAAGATCTATTCGCCCCAGATAGTAACCGGGGGGTATGGAGATAGAAAACTGGACGATGAATTTGTATGGGCAGCTTCCGAATTACTCGTAACTACTCAAGATAATAGGTACGTGCCGTATGTAAAGCTAACTGATAACATAACGGTACCAACTTGGGGAGACGTACGTACAATAGGCTATTACACGATATTGAAACATCCGAACGAAGTTTCAAAAACATCGTTTAGCCAATTGGCGCAATTGCGTGCAGATTATTTAAAATTCGCTGCGGTACTAGTCGCGGACGCCGATAAAAACGCGTATCAAACTGTAATGAATAAATCACCCAAAAACTTTGGATGGGGAAGCAGCTCGGTAGCCGCAAATCAAGGCATAGCAATGTTATTAGCTTATAAATTAACCGGGGAACAAATCTACCTGGATAATGCCACAGCCAACATGGATTATTTACTCGGGCGAAATGGAACGGGATATTGTTATTTAACGGGCTTCGGGCATAAACCTGTGATGCATCCACACCACAGGCCTTCGGTTGCAGATGGCATAGTTGACCCGGTGCCTGGCTTGCTATCAGGTGGACCTAATCCCGGTCGGCAAGATCAGATACCCACACCATCTTCGGTACCAGACGAAGCTTTTGTAGACGACGATAGAGCTTATGCCGTAAACGAAATAGCTATTAATTGGAATGCGCCATTTGCTTATCTAGCCAACGCCCTACAAGCGATAGAAACGGGCGCTAAACGAACGAAGAAATAAGAAACTCAATCAACAATCTTTATAACCTCACAATTAAACCACACATGAAAAGATTTACAACCATTTGTAGTCTTATGCTTGCCGGCTCTGTAGGCCTGATGGCGCAAACGAAAAAGGCTCCGACAACGAGCGCACTCGACAAAAAAGTTGATGCCATGATTGCCAGTATGACGCTCGAAGAAAAAGTAGGCCAAATGACCGAAGTAACCCTCGATGTAGTGTCCAAAACAGGTGCAAGCTCGCATCAACTTGACGATGCTAAATTAAATGAAGCTATCACCAAATACCACGTTGGTTCTATATTAAACGTGAGCGGAACAGCTTATGATCGTCAGCACTGGTACGATGTGATATCGACCATCCAAACTGTTGCTGCTAAAGACCGTTTAAAAATTCCGGTTATTTATGGTATCGATGCGATACATGGTGTTACTTATACGGTTGGCAGTACGCTTTTTCCACAGGAAATAGCCATGGCTGCGACATTTAATAAAGACCTTGCACACAAAGCAGGTGAAATAACTGCTTATGAAACCCGCGCAAGTTATATCCCATGGAATTATTCGCCGGTGCTGGATTTAGGAAAGAATCCGTTATGGCCACGTATCTACGAAACCTTTGGTGAAGATCCTTATGTAGTTAAAACAATGGGTGCGGCTATTATAAAAGGTTATCAGGGTAACAATGTGGGCGACAAATATCACGTCGCAGCCTGCATGAAACATTATTTAGGCTACAGTGCGCCTCTGAGTGGTAAAGATCGTACCCCTGCCTGGATACCCGACCGTTACATGCGCGAGTATTTTTTACCATCATTTGCCGATGCAGTTAAGGCAGGAGCGAAGACCCTGATGATCAATTCGGGCGAGATAAATGGCGTGCCAATCCACAGCAGCAAATACATGTTAACAGATGTATTGCGTGGCGAATTGAAGTTCGACGGCATTGCGGTAACCGACTGGCGCGATATCCAGTACTTGTACACCCGTCACCACGTGGCGGCTTCTCAGAAAGAAGCAGTGATGCTGGCCGTTAACGCGGGTGTGGATATGAGCATGGTGCCTTACGAATATACCTTTTTTGATTACCTGGTACAGCTAGTACATGAAGGCAAAGTGCCTATGTGGCGTATCAACGAAGCGGTACACCGCATTTTGAAGGTGAAATATGAGTTGGGCTTATTTGAGCGCCCTGTTGGTAACCCGTCAGATTATCCAAAATTTGGATCTGAGGAATTTCGCGCAGCGAGTGTGCAGGCTGCTCGCGAAGCCATCACCCTGTTGAAGAACAACAACAATGTACTACCGCTTAAAAAGGAAATGAAAGTTTTGGTAACCGGCCCAACGGCTAATACCATGCGCTCATTAAACGGTGGCTGGAGTTATACCTGGCAAGGTGAGCAAACAGATAAGTTTGCGGCAGCCAAGAACACTATCCTTGAGGCTATTCAGCAGAAGATTGGTAAGGACAATGTAACATATGAGGAGGGCGCCAAATTTGATAGCTTGGCCAACGTAGATGATGCCGTTAAAGCTGCCAAAAAAGCCGACGCTATCGTGCTTTGCCTTGGCGAACTATCGTACACCGAGAACGTGGGCAATATAGACGATCTGAACCTGCCGGATGCACAGTTTAAATTAGCTGAAGAATTAGCCAAAACCGGTAAACCGGTAATATTGGTACTAGCAGAAGGTCGTCCGCGCATTGTGACTAAGGCTGATAACATGGCAGCGGCTACGGTGATGACCTACCTATCGGGTAATGAGGGCGGCGACGCTCTGGCAGACATTTTATTTGGCGATGTGAACCCATCTGGTAAGTTACCGGTTACCTACCCGCGTTACGCCAATGCTTTGGTTAACTATTATCGCAAAAATCTCGAAAATGGTAACTCAGACGATAGCCATGGATACAACCCTTTATATGAGTTTGGCTATGGTTTAAGCTATACCTCATTCCGCTACAGTAACCTGCATTTAAGCAACGCTGATTTGAAAGACGGTCAAACCTTAAAGATTTCGGTAGACGTAACCAACAGCGGCCAGCGCCAGGGTAAAGAGTCGGTGTTGTTGTACATAAGCGATTTGTATGCCAGCATAGCGCCCGATACTAAACGTTTACGTGGTTTCGATAAGATAGACCTTAAAGCCGGCGAAACCAAAACCGTAAGCTTTAACATCACACCAGCCGATCTTTCGTTTATTAACGATCAGAGCAAATCGGTAACCGAACCGGGCGAGTTTAAAATTCAGTTGGGCGACCAGACACAAAATTTCAACTACTTATCAACCAAAGTTCAGGCTGCGCGTACAGGAAAATTATAGATAAACAGATCAATTAAATTAAAAGTAAAAGGCTACCTGGAATCCAGGTAGCTTTTTTATTTTTGTAAGGATCAGTCAATTTTGCGCCGCGTAGTGGTGCGTGGTGCAAAGTTCCACATGCACCACTGTGTTCCTACTTAAAAGTCCTTTTTACTTTAAATGATTTTGAATAATAGGTTAAAAGTTAGGTGGTTATCAATTATATTTTTACTGATTCCAAAATGCGGATGTTCCACTTTTGCTAACTTTTAAGTCTTTTTCGCTGTCAAAACACTTCCAGCAGATGTTACACTGTAATTGCGTTACTTTGCAATTTTTTATTTGCCGAAGAAGGACAAGATGGGCAAGGAAGAAAGATAAGTATTTAAAAAATAAAGGATCAAAGACTAGCCTGTCCTTGATCCTTCATTTCAATAAAATTATGTCTTGATTTCTGATTCCAGGCTCTCTCTTACACGGCTGTTACTGCTGTGATCATTACCAGTATCAGCATACAAAACGAAAATACAAACGTGTATGCGAAAGACATCCCGATCATTTTACTGATTGTACGCCAGCGGCTGCGGTGATAAACTGCTCTTAGCGATTTATAAATGTATATGATAACGCCCATAGTTGCGGCAAAATCAATCCAGCCTTTCAGCGTAGATGATAGGGGTAGCATCATCAACAACATAATAATGGTAAGAAACAAGAACAGGAAACAATGCAAGTGAAACGAAAAGATGAGGTGTTCTACATAAAACTTCTTGTTCTTCCAGAATGCAAACCTTAATATCACCGCGAACAGCGGCAGTAGCACAAACATCATTTTGGGTACATTGTGCTTAAAATCTTCCAGGAAAACCTCCTTCGCGCGATCGCCATACTTTTTGTAGGCAAAGCGTTTCATTTCAAACATGCGCTCAAAAAAGTTATCCCTTGCATCAGCCGGCATGCTTTTCTGCGAGTTTAAATAAGCTGCGTAGGTTGAGTCTTTGCTGTCTTTTAACATGCGCGATGTAAACGAGCCATCACTAGTGTCGTCATCCTCGTCATCCTTATCATCCGTGTCCTTAGAGGCAGTCCCAGTAACAACAACTTTGTTTACTTTGGCTGAATGCCAATTATGCTTTGAGTGCGTAGAATCTTTGGATTTTGTTGTGGTTATCTTAACATTATTACTACCGCCAGCTAAAGCATTTTTATCTACGGTTAAATGAAATCCACCTTTGTTAGTAGTGTCGTCTGTAGTATCAACAGAAACATTTTGAGCGTTTTCCACAACGCCTTCCATTATCTTTTTTTGTAAAGGATTCATGGATTTGTCGTTCTCCATGTCCTTTTTTACCTTGGCAATTGCCTCTCTATCGGCATGCTTTTTACCATCAGATTCATCCTCACTATTGCTATGCTTAAAAAATAGAATAAAGAAAATAAGGCTTATAAAAATGTACATTTTTATAGGGTGCAGGTATTGCACACGCCTGCCGGCCATATACTCGCTGGTTAGCTTTCCGGGTTCTAAAAGCAGGGGTTTTAGGGTATGAAAGAATTGGTGGTCGAAGTGAAAATAATCGCTAACAGCGTGGTTCATCAAATGACCGAAGTTCTCCTTGATCTGCAAATTTTCCTGGCCACAGTGATGACAAAATTTGCCCTCTAATACGGTTCCGCAATTGAGGCAGTCGTTTTCATGGCGATAATGTTTTTTCATTCGGTCAAATTACTTCCCACCGTTGTAAATGGGATAAGGCATGTTTAAGTTGATAAAGAATTTGTTGCCCTAAAATAGGAAAATTGCCACTTTTAATGCAATTCTGCCGCAATTATTATCACTATCGCAATCGGCGGCTATTAAGCGTGAGCTATCGCGTGTTTTAATGCCGCATTGTGCTTGTATCTAAACACAAATGGGAAGATAACTGCAATAACCAATGCATAAGCAGCAAAGGTAAGCCATATGCCGTGCCAGTTGCGGCTATGGTCGGCAAGGGTAAAGAATTTATCGATAATAACGCCACTCGCTAAACTGCCAAATAGGGCACCAAAGCCGTTTACCATCATCATAAATAACCCTTGTGCACTACCGCGTATTTCAGGCGTGGTTTGGGTTTCTACGAATAAAGATCCTGAGATGTTAAAGAAGTCGAACGCCATACCGTACACAATGCAGGAAAGGATGATCATCCACAAACCGTCGGCAGGGTTACCAAATGCAAACAGACCAAAACGCAAAACCCATGCCAGCATGCTAAATAACATAACATTTTTGATGCCGAACTTGCGCAAAAAGAATGGAATGGTGAGGATAAATAAGGTTTCCGACATTTGCGATATCGACATGATAAACGCCGGGTGTTTCACCGCAAACGTAGCCTGATAAGCCGGAATGTTTTTAAACTCGCCAATGTACGCGTCGCCATAAGCATTTGTAAGTTGCAAAGCAGCGCCTAACAACATAGAGAAGGCGAAGAATATGGCAAACTTAGGCGTTTTGAACAGCGTAAATGCTTTTAAGCCTAAACGGTCGGCAAGTGTCTTTTCGCCGCCATTATTTAATAAAGGAGGGCATTTGGGCAAACTGAATGCATATAACCCTAATATAAATGCCACCCCAGCGGCAATATAGAATTGGTTTGATGATGTTTCGTTATTGGTAAGCGTAACAGTCCACAAAGCAACTATAAAGCCCACAGTACCCCATGTGCGGATAGGAGGATAAACCTTTACAACATCCTCGCCAGCGTTTTTTAAAGCCGAATAAGCTACAGTAATGGATAACGACAGGGTAGGCATGTAAAATACCATGTTTAATAACATTACCCAAAAGAATATTACTGGATCTTTAACCAGCGGAAGGCTGCACAAAACTAAGCCGCCCAAAATATGGCAGATCCCGTATAGTTTTTCGGCGTTTATATATTTATCGGCGATAATACCGGTTAGGGCAGGCATAAAAATAGCCGAAATGCCCATGGTAGAAAAGATTGCGCCAAACTGAGTGCCCGTGCCCAAATTATTTGAAAACCAGTAGTTGCCAATGGTGAGCAACCACGATCCCCAAACAAAAAATTGCATAAAATTCATCATTATTAAGCGAAACTTAATATTCATACAGCACGGGGTTAAAGCGAGTTACAGTTAGTTTTAAATTAATGCCGAAAAGTAAGGAAATATTGCGAAACCGGAAAATGGTAAAGGCAGAAATTACGGAGGGATGTGTTAATAGGGGAAATATTGCAGGTGGACTAAAAAGATTGTCATTCAGAGCGCCAGCGAAGAATCTCCTGTAAGATGCTCATTCGCTGTCGCAAGTTTAGCGTAGCGTAACTTGTGACCAAATCTATTGTAAGCTTCCAGCTTACGTAAGGTGAAACCTTACAACAGATTTACCACAAGTTTTAAAACTTGCGGCAGCATGGGGATTGTTATTCAGAGCGGTAGCGAAGAATCTTCTATAAAACGCCAGGCATAAACAAGTCGCAGGAGATCCTTCGCTGGCGCTCTGGATGACAAGTAATCTTTAATCAAGAAATTAGATATTTTACGAAGACCGTCTTCTGCTCAGTTCATCCCTGATTTTGGCGGCCTTTTCATAAGCTTCTTCATTTAGGGCATCCTGTAACTTGGTACGCAGTTCGTCTTCGCTAAGGCCGTTGTAGCCGGTAGAGGCTACGCTTACCGTTTTTTCGTCCTGGCCTTCGTTCAGGTTTTCGAGATAAACAAAATCGTTACCCTCAATCACTATACCTGCCGATGACAGGATAAACTCATAAGTATAAATAGGGCAGTCGAAACGTACAGCCATAGCAATAGCATCAGAAGTACGCGCATCTATTTCGATTACCTTTTTACCGTCGGAGCAGATAAGTTTAGAGTAGAAAATACCATCTACCAGGTTGTAGATAATAATTTCCTGTATGTTGATGTTGTAGGCCTGGGCAAAGCTTTTAAAAAGATCGTGCGTAAGTGGGCGGCTTGGCGTCATCTTTTCAATCTCAATGGCGATGGCCTGCGCCTCGAAACTGCCTATGATAATCGGCAACCTGCGGCGGCCGCTAACCTCACCTAAAACCAAAGCATATGCGCCCGACTGGGTTTGGCTGTAAGATAAACCAACAATATCGAGCTTAATTTTTTTCATGTTATTACCCATCACAACAAAAATCCCTTTTTATGCCGAAGCTTTATATGTTTTTACTGCCTCTATTAATTTTGGAACAATTTCAAATGCATCGCCAACTATCCCATAGTCGGCTACCTTGTAAAACGGAGCTTCGGGATCTTTGTTGATCACAACGATAACTTTTGACGAACTAATACCAGCTAAGTGCTGTATAGCCCCCGAAATGCCTATAGCAATATACAAATTTGGACTGACAGCTATGCCCGTTTGCCCAACATGTTCGCTGTGTGGCCGCCAGCCGGCATCAGATACCGGTTTTGAGCAAGCCGTCGCAGCACCTAGTAAATCAGCCAATTCCTCAATCATACCCCAGTTTTCCGGACCTTTTAAACCACGACCGGCTGAAACCACAATCTCCGCATCGGGTAAAGATACTTTATCTGTCGATTTAACAATCTCTTTTAACAACGCTTTAAAGTCCGATTCGTTGGTTTCTACTGTAAAATCTTCGGGCTTGGCACCCGTAGCGTTTTCGATTACTTTATAACTGTTTGGTATCAAAGCAATTACTTTGTTGGCCGATGTAAGTTCGACCGTAGCAAATGCTTTCCCGGAAAATGCTGTTTTTTTGATCAGGAATTTACCGTTACCAGTATCTGGAAGCGAAACTGCGCCATCTGCAATACCAGCGCCCAGTTTTACCGCTACTCGCGGAGCCAACCCGCGACCGGAGAAGGTGTTGGAGATTACAACCACGTCGGCCTGTTCTGCTTCCGAAGCTTTGGCTATAACTGAGGCGTAAGCCTGATTTATAAAATTCTTCAGTTTATCGGTACTTACATTTAAAATTTTGTGTGCACCGTATTGGCCCAAAGCGCTTAACTCATCAGCCGCAACGTTGCCTATAGAGATAGCTGTAAGGGTTGTATTATTTTGATCTGCAATAGCACGGGCGTAAGAAACCGCTTCGAAAACCGATTTCTTGAACTTGCCGTCCGCATTTTCTGCATATACTAAAACCGACATATTGTTGATTGGTAAATGTTAATGGATGGATTAAATAACCTTTGCCTCGTTGTGCAGCAGATCAACCAGTTTGGCCACATCATCTGCAGGGATCAGTTTTACCTGTCCGCGCGGAGCTGGAGTTTCATAACTGATAATCTCGGACGACGCTTTAACCTCAACAGGCTCCACTACCGTTAATGGCTTGGTGCGTGCCGACATAATGCCACGCATGTTAGGGATCTTTGGCTCGGCCACACCTTCGGCAGTACCGGCAACAAAAGGTAGTGGAATAGTAAGCACTTCTTTGCCGCCTTCAATCTCGCGCTCAACCGTTCCGTTAGCGCCGTCGACATCCAGTTTTTTGATGATGGAAACAGACGGAATGTCCAGCAGTTCGCCAAGCATGGCAGCTACCTTAGAACCGTTGTAATCGATAGACTCGCGCCCTGTCAATATCAGATCGAAAGGATGTTGCTTAACATACTCCGCAATTTGCACTGCCACAAAGTAAGCATCGTGAGCCGGCGCATTAACGCGTACAGCATCTGTTGCGCCTATGGCCAGGGCTTTGCGTATGGTGGGTTCGTTAGCGGCTTCGCCAACGTGTATCACGGTAACTGCACCCTTGCCGCCATCAGTTAACTCAATAGCGCGGGCCAAAGCAATTTCATCATAAGGGTTGATAATAAATTGCACACCCGCTGTATTAAATTGGGTGTTGTTAGCGTTAAAAGTTACTTTTGTAGTGGTATCTGGTACGTTGCTAATACATACTAAGATGTTCATTATATCATAGGTTTTTACAAAGGTAATTAAAAAAGGAAGAGTTTAAAATGCAGCAATCCCGTTTAGAAAAGCTACTGGAATTTATTGAAAATGAGCCTAATGATGAGTTTTTGCAGTACGCTTTAGCCACAGAATACCTGCGCCTGGATGATAAAGACAAGGCATTAAACTATTACGAAGGGCTGGTTACTAACCACCCTGGTTATGTGGGCACTTACTATCATTTGGGCAAGCTGTATGAGGTACTAAACCGGAAGGAAGATGCCATTACAACCTATCAAAAAGGTATGGAGGCCGCTCGCGCAGCACGCAATAATCACGCTTTATCTGAACTTAACTCGGCCTATATGCAAGCCAGCGGTTTGTATGACGACGACTATGATGACTATTAACCCCTGATCAATTTTGAGTCGCCGGCACCTGCTTTTTATGCGCGATGCGCTGCTTTATACGTTTACGGCCTTTGGTGGGCCGCAGGCGCATCTGGCCGTTTTGCTGCGCGAATTTGTAGAGAAACGCCGCTACATAACCGAGGATGAGTTGATGGAGCTAAACGCCCTGTCGCAAATGTTACCGGGGCCATCATCAACCCAAACCTTAGTAGGTATTGCCTGGAAGGTGGGTCGCCTGCCGTTGGCGCTTATTACTTTTTTGATATGGATACTGCCTTCGGCAGCCGTGATGTGTTTTGCGGGGATTAGCTTTAAAATGCTTTCCAAAGGCAATCACTTCGCCGATGTTATACGATACATACAGCCTATAGCTGTCGGCATTGTAGCTTATGCGGCCTACAGCTTTGGTCAACGGATATTAAAAACCAGGGTAAGTATGATGCTGGCCGCAGCCTCCGCCATTGCAACCCTTATATTGCAGAATCCTTATGCGTTTCCCTTACTGGTGTTGATGGGGGGCATTGTATCGTCGGCCCTAGAAACCCAACCGCAAGAAAATGAGTTAAGGGTAAAGTTGTTTTCTAACGTAAACCCCAATAAAGTAGCATATTTTATTGGAATACTGCTATTATTCGCGGCATTGGGTGCTTTGGTAAATCGTACTTCGCCATTAAGTTTACCGATTCGTTTATTTGAGAACTTTTACCGCAATGGTATCTTGATATTTGGCGGTGGGCAGGTGCTGGTGCCATTAATGTTCACCGAGTTTGTAGAGCTGAAACATTACCTCAGCAATACAGAGTTTTTATCTGGCTACGCACTTCAGCAGGCTTTACCGGGGCCTACTTTTGCATTTACTTCGTTTTTAGGAACGGTTACCATGGCCAACAAGGGCTCGGGCTTAGCCGGGCAAATTATGGGGGCTATCGTGGCCGTAATCGGCGTAAATTTACCGGGCCTAATTCTAATCCTTTTCATAGTTCCGTTTTGGGAAGATTTAAAAAAGATAACCCGCATCCGTAACTCGTTAAGCGGCATCAATGCCGTGGCAGTAGGCTTTATGATGACGGCTTTTATAATGCTTGTAAGACCATTCGGCCTCAATTGGATGGCGTATGCCATCATGATCGCCACTTTTCTCTTGCTGAAGTTTACACGCATTAAAACACCCGTAATAATTGTAATAGGGGTGTTGTTGGGATGGTTTTTTTGAGAAATATCAAGTAGTTAGTATCAAGTATCAAGATCTGAAAATAATGCGCCATTAATTTGTACCTAGTAACGGCGCCTCAAGATTCTTTTATTTGGCTAATAGAACAGCGAACATTCACTCATTCTATCACTCACTCCTTATAATTTAATTAAAACGGTGGCGCATCATCTTCCATATCATCCATACGCGATGGGCGGATAATGAAGTTGTTTGGCTTATCGAAGTCTTGCGATGGGGTTAAGCCTGTAAACGCGTTTGGTGCAGCGCCGAAGGTGTCGATGTTGGTTTCCAGGTCAGTAAACTTCACATATTTACCTACGAATTTCAACCTTACGCGGCCGGTTTCACCGTTACGGTGTTTGGCTATGATAACCTCACCAACGCCTTGGGTAGGGTTATTATCTTCGTCAAATTCTAAACCGTAGTATTCCGGACGGTATAAGAACAATACCATGTCGGCATCTTGCTCAATAGAACCAGATTCACGTAAATCCGAGAGCATTGGTCTCTTCGATCCACCTGGACGGCTTTCTACCGCGCGGCTCAACTGCGATAACGCAATTACGGGTACCTCCAGTTCTTTCGCCACGGTTTTAAGGGCGCGGGAGATACTACCGATCTCCTGTTCACGGTTACCACCCTTACCATCAGATTTACCATGCATCAGCTGCAGGTAGTCAATGATGATTAACTGGATATCGTACTGCGATTTCAGACGGCGGCATTTTGCCCTAAATTCAAATATGTTTAATGAAGGGGTATCATCCAGGATCAGTGGAGCTTGCTCCAAACGACCGATCTTAGAGTGCAGTTGCTGCCATTCCCATTCTTCGAGGTTCCCTTTACGGATCTTTTCCTGCTCAATCTGCGCTTCGCCAGAAATCAAACGATTTACCAACTGCACAGAGGACATCTCGAGTGAGAACACAACCACTGGTTTATTAAAATCAACCGCAGCATTACGGGCACAGCTTAGCACGAATGCCGTTTTACCCATCGCCGGACGAGCCGCGATGATCACCAGATCCGATTTCTGCCAGCCTGACGTAATTCTATCCAAATCGGTAAAGCCTGATGGCACACCGGTTAAGCCGTCTTGTTTATCTTTTAATGCCTCCAGTTCGCGTAACGATTCGTGCAGGATCTCGTCCATTTTGCGCGAGTCGCGGCGGAGGTTGTTTTGTGCTATGTCGAACAGGTTTTTCTCGGCCTTGTCTAACAGATCGAGTACGTCGGAAGTATCTTCGTAAGCGGCGCTGATAACCTCCGTGGAGATGCGGATCAACTCGCGCTGGATAAACTTTTGGATAATGATACGGGCATGGAACTCAATGTTGGCCGCAGAAGCTACGCGGTTTGTTAACTCAGTAATGTAATAAGCACCGCCAATCATCTCTAGTTCGCCTTGTTGCCTTAACTGGGCAGTAACCGTTAAAATATCAACCGGGGAGGTTTTCTCGAAAAGCGTGTGAATAGCCTTAAAAATACGTTGATGCGCTTCAACATAAAAAACTTCGGGTTTCAACACGTCGATAACCGATGACAGGGCATCTTTTTCGAGCATTAATGCACCAAGAATGGCTTCTTCCAGATCGCGTGCCTGTGGTGGGAGTTTGCCTACCAGCCCGTTTGATTGAGGCGCACTAAATCTGCTTCGTCTGTCGGTGTTTGAGCGGTTGTATTGTTGATTTTCGTTATCCATGTAATTAGAGTGTCCCTGAGCGAGGGGAACAAAAATATACAAAATCCCGGCTACATGTTTCTAAAAATCTAAACTTAATATTGAGATGAATTTTTAACATCCGCCTGTAATAATAAAAACGGCGATTAGAGATTTGATTATTAACAGGTTATGTGGAGAAGATTGTTAAAAAGTTATATTTTCTTGCTTGTTAATATTTTTAAGGCATTGTTCATAAATCTTGTTGGTGTTAATAAGTGCGATGGGCGGCGAGGTGGTGTAAGTTATTAAAACGGGCATACTGGATTAAAATTTCTATTTTTGCTGACTTATTCATCAGGAAAATGTCCTTCAATAATTCAAATTCAGCAAAGCGCGAGGTAAACCAAATGGTGTTCGGTATCCGTGCCGTTATAGAAGCCATTAAGGCTGGTAAAGAGATAGAAGCTTTGTTTATACAACGTGGTTTAGGCGGTGGACTTTTTTTGGAGCTGAAAAGTCTATTGCAAGAGCATGGAATTTCGGCGCAACAGGTGCCGGTTGAAAAGCTAAATCGCATCACACCTAAAAATCACCAAGGGGTTATTGGCGTTATTTCGCCTATTACTTACCAGCGCATAGAGGATATTATTCCGCAGGTTTTTGAGGCCGGTAAAGTACCATTGGTGCTGGTGCTTGACAGTATAACCGACGTTCGGAACATGGGCGCCATTGCACGTACGGCAGAGTGCGCAGGTGTTGATGCCATTGTGATCCCATCTAAAGGGTCGGCGCAGGTTACGCCCGACGCTATTAAAACTTCGGCTGGCGCGCTTTTTAAAATTCCGGTTTGCCGCCACGACAACCTGGTGAATACAGTTAAATTTTTACAAGAATCGGGTTTGCAGGTGGTTTGCTGTACCGAGAAAACTACCGATAGCATCTATGACGTTGACTATACGCCGCCAACGGTAATCATTATGGGGTCGGAAGAAGATGGGATTCGTAATGAACTGATCCGCTCCGCAGAGCATTTGGCTAAAATCCCAATGTTTGGCGAGATAGCCTCGCTTAACGTATCAGTATCAACCGCAGTTATTGTTTACGAAGCGATAAGACAAAGGGGAATTTAGTTGTTGGTTATCGGGAGCTTCCAGCAGCCCATCATAATCTATTTCAGAATCCCGCAGACCGGGTCAAACGCATACAAATCACATCTCATCTCATACTTAGCAAGTGAGGTGCTGAAACAAGTTCAGCATGACGAGAGGGTTTAAAAATAAGGGCCAAGCATTAATGCTTGGCCCTTATTTTTTGTATTATCTGACAACAGACAACCGATATCTGTCAATTGTGTTAAATATATTTCGCTCCAAATTTTTGCTTAACGTCGGCTACGATCTGCTTAACAGATTGCTCCTGATCGCGTGGGCAAATCATCAGGGTATTATTTGATTCTACTACGATAAAGTCATGCAGGCCTTGTAGTACCACCAGTTTTTCTTGCGGTACGTTTACCATACAATTTGACGAATCATACATGATCACCTTTTCTGAAGGGATAACGGCGTTACCTACGTAATCCTTTTCGGTCAATTGGTAAACTGAGGTCCAGGTACCTAAATCGCTCCAGCCAAATTCAGAAGGCAGTACATAAACGTTTTCAGCCTTCTCCATAATTCCGTAATCGATAGAGATGTTAATGCACTGCTGGTAAGCGGTATTAACATGATTACGTTCCCTATCGGTATTATAAACCGAACGGGCTTCAGCAAAAATATCGTGCATATCTGGCAGGTGTTTGCCGAATGCTTTCACGATAGATTTAGCCGACCATACAAAGATCCCTGCATTCCATAAAAAGTCGCCGCTTTGCAAAAAGCTTTTGGCAATTTCTAAAGTAGGTTTTTCGGTAAAGGTTTTTACTTTATGAAAATCATGGTTCAATAATTGGTCTGTGTACTGGATGTAACCATAGCCTGTATCAGGGCGCGAAGGCTTAATACCTAGGGTGATAAGACAATCCTGGGTGGCGGCGGTTTCTAACGATTTGTTAATGCTGTCCACAAACGCTTGTTCATTTAATATCAAATGATCTGACGGTGCAACAACTATCACAGAGTCTGCGTTTAAACTCTCAATCTTGTATGATCCGTATGCCACGCAAGGCGCGGTATTACGCATCACAGGTTCGGTAAGTATCTGGTGGTTTTCGATAGCAGGTAACTGCTCTTTTACCAGATCGGCATAGTTCTCATTGGTTACAATGTATATGTTTTCCGGCGGACAGATTTTTAAAAAACGATCGTAGGTATTTTGGATCAATGTTTTCCCTGTACCTAGTATGTCGATAAACTGTTTAGGATAAGAAGTACGGCTTATTGGCCAAAAGCGGCTTCCAATACCACCGGCCATAATGATGGCAAAGTAATTTTTATTCATAAGCGATTAATTAGAGCTACGCAAAATTATAATTGTAATGTTAAATGCAAATTATTTCTTATGTGCGATGAAATAAAAGAAGCTGTAAAAGCGTATCTTAACTGTAAGTTTTATTTCCCCACTACAGACAACTAATGTATGATAAATGTTCAAATAAATATCATATTTATTGAGTTTATAATCGTTTGTGGCGCGATATGGAAAAAATTTGTTAATTTGTCCGTTTAATAGAATGCATAGAATACACCAACAATGATTGAGACAAAAAAGTCGCTTTTTGATAACCTTCAAAACTTTTTCGGATTCGACAATTTTAAAGGGGAACAGGAAGCGATTATTACGAACATTTTGGCTGGTAATGACACATTTGTAATTATGCCTACTGGTGGGGGCAAATCAATGTGTTATCAGTTACCGGCCCTCATGAGCGACGGCACAGCGATTGTGATTTCCCCGCTTATTGCGTTAATGAAAAACCAGGTAGATCAGCTAAGAGCCTTTGGCGGATCAGACAGCATCGCCCATTTCTTAAACTCATCGTTAACCAAGGCAGAGATATTGCGGGTTAAGGAAGATGTGTTGGGTGGTAAGACCAAATTATTGTATGTGGCTCCCGAGTCGCTTACCAAGCAAGAAAATATTGATTTTTTAAGGCTGAACCAAGTGTCGTTTGTGGCAGTTGATGAGGCGCATTGTATTTCGGAGTGGGGGCACGATTTTAGGCCTGAGTATCGTAAGATCCGTCAGGTAATCAGCAATATTGGCGAAAATATTCCAATTATAGCCTTAACAGCTACTGCTACGCCAAAAGTGCAGCACGATATACAGAAAAACCTGCAGATGAATAATGCAACGGTTTTCAAATCATCTTTTAACCGTGGTAACCTTTTTTACGAAGTACGCGCCAAGCGCAATGTGCTTAAAGAGATAGTTAAGTTTGTAAAACAGCATCCCGGTAAATCGGGCATTGTATATTGCCTGAGCCGTAAAAAGGTAGAAGAAGTTGCTGAAGCACTTAGCCTTAACGGGGTTAAAGCATTACCATACCATGCCGGTTTAGATGCCAAGGTACGTGCAGATACGCAAGACAAATTCCTGATGGAAGATGTGGATGTGATTGTGGCTACTATTGCCTTTGGTATGGGTATAGACAAACCGGATGTACGCTATGTTATACACCACGATGTGCCTAAAAGCATGGAAGGCTACTACCAGGAAACAGGTAGGGCAGGCCGTGATGGGGGCGAGGGCGTTTGTGTGGCTTTTTACTCTGAAAAAGATGTAGATAAGCTACAGAAGTTTATGAAAGACAAGCCGGTTTCTGAACGTGAGATCGGTACCCAGATATTAAAGGAAGTTATCGACTATGCTGAGTCGTCAGTTTGTCGCCGTAAGCAGATATTACATTACTTTGGCGAGAACTTTAACGAGGCTGGTTGTAACTGCATGTGTGATAATTGCAGCGCTACCAAAGAATACTTTGATGGCGAAGAGCATTTACACCGTGCCTTAAGCCTCATTAAACAACTAGGCGAGAAGTTTGACGATCATCACATTGTTAGCGTTTTAATGGGCGAGGATAACCCACAGGTGCACCACTACGAACATCATACACTTGATGTATTTGGATCGGGTAAGGCACAAGGGGCAAATCTTTGGAAATCATTATTGCGCCAGATATTACTTGATAATTATTTATCGAAAGATATTGATCAATACGGGCTGCTGCGTTTAACCGCAAAAGGACAAAACTTTATTGATAACCCGCACAGTATCCGTTTCATTATGAACAGGCCAATTGAAGGCACTGATGATGATGACTCGGAAGATGGTGGCAAACAAGGCGGCGGCGCGTTGGATGCCCAGTTGCTACAGATGCTTAAAGACCAGCGTAAAAAGCTGGCCAAGCAAAAAGGTCTGCCTCCGTTTGTGGTGTTCCAGGACCCAAGTTTAGAGGAAATGTGTACGCATTATCCGATTACTATGGATGAGCTGAAACAGATCTCTGGGGTAGGTACGGGTAAGGCAGCCAAATTTGGTGCGCCGTTTATAGACCTGATTAAGAAATACGTTGAGGAGAATGATATCGATCGCCCGGTTGATCTGGTGATTAAGAGTGCTGCAAACAAGTCGGCTCTTAAAGTTTATATCATCCAAAATATCGACCGTCATTTAGATCTGGAAGATATCGCGAGTTCTAAAGGTTTGGCTTACGAAGACATTTTACGTGAGATAGAAACCATCGTAAATTCGGGCACCAAGCTTAACCTTAATTATTACATTAATGAGGTAATAGATGAAGACAAGCAAGACGAAGTATTTGATTACTTCCGCACGGCAGAAGATGATTCTATAGACCATGCCATGGCCGAACTCGGCGATGAGGATTACACCCGCGAAGAAGTTCAGCTGATGCGCATTAAGTTTATGAGCGAACTGGGTAACTAATTAGTTTATCTACTTGTATTTAAAGGCTTTCCGATTAGTTGGGAAGCCTTTTTATTTAGCAATAATCTTAAACTCGGTACGCCGGTTCTTAGCCTTGTTTTCGTCTGTAGTGTTAGGTGCAATTGGCTGTGTTTTCCCATAGCCTTTGAACACTAGTTTAGTTGGATTGGTGCCATTAGCAACCAAATATTGATAAACAGACTTAGCCCGGTTTTCCGACAGCGTTTGGTTCAACTGATCGTTACCGGTATTGTCGGTATGGCCCGAAATTTCGATTTTAACCGTTGGGTTAGCAGCTAAAAAATCGGCTATTTGCTGTAGCTCGGCTTTTGACTGGGTTTCGAGATCATATTTATCGGTATCGAAGAAGATATTCTTCAATATAACGGTTTTACCTACTTCGATAGGTGATAGAGACACATTCAGGATGAACGGTTGGGTAGGAGCATGCCCTTCTAAAGAGAAGTTCTCCGAATAGAACAGATAGCCTTCTTTGGAGATATTTAAACCGTAGTTTTTCCCACTTGTAAGTGTGGCTAGAAAATAACCTTCCAAAGGCGAGCTTACGTCTTTATAAACTACCTGGTTTTTCTCGAGATCGGTAATTTCTACAATGGCTTCTATCGGCTTTTTAAGCTTGGCGTCTGTTACTTTACCTTTTACATAGGTAACGGTATGCGGCCGTACCGTAACAGGCAGCTCGAACATGTAGATATCGTAGCCCCCCAAGCCGTTTAAATTAGCCGAGTTAGAAGCAAAGTAAGCGTAACCACCGCTTGCGGAAATGGTAAGTCCGTTTTCGTCGCCACTTGAGTTAATAGGGTATCCCAGATTTTGCGGTTTTTGCCACTTACCATCTTGTCCTAAACGGCTGATGTAAAGGTCTTTGTTACCCATGCCCGGCCAACCGCTTGAGCAGAAGTAGAGCGTACTATCATCAGGGTGTATAAACGGCGATTGCTCATCAAAGGCGGTATTAATATTGGGGCCTAAGTTCTCTGGCTCACCCCAACCAGTAGATTTAAGTGTCGATTTCCAGATGTCGTAGCCCCCGTAACCACCCTTCCGGTTGCTTACGAAGTAAAGCGTGCGGCCATCGGCGCTGATAGAGGGCTGTGATTCCCAACCCGGCGAGTTAATGGGTTTCGCTAAATCAAAAGGTGTCGACCAGTCGTCGCCTTTTTTTTGCGAAACATAGATGTCGCATTTACCTAAACCATCCGGACGGTTACAGCCGGTAAAGAAAAGGTATTTACCATCCTGTGATATGGATTGTGCGCCCTCGTTATAGTTGGGTGTGTTAATTTGCTTGCTCAGATAGCTGGCGGTCTGCCACTTATTATTAAGTTTAGCGCTTTTATAAAAATCCTCGTTATTATTAATTTTGCGGGTGAAGATGAGCATGCTTTCATCGGCAGTGGCTACGGGCAAATATTCGTCGTCGGCGGTATTTATTTCGGGGCCTAAATTAACAGGTGTAAATGGCACCGGATGTTGTAAAGCTGTAAGTGCAAAATCGCAATCGCCCATCATTTTCTTGGCACGGAAACGGTCACGATCGGTTATGTAGGGATAGGTGAGGTATTTTAATAAATGTTGCTGTGCATCTTTGTACCTGCCGAGGTAAATCTCAACCTCACTTACTTTGATATAAACCCCTTGTGTAAACTCCGGATTAATGCTAATTGCTTTTAGATACTGTTCGGCTGCTTCTTTATGCTGCTGTTTTAGGTGGTATAAGTCGCCGAGAAAGATGTGGGCTTCAACAAAGCGATCATCTGCTGTAATGGCCTGTTGTAAGGAAGAAATGGCATCATCTATTTTTCGGGCATCGTAGTTGGAACCTGCTGTAGCGTAATACTTGATAGCCGTTTCATCGCGCGTGGTGTACGTTCGTTGCTGTGCAAATAACAGGCACGGTAAGGCAGTAAATAGCACGATAAATAGAATCCGGTTCATTTAGGTTATATAAGAAGCTGACCCTAAAATACGTTTTTTATGGGATATTCAAATACTTGTGGGTTTGTAGAGAGATCTCCCATTTAGGGTTGGCCATTACATAATCAATAATAAGTGGGGTAACTTCCTTAGCTTTAGACCATTCGGGTTGCAGGTAAAGTTTGCAGCCAGGCGATACCAGTTCGGCATATTGTTCGGCCCAGTCGAAATCCGATTTATTGAAAACGATAACCTTTAGTTCATGCGCCTGTTGGGCAATGGCTGGTTGAGGTGCTTTGAATTTTTTGGGCGATAAGCATATCCAATCCCAGTGCCCCGAAAGGGGGTACGCACCCGAAGTTTCTATAAAGGTAGTTACACCTTTTTCTTTCATTTGAGCGGTAAGGTAATCAAGATTGTAGATCAATGGTTCGCCACCGGTAACTACCACAGTTTTAGCCGGAAATTGCAGCGCATTGGTAACAATCTGGTCGGCAGAGGTAAGGGGGTGGATACTTGCATCCCAGCTCTCTTTAACATCGCACCAGTGACAGCCTACATCGCATCCGCCTAAGCGGATAAAGTATGCGGCCTTGCCGGTGTTATATCCTTCGCCTTGTATTGTATAGAACTCCTCCATTAAGGGGAGCAATGTGCCATCTTCCGGAACCTGTGCTGTCATATTCAATTTGCAAAGATAAAAATAACTACGCCGATGGTTTAAATTTTTGGCCTTTTAAATGTTAATATTATTGGTTATAATTACTTGAAATTCAACCAATGAGAAAACTTTACTTTTTAATTATACTTTGCAGTGTATTAACTTGCCTGAGTTCATGTGTTGATATAGAAGAGCATTACAACTTTAAGGCAGACGGATCGTGCAATGTGGTTTATGATTTCGACATGAGTCATGCGGTTGCCGTGCTCATGAATCTGGTTTCGGATTCAGTAGCGGCAACGCCTCAATTTGCCATGGCTAAGGATACTTCCCTCAACTTTTACAGTGCCATACCCGATACAACTCAGCAGAAGCTAAGCGCAGAGGAAATTAAATTGGCCAAAAGCAGCAACCTTAACGTTAAAATGGATTTGCATAAAAGCCTGATGAAGATTAGCATTAACCACCAGGCCAAAGATGCAGCTGATCTGAAATATTATATAGAACATATCTCTAAAGTGGCTAATAACAGCCGGCTTAGTTCGGTTACTAAGGATAGCAAAAGTATAAAAGGTTTTGAGGGCGGCCAATTAGTTGTAGGCCAGGATTATTATGACTACGAAATCACTCCGCATAAATTTTACCGCATTATCGATAAAACCAAATTCAATAACTTTTTGAAGAAAACCCAGGCTACTTTTGTAATGGCTAAAGCGTTATTGATAGAGACGCCATATAAGCTAATCCTGAGCTTCGCCAAGCCTGTAAAGAAGATCAATAATAGCCGCGCCATGCTGTCGGCGGATCGAAAAACCGTTACGCTGGTTACTAATATGGATGAGATGATGAAAAATCCAACTATGATGGATCTGAAGGTGGATTTTTAGCCGCGTAATGAAGTGGTATAAGGTTGGTTCAGTTGGCGAAGTATTACCTCCGATCAGTAAAGTTTCCGTTGGTGGTAAGAAGCTTTGTATCGTGAATTATGAAGGCAAATTATTTGCCCTTTCGGCCAGATGCCCGCATGCAGGCGCGGATTTAAGTGAAGGTTGGTGCGAAAATGGAAAACTGATATGCCCGTTTCATCGTTATGCTTACGATCTGGAAACGGGAAGGGGCAACACCGGACAAAATGATTTCGTTCCGACCTATAAGGTCGAGATCAGAAATAATGAAGTCTATGTAGGCATCCCGTCTTTCTGGGATTCGTTAAAAGGAACTTAATACATTTTATGAGCAGTAGCGATATAGATCTGTTGGTAACAGACTTTTACCAGACCCTTAGTTTTCAAACCGGTGAAGAGCCCGACCTTAATGCTTTGGAAGCCCTTTTTTATGATGAGGCCGTATTGATTAACAACACCTTTGGCCGTCCGCTTAGTTTTACACCCGAAAGTTTTGTCAAAGCAATTCAAACCCAGGTAGCTGACGGCACTATGCAGCAATTTGTACAACGCGAGTTATTCTCAAAAACAGAAACTTTCGGCAAAATTGCCCAACGGGTGAGCGTTTACGAGTACTCGTTTACCGATCACGAATCGGGCCGAATACCCAGAGGAATAAATTATGTGCAATGTATCCAAACAGAAGGCAAATGGCTTATCTCATCAATGGCATGGCAAGATGAGAATGAGAACTATATAATTCCACACGAATATCATATCGGAAGGTAGCATTTAGTTATTAGGTTATTGAGTTATTAAGCCCATGACGTCCGTCATCCTGTTCCGATACTCACTGGGACATCATGACCAAAAGCAGTAAAAGCAGAAGGGATCACAATTGTGATCCCTTCTGCTTTATATCTTACTGATTAACCTAATAACCAATAACTAAACGTATACTTCTTTATTTGCTGATGCTAATGTGTTTTTAAGCAAGCCAATAATGGTCATTAAGCCCACACCGCCCGGTACCGGGGTAATCCATGACGATTTTGGAGCAACACCTTCAAAATCAACATCGCCATACAGTTTATAGCCAGATTTGGTTAGGGTAGAGGTTTCGCGGTTCATACCCACGTCTATCACAACCACGCCATCTTTAACCATGTCTGCGGTAATAAAATTCTTTTTACCGATAGCTACGATCAGAATGTCGGCATCAAGGGTGAATTTCTTAATATCTGGTGTGCGGCTATGGCAAATGGTTACAGTACAGTTACCCGGTTGCGTATTACGCGCCATCAGAATACTCATTGGCGAACCAACAATATTACTGCGACCAACTACCACACAATGTTTGCCTGCGGTATCAATGCCATATTCTTTCAGCATCAGCGTAATACCGTAAGGAGTGGCCGGGATAAATGATGGCAGGTTGCGCTGCATACGGCCCAGGTTAACCGGGTGGAAGCCATCCACATCTTTAGCAGGGTTAATCTTTTCAGTTACCTTCTCGGGATCGATATGCTTTGGTAAAGGAAGCTGAACAATGATGCCGTCAATATCAGCATCGGCATTTAGCTCGGCTACTTTGGCTAATAACTCTTCTTCGGTAACGTCACTTTCGTAACGTACTAAAGACGATTTGAAACCTACAGCCTCACAATTCTTCATTTTGCTGGCCACATAAGTTTCGCTGCCCCCATCGTGCCCAACCAATACCGCAACCAGGTGTGGTTTACGGCCTGTGTTAGCCAATATTTTCGCTGCTTCTTCAGCTATTTCAAGCTTCAGTTTTTCTGATACGTATTTTCCGTCTAAAAGCTGCATTATATGATGTTTTTAACCCACTGTTCTGGAAGAGGACCTAAATCGAGTTCTATTAGTTCTTCTTTCTTTACCAACTCAATTAAGGGTCGTGTTTTTAACGATAACTTTGTTCCGTATCGGATATTAATATTTCTAATAATACCCTCAATCGTATTTTCCTTTTTGTTGATGATTGAATTAATCATCATGTCAGAACTTAGTTCTGTATGTAAATTGATATGATATTTCGGTATCCGATTATCATAAACGATCCATTCGCCCCAAGAAAAATCGCCAAGATCAATTATCTTTTTAACACCTATTAAAGTATAAAAGCTTAATTGCAGATACTGCATGGCGTCATCTCAAATCTATTTTAGTCTAATTTCAATACTGCCATAAACGCCGACTGTGGTATCTCTACGTTACCAACCTGGCGCATGCGTTTTTTACCTTTTTTCTGTTTCTCTAACAGTTTACGCTTACGCGAAATATCACCACCATAACATTTGGCGGTTACGTCTTTACGCAGAGCTTTCACCGTTTCGCGTGCTATGATTTTAGCACCGATAGATGCCTGGATAATAATTTCAAACTGTTGACGTGGGATCAGCTCTTTCAGCTTCTCGCAAATTCTTTTACCAAAATCGTAAGAATTACTGCGGTGAATTAGTGAAGATAACGCATCAACAGGCTCGCTGTTTAAACGAATATCCAAACGTACTAAGTCCGACTGGCGGTAACCAATCTGCGTATAATCAAACGAGGCATAACCTTTAGAAATGGTTTTCAACCTGTCGTAAAAGTCGAATACAATTTCACCCATCGGCATCTCGAAGATCAGCTCAACGCGATCTGAGGTTAGGTAAGATTGGTTAACTATAGTGCCGCGTTTTTGGATACATAACGACATAATCGGCCCAACAAACTCCGCTTTGCTAATGATGTTGGCCTTAATATAAGGCTCTTCTACATAATCAAGTTTGCTTGGGTCGGGCAGGTCAGAAGGGTTATTTACCAGCAATTCTTCGCCTTTAGTTGTATAGGCCAGATATGATACGTTGGGTACTGTAGTAATAACCGTCATATCAAACTCGCGCTCTAAACGCTCTTGGATGATCTCCATGTGCAGCATTCCTAAGAATCCGCAACGGAAACCAAAGCCTAATGCCGCAGAAGATTCAGGCTCAAATACCAGCGAAGCATCATTTAACTGAAGCTTGGCCATTGATTCGCGTAGTTCTTCGTAATCTTCCGTATCAACAGGGTAAATACCGGCAAATACCATTGGTTTTACTTCTTCAAACCCCTGGATACCCTCGGCTGCAGGGCGTTCAATTAAAGTAATGGTATCACCAACTTTAACCTCTTTGGCTTCTTTAATACCCGAGATGATGTAACCTACGTCGCCGGTTTTAATTACATCTTTAGGTACTGGCTGTAGCTTTAAAGTACCCACCTCGTCGGCCAGATACTCTTTACCGGTAGCCATAAATTTAACCTTAGTATTTTTTCTGATCTCGCCGCTTACTACCTTATAATAAGCAATAATACCGCGGAATGAGTTGAATACCGAGTCGAAGATCAAGGCCTGTAAGGGAGCTTCCGGATCGCCAACAGGAGCGGGCACACGCTCAACAATAGCACGGAGTACATCATGTACACCTAGCCCGGTTTTACCCGATGCTGCTAAAATTTCTTCGCGTTTACAACCTATCAAATCAACAATCTGGTCTTTAACTTCCTCTGGCATAGCGCCGGGAAGATCCATTTTATTTAGTACCGGAATGATTTCCAGATCATTCTCCAGCGCGAGATACAAGTTGGAAATAGTTTGGGCTTGTATACCTTGCGAAGCATCCACAATCAATAAAGCACCTTCGCAGGCTGCAATAGAGCGTGAAACTTCGTACGAGAAGTCAACGTGTCCAGGAGTATCAATAAGGTTTAATACATATTCCTGTCCATCCAGCGTATAATTCATCTGTATGGCGTGACTCTTAATAGTTATACCGCGCTCACGTTCCAGGTCCATATCGTCAAGCAGTTGTGCCTGCGATTCGCGTTTGGTAACGGTGTTGGTATATTCAAGCAACCTGTCGGCAAGTGTACTCTTACCGTGGTCGATGTGTGCAATGATGCAAAAATTACGTATGTGCTGCATTTCGAACCGCAAAAATAAGGTTTTTGATGGATAATTTTGATATTAAAATATCTATAAAAGCATTACATTAGTATATGGCTTTATCTGCTGAATTAGTGGGGTTTATTCAGAGCAGGCTATCGGTGGTTTTAAACCAAACGGTATACATTGATAGCACTAAACCTATCAGTGGGGGCAGTATAAATCAAACCTATTGCCTTCATGCAAACACGGGTAGATATATGCTGAAACTCAATAGCAAGAGCGCCTATCCCGATATGTTCGCCTGTGAAAGCACCGGACTTAAAACTATAGCCGCTACCAACACGATTGCCGTGCCCGAAGTGATTTTGCAGGACGATCTCGGTGATAACAGTTTCCTGATTCTACAGTGGATTGAAAACCGCAGAGCCACCGAAAAGGCGTCAGAAGCGTTAGGTAGAGACCTCGCTGAATTGCATCGTATTACTGCGCCTTACTTTGGTTTCGACAGCGATAATTATATGGGGTCTTTACCGCAGCGCAACAATCAACAGTTTAGCTGGGCTGGCTTTTTTATAGAAGAACGGCTACAGCCTATGGTTAAGATGGCAGCCGATAATGGCATGCTTAATAATACTGATATTCAAAATTTTGAGAGACTTTACTTAAACCTTAACAACATATTTGAAGAGGAGCGTTCATCGCTTATTCATGGCGACTTGTGGGGAGGTAATTACCTTATCAGTGCGGAGGAAAAGCCTTATCTCATAGATCCAGCCGTAAGTTACGGTAACCGCGAATTCGACCTTGCGATGACCACCTTATTCGGCAGTTTTTCGGATACCTTTTATGAGTCGTATCAGGAAAATTTTCCGCTGCATCCTGACTGGCAGCAACGTACTGATCTATGGAATTTGTATCCTTTATTATTACATCTCAACCTATTTGGAGCTGGATATCTAGAGCAGGTTAGAGATGGTTTGAAAAATTACGTGTAATTCGACTTCAACTAAAAATGATGCTTTCAAACAGGGCTATGGAGAGATTATCTTGACTCTTGATTCCCGGCTCTGTTTTGTCATTCCTGATCCGCGTGCGCCATCTCTTCTTTCCGCATCGGCATAGCGTCAACAATATCAAAGAGTTTTTTAGTGGTTACCAGTTTGTGGCTGCGTAGTTTTTCGCCTCCGTCTTTACCTATAAGCACAACTGTGAACCCACCCTGTATATGGTTGGCGCGAGCAACGGCACTTTTAGGGTCGTAATTTAGCACCTCTATGTCGCGTTGTTTTAAGCCAGCTTTGTCGGCTTCTAAAAGGTGCTGCTGTTGCTTAAGCGTAGATTGTGAGGCTTTATCGGCAAATAACAATAGGGTGCGTTTTGGGTTGGAATGTTGTGTGTAATTGCCTATCACCAGCATACCAATTAAAAGGTGTTTCAACATAAAGATATAACATGGCCAATTTCAATTTGTTGTGAACAACTTTTATAACATTTACGAGACAAAAGCGTGTAGGTCGGTTATTTTTTAAATCCTTATATTTGCAGCCTTAAAATGGATAAGAAAGTTGCTTTTTATACGCTGGGCTGTAAGCTGAATTATTCAGAATCGTCGGCTATTGGCCGCTTGTTTACGCAGGCAGGCTATCAAACGGTTGCGTTTACGGAAACCCCCGATATCTTTGTGATCAATACCTGTTCGGTTACTGAAAACGCCGATAAGAAGTGCAAAAAGATCGTTAAAGAGGCGTTAAAAATCTCACCCGAAGGCTATGTGGTAATTGTTGGGTGTTACGCCCAATTAAAACCTGCCGAAATTGCTGAGATTCCCGGTGTGGATATGGTGCTTGGCGCAGCCGAAAAATTCCAGATTGTTGAGCACATCACCGATTTAACCAAACAGCCTAAAACGCTTATCTATAATCAGCCGGTCTCTGAGGCAAAAGAGTTTGTTACTTCCTATTCATTTGGCGATCGAACCCGTACCTTTTTAAAGGTTCAGGATGGTTGCGATTACTCTTGTACTTTCTGCACCATTCCACTAGCACGTGGCAATAGCCGCAGCGACAATATCGAAAGTGTGTTAAAGCAAGCTGCTGATATCGCGGCTTCTGGTGTGCGCGAGATTGTGCTTACCGGTGTAAACCTTGGCGATTTCGGTTTGCAAAACGGTGAGCGCGTTAACAAATTCATCGACCTTGTAAAAGCACTGGACGAAGTTGAGGGCATCGATCGCATCCGCATTTCTTCTATCGAACCAAACTTACTGACCGACGAGATCATCGAGTTTGTGGCTACCTCTAAAAGATTTGTGCCACATTTCCATATCCCGCTACAGTCAGGTTCTGATAAGATATTGAGTTTAATGCGCCGTCGTTACAAACGTGCTTTATATGCTGATCGCGTAGCCAAGATCAAACAACTGATGCCAGACTGCTGCATAGGTGTAGATGTGATTGTTGGTTTCCCGGGCGAAACACGCGAAGATTTTATTGATACCTACAATTTCCTTAACGGACTAGATATTTCATACCTGCACGTATTTACCTACTCGGAACGCGAAAATACGCTTGCTGCCGAAATGAGCGGTAGTGTACCGGGTTCGACCCGCGCGGAGAGAAGCAAAATGCTGCATATACTTTCTGATAAAAAACGCCGTTCTTTTTACGAATCGCAACTGGGCCAAACCGGCCAGGTTCTGTTTGAAGGTGATATTAAGGAAGGTTATATGCACGGCTTTACCCGCAACTATGTAAAGGTAAAGGCCAAATATGATCCGGTGCTGGTTAACGAGCTGCGTACAGTTACCTTAACTGCCATTGCACCAGATGGTGATGTTGAAATTACAGAAGGCGAAGAAATATTAGTTCATTAAGTTTTATATTCGCTCCACAAAATACTACCTGAATGTTTCCAACCCTTTCTGAACTGATCAGATATTTTACAGGCGCTAATATTCCGTTGCCTTTTCAAACCTTTGGTTTTTTTGTCGCACTTGCCTTTATGGGAGGTTATTGGGCTTTTCTCGAAGAGTTTAAGCGTAAAGAAAAACTTGGGATTATAAAGTCTGCGGAGAAAACCATCACCATTGGTGCCAAAGTACAATGGACCGATTTGATCGGCAATGGTTTTTTCGGTTTCCTGGCCGGTTATAAATTACTTGATGCCGTATTGCATTATCAAGAATTGGTTAATGATCCACAGGATTTTATTCTTTCGCTTCGCGGAAACTGGTTGGGTGGAATTCTAATGGGTGCAGGTTTTGTATACTGGGCTTACTCAGATGCCAAAAAGCAAGAGCTTGCAGAGCCAATAACTAAACGAGTTTTACAACAACCGCACGAGTTAATGGGAAGCATTTTAGTTTGGGCTGCAGTATTTGGTTTTGCAGGTGCCAAGCTGTTTAACGCACTCGAAAACTGGGACGACTTTATGAAAGACCCGGTTGGTATGCTGATCGGCTTTAGTGGTTTAACTTTTTATGGGGGATTAATCTGCGGTGGGGCAGCTGTACTATATATTGCCAATAAGAATGGTGTAAAGCCTTTGCACATGCTCGATATAGGTGGCCCTGGAATGATGCTGGCTTATGCCGTTGGTCGTGTTGGTTGCCAAATGAGTGGTGATGGTGATTGGGGCGTTCCCAATTTAGACCCTAAACCAAGCTGGTTAAGCTGGGCTCCGGATTGGATGTGGTCGTTCAAATTTCCGCATAACGTAAACATGGTCGACTTTAATAACCCGATTCCAGGTTGTATAGGTAAATTCTGCAATGAACTGCGGTTACCTGTTTATCCAACGTCTTTTTACGAATCTGTTGTTTGTTTACTGCTTTTCCTGGCATTGTGGAGCATCCGCGATCGTATTAAACTACCGGGCTTAATGTTTGGTATCTATCTTGTTTTAAACGGAATAGAACGTTTCTTCATCGAGCTGATCCGCGTAAATACCCGTTACCATATTGGCAGCCTTTCATTTACCCAGGCAGAAATGATATCTCTTTGTTTGGTAGTTGGCGGTATTGCTCTTTGTGTAAATGCATTGCGTAACCAAAAAGGGGTAACGCATGCAGGATAAAAGCATAGGTCAAAAAATACTGGGAAATCAGTTTTTAAGGTTCATCATATCTGCAGGGATAGGCTTTTTGGTAGATGTTTGCTCTTTTAACTTGCTCTTCGATTATCTATTCAAGGCGCAATCATACAGGGTAATTAACTATCACGTTAGCAATTATATCTTATCGTTCAGTATATCTTATTGCCTGGGTGTAATTGTTAACTTTCTGATCACCCGCTATCTGGTATTTTCAGAATCTAAATTGCAGCCCACGCAGCAGTTTTTACGATTTGTGTCGGTAGCGTTTATTGGGTATTTCGCTAATCTGGCCATATTGAAAATTATGGTAGTTTACCTGCACATGTATCCACCAATTGCCCGACCGGCTGCTGCTTTAAGTTTATTTTTCGCAAGTTTTTTTATTCATAAACTGTTTTCATTCAACTTAAAACTACGAGATCATGCTGGAAACCATAACCCAACAGGTAATTGAAGTAGCCAAACAGGCTGGTGCATTTATCCGCCAGGAACGCCAAAACTTTAATGCTGATAAAATAGAATACAAAGGTCTCAATGATCTTGTGTCATACGTTGATAAAACAGCCGAAGGTATGATCGTTGCCGGCCTAGAGAAAATATTACCCGAAGCCGGTTTCCTTACCGAAGAAAAAACCATTAATCGTACCGGCGAACGCTATAACTGGATCATCGATCCGCTGGATGGCACTACTAATTTTATTCATGGATTAACCGTGTTCGCCGTAAGCATTGCGCTTAAAGAGTACGACGAATTAGTTGCTGGTGTAGTTTATGAAATTAACCTCGACGAATGTTTTTACGCCTGGAAAGGCGCGCCAGCCTATTTAAACGGTAAAGAAATCCGCGTGAGTAAAGCGCCTAAAATTGCCGACAGTTTATTGGCTACCGGTTTTCCATATTACGATTTTACCAAACAGCCTCAATACATCAGTCTGTTTACAGACCTGATGCAGCATTGTCACGGTCTGCGCCGTTTAGGTTCGGCCGCTACAGATCTGGCCTATACTGCTTGCGGCCGTTTCGATGGTTATTACGAGTACAACTTAAAGCCCTGGGACATTGCAGCAGGTATCGTCATCGTGCGACAGGCTGGGGGAGTGGTAACCACTTTTAACGGCGGCAATGATGTTTTAGAAAAATGCGATGTAGTAGCTACTAATGGCTTGATAGCTGATGAGCTGGTGTCAAAAATTGGCGAGTATTTTAAAGATTAAGTTTTTATAAGTCTGACCGCAGCTCGCAGGTTCAAGCGTCCAGACTTGAACCCGGTCCCAATAGAACGTGTAAGCTCCTAATTAATAGTATTTAAAAGGAGCGCGGACGCTCCATCGGTAAAATAGTTTGAGCGTGAACGCTTAAACGCGCATCATACTTACTTCATCGGCCTGAATATTTCCCAATGATGTCCATAAGGATCTGCTATACGGCCGAGGCGGTAGCCATAACTTTGATCAGCTACCGGGTAAATTTCCGTTGCGCCAGCCGCTATGGCACGTGCCATGGAAGTATCCGGATCCATAACCTGCAAGCCCATGCGTATAGTGGTGCCACCCAATGTTTCCGGGCTGTAATTACCATGCTCGGGCGATTCATCTGCTACCAGGAAGCTAACGCCGTCGATAGCCAGTTGGGCTACCACTGCGCCCAGGGGATCGCGTTCAACAAATATTTCCATTGCGCCAAAAGCGTTTTTGTAAAATTCTATCGCCGCATTTCCATTGCGCACAGATAAAGTTGGAATGAGCGTAACAGGTGTGATTTCCATAGTTAGGTGATTGATTTAATAAAGTTAGGAAATTTATAATATTCCTGGGAGGGTGCACATGTGTTGTTCAAATTTTGGTAATTAACGTTTATCGGGGCATTACACGTCTTGCTAATGCTCAATGCCTTGGTGGGAAAGATTTTTATTCCCCTCCTGAGAAAGGCCTGGGTGTGTCTTCACGCAACTCATTTTAGAACTCAACAAAAAAGACGATCCAATCAGATCGCCTTTATATATCATAAATGAAATCACCCTACAATCGGTGAAATCAATATAAATTACATAGCTTCAGAAACAACTTCTTGTACTTCTGGTACCATACGTTTAAGCAGGTTTTCGATACCGGCTTTAAGGGTAATGGTTGATGACGGGCAGCCGCTGCAAGAACCGCGAAGTTCAACAGTTACTACACCTTCGGTAAATGATTTGTAGGCGATAGCACCACCATCTTGCTCAACAGCCGGGCGAACATAGTCGTGCAGGATTTGCTGAATTTTCACCTCAGCGTCAGTGCCTTCAAAGTTTACATCAGCTTGCTCTTCTTCCTGAACTTTTAATTCGGATTCAACAGCACCTTTTACAAACTCTTTGATAATCGGTTCGATATCGTCCCAATCGGTACCTTCAGTTTTTGTTACAGTAACAAAGTTACTTGCAAAAAACACACCGTTTACAAAAGAGAATTTGAAAAGCTCTTTTGCAAAAGTTGATTTTTCGGCGCTTTCTTTAGTAGGATAATCCACACTTCCATTAATCAGCAATTTGTTAACAATGAATTTCATTGTAGCTGGGTTCGGTGTGCTTTCGGTATATACGTTGATATTCATGAGAATTTCTTTTTATCTAATCTAAGTTAACAAAGTTATACAGGAAATTGATTTAATATTACCCCCCGTATTGTTTTGACCTATACATGACTATATACCCGTGTAGTTACCTGGCGTTATATTTTTAAGTTCTTGCTTGGTGCTTTCGCTCACATCTAAAGTATCTACGAAGCCAGCAATGGTTTGCGCGTTAACGCCGGTATTGGTACGGGTAAGCTCTTTAAGTGCTTCGTAAGGGTTTGGATAGCCGTCGCGACGTAAAATGGTTTGGATAGCTTCGGCTACTACAGCCCAGTTAGCTTCCAGATCGGCCTGCAAAGCAGTTTCGTTAAGTAAAAGTTTACCTAGTCCTTTAATAGTCGATTTAATAGCAATTAATGTATGCGCTACTGGCACGCCGATGTTGCGTAGCACGGTAGAATCGGTAAGGTCGCGCTGTAAGCGCGATACGGGCAGCTTAGCAGCTAAGTGTTCGTAAAGGGCATTAGCAATGCCTACATTACCCTCCGAGTTCTCAAAATCTATCGGGTTAACTTTGTGCGGCATAGCCGATGATCCAATCTCACCAGCCTTTATCTTTTGTTTAAAGTAGTTCATCGATATGTAGGTCCACATATCACGGTCGAGATCAAGGATAATGTTATTAATACGTTTTAATGCATCACATTGTGCCGCAAAATTGTCGTAATGTTCTATCTGAGTAGTAAACTGCGAACGGTTTAGTCCTAAAACTTCATTTACAAAGTGGTTACCAAAACCTTTCCAGTCATGATCTGGATAGGCAATATGATGTGCATTGAAGTTACCTGTAGCACCGCCAAATTTAGCAGAGTAGGGTACTTGTTTCAATAACTCTAACTGTTTTTCTAAACGCTCTACAAACACCTGTATCTCTTTACCCAAACGTGTTGGCGACGCTGGCTGACCGTGCGTGTGGGCCAGCATAGATACATCTTTCCAGTCGTTTACATATTGCTTTAATAGGTCAATCAGTTCGGCAATAGCCGGATAATAAACCTCATTTAAAGCTAATTTAAAAGTATAGGGGATAGTAGTATTGTTAATATCCTGAGAGGTTAAACCAAAATGGATAAACTCTTTCTGCTCGCTTAGGCCAATCTCATCAAACTTTTGCTTAATAAAATATTCAACGGCCTTAACATCGTGGTTGGTTGTTTTTTCAATGTCTTTAATGGCTTGTGCATCTGCCTCGCTGAAATTTTTATAAATAGACTGTAACTTTTGTGTAACAGTAGTATCTAAAGTACTAAGCTGAGGGATATTAAACTTGGTAAGTGCAATATAGTACTCAACTTCTACAAAAACACGGTACTTAATCAGAGCGTATTCTGAGAAATAGGCAGAAAGATCTTTTGTTACGTTGCGGTAGCGACCGTCAACAGGAGATATAGCAGTAAGTGCAGAAAGGTCCATTAAAAATAAGTTTGTACAAAGGTAACAATTAACGATTGGCAGGAGAATTAAAATAAGATGGAAACTTTGAAATCGAAAAATGTTTCCATAGTTTTGCGGGTAAGATGAGTCAGGAACAAAGGATATTAGAAGGGGCGCTCGAACTGTTTATGCAGGCAGGCATTAAGAGCGTAACCATGGATGATATTGCCCGGCATTTAGGTATGTCGAAAAAAACCATCTATCAGCATTTCTCCGATAAAAACGAATTAGTTGTGGCTTTAACTAAAACCCGAATGGAAGAGGACGAGCGGATGATGAAGGAGATGTTAGAAGGGCAAGACAACGTGATTAAGCAGCTGATTGATATGATGAAGTGTTCGGAAGAGATTTTAGCCAAGATGAACCCGATTGTAATACACGATATGCAGAAGTACCATCCGGAAGGGTGGAAACTGATCCAGCAGTTTAAAGCTAAAACGCTGGTAGTTACGCTGGAAGAACTGTTAACCCGTGGTATTAAAGAAGGCTTCATACGCCCCGAGCTGGATGTAAAGATTATCGCCCGCATGCGGATGCTACAGGTAGAAACAGGATTCGACAACATGGTTTTCCCGATAACAGAATTTAACCAATGGAAAGTTCAGCAACAGTTTTTAGAGCATTTTAACTATGGCATAGTTACGCTGGAGGGCTACAAAATGCTTTGCGAGTATCAAAACATAAACCAAAACTAATAACCAACACACACCATAATATATTTCCAAACACATGAAGAATGTAATAAAAGTGGGACTATTGTTATGTATAACTACTATAAGTAGCTATGCCCAACAAACAACGCCCGCCGTTAGTCCATCGTACAGCTTTACACTGGCCGATTGTATTAACTACGCTTATGAGCATCAGGATACTGTGCGTAATGCCCGCCTGGATGTAAAAAGCGCAGAATACAAAGTAAAAGAAACAACAGGGATAGGTTTGCCGCAAATCAATGGATCGGCATCGTTTTTAGACTATGTTAAAATACCAACTACATTATTGCCTGGCGATTTTTTCGGTCAACCTGGCACATTTGTACCGGTTAAATTTGGCGTGAAGTATCAATCAAATTTAGGATTAGATGCTAGTCAGATATTATTTGACGGTAGTTATTTAGTTGGATTAAAAGCTTCCAAGACATATAAAGAACTATCGCAACGTAATGTTACACGTAGCCTTATCGAGGCCAACGTACAGGTTACCAAGGCTTACTATCAGGTATTGGTAAGCAATGAAGCGGTTAGATTACTTGATGCTAACATCAAACAAATTAAAGAGCAATACGATCAAACTATCGCACAAAACAAACAAGGTTTTGTTGAAAAGATTGATGTAGACCGTTTAAGCGTACAATATAATGACCTGGTAACTACGCGCATTAATACTTTAAGAATGCTGGTACTTAACCTACAAATGCTGAAATTTCAGATGGGCATGCCGATTGACACCGAGTTAGAGTTAAAGGATAAGCTGGAGGACATTAAGCTTGATGAAAGTATGGCTATGGCTGCAACTACAGACACAACTGCATATCAGAAACGTATCGAGTACAGTTTGTACGAGACCCAATTGAAATTGAATAAACTTGATTTGCAAAGACAGAAATCGCAGTTTTTGCCCAAGTTGAGCGCAATTGCAAACTACACTTCATCATACCAAAACAATGGTTTTAGCTCGCTATACAGTATGCAATTTCCATCAAGCTATATCGGGTTGAATTTGAAAGTGCCAATCTTTACCGGGTTTCAGCGGACTAATCAGGTAAAGCAGGCGCAAATTGCAATACAGAAAACTCAGAACGATATGGATAACCTGAAAAACGGGTTAAACCTACAAACCAACGCCGCTCGCATAGGCTATGTTAACGGTTTGCAATCGCTTAACAACCAAAAGCACAACCGTGAAGTTGCTAACGAAGTATTAAGGGTCACACGAATTAAATACCAACAAGGAGTTGGCTCGAGCGTTGAGGTGACGCAAGCCGAAACTTCGCTTGTAGTAGCAGATAACAATTATATACAAGGCCTATACAATGCCCTGATTAGCAAGGTAGACTTAGATAGAGCATACGGAAGATTACAATAAGAATAGCTAAACCATCATAAGACAAACAACACATGAAAAAAATATTATACACAAGTGCAGTAGCTTTAATGGCTTTAGCGGCCTGCAATAGCAAACCAAAAGATGATAAAGCCCAGCTGGCTGATCTTAAAAAACAGCAGTCTGAAATAGCAGGTAAAATTGCAGCTTTAGAAGCTAAAAATGGTGGCGGTCAAGACTCGTCAAAAGTTACCGACGTTAACGTTTACGAGGTTAAACCAACCAGTTTCACTAACTATATTGAGATACAAGGCCGTATAGATGCGCAGGATAACGTTACTGCCTATTCGCAATCGCCTGGTACCATTACTAATATTTATGTAAAAGCAGGTGATCACGTTAGTCGCGGCCAGGTATTGGTGCAGTTAGATGATAACGTTTTAAAGCAAAACATTGCGCAGGTTGCCACTCAGGTTGACCTGAACAAAACTTTGTACCAACGCCAAAAAAATCTTTGGGACCAGAAAATCGGTACCGAAGTACAATACCTGCAATCTAAAACTGCTTTAGAAGGCAGCCAGAAACAATTGGCCTCCCTTAAAGAACAGGCAGCTATGTACAGCATTAAGTCGCCGATTAACGGCACTATCGATCAAATGGATTTGAAATTAGGCCAAATGGCTCAACCAGGTCAAACTGGTATCCGTATTGTTAATGCTGATGTATTAAAGGTAAAGGCAGATGTTCCTGAGTCTTATGCAGGCCGCGTTAACCAAGGTGATATTGTTAAAGTAATGGTTCCAGATGCTGCAGACTCGCTGAATGCCAAGGTAACCTTCGCCGCAAAAGTTATCGATCCGGGATCACGTAGTTTTGGTATCGAGGTAAAATTGCCTGTTCGCAACACACTGCGCCCTAACATGACCGCTACGTTAAAAATAGCCGACTACAACAACAAAACTGCATTAGTTATTCCATTTAAAGCTATCCAGAAATCGGAGCAAGGCGATTACGTTTTTGTTGACGAAAACGGAGTGGCTAAACAAAAAGGCATTAAAATAGGTCGTACTTATGGAGGCAGCGCCGAAATTCTATCTGGTATTGCAGCGGGCGACAAATTAATAACCGACGGTGCAAATGATATTGAAGACGGCGACAAGGTTAAATCTTCAACATCAGGTAATTAATCTTTTAAACAGATTTTGAGATGAAAGATTCAGTAAAAGAATTTGGCCCATCGAGTTGGGCCATAGATAACAAAACGGCGGTATATGTAATGATATTCCTCATTACCTTGCTTGGTCTGTTAAGTTATAACAGGTTACCTAAAGAGAATTTCCCGGATATTGCACAATCTAAGGTGTTTATTTCCACCATTTACGCCGGTCAGTCACCTCAAAATATTGAGACACTGGTAACCAAGCAGTTGGAAAAACAACTTAAATCTTTAAAAGGATTAAAGAAGGTTACCTCGAACACCCAGCAAAACGTATCTATCATTACTGCGGAATTTAACGCCGACATTAAGATCAAAGATGCCAAGCAGGATGTAAAAGACGCAGTTGATAAAGCAAAGCAAGATTTGCCTCAGAATGATAACAACTTAAAAGAGTCTGTTATCTCCGATATTAACGTTGCCGATTTGCCTATCCTGTACATCAACATCTCGGGTAACTACGACCTGAAGAAGTTGAAGGAGTACGCAGATAATATTAAAGATGATATCGAGGGCATGAAAGAAATATCTAAAGTTGATGAGGTGGGTGCCTTGAAACCCAACATCCAGATCAACGTGGATATTAACAAAATGACTGCAGCGCAGATTAGCTACAACGATATTATCCAGGCTATAGGCAATGAGAACGTGATCTCGTCTGCAGGTGCTATCGTAAACGACGGCGTACAGCGCACCATTGACATTAAACAAGATTTTAAGGATGCCAACGAAGTTAACAACCTGGTTGTTCGTAACCCGCAAGGCAAAGCCGTTTACTTACGCGATATTGCCCAGATTGCAGATGGTTTTCAAGATCAGGAGAGTTTTGCCCGTTTAAAAACACCTAACAATCCTAACTTTAAAAATGTAATTACGCTTAATGTAAGTAAGAGATCGGGCGAGAACCTGATCGAGGCTTCGGATAAGATCTATGACCTGATTAAGGTAAAGCAGAAAACGATCTTCCCTAAAGGCCTTGATATTACCATTACCGGCGACCAGTCTGACAAGACCCGTTCTACACTGGATGACCTGATCAATACTATTATTATCGGTTTTATTCTGGTAACGGTTATCCTGATGTTTTTTATGGGTACTACCAACGCCATATTTGTGGCCTTGTCGGTACCGCTATCATGTTTTATTGCCTTTTTGGTGATGCCGGCTATTGGCTTTACACTCAATATGATCGTGCTATTCTCCTTCCTGCTGGCCTTGGGTATAGTGGTGGATGATGCTATTGTGGTAATAGAAAACACACATAGGATCTTTAATAACGGTGCCGTACCTATTAAACAGGCCGCTAAGATGGCGGCAGGTGAGGTGTTCTTGCCGGTATTCTCCGGTACTATGACAACTCTTGCACCATTTGTGCCATTGGCTTTCTGGAACAGTTTGATTGGTCACTTCATGTTCTTCCTGCCAATTACGCTGATCATTACTTTGTTAGCGTCGCTATTGGTGGCTTATATCATGAACCCGGTTTTTGCGGTTGATTTTATGAAACCACATCACGATGGCGAGCATGATAACCCTAAGTTTGATAAGAAGACAACACGTGCCGTAATCATTTTAGGTGTAATAGCTGTTTTGGGTTATTTCATGAACGTGGGCATCGGAAACTTTGTGGTATTTGTTATTTTCTTATACCTACTCAACCATTTTATATTACTAAGGGTAATAGATCGTTTCCAAAAGAATATTTGGCCTCGTTTCCAGAATTGGTATGCGCGTATTTTGGAAAAAGCGGTTCAAAGCCCGTGGTGGATATTGGGTGGCGTTATTGCCCTGTTTTTCGTGAGTATTGCATTTACGGTTGTAAGCAACCTCAAGGTAGAGCAGTTCCCATCCGGCGACCCTAACTTTGCTTACGTATACGTAACTATGCCTATCGGTACAGATCAAAATGCGACCAACGATGTGATCTCGAAACTGGAGAAACGTGTTGCACAGGTTGTTGAGCCCGATAAAGATGTGGTGTCATCTATCATCTCTAACGTATCGGTAGGGGTAACAGATCCTACGGACGAAGATCAGGGTACCTATTACAACAAAGGTAAAATTACGGTTGCGTTTGTTGAATTTGCCAAACGCCATGGTAAAGACACCAAAGCTATTCTGAAACACATTCGTGAAACGGTGCAAGGTATACCTGGCGCTAAAATTTCTGTAGCGCAGGAAAACTCTGGTCCGCCGGTGCAAAAAGATATCAGTTTGGAAATTACCGGTGATAATCTTGACACCTTGGTTAGAACCGCCGCTCGCATGAAGAAATTTATCGATGAGCAAAAAATTCCGGGTATTGAAGGTCTGGTGGCCGACGTAGAGAATACCAAGCCAGAGATTGTGTTCGACATTAACCGCGAACGTGCCAACCGCGAGGGTATCACTACTCAGCAAATTACCGGTGCGTTATTTACCTCGGTATATGGTTATAAAGCCTCAGACTTTAGGAATACCAAAGAAGATAACTACGAGATCAACGTGCGTGCGCAGGAAGATCAGCGTTATAATATCGATATGCTGCGTAATTTAAAGATCACCTACCGTGATTTAGCGAGTGGTGGTGCAATACGCCAGGTACCTATTTCGGCTTTTACAGATATCAGGTACACCAACACGTATGCAAATATCAAGCACAAGCAGTCGCGACGTGTACTTACATTAGGTTCGAGCGTTATTAAGCCAAATAACCCTACGGAGGTTAACGCGGCAATAACGAATGCTTTGCGCAGCTTCAAGTTCCCTGACGGTGTATCATATAAAATGGGTGGTGCACAGGAAGACCAGATTGAAACAGCCACCTTCTTAGGTACAGCGTTGATGATCTCATTCGGATTGATCCTGATCATCCTGATGGCTCAGTTTAATTCAGTTGGTAAAACATTGATCATCTTAAGCGAGATCTTCTTCAGTATCATAGGTGTATTGCTCGGTTTAAGTACTTTCCACATGACGTTCTCTATCGTAATGACCGGTGTTGGTATCATTGCCCTTGCGGGTGTGGTAGTGCGAAACGGTATCTTACTGGTGGAGTTTACAGACATGCTGATGGAAGAAACCCACAACGTACACGATGCTGTGGTTGAAGCGGCACGTACCCGTATGACACCGGTATTGCTAACAGCCAGTGCTGCTATTATGGGCTTGGTGCCGTTGGCAGTTGGTTTCAATATCGATTTCGTGGGCTTGTTTACCGAATTTAAACCGCATATTTTCTTTGGTGGTGATAACGTTGCTTTCTGGGGCCCGTTGTCGTGGACGATGATTTTCGGTTTAGGATTCGCAACCATTATTACTTTGATATTGGTTCCGTGTATGTACATTATCCGTATCCGTATTAAAGATCGTTTCAAAAAGAAACCTGTTGCTGAAGAGAAAGAGCTTGCACCAGCAGTTTAATAAGTAATACGTTTAACGTTATACGTACAACGTTTAAAAATTCAAGGCCGTCCCGACTAGTGTTAGGGCGGTCTTTTTTATTTAAACAACCTAACAACATAGTGGTTATTTAAAAGCATCTGTTATAAAAACAGGAATTAAAAATTAAATACACTATGGCATTAAAAATAACAGATCCGTTTTGGCAGACATTGGGCTTGGGTACGCTTGCAGGCATGCGCTCTATGTCGGCGCCGGCAATAACCAGTCATATATTAAGTCACCACCATTCTAAACGTTTAGAAGGTTCGGCGCTAAACCTCATCCAGTCAGAGAAAGTTGCATTGGTATTGAAGGTACTCGCAGTATCAGAACTTGTTGGCGATAAGCTGCCTTCGGCCCCAAATCGTATTAGCCCAATAGCTTTAGGCGGCAGGTGTTTATCGGGCGCTTTGGCCGGTGCATGTATCTACAAAGCTGCCGGTGGCAATGCGGTAACGGGTGGTTTAATTGGGGGCGCAACAGCCGTGGCGTCAACTTTTGCTAGCTTTTTTATTCGTAAAATAACCGTAAAACGGAGCCATATTATCGATCCTATTGTTGGCGCGATAGAAGATGCGTTAGTTGCAGGTGGCGGCGTAGCGTTAGTTACTACGGCTGTTTAAAATCGCTGATCTCGGGCGGTGGCTGTTGCGAGGGGAGACCACTAAATTCGGCTCGGAGACGTGGTAGGCTTTCCGGGTAATTCTTTTGGATAAAAGTGATTATGTTTTCCCGGATATAGCAGCGTAAATCAAAAGCGTCTGAAGAGTTGCCTGAGCTTACCAGGAAACGCACCTCTATCGTATGCTCTTTTGCGTCGGTTACCTGCACCACCTGCACCTTTTTATCCCAAAGTTTGGTAAGACCTAGCAAGCGTACAAACTCCTCCCTTATCGGGTCTAAGGGTATCGAATAGTCCATATAAATGAATACTGTGCCTATCAGATCGGCAGAAATCCGCGTCCAGTTCTGAAAGGGTTTGGTGATAAAGTAATTAATGGGCAGTATCAATCGGCGTTGATCCCACAGGCGCATTACCACGTAGGTAAGGGTTATATCCTCAACACGCCCCCATTCATTTTCGGCAATCAATACGTCATCAATACGAATAGGTTGTGTAAAGGCAATCTGGAAACCGGCCAATAAGTTACCTAACGAAGTTTGGGCTGCAAAACCAATTATAATACCGCCAATACCAACGCCCGTTAAAAGCCCTGTGCCTATCTTCCGCATACTCTCAAAACTGAGCAATATAATAGCTATGGTTACAAAGATAATAATGGCAACAAATAGCTTTCGTATGAATGTTAACTGTGTGCGTACTTTACGCTCCTTTAAATTGTCTGCCTTGTTAAGATCGTACACGTGGTACACATAGTCTTCGGCAACCTTTACGCAGTTAATGAGGATGTTTGCAAAAGAGAGTACCAAAAGGATGTCTACAATGCGGTTCAGCGGATCGTACCAAAGTTTATTCATCCGCATCAGCGGCAATGCGATGTTGAGTAAAAATAGCGGGATAAAATAGGTGAAAGGCACCCCTAGGTGTACTATGAATGAGCGAAAGAATGAATAATTCTGATAGTCGGCCTTTTTTTCGTAATACTTTAAAATGCGGGTGATTATTAATTTAACCGCCAAACCAATTGCGATAGCAACTGCGGCAGTTAAGGCGTTCCATGCGTATGAGGGCATGTTTTCAGAAATTTCCAGCAGATCGGGTGGTAACTTATTGGGTAAACTCATCTGTTGCAGGCTATGGTGTGACAACAAGATAAGATATGAAATAAAAAAAAGTTTTATTTTAATAAATTGTCTTTATGACACAATGAAAGCCGATTTTACACGTTTAATATGTTAAATGTACACTAAGAACGGGCTAAATCACTGTCATACAGAGGTAAAAACCTAGAACTGATTCCTTGTGTAAGCCCGGTTTTCCGTATCTTTGTAGTATAATAATAAGTGATAGATCAATACACTAAGTATTGTTTATATAAAGAGACTTCTAAAGTTAGAGGTGATTGTTTTAGAGTGATTGAAGCAGGCCGGATTTGTTCCGGTCTGCTTTTTTTATACCAGTTTGGTGTCGATCATGATGTCGCCTACTAATATTTTATGTATCGGGCAAGCGTCAGCAATTTGTACCAGTCGCTTCCGTTGTTCTTCATTAAGCTCGCCTTTAAAGTGAATTCTGCGTTCTATCAAAGTGCCGCCTTCAATTTTAAAAACTTCCGCATCTACAGTTATTTCACTTACTACCCACATTTTCCGGTCGATGTACATGCGCAGCGTAATAGACGTGCAACTTGCCAGGCTTGCAGCCAACAGGCTCAAAGGATCAATAGCTGTATCCGTACCCTTTGCGCTTTCGGGTTCATCAACAACAATGGAATGCTTACCGCTGGTAATTACGGTTTGATATTGTGTAAACCCGGTTTTAGCCTGAGCTGTAGCCTTTGTTTCTTTTATTAAGTTAATACCCATTACTCTTTGTTGATACTTAATACATCCCAGCTGCTCTTATCATCTATATTGCCGCCTTTAAAACGCATGGTCACTGAAAAATCGCCTTTCTTGCTGTCGCCACCATCAAGGCTTTGTTCGTAACTGGCTTTGATCACATATACAGAATCGGTCTTTTTACCGTAGGAAAAACCATCATCCGGGAAACTAATGTGCTGCCCGCTTTGAAACTCATCGCGCAAAAAATCTTTGGCTACGCTATATGCTTCTTCACGCTCGGGCAAACTCCGGCTGATAATCCGGTGTTCGTTGCTTTGCGCGTACCTTAACACAATCACAATAAAAATTATAGCAAATGCGATGATTAACCAAACGCCTTTAAATGCTTTCTTCTTATTGGCAGATTTTGTACCCAGGTAAACATTTTTCTCCATAGGGTAAATATCCAACAAAGGTTCGAACTGGCAAAGCAGATTAGTAAAAATCGTAGCATCGGCGTGCACCTTCAAACTTCCGGTAAGGATCTGAGTGCGACGGTAAGGTGGTTTCATAGTTCAAACTTCCCTCGGTAGTACCACTTGTGTTGGTGTAATTTAGCCTGGAAGTACTCGCGTCGTGGCTGATACCGAAGCGCAGGCGTTCGCCGCCATCTCGGTTGATAAAGAGATCGAAGATAAACGATAACACAAAGGCACTCGGTTGACCCGATTGTCCGCTGCTGCGATACCATAGACCCGCATTGATGCCACGGCGTTTATACTGCATCCCTACATTATAGTCTGATGCGCTTGCTTGTTTGTATACAACTACTGATGGGATAACGTATGAGCGGTCGTCGTCGTCAATATTGTCGTCGCCGGTAAGGTTTAGCATATAACTCATGTGCGCAGTTGTACGCACCGGCAAACGCGCTGCAACGCCGCTAAAGGATTCGTCCGGACGGTTAATATGCTGCATGGCGCCGCCGATCATAAATTTACCCGCTACCAGGTTAATCCCGGCGCCGGCGTCGAAATAATAGCGATTATCAAAGGCAGGTGTTTCGGCTACAGATACCGAACCGGGAACGAAGCCTAATCTCGCATCGATCTGATCCGTGAAGACCAGCTTACTGAAATCAATAGTACGGTTGGTAACGCCAGCCTGCAAGCCAAATGATAATACAAAGTCTTCAGATCCGACACTGTAGGCATAAGTTGCCGCTACGTTAGTTTTATTCAGAAAAGCGGCGCCCTCGCTGCTGCGATTAAAGATTAAACCAATGCCGCCGCCAAACTGCGGCACGTTATAGTCAACCGATCCAGTTAGGTATTGGAAACCACCTCCGCCGCCAACAGTGGTCCACTGATTGCGGTAGATCATGCTCATGCGTAAATCGCCTTTAAACTGTCCCGTTAGTGCAGGATTAAGGTAAATAGGCGAGTTGAAAAACTGCGAATACATGTGGTCCTGCGCCGAAGCAAACAGGCTAATTAATACAGATACGGCTAATAAAATACTCTTCTTCATCTTCAACTTATCTTAATAAATGTATTACGCCACTTCGTCTCGGCCCCGAGCCGTCGGCATTGTACGACATACCTTTCCATTCATTCCCATTTATAAACTTGCCTGTGGCTTGCCACATATATACGCCTTGCGGTACTGGCGTGCCCCGGAAAGTACCATCCCATTTGCCGGTGGGACGCCCCCGTTCATCCAGCTCTGTAGAATCGAATATTACCTGGTTATAGCCATTTAGTATTTGCAGGTGCCATTCTTGTAATCCCGAGCCTACAGCACCGAATGTTCTTAGCTCTGGCGTAACGCTATTTGGCATAAAGGCATTAGGTAAATAAACCTGGCCTGGTGTGCCTGTAATACGTACGTAGTGAGACTTGGTGCTATCGCAATAAGCGTTAGCCGTGGTAAGGGTAACTTTGTAGCGACCGGTATCGGCGTACGTATGTTGTGGATTTTTTAAGTTTGAGGTGCTGCCATCGCCAAAATCCCAATGCCAGCTGAGCGGACCGCCCGTTGTTTGATCTACAAACGAAAACGTGTAAACCGGGATATTAACAACGCTATCAGGCTTTACCGTAAAATCGGTTAACGACGATTGGTTAACCCTGATCATATCTTTGATCACCAACGTGGATGTACAACCTGTGCCATTGGTGGCCTTCAGCGTAACGGTAAATGGCGACCCTACAAAGCCGTAGTGGTGCGAAGGGTTAACAGCACTGGAGTGAGGAGAACCATCGCCGAAATCCCAGTCATACATTAAATCGCCAGTTTGGCTTACGCTTGGGTCGGTACTGGTATTGGTGAACTGCACGGTCAGCTTTTTACAGCCCGAAGTATTATCGGCATTAAAGGCCAATACTGGCTGTGCAAGTACATGTATTGTTACAGGTATCGCGGTAACATCAGGCGTACAACTGTTCGATGCATGCAGCATAACGGTGTAGTTGCCACCTTTGATAAACGTGTGGTTTACATCGCCTGTACTGGTTGTGGTTAGGGGAGTTGTGCCATCGCCCCAATCGTACCAGAATGATGAGCCTCCCGTAGTGTTATTATGGAAAGTAACGGTAAGTGGGCCGCATCCTGTGCCTTCGTCGCCATTAACAGTTAAGCGGGGGGTAAGCGTAGCCGGGCTAACTACCAGTGTGTAAGAAACACTTTTAGCACTACCACATTGGCTTTGCGCCTGCATGTAAACCTTGTAGGTGCCAACTGTGGTGATCGTAAAAGGCTGATCTTCCTTATCGGTGCGCACTTTGGTTGAAAGCACCGTGCCGTTTACATCTGTTAAAAAGTACGTGTATTTATCATTAGTGCCTGGCGACAAATTTTCTACGTTAACCGTAAACGGAACACAGCCGGTAGTTTTATCGGGCGCAATCTGTACAACCGGTGTTTTAGGTTTGATAGTAATTTCCATTGACTTACTATCCACTTTACAGCTATTTGATACTGTTAGCTTTACAATGTAAGTGGTGTCCTTGCCATTTGTCTGAGGCACAAAAGTTATCGCCTGCGGGTTCATTAAGGTGGAGGTTTGACCGTTGCCAAAATCCCAGGCATAGTTTAAACCCGAAGGTGGGGTAGAAGTATTAGTGAAATTAACAGTTGTGGCATCGCAGCCGGTGGTTTTATCGGCAGTAAAGTTCGCTTTAACATCATTAAATATATTTCTGATGATCACTTCATCAAAATTATCGCCGCAAGGAGCAGTGCCGGTTGATGTCCACCGGAAAGTATAATTTTCGTTAGCCTGTAAGTTACTTACAGTGGCATTGTATTTTGTGGGATCGTCAAATGTTACACCTGTCTGGCCCGATTGCACTGTCCACATGCCATGACCGTTAGGACCGAGGTTATTGCCATTTAACTGGTAGGTAGGTGCGTTACACAGGCTTTTATCATCACCCGCGTTGGCGACGGGAGTAGCGGGCTGTATTGTTATGGTAACTGTTTGTGTATTACCAGGACAGTTATCGGTACTTGCCGTATTGTAAGAGGTGATGTTATACGTTACGGTAGCAGGGGCCAAACCTGTGTTGGCTAGTATGTCCTGAATTTCGGTAACCGTTGCCGGGGTAGATGCGCTGCTAAGTCCTGTAACATTTGCAGGATCTGAAGTGGTAGAAGTCCAGGTGTAAGTGGTACTGCTAATGTTTGATGAAAGCTTAATAGCCGACTTTTGGCCGCTGCAAATAGATGCCGGGCCCTGTGCATTAATAACGGGTTGCGGCAATATGGTCACTGTGTAAATAAAAGGTGTTCCGTCGCAGCCATTATTGTGCGGTATAATATTATACGTAACCGTGGCATTTTCGGTAGCACTGCTGTTAGTCAACGTTGCTTCATTAATATCGCCGCTACCCGACGCCGTGTAGCCACCCGCATTGACAGATCCACTTGCTGTCCATGTAAAGGTGCTGCCAGCCAGTGTTGATGTGATTTGATAAGACATCGGCTTGCCCGAGCAAATTCCCTTTGTTGCGGCACTGGTAACTGTATTAAACGGACGAATGTTGATCCTAACCTCATCACTCACCGAGCTACAATCGCCTTGTAAAGTTGTAGGCACTGTAATAGTAAGTACCACAAACCCAGCATTTGCCTCTGCTGCAGTAGGTGTGTAAGTAGTTTGATAACTATGAATATCGCTAAATCCGGCTGCAGTACCCCCGCTCCACGTTGGCGCGCCTGCCGCAGTAGCGGCGTCGCTAATAGTAGCGTTTAATTGTGCCGCCTGGTTAGCGCAAATAGTGGCGTCTTCACCGGCATTAACAGTTGGGGCATTTTGAAATGTAATGTTTTGGGTTACAACAGCAGAAGTTCCGCAACCGTTTTTTTGAACTACAGAGACAACGTACATCCCAAAATCTGGGAATGTTATAGTTGGCGACTGGCTATTGGCGGTTGTGCCGTTGGCAAACGTGGCGGGTGCTCCACCAGACGGGGGCGTTACTGTCCAAACATACGTATCGGGCTGTAGCTGGTAAGTGCCAGAGTAGGTAACTTTGGTTTTACCAGGTTCAGCACCGAAACGAAGTGTTTGATTTTTACCGCAAGTAGCAAAATTAGGGGAAAGGGCAATTTGTGGAATGCTGTTGGCATAAACGGTATCTACCGATGTTTGCGCAACGCAGGAATTACCCGGGGCGCTAATCTGCAACTGAATAGCATATTTGCCCTGGGTAGTAAATTTAAACACGGGTTCTTTACTGTTTTTGTTAGTACCTACATAACTAAAACCTGTAGAAGGGGTTACCGTCCATAAATAAGTGTAAGTGCCGCTACAAGAATTATCTACCACCGAATTATCGGTAACATTTACCGTTCCGGGTGTGCAAGTGGTAGTATTGCTTAAAGTAAACTTAGGCTGAGGTGCATCCTGCACACATAATTTTACAGTTGCATCTTCGGGAATACAACCGCTGGCACTGTTCTCCAAATGGAGGGTCACAATGTGCTGACCGTGTGTGGTGAATGTATATTTAAATTTTTCATTTAGCTTTAAGCCAGTAGCTTGCAATACGCCATCTACATAATAACTATAGGTGGCAGAATTGTCGGCGCAGTTGGTGTTTGTTGTAGTTGCAGACTGGCCAGGGTACGATCCGTTGGTAAATGTCACCTCGTTATTAGTACAGGCAAATGAAGGCCCGTTTAAAATGTTGTTTGGCGGCATTAACACCGGCTGCTGGCCGTAAATGCTGTTAGTGCTTGCGCAAAACGGATTTTTTACGGTTAGTGCAACCTTAAACTTATTGGTTGTGGTACTGCCGTCCTTTTGCCCGCACGATGATTTTAAATAGTTGTGTGAGAGTGTGCCTTGCGACGCCAGAATGTCACAGATGGTAATATCGCTTGATGTTCCATCGCCCCAGTTAATGTTATAGAGCGTACCTGGAAAGTTGCGTTGTAAACCATTAGGCGACTGGTAATCGATATTATAAATGACGCTGGCACCATTAGGGCCGAGACAAACAGGACCTGCCGTAACGAGCGATAAGGTGGTGATTCCTCTATTCTCAATTAATAGATAAGCTTTTGTACCAACGGAAGTTCCGTTAGTGGCTTTAACAAAAACGGTATAAGTAGAAGTGTCGGCAGTAAAACTGATAAAATTGCTGGTGAACGTTTGAGTGCCTTTGTCTTTGTGATCTTGTTCATTGTAGAAGTTCGCACTAACGGTTGTACCTGCGGCAGACGTGTTTTGAAAATTATAGGTGTCTTTAAATGTGCTACTTACAATACATTTGCCGAATACTTCGGCATAGCCATCCATGGCGCTGCTGGAGCTAATTCCGGCTTGTACGCCTGGCGAGGCGTTGATAACAAAAGGATCGGATGCAACACTGGTTGAGGCCGGAGCTGTTGTTTTAATACGAATCCTGTAGCCAACGCCCGGTAGGGTTGCGTTAGGGATAGTTCCATTTACAAAAGTGGCGTAAAGCCCATTGCCGCTGCCATAGCCATCATAAGTACCAATGAGTTTTTCATTGGTGAAATCGCCTGCTGCATCAGATAAATACAGGTTAAACTTGTTTGTTTTTTGCAAACAACCGGCGGCGTAATTAATAGCAATTTTAGCTGCAATGGACGAACCTACGCCGTAAGGACCTGGATCGACTTTGGTGATATTTACAGTTTGCGCAACTGCGTTTCTCGTGACAAATAATAATACAGTAACAGCTAAAATCTTTGTAACCCCTTTAAGGCACGTCTTCATCAAATATACTTTTAATCGTCAGTCTCTTAAAAGTGATATTGGTGGTTTTTGGATGATTATAGCGGTATACGGTATGTGTTTAAGTTAGGTTTGTAATAAAAAAGTCATTGAATTTAACTATCTGATTATTAGATAATTAAATTCAATTACTGAAAGTATATTTTCTATTGGTGAATTAAGTTTATCTCGGGTTAAAGCGTTTCTTTCAACCAGCCGAAGAATTCGCGCTGCCAAACCAGCGCATTTTGAGGTTTTAAAACCCAGTGGTTCTCATCCGGAAGATATAGTAATTTACTCTTAATTCCCTTTAGTTGAGCCGCCTGATAAGCGCCCAATCCCTGCTCAATTGGCACGCGATAATCCTTGCCGCCCTGTATCACCATAATTGGTGTATTCCATTGGCTTACCAGATTGCTTGGGTTAAATTTATCGTAAGATTTTTGTGCAACCTTATTGTCTTTATCCCAATAATTGCCGCCCATATCTTTATTGGCAAACCAAAGTTCTTCTGTGGTGCCATACCAGCTTTTCAGGTCGAAAAGGCCATCGTGCGCAATAAAGGTTTTGAAACGCCCTTCATGCACACCCGCAAGCATATACACAGAATAACCGCCATAGCTTGCGCCTACGCAACCTAAACGGCTTTTATCTACATAAGGTTCTTTGGCGATATCATCAATAGCCGATAAATAGTCTTTAATCGGTTGGCCACCCCAGTCGCCGCTGATCTCGCGGTTCCATTCTACACCATGGCCTGGCATGCCTCTGCGGTTAGGCGCTATAATAATATAGCCTTGTGCTGCCATCAGTTGAAAATTCCAACGGAAAGAATAAGCTTGTGTTAACGGTGCTTGTGGACCACCTTGACAAAATAGAAGGGTAGGATATTTCTTAGCCGGATCAAAGTCGGGTGGGTAAATTACCCAGGCCAGCATGTCTTTATTATCGGTGGTTTTAATGTGGCGCTCGTCTACACGGCTCAACGGCAGGTTATCGTAAACAGCTTTGTTAATGCTGGTAACCTGTGCCATGCTACCATTGGTTAAACTAACCGAATAAATTTCATTAGCATGGTTAAGGTCTGCACGTTGTACATACAGCGTATTACCTGTTTGTGCTATAATGTCGTTTACATCCCATTGGCCGTTAGTTACTTGCCTAATAGCTTGTGGCGAACCTGGCGCTAAGCGTAAACGCAAATCGATCTGAAATAACTGTTCCGTGCCGTTTTTAGGTGCGACAAAGAAGATTCGGTTGCCATCATCACTAAACTGAAACGACGATACTGTTTCGTCCCACTTTTCGGTAAGGTTTACTTTATTACCAGTCTTAAGATCTTTGATTACAATGTCGTTTTTGTCCGACTCGTAACCATCTTCCTTCATACTTAACCAGGCTAGTTTATTACCGGCTTTGGTAAAGGCAGGTGAGGTGTCGTAACCCATCATACCTTCGGTAAGGTTGGAAGTGGTGCCCGTGGCTATGTCATATTGGTAAAGATCGGTGTTGGTGCTTATAGCGTAAGCCTTACCGAATTTCTTTTTGCAAACATAGATAATGCTTTTGCTATCGGGGCTAAAGATCAAGTCTTCAGCACCGCCAGACGGTTTTTGAGGCGTATCGTATGGTTCATCAACCATAATATCTTTCTCGTTGCTTACTTTACCATTGTCGTAGTCGGCCACAAAGACGTGTGAAAACTTACCATCTTCCCAAGTATCCCAGTGGCGATAATTCAGGTCGGTAAATACGTATGCATTAGATTTAGGTAGATCAGCAAAACGGTCTTTCCCCAGAATCTTAACCACTGGCACTTCGCGGCTGAACATGATCTTTTTGCCATCAGGCGAGATCTGCACATTGTCGGCATCAGCCAAAGCCTTATCGCTCAGTTTGGTTACCTGCTTGCCAGTGCCATCCATTTGGTACAAATGGTCGTCAAAAAAGTAAATTATGCTACCATCGGGATTAACCTTAACTATCTGGCGGCCGGCCGACTCGTGCGTTATAGCGGTGGGGGCGCCACCTGTTACCGGCACACTGTAGATATTGGCTTCAGACTTAGCCTCGGCCATGTTATAATGAGTTACCGTATAAATAAGGTGCTTGCCATCGGTGGTTAAATTACTGCTGCCTAAGCGGCCCAGTTTCCACAGCAATTCGGGTGTCATGGTTTGTTTACTTTGCGCCGAAGCGTTTTCTATAGCCATACCTAACATTAAAATATATAAGAGTCGTTTCATACTGAATGAATAGTAGCTTCGGATTTAATTATCCGAAAAATAAGTAGCCCACCAAAATAGCTGTAATTACACCGGCCAAATCGGATATTAAACCTGCTGGGATAGCATACCGGGTACGTTTTATGCCAACTGAGCCGAAATATAACGCTACAATGTAAAAGGTGGTATCAGCCGAACCGTAAAGCACACTGGATACATGGCCTACAAAACTATCAACACCAAAGGTTTTCATATTGCTGATCATCATTGCCTTTGCTCCAGAGCCGGTCAGCGGGCGAATGAGGGCGACAGGTATTACGTCAACAAAACGGGTGTCGGTATGTAAATGCGAGAAACACCATTTAAAGCCGTCGGTAATATAACCCAGTGCCCCGCAAGTGCGGAATACACTAATAGCAGCCAACAGGCCTACCAAATAAGGGATGATTTTGATGGAGGTTTCTATACCGCCTTTAGCTCCATCAACAAAAGCCTCGAAAACATTTACCTTTTTACGCAAGCCGCCTAATATAAATGCTACGGGTATGGCAAAAAGCACAACGTTACTGGCCACTTTAGATACTTCGCTTATTTGCGCGGCGGTGAGATAATATTTAAAGTAAACCACCAGCAACACAATAAAGGTAGTGAGCCCGCCCAGCCAGGCCATCACCACGCCATCAAACAGATTAATTCGTTGCTTAATGGCTACTACAAGCAATCCTGTAAGTGTGGCTACATAAGTAGCTATCATACAAGGGATAAACACGTCTGACGGATCATGCGCGCCGAGTATAGCGCGCTGTGCAATGAGAGCGACGGGCAGTAGGGTAAAGCCCGATGCATGCAACACTAAAAACATGATCTGCGCATTCGAAACCGTTTCTTTATCGGGATTCAATTCCTGCAAACTAGCCATGGCTTTTAAGCCAAGTGGGGTAGCGGCATTATCAAGACCCAATAAATTGGCCGAGAAGTTCATCACCATTTGGCCGGTTGCCGGGTGATTTTTAGGAACCTCAGGAAATATACGGTTGAAGAAAGGACCAACTATACGAGAAAGAAAATTAATAGCACCTGCTTTTTCGCCGATGTTCATAATACCTAGCCAAAAAGCCATAGTGCCGGCAAGCGGTAGGGCGATGTCCATTACTGATGATTTAGTGGAATCAAAAATCCCCTCAACCATCATTTTGAAGATCTCGGTGTCGCCAAAAAATATTAATTTTAGAAGTCCAACGCCAAACGCAATTACAAAAAAAGCTATCCAAATGTAATTTAAAGCCATGCTATAGTTTAAGGGTTTGAAGTTAGCTGTTTTGTTTGATTTTGGAAACCGGATTTAACGTACAGGTAATATTAAATAACAGAGATGGCAGGATATTCTGGCACACCACTCGCTAAAAAACTGGGAATCAAAGAAGGGGCACAGATCAGCCTCATTAATGTGCCCGAACATTACTTCTCACTGTTTACAGATCTGCCCTCCGAATTAACAATTACCGATCTTACTAATCAGAAACAAGATTTCGTTCACTTCTTTACTAAACAGGCTAACGAGTTTACAGAACTGTTACCGGTAATCAGGAACAATATCAAATCCAATGGCATCATCTGGGTCTCGTGGCCTAAGAAAGCATCTAAAGTTCCCACAGACTTGCACGAAGATTTCATCAGAAACTTCGCCTTGAAAATTGGATTAGTTGATGTTAAAGTTTGTGCGGTTGACGAAATATGGTCGGGGTTGAAACTGGTGGTCCCTGTTAAAGATCGCCTTTAATTAATGGCCACAACGTTTTTATCGGGCACTATCTGTATGTCGTAGTCTTTTTTAAGCGGATCGAATTGCGCACTGTCATTAACAGTGATATAAATGGTTGCCAGATCTTTTACCTGGTAAACCTGTACGTCGCCCACATTGCTGGTAGTGGTTTTGTATTGTGAGATAGAGTTAAGCAGCAGATTGTATTGCTCCAACACATTGGTTTGTACCGACATGAAGATCTTCTTTCCATCCGAACGCATTTCGATGGTATTCAAGGTATTTTGAGGAAGGCTCAAACTATATTTTCTATTCTTTTGAGCTTTACTTTCTGTTAAGGTATAACCCTTAGCTGCTAAAAAGGTATCAGCTTTACTCAGGTTATTGTGCAACAGATAGCGAATATCTTCGTAAGAGATTAGTTGTTGATTTTGTGCGAAGCCGATATAGGCCGAACAGGTTAAAATAAGGCTTAGGAGCAACTTCTTCATATAATAGTCATTATCAGATAGACAAGATAGTGTTTGTGCGTTTTTATAACGAAATAAAACCGCAAAATGATAACTTCGCAACCAATATTTTACACATAATACCATGGCAACAATAGAATTAAAAAGAGTAAAAGGCGATTTTGGTTTCGAAGCTACAGACGAAGCCGGACACACCGTACGTATGGATAGTAGCCCCGAAAGCGGTGGTTGGGATTTCGGTGTACGCCCCATGCAAATGTTGTTAATGGGTTTAGGCGGCTGCGCGGGTATCGATGTGATCAGCATACTTAAAAAGCAACGTCAGGATGTTAAAGATTATAAAATGACTATCAGCGGCGACCGCGAGGCGGGTAAAGAGCCGTCGTTATGGAAAAATGTTAATATCGATTTTCATATCTACGGTAATGTTGACGAAGACAAAGCCAAGCGCGCAGTCGATCTTTCGCTCGAAAAATATTGCTCTGTAGCTGCTACGCTTACGGGCTCGGGCACAACTATTACTACCAAAGTTTTTGTACACGCATCTAAATAATATAATTCTACTTTTTTTATGTCAAAGCAACTAGACCCGGTTACCCAGGCCGTACGAATACAAACAGAAAAAACTCAACAGCAGGAACACTCTACACCGCTGTATATTACCAGCAGCTTTACATTTGACGAGGCTGAAGCGATGCGCGCTGCATTTGCCGACGAAAGCGACGCCAATATTTACAGCCGTTTCAGCAATCCTAACGTTGACGAGTTTATTAAGAAGATGTGTATGCTGGAAGGGGCAGAAGACGGCTTTGCTACTGCAACAGGCATGAGCGCGGTGTTCTCTTCATTCTTCGCCCTTTTGCAACAAGGCGACCATATGGTTTGCTCAAGCTCTGTATTTGGCAGTACTTTTACAGTGGTAACAAAATATCTGCCTAAATATGGCATTACATGCACTTTAGTGCCTGCTAATGATGAAGCGGCATGGGAAGCGGCTATACAGCCAAACACTAAAATGATGTACCTGGAAACTCCAACCAATCCACAATTGGAGCTGATTGATCTGGAGTGGGCAGGCAAATTTGCCAAGAAACATAACCTGATATTAAGCGTAGACAATTGCTTTGCAACGCCTTTACTGCAAAAGCCAATTGAATACGGTGCCGACCTTGTCATTCACTCAGCTACCAAATGGATTGACGGACAGGGTAGGGCTTTAGGCGGTATAGTGGTAGGCCGTGCAGATCTGATCAAAGAGATTTATCTGTTTTGCCGTAATACTGGCCCTGCTTTATCGCCATTTAACGCGTGGATCTTTAGCAAAAGTTTAGAGACACTTGACGTGCGTATGGAACGCCATTGCAAAAACGCCCTTACTATGGCCGAAACCTTGCAAAGTAACCCGCATGTATCATGGGTAAAATATCCTTTTTTAGAAGGGCACCCACAATATGATATTGCTAAAAAGCAAATGACTGCCGGTGGAGGTATCATCTGTCTGGAAGTTAAAGGCGGTTTAGAGGCTGGTCGTAAATTCTTAGATGCGCTGGAGCTGCTTTCGGTGACCGCTAACCTTGGCGATAGCCGTAGCATTGCATCGCACCCGGCAAGTACCACACACTCCAAGCTTACAGAAGAGCAGCGTTTAGATGTTGGCATAACGCCAGGATTGATCAGGATTTCTGCTGGTTTGGAAAAAGTGACCGATATAATAGCCGATATTGAACAGGCACTTGAGAAGAGCGCACTGTGATTTATCAACATAAATATTAAGGCTATTGCAGCAAAATATTAGATAAAAATTATTTTTCTTATAATGAAAAAGCCCTTGCAATTTTTTGCAAGGGCGTTTTGTTTCTCATATTTTCTCATTTTGTATAACATGTTGATTTTTAGAATAGTATGGATTTTGCTTTTCCAGCGCGTGGCGTTATAAATGTTTAAATCTTAGTTTTTTGCCGCTTTTTCTCTTTGGTTAATTTATGGTCAAAATGTATTAATTAAAGGTTTAATATGTTTTGTACATCAACCGCGTGTTAACAACTCTGCAACTTTTTTAGAAACAATCGGGCCTAACTTGGAGTTGAGGGCTACAGGTTATTGGCACACATGTTGCAAATGACCCAACCACAGGCCCCGCCTGTTTTTTATACTTAACCAACTAATATGAAAATCAATTCCAACAAAAAAATGCTACTGTTAGCAACAATGCTTGTCAGTGGCAAGTTAATGGCTCAAACAGATTCCCTTAGCAAAGCCGACTATGTTCAGCCATTTTCTAAAGGGCAAGTATTCCGCACCTGGTCTATCGGTGTAGACGGAGGCTTGCTTACTCCTTATACCATTTTCAGAGGCCATGACGATTACGGTACCGACCGTAGTAATGTTGGCTATGGTGCTTACATCAGAAACCAATTCTCGCATTCATTTGCAGGTCAATTGAGTTTTTTCAGAGGTAACGTAGAAGGTTCGGGACCGGTACCTGGCCCTGCAACTACTATCCGCGATAGCTACAAAACTCAAATTAATTATGCAGTTGACCTGAGTGGACAATTTACCCTGGCGAACATCAGCTGGAGAAACCAGAAGAATGGTATCCAACCTTACTTCTCTGCAGGTTTTGGTTTAATGGGTTTCCAACCAACCTTAAGAACCGCTAGCGGTGCCGAAACCGATTTCAAATCGAGCGGTAGCGTAAAAGCTGCTTACATCCCGGTGGGCTTAGGTTTGAAGTTTAACTTGTCGAGATCAATTAACTTAGATTTAGGCTACCAGGTTAACTTTGTTGATGGTGACAACTTCGACGGTTACAATGCTGGTTCGAGCAACGATAAATTCTCGTATGCACACATCGGTTTAGAGTTTGCTTTGGGTAAATCTTCAAAACCGCAGTTAGCAACGCATAACCCGGTTAACTCGATGCGCACTGAGTATTTAGTTAAAGAAATGCAATTGCAAAACCAACTGGATGCAGAGCGTGCAAACAACCAAAAGTTAAGAAGCGACCTGGATGCAACCAATGCTAACCTGAAATCACTTAATGATAAATTTACCGCCGATCAGGATGGTGATGGTGTTATCGATTTATTTGATAAATGCCCTAACACTCCAGCGGGTGTAAAAGTTGACGGTGCAGGTTGTCCACTACCTCCGGCTAAAATTGTTGTTACCGAGGAAGACAGACGCGTTGTTAGAAATGCGATTGCTAACCTTGAGTTTGATTTTGGTAAAGCAACCATCAAACAGCATTCATTCGAAAGCCTTGACCATGTTGCAGAAATCCTGATCAACAAAAACTTTAGCTTGAAATTAGCTGGTCACACCGATAACGTTGGTTCGGCAGATGCTAACCTTAAATTATCTAAAGACCGTGCAGAGTCTGTTAAAGCTTATTTAGTAAGCAAAGGTGCAAATGCCTCAAGAATTGAAGCTACAGGTTATGGTAAAACACAACCAATTGCAACTAACAAGACCGCAGCAGGACGTCAGAAAAACCGTCGTGTTGAATTTACATTGTTCTAAGCGATAAGGAACTTAATTAAAACAAAAGCCGTCCCGACTAATGTAGGGACGGCTTTTGTATTTTATGATTTGCGGTTAAGCCGTGTTAACTGATAAATCAACAAATTATTTCATCAACAAATTTTACTTAAAAGCTTCCGAAGAAATCATCAAGTCCGGCTAAATAGGCACCAACCCAGCCTTCAGTTATATCTTCATAAGCCTCATCGGGAATGTTGGTATGGCGCAATTCTATCGAAGTGCCATCTTTATGTTCGTGTAATTTAATGGTAACGATAGAAGGCTCATCCTGGCCATCGAAATACCATTGTTGCACCACTTTTTTATTGGTTTCAAACTCCAGGTTCTTGCCCACAATGCTATCTTCCCAAAGCGAAAACTCAGATCCTGGTTCTGTCGACATTATGGCTGGATCGCCGGTCCATAACTGCAGCGTTAGGGGATTGGTTATAGCGTTGTAAACATCCGCCGGATCGGCAGGAACGATGTAGTATTTTTTGAAATCTTTCACAGCTGCAAGTTAGCAATACCTTTTTACTTTGCTGCAACAGGTCCAATAGGTAATACAGTTTTTCCGTAAACCTCATTTAATACATTGGCAATGCCGGTATAAATAGCCGATAACCCGCAAATAATACCCTCGTAACCTGCAAGGTGTTTAATACTGGCGTCACCAGTTGCATCACCGGCTACCAATAAAAAGAATAAGATTGTTAACGAGGCGAATACAAATTGTAAGGCCTTGTTCAATTTCAAAGTTCCGAAAAACAGGCAGAATGTAAAGATTCCCCAGATACTTAGGTACACGATCATGGCATCTTCTGAAGCCGCCGGCGCCCATCCCAATTTCGGGATTACTAACAGGCCAACTAACGAAAGCCAGAAAAAGCCATATGATGTAAAAGCAGTCAGGCCGAAGGTATTGTTCTTTTTGGCCTCGATAATGCCGGCAATTACTTGAGCCAAGCCTCCGTAAAATAAGCCCATAGCAAATATCATGGAGTTCATTTCAAAGAAGCCAGCATTGTGGATGTTGAGCAATACAGTTGTCATACCGAAGGCACATAAACCAAGCGGCGCAGGATTAGCAATACCATCGCCGGCTTTCACCGTAACGGGTGTAGTTGGGATAAGGGTCATAAAATAAATAAGTTTTAAAATTGGTTACTGCAATGTAGCTGATTTGTAAACAAATAGCAATAAGGCTCAAACTGATAACCGTAAATTCCGTTATTTGGGATATGCAAAAACTGGTATTGATACGACACGGCGAAAGCGAGTGGAACAAAGAGAACCGTTTTACAGGCTGGACAGATGTGGATCTTTCTGAGGAAGGCTTTGCACAGGCTAAACGGGCTGGCCAATTACTTAAAAAACACGGGTACACTTTCGATATCGGTTTTACATCGGTTTTGAAACGGGCAATTAAAACAATGCATGTCGCTCTCGATGAACTGGATATGCTCTGGATTCCGGTCGAGAAATCGTGGAGGTTAAACGAACGCTTTTACGGAGCATTACAGGGTTTAAACAAAGCCGAAACCATTGAAAAATATGGCGAAGAGCAGGTACACAAATGGCGCCGCGACCCGCACGAGCATCCGCCTGCTATCACTGAAGAGGATGAACGTTTTCCTGGCCATTACCTACGATACAACGACTTGACTTATCGCGAACTGCCGTTAACAGAAAATCTGAGCGAAACCATGGATCGTGCGTTACCTTTCTGGCACGAAAGCATCGTGCCGGCGCTACGCCAAAATCAAAAGGTAATTATTTGCGCACACGGCAATAGTTTACGCGCCTTGGTGCAATACATTGATAACCTGTCTGATGAAGATGTAGCCAAATTGGATATACCAACCGCTGTGCCCTGGGTTTATGAGTTGGATGATAGGTTAAACCAAATTAATCACTATTATTTAGAATAACAGGTATTGTATCATTATGGTGATTTGGTGCGTAGTAATATTAAACCACCAATTATGAAAGCCTTTAAGTTGAGTGTTTTATCTATGGCGCTATTATCGATAGCAGCCTGTAAGAAAGATAAGGTAGTGACACAGCCGACACCAATTAAGTTATCAGGTGTCTACATCGGGCAATTTACTTATAGCTATTATGGAGCAACGATATATGGCGAAGGACTACAAGGCAATGTTACGGTAACTTTTTCTGGCTCTAAATACAAGTCGACATCGCCATCTGATAACTTTGCTGCGGGGGCAGATGGAAGTTTTGTAGTAAACAATGATAAGCAGATCACATTTGCAGATTCGTCTGTTCATCCCGCAAACTTCAATTGGGGAATTATTTTAAACGGTTCATATAATTATTCAACCAAAGGAGACAGTTTGTTTCTGATCAATAAGAGTAGTTCTACGATAAGTAATTATCGTTTAAAAAAGCAATAAAATACAAAAGCCTCCTGATGTATTAGGAGGCTTTTGCCAAAAGATATTTTTCTTTCTTATAAGAAGGCTATTTTTCTATCTCAAATCCCCAATCTTTTCCTTTATCTACAGCTGGTACACCTTTTTCCAACCATACCGGCATTGGCGCACCTTTTAAATAATGGTCGAAGAATTGGGCTTCGCGGATGGTAATATCCTTGCGATTTTGGCGCAGTACGAGGTTGTGAGCTTCGTTATTGTACTCTAACAACCAAACCGGTTTGCCTAAGCGACGTAGTGCGGTAAACATTTCAATACCCTGATACCATGGTACAGCGCCATCGGCATCGTTGGACATAATAACCACTGGTGTTTGAACCTTCGGCAACTGGAATAACGGAGAGTTTTCGATGTATAATTGCGGGTTGCTCCACAGGTCTGTACCAATACGGCTTTGCGTTTTTTCGTATTGGAACTCGCGGCTAACACCACTTTCCCAACGGATACCGCCGTATGCCGAAGTCATGTTGGCAACAGGTGCGCCAGCCCACGCAGCTTTATACATGTTGGTTTGGGTAATGAGGTATGCAACCTGGTAACCACCCCAACTTTGGCCCTGTATACCGATATGCGCGCCATCAACCCAGGCATTTTTCTTTAACGCCTCTACGCCAGAGTTAATAAACTCAACAGCCGACGCACCCGGATGGCCGGTTGTATAGCTGATATCCGGTGCGAAGACCAGATAACCATTACTAACAAAGTACGATATAGGTAAACGAGATGGTGTAGGAGACGGCGGCATATACCCGTACAATCCATCGCTCAGTTTCTCATAAAAATATACCAGCATCGGGTACTTTTTATTCGGATCGAAGTTTTCTGGTTTGTATAAGATACCGTCAGAGTGGTAGCCTTTCGGCGTAGTCCAGTGCACTAATTCAGCTGTGCCCCAGTTGTACTCTGCCTGTTGAGGATTAATAGTACTTAGCTGTGTTTCTTTTTTAAGATCGGCTGAGGTGTACAGGTTTGGCGACTGTACATAGCTTTGTTTGGTGTAAATAAAAACATCGCTGTTTTTAGCTTTTTGCAGTGGGCTGTAAGCGTAAGGTGCCATAACTACTTTTACTGGTTCGGCAGTAGTACCGATAGTTTTTTTGTAGAAGCCCCATTGCTTGGTTTCTTCATTTTGAACCAGCATCCAGAAAGGCTTGTTAACCGGTATTGCTTTTTCGTCTTCGCTTGCAGCAGCGTTAAAGCCACGCTCAACCGCCATACCCATACGGAATATCAGTTTGCTTTTGCGACCTGCACCATTGGTGAAATTTGTAGCAGTGCCAGTTGCAGGGTCAATGCTCCAGATATCGTAGCGGTCGTAAATTAATACTGATTTGTCGCCAGTGGTCCAGCCAGCCAACCCATAAGCATTTGGATCATCAGGTACATCGTTATCTTCTTCGCCCATTTTGGTGCCGGTTGTGGCAGTAAGGTTTGTTTTTTTACCGATTGCAACGCTATAGCTAAACCAGTTTTGTTCTTTCGGATCAAACCAAACCACATAATTTCCTGCAGGAGAGATCTGGTAACGGCCTTTAGAACGCTCGCTGATCTGTTTACGCTGACCGGTTTTAGTATCAATTAACCAAGCTACAGAACGGCCTCCGCCTTCCCATTGCGATTGGATGCGTGTACCGGTATCAGTTGTGCCTAAAACATAGTGTGCATCGTTGTTAGCTGCCACGGCAACATCCTGAATGCCTTTATCCGCCAGTTGAATAAGCTTATTACTTTCGGCAGGTGCAATTACAGCCAGATAGTTGCGGCGTAATTCGCGTTGCAGATTTTTAAGCTGCTGGGGCTGCAGGTAATCGTCTTTATAATTCCAGATATCGACCTTGGCAACCTCGAAATCAACGATAGTGGTATCAGCAGGTTTGGGGATAGGGGCAGTGCCGAAAAATAGTTTACCGCCACTTTTGCTAAAGTAAACACGGCCATCGCCGCTAACAGCCCATTTAGCGGGCATACCTTCGGTTCCCGCTGCAGCTATAACTTGCGCGCTATCTTTACCGGATGTATAGTAATATAGTTTGTAAGGCTTTACCTGTGCTTTTTCAGGGTTTTTCTCGGCAGTAAAAGCCAATTGTTTACCTGTTTCATCGAAAGCTATGTTTTTGTAAGTGCCACGACCATTGCTGATATCTTTCAGCTCATCTTTCTCTACATCATAAATGTATAAGGCAGACTTTACGTCTTTAGATTTACGCGGAGCGGTAACAGCAAACGCCAGCAACTTACCGTTTTTAGAAAGCTGATATTCTGTTACATATTTAAAAGTGCGTTGCTTACCGTTAAGCAATTGCAAAATGGTGAGGTTAGCGCCTTCGCGTGTCGGCGTAGCTATAGTGGTTGCTACGGCTTTTTTAGAGGTATCGCCAGCAGCCGGTTTCTTAACGGTATCTGCAGGTGCAAGATAAGCTACAACCGGCGCCGACTCCGCAATTTTGAACGAACGTACTGATGGTACTTTAGTTACCGCGGTGTTGCCCAAAGCAACATAACCCAAAGTATCTTTAGGCATATCTTCAGGCTTTTTCTTTTTGATCTTAGCCTGGCGAATATCCTTGTAAAACGGGCGGATCAGGAATATTGCATATTTTGAATCGCCGGTAAAGCGTACCGTATCTGCACGTTGAACATGAAAAGGTTTGTTGTTTTTGGCATCGGTTATAACCAGGCTGGCATCGCCTTGTTGTGGTTTAACCACGTAGGTTATCCATTTACCATCATTGCTGATACGTTCGTTGGCCACACTTTGCCAGCCATCATATACAGAATGATCGATAGGTTTTTTGGATGCTTGCTGGGCATGTGCGCCATAGGCGGCCGCAATACCAACGGTAAGCAGTAGAAGTTTACGCATAGTAATAGTTCTGAGTTAATTAAGGTATTAAATATCTTAAAAAATCAGAACGGAGTATTGTGAGCCATAGAAAAGTTACATTCTTAAAGTGGAAAGTTTAGAGTGCAAAGTCAAAAGTTGCTTTCAGCTTAAGTACTTTCTACTTTAAACTTTCCACTTGTAACTCCGTTAGGCCATCGCGCTATTAAGTGCCAGGATAGACTTATCGAAATCTTCGCGGGCGACTAAAAACTGGATGTTTACCTTGCGCAATGCAAAGCCGCAGCTTTTAATATTGATGCCGGCATCCGCTAACGCCGCTGCAGCCTTGGCTAATAAGCCCGGCTGGTCCATATTAGAGCCAATAAGACAAACCATGGCCTGGTGTTCAACAGTTACTTTCTCAAACTCGTCTTCCAGTTCCTGGATCAGTTTTTTGCTGAAATCTTTCTCCCAAATCACAATAGAAATACTGTTAGCACTGGTTGCCTTAAAGCTATAGCTTACGCTATGCTTGTAAAACAATTGCATAATCTGCAAATCCGAACCCACGTTGCCAACCATAAGCGGGTCGTAGATATCAATCATGGTTACCTTTTTGGTGCCGGTAATTACTTCAACACGTTTGTGTGGACAAATGTAATCCTGGGTGATTAGCGTGCCCGGGTGTTCGGGTTCGAAAGTGTTCTTAATGCGGAGGTTTATTCCATTAATCTCTAAAGGTTTTGACGCTTTAGGGTGAATGGCTTCCATGCCCACGTCTGCCAATTGATCAGCCACATCATAGTTAGTGAAACCGATAGGCTGGCAGTTATCTACACCCACCAAAACCGGATCGGCTGTACATAAGTGATATTCTTTGTGAATGATCGCTTCCTGTGGTTTAACTGCTACCGCTATTTTGCTGAAGGTAACCTCTGAGTAGCCACGGTCAAACTCGCGCATGATACCTTCTGTACCTTTGGCATAGCCGGTTACGATACAAATGGTTTTCGAGAAATCGATATCTTTCAATTCTTTTCTGATACGCTGATCTATGGTATAAGACCTGTGATCGTCGAAACCGCTCAGATCAACCAATGTGGCGTTAATACCTTTATTTTGCAGAATATTGGTGAAATTATAAGCAGAGTGGCTTTCGCCGATAGAGGCTAGGATTTCACGCGCTGCCAATAAGATGCCTTCTTTATTTACATATCCCGAAGCCAGGATATTAGAAAGGTTATCCAGATAGCCTTCAGCCTTTTTAATATGTTGTTCTATATACTGATCGGCAACAGCTACGTTAAGGCCAATACCAGCATAGCTTTTGTTAATCTCTTTTAAGCGTGTTACCAGCGTTTTGAGTGGCTGATGGTAGTTTTGAAAGTTAGCCAGCTTATGGTAAACACCCGGCTTACCCGTCTTCTTATCCTCCAGTAAAAGGTTAGTAACTCCCGAGAATGCCGAAACCACAAATATGCGGTTGTACAATTGCTCGTCTTTACGGTTAAAAAGGATGAGATTCTCGATCACATCTTGCAGGGCAGTCATAGACGTGCCCCCAATTTTTTCTACAGTTAACATTACTTAGTTTTCAGTTGTCGGTTGTCAGTTTTCTGATTAGTTGTTGTTGTCTGCTGCGAGGCTTACTGACAACAGACAACTCACAACAAACAACCTTTTAATCGTTCTTATACAATACGCCAGCCTTATCAGCCGACATTTTAATACCCTTTATCATAGCAGAACTGAAGCCGTTGTGCTCCATTTCGTTCAAACCTGCAATGGTACAACCCTTAGGCGATGTAACCTTATCAATTTCCTGTTCCGGGTGTGAGGCTAATTGAAGTAACAAGTCTGCCGCGCCCTTTGCGGTTTGTGCTGCCATTTTAAGCGCGTCGTGCGCGTGGAAGCCAATCTCCGTACCGCCTTGCGATGCCGCGCGGATAGATCGCAGAAAGAATGCAATACCACAAGCGCACAACGCTGTGGCAGAAGTCATCAATTCTTCGTTGATTTGAATGCTAACGCCAACGGTATCAAACATCGATTTAACCAACGCTAGGTTCTCTGCTGATGCATTGCTTGTAGCCAAACAAGTCATAGATTGACCGATGGCTATCGCAGTGTTTGGCATAGCGCGCACCACTTCGATATCAAAGTCTAAATGATTGCAAATATCCTGACAGCTTACACCCGATATTACGGAGATCAGCAAATGTTTAGCCGGGTTTAGGGCCGGTTTAATTTCGTCTAACAGTTTGTTCAGTTGCTGTGGCAATACTGCAAGCACCACAATATCAGCCTTGGCAACGGCTTCTGCGTTGTTAGCGGTAGTTTGGTAACCTAAATCAGCATAAGGCTGCAACGCAGCAGCATTACGGCGCGTCAACGTGATATTTGCAGGCTGGAAGATATTGGCTTTAACCAATCCCTTAGCCAGCGAAAGGCCTATGTTACCGCTGCCTAAAACGGTTATATGTTTTGTGTCCATGTTATTTGCTTAAACGGGTACCAAATGGTTCATTCTTTTGCAAGGTACCTAATTCATCAGCCTTGCCAATAATTACAGCCTTTACGCCGCAAGATATTGCTGTAAAAGCATTATCCAACTTGGGTAGCATACCACTGTGAATGATCTGCTGCTTCTTCAATTCTTCGTAACGTACCGGATCAATGTCTCTGATCAGTGAATCCTCGTCGTTAATATCCTGCAATACACCTTTTTTCTCGAAACAGTAAATCAGCGTGGTTTCGTATTGTTTAGCCAAAGCGACCGCAAGGGCGGAAGCAATGGTATCGGCATTAGTATTCAGCATTTGGCCATCTCCATCGTGAGTAAGGGCACAAAATACCGGCGTAAAGCCTGCTTCCATTAAACGGCTAATTGCTGCTGCGTCAACGGAATCGTTTTTAATGTCGCCAACGTAGCCGTAATCTATCGTTTTTACCGGGCGTTTTACCGCGCGAATAAAGTTACCATCGGCACCAGTTAAACCGATGGCATTGGTGCCAAAACGCTGCAATTGTGCTACAATGTTTTTGTTGATCAATCCGCCATAAACCATCGTCACCACACGTAAAGTTTCGATATCAGTAATTCTTCGACCATCAACCAATTTTGATTCAATACCCAATGTATCAGCCAACTGAGTGGCTACTTTACCACCACCATGTACCAGGATCTTATGGCCTTCTAAAGCAGTAAAATCCTTTAGAAAGTGATGTAAATTTTCAGAATTATCTATAACGTTGCCACCAATTTTGATGACATGAAGTGAGCCCTTCCCGACAGTATCTGTATGTTTTGTAGTCATTATTTAACCCAAATAAAATTGATAACAGGCAAAACACCTTTCGCTTTCGTCTATCCCAAGCCTGTCAGTAATAAGTAAATGTTTCTTATATACTTTTTAATCGCGACTAAAATACTAATTATGCATAATCATTTTTATAAAATTGGCTTTTATCAAACATAAGTTTGTGGCGGGGGTTAGAAGTGTGTTGTTTGACATTTAAATATTGGTATAAAATTATATATGGATTTATCACAAACCACACCCGGGCTACCCCGAATTGTAATTGTTGGCGGCGGGTTTGGCGGTATTCAGGTTGCTAAAAGATTAGCCGGCAAACCGGTAGAAATTATAATGCTGGATAAGCATAACTATCATACATTTCAGCCCTTGCTTTACCAGGTTGCCATGGGGGCCATTGATGGTGACTCTATCGGTTTCCCTATTAGACGGATGTTCCATCACCAAAAGAACTTTACTTTCCATTTGGCCGAGGTACAGCGTGTTAATGCCGAAAGTAATACGGTTACTGCCAATATCGGCGAGGTTAAATATGATTATTTAGTGTTGGCGACGGGAGCTAATACCAACTTTTTTGGCAATAAGCAGATAGAACATTTCAGCATGCCGATGAAGAATATTCCCGAGGCTCTGAACATTCGTAGTTTAATATTGCAGAACCTGGAGAAGGCGCTGGTAACACAAGATCCTGTTGAGAAGGATGCCTTGCTGACTTTTGTAGTTGTAGGCGGTGGTGCTACAGGTGTCGAGCTAGCTGGAGCGTTGGCTGAAATGCGTCTGCACATGCTGGAGCTAGATTACCCTCAACTTACGCCCGAGACTATGAAAGTTTATGTGGCCGAGGGCAAGTCTGAACTGTTGGGCGCCATGTCGGCCGAGGCATCTGCAAAAGCCAAAAAATACCTCACTGAAAAAGGTGTAATTATTTATAACGATGTGCATGTGCAAAGCTACGACGGTGATTGCGTGGTGATTGATAACGGTGTTAAAATTAGAACCGAGAATGTTTTTTGGGCGGCGGGCGTAAGGGGAGAGGTTCCGGAGGGGATCCCCGCTGAGGTAATTACCAAGGGTACGCGTATCCAAACCGACGAAATAAACAGGGTTGTGGGATTTACAAACGTATTTGCCATTGGCGATGTTTCGCTTGTGGTAACACCAAAATCGCCTAACGGCCATGCTGGGGTTGCACAGGTAGCTATTCAACAGGGCAAGCAATTAGCAAAAAACCTAGTAGCTATAATTAATAATAAACCTACCAAACCATTTGAATATGTTGATCGTGGCACACTGGCTACGGTAGGTCGTAATCAAGCGGTGGCAGATTTGGGTAAGGTTAAGTTTCAGGGTTTTGTTGCCTGGGTATTGTGGGTGATAGTGCACATCATTTCATTGGCAGGTTTTAGCAATAAGCTCATCGTGTTTTTTAGTTGGGCTATTAATTATTTCACTAAAAACAGTGATAACAGGTTGATTGTACGCTACTTTGATAATAAAACGATGATGGTAGATCCGGTTTCGAAATAACTAAATTCTGTTTTATGTGTTAAGGGTAAATTAACGTCCGAAGCTTAAAGAATGAATTTATTTGTGATCATAGCCCTGCTGGTAATTGTAAGTGCGTTTTACTCATACATTAACGCTCGCTTTATTAAACTACCGGTAACTATTGGTATTATGACCATTGCGACTGTGGTTTCTATCGGCATTATTGTGCTGGATAATGTAAACCCGGCATTTCAGAAATATCTTACGGCACTCGCCAAAAACATAGATTTTTCTGAAGCGGTGCTCAATATTATGTTGGGTTTCCTGCTATTTGCGGGTTCTTTCAACCTCGATACCAATAAACTAAAACGCGAAATGCGACCAGTGCTGTTGTTGAGCACCATCGGCGTAATACTATCTACGGCAGCGTTTGGGATATTATTCTATTATGGCATGCGTCTGTTCGACATTAAGGTGCCGTTAATGTACTGTTTTCTGTTTGGCGCTGTAGTTTCACCGACTGATCCCGTGGCAGTTTCTGCCATAATTAAAAATTCAAAGCTCCCCAATCATCTAGAAACCATTATAACCGGCGAATCGCTTTTTAATGATGGGATAGGCGTCGTGCTATTTATTACCATACTGGAGTTTATACATTCTAACACAGATAAAATTGATATAACCCAAACCGCTGTGCTATTTTGCCGAGAGGTGTTCGGAGGCATAGCTCTGGGTATGGTTTGCGGTTATTTTGTATACCGATTAATGAAATCTATTACCGATTTTCAAACCATAGTTTTATTGTCGCTTGCTTTGGTCATGGGCCTTTCTGTGTTGGCAACCTATTGGCATTTATCAGTTCCGCTAGCGGTAGTTTCGGCGGGGATTGTATCAGGCATTCGCTCTATCAATATTAGCAATAAGGAAACCTCACATCAATCGCTCGAGCGGTTCTGGAAGCTCATAGATGAGATATTAAATACCATATTATTTGTAATGATAGGATTGCAGATTGTGGAGTTGCCTTTTTTAAACAATTACTGGATAACGGGCTCTGTGTCGATAGTTCTAATACTTGTGGCCCGTTGGGTTAGTATTTCTATACCGCTCACATTCTTGCGCCGATCGCTAAGCCTTAAATACAAAGATGTTAATATACTTACCTGGGCAGGGCTGCGTGGTGGTATATCTATAGCGCTGGCATTATCGCTACCGCACAATAAGTACCGCTACATTATTCTGGCGGGGAGTTATTTTATCGTAATATTTTCGGTGATTGTACAGGGATTGTCTTTAAACAGACTAATCAGAAGAAGTTATGAGCCTCAGGAAGAAGAATTAATCAGCTGATTGCTCCTTGCTCATATAACGGCCAATTTCTTTTTCGTTAGCATCTGCACTGGTTTCAAACGCTTTAATAATATTGTCCTTTTCTATTGTCGTTCTGTTTTGGCTCAATTTCTTTTTGCCTTGAAGATCATCTACGATAATGTTGAAGGCGGTAATGCCTTTAGCCATCCTGGTTTTGAAATCGAGCGGTAGGCGAGTCCATTGGTCTAGGTAGGCGGTATCGTTGTAGAAACGAATCATATCCTCCAGCATAACTAGTTTGGCATTTTCATCCTCTATCAATTCCACCTTTCCATAAGCATGAACGGCTAAATAGTTCCAGGTGGGTACGCTTAGTTCCTTTTCATAATGAATTGGAGAGATATAAGCGTGTGGTTCTGTAAAAATACAAAGAACCCTGTTTTGTAACAGGGTTTTAGATTGTGGATTAGCCAGCGCAATGTGCGATGTAAGGATCATCTGTTCATCGCGCTGACTAACCGTAAATGGGATATGGGTAGCAATGGGCAAATCATTTTCGGTAGTAACCAGCGTACCAAAGCTATAGCGTTTGATAAACTCAACCGCTTCCTGCTCATCGCTTATCTGAAAATGTTTGGGGATGTACATTGCTTACAAAGTTTGCAGCATTTGTTTTAGCACAGCTTGTGCGGCCCAAACACGGTTACCCGCTTCATGGATCACAACAGAGCTATCACTATCCAAAATCTCGTCGCTTAGTTCTACATTGCGCCTAACAGGCAGGCAATGCATTACTTTAGCATGGTTAGTTGGTTGTAGTTTATCTAATGTCAGCATCCAGTCTTCATTACCCGGTAACACTTTACCATAAGGTTCATAAGCCGACCAATTTTTCACATAGATAAAATCGGCATCTTTCAGCGCTTCATCCTGGTTATTTGTTATGGTTGCACCTTCTGTAAAGTCGGCATTCAACTCATAACCTTTCGGGTGTGCAATTACAAAGTCAACATCAGCCTTACACATCCACTCTGCGAACGAGTTTGGTACAGCCTGCGGCAGCGGCTTAACGTGAGGAGCCCAGGTTAACACTACTTTAGGGCGCGGTTTAGTTTTTAGCTCTTCAATGGTAATTAAGTCGGCTAAACTTTGCAGCGGGTGGCGGGTAGCGGATTCTAAACTAACCACGGGCACACCACAATATTTAACAAACTTATTGAAGATAGACTCACTATAATCTTCGTCGCGATCTTTTAACCCGGGGAACGAGCGGATACCAATGATATCGGCATATTGCCCCATGACAGCAGCAGCTTCTTTAATATGCTCTACAGTGCTGCCATTCATAATGGCGCCATCTTGCAATTCTAAAGCCCAGCCTTCTTTATCCATATTCAGTACAATTACATTCATGCCTAAGTTTAAGGCAGCTTTTTGTGTGCTGAGTCGGGTGCGTAAGCTTGGGTTAAGAAAAACCAAACCTATGGTTTTGTTTTTGCCCAGATCCTGAAATGCATACGGACTTTGTTTAAGCTGAAGCCCTTCGGCTACAAGCTCGCCGATGTTAGTAACGTCGTGTACAGAAGAAAAAAGTTTCATTACCCCTCCCGGCCTCCCCAAAGGGGAGGTGATTTAAATTTCAATTATTTTACTAAAGTAGAAAATGCCTCTAAAAATCTATCGGCATAAGCTTTGGTTAAATTAAGTGCAGGCAGCAAACGGATTACGTTTGGTTTAGCTTCGCCGGTAAAGATGTGGTGTTTAAACAACAGGTCTTTCTTTACGTTGCTCAACTCGGTTGGCAGATCAATACCGATCATTAAACCACGACCGCGTACTTCTTTAACTTCGCTGAACTTTTTAAGTTCTTCAATCAAATAACCGCCAATTTCGGCTGCGTTTTGCATCAGTTTATTTTCGGCCATTTCTTCCAACACTGCTAAACCAGCGGCGCAAGCCAAATGGTTACCGCCAAAGGTTGTGCCCAACATACCGTAAGCAGGTTTAATTTTAGGTGCAATGCTAATAGCGCCGATTGGGAAACCGTTGCCCATACCTTTAGCCATGCTATAAATGTCGGCATTAACACCTGAAAAATCGTGCGAGTAGAATTTACCTGTACGGCCGTAACCGCACTGTACGCTATCGGCAATAAATACTGCATTATGTTCGTCGCAAAGTGTGCGGATCTTTTGCAGGAAACTTTCCGTAGCCACCTGGATGCCACCAACACCTTGAATGCCTTCTATAATTACCGATGAAATCTCGTCCTTATGATCAACAAAAGCTTGCTCTAAAGCGGCCTCATCACACCATGGCAAAAAGATCACGTTAGGGGTCTCGTTAACCGGGGCTACAATTTTCGGGTTATCTGTTACAGCAACAGCTAAAGATGTACGGCCATGAAATGAGCCTGTAAACGCAATCACTTTCTTTTTACCATTGTAAAAAGAAGCCAATTTCAAAGCGTTCTCGTTTGCCTCAGCACCAGAGTTGCACAGAAACAATTGATAATCTGTTTTGCCCGAAACTTCACCCAGTTTTTCAGCTAATTGCTTTTGCAAAGGGATTTCAACTGAGTTAGAGTAAAAGCCGATTTGATGTAACTGATCCTCCAATCGTTTTACATATCGGGGGTTAGTATGGCCTATAGATATAACGGCATGACCGCCATATAAATCAAGATACTCGGTACCTTGAGCATCATAAACTAAACTACCCAGTCCTTTTGTAATTTCAATTGGGTTGATAGGATAAACATCAAATAGATTCATTTACTAAGTTGAGGTTAATGGTTTAAAAATATATTAAAAAGCTACGGCTTTGAGTTTAAGACCAGCGGTCTCCTCTAAGCCAAAAAGCAAATTCATGTTTTGCACTGCCTGACCGGATGCCCCTTTAAGCAGATTGTCCATAATGCTGATAATGAAAAGTTTATTGCCTTTCTTTTGCACCTGTATAAAGCACTTATTGGTATTCACTATCTGTTTCAGATCAATATTGCGGGTGGTTACGTGCGTAAACGGATGCCCAGCGTAATAATCTGTATAAAGTTTAACCGCTTCTTCGGCAGATAGGTCGCTGTTCAAATACATCGATGCGATTATACCACGGGTGAAGTCGCCCCGATAGGGGATAAAGTTAACTTCCTGATCAAAGTTGTGTTGCAATTGCGTAAGCGACTGCCTGATTTCCGTTAAATGCTGGTGATCAAATACTTTATAAACTGACAGGTTATCATTTCGCCAGGTAAAATGCGAGGTAGCCGCAAGGCTTTGCCCTGCACCGGTTGAGCCCGTGGTAGCCGTAATATGTACTTCGCTATTTAAGGTATTATTAGCGGCCAAGGGTAACAGCCCAAGTTGCAGACAAGTTGCAAAACAGCCGGGGTTAGCAATGTTATCAGCAGTTTTAATTGCTTCGCGATTTAACTCTGGTAAGCCATAAATGAAGTTGCGAGTTGTGGGTTGCGAGTTTTGAGTTGTATCGTAAGAGATAGAAGCCTTTTCAGAATGGCGAAAATCCTGGCTCAGGTCGATAACCTTTACACTTGCCGGGAATGGATTAGCCGCTAAAAACTTACGAGCGTCGCCATGGCCTACGCAAAGAAATAGTACGTCAATATTAAAGTTATACTCACCCGTAAACTTCAGGTCGGTATCGCCAAAAAGATCGGTATGTACTTCGTAAATATAGTTACCGGCATTGCTGTTACTATGTATAAAAGCTATTTCTACCGATGGGTGGTTAACCAATATCCGCAGCAATTCGCCGCCGGTATAACCTGCTCCGCCTATAATTCCGGCTTTTACTTTGTTGCCTCCCGATAATGGAACCATTACGGTTGGTACGCCTGTATTAGCAGTTGATCCTGTCATTTTTTGTAGATGGTTGCGAGTAAAGAATAAATTCCAGATCTCCAGTGCCAAGATTCATGATCCGATGCTGTTGACCTGCTTTTATTTCGATACCCTGATGTTCTGTTATCACCGTTTGCACGGTGTCAATTTCAAAAGTAGCGGCGCCCTTCAGTATAAAAAAGAACTGGTTTGCCTTGTTGTGGTAATGCAATTGTTCTGCAGTTCCGGCAGGCATTAATTCTTGTTTTATAGAAAGATCATCTCTATCTATAAGATTCCATGCCAAACAATTATCACCCCAAGCATATGGAGCCCCCCGTCCCCCTAAAGGGCGAGGAAGAATATCTTCTTGTTTGGGGTTTATAGTGTTCATAGAATAAGTAACTTACTTTGCTCCCCTTTCAGGGGGCTGGGGTCTTAGTCTTGACTGTTTACTTTATGGTAAATCATTACCTGGTTACCGAAGATTTTAGAGAATCCTTTAACGTCTTCGCCGGTCCAGGCATTGTTCATTTCGCCATAGCTACCAAATTTGTTCGACATCAAATCATGTGAAGATTCGATACCTGTAACCTGGAAACGGTATGGATATAGTTCAACAAAAACTTTACCGCTCACTTTATCCTGGGTGCTGGTCAGGAATGCTTCAATATCGCGCATAATCGGATCGTGGAACTGACCTTCGTGCAACCAGTTGCCATAGAAAGAAGATAACTGGTCTTTCCATGATAATTGCCATTTGGTTAACACATGTTTCTCTAAAGTATGATGGGCTTTGATGATAACTATTGGCGCAGCAGCTTCGAAACCTACGCGACCTTTAATACCAATAATGGTATCACCAACGTGAATATCGCGGCCAATACCATAAGGTTGCGCAATAGCTTGTAGCGCTTGAATTGCTTTGGTAGGATGGCTGTAAGTTTCGTTATCAATACCTACCAGTTCGCCTTTCTCAAAAGTTAACTCAATATTTTTAGGCTCGGTTGCAGTAACTTGGGTAGGCCATGCGTCTTCAGGTAAACCTAAATTAGAGGTCAGGGTTTCTTTACCACCAACCGACGTACCCCATATGCCTTTATTGATAGAGTACTTGGCCTTCTCGAAGTTCATTTCAACACCATGCTCTTTCAGGTAAGTGATCTCTTCTTCGCGGCTTAATTTCAGGTCGCGGATAGGGGTAAGGATCTGCACGCCCGGAATCAGGATGTTAAAGATCATATCAAACCTAACCTGGTCGTTACCAGCGCCAGTACTACCGTGAGCCACGTATTCGGCACCAATTTCTTTAGCGTAGTTGGCAATTGCGGTAGCCTGGCTAACGCGTTCTGCACTCACCGATAATGGATAAGTATTGTTTTTTAATACGTTACCATAAGTTAAAAAGCGAACACAGGTATTGTAGAAGTTTTCGGTTTCGTCAACAACATGGTGCGAGGTAACGCCCATCTTAAAAGCGCGTTCTTCAACACTCTTTAATTCTTCGTCGCTAAAACCGCCGGTGTTTACAATTACCGAGTGGACCTCAAGGCCCAGATCCTGCGTTAAATAGATGCAGCAAAAGGATGTATCCAAGCCGCCGCTATATGCAAGTACTACTTTTTTCTTCATGGTTGTATTAGTCAAAAAGTTTGTGGATAAGAGCCGATGCTCCTATGATGGTTAATATTTTAGTTGAGCGCAGTTTTAATGCATTCTCAATACGCTCAAGCAATGTCGCCTTGTGCGCAATCTTTTTAAATTTCTCTTCTTCGTCCTTCTGCTTCTCGGCAGGATCGTAAAGCATTGCTGTGCACATACAGTTTTTACGGTCTTTGCTCATCAGAATGTCGTAGTTTACGCAACTGCGGCAGCCTTTCCAAAAATCCTCATCCTGGGTAAGTTCAGAATAGGTAACAGGCTCGTATCCAAGATCAGAGTTGATCTTCATTACAGCCAAGCCAGTTGTTAAACCAAATATTTTGGAATTGGGGTATTTTTGACGAGAAAGCTCGAAAATTTTATGTTTGATAGCTTTAGCCAGTCCTGCTTTTCTAAACTCTGGATTTACAATAAGACCCGAATTGGCCACGAAGTCGCCGTGGCTCCAGGTTTCTATATAGCAGAAGCCAGCCCAGCGGCCGTCTTTATGGAAAGCAATTACCGCTTTACCCTCAAGCATTTTATTGGCTACATATTCTGGCGAACGTTGTGCTATACCGGTACCACGTGCTTTTGCCGACTCTGCCATTTCAATGGTAATCTGTTCTGCAAAATCAACGTGCTTATCTGAAGCAACTATAATATCAAAATCTTGTATGGTCATTGAATAAACCCTTTAAACGATGGCGCTGTACCGTAAGTAATTAATTGTTTAAGGAGAAAAGTGTTTTACACTTTTTGATAAGATGAATGTAGCATCTTAGGCTACATTCAAACCCGGGGAATAAAGATCCGTCGTCGTGACGGTGTGACAACAAAATCAGTTAAACTCAAAACAGCAGTAACAGGAGCAAAGTATGCTCTGTTTACCGGTTTATTTAAGTTTTGAACGTTCATTTTAATGTGCGTATTACTGTTTTGTAATTTTGTGCAAATTATTGCATTAATTTTTACTTATGCAAGTAAAAAATGAGATACTTTAATAATAGGTTTTTGAGCTGACATACAGTTGATCCCGGTGTTATTTGAGGGCGCTTAATCCAGCTCTGAAGGATTTCCCAGGTAGTGATCTTCAATTTGTTTGCCGACGGTCTCAATAATATCATCTAAAAGGCTCAAACCATCTGATCCATCAACAAATTGCCACCTTTCATTATGCAACCTAATTCGAAAGTGAAAATCGACTGAACTGTGGGTGTTATGAAACAGAAAGTTGGAGTCGTCCTCAGTTGTGATAGGGCCTGAAATCAACGTTCCATCCTGAAGATTAAACTCTGTATCAAAAAGATGTTTGACCATAATCTATATACAAATTAACACGAGGAGTGTGTTGATCGTATCGAATAAACAGAAATAAAATTTTTAATTACTGCTATAAAATTTAGCAAAAACCGGTTACTTTGTAGTAGATATGTCTGTGTTCATAGCCTCACTAAATTCGGGAAGTAATGGCAACTGCTATTATGTAGGTAACCATCAGGAAGCGGTGCTGATTGATGCCGGTATCTCTTGTCGCGAAACAGAAAAGCGAATGGAGCGTATAGGTCTGCCAATGAGCAATATAAAGGCTATTTTTGTATCTCATGAACATTCGGATCATATTTCGGGCATCCCGGTGTTGGCCAAAAAATATCAGTTGCCGGTTTACATTACACCACGTACTAACTTTACCGGCAGGCAGTTTTTAAACCCACAAATGGTTTATCCATTTGTAGCCTATCAACCAATCCGGGTTGGCGACATTACTGTAACAGCTTTTCCTAAATTTCATGACGCTGCAGAACCGCATAGTTTTGTAGTAAGTTGTAACGATATCAATATTGGGGTAATTACAGATATTGGCTCAGCTTGCGAACATGTAATCCGTAATTTTTCGCAATGCCACGCTGCTTTTTTAGAAGCCAACTACGATGAGCATATGCTGGCCAGCGGTCGTTATCCCTATCATTTAAAGCGCCGCATCAGCAGCGGCCATGGGCACCTTTCCAATACACAAGCTTTGGAGCTGTTTATTAAACACAGGCCGTCGTTTATGAGCCACCTGTTATTGTCGCACCTATCTAAAGACAATAACGATCCGCAATTGGTAAAAGCTTTGTTTGAAGAGCACGCTGATGGCACTGAAATTATTGTGGCCTCACGTTATCAGGAATCAGCCGTTTTCCAAATCGGAGAAGCTGTTTCTAATACGGTGAAGCCACATTATGAGTATGAACCTATACAGTACTCGTTATTTCAATAAAGTATAAGGAAGGGGCATTAATCTTCCTCTAACACCGAATCTTTAGTGAAGATTGACATCGATAACAATATTAGCCCTAAAATTACTTGTGGTAAAAATACAGCATGTGCAAAACCGTACAAAAACGGCGATATCAGTAACATGAAACCAACAAACCCATCCAGAAATAAGTGAGCCGGCATCGGGAATACTTTGATCATGCCGAACTCATAATTGCTGAAAATAGTCATCAGTAACTGCATGCAGCCCAAAAACACCGGAATAAACAATATTGCTGCGCTAAGTGACAGATCGTAATGAAATAACCAGGGTGAAGCTGCAATTACGATACTGGTGATGTAATCTAATACACCAAGAAATTTAGTTGAGATAAATGTGGTCATGATGTTGAATGATTAAATAATCAAAATTAACAACAGAACATTAATTAGATAGGCTTTGTTTGTTGATTTAAAGTTAATTAACACGATTCAATAATCAGGCATTCATAATCTCCAGTTGTACGGTGCATTCGTTTCCGCTGATGTGTAAAGGAACGGCTTCAAGCCCAGGTACGTAATTAAATATGCGGCAACCGCAGGTGGGCAAAGTAACCATCGGCTGATCTGTGGTAACTTTTATTTTTGCCGCATTCTTTTTTATCATCATCGTTCTATCGTTAAGCATCTTTGTTTTTTCTGTCGATTTAGATATCACAGGTACGATAATCTTTACGTCGCCGTCAAATTCAGTTTTATCGTGCTTAAACCTTATCGTAGTTTTATCATTGGCAAAAGTATACGATACCTCGCAATTGATAACCGTTGACGGGCCAGTCTGATTTTTATCTACCAGTTTGGAAAAAGTGTTCACAGTTAACTGATCTGCATCCTGTTTAATTTCCATACGTGCCGTCAAATCGCTGATATTCATGTACAGTTTATCATCTTTTTTCAACTCGATGCGAGGCGTTAAGGCCATCGAATAGGGATCTGTATCCTGTTGCTGATTACCAAATTCATAGATCTGATATTCATTCATGCTGCCCGAAAGCAGCGGGCCGGTTTTAGCATGCCACAGCATACTCAGAGCACCGCCTGTTGGGTGCCCATTTTTGAAATCCTTGTACTCTGTGTCGTAGGCCGTAATAGTGGCTTTAAATCCACCTTTTGATATCAGATAGATCTGCAAGTCTTCGACAAAACGGCTGCCATAATTTTCTTCTTTAGGCAAAATCACATTAGCTGTACTAATAGGTTCATGAATTTTGCTGTACTGTAACATTGTTGTAAGCGCTTTAATATGCGAAAACGTATGATGCACGCAAGGGGTTATACCATGACTGGCATAATGTGGACCACCTTGTAATAAACCATTTACGGTACATTGATGCATTAATTGCGTGTTAAGCAGGGCAGCTTTGTAAAAACGCGGATCGCGGTGAGCCATTAATGCATATGCACTTTGGCAACCGTCGGACGTTCGGCTGCCCCAGTAAGTCCACTTGTAATTTCTTGTTCCCCAGCTGTTATCCCAGCCTCCATCCGGCAACATAAATTCTAAATGGGCTTTCATAGTTTCAGTAACTGTATCCAGTATCTCGTTATCATTGTTCAACAAGCCATACATTACCAATGATGGCAAAGATTCCTCTACATTGTAACCGAGATCCACCGCATAACACCCCTTGGGACTGGCCGTTAAACGGCCTTCACCATATAAAAACTTATTTTTAGGGGTGTAGTATTTCAATGAATCATAGGCAAGCTCTTTACCGCGTTGTTTAAATTTTGGCACATCGAGTATCGTGCCTAATAATGATAACCCATAACCTGCAGTTACAGGGTAGTTGATGTTACCATATTGCATGTTAAAATTATCGTAAACATAGTTGCCAGCCTTGATCAGACGCTCGGACACGGCAGTTTTAAACGTATTGTTAGCCAGATCGCTATAATTTTTCAGAGTCTCGGCCAATGCAATAGCAGCGAAAACGGTGGTGCCTTTCCACGATTTTTCGTATGTTTCATTGAGCCAAGAACCATCCGGACGACTTACTCGTCGTTCAATCCAATCATATAACAGGTACGCTGCATCAGTAAATTTACTGTCGCCGGTTTTATTGGCAAGGTAGAAAAAGGGAAAAATAGTATCTCCAACACGGCCATGCACTGCCTTATCTGCAGGGCAGTAAATGCCGCCGTAATCTGTACTCGTTTTATCTTTTACCTGTAAAGCTAATAGGCCATCGGCCCATTGTTGCATAAGCGTTTGCGCTAATAGGTACAGATCTTTTGTTGGGGTTGGAGTACTTGATAAGAAACCTTTGGCAAGACTACCAATGTTACTTAAACTTAAACCACCAATAGCGGCAGTTTTAATAAAATCTCTTCTCGAATTGTAATACACAGGTTGAATGTTTCTTGAAACGGATTGCTAATTAATTTCTACAACAATTAGTTACCTCAGCCTAATATACTATTTCTTTTTTCTCTTTTAAGTTCATCTATAACTTTTCTACTTTAGCGCCGAAATATGGCAAAGACATTCCTGACAAATCGGGTTGTCGCTACATTTCGGCATAGCCTCTAAATTAATTAGTTATCGAAAAAAGTTCTTGCCCGTTACTGTCTTGTCTTTTATCAAAGGGCATCTATCCGAAAACGTGTAAGAAATTATTAAGCCAATGAAGAATAATATATCAATAAACTATACATGGTAAACATCAAACAACTGGCTTTTACAGCAGTTATGGCCGCTTCTGTTGCAGCAGCGTCGGCCCAGCAAAAAGGATCCGTACAAACGTGGTTAACTAATGCCGATCAGTCGGCTTTGTTTCAACGTCAAAATCAGGAAACCCCTTTTAGCAAAAACACTAATTCGAACCCTGTTATCGAGATCAACGAAAAAGAAAGCTACCAATCTATAGATGGTTTTGGCTTTTGTTTAACAGGCGGTAGTGCACAATTAATAATGAAGATGGATGCTGCAAAGCGTGCTGAATTGTTAAAGGATTTGTTCGCTACAGATGGCACTAATATCGGCATCAGTTACCTGCGTGTAACTATTGGCGCATCTGACCTAAACGAATATGTTTTCTCTTACGATGACCTGCCTAAAGGAGAAACGGACGTTAACATGACCAAATTTGATTTAGGCCCTGATGAGAAGGATGTTATTCCGGTATTGAAAGAAATACTAACCATTAATCCGAAAATTAAGATTTTAGGTTCCTCATGGTCGCCACCGGTATGGATGAAAACAACGGGCGATACCAAAGGCGGAAGTCTGAAACCCGAATATTTTGATGCGTATGCTAAATACCTTGTTAAATATGTGAAAGCCATGAAACAGAATGGTATTACCATTGACGCTATGACCGTGCAGAATGAGCCCTTACATGGCGGAAATAATCCAAGTATGGTAATGCCGGCTCTTGATGAAGCTAATTTCATCAAAACCAATCTGGGGCCAATGTTTAAAGCTGAGGATATAAAAACCAAGATCATTATTTACGACCACAATTGCGATAAGCCGGAATACCCAATCTCAATATTGAATGATCCGGATGCAAAGAAATATGTAGATGGTTCGGCGTTTCATTTGTATGGTGGTAAAATAGAGGCTTTATCGGAGGTTCATAATGCACACCCTGATCGTAACTTGTATTTCACAGAGCAATGGATGGGCGCGCCTGGGGATTTTAAAAGAGATGTAACCGACCATATCACCAAACTTACTATTGGCGCAACCCGCAACTGGAGCCGAACTGTTATTGAGTGGAATTTGGCCACCGACCAGCAATATGGTCCGCATACCGACAGGGGCGGTTGCGATATATGCATGGGTGGTATTACTATCAATAAAGACAGTTTCACGCGTAATCCCGCCTATTATGTGGTGGCGCACGCAGCTAAATTCGTACGGCCAGGCTCGGTACGCATTGGCTCTAATTTAATTGATGATCTGCCTAATGTTGCCTTTAAAACCCCTGAAGGGAAAAAAGTATTGATTGTGATCAACAACGGTTCCGAAGCCAAAAACTTCGACATAAAATATAAAGATCAGCGAGTGACTGAGGCCTTAAAGCCCGGCTCGGTGGCTACTTACATTTGGAATTAAAAGCATAAAAACACCAAACGCTCCGCTTAAAACGGGGCGTTTTTTATATCACATGGTTTATAGTTAGGGTGCTATTAAGCTGTAGGTAACTGTGGTATTGTAGGTGCCTGCAGGTTTCCCTAGTAATTGAGCAGAGTTGGCAGCAGGAATGGCATAGCGCACATTTAGCGTTCTGTCTATAATCGGCGATGATGCTGATATTATTTTTTGAGCAGTGGCTGATAAACTTACCGTAGAAAAGCTGCCAGCCGATGCAGGTGTGGGTGAAATAGTTATAACACCGACGGGTAATGTGTTAGCCCCATTGGTCAGCGTGGTACTACTCGCCTTTACATAAACATCGTAAGGATTGGTGTTACTTAGCGTTATATGGCCATTAGCATCGGCAAACACACCGTTAGTATAATCGCTGGAGGTATTGTAGTTGAGGTTGATATCTGTTTGATTAACCTTTAGTTCTGACAGGTCATTAACGGTTATGGTAAGTGGGCAAGAGAATGCCTGGGTTGTAGCAAGTGGAGTGGTTTGGCTATCGAATACCTCGTAATTTACATTTGTAGTATAGGTACCTTTCTGCGTGAAGCCACTTTTCAAGTCGGCTGGTTTAATGCTTAACGTTATCGTGCTGGTTTGGGCATTGTTGGTAGGAACTGCAAGACCGGTTGCCAGGTTATTAAAAGAGCTACCACCTGTAATGGCCGTGCCCGTGCTTGGCGCAGTCATTTGGCCGGTCATTAAAGTTGTGGCGGTGTTTGGGTTTGGTGCTCCCGAATAACCGTTGCTATAAGTAAAAGTTGATGCGCTGTTTTTTAACCTGATACCATAAGGTACAGTGGTGGTAGTGGCGATGCTATATGTGCCAGAAAGCGTACTGCTTCGGTAAAAATCCAGAGAAGTTACGGTTAGGCTCATACTTGCCGGTAAACCGCTTGCGGTAATAAAAGCAGCCACATTCAGGTTTAACGATCCTACAGTTGGGCTTAATGTTCCGGGGTTGGTGAGTACAGCAGATGCGGCGAAGGTTAAGTCGGATGTGTAACTGCCAGCCAGCCACGTTGTAGTGTTAACACCTGAAAGCGTATATCTAAAATTTAAAGCCCCCGAAGGTAAGGCTGTCAAAACAGAGGTGTAAATACTTTGAGGGGTAGAGGATAGGGTAATAGTGGGAGTAGTACCTAATAGGTTAAGCAAACTGCCACCGCTACCAATAATTTTCGCGGAGAATAGGCTAACTGATACACCTGTACCGCCGCCTGTTTTAGTAAGTGTACCACCTGTTGTAGATTTTAAGGTTATAGTAGGGGCGAGTGCTACTAAAGGTGCCGTATAAACAGTCGTAGGATTATCTACCGTAAGGCTGGTTTGAGTAATATTACTCGAAGTAATACTAAAATTTACCTGCCCACGAGCGTTATTTGCTGTTAGTGTAATAACAAGGCAAATGTTAATCAGTAAAGTCCAGCTCTTTCTTTGCAACTTTTAAGTTTGTTTCTTCTCCACTATCTAATAGTGCTACCAGTAAATAATGTCCTTTTAATGTTGATGGCAGATCGAGATAAACGACCTGTTCGTCATTAGGCAACATGCTTATCGCCCGCGGTGGTAACTTTAATTCGTCGCCTGTAGTTTTATTGGTGGCTTCGAGGCTGATAAAGCCGTCTGTTACCACATTACCTGTGTTTTTAATTTTTACAGCTATCCTGTGCACTTGCGCGTTGCCAATGGTTTTGTTGCCATCGTTATAAAATGCCAGGTAGTCCAGATCTTTTTTTACCGAGCCGGGTGAAGTATAATAAAGGTGTACACCAAATTCCAGTTTTACAATTACGCCTATGCTTGCATGGTTAGTATTTACCTTACTTGATGCCTGCTCATTTATCTGGGTAAAAAACAACATCGAATGCGTCACTGTCCCTGCGGGTGCATCCTTAGGCACGTGCATGGTTACGGTAACTTGTTGTTTTGATCCCGGCGGAAGTTCTACAACGTTGGGCATTACTTCAACCCAAGTTGCGTTAGATGAAGCTTGTGTGCCTGCGGGATAGTAGCGCTTTTCGCCCGTACTATCGCGGCTCCAGTCCATCAACGAGGCTTTGAAAGACAATGTGGCTTTGCCTGTGTTGTTCAATGTAACCTGTTGGCTCAGTTCCTGACCTTTATCGCCAGAAAAGAACATACGTGAAGGGCTAATGGATATAGCCTGGGCCAGCGTACGCTGACCCATAGCTATAGTGAATAGGAGCATTAAAAAACACCAGCAAAACTTACTGATAATCAACCTATACTGATGTTTTTTTTGTGTCTGCATTTGATGTATTGTTACTGTGTAATAGTATACGTTACCGTAGTTGTATAGGTATCTGCCTTTTTACCGAGAATAGCACTTGTGGTAGATATAGACGATGGCACCGAATAATTTACGTCGACCAGTTTTAATAAACCAGGCGATGCATTGGTAATTAAAGCAGCATTGGTTGTGGCTAGTCCTCCAACTGTTGTAGGTGTTGCACCCAGTGCCGTGTTATTACCCGTTGTAGGTAAAGCAATAGTTAAAATCGATGGATCAAGTACGTCTGTGTTAGCCCCCGTGCCAGCAAGGTTTCCTGCTGCTTTAATATTTAAGGTATATGGCTGATTACTTGTTACCGTAAGGTGACCAGCCATTGGTACGCTTACTCCATTTTGGTAATCAGCCGCGTTATTAAAGTTGATATTCACGTCGGAGTTATTTACCGAAAGTGCCAATACATCAACCAATTTTACGTGAACATTTGTAGTTCCGGTTACTTGGGCTTTAGCCACACCGATGCATAGTAAACTCATTGTTAATGAGATCATTAGAAATTTTTTCATAAAAATTAATTAGAGATTTTGTTAAACATTTGTATTTATATTTTCGTATAAGTGAAATAATTAAACCGAGTTGAGATTTATAAATAAGTAAAAAGTACCGCGATTGAACTCCAAATTATTTGCATTGAACTGTTTTAAAATTCTTGTTTTCCTGTTCCTTTTAATTGAGCTACCCACTTACTCATTTAGCCAATCATCCGGTGTATCGTGTTCGTTTACTTCGGATACTTTGGCGATTGATTACGGACAAACTTTTTCAAATAAATTAAGGTTCGAAAACAGATCCAGTCAGGCAATAACCCTTGTTCAGTCGACTACTACGGCAGACGTTTTATTAAAGTTACCTGATACGGTTGTGGTAAAGCCAGGCGAAGTACTCGCATTTCCTGTAAAATATTTTGGATCGGCCGCCTTATTAGCAAGTGGATCGGACAAGATAAATGTGAGTTACACCAACCTCTCAAATGGTGAAAAAACGAGCGCTTCATTTGCCATTAAAGTGAATCAGGCAAATAAATTAATCTTAAGTTTACCCGATCCAATAGTATACTTAAATACGGTAACCGGGCTGGCGCATTTTAAATTATATTGCTCGAACAGAGGCTACTCTAAAGTGACTGGTAGATTAAAATTTACTATAAATCCTACTGGTTTACAGCTAGTTAATTCATTAAGTGATTTTTCTATTGATGCTGCTACAGATCAGGTATTTGAATTTGACGCCAAGGTTTTAAGTAATAATTTAAACTTCGCCACCAATTATAATGTTACGGTTGAATGTATAGACGAGCATGGAAATAGCCTTTCGATTGCCACTTTACAGATAGCAGAAATTGGGAGTAATAAGCGAGAGCAGGCTGTGTCGGCAGGGCAATATTTTAACCAGTTATCCAACACTGCAGAGGTAAGTTATACCACCATAAACAAGTCTTATTCATTTTATTCATTATTGGCAAACGGCAATATTGCAACCAATTCCGACGATCATTTGGCTTACAATCTCAACCTTAACTACTATGACAAGCAGCACGCGTTTGATGCATTTGATACCTGGGCAAGTTATCGTACGAAGCACTTTGGCATAACAGCCGGAAACCTGATGGAGAATTTAGATTATTCATTGTTTGGCCGTGGAGTAAAAACGTCGCTCTTCCTCAACTCTCATAATAGTTTCGACCTATATTATGTACGTAATAGCTACGTGTTATTTTCTCAACTCATTAATCAATATCCGGGTGCCTCAGTATTTGCGGGTAGTTACAACTTCGCTTATGGAGGTAATGCGGCCAAGGTTTCGTTGCTATACAGTCATAATCCGTTAACCGGCATCGATACCCGTTTTACAAATGGTAACGCGCATATTAGGCTTGGTGCAAACCAAAAATTGGATATAAGGGCTGGTTATAGCAACGAGCAATTGCCTACAACAGGCGAATCTCACTCGGGTGTTGCGGCTGGTTTTTTGTACAACTTCAGAACCGGTAAATGGGAGATCGGTTTAAATAACTATTATAGTTCGCCATATTATAGCGGCCTGCAGCGCGGAACAACGCAACTCGACAATTTGATTAGTTTCCATGCAACCGCCCATACTGCAATTTTCGGTCGCTATGAGCTGATTAAAAATTCGCCTAAATACATGGTTGACACGCTTACCATACCCGGCTTTTATAATAATACATTGAGATACGAAGCCGGTTTGAACTTTAATTATAGATCTGTTAACTTAACGCTGCATCCTTATTGGTTTAGACAGGATATTAACCAAACCTTTAGCAACCCTTATTTTCAGGTAAGCAGTCCCTTATCATCAACAGCTATACGCACTGGTTTGGATATTAACTATGCGATAGGAAATGGGCAGCAGATCTCGGCAATAACAGATGTTGGCTACACTAAAAGTGATAATCCCGATTTATTGCATCAAAAGTATTGGGGAGTCCGCGTAAACGCTAACTATTTTAACAAGTGGTGGGGAATGAGCGTACTGGCACAAAATGCACCCTATTATTTGTCGGAAGAAATTGCGGCTAGTTATTCTGGTAATGCCAATCGCTATTATAATTATTCCTTTGGCCCTAACATTCATTTAAGTGGTTTGGACAACCGCTTAAATATATCGGCTAACGAGTATTTAAACTTTATAAGCTATAATGTAAAGCGTAATAATGCATTAAGCGCGCAGGCTAACTATCGGTTTAAGAAAGGCTGGCAGATATCAGGTCAGGTGTTTTATAACAGTTATCCTAACTATGTCAACAGTTACAGTCTGCAAACCCGCGTTGGCATCAGCAAACAGTTTGTACGAACAACTACTCCCGGCACCAATACCCTCGATCTGAAGTTCTATGAAGACCGTAATAATAATGGCGTTTTTGATAATGGGGATGCACCAATAGAAGGTCTGATCGTTAGTATCCTCCCCGAAACCAGCACCAATAATGCCGATCTAACTACTATAACCAATAAAAATGGTGGAGTAAACTACGCTAACCTCCCGAAGAATAATTATGCGGTGTCTATTGTACGTGGTAACGGCTGGCACCTCAGCGAAACTGTTAAGGTAAACCTGGCACACAATCAAAAGCTGGCTATTGCAATGGTTAAAAGTGGTTGGCTGAAGGGAAATGTTGTGCCTGCTAAGCAAGAATATGTTACTACCAAGCCAAATTTGGAAGGGCTGAAGGTTATAGCTGTCGATGATAAAAATCAAACGTTTTCGACCCTTACGAACGAATTTGGCGAATTTGAATTTGCATTACCGGTAAATAATTACCGAATTACTTTGGATGTAGATCATCAAAAATATTCGGTATCTAACCCTAATCAGCAGCTATATGTGCGTCAGGAGGCTAATAAAGAAATTTCTTTTAATCTGATAGATGAGGCACACAAGGTAATTGTAAAGCAGTTTTAAAACAAAATTAACTTTTGTTTACTTTGACTAAAGATAGGTTTCGTTAGTATAAAAAAAATTTAGTTTGCCAACTTTTAAATTATTTAATTGCCTGTGTATTCGAAATAGGAATACTTAACTTATATTTATTATAATTACAGCCAATTAACCTAAGAAACGCCCTTATAGTTCCTGAATTATATTGTGAGAAGATAGAATACAGGACGTAACAATTATTACCTATGCGAATAGTTTTACCGTTTGTTTTCGAACAGCTGAAACAAGAAGTATTGGATAAATCCGACCTGTCCACAATAACATCATCCGATTGCCAGGCTTTAGCTTACAAAATATCAAAACAAACAAAAAAGCAAATTAGTGATACTACAATCAAACGCATTTATGGATTTGCTTTAAGTAACTCTGTGCCATCTGTTTATACGCTTAACTTATTAGCTGAATATTGCGGATACCCATCCTGGGATAATTTTAGCGATCAGCACGCTAAGAAATCTACCGAAGTTAATGTAAAAGAGATAAAGAAGGATACGGAAAGTATTTTAGATATTATCCGCAAAACTACCCATAATACATTACAGGTATTAAAGAATAAATGCGTAATACCATTTAATCTCACAATCGATCGCGATGGCATTAATGAACACCTGGAAGTTTTTTTAACGGGGGAGTTTAGAGCTACGGTTTTAACTTCGCCGGCCGGATATGGCAAAACCGTGGGCTTATGCCGTTGGGTTGAAGCCCAGCTAAACAAAGCACTCATTAATGAAAATAATGATAACATACTTTTTCTTAACAGTAAGGTCTTGGCGGGCTTGTCGCCAGGAGTTACGTTAATAGATTGGCTTTTAGCGCTAATAGGGTTGCCTGCCTATAGCTTTAGAAAGATATTTGATACCGAGCGACTAAAACGGGATAATTTCTATTTGATAATAGATGAGTTTGACGGCAATGCATTTAAGCCAGAACATTTAGAGTTACTTTTTAATATGTTGCTCGACTTTTTGGCTGTAACCAGCGATTGGCCGGGCATTAAAGTTATTTTAACCATGCGATCCACAGCGTGGCAAGACTGTAAGAAAAGATTAGATCTTGACGATAAAGGTGAAGATTGGTTTCTTGGTTTTATGAACAATGAGCGTTACGATCGCAATGTATCGCCATTTAATACACATGAAATAAAAGAGCTTTGTTTACGGATAAATCCTTCTATAAGGCTACCCGAAATCTTACAGCCCGAGGTGCTATCTTTCTTTAGTTATCCTTTATTCTTCCAATACTATTATCAGAAAAATCACACCGATTTTTTAATGGAAGAGTTAGATTATTTCAAGATATATGAGGTCATTTCTTCCTACATATATGACAAGATCTATGTTGGTAAATATACCACGGAGAAAGTGTTATTAATGCGGGTATTACTCGATAACGGACACTTTAAAAACGGAAAATACATCATAGATAAGATAAAGGTTTATGAATATCTGAAAACTTATAAAGATGCTTATCAAGACCTGATCAGCATTGGCTTTTTGCGTGAGGTGAACCAAAGTAAAGAAGCGCAATATGAGGAGTATATTGAGTTTACGAATAAACGTCTGTTTGCAGCTACCATGGCCGCTAAGTTACTGCACGACTGTGGCAGTTACAACGATGTGATGTGCCTTGATATATCGAACAAAATTGTTCCGGAATACAGGGTCTACGTGTTAAAGTGGTGCATTTTTAATGCCGTTAAAACCAAGCAGTATGAGATATTTACCCATCTGAGCAAGATAGATCTGTCTGCCTCAGAAAAGGCTTTGCTATTAAGTTTTTTAAGTAGCCTGATCAAAAGAAATTTCTTATTGCCGCCGGGTGCCAAGGCCGATGCTATTTTCTTTTCAGATAAGCAGGAGGGGATTTTCGAATACTTTTTTGGGTTTGAGTTCGTATCATTTGAATACGAGCAGGCTCTGAAAGACTTGCTTAAGTTGGATTTAAATGAGGTGCTAAAGATATGGATCAATGTCTGTTTAGCCATTATTTATATTATTCAGCTGAATGCCGAAGAAGTAGAGGCGAGCATGAAAACATTACGAGCATTTTCCGATGAAGCTTTTTCAAACTTCCAGATCAATCCACTTTACTGTATCGAGACTATCTATAACTATTTCAAATTTGGAATAGTAACAAAAAAGGCCTTGATACAGATAACCCGGTTCTTATTTAACGGGCCTAATGAAAAGACGAAATTAAATAATGTAGGATCTAACAATGTTTTATACCTGCTAGTGGCTGGAACTGTACAAATAGCCAGTAATCAGACAAAGTCGATGAGGTTGGTAAAGAAACTTAAACAGTTGCATGCCCAACAAGAGACTTTTAACCCTACCTATAATTTCTTTTTACAGGTTGTAGAAACAGATGCTTTATTGGCTTCGGGTAACATTGAGCAAGGGCTTAAATTATACCATGAGGTTTTAAGCGAATACAGAAATAACCAGGTAAAGTATACGCCGTTTATGAAAGTGCATCTCGACTTTTTATCGGCCTCTGTACTGAAATATTCGGGCGATGGAGAACACATGAAAACGGTTATAGAAAAAATGGTTTATAGCACTAAGAAAACGAGTCATAAATTAATTGAAGTCAATACACTATCTATTTACCTCGAGCATGAAAAGTTTGAAAAAAATACAGAAGTGAACAGGGCTGCATATGTAAAATTTAAAAAACTTATACTTTCTACCGAATTTAATCCGCAGTGGTTCTTATTTAACTATGAAAGAGCTGGCAATAAGATAGTCTACTGATTTGTAGATTTTTATGTATTAAAGTCGGCTTATCGTCGACTTTTTTTATGCCGAATAGTTACGGTTGGAAAATTCGGTTTACTGAATTTTTGCTGCCTACGAAATAATTTTATGTCTGGATTTGAAAAAATATAAAATAATTAAAATGAATACATCTTAAAAATCATGAATAAAGTGTTTTTGACACTATCTCAAACTACGTCGTAGATATGTATAAATATTTTATCCCGACGTGCCTTATGAAAATTTTTACCTTTATCACGTTCTATTTCCTGCTCATAATCTGCTTGTTAGCAGGAACTGTAAGCCAAGCCGTTGCTCAACGGACATTCGCTTCAACTACACACACTGGATCTTCAAGTGTTCTCTGCCTTGGTTGTACGGTAACTAATGCGGGCAACGCGGCCGACGGTAATTTGCAAACCTATTCAACGCTTAATGTAGGGGTCGGTGTCGCCGCATCTACCTGGGAAGAATTATTATTTCCCGGTGCACCAACTACAAAAGTGCCTGCAAATACTCCAGTGTCCATAAAATTGGGTAGCGGAGACAATCTGCTTAGTTTGCAAGCCTTAGGTGCAATCAGTGTCCAAGCCTACAACAATGGCACTGCAATTGGTTCGCCCATCGCAGCCAGTAGTTTGGTGAGTTTGTTGGCGAACAATAATCAAACAGAATTAACGTTTACACCCACCCAGCAATATGATAGGGTAAGGGTAACTCTTAACGGCGGATTAGTCGGGGCGCTAAATTCAATTTATTTATACGAAGCTTTTTATCCGCTAAGCGGTGCAGTCGCCTGTAATACGGCGTTTGATGAGCTGGACGGCGTGTCGTCTAACTTGCTCGGCCTCGGGAACTTAGGAGTAGGCGGTGTACAAAATCCGCAAAACGCAATAGATGGTAATCCATCCACTGCGGCAACTTTAAATGCAGGCGTTGGGTTGGTTGGCGCTGCGGCTCAAGAAACAGCAATATTCTCCAATGTTTCTACAGTTGGCGATTCCGTTCGCTTAACCATATCGCTTCCGCAAGCGTTGATAGATGCGGGTGTAACAAGTAATATTTCGGTTACTACTTTCAATGGTAATACCAGCAATAATGATACACAAACTTTAAGTGGCGGACTGTTGACGCTAAGATTGCTTGATGCAGCCACCGGACGTCAGACGGTTACTTTCGCGCCAACCAGCACTTTTGATAGAGTGCAGGTTACGCTGGGTGGTGGTATAGCCAACGTACTATCCAGCATGAATTTATACGAAGTACAGCGCGTGATACCACGACCAATTGTTAAATTTAACAATGTTGTTGCAGAAAATGTGCAGCTTTGTACTGGTGGTTCGGCCGCGCTAACTGTTACCGCCGTTCCAAACACTACTTTTACATGGTACACCACCGCAACCGGTGGTAGCCCGGTAGCAACAGGTACAAGTTTTACTGCAGGGCCATTAAACACAACTACTACTTACTATGTTCAGGCTAACCGTACTGGTTGTACCGACGCATCAGATCGTACACCGGTAATCATAACGGTTAATACCATACCAACCGCACCTGTGGTTGCGAATAACGCGATAACAATTTGCCCCGGACAAACAGCAACATTTAATGCAACTGCCGTTACTGGAGTTACGGTCAACTGGTATGCAGCTGCTACAGGTGGAACACCAATTGCAAGCGGCAATACCTTCACTACACCTGCTTTAAACACAAATACAACTTATTACGCCGAAGCGGTATCGGGAGGTACTTGTACCAGCCCAACACGTACTGCGGTAACTGTTAGCATCAGTACTTTACCAGTTACACCGGTACTTACAACAGCCAATCCTACAATTTGCGACGGCGATGTTGCCGTTTTAGCCGTAAATAATCCTGTGACTGGCGAAACCTATAATTGGTATAGTGCAGCAACTGGAGGGACATTATTAGGAACTGGCGTAAACTTTACTACACCTGCTCTGCATAGCAATACTAATTATTATGTTGAAGCGGTAAATAGCACAGGTTGCAGTAGTGTTCAGCGCGCACAAGCCACGGTAACGGTATCACCGTTACCTACAGATCCAATTCTTTCAGCGAATAATACTACAGTTGTTGCCGGTCAAACGGCCGCCGTTAGTGTAACCAATGCACAAACTGGAGTTAATTATAACTGGTATACTTCTGCTACAGCGTCTACGCCTGTATTTACCGGTAATACCTATACAACGCCCCAGCTGTATGTTACAACTACATATTATGTGGGAGGTACAAATGGTTCAAACTGTACGTCGGCAAGCAGAATAGCAATAACTATTAACGTAACCATCAACAATAATACGCCTTGTAGTTTTGCAAATGTCCAAACGCAGGATATAAATGGTTTATGTATAGGTTGTAACATCACTAACGCAGCGTTATCTGCCGATGCTGATACCACCACGGCTTCAACAGTTAGTGTTTTAGCTGGTTTAGTAGGAGGATATGCAGGTCAGCAGTTGGTTTTTCAACAACCAGGGTTGGCTGGCGATACCATAAAATTGGGTTTACAATCAAACGCAAACTTGTTAACCGCAGCTGTTGCAGGTTCTGTACAAGTGATTGTTTATAACGGAACAACGCAGGTAGCCACTTATGCACTAGATAATTCTCTAATTAAAGTGCGGTTACTTGGCGGTGGCACGGGTCGTTATATAGTAACTATACCGGCCACAGCCGCTTATGACAGGGTAACCGTGAGATTAAACTCTGGAGTAGCGGGCCTGATAAGCACATTGCAAATTTATTATGCACAACAAATATTTCAACGCCCTGTTATAAATCCGCTCAGCCCCGAAATATGTAAGGGCAGTTCGGCCACGCTTAATATAACTTCACCCTCGAGCGGGACATTTACCTGGTATGATGCGCCAACCGGTGGGACTATTGTGCACACGGGTGCATCTTTTACCACACCTGCACTCAACGCTAATACCACATATTATGTCGAATATTCGCGGAATGGTTGTACAAGCCCAGTACGCTTCCCGGTAACTATTTTGGTTAACGATGTGCCGGCTGCGCCTGCCGTAGCGGCCAACAACGTAACTATTATCAGCGGGCAGACAGCGACATTAGTAGGAACAGCCCCGACTAACGCCACTATTACCTGGTATGCTGCAGCAACCGGTGGTACTTCATTAGCAACTGGTAATAATTTTACAACTCCGCCTTTAACAGCTAATACTACTTATTATGCAGAGAGCACTTCTGGTACTTGTACGTCTACAACACGTACCCCGGTAACTGTAACAGTTACTCCAATAGTAATACCGGATATTACCGTAACCCCACCAACACAAACTATAAACCCTGGCGAAACCACTGCGTTTACAGCTTCATCTACAACGCCTGGTGCTGTGTTCAATTGGTTTACTACACCAACAGGTGGCACATCAATATTTACCGGCGCCACTTTTACTACTCCTGCAGAATTTTCTAATACTACATTTTATGCCGAAGCAACCGTTCCGGCTACAGGTGCAGTGTCTGCTACAAGAGGGGTTGGTAATGTGGTTGTAAATCAAACCGGCGTAAGCCCGGTTGCCTGCGATGCTGCCATAAGTCAAACCACCGATGTAAACGGACTGGTTTGCGTAAATTGTACGGTAAATAATCCGGGTGGTTCAGTTGACAATGACCGCAACACTTTCTCTCAATTAAATGTACTAGCAGGCTTGGTAGGAGCTTACGTTGGACAAACGCTTCGGTTTGCTGCTACCGGTCACGCTGCTGACAGCGTAATCGTAGAATTAGGTGTTCCAGGTTCGTTAGCCAGCGTAGGCTTACTGTCGAACATCAGTATCGCTACTTATAACGGCACAACTTATAACAATGACAGATTTAACGTAAACGGCGGACTATTACACATCACATTACTAAATGGCACAAACCGCTTCCGCGTGGCGTTTGCTGCCACCGCAGATTTCGACAGAGTTGAAATAAGAAATAACTCGGCAGTGGGTGTACTAAGCTCACTGAATATTTATGACGCAACGCAAGAGGTTGCCGCCCCTGTTATATCAGCTGCGAGCCCTGCCATTTGCGCCGGATCGCAAGGCACAATTACCGCAACCGCCAGCAATAATGCTACCATCAAATGGTATACCGCAGCAACTGGAGGTAACCTGGTAGCAACCGGCCCAACATTTACCACCCCGGTGCTAACTGCTACTACAACTTATTACGCTGAAGCTACCCGAACTGCAGATGGTTGCGTGCAAGCTGTACGTACTCCAACAACGGTGACGGTTAATCCTGTGCCTGTTGCGCCTGTTGTTGCTACCAATAATGTAACTATCTGCGCAGGCAGTACGGCTACATTTAATGCGCAGGCGGTTACCGGTGTAACTGTTAACTGGTACGATGCGCCAACCGCTGGTAACTTAGTCGGTACCGGTAATTCATTTACCTCACCGGCATTGACCACCACAACTTCTTATTATGCAGAAGCCGTTAGCACAACGGGATCTTGCCCAAGCACAGCGCCTCGTACGCAAGTTACTGCTACCGTAAACAATGCAATAGCAAATCCGGTTGTTGCTCAAACAACAGTTCCGGTATGTGCAGGTTCACCGGCAGTGCTTACTGCGACTTCGCCACAAGCTGGTGTAATCTTTAATTGGTATACTGTAGCAACCGGTGGAACTCCGGTGTTTACTGGTGCGCAGTACACTACGCCGGCAGTAACAGCAAACACGGCTTATTACGTTGAAGCGTCAGCCGGAACCTGTGTTAGCCCGAATAGAGTGGAAGTTGATGTAACAGCAACCCCATTACCGGCTGCGCCGACTGTGGTTATTAACCCTGCGAACGCCCAGGTTCAATCCGGACAAACAGCAACGCTTACTGCTTCATCTACAACAAGCGGTGCAACCTTTAACTGGTATACTGCAGCTACAGGCGGAACGCCGATAGCTACAGGTGCAACATTTACAACTCCGGCCTTAACTTCAACCACAACATATTATGCAGAAAGCATTAGCCCAACAGGTGGTTGCCCAAGTACCACACGTACAGCGGCCACCATTACGGTAGTGCCGGTATTTTCAACAAGTTGCGATTTTGCATCATCGCAAACAAACGATGTAAACGGAGGCGCGTTATGTGCAGGTTGCGGTATCGATAACCCTAACAATGCAGTAGATAACAATTTAACCAATTTTAGCCACATGCATATACTGGCGGGTGTGGCTGGTTCGTATGTTGCTCAAACCCTAATATTTGGTGAAAGCGGAACTGTAGGCGATTCGGTTACTGTAGCTTTGAATTTCCCTGCCGCCATCATTTCAGCGGGATTATTGAACCGGATCAGCATCGCTTCATTTAATGGTGCTACCAATAATGGTGATGCTATTTTCCTCGATAATAACCTGATTAAAGTACAGGTTTTAGCCAATGGTACATCAGCCTTAATTCGCTTTGCGCCACAAGCTGCCTTTGATAGGGTGGTAGTTACTTTGAATAGCGCCCTGCTTGGTGTAAATAACTCTGTCGACATATTATATGCCAGTAAGCAGGTTGAAAAACCACAATTGGCTGTTTCGACCCAAAACATTTGTTCTGGGGCCGACGCTACGTTCACTGTAAGCAATGCACGCGCGGGAGTTACCTATCAATGGTATGATGCCTCAACAGGAGGCACGCTAGTGCACACAGGTAACACATACACTGCAACCAACGTGGCAGCAACTACAACTTACTATGTTCAAAGTGTAAGATCTGCTAATAGCTGCCCTAACCCTAACAGAGTGGCAGCAACTATAAACGTTACACCGTCGCCGGTTAACGCTGTTGTGAGCGTAACAGGCTCACCTGCTTGTTCTGGTGATCAGGTTACTTTAACAGTTACCAACGCGGGGACCAACACTGTAAACTGGTATGATGCAGCAACCGGCGGAACGCTAGTATTTACAGGCCCGGTTTATACGGTATCACCAATTGCATCGGTAACCTATTATGCCGAATTAGCTAATGGCACATGTACCAGCCCTGCAAGAACTGCGGGTGTTATTACAGTTAATCCTCGTCCATCAGCACCTGGTGTAGTATCCAACAACGTAAGTGTGTGTACCGGCAGTACTGCAACCCTGGCTGTTCTCAGCCCAGAAGCAAACGTAACTTACAACTGGTACACTACAGCAACAGGTGGCACTATTGCCGGCACAGGGACATCATTTACAACCCCGACTATTACCGCAAATACTACCTATTATGTTGAGGCTGTAAGTACATCTGGCTGTACCAACAATGGTGGCCGTACTGCGGTTAACGTTACCACCAACGGTCAAATTGCTGCCCCAACATTAAGCGCTACCACTACTTCAGTTTGTGCAGGTGGAAGTGCGAGCGTCAGCGTTGTTAACCCTATTGCAGGGTTACAATATAACTTTTACACCGTAGCAACTGGTGGTACACCTGTATTCACTGGCACAACGCTTACTCTGAATAACGTTACGGCTAACGCCACATATTATGTAGAGGCGAGCAACGGTACTTGCACCAGCGCAACCCGTACACAAACAGACATTACCGTAATACCAGCGCCAACACCTCCACAAGTGGTAATACCGGCGGGTGGCAATAGTGTATGCGTCGGTTCCTCGGCTGTATTGAATATTCTTAATCCGCAGACTAACATGGTATATCGTTGGTACGATGCTGCAACTAATGGTACACTATTATTTACCGGTACAGAATTCCATACTCCGGCCTTAACTGTCAACGCTACTTATTATGTAGAGGCCGCACAGGCGGGCAACTGTAACCCATCAACGCGTACTGCTGTGCCGGTAACGGTTAATGGTTTACCAGCAGATCCAACATTGGCGGCGGCAAACGTGCCAGTTTGTTTAAACGGCAACGCAACCTTAGCAGTGAGTTCACCACAACCTGGTATTACGTATCAATGGTTTGATGAGCCAACGCTAACTCATCTGGTTTTTGCAGGCGCAACATTTGTAGTAAACAACGTGACAGCTAACGCTACGTATTACGTACGTGCATCAAACGCTACAGGTTGCACCAGCGCAAATGCCGTAACAGCGCAAATAACTATACAACAAGCGCCAGCTGCGCCATTAGTTGCAGAAGGTACAACCGTACAAAGCTGTGCCGGTTCGCAGGTTACTTTAAATATCTCGAATCCGCAGACTGGTTTAACTTATAACTGGTATACTGCCGCCGCAGGTGGTAGCCCGGTGAATACAGGCGTAAGCTTTACAACCGGCATGCTTTCTGCAAATGCGGTTTACTATGTAGAAGCAGCAAATTCAACAGGTTGTCCTTCGGCTACCCGTACAGAGGTAGACATTACCGTAACTCCCTTACCAACAGCACCTACAGTAACGGCACAGGGTGGTTCAACCACACCGTCCGTTTGCTCTGGAGCAAATGCTGTTTTAGTTGCTACGAGTGTTACACCAAATGTTAGCTTCAACTGGTATACAGCAGCAACGGGAGGCACACCAATATTCACAGGTCCAACCTATACCACTGATCCATTAACAGCCAATACTACTTACTATGTAGAAGCAGTTACCAATACCGGAAGCTGCGCTTCAACCACTCGTACATCGGTACAGGTTACCATTAGCACAACAACAGCAACCGCTCCACAAGTAAATTCAGCTGATCTGACAGCTTGTCAAAACAGCACAACAACTATCCATATTGTCAATCCGGATGCATCAACAACATACAACTGGTACACAACCGCAACAGGTGGTAGCCCAGTGTTTACCGGCACGGCGTATACTACTGGCCAATTAACAGCTAATACCACATTTTATGTAGAAGCCGCAAATCCAGCAAGTTGTAATCCATCAGCACGTACAACAGCAGCGGTAACAGTAAACAGTTTACCTGCTGATCCAACACTGGCTGCGGCAAGTGTACCCGTATGTTTAGGTGCAACCGCAACGCTGGCAGTTAACTCGCCTCAAGTTGGCGTCATCTATCATTGGTATGACGATGCAGCATTTACTCATCAGGTAGCTCTAGGTGCAACGTTTACAACGGGGGCTATTAACACCAATACAACTTTTTATGTTCGTGCTTTTAATGCTAATGGCTGTATCAGTGCAAACGCGGCTACAGCGCAGGTAACTATTTCGCCTGCCCCTGGTGTGCCGGTAATAGCAAATGGTAGTACTGCGCAAAGTTGTGCCGGTTCGCAGGTAACGCTGAATATTTCGAATCCCCAAGTTGGTATAACTTATAATTGGTATACAACTGCTACAGGTGGAACTGTAGTGGCAACCGGGCCAAGTTTTACAACCGGCATGTTATCCACTAATGCCACCTATTATGCGGAGGCCGTAAACGCTACAGGTTGCGCTTCTAACACCCGCGCCCAGGTTGATATTACCGTAACGCCACTACCGGTTGCGCCAACAGTAACCGCTCAGGGCGGCTCTACAACGCCATCAGTTTGCTCGGGCACTACTGCTGTATTGGTTGCCACAAGTACTACAGTAAATGTTAGCTTCAACTGGTATACAGTTGCAACTGGTGGTACCCCTGTGTTTACAGGTCCAACTTATACCACAGATCCTTTAACAGCCAATACCACATACTATGTAGAAGCCGTTACTAATACCGGAAGCTGTGCTTCAACTACTCGCACACCGGTGCAGGTTACTATTAGTACAACAACAGCAACAGCGCCGCAAGTAAATGCAGCTGATTTGACTGCTTGTCAGAATAGTACAACAACTATTCATATCCTTAATCCCGATGCATCGACAACCTACAATTGGTATACAGCTGCAACAGGGGGAAGTCCGGTATTTACAGGTATCGCTTACACCACTAATCCATTAACAGCTAATACTACATTCTATGTAGAAGCCGTTAATCCATCAAGTTGTAACCCGTCATTGCGTACAACCGCGGCTGTGACCGTAAACAGTTTACCTGCCGATCCAACATTGGTATCAGCTAATCCAACAATTTGCGCAGGTGCAACAGCTCCTTTAGCTGTAAACTCTCCGCAAGGAGGTATCACCTACCAGTGGTTTGATGATGTTGCGCTTACGCATCAGGTAGCAACCGGTGCAACCTTTACTACCGGACCTATTAGTAATAATACTACTTATTATGTCCGTGCGGTTAACAGCAATGGATGCAACAGTGCTAACCCCGCTACCGCACAGGTAATTGTGTCGCCAACACCAGGGGCGCCGGTAGTAGCCAATGGCTCTACCGTACAAAGTTGTTCAGGAGCATCGGTGGTACTCTCTATTTCAAATCCGCAATCTGGTTTCGTTTATAATTGGTATGCTGCAGCTACAGGTGGCAGCCCGGTGAGCACCGGTATTAGCTTTAACACAGCTGCACTTACAACGAGTGTTACTTATTATGCAGAAGCTGTGAATGCAACAGGTTGTACATCAGGCACGCGTACACAGGTTGATATTAATGTTAATCCGGCACCGGTTGCCCCTGTAGTAACAGCGCAAGGTGGCGCTACTAACCCATCAGTATGTTTAGGAAGCAGCGCTATACTAGTTGCTACAAGTACTACTTCAAACGTTACCTTTAACTGGTATACTACTGCAACAGGTGGCACTGCTGTATTTACAGGACCAACATACACTACTGATCCATTAACAGCCAACACCACGTTTTATGTAGAGGCGGTTAGTAATAACGGTGGATGCATATCGGCTAACCGTGGTTCGGTGCAAGTTACTATTAACAATACAACTGCGCCTCAACCACAGGTAAATGCCGCCGATTTGACAATCTGCCAAAACAGTGCGGCAATTATTCACATTACAAATCCTGATGCTAGCACAACTTACAATTGGTATGCTGCAGCAACGGGCGGCACTGCTGTATTTACGGGGCCTGTGTATACAACAGGCGCTTTAACAAGTAACACCACCTATTATGTTGAAGCCGTAAACTCACAAAGCTGCAGCCCATCTACAAGGTTAGCGGTAAATGTAAACGTAGGCACTCAACCGGCAACACCAGTTCCAAGTGCTGCTACTGTAGCAGCATGTGCAGGCAGCGGTGCTACGCTAACCGTATCTTCGCCTCAGGCGGGAACAGTTTACAACTGGTATGATTCTCCTTCTAAGACCAATTTACTAGGCACTGGTGCAAGCTTTACCACTGGGCCAATAACAGCTAATGCTACGTATTACGTCGATGCTACCAGCGGGTCTTGTACAAGTCCTTCAGTTGGCAGCGTACAGGTGACGGTAAATCCAATACCGGCGGCTCCGATGGTTGTGAATGGTGCTGTATCAGCATGTACAAGCAGCCAGGTAACTCTAAGTGTTTCAAACCCTATGGGCGGCTCGACTTATAACTGGTATACTGCCGCAACAGGCGGCGCGCCGGTTTACACGGGCACAGATTTTACCACACCTGTACTATCAGCTAATACAACCTTCTATGTAGAGGCAGTTAACGCCGGTGGTTGTAGTTCCGCAACTCGCACTCCTGCAACGGTAACTGTTTCGGGTGCACCAGGCACACCGGTAATTGCGGGTAACAAAGTTGTTTGTCCAGGCAGCACTACTACCTTAACCGCAACAAGCAGCGATCCGAATGCGGTTATTACCTGGTACTCAAGCGCAACGGGCGGCACGGCATTATCAACAGGCGCGAGCTTTACTACGCCGTCGATCAGCGCCAATATAACGTACTACGCTCAGGCAACTAATGCTGGCGGATGCAGCAGTACTACCAGATCGCCAGCCACGATTACGGTGTACGCTGCGCCAGTAGCGCCTACGGTTACTGCAACGGTTACTGCTACAAGTATCACTTTCCAGTGGACTGGTACAACTGGTGCAACAAGCTATCTGATTAGCTTAGACAACGGGCTTACGTTTATAACACCAAGTTCGGGTATTAATGGGCTTACCCACACCATAGCCAACTTATTGCCTAACAAGAGTATATCCATTGTTGTGAAAGCCGTTGGGCCATCACCATGTTCGCTGAATGCTGTCTCAAGCGCATTAACAGCCATAACCAGTAATCCTTTGGGCGACGATGTATTTGTACCTAATGCATTTACCCCTAACGGAGATGGTAAGAACGATGTATTGAATGTGTTCAGCAACTCTATTAAGAAAATTGACTTCTGGGTGTATGATCAATGGGGTGAAATGCAGTACCATTCTAACACTCAGGGCAGTGGATGGGACGGCTCTTACAAAGGTAAACCTCAGCCGGTAGGCGTATACGTTTACTATCTGGAAGCCACTATGGACGACGGACAGACAATTAAGAAAAAAGGTACAATTAACCTGATACGATAATGAGAACCAAACTAATCATAATAGCATTACTGCTCCAAATAGGGGCAGTAATTAAAACCTCAGCGCAAGTAGATCCGCATTTTTCACAATATTATGCATATCCACTATGGCTTAACCCAGCACTTACCGGTGTTATAAATGGCGAAGCAAGGGTTGCTGCAAACTATAAAAATCAGTGGGCCACAATTAATAATGCCTACAATACTGCCGCAGTTTCTGCTGATTTCAGAACCACCGAGAAACTGAGTCTGGGAGTTAACATACTTAATCAATCGGCAGGAGGGGCGAGTTATAATTACTTCAGCGCCTACGGATCGTTGGGATATGGCATTACGCTATCTGACGATGGAAATCAAAAACTGCACTTCGGTTTACAGGCGGGCGTAATAAATCGTGCTTTCGATATGAATAAACTTCAATTTGGCAGCCAATATAACCCGGTTTTTGGTTTCGATCCCAACTTACCAAGTTTCGAAAACCTGGCAAGCACCAGCAGTACTATATTCGACGCTAACGCCGGTATATTTTATTACGACGGCGATCCATCAGCAACGTTAAATCCGTTTGCCGGGTTTAGTGCAGGTCACCTAAATAGGCCGAAAGATGGATTATCGGGCGATGGTAGCAGCAAAATACCTATCCGGTATGCTGTACATGGCGGCGTACGCATTAAGGCATCGGACTATTTCGATGTAGTGCCGCATGCACTTTATATCAAACAACAAAATACAAATATCAAAGCTTTTGGTGCTTATTCGGAAGTTAAGTTTCAGGAAGATAAGGGGTTAATATTTGGTGCTTTATTCCGTATTAATGATGCAGCCGTAGCCGACGTGGGTTATCATGTGAATAATATGATCATTGGCGCAAGCTATGATTTTAACACATCGAACCTAAACCGAGCTACTAACGGCCAGGGGGGGATAGAGCTTTCAATCAGCTACGTATTCAAAAAACGCATGACTCAACCAGAACCTGTTTGTCCAAGACTTTAACCTACCATGAAAAAATCACTCTTATTTATTGTTATTCTATTCATAGCAAGCACAGCGTTTGCTCAATATAATCCGGTCAATTTCAAAGCAATGGCCGATAAGGCATTCCATAATAAAGATTATTACGAAGCAGCATATTATTATAGGAAAGCCGCCGAAGGTTTAAAAATAACTCCCGAAACTAAAGTCCCGTTTCAACCCGATAATAGTTCGAAAGAGCCTAAGGGAAAGGCTGAAGACCTTAACTATATCAGGTACCAGCTTGCCGATTCGTACCGTTTGTATGAGAATTATCTCGAGGCCGAACCGTGGTACTATCAGGTAGTGAATGAGAATGCCGAATCGAAATATCCATTGGTAAGGCTTTGGTATGGAATCTGTTTAAGGGCCGATCAGCACTTTGATGAGGCGATTCAGCAGTTCGAATTGTTTCAGAAAAACTATCATGGCGATATCAAACTGGCGGAGATGGCCACCAAAGAGATTGAAAATTGCCGTTTTGCAAAAGAGCAGTATCAGTATCCAATATTACTAGCCGTAAATAAGCTTAAAGGACAATGGAATTCCGACGGATCTAATTACGCAGTAGTACGCCGCGACAATAATTTCTATTTCACTTCATCGAGATTTTTAAAGAGCGATAAAAAGCATCTAAACAGAATCTACCATACTACTGCAGAAATGGTTAAACCCGAGATAATTAATTTTAGGGATGCCGGTAGCGATAAAGAGACCGAATATGGCACACCATCACTAAGCCCCAACGGTAACCGCCTGTATTTAACCCGTTGGTATAAAACCGGAACCAAAATAGTACACGCTATTTATAAAAGCGATTGGACGGAGAACGGTGGGTGGACTTCGCCTCAAAAGCTTAATGCTAATGTTAACGCTGATGGATTTAACGCGATACAGCCATTTGTTTGTAAAGACGGAAAAACAATGTTCTTCGTATCTAATAAACCCGGTGGCCAGGGCGGGTACGATCTGTGGTTAGCAAATCTCGATAGTAATGGTAACCCTACCAGTTCCATCAATATGGGGCCTACTATTAATACATCAATGGATGAGCAGGCGCCCTATTATGACGAGGGTATGAAGCGTTTGATATACAGCTCTAAAGGCTTTATTGGTTTGGGTGGTTTCGACTTTTTTGAAAGTAATGGCGAACCAGGCCGCTGGAACACTCCGCGCAATATGGGGTATCCGATGAATTCGGCTAAAGACGATTTGTATTACTCGCCAGATCCTAATAACGAAAACAAATTCTACGTAAGCTCAGACCGTGAATCTGATTGCTGCCTTGAACTTTTTGAGGTGCAGGATCAACGCTATTTCGCCGCAGGTTTTTTGGTCGACTGTAATACCCACAAACCTCTTGGAGGAGCAAGTGTATCTCTTATTGATTCACTTAGTAAAGACACTTTAAAACAGGTAACACTTGACGCCACTGGTAAGTACTGGTTTAAAATTACCACCAAAAGGCCATATATGCTTAAGTTTGAAAAAGATGGTTATTTCGCGAAAGTATTGCCGTTAACTATGCAGGGCAAAATGTCGGCAGATACTTTATTTAGCCCGGACATCTGCTTACAAGCTTTTGTGGTGAACAAGCCAATTGTTATCAATAACATTTTATATGATTTTGGTAAATCTACTTTGAGGCCCGAATCGGAAACGGAATTAGATGGATTGGTGATCATACTCAGAGATAATCCTAAATTCAAGATTGAGCTCAGCTCGCATACCGATTCGATAGGTAGCGATGCTTACAACCAAAAACTATCTCAGGACAGGGCGCAATCATGTGTTGATTATATTGTTTCAAAAGGAATAGATGAAGCAAGAATTTTCGCTAAGGGATATGGTAAAACAAAACCAATAGCACCAAACTCAATGCCCGATGGTAAAGATAATCCTGATGGCAGGCAGTTAAACCGCAGAACAGAATTTACTGTGTTAAAAACAGATTGATAAGTGATATATGGATGTTCAAATTTTTAGTGCCATTGGGCCTTTACAGATTATACTTTCAATTCTTTTATGTGCGTATGGAATATGGCATTTGATAAAATACCGTTTTGCAAGGTATTATCGCCTGTCGGGCACAGAGCGTATTGATAAATTGATGTTAGCGGTAGCGAACTTTTCGCTAAGTATAGTAAATATGCTGTTGTTGTTTGTTTTTAAGGCATAAACAAAAAAAGCCATACAGGAGTAGCTGTATGGCTTTTAATATCTTTTTTTGAATATGATTAGCTTTTTAAAAGCGCAATAATCTCTGCATTGTTTTGCTCCACGGCATAGTCTAAAGCAGTTTTGTGAGCTGCATCTTTTAATTTAAGCTTAGCATCATGATTCAGCAAAATGCTAACCATTTGAACATCTTGCTTTTGAACCGCATACATTAACGGAGACAGACCTGCTTTGCTCTGCGCATTAAGATTGACATCTCTCTCAACCAGGAAACAAGCAATACGGTCGTTGCCATTTTGGATAGCAATCATCAGGGCGGTTTCGCCATTTTCGTTCTTGGCGTTAAGGTCTGTGCCTTTATTTAAAAGGTAATTTACTGCTGCCATATCGTTGGTTTGTACTGCAGTAAAAAGATCGTGTGCAAATGACGTGACGGTTAAGCACAGGGCAACGGAAAGGGTAATTAGTTTCTTCATTTTGTGTTTTTGGGCGTTTAAAAGTTTAAATATCAGCACTTACGTTAAAAATATTTCTCTTGGATTTGGGTCTTTTTGCCTAGAGATAAACGCTCTTAAAGCTCGATTAACTAATATGAAAATTAATGGATGTAATATTTCTTTAAAAAATTAATAGCTAATTGATAATGATTTTCAAATTATTGCAATGATGAGATACTGTTGAATTGGCATTAAAAAAAATGTTCTATCGACATAAATTCCGGTGATTCTTAGTGTAATGACTACACTACTTGTTTTAGATTATTTCAACAGTTTTGTAACGCTCTTCAACATAAAATTGAGTTTTATAAATTACCTATCAGTGCGTCATTTTCGTTTTAACTTATTATTCATTTACCTAATAGTTTACCCGAGATGACATTTTTGTTACAAAAAACTTTACTCCCAATAGTTGTATCGGTATTTGATAGGAATTTGCAACACGATTTTGATAAATGAAACCTCATTATCAGTTATCTAAATATTTTTTTAGATACATTGCTTTAGTAAACTGATTTGTTGCCCGGTATGAAAAGTATCAAGCTCCTTTTAATTTTTACTCTGGTAGTTGTAACGCAGTTGATCTTTGCGCAAACTGATAAACAAATGCGCAAGTATGATTCTATCAAACTTGCCCGCCAAAAGGTACAGATCGATTCACTTCGCAAAACTGTTAAGGGCGCGCCGGTAGTGCCATTTCACGATACCTTGTTTTATATCTACGTTCGTCAGGGTAGTTTTACTCCTCAACGTCGTGCCGCAGCGGTTGCCGAGCGCATTAATAAACTTGCGGACGATTACTCGTTTAGCAAAGATTCGCTCCACGTAGTTTCGGAAGAGGAGACGACAGATATTCAATACAAAGATAAGCTATTACTTACCGTATCTGATCGGGACGCTTTGTGGCAAAAAAGCACCCGAGACAGCTTTGCCGCAAAACTGAATATCGCTATCGGTAATGCAGTAGTTAGATACCAGGTAGAATATGGGTGGAAAACCTTACTTAAAGAGACATTACTTGCTTTGCTTGTAGTGGTGGTGGTTATCTTGCTTATCTACATTATAGGCCGCATTTTTAAATGGATATTAAAAAAGCTGAGGTCGAAAAAGGAGAAATATATTAAGGGAGTAAAGCTCAATAACTATCAAATTTTAGATCCCGAGCAAGAGCTCAGCGTTCTCGGAGGCGTTATCAATCTTATTAAATGGATAACCGTAATTGTGGTAATTTACCTGGCCTTGCCCGTTATGTTCGCCATTTTTCCTTTTACGCGGGACATCTCAAATCAACTGATCAATTATTTTATTAATCCTTTAAAACGTATCGGTATTGGTATTTGGGACTATGTACCCAACCTAATCACCATTATTGTATTGGTGGTTATCTTCAGATACGTACTGCGTTTTTTCCAGTATTTAAGAAATGAAATAGAAAAAGGAGTATTAAAAATTCCCGGTTTTTATGCGGACTGGGCGAACCCAACCTACCAGATTGTAAGAGTGCTTACGCTTGCGTTTATGCTTATTGTTATCTTTCCATACATGCCCGGCTCGGATTCCCCGATATTCAAAGGGGTGTCTGTATTTATGGGGGTGTTGTTTACTTTCGGCTCGGCCGGGGCCTTAAGTAACGTAGTGGCCGGTTTGGTACTAACCTACATGCGAGCTTTTAAGCTAGGGGATAGGGTGCAGATAGGTGAGGTTACCGGTGATATCATCGAAAAAACCATACTAGTTACCAGGGTGCAAACCATTTTTAACGAGGTTGTATCCATACCTAATTCTACGGTAATGAGTAGCCATACTAAAAACTACAGCAGCGAATCACAAGAAAAAGGTTTAATCATACATACAACGGTAACTATTGGGTACGATGCGCCCTGGCGACAAGTACATCAACTATTAATTGATGCAGCCCTAGATACGGAATTGATTGAAAAGGAACCGATCCCTTACGTTTATCAAACCAGTCTCGACGATTATTATGTTAGCTACCGGATAAGTGCGTATACCAAAATGGCGAATAAACAGGCTTCTGTTTACTCGGCCCTGCATCAAAATATTCAGGATCACTTTAATAAGGCAGGGGTGGAGATTATGTCGCCGCATTACAAAGCTTTACGCGACGGCAACACCACAACAATTCCGGCCGATTATCTGGCAAAGGACTATGTACCACCTGCATTCCAGACTCAACCACGAAAAGCCGAAAAGTAAACTAAAGAGTTATCTTGATTCTTGACTCGTGATTCTCGATTCCAGATTTAGAATACTTCGCCAACGTCGATAAATAAGCCTCTCGAACCTTCGCGGCCGAAGCCATAATCTACTGCGATATTGGTGCGCGATGTTTTGTTAAGTTTGAGCCTCAAGCCTGGGCCAAAGGCTGGCTGTATTTTCTGCAAAGCAGTACCTTGCTGGGCTGATAAGCTTTGTCCGTTAACAAACATAACACCACCCAGTAAGCCGTTGCGTGTAATTTTAAAACGGTACTCACTTTCGAGATATACCATTTGAGCGCCTCTGAACCTACCCTGTATATAGCCCCGACCAGTAGCGGAGTTAGGATCCCAGGAAGTGCTTGGTAAATTGAGATAGGATGGACTGCCATGCAAAATCACCCAATCATATGACCAGAATGCGAGTACATTATCAGAGCTTGCAGGAAACCTAATGTATTTTCTCAAGTCCACAATAAGTGATTGCCAATCTTGCGTGGCTCCCAAAAACTCATTACTGCTTCGGTATTGTATGCTGCCAAACCAGCCTTTATAAGGATTAATGGAATTGTCGCGCGAGTCGTGTTGTACGTTTAGCGTGAAACCCGAAGAGATACTTCTGTTAAATGCACCATAACGAGTATAGTCCGAAGGGGCGCCATCAACTGTACCGGTATGAGAAACATTCCAGTACACGTCTAAGGCATACCCAGCACCAGCATACCAGTTACCGGTAATGTGTCGCAGTGCCGTTTCATAGAAACGGGCGAAGGAGAAGTCCATCGGATCTTTATTCTCTATTGGCGAATTTGATCCTAAGCCATAAGTATCCTGTGGGTATTTATAATAACGGTAGTCGCCCACAAAATTAAACTTGTTGTTCTTGGTCCAGATACTTGATAACACCGGCATTACAAATTGCTTATTCTGCGTATATGATGCGCTAGCTACTATAGTAGAAATTCGCGACTGAGGTCCTGTGCGGAATGCCATATTACCCGAAAGTACAATTGCCAAACGGGAAACCAGTGTATAACCAATTGCAGGTACTACCGAAATTTCGGGTTTGCTGGTAACGGAGTCTGGCTGTGGGGCACTCTTTACATGGAAAAGATCACGTATAACATCGGGAAGATCCTTCTGGTCACTCCGTTTGGGTTCTACTTTAATAGTGTCAGCTGGATTCTTCTTTCCTCTGACTAATTCAGGTAATGAAACGCTTTTATCTGTTTGGGCGTGTACACCGATACTCCACAATAAGCCAATGCTCGTACCACTCAACCATTTTAAATACTTATGTTTCAAATTACAGGCAATTATTCAGATAGTTTAAAGCGCAATTTTACTATAATTTATCGGGAGTAAAAGTTTAAAAGATAAAATAACAAGCAGCTTATTTAGAACCAGATAGAGTAGAAGCGCTTAACGCCTATTTAACTATATTTAAAAATCAATTTAAACACTGCAATAATGAAACTGTTATCACAAATATTAATCGGACTGGTTGCCATTGAACATCTTTATATTTTATGGATAGAGATGTTTGCCTGGACCACAGCCGGAAGAAAAACTTTTCGAACCTTCCCTTCAGAACTTTTTGAACCAACCAAAGCGCTGGCCGCCAATCAAGGATTATATAATGGATTTCTATCCGCCGGGCTTATATGGTCGTTATTAATCGGTGATCAATTATGGAGCATTTATGTGGCAATATTTTTCCTCTCATGTGTAGTTGTTGCTGGAATATACGGCAGTATTACCGCGTCAAAGGGCATTTTCGTTAAACAGGCCTTACCGGCTATCATAGCTTTAGCAGTTACACTATCACTCTTATTGTAAATAACAAAGGCCGATCTGAAGATCAGCCTTGTTGCATTACTAATTATTGAAAATCGAACTATTTTTGCATTACCATTACACCATTAACCAATAGCGTGCTGCCGCCATCGGCAACAATGTTATAAACCTTTTGCACACCTTCAGAGTGCTCTGTTTTTTGTAATACGGTGAACGCCTCATATTTACCTGTTTTCTCATTCAGGCATATTACTTCCTGACCTTGCAGTACTTCGCCCATTTTGCGGTTACCATCTTTGGTCATCATGGGGTGGTTAGGAGTGGCTTGTAGTATTTTGTTGGTTAAAAATACTTCTAGTCCATTTTTGGTGTTATTTGTTTTGGCAGATACCAATACCAAGCGGGTTAATGCATAATTTTTAGCTTCGTGTACGGTTAAGCCTTTTACTTTAACAGCGGCAGATTTATTGGTGGCAGGGTCAACGGTGATAATCTCTTCGCCGCTTTTTACGTCTTTCAGCATTTTGGTGCCACCACTCGCCATGCTAATCACTTCGTCACCAGGGAAACAGATATCGTTACCGTATGTTGCACCCTCTTCCTTCATATCCTTACCGCCATTCAGTAATTTGTATTGTTGAAAACTTAGCTCTTTAGAAAGTACGTACGAGAGCTTAAGGATGTAGTTTTTCTCTTTTTTGTTGATATCGTCAATATCCTGAAAATATTTCTCCCACACTTTTCCGTCTGCAGTAAAATCGGGAACGATAGCCTTAAACACCTCACCTTTTTCATTGGTGTAAAATACCATCGTCCCGATTTCTTGCATGCCATCTTTGGCAATAAGTTTATATAGATCAATACGCTTCTTTAAACCATCGTCGCCAGTAATAAAATAAGGTTTTCGGCTTTCGTAACGGTCTAAAACGTAGGTGTTATCAAATTTTACGTAAGTGTCTTTGTCCAGGTCGGCAACGGCAAAGGTTTTAGCTTTATCGTATTCGTCAAGCGTTAGCGGGCGAGGGGTAACCTTGGTTTGCGCCTGCGCTATATAGAGAGTAGAAGCTAATAGAAATGTAAGAGTAGTGTTGCGCATTTAAAATAATAATAATCGACAGACAAAAAGCAATCACTACCCCCGCATGGCGTCGGGGGTAGTCGTTGATCGCTTAGGTCCCGGTAGTTTTCGTAGTTTGTTTATTTATAATTATGACAATTGTTTAAAGGCATCTGCAAAGGCCTGCATCTCGTCCATGCGGCCTATACTTACTCTGCACCAATTTTTGTTGTTGAATTCCCAGTGCCGGATGCTTACACCTCGGTTAGCCATTTCGTTGGCAAAACGAGCTCCATCCATTTTAATTTCAAACATTACAAAGTTGGTTGATGATGGGATGTAGTTGTAACCCTCTTTCTTCAGTACCGAATAGAGGTATTCTTTAGATTCCATTGTTTTTTTAAGAGCCGCCTGCAAAAACTCTTTTTCCTGATATCCTGCTATTGCAGCAGCAACTGTCGTTGCCGAAAGACTCATGATGCCTGTTGCATAATCAGATAGCGTTTTTACGGTTTCGGGTTGTGCCACAACATAGCCACAACGCAAACCAGCAAAGCCGTAAAGCTTAGAGAAAGTACGTGCCACAATAATATTTTGGCCGGCCTTAACGCCGCTGATCAAAGTTGTGCCTTGCGGATCGGGGAGGTAGTCTATATAAGCCTCATCTATAAATACTGTCACTTTTTTGCTGACGCGCTCGCAAAACGCTTTCAATTTGGCGGTATCCAAAACCGTAGCAGTCGGGTTATTGGGGTTACAGATGTATATTAATCCGGTATTTGGACCGATTTTCGCTTCCATAGCATCCAAATCAAGTTTGTAATCTGGTGTAAGCGGAACCTTTACTAACTTGCTACCCAATTTCGCAGCAGAGCGAGGCAGGTCGTCATAAGATGGATCGCCGCAAATAATTTCGGCACCATTTTTTCCATAGTACTGGGCTGCAGCATGCAACAATGGGGTAGAACCGGCATCCATCAGAATGTTCTTTTGATCTATACCTTCATATGCTGCAATTTTACCAGTCAAGTCACTAAAACGCATAAATGGATATTGGTAACTAAGATCCAAAGCATCTTGTATTGCTTTTTTAGCCGCAGGCGAGGGGCCAAAAGGGTTTTCATTTGCCGAAAGTCTTGCTTTGATAGCCATTGACGCCGAAGTAATAACTGATTCGTCTGTAACGGCCATATCATCAAACGAGCCGCTCATTAGTTTCGCTGGCATAGCTACTAGTTTGCTGACGCTGCCGGAAAACACGGTTATCCCGGCAGCCATCAAGGCGCTCGATCTGATCCAGTTTCTACGATTAATTGTTGCCATGATTATGATGTTTTAGTTTAGTTTCTTAGCCTTTAGTACCCGTTTCCGGATATGCAACCCTAGTTTCGGTAACCCGCCCATGCAAAGATGCCACCACACTACGCGCAGATTCAAATGCGCCCGCCATCCAGGCGTTTAAATAAGTAAGGTGTTCACCAGCGAAATACACATTGGCATCCGGTTTCAATAATGCCGGGTAATGGTCTCTGCGGGTATCGTTTGTATAAACTGCCCAGCCACCCATGTTGTATTTAGTTTTATGCCAGCTAACCGAAAACGAGCGCTCAAACTCCTTATCATATTGTGGATGAATCAATCGTCCTTTATCTAAAGCCAGTTTTTCACGATCTGTGTAACTTAAATCGCCAACACGCTCTGCCTTCTCGTTAAAGTTATAGTATCCAATAAGGATTCCCTTTTTATCCAGGTAATCGTACGATGGATAAAATATCTGTGTCAAATCGTTATTTGTGTGCGTGATACCACCATAAATTGCTTCATCTTCCTCCCAAAACCGGCGCTTAAACTGCATGCCGATTTTACCGGTTTTCATATAGCCGATAAAATCAATTGCACGGCTCACATCCGATGAGAAGTTATGATTAATATTACTCAGTATAGGCAGGGGTAATGTGCAAATACACATATCTCCGTTGATACTGTGTTCGCCCAGGGCATCTTTATAAACTATCTTAACGCCATCGGATATGTTAGTAATATTGGTAACCTCGGCACCCATTGTTAGTATAGGGGCGACTTTCTTTTCTAATGCCTTAGCGATCTGATCCATGCCACCAACAGCCTGAAACATAGTTCCCTGTAATTCGTAGGTGTATTCGGCAACATTGTAAAAATCGGGGTCCATCAAGCCCGATTCAATAATGTCTGCCAGCTTATGTGGATCGGCTATTTTACCCACCTTGTTACCTGCGCCCGGCGATTCGATATAGCCGCGACGCGCAGAAGCCTTATATAGTTTATCTACATCTAATCCGCCTTCGGCCATCAGATACTCAATCACTTTTTGTGCGTCTTCCTTAGAAAGTGCAGCATCTAAATTACCATGATCGATGCTTTTGGCCAGCATCTCTGTCATGTAACCGCGCACATCGTTATGAATTTCGCGGGTACGTATTTTTTTATTGGATAGAGACCCTTTTCCCTCCGCAAAATAATAGGTGTTTTCGTTAACGTTGTTGTACACCTGTATTGGTACACCTAGCTCCTTACAATAATGTAGCGTGAGCTGATGGTGATGTGGGATGCGTGATGGACCTGCGTTAAAATAAAGACCGGCATCGAAATTTGCAGTTGCCGTAGCTTTGTCAAATTCTGTATTTGTACTTCCGTTTCTAATACTCCAGCACCTGCCCCCAGTGCGTTGCCTGGCCTCAAGTATCTTGCATTGATAACCTAACTTGTTTAGCTCGTAAGCGCAAGTCATACCGGCTAGTCCGGCACCCAATATGATTACCTTTTTGCCATTTCCGCTTCCTTCAAGATTAAATGCATGTGCCGGAGCCGATTTTAACATACCCAGTGCAAGCATAGCCGGATATGAAGCGCCTGCAAGCATAGCACCTTTACCTAAAAAATCGCGTCTGGAGATGTTTTTCAAAACAGATTTTTATAAATCATTAATAAATGATGCTATAAAGATAAGTTTTTCTTTAATTTTTTAACAAAATGTTGATAAAATGGTGTTTATTATCCCAAATGTTAGCTATTTTTTCATAAATAGATTCAAATTTTACGTTATTAACTGGTTAAAATGCAGTAAAATTTAAATTTTGTGACATATTTAAGTGTATTTTTTGATTATTTAAGCAAATTGAACGAAACCACTTATCAAAAGCGCTAATATTTTTCCGATTTGGCTCGGTAGAAGGCTATATTTCTTCTTAAAAGCAGAAGTAAAGTGGTGCGGATTCTTATATCCAACAATTTCAGATACTTCACTAACTGATTTTCCGTCTTTCAGCAGCTGATAGGCAGTATCCATTCTCAATTCAAATAAATAACCAAACACGGTATGGCCAAACAGGGTTTTAAAGCCTTTTTTAAGTTTAAAATCGTTAAGCCCGGTTTTGCGGGCTAGTTCTATTAGCGAGCAGGGTGTTTGCAAGTTTTGTTCAACTAGGGTTTTGGCTTCCTCTAAACGTGAAACATCTTCCTTGCTGAAATTCGCAGGTGTTAATTGTTTGTTCTCCAGTCTTTCTAATTGTAACGATAATAGTTCGAGGATTTTGGCCTCTAAAAATATTCTGCGGATATAGTCAGGTTGGCTAGCTTCTAAAATTTCCCTGATCAATACTTTAAAACGGCTGTCGCGATATTCGTCTGTTGTAACCAATGTCAATGGCTCTTGTTCGTTTTCTTCAATGTGTTCGGGCAGCATATCTGTACCTACCAGTTTACTAATGAATCTGCGGGTGAGGCAGATCGTAAAAACCTTAGTAGGTCCGTAAACCATCATATCAATATCCATTGCTGAACAGTAAAATGTATGATAATTTCCTTTTTCGAGGTTGAATCGAGTTGGTGAGTCATTTGACTGGATACTTATCTCGCCGTTGAGTACAAAGTTCATGATCCAACAAAAATTGTTGCATCGCACATTCATTCCACAATGACTATGAATCTCAAAATCGGTATTAATCAAACACGCACCTTCAAACCATAACTCTTCTATCCTCAAATTTCCCCAGTCGGAGGAGGCTGAGGAACTACGTTGTTCAAGATGACTGGAACTAATGAATTCGTGAGGATATGATAGATTAAGCTCAGGTTGGTGTTTGGGCAATGATGTAAATGTGATCTGCATAAAATCCGTTTAACGTTGTTTTCAATCCGTTTTGCGTTAACCGCTACACTGATGTTTGCGCAAATTTGCATCATTATTTTTAATCAGTCTAAATAAATGCAAAAAATATATTTTTCTAATCTGATATTTCTCGCTGTGAAATCGTCGGACTACGGCCATTTAACGAATACTTTTAGGCATTTGCAACATTCTTGTTTCGATCCGTTTCGCGTTGTTTTTAATCCGTTTGGCGTTACCTCAATGTTTAAATATACCTCACTTTTGCGCCACTATTAATAATTAGTCTAAATAAATGCAGCGTCGAATTATATATCTATTTTTACTCATTGTTTCCGTCCGCAGCAGAGTTTCTGCTCAGGATAGCTATGGAAAAGTGGTTGGTCATGTTATAACCAAAGATGGTAAGCCAGCACAAGGAATTTCGGTTTCTCTCCTCGATACCCGCTTCGGGGCAGCCACCCAGGCTGATGGTACTTATTTACTTAAAGTTAGCCCTGGCAAGTATCAAATTCAATTTAAGGCAATGGGTATGGCTGCAAAACAACAAAGTATTGAAGTTGTGGGCGGGCAGACTACTAAAGTTGATGAAGTAACACTCGAACTCAGTTCATTTCAATTAAAAGATGTGGTAGTGACTGGCCAATATGCTCCACAATCATTAAAGAACTCGGTTTATATGGTGAGAACCATTAGTAGCGAACAAATCCGTTTAAGAAATGCAACCAAAGTTCAGGAAGTATTAAGTGACCAGCTTGGGTTTAGATTCAGTAACGATTTAACACTTGGAACTTCGGATGTGTCCTTAATGGGGATTTCTGGCCAGCGGGTTAAGATCTTATTGGATGGTGTGCCTCTTTTGGATCGCGGTGAAACGCGCGAAAGCCTTAACCAGATTGATATCAATTCAATTGATCATATTGAAATTGTAGAGGGCCCTATGTCAGTGAGTTACGGTAGTGATGCCCTTGCCGGGGTAATTAACCTGATTACAAAGAAGCCCAATAGCGGCGAACATCTGGATGTACATGCCCGCGTGCAGGAAGAAACTGCAGGTAAGCAATATGACGCTTTTCATGGCAGTGGTACACATTACGAAAACGTTGGGATAAACTGGAGCCACAAGGGCTGGGAGGCTGGCGGCAATTTTGCCCGCAATAATTTTGACGGGGCGATGGCTGGCTGGATGCCTAAAGATCAATGGCTGGGCAACGCTACAGCAGGGTATCGTACCAACAAATTCCATATATGGTACAGGCTTGATGGGGAAAACGAAACTTTAAAAAATAACGGGCAGCCGAACGTAAATAACGGTATCGAAACTGACGCTCATTATATCACCTACAGATGGATGCATCAGTTACAAGGCGAATGGTCGGTTAATAAAGATTTGAGTTTTAGCGGCGTGGCATCGTATACCGATTACAGTAGACGAACACAGACAACCACTTATAATACCCTAACCGGCGAACGATTTTTAACACTTGGCGCCGGCGAACAGGATAAATCTGTATTTGACACTAAATTTTTTAGAGCGACTGCACAATACCGAGTTGCAAACGGGTTTTCGTTACAGCCAGGTGTAGAGGTTAACCTTACCGGCAGTAGTGGTGCACGTATAGAAGGAACGCCCACTATTAATGATTACGCCTTCTTTATTTCATCTGAGATACAACCTATTTCGACGATAAGTATCAGACCAGGACTGCGATTCATCAAAAATTCTGTTTATGACGCTCCACCGGTGATACCTTCAATTAATACCAAATTTAAGTTATCAAATGCCTTCGATCTGCGTTTGGCTTACGCCCGTGGCTTTCGTTCGCCAGCTTTAAGGGAGCTTTACTTTGATTTCTTTGATGCCAATCACTCCATCAGAGGCAATACAAATTTAAAAGCCGAGTTTTCCAATAGCTTCAACGGATCTATAAGTTGGCTGTCATTGGGTTCTGGTACAGTACGATTTAAATCGGCTTTAAGCGGTTTCTATAATGATTTTACCAACCTGATTACAACCGGTTACGATCCGTCGAATCCTTCGGTGATGACTTATATCAACATTGATAAATCTAAAACCAAAGGCGGCAGTATTGATAATACCGTCTATTACAAAAATCTGCAGGCTAAAATTGGTTTTGCATACATAGGCACATATAGTAAGATTGCTAGCGATACCTTAAACCAGGCTGGCTTTGTGTGGTATCCTGAGGTAAGCAGTACTTTATTATATCATTTTACCAAGTTAAAAGGAGATATCAGTCTTTTTTACAAGTTTAATGGCACCCTGCCTACTTATGAAGTAGTAACCAATACAGCAGGCGCAACCATCATCAATCTCGCTAAACGCTCGGCTTTCAGCACGGCCGACATTACGTTTAACAAGTTTATCACCAAGACCATCAGTTTAGCAGCCGGTGCCAAAAACCTGTTTGACGTTACCAACGTGAATAATACTTCGCTTAATGTTGGCCAGGCGCATAGTACGGGCGGGCCTGTACCACTAGGTTATGGCCGGTCGTACTTTTTAGGTATCGACTTCAAGTTCGGTAAAAATTAACAAGCAACTAATTCTTTATTAATATAAAACACCAAAAAACAAAAAATGAAAAAAGTTCTATACCTGATGTTAGGATTGGCGTTGGCAATCGGCGCTTGTAAAAAAAGTGATCCACCTTTGCCGGATAATGCCATTAACTTTTCGGCATCAGCACAAGGGATGGAATCTGCAGCTACATCTGCAGATGTAACCCTTAATCTAAGCAGAGCGGCAGATGTTGCAACACAAGTAACCCTTAGTTTAACAACTACCGGCGTAACTTATGGTAAAGAGTTTTCTACTACGCCAGCTGCGGCATCTGATGGTACAATTACTGCAACTATTCCAGCTGGCAGTAATTCGGTTACTGTAAAATTAAATAAGACTGCAGGCGTATTTCTTAACGGTAATGAGTCTGTAAGCTTCAAAATTAAAACGGTGGGCGGCTCGGTAGTTTTAGGTACAACCAGCGAACTAAAGGTAAGCTTTGCAGCGATTACATCAACCGGTACAACTTTAACCTTAAACGGTGGCGACGGTGGTTCGGCGGCTGTTAACTCTGTATTTGTTGATTTTAGTGCCAACACTCAAACATCTGTTAAACGCGCAAGCTGGGACCTTGGCTTTTACAGCGGTACCGATTTTCGGGTTATTCTTAACAACACTACGGCAGCTTCTGTAGTAGCGGTTAATAAAAACGATATAAACCAGGTTTCCGCTAGTGATGTTACTGCAGCAAGCCTTGAATTAGGCTTTGGAAAAGGCACATTCAGCATTTTTGATGATGTGAATGGCGACTTAACCAAAACTGCAATACCTGCGGTGTCGGCTACGGATGCGGACAACAAAGTTTATGTAATAAACAGAGCAGGTGGTTCGGGAACAACTTCGGCTGTTGCAGATTTCTATAAAATCCGCGTGTTACGCGCTACGAATGGCTATACTTTGCAGTACGCCAAAATAAACGAAACCACATTTAAAACGCTTACTATCGCCAAAAACACTTCGTATAACTTTAGCTATGTTTCTTTTGATACTGGCGCTGTAAATGTAGAGCCAACTAAAGATCACTGGGATATGGAGTGGACGTACAGCATTTATTACACCGGGACAACTCCATACGCTTTTGCGGATTTAGTATTCACTAATTATTTAGGTAATGTATCTAGTGCAGAGGTGTTAACCAGCACGGTTACCTATGATGCATATTCAGCAAGCAACGTTGCGACAACGACTTTCAGCACTGGCCGCGATGTGATCAGTTCAAACTGGCGTGCTACAACAGGTACGATTGGTGTTAAAACAGATCGTTTCTATGTGGTTAAAGATGGCTCGGGTAACGTTTATAAAGTGAAATTTATAAGCTTCACTACAAATGATGGCGGTACACGCGGTTATCCTGTAGTACAATATGCTTTAGTTAAATAAGCTAATGTATACTGATTAGTCCATTCACATAATCATACAAAATCGAACCTTTATAATAGTTAGTTAATAAATCAGTTGATTCCATGTTCCGTCCCCGTTGGTCTGGGGGCGGGACTTATTTTCTAAGATCCTCAACAATGACATTCAAAAAAATTAAAATATTACTATCAGGTATCGCAATTGTGCTAACCGGCTACACCCAACGTGCCAATGCACAGGCATCACCTAAAATTGTATCTGTAAATGGTACTATTAGTGAGATATTAGCGGGTATTGGCATGGAAACCAATATTATTGGCACCGATATTACCAGCAACTACCCGGCAACGCTTAAATCTAAACCCAAAGTTGGTCATAATCGCAACCTGTCTGCCGAAGGCATTATTGCGTTACAGCCTGAAGTAGTAACCGGACTTTCTACAGAACTAAAACCCGAACTGGTAACACAACTAAAAAGCGCCGGTATTAAACTGGTATTATTTACACAAACCTATTCGCCTGATGGCACTCGTAAACTGATTAAAGAGGTTGCTGCGGCCTTTGGCAAGCCTAAACAAGCAGAACCGCTGATTAAGAAATTAGATAGCGATCTGGCTGCCGCAGCCAAAATAAGCAAAGGCAATAAGCCTAAAGTGCTATTTATTTATGCCCGTGGTACAGGCACCATGATGGTTGCCGGAGAAGGTACCCAAATGCAGCAAATAATTGAATTAGCTGGCGGCGTAAATGCTGTTAAAGGCTTTACGGATTTTAAACCATTAACCCCTGAGGCATTAATTGCAGCTAACCCAGATGTAATTCTACTGTTTAGCAGCGGCATGGATAGTTTAGGAGGCACGGCAGGTTTATTAAACGTACAAGGCGTAGCCCAAACAAACGCAGGTAAGAACAAAAAATTTGTAACCATGGATGGCGAACTGGTAAGCAGTTTTGGCCCCAGGTTAGGATTGGCAGTAGGTGAACTAGCGCAGAAGATTAAATAATGTTTGTTAAAAATCATAGCTATATACTTATTGGTTTAACCATACTGCTCGTTGCCACTATAATTGCTTCGGTCTGCATGGGGGCGGTGCATATCGGGGTTAGTCAGCTTTGGTCTATGATAACCTATCATACTGGGTTAAGCAAAACCCCCGAATTCACCACACAACAATTTGCCGTGCTATTTAACCTTCGTTTGCCAAGGGTATTGCTAGGTGCGTTGATCGGTGCTGCGTTGGCCATTTCGGGGTCGGCTATACAGGGGTTGTTTCGCAATCCGCTTGCCGAACCGGGGTTGATCGGTATATCATCTGGAGCCACGCTGTTTGCCGCCCTAATGATTGTTTTTGGCGGAAAGCTTTTGGTGGCAATAGGTGGTAACTACGGATATTATTTGCTATCGGCCGCGGCATTTGTTGGCGCACTAATAACCGCAACTTTGGTCTACCGCCTGGCTATGCATCAAGGCCGTACCATAATTACGTCGCTACTGTTAACTGGTATCGCTATTAACGCCCTTGCTTTTGCGTTTACAGGCCTGCTTACTTATATATCAACAGACGAGCAGTTACGCAACCTCACTTTTTGGAGTTTAGGAAGCCTTGGCGGAGCAAGCTGGATTTCATTTGGTAGCGTTTTACCATTTATAGCAATTCCGCTTATTATACTCCCTTTTATGGGGAAATCATTAAATGCCCTGGCGCTTGGCGAAGTACAGGCCGGGCATATGGGCTTCAGCGTAGCAAATATCAAACGCATAGTGTTGCTGTTAGCTACGATGTCGGTTGGGGCATCAGTTGCAGTGGCCGGTATTATCAGTTTTGTGGGTTTAGTTGTACCACACATTATACGGATCGGGTTTGGGGCCGATAACCGTCTGGTAATACCTGGCTCTGCTATTTTGGGCGCGGCAATGCTTACCCTGGCAGATCTGGCTTCGCGTACTATAGTTGCACCCGCCGAATTACCCATAGGTATCGTAACTGCATTAGCAGGTTCGCCGGTATTTATTTACATGATCGGTGCTCAACTTAAAAAACAACAGGTATGATCAAGGTTAACAATGTTTCTTACCTGGTTGGTAAGAAAGAGATAGTGAAGAATGTGTCCTTTGAAGCTAAGCAAGGGGAGATTATGGCCATTCTGGGAGCCAACGGCGCCGGCAAAAGTACTTTGCTTAAATTGTTGTGCAACGAGATAACGCCATCGGCAGGTGAGATTATATTTTATGATAAGGCGTTGCCAAGCTATCAATTAAAAGAGTTGGCTCGCAAGCGGTCGGTATTAACACAGCATAATACGTTGAGTTTATCCTTTACGGCAAAAGAATTGGTTTTGATGGGCCGTTATCCTCATTTTGATGGTCAGCCAACCGAACATGATTTAGAAATGGTTAAAGGCGCCATGCAATCAACCGGTATCACACACCTGTCCGGCCGCACGTATGAAACCTTATCAGGAGGGGAGCAGCAACGAGTGCAGCTGGCGCGCGTTATTGCGCAGATACAAGATGTTGCCGATGGATGGCTTTTATTAGATGAACCAACCAACGGACTCGATCTCTTGCATCAGCAGCAATTATTAATACAGGCGCGCGATATGGCCGACAGGGGCTACGGCGTGATCTGCATCCTGCACGACATTAATTTGGCCGCAGCTTATGCCGATCAGATATTGATCTTAAAACAGGGCAAACAACAAGCGCTTGGTTCACCGGATGAGGTGATCAACTGCGAAAATATCCATGATGCTTTTGGTATCAAGGTGCAACTAATGAAAAACGAAAACTTTAGATGTCCGCTGGTAATTACCACCGGACGAATTAATCAAGCTTAATTATTAAAATTATGGAAAGTACAACACAAACTATAAAAGCGCAATGGGACGCTTTAAAAACTGAAAACTCTAAACTACGTATCAGAGATGCAGCTAAGCAATTAGGCGTTAGCGAAGCAGATCTGGTAAATACGGGAATCGGCACAAGTGCAACCCGACTGAACGATCAGTTTCAGGAACTACTTAAAGAAGTAAATACGTTGGGCAAAGTTATGGCTTTAACCCGCAACGATTATTGTGTACATGAAAGAAAGGGTATTTACAAGAAAGCATCTTTCAACGGCCACATCGGCTTAGTGGTGACGCCAGATATCGACCTGCGTTTATTTATGATGCACTGGAAATTCGGGTTCGCTGTAAACGAAAACGACAGACATAGCCTGCAGTTTTTCGATAAGCATGGCGAAGCTGTACACAAGATCTATTTAATAGAAGAAAGCAATATTCAAGCTTACAACGAATTGGTAAACAAATATCAGGCAGAAGATCAGTACGAAGATTTGGCAGTATTGCCTGTGGCTTCGCCAATTGCGGAATTACCAGACAGCGATATTAACGTGCCGGAATTTCAGGAGGGTTGGAGAAACCTAGAAGATACTCACGATTTTCATCCACTATTAAAAAAACATCAGATAAGCCGTACACAGGCATTGCGTTTAGCACCGGATGATTTCGCAGTTCAATTAGAAACATCGGTATTGAAGGCTATTCTCGAAGGTGCTTCAGCAAGTGGTTTAGAGATTATGGTATTTACCGGTAGTGCTGGTTGCATTCAGATCCACACTGGGCCAATTACCAAATTGGTGGAAACCGGCCCTTGGTTCAACGTACTTGATCCCGATTTTAATATGCACCTGCGCATGGATGGTATTAACACCATTTGGTTGGTTAAAAAGCCAACTAAAGATGGCTGGGTGCACAGCATCGAAGTTTTTGATAAAGACGGCAATACCATTGTGCAGTTCTTCGGCAAACGCAAACCAGGTATTCCAGAAAGTGAGGGTTGGAGAGCGTTGCTAACCGACAGTACCAAAAAATAATTGAAAACAAAAAGTCCTGGTTACCTGCGGCATAGCTTAATGCGCCGCAGGTAATGCAGGCACCAATTAAAACTACCTGCCATGTGTGAAACACGTACATTAGCTCAATGCGGTACCGCGTTAATATGCGATTGCCCCGAATGCGGAATGATGAGTATATGGCATCAAAACCTGATGCTAAGTTTTACGCCCCAACAAATGGAGGCGTTTCATCAGTTTATAACCGAACTCGATTTTGATAGCCGGAGTTTTCCATTTCCCGACGGTTCGGAACGGGCAGTTTTGTGTACGCCCAATGCCGACATCAATTTTGTATTTACCCGAACGGAATGGCGCAACCTTGCAACCGCATTAAGCGATGCCTTATACCTACATGAGGTTTATAAGGCGATGTACTCGCGGTGAAGCTTAATTAGCCGGCATATAATTTATATACTGAACAAAGCGGGGCAACTTAGCCGTGTTTGGGCGGCTACCATGTGGTAACGCATGATGCCAGATAATGAAATCACCGGCATTGGCGGCTATGGGTTTAGCTCCCAAACTATACAGGTCTTGTTTTTGAGGGTCGACTCCCTTTGGTAAATTAACCAGCCAGTCATCAATCTTATGCTGAAACCCCGGCACCAGCGTGAATGCTCCTTGATTTTCAGCCGTATCAGATAGATAGAGTATTCCTTGTAAGCCGAATGGAACAGGAGTGGTAAAGGTTCTCATATCCCAATGTAAATAAGGACCGGGGAACTTATAACTCGCCGTTTGCGGTGGGTTAAAGCCAACACGATCAGTATTTACCCAAATGTCCGTACGTTGCCAAAGTTCTTCATAAGCTTTGCGTATTTTAAGACTACGCCGGTTTTGTTCCAACAAAGGGTGCTGAAACAGTTGCACCATTATACCTTGTCTACTTTGATGCTGCTTATACCACGTGGAGGCATCATAACGGTCAACCTCAATATGGTCACAAAGCGCTTCAATAGTAAGATCACAAATTTCCCTACTCACCGCATTTCTGATAATTACATATCCATTCTCTTCCCAAAACTTTAAATCCTCCGGCGACAATACTTCGTACGAAATTGATTCAAAACCAAAGGATTGATATTCTTTAGAGAATAGTTTATTGAAATTAAAAATCTTATTCAGATCAGGTTGCGGAGTTGTGGCCAATATCCAATTTTCAAATTCATCAAATGAAGGTGAGGTGTGATAAAGATATTTCAATGTTGGTTCGAGGCCTAAACCCAAGGTACTCAATAGCGTCGCATCGGTTTGCCATTCGTCTTCAAAATCTCCCTGATCGAGTTTAGCCTCTTTCTTTAGCATGTGTTTGTGCCAGTATCTTTTGAGGTGCTTTATCTGCAATTTTCCAGTTTCCTGTGATGAAATTAATTGTTGGGTGGACATGGATTTGATAAGTTTAAGCTTGCAATAAATATAGTTTAAATTGTATGCCAGTGATAAAAATGTTTTCAAAAGTGGTGCATGGTGCAAAGTTCCACATGCACCACTGTGTTCCTACTTAAAAGTCATTTTTACTTTAAGTGGGTTTGGTTATTGAGTTAATAAATAGTTAGTTATTGGTTCAGTATTAGTTAGTAAAATTAAGCCAATGTTCCACTTTTACTAACTTATAAGTCATTATTTGATTTGCTGCGCTCCACTATTTCAGAATTTATTAATGTCAATTCAACATTAAATATTTTGCTAAAGTGTTTTATTACACCCAATTATTGTTTATTGTTGTAAACCCAAATGGTGCCAATTATTATACCTAATACTTTAAAAGTGAAGAACCTTTTTACTCCTTTATTATCGTTCGGTTTTACCCTGATATCGGCTACTTTTGCGCAGGCGCAAGTGGTTACTATTCCGGTAGAAACTGCCCACAATGCCTTGGTTCTGCAAAGCAACGTTGCAAAACAATTAAACGCCATTTATTATGGCAAGAAACTAAGCAACGCGCCCGAGTATAGTGCGATCCCCGACACCTATAAACAGGCGGAAGATTATACCGGGCTGTATAACGCCGCTTATACAGCCGCCGGGTCGCGCAACCTGCTCGAGCCCGCTATAGCCGTAACACATGCTGACGGCAATAATTCGCTCGATTTAAGATATGTAAGCCACGAAGTAACTAAACAAGGCGACGATGTTTCCCTGCTCCGTATCGAACTTAAAGACCCGGTTTATGCTACGAATGTAACACTCTATTATAAAGTCTATTATAAAGAAGATATTATAGAGCAATGGAGCGAGATCCGCAATACAGAGAAAGGGACAATCACTTTACAGAAATTTGCTTCAGCCAATTTAAATTTAAAGGCCAATAGCTATTGGTTGCGCCAGTACCATGGCGATTGGGCCCGCGAAATGCAGCCTGAAGAAACACAGTTAACCCACGGCATCAAAACGCTCGACACTAAGTTAGGTACCCGCATCAACCTGTTCATGCCATCGGTATTTATGGTATCGTTTGATAAACCGGCGGGTGAAGACGAAGGTAAAGTGCTTTACGGCGGACTGGAATGGAGTGGTAATTTCAAGACAGACTTTGAGGTAGACCCGCAAAATAACCTGCGCATCATATCCGGTATTAATAACTATGCATCACCGTACGAATTAAAATCGGGTGAATCTTTAACTACACCTGCCTTTTGGTATACCATGTCTGACATGGGTAAAGGCGAGGCAAGCCGAAATGTACAGAACTGGGCACGTGATTATAAGATACTTGATGGTAAGGGCCAGCGCTTAACATTATTAAATAACTGGGAAGCAACCTATTTCGACTTTAACGAAACCCGTTTAAGTGGCCTATTGAAGGACACCAAGAGCCTGGGAGTAGATCTGTTTTTACTTGACGATGGGTGGTTTGCCAACAAATATCCGCGCAACAGCGACCACACTGGGCTGGGCGACTGGGAAGAGAACCGCACCAAACTGCCGCACGGCATTGCCTCGCTAGATAAAGAAGCGCAGGCAGATGGTGTAAAATTTGGTATTTGGATAGAGCCTGAAATGGTTAGCCCGAAAAGCGCTTTATACTCCAAACACCCTGATTGGGTAATTAAGCAGCCACAACGCGAAGAATACTACTACCGCAATCAATTGGTTTTAGATTTAACCAATACCCAGGTACAGGATTTTGTGTTCCACACTATCGACTCGCTTTTTATTAAAGCCCCTGGCTTAGCTTACATTAAGTGGGATTGTAATGCGGTTATCTATAATGCTTATTCGGTACACCTTAAAAATAAGCAGTCGCAGTTTTATGTAGATTATGTAAACGGTTTGTATAAGGTGCTTAAACGCATTCGTGCCAAATATCCAACCGTGCCTATGATGCTATGCTCGGGCGGCGGCGGCCGGGTTGACTATGGTGCACTGCAATACTTCACCGAATATTGGCCAAGCGATAACACCGATCCCTTAGAGCGCATTTTTATCCAGTGGGAGTATTCTTATTTTTACCCTGCAATTGCTAGCTCTAACCACGTTACCGATTGGGGTAAACAACCACTTAAGTACCGCATAGACGTTGCCATGATGGGCAAATTGGGTTTTGATATTGTGATTGATAAATTAAGCGCAGCCGATCGCAAGTTTAGCCAGGATGCAGTTAAAATTTATGATGGCGTTAAACAAATTATCTGGCATGGCGACCAATACCGCCTGGCCGATCCGCGGACCGGAAGCGTTGCTTCTGTAATGTACGTGGATGCCTCGAAATCATCTGGTGTTATGTTTAATTATCTGGTAAACAGCCGGTATGGCGAAGGCAGTCCAACGCCATTTAAACTCAAAGGACTAGATGCTGTTAAGAGATATAAACTTCAGGAGATTAATCTTTATCCGGGCTCTAAATCCGGCATCGATTCAGAAAGAGTCTACTCGGGCGACTTCTTAATGAAAATTGGCTTTAATCCGGCAGTGAACACTAGCCGTAGCAGTGTTATAGTTCAAATTAACGAGGTTAAATAAACCATTAAATATTCAATGGGCTAGAGCCGTCTCCAACGAGGCGGCTTTTATTTTTAATTGGCATAAATAAGCGATACAACTAAAACCTTAAACTATACATCTTTTTAGGTTACTATTATGCCTATATTCACGCAACATAGCTTAATGGTAAGCACTGCCTTTAAGCCCCAATAAGCCGTTACCACTAACTAAATATTTATCGCCAAAAGTTCGGCAAACTTATTACGTGTTTCACCTATTTCGATCAGAATCTTTTAGATCGAAATAAGCAACTCAGATTATGATGAAGTTTCTGTTAGCCTGCCTTATCCTGCTGATTGTTTGCCTGGAAGCACCAGCCCAAACGGCTAAAGAGATTCCGATCAGGGTTATTTTTACACGCATTCAGCAAAGTAAGCCCGATACCAACCGTGTACGATTACTCATACAGGCCGGCAACCATTTTCTTTATAAAGCAGGCGGCTTAAAACCAGATATGGAAGTTGCCCTCTCGTTTTTTGATAAGGCAGACGATCTGAGCCACAGTTTAAACGCAATTAAACTTCAAAATGAAATATTGCAACTTAAAGGGTTGACCTTTACTAAAATGGGCGACTTTGCCGCTGCTCGTAAACGTCTTATAAAGCTTACTAACTACTATAAAGCAAAACACGACTCCGTCAAGGAAGCTAATACCTGGGCAAATTTTGGCGATTTTATTTGGGTTGATGATAAAAACGATGCCCCTTATAAGATCTCTTACTATGAAAAAGCCCGCGATTTGTTTAAGCAAACCCACAATCGCGAAGAGGAAATTACCACTAACAAAAAGATTGCACAAGCACACCTGATACAGAATAAAATAGACCTTGCAGAAAATGAACTGCAACAAGTATTAAACGACTACAAGGCCATCGGGTATAAAAAGCTGCATTATACTTATGATCTGCTGGCCAGCATCAGCAGGGCAAAGGCCGATCTGCATAAAGAATTGTTTTACCGCATGGAGGCCCGCAAAAGTATGGAGGCTTCGCATGATATGGATGTGGCCGATTATGTTTACGCTAAACTGGCCCTGGTATATTCGGATTTAAGTATGTATCCGCAAAGCTATACCTGGATAACGCGGGCAATGGAAATACTAAAAGCCAAGCGTCAGTTCGAAGACTATTATGGAGATTTTAGCCTGCAGGTATACGATCTGATAACCTCTGGAAAGCCACAGCTCGCCCTGGAAGCGGTAAAGAAAACCGAAAAAGAGGTGCCTCCGATGAATGATCCCCAGCGTGTTGACCTTGCTGAAGCCTATGGCAATTGCTACGTTGCCCTTAAACAGTATGCTAAGGCAGAGCGCTACTACCTGCAAATGATGCAGATATATAAACTCACCAATTTTAACAGGGTATTTTATACCACCAACGAGCAAATGGTTTTAGACTTTGTGCACTATAACGAAACCATGGGTGGTTTTTACATTTTGACCAAAGATTTCCCTAAAGCCGGTTTCTATTTCGGTAAGATATTGGAGTTGCCAAAAGGCACGGTTCGGCCGGTTACGCTAAGTAAAATTCATCGCTTGCAGTTCGAGGTCGATTCAGCTTCCGGGCAGTTCATACCGGCTATTCAGCATTTTGAGGCGCATAAGGATATCAATGATTCGTTGTACAACGCAACCAAAAGCAAGCAAATAGCCGATTTACAAATCAAGTACGAAACCTCGCAAAAAGAACAATCTATTAAACTACTGCAAAGCCAAAGCAAAAGCCAGCAGACCGAATTGCAAAAGCTGAATTTGGAGCGAAATATTACTTTTGTGGGCGTTGGGATGCTTTTCGTTATGGCGGGTTTAGCTTATTATGGCTACCGGCAAAAACAGAAAAGCAATTTAATTTTACAAACCAAGCAGGACGAGATTAATCAACAAAACCAATCCTTACAGCTATTATTAGATGAAAAGGATCGCTTATTAAATGAAAAAGATTGGCTGCTTAAAGAGGTGCACCATAGGGTGAAAAACAACCTGCAAATTGTGATGAGTTTGCTTAACACCCAGTCCGCTTATCTCAAAAACAACGCGGCTATAACAGCCATTCGTGAAAGTCAGAATAGAGTGCAGGCAATATCCTTAATCCATCAGAAATTGTATAGCACCTCAAATGTTTCGAGTATTGATATGGCCGTTTATATTGCTGATTTGGTGAACTATCTTGTAGGTTGCTATAATACCGGCGATAGGGATATCCGTTTCGAACAGCAGATTGAACCCGTGCGTATGGACGTTGCCCAGGCAATTCCGGCGGGATTAATTTTAAATGAAGCGATAAACAACGCCATTAAGTACGCGTTCCCCGGCGGCAAAGGCGGCAGAATAAGCATTGTATTGAAATATGTAGCTACCGACGCGTTGCGGTTAACCATAGCTGATAATGGCGTCGGCCTGCCGGATAATTTCGACCTCAAAAACACCAACTCCTTAGGTATGGAAATGATGAAGGTACTGAGTAAACAATTGGGAGGGAAGTTCGCTATCAAAAATAAAAGAGAAGGTGTAATTATCTCTATAGATTTCTTTACCGAAAAAATACTTGGAACCGTAAACGAAGCCGTTGCATACAACTAGTGATACTATTAAGCTGATAAATGATTTCCAGATGCTTAGTTTTGAGTTCCAATCATAATCATAATGACCGTCACCTCTTCAAAATTTCCGCAATTATACTTCAGATTAGCTTTAAGTATTGGTTTCTTTTTGCCGGTTGCCGATAGGCTAGGTTTGCTTGGTCCTGCCGGTCAGCACGCAGTAAGCTGGGGCAACTGGGAAAACTTTGCCGCTTACACCAACACGCTAATGCCTTTTTTAAGCAGGGGCACGGCAAGTTTTATGGGAGTACTGGCCACCATCTGCGAGGTATCTATCGCACTGGCATTTCTCATAGGGTTTAAGGTAAAAGCTGCAGCTATAGGTAGCTTTTTGCTTACGCTGATATTTGCAATATGCATGTTCATTTTTTCGGATCCCAAGGTACCTTTCTATTATTCTGTTTTTGCAGATAGCGCTGGCAGTTTGTTACTTGCCTGCGTGCCAGCCTATTATTGGAGCCTTGATAACTATCTTTCTAAAAAGCGTCGCCGATAAAAATGATTTCTTGTCCGCTAATCGCCGCTGCGGAAGATCATCCTTAACGCCTGGTCCCTGGTTAGATAAGATACCGTCCAATTTATAAAGGTGCTCAATTTGTTACGGTAATTTACCAATGACATGAGGTGGATAAATAACCAGACAAAAAGTGCGGGAAAGCCTCGTAAGTGTGTTGCGGTGGGTATTAGCAAATCAAGCACGGCATATCGACGGCCTATGATAGCCATACTGCCTTTATCGTTATATATAAAAGGTTTCATTAGCTTACCTGCCGACACAGCCTTGAAGTTTTTGGCCAAAGCTTGTCCCTGTTGTATAGCGGGCTGCGCCAATTGAGGGTGCCCTTTAGGGAATTTGCTGTCGGTTGTCATTACACAGGCATCGCCTATGGCATAAACGTCCGTTAACCCCTCAACCTGGTTAAACTCGTTGGTTATCATTCTTTTGCCTACGCCAAGGCTGGTGGCAGGAATGCCTTCAAAAACGTTGGCGGTAACGCCTGCAGCCCAAATTAAACTGCGGGCTTCGATAATTTTCCCGGTTGATAAGCTAACCTGTCCGTTCTGATAGTCGGATACGTGAGTGTTTAAAATGATCTTGACACCCAGGTTGTTTAGTACGTCGAATGTTTCATTATGCGTTTTTTCGCTCATAGGCAATAGGAGGCTACGGCCGCCATCAACAATATAAATATCTCCCGACGACCCTTTTAACTCGGGGTAATCTTTGGCTAATATGAACTTCCTGAGTTCGGCCAACATGCCTGCCACTTCAACGCCGGTGGGGCCGCCACCAGCTACAACTATGGTGGTTAATTGTTTGCGTTCAACCATGTCGTTAGTAACGCTGGCCCGCTCTAAGGTTTTTAAAAGCGCGTTTCGCATTTTCAGTGCATCGTCAATGTTTTTCATTGGGATGGCGTACTTCTTAATGTTCTCCATGTCGAAGAAATTACTTTGGGTACCCGTTGCAAACACCAACTTATCGTAAGTAATTTCACCAGTATCTAAATGGCAGGTTTTTAATTCGGGTTCTACTTTTAATAAGGCACCAAGACGAAACTTAACCCCGTTTTTACGAAAGAGCTTGCGGAAGGGATAACTGATGCTCGAGGGTTCTAAAAAACTGGTTGCCACCTGATAAAGAAGCGGTACGAAGTAATTATAGTTGTTCTTATCAACCAGTGTTATATCGTAGCTTTTGTCTTTAGCCAATTGCATAGCCAGGTTAAGGCCGGCAAACCCGCCGCCGATAATTACAACTTTGGTTAGGGCGTTATTTTCGATTTTCATTGCGCCGTGCAGGTATGTTTTAGTTTACCATTAATGAAGCACTCGAAATGCCCATTCTGTTTTTCTTAAAATCAGAAAAACTCATACCGGTGGTGTTTTTAAAAAATTTGCTAAAATGTGCCAGGTCGAAAAAGCCAAGATCGTAGGCAATTTCTTTCATGCCGGTGTCGGAGTAGGCAGCCTTTCTTTTGGCTTCCAAAGCCACGCGTTGGCGTATGTGGTGACCTGCAGGGTAACCGGTTATTTTTTTCACTACCTCGTTAAGATAGTTAGGCGTTACTGCCAGATGATTGGCATAATCGGCCACCATTTTTTGGTTGCGGAAATTTTGCTCTAACAACGACACGAAATTCTGTAAAAGATCAATATTTCGTGACTGTGGCGTAACCGGCAGCAAGTTTTCAAACTGTCGGCTTAAATGGATCAGGAAGATCTTAAAATAACGTCGCAGCATCTCTGTGCGGTATAAATTAAAATCGCTATACTCTTTTATCATCCGGTTAGTGAGATCCTGCATTTCGGCAATGTTCTCTTCCTGCAGTAAAACAGATTGTGTTGCAAACATCTGGTGTAAACTTCTCAGCAATGATTCCGAGTCGTGGTCTTCTATCCCCAAAAACAGTTTCGAGAAAGAGAATATATAACCTTCCGAGGCATTGCGTAGTTGTATGCTTTCAAATTGCCCTGGTTTAATAAATAAAAGGCAATTGTTTTGGAACTCGCAGGGGCGCATATCGGCCCAGTAGTTTCCATCGCCTTTGGTAACCCAGATAATTGCGAAATGATTGTTATGATCATTCATATTTTCGTGCTGCCGGTGGCAGAGCACCGATTGTATGGTGCAGATGTTAAATGAGGTGCTGTCGGAAATATTCTTTGCCGCCGTTGCCTGAAAATTGTGAAGGTGTTTCATAGTGTTTTAGATTTGATGAATGCTATAACTCCTAGGCCAAATCCATGCCTAAATATTAAGTATTTGATTTTTAGGTATTTATATATATTTAATGGGGATAAATGATGGCGATATTTCATCATTTTGAATTAAGTGACGAAATATCGTACATTTATAATGTTCTTCGCGCTTCCCGAAAAGATACCTCCACATCTGTCTATTACCTTATTCTATGAACAGTGAACTCATTAAAGCATTTGAAAAAAAGGAGAACGAAAGAAGCTTCCTTTTAAAGCTCAACAGCGACATTGCCGCGGTTAGAAATAAAGAGGAGCTACTGGCTATGCTTTGCAATAACCTTAACCAAGTTGGCTTTTACAGTAATCCTGACATCAATATTTTGAATGAGAGCCGCACTGCATTTATTCCTTTTATCCCCAATAATGATAGCCGGGCAAATAGGATCTGGCATACGCATTCGGGCGATGTGTATACTTGCCTCGACGGCATGTTTGAACAGATACTTAATGCCGAAGAGCCATTGTTTTTTGATGTAGCTAAACTGGTTACAGACAACGATGTGCCCGAACACGTTAAGCATCTTCACCTGGCAGGCGTGCAGGAGATTGTGGTTGTGGGTCTGCGAGATCATGGAAAGTATATAGGAGGGATATTATTCTTTGCGGAAGAGGTAAAAGTCTTTACCCAAGATCAGCTTCTAATGGTTAAAGAGATTGCACGGCTAACCGGTATTGCTATAGCCAATATTCTTTTTAGAGAGGATATTTTGGAGCGCGAAAAAGAGAAGGAATTTCTGCTCTCTGTAAGTTATGATATAGCCCGAACGCGTAATAGGGATGATCTGTTGCGTGTAATTAACAACCGGCTTAAAACGCTGTTTGATTGTTCGCATTGTGGCATTGGTGTTATTAACCGGGAGACTAACTCTGCTAGTATTTTCTTGCGGGACCCGGAGTCGGTTACCGTAAACGATGATAGCTTTCTGACGTCGTTTAAAGATTACCATATAGATAGTAATGATATCATATCAGAAACCATCAGCACTCAACATACACAGATATTCGATCTTGAGCAGGAGAACAACAAAGGGCGATTGCCCGCAGTTATAAAAAAGAACCTGCAATTGGGCATTAAAGAAATGATTGCAGTGCCCCTCAGTAATGAGTATATGGCCTTCGCCGTGCTATGCCTGTTCGCAAAAAATAAAGGCAATTTCAACAATCGGTACTTTAAAATATTGGATGGTGTAGGCAGTCAGATGTCTATCGCCGTGGCTAATATTATCGCCAACGAACGTTTAGTAGAAAAGGAAAAGGAGAAATCGTTATTACTGTCGGTAAGTAAAGATATTACAGCCTGCCGTAGTAAAAATGAGTTTTTGAACGTGATCAATTATAAACTCAAAAATTTAATAGATGCTAAAGAAGTAGTAATCTCGGTACTAAATGATGATGGTGAAACACACAGTACTTTTTTACATGATTTAACGGGTGCCCCCCCGCAAGCAGAACGATCAACACGAAAATATCCCTTAGTTGATGGTATTTATGAAAGCGTCTCATCATCTACAAGTGCCGTGATGCTCGATTTGGAAGAATTGTTGACTCGTGGAAGCGCTCCGTCGTATATCGATTCTTTTTATAAAAATGGCATCAGGCAGGGTATTGCAATTCCATTGATAGAGAACAACCGGGTAATCGGAGCCATTTTTATGTACATGGAAAAAAAGATTGCTACTGAGCGTTACCCACTAAGCCTGCTGCAGGGCATTGCCTCGCAAATTGCAATTGCCGTGTCTAATATTAGGGCGTATGAGAAAATTCAACAGCAGCTTAAAGAGATAGACTACTACAAAGCACTGTTGGAAGAAGAGAACCAATACCTGCACCAGCAAATTAAAACGGCTTTTGATGATAGCAGCGATATGATAGGCCATGCCGGTGGGCTGAAAGAGGTATCGAACCTGATATCGCGCGTAGCGGCATCAGATACTACGGTTTTGATTTTAGGCGAAACGGGTACGGGGAAGGAGCTGGTTGCACGTGCACTTCATAGTGCATCGCCGCGAAAAGATAAACTGATTATTAAGGTAAACTGCGCCGCTTTGCCGGCTACCCTGATAGAAAGCGAACTTTTTGGCCACGAAAAAGGCAGTTTTACCGGTGCTACCGAACGGCGTATAGGTAAATTTGAACTGGCTAACAACGGCACACTTTTTTTGGACGAAATAGGCGAACTGGCGCTTGAGTTGCAAGTGAAACTACTACGGGCCTTACAGGAAAAAGAGATCGAGCGCATTGGCGGTAAAGAGGTGATTAAAACCAATGTGCGCATTATTGCGGCCACTAACCGTAACTTATACCAGGAAGTAGAAGCAGGCCGCTTTCGCAGCGACTTGTATTACAGGTTAAATGTATTTCCTATTACGATACCATCGCTTAAAGAGCGCGTAGAAGATATTCCGGCTTTGGTTTCATATTTTATGAATAAGCTATCGGGTAAGTTGGGGAAAAACATTCAAAATATTGGCACCGATGCTATGAGCGCGCTAATGGCGCACACCTGGCCGGGCAACGTACGCGAACTGGAGCATGTTATAGAGCGTAGTGCTTTAATGGCTAAAGACAGTACCATACGCGAGGTATATATGCCGAATAATAGTAAGAGTGTAACGCCTGTCAACCCCGAAGTTGTAAAAATAAAGTCGCTGGATGAAAGCGAGCGCGATCATATCAAGGCTATTTTAATGCGCTGCAATGGCAAAATAAAAGGGGCAGGCGGAGCCGCCGAATTATTAGGCCTGCCATCAACCACGCTACACTCTAAGATGAAGAAGTTAGGTATAGCAAAAGACGATTACTAAGATCTTATTACAGATAATTTATACCTCAATAACCATATTTAATACATTGATGACATTGCCAATATTGGCTATTTTCCCTACCTGAAAAGCATGAGGAAAGAGCAGGGCAATAGCTACCTATCCTTAACACGCAGCTATGAAGAAAAAGATATTAATAGTAGAAGACGAATCGCTGATAGCTTACGACCTGAAGTTGATACTCATACGGGCTGGCTACAAGGTGAGTGGCATTGCCGACTCTGTAGCCGAAGCACTGGAGATGATCGAAGAGGAAGAACCAGACATGGTGCTATTGGATATTTACCTCAAAGGATCGTTAACTGGTATAGACCTTGCAAAAAAGCTAACTGTCAAAAATATTGCGTTCATTTACCTTTCAGCCAATTTTCAGGAAAGTATTCTCGAAAAGGCAAAAGAAACCCAACCATACGGCTTTTTGGTAAAGCCATTCCGCGAGAAGGAACTACTGATAACCTTAGATGTTGCTTTTTACAGGCATCAAAATAGCATTGAGTCCAAACTTCGGCAGGAGCAATTGCTGGAAGATTTATTTAAAAATATCGTAGCAGAATCGGGCGAATGGGAACAAAAACTACTGAAAATAGTCAGGAATATTCAACCCTATGTACCCTTCGATTATATCACCATAATCTTAAATAATGCCGGCGACATCCCCAATAATGGTTTAAGCTACCTCAGGACGGGCTTCGACGAATATGAAACTATAGGTACAGACGATTTTATGAAAATGATCGGCGTCAACACGCCCGAGTTAAAGAAAATGGCAGAAGACAGTCCTTTGAGCACTAAAACAGAGTTCTACAATAACGCCGACTTTAACGATATCATCAGATATTACCCTATAAAGCGATTGATTGCCAAAAATCTAAAAGTACAGTCATTTTTAAATTTGCCTTTGCTAATGGCCAAGGGGCAAATCATATCCTGCTCGTTCTACAGTCGCAAGCCCGATTGCTACGCGCCAGACCATGTGAAGCTGTTGAGCCGGTTACAACAATCTTTGGTTACTGCAATAACCAGTATTGTACCAATAGAAAGGTTTGCAGTACGTGCGTCGCAACCAGAAGATATTGCGGCTTCCACTTCTAAAACAGTTAGCGCACCTGTTAATTTTGATAATATTATTGCCAAAAGCCACCAGATGCTTACCATATTAGATCACGTATCTATTGTGGCTCCTTTAGATACCTCGGTATTAATATTGGGCGAAAGTGGCACCGGTAAAGAGCGTATTGCAAAAAGTATCCACAACCTATCGCCACGCAAACATAAGCCATTAGTTATTATTAATTGTGCTGCACTGCCAAGCAATCTTATCGAGTCGGAGCTTTTCGGGTTCGAAAAAGGGGCTTTTACTGGCGCGCAGGAAAAACGCATCGGTAAGTTTGAAATGGCCAATGAGGGCACCATCTTTTTAGATGAGATCGGTGAAATGCCTGCCGAATTACAAGTGAAACTGCTGCGTGTATTGCAAGAACAGGAAATTGAACGAATAGGTGGTAAGGGTGTGATAAAGATTAATGTACGTATTATTGCAGCCACTAATCGAAATCTCGAAAAGGAAGTGGAAGAAGGCCGGTTCCGTTTAGACCTTTACTACCGTTTATGTGTATTCCCGATCTCTATACCAGCCTTGCGCGAGCGTAAGGAAGATATACCACTACTCGCCCAGTTTTTTATCGACCGCTTATCTCAAAAAATAGCCAAACCGATAACAGGTTTTTCCCCCGAAGCATTAAACCAGCTCATTAATTATGGTTGGCCGGGTAACGTGCGCGAATTGGAGCATTTGATAGAACGCAGCATTTTACTTGCAGATGGGCCGGTAATTAAAGAAGTACAATTGCCCAAATTTAATAACCTTAAACCTACCGATTATACTACAGAGACAACCGTAGTTAAAACTATTGACGAAAATGCCAGGGAGCATATCCTTAATGTTTTGCAAAGTTGCAATGGTAAGATCAACGGCGAAAACGGTGCTGCTGAGATACTGGGTTTAAAACCATCAACCTTACACTCTAAGCTTAAAAAGCTCGGTATTAAAAGAAATAGCAGGTATTAATAACTGCAAACGCACTAATACAGAAGCCGCTGATTTTTATTAAATCGGCGGCTTTTTGCTTTGTTAGGTATAAATTTTCTATGCCTGGAAAGATATTTCTATTAAATACATGTTTTGTACAAAGGAAACCATAATTGATACATTGATAGCCTCCGGTTTCTACCTCAACTTTACTTCATCAAACAGATTGAATTAACAACCAAAAGGAGTATTTCGGTGAGTTTGGTAAAATGGTCATCTAAAATAATCTTTATGAGAAGAATAGGTTGTTTTTCGGTAGCTACTTTCACAAGTATCATCATGTTTATTTCAGCAAGAATAAGCTTCAGGTTTAAAAACGAATTCATTGGCAATGTTGATGGGGCAGACGCTTCACTCGTTATTCTTCAGGGATTCTTACTAATTAAATATATAGCCTGCACTGTAGTACTGATGCCAGGCAAGGTTAACCTTAACCAGCTTGCGCTCGGTTTTTTGACAGCCGATCTGCTGGCGGCTATAGCAGGTATTTTCTACGGGGCGTTTTTAGTACTGCCAATACCGATCATTACCGTTCAGATTATTGTAATCGGTGGATACCGGTTATTTGAGCACAGGCAAATGATCTCTATAAATATAGATGAGCTATCACAAATGAAAAAAGGGTTATTAACGGAAGGGATGTAATTATGCAGGAAAAATGGCTAACTAACAAACGCGAAGGGCAGGCAATGATTAACAGGTCTGGCATTTCGCCCGAATACTCTGGTGAGGGGACTTACGTGGGGTATTGGAAATTACTCCTTGGTGCAAACAAGCTCACATTTTGCTCTAAAGTGCGCAAAATGCTCGAAATAACCCGTACAAAAGAAAGTGGTATGCGCGCCATATTAAAACTGATGCAACCCGAACAACGCCGTGAGCTTATTTTCGAAATGCAGCAAGCTTGTAGTAACGGGATCAACTTTGAACGCAACGTGAGGTTAACCACCTCAAAAGGCAAAGTAAAATGGATGCGCATAACCGGGATACTTTATTACCGCCGCTGGGGCAAAGCGGAGCAAATGGTAGGCACCATTGAAGATATGACCCAAAAGGTTAACGAAGAATGCATGAGCCTAGCTATTGTAAATCACGAATTGCGCGCACCTCTAACCATCATCAAGCTTAATACTCAAATGCTGATCAATCAGTTTGCGGGCACATTAAATAAAGGGCCGATAAAGCTGTTAAATAGTGTAGACCAGCACATTGACAACATGACGAAGGTATTAGAAGATTACCTTTGCACATCGCACGATGAGCTGAGGGTAAAACAGCTTAATCTTTCTGTTTTCGATATCCACGATGTAGTAGACACCGTGATAAACGAAATGAAGACGTTACATACCAGCTACCGTTTTTATAAAGAGCCTGGCGAACCGCTGATGGTTAGGGCCGATAAATACCAGATAGTGCAGGTGTTGATCAACTACATTACCAATGCCGTTAACTTTTCACCTACCTGTTCGCACGTAAAAGTTAATGTATCTTATGTAAATGGTGAAGTTGAGGTTGCTGTTCACGATCAGGGGATAGGCATACCATTTGGGCAAGAGCAGCAACTGTTTCAACGCTTTTATCGCTGCGACCAAAAGGCTGTAAGGCAAAAAAACAGTAAGGGACTTGGTTTATACCTTGTAAAAAAGATCATTACTGAGCATTATGGTTCTGTAAGGGCAGAACGGGGTAAGGAGGGTGGCGCTGTATTTTACTTCACCCTTCCATTGCATGAAGAGCAAAAGTTTGCAAGAACACATTACGCAGTAGCCAATGCAGGTTACTGAGAATTTTACCCATACCTTATGAAGAAGAAAAACATATTTAACATTGGTTTTACCCTGTTGTTGGGGATTGTTTTAAGCGTTAATACATTAGCGCAGACAAAGCCTGCCGCGCCGCCGGCAAATTTTAAAAGTACCATAGCAAAAGTAAACGGCATTAATATCCACTACGTAATCGGCGGCAAGGGGCAACCTTTGGTGCTGGTACATGGCTTTGGTCAGAATTGGTATATGTGGAATAGGTTACTGCCCGAACTCTCTAAACATTTTACCGTGATAGCGCCGGATCTGAGAGGTTTGGGCGAATCTGATAAACCGGCAACTGGTTATGATAAGAAAACTATGGCCAGTGATATACATGCGCTGGTACAAAAACTAGGTTTCAAGAAAGTAGACATAGCCGGCCACGATATAGGTTTAATGGTTGTTTATGCTTACGCAGCGCAATACCAGTCTGAAGTAAACAAAGTGGCTTTGCTGGATGCCTTGATCCCCGGCGTACAACCATCATGGGATACCTATACAGCAAAAGCATGGTGGTGGGGTTTTTTTGGATGGCCTGCCTCGGGAGACTTGGTTAGAGGTCGCGAACGAATGTTTTTAACAAATTTCTGGCCCGTGGTTGGTTATGTAAAAAATGCGTTTACCAAAACAGAGAGCGAAGAGTTTATTCGTGCGTATGCTACCCCTGGCGCAACTACAGGCACGTTTAAATGGTTTGCTGCATTTTCGCAAGATGTAAAGGATAACTCGATATTGGTGAAAACTAAACTCACCATGCCACTACTTACCGTTGGTGGCGATCATAGTACCGGAGAGTTTTTGGGAGATGTGGGCCGCGTAGTGGCTACTCATGTAACCGAAGTAAAGATTAAAAATGCAGGGCATTGGCTTGTACAAGAACAAACAGCCCAGGTTCAAAAAGCATTGCTCGATTTCTTTTTAAGATAGCAGGAGTATGACTGTACCAACGGAAGTTTTTCCGCATGTCTGATATAAAAAGTAAAGCCTTAATATTTAACTATATTAAGGCTTTATTGCTTTTATGTAATTTTAAGCTGCCAAAAGTTGTTATTTTAGCGCCTTATAAACCACCAGATATTTAAATATTCCTGATTATAATGAAGCTATCGGTATTGCTTGTTTTTTGCTTGTGCCTTGTATTTGAATTGGATGCACGCGCAGCTAACGATAGCTTACTGAATGCATTAAACAATGCCCTAGCCAATAAAGAAACTTACGTTGCCAAAAAGCAAGGGCGTATTAATGCGCTCAACGGCAAATTAGCGCAAACGCCAACCACGGCGGACCGGTACAGCCTATACCTGGCACTATATGATGAGTATAAAGCCTTTCAGTACGATTCGGCTTATAATTATGCCAAGAAGGCTGAGATCACGGCTACACAGTTAAAAGATCCAAAATTGATCGCGTCTGCAAAAATGAAACTGGGATTTTCGCTGATATCGGCTGGGATGTTTAAAGAAACATTGGAAACGCTCAATAGTATAAAACTCGCTAACCTCACCGACAGCAGCAAAGCCGAATACTATTTTCTGAAGGCACGCAGTTATTTCGATTTATCGGATTTTGACCATAACAATGATTACGGTGCGATTTATAATCCCCTGGGTACTAAATGCATCGATTCGGCACTTAGATTCAGCAAACCCGGCACTTACAATTATTTGGCGCTTAATGGTCTGAGATATCTCAGAAATGGCAATTATTCTGAAGGTATAAAAGATTATACGGCCCTACTTAAGTTGCCGAACCTCACTGCGCATGAGTTTGCTGTGAGTGCCTGTTCACTAAGTTTTATTTATGAAACACAAGGCAAACAGGATGAGTCAATAGCCTTGCTCATCAGGGCCGCGATTGCCGATCTGGAATCCGCTACTAAAGAAACAGTTGCTATTTATAAGCTTGCCGACTTTCTATACAAACAAGGCGATCTCAACAATGCCTTTGTATACATTAAGCAAGCCATGGACGATGCCACTTACTACGGTGCGCGCCACCGCCAGGTGCAAATAAGCAGCATTATGCCAATTATAGAGGCCAAACGTATTAAGACTATTGAGGAGCAAAGGCGCTCGCTTTTCATTTATTCGTCTATTATTACGGTGCTGGTATTCTTTGTTATCGCTTTTGCATTTATCATTTTCAGACAGTTGAAAAAACTGCGCATTGCTGATAATATTATTAAAGAAGCCAACGCGACGCTGCAAGAGAACAACAAGTCGCTGGAGAATCTTAACAAGAGCCTGAGTACAGCCAATAAGATCAAGAACGAATACATTGGCTATTACTTCAACGTAAATTCTATTTATATCGAAAAGCTGGAAAGTTTTCAGAAGTCACTTGATAAAAAATTGACCAGCAAGCGTTACGAAGACGCGCACGCCACGCTCAAAAGCCTTAACCTCGAAACCGAGCGTGAGCAACTGTTCGATACCTTCGATAAAGTATTCCTAAGATTGTTCCCCAACTTTATTACCAAGTTTAATGAGCTGTTCGCCAGCGAAGAAGAAATCTGTGTTCCTAAAGGACAATTGCTAAGTACCGAGCACCGTATTTTTGCCCTCATTCGCATGGGCATTCACGATAACGATCGTATTGCCAAATTGCTAGGCTACTCCGTTAATACCATCTACGCCTACAAAAACCGAATCAAGAACCGCTCGCTGGTTTCGAATGATGAATTCGAGCACCGAATTATGGAAATAGAGGCCGTTTAAGGCTATAAATCCTTTATTTTTAATCTATATTTCCCACTCTTGGTATTTGATTTAACTAATTGGTATTCAATTTATTAAATCAACAAACCGTTCTATATTTTCTATATTGAACCTTTGCAGTATTGTGTTTCGCATAAGGTGTGCTTTTCTTTGATTTGGATTTGGATCCAATACCAAATTCAGCAAAACCAATTTTAAATCATACCAATTAATGAAACAGATTTACTTTTTAAGGTACAGGTTTCTGGTGCTTTTTATTTGCCTGTCTAACTGGGTTATGGCCCAAACAGGTACAATATCAGGTCGCATCATCGACGAAACCAATCAGCCACTTCCGGGCGCTACGGTTGTTTTGAAAGGCACCACCATTAGTGCCGCCGCCGACCCCAACGGTTATTTCAAATTAGTTAAGGTGCCGTCGGGCCAGCAGGTCCTGGTTGCTACATTTATCGGTTACCAGGCGCTGGAACAACCGGTTACGGTAAGTGGCGCCAACACTACGGCAAACATTCAACTTAAATCATCAACCGTGTTGCTGGAGCAGGTTGCCGTAATTGGTTATGGTACCGTGCGTAAAAGCGATGCAACAGGTTCTGTTGACGTAGTTACCTCCAAAGATTTTAATAAAGGCGCGGTAAACTCCATACAAGATGCGTTAGTGGGTAAATTACCAGGTGTAACTATTACTTCAAACAGCGGTGCACCAGGTAACACATCAACCATCAAAATCCGTGGTACTACTTCCATCAGTGCAAGTAACAGTCCGCTGATCGTAATCGACAACGTGCCAATCAGCAACGTGCCGGTAGGTGGTACAGCTAACTTGCTGTCGACCATTAACCCCGACGATATCGAAAACGTAACCGTGTTGAAAGACGCCTCCGCCACCGCTATCTATGGTTCACGGGGTTCGAGTGGTGTAATTTTAATCACTACTAAACGTGGTGCTAAGAAGTTTACTGTTGGTTACAATGTAACTACTTCGTTGTCGGTTTTGCCGAAACAGGTGCCCGTGTACAACGGCGACGAGTTCCGCGCGCTAATCAATAATGTTTATGCGGGTCAAACAGCAGTTACATCTTTGTTGGGTACCGCAAATACCAATTGGCAAGATCAGATCTATAAAAACGCTTTCGGGCAAGATCATAACCTGAGCTTCTCCGGCACAGCTAAGAACTTGCCATACCGTGTTTCTGTAGGATATAATAACTCAGATGGTATTTTGAAAACGTATAATTTTCAGCGTACAACAGCAGCTATTGGCTTAGATCCAAGCTTGTTTAAAAATACGCTGAACATTCACATCAACATTAAAGGTTTATACAACACCAACGATTTTGCCGATCAAACCGCAATTGCAAATGCAGTTAACTACGACCCTACAAAAGAGGTTTACAATGGCAATACTCGCTGGAGAGGTTATACCACCTGGACTACTAATGGTAACACCGACATAAACGGTGCACCTGTAACCTTGGCCCCGGCTAACCCAGTGGCTCGTTTAGACCTTACCGATAACAAATCAACTTCGAGAAGAAGCATTGGTAATGTTCAGTTCGACTATAAAATTCCGGGTGTATCGGGCCTGCGTGCCAACGTAAACTTAGGTTATGACTATGCGGAAGCTTTTGGCCATAACAACGTAAGGGATAGCACGCAGTGGGTATATGTTCCCGTTGCATCGGGCGGCCAGCGTTCAGTGTACAATACTGTAAATAGAAACCAACTGGCAGAAGCTTATCTGAATTATAAAAATGATTTTAAATCTATTGAAAGTACTGTTGATGTAACAGGCGGTTATTCGTGGTCGCATTTTTATACACAAGGCAACTCTCAACTGTCCGATTATAGTGGCACAGTTTCTAACCCGGCTGCGCCTTACAAAACCGAATACTACCTCGCTTCTTTCTTCGGCAGGGCCAACTATACTTTCAAAAACCGCTACATCTTAACCGCTACGTTAAGAGACGATGGCACCTCTAAATTTGCGCCAGAAAACCGCTGGGGTTTATTCCCGGCAGGTGCTTTAGCATGGCGTATAATTGACGAGAGCTTCATGCGCAACAGCAAAACCTTCTCTGACCTGAAATTACGCGTAGGCTACGGTAAAACTGGTCAGCAAGATTTGGGCGATAATAACAACTACCCATATCAGGCGCGTTTCACCAAAAGCGATAACGGATCGAGATACCAGTTTGGCAGCACTTTCTACAATACCCTGCGCCCGGAAGGATATGATGCCGGTATTAAATGGGAATCGACTACAACAGCCAATGTCGGTGTTGACTTTGGTTTCTTTAACAACCGCTTAACCGGTAGTATTGATGCTTATAATAAGAAAACAACAAACCTGCTTATTGTAACCAACGTACCCGTGTTAAGTAATTTCTCGGCAACCCTGTTGCAAAACGTTGCTGATATGAATAACAAAGGGATTGAGTTAAACCTGAATGCTGCGATTATCGCTACTAAAGATTGGAACTGGCAATTGGGCTATAACGTCAGCTACAATAAAAACAAGGTTACCAAACTAATTGGCGGCGAAGGCGATGCAGGCTTTATTTTTCAAAACCAATTTTCTGGCATTGCCGGCACAACATCAGGTCTGATCCAGGCTTCGCAAGTGGGTTATCCTATCAACTCTTTCTATGTTTTCCAACAGATTTACAACTCTGATGGCAAACCATTGGAGGATGCTTATGTAGACCGCAACAAAGACGGCCAGATCAACAGCAGTGACCTTTACTTGTACAAGAAGCCTGATCCTACGGTATTGATGGGTATCAACTCACATGTATCATACAAAAGATTTGATTTCACTTTCTCGGGCAGAGTAAGCCTGGGTAACTATAACTATAACAACGTTGCAGCAGGTAGTACTTACCGCGGCTTGTATTCGTCTTTAGGTTACCTGGCCAACCAAACCAAGGCTGCAGATGATACCAAATTTACTAACGCGCTGCAAACCGTGTACTCAGATTACTATATCCAAAATGCTTCATTCTTCCGTATGGATAACATGAACCTGGGGTACACCTTCCCGAATTACCTGCACAACAAGTTAAAACTACGTGTTACAGGCGGGGTGCAAAACGTGTTTGTAATCACCAAATACAAAGGTTTAGATCCTGAAATAGCCGGAGGGTTGGATAACAATTTCTTCCCACGCGCACGCATTTATCAGTTAGGTTTAAACGCTAATTTTTAATCAAGACAGTAATGAAACGTTATAAAATATTAATCATACAAGCGGCGTTGGTAGCTTTGGTAACATCATGTACCAAAGACCTTAATACCAAGCCGATAGACCCGCTGGTAAGCACATCGGCAACGGTGTTTGATGATCCTGCATCTTACAAACAATTTCTGGCCAAATTATATGGGGCTATGGCGCTTACTGGCCAGAAAGGCCAGTTTGGCGCAGCTGAGATCCAGGCATCAGACGAGGGTACTACGGCATTTTTACGTGAGTACTGGGCAGCTCAGGAAGTAACAACCGACGAATGTATCAACGCCTGGGGCGATGGTGGTTTGGTTGAATATCACGGTGGCATCTGGTCTGACAATAACCTTTACGTAAAGCTGATGTATGAGCGCTTGTTCATCAACATTGCTTACTGTAACGAATATATCCGCGATGTAAACGCCAAATTGGCTTCATTACAAAGCCCGTTAAAAGATGATGTAACTCATTACCTGGCTGAAGCTCGTTTCTTACGTGCCTACTACTATTACATCGCTATGGATTTGTTTGGTAACCCACCATTTGCTACAGAAGCAGATTTGCCGGGTACATTTACACCTAAGCAGATTTCAAGAACAGATTTGTTCAAATATGTAGAGTCGGAATTGTTGGCTATCCAAGGCGATCTTGCCGATCCGGGCGCTAACGAATATGCGCGTGCCGATAAAGCTGCAGATTGGGCATTATTAAGTCGTTTATATCTGAACGCACAGGTTTATACAGGCACACAACGTAACACCGATTGTATCACCTATTGCAATAAGGTAATCAGCTCGGGCAAATACAGCCTGCACAACAATTACCGTAACCTGTTTTTGGCAGATAATGGTAACTATCGCGACGAGATTATTATGCCGATAGCCGAAGATGGTATCAATACTCAAAGCTATGGTGATATGACCTTTGTGATCCATGCTGCCGTTGGGGGCTCTGAAGATGCTACCAACATGTTCGGTATCCCTTCGGGCGGATGGGCTGGTAACCGCATGACGACAACTTTTGTAAACAAATTTGCCGATCCTTCTGGTAACACAGATTCACGCGCAATATTTTACACTGCCGGTCAAACATTAACCATCACTAACCCAACCATTTTTACACAAGGTTATTTATGCGCCAAGTTTAAAAACGTAACCTCTACAGGTAAACTTGGCAGCAACGATACTTTTGTTGATACGGACTTTCCGCTGTTCAGGTTTTCTGAGATTTACCTGAACTATGCGGAGGCCGTATTGCGCGGTGGTACAGGCGGAGACGCAGGTACAGCACTCAACTACGTTAACGCCATCCGTCAGCGTGCTTATGGCAACGCAACAGGTAATATCAATGCCTCGCAATTGACCCTGAATTTTATGATTGATGAGCGTGGCCGTGAATTGTACTGGGAAGCTTTAAGAAGAACCGACCTGATCCGCTTCGGCTTGTTTACTGGTGGCACTTACCTGTGGGATTTTAAAGGCAACGTACAAAACGGTACCGCTACGGATGCCCACCTGAATATATTCCCGATCCCGGCATCAGATAGACAGTTGAACACGAACCTACAACAGAACCCCGGCTATTAAACCTCAACAAATCATGAAAAAAATATTAACTATAATGGTGTTGTCTGTTGCTTTTTTAGCCGCCTGTAAAAAGGACGAAAGCAATAAGGCCACCGTATCATCAAATATTACAGCACCGGTGCTATCAACCCCGGCCACCAATACAGCTATCGTGGTAACAGCTGCTGACACCATACAACAACTAAAAGTAAAATGGAGTAGTGCGGACTATGGCGTACAAGCTGTAGTTAGCTATTTTGTACAAATTGGCACATCGGGCAGTAACTTTGCCAAGAAGACAACGGTTGGTACTACCACCAACGTCGATACGCTATCATTAACTTATGGTGCTTTAAACAATGCTGTAATGAGTGGCCTTGGCTTGCCTGCCAATGCAACTTCCACTATAGAAATGCGCGTTGGTTCGGCTATCTATGGCAAAGATTCTGTGTTTTCGTCGCCAATTAAATTGGTGGTAACAACTTACAAAGAACTCGCCCCAGCCAAATTGTATGTTCCGGGCGATTACCAGGGCTGGAACCCCGGCGCTGCTGCAACATTGCCATCTGTTACTACATACACTTACGAAGGTTATGTATACATCAGCAATACCAACCAGTTTAAGTTTACCTCCGCGCCAGACTTTAATCACATTAACTATGGCGATGCCGGCAACGGTAAATTGACAACCAATGGTAATGCAGATGGCATAAAAGTGAGCACACCAGGCTATTACAAGCTAAACGTGGATATTAAGAACCTTACTTACGCCACGGCGCTGATTAACACTTTTGGTATTATCGGTACTGCCACACCACATGCGTGGGATTCATCAACCCCTATGACCTATAACGCCGCCAATAACACCTGGAGTGTTACAGTGGCCTTGGTGCCGGGTGCGCTCAAATTCCGCGCTAATGACGCCTGGGATATCAACTATGGCCCGGCTGATAGCAACGCTTTAACAGGTAACCTTATCCAAACCGATGGCGCCATCACTATAAATACCGCTGGCAATTATACGGTAACAATAGATATGACCCAGTCGGCCGGAAAGAAATACCAGTACACGGTAGTTAAAAATTAACAATACATCATCTAATACCCTGTTAGCCGCCTTAAAAGCGGCTAACTTTTTCTTAAACAATGAAGATACATTACCTTGCTATTACGCTGTTTGCCACCTTACTTAACGTAAAACAGGGCTTCTGTCAGCGCAACGGTATTACGCCAACTGGAGCCGTTGTTTCTGTGCAGGCAAACGGACAGAAGATCGCTATTAAAACCAGTAATGCTTCGGTAGAAGTAACTGCATACACGCCATCTGTTATCAGAGTGCGCATGGACAGTAAACCTTTGGATACGGATTTTTCTTACGCAGTTATTGGTAAGGTTACACCCACCAAGGTTAACGTAACGCAAACTGATAAGGAAATTGGTATTGCCACCGATTCACTCAAAGCTGTAATCCAAAAAACGCCTTTCTCTATTGCATTTTACACACCCGACGGTAAAATGATAAACCAGGACGAGCAGGGCTTAAATACATCGTGGGTTGGAACTGCTGTTACCACCTACAAAAAAATGCAGGATGACGAGCACTTCGTAGGCCTGGGGGAGAAAACGGGCGCACTCGACCGGAAGGGCAGTGGCTTTACCAATTGGAACTCCGATATATACGGCTATAGCGTTACCCAGGACCCATTGTATTCAACCATTCCGTTTTACATCGGTATTCACCACGGGCTTAGCTATGGTATATTTTTGGATAATACCTACCAAAGCGATTTTAACTTTGGCGCGAGTAATAATCGATTCTCATCATTTGGCGCACGTGGCGGCGAAATGAATTACTATTTCATCTACCACAAAAAAGTAGCTGATATTATTAAATCATACACCTACTTAACCGGCCGTATGCCCATGCCGCCAATGTGGTCTTTAGGCTATCAGCAAAACCGTTACAGCTATTATCCTGAAGAAGAGGTGATGCACATTGCACACACCCTGCGCGAGAAACGCATCCCGGCTGATGGCATTACGCTGGACATCCACTACATGGATCGTTACCAGTTATTTACCTGGAATAAAGATCGGTTTCCAAACCCAGCTGGTATGAATGCCGAACTAAAAAAGCTTGGCTTTAAAACCACCGTAATTGTTGACCCCGGAATTAAGGTTGAAAAAGGCGCGCCAGCTTACGAAAGTGGCTTAAAGGATAGCGTTTATATTAAGTATCCGGATGGGCAGCCGTATACTGGTCAGGTTTGGCCGGGCTGGTGCAACTTTACGGATTTTACCAGCGAAAAGGGCCGTACATGGTGGCGTAAACAGGTTAACTTCTTTGCCCAATCAGGCGTAAGTGGTATCTGGAATGATATGAACGAGATTTCTACATGGGGCCAGAAAATGCCTGATAACGTGATGTTTGATTACGATGGCAAGCAAACCAATCACCTGCAGGCTCACAACGTATACGGCATGCAAATGGTGCGTTCGAGCTACGAAGGGGCGAAGGAGCACTTTCCCGAGCGTCCGTTTATTTTGAGTCGTTCGGGCTATGCTGGTATGCAGCGCTATTCTGCCATCTGGACGGGCGACAACCGCGCCGAAGATGACCATATGCTGCAAGGTGTGCGTTTGTTAAGCAGCTTGGGCTTAAGCGGCGTATCGTTTGCGGCGATGGATATTGGCGGTTTTACAGGCAACCCATCGATACCACTCTATACCCGTTGGATGGAGTTAGGCACTTTTACACCATATTTCAGAAATCATACGGCTAATCAGGCTAAATCAGCCGAACCGTGGACAATGGGAGAGGACGTGCTGGATATTACCCGGAACTACATTGGTTTACGTTATCAGTTGCTACCTTATATCTATTCTACTTTTTATGAGTCGACCCAAAGTGGGATGCCGGTGGTGAGGTCGTTGGCCATCAACTACACCTTCGATCCGAAGGTAATGGACGCGACTTTTCAAAATCAATACGAGTTTGGTAATGCTTTTATGGTAGCACCGTTTGAAAGTGGTAAAGAGTATGGTAAGATCTATCTGCCGCAAGGAACATGGTATGATCTGTATACAGGTTCTGTAGAAAAAGGAGGCCAGGAAAAAATTGTTCCGCTTACCATCAGCAAATTGCCGGTTTATGTAAAAGGTGGAAGCATTATTCCGATGCAATCGCTGGTGCAAACCACGGCAGAGCAGCCTACGGATACGCTTGATATCCATGTTTACAATGGCAGTACCGCCAACAGCATGGTTTATTACGAAGATGATGGCAAAAGCTTTGGTTACGAAAAAGGCGACTTCTATAAACGGACAATCAATTTCGATCCTCAGAAACACGCAATCACCTTTAATGCTGTCGAAGGAAGCTATACTTCCCATTTCAAACACATCAGGCTGGTATTACATGGTTTCGATAACAGTGCTACAATTACCGCGGGTAAACAACAGATAAAGATTCAGGATGGTAAATATTCATTCCTTAACGCCGCCAGCACCGATATTAAAGAACGTTATTACGCTGACGCTTGCCCCGTTAAATATGCCACAATCAGCAACCAGCAGGGCAGCATCCAATTAAAATATTAAAACAGTGAAAATGATTATTCGAATTGCCAGGTTTAAAATATTGAGTTTAATGTTATTGTTGGTAACAGCGGGCACATTAATGAGTTGCAGCAAAGGAGGCCACGATACACCAACGCCGGTTACCCCGGTTAAGCCACCGCCTACAGATGGGTATAAAGATCCTGCTGCTTACGGAACGCCTTTTACAGGTGTACCGGATACTAAAGACATTATTATGTATGAGGTTAACATCAGGGCGTTTAGCAAGGATGCAAACTTCAAGGGTGTTTTAAGCAGATTGGATTCTATAAAAGCACTTGGCGTTAACGTAATATGGTTGATGCCAATTTACCCGGTAGGGCAAGTTAACGCCGTAAAACCATTGGGTTCACCTTATGCTGTTAAAGACTATAATGCGGTTAATCCAGATTTCGGCACGTTGGACGATTTGCGCAACATTGTTTCTGAAGCGCATAAGCGCAATATGTCGGTGATCTTGGATTGGGTTGCAGATCATACTTCGCCAGATAATGCCTGGACCGCAAATAAATCATGGTATCAGCAAAATGCCAGCGGCGCACTTATACCACCGCCAGGAACTAACTACGCCGACGTGGTAGCTCTGAATTACAACAGCTCGGAAATGCGCACAGCTATGATTCGTGCCATGAAGTACTGGGTGCTTACCGCCAATGTTGATGGCTATCGTTGCGACTACGCGGATCCGATCCCAACAGACTTCTGGAAACAATCTTTAGATACGTTGAAAAAGTTTACAGATCGTAAGTTGATCTTTTTATCGGAAGGCAGTAAACAGGAACAGTTTACCGCTGGCTTTCAAATGAATTATGGCTTTAGTTTTTATTCGACACTAAAGGATATTTTCGCCGGTAAACAGGCCCCAAGCAATTTATTCACCACCAACACCGCCGAGAACAATACATTGGCAGCAGGCGGGGCTAAGCTTAGGTATAGCACCAATCATGATGTGACCTTATCTGATGGCAGCACGGTTGATATTTACAACGGCAAACAGGGCGCGCTTGCGGCGTTTGTGCTTGCCGCATACATGAATGGTGTTCCGCTGATTTATGATGGACAGGAGGTTGGTAGTTCAAAGGAGATCAATTATTTCGCCAATGACCCTATTGACTGGATAACCAATCCGGATATGGTAGCTGAGTATAAAAAGATCATTGCGTTCCGTACTGGCAGCGAAGCTGTAAAATCGGGCACAATGACGGTGTATAATAACGCCGACATAATTGCCTTCGAAAAGAAATCGGGTACCGATGACGTGTTGATATTAGTGAATGCACGTAATAGCGTGATTAACTTTAGCATACCAACCAATCTACAAAACACCAGCTGGACTAACGGACTAACAAAAACCGATCTGACCCTAACAGATCAATATACATTTCAGCCGTATGGCTACTTAGTTCTGAAGAAGAAATAGTCAGAACTTACGTTGATGATTAAACTCCTGTACGCTGCCTGTTAAGGCAAAGTGCAGGAGTTTTTCGTTAAGGAGTAGTTATGAACTCCATTCGCTTCCTGACTTTGCTACACCTCGGTGGATATTAAAATATACAACGATTTCGACCTATATGCTCAATTAGACCCGATTTTAAACCTGTAGTTATATAAAAATATATGCCGGTTAATAATTTTATTTGGTACAGAATTGGATTGGAGATCAGCAACAACATCACATTAGCTATCGACTTTAAAATTACCTTACCATGAGCCAACCTTTACGACTGACCTATCAAAACTCGGATGTAGTATTTTACATCCTCAACAAAAAGCCGTCATTCAGCAAACAACAAATAGAAATTATGCTGAAAGGAGAGACCTATCAACTTCAAAAATCAGAAGGTAAATGGGGAACCCAAAATGCCGAAGATCAGAACTCGGGACTGATAAATGCTATTGGCAATATGATCTCCTTGCGTTATCGGATCTGAGCTTGAAGCCAAAATTTGCATGGCAGAAATTATTCGGTTAATCACCTGTTCAGCAATCGCTTGAACCCAATTTAAAAGCTCATTGCAAAATTCGCCCAAACACTCAGGCTCTAAAATTGTATCATCTGTGGTTCTTTTATTCGGTTTGTCCTTTCGGACACACCGCGAAATAATAGCCTTTGATTCAATTTTTGTTCTATTTTATTTGCTATTACTGATATGAATATCGAGAAATTCTACAGTCATGTTTATGACTGGGTAATTGTGTTTGGCCCCAAATTGTTAGTAGGTGTTATTGTATTGATGCTCGGCTTGTGGCTCATTAATTTCATTATTAAATGGTCGCAATCTGGCTTACATAAACGCAATGTCGACCCTACTATTAAACCCTTTTTAACAAGCCTTATCGGCGTAGCGCTTCGGGTGCTGCTTGTTATTGGCGTAATGCAAATCGTCGGCATCCAGATGACGCTCTTTACAGCCGTTGTTGGCGCTTTCGGCGTGGCAGCTGGTTTGGCGCTTTCCGGCACGCTACAAAACTTTGCCAGCGGTATTCTTATCCTTCTGCTTAAACCTTTTGAGGTTGGCGATAACATTATTGCTCAGGGGCTGGAAGGTACCGTAAGCTCTATACAAATCTTCTATACCATTGTAAAAACGTTCGATAATCGTACAGTAATATTACCTAACAGTAAATTATCTAACGAGGTGATTGTCAATATTAGCCGCGAAGGAAACCGGAGGTTAGATATCGAACTGAAATTTACCAACAATATCGATTTCAAACAGGTTAAGGAGGTGATCAACGCCGCCGTCGATAAAAGCGAAAACATACTCGAGAAACCCGAGCGCCGCATCGGCGTGGTAATGCTCGAGTCTGATGGCTACCGCGTAGGGGTTAACGTATGGGTAAATGCGCACGGGTTTCAGGATACCAAACAGGCCGTACAGGAAACCATTTTGCAGGATATTAAAGATGCCGGTATTAAGATCCCCGGCATGTAAATGTTATAAATTGTAAGCTTCGAGTTGCTCAATAATGAGGTGTAACACACCCTCATCTACTTTACCCGGATTCTTACATATTTTCAAATACTCCTGTTTATCGGGTTCAAGGCCGGCTACCAGTCGGCCTTCGTTGTATATCTCAAACTTACATTTGTCGTCATGCTCGTGGTGCAAGTACTCCTGTACTTCAAAGTGATAAACATCCTCGTCCTGTGCAACGGTAACTAAAAACTTATCCATGTTATTGTTTTATTATTAATCATCAAACCATTTATTACGGCTTATTGTTGTGAAAATAAATCAATTATTAATTAACCATGGACGATAAAAGAAAAGTCAGCGGTTCTGATAAGAATTTCATCAACGTTCATGAAAACTATGAGTTATCCTACTGGACTAAAAAGTTTGGCATCACGCGCGATGAGTTGCGGCATGCGGTTCAGGCGGTGGGCACTTCTGTTAAAGCGGTAACCAAATATTTGAACAAATAACTAATTATGAGCCTGGAGAAATATGCCGAAAAGCGGGACTTTAGCAAAACCAAAGAACCGAAAGCAGGAAGAAGCAAGGATAAAAACCATTTGATGTTTGTGATACAAAAGCACGATGCATCGAGATTGCATTATGATTTCCGGCTGGAGATGGACGGCGTATTGAAAAGCTGGGCTGTACCAAAGGGGCCATCCACAGATCCAAAAACCAAGCGATTGGCTATGATGGTGGAGGACCATCCATTTGATTATCGCAATTTTGAAGGCATAATCCCCGAGGGCGAATATGGTGGCGGCACTGTGATTGTGTGGGACGAAGGCACTTACGAACCGCTTGAACAAGTAAAGGGTGGTAAAAAAGCGCAGGAAAAATTTCTGCTGAAACAATTAGCTTCCGGTTCGTTAAAAATCAAACTTCATGGCGAAAAACTGGAAGGCGAGTATGCACTGGTAAAAACCCACGGCATGGGTGAAAACGGTTGGCTGTTGATTAAACATAATGACGATTTTGCCAGCACAAAAGACATCACCAGGAAAGACAAGTCTATCCTCTCCGGCAAAACCATTGAGCAAATGGAAAAGACAGGGGAGAAAGTCTGGCAACATGGGCACGAAGAAAATATAGAGAAACCGATCAAAGCTAAAAGCAGTAAAAAAAAAGCCGCTGAACGGCCGGACGTTGAAATTGCAGAAGATGTTTCTACAACTGACGATGCAAAAGACTTTGACATAGACGCACTGATCAAGAAAGCACCGAAATCAAAAATCCCGTCAAACATTAAACCTATGAAGGCTACCTTGGTAGACGAGCCTTTTGATGACCCCAACTGGGTTTATGAAGTAAAGTGGGATGGTTATCGTGCTATTGGTATAATTAACGATGGTGATGCAGAGCTGATTTCCCGCAACAATATTCCGTTTAACGAGCGCTTTTACCCAATTCACGATTTGTTGAAAAGCTGGAAGTTTAATGCAGTGATAGATGGTGAAATATTGGTGCTTACCGACAAAGGCATCTCCGATTTTGGTGCCCTGCAAAACTGGCGCAGCGAGGCCGATGGTGAATTGGTTTTCTATGTATTCGACATTCTTTGGTACGAGGGAAAAAAACTGATGGACCTTCCATTAACGCAAAGGCAGGCTATTTTAAAGGAAATAACTCCTACCGATGATGATCGTATCCGTATAAGTAATGTGTTTAACGCTAACGGTATCGACTTTTTCCATGCGGCGGAGAAGATGGGTTTGGAGGGCATCATTGCCAAAAAAGCCAATAGTACCTATACTTCAGATCTTCGCTCCAAGGACTGGGTGAAAATTAAAGCTCACAAACGGCAGGAAGTAATCATAGCTGGTTTTACCAAAAATGCCGGTACGGCCAAGGCTTTTAGTGCCTTACTAATGGCGGTTTATGACGAAGGTAAGCTAAGATATGTAGGTAAAGTGGGGACCGGTTTTTCCGACAAATTACAGAAAGAAATGATGGAGCAGTTTAAACCGCTCATTACCGGTAAAAGTCCATTTGAGGTGGAGCCTGATGTGGATAAGCCATCTCGTTTCAGGCCGCAAAGATTAGGAGCTAAGCCTACATGGCTAAAACCCGAATTGGTTGGTGAAGTGGCATTTGCCGAAATCACCAGCGACGGAGTGTTCCGTCAGGCATCGTTCCAGGGAATGCGGATTGATAAAAAAGCAAAGGAGGTTATTTTGGAAAAGCCTAAAGACACTACTGAAGCTGTTGCTGAAGCAAAGCAGCTGCAGGATGAAGATAAACACACCAAAGCCATTAAACCACCTAAAGAGAAAGAGCGTAGAACATTGTTAAACCCAACCGAGGAAACGCAGGTACGCAAAATATGCGGACACGATTTAAAGTTTACGCACCTCAGTAAACTTTATTGGCCCGAAGATGGCGTAACCAAGCGCGATATGTTTAACTATTACTACCAGGTGGCCGATTATATATTGCCTTATCTGAAAGACAGGCCGATGTCACTTAACCGCTTCCCCGGAGGCATACACGGATCGAGCTTTTATCAAAAAGACGTTAAGGGGAAAGCACCCGATTGGATTACCAAAACATTTCCATACACCACAAGTGATGGTGAGCATAAGGAATATCTGGTGGGATCGGACGAGTCATACCTCTTGTGGATGGCATCTTTAGGCTGTATCGAAATGAACCCCTGGTTCAGCAGGGTACAGTCACCGGACAATCCTGACTATTGCGTGATAGACCTCGACCCAGATAAAAACACCTTTGATCAGGTGATAGAAGCTGCTCAAGAGGTAAAAAAAGTGCTCGACGCTATCGATGTGCCTTGTTACCCTAAAACGTCCGGCTCAACCGGGATGCACTTATATATTCCGCTGGGGGCTAAATATTCTTATGATCAATCACAGATGTTTGCCAAAATTGTGGTGAGCATTGTGCAGAAACAAATCCCGGATTATACCAGTCTGGAAAGGATGGTGGCCAACCGAAAAGGTAAAATGTATCTCGACTTTCTGCAAAACCGTCCGGGAGCTACCATTGCCGGTCCTTACTCTTTAAGACCCAAACCAGGGGCAACAGTGTCTATGCCACTTCATTGGGACGAGGTTAAACCCGGCCTCACCATGAAACACTTTACCATATTCAATTCCGTAGATCGCTTAAAAACCGAAGGTGACCTTTTTAAAGGCGTACTGGGTAAAGGAATAGATCTGGAAAAAACCATTAAGAAGGCGCAGAGCATATTCAGTAAGTAAATTCAATTTATTTATTAGGTTTGAGTAATTAAACCCGGTTTAACGCCCAATCTCAATTATTCGAATGCTGAATCATATTTCTACGGCCGACATTCTGGTTTTCTTTGGATACTTCATTCTGGTTGCTGGTTATGGCTACTATGTGTATCAACGCAAGCAAACCGAAACCAATAATAGTTCGCAAAGTTTCTTTCTGGCCGAAGGGTCGCTTACCTGGTGGGCTATCGGAGCGTCTATTATCGCTTCCAATATCTCCGCCGAGCAATTTATAGGCATGAGCGGCGACGGTTTTTTTGCGGGCATTGCCGTGGCTGTTTACGAATGGGTAGGGGCAGCGGCTTTAATTATAGTAGCAGTATTTTTTATGCCGGTGTATATTAAAAATAAGATATTCACCATGCCGCAGTTTCTGCAAAACCGTTACAATAGTGGCGTTGCGCTGGTAATGTCAATCTTTTGGCTCTTTTTGTATGTATTCATCAACCTTACAGCCATTTTATATCTCGGTGCGCTGGCTATCAATAGTTTGCTAGGCGGCGGCCATTTTCACGAAGTGATGATCGTGCTGGCTGTCTTCGGCGTACTAATAGCGCTGGGAGGAATGCAGGTGGTTGGTTATACAGATGTGATTCAGGTGGGGGTACTCATAGTCGGCGGTCTGGCTATTACCTATCTGTCGCTCACCATTGTAAGCGAAAAGTTTGGATTGGGGCATAATGCTTTGGCTGGCTTTAATCAGTTGTTAAAAGATTCGCCCGACCATTTCCATTTAATATTTAAAAAGCCCGCGTCAACGGCTTCGGCAGCCACTATCAGCAAGTATTTGATATTGCCGGGCTTTGCTATGTATGTTTCGGGGCAATGGATCAGCAACCTTAACTATTGGGGCTGTAATCAATATATAACCCAACGCGCTTTGGGTGCCAACATTAACACAGCACGTACGGGTATTTTATTTGCCAGCTTATTAAAAATATTAATGCCGGTAATCGTAATGCTTCCGGGTATTGTTGCTTATGTATTATACAAACATGGACATTTGCCACAATTAACAGACGGGAGCAAGGATGGTGCTTATTCTGCAATACTCTCATTCCTTCCCTCCGGGCTGAAGGGCTTATCCTTAGCCGTATTAACAGCCGCCATTGTGGCCTCACTGGCCGGCAAGGTTAATAGTATAGCTACGATTTTTACGTTAGATGTTTATAAAAAATATATCTCTAAAGAAGCCAGCGAACGCCGTATGGTTTGGACAGGCCGTATCGCTATTATTATGAGTCTGCTAATAGGGGTGCTGTTTACCTGGAATGATGTTTTGGGTATTGGTAGCGCCGGCGGATACACGTTCGTTCAAAAGTACTCAGCCTTCGTTAGTCCGGGTGTATTGGCTACCTTTTTGTTGGGGATGTTTTGGAAACGTACCACTGCCGAAGCAGCTATTGTCGGTATAATAACCGGCTTTGTTGCATCTGTATTTTTCAGCCAATTTGCGGTGAATTTATTAGGAGCAAATACCTGGCTATACTCAGCATTTATTAATTCCGAAGGTAGTTACGAAATTCCGTTTTTTATCTCGCTAAGCTGGTCGTTTCTGATCACGTTTATCGTCATGATTATTATCAGTCTCTTCGGGCCAGTAGTTAATACCAAAGCTATTTCTGTAAACAAAGCTATGTTTAAGCTGAGCAGTACCTCGGTAATAATGATTGCGGTAATATTGATTCTGTTATCAGCGATTTATATCAGGTTCTGGTAGGGAATAGGTTGTATAATTTATCTTGAAAATATTCTAAATTTAGGAACAGGATAATCAACGTGTCATCATGCTTGCCAATTTGTGGGTAAAGAATAAACCCGCCATATTATACGGAGCTGCATTAGCAGCATTGCTGTTTTTATTGAAGTGGCTCGAATGGCATTTTGTTATCGTAGATCATGCTATGGAAGTGTATGCTGGTGCTATTGCTGTCGTATTTACTGCGCTAGGTATTTGGCTTGCTTTAAAACTTGCCAAGCCAAAGGTTAAAACCGTGGTTGTAGAGAAGCAGGTTTATTTGAATGGCTCTAATTTTGTCGTTAATCAGGTCGAGTTGGAACGCCTGAATTTAAGCAAACGCGAACTCGAAGTATTACAATTAATGGCCGAAGGTTTAAGTAACCAGGAAATTTCTAATCGGTTATTCGTTTCGCTTAACACCATAAAAACCCACACGGCTAACCTGTTCGAGAAAATGGAAGTAAAACGGCGTACTCAAGCTGTAGATGTGGCCAAAAAGCTGTGTATCATACAATAGCTTCATTCATACTTTAGTGTTAAAAGTTGATTTTTATTTAAAATCACCTGAAAGTATGACCTCAGAAATTTTCTGAACCTTCAAATTTGCAATCAAATACTTAACACAATGTGATATGAAAAAGAATGTATTTGTTTTCGGTGTAATAGCAGGCTTAATAGTTGCCGCATGGATAATTGTAGTTGTAACTTACGGCCATTACAATCCTGATTTTCAAGGTAGTATGTGGATGGGCTATGCCTCCATGCTCGTAGCCTTTTCGTTTGTTTTTGTAGGTATTAAAAACTATCGGGATAAGTTTAACGAGGGTGTTATCAGTTTTGGTAAGGCATTTAAAATCGGTTTGTACATTGTGCTCATCGCGTCTACCATTTACGTGCTCAACTGGCTAATTATTTACTATTGCTTTATCCCCGATTATATGGTAAAATACACCGCCCATATAATGGCGCAAGCGCAAAAGGATGGTTTAAGTTCAACCGAAATTGCTAAGCAAAGAGTGCAGATGGACGACTATATCCAAATGTATAAGAACCCATTGATGGTGATTGCACTTACTTATTTAGAAATTTTACCCGTAGGACTGGTGGTTATCCTAATAGCGGCATTAATACTAAAACGCAAGTCGCAACCTCAGATATTAGCATCAGCCTAGCTATAAAGAATAACGGTAAAGATATTCAAAGTGTTCTCATTGTTCCAGTTTTGAAAATGCAACCCAATTTCCACGTTAAGATGCACTAATTAATGTCCCTTAACGTCTCTTTGTGTTGTGGCACACTTAAACTCGTTACTCGCAATTTGTACGCAAAAACTTGGGCCAAATCCAAGACGTAAATATTTTATTAAAAATAGGATTTACATCCTATTCGTTTTAGGATTGTGGATCAATCAGGTTAGCGGTCAGGAACTTGAACCCCGTTCGTATGCCGCACTTCCGACAAATTTAAATGCGTTGGCCATTGTAGCGGGCATATCCAATGGTAATGTTTTAACTGAACCTTCGCTACCGATTAATAATTTAGATGTAACGCTTTACTCGGGCGGCCTGGGTTATGTACGCACGTTTGGAATAGGTGATAAATTAGCCAGGATATCCGCAAGTCTTCCTTTCGCTACTATCAGCGGCAGTGCACAATTAAACGGGCGGGATACGGCCGCATCCCGTTTCGGCTGGGGTGATGCACGTATCCGATTTGGTATTAATCTGATAGGTTCACCGGCATTAAATAAGAAACAATTTGCCTCCTATACACAAAAAACCGTAGTAGGTATCAGCTTGGTTACCAGCATGCCCACAGGGACTTACTATCCCTCTAAACTAATTAATATGGGGACAAATCGCTGGGGTTTCAAGCCGGAGATCGGTATTTCTCAACGCGTTGGCAGGTTATACCTCGAGGCTTACGTGGGCACATGGTTTTATACCCACAACACCAATTATTTGGACGGGAAGGTATTAAGCCAAAATCCACTGGGCAGTTTTCAAGCTCATGTTTGTTACTATTTCAAAAATAAAATGTGGATAAGCGCCGATGGAAACTGGTTCAGCGGTGGTGAGGTAAGGGTTAACGGCAATGTTTCGGGAGCCGATTTTGATAATTGGCGCGGCGGAGGGGCATGGTCTGTACCTGTAGCAGGTGGCCAATCTATAAAGTTCCAATTTCATAGCGGGGTATTTACCAACCGGGGATATAACTATAATTCTTACTCGTTGGCTTATCAGTATATTTTCTTTTGAGGTTAGCGAACCGGCTTCAAGCCAAGTTTTTGTCGCACTTGCAAAACTTCTCCGGCAGTTACCATGCTACTATTGTTACCAAAATGGCTGCGTATATAAGTTAGTAACGCGGCAATATCCCGATCGGGCAAAAAAGCATGCGATGGCATTGCACTATTATAGGGCTTGTTTAAAACCTTCACCGGTCCTTCAAGACCTTTGAGCAAGGTTTGTATGGCTAGCCCCTTTTCCATATATGGGCCGCCATTCACCCATTCAGAACCAGCCAAAGGTGGGAACAGATTGCCATCGCCCTTGCCATTCTGTTGATGGCATCCGGCACAATAAGTACGATATAAGGCGGCACCGCGGCCAATAATACCTTTTGCCTGATTGTCCAAGGCTGGGTTAGGGAGTTTAAAGTTGGGCAACTTTTTCCGGGCCTCCATTCCAGCCAGTTGCATCTCGCCAAAGTTGTTACGATTGCCTTTGTAGTCAATACGCCAGATCTTCCCTTTCTCGGTTTCCGAAATATACAGCGAACCGTCTGACCCCATGGCCAATCCCATTGGCCTGTATTGTGCTTCACCGGCGCTAATCACTTTTGATTGTCCGGTAAAGCCATCGGCAAATATTTCCCAATTGCCTGCGGGTTTCCCGTTTTTAAAAGGAACGAAGCAGATAAAATAACCGCCTTGAGGATATGGAGAGCGATTGGTTGCACCATGAAAAGCGATAAATGCCCCATTCTTATAACGTGATGGAAACAAATTTCCGGTATAAAATAACAAGTCGTTTGGTGCCCAATGCGCCTGAAAGGCCATAATTGGCTGAGTATATGCCCGGCCATTACCTTTTTTTTCGCCGTCGCCGCCATATTCGGGGCTTAGTATTTTACATTGTTTAAAAGGGTCGTAATAATAGTAAGGCCATCCGGTATCACTGCCTTCTTTTATCTTCAGAAATTCTTCGGCCGGTAATACGGCGCTTTGCCAGGCACTAAATTTCTTGGGGAAGAGGAGGTGCAGATCGTCACGACCATGCGCTACTACATATAAACAACGCTCTCTAGCATTCCAATCCATCGCCACTACGCTACGCAGTCCGGTAGCATAGCGTTTGCCATCTTTTTGTTCCTGGTTAAGCTTGGCTTCATCAAACTGCCAGATGCCGCCGGATTGTTTTAGCAGTGGGCAACCATTCATGCCCGGCGAGCCAGGCACACGGTTCTCTATCTGGCAGCCATTGCTTGGTGCGCCAAAAGCGACATAGATGTGTCCTTCATCGTCAAAAGCGAGGGGTTTTGCATCATGTTCGTGTGGCCCCATACTGTCATGCACTATTAGCTCCAACGGGCCGTCTGGAATTAACTTTTTCGGATCAAGTTTCATCCGGTATACGTTGATCTCCGAACTAAAATACAAATAGCCTCTATGGATGCGCATACTTGTACCGTAACTACCTTTATCGTCGTAGTTTGCAAACTTCCTGATCTGATCTGCACGTCCGTCTCCATTAGTATCGCGCAGAGCTACGTTGCCGCCTATACTATCAGGAAAGCGAAGTTTAACATAAATATCCCCGTTGAAATTAACAGCTAAATGGCGAGCGGCCCCGGGCAGGCTATCTGCAACAATAGTGGCAGTAAAGCCGACAGGTAATAGAAGGCCGCTGTTTTTTACAATTGGTTTTATGGCCTGTCGTGATTGATTAGAAATCACGGCAGGCCAATTAAAAAATAAAAATAGGCTCAGTAGTAAGTGCCTCATGCTTATGCAGCAAGTTCTACATCATTCACTGTAACAAACATGATTTTGCCAAGATAATCTACCCATATGGTATACCAACTGGTACAATCATAGCCTAGAAAAGTCATGTACGGTTTTTCATGCTCAAAGCCTTCAAAGTGTTGACCTGTATATTTAAGTTGTGTTTTATTGGTTAAATGATTTTTGCTCATGATTTCATAGATTTTTGATACATAATAGATGAGCATGCCCAGTAGATAAGCAATGCCCAATCACGATATTTATAAAAATGGATAGATAAGATACTATTAAATAGGCAAATAGAAATTTTGCAGGTAGTGATACCGCCTTAACTATTAACCTCTAATTGCGCATTACCAGAAACCGTGAAAGGGAAAGAGAAGCTGGTGATAAAATGGCTGGATCGGGACATTGTTTTGCCCGTGAGTGAACGACGAATTAAGTTTTGGAAAAACTGCTGTTTTTACTTCGTGATACGACGACGTTACGGCCGGTCCAAAAATACTTTGTTGTGAGCAAGCCGCTGTAAGTACTTCAGAATTATCCAGTGAGTCACAATGTTGGTTATCGTCTTGTTGTTGTACAATCGCCGCGGTGATTTGTGCAACAACTGACCTAGCTGTGAATACGGTCGTTAACGGATTGGCATGGCTACTCGAAGCAGTACATAGGCCGCTTACGAAAAGAATTAACATACAGTTAAACCATACACGCATTAAAGCAAATATACAATTCAGGCATTAAGTGTCAACTACTCGCTGGTTTAAATCAGTAAAAATCGGGTTACAAACTAAGTGCTAGATTTTACCACTTAAAATGAGGGGATGTAAAATCAAAAAGCCTGTAATACTTACTACTACAGGCTTTACTTTTTTTAAAGCGGAGAGTTAGGAAGTACAATCGAACACTTAACCTCATTTTTAAAGTTTGTGGATAGTCTAAAATTGAAATAAATAAGTATTTGGTGTTTCTGAAATGTGGCTATAGTTTATTAATCAACTCGCATTTAGATATTTATAATTTGGGGATGCAAAATTATTTATCAAATCGAAATACGTATTATTCTTCATTTTGGCTACTACGCCATCCGTTTCGGTTATCATCCTGATTTTGTGAAGCCTCACCTTTGTATCACACAAAAGGAAAACAACATGAAAACTATTTTGATCACCGGCACGTCGACTGGGTTAGGCAAAGCAACCGCTAAATTATTTCAGGCTAAAGGCTGGAATGTAATCGCTACCATGCGATCACCCGAAAAGGAAACAGAACTTCGTCAATTAGAGAACATTACATTACTGCCACTGGATATTACGGATAATCAGCAAGTAGACGATACGGTGAAAGCGGCGTTAAAGCTGCATGACGTCGACGTGGTATTCAATAATGCAGGGTATGGCCTGATTGGGCCGATCGAATCTCATACAGATGAACAGATCCGGGCGCAATTCGACACCAACTTCTTTGGCACTCTGGCAGTTATTCGTGCATTTATTCCTTATTTCCGTCAGCGGAATAAAGGTTTGTTTATCAACACCACCTCGCTTTGTGGCTTGGTTTCCAATCCGCAGTCCGCCATCTATAATGCATCAAAATGGGCCATGCAGGGATTGGCGGAAAGCTTGTCGTACGACCTCGCACAATTTAACGTCGGGATCAAGAACGTAGCGCCTGGCGGTATTAAAAGTGATTTTATTAAAGCCATGCAGGTAACCGAAGACAAAGCCTATGAGACAACCATGGCTAAAATGACCGAAGGTTTTAGTGATGGTACCTTGATGGAATTTACAGAGGCCGAAAAGATCGCCGAAGTGGTTTACAAGGCGGCGACAGATGAAAAGGACCAACTGACTTACCCGGCAGGTAACGACGCGGTGCGGCTTTATACCAAACGCCTGGCGGAAGGTCCGGAAGATTACCGCATCGGTCTGAGAAATTACCTTAACTTGCAAAGTCCATATCCACAAGCATGAAAAATGTAAGGAAACAACCCATTGTATTCAATTCGATCTCGGAACTTCACCGGGTATTGGGTTTACCTAAACCCCTGCATCCGCTGATCAGTCTGGTCGATTACAGTTCAATTACCGTGGATACGGCCGAACTGGAAAAAGGCATGCTGTTCAACTTTTTTAAGATCTCCTATAAAAAGGATTTTAGCGGTAAGGTGAAATACGGTCAAAGCCATTACGATTTTGATGAAGGGGGATTATCCTTTGTTTCACCGAACCAGGTGATCACGGCATTGGAAGGAGAGGCTGATTATGGAGGCTATACTTTATTGGTACACCCTGATTTTATAAATACTTACCCTTTGGGAAAAAGCATTAAGAATTTTGGGTTCTTTTCTTATGGAGTGAATGAAGCGCTATACCTTTCGGAGAAGGAAAAGCAGGTCATCGTGGGGCTGTTCAAGAACATCGAAACGGAACTGGATTCCGCGATCGACCAGATCAGCCAGGACGTATTGATTTCTCAGATTGAATTGTTGCTGAACTACAGCAAACGCTATTACAACCGGCAATTCATTACCCGTAAATCGGCCAGCAATGATCTTCTGGTTCGTTTTGAAGGTTTGCTCGCTGAATACTTTGATACTGGTAAGCCATTAGCCAATGGCCTGCCGGCCGTGGATGAGCTGGCAGCAAGCCTGAATGTCTCAGCACACTATCTGAGTGATATGCTTCGTTCGCTAACCGGGCAAAATACACAGCAGCATATCCATGCCAAACTGATTGAAAAAGCAAAGGAACTATTAAGCGCAACCGAACTGAGCGTAGCTGAAGTGGCCTACCAACTGGGTTTCGAACACCCGCAATCCTTTAACCGCCTGTTCAAAAGCAAGACTAAAGTATCTCCGCTGAATTTCAGGCAGTCTCTAAATTAACAATCTCTTTATGAAAAATACTGAACTTGAGCAGATCGCTCAACAATTCATAGCTGCGGCCAACCGTTTTGACACCGAAGCTGTCCTTGCCCTTTTCGCGGACGACGCAGTAATCGATGACGTTTCTGTGGGTGATAAATTTGAACATACAGCAGGGATCAAAGACTACTTCCTAACCTTTTTTGTCGGCTATCATACATCAACTAAATTACTGTCACTGGAACCTACCGCGCCTTATAAGATTCTGGCTACGGTGGATTTCACCGGGGATTTCGGACGCGAGACCGGTGGCCTGGACCTCCGTGTGAATGATGCCGGGCTGATCGCACATATCGATGCGTATTTAGATTGATCACTTTATAACCATTGGATAAAAAAACACCTTACAGCGATCAACTGTAAGGTGTTTTTGTTTGATAACCTGATTAATCCAGATCAATTATCTTAACACCGGGCAATGACGAAAGCAACTCTTCACCGTAAACAGAGCCGGGGGATTGAAAGCCGGCTTTGTAATCCCCGTTAAGTACGCGGTAAGCAATTTCGACAGCCGATCTTACGGTTGGCAAATAGCCCGACGGCATTTCCGCTAATGACCTTACGATCATTCCGTCCGCACCGGTGATCTCCGCAATGATCAGGCTTAGGCTCTCAGCCTGGCCTGCATTTACTTCCTTATTTTGCGTATCCACCGTTTTTGCATCGGGATCGTTTGCAGGCAGCGCCATCTGAAAATATTCTTCAATATCCGGGATGCCGGTAGACCTGTAGCAGAGCACCACACCGCCAAGCGGGGTCGGAAAGCAATCTTCAGGTCCGTTACCAAAGTCAAAAGCGGCCGCGGAGGCTTTTGACAGCTTTTCAATGCTTCCGTTTTTACGTACCAAAATTCCGGCATTGATGATATTGCCACTGCTGGCGATGGAGCCTGGGGTAAAACCGCCCGAGTATTTGAAAGCCGCGCGCAGCTTTACCGGATCTTTCACCCGCTTAGATGCGTGCAATACCAGCGGGTCGTAAGTTGCAAAAAGCCCGGCACCTGGAAGCAACATAACACCCGCAGCTTTAGCGGTCTCATCTTTTGTTTCCGCGAGGCGGTAAATATCTACTTCAGCCGTAATGTCTATATAATGCACATTAGCCCTGATACAGGCATGCATGGCCGGCTCTGCAGTTTCACTGAACGGTCCTGCTATATTTAGCAAAGCGGTTTTACCAACAAGAGCGGTTTCCCAGCCAGCCTGATCATCAACCGTAAATACATGGTAAAGAACATTGAGCTCTCTTGCCAGTAGTTCGAGTTTATCAGCGCTCCGCCCCGCAATCTCGAAACTAAGGCCCCTTCGTACGGCCTCGTGACTGATCATGGTTCCAGTATAGCCTGTAGCACCGTAGATCAGCAATGTTCCTTTTGTTTGTTGCATAGTTGTCATGTGGTTATTTCTTTAAAAGTTGCTCCGTTTTGGAAAGGAAACCTTCCAGCGCTACGTTTATATCAATGTCCATGCGACCAGCCAGTATAATGAGCCACCAGATACTTTCACCTAATTTGTGCGAAAGTTCCTCACTCGTAGCACCTCCCTTTGGCCAGCGTCCTTGTTGCGACATGGTTAGCCTGCCTACTAAGCCAGCATCCGTTAAGAAGGCCAGGGCATCTTCTTCAACGGTCCATTCACTGCCATGATGTATTCTTTCGAGTTCGTGGTATAATCCCCTGATCTTTTCTGACCGGGTAATCACTTCCTTAAAATTCAATTCTTTGCTCATCTTTTCTATGTATTTGTATGCGATTAATTATAATATTTTAGAACACTTGTTACAAAATTATGCCTGTTTGTGTTATAGAACAATAAGGAATATAGATAAACTGTTTACTTTGCTATCTGCCCAATAAGATATTTAGCCATTTTTTTGATCTTGATCGGATCCTGGTGAATGATATAAGACTCATGCCAGCCTGTAAAGTTGTTGAGAATAAAATCGGCCAGTGTGCCCGCATCTGTACCTGACGGTAATTCTTTTAATTCAATCGCTTTTTTGATAAGACCGGTCAATAACCCGTAGGTAAACTCATGATCTTCACGAAGAATAACTTGCAGATCCTGATCGGTCGCAGCAACCTCGAAAGTGGTTTTGATGGCCAGGCAGCTGTTAGGGCTATAAAGAATCGTATGCACAGCACCTTCTATAAAACTGATGATCGCTTTTAAGGGCGATTTCGTTCTGGCTGTGCTGTTTTGCGCTTCAATGGCCCGTGTCTGGGTGTAGTTACGGATGCATTTGATGAACAACTGATGTTTATCACCCATAGTATTATAAATACTACTGATCTTGATATTCATAGCTTCAGCCAAATCACGGATAGAGGTCCCTCCATAGCCTTTTTCCCAAAAGACCTCCATCGCTTTTTTGATTGCTTCTTCTTCGTTGAATTCTAAGTTTCGTGCCATTTAAGCTGCAAACTTAAACTTATTTTAGAACAAGTGTTACAAAATAATGTCATTTTAAATTTCAATGGTACTTATCGTCCCGTGATCTGGTGCCGATGTTCTATTCCCCAATCCGCAAGCGCCTGTATGATCGGTTCAAGGGTATGCCCGTAGGGCGTCAGTTCATAGGTTACCGTAATGGGTTTTGAGGTATTCACCGTCCGGGTGATCAAGCCGTTTATTTCCAAGTCCTGTAATTCTTTTGAAAGCATTTTGGCACCGAGACCATCGATCTTTCTTTGCAGATCGGTAAAGTTTCTTTTGCCATAAAGCAAGACACCAACAACCTTGATCTTCCATTTCCCGCTGATCAGGTCCAGGGTATCCTGTATGGCAAAAAGTATTTTGGAGCAGTCTGCCTCTTCTTCGTAGATCGTTTTTGTCTTTTCCATTTGCTGATAGATTACAGGGAAGCCGCTTTACTTGAGGAAACCCATATCAAAAGTAAAGTTAGGTGTATCTACCTTTGAACCATCATTTATTGAAGAAAAGATCAAATGGAATTAAAACTCAAAGATAAGGTAGCCCTGGTTACCGGGGCATCAAAGGGCATAGGCGCAGGTATTGCCAGGGCATTCGGCAAAGCTGGTGCGATGGTCATTGTAAATTATGCGTCGGGTAAAAAAGAGGCCGATCAGGTGGTCGGTGAGATACAGGCATCAGGTGGACGGGCATTCGCGATACAGGCGGATCTGAGCAAGTCCCCCGATATCAACCAGATGTTTGAGGAAGTGAAAACGGCATTCGGTCCGGTGGATATCCTTGTTAATAATGCCGGTTTAGCGGTATTCGAGATGATCGATGACCTGACGGAAGCGGCTTTTCACAAGCAGTTTAACCTGAATGTATTGGGTTACCTGCTGGCGAGCCAGGCTGCCGTTAAACAAATGACGAGTGGCGGAAGTATCATCAATATCAGTTCGATCCTGAGTACAGATCCCTATCTCGCATCAAGTGTTTATTCGGCGACCAAGGGCGCTGTCGATACCCTGACCCTGGCCCTCGCCAGGGAACTTGGTCCCCGCAAGATCAGGGTTAACTCAATATTACCGGGACATACCAATACACCTGCAACCGCGGGAAATTTTGATGGCGAATTGGGTGAAAAACTCATTGCAGGCACCCCGCTGGGCAGGTTCGGCGAACCGGAAGATATCGCCCCGTTGGCGGTATTTCTTGCCTCGGAGGATTCAAATTGGGTAACCGGTGAATCAATCAGGGCCTCGGGGGGCGTCAGAGGTGTTGGCTATTAAACTTCGTTAAAAATTCAACTCATAAATTTTAAATAATGGAAAATCAAACCATAAATCTACAGGAAACCGCAGACAAAATTGCGGTAATTGAAACACTTTACAGATTCGCTGCCGGTATTGACCTGCGTGATAATGATCTTCTTGCATCAGCCTTTGCAGCAGATGCCATATCCGATTTCAGGCCTGCCGGTAAAAAGGCTGGATTTGAATACCCGGTGCTGGAAGGACGGGAAAATATCGTTGCAGCACTTTCAGGCTCGCTGGCCAAGATTGATACGACTCATTCGGTTAGTAATCCGCGGGTTACTATTAGTGGAGACAAAGCCAAGATGGATGCGCTTGTAGAAGCGCAACATTTACCCTCAAATGATCATTCGCGTTTCTATCTGATGAAAAACAGGTATGATGTAGAGTTGATCAGAGGGAATAATGATTGGGTTATCCAGAAGGTCACGATTGACAACGTTTGGCTAACAGGCGACCCGTCAGTTCTCACAGATATTTAAATAGTTCCAGTAGAAGTAAATATTCAGTGGGCCTAATTGAGATCAGGTTGTCCGAAAAGCACTCAATGATTTATTTGAGTGCTTTTATTTAAAAATTATTACTGATGAGATAATTAAAGATGTTGGTCAACTGTATTTTTAAGGTAGTTATCGATCGGTATTCACACGTTTATATACCTGGACCCAGAAGTAGAAATTCTGAATAACTTAGTTCAAAGATCGATACTCGACTGGTGTATATCCTGTACTTTTTTTAAACGCTCTGGTAAAATGATGCGGGTATTTAAAACCCAGCTCATAGGCGATCTCACTGATCGAACGGCTCGTATCCAGAACACGCGTTTTGGCCATATCCATCACTTTAAAGTTAATATATTCAGAGGGGGTTTTACCCGTTTCTTTTTTAACCAGGTCGCCAAAGTAATTGGGTGATAAATGCAGTTGTTCTGCACAGTAATTCACAGCAGGGAGCCCTAGGGTTTGAGGTTTGTCTGAATGGAAGTACTCGTTCAGTAGTTGCTCGAACTTTTCAATATAGCTACGGTTAACATCTTTACGGGTGATGAACTGTCGCTCATAAAAGCGAACGCAATAATTCAAGAATAATTCGATGTTGGCGGCAATGAGTGTTTTACTATGGTTATCCATCCGCTGTTCCAGTTCATAGCTGATCTTTTCAAAACAGTCCAGCACGATCTTTCTTTCCTTTTCAGAAAGATGCAAAGCCTCACGAGAATCATAAGAGAAAAAGGTATACTCGCCGATATGCTTACCCAGGTGAGTTCCGTGGATCAGGTCTGGATGGAACATCAGTGCATAACCCTGTGGTTTATAATCCTGATCGATGCTCACATTGATCATTTGACCCGGCGCCACAAAAACCAGCGTTCTGTCTTGGTAGTCATAAGTGTCCCGGCCATATTTGATATCACCACACCTCACATCTTTTAAGTAAACGGCATAAAAGCCGAAATTCATACGGGTGGCATAAAACGCGGGGACTTTATCCGTAAAGTCAACAATACTCACCAGCGGGTGCAGGTTTTCCTGTTCATAAAATTTATCATGCTCGCTTACGGTGTCTATCCTTAATATCTCGTCCATCGTTTCTGATCTTAAATCTATCCAAATTTAACAGTTAACGGACGTCTTATCCTATTCCCATCAACCAACCTGTAAATATGGTAGGAGAACCTGTAATCTGTGTTAGTGTTTTTCTCGACAGCGGTCTGACCTTTGTGTCATTAAAGCAACAACATAAGATCATGAAAATAATGGAAGGAAAAGTAGCACTGGTTACAGGTGCTGCATCGGGTTTGGGATTCGCAACGGCGAAAGCATTTGCGGAAGCAGGTGCAACAGTGGCTTTGGCAGACTGGAATGAAAAAAAGGTACAGGAAGCGGCGGACAAACTCATTGCTGAAGGTTTCAAAACACTGGCTATTCAATGCGATGTATCGGACGACGCGCAGGTAAAAAGCATGGTTGACAAGACGGTAGCTACATTCGGCATGCTGGATTATGCTTATAACAATGCCGGTGTGCAAAACGTGCTGGCGGAAGCAGCAGATCAAACGTTCGAAGATTTCGAAAAGGTAAACAATATCAACTACCGGGGTATCTGGAGTTGCATGAAATATGAATTACAGCAAATGAAAAAACAAGGCAGCGGAGCAATTGTCAATTGTTCCTCTATCGGCGGTATCCGTGCCGGTGCGCAGCGGGGTGTTTACCATGGTGCCAAACATGCTGTTATCGGTATTACTATCAGCGCAGCAGTAGAATATGCAGGACGGGGCATCCGAATCAACAGCATAAGCCCCGGCCTTTTTTATACCGGCATGGCCGAGGAAATGATTGCGGGCGGACAAAAGGAAGCACTGGAGGCGATGACAAAAGCGGTACCTGTCGGAAGAATGGGCCGTCCGGAAGAGGTTGCCAGCGCGGTGATTTTCCTTTGCAGCGATGCGGCCAGTATGATCGTGGGTCACAATTTAGTGGTCGATGGCGGCTTAACCATTTAAATATTTTTACCTATGAAAAGAATATTCATCATTACCATCGCATTCACCTGGTTCTGTTGTTTAAACGGCCAGGCGCAAACCAGCATTTTCCCGCAGGGTAAATTAACAGCCGCCAACTTTACTGGCAAAGTGTGGGTGCAGCCATTGGTACCTCGAGACAGTGTTTTCAATTTGGTTGCCGGTGCGGTAACCTTCTCACCGGGTGCGCGCAGCTACTGGCATACGCATAATGCCGGGCAAATATTAATGGTGTTGGATGGTACCGGTTATACCCAGGAAAAAGGCAAACCGATTCGCGTTATCCACAAGGGCGAAGTGATCACTTGTCCGCCGAATGTGGAGCACTGGCACGGCGCTTTGCCGGGCAGTTCCATGGTGCAACTTTCTCTAAATACCTACGCCGATAAAGGCGTAGTGAAATGGTTGAGGCCGGTTACCGATGCGGAATACAACGGCTCAACAACTAACAAATAAATCATCGCCGATGAAACACCTCATTGCCATCATGCTATTGGTTATCATAACTAATAGCAGTAAAGCACAACATCAAATGGAAAATCAAAATTTAGATAACAAGCATCAAAGCCTGGTCAGCATATCCGCTTTAACTGCAACCGGTGATATCGGACAGCTTAAAGTTCAATTGAGCAAAGGGCTGGACAATGGCCTTACCATTAATGAGATCAAAGATATACTGGTGCAGCTTTATGCTTACTGCGGTTTCCCGCGCAGCCTGAACGGTATCAATGCCTTTATGGCCGTATTGGAAGACCGTAAGGCGAAAGGTATTACCGATGCCGAAGGTAAAGCCGCAACCCAGGTTACCGATACTGATAAATACCAGACCGGTAAAAAGAACCTGCAAAAGCTCACCGGGCGTGAGGAAAAAATACTTTCCGGTGCAAACGCCTTTGCCCCGGCTATTGACACTTTCCTGAAAGAACATCTTTTCGCAGACATATTCAGCCGTGACGTACTAAGCTTTCAGCAGCGCGAATTAATAACAGTTTCGGCTTTAGCAGCGATAACAGGAGTTACGCCGCAATTACAGGCCCACATTGGTATGGGTATGAATACCGGGCTAACCGAGAGCCAGTTTAAAGCAGCGTTCGGCATTATTGACCAAACGGTGAGCCAAACACAGGGAGATACTGCAAGAGAAACGCTGAAAAAAGTGATCGAAGCAAAAAAACAATAACATGAGCGCGTTTACAACAGAAGAATTGGCAAAAATCAATCAGGCCGATGACCTGAAGATTTCACCTTTTCGTGAAGATGGGAAAACTTATGGTACGCCCACCTGGATCTGGGAAGTAGTTGTGGATGGTGAGTTGTTTGTTCGGGCTTATAATGGAACATCGTCACGCTGGTATCAATCGGCCCTCAAACAGAGAGCCGGACGGATTCATGCTGCTGGCCTGATCAAAGAGGTGATTTTTGAGCCAATTGATGATGCTGTTATCAATCAGCGAATCAACGCGGCTTACCAACAGAAATAAGCAAAAGCCCCTACATGGCGCACATGATCAGCAGCCGCGCACGATCGGCAACAATGAGGATAATAGCCCAATAATTAAATAAGGTAATGACTAATAACGATATTTTAACAAGGGACAAAAACGGCGAAGTGATCCCGTTGGACGACCCGGATTATCCGGTGCTCTTAAAGATCATTCATAAGGCTATTCTCACAACATCAAAACTGAATAACCTGGTAATTGATGACCTGTCCGAGATCAACCGGATCTTCAGCGAGCTGATAGGCCTACAGGTAGATGAAACCTTTTTTATAATCCCGCCCTTTTATTCGGATTTCGGGGAGAACATCAATATCGGTAAAAACGTATTCGTCAATCATGGCTGCACTTTTATGGATCGTGGTGGCATTATCCTGGAAGATAATGTGCTGATCGGGCCTAAGGTAAACCTGATTACCACCAATCATCCATTGAACCCGGCTGAAAGAAGGGCGACAGTTTCGTATCCGATAGTTATCAAAAAAGGTGCCTGGGTTGGTGCCGCGGCAACAGTTTTGCCAGGTGTAACCGTTGGCGAAAACGCGGTAATAGCCGCAGGCGCCGTAGTCACGAAAGATGTTCCTGATAACACCGTTGTTGGCGGTATACCTGCCCAAATCATTAAATCTATAAGATCGTGAAAAAAGAAACCAGGCGAACATTCATCCAAAAAACAACAGTAGCCGGTGCCGGCCTGATGCTGACTGGCCCACTGCAACTTTTCTCAGAAACAAATAATAACAAACCTATGAGTATAATCAAATCAAAAGGCTATGCCGGTCATGATAAAACCAGCGGGCTAACTTTATGGAACTTTGAACGCCGCGCAGTCGGCGATAATGATATCCTGATCGATATTAAATTTTCGGGCATCTGCCATTCTGATATCCATACCATTCGCGGCCATTGGGGAGAGCAGGTTTATCCACAGGTTCCCGGCCATGAGATTGCAGGTATTGTTGCCGCTGTTGGCAAGAACGTAACCAAATTCAAGGTTGGCGACAAAGCCGGTGTTGGCTGTATGGTAGATAGTTGTATGCAGTGCAACAGCTGCAAGAACGGCGAAGAACATCATTGCGAAACTACCGGTATGGTCGGCACTTATGGCGCATCGGATAAGACCTCACCAAGCGGTATTACGCAAGGCGGTTATTCCAATAACCTGGTGGTAAAGGAGCATTTCGCTATTAAGATTCCCGAAAGCATCAGCCTGCAAAATGCAGCACCTTTATTATGCGCAGGTATTACTACATATTCGCCCCTAACAAGAGCCCGGTTTCAGAAAGGTGATAAAGTGGGTGTTGCCGGTATCGGTGGTTTAGGTCACCTCGCCATTAAACTGGCGGTATTAAAAGGTGCCGAGGTTTATGCCTTTACCACCAGCGAAAGCAAACGGCAGGACATTTTATCATTCGGCGCCAAAGAAGTGATCGTTGTAGATAGCCCCGACAAATTGAAACCTTATGCGGGTAAGCTGGATTATATGATCTCGACGATACCTTACGCTTATAACCTGTCAGACTATGCGGTTTGTGTAAAACCCTATGGTCACTTTACCCAGGTTGGACAGCCTGTTAACGGAGAGTTCAAGATCGATAACGCCAAATTCTTTTTCAGCCGGGTAAACTTTAATGCCTCGCTGATTGGCGGGATACCAGAAACGCAGGAGGTCATGAACCTTTGTGCTGAAAATAAGATCTATCCCGAGATACAGATCATTAAAGCCTCAGAGATCAATGATGCCTGGGATAAGGTAGTGAATAAACAGGCGCGCTATCGTTATGTGATAGATGCAGCAACCATTTAAAAAACTCATATTTAAAAGATGGAAAATCAAGAACCAAAATATAACGCACCCGAAGGATTCGGACCGGTACTGGCACAGTATTTTACAGGAACTGCCTGGCTGAAAATGCGGGTCGTTGCTGACGAGATCACCAATTGCGGTATTGGCGAAGTCATATTTGAACCTGGTTGCCGTAATAACTGGCATACACACCCGAGCAACCAGATCCTGATCGTAACACAAGGTGTCGGGTATTACCAGGAATGGGGTTCACCGATCAAAGAGATCAAAGAGGGTGATATCGTTAACGTACTGCCCGGCATTAAACACTGGCACGGCGCAACCCCTAATGGCCGATTTACACATTATGCCGTAGGAATCAATACCGAAAAAGGCGTAGTGGATTGGCTGGAGCAGGTTACTGATGAACAATACTACAGTTTTAAATAAAAATGCCACACATACACGTTAAGATCGTTGGTAAAACTGACGAGGAAAAAGCAAAACTTGCGGAAGCCCTGACAGCTGCAATAGTAAACTCGATCGGTGCTAATGAGGCCAATGTAACCGTAAGTATTGAGGACATTGAAAAAGCAGATTGGGTAGAAAAAGTATATAAGCCGGATATCGCTGGCCATTGGGATCAACTTTACAAAAAGCCGGGATATAATCCTTTGTAACGTCTACTATTTACCAATCACTAACTATTACAGGTTAGTGATTGGTCTTTGATTAATGCAAGATTACAGTGTTCTAATAATCTGCACTACTAAATCGCAAGCAATAGTTGGGTTCAGTTAGATAGCCGATAATCATGCGGTGATAAACCTACCTTCTGTTTAAATAACCGGGTAAAATGCTGAGGGTATTTAAAACCAAGGCCATAAGCAATGGTGCTGATTGGTTTGCTGAGATCACTTATTTGTTCTTTGGCGACATCGATAAGTTTATGCTGGATATATTCCTGGGCCGATCGCCATCAATAACTTATAAATGTAGTAAACTTAGAGGGTTTGAGGGATTCGAACTCTTATGCCTTGATTATCAGCAATTTAAATTTTTAATCAAATGTAAAAATCCATTAATTGATTGATTTTAAAATATTGAAAATCAATCAATTAATGGATTTTAGTGCGGAGAGTTAGGGATTCGAACCCCAGGAACCTTTCACAGTTCAACAGTTTTCAAGACTGCCGCAATCGACCACTCTGCCAACTCTCCGGGGACAAAAGTACAAATCCGGAGCGGATTGGCAAATCTGTTTTTAACTTTTTTCACGGCATTTTTTGTACTGATTGACACTCTGTGTTTTAAGTTCAAATAATGTTAAAAAATTAACTTTTTTTGACAGAAAATAGCTGCAAATAGCCCGATTTTTGTACAAACATCCTGAAAGTAAATAGCGCAAAAACGCATTAATTGCTTATTTTTGCGTACATATTTAACAACCCCTGCAAAACGGCCTCGATTTAATGCAAGTCTCGGCGATGATTGGTTCAGTTTTTATACTGGCTTAATACAAATAACTCAAATATGGATAGCATCATTCACAATAAAGATATCGGAACTAAGCAAAAGGCGCTTGCTATTAACCTCAACGACAAGATTTATGGCTCTTTTGCCGAAATCGGAGCGGGGCAGGATGTGGCAGCTAATTTCTTTAAAGCCGGCGCTTCATCTGGTACTATAGCCAAAACCATGTCGGCCTATGATATGACTTTCTCTGATGCAATTTATGGCGCACAACAGGTGCGTAGGTATGTGAGCGAGTCGAGGTTGATATCTATGCTTAACCACGAATATGGTTTGTTGATAGAACGATTAGCCAAGCAAAGGGGAGATCAAACAACTTTCTTTGCTTTTTCAGACACTATTGCAGCCCTTAACTATAATAAAACTAATGAAGGTCATGGCTGGATGGGCGTGCGTTTTCAGCTTACGCCCAACGGTGCTTTTAACGATGTTGTACTACACGTTAAGCTATTGGATAATGATAATAATCTACAACAACAGGCTGCTGGTATTCTAGGTGTAAATCTTATTTACGCCTGCTTTTATTATAATGCAGTTCCCCCGGTTTTCCTGCTCTCTTTAATGGATAACCTATCGAGAGATCGTATCCAGATCGATATGATCCGTTTTGAAGGTCCTGATTTTGATAGAGTCGATAATCGTTTAATGAGCCTTCATTTGGTTAAATACGGTTTCTCTGATGCGGCGCTATTCGGCCCGGATGGTAATAATCAACAGCCTTCGGAAGCCTTGTATAAAAAACATACGGTAGTAGTGCGCGGCCGTTTCCGCCCGCTCATTAACGTACATATGGACATGCTGAATACCGGCGTGAAGCAATTTTTGCAAGAGCCGGATGTTGATCCCAAAAATGTTACGGTAATTACCGAGCTTACACTACAGTCGTTAAAAGAACGTGATGCCGATCTTAACGCCGATATCGACGAAAAAGATTTTTTAGATAGGGTAGATATTCTTTGCTCACTTGGGCAAACGGTATTGATCTCCAATTTCCACGAGTACTATAAATTGGTGGCTTATTTATCGAAAATTACCAAGCTTAAACTGGGCGTGGTGTTGGGTTATCCTAACCTGGAGTATATATTTTCGGAAGAGCACTACAAAGATTTGCCCGGCGGTATTCTTGAATCGTTCGCTACGCTATTTAGCCGCAAGGTAAAGCTGTTTATTTATCCAACCCTGCGCGACGGCAATATTTTAAATTGTTTGAAGTTTTTCCCGCCGCCGCATCTTATTGATTTGTTCCGTTATTTGTTGGCTAATAATAAGATTGAGGACATTAGGCATTACAACGAAAATAATCTTAATGTTGATACGGATAATGTGTTACAGCTTATCAAAAAAGGCGCATCTGGCTGGGAAGACTACGTTCCCGCAGAAGTGGCTACTATGATAAAAGAACGCTGCCTGTTTGGCTTTGCCTGCGAACCACAATTTAGGGAAAAGATGAAGAAGACCTCCGATCCTGAAAAGGAGTTGGATAAAGCATAAAAGCAAAAAAGCCCGCGATGCGCGGGCTTTTTTGCTTTCTTAACACAAGTATAATACTCTGATAGGCCTACACCAATATTTATAAAGTAATTTTGGCTTTCCAACGTTATAAAAATGGAAAGAAGATCTGCCCTTAAAAATATTGGTGGCCTGTTACTGGCGCCATCTTTAGTACTCAACAATAACTCAGATAGAGGCACCCCTGTGTTGCGGGTTGCGCATATTACCGATGTACATTTAAAAAATGATTTAGGTGCGCCACAGAAATTTGAAAAATGCCTGCATCACATACAGCGACAAAGCCCCAAGGTAGATTTGATTTTAAATGGGGGCGATGTTGTTTTCGATATGAATAAAGAAAATATCGATAGCATTAATGCGCAATGGAAGCTGGTTAACGGAATCATGAAGAATGAAAGCAGTTTGCCTATTCATTATTGCATGGGAAACCACGATATCTGGTGGTACGAAGATGACAAAGGGCAAGCGCTATACGGTAAGAAATATGCAATGGATCAACTCAGCCTTGCTAAACCTTATTACAGCATGGTACAGAACGGCTGGAAAATAATTGTTTTGGATAGCGTCCATTTGGATATCGACAATACCTGGTATATTGGCAAACTTGGCGACGAGCAATTCGCATGGCTTAAAAACGAGCTCGAATCAACCGATGCCCACACCCCTGTAATGGTTATGTCGCACATTCCGATCTTGACGGCCTTGTTAATGATCGAAGACAATATTGTAAACAGATGGGAAATGCTGGGTGGCGATATGCATACAGATACAGCTAAAATAATTAACCTTTTTTATCAGCATCCTAATGTTAAACTATGCTTAAGCGGGCATTTACATATGCGCGATAAAGTTGTGTACAACAACGTAACCTACTTATGCAATGGTGCCGTGTCTGGTGCCTGGTGGAATGGTAACCGACGGGAAACGGCACCCGGCTATGGCTTGATAGATCTTTATGCAGACGGTAGTTTTGACGAACGGTATGTAAATTACCTATAAACCCGCCAGTTTTTAAAATAAGGTCTGAACTCATACTTTTACAGTGTATGAGTTCAGACCTTATTTTTTTAGAAATTAGCCAAGACTTGCAATCCGCTAAGGATGATCAACGCTTATACAATCCAATAAACTTCGAAACCCGCGTCAGGGCTATCGATTTCATTGATTTTCATATTATTAACCGTATAGATATCATCCATCAAAATTCGACGCCCAATCCTGATTTTACTCGGATAAGGCGCTCTGCCGAAGAATTGAAAGAACAGCTAGAAGCGATTAATCGAGCGTTATTTGCCCATTTAAGAGAAACGATAAAAAGCAAAAAACTATACCCTTCAGAGCTTAACGAATTATTGATTAGTCATTTGGATAATGCGTATAATAGGGAAGCTGATCAACCAGGGTATGACTATTTAGATGAACTCATTAATGGAATACTTTGTGAAAGCACCCTGCCCGAGCCTACAATTGTTCGGGAGCCGGAGATGGTGTTTTATCAACAAACACCTGCAAGAATCATATTTAAACTGGCAGAAATGTTGCAGGTAGATGAAGTCTTGTATGACCTCGGTTCAGGCTTAGGCCACGTACCCATATTGATAAATTTGCTTAACGGAAATAAAACCGTCGGGGTTGAATTTGAGCCGGCTTATCATCGATATGCCGTAGGTAAGGCTACTCAACTTAAACTGAATGACGTATTATTTATCAATGAGGATGCCCGTAAAGTCGATTATACCAACGGCACAGTTTTTTATCTGTATACACCATTTGAGGGAAATATTTTACAAGAAGTTTTAGATAAGCTGAAACAAGAGTCGTTTCAGAAGCCGATCCGGATTTTTACCTATGGACCTTGTTCTTTTCAATTAGCAAAGCAAAGTTGGTTAATATGCAGCGACACCAAAGTGAAGGATATTTATAAACTGTATGAATTTCGTAGCTATCGTGATCACCGAAAATTTATTGAAGTGACACCCAAAGGCCGCTACTTTTAACGTTTTAATTCATCAAGCGATATTCCTGAGGCGTTTTTCCAACCCGTTTTTTAAATAATCTCGAAAAATGCTGTGGATATTTGAATCCCAATTCCAATGCAACCTGGTTAACCGTTTTATCTCCATCAAAGATCTTTTCTTTCGCAAGATCTATCAGTTTAAACTGTATATATTCCTGGGCAGTTTTACCTGTTTCCTTTTTCACAAGGTCCCCGAAATAATTTGCCGATAAATTCAATTCATCGGCACAGTAAGCAACAGAAGGCAACCCTATGGTTTGGGGTTTCCCAGACGAGAAAAAATCGTTCAACAACTTCTCAAACCGTTCTATAACACCTTGTAATACATGGTCTCGGGTGATAAACTGTCGTTCGTAGAAACGAACACTGTAATCTAAAAAAAGCTCAATGTTGGAAACTATCAGGCGTTTACTATGCTTATCTACACCTCTCTCCAATTCGTAATCAATCTTCGAGAAGCAATCCAACACAATATTTCTTTCGCGTTCTGATAGGTGTAAAGCTTCGTTGGACTGATAACCAAAAAAAGAGTATTCATGAATCCGTTTGCCCAAAGATGTGCCATGAATCAAATCAGGATGAAATACAAGCGCATATCCTTTAGGCTGGTAATATTCGTTATTGCTATTGATGCCCGCTACCTGGCCGGGCGCCATTAACACTAAAGTCCCTTCCTGGTAATCATAGGTGTTTCTGCCATACACAAGGTCGCCGCATTTTACCTCCTTTAAAAACACAATATAAAAACCAAAGTACATTTGCGAGCCACGTCTGGGATCCGCTTTAGACAAATCAACCACGCTCACCAAAGGGTGCTTAGTTTCATTATTGTTAAACGCATTGTATTCATTAATACTATTGAAACGGCGCATGCTATCCATAACTCTCTCTTTTAATTCGAATTTACACTATTAATCAATCTGTTGGCAGCAAGGCAGATGAAATCAGTAATAATGGTAGATATATCCGTAATCTATATCCCAATTTTCAGCATTCCAGGTACGAGCTTTGTATTGATCATTAAAAACGAATTATGCAAACAGTGAAGTTAAATAATAGTGTTGAAATGCCGGTGTTAGGATTTGGTGTATTCCAGGTAACCGATTTGGCAGAGTGCGAAAGAAGTGTAGTAGATGCTATTGAAACCGGGTACCGGCTTATTGATACTGCGCAATCTTATATGAATGAAGAAGCCGTGGGCAATGCCATAAAACGCAGCGGCGTAGCGAGGGAAGAACTGTTTATAACCACCAAGCTTTGGATTCAATCCAATGGTTACGACGGAACCAAAAAAGCTTTTGAAACCTCTTTGAAGAAACTGCAGTTGGAATATCTCGATCTATACCTGATTCACCAGCCTTATGGCGATATATACGGCGAATGGCGGGCTATGGAAGAGTTGTACAAAGAAGGGAAGATACGCGCAATTGGTGTCAGCAATTTTCACCCCGACCGATTAACCGACCTTATTACTCATAACGAGATCAAACCGGCCGTTAACCAAGTAGAAACACATCCCTTCCATCAGCAGATTGAAGCCCAGCAATTCATGATTGATAATGACATTCAGATCGAATCGTGGGGGCCTTTTGCCGAGGGTAAGAATGATATGTTTAAAAATGAATTGCTGCAGTCTATCGGCGACAAATATGGCAAATCTATTGCCCAGGTAATATTACGCTGGCTTACACAAAGAGGCGTTGTTGCCATCCCAAAATCAGTCCGTAAAGAACGCATGGCCGAAAACCTAAACAGTCTTGATTTCGAATTAACGACTGAAGAAATGGAAAAGATTAAAACACTGGATACAAACGCCAGTAGTTTCTTTGATCATCGTGACCCGAAAATGGTGAAATGGTTGGGTGAACGACAACTACAAAGTTAATTCTACATACAGGAAACATGGAAAAGAGAACATTGGGAAATAGCGGATTGGAAGTCTCCGCGCTTGGACTCGGCTGCATGGGGCTAAGCTTTGGCTATGGCCCGGCAACGGAAAAACAAGTAGCAATCAACTTAATACGATCGGCTTTTTTGCGAGGTGTAACATTCTTTGATACTGCGGAAGCATACGGTCCTTTTACTAACGAAGAATTATTGGGTGAGGCCTTGGCACCTTTTCGCGACCAGGTGGTTATAGCCACTAAATTTGGTTTTAAAGATGGAAAGCCGCCCCTTGGCATGGACAGTAGCCCGCAGCGTATTCGTGAGGTAGCCGAAGCCGCACTACGACGCCTGCGCACAGATCGTATAGACTTGTTTTATCAGCACCGTGTTGATCCGAACATACCAATAGAAGACGTGGCCGGAACGGTTAACGATTTGATCAATGAGGGGAAAATTAAACACTTTGGTCTTTCAGAAGCTGGCGCAAGTACTATCCGCAAAGCACATGCAGTACAACCGGTTGCGGCGCTGCAAAGTGAATATTCTTTATGGTGGAGAGAGCCGGAGCAAGAAATATTACCCGTGCTTGAAGAGCTTGGCATTGGTTTCGTACCATTCAGTCCGTTGGGTAAAGGTTTTCTAACAGGTGCAATTAATGAGCATACCACATTTGATAAAAGCGATTTCCGAAACACTGTACCCCGTTTCTCTGAAGATAACCGAAAAGCAAATCACGCATTAGTTGATGTACTTGGGCAAATTGCAGCGGAAAAGAACGCAACACCTGCACAGATCGCCTTAAAATGGCTGCTTATGCAAAAGTCGTGGATAGTTCCAATACCAGGCACTACAAAGCTGCACCGCTTGGAAGAAAATATCAGTGCTGCCAATATTAAGCTTTCTGAAAAAGATCTGCAGGCTATCGGTGAAGGCTTATCCAATATCGAAATTCAGGGCCATAGGTATTCAGAACAAGGACAAAAAATGATTAACCGCTAATAAATTAAGAAGTATGAAAAAAATATGGCTGATTACACTCGCATTATCGGCGGGGTTTTCAATCCGGGCAGCAGCCCAGAACACGGCAATTTTTCCCAAAGGTGAAATCTCGACCACAAATAACCACACCGGAACAGTTTGGCTAACTGAATTGAATAAGCCGGACAGCGTTATCGATGTGGCCATAGCAACCGCAACCTTTGCGCCCGGTGCAAAACTAGACTGGCACATTCACCCAGCCGGGCAAATTTTGATGATTACTGATGGTACGGGATATTACCAGGAAAAAGGCAAGCCAATTCAAGTGGTTCATAAAGGAGACGTTATTAAATGCGCTCCTGGAATTGCACATTGGCACGGCGCTTCGCCGCAAAGTTCTTTCACTTATATTGCCGTAAGTACCAATAGCAAGAACAACAAAACCATTTGGCTGCAAAGGCTGACAGATGCCGAGTATAAAATATCCGATAATTAACCAGCTCACAACCTAAAATTAGCATTATGAAAAAAGTATTCATCGGATTATTCTTGCTTATGGTTAGTGTGCAGTTATCAAGGGCTCAAGCTAACTTACCGGGTTCCGCAACCAAAACTCCATCTAAAGAAGAACAGGAATTGCTTGATCTTTCTAAAATAAAATGGGGATTGATGGCCGACAAAAACGTAGATGCGTTAAACGGGCTCTTTGCCGAGAATTGCGTATTTGTGCATATGGGCGGCAGTTGGGGAAAAACGCAGGAACTAAATACCATTAAAGGCGGCTTTATCTGGTATAAGAAAGCAGAGGTTTATGGTGCATCGGTAAATATTTTTGGTAATACCGCCATTCTTTTAAATGATATCGATCTGCTGGCCGTAGTGGGCGGCAATGAAGTTGTGCACGCATTTATGGTAACCGAGGTTTACCTTAAAGAAAACGGGAAATGGAAGATGGGCTCGCTCACTTTCTCAACTTTAATCAGACCCGTTAAGATGAAAACCAATATAGCCCAACCTTTAGAACAGCAGCATTAAAAACCAAGTATTTGATTATGAATCGTCGTAAGCTCTTAAAAAATGGACTGACGCTTGTTGCTGGCTCTTTATTTGCTTCAAGGGTAGGTGCCAAAAGTATAATTGCGCAAGCGGAGGCATTTAAAATGGTGACAAATATAACGCCCGGCAACAACGCGCTTAAAGATGATAACCATAAAATCCTGATCGTATATCTGTCTCGCACCAACAATACTAAAGTTGTTGCACAGCTAATTCAGAAACAGGCCGGTGGGGATTTAGTTGCATTGGAACTTGATAAACCGTATCCGGCAAACTATCAGGCAATTGTTGCGCAGGTATCACAGGAAAATGATTCCGGATTTTTGCCCCCGCTTAAAACAAAGATTGATAACATAGCTCAATATGATAAGATCTTTGTAGGCTTTCCAACCTGGGGCATGCAGCTGCCGCCTCCTATGAAAAGCTTTTTAAAGCAATACGACCTGAACGGGAAAACAGTTATTCCCTTTAATACGAATGCCGGCTATGGAATTGGCAGCACTTTTCAAACTGTGAAGGAAATGTGCCCAAAAAGCATTGTATTAGATGGTTTTAGTACAAAGGGAGGAGTAGAAAGAGATGGGGTGCTTTTTGTAATGGATGGTGAAAAAGAAAAACAGACTGAGGTACAGATTATCACCTGGTTAAACAGAATAAAAATCATAAAATAATAAAATACCCATCGTCATACAACCTGGCGAGAATAGATATGATCTAAATTTCAGAATCCGCAAATAATACGAATTGCAACATTAACGTTACCGACAAAACAATCATTAATTAATTCTCATTTTTGTGTTTGAGATGTCTCAGTTAAAGTTTATAAAATTGGTATTCGTGTTTGCAGCAATGTGTTTCATTGCCAAGCCGTTTATTGGATATCAGGGTATAGCTTTACTACGCAGAAGCAGCGATAGCCTTATATTGGTTAAAGCATTTGCAAAACGTAAACCCGAGTACATGCAGGAAGCCGAGGTAAAAAAAGCTTCTATCCAACAACTGCTTTCAAACCCGCCGGCAACTTTAATGCTGGCTATCTCTGCCTTATTATCGCTGTTATTCCCGTTTATTGCACTCAGCAGAAGAATTACAACGCAATTTATTGATCGCCTTTCCCTTAATAGTTTACAGGATGAGCAAACCTACTTGCTTACCGGTAAATTATCTATTTGATTATCTGCAAAACCATAGGTACTAAGCGTTCTGCATAGGCCTTCTTGATAATCAATTCAATATTTATTTTATTCAAATTCAGTATGTCAGGCTTTAAAAAAGTCGTGGGCATTGTAGTTTGTCTGTTAACAGCAGTACAGCTGCAGGCTCAACAAATACCCCAAACAATCACCCTTAGGCAATTGCTCAATCAGGTTGAGCAAAAGGCGCCAACACTACTTACAGACTCGGCCGCAGTACTTATCAGGCAATCGCAGGCTACAGAAACAAAAAGCAATTGGTTGCCTAATCTTAGATTAAATTACCAGGCAGATATTGGTACAAATAACAATGTTGCAGGGCCGTATTTCGGGTTTGGTATTATCCCCTCAAACTCGCGCGGCGTACGTACCGAAAGTAACACCACTGCCACAGGTGCAAACCTGGGGATAGCGGCGCTTGATTGGGAGATCTACAATTTTGGTAGTTACGGTGCCCAAAATAAGGTGGCACAATCAGATATTAAGGTGGAGCAAAACCAGTTTGCCCAATCCAAATACCAATTGCAAGCCTACGCAATCGGCAATTACCTGCAATTAACACGTTTGCAAGACTACCTTACTATTCAGCAGCGTAACATTAAGCGCAATCAGGAGATTAACCGCTCTATCCGCTCATTAGCCAAGAGTGGTGTAAGACCTGGTGTAGATACCAGTATTGCCGAGGCCGAGCTCTCTAAAGCGAAGCTCAATTATATAGAGCTCAATAATCAGTTGCACCAGGTGCAGTTGAAGCTATCCGCCATCACTGGTTTGCCATATACCTCAATATTACCCGATACTTCGACACAAAATACGCTTATTAATAATGTGATTATTGCCCAGGCAAATGCCGATACTTCAACGCATCCTATAATTAACTATTATAAATCCGTTTACCAGAATAGCCTGCAACGCGAAGATTTAGTGCGTAAGCAATACAACCCTAAAATTATGTTTGAGGCGGCTGCATGGGGCAGAGGGTCGAGCGTGGATGCTAACGATCATTTCGGTAATGTAGGGAGTGGATTTGACTTCGATCGCGGAAACTATCTGGTAGGCCTTGGGATATCGTATAATCTATTCGATCTGCGCCGGAAGCAACTGAAGCTGCGTACGCAAAAGACGGTAACGGATTATGCGCGCAAGAAATTGAGTGAGCAAAAGCAAATGCTTGCCGTTAGCGCAGATCAGGCATCGGTAGAATTGGAAACTGCTCAACAGCGTTTGCAAGAGATACCAAACCAACTTAAAGCTGCCAACGCCGGTTACAGGCAAAAGTTATCATTATACAAAAGTGGGCTTACCGATATCATCGAGCTAAATGCCGCGCTTAACATCCTGTACCGTGCCGAAACTGATTATGCGCAGGCGCGCTACTCGTATTTCAACGCGCTTTTCCAAAAAGCCATTACAGAGAACCAGGTAACCGCTTTACTTAACACTTTAAAATAGAAATTATGTCAATGGTCACGTCTGCATTAAAAAGGCCGATAACTACTGTAGTTATCACCATGAGCCTTTTGATATTTGCAGTGCTTAGTGCAATCAATATACCGATAGATATATTTCCGCAGTTAAATCTGCCTACCATATATGTAATCGAATCTTACGGCGGTATGTCGCCGCAACAAATGGAGGGTTTCTTTTCTACGCGTTTGCAAGATCAGTTTTTGTACGTAAACGGTATTAAAAGCATTACCAGTAAAAATATTCAGGGGCTAACGCTCATTAAGCTTTCTTTTTATGAAAGCACCAATATGGCTGAAGCTTCCGCGCAGGTTGCTTTGCAGGTAAACCGCGCTACGAGCTTCTTTCCGCCCGGAGCATTGCCTCCACAGGTAATCAGGTTCGATGCTTCGTCGTTACCGGTTGGCCAGTTGGTATTCTCGAGCCCTACACGTAGCTTAAAAGACGTTTACGACTTAGCAGCCACCAAAATCAGGCCGATGTTTGCTACTATACCCGGTCTTTCGGCACCTCCGCCTTTTGGTTCCAATGCCCGTTCTATAACGGTCAGTGTCGATCCCGACAAATTGAGGAGCTATAATCTGACGCCAGACGAAGTGGTTGATGCACTATCTAAATTCAACGTTATGTCGCCGTCCGGTAACCTCCGCCTGGATAACACGATGTTTTTGACCACTATGAACTCGTTAATAAAGCAGTCGGACGATTTTGGCAAGATTCCGGTTAAGACGCAGAACGGCGTGCCGATCTTCATTAAAGACATTGCCCGCGTGGCCGATGCGACGGACGTTACAGTGGATTACGCTTTAATCAACGGCAAACGTTCGGTATATATTCCGGTGGTAAAGACAGCCGATGCCTCTACCTGGACAGTGGTACAAACCCTAAAAAGCAAGCTGCCCGAAATGCAGAGCTTATTGCCCGACGATGTGAAAATCGGCTATGAATTTGACCAGTCAATATTCGTGGTTAATGCCGTGAAAAGCTTAATGACTGAGGGTGGCCTCGGGGCATTGCTTACCGGCTTAATGGTATTATTATTTCTGCGCGATTGGCGTAGTAGTTTAATTGTAGTAATAACCATCCCGGTTTCTATACTGATTGGTGTGTTGTTGCTAAGTCTTTTCGGGCAAACCATCAATATCATGACGCTGAGCGGACTGGCGTTGGCTATCGGTATCCTCGTCGACCAGGCAACGGTAACCATAGAAAATATTCACCAGCATTTGGAAATGGGTAAAACCAAGCGACGCGCAATTTATGATGCTTGTGAAGAGATCTCGTTTCCACTATTGTTGATTTTGCTTTGTATACTAGCTGTATTTGCGCCATCATTTATGATGAGCGGCGTACCTAAAGCGATGTTTTTGCCACTGTCGCTGTCTATCGGTCTAACCATGATCGTGTCTTACATCCTGGCGCAAACAGTAGTTCCAATATTAAGTAACTGGCTTATTAAAGCCGAACGTTATCAGCACTATCACCATGGCGAAGTACATGCTCACGCAGGCGAGTCGTTAAATGATATTGAAGAAAAGCAGGTTAGCGATCACCTGAAACATGAACAAAACGAACCCGAACAAAATGACTTTTTTGAAAAGGTGAAGCTTCGTTTTATGAATATATTACAACGATGGATGCCTAATAAACGGATAATTGTACCGGTCTATTTAGTATTGGTAATTGTGCTTGCCGGAACATGTTTCGTTTTTATTGGTAAAGATATGATGCCGAAGATCAATAATGGGCAGTTTCAAATTCGCATTAAAGAACCAGATGGTACACGTTTAGAGCGTACCGAAGATGCGTTTAAACAAGTATTGAAAGTTATTGATGAAACGGTAGATCACCATGTAGAAATTACCTCGGGCTATGTTGGTTTGATACCAAGCAGCTATGGCACCAGTAACTTGTACATTTTTAACACGGGTACGCAAGAGGCGGTTTTACAAGTAAACCTCGACGAAAAGTACAAAGTGAATATGGATGAGCTAAAAGATGCGCTACGCAAGAATATCCATTATAAATTGCCCGAATTGCAGATCACTTTTGAGCCGATTGACATGACCGAGAAAATCATGAGTCAGGGAGCATCCTCGCCAATAGAAGTACAAGTGGCCGGAAAGGACATGAAGCAAATTGAAGGTTATGCGAATAAAGTAGTGGCGAAATTAAAGGGTATTAAATACCTGCGCGATGTTCAAATTCAACAGCCGCTTAAATTTCCGGTGGTATCTATCACAATAGACAGATTGAAAGCTGCTCAACTAGGTTTAAATGTGAAAGATATAGCCCGCTCCGTTACCGCCAGTACATCATCAAGCCGTTTTACGGATAAAAATTTATGGCTGGATGAAAAAGGTGCTTACACTTATCAGGTACAAGTACAGGTGCCGGAGTATGTGATGAATAATATGGATCAGCTTAAAGAGATCCCCTTGGTAAAAGGACAAAGTAGTCCGGTACTTGGCGACATTGCCGAATTTAAAACAACGTATGTTCCGGGTGAATACGATAGGGCAGGCCCACGTAGATTCTTAACCGTAAGCGCTAACATCTACAAACAGGATTTAGGCAAGGCCACCAGCGACGTGCAAAAGGCAGTAAACTCGTTAGGTACACCGCCAAAGGGCTTGCTGGCAACACTTGGTGGCATGTCGACTCTATTGACGGAAACGCTAAGTAGTTTACAGAATGGTTTATTGCTGGCAATCCTGGTGATTTTCCTATTGTTGGCAGCTAATTATCAATCTTTCAAAGTATCATTAACCGTACTATCAACGGTGCCTGCGGTAATTTTAGGTTCATTAACAGCATTGTTGTTGACAGGCTCGACACTGAATCTCCAATCTTATATGGGGATGATAATGTCTACCGGGGTTTCGGTAGCTAACGCGATACTGATTGTTACCAATGCAGAAAGCCTTCGTTTGGATTATCGCAACGCCACGCGTGCTGCTGTAACCAGTGCATCAATACGTTTAAGACCAATTCTAATGACCAGTTTGGCTATGATTGCGGGCATGATCCCAATGGCATCTGGAATGGGAGAGGCAGGCGAACAGTCTGCCCCGCTGGGCCGTGCAGTTATCGGTGGCTTGTTTGCTTCTACGTTAGCCGCTCTATTTATTTTACCATTGGTATTTGCCTGGGTGCAGGATAAAACAACTTACACCTCACTAGCACTAATGCCGGAAGATGAAACTTTAACCGAAGAACCTATTAATGCTTAACATCATCATGAAATACAATAAATTATTCGCGGTTGCTATTGTTAGCACCATTTTATATGCCTGCTCAGGCAATCAAAAGCCGGTTGATATGACTGGCGAGAGCAAGAAAGAATCAAATAAAAACGAAATTGGCACGGTGACAGAAAAGGCCTTATCAACAGCGGCACGTTTACCCGGTCAGTTGAAGCCCTTTAATGAGGTTAACTTATTTCCAAAGGTAAATGGTTTTGTGAAGCAGCTTTTTGTAGACAGGGGGTCGATTGTGAAGAAAGGAGAGTTGTTGCTCACGCTCGAAGCGCCAGAGATGGAATCGCAATACCAATCCGCCAACTCACGTTATCTGCAGGCGCAGGAAACCGCACTTGCAAGCAAAGAAAAGTATCAACGCCTTAAAGAAGCAGCGCGCGAACCAGGGTCAGTATCACCGCTAGAGCTGGATAATGCTTTGGCCAGAATGAAGGCGGATGACGCGATAGCAAATTCGGAGCGGTCTAATGTATCATCGGTGCGTACTATGCAGGGATACCTAAATATCTACGCACCTTTTGATGGCATGATTGTGCAGCGTAATGTATCCCCGGGCGCCTTAGTAGCACCTGGCAAGGCCACAGATCAGCCGATGTTGGTATTACAAGATATTCGTAAGATGCGTTTGGAGGTTTATATTCCTGAGGACTACGTGGACAAAGTGGACCTGAATAAACCGGTTACTTTCGTATTTAACGCTATGCCGGGTGACGAACATACAGCCAGGATCAGCCGCTCGGCCAATGCTTTGGGAAGCATGCGTTCGGAAGCAATCGAAATAGATGTTGATAACGCTAAACAGTATTTGAAACCTGGTATGTACGCCGAAGTAAAGATTCCGATGCGCTCGGGTGCTAAATCTTTACTGGTGCCTAACAATTCCATTGTGCGCTCGACGGAGCAGGAATATGTGGTGGCCGTGCGAGATGGCAAGGCTGTTACAATTACGGTGAAAGAAGGCTTAGCCAGTCACGATTCGACAGAGGTTTTTGGTAGCCTGAAAGCCGACGACCATATCCTGTTACACGCCAGCGACGAGATAAAAACCGGAGATAAATTATAAAAGAGTCCACAACAAAAATAGCCGCTCAACTTTTAAGTTGCGCGGCTATTTTTGTTGTGGCTAATGGAAATCATTCCTCCAAATTTAATTCTCTTGCCTTTAGCCAGTTTTTACCTTCTACAAAGCGGTTAACCAACATAGCCGCGACAGTATCGCCGGTGGCATTAAGTAACGTTGCAACAGGATCAATCAGCGTACCAATGATAATTGCCGGCGGTAAAGCTTCAGGTGGAAAACCGTAAGCTGATATAAAAAGCATTTCGCCTACGTATCCACCGTTAGGTATACCGCCTTCCACCATGCTCACCAAAACCGTCATAGCCAACGCAATTCCAATTGCCTCGGGGCTGTTAAAACTTTTGCCAAACATGGCAAATACAACGGCCATTTTTAAGATAGAAGATACGCTCGAACCGTCCTTATGCAGTGTACCACCTAATGGAATAGTAATGCCTGCAATAACATCAGAAATACCCATTTTCTTCGCAGCATCTAAATTGGCTGGGATAGTGGCAATACTGCTGCAAGTACCAACGGCCGTGGCAGATGGTATAATGTTATTTTTCCAATACTTTCTAATGCCGGTTATGCCGCCGGCAATAAAGGCATAAAGTGTATAAAATACAGCGTAATAAAATAAACTCACCCCATAACCAATACCCAGGGTATGCGCATATGTGCCAAATAACGATGGGCCAAATACGGCTACCTGGTAAGCAAAATAAGCGCCCAAGCCAATAGGAGCCGGTTTCATGATAATCACAAAAACTTTCTTAAAAACCTCGTTACCCGAGTTTAAAAACTGGCGAAAAGGTTTACCGTCTTCCCCCGCGTGTAATGTACCAAACCCAACCAGTATGGCAAATATGATCATAGCAAGCATGTTTTTGCGGGAGAGGAGCTGGTAGAACTCGCCGGTAGTAAAGATCTGGGTGATTTGGTCGCCCGTTAATTTTTGCTTGTTGGCATCTACGTTCATTATTTCGGAGCCAACATGTTGGTTGATAGGAAATAACCAGAAGGAAACGATGGTTAGCAGTGCAGCAACAATTACAGTCCCCACAAATACAGCCGCCATAATACCCATAATCCGTGATAGCTTTTGTGCGCCGTGTAGGTTGGCAATGGCCGAGGATATAGCAAAGAATACCAATGGAATTACAGCTACAAAAAGCAGATTTAAAAATATATCGCCTACGGGTTTTAATATCTCAGCTTGTTTACCAAATATTACCCCGGCTACGCTTCCTGTTACAATACCGGCTATAAGCCAAAACATTCCGCTATAATTTTTAACCCAATTACTCATTGATATTCTTTTGTTATACTGTTTAGCTGTAATCGGTAAATATATCAGATAATTGGATTAGTTACTTACAGCCTGCTACTTTCATCTGCTTCTGTCACTAAATTGATATTTCGGACTGATTCCGTACGATGTGACGATATATCGTTAGTTATAATTTCTGAAAACTATATAATATGCTCATTACTAAATATTTATATTTATGGTACATTGCTTGTAATACATGCTATACTCGAAAACCAAATTCATCACTAAAACTTACAACCATGCCAAATCATCTTTCTATCTTAGGTATTATCCATACCATTATTAGCATCCTCGCTATCATCGCAGCTTTTGTTGCCCTGGCCAAATATGGCACTATCGACCCTAAGGCTACATGGGGTAAATATTATGTTTGGTTAACTGTGTTAACATGTGTTACCGGTTTCCCGATAATGCGCACCGGGCATTTTGGCCCTGCGCATGCACTTACTATAATTGTGCTGCTATTATTGCCAATAGGAGTTTATGCTAAATCGATAAAATTCTTCGGCAAAAAGGCCATTTATGTACAGGTAATCATTATGTCATTTACCTTATTTCTATCTTTCGTACCGGCAGTTAATGAATCATTTACACGTTTACCGATCTCGCATCCGTTGGCAGCGAGCCAAGATGATCCTTTGGTAAAAATGGGAATGATGGTTGCATTTGTACTTTTCTTAGCAGGAGTAATTTATCAGGTTATTGTATTACGCACTCGCCGCAAAATGCTTTCAAACATTCAGGAAGTAAACTAAAGATCGTAAACAAAAACTCTTCTAAGCCCGGCTGCTCAGTTAGCCGGGCTTTTTACTTTGGGTTGTTTGGTATAAATCAATATGTTTACGTTTGATATGTGATACCCAATGCAAGTGAGCGCTAAATTCTTAATTTTCTTTATCCCTATCGGTTGCATTATCGCACTTACAGCATTTCAGTATGCACCTAAAGTCTCGCGTTCAAATTTAGCCGATTCCATAAGCTTTAAACAGCCGTCAAATTTCCCTGTGCCGGCTTACGATCTCAAGCATAATCCTATTACAACCAAAGGTTTCCTTTTAGGCAAAGCGTTGTTCTACGATCCCAGTTTGTCTGCAGATGGTACGGTAGCATGTGGTAATTGCCACCAGGCGTCGGCAGCTTTTGCCAATCTAGGCAGTGCGGTAAGCAAAGGGATAAAGGGGTGTAAAGGCAGTCGTAATGCGCCGCCCTTATTTAACCTCGCCTGGCAAAAAGAGTATATGTGGGATGGCCGCATCAATGCCATGCAACTGGTTCCGGTAAATGCTTTAACCAATCCCTGCGAAATGGGGAATAGCATTGATAAGTTGCTTTTAAACTTACAGAAGGATAATTCTTACCCATCTCGTTTTAAAGAAGTATTTGGTAGCTCTAAGATCACGCAGCAGATGGTGCTCGATGCCTTGTCTCAATTCACGGCCATGCTCATTTCCGCCAATTCGAAATACGATAGATACATGCGACATGAAGCAGGGGCAAGCTTCACCTTAAACGAAGAAGCGGGTTACGAGTTCTTTAAGCAAAAATGCGCTTCGTGCCATACGGAGCCGTTATTTACTGACCTCAGCTATCGAAACAATGGACTCGAAGAAACTTCAATAGATATTGGCCGGGATAGTCTTACCCATCAACGCAGCGACAACGGTAAGTTTAGAGTACCAACGTTGCGAAATATAGAAATAACTGGCCCATACATGCACGATGGGCGATTTTACTCCTTAAAAGAAGTGTTACAGCATTATAATGCCGGCATGAAGAAACATGCTAATCTGGATAAAGTGTTTACTCAAAACCAACAGCCAGGAATCGCTATTTCCGCCACAGAGCAAACGCAAATCATCGCCTTTCTAAAAACACTTACCGACGTAGATTTTATCAACGACCGTCGTTTTAACAATCATTAAAATTTAAGGTTTCTTTGCCGTCAGCACATCTATTGCTACTACGCGCATGGCGCTGCGAGCGGGCTTTTTATCACCCGGCACAATTAATCTATAGGGGCCAAAATTTGCAGCAAGATCTTCTCCATCTTCTTTGTTGGCTAAGATGATCACCTTGTCTGTAAAAGCAGGATCTATCTCGGGAAGGGCAATTACTACCTGATAGCCATCAGCGGCAGAAATTAGAGCATATTTGGTTAATGATTTCCCGCGAAGTTGTTTGTTAGGTATGGCTTCAGCTTTGGTTAAGATATCGTATAACGAAATACCAGTATACTCGTGCTCGCGGCCATCGTTCGCAGTAACTTTTACGCTCACCTGTTTCAGGGTGGCAAATGTTGCAGCGTCTAATTTATAAGGTTGTGCTACGTCGCCTCCTATGGCAACTTCTGCGGTTTGCGCATAAACTTGTACACTAAATAAGCCGGTTAAAGCCAGGGCGAGAGCAAATGTAGCGATCTTGATGTTTTTCATATCAGGTGTAATTTATGAATACTAAATGACAACATGAAGCATTAACCTGCATTCTGGAAATACTGTAAGGATCGCCAAAGGTAATTTTCAGGCTAATTTGCTTATCTGTAAAATCAGGATGTTTAAATTTCGTTACATAGCATCCACATTCTCTATAGGTTTAAAAATTTCCTAAAAGTACTAAACTTCTAATGTGCTTTATACGTAACAAGGCCTGTATTTGCTATTGACGATTATACGTATAAACGACCCCATGCGAGCGGCTTACTTAAAATGCCATTCATATTTAAACATAGTATGTGTTGCTGTGCTTTTTTTCGGCGCGCCGACGTTTATGCCGCACGCTTATTATCACGTTATAGGTTTTAATGCATCTACAAGATTAGCCTATTATAAGTATGCAGCAGTATATACTCCAGCACATTGCGGTGAGACCTTACCCCAAAATACATGCACTTTCCCCGCTACGTTAACAGCTGATCCAGATGCACCTTACTGGCTTTGGAACACAGGTGAAACAACTCAGTCTATATCAGTTTCATCACCGGGTATTTACTCCTGGCAAACCGCTAATATGCACGATGATGTAGTAGTAGATGGTTCATTTACAGGATTCAATGCTGCCAATCCCGCGTTTATTAGCGACTACGTTTACAAAATACCTGCCGGAAGTGGCACTTTATATCCTGAAGGTGCATATACCGTAGGAACAAATCCTAATGCAGTTCATGATCAATTCACATCCCTCGCTGACCATACCAATAATACTACGGATGATCGTAACATGATGATCGTAAATGGTGCTGATGTTAAAAACAAAATTATTTGGTCTGAAAAGAATCTTGTAGTAAAGCCTAATACAACCTATATATTTTCCGTTTGGTGTACATCTGTGAGTAGTGCAAGTATTAATAATCCTGCTCAGTTACTTTTTTCTATTAATAATGTCTTGCAAAATCAAACTCCTATTTCTCCAACGACAACCCTAGGGCAGTGGATAAATTTTACGACTACCTGGCAATCCAAATCCAATACCAAAGTAACTATCAGCATCGTCAACCAGAATATTACCGGCGGAGGAAACGATTTCGCACTGGATGACATCATTTTTGCCCCATTGTGTACAACCTACATCAACCTTACAAATACAGTTCCACCAACACCAACAATAACACCACGATAAAAATTTTAAAACAACAAAGAATGAAAAAACACTTTACACTCTTAAATTTAGCAATTACAGTGCTGCTATCATCAGCGTCATTAATTGCATCGGCGGCTGTAGTTACAGTTACCGGACCAAGTAAAGATGCTTTAACTACACCTCCAGCGCAAGCCTCTGATGTTAGTAAAGTATATTGCTACGGTTCAAAAATAATTTTAACCGGTCCAACAGATGTTACCGGCAATAAATACGAATGGTATAAAATTGACAACACGGGTACAAAGCAATTAGTTAAAGAAGGTATTAATGGTGATAATGGCTTCGAAGACCAATCGACGGATGCCGGCTATTATGATTATCAGTTAGTTGTAATAAATGCAGCCGGTTGTTCTTCTGCTATTAGCAACATACAAAAAGTATATGTATTGCCAGATTTAAGTTTAAGTTTAAATACAGCTGGCCCGATCTGTTCAAGCAGCCAAACCACGGTTACTTTAGCGTTACAGTCACCGCTCCCTTCAGGTTATACCTATAACTATCAATGGTACAGAAATGGCACTGCAATCACCACCACGCAAGGCACTCAACCAACTTACGATGTAGCGGAGAATACCGCAACAAGCGGAACGCCAATTTTATATAAACTACGAGTAACATTTGTGTTGAGTACTGGCTGTTACAAAGAGTCTGCTGATTCGCAGATTACTGTGGTAAATCCACCGGCAACGCCGACAATTAGCTTTAACTAAGCTGTAACCCTGTTCCACCTATTTGAAACCAGGGTTTAACATATCTTTTTTACGCCTGCTATCGCTTTTTGTGGTAGCAGGCTTTGTGCTGCTTAATAGCCAAGCCTCGGCACAAACTAAGGTATTTACGCTGACACCTGGTAAATCTGTGACTATACATGGCGAAGCACCCGGAGCGTCTGGCTACCAATGGTATAAAGATGGGCATACTATTACCGGCGCTAATGCACCTAACTATAAGGCAACCGAGGCCGGTAAGTATAAAGTAGAGGCATTAAACGCGGTAGCTTGTCCATCGTCTGCCTCCGAAGAAGTACAGGTACTAACAGAACCTGCACCAATCGATATGGCTATCGTCAAGAAGTCGGAAGATAAAATAGTGACTATCGGAGCGCCTTATGCCTATAAATTAACGGTGAAAAATAATAGTAATTACGCTTCGAGCAATGTAATGGTTACCGATACACTGCCAAAAGGACTCGAGTTTTTATCAGTAGTGAGTTGGGATAAAGGCATACCCAATTATAACAACGATACCAGGATACTAAGCTGGAGTATAAGCAGTTTCGCCGCTAATGATATGGCCGAACTTACCTTTATGACGAAGGCGCGCCAAAAGGGAATTGTGATAAACAAGGCCAAGGTTACGGCAGCCGAAATAGACCCCAACTTAGCCAATAACCTATCAACCGATACCAAAGAGATTAAAGGCCTCGATATCCCCAACGTATTTACACCAAATGGAGATGGTAAAAACGACGAGTTTGTGATACCTGATCTATCGAATTTCCCTGAAAACGAGATAGTAATTGTTAACCGCTGGGGCAATGCCGTGTATCAGAAGAAGGGCTATCATAACGACTGGACAGGCGAGGGGCTCAATGAAGGTACGTATTTCTATGTGCTTAAAGTGAAAAATGTGTCAGGCGAGTGGGATAGTTATCAGGGATATGTAACACTGCTAAGATCTAAGTAAGACATAGAAATGGCTGGAAGAAAAAATAACATAAGGTTTAAAAGATGGAAGCTGTTGGCGACAATCTTAATGGGTGCATTTTGTCTGTTTACAACATTTACCGCCAAAGCCCAGCAAGATGCGCAGTTTAGTCAGTATGTATTTAATGGCCTGTATATCAACCCTGCCTACGCTGGTTATAAGCAAGATGTTTATCTGAGTGGCTTTTATCGTTCGCAGTGGACTGGTCTCGATGGTGCCCCTCAAACATTTTCGCTGGCCGCTGATGCCGCAGTTGCCGATGAAAGGGTTGGCTTGGGTTTGATGATATCGCAAGATCGGATAGGTGCCCAAAGTAGTTTAGCAGTTTATGGCAACTACGCTTACAAAATACAGATTGGTGATAACGAGAGTAGTAAACTAAGCTTCGGTTTAGGAGCAGGCTTTATACAGAATGGGTTAGATGGCTCGAAACTTCATGCCGGGCAACCGGGCGATGAATACGTGCCCGTAGGCAGCCAGAGCTTTATCTTACCCGATGCACGCTTAGGAGTTTTATACACTAATAACGATTGGTTTGCCGGCTTTTCTGCTGATAATATGGTGGCTCACTTTGCCAAAGGTTTAAAATCTACAACCATATCGGTGCCGGTGCCGCAACCACATTATTATTTAACCGCCGGTGCAATGATCCCCCTCGACGAGGGCGTTAAGTTAAAACCATCATTTTTAATAAAAGACGATAGGGCAGGCCCAACCAGCCTGGATCTGAATTTATTTATGCTGCTGGGCGAGCGTATTTGGATTGGTAGCACTTATCGCACTGCTATACCAAGTTGGGATAAATCGAATTTACAGCAATCATTGCAAAAGGCCAATGCGGTGGTGGGTATGATAGAGTTTTTTGCTACCGAGAAATTAAGGATAGGGTATGCCTTCGATTATTCGCTAACAGCCTTAAGCAACTACAGCTATGGTTCTCACGAGTTATCTATAGGTATTTATCTCAGGCACGGGCGCGAGCGTTCTAACTTTAACAGATGCTATTTTTAAAAGCACCATTTATAATTAGCACAATCTTTTTACAATGTTAAACCAATTTAAACTTCTGAAGTCTTTGGTAAATAAATTAATGTGTTAATTTTACACAATAAACCAACCAAAATTATGACTTCAAGACGTTCATTTCTAAAAACAACGGCTATGCTATCGGCGGGTCTATTAGCGGCACCGCACTTATTTGCTTACGATAAAAAATACATTGGCCTGCAATTGTATACCGTAAGAGATTACATGCAAGCCGACCCGGCTGCTACGCTTGCTAAAGTTGCCCAGATAGGATTTACATCATTAGAAGGTGCAACCTACACCGGAAGCGAGAAGTTTTATGGCATGGATGCTAAAACATTCGGTGCGCTGTTAAAACAAAACGGACTGATAATGCCAAGCAGCCACTACCGTTTAGGCGAAGAAAAAACTAACGGAGCAGATACGCAAGGTACTTTGTTACACGATTGGGACCGCGCGGTTGATGATGCAGCAGAACTAGGTATTAAATATATGGTTTGCGCTTATCTTTCTGAGCCAGAACGTGGCGGCCTTGATCATTACAAGCAAATTGCCGAGACTTTTAACAAGGCAGGCGAGCGTTGTAAAAAAGCAGGCATCCAATTGGCTTACCATAATCACGATTTTGAATTTGTGCAGCAAAACGGCAAATTCCCATACGAGATCTTGCTAAACGAAACCGACAAGAACCTGGTAAAAATGGAAATGGACCTTTACTGGGTTACCAAAGCCAACCAAGATCCTATTGCTTTAATCAATGAGCATCCGGGACGTTTCCCGCTATGGCATGTGAAAGATTTGGACAAAACACCTCAGCGTATGTTTACCGAAGTTGGTAATGGTATCATCGACTTTAAAAAGATATTTGCACATGCTGATAAAGCAGGCCTGAAGTATTTCTTCGTCGAGCAGGATAAATGCCCTGGCGATCCTTATGCCAGCATCATTCAAAGTATTACTTATATCAAAAAGAACCTGGTGTAATTTTATACCATATAGATATAAAAGCCGCTTATCTCCCAAAGGGTAGGCGGCTTTTCTTTTAGCTTAGAATCCGCTTCTCCGTCCGCCGCCTCCGCTGCGTCTGCCTTCGCCTCTCGGCCCCTGACCTTTACCGCCCACGAATCTTTGTAATCGCATAGTAAACGAAAGCAGGAAATAACGCCCTAATCGGTTGGTACGGGTATCGATAATCTTGTTGCCGCTTACGGTGCGGGTTATGCCTGTGTTTTGGTCGAACAAATCAAACGCCTGGAACCGGAGCGAGGCTATGTGCTTTTTCATAAACTGATATTCTACATAAGTGCTTAGCAAGGTAGGATTTGATTTTACAGTGCTGCTAAAACCGTGATTGATTGTTTGGGTGAGGTTATAACCCAAAATCAAATCATAGAAGAAAAAATTGCGCCCGTCTAAACCAAGCGTCCATGTTTTAGCATCGCCATTGACAGTTGATGGGATACTGTATTTAGTAGTATTTACACTATAGTTTGCGCTAATTTCGCTATCCATAATGCTGTCCAGATCAACCCTGAACTTGGCGCCCTGGTTCCAGACTAAGTTTTTGGCAAGGTCGCGTTCGCCTTCAATAAAGTTGATGTTATTGCTGTAGCTGGCGCCGCCGTTAATGGTTACGGTGTATTTCCGCTCGGCAAAAGGTTTCGTGAAAGCGTAGTTGCCATTTACGGAGTAGAACCCATTGGTGTTTAAATAATGGGTTTCCTGTATGGTGCTGTCTTTAGTGTTGCCGGGGTTTAGTTGACTATTTAACACGGGTTGCGTATTGGTCACTATTTTATTCTGTGTTTCATTGAAGCTCAGGTTGGTAAACAGCGAGTTACCACTCTTTATATCAAACTGATTATAACGCATGGTAATAGTATTACTAAACTCCGGTTTCAAGTTAGGGTTGCCATAAACTATATTCTGCGGATTAGAGTAGTCAGGCTGCATTTGTAGCTGCGCAAAGCTGGGCATATTATTGGTGCCACTGTAGTTGAAGTTAAAAGTATGGTTCTTAGCAAAATTGTACACGAAATGAGCGGTAGAAACCAAATTAAATGTATGGGTTGAGGTCTCGAAATTATGTGATTCGCCATTTAACGAAGTCGGTTTTGCCACCAAACCGATGGTATAATTATACTTAGGTTTTACGCCACGAATGTTTAAGCCGAAGCTATTGGTAATAAACTGATAGTTATATAATGTGCTTAGCGAGTCGATATAAGTGGGAGTACCTGTAACCGGGTTCAGGCGGTAGTTCAATCGATTGTTGTCTGTATTTGTGAAACTATAAGTATAATTGGCTTCCAGATAAGTGCTTTTGGCTATGGGTTCGATGTAAGACGCATGGGCATTTATTTTCTGCGAACTGTTATCGGTGTTGATCTGCTGATGAAGGGGAACAATAACCGAATGTGTTTGGGTATTATATTGATCATCCAGGTCCGACGAGCTTTTTGAGAAACTGGCGCTGCCAGATATACTAAAGTTGCGTCCCTTTTTTTTAAATTTATGATTGAACAAAACATTAGCTCCGCCGGTAGGAGAGTTAGCATTGGTTACACTATATTCGGTGCCGCTAGTTACCGTACTTAGCCTGCTATTCATAAACCTATCCATATTCTCGTCGTTGGTTGAAGTGTAGGAGAAGTTCGGGTTTATCTTTAAGTAATTGGCTGTATCTATCTTATATTCAATATTAAAATCAAAACGATGGTTAATGTTATGGTTCTTATCGAGCGTGCTATCGCTGTTGAGTATCGACCCTGATTGAAACAGATTTTGTTGCAGGGAATTGCTTTCGGTTGTCTTGTTCCGATCAGCAAAACTATAGCTGCCATAAGCAGTTATTTTCTTGCCCCAGGCGTCACGGTAGTTAAAGCCTAACGATTTATTTACTGTTATACCGTTGGCGGTGCTGGTTTGGTTACCACCACCACTTTGCCCTCCGCGTCCGCCCCCGCCACTTCCTCCACCAAAATTAAAGGCGTTAGTATTATTGTTGTTTACCGTTCCTAATAACGACAGTTGGGTATCTTCTTTAAATGCATTTGCAGACAAGCGGGCAACATATCGGTCATCATTACCCGCACCGACAGAGCCTTGCCCGAATTTGCCCACACGTTTTCCCTTTTGTATAGTAATGTTCAGGATCTTGTCGGGGTCGCCGGTTTTAATACCGGTTAAGTTGGCCTGGTCGCCGTAATCGTCAATTACCTGGATGTTGTCGACAATATCAGCGGGTAAGTTTTGCGTGGCGGTTTGCACATCACCGGTAAAATAATCTTTACCATTAACCCGTACTTTGGTTACCTGCTTGCCGTGTGCTGTTACATTGCCGTCTTTATCAACGGTAACGCCCGGCAGCTTTTTCAATAGATCTTCTACCGGCGAACCTTCACGTACTTTATAGGCACTAGCCTTGTATTCAACGGTATCTTCTTTAATAGTAATCGGGTTAACGGCTGTAATATTCACCGTCTTCAGCATTTTACTTTCGATAGATAGTTTGATGGGCGCTAGGACAACCGGCCTTGTGTCACTATCCATCACATAACGACGAATAAATGTTTGATAACCTAGGCCATAAACCGTGAGTTTGAAATTCTTACCGATAACGGTAGGAAAAGCAAATGCTCCTTTTGCAGACGTTGCAACAATGATGCTATCCTTATCGGATATCAACTTAACGTTTACACCCGGAACAAAACCGGCAGAATCAATCACTGTACCAGTTACTACACGGGTTTGCTGCGCTGATGCACGACCGATGAAAAGCACGGTTAGAACAAGGAATAGTAGAATTCTGGTCATTTTAATAGGGGTAAGGGGTTTCCCTATTGACCATGAAGATAATCCTTAGTTTAACGTGCTTTTCTTATGTCATACAAATGTTGCATACAAGGCTTAGTGGATACCTTTTCGCTTTAATAGACCACCTGTAGTATCATCAATACTTTGTTGTACAATAAAGGCCGAAGGATCAATTTGCAAAATAGCTTGTTTAATAGACGGAATCTCGAGGCGTGTAGCCACGGTGAAGATAATGTCACGAGGATCGTTGATCTGTCCGTCTTTTCCATAACCACTCTTGCCCTGGTATATAGTTACTCCGCGACCTAACTTCTGTGTAATTACCCTGCGGATAACATCACTTTTGGTTGATACCACTGTAATGCTTGTATATTGTTCAAATCCGTTCAATATAAAATCTATCATCTTAGAGGCTGCAACATAGGTCAGGATCGAGTAAAGTGCAGATTCGATACCTAAAAACAAAGCCGCAGTGGCGAATATAATTACGTTCAATAGCAATACTACATCGCTTACGCTTAGAAACTGAGCGCGTTTACTTACCAATACAGCGGCGATTTCAGTCCCATCTAATACTGCACCCGCACGCATAGCCAAACCCGAACCCACGCCGATAAAGAAACCACCAAATACAGCGGTAAGTAACTTATCTGGCGTAACATCGGGGAAGTGTACAAAGGCGAGGCAAAGCGCAAGCCCCCCAATAGCTATGGCGCTTTTAATGGCAAACAGTAGGCCTAACCGTCGATATCCCATGTATAGAAACGGTGCATTGATTACAAATATGAGTACGGAGATAGGTAGGTGAGTGGTTTCGGCAATAAGCATTGAAATACCCGTAGCGCCACCGTCGATAAATTTACTGGATAACAGGAAACTCTTCAACCCGATACTGGCGGACAGAATGCCCAATGCGATAGATACAAAATTTTTAATTTCGGCTTTAACTTTCATGCAGATGGTTAGATGTTTTAAATTAGAATAACAGGGGGATGTGACTAAAATAACTATTTAGGTGCACAAAGCTGTGTTAAATTAAGTAATCTGACACAGGAAGGGTATTTGCGCGTTGATTTATTAAACCTAATTTAGATTGGTAAACTTTGAAACATGGCTACTGGCAAACCTATGGATGAGGCACCTAAAACGATAGACGATTTTTTGGCGGGAAAATCGGAGCATACTTTAATGTTGTTCCATCATTTTGTTTCGGAATTTAAGAAACTGGGAAATGATGTCGAATTGGGGCCTACAAAAACCATGATCGGGATCTCAAACTCAAACAAACGCATTGCCTGGATAACGCAATTGGGCAAGAACTTTATTCATGTAGTTTTTCCGTTTAAGCAGTTATATCCCGATAATACGTGCTTTATAAAAATGGCTCAGGTGCCCGGTGATGTCAATCAATTCAACCATCATTTCCGCATGAATTTTATAGAAGATCTTAACGATGAAGTATTAAGTTATATGCAGTTAGCATATCATTTAGGTGAAGATTAAGGTGCGGTAACGATGGCATTTTATGTAAAGCTTATTACATTTACCGTATGAAATACCCTATCCAAATTATTCGTAAAACCCGCCAAACTGTATTGGATATTATCAAAGATCTTTCTATAGAACAGCTTAACCAGGTGCCCGAAGGATTTAACAATAATATCATCTGGAATGTGGCTCACCTGGCCGCTACACTACAAGGTGTTTGTTATAAGCGCGCCGGCTTGCCTATAGTAATTGATGAAGCTTTTTTCGACGCTTATAAATCCGGAACGAAACCCGAACAGGATGTTGATGAAGCTGGCGTTGAAGAGATCAAAACTTTGCTTTTGTCAACCGTTGATCAATTAGAGGCAGACGTTAACGAGAATAAAGAAAGTTTCGCAAACTATCCAGCGTGGTCAACCCGTTATGGGATGGATATCAGCAGTATAGACGAGGCCGTCGCCTTTTTGCCCTTTCACGAAGGCCTGCACATGGGTTATATAATGGCCCTTAAGCGAGTAATAGACTAAGGATTATTCCGTACTCTCTTTTCGGATTATTAAACGGCCGCGGCCTTCCTTGAGCATTTTTTGCTGCTCGGGTGTAAAGGTTTCGCGGCCACCAAATTCCTGTGTCCAGTATTGGCCTACATGCGCTACGCCGATCTCTTTGAACTCCCGGCTCATCAGGTTATGGCAATGGCCTTCGCTTTTAAACCACCCGTCGCTTACTTCGGCTATACTTGTTTGCCCGAAGGCAATGTTTTCGCCTACCGCAAGGCTGCGATAGCCAATCATCGAATAACCGGCTGCCACAATGCGGTCTTCGCTGGTGCGGCCATCTTTACTGGTATGGCTAAAATAATTGCGGTTGTTCATATCCTGTGCGTGTGCAATAGCTGCGGCTTCCAAATTAGCATTCCAGGTTAGTGGGGGAGCCGGAGGCATGTATTGCTTACCACAACTGCAACCTGCAGCGCGTGCTTTATTAATCCGATATAGAAATTCCTGCTTAAACCTGTCGCTCGCCGATTGTTCATTAAACTGAACCCAAGCTGCCGTGCTCAATAAGATTATTGATAAAATTCCACTCGTAATCCACCACTTTGCCATACTGCTATAAGACAAAAAAAGCAATTAAGGGTTTAATTGCTTTTTTGAGAAGAATGTTGTTTTCTCCTGTAAATTATAATGACGATAACGATTAAAATTATCGCAATCAAACTACTTCCAATAATTAAAGAGAAGCTACGCGTTGTGTAACCGGTTTGTCTTTCGGCTTGTACCCGGCTGTATAGTACTTTTTTCTTGGGCGTAATTTAGCCATAGATCGCGCCTCCGAGTCGCGTGCCATGCTATCTTTCATAAAAGCATAGCGCTTCATTGCGGCGGCCGCCTGCTTGCCGCTGTTGGTACTGTTATACAGGCGGGCATAGCTTAACATCACTGCCGACTGTTGATCGGCAAAGCAATTGGCCGAGGATAACTCCAGTGCTTCGCGCAGATCGCGTCGGGCAAGATCAAAATCATGGATGTCCATCTTAATGCCAGCGAGTGTGATTAGCGACTGTATAATATTTGGTACATCGTTCTGCTCACGGGCCATGGTATTTGATTGTAAAATAAACCATTTAGCCTGGCTGTATTTCTTTTGATCGTGGTATACACGGGTTAATCTATCAAACGCTTTACGCAAACCAACGCTGTCATCAGTGCGAGAAAATTCATGCAACGATAACAAGGTATACTTAAGTGCGTTCTCTTGATATTGGTTTTTAAGCGTCCTATCCTGCAGGGCGCTATATTTCATATAGCTTTCGGCCATTTGGGTATACAACTTACCCTTCAGTGCGCTCGAAGATGTAGTGTCAATTTGCTTCTGTAAACTATCTGGAGATGCCGATTGGGCAAATAAATGTATTGATAGAAATAAGCTTAAAGTAAAAAGTGATAACTTTTTCATATACAGGCTGATACAAGCTTTTATATAATGCTGATTTATAATATCAAAGGTTGTGCCTGTTTTATGAGATTTTAATATAAATAGTTTATTATCAGGAATTAATATTTTTTACTTAAACTACCTCTTTAAATAAAAACGATAAAATATAATCGCTTTTTTTGGACACTATTTAAGAAGCAATTAAATATTAACGAGTGATTAACTTAGCGTAGTTGTTGATGAAATTTTGGAAACCTTTACTCTTATTTAATATAACATTAAACAAGCTGATTCCGCAAATGGCAGTAGTAATACCGGCCAAAACATCCAGTACATAATGATGACTCGCATACACCGCAGTGAACCAGATACCGACCATCACTATTGCAAAAACGATATTGGCGAACTTCAAACGATTTTTTAAACCGTAGTAAAGCACAATAACAGGATATGAGGAATGTAACGATGGCATTGCCGCAAATACATTTGAGCCTTTAGAATAAATGCTTTTAAAAATACCGGCATGAAAATAATTATCAAAGCGCGCCAGTCCGGCTGTGCTGGCTTTGGTAAGCGGTATAAAGTTAAAACCATGCTCCTGTATAAACCATGGTGGAGCGGCCGGGTAGGTGTAATACACTACAAAGCCCAACAGATTCACCAGGAAAAAAGTTAAAGCAAAGCCTAAAAACTCTTTTGGACGGGTAAATAACAAGTAAGCTGCAAACCCTAATGGTACTGGTATCCAGCATAGATAAAATACGCCGGTAATAACGTCGAGCCAGGGGTGGCTGTTAGCTTTCAGATATTCATTAGGCGTTAATATAGTATTGTTGCTGTGAATACCGAAGAGGCTCTTCTCCCGGTTGTAAAGGTCGCCGATATGTACCGCATTGAAGTGGTAATTGGGGAAAGCCTTCATGTAGTCGAAAATGATCCAATACACAATAAAGATGGCAAACCCGGTAACAAACCTGCGTGTATGGCCAGATAGATAGTAAAGACCATTTACCAGTGCGATCAACACAATTTGGTCTGATTTGAAACCAACCAAAATACTCGACAAACCTACGTACGCCACAGACAATAAAGCCAGTGTTATCGCGGTTTTAATATTTACCCGGGGAAATAATTCGGCAGAAGCGTAGAAGCTCATTATTTGGTTTGATTCTCAAAATCTGACCTGAACACCTTATCCCATAAGGCCGAACTTACACCATATCCCTTTGTAGGATCCTGGTAGTGGTGTAACATATGGTGTTTCTTAATGCTTTTCCATATACCGCCCTTGAAATTGAAGTGGTGGATTGCATAATGCCCAATATCGTAAAATAAGTAGCCTAATATAAACGATGCAAAAAATGCATAAGCATCCTGATGCGTTGGTAATATAAACCAAAATAAGAAGAAGAAACCTACTGCCAAAGGTATACTTGCTGAAGGTGGCATTACCAAGCGTTTTTTATCGCTTGGATAATCATGGTGAACACCGTGAAATATAAAATGCAGGCGCAATGCCCATTCAGCTTTTGGTACAAAGTGAAATATAAAACGGTGTAAAAAATACTCAACAAAGGTCCATACGAAAAGGCCAGATACCAATAGGATCAAAATGCGGCCGATTGATTGATGAGCATCAAAAATAGCCATATACATACACGCTATTATTACAGGCAGGTATATAATAATTGGTACAAAGAAATGAACCTTAGATAAGCTTTCTAAAAAATCACTCTTAAACATTCGTACCGACTCTTGCGAGTTTGACACATAATTCTTTTTCATTTGCTATATCAGGGTTTAAATCTATCTACTATTTCTTGTCCGGTTGCCGGATCTATTCCTTTAACTTCAACGTATACTACGTTAGGGAGCCAAAAAGAGCCGCCTTCAATTTTTACAAAAATACGATTAAGTATGGCTTGTTTATGCGCAATTGTCGCGTAAATGTGATATTTGCCATCCGCACCTTTCATTAAAGTAAGAGGATACTTTTTGTACGACACAAAGCGGATATCATATTTATCGTTGCCAAGCGGCTTTTGATTTAAGCCATAGGCAAATTTGCGTTGGATGTAGTTGAGTTCCTCATGTTGCCCTTTTTCATTATACTTAATCCAGTATACGTGTACGGGCTCCTCGGTATTCAATTGACCATTGATTTCGTTTAGTTCGTAAACGATGGTGTTAGTATTCGGGTCGCGCTGCACATAAAATAAACGACTGATATTGGCAGGCAACACCGGAAAGTTAATGGCAGGCTTTACTTTTTTTGTCGAATCTGTAGCCAGAGTTTTGTTAATAGTAAATGCGCTTGCCGTTTGCTCTTGCAAACTCACTAAGCCAAGGCACAGCGCAAAAAATAAAATGTATTGCTTCAAATTAAATTAAATTATTTTCCAGATTGTTCTTTTTCCATCAGGCTCTTTTTAGCATCTCTAAGCCTGTTAAAAGCGGTGATATTAGTTAATACAGCAAGTGCTGCAATAGGAAAAGTAAATATCGACATGGTCTCAAAAACATGATACCTGATGCCTGGGATGTACAGCTTATAGTCGCCCCCAATATATAATGATGAAACACCACAAAGGATGGCGCATAATCCAATAGTTATTACTCGTTCCGGGCGTTGCATTAAACCACCTTTACACTCAATACCCAAACCTTCTGCACGGGCACGCACATAGCTAACCATCATAGAGCCAATTAATGCAACAAATGCAAACAACGAACTTAAAAAGTAATGGTGAGCAACCAGGTACCAGCAGATGCCTAAAAACATAACCAATTCACTATAACGATCTAAAACAGAATCGTACAGCGCACCAAAGATCGATTTCATGTTACCCAGCCTTGCAACCTGGCCATCCAGCATGTCAAACAAACCTGCAAACAGAATAAGTCCGCCGGCCCAACCTACGTAAGTAAGATCGCCACGGTTACCTTCTTCGGCACCCAAAATAAATATTACCGCCACACCAATGTTTAAGATAAAACCAATAGTTGTAACTGCATTGGGGGTAAGCCCCAATTTAATCAGCACTTTAACAAAAGGATCTATCACTTTATAGATGCTTAATTGAAGTGTTGTGCGTAAAGATGTGGTTTGTTGTTCCATATTGTTTGCTGATTTTGCAAAGTTAAAAATCAAATTTGACTCTTGCACGAATTCCCCATTTAGAAACATCAGGATGATCTAAATAATCGAAACGTCTGACAAGGTCAACACGAATAAATTTAAATATATTTTCGATACCAACGCTGCCCTCTACATAAGGCTTACCACCTAAGGTGTAGGTAATTGGCACGCCATTATCTGCCACGGGGAATTGATATAAAGAAGGGTGTAAGGTTGGATTATTACGGTCGCTTACGTTACCCCATAAGGATTTAACAGAAGCCACCTCGCGCCATTTCAGTTTCTTAAACAATGGGATCTTGTTAAAAAAGAACCCCATAAAATGCTGATCGATCTTTAAGCTTGCATATTTATCACTCACAAACTCCATAAAATTCATTAAGTTATATGAGTTTAAGTCGTAAGCGTAAGTTTGGTTAGCCTGGTGAATAGTTAATAACGGATAGGGCACCTGTCCAAAGATTTTGCCACCTTCTAAGCCAATATCGGCATAACCTAATTGCGATAGATATGTATGTTTATCTAATCTGAACCTTATTTTTTGATAGCCATACTGACCCGCAAAAACGTTCTTGAAAGAATTGGTCAGATCGAGGGTTAGGATAGGATATTTATTGAAGATCGGTGTGCGGTATAATTTTCCTTGATAATACTGTTCGTGCGGTGCATAACGGAACTGGACGTTAGTCTCAGTTGTGGTTAACTTATCAATTGTATGCAACTGGCCATTCTCAATATTTTGAAAATATAATGAGCCGGCAGGAGATTGGGTCCAGTTTCTTAAACCAATGCTATAAGAGAAGTGATTCTCAAATTCGTGCACGTAGTCTAATTTATAATAGTCATTGTACAGATATTTATCGTTTACACCGCGTTTAAACGATAGCAAGAAGTTATCCTCCTGTACAAACTGCAAATCTTCGCCGGGGATTTTAGTATCTCGCTGAAAACTTGCCCTGATATAATGTTGCGGAAAGCGATAGATAGATTTATCGTTGATAGAATAAGTTGCACTCAGAAAGTACTTCCATTTCTGATCTTTAAAACCGTAAGCAGTATAGGTTTCAAAATAATATCGTTTGCTTAATTCTGGCGTAGTACGGCCACCTACACGCAGCCTGAAACCCTCTACAGGATTGAAGCTATAAAATGTGTTCGCCGGCCCTAATTCAAACTTGCCGAATCCTTTATAACCCGCCAACAACAGCGTAGCAATATCGGCTGTGCGACGGAAAGATGGCATGTGTTGCAGGCTGTCGATGTTTTTATAAACCCTCGACTCGGCCTTGCTAAGCGTATCCAAGCGGTTTTCGGCCCAGAACTGGTTGCTACGACTCTTAACATCAGGCGACATTTCGACAGCCTCACCATCATACGTAGTATCCGGGCGGGCATTGTTTACGATGTAGTTTTTATATGTTACCGTTCGTTGCCCAAAAATACCATGATTACCTTTTTTGCTGGTACCAAAGTCGGCCTGCATATCTGCACGGCTCAGGTGCCAGCGACCATCTGGGTTCTGCTCATAATCTTCATTAATGTGCATTCCCCGTACCCAGTTAAGGTTTATATTTTTATTGATGCTAAAGTCAGACTTCTGTACGGCATAATTGCCATCGAGCGTGATATAAATATCACCTTCAAACAACATATCCGTTGTGTTACGCGGGGTAAAACTTAGCCGGACAAGCTTTGTGTTACCGTTAGTTATGGTATCGGTAATAAAGAATTTATAGAAGGTAGGAGCGTCGTCGGCAATAGGGCTGAGGAACATGTTGGTCATCAAAAATATGTTACTCTTGTAAATGTCAGCGTCCGAGTACATTCGTTGAAAATAGGTGCCAAACCCTTCGCTATCCATAAAGCTGCCAAAGTTTACACTTTTATGCCCTATCATTATCGTCTTCTTCTTCTCAGGGTTTTTGCGATAATACGTCTGCGATAATTGCTCGTCCAGATATATAGGCAATATGGTTTTACCCGGCAGCGCCGTGCTATCCTTATTGTCTAGCAAGAACTTATATTTTCGAAAGAATTTCTTTTCTGATAACTTCTCTGAAACGTTTATGAAAGACATTTGCAGTTTATCATACTGCTTGTATTCTACGTAGTCATAGGCTTCGGGTTTGTTCTTAGGTTTATTGGCAATGACCTTACGGATCAGTTCGACAGCAGGGTTATCCTTATTACGATATTTTTCGCGCTTCGCAGATTTTACAACAACCTCGTTAAGCTGTTTAGCTTCGGGGAAAAGCTTAACATTAATAGTTTGTTCTTTGCCCGGTTCTACAACCAATGTGGCTGTCTTGTAACCAACAAACGATACGGTAAGTTGTGTATATGGCTTTACTGATTGTAGCCTGTAACCACCCTTGTCATCAGTATTCATACCGATGTTGCTGCCAGTAAAAGCTACTGTAACATAGGAGAGTGGGTGATGATTATTGGCATCTGTAACCGTACCCGTTACAACTGTATTTTGTGCAAAAACTACAGTAGATAAAGAGATAAAGAACAGTAAGAGTAAAAACCTTCTATAATTCATTTAAAATGCAAGTATGCAAGCGGATCAAATCCTGATTTTCCTTTTTATATAGATATGCTAACCTCTGAATAGTTACACGCTATATACTATAAAATCGGATGAGACGGTTTTATAAACACGAAGTTTAATCCACGGCTGCAAAGGTGAAAATTTTAATTGAATAAAATTGTTGCAGGAAAGTAAAAATTAATCAAATGATTGATTAGTTTTTAAGGAACTTCAAAAATAGAAATTGTTATAAAACAGGATAGCCACCTGCACGGTACAAATTTAAACGCTATTGCCAATAAATTTGATACCCCACGAGTGGCTATCTGAGTATTTAGAATGAGCTTACAGAGACTCTACCAAATCCTGGTAATAATCTAACCCTAAGTGTGTGATTAAGTCTTCGCCCATCATGTGACGCAGGGTGTTTTGTAATTTCATTAATTGTTTAAAGATATCGTGTTCCGGGCGTAAACCTGGAGCAGCTTGTGGAGACTTCAAGTAGAAAGATAACCACTCCTGGATACCGCTCATACCTGCACGTTTAGCTAAATCGCTAAACAAAGCCAGGTCTAAACCAACTGGTGCTGCAAGAATAGAGTCGCGGCAAAGGAAGTTGATTTTGATTTGCATTTGGTAACCCAACCAACCGAAGATATCTATGTTATCCCAGCTCTCTTTGTTATCGCCGTGAGGAGGATAGTAGTTGATACGCACTTTGTGGTATAACTCACCATACAATTCAGGGTTAAGCTCTGGTTGGAAAATTTCTTCCAGTACGCTTAATTTAGATACTTCTTTAGTTTTGAAGTTATCCGGATCGTCTAAAACCCAACCATCGCGGTTACCTAAAATGTTGGTAGAGAACCAGCCTTTAACACCTAATGAACGTGCTGCTAAACCTGGTGCCAGGATAGTTTTCATTAAAGTTTGACCAGTTTTGAAATCTTTACCGGCAATTGGAGTTTCGGTTAATTTTGATAGCTCAACCATTGCAGGGATATCAACAGTAAGGTTTGGAGCACCGTTTGCGAAAGGTACGCCTAACTTTAATGCAGCGTAGGCATAAAGCATACTAGGAGAGATCAATTTATCGTCAGCCGCTAAACCAGCTTCAAATTTCTCTAAAGTTTGGTGAACGTCGCTTTCTTCGAAATAAATCTCGGTTGACCCGCACCATAAAAGTACTACGCGGTCTAAACCGTGTTGTGCTTTAAAGTTTTCGATATCAGCCATTAATTGTTGCGCCAACTCTAAACGGGTACCAGTTTTAACGTGTTCGCCGTCCAAGTTTTTAGCATAGTCTTTATCAAAAGCAGCTGTCATAGGCACAATTGCTTCCAATTCTTCTTTAACGTTATTTAACAGGTCTTTTTCTAACACTTTAGCGTGTACTGCTGCCTCATAAACGTTGTCACTGTAAACATCCCAACCGCCAAAAACGATATCCTTTAGGTGAGCCAAAGGCACAAAGTCTTTAATTTTCGGGTAATTATTCTCTGTTCTTTTTCCGATACGGATGTTACCCATTTGGGTTAATGCTCCGATTGGTTCTGCTAAGCCTTTGTTAACGGCTACTACACCAGCAATCAGAGTGGTGGCTACTGCACCTAAACCTGGTATTAATATACCAAGCTTACCTTCAGCAGGTTGAACGCTATTTTTCATGTATTCTATTTTTATTCGAGTTAAATCTTATTTGAGCCACTTGTGTTCTTTATACCACTTTATTGACTCCTGTAATCCTTTATCTAAATTATACACCGGGTAAAATCCCAGCTCTTGCTTTGCCGCCTCAATACTGCAAGCCCAGTTAACCCCTAAGAGTTCATTTAGCTTATCGATATTTAATGCGGGAGTTTTGCTCGTCAAAGAACCAACTTTTTCACTTATCGATGCAACTAATTTTACAAAGGTGACAGGCAGATGAAATTTGAAAGTATTAAGTTGGAGTACATCCTTAATAATATTTGCCATTTCGTACCTGCTGTAAAAGTTACCATCGGCTATGTTATAAGTGCTGCGATTGCCTCCGTATAAGGCCTTTATGGTGGCACCCGCCAAATCTTTAACGTATATAAAACTTAGTTTTTGTTCCTCTTTGCCAATATATGGCTCAATGCCTTTAACTATTTGTTTTATTACAATAAAGATATCGCGTTCGCGGGGACCATAGACAGCAGTCGGCCTTAAAATCGTATAGTTTAAATCAGGGATCTTCTTTAATTCTTGTTCCGCAAGTAATTTACTTCTTCCGTATTGTGTTACCGGGTGCGGTTCATCATTTTCTGATATGATGCCGTTTAACGTTGTGCGTGGCCCGCCCGCCGCGAGGCTGCTCATAAACACAAATTTTTTAACCCCGCCTGCAACTGCCGCTTTGGCAAGGTTAACGGTATAAGTTGCGTTTATATGGTTATACTGCGCCTGCGACTTAGCTTTTGTTGCACCAGCCGCATGGATAATATAATCGTATTTATTAGCTCTAATCTCTTCGGTTAATGCATCAATATCATTAAACTTTGGATAAGTAAGCTGTACGTTTAGATGTGTAAAATGATCTGTTTTACTACTCTTCCTTAAAGCTACAAATACTTCGAGGTTTTGGCTCAGCGCTTCTTCAATAAGATGGTATCCAACAAATCCGCTTGCGCCGGTTATTAAAACCCGCTCCCTCATATAGCCTTTTCGTAAATTCTATAGGTTTTATATTGGTCGCCGCCAATGTTTTTAATGGCGATGTTTACCATATCATTATGCTCCAATGTCCATGAGGCCTCGGCGTATTTGAATTTCTTACGGCGATATTCTCTTATAATAGACCCGTATAAAACTGCTTCAATACCCATTTTACGGTAACCATCAATAACTCCTAAAAGCATAATGCGGATACCGTTAACTTTCTTTTTATTTAATAATAATTTAAAAAGACCGGTAGGCAATAACCTGCCTCGTTTTATAGTTTTAAGTACCTGGTTCAAATCTGGAATAGCAACACCAAAGCCTACTATCTTACCTTCCTGCTCTGCAACGAAAGCAAAATCCGGATCAAGAATCATTTTCAGATCTTTGGCTGTATAGTCAAACTCCTCGTTAGTCATTGGGAAAAATCCCATGTTTTTGTCCCAGGCACTATTATAAACGTCGCGTAAAGCGTCAGCTTCTTGCTTAAAGTTTTTCAGATTGATGTTACGGATGATAATGTTACTGTTACGCTTCAAACGATCCTGCAACTTCTCAAGCAACTGAAGCGATTTATCGTTGTAGCTTTTATCGTCCCAGTACCATGCCAATAAGTCTACCTGTTTTGTTAAGCCTAATTTTTCAAGTAGTTCAACATAATAGGGTGGGTTGTAGGGCATCATTACCATTGGTGGCCTGTCAAAACCTTTTACCAATAACCCACAAACCTCATTGGTTGATGGATTGGCAGGGCCAACCAGTTTGGTTGCACCTTTCTCTTTAAGCCATTTGGTAGCGGCATCAAACAATAGCTGAGCGACTTCCAGATCGTTTATAGAGTCAAAAAAACCAAAGAAGCCATCATTGGCTTCATTGAATTTGTTGTGGTTTGTATTATCTATAGCGGCTATACGGCCAACTATTTTGTTATCGTCATATGCCAGAAAACACTGCAGCGATGAGTGTTTGTGGAATGGGTGAGTAGTCAACAGATCTCTTTGAGCGATAAAAAGTTCCGGAACATAATTCGGATCATTTTTATACAGATCATGCGGAAAATCAATAAAAGCCCCCAGTTCCTTTTTGGAACTCACAGGCAGTATTTTCTTCATATTTTTTCGTTAACGGTATTAAATACACCAACTTCTTTACAAGCTTTAGAGATCTTCTCAATAGCTTCGTCGATTTGGCTGAATGTGTGTGTAGCCATTAATGAGAAACGTAGTAATGAAGAATCTGAAGGTACTGCCGGAGAAACAACAGGATTTACAAACACGCCTTGATTTTGTAGCTGTTTGGTTACCATGTAGGTTTTCTCGTTATCACGTATATATATAGGTAATATCGGGCTTTCGGTAGGGCCCAGGTCAAAACCTTCGTCCAGTAGAAGTTTCATGGCATAATTAGTGTTATCCCACAATTTTGTAATGCGCTCAGGCTCGGCTTCAATAATATCTAACGCTGCAATAACACTTGCTACAGAGGCTGGCGTCATACTTGCGCTAAACATTAAAGAACGTGCACGGTGCTTTAAGTAGTCGATAGTTGCATGATCAGCAGCAATGAAACCACCTAAGGATGCAAATGATTTACTGAACGTACCCATAATCAAATCCACATCATCGGTTAAACCAAAGTGTGAAGCTGTACCGGCACCTTTATCGCCAATTACACCTAAGCTGTGTGCATCATCTACCATAATATTAGCACCAAACTCTTCAGCTATTTGTACTAATTCAGGTAATTTTACAATATCACCTTCCATGCTGAATATACCGTCAACTGCAATCAGTTTAACAGCTTCTTCTGGCAACAAGCTAAGCTTGCGGCGCAGGTCTTGCATGTCATTGTGAGCGTATTTAATTACTCTTGAGAATGATAAACGGCTACCATCAATAATAGATGCATGGTCGTATTCATCCAATATTAAATAATCGTTACGTCCGGTAATGCTCGAAAGCACACCCAGATTAACTTGGAAACCAGTACTAAATAATACAGCAGCTTCCTTACCAACGTAGGCAGCCAATCTGTCTTCTAACTCTATGTGGATATCAAGCGTTCCGTTCAAAAAGCGCGAACCGGCACAACCTGTGCCATATTTATCTATCGCTTTTTTAGAAGCTTCTTTAATCGCGGGGTGATTGGTTAAACCTAAATAAGAGTTTGAACCAAACATTAACACCCGTTTGCCATTGATAATAACCTCAGTATCTTGTCCGGATTCTATTGGCCTAAAGAACGGGTATACACCACGTTCCCGGGCTACAGCAGCTTCCGTAAACTGAGCGATTTTATCATGTAGTTTTTTACCCATGTATTAACTCTGCTTAAATTTTTTGTAAAAATACCATGAAAAAGCTTATAACTTATACTTGGCGTGTAATTTTTTTGCACATCATTACGTAGCGTAACAAAATACCATTGGGCAAATTAATTAAAAATTTATTTTATCCTGTAATCAAAAACAAAATATTTTCAACGCCCAAAAGGACTTTTAAGTATGCATTTTATGCATAAAAACTTATATGTTTGAGTATTGTAACATTTTTCGCGTTTATTTTTATTAAGTAAACTTATGTTGTAATTATGCGTTTTTAAGGCATCAACTACCTGGATGAAAAAAACATTTTACTCTCTATTAGTTATTTTACTGTTAACAACTAAATCGATTTTAGCCCAAAACAGTACCGACTCTACCACCCGCACATTGAATTTGCAACAATGCATAGATTTTGCTCTGCGCAATCAGCCCGCGGTAAGGCAGGCATCTATCGACGAGCAAATAAACGAACGTGATATACGTATAGGGCTTTCGGGTTGGCTGCCACAATTAACTTCAACGGCAGGATACAATTATTATTTTCAACGGGCGGTAGCTGGCGTAGGCGGAACTGGTACCGGGACAGGAACGGGGACGGGCGGCACAACCGGCGGTACAGGCAACGGCCAAATTGTTGGTGTTGGCAAAAATGTATCAACCCTTGCACTGCAAGCCAGCCAGACTATTTATAATAACGATGTACTTCTGGCGTCACGCGCTGCAAAGTATTCGAGGCAATATTATAAACAGGGAACTGAAGTTAGTCAGATAGCCTTGGTGGCCGACGTTAGTAAATCGTTTTTTGACGTTCTGCTTTCAGAAAAACAACTCGATATATATAATGAAGATATTACCAGGCTTCAGCGTAGTTTAAAGGATTCATACTCCCGCTACCAGGCAGGTGTAGTTGATAAAACTGATTATAAGCAAGCCACCATCAATCTAAATAACTCATTAGCCGGCCGCAAACAAACATTGGAGGCTATAAAAAGTAAAGCAGCTTATCTCAAACAAGTAATGGGCTTGGCGCCCGAAAAGCAATTAGTGCTTACCTATGATTCTGCCCAATTTGTTAAAACTGCTACTATCGATACCAACCAGGTGTTAAATATCGAAAACAGGGTAGAGTACAGGCAACTGGCAGCTCAAAAGAATCTCCAAGCCTTAAATGTAAACTATTATAAATATGGCTGGCTGCCATCGTTATCAGCTGTTGGTAGTTACAGCTTGCTTTATTTTAATGATCATTTCAGCGATCAGTACAAAAATGCCTATCCAACTTCTCTTATTGGCCTAAGCCTAAACCTGCCTATTTTTACAGGAACCAAGCGTTTACAGAATTTGGCCAAAGCGCGTTTACAGGAAGATAGGGTAGACCTCGATATTGTAAACACACGTAACGTAATCAATACCGAGTATGTGCAGGCACTATCAGACTATAAAAGTAATTACACCAATTGGCTATTCTTAAAACAAAATGTTGATTTGGCTAAGGATGTAGATACTATAGTAGAATTACAATATCGAGAGGGGATTAAAACTTATCTCGACGTTATTGTAGCACAGTCTGGCCTGCGTACCGCCGAATTGAGCTACTATAATGCGCTGTTTACATTATTATCCAGCAAAATTGATTTAGAAAAAGCATTAGGAACTTTAACAGTTAGATAATCTACCATATGAATATAAAATACTTAGGTTTAAGTACTGCAGTAAGTATAGCGTTATTGGCATCTTGTAAACAACAGGGAAAGCAAAACGCCGCTCTTCCACCAACGCCCGTTGCCGTTACAGAAGCAAAAACTGCGGATGCAGTATACTATGATCCATACCAGGGCACCGTGGTGGCTCTTAACAGTGTTGAGCTCCGTAGCCAGGTTTCGGGCTTTATTACGGGTATATTCTTTAAAGAAGGTGAAGTTGTACCTAAAGGCAAAGCGCTTTACGAGATAGACAGGCGTAAATATATTGCTGCTTTTGAGCAAGCGAAGGCTAATCTAAGTGCAGCAAATGCCAATTTGGTAAAAGCGAAAAAGGATGAAGACCGTTACACTTTTCTGCTGAAGCAGGACGCTGTTGCACGCCAAACCTACGACCAGGCGGTGGCTTCGCTTGAAACCAGCAAAGGACAGGTAGACGTTGCTAAGGCCGGTGTATTGTCAGCCCAGACAGATCTTTCTTATTCCATTATCACAGCACCGTTTACTGGTCGCATTGGCATATCGCAGGTTAGGTTAGGTTCGCAGGTTACGCCTGGCACTACCTTATTAAATACTATATCTACTGAGCATCCGATAGCTGTTGATATCGTAGTAAATGAACAAGACTTGCAACGCTTCTATGCTTACCAGAAAAGCAGCACAGACTCTACTTTCAGATTGAAGCTGTCTGACGGTACCATTTACGATAAACCGGGCAAAATAGTGGCTATTGACCGCGGTGTAAACAACACAACCGGAAGTATTAAAGTGCGTGTACAGTTCGCCAACGAAAAGGATGTGTTAAAAGATGGCATGAGCGCTGTGCTGAATGTATTGAATAATGAGTCGGGCGATCGTGTGCAAATCCCTTACAAAGCTATTAGCGAGCAAATGGGCGAATACTTTGTATTTACTGCGGCCGACACAATCGCACATCAGATTAAAGTAATGATAGGCCCGAGGATTAGAGATAACATCGTGATTCTGCACGGCCTAAAATCTGGCGATAAGGTTATCACCGACGGCTTTCAACGTTTGAAAGACGGTGGAAAAATAACTTTAGGACCTCCGCAACAGCAAGGCGCACCTGGCCAGGCTGGAGCTAAACAACAAGGAAAATAATTACCGGTAACCATAAAGACAAGAGATGATCGCAGATACCTTTATACGCAGGCCGGTAACAGCTATTGTAATATCCATAGTAATTGTGGTGGTAGGGTTATTGGCTATGAGCAGCCTCCCGATAGGGCAGTATCCGGAAATTACACCACCAACGGTACAAGTAACCGGTACCTATACGGGAGCCGATGCATTAACAGTTGAGCAAACTGTTGCAACACCGGTTGAAGTACAGGTGAATGGTACTCCCGGCATGACCTACCTGCAAAGCAACAGTACCAGCAACGGCCAAATGAGCATGACCGTTAACTTTGAAGTTGGTACCGATATTAATATAGCAGCTCTCGACGTACAGAACCGCGTGGGCATCGCTCAACCAACTTTGCCTCAAGAAGTACAGCGCTTGGGTTTAACAGTACGTAAACGTAACCCAAGTATATTGATGCTCGTGGCGATCTTTTCGCCCAAAGGAGAGCATAACGTTACCTTTTTAGATAACTATACCAACGTATTTGTTAGAGATGCGCTGTTACGTAGTAAGGGTGTGGGCGACGTGTTTACACGTGCCGATGACTTTAGTATGCGTATTTGGCTTAAGCCCGATAAACTTGCCGCCCTCGGCATGACAGCAGCCGACGTTACAGGCGCACTTACTGAACAAAACGTACAGGTGGCTGCGGGTACTGTTGGTGCGCCACCGCAAGAGAACGGACAAACCTTTGAGTATACCGTATTAACCAAAGGCCGTTTAGTAAAGCCCGAAGAATTTGAGAACGTAATTGTACGTACGCAACCGAGCACTGGCGCTGTTGTACACTTAAAAGATGTTGCGAGGGTTGAGTTGGGTAAATTTAACTACTCTGGTAACTCTTTTGTCGATGGTAAACGCGCTTCATATCTATTGGTTTACCAGGCACCAGGCAGTAACGCACTTGAAACCGCCGATGCTGTTTACGCCACGATGGAGCAGCTTAAGAAATCTTTCCCGGCCGGGGTTGATTACGTTGTGCCGTTCGAATCCATCACTGTGGTTAAAGTGTCTGTGCATGAGGTAATTGATACGTTAGTTATCGCATTGTTGCTGGTTATTCTGGTTGTATTCTTATTCTTACAGAGCTGGAGAGCAACATTGATTCCGGTATTGGCAATTCCAGTATCCATTATAGGTACTTTTATATTCTTTATTCCGCTGGGTTTCACTATTAACACCTTAACCTTATTTGGTTTCGTCTTAGCTATCGGTATTGTGGTGGATGATGCCATTGTGGTAGTGGAAGCAGTACAGCACTATATTGATGAAGAAAAAATGTCGCCTCATGATGCCGTACAACATGCTATGAATGATATTTCGGCGCCGGTAATCGCTATTGCATTGATTTTGGCGGCGGTGTTTGTACCGGTAGGTTTTGTGCCGGGTATTGTGGGGCGTTTGTACCAACAGTTTGCGATCACGATTGCAATTTCAGTGTTAATCTCAGCTTTTGTGGCCTTGTCATTGACACCCGCTTTATGTATGCTGTTGCTGAAACCACATGATCCGGATAAGAAGAAGAACTTTCTGGATAAATTTTTCGATGCCTTTAATGGCTGGTTCGACAGGCTTTCGCACCGCTACCGAAATGGGGTTGATATAAGCATTAAACACTCTAAAACAGTATTCTTTATCCTGCTATGTATCATTGTTGGCACCATATTCCTGTTCAAAAACAAGCCCTCGGGCTTTATCCCCACAGAGGACGATGGTCGGGTGTATATAACTTATGATATCCCAGAGGCTTCATCAACCCAACGTACAGTTACCTTACTGCACGAGATGATGAAGACGCTGGATAGCATCCCAGCAATTGGCCACTATGCCGCTCTGGGTGGGTTAAACGCAGTAAACTTTGCAAGTAAATCAAATAGTGCAACCATTTTCGTTCAGCTGAAACCGTGGGATAAGCGTGAAGATAAGAAAGATCAACTTTTTACATTAGTAGGCACCTTGCAGAAGAAGTTGTCGCGCTTTAAAGAAGCCAATGTAATCGTAATCCCACCGCCGGCTATTCCGGGTTTGGGTAGTACCGCTGGTTTCTCTTTTATATTAGAGGAGAAAGAAGCGGGCGGCGACATCAAGAATTTTGAGAAGGTACTGCAAAATTTCACAGCGGAGGTTAACAAGCGACCCGAAATTGCTAAGGCATTCTCATTCTTCACCGCCCGTACACCTGCTTATCAGCTGGTTATAGATCGTGAAAAGGCGAAACGCATGGGAGTGAGTATTGCAGATATTAATAATGCGCTGCAAACCTATATGGGTAGTGCTTATATTAATGATTTTACCATCTATGGTCGGAACTTTAGGGTGGTAGCCCAGGCCGATACTAACTATCGTACAAACATTCAAAACATAGGGCAATACTTTGTTCGTAACTCATCGGGCACCATGGTGCCGTTAAGTACAGTAACTACATATAAAATCATTGAGAACGCGCCTTTGATATCACACTATAATCTCTTCCGTTCGGCGGAGATTGATGGTAACCCTGCACCAGGTTATAGTAGCGGCGACGCTTTAAAAGCCCTGCAAGAAGTGGCTGCAAGCACATTGCCGCAGGGCTATGGATATGAGTTTTCGGGTTTAAGCCGCGAGGAGTTATTATCAGGATCTAAAACGGTTTATATCTTCATATTATCTATCGCTTTCGTATTCCTGTTCTTATCGGCACTGTACGAGAGTTGGTCGGTACCATTCTCTGTGCTGCTCGCGGTGCCGCTTGGTGCGTTCGGCGCCATATTGTTCCTGACGTTTAAATCCGAGTTAACTAACAATGTATATGCACAGATCGGTTTGATTACTTTAATTGGTCTCTCGGCCAAGAATGCGATCCTGATCGTAGAGTTTGCCAAAGAAAGGGTAGATGGTGGGATGGAACTGGAACAGGCTACGTTAGATGCAGTGAGGCTCCGTTTACGCCCAATTATTATGACTTCTATGGCCTTTATATTGGGCGTATTACCGCTGGTGTGGGCATCTGGAGCGGGTGGTGTAGCTCGTCAGACAATTGGTTGGACTGTGTTTGGTGGTATGCTTGCCGCAACATCCATGGCTATCTTTATTGTGCCGGTATTGTTTTACGTGATCACCAAGTTCGCTTACGGCGAGAAAAAATTGAAAAAACTACAGGAAGATAATAAAGACGGCGAGAAGAAATTCTCGCAACATTAACAGAATTCTGTAATAGTTATAAAAGGCTTCGAAAAATCGAAGCCTTTTTTTGTGTGCCATTCTGTGAAAAACTGTACACCCAAGGCTTATTTATCGTCAATATAGTACAGAAGTGTATCCTATCCGTTACAATTTTTTGTTTGTGTTGTAATCAATTATTTCCTTTTCATTAGTGTTTACATTGCCTTAACATACTAAACAAAATTGGGGTAGCAAACGCCTGTTTTACAGCCATTAGAAAGGGTTTTTCAGAATCGTATCAGCGCGTCGATTAGCATTTTAAAATGTTAAAAACGCCAAAATTTGGCACGAATGGCAATGTATTTGAATATGGTCACCCGAAAACAATCTAACAATTGTTCACTAAATTTAACAAAAATGACTACCAAGAAAACAACAAAATTAGCAGCCGCGGCTATTGCAATTGCTGGTTTATTATTTACAAGTAACGTAACTAAAGCACAAGGACACGATTCACAAGCATGGCGCTTTGGTATCGGTGTAGAACCGGGTTTACCTACCGGAAATATGCGCGATTATTCTCACTTTGGACTAGGCGGTACAGTCCGTTTACAGAAGGATTTAAATGGTAGTGTATCTGTGATGCTTACATCTGGTTATACTAACTTTTTTGCGAGAAATTACGATACCCCAGTAGGTAAAACAGATTTTAAAGATTATGGCTTAGTTCCGGTAAAAGCAGGTGTTAAAGCCTTCTTTGCACCACATGCATACATCAGCGGTGAAGTAGGTGCTGGTTTCGAAACCAATGATAACGCGTTTAACGGTTACGATAAAAGCACCAAATTGATTCTTTCTCCAGGTATCGGTTACTCAATGTCTGGTTCAGGTATCGACGTAGGCTTGCGTTATGATAACTACTCAGGTGGCAATAGCCCTAACTATGGCCAGGTAGCTTTACGTGTAGCTTACGGTTTTAAATTGTAACAAACAATCACCTTTTAATAACAAAAGGGCCATCTGCATATTGCAAATGGCCCTTTTAATTTTATGTAATTTTGAGCTTATTGTAATTTGCCCAAGGCTTCTTTAATGCGTTTTAAAGCTTCTACCAATTTATCGTCTGCAGCTGCGTAAGATAAACGGATAGATTTAGGATCGCCGAACGAATCGCCGCCTACAGTAGCTACGTGGCCTTCTTCTAACAAGTAAATGCTCAAATCGTCAGCATCTTTAATAGTCTTGCCATTATAGCTTTTTCCGAAGAATGAAGTAACATCCGGGAAGAAATAGAATGCACCATCGGGAAGGTTAGTTTTAATTCCGTCAATATCCTTCAGTAAACCGTAAACCAGTTCGCGGCGACGTTTAAAAGCATCGCGCATTTTGTGCACACTCTCTAAGCCACCCAGATAGGCAGCAGTGCCAGCACGCTGGGTAATAGAACAGGTACCAGACGTAATCTGACCTTGCATTTTATCGCAAGCCGCAGCAATTTCGCTGTTTGAGGCAGTGTAACCAATTCTCCAACCAGTCATGGCGAACGCTTTAGAAAAACCGTTGATGATAACAACACGGTCTTTAATAGAATCGAACTGCGCGATAGACTCGTGGCCGCCAATAAAATTGATGTGCTCGTAGATTTCGTCAGATAGGATATATACATGCGGGTGGCGTTCAAAAACTTTAGCCAGGCCTTCTAATTCTTCTTTACTGTAAACACTGCCTGTTGGGTTACAAGGCGACGAGAACATAAATAATTTACTTTTCGGAGTAATTGCAGCCTCTAATTGCTCAGGGGTGATTTTAAAGTTTTGCTCAACAGTAGTATTGATGAACACGCTTTTGCCTTCGGCCAGTTTAACTACCTCAGAGTATGATACCCAGTAAGGGGTAGGGATAATCACCTCTTCGCCCGGGTTAACTAAACAAAGTACCGCGTTGGCAATAGCTTGCTTAGCGCCGGTTGATACCACAATTTGTGAAGCATCATAATCTAATCCGTTTTCGTTCTTCAGTTTAGCTACAATCGCCTTTCGCAGGTCAGGATATCCGGCAACAGGGGTGTAATAAGTAAAATTATCATCCATGGCCTTCTTGGCTGCATCTTTCACATACTCAGGCGTATGGAAATCGGGTTCGCCAAAACTTAAACTAATTACATCAACACCCTTGGCAGCGAGCTCACGGCCCATCTTTGCCATTTTAATGGTTTGAGATTCAGACAGATTGTTAATCCGGTTACTTAAAGTACTCATAGCAGTATTTATATGTCGGCGGCAAATATAGAAAATTAGTTTACTGCTTATTGACCAGTTGTTTTTAAATTTGTGCTCAATTTAAAGTCTTGAAGGAAAAACGATCCATTATCATAGTTGCGCTTATTGTGAGTATTGTGCTCATGTTCGCCAAATTCAGCGCCTACTTTATCACCTCCTCAAATTTTATCCTTACCGATGCTGCCGAAAGCATTGTAAACGTGATAGCCAGCGCCTTTGCATTCTTCAGTATTTCACTGGCTTCGAGGCCGCGCGATGTAAACCATCCGTATGGCCATGGTAAAGTGGAGTTCTTTTCCGTTTTTATTGAAGGTACGTTGATCGGCATAGCCGGTATAACCATTGTTTTTAAGGGCACTTACAGCCTGTTCTTTCCCCATGAGGTTCAGAAAATACTTACCGGTGCAATTATTATAGGCATTACTGGGGCCATTAACGGTGGGTTGGGGTATTACATGATCAATCGAGGTAAAAAGTTAAACTCAATTACCCTCGAAGCTGATGGCCGGCATTTGATTACCGACATGGTAACCAGCGCAGGCCTGGTAATAGGCTTAACGCTAATGTACTTTTTACCTTATCCGTGGCTCGATAGCGGACTTTCCGTTATAGTAGGTATCTACATCGTGGTAACGGGTTATAAGCTTTTACGTAAGTCGATAGCGGGCTTAATGGACGAAGCTGACTTTACTGTGGTGAACGATATTGTTAATATACTAAATGCACAACGTAAGGTAGAATGGATAGATGTACATAACCTGCGTGCGCAGAAATATGGGCACGAACTGCATATCGATTGCCATTTAACCTTACCGAATTATTTTGACCTTAACCGGGTACACGACGAAGTAAAACTGGTTGATAAATTGGTGAACAGAAACGCAAACGTTAAAACGGAATTCTTCATCCACACCGATCCATGTTTGCCCAATTGCTGCCATTACTGCAGCATGCCTAACTGCCCAATTCGTTCAGAGCCTAAAAACATCGATATTGAATGGACCATGGAAAACGTAACCCGCAATAAAAAACACTTTGAACAATAATGGCGCTCTTTAATGTACGTGTTTACGGCTTACTAATAAGCGACCGCAACGAGATTCTGATCAGCGACGAGCAAGAATACGGCTATCAATTTACCAAATTTCCGGGCGGTGGCTTAGAGCTGGGTGAAGGGCTTATAGACGGACTAAAGCGCGAATTTTTGGAAGAATGTAATGCGGAAATCGACGTTCTGAATCATTTTTATACTACCGATTTTTATGTAAAATCGGCTTTCAACGATTCGCAGATCATAAGCGTATACTATATCGTAAAAAACCTGCAGCCGCTTCAACTTAATTTTAAGACCAAGGTATTTGATTTTGACGGAACGGGAAAAGTTTTACAAGCCTTTAGATGGGTGCCTTTAACCGATCTTAAGGTTAGTGATGTCACTTTTCCGATAGATCAGTACGTGGTTAAACTACTAAACGAAAAACAATGACACTTGCCGAAAGAGATGCGCAAATTATATGGCATCCATATACACAAATGCAAACCGCCGGCTTGCCGGTTGGTATTGTAAGGGGCGAAGGCGCTTTACTTTTTGATGAAAACGGAAAAGAGTATATCGACGCCGTATCGTCATGGTGGGTTAACCTTTACGGGCATGCCCATCCTCATATTGCTAAAAAAATAGCCGAGCAGCTTACCAAATTAGAGCATGTAATTTTTGCAGGCTTTACCCATCAGCCGGCGGTAGAACTTGCAGAGCGTTTATTGACCATTATACCCGATAATCAGAAACGCGTATTTTACTCGGACAATGGATCTACAGCTATAGAAGTAGCTATTAAAATGTGCCTGCAATACTGGCACAACCAGGGTAAAAGCCGCACTAAAATGCTGGCATTTAAAAATGCGTATCATGGCGATACCTTTGGCGCTATGGCCGTTAGCGGCAGAAGCGCATTCACCGCTGCGTTTGATAACTTGCTATTTGAAGTCGAGTTTATCGACCTCCCAACACGGGAAAACATCGAAGATCTAAAATCTCACATCTCACATCTTAAATCCGACCTTGCTTGCTTTATTTTCGAACCATTGATACAAGGTTCCGGCGGGATGATTATGTATGAAGCTGAGTGGTTAGATGAGCTGTTGAAGCACTGTAAAGCAGAAAACGTGCTCACGATAGATGATGAGGTTTTTACGGGGTTCGGCCGTACCGGCAAACCTTTTGCCTGTGACTATCTAACCGAGCAACCCGATATTATGTGTTTCTCTAAAGGCCTAACCGGCGGAACCATGGCTTTGGGTGTTACAACCTGCACCAGTGAGATCTATAATATGTTTTTATCTGACGATAAGATGAAGACACTTTTTCATGGTCACTCATTTACGGCTAACCCTATAGCCTGTACAGCGGCTTTGGCTAGTATGGATCTGTTTATAAGCGAGGAAACAAAAGGTAATATAAAGAGGATCAAAGAACAACATAGTTTATTTAAAGCTAAAGTAGAGAAACATCCTAAGGTTCGAACCGCACGCCAAACAGGGACAATAGTAGCTTTGGAATGGGAGACAGGTAATTCAACTTCGTATCTCAGCCCGTTGCGCGACAGGCTTTATAATTACTTCTTAGAAGCAGGTATTGTACTGCGCCCGTTGGGTAATATCGTTTATATTTTACCTCCGTATTGTATTACAAACGACCAACTGAACTATATTTACACCAAAATTTTTGACGCTTTAAACGAGATTTAATATGGCTTTAAGTAATGTGCTTTCGACAATAGTGGGTGATGATCAATTACATGCCCGCTGGTTAAATACGCTGTCGTTAATGGAGAATACCGGCGCGCGCAAGATCTCAGCAAGCGAAGACCCAATTACCGTTACCTATATCATTTTAAAGCATGCCGCCGAAGAACACCGCCATGCCTTTTACCTGAAAAAACAAATAGAAAAAGTAGGCGAGGTCATTTGCCCAACCTACGCCGGCGAATATTTGTTAGCGCCATCGAGCAGTAAGTATTACTTAAACCAGCTTGATGTATCTGTTTGTCGTTACCTTAAAAACACACTCAAATTATCAGGCGCCGAACTTCGCTTCGCGGCATACTTATTGGTTACGTACGCTATAGAAGTGCGCGCAGATGAACTATATCCGATTTATCAGGATGTATTGACCGAAACAGGAAGTAAGGTAACTGTGAAATCGATTATCCTGGAAGAAGAAGGACACCTGGAAGAAATGATCAACCAACTGAAAACCTTCTCACCAGATTGGGAACACCACGCTGCCCAGGCTGTAGAAATTGAAACAGATCTGTTTACCCAATGGGTTAATCAGTTAACCAAAGAGGTTAGCCCAACTGCAGTTAATAATTAAGGTACTGCGTAAACACTTTTTGTAGATAAGCCTGACCTTGTCTCAAGGTGTTTTCAGTAACAGCATTAGGGGCGGTATTATTGCCGGTATAGATAATTTTATCGCCCTCATTATCATATGACACAGCTTGCTCGGGCTGTATAAAGCCCAAGCCGTTATCCCAGTCGAAAAATGCAAATTGCTTGCTATACGGGTTCAAAAGATTTTTAGACCATTTGAAATCTTCTGAAGGCAGATTAAGTTGACCCAGTATAGTTGCAGCAATATCAGTCTGGCCGCCAAGTGCACTTATCTTTTTGCCTTTGTATTCGTCTTTAATTACATCGCCAAAAAATAGTAGCGGTATATGATATTTCCGAGGATCATAAGCCTCAGAAGTATTGCGTGGCAAACGGTGGCCATGATCTGCAACCAAAACAAATAAGGTATTCTTATACCAGGGCTGTTTTTTTGCCTGCTCAAAGTAAGCATTTAGGCAAGAATCAGTATAATAAGCCGTGCTTCTGAACATGTTGCCCATATCTTTACCCGGGAATTTTGGTTTGCCCAGCAATTCAAAAGGCTCGTGATTGCTTAAGGTTTGTATGTAGCAAAAGAATGGGTGTTTCTGTTTATCCAGGTAATCTACACTTTTACGAAGCGTTACTTCATCATAAGCACCCCATTTAGATAATAACTCGTCTTTAGAGAAACTACTCTCGTCTGATAGGTCATCAAAATTGTGATGTAATATATATGACTTAAAGTTCATATAATCACTGGCACCACCATAAAAGTATGAAGTAGTATACCCGGCTTTTTTTAATGTAGACGATATAGCAGGCAGCTTTTTCTGTTTTGCATCATCCGTAATGATAGTACGCGTAGCCTGCGATGGGAAGCCGCTCAGAATAGCCACAACACCTTTGTCGGTACGATCTCCCGCGGCGTAGATGTTATTGAAGAGCAAGCCGTCCTTTATAAACTCTTCAAAATGCGGAGACACACCTTTATCACCACCCAATGATTCGATAATATCAGCCGTATAGCTCTCAAGTTGGATAATGACGATATTGGGACGGTCGGTCTTTAAGATTTTAACGGTAGTATCCTTCTTAACCGCGTAAAGATCATTTACCAGAGTAAACGCCTTATCGGCAGGCATAAATTCGTAGGCGTTGTATGGCCTGCGCATATTCTCTACCACGTTATTCATCAGGTTCCATTCGGTATTAAGTACCGCCTGATTAAGGATCTGCTTGTTAGAGAAATATGCCCGTTGCTCGTTGATAGGCGCGCCACGTAACCCACCACGGATAATAATTAATGTAATGAAGCATAGTAGCAAGGAGAAAGGAATTTTAAAGCTCACGCTTTCGTACGGCTTTTTAAATTTAAAATCGACCACGTATAACGAGAGCACAACACCCACAACCAGTAACGTTACCCCTATGGTAATGCTTAAACCAATAGGCGAGGAACCAGTAGAAGCCACGGCTTCGGAAGGCGCGTTGTATAAAGTATTGAATACACGATAGTTAACCTTGGTACCCCATTCGCGGAAAATGTTTAGATCGATAATGGTGAGAAAAGAAATTACCAACACACAAAACCATGTATAGATTTTTAACCAGATAGCGGGGATATGACCCTTCGGGATAAACCAGTTAACTATAAAAACAAGTAGGGGAGTGATACAGATATATGCCGCCGCCGAATAATCGAGCCATAAACCATGTATAAACGTAAGCAGAATCTCTTTTACAGATGCAGTTGTGAGCTTGTTATAAAAATAAAGCTCAAAGGTTAGGCGGGTACAGAAGAAAACGATGAGCCAGAATACGAAATACCGGCAAAAACTAAAAAAGCTCCTAAACATGGGGTAGCAAAAATACTATTTTAACTACAATGTTAAGGAGCTTTTAATGAATTGTTAATGAAGTAGCTTAGTGCTGACCGCCGCCCAATGAACTCAAGTCAGTAATAGTGATCTTGTCATAACCTGCCGGAATAGAGAATGTACCAGCCGGTGCTTTATCTTCTGTAATACCTTTTACAAGGATTGACAATGGTTGACCCATTTGCATAGTTGTAAACTGGATTGGCACACCACCAATTGCAGCAAAGTACTTGGTTAGCAAGGTTACCGGGATGCTTACATCGTTGGTTACCCAGGCTTCATAAGACTGTCCGCTTTTGCCATCTTTAACAGCAACTTTTTTACAGTTAAAGCCGTTGATAACTTTAGTTTCTGTGCTTGGGGTAAACGTAAATTGAGGCTCCTGATCTTTAAAAGATTCTAACTCGGCAGGAGTACCAATGGCCGCCTTTTTAATGTTGGCAACAGGCACATCAACCAGGATAGCTAGATAGTCGCCACCGTTCGCCATAATAGTTTTAATGGTAGCCGGGCCTCTTTGTCCGCTGGTTGAACTTGAATCACCTTTGAAATATAGTTTCGAGTCAACAGTTTGTCCGCCTGCGGTAGCTGTGTAACTAACTACGCCTTCGGTTAACTTTTTTTGCGCAGATGCACTGATAGCAGTTGCTGATAGCACAAGGCCTAAGGCAACGTTTAAAAAATTTAATTTCATAGTTTTAATTTGATACAAGTTATTCGTTTTCCGATTTAGATACAAATTTTCTTTTTCGTTTAATCGGATATGTCAGTTAGATGTAATTACCACCGATTTGTTACGCCTTAAAACCGCGTAATTTACATGCAGGCTATCAGCCTCATTTACAAGTTTATCGATGGTTTGAGGCGAATTACTTCCATCGATAATTAACTTTTTATAGCTGTAAGCTCTATTAATAAAAACCAATTTAGTATGTGGATTGCCGGTTATGTACAGGTAGTCTGCCTCGATTTTTTTCGGCATTCTGATAAATTCTAATTGAGGGTCATAGACCAAGATCCTTTGATTTAAGAACTGGATCAGCGAAGATTTCTTCTTCAAATATGGCGTTTCAAAATTGCCCGACATGCCAGTTAAATGCAGATCACTTATCCGGTTACTATCTATACCCGGCTGTACAGAAAATTTGTAGTTGGCGTCGGTCGGTTGTAAATCTGTTAATATTACGCCCTTATCGCCACTCTTAAAAAGTATGCCCTGATGCTTATTTAGGTTGTAAAAGGTAATGCTCTGTGTTTGCTGGCTTTTAATCTTTTGCAAACCAACTGAGGATACCACGATCAACATGCAAGCCAGGCTTAAATAAAGCACCCCAATCTTTCGTCCATGCAAGAAGTAAAAAAAGCCTACTATCATAATGAACAACAAAATGCAATCGTAATTATTGAACCATATCTGATTTACCGATGCGTAAGGTTGATGCTCTATCAATTGCAAGCCTTTATTCATTACTAGTATGGTTTGTTCCAATATCCAGAAAACGCTTTTGCTTATAACCGGCCATTGTGGTATTAATAGGCCGATAATACCGGTAAATAAGATTATCTCCGAAGGAATGATAATAAACAGGTTGCTCAACAAAAAATATAGTGGAAACTGATGGAAATAAAACGCGCTCAGTGGAAATGTTATTACCTGCGCAGCCATGGAAGCCGAGATATAATACCAGGCTTTGCGCACATATTTATTCTTAAAATCAAACAGTTTATAAACTACAGGCTGCAGCACAATCAATCCCAACACGGCAAGGTAAGAGAGTTGAAAACCCACATCCGCAATCAATAGCGGATCGTACAGCAACAATGCAAAAGCCGACAGTGCCAGTAAATTGGCCGTATTAGTATAACGATACCCCGCTTTGCCTAATATGATCATACTCAGCATTACGGCGGCCCGGCAAACAGCGGGAGAGAAGCCGGTAAGTAAAGCGTAAGCCCAAATCAAAATGATAGATACGACAGCCCTAGCCCATTGCCCGTACCTCGATCCATTTAAATAGCTCAGCAAAAAGCTGATAAATACAAACACGATAGCCACATGTGCACCCGAAACGGATAGCACATGCACGGTGCCTGTTTTGGTGTACGCCTGTAAAACATCTTCGCTCAGATCAGCCTTATATCCCAAAATCAAGGTGGAAGCTACGGCAGCGGCATCGAGATTGTGAATGTTAGTTCTAAACTTTTGTACTAGTTGTTGCCTTAGTTCAATGGCATAGGCCACAACAGGATTGCCCTCCTTATGCCGGACAACCTTAAACTGGCCCGGAAACAAAAAGCTTTGCAGATGAATATGCTGATTGGCTAAGTAGGCTTTGTAATTAAAAACACCTGGATTATATGGTGGCTCCACAGGTCTGTAATTGGCAGGTATTAACAGTTGATCGCCATATTTAAATATGGTTACACCATTGTCCATGAAAGTTAGTAATAGCTTGCCACCGGTGGCCATACTTTTACTTTGTAAATTAACCTGCACCACGTTAGCGCTACAATGCCAGTATTTACCTTTTAAAACAGGCTCGGTATTAATGGTTACCAATACGTTTCTCGGATTATAGTTTGCAAAATAATCAGGGTAGCTGCGATCATCGTGCAATGGCACGGTTGCAATTCCTGCGGCAAATAAAATAAGATGAATTAGCAGGCCACCTAACCATTTAAAACGATGGTAAAGCCTTAACCTTGTGTATAATAAATTGAATAAAATAAAGGTGGCTGACAAACAGAGAATTACCGCAATTGGGATAACAAACCCCTCAATCCCGAAGCGTTGGGCGCACAGTATGCCGGCTAAAAACGGAAGCAGGTATACTACCAGCGGAACTTCGCCTTTGTGCTCGGCAATCATATATTAAATTAAACTAAGGTTTAGATGGGGTGCAGTTGTTAACTGCCTGTTTTTATTTTAACGGGTATTTCAAATGGGCTACAGCGCGTCGCGAACTTCCAATAAGAAACTTTTCATGTTTTCTAAAGAAGAAATAATGCGTTGTTTGTCTTTGGCAGCGCTCATATTTTCTTTCATGTGCTCTTTTGCGCCTTCTAACGTAAATTTTTTATCCCGGATAAGGTGCAGGATGATCTTGAGGTTATCGACATCGTCGGGTGTAAAAAAGCGGTTTCCTTTTTTGTTCTTTTTAGGCTGGAGAATGTCAAATTCCTTCTCGTAATATCTTAATAACGATTGGTTAACATCAAACATGGTCGAAACCTCGCCCATGCTGTAATATAACTTCGTGATTTCTTCGTTGTCTTTAACGGCCATATAGCAAATATAAGGATTTAGTCGGCAAGTTTAAATGTGTTAGGTATACACATTCACTAATTTTCCCACGCTGGAATTTGCGCTAGCTTAAATCTGGTAATTAGTCTATTTCTTCTGGTAATCAGTATATTATAGTATTTAAGGTAGCTGTATAAAGTAAAATTAAAAACCAATATAGAGTAAAAATACTGTATGGTGTTTCCTATCAACTCATCAGAAAATATATCCGTTGTATCTGATGTTATATTACCCAATACCATTAAGGGAGCAGCATATAAAACGTTTAAAAAATCCCAAAACAAAACAGTGAGTAACCCTAAAAAAGATACAGTAAACAGCTCTAAAGCAATTTTTTGCGAATCATCAGACGATACCATTTTTATTAAAAAAACATCGATACTTAGTGCAGTAAATAGTCCGGCGCTGTTAATAATTATGCTCAAATCCACGGTAGCTTTTTTACGCAACAATATAAGCAATCAATAGCTCATTTTTAGCACTTCTTACTTACCATCGAACTACACAAATACCTGTGTAACTGATTTTTGTATAATTTATGGCTGATATGTCTATATAGAAAACAAATAATGCCCGAAAAACACGGTTAAATAGCCGCATCAATCTAAATAAAGGCAATGGTGCATATCATTTTGCTTCTGTTTTATTTGACTAATTACCCCACTGCTACTGCAACTCGCTACTGCAACTAAAAACTCCGGCATCCGGACTTCCTGACTTCCCGAGTAAATACTACATTTGCATCCTTATGACAGCTCAGGAAATACGTCAGGCTTTTTTAGATTTTTTTGCTTCTAAAGGGCACGCTATTGTGCCATCGGCACCTATTGTGGTTAAAAACGACCCTACTTTAATGTTCACCAATGCTGGTATGAACCAGTTTAAGGATATATTTTTAGGCGAGGCACCAGCCAAATTCCCAAGAGTAGCCGATACCCAGCGTTGCTTGCGCGTATCTGGGAAGCACAACGATTTAGAGGAAGTAGGTATCGATACCTATCACCACACCATGTTTGAAATGCTAGGCAACTGGAGCTTTGGCGACTATTTTAAAAAAGAAGCCATTGAATGGAGTTGGGAACTATTAACCAGTGTTTACGGCATTGATAAAGACCGACTTTATGTTACCTATTTTGAAGGTGACGAAAAAGAAGGTTTAGCTAAAGATCAGGAGGCGTACGATTTCTGGAAACAATATGTTGATGAGAGCCGCATTTTACCGGGTAACAAAAAGGATAACTTTTGGGAAATGGGCGAAACAGGCCCATGCGGACCATGTTCTGAAATCCACTACGATGGCAGGAGCGATGAAGAAAGAGCAAAAGTACCCGGCGCAAGCTTAGTAAATGCCGACGACCCGAACGTTATTGAGATCTGGAACAACGTGTTTATGCAGTTTAACCGCCTTAAAGACGGCAACCTGCAACCATTGCCCAACAAGCATGTGGATACCGGCATGGGTTTCGAGCGTTTGGTTCGTGTATTGCAAGATAAAACATCGAATTATGATACCGACGTTTTTCAGCCGATGATCCAATTCATTGCAGAAAAAAGCGGCAAAAAATATAATGCATCTGCCGTACCAGGCGATGCTGATTGGAATGATGCTGTGGCCATGCGTGTAATGGCCGATCATATCCGTGCTATCAGCTTTGCGATATCAGATGGTCAGTTGCCATCAAACAATAAAGCAGGCTATGTAATCCGCAGGATTCTTCGCCGTGCCGTGAGATACGCTTATCAATACTTAGGTTTCAAAGAACCGTTCTTAAACCAGTTAGTGCCTTTATTGGCAGAGCAGTTTAAGGGGGTGTTTGATGAGTTGTATACGCAGAAAGATTTTGTACAAAAAGTAGTTTTGGAGGAGGAAGCGTCCTTTCTGCGTACGCTAGAAAATGGCCTAAACCGCTTCGATCAAGCAATGGGTGCGGCTGAGAGCGATAAAATAATCTCGGGTTTTACCGCATTTGAGCTATCCGATACTTTTGGATTCCCTATAGATTTGACAGAGCTTATAGCAAGAGAGTCTGGTTTTTCTGTTGATTTGGAAGGTTTCGAAATTGAACTTCAAAAACAAAAAGATCGCTCGCGGGCAGCCACAGCCATTGATACTGCTGACTGGGTTGTTCTTCAGGAAGGCGACAACGTTGAGTTTACCGGTTACGACGAAACCGAAACCGTTGCCCATGTTATTAAATACCGCAAGGTAAAAGCTAAAGGTAAAGAGCAGTTTCAGATCGTATTGGATAAAACACCTTTTTATGCAGAAAGCGGTGGCCAGGTTGGCGACACGGGTGAATTGGTTTTCCCTGATGGCGAGATCGTTCCGGTAACGGATACTAAAAAGGAGAACGGCTTAATCGTTCACTTTACCGACACCATTCCAAAATCAGTTGGCGACGCATTAACGGCTATTGTTGATGCCGAACGCAGAAACAAAACCAATAACAACCACTCTGCTACGCACCTGCTCCATGCTGCCTTAAAACAGGTTTTAGGTACGCATGTAAACCAAAAAGGCTCATTGGTTAATGACGAATATCTGCGTTTCGACTTTTCGCACTTCAGTAAAGTAACCGAAGAAGAGATCGGCAAGATAGAGGCTATTGTTAACGAGAAAGTGCGCGAAAATATCTTCCTGCGTGAAGAACGTAGTGTACCTTATCAACAAGCTATTGAAAGCGGCGTAACTGCACTGTTTGGCGAAAAATACGGTGACTTTGTGCGCGTGATAACATTCGACGAAACCTACTCTAAAGAGCTTTGCGGTGGTACCCATGTTAAAGCAACCGGACAGATAGGCTACTTTAAAATTGTAGCCGAAAGTGCTGTAGCTGCCGGCGTACGCCGCATAGAGGCTATTACAGGTATTGCTGCCGAAAATTATATTAACGAGCAAAGTAAACTGGTTCAGCAATTAAAAGAGCTGTTAAAAAACCCTAAGGATATTTCTAAAAGCGTTGAGGGTTTACTGGAAGAAAACAACAAGCTGAAAAAGGAGATCGAGAAATCGATCCTCGAAAAAGCCGCCGGTTTAAAGACAAAATTAGCTCAGAAGTCAAAAGAAATCAATGGAATTAATTTTATTGCCGAAAGGGTAGACCTGCCTAATGCAGAAGCTGTTAAAACACTTGCTTATCAGCTGAAAGACATTGTGCCAAACCTGTTCCTGGTATTGGGCGCAAATTTTGATGGCAAACCGAACCTTACGGTTATGCTTTCTGAAAACCTTGTTAAAGATAAAGGCTTAAACGCCGGAAACATCGTTCGCGAACTTGCCAAGGAAATTCAGGGTGGTGGCGGCGGTCAGCCGTTCTTTGCCACAGCAGGTGGTAAAGATGTTAACGGGCTGGAAGTAGCTTTGAATAAAGCCGAGAGCTTTATTCAGTAAACAGCTTCAAAATATCAGGGGTGTCATACTGAGGCACTCGAAGTGTAGCGCGGAGCCCATCCGCATCATGCTTCGACTGCCGCCATGACACCCTTTTTATTAAGCCATTAAGAGCGTCCGCGCTCGAGGAAAAAACGCTCAAATCTCTACACAATTGCTGACACACTTTTGTCTCAAAAATACTTTCAAGTCATAAAAAGTGGAACATGCTCTATTTTATCCGAATTGAAAATTTAGAACTAATACATTGATAAACAAATAGTTACTTACAACTATTTAAAGTAAAAATGACTTTTAAGTTGGAACACAGTGGTGCATGTGGAACTTTGCACCACTGCACCACTTTTTGTAAGGTAACATTGCTGTCAGCGCCGCAAAAAATAATTTGGATTTTTTGAAATAACATTTAGATTTGACCAGCCAATTATAAACGCGTTAGTTTGATTAGATATGTTCGGTCAGATTAGCGCGTTATCTATTTTAGGGCATTGGTGTCTTAAAAATCCGGTGTTTTTAATGAAACTGATTTTAAAGTTTATAGCTATTTACACTATATTGCAAGCTATAAACTATTTAAAGTTGTACCCCAAAAGGTATAACCGAATTTTGTTATGACAGAAATATCAGACAGGGTACTCGAACAATACGAACTGGTTGTAGGTCTCGAAGTTCATGCCCAGTTATCTACGCAGAGCAAAGCCTTCTGTTCAGATTCGGCTGCTTTTGGAGCCATGCCCAATCATCATATCAGTATGATATCTATTGGTCACCCCGGCACCTTGCCTTTCGCCAATGAGCGCATGGTTGAATACGCCGTAAAAATGGGCCTGGCCTGTGGTTGCGAAATCAACCCTTTTAATACGTTCGCCCGTAAGAATTATTTCTATGCCGATTTGCCTCGCGGTTACCAGATAACCCAGGATCAGCAACCGATATGCATTGGCGGCAGTATACCAGTGCGTTTAAGTGATGGTACGCAAAAAGATATTGCTATACACCATATCCACATGGAAGACGATGCAGGCAAGAGCATCCACGATCAGCACGATACCAATTCGCTGATCGATCTTAATCGCGCGGGCGTTCCCTTACTGGAAATAGTTTCGCAGCCCGATATGCGCAGCAGCGAAGAAGCGGGGCAGTATTTAACGGAAATCCGTAAGCTGGTACGCTACCTCGATATTTGTGATGGCAACATGGAGGAGGGGAGCTTACGTTGCGATGCCAACATATCCGTACGAAAAAGAGGTGCTACCGAATATGGTAACCGCTGCGAGGTGAAAAATTTAAATTCCATCCGTAACGTTCAGCGCGCTATTGAACATGAGTTTCTGCGCCAGGTGGCGGTTATTGAGGATGGTGGATATATAAGCCAAAACACCCTTAATTTTAACGCCGATACTGGCGAGACATCCGTGTTACGGAGTAAGGAAATGGCAAACGATTATCGTTATTTTCCTGAACCCGACCTGGTGCCGGTGAGCATCACGCCAGAATACATTGCCCGCGTTAAAGCTGGCATGTCGGCTTTACCATCTGAGCTTTATCAAAAATATACAACCAATTTAGGCCTCACTGATTATGATGCTTCGGTATTAACCTCGGATAAAGAATTAGCTTTGTTCTTCGAACAACTGATTCAGCATACAGCCAACTATAAGTCGGCGGCAAACTGGATGATGGGTCCCGTTAAGTCATTCCTGAATGAGCACAACACAAGTTTAGTTAATTCGGGATTAAACCCTAATGATCTCGCCGACGTAATAACCCTAGTGGACAGCGGCAAGATCAACAACAGTGTTGCCGCACAAAAGCTTTTCCCGGCGTTGTTGAAACATTCGGGTAAAACAGTTGCCGAACTGGCTGAGCAACTAAACTTGCTAATCAGCGAAAACAGCGACGATTTGCAACAATTTATACAAGAAGCGCTGCAAAAACATCCTGATAAGGTTAAAGAATACCAAAAAGGTAAAAAAGGAGTTTTAGGTTTGTTTATGGGCGAAATTATGAAACGATCTAAAGGTAAGATCGACCCGCAAAAAACAAATCAACTATTAATAAAAGCATTAGAAAACGCATAAATGAAAATTAGTAAACTTTACAGCGCAGCATTGTTAGTGGCTGCATTATCGGCCTGTAAAAATAAAGATGGCTTTAAAATATCTGGAGAAGTAACAAACTTCGCTAAAGCAAAAAAAGTATATTTATTGGCTGCCGACAGCGCAAGCGTTAACGTGGTTGACTCAACCGCAATTGCACCCGATGGGAAATTCGAATTCAAAAAATCTACACCATTTCCCAACCTTTTTAAATTGCGTGCCGGCGAAGCTATTTTTGATCTGATCGCAAAAAACGGCGACGATATTACCTTTAAAACAGATTTAGCCGACTCTAGTCATACATATCAGGTAAGCGGTTCGGACGAATCGCAAAAGATTCAGGATTTTAACAAGATCAGCAATATTTACAGCGATAAAAACACCAAATTGGTTGCCGATTACCAGGCAAAAGCTACAAAGGGCAATCAAGACTCGCTGCTTAAAATTTATACGCCAATATTCCAAACCAATCTTAACGATTATAGCCAGGCTATCTTGAAGTTTGTGAACGAAAATAAAACGTCTCTGGCAGGCTTTTATGCAGCCACCTCGCTTGATGCCATGCGTTACGAAGCAGATCTGGTAAAATATGCCGACGACATTAAAGATAATTTTAAAGATAACCCTGGAGTACGAACCTTCGTTAAACAGATGGAGCTGGCCAAACCACTTTCGGTAGGTCATAAAGCACCTGACTTTGAAACAACTGGCATAGATGGCAAACCGGTTAAATTAGCCGATTTTAAAGGCAAATACGTGTTGGTAGATTTTTGGGCATCGTGGTGTGCACCTTGCCGTGCGGAAAATCCTAATGTGGTAAGATTATATAAACAGTACCACGATAAAGGCCTCAATATTTTAGGAGTATCATTGGATACCGATAAAAAAGACTGGCAAAAAGCTATAGATGCTGATAAGTTAACTTGGCAACATGCATCAGATTTGAAACGATTTGAAGGACCAACAGAAATGTTATATCATATAGAAGCTATACCGTCGAACTTCTTTATTGACCCACAGGGCGTTATCGTGGCTAAAAATGTTACAGGTATTGACCTTGAAGAAATTTTAAAGAAAACGTTCAGTAAGCCCTAACTCATTGTTAACTAATTATGAAGATTAACAATTTGTTAACATTTGATTAATCATTTGGTGCTTTAAAGCAGTTACTTTTATGCAAAATTTAGCCCTATGAGTACTTCGACCAAACACAAAGTTTTAATTGTTGATGATGAACCAGATATTCTGGAACTAATAGAATATAATTTAAAAAAAGAAGGATACCAGGTGTACTCGGCCAGCAATGGCCAGGAAGGGGTAAATGAGGCTAAGAAAGTATTGCCTGATTTGATCATTCTGGATATTATGATGCCTAAAATGGATGGGATAGAAGCCTGTCGTATTATGCGCACCATGCCGGAGTTTAAAAACACCTTTATGGTATTTTTAACTGCCCGCAGCGAAGAATACTCTGAAATTGCCGGCTTTAACGTTGGCGCCGATGATTATATCGCCAAACCGATTAAGCCACGTGCCTTGGTTAGCCGCATCAATGCCATTTTACGCAGAAACTCTTCTCCAGAAGAAGTAAGCGATAACAAGCTTGAAGTAAGTGACCTGGTGATTGATCGTGAAGCTTACCTGGTGTTCCAAAATGGCCAAAAGGTGGTATTAGCAAAAAAGGAATTTGAGTTGTTATATCTACTGGCTTCAAAACCAGGTAAAGTATATACTCGCGAAAACATCTTAAAAAATATTTGGGAAGATTCTGTAGTGGTTACCAACCGTACAATCGATGTCCATATCCGCAAACTGCGTGAGAAGTTGGGCGAAAAATATGTGTCGACTGTAAAAGGTGTAGGCTACAAATTTGAAGCATAAAAAGAGGCCCTCAATTGAGGGCCTCTTTTCTTTTTATAAAATGCTGATTATTTTTTGCCTGCTGCTACTGTTTTAGCAACTGCGGCTTTGGCCGCCGGCTTTGCAGCTTTTACCGTTTTAACGGCTGCCTTAGTTTCTTTCTTCACGGCCGCTTTGGCTTTGTCGGCAGCTTTAGTTGCACTTGCCTTTACGGCGCTTGCTTTCTTTGCAGTTGTATCTGCTGCTGCTTTAGCAGTAGTTTTGGCTTTTGCAGTTGTCGACTTTGCAGCTGAATCAACTTTAGCGGTAGTAGATTTCTTTGCGGCGGTTGTTTTGGATGTAATCTCGGCCGCTTTGCTCTTAATGGCTTTAGTGGCCTGCGATACTTTTTTACCCACAACTTCTTTGGCTTCTACAGCCTCTTCTTTCAGGTCTTCAACTATGTCTTCGGTCTTATCTTTTGTGCCTTCCCATATTTCGCTAACCTGGTCTATTATCTTTTCGAAGAAACCTTTTTCCTCTTTTTCCGGTGATTTGCCTTCAGTACTCATGTTTTTATAGGGTTTGATATAAGTAAATTATTGAATTATACCTGCTTAACATGCGTTATTAAGTTTTGTTTTTTAGCACATAAACAGTTATTGGGTGTTAAAGCAGGTGTGTCAGTAATTAACTGTATTTTTGTAGCCGTAAAATATGAAGATTCCAAAATTTGCAGACCTGATAATATTTGAAGACGATAATATTATTGTAGTTAACAAACCACCATTTATCAGCACCCTCGACGAGCGCGAAGGAGCCGAAATTAATATGTTGCGCCTGGCAAAGGCTTATCATGATGATGCACAGATTTGCCACCGCCTGGATAAAGAAACCTCTGGTGCTTTAATTATCGCCAAAAACCCGGAAGCGTATCGCCTTGTGTCTATGCAGTTTGAACGCCGCAAAGTAAAAAAGGTATATCATGCGGTAATTGAAGGTACGCATGTATTTGATGAATTATTTGTAGACCTGCCCATTCTAAATACGGGCAAGGGAAGTGTAAGCATCAGCCGCCAAGAAGGCAAGCGCGCCGAGACTTGGTTTCAATCGTTAAAGTACTTTAAACACTATACACTGGTGGAGTGCCGCCCGGTTACGGGCCGTATGCACCAGATCCGTATCCATCTGGCAACTCAACGGGCTTCAATCGCTGGAGACGCTATGTATAAAGGTAAACCGGTATATCTGTCGTCGCTGAAACGTAAATATGTTTTGGGCAAAGACCAGGAAGAGCAACCAATTATGAAACGCTTTGCCCTACATGCCTTCGAGGTCACCTTTAAAATTAATGAAGAAACAGAAGTAACTATCCATGCACCGTATCCGAAGGACTTCGATACGTTATTGAAACTATTGGATAAGTTTGACTCTTAATTATTGGGTTACGTAGATTTTGAAATAGGGGATAGTTTGCGATGCACCTGAGCTTTGCCTTATTTCAAAATTTCCATAATTGCTTTTCTGCAGCAAGTTCTGCACTGCCTTGCAATAATTTAGTTGAGCTACATTGTAATAAACAATTTGGTTATTAACCTTAGATAAAGAATAACCCGGAACAGACACATTGGATTGGGCACCACGGTCTTTAAGCAATTTATTTATCGATGTTGCTTTAGCTTTTTGAGATGCATCTGTATAATAAACCTTGATATTCGAGTAGCTTAACAGTATATCGCTCTGGCTTTTAATAATATCATTACCTTCTTTGTTGTAAACTACACCTTCCTTTTCCTGATAGGACGAATACCATGGATACGACAATACTTTTTTTGCGAAAGAACTATCCATTAACCTAAGCAGGTAGTTAGCATTGTTTCGTTTAAGTGTATCTCCTGATGAAATATCCTGTGAATATTGCTCCACAAGATTCAGCTGAAAACTTCTATCTGTATTAATAGAATCCAATCGTTGTTTCTCCTTAGTCAAATTCAATTGAGTTTCGTTCGACCGCCATCCAACGATACCCAATACGACGGTGGAAATACAAAGAATTACGGGAATAATTGTCCTCTCAATAAGTGTTAACCAGCCGGGCTTCTGTTCCTTTAAAGCATCTTTTACAAGATCTTTCAGGTGTTGTTCTTCTTCAGAGGTCATAGATAAAGGTTGCGAGTATTTGAATAAATACTAATATATAAAAAATTTAACCATCAGGAAATCACTGATTTGATAGCTACAATCGTATTATCACTGTCGCAAATGTTATAAAACAAAAGAGGCGCATTATGTGCACCTCTTTGTTTTATTCCGATAATTCCTAAATTTTGAAGATTCGGGTTCTCACACCTAAGTTGTATAACCTAATATCTTCAATACTTGCTTACTATTTTGCTCTTCGCCAAATACCTCGAAGTTAAATGTCTCATCGCGGTTTCTGCGGATGATGACATGCTTAGGCGATGGTAACAAACAGTGATGGATACCACCATAACCGCTCAACACTTCTTGGTAAGCACCAGTGTTAAAGAAACCAAGGTATTGTACTTTACGGGTCTTAGGCATAAACACACTGTTCATGTGTGCTTCCTGGTTGTAATAATCCTGACCGTCACAGGTAATACCGCCCAAGTTTACACGCTCGTACTCTGAATCCCAGTTGTTGATCGGTAACAGAATATATTTTTGGTTCAAAGCCCAAACATCCGGCAGGTTGGTGATGAACGAACCATCCAGCATTAACCAGCGCTCGCGGTCGTTTTGCTGCTTGCGGCCTAATACTTTGTAAAGGATTCCAGATGCCTCGGCAACGGTATATTTACCGAACTCGGTAATAATATCCGGTTCAATAGTATCGTGCTCTGCGCAAATTTCTTTGATACGGCTAACAATCTCGTTTACCATGTATTCGTAATCGAAATCAAATACCAATGAGTCTTTAAATGGCATACCGCCACCGATATCCAAAGTATCCAGATCCGGGTTGATCTTTTTCAGTTTGCAATAAAGGGTAACGTATTTCTCCAACTCGTTCCAGTAATAGGGGGTATCTGAGATACCGGAGTTGATAAAGAAGTGTAATAACTTCAGTTTGAAATTAGGGTTCTTCTCAATTTTATTATAATAAAAATCGATAATATCTTCCTGACGAATACCTAGGCGCGAAGTATAGAATTGAGAATCTGGTTGCTCTTCAGCAGCTATACGGATACCCAGGTTACAAGGGGTGTCCATTTCGATCTCGTCATCGAAAATGTTGAACTCTTCTTTATTATCTAATACAGGAATGATGTTTTTATAACCATCGTGCAACATATCGATAATATACTGCTTGTATTGGAAGGTTTTAAAGCCATTGCAAATCACGGTAATATCTTTGCTTACCACACCTTTTTTCTCCAATGTATCAATCATCGGCATATCAAATGCAGACGACGTTTCGAGGTGAATATCGTTGCGTAACGCTTCTTCTACAATATGCTTAAAATGCGAGCTTTTGGTGCAATAACAATACTTGTAAGTACCGCGATAATTGTTTTTCACAATAGCCTGCTGAAACATCAGCTTTGCCTGCTGTATTTTCTTTGAAATAATGGGCAGATAAGTAAAACGCAGGGGAGTGCCATACGTTTCTATCATCTCCATCAGGTTCAGATCATTAAAGAATAATTCATCTTCGATAATCTCGAAACCATCCTGCGGGAAACCCACGCTCAGGTCAAGGAACTCCTGGTAACTTTGCATCTATTTGTATCGATATATTTTGCGCAAAAATGTGATTTTTTTGCTTAACATATTAAGTAATAATAGTAATATGTTGTTTTGATTACTTTTTCTTAATTTTTAAATAGCTATCGAAAGATTCAATACCTTCATAATTATTTAAAAATCAGATATTTATATACGATTTTTGGTGTTTTGATAAACTTCAGGAAGTCAGAAAAAAAATCACAATTTTTCGGAATCAATTTTGGGTAAATGCACCTCTGCCAACATGCAACGTGCGCTACCTCCGCCGAGGGTCTCTATCGTATCCAAATCAGCATAAATCAACCGTGCATATTGATTTAGTTTCTCAACCTGTTCAGCATGTAAAGATTGGTAAGCCCTTTGCGACATCACCAACAATTTTTCGCCACTTGCGCTATCCACTTCCAGCATATTTCCGGCAAAGCGGTTCATTTGATCAAACGTAATATCAATCACTTCCTTGCCTGTAGATTTTAAAGAATTTATGACCGATTGCTTTTCTTGCTCATTCTTAATGCTTTCCAGGCAGATAACTGCAAAGTTTGTTCCAATACACATTAGCACATTGGTATGATATATAGGCTGCCCATTTGAGTCTACAGACCGGAACAAAACTCTTTGATAGCCTTCCTGTTTACCGAAGGCTTCCAATACCTCCACATCTGTACGAGGGGACAAACACGCGTAAGCGATTTTATTTATTCTATCCAGCACCATACTACCAGTGCCTTCCAGAAATTGATCAGTAGCTTCGAAACGACTCAAATCAATTACATGTTTAACGGTGAAGCCATCTTCTAAGTCGGCAATGATGTCTTCTCTTCGCTCCAGCCGACGATTCTCTGCCTGCATAGGGTAAAGTACAACATCTCCGTTATCATGTAAAGAAATCCAATTGTTTGGGAATATCGAGTCGGGAGTATGAGGCGAAACGGTGTCATCAATTAGAATAACATTTACCCCACTAGCGCGCAGCACGGTTACGAAGCCATCAAATTCATTTAACGCCTTTGCCTGTGCTTCTTCGGCCTTTAATTCAACGTTGTTTTGGAAAGCGTTGCTTTCTGCTGTTTGTTCGTTGTAACCAAACCTAACGGGGCGGATCATTAGTAGGGTAGTGGTGGATTGTTTCATTTTTTAGTTCATAGTAGTAGTTCATGGTTCATAGCAGTTCCAAATAGTTGATAGGGCAGCTACTATGATCTATCAACTATAATCTATGAACTAATTAATCTCATCCCTTAACAGCGGCATACTCATGCAGTGAAAACCACCGCGGGCACGGGAAAGTTCTGACGATGGCATTAGTATTAAAGTATCCTGAATCTCATCTACTGTAATCTTTTTGTTCTCAAGTTGCTGCAACAGCTTACTTACTTTAATCGATTTAAAACCATTGGCCTTAAACGCTTCGAGCGTTTTGTCGTTGCGATCGTAGCCTAATACCACGCCTTCTTTTAACGCTAAGAGGTTGCAGGAATCCGTCCATTGCTCGCGTGCATCAAAAGGGAAAGTATTGTTGCCTGAATAAATGAATTTTGTAGGCTCGGTGCTTTTTAAATCGTTCTGACTAATATCATTCAGTAACTCCTCCAAGCTTTTAAACATGCGTGGCTGCTGCTGATTACTGTAGAACTGGATAATTTCCGGGCGGTCTTTTAAGCGCTTATCAACGAACCATGAAATCGGTTCAATCTCTTTCACTGCCGCTTTTGCTATCGCTAACGATCCTAATAATACCCAAACATTACGTTTTACCTGCGTAAAAATGGTATCAATGTGCATGTAATCCCGCTTGTGTGGAATTTTAACAATGGTCACCTTTTTAACCACGTTATTTTCGAACAACAACTTGATGGCCTCATTTGCACCACTTGGCGATGTACGTTCACTGCAACCAATTATCACATGGTCGGCACTTACCACCATAACGTCGCCACCCTCTAAAGTGGTACGTTCGTCATTATCCTCACCCGGGCGAAGGAAATATTGCTCCATCTCGGGTATCTCGATGATCTTATCCTGATAAGCATCAAATAAAGAATGGTTGAAGAAGATGTATCGAGCCAGTAAGGTTTCTCTTGAACGTGCTTTTTTAGCCGGTTTATTTATTAAAACATATCCGTTAATGATAATGCCAATGTCGCGAGAGAAAATGAGATTAGGAATAGGGGCAAAGATCATTTTATCATCGCTCAATGAGCCCGATATTAAAATCTTAGCCAATTCTATAGGGTCGGTATTAGTTAACTGTTCCTGTAACCGGTAATTGCAGCTTTCTATCGCGCAAACCGAGGCTACTAATTTTAAGCGTGTTTCTTCGTCAGCCAAAATATCTGCCAGTAACGACTGAAATTCGATCACTTTATTAGAGTTATGAAACTTTTCATTGTCGGGTTTGTAAAAACCACGGGCATTTTCTGATAAGTCAATTTCTCCCAAACGACCATCGATCTTCTGGTCATCGAGAAAATACATGAGTAGTTTAACGTAATAATCATATTCGCCCTTGCGCATGGTATCCAGGTGAATAATATCCTCAAAAAGCCAATCCTGGGCCTTTGAAGGCACAACTTTACCTAAGCCACTATCGGGACTGTGTATCAACAACGCGCGTAAGCGGCCGATTTCGGAAGTTACGTTTATCTTAAAATCTTTATCGTTTATCATAAGTATGTAACACAAATCTAATATAGATTTTTGAGGTTATAATTATTTCGGGCAGGTTGCGCCAATTTATTAATTTTGGCGAATGGATTTTATCATAGAGGCGGCCATTAAAGCTGTCAAAACCTTATATAATACTGACGTTACCGCTGCAGACGTCAATTTGCAGGAAACCCGTAAGGAATTTGAAGGCCAGGTAACGATTGTTACTTTTCCATTTACGCGTTTCTCTAAAAAATCGCCGGAGCAAACGGGCACAGATATTGGCGAGTTCTTGCAAAACGAAGTAGCTGAGGTCTCGGGTTTTAATGTAATCAAAGGTTTTCTGAATATCTCTTTAAGCGACGCTTACTGGTTACATCAACTGAACAATACTATCTTAAAGCCTGATTTTACAGTAGCTAAGCCAAATGGCAAAAAGGTAATGGTTGAATATTCTTCACCAAATACCAATAAACCACTGCATTTGGGTCACGTGCGTAATAACCTGTTGGGTTTTTCTGTTTCAGAAATTTTGGCTGCTGATGGTTACGAAGTAATTAAAGCTAACTTGGTAAATGACCGCGGTATCCACATCTGTAAGTCTATGTTGGCCTGGCAAAAGTTTGGTAATGGTGAAACACCAGCTTCTTCGGGTTTAAAAGGCGACCATTTAGTAGGTAAATACTATGTGATCTTTGATAAAGAATACAAAAAGGAAATAGACTTTCTTAAAGAAATAGGCCAGACAGAAGACGAGGCCAAGAAAAACGCCCCGCTGATAAAAGAGGCGCAGGAAATGTTGCAACAATGGGAGGCAGGCAATACCGAAGTAATTGAACTTTGGAAAACCATGAACGGCTGGGTTTACGAAGGCTTTACCGAAACCTATAATAAACTTGGCGTTAGCTTCGATAAATACTATTACGAATCTAACACGTATTTATTAGGCAAGGATATTGTTGAAGAAGGATTAGCAAGCGGCGTATTCTTTAAAAAAGAAGACGGTTCTGCTTGGATAGATCTTACTGCCGATGGCCTGGATGAAAAACTCGTGCGTCGGGCTGATGGGACTTCGGTCTACATTACCCAGGATTTGGGGACTGCGCAACTAAAATACGACGATTACCAAATGGACCAGTCTATTTACGTTGTTGGTAATGAGCAGGATTATCACTTTAAGGTGTTGTTTCTGATACTGGAGAAATTGGGTAAAGCATGGGCTAAAGGTTTATACCATTTATCTTACGGCATGGTCGATCTTCCTTCGGGCAAAATGAAATCGCGTGAAGGTACGGTGGTTGATGCTGATGACCTGATTGCTGAAATGGAGCAAACTGCCAAAACGCAAACGGAAGCTTTAGGTAAGGTTGAAGGCTACAGTGATGAAGATAAAAATAAGCTTTATCATATGATTGGCATGGGTGCATTGAAATACTTCTTATTAAAAGTTGAACCCAAGAAACGTTTGTTGTTTGACCCTAACGAATCGATAGATTTTCAAGGACACACTGGTCCGTTTATACAATATACACACGCACGTATCAAGTCTGTATTGAGTAGGGCCGGAGTAGATTTAAGCGCACAAACTCCCGTTGACCGGTTAGATTCGGTTGAACGCGATCTGATAATCACCTTGACCCAGTTTAGCGAGGTAATAAGCCAGGCTGCAAAGAACCATAGCCCAGCTATTATTGCTAATTACGTTTACGAACTGGCTAAAACTTACAACAAGTTTTACCACGAGAAATCTATACTTCAAGCGGAGGATGACACTCTGAAAAAATTCAGGCTTCAACTTTCTTCAGCTACTGCAGGTGTAATCAGCAGAGGGATGAGCTTGCTGGGCATTGAGGTTCCGGAAAGGATGTAGGAGAAGGGTGAGGGGTTGATTAAGTGAGTAGTTAACTGGGTAAACCTCTCCGCCCGTCATGCAAAACTTGTTTCAGCACCCCATTTGCCAAGCAGATATACAAAGTCTGCTACCTGTCTTGCGGGATCCTGAAACAAGTTTGGGATGACGAGAAGCAAAAAAGAGCAAAGGCTTTCCAACTGGAAAGCCTTTGCTCTTTAAAATAAATTCGAAATCGGGACTTATCTCCATGATCCGTGTACCCAAACCTGGCCACGGTTAGATTGTCGCCAATAGCCTTGTCGGTATACATGTCCCTGACGTGGGTGCGTATAGTAGCCGTTAACGTAAACATATGTGTTGCCTCGCCACGCCCATTCGGCGGGTACCCAATAGGCATTAGCATAAGGAGGAGCGGGGCGTACGTAAACGGGTTCTACAGGTCTTTCAGTCACGTAATAGCTGCTGCTTCCGCATGACGAGAATAGGGTTCCCGCAATGCCAGCTGCTAATATTAATTTAATTGCAGTTTTCATATAGTAATCAGTTGTTATATATTTTTTGACAACCTCTTACTACAAAAGTTTAACCAGCTGTTCAGGCAAACTTCGGCGCAACGGCAAGATCCTTACTTCCGGCAGTATATTTATAAAAACCTTCGCCTGTTTTTACACCCTTATGCCCGGCAGTAACCATATTTACCAGCAAAGGGCAAGGTGCATATTTAGGGTTGCCAAATCCGTTGTGGAGTACATTTAATATCGCAAGGCAAACATCCAAACCGATAAAATCTGCCAATTGTAAAGGCCCCATGGGATGGGCCATACCTAATTTCATTACCGTATCAATTTCGTAAACGCCGGCTACGCTTTCATAAAGTGTATAGATCGCCTCGTTAATCATGGGCATTAATATGCGGTTGGCTACAAAGCCTGGATAGTCATTTACTTCAACAGGTACTTTATCCAGTTTTTCTGCCAGGCGCATTATTGTGTTGGTAACGCTATCTGTAGTTGCATACCCTCTGATAACTTCTACCAGTTTCATCACGGGGACGGGGTTCATAAAATGCATGCCAATTACATTCTCAGGATTTTTAGTTACGGAAGCGATTTTTGTAATAGATATCGAAGATGTGTTTGTCGCAAGGATTGTATCGTCCGAACAATATTCGCTAAGCTCCTTAAATAGTTGGAGTTTGACTTCGCTATTTTCCGTAGCGGCTTCAATTACCAACCCCGAGCCATTAACGGCCTCTTTCAGGTTTGTAAAAGTTGTGATATTACCGAGCGCATTCTGTTTAACAGCTTCATCGGCTGTGCCTTTTTTTATCTGGCGATCAAAATTAGTGGTGATAGTCACAATCGCCTTGTCCAAAGCATGTTGGCTAACATCGGCCAATGCAACTTTATAGCCATATTGCGCAAATAAATGGGCAATACCATTTCCCATTGTACCCGAACCTATAACGGTAATCTTTTCCATTTTCAAATGTGTAAAAAAGGTTTAATAAAGCCAATCCCCAGCAGCTCTAACAGCGTCTTTACTCAAGGTTTCCAATAATGGAATTTTGCCTATTAAAGTTAAGCCTGTATACTGCAGAATATATCTTTCCGATTCAGAATCGGGATTTCCGTTAAAGATAATGCCTTTGATGGGGATGTCTTCGCGCATAAGGGCTTTCCATGATAATATCGTATGATTAATACTTCCCAAATAATTTTGAGATACCAATATTACTTCTGCGTCCAACTTTTTGATTAGGTCTATAATTAAATCGGTTTCGTTCAGCGGTACCATTAAACCGCCTGCACCTTCAATAATGAGTTGATTATCTGTAGCAGGTATTCTAAATCTGTTAATATCAATAGTTATACCATCAATAACTGCAGATTTATGAGGCGAGTATGGCTGCGTAAGTCGATAAGTCTCTGGATGGAAAACAGTTTTAGTGTTTGAAATTAGCGACTGTACTTTAAGCGTGTCGCTATCATCCAAATCGCCAGACTGTATCGGTTTCCAATAATCTGCCTGTAGCTTTTCGGTCAATATAGCGGCGGTAATTGTTTTTCCTATGCCGGTTCCGATACCGGTTATAAATAATGGTTTATCCATTGATGATGTTATTTAGTGTAAGTGCCAGCAACTCCATTTGCTGAGCGGTATTATAAGCATGCAAGCAGATGCGTAACCGTTCTGTACCAATTGCCACAGTGGGGCTCAGTACAGCTCTTACGTCAATACCTTTATCTTGTAAAACCTGCGATGCATTTTTAGTTGTATCGTTATTCCCTATAATAATGCAATGAATTGCACTAAAACTATTAGTTTCAATATGGTAGCCTGATAGCAGATTTTTAAACAGTTTAATATTATCCTGCAGTTGATCTATTTTCGATTGTGAAGCGTCGAGAAGTTTGTAAGCCATTTTAATACCGGCCAATTGGTGAAAGGATGCGGCAGTGCTATAAATAAAAGATCTCGCGAAGTTGGTTAAATAATCGCATAATATCCGGCTACCCAAAACAATGGCACCATGCGTACCCATAGCTTTCCCGAAAGTTATGATCTGCGCGAAAACACGGTTCTGCAATCTTAATTGATCTACTAAACCCTTATCGAACACGCCTATAGCATGCGCCTCATCCACTATTAAATGCGCATTGTATTGTCCAGTTAGGCCAAGAATGTCGGCAATGGGGGCGATATCTCCGTCCATCGAATATACACTCTCTATCACCACATAAATTAACCCTTTAGCATGTTTTAGCTTCTCCTCAAGGGCCTCCAGGTTATTATGCTTAAAAGTATATCGATTGGCGTTACTGAGGCGTATACCGTCTATAATAGAGGCGTGGATCAATTCATCGGTTATTACCGTATCACCACGCTGCGGCAAACTGGAAAACAGACCAACATTAGCATCATAGCCCGAGTTAAAAAGTAAACCGCCCTCGAAGCCGTGATATAGTGCCAGCTGCAATTCTAAATCTTGTGCATACCGGGTATTTCCGGTCAGTAGGCGAGAGCCTGTTGATCCATTTAGATACTCTGGATGCTTAGTGAGTTCGTCCGCTATATTGCGCTTTAAAATAGGAGAATGGGCAAAGCCTAAATAGTCGTTTGAAGCAAAATCTACAAGATCCACGTTCTCAGATTTTAGCATCCGATAACTACTATCATGCTTGCGCTGGTTGAGCCTGTCGGTAAGATATGTATCTGCTTGATGCGACATTTTAATCTGCAGCTAAAATAAAAAAAGCGGCACAATGGCCGCTTCTTCTATTTGCAATTTTTGCAATTAGTTGTTTTGTGGAGGAGCACCACCGCCGTTTTGCATACGCGCGCGCATCTCATCCTGCATTTTTTTGTAAGCAGCTGCTTGCTCTGGTGTTAAAATAGCAACAATTTTAGCTTGTGAATCTTGTCTGATTGGCTGCATACCTTGCATCATAGCTTGCCTGTCGCCGTTTGAAGCTGTACGAACGCTATCCATTTTAGTAGCCTGGACAGTTAAAATAGACGTGATCTTAGCAGTTTGATCATCAGTTAATTTTAACTGGGTTTGCATGGCTTTAGCCTGCTCGTCAGGGCTCATACGCATACGGCCGCCCTGTGCATGTGATGCTGCTGCAAAGCCCACCACTAAACAGCACATTAAAAAGATCTTTTTCATGTTTTCAGTTTTTTATAGTTAGGATAAAGATATACCCTAATGGTTTAATAACAAGGCTGTAACTTAATTGTTGCTTTGCAGTTTTGAAATGGATCTTTGCATCTGTGTCATCATGGCGGTAAGGCTTTCCATGGTAGGTTCGGGAGTAGGCTCGGGCATGTGGGTTGAAAAATAAGCCTTAGCTTTCCATACTTCTAAAATGTCTTCGCCGCTAATTTCGTAAGGCTCATATACCGGGTTATCTGATATCAGTTTTAGTTTCTTATTTTCTTTATACCTGTTACCGATGCGTTTATATACTACGCCTTCGGTTTTAGAAATTACTACATAGGTTTCTGCCGATTTAATATCAGCCCAATTCTCAACATATTCGCCAATAACAATACTGCCGGATAATAAAGGCAACATAGAATCGCCCTTTATCTCGAAAGCGCGGAAGGTGCCCTGTTTAAACATAGGCAAATAGAATTTCGGTAATGTACCCACAAACTCGGGATCGGCGTAGCCATTTAAATACCCTGCGCTGGCTTTAACGGGTACCAATTCTATATTCTCGTTATCTTCTTTATCTACTGTAATACTCAACACACGCAGATTAGCCGGGTTGCCTTTAGGCTTTGGTGCCCATTTTTCATCGATAGTTTCATTGATTAAGGCATCAATACTAACATCAAAAAAAACTGCTAATTTTTTTAGCAAATCGTATTTTGGATCAGCCCGATCTTCCTCATAAGCGCCAACCAACGACCTTTTGATACCTATTTCGTCTGCAAATTGTTGTTGGGTTAAACCTTTTTTCTTTCTAAGAAATTTTAGGTTGGATGAAATTATTGACATAAATATTTGGAATTGCTAATTTTGTTAGTAACTTTATGCTCATAAAATTAGTAATTATTTTTTGACTAGCAAACATTATTATCAAATGAAAAGGTTCATCTATATTATTACAGACAGAAACAGAAAAAATTTGCACGTAGGTTTATGCTCAGATCTAGTTAAAACCTTGAAGTTTTACAGCGATATGCCCACCTTATTTTTTGATAATGCACAACAACTAAACCGCCTGGTTTATTTTGAGGAGATTAATAATGAAGATATGGCCATGGAGCGCTTTAAATTTGTAAGCACATTTACCCGTAGCCAGAAAGAAAAAATGATTAGGTCTGTAAATGCTGATTGGGTAGACCTTACCATCGGATTAAAATACGAACACGGTATGCGCACCAGAACTTATGTTCGGCCGTCGTTTGCATCGCGTTTAAAAGCTACTGCTTAATAAATTTCAGAGCGCCGGAGTTCATACAATATCGCTTGCCACCACGATCAACCGGGCCGTCGTCGAATATATGGCCGAGGTGCAAGCCGGTACTTTTTTCCACTACTTCGGTACGCTCCATTCCAAAGCTACTGTCTTTTATAAACGCCACTTTATCGGCTTTAACCGGCTTAGTAAAGCTCGGCCAGCCCGTGCCGCTGTCAAATTTATCGTTAGAACTAAACAGTGTATCGCCTGTCGCGGCACTCACATAAATGCCTTTCTGGTGGTTATTCCAGTAAGCATTTTTATACGGAGGTTCTGTGCCTTTATTCACCATAATATCGTACTCATCGGGCGTGAGCTTGTTCTTCCACTTTTCTGCCTCAACCCTGGTGGTTTTACCTTGATTAGTTTGCCCACTCATTTGCTGACAGCTTAACAATAAAGCTGCGCTAAACACCATTAAACTCGCTATCGTTTTCATTTGGTTTAACATTTATGTTTCTGTATCTGGTTGTTTACAGCACGCTTATTTACAGACAACGTGTTATTCTAATTACGATACCATTTTTAAATGGATCTGCGTTTGGGCACTAACACCCCGTTTATGACATGAATTATACCATTGCTCTCCTCAATGTCGTCAACCTGTATCAGGCTGTTGTTCCCAAACTCGTCGGTAAGTACAATATTATCCTTATCGTCTTCAGTAGCGATTAGTTTACTACCGGCTAAGGTGGTAAATATGGCTTTACCTTTTCCGGCGCGTATCTCTTTAGAAATTTTTTTACTGTTTACTTTCCCCACAATGGCATGATAAGCCAACAGCTGACACAAATCGAGATTATGATTTATCTTTAAAAGTGTATCCAATCTGCCTTCCGGAAGTTTTTTAAAGGCCTCGTTAGTAGGCACGAACATGGTAATAGGCCCTTTACTTTTGAATGTACCAATTAATCCAGCCTTCCTTATGGCGTTAAGTACGATGCTGAACCGCGGAGCATTGGTTAAGTTTTGAACGATGTCTTTGGAGGCGTACATGTCGACACCGTCTACCTCTGTTACCTTTTTACTTTTGTTTATTTTAACCCTAACACTATCAGTAACCGGGGTAGAAGGCATGGCTACTTTCTGTGCGTATACGCCAATGCTAATAAAAACTATTGTTATGAGTAATAATACCCTTCGCATAAAATCTTGTAATGATAGATACTTAACTATTTACCATACAGGTTGTTTTAAATAAAAATAGCGGCTATAAGCCGCTATTTTTATTTGGAGTAAAGATCTTATTACCATCCAGGTGTGAAACCGAGGCCAAATACGGGCTTTTTAACATCATTACGATTAAATGGCATCGCCAGGTAAGGCTCTAACACAAAGAAACCGAATAAGTTAACACGCAGAGAAACGCCAGCACTCAATGCCGGTACCCGTTGGTTGGTATTGTATACAGGTGCCGTAACCGGCTGTCCGTTAGAACCCAATATGGGGTTTCCGTTTGCATCTTTTACATCTGCCGTGCCAATAATATCCGGTGTTTTCTGAAATTTGATCTGGTTACCGGCGTTCCACGCTAACCCGGCATCAAAGAACAGATTCAGTTCTGAGAAGAAGAACTTTGATTTTATTTGCGATAACTTCTCTGGTCCGGTAAATGGTAACCTGATCTCGAAGTTAGCCACTGCAATACGATTACCTGACAACTGATCAACAGTAAAACCGTTGGTGCTTACCTTATTGCTGTTATAAAAACTATTGTACTCGTAACCGCGAATCAGGAAAGGGTACCCGATAAACATTGGGTAAAGCAAATTCTTAGTATCGCCAAGTCGACCGTAGGCGTAAAATCGCGCCGCAAGTGTAATCGGACTAAGGCGTTCGTACTTCCTTACATCAATACTTGGGGCAAAATAATGTGCCGAGCCAAAGTCATATTCTGCCTGCAGGCGATATCTGTAGCCGTTTAACGGTGAGGCTATGCCAAAGTAAGAATTGTCGCCTACAAGAGCTGTATTTACCTGCATAATGGTAAATGGCTGCAGGCTGATGCCGTTGTTATAAGGATCGGCTTCGTATTCTGAACGAGAGATGTGATGCTTCTCGGTGTTTATTGGCTGAAAATTGGTGGTGTCATAATACGTACTATATCTATCTACACGATAATTATACCTCGAAATACCGGTACCAAATTCCATCCGGGTAACCTTCGAGAGCGGGTAGGAGGTAAATATCGTTGCCTGGTCTTGAAAAATGCGAATGATATCATAACGCTCTTCCAACACCGGAATATTCTTACCCTTGTAATTATAGGTAGAAGGCACAAGGTTATAGTTGGCGTACTGATAAGGAATATGTGAGATCGAGCCACCTATATTCCAACGACCTTGCTGGTTTATATAGGCAACCTGGGCACCAAAATCATAAATCTCTCCATTAACAGAGGCGCCGGCAAAGATTTGATTACGCCCCAATATATCGCTAAATACGCCCTGTATGCCACTTGCCAAACCTGCGCCATAAGTACTCACGCCTACGCCAACACCGCTACTAGCCAAATAATCGAGCTTAAATTGCGGTCGATATGGCGTGTTTTTTATAGAATCCGTTGGAATACGCTGATAAGCCAGAAAGTTATTCAAGTTGGCATTAATCAGATCTACACCAACGGCACGTGGCGGAGGCAATAAGGCAGCGTCGAAATTAGTAATACCAGGATCAACCACTGTTGGTTTGAAATCTGCTGCCTTGGCATTATATAAAGCATACTTCTGTGCACGATAGTAAGAATAAACAATATCGTCATTACTAGAAACGCTCAACGCCGGCGAGTATTCGGTAATACCGCTAATGCCTGTAAACAGGTCTGTCATTTGCTCGGTTTTGCCCGTAGCCAGTGTATAACGATACATATTGCGGAAGCCGTCTTTATTAGACAGGAAATAAACCTGTGAGCCGTCTGCGGAGTATTGAGGGTTAAGATTATTAGCGCCGTTAAATACTTTAAGATCGGTTACTTTTCCGGTTGCCAGATCTAGTTCAGCGAGGTTGAAGGTAATTTCCTGGCTTAGGGATTCGTCGTAAGTACTGCGGTCGGAAGAGAAGATGATCTTTTTTCCATCGCGCGAAAAGCTCGGCTGATAATCTGAATACTTGTCGTTAGTAAGTTGTGTCTCTTTTTTGGTTTCAAGATTGTAGGTGTACAAATCTCCCTGCCCCTCAGACATACCCTGAAACACAATTTCTTTACCATTAGGAGACCAGGACAGATTACTAAACTGCTCAACTTTCCCCATAGAAATATCTTTCAGCACACGCCCATTTGGTACGCTTACGATAAGCATACGATTCCGGCCACTATTGAATACGCTGAACGCAAACTTTTTGCCATCGGGAGACCAAGCTCCCGCCGATTCTATGAAATTGAACTCATCTATATGTGTGTTAGACACCTTGCTGGTGAGTTTCTTTATGACTCGCCCAGTCCTGGCATCCGCGAGATAAAGGTCAACCGTAAAGAGATCTTTTTCCGACAAGAAAGCCAGGTATTTGCCATCCGGACTAACAGCCGGGGCAACGTTCATTTCCCCCGCATTTTTGTTATCGATAATGCGCTTACCTACAGGCGTTTGTGTTGTATCTTTTAAGTATGGTTTATAAGTAGCTTCTATTGAGTTTTTCCACAGTTTGGAGAGCGTTTTGTCATCATAACCAAAAGTGCGCCTTATACCATACTCTAACCCAAAACGGGCTGTATTTTTAAAGAACGGAACAATGATGGTATCGCCATAAGTAGAACCCAGAAAGGACCAAAAAGCTTCCCCATAACGATAAGGGAAATACTTAGTGCTTTCGGTAAGATCGCGAACCGAAGGAATATCGTGGTTCAGATAGGCATCGCGCATCCACATAGCCGTATATGCGTCTTTTTTACCCAGGGAAAGGTATTCCGCCATACCCTCAATCATCCATAAAGGTAAATTGCCGATGCTGGCCAAACTGGCCGTATCACTTGTTAAAAGCGAATGGTATTGAAACGCGTGAACCAACTCGTGACCGATAACGTGCCGCGTAGTTTGGTTAGTTTCCATGATAGGCATCACTACCCGGTTTTTTAAACCTTCGGTAACACCGCCGGTACCTACACTAATCTCGCCGTCAATTGCCGTTGTCTGTTGGAAATCGGGGTGATTTGCGTATAGAATAATCGGATTTGCCTTGCGAAATGTATCTCTGAAAACCTGTTGATGTAAGGTGTACCATAGTTCGCTTTCCTGGGCAAAACGCTTTACAAGACTATCATTTTTCATGTAATAATAGATCTCGAAATGCGGGGTCTTGTAAACCTTAAACTTTAAATTTTTATATCGCACCTTGTTTTGGCCGAAATACTGCGCATTCGCTTTCTGGGTACCAAGTAAAGCAAATAACAAACAAAGAACGACTATGGCTGTACGATTGAATTTATTTAACCAGGGGTATAGTTTACGCATATATCAGCAAGCTAACGTTTGTTAAATTTAACAATTCAGTTTATTAATTCGTAGTCGGAGGCGCAGAAGTCGGTTCTGTTGTAGCCGGCTGCGGTACCGCCAATGTAGTATCAACTGGTGCTGACAATGTATCTGCCGATGTAGTATCTTCCGAAATATGCGGAGACGGGCAATTATAGTCTTTAGTGATCTTGCTCCATGGTTTTGGAAATGAACCAGGTTGATATCCGCTCTTTGGATCAGCATAAACCTTTTCCATAAAACGACCGAATATTGGCAAGGCAGTATGTGAACCTTCGCCACTTTCCGATGTGTTGAAATGTACACTGCGATCATCCGCACCCACCCAAATACCAGTCACTAAATCTTTTGTAATGCCCATATACCAGCCGTCCACGTAGTCTGAAGAAGTACCGGTTTTACCACCAATTTGGTTGCTTGCCTTTTTCCATAGACCAGGATACTCCCAAAGAGCTTGTGAAGTACCTCCAGGTTCTTCCATACCACCACGGAACATGTATAACATTAACCATGCGGTTTCTTCACTCAATACTTTTTCGGTCTTCAATGTAAATTCTTCCAACAGGCCTCCATTGTTATCTGTAATCTTAGTTACGAGCAAAGGATCGATTTTGTTGCCTCGGTTTAAAAAAGTACTGTAAGCACGCACCATTTCATAAACAGAAACATCGTTAGATCCCAATGAAACAGAAGGTACAGATTTAAGCGGGCTTTCGATACCGCATTTATGGGCATACTCAACAACTTTATCCCAACCAACCTTTTCGGTCAGTTGTGCGGTAATCGAGTTAACCGATTTACCCATAGCCCAACGTAAAGACATTTCACGGTAAGAGAAATGGAAATCAGCGTTGTTTGGTGCCCAAACATCAGGTTTGCCATTATCCATATAACTGATAGAAACCGGTTTATCGGTAAACTTATCGCATGGGGTATAACCATTATCTAAAGCCGTTAAATAAGCAAATGGTTTAAATGTAGAGCCCGCCTGACGCTTTGACTGATTTACGTGATCAAAATTAAAATGCTTATAGTCGATACCACCAACCCAAACTTTAATTTTACCAGTACTCGGCTCAATGGTCATCATACCAGTATTCAATATTTTGGCATAATATTTTAATGAATCTGCGCTGGATAGGGTAGTGTCGCGATCGCCGCCCCAGGCAAATACAGTCATCTTTTTAGGCTTTTTGAAATATGCCTGTATTTGCACCGTATCACCTTTATATTTTTTATCAAGCAAATCATAAATTGGCAGCTTTTGCTCCGCCTTCAAGATAAAATCTTTGATCTCTACACCTTTAGAATCTCGCCAAGGTGCCTTCTTTCCCCAAATGCTGTAAAAGCGCCTTTGCAGCATTCTCATCTTCTCGTTTACAGCTTCTTCGGCAAATTGTTGCAAACGGGAATCAATGGTGGTGTAAATCTTAAGACCGTCTTCATACAGATCGTAATCATTGGCTTTCAGCCACTTGTCGAGCCATTTCTCAACAGCATGGCGGATGTATGAATCTCCTTGCGAATCGTTTTCTACATAACTTAAATCGAGATTTAGCGGCAAGTGCGAATTTTCGTCGTAAATGGCCTTAGTAATGTAATTATACTTCTGCATTTGCCCCAAAACGGTGTTGCGCCTTTCGAGCGCACGCTGCGGGTAGCGGATAGGGTTGTATACTGACGTACCTTTAAGCATACCTATTAACATAGCCGCTTGTGCGGGATTAACCTGGTTAGGGTTTTTGTTAAAATATTTAAGCGTGGCCGTTTTTATACCGAATGAATTATTACCGAAAGGCACGGTATTAAAATACATGGTAAGTATTTGTTGCTTGGTATAAAGGTGTTCTATTTTAAATGCCGTAAGCCATTCCTTACATTTATAAACAATGGTGCGGAATACCGGAATATGCTTTATAAAGCCCTGCGACTTACGTTTACGTGTTTGAAAAAGGTTTTTGGCCAGCTGTTGGGTAATAGTACTGCCACCCCGTTTATCGCCTTTTGCAGTTGAAACTACGCTTGTAAAAAACGAAAAGAAGTCGACACCATGATGCTTGTAAAAACGTGCATCTTCAGTTGCTACCAAGGCATTGATCAGATTGGGCGATATATCTTTAAATTCGACAGGAGAGCGGTTTTCTTTGTAATAACGACCTAATAATTTACCATCGGCCGAGTAAACTTCGGAGGCTACGGACATGGTAGGTGTTTTAATATCCTGCATGTCAGGCGAGTACCCGAACAGCCATAAGAAGTTCAATTCAATGGCACAGAAGAAAATAATTACAAAATATATAAAAATTACAAAACTACGGAGGTATATGTTGTTTATACGTTTGAACATTGGGTAAAGATGTGAATTTATGCCACTATTTCATAGTGGTTAACAAATATTAACAACGTAATTATAACCACGAAATTTTACTTAAAATACTTAACTTTTTAACACATGGCTAATATAATAGAGCAATTTAAAATAACCGGCGATAAACAAATATCGCTTGACGATTACGATACCAATTACACTGCTGACTATAAGAAAGATGATGCGGAGGAAACCCTTACCGCATTAATTAAAGAAACTTCAGCTCTACAAACACGACTGTATGCTGCCAACCGTTATTCGGTACTCATCATTTTTCAGGCGATGGACGCGGCGGGCAAGGATGGAGCCATTGCGCACACCATGTCGGGTTTAAATCCGCAAGGCTGCCAGGTGTTCAGCTTTAAGCAACCAAACACCGAAGAGCTTGATCACGATTTTTTATGGCGACATTATAAAGCTTTGCCCGAGCGCGGTCGAATTGGTATTCATAACCGATCGCATTACGAAAATGTGCTAATTACTAAAGTGCATCCGGAAATTATATTGGGTGAGCGTATTCCCGGTATTGAAAGCGTTGAGGATATTACCGACGACTTTTGGAAGGGGCGCTACAAGAGCATTAAAGATTTTGAGAAGCACCTAAGCCGTAATGGCACCAAGATTATCAAGTTCTTTCTGCATCTTTCTAAAGATGAACAAAAAGAGCGTTTTCTAAAAAGATTAGATACTCCAGCTAAAAACTGGAAATTTTCATCGGCCGATGTAAAAGAACGCAGTTATTGGAAAGATTATCAAAAAGCCTACGAAGATGCAATTAACATAACTGCCACCGATGAAGCACCGTGGTATATTATCCCAGCGGATAAAAAATGGTTTACGCGTATCGCTATCTCCACTATTATTTTAGAAACAATGAAGCAACTTGATCTGAAAGATCCGGTATTATCCGATGATGAAACCAAAAAGTTTGCTGAGATCAGAACTATGTTAGAGGCAGAAAAATAAACTATGGCCTAATAAGGCCATTGGACATGAAGTGGTTTATCCATCCATGGATACTTAATAATTGAGAATGAAAACGGCGACCTATTGATAAGTATATCATAGGCCCGTTTTTCGACGATAAGTTCCCATCTTTCGTTCTGTTCAAGTAGGAGACCGTTTCTCACCAACCAATTGCCTCTAAAGCCATCAATTGAAGAATCTCCTATTGCAGGCCAGTGACTAATAACTGCATCGATAAGTCCGGATATTAAACTAGCTTCATTATCGGATAAATTAATCTCTTCGGGTACTGATGCGGATAGTGGTAAGCCGCAAAGCACTTTGTTTAGTGGTAAAAATATTTCTTCGGTACTTGTTAACCCGGTTATTACATATTGCAAATATTGTACGGCAGCCGTTTGGTTATCCGTATTTAAAAACTTCTTATCCGCCATGAGGTTTAAGCGCTCAAAAAGCATTGGTATATAGGTATTTAATAATACTATACCAGCATTTTTAACTGAAATTCCACCTTTATTAATAACACTATTGTTTTGTTTTTCGGATAACATCTTATTGAGGTTTTGATTTAGGCTTATGAATTATAAAAAATAGCAAATCGCTGTGATTTCTGCTTTGATGCTTATTCTACAATTATTTCATCGGCAAAAATATACGACGGGTTACCTTTGCTTTCGTGCCAGTCGGGGAGCGGGCCGTATTGTTTGGCTACCACTTTTATATACCGGGTACTTATGCCAATTGGTACCGAAAAATTTTGCGTCTGCACAGTCAGGTCATCAGCTTTCACCTTGGTGTTAACTGTTGCAACGGGTTTGAAGTTTTTCCCATCATCAGATATTAAGACCTGCACCGCTTTAGGGAAGATGATCCATGCACGAGTGTCTTGCAGTGTGGATAGCGTTACTTGCTTCACATATTTTTTGTTTTGCAGATCGATTACCGCATCTAAATCGCTTCCCTGATAGCCTTGCCAGTTACCCAAACGCCAGTCAGTTTTACCCCTTAGGCCATCTATAAGCGAAATATCGCCTTCGGCTGCGTAATTTGAGAGGTAGTGGGTATTGAGCTTTAACTTCAGGTCGTCGCGCATTTTACTAAAGGTACCAGAGTTTACAAAGCTCGTTTTGCCATTCTTAACGGCGATGGCTTTAATATTTGTTGTAGACGAAATGAGGAATGGTTTGTTATACAGAGTAGATGAGATAGTTGGCGTACTGCCGTCTAAAGTATAATAGATCTTTGCATCGCTTTCGGCACATTTAATTTCGAGGCTGAAAGGTTGATAGAAGATCTTTGACGATACCGTAAAATAGGGGTTCGACACTATCTGATCATCGATTATTTTGGAGGTTGGGTGCTCCAAATCCTGTATGAATAACTTGTTAGGTAAGCGGCCTGTGAAAATTTCAAACTCGTTGCCTTTCGCTATGTCATCGTAATTAATGTATAGTTTGTTGTAAGGCGATTTGCCAAGGTTCATTCCCTGAAGGTAGAAATTACCGCGGCTCATGCCTGCGCTCGTATTGATGATGGTAAATTTCTTGCCGTTCTCGAAGTTAATTACCGCCTTGTCAAACTGTGGTAGCCCGATTTGAAATTGTTGTTGCCCGGGTGCGATGTTATATAAACCCAGTGAACTCATTACATACCAGGCTGACATTTGCCCGCAATCTTCATTACCAGCCAAGCCATCCGGATTGTTGCTGTAAAGCTCGTTCATGATGCGCCCCAGGTAACGTTGTGTTTTGCTCGGATCGTCGGTAAAATTGTATAGGTAAGCCATGTGGTGACTCGGCTCGTTACCATGCGCGTACTGGCCAATCAATCCGCTAATATCATCCTGCTTGCGACCAGTAATCTGATCAGCAGTGGTAAACAGTTCATCAAGCTTAGATTCAAATGCTTCTTTGCCGCCCATTCGGTTCATTAATCCCTCCACATCCTGCGGCACGAGGAATGAGTATTGCCAGGAGTTACCTTCAGTATAGTTGTTATTAACGTCTGTGGCTTTAAATGGCTCAAACCAACCACCATTAGTGCGGCCTTGCATAAAACCGTTTTGATTGTTATAAACATTCTTCCAATACTGCGCTCGCTGAATAAACTGGTGATAGTCGGCTTCCTTGTTCATCATCTTGGCCATTTGGGCAATACACCAATCGTCATAAGCGTACTCCAATGTTTTGGAAACAGATTCGTGTTCATCATCAACCAGCACAGCCCCGTTTTTACGATAAGAATCTAAGCCAAATTGATTGCGATTTACCGCAGCTTTCATGGCTGTAAAGGCTTTTTCAGCATCAAAGTCTCTTATGCCTTTAGCATATGCATCAACAATAACGGGGATAGCGTGATTGCCGATCATACAATAAGTTTCGTTTGATGCCAAAGGCCATATCGGTAACAACCCACCTTGATCGTACATTGCTAAAAAGCTCTTGATAAAATCGAGTGTGCGTTTACGATCTATCAATGTAAATAAAGGGTGTTCAGCTCTGAACGTGTCCCATAGCGAGAACACTGTATAATAGTTAAAATCTTCTGCCGTGTGTACCTTTTGATCCATACCGCGATACTGACCGTCTACATCGTTATAAACGTTTGGTGCCAGCATGGTATGGTACAGGGCCGTGTAAAATATCGTTTGTTTTTGTTTTACATAATCAACAGGAGGGGTTTGTCTTTTGGTACGTGTGTTTGACCCATAGGGATTATAAGTGGCATTTTGCTGTTGTTGGGTCTGAATGCTTGGTGCGCCGCCTTCTACCTCAATTTTAGCGAGTGCATTCATCCATTCTGTCTTAGCTGCCTTTTGCACGGTTTTAAAATCGAAGTCAGATACCTCGGCATCAAGGTTTTTTAATGCGCCTTCGGCACTTACTGATGAGATACCAACTTTTGCGATGACCTCTTTAGGGTCATCAAATTGGATAAACATTTTTACGTTCTTGCCCTCTGCCTTTTGCTTATCTGTCTGTAAAACGTCGTTTAAAGCAATACCATATGTTTTGAAAGGCTTTGAGAATTTGGCATAGAAATAAACATATTGATTTTGCGCCCAGGATTTAGATTGTCGGAATCCGCGGATTTCATGATCATTAACAACCTCTATCCATGAATCCAGGACTTCGTCGCGATGTTTCAGATCGATAATAATATTGGCTTCTGGCGTACTTGGGAAAGTATAACGGTGCACACCCACGCGTGTCGTAGCAGTAAGTTCCGCAATTACACCATATTTATCCAGTACCGTTTTATAATAACCTGGCGTTGCGATCTCATTCTTCTTCTTAAATCCCGAACTGTACTCCGTATTTAAAAACTTCGGTTCGCCAGTGGTTGGCATAAACAATACGTCGCAATAGTCGGCAACGCCTGTGCCACTTAAATGGGTATGCGAAAACCCGTAAACCACGGTATCGGTATAGTGATATCCTGAGCAACCGTCCCAACCCTCCAGGCGGGTATCGGGGCTCAACTGTACCATGCCAAATGGAACAACCGCGCCGGGGTAGGTGTGGCCATGCCCGCCGGTACCTATAAAAGGGTTAACCAGAAGCGTGTAATCCTTTTTCTTTTGGGCAGATACGTTAGTTATATATGACAGTGCAAGCAGCAAGAAAAGCGGCTTCAATAATCTCAATTTATTTAAATGCATTAGTAGGGTTTACAATAACAATACGCAAATTAATAAATTACGGTTACGTACCAATAAAAAACGCCCCGCAAATACATGCGGGACGTTGGGGTTATCAGTCAATAGTCAGTAGTTAACAGTTTCTTTTATCGGGTTGATAGCTTCCTTTTTTCGCGCCTGTGTATAATGCGATATACAATTGCGTAAATAATAGGGAGTATTAGCAAAGTAAGTATGGTTGAGGTAACTAAGCCTCCAATAACCACAATGGCCAAAGGCTTCTGCGTTTCTGAACCAATACCGGTTGATACCGCAGCCGGCATTAAACCTATAGCGGCCATTAGCGCGGTCATTACAACCGGGCGTACACGTGATATTACACCATCAAGGATAGCCTTGTCTAACGGCATACCCTCATGCAGGTTTTTGCGGAATACAGAGATCAGGATCACACCATTTTGGATACACACCCCAAACAGGGCTATAAAACCAATACCTGCAGATATACTGAAGTTGATGCCGGTAATGTGCAAGGCCAAAATTCCACCGATCAAAGCAAATGGCACGTTGAGGATTACCAGGAAGGCATCTTTAGCGTTACCGAAAGTCATAAACAAGATCAGGAAGATTACCAGTAAACAGATAGGTACCACACGCGATAATGTCTTAGACGCGCGGATCTGATTTTCAAACTCACCGTTCCAAGTAAAGCTGTAGCCATGATCTAATTTTACAGCGGCGCCAACTTTTTGTTGAGCTTCGGCAATAGTGCTACCTAAGTCGCGGCCACGTACCGAGAATTTTACGGCTATATAACGCATGTTGTTATCGCGATAAATAAACGCAGGACCGGTTAAGGTTTTAATGGTAGAAATCTCTTTGATCGAGATTTTCGAACCATTAAGCGTAGGCACCATCAGGTTTTCAATCTTTTCCTGGGTATCGCGTGAGTCTTTCTGATAACGAATGCGGATGTCAAATTTACGCTCGCCTTCATATAATTGGGTTGCGGCTTTACCGCCTATTGCCATCTCGATAACAGCATTGGCATCGGCAGTTGATACACCATAAAGCGCCATTTTGCGTTGATCTAGCTCGATACGGAATTCTGGTTGCCCAAGGTTACGCAGTACACCTAAGTCTTCAACACCCTGGATTTTTTTCAGCACATCCATAACAGCATTGGCTTTATGGTCGAGCACCTCAAAGTCTGGTCCGAATATTTTAACCGCCATCGAAGCAGGTACACCCGCAACAGCCTCGGCAACGTTATCACTGATCGGTTGCGAGAAGTTGTAAATAATACCCGGGTACTCACTCAGCTTCTTATACATATCGGCAATCAGCTCTTCTTCGGTTATATTACGTTTCCATTGTTTTTTAGGCAATAAATCCACCTGAATCTGTACGTTAAAGAAACCTTTAGGATCGGTACCATCGTTAGTACGGCCAACTTGTGAAAGGGTTTGCTTAACCTCGGGATATGTGGCCAGTATAGCACGCATCTTATTGGTAACGTTTACCGAGCTCTCTAACGAGGTACTCATTGGCAACTGCGCGGTTACCCAAAGAGCACCCTCATTAAGCTGAGGTAAGAATTCTGTACCCAACAACTTGGCAGAACCAAAAGTTAACACCATAAACACCAGTGATATGATAAGGCTTAGTTTCTGGTTTTTATAGGTAAAGTTAAACATGCGGCGTACGCCGTTTTCAAAGAATAACACCACAGGGTTGTGTTTCTCTTTTACGTTTTTGTTCAGCAATATGCTCGATAGGGCAGGTACCAACGTTAGCGTGAAAATTAATGCACCAATTAATGCAAAACCAAGGGTGTAAGCCAATGGCGAGAACATTTTGCCTTCTACTTTCTGGAAAGCGAAGATTGGCACCAAACAGGTAAGGATAATTACTTTGGAGAAGAAAATGGCTTTACCCATTTCTGTACCCACGTTTTTAAACAGGCTTAGTTTAGCCAGCTTATTAAATTTCTCCATGCCAACCTCATGCGCACGGTGATCTAGCGCAACGAAGATACCCTCAACCATTACCACAGCCCCGTCGACTATGATACCAAAATCGACTGCGCCCATTGATAGCAAGTTGGCACTCATGCCTTTTAAGCGCAAACAGATAAAGGCAAATAGCAGTGCTAATGGGATAACAAGCGTTACCGTTAAAGTAGTGCGCCAGTCGGCCATAAAGAGGAATACGATAACGGTTACCAGTACTATACCTTCGCAAAGGTTATGGATAACAGTTTCAGTACAGAACTCCATCAGGGTGGTACGATCGTAAAAAGTATCGATCTTTACATCCTTAGGTAGTATGTTCTCGTTAAGGTCTTTCACCTTGTCGCGTACACGTTCCAGTACTTCGGCAGGGTTTTCACCTTTACGCATAACCACGATACCTTCTATAACATCGTTTTGCTTATCGCGACCTACCTGGCCTAATCGCGGTAGCCCGCTTTCTTTAATTTCGGCAACATCTTTGGCTAGTATCGGTACGTTGTTTACGTTTTTAATAATGATATTGGAGATCTCATCGATATTATTGATCAAACCGATACCTCGTACTACATAAGCCTGATCGTTTTTCTCAATTACATCGCCGCCTACGTTAATGTTACTTCTGTTAATAGCGTTAAAGACATCTAACGAAGTCAGCTCATATTTACGTAGCAGGGCAGGGTTAACACTTACTTCGTAGGTTTTTTCCTCACCACCAAAGCTGTTAACATCGGCTACGCCGGGTATAGCTTTAAATTGACGATCGAGCACCCAATCTTGTATGGCAGTAAGCTCATGCAATGATTTGGTTTTACTCTTTAGGGTGTAACGGTAGATCTCGCCGGTTGGGCCGTAAGGTGGCTCAACTTCCGGCTTAACGCCGTCCGGAAGATCGGCATTACTTAAACGGCTCAATACTTGCTGACGTGCGAAGGCGTCGTCGACCCCGTCATCAAAAATAATACGGATATAAGATAACCCGAATGAAGAGGTGGTACGCAAATTCGATTTGCTTTGTACTGAGTTCAGTACTGTCTCCATTGGAATAGTGATCATCTTTTCCACTTCCTCGGCACTGCGACCGGGCCATTGGGCTATGATGATGATCTGTGTATTGGTAACGTCTGGAAACGTTTCAATAGGTGTATTGCTATAGCTCCATACCCCTAACGCAACCACTACTGCCGTCATAAAAAATATGAAGTAGCGGTTCTTCAGAGAGAATTGTATGATGCCTTTAATGAATTTATTCATTGCTTAAATTAGTGTAATAATTAGCGACTAAACTTTATAAACTGCCTTATCGAGCTGTTACTCGGCAGTTAACGCATCATATAACATCAGTTGGTTTTTTGATACCACTTTATCGCCGGGTTTTAAGCCCGAGCCGATATACGTAACATCATCAACAGTTTTAATTACGCTTACTTCGCGCACTTTGAGGTCGCATTTGCTGTTGTAAACCACTACATAATTTTTGCTGCTGTCAAACACAACTGCCTTAGCCGGGATAGCAACAGCTTGTTGGTTATCGCTGTTGGTAATGGTTACGCTGGTAAACATTTCGGGTTTTAAAAGCATATCAGGATTAGGTAGTACAACCTTTATCTTCATTACCTTGTTATCCGGATCAAGCACCGAGCTTACTTCGTTAACCACACCTGTAAATACTTTACCAGGGTAGGCTATTGTAGTTACTTTAGCAGCATAACCTTTTTTTACTTTGCTAATGTCAGATTCAAAAACGTTAGCCCAGATCCAAACATCCTGCATATTTGAAATGGTAAACAAACTGGCGCTGTTATCCGGGCGGATAAAGCTGCCTTGAGTGATATTCTTTTCTACCACATAGCCACTTTGAGGTGCTCTAACCACCAGCGTGCCGGACGCATTAGTATTACCACCGCCATTAATAGCGATCTGATCTTTTACTTTACTACTTGCAGCTACTGCTTTATTATAGTTTTCTTTAGCCTCGGTATAGTCGCGCTCACTCGAGATACCGTTTTTATAAAGGTACTCCGCCTGCGAAAGCTGACGTTTAGCAATTGCCAGATCGGATTGTGTAGCGGTTAAATCGGTATAGTTACCGGCAACATCCGCACTGCGTATTACAGCAAGGGTTTGGCCCTTCGTTACTCTATCGCCAAGCGACACTTTAACTTCCATAACCTGTCCGCTCGAAAAAGGGAACACTTTAACCACGTTGTTATCATCAAAAGAAACCTCGCCCGAAAGTGTTAATTCATCTTTCATGGTGGCTGTTTTAGCGGTATCAATAGTTATTTGTTTAGCCATTGAGTCGCTTACACACACCTGTTTGCTTTCTACAGTCTCTTCGGTTTTATGCTTGCATGCTGCCAGCAACGTTAAAGCGGCAAAGCCGGTTACTAACGCTTTCGTTTTCATCATTTATAGTTTGTTGTTATCGAGTTTAAATTAATTAAGGCTTAATCACGGTTACACCAACGGCGAAGTTGAGGTCGGCAATAGATTTTTGCAGATTATACTGTTGTTGCAAAATCTTAAGCTTGGTGTCTTTGTAGCTATCGAAGAAATCGATAAACTCCACCAAACCAATCTGACGCTGCTTTAAGCTGGTAGACATGGCATTAAAAAGCTTATCGTACTGCTCATTAAACTGTGTTTGCTGTGTGCTAAACAGTTGCTGGTTTAACTTGTACTGATTAATAGCCTGTACCACGTCATTGCGTAACCTAACTTCGTTATCCTGTAATGTGGCTTGCTGACTCATTACATCGTACTTAGCAGATTTGATATTGCCTTGATTGCGATTAAAAACCGGCAGGGGTAAACCGATTTGTAAACCGTAGTAATTACGTGCATAACTACTATTTTTATCAAACGAGCCACCAATAGTAACATCTGGCGCAGCCATAGCTTTTTGCAAAGCCAGGTTATGGGTAGATGATTTTAACTGGTATTGGTTAGATAAATAATCGGGACGGTTTGTTTTGGCCTGTTCAATTAAAGCCATCACGTCGAGATTAACATCCTGTACTGGTGTATCATTTACTACCGGTAAAACAAAGCTGGTTTCTTTAACACGTAGCAATGTTTTAAGTTCGGTTTGCAGTTCATTGATTTGGCGCGAGTTTTCTACCATATCGTTCTGTAACCCAAATAAAAGAGCTTTCAAACGGATAAGATCCTTCATCGAGGTGTTTCCTGCATCGAAAGTCTTCTGGGTGGCGTCAACTAGGTTATTTGCTGCTGTAATCTCTTTCTGATAAACCTGGCCTTGCTGCACCAACGTAGCTACCTGACCAAAATCGAGCTGAAGATTGTAACGCAGGTTACGCATCAGATCGTTAAACTCAGCTTCCTGGATTTGAGCGTTGTCTTTAGCAACCTGTACCTGCTTCCCGCGTTTGCCTGCGGTGGTAAATACCTGGCTTAATTGTAAAAACACCTGACCATTATCATTAGCATGATAAAAGAATTTTTTTGTGCCACCATCCCAAATGTTTTGATCTGTACTAAGGGTGGGGTTGTCCCAAAGTTTGGCTTGATCAATGAGTGCTTTTGTAGATTCTACGTTATACTTCTGTGCAACCAGGCTTAGGTTGTTTTGCAAAAATTGCTTTTCAGCATCCTGAAAATTTATCTTTAGCGTATCTGTCTGGGCCTTAGCGTTTAGTGAAGTAATAAGTGTAAAAGCAGGTAAAATTAAAGTTAGTTTCTTAAAGTTTTGCATTGTTTCTGTTCCCTATTCATCGATACAAATTTTAATAACGGATATGAATTTTGTATGAAGTAATAACTAAATGAACCGTTTATTGAAATAGTATACTCTTATAAACGATATTAAAGCTATTTTCATAATGGTGTCCGCCCTCTAAAATTATTACCCTGCAACTTTGCTTTGGTAGCTCATTTACAGGCACATCCTCCTCATCTTTGCCAAAGAAGCAGGTAATATGAGGGGCATTCATTTTCTCTATTTCGGCTGGTACTTTTAATTCACGATCCGACGAGCCGAAATTTAGCAGATCACTTACATGTACTTCGAAATCTGTGTCTTTTGAAGGGGAAAGGAGGCCTACGTACTGAATCCGGTTTTTGATATTCTCCGGTAACCTATTGTAAATAAAGGGCATTACATCAGCCCCAAATGAATAACCAACCAGTACGATGTTCTCTTTTTTCCAAGTTACAGAATATTTATCGATCAGCATGAGAACATCCTGTGCAGTTTGTTCAGGCGATTTCTTGATCCAGAAATATTTAAGCGAGTTTAGCCCCACGACCGGCACACCGTGCGATGCAAATTCGGAGGCAATTTGCTGGTCGAAACCAGTCCAGCCGCCATCGCCAGAGATCATTAAAACCATCTTGTCAGAAGTGGCTGTCCCGCTGGCCTCGGTTACTTTAATAGGCAGATCAATCTTCATATTGGCTTCGTTTGGTGGAGGAACGTCCCGCGTTGTAGTTAACAAATGGGCGTAAGCTTGTTTAAACTGCGGCACCCAATTTTTATCTTCAGTATACCCATGGCCAACTTTGGGTAAAGAAATAACCTGGGCATGAGATACCTTTTTTAGAAAGGCAACTGTTAATGCATAGTCGCATATCTGGTCTACATTACCTTGCATGGATATAAAGGGCGTACTTAAATTACTTGTTGGTCCAATATCATATCCTTTGTTATCATTTCTTTTGATGCACTCAAATTTTCCGGATCCAATGCAAAGCGGCTTATTAATTTCCAGATCGGGGCAAAACCCAAATACGATAGCCCCTCTAAAAGTGTTCTGTGGGGCCTGCGCCAATAAACCATAAACTAATGTTGCGCCAGAAGAATAACCTAGCAAAACGGGCGTGAAGTAAGTTTTATATCCCATTTCCTTTTGTACAAACTGGCTCATTTCCTCAAAGTTAGCAGCGGGATATAAGCATGCGGATTTACTCTCGCGCATATATTTTAGTACGCGACGAACATCAACACCGATTAATAAAGTATTGGGCGATTTAATTTTTAAGGCAATACTTTCGATACCTTCATTCCAGCCGCCGTCGCCGGACACGCAAATAATCACGTTATTTATAGCTTGCGTTGGTTTATATAAATGAAGATAGCCGAAACCGCCATAACGAATAGAATCGGTTTCTTGAGATTTGGCTTGCGCGTAGTTGAATGAAGCAGATGAGAGTATAATCAATATGAATTTAGCGAATGGTACCGTTAAGCTTTTTATGATCTTCTTCATGTTATAAATTCGAAATTGAACATTCGAAATCCGAATTTTTTACGGTTTCATCACTTTAGAAATCGCCAGTGGCAACTGCAACAAGTCGTAAGTATTTTCATACACGAGGTATTTATTGCGCCACAACGGATCAAACTTCTCTTTAAAATCACGAAGTCCACGATAATGCCTAAACTGCTGGATCTTTTCATACGCAAACTTAATGGTACGCTCCGGCAGGTCCTGCGCTTTTTCGATACCCGACATAGGGGCGAGGCCCATATTCAAATAGTGATAACCTTTGTTTTTGCAATAATTAATCAATTCGATAATAAGCACGTCCATATTGCCTCCCGGTGCATCGGGTGTTTTCCTGATTAGGTCGTAAGTTGCTTCGCCGGCGGTATAGTCGGGGATGATATTTAAAAAGGCGAGTACCTTTTCATCTTCGTTTTCGAGGGTGATGATGGTTTGGTTTTTCAACTGTTCCCAGTCAAACATACCCTGAGAGAAAACCAACTCTTCGCGCTCCATGCTTTGCAGCCACTCATCGCTTACCAGTTTTAGTTTTTGTAGCAGGCCCTCCTTTATCGGAGCCTCATAAATTTGGGTGATAAAGCCCTTCTTTTGCATGCTGTTTACAGCGTTACGCATCGATTTGCGGTCTTTTCCTTCCATGGAGAAAGTATCTAAATCGAGTATGGCTTCCTGGCCTATTACCATCCATTTTTTGCCGAGGTAACCGAACAAATCGAGACTAAGCCCATCCACACGGTAATAAGCGGCCTTAATGCCTTGTTGTTGACAAAATTTTTCGAATTCGCGCAGGATGGACGACTTTACACCAACACTATTGAAACAAACCGGCTCTTCCAATACAATGGCAAAATTATTTGCCACCCGGTAGGCTAAAAAACCGTCGTGGTCTTCAGAGAAGAAGAATAATTTATCGGCATAAGTCTTAAAGTAATCAACCGGCGAATTGCCGTACTTTTCCAGTAATTGCTGTGCTTTGTTCAGTTCTGTCGCGTCAATTTCCCGTTCCAGAAAGTAAGGTTTAATAAAAGCATAAAAGACCAGCGTAATAGCCGTAACTCCGAATAAGTTAATGGAATATAAAAACCAATTGGCAAAACGGGTACGAGGTACCAGGCCATCGGAGTTAAGTAATATGAAGTTGACAAAAGTATTGCGAACAGAGGCGGCTAATGTGAAGTCTACATCGAAATGCTTTTTATCGAGATAGTAAAAACCGACAATGCCATAAATAGTAACTGCTGCAAATATCCATATAGCTGCACCTAGGCTAAGACTCTGCAAATTTCTGTTGGTGCGAATATAATATTGCTTTTGGGTTAACAACAAGGCGATTAATACAAAGAAAGCTATCAACGCCTCCTCATAATCAAAGGCTTTGGTTATATGGCCAACTAATGAAAACACGCACAAAGCCAGTGCGAAATACCATGCGTTACGCAAACCCCTGATCAAAAAAGCAGATGTAACGATTAGCAGTATGCCAATGATTAACACCAGGAAATTCGATATGTAAATGGTTTGTACCGGCAGAAATTCCACAATTAATCGAAGTCGCGATTTTATTGCAGGTGTAAGTACCGATATGATATTGACTAGCCCAAGGCCAAACAACAACACAGCCGGGAAAATACGCAGGAAGATATTGCCTTTGTTAAATATGAAACTAAAGACCCCGGCTACAAGTGGTAACCAGAACTCGAACATGCGGTAAAGTAATGTAATTGCGGCTGCCTCGTTGGTGGTAAATCCGTAGTGTTTTAAAAATAATATCAGCGACAGCTCTATAGCGCCCATACCGCGCAAAAACGGGGAGACGATTAGAAATAAGGTGGCTATGATATAACCAACAGCAGCTGCTTCGAACAATGGTACTTTACCGATAGCAGCCATAGCAATAAGTAAATGTGATATCCCTTGAAATTCGATAAGCAGCGAAATTAGAACTGTTTGGATAAAAGCCTTGTATGAAAATTTATCAGATATAATTTCTTTCCAAACCAACTCAATCTCAGGACTGAAACGTGCAACAAGCTTGAAAACTATACCTTGTTTTAAAAGCGACCAGGTAGCCAACGCTAATATGATAAGCAATACACTCACGCCAACGAAAGCCCATAATTCGCCGGCAAATTGTTGGTGCGTTAGCAACAGCCATAGCATAGCAGGTATCGCTACCAGAAATACGGTAAAAATGCCGACAAAACCATAAATGTATGAGGCAAAATTGATACGCGTTTTGCTGATCTTCTGCTGCTCAATTTCCTTAGTGAAGAACGCCAGGGAAGTAACCCCGCCGCCGGGCAAGAAAACGCTTATGAGGTTGCGTTTTAAGAAAAGCTTTGTACCATCCCAAAGCCCGATATTTGCACCCACAGTACGAAAACTGTAGATATACATGTAAGCTTGAGTAGCTATGTAGAATAGTGTGACACCGAGGCCAATTAGTATCCAATTAGTTTGCGTGGTCTTTAATACTGTGCCAATGTTTTTAAGCTCGTACGACTGGTGCCGCATAAAATAGACGGCAAAAAGAAGGAAGAGAAATCCAAGTATCTCTTTAAAATAGAAGTTTTTATTTTTTAAATGTACCTGATAGCCCTTCATCTTTAACCTCATCCTTCGTTCGTATTGCAATTTTCAAGAACGCGAATGAAGTTAAAGTGAAGTGCCAATCAAACATCATTCCGGCATAGTAAACGCGTCGGCGTCTTTTAGGAACGGAAAATAGCGCCGGGCTCTAGTTACTTCATCTCCCGACACCGTAAAGGTATATACATCTTCTTCGTCTCGTTTATAATATAGCACATTGCCGCTTGGGTCTATGCACGTCGAATCGCCCGAATGGTATACCTCATTACCATCGTAGCCTACACGGTTAACACCAATAACGTATGCGAGGTTTTCTATAGCGCGTGCAGGTATAAGCGTACGCCAGTGTAACGATCGCTTTTCGGGCCAGTTAGCCACAATGATCATCAAATCATAGGCCGTGTCTACATTACGTAACCATACCGGAAATCGCAAATCATAGCATATAACGGGGCATATTTTCCAGCCATTTAGTTCCACAATTAGTTTCTCGCGACCGGCTGTATAAGTTTCCTGCTCTTTAGCCATCGTAAACAGATGACGTTTATCATATTGCGCATATGTACCATCGGGACGCATCCATATTAAACGGTTATAATAGTGGCCGCCTTCGGCTATAATAAGGCTACCTGTAATTACGGCACCAAACTTTTGGGCTGTTTCCTGCATCCATTGCATAGTTTTACCATACATGGGTTCAGCAAGTTTTTCGGCATTCATGGTAAAGCCCGTATTGAACATTTCGGGTAGAATAATCAAGTCGGTCTTCTCGCGGATACCGGCAAGTCGTAGTCCTATATTTTGAAGGTTTTTTTCAACGTTTTCCCAAAAAAGATGTCCCTGAAACACGGTTATTTTAAGGTTCTCCATAAAGTTTTAGTTCGGCTAGATGTTTATAATTTATGTAAAAAATTGGTTGAATCTTAAAGCTTTATTAATCTTTCGATGGCTTTATCTAAGGTCTCCTGTTTTTTTGCGAAGCAAAAGCGCAGCACCTGGTGGTCGGTTCCCCTCGAATAGAAGGCTGAAACAGGAATGGCAGCAACTCCTATTTCTTTAGTTACCCGAATAGCGAATTCACTATCTTTCTCATCTGCTATATTTTGATAACGAACGGATTGAAAATATGAACCGGCACAAGGCAATAGATCAAATCTGCTTTGCTTTAAACCCTCCCGAAAGTAGTCGCGCTTTTGCTGAAAGAAATCGGGCAAGCTTAAGTAACTGTCCTCATCTTTTAAATATTCGGCAGCAGCTACTTGCATTGGGGTGTTTACACTAAATACATTAAACTGATGTATTTTTCTAAACTCCTGCATTAAGTAAGCGGGGGCGAGGCAATAACCTACCTTCCACCCGGTGGTATGAAACAGCTTTCCAAAGGATGCTACAATAAAACTACGCTGCTGCAACTCCGGGTAACGGGCCATGCTCAGGTGTTGATTACCATCAAAAACCAAATGCTCGTAAACCTCATCGCTAAGAATAATGATATCGCGGTTTTTTACAATATCTGTTAATTGCTTAATATCTTCTTCGTTAAGAATAGTTGCCGTAGGATTATGCGGCGAGTTTAAAATGATCATCCGCGTTTTATTGCTAACGAGTTTTTTGACCATATCCCATTGAATGCGATAATCTGGCGGATGCAACTCTAACGATTTTACGATACCACCGTTTAACTTAATAGTAGGTGAGTAACAATCGTAGGCTGGTTCAAATATGATAACCTCATCGTTTGGATGAATGATGGCGCTTATGGCTGTGAAGATAGCCTGCGTTCCGCCCGCGGTAATAGTAACTTCTGTATTGGGGTCATAAACGGCTCCATAAAGCTTTTCAGTTTTATGGCTGATCTGCTCACGCAGTGTTAATAACCCCGGCATAGGTGCATACTGATTAAATCCATCTTTCATGGCTTTATGCACCAGTTCGGTGAGTATTGGCGAGCATTCATAGTCGGGAAAACCCTGCGATAAATTAATAGCGCCGACCTCGTTGGCCAGGGCCGACATCACGGTAAATATGGTGGTCGGTGTTTGGGGAAGCTTAGATATTATTGGTATCATGTATGCCAAATTAACGTAAAAATGAAGGAAGACGTATACATTTATGAACCTAATGTTTCTTAATTGTTTATTTTAGACGCATGAAAAACATGGTTAGGTTAGCCGCATTGTTATTAATTTTCGGCCTTGTATCGTGTCAGCAAAACCATCCAAAGGGCGTTCCGGTAGTAGGTTTTGTTGATGCTTTTGAAGATGCTACTATATCTCAGGCTCGTGTTGGCTTTACCGACGCGCTAAAACAAAACGGCTTTAGCGAGGACAAAAAAACAGTTGTGATAGAATACAGAAATGCGCAGGGAAGTATCCCGACTTTAACGCAGATTGTCAATCAATTTGTAAGCAATAAGGTCGATCTATTGGCTACTTGTACTACGTTATCTTCTGTAACTGCTTCACAAAAAACAAAGACGATCCCGGTGTTTATGATGGTTTCGCCAACGCTCGAACGTGCTCACTTAATCGGTGCCGATGGCAAAGCCCCTGCTAATTTATTTGGTGCGGTAGAAGACCTTCAATATATAGATACTTCATTTGCCCTAATTCCTAAAATTTTAAAGCCCAAATCCGGGAAACTGGTAGTCGGAATGATCTATAATCAATCAGAACCACAATCGGCAGATGCGTTAGCCCGAATTAAATCATTGGCCGACGGCATGAACATTACCATTGTTGCTTTACCGCTTAATTCATCTGCTGATGCGCAATTGGTTACGCAATCATTATTAAGCAAAAATATAGATGCCTTTTTTGCAAACCCGGATAATACGGTATTTGCTTCGTTTGAAACCATATTGAAAAGCTGCAACGAAAAAAATGTGCCTATTTTCACTAGCGAAGCAGGTTTAGTGCAACGTGGAGCGGTGGCCGCTTTCGGTGCTGATATTTATCAATGGGGATATCAGGCCGGTTTACAAGCTGCACAATATTTAAAAACGCATTCGACCGAGGGCTTGAAACCTGAGATGGTGAAGATCCGCAAACGTGTTTACAACCCGGTGGTTGCCCAAAAATATCATTTAACTATCCCGTCAAATTTTCAGGCTGTTAAGTAAATGGATTTCTACCTCACCGCTTTATTGCAGGGTTTATGCCTTTCGGCCATTGCACTCGGGGTATACTTATCCATGAAGATCTTTAATATCCCAGATATAACTACCGACGGGAGCTATACCTTAGGCGGCGTGGTTACAGCTGCAATGCTTACTCATCAGCAATCACTGTGGATTACTACGCTTGCGGTATTTATAGTCGGTGGCATTGCAGGTGCTTTGACGGGATTAATTCATACCAAGCTTAAGATCAATGCGCTATTAGCGGGGATATTAGTAATGACGGCTCTATACTCCATCAACCTTACAATACTGGGCCGCTCTAACGTGCCGCTGTTAAACACGCCATCTATATTCAATCTTATTAATATCACCGGCGATTCGAACCAAAATAGCCTTATCATACTGGTTGTAATTGTGATATTGTTGGTAACCATTATCGGCTATTTACTTAAAACGGATTTCGGTATTGCCATGCGTGCCACTGGTGACAGCGAGCAAATGATTCGTGCAATGGGTGTAAACACCGATCGGATGAAAATTACCGGTCTGGCTTTGGCGAATGCACTAACTGCTCTAAGCGGCTTTATGATGACCCAGTTTCAGGGCTTTGCAGATATTAATATGGGCATAGGCATTGTAATAACAGGCTTGGGCTCCGTAATCATTGCGGAGACACTGATCAACTGGCTTAAAATCACCTCTATAATCTGGAGTTTAGCATTGGTTGTAGGTGGTGCAATTGTATTTCAAATGGTATTAGCCATAACGCTTAGCATTGGCGTAGATGCTAATCTGTTGAAGTTAATTACCGCTGTGTTTGTATTGTTAATAGTTAGTTTACCACGTTTATCATTCCGGAGGCAAAATGATTGAGATAAGGGATGTATATAAAATCTATAACAAAGGACAAGTTAGCGAGGTAAAAGCGCTGAACGGAATTAATCTTAAGGTCGACATTAATGAATTTGTGGTTATCGTAGGATCTAACGGTTCGGGTAAGTCTACATTGTTGAACACTATTGCGGGCAGTGTAATGCCAACGGCGGGCAGCATTATCTTAGATAACGAAGATATTACTAAACTACCCGACCACCAGCGAAGCAAATGGCTGGCGCGCGTTTTTCAGAACCCCTTAAGCGGTACCGCTTCGGGCTTAAGCATTATCGATAACTTCCGTTTAGCAGCAATCAGGACGCAACCTAAAGGGCTTAAAATTGGCATCAGCGACCAGTTTATAAAACAGGTAAAAGACAAAATTGCCACCCTTGAATTAGGATTGGAAGACAAAGTTAACCAGCAAATGGGTACTTTATCCGGGGGCCAAAGACAGGCTTTAACCTTGCTAATGAGCGTTATGGACAGTTGTAAAATACTTTTACTTGATGAGCCAACCGCTGCGCTCGACCCACGGTCGGCTAACATTGTGATGCAAACTGCTGATAAGCTCATCAAAGAATTTAACCTCACTGCAATCTTAATTACGCATAATTTAAAAGATGCCTACACCTATGGCAACCGACTGATACAAATGGGAGAGGGGCAGATAATCCGTGATTTAAGCACTGCACAAAAGGAAGCTATGCAGCAAAACCATTTATTTGAATGGTTTAGTTAAAAAATTTAATTAGTGGCAAAGTAATTGTAATACAGCAATTACTATGAAAAACATTAATTTTAAAGAAATAAGCGACGCGTACCAATTGGTAGAGGGCGCAAAAATAAAAGGCAAAAACTACGACGAGATATTTGAACTTGGCGCTTACGATGCAAATAAACGGGGTTATACCCTTTATCCTTTTGAAGAGGGCGTAAGGTTTGAAGACTTTTGCGTAATTGTGTCAGAGCGTGAGCTAAAGCTCAATTATGTAATCGAGGGCATAAACGTTAATCTCCCAATAAGCGAACAACAATCTGCCCGTTTATCAGCTTAAAATATTCTCTCAATCACCTCTAACTGCTATGCATACAGGCATTTTGCTTTGTATGCATAGTATCATCTTTTAGCAACATGCTTTGAAGCTAGGGTTTAATTGCCTATCTTGCATAAGCTTTAATAATATGTTGTACAGAAAACTCCAATTTATCATTATCAATCAGCATCCCATTTGCGGTATGCCCGGTAATGTGTAGCTATTTACATAGCATCATTAATCCCACGCAGGGATACTTTTCACTTATCAATTTATTTTAATTTAATTAAAGATCGATCTGATCATGGCAGACCGTTCTAAATGATTTTATATTACAATGGACACTTATTACACCTTAGAAGAAAAATATCTTCTGGCTGTTGAAGAACTGAAATACGGAGAAACCCCTAAAAGTTTGCAATTACTAAACGAGATCATTAGCAATGATCCGTTACATGCGCGCGCGCACTTTCAATTGGGTAAAATTCACTATTACGATTTGAACGATTATCAAACCGCCGGTTTTCACTTTAAAACAGCAAACGAACTGGAACCAAACTTCCCTGATTTATATTTCCATTACATGCACTTGTTGCAGTTTTTACAGATGGAGAAAAACTTTGAGGCGGTTAAGGCCAAAGCTGTTACCGTACCTGGGGTTAATTTAGCTTCAATTTACCTGTTATCAGGGCTGATTGCTGAGCGACATAGGGACTGGACAACTGCTACCGCACACTATCGTAATGCATTTTTAGAAGTTACAGATAAAGCGCTTAAGGAAGAGATTGAAGAAAGCCTTAAACGCGTAAGCCAAAAGGCCAGAAAATCTCAGGGTTATAATTATACGGTTGTTGATTAATAGAATCAGCATTGTAGCAAACAAGAAAGGCTTTCCATTTGGAAAGCCTTTCTTGTTTTAATAGAATCTAAAATCGGACATCTGACCTCAGAAAACAAAATGCCTATTTCTTCTTTCTCAGTGCGGTAACTTCGCTAACCTTAACAGCGCTTGCCTTGTTGGTAAAACTGTTACGCACGTAAGTCAGTACATCAGCAATCTCCTGGTCTTTCAGGTTATCGAAGGATGGCATTGTATTAGAGTAGCTTTCGCCGTTAATGTCCACATCTTCGCTAAAGCCGTTCAATACAATTTTGATAATCCTGCCTTTATCGCCTAAAACATAAGTTGTCTTAATCAACGGCGGGTTCATGTGTTGTACGCCACCGCCATCAGCCTGATGGCAGGATATACAATACTGTGAATATACTTTTTGGCCAGCCGCTATCGAGGCTGAAAGCGTAGCCTTTGGCTTTACTGCAGTTTTGGTTGTTTTATGCTGCGCATAACTGCTTATTGCTGCAATACAAAAAGCAGTTAGCGCAAATACTCTTAAAATGGTCATTATTTTTGATAAGATATTTTGTAGATGCATCCTTTTGAATCGTCAGTTACGTAGATAGAACCATCCGGTGCCTGGGCTAATCCGCAAGGGCGGTGGTCAGCACGGCCAGATGCAACGTTTTCCGGAGTACCGGCAAAGCCATCGGCAAATACTTCCCAATCGCCAAAAGGCTTCCCGTCTTTAAATGGTTGAAACACCACAAAATAGCCAGCCTGTGGTTCTGGTGCACGGTTCCATGAACCATGGAAGGCAATAAATGCACCATTTTTATACTTAGCAGGAAACTGGTTACCGGTATAAAACAACAAACCATTCGGTGCCAAGTGACCAGGGTATGCCGCTGCCGGATCGATGGCATTTTCACCGCCAGCTTTTTTACCATCGCCACCATATTCGGGTGCTAAGATTTTTTTATGTTGTTGCTGATCATAGTACATATAAGGCCAACCTGCGTTATCGCCTTTTTTAATAGCGTACATACACTCAGCCGGTAATAAAGCTGACTGCTGTACAGTAAACATATCAGGGAAAATATCATGCAGCTGGTCGCGGCCATGTTGCATTACAAACAGTTGGTTCAGCTCTGTATTCCAGTCCATACCAACAACATTACGCAGGCCAGTGGCATAACGCACACCATCGCCATAGTGTTGATCCGGCTTATCAGCTTTAAACTGCCAGATACCACCGGCCGAATCTAATATAGGGCAACCTTTTTGTCCCATTGAGCCTTTCTGACGGTCTTTCTCCTGGCAGGAGTTAGAGTAAGCGCCAATGTTTACATAAAGGTTACCAGCATTGTCCAACAAAATAGCCTTTGCCTCATGTTCGTGACGGCTTATCAGGCCTGTTACAATACGCTCAGGTTTATTAGGGTCGATAACTTCATTCTTGTCGTTCAATTTATAACGGAATACGTCAACATCCGACGATGCATACAAGTACCCATTTTTAACATAAATACCAGTGCCTGGAAATGTTCCGAAACTGGTTTTAACAGTTGCAGGGCCGTTGCCATTGTCATGCAGTACAACTATACCTTTAGCATCTTTGTTACGGCGTGCGTTGTAGTTGATCTTAACATAGATATCTCCTTCGGGAGTCACAGTAATGTGCCGGGCTGTGCCTAAATTCTCAGCAATCACATTTGCCTTAAATCCAGCGGGTAATTTAAGTCCGGCGTTGTCCGCGTGATTAGTCTCTACTTGCATTTTATCTACACAGGTAAAAGACAGCAAAGCTGCGACAGCGACTGTAGATAATAAGGAGGTTATTAAAAACTTATTTTTCATAAAGTTGATGTTTGTACTCAAAATACGTCAATATCCCTTAATTATAGAAATATGATTGATAAAGATTAGTAACAATCTCATGAACGTTATGAAATATTTTCAATAATAAAATTTTAATAAGTAAATAAATTAGATAGTTTTTTAAAATTAAATTTTTTTTTGTTCAAGATAAATGAAATTAAATTTCATTTAAAATAGCACTTGTAATATTTGTGATAATTGGTATTAAACCTTGCTGGTATTGCAGTAGTCCTATATGCAAATCGAAACAAGATGAGAGGCTCGGGAGAGAAAGAAACAATACAACTCCAAGCAATCTCAATAACACTTTAAAACTACTTAACATGAAAAAGTTAGCAATATTATTAGCAGCAGGTGCGGGTTTATTAACTGTTAAAACTGCCAATGCACAAATAGGATTACACGTTAGTTTAAACTTTGGTCCGGTTGCAACCCGCGTTGTTGCGCCAGCGCCCGTTAGAGTTGTGCAAACCGATTACTACGATAACGCGGATGATTATTATTACCTGCCGGATGTAGAAGCTTACTATAGCGTACCGCAACATTGCTACTATTACAACGACGGCGCACGTTGGGTATCTGCGGCATATTTACCTGGTCGCTACCATGATTTCGACTGGAGGACTGCCCGTCACTACGAAGTGCGCGCACCACGCCCTTACATGCACCACGATGAATACCGCAACCGTTTTGGCGGCTTCGATCAGCCAAGAGGTGGCTTTGATAATAATCAATATGCTAACAGGGGAGGTTTCGACCGCGATCGTGGTGGATTCGATAACCGAGGAGGTTTCGATAACAACCGTAACGATAACAGAGGCTGGAACGGCAACAACCGTGGCGGACAATATAATGCCCCTAATCGTGGCAACTATGGTCAACCACAAAACAATAACGGCGGTCAGTACCAAAACAATGGTCAGCAAGGCCGCGGTAACTACGGACAACCAGCTAACAACAATCAAAATGGTGGTCAACAAGGCCAGGGCCGTGGCAACTATGGTGGCCAACCACAAGGTCAGCCAAATCAAAACGGAGGGCAGGATAGAGGTGGTAACAGAAACGATGAACGTTTTGCTGCAACTAAAATTGGAGTTACCCGTCCGAGCAGATTCTAAGCAACTCCCCAACTATCATATAAACGCGAAAGGCCACCGATGTTATAAGGTGGCCTTTTATTTTTAATATCGTTCGCGATTTAATATGCGCTGGCCTCATCCAACAAGTCTATCGCTTCTTTATCAAGATCCAGTTCTACAGCCTTAGCCAGTTGACTCAATTGTTCAACACTGGTTGCACTAGCAATAGGCGCCGTAACACTTGGGCGGGCTATCAGCCATGATAATGATACAGCGGCAGGTGTAGCCTCGTACTCTTTTGCAACGCGATCCAGCGCATTCAAAATTTTAACACCACGATCGTTCAGGTATTTCTGCATACCGCCCCCGCGTTTACTCTTGTTAAAATCCTCATTCGAGCGATACTTGCCGGTTAAAAATCCGCTTGCTAACGAATAATAGGTAATTACCCCAAGGCTATTCTCCAAACAAACTGGCTCTAACTCTTTTTCGTAACCTTGGCGATCATATAAATTATATTCAGGTTGCAGGGTTTGATAAGCAGCAAACCCGTTATCCTTACTTACCTTTAGAGCTTGCTTTAAACGCCCAGCACTATAGTTAGACGCGCCGATAGCGCGTACCTTCCCGGCTTTAATCAATTTATCATAAGCTTCAAGCGTTTCTTCAAGAGGAGTATTCTGATCGTCATCATGCGATTGGTATAGGTCGATGTAGTCGGTTTGCAAGCGTTTCAACGAATCTTCAACAGCCTGGCTAATATATTTGGCAGATAAGCCTTTCTTATTATCTCCCATGGGCTTGCCGACCTTAGTAGCGATGATAACATCACTACGCTTACCACTCTTTTTAAGCCAGTTACCAATAATGGTTTCAGATTGCCCGCCTACACCATTATGCGCCCAATAAGAATATACATCGGCAGTATCAATAAAATCGAGGCCAGCATCGGTAAAGGCATCTAAAAGTTGAAAAGAAGTTGGCTCCTCTATGGTCCAGCCGAATACATTTCCTCCAAAGCAAAACGGCACCACTTTGATGCCCGACTTGCCTAACTCACGTTTCTCCATAAATAGTGTGATAGTTTATTTTACCTGTTCGGCAAGCTCATCGGCCCAGCCGCTGAAATAAGGATCGGTACCCGCCACGCGGATCCATTGGCCGTGCTCTTTAGCTATCAGCAGGTGAATAGTTTCGTCCACAGAAATAAACTCGTATGCTTCGTCGTAAGCGCTGTGAGCTAGTCTTTTTGCAATGCCTTCAACAGGTCCGTCAGAACCGGTAAGTACAACATCAAATTCTTGTTCCATAATATTTTTGTTGGTAGTGTAACAGCAAATTAAGGCATTGTGTTTAATATTTTAACTGGAGTATTTTCAAGTCTTACATTAAAACTATACAACTATCGTATTGTTGAAAATATCAGTAAACTTATTTTCTGAGATGATTAAGAAAACCAATGCCAATTATTTTCAGGTAGCCCAGGGTGTCTGGGGAATGAAACTAACCTTCGTCAATATATACATGATAGCCAACCGCCGTGGCGTTAAAAAAGGGTGGGTGCTTATCGATACCGGCCCTAAAGGTTCAGCTCATAAAATTATAGCCATGGCCGAAGCGCTTTTCGGAGTAGGAACGCGCCCAACGGCAATTATTCTCACGCATGGACATACAGATCACGTTGGTTCACTTAAAACTTTATTGAAGCACTGGGATGTACCCGTTTACGCTCACGAATATGAGTTACCTTACCTCACCGGCAAATCATCATATCCACCACCAGATCCAACAGTAGGAGGCGGGGCTATTAGTTTTTTTTCAGTATTGTTCAGCAGGAAGCCCTTAAAATTGGGCAACCGCGTTAGGGTTATTGATATGGCGACAGGCGTGCCCGAATTACCTGAATGGAAGATTATATATACACCGGGACATTCGCCAGGACATATCTCTTTATTTTTCCCGCTGAATACTACTTTAATTGTGGGTGATGCATTTGTAACAACTAAGGCTGAGTCGCCCGTATATGCTTTGGGTAATATTAAGAAACTATCCGGCCCGCCTATGTATGCCACCACAGATTGGGAATCTGCTAAAGAGTCTGTCACCCGGTTAGCGGCACTGGAACCGCGAATTGCAGGCACCGGACATGGTCCGGTAATGCGTGGTCGCGAATTGCAAGCCGCCCTAAATGAACTGGTTGAAAATTTCGACGATGTGGCCGTCCCAAAAAATGGCCGGTACAGCGAACAACCGGTAATTTCAGACGAAACAGGAGTTTTATATGTGCCACCTTTTAAAACTAACCGAAAATTCGTGGCAGCAACTATAATTACAGGACTCGTAGCCGGATTTATAATTGCCCGGCAAATACACAAATCGGTATCATAGCAGTATATTTACCGGGTGGAACCAGCAACACCCGACTACTCGATATTACTTGGCGTATTACAAACCCGCATGCCTTTCGGTAAATATAAAGGCACCATTATAGCCGATCTGCCGGTATCGTACCTGGAGTGGATGTACCGCAATGGCATGCCGCCGGGAAAACTGGGCATGATGCTTTCGACAATACACGAGATCAAGATCAACGGAATGATGAGTATATTGTATGAGTTAAAAAAAAGGTTACCACCACAACCACGCTAAACGTTTTGCTTAATGGCATTGTGCTTACAAAACGGCTAAACCAGCGTAGTTTTAACTACGTTTATATTATAAAACCAATTGATCGACATGAAAAATTTTGTGTTCTATATAGCCGCCATTGTGATGCTATACAGTTGTGCTAACGCGCAAACTTCGGCAAGCGAAAATCAATTTGCAAAAGTACCGCCTCCGGCTGCCGGGCAGGCTGTAGCCACTTTTGGCGGAGGTTGCTTTTGGGCATCCAGTGAAGCTTTTTTGGAATTGAAAGGTGTAGACAAGGTTATTGCCGGTTATGCCGGGGGCAGCACTAAAAACCCGACATATGAAGACGTTTGCACCCGTACAACCGGCCATGCCGAGGTAGTACAGGTTTATTATGATCCGCAGGAAATTAGCTATACGACCCTGGCACATGCTTTTTTTTATGCCCATGACCCCACCACGTTAAACCGCCAGGGGCCGGATGAAGGCACCGACTACCGTTCCATCGCCTTCTACCGAACCCCTGAAGAAAAAAGTACTTTGGAGGACGTAATTAAACAAGTAAACGACGGCCATCACTACAGCAATAAAATTGTAACTCAGGTAGTACCTTTTAAGGTATTTTACCCTGCCGAAATCTATCACCAGGGATATTTTAGAAAGCATGGCGATAGCCAGTATATCGAGTCGGTATCATTGCCTAAGGTTTTGAAAATGCGCGAAGCCATGCATGCATATTTAAAACCTGAGTTTCAGAAATAATGTGGTTATTGAAACAATGATTGTTTAACTTAGTTGTACACAAACAACATCTAAAAAAATACGACTATGAGCATCCCAGAAAACGAAATTGCCTTAAATAATGAGGACAACGATAACCCAAGAAACTCGAGTAACGAACAAGAAAACGCCCAAACACTGGAAAGCGACCTGTCGGGCAACGGAAACGATGTAGAACCCGTTGATGAGCAGGCCGACGTACAGGCTTTACAGCGAGCTTATGACGCCGCCGAATCGTCGTTCACACTGAATTTAGACGACGATATCCCTGAAAAGAAAAAGGATTAAATTTTCTATAAAACCTTAACAAGAAGAGCTGCCTTAACGGGTGGCTTTTTTTATGTAAAAAGTGGTGCAGTGGTGCAAAGTTCCACACGCACCACTGTGTTCCTACCTAAAAGTCATTTTCACTTTAAGTAAATGCGATATTATACTGATAATTAATTAGTTAAAAAGTATATTCTTATCGATTAAAAATAAACAGAGTTCCACTTTTTATGACTTATAAGTATTTTTGGTGGCAAAACTCTGCGATTTAATTCGTTTTTTATAACCTGCTAAACCACCCTTTGCGCCAGAAAATAAATATTAGCGTACCTGCTATAAGCAACATGCTTACAATGGTAACTGGGTAGGCATGGTGCATGTAAAGCTCTGGCATATTATCGGGTATAATATGTCCTTTATCATCCTGCCGGGCAAAGTTCATTCCGTAGATGCCCGCGATAAATGTTAGGGGAATAAATATTACCGAGATAATGGTTAGCACCTTCATAATCTCATTCATCCGGTTACTTACCATCGAAAGATACAGATCTGTAATGCTTGTGGTAATCTCCTTATAGCTGTCAATAACGTCCATAATATGTATACAATGGTCGTATGCATCGCGCAGGTAAGTTTTCACCTCGTGTGTTAACAAGGGGCTATCGCTGCGGATCATATCGTTTATCTTATCCCGCTCCGGCCAGCTAACCTTACGCATCATAATCAATTCACGCTTCATGTGCTGACTATCATACATAATGCTTTTATCCGCTTTGTCATACAAGCGATCTTCCAGGGTGTCTAATGATTCGCCGATGTCTGCCAGTACCACAAAATAGGTATCAATAATCGTGTCCATCAGTGCGTAGCACATATATGCAGGCCCGGCCGTACGTATTACACCCTTTGCCAGTTTAAGCCTGTTTATTACCGCCTCAAAGCAATCTTCGTAATTTTCCTGGAAGCTGATTATTAGATCGTCTTTAACAATGGCCGAAAACTGCGTATTCAGCATCTCATCGCCAGACTGCGAGATCTCTATCATCCGGCTGGTGGCAAAAAAATAGTCTTCGTATTCGTCAAATTTTGGCCGCTGATGCGTATTGGTGATATCCTCAAGCACCAGTACATTAATTTTGAGCAGTTCGCCCATTTTTTCAATCAGCACCGCATCGCCAAGGCCGTTAACTTTTATCCAGTGGGTATGGCACTTACACTTATTAAATTGGTCTATAATCACGCCAATATCATTGCCTGAAGATGTTACCACCTCATCGGCATTGTAAGAAAATACGCTGATTTTGGGTTTCAGGGCATCGTCGGGGATTCGTATCATGCCCGGGGCATCGCCCACCTGGCCCATACGCTTATGCTTAAAACGCGATCTTTTGCTCATCTATAAGTAATTTACTGCTTGCGGGCCCTGGTTAAACAACAGGTCTACAATACTCAGGTTCTTTAAAAAACCATTACGCTCTTCAAAAACCTGAAAGTACGGCTTTTGTTCAATTGTAACATCTTTTTTAGCACTCATGGCATGGCGCAGGTCAACCACACTTTCGGGGTATCGTGCTTGGTACTCATTGGTGTAATTAAGTGTGGTTTTTATCTTTAGTAAACGCAGTAATAACTCTAAAAGCTGTTGATTATAGTCGAACAAATGCGTTGTTTTCTGCTCGTAGAAGGGAGCAAAATCAGCCTCATAGTATTCAAAATAGGCAGAACGGCGGTAGCAAGCCTGCAAGCTCATCCAATGCATTCGCTGCCAGTTAAAATCGTAACTTATTTTCACATCCTTTGTGGGGGTATGCACTTTAGAACCTTTTACCACCGGCACTACAAGCGCCAGCTGGCCATCGGGCGAGTAAATGTTGGCCCGGTTACGGTATGTTTGCTTTGGAAAATGCTCATCGCGCTCTATCCATACATCGGGTTTATATTTGTTTAATTGTGTAAAATATTCAACCGGCGGCAGATAAAACATGGGCAGCAACGCACCTTTTTCAATCATATCTTTTATGTTTGTAGCTTAAATTTTTTTCGAAATTAATGATAAAAAAAGGGCTTACAAGTTTAGCGGTCTTCTTTTTGTACCTCATATCATTACTGCCATTTTGGTTGCTGTATCTCATCGCCGACTTTTTGTACGTGATTATGTATTACGTAACAGGCTATCGCAGAGGCGTGGTGCAACAAAATCTTAAAAACTCCTTCCCCGAAAAAAATGCTGAGGAACTACATGCCATAGAAAAGAAATACTACCATTACCTGGCCGACCTGTTTGTTGAAACGATAAAATCTATTACCATTTCTAAAACTGAAATGGAAAAGCGCATGTACTTAACCAACCTCGAGGTGATTAACGGTTATTTTGCGCAGAACCGCAGCATTATTGCTGTTGTTGGCCATTATGGTAACTGGGAGTGGGGGGCTTTGCGCACCGGCACCATGACGCACCATCGTCGGGTAATTATTTATAAGCCACTGAATAATAAAACATCCGACCAGCTGTTTAAGCGTATGCGCGAGAAATTCGGTGCAACGTTGATACCCATGAAAAGCACCCTACGTAAAATGGCGGAGCTTAAAAGCGAACTATCACTTAGTGTATTTGCATCAGATCAGACACCAGTGCGGGAAGAAGCACATTACTTTACACCGTTTTTAAATCAGCCCACGGCTGTATTTTTAGGTATTGAGAAAATAGCAACTCTTTTTAATTCGGTTGTGGTATTTGCCGATATCAGACGTGTAAAAAGAGGATATTATGAGTGTACATTTGTGCCCTTGGTTGAAGAACCGAAACAGACTAAACAATACGAAATAACCCAGGCGCACGTACAGTATCTTGAAAAAGTGATCAAAGAAGAACCGGCTTACTGGTTATGGTCGCACAGGAGATGGAAATTTAAGCCCGAAGGAAACTGAATTAATGGAGATTAAACCTAAAGTAGCTGTAGTAATATTAAACTGGAACGGGCTAAAATATTTGAGCTTGTTTTTACCAGGCGTAATGCAATCGACATACACCAATCTCGAAATTGTGGTGGGCGATAATGCATCGTCAGACGGCTCGGTTGCTTTTTTGAAAGCACAGTTCCCAACCGTTACTATTATTGAAAACGATGCGAACTATGGCTTCACAGGGGGATATAATCGCGTTTTACAACAAGTTGAAGCTGATTACTATATCCTGCTAAACTCTGATATTGAAGTTGGCCCGGGATGGATTGAACCGGTAATTGAGTTGATGGAAACCGATGAGAAAATTGCAGCTGCAGCGCCAAAGATCAAATCATACGCAGAGAAGACCCACTTTGAGCATGCCGGCGCTGCCGGAGGTTTTATAGACCATTTTGGTTACCCTTTTTGCCGTGGCCGAATATTTTACGATGTGGAAGAGGATAAGGGCCAGTACAATCAGTCGGGCGAGATCTTCTGGGCATCAGGCGCGGCCTTATTTATACGTAAAAAGTATTGGGATATGTCGGGCGGTTTCGACGAGCAGTTTTTTGCCCACATGGAAGAGATAGATCTTTGCTGGCGTTTAAAAAATATGGGCTATAAGGTTATGTATTGCGCCGAATCTGAAGTTTACCACGTTGGCGGCGGCACACTGGATAAAGAGAACCCGTTTAAAACGTACCTCAATTTCCGCAATAATTTGCTGCTGTTGAAGAAGAATATGCCGGTATACAAATCGTTGCCGATAATTAGTATTCGTTTCGGGATGGATCTGCTGGCTATCTTCCGTTTTATGAATGAGGGCAAACGCAAGGACGCCTGGGCTATTAGTCGTGCGCACCAAAATTTTGTTCGTAAGCTATTTTCTCCATCAGATAAGCGTACCAAAACCAAGCCCGCCATTAAAGGGCAGGCTAATTTAACTGGTATGTTTAAGCTGAGTATAGTAAGGGAGTTCTTTCTCAATAAAAAGAAACACTTTACTGATCTGGATCCTCAGCAGTTTTATCGCTAGTCGTTCTATCCTCGCTTTCTCTTAAGTTACTTTCCTTAGCTTCTGCTTTGTTGGCAGCAAGCGCAGGCTCATCACTTGGAGGAGTTTGTGGTTCTATTTTGTGGTGAGGTAGGGGTAATTCCGAATCCTTGTCCCAATAAAGGTGTACATCCTGTTGTGGGAAAGGTAAGGAAATGCCCTCGGCGGCAAATGTGCTATATACTTCTGCCAAAATGCGGCTTTTTAGTTCTTGCCATATGGCTATGTCGGATGCCCAAAACAGCATTCTGAAATCAACAGAACTCGCGTTTAAATTATGAAGTAATACCACCGGGGTGGGGTCGGTCATTATATCATCGCGATTGGCGAGCAAATCTCTCAATATTTCTTTTACCTTTTCCACGTCAGAGCCGTAAGCCACGCCAATGATCAGTTCAACCCGCCGATTACTGTTGCTCAACGTCCAGTTGATTACGTGCTGCGATATCAGATCACCATTGGGAATTATAACCTCAGCACCATCGCCGGTTAATAGCCTGCTGGATCGTATGCCAATCTCTTTAATTGTACCCGATTTGCCCGATACCTCGATAACGTCGCCAATTTCAACAGGTTTTTCAAACGCCAGTATTAAACCCGATACCAGGTTGTTTACTATGTTTTGCAAGCCAAAACCAATACCCACACCAAAGGCGCTAATAATAATGGTGATCTTGTCCATCGGCACACCGGAGGCCGCCACGGCTATAAAGAAACCGACGGCGAATATACTGATGCGGATAAGCAGCATCGAGGTTCTGCTTTTACGCTTTTGCGGCTGGGTGCCTTTATGCTGACCGGCAAAATCATAAAAGTAATTAATAACCTTTGCTGTAATTGATGATAGCCAGATTACCACCACAAAAACAATAATGCCCCCGAAGGTAAATTGCGTGCCGCCCAGGCTATGAGATTTTTGCATAAAATCTGTCACCCAATCCCAAATGTTGTCTTCTATACCCAGGTTTTGCGCCAGCATTACCGCCCACATAATGGCTGCAATTTTGTTAAGTACGCTTCTGAACTTACTTTGCAGCAATTTAAAATCAAGGAACGAGCTGATGCCCGTGTCACTTTTATTGGCCTCCAGTTGTAAAAACAAGCTTTCCATTAATATCTGAACGAAGAGATAAAACGTAAAACCCAACCACAAATTAAGGTTGCCGGTAACGGCCATTATCTTAGCCAGCGTAAAGCGGCCGCTTATATTAAACACAAAAGAAACAGCCTGCAGCCCGATAAATATCTTTAAAACCAGTCGCCAGTAAGGTGGATAGCCTTCTGCATCTTTGTTGGCCCGTAAAAAACGATAACCGATAACCGCAGCGGCGCCTGATACCAATAGTACAATTACCCGATCGACGTTAGAAATTTCTACAAACAGGTTACTTACAGCGTAAATAAGCGAAATGAAGAAAATAGTGCGCAGAAATTTATACAGAACCGGATGATAGGTTCTTTTGACCAATATCAACACACAGGTAGAAGCGATAAGGAACAAGCCCTCTAAAAATACAGCCGGCGGATGATCATAAAAATAAGGCTGAATAACCATGCAGACAATAATGGCCGACAATATGGGGTATTGAGCCACGTAATTGGTTTGTGCCAGTATTTTATCTGGAGTGGTACGGGTATTTAAAATTTTGCGACGGTTGGTATAAATCCACAGGAAGAATAGGACGAGGATAAAAAAACCAATGAAGTGAACCACTGTTTCGCGGCTGATCATAAATTTCAACAGCTTGTAGTTCATGTTCACGGTGTCGTCCAACGCCGAGTTAAAGGATGTCCCAGGCGTAGACTTCATGTCCCAAATGACATTACTTTCCGAAGAAAACGCCAGTTCACCAAAACTGCGTATTTTGGTATTCAGACGGTCTTTTTGATCAAGAATGGATATATAAATATCAGCAACCCGATTTTGCAGCAAGCCAATTTTCAGCAGATTAACCTTATTAAGCGAATCTAGCTGACGATGTTTAGAAAGTACTGCTTTAATAGGCTGATTGGCAGTTTCCTGCAAACTTGTATCAGCCGGAACTGTGCTAAACGTAGTATCCTTCTTTATCTCATTTAAGTCACTACGCATTTGCACCAGCTTGCTATTTATATCTGCAAGCCGATCCTGCCATTCATCCAACTGGTCTTCCGATCGGGTTAAAATATCACGGATAGCGTAGAGATAACGTAAGGTATTCGATTTATCCTTATCTATGAGATTTTTTACTATGGTAACCCGTTTTTGATAGCTGGGTAAACCGTTGCTGATATCCACGGTATCAAATCCGTGCGAAAGGCTTACACTGATTTCGGTAAATGAGTTATTGTAATACTCCACCTTTTGCAGAAGCATATTTAACGAGGTATCCGAATGTTTCAGGGTGCGCATCATCGAATCCCGGCGCAGGATACTTGTGCGCAGCGAATCGCTCTGTGTCCGTTTTTTTCGGCGCAGTTGGCTATAGCCATCTGAAAAGCAAAAGACCAGCGAACCGGTAAACACCAGAACAAATAGATACTTCAAAAACTTTTGCATAGGTTTCATTAACACAATTGGTAAGGTTCCGTTTTACGGATGCCGAAATATTTATCGGGTTAAATAATGTTCGAGTGCTAACCGGTATGAATTAAGGCCGAAACCAGCTATAACACCCACGCAACTTGCCGCCAGCATGGAGTGGTGCCTAAAAGCTTCGCGTTTGTGTACGTTAGAAATATGCACCTCAATTACAGGTGTATTAATGGCCGCAATGGCATCGGCAATGGCAATAGAAGTATGGGTATAAGCGCCTGCATTTAAGATAACACCATCATAGCTAAAGCCAATTTCGTGTAGTTTATCAATCAGTTCGCCTTCCTTATTGCTTTGGAAATACTCAATGATAACATCAGTATATTGGTGGCGCAATTGCTCTAAATATGTATCGAAACTGCTATCTCCGTAAATAGATTTTTCCCTTACGCCAAGCAGGTTTAAATTTGGGCCGTTAATAATTTGTATCTTCATCAATCCAAACTTAACTATAAATCGGGAAAACTAAAATCAGGTGGAGTGGCAGCAGGCAATAAAAGGATTTAAAAGTTATCTGAAGTTAGAAAAATCGATGTCGGCTAACTCTATACAAGCTTACAGTAGAGATATAGATAAACTAAAACAGTTTTCTGAATCGCAGGAAGTTATAATTAAACCAATTGCAATTTCTTTAGCCGATCTTCGCCGTTTTTTAACCTGGTTAAGCGAGTTAGGAATGCTACCAACATCGCAGGCAAGAATTTTATCAGGCATCAAAGCTTTCTACAAATACCTGCTGATGGAAGACGAAATCAAAATCGATCCATCAGAACTGCTCGAATCGCCCAAAACACGCCGTAAGCTACCCGATACGCTAAGCATGTTGGATATTGATAACCTGATTAATGCTATCGATCTCTCCAAACCCGACGGCGCACGTAACAAAGCAATTTTAGAAGTATTGTATAGCTGCGGCCTCCGCGTGTCCGAACTTACCGAGCTCCGCATCTCTAACCTCTACCTCGATATAGAATTTATTAAAGTAGTTGGCAAAGGCAGCAAAGAACGACTGGTTCCCATCGGTGGTTCGGCTACAAAGGCTTTAAAGATCTGGTTGGATGAGGTTCGTGTGCACATCCTCATCAAGAAAGGAGAGGAGGACTTGGTTTTTCTTAACCGTCGCGGTACTCGTTTAAGCCGGGTTTATATTTTTATGCTGATTAAGGATTTAGCAGAAGTAATCGGCCTAAAGAAAAAGATCAGTCCCCACACGTTTCGCCACTCATTTGCAACTCACCTGGTTGAAGGAGGTGCCGATCTTCGCGCTGTGCAAGAAATGCTGGGTCACGAGAGTATTACCACTACAGAAATCTATACGCATTTAGATAGGGATTATCTGAAAAGTACGATTATCCAGTATCATCCAAGGAGCTGAGAATTAGTTATTAAGTTGTTGAGTTACTAAGTTAATCATGCTTCGCATTTTATAGCACGGCCCTCAGTAACTTAATAACAATTAACCTGGTAACTACACCTAATCATCCTATCTCTACCACTCATGTCTTTTCTTAACTCTATGTTTTTAAATGACTTATTTAATAACATCTCAACTGTTTCTTTACCATAAGATTCATTGATTTCGAAAAATAACAGGCCACCAGGTTTCAGATTTTTAATCGCAAAATCGGCTATGGCTATATAAAACAATAGTGGATCTTCCTCCGGAACAAATAGGGCACTGTGAGGCTCAAAGTCCGTTACGTTGGTGTGCATCTGGCGCTTGTCGGTTTCGGTAACGTAAGGAGGGTTACTTACTATGATATCCAATCGGTTATCCATATTAATGGCTTCATAGTTCAATATGTCGGCATGAATAAAATTAACCGGTGTGTGATTGCTATCTGCATTTCGCTTTGCAACTTCCAATGCACCTTTAGAAATATCTATAGCAGAAACTTTTGCCTGCTTTAATTCATGCTTTAGTGTGATAGCAATGCAGCCGCTACCTGTGCCAATATCCAGGATGTTTACGGCAGGAATGGGTGCACTTTCAATAACCCAGTTTACCAACTCCTCCGTCTCCGGGCGAGGGATAAGCACGTTTGAATTTACTTCGAATCTTAAGCCATAGAACTCCGTATAGCCTAAAATATATTGTACTGGCTGGCCGGTTTGCAATTGGTTCAACATTGAGGTTAGCCGTTCCTGTTGTTCCCCGGTTAGTTCAGTCTCGGGGAAAGCCTTGAGTTTGGCCTTGCTGTAACCGGTTAATTCGCTTAATACCAGCATGGTTATGGCGTCAACTTCAAGACTGTCGTAAACAGCGTTAAGGCCATGTTTAAAAGTATTCAGTACGTCGGCTACAGTTTTCATTCAACAAATAAACATAAAAGCTAAATTTGTACGATGTATGAACACAAAAAATACATGCAACGCTGTATTGAACTGGCCCGTTTGGGAGCCGGGTATGTGAGCCCGAACCCTATGGTTGGCGCTGTAATTGTTCATCGGGACAAAATTATTGGCGAGGGGTATCACCAGCAATATGGCAATCCGCACGCCGAAGTTAATGCTGTGAACATGGTACTAGCTAACCAATCGGATGCTGAAGCAATGCTTAAAGAATCTACCATTTACGTTTCGCTAGAACCATGTGCACACTACGGCAAAACACCACCATGTGCAGATTTGATTATCAGACACGGCATCCCCGAAGTGGTAGTTGGCTGCCGAGATCCCTTTGACCAGGTTAACGGTAAAGGCATCGAAAAACTACAGGAGGCTGGTGTTAATGTAATTACAGGTGTGCTGGAAACTGAGTGCCGCGACTTAAACAAACGCTTTTTTACCCACGTAAAACATCAACGCCCATATATTATTTTAAAATGGGCTAAAACTACGGATGGCTTCTTTTCGCCCGACGATGGCAGCCAGTTTTGGATTACTGGCCCCGAATCGCGCCGTTTGGTACACCAATGGCGCGCCGACGAAGATGCAGTGCTAGTTGGCAAGAATACGGTTGTGGCCGATAATCCTCAGCTTAATTTACGTTATTGGGAAGGCAAAGCACCTAAACGGGTGGTAATAGATCGCAGGCTTGAACTCGATCACCAATTAAATATTTTTGACCAGAGCGTTGAAACGCTTATCTTTAATGAGGTAAAAACGGACGTTGAAGGCAATATCAAATACATTGCTCTTGAAGACTTTGACCGTTTTGTACCGCATTATATTTTATACCAATTATACCTGCAGGATATCCAGTCGGTAATTATAGAGGGCGGGGCGCATACGTTAAACAGCTTTATTGAAGCTGGTTTGTGGGATGAAGCACGCGTATTTACCGGAAATTCTGTTTTAAATGAAGGTATTCCATCACCAACCGTTCTCGGCACTATACCCGAGCATTATAAAGTGGGGGATGATATCTTAGAAATTATATACCAGAAAAACATATAAATGATCTACATCTTTTTGAGCGTTTGCTGCAGTGTGGCAGTTTCTATCATGCTAAAATTAGCCAGACGCTATAGTATCGATGTTTTTCAGGCCATCACCTGGAATTATTCGATAGCTATTATTTTAACTTTAATATTTCTAAAGCCGCAACTGGGCAGCTTATCAGCCGCGCCGGTTTATAACTATACCATATTAGGTATTCTGCTTCCGTCGCTGTTTGTGGTTATTGCAGCTTCGGTAAGATTTACAGGCATTGTACGTACCGATACGGCGCAGCGGTTGTCACTGGTTATTCCCTTATTGGCTGCATTTTTTCTTTTTAATGAGCAACTTACCACCTATAAATTAATTGGCATTGCGGTAGGCCTGGTGGCTATTATTTTGCTGCTCATGAAACCTAAAACCCAACGCCGTAATACATTTACTACGGCATCATGGCTATATCCAATAGTGGTATTTTTAGGCTTCGGGGTTATAGATGTAATGTTTAGGCAATTGGCATTGGTAAAAGATGTTTCTTTTGCTACTTCTTTATTTGCCATTTATGTTATTGCTTTCGTACTGTCTATTATCGGGCTTATTTACATGGTAGCCACTAAAAAAACTAAATTCTTGTGGCGATATATCGGTTTCGGCTGGATGTTGGGCGTAGCTAACTTTGGTAATATTTTGTTTTACCTATTGGCCCATAAAGCGATGGCTAAAAGTCCGTCGGTCGTATTTTCGGCCATGAACATTGGTGTTATTGCAGTCGGAACAATGGCTGGCACCTTTTTATTTAAAGAAAAAACAAGCAGTCTTAACCGCGTCGGTATTATACTGGCCATTACTGCCGTTATAATTATTGCCTACGCGCAAACGCACTAAATGTTATTCGACGATACTTATTTAACCATTGAGGAGCCGACAGAAGGTATCCATCGCGTGAGTGGGAGCAAATTTCTGAGTTTTGCTTATCCCATAAAAAGCGAAACCGAAATAAAACCCATCGTGGCTAAATTAAAGGCTTTGCATCCGCAGGCAAATCACCATTGTTGGGCGGTGAGGCTGGGATATGACCAATCGGCGCAACGGTTTAACGATGATGGTGAACCTGCAGGCTCTGCAGGCCGTCCGATTCTCAATACGCTTTTATCTAAGCGCCTTACAAACATTATGGTGGTAGTGGTGCGATACTTCGGCGGAACACTATTGGGCATCCCAGGCTTAATCAGCGCGTATAAAATAGCTACGGAAGAAGCTTTGACAAACGCAAAGGTGATAGAACGAACCTTTAATGATGTTTATCGGGTTGATTTTGACTACCTGCAAATGAACGATGTAATGAAGGTAGTTAAAGACCAAAATCTTGATGTTTTGGAAACGCAGTTTGATACCACCTGCATGTTAAAATTCAGCATAAGAAAAACACACGTTGATCAGGCCGAGCAAAAATTACGCAGATTGAATGGAGTTAAGTTAACCTATCTGCACAGTAGCTGATCGTCACAAAAATTTTTTTAATATTTAAGAGAACCTTTTAAAACATAGCAAACATTTTTTTGTTAACTTAAGGTTGAAATGTATTTAAACCTTTTGACCTGCTATGAGTACGCTACCAATTGGAACCTACATGGAGGATGAAAAACGATTCGAATTCGACTTCGTTAAACATCTTTTAAAGATCACTTACTACGGAGGCGCGCGTTTGGCGCGTACTATTATTTCTCCATTCCGCATGATCAAAAACGACGATCATTTGTATCTGTTGATCCACGATTACGATGAGGAGGGAGAGAAAAAGATCATGATCGAATCTATCAATCCCGAAGAAATGGTGATTCACGACGATAATACTTCTTACAAACTGCAAAAAGTTAAATAAATCTTTTTGAAAGAAATATGCTCAAAATGCTCCAAGAAATTGGGGCTTTTTTGTTGAATATACCCCTTATAATGCTTATTTTGGGCGGGTATGCAATCTTTTGAAATCAATAAATCAGACCTTTTAAAGCTCAAAACCGCCCTCGAAGGCGATGACGCTGAGCTTCAGAGGGTTCTGCAGGAGTACCATGCTTCTGAGATTGCAATCCTGTTTGAACGACTTTCACCCGAGGAGCACGAAAGGATTATCAACATCCTGCCATCAGATGTGGGTTCGGAGGTTATCTCCGAAATGGATGAAGAGAACCACCCCGAGCAGATTCTTTTTAACCTGCACCCCGAGAAACGTTCGGAGATTATCGAAGAGCTGGACTATGATGACGCTACGGACATTATCTCCCAACTCGAGGAACATGAGCAGGAACAGGTATTAGAACATATCGATCAGGAGGATGCTACAAACATCCGTGCGCTGCTAAACTACGAGGAAGACACGGCGGGTGGTTTGATGAACACCGACGTTATTAAACTCAATGTGAAGCTTAATAAAGTGGTTGCACTGGAAGAGGTGATTAGGCAATCGGAAGAGATGGAGGAATTTTATACCATTTACGCCGTTAATGATGCCGACGTGCTGCAGGGCATTGTATCCTTGAAAGACATTATCAAATCGCGCTCTAATGTGCTGGTAAGCGATATATTAAAAGCCGACTACGTTTATGTAAAAGCCGATGTTGACCAGGAAGAGGTTGCCCGGTTAATATCTCAATATAACCTGACGAGCATCCCGGTTGTGGATGATAATTTGCGTTTGCTGGGCCGCATTACGGTAGATGATATCATCGACGTAATGGAGGAAGAAAGCACCGAGGACATATTAAAGATCTCGGGGGTATCTGAAGATGAAGAGCTGAGCGGGGGATGGCAGGATGCGGTTAAAAGCCGTTTACCCTGGTTGGTGATTAACCTGGGCACTGCATTTTTAGCAGCATCGGTAATCAGGCATTTTGCCGGACTGGAAGCCAAGTTGCCCATCATTGCAGCCTACATGACTATTATTGCCGGTATGGGTGGTAACGCTGCTACGCAAGCTCTCGCTGTTACCGTTAGGCGTATTTCGCTAAGCGACCTTACGGATCAACAAGCTTATAATACTGTATTAAAAGAGTTTTTGGTAGGCATGCTTAACGGCGCTTCAAATGGCGTTATTGTATTTATAGTAGCTTTACTCTACGACGGCAATCCCATGCTGGGCCTCGTACTCTTTTTAGCTATGACAGGCAATCTTATTGTTGCCGGCCTTACCGGGGCTACTATACCCTTGTTGCTAAAGCGATTAGGGATTGATCCTGCCGTGGCATCATCCATTATTATTACAACGTTTACGGATTGTATAGGCTTTTTGCTGCCTTTATGGCTAGCATCCGCACTTTTATTATAAATTTGGACCCATATTATTTGACGCTATGACTGAAGTAAGATACAACTGGACCAAGGAAGAAATTGCTGAAATATATCATACCCCATTGCTGGATCTGATTTATCGCGCAGCAACTGTTCACCGCGAAAATAAAGACTACGCCGAAGTGCAGATTAGCTCGCTGATCTCTGTAAAAACAGGCGGCTGCCCCGAAGATTGCGCTTATTGCCCACAAGCAGCGCGTTATAATACCGGAGTAAACGTACACGCTATATTGCCTAAAGAAGAAGTTATTGCTGCTGCCGAAAAAGCCAAAGCTGGTGGCGCATCACGCCTTTGCATGGGCGCGGCATGGCGCGAAGTGCGCGACAACCGCGACTTTGATAAAGTATTGGAAATGGTAACTGCCGTTAACGGCCTGGGTATGGAAGTTTGCTGTACCCTGGGGATGTTAACCGAAAGCCAGGCACAACGTTTGGCGGATGCAGGCTTATATGCTTATAATCACAATTTAGACACGTCTGAAGATGATTACAAACGTATTATCACTACCCGTACTTACGATGAGCGCTTACAAACCTTAGACCACGTGCGTAAAGCTAAAATTAGCGTTTGCAGCGGTGGTATCATTGGTTTAGGCGAAACAGTAGAAGATCGTATTTCGATGCTGAAAACATTATCGAGCATGCCTAAGCACCCGGAATCTGTACCAATTAACGCCCTGGTACCTGTAGAGGGAACACCACTGGCAGATCAGCCGCGTGTTTCTGTTTGGGATATGGTGCGTATGATAGCAACTGCACGTATTGTAATGCCGAAAACAGTTGTTCGTTTATCTGCGGGTCGTACAGAAATGAGCACTGTAGAACAAGCACTGTGCTTTATGGCCGGCGCCAATTCCATTTTTGCAGGTGAGAAATTATTAACTACGCCAAATCCATCTTTCGATACAGATATGGCCATGTTTGAGCTGTTAGGTTTAACCCCACGCAAAGCCTTCAAAAACGGCAGACCAAATAGGGTAGAAGAAGTTAAAGAAGAAGTAAGTTTATAATATTTACTAAATAGCAAAAAGAAAGGCCTGGTCGTTGATCGGGCCTTTCTTTTTGCTTGTTAATGGAATGAGAAAATTTGTCTCGATTCTTGCTTCTCTACTCCGCTATTACCTTCACATCCATGCTTCCTCTTGTAGCTTTAGAATAAGGGCAAACTACGTGAGCTTTATTAGCCAACGTCTGAGCTTCTTCTACGCTAATGCCAGGAATTTTCACATGCAATTCTCCTGACAGCGCAAACGCATTGTCGTCTTTGTTAAAAATGATGTGAACATCCACGGTAGCTTCACTTACGTCGATATCGTGCTTTTTGGCAACCGATCCCAAGGCGCCTAAATAACAGGCACCGTATGCACCGGCGAATAATTGTTCCGGGTTAGTATAAGCGCCGCCTTCGCCGCCCATTTCTTTTGGTTTTCTGAGGTCGAGATCTAACACACCATCAGAAGATTTAATATGGCCATCGCGGCCGCCCTTTGCTGTAACCACAGCGGTATATATTGGTTCCATTTATAAATATTTTCTTTTACAACCTGCTGTGCTGATTATAGTTTGCAATAATTTTAATTTGCTAATATTTTTAGTATTTTTGATTTGTATGAACGTGGACAGGATAACCGAGAAGTTGAACATATTGGCCGATGCAGCTAAATACGATGTATCGTGCGCATCAAGTGGCAGTAAGCGGGAGAATAAAAATAAAGGTTTGGGTAATGCCAGTAATGGTATTTGCCATACTTATACCGAAGACGGGCGGTGCGTTTCTCTGTTAAAAATTTTGTTCACCAACGTTTGTATTTACGACTGCGCTTACTGTGTTTCGCGTAAAAGCAACGATATTAAACGCGCAGCTTTTACCGTACAGGAGGTAGTAGATTTAACTATCAATTTCTACCGGCGCAATTATATTGAAGGTTTATTTCTGAGTTCGGGCATATTTAAAGATGCCGATTACACGATGGAACGTTTGGTACAGGTAGCTAAGAAACTTCGGCTTGAGCATAACTTCAATGGCTATATCCATTTAAAAAGTATTCCCGGAGCTAGCGACGAATTAATGCGCGAAGCTGGCTTGTATGCTGATCGGTTGAGTATAAACCTCGAAATGCCTACCGAAGAAGGCTTGAAACTTTTAGCTCCTGAAAAGAACCGGCAGGATATGATAGATCCGATGGGGTTTCTTAAAAATGAAATCATCCTGCGGACTGAAGAAAAGAAGCTGTTTAAAAAGGCCCCGATGTTTGCACCGGCAGGGCAAAGTACGCAAGTTATTATAGGGGCAACGCCAGAAACGGACCAGCAGATTCTGCAAATGTCTGATCAGTTTTATAGGGACTTTAAACTTAAGCGTGTATATTATTCGGGATACGTTCCGGTGTTAAGCGATAATCGCTTGCCTGCTTTAAATACAGCTGTGCCGATGGTACGCGAGAATCGACTCTATCAAGCTGATTGGTTGATGCGGTTTTACCATTTTAAGGTGAACGAGATCGTTAACCAGGATAATCCGCTCCTCGATCTGGATATCGACCCTAAACTAAGTTGGGCCTTACGCAACCTGCAAGAGTTTCCGATAGATATTAATAAAGCCGATCTGCGCATGATTTTGAGAGTACCCGGTATCGGGGTGCAATCGGCACAAAAAATCGTTGCAGCGCGCCAGTTTAGAAAATTAAATTGGGATCATTTGAAAAATCTGGGCATCGCCGTAAACAGGGCGCGATACTTTATCACCTGTAATAGCCCGCAACACGAGCGGCGTGATTTAACCGGCACGGCGATTAAGCAATATATACTGGCTGAATCGCAAAGTAAATACATTAAAAACTCGACTACACAACTCAATCTCTTTTAAATGACTACGCTGATATACGACGGCACGTTTGAAGGATTACTGACGGCCGTTTTTGAAATTTATGAACACCGGCTAACCCATGTGCGTATGCAAAAAGGTGAGTGGCACAATACGGCCTTATTTGAAAATGTGATTAAGGTAGTAACCGACGACAACAGGGCGAGCAGGGTTTTGAAAGGAATAAAGCAAAAGCTATCCGCGCAGGGCCTGCAGCGCTTATATGCAGCTCACATGGCCGAAATGGAAGGGGAGGACGATAATTTGATTGGCTATATACGTTATGTATTTGATTCACCTAAAAATATTGAGGAAGATTACGGCAACAAATATGTGATGCGCGTATCCGAAATAGTGCGCATGGTGCGGCGCGAAAAGCACAGGATGGAAGCATTTATCCGTTTTCAGGAATTGAAGGATAAAACATTTTACTCGGCCATAGAACCCGATTATAATGTATTGCCTTTATTGATAAGGCATTTCAGAAACCGTTATGCCGATCAAAAGTGGATCATTTATGACGTCAGACGAAACTACGGCTTGTATTACGACATGAACGAAACCCAATTTATCTCACTCGATTTTGCAACCGTTAATCCAGGTAACGTAATCTCTGCCTATAATGATGACGAGGCGGTATATCAGGATTTATGGCGTAACTATTTTACCAGCGTAAATATACCAGCCCGCAAAAATACCAAGCTCCATTTACGCCATGTGCCCAAGCGATACTGGAAACATTTAACCGAAAAAATATAAGCTCGTAAATAATTTTAACAGGTAACAGATTGAAAATAAAGCGTTAAACACCTGCAAAATGTTTATAAGTTAAATGTTAATTACTGTAGTGAAAAAGGGGTTAAATAGCATTTAATAGCTAATTGACTCATTTTTAGAATGTTAATAACGATCATTTTTCTGTTAATAAGCCTGTTAAGAAAAAGTTCGATTTTAGGCTTGACAAAAGCATTGTAACACAGTACCTTAGAAATATCAGAAACGACGTACTTTGACAGCCTTGGGATACGGAAATTGAATCGGGCAAACCTTCGGGCGCGCTAAAGATCAAGGGAAGACCCTAAATTACCACGGAAGATCAATCTTCATTAAGAGTTTAACATAAACGTGAGTGTATGTTTTACGGTGTGAAAATTTACGCAAGTATAACCTCACAATAATGATGAAATCACCGGGGCCAATTTACCAGAGGTATTGTTGTTTGTAATTAGCCGCTTGCTCTACGGAGTGTAGCGCGAAAAATGCAAGCAAAAACAATGATCGTTGACAAGTATGCTTTGCTTCGGCGGGGCGGAAAGTCTGATCGGTTAAATCGTACTATAAGCGTTTTGGTGCTCTTCTGAAGGCCACGGCCCAATGCGGAGTTAGAAACGGAGGCAACATCTTAACGGAAGTTGGCCTCCGTTTTGCATTTATAACCTTCTCCAATATAAATTTTGTATTTCGACGTTAGGAGAAATCTGCTTGCTGGAAATACATATAATCTGCACTCAGGCATAGTTATATTAGTTTAGAGGTTTAAGATTAAATTATTCTAACTGAAAATCAATAACTTAATAAATATATTTTAATTATTTTAACTTTTTACTTGACACGTATTGATTTTCGTCCGATATTGCATTTATCAAGAACGACGTACTTTGACAGCCTTGGGATACGGAAATTGAATCGGGCAAATCTTCGGAAGCGCTAAAGATCAAGGGAAGACCCTAAGTTACTACGGACAATCAATGTCACTGCAAAAAGATGAAGGATTCGCGTGAGCGAAAAACTTATCCAAAATGAAGATATGCGCAAGCAGAAGATCATTAAGGTGATAAAATTACTGAAGCTAATTTACCAGAGGTATTGTGGTTACAAATTAAGATGCTTGCTCTACGGGGTAATGTGTTGAAAAAGTGGAACTAAAGCAATGATTTAACAAGTAAGCTACTGCGTTGCAGTTTAAGAAAGGTAAATCGGTTAAATTACTACACAGCGTTATTGGTGCTTCACGAGAGGCTACGGTTTATCATGAAGTGTAAAACGGAGATCGTATTCGAACAGAATATTGATCTCCGTTTTCGTTTTATACAGGTTTTCGTTGATTACTTGCCCCCCCCTAAATATCTTGTCATTCTTACTTTTCCACCAGCAGGAGCGGATACTCTCCATGGCTATGGGGACGCGCAATGCCTGTGCATATCATATTGCTTATAAACTTCATCGCCTATAAAAGCGCAGAAGATCTCTCACTATCGTTCGAGATGACAAATGTGTTGCTAAATCTAATTCCACAAGATTCGCATTGTCAAGGTTGCTCATCGTAAAATGCATCCATAAAAACTGTCCATTTATCTTCGCCATTCGTAAAATCTTTTAATTTAGCATAATGGCTAAAGAGAGCAGGGGCCGTGCAGCTGCCGGTACTAAAAAAATATTTGTATTAGATACGTCTGTGATCCTCTACGATCATAATGCTTTTGAAAACTTCCAGGAACATGATGTGGCCATCCCGGTGCAGGTTTTGGAAGAACTCGACAATATGAAAACGGGTAACGATACCCGTAATTTCGAAGCCCGAAGCTTTATTCGCCTAATGGACGAGTTTGCCGGTGAACATACGCTCAACGATTGGTTGCCGCTAAAAGGACATAACAAAGGTAGCTTCCGGGTGGTAATGGATAAATCAATTGCCACATTAGATGCCGTAGCTATTTTCGGCGATAACAAAACCGATCACAGGATATTAAATGCAGCATTGAGCCTGCAAGAGGAAAGCCCGGACAAGCGGGTGATATTAGTTTCTAAAGATATATGTCTCCGCCTGAAAGCCAAAGCACTTAACCTTAATGCCGAAGATTACGAAACTGGTAAGATTAAAAATTTAGACGAGCTTTATACCGGTAAAACGGTACTGGATAAGCTTACTGATAAAACCATCAATCAGTTTATTAAGCAACGTATTGCCTCGCCAGATACTTTGGGTATTAAACCGCCTCCAGGCAACCGCTTTTACATTTTAAACAGTAAAAACAAATCGATTCCGGGTTTCTACAATTCAGCAACCGAGGCGGTAGAATATGTAGCAGAGCAGTCTGCTTTTAGAATCTCACCTAAAAACACTGAGCAAGCCTTTGCTATACACGCCCTGTTAGACCCCGAAATTAAGCTGGTAACCATACAAGGTAACGCCGGCACGGGTAAAACCCTTATAGCGCTTGCCAGTGCGTTAGAACAGCGCAAAACTTACCGACAGGTTTATGTTACCCGCCCGATAGTTCCGCTAAGCAACAAAGATATTGGTTTTTTGCCGGGCGATGTAAAAAGCAAGGTGGACCCATACATGGCGCCCATTTGGGATAACCTTAAGTTTATCCGCGAGCAATTTGCCGATGATCCTAAAATGCAGATCAAGATAGATGAACTGGTTACTACAGACAAAATATCGATAGCTCCGCTTGCGTTTATACGTGGGCGTACGCTTACCAAAATCTTCTTTATAGTAGACGAAGCTCAAAATCTTACTCCGCACGAAATTAAAACCATTATATCGCGTGCCGGCGAAAACAGCAAGTTTGTATTCACGGGTGATATTTATCAGATAGACACACCTTATTTAGATGCGGAAAGTAATGGGTTGTCTTATTTGATAGATCGGGCGAAAGACCATCCGCTTTATGCGCATATCACCCTGCAAAAAGGGGAGCGGAGCGAACTGGCTAACCTGGCTACCGAATTATTGTAAAACCAGATTATCGGTTATCCGGCCAATATCGTTGGCTATTTTATTGATGAAGCCCAGTTGCTCTTTCAGTAGTTCCTGATCTGCTGTACTTTCAGGTGTCAGCTCATCGTCGGCTACGGTTTTTTCGGCCGTAAACTCAAAGCTATTGCCACCCAGTTTTTTACTGCTTTCATTTAACACGGCGATATCGCGTTTCAGCATTTTCAAATTGTCTGCACGCAGATGGATCACGGTGTTTGCTGCAATATTTGACGCAATAGTTGCGAGGTAAGATGATAGAATATGGTTTAAAACCACAAATTTGTGCACGTCTTTGCTTTTCTTTTGCTTGCTTTTGGGTTCGGACACCATGCGTTCAAAAGCTGCCGAAAGGTTGGCGGATTTTACAAACACATCCTTGCGAGCCAGTTTATAGTCCATTGTTGATCGTGGCTTGCCAGTAAGGTTTTCGCCCAGCGTAATCAAATATCTAATGTTGGCATCCACCACATCCAGCGAAGTTTCCCGTAGCTGTTCCGACTCCCAAGATGGGAATAGGAGATAACTGGCCAAAAATGAAAGAGACGCGCCTAAGATGGTATCGATAATACGTTCTTCGGCTGCATCCAGGTGTCCAACGCCTAAAAATTTGAAGAGGATGAGTACATAGGGCGTCATAAAAATAACGCTAGTAATATAATTCACCCTTAAAAAACTGTAAGCCCCCATCATAAACAACATTAGCAGCACTACTTCCAATGTTTTGTTATGAAGAAAGGTTAGTATCAAAACACCTATGGCGCCGCCTATAATAGTACCTGCAACTCGCTCGTAATTCCGCTGTTTTGATAGGCTGAAACCAGGTTTAAGGATTACGATAATGGTAAGTAATACCCAGTAACTATGGTGTCCGAATTTGATGTTCTGGCCGGTGAAATCATTAATTAGTTCGAGCAAGCCGTTGCTTTTGGTAATAATAAAGCCAACTAAACAAACTAATGATACTCTTAAAGCATGTTTAAATCCCGACGATTTAAATGAAAGGTTATCAAATAATATATGCGGTGTATAATCCTGATGGGCAACAAACTTGGTGTATTCCACATCTCCCTTTTTTGAGATCAGGCCTTCCGCAGATTTTGAGTTATAGTATTTGCAGATATCAATGATCTTCTGATTAAAATCGCGAAGGTTAATGAGGATTTTTTTGAGCACCAAATTACTTGATCCCGAAAGATGGGCCGAAGTATTATCGATTTCCAACTTCAATTCTTCCAACTGGGTATTGAAATTTTTGATGCGCCGATACCTCGAGTTGGCTAATATGGCGTACCCCACGTTGTCCAATTCGCCTGCCATTTGATGTATCAGATGGCCAATGTGCGGTAATATATCAGTGCCGGCAAAGCGGTCGCGAATTTCCTGATAATCATAATGCGTGGCCATAATCTGCTCAAACATATCAACCAGATCAACAAACGTAAGTACCAGTACCCGGCTCGCGTGAGTCGATTCCTTTACAATTAAACGTGTTTTAAATAGCAACTCGCGCACATTGTCTTGATGCTGACTTACTTTTATTTGTTGAGAAACTAGCTTACGATAGTTTTGCTCTATATCGGTTTCTGGTAAATAGAAATCGGCTTTGATACGCAGAAATTTCACCACATCAACAATATTTTCCCCCAGGGCCTGCTGTGCTGCGCGATATGGTCTGATGCCAAAAAACACGAGGCTCATAATCATGTACCAAACCCCGCCAGCGGTAATGATCGCGCTGTATTTTAGTACTTCATTGGGTTGCAGGCCTTTGTCCATCATAAATATCATCACTAATAGTGACGATGTGCCTATAGATGCAGCCCTGTTACCGTATACCGTAAACATAGAGAATACGAATGATGCGGCCACCACCTCAATACCTAGTGTATATACATTAAGCCTTGCAAAACCCGTTATTATTGCCACGAGTAAAACTAGTGCGTTACAAATAAGCATCGCATTGCGCTTGTAAACTTCGGGCCCGGGGGTATCAACCACGCAAACGCAAACAGCACCCAGCGATAAGGTAAGTCCTAACTCAAGCTGCCCAAATTGCGCTAATATGAGAGATGGGAGTAAAACCCCAAGGGTGATGCGCAACCCATCCGAAAAATACTGACTGTAAAAGAAGCTTTTTATTTCGCGTTGGTGAACGGCCATTTTTTAGATTGCAGCGGTTGGTGACTGCAAATTTATAACAAATAATGTTCCTGCTTTAAAAACGTGCGAAGATTGTAACAAAAACATTGTCGATAATCTCGGTAGATAATTATATTTACAGAACAATTAAAACAGATCGTAACATGGTCTGTCGTTTTTTTCAGTTCTCTCTAAATCGTCTATGTCATCTGCAAACACTCTAAGTCAGCGCGAGTCGGTATTTAATCAGGAAGTTATCACCCGCTTCGAGCTGTACAACAGTTTATTTTTAACGTTACCATTTTACCAGGTTAAAGATACCGGCAACCTGTTACCATTTTTTAGCGCCCATTGCGAAAAGGGAACGGCCAACCAGGAGTCGCCTTCTGATATCATTAAATCGTTCTTTAAAAAGTACGTACCCGATATCGACCAAAAAGAACAGCTTAACCGCTTGTTTAGGTTTATACAATATATAGAACGCCAGGTGGTGTTGTTTGATGCCATAGAAGATTCATCATTCAGTAAAACTACCAAGGCCGACGAGAGTGGCACCTTACAAACTTTATTGCAGCAGATAGGCGATGATGATCAACAACGCGACGCCATTAAAGAGAAACTGAAAAATTTCTCTTTGCGCTTGGTGCTTACAGCGCACCCCACACAATTTTATCCAAGCAGGGTACTCAGTATCATGACGGACCTTATTGAGGCTCTGAAAACTAATGATATCAACTCCATCAATCTGCTTTTACAGCAATTGGGTAAAACGCCGTTCTTCAATAAAACTTCGCCAACTCCGGTTGATGAAGCAGTGAGCCTGATCTGGTTCCTGGAGAATGTATTTTATCATGCACTGGCAGCAACACAATCTAAATTAAACGAGGCGTTTGATGTTGACGGCTTTGCTAACCAATTGCTCGAATTAGGTTTCTGGCCGGGCGGCGACCGCGATGGCAACCCGAACGTTAAAACAGATTCTACCAAAACAGTTGCTTCCTTATTAAGGCAAATTATATTCCGTTGCTATTACCGCGATTTCAGGCTATTGAAACGCCGTATTACCTTTAGAGGTGTTGAAGGGGCAATGCAATCGTTGGAAAATATCCTGTACGAAAACGCATTTAACCCTAAAGAATCGCCAGAGGATTTACAGAGTCAAATGCTTTCTTTACTACAGTCTGTTAAAGAAATGCTGATTGCCGACAACTACGGTTTATTTGTAGACATTATCGACGATCTGGCCCATAAGATTAAAATATTTGGTTGCTATTTTGCGACGCTCGACATCAGGCAAGATAGCCGCGTATTGCGCGATGTAAATCATTATATAGCGCCAAGAGTAGGCGTAACTTTACCCGAAGGATACGACGACCTTTCTGAAAGCGATAAGATAAAGGCGATTGCTTTTAGTGAGGCAGATTTCCATTGCCCGGATGATGCCGAGCCATTGATTAAGGATACATTGAACACCATTCGCCTGGTTAAACAAATTCAGCAACAGAACGGTTTTAAGGCCTGCCAGCGGTTTATTATCAGCAATTGCCAACAGGCTTCGGATATCTTACAGCTCATCAATCTGTTTTTATGGAGCGGCTGGAAACAGGATGCTTTGCCTATTGATTTTATGCCATTATTTGAAACCGTTAACGACTTAAAGGTTGCGGCAGAAGTAATGGAGACCCTATATACTCATCCATTCTATAAAAAACACCTTGCCAATAGAGGCAACAAACAAACTATTATGCTTGGTTTCTCTGATAGTACCAAGGATGGTGGTTATTTAATGGCTAACTGGTCTATCTATAAAGCCAAGGTTGAGTTAACAGCTATGGCCCGTAAATACGATATCGATTTGGCGTTTTTTGATGGGAGAGGGGGGCCTCCAGCTCGCGGAGGTGGTAAAACACACCGTTTCTATGCGTCGATGGGGCAAGAAATTGCCAATAATCATATCCAGTTAACCATACAAGGTCAAACGGTAAGTTCGCAATACGGTTCGGTTGACACGGCCAGATTTAATATCGAACAGTTATTTAATGCAGGTATTGCATCAGCTTTACACCAGAGCAACAAGGACTTACTGGACGACAAGCATAAAGAATTAATTTCTATAATGGCTGATGAAAGCTACGCCTTGTTTATGGGCTTACGCAAGCATCCGTTATTTACAGAATATCTGGAGAAACTAAGTCCGCTGAAATTATTGTCTGGCGTTAATATCAGTAGCCGGCCAACCAAACGCAGCAACAGCGATGCACCTTTGAAATTGGAGGATCTGCGTGCTATTAGCTTCGTGACAGCCTGGAGCCAATTGAAACAAAATATCCCGGGTTTTTACGGCGTTGGCGCTGCACTTCAGAAAGTAAAAGCTGAAGGCCGTTGGGATGAAGTTGTAGAATTATACCAGAAATCGGGTTTCTTTAAAACGATGATCGACAACTGCATGATGTCTATGTCGAAATCAGATTTCAGGATCACGGCGCATTTAAAAGACGATGCAAAGTTCGGCCAGTTTTGGGAAATGCTTCACAACGAGTTTGAGCAAACCAAGTCGCTGTTATTGGAACTTAGCGGTACGGAGGTATTAATGCAAGCTTACCCATTGGAAAAGCGTTCGATAGCCATCCGTGAAAGAATTATTTTGCCATTGGTTATTGTTCAACATTATGCGTTAGAATGCTTAAATAATACAACTGACGAAGAATTGATCAGCACTTACAACAAGTTGGTAATCCGCACAGTATATGGCATTGTAAATGCCGGCCGTAACCTGGCGTAAATCTTATTAATCCCGGTAATTGACGAAGATTATCGGGATTAATTTCTCTTCAAAAATCTAAAGCTTTTTTGTCTTAAATCACCCCGCAAATAGTCCGGTATGGTCATTTTGTTGTCGATACTTTGCAACGATATTTACATGATCGATAGCCAATAAATTATTGAACCATGAAAATTGTAAGAGTGCATTATACCACCACAGCCGAATTTGCGCCCAAAAACCAGGCTAATATTGCAGCCATAGTTGCAGAGCTAAAGGATTTAAATCATCATGGGATTAAATACGGTGCCTGGCTATTGCCAGACGGAAAGACATTCATGCATTTCGATCAGTTTGAGAGCGAGGAAGCGCATAATATTCTAACGTCGTTGAACTCATTCAAAAAATTTGATGAAGACCTTTGGGCCAGTAAGCTAGAGGTTGAACCGCAACTCGAACTACTTTCATTAGTTGCTTCCACTGAGGATTTCTTCGTTAAATAGTTTTATTTAAACCTGATTTTATTATTGTCATTTTAGTGTAAACCAATACTGATGTGTAGCTGTTAATTAATTTGAAACTAATTAACTCTACATGAAAAATTTGATGCTTTTATCAGCAATCATGGCTTTGCTAATTGTTGTGCAATCGTGCGGCGATAATAGAAAAGCAAAAAACTTCAATCAAAAAACTCTTGTGGATGATAAAGGCCACCAATTTTTAGAAGAAGCAAATGAAGCCGGACTTGCAGAAATAAAAGCCGCTACACTTGCCGAAAACAACTCTAAAAATCCCCGGGTAATTGATTTTGCTAAAATGATGATTACTGATCATGCGCAATTGGGCAACCAACTTAAAAGCATTGCGGCAGATAAATTGGTTACTTTAACCGACACGATATCGCAAGCCCATAAAGCCATGATCAACGGAATGATGAAATTAACGGGGATTGAATTTGACAAAGCCTATATGCAAATGATGCAAAACGATCATAGTAAAGCGGTGCAATTATTCCAGGATGCAACAGGTAATACCGATAAAAAGGTTATCAATTTTGCGAAAGAAACAATTCCGACTTTAAACATGCATTTGGATTCGGCGAAAGCTATTTTTGCGTCGTTAAAATAAACGTAATTGCTGCTCCACTGGCGGCTTAGCTTTGCCCATAACCGTGCGGCCACCATATCGCCAGGAATTATCGCGCTCCTGTTGAATCACTTTATCGAAATTGGCGTTAGGAGTGAAGTCGTTCTCTGCATTTTGGACTATCTCTGTTAAGCGACGAATGGCATCTTTTTTTTCAGACTGCCCCAGCTTTGCCTTATGAATTGCAGTTTGTAGAGTATTCAAAGTCTCATCATAAACTTTAATTGGAACAGGGAAGGGGTGACCATCCTTTCCGCCATGGGCGAACGAAAAACGGGCGGGATCTTTGAAACGGGCCGGCGTTCCATAAATAACTTCACTTACCAGTGCTAAAGATTGCAGCGTTCGCGGACCTAAACCTTCTAATAACAATAGATCTTCAAAATCCTTAGGTTGCTTTTCGTGAGCCAACCACAAAACCGAACCTAATCTTTTTAAATCTACATCTTCGGCACGTACATCATGATGGCGTGGCATTACAAGTTTATTTACCTCAGCCAGCATGTCGTTTGGATGTTCGCCAGCCATTTGCATAATGGCATTTCGCGAAGAATTGGCGTTTTTGTCGGCCATATTTAAGATCGTGCCGGCATTCTGGCCATATATAAATGTGTGTGGATCATTTACGAATGACTTTAAACCGTCAGAATGCCAGTGATAGCGCCTTGCTGTTTTATTTTCAGCGCTCATACCTTGCTGAACAACAGTCCATTGACCGGTGTTACTTACAACAAAATTGTGAGTATATAACTGATATCCATCCTGAATAGCTGTATTATCAACCTTGGCTGCCAATTTGCTGCATTTAACCAACTCAATGCCGTTTAGGCCAGTTTGATTGCCAATTTTCATCAATTCATTCGGAGTTTCGCGCGAATACTTGCCTTTGCCGCCTGTAATATAAATACCCAGTTCTTTAGCATGCGGATTAATGGATCTTTTAAGCGCACCCATAACCGAAGTTGTAATACCCGACGAGTGCCAATCCATGCCCATAACCGCGCCAAGGCTTTGAAACCAAAACGGATCGCTCAATCGTCGTATAAATTCGTCTGCGCCGAAATCCATTACAATAGTTTCTGCCACTGCGTGCCCAAGTTTAGCCATACGAACAGCAAGCCACTGTGGTACATAGCCATAATGCAAAGGCAAATCTGCAGATCCTGAGCGTTTCATTTACTAACAAAATTAGTAAATTTAATTCATTATTTTGTCGTAAATGCACCTGTATCATGTCGCGGTTAGTGCTGATACCGCTTTAATAAATTTCAGACATTTGGGTATCAATAAATCGAAAACATGACAACCTTAGAGACAACAATTACCATACTACCCGGTAAACAAGAAATATTAATAGAGCGGGAATTTAACGCGCCGCGCGAATTAGTTTTCAGCGCTTTTACAGATGCTGAGCTGTACAAACAATGGTTAGGCCCAAAGGATCTGGTTACAAAATCTGTAATTTCTGATAGTCGCTCCGGCGGAAGCTATGAATTTGTACATTCTGATTCAGCTGGAAATGATTACAAATTTCATGGCGTTTATCACGAGATTAAATTTCCTGAGCGGATTATAAAAACTTTTGAATTTGACGGCTTACCAGAAAGTGGTCACGTGGTTTTAGAAACCAGCAAATTTGAGGCACTTGATAACCGGCGTACCAAATTTACTAATCAATCTATTTTTCAAACTGTGGCAGATCGTGATGGAATGTACGCCGCAGATATGGAACGTGGTATAAAAGAATCGTACGAACGGCTGGACGTGTTACTAACTAAATTTAAGTCATAACGTCCTATTTAAAGACTAATTATTATTTCCTATAATTAACATTATGTTAAGTAAATGATTTATTTAAAAGCCCCTTTTCCAAGGGGCTTTTAATATTATTTTAATGCATCAATTTGCTTTTGGATCTCAGCTGCATGAGCCGCATCCTTTTTACCTAAGTAGTAGGTTTTCAAATTGTTTAAGGCATCGTATGACTTTGGATTAAGCTCAACCGCTTTTAACAAATATGGTTTTGCTAAATCAAACTGTGCACCTGCTTTAGCAACAGCAGCATCATAAGCTTTTTGTTGGTTTGCAGGTAATTTGTTAGCAGCATTGTACAGATCAATTGCTGGATTAATTAATACATAACCCAAATTTAAATTAGCTTCGAAATAATTTGGATCAATTTCTAATGCCTTTTTGTACATCTCGGCAGCTTTAGCATAATTTTCTTCCTTGCTTTTTTGAGCTGTAGCTTTAGCGGCAGGATCCTTAGCAGTCTTTAAATCTTTAGCTGCACTTTCAGCGGCTGTTGAGTAAGTTAAGCCTCCATAATAGTAAAGAGATTTATTTTTAGGATCGTTAGCAATAGCTGCGTTGATCTTATCGGTAACCTCTTTTTGTCTGCCTGTTTGCAAATAGATCTCCACTTCGCGTCTGCGGAAGTCTGCATTGGTTGGATATTTAGCAACACCATCGCTAACTACTTTTAAAGCACCAACAGTGTCTTTATTCATTAAATAAAGGCTCGACAAGTCGGTATAAACACGCTCTTTGCCAGAATAGTTGGTAGTTAATAATTTGTTATAGTTGGTAATTGCTTCTGGCAGCATATTAGCGTTAGCTGCAGCTAAACCAGTATAATAAATTGCATTAGTATCCTCTGGTAATACAGTGCGGTAGTAATCGAATGCCTTGTATGCGCTTTTGTAGTCTTTATCCTGGTAGCTCTTAACCCCTTTTGATAATTGGTATTGCGCAAGGTTAACATTAGCGTGATCAATCAGCTTTTTGTTTTCTCCTTTAGTATCCAGCTCTTTTGCTTTTTTTACTGCTTCTTCGGCAGTTGCAAATAAAGGAGCCGATGTAGCCGGAACTGAATCCTGAACCGCTAAAGATGAGTAAATTGCTCCTTTTAATGCCTGAGTTTGTGGCAGATTAGCGGTCTTTTCATTAACCGCTGCTTTATCTATCGAAGTTTTTGCAGCAACAATGCTTGTGGCAGCAATTGAAGCGGTTACTTTATTCCCTCTTGAGGTCTCATATTTGTCGAACTCGGTTTGCGCGTTGTTCAACTCTCCTTTTTGTGCAAAGGTTGCTGTTGCAACAAGGCCAAGCACGCCGGTCATCAAAAATCTGATTTTCATGGTTATTTAGTTTGTTAGTTGTTTTAATTTGTCGTTTATCCTATTTAATTGGTCTTCGTTACGGGTTTTTAAATATGCCCACTGCAACAATTGCAGGCATTGTAAATTATTTGGCAATATAGTATTTGCTTTTTCAAACCATTGAATGGCTCGATCAATATTTTTCTGCTGGTCGCCGTTTTTGGTGGTATAACCTTTAAAATATAACAGGCCTAAATTAAAAATGGCATCATAATAACGGCTTCTTAACTCAATCGCCTGCAGGTACATAGACTCTGCCCTATCGTAATCGTTTAAATGGTCGTAACAATTAGCTGCTATGAATGCTACTTCATAGTTGCCTGGATTTTTTTCTAACAATTGCGGTAAAATAGATTGTAACCCCCTGTAATCCTTACGGTTATAATAAATATTTGCCTCATCAAATAACAAATCTTTATTATCGGGCAAAAGTTTACGGCCTTTTTGTATTACTTGTAACGCCTTAGTAGTGTCCTTCATTGCTTTGTACACATTTGCGGCAGCTACAATGTCATCAATACGTATGGTGTCGGTATTTAATAAAGACGCATAACCCTTTGCAGCTTCTGGAAGGTTACCCAAGCGGGTATTTGTATAAGCAATATATGCGCTTATACGTTTGTAGCGTGGCGCATATTCCTGCGCTTTTTGAAAAGACGCCAATGCCTGTTCGTATTTCTGGCCTTTTAATTCACCATCGCCTTTACGGATGTAAACATTGCTGAGACAACGTTTAGAGAAATCGATCTCCACCTGGTATTTAAAAACCCGGTTACCTGCAGACAGGCGATCTACCAGATTAGTTATATCCCCTAAAGTATTAGCGGGTAAACCAAGTTTGTTGAGCGAATCTGTATAAAGGATGCTACTGTAAACAACGGCTCTAAAAACACTTTTTGGAACGTTAGCCGAATCTTTTTTGGTTTTGATCAAACTATCAACCTGCCTTTTAGCATTGCTCAGATACTTTAGATCTTTTTGCTGCCTGTAAAAAGCCAAGTTGTTTACTACGCCTTTAAGCGCCTCCGTTTGGCAAAACGCCAAAGGCGAAGTAAACATTAAGATAAAAAGCGATAAAATTATTTTACGCCCTGGCATAATTATATTAGTTATTCTTCTTCAGTGTCGTCCTGATCTTCTTCGGTATCTGGCTCGTCTGTAGCTTCATCAGCATCTTCTTCACTGGCTGGAGTAGCGGCTGCAACCGGTGCAGATGTTCCCTCGGTTCCGTCTTCTGCTATCGCATCTTCCAGTTCTTCTTCTTCGCTGTGCTCAATTTTTGCTACCGAAGCAATCTCATCATTGTTTTTAAGGGTTATCAGCCTTACACCTTGTGTTGCACGGCCCATTACCCTCATTTCGCTAACCGCGATACGGATAATAATACCCGATTTATTGATGATCATTAGGTCATCCTGATCAGTAACATCTTTTATGGCAACAAGTTTGCCGGTTTTTTCAGTTACACTGATAGTTTTAACACCTTTACCACCACGGTTAGTAACGCGGTAGTCGTCAATATCAGTACGTTTACCGTAACCTTTTTCTGATACTACCAGAACCGAAGTACCTGGATCATTGATAGCAATCATGCCAACAACCTCGTCCTGCTCGTTTTCTAAGGTGATACCGCGTACACCCGTTGCAGTACGGCCCATCGGTCTAACTGTCGATTCGTTGAAACGAATAGCACGGCCAGATCTTAACGCCATTACAACTTCACTGGTTCCTGTAGTTAACGTAGCTGCTAATAAAGTATCACCCTCGTTAATGTTAATGGCGTTGATACCGTTAGAGCGTGGACGAGAATAGGCTTCTAATGAAGTTTTCTTGATGGTACCTTTGGTGGTACACATAATAATAAAGTTGTTCTCCAGGTATTCCTGATCTTTGAGGCTGATCAGTTTGATGTAAGCCTTGATCTTCTCTTCTTTAGGGATATTGATAATGTTCTGGATGGCACGGCCTTTAGAAGTACGTGTTCCTTCCGGAATTTCGAATACGCGTAACCAGAAACAACGGCCGGCTTCGGTGAAGAACAGCATATAGTTATGGTTAGACGCGATAAGCAAGTGCTCGATAAAATCTTCATCGCGGCTATTGCTACCGATGGCGCCTTTACCACCACGCGCCTGACGTCGGTATTCGGTAAGTGCAGTACGTTTAATATAACCTTCGTGCGAAATAGTGATAACAACGTCTTCGTCCTCGATAAAGTCCTCAGTTTGCATTTCTGCAGCAGAGTGAACTATTTCGGTTTTGCGTTCGTCGCCATATTTGTCGCGCATCTCTATCAGTTCATCTTTGATGATCTGCATACGCAGGCCTTCATCAGCAAGAATGCTTTTCAAGTACTCGATAGTTTCCATTAAGGCTGCGTACTCGTCTTTGATCTTGTCACGCTCCAGTCCGGTTAACCTTCTAAGGGTCATATCCAGAATAGCACGGGCTTGAATTTCGCTTAAGCCGAAACGGGTCATTAAACCATCGCGGGCCTCGTCTGGCGTATTTGAGCTACGGATCAACTGGATAACCTCATCCAAATGATCTAATGCGATCAATAAACCTTCTAAAATATGTGCGCGTTTTTCTGCCTCGGCAAGGTCATATTTAGTACGACGGATAACCACCTCATGACGGTGCTCCACAAAATGGTGGATCAGGTCTTTAAGGTTCAGCAGCATCGGGCGACCTTTTACCAACGCAATGTTATTTACGCTGAAAGATGTTTGTAATGACGTGTATTTGTATAAGTTATTTAATACAATAGATGAGTTTGCTTCACGTTTAATTTCATAAACGATACGGATACCTTCACGGTTAGACTCATCGCGAATAGCTGAAATACCTTCAATCTTTTTATCATTGATCAACTCGGCAGTACGCTCAATCATCATCGCTTTGTTCACCTGGTAAGGTATCTCGCTAACAATAATTCGCTCACGCTCGTTGTTGTAGGTTTCAATTTCGGCACGTGCACGGATAACAACCCTTCCACGACCGGTTTCGAAAGCCTCCCTCGCTCCTTCTACACCGTAGATAATACCACCTGTAGGGAAATCGGGGCCTTTGATGTATTGCATCAGTTCGCTAACCTCTGCATCGCGGTTATCTATATAGGCAACGGTCGCTGTAATAACCTCGGTAAGGTTGTGCGGCGCCATGTTGGTTGCCATACCTACCGCAATACCAGAAGCTCCGTTAACCAACAGGTTAGGGATTTTGGCAGGCAGTACAGTCGGCTCTTCTAAAGAGTCGTCAAAGTTTAACTGGTAATCAATAGTATCCTTATTGATGTCGGCCAGCATCTCTTCAGCAATACGCTCAAGCTTTGCCTCAGTATAACGCATTGCCGCAGGTTGGTCACCGTCTATCGAACCGTAGTTACCTTGTCCGTTTACAAACGGATAGCGTAGGCTCCAGTCCTGAGCCATACGTACCATAGCATCATAAACCGAAGTATCACCATGCGGGTGGTATTTACCTAACACCTCGCCCACAATACGGGCAGATTTTTTATGTTGTTTATTGGCATTTAAACCAAGATCCAGCATGCCGTAAAGCACACGGCGGTGTACCGGTTTTAAACCATCGCGCACATCGGGAAGGGCACGTGATACGATAACAGACATTGAATAATCAATGTATGCCGAACGCATCTCTTCATCAATATTTATGGGAATTATTCTGTCTTCTCTGTGTTGATTTTCGTTCTCTGTATCTTCAGCCATTTTTTAAATTATTCTGTAGAAATCTTTACGCTTGTAACTGGTTTTTAGATGTTTTATAAGCGACCTGCGAAGATAAGAAATTTAACATAAAAACCACATTAAGTTACCAACACTGTGGCCTCAGGGCACGTCACAACGCGTTTCTAGGGTAAAACCAATACGTAATTATTTAATTTTCTTCCAATACTCTTCTACCTCCATGCCCGTAGGCAGTTTCCCGCTCAAAATGAGTGTATCGTGCCTAAGCTGAATATAGTAATGGATGGTTTTATGGGTAAGATTGGAAGGTTGTGTGCTAAAGGTCTCCGTCTCTAAACAGGTATCGCCCTGTAGAGTATAATCTCCTGCCTGATATTTAACGGGCTTCTCACCCGGCTCAGTTATAAATGCTTCGAAATGGTCTTTATCGTAGTTTCGTCGCAACGTATACTCGGTGGTAGCAGTATCTTTTTTGCCGTTATAAACACCGCTTACAAACTGCCATTTACCCTTAAGGGTTTTAGGTTGCTGCCACGAGCAAAAGATAACAAGCAGTAATGGTATGAATAGAAAAAGTTTTTTCATGACGATGTTGTTCTGTAATTTGTCATTGCGCGGCATGAAACAATCTCGTAGCCCTGCAGATCGAATAATAAATGCGACGAGATTGCCACGCTATCGCTCGCAATGACAAAATTGGATATTTACACCCAATCAATTCCTTTTTTCAATAACGACAAAGTATGCTCTTCATTGCTGCCTGCTTCGGCTTTAAAATTATATAACCATTTTGCTGTTGGCGGTAAGCTCATCAATATAGATTCGATACGGCCATTAGTTTCCAGGCCAAATTTAGTGCCTGCATCATAAACCAAATTAAACTCTGCGTAGCGACTGCGGCGTTGGTATTGCCATTGTTGCTCTGCTTCGGTATAGGTTTTATTTCTGTTACGATTTACCAGTTCTGTATAGATAGGTAAAAATGAACGACCAACAGCTTTAGAAAATTCAAATATGGTTTCCCAGCTTAGGTTCTCGTCGGCTTTTAGCCTGTCGTAAAATATACCGCCAATACCACGGGTTTCTTCGCGGTGTTTGATGTAGAAATAATCATCGGCCCAGGTTTTAAATTTGGTGTAGAAATCTGCGTTAAACTGATCGCACACAGATTTAAGATGATTGTGGAAGAATCGTGCATCATCCTCCAAAACATAGTGAGGTGTTACATCTATCCCACCACCAAACCAACGGATCGGCTCCTCTCCTGCCACCGCAGCCGGCATTTCGAAGTAGCGGATATTCATGTGGATGATAGGCACCATTGGATGGTTGGGATGCATCACGATAGATACTCCGGTAGCGAAGAACTCATTACTTTCAGCTTTAAAAGCTTTTTTAATAGCCTCGGGTAGTTCACCATACACAGCAGAAAAGTTTACGCCACCTTTTTCGAGGATGTTGCCATTTTGCAAAACACGGGTACGGCCACCACCGCCACCATCGCGCTCCCATAACTCTTCTTCAAATTTGGCCTGGCCGTCGAGTGCCTCTAAACCTGCACAAATTTCATCCTGAATTAAGCGGTAACTTTCGGCTATCTGGTCCTTAGTGATCATGGGCGCAAAAATGCAGAAATAATGGAACTGACAAAAACTAATATCACTAAGCTACATTTACATGACTAACCGATTCGCCGTCGGCCTCCACGTAATTCAAATCTTTACCAAAGCTTTCTTTCAAACGACTAAGGGCAATTAATGATATTACCGTTAAAATAACCATCATAATGTAACCACTTTTAATCATGCCGTAATGTAAAACCAGGGCATTAAACCCCGCGCTAATGGGGATTAGTGCTCCACGTACAAAATTAGGTACCGTTGTAGTAACTGTAGAACGGATATTGGTGCCAAACTGCTCTGATGCAATGGTAACAAAGGTTGCCCAGTAACCTACGGTGCAGCCCATAAAGAAGCTTAACCAGATAAATTTCTGTGGCGTAATGCCTGTGCTACCCAGGTAGGTAAAAGTGCTTACTAGCGTGAGCAATAAAAATATAGCCATGGTAAGCTTACGTGAGCGTGTAAACTGAGCAAATAAGCCCGCTACTATATCCCCGATTGCGATGCCGATGTAAGAGTACATAATTCCATCCCCAGGGCTAAGTTTTTCTGTGGCGCCCAAAGCCTTACCAAACTCCGGCGATTGAGTGATCAGGATACCTACAACGTACCAAAGTGGAGCGCCTATGAGTATACAGCAAAGATATTTGCTAAAGCGGCCCCAGTTATTAAACAGCATCAGCATGTTGCCTTTGGATACATTGGCCTTCTCAACATTTTTAAACATTCCCGATTCGAAAGTGCCCATACGTAGCAGCAGCAATGCTATACCTAAGCTACCGCCCACAAAATAAGCCGTACGCCATTCATAGTGTTTACCAACCTGTGCCGCTGCAACTGCCCCAAACAAACCAACTACCGCCACAATCATGGTTCCGTAGCCGCGTTTCTCTTTGCTTAACGTTTCGCTTACCAGGGTAATACCCGCGCCTAGCTCGCCCGCGAGGCCAATACCAGCAATAACACGTACAATGGCATACCAGGTAATATCATGCACAAACCCGTTGGCAAAGTTGGCTACTGAATACATTAGTATCGAGCCAAATAATACTTTGATACGGCCAAACTTATCGCCTATAATGCCCCATATAATGCCTCCTACCAACAATCCAAACATTTGCATGTTGAGTATAAACGCACCTGTAGTACGCATATCGGCCTCGGATATGCCAATATCTTGCAAACTTTTAATACGGATTACCGAAAATACAACCAAATCGTAGATATCTACAAAATAGCCTAATGCGGCAACCAGCACAAGAAATACAACGTTTTTAGTGATCTTATCAGATGTTGGGGTCATTAGCTTAATAATTGGAATATCTAAAGTAATAAATGTACGCCAACACCAAAATAAAAAGCATAAAAAAACCCCCGCACTTGCAGAGGTCTTATCATATCAGAACGATAGATTATATCTTTTTCACTTTTACAGCTTGTAATCCTTTTCTGCCTTCTTCCACATCATACTCTACGTCGTCGTTGTCCTTAATGGCATTTACGCCACCTTGTACATCTTTGAAATGTACAAAAAGGTCTTTACCATCTTCAGTTACGATAAATCCGTAGCCTTTTTGTGTGTTAAACCATTTTACTTTTCCAGTTTTCATAATTATAAATACGTATTAAAGATTTATTGTAGATTAATTTCATTAGCCCAACTGAAAAATAACACTTAATTATCAGAAAGCAAAAGGATTAACCCTTACATCTCAAATATATAAAAATGTATTTGAAATAATAAAAATTAATTTTTCGTGAATTTCATCGAAAAAAGCAAGTTCATTATGGGGCATTTTAGGTTATTTTAAGGTCTTTTAGGTTGATTGTTGTAAACAACTGCTTGCCGTGCGAGACATTTTTTTCAATTTTATTTAAAATACCATAAAAAGATAAATAAACGTAGGGGTTACATCAACAAATCACCAGCAAGCTTGTTCAAGCTGTAATGGAAAGACACGTTTATGAGACCGGAATTATAGGCAATTGCGGTTTTTTAGCCCACGTAAATAAAAATACAAATATCGACTGGCTTTGCTGGCCGCGATTCGACAGTACATTCATCTTCGGAGGTTTGCTCGACAAGCACAAAGGCGGCGAATTTAACATTCGTCCCGAAGGTGAGTACACCAGTAATCAATATTATCTCGAGAACACCAACGTACTCATCACAGAAATTACCTTAGAAAATGGTGAAAGCTATCGTGTAACCGACTTTGCACCTCGTTTTTTTGAGCACCAGCGTTACTATAAACCGCTAATGCTGATTCGTAAAATTGAGGCGCTGGAGGGCTCGCCCCGCATCACCGTAAAATGCTCGCCGATGTCGGATTATGGCGAAACCAGGCTAACCGTAAACCGAGGCAGCAATCACATTCAGTTTTTGGGTGGCGACGAGCGCATCAGGCTTACCACTAATATACCTATCAGTTATGTATTTGCCGAACAGGCTTTTGTGCTTAACGAATGTAAATACCTGGTGCTCACTTACGGGGAGCCACTGGAAGCCCCACTAATCAGCACCGCTGACAGATTTTTAAGCGAAACTACCGCCTACTGGCGCCGCTGGATCAAGCACTCGTCTATCGCGGGCTTTTACCAGCCGTATGTTATCCGCTCGGCCCTGGCTTTAAAAATACACCAGTATGAAGATACAGGCGCTATCATAGCAGCCAGTACCACCAGTTTGCCCGAGTTTCCGGGTAGTACGCGTAACTGGGATTACCGTTATTGCTGGCTGCGTGATACCTACTATGTGATACAGGCCTTAAATCACATAGGCCATTTTGAGGAAATGGAGAAGTATTTCAGTTACGTAACCGATATTTCTTTCGCCGAAGATTTCAGATACCAGCCGCTTTATGGTATTACAGGTAAAAAAGATCTGGTAGAACTAATATTAAGCGACCTGGAAGGCTACGAGGGCGAACAACCCGTGCGCATTGGCAACCAGGCTTATGAGCATATCCAGAATGACATATACGGCCAGGTTATGGTTTCTATGCTACCGCTTTATACCGATCACCGGTTCATCTTTGCCGAACGGAAAGATTCCGCTAAATGGATCAGTTATATTTTAAGCAAAATAGAGCTCACTATTGACGAAAAAGATGCCGGGATTTGGGAGTTCCGTAACATGGCTAATATTCACTGTTACAGCAACCTGTTTCAATGGGCGGGTGCAAACGCTGCCGAGAAAATGGCCCGCACCATAAACAATGAAGAACTAATTGAAAAAGCAATAGCTCTTAAAAATCGCGCAGCAGAGCATATTGAAAGCTGTTACGATCCAATACGTAAGGTATATACCAATGCAGCAGGAAGCCCATATCTGGATGCCAGCACGCTGCAGCTGATCATGATGAATTACCTCGACCCGGAAAGTGATCGTGCGAAGGATCATTTGATAGCACTTGAGAAAGAACTTAAAACGCCTAACGGGCTCTTCTACCGCTATTTGCACGCCGACGATTTCGGCAAGCCAAAAACAACCTTCCTCATCTGCGCATTTTGGTATGTGGAAGCGTTGGCTTGCGTAGGCCGTTTAGATGACGCTCAAAAAGAATTTGCAAACCTGCTACAGTACAGTAACCACCTGAAACTGTTTAGTGAAGATGTTGACGAAGAAAGCGGTAGCATGTGGGGTAATTTTCCGCAGGCTTACAGCCACGTAGGCTTGATGAACGCCGCCTACCGTATCGCTATGAAATTGGACAGACCGATATTTCTATAGGATTAAGAAGGCTCTATCAGTAACGAAAAGTCTTCGACGCAAATGGCGTCGAAGACTTTTTCGAAATAGTTGGATCCCCCATTCAAAATAATCGCATTTGGATATTCTCAAAAGCTCTACATCAAAATATTCGGCACTACTCTTGTTATAGTAGAATAATTTAACTTTAGGCTTTTATTTCTATCTTTCCTATTGATGAACTCTTCCGACTATTTTCTAAGTAATGAGCAGCTCATAGACGTATTATCGCTGACAAAAACTGCTACCGCCATACACGTAACCGAAGATGCTATAATACAATTGGCTAACGAAGCCATGCTTAGAGTATGGGATAAAGATAGTAGCGTTATTGGCAAAACCTTGGAAGATGCCCTACCCGAGTTAAAAGGCCAACCCTTTATAGATATGTTTAAAAGGGTTTGGAATGAAGGCTTAACCATTTCGGGTACAGATACCCCTGCCGACCTGATGATAGATGGAACGTTAACAACCGTTTATTTTGATTTTGAGTACCGGGCTATAAAAGACGCAGCAGGTAAAACCATTTGCATTTTACATACCGCAACTGATATCACCGAGCGCTTTTTAGGCCAGCAGGCCATCGAATTAGCAGCAGAGCGAGAAGAGGCTTTGTTTCGCGAGCAGGCACTGAACGAAGAACTTGCTTCTGCTAATGAGGAACTGGCATCGGCCAATGAAGAATTAAGCGCCATAAATGACGAACTACAACAAACTCAGGAGAACCTTTATTCTCTAAATGTAGAACTGGAAGAACGCGTGTTCGACCGCACGTTGAAACTCGTTACATCGCAAGAAGCGCTCGAAAATTTAAATAGTGAACTGAAGCGTAGCGAAACATGGTTGGATCAGATACTGAGCCAGTTGCCCGCACCGGTTGTTGTTTTAGAAGGTCCCGACCAGGTTATTACCACCACTAACGAAGCCCTACTATCCTTTTGGGATAAAACCCGCGACGAGGTATTGGGGAAACCCATGCTCGAAGTGTTTCCCGAACTTCGGAGTCAGCCTTTCCCCGCACAGTGGAAACATGTTTTAAACACAGGCGAAATCATAGTTAATCGCGAAAAGCCGGTAATATTTAATAAAGCCAATGGCACTAAAAGGCTCTATTACGTCGATTATCATTACCAACCCTTAAAAGATACCGCCGGTAAACTAGTAAGCGTCCTTGCCACCGTTATAGACGTTACAGACAAGGTATTATCGCGTCAGCAGGTGGAGCAGGCCGAAAACAAGTTAAGAATGGCCATAGAAGCCTCCCAGTTGGGCACATGGTATTTCGATGTTAATAAGGGCGAGTACGTATTTTCGGCACGGCTTAAAGAAATTTTCGGCTTCTATGCTCACGAGGAGATGACCAACGAGCTGGCAACCAAACAAATTACCGACGAATACCGCGATGAGGTAATACGTACCGTAAATGAAGCTATCATAAACAATACGAATTACGAACTGGAATATGCAATTACAGGCTTTCACGATAAGCAATTGCGCTGGGTAAAAGCAACCGGTAAACTTTATGCTGAAAGCGGTAATAATCCGGCTAATTTTTCGGGTATTGTGATGGATATTACCGATCAGAAGCTGGAAGAACAACGTAAAGACGATTTTATAAGCATAGCCAGCCACGAATTAAAAACCCCCACAACGGCATTAAAAGCTTCTCTACAGCTGTTAGATCGGATGAAGGATAAGCCTTCGCCAATATTTCCGCGTTTAATAGAACAGGCAAACCGGAGTATAGACAAGATAACCATTCTTATTGACGAGTTGCTTAACTCTACCCGCACAACAGAAGGCCAGTTGCATTTAACCCGCAGTGTTTTTAATGTAGCAAACATGCTTAACGAATGCTGTAACCATGTTAGGGTGGCAGGTAAACACGAGTTGATATTTAAAGGAGACCCGGAACTCGAGGTTTATGCCGATGAGCATCGTATAGACCAGGTGATAGTTAACCTGGTAAATAATGCTGTTAAATATGCGCCCGATAGCAGAGAGATTTATCTGATTGTGGAGAAGGCCGCTAATAATATGGCAAAGATTTCGGTTAAAGATAGCGGCCCTGGTATACCGGCAGATAAAATAGAGCATCTTTTCGACAGATACTATCGCGCGGACTATGCGGGTTCACAGTATTCGGGCCTTGGCCTTGGCCTTTATATTAGCTCAGAGATCGTTAAGCGGCATGGCGGCGAAATAGGTGTCGACAGTGAGCTCGGACACGGCAGTACCTTTTGGTTTACCCTGCCGGTAGCTTAGTCGTCCCGGTTTGTCCACCGCGTCCAATCAAATGGGCAGGCACCAACGAACGGACGCTAAGCTATTAACCAGCGCGATTTTACCGTCAAGGCATAAGCCTCATACGCAATTATTTATGTTTTATTATTCAATAATACTGCTATATATCCGCTGGTAAAAACATATTAATTAAAACTTAACGCAGGTGTTGTATGTTGTTTACACATATCTATAAAAAACACACATCTATTATGAAAAAGTTAAGTTACATGGTTATGATCGCTGCAACAGCATTAACAATTCAAAGCTGTAGCAATCAACCCAAAGACGCTAAAGAAAACGCCGACAGTTTAAACAAAACTAAAGACACTACCACTAATGTAGCAGCTACAGGCGGCATTGCGGTAGACCAAAGCGACGCTAAATTTGCTACCGATGCAGCAGTTGGTGGCATGGCAGAAGTTGCCTTAGGCAAACTGGCTTTAGAAAAAAGCACTAACCCATCTGTTAAAGAGTTTGCTACCATGATGGTATCAGACCATGGTAAAGCCAACGAAAAACTGATGGCGCTTGCTAAAACTAAAAACATTACCTTACCGATGGCGGTTGACGAAGATCACCAGAAAAAAATGGACGAACTGAGCAAAAAAACAGGTTCAGACTTTGATAAAGCTTACGTAGACGCTATGGTAGACGGTCATAAGAAAACTTTAGACCTGATGAATGGCGAAGCTAAAGACGGTAAAGATGCCGAATTAAAAGCTTTCGCTACCGAAACTGCACCGATTGTTAAAGCACACTTAGATGCTATCAACAAAATTCACGACGGCTTGAAATAATAGCCTTAAAATTATGCATCAAAAGGGGAACTGGATATACCGGCTCCCCTTTTGATTTTATATGCAATACATTATTGCCAGCTTTTGCGGCCAAAGGTAAAGGCCGCGGTGATGTTAGGTCCATTGTATCCCCACTTGAGGTTGCCTTCGAGGTTTGTTTTGGTTACATCTACCTTAAAATTTAACCCGGTGTAACCCGCGCTAAGTTGCAAATTGGGAAGCACTTTATAAGTCGCTAAAAAGTTAAAACCTAAAATGCGGCCCCATATATCCCCTATCTTTAGGGATAGATAGTCAGCCTCTCCGTTTAAAGCAAACCTGTCGCTTAGGCTAACTCCACCCCAAAGTCCAAAATCTGGCAGCGGTGCTGTAAATCCAAGATCATCGCTATAGGCTAAATTTAAGTTCTCTCCATTTAAACCGATCCCTAAATTGGCCTTTACTACGTGTGCTCCAACCAAAAGGCCTGCTTCATAGGTAGGCTTGCTTAAAATAGCGTAACCGTAAGAAAACCGGTAAATGCTGGTGTTAAAGAATGCATTTACACTAGAGTTTATATTGTAAGTATGATCGCCAAAGGTGATGTCTTTTTTCAAGGAATAATCAGAGCTCCTGTTGATGCGATAATAGCTCAGATCAAATCTCGAACGACTGGATGACCTCCATTGAAAATCGGCTAAAAAGGTTGTCGAATTTTTATTGAAACCTAAATCGTCTTCAAAATCCAGATCTGTACCATTGCCGGTGTGTACATTACTAACTTTTATATCGGTATTATTTACGGGGAAGAACACGCCGAGCGAGAGTTTAAACTTTTCTACAAACCAGGGAACATCGCGCATTGTATGAACTTTTTCTGGTTGCAGTGCCGTATCGATATGTAAATATCTCAGGCTATTGGCATTGATACTGTTAGCTGCGAGTAATGAAGTTTCACTCTGAGCATAACTAACAGCAGATAACAAACACAATGTGATACTGCATAAAAGTATTGCCCTAGCCTTGTGTTGTAATTGGGTAAGTGTAGATTGACTGTAGTTTTTCATAGGTAATTTATAAAATAACTATATCCCGCGTAACCACATATTTTAACGATAAGGTGCTAAGCGGCGGTTAATTATCATTAAAATTACCCTAAAAACTACAATTGCCGGTTGCACTAATTAAATATGAAACAACATATTAAATGTGATACAAGATTTAGACAATAATTTTACATTCAGCCGTTTCATAATTGATTTTAAAATTCTCTGGTTCCGGGCATTGTTTAAAAAACAATTTATATTCGGGACTGTAAAATGAAGTACATATCTAACTATGCTAACTATCAAACAAAAGGCTCTAAAATATCTCACACTATTATTATTCGCATCCCTTGTTTTTACAAGTTGTAAACGTAAAGGCATTGTGGCCCACAACGGTGCTAAAGATCTGATTTCATTTAAATCTATAGAGGGCATTAAGTATACAGAGGTGGCCCGCCGTCTACAAAACGGTTTATCTTTTAATGATTATGGTTACCAATTGGAGCCCGAGTGGAAATTGAGCTTTATATCCGATGACTCGACCCGGATCTACAGCCCCATCAAAAAGCAATTGATTAATTTTCCGCTTAGTCGTGGTTACGACTCTATTTTTAACACCGCGCGTACCTGGTTAAAGGTTAAAAAGATGAATAAGGATAGCCTGGTTCTGGAAATCCTTAAATCCAATAATGATTCGGTGGACGTTTCGGGTGCTAAAGTTTATATGATACTATATGCCGACAATTATATCAAAAATACCCTTCACACTACCGAGGCTGTTGTGCGCCATCCAAGTCGCAGAGATACTGCTTATGTAAAAGAATTAGTAACTAAGGCCAATACCGACTACACTAAAGCTTTTTCGGCGCGACAGCCTGTGCAGCTTATCAGCCAAAGCCCCTTGGTTTTTGCCAAACAGCGAAAGACTAAACCAACGCTCGAAAACCACTTCGATACTTCCGACGATTACCTCGCTCCTACATTCGACATCGTCATTAACAAGGCATATCGCGATTTTTATTACTCGTTTACCGTTTACGTAGACAATATGGGTGCGATGCATTACGGGAAGCCGCTGGTGCCTTTTACAGATTCAGGTTTCGAGAAAACATTTATCAAAGAATCTGAGGCTATTATGAACTCTTACCTAATGTATTATTTTAAAGTAATACCTGGAAGTACGTTAGGTATGCCTCACGCAAGTACTATCTCGCTTCACGTAAAAGGGCGCACTGCAGCACCTGATCCTCACGCCGATACTGCCACGGTTTATACCAATTATTAAATTTTACATTTTATTATCTGAAAATGAACAGAACATGAACAGATGCTGAGTGTATATCTTTTATATATTGTTTGATAGAAAGATATGCGCCAGATGGGACAGACAAAAGAGATAAACGCCTATAACTTTATTGCAGGGATCGATGTATTGTTTAACCTTTCACCAGATTTGTTATGCTTGTTTTCTATAGACGGCAAAATCCTTAAAGCTAATTGCGCTTTTAAAAATGCATTGGGCTACAAGGATGAAGACATAGTATTACAGGATTTTATAGACTTTGTCCACCCCGATGACGTGGAGGCAACGTTTCTGAAATATAAAGCTCTCACCAGAAACGAAAGTGCGTTATTATTCCGTAACCGATACCGCTGCGCCGATGGTGAATATAAATCGCTTTCTTGGAATGCCAACCAACTGCCTGATGGTACGCTTTATGCTTCAGCCAGGGATGTATCGGATATAATAATTGCTAATAAGATTAAGCAAAATGCACTTAAAAAGCTTAAACTCAGCAACGAGCGATATAAATTGGTTACAGCTGCCACTCATGATGTGATTTGGGATTGGGATCTAAAACGAAATACCTTAAAATGGAGCAAAAGCTTCGAAGATAATTTCGGTTATCCAACTGGTCAAAAAAAAGAACCCATTACAACCTGGTCCAAGCATATACACGAGGATGATAAAGAAAGCGTAATAAACAGCATCCGCGAGGCAATAACTACGCCGAGTGATAAATTTTGGCGTGAAGAATATCGATACTACAGGGCCGACGGATCTATTGCGTTAATCATAGACCAAGGCTATATCATCAGAAACCACGATGGTAAAGCTATCCGTATGGTTGGCGCCATGCAGGATATTACCGAACTAAAAGAGAAAGAACTCCGCATTTGCAATCAAAATGAGCGGCTAACTGATATCGCCCAAATTAACTCGCATGAATTAAGGAGGCCCGTTGCGAGCATTCTGGGGCTGCTACAATTGTTTGATAGTGAAAAAATAACGGACGAGTCAAGTCGTGAGTTGTTAGAACATCTCAAAGTAGCCGCCTTTGAACTAGACGAAGTTATCAGAAGGATTGTTGATAAAACAGTTGCCTAGCCGGCTAAGGGCAAACTAAAATAAAAAGTAGACCCCACTCCCGATTCACTTTCTACCCAAATTTTACCGTCGTGCCGTTCTATAATTTCGGCGCTTAAGTAGAGGCCTATCCCAAAGCCGGAAATGTGTTGAGTATGCTTGTTATTCACCCTGTAGAAGCGATTGAAAAGTTTCTCGATATCATGTGGTTTAATACCCATCCCTTGATCATGTACGCTGACTTGTGCATAATCATCAACCATTTGGCAAACTACTTCTATATTTTTCCCTTTAGGCGAATATTTAATGGCGTTACTAAGTAAGTTAGATAGCACATTACCTATTTTATCGCTATCTGCATTTATAGTTAATGGTTGACATGGCAAAAATATGATGTTGTGTGACGGATTTACCAGCGATATTTCTGCTATTACCTCCTTTACAAGTTCATCCAGCCTGAAATCCATTTTGAGTAACTGAATTTTACCCGACTCTAACCGCGAAACATTTAAGAAACCATTAATCATGGTTCCCATTTTTTTAACCTGTGTGTTGGCCTTTTCCAAAGCGTTCGCAGTAAATACATCTTCCGTTTTTTGTGCCTTCGCATAAAGCATTTGAATGTAGGCACCAAGGGAGGTGAGTGGCGTTTTAAGCTCGTGGCTTACCATGCCGATGAAATCATTCTTACGAAGATCGTCGGTTTTACGTTCGGTAATATCCATCAGCACACCCGAGTACTCAGTAGCATTTCCATTAGCATCTAAAAATACCCTGCCAGTAGCCTTTACCCACTTGCGCTCATTGGTAAGCCTGTTAGTAATGGGATATTCGGTATCGCTTGACTGGTGATTGGATATGGCGTTACTAAGCACATCTATTAGCATTTGACGATAATCTGGGTCAACAGCGTCCATAATCTCTTCCATGGATGGTTCACTATCCGTTGGAAAACCAAACATTTCCTTAATAAAGCCCGACATGGTAACCTGCGTGGTAGCCGGATCAATACTCCAGGTACCCATTCGTCCGGTTTCAATAGCTTGCAATAGTTTTTCTTCGCTTTCCGTCAGTCTGGTTACAGCCGCCTGAAGTTCCCTTTTGGTTTCCGCCAGCTTTCTGTTGGCAGCTTCTAGTTCTCTGTTAAATATCTCCCGGCGCTCAATATCTCTGCGTTCGTCTGAAATGTTTTTATACTCCGTATCCATCTGTTCTATGGCATTAAGATGGAAAGCGATAAGATCTGCAAACAGCTTAAACATATTTATTGTCTGCGGATTCTGAAGCTTCGCTGGCCGGGGATCTATAGCACAAAGGGTACCAAAGAAACTTCCATCCTTACGGATAATAGGCATCGAAATATAACTTTGGAAACCGTACATCGCTGGGGTATGATGCGTGCAGAACTGCGGGTCATCAGCAACATGGTCAATAATTACTTCTCTACCGCTTTGGCGAATTTCGTGGCAAATAGTAGTTTCGAGCTTTAACTCGCCGCCCGGTATTAAACCAAAATTAATCTCATCGCGTACACTGCAAGCTATCCAGTGTTCTTCTGTAACACGCGCTATAGCTGCGAAGCCCATACCTGTAGAGCGACAAATTACTTCCAAAAGATTTTCAACAATTGGGATCTGCCCTATCGCTTCAATGTCTGCCTGAATATCTGATTGCTGGTTCACCAATTTTATGCTTTGTTGAGTAAAAACACAAATTAATACTATTTAACGCAATATTGAAACTGTTGGTTCCATCTGAACAGAAATAATCCAGGCGCTCTGAAAATTAAAAGGACAGCACCCGATAATCTAATTACCAGGTGCTGTCCTTTTTTAAGATCTGGCACTTAAATTATTTCGCTTTCTCTGCCGGAATAAAATCATTCATCACGGCTTCGCGAATCAATGCAGGAGGCAATAATCCCTGAGACAGGATAAAATCATGAAAATGCAGGGCATTGAACTTATTTCCCAGAGCTTCCTCCGTATCCTTGCGCAACGCTATCATTTTGGTATACCCGTAGAAGTAGCTGTTAGCCTGTCCGGGAGAACGAAGCGAATAGCGTTCAACCTCCTGTTGCGCCATAGCAGGCGATTGTACAACGTCTTTCATCAACACGTCGAGTGCCTGTTGTTGGGTTACTGTACCAGCCTGCAATTCAGGATCAAGAAATGCGCGCGCCGCACGCAATAAACGATAATCTAATGACACCAATTGGCCTTCGAGCGGCATGTAAGGGCGGGTGATATATTCTGCGTAAAGTCCCCAGCCTTCGGCGTTAGTTGAGTTGAATGCATATAAGGCGCGGGCTTTCGATACGCCTTCCTCCACCATTTTATCAAATTGTAACTCATGACCGGGGCGGGCTTCATGCGCAATGATAGTCCATGATGCGGCATCAAAAGTAAAATCGTCAAATTTCGAGGCTTCCTTTTCACCCGGCGCAGGTGGCATGTTTAAAGGCAACACAAAAACGCCACGCTGGCCGGTATTGTTTAAAAATGGTGGCGGAACCATATGCGGAGCCGGCCCCTGCGCGGTTTCGGCAGCGGTGGCCAGACGGATAATGGCCGGGCGGCTTGGCAGGGTTACCAATTGATGTTCGCGGATAATTGCCTCAATATCCTTTAAATGCTTTTCGTATAACGGGATAATAGAATCGCCATGAATCTGCTCTTTTTTAAGTTCATGGATCACATCGCGATAATCTGAGGATGCCAGATGGCGTTGTTTAGCCACTTCTTCCGCTATCGGTTTCATTTGATTTTGGATATCGATAAAAGCTGCATGAGCCATTTTGGCTAAATCTGCAGGAGCAATATCAACCCCATAATTTTCTAAAGCTAGTTTATACTCTTGGGGCGGTAAGCGGAAATCAGTTCTGGCTTTGCTTAATACATTTTCGCGAGTCCATTGATCATAGGCCTCGACCTGCTTTTTCAATTTAGCAAACGGCTCTTCCCAACCTGTGAGCTTATATTTTTTACATAGCTCAGGGATACCCGCCAAAATACTGGCATTACGAGATAGTTGCACCTCCATTTGTTGTTTACCCGGGTAAATCATATCGGGTTTAGCAATTTGTTGGGCAACCCGTTCTTGGAGTATTTCGGTTAGGGGGCGATAGCCTTTCTCCAAACCTGCATACTTACGGATCCGTTCAACAGCCGCCGTATGGCGTGCTTCGGGTGTTTGCTCATCCAGCAAAATATCCAAGCCATTGTAAATTATATCCGTAGCATTTAAAAATGGCACCTCCTTTTTTTTCTCAAAGTCTTGAGATCGAAACCCGAGCGTTAAATGAGCAATCAAAATCTTAAGATCTTGTGCTACGGGCGCGTCTTTCTCCGTTTTTAAAGCGTCGTTGTAACGGGCTACCAGAGACTCTTCGTCCTTACGTTCCGCTAGTTCATTTGCGAGCGTAGGCACCGATATTTTGGTATCATACTCGGCCAAGCCTTGTGATGACCCATATTCCGGCGAATATTTCTTATCAAGGTCTATTAGCCACTGAGTGTATTGATCCGATTTTGCAACCCAGGCCTTAGCCTCGGGTTTAGGTTGCAGCCTTGCGCTCAGCGGGGCTATACAAATGGCCAGTGCAGCGGCCTTCCCGAATAAAGATTTATTATTCATTACAAGATGTATTTTTATAATTAGCTAAGATAGCCGTAAAACTTAATACACGTTAGATATTCTAAAGCGCAAAATGTTTCTGTTTTTTTTGAGAAAGTATTAAGCTATTTACTTACAGCAAAACACATTAACTGGTTGTGATTAAGTTGTATATGTTAAAAAATGTGAAATAGAATGCATTTTGGTTCAAATACTGCCTCGGTTTAACATATTTATCTAATTTTGGTGCGGAATATAATGTAATAATAAAACAACCACGTCGTTAAGTTTCAGATGAAAAAAACCATACTATTACCCCTACTGTGCAGTGTATTTTTTGTTTTTACTGCAAAAGCCCAAGATACCCCTCCCGAAAAACCAAGTAGCTATTTAAGTATCACAGCAGGTCTTTCAACACCATTTGGTGATTTTAAGAAAGCCGATTACAGTAACAACAAAGCCGGTTTTGCAAAAAAAGGTGTAATGTATGATTTTGAAGGTGGGTTTTACCTACACAAAAATTGGGGCTTAGGCGTAATGCTTACCTATCAGGATCAAGGCCGTTTAAATACTGACGACGCTACTGCATTATCTGACGGCTACCGTTTAGAAGATGGTGCTTACACATCTACCGTTACAGCGAGCAAACGTTACAGTTCCTTCGCATTAATGGCTGGTCCACAATATAATATTGCTTTCGGTAAATTTATTGTTGATGCGCGTGTTATGGTAGGTGCTTTGAAAAGCTTCTCCTCTCCAAAAGTTGTTGTGATTTTGGAGAATTACGAAAACATCCAAACCAGTACGTTTACACAAAATAGCTCAAAATCATTTGCCTGGGCCTATGGCGGCAGCGCTTCATTTACCTATAAACTTTCTGACGGTGTTGGCCTGGTGTTAAGAGAAAACTTAATAGATGCACCAACTGGCTTTAAAATTTCGACCGATGCACATAGCGGCCGCACGGTTGATCATCAGCCAATGTCGGTATACCAAACAAGCTTAGGTTTACGCTTTGCGCTGTAGGCAGCTGTAAAATAAAAAGAGAAAGCCTCCCAATTTTGGGAGGCTTTCTCTTTTTAAAATGATTTTAATAAGCTTAAACCTTAGATATCGCTTCCTGTTCTTTCAATGCGGCAATATTATTTTTATCGCTGAAAGCATCAGTTTGGCCCGCAAAATATTCTAATATAGCAGCTATGGTATCCAGGTTGTCTGCAACACGTTGGTGCATATCTGGCAGGTCTTTATCAAGGCGTTTGTCGCCCAGGTCTATATTGTCGACTTCAATTTTGGCCAGTTTTTGGATTACAGCTTGTTGACTGTTTTTCAAGTCCTGCAATTCGTGGACAATCTTTTCCATCAAATCGAATTTTCTTATCTTATCCATTGTTGTTCGTTTTTGGTTAAACAGTTATAAGGTCAACAGGATTTGGATATGATTGTTTGAAATTTCTATGATGGGAGATTAAATTATGGCGAATGATTTATAGTTCTTTAGGCGGCCGGCCGGTGCATGGTGCAAAGTTCCACATGCACCACTGCGTTCCAACTTTTAAGTCATTTTTTTTCTAATACCTATCCATATTTATTTGATATTCAGAAAATTACATTCAATACTTTTAAGTCATAAAAAATAAAACATGTTCCACTTTTAATAACTTTTAAGTCATTTTCAATGTCAGAATTCCACCAGCAGAAAACCCACGAAATTTGTTAGGCGAAACGTAACGAATACAATGCCTAATCCTCTTCATTGATCTTCGAAACCATCCAGATTACGATGCCGCCCATTAAACCGATTACGGCGAAGGAAACACGGATATTGGTAGCCTCGGCAATAAAACCAACCAATGGCGGTACCATTAAGAAACCAAGGTAACTGATGGTAGAAATTGAGGCCAGTGCCCTGGCGCTACTCATAGATTTAACCCTACCCGCCAGGCTATAAATTAAAGGCACTATGCACGATACGCCCAAACCCGTAAACATAAAACCAATAAAGCCGGTTATCGTATATGGCAATAATACAGCCGTAAAAAGGCCGAGCGTTATAAAAATGCCGCTGTAGAACAATATTCTTTTGATACCGATACGGTTAACCAATTTGTCGCCGATGAAACGGCCGCTGGTCATAGCTATCATGTAAAATACAAACGCGGCGGTGGCAGTTGATCTCGACGCATGTACAGCCTTCTCGAAATAAATACCGCTCCAATCGTACATGGTATTTTCGCAGGCCATACTTACAAAAGCGATAACCGAAAATTTGATCAGGAACTTATCGGGTAAAGAAAATATGGGTTTCTTTTCTGTTTGCTTAACAACAGGTTCATAAAGTGTATTAGAATAAGCAAATAAGGATAGCAATGTCATGCTTAGCCCTACTGCTGGTAAATGCCAATTGGTAGCCACATTAAAACTAACCATAATATATCCGAGTGCTGCACCTGCAAAACCCGCCATGCTCCAGATACCATGAAAAGTGGTGATAATAGACTTGCTATACAACCGCTGTACACTTACAGCCTGTGCATTGGTACTCAAATTAAACAAATTACGGGATGAGCCAAAACCGACTAAGACGATAACCAACTGCCACGGTGCCGAAGCAAACCCCACAAAACACAACATTATGTTAAAGGCAATAGCACCTACCAACATGATGGCTTTGCTTGTATACCTGCTCAGTAAATAATTAGTTAAGGGCATGGTAAGTATCAAACCTACAGGCAATGCAAATAATATGGCCCCTAATTGTGCCTCGTTAAGATGCAGATTGTGTTTTATGCTGGGGATACGTGATGCCCAGGCCGAATAACCAAAACCTGATATGAAGAAAAATATAGCATTAGCTATCCGGATATTTCGCGGAGATGGCGTAAGTGGTACAGCAGCAGACATGTACTGCAAAAATAGGTTTTTAACTTTTACAAAAGCGGAATGTAGCCAATATAGGCACTCAAAAACCAACCTTACAATTCTATCGTACATACTCCACATACAGAATTTAAACCATTATTATCACCAAATTTTCTTAAAAGGAAAAATGCTTTTTGCCCTTAAAGAAACTTTAAAAACTATGACTTTAAGAAATACTTTTTCTGTAAATATGTCTGAAGTGGTTTTGTTAAATTCAAAGCCGTATGATGTTAAAGTATTATGCTGTGTTAAAAATTAACGTACTTTGCATCAACCTAACCATCTCATGTATCAGCTATATTTCAGAAAACCGGCTATAAATAATATTATAACAATAGCATCGTTTTTGCTGCTTATTCTGTTATTACCATCTTGCGGCAGGGAAAAGACAATCGATAACGAAAAAATAAAAAGACAGTTTAAAACAGTAGATAGTCTTTTTATCGCTTCGAAAAGAGACAGTGCGTTCCGCCTGCTCAATAGCCTAAAATCATTAATACCAGACAACAGCCCTAACATTGCCACTTTTTATTGCATGAAAGCCGGTTATGTTGATGGCGGTACGGTAGATACCACCAACGCCGAGCAGATAAACTTGTATGCAGACAGTGCATTGGCTTTTTTTGAGAAAGATCAATCGCGCATTAAACAATATCCCAACGAGTATTTTCAAACGATGCTGGTTAAGGGTGATGCCGGTATACGCTCACAGAAATATATCTCTGCACTAAACTATTATTTTAAGGCAAAAAAGGCGTTAACAAGCGAGGGTAGTTGCGACAATGGCGACCTATCCTCTAAAATGGCATATATCTTTTTTAGCCAAAAGAAATACGAATTGGCGGCCAAATACTGGGTAGAAAGTAACTCAAAATTAGCAACCTGCCACGATCGGTATTCAAAACAAAAAATATTCTTTAAACAACAAGGCGCACTCAATAATGCAGGGTACTCGTTTTTTAAGGCTGGCCGGTATGATACTGCCAATTATTATTTTACCGAAGATCTTAAGCTAACCGCGCAGGCAGACTCAGATCACCTTGTTAATAAGTCTTATATTAATGGCGCACGGGTTGTAGTATATGATAATCTGGCTGGTTTAAGCATCGTTAAAGGCGATTTGCCTTCGGCACAGAAATACCTCGATCAAAGCCTTTCTATCCCAACAGCAAATATAGATGGGATGAAAATCCCTCCGTTTATTAAACTGGCGAAGGTGAGTATGCTGACCGGTAATAATAAAAAGGCCGAAGATGCATTTTATCAGTCGCGGCTACTATTAAACCGTTTTTATAAAGCCAATCCCGAATCAAACATAGAATGGAATAGACTATACGCGCAGTATCTTTTGAAGTTAAAGCGTTCTGTTGAGGCTTATAGATACCAAGATGCCTATATCAGGCTCAGGGATTCCGTTTTTAATAACTCCTCAAGTCTGTATCAGCTGGATGTTGACCGGGAGCTGAATTCGTTAAGTCAAAAACAGTCGTTGATCGACCTGCAACAACGTAACCATATTAAGAAGGTTTACTTGTTCGGTATCAGCGTTATTGTCTTTCTGGCTATTGTTATTATGATATTGATTGCCAGAAACCTAAAGAAAAGTCAGCTTAGCCATAAAAGTGCCACACAACAAAATGAGGAATTACGTGCTACACTCGATGAGCTTGCACGCGTAAACCAAAACTACATTCGGATTATGCGTGTTATGGCGCACGATTTAAGAAATCCGCTTTCGGGCATGACCGGGTTGGCTACAGTGCTGCTGAGTGAGGATGACCTTTCGGACGACAACCGCCAAATGATTAAGCTGATTGAGACAACAGGCATCTATTCGATGGAAATGATAGCCGAACTCTTAAAATCTGGCTTGGCAGAAGACGATGGCGTGTTAAAAAAGCACGTGTTGGATATAAAGGCTTTGCTTTACGACTCTGTCGAGTTGTTGCAGTTTAAAGCGAAAGAAAAAAGCCAGACGATAGTTTTTGATAGTGGTGATAAGCCAATAATGGCCAACATAAACCACGAAAAGATATGGCGGGTGTTTAATAATCTGATTGTAAACGCCATTAAATTTAGCCACGATGGAGGAATAATTAATGTTGGCATTAAACAGCAAAAAGACACCGTACTTATATCGATAGCCGATAATGGTATCGGAATTCCGGAAAGCGAAAAAGAAAGCATTTTTGAGATGTTTACTTCGGCGAAAAAATTTGGCACCAACGGCGAGCAGCCCTTTGGTTTGGGCTTATCTATTTCGAAACGCATTGTAGAAAAGCACCAGGGACGTATTTGGTTTGAAAGTAACCCAGGGGAAGGCACTACCTTTTATCTGGAACTACCGGCAACATAAAAAACAGCTATCTGTTTATGGATAGCTGTTTTTTATAGTATGCAGTAATTTGTTAATGACTAACGGAAGCGGGTACAGTTAGAGAGCGTAACAGATCACGTACCTCGGCTGGGTTGCGAAGATAAAATTTCGCCGCAGATAGGTTCCCTCCCACTTTTATAGTTATGGCCGAATCTGGTAAGCTTTTAAAGATCTCCTCATCGGTATAATCATCGCCAAAGGCAATCACAAAGTCGTAGTCCTTTTTCTCCGACAAGGTAAGCGCTGCTTTCCCTTTGTTAATCTCCATGTTCTTTACCTCTACAACCTTATTTCCGGGCAGTAGCTGTAAGCCTTTGTCGCCGGCAAGATATTTAAGCGTATTAGTTAACTCGTTAGCACGCAGTTCTCCAAGGCCGTTTTGTGCTTTGCGGTAATGCCATACCAATGAGTATGTTTTCTCTTCGATAAAGGTACCTGGCGTGCGGTCTACATAAGTTTCGAGTATTGGGAAAATATCCTGTTTCCAGTTGTTAGACATGCCGCCCAACTTATGCCACTGGGTATGCTGTTGTTTAAACCACGCACCATGTTCTGCAACGAGATATATTGGCAGGTGACCAAACCATTCGTCAAGGTTTTCGTGCTTACGGCCGCTTATTAATACTACATCGTTAGCTGGGTCTGATGTTAATTGATCTAAAAGTTCGTACAAGTCTCTATCTGGTTTTGCCTGATCTACATTAGCTTTAAAATCAACCAATGTACCATCATAATCCAGAAATATAATGCGCTGATGGGTTTTAGCAAAGCGGTTAATAATAGACTGCCGCGTACCATTGCTCACATGCCTTGTTTGCATAGACCGCTGCATTTGTTTAACCTCACTCAGGCGATCCATAAAGATTTTAACCCAATGCGAAATATTGAATTTTGATACATTTTGACGCATTTGCACCATGCGGCGCGCTTGTTCTGCCTTGGGCATATTGATGGACTTCACAATAGCGCGACTCACCTCCTGCACATTGCTTGGGTTTACTATTATAGCATCAATTAATTCTTTAGATGCCCCGGCCATTTCACTGAGAATCAGCACACCATCGTTATGCATTCTGCTGGCAACATATTCTTTACTCACCAGGTTCATTCCATCGCGCATAGGTGTAATAAGGCACACATCGGCGGTGCTAAAGAGCGCTGAAAGCGTTTCAATCGGAAAGGATTTGTAGAAATATTGAATCGGGCTCCACTCCAGCGTTCGGTAGCGTGCATTAATATTTCCCACCTTTTTATCTATGTTATCGCGCAGCTCTTTGTACTGGGGTACCTGATCGCGAGAGGGTACCACGATCATGTATAAAGTGATCTTGGTAATCAGCTCAGGATGTTTTTCGAACAGTACCTCCAGGGCGTGCAAGCGTTGTAGAATACCCTTACTGTAATCGAGCCTGTCTATAGATAAAATTAGCTTTTGGTTTTTAAAGGTTTCTTTGATCAACTCTGCTTCTATCTTTACATTAGGCTGTTGTGATAAATTACCATACTTTTTATCATCAATTCCCATTGGGAACGATTCGATAACGATAGCCCGTTCGCCACTGGTAATAATATTAGCCGATACTTGTACAGGCAATAGTCGTTGCACTGCGCTTAAAAAGTGGCGTACGTCGTCAAACGTGTGGAAACCGATCAAGTCGGCGCCCAGCATACCTTCCAATAACTCCGAGCGCCAGGGAATTAGCCTGAACATCTCGTCGGAAGGAAAAGGAATATGTTGGAAAAAACCTATCGAAACATCGGGTCTTGCATCACGGATAAGCTTGGGTAACAGTATTAATTGATAATCGTGCACCCAGATCGTATCTCCCGGATTAGCAACTTCTAAAATAGCGTCGCAAAATTTTTGATTTACGCGTTGATAGCACTCCCAATTGGCTTCGGCGTAATGTGCGTATGTTGAAGCGTAGTAGTGAAATACCGGCCACAAAACTTCGTTAGAGAAACCTTCGTAGTATTGATTGATTTCGTCCTGACTTAAAAAAACCGGCATTAAGCTCAGTTCTTTTAATTGTTCGGTTACAGATAGTTGGTCATCGTGCCTATCAATCTCCAAGCCGGGCCAGCCAACCCATAAATTGTCATCTTGTTTGTAAATCGATCCTAAACCGGTAGCCAATCCACCTTCGCTAGACGAGAGTTGATAGGCATCATCTTGTTTTGTTACTTTTACAGGAAGTCGGTTGGATACAATTATTGTTTTTGGCATAGTAGCAAATAAATGTTAAAGTATTATAACACCATTTGCCCCTTTTTGTTGTCGAAAAAAGGCTTTTTAGCCCCCCGTAAAACAAAAAAAGCGACGTCCCGAAGGGCGTCGCTCTCATATATATACTGGGATAATTATTTGATTTGTTTGTAGAAGTATACGCTAGCAGCTGGAGTTACGCGTACCAGGATTTCTTCTTTATCGTTTTTAAGATCAACGAAGTAAGCTAATGGATCAGTTTCACCAACTAAACGGTCTAAAGCGCTTGAAGCTGGTTCGCCGCTTTGGAATTTAATTACTTCACCAATTTCGTAACCTTTGTATTTCTCAGCAATTTCTTTTTTAGCTGCAGCAGGTAATTTTTTGAATTCAACGTTTTCAGTAGAACCAATGTATTGACCACGGTTATCGTAGAATGCAGTCATTTTAACATCATCGATAACGAAGTCAGCTTTCTGACCGTTAGAAGTTGCAGACCAATTAACGTTCTCAGCATTTTGGAACTGAACATCGAATTGATTCAGTACTTGATAAGAAACAGTGTTAGTATTTTTAGCTGCACTTTTAGTGCCTTCAAATGCAAATGCGCCAGTGCTCAAGGTAGCAGCAATAGCTGCGGTTAAAATCAATTTTTTCATCGTCTTTATTTTTAAATCCTTAACAAAGGTAAGTCATAAATGAATAAATGATAAATTTATTTTAATTTTTATGATAATTTAATAATTAAACTGCTTTGATTTGAATTTTTGTAAAAAAATGCCCTATACTTAGTGTTATTTTTACAATATGGTAAAGTTTTTTGCAGATACTTAGTGTATATTTTACAATAAGCAGTTAGTGTTATTATTACAATAAGTAATTTCTGCGCAAAAACGACCTTTAGAAACACAAAAAGAGGCATCAGCCTCTTCTTTTTCTGTTATATACTTTTTCCTTTTTTTAACCGTTATCGGCAAAACCGGGATATAATGTCATGCCGCCGTCAGCGAAAATAGTTACTCCGGTTATGTAATCCGACTCGTCTGACGCCAGCCATGCGGCCAGCTTACCGATGTCATCTGGCTGACCGATGCGATTATAAGGTATCAGGGTTAAAAGTTTATCCAAAGCCTCGGGTGTATCCCATGCTTCTTTATTAATAGGTGTTTGTATTGCACCTGGGCCAATAGCGTTTACGCGGATTTTATGCGATGCTAGTTCCTGCGCCATACTTTTCATCAGCATCATAATACCGCCTTTGCTGGTTGCATAGTTAACATGTCCTCCCCAGGGGATAACTTCATGCACGCTGCTCATACATATTATTTTACCCGCGGCTTTACTTACACCTTCAACCACTCCCCTACGTATAAACTCGCGGGCAGCCTCGCGGGCGCATAAGAACTGGCCGGTTAAATTAACGCTGATCACGGTGTTCCACTGATCGAGCGTCATATCTATAAATTTGGAGTCTTTTTGTAAGCCGGAGTTGTTAACCAGTATATCGATAGTTCCATATCGCTTATACATTTCCTGAAACATGGCCTGCACTTCACCTTCGTGGCTTACATCGCATTGGTGGGCATAGGCTTCACCACCGGCATCTGTAATCTCCTTTACCACCTCGTCGGCGGCATCGTGATTATGTGCGTAGTTGATAACCAGGCGGGCGCCTGCTTTAGCTAATTCGAGTGCTACGCCTTTTCCTATTCCGCTGTCGCTGCCTGTTACCAGGGCGGCCTGGCCTTTTAATGTAGTATTATCCATTATCGGGATATTTGTTGATTGATATTTAACCAATAAAATACCCCCGATAATGTTTTGGCTCAGACCAGAATTAGCAATTTGTTAATGTTAGAGTGCCTTAATATAATCCAGGAACCGGTATAAGGCTTGCTTCTTGGCATCCGTAAGCGGGTAGTCTATCTTATGCATTAGGTAGTCTTTAATGTCAAAGTCATCGCGCATAGGAAGTTCCTTGAACAGTTCCTCACGATGATCGAGGCCATACTGCAAAGATTTATTAAACTCTTCGATAAACTCCTGAGGGATTGGCTTATTGGAGATCCAAGCCGCAAAAGTAAATGGCAAGCCGGTTAGCTTCTGCCATTCTTCGGCTAAATCATATACGTAGTGGTACTTATCTTTTTTACCGAAAGTACGGTCGCCTATTTGTACAAATGCGGTATTAGGTTCGGTAGAATGGCTGTAGTCAGCGGCACCCACAATTTGTTCAGGAGTAATATTCCAGTGATTTTTCATCAGTACCTTAGCCAGGTTATTTGATGAACGCGATTCCGGATCCAGCTGAATAGTCTTTATATCGTGAATCTCGCAATTGCTAAAAATAAATACCGAATCTACCCTACCAACCGCACCGATACAATAGTCAGACACGATATGCCATTCGGGCAAGTTAAGCGCTGCGGCTACCGGTATCAAGCCGATATCTGCTTTATCGTCTATTAGTTTCTGCGCACAGTCTGCCGGGATATCCAGGCTAAGGTCTATTTTATTGATAATATCGGTATGGTTAATACCATACAAAAACGGTTTGGTGTTAGTATAACTAACAGCCGATATGCGGATCTTATTCAAAACGGAGTATTATTATTTTAAATGGATAGAATTGTTAAAATCTACAATGTCGAATTTATCGCCATCGTAGGTTACTTTATACAATACCAAATTCTGGTGCGGAAAGCTTTCCATTTTAGTAAGCGGCTGGTTGGTAAGCAGGCATAACAATAAACGCATCGCCCTGCCGTGCATACATATCAGTACCGTTTTTTCGTCTGGCTGGCTCATAATGTGGTCTAAAGCTTTCTCTTGTCTTGCTTTTACCTCATTAGGGCTTTCACCGTTCTCAAACTTTACATCGAGGCGTCCGGCAGTCCAGTCGCGCATTAGTTGCAAAAAGGCTGCTTTGGTTTCTGGTGTACTGGCTTGTCCTTCGTGCACGCCCCAGGCTAACTCATCCAGCCCTTCAAGCTTTTCGTAAGGTATACCTTTGTCTATAAAACCTTGAATGCTTTGTTGGGTGCGTTTTAAAGTAGATATGTAGATCTTATCAAAAGCAACGTTATTATATGCCTTAAAAAACAAGTCTGCTTGCCTGCGACCTTCGTCATTTAAATCTGTATTCATGCCCCGCCCCTGTACTATCCCTTGTTTATTCAGATCAGTTTGCCCGTGACGTACGATGTATAAAGTTTTAATGACCATTTATTGTATAAAGTATATGCTTAGTTAACTACCGGTAGTCTGTAAAATTGTGGTTTTGCTTCTTCCGGAAATTCGTAGTTAGTAAAATCTGTAACTACATTATATAAAGTATCGCGTTCTATTGCAACACGGCCTGCATTTTTAATGAGGTTCACCAGCTCTTTGGTGCTCATGCCCGGATTCTGCTCTTCGGCACCAGCCATAGAGTAAATCTTGGTAGTATCATCCAGGGTACCATCGATATCATCTACACCAAAGTTTAATGACAGTTGCGCCGTAGTACGGCTAATCATTGCCCAATAAGCTTTAATGTGGTCGAAGTTGTCCAGATAGATACGAGCAATAGCGTAATTGCGCAAATCTTCCACAACGGTCGATTCGGCAACGCTGGACATCTGGTTATCTTTGTTACGGAATTTCAGCGGAATGAAAGTCTGGAAACCACCGGTTTCGTCTTGCAATTGACGCAAGCGTTCCATATGATCAACCCGATGGCGAAACTCTTCGATATGCCCGTATAACATAGTTGCGTTGGAACGCATACCCAGTTTATGCCATTCGCGGTGAATATCCAGCCACTGATCGGCAGTACATTTATCTTTAGCTATCTGATCTCTAATTTCCGGATGGAAGATCTCGGCACCACCACCAGGCATTGATTCCAATCCGGCTTCCTTCATCAGGGCCATACCAGAAGCATAGTCGATTTTGGCTTTTTTGAAAATGTAGTGGTATTCTACCGGCGTTAATGCCTTAACATGTAGTTCTGGTCTGTGTGCTTTAATCTGACGGAATAATTCAGCATAAAACGGCACATCGTATTGCGGCAAAACACCACCAACTATATGCACTTCGGTAACCGGCTCATCATCATATTTTTTGATCATGTCCAGCATCTGGTCCATGGTATACTCCCATCCTTCCGATTTTTGCTTAATCAGGCGCGAATACGAGCAGAACTTGCAGTCGTAAACACACAGATTGGTAGGCTCGATATGAAAGTTTCTGTTGAAATAGGTTTTATCACCATGGCGCTTTTCACGAATGTAATTAGCTAAAACCCCGAGATATCCAAGCTCTCCTTTTTCGTAAAGGATTACTCCTTCATCAAAGGTAATGCGTTCGTTATGAAGTACTTTAGCGGCTATATTTTTTAGATCGTCTGAGAGGCGGTCGTCATTTAATAATAACTGTAGATGTTGTTCAGCGTCCATTAAATCACTTTTTTTGTTGCAAAAGTAACAATAAAGGCCTTATTCCTTATCACATCGGTGTAACAAAAGTTGCGTTATTTTGCGTAGTCCGCAATCACGGTACTAATTGAGCTTATGGTTATGCCTGTAAAACAATCATCCTGGCAACCCTTTGGTACATAGCCACAGCTAGATATAAGGCCATTAGCATCAACCTCAAAATAAATATCATTAGCTTTTTTATCGGCCTTTAACCAAACGTTTTTTGCCTGTTCGTATACCTTATCTAATGTTAAGGCTTGGTAACCCTCTGTATGTGACCCTAAGGTGGCTTTATCCTCAGTCCAGCTGGTAACTAAAACATTCCCTCCACCATTACCCCGAGTTTGATAGCGTTTATAAGAGCGTGATACCACCTGGCCATTTATCACCGAAATAGTTGTTGAGCTCGATACCCCAAAAACAGAACCGCTTGCAGCAACATAAGAATAAGTATTGGCCGAAGATTTTTTAAAAGCCTGAAATTTTTCATAGCTATCGTCGTACTCACTCTTTTTACTAATATTATCTTTTTTACAGGCGGCAAATAATAATACGCTTAATGAGAGTAATAAATGTAATGCGCTTTTCATACCTATATGTTAATTGGTTCGTTGTAAACAGTACGTGGTAATATTTTTAATTGCTACAACCAAAGCTGAAATTTTCTTCTTTATTTTGATACCATGCACATCGAGACTATTGCCATACATGCCGGAAACCATATCGACGAATCATCTAAAGCGGTTATACAACCAATTGTAATGTCGACCACGTTTGAACGTGGACCCGACGGTGAATACCCCTCAGGGTTTATTTATGGCCGCGCAGGCAATCCTAACCGAGCATTATTAGAAAACGTTTTGGCTAAGCTAGAACTGGGCGAAGAAGCAGCGGCTTTTTCATCGGGCAATGCTGCAGGTATGGCTGTGTTCCAGTCGTTAAAGCCAGGCACTCATATTATAGCACCCGATGATATGTATCACGGTTTGCGCAACCAGCTTAAAACACTTTTTGCAGGGATACTTTGGTTTGACTTTGTAGATCAGAGCAATCCGGAAATGGTACAACAGGCCATAAAACCACATACCGGTTTACTTTGGATAGAAACACCATCCAACCCTTTATTAAAACTAAGCAACATTACCGGCCTCGTAAAAATTGCGCACGAAAATAACATTAAAGTGGTGGTTGACAATACGTTTGCTACACCTATCTGCCAACTTCCTTTAACACTTGGTGCCGATTTGGTAATGCACTCAACCACCAAATATTTTGGGGGCCATAGCGACATTACAGGCGGCGTGTTAATTACGCCGGTAAAAGACGACTGGTGGGCACGCATTAGGCAGGTGCAGGAAATGGGTGGCGCCATACCGGCCCCTATCGATTGTTATATGCTTACCCGTAGTATTAAAACATTGCCATACCGCATGCGCGGGCATGTTAATAATGCCCAACTTTTTGCAGAGTTTTTAGAAAACCATGCAAAAGTTGGCCAGGTGATGTATCCAGGGCTACCTAGTCATCCACAGCATCAATTGGCCAAGCTACAAATGCTGGCTTTTGGGGGGATGTTATCGTTTACTGTAAAAGGCGGTGCCGATGAAGCCCGTAAAGTTGTTAACACAGTTAAGATCTTTACTCAGGCTACCAGTTTAGGAGGCGTAGAGAGCCTGATAGAGCACCGTGCATCTGTAGAAGGGCCAGACACCAAGACGCCAAAAAACTTGCTAAGGGTATCCGTAGGGCTCGAACATATCGACGACTTGATTGAAGATATGTCGGCTGCGCTTGCTGCTATTTAATAGCTAAGGCCTGTTTTCAGGATCGTTATGACGCTCTGGCTTAATGTCGGAGCGCCCTATTTGCTTTTCGAAATCTTTTTCGTCTTTGCGGTTACGTTTAATGAGGTAAATAATGCCTATTAGCACCGCTAATACAATTAAGCCTGTTACGGGATAGTTCATCTTATTTGGTGTTTAAAAGTACAAGTGTTGCTTTAAAGGAATTGTTTTCGGGCTGATGTTATCATTCTGTTAACAAATATGAATCGCTTATGACACACCCTTTCCAACAAATTTGAAATTTAATTTGGATTTGTAATTCCATTTAGCCTACCTTTGAAATAATATTTGGTAGCAATACCACGATCAATCTCCCTCAAAAGGTTTTTGATTTATATAGAAGCGGCGAGAGAACAGGCTCAGAAACCCGCTGGCAACCCTCCAAAGTGGAGAAGGTGCCAATTCCTGACCCGGAAATAATTGACCCGGGGCATATAAATGATAAAATGGAAAAATTAATTCGCATCATTCAGCAGTATTTAGCACCTCAGCAAGGTTTAACCGTAGTTTTAATTCCCGTTAAAGCTAACAACCGAATGCAGGCTTGTTGTTGCTGTCGCTAATGCGATAACACGTTCCCTTTCTCCTTCCTGAAATTGTTACGTGTATCCATGGATATCCTATATCCGGTCGTGTGTTTTTAAATAATAATTTGTTTAACTACTAAATCTATCTCCCATGTCTACATTAAAATTCGAAACACTACAGCTACATGCTGGTCAACAAGTTGATCCAACAACCGGTTCACGTGCTGTACCTTTATATCAAACTACCTCATACGTTTTTAACAACGCCGAGCACGGCGCCAACTTGTTCGCACTAAAAGAGTTTGGCAACATTTACACCCGGATAATGAACCCCACTACCGACGTTTTTGAAAAGCGTATTGCTGCTTTAGAAGGCGGTGTGGCAGCCTTGGCAACAGCATCGGGACAGGCAGCGCAGTTTATAGCATTAAATAATATTTTACAAGCAGGCGATAACTTTGTAAGCTCGCCTTACTTATATGGTGGCAGTTACAACCAGTTTAAAGTAGCATTTAAACGCCTGGGCATCGACGTGCGTTTTGCTAAAGACGATACAGCAGAAGCTATTGAACCACTTATAGACGAAAAGACCAAAGCGATATACGTTGAAACCATTGGAAACCCTGGCTTCAACATTCCCGATTTTGAAAAACTAGCTGCACTGGCTAACAAACACGATCTACCCTTAATAGTAGATAATACATTCGGCGCAGGTGGCTACCTGTTCCGTCCGTTACAACATGGCGCACACATCGTGGTCGAGTCGGCCACCAAATGGATCGGCGGACATGGCACCAGCATAGGCGGTGTTATCATCGATGGCGGTAATTATAACTGGGCTAATGGTAAGTTCCCTCAATTTACCGAACCATCAGAAGGTTACCACGGTTTAGTTTTTGCAGATGTATTTGGCATTGGCGGCCCGTTTGGAAATATCCAATTCATTATCCGTGCGCGTGTTGAAGGTTTACGCGATTTTGGTTCGTCACAATCGCCATTCAATTCATTCCTGTTAATACAGGGCTTAGAAACGCTTTCTCTGCGCGTACAACGCCATGTGGACAATACCCTCGAATTGGCCAAGTGGCTGGAACAACAACCGCAGGTAGCCAAAGTTAATTACCCTGGCCTGCCCTCTTCACCACACCACGCGTTAGCAAAAAAATATCTTAAAAATGGCTTTGGCGCAGTTTTATCATTCGAATTAAAGGGTGATAAAGCCAATGCTGCCAAGGTGATTGATAGCCTGCAGTTAGTGAGCCACCTTGCAAACGTAGGCGATGCCAAAACACTGATCATACAGCCATCGGCAACTACACATCAGCAGTTAAGCGACGAAGAACAATTGGCTGCGGGAGTTACACCAACACAACTACGTGTAGCCGTTGGCATTGAACATATAGATGATATCAAAGCCGATTTTGAACAGGCATTTGCCAAAATAAACGTTACAGAACACAAATTAGAAACAGCATAAACACACAACCAACTTTCCTCCCCTTCGGGGAGGTCAGGAGGGGTTATAGTAATACATGAATACTGAAGTATATCAACATCCGGAAGAATTTGTTCTGGAATCGGGTAAAAAGATCACCGGCCTCGAAATAGGTTACCACACGTATGGCCGGTTAAATAAACATCGCGATAATGTGGTGTGGGTATGCCATGCCCTCACCGCAAACTCCGATGTATTCGACTGGTGGAAAGGCTATTTTGGTGAAGGTAGTTTCTTTAATCCTGACGAGCATTTTATTGTTTGCGCTAATATTCTGGGTTCACCTTATGGCACAACCAATCCGCTATCGACAAACCCGACAACAGGCGCTCCGTATTATTTAAGCTTTCCACAATTTACAGTAAGAGATATCGTAAAAGCTCATCAGGTGTTGGCGGCAAGCCTTGGCATCGATGATATACACATCCTAATTGGCGGCTCATTAGGCGGCCAACAAGCCATGGAATGGAGCATCGACCAACCAGAAAGAATTAAAAACCTGATATTGATTGCCACTAATGCTAAGCACTCGCCTTGGGGCATTGCCTTTAACGAGTCGCAGCGCCTTGCTATCACTTCAGACCGTACCTTTTATGCGAATACACCACAGGGTGGCGCTAAAGGTTTAAAGGCAGCACGCAGCTTCGCATTATTATCATACCGTAACTACAAAACCTACGCCATTACACAGCAGGAAGAAAATGCGGACCTGACTGATAATTTTAAAGCCTCTTCGTATCAAAACTACCAAGGCGAAAAGCTGGTAAAACGCTTTAACGCTTATAGTTACTGGTACCTGACCAAAGTGATGGATTCGCACGATACCGGTCGTGGCCGTAAAGGTGTTGAGAAGGCTTTAAGTACTATTAAAGCTAAAACGCTGGTAATTGGCATCCGCTCTGACGTGTTATTTCCATTGGAAGAACAGCAGTACTTATTTCAGCATATACCCAAAGCAGCGTTTGCAGAATTAGATTCATTTTATGGCCACGATGGCTTTTTAATAGAAACAGAAGCCCTTACCAACATCACCACATCTTTTTTTAAAACCGATGTAAAGGGTAAAATAATAGAGTTACAGCAATCTGCTTAAGGGTTGCAAAAGATTTTTTGAGTGTTTAACAGTTTTTAACAAAAAAAGCAATATCTAAAAAACTGAGTGTTAGGCAATACCGTATATGATTTAGTCAGTTAAGGTTATTGCCTGTTTACGAGGGGTCGGTTAAATGGGCAGCCAAATAACCTGAATTGTTAAAATTCCTGATGTTGTTTTTAAAAGAAAGGTTCCGCTCGGCGGGACCTTTTCTTTTTTATGGCCTGCTAACGCGATATCTGTGGCTAATAATTATATTTGTAACAGAAAGTTGACAAACTCTAATTAATGTCAAAACTAAATAAACTCCTGTTTAACAAATATTTTGTTGCAATTCTCTGGTTCGGCCTTAGCCTGTTTGCTGTCATTAAGCAGGTTGCTCATCACCACATCAACAACTACGATATCTATAAGTACGTTTACTTTAATCTTATAGACCAACATAATCTATACAACGAACAGCCCCAGTTTTATTTCGACTCTAACCACTACGGCCCATTATTTGGCCTTGTGATTGCCCCGTTTGCCCTTATGCCCGATTGGGCGGGATGTATTATTTGGGTAATGTGCAATGCGTTAATCCTGTACGTGGCTATCTGGCAACTGCCTTTTACGGTTAATCAAAGATTGGCAGTACTGCTTATATGCGCACACGAGTTAATGACCGCGTCTTTCAACGTGCAGTTTAATCCATGCATGGCAGCTATTATCATCCTCACCTTCGTATTTGTTAACCGTAAGCAGGATATCTGGGCCACTTTAATGATAGTGCTCGGTACGATGATTAAATTATATGGTATTGTCGGCCTGGCTTTCTTCTTCTTTTCCAAAGATAAAGTGAAGTTTATCTGGAGCTTTTTGATGTGGTTGGTTGTATTATTTGTATTGCCGATGGTAGTATCCTCGCCTCATTTTGTAATCCAGTCGTACCAGGATTGGTATGACAGCCTGGCGCATAAAAACGCAAGTAACGCGATATCTACCATGCAGGATATTTCGGTGATGGGCATGATAAGACGGATATTCAAATATCCAGAACTATCTAACACGTTGGTAATATTGCCAGGGCTATTACTGTTTGCTACAGCTTACTTGAGATTTAAATGGTTTAGCAACTTGCAATTCAGATACCTTTTATTGGCCTCAACGCTGATTTTTACAGTGATCTTCAGCACTGGGTCCGAGTCGCCTACCTATATTATTGCCTTTACCGGCGTAGCCATCTGGTTTATGAATTTAGACAGACCGGTTACAGGTTTTGAGATATTTTTGTTGGTTTTCGCTTTGCTAATAACCAGCTTATCCCCTTCCGATTTGTTTCCGAAATACATCAACAAAAATTATATAAAGCCTTATGCATTTAAAGCACTACCTTGCTTTGTTATTTGGCTTAGAATTAGTTACGAAATTTTGACAAGAAAATTCAGCCCTAATCAAACTGAAAACGTGGTTTTATCATGAAGAAGAAGATTTCAGTTGTAATACCCTCTTTTAACGAAGTTGGCAATATCGAGGTTTTAGCGAGCCGGCTTATGAGTGTCCTGAAACAATTGCCTTACACTTACGAAGTTATTTTTGTGGACGACGGCAGTTCCGACGGTACCATTGAAAAGCTCAGGTCCATCAGCGATCTGGATAGCAATGTATATTATTTAGAGTTGTCGCGCAATTTCGGCCATCAGAACGCACTTAAGGCCGGCTATGATTATGCCGATGGCGATTGCATTATCAGCATGGATGGCGATATGCAGCATCCGCCCGAAATGATTCCGCAGTTTATGCAGAAATGGGAAGAAGGTTACGACGTGGTGTACACTTGCCGCGAATATCAGGATGAAGCTACCATTTTCAAAACCAAGTCGTCCGATCTGTTTTACAGCATGATTAATTCCCTGTCTGACACCAAACTGGAAAAAGGCACCGCTGATTTTCGCTTAATCGACCGCAAAGTCGCCAATGTGTTGAACACTTTAAATGAAAATGGCTTGTTTATGCGTGGCCTTATTAAATGGCTGGGCTTTAAACAATACGCCATATATTATCAGGCAGAAGCACGCTTCTCTGGCAAAAGCAAATACACCATAAAAAAGATGGTGAAATTTGCTGTTCAGGGTATTACCGCGTTCAGCGTAAGGCCGCTTTACATTGCTACAGGCATTGGGCTTTTCTTTTCCCTGCTGGCTATTTTGTACATCCCTTATATCCTAATTAGTTATTTCACTGGACATGTGGTTTCAGGGTGGTCGTCTATTTTGGCTACCATTGTGTTTTTTGGTGGGGTACAATTAATGGTGTTAGGTATTATAGGCATGTACCTCGGCAAGTTGTTTATGCAGAGTAAACAACGGCCAAATTATATTATCAGATCTACTAACCTACTACGTGTAAATAATAATGATACTGTTAAGTTTTGATATCGAAGAATTCGATATGCCGTTTGAATACAACAAAGAATTGTCGTTTCCCGAGCAATTAGCCGTATCAACGGAAGGCACTAACAAAATTCTGAATATCCTGAAACAAGCTGGAGTTAAAGCTACGTTTTACTGCACAGCCAATTACGCGCAGCATAAGCCCGAAGTAATTAATGACATTATTGCGCAAGGACACGAAGTTGCTTCGCACGGGTATTACCATTCCGACTTTAAACCAGAGCATCTGATTCAATCCAAACTCAAGCTCGAGGAACTGACAGGCAAACCGGTAATTGGTTACCGTATGGCACGTATGATGCCGGTTGATGAAAAGGAGATTGAAAAAGCAGGTTACGTATATAATTCGTCTATTAATCCAACCTGGTTGCCGGGCAGGTATAATAACTTTAGCAAGCCGCGCCGTTGGTTTTACTATCAGAATGTATTGCAATTACCATCTTCGGTGTCGCCTTTAATCAGATTTCCATTGTTCTGGCTAAGCTTTCATAACTTGCCCATGGGTTTGTTGAAATGGTTTAGCAAGACAACGCACCGTAAAGATGGTTACCTTAACCTTTATTTTCACCCATGGGAATTTACGGATCTGAATAAGCCCGAAAAATATGGCTTCCCGGGATATGTAACCAAAAATACTGGTGATGCTTTTGTAAAACGGTTGACTGATTTTATAGCCTGGGCTCAAAGCAAAGGTTATGTCTTTGACAGAACAGATAATTTTGTGAAGAAGATACAAATAGAATCAGAAAAATAACAAGAAAGGCTTTCCAATTTGGAAGGCCTTTCTTGTGTAAAGCACTTTCTCATTAATGAACAATCGACTAACATGAACACGTAGTTGATTGATACCTTGTATCTTAGTAATTAGCAACATAGGTTATGAAAAATAAGAAAACCAAGTACAGTATCTTTTTCAAGACAGCCATTTTAATTACTGCAGTCGTATTTACGGTCCGTATCGATGCATTTGCACAGAATGATGCAAAGCAGCCCGATCCTATGGAGCAGATGTTAAGTCTTTCGGCGCCAGGCGCAAATCACCTGCTTCTTGCGCAGTTGGTGGGCAATTGGAACTTTCAGGATGCGAAGCTGGCTTTCGTTAAAGGTACTTTGACCCGTAAAGCTATTTACAGTGGACGGTTCTTCTTGGTGGAGCTCACCGGCGGTAAGCTAAGCGTTCCGGTTGCCAACGGGCAAATGAAAGAAGACAATTACCAAAGCATGCAAATAGAAGGCTATGATAACCCGCGCAAAAAATTTGTGATGACTAGTATCAATAACCACATCGGCAGCGATATTCAGGAGCAAACCGGCGATTATAACCCAGATAAAAAGCAATTTACCTTTATCTGGGATGATTTATTGACACCGGGTGCTTTAGTTAATAACAAACGCGTATTGACCGTAATCGATCAAGATCACTACAAAGAAGAGTACTTCGAGATCAATAATGGAAAAGATATCAAAGTGCGCGAGTTAGACTACAACCGGATTAAATGATATTACGCTTCTCTATTAACGTCCCAACTTTCCAGATAGTCGGTTACTTTTTTAATGAATGATCCACCTAGTGATCCATCCACAACACGATGATCGTAAGATAAGGACAGGAACATCATATGTCGGATAGCAATTACATCTCCTGAAGGCGTTTCTACTACGGCCGGCTTTTTCTTGATAGCGCCAAGTGCTAGTATAGCTACCTGAGGCTGGTTAATTATCGGCGTGCCCATTACATTGCCAAACGTACCGACGTTGGTAATGGTGAAAGTGCCATCTTTAACTTCATCGGGCTGCAATTTATTGTTGCGCGCGCGGTTGGCCAGGTCGTTAACAGATTTTGCTAATGCGGGTAAATTAAGCCCGTCAGCGTTACGTATAACCGGAACAATTAGATTACCGGTTGGCAAAGCAGTAGCCATGCCTATATTAATATTTTTACGTTTGATGATCTGCGTGCCGCTAACCGATACATTGATCATCGGCATGGCCTTAATTGCATTGGCTACCGCCTCTACAAAGATTGGAGTAAAGGTTAACTTTTCGCCGTAGCGCGTTTCAAACTGCTGTTTATTCTTATCGCGCCATTGTACCAGGTTAGTAACGTCGGCCTCTATAAATGATGTAACATGCGGCGCAGTTTGCTTGCTGTTTACCATATGCTCTGCAATTAGCTTTCGCATACGATCCATCTCCACAATCTCATCACCTGCACTTAAAGAAACAGCAGGTTTATTTGCAGGTTGCGCCAGTGGTTGCGGTTGTTGAGCTTCGGGCTGAACCGGATATGGTTGCGGATAGCCCGGCACTGCATAATACACAGGTTGTGGTATTTGCTGAAACACCATGTAAGGCATTTGCGGATACCCCGGAGGCGGCATAAACTGTTGCGGATACGGTTGTTGAACCGGCGCGCCATAAGGCTGCGCAACTTGCTGCGTTGCTTGGGGTTGCTCTGTTTGTTGCACAGGCGGTTGGTATTGCTGCTGCGCTGGTTGTTGTTGAGTTAAAGGTTGTGGAATTGTAACTGCCGCTTGTGACGTGCTGCCATTCTTGTTTTGCAGATAGGCTAGCAGATCTTCTTTGGTAAGGCGACCTTCGGCTCCTGTACCCACAATAGTGTCCAGTTGGGCTATAGTAATACCTTCTTGTGCGGCAATACTTTTTACCAAAGGCGAATAAAACTTATTAGATTGGCTGCCGCCGGTTTGCAACGGCTTTTGTGCTGATGCTGCAGATCTGTTTTCCAGCTGATCGATGCCAGGAATATTAGATGTTGTTTGTTCTGAAGCGGCAGGTTGTGGAGCCGGCGTAGCAACCGGTGCTGCCTTGGCGGGCTCGGGTGCACTAACGCCATTGGGCGATTCAACTTGTATCAGTGCAATGGGCGAACCCACCTGTACTACATCATCAACACGGAAAAGTTGCTCGGTTAATTTACCTGCCACAGGCGAAGGCACTTCAGAATCTACCTTATCGGTAGCTATTTCTAAAACCGCTTCATCTGCTTCGATATAATCGCCAGGGTTCTTTAACCACTTTATAATGGTTGCTTCCGCTACGCTTTCGCCCATTTTTGGCAGCAACAACTGATAGTTAGACATAGATGCTTTCCTATTATTAATGAGTCAAAATTAAACTATTTCGGGGCTATTAATCAAGTTCTGTTAATAAAGTATTTAACATCCCTAAAGCCGCGATAGCCGTTCTTTCGATATTTTGTAATCTCTTGCTACCAAAAGTATGCTTTTTAACCATAGTTTTACCACCACTGGCCACGCCTATCCAAACCGTACCCACAGGCTTATCGGGTAAACCTCCACCTGGCCCGGCAATACCGGTAACGGCAATTGCATAATCAGATTTGAAGTTAGCGAGCGCCCCTTCAACCATTTCAATAACCGTGGGCTCACTCACAGCCCCATGTTGCCATAAGGTTTCATTCTTAACACCCAAAAGGCTTTCTTTTAACTCATACGAATAGGATACTGCCCCACCAAAAAATACTTCAGATGAACCGGCATGTTGGGTAAATAAATGAGAGATGTACCCACCTGTGCAACTTTCCGCAACAGAAAGTGTAAGACCTTTAACGGCCATTTTATTTAAAATAGCTTTCTCCAGTGGCACATCCTGGTCGGTAACTACAACCTTGCCAATCCGCTCAATAAGCAATTGGGCATAATGGTTAATCTGCTTTTGCAAATCGCCTGCCTTATCTTCGTACCCACTTAGCCTTAACCTCACTTGCCCTAGTTTTGGCAAATAAGCTAGCTTAATGGTTGGCGGTAAACTGTTCTCAATATCAGCAATTCTTTCGGCTAAAAATGATTCGCCCTCGCCTACTGTCAGTATCGTTTTATGGATCACTCTAGGTAGTTGAAAACGGTGCATCAATTTCGGGGTAACCGTTTCCTCCATCATATATTGCATCTCAAAAGGCACACCCGGCATCGACACATAAATCTTGCCCTCATGCTCAAACCACATACCCGGCGCGGTGCCATTGTTGTTAGGTATTACCTCACAATTTTCGGGCACTTCGGCCTGTTTTACATTAACATCAAGCAGCGGGCGGTTGTATTTGGCAAATATTTTTTTGACATTTTCGAGCGCCGACTCATCCATCCGGAAACCCACACCAAAATATTCAGCCAGCGTTTTTTTAGTAATGTCATCCTTGGTTGGCCCAAGGCCGCCTGTAATCAGGATAACATCAGCTCGTTGATGCGCTTCTGCCAAAGCCGTGAGGATATGCTGCTTATCGTCCGATATGGATGAGATCTGTTTTACACGGATGCCAGCTTCATTTAAATGTGTAGCCATCCAAGCAGAATTGGTATCAACAATCTGCCCTATCAGTATTTCATCTCCTATGGTGATAATTTCAGCAAGCATATTTTTCTAATAATAAGGGTTGTAGCTCGAGTTTGTTGTATAATCGTTTCGTTTACTAAGTTTCAGGTCCTGTAATATTGACGCCTTAACCCTAAGCATTACGTTATACATTTTGTAATATCCAAATGGCGTCCATTGCATCGATAAGTCCCAACAATGTAAATCGCGGTAAAAGCCAAATTGTATATTACTTACCTTCTGCTTTCGGATGTCCACGTCAGACTGTACCGTAACCTTCCATTTCGGCGTAATGTTTAAATCGCCATTAGCCTGTATAGTGTGCGCCACAGTGGTTTGGTAACCATTGGTATTCCCGTAAGTGAAATTATAATTCAAATTTACGTTCCAGGGCACGTTAAAATCAACAAATGCGGTTTGATCCTGACTTACCAATGCCAACCGTTCTGCCTGATCAGGCGTTAGCCCCCGCATGGTATTGGCATTTATACTATTCGGCAAATTCGGATTGAATTTGTTAGGCATCTTTGATTTCGAATTGAGGTTAATACTCGCGGACACAAAGAAACTCGTAAGGCGCGGCAAATGGCCATCCTGAAGCGTGAACCGATCAACAAGCTTTGAATATTTTACAATTACCCCATTTTGTATCGAGTCGCGTACGTTAAGCACGTAAGGATCTAAAATACCGCCAAAACTGATATTCAATTTTTGATTAAATACGGCAGTGTGTCCGGTTAACGAAATAGTTGATAACCTAAATGAGTCGGCCGCAAAGTTGTAAAACGTTGATATAGAGAAGCCCTGCAATATCTGCACCTTTTTAGCAGTTTGCGAAGTATCGGTTGCCTTAGGGCGAATCTTTGCTTCGAGCGTATTGTCGAGACTAAAACCTATTCCCGCCTGTTTGGGGGTAGCGGTTACGGGATAAGCCGAATTAGCATATGTAGAATAACGGGTAAGCTGATATGGGTAAGGAACGGCAACCTGACTTACTATGGTTTTGTTATAACTCGCATTTGTATAGTCAGGCGAATAGTTAAAACTGAACGATGGTGTCATTACGTGCCTGATAGCCTGAAGTTTGCCTTTAAAATTCATGGTTCCATACAATTTAGTAGAGAGCGATGCTCCTAAATTATACTGACCAGTTCTTTTAAAGCCAAATGCTGTATCTATAACCAAATTTGGATTTGAGCTCGAAGTTGTGCTGGTAATACTGGTGTTTAAGCGATCATAATGTTGATTAACTGTCTGGAAGTTCCAAAATTCATTATAAGTAGCATTGGTACTAAACTGAAAATATTTCAGGAATGTAAGGTTCAACCCAACAGGGATGGTTTGTTTAAAACCACTTTGCAGACGCTTGGTAATGGAGCTTTTAAATAAATTATTTTCCGGTACATTATCCACCTTGTTGGTACCTGTAGAGCTGTAGCTTATCGTAAGCCTCTGATACCATTTTTGCTCGCCTACCCTATCCTTAGAGTCAAATGGGCTTATACTGGCCATATTGAAAGTAAATGAAGGTAGTTCGATACTAATGGTCTTATTGGCTATATCCTGGCTATGTGTGGCACTTACTGCAAGGTTAAACGGAGTACCGGCCCAGGTACGAGAATATGCAATGCTGGAATGCAGAGTTGCCTGGGTCATTTGCTGATAATTATAATTCTGCGTGCCGGGCGAATTTGAATAATAATTACTTGAACCTGCGTTTACCGAGGCACTGAATATTGAACCTGGGCTTGCATTAGGATCCTGTGCATGCGACCATAAAATATTATAGCTTTTTGTAGCCGGATCGCCGGGGTTACCATATTTGTTTGAGCTGTAGCTTAGTTTGGCTGTACCCTGATAGGCATATCTTTTGATATATCGCGCGGTAGTGCTTAACTCGTATGATCCTTTTGAATATACCGACGCCATATTGGTTAAGTCGATATTATCATTAATACCCACATAGTAACCAAAGTTCTGTAAGAAGAAACCACGCTTGGCATCCTCTCCAAATGTGGGCAGGATAACACCCGACGCCCTTGAATTTGGTTTTGGGAAAAATCCGAACGGAATGGCCAGCGGTAATGGCACTCCGGCTATTTCCAGATATGCTGGCCCCGATACGATCTGATTTTTTTCGGCAATACCTTTGGTGATCACTATACCAAAGTGCGTATCCGGATAAGGCAGATCGCAGGTACTGTAAAGTACATTGTGATAAGCTACCTCGGTTTCGTTTAATTTTTTGGCCACACCGCCAGATATAAAGTTACCCGTTTGCTCAGATGCGGGGTTAAATACCTTTGCCTTCTTTGTTTCATAATTATAAAACATAGAATCGGCAGCAGCAGGTTTATCACTCTTTTGCTTAACAATAGGCCTACCTACGTAACGATGCGTTTTAGGATCCTTTTGTCCGCGGGCAAAGATCTCATGGGTCTTTTGATTTACACGTATATAGTCGGCATCAACCTCAAAATCCTCGTAAGTAACACGTGCCCTGCCATATAAATACATGATATTACGCTCTTTATCCACATAGCTGGAGTCTTCTGCAGTCCATTTAACTAAATTTTCCAGATTGCCTTTTGACTTCGATGACGTATCTTTAGCTGCGGTAGCCGGCTTAGCCCCCTTAGCAGGTAGATTTTTTTTACCTGCGGGTGATTTTACTTTTGGTAGGCTATCGCGTTTAATAATTGTATCAATTGCCAATAAATGCCGGTTTAAAGCGTTATTAGGGGCAGCAAATGATACATTCGCCGCGATAACAAGTGATAAGAGAAAAAATAGACTGGCGAATTTCAAAATTAGTTTCGAATAGTATTTTTGCAGTTAAAGATAACAGCGTTCAAAAATAATGAAAAATAAAGCATTCAAAAGATTCATTTACCGTACTTGTGTATTACTGTTCTCTCTTCCATTATTTTCTTTTAAAATTTTGCCAGACACAACTAAAAAGGATAGCTCCGTTTACAACGGATATAAAGTTAGAACAATTGTTGTTGATGCTGGCCATGGTGGAAAAAGAGCCGGTGCAAATGGCGCTTATTCGCTCGAAAAGAATGTAACGCTGGCATTGGCTTTTAAATTGCAGAAAGCAATAGAAAAAGATGTGCCCGATGTTAAAGTAGTAATGACACGTACCACTGATGACGATATTCTGTGGCAAAAACGATCTGACATTGCTAACGACGCTAAAGGCGATCTTTTTATTTCACTGCACTGCAATTCATTGTCGGATAAGACTATTACCGTAAATGGCCGTAAAAAGCGCGTTCCCGACCAATCCGGACGCGGAGTACTGGTTCTAGTATATGGTTTTCACCGTGGCGGCAACGCAAATGGCGGCGATATAGAAGAAGCTGCAGCAATAAGGGAAAACTTATTTGAGGAAAAAGATGTTAAAGGTGGCAGTGGGGTTGATTTTAATGACCCAACGCAGATGATTTTACTAAACGCATTTAAAAATAAGTATCGCAAACAAAGTATCCGTTTTGCAGATATTGTTAATGATGAATTTAAAGAAACCGATGGAAGACCGAGCGAAGGTGTGCGAGAGCAAAGTATTTTAATTTTGTGCCATAGTGCTATGCCTTCGGTACTGGTTGAAACGGGATATATTAATAACCCTAAGGAGGAAGATTATCTTAACTCAGACGCCGGACAGGACGAAATTGTGGCAACTTTAATTCGATCTATACAGATATATAAGCAACAAGTAGAACAATCTAATTAACTTTAAGCCGAAAAACTAAACATCTACATTTTGAAAATAGCGAACGAAACCAAAGTAGGCATACTTACCGTACTTGCCATCACCATATTATTATTAGGCTTCAGTTATTTGAGGGGATCGGAGGTATTCTCGAGCTCCAATCGTTTTTATGCCATCTATCGAAGTGTAGAAGGGCTTACAGTTTCAAAACCTGTTTTAGTAAATGGTTTCCCTATCGGTAAGGTTTCAAAAATGGAGTTACTGCCAGATGGCCGTACTATTGTTGAATTTAAGATAGAGCACCAATATAACGTACCCGTTAACACCTTGGCGGAGTTGGAAAGTACCGACCTTTTAGGCAGTAAAGCCATCGTATTTCAGCTAGGTACCAGTAAGGAATATGCGGAAGATAAAGATACGCTCCGTGCTAATGTAGCAGGCAGCCTTGCAGAAAGCCTCCAACCCGTACAAAAGAAAGCCGAGCTGCTGATCTCTAAAATGGATTCGACTTTAAGCTCCGTTAACAAGATCCTTAATCCTGATTTTCAGAAAAACGTAGACCGCAGCTTTTTGAGCATTGCCAACTCATTACAAACATTAGAAGGCACTACTAAGAAAATAGATAATCTTGTTGGCTCACAAACAGGGCACATTAATAATGTATTGGCAAATGCGGAGGTAGTGTCAGCCAACTTAAAAACTACTACAGAGCATTTTCAAAATGTATCATCCAACTTCGAAACATTTAGTAACGATCTGGCCAGCTCTAATATTAAACAGACTTTAGACAACGCCAATAAAACAATGGCCGACCTGCAAGCCACAGTTAACAAAATCAATAGCGGCACTGGTTCTTTATCTCTACTGATCAACGACGATCAGATGTATAAAAATCTTAATGCAGCATCGGGTAACTTAAACAACCTGTTTATAGATATCAAAGCCCACCCAAGCCGTTACGTAAGCTTCTCAGTATTCGGAAAAAAAGATAAATAAGATCTTAAAATCAAAACATTTACAGCAGGGCTAAGCTCCTACTGTAAATGTTTTGCCTTCTATAGCCAGCTCGGTGTTGGGGAAAACACTTCTGGCTTCATCCAAAAGTTCATTCAAGGTTTTATAGCGCGCCGAAAAATGGCCGATCAGTAACTGATGTGCGCCAGTTTGCAAGGCTACATCTGCTGCCTGCCAGGCTGTGGTATGGTGCGTTTGCAAAGCACGATCGAGCATATTATGCAGGAATGTCGATTCGTGATAAAGTAAATCTGCATTGGCTATTTGCGCGAAATAGTTTTGATTGTACAGTGTATCCGAACAATAAGCATATGATTTAGGAACGCTGGAATCGATGGTCAGTTCATCATTTTGGTAAACCGTTCCATCCGGAGCCACATAATTTTGCCCGCGCTTTAACAACGAGAAGTAATTTACCGGGATAGCAAGTGCTTCAACTTTCTCTTTAATTAGTTTGCGCAGTGTTTTCTTTTGTTTAAAGAAAAAGCCAGTACAGGCAATGCGGTGATCGAGCGGTATTGTTTCTACGGTAATTTCGTTGGTATCCAGTATAACGGCGGGTTGGGTAGGGTCCGTCGGATAAAATTCTATTTCGTAGTTGAGCGTAGTGTCAGAGTATTTAAATTGCAGATCGATGATCTCTTTAAGCGGGGCTGGCCCAAATAGTTTTAACGGCTTTGAGCGCCCGTTAAGATGCAAGGAAGATAGTAAACCAACAAGTCCTAGATAATGATCACCGTGAAGATGGCTGATGAAGATATGATCAATGCGGCTGGCCTTTACATCAAACTTTAGCATTTGCTGCTGGGTGCCTTCGCCGCAATCAATTAAATATAGGCGTTCGTTTATATTGAGCGCCTGTGCAGTAGGGTTTCTGTTGTATATTGGGGTAGCAGAACTGCTGCCAAGTATGGTTACTTCAAACTTCATGAAGGCTAAACATACAAATGGCTTATTTTGCTTCTTTTTTTAGTTCTTTTTCTATTTCTTCCATAAATACCAGGTCAACAGCTTCTTCAGTAGTTGGCACAATGGTTAAAACAGTGTCTAACTGAGAGATCGTGATCAAACGCGCTACTGCCTCACTTAAACCCGAAAGAATAAATACACCCTCAGCATTTTTGCATAGACGATGACCTACCAGTAAACTACTTAAGCCCGATGAATCTGCAAACTTAACGTGGCATAAGTCAAGGATTATATTTCGCTGCCCCTCTGCATTCACAAGTATTAGCTCTGATTTTAGCTGCGGGGTGAATAACGAATTCAATTTCGATTCGTTCAGCTTCAGAACTACATATTTCTCGTGTTTATCAATCGTAAACTTCATTATTGTCTGTTTATAAATTATAAGCTAAGATACATTAATTTGATTACAAATGAAATCACAGTGCGGCAAGCGCTGCATTAACATTTTTCTCAACTCGCGCTGTAACTTCGCCACCTTCTGGTTTAACAAATGTTTCGCCGGTAATTTTATTGTAAAGCTCTATATAGCGCTCGGAGATCGAAGTAATAATTTCAGGCGTCATTTCCGGAACTGTTTGCCCGTCTTTACCCTGGAAGCCGTTTTCTATTAACCACTTTCTTACAAACTCTTTCGAAAGCTGTTTCTGTGGCTCGCCTTTCTCCTGGCGTTCTTCATACCCTTCGCTATAGAAATAACGTGAAGAATCTGGCGTATGGATCTCATCAATCAGGTAAATTTTACCATCATATTTACCAAATTCGTACTTGGTATCAACTAGTATTAAACCCTGTTGGGCGGCAATCTCAGTACCACGCTGATAAACAGCACGGGTGTATCTTTCCAATTGTTCGTAGTCTTCACTGCTTACAATGCCCCTGCCTACTATATCTTCTCTCGAAATATCTTCATCGTGCCCTACTGAGGCCTTGGTGGTTGGGGTAATAATAGGCTCCGGAAGTTTGTCGTTTTCTTTCAAACCTTCGGGTAGGTTCACACCGCAAACTTCGCGTTTACCGACGCTGTACTCTCTCCAGGCATGCCCTGCAAGATAACCGCGAATTACCATTTCTACCTTAAAGGGTTCGCAAATGCGGCCAATAGTAACGCTTGGATCTGGTACAGATACCACCCAGTTAGGTACGATATCTTCTGTCGATTTTAAGAATTTGGCAGCGATTTGATTGAGCACCTGCCCCTTGTACGGAATCGGCTCCGGTAAAACCACATCAAAAGCAGAGATGCGGTCGCTAACAACCATTACCAGGTATTCGTTATTGATGGTGTACACATCACGTACTTTTCCTTTATAAAAAGATGTTTGGTTAGGAAAGTTGAAGTGTGTTTCTTTTATAGCATTCATAGTATAGAATCAAGGGTCAAGAGTCAGGAATCAAGAGCCGCAAATATAGTCTTGATTCCTGACTCTTGATTCTTGATTCTGAAATTTTATTGTATATCCCCGTAGGCTTCCAAAATACGCTTAACCAGTTTGTGGCGCACTACGTCCTCGCCCGTCAGGTATATAATATCAATGCCCTTTATATCCGTAAGGATACGCAAAGCAGTGTGTAGGCCCGACTGTTGTTTTTTTGGTAAATCGATTTGGGTTACGTCGCCGGTTACAATAAACTTGGCGGTTGGGCCCATACGGGTTAAAAACATTTTAAGCTGCATATCGGTGGCATTTTGTGCTTCATCCAATATCACAAAGCAGTTATCCAGTGTACGGCCGCGCATAAATGCCAAGGGGGCAATTTCTATGGTACGGTTTTCCAGGTAAGTTTTTAATTTCTCAGCAGGGATCATATCATCCAGCGCGTCATATAATGGGCGCAGATACGGATCGATCTTTTCCTTTAAATCGCCCGGTAAAAAGCCCAGGTTCTCCCCTGCTTCAACGGCCGGTCGGGTTAGGATAATTCTTTTGATCTCCTTGTTTTTCAGCGCCCTGCAAGCCAAAGCTACCGCCGTATAAGTTTTACCAGTACCTGCGGGGCCAATAGCAAACAGGATGTCGCTTTTAACAATGCTATCGACCATGCGGCGTTGGTTGGCTGTACGCGCCTTAACCATTATGCCGTTGGGGCCAAATACAATTACTTCGCCTGTGGTCGATTTATCATTAGCTGGTTCTGCCTGCTGAATCTGCACCTTCGATCCAAGAATGCGTTCGATATCAGTAATATTGAGATTGTCGAATTTTTCGACGTGATTGAGCAAGTGTTGAAACTTCTCGCCGAACACGTTTAGTTCGTTATCGTCGCCCAATATTTTTACCTCACTACCGCGTGCAACGATCTTAAGCTTAGGGTATTGTTTTTTAATAATTTCGAAGTGATCATTATTAGGTCCCCACAATACCGCCGGGTTTATATTCTCTAGAGATAATTTAAGTTCGTTCAATATTAACTGATTTTATAGTTACAGATTTTTTATGCTTAAAAATTTTGAATATTTGCAGCTTGTAATCTCCTTGTACAAGATTAACAATAAATATTTAAAAAAGTAATGCCGATAATAACATTAACAACTGATCTGGGTGATAAAGATATCTACCAGGCTGCCCTCAAAGGCAGCATACTTAGCTTGTTGCCAAATGTTAGTATTATTGACATTACGCACAGCGTAGCTGCTTTTAACGTGCAGCAGGCAGCGTTTGTTCTTAAAAACAGTTATCATTATTTTCCTGCAAATACGGTACACCTTATAGGTATAGACACGGTTTACAATGCACATACCCGGTACCTGGCAGTAAGATACAAAGAACATTATTTCGTTGGTGCTGATAATGGAATTTTTTCTTTGATGTTTAATGCCGAGCCCGACGAAATTGTAGAGCTTAACATTATGCAGGATTTAAAATTTTTGCACTTCCCACTCGCCGACATATTTGTAAAGGCAGCCTGCCACCTGGCGCAAGGCGGTAAACTTACCGAAATAGGCATCTCCGTTACCAGTATCGAGAAGAAGATGAACCTGCAACCTGCGGTTGAGCGCAACCTCATTAAAGGTGTAGTGATCTACATCGATTCATTCCAGAATGTGATCACCAATATCACTAAAGATTTCTTCAACAAAGTACAACACGGCCGTCGCTTCGTTCTTTACTTTAAACGCAACGAGACTATTACCCAGCTTAGCTGGCACTATAACGAAGTGCCCGAAGGTGAAAAGCTTTGTTTATTCGGCATAAGCGACCATTTAGAAATTGCCATAAACAAAGGCAATGCAAGTGGGTTATTAGGGTTGAATCTCGGTGACAGCGTGATCATAGATTTTCATTGATCTGACCCAATACTTATGAAGAAATACTTTTTGCTGATAATTACTTGCCTGGCTTGCGGCAGCATTTATGCCCAGCCCAATACCGATTCGCTTGCTTATCAAAACCAACGTCAAAAAATCAATGCCATGCTGGCTGCCCGTTCGGCCAAATTCGATCAGTACGATGCCAGTTTGAGCAAACATACGGGCATTTTCGGCATGCAAACTAAAAAGGATATCCGCCGCTCTAACGATATTTTGATGGATATTGTAAAAACCGACAACGACATTTTAAAGCAAACCAAAGTATTGTTGACATTTAAGAATAACCAACTCGATTCGCGCGTTTTCCAACAACAAACCATCCAGACTAAAGTGCATGAAACTGAGAGTAATGTGCTTGCTTATATGAATACCATTAACAAGCTTAGAGACCAAAACGATAAGCTACAAGCTGGTATTAAAAACGCCGAAAAAGGCCAGTCGACGATGGAGTTTTGGCTGATTGCAGTGATCTTCCTATTCATCATAACGTCAATTTTATTTGTTTTAAGTAAAAAGCGAGCGATTAAAATGTAATTTAGCTGCTTTGAAATAAACATGGCGCGACAAAGATTGAACAGTGGGAACGCTGCGGAGAAGGAATTACCAAAAGCAAAATTAAATAAACAGAGCCTGCAAAATATTGGCAAGCTTTTAAGCTACATCAAACCATATCGCGCTAAATTTATAGGCGGCCTTATTTTCCTGGTATTATCAAGTTTAACAGGCCTCGCTTTTCCTGGCTTTTTTGGAGCGTTGATTGATGCCGCACAAGGTAAACAACGCTACGCATTTATGCCCGCTAACCTTACAACCATTGGTGAGGTAGCCATTGCTGTGTTGTTTGTTCAGGCTTTTGTATCCTATTTCCGTATTACGTGGTTTGTGCAAGTTGCCGAAAAATCACTGGCCGATATCCGCAGGGATACTTATTTCAAACTGATCACGCTGCCAATGAACTTCTTCTCTAACCGCAGGGTTGGTGAATTAAACAGCCGCATATCAGCCGATTTATCACAAATACAGGATACCTTAACAACCACTATTGCTGAGGCTATCAGGCAAATAATTATACTTGTAGGCGGTATCATTTTATTAATGGTCGTTTCCATAAAATTAACCTTCGCGCTATTAATCGTATTGCCCTTTTTAATCGCAACCGCAATTTTCTTCGGTAAATTTATCCGCAAACTATCGCGCCAGGCACAAGATAAATTAGCAGATTCTAACACCATTGTCGAAGAAACTTTACAAGGCATAGCCAATGTTAAAGCCTTTGTAAATGAAGCTTTTGAGGCAGGTCGTTATGATCGTAACCTGCGCGATGTGGTTAATCTTGCTATTAAAGGTTCCAAATACCGCGGGCTGTTCGGTGCGTTTATCGTATTCTGTTTGTTCGGAACTATTTTCGGTGAGATCTGGTATGGTTCGTACCTGGTATCAATCCATGATAACGGATTTACCTTCGGTAAATTAACCACCTTTATCGTCTATGCAGCCTTCATAAGTGCAGCAATGGGTAGTTTACCCGATCTATATGCTAATATCCAAAAGGCCGTAGGATCAAGCGAGCGCGTATTGGAAATACTGGCTGAACAAGGTGAAGAAGTATCTATCGATGCGGAAGAAAACAAAATAAAACAAAAAATTGATGGTAACATCAGCTTTAACAAAGTTAACTTCCACTACCCCTCACGTCCCGAAATTGAAGTGTTAAAAGGTGTTTCTTTTGATGCTGAAGCCGGACAAAAGATTGCCATTGTAGGCCCGAGTGGTTCGGGTAAGTCTACCATGGCGTCGTTGATTTTACAATTTTATCATCCGCAAGAGGGTAATATCACTTTTGATGGTAAAACAGCTGATCAGTTTGCATTAACCGATATCCGTAACCAGGTGGCCATTGTACCACAGGATGTATTATTATTTGGCGGCAGTATACTGGAGAATATAGCCTATGGAAAACTAGGTTCGAGCCGGGATGAGGTTATGGAGGCGGCTAAAAAAGCCAATGCCCATAGTTTCATCAGTAACTTCCCCGAAGGATATGATACGATGGTTGGCGAACGTGGTGTCAAACTTTCAGGTGGCCAGCGCCAGCGCATTGCCATTGCCAGGGCCTTACTCAGAAATCCGTCTATTTTAATATTAGACGAAGCAACCTCGTCATTAGACTCAGAATCTGAACGTTTGGTACAAGAAGCATTAGAGGTGCTGATGAAAGACCGTACTTCTATCATTATTGCACACCGTCTGTCAACTATTCGCGAAGCTGATAAAATTATTGTGTTAGACAGAGGTACCATTACCGAAACCGGCAGCCACGCCGAGTTAATGCATAATGAAGCAGGATTGTACCGCTATCTGAGCCAATTGCAACTGGAAGCGTAGCTTGTTCATGGCTAATAGTTCATTGTTCATAGTAAATGAACTATATTGAGGCTTGGATTTTTAACGGCTATGATCTATGAACCATCTACTATGAACAAAAAAAGCCTACCCTAACAAATGAAGTTAACCATACACGGGGCAGCCCGTCAGGTAACGGGAAGCATGCATTTGCTCGACGTTGCCGGATATAAAATATTGATTGACTGCGGACTTGATTACGAGAAAGACCGCAGTGTGCAATCGAACGAGAATTTCCCCTTTAAACCCAAAGATATAGATGTGGTGATACTAACCCACGCCCATATCGACCACTCGGGCAATTTGCCCACATTAGTACGCTTGGGTTTTGAAGGCCAGATCTTATGCACCCCTCCCACAGCCGACCTTACAGAAATGTTGCTGATGGATTCGGTAAGCATCTTTTTAAACAAGGCGCAAGGCTCGCGCAAACGTGGCCGTGGAGGTAAACACCATCAAATTAGCCAGCCATTATATCTGCATAAGCATGTAATGGATACCATGGATCGTATTGTTACTATCGGCTTTAACAGACCGTTCCGGTTAACCGGCGATATCGAACTTACATTTATCCCCGTTGGACACTTACTGGGTGCTGGCGCAGCAGTATTGAAGATCAATGATCAGGGCACAGAAAAATCTATCGCCTTTACGGGCGATATAGGACGCAAGAACTATCCTGTGCTTAACGACCCACAAACTATCCCTCCGGTTGATTATCTCGTCACAGAGTCGACCTATGGCGGCCGTTTCCATAGTACAGATAAAACAGTAGAACAGGTATTGATAGAAACGGTAGAAAAAGCTTGCATTAAAGAGCCTGGCCGTTTGATAATCCCAGCCTTTAGTATTGGTCGTACACAGTCACTGGTTTATTCACTTAACAAGATCTTTAGCAGTGGGTTACTGCCACCAGTTAAAGTATTTGTTGATAGCCCACTGGCAGCGAGATCGACACAAACGTTCCGCAAATTTCATAGCCTTCTGAATGAGGAAGCACATGATTTTTATAATAAAAAGGGCGACGAATTTGAATTCGATAACCTTACCTATATAGAAAATCTTAAGGACAGCAGGCAGATCTCTAATTATTTTGAGCCTTGTATCATCATCTCCTCAGCTGGGATGCTGGAGGGTGGCCGCATACAAGACCACCTTTTTTATAACATCCAAAATTATTACTGCACCATCCTGTTTATTGGCTATTGTGCTAAGGGAACTTTAGGTCATCGCTTATTGCGCGGCGATTCGATAGTGCATATTAAAGACCGTGATCTCGCGGTATATGCGACCATTAAACAAACTGACCTGTTCAGTGCCCACGGCGACCATAACGATCTGATGAACGTTGTTAAGGAGCAGGATAAAACCAAGCTAAAGCAAGTATTCCTGGTACACGGTGATCCGCAAAGTATGGAAGCATTGGCTGTAGCTTTGGAAACTGAGGAATATCCGGTTATAATTCCAGAAAAAGGATTGAGTTACGAGCTGTAATTCTAAAATGGAGAATATGTAAAAAAGAAAAGTCCCGGTCTTAATGGACCGGGACTTTGTTTATATGCAAGATCAGGTCTTAACTCCTGATTCTCCTTTCTTAGTTCTAACGCTTACGCTAACTCTAAACTCTTAAAGTGGTTAATGATCAGCGTAGCTAATTCAACACCAATACGCTCTTGAGCTTCGTTTGTAGAAGCGCCAATGTGCGGGGTTAAAGAGATTTTAGCGTGAGATAAGATCTCTGCTCTTGGTGTAGGCTCGTTGTCGAACACGTCTAAGCCAGCAAAGCTGATTTGGCCGCTGTTAAGGGCATCAATCAGATCGAGCTCGTTGATTAAGCCGCCACGTGAGCAGTTGATCACGCCCGCACCTTTTTTCATGGTAGCAAAGGCAGCTGCATCTAAAATCGGTTTGTCTATAAAAGGCGTGTGCAGGGTTACGAAATCGCTTTGAGCAATAACCTCTTCCTGTGAAGCTTTTTTAACAGATGCTTTAACCACATTGCCACCACCCAGTTCTAATTCAAGCTCCGGATCAAAATCATAAACATCGAATGCTAAAACATCCATACCAACACCTAAAGCGATTTTAGCTACCGCGCGACCAATACGACCAAAACCAAGGATACCCAAAGTTTTACCGCGCAGTTCAGCGCCTTTAGCATATGATTTTTTCAGGTCGTTAAATTTGGTTGCACCATCAACCGGCATTTTGCGGTTGCTGTCTTGCAGAAAACGGGCACCGGTAAACAAGTGACCGAATACCAATTCTGCAACAGAGTTAGAAGAAGATGCCGGAGTATTATAGGTCGGGATGCCTTTTTCTTTAGCATACGCCACGTCGATATTATCTACACCAACGCCGCCACGGCCAATCATTTTTAAATTAGGGCAAGCATCTATTAATGCTTTACGCACTTTAGTTGCACTACGTACAGTAATACCGTCGTAAGCCTGTAATTTAATTGGTAATTCGTCTTGAGGGATGGTATTGGTATCAACTTCAAAACCTGCTTCCTCAAGCATTTTTTTTCCTATCGGGTCGATGCCATCATTGGCTAATATTTTGATCATGATTTTCTTAATGTTAAGCCCCCCGCACCCTAAAGGGGGAGTCTGTTTAGTGCCCTCCTTTAGGGGGCGGAGGAATAATTTATTTATTCTTTTCTGCAAATTCCTGCATTGCGTCAATCAGTACATGCACGCTTGTGATAGGCAATGCATTGTAAATTGATGCACGGAAACCACCTACACTACGGTGACCTTTGATACCTACGATACCTTTTTCATCACAGAATTTAAGGAATGGTTTTTCATGTTCAGGATTTTCTACCACGAAGCAAACATTCATTTTAGAACGGTCTTCTGGTACGCAAACACCTTTAAATAATGGGTTACGGTCAATCTCGGCGTATAAAGCTTTTGCTTTAGCATCGTTTTCTTTTTCAATGGCTTCAACACCACCTTTAGCTTTTAACCAGCGCAGGGTAAGCATAGATACCAAAATAGCGAATACCGGAGGTGTGTTGTACATAGATCCACCTTCTATCTGCGTTTGATAGTTTAACATTGCAGGTATCTTACGATCTGCTTTGCCCAGGATATCGTCTTTAACAATTACCAAAGTAACACCTGCAGGGCCCATGTTTTTCTGAGCGCCGGCGTAAATGATACCGAAGTCGGCAACGTTAACCTTGCGGCTGAATATATCAGACGACATGTCGCAAACAACCGGGATTGGAGATGCAGGGAACTCATGTAACTGAGTACCATAGATCGTATTGTTTGATGTTAAATGCAGATACGCTGCATCAGATGGTACGGTGAAATCTTTAGGGATGTAGGTAAAATTGCTTTCTTTAGCAGTAGCAATAACCTCTACCCCACCAAAATATTTGGCTTCCTTCAAAGCTTTATTTGCCCAAACGCCAGATTCAACGTAAGCAGCTTTACCAGTTTCTGGTAACAGGTTATACGGAACCATCGCAAACTGAGTGCTTGCTCCTCCCTGTAAAAATAAAACCGAGTAACCAGCAGGAACTTCAAAAAGCTCCTTTACCAAACTTACTGCTTCATCAAGTACCGCCTCAAACTCCGACGAGCGGTGCGAAATTTCAAGTACCGAAAGACCAATACCGTTAAAATTCACAACAGCTTCCGCAGCTTGTTTCAATACCTCGTGAGGCAGGATGCCTGGACCGGCTCCAAAATTATGTTTCATATCAGTTTGTATAATGGGCTAAGGGTTAAAAGTTTTATTAGCCGCCCCGAAATTAAATAAATGGAATATAATTATGGCAAAAAAATGAATCATTTATTAACACAGCAATATCATTAAATCACTCTGTTTAAAAAGATTATTGCTTATTGGAAGGCGATAGTATATAAAATCTATGATTTTAGTGGATTTTTGAGCCCCATGATGGCTTTTTCGTGATCCGGCGCTGCAAATACTGAACTGCCTGCAACAAGCGCTGTTACCCCGGCTTCTACCAATTGTGCAGCATTATTTTGGTCAACTCCGCCGTCAATCTCAATAATAAGGTTGGGATTTGCTTCGGCAGCAAGCATTGTGAGGTCCTTTATCTTCTTATAAGTGTTGGGTATAAACTTCTGCCCACCAAAGCCCGGATTAACAGACATAATAAGCACCATGTCCAGATCGGTGATAATATCAACCAACGAAGATACCGGTGTATGCGGGTTAAGTGCCACCCCTGCTTTACAGCCAAGTTCTTTGATACTTTGCACAGTACGATGTAAATGCGGACAAGCTTCTATGTGCACGGTAATACCATGCGCACCAGCTTCAGCAAATTCCTTTAGATACCGGTTAGGATCCACAATCATTAAGTGTACGTCCAAGGGTTTAGTTGCGTATTTGGCAACTGCTTTCATTACCGGGAAACCAAATGATATGTTGGGTACAAACAAGCCATCCATAACGTCAACATGAAACCAGTCGGCCTCACTTCGGTTAATCATTTCGATATCGCGCTGTAAATTGGCAAAATCTGCCGCAAGTATAGATGGAGCAACTAGGTGGTTCATGGATTCAAAGATAGTATATTGGGTGAATAGTTGAATTGCGACTGGATTGATTAGATTCTTGAAGTTCCGTTAGGTGTTCTGTGACAAACTTCATAAACCAAACTATTATCAATTAAAACTTAATCAACCTAATCCAACATAATCAACTTAACATCAATCACAATTAAGCAACAGGTCGTAATATTTGAACATAAGTTGGGTATCGTAGTTAACCAGTGAGTTGTAGGCTTCTGATACCAGTTCTGTTAGTATGGATGCGCCGAGTTGGCCCACCCCATTTGGAATTTCTTCGTAATAACCAATAAGCTCCTTTACCCTTACAATTTCGTAAAGCAGGGATTGCACAATGTCGGTCTCGTTATGCTGACTAACTACCGGCTTCTCATTTAAAAAGTTTAAAGGATCTTGTCTGGCAGTTACCATTACTTATAGGGGGCGACGTATTTTAAAGGATCTTGGAACATTACAGTGACTAAAGTACATATCCGATTGAATTGTTTTAAAATGTGGAAAACTTTCTAAAACAAAAAAGGGGTGTCTGTATTAGACACCCCTTTAAGTATATGATTTATATGCAATTAAGCTTTTGGCTCCGCATCTTTACGCTCTGGTTTTGGTAATAAAACCTTGCGCGATAATTTCAATTTACCTTGTTTATCTACGTCGATCAGTTTTACTTTAACCATCTCGCCTACTTCGAACACGCCGTCCATAGTTTCGATACGTTTGTGGTCGATCTCAGAGATGTGCAGTAAACCATCTTTACCTGGCATAATTTCAACAAATGCACCGAATGGCATAATCGATCTTACTTTACCTTCGTAGATTTCGCCAACTTCTGGTTTAGAAGCAATGGCTCGGATGCGTGATACCGCAGCATCGATAGACGCTTTGTCATCAGCAAAAATTTGTACGATACCTTGATTGTCTTTCTCTTCGATAGAGATAGTTGCACCGGTTTCGCGTTGCATTTCCTGGATGATTTTACCACCGGGACCGATAACTGCACCAATAAATTCTTTATCAATTTTAATGGTAACAATACGTGGTGCAAACGGCTTGTAATCTTCGCGAGGTGCGCTGATGGTTTTAGCCATTTCGCCCAGAATGTGCAAACGACCTTGTTTAGCCTGATCCAACGCGTTGGTTAAGACTTCGTATGATAAACCATTGATCTTTAAGTCCATTTGGCAAGCAACAATACCTTTTTCGGTACCAGTTACTTTAAAGTCCATATCACCTAAGTGGTCTTCATCACCTAAAATGTCAGAAAGGATAGCATATTTAGTACCCATTTCGTTGGTGATTAAGCCCATTGCGATACCAGATACCGGTGCTTTAATTTTAACACCTGCATCCATTAACGCCAATGTACCAGCGCAAACAGTAGCCATAGACGATGAACCGTTCGACTCCAGGATATCAGAAACCACACGGATTGTGTAAGGATTTTCGTCTTCAGCCGGTAATACTTGTTTTAATGAACGCATAGCCAGGTTACCGTGACCAATTTCACGACGGCCTGCGCCACGGTTAGGACGAACCTCTCCGGTTGAAAAACCTGGGAAGTTGTAGTGTAATAAGAATTTCTGGTAACCGTTAATAAACGCACCATCAATCATTTGCTCATCATCTTTAGCACCTAAAGTAACGGTGGTTAAAGATTGAGTTTCGCCACGGGTAAATACTGCCGAACCGTGAGCAGATGGCAAATAGCTTACCTCGCTCCAGATTGGACGGATCTCAGTAGTTTTACGACCATCTAAACGTTTACCTTCATCTAATACAAGGTTACGGATAGCATCGTACTCTACGTCGTGGTAATATTTTTTAGCTAAGAATTTAGTAACGTCATCAATCTCACCTAAAGTTTCGATATAAGCATCACGTACTTCTTTAAACTTGGTAGCACGCTCGTCTTTCGCAGAAGCAGAAGAAGCAATAGCGTAAACCTGATCGTAAGTAGCAGCGTAGATAGCTTTTTTCAAGTCTTCATTGCTGTTCTCATGGCTATAAATACGTTTTTCGGTTTTGCCAACTTCAGCCATTAATTCTTTTTGAGCTAAGCACTGAATTTTAATCGCAGTGTGAGCAAATTTGATGGCTTCAACCAATTCAGCTTCCTGAATTTCTTTTGATTCACCTTCAACCATGTTGATGTCGTGCTCAGAACCTGCTACAATAAATTCTAAGGTAGCGCGCTCTAAATCGCTCAAGGTTGGGTTAATTACCAGTTGACCGTCGATTTTAGCAACGCGAACTTCAGAGATCGGACCGTTGAAAGGGATATCCGAAACAGCTAAAGCAGCAGAAGCTGCTAAACCAGCAAGCGCATCTGGCATAATGTTTTTGTCGGCAGAGATCAAAGAGATCATTACCTGCGTATCAGCGTGATAATCTTCAGGGAACATTGGGCGTAAAGCGCGGTCAACCAAACGCGAGATCAAAACCTCGTAGTCTGATAAACGTGCCTCACGGCGTAAGAAACCACCTGGGATACGGCCTGTAGCAGCATATTTTTCTTGGTAGTCAACAGAAAGTGGCAGGAAGTCTACCCCTTCTTTTGCCTCTGGCGATGAAACTACAGTAGCCAATAACATGGTGTCGCCCATTTTAACTACTACAGAGCCATCTGCTTGTTTAGCCAGTTTACCGGTTTCGATCTCAATGGTGCGGCCGTCACCTAAATCGATGGTTTTTTTAATTACGTTGTAACTCATTTTTGTTGTTTTGTAATACGCTTTTCATCTTTCGGAGCGTATCGTTTTGCTTATTTAAAAATCGTTGTTTTTAATGAAAAAAAGCCATCCGATAAATTCGAACGGCTTTTTATTGAAATTTCTAAAAAGTTACTTGATGATATCACGCAGCTCTAGAGCTTTGATGATAGCACGGTATCTTGCAATATCTTTTTTATACAAGTAAGCTAACAGCGCGCGGCGTTTACCTACTAACTTTTGCAGTGATAATTGAGTAGAAAAATCTTTTTTGTTTTTTTTCAGGTGACCGGTTAAGTGTGCAATACGAGTAGTAAACAATGCAACCTGACCTTCTGCTGAACCAGTGTTAGTGGCTTCGCCACCGTGTTTTGCGAAAATCTCTGCTTTCGCTTCTTTACTTAGATACATTACTTGAATGATATTAAAGCGTTAAATATTTTGTTAATTGTGGCACAAAGGTAGTTTTTATAGTTGAGATTAAAAAGCCCGAATTCAAAAACATTTAGCCTCGACATCCCGCGGTATAAAAGTAAAACATTAATCCCGCATAGTGCTTTTAATTATACTTTTGACCCGAAACTTTACAAACTTTAAGATGACTACCAAAAAGAAATATGCCAGCTTTGAAACCGAACACCGGGTACGGCCCGATGACATCGATATGTTTCAACATGTACACAACAGCAAATACTTTGATTACGTAATGGCTGCGCGCTACGAGCAGATGGACGTATTCTACGGCATGTCGATGGAAAGCTTTATGGAACGTGGATACGGCTGGGTGGTACGCACGGCGTTTATAGAATATAAACGGGCTTTAATGCTGGGCGATTACTTTTTGGTGAAAACCAATATAGACACCATCGACGAGCGTGGCTGTAAGGTCCATTTTGTGATCAGCAATAAAGCCACTAAAAAGATCTGCTGCGATGGCTGGTTTGATTTTAGCCTCATAGATATTAAAACCAATAAAGCAGCGAGGCTTCCGCAAGATATTATTGATCATTATCAGCATTAGCCCCCAGCCCCCTAAAGGGGGAGCCGGATAAAAAATATTAGGTAGAGACACAAAGCTTTGTGTCTCTTTTTTTGCGTCTTTTTTCAACCTATTTCTCATCCTCCGGCAATACGGCGAAGGACTTGTAGTAGTTGTAATAGAATAAAGCAAAGGCTGCCGTTAAGCATAACGCAGCGGCAAATAACATAGCCTTGAACATCACAATCCAAAAGATGAGCATAAACAAGCCAAGCACCCACTGCATGTAAATGTCCATTGCTAAACCAATTCGGTATAGTAAACTATGGAATAATATGATACAGCTCAATCCAAATACCATTAGCTGCGTTGCAAATAAAGGATCAAAACGGTTATATAACCAAATGATCTCGGGTAAGAGCATAATCAGGTAAACCATTATAAATCCGCCGAACAAAGTCCACCTGCTATAAGGAAGATTCCGACCAAAGCGAAGGAACGTTTCTTCGAACACCCTTTCCTCAAATACAATTGCCACATGTGCTACCACAATAGCCAGCACCGCAATACCGGCCACACGTGCGTCGTGTTTAACATCAGCAAAGAGCGCGAAAACGGCAGTGATAATTAACCAGGAAATCCCTTTAATTATTACATAAGTAAGTTTCTTTTGATTAAAAATATGCAAGATAAACAAACTGAAATATGGTTTAGGAATGGAGTGCCCAAATCTCAGCAACAGGGATAACTTATTGCCCTCAGGCAAAGTGTGCGTTAATTTGATGCAGAACAAAGCACCAGCAATACATAACAATAAAAGATATAGCGCAATACCCGCCGACGCGAGGTAACAATGATTTGCAAGGCCAACACTAACGGTAATAGCAGAATAAACAATAACCGGTAACAGCATATTAAACTGCACAACCAGCCAGCCCAAGAATTGCGATCGCAAACTATAGGCCGAAATACTGTAGAATAAAAACTGATGATGCGGTGCTGATAACTGCCCCGCCATGTAATGCCATGTTTTAAATAAGTAAAGTAACCACACCACAAATACAACCGAAAATAGCAACGGACTGGTTAAAAAAGCTATCATAAGCGCTTTGTGATAACTCAGTAACATATCACCCGGCACAGCACCAAACAATACGAGGAAAATAAACAACAGTATACCGGCATGTGCTCTGTAAAACCCAATTACAAAAATCTTATTCAGCACATTGGTTAGCGGGCTGCCCATTACAAAATGTGGGTTAAGGTTTGATTCTCGATCAACAATTCACCGGCATTAGGCAATATCTCCCGGTCGAGCGCCTGATGGGAGGAAAGGATAAAACTGGTCCCCTCCTGCTCCTGTCGCTCGTTGATCCATTTGTAGAGAATCAATAAGGACTCAGTATCTATGGTGATTAGTGGTTCATCGAGCAAAATCAATCTTGGCCTGCCTAAAAATGCCAGCAATAACGAAAGTTTTTTATTCATACCACTCGAATAAGAACCAATCGGCCTGTCGACGTAGTGTTGCATCTGCATGCTTTCGATATAAAGCTCCTCCTGCCCTGCTTCGGCCCCCCGTGCTTTAGCAAAGAGATTGATCATTTCGCGCCCCGTCAAAAATTCCGGGAACAAGGGTTCCGCTTCGGCAAAACTTACTAATCGGCGATAATTTACAGCATCTTTTTTAACGCTGATGTTCCCGTCTAGTAACACATCGCCATTAAAAGACAGCATACCGGCAACGGATTTCAGGAGTGTACTCTTGCCGGAACCGTTAACCCCTTTAAGCCAATATAAGCCCTGCCCGATCTGTAGTTCATCGATCTTTAGTGCAGCGAAATTGCCGTAATTTTTTTGAAAGTTTACAAACTGAAGCATGAAAGTAATTCTACGTAGAGACACAATATCTTGTGTGTTGTTACAGAAAAGGCATAAAGTAAAAGAGACACAATACCTTGTGTCTCTTTTACTAATCGGTTAAGCGCTTGTCGACGCGCCGTTAATAATATCTGTATAGAATTGCTGGACATCCATTCCGGCGGCGCGTACCTGTTGCGGTATCAAACTCGCGGCAGACTGGCCTGGTGTGGTATTGATCTCGATGAAGTAAAAATCATCTGTCTCCTCCTGCAAAATAAAATCTATGCGGGTCATGCCTTTACAGTTTAGCCGCAGGTAAGCTTCGGCAACAACCTCTGATATACGTTCGTTTTGTTCGGCGGTAAGGTTGGCCGGTGTAATTTCTTCGGATACACCTGGGGTATATTTGGCCTCGTAATCAAAAAACTCTTTCGAGCTAATGATCTCTGTAGCAGGTAACACCTTTAAATGATGGTTAAGCCGCGCGATACCAATACTGAATTCACGACCTTTTATAAATTCTTCAACCAATATTTGGCTGTCTTCTTTAAAGGCTTTATCTAATGCATGCGGAAGCTCGGCTGCATTGTGCACTTTACTCATGCCTACGCTGCTACCGCCGTTATTAGGTTTGATAAATAAAGGAAATTTCAAAGAAGCGGTAATAGTACCTACATCGTGCATGTCTTTTTTAAATAACTGCAACGATTTGGCAACGTTAAGGTGTTTAATGCCATGTACGATGCTTTTAGTATGTGCCTTATTCATGGTTAAAGCCGATGTTGCCGCATCGCAAGTATTATATGGTAAGCCCAGCATATCAAAATAGCCTTGCAGCTTCCCGTCTTCACCAGGTGTACCGTGTACAGTGATAAATGCAGCATCGAAATTGATCTTGCTGCCATCAACGGTAATGCTGAAATCATTTTTATCAACTTCGACTTTCCCAGTGGCCGCTTCGTGGAACCAGCTATCGCGATTGATCAGGATCTTGTAAACATTAAATTGCTCTGCAGGCAAATTGGCTGCTATATTGTTGGCGCTATTAATAGATACCTCGTATTCACCGGAATATCCACCGGCTACCAGGGCGATGTTTTTTTTCGACATAATGGCCAAATATAATATATACTATAATAAACTGTGAGGCTAAATTTTATGCGGCAAAAGCTGTGTAGAAGTTAAATTAGCCTAGCCTCCAAACTCGCCACTGTCCAACACTGTGGCTATCCATTCTTTAAAATCTTCAACGTAATAAAAAATATATTCCGGCTGTAAGGGTATCAATTCATCGGCATTCGTTGTGCTCGCCCAGGCCGCGGCGGCTATCGGAACGCCTAATTCCTTGCAATACTTAATATCGCTTGGCGCATCACCAATATATAGGCTCTCTTTTGCATCAACATTTAATCGCTTCAATACTTTACGAATACCATTAACCTTATTGGGGCCTTCGGGCGAACCGGTTTCCAACACTTCAAAATAGCTTTCGACACCAAATTGCTTAAGCGAAATACGCGTACTGTGGGTGCCTTTCCCGGTTACCATTGCTAGTTGAATGCCTTTTTGATGCAGTAACTCCAGCAGCTCCTTAATACCAGGAAAAACATCCGGACAGGTGCCATGCAGGTTTTCGTAATGAACAAGGTAATCACTAACTCCTTGAGCTTCATACTGTGGAATGAGCTTGCGGATGGTTCCTTCTTCTGATGGACCGAACGTCGCAATAATTTGTTCTTCACTGAGCGATTTGCCTAGTAAGGGTTCTATACTTTTTTTAAATGCAGCGATGCAGAGTGGCAATGTATCGGCGATAGTGCCATCCAGGTCAAATATTATTGCTTTTAACTTCATAGGTTAACCAAAGCTATTATTTTTTCAGCTCGGATAAGCTATTTGTTTCGGATATACGTTATTATCGTTTCGCAAAAACATGCCCTGGAAACCAGGGCACTTCCAAATTTCGAGTTCTGATTTAGAAAATAATAGTTATGTTTGATTGCTTAATTCAGGACGTAAATTCTGATCAATAACTACAAATGAGTAAATTCTGGACTTACTTAAAAACCAAAAGCTTTCGTAATAATTTCCTTGCAGCCATAGGCACAGTTGTGTTTGTATTGTTGGTGGCATATTTTTCATTAGGCTACTACACCCGCCATGGTGAAGGTGTGCCAGTACCGCAATTAAAAGGAATGAACATAGACCGTGCTGCTGCTTTACTGGAGCAACAAGGTTTCAAATATCAGGTAGATTCTGTTTACGTGCTCGACCATGATCCGGGAACTGTTATTGAACAAGACCCCGATGCGGGAACTAATGTTAAAGAAAATCGTACTATCTATTTAACGGTAGTAACTAAACTGGCGCCTAATATTGCCTTGCCCGATGTAGAGCAGAGTACTTTCCGTGAGGCAGAAGCCACTCTTTCCAATTTCGGGATTAAGATCGGTGACACTACCTATCGTTCTGACATAGCGCGCGACCGCGTATTGGAAATCCGTTTCGGCGGGCAGGTTATTAAACCAGGCACCAAGCTACCAAAAGGCTCTAAAGTTGATTTGGTATTGGGCGATGGCGGAGGCGCAAGCGAAGTTGATATTCCAGAGTTAATAAACCTTGATCTGGATGCCGCCAAATTTGCTATTAAAGGTGCTGGCTTAACTATTGGTACTATTATGTACTCGGGCGCTATTACCGACTCAACCAATGTTATTGTAACAGCTCAATCGCCAATGAAAACAGACTCTTTAAGCAAAACCAGTATAGGGACACGCATTAACTTAACCGTTTCGCAAGGCAAGAAAACCGATGAGCCACAGCAGTGATATTAATGCCAGAGAAATTAAGCAACGTTTAAACCACAACGAAGCGCTTAATTTGCTCGATGTGCGCGAAAATATAGAATATCATACCCACAACATTGGCGGGTTAAATATTCCTGTAAATAAGCTTAAGGAAAACCTCAATAACCTGCCGTGGCAATATAACGATGAAATTATAGTTATATGCAGTGCAGGTTTGCGCAGCGAAACAGCTAAATCAATTCTCGAAGAAAATGGTTATCAAAATGTCAGGAACCTTACAGGTGGTTTGCTGGCAATAGAAAAGCTTCAATCTATTTAAAAACATATGTCTGAGAACCAACCAAAAGGCGGAACATTCAAAAAATTCATCATTGCATTGGTGGTCATTATCATATTGGCCCTTGCAGGCACGGGAGTATTTTACTACCTGCGTTATTTTGGCCCTAACGTAACTGATAAACAGGAATATTTATATATCCACACAGGTGCAACCTATAAAGATGTTTATGACAGCATCCGCACTAAAGAAATTGTTAAGGATACTACCACCTTTAACTGGGCGGCCCAAAACATGAATTATACTACCCGGGTTAAACCGGGCAGGTACCATTTACATTCGGGTATGAGCAACCGTCGCCTCATCAACATGCTGGCGTCGGGCACTCAGGAGCCGGTTACCGTGTCGTTCCACAACTTGCGTTTAAAAACTCAGTTTGCTGGCTTTATTGCCAAAAAGATCGAGCCAGATTCGTTATCAATATTGCGTTTGTTAGACTCGACCGAATATGTGCAGAAATTTGGTTTCACTACCGAAGATGTGTACACCATGTTTTTGCCAAACAGCTATCAGATGTATTGGAATACATCGCCAGAGAAGTTTTTCAATCGCATGTATGCCAATTACGAAAAATTCTGGACGCCCGCGCGTAAGCAACAGGCAGCAGCCATTAACCTCACCCCTGTTCAGGTATCGATCTTAGCTTCTATAGTTGATGCCGAAGCATTGCACGATGATGAGATGCCACGCATAGCTGGCCTATATCTTAATCGCCTTAACAAAGGGATGAAATTACAAGCCGATCCGACCGTTATTTTTGCGACAGGCGACTTTACTATAAAACGCGTATTGAATAAATATTTGGTTAATCCATCGCCCTACAACACCTATGTACATACTGGTTTGCCGCCCGGCCCAGTGATGATGCCATCTGTTGCCGCGGTTAAAGCAGTACTTAACCATGAAAAACATAACTATTTGTATATGTGTGCAAAAGAAGATTTTTCCGGCTATCATAACTATGCTACCAACGAAGCTGATCACAGAGCTAACGCACGTCGCTTTCAACAGGCTTTAGACGCAAGAAACATTAAGCGCTGATGTTTACCCATACAACTAAAATACGCGTCCGTTATGGCGAAACTGACCAGATGGGCTACATGTACTATGGTAATTACGCCGAGTTTTTTGAAGTTGGCCGTGTAGAAATGCTGCGCAGCCTAGGCTTGACTTATGCATCTATGGAGGCTTCGGGTATCATGATGCCGGTGCTGGAGCTCAAATGTAAATACATTAAACCTGCCCGCTATGACGAGCTGATTAGCGTTAAGGTAATTATGCACAAGATGCCCGGGGTAAAAATCCACTTCACCTACGAGCTCTATAACGAAGCTGATGTTCTGATACATGTGGGCGAAACCCTGCTGGCATTTGTAAACATGACTACCGGTCGCCCATGCTTACCATCACAAGAGTTTCTGGATGCTTTGAAGCATTTTTTTGAGTAAGTTTGACTTAAATGAAATGGTTACACCGTTTTTTAAGCCGTTTTAAATTTTATCAGTACCTGGTTGACTGGACTAAGGTGATATACCTTCCCGGTTTCAGGCCCTTGCCCCTGCATACGGTTGCCGTTTTCTTTTTCAAAGAGATTCAGCAAGAGTCGTTGGTTAATAAGGCAACCTCGCTTGCATATACTTTTATGTTGGCTTTTTTTCCGGGCATTATCTTTTTGTTCACGCTTATCCCCTATATACCTGTTCCGCATTTTCAAGATACGCTGTTAAAACTTATAGAGGTAATATTACCTACCAACGCCTATTTGGCATTCGAGAGCACTATCAAAGACATCATTAAAAACCAAAATGGCAAGTTGTTATCCGTTGGTTTTGCAACAGCCCTTTTCTTTGCAACAAACGGGGTTTATAAGCTGATGCAGGCTTTCAACAAGTCTACATTAACAGTAGAGACACGCACATGGGTTAGAAAGCGCTGGATAGCCCTAATTTTAACGGTAGTGATCAGTATATCGTTGTTTCTTGCCATTATTATATTGATAGTTGGCCAAGCCGTTGTAAACGTGCTGCAATCTAAAATAGACACCAATGGCTCGTTCTGGACTTACCTTATTTTTTTAGGCCGATGGCTGATAGTAATTGTGATCTTCTTTTTTACCGTTGCGCTGCTTTACCGCTACGGCCCGGCCCACAAACAAACCCGGTGGAAGTTTATCAGTCCAGGTGCGATATTAGCCACCGCATTGGCTGTGTTTACCTCTTTAGGGTTCAGTTATTACATCAATAATTTCTCAGCGTACAACAAAATTTACGGTTCGATCGGTACATTGATCGTGATTATGATTTGGCTCTATTTAAACTCGCTGATCATCCTGATTGGCTTTGAACTTAACGCCAGCATCGACCTTTCTAAGCGGAATATTAAGATCAGCAAGCCGCGTTTCAATACATTTAAAAGTAACCAAAAGGGAATTAACCAGCATAAATAATTGACTGTCAGTATTTTATTTGTGTTAAAAAAAAGTTAAAATCAAATTTGTCAATCCGCTCCGGATTTGTACTTTTGTCCCCGGAGAGTTGGCAGAGTGGTCGATTGCGGCAGTCTTGAAAACTGTTGAACTGTGAAAGGTTCCTGGGGTTCGAATCCCTAACTCTCCGCTTAAAATCAAAAAGCCTGTAGTAGTAAATATTACAGGCTTTTTGATTTTAAAACGGATCTGGAAATGCAGGGTGAGCCGGATCATATATGGCCACAGCAACTCTGGAATCTGCACATCCATAATAAAGAAACCACTTCTTATGGAAAAATACCATCCCTTCTATAAATACTGTTCCATTGATATACTGTCCGCTTTTTTCGAATGCTTCCATCGGCCGCAAAAACGGCACATCGAGGCGGGTTATTGGTTTTGATGGATCATTTTTATCAAACAACGCCTGGCCGGCGCAATAAGAGTTCCCATTAAAACGCTTATCGCCTTCTTCTCCCGCCTTGTTTTTGCCATTATAAAAAAGGACTATCCCCTTATTCGTCCATATTGCAGGAGGGCCGCACTCGGTTAATTCACTATCAAAATACCCCTTTCTTGGCGAAATCAACTCTTTAAGCGAGCCATCTGCATTAATGAGAGGTTTCCAGTTTACCAAGTTGTCAGAGGTTGCTGCATACACGTGTAATTCCCCCCAGTACATCCAGTACTTGCCATTTATTTTGGTAACCACCTGCCTGCCCTTTACCACCTTTGTTAATATCGATGCAGATTTATGCGGAATGTTTAAGAATTTGCCATTGTAGGCATCCTCGAATATTGGGCCATGCTTGGTCCAGTGTTTCAGGTCCTTTGAGGTAGCTACACCAAGCCGTGGCACTTCACGATTCCATTGGGTGTAAAAGACAACATATGTTCCGTTAGTGGTAACTGCTATCCTAGGATCTTCACAACCACCAGGCCATTCATACTTTTTCTGACTGTCATTAGCAGGATAGAACACAGGCGTATGGTTTCGCTTAAAATGTAAACCATCTGAGCTCGATGCATATCCCAGTCGTGAGGTGCGGAAACCGATCCCTACACCAGATTTATCTTCTGCACGATATAAGACCGCTATTTTGCCATTAATCAGTGCAGCCGCCGGGTTAAACGTATCGTTAGATTCCCAGCGCACAGTTTGATTTAAAACCGGATCGACAAACTGAGAAGTACTATCCGGAGAAATGATCGGATTAATATTGGCGGGTCTTTTAAACCCTCCAAACGCCCAGTCCGGCAAACGATTTTGTTGTGCTACGGCGCTAATGGAAACTATGAGAAATAGTATAAGGGTTTTGATAAAAACAGTAACATTTTCCATGCTAACTATATGTTTTGGTTTGATATAGCGAGAGTTTGCAGGCTGTTTCTAAAACAGCCGTTTAGGCATTGGTATAAGTTACTATTATAAACTTTTTTTATGGATTAAAATAATTGCAGAAGTTATAAGGTTTTTAAATATCGGCCATCTAAATGCAAATAGGTTACTTGCCGATACAGAACTTCGAAAATATATTCTCGAGCAAATCGTCGGTAGTTACAGTACCGGTTATTTCGCCCAGGTAGTGTAGCGCTTGTTTAATATCTGTAGCGAGAAAATCAGACGTAATGGGGTTATCTATACCTTCCAATACTTTACTTAAGGCGTCTTCGGTTTTTTGAAGCGCCTGCAGGTGGCGAACATTAGTTACCAGCGTTTCGTCGCCGCCTAGTTGACCTTTAATGGCCGTATGGTAAATTTTATGCTTTAACTCTTCTATGTGCTGTTTTTGCTTGGCAGAAACCTTCAGCATATTTTCAGAGTGCGGGATGTTTTCAGATTGTTCTTCGCTCAGGAGGTCGATCTTATTAGCTACAACCAGCATCGGAAAGTCCGGGCGTTGTAGGCTTTCTAAATCGGCATTTAAATCCTCTAATGAAGTTTGCACAGCGTCAAACACGTAGATCAATATCGCCGATTGATTAATCTTCTCGTAGGCTTTTTGTACACCGATGGCCTCGATGGTGTCAGTAGCTTCGCGAATACCAGCAGTATCTGTTAAGCGAAAGTTTACACCGTTAATGTTTAAGATCTCCTCGATGGTATCGCGCGTAGTACCGGCTATATCGCTTACAATGGCACGCTCCTCGTTAAGCAGTGCGTTTAGCAAGGTCGATTTACCTGCATTCGGGCGACCGGCGATAACGGTATTAATGCCCTGCTTAATGGCATTACCCAATTCGAACGACTGGATTAATTTACTTAAGATGGTGAGAATATTTACTACCAATTGTTTCAGCTGATCGCGGTTAGCAAACTCTACATCTTCTTCAGAAAAATCTAGTTCGAGTTCGATCAGCGAAGCAAAATTCACCAATTGTTCGCGTAAGCCTTTTAATTGATTGCTAAAGCCGCCTCTTAGCTGATTCATAGCAGCCTGCTGTGAGGACTTCGAATTAGCGGCGATCAAATCGGCAACGGCCTCGGCCTGCGAAAGATCCATCTGCCCGTTAAGAAAGGCTCTCAACGTAAACTCACCTGGTTGTGCAGGACGGGCTCCGCTTTTTACTAATAGTTTAATAACCGACTCGATAATGTATGCCGATCCGTGACACGAGATCTCCACAACGTTTTCACGTGTATATGATTTTGGTGCGATGAATAAAGATGCCAATACTTCATCTAAAATAACGTCACCATCTACAATATGGCCAAAGTGTATGGTATGCGAAGCCTGTTTGGTAAGATCCTTACCCTTAAAAACTTTTTGGGTTATCTGCACGGCATCAGGTCCCGAAAGGCGAATAACGCCAATTGCCCCTATTCCATTCGGCGTGGCTAAGGCCACTATGGTATCGTCGGTAGTATAGTTCATATCGTTGCAACAAAGTTCGGAATAATTATGGTATTGCAGCGTCTATACAAAATCATGTTTTGGCTTTAAGTCAGCCATTTATTTTATTACGTTATCATTTTCCGGCTCGTCGCTAATATTATATAAGTCTTTTAATTTATTGTAGAGCCGATTTCTGTTAAATGATTCATCAAACAAATAGGTAGGAATAAAGAAGAGTATCCATACCGCAGCAGTAGCCCAAACATCAAGATCAAATTTAACCGATATAACACCAGCAATTAAAAAGAATATAAAACCGTAAAACTGATAATAGTTGGCTTGCTTTAGCTTTAGAATAGATCCATCATCGTGAAAATTCATTTTAATAGCACCACGTACAAACGGAACCCATAAGAAATAAAACACATTCTTCTGAAGTAGTGTAAGGTCATCTACAATGTTTTTTCTGATATAAGTGGCAACATTTTCAACCTTGCTTTCTTTATATTCCTTAATATCTTCTTCAGAAACATTTCGTTTTGAAAGCTCTTCGATAGCAATACTAACTGCCAATTCTGTGTAATCAAATTTATGGTCAATTAAATCCAGTAGTTGAGCGGTTGAATACGTGGCATATTTAGCTTGCAGGTCTTCTTTGGTTACCATAATAAGGGTTGGTTTTGGCAACTAATATAGCTATTGTAAGCTAAAATCCTACACCCCAAACTCCTCTCGTTTCTAAGCCAACATGCAAGTTAATATTTAACCCAGAAAACAAATATTGGTTTACAAAGCCGTGTTAAGCAGCTGCTGATAACAATCAATATATTGTCCCACATGCAATCCGTCTACCAATGCGTGGTGAACATGTATCGAAACCGGCATGGTTCTTTTACCCGAGTTGTCGGTCATTTTGCCAAAGGATATTTTGGGGCAACTATCTTTAAATGAAAACATCCGCGCATGAGAAAGGGCCGTAAAATCTATCCAGGGCAATGGCGAATAACGAATTACATTTTTCGCAGGCGAACGATCTAATGTAGTAGAGCTACTGACTCTTTCCATTACTTTTAGCGCTTCGGGATAAAATTCGTTGAACGTAGCGTAGTAAATAAAATCGCCGAAACCGAAAGTGCCGTCAGGCCGACCTATCGTTGAACCAGCATCTACACGATCATATATAAAAACCTCATCTTCTTCAATCCGTAGCTTAAAAGGTTCGATAATTTGAGCTGCTGATAACGATTGATATAAGTAATACAAGAAAAAAGAAACCCCGTTTTGTTTAGCAGCCTTATATGCTGTAGTGCAATCTATAGTGACATTTACCCCATAATAGGGTTCCTCAAATTGGTTGAAAAATTTAAAATGTTCTTTTCTATTCCAGCTATCGAGGTCAAGTTTTTGTTTCATTTATTTAATAGTCAATTTTAATTCACCTTCTTCAACAATCACATCCTTAAAAACGGTTAAAAACTCATTAAATTCCACATGTTTTTGCATCATGTAGAGCATTTCTTTTTCAATATCGAGCCATGTTGAAATATCTGCTTCATTGTGCTGAATTTGCGCTTCGAGCTTATCTAAAGCGTTGGCTACTTTGGCTTCGTTCGATTGCTTGTTTTCAAATTCATGCCAAAGCTCATAGAATTTCTCCCCGGTTTGGTTGTCTAATGTCTGCCTGATCTCATTTATGGCATTAGTCTCCATTTTTACTTTCTGCAACTTCGTTTCTGCATCAAACTGCTCAAACGCAGGGATATCGCCGACTAGTGCTTCGATAATATCATGGATTATAATCATTTCGAGCGTCTTTTGGGCATCTACTTTAATCCCTAAGTGGGGTTCAACCAACAAAAACATCAGCGACATTCGCCAGGTGTGTTCTGCTACACTTTCTTGCCGGCCATCAGACAGCCAACTATGCCTGATAAGTTTTTTGAGATTTTCGGCAACGTGAAGAAACTCCAGGATTTTCTTGGCTTCAACTTTCATTATTTAATAATTGGTTATTAGAAAGCGCCTAAATATCAAAAAAATAACCGGAATTCGATTTCAAGATTTGATAATTAGCTTAATTATTCACCCGGATAAAGCAACCCCTCAATCCCCCATAGTTCTTCAATCCCCAATCCAAACAAAGCGAAGTCGTATTTCACGGGATCGAGAGGATCGAAGCTGCGGAGATGTTCGGTTAATTCGACGGCAGTTTGCCAGTCGGTTTGTTTACGGGTAATCAGTTTAAGTCGCCGCGCAACGCGGTCTACGTGAAGATCACAGGGCATAATTAGGTCTGCCGGTTTAATGCGATTCCAGATGCCGAAATCTACGCCATTATTATCTTGACGAACCATCCAGCGCAAAAACATATTTAAGCGTTTACAGGTTGATTTTTGTGCGGGTGATGATACGTGTTTTTTTGTACGATGCGGGTAATCGGGTAAAGAGAAAAAGTATCTTCTGAAGTGATTTAGTGAGGATTCGACGCTCGAAGAAGATTCTTCGCTGTCGCTCTGAATGACAACGATTTTTGAGTTTGGCAAAAACGCATCTTCCAGACTATCAAAGTTTTCATAGTGCCATCTAAAGAAACTAATAAAATAAAGCGTATCCACATCATTAAAGGTGCGATGCTTAAAGTTAAGCAGTTTCTTTAGATCAGGTTCCTCATGGTTCATTATGAAATCATAAGGTACGCCGTCCATCAGTTCGATAAGCTGGCGACACTTATTGATAATGGTAACACGCTGTCCCCAAGCCAGTATAGCTGCCCAAAAACCCATAATCTCGATATCTTGTTTCTGCGTGAAGCTGTGTGGTATAACTATTGGATCATTTGCAATAAAATCCGGACGGTTATACTGTTCAACTTTGGCATCGAGGAAGGCTTTGATGTCGGTTACCATGTAAAATAGAATCAAGAAACAAGAGCCAAGAATCAAGACACCTTTAGAATCCGTTCTTTAGGAACTCGCTCGTGTTTCTTGATTCTTGGCTCTTGTTTCTATTTTATGCCAAAGCGTTCTTCAAATCCTCTAATAAATCCTCTACATCCTCTACTCCTACGCTTAAGCGAAGAAGGCTATCAACCACACCAACTTTTTCGCGTACCTCTTTTGGTATCGAACCATGGGTCATGGTAGCCGGGTGATTAATCAGTGATTCAACACCACCTAATGATTCGGCCAGGGTAAATACTTTAAAGTTTGATGCAATACGAAAGGTTTCTTGCAAATCCGCATCTTTCAAGGTAATTGAGATCATGCCACCGAAGTCGCGCATTTGCTTTTTGGCAACTTCGTGATTAGGATGATCTGTAAAGCCAGGCCAGTAAATTTTATCAACCTTTGGATGCGTTTTAAGGAATTCGGCTATCGCGCGACCGTTTTCGCAATGTGCTTTCATACGCAGGTGCAGGGTCTTGATTCCACGTAACGCTAAAAAACTATCCATTGGCCCCGGTGTAGCGCCGCATGAATTGTAAATAAACCAAAGGCGTTTGTACAGATCCTCGTCATTTAACATCAGTGCTCCCATTACAACATCAGAGTGACCACCGATGTATTTCGTAACCGAGTGCATAACCACATCTGCTCCCAGATCGATAGGATTTTGCAAATACGGAGAAGCAAAGGTATTATCCACTACAAAAAGCAGGTTCTTAGCTTTGGTGATTTTACCGATTGCCTCGATATCAACAATTTGCATTGTTGGGTTGGTTGGAGTTTCTACCCAAACCAATTTAGTTTTTTCGTTTGTGTATTGGCTAACAATCTCAGGATCAGAAAGATCAAGAAAATGAAACTTAATGCCGTAGTTAGCAAATATTTTGGTGAAGATCCGGTACGAACCGCCATACAGGTCGTTGCCTGTAATTACTTCGTCGCCAGGTTGTAGCAATTTCATTACCGCATCTGTGGCGCCCATACCGCTCGAGAATGCCAAACCGAATTTAGCGTTTTCCAGGGCTGCTAAACAGTCTTCCAAAGCCTTGCGGGTTGGGTTTGTTCCGCGCGAATACTCATAACCCTGGTTATCGCCAGGGGCTTTCTGCCAGTAGGTTGACGTTTGATATATGGGCGTCATTACCGCGCCGGTTGATGGATCGGGCTCCTGCCCTGCATGTATTGCTTTTGTTCCGAATTTCATATAGCTACAGCCCCCCAGCCCCCTAAAGGGGGAGCATTAAAAACATCTTATCCTTTAGGGAAAGGATATGCACTACAATTTGCCACTCCTGCCCCCCCTTTTTAGGGGGCCGGGGGGCTTAATACGCCCTTGCAAACAATACCCTTTGGGTTGATGGTTTGCCGGTTAATATACATTTACCTTCTTCTTGTTTATTATTCAAAGGTATACAACGGATTGTAGCCTTAGTTTCATCTTTTATACGTTGTTCGGTTTCTGGTGTACCGTCCCAATGTGCAGACAAAAAGCCCGGTTTTTCGTCCAGTAAACGTTTAAACTCTTCGTAAGTATCTACCTCAGTTGTATTTTCTTTGTTAAAATCTGATGCTTTTTTGAAAATATTTTGTTGGATCTCTTCCAACAAAGCTTCGATACGATCTGCTAAGCCTTCCTGCGCTACTGTCTCTTTTGTACGTGTATCACGACGAGCCAATTCAACCGTACCGTTCTGCATATCGCGGCTACCGATGGCTACGCGCAAAGGCACACCCTTCAGTTCATACTCGGCAAATTTAAAGCCCGGGCGTTGCGTATCGCGATTATCAAATTTGATAGAGATATTTTTTGCTTTCAGTTCGGTTGTTAAACCCTTTACGTAGGCCGTAATATTTTCCAGCTCTTCGTCGTGTTTGTAAATCGGCACAACAACAACTTGTATTGGCGCCAGCATTGGCGGGATAACTAAACCAGCATCGTCAGAATGCGACATAATCAGTGCCCCCATCAAACGGGTTGAAACACCCCATGAGGTTGCCCAAACGTAATCGAGTTTATTCTCTTTATCGGTAAATTTAACGTCAAACGCCTTGGCAAAGTTCTGGCCCAAAAAGTGTGAAGTACCTGCCTGTAAAGCTTTACCGTCCTGCATCAAAGCTTCGATACAATAAGTGTCTAATGCCCCTGCAAAGCGCTCGTTAGGCGTTTTACGGCCTTTCACTACCGGTACAGCCAGCCAGTTCTCGGCAAAGTCTGCATATACTTCCAGCATTTGTTCTGCTTCGGCAATCGCTTCTTCAGCTGTTGCATGGGCAGTATGGCCTTCCTGCCATAAAAATTCGCTGGTGCGTAAAAACAAACGGGTACGCATTTCCCAACGTACAACGTTAGCCCACTGGTTAACTAAAATCGGCAAATCGCGGTACGATTGGATCCAACCTTTATAGGTGTTCCAGATAATAGTTTCCGAAGTTGGGCGAACAATCAGCTCCTCTTCCAACTTAGCTTCTTCATCAACAATAATGTTGCCTTCGCCGTCGTTTTTTAAACGGTAATGTGTTACAACAGCACATTCTTTGGCAAAGCCTTCAACGTGGCTGGCTTCTTTTGAGAAGAAAGATTTTGGTATAAACAGCGGAAAGTAAGCATTACTGTGCCCGGTATCTTTAAACATTTTATCAAGCACTGCCTGCATTTTCTCCCAGATCGAATAACCATACGGTTTAATGATCATGCAGCCCCTCACCGGAGAATATTCAGCTAAATCAGCTTTTATTACCAGGTCATTAAACCATTGTGAATAATCTTCGTCTTTACTGATGATACCTTTGCTCATGTTATATATTTATGGAATAGAATTTGACTATTGAATTATGTATACTTGCTGCCAAAATTATAAATTTAAACGTTATTTGAACTGAACTTTTAACTTCTGCAGAATGAAACGCAATATAATTAGTGGACTAATGCTTGTAAGCGCCCTGGCATTAGCTTCATGTTCAACACAGAAACTCGCATCTGATCAGAAAGCTGATGACGATGTATATTTTAGCAAGGCCAAAGCGGGCGACGAACTACCAGTACCAGTTTACCGTCAACAAGACGTAAATGTGTATGCAGACCAGCAGCCGCCTTACGCTGACGCGGCGGATGATGACTATTATTACTATGATAGCTACGCATCGCGTATCAACAGGTTTGCCTACAACTCTCCGTTTAACTACTACGACGATTATTACTACGACTACGCCTCACCTACTACTTATGGTAACGCTGGTTGGGGTGTAAATTCTTATGCTTATGGTGGCTACGGCTTTGGCCTGGGTATAGGTTTTGGTTTCGGCTATGGCGGTTACTACGGTTACAACCCTTGGGGTTACGGCTATCCTTATTATGGTTACTCTCCATACGGCATTGGCTGGGGTGGTGGTTATCCTTATTGGGGTATCTATTCTGCTTACGGCTATGGCGGCTGGGGCGGTGGCGGTTACTATGCACGCGCAAGGCCTTACCGTGGTTCTGGCGTACCGGGTGGCAGCAATTATGTAAACCGTTCTGTACGTGGAGTAGGCTACAATGGTGCATATCCAAATGCAGCGGGCTACTACCCTGGTCGTACAGTTAACGGCGGCGTTCCGCGTACCAATGGCGCTTATAGCGGTAATGCAAATTATGGCTATGGCCAGGGTCGTCCGGCTCGCCCACAACGCTCAGATAATCCAAACAATTATAATAATCCACCACAACGTACTACCAACTCTATGCCGAGCAACAACAGCGGTGGTGGTAATATGGGCGGCGGTTCAGGTGGTGGCAGCAGAGGTGGCGGCCGTCCGGGAAGACCATAACAAGCTAATCTATCACAGAAACATCGTATGAAAAATAAATACTTACTATTGGCAATAGCTACAGTAGCTATTACTAAGACCAGTTTTGCGCAGTATTCGCAAGATGCTATCCGTTTTTCGGGTGCGCAAACGGGTTCTACATCACGTATCAAAGCAGTTGGTAACGCCCAGCAAGCGGTGGGTGGCGATTTAAGTAACGTTAGTGGAAACCCCGCGGGTTTAGGTTTCTTTACCCGCTCAGAGTTGAGCATTACTCCTGAATACAATAATTCGAAAGTGAGCTCTTCTTATCTGGGTTCAAGTAATTCTACCAGTCACGATCAGGGCAATTTTAATAATGCTTCGGCCGTGTTTTACACCCGTTTAAATACACCTAGAGGTCAGGATAAATCTAAAGGCTGGTTAAGTTTAAACTATGGTTTATCTTACAACCGTACTAACGATTTTTATCAAAACACCTATTATTCAGGCATTAACCATACCAGCTCCATTGCCGATTATTATGCTAATTTGGCTAATTATGATGTAGCTAATAACTACTCCCTGGATGGTTACCTTGAAGGCTGGGCGTATCGTCAGCGCCTTATTAATAACAATGCGAACGCCAATGTTTACGAGCCAAGTACAACCTTGGGCGGTACGCAATCAAACGCAATCACCAGCAGTGGCGGCCAGACAGAAATGAGTTTCTCTATGGGTGCCAACTACAGTAATAAACTTTACTTAGGTTTTGGTTTCGGTATTACCGACATCAGATATAACTCAACCTCTATTTTTAGTGAAGACAATACCGAGTACGTTAACGTGCACCAGGATTATGTTTCTAACTACGTACGCGACCAGGTTACCCGCGGAACAGGTTTTAACGCCCGTTTTGGTGTAATCTATAAACCGGTTGAGGCATTACGTTTAGGTGCTACCCTTACAACCCCTACCTGGTACAATATTGACGATAATAGTGCGGAAGGCTTAAACACAAGCTATACTGGTGGTCAACGCTATACCGACGGTGCTTCTTACCCCGCTAGCTACAACCTGCGCACTCCGCTTAAAGTATCAGGCGGTGCTGCAGTATTTATTGGCAAATATGGTTTCTTAACGGCTGATATCGATTATCTGGATTATTCTAGCACCCACCTATCAAGTGGCGACTATGATGTAAGCCTTGACAACGACGATATCAAAAGAAACTACCAATCTGCTGTTAACGCACGTTTCGGTGCAGAAGCCCGCATCCCGGGTAATTTCTTTCTACGCGGTGGTTATGGCATACAAGGCACTCCATATAAAAATGGCGGTCAGGATACCAAAACTGCAAGTGGTGGTTTAGGTTACCGTTTCGGTTCTTATTATATCGATGCTACTTATACCCATGTTAAAGGCTACAGCACCAACATCCCTTACGATTTAGGTTTGGATAGCCCCGTAGCAGATTTAAAAAACGAATTCAACAATGTTTATCTGACATTGGGTATTCGTTTCTAACAAATAAAGATTGAAACGAAAGAAGCCCGGCTGCATAGCAACCGGGCTTCTTTCGTTTTTAGTATAAGCACAAATGTTGTGTTCTTTTGGATTTATTAATCTTCGTTTACAAATGAACGTAGCATCCAGGTATTTTTCTCTTTAAACTGCATAAAGCGGTTAACCATATCGTTGGTGCCATCGTCGCCGGCATCAGCGGTGATCGTAAGAAGTTCACGCTCCACGTCAATTAATGAGGCCATATCATCAATAATAGCCTTCACCATATCGGTATCCAGCATACCAATGGTGTTGATCTCTTTAAGTTTAGAAGTGGTGATGTAGTCGTTAAAAGTACTGATCGGCGGCTTACCTAAAGCCAGTATCCTTTCGGCCAGCTCGTCAATAGTGGTTAAGGCATCTGTATAAAGTTCCTCAAACTTTACGTGCAGGGTAAAAAAGCTTTTACCTTTAACATTCCAATGGCAGCCGCGCAGTTTCTGATAGTGAATATGGTAATTAGCCAGGTAATCATTTAAGTGGTCAACAACCGGGCGTACTTTGCCTTCTTCAAGGCCTATTTCTTTAGCATCCATAAGTGATAATTTGTGATTGATGTAACAGTGATTTGAGTGTCATTGTTTGAATACAAAACTAAGCGATTGGCGTTAATTTCTGATATTTGTAAAATTGATATGCTATTGAAAACCTTTATAACAGAGCCTTTCGACGCACCAGTTTGGCGCATGGAAATTGACGAAATTACCGACACGCTTTTTGCCGAATTACGCGATAATGCCGACAAGCGGGTTAGCTTTGCAGCCATCAATTTATCAAACGGCAATGCGAATTTCAAGGCGCTTACTTTACCCGAGCGCTGGCTTTGTGGAATAGAAACTGCTTATAATGGCGCACTGGTTTTGCACGGTTATCAGTCAGAATCAATGCCTGTTCACAGAGGTTTAACCGGTGTCGACGGTGTTACTGGAGACATACTATGGAGCGACTATAACATTAACTTCGAGGCACTTACCATTCAAGGCATTGTGGTTTATGATGCCCGGATCCAACCTAAGAACCTATTTGTTATTGATGAGCAAACGGGGCTCCGTCGCGAGTCTTATATATCATCGGCAACCGCTGTTGAAAGCAATATAAAGCTACCAGAAATGATACAGGCAGAGACCTTACCACCTCAACTATTAGTTTTGGAGCCGCATCTAAATGTAGTGCATTATCTGGAGTACAATAACTTTAGAATTGTATCTTTGCACGCGCTTGATGGGAGCCATTTAACACAGAACATGTATGTATTTGATAGAGACGGCAATTTGTTATTTGACGATATTCTGAATAATGACATACAAAAATTGCAACCCGAAGCGTTTATTAGCTATAAAAATAAACTGATCTGGCTTAAGAACCGATCGGAAATAAAAGTTTTAAACCTGTAAATACAGCATAATCCCCTTTATGAGATTCAGAATTTTATTACTCGTTATAGCATTTTCTGCAACGTCTGCCAAGCTATTGGCCAACCCGCTTGTTGATTCGGTTGGTGTAGAAAATCAGAACGGGAAGAAAGTCATATTACACAAAGTAGAAGTTAAAGAAACCTATTACGGCATAGCCCGCAAATACAATGTAAAACCACAGGTTCTTATTAAATTTAACACCAACGCCACTTTGCATATTGGCGATATTGTTAAAGTGCCTACAGATATTCCGTTTGCACAACAAGCAGCGCCGGTAGCAGCCGCCCCTGCCGTGCAAACCCAACAACCGGCGGCTAATTCTGCAGAAACAGGCGCCATTGTACAGTACAAAGTCGCCCAGCACGAGTACTTATATGGTATTGCTCGCCGATTTAATACCACTGCAGAAGAGATTAAAAAATTAAACAACCTGCAAAGCAGTACCCTTACTCCGGGCCAGTTATTAAACATTCGCCAGGGTGCAGGTACAACTATTCAGACGCAACCGCAAACTACTGCACCTGCACCAACTCAGCCAGTTGTTCAACCGGCTCCTGTTGCGGCCGCTCCTGTTCAGGCTCCTGCTCAACAGCCCGCTGCTAATACCGGCGAAACCGGCACTATTATCCAATATAAGGTTGCCAAGCACGAGTATCTTTATAGTGTAGCTAAACGCTTTAACAGTACAGTTGAAGATATAAAACAGCGTAACAACCTCAAAAGCAATAGTCTTACCCCCGGTATGGTATTAAATATTTTGCAAGGTGCTTCGTCTGCCACAGCGGCCGCTCCACAGGGCGTTGTGGTGCAGGAGAAACCTCCGGTTACAGATACTATCCCTCCTGCCAAACGCGACAGTAATTTGGCTGGAATTGCTGATAGCGCCAATGTTGAACATCATTCGCCATCTAAATACGGGTTGTTTGAGAAAAATGAGAAAGGCGTAGCCACTACATTGGATGATCCAACCCTCGATCAAAACAAGAAATTAATATTGCACCGTACCGCCCCCATTGGTACGGTTATAAAAATTACCAACCCCATGACCAACCGTACAACTTTTGCCAAAGTTGTTGGTAGCTTTACAGATAATGAGTCGACAAAGGATGTTATTATTGTAATGACCAAAAGTGTTGCTGAGTCATTAGGTGCTTTGGACAAACGTTTTCATGTAAACATAAGCTACGGCGTTTCGAATGAATAAACCTTATATTATTGGTATTGCGGGCGGAAGCGGCTCAGGCAAAACCTTTTTCTTAAAATGTTTTCTGGAACATTTTAAGCCCGAAGAAGTATGCCTTGTTTCGCAGGACGACTATTATATCCCTGTGGCGCACAACATGACGCCTGAGGAAAATAAACTTTACAATTTTGATTTACCTGCAACCATAGATAACGAACACTTTTTGGATGATATCCAAAAGCTAATGCGTTATGAAACGGTTTACAAACAGGAATATACTTTTAACAATCCTACAGCCGTACCCAAAACTTTGGAGGTTAAGCCAGCTCCGATTATTATCGTGGAAGGTCTGTTCATTCTGCACTTTAAAGAGATCGCCGACCTGCTGGACATGAAGATCTTTATAGATACCGAAGAGCACGTTGCCTTAGAACGCCGCCTAAAACGCGATTTATTGGAACGCGGCTACTCGCACGACGATGTACTGTATAAATGGCACAACCATGTTCAACCGGCTTACGAGGAGTATCTGTTACCATACAAAGATCAAACGGATAGAGTTGTCACCAATAATACTCACGTAGCACAAGATATTATTATAATAACTGAAGAAATTTCGAAGGAGTTGCATAAGAAGGTGTTCTCACAGGATATTTAAAAAATTGGCTAAATCGTCATTGAGGTACCTTACAGCGATGACGATTTATAGATAACATCTTAGGTCAGTATTCGTCCAGCTGTCGCATTCTTAATATCCTCTACGCTCGCTCCGGGTGCACACTCCACAATCTTAAAACCACCTTCAGGCAGCACGTCCAACACCCCTAATTCTGTTACTATTCGTTTTACACATTTAACGCCGGTTAAGGGCAATGTGCATTCGGGCAGTAGCTTTGACTCGCCCGCTTTGTTTACATGCTGCATAGCCACGATAATATTGTCTGCCGACGCCACCAGATCCATAGCGCCCCCCATACCCTTTACCATTTTGCTGGGAATTTTCCAGTTAGCTATGTCTCCATTTTCTGATACTTCCATAGCGCCAAGGATAGTAAGATTTACTTTCTTAGCTCTGATCATCCCAAAACTCATAGCTGAATCAAATACCGCCGAGCCTGGTAACATGGTAATGGTTTGTTTACCCGCATTAATGGTATCCGCATCTTCTTCACCCTCAAATGGAAAAGGCCCCATGCCTAACAATCCATTTTCCGATTGTAAAACCACATCCATACCTTCGGGTATATAGTTGGCTACCAATGTTGGAATTCCAATACCTAAGTTTACATAGTAGCCGTCCTTTATTTCTAGCGCAATGCGTTGTGCAATTTCTTCTTTAGTCCACATGGTGTTAATTTGAGGATTTGGTAGTTTCTCTTCGATGTCATTGCGAGGTACGAAGCAATCTCCTTGCATAAATTGCTCGATCTGCACAGCTACGAGATTGCTTCGTCCCTCGCAATGACAAGTATTATTTTATCTTACAGTTCTCTTCTCAATCCGTTTCTCATAATCTCTACCTTGGAAAATACAGTGTACATAGATCCCTGGAGTGTGAATATGGTCGGGATCTAATGCTCCCGGCTCAACAAGTTCCTCTACTTCTGCAATAGTTATTTTGCCGGCCATGGCCATTACCGGGTTAAAGTTTCGTGCGGTTGAACGATAAACGAGATTACCCATCGTATCTCCTTTCCAGGCTTTTACAATGGCGTAATCAGCATCAAAAGCCATTTCCATCAGGTAATCTTTACCGTTGAAATTTCTTACTTCCTTACCGATGGCAATCTCGGTACCTACACCGGCGGGGGTGAATATTGCCGGCATACCATAACCGGCAGCCATGCAACGGGTAGCTAACGTACCTTGCGGAATCAATTCAACATCCAATTCTCCACTGAGTAACTGACGTTCGAACTCGGCGTTCTCACCAACGTAGGAAGCAATCATCTTTTTAACCTGGCGCTGTTTGAGCATCAGGCCGATGCCAAAATCGTCAACTCCGGCGTTGTTAGATATACAGGTAAGATCTTTAATCCCACTTTTTACCAGGGCGGCGATGCAATTTTCGGGCAAGCCACACAGACCGAAACCACCGAGCATCAGCGTCATCCCATCTCTGATACCAGCAATTGCTTCTTCGGCATTACTGACAACTTTATTCATGAAATTATATAATTGGTTTAAGGCTAAAGTAGTAAATAGGTTGAATGTTTTAACCGTATGCCAATCATTTATGATCAACGATAATTAGCGCCCTCCATCAATTTAATTATTATGAAACAAAATCAACTGTAGGCAACTTGTATTTATAATCAATATCTACAATTATGAATGCAGAAGAATATAATAACCCGCAAGATGCCGATAGCAGCAACGAACCGCGGGGCTACCATGTTGATGATGATAAAAATCTTAAAGAAAAAGATTTGAAACGCCATTATCTGTTTGGCGAAGCACACATGGCCGATCCAGATAGTCCTGGTCACGAAGGTGTAGGCGACGGCGGCCAAAATTTTGGCAAAACCAATGTAACTACTTCGGGCGATGATTCAGCTAACCCGTCGCGTAACGCCGGTTATACCAATGCCTACTTTAAACGCACTGAACCGGCAGAAGAGCATCCTGAGAATAGCAACTTTAAGCCGGCCCATCAGGAAGGATCGCCCACCAAAGATGGCCAAGGGCAATCTACCAACAGCAATATTTACCAGGAAGGCACTTCAGATTATGACGGTGGCACGCAAAAGGGCGAACCCGCTAATGCCAACCCCGTACAAAATAAAATTGGCGATGGCGGCAATCAAAGCGAACCTGGTAAAGCCAATTGGAACTCAGACTATGAGCGTGGCCCCGATTATGGCAGCAATAGTCCAGAAGAAAAAGAACATATAGAAACCTAATAAAAAAGCCCCTTAATAAGGGGCTTTTTTATTACCATTTAATATTCTTTTCAATATAACTGATCAGGTCATCGGCCATTGCTTTTTGCTCAGCTTTGCTTGGATGACCGTTGGTGTTTTTATAAGGGAAGAAATGCGTTTTGATGTTTTTATCTTTTAATTGATTAACGGCCTGCACAATGTAACCCGGCCACGGCGACCCTTCCTTAGTAGCGTCCATGCTACCTAACACGCAAATGATCTGTGCTTTAGGATATTTGCCGCGAATATTTTTCACCATGTCTTTATAAGCCGCAACAATCTTATCGTCACCTGGAGGTGTAGTGCCGAAGCGGTGCTTAAATTCGGGGTTTTGCGGCTGCATCACAATCCACGAATCATTTTGAAACAGGTTGATCACTACAACATCAGGCGTATATTTCTTAAAATCCCATTTACTGTTAGCATCTGTAGCATCTAAGCGATCATACATTTCGGGCATAATCAACGGAAACCAACTTACCAGCACACCAATACCACTTTTGGCAATGCAACTATACTCGGCATCGAAATAACGTGCGGTGGTGGCTGCATAAGCTATATAGTTATCTTCAAACGGGCTTGTTCCGCGATCTTTGCCTGCCGTATCCAAAACCGCATACCCGCAGGTAATAGAATTGCCAAAAAACTCTATTTTTCGCTTTTTGGCAGCGGGAGCCATCTCAATCCTGCTATCCTTATCCAATACAAATTGATAAAACCATGTTTTGCCAAATGCCCATTCACCACGTTTGAATAATACGAGGTTGTGTTTGCCTGAGGATAAACCACTTGCCAGCGTATACAAACGTTTAGTACTATCTAGCTGAATATCTGGTTGCACATTACCGTCTACAATTACTTTAAAATAGTTGGTACCGTGCTCGTCTTTTAACAAAGCTTTTACTCCGGTTCCGGTAAAATTAATGGTGGCCGAGTTCCCCGCCCAACTGAATATTGTTGCGCTATCGGTAACCGCTACCCTACCCATATAATGGATGTGACTATCGTCGTTTTTAATGATAGATTGTGCAGAAGAATATCGATTTAGTAATAGCAGAATCGTAAGGGTTATCAGGTATCGTCTCATGGTTGATAAATATAAAAAAATCAATATTCGAATAATATAAAAGCCAAATATTAATTTGCAGTATGCACCCCGCACTACAAAAATATCTTGAAGGTAAGCTCAAACTTTCGCCTGAGCATGAGGCATTGGTGGGTAATTGCTTTAAACCCAAATTCACTAAACGGAATGAAGTGCTACTACAAAAGGGTGACATTGCACGCCACCTTTATTTTGTGGTTAAGGGATATCTACGCGTATTTTTGACGAGCGAAGACGGCAACGAATCAACCCGGTTCCTGATATTTGAAGGTAACATGGGAACAGCCTTTCCAAGCTACATACTACAGCAAGCATCGGTAGCAACCATTCAAAGCCCCGAGCCATCTGAATTACTTACCTTAAGTTATCATGATCGCGAGCGTTTATTAAAAGAAGTACCCGGTTGGGAAACCATGTACCGTATTAGCATAGAACAAGCCTATATCGAGTCTATACAACGTATAGAAAGCCTGATTACCATGGACGCTAAGGACAGATATAACTTGCTTTTAGAAAGCCAGCCCGAGCTTATCAAGAAATTGCCTTCCAAAATTATTGCCGACTACCTGGGCATATCGCAGGAAACCCTGAGCCGTTTAAAATCGAAAAAATAGCTAAAGCCCTCTCCTTGGAGAGGGTTGGGAGAGGTTATTTCAAATACACATAGGTAATTCCGCTACCACCACGATCGGCATGTTCGTCTTCCATACGGCCAACCTGATCATACTTCTTCAGATAATCCCGTATTAGTTTGCGAAGAATACCATCGCCTTTGCCGTGAAGGATCTTTAGCGAACCTACACCCATCATCAATGCACGATCAAACAGTTTTTCAATGGCATGCACGGCATCTTCACCTCGCATACCTCTCACATCAATTTCGGGACTAAAGCTGGCAACATCACTTGTTTGCGCACTAAATGTCCGGCGAATATCTTTCGGAACCTCTTTCTTCGAGATCCTGATCACCCTTTTGCGCTTGGCTACCGTACGTAGTTCGCCAATGGCTATGATTACATTGTCTTTGGCTATCTCCATCACCTGCCCGGTTGTTTCAGAGTCTGTAAATTTGACCCAGTCACCTGGTTTTAATTCTTCATCTTCGGCAGATACCGAGGGTTTAGGAGCTGTCGATTTAACTGTATTTTTCTTTAACTCCTGGTTTAGATTCTCACGCAGTTGACGGGTAACTTCTTTATCCGCCTGCGCACTTTTTATACCGGAAATGGTGTTCTCAACCAGCTTATTAGCATTTAAAATGATACTCTGCGCTTCTTGTTTAGCTTCGCGGATCAGGGTGCGTTTGTTCTCTTCGAGATAACTTTTCAGCTTCTCGTTTTCAGCTAACAACTCGTTAACCTTACGTTGCTGTTTATCAAGTTTGGTTTTGGTGTCGAAAATCTCCTTTTTTTCACGCTCCAGATCAACCAGTAACGTGTCTACTTTCTTTTGCGTAAAACCGATCTTATTTTTGGCCAGGTTAAGCACATTGGGTGGTAAGCCAATCTTCTGTGCGATTTCAAATGCATACGAACTTCCCGGTTTACCAACTTCCAGGATATATAGCGGCTTCATTTGCACGTTGTCAAACAGCATTGAAGCATTTTCGATACCCTCTGCATTGCTGGCAAATACTTTAAGATTGGAGTAGTGCGTGGTAACCATGCCCCTCACCTTTTTATGATTCAGGGATTCGAGCACCGCCTCGGCAATAGGTCCACCAAATTGTGGGTCGGTACCGGTACCAAACTCATCAATTAATATCAATGTTTTGCCATTGGCCTGCTCTACAAAATATTTCATTTTAGAAAGGTGGGCGCTGTAGGTACTCAAATCACTTTCTATCGACTGGTCGTCGCCAATGTCGGCAAAGATCTGCTTAAACACCCCAACGGTGCTATGCTCATCTGCGGGAATCAATAAACCAGCCTGAACCATCATCTGACATAGACCAACGGTTTTCATACAAACCGATTTACCGCCAGCGTTCGGGCCCGATACTACAACAATGCGCGTACCCTCGTCTATTACCACATTAAGCGGAACAACAGTTTTCTTTTCCTTTTTAAAGCTAAGCGTAAGTAAAGGGTGGCGGGCATTAACCAATCGCACACTTCCTTCATTAACTACCACAGGCATTTCGGCCTCTATATCTATTGCAAACAAGGCCTTGGCGCGTACAAAATCGAGTTTAGTAAGCAGACTATGGTACGACAATAATAATGGGACGTACGGCCTTAGTTCGTCTGTAAGAATAGTTAATATCCTTATTATCTCGCGACGACGCTCAAATTCCAGGTCACGAATCTGGTTGTTCAAACTAAAAACTTCCTCTGGCTCCATAAATACGGTTTGCCCCGAGGCCGACTCGTCATGGATAAAACCTTTCAGTTTACGCTTGTTTTCGGCCAGAATCGGGATACACAAACGGCCATCACGTATGGTAAGTGACCCGTCTGCTGTCCAACCATTGGCTGTGGCACTCTTAAAGATCTGGTCGATCTTTTTGCGGGCTTCCTGTTCTGCACGGGTAATCCCCGATGTAATATCCATCAGCTCGCGCGATGCATTTGGTCTGATTTTACCTTTAACATCAATCACAGCATCAATCTTTCTAACGATGCTTTTCTCTATCGGCAGGTGCTCAAACAAAGCTTCAAGGTTAGGATAAATTCCTCCTCGCTCATTAAAATAACCTATAACAGCAAATACGGTCGACAATGAAACCTGGGCCTGAAAAAACTCTTCTTCACTTAAAAATGTGCCCTCAATCCTAATCTTTGCAGCCAGCGTTTTAAGATCATAAAAGTGGTTTATCGGGAGCGCGGTATCGTTTTGAAGTATATTTTTAAACTCGTTGGCCTGATGCAAAAACTTGCGTATCTGCTCAAAGTTATTCATCACCTGTATGCGATCAACCATTTGCTGACCCATTACACTCAGGCAATGTGCTTTTATTAGTTCTTTAACCTCGGTAAATCCCAGCTTATCTACACTATTTTCCGGGTATATCATTTCTTAGTAGTATGTTTTAATTTTTTCAATGAATCAACTTTAGCGGCTTGTATTTTAGCCTGAGCCTTAGTAATTGAATCCGTCTTCGCCTTGTCGTATTTTTCTCTAACCTTATTCATGGAATCGGTTTTTGCTGTCATTACATCCATAATCTGGTCGTACATCACCTGCATTTTTTCGGGATTGGCAGTATAATACTCCACACTCTTTCTGAATTGCGTAGAGTCGACGCCGTATTGTTTAAATACAGCCAAATACCTGGCCATACCATGCCTGTATAACGAATCGGGATTTTGGCTCACCTGGTAAAGGCTACCATCAACCAGATGCACTTCAGTGAGAAGTCCAGTCATTTTCTTTTGAGGGATGATGCCAGCCGGCACGTCATTACTTTTACAAGCTGTTAAAAAAAGCAATCCTAAAAAAAACAAGTTAATATAAATACGCATTCTGTAAATTAGCGGCGGTTAGTATTAGCAAAATTACGCATTTAATGAGCATTGCAGAAAATATCATAAGTTTAAAAAACGAGTTAGAAAGTATACAGGTAAAATTGGTTGCCGTATCTAAAACTAAGCCCGTTGAAGACATACTGGAGGCATATGATGCCGGACAACGTGTGTTTGGCGAAAACATGGTGCAAGAACTGGTAGAAAAATACGAGCAACTGCCCAAAGACATAGAGTGGCATCTGATTGGGCACCTGCAAACCAATAAGGTAAAATACATTGCACCATTTATCAGCATGATAGAATCGGTTGACAGCCTGAAATTGTTGCAGGAGATTAATAAGCAGGCGTTGAAGAATAATCGTGTTATAGACTGTTTGTTACAAGTTTACATTGCCGACGAAGAAACCAAGTTTGGTTTAGGTTTTGACGAAGTGATAGAATTAGTGCGTTCTGAAGAGTTTTCAGAACTCAAAAACATCCGAATCCGTGGTTTAATGGGTATTGCCACCAATACCGATAACGAGAAGCAGATTAAAGAAGAGTTTTACGAATTGGATACGTTTTTTGATGGTATTAAGCAAAGCTACTTCCGCAAGGACGGCAGTTTTGACGAACTATCTATGGGCATGTCTTCTGACTATAAATTGGCGATAGAACACGGTAGCACCATAGTACGCCTGGGCAGCACCGTATTTGGCCAGCGCGTAATTAAGCACTTTAAAAACAATTAGTTGCAAACATCTGAAATAGCGACTAACTTACAATAAACGCCCCTTAAACCTTAAAATTATGGAGATCAAGATCAGAGTTGCTAAAAGAGATGATTGCGCGCGTTTGCTCGATCTGATCCATGAACTAGCTTTGTTTGAACGGGCGCCCGAGGAAGTTACGGTAAGCCAGCACGAATTTGAGGAAGCAGGCTTTGGACCAAACCCTGTTTGGAAAGCCTACGTAGCCAGCCTGGATGGTTTAATTGTGGGTTTTGCATTGTATTATGTGCGTTATTCTACCTGGAAGGGATGCCGCTTATATTTAGAAGATTTAATTGTTACTGAAGCATTTCGTGGCAAGGGGGCTGGCAAAATGCTGTTTAACCGATTGATACAGGAGGCTCAAGAGCTTGGTTTTAATGGTATGACCTGGCAAGTGCTGGATTGGAATGAACCCGCTATAGCTTTTTATAAAAAATACGAGGCCAACGTAGAGGCTGGATGGTTAAATGCATCGTTGACCAAAGAACAAATAATGGCGTTAGACTTATGAGGATGAAGTTTTTATTAATACCCTTTTCATTTTTGGCCCTAAGCAGTTGCTGGCAAGCTAAAAACCCCGATGTAAAAGCTGCAGTCGCAAAAGATACACTTACTTATAAATACACCACCTTTAAACAGCGTGCCGACGATTGCGGAAACAAGGCCGACAGCGCTTGCACAGTAATTAAGATCACCTACCCTGCTTTCGTTTCAGAAACAGCCTTGAATGATACCCTTAAGCATAAATTGGTAGGTTTATTTATGGTAGGAGAAAGAACCAAAGATAATTTTGAGGATCTGGCCAAAAACTTTATGAGCGCTTACCAGTCAGAGCTCAAAACTGGCAGTCGTAAAGGCATGTTTTATACGCTCGACAACAAAGCCACGGTTTTAAGACAGGATTCGGCCTTAACAACCTTGCAGATAGATGGTTACAGCTATTTGGGTGGCGCTCATGGTGGTTCATTTACAGGTTTCGTTAATTGGGCAACCAAGGTGCATAAAAACCTCGAACTAAAAGACATTCTGGTTGACGGTTATGGCCCACAACTAACGCAGATCGGTGAGAAAATTTTCCGCAAACAGGAGAACCTAAGCGATACTGCGTCCTTATCTAATGACTACTTTTTTAAAGATGCCAAATTCAGCCTCAACGAAAACTTTCTGATCTCGCCGGTGGGTTTGCGCTTTGTATACAATCAGTACGAAATTAAGCCTTATGCGGCAGGCAAAACAGATCTGACAATCCCTTATTCTCAAATTAAAAAATTAATACGGCCAAATACGGTTGTAGCTCAATACATCAAATAAATGCTTGTTTTCAAATTCGGCGGGGCGTCTGTTAAAGACGCTGCGGGTATTATCAATCTTACTAAAGTAGTTCAAAAATATGCCGGCCAACAATTGCTTATCGTGGTTTCGGCCATGGGCAAAACTACAAATGCCTTAGAAAAATTAACTAAAGCTTATGTTGACCAAAAAGATGATATACATCTGATATATAACGAAATAAAAGACTATCACTTTCATATCCTTAGCGAACTCTTTGATCCATCGCACCCAGCATTTGATGAGGTTGCCAACACGTTTGTGGAAATAGACTGGATGATAGAAGACGAGCCGCATGACGACTATGATTTTATCTATGATCAATTGGTTTCCATTGGCGAATTGGTATCAACCCGAATTGTAAACGCATACTTGAACCACGTTGGTTTAACCAGCAAATGGCTCGATGTACGGGGATATATCCATACCGATAATACTTATCGCGAAGGTGTAGTGGAATGGGCTAAAACCTGCGAACATATCCAACAAGATATACCTGCTTTGCTGCAAAAAGGCATAGTGGTAACCCAGGGGTTTTTGGGTGGCACATCAGAAAACTTCACCACAACACTGGGCCGCGAAGGTTCTGATTATACTGCGGCTATATTTGCAGCCTGCCTTAAGGCTACCTCTGTTACCACCTGGAAAGATGTGCCAGGCATTCTCAACGCCGACCCTAAGCATTTTAAAGACACGGTTAAATTCGATCAACTATCGTACACCGAAGCTATTGAGATGACTTACTACGGAGCGGGAGTAATTCACCCCAAAACCATTAAGCCACTGCAAAACGCCAATATCCCGTTGTTGGTTAAACCGTTTGGCGACCCTGATGCCATAGGTACGGTGATTTCGGAAACTGCCGCGTTATATTACGAAAAACCGGTGATCATTGTTAAGCAAGATCAGGTCTTGGTTTCGCTGTCTGCCAAAGATTATACATTTATTACCGAGGATCATTTGAGTGCGGTGTTTAGCTTATTCGCTGCCAATCACATTAAAATCAATATGATGCAGGTATCGGCTTTAAGCTTTACCGTGTGCTTTGACTACCGTGAAGAGCGCTTCGACAATTTACATAACCAACTTAAACAAGAGTTTAACGTAAAGTACAATAACAATCTAACTATCATCACAGTAAGACATTATAAACAGGAAGAACTGAAGGCTCTTATTGATGATAGAACCGTACTATTGGAACAACTAAGTCGTAACACTGCGCAAATGGTAGTGAAGTAACGTTGTTATAAACCGTACCTTCATACTTATGATCCTGTTGCCCATTGCTTTAATAGCTATAATTGCCTTTTTATTTTTTAGCACCTACAAAAACAAACAAAAAAGAGCAAGACTCCTCGACGAGCTTCGCAGCAATTGGGGAAAGCCATTGGACAGCGTTCGCCATTACCGTTTGATTACGGCTTACAGTAAACATCTGGATGACGACGTGTTAGCAGCAACTCTGGCAGCTGACATCGACCTGGAAAAACTTTTTGAATATGTCGATAGGGCTAATTCTAAACCTGGTCAGCAATATTTGTACGCCAGGCTACGCAAGCCCGAACGAGAGCGACATAAACTATTGGATTTTGACCAGTTGATTGAACAAGTAGGTGCCGACGATGCAAAACGCGAGGCCATTATGATGGAGTTGCAGCGGTTAAACAATCCGGATGCTTATTATATTCACCAGCTATTTCATACCCAAGCCGTGCTTCTTTATGATGCTATCCTAAAGCTTTATGTTCGCTTTGCAGGGATACTTTGGGTAGCAGCGTTGGCACTTACCATTGTACTTCACAATCAATTCTTATTCTTCCTGACGTTGGGTTTTACAATGTTCAACTTCTATATCCATTTTACCAATAAGGAAAAGATTTATGGTTTTGTACACTCACTACCGCAATTAAGACGGATGATTAGTGTAGCTAACAATATTGGAAACATTATACAAACCGCAGGTTATAAAGGCTCGCAAAATGCAACAGCACAATTAAAGAAGTTAAACCGAAAGCTGGCATACGTGAGCCTCGAAAGCGGGATAAGTAATGATCCTACAGATTTGGGCTCGGGAATATGGGAGTTGTTTAAGATATTGTTGTTAATAGAACCACGGGCATTTATTAATGTAATCGACGAGGTAAATTTCCAAAGGGAGCCTATCGAAGTATTATTTAACTACGTAGCCGAAATTGATGCTGCGGTTAGTGTTCAATCGTTACGCGCCGGGCTACCCTATTATTGCAAGCCTAATTTTGTGAATGGTAGTGACGAATTAAAGATAGACGAGCTGTACCATCCGCTAATTTACAACTGTGTACCAAACTCTTTATTGGCGAAACATAGCCAAGGCGTATTGATCACAGGATCTAATATGTCGGGGAAAACTACTTTTATACGCTCGGTAGCCGTTAATACACTGCTGACACAAACTTTATATACATCTCCATCAAAAAGCTACCAAGCGCCTCTATTAGACATTTGCAGCAGCATAAACATGACCGATAGCCTCGATGAGTCTAAAAGCTATTTCCAGGCAGAGGCATTATCCATATTTAATATCCTTAACCACGTAAAAGAAACCGGAGGAAATTGCCTCGTTATCATTGATGAAATCTTCCGCGGGACTAATACTATAGAACGTGTGGCTGCGGCTAAGGCTATACTCTCTTACTTATCAGCCAATAAAACCTTCGTGTTCGTGTCGACTCACGATCTGGAACTGGCCGAACTCCTTGGAGATGAATATGCTGTATATTCTTTCGAGGAAATGGCTGCCGACGAACGCCTAATATTCGACTACAAAATAAAGCCCGGTATATTGAAGCACAAAAATGCGATTGCCGTTCTTAAAGCTATCGGTTACCCCGAAAGCGTAATTAACAACGCAAATAAAGTAAGCGAAGAATTGGGCAAAAAGTATAATTGATTTTATCCCGGCTTTATTCCACTGCTGGTAGGTTATCTAAGTTGTAAAATATTTCTTTCTGCTTGGCCAACCCTGTTGCCACCATTTCATCGGCGCCTGCAGAAGGGCCTCCTATACGCAACACAGCATCACAATGATCTATTAGCTGAACTGCAACAGGGTGAAAAAGTTCGTTAAACACATCGTCCCCAATTTGCTTTGAGCCCGCAGCTTCAATTAGCGGCAGGGCAAACCACTCACCAAGTACCGGCATGTGGCCCAGGCGATAAACTGCAAGTGCGGTATCAGTCATGTTTTTAACGTTGGCAGCAATCAGCGCCGGGTCATCATTCGTGCCAGAGCGGTATGGGCCGGCAACTAATATCATCATCGATTTTTTCATGGATATAAATTGAGCAATTTAATAACAGCTTATAAGATTGTTTTTAGCTTTATAATGTTACAAACTAAGCAAAATGAAATTCAGAATAGCACGCCATACTAACAACCTGGTGCCAATTATCCATTTCTACAAGGTTCTGCTAGGTTTATCGACACTGGGCGAGTTTAAGGACCATGATGGTTATGACGGTGTCTTTCTTGGTTTAATTGGCTCCGATTGGCATCTGGAATTCACCACTTCTAAGGAAGCTCCCGATCATAAACCTGATGAAGATGACCTGTTGGTTTTCTATTTACCAACTGTGGCCGAATACCTGTCGCTAAAAGAATTGTTTAAGGCTAATAATGTTATGGAACTGGAAGCTAAGAACCCGTATTGGAAAGTAAATGGCGCAACTTATGCCGATCCTGATGGATACCGGATCGTTTTAACTGCAACCAATAAGATTTAGGCCTCATAAAAAAGCCTCCCGATTGCTCGGGAGGCTTTTTTATGTTATAACATTCTACGTTTTGGTTTGTGAACACTGTCGCGGTTCCAGGTTTGGTTTGCCGTCTGGCCGCCGCCATTGCTAACGCCACGTTGTTGTTTAGCCTCTTTCATATCGTTAAAATTACGATCTGATGTTGGCTCTCCCTGCACACTGGCGTTCCCTTTTACATGATGTTGCTCTTTCATATGACTATTATAATTGGTAAATTAATTTCAACACAGAATTAACTGCTGTATTATAATATTTACAACAACTGTACCATTAAATTGTGTAGCCCGATTCGAAGTATTTTTACAACCTTACAATTGGATTACCATTGGTACAAAATGCTTGCAAGCGGCACTGCAATAACACCTGTAAGTCAATTACTTAAATATAAAATATTTTTTACTATTTCACAAAAAAAGGAACATTTGCTGTAGCAACATTATTATGGCCGTCGGTTACATATAAAAATAAGCGGTAAGCACCCTCTTTTTCGGGCGCTTTTATCGTCGCTTTGTTAACGCTACTACTGTTTAAAAGACCTTCCAAAGGCGCCGGTCTCGACTCATGATCACCGCCATTTTTAAGATCTGTACTCTCTGGCAACAGCTCCCAACGAGCGGTTAGTTTATCATTGTCGGGATCTTTTACAGATACTTTGATATCATAAGTTTTGCCGGGTTGCAGGTAAATAAAATCGAGCACATGCTTACCATTTAATGTTAGCGAATCCAGATGCGGGGCGCGGTTAGCAGGGTATTTACCAGTCCACAAGTATTGCATTACATCTACCACCTCATTCTCCTCACCCTTTTCGGTAAATAAGCCATACCACGTTGGGGTACGCTCCTGCTTTTGTCCCCACAAAAAAACGTATGAGCCGAGGCAGTTTTTATCTACTTTAATGGAAGCCTCATAACGACTTTTATAAACGGCAGCTTTCTCGCTGCTGGTTTCTTCTACAGATGCATGCCAAGGCGTTTGCGGACCCTCCCAATGGCCCGTTGGGCCCCATTCGGTTACCATGTATGGGCCAGTCCATTTAGCGGCGCGAATTTCCTGTGGCACTGAAGCTAAACCGCCGTAAACCTGAACAGATAATAAATCGAGATCCGGGCAACGGGTTAATATTTCGGCCACTACTTTGGGGTTAACACCTGCAAGCATGGTTGTAGCCGGGTGATTAGGGTCTTCCTTATGGATCATTTTGGCAATATCATTTACCGCATCCCAAACTTTAGGGTTTTTATATTCGAGATTAAGTTCGTTACCTATCCCCCAAACCAACAGCGCCGGGTAATTACGGTATTTGATAACCTCCTTACGCAGTTTCTCTAATTGCTGGTGTACAGCAGCTGAATCATAATTAAACCCATGACGTTCGCGGGCCACGTTAAGCCCCATGGTAACTGTTAATCCGAGCTTTTGGGCGTTGTTTAAGTTAAATTCGCCCATGCTGCTGTCCCACGTACGGATAGAATTACCGCCGTACTCAACCAGCCTGTCCATATAACTGGTGCCGCCAGCACCTTTAATAAAATAAGGTTTACCACCACGCATAAGCGCGTAACCGTTGTCTGTTTTCGCTACGGTAACCTTTATGGGTTGGGCCACAATATGCATGCTGCCGAGTAATAAGCCGGCAACAAATACTTTTGATAAGATAGATTTCATTGGTTAGAAATAATTGGCAGATTGATTTATACCGGCGAATTTAAAGTATAAAAAAAGCACCTCCTAATTAAAAGAGGTGCTTTTTTTGCAACAAGGATATTATTTTTTATTCCTGAAATGAGGTTGAAACGCTCAGTTCTTTCCAGGTTTCCATATCTTTTTGCACGTAGGCAATTTTAGCCATCGCAGCTTGGTAAGCATCTTCCCCTAAAAATAAATTGAGCGGCGGATTCTCAGCGGATACTATTTCGATCATCGCCTCAGCTGCCTTTTCAGGATCGCCAGGCTGCTGGTTATCTATTTGATTCTGGTGTGCATTTTGCGATTGGCGAACGTTTTCATAGGCATCTATAGGATTTTTAGGAGTAACCAATGATCCGGATGACAGGAAATTGGTGCGGAAGTAACCCGGCTGTACAATAGTTACGTGGATACCGAAAGGCTTCACTTCTTCGTACAATGATTCGGAGAAACCGTTTACCGCGAACTTGGTGCCACAATAGATACCAAAGCCCGGAAATGCGCCGGTAAAACCACCGATAGATGAAATGTTAAGGATATTACCCGATTGCTTTTCGCGCATGTAAGGCAATGCTTTTCGGATAACATTTAAGGAGCCGAATACATTTACTTCGAAGTTATCCCGCGCTTCCTGGTCGGTAGTTTCTTCAATGCCGCCTAGCATACCATAGCCGGCGTTGTTAACCACCACATCAATTTGTCCGAAGGTGCTGATGGTTTTTTCTATTGCTTGTTGCACGCTCGCTTCGCTTTTTAGATCGACAGCTAATGGCAGGAAGTTGTCCGCTGCTGTTTTAACCTCTTTTTCCAGATCGGCAACATTACGGGATGTTGCCACCACTTTATATCCTTTACTCAATAGCTTTTGTACCAGCACAAGGCCCAGGCCTTTTGATGCGCCGGTTACAAACCATACTTTTTGATTTTCCATTTTTATTGATTCGATTTTAGATAGATGATTCTTTAAATTAACCTTGATAGGCCATTGCTTTAGATATTTCCTCATTCATTCGAAACTCTTTGTCCAAAACTTCGAGCTTCTTCATCGCTCTTTCGTAAGCGTCGGTACCCAACAAAAGGTACAGCGGTGGATTTTCGTCATTACCAACATCGATGATAGCCGCAGCTGCCTTTTCCGGATCGCCGGCCTGATGACCATTCATATCCAGATATTTGGCATGCATAGCTCTTACTTCAGCATATTCGTCAATTGGCGTTTTGGTCATCACCAACGACTCTGGAGTTAAGAAACTGGTGCGAAATGCGCCTGGCGCCACTACGGTAACTTTAATGCCTAAAGCCTTTATATCCTGAGCAAGAATTTCTGAAAGGCCCACTACGGCAAATTTGGTAGCAGAATAAATGGCCCAACCAGTGCCGCCTGTGATACCGGCAATAGATGAAATATTGATAATGTGACCCGATTTCTGCTGGCGCAGGTAGGGCATTACGCCACGGATAACATTGAGGGTACCGAAAACATTAACGTCAAAGCTTTGACGTGTTTCGGCATCGGTTAACTCTTCGATGCTACCGCCAATACCGTAACCGGCATTGTTGATTACCACATCGATTTTTTTAAATGTTTGATAGGTAGTGTGGATTGCTTTGCTCACGCAATCTTCGCAGGTAATATCAACCTGCAGGGGTAAAAAATATTCGGTCTTTTCACCCGCGGCTTTTGTCAGGTCAGCTAAATTACGGCTGGTAGCGGCAACATATTGGCCTGCAGCTAATAACTGCCTAACCAAGCTTAAACCAAACCCTTTAGAAGCTCCTGTAATAAACCATACTTTTTTGTCCATATCCTTGTTTTTCATGATAGAACAAAGGTAGGGCAAGGCTATAGATTACCGCTTACGCCAAGCAAACAGATCATTACAAAATTCAAACATTTCTAAAAGAAGACGGCGTCAGTGCGGTTTTCTTTTTAAAGAAGTTGTTGAAATGGGTGGGCTCTTCAAAGCCAAGTGAGTAAGCAATCTCAGAGATATTCCAGTCGGTGTGCCTTAATAAAGACTTAGCTTCGCTAAGCAATCGTTCGGCAATACGGTCTGTAGTAGTTTGGCCTGTAGTTTCGCGAATAGCACGATTAAGATGATTAACATGCACGGCTAATTGGTTTGCAAAATCATTGGCAGATCGCATAGAAAAACGCTGATTGGGAGTTTCTATTGGAAATTGGCGCTCCAGCAATTCGGTAAATACAGCTGTAATGCGCGATTTTGCATCTGTATATCTGTACGAGGTTTCACCAGGCTGTGTTTTTAGAGCATAGTGAATAATATCCGTCACATAGTTTCGCAGCAAATCGTATTTATATATATAATCTGACCCGATTTCGGTAAGCATTTTTTCAAACACGCTGCACACATATTCTTCCTGCTCCGTATTTAACTTATAAAATGGATTGCCACCAAATTGATAAATAGGCAATTCGTTCAATCCACCACGCATTTTATCAGTAAAAAACTCTTCCGTAAAAATGCAGAAGTAGCCTGTTCTGTCTTCTGTTAGATTATCCCAGGCATAGGGTACCTTGGAGTTAAAAAACATTAGCGTACACCCCGATACATCGATGCTTTTATCTGCATAATGGCAGGTGCTGCTACCTCGCATCATGCTTATTTTATAATAGTTACGTCGGTTGTAACTAATTGAACTATTCTTTGCATTGGGGCCAATACAATCTTCCATTTTAAAAACATTAAAATGGCCCATATCTTTTTGAAGATTCTCGGGCATCCAGTTAAACTTACCTTTATAAAAATCTTCGATTGTTTCTACTGTCATATCCAAAGTTACACAATTCAAACTTAAACAAACAACAACAGTTTTTATCAAAACCCAAAATGGCCTGCTCTCTATATGAAAACAAACCATTTTGGTGTTATTAGATGCTATTAAATACGCATTAAATGTCGAAAAGCAACGATCAGCTCCTATCTACCATTTTTTGGGCCGACTCGTCATACCTTGCACCGGTATTGGGATATTTAGCTAACAACTGTTCTATCTGGTTCAAGTTTTCTGATGTTAGTTCAACATCCGGAGCACCCGCATTGTCGGCCAATTTATTACGTTTCTTGGTACCAGGTATCGGGATAATGTTGTCGCCTTGTTTAAGTATCCAGGCTAAAGCCAATTGGGCCGGGCTGCAATCTATCTCTTCGGCCAGATGGGCAAAGGCTTGCGCCAGCTTTTGATTATTATCCTGGTATTCTTCCTGATAACGCGGCAGTTTCTTGCGGAAATCATTATCAGGCAGGGTGCTTAAATTAAGGGTATTAGTCATCAGGCCACGCGCCAAAGGACTGAACGGCACAAAGGCAATACCTAGCTCTTTACACGCCGGCAACACACTTTGTTCAACATCACGGGTCAATAAAGAATATTCACTTTGTACCGCACTGATTGGGTGTGTGGCATGTGCCTTACGAATTGAATTTGCAGAGGCCTCAGACAAACCTAAATAACGTACTTTGCCTTCCTTAACCAGCTCACCCATTGCCCCTACCATTTCTTCTACCGGCACATTCGGATCAATGCGGTGGGCATAGTAAAGGTCAATTACATCTATCTTCAAACGTTTTAAACTGGCTTCGATTGCCTTTTTCATATAAGCCGGCGAGCCATCAAAAACCATATCTCTGCCATTGCTGCCTTCGCGCTGCGTAAAGCCAAATTTGGTGGCAATAAATATCTTGTCGCGATTAGGTACTAATACATTAGAGATTAGTTCTTCATTGGCACCGCTGCCATAAACGTCGGCCGTATCCCAAAAGTTAACGCCCAGGTCGAGCGCATAATTTAATGTGGCTATAGATTCTTTATCATCGGGCACGCCGTAGGCATGTGACATACTCATACAGCCTAAGCCGATAGCCGATAGCTTCTCGCCGTTTCCAAAATTTCTGTATTTCATTATAGTGGTAAATTGTATAATCCAAATTTATATTGTGGAAGCAACAAACGAATCAGCGGAATGTAATAAGTAGATGATTCGGCCAAATAGTAAGGACATATTAAGCCTTATATAAAACACTTTCGTAACATAGTAGTTCTAGATTATAAAATACCGCTAAACCGCCTGTATCCTAAATCGACACATAATTAATTAGTAATAGAATATTTTTATAATTTAGTGGTTTCCACCTATTGATTATGCCATCAAAGAAAGCGTCCTCAACTTCAAAACAACTCTCGCACGAATTGCCCAAAACCCCTACCGGTATTATCGGATTAGACGAAATTACTGTAGGAGGCCTCCCTACTGGCAGACCAACATTGGTTTGTGGCAGTGCAGGTTGCGGTAAAACTTTATTATCCCTTGAATTTATTGTTAGGGGCGCACAAGAATATAACGAACCCGGTGTTTTTATTGCCTTTGAAGAGAAAGCGGATGAACTGGCAACCAACGTTGCCTCACTGGGTTTCGATCTGCAAAAACTTCAGGATCAGAAAAAAATCAAGATCGATTACATACACATTGATCGTAGCGAGATAGAAGAAACGGGGGAATACGACCTCGAAGGCCTTTTTATCCGTCTCAATTACGCTATTGACAGCATTGGCGCGAAACGAGTGGTGCTTGATACCATCGAAAATCTCTTTTCTGGCCTCACCAACCAAGCCATATTACGTGCAGAACTGCGCAGGCTATTTCAGTTTCTTAAAGATAAAGGTGTAACCGCTATTATCACCGGCGAACGGGGAGAAAAAACCCTTACCCGTCAGGGGCTGGAAGAGTACGTATCGGATTGCGTGATCTTGTTAGATCACCGCATCATTAATCAAATATCTACCCGAAGATTACGTATCGTTAAGTACCGTGGTACTTTGCATGGCACTAATGAATATCCTTTTTTAATTGATGAAGACGGAATCTCGGTGTTACCAGTAACATCGTTAAAACTAAACAAGGCGGTATCGTCAGACCGTTTTTCGTCTGGAATACCCGCTCTCGATAAAATGTTAAGCAAAGGCGGTTTCTATCGTGGTAGCAGTATTTTAGTTTCGGGCACGGCTGGCACGGGCAAAACCAGTGTGGCAGCCAGCTTCTGTAATGAAGCTTGCAACCGTGGCGAAAAGTGTATGTTTTTTGCGTTTGAAGAATCTCCGGCGCAGATTATACGTAACATGCGGTCTATTGGTATGGATTTGCAACAACATGTTGACAGTGGCTTGTTGCAATTTTATGCTTCGCGCCCTACCCTTTATGGCCTAGAGATGCATCTGGTTGCCATTCATAAAGCCATTAGAAGATTTAAACCACAAGTGGTAGTGTTGGATCCTATTACCAACCTTATTACTGTAGGTTCTGTAAGCGATGTAAAATCGATGTTGGTTAGGTTAATAGATTTCTTGCAGGAAGAACAGATTACCGTAATGTTTACGGCTTTGTCTTTAAACACGGTGGTTAACGAGCAAACAGATGAAGGAGTTTCGTCCTTAGTAGATGCCTGGCTGATGATCAGGGACATTGAAATGAATGGCGAGCGAAACCGTGGTTTATATATTATGAAGTCGCGCGGCATGAAACACTCTAACCAGGTGCGCGAATTTGTAATCTCAGATAATGGCTTAGATCTTATTGATGTTTACTTAGGCCCCGATGGCATACTTACCGGTTCGGCTCGCGAAGCACAAATGCTACTTGAAGAAACAGGGCAAGTACTGCAAACACATGCTGTAGGCGTTAAAGACCGCGAACTATTGCGTAAGCGTAAGGTGCTTGAATCTAAAATAGAAAGCCTCAGATCTGAGTTTGAGTCAACCGAAGAGGAACTTAACAAAGCTTATGTCGAAAACGCCATCAAAAAAGAAGTGTTGGAACAGAATCGGCAGAAGTTGACCACACTAAGAGGAAAAAACATTAGCGACGCCGACTCGGAGGACGAAATTAAAAAGACTAAAAAGAAGAAATAGTGAGTAAAGCATATGAATTAAGGCTATATGTGGCAGGCAAAACAACTAAATCTGTTGCTGCATTAAATAACCTCAAAAAATATTGTGAAGAACATTTGAAAGGGCAATACAGCATAGAAGTAATTGACTTGCTTGTACATCCGCAACTTGCCGAAGGTGATCAAATATTGGCCATACCAACGTTAGTAAAAAAAGTACCAGAACCGGTACGCAAAATAATAGGCGACTTATCTAATGAAGAAAAGGTACTAGTGGGCTTAGATATCCGCACAAAACAACTTTAATATGATTATACAGCAACTATGGTAACCGACGGTGATAGTACTGATTGGGGCGAAAGCGAAGAAATGATTTACAAACTCCGTTTGTTTGTAACCGGTGCTTCGCCAGCATCAGTGCGCGCCATTAACAACCTGCAAAATATTTTAGAACAGCATTTAAAAGACCGGTACGAGTTAGAGATCATAGATGCCTATCAGCAGCCGCTGCTGGTAAAAAGTGAAGATGTTACTGCTGTACCCGTGCTAATTAAAAAAGAACCAACACCTTTACGCAAGCTGGTTGGTGATATGTCTGATACAGACAAGGTGCTTCGGGGCCTTGGCTTGTTATAAACCTTTTTGAGATTTTGGAAAGCATAAAAACATATGATGACCTTTTAACCGAGCTGAAAGTTTTACAGCAGGAGATGGAGGAAACACGCTTCCGCTTAGAAGAGGCAACAGATACCATTGAGGCCATACGCACCGGCGAGGTTGATGCACTTATTGTAAACGACGGCGACGGGCACCAGCTATATACACTTAAAAGTGCCGACCAAACCTACCGAATCTTTATTGAACAGATGACTGAGGGGGCTGTGACTGTAAACCCAGACGGTCTTATATTATATAGCAATTCGCAATTTGCAGCACTAATTGGATTACCATTGGAGCGGATAACCGGAAAATCCTTTTTTAGATTTGTTACCGAAGAGTGTAAGGAAGATTGCCAATTGCTAATAAAAAAAGCCTGGAGCCAAAGTACTAAGGGTGAGTTGAGTTTATTAACAGATCAGAATAAAAAAGTATCCGTACTACTCTCTTTAACCACCCTCGATCTGGATGAAGGGTTGTCGTTAAGCGTGATTATAACCGACCTCACTGAGCAAAAGGAAACTCAAAACTTGTTGGAGCAAAAAAATGCTGAGCTAGAAGAAGCCCAAAAAATTGCCCAGCACCTTAATGCAAATCTCGAACGCACAGTTAAAGAACGAACAAGCGAACTTGAAATCACTATTCGCGAAAAAACGAAAATCGAAGAGAGCCTGCGCGAAAACCAGCAACGCTTACAACGGGTATTAGATACGATGGCCGAAGGTGTAGGCATTATAGACCTTAATGGCCATTTGATATATGCCAATCCAATGGCGCAAACAATGTTTAGCCTTAAGGAAAGCCAAAACAAGTTGCAGGTATTTGATGCGCCCAACTGGCAAACCTTGCGCATTGATGGCTCTGTACTGCCTAAGGAAGAACATCCGATTGTTATTATGCTGGCTAATCAACAAGCGGTTTATGATCAGGAAATTGCTATACAGCAACCTCATCATAACGAACCTGTTTATATATCTATTAACGCCTCACCGCTAGTAGATCAGAATGATCAATTAACCGGCGGTGTTGTTACGTTTACAGATGTAACTGCCCGCAGAAAGGCTATGCAGCAAAAAGATGATTTCATTAGTATTGCCAGCCACGAGTTAAAAACACCGGTTACCAGCCTCAAGGCCTCGATACAATTATTAGACCGGATGAAAGACAACCCATCGCCGGTAATGTTAACCAGGCTGATAGAGCAATCGGGCAGAAGTTTAGAAAAGCTTAATAATCTGATCAACGATCTGTTGAACGTTAACAGAATTACTCATGGCCAACTTGAGTTGCGCAAGAAGCAATTTGTATTGGCAGATATGATTGATAATAGCTGCCATCACTTGCTTGCCGTTGGTACGCACCAAATACAGTTAAATGGCGACTTTAACGTGACTGTTTATGCTGATGAACAAAGGGTTGACCAGGTAGTAGTTAACTTTTTAAACAATGCTGTAAAATATGCTCCAGATTCCCGGGATATATTAATTACCGCAGAGCGAATGACAAACAGTATAAAAATAGAAGTCAAGGATAATGGTCCGGGGATATTACCAGAAAAGATTCCTCACCTATTTGACCGTTATTACCGTGCTGACCATAGCGGCGCCCAGTTTTCGGGGTTGGGGCTTGGATTGTACATTAGTGCCGAGATTATTAAACGCCATGGCGGGCAAATTGGCGTAAATAGCGAATTAGGCAAGGGAAGTACATTTTGGTTTACGCTTCCCCATTAATTTAAGAATATCTTATAAACCATAAATCAACGGTTTCATTAACAGAAAAGGCCGAACTAATATAAAATTAGTCCGGCCTTTTGTACAATAAGTATAATCTTTTGTGTTAGTTAGCTACCGTTTTGTAGGTATAAGGCAGCGTGGTTATCTGTCCGGTTGCAATTTGCGCAACGCTGATAGATACGAAGTTACCGTTACTGTCATAAACTGTGTTGGTAGAAATAAAGTTGAATGTACCTGTTATCGTTTTCTTAACAGTATCGATAGCCGTAACGGCGATAGACTGTGAACCATCTTTAGCAGTACCAAACGGTACATATAGATAACCACCAGATGTTTTCTGTTGTGTGCGGTAATCAAAAGTAGCATTGGTAGTGTAAGTACCTATAGGGAAACTGCTTCCGCTTGTTGCGTTGCTTTGCGTTACTGTAAGGTTTACTTGTTGTGGGTATTTGGTACCACTGCAGGTTAACACTTTAGTTTTAGTAGCCGCATTATAAGTTATAGTAGCACCTAAAGTATCTGCAGGAGCCCATAAAGTACCGTTAAGATAAGCCTGAAAAGCAGTAATAGGCGCTGTAGTAGTTGTGGTCGAGGTAATTTCGTCTTTCTTACAGCTTTGGATCAGAAACGCACAAAAAACAAGTAAAAGAGTATATTTTATTTTCATCTGTGAAATTTAGCTCAAAGTAAAGTCATTTATTGTTTAAAAAGTATGATTTCACACATTTTAACATTTGACTTTAGCTGAACCTTTTTTTGTAGGGATTAACTTCCCTGTAAACGTCGTTTTAAACAATATTGTATGCGGCAAAAATAATAAATATTGTTTCTGTTTACCGATGTTGGAAATTTAATTATTAAGGCGAGTTAATCCAGCCGATCTTCACTGTTAAAGAAGCCAGCAAGTGCGTCACTACAGTATTTAATAATAGGTTGTATAACTGCTATTTTACCTCTTCCAGGTTATACCACTCCCTTATGTTATCTACCTTGGTAATTAATATACGTACCTGGTTGGTAATCTGAGCGGCGGCCTTCACGGCGGCCTCTAGTACAAACGAGGCGTTCATCTCTCCTATCCAATTGTATTCGCCCGTAGGTAATTTATAAACAGGGCTTGTTGAGGTTAGTTGAATGGTACAAAAAAAGCCATTGGCTTCCATAGCGTCGTTAAGCGTTTGGTAGGCGCCATGGTCATTTGAGCCAAGTATTTCTATCCTGGTAGTGTATAAGGCCATAAATTGATGTGAGGTTAAAGCGTTTCCTTTAAATTTATGTCATTTAGACAAATTTCCAGCCCGGTGTTTTCACGGTATTTTATCGCTTTAAACACGCGTAAAAGTTAAATATTACCGGAACCTCTTATCTCAAAGAGCCAGTCGGATTACAGCCCCACTTGGGAAATGTCATGTCAAGATTAAAAAATCATTACTTCTGTCTCTAATTGGGCGTTTTCTTTTGATATGCCTCCAATTTGTTTTTAATTGCATAGATGAACATCTCATCAAAGAAAAAAACAATTGCAGTAGATATGGACGGCGTACTGGCCGATGTGGAAGCACAATTTTTAAGCTGGTACGAACGTGACTACGGAGTTAAAATGACCAAAGACCAATTGAGCGGCCTTACCGAAGACACCGCCTTTCCCGAAAAAGGTGCCATCCACCGCTTCGCGCGAACTGCGGGATTCTTTTCAACCCTGCCTGTTATGGAAGGCGCTGTTGAAGCCATTAAAAGCCTGTCTGAAAAATTTGAAGTATATATCGTTTCGGCGGCAATGGAATTTCCGTTGAGCCTTTCGGAGAAACTAAAGTGGTTAAATACAAATTTCCCTTTCATCAGTTGGAAGAACATTATTTTCTGCGGCGATAAAAGTATTATCAATACTGACTACATGGTAGACGACCACCTTAAAAATCTCGACAATTTTAAGGGCAAAACGATTATGTTCCACGCTTTTCACAATGTGAGTTACCATCATCACACCCGGGCCAATAATTGGAAAGAAGTAGTGGCATTGTTGGAAAAGGAGGCTTAAAGAGTTCGTGGGTAATAGTTCATGGTTCATAGCTACCAGGTAATGTAAATTTCCTTCAATCAGTCATGAACTATCGACTATGATCACCCTTGAATTAATTGACAATTTTGCTACAATCAATTTTGCCCTTTATACGTTAAAGAGTGAAACAAGAATACATCTACACATATAATGACGTCTAAAAATAAGAGAGTACTGATCCTGGATGATAACGAAGACATGCTGGAGTTGGTAAAGGAGATCATGCTCAATGAAGGATACGAAGTGGAAGGCTTTACTTCTACAGACGATATCATTCAATTAGTTAAACAGCACCAGCCAGATTTGGTTATTACAGACTATATTTTATCGGGCATAAACGGTGGTGAATATTGCCACCAGATTAAGGTTCATCCGGAAACGAGCCACATCCCGGTAATTATGCTTTCGGCATTTACGCGCGTGCTCGAATCATTGGGGAATTATGGGTGGGATGCGTTTATAGCCAAACCCTTCTCGCTCGACGAGATTACCAATACGGTTAAAGATCTTTTAAATCTCAGCGAAGAAAATTGTTGCGCTTAAGGGCAAACGGTTTTCTCATTTAAAGGGGCATTTAGTAGTTTTAAAGCATGAAAAACATGCTAAGACTATTAATGTCCCTTTTATTATGCTGTGGTTATTTTTCGGCACGGGCCCAAACTTCGGCCGGCGATCTAATTAAGCAGGGCATAGAACTACACAACCAAGGTAATTACACTGAGGCCATCAACAAGTTTAACGAGGCACTAAAAATTGAGCCAGAAAACGGCTATGCCAATTATGAAATGGCATTTTCTTACTACGCTTTAAAAAAGCCCGATGATGCAATCGGGTATCTTAATAAGGCTATTAAAACAGATAACGCCAAATTAAAGGTAGCTGCATACAGCTTGCTTGCCAGCATTTATGATGATAACAAGCAACCTCAAAAAGCTATAGACACCTATAATGAGGCTATCAAAATCAATCCTGATTATCCGCAAATTTATTATAACCTTGGTATCGCCTATTCGCGTGCCGGTAAATACCCCGAAGCTGAACAAGCGGCTATCGACGCCATTAAACACAATCCGAAAGACCCGAGCAGCCAACGTTTATACGGATTGGTTACCTTTCATCAAAATAAGCGGGTAAATGCCTTAATGGGCTTATGTAGCTTCATCCTTTTAGAACCTACTGGCACACGCGCTGCCGAAGCCTACGGCAACATTCAGCATATATTACAAGGCGGAATATTGAAAGATGCCAACGGCAATACCAGTATCTCCCTTTCCCCAAAAGACGATCAGCAAACCAGTACGCTAAACCTGAGCCTGTCTTTAATAGCACAATCTGCCTCATCAAAAAAATTGAGCAGTATGGATTTGCTTGAATACCAATTGAAAAATATTTTCACAATGGCCGGTGAGTTAGCCGCCAAGAAAACTGATAAAACGTTTTTCGATAAATTTTATGTCGATTACTTTTATAAGTTAGCCCAAACCAACTATATGCCAGCATTTGCGCATACCATCGCCTTAACTGATACCAAGGCAAACAATGCGACATGGGGCAAGCAAAATACCCAGCAAATCAATGACCTGGGGCAATGGCTGCAAACTACTCAACGTGATTTTTAGATCTAACACATAAAAAGAGAGCCCCTCGCAAATTGCGAAGGGCTCTCTTTTTTAAAACACACACAATAATTAAAGGTTGCTGAAACCACCATCGAGCAGTAAGTCGCCTCCGGTCATATATGATGAATCATCCGAGGCGAGGAATAAAAACCCTTTAGCCATTTCTTCCACAGTGCCTGATCTCTTCATAGGGGTTACCTGTTGGAAGAAGGCCTCCATTTCGTTAGATTGTTCTTTAGTAAAACCAGCTTTTTCGAACACTGGAGTAATGATAGAGCCCGGAGAAAGCGCGTTAACGCGGATTCCTCTGCCTACCAGATCAGCCGCGAAAGCTCTAACTAACGCACGTTCGGCTGCCTTTGATGAGATGTAGATAGACGCACCAGCCAAACCTTTGTTAGCTACTGTTGAAGAGGTAAGCACGATAGATGCGCCATCATTAAGATACGGCAAAGCTTTTTGTACGGTGAAGAACACGCCTTTGTAGTTGATATTGCTGATAAAATCGAAAGTTTCTTCGGTAACGTCTTCTAACGGGCCCATCGCTACCACACCTGCGTTAACAATTAATACATCTATTTTACCAAATTCGTCGGTTACTTTTTCATAAAGCGGATTAAAGCTGTTAATATCGGCCACATCACTTACCCAGCCAATAGCACCGTTTCCGATCTCCTCTGTAGCACTTTTTATGGTTGCAGAGCTACGGCCTGTGATGGTGACCTTGGCTCCTTCTTTTGCAAATAATTTTGCGGTTGCTAATCCTATACCGCTGTTACCACCTGTAACAACAGCTACTTTGTTTTCTAATTTACGTGACATTTTGTTATCGTTTTGATATAACAAAGTTGCCGCGATTCGAAAATTTTAAAGATGAACCAGCTTAGGAAATTCGGTTGAACTACTTCAACTTTTCCGCCTCACTTTGTTGTTACGGATCTTGGAAAGAAACTCGGTGGTCATGCCCAGATAAGACGCCAGTGCGTATTGAGGTAAGCGTTGTGCAACACGAGGATAGGTTTCGAGAAAATCGTTATACCGTTCTTCGGCCGTGCGTGTAAGCGCCGATATAATGCGCCGTTGATGGAACGCTGCGGTACGCTCTGCCCCTATTCTAAAAAAAGTTTCAAACTTATGGTTGGCAGCCTTTAGGGCTTGCTCGGCATCGTGTTCTATTTGTAAAACGGTGCTATCTTCTATGGCTACCACAAACATGGTGGCTGGCTTTTGGCCTAGATAGCTGTTAATATCAGAAATCCACCAGTCTTCCAGGGCAAACTGTATGGTATGGTCAACCCCATCTTGCCCGATAACGTACGATCGGAAAGCCCCTTGTAATATATAAGTGCGATATTTCGCTACAAAATCGGGCTGGATTATAAATTGGCGCTTTTTTACTTTTCTTAATTTAAAAGCACTTAGTATTTCAGCTAGTTCTTCAGGCGTGAGATCAATTCTCTTCTGAATATGTGATATGAATGGATCTAACTCGTTCATTTTTAGCATCCGTTACCTGCAACGGTTTTGAAACTAAACTTACAAAAAATCCTGTTAGACGCGTTACTTCTTAGCATTACCTTTGATCACATGCTCCATCGAATCTGAAGTACGGTAGTTCAACCCTACGGTTGTACCACAGGTTAAATCAATAGTCACCCCGGTTATCTTACCGGCTAAAGGCGAAGCCAGGAACACTGCAGTATTAGCTACATCCGCCATAGCCGGCATTTCTTTGAGCATCGTATCGGCTTTCATTTTTCGTAGCACAATTTCCATTTCTTCCGGATTAGCCGAAATGGCTTCCTTAAACACGTTAGAGTCTGGCGAACCACCGGAGCGAATATTCACTACCCGCACACCGTAAGGCCCGTTTTCAGAGGCCAGGTTTCTAAAGAACCCCTCAATAGCGCAACAAGCCGGACCAAACCCACCTACGCCAGGGTAAGCCACACCACCGGGCGTAGCCGTTAACGACAAGATAACTCCCGATTGCTGCTTAATCATTACTCGCGCGGCAGCGGTACTTGTAATAAACTGCGTTTGCATAGCTATATTAGTCGGGCGCGTAAAGTCAGCAACAGTCATTTCTGTTAAGGGTATCCCCTGTATAGCCTGGGTGTCTATCAGGTTAAAAGAAATGTCTACAGTACCTGCATTGTGTACAACTACATTGACATGATCATTTACAGCTTGCTCATCCAGCGCATCAACTTGAGCTGCTTCCGCAATTCCACCAGCAGCAACAATTTCGTTCAGTACTTTATTTACCGAAGCCAGATTACGGCCGGTTAAAAATACTTTGGCCCCTGCTTCTGCAAAGGCTTTAGCGATAGTACTACCTAACGAGCCGCCTGCACCGTAAATAATGGCGTTCTTATTTTTTAATAGCATAACTAAATATTTAAGACCATTTAAAGCTAAGGCTATTTTCCTGCAGGCAAACGGTGCAATAATGACATTTCGAGGGGATATTTGCGACAAATAACCAAGCTTAAAATTCTAAGTTTCTCTATTTTTGCTAGCATGAAACCAGCATTGATTTTTAGTTTAGTTATACTCTTTTTTCTTCCAACTATAACTAAGGCCGCGGCCTACTGGCTGGAAGTAAAAGGCAACGGAAAACTAAATAATAGGGTAAAGATTGAGGTTTGCTATGGTAATATTGACGCCTTTAATATCCGTCATCGCGATACAGGTGCAGAATTAAAACTTACCGGTGAGTTCAAATTCGTTGTGCTAAATCCGGAAGGTAAGAAGACAGCGCTTACGCTTACTCAGCAGTCAGATTGCTGGTCGGCAGAATTTACGCCTACCCAAAAAGGCACTTATCAAATACTAGGAATTAATGATACTCACCCGGTAGTCGACCGCTCGAAATCGGGAGGCATTAATGTAAAGCCTGTAGATTATTTATCGGCAGACTATAGTGTAGAAGAAAGTACTTTAAGATCGACGCCCGAACAATTGCTGCACATAATAGTTGAGCGTGAAGGGAAATTGATAACCGTTAAAGCTTTCAACAATGGCTCAGCGGCTGCCAAAGGCACCAAATTAAGAGTATTTAATCCGGAAAACTGGGAGAAAGAATTAACCTTAGATGAAAAGGGAGAAGCTGCTTTTAAGACCACTATGCCGGGTCTTTACATTATTCGCGAAGATTGGGACGATAACTCTGCCGGAACTTATAAAGGAATCGCTTACACCAGTATAAGGCATCGTTGTAATTACTGTTTGCTGGCCGATTAATACGCCAGCAAACAATAATCAATTTTGTTAAGCTACAGCCACTCGGGGGCTTTTCTTGGTTTTCTTTTTAGTCTTTTTTCGTTTACCCAGCCAAATCAGCATACCTGTTATGGGCAGGCTGGCGGTAAATAAGCTCACCAGCAAATACAATAACTTGGTAGGCCAACCCAACAGACTACCGGTGTGTATCGGCAAAATCATTCTGCGCACTTTGGTGCCAGTACTTACTTCACTATACGGTAATTTTTTAATCAAGCCACCGGTATGGCTGTCGAAAAAGGCAGCATCTACTTGTCTTATCCTACTTTCCTCAGGCTCCTTTTGCACCGTTGTAGCCAAAGCCGGTTTCGCGGGCATGGCAAAAGCAACAGAGCCGTTGTACGGGTAAATGGTATTGATCTCGTTATACATCAACTGATAAACACCATCATTAACCACTTTAGTTTTTTCTTTATTTTTAACTTTTTCGGCTTTTTCTACTTTACCATCAATCACTTTAAACAGCATATCCTCTACCCAATCGTAGCTCCAAACAAAGCCGGTAAAGGTTATAAATAGTAAAACGATAGACATATAAAAGCCACTTACCGCATGCAAATCCCAGGTGAGACGTTTGCCCGATGCATTCCATTTGATTTTGAAACGCTGTTTCATCGCAGCCTTGTTAGCCGGCCACCAGATGATTAAGCCACTGATAACCAAAAACAGGCAAATAGCACAGGAAATACCTGTAACTATTTTGCCTTGTTTACCCATTAAAAGGTAGCGGTGCAAACTGCGCACCTGCTGAAAGAATTGTTTATCATATGGTCCCTTGCCCAATACCTTACCAGTGTAGGGATCAATGTAGACCACTTTAATTCCCTTCTCTCCTTTTGCACCTATGCGCGCTTCGACGCTGCGCTCGGCCTCCTGAGGGATAATTAAGCGGCTCAGTTTTTTATCGGGAAAAACGGAATTGGCTATCTGCACCAAACTGTCGACGGGTATACGCGTACCCGATACTTTTACCACTTGTGTTTTGTGGAAGATGAGCGGTTCGAGCTCATCTTCAAAAGTCAACAAACTACCGGTTAGCGCTACTATAATCAGTATAATACCGGCCGCAAGGCCAAGCCATAAATGCAACCAACCGGTTATGTTCTTAAAAGTCTTCATTTACTTAAAATTTCAAAGTAAGGCTACCCGTAAAGCGCGCTGGCGCCTGCGGCGTTAAACGTAACGACCATGCTTCTTCGCTGGTGAGGTTATCAACCTTAAATCCTATTCTATATTTAGGCTGATCGTAAAATACGGTAGCATCTAAGATAGTGTACGACGGTACTACAACCTTAAGTGTGGTAGTATTTACGTTGTATGACGAACTACCTGAGTTACCGCCAAAACCCAAACCTAAACCCTTTAAATCACCTTCCGGCATACGGTAGCTAGCCCAGAAATTCAACATCCTGGCCGGACCAGAATATGCAGGACGCAAACCGTTAGTCGACGCATCTGAATGTGTTAATTTACTATCGTTATAAGCATAACCCGCTACGATGTTAAAACCAGGGAAAGGGTTGGCAGTAAGGTCAACTTCAATACCTTTGCTTAAGCGTGTACCGTCTTGAATAGAATACTGACTATCATTAGGATCGGGCCTGATCTGGTCTTTTACCTGGATGTTATAATAACTTACGGAACCAACCAAACGATGATCGAGTACATCGCCTTTTACGCCAAACTCCAGCTGATTAGCATGTTCGGGCTTAAATTGGCTACCATCTGCAAACACGCCGCTTTCGTTAAAGAAACCATTCATCCAGTTTCCAAATACCGAGAAACGGTCTTTTACAACCTCGTACACCGCCCCCATTTTTTGCGATAACGCAGTTTGGCCGTAAGGACCAGTTTGTACACCGTTAGCGCCTAAACCACCTGCCGTTACGCCAGTTGCAATATTGTAAACACCATTATATTGGTGACGATCTAATCTTAAACTGGCCATAACTGATAATTTATCAGTAACATTAAACACATCCGATACATACGCTGCATAGGTGTCATCGCTATTATTTTCCTTACGTAAAGTACCTGTACTGGTTAACGAATCGACCTTGAATTTGCTGATACGGTAAGAAGCAGGAGGATTTACGAAATTAATAGTCTGGTTATAGTTAACCGTAACACGATCGAAACTATTAGAGTTGTTGTAGTAATCTAAACCAGCCACCACACGGTTACGGTGATTGGCAATCTTAAAGTCGCCGATGAAGTTTTGCTGGATGTCTGTTGCGATAAATGAAGTATTACCAACGATGATTTGTGGACGGATGGTTACATCACTGCGGCCGGTTAAAGCAGTAATATATCCGTTAATTGTAGAACGGGCGCGAGATACAATGGTCTGTGATGTCCACTCAGATGAAATCTTATAGTTAGCCTGTCCGAAGATGTTTAACATTTGGGTTGAATATGGCAAATCGTTACTCAGGAAAGTTTTGTTGTATGGAAAACCCATTGTTTTAATATTCAACGTGCGTACGTTAGTACCACCTGTGTATGGATTAAAACGAACAACCGACGTACCTTTTTCCTGACCAAATTCTACATCAAGTAACAATGATAAACGATCATTAACCTGATATGAAAAACTCGGCATTACGCTAATGTTATTGGTATAACCCAGATCCTGAAAACTTTTTTGGAAGGTAGTAGCGGTATTTAAACGGAATAAAGCTGTTTTATCGGCATTAACGGGTGTATTAATATCGGCTACAATGCGGTTATAGTTCCAACTGCCACCAAAGTAAGATACTTCACCACCAAAACCGTTATAAGGCTTTTTAGTTACGCGGTTATATAAACCTCCGTAGCTGCTTGATATGCTTGTACCAAATAAGGTAGCGGAAGGTCCTTTGATAGCCTCAACACGTTCTAAATTAGCAGGGTCGATAGACGAGAAAGCCGCACCGGCAACACCATTTCTGGCATTAGGCTCGGTTTCGAAACCGCGGGAAAGGAAGGTCACCCTACCTTGGTTAGCTATAGTTGGGATACCTGCTCCGGGTACATTTTTAGAAACACTTCCCAGGTCAAGCGCCATTTGTTCTTGAAATAGCTCTTTCGGAACCGAGTTGTAGACTTGCGGATTTTCAATGTTTTTTAAGGGCAGGCGTGCGATGTACACACTCTCTTTTTTCGAGAATTTATTAGTAGGTGTAGTTACCACCACCTCTTGCAAGGCCGTTACGTTTTCTTTCGTAAACTGGTAATCAGCGGTTGTGGTCTCTTCTGCAATAACTTTTACCGGAATATCTTTTTCGGCTGCGCCTAATATCTGGATCTTGAGCGTATAATCACCAGGCATAATATTAACGAAGGTATAGTTACCATGCTCGTCGGTAAGCGTGCCTTTTGCCAGTTCTTTAATAGATACCGAGCCCGATGCCAACGGCCGGCCATCAACCATTAATACCTTACCGGCTATTTTGCCCCCGGTTTGGGCTTTTAAAATGATTGGAGTGAGTAGTGTAAGTGCAAAAAAAATGTAAAGTAGTCGTTTCATCAATAGTTATTTCGAGTAAGTGTAATTTTGACACGGCAAATATATTCTTATTTATATTAAGTCTAAATTAAATCTTAAAATAAGTTTGAACACAGGTTCTGGCTACTATATTATCGTTGAGAATCAATAATAACGAGTCATAAAATGGGTCATAATTCGAGAAATGAGCTTAACATCACAACCGTTCAATGCTCAATAAAAAGCGATACATTTATATAACTAGAATCTTATCTATGAGTCGTTTAGAAAAGTTATCGTCCATCTATCTCTACCTGGTTCCCCCGATGGTTTTTGCCGTTGGCTTCGGGATTGGCCATGTTAGTTATATATTCTATCTCCCGATATGGATACTAAATGCCAGCTTAATGTTATTCGCGGTTAGACAACTCGCCTTGGCTAAATCAAATATCAGTCAATCTGAAAAAGAAGAATGGATACTTACAGCTCTTTTACTAATTATACCCTGGCTGCTATTTTCTGTTTTTGCCGGTATGGGGCGGCCGCCAGGCACAATTAAGGGGTGGGTAGCAACTGCAACAGAGCAGCAAATAAGATACACCATCCTGATAATTGGTGGTATAAGTGCGCTATTGGGGTTCGCGCTATTGAAGGCTAAATTACAGATCTTAGGAGAACACACTTATTCAGTTCTGGGTTTCGCAACTATAGGAATCGCAATACCCTTATTTATTTTAAACATGGCCTTTTGGGGATATTACCTGCCAGTGGCTTTCAGCGAATTTGTAAATCTACCTGCCGGTAAACGCCCAGATTGGTATTCACCGGTTGAAATGCTTTTTTATGTAATTGCTATTGTCGAAGTGGCACTCATTTACCTTACCACAATTCTATTTCCCGTTGCGCTAAAAAAGGCCGGCTTACTGAATACTGCCGGCAGCCGCTGGTATATAATTTTATCAGCAATGGGTGTTTTATTTGTATCATTCCCCCCTTCCTGGCCTGCTCCATTTTCTATCGTAGGATTTCTGGCTGCTATACCTGCGATACCTTTTATTATGCCTTATCTAATAGGTGTGCGCTTACTACGCATGTTAAGAACGAGAGATTAACGTTTCCGGATAAGCAAAAATTAAGGGCTAAGGAATGGAAATAAACCATTAGTACCTCTATGCAACTGATCAACACTTGGTCAACAAATTACTTCCGGTTAGCTTTATGAATACGTTATCGCAGATAAATAGCTCTCTCTCTTACCCTATAAGACTGTTATTAAGTAATTTGCCGTCGGTCCACGGGGCATCTAAAAACCAATTATACCACTATCGAAAATGAAGTATTTTATAATATTGTTATGTGGCTTATTATGTACTTTAACCAGTATGGCCGGGAAAAGATACAAGGTATCCAGCCCCGATGAATTACAAAAAGCGGCCACTATAGCCGTGGCAGGCGATGAAATGGTTATTGCTAACGGCAACTATACAAATTGGCAGGTAGTTATAAATACCAGCGGCACTGCGGAAAAGCCTATTATCATTAGGGCGGAATCGCCGGGACAAGTTATCTTCTCCGGTGACGTAAACAAGCCGGTGTTTCAACTTACTGGTAGTTATACAGAGCTCACCGGCCTAACTTTTACTGGGTGTAATGTGTTTAAAGCTAACGGAGGCTTTCTGATAGAATTGAAGAACTCTAAATACTGCAGGGTTACAGACTGTACCTTTGCCAAAAACCTTGCGAAAGATCAGTTTATGCCCATTGTGGTACTATCTGGCAAAGGCGAACACAACCGCATAGACCACTGTAACTTTACAAGCAATATCGACAATCAGGAAGTACAGGTAAAAATTACGAAAGATGAAATTCCCACCTATTCGTTGATTGATCACAATGTATTTAGAGACAAAGATAAAGTGAACTGGAAAGTTTTCAATGGCGGCGAATGTGTGCAGATTGGTCAGGACCCGGTACTTTTGGGTACCCGATATGCCTACACCACGGTCAGAGACAACCGTTTTATCCACTGTAATGGCGAGCCCGAGGTGATCAGCAATAAAAGCTCGGGTAACAACTACATTCATAACTATTTCGAAGATTGCGAGGGTGAGTTAGTGATGCGCGGCGGCCATGATTGCCTCATTGATAGCAATACCTTTAAAGGTGGTACGGGCGGCATCCGCATCAATGGTACCCACCACACCATAACCAACAACGTACTCGAAGACTTGCCAACAGGCATTAGGCTGATGTATGGAATGGCTAAAGGCAAAACGGAAATTGGCTTTTATATCGCCGCAAGCGATTGCCTCATAGAAAACAACCGCATCAGTAAGACCGATACAGGCATCCTTATCGGCGATAGCAAGAATGCCGACTGGACCGGAAAATTCGATACCAATAAGTACCCTTCTCGTACCGTGCAGGATGTTGCACCTTTTAATATTACACTAGTAGATAATGTTATTATAGATACCAAGAATTCTGTTGTGCATAACGAACAGTAACACTTAAACTCTGCAAGCTATTTAATAAAATAGACATCGCGGTTTATATTGCCATAAATAAATCTGCGCTAAGCGGGGTTTGAACGGTTTAACATCAATACTATCGACCAGATGTTAGCAACAAAGTTACCGCAGTGTTGGTGAAGTTAATGACGGCCTTGAGTGCATTCAAAGCGTGTAAAAGAGATGAGCACTTTGATTACCAAAATGTGTAGTATTAAACACTGTGGTTGTTATAGACCATTTTAGATTTGTAAATCCTGCGACATATAACATCCTATAAACCAACACAATTTTTTATGAAAATCAATATCTACAAATTAATCATCATTAGTGTAGTGTTGTCATTGTCTTCATGTAAAAAGGACGAGCTCAGCAATAGCGTACAACCGACTAACGCAAAACAAGGCGAACTTCAAGTTGCAACAAATGCCGCGGACGGACATTTGCCTTTAACCGTTGTAACAATAGCAGGCAAATACAACATAGAAGGATACGTAGACGCTGCCGGCGATCAAGCAAGATTTTTGGGAGTTGCGGGCATCGACCTAGCAGACGATGGATCAATTTACCTGGCAGACACCTATAATAGTAAAATCCGAAAAATAACCCTACCCAATATCGTATCCACGGTTAACATTCCACCAAACAGCCTTGGAGAAACCTTATTTCAACCCAATAACATCAGGGTGCAACAAAATGGCACCATAAATATCACCGCTGCAGAATATGAATATCAGAACCAGCGTAGCAGGTTTTGGATAGTAGCTAACGGCGCTACAACGTCGTTTACACCACCCCGCCATAATACAGAATATACTTACTACGCTTTGGCAAAAGATCCATATAACAGCTATTTGTTTACCGGGGGGATAAGAAATACTTATCCAAATGGCGAAAATTTTCAACAGGCATTTATCGAAAAATTTCAACCAGATGCGGCAGGTACTTATGGTAAGGATACCTACTACGTACCTCGTCCTAGCGGTTTTGATGACGTGCACGATGTTACCAGTTTATTTTGCGGTTATAACGCGGTGAAGTACATCGTTTTGCATTCCGAAAAAATATGCAAACTGACCCCTTCGGGCGTTTTCCAGGATTTATTCCCAAATCAAAAGTTTACGCAGGTTTCGGATATCATAGCTAACAAAGATGGAAAAACGCTGTACATTGCCGACAATGGGGCTATTAAATCTATCATCAACGGAACTGTCCGCTATCTTGTTGGGCCGCATACCGACTTACACGGCAGCGATGGAGTTGGCCCAAAAGCTGACGTATACGCGTTTAAAATGGCGCTTTCTAAAGATGAATCTACCATTTATTTTACCGATGGATACTCGACAGTGAGGAAACTTCTGTTACTGTAAGGTCCGAAAGGGCTTTAAATATTTACCAGTTCCCCCTCAAAAAACGCTCATGTTTATGAAGGTCTTTGGGGTTTAATTCTGTGCATCCTCCAAGGCATTGAAATTAAACCCAATTAAGCTATTCGCATGGCTCGTCTTTTATTTCCCCTTCCATATAATCAGGCCCCGGGCTTTCGAAACCTAAAGAAGGCCTTATCCCTTATAAATCAAAAAAATCCCGCCCACGTTAGTAAAAAATCTTATTATAGCGGTTTTAAACCGAGACACCGGTATATCATCTTTATATTTCTGCTTTTTATCTTCTAATCTTGAAAAATCCATGAATAAGTTATTTACTTGTTTAACCCTGCTTGCGCTCGGTGCCAACACTTCTTTTGCCCAAATGGCTCCACCGGCAACTTTACCAATGATATTTCCTACCCCGGTATCCACCCAGCTTGGACAAGGTTCTATCATTTTGGGCAAGTCGGTTGTATTGATTCAGTCGGCGGGTACTGATTCCGAGACCGCAACGCTGATACGTGGTATCCTTAAATCGGTTGGCGTAGAAACAATTACAACAGCGCAACGCTTGCCTGCCGCGGTGGACCGTACTTACCTAATTATCGGCACAGGAAACACCGGGATAATTCGTGATGCGCTTGCGCGAACCAATACCGAGCTGGATAGCCATGCCGAAGGTTATACTATTGCCGGTTTAACAACAGGCAGCGGTGCGCTCGTCACTATTGCCGGGTACGATGCAGATGGCTTGTTTCATGCAGCACAAACTTTCCGTCAGTTAGCGCGTCGCACCTCGATTCCGGCACTCGTGATTAAAGACCATCCTGCCATGCCTATCCGCGGAACTATTGAAGGCTTTTACGGTGCTCCATGGTCAATGGAGAACAGGACTAAGCATCTCAACTTTCTGGCCAGTGTTAAGGCTAACACCTATATATACAGCCCCAAAGACGACCCTTATGCCCGCGATCGCTGGCGGGAGGCTTATCCAAAAGCTACTTTAGCAGAACTTGAGAAGTTAGTTGCAACAGCCCGGCGCAACCATATCAATTTTGTGTATGCCATTTCGCCGGGGCCATCAATCTGTTTTTCTGACCCTACGGATCTTCAGACGCTCGAGCATAAATTTGATGCGCTACGCGCTATAGGGGTGCATAACTTTTATGTAGCACTCGACGACATCGAATACACCAAATGGAATTGCGATATAGACAAACAAAGCTTTGGCCCGCCCAGCGCAGAAGCGGCAGGTGTAGCACAGGCAAAGTTACTTAACGCCGTACAGGCAAGCCTTAGTGCTCACGATCCGGAAAGCCATCCACTAATTATGGTGCCTACTGAATATTACGATGCGAAAGAGAGCCCTTATAAAGCAGCGCTACGCAAAAATCTCGACCCGAAAATAGTTGTACAATGGACTGGTACCGATGTGGTGCCCCCTTCTATTGCCATAAGGGATGCACAGGCGGCAACAAAAGCATTTGGACGGAAAACATTGCTTTGGGATAATTACCCGGTTAATGACTATGGACAAACTACAGGCCGGTTATTACTTGCCCCCTATACCCGGCGCGAAGCCGGGTTATCGGCAGAACTTACGGGTATCCTGTCCAATCCAATGAATCAGGAAGCAGCTAGTCGCCCTGCTGTTACAGGTGTGGCTGCCTTTGGTTGGAACGACAAGGATTACGACGCAGAGCGAACCTGGCATGCTGCCGCATATGAACTGGCAGGTGGTGATGAGCGTACAATGGCCGCACTGCTAACCTTCTTTGATACTCAGCATATGGCACCAACGTTCGGCAGTCAGCCTTGGCAACCGCAAGCTCCAATAATGAAGGCTAAACTTGATGCCGTACGTGAAGCAATTGCAAACGGAGACAATGTAGCAAGGCATCGCGCTATTGTTGATTTGACGGAATACGCTGTTGAATTTACCAGCGCACCGGATATTATCCGCTCTGGCACAGTAGACCCTGCCTTTGCCCAGGAAGCCCGCCCCTGGCTTGATGCCATGCAGCTATGGGGCAGAGCATTGCAATTAACAGCAGCCGGACTTAATGCCGCCGACCAGAGAAGCGCTGCAGCCGGGCGTTATTTTGAAAATGCTAAAAAGATAGCATTAGAAGCTGCTGCGATACAAAGCATCCCCGGAGCGACGCGTTTCAACGGACCGATAAAGATTGCCGACGGTGTATTGGATGATTTCATATCCGACGGGCCGAAACTGATAGCTTTTTAATAAGTAAAAGCATCTGTTATTAAAGCCTCGTCCGAACGGACGGGGCTTAATTATTTAATAGCGCTTTAAGACTAACCAGTGCTCAAAGTATTTAATTGGTAATTGTCAGTACTCAGCTTCAAACTTATTGCAGGCCGTAATAATGACAAATCAATTTTCCTAAAACACCTCCAGCTGCGCTAACGCCAATTTTCCAGCTATTGTCCATGGCCTTTCCAATCATTTTGTAAACCCACTGAGTTACCTTGGGTCCAAATTCAGTAGAAGAAAGAGGGCTCTCCGTATCTATAACGGCCAACAAATCTTCAGCGTCGGATACATGTACTTCATTTTCTAATAAAGCTTTTTTCAACGCCTCTTGATTTCCTTTATTAATTGTAGCAGAAAAAGTAATATTAGCGCCTGTTCCGGTATTAACCAAGTTCCCATCACCGTTAGTATTAATTGTGGTATTCATAATAGTGGTTATTTTTTGTTTATTAGATTGCAATGTTTCAATCTTAACTTCTAATCCAAATTCTGTTTCAAGTGCAATCATGAAATCAAGTAGTTGATTCCTCACTGCATTTAAAACCCTTTTAAGCGCACCTGCTGGTACTCTGACGCCTGCGCTCATCAAGGAAAAATTTCCAAAGGTATTGACGTGCTTAATCAACAAATTTTGAAATATCGTCACTTGCCCTTGGGTAAACGGTTTTAGTAAGCTATCAGTGTACAGCGTCGCCATCTGTTCTAATGGTTCAATACCATCGAATAACTCAAAAGCACGTATTTGATCATCAAAAGAACTGTCAAATGACGGAATAGGCAAAACATGATTATTGATTATGTTTGTGCCATTTATATAATCACCTACAATTTCACCCGTTGTTTTACGATAGTCTGGAAGATCAGATTGCTTTTTGTAGCCATTTAGTTCATTACTAACCCACGCTAATAATTCTTGATTACCGATCCTGCTTGCAAGCAACTTTGTTTTCAAAAGAGGAGATGTTAGCGACAAATCAACGTCTGTCAACTCATTTGTTATAATTTCAATTAGCTGCATTAATGATAATGGTTAAGGATTTGGTATTTATTCCATTTTATAGTTATACAAAATTAAACTATTAAACTAACAAGCTCAACTTTCCTCGAGGCTGTTTTCCACAAACTAAAACCGGTTATTATAATTTATATTTACCTAATAATAGCAGATAACTATATGAATGATTTAAGCGAAAATCAGTGCCAGCAGCTTGACCAAATATTAAACATGTTTGGCAATAATGATCACTTGGATGCCGATAAGATATTGACCATTGAACCTAGTGATAGGAAAGCTAGCGCCTTACTAGACGTGCTTGTGAAAAAAGGATTTATAACCCGAGTTGGAGAAACTATAGATCGGCATCTTCCGCTTATTATTCATCTCGAACCCTCTACTGAGTTGTTTTTAGAGAACGGTGGTTTTATGGCAAATTTTAAAAAACAACAGACTTATACAAATACGCCAACAATCGTCAATATCCACAATAATGGTCATAACAATGTGATTAATACAGGCGACCATAGTTCTATCGCGGCGGAATTTAAGAAAATGGCTTATGCGGATAAAATGGGAAACGATGCCGAGATATCTAACCTTGGCCCTTATCTTGAAGCGGATTTACGATATCATCGTAAAGGACGATCTAACAACGGTTATAGTGCCAAGAACTCTTTAGAAATAGACGAGACTGGGCGACCTTTTTATAATATAGGTTTCGCCATTAAGCCAATTATACATTGGTGTTTGGATTGGAAATATCTACTTATCATACATAATAATTCTACTTACCCGGCTTATAATATTAAACTAGATTTTATCTCACAACAGCAGTTTAGCAAATTAGAACAACCCGATAAAATAAACAATTTGCAGCCGGGAGGAAATTTACCGTTAAACGCAGAATATGAATGCCATATAGAAAGTACTCATGTTGAGGCGGACGAAATTCTCTATCCGAAAATACCTAGAGCACTTAATGGCTTATGCTTACAAATAAGTTACTTAGACGAACGACGTAAACAGCATATTACATTTTCAACCATAGCTGATCAAGAGATTGTAAATATTAAAAGTGATTTTGATAAGCCGTGAATTTTGAAAAGTTCCACGTTTGAAATATGCTAACGGAAAATTAAAGCAAAAAAAAGGGGGCAAAAGACTCTTAAAAATCTTTGCCCCTTTAAGGGTAAATGATGGGGCTCGAACCCACGACCCTCGGTACCACAAACCGATGCTCTAACCAACTGAGCTACATCTACCGTTTGGTGAGTGCAAAAGTAGAAAAATCCGGGCTGTTTGCAAACCATTTTTTAAAAAAATTATAACTTACTGTTAGCCTGATAGTAAATTATTATAATTGCACCCTCAAATACTATGATCGAAATTTTTACAGACGGTGCATCGAGCGGCAATCCGGGTCCGGGTGGGTATGGTGTGGTACTGCGTGCCGGTAAACACTATAAAGAACTGTCGGAGGGCTTCCGCAAAACCACTAATAACCGCATGGAACTACTGGCAGTAATTAAGGGCTTAGAGGCTCTTAAAACCCCTAACCAGGATGTAGTGATATGCTCCGACTCCAAATATGTTATAGACGCTATCGAAAAACGCTGGGTATATGGCTGGGTTAAAAAGGGCTTTGCTGGTAAAAAAAATAAAGACCTATGGATGCGCTATCTCGAAATAAGCAAACTACACAAAATTCGCTTTGTATGGGTACGCGGCCACAACGGCCACCCCGAAAACGAGCGTTGCGATCAATTGGCCGTAGCAGCATCTAAACAGCGGGAATTGCTTATTGATACCGTTTTTGAAGCAGAAAACGCAAGAGGATTGGCGTAGCGTACGATGGAATCAGGAATCGAGAATCAGGAATCAAGATTGCCAAAAGTCTTGATTCTCGATTCTTGATTCACGACTCGACCGGCTTATCGTCCGCTTAGTTCGACAATATTCAGATTTTCGATCTTATTGCCGTTAATATCAAACTTTATGAGGGTACGCACTTTGTGCCAGCCTTGTTTTCCGGCGGCGCCGGGGTTAATATGCAGGCAGCTAATCTTTTTATCATAGATCACTTTAAGAATGTGTGAGTGCCCGGTAATAAATAATTGTGGCGGATTAGTATAAATTTCGGGCTTTACGTTAGCGCTGTATCTATCGGGATAGCCGCCGATGTGTGTCATCCATACATCAACGTCTTCGCATTTAAAACGAAGGTGCTCCGGGTAAACCAAACGCACGTCTTTACCGTCGATATTACCATATACACCTTTTAAAGGTTTAAAAGCGGCTAACTGGTCAGCAAGTTCGAGTGTGCCGAAATCGCCTGCGTGCCAAATCTCATCCCGGTCTTCAAAATGCTTAAACACGGCATCGTCCAGGTAGCTGTGCGTGTCTGATATCAGGCCAATACGAGTCATATTACATCAAAGCGAAGAAAATTACACCGCCAACGAGGGCTGTGCAAGAATAGTACAGGCTAATCTGGTATTTCTGTTTTGCAAATTTGATGATGGCGAAAACGATCAGCGCCAAGCAAAACACATCAAACAACAGATAAGGCAGCATAATGTGATTGGTTACTTTCTGTGGAATGAGATCGTTGTTGTAATACAGCTTATAGATGTTGTAAACAGCATTTGAACCCATGCCTAAATAAACAAACAGCAAGGCAATCATCAAAATGGAAAGTGCTTTCATAATCAAAAAATAGTAAAAAAATCTTTTAGGGTTATACTATACTGATCCGTGTATTTCTTTGGCGAATCGTAGATGATAAAGTTGCTGATTTTTATTGGATACTGAAATTTTGAAAGCGCAATTATTTGCCGGTGCGGATCCGAATTGGGATATGAGGCAATACTAACCTGCGTATGTATGGAAAGCTTGTACTTAACGGCCATCTCCTGCACAAGTTCGGCCGTATTCATGGGCAACACCAGCCATAAAGAACCTCCGTCTGTTAAACATTTAGAAGTACTGTTTAACAAATTATCAAAAAAGTGCTTATCGGTATGCTTGGCGAGCTCACGCTGTGCCTCCGGCGATTTAAGGGAATGGATATAGAAAGGTGGGTTACTTACTACCAGATCGTATTGCCTGGCGCTGTGTTGTGCTAAATAATCTTCGAATCCAGTGTGATAGCTATTTAGCCGCTCTGCAAATTTGGATGCTTTAAAATTGCGTTTGGCAGTTGCTGCAGCAGATTCATCTATTTCTACAGCATCGACTGTAGCCTCATTAAAACGTTGTGCAAGCATTAGGGCAATAACGCCGGTACCTGTGCCAATATCTAGTATTCGCTGAGGGTTATCCCCTTGTAGCAGTGCAGCAAGCAATACGCCATCCGTATTGATCTTCATAGCACAGCCAGATTGATCTACAGCAAATTGTTTAAATTGGAACATGGACATGGTTTATCGCTTTGAGGAACACACCCCTAACCTCTCTCAAGAGGGGAATTAAAAGATGCCCTCTCCTTTGGGGAGGGTTTGGGAGAGGTTTTATACCTCGTAAAATTCTATTGGCAAATCGTCCGGATCGGCGAAGAAAGTAAATCTTTTACCGGTGAACTCATCTATCCGGATGGGTTCAGTTACTACCCCGTGAGCATTCACCGCGGCTACGGCTTCATCTATATTATCTACCTCGAAAGCAAGATGTCGCAAACCTGCGGCTTCCGGGCGCGATGGTCGGGCGGGCGGGTTTGGAAACGAAAAAAGCTCGATCTGGTAGAGGTTGCCCACTTCCAGATCAAGCTTATATGAATTTCTTTCCTTGCGGAATACTTCGCGTACAGCTTTTAAACCAAGCACCTCCGTGTAAAACTGTTTTGACTTTGCATAGTCCGAACAGATAATAGCTACGTGGTGTACCCGGTTAATTTTCAGCATTATGCGCCTAGTGAAACATGTAATACGTTATCGTAAACCAGTTTAATATCTGTGATATTACCGAACAATTCGTCGTCAACAAACAAGTTACCCTGGTGAGATACTGTACCTAACAGGCTGAACGGTGTTTCTGACGTTGCCATCATTTCCACAAAACGTTCTTCATCTGCCGGTGCAACGCTTACCACTACCCTACCCTGTGCCTCGCCAAACAAGAAAGCGTCCTTGCGAATCTCACTGTCCGACTCGATATTGAAACCAAGGCCATTAGGCATGGCAGATTCCAACAGGTTAATATATAAACCACCATCAGCAACGTCGTGAGCTGATTGGATCACTTTGTGTTGGATCAGTTGTTTTACAACCTGGTGCATGGCGTACTCTTTTTCCAGATCGAAATATGGAGCAGGAGATTCTTTTATTTTATGATATGATGCCAGGTATTGAGACGACGCGATATCATTTACAGATTCGCCGATCAGGTAGATCAGGTCATCAGGCTGTTTAAAATCAGCAGTCATAATGTTGTCGATATCATCCAGTACTCCCAACATACCGATAGTTGGCGTAGGGAAAACCGGGCCTTCGTCTGACGACTGGTTGTAGAAGCTCACATTACCGCCGGTTACCGGGGTTTCGAATTTGGTACAAGCTTCAGACATACCTTTAATAGCACTCACAAATTGCCAGTAAACTTCAGGAATATAAGGGTTACCAAAGTTTAAGCAGTTGGTAATTGCAACAGGCTCGCCACCAGAACAAGTGATGTTGCGGGCAGCCTCAGCTACAGCAATTGCAGTCCCTTTTTGCGGATCGGCGTTTACGTAACGCGAATTACAGTCGGTAGTTAATGCGATTGCTTTGTTAGTGCCTTTTACGGCCACAACCGCAGCGTCGCTTGGGCGATTAGTGGTCATGGTAGCAGTACCTACCATAGAATCGTACTGATCAGTTACCCAGCGTTTAGACGCAATGTTTGGATGGGCAATTAAATGTTCCGCAACATCTTTCAGGTTTTCTGGCTCAGCTACATCGTTAATATCAAATTTCTGATATTCTGCAAAGTAAGCTGGCTCGCGGTATTCGCGTTGGTAAACCGGCGCGCCGCCACCTAATACTAAATCATCGGCAGGTACATCGGCAACCAATTCGCCGTTTACATAATACTCTAAACGTTTGGTATCCGTAACCTCGCCAATAATGGCGCAGTTAAGATCCCATTTATCAAACACCGCCTGTACTAAAGCTTCCTTGCCTTTTTCTACCACAATAAGCATACGCTCTTGTGATTCTGAAAGCAGGATCTCGAAAGGTTTCATGTTCTCCTGGCGGGTTGGCACTTTATCCAACCATATTTTCATCCCGTGCTCGCCCTTGGCCGACATTTCTGAGTTAGAGCAGATAATACCTGCTGCACCCATATCCTGCATACCAATAACGGCACCGGTTTTAATTACTTCTAAAGTTGCTTCCAGTAATAGTTTTTCCTGGAATGGGTCGCCCACCTGTACGGCAGGTAAATCGTTAACAGAATCTTCTGTGATGTCTTTCGACGCAAATGCCGCACCGTGGATACCATCTTTACCAGTGGCAGAACCAACAATGTAAACCGGGTTGCCTACACCATAAGATGTAGCAGAAACGGTTTCGCCAGCTTTAACTATACCGGCCGACATGGCGTTAACCAGTGGATTTACGTTAAAACTTTCGTCGAAGAACAGTTCACCCCCAACAGTTGGAATACCGAAAGCATTACCATAGTGGCTGATACCTTTTACCACACCTTTAACCAACCATTTGGTACGGTCAAGTGCCAAATCGCCAAAACGTAACGAGTTAAGTTGCGCTATTGGGCGTGCACCCATGGTAAAAATATCGCGATTAATACCACCTACGCCTGTAGCAGCGCCTTGGTAAGGCTCTAATGCCGACGGGTGGTTATGCGATTCGATCTTAAATGCGCAACCAATGCCATCGCCCAAGTCAACCAAACCAGCGTTTTCTTCGCCGGCTTTAGCTAACATACGCGGGCCATCTTTAGGCAGCGTTTTTAACCAGGTGATTGAGTTTTTATAAGAGCAGTGTTCGCTCCACATTACAGAAAATATAGACAGCTCGGTAAAATTTGGTACGCGACCTAAAATTTCAATGATGCGGTCATACTCCTGGGGTAATAAGCCTAAATCTTTGGCGGTTTCAACGGTAGTTAATTCCTGTTGCTCCAATGTTGTAAGTGTTATATGAAAGGATTCGCAAAATTAGTAAAATGACTGGAATGGCTTGAAGATTTTTAATAATTAGTTTACCGGGAACAGAAACGGAACTCGAGTGTCGGGAATCGGGTAAAAATAGGCCTCCGCCCCACCCTCAAATACCGGGAAAGCTACGGATGGCAACATTGCAAATTTGAGCAGGGTAATCACCGGGTTTAAGGCAAGCTTGCCAAAATCAAACATTCTGCTTTCAAAATTTAAAAATCTTATCTTTGCAACCCAAATAATACAATTTCCACATGCCCGAACTTTCAGTAGTAATTACGGTATTAAACGAGAAAGAAAATATAAATCCGCTTATTGCCGAGATCAGTTCAGCCCTGGCTGATATTGATTATGAGGTTGTTTTTGTTGATGACGGCTCTGAAGATGGCACGCAGCAGGAGATTATCAGAAACGGTAACCCACGCGTTAAATTGGTTGAACTGCGTAAAAACTATGGTCAAAGCACTGCGATGACCGCCGGTATCGACCACGCCGAAGGCGAATACATTGCCTTACTTGATGGCGACTTGCAAAACGATCCGAAAGACATCCCTTCCATGTTGCAAAAGCTTAAGGACGAAGACTGGGACGTAGTAGCCGGCAACCGCAAAAACCGCCAGGATGGTATGTTTCTGCGTAAAATACCGAGTAAGATTGCCAACGCAATGATCCGTAAACTTACAGGTGTTTACATCAAAGACTATGGCTGCACACTAAAAATCTTCCGCTCAGAAATTGCGCAAAACTTAGGCTTGTATGGCGAATTACACCGTTTTATCCCTGTATTGGCCAAGCAACAAGGTGCGCGCATTACCCAGGTTGATGTTGCACACCATGCACGCATCCACGGTAAATCTAAATATGGTATTAACCGCACCTTTAAAGTAATCAGCGATTTAATCCTGATGGTATTCTTCCGCAAGTACATTCAAAAACCGATGCATTTGTTTGGCAGCATTGGCTTCACGCTGTTTTTCTTCGGTGTGCTGATCAATGCTTATCTGCTGGTTCTTAAAATAATGGGCCACGACATCTGGGGGAAACCACTTCTGATACTAGGCTTAATATTATTATTAGGTGGGGTACAATTGATTACGCTGGGTATCCTAGCCGAGATCAACGTGCGTACTTACTTCGAATCACAAAACAAAAAGACTTATCAGGTACGTAAAATATACTCGGGTGGCAAGGTTATTAAACCTGCTATTATAAGCGCTTAAGTTTATCCTTTTATAGCTATTCAAAACGTCCGGCATAATTGAGTTTATGCCGGACGTTTTTGTTTGATAGCTTTTATCTGAACCGGAATTTAATGAATTTAAGAATTGACTGAATGCCCCCGATTGATAAATTATATGTAATGAACACACCTCATGAAAGTTATTGCAAATAACATTTGTTCTGCTTCCCCTCCCGAGAATAGTAGCTCATGATTAAACAGAATTGTTAAATTCCCTCCCTTGGGAGGGGAGCGTCGGGTTGTGCTGTGGCAGGGAGGGGTCTCGTCGTAATTCAAGTGCGGAACCCCTTCCTACACCCTCCCAAGGGAGGGAATCACACACCACCATGCACTTTTATAACAAGCTTTGTCTCATCATGGGCTATTACTCTAAAGAGGGGATTTATCGTAACACCAACTGTCACCACTTTAATTTAGGGGTGCTTTCTTTTGCGATCAACAGCCTGTTGAAAAACCTTTCACGTTGGCGAAAAGTCAGCGTAGAAGATTCTTCACTACGCTCTGAATGACAAACCTGGTTCAGTTGAAAGTTTTGGCTGAAGTTTTAATTTATATAAATAATTACGTAAATTAATCAATATAAACACTTGATAAACAATATTAATTAATTACAAGTTAACATCATTTATTATCAGGTTTATCAATCGATCCGGCCTTAACGGGCACTTTGTTGGGATGCTGACTAGTGTGATAATTGCCACAGGTTTTCCATCCAATGAACATTGCCAAAAGCAAAACAGCCAGAAAGATGTAAGTTCTATAGTCGGGATTTTTCATATCAGCTTTAGAGCAACTACCCTACCGTAGTTAGTTTTAAATTGTATTATGTCGGATACATTAACGGTTATTTCACAACCATAGATAGTACGCGAATTACACGCAAAAGAAAAGCTCCAACCCTCAAGGGGATTGGAGCTTCTTTCGTTCCGCTCGTTACAAATTAATTGCCTGGAGTTTTTGTCGTATCCTTTTTAACTGTATCGGTTTTCATGGTGGTATCGGTAGCTGCCGGTGTCGACATCTTGGTCGAATCCATTTTAGTACTGTCCGAACTACTGCTGGCAGCTTTCTCAGAGCTGCAACCCGCAGCTATGCTGCCGGCAAATATTGCCGCTATGGCAAATTTTAAAATGTGCTTTTTCATAGTTATTGTTTATGATGTGAATCTTCAAATGCATAGAGATAACGCCACTATTAATTAAATGTTTCTGCTTTTTAATTGATAGTTACAAATGCACATATTTTCACAGATGTTAGTTCCTAACCTCCGTCAAACTTCTGTTAAAAGGCTATCAAGTTTATCCAAATAATTCACCGTACTATTTCAACAATAACACTTAATGCTGATATTCGGCTTATGGCTATATCGGCTTCTTTACTAAAATGGGGACTACGTTTTTATCCTCCCCTGTTATTTCAGCGTATATGGGTGGTTAACATAGCGGCCGACTTTAAAAGCGTTAAGGTTAAGATCAACAAAAGCATTCTCAATAAAAATTACAATAACGCCATCTTTGGTGGAACCCTATTCTGCGCAGCCGACCCGTTTCATCCCATTATGATGCATCAGGTACTGATTAACCGGGGGCACAAGTTAATTGTGTGGAGCAAGTCGGCACGGATACAATTTATAAAACCCGGCGATACAGACCTCCACTTTGAAGCCCGCCTTACCGATGAAGATATTGCCGAAGCAGAACGCATTATAAAAGCCGGCGAAAAATATACCCGTGTTTTTGACATAGATATTTGCAATAAAGCAGGCGAAGTATGCGTAATAGTAAGTAACGAAGTTTATATTCGTAACGTTAACCTTGCCGATAAAACAACTTGATTTTATGATATCCGAAGAGCTTATTAACAACTGCCTAAGCCTAGGCTACAGCATATCAACAGATAAAGTTTTATTTGATATAAACTTAGCTTATAAGCTGTTAATCAATGACTCGTATTGGGCAAAAGGTATGCCTAAAGATATTTTTGTTCGCGCGGTTAACAATTCGATGAGCTTCGGCATCTATAAAGATCAGGCTATGGTAGGCTTTGCGCGAGTAATTACAGACAACGCCACATTTGCTTACATATGCGATGTTTTTATCCGCGCCGAACATCGTGGACATGGTTTAGGCAAGTGGCTGATTAACACCATCAGAACACACCCTGATCTGCAGAATTTAAGAAGATGGAGCCTGGCAACTAAAGATGCACATGGCCTGTATGCTCAATTTGGCTTTGTGCCTTTTGCCGAACCCGAAGTGTGGATGGAAATTAAAACGCCTTACATTGTTAAATAGATTTTTGAGGGAGCAGAATGAACATCAAGAGGATGATCTTGGAGGGCGAGACCGTTACACAAGACTTTAAAAAAACAATTACCAGCTGCGAGAAGATTGCCAAAACCATGGTGTCTTTCGCTAATAATAAAGGCGGAAGGCTGCTAATAGGCATACTGGACGATGGCACTATTAAAGGTGTAAAAGCCGATGACGAGGAGCGCTATATGATTACCAAGGCTGCCCACTTTTTTGCCAAACCAGCCTTAGAGCCAACATTTGAAGAATACTATGTAGACGATAAACTGGTACTGATTGTAACCATCCCCGAAAGTGACACCAAACCCCATTACGCGTTGGGCGATGATGGCCGATGGTGGGTTTACGTGCGGGTAAAAGATAAAAGCGTGCTGGCCAGTAAAATTGTTGTTGATGTACTTAAACGATCTAACGATGATAATGGTGTACTGATAGAATATTCATCAAAAGAAAAAGCCCTGCTAGAATACTTGGCCGCTCATGACCGCATTACCGTTAAAGAATATTGCAACCTGCTAAACCTCAGCCGCAGGCGTGCACAGCGTATTATGGTTGATCTGGTATTATCTGGCGTTGTACGCGTACACACCACCGAAAAAGAAGAGTTTTACACAGCAAGCTGATATTCAAAACTTAAAAAGCTATTTTTGACGGCTCAATTATCTGCCGAAAACCATGAAACAGCTTTTTAATACTTACAAGCCCCATTACAGGGACAACCTCCGGCTGGCTATTCCGGTGGTGATCTCACAATTGGGCCATATACTGGTGCAAACTTCCGATAGTATTATTGTAGGCCACTTTGCTGGTACTGTGGCACTTGCTGCCGTGTCATTGGTGAGCAGCATGTTCATGATCATTATGGTAATAGGCCTGGGCCTTTCCTATGGCTTAACACCACTTATAGCCCAGCAAAATGGCAAAGGCGACTACCCGGAGTGCGGCCGGCTGCTTTCCAATAGTTTACTGGTAAATATGATAAGCGGCGTGGTGCTGTTTATAGCTATTTATTTTGGCGCGGTATTGATGCTTGGGCATTTAGATCAATCACCTGATGTGGTTGCGCAGGCCAAACCGTTTCTATTGTTACTTGGTCTGTCGGTTATCCCAATGCTTTTCTTTAACACCTTTAAACAATTTGCCGAGGGTTTAGGCTTTACCAAACAGGCCATGTACATATCCATTGGCGGTAATGTGCTCAACATTATATTAGGTATCACTTTCGTAAAAGGATTGTTCGGCATTCACCCTATGGGCGTGCGTGGCGTGGGTTACAGCACGTTGATAGACCGTACCATGATGGCCACCATCATGTCGATCTATGTTTTACGCTCGTCTAAATTTAAGGCGTATATAAAAGGCTTTGCGCTCGAAAGCATTAACTGGCTTCGTGTTAAGCAGATCTTTAAAATTGGTGCACCCGTTGCCATGCAATATACTTTTGAAGTAAGTGCCTTTGGCGGTGCCGCTATTATTATTGGCACCATGGGTGCTGTACCACAAGCAGCTCACCAGATAGCCATAAACCTGGCATCCATAACGTATATGATGGCTAGCGGTATTTCGGCGGCAGCGGCTATTAAATCGGGCAATTACTTTGGCGCAAAACGATTTCACGATCTCCGGCATTCGGCCATTGCGAGCTACCATGTGGTGTTGGTTTTTATGGCAATTACGGCTATTATGTTTATGGTGTGTAACCAATGGCTACCTTGGGCATATACCTCAGATGAACGTGTGATAGCTATAGCATCGCAGCTATTAATCATGGCTGCTTTGTTTCAGTTATTTGATGGCACGCAGGTTATCGGCCTCGGTGTATTACGCGGTATGGGCGATGTAAACGTGCCCACCATTATTACCTTTTTAGCTTATTGGGTAGTTGGTATCCCTATTGGTTATCTACTTGGCCTGCACCTGCACATGGGTGTAATTGGCGTTTGGATTGGTTTGGTATTAGGGTTGATCACCGCTTCTATTCTGCTATTTTTACGATTTAGCTCGATTAGTAAACGCCATGCACACCAACCCCTTAAAGGGGAAATAGCTAGTGATTAGACAGAGCGGTTGAATTCCCTCCCTCCGGAAGGGGTGCGGCCTGCTTGTATTGTGGAAGGGAGGAGTTTCGTCGCAATCAAATCACAGCCCCCCCTCCCTACGCCCTCCCAAGGGAGGGAATCGCACGCCCCCGAGCTTCCTCATAGTCAACAGGCTATTATCAACTATATTTCATAACACTATCTTAGCAATACCAATTAAACATTAATGACCAAGCTCATCAATAAAACTGCATTAGTGACCGGAGCCGAATCCGGAATAGGCAAAGCCATTGCCATTGAATTTGCGCTTAATGGGGCCGACGTTATTATTACCTATTTAAATGATGAAGCGGCTGCCCAGGAAACCTTGCTAAGTATTAAAGAAGCCGGGCGTAACGGGATTATAGTTCAGGCCGATGTAAGCGATCTTAAATCGGTTGAACACTTATTTGAAACAGCACTTTGCCATTTCCCTCAAATTGATATCCTGGTTAACAGCGCGGGAGTGCGAAGTACAGACAAATACATCGATCAACTTAGCTTCGAAGAATTTGAACATACGATAAAAACCAACCTATTTGGCGTTTTTCTATGCTGTCAAAATTTTGTTAAACATCGCTTGCAACAGGGCGGGATTGGCCGGATTATCAATATCACATCTATTCACGAGGAGGTGGTTAGTCCGGGCAAAACTGACTATTGTGCTTCTAAAGCAGCCGTTGGCGGATTGAGCCGTGCATTGGCAATGGAGCTGGCCGATAAACAGATCACCGTTAATAACATCGCTCCCGGTATGATCTTGACTCAAATGAACCAAAAAGCCGTTGAGGATCTCGACTACCGCAAAGAATTAGAGCAACGTATCCCGGCAAAAACATCAGGAACACCTTTAGATGTCGCCAAGGCAGCCGTCTTTTTGGCCTCGGATGATGCTGCTTACATTACAGGTACAACTCAAATAGTTGATGGAGGTTTGCGCTTGAACCGAGCGCCAGGAGCGCGATAGCATAAAGAAGTCTTACAGTTATCTACTTTCCAAGTAATTAACTTACAATTAATTATTCTTACTATATTTATGATACCCAATTAACCTATCCAAGGTTATCATGAAGACTCTTTGCATTTTCTTACTGTGCTTATTACTAGGTGACTGTGCAGTCGCTCAACAGAAAGTTTACGGCAAGGTAACAGATTCGACAGACCATGCTCCGTTGCCTGGTACCACTCTAACAATAAAGGGTACAAAAATTGGCACGCAAAGCGACCTAAACGGAGACTATACCCTAATAATTCCAGATTCGATATTTAAGTCCACATTTGAGATCGTCGCAAATTTTGTAGGATATACATCTACAAGTTTTAAATTAAATCCACTGGATAAAAATTTCAGTAATTTATTAAATATCCGTTTAGCGGGCATTTCTGCTGGAGCTAATGATGTAGTTGTTGTAGGATATGGCTATAGGGACTCTTCGAAGGCTACCTCAGCTCATGATCGGCCAAAACCATCAGCCAGGCCTTCGATACAAGATGACATTCCTATTTTTCCGTGGCCACCGCCAGATTTCTCCGCCAGGCAGGTATTGAAAGCCCAATATTTTAAATCGGCAAAAAAGCTTAGCGACTATGACAAGATCTTGACACAAGCACTTGATGATTTAAATTACACAGATCCTTCTTATTTTTATATCCCTAACGGATTTGCGTTAGTTACCAGAATAGAGCAAATACAAACGAACGGGCAAACTTTACCGCCACCATATAGATGGAGCGCTAAAACCAGCATCTGGCCTCCGTTATCGTGGAAATCATACTTTAAATCACTTTTCTTCCCCAACCCTGGCTTTTTCAGAATCATCGTATTTGCAGTAACGGATAGTGCATTTACGAGCTCTGGAAAACAGATATCTAAAGATGATGCAACCAAATGGTTAAATGCAGGCCTTAATAAATTACCGAGCGTTATCGGTAACTTAACGGCAACCCCCGGTTACAATTGTACGGTGTTGATTTATGAGTTTCAGAAAGAGGAGTCATCTGATGCAAAACTTCTTTTGCCAAGCCCAATTACCGGGGCAGACCATTTAGAGAAATCGAAAATTACTGCAAAACTAAATGGCCATAGCAATGAATAAATGGTTGGCCCAGCGAAAATTGTCCGTTCTTTGGTTTGCAAATTCGGGGATCATCATCCTGCTATTTGTTTTTTTTACAATCGTAAACCGTTTTGGCAGCCATAACGATACTGCCTGGGAATGGCTTACGGCTAATATCGTGCCTACCTTAACCTTAATGATTGGAACATTTGCAAATTCCGATAGCCGAACCAATGCCGATGTATTTATTGAAAAATTTTATTATCGTTTAGCCCTTACTGTTTCCGCCTTCTACTTTCTGTTAATGTACCTCACGATATTGATGGCACCAATTGCTTTCTCACTAATTAATATTTCAATGGTGGATCTTTTAACCAATTCGAAGATATATTTTAACGTATCGCAGGGAGTGGTTACACTGGTGCTTGGGTTGTTCTTTACCAAAAAAGGTACAGAATCTGAGTAAATCTGATTTTGTTCTGCGCCCCGAAATACCGATACAAATTTCATTCTAAATTTCCGCTGATGAAACTTTGACAGCGAAAAAGACTATTCTGACACATCATTTTAAAGGCGTTCTCCTTAAAAATAAAGATCGTTTGCTACTCGGTAAGTATTGCAATGCGCCTCAACAATGTCTCTGATATCCGTTGAATAGCCACCTCCCATGCTTACCTGTACAGGTATGTTGTGGAGCTTACATTGCGATAGCACAAACTGATCGCGGGCCTTACAATCGGCTATCGAGACTTTGAGTTTGCCAAGCTTGTCCGTCGCCAGGATGTCCACGCCCGAGAGGTAAAATATAAAATCGGGTTTCTGCTCCGTTATGAGTTTTGGTAGCGTTTCTGTGAGGATTTTTAAAAAAGTTTCGCCGTCGGTATCATCTGCCAAGGGCACATCCAAATCCGACCGCTCCTTGCGGAACGGAAAATTCTTATCGCCGTGCATGCTAAAAGTAAATACGGCGGGGGTATGTTCAAATATCTCTGCCGTACCGTTACCCTGGTGTACATCCAGATCAATAATGAGAATTGATTTGGCCAAGCCCTTTTTTAAAAGATAGTTGGCCGCTATGGCCTGGTCGTTCAAGAGGCAAAAACCTTCGCCCCAATTGCTACCGGCATGGTGCGTCCCTCCTGCCACGTTAAAGGCAATCCCGTATTCCATAGCGTAATGGCAACCGTCGATAGTGCCCTGCGCAATCCTAAGTTCGCGCTCTACCAACCTCGCCGATAAAGGAAAACCTATTCGTCGTTGCTCTTTAGGTGGCAACGTGAGGTCGCGGAGCTGTTCCCAATATGCGCGATCGTGTGTCCATAAAACGATCTCCTCTGATACCGGTTGGGGCGAAAATAAATTGTCTGGTGTGATTACGCCTTCGTGCAATAACTGCCCTGGTATCAACTCATATTTCAGCATGGGGAAACGGTGTCCCTCCGGCAAAGGATGGGCGTATATCGGGTCGAACGCGATCTTTAGCATCAGGTTTTAACCACTGTTTTTACAGCTGCCAAAAGGTGTCTGGCTGCGTGGTAAACGTCTTCAAAACTATTGTATAGTGGTACGGGACTGAGGCGGATAACGTCGGGTTCGCGCCAGTCGCCAATCACACCCTGGCTTACAAGATAGTCAAATATTGCTTTGCCACCGCTCTTACAAATCAGCGATAATTGACTGCCCCGTTTGTGCTTATTGGATGGAGTAATAATCTTAAATTGCTCATATCCAATAAACTCGTTAACTTGATTAATCAAATACTCGAGGTAGCCCGTTAGCTGAATACTTTTCTTGTTTAATGCAGATACACTGCCCGCCTGCTCAAATATTTGCAACGAAGCATGCAAGGAAGCCATTAGTAAAATTGGGCTGGTGCTTACCTGCCAACCCTCTGCCCCACGCTCGGGTTGAAAGCCGGGCGTCATTTTAAAACGCTCATCGAGCTTGTACCCCCACCAGCCGGCGAAGCGATTAAGGGTTGCGTCGTTATGATGTTTCTCGTGCACAAAGATTCCGCTTATCCCACCCGGACCCGAGTTCATGTATTTGTAAGAACACCAGCAGGCGAAATCTGCCCCCCATTCATGCAATTGCAAAGGCACGTTTCCGGCAGCATGTGCCAGGTCGAAACCTACTATGGCCCCTGCCGTGTGTCCCGCTTCAGCTATTGCTTTCAGGTCGAAAAACTGACCGGTGTAATAGTTGATGCCACCAAAAAGCACAAGGGCAAGTTCATCGGCATCGGCGTTGATCTGCGCGATAATATCTTCTGTACGTAAAGTGTATTCTCCTTCACGTGGGAAAATCTCTATAACGGCATCGGCTGGATCAAATCCATGAAATTTAACCTGGCTCTCAACCGCGTATTGGTCTGAAGGAAAAGCGCCGCCCTCCATCAGTATCTTAAAGCGCTTTACGTTTGGTTTATAAAAACTCACCATCAGCAAATGCAAGTTGACGGTTAGCGAATTCATCACCGTTATCTCGCTCCCCTTTGCGCCTACAATCTTAGCCAGCGGACCGACTAATTTGCGATGATATGGTAGCCAAGGTTCTTCACCGTCAAACCACCCTTCTACCCCCAGGTTTCTCCATGATGCCAGCTGCCCCGCTATCATCGTCTCCGTACTTTTAGGTTGAAGCCCTAATGAATTACCGCACAGATATATAGCATTCTGTCCGGCATACTGCGGAAGATAAAATTGATCGCGGAAACTATGGAACTGGTCATTGGCATCCAACGATTGTGCAAACTCAAGCGTGTTTTCAAAATTCATTGGGTCAATATTACAAAAAAGGCAGATTTTCATCTGCCTCCATTTTTATAAATCTAGTTCCTTGTGTTCGTCCTTGTCAAATTTTTCGCCCTTGATGACGGCCTTGAGTCGTTTAAACAAAATCTCGATCTGACTTTTGCTCGTATCCCAATATTCGGCATGGTCGGTATCCACCTTAATCAAAATCAGTTGCGGGTCGTCGATTCCCTTCGGGAAAAAGAATTTCAGTTCCGGATTCCAAAGTTTAATGATCTTCTCACGATCGTCTGATAGATAAACATCCCCTGTTACGCTAACGTAAGTGTTGTTAGGCACATCGGCATATGTTACCGATACTTTATTGTCGATAGACACCTCCGTAACCTTCGTAGAAAATTCGTTGGTGTAGAACCACAGGTTACCGTCAACATCCAGCTGAGCGGTACCCATCGGGCGGCTGTGAAAACCCTGCGTGGTGCTGTAAGTAGTGAACATTCCGGTTTTGATCTTACTGATCATTCCCCGCAAACGTTCAATATTTTCAAGCCTTTTTAATTCGTATTCGTATTCCATAGGTGATTGTATTACTTACTTATACAACCACCAATATTTACTTTTAGTTTAAAAAATTATTTATTAGGCTTACTTACGAATTTGTTGCCCTTAACATAAAATCGATACGGTAGCAAGGCATCATCCCCGGCATAATCTACTCCTACCCGTGGCACAGCCGCTACTTCGTCGTCAGTAAAAGAAAGACCCTGATCTTCAAGCCATAGCGTGTCGCTTTGCAGGCTAATGGCATTAATCTTTCTCGAAATACCTAATGCCTTGGCAACTGAACCGGGACCCGAAGTAATCGTTGGTTTTATAACTGCCATGTTACGACGATACTGCATAATATCCAACCCTACCGTTGGGTTTATGGCCCTGATAAGAATAGCCTGTGGTCGGCCTTCTACCGAGCTTACAATGTTCAGCATTTCATGAATACCGTAGCAGAGATACACATAGGCTACGCCTCCCTGCATGTACATGGTTTGCGTGCGGTGTGTCAAACGGTTCCCGTAAGCGTGTGAAGCTTTGTCTACCACACCATTGTAGGCTTCTGTTTCTACAATATAACCGCCTGTTATCTGGCCGTCAAAACGAGTAAATAGATACTTGCCAAGCAGGTCGCGACTAAGCGCAACAACATCGTTGTTAAGGTAGTACGATTCAGGAAGGATCATTTTTCGAGCACCTCCTTTAACCATCCGTTTATCTCTTTTGCCTTATCAAAAACCATAATATGAGTGCCCCCGTTTACAATTGCAGTATTACTGATCTTTTTATAATTAAACACCAGATCCCTATTACCGGTAATTTGATAAACATTGGGAAGCACAGTTTTGCTTTTCCAATTCAAAACAGCATTCATAGCCCACTTAACAAAAACGGGCGATGAATTCTCCAGCATTGATCTAAATAGCAACTCATCATCTTTAGCCATCTGACCAAATATGGGTTTAATAAATACGCCTAGGGGAGCAAATGATTTATTAGGGATCAGTTTGTAAAGCGTTACTTTTTTAAAGAATCCAAAATACCACGGGGCTTCATCACTAGTTTTTATGCTCGAAATCAGGATCGCTTTACTCAGCTTAACTTGCTTGGCAATCTCTATGGTAATCATGCCACCTAACGATACGCCTACTACTGCGTCGCCGGCCTGAATATCATATTGGTCGATCAGTTTGCCAGCGTAGGTTGCTAAAGTATCTTCCGGCTCGGGTTCTATCCAGTGGACATAAATTACATCATGCCCCGATAACTCGATGTTCTTAAACAAACGATAGTCGGCACCCAATCCGGCGATCAGAAAGATCTTAGCCATTAAAATTTACAAGCTTTACAATCTGCTCCAGATATTTAGCATCGGTTTCATTAAACTGGTCAAGGTCTTCACTATCCACATCTAACACACCCCAAACCTGTCCGTCTTTAAATAAAGGCACAACAATTTCTGAGCGCGATAACGAACTGCAGGCGATATGTCCGGGAAACGCATCAACATCTGGAACAACCAGGGTTTTTTCCTCGGCCCACGAGGCACCGCAAACACCTTTGCCTTTGGCAATACGTGTACAGGCAACCGGCCCTTGAAACGGCCCTAAAACAAGTTCGCCTTGCTTTACCAGATAGAAGCCTACCCAAAACCATTTAAACTGTTCTTTAAGTGCTGCAGACACGTTTGCAAGATTTGCAACCAGGTCGGTTTCGCCGAACAATAATCCCTCAATTTGTGGAATGAGCGATTGGTATTGCTCCGCCTTATCTGTAGTATCTAAAATTTTTAAATCCTCTGCCATTTGACAAAAGTATAACACTATTCCGGTAGTTTAATAAGGTAAATATCATATTTAATGGCTTACTTCGCTATCCAATGCTTACCAGTTTAACCATCATACGCTATAAAAAACCGTTTATTCCATTAGCCTTGCTGGCTATGGCTGTACACCGCTTGCCCCTATTATTACAGAAGGGTTGTAGCTTTTGGAAGCTGCTTGGAAGTGGCAGAAATGGCACTTTTGATCTTAAGCCCGACTGGCAGCAATGGGGCCTTCTGGCCGTATGGGATTCGCAGGAGGATTTCGACCGGTTCTATAAAAAATCATTTGTTGCCCACTGGTGGAAAATGTTTGCCAGCGAGGGCTGGACCATACTTTGCGAACCTATACAAAGCCACGGTAAATGGGATGGCAAACAACCATTTGGCAGCCCAAACATTATGGATTATAATGGACCAGTTGCGGTTTTAACTCGTGCCACTATTCGCACCCGAAGGTTGAAGAATTTTTGGTCGCACGTAGACGACGTGGCTAACATTATGGCTTCGGCGAAGGGCTATATAACTTCCATTGGGATTGGCGAAGCACCGATTTACAGACAGGCCACATTTTCTATATGGGAAAGCGTGGATGATGTCAAAGCATTTGCATATGGTTCACGTGAGCATGCCGAAGTGATCAAAAAAACACGAAGCGAGGACTGGTATAGTGAAGAACTTTTTGCCCGGTTTAAACCCATTGCATCATTTGGGACACTGCAGGGGGCTGATCCTTTAAAAGGAATACTTAATTTTGTTGCATCATGAGAATTATCGCCGAATTGCCACACCCCGACTTCAAAATATCTATCCTGAGTATGAACCAAAAGTTTATCATCAAGATAGAAAAAGGTGTATACGAACAAACCTACAAATTACCTGAAGTTGATTTGACTGACGGTGTAAACAGCGTTTTTGAACTTTTAGACGAAGCGTTTCTAAAAACAGTTGGGGAACGTTTTCAAGCCATGAGCAAAGATTTTAAAGACAGCTACTTTCGCTATAACTACTAGACCGGCAGTAGATCGCAGTACCAAAAACCTGATATTTTAGGCGCCAATTGCGATGATACACAACTATCATCTACGTCTTTAGGTGCTTGATACTCTTTAAAAACCTTTTCGCCTAATTGATACTTAATTTCCTCTTTAAATATCGGGCCTTTGAAGGCATAGGTATGAAATTCGCCGTTCTCGCCACATACGTCAACGTCTTCGGGCAATACTTTTATTAACTCACGGCTAATCTCCTTCCCTACAAATTCTCCCAAACGTTCTTGCGTACAGGCTATTACCGTACCGAAGCTGAGATCAAGAAATTCGTTGATCAGCTCCTGGGTGTTACGTTTCCACAAGGGATATATGCCGGTCATTCCTATTTCCGCCAATCGGGCGTCACGATAATCGCGGAGGTCTTGCAAAAAGATATCGCCGAAAATAGAATGCGTTATACCTTCCTCTTTAAACCGGGTTAAATGCGTTCGCATCGTATCGTCATAAGCAGACATGGTGGGCATTTCTGGTAAACGGATCTGGTACAACGGAATCCCGATATTCTCAGCTTGTTTCAGTACTAATGCTTCGCGGACACCATGCATCGAGATACGGTTTACCGCGTCATTAATTGTTGTAACCAAGTATTTGATCTCCAGTTCAGGATCTTTAAGCGCATAATATAGCGCAAGCGAACTATCTTTTCCACCGCTCCAATTAAAAATGCATTGCTTCCTATTAGTCATTTGTTGCGGCTAGTAATTGTTCAACTAATGCGGGCACACCTTCAGTGGCCTTAGCATTAATCTTAATAAGATTGCTTAACGATACATCAGGAATTACAGGATCAACAATATACTTCGGGGTTTTTCTTGGCACATAGTTAATTAGTCCAGCGGCTGGATAAACTGCTAAAGACGATCCAACCAATATGAAGATATCTGCTGCATGGCAAATCTCCGCAGCGGGCTCTATCATAGGCACCGCTTCGCCAAACCATACCACATGCGCGCGTAATGGCGAGCCAAGTTCACAAACTTCGTCCATACCCAACTCCCAACCATCAATCGGATAGGTAAGCTTTGGGTTTATACTCGATTGAGAGCGCGTAATAATGCCGTGTAAATGCAATACATTGGTAGCTCCTCCCCGCTCATGCAAGTCGTCAATATTCTGGGTAATAATGGTTACATCAAACTTTTCTTCCAATTTAGCAAGTGCATAGTGAGCCGCATTGGGTTTAGCTTCTAATACAGACTTACGGCGCTGATTATAAAAATCCTGCACAAGGGCTGGATTACGTTGCCAGGCTTCGGGGGTGGCCACTTCGGCTATATCGTACCCTTCCCAAAGGCCATCGCTGTCGCGAAAGGTTTTTAGTCCGCTTTCGGCGCTGATACCTGCGCCGGTTAGCACTACCAGTTTTTGTTTCATCAATATAATTCCATAAAAAAAGCGATGATTGCTCATCGCTTTAAATTTATTTATCGTTTATATTAAGCGGCTACCGGTTCGCGGTTGCTGCGTAAAAATGTATACTTTCTTTTGGCGAGTTCAAAACCACCAAAAAGGATAGCACCGAAAACGGCATCACCTAAAATCATATTTTTTTCGAACGGAATGGCGGCAACTAACGATTGAAAATAGCCGTTAATCCCTTTGGCATAAGTAGTTCCGTTTAACCATGGGTCGATATCGGTAAGCAACCAATGGATAGCAACGCCAGCCAAAGAGGCCAATACAATATTACCTACGCTAACCTTTTTAATAAGGCTGCCTAAAAATACTATCGCAAAAAAGCTGATATACATCCAGATAGCACCGCTATACCAAACTAATAGCTGTGAAGTGTACAGGTAGTTAATAATAACATCGCTCACAAAAAGCGCAGCAAATGGCACCAGATAAGCCTTCCATTTATCGTTAAAATAAACGCCACCAAAAAGTGCTATTGCACCAACTGGTGTAAAGTTACTTAGTACGGGAAATTTATAGCTCACCAAACGCATTGCTGCCGCAGCAACTATCATGAGAATTAGCACTATGTTTCTGATATTGATTTTTTGTTGTGACGACATTATTAACTATTAACGGTAAACAAAATTACTGATTAATATGATGAAAAGGAAACTACTAATTAAACTGATATTTGGCCCCCGCCATAAAATTAAAACGGCGGGTATTGTAACCGTACCAGTCAAAATACTTTTCATCCAAAATATTTTTCAGGTCGCAGAACAAGGTTAAATTTTTAACCGGGCTAACTTGTACATGCGCATCAAGCAGGTTGTAGTGTTTCAGGGTAACAATTTGTGACGGGTATACCGTAAAATCGTTATCTCTTCTATCGCCTGTGTATTTGTAGTTAAGGCCAACAGAAACCGTTTTGATGATCTGATAATTTACATTAGCGCCGTAAGTATTTTTAGGTCTGCGATACAAATTATGCGTTTCTACGCCATTGGCATCATATTGTTTACCAACTACGTAGGCAGCATAAGCAGATGCTGTCAACTGATCAATCTTTAGGTTTAGCTCACTTTCAAATCCCTTATCTTTTTGCTTATTGGCATTTATGTAATAGCTCGCAAAAGTGTTCGGATCAGTGTAGAAAGCAAGTACGTCCTTAATATCTCGTTTGTAAAAAACAGTATTAAACGATAATACATCTTTAATGATACCCAAGTCGAAACCAGCCTCTAAAGAAAGGTTAGTTTTTTCCGGTTTTAAGTTGATATTACCGTATTCAGAATAAAGTTGATATAGTGATGGTGCTTTATAAGCTGATGCCACAGTACCAAACACTTTCAATCTATCGAACAATAATACTGAGGGATTAAAAGTATAAGTAAAATTGTCGCCATACTTATTGTGGTGATTGTAGCGGCCGCCTAATTCGGCGTGGAAAATTCCGGAGTTGAAAAATAATGATCCGTAAGCGCTTCCGATAGCGGTATGTGCAGTATCAGCCGAAACTTGTGAAGGACCTGGAGCGTAACCGGTGGTGCTATAATCACTATACTGCTTAGTGTTGCTGTACTTATAATCAACGCCACTGGTCAGGTCGAGGTACTTGTTAAATTTATAGGTAAAGATACCCTCTACATTAGTAATCCGGCCAATGTTACTCGTTAACTGATAGGTGTCGAAGTTATCCGATGGCAAGTTTTTAAATTCATTCCAAACATTATTTTGGCTAACATTTACGTTGATGGCTCCTTTATCTAATTGATAGCGGCCACCGATGCCACCAAATAAATAAGTGCGTTTGTAGGTATAATCCTTATCGTCAACAAAAGCATCGTAATCGTTATCACCAGTGTTGTGGGTTAGTTGCAGGTTTCCGTTCAAGGTAAATCTCGAGGAAACCTCCTGGGTAAGGTTTAAACTACCCGAACGTTGATGAAAAGCATCGTTATCAAAGGTACCCGTGCCTAACTGATCATTAGCAACAGAAAAACCTTTAGAGTCGGTATTAGATAAATTTAAAGCAATACCGGTTTTGTTTAGTTTACCATTTAAGCCAATAGCTTCTTTAAAAGTATTGTAGCTACCACCTGCAAATTGAGCATTGGCTTTTAAGCCTTGTTGTTGTGGGTGTTTGGTAAAAATATTAATAACCCCGGCAACAGCGTCTGATCCGTACAGGGTAGATCCGCTTCCTTTTAAAATTTCGATATGGTCTATCTGGTCAATTGGAAAAGCATTCAGATCATAATTGCCAGCAATAGACGAAGCATCATTAGCCGGAAAACCATCGATCAATATCAAAGTATTACCCGCAGATGCACCACGAAGGTAAATGTCTGAACTTTGCCCCTGCACGTTTTCGGCACCCGAGAACATGATTCCCGGTACTGTGTTTAACAACTCAGGCAATGTTTTGCCTTGCGAACGGCTGATTTCGGCAGCGGTAATGGTGGTTACTACCCTACCGATGTCTGAAAGTTTTTTTGGTGAGCGCGATGCAGTGATCACTACATCTTTAAGCGTGCGTGTGGTGTCTTGAGCCTGTACCTTTAATGTTGGTAACAGCATCGGAGCAAGCGCCAGGCCTGCAACAGTTTTTAAGTAATTTTTTTTCAATGTTGTTGTGAGTTTAAACCCACAGCATACCGAAAATGAAGAGAACAGAATGGAAATACGCCCAAAGCGACATTTTCATCCAAGCTTCAATCCCCGAAAGCTATGAATAATTAATGCTCTTTGGCAGGTATTCTGACTTGCTCCCCTCCGTTTGGCCTTCCCATTCTGGCAAAACAGAACAGTGACCTATAGTTAAACATTGGTTACAGAGCTTACAGCTGCGGGACAGTCCCGGAATTACACCGGGTTCCCTTTTAATCTGATACCCACCGTGGGCGCCAGAACCTAAAAGCGTTGCAAAAGTAATATTTGTTGTCAAATATTAGATATTTGGCGGCAACAAAAAAGGCCTTATGTTTTCACATAAGGCCTTTTAATATTTATACCGAAGTATTAAGCTACAACTTCTTCAGAATCTGTTGAAGTTTCTGCTTTAGGTGCTTTTGGAGCTTTAGCTGCTTTTGGAGCTGCTGGTGCTTCTTCAGCTACTTCTGCTTTAGGTGCTTTTTTTGCTTTTGGCTCAGCTGCTGCTTTAGGCGCAGGTGCTGCTACCTCTGCAACTGGAGCTGCCTCGAAAGGCAATACTGAAACGTAAGAACGGTTATCAGCTTTTTTACGGAACACAACGTGACCGTCTACTAAAGCGAATAATGTATGGTCTTTACCAATACCTACGTTTTTATCTGGATTGTGTCTGGTACCACGTTGACGAACGATGATGTTACCTGCGATTGCTGGCTGACCACCGAAAATTTTGATACCTAAACGTTTACTATGCGACTCACGACCGTTCTTCGAACTACCGGCCCCTTTTTTATGTGCCATTTCTAATGTCTTTTTTTAGGGTGAAACCTTTAATTATAATGTAATACCAGTAATTTCAATCTTAGTGAACTGCTGGCGGTGACCATTTTTCTTTTTGTAACCTTTTCTTCTTTTCTTTTTGAAGACGATCACTTTATCACCTTTAACATGAGACACGATCTTAGCTGAAACTTTAGCTTTAGATAAATCAGCGCCAAGCTTAAATTTACCTTCGTTTTCAGCCAATAATACTTGGTCAAATTCAATACTAGCGCCTTCATCTCCTTGCAAGCGGTGTACAAAGATCTGCTGGTCTTTTGCAACTTTAAATTGCTGTCCGGCTATACTTACTATTGCGTACATTGGGTTAATATTATTTTGTTTAAAAATTCGAGGTGCAAATATAGGCATTACCTTTCATAAATGCAATGCTGCCTCGTTATTATTTCGCCTGATGAACTTCGGCCTCATCCAATACCTTCTGGATTTCTTTAATCAGCCTTTGATTGGCGTCCTTTAGTGATGGGTCGCCATCGAAGCCATCATCGTAGATCACGGTTTTGCTTTTCTTGTCGTAATTAAACTGGATCAGGTAGCGCGGTGAAACTACTTTCATCGTATCCTTGCGCAGTTCCTGCTCCGGAAAATTCCAGAACCCTAAATCGGATGCCTTGCGGTGAAGATATAACAACTCGTCTTTGCTCAGGCGCAGGTTTCTTTTAACCAAACGGCCGTCGCGGGTTTTGTATTCGTAATCGCCGGTTTTAGAATTGTATTGGTTTACCAGGCTATCCCCTTTTCCATATTTAAACACGATAGATTTAAATTCAGAAAATTTATACGGTGCATTTTTAACCATCATACCATAGTAATACAGGCAATACACCAAAAACGGCACAACCACAGTTGCAGCAAGGAAAATCTTTTTAGAACGATTAGACATTAGTTATTTGTTATTCAATTACGAGTTTGTAAAACTTGTCATGCTGAGGCACTCGAAGCATCATCGCATAGCAAACCGCCTGCAAAGTTAATAAGATAGTTTAGAGATTAGTTTATTCCTGTAATGATGACAATAAAATTAAAGTAGCGTTACAAGTCCTCCACCAATACTTCTTTCTCCTCTCCTAACTCTCCTTCCCATTTACTTACCACCGCAGTAGCCATAGCATTGCCCAATACATTGGTGGCCGAGCGGCCCATGTCTAACAACGGGTCTATACCTATTAACAAAGCTAAACCGGCTTCTGGGATACCGAAGGTGGCAATAGTGCCTGCTATAACCACTAATGATGCACGAGGCACGCCCGCTACACCCTTACTGGTAAGCATCAGGATAAGCAGCATAGATAATTGCTGAGAGAAAGCCAGGTGAATGCCGTACGATTGGGCCAGAAACAGCGATGCAAAAGTCATATACATCATAGAACCATCAAGGTTAAACGAGTAACCTAGCGGCAGTACAAAGCTCACGATCTTATTATTACAACCGAAACGTTCTAATTCTACCAAAACGCGCGGATAAGCCGCCTCGCTGGTTGAGGTGCTGAACGCTACCAATATGGCATCTTTAATATTGTTAACCAACCGAAAAGCCCTTGTACGCAACACCATAAAGCCCGCCAATATAATTACCAACCAGAGCAAAAGAAGCGAAAAATAAAATTCGCTTATAAATATAGCATAGGTAGAAAGTACGCCCACGCCTTGTTTGGCTATTACCACAGTGATGGCCCCGAACACAGCAATTGGCGCCAATTTCATTACGTAACCAGTAATTTTTAATATTACATGCGCAAAGGCATCCATAGCTTTAATCACTACATCGCCTTTCTCGCCGATAGCACCTGTTGCTACCCCAAAGAACAGCGCAAACACCACAATCTGCAAAATTTCATTATTGGCCATAGCCTCAATAAAGCTTTTGGGGAAAACGTGACCGATAAAGTCGCGCAGTGATAAGGCAGCTTTTTTAACATCGGTGCCTAAATGACTATCCGGCAATGGTAAATGCATAGCTTTGCCGGGCTCAAAAAGGTTAACCAATATCATACCTAACAGTAATGACACCAGCGTAGCACTTAAAAACCATAACATAGTTTTGCCACCGATCCGACCCACCGAGGCTACATCTCCTACTTTCGCTACGCCAACAACCAAGGTGGTAAATACCAACGGCGCAACCACCATTTTTATAAGGCGTAAAAATATATCGCTTAAAACACTAAAGCCGGTTAATTTGTCTTCCCGTAAGGTGTCGTTTGTTTTGCGTTCGGTAACCTGTGCGGCACGTTGCTGTTTAAGGGTTTTAAATTCGGCAACGGTGGTATCTTTCATTTCAACAATGCGGGTATCAATGGCTTTTATCTGCACATCGGCCGCACTAATGTTATCATTTATTTTATCTATTACCTTTACGTTATAAATGTATCCGGTAATAACGCCGGCAACAAGGGCAATAAAGATAAATAAGGTAAGTTTATTCTTGGTCATGCAATATGATTAAACGGCGAAGCTACAATTTATTAATATTTTGGTGAAATTTAAGCTTGAATGAGTATCAACACATACGGATTAAAGGAGATTAAGGCTGAATTAAAGCATTTAAGCACCACCCAACTGGCCGATTTGTGCCTGCGGATGGTAAAGTATAAGAAAGAAAACAAGGAGCTTTTAGGGTATTTGCTTTTCGAAGCGCATGATCAGGATGCTTTTATAGCTAGTGTAAAAGGCGAAGCGGGAATGATGTTTAGTCAGCTAAGCGGCCCGAGTTACCAAATGGCCAAAGGCATCCGCAAAATATTGCGCCTTGTTAATAAGCATATTAAGTTTACGGGATCTAAACAAGCCGAGGTAGAATTGCTGCTTCAGTTTTGTAAAGACTATTTGGATTATGCCGACCGCCGCGGCAATTATAAGCCGTTGCAACAAATTTTAATACGCCAGTTTACTAAAATTAAGGCAGCAATTGGTAAATTGCAGGAAGATTTACAGTTTGATTACCAGCAGGAATATAACGACCTGGTGATGGATGCCGACAAAAAACTAAGCTGGATTAGGAAGTCAGAATTTTTAATGTAACATCCGGATCAGATTGAGGTCTAAACCTTAAACTAAACAATTACGCGTGGCCGATAAAGAAGCTGACTTCAAGCGAATATTTGAAGCTAACTCTAAAAAAATATACCATTTGTGTTATGGTTACACGGGCGATGATGATGCCGCCAACGACCTTTTACAGGATACCTTCTTAAAAGTTTGGCAAAACCTGGATAAGTTTCGTAACCAGGCCCAAATATCAACATGGATCTATCGTATTGCGGTTAACACCTGCCTTACTTACCTGCGCTCGGAAAAGCGGCAGGCCAAAGACGAACTGACACCCCAGCTTGCAGAAACCCGGCGTGAAGAACTGTCGGAGAAAAACGAGCAGGTGGCTTTGCTGTATAAGTGTATTTCGAAATTAGAAGAAACAGAAAGAATTATAATAACGATGGTGCTGGATGAAATGCCCTACCCGGAAATTGCAGATATTTCGGGTATATCTGAGGGGAACCTGCGGGTGAAAATTTATAGAATAAAACAAAAATTAACAGACTTATACAACCACTATGAAAGACTTTGAACATTTGATGTCGGTTTGGCAGGGACAGCCAGCCAACGATCAGCTTTCTGTGGATGAGGTACTGAAGCAGGTTAAGAAGGGCATAACCAACATTACGGCCAAGCTATATTGGGGTATTGTAGCCATGATAGCGCTTACCGTTTACACATTTGTAGTGCTGTTCTTTTTTACCTTCAAACTTTGGGAAACCTATGCCGGCATAAGCGTAATGTTTATTACCATGCTGTTATATTTATTTCTGATACTAAGGCATTACCGTATACTCCATAAACGCGATTTAACGGTTAGCCCTACCGAGTATCTGAACACGTTAAAAGAATACCAAAAGCAACGAACTACGCTTGCAGGTTGGTTTTACTATATTTTTGTTATGCTGATTAGTTTGGGTTTGGCGCTTTATCTCTTTGAGGTACTGGAACATGCTTCGCCTATTAAAAAGTATACTACCTATAGCTTAACCATTGTATGGATTTTGTTCTGTACCTTCTATCTTAAACGCCGGATATTTAAAAGCGAAGAAGAAAAATTGAACCTGATGATTGAGCGCTTACAGCGTTTGGAGACTCAATTTGAGTAAGCATCTTATTTTTCCCGTTGTCATTCAGAGCGACAGCGAAGAATTTTCTCCAATTAGCATTGCGACTTGCTTGGTTTAGAAGATCCTTCGCTGTCGCTCTGGATGACAAAATCCTACGAATGAGTATCAACATTAAACAAATCGGACTATCCGATGTCCAGATCTTACTTAACGTGAGCCGTGATATGTTCTTCACGGCTTTCGCTCATCTCAACACTCCGGATGATATGGCCGCCTATGCATCCAAATCTTTCACTATTGAAACGTTAAGCGAAGAACTCGCTAATCCAGATTCGTATTTCTATTTCGCTTATTTAAATGATGAGATAGCCGGCTATCTTAAACTCAACTACAACAAAGCACAAACCGAATTTCAAGACCCCGAGGCTTTAGAAATAGAACGTATTTATGTCGACAGCCGTTTCCAGAATCAACAGATCGGCAAACAACTGGTACAATTTGCTATTGATAAAGCCGCAACAGAAAATCTCACTTATATCTGGCTTGGCGTTTGGGATGCAAATGATAAAGCCATTCGTTTTTATGAACGCCATGGCTTTGAAATTTTTGGCAGCCACGATTTTATGTTAGGGAGCGATAAGCAGACGGATTTGTTAATGAAGAAACCCCTCCTAGCTTCTCTAAAGGGGAGGGATTCCATTAGATTGTCTGTATAAAGCCCTCTCCTCCGGAGAGGGTTGGGAGAGGTCACTCAATTTCCACAACTTTCAAATGCATCTCTTTAACAGACTCGCCCATGCGTTTAATAAACAAATAATTTGCAGAGCCTCCAATAATAGCACCTACTACTGGCACTAAACGTTCGGCGGTTTTGGTGCCGATGTTAAGAAGCAATTTTTCAGCTACCTCTTCCATAATGGTTTTGGTTACCGTAATACCGGTATCTACTTTTAGTGAAGTGGCGATAATTTTAATAAACTCGTCGAAGGTTATCCGGTAGTCGCCACGATGGTAATAGTTAATGGCCAGCGTGACTCTAAATTGCTGAGTAATCAAATTGATCATATCCAACGGAACACCAACCAACATGGTAGAAATACCACCCGCACCCGTCACCACACCCGATCCGGCTGCCAGTAAGGCGCATTGGTTAATAAACTTATCAAGCCCCAAGTGATCAACCCCTCGTTTGATGCCTAATTGATCTATCTGGTTAAATATTTTCTCAAAGCCGCCTTTAGATAAACGTTCAAAATTCACTTTCAGACCTGCTTTTGCCTTATTCAGATTTATTTTCGGTAATGATATGTTACGCATCGATGTATAATTATTATCTATAACAGCACTATTATCGTGCCATGTTTCGGCCTCTGCCAATCCGTTAAAAACTAACAAATTCGAAATCTCAATTCCGAAATCCGAAATCCTCGCTATATTGGCAGTATGAATAAAGGTCTGCTTTTTACCCTGTGCATCGCCCTAACCTCGGCAACTACCTTTGCACAAAAAGTTCAAAAATTAAACGACTATTTTCCGGCGCCCAATGTTTGGCAGCAAAAAACCCCTTCACAAGCCGGGCTTGATGAAGGCGCTATTCAAAGGGCGGTGAGTTTTGCGCTGGCCAACGAAGCCAAATCATCGCGCGATGGTGTAATATCGCAATACCAAAGCTTCGGCAAGGAGCCCATGAGCGAAGCTTTAGGCCCGCTTATCGAGCGTGCAGCACCAACAGGATTGATCATCTATAAAGGCTACGTGGTGGCCCAATGGGGCGACCCAAACAAGGTTGATATTGTAAATAGTGTATCTAAAAGCTTTCTATCTACGGTTATCGGCGTGGCGGTAGACCGCGGCTTAATCCGTAGTACAGCTGACACAGTTTCTGGTTATGTACCATTTGTGGAACTATACAATCCGGGCAGCAGTAATGGTTCCGAAAGCAATCAGAACGATATTATTTATCCATTTTCTTCGGCCCATAATCGCAAACTAACATGGGAAGTAATGCTACGCCAAACCAGCGACTGGGAAGGAACACTATGGGGCAAGCCAGATTGGGCCGACCGTCCGCAAGGAGATATAGACGAATATAAAAAACGCAAACGCGATGAGCCCGGTACTTTTTGGAAATATAACGATGTGCGCGTAAACGCCCTTGCCCTTGCTGCGACCAATGTATGGCGCAGGCCTTTACCAGAAGTGCTTAAAGAAACTATTATGGATCCCATTGGTGCTTCGACAACCTGGCGCTGGTATGGTTACCGCAATTCGTGGATTGTGTTGGATGGCTCGCCAGTACAATCCGTAAGCGGCGGCGGTCACTGGGGCGGCGGGATGTTTATGAATGCTTACGATATGGCACGTTTCGGACTGCTTACCCTACATTCGGGTAACTGGAAAGGCCGTCAATTAATCAGCAAACAATGGGTTGATCAGGCCCTTACTCCTACCACAGCCAATACTGGCTACGGTTACATGAACTGGTTCTTAAATACTGACAAAAAACTGCTGCCTTCTGCCTCCGACAAAGTTTGGGTACACATTGGCAACGGCACTAACATGATCTACTGTGACACCGAACACGACCTCATTATCGTGGCTCGTTGGATAGATAATAAAGCTTTGGACGGCTTGGTGGGCGGGGTGCTTAAGGCAATAGTGCAATAGCCCCCTAAAGGGGAGAAAAAGGCCAAAAGGTGATAATCAAGAGAAAAGATAGGTAAACTTCTGTTTCCCCTTTAGAGAGCTAGGGGCTATGCGTTTGCCAGAAACGGATTAAAATTTCTCGTTCCTATTTCCATACCAGAGGCCCGGCACACGGTTTTGTCGCCGTACTTGAAGTTAATAGTGTCCATTGCCTGGTATAGCTTAATCTGTTCTTCGTTATCATCAAATAGGTTAATCTGGTTGCTGCCGGTAGTCAGCTGACTAAGCTTTACGCCAATTAACCGCACCTTTTTATTTTTACTCCAAGCCTTTTTTAATAGATTTTTAATGCCGGGAATCAGGATATGCTCGGCAGCAGTAAGGCTGATCTTCTCTTGCAGCGTATGCGTTTCAAAATCGTTATAGCGTATTTTAACAGCCATACAGCCTACAATCTTGCCTTCCTTGCGCAGCTTAAAAGCAAGTTCCTCAGTCATGGATACTAATATGGTTTCTAGGGTGCGCATATCAGCAGTATCAGCATCAAAGGTATGCTCTGTTGATATGGATTTACGGTCGCCATGAGGTGTAATTTCGCTGGTATCTATACCTCGCGCCTTATTCCATATATATAGTCCCGCCCTACCGAATACCGTTTCTAGGAAACGCAATTCTACCTTTTGCAAGTCGCCTATTTTTTCAATGCCGTAACTGTAAAGCTTCTCGCAGGTTTTGGCCCCTAGCATGGGGATTTTACGGATGGGCAAGGGTGCCATAAATTCCATTTCTGTGCCGTGTTCTATAAAGATTTGCCCATTGGGTTTTGCCTGATTAGTGGCCATCTTAGCAACCGTTTTGGTAGAGGCCATTCCGAAGGAAATGGGCAGCTCTGTTTCGCGCATAATGCGGTGGCGCAAGTCGGTGGCAAATTTGTAGGGGTTATGGAAACGTTCCATACCACTCAAATCGATATAGAACTCATCTACAGAGGTTTTCTGATACAAGGGCACTGTTTCATCAATAATCTGTGTAACCTCGCGCGATGCTTCGCCATAGCGGCCGTGAGAGCCCCGTACCAATATAGCATGCGGGCAAAGTTTTAGTGCCTGTCGCGTTGGCATGGCAGAGTGTACCCCAAACGACCTGGCTTCGTAACTACACGAAGCCACTACACCTCTATCTGCCGAACCGCCTATAATAACCGGCTTACCAATAAGCGAGGGATTAAACTTCCGTTCTACAGAAACGAAAAACGAATCGAGGTCGATATGAACTATATACCGTTTTTGAACCACTTTACAAATGTGGAAAAATTAATGTAAAATTACTAATATTTTTAGCATTTTTGTTTATCAAATTTCATCGTTATGACGAGTTATATGGACTATATGTTGCTGCTCCGGCCCGATGAGCTGGTTTGTGCAGAAATTAACGGCTATAAAAAGTTCGCCGCCGGTTTAGTTGGCAAATATCCTTCTATGGGCTCAACGGCACATATTTCTATAGCACAATATACCCGCAAAAAAGCCTACATCATGCGGCCCGCTTTAGATACACTCCAGCCTAAGTTTAAAAGTATGCCTGCTGTAAGTTTGCAAATCAATAACTTTAAATTCTTTGTACACAAAAACAATACGTATACCATTTATGCAGCTATCGAGGCGACTTATCAAAGCGATAACTGGTTTACTACCCTGGGCCGGCATTTGCGTATCAGCAAAAGCCAGATCACCCCGCATATAACTATTGCCCGCTCCATTAACGAAAACAGTTTTTACAGGCTATGGCCGCACTTTAAGTATATTACTTTCCGCCAGCGATTTACGGTGAATAGCCTGACTGTATTGGAGCGCGAAACCTTAAATAGCCAGTCGAAATGGGCCATTTATCACGATTATGTATTTGAGCAAAAAATAGCAGATATATTGACCCCGGCTTAAATTTATCGCCCTCATTTTCAGCCATTCAATCAATAATCGCATAATTCCTTCTCAGAACTTGATAATTTTTCTACTTTTGTGGCGGGTAAGTCTTTTACGACCAGCTCCTCTTGAACTCCCCCAGGGTGGGAACGCAGCAAGGGTAGAGGGTTGTAGCGGTGCGATAAAAGTAGCTTACCCATTTTTTTCTTTTTAATTGGTTAACATGCCCGTTAACAGTTAAGATCCTCTTCATCCGGTCAAAATTTATTGACAAAAAAGCTTTCAATACCTATTTCAAATCTTAATTTCGCGCAGAAGTTTAGCGCATTACCATTTGTTAGGCTTTTAAATCTGAACATAATTAACAAATCAACAAATTAGACATATGAAGTTTTTCATTGATACCGCAAACCTGGCACAGATTCAGGAAGCACATGATCTTGGAGTTTTAGATGGTGTAACCACCAATCCGTCATTAATGGCTAAAGAAGGCATTACCGGGCAGGATAATGTTATTAAACACTACTTGGCTATCTGCGACATTGTAGGAGATTTGCCGGTTAGCGCTGAAGTTATTGCTACTACTTATGATGAGATCATTGCCGAAGGCGAAGCCCTGGCAAAACTTCACTCAAGCATTGTGGTTAAAGTACCAATGATAAAAGATGGTGTAAAAGCCATTAAATACTTTACTCAAAACGGAATCAAAACCAACTGTACATTGGTATTCTCTGCTGGTCAGGCTTTATTGGCTGCCAAAGCAGGTGCTACTTATGTATCTCCTTTTGTTGGTCGTTTAGATGATATCTCTACAGACGGTTTACAACTGATTGAAGATATTCGTTTAATTTTTGACAACTACGCTTACGAAACCCAGATTCTGGCTGCTTCGGTACGTACCCCTATGCACATCATTAACTGTGCTAAAATGGGTTCTGATGTAATTACTGCTCCCCTATCTGCAATTACTGCATTATTAAAACACCCTTTAACCGATAGCGGTTTGGCTACTTTCTTGGCCGACCATGCTAAAGCTGCCGGTAAATAATATTTACTAAACATTATATCCATTTTATGCTTTACCAATAAGTAACAGCATAAAATGGATATTAAACACCAAAAGAAAGGCGATGAAGGCTTCTTCTTCGTCGAAAAAGACGGCCGCAAAGTAGCCGCTATGTTTTACCTAATGGAAAACGCCGATACAATGAGTATTTTCCATACCGGTGTAGACGATAACCTGCAAGGCCAGCATATTGGCGAGAGCCTGGTTGAAGCCGGCGTTGAATACGCCCGCAAACATCATCTTAAAGTAAAACCAGCTTGTGGCTTCGCCAAAAGTATATTCGACAAAGGCAATTTTAATGATGTATTAGCATAATTGCTACATTTGAAATATGCTTGATATTTTAATTATAGGCGGCGGCCCTATTGGTTTGGCTTGCGGTTTGGCAGCTCAGAAAGCCGGTTTTAACTTCCTGATTGTAGAAAAAGGCACACTGATCAATTCGTTATATAATTACCCTTCTACCATGACGTTTTTCTCTACCTCAGAGAAACTCGAAATTGGCGGAGTTCCCTTTGTAACTACCCACACCAAACCCAATCGCGCCGATGCATTAGAATATTATCGCAGGGTAGCATTGTCGAACAACCTCCCGCTTAACTTATTTGAAGAAGTAACCGGGGTAAAAAAAACAGGCGACCATTATGAGATAAGCACCACCAAAGCAACTTACGAGGCCAAATACGTTATTGTATCGACCGGCTTTTACGATATTGCTGTAAATCTCGATATCCCAGGCGAAGACCTGCCCAAAGTAAAACATTACTATCAGGATCCTGCCTTTTACACGTTGCAAAAGGTAATTGTGGTGGGATCGAGCAATTCGGCCATTGACGTAGCATTGGAAACCTGGCGCAAGGGTGCGGAGGTTACTTTGGTTGTACGTGGAAGCGAAATCAGCGAACGGGTTAAATATTGGGTACGGCCAGATATCATCAACCGCATTAAAGAGGGAAGCATTAAGGCTCACTTTAATTCCAATTTAAAGGCGATTAGAGAAACGGAAGCTGATATTGAGACGCCTGAAGGCTTGATAACTATTCCTAATGATTTTGTGATGGCCATGACAGGTTATAAGCCCAACTTTGATTTCCTGAAAAACATTGGAATCGATCTGTCTGACGATGGCAAGTTTCTTCCTCATTACAATAAAGAAACCATGGAGACCAATCTGAATGGCCTTTATCTTGCCGGTGTAGTTTGCGGTGGCATGGATACTCATTTGTGGTTTATAGAAAACTCGCGTATCCATGCAGATATGATTTTGGACGATATTAAACGTAAACAAAACAGGAGTTAACACAAGTCTTTCTTTTTAATTAAGGAAAACTATATTAAATTGCTGCTAATAACCTCTAACCACCCAACCAGCTGCCTGGCAGCTGTTAATAGCCATGGATAACACCCCCGAGAACCCTGTAAAACAGATTAATTCCCTGCTGGAAGAAGCTTACAAAACCCGCATTTACGATCTTAAAAAAAGCACACAGCTTGCCAGCAAAGCTTTAAAGCAAAGCCGCGAAATAAACGATCAGCTGCTAACCGGCAATAGCCTCAATCAACTTTCGCTGTTTTATATGATCATGGGTGAATACAAGCTATCGATAGACATGGCGCAGGAAGCGATAAAGCGTTTTGAGCAGCTTGGTAACGAGCATGGCATTGCCGATGCTAAATACAATATTGCGGGCGTTTACTACAAAACAGACAACTATCACCTGGGCCTGGTTTACCTAATGGATTGCCTGACTATCTACCGCAAGTATCACGATTATCATAACCAAGCACGTACTCAAAAATCATTAGGCACTATCTATGAATATATCGGCGACATTAAGAATGCTGTTCGTGCCTATGAAAGTTCGATAGAGGCAGGCGAAAATGTAATGGATAACAACCTGGTATCCAATGCTTACAACCCCCTATCGGGTATTTATTTAAAACAGGGAAAGGTACAAAAAGCCCTCGAATTGATAGAGAATGCGATCGAGCTTAAGAGCGAATCGGGCGATATACGGGGGTTGGCTTTTTCGTTATACGGTCGTGGCAAAGTGTACACCCAAACCGGTGAATATCAAAAAGCAGAACGTGATTTTAAGGAAGCCCTGGTGATACATACCCGCGAGAATGATCAGCTGGGCATTGCAATGACCTTGTACAAAATGGGTGTGCTGTACACCAGAATGGAAAGATTTGCTGATGCCAAGAAAATACTGAACACAGCTTTAGAGCATACCAACAAGTATAACATCATCAGCACTAAATTTAAATCGAGCTACCAGCTGTATATTATCTACAGGAAAGAAAACAATACCCAAAAATCTTTAGAGTGCTTGGAACTTTACCTGCAATATAAAGAGGCGGTTATCAATACCCAAACCCTGCAGGTAATAGAAAATTATGAGTTGATAACCAAAATGGAGGCCCTCAAAAATGAAACGAGGATACAAAATGAGAAAGCCGAAATTTTGGAGAAGAAAGAACTTGCAGAGCAAACAGCTAAAATGAAGCAGGAGTTTCTGTCGACCATGAGCCACGAGATACGCACGCCGTTAAACGCGGTGATCACCATTACATCTTTATTGAGTGAGCGCTCGGAACCTTCGGAAAAAGATCTGTTCGATTCACTTAAATTTGCATCCAACAACCTCCTGCTAATCATCAACGATATTCTGGACTTTACCAAACTTGATGCCGACAAGGTTGAACTGGAAAACAGGCCGTGTGATATCAAGGTGCTTATCAACCAAATTACACGCATCTACGATAAAATGGCCGAAGAAAAAGGCCTTGGTGTTACGGTAAAGTTAAATTCTGATATTAATCAGTATTATGAGTTGGATGAAACTAAAATCAGCCAGATATTAGGAAACCTGATCAGTAACGCCATCAAATACACGGACGAAGGTTCGGTACAACTGGAAGTAAATAAACTTGCATCTGAAGACGATGATGACATCCTTGAGTTTACAATCAGGGACACCGGACAAGGGATACCGGCCACGTATTTTGATAAAATGTTTCAGAGCTTTTCTCAACCTAAATCTATCACCACGCGCAAGCAAGGTGGTTCGGGTTTGGGTTTAGCTATTGTTAAAAAGCTAATAGAGCTGCACCAAAGCGAGATTAAGGTAAGCAGTGAATTAGGTAAGGGCTCTGTATTCCAATTTAATTTAAAGCTTCGCAGAAGCGCACCGCAGGCAGTACCATCTGTAAAGAATTTGGCTGATATAAAGGATTGTAACATACTGCTGGCCGAAGACAATATGATCAATGCACTGGTGGCCCGTAAACTGTTATCAAAATGGGGCATCACTGCCGAGCATGCCAAAAACGGGCTCGAAGCGGTTGCTATGTCGGGCTTAAAGGCTTACGATTTTATTTTAATGGATATCCATATGCCCGAAATGAATGGCTTCGATGCTACCGCACATATCCGAAATAACGAAAACCCTAATATCAAAACCCCGATTTTCGCACTCACAGCCGACATTACGGCCGAGCACCAGTCGGAGTATGTGAATTATTTTAACGGTTTTTTACGCAAGCCTATCGAAATTGATAAGCTTCATGCTGCGTTGACGGGCGTTAGTTGATCTAACTGTTTTCCTATTTCTGTTTTAGCCTAATACTTGCTATTTTACGGCTAAACATAGTAGCCGTATGAAAAAGGGACGTTTAGAAGCATTCAGCGATGGTGTTATCGCCATTATTATTACTATCATGGTACTCGAACTTAAAGTACCACATAGTGCCGATCTGCATGCGCTACAACCGCTGCTCCCTACCCTATTTTGTTACGTGTTAAGTTTTATTTACGTGGGCATTTACTGGAACAATCACCACCATATGATCTATATGGTTGATCGTATTGATGGGCGCGTGCTTTGGGCAAATCTCCATTTGTTATTCTGGCTTTCGCTTGTACCCTTTGTTACTGCATGGACCGGCGAGAATCACTTTGCCCAATGGCCGGTTATCTTTTATGGTATTGTTTTAGCCATGAATGGTGCATCTTACGGTCTGCTTGCACGCTTGCTGATCAAACGCTCGGGCAAAGATTCGGCATTGGCCGATGCGCTGGGCCGCGATTGGAAAAGCTGGCTTTCTGTATTGATCTACGTTGCGGGCATTGCCTCTGCCTTTTACAACCCGCTCATCAGCATGGGCTTATATGTAATTGTAGCTATGATATGGTTTGTGCCCGATACCCGAGTAGAACGTAAGGTACTGGGTAAAGAATCTTGTTAAATATCAGTCTCTTACTGCTTTATAATCAAAATATTACATCGTGTATCATCACACCGCCGTATAATATTTTTTAATTTCATGCTGTAAACTATAACTATACATCATGAAAAAATTTACCCTTTACTTTTTGCTTCTGTTGCCGGCAGTTTATGCCAACGCTCAGGATGCAGTAAGTTACAAACTGCCGCCTAAAGACATGGCCGACCTGCTATTGGCCAAGCCTACTCCGGCAGTTAGCATCGACTCTAAGGCCGAGTGGATGCTACTGAGCGAGCGCAACCCTTATCCTTCTGTGGAAGAACTGGCACGCCCCGAGCTGCGCATTGCAGGCTTACGCATTAACCCGGCTAACTATTCATTAAGTCGCGGTAATTACATCAACAACTTTACCCTTAAAAATATTAAGACCGGTAAAACTTACTCTATTACCGGCCTCCCTACCCCACTATTTGCTGGCAATATCAGCTGGAGCCCCGACGAAAAGAAGATAGCTTTTACCCAAACCGGTGCCAAAACAGTAGATCTGTACGTAATAGACGTGGCTACTCAAAAAGCAGTTAAAACTAATAAACGAGCGTTAAACACTGTTTTAACTGGCTTTGGCGGCGCGGCTACCTGGGTTGATAACAGCACACTATTATACCGTGTAGCAACCAAACCGGCGGCGGCGGCCCCGGCCAAGCCAGCGGTACCTACAGGCCCAACTGTTCAGCAAAATTTAGGTAAGGTTGCTCCAAGTGCTACGTATGAAGATTTGATCAAAACACCGTATGACGAGCAGTTATTCGAATTTTTCGGTACTTCGCAATTGGTAGCCAACAAAGGTGGTGTTGAAACCGCAATTGGTAAACCAAGTATTAACAGCGGCATAACTTTATCGCCTGATAAGAAATACATGATGGTGCGTACCATTAAAAAACCTTTCTCTTACCTGGTAACAGCTCAAGGATTTCCTTCAACCGTAAAAATTACGGATCTGAGTGGCAAAACAGTTAAAGTTTTGGCTGAATTACCTTCGAGTGAGGCCACTCCATCTGGTTATGATAACACTCAAAACATCGACCGTGCATTTGACTGGCGCGATGACGAACCGGCAACTATTACATGGGCACACCCCTTAGATAGCGGCCGTATCCGTAAAAAGGTTGACTTTCATGATGCTGTTTATGCACTTAATGCACCGTTTACCGGCCAGCCTGTTGAGTTATTTAAAACTCAATACCGTTACCGCAGCACACAATGGGGCAATGAGCAGATTGCCTTGGTTCGTGAGGGGCTTCGCTCTAAACAATTAGATCGTGTAGACCGCTTCAACACTACCGAGCATAAACTGGAAAAACTTTACGAACGCAACACCAGCGATGCCTATGGCGATCCGGGTAGCCCTGTAACTACCAAAAATAAGTTTGGCCGCGAGGTAATATTGACTACCGACAATGGCACCAAATTACTGATGAACAATACAACGGGAGCATCCGACAAAGGCGACCTGCCTTTCCTGGCTCGTTTTGATATTGCTACGGGTAAAAATGAGATCTTATGGCGTTGCGGCGAGGGTACTTTTGAAACCGTTGTTGATGTAATTGACCCCGACAAATTGGTTCTGCTTACCCGCCGCGAGTCGCAAAAGGATGTACCGAACTACTATATCAAAAATCTGGTACTTCGCATAGCTGATAGGCCGATCACCGCTTTTGCTAATCCTTACCCGCAATTAGTAGGTGTTACGAAGGAGAAAATCCACTACAAACGGGCCGACGGTGTAGACCTGACCGGAGATCTATATCTACCAAAGGGCTACAACAAAGACAAAGACGGCCCACTGCCAGTATTAATATGGGCTTATCCCCGCGAGTTTAACTCCGCATCAGATGCGGCACAGGTGCGTGGTTCACAATATAAATTTACGGTGATTGGCGGCGGTAGTCCGGTATTTTTTGTAACCAACGGCTATGCTATTTTGGATAATGCCGAAATGCCTATTGTAGCTAAAGAAGGCAAAAAACCTAACGATACCTTCGTTGAGCAGTTACAGCTAAACGCCGAAGCGGCTATCAACAAACTATCTGAAATGGGTGTGGGCGACAAAAACCGCATCGCAGTTGGCGGCCATAGCTATGGCTCGTTCATGACGGCTAACTTAGTGGCACATACCAGTTTATTTAAAGCAGGCATTGCCGAAAGTGGTGCCTATAACCGTACCCTTACGCCATTCGGTTTCCAAAACGAAGACCGTACGTATTGGGATGATCCGAAACTGTATTACGATATGAGTCCGTTTAGCTTTGCCGACAAAATTAAAACCCCAATACTGCTGATTCACGGTGATGCGGATGACAATCCGGGCACCTTCCCTATCAACAGCGAGCGCCTGTTTGCTGCCATTAAAGGCCTTGGAGGCACAGTACGGTTTGTTTACCTGCCCTACGAGGCTCACGGTTATCGTGGCCGTGAAAACCTGTTACACAAGCTTTGGGAAATAAATACATGGTTAGATACCTATGTAAAGAATGCCAAACCTGTAGAGAGCGCGAGTAAATAGTAGACTTGTATTCCTCCATATAAACAAGAAAGCCACCGATTTTATCGGTGGCTTTCTTGTTTATTCCTCTTCGCTCCAGCGATAACTTTCATTTTCCAATCCTATCAGGTCAACTACTCGGTTTACTACCGTTAGTGCCACATCTTCAATGGTTTTAGGTAAACTGTAAAATGATGGTACAGCCGGGCAAATAATCCCCCCCGCTTCGGTTACGGTTTGCATATTGCGAATATGAATGAGGTTAAGCGGCGTGTCGCGCGCTACCAGTATCAACCTGCGACGTTCTTTTAGTATCACATCTGCGGCGCGGCAGATCAGATCGTCTGATGTACCAGCTGCTATACGGCCTAAGGTACCCATTGAGCATGGCACCACAACCATGGTATCAAACCTGGCAGAGCCTGAAGCAAATGGCGCAAAGAAATCATTCTTTTGGTAAAAATCGAAAGGGTAATTCTGATAATCTTCGTTTTGTAGTTCGTATTTCCAAACCTCTTTGGCATTGTCTGACATTACCACCGCCACCTTAGTAATTTGGCTTTGCAGTTTCAATAACTGATCAAACAATACTTTAGCATATACAGACCCACTGGCCCCCGTTACAGCAACTACAATCTTTTTCATGCGTACTATTGGCAGATAAACAGAATTTACAGGGACAATGTTACGGAAATATCTAAATAAAAAAGGGTCGAATAACTCGTACTCGACCCTACATCTACCTATGAAAAACATGCCCTTGAGAGGGCAATACAAATATAGAAACTAAAATTTAATTTATAAACAATTATTTTAAATAATTTTAACGTGCAGTTTTTGTTAACCGTTCTTCTCTATCAGGGTTTGGATAATGCCATCTACCATGCCTACGCTTGGCACGTAAATATTCTTTATATCTGCCCATTTCATCACAGTAAGGTATATTTCAGAGGCCGGGATAATCACGTCGGCCCTATCTGGGTTAAGCCCTAGAATATTAATACGGTCTTTAAGCGAGTACGAATTAAGGTGGTTATACAACGTTTTTAACTTACTTATACTCAATGGCGAACCGTCTTTCTCGTCGGATAACTTGTAAAGTTTATTAATATTACCACCGGTGCCAATGCCAGATACACCTTTTAGTTTACGGGTATGCTCTAAGATAAAGGCTTTCATCTCATTCCAGGTCTCATCTTTATCCTGGTTGTCCAGCATACGGATGGTACCTATATTAAATGATTGTGAGGCCACAAACCTACCCGACGTAAATAACGACAGTTCGGTACTACCTCCGCCCACGTCTATGTACAGGTAATTTTTAGTATTATCTATATTTTGCTCAATATGGCTGGCATAAATAATATTTGCTTCGCGCTCGCCATGCACAATTTCCAGATCAATGCCTGCTTCGTCTTTAATACGCTTTACGATATCTTGCCCGTTGGCAGCCTCGCGCATGGCCGAAGTAGCACAGGCCATATAATCGTCCACTTTATAAACGTCTATCAGGTTTTTAAAAGCACTCATGGTTTTAACCAGTTCGTCGGCTTTTTTGAGCGAAATATGCTGATTTAGAAACGCATCGTCGCCAAGGCGCAATGGCACCCTAATCAGCGTATTTTTTTTGAATGAAGCAGTAGAGCTATGCTTAGTTATATCAGCAATAAGCAATCTTACTGCATTTGATCCGATGTCTATAGCGGCGTATCTCAATTTTATGTGTTTTTAGCTTTCAGATAATTATATATTTCTATTTGTGCTCTGTGGAGCGAAGCAGATTTTGTACGGTGATATTTATTAGTACCTATGCCGTTAAGATCCCTAGCCTTCGTATTGTCGCGCAATTGGATGTCGATCATATCCCGAACTTCCTTTTTTAATTCTTCATCGTATATAGGGAAGCCCACCTCTACCCTGTTATCAATATTACGAGTCATTAAATCGGCAGAAGTGAGGTATATTTTCTCTTTGCCGCCGTTACCGAATATCAGTACACGGGCATGTTCAAGGTATTTATCTACAATACTTATAACTCTGATATTCTCACTGAAACCTTTTACATGCGGTATCAGGCAGCACATTCCCCGTACAATAAGATTAATTTTCACCCCGGCGTTGCTTGCCTGGTATAGCTTGTTAATCAATTGCTCGTCAGAGAGGCTATTCATCTTCAATATCATATATGCTTGCTTACCCCCCTTAGCGTTCTTCATCTCCTGGTCTATCATTTTATAAATAGCCGGGCGCGAATCAACCGGAGACACAATAAGATTCTTTAAACCTTTCGGTAAGCTGCCCTTCTGTAAATCTTTAAATACCTCTACCAGATCGTCGGTAAGTTTGGTGTTACAGGTAAACAATGTGTGATCTGCATAAATATTAGCCGTTTTCTCGTTAAAGTTACCAGTGGAGAAACATGCATAATATACAGGCTTACCTTTTTCTAGTCGGGTAACTAAACAAGTTTTGGCATGTACCTTATAATTCGGGATGCCGTAAATTACCTTCACCCCCTCTTCTTCCAGACGGTTACTCCAGAAAATATTGTTCTGCTCGTCGAAACGTGCACGCAACTCTATCAGGCAGTTTACCTTTTTACCATTCTTGGCAGCGTTGATCAGCGCGTGGATCACACTCGAATTTTCGGCCACGCGATACAAACTGATATTGATTTCTTTAACCTTCGGGTCGATAGCAGCTTCACGCAAAAAATGGATGGTATAATCAAAAGACTGATATGGTGTACTCACCAGGTAGTCTTTCACCATAATTTGATTAATTAAACTTTTGGCGAAAGAAAGGTCTTTAACCGGCACGGGTTTATAGCGCGGATACTCCAACTCAGGCCTGCTGGTGTTGGGGAATTTAATAAAGTCTTTAAAGTTATGGTAGCGGTTACCTGGTATCAGGTTTTCGCTGTGCAGGTTAAGTTTAAAAGTAAGGTTGTTTACCATATCCACCGGCATTTCGGCATCATAGAGTAAACGCATGGGTTTACCTTTACTACGCTTATGCAGGCTTTTAGCAAGGGCGTCGATAAATTTCTCGCTTACTTCTTTATCCAGGTCCAACTCTGCATCGCGGGTAAGCTGTATAGAATATGCTTCGATACTGTCGTACTCAAAAATAAAGAAGATATCTTCCAGGCTGTACCTGATAATGTCGTCCAGCAGGATAATAAAATTCAAATCATTGGTTTGCGGCAGCACCAAAAAGCGCGGCAAATTATCCGGAAACTCTATAAGCGCGTAACGGGTTTTCTTTTTAGTAGTAAGCTTTACGAAGAAATAAATCGCTCTGTCGCGCAGTTCTGGTATCGGCGAATCTTCGTCGAGCATTATCGGCACCAGCGTAGGCAGTAATTTGTTGCGGAAATAATCCTTTACAAATGCACCACGTGTTACGTTAATCTGCTTTTCGTTCAGGATAAAGATCTTTTCGGCCGCAAGTTCTTTAACAATGATATTCTCGTAGAGGTTGTTAAACTTACGCTCCTGCTTAATAACTATAGTTTTTATTTGCGACAAAACCTTTTTAGGATTATACCCTAGAAGATTTTTAGCCTTTTCGTTCAGGTTGGCCAGGCGCGTTAACGTGGCAACCCTTACCCGGTAAAACTCATCGAGATTTGAAGAAAAAATGGCCAGAAATTTTATACGATCTATCAGCGGTACAGTTGGGTCAGCAGCCTCCTGCAATACTCTGTCATTAAAATATAACCAGCTTATTTCTCTGTTTACTAAAGGTATTCGTTTATCAAGAGACATTTTATTTGCTTCGGCAATTAGGCGCTGTATGCAAAACTGCTCATTTATTTGTTAAGATAATATTAACTTAATATAAATAAGTAAGTTTTAAATAAACGTTAAAACAAATAGATTTGTGGGCTATTATTACGTTACTATTACCTAATTTTAAAGTAAAACCATCACCTATTATGCCATCATTTGACATCGTATCTAAAATTGACGGGCAAACGCTCGACAACGCCATAAACAACGCAAAAAAGGAGATTTTGAACCGTTACGATTTTAACGATTCGAAAAGCACTGTAGAGTTGGACAAAAAAACCAACGAACTAACTATTGTAACTGAGAACGATATGCGCCTTAAAGCCATAGAAGACTCCATCATCAGCCGCATGATGAAACAAGGCCTCGATCCGAAAGCGCTCGACTTTGGCGAAGAGCAGGCAGCATCTGGCAACATGATTCGTAAAGGAATTAAAATTAAAGAAGGCCTGGATAAAGAAGCCGCCAAAAAAGTGGTTAAAAAAATTAAAGACAGTGGATTAAAGGTACAGGCATCTATTATGGACGACCAGGTTAGGGTAACCGCCAAAAAGATAGACGATCTGCAGGCCGTGATCAGCCTTTGCCGCACCGAAGATTTTGGCCAGCCGTTGCAGTATATTAATATGCGCAGTTAACAGTTTAGGCTTAAAACAAAGGCGGCTCCCTTTTGAGGAGCCGCCTTTAAACTAAACCAACACTGTTATGAAAACAAACTTTAATTATTTTACAGCTATTTCTCTTGATTGAACTTTAGCTTCTTCTTTTTTAGATACTTTCAGCGTAAGGATACCGTTAATATATTCGGCTTCAATTTTAGACTGATCAGCGCTTTCTGGCAAAGTGAATGATCTTACAAATGAGTTGTAAGCATATTCTTTTTTGCTGTATTTCTTACCTTCTTCTACGTTTTCGGTTTTCTTTTCTGCAGAAACGCTTAAAACGTTTTTGTCAATGCTAATTTTGAAGTCTTCTTTGCTTAAACCGGGAGCAGCCAATTCAATTTCGAACTGATTTTCGGTTTCGGCTATATTTACGGCAGGAGTTTTAGTTACAAATCTGTCGCTTACTTGGGTATCGTTTAATAATGATTGAAAAACGTCGCTAAAAAATGGATTAACTGCGTTTCTGTGTCCGTTGTTAAATTTTACTAATGTCATTTTATGTTCCTCCAGAATTTTCTTTTATTATATTCGTTCACTATAAGTCAACTCTTATACCAACGGCATTTTTTAATCTAAAAATGACTTTTTGTCGGTATAAAATAACAACAACAGACAATTTGACACCACATGGCTGAAAGAATTACTGATTATAACTTTAAGACACCTATCCCGATCCGCTTTTCGGATATAGATGCCTACGGAAACGTAAGCAACACGATATATTTAACCTATTTTGAAATAGCCCGTTTATGTTATTGGAAGGAAGTTACCGATTGGAATTTCTCTAAAACGGGCGTTATCCTGGGGCGCTCGGAGATCAATTACCTGAAACCTATCTCAATAAATGATACAATTTATTGTTACGTGCGCACATCGCGCATTGGCAACAGCAGCTTTGATATGGTTTATTTACTAACCCGCGAAACGCCTGATGGCGAAGAAATTTGCACGGTAGGCAAATCGGTATGCATTAGTTACGATTACGAGAGCAATAAGTCGGTACCAATTCCGCCTAAGCAACGCGACAGTATGATCAAATACGATGAGCCGGGGTTGATTACGAATACACATTAACCCCCCAGCCCCCTAAAGGGGGAGTTAGAAAGGCGAGAATCAGGGCTTCCCAAATTTTACCGAGGTAGGTCGAGACATAAAATCAAACTTCTATTCCCCCCTTCAGTGGGCTAGGGGCAAAAATTTTGCCTGGGTTCAATATACCGTTCGGATCGAATACCTGTTTAATCCCCCGCCATAGCGCAAAATGCACATCAGTATACTTAATATTCATGTAATCCTTTTGCACCAAGCCTATACCGTGTTCGCCCGAAAGCGTGCCACCAAGATCAACTGTTAATTTGAAGATTTCGCGGATGCCGTCTTTCAATTTAGTATTCCAGTCGATATCGCTCATATTCCCTTTGATGATGTTAACATGCAGATTACCATCACCAGCATGACCATAACAAACAGATTCGAAGCCGTACTTAGCGCCAATTTCTTTAATACCTTTAATTAGCACCGGCAACGCAGCACGGGGCACTACGGTATCTTCTTCCTTATAAACCGAGTTTGATTTTACCGAAACCGGCATGGTGCGCCTGATACGCCAAAGTTCTTCTTTTTGAGCGGTTGTATCGGCAAACAAAACCTCCTTGCAATCAAAGTTTTCGAGCACTGTATTAACCTGCTCGCAGTTTTCGAGTATTACATCCTGGTTGTTGCCATCAACTTCAATGAGCAAAAATGCTTCGATACCATCTTTCAAATCAAAGACTAAACCGTCGAATTTAATTACCCACTCTATCCCCTTTCGCTCCATAAACTCCAGTGTAGACGGAATTACCCCTGCCCTGAATATAGCCGATACCGCACCACAAGCAGCCTCGTTTGTAGTAAATGAAGCTAACATTAACGCATTATATTTAGGCTGAGGAATGAGTTTTACCACAATGGCAGTAACAATGCCGAGCGTCCCTTCCGAGCCAATCATTAACTGGGTTAAATTATAGCCAGATGCATATTTAAGCGTATTGGCGCCAGTCCAGATGATGTCACCACTAGGCAAAACCACTTGCAAATTCAGCACATATTCGCGGATAGTGCCGTATTTAACTACCCTTGGCCCGCCCGAACCATGCGACACGTTGCCCCCGATGAAACAGCTACCCTTACTGGCTGGATCTACCGGGTAAAGCAGGCCTTTTTCGGCAACAGCATCCATAAAAACTTCGGTAATAACACCTGGTTCGACCGTGGCCTGAAGGTTTTCTTCGTCTATTTTAACGATTTTATTAAAACGCTCCATGGCAATCACCAACCCTCGTTTAACGGGCAATGCGCCACCACTTAAGCCTGTGCCCGCACCACGGGGTGTTACCGGGATATAATTTTCGTTGCATAGTTTCAGCAAAGCAGAAACCTCATCTGCGCTTTGCGGGCGGGCAACTATCTGCGGATAATATTGCAAATCTTCGGTTTCATCATGACTGTATGGTTCCAGATCGTCAGTGTCGGTTAGTATATAAGCTTCGCCGACAATTAACCTAAATTGCTGCAATAGTTCGGGGCTAACAGGCTTATAGTCCATCGTTATTTTTTATAAGTAATAGTAACAGAAGAAGCTTCAACCTTACCTTTTAAAGGGGGACTAAGCTTTTTTAATTTTACCCTTATAATTTCAGCAAAGGAAAATTCGGTTTTAATGCGATCTATAATAGTTTGTACTACGGTTTCGAGCAATTGGCGGGTAACTTTCATCTCTTCGTCGGCAATTTGATACAATTGCTCGTAATTAAGCGTATTAGACAATTTATCATCACCAAAGCTGTTGGCTGGATTAAAACCTACTTCGATATCCAATAAAAAGCGATTGCCCAATTGTTGTTCTTGCGGGTAATAGCCATGTCGGGCAAAAAATTCAGCGCCATGTAATGCAACTTCTATCATAAATCAAAAGTAAATTAAACCGCATAATATAACCAACGAATGTAAGCTTTGATTAGATTTGCTTAACTGACAATACCGAAATTATGCCAAGAACCGACTTGTTTGAATCGCCGGACTATTACCTGGTTGATGAACTTTTAAGTGACGAACATAAATTAATACGCCAATCTGTACGTGATTGGGTAAAGAAAGAAGTAAGCCCGATTATAGAAAATCAGGCGCAAAAGGCCGAGTTTCCTAAACAATTAATAAAAGGCCTGGCAGATATAGGTGCCTTTGGCCCGACTGTGCCTGTTGAATACGGCGGCGCCGGCCTCGACTATACCGCCTACGGCATTATTATGCAGGAATTGGAGCGTGGCGATTCTGGTATCCGATCTACAGCATCTGTTCAAGGCTCATTGGTAATGTACCCGATATACGCTTATGGATCGGAAGAGCAAAAACATAAATACCTGCCCAAACTGGCTTCGGGCGAGTTGATGGGTTGTTTTGGCTTAACCGAACCCGACCACGGCTCGAACCCGGGTGGTATGATTACAAACATTAAAGATGCCGGAGATCATTACATATTAAACGGCGCCAAAATGTGGATCTCTAATGCCCCCTTTGCCGATATTGCCGTTGTATGGGCTAAGGACGAAACTGGTAAGGTTCGCGGGATTATCGTTGAGCGCGGCATGGAAGGCTTCAGCACACCAGAAACCCATAATAAATGGTCACTGCGCGCTTCCGCCACAGGCGAACTAGTTTTTGATAACGTAAAAGTACCTAAAGAAAACCTGTTGCCTAATGTAGCCGGATTAAAAGGTCCGCTGGGTTGTTTAAATCAAGCCAGATATGGTATATCATGGGGAGCTATTGGTGCTGCGATGGATTGTTACGATACCGCCTTGCGCTATGCTAAAGAACGTGTGCAATTTGGCAAACCGATAGCCGGCTTCCAATTACAACAAAAAAAACTAGCCGAAATGGTTACTGAGATTACCAAAGCGCAATTATTGGCTTGGCGATTGGGGACACTAAAAAGCGAGAACCGCGCCACAGCGGCTCAAATATCAATGGCCAAACGCAATAATGTAGACATGGCCCTTCATATTGCCCGTGAAGCAAGGCAAATTTTGGGCGGAATGGGCATCACTGGAGAATACTCGATTATGCGGCACATGATGAACCTTGAATCGGTAATTACCTATGAGGGAACACACGACATTCATTTACTGATAACAGGCATGGATATTACTGGTTTAGACGCTTTCAAATAAAAAAACAGTGTTTTAACCCATTATAGACTAAAAATTACTACCTTAAAATACTGAATATTATTTTTGTCGACCGTCTAATTAATACCATTGCTTCGCCCCAAATTATATAATAAACACGTTCTACGCTACGGCCAAAAGCTGTTAGTTGCGCTGTGTATGTTATTGGTATTTAACGCCTGCCACCGGCAAGATGATGAACGCGTTTATTCCGCAGGTTTTTTAAAGATACTCGATACAGCCAATCTAATTAGCGACAAACATCCCGAAGAAGGTGTTAAATACATCGATCAGGCGTTTAAACGCCTTAAAAACACAACGGTTAACGATAAATTCAGACGAATAGGATTTCATTATGTATTGGCGATCCGCATAAGGCATAATGACAAGGAGGCGCTGCTATATGCCGACAGTATGCTGAATATGATTAATGAGAATGGTGGTCAACAACGTAATCCTTCACTTTATTCAGAAGCCAGCTTTGCCAAAGCCGACGCCTATTTTAACCTTCATGATTATGATAATGCTTATCCATCTTATTTCATTGGGTACCAGATCGGCAAAAATCACCTCGACAAATTAACGCTTACAGCCTATGCCTATCGCATAGGCATGATCACCTATCAGCAATCGCATTATAACCTAGCCATTACTTACTTTAAAGAAAGCTATAAAAAATCACTGCCGCTGGATAGCCAGTTTGTGATCTTTTACCGCAACCAGGAAATACTCGACAACATAGGCCTTGCCTATCGGCATCTTAATAAACCTGATAGTGCGATCGCCTATTTTGAAAAGGCTATTAGTTATGTAAACCAAAAAGGCTCAAACTATAAGAAAATTAAACCGGGTTTAATGGACGTTGCTAAAGCAGTAGTTTATGGCAACGAGGCTGACATTTATATCAAACAGCGTCAATATCCGCAAGCGGTAGATCTTTTAAAGAAGAGTATTGCTATAACCAGCTTACCGCTCAATGATAATTTTGACGCCGAATTATCGGAAATAAAACTGGCAAAGATTTATGCGGACCAAAAGCGCGATGATCTTTTGTTACCTGTGTTAGATAGCGTTCAATCACAGTTAAAACACACTTCAAACAAAAAGGCAGAAAGCGACTGGTTTAAGCTAATGGGTGAATATTACGCCCGTAAAAACCAACTTGCCTTGGCGCTAAATTACAACAGGCGTTATAACGAGCTCAGAGATTCTCTGATCGAAAATGTAAGCCAGTTAAAAGAAACGAACATTGGCGAACAGCTTAATAATTACGAAAAGGAACGTGAGATAGAAACTCTCACCTACAATAATAAGCTACAGCGCATATATTTAACCGTGGCTATTTTGCTCGCGGTAATGGCTATTATTATTATCCTGTTGATTTATCGTAACTGGAAAAGATCTAAAAAAGAGCTTATTACTGTAAGTGGTTTAAACGCACAGGTAACAAAGCAAAAGGCCGACTTGCAGAATGCGCTTGACAGATTAAATGAAGGCAGCCAGGAAAAAGACCGCATTTTACACGCCGTTGCGCACGATCTGCGTAACCCACTGGGCGGCATATCGTCATTAACCAACGTAATGGCCTCAGACGATGGCTACACTGAAGAACAGCAGGACTACATTAATATTATTAAAGACACTGCCTCCAACTCCCTGGAGCTGATAAATGAGATATTCGAAGCTACAGATAACTCGCTTACAGAGTTGAAAATGCAGTCAGTTGATATTAATGTGTTGCTTAACAATAGCGTAGAATTACTTCGTTTTAAAGCGGCCGAAAAAAATCAGCAAATAGAACTGGAAACGCTGGATTCGCCGGAAATGTTGATGATAAGCCGGGAAAAGATTTGGCGGGTAGTAAGCAACCTGATTATTAACGCCATTAAATTTAGTCCGGTTGGCTCGGTGATAAAAGTAAGCGCCGCACGCTACGATAAAACTATCTGCATCGCAGTTGCCGACAATGGTATAGGCATTCCCGATAATCTGCGTGATAAGATATTCAATATGTTTACTGAAGCCAAAAGGCCAGGCACTATGGGCGAAAAATCATTTGGACTTGGTTTATCTATCTGCAAACAGATTATCGATAAGCACCACGGCAGTATTTGGTTCAACAGCGGAGCTGACGGCACAACATTCTACGTTTCGTTGAATAGAGAGACAAAAAGTATATAAACCAAACGCTATCCTCGAAAAAGGCGCTATCCTTTCAATAAATTACTATACCAATATCCCGACCCTTTTATTGTGCGTTTTAAGGTATCAAAATCGACGTGTACCAAACCAAAACGCGGATGATAGCCTTCTGCCCATTCAAAATTATCCGTAAGCGTCCATACAAAATAACCATGTACGTTCAACCCCTCGTTTTTGGCTTTTAGCACCTGCTCGAGATAATCGTTCAAATATGATACGCGCCGGGTATCATCTATTTTCCCGTCAACCAATTGATCTTTAAATGCAGCGCCATTTTCTGTAATAATGATTTTTTTAACATTTGGATAAGCGCCAAACTTTTTAATCATCTCGTAAATAGATTGCGGATACACCTCCCATCCCATTTCTGTTGTTGGCACATTGCGTTTTGTAGCCTTAACCAAGCTAGCGCCTATGTAAGGGGTAAAAAATGAGTATTCTACAAGTTCCCTTGTGTAATTTTGAATGCCGATAAAGTCGAAATCAAAATGCATATTTTCGGGATCACCTGGCAGTATGTACTTTTCTAAACGTTTTAAGGCGGTAACTTCTGTCATGGGGTAACCCATGCCTAATATAGGCTCGATAAATAATCGATTAATCAGCGCGTCGGCACGTTTTGCCGCTGCGATATCTTTCGAGGAATGCGAATTGGGTTCGATATAAGAGCAGGAAAAAGTGGTGCCTATCTGCCTGTCGGCGGGAAGCTTGTTACGTAGTATCTTAGCGCCCGCAACAATACTTAGCACCGTATTATGCACAACGGGAACAAAATTTCTTAGCCCGTTTTTGCCAGGTGCATGGATTCCCAGAAAATATCCGGCACCAGTAAATACCGAAGGTTCATTCATAACCATCCAGTGTTTCACCTTGCTCCCGAAAGCTTCGGCACAAACATTAACAAATTCGGAGAACCAACTGATAATTTCGCGATTTGCCCAGCCGCCTTTGTCTTCCAACACTTGCGGCAAATCCCAATGATAAAGCGTTATCCAGGGCTCAACCCCTTGTTTTAGACAGTAATCTATCACCCGGTGATAATAATCTAAACCAGCTTGGTTTACTTTACCTGTACCCGATGGCAAAATGCGCGTCCACGCGATAGAAAAACGGAAGTTGGGTATATTAAGGCCTTTAACAATGTCGATATCTTCTTCATATCGATTGTAAAAATCGCAGGCTACATGGTGATGATCACCATTTAAAATCTTACCTTTTTTTGAAGAAAACGTATCCCAGATAGACTGGCCTTTACCATCAACATCACAAGCGCCTTCTGTTTGTAACGCAGCAGCGGATACCCCCCACTGAAAATCGTCACCAAACTGCTTTCTGTTTAATTCACCCATTAGTTAGTATGCCTCATTGTTTTTAGCGTGCAACAAAGAAACAACAAACCGATGGAGTGCCGGTAAAGTTTCGTGAAAATATAAATTGCCCGTTAAAAAATTAACAGGTGTAATATGGAAGGCGACCTGTTTACAAGCCGATAAATAGACGATATAAAGTAACACTATTAATGCATGTAAACCGACTTAATGCGTTGTAGCATCACTCTTTCGCGTAAACTGTTAAACAGTCTGTAAATCCTATTAAGCAAATTCATAACGCTGTAATTTGATTAATACTAAGATACTGATTAACAGTTAAGTTAAAGCTTCGTTAAAATGAAGTTTATGTTAAGCGACGGGGCAAAAAAAGTAGAGACACAAAGTATGTGTCTCTACATATAATTTCAACTTTCTCTGATCGATAAGGATTGACAAAAGGCTTATTCGCTATAAACACTCTCCACCTGATCGCGCAGGTTATAGCGTGAAGCCATTACTTCGCCGTAGGCTCCGGCAGTACGGACAGCGATCAGATCGCCGCGGAATGATTCTGGCAATTCCACATCCTTACGAAAACAATCCGTGCTTTCGCATATCGGGCCAACCACATCGTATTTGATCGGTTGTTTCTCTGCCTCAGCAACCTGACTTAAATTCTCAATTTGGTGATATGCCTGATATAACATCGGGCGAATCAATTCCGTCATACCGGCATCAAGCACCAGAAAATTCTTTTTAAGGCCGTTTTTAACGTATAATACCCTCGCAATTAAAGAAGCCGATTGCGCCACTAAAGCACGACCTAATTCGAAGTGTACTTCCTGATTGGGTTTAACATTCAGAAAATCGCTGAACACTTTAAAATATGCATCAAAATCGGCAACGTTATCATGGTCTGGTGAGTAATAGTTTACGCCTAAGCCACCGCCTACGTTAAGTACTTTGATATTAAAACCTTTTTGCTCAAACCATTCGCTCAATTCGTTAACACGGGTACAAAGCGTTTTAAACGTCTCCAGGTCTGTAATTTGCGAGCCGATATGGAAGTGGATGCCCAGCAATTGCAGGTTTTTGCAGTTACGCAAAGTATCTGCCACATCGGGCAATTGCCAAACGTTTACGCCAAATTTGTTTTCTTCTAAACCAGTGGTAATAAAGTGGTGGGTATGCGCATCAACGTTTGGGTTAATACGGATAGCAACATTAGCAATTTTGCCTTTAGCAGCAGCCAGGTCATTGATAACCAATAACTCCTGAACAGACTCTACATTAAAGCAGAAAATATCGGCATCCAGCGCGTAGTTGATCTCTCGATCCGATTTACCTACGCCCGCAAATACAACTTTGTCTTTGCCAAAACCATATTCTACAGCAGCTTTAACTTCGTTACCGCTAACACAGTCGGCACCAAATCCGTATGATTGCACAGCCTGCAATACTTTAGGATTAAAGTTTGCTTTCATGGCATAATGCACATGGAAGTTATACTTGTTAGCCGCTGTTTGGCAAGCCTGCAAAGTATTGCGCAGTACATTAAGGTCGTAGTAGTAAAACGGTGTTTCTAATTGTTGAAAACGGTTGGTGATATCGTTGGTAAACATTAATTAATGCTTTAAAAAAATCTAAACTAAAATAATCTGCTATGCAGGCTTCTCAGGGCCTCTACTTTGTCTTCTGTTTTTACGAGTAACGACAAGTTATGATCGCTGCCTCCGTAGGAGATCATCCTGATCGGGATGTGCTTTACCGATTCTAATACACGTGCTGCGTAGCCATGCTTATCGGCGCCGAAATCGCCAACCACACAGATAATAGTGTGGTTAACATCTAGCTCAACTGAGCCGAATGAATTCAACTCTTTGGTAATATCTCCCAGATGAGTAGTATCATCGATTGTCAAAGATACACCTACCTCAGAAGTAGTGATCATATCTATCGAAGTTTTATAACGCTCAAATACCTCGAACACGCGGCGTAAAAAGCCATAAGCCAATAACATTCGGCTCGATTGTATTTTGATAGCCGTAATATCGTCTTTAGCGGCGATGGACTTAATACCATCCTTCACGCTGTCACCGGTTATTAGTGTACCGGCGGCTTGCGGGTCCATAGTATTTAGTAACCGAACCGGAATTTTGTATTTCTGTGCCGGGAAAACACTTTGCGGGTGTAATATTTTTGCACCGAAATATGCCAGCTCGGCCGCTTCATCAAATGATAACTGGCTAATAGGTTGCGTGCTCTTCACAATCCTTGGATCGTTGTTATGCATGCCGTCGATATCCGTCCAGATTTGTACTTCTTCGCTACGGATAGCCGCACCAATAAGCGAGGCGGTATAATCGCTGCCGCCGCGGCGCAGATTATCAATTTCCCCGAACGAATTTTTACAAATATATCCTTGGGTGATAAATAATTTATTCTCCAAGTGCTTATTCAGCAAAGGGTTAATATGATCGGTTATATAATCTACAACAGGCTCGTGATCTTCATCCACTCTCATAAAGTCGAGCGCTGGTAATAATACCGATGGCACACCGATCTCTTGCAGATAAACATGATATAAAGTAGTCGACAGTAGTTCGCCTTGTGCCAATACAATCTTATCTTCGATGTGTGTAAACAAATCGTTGGATAATTGGCTTAATAAACCGAAGTGATAATCGATAACCTCTTTACCCCTGCTCAGACATTTTTCGTCATTAAACAGTTCCTTAATAAATAACTCGTACTTATCTTTTAGTGTGGCAATTAATGTTGCAGCCCTGGCCTTATCGCTGGCCAAATAGGCTTGACCAATTTCAACCAAACTATTGGTAGTACCCGAAACTGCCGACAACACCACAATCTGGCGTTCATCGGCATTAATAATATTCAGCAGCTTTTTCATCCGATCAGGACTACCTACAGATGTTCCGCCAAATTTTAAGACTTTCATTATTTATTCTGTTTAAAAGACAAAAACTGATATTCCGCTGCCAGAAGCAGGTTTTAAGATGCAAGGAGAAGTACTAAGATTGTATATCAGCAGTAATTTACAGCGCACCAGCTTTGGCGGCGCTAAAAATACAAAAAATGCACACGGTTTAATAGGCGATTCCATTATTAAACTTTGCTATCTTTATAAATCTCATTTTTCGCTAATATGAAAAATATAAGGCCACATCTCACACTCTTGGTTTTTAGCTTTTTTTCAATTATTTTATTAATTGTGTTCCTATCTCTTGAGGCGAGGAATTATCCCTTTATGAAACTTGACGCAAAATGGTTGCTAGTAGCAGGAACCCCTATCTTAATTGCACTCATTATTGGTGGGTATATAAAAACATTTAAAGGATTGGGCTTAGAACTAGAAGCCAATTTAAAAAAAGATCTTCCAGAATCATTAATTACTAAATTTGAGTTTATAGACCAAGGTAAAGATGTTATTATAATTAAGGGTCCGCGGTCTGAAATTAATGAGCTTGGCGAAGAGGAAAAGAATAGGCGTATTCGTATAAGATTTGTCTTAGGCAGAAGAGATTATTATAAATCCGAAGACATAGTTTATTATTTAGAGCGATTAACAAAATTAAAATACATAGAGATAGTTAACGAAGACGAACAGTTCAAATGCCTACTTCCAATAGATCATCTGCATCCCAACAATGAACCTAATGGTCCTGCTTTTGATAACGCTGCCATTGATAGTTTTGTAACGGCAATTCAAGATTCCCAAACATTTAAAAAGCAATATCCGAAGGCCACTAAAGATTTTGTGTTCGTCGATGATACTGTACTTGATGCATATAAAAAAGTATCGAAAAGCTACATCTCTAGTCGAGGTAAAAACGATTATCTCCCTGTACTCGACTCCCAACGTAAAATGATAGGAATCGTACTCAAAAATGATCTCGAACGCAAGATATCTCAGGAAGTATTAAGAAGTCTTTTGTAATAAAATTTAATCCCTCCGCTTCGGGAGGGATTGAGAGGGCTTTACTTCGACTGCTCATGAATAGCTGTACCTAAATGCTGGATATGGCCCTCGTCTAACAGCAATGCCGCATTTAAATGCGGTTTATAGATCCATACATTATGCTCGTTGCAATACATATAGCCACAAAGCCCGTCGGCATAGTATAAATCGTACAAGCTTGCTTTTGCTTCGGGGCGGTGTTTTACGGTGATCACCAACGGGCGATCTATCATCGGAATTTCTACTACAAACGGATTCATATAGCTATAACTCAATTTTTGTGAAGTGGTTTCTAAATATTAGCTCAAAGCACGCAATTTAGTTTAAGGTTTACAATAGCAATGCATGGCGAAAGCATCCTCCTTTGTATCTAATAATCAAAAATGATTTTAAACTGTATTTTGTCTCAGTTTTCAATTGCGCTTTAATATTAACTTTGGCGCATATTTAATCGAATATCTTATGAAAAAAATTTGGTTGCTTGCTTTAACATGTGTAACCATCGTTGCCTGCAGCGATGATAAAGCTGAGGAAAAAAAATCAATGGACGGAATTTTGGCTACGCACGATAAAGTGATGGCTGCCGAAGATAAAGCCATGACCAATAAAATTCAGATAGATAGCCTGTTAAAACTGGATAAATTTGCACCCCAGGATTCTGCCGCGCTTAAAGCCGAATTTAGAACACAGAGCAGCAATCTTAAAACTGCCGACGAAGCCATGGAAGATTGGATGCATAAGTTTGATCCTGACTACAAAGGTAAATCGCATGCTGATGTGATGGAGTACCTTAATACGCAAAACATACAGATCAACAAAATAGATTCGCAGTTGAATAGCTCAATAGATCTGTCGACAAAGGCGCTGGCTAAATACAAACAACAATGAGAAACTTATTTTATGCGTTAATATGCGTTTTAGCTTTGAGCGCTTGTAATAATTCGGCCAGCCAGAAAATGCTGCCTATATATGGTAATCGAGAGGCAAGCACTAAAACGGTTGATGGGAAAACAGTTACGGATACCATTTACCAAACTATCCCCAAGTTTAATTTTATAAACCAGTATGGCGATAGCATAAGCAACAAAAGCCTGGATGGTAACATATACGTAGCAGATTTCTTTTTTACCACTTGCCCAAGCATTTGCCCCGTTATGCACCGCAACATGCTTAACGTATATAAAGAATTTAAAAACGTAGGCAATTTTAAGATCGTATCCTATACCATCGACCCAAAGCACGACAGTGTTGACGTATTAAAAAAATATGCCGACAAACTAGGTGTTACCGGCAATAATTGGTTATTTCTACAGGGACAAAAAGAAGAAACCTATAAACTGGCCAAAGGCTACATGGTTGAAGCCCGCGAGGGTAATGTGCACGATGGTTATTTTATACTGGTGGATAAGCAAAAACGTATCCGTGGATCGTACCTGGGTACGGACCCTGCTGAGGTTACCAAAATGATAGCCGATATTAAAACACTACAGGCCGAACCAGATCAAAACATTGCACAATGAGGTGGCAACTAAGCGCGCTTATTTTATTCGTTATCTCATTCCTGGTTATATCCTGCGCTAATGATCAGGACATTGAATTTAAGCGTGCCTATTCGGCTGGTGAAGTAGTTTACACACAGCATTGCCAAAACTGTCATGGTAATAATGGTGAGGGTCTTTCCGCACTAATGCCGCCACTTACCGACTCGGTTTACCTCAAGCAAAACAAAACTCAACTGGCCTGCATCATCAAGTTTGGCTTAAAAGATAAGTTGGTTATCGTTAGTGGCAAACCCTATCAAAATCAAATGCCCCCCGCCGACCTCGCCCCTATCGAAATTTCACAGGTGCTCACTTATGTTAAAAATTCGTTTGGTAATAAAATGGGGGTTGTAAAGGTTGAGGATGTTAATAAGGACTTAGGGGATTGTAAGTAAGAGAGGACTTATTTATTCCCAATTTATTATAAGTATGGCCGACGCCCAAACTATTCTTGCTCTCTAATAGTTTTTATTTTTTCCAATTCTATAACATCAATCTGATCTTTAGGTCTGTTTACAGCCTTTTTATTTTGAATCAATTGATTGATATGCAAGAAGGGTATATCTATACCATCAAGATTAGCAACGGAAGCAATTTCCAGGCATTCAGCAAAAGTCAAATCTTCTAACCCCTTCATAGTGGTCATGATGTCTAATTCTATACCGCTGCCAATATAAAAACTTGTCCAGCCCGGTACAAACTCCATAGTTTCCAATAAAGGCTGGTCGCCGTAATCTAAAGCATTAAAAGCAGATCGAAGACGCTGGCGATTTGATAGTGTATCTTCAAGCCAAAGATCGATGTCGTCGGTATTCCTATTGAAACCATGAAAACGTGTGGCAAATCCGCCAACCATAATATAATTGACCCGGTGTTCGCTTAACTTTTTCCAAAAACGAAGCAAATCTTCGTCAAGTACATCCATAAATTACTTATGAGTTATTCTAGCCTTACTATACATTTTGTTGGCGCGAAGCATTTTAGTGAATAAAAGAAACTTTTCCATATCAGATCGATAGATATTGCGCTTCAACCGATCTGTTTCCGTTTCGGGAGAAATTAAGTTTTGAGTAACTATATTTTCCGGTTGAGATGATGACATACATCCTTATTTCCCATGCAAGATAAGAAAAAAATAGTAAAACCATGCGATTACAGCGTATAACCCAACAAATCGGTCAACGCCAATTGACAAATCAACAAATTACCAAATCGAAAAACTAAGCTTAAGCTGTTCTGCGATAGTGCAGATTCTTAACTACTGTTTTCTTCTTCTCCGCTGCCTTTTCTTCCTGTTGTTCTTCCAGGTTCATTAATTCTTCGAAGGCTGCTATAATTTCTAAATCTGCTTCAAGAGAGGCTTTCAAATTTTGCGCATCGTTGTACGCATCAGTCATCAAAAATGATCTCATACTGAGCTTAGATAAAGGAGCAATATCGCAGTTGGGGAGCAGGCGATAATTTATCCAGGTTTATATTCTGTTTATTAGCTAGTTGGTATATATACAAGTTCAATTTAAACACTTTGTTTTTTAATACAAATACTGAGTGAACGATTTGCTAATTCTGCTAAGAATGCATTTGTGGGTAATTAAAACAATCAGCCAATCAGCTTTTTTATTAACAAATCAACAAATTATCGTATTGTGAAATTATTTTGCGCAACACCATCAACCAATTAAAACCCTATCTTTGCATGGCAAAACGTTCTATCGCTGTACCGATGAGAGTCGGAACGGAGGAAAGTCCGGGCAACACAGAGCATCCTGCTTCCTAACGGGAAGGCGCCGTACCAGCCGGCGACAGCAAGTGCCACAGAAAAAATACCGCCGCGATTTATCGGGGTAAGGGTGAAAACGTGAGGTAAGAGCTCACGGCATTACCGGGCGACCGGGATGACGGTAAACCTCAGGAGTTGAAAAACCAAATAGGTTCTGAATTTAAAGCTGCTCGCTTTTATATGTTGTTCGCAACATGGTCAGAATGGGTAGGTTGTTAAAGTTTGGCAGCAATGTCAAAATAAGATTAATGATAGAAATTGCCCTTCGGGGCAACACAGAACCCGGCTTATAGCTTTGCTGCTGGTTATTAACCCGCTCTGTTTCAGGGTGGGTTAATTTTTTTAAAACAAAAACCCAAGTGTTTAATTTACTATACAATTAATAATATATTAGCACTTCAATTATTAGCTGCATTACACCTTTATAATGGCGAAAGTTTTAATTATAGACGATGAGCGCGCGATACGCAACACGCTCAGAGAGATTTTGGAATACGAAGATTACCAGGTAGAAGATATCGATAATGGTATAGATGGGTTGCAAATGATCCAGAAAAACGATTACGATCTGGTATTGTGCGATATTAAAATGAACCGAATGGATGGCATGGAGGTGCTAACCGAAGGCTTAATAATTAAGCCCGACCTTCCTTTCATCATGATCTCGGGCCATGGTACGGTTGAAACGGCAGTTGAAGCCAGCAAAAAAGGCGCATTTGACTTTATATCAAAACCACCAGACCTCAACCGCTTACTGATAACTGTACGCAACGCCCTCGATCGCGGAAGTTTGGTAACCGAAGCCAAGACTTTAAAACGTAAGGTATCTAAAGTTCGCCCTATATTGGGTAACTCGCAGGCAATAGTAAAAATCAAAGAAACGATAGAGCGTGTTGCCCCTACCGATGCACGCGTACTGGTTACCGGTGCCAATGGTAGCGGTAAAGAATTGGTTGCACGCTGGTTGCACGAAAAGTCGAACCGAAGTAATGCGCCTCTTATAGAAGTTAATTGCGCGGCTATACCTTCAGAATTGATTGAAAGCGAATTATTCGGCCATGAAAAAGGTTCATTTACCTCTGCGGTAAAACAACGCATCGGCAAATTTGAGTCGGCTAACGGCGGTACACTTTTCCTGGATGAGATTGGTGACATGAGCCAATCGGCCCAGGCTAAAGTATTACGCGCCCTTCAAGAAAACAAAATAACCCGCGTAGGCGGCGAAAAGGAAATAGAGGTTGACGTGCGCGTAGTAGCGGCTACGAACAAAGATCTGTTGAAAGAAATTGAAGACGGTAATTTCCGTATGGACTTGTACCATCGCCTAAGCGTGATCCTGATTCATGTACCGCCGCTTACCGAGCGCCGCGACGATATTCCACTAATTACACAAAGCTTTTTGGAGGAAATTTGCAGCGAATATGGTATGCCGGTAAAACGTTTCTCAGAACCCGCCATGGAAGCCCTTAAAGCACTGCCTTGGAGTGGTAATATTCGCGAGCTGCGTAACATGGTTGAGCGCCTGATCATCCTGAGCGATAAGGTAATTACCGATGGTGATGTAAAAGCCTTTGCCAACCCATCGGCTCCCGTTACTATTGCCACTGCGGCCAATGGCGGTGGGGCCGCTACACCGCAAACAGATTTCGACCAGTTTAAAAACTTCCAGGAATATAAAGATTTTGCCGAGCGTGAGTACATTAAGTTCAAGCTCGAAAAAAACAATTGGAACGTGTCTAAAACTGCTGACGATATCGACATACAGCGAAGCCACCTTTATAGCAAAATAGAGAAATACGGATTGAAGAGAGGAGAATAATTCCAGTCTTTGATCAAACAAGAAAGGGTTAACATCACTGTTAACCCTTTCTTGCTATATAAGAATAACTTTATTAATTGTTCAGTTGGAATACAATCGGGATATTATACTGAACACGTACAGCACGCCCGCCCTGCAAACCAGGTTTCCACTTCGGAGCCATACGCAATACTCGCAAGGCTTCGGCATCCAGTTCGGGACTAACGCCTTTAACTATTTTAATATCAGTTAAACTACCATCGCGTTCTACAACGAAACTTACAAAAACGCGGCCCTGAGCTTCAGTATCTGGATAGCGAAGGCTGCGTTGTAAAAACTTAGCCCAACCAGCCATACCACCATTTGGTTCAGGTGCCACATCTGCTGTAAGCAGTACGCCACCGTTATCATCTCCTTTGTCGGCAGTACCGTTTCCTGCACCGCCCCCATTTGTAATTGGTTGTACAGCAGGCGCTCCCGTACCTTTAGATACTTCAGAACCAGAGATAGATTTTTGAAGATCGGCTATTGTTGGCGGATTTGTATTTACCTCCTCCGGCGTGATGCGGGTTGGTATTACTACGTTAGGCGCCGATTGAGTTGGCGCTAACGGTTTAGCCGTTATTGGTTTAGCCGGAGGTGGAGGCAGCGCTTTATCCTGCTGTTTAGGAGGCGGAGGCATAACCACCTTCGTGAGATCAATCGTAATCTCCTTATCACGAATTAGTTCGACCTGCTTAGTACGTGCAACAATACTTAAAGTAATAGCAATAGCAACAAATCCAAAAAGGGTGTACGATAAGGCCCGCACCATATATTGCGAGTAGTGTTGCCTTAATTCATAAGCACCGTAAGACTTGTTACGTTTCTCAAATACAAGTTCGAGCCACTCAGACTTGTACAAATCAAATTTTGGGATAAGCATGGTGATTGAAATTAAATTTTATATATAACGTGTTTAAACATTATAATATTTTATCAAGCCATAAAGTTTTTACTTTTTTTTAGCCCAAAATTGCATTTATATCATATTGCTAAAACATATATTATTTCACTTATAATTTTCTAATTTTCTGAAACTTTATTGAATAAATATCAAATACTTACCCGTTTTTATAATTCGATTTTTATTTTTGATGAATTAATTGTCAATAATCCTTTCCTAAAATGTCAAACATTCGATTTAAAGCGTTAGAAGCAGTGTTAACCCGCACTATTCCAGAGGTAAAAACCCCAAGTGCTAAAATTTCCGATTATTTTGCTGCCAACGTTTTCGATAAAAAGAAGATGAGGGAATATTTGTCGAAAGAAGCATACGATAGTATCGTAAATTCGATTGACCACGGCGAACCTATTGCCCGCGATACGGCTGAGCAAACTGCATCGGCTATGAAAGCATGGGCAATGAGCAAAGGTGCTACCCATTATACCCATTGGTTTCAACCTTTAACCGGAACAACTGCCGAAAAACACGATGCTTTTTTTGAGCCGACATCAGACGGGGCTATAGAAAAGTTTAGCGGCGATGCCCTTGCACAACAAGAGCCAGATGCATCTAGCTTCCCTAATGGCGGCATCCGTAATACATTCGAAGCCCGTGGTTATACCGCCTGGGACCCATCATCGCCTGCCTTCATTATGGGCCGCACCTTGTGTATCCCTACTGTATTTGTATCCTATACCGGCGAAGCGCTGGATTATAAAGTACCCTTGTTAAAGGCACTAAGCGCGCTTGATAAAGCAGCTGTTGATGTTTGCCACTATTTTGATAAAGGCATTGAGAAAGTTAATGCTTCTTTAGGTATCGAACAGGAGTATTTCCTGGTAGACCTTGCCTTATATAATGCACGCCCGGATATGTACTTAACCGGTCGTACGCTGTTTGGCCACATGTCTGCCAAAAACCAGCAACTGGAAGATCATTATTTCGGTTCAATCCCAGAGCGTGTTTACGCTTTTATGCAGGATTTTGAGACCGAAGCCTTATTACTAGGTATTCCGTTAAAAACCCGCCATAACGAGGTTGCACCATCGCAGTTTGAGTGCGCCCCAATTTACGAAGAGATAAACCTGGCTATCGACCATAACTCCTTATTAATGGATTTGATGGACAAGGTTGCCAAACGCCATAACTTTAAAGTGTTATTGCACGAGAAACCATACGCAGGCGTAAACGGCTCGGGTAAACACAATAACTGGTCAATGATTACCAATACCGGTAAAAACCTGTTATCGCCTGGCAAAACACCTAAGAACAACCTGATGTTCTTAACCTTCTTTGTGAACACCATTAAAGCGGTTGCCGAGCATGCTGACCTTTTGAGGGCATCTATTGCTACCGTAAATAACGATCACCGCCTGGGCGCTAATGAGGCCCCTCCTGCCATTATATCTATTTTCCTGGGCAGCCAGTTAAATGATGTATTGGATGAGATCGAAACCTCTCGTATCAGCAAAAAATTGAAGGAAGAAGCTTTACTATGGCAAGGCATCCCGAAGATTCCGCAGATATTGAAAGACAATACCGACCGCAACCGTACCTCTCCTTTTGCTTTTACCGGTAATAAATTTGAGCTGCGTGCTGTAGGTTCATCAGCAAATTCGGCCAATCCAATGACCATTCTGAACGTGATCGTTGCAGATCAGTTAAGAAAGTTCAAGCTTGAAGTTGATAAACTGATTAAAAAAGGCGAGAAAAAAGACCTTGCCTTGCTTACGGTTATCAAACGTTACATCAAAGAATCGAAAGCCATTCGTTTTGAAGGCAATGGCTATAGTGAAGAATGGGAAAAAGAAGCAGAAACCAGAGGTCTTTCAAACGTTAAAACTACTCCAAGAGCATTAGACGTTTTAATTACCGAAAAAACCGAAAAGCTGTTTGAAGATACCCGCGTATTCAGCCGTCGCGAAGCACACGCCCGTCATGATATTTTGTTAGAAGAATTCTACAAGAAACTTCAGATAGAGGCACGTGTTATGGGCGAGTTGGTTAACAACGTAATTATTCCTGCTGCCATTACTTACCAAAGCAAATTGGTTGAGAGCGTAAGGGGCCTTAAAGATATCGGTTTAAAACCTGATACTTATGCCGCACAATTAGATATCATCACCAAATTGGCAGAGCATATAAACTTCATTAAAACCAATGTTGATAAGATGGTAGACGAACGTAAGAAAGCTAATGCTATCGACGATGTTCGTGAAAAGTCTATTGCTTATGACGAAAAGGTAAAAACATTCTTCCAACCAATTCGCTACCATGTAGATAAGTTGGAGCAACTGGTTGACGATAGCCTTTGGCCGTTACCAAAATTCAGAGAATTGCTATTTATCAAATAATTGATTTATAAAAAGAAAGAGGCTCAAACTGAGCCTCTTTCTTTTTATTTATGCTTGATTAAACAAATCAGCCTGCTTATGCTGTTTTACCATCGCATCTCGATACTGGTTCAGCAGTGCCGATTTAGATATAAAGCCGATGAATTTATTGTTATGCGTTACCGGCAAGCGCCAGGCGTCTATGGTATCAAAAAGTTGCATCACATCTTGGGCGGATTGCTCGTAGTCAATAATTGCCGGAGGTATCGCCATTACATCACCTATGGTGGCATCTGCAGGTAATGCAGGGTCGTATAATACCTTACGCATTTCGTCGAGCCAAAGCACACCCTTTAACTGCTGATCTGCATCTAATACTGCAAAAACATTTTCGTTGGTACTTGCCAGCAATTTATAGAGTTCGGATACGGGTTGATTCTTATCAAGCGGAACAAAATTCCGATTAATTACCTTATTCAACTGTATGGAGTTTAGCATCTGGTCATCCTGTCCCGGATATACATGCTTTTCGTGGATCAGATCGTGCCAGTACATGTTGTGCGGGTTAGACAGCCTCGATATAATATAGGCAATAGCCGAAACGATCATCAACGGAATAAACAATACATAACCTCCGGTGATTTCCGCGATGAGAAATATAGCGGTCAATGGGGCATGTAAAACCCCGCTTAGTGCACCGGCCATACCTACAGCAATAAAGTTGCTCGTATTTAAATGTACAAGGCCTGTTTGATTAACCACATAGGCCACAAACAAGCCCAAAAATGCACCGGTAAACATTGTTGGCGCGAATGTACCACCGTTACCACCAGAGCCCAAAGTAATACCTGCAGCAATAATCTTCATAAACACTAATGCGGCAATAAACCCGGCCATTACCCAAGGATGTTCTAAAAGCGGTGCAAATAGCGACTCTTCTTTCAACACGCCAATATTTCCGTTTAAACACTCCTGCAAATAATGATAGCCCTCACCAAGCATTGGTGGAAATATCAAAATAATGATTCCTAATATTAATCCGCCCAGTACTGCTCGCACATAACGGTTTTGCTTTTTAAAAATTCCTTTTTCTAGCTTTTCCGCTGTTTTTGATATATAGATGGCAACCCATCCGCTTAACAACCCTAGTAAAATGTAGAACGGTAGTGCAGCCATTACCCAACCTTCGGTAACCAAATGAAACAGTTGGCGCGAATACAATGCCTTAGCTACAACCACCCCGGTAGCAGATGCTATAAGCAGCGGAATAAACGTGGATATACTCATCTCGCCCAGTAAAATTTCTAACGAGAACAGTACGCCTGCTATTGGGCTGTTAAATACAGCTGCGATACCTGCCGATGCACCAGCCGCCATTAATACTGTTTTATGATAAGAACTCAATTTAAAAAAACGACCGGTGTTTGAGCCAATAGCCGCCCCGGTAGACACAATTGGTGCCTCCAACCCCGATGAACCACCAAAGCCAACAGTAAGCGAACTGGTAATTAAATGTGAGTAAACATTATTGAACTTAACGTTAGCTTTTTTACGCTTTATAATATAAATAAGTGTACCTATCCCCTTTTGAATCTGATCGCGATTAATTAAATGTTGGTAGGCTACCGTAAGTAGTATACCCAGTGCCGGTAAAAAGATATAGATAAAATGGAACGGTAAGTGCAGCGAGATTCTGCGACTCAGGTCTTCCATAAAATGCACCAGGTATTTTAACAACACGGCTCCGAGACCGGCAATTAAGCCAACAAAAACACTGCAATAGATCAGAAAGTTATTTTTTCCTAATCTTACCAAACGCCAGCGGTTAACATTAATATAGTGAAGAAGTGTCTTTATCATGAGAATAAGATGCGAAGGCCGGCAATTTAATGAATTTGCTGCTTAAAACTATTGGGATGCTTATATTTGCCCATGATTTCTTCGCAAAGGTATGACCAGCGGGGCGTGTCGGCCTCCAAAGATGATGTACACAACGCCATTAAAAACATTGATAAAGGCATATTCCCTCAAGCTTTTTGTAAAATAATTCCGGATGTATTGGGTGGCGAAGCCGATTGGTGCAATATTATGCATGCCGACGGCGCGGGTACTAAATCGTCATTGGCTTATTTATACTGGAAGCAAACGGGCGATATCTCCGTATGGCGCGGCATTGCTCAGGATGCTATTATTATGAATGTTGATGACTTACTCTGTGTAGGCGCTGTAGATAATATCCTGTTATCATCAACCATTGGCCGCAATAAGAACCTGATCCCGGGCGATGTTATTGCCGCCATTATTAATGGCACCGAAGAAATATTGGCTGAGCTCCGCGAAGCAGGTATTGGCATTTACTCAACCGGTGGTGAAACTGCCGATGTTGGTGATTTAGTGCGTACTATTATAGTAGATAGTACCGTAACCTGCCGCATGAAGCGCAGTGATGTTATCAGCAATGATCGCATTAAAGCTGGTAATGTAGTTGTCGGTTTAGCTTCTTATGGCAAGGCAACTTACGAAAACGAATACAACGGCGGCATGGGTTCAAATGGATTAACCTCCGCCCGCCATGATGTTTTCAATAAAAAACTGGCTGAACAATTCCCGGAAAGTTATGATCCAGCCGTTCCTTACTCATTGGTGTTTTCGGGAAGTAAAAACTTAACCGATAAAATCGACATAGGCAACGGAGAAACCGTAGATGCCGGTAAACTGGTGTTATCTCCTACCCGCACCTATGCGCCCGTTATTAAAGCTATACTTGATAAATATCGTTCGCAAATTGATGGAATGGTACATTGCAGTGGTGGTGCACAAACCAAAGTATTACACTTTGTAAACGACGTACACATTATTAAAGATAACATGTTCGACGTTCCTCCATTGTTTAAGCTGATCCAAAGCGAATCTGGTACCAGCTGGCAAGAGATGTACAAGGTGTTTAACATGGGCCACCGTATGGAGTTGTATGTTCCGCAGGAAATTGCTGAAGACATCATTAATATCTCTAAAAGCTTTAACATCGACGCACAGATCATTGGCCGTGTAGAAGCAGCCGAGCAAAAACAGGTAACCATCCGCTCTGAGTTTGGCGAGTTTGTATATAATTAGCTCTGGTTTAGAATAAAAGCCCCGGTTAAAAAATTAACCGGGGCTTTTATTGTGAATTATCAAGTTACCCTTAAACAGCAAAGGCCCCGATAAATCGGGGCCTTTGCCATATATTACTTTTCTAAATATTAGAATGAGTAACGTACGCTTAGCTGACCTCTCCAACGAGATAAGTAATCGTTGTAGAAGTATGGTCTAAGTTTACCATCAACAGTGTTGAATTTAGTTTTGTCGAAGTTAAATGTAGGAGTAGCTGTTTGAGTTACTACAGTAAACAAGCTTACGCTTTGGTTTGCCGCATAGTAAGAGTTACCCCAATCTTTGTTTAACAAGTTACCAATGTTCATTGCATCGAAAGTAACTGATAACGTGTGAGTTTTGTACACGCGGAAATCTTGTTGAATTTTTAAGTCAACGTGGTTTTCCCAAGGCATTCTGTCACCGTTACGCTCAACATTCTGACCTAAGTGTTTTTTCAGGTATGGATTTTGATCAACAAAAGCCATGTAATCTGCAAACTGCTGATCTGCAGTTAAAGTAGTGGTACCAACTTTTAACGGAGCAAATTGAGCCTGAGCAACTGTAGTAGGTAAGTATACTAAGTTAGCAGAAGAGCTTTTGCTTGATACATCATCACCAGTAATGTTATTAGCATACAGGTAAGATAAAGTTTGACCAGACTGACCAATATATACTAAACCAACGGTAGTAGCCATTTTGTTGTGCAGGTAAGCAAAACGTTTTGAAATGTAACCTACTATACGTGATCCTGGATCGTAGTTAGAACGGCTAACATCAAGGTTATTTAAACCGTTGGTGTTGTAAGCGAAACGCCAGTTAGAGATAGCTGTAGAGCTAGTACCGTCGTTAACTGAAGTTGAGTGACCGTAAGTGTAAGCAATGCTACCAGCCCAGCCGTTAGAGATTGGTTTCTGGATTTGAGCAGTTAAGTTATAAGCATAACCTTTGCTTGTGTTGGTCATATAAATAACGTCTGTATAGTTGTTATTTGCTCTTGTAAAGTTGTAGAACGGACGAGTTGTGTTACCCAAAGTAACAGTACCCGGAGTAGCAGTTAAGTTAAGATTCTGATAGTTGATATCGTTGATCTTTTTGGTATAAATACCTTCTAAAGTTCCGATCAAGCCCCAGAAAGGTAATTTCTGATCGATAGCGATGTTACCACGTACTGTTTGAGTAAACTTAAAGTTTTTGTCAGTTAAGTCAATCTCAGATGGAGCATTGCTGGCACCTAACTGAGCACCTAAGTGTGGATCGTTAGGATCGTAGTTGAAATGGATGTTAGCTGTAGATGGATTAGTAGTAGCGCTTGATGAGAATTTGGTGATTGTTACACCAGTACCACCGTATTGGTTAGAGATCCACACAAAAGGCACGCGACCGGTAAAGATACCAGCACCACCACGTAATTGTGTAGAACCATCGCCGTTAACATCCCAGTTAAAGCCAACTCTTGGCGCAAATAACGGAGTTGATTTTGGCGCCTCGTTAGTTTTAACACCGTATTGCTGTGCAATAGCAGTAGCATTGAATGCAGTGTTTTCAGCAGGGCTATTGATAAATACAGGCATATCGATACGTAAACCGTAAGTCAGTTTAAATTTATCGCTTATGCTCCAAACATCCTGACCATAAACAGCTAATTGAGCCGCCTTTAAGATCTGGTTTGCATTATCATTACCACCAGCGTTTGAGTAGTAAGCACTGTAGTTAGCAGGTGCTGCTGTACCAGATTCAAACTGGGCTATTGAAGTATACTTGTTATAGTAACCGTAGTAGTATTGGATAAATACGTTGTTTGATTTGTACAACAAGTTATCAGTACCTAAAGTAATGGTGTGCTTGTTTTTGTAGATAGTATAGTTATCAGTTAAAGTCCAGCTATCTTGGTTTAAGCTGTTTCTTACTGATGAACCATCACCACCGAAGTTGTAGTTCAAGCCATTATCCTGGATGTATACCAAAGGAAAATCTGAGGTAGCTCGTTTATCACGTGTAGCGGTATAAGTTAAACGTAATACGTTTGATGAACCATTTCCAAAGCTTGAGTTTAACTCGGCAACAGTTGAGTTATTCTTAGTTTTGAAAGTGTAACCGTTGCTGGTGAAGTTAATGGTTGTTGGGCTACGGCTAATCACAAAGTTATCACCGTCAGTATAGCTATGACGTACAGTTAACTTGTTTTTGTCGTTGATGTTCCAGTCTAAACGACCGAAAGCATAGTGTGAACCTTGGTTTTTGTTGATAGTACCATAGCTATCACCAATATCGAAGTTATACTTTTGTTGAACGAAAGTACGTAACTGTTGTAATACAGCAGGATCGAATTTTGAACCAGAACCAGCTTCAGCAGGGTCATTAGCTAAAGGAGTAGTATTATCTATACGCTCGTAGTTACCAAAGAAAAATAATTTGTTTTTGATAATCGGGCCACCTAAGCTAAAGCCGTAAGTTTTGTTTTTGAAGTTCTGATATTTTAAATCAGTGCTTACGCTTTTACCAACGAAATCCTGATTTTGGTAGTAACCATAAGCAGAACCGTGTAATGTATTAGTACCACTTTTTGTAACCGCGTTGATACCACCACCAGTGAAACCACCTTGAGTAACATCATAAGGTGCAAGCACGATCTGTAACTCCTGGATAGATTCGATTGGAATAGGGTTAGCACCAGCTTGACCACCATTGGTACCGCTACCAGCTAAACCGAAAACGTCATTGCTCATGGCACCGTCAACAGTAAACTGGTTATATTTATTGCTTTGACCAGCAAATTGGATACCCAATGCGCTACCGTCAGAGTTGCTGTTGATTGAAACAGCTTGCGGAGTTAAACGCGCAAAGTCTTGTACGCTTCTGGTAACAGTTGGTAAGCTTTGGATCTCGCGAGAAGAAATATTGGTAGAAGGACCTCTTCTTTCAGCGCTGATAACGCTACCTTTTTTTGCGCCGGTAACGTTTACTTCAGCAAGCGTTTTGCCTTCATCAAGTAAAGTTACTTCTACTTTAGTTGGCGTACCTAAACTCGCGTTCAGATCTGTAAAGCTGCGTGAAGCAAAACCGATAAAGCTGATTTTTACGGTGTAAGGGCCACCAGCTTTAACGTTTGGAATAGTAAAATCACCATTACCGCGAGATACTGTACTGTAGTTGGTACCGGTAGGTACGTGCGTAGCAATAACAGTTGCACCCGGCAAGGGTAAACCTTTCGAATCTTTGATTGTACCTGTAAAGCTACCTGTGGTTACCTGTGCAAAGGTAAACAGCGTAGATAACAGAAACACGATTGAGAGAAGTAAGTGTTTTCTCATGTTTGTTTTGTTTGTTTAACGTATCAATTAAATAAGGCGCAAATATAGATAAAGCACTAAGAGCCAATGTTAAGGAATTGTTAATAAAGACATCGATTTATCAACAATATATCATCCAAAAAACATTTTTTGCAACAAAACGCCCTTAAAATTCGTAAGAAGCCAATTGCACCGTTCAATTGTATCATATTTATTACGGTATTTGCAATCGCATCTTCGCCTCTTTATAATAGTAACGTCATCAATATATAGCTAAGCCCCATTGGCTGTTTCGCATTTCGGGGTTTTTACTTAGTTTTGGCGCAAACAAAAAGCATAATCTGTAAAATATCATGAACTACGATGTCATTGTTATAGGGTCGGGCCCGGGTGGCTATGTTGCTGCAATCCGCGCTTCCCAGTTAGGTTTAAAAACCGCAGTAGTTGAGCGGGAGTCTTTGGGTGGTATATGCCTTAATTGGGGCTGTATCCCAACAAAAGCACTATTAAAAAGCGCACAGGTATTTGAATACCTTAATCACGCTGCCGACTATGGTATTAAAATAGAAGGTCAGGGTGTGGTTGATTTTGAAGCTGTTGTTAAACGCAGCCGCGGCGTTGCCGATGGTATGAGCAAAGGCGTGCAGTTTTTGATGAAGAAAAACAAAATCGATGTAATTAACGGTTTTGGCAAGCTTAAAGGCAAAGGCGTTGTAGAAGTTAAAGCCAATGACGGTTCAACAACTGATCATCAGGCTAAACATATTATATTGGCAACAGGTGGCCGCTCGCGCGAGTTACCTAATCTTAAACAAGACGGTGTTAAAATTATCGGTTACCGCCAGGCGATGAACTTGCCTAAACAGCCAAAATCAATGGTTGTAGTAGGTTCGGGCGCTATCGGTATCGAGTTTGCCTACTTCTATAACTCAATTGGTACCAAAGTTACTGTAGTTGAATTTTTAGGTGACATCGTTCCGTTAGAAGACGAGGAAGTATCAAAACAACTTAACCGCAGCCTTAAAAAACAAGGCATCAACATCATGACCAGCTCCACAGTTGAGTCTGTTGATACCAGCGGCGACCTTTGCAAAGTAAATGTTAAAACCGAAAAAGGCATGGAAGTGCTTGAAGCTGAAGTTGTATTATCGGCTATCGGTATCAGCACCAACCTGGAAGGTATCGGACTGGAAGAAACCGGCGTTAAATTTGACAAAGGCAAAGTATTGGTTGACGATTACTACCGCACCAATATTGAAGGCATTTACGCTATTGGCGACATTGTAAAAGGCCAGGCACTTGCTCACGTGGCATCTGCAGAAGGTATTACCTGCGTTGAGAAAATTGCAGGTTTACATGTTGACCCAATCAATTATAACAATATCCCGGGTTGTACTTATTGCTCTCCGGAAGTTGCTTCTGTTGGTTACACCGAAAAAGCAGCCCGCGAAGCCGGATACGAAATTAAAGTGGGTAAATTCCCATTCTCGGCATCTGGTAAAGCCAGTGCAGCTGGTGCCAAAGAAGGTTTTGTTAAAGTAATTTTTGATGCTAAATACGGCGAGTTCTTAGGAGCACACATGATTGGCGCTAACGTTACCGAAATGATTGCCGAAGTAGTTACCGCCCGCAAACTGGAAACTACCGGTCATGATGTTATTAAAACCGTACACCCTCACCCAACCATGAGCGAAGCTATTATGGAAGCTGCAGCTGATGCATACGGTGAAGTAATACACTTATAGCCCCTACCCCTAAAGGGGAGTTTGGAAAAGCTTAAAGTATTTATAAATTTGAAAGCCTTCATTAATTAATGAGGGCTTTTTCTATTATTAGTTTTCACATTTTATTACCCTTTTAGGGGGCTATTGGGGCATGAATCTACATACTATCAATACAGGCTTTTTTAAATTAGATGGCGGCGCTATGTTTGGTGTAGTGCCCAAATCCATTTGGCAAAAAACTAACCCGGCCGACGATAACAATATGTGTACCTGGGCTATGCGTTGTTTACTGGTTGAGGATGGCAACCGCTTGATATTGATAGATACCGGCATCGGCGATAAACAAAGTGAAAAATTTTTTAGCCATTATTACCTCCACGGCGACGATACGCTTCAAAAATCGCTTGCCGCGAAAGGTTTTGGGATGGATGATATCACAGATGTGTTTTTAACTCACCTGCATTTTGACCATGTAGGCGGCGCTGTAAAACGCGAAGGCGACAAACTAGCCCCTGCCTTTAAAAATGCAACTTATTGGAGCAACTCCAGCCATTGGGATTGGGCTACCAACCCAAACGAGCGCGAGAAAGCTTCATTCTTAACAGAGAATATATTGCCCATTCAGCAAAACGCTCAGCTAAAATTTGTTGATATAACAGATGAAACACCGTTTACTGACGATTTCAGTATCCGTTTCGTATCCGGCCATACCGAGGCTATGATGCTTCCATTGATTAATTATAAGGGCCGACAAATTTTATACATGGCAGACTTGCTACCGTCAATCGGGCACTTGCCTATCCCCTACATAATGGCTTACGATATGTTCCCGTTGAAAACAATGGCAGAGCGCAAGCTATTTTTTAATGAGGCAGCCGACAAGCAGTATGTATTGTACCTCGAGCATGATTCTGCAAACGAATGTTGCACCGTGCAACAAACAGAAAAAGGAATACGTGTTAAAGAAACATTCGCATTAACGGAGTTATAACTCCCGGTTTTCATATGCCAAAATATCGCCTGGTTGACAATCCAGTGCCTGGCATATCGCATCAAGTGTTTCGAGCCTGATGGCCTTGGCTTTACCGTTTTTTAATATCGAAAGATTAGACAGGGTAATACCAACCCGCTCGCTCAATTCGTTCAATGACATTTTGCGTCGGGCCATCATCACATCCAAATTAATAATTATTGGCATCTTATATTGTAGGTCTTATTTGAAAGAAAAATATTTGCACTCGCAAAAAATAGGTGTTTTAACAAATGATTTATTTTTTGTACATTTAAGTGCTTTTGAGCACCAAGCTTGGGGAGCGTCTAATTATTTATTGAATATCGATAAATAATTACCGAGAAACAACCTAAATTTAATACATTTTCAACCTGAAAGTAATTATCGGATAAAGAGCAAATATTCAACAACAATTTTGTATCTTTGCACGTTCAATTCTATAACAAGAATCGAGGTAATAAAAATAGATGAGACAACTCAAAATAACTCAATCCATTACCAACCGTGAGTCACAGTCACTGGACAAATATCTCCACGAGATTGGTAAGGTTGACCTAATCACTGCCGAAGAAGAAGTAATATTAGCACAAAAGATTCGCGAGGGCGATCAGGCTGCCTTAGAGCGGTTAACAAAAACTAACCTCCGATTTGTGGTTTCTGTTGCTAAACAGTATCAAAATCAAGGCCTTACATTGGGCGACTTGATTAATGAAGGCAATTTAGGTTTAATTAAAGCAGCCAAGCGTTTCGATGAAACGAAAGGTTTCAAGTTCATCTCTTATGCCGTTTGGTGGATCCGTCAATCAATTTTGCAGGCTATTGCCGAGCAATCCCGTATTGTGCGTTTACCATTAAACCAGGTAGGTTCATTAAGTAAGATCAGCAAAGCATTCTCTAAATTAGAGCAGGAGTATGAGCGCGAGCCATCACCAGAAGAACTTGCTGACATTTTAGAAACCACCGTTGACAAAATTTCTGACACACTGAGCAACTCAGGCCGCCATGTATCTATGGATGCCCCATTTGTTCAGGGTGAAGAAAACACCTTGTTGGATGTACTGGAAAACCAGGAGCCAAACACCGACTCTATTTTAATTAACGAGTCGTTATCAGAAGAAATAAAACGTTCGCTATCTACGCTTACTGAGCGTGAGCGTGAGATCATCGTTTTATTTTTTGGATTAGGCACCAATCACCCGCTATCGCTCGAGGAAATTGGCGAAAAGTTCAATTTAACCCGCGAACGTGTGCGCCAGATCAAAGACAAAGCGCTACAAAGGCTGAGACACACTTCCAGAAGTAAAATTCTGAAATCTTATTTAGGATAAAATCGCAGAGCCTCCGCAACAAACGGAGGCTTTTTTGTTTTATATAGTATGCAGCCCGCCGACTATGAGCATCTCACCCCTTCCCAAGCTATTGCCTACCAAAGCGAATTACGACAGCAAATTCATATCGAATCGCTTGATAATCCAATCAACGTTATCGGCGGTGCCGACATCTCATTCAATAAATATTCCGAAACAGTTTACGCAGGCATCATCCTGTTAAAATGTCCTGAGATGACCGTAGTTGGTCATTCCTCCGTGATTAGCCGTACATCTTTCCCCTATATTTCCGGCCTATTAGCTTTTAGAGAAGTACCAGCCCTACTAGAAGCATGGGACAAGTTAGATATTAAACCCGACCTCCTCGTTCTAGATGGACAAGGCATTGCGCACGAACGTAGACTAGGGATTGCCACACATTTTGGCTTAGTTACCGATGTGCCAACTATCGGCAGTGCTAAAAGCCGTCTGTACGGCCGCCATCAAGAGCCCGCCAACGAAGTGTTCGCCGAAAGTCCGATGTATGATCGCGGCGAAATAGTGGGCATAGCCTTGCGCAGCAAAAAGAATTGCAACCCCATTTATATTTCGCCCGGGCACCGTGTTAGCATGGATCAGAGCGTCCAGATCATCAAAAACTGCATTCGTGGTTATCGTATTCCCGAGCCTACCCGTCAGGCTCATATTTTGGTTAACAGGGTGAGAGTTGAGGATAGCGGAACAGATAAGCAGTTCTCATTATTTTAATCAGAGAATTATTCCGAGCTCAAAGCGTATCCCCAATATTTATTCCCATCACCCAAATCCAGCCGTAACTATTCGACTATGCTTGGCGTCTTAACTAAACAATTACGTCTCCATGTTCAACCGGGTTTTGCTTATTATGCTTTTGGTTTCAGCGCTATGCTGTGACAAAGCATTTTGCAATCCCGACATCCGTATTGCAGGTGTAAACCTAAAAGCATTAGAAGGCGACTCCGATCCTTACGGCGACTTTAAAGTACTTACCATACCGATTAAACGTGCGGGCAACCTGATTTTGGTTGAGGCGCAGGTAGATTCTGTAGCCGGAAATTTCTTGCTCGATACCGGCGCACCTTACCTTATCTTAAACGCTACTTATTTCCGCTACCTACCCAAAATTACTGAGCAGGATGCCGGTGGAATCAACGGTCGTACAGCAGGCACCTTTACAGCAGTAGTTCATAATTTTTCTTTAGGTTTCGACTTGCATTACGATCGATTGGTTGCCGATGTAACCGATCTTTCTGGCATTGAAAACAGTAAGCAGGTAAAAATACTGGGCTTGTTAGGTACCAGGCTTTTCGCCAAACTGGCAATTACCATCGATTTAAATAAAAACCTGCTCTACGTCCATAAGCTGGATAGTAAAGGCGAGATCATCCCGGCGGAACGCGTATTTAACACCCCTACTGTAAAAATCACCTTTCGGTATATGAATGACGTAATATTTATTAAAGGAACGGTTAGCGACAAATCGATGTGGTTTGCTTTTGATACCGGCGCCGAAACTAACATGATAGATTATCACGCACCTAAAAAGATTATTAAATCGCTACAGGTTATCAACCGATCTAAGGTTACGGGTGTCGGCGGGTCATCGTACGAAATAATCTATGCCCGTTTCGAAAAGCTCATCATTGGCGATTATCCTTTTATAAGCAACAGGGTACTGGTATCCAACCTGGAAAATATTGGCAAGGCTTATGGTTACACGGTAGACGGTATATTGGGATACGACTTTTTTGCGCGCGGTGTTTTCACCGTAAACTTCGCGAAAAAAGAATTTGAAATGTACATTTACAATCAACAATAACACAAAATGGCAAGGCTTCGGCATTTATTCACGTTACTACTGTTACTCGGTTGCTTAAATGCAACAGTAGCCCAAATGCGTAATAAAATGGTGATGCAACATGGCCGCTTAGTACTTATACTGGACACCCGCACGAGTAAAAACGAGATTGACAGCATGCTTATAGCTGGTGGTGTTACTGGCCAAACAGCCGAAATGCTATTGAAAGGTGATTACGCTGCCGCCACAAAAAACGGATGGAACGTAAAAGCTAAAAAAAACATCATTGAGTTAGACCGTTCGCTAGCTGATGTTAATGAGAGCCAACAACTTACCCCCTACTTGTTAAGTTCCAATATGTACAAAAGCAATGGCAGGCCGGGTTATCCGTCTGAAGTAGCTTTTGGGGTAAACAGTTTTGCAAACCGGGTTAGTGTGCATGAGTTGCCGTCAGGCCTGACACGATTTTTTATCCCCGGCAATACACAGGCAAAACGTGTGCTGTTGTCTGGCAATTTCAATAACTGGAGCACTATTAAAGGCATCATGAACCGTACCGACAGTGGGTGGGTAGCCGATATCCGTTTAGAACCTGGTAAATACGCCTACAAATTCATTGTTAACGGCAATTGGACTCCCGATCTTAACAACAACCTGTTAGAAGATGATGGCTTGGGCAATAACAACTCCATTTATTACCGCTACAACTATACATTTAAACTCGCTGGCTATCAATCGGCAAAGAAAATAAGTGTATCTGGTAGTTTCAACAAATGGCTGGAGTTAGCTATGCGCCAAAAGGATGGTGTCTGGGAAACATCGCTTTATTTACATGATGGTATTTACCTTTATCATTTTATGGTAAACGGCAGTTGGATAACTGACCCGGCCAATAAAATGACCCAGATGCAAAATAAGCAACTTAGCTCAGTTTTGCTTTTGGGTGAAAGCGTCACATTTAAACTCAACGGTTACACCAACGCCCACAAAGTATGTGTTGCCGGTGGTTTTAACAACTGGGATGCCGACATGCTGCAGCTTAGCAAAACAGCTACCGGTTGGGTGCTATCTTACACTATTTCAGCTGGAAATTATCAATACAAGTTCATTGTCGACGGCCAAGCGATAGCTGATCCCGCAAATCCACACCAGATCACTACGGATGGCAAAACCAATTCATTCCTCGCAGTACGATCTAATCACGCCTTTATTTTAAAAGGGTATAGCTCAGCTCATACCGTACGTTTAGCTGGCGACTTTAACAACTGGAACGAACAAGGCTATACCCTCGAACACCGCGGCGATCAATGGGTAATAAACATGCGATTGAAGCCTGGCAAATACCTGTATAAATTTCTGATAGACGGCAAATGGATACTTGACCCGGGGAATAAAATATGGGAGCAAAACCAATACGGAACCGGTAACTCTGTGTTGTGGATAGAGTAGCTTTTAATTGTTAATAGCTATATTGCATTATAATACTTCACCAATTATGACCATACCTATCTACCAGGCCGATGCTTTTACCGACAGGTTATTTGGCGGTAATCCGGCAGCCGTTTGTCCGTTGGAAGAATGGCTACCTAATGATGTGATGCAGAAAATTGCGAAGGAAAATAATTTGGCTGAGACTGCCTTCTTCGTAAAAACAGCCCACGGCTATCATTTGCGCTGGTTTACACCCGAATTGGAGATAGACCTTTGCGGGCATGCTACCCTGGCCACCGCACATATCATTTTCACGCAGCTTAATTATACAGGTAGCGAAATAACTTTCGATACCGAAAAAGCAGGCGTACTAAAAGTAACTCGAAACGGAGATAAATACACACTCGATTTCCCATCGAGGCCTCCCTACCCTGTTGAGTTAACCACGGGTTTACTCGAGGCACTTGGCGATAATGGTAAAGAACCGATAGCGATTTTACGCTCCCGGGATTACTTTTTGGTGTATGAGAACGAACAGGACATTTTAGACATCGACCCTGATCATATGGCACTATCTAAAATTGATACCATAGGTGTAATTGTAACTGCGCCGGGTAACACAGTAGATTTTGTGTCGCGCTTTTTTGCCCCGGCAGCAGGCGTTCCCGAAGATCCGGTTACAGGTTCGGCACATTGCAACCTGATACCTTATTGGGCAGAAAAATTAGGGAAAAACAAACTGCACGCGTACCAGGTATCCTCCCGCAAAGGCGAACTTTGGTGCGAACTTAAAGGCGACCGCGTGCTGATGAGCGGCAACGCGGTGACTTATTTGAAGGGAGAGATATACATTTAGATGGGGATGATTTGTCATTCTAAACATAGTAAAGAATCTTCTCAAACAAGTATAGCAGTTGTAGGCATCGCAGAAGATTCTTCGCTATCGCTCTGAATGACAACTTTTATTTTGAAATTTTATCTTGATTCTTGTCTCTCGATTCTTGATTCTTTGCCTTAGTACCCCACCGTCATTTGTTGCCTGATATGTTGCGGATTTTCGATTTCATCTAAAATACCTGCGGCAAAATCCTCCATACTGATATGGCTTTTGCCATGCTCGTCCTTCAATAATTGATTTGTGCCAATACGATATTTACCTGTGCGCTCGCCAGGGTATATTACTTCCGATGGGCTAACCGATGTCCACTCAAGCTCTTTTTCCTGCTGATAAATTTTCAAAGCATCTCGATGCGCTAAGGAAATGGCCTTATATGCTTCCGGAAAATCTGGTGCATCTACTAACTGCACGCCGGGCGAAACCTCCAGGCTGCCTGCTCCTCCTACAACGATCAGACGTGTTACGTTGGCTTGCTTTAGGCCGTTTATTAACGGCAGGGCAACTTCTGCAATGCTTCCGGGTGTTGCACCACCTGTATTGCTGTAGGCACTCACTACTGCATCATGGTCAAAAGCGCAGCTTTCAACATGGTCCGAATTAAATACATCGCCTTTGGCCACATATAAATGTGGTCGGTTGCCACCTGTGTAAGTTTCGGGATGGCGTACCACAGCGGTAACATTATGCCCACGGCTCAGAGCTTCGTTAACTATGCGGCTACCAATACGGCCGCTTGCGCCAAAAACTGCAATTTTCATATGGTATGTTTTGTGTTAATATAGCTTTTAAGTAGTTAAACAGCGTAAATGTTTGGCATTAGTGCAGAAACCCCTCTCTAACCCTCCCGGGGAGGGAACGCGAATCCCTATTCCGTCCTTCCCTTCTTTTTCCAAATGTCTTTTTATCCATCTTTCCCTTTCAAAATCCACTTTTTTATGATTACTTTGAAAGTTAATTATTGATTGGCTATAACCCGTAAATGCAGCTCACGCGATTAGAGATTAAAGGATTCAAAAGCTTTGGCGATAAGATCACCATTAATTTTAATGAGGGTATTACGGCTATTGTGGGGCCGAACGGCTGTGGTAAATCAAACGTGGTTGACAGTATCCGCTGGGTATTGGGTGAGCAAAGTACACGCATGCTCCGCTCCGAAAAAATGGAGAACATCATCTTCAACGGTAGCAAAAGCCGCAAGCCAGCCAATCTTGCAGAGGTTTCTCTCACTTTCGATAATACTAAGAACATCCTGCCCACCGAGTTTTCGCAGGTCACGTTAACCCGCAAACTTTACCGCACCGGCGAAAGTGAGTACCGCCTCAATGATGTGCAGTGCCGTTTAAAGGATATTACCGACTTATTTTTAGATACCGGTATCGGTGCCGACTCCTACTCTATCATCGAGCTGAAAATGATCGACGAGATCATTACCAATAAAGAGGGCTCACGTAGAAACCTGTTCGAAGAAGCCTCTGGTATCTCCAAATACAAGCTTCGCAAAAAACAGACTTTCAGCAAGTTAAAAGATACAGAAGCTGATTTATCGCGGGTTGAAGACTTACTTTTTGAGATTGAGAAGAACCTCAAAACGCTCGAGAATCAAGCTAAAAAGGCTGAGCGCTATTACCGCCTAAAAGAACAGTATAAAACATTGAGCATTTTGCTGGCTTCGTTCCGTATTGTTTCCTTCAGTGATTCGCTATCACGTATTGAAGAGCAAGAACAAAAAGAAAAAGCAGATAAAACAGGCATTGTTGCCCAGATAGATACTTTAGAAGCGAGCATTCAGCAGCAAAAACTGGATAGCCTTACTAACGAGAAAAACCTTTCTGTACAGCAAAAGGCTACCAATGATTTTATTGGCAAGATTCGCGCTTACGAGAGCGAAAAGAAAGTACGTAACGAGCAGCTTAAATATCAAAAAGATAAAGAAAGTCGCCTGAACGAAGAGTTGGAACGTGATCGCAACCAACTGAATCACGTTTTATACAATATCAAACGCCTTTCGGAAGAGAAAGCGCAGGAAGAAGAAACGCTGCAAATGGTGCAAACCCGCGTAGCGGAATTGAAACAAGCCGTTGATGAACTCAGGGCCGATCAAACTGCATCGCGCGAAGAATTAAATGAGCTGAATGCGATTAACAATCGGCTTCAAAACCAGATCTATAAAACCGAGAAGGATATTGACATCCTGCGTATCCAGCAACAGGCTTTAGAGCAGGAAAGCCAGCGTAACATGGAGGATGCGGCCGGTAAAGAGGTTGAACTGTCGCAGTTTAATCAATTAGTAGCCGAACTGCAATACCGCACCGAGACCCTGCAAACCGAGTATGATCAGGCAGTTACTGGCGAAGAAACGCTGCAGGAACAGATCAAAGAAACCGACAGTGAGATAACTCGCGTAAAAGATTATGTAAGGCAGGAAAGCCGCAAGCTGGACGCCAAACAAAACGAGTATACGCTTACCAAAAGCATGGTCGACAACCTGGAAGGCTTTCCGGAGTCGATCAGGTTTTTAAAGAAAAATGCGGGTTGGTCTAAAAACGCTCCGCTGTTTAGCGATGTACTATTTTGTAAGGAGGACTATCGCATTGCCATAGAGAATTACCTGGAGCCACTGATGAACTACTATGTGGTTGATAGCTATGATGATGCCATTAGCGCTATTAACTTGTTAAGTAATTCGGCCAAAGGGCGCGCCCAGTTCTTTATTCTCAATAATTATCAGCCTGTTGAGCACCCTGCCCCCGCCCCCCAGGCCGCCTACGTGCCGGCATTAAATGTAGTTGAGGTAGATGCGCGCTATAAAAACCTGTGCAGCCACCTGCTCAAAAATGTCTACCTGATAGATGATTCATCGGAAAGCGACTTAAACAATAGCGATTTACCTGATGGCATAGTTTTATTGGGTAAGAGCGGTAAGTTCAACAAATCGAAATATACCGTTGCCGGTGGTTCAGTAGGTTTATTTGAAGGTAAGCGTATCGGCCGTGCTAAAAATCTCGAGAATTTAGCCAAAGAAATTAAAGGCATCGAGAACGATGTAAACAAGGCTAATCAGAACATAGAGGCTTTACAGAATAAACTGACTGCGCTTAAAGCTTCTACCCGTGCTGATGAGATCCGCATGAAGCAGTTGGATCTCAATCGTTTGAATACCGAACTAATAACTGTTAAAACACGGCAAGAACAGTATCAGTCGTTTATTGAAAACAGCCGTAACCGTAAAGAAGATATTGCGGCTAAGATAGCCACAATACAAACTGATATGCTGGCCGCCGAGCCGCAACTGGCCGAGTTTAGAACCCAAAAACAGATACAAAGCGAATTGCTGTTAGATAAACAGCAAGCTTTTAACGAGCTGAACGAATATGTAACCGTGCAGTCTGGAGCTTATAACCAAGAAAATATACGTTTTCACCAGCAGCAAAACAAAGTATCAGGCTTAGTTAAAGACTTAGAGTATCGCGAAACCCAACATGATAGTCTGGAGGTGCGAATCACCCAAAACGCGTCTGAATTAGAGAAACTAAAGGTTGCCATGCTGGAAACCATGAAGGACACCGATCACTCTGACGAGGACCTGATTGCCATGTATGTGCAGCGCGAGGAAATGGAAAAGGCTACCGCCGAGGCAGAACAGGTGTACTATACTTCGCGTGGGAAAATAACGGAGACTGAGAATGAGATCAGCCTCCTTCGCCGTAAAAAAGAACAGGCTGAGGTAATTGAGAACGAACTTAAAGATAAACGCAATAATCTTAAACTGGATCTGAACGCCCTTAAAGAACGCTTATCGGTAGAGTTTAGTGTTGATATTGAAGACCTGCTCGACAGCCCCCCTCCCGCAGATGAAACGGAACAGGAATTGCGTGAAAAGACTGAGCGTTTAAAGAAACAGTTAGACGAGTTCGGCGCCATTAACCCGATGGCCATTGAGGCTTATAACGAAATGGACGAGCGGTACCAGTTTATTAACGCGCAAAAAAAAGACTTGCTGGAAGCGAAGTCGTCATTGCTGGCCACCATACAGGAGATTGACGATACAGCCCGTGAGAAATTTATGGCTGCCTTTATTATGGTGCGTGAGAACTTTATTAAGGTATTTCGCTCGCTGTTTAATGAGGAAGATTCCTGCGACTTGATCCTCACTGATCCTAACCAGCCACTGGAATCGGATATTGATATTATTGCCAAGCCAAAAGGTAAGCGCCCATTGTCCATCAACCAACTTTCGGGGGGCGAAAAAACGCTTACAGCAACCGCTATCTTATTTTCGCTTTATCTGCTTAAGCCGGCGCCATTCTGTATTTTTGATGAGGTTGACGCTCCATTAGATGATACTAATATTGATAAGTTCAACAATATTATCCGTAAGTTCTCTGCCGATTCGCAGTTTATTGTAGTATCACATAACAAACGTACTATTGCCAGTACCGATGTTATTTATGGCGTTACCATGGTTGAACAGGGCGTATCACGTGTAGTACCGGTTGATTTACGAGAACTGGCCGACTAAAAAAAGCGCCCCGGTTTCCCAGAGCGCTTTATTATTTTATCCTGTCTTGTTGTTATTTCTTTTTCACAAGCGGTTTGGCTATCATTCCTTTAAAGGTATCGTTGTCAAATTTCCCTGCAACAACTGATTGTTGGTCAGCAGTTAAAGCGTTAGTTTGCACTAAACTTTGTATTGATACTGATGAGGCCTTATAGGTGCCGTTTTTAATGTAGCCTAAAGTAACGGCAAGCATATTTTCCGTAACATCACCGAAATCTTTAGAAAGGTCGTCGTAAGTAACAAATCCAGGGTAATCTGTTGACGCGGGAACCATACCTGTGTAATATCCTCCCTGGTCGCTTCCATTCTTGGTTTCAAACTCGGGAATATATAGACTATACTTATTGATCTTAATGGCGAAGAAACCAACCGGTTTACCATAAGTAGTGCGGCCAACTAATTGAACATTCATATAAGGGCGCAAGTTATTAATGGTAAGCTCACTTGCTGACGCCGTTGAACCAGAAACCAAGAAGAATACGCGGGTTAAATTTAACGGATGGCTAGCGCCAAAATTAACAGCATTACCTTTTACCGAAAAATCATAGCCTTTTATTTGCGGTAATGTGCCTTTGCCGTTAGCTAAAGTTGTATTGTAGTATGTATTGTACATTAGTTTACCAGATGCCGAGGCAGGTGCTATCAAATTGGCAAGATATTCAGAAGTTTCTACATAACCTCCACCATCATAACGCAAATCGACAATCAGGTCGGTAATATTATTTGATTTAAATGTGGCGAATACCGCGTCGAGCAACGGATCGGCATTTGAGGCAGCTACAAAGCTGTTAAAAACGATATAACCCACTTTTTTACCATTGCCTAGATCAACCACCTTGCTGGTAATTATAGGATTTACAGTATAAACGGCTGCAGTTAAACTCACGTCGAATGTGGTTGCATCCGGCCTTTGCAGCGTCATTGTAATACTGCTGCTGTTACTGTAGGCGTTAACAACAAACTGGGTGTTAGTGCCACCATTATCATAGGCAAATGAGGTATTACCGTTGATCTTAGTGATTTTATACCCGCGCTTTATTCCCGCTTTATCTGCCGGAGAACCGATGTTGACATATTTAACCACCAGGTTATCTGCAGTGTTATAATATATAGGTACAAAACCAAAATCGCCGGTAACGGCGCTTAGCCGGGTTGATGTTTCGCCTTCATCTATAAAAGAGTATTTGGCCGAACCACTAACGGTTCCATCGCTATTTAAAACAGCTTCGTAAGGCTTTCCTGTGGCAGGGTTTATTTTATATTGAGAAATGGCATTTACTTCTTTGGTAAGCCCAGCCAAATCATCCGTGCCGGTAAAGCTTCTGGGATTAAAGACACTATAGGTCGGCAGAGCATCATACCAATAATAAGCCTCTTTGGCATAAAGAAATACAGAGTCGCGAACGAGATCATAAGTAGATCCGGTAGTTGGAGTTGGGGTATCTGTTGTCTTATCCTTTTTACAACTTTCGGCAAAAACAACTAATCCTAGCAGAGCGATTAATAATAGCTTCTTCATAAAATTTATATATACTCATACGCAACAATCTGAAAAATAGTTTAATACAAATAAAATATTTCTACTTGTATAACATAACGTGCAGTGAGCTATTTAAGGGGAACACTAATAAAGTTTCCAACTTCAATATAATCAATTCCGCTCGCTTCGGCGCAAAATTCGTCGTTTTTACTATCGCCGATCATAACCAGATCGCGCAGCTGCAAGCCATGTTCCTTTATCAGGGTGTGTATAGTGTCTGGCTCGGGTTTGGGTGTGTATTCATTGGCAAAATAACAAATGAGGTATTGCTCTAAACCGTGCCACTCGGTTTGCCTTATTTTATTTAATTGCTGTTCGGGGTTACCGTTGGTTACAATAAACAGTTTTTTGCGGTCGACAACAATCTCCTGCAGCAAGTCCAGCATTTGTTGATACAACAGCAGTTTAAGGGGCAACTTAGCATTAGCCATCAGGTGCTGAAAATTTTGTGCATACTTGGCGTCTACGTTAAACTGCCTTTGTAAAGCATCAAACACGGCATCGTGACCTTCCTCTTCGTAAGTACTGGTCATAAGACTCACCATAGCCTTGGGATCCAACATTTCCGTGTACTCTAAAAAGCTGGCAAACAAATAGTAAACCTGGTACAGATAATCTTTCTCAGGATACAGCACGTTGTCCAGTTCAAAAACAAATGCCTTTTTAGTGGAATCTATATCATTATAAACCATCTGCAATGTAATTGATGTTTATACCATATTCGTCGAACAATAGTTGTGCTTCTTTCAACAAATCCATTTCAATATTACGTAACGGGTAAAGCTCGGTAATATTTTTATCAAGGCACAGTGCTAGCATCTCGTGTATATAGGCTGCATTTTTAGGATTGGGCAACCTGATCATTTTGCCGGCGTTCACCATTACCTCGGGTAATGCTTCATAATCGCCCAAAATAACATCGGCAGCCCCCATGGTTCCTTTAATCTGATATGCCTTTGCTGCAGATGCAGCTGTTATTAATATGCTCACTTTATATTATTCCTGTACAATTAAACCATCCCGCATTACAACCTTACGGTCCGACAGATCGGCCAGTTCTTCATTATGGGTTACAATAACAAAGGTTTGATTAAACTCGTCGCGCAGTTGTAAAAAAAGCTCATGAAGCTCACGTGCATTGGCCGAATCTAGATTGCCCGAAGGTTCGTCGGCAAATATCAGCGCGGGGCTATTTATTAAAGCCCTTGCCACTGCCACGCGTTGTTGCTCGCCACCTGACAGCTGGGCCGGCTTGTGGTGCAGGCGTTCGCCTAAACCCAACTTGTTTAACAATTCGATAGCCCTCTTCTCAGCCGCAGGCTTTGATGTACCTGCTATATAAGCCGGGATACACACGTTTTCCAGCGCAGTAAATTCAACCAACAAATGATGAAACTGGAAGATAAAACCAATTTTATGGTTACGAAAAGCGCTGAGTTGCTTACTGCTTAAAGTACTGGTATCTGTGTTGCCAATGATCACATTACCGCTATCAGTTTTATCTAAAGTGCCCAAGATGTTTAGCAGAGAACTTTTTCCGGCTCCTGATGCACCTACAATGGCAACAATTTCGCCCTGCTTCACTTCGAGGTTTACACCTTTTAGTATATGCAGGTTACCAAATTTTTTATGAATGTTTAGCGCTTTAAGCATTAGGGCAAAAATAGAATTTTACCGTCCAAATTGTACCAACTGTAATAATTAATGGATAAAATAAATTAAGGTTTCATAAGTAGGGATGAAATTGTAGATTTACCGCAAATTCTAACAGTAGACATGAACATTCACGAATATCAGGGCAAAGCCATTTTAAAAAGTTTTGGTGTCAGGGTACAAGAAGGCATAGTTGCCGATACCGTTGACCAGGCTGTTGAGGCGGCTAAAAAAATGAAAGAAGATTTCGGTTCAGACTGGGTGGTAGTTAAAGCCCAGATACATGCCGGCGGCCGCGGTAAAGGCGGTGGCGTTAAAGTGGCCAAGAACCTGGACGACGTTAGGGAAAAAGCTGGTAACATACTTGGTATGCAACTGGTAACCCCACAAACTGGTCCCGAAGGTAAATTAGTGAGCAAGGTTTTAATTGCACAGGATGTTTACTACCCGGGCGAAAGCGAAACCAAAGAATTTTATATCAGCGTATTGCTTGACCGTGCTAAAGGCCGCAACATTATTATGTACTCTACCGAGGGTGGTATGGACATTGAAGAAGTTGCACACAGCACTCCAGAATTAATTTTCAAAGAAGAGATAGATCCTAAAGTTGGCTTACAAGGCTTCCAGGCTCGTAAAATTGCCTTTAACTTAGGTGTAAGCGGCGATGCCTTTAAAGAAATGGTGAAATTTATCACCGCTTTATATAAAGCTTACGATGCTACCGATTCTTCTCAGTTTGAGATTAACCCGGTATTAAAAACATCTGACAATAAAATTTTAGCAGTTGATGCTAAAGTTAATATTGATGACAACGCATTGTATCGTCATAAAGACTATGCTGATATGCGCGACACTGCAGAAGAAGATCCAACTGAGGTTGAAGCAAGCAAATCAAACCTTAACTATGTTAAGCTTGATGGTAACGTTGGTTGTATGGTTAACGGTGCTGGTTTAGCAATGGCCACTATGGACATTATTAAAATTGCCGGTGGCGAGCCTGCTAACTTCTTAGACGTTGGTGGAACTGCTAATGCACAAACCGTTAAAGCTGGTTTTAACATCATTTTGCAAGATCCAAACGTAAAAGCTATCCTGATCAACATCTTTGGTGGTATTGTACGTTGCGACCGCGTTGCACAAGGTGTTATTGATGCTTACAACGAAATTGGTAATATTCCGGTTCCGATCATTGTACGTTTACAGGGTACCAATGCCGAAGAAGGTAAAGCTTTAATTGATAACTCTGGTTTAAAAGTTTACTCTGCTATTCTGTTAAAAGAAGCTGCAGATAGAGTTAAAGAAGTTTTAGCACTTTAATCATTTAGTTGATTGAGTACTGGGTTAATTAAGTTGACTCGGTTTTAAATATTGAAAGAGGGACGCAATGAGCGTCCCTCTTTTGGTTTTATATATTTCCTCTCCGCTTCGTCATGCTGAACTTGTTTCAGCACCCCACAGGATACGTCGGCGACTTCCATAATGCAGGCTTAACACGTGGGGTCCTGAACCAAGTTCAGCGTGACGGTTGTGAATTAGCCCCTGTTCCAAAGGTTTAAACATCTTTGCGAAACGCAACAAATTCCCCATTTCCACATCTTTTTCCCCACTTTATCTTTTGGGGAATTATTCCACCCCTTATCAAAAGTGGCTTTTAATATCATTAGAGGCACTTTTCATAAATTTCTTCACATCGGTATACCTTTTGCCTTAACCTATACATCAAACGATAATTAAAAACTTTAAAACATAAAAACCATGAACAACTCAATCATCATCGCAGGTATCATCGCTCAGGCAGCTCCTTTATTCTTAGTAGTAAAAACCATCGCTAACAAATTCAATGGCTAAGCATTAAACCTTTTCAATTTTCAACCACTCTATATATCATAAAACAACAGAAACCATGAATACTACAATCGTTATCGCCGGAATCATCGCTCAAGCAGCTCCTTTAGTTTTAATCGCTAAAATCATTGCTTCAAGAGTTAATAACTAATCATACCGATAATCATTTATTTAAATTATAAAAACTAAAATCATGATCGCTACAATCGTAATCGCAGGTATTATCACATCAGCAGCCTTAATCTCTATAGCCAGAATCGTTGCTTCAAACGACTAAGCAGATAACTTACCAAATATTCAACCATAAAATCTAATGTCATGAATACTACAATCGTAATCGCCGGAATAATTACTCAAGCAGCTCCCCTAATTTTAATCGCAAAGATTATCGCTTCAAGAGTTAGCAACTAACTGAAATCTTAATTATAAGATCACCCTATCACACAACGATCTCCCGATACCGCTCAATATCGGGACAAGAATATCGAAGCAACATAGCATCATTAATCCTTCAAGGCATCCACCAGGCAAATCCTACCAGTATACTTCCCTACTAAGCACTCTGAATCATAATCAGGCTCAAGACATCCACATTCTCTCTCCCTAAAGCATTAAGTCCTATAATTAGTAATTCCTGAAAACATGGATTCTAAATTCTTTGCAATTATTTAACACCGCAAGGCAACAAAACATACATTAATAAGTTACTATTGTGCTATAGCTGCACTCATAATCAGGCATTTGTCTACCTAGTGTAAACTTAGTATATTATAAATACATGTTTAAACATATATTTATATCTTTGATTCAATAAAACAATCATATACCATGGCAACAGAAACAAAATGGGTTTTAGACCCAATGCACTCAGAGGTTCAGTTTAAAGTTAAACACCTTGTAATTTCAACTGTAACTGGTTTCTTCAAATCATTTGAAGGCGAAGTTTTAACTGAAAGCGACGATTTCCAGGATTCAAAAATTGACTTCTCTTTAGAAGTAGCTAGTATTGACACCACTCAGGAAGCTCGTGACCAGCACTTAACCGGCCCTGATTTCTTTGATGCTGAGAAATATCCTAAAATCTCTTTCAAATCAACTTCTTTAAAAAAGGTTGATGATAGCGATTACGAATTAACCGGCGATTTGACTATTAAAGATGTAACCAAATCTGTAAAATTAAACGTTGAGTTTGGTGGTACTGCAACCGACTTTTATGGTAACACTAAAGCAGGTTTCGAAATTACCGGTAAAATTAACCGTAAAGAGTTTGGTTTAACCTGGGAAGGTATAACCGAAGCTGGTGCTATCGTTGTTGGCGAAGACATTAAGTTGATCATCAACGCGCAGTTTGCAAAAGCTTAATTATATTTCTTAATTACAAAAAAGGCCAGCTACAAATAGCTGGCCTTTTTTATTTATTCGCTAATTTCTTTATTCAACCTTTCGGCAATGTTATGTACTATCACATCAAGGTTTTCGGTATAAGTGCTGATCATCTCAATGATCTTCTCCCGCTCTTCGGCACTGTGGGCTTCTTTGTAAATATTAAATAAACCCAAAATTGAGGCAACCGGCCCCCTTATTTCGTGGGAGTTTAACCATGCTATTTCCTGGAGCACCTTATTCTGCTGTTCTATCCTAATTTCCTTCTCTTTATATTCTGTAATATCTTGTAGTGAACCCACTACCCTATAAGGCTTACCATCTTCATATTCTAACCGGGCTATATGATGGATATACCGCGTTTGCCCATCATGTAATCTGATACGGTGGGTAACGTCGAAACGCTTACCATTCTTTACCAACGCTTCTAACGCAGCTATCATAGCCGGGCGATCTTCGAGATAAATGTGGGCAAGATAAACGTCAAAGAGGCTCTCACCCGGTTGAGGTGTATGATCTGTGATTTGGTACACCTCGTCCGACCATTCTAATCGCATATCCTCGAGGTACAACACCCAACCTCCCAATTTGGCCAGCAATTGCGTATCAATCAATCGGGCTTTCTCATCCAGCAACTTTTGGTTGAGCGTCTTTAGGCGCTCTTCAAATGCAACCTTTTCGGTAATGTCACGCGCAATAACCATAATATATGGCTTCTGATCGATAACAATTTTTTGTGAATGAATATTGACGTGAAATGACGAACCATCGGCTTTGATATGTGTCCAGTCTGACGCTCTAACAGCGTCAGTAGATAAATTATTGATCTCTTCCAACAACTTGGGAATATCTTCTTTGGGTCGAATATCCATTGCTGTCCTTTGCAGAAATTCCGCCTCAGAGTAGCCATAACTTTTAATTGCAGCAGAATTAACAGAAGTAATTTTTAATGTTTGTGCGTCATAAATCCACATCGGCAATGGGTTGCCCTCGTACATCGTTCTATATTTTTTTTCACTTTCTTTCAGTCTTACTTCATCTATTTTGATCAGCTTATAAAATAAAAAGCCGGTAATGAGCACGAAAAAAAGTCCCTTAGCACTGCTAACTAACAAAAAATTAGCTGGTGTAAACTGATCTCGCAATAAAAAGAGCGCCTTATCGCTCAGTGTAATCCACAGAAAACTAAGCAATATGTAAATAATGCAGATACGGAGCGCTCCCAACTTCATTGAGCCTGATTTAATTTTTACTTAAAATGGTTTATAATGACAATACAATATAACTATATATTAATCCATTGTTAAATTAGAATGTTTGCACAATAAAAATTTATTCATTCTAATCAGTTTCAAAAAACTAATTAATAGTTAGGTTTGCTTATACAATATGCTAATCAAAATTTACCCCGAAAACCCTAACCCTAAAGCAATTGAACAAGTTGCTGACGTATTACGCAAGGGCGGTGTGGTTATTTACCCTACGGATACCGTTTATGGGTTAGGTTGTGATATTACCAATCACAGAGCTATTGAAAAAATATGTAGAATCCGTAACATTAAACCGGAAAAAGCCAATTTTTCTTTCATTTGTTATGACTTGAGCAATATATCAGATTATACCAAACCGATAGACAATACTTGTTTTAGGGTATTAAAGAAAGCATTGCCCGGGCCGTTTACTTTTATTTTTAACGCCAGTCACAATGTACCGAAGTTGTTAAGCAGCAACAAAAAAACGGTAGGTATACGTGTGCCTGATAATGATATTGCGCGAGAAATTGTGCGTGTGCTGGGCAATCCTATCCTCTCTACTTCTATCCACGACGAGGACGACATTATCGAATACTCAACCGATCCTGAACTAATACACGAAAAATATGAGGACCTTGTGGACCTGGTGATTGACGGCGGTTACGGGGGTAACATTGCTTCAACCGTAGTTGACTGTACGTCCGGCGACTTTGAAGTATTAAGGGAAGGCAAAGGGGATTTAGAGATGTACTTGTAAGATATAGTAATGCTTTAATATTGGAGAAGGTACGCTTATCAAATAGTCTAAAAACTGACAAGGTGTTATTATACCTAGTAACCACTATTGTTGTTTTAATTTGGGGAATTACCTGGTCGTTTATTCCCACATTTTTGGTTGCTATTGTATTTATCTTTATAGGAAATACCTTCTATAGTCTGTACAAGAAAAATAGGACATGCTTCTATGATGATAATTTTCTTTACATAATCAATAAGAATACAGAGACCGTAATTAACTTAGAATACATTATAGAAATAAAGCTTGTGTACACAATTGCGTTTTGGCGCTCTACATGGAAAATAATATTTAAAGATAGTGGTGAAGAATATTATCTAACTTTCTTCCCTCGCTATGGTTTAGTAAGTGTTAATGAATTTGTGAAAAAAGTAAAGAATAAAAGACCTTCGGTTTCCGTAAGCTATATAGCACTTCCTATCGAATTATAGTTATTACGCTACCCTCTTAACCCCTTAACAAAATCATTAATACCCTCAAGGTAATCTTTCCTCGAACCTAAATACTTTACAAAAGCACTCCCCACAATAGCACCGTTATTGTATTCACAAGCCTTGGTGAAGGCGGCGTTATCACCAATACCAAAACCCACAACGGTTGGATTTTTAAGTTGCATAGCTTTTATACGGCCGAAATAGGTATCAACCTCGTTATTCAATTGTAATGCCTTGCCGGTTATTGAAGCCGAGGAAAGCAGGTAAACAAAACTATTGCTCAGGCCGTCAATCTTCCGGATGCGATCTTCCGAAGTCTGTGGAGTTACCAGAAAGATATTGCTTATACCATGTTTGGCAAATACATCTTTATAAAGCATTTCGTACTCATACATTGGCAGGTCGGGTACAATAACACCGTCCACGCCTACCTCGGCAGCCTTTTGACAAAAACGTTCAACACCGTATTGTACCATTGGGTTAACATAACCCATTAATAAAACGGGTATACTAACTTTTGAGCGTAGTTCGGCAAGTTGCTCGAATAGCAGGTTAAGATTCATGCCATTATCCAAAGCCACTTGTGAGCTATGCTGAATAGTAGGCCCGTCAGCAACCGGATCTGAGTACGGAAAACCTATTTCAAGAAAATCTACACCGGCCTTTTCCAAAGCTTCGGCAATTGAAACGGTGCTGTTCAGTTCCGGATAACCAGCCGTAAAGTACACAGATAGCAAATTCTTATTTTTTGTATTGAAAAGTTGATTGAGACGGTTCATGGTTGTTAATTCACGGTTCATAGTAAGGAAAATCATTGTTGATGGCCCTCGATCCTTAGCGAATGTTCACCAGGATCTATGAACCATCAACCCTAGGCTATCTAATATCCAAAGTGCTTTATATAAGTATCTAAATCTTTATCGCCCCTACCAGACAGGCATATCACCACATTATCAGTAGGTTTAAAAGTCATTTTTTCTAGGTAGGCAAAAGCGTGAGCAGATTCGATGGCTGGAATAATGCCCTCCAACTGTGATAATAATAACCCAGCATTTAGCGCCTCATCATCGGTAATACTTACATACTCCGCACGTTTAACTTTATGCAGGTGTGCATGTTGTGGACCGATACCAGGATAATCCAGCCCCGCCGAAATGGAATAAGGTTCTACAACTTGTCCATCATCTGTTTGCATCAAAATAGTGCGGCTACCGTGCAGCACACCTTCGCGACCCAGCACAGATGTTGCAGCCGAATGACCGCTATCTACACCTTTACCAGCCGCCTCTACAGCAACTAGTTTAACGCTTTCGTCATCCAGAAAATGGTAGAACATACCCATGGCATTGCTGCCACCACCAACGCACGCTAGCGCATAATCAGGTAATTCTTTACCCGTTTGTTCTAACAATTGTTTTTTGGTTTCTAACGAAATGATCGACTGAAACTTAGCCACCATTTCGGGATATGGATATGGGCCAACTACAGAGCCGATAATATAGTGGGTATCGACAGGGTTATTAATCCAATCGCGCATGGCTTCGTTAGTAGCGTCCTTAAGCGTTTTGCTGCCTGATGTAGCAGGCACAACCTTAGCACCGAGCATTTTCATACGAGCTACATTCGGCGCCTGGCGCTCCATGTCTATCTCGCCCATGTAAACCACACATTCAATGCCTTTAAGGGCACATACAGTGGCGGTGGCAACACCATGCTGTCCTGCTCCCGTTTCGGCAATAATGCGCTTTTTGCCCAGGCGCTGTGCAAGCAATATCTGCCCAATAGCATTATTGATCTTATGCGAACCGGTATGGTTCAGGTCTTCACGCTTGAGGTAAATGTTGGCACCGTATTTTTCAGACAAACGTTTTGCCAGGTACAATGGAGATGGGCGACCTACATAATCTTTCAGCAAAGCATCAAACTCCGCTTTAAACGCCGTATCGTTTATAATGCTGAGGTATTGTTGCCTTAATTCTTCAATATTAGGATACAACATTTCGGGGATATATGCACCACCGAAATCGCCGTAATAGCCTTGTTCATTTACTGTATATTTCATTTTATAGCAGTTTGTCTTAGTAAATCAAAAGCCTGTTTCAGCTTCTCTATATCTTTTATGCCTGGTGCAGTTTCAAACCTGCTGTTGAGATCGACACCATAAAATTGTGGATGTTTTATGAAAATTACCTGTTCTATATTGTCGGGGCTCAGCCCGCCACTTAGAAAAAACGGTATCTCCAGGTTGTAGTTATCCAAAATGCCCCAATTAAAGGTTTTACCAGAGCCCCCGTGTTTATCGGTTTTGGTATCGAACAAAAAGTAGTCGACGTGCCCAACGTACGGTTTCAATTGTTCAAAGTCGAATTCTTCGTCAATACCGAAAGCCTTTAAAATTGTGGCTCTGCCCTTTAATGCCTCGCAAAACTCAGGATTTTCGTAACCATGTAGCTGTACGGCATCAAAACCATATTCCCTGATCAGCGAACCAATATGTTCAAGCGATTCATTCACAAATACTCCGGTCTTTTTTATCGAATCGGATAAATCATTCAGCACACTGGCTTTCAAATCGCCGATGAAACGTGGCGAAAGTCCGTAACTTATAAAGCCCATATAATCTGGCTGCAGTTCGGCTACTGCTTTAATGTTTTCCGGCGCTTTTAATCCGCAGACCTTAATTTTCATTTAGTTGGCGTTTATCAGATTTTTGAAACTTGTTAACGCCTTTTTAGCCAATAAAGATTCCTCAGCCTCATAAAAACAATCGGAAAATGATTTATCAGGGTTAATAGTTCGAATAGCCAACGCGGCATTACACAATACAACATTATGCTGGGCGCTGCTGCCTTCGGCATTAAGCACGGTTGTAAACACATCTGCCGAATCTGCCACTGTATGCCCCCCAGCTATATCCAATGGGTTTAGCTTCTCGAAACCGAGGCTCTCGATATTATTGATCTTTTCACCATCGGCCGAAAACGTTTTGAAATCGCCAGTAAGTGAAACTTCGTCATAACCATCCAAGGCGTTTACGATGGTATATTTAACATCCGATTTTTGGTACAAGTAAGCATATAATCTCGCTAATTCTAAATTGTATACCCCTGCCAGTTGGTTTTTAGGTTTAGCCGGATTAACCAATGGCCCAAGCATATTAAAGAAGGTTTTAACACCCAATTCGCGACGGATGGGCGCCACAGTCTTCATAGCCGGATGAAACAGCGGGGCATGCAGGAAACAGATATTGGCCCTATCCATACTTCTTTTAATTTCATCTGTGTTATTAGTAAAAGTATATCCCAAATGCTCCATCACATTCGATGAACCGCAACCTGAGGACACCCCATAGTTACCATGCTTAGCCACATGATATCCTGCACCGGCCACCACAAATGACGCAAGGGTCGAAATATTGAAAGTATCCTTTCCGTCGCCTCCGGTACCGCAAAGATCTATTAGATCATCAGCTTCCAAGTGGATGGGTAGACAAAGATCTAACATAGCATCACGGAAACCTTCCAGCTCGTCGACGGTAATGCTACGCATGCAGTAGGCCGTCATAAATGCCGCCATTTGCGAGTTGTTGTATTTACCCTGCGCAATGTTGGTGAGTATCTCTTTAGACTGTTCGCGACTAAAGGTTTTGTGCTCGAAAAGATGATTTAATATTGCTTTCATGATGCAAAAAAAAAGGTTGCCATTTAGGCAACCTTTGAAATATCTTATAAAATATACACAAACGGGATTGCCTTACGATCTCTCGTTAAGCCACCACCAATTCATGTTTAAATTTTTCATTATTCGTTTTGTTGTGCGACAAATATGAATATTGTTTTCGCTAAAAACAAACAAGAACAATAATTTTACCAAACTTTATTTACATTGCTCCATCACCCCTGTTATGGCCATCAAAAAACAAGCTGTAAACCCCGAAGACGACCTTGGTTTTGGTAACCAGGCCGTTAGGCAGCGTATCATCAACCGTAACGGCAGCATCAATGTAAAACGCCTTGGTATTCCCTTTTTTAGTACCACCAATACTTACCACCGGCTTATTACCATGCGCTGGCCGGCTTTTTGGCTTACAGTTTTGGTAGCGTACATTGTGGTTAACGTATTTTTTGCTTCCATTTACCTCTCAATAGGCATCGGAAACCTGCATGGCACCAATGATAATAATGTAAGTAACCCTTTTCTTAACGCATTTTTTTTTTCGGCACAAACATTATCTACAGTTGGTTACGGACATATCAGCCCTGCCGGCGTTATAGCAAATTGGGTAGCGGCATTCGAATCTATGATTGGGTTGTTGGCGTTTGCCATGGCAACGGGTTTATTATACGGGCGTTTTTCGCGTCCATCGGCTAAATTTGTGTTTAGCGATAACATGCTTATTGCGCCCTACGCCCTTACCGGCGGTCGCGGGCTGATGTTCAGGCTGGCCAATATGCGGCTTAATGTATTGCTTGACCTTGCTATCGAAATGACCTTCTCTTTTAATGAAGTAGTGGATGGCAAAACAATCCGCAGGTTTTACACCTTGCCGCTGGAACGCAGCAAGGTAAGCATCCTTACCCTTAGTTGGACCGTAGTACACCCCCTTACCGAAGACAGCCCGCTTTATAACATTACGCCTGAAGACATGAAAAACTCGATGGCCACCTTTAATATTTTAGTGCAGGCCTTTGACGATACCTTTTCACAAACGGTACATTCGCGTACCTCTTATCAGTATGACGAGATTGTTTGGGGAGCCAAATTTACCCCTGCATTTTTCCATGATGAAGCCGGCTTAGTACACCTGCACCTCGGCAAGATCAGCGATTTTGAACAGGCGGACCTACCCGAAATTAGCTAAACCAGGTGGTGCGCACCACACGCACCAGTATGTTCCTATTTAAAAGTCATTTTTATTAAAAAAATTCAGCTTAATAATTTAATAATAAACAATTTACATAAACTATATAACAAATTACTTTACAATATTTTGCACCACTTTTATGACTTATAAGTAGGATTATCGGTAAAAAGTTCCATTGATGCTTATATTCAATGCTGTCAAAACACCTCCAGCGGAATCTTTCTAAAATTTATTAGAGCAAGCGTTGAATATGCTGAAACTTTTTTTGAAATTGTATTTAATTTAAATCACCCCTTTATGAAAAAAGTAACCGGACTTGGTGGCATCTTCTTTAAATGCGACGACCCAAAAAAAATGAACGAATGGTATGCAAAAAACCTCGGCCTGCCGGTTGAGCAGTACGGTACCATGTTTAAGTGGCGCAGCTTCGACGAACCCGACAAAGAGGCCAGCACCGTATGGAGCCCTTTTGCCAAAGACACCAAGTATTTCGAACCATCGAAAAAAGACTTCATGATCAATTACCGCGTCGAAAATATAGAGGCTTTGGTTGAACAGCTAAAAAAGGATGGGGTAACCGTTTTAGATGAAATCGCCACCTATGATTACGGCAAGTTTGTGCATATCCTCGATCCGGAAGGTAATAGCATTGAGCTGTGGGAAGAATAATACAGGTATAAAGCCACGTCTTAATTTTTTGACGCAAACCACCTCCTGTTTTGTCGTGATTGTACCCATCGGTTTATCAACCATGTACAGATATTTGTTATGGCGCGTAACAGCACCTTAAACCAATTTGTATGAGAAAATTAAAATTACAAGTACAGATGAGCCTTGATGGCTTTGTAGCAGGGCCTAACGGTGAATTAGATTGGATGTGGATTAATACCGGCGAACCGGATGACTCTAGTTTCCTAAAAGTAATTGAACTTGCCGACAGTTGCGATACCATTTTGATGGGCCGCAAAATGACCCGCGAGTTTGTAGATTATTGGGAAAACGTAGTAGACAACAAGCCCGACAGCAAAGAATATCCCTTGGCAAAGCTTATGGTTAACCTGCACAAAATCGTATTCAGCCGTACCGAAACTGATATTAAAGGTAGAAACCTAAAAGTGGAAAATGGCGATTTGGCTACCGTAGTACAAGAACTAAAAAAACAACCGGGCAAGGACATTATGGTGTATGGCGGTGCCGAGTTTGTAAGTTCGTTGGTTAGTCAGAATCTTGTAGACGAATATTATATTTTCCAGGCGCCAGTGGCAATCGGCAAGGGGCTCTCCATTTTTAAAGATAAAACAGTTTTAAAATTGGAGAGTTCGACCGCTTATAAAAGTGGAAAACTGCTTATCAAATATCTGCCGGCATAAGTCAGAAGTCGAATCCCTCTTTTTAAATCATCTCGCTGTCCGAAGTTTCTAACTTCGGACTAAAATGTTGGTAGACTTTGTCTACCGAAGAAGAAAATCACCACTGCTCATAAAGCAACCTCATCGTTACGGAAATATTTCCCAACAAATCTTTATAAAGTCAAACAAATTCCTCTCCCTCGATCTCCAATTTTGCGAATTATCGGACCACGTGACGAAAACACCGCTCAAAATCATCTATTTAAATATTTAAATCAACATTCTGATTAACAAAACATGAATTTTGCAACAAATTCAAACTATTTAAATAAAATTCTCAATTTAGTTTAGATCTTTTCTATCTTTTGTAAATAATTCAGAAGATGTCTCTAAAAAATCGCCTCTTCTTGCAATTACGTAATTATTTACTAACAATTTTATGGAAGAAAACAGGCTTTCAGATTCATATAAAGGAAAAAACTGGAAATGGTGGGGCCCTTATCTTTCTGAACGTCAGTGGGGAACGGTACGGGAAGACTACAGCCAGAACGGAAATGCCTGGAGTTTTATTAACCACGACCTGGCCCGCAGCTACGCATACCGTTGGGGCGAAGAAGGCATCGGTGGGTTTTGCGATACTGAACAGGTTTTATGCCTTGCCCCTGCTTTTTGGAACGGCAAAGACCCCATAATAAAAGAAAGGCTTTACGGTTTAACCAATGGCGAGGGTAACCACGGCGAAGATGTAAAGGAACTTTATTTTCATCTCGACTCATCTCCCACGCATTCGTATTGCAAATTTCTATACAAATATCCGCAGGAGGCGTATCCGTATATGGATCTGCTGCAAAAGAATAAACGCGACAGGCTAAGCCCCGAATTTGAGCTGCTGGATACCAATATATTTAAAGACAACCGCTATTTTGATTGCTATATAGAGTATGCAAAGGCGGGGATCAAGGATATTTTAATGAAAATTACGGTTTACAACCGCGGGCCCGAAGAGGCTACAATACATGTACTTCCGCATGTGTGGTTCCGTAACTTCTGGAGGCATAACCTTCGGTTCACCAAACCCGAGATGATGTCAATCTCCGACAACTGTATCCACACCAGTTCGTCTCGAAATGGAAGCTTTCATTTTTACCACGAAGATGGCGAACAACTTTTTTGCGAAAATGAAACCAATAGCCAGCGAATCTTCCATAAGCCAAATGATACACCTTTTGTAAAGGATGGTATCAACAACTACGTGGTAAACAATCAAAAAACCATCAATCCCGAAAAAAATGGCACCAAAGCCGCCATATGGCTAAAAGCAGATATAGCAGCGGGCAGTTCTCAAACATTTAAAATAAGGTTAAGCAGAGTAGAGTTAGAAGACCCCTGGGAAGATTTTGATAGTGTATTTGCGAACCGTAAGGCAGAAACTAATGACTATTACGACAAACTAACGCCCGAAAATTTATCTAAAGATCGGCAACAATTACTGAGAAGTTCCTTAGGCGGATTATTATGGACGAAGCAATTTTATTATTTCGACGTATTTAAATGGCTTTTTGGCGAACCACACGAAGAAGCCCCTAACCGCAATTTTAAACGCAACTTTGATTGGCAGCACCTCACCTGCCGCAACATAATTTCGATGCCCGACAAGTGGGAATACCCCTGGTTTGCAGCCTGGGACCTGGCCTTCCATGCGGCATCGTTTATCCATATAGATCAGGAGTTTGCCAAACAACAATTATTGGTGGTGCTACGCGAATACTATATGCATCCTAATGGGCAGATCCCGGCCTACGAGTGGAATTTTAGTGATGTAAACCCACCCGTACATGCCTGGAGCGTTTGGTATGTTTTTGAAGCCGACCGAAAGAAAACCGGGGTTGCTGATTGGGACTTTCTGGAACGGGCTTTCCAAAAACTATTGATGAACTTTACCTGGTGGGTAAATCAAAAGGATGCCAACGGCACCGATATTTTTGAGGGCGGATTTCTTGGCCTGGATAACATTGGCGTTTTCGACCGTAATCAAATGCCCCAAGGTATCAAAAAGTTGCAGCAAGCCGACGCTACCAGCTGGATGGCGATGTACTCTATTAATATGCTGCGGATTTCGTTAGAACTGGCGCAACATAATACCGCTTACGAAGAATCGGCCGCCAAGTTTTTCCGTCACTTTTTAAACATTGGCTGGGCCATGCAGCGCATTGGTAAAAGCGATATCTCTTTATGGGATGATGAGGATGGCTTTTATTACGATGCCATTCAGTTTGAGAATGGCACCACCCAGCGGTTAAAGATCCGCTCATTGGTGGGCATTATCCCGTTATTGGCAATTGAAATAATGCCTGCCGACATCTTTGCGAAACTGCGCGAATTTAACAGCCGATTGGAAAGTATCCGGCTTACCCGACCGGACCTGACACGAGTTATTTCGGACATAGAACACAAGAATAAGGATGGCAATTATTTATTTGCCATTATGGTTGGCGACCGCCTCGACCATCTGCTGAAACGCTTGCTGGATGAAGACGAGTTTTTATCAGATTATGGCATCCGATCCCTATCAAAATGCTATGAAGATAAGCCTTTTGTATTTGGCTATCAGGGTACAGAATATCGCATCCAGTACGAGCCCGGAGAAAGTTCGAGCGCTATGTTTGGCGGCAACTCTAACTGGCGGGGCCCTATTTGGTTGCCTATAAATTACCTGATCATTAATTCGTTGCGAAAATACCACGAATACTACGGCGACTCTTACACCCACGAATTCCCGGTAGGATCTGGCAAAAAGCTAACGCTTAAACAAATTGCCAACGAGCTCACCAAAAGGCTGTTGAAAATGTTTGAAAGAAACGACAAGGGGGCGTATCAGTACCATACTGCCGAACACGCCCAATGGTCGACCGAGCACTTTAAGGAACATCATCTGTTTTACGAATTCTTCCACGGCGATACCGGCCAGGGGCTCGGCGCATCGCACCAAACCGGTTGGACTGCCTTGCTGGCTAATTTGTTGTTAGAGATGGATGAGTAGTTATAAATTTATTAAAAAAATTGTCGTTTCGACGATAGGAGAAATCTTCTGCGTTATGATAACCAATGGCAGAAATCTGTGGGTTGCAGAAGATTTCTCAGTCGTACCTCTTTCGAAATGACAACTTTCGAGAGTCCGACACCTACCATTTCTCCAATCCCAATATCTTTTTCCCCAACAGTGAAAGCTCCGCAACTGGATACTTTTGTTCTCTTTGCAATGGGTCTCCGGGGAAAGCGTAACCCTCGGGCGAACGACGTTCTTTCCACGAGGTTATCCTCCATTGGCGCATGTCTTCGTTGTCCTCATCAGCAGGCATCATAGATATATATTGGGCTATCCTTACTTTGTCAACGCTGTTGTTCGCCCGTATACCATGCGGTTGGGAGCTGTTGAAAATAAGCAGATCTCCTGCCTCCATTTTTACTTTGGTTGGTGTAAAACCGGTTGTATCTGGTTTAAAATGGTCCCTGTCGTCGGGCTGCGTCAATTTCCAGGTATCATAGGTACGAAACAATTCCGGGATACATTGAAATCCACCCATATTCTCGTCGGTTTGATCGGCAAGAGCCAATACGCCCTGTACGTTTTGTGGTTTGGTTTCAGGGTCATAATCCCAATGGATAAAACCTTTGTATTCGAAGCCCGGTCGAATCGGAAAATTAAGATTTGCACGGTCAATAGTAACCCATAGCTTTTCGGTTCCCCAAATATCGGCAAAGGCGTCATGTACCCGCTGATTCTGGCGATTATCCCATAATAGTTGATTATTGTATACCTCTACCATACCAGTGTTGGTCAATTCTTTCATCTTCATTTCCGACAAGGGCGAGGTATACCAGGTGTCAGGATCGTTTGGATTCTTGCCTTCAAATTCCCAAAGGAAAGCTGCGGTTTTCAATGCATGCTCGCGCGGAACGGCGTTTTTAATTATTACGTAGCCATTCTCTATCCAAAACTTCCAATCATCTTCTGATAGCACTTTAAGCGGTTGCCCATTGCTGCGGTCGCTTAACTTAAGCCTGCTGCTGGTTGCTGTTGAGGGGTTGCCCGGAATTTCTTTGTGCCCGGTATTTACGCCGGTTGCCATGGTTGCTGTTTCCATATTATATCTGTTTACAACTATTTATAGAAACAAAAGTAGCGGGACAAAAGAGGGTTACATATTTCTCAAATGATCATTTTTTGCTCTGCATTGACCACTTAGTTATTTTATCATTAGTATATTGGTATTTTAAAAGCACAAAATGAAAATTCAGAAAGAAGATGTCGTGATTGAACCTGGGCACTCGTTCCGGATATTTTCGCCAAGTTTGCGAAACTATTTTTACTGGCATTACCACCCGGAGTACGAATTAATTTACATTGAAGGCTTAGCAGGAATACGCCATGTGGGGCAGCATATTTCCAGTTTTATGGAAAGCGATTTGGTACTGATAGGCCCCAACATCCCCCATCTTAATTTCGATTATGGGTTAATGACCGACTATCACCAGATTGTGGTGCAGGTAAAGGAGCATTTCTTTAAAGATCAATCTGAGCCCATAGCCGAATTTACCGGCATACAGCAACTTTTCAAGCGGGCTACTTATGGTATTTCATTTAGCGGAGAGACTAAAGCTAAGGCCGCCGAAATGTTAAAACAGATACCGAAATTAGATGGGTTTAAACGCCTGCTTAGCTTAATGGAGGTTTTTCAACTCCTATCGCAAAGCCATGAGTTTGAACAATTGAACCAGGAAGATACCAGCGTAAAACTCTATCTTAATGATAAACTGCGGATGGGCAACATCTATAACTATATTCACCAACATTATCACGAAACGGCTGATGTTAATGCCATTGCCGATAAGGTGGGTTTAAGCACCGCAGCATTTTGCAGGTATTTTAAACGCCAAACCGCCATGACTTTTACCGACTTTGTTAATCAATATCGGATAAATCAGGCCAAAACCCTTTTGTTGCAGGACAATACCGTATCTGAAACTTGCTACAGCGTTGGCTTTCAAAGCCTATCGTATTTTAACAAATTGTTTAAGCAGTCAACCGGTCAGGGACCTTTGGAGTTTAAGAAGGCATTTTTGAAAAGAAATAACCCGGCTTAACCGCCCACCCTCGTTTCGGCTACAAAAGCCCTCATTTAGGCTACAAGTTGGCGCCATCGTTCGCCGACCTTTGTTATATCAAATTTAATTATCAGACGATGACACAACAAAGCAATTCTAATAAAGTATGGTTCATTACAGGCGCATCCAGAGGTTTCGGCCGCGTTTGGACCGAGGCTGCGCTTGAGCGCGGCGATAAAGTAGCAGCCACCGCCCGCAATCTGGCCAGCATTGCCGAGCTCGGCGAAAAATACGGCGATAACGTTTTAACGCTCGAACTCGATGTAACCAACACCGAACAAGTAAAAACATCAGTACAACAAGCATTCGATCATTTTGGCAAGCTTGATATTGTGCTTAACAACGCTGGCTATTCGCTTGTGGGTACTATTGAAGAGTCGAGCGCAGAAGATGTTAAAGCCATGTACGACACCAATATTTTCGGCGCTTTGGCTGTTATACAAGCTGCTTTGCCGCTTCTCCGTCAACAAGGTTACGGCCACATAATGGGTACGTCCAGCAACCTTGGGCACGTAACGCTTCCGGTAATTGGGTACTATGCATCTTCAAAATGGGCATTCGAGGCAATTCACGAAAGCCTGGCGGCAGAGATTAAGCCTTTCGGAATTAAGGTAACCATTATAGAGCCAGGTGCTTATGCCACAGAGTTTGGTAGCCCTGAGTCTTTGAAATTTGCGGAAGGCATGGACATCTATACCGACTACAAAAACCAATTTTTTGATAGTTTAAGATCTATGAAACGCGGGGACCCCAATGCGACACCACAGGCGTTGTTTCAAATGGTAGATTCGGAGAACCCGCCGTTGCGTTTTAATTTAGGTAGTCATAACCTGGAATGGACACGCGCAGCCTATGCGGAGCGGATGGCCTCGTGGGAAGAATGGAACGCTGTTTCCAGCTCGGCGCAGGGCGAAGAAAAGTAAAATGATGATCAGATGATGACCGGTAGTAAACCTATTGCCGGTTATCATTGTATTAATTTTGAAGATGAAGAAAGAAATCGCCGCACCGCTAAAGTTCGACTCGCTGTCGGATGCATTCCGTGTTTTCGGATTGCCGTTGCCTAAACATCCTTTAATAAGCGTTATGCACGGCATTAGCGATCAGGCTGTTGCTGAGGGGCTACCTGCTAACCATGTGCTAAGCTTCTACAAAATATCTTACAAGCCCAAACTTAGCGGAAAACTAAAATATGGTCAGGGCTATTATGATTTTGATGAAGGTGGTTTACTCTTCGCCTCCCCCGGCCAGGTGATTGGCAGTAATGAAAATGGCGGCGCTGTATGCTCAGAATTTGCATTACTCATTCACCCCGACTTCTTTTTGGGTTATCCTTTGGCCAAAACCATTAAGCAGTACGGCTTTTTCTCTTATTCGGCTAATGAAACCTTGCATCTCTCGGAGGATGAAAAGGCAACCATGATGTCCATTTTTAAAATGATTCAAACCGAACTGGATAGCCGGATAGACGATTTTAGCCAGGATGTTGTAATTGCCCAAATCGAACTATTGCTCAACTACGCCAATCGCTTTTATAAACGCCAGTTTATCACCCGCAAAGCAGTGAGTAACGATCTGTTGCAAAAACTGGAAGTTTTGCTGGACGATTATTTTAACAATGAAATATCTTTAAGCCAGGGAATACCTACCGTGGCCTACCTTGCCGACCACTTAAACCTAACCCCCAGCTACTTAAGCGATATGCTGCGCTCGCTCACCGGGCAAAATGCACAGCAGCACATCCACGATAAGTTAATTGAAAAGGCGAAGGAGAAACTATCAACCACCAACCTATCAGTTAGCGAAGTAGCCTATGCTCTGGGCTTCGAACACTCGCAATCATTCAGTAAGTTGTTTAAGACTAAAACCAATTTGTCGCCACTGGAATTCAGGCAGTCTTTTAATTAAAACAGGAACGGCACTATCTCTTAAACAACAAAATCCGATGTTCCAACGAACCTATTTCTATAAAATAGTAACTTCAGCATCCTGCACTACCCGCCACAGCATACAATACATCACCGGAAGCATATATTCTAAATACATTTTTAGGTTTATTAACAGGCTTGTTTAATATTGGTATAAATACAAAGTCGTTTTTATCAACGCCGGGATGAACTTTCATCCACGTTTTACCCATGTCGGATGACCGGAATATTCCATCTGTATCACCACATATAAAGTATTTGCCCATCTGTTTAATCGACGAAATAAATGGAGAAGTCTGAAGGCCTTCATCAATAGCTTGCCAGGTTTTTCCTTTATCCAATGAAATGCGTATCCTTCTGGATTTGGTTTCTGCGTTGTAAGATATAGCAGCAAATCCACCTTCTATCCGTTCAACAGCTATACCTACGCCACCCTCGCTTATTACCCATTGCCAGTGTTCGCCATTATCTGTCGAACGCCTGATGCCCTTTGAACCTGTAGCAATCAAAACCCCACCTGATTGCACTATAGTTACCGGCTTCTTAATTTCGGCCAGGTCTAGGCTACCGTCCTCCCATGTCTGTCCGCCATCGGTAGATTTGAGAACTTCTTGCCTTTCTCTGAGCACAAAAGAATTTAGTAGAAATAATACCAGTAGCATGCCAGGAACAAACACAAGGATTTTTTTCATTTTTTTATTTTTCATATCCTATAAATTTTATTCAGCAAAATTACTTTGATGTTTTTGGGCACGGGTAGTTTGGAATGTAAATAAAATTGTAAACTTTGTAAATAAAAACCTGACGCTATGCATCTTAGCCGAGAATTCATCGCCGGAAAACACAAATACCTGTTCGGGTCGATAATACTCTTGTTTTTATCCGTAGTGTGTGTGGCTTTTAGTATTACCGGCGATGACGACTTTGATATTGCCAGAAGGGAAGTTTTACTTCGCAGGATAGGAGATGAACTACTTTCACAATCAGGCGACCCGACATCGAGAGTGCTGCCCGTAAAAAAGATTGCAAAAAACGAATACCAGATCAGGTTTGAAAATGATCTTACTTTTCAACCAGACTCCCTCGTTAATACCACCCGGCGCTTGTTAGCCAAAGACCCGCTTACACATGATTATGTTGTTAATGTGCTGAACGTTGGCGACGCCAGTGTAGCCTATGGCTTTGCTATATCTGGAAATAAAAAAGATGATATTGTAGCATGTAAAGGCCGAAAGCAACCGAAAGCATCTTACCTGATCAATATCAAATTTAAACCGACAGGAATAAATACGACAAAGTACAAATACCTTCTGGGCGGCCTGCCATTTTTAGCATTTGTTGGTTTTATTTTTTTGAGATCGGCTAAACCGGGAAGAGTTGCACCTGCTGATCAAAACACCGACATGTTAACATTGGGCTCGTTGCTGTTTGATGTGAAGAATCGGCAACTGACGATAAATGAAAATATCATAGACCTGACCGGAACAGAAACGCGTATACTGCGGATTTTGGCATTATCTCCTAACGAGACCATAGCAAGAAACCGGCTGCAAAAAGAGATCTGGGAAGATGAAGGTGTTATTGTAGGACGCAGCCTGGATATGTTTATATCAAAACTCAGAAAAAAACTGGAACCCGATCCGAATGTCAACATTGTTGTTATACGCAGCAAGGGATATAAGCTTGAGGTTGGATAAAAACCTTGTTTTCAGAAAAATAAGATTTGAGTGCTATAAATTACAAAGCCTCAATATTAGTATCGAGGCTTTGTATGCAGAGCGGGAATGGAATCCGCGCACTGCAATTACTAAGAAAAACTTTTCGCCCTTTTGTAACGCGGAGAAGTCTGATAGACGCACTGCTAAAACTGAATTTAACTACCAAAATAGTGTTTGATTATAAAAGCTAAATCTGGGATTAAACTGAAATACAAAACAACTCTAACTATCGTCGATATCGCTTGAGCTGAAGAAATTGCAATTGTATATCTTCTCGTATAGGTCTTTTCATCCTTTTGAACAATTCCAAAAAAGAATAATGCTATTGCTGTTGGCAAAGCAGTTATGAGGCCGGGAACTACTAAAGCGTAGATATATTTCCTAACTACCGAAAGAATACTGTAAGCCAATGAAAAGTTGCTGTAGGAAGAAGCTTTTAACCAGTCCACATGGCCACTATTAACTGTATTAGGTATGGCTTGGATAGTGGGTTCGCTTACAGACTCAACCATAATGTTTGTTGTAACAGATTGCTGCAAATCAAGCGTGATATTTGAGAGGCGTAACTCGTTCTTAGTAACTCCATTGTTATCAATGTGATAAGGTACTTCGCGAATTGGATCTGTACTAATCGAAGTTGAGGCTAAATTCGATTCTTTATTGAACACCAATCTAAATGCAAAATTTTTAACCGGCAAGTCCCCGACGTTTTCGATCTTTACGTGAAACAGAGACTTATTTAACAGCCCCATCGTATTTTGATTTTGAAGTCCAGGTTTGATTGATATTAGGGGTTCTACGATAATATTATATGCCAAAGCGGTCTTTTGTTCGGAATATATTTTATTCACGAAAGTAGCCAATAGTCCCAATAGAAATGAAAAAATAGCCAGCCCTATTTTTAAATACAATCCTTCTCCCTTGGATCCTGATTTTATATTTTCCATTTAGCTTTAGTTTCAAACGTGAGCTACCTAACTTTAAATAATATTACAGAAACAAAACGAGAAAACAAAGTACAAAAACCTGATTATCAACACAATCTAAAAAAAGATCTAAAATATCGTATTTAGCAAACCTTCCGAGTTCACGCCGCACCATTATGGATAAGTCAGTATTTATGAAAATAGTGGCTATCCTAAAAAATACCGCTGGTTTAAAAGAGAGTTTATAGCAGCGCTTTGCACTCACTTATTTAAAAAGCAAACAAAAATAACAGTGAAAACCCCTTTTTAAATCAGTTAAATCTCCAAGACCTTTTGTCGAAATTTACTGGTAATTCCAGCTCCTCCGTTAACAAATTACCTCAACAGCGGATCTTTCTCTTTAGTAAACGTATTATAAACCAGTTTATCCAATAATCCCGGTAAAAACTTGCTTAGCGCAACGGCCAGTTTACCCTGCCCAGTCATGGTTAGGGTGCGTGAGCGGTTTACAATACCGTCGGCTATGTTTTTAGCCACTTCTTCTGCCGACATCATTTTTTGCTCGTCGAGGGTGCTTTCGCCTTGGGAAATGCCTGCTTTGTTGAGGGCAGTATTACGGATGTTTGATGCGGTAAAACCCGGGCAGGCTGTCATTACATGCACACCGGTTTTGAGATTTTCTACACGCAAGGCATCAAGAAAACCATTCATGGCAAATTTTGAGGCAGAATAACCTGTACGGCCAGGTAAACCTTTGTAACCTGCTATAGATGACACCCCTACTACCGTGCCCTTCGATTCTAACAAAGCAGGCATAGCATACTTGGTGCAATAAACAGTGCCCCAAAAGTTTACATCCATTAACGAACGGATTACACCCAGATCAACATCTTTAAACAAGGCACGCATAGAGATACCTGCGTTGTTTACCAGCACATCTACCCTTCCAAAAGTTACTATGGCTTGTTTGATGAGGTGTTCGCAATCAGCCTCAATGCTTACATCGCACTGCACAGCTACTGCCTTAATACCGTATTGTTTTTCGATGTTTTGCGATATCTCGCACAAGGTAACGTACTGGCGTGCAGCCAAAACCAAGTTAGCGCCACGGGCAGCACACTCCAAGGCCAGCGCCTTGCCTATACCCGACGATGCGCCGGTAATTACAACAATTTTATCCTTTAAATTCATAAGCCGGGTACAGGTCCTGCACTGGCTTTACGTGCATGGCAGGCAACCTGAATATATATTTTACCGCGAATATAAACATCGCGCCGTAAAAACTTTTCAAGTGCTCCCAGCTTAATTTTTCTAAGCGGTCGTGTTGTAAATTAATGATGTATGTTTTGGGGAAATAATAATTTTTGAATCCCGACAAACGGATGCGATGCGACAGATCGATATTAGCGCCGTAGCGTATAAAGCGCTCGTCGAGCAATCCTACGTTATCGATCACGCTACGTCTTATCAGCATAAATTTATCACTTAAAACATCGGTTTCGGTGGTATCAAACTCATCGTCGTGGCGGGCGGTATAGTGCTCTGTAAGACGTGATTTAGAAAACTGTTTAAGCAAGCCCGTCATTTTAAAAAAGGTAACCCAAGTGCGTGGAAGCACTTTTTTAGACTCGGGCATGTAATTGCCTTCGGCATCAAGCATACGCACGCTCACACCACCGGCTAAGGGGTGTGCATCCATAAAATCAACGGCGTTCTTAATTGTTTTGGTTTTGGTAATCACATCGGGGCTCAGCAGTAAAACATACTCGCCGCTTGCCATTTTTATACCCTGATTAATAGAGCGCGATAATCCTTTACAAACTGTTGCCGTTGTTAACCTTACATTCGGAAACTCTTTCATAACAGTTTCAATGGTCTGATCGTCCGAACAATTATCAACCAGGATAACCTCAGCCTCAATATTTTTGATGGATTGGGATAACGCGCCTAATGTTTGACGCAGCAGCTTGCACATATTGTGGCTAACCAGAATCACAGATACCTTCATACGCTCTTATCTCGACAGTGAATTTTCGTAGGGCACGCGGGTTGCAATTGACCGTCCTAAGGTAATTTCGTCCACGTACTCCAACTCACCCCCAAAAGCTATGCCACGGGCTATGGTTGAGATATTTATATTGAAATCTTTTAGCCTCTTATTTAAATAAAATATAGTGGTATCGCCCTCCATGGTGGCGCTTAACGCAAATATCACCTCTTTAACCTCGCCGGGGGCTATTCTGGTTAACAGTGAATCTATTTCAAGGTCCGCAGGTCCAATGCCATCCATTGGCGAAATTAAACCACCTAAAACATGGTACACGCCGTTAAACTGGTTGGTGTTTTCGATGGCCATTACATCGCGTGTATCTTCTACTATACAAATTGTACTGCGGTCGCGTTTGTGCGAAGTGCATATCTCGCAGGTGTGTTGGTCTGATATATTATTGCAAACCTTGCAAAACAATATTTCGTTGCGCAGTTTCACAATAGCCGAGCCGAAGCGCTCTACCTCATCTTTTTCCTGGTTAAGTAAATGCAGCACCAAACGCAAAGCAGTTTTTTGCCCAACACCAGGCAGCTTCGAGAATTCGGCAACAGCATTTTCTAACAATTTGGAGGAAAAATTCATAGCTCAAATTTAAAAAAAAGCGCTCGATTTCTTGTCAGGATAAGGTCAACAGCCTATCTTTCGCCTTGCGTTTTACAAACGTATATTTATTAATTCAAAAAAATACTATGGCCCCCGGCGTATTGCTCTTATTTATAATTGGTTACTTCTTAGTACTGGTACTAATTTCATTCTTAACCACCAAAAACACATCAGATAACGATACGTTTTTTGTGGCCAACCGTAACTCTAAATGGTATCTGGTAGCCTTCGGCATGATAGGCACTGCGCTAAGCGGGGTAACCTTTATATCGGTACCCGGCAAAGTGGGCGCCCCGTCCGGCGATCAGTTTGCTTATTTTCAGTTTGTGTTGGGCAACGCCGCCGGTTTCGTAGTAATCTGCTTGGTGCTACTCCCGCTCTATTACCGCATGCAGCTTACCTCTATTTACGGCTATATAGAAAGCGCATTGGGCAAATGGAGTTATAAAACTGCCGCAGGTATATTTTTAGTTAGCCGTACTATTGGTTCGGCCTTCAGATTGTACCTGGTTGTAATTATTTTGCAGAAATTTATCTTCGATGCCTATCATGTGCCCTTTGCAGTAACCGTGCTAATCTGCCTGGTGCTCATCTGGTCTTACACGTATAAAGGCGGCTTAAAAACCATTATTATTACCGATAGCTTGCAAACATTATTTCTGGTAACGTCGGTTTTTCTGTCGATCTTCTTTATATGTCGCAGTCTCAACCTTGACGTGATACAAGCTTTCGAAACCGTAAAAAACAGCAACTACTCTAAAATATTCTTCCTCGACGATTTTACCGGCAGCAAGCTCCATTTTGGCAAGCAGTTTTTTGGCGGCATGTTTATTACCATTGCCATGGTAGGTCTCGACCAGGACTTGATGCAGAAGAATCTGAGCTTAAAAAACATCCGCGAAGCGCAGAAAAACATGTTCAGCTTCACCAGTATTTTTGTGGTGATTAACCTGTTTTTCCTGAGTGTTGGTGCATTGCTTTATATTTATGCAGCCCAGAACAATGTAACCGTAGCTAAAACAGATTACCTGTACCCTACTATCGCCCTAAATTATCTGGGCACCTTGCCGGCCATTGTATTTATGCTGGGCCTTACGGCTGCAACATTTGCCACTACAGACTCGGCTTTAACGGCTTTAACTACCTCTTTCTGTATCGATTTTTTAAACTTTAACAAGCGTAACGATACCAACAGCAAACAAATGGTGGCCATGCGGCATTATGTACACATCGCGTTTTCAGGGCTGATGTTTTTAACCATCATTTTGTTTAATGCCATTAACAACGATGCTGTAGTGAGCGCTATTTTCAAAATTGCATCATACACCTACGGGCCGCTTTTAGGCTTGTATGCCTTTGGTTTATTGTTGAAGAACCGCCAGGTGGCTGATAAGCTGGTACCTTTTATCTGCTTAATTTCACCGGCAATTTGTTTCTTCCTAAGCACCGAATCAAAGCGCTTGTTAGGGGGGTATGTTTTTGATAACGAACTTATTATTGTAAACGGATTAATTACCTTTGTCGGCTTGCTGCTAACCTCAAAGGCCAAACATAAAATAGCAGTAGTTTAATAATTTCTACTTAGAGCGATATGACAGGCGACGAAAAAATAAGAAGAGCCTTTACCAACAAAGACTGGCACGAAATTAAAGTTACAGACTCATGGCAGATCTTTAAGATTATGGCCGAGTTTGTTGACGGGTTTGAGAAACTGGCCAAAATTGGCCCCTGCGTATCCATCTTTGGATCGGCACGTACCAAAAACGAGAACAAGTACTACAAAATGGCCGAGGATACGGCGCGTTTATTAACCGAACATGGTTATGGTGTAATATCTGGAGGCGGCCCCGGTGTAATGGAAGCAGCCAACAAGGGTGCTTACGAAGCTGGCGGTAAATCGGTAGGTTTAAACATCGAGTTGCCATTTGAGCAGTTCCACAACAAATACATCGACCGCGATAAGCTATTGGAGTTTGATTACTTCTTTATCCGCAAGGTAATGTTTATGAAGTATTCACAGGGATTTATCATCCTGCCGGGCGGTTTCGGTACTATGGACGAATCTTTCGAAGCGATAACATTGATCCAAACCGGTAAAATTGCCCGCTTCCCGATTGTATTTGTGGGTACTGATTACTGGAAAGGTTTGTTTGACTGGGTAGAGTCGAAAATGTTGAATGACGAACACAACATTAACCCCGACGACCTGAACTTATACCGGGTGGTAGACACCCCTGAAGAGGCAGTTGACCACATCTTACGTTTCTACCAGAAATACATGTTGAAACCGAACTTTTAATTAGTTGATTTCCAGACCTGTCATCCCGAACTTGTTTCGGGAACCCATAGGACAGGTCTTAAACTTGCGTACTATACCTGGCACGTGGGGTGCCGAAACAAGTTCGGCATGACGAGATTATTAAAGTTGATAGTTATTGGTTATTAAGTTATTGCTATTTTCACGTTTTAAAATAGTTAGCGCCTAACTTAATAACCAATAACCTAATAACTAATAAACGCATGTCCGAGCAACCCAAGCGACAGGCCGCACTTGGCTTTATCTTCGTAACCCTATTGATCGATATTACCGGCTTTGGTATTATCATCCCGGTTATACCCAAGCTTTTAGAACACCTCATACACGGTAATTTAAGCGATGCTGCACGCTACGGCGGGTGGATGACGTTCGCTTATTCTTTTATGCAGTTTCTGTTTGCGCCGGTTTTAGGAAACCTAAGCGATAAGTACGGCCGCAGGCCGGTATTGTTAGGTTCGTTAATGGGTTTTGCTATAGATTATACTTTTTTGGCTTTTGCGCCAACAGTTTGGTGGTTATTCGTAGGGCGCATTATTGCCGGTATTACAGGTGCAAGTTTCACCACCGCATCGGCCTATATTGCCGATATCAGCGAACCAGAAAAACGCGCACAGAACTTCGGTATTATCGGCGCAGCCTTTGGTATCGGATTTATTATAGGCCCGGTATTGGGTGGTGTGTTGGGTCAATATAGCACCAAATTACCATTCTTAGCAGCAGCAGGCCTGGCTTTGCTGAATGCCATATACGGTTTCTTTATTCTGCCAGAATCCCTGGCTCCCGAAAACCGTCGACCGTTTGAATGGAAGCGTGCTAACCCTGTTGGCTCATTAATGCAATTGAAAAAGCATCCGGAAGTGAGCGGTTTAATTGGCTCGCTGGTATTGATCTATATTGCTGCCCACGCCGTGCAAAGCACCTGGACGTTTTTTACTATGTCGCGCTTTGGATGGAACGAGGCGCTGGTTGGTTATTCGTTAGGATTGGTCGGCTTACTTTCAGGACTGGTTCAAGGTTTATTAATTAGAGTTACCATTCCAAAACTAGGTCAAAAGAAAAGCATTGTGCTCGGGCTGCTCTTATACAGCATTGCATTATGCCTGTTTGCTTTTGCCACACACAGTTGGATGATGTTTGCCATTCTCGCAATTTACTGCCTAGGAGGTATTGCAGGCCCGGCTTTGCAGGGACTGATCAGCACTCAGATCCCCGCTAATGAACAAGGCGAACTTCAGGGTGGTTTAACCAGCTTAATGAGCGTAACGTCTATAGTTGGTCCGCCGTTAATGACTACCCTTTTTGCCTGGTTTACCGGCAAAAGTGCGCCAGTGCATTTTCCAGGAGCCCCATTCTTAATGGGTTCTATATTGATGCTGGCAAGTACATTACTGGCCGTTCGCAATTTTAAACGTGCCCGCCAAAAAGTTACTGTAGAGTAAAAACTTTAACGCCCTTTGTTGTTGTATTTGCGGTATGGATAATCAAACTGAGCCAAAAAGACCCGCTGCATTAGGGTTCATATTTGTTACTGTTTTTATTGATGTGCTTGGTTTAGGTATCATCATCCCGATACTGCCCAAACTGCTGGAGCAGTTGATCCACGCCGATATTAGCACGGCTACGCAATACAGCGGTTACCTAACCTTTGTATATGCATTAATGCAGTTTATATGCTCGCCAATATTGGGTAACCTTAGCGACCGCTTTGGCCGCAGGCCGGTTCTGTTGGGCTCGCTATTTGGTTTTGGCATCGATTATCTTTTTATGGCCTTTGCCCCTACCATTGCCTGGCTTTTTGTGGGCCGTTTTATAGCAGGTATTGCAGGAGCCAGTACTACCACCGCCACCGCTTACATTGCCGATATTAGTACTGGCGACAAGCGTGCCGCGAACTTCGGTTTAGTAGGCGCAGCATCCGGGCTTGGCTTTATCCTTGGCATTGGCTTAGGTGGGTACCTTGGCGCTGTAGGCCTTAAAATACCCTTTATGGTGGCAGCGGGGTTAGCCCTGTTAAACGCTATTTACGGTTACTTTGTACTCCCCGAATCATTACCTAAAGAACATCGCCGTGCATTTAACTGGAAGCGGGCAAACCCGGTTGGGTCATTGATTCGACTAAATGCTTACCCTGTGCTTGCGGGACTGATCAGCGCTTTTACGTTGGTTTACATTGCACAAAAGGCGGTTGAAAGTGTGCTGGCCTTTTATCTTATCGAAAAATTTCAATGGACATTACCCAGCATCAGTAGTTTGGGGATTTTTATAGGTGTACTATTGGTATCGATACAAGGCGGGTTAATCCGCATTATCATCCCCAAATTTGGTCAAAAAAGAAGTATAGTGGCTGGAATTATGTTCTACGCCGTCGGGTTGGTATTAATTGCCTTTGCGGGCTACGGTTGGATGATGTACCTGTTTATGATTCCCTATTGCCTCGGCGGTATCTCCGGTCCCGCATTACAAGGTATTATTACCGAAAAAGTAGCAGCCAACGAGCAAGGCGAACTACAGGGTGCTTTAACCAGTTTAGTGAGTGTTACCACGATCATCGGCCCGCTATTAATGACTTCTATCTTCCATCATTTCACCAGGAAAGATGGCTCGCTCTATTTTCCGGGCGCACCGTATTTGTTAGGCTCAATACTGATGCTGATTAGTATGTTTATCGCGATCCGGAGTTTCAAAAATCAACGAGAAAAGGCTTTGTTATTGGAGAAGAATCCAACCCCAATAACCGACTAATCCAAACCCGTAACACCACCCGAAATCACAAATTTCATCATCTGGGCAGCGCTCTTATCTATGTGTTTAACCTTATCGGCCGGTACAATAACTACCTGTCCCGCGAAAGAGTACGACCACGGGAAATAAACCGCAACCTCATTAGGTAAACCAAGTGTTGTCAGGTCTTTTTGGGTGAGGAAGCCTATACGTTTACTACCATTCATGTCAACCAAAACAGGTTCGTTAAACTTCTTTTCTTCGCCTACAAAAGCCTCGGTAAGATCTTTGATTGAAGAGTATAGAAACTTGAATAGCGGCAGCCTGTTTAGCCACCTGCCAAACCACCTTTTTATCGGATCGGTAATTACCGTGGTTACTATAAGGCCCGCTACAAATATGAAAATCGTAACACTCAGAATACCCATACCAGGTATGTAGATGGGCTTACCTGTTTTAGGGTTTACCCATAGCAGATCGCTCAAATTCAGCGCCTTATCTATACCAGCCACCGCCCAATAAATTAAAAAACAGGCCAGCCCAAGGGGCACAACCACAAGCAAACCTTTAATAAAAAGATTAAGTATAGCGCGGGCAATTCTGTTCATGGCGGGGGCAAATGTTTCTACTCATAAAAGTACACTCTTTTTACCCTTTGTGAAATATTTGTTAAGATTTCGTACGGTATGGTGCCAATTTGTTTAGCCATTGCCTCTATAGCCTGCCGGTCGTTAAACACAATTACGTCGTCGCCTTCCTTTATATCAACGTCGCTCACGTCTATCATACACATATCCATAGCAATGTTACCTACAGTAGGTACCCAGGTGCCCTTAACCAGCATTTTGCCAACGCCATTACCGAAAGCGCGAAGATAGCCATCGGCGTACCCGATGCGTACGGTTGCAATTTTACCGTCTTTGTTCAGTTTACCTAAACGTTCGTAACCTATGGTTTCTCCTGCAGGAATTTTCTTCACCTGCGATACGCTGGTCTTCAACGTGGCGATGGACTGCAGGCCGTTTAAATGATCTGGCACGGCGGCATCTATACCATATAAACCAATGCCCAAGCGCACCATATCATACTGCGCCATAGGCCAACGTATAATGGCCGAAGTATTAGAAATATGCCTGATAAATTTATAGCCTAAAGCTTCTTCTATTTGCAGGTAAGCCTTTTCGAAGCGTTTCATTTGGGTTAAGGTAAAGGCATCATGCTCAGGCGAACCACTAGCCGCTAAGTGCGAAAACACCGATTTAACTTTGATGTATTTGATCTCTTCCAGAAAATCGCAAAGGGTTTCAATCTCAAAGCCTTCGAATCCTAATCGGTGCATGCCGGTATCTATTTTTAAGTGCACCGGGTAATCGCTTAAGTTATTCTGGTAAGCAAACTTCACAAATTCGTCGAGCTGGTTAAAGCTAAACAACTCGGGTTCAAGATCATGGGCCACCATTTTATCAAAAGCCGAAGCCTCGGGGTTAAGCACCATAATGGGCAGGGTGATACCGCTATCGCGCAGGGCGACGCCTTCATCAATATAAGCTACCGCGAGGTAATCAACCCTGGCATATTGCAGCACGTTTGCAATTTCGAAAGTGCCGCTTCCGTACGAGAACGCCTTTACCATTACCATTACCTTAACGCCGGGCAGCAGTTTCGATCGGTAAAAATTAAGGTTATCAATCATGGCATTGAGGTTGATCTCCATCAGTGTTTCGTGCGCCTTTTGTGAAAGCGCCTTACTGATCCGCTCAAACTCGAATGTTCGCGAACCTTTGATCAGGATGGTTTCGCCACTAAACTCGAGGCTGTCCAGTTGCTTCAGGAGCGATTGAGTATCCGGATAAAAATGCTTTTTTAAGATGTCAAAGTATTCCTGATGAGCTGAAATACCCTCACCCACCCCGATCAGCTTATCTATTTTATGATTCTTAACCAGCGCTGCAACGCGCTTGTATAACTCGTTCTGTTGTAACCCGGATTGAAAAATATCTGATAAGATGAGCGTTTTAGTTTGGTGCTGATTCTGCTGGTTCAAAAAGTTCAACGCAATCTCTAACGACTGGATGTCGGAATTATACGAATCGTCGATAATAGTACAATCGTTTATTCCGGTTTTTAACTCCAGGCGCATGCTCACAGCGGTCAGATGCTCCAAACGGTTATCAACTTCAACCGGGTCGTAGCCCATCGCCAGCATAGTGGCCCAGCAAACAATGGCATTTTCTATCGAAGCCTGATCTAAAAAAGGGATCAAACACTCTATCTCCTGCCCCTTATACTTTGCCCGCAAATAAAACTTCTTGGCTATAATAGTTTCACTGAAAACGTACAGGTCTACTTCTTTAAACTTCTGGCTCCAGGTAAATTTCTTTGGGGTCAGGATGTCTTTTTTATAGTCAATAAACTGATCGTAATTATAGATCAATATTTCCGAATGCTTAAACAGTTTTAGCTTTTCCAGTACCTTTTCGCGGCGGCTGGCAAAACCTTCGTCGTGAGCCGACCCAATGTGGGTAAAGATCCCGATCTGCGGCTCGATCATCTTTTCCAGCGCATCCATTTCGTTAACGGTGGAGATACCCGCCTCGAAAATCCCCAGGTCGTGTTCTTTATTAATTTGCCATACCGAAAGCGGCACCCCTACCTGCGAATTATAGCTTTTAGGGTTACGTACAATGTTTTTATCGGCGGCCAGCAGCTGATACAACCACTCTTTAATTATCGTTTTACCGTTGCTTCCGGTAATGCCAATCACCTGTAGGTCGAATTCGCCACGGTGGTATGCTGCTAAGGTTTGCAGGGCGGCCAGCACATTCTCCACCACCAAAAAATTAGAGCCCGAATAACGCTCGGCAGGCTCGCGTTCTACAACAAAGCTGCGTACACCTGCATTGTAGGCCTCCGGAATAAAATCGTGACCATCTCGTCTACCGCTTAATGCAAAGAACAGAGCTTCGGCAGGGTTAATAATCCGGCGGCTATCTGTTATCAGCACGCTTACCGTGGCTTCGCGTATAATGGGGCCATGGGCATTAATAATTTGCTTAACTTCTTTAATGGAATACAGGCTGCTTAGCATGGGCACTAATTTGAAGATATTTATGCCAATAGAAGAAATTTAGATTACTTTAGTTTTGATGGATGAGCCGAAACCGCGAAAAAAGATAACTGATGAAAAAGTTGCACTAACCAAGGCCGAACATTACTGCGCTTACCAGGAACGCTCGCAGCAGGAAGTACGCGACAAACTATACGAGTGGGGACTATACCCTGATGCCGTTGAACGTGTAATTACTCAACTGGTAGAGACTAACTTTTTAAACGAATTACGCTTTGCCACTGCCTATGCGCGCGGAAAAATGAACCTGAAACACTGGGGCAAAGGCAAAATAAAACAAGGTTTAAAGTTTAAAAGAGTATCTGAACCGTTAATAAAGAAGGCGCTACTGAGTTTAGATTACGACGATTACTTAGAGATATTAAAAAAGGTAATAGCGAAAAAAACACGCGAAACAACGGAGAAAGACACTTTTAAGCGCGATTACAAGGTTACGCAATATGCTTTAGGGCGCGGATTTGAGTACGATTTAATTTTATCTGTGATGAAAAACAGCGACTTATAAAAAACTTTTAAAAAAAAATTAAGAAGCCCTTGCAGAACTTTTAAATCTCCCTATATTTGCATCACCAAAACGAAACGGTATTTGTTACGACAAATACCACATGCGAAAGTAGCTCAGTTGGTAGAGCACGACCTTGCCAAGGTCGGGGTCGCGAGTTCGAATCTCGTCTTTCGCTCTAACAATCCTTCCCCGGAAGGATTTGTTTTTAAAAGGTAGACACCTGCTCAGATGGTGGAACTGGTAGACACGCAGGACTTAAAATCCTGTGCCCGTTAAAGGCGTGCGGGTTCGATTCCCGCTCTGAGTACAAAGCCTCTAAATCATTGATTTAGAGGCTTTTTTGTTTTAAAGCCATTCGCCGAAATCGCCTAAATCGTCAAAAACGGTCATTATCACCTTTACAGCGTAAGATCAATTATCGACCAGACCAACGTTTAAACCGAAAAAATTGATCAAAAAAATTAGTAAAGTAGGGATACCTGACGAGAACGTTTACCCCCTAAATTAGATGAGGTAAGCTGATCTTTTAGAAATGTATCGGTAATTAATTTTCCAGGACAAGATTTAAAATGCGGCGGCAAATTCCGGTGGGGTATAATGGAATCTGCAGGTAATTTGAACTTCGTTGTTAGCAAATTTGTTAGGTTTCTGAACGTAGACATTTGGGCAGTTGTCGGCAATTCCTTCTCTCCGTCAACATAAAAACAAACCGATATGGAAGCCTTGTTAAATCTCCCGGCATGAATCGCTGATAAATTAAGATCAACCCCCGTCCACACAGTTCCATCCGGCGCTATAAGGTAATGCCAGGAAGCTTTATTCCATTTCAATTCACTTTTTTGAAAATTAGCTATGGTAAAGATTTTATCCGCAGAATAATTACTCAATGAGAACGGAGCGCCGGTGTGATGTATAATAATAGTATTTATTTGCCTGGTGATATTTTCCTTTAATATCATTGGCGCAAGTTGTTCATAAGGGATATTTTTGATGTCTTTGAGAATATCGAAAGCCGTTTGCTTTAAAGCAGCGGGTTCATTGGCGGAAGCCGCGATAGTAGTAAAAACCGAAATTGCTTTATCTTTTAATTGCGGAGTGGTTTTGTGCGACATCAGGAGCTTACTTGCTTTTAGTAAAGCCTCCTGTCTATTCGACGTAGACTTATCGGGCGATTGTGCTGTTGCCAGCAGCAGTTCTAAAAACTTGTTGGTTGCTAAAAAGACATTATTGTCTTTATTCTCAGCGATGAGCACACCAGAACCTTTAACTGGCTCCTTTTTATCTGTAACTTTGGTTACACCAGTGGCATTATAAGGAACATTGAAAGCCTTGAGTAAATTAAGGGTGGCAACCTTTTCCGAAATGTTTTTACTGGAAATTGCAGGTATTAGACTATTGAGTACCTTCATTTCTTCCAGCTTCAGGTTGGCCTTCTGTAATTCGAGTTGCTGACTACTGGCGGCTTTTTGCATTTCCATTTGCCTGATGTTGTATTCATAACTTCTGGCAGACTCCTTATTAGAAAAATACAGGCTTAACCCGGCTATCACCACAGTAGAAAAGAATGAAGTTGCCAACCCTACCCAGGTATAAATGTCCTTTTTAGGTTTGTCAAGTTTTTCTATAAGCTTCTTAAGCTGCGTAACAAGTTCAGAATCCAAATGCTCGGCCATATCCTTACCATCTGTTTTTTCTTATAAAGCGTTCTCTTAACGTCTATTCTTTAACTGAGGGTGATTTAGCCATCGATTAAGGGGAATTCAGTTTAGCTAATCACATCAGTGTTAAGCAGCATTGGTGAATCTCAGGTAGCGAGCTAACATTTTTTTCGCTCCTGCCGATCTTGCGTCATCGCGATTACCCGGGCCTTTCGGGCTTATTTAAAATCAACAAAAAAACACATCTACTCTTGATTTTAGGTTCAGTAATGCCCACACAGCCAGCTTTCAACAGAAGTTCAAAGGAGGCCCACTCTCATGCATACTTAAAGATAGCAAATTATTATTTAATTGCATGCCATTCGAAAAGGGGATCTCTGTGAAGTTATACGTGCCAGGATTTAGCTATAATCGTCATATTCCCGGTAAAGGCCCAAATGTGGTGTAAATCTTACAGACCTCGCATTCCCGCATCCCCCCAAACTCAAAAAAAAAAACCACTTTGGACACTACAACTTTTTAAATAATTGCCAGGCGGACCACAAAAGTTAAAACGATCTTCAAAAAAAATGACAAAGCATTGCGTCTCAGTCAAATAACAATTATATTTATAGTCTCCCCCATTTGATATACTCTTTTTAGCCGCTCCACAATAGTAATCAGTAATCGTCTTTTAATCTCCACAAGCAATTAATGCTTACGATTTCAACCAAGTAACATTAGACCTTAATAGCTATTATATGGACATCGTAACTGACCTTACCGCAGAAACAACTTCATATATCGTTCTTTTGCAGGACATTATGAAGTACAACCAAACACCTCCTGTGGCAAAAACATTGCTACAACCAGAGCGTTGGAATAAATTAAATTTAGAAAATTTTAACGGGATCGAACTAACCAGCAGCCATAAAGCACGGATTAATGATTTAATCTGGATCAGCAAAGGCAGGTTTGACCAGCACAAGATCACGAACAAATATTTTGAGGTAGTTATCAGGCTATTAAAATGGATACCGGTTGCAAATATGGACTGGGATAGTCAATGCGCCCCTTTATACCATTCGCCATTCTTCTGGCGGCGAAAATTACGCCAAATCTTGTTTGGGCAAGCAGCCGAGCGTAACACGTTGGCCATGCATTTGGAATATATGCCATTACAAGTTATCATGGCAATTGCAGATGGTAAAAAAGACCAGGAAAATATTGGTTTGTACCAGGTATACCAACCTACAGAAAACAGTTTATTAAATCAAAAAGACAAGAAAAAGCATGAGCTCTGGTGGACTAATCATACCGATGAGGTGCAAGAGCTTTTATTAGATGATGCAAAGCTTCTGGCAAAACTTAAAAAACAAGGGCTTGCATTACCCTTTGAAACCTTTTTTGGAGACGAACTTCTGGAAATTGAAAACTTAAGACTAGCGAGACAGAAAGATCTTTGGGCTTCGGGGCGTGGGGTAAAAAAAACTGAAGAAAAAACTTCTTCCGAAAATCCTGACGCGGCGCCCCTTGCTAATTTCGACCCGATCAAACGGGCTGTTGATATGAAACTGATGGGCCTTGCATTTTCGGGCGGTGGTATCCGTTCCGCAACTTTCAACCTGGGAATTATTCAAAAATTAGCAGAGCTGGGCTTGCTCCATCATTTTGATTATTTGTCAACAGTTTCCGGCGGCGGCTACATCGGCACCTGGTTGGAGTCGTGGATCAAGAGAGCGACCTCGATAAGCAAAGTGGGCGACAGGTTATGCCCGGACACATCAGCAGACCCTTTAGCCGATGAGGTGAGGCCTATACGGTGGCTGCGCATGTTCAGTAATTATTTATCACCAAATGTTAGTATTATGTCGGCCGATGCCTGGGCTTCTGGAATGACCTGGTTGCGGAACACCCTGATCAACCAATTTGTCCTTTTACTTATTTTGCTTAGCACGCTATCGTTTATCTTTAATTTGTACCAGGGTTGGTTGCATTTAGTTCACGATCACATACCAAGGTTTAGTAACTGGAAATCGCTTATCTGGAGCTTCTTGATATTATTCCCGGGATCTATCGCCGTCGCACTCGCTATGCGTTCATTTCAACCGGCGCAATTGCAAAGAGGAGAAGAAGTTGGACGCAGATATTGGGAACTTATCAAATTGTACCAAACCAGATTGGTGCAATCGGCAAAGCGTATTCCCGGTTTTTTAATGGCTTGGGCAGCTATATTTGGCTTGATCATCAGCATTTGGTTTTACGGTTACACAACACAAGAGCTTGATCTCGTAAACAAACTCAAGCTTATATGGCCGACGGGCGTTTCGTGTTTTATTTGCTTCATTATGCTGGCAGCATTTGGCAACTATCATAAGCGGGAGGACTTAAGAGGCGCAGGCAGGGCAACGGTACTTTCTGCCACCAGAACGACTGAAGAAATTGCCATGGATGAAATACTAAGAAAAAAAATCTGGTGGGCAGTAATCTGTTCTTCGATTATTGCGTCGCTGGCATGTGTCGCTTTTCTTGGTCTTGCCTGGGTGTTGATTCAATATATAAAATCGAGAGTATGCTTATTTGGGTTGATCGATGCTAACAAAGCGGCTTTAGTGCTCGGTTTGCCTATTATTTTGGAAGTGCTGGCTTTAACGGTGATCGTACGCATGGCCATCATGGGTAATCTATTTCCTGATTACCGCCGGGAATGGTGGGGCCGCATTGGCGGCCTCGTGCACCGCTTTGTGCTTATTTGGATATTGGTTAGCTTAGCCGCGCTGGTTTTGCCAGACCTCTACCCCGCAGCCTCTAAGGCATTAGTTGCCGCCTGGGGAGGGTGGGCGGCAATTGTTGGATGGGGTGTAAAAAAGGCATTTGAGTCTAAGGAGGGAAATCCAGAAACCCAAAAAAACACAACAGCTCTGTTCGTTAAGCTTGTCCCTTATATTTTCATGATCGGGTTTCTTCTGATCGGTTCCTGGATTACCGGCCAGCTTAGGAACTTGTGTCCAAAAGATTTTTCGGCCAATTCCCACGAATGGTTTAACGTGGGCGAAACGGGCGTGCTCCTGGTGCTTACCCTGGCCCTGAGCTGGCGTATAGGCGTGAACGAGTTTTCACTGCATCATTTTTACAGGAACCGCCTGACCAGAGCATACCTGGGTGCAACCCGCACCCGTGAAGACCGTGTAAAAACGGCGAATCCTTTCACCGGCTTCGATACAAATGATGACCTGCTACTTTCCTCCTTTCGAGCAGCCGAGGGATACCAGGGGCCCTTTCCAATCATCAATACTGCATTGAATGCCACAGTGGTCTCCGCGCTTGACCGGCAGGACCGAATGGCAGAATCATTTATCTTTTCACCTCTATATTGCGGATTTGACTTTAGCCCCACCCGGTCTGCAACGTATAATATCGACCATGTTTATGAATATGGCTACCGACCAACGGAACAATTTTCAAATCCAAACGGCGGGCCTACATTGGGAACGGCTATGGCCATTTCCGGCGCTGCTGTTAATCCCAACTGGGGTTACCATTCTTCAACTTCAGTAGCATTTCTGTTGACGTTGTTTAACATACGACTCGGCTGGTGGATCGGCAATCCGCGGAAAAATGCATGGCAAAATTCAGACCCATCCTGGGGCCTGTTGTATCTGATTAAAGACCTCATGGGTAAATCGGACATTAATACGGATTATGTTTGTCTTTCGGATGGTGGCCATTTTGATAACATGGGCCTCTATGAACTGGTCAGGCGCCGTTGTACTTATATTATTTTAGGGGACGGCGAACAGGATGATGACGCGTCCTGTGAAGGCCTTGGCAATGCCATCAGACGCTGCAGGATTGATTTTGGCGTGGAGATAACGCTGGATTTGAAAGCCATTGTAGAAGGAGGAAAAGATTCGAAACACGTGGCACAGGGTCAGATCAAATATCCTGGTAAGGATGGACCTGTAGGAACACTCATTTATATCAAAACCTCCATAAATGGGCAGGAGACTGTCGATGTCCGTCAGTACTCGAAAGTAAATAAAACTTTCCCGCAGCAATCCACCGGCGACCAGTTTTTCGATGAAGCCCAATTCGAAAGCTATCGTAAATTGGGATATTTATCTATAAGCGACATTGATGACCTGCATTTTCCAGGTGTAATACCCACTTGGAAAAACAGCCAAACAACTCAAGCCAAATATTTGAAAGATAAAAAGTTAAAATTTCAATGGAAAATGTTTACTGATTTCCTGGGAACGCTTTGATCAATCCGTTTTCGCCTTGGTATAAGCGCGTCAGTGATTGCCGCAGCATCGCATTATTGTCTGGAAAATCTGAACCGCCGGAGCATTCGAGGACAACCCGCCTTCTACCCTGTCGAGAACATCAAACCAACAACGCATTAGGCCCAACAGTAACGCTAATTGATAATAGTTTGAAAGCATTATAAAACTATTCTCCAATTTCCCTTTTGCCAATTGTATTAATAGAAAATTCATTAGCGAATAAATCATTCCGGCGTATTGACCTGGCTACGGGCATATTGATTTTTCCCGCAACAAATTGAGCAACCTGCATATTTCCCCAATACCTGGTATGACCGATCCGCAAGTGCTCACAACCATCGGTCCATAAGTGTTCTGGTTTGCCATCAAAACCCACCGCCCGGGATGCCGTTCCATCGGCGGATAACAGCCCGCCAAGTCTGAAAAGGGTAGCCAGTGTCCAATCCGCTCTGGAAGCAATCCCCGAAAATTTCAAACTTGTGTTTGTTAAGGGATAAAGATTGCCCGATGGTTTGCCGAATAAACTGATTGGTACTGCAGCTGCCAGAAGGCAGGTATGTTTCACATTCTGGATCTGGGGAGTGAGGATTTTTGTCATCGCTTCCAAAACAAGGCGGCAGCCAAGTGAATGGGCAATAAAGGTAATTTGCAGCCTTCGGTTGTTGAGAAACGAAATGTTGAGATATTCCGCCAATTTGAATGACATGGCAATGGTATCACCAATCATAGTGGAGTAACTTGCGCCTTTAATTACCCAATCTCTATACGCTGGCCAGAAGAAGGGCACAATCCGTTTCAGATAACGTTCGGGCACGCCCGAATTTCGATAGTTTGAGAGCAGCTTGTCGTATACACCCTGCGCGCTTTTCCGATCGTTGTTAAAACCATGAACCAGAATAACCAAATCATTTTCAAAAGCAGGCCACAACCCCTCCGCATTTACCGCTGTGTATGCTCCAATCCCCCGCTCCCGCTTTATTTCAAGGGATTTGTTTTGCCTTATCCCAATGTTCATACATTACTCTTTTCTAAGCGTTTCAAAATGCCCCTTATCACTATCGATAAAAACGCCCCTTCATAACCAACAATTATCGTAACCACCAACCATGTAAGCCAATCCGCCCAACCAAAAGCAAAAAAACCGAGCACAGCAGCCAAAATTACACTACAAGACAAGCAACTAAGCCAAAGGAAGTTTAGCCATTTTGTAGAAATATCGATCTGTAAGCCATCGATGTTACGTTGAATATAATTGTTGATCTTATTCCTCGCCTCGTTATAATTGTTATTGCTTTCTGTTTTTAATGAGTTCAGGGTTCTATTAAATTCAACTACCGTCTTCCAATCCTCATTAAGACTTTTCTGGTCAACCTGATGACTAATAAAAGCACCTAACAAAGCTTTATAGGTTTCCGGGTATTCCATAGCCGCCTGTGCTGCGATGGCTAATTGACCACAAAGATTTTCAATGGGCAAGTGATAAAGTGCCTTCTCGTTGCCTCCAGTAGTCAGCAATGCTAACTGGGCAAGTACACTCTTAAGATCAAAACTCGGCTTAGGCTTTTCCGGCGCAGACGATAATGGGTTTTCAACTGTGGTACCCTCCATGCTATTGTCGCTAGGAATTACATCCAATACACTTCCTTTTTCTAGCCAACCTTTAACCCATTTTTCAAAATTCTTTTTCCTTTGCCATCGCTTAAGTGCCTCAATAATACCTGTAGTAAACACACCAACTGTTAGTGACGCAGCCAGCATGGCGAGCGGCCATCCCTTAAACATTTCCAATACATGTTCGCCTTTAAATAAACGTAAATTTGTTACTTCCAATATGATCATTAAGTTCATTGCATATAGATTTAGGGATCAATACTTACTAAAATTTGTTAAGAAATATTGCTGAATCTTTGTAAGGTCAGTATCCTTTCGCTTAACCGAGGCCAGCATCATATCTAAAGCAAAGTCGGAAATCTGCCAACCCAAAGGCAGCACAGGGTGAATTGTTCCATTACAGATCTTCAGATCATTAGGCCTGACGTAGTAATAGCTCCACCCCTGTTGACCGGCGAGGTATTTATTTGTGATATCGGCCTTGATCGAATTGCCACTAATGGTATTTAAAATACCCAGCAATGGTGCGCTGGTCTCGTAAAGATTTTTTGTGCGTTCTACCGAGTCCATGGGCGCAATACTGTTTGGAATGGATAGAATAGAGATGTGGACCCGGCTATAAGCCGGGTTAGTTTTTTTCAACGTGTCCAAAACAGAACGAAAAACCCTGATAAGCTGCAGGGAAGTTTCCGCTCCTGAGTTCTCAACGGTACCGCCATCTGTAAAATGATGTTGCTCATTAAATTTTCCGGTGGGGCTTACAAAGGGAAAGCGCGCGCTCAAGAAGGCTGCGCTACTCAGATGGATATCTTTGTTTTTAATTAAATCTTGTATCAGAAGAACTCCGGGAAAATCCATCGTATCTAGCTTTACCGGTGCCAGTATAGCTTTGACACCATCATTAATGTCGTAAGTATTGGAGACGAAGAGCGGAACCTCTTTACGTTTATCCTTCCACGCCGTACGCAAAACCGTATCGTATGCAAGCCCCGAAGGGTAACCATATGCTTCCCATGCTTCCTCAGTAACTTTAGCACGGTCGGCGTAAAGGTTAAGCCCGAACGATCCCATTAAAAAGTCACGTCCGAGAATGCCTACCAGGTCATTCGTCAGAAAATCATGCCCATAGAATTTGAGTTGTGTTTTATCGTTAACAAATACGGTGTCCGAATCCGGATGCCCAACATGTTTCAATCTTGAAGCGGCCAACAATGATAGTCCGATAGTCCCTCCGGATGCACCAGAATAAGAGAATACATAATGCTGGAAATCCGGTGTTGCCGTTGAGCTATCCCTATTGAGCAGCATGAGGGAATCTAGCCTGCCTACCACCATCGTTGTCCAGGCAGCGGCTTTGATACCACCGCCAAAGGCATTCACAAAGAATACGGGATATTCTTTACCCACGTCATCTTGCTTCATTATTTCCGATTCGCGGCTTTTCAACCAATCCCTCACGTAAACTCGCAAGCTGTCCTCCTCCACTGCAGGCGTTACTTTCCGGTCAACAAGGCTTACATTATGAAAATCGGAAATCGTTGCGGAAGATATCATAAATGTGATCACCATAAAAAAGGTAATTGGCTGAATTTTGTACTTAAGGCCGATGAGTAGTAGTACGGAACTGAGAATGGTATAAAATACCATTCCACTGATAACAAATGGCAAAGAATAAAAACGGTCTTCCCTGGTAACCAGTGACGAAAAAAAACGAAAATTAAAAAGGATAAAAAAGACAAATACGACCACACTCACGAAAGCAAGTATGGGGACAAAGGGTATATTGTTTTGGAACTTTTCGCGATAATTAACGGTGACCAAAAAGAGAAAAGATAATCCGAAAAGGCTAATGGCAATATGAATGAGCGATGATGGTTGCTTGTTGCCCGCGTAGAAACTCCAGGCTACACCCAACAAAACAATTAGGAATAATATCCAATATCGACTTTCGTTAAATTGCTTGTTCTTGAAAAATATGCGATCTAACAATTTGAACCGGAGTATTTCGATATAAAAGAAAATTATTAGTACGAAAAGGGCCATCGGCGGGATGCCGTCTAAGAAATATTTGATATGATAAGACTGCATGGCAGACAGAATACCTGTAGCTGGGACCATCAGTGTTGCCGATCCAATTAACCTGCTTAGATAGGTTTTTAGGGTAACTCGTTTTTTATAATCAGGGCTTTTTTGATAAACGGATTTAAAGTCGTAATCACGCTTTCGCTCATGGGCGTCATCATAGGCTTTCGGCAAATACCAGTTCAACACGGCATGAACAAGTATTGCGAGCATGAACCAGAATACGCCCCAAGGTGAACTATTTATGGATACAAGGAGATCCGCAAATTGATCGACGAAATTAATCAGGACTAATAGTACCAACAAACCAATCACTACGATCCGAAATCGCCATAACTGTAAAGCAAAGGCCCTTAAATAAAAGTTTATTATCCTGAGGTTTTTCTTCATCGCCGGGCGGAGCACTCTGTAATAATAATAAGCAATACTAAAAATAAGCAGGAGCCATTTGATAAGGGACGGAATAAATACCAACAGTGCGAGACCGCTTTCGGTGGCTCCGCGTTCAATTTCCCGTATAGACAGCAGCGCAAAGATGTTTTCAACGATATCCAGCATGCCCGCGATAAAAACAAGGGATACAGCCTGGCGGGCACTTAAAAAACCTTCGTAGCACTCCTGCTTTCGCCAAATTAAGAACACAAATAACCCGACATAGAAAAAGATAAAAATGAAATCGACTTTTATGTTATGCACCGCAGTTGGCAGGGCACACACCTTTTCACGGGTATAGACTGAATCTACTGTATATTTTGGGACATAAGCCCAATTCTTTTTCCAGTCATTTAAAATGGCTGCTTGTTCGGCGTTAGAATGGCAGAGTTCGAGCGAAACTATCCCGCTTTCTGCATTGGGGGTTTTTAGCAGGAAACTGTTCTTGTTGGATAAGATGCCCGTAATGAACAGGCCAGCCAACAAAAAATAAAATAAAAGTAATTTGGGGGCCATGGCGATAGTATTTTAAGGTTGAAATAAAAAACCATAGATCATTGCAAATATCACTGCGCAAGCCGCTGAGGGGAGCGTATAGAACAGTCGTTGCAATACAGGCAGTTATAGCCTAAATTTGGCGATCAGCGTCCGGCAAAAATAATTTCGGGAATCAAAAAGTTTGATAAACGTTGTCGAACATCTTCCGTACGGCAAGCCATCATGATGGATGCTCTTTAGAGTCCGTAATAAAGTATCTTGTAGTGAAAAATAATTGCGACAAGAACATTGTAAAAAATTTAGGTATTCAATCAAGCAATTAACAACTAATTGATTTTCATTATAATATAAATCTAAACAAATTGCAATATTTTTTAATATTAATTAATATAAAATAAATAAGAACAGATGACTAGGCTTTATTTAGATTTTCTTGAAATATAGGTTAAGCACCAGATGTGCTCCCTCTCCTGCAATGCCAGTAGAATTACAAATGTCAATTATTGGATAGGGTAAACGGCTATAAAAATCAAAATCGTGGTAAATGATTAGGTGAGTGATTCCTATTTTAGAAATTCACCCACCAGAATCGACATATAAATCAGGGAGTTTTGGAACGAGACTGGTTCTTATCAACAGCATCAACAATTTGCTGTACCATTCCAATCGCATCGCCGGAGAAAGTTTTCAATTGACGTCCATTAGCATATAACACAGCAAAAGGAAATTGCTGAATATGGAAAGCGCGCTGAAACACGAACGTACTCCCCTCAGTTCCTGCAACAATGCCCGGATACTGTTTCAAATGATATTTTGTTTCGAAAGCACGCAACGGTTGCAGCGGCGTGTTGGTGATCATAATCACCCGGAAACCCTGCAACCTATTGCGTTGTTCCAAAAGCTTGGTTGTAAAATGCTGGCAGTCGTCGCAATCGGGCAAAAAATAAACAAACAAAACCTTGCTACGGGGTTGAAGATCTTCACCGCCGTAGTAAGAGGCGTCAGTCCTCCCGATTTTAAACGCTGGCCAATGCGTTTGATAGTCTTGAGCCAACAACCTTGCCGACGAATTAAACAGCAATGTAAAAACCAGTACAATTTTTAAACGGCCTTTCATTGCAGGTTAATTATTGAAATGCTGTTTGGTTTGACATTGTTGCGAGGGATAGCGCAGCCATATCACCAACGTTTTCTGATAAACCAGCAGGAACAATCTTACAGGCAGCAATAGATTCAAAGTAAGCTTCCTGGTTAATCGATTCCATCATTGCCGGCCTCAATAGTTCTTCCGAACGACCAAAAATACTTCCCAGGATAATTAATTCCGGATTCAGCATATCAATAAATAAGGCGAGTGCCTTGCCTAAGTATTGCCCGCAGAGTTGATAAACAGCTAAAGCTGTTTCGTCGCCAGCAAAAGCAGCCTCGGCAATTGATTTAGCCGTTAACTGGGTTAGTTCTTCAATACTATTGCAATAGGCTACGGATTTGCCCACCTGTAACATTTCCCTCGCCTTAATCTGGCCGATCTGCGCAATTCCGCCTCCACTACAGAACCCTTCAAATGATCCCGCCTTACCAAACCCTACCGGCCCCATCTCGGCCAATCGAATATGCCCTACCTCACCTGCTAAATCTGATATTCCGGAATAGAGCTGACCATTGAGTATTAAGCCAGCTCCCATACCTGTACCAAACGTTAGAAAAATAAGGTTGTTGTAGCCTTTGCCTGCGCCGTATCTCCACTCGGCTACAGCACAGGCATTAGCATCATTTTGTAGTAAAACCGGCCTGCCGAATCGCTCCGAGGCCATTTTTACAATAGGCACATTATCCCAGCCCAATAGGTTTGGCGGCGACAGAATCAGTCCTCTCTTACTGCTAAGTGGGCCACCGCAACTAATACCTATGCCCTCTACTTTTGTTATACCAATATTAAACTGAGCAAGGAGCCGTTCTGCGGTAACAAATAATTTTTCGATCATATCGTATACCGGCAGGTCCGTTGGCATCGACTCTTTACATAAGATTTGGATATCGTCTGCAGTTTTATCCCCTATAAGTACGGCGCATTTAGTTCCGCCTATGTCAAAACCTAGTAGCATGGCTTAGTCTTTTAAAGGGTAGATTTTAACTGATCGGAAAGCAACTTTACCATGTTTAGCATACAGCCATACTACGTCGCCATTATGTTCATAAGTTCGGTTTACGATGGTGCGCCTATGGTCAATATCGGCATCTAAAATACCATCTTTCATTACCAGGTCTATTTTGAGCACTTTATTTAGCCCTTCTACACCGGTAATATTAGTATTACCCAGGCTTACAATGCCATCGCCGTTAACAAAGTTAAGACGGTACCCGTTATCACCCTGGTCATCACCTTTAAGCAGCAGTCCAAATTCTTCATTCGCTCCCTGTGGTTCTATCTCGAGGGTAATACGGCAATTGTTAGGCACGTGGTCAATACGGGCCGCCCCTACGCCATTTGGGGAGTTGATCAGAGCGCCATCTTGCCCAATTAAAGAGGCAGCCAGTGCGGGCTTTATCGCCTCTGTAAGCGCATTGTTTGTTAGAGGGATCATCTCTGCCGGAAAACGGGTATCGAGTGTACCGTCCGGCTCCTGGATAATTTCTCTGAACAGCGAATTGCCACCAAATATTTCGTGACCGCCATCTTTACTCTCATTACGATTAGGAACCCAGGCTGCAGCTATCCTGCGATCATTTTTAAATTCGGCTGTCTTAACCACATTAGAGAAATCTTCATTAATTGCCTGATGACGAGGAGCCTCCCATGGGCCATAAGCGTTTTTAGATTTCACATAATAAGTTCGGCTGTTATCGCTGTAGAAAAGGTAATACCAACCTTTCCAGAAGAAATAATCAGGGCATTCCGGAACACTGGCCTGCCCCGTAAGAATCGGTGCTTCTACTTTCCAGCTTTTCAGATCTTTCGAGGTTAGGTGTACCAAGCATCCGGCGGCAGATCTCATAACCGGATTTTCCTGCTCGCTTGATACGAACAGGTGAAAAACACCTGCTTGATCAACAAACACCTTGGGATCTCTGAAATTACGTTTGCTGTAACCCGGAGCAGAAGTATAAAATGGATTTGGCTTTTGTTTATCGAAATGAATACCATCGTCGCTAATGGCATAGCTCAATTGCTCGTTCACTTTACCTTCCTCGTTAATCAGCCTTGTGGCGTAAAAAGCGTAATATTTATGATTATGATAAACTACCGAGCCGGTACAGATAGACTTTTCCCAGGCTTCATCAATACCAAGCACCAAGGGATGCTGTTTCCAGGTTTTGAGGTCGGTAGAGGTACTTAGCGCCCACTGATGCCCACCAAGGCCGTTAAGGCTTTTGTGATGCGCCGAGTCCAGTAACCAGTAATAATAATAGGTACCGTTGTGCGAAAATGGGATACAGTCGCCCACAAAGAGGTTGCCTTTGGGCTTAAAATACTGCATAGAAGTAGTCGATTGAATATTCGGATCATATTTTACACCTAACTGAGCCTGCACTGTAATGCTGAAAATAACAGATAGGATGAGTAAAGAAATTTTTTTCATTTTTTTCAAAGATTAGAGTTTAAAGTTTTTGCGGTGTTCCGCCGGTTCTCCAATGGCTTTCGATCTCTTCTAATGATTTTCCTTTGGTTTCCGGGATGTAATAGTATCCCCACCAAACACCTGCCACACAAACCAATGCGTAGAGCCAAAAAGTTACGTCTACGCCCAACGTATTAACCAGTTTTAAAAAAGTAAATGCAATAATGGCGTTAAAGCCCCAATGTGATAAAGAGCCGATGCTCATGCCTACGCCGCGAACATTGAGCGGAAACACTTCTGAAATTAACAGCCAGCCCAACGGCGCCAGGCTGATTGCAATAAAAATAATGAAGCACACAATACTTAGTACCGCAAACACCGGCAGGCTTGCTCCTAGCTGTTCTTTAAAATGAAAGCATGCGCCAAGCAAGGCCAAAGAAGGTATCATACCCCAAATGCCTATAAAATAAAGTCGGCGTCGGCCCACACGGTCAAGCAATAATATGGATACAAAACAAGCGGCAACATTTACCGCACCAATGATAATAGCGGGCAGTATAGAACCAGTATTGCTTACAATACCCGCCATTTTAAAGATAATAGGTGAATAGTAGATGATCGTGTTGACACCTGAGAATTGCTGAAAGAAGAAAATACCAATGGTGATAATGAGTGGCGCACGTAACCAAGGTTTGAATACCTCTGTCCAGCTTGCCGATTGATTACTCTCGAGTTGAATGTCCAATTGTAGCTCAGCCAGGGTTTGTTCAACGATATCCGCATCTTCCACTTTTTGAAGTATTTTTTTCCCTTCTTCCCAACGTCCTTTACTTATGAGCCAGCGCGGTGTTTCCGGCAGAAAAAACATACCTATCAATAATACTACTGCCGGTATAAAGCCCACCAGAAACATCCAACGCCACGACTCGGGCTTACTATCATCAGACAACAGATAATCTGCAACGTAAGAAACCAATATACCAATGGTAATCATCAACTGATTTAAGGTTACCAGCCCTCCCCTAACCCGTGTTGGCGAAATTTCGGAAATGTACATAGGCACCACGTATGATGTGATACCTATTGCAAAACCCACAATAATGCGCATAACAATAAGTGTTGTAACATTGGGCGCATAAGCACAACCGAAAGCTCCGACAGTGAAGATAATGGCATTGATGATGATCATCCGTTTACGGCCGATGGCATCAGACAATTTGCCACTCGTAAGGGCACCGATAACAGCGCCGATAAGAACGGTTGTTGTAATTAATTCGATATTGGCATCTGAAAGTTGCCAATACTGTTTCAAAAACGGAAGGGCTCCTGAAATTACGCCGGTATCAAAGCCGAACAACAGTCCACCGGTAGCCGCGATAACGGCGATCATTAACACGTTTGGTTTCAAACTCATAATTTTACTTGGTTAGAAGCCTGGATTTTGCTTATACAGGCCTTTGCTATAATTGATTTGGTTTAAAGGGATCGGCAGATATTCATCGCGTCCCTTCGTAAATTTAGCATTTTTCAGGTAGGAGCGTTTAGATGACTCCGAAGTAAAATATGAGTTTAAATAAGTATCGGCAATGCCCCAACGTACCAAATCAAAAAAACGGTTTCCTTCCAGTGCAAATTCGAGGCGTCGTTCGGTACGGAGTGCTTGTCGGGCAAAATCCTGCGTCCAGTTGCAATTAACGCCTGGCTGATAAGTGGCCACCTTATAATTTGATGTAGCTGAGCCATCGGTTTGCTTTAACCTCGACGTGCTAACTGCCGCACGTTGCCTTACCTGATTAACCAATGGCAGTGCATCCTGTGGTCTGCCCAATTCAATTAGCGCCTCTGCTTTCCAAAGCAAAACGTCGGCGAAACGGATCAGCTCCCAGTTTTTTGAGCTTGACATAAATGGCGGAATTTTTTGGAAGGATGGGTCGCTGGCATCAACAGTACCTTTCAACTCCGAAAAATAACCGTAAATGGCCGGGGCCCTTGCCCAGGTTTTTTGATAAACAAACTTTGGATCGTACTTGTAAGGGTGCCCCGGAATGGCAACCGTATGGTCAAGCCTCGGATCGAATGTCTGGTTAAGGAAATCGCCGCCTTCGATAGCGTCACTGTTATTATAACCTGTAAATAATGGCAAACCTGTAGATGCAGTTTTAAAGGAGTTAACAAGGTCCTGGCTTGGAATATGCTGCCAGCAGCAACCAAACTCCTGATTCATCGGGTAAACCAGCGAGTGCCCCATATCTATACGACCAAACTGCGTTCCATCATTTTTTGAATATTGGATGGCAAAAATGGATTCAGGACCGTTTTCATTTGCGGTTAGGAAATTATCTCCAAAATCTCCGGCTAAAGCATAACCGCTATAGTTAATCACACTATCGCAGAGCGTTACTACTTGATTTAACTTGGTTTGATCTATCCCGGTAACGGTATGTTCGTCGTTCTGCTTGTATGCCTGATATAACTCGGTTTTAGCCAGATAAGCCTGGGCCGCATACTTAGTTGGCCGGCCTTTGTCTGCTTGTGTAGCGGGTAAATTATCGGCAGCATAGCGAAAATCGGCAGCAATTTTATCCCAAAGCTGATCACTGGTCAGTGCCACGTTCGAAATGTTGATGTACTGATCTACCGCTATACTCTCATCGATGTAAGGAACCCTGTTCCACATGATCTTAAGCATGAAATAATAGTTTCCTCTCAGAAAGCGCATTTCGGCTTGGCGCTGAATTTTTTGTGGATACGATCCTGCGTCTATCTGCTCTACCCGTTGAAGCGCGTTGTTAACGCGGGCAATTCCATTATACAATTGCGCCCACATCTGGTCGGTGAGGCTGTTTGTGTTCTGGTTGGTTACAAAGGTTTCGTAGTCGTTCCACTCACTGTTGTCGCCCACACCGTCGCCGCCTTTATAGGCATCGCCACTACGCATGCTGCCCCAAGGCCAAAGGCTGTTAGACGTATGCAGATTTTCGTTACCTAACGATGAGTAGGCTGCGATTACCATCTTTTCGATATTCGTTGGTGTATTCAGCTCATCGCTCGAAATAACCCCCTGGGGTTGCTGGTCGAGGGTCTTTTTACAAGCGGCCAGCACGCTTAAAACCAATATGATTGATAAAATTTGCTTTTTCATGGTTGCAGGCATTAATTAAAATGAAAGATCTAAACCAATGGACGTAATAACCGGAATTGGATATGCTCCTCCCGGATTCTCCGGATCTGTTGCGGTAAAACTCTTGCTCTTAATAGTAAACAAGTTAGTTCCCTGTAAATAGACCCTTGCGTTGGTGACCTTGATAGACCGAAGCGCGCTCTTCAAATTATAGCCAATCTGCAAATTCCGCATTTTGAGGTACGAACCGTTTTCGAGGAAGTAAGTAGATGTCCGCCCTTCGTTATTCCTATCCACCAATGTCAAAGCCGGAATAGTTGACCCTGTATTGGTTGGCGACCACGCATCCATCACCCGGGTGCCCCAGTTTGTTCCGGGCCATAGGGATGAAAAATCGGTATATGTTTTGTAAGTGTTATAAACGTTGATACCCTGTACTCCCTGGAAAAATGCGGCCAGATCAAAATTCTTATAACTGAGGTTGATATTCAAGCCATAAGTAAAGTCGGGGTTGCCGTTTGAAATAAATGTCCGGTCGCTCGCATCTATTTTACCATCGCCGTTTAAATCAGCAAACCGAATACGCCCCAAGCCCTTACCTGGTTGATCTGGCGAATTAGTTACCTCGTCTTGCGAGGTGAACAACCCCTGGGCAACGTAACCATATATGGAGTTAATCGAATGCCCCAAAATGGTTTGGGTTGAACCGTTACCCGGATAAGCGGTTAAAACCTCCGATGGCAGGTACGTTACCTTGTTGCGGAAAGTGGCAAAATTGCCGTTTAGTTGTAATTTCCAATCAGTTCCGAAATCGTTCTGATAATTAAGCGCAACCTCCACGCCTTTATTCTGCATGTTACCACCATTGAAAGTTTGGGTACCGCCCTCGCCAATCACGGCCAGATAACCCGGGGTTATCAAAATCCCGGAAGTTTTCTTGATAAAGTAATCTACCGAACCGGTGATTTTTTGCTCCATTAAGCCGAAGTCGAGGCCAATGTTATGCTCTTTGGTTTCTTCCCATTTTAAGTTTGGGTTACCTTGTTGAATTTTAACAAAGCCTGAGGGCAAAGTGCCAGTTCCAGCACCGGTAATGTCATAGGCTGTACCACGGTCGGCATTGAATGTTGGATCTGTACCGTAAATAGCACTATAAAGCGAATAGGTAGCATAGTTGCCGATATTCTGATTACCGGTTACACCATAATCATAACGCAATTTCAGGTCAGAAATAAATTTCTGTTTCTTCATGAAATTTTCCTGGCTTATACGCCAGCCTACCTGCGCGGAAGGGAAAAATCCATACCTGTTATTCTCGCCAAATCGTGAAGAACCATCCCGTCTGAGCGTTACTGCTGCCAGATATTTATTATCAAAGGCATAGTTGATTTTTCCGAAGTACGAGAGCAGAGAATAAGCGCTGCCATTACCGCCATTTAAAATATTAGTAGAACCGGCGTCCAAGTAAGCATAATCAATAGTTTCGAGCGCGTAACCTTGTCTGCTGCCAAAAAAGTTTTGGTTAATAAATTTCACAGACTCCTGGCCAGCAAGAAAATCAAACTTGTGCTTATTGTAGCTAAAGTCATAAGTTAACGTATTCTGCCAGATCAGGTTGCCATCATAGTTTTGGGTATTATTAACAAGATTAGATGGATCGGCAAGAAAGCCCGAAACATACGATTTGCGTAAAGTTCGCTGATAAGTCCCATCATAATCTATCCCGTAGCTTGTTTTGAAATGCAAGCGAGGCAAAATGGTGAGATCAGCAAACACATTACCGACTATGCGCCCAAAATAACTCGAATTTTGTTGATTATCCATAATCTGGCGCACGGGATTTTGCCTGTCTGTCATACCTGGTGCAGGGCCGCCCCACCCGCCGGTTACCGTATATACCGGAACTATAGGTTGTTGAACAAGCGCTGAGAAAAGTGCGTCGCTTACCGGAATCAGTTTGTCTTTCACATAGGTAGCATTCAAATTTTCACCTACCTTCAGCCGGCCATCAAAAAAATTGTGATCAGTGTTAACCCTGAATATTATTTTCTTGACGTTGGTTTCCTTAACGATACCATTATTGTCATAATAATTCATCGAAAGGAAACTGTTTCCCTTTTCGCTGCCGTTTGAAAACGCTACGTTGTAATTTTGAATAACCGAGGTCTGTGCAATTTCATCAAACCACTTAGTATCTGCAGGTTGCATTGTTTTGGCTGCATCTATATAAGCAGGCAGGATTACTTTATTAAGGACAGGGTTATTGAAATTATTATTCCAGTCAAATTGGTAGATCTGGTTATTATTCGGATTGGTACCATCATTTACGGAAGCACGCCAGTAAGCCTCTCCGCGCTGTTGCGTATTGAGTACAGACAACTTGGTGTTGTAGTATTGCAGCGAGGCGTTTCCGCTTACATCAATACGGCTAAATCCCTTTTTACCTTTTTTAGTGGTGATGATAATAACGCCGTTGGCTGCGCGAGAACCATAAATAGAAGCTGAGGCAGCATCTTTCAATACTTGAAAAGATTCGATATCATTTTGATTGATCTCTTCCAGGCCACGCGTAGTCGGGATACCATCTATTACGTATAAAGGATCATTATTATTTAACGTACCTATACCGCGTATTCGCACTGTAGTACCGCCCTCGGGCGCGCCGTTTGTTGTAATATAAACGCCGGGTATACGGCCTTGCAGCGCTTTGGTTGGGCTGCCAAGGGGCACATCCTTAACATCGGCCATTTTTACCACCGCGACTGCTCCCGTAACATCAGCCTTTTTTTGAGTTTGGTAACCCGTTACAACAACTTCATTCAAGCTGCCGGAGGAATACTCCAGTTGAACGGCAAGCGGCTTAGTTTCCCCTTTAAATACGTGCGTAACCGATAGCATACCCACATAGCTAAATGTCACACTCTGATTTGCCGATACTTTTACGGTAAACTTACCGGCGTTGTCGCTCGTCACCGTCTGTAGCGGCGACTTAACGGTAACACCTGCAAGCGGCGTACCGAGGTCTTTACTGGTTACTACCCCAGACAGGCTTTGCTGCTGGGCAAATGCCGCACCATAAAGCAGCATTAGAAAAAGTAATAATTTAATTTTCATAATCAGGCAATAGGATTTATAAATTGGTAATTGGTCTTCTTTTAGCTCTTTAAACGTTTAAAGGACTAGGGCGAACTGTTTCCGAAATCAATAAAGTGTTTACAAAAAATCATGTTTATCGCTTTAAACGTTTAAAGACATATGCAAAAAATTATTCCCGGCAACTTTTTTCTATAACTAACTGTGTCTCCAGGTAAATTTGGTTAACCGCCCGAGGCTTGTTAATAGAATCCAGCAACATGGTTACCGCAATTTTCCCCATTTTCTCCAAGGGTTGGCGCGCATGGCTAATTGGACAACTAAAGAGTTCAAAGGCTTCAGATTCATCAAAGCTGAACACCGAAATATCATCAGGCACTCTCACTTTCAGGCTTACAATTTCCTTCAACCCGCTGATCGATAACCTGTCGGTGGCAAAAAAAATCGCGTCACATTTGTTTCCGGATACTAATTGTTGAATAGCTTTTCGCATGTCACTTTCATAATGACTTGACCGCACAAAAAGTGACCATCCAGGATGATGTTCTATGCCGTGTTCTTCCAACGCGGCCAAATATCCTCTTGTTCTTTCCTGTAGATTATGCAACTGCGCATTGTAATTAATAAAGGCAATTTTGCTATGCCCTTGATTAATTAAATGTACCGTCGAGTCATACGCAGCCTTATAATTATCAAGCAAAACACTATTAGTCAGTATATTAGGAAAATTTCTATCAATCAAAACAAAGGGAACATCCGACTTCTGTAGCGTAAGTATCGACTGCTCTGCATGTTCCACCGGCACCAGGATAAGCCCGTCGACCTGATGATTTACCAGTACGTTCACCAATTCCGAGAACTTGTCGCTGCTTTCGTTACTACTGCCGAAAATCACCGTATAATTTTTTCGCTTAGCCTCCGCCTCTATTGCCCGGGTAATGCCGGAGCTGAACCGATAATTAATATCGGCAACAATTAAACCAATAGTATTAGACTTCCGTGTCTTCAGGCTTTTAGCCAGCTGGTTGGGACGATACTCTAGCTCCTCTGCAGCGCGCCTGATTCTTTCCGCTACTTCTTTTCCTACCTGCTTCTCTTCTGCTTGCCCGTTAAGCACATACGAAACCAGCGCCGTTGATACGCCGACGTGCAAAGCGATGTCTTTCAGACCGACTTTCTTCATTTGGAAAAGATAGTAAAAACAGGGTTTACAATTGGTTTATAAATCAAATATAATACTTTAAACGTTTAAAGCAAATTTTTTTGCTTTTTGAGGTGATAACGCTCCTCCCAAATAGTATAAAGCGACAACAATATTAAAATTGCTTCACATAACTGAGTTTAAATATCAGGTGTTCTTCGGTTTCTGTCTGTACAGGACGATCAACTATCTGATAACGGTTGCCGCGGTTATAAATCAGGTAAACATAACTTAGCGGGGAAAACTCCCATGCCAATCTAACGTTATAAGCATCCGACTCATTAATTGAATTTTTTTGATAAATACCGGTAAGCTGTACCCTAGGATTGAGCGCAAAACGCCCTTGCAGAATGTAGAGGTTAACTGTTTTAGAACTCTCCAGCGTGCCAACATGGGAAAATGAGTTTTGATTAAACTCACCCATGAGTGAGATATGAGGGTTTGGGGCAAATTGTAGTTTATAATCTGTAGTAGTTAGTTTCCCATTAAAATATTGACCCGTTGTTAACGTAAAGGCACCATTGATCATCTTGGAAGGATTGGATTGAAAAAAGAACTGGTGATTGAAATAGTGGTAATCGCCAGGCGCTATCTCGACATCGAGGGGCGAAAAAACAGCTGTCAAATGCTGCCAGGTTCCCTGAACGCCGTACCCGAAGTATCCGCCGTTCTTGAAATTTAGCCAAATTGGAAAAATCGGCAGATCGAATTCAGAGAATTTGCCCGTCGAAGCAACATGATATAATTCCGGAGTAATGCCTGGCGCATAGGATAAAAGGAAGTTTTTAAATGGTAATAAGTTACCACGATAAAAATAATTAGCACCAGGTGTTGTGGCAATTACGTCGCTTCTGGAAACAAAGCCCATTTGAGGATCGAAATCTTTAGTGATCAGCGATTGTGTCCACCAGATCTCATGGGCGTTCGTAATATTAAAATACTGTACAATGCCGCCAAATCCTTTTGCACCCGTATTTGTGGTAGTTGATTGAGAAAATATGGCATTTATGGAATTAGCCTGCCCTATTCTGAAAAAACCGTCGACGGTTGTTTCAATATTCGCTGCGCCCGGTAGCTGCTTCAGGGTAACAAGCCCTCCAATTCTATTAAGGCTCCCCAGATTATGGGAAAAACGTCCAACGAAAAAGTTTGTCCCCGGAATACCCTCATACCCTTCTTGCCTAATCGCCATTGCGCCATAGTTCATTTCTGCCGAACGGTAAACAAAACGGCCGCCTCCGGCGATGGGAACCGGATCACCGTTAGCGCTTAATCCTATATTGCGGCTATTAAAAGGCTGATAACGCATAGAACCGCCTGCGTTATCGCCGTTCATGCTGATCTGCACACCGAACAAAGAAGCATTTTCTAGAAAGAATTGTCTTTTCTCGGGAAAGAAAACATTAAACCTCGATGTATTATTAATTTGCTGATCAACATCTGCCTGCGCAAAATCTGTGTTGGCAGTCAAATCTAAGACGGCATTCGGCGTCAACGCCCATTTAACATCTCCACCGACTTTAAAATTGGACTGTTTCGGTAATGTCGGGTCGTTATAATTATAACGATCGGTTGAAGCGAGAATGTATGGGGCAACAATAATATTGGAGGTAGGCGGTGGAGGCTCGAGGCCGGTCAAAACACCCGCGTAATTCATATGAGCAGAAGTGAAAATACGCGGATACGGCGAAAATGCGCTGGTTTCATTACTTAACCTGCGATTCCGGTAAATATTAAATCCCCAGGATTGTGTGCTATCCTTTGTTTTGGGGTAACGCAAAGATTTCCACGGTATTGCCATCTCTGCAACCCAGCCGCTATCCGTACGTAAAGTCCGAACTTTCCAAAGTGCATTCCAGTCGATATCGTAATAAGTATCATCGAATGAAAGCTGATCCCGTTGCACACCGTAAGCATTAGTTGCGAATACCATTGCGTTTCGCTGATCATTAAAGGTATCAAATGCCAGGTTGACAAGATCGTGTTTTAAAAGATCAAAATCCCGGGCGAAATCCGTGGCCATAATCGCTTTCTTGCCTTGTGGATCGGCACACAGCACGCCTATGTACAAGAAAGTTCTGTTATATAATACTTTTATAGTAGTAGGGTAATTAGACGGCTTGCCTTGATAGGGTTCGATCTGGGTGAAGTTAGTTGCCCCAATGGCGGTTTTCCATTCTGCCTCGTTAAGTACACCATCAATATTAAGGTTTGAGTTGATTTTTATAGCCTTAATCTCCCGACGAACCGTTGAAGGATTGAAAAGAACTGCATCCTGAGCAAATACCGGCTGGTAGGAAAATAACAAGAAGACAGCAAAAAGTAACCTTCTTAGCATTTAGGTGGTTTGGGAATTTTAAATTAAGAATATATCGGTTTATTCTAAAGCGTTTCAAATTAAACTTAAAACCGCATATTTCGCATTGCAACTTAAAATATTCTCCACGTCATTGAAGCACGAATGTTATAGCTGCGATTCTATAAATTGTAAAACTTTACGGCATTCATTCCAAATATTAGTTCCTGCTCCGCGACCGAGAAATAATCGGTCACAATAGTCATAACCTGCTCATAGCTGGCAGCTGCAAGGCATACCGGCCAATCGCTTCCGTACAACAGCCGTTTTGGTCCAAATGCTTCGCTAACAACATCGAGATAAGGCGTAAAATCGTTTTTTTTCCAATCGGTTAAACTTGCCTCGGTAACCATTCCCGAAACTTTACAACTTACATTATCAAACAGGGCAATCTTACGTATCTGTTTAGCCCAATTCTCTAACTCCCCCGCACGTATATTAGGTTTAGCGATATGATCCACAACGAATTTTTGATTTGGAAAGGCTTTTACCAACTCGGCACTATAACCCAGTTGATCTGAATTGATGAGTATATCATAAGTGAAATTATATTTCTTTAACAAGCTGATGCCCCTTTTAAAATCTGGTTGCAGCATAAACGCGCGATCTGGTTCGGCTTGCAATATGTGCCTAAACCCCTTTATTGCCGGCACTTGGCTGTAATAAGCCAAACGCTCTTCCACACCTTTTGCCCTAAGGTCCACCCACCCTACTACCCCTTTAATAAATGGATTTTCTGAAGCATGGGCTAGCAGCCATTCGTTTTCACTTTCAGTTTGCTCTGCCTGAACGCTTACACAGCCATCTATACCATTTTCTTTTAAAACAGGCTCAAGGTCGGCCGGCAAAAAATCCCGCCTAATGTTTGCCATATCGTCAGTTATCCAATCAAAGTCAATTGGGTTATACGTCCAAAAATGCTGGTGTGCATCTATATGCATGGCCTGGCGCTTACAGTTGAAATATTTGATCCATCAATACCCATTTATCACCGGCAGCAGCCCAGGGCAAAGGTTGTTGAAATTGCCACATCAATTTTTCCCATTCCTGAACATACGGATTACCTGCGTCCATGTCAGCTTTTCGTTCAAAACTGAAAGTTTCATCGGTATCCATAATCATAAACAGACGATTAGCGGTACGATAGATCTGCATACCGATGATGCCCGAGTTTTTAATGCTGGCCTTTATTTCTGGCGGAATGTTGCCGGGGGCATGCCAATGTTCGTATTGATTTATGAGCGCTGCGTCATCAATCAGATCCAGCGCTAGGCAATATCGTTTCATATAAAATTTATAATACTGTGGCAGGTTCTACAACATCCTTGGCAACCACTTTGCAGCCGGTTAAACCAAACAAAGTAATAATAACAAAGCAGCCTAGGGGCACAACGTACCCTAATTGGATATTGCCTGTAGCATCACTGATGTAAGCAAAAATACGGGGCACAATTGCGCCGCCCACAATAGACATAATTATTAAGCTGCTGCCAAATTCTGTATCTCCCTGCAAATCTTTGATCCCTAAAGCAAAAATGGTTGGAAACATTACCGACATAAAGAAACAAATGGCTATTACTGCGTAAATGGTGATCATGCCGGTGGCGGTTATAGCTACAACACACAATAAAATATTTATTGCGGCATAACTAGCCAATAACCTTTGGGGCGCTATATATTGCATAATGCCGGTACCCAAAAAGCGCCCAATTAAAAACGCCAGGCCACATAGCCCCAGGTAATCTGCGGCTTGCACCTGGCTAAGGGCAGCAGATTTACCGGCGTATAAAATAAACAAGCTAAAAACGCACACCTGTGCACCTACGTAAAAAAACTGGGCGGCAACGCCCCAGGCCAAATGCCGATGCGCTAATGCGTGAAATAAACTTTTGCTAGCTGGGCGACCTTCTGTATGTTGAATGCGGGGCAATTTGGTTAAGGCAAATATGATGGCGATAATTACCAGCACGCTGCCTAAAATAAAATAAGGAGTTTTTACCGATGATGCTTCGGCAGCTAATGCCAACTGCCTGTTTGCAGCGGTCATGGCATTAAGTTCTGCATCGGTATGGCCTTTGGTAAGTATTACGCGCGCGCCGATAATTGGGGCAAGAAACGCGGCCAGTCCGTTAAATGACTGTGTAAAATTCAGTCTTTGAGTACCGGTCGTCGGGTCGCCGAGCGCTGTTGCATACGGATTGGCCGCGGTTTCTAATGTGGTAAGTCCGCATGCGATAATAAATAAGGCTACCAGGAAGAAATTGTATTGCTGTGTATTAGCTGCCGGAATAAAAAGATAACACCCTGTGGCAAACAACAGAAGACCGGTAATGATGCCTATTTTATAACCAAACTTCCGCATAATGAAGCCCGCTGGCAAAGCCATAAAAAAGTAGGCTATAAACACTGCCGAATCCACCAATGTTGCTTGCACTGTAGTAAGCGTAAACGATTTCTTTAAGTGCGGAATTAATATTGGATCGAGGTTATGGGCAAAGCCCCATAAAAAGAACAAAGTGGTAATTAACAGGAATGGGAACAGATTTTTATTTCGCGCCATTTTGATCGTCAATTTTATCAGTTAAGTTATATCGCATTTCATCATTACACATATCAACAAAACTGCTGTGCAGGTCATCAACATGCACAAACACAGGCCCAGCCAATTAATATCACCCCGAAAAGCAGCAATGCTGTACAATTGGGAAGCCTTGTTTGTTATAAAAAACTGCCTTTATGCTCTGTTTATAATTGGTATTAGCTTTAAAAGACAACAAAAAGCCAACGCCTCAATATAGGTTCTTTTTTAATAAAAAGATATTAATTTGTGTAAACAGGCTTTATTAACACGGCATGTTTTAGAAGTCTTTTTTGGCGCTCTATATCGATGATATGTTGAAAAAACCTAATTTAATGGCTGCAATACATACCTATTGCAAACTCTTATCGTTTATATTTCATTCGGGTTAAATGTATTTTATACAGCAAAAATTAATACCTTAACCCGCCAGGAATTATAACCAAATTACAACACGCCAGGATACCATGTCAACAACTCAAAATGGCTTTCTTCAAATCCATCCGGAAGATAACGTATTAGTGGCTTTGACTGATTTACAAAAGGGTACACCAATACATTTTAATGAAAAAACGTTTTCATTAGCTACAGATGTCGCCGCAAAGCATAAATTCACCGTCGAAGCATTAGCCAATAATGCAGAGATATTTATGTATGGCACGTTGGTAGGAAAAACATGCGCGCCCATTCCACAAGGAGCTGCTATTACCGTTGATAATATCAGGCATGCGGCTGCAGATTATCATTTAGGCAATCGCAAAACAGCCTGGACAATTCCCGGCGAGGCAGAATCTTTTAAAAACCGAACATTTTTAGGATACTATCGCCAAGATGGCTCAGTGGGCACGGCCAACTATTGGCTGGTTATTCCCCTGGTTTTTTGCGAGAACCGCAACATTAATACTTTAAAGGAAGCATTAAACGAGAAACTTGGTTTCGCCACCCCTCGTGGATATCAAAATGAGGTAAGCAGTTTGGTAGATATGTACCAAACGGGCAAGTCAGTTAAAGAAATTCTTGAAGCCGATTTGCTAACCACTCCTGAGAACAATACCGCCAATAAATTATTTCCTAACATCGACGGCATTAAGTTTATTAACCACGATATGGGTTGCGGCGGTACACGGATTGACTCCGACGCCCTTTGTGGCTTGTTGGCCGGTTACATTACCCACCCAAATGTTGCCGGCGCTACCGTACTGAGTTTAGGCTGCCAGCATGCGCAGGCGGCTATTTTACAGGATGAAATCAAAAAACGTGATCCCAATTTTAGTAAACCACTGGTTTTGCTTGAGCAACAAAAGCTAGGTACCGAGCAAATATTAATGCATGAAGCCTTAAAACAAACCTTTGCAGGATTAATTGAAGCAAACCAGGCAGAACGCAAACCCGCCCCCTTATCTAAACTATGTATAGGCTTAGAGTGCGGCGGTTCTGATGGCTTTTCGGGGATTTCCGCAAACCCCGCTCTAGGTTATCTATCTGATATCCTGGTTGCATTGGGCGGGAGTGTTATCCTGGCAGAATTTCCGGAATTGTGTGGGGTTGAACAAGACTTGAGCGATAGATGCGTAGATGAGCCAACTGCACAGCGTTTTATGAACCTGATGCGCACCTATAACGCGCGTGCCGAAGCCGATGGTTCGGGCTTTTACGCCAACCCATCACCGGGGAACATTAAAGACGGTTTAATAACCGACGCTATTAAATCGGCCGGGGCTGCAAAAAAAGGCGGTACATCCGCCGTAACAGCAGTTTTGGATTATCCCGAAAAAGTAACTAAGCCAGGGTTAAATTTACTTTGCACACCTGGCAGCGATGTAGAAAGCACCACCGCCGAAGTGGGCTCGGGTGCCAATATTGTTTTGTTTACTACCGGCCTGGGCACCCCTACCGGTAATCCCATTACGCCGGTAATTAAATTATCAACCAATACGGCTTTATATAATCGCATGCCCGATATTATTGATATCAACTGCGGTAGCATCATCGAAGGAATTGAAACCATTCCTGCCACCGTTATCCGGATACTGGATTATGTGATAGACGTGGCTAGCGGGGTTAAAATTCCCAAGGCGGTTAAGCTTGGGCAAGACGACTTTATTCCATGGAAAAGAGGTGTTTCATTATAACAATTTAAAATGTTCAATCTAACTAACAAATCGGTTGTAATAACGGGCGGAGGCAGCGGCATAGGCAAGGCCATCGCAATTCTGTTTGCCAGCCAATCGGCGCTTGTCCATATCTTGGACCTCAACCTTGATGCAGCTAAGCAAACCGCGGCAGAAATCACCGATAAAGGAGGCGCAGCGTTTGCGTATAAAGTGGATGTAACTGATCAGCAAGAAGTATTGGAGTTAATCCGAAACATCGGCGTGGTTAATATACTAATCAACAACGCAGGCATTGCGCATGTTGGTAACCTCGAGCATACTGAGGAGGCTGATTTTGACAGAATTTACAACGTAAATGTTAAAGGTGCTTACAATATGCTTTATGCTGTAATACCGTTGATGAAAGCCAATGGAGGAGGTGCTATTCTTAGCATGGCATCCATCGCCTCTACCGTTGGCATTAAAGACAGGTTTGCCTACTCCACAAGCAAGGGCGCCATATATGCCATGAGCATGTCTGTAGCCAAAGATTATATGGATGATAACATCCGCAGCAATACAATTTCGCCCGCACGGATACATACACCATTTGTAGATGGATTCATAGCAAAAAACTATCCCGGCCAAGAAACCGAGATCTTTGAAAAACTATCAAAAAGCCAACCCATAGGTAGAATGGGCAGCCCAGAAGAGGTAGCGCATCTCGCGTTGTACTTATGCTCTGATGAAGCTTCATTTATTACAGGCAATGATTACCCTATTGATGGTGGCTTTATTAAACTTAACAACTAACACATACCTATAAAATGAAACTTATAAGATACGGCCAGCCGAAAGCCGAAAAAACCGGTATTAACATAGATGGTGTAAATTACGATACATCTGCTTTTGGCGAAGATTATAACGAGCAGTTTTTTGAAACTGACGGATTATCGCGTTTGCAGAACTTTGTTGACGAGAATAAAGATAATTTAAAAGAAATAAACGCTGACGAACGCATTGGTTGCCCGATAGCGCGACCGTCAAAAATTGTGTGTATCGGCCTTAATTATAAACTTCATGCCGAGGAAACCGGCGCACCGTTGCCACCAGAACCAGTAGTGTTTTTTAAATCAACTACGGCGCTGACCGGTCCGTTTGATGATATCGTGATTCCGAAAGACTCGGTAAAAACAGATTGGGAAGTTGAATTGGCCATAGTTATTGGTAAGGAAGCATCTTATGTAGATGAGGCAGAAGCTATGGAATATGTAGCCGGTTATTGCTTACACAACGACGTTTCGGAACGGGAATTTCAGTTAGAAAGAAACGGAACCTGGGATAAAGGTAAAGGTTGCGATACTTTTGCACCGGTAGGCCCCTGGATGGTTACTAAAGATGAAATAAGAGATGTACACAACCTGCGCCTTTGGCTCTCACTTAATGGCAAAATGGTTCAGGATGGTAATACATCAGACTTTATTTTTAACGTACCGTTCCTGGTGGCTTATGTGAGCAAATTCATGACTTTATTGCCAGGCGATATCATATCCACGGGTACACCAGCAGGTGTTGGGCTGGGCATGAACCCACCAATGTACCTAAAGCCCGGCGACGTGGTTGAATTGGGAATTGACGGACTTGGTACGGCAAAACAAAACTTACGGGCCTATTCTAAAAAATAGTTCACTACTGTGAAGCAAAAGTGTATAACTAAATAAAGTTCAAGGCTATATGAATTTAAACATTGAGGGGAAGGTAATTATTGTAACCGGTGGTGCGCAAGGTATTGGTAAAGGCATTGTGATGTTGCTTGCTAACGAAGGAGCCATACCGGTAATTGTAAGCAGAACGGAGGCTACCAACAAAGAGACAATGGCAGAGGTAGAAGCCCTTGGCGGACAAGCGTTTCAAATACCGGCTGACTTAACCGACCCGCTTCAATGTGAATCAGCTGTACAAAAAGTTATAGCCCAATTTGGGCGTATTGACGGATTGATAAATAATGCCGGCGAAAATGATGGTGTGGGCTTAGAATCTGGCAATTACGAGAAGTTTATGCGCTCGCTACACAAAAATGTGATACACTATTATTTGATGGCCCATTATGCTTTACCCGAGTTGAAAAAAACGCAGGGTGCTATCGTTAACATCACATCAAAAGTAGGAGAAACCGGGCAAGGCGGCACTTCTGGTTATGCGGCCTCTAACGGAGCGCGTAATACTTTAACCCGCGAGTGGGCTGTTGAGCTTTTACCCTGGAATATACGCGTGAACGCAGTGTCTGTGGCCGAGTGCTGGACCCCGCTTTACGAAAGATGGATAGATACTTTTGAAAACAAGGAAGAAAAACTTGCCGACATACAAAAAAACATTCCGCTGGGCCAGCGGATGACTACGGCCGAGGAAATTGCCAACACAGTAGTGTTCCTGCTTTCACCTGTATCCAGTCACACCACCGGTCAAATTATTTTTGTAGACGGTGGCTATGTACATTTGGACAGGGCATTGGATAACACTAGGAAAGAATCTTAGATAGCCTCTGAAACAGGAGGGGTCAGTTTAGTCCTTTCGTTTAGGCGACGGACTTACCGAAGTCCAACCGCCATCGATAACGATATTTTGTCCGGTGATTTGTTGCGACCGGGGTGAGACCATAAATAAGGCTGCATTTGCAATATCTGCTACTACGGACGGCCTACCCATGGGTGTTAGTTCCGACCAGGTGTCATTGTAACTGCTATCTTCCATAGTACGCTCGGTTAAAGTAGCGCCAGGTGCAATTGTATTAACGGAGATTTTGAATTCGGATAATTCTACCACCAGGCTTTTGGCCAGCATCTCTAAGCCGGCTTTGGTCATTCCGTATGCTGCAAGATCCGGATGCGCTTGGTGCCCGGTGGCTGATGACATGAACAGAATGCTTCCGCCACTTTGCTGTTTAATAATTTGCCGGGCGGTGCGTTGCGCCAGATAGAAGCTTCCTTGCAAGTTCAAATTCATTACTTTTTGTAACGACTCAACAGGATAATCTAAAAAACTTCCGAAAAGTGTTATACCTGCATTCGCTATTGCGATAGTGAGTTTGCCAAATTGCGCTACCGCAGTATCAACCATTTGCTGAATAAAATCAAGGTCTGATGCATCGCCGTTTAGCGCCATGCAATTGCCCCCCAATGCCCGGATAGCTGTAACGGCGTTTAATAGCAATGTGTCGTCTACGTCGTTAATCAATACGTCTGCTCCCCGAATACATAGCTCTTTTGCAATTTCAAAACCAATGCCCTGCCCCGCCCCCGTTACAATAGCTACTTGTCCGTTAAAATCTCGTGCTTGTATATCTTGCATTCCTATTTATATTTTTAGTGAGAATCCCTTAATACCTTACTGCCAGAACCTCCTTTTAAAAAGTCAAGATCGGCACCAAGATGGGCTTGTTCAACATGTGTTTGATACATGCGGGTATAACCGCGTTCTGCCACCTTTGTTGTACTCGATAATTGCTCTTTTCTTGAGGCTATTTCTTCGTCACTTATCGCAATGTTTAGCGAACCAACGGGTACGTCTAATGTAATCACATCGCCATCCTGTACAATTGCCAACGTGCCGCCAACGGCCGCTTCCGGCGAAACGTGTAAAATCACGGTTCCAAATCCAGTGCCGCTCATGCGCCCGTCGGATATACGTACCATATCGGTAACACCTGTGTCCATAACCTTTTTAGGTACCAGCATATTCCCTACTTCGGGCATACCCGGATAGCCTTTTGGGCCAACATTTTTTAATACCAGCACGCAATCTTTATCTACATCGAGCCCGGGATCATTAATACGGTGATTAAAATCTTCAATACTTTCGAAAACTACCGCGCGCCCCGTGTGCTGCATCAAATGCGGGCTGGCGGCCGACGGTTTTATGACGGCTCCATTTTCGCACAAATTACCTTTTAAAACAGATATTCCTGCAACAGGATTGAACGGACTATCTAGCGTACCAATTACTTCCGTATTAAAGCACTCCGCATCCTCATAGTTTTGTGATATGGGCTTTCCGCTTACGGTAATTGCTTCCTGGTGTAATTTCTCTTGCAGAGCTTTCATCAAAGCAGGTAAGCCACCTGCGTAAAAAAAATCTTCCATAAAATACTTCCCGGAGGGCTGCAAGTTCGCGAGCAGCGGTATTTTCAAAGCTTTCGTATTGAAATCGTTTATGGTTAAATCAACTTCCATCCGGCCGGCAATCGCTAGCAAATGAATAATAAAATTGGTGGAGCCGCCAATTGCAGCGTTTACCATTATGGCGTTTTCGAAAGCCTCGCGGGTTAATATGTCCGACATTTTGAGATCTTCCCTTACCATCTCTACAATCCTGCTGCCAGATAGATGCGCCAATGCTTTACGACGCGAATCTGCCGCCGGTATGGCTGCATTTTGCGGAAGCGATAAACCAAGCGACTCCACCATGCAAGCCATAGATGAAGCAGTGCCCATAACGGCGCAATGCCCCTGGCTACGTGCCATGCAAGCCTCTGCAGCAAACATCTCTTCCTCGGTCATCTTGCCGCTTTGCTGATCGGCAAAGAAACGCCAGATATCTGAAGTGCCTATATCCCTGCCTTGATATTTACCGGTAAGCATCGGGCCACCGGACACTACGATTGTAGGGATATCAACGCTGCAAGCTCCCATAACCAATGCGGGCGTTGTTTTATCGCACCCACATAGTAAAACGACACCATCCAAAGGGTTTGCACGGATCGATTCCTCAACATCCATGCTTACGAGGTTGCGGTACAACATAGCTGTTGGCTTCATCAGGGTCTCCCCCAAAGACATAACGGGAAATTCGACCGGATAACCGCCTGCTTCGTAAATGCCATTCTTTATCGATTGTGCAAGTTCTCTGAAATGAGCGTTACAGGGGGTTAACTCGCTCCAGGTATTGCAAATACCGATAACCGGCTTACCTTGCAATTGATGTGCTGGGATGCCCTGATTTTTCATCCAGGCACGATAGATAAACCCATCTTTACCCTTCCTTCCAAACCATTCCTGGCTTCGTAGTTTTTTAGGCTCGGATATAGTATGCCCGTCTGGTATTATTTCGGTTAAATCCATAATCTATTTTGGTGTTGCGGATAATTGGCAACCAAAAATATGCCCATTAAAGGGTGTAAAAAAACACGCAATTTGCTTTTTCTGATACAATATTTACATTTGGTATGCTGTTATATATTTGAATTTGAAGAAGATATTACGGGAGATAAATACCCCGGACAACTCGAGCATTATGGTGAAGGAGGAAATAGCCCCGCAATTTGCGGCGCCATTTCATTTTCACCATGCGTACGAATTAGCCTTCATTGTAAACGGGCGGGGTAAGTTTTATGGTGCTGATCGTTTGCTGAATTTTAATACGGGCGACATCTATTTATTTGGCATAGGGTTTCCACATTATTTCGTTAACGAAAAATCGTTTATTGATTCCGGTGAATTGGGGCATTCTATTATCGTCCAGTTTAATGAGGATTTTCTGGGGCATGATTTTTACTTAAAGCCGGAATTTAAAGCAGTAAAAGCATTACTAAAAAACGCCGATCGGGGTATTAAAATAAATCAACCATCACCCGAACAACAAAAGATTCTTACCGATCTTGTTAATCAAAATGGGTTAAAAGCACTTGTTAGTTTATTGCAGTTACTCGAAAACCTATCGTCTCTCGGGCCGAAAGATTTGTCGTTAATAGGTTCTGAAAACTATATACGAGAACAATCCATAGATAATAAAACAGACAAACTCGACACGGTTTATCAATATGTATTACAAAACTTCAAGGGGGATGTAGACACCCAACACGCTGCAAACCTGGTGTGCATGAATGAAGCCGCATTTTGTCGTTATTTTAAAAGGCGTACCAAAAAGACACTCTCCCAATTTACAAACCAGGTACGCATAACACATGCCAGCATGTTGCTCGCGGAAAAAAAAACAAGTATTTCGGCTGTTTGCTATGAATGCGGATTTAGCAATCTATCTTATTTCAACAGGCAATTTAAGCTACTCATTGGCAAAACACCTTTTGTCTATCGTAAGGAGTATTAACCAAACCGAATACCATGACCATGTACAAGACTTATGAGCCTTTGCTTATAACGGTAAATTATCGTTTTGACCTAGTTTTAAAATAGCATCGCTCATAGTGCTTTCTAAGTGCCTGTATTGTTGAGGGCAACGGGTCGGATCAGTGATTACAAATGTATCGCCAGAAAGCTGCATGTGGAAACGATGCTTCACCCCTTCCGCCATCACATAAACCTGAAAATTCAAAAGCTTTCTGATCTGCATCGTATAAAACTCAAATTCGGCATCATCCAGCTGGATTTTGAAATTATTAGTCATGCGGCAAAGATAATCTAAGGACTACAATCGCTATAATCAAATTTCGTTATGCCGAATATATACCTTGTATCCAGCACTATAATTTGATTAATCTAATACGATACACACTACCCCATTTGCATTAAGCACGCTTTTATATTCCTTTAAATCAATTATTTGAATAGTAAGTTATTTTTAATACTTTCGCCGCCCTTCAAATTTTCATTATTTAATTACGCTTTATGAAGAAGTTATTGTACGGAATTGATTTTGGCACAACCAACTCGGCTTTGGCCGTTTATGATGAAGAATCGAAAGAAATAACAAGTACAATAATTATTCCTTCGCTCATTTACTTCTATCATGAGTTTAGCGCAGTAAATGAAAAAAACTATGTGGTTGGCGAAGAAGCAATTGCAGCATACTTAAATGATAATATGAGAGGACGTTTTATTAAATCGATAAAGCAAATATTATCAAGAAGCAGCTTTACGGAAACCCGTATCCATAACAAACGATACACTGCTCACGATCTTGTGGCTATTATTTTGAAGGAGCTTAAAGAGCGGGCAGATAAATTAATGGAGGTTGATTGCCGCAAGGCCGTAATTGGCCGCCCCGTTTTTTTTGACGACGATGATGTTAAAAAAGATACGCTGGCACAAACCCGACTGAGTAAGGCAGCAGAAATTGCCGGATTTGAGGAAGTACGCTTTCAATTTGAGCCTATCGGAGCAGCTTTTGCCTATGAAAAAAAGCTCGTAAAAAAGGAAAATGTGTTAGTAGCCGATTTGGGCGGAGGGACTACGGATTTTACCTATTTAGTGCTCGACCCTGTGAAAGTGGGTAGCAAAGACAGAAAAAACGACATGATTGCGAGTGGTGGGATTTATGTAGGTGGGGATAGCTTCGACTCTGCCTTTATGTGGGAAAAGGGCACGCCATATTTTGGTAAAAACACCCAATATGAGGCCACTCCGGGCAAAATACTAACAGTACCAAAATCCCTTTTCGCTAATATTTGTTCGTGGGAACAAATGAACTTCTTTAATGTGCCACGCATCAAAAAAGATATTGACGACTACTACTATTATTCGGGCAACAACCGTCAATTTAAAAACCTGATCACGCTGCTCGAGAATAATTTAGGTTATTCAGTTTTTCAATCGATAGAAAAAACGAAGATCTCACTTTCAAAAGCTGATACGACTTCGTTTACCTATCATAAGATGGACATCGACATTGATGAAGATATCTCTTTGTCAGTTTATGAAGATATTATTGCTAAAGATGTAGCCAGGATTGCTAATTACCTTGATAAATTTATGCTTGAGAATAATATCGATGCTGAAAACATAGACAGTTTATTTTTGACCGGTGGTACTTCAATGGTGAGCAGCATTCAAAAGCTTTTTAAAAGTAAGTTTCCACACGTTAATCTTAATTCGGGAGATAATTTCAAAAGCGTTGCTATTGGTTTAGCTTACAGCGGTTATCTATTTTAAAATTCGATTTGACAAAGCATTTAACAGAACACCAAGAAAATCGGAATCCTGATTGAATATATTGCAACAAACCCCAACGGAATTGTCGGGGTTTGCTATTTATATTATTAAACTTATTGTAAAGATAAACTATTCAACAGGCTGATTTTGAAATAGATGACCATGTTTTTTATAAATGTAGGTTTGAGAAACCCGTTGCTCATGTAGATCGCTCGATCTACTTTCGCCATGCTTTCGGTAATAAAAATGATTACCTGCTATTTTTTTAATTCTGGCGCCATTCTCGGATACACGTATCCAAAACTCATAGTCTTCCCAACAAAGCATTTTTTCATCAAGCCCGCCAACCTGGGCCCAGTAACTACGCCTGAATGCCGAGCAACAGTGAACGTGATTTTTATCGAGCTGCATATCTAACGATACTGTTTCGGGCACGGGCCACCGCGAGGCGATGTTACCAAATAGTATCGCATCCGGATTAACAACGTCGGCATCCTTTCTTAACATTTTTTCTGCCTCAAATAGATACTCCGGGCCTAATTTGTCATCAGCATCCAGCATTATTACAAAAACACTGTCTGTTAACCCGATACCCTTGTTGCGCGAATGCCCCGCTCCCATTTGTTGTTCGTTTCTTATATACTTTATAAAGGGATAGCTGTTTGTCAGTCTACGACACACTTCCGCAGTATTATCTGTTGACGCATCATCTACAATGGTTATAATATAATCTGCATGGTTATAGAGAACCGAGTTCACCGCTTCCTCTAAAAACCGACCGTAGTTTCTACATGATATTACTATATTCCAGGTAACGGGAATAAATTGGAGCTGCATTCTATTATACTCAAGGGCTCTCCTCACTGCCAGCGCAACATACAAGCAATGCTCTTTTTCGAGGTATAACGCAATGCCATGTGTGCTATCGTCTGCAAGTAGTTCTATATCGCCTAAGATGGCATTGTTGTGTTTGCCTAAAAGAAGTGTAAAAAACTTATCTGCTTCCCGTAGAAATATAAAATCAGTTGGATTCTCTTTCAGATAATCGTCCAACACATTAATCCACGCTTTTTGGATAAATGCCCCCCAGCCGAGAAAGGAGATTTGCGTAGAGGGGTAATCATAGATTTCTTTTACCGCAAAGTGACGGGAAGATAAACCATACGCTATCCGCGAACTATCCTGCAAAAAGGCTTCATAGAGTTCCTGTATATTATTGATAATGGCATCATCGTCCTGAAAGTACACCACGTTGTTTTTTGCCTCTGCCGCGCAAAGAAATCGTCCGTAACACATCGTATTCTCGGTTGAATTGATCACCCGCACTTTAGAACCTTTTAGCGTAAGCTGGTATGATGGGTTGTTGTTCCAAACAATAATTTCGTCAAAAAATGGATAAGCATAAATGCTATCGATTATCTTCTGAATATTACCCGGTCTTTTATAGGATAGCAGGCAAACAGAGACTTTATCGCGGGTTATTTTTTTAACCGAAGTATTATTTTGAGTTCCATTTTTGCCTTTATTGCCGTTCAGTTTTGAGGTTGCTTTTTGCGCCCTTTTATTATTGGCAATATGCACACCCCACTCTTCGCCCATAATTTTTTTCACTGTCGACTCATCAACGGGGTGCCATAAATTGCTGGCTGTATTTTTAGAACTTGTGTTATGGTGATGAACTGATGCCACATAAAAATTGTGATCGGCCAGCGCAACAAATGAAGTTAATTTACGCGCAAAGATAAAGCGGGTATCGGAAGCTACCTGCATATCCGGGAACGGCGATTTGGCCCAAAAACTGCGTGTATAAAGCAGTGAGCCTCCAGCCAACCATGGCTGCGCGTGCGGCGGGTATTTATACAACCAACACTTGCCGGTGGTAAGTTCCCTGAACAGCATTTGCTGCAGGCCGCATACTTCGGCGTTTTTTTTCAATAATTCGTTAACCTGGTACCTTATACGGTAAGGAGCCATCCAATCGTCATCGTCCCAGTGCATAATAAGATCGCCGTTAGATTCGCGAATACAATAATTCCGCTTTTCGCCAAGCGTCATTTTTTTCTGGATTCGCTTATATCTTATCTGTTCATGCGGCGGGATAAGATCTTCCACACTGTCGTCACCGTCGTCCACTATCAGCAGCTCTTTATTATTATAATCCTGCTGCAGAAAATAGCGTATAGCATCCGGTACAAACGATCGCCTATTGCTGGTAGGCATAATACATGAAACTAATGGCAGAACAACATTTTCCATCGACACTTGAAATAGTTTATAGTATCAGATTATTAAAAAAGCACAAATTCAGACAGTTACGGTTAAACTTTTATACCTACTAAATTTAAGGACTGCGCACCCAAGAAACCGTTTATAACAAGTGCATCGATAATAGCGCCTTGAGATATCGTCATATTCCCCATTATTACAGCCTGATAAGCTACGACAAAGGCAAGGGTTCCGGTGGCGATATTACCCGCCACAGCACCAACGGCACCAATACCGGTTGGTATTGTAAGAAATTGATTATTGAGTATACTAAGATGCTGCGCAACGAAGCTATTACTGATAAACACTCCCTTATCTAACTGAAGAACATTTTCTGATATAAAAATGCTCTGATACATATCTTGCGGAAACGGCCTGTTTACGTCGGTGATTATGGCACCTACCCTATTGCCGCGGATAGCGAGTACCCAATTAGTTAAATTAACAAACTGGCCTTGCTGCTGGGAAAGGTTGGTAAGCATTTGCCTCTTCGTATCGTCATTCCATCCCAGCGGAATTGGTTTAAAATCATTGAGGTTTGCATTTTGAAGTACCAGGATTGTAATTACGTTTTTTTCAATTACTCCTTGTACGCCGTTAGCAAATACGAGGCTATAAAATCCGACAAAGCTGCTATTGGTTAAATAAGCTACCGAGCCAGGCTTATTTGCGGTAATGTAAACAAAGGGTATAGATGAGGCTCCCGCTCGTATAAAAGCACAATAATCAATTATTACAATGCCTGCCACCAAAACCACTTGAGGGTCTGTATTTAAATTTGCTGCTTCATTGGTAAACACAGAAAACCCTTCCAGTACTATTTTGTCCGCCAACAACTCGAGTTTTTGCGCCGTCATGGTTATATAAGCGGCAACCCCCGTGATATGAAGTGTGCGGAACCTGGTTTCAATTTTAGACAGGTCGATGTCCTTGTCGATAACATGGTTACCAGGCAAAAAACATAAACTCACGTCGAGCTGTTCAAGCTTTAGCAACGCGGCTAACGCCTCGGCCAATGTTTTGTATTCGCCGTCGGGCCCTATTGCAATGCTGCAGCATTTATCACCACCTTGATTTTTTCTTTCGCAAAGCTGATCAATTGCTTGTGCTACGGTTGTTGGTGCCGGTAAGACCCAGTTACTGCACTGGCTTTGATAAGCAATGTTTTCGGCGATGCTAAATGTGGCATTAAATATTACGGGTAAGTCATCGGCAATAATATTTCCGGCTGTGTCAAGCAGGCTTGCTTTAACCTGTAATTTAAGATCGGGCGTGTTGGCACCCAGTGTCCAGCCACACTCGGCAATACCGTTAGGCCCTGTTGAAACTAAGCCGTTTGCCGGGCTTAAAGTGCCACCACCGGTAAGTATTTCAAACTTAACATTTGCCCCGCTTACTGCCAGTCGGCCATTTGCAACGCCAACCTTTAAAGTATTAGGCAACGCATTGCCTGGCATGGCTTCCTGCCCGTCTCCACCTGCATAGTATAACGAGGTTAGTTCTGTTAACGGAGGGAACAGATGACGACAATCGCTTGGCTGAGCCCAGCTAAGTATACCTCCCGGGGCGGTTAAATTTGCAATGGCTAATTGTGCATAGTGATGCTTTACACCATTTGGCGGCTGGGCGGTGGTAAAAGGCCATTCAACATCTGCAGTTGCTGTGCGGGCGGGTATCAACCAATAATCGCCTGTTTTGTAGCTGCCTTCTACAAAGTTTACTTCAACACCATCTTCCAACTCAAGCCAGGTACTGTTGGCCGTGTTGAGTTTAATATCTCCCAGAGAATCCCAACGGCGTATACGCGGATTTTTTGCCGGATTAATAGTTACAGCAACAGCCCCCGGGTTTTGGGGGTCTTTTATCGTAGCCGGATCAATTGTTAGTACGTTACCGTTTACCGTTAAAAGCTGCACCAATATACCGGGAGTACCCAACAAATCATTATCATCGTTAATAAGCTCTATCCAGTTTCCGGTTTTAAATCCCAAAAGGTCATCTCTGCCAGCGCTGCTTGCTGTGAGATTGTTTTTATTAGCGGCATCCTGCTTTTCCCATTTAACTATTACCGAGCCATTATCTCTCGACCATTTAAATGTACTGTGTGCTCTATTTGCCCCTGCGGTATGGATTTCGACTCTATAGAGTTGATTTTCGAGCCTGGTATATCCTCCACTGGTTACCAGGACGCAGGGATCGTCGGTTGATGTACTTATTTCAGACCTGGCGTTCATCGTACCTGTTGATGGATCGGTTACCGCTGAAGGTAAACCTGCGGCACATGTAGTAGCGCTACTGGCAACAACATATTTTACCTGCCAAACTGTTTTTGTACGTGTAGTAGTATCGGGGCCGCCAAGGGCTACCTCGCGTATACTGGCATCTTCTAACGCTGTAATATGCCTGAGCCAAACATCGAGGTAAAAAATATACGTGCCCACCACTGTTGGCAATGGCGTGGAAGCATAATCGGGTTGTGCAGAAAATAGTATATCATTTTCATTCTCACATAAAATACCATCAACATAAAATCTGCCCTTTGAAATTTGCAGATCTTTGCCTGGTGCTGGCGGGCTCCCGCCCATCATAACAGGTATAATTTCAAAGCCTGCATTGTCTACAGGCGCGCCACTATCGCCAACTATATCTTTTACACCAGTTTCGGTGCGGTGCGTTTCAATGCCAGCCTGCTCATTCCATTCCTGATCGAGCAACACTCGTCCCTGCTGCATAAGCACATCGTGAAAATGCTTTTTTGCATCAAACGTATCTTTTGAAAAATCACCTTTCATAGATCCATTATTTAAAAGAACTTAAAGAATAATATTAATGATAATCAGGTAACGTATATCACGCCTGCTTCCATACTAACCGGAAGATATTCGCTTAGCGCGATCTGAAGATTGGACCGGCGTTGTGGCTGTTGTAGAAAATTAAAAACACCCATCTCAGAGCCATTATCGGCACCGGCTGTTATTTGAACCGGACAATTATTACTCAATTGCCCATAGCCGTAATCTTTGTAATTAACAGATGTAAATGCAGGAACCAACCAACCAGACACCTGTGTTATAATATCATTTTTTTCGGCATCTGATAAGGTGGTGGTTGTTGACTGCTCATCGGTTTCTGTATTTATTTCGAGATCCGGCTGGCAATGATATTTACGGGGTGTCTGTGAATTTTTGATCGGGATATAACAGAACCGCATACAACCTGCTTGCCTTCTTTGCGCCGTTACGGTATCGTTAAAAATGCAACCATCTGCTTCAATAGTTTTGGCTAGTGTTTTTCCGAAGGCGGTTACTCTTACTAGCTGTATAGCTGTATTAGTTGCACTTATCGAAAACCCGGTGCCGATATCGCTGTCAATTATACTATCCTGGGCGGATAATAAAACCGCGTTTGTGTTATTAAGGTTCACATACCCGCATATAGATTTAGTGATGTTAACACTTAACCACTCGTTCGATTCTTCTTCAACAACGCCAGCGATGATCTCGACTCCTTTTTTATAAGGCACTACTGTGCAATGTACCAGATCTAGCTCGCCCAAACATCCTTTTAATACCGACACTTTACCATCTATCAATAGCCCGTTTAAGGTCAGTTCGCCGCAATCGTCGCGCTCTATGTCAGCACCACTTACTACACCCGTAATTTTAATATCGCCGGCAATATGAGGCCTAAGGTCGTCTGCTATAATATCTCCGTCAATCCTTTCCGTTTCGCCCGGTAAACTATCATCTACTATTCGCTGGGGCCAATCGGCTGCAATTATTAACAGATTGCTTTTTTCTTTGATTACAATGTTGAGATCTTCGAAATAACTGCGACTGTCCATTATGGCGATGATTCCTGTTGCGCCTGCGTTTAATCCATTCCATTCATCCAGTGCCTTTTGTATGGTATCAAATATCCCTGTGCCAGTTTCTGTCTTGCTTACGCCGGCCTGCCAGGTTACTGTTGCCTTACTATCAGCAGCTTGCTTCTTTTGAAATATCAGCGGTATAGTGTCCTGACGGCTATATGGCCCTCCACCAACATCGCCACTAAAACCGTAACTATAATTTACAAGGGCTGACGTGATAGACGAGTCTGTAAACATAAAGCGTCCCAGTACCGGATCAACAGCCACTGTGATCTTCTTGTTTATCAAGGTATAAGTGCCGTCACTGTTAAGCCTTGGGTAGGATTGTTTTGACGGTGGCGTACAACATTTAGCCAGATTACATATCAAAATTTCTTCTGGTGGTACAGCGGTATCGGCACCGTTGGCAAATATTTCAAATACCGGATGCCTCGCGGTGGTAGGGTCATCTTCTATCTCTAACTGATTGTTAAAGTAACCATATACCAGCGCGGTGCCATCAACCAGCGCCTGCCGGCGGGCCTCCAACTCATCATATAACGCCCGACGTTGCAATAGACCGGGAACGTTTAACTCGGTGGATATATAAGTAATTTCTGTTTTGGTAACCGGGTTATTAAACAGATTCAGATCGTTACCCAGGGGATTAAAAATAAACAGATTAGTTACTGATGATACCGGCGATGAAGGTGGCGAATCGGGTATGCAAACTGTTCTGTATGCATCAACACGCGCTAGTGGATAATCCTGTATCCTCCATATAAAAAGCCCGATGTTGGGGATGTTAAATTCGCCCCTACCCGAAGCAATATGCCTTACATCGGCCGTGTGGGCGATGGTATCAAAAGCAGTGTTGATGTTAGCAAGCTGTTGCATATTCCTTAAATCGGGTGTTAAAGGATGCTGAAGCCTGATGTGATTTAGATACTGACTTGTTTGCAATAGCTCAAAAAACTCTACTACATGCGCCCGCAACCCGGTTGTATCCTGAGCTAACTGCTCGAGCACAGGCGCAATACCCTTTCGTCGGCGATACCTGAGCGTATTGGCGATGTAGGCTCGCGGACTCACAGGCGAACCGGCTATGGTATGAAAATTCTGAACGCCTAAAAGATCGCCAATGTAAGGCACAACCCATTCTTCGCAAGTTTCAATAAACCAGTTGTCGTACAAACCAGCAATATTGTCTTGCATTACGGATGCCTGTTCTGCAATTATTTCAATCAGCGCCTTTAAAGGATAATTTAGTTCGGCATCCCGGATACGATAAATAGACGGGAGTAACTCGTAAATATTCTCTTTGTTAAACTTCACTACAATATTTGGTTTATGGTTATTTCATTTATTGTAAGCAATTGCGCCGACACAATAGATCCATTTTGCAAGGTTGCCGTATTAGATACAATGCGTTGGCTGCCCGACGCCGAAAATGGATCTGCTCCATCGAGGCTATTTATATCTACATATATAACTCCTTTAACACTTTGTATAACCGTCATCACTTCGGCCAGCGTTACATCCTGCCCAAAAGCCCTCGATTCAAATGAAAACGCTTGCTGAAGAGCTAGTATAACTTGCTCTTTTACTTTATCAAACAGGTAGTCGGCATCGGTTTTTATGCCTGCTACAACAGAAAAAGTAATTGGATTGTAGCTATGTATACTTACCGTAGTGTAATTATGCCCGGAAGCCTGAACAGCAAGCACCAGATTTTTATAGAGATCTGAAAGTTCGTCAACAGGTTGTGTATCTGCGCCTGCAATTGTAATATACACTTCCTGCTCATTGCCATTCCAAATCATTTCTGCAAGTGCTTTACCTATGCCGGCAAACGCCCGGGTAAAGTTCTCAAAGTCCTTTACCGAAACTATCCTATCGAGGGTAAGTACTGTAATTGGCGAATTTTCGCGTGCATCATCCAGCGTTTCCGGATCGGCTGCCCCGGATGTAGCTAAAGGGTTGGCAACTTTATTAACCCCAAGCTGAGGCGTTAACAGCATAGATAACTGACCGGCTTTTAACAGGCCACCTGAGCCAATGCCTACCCGATAAGTGGCAGCTACGTTGCCGGTGCCTGTAGGCAAACGCGCCCCGGTAATACCATCGCCAAATTCTATGGTAACCGTTCCATCATCTGCAACGGAAGTGATAAAAACCTTTTCTTTGGGTTGTATACCATAAAAAGAGGGCACCTCTTTCCACAAAATATCATTTACCCTTACCTGTAAGGTTGATTTTACTCCCGATGCACTTACATCAGACACGTAGGTAAGTGGGCTTTGTTTTAGAGCAAACTTTTGAAACACTTTTGAACTGTCGCCACTGCCCAATGTTTCAGTTTTTGTTTCGCCATGGGTAGATGCTGCAATATTTGCATTGATGCCAACGGTAGCCGGATCAAAAAAATTTACCAGCTTTTCATTAAGAATGATGGTCGTAGGGTCTGCACCCGGAACGATAGATTTAATTATATGGAGTTCGCTTACTGCATCGTCAGTAGCAGACGACGGCAACAGCGTATAGGTATTTGGGCTAACCTCTATAGTTCCAACAAACCCGCCACTATCCTGCAGGGTCCATCTTTCGAGTGCTGGTGAAATGCTTTCTGCCTTTTGCAATATGATCAGCTGATCGTCTATCGAAAGGTTGCGGGTTGCGGTGAGGTTATTTTCCACCTCAAATAAAGGTTTACCGGTGGCTGTAGTGATCTGAAAACGCATGCGTTTACCAGTGAAAATTATATTTTGACCAGCATACAAGCCGGGCATTAAGTTAGTCAACGTAATAGTTTGGTAATCTACAATGGCATCATCAACCGGCATTTCGGTTATTTGCAATTCTTCGCTTTGGGCGTAAACGACGGCATCCCGTACATGTGTATCAAATTGCTCTACCAGATTTTCTCCCAACAGGTTTACTTTTGTTGTCTTTAGGGCAAGCGTGAAGCCTTTACGAGAAGATTCATTTACATCGGCTACGTTATACACTTCCTGGTAAGCGCCCGTTGATATCACTAGCCAGCTATCTTTAACTATTTTGGGATAAAGTGCATCCAGATATATCGCATAGTCTTCTTGCGAAATAGCGCTTATACTATAGCCTGGCCAGTCGTTATAATTGGTTGCGTTAAAATATTGCGCAGGTATAATGGTTCTGCCCACCCCAGGCCACGACCATCCTAACGTAATTACGGCGCTGCCCCCATGCTCGTAATATTCGAGCCGGAAATTGTAGAACTGCCCTCCCTGTAGCGTAATTGTGCCTGAGTTTTCGCCATTTGTTTGATCAACCCAGCTTTGAAACACGGATTGATCATTAACCCATAGCCTGACACCATCGTCGGATGTTGTGTAAAATGTGATCGGAGCAGAAACAGGCGCTAATATTAAGCCAGTCCATCTTACCGAAAAATTATCCGCATTAATAACAGGATTCGGAGAACCCGCCCCCCAATTAAAATTGATATTACCATCAGTCCGGCTAAATACGTAATGATCAAATGCTATACCATTAAAATAGTCACCCGTTAAACCTGGTGGTAAAAATTGGTTCTTGATAGTGCCAGAAAGTGTTTTAAAATCGGGCGCATTGTACCCAAACAAGGACGCCTTTTGTTTAAGCGCATATATTTTAAAGTTCTTGGCAGCGGGATTTACTTTTTTATCATTTATGGTTACGCCCAATCCCCTGTCAAATGTTACCTTGGTTATATTTAAATCTTTGTCGGGGGATAATTCTTTTACTTTTCTAAAATCCCAATTTTCATTCCCAACGTTGTTTGCTCGTTCATCACCAATCATCAATAAACCATCTCCCAGCTGTAAACCAGTTACTATTCCATCCAGATATATCTCATCGTCGCCAAACGCCGGGATAAACCGTTTTCTTGTTTGCAGTTTAATACTATTCCAATCTACATGCGCTTCTATTTGTTCAACAGTTTCAAATGTTTGCGGTAGTTGGCCTTGCTCCGGAACACTTTGAATTTTTGTGCCAACAGGTATCACAGCCGTTAATGGCGCCCCCGGCGCCTCATTCATGCTAAAAGCAAAAAAAGTACTTGCAGCAGCACCTGGTTTAAGCCTGTAACTGATATGTTTGGCTAATTCCAGAACAGATAATCGTTCTGTCGCTGTGCGTAGATAACCTTCATTTATAATCCGTTCCTGGTAAAAGCTTAGGACATCAAGCACCATAGCCCACGAATCGAGGGTGGCAATGGCCATATCATCGTCGCTTCTTGCGGTTAGGCTACTCAGTGCCGGGAACGTTGAAATGGAGGCCAGCATTGACTCTTTAAAGCTGTAATGCCTGCCTACACGGTATTTAAGTGCCGATAAACCCGGAAAATTTGTGGTGTCTTCGGGAGTTAGAACCCCCACTCCCTCGCAGCACCCACAATTACATAAACTATTGCTCTGACTCATAAACCACCCAACATTATAAAGTCAATTTTACCATTCTCCGGAAAATCGGGAGAACTGTCTGCCCGTATTATTTCTAGTTCAGATACATTCAACAAGCCGTCTTGTATTTCGCTATTCGCTTTCTTACCCCAACGGTTAAATTTTTTGATTTCTACAGAAGCAACACCTTCTACAGACATAGCTTTTTGATAGATAGCACTGAGGTATACCGGCTGACCAAACGTAAAATTATCGGGATGAAAGAAGCCCCGGCTCCCATCTGCCAGGTCCTGACTGCTAAAAACACTTATTAGCTTTTGCTTGACGTTGGCCTGGAAATACCCTGGTTTCACACAAACATTCAATATGATGTCTAACGAAATGAATAAAGGCTGTTTTATTTCAAGGTCATAACCAGCCATTCGATATTGCTCCAGATGCTGAATAATTTCTTCTTTAAATGCATCATCTATATCCTCACCGCCTTTTCTGTCGATAATGATATAAACCGTATACCAACTGCCGGTCCAGTAAAACTTAGCAGCAGCTTTCTGTACTTCAGGATGAAGTTGTGTTTTCTCAACATAATCGTCAGCAGTTACGGCTCTTTCCTGCGTACGAAAAGCCTGCGGCGCGTATAGCCTTATCTTCTCCATGCTTTCACCGTCAACACCTCCCGAGGCAGGTAAAGGGTTACGAACGCTTGTGATGCCGCCAATACTCCATTCGATACTATTAATGGTGTCCTGACCCACATTCCCAGCGGAACCGTTGCCGGTACGATAGGTTACATCTGGGCTAAAGCCGCTCACCGGTTTTTTGCCCAAAATATCGTCGCCAAAGCGTAAATATGCAGTGCCGTCCTGCTCTGTCTCTACTACAAATTCTGTTGCAAACCTGTCGCTACCTAGCAGGTCATGTTGCGCGTACCATGTTTCCTGCTCGCTTGATAGGCTTACAGAAGCAAGTGCCAAATGCGGATCTTGTGCGATTGAAACAGATGCCGCGTTTGATTTTTCAAGATCATAATTATAAGTTACCGCATCGGTAATGTTCTTTGCAGGTAACTGTGGGTAATATTTGGCATCGTCGGTATAGCTGGGCGGCACCAGGCTCTTTTTCTTTACCGTCATACCATGATCGGCCAAAACAACATTGCCATGCGCGACACTTTTAGCATGCACGTCAATGACTTGATCCTCATTTTCGATATCACTGCTAATACATAGTGAAAATGGAAGCGCATCCTGCTCATCCCATTCTATTTGCAATACGTCTTTGCCGGTAAGTTTATCGTTTGCCGGTGTTACCGTTTTAAGCCTTACCACGTGACGATGAGTTGTATCAGCATCCGCCTTTAGGCCTGTTTTCGGGCTGTATAATTCTTCAAAGATCAAAACGTCGCCTTTTACAAAAAACAGCGCAGGCTCGTTGAGCAACGTAGCAGTGGTGCTGCCTTTAGGTAAACAGCAATCATTATCTTCCCAGGTGTAAAAAGGTACGGTGTTATGTGCGCTGTGTAAAACAATACTGTGCATAGTTTCAAATACTACTGCATCCTGCTCATTAATAAGTTTATCCCGCTCGTCGGCAGTAATGGCGGTCTTACCTAAAACATCGTTGGTTAGCAACACTGTTCCTTCATCCAGCTTAATATTTTCGGCATTACCGCTTTCTTCAATTTCAACATGAACCCATACCCTTGCATTACATCCATCATGTACCGAATAATCGAGCAGGCGGGCATGGCGTTTCAAAGAAACCCTGCGCCTTGCCGTTTCCATGTAAGCCTCTGTGGCAACGGCATCCTGATAATAGCTTAAATAGTCGCCAACGTAAGCCAGCAGTTCAATTAAAGCTACCTGTAAATCTGCTGCATTTCTTTCTTTCCAATCAGGCAATAGCGTGCTAAGCCTATCCTGCATGAGCCTGATGAAGCTCCCATAGTCTTTTGACAGATAATTTATCTCGGGCGCTTCGGCAACAGGAGGTGCGCACACTGTTTCCGTGGTACAATCAAATTCGTTGGGGCAATTAATTTTGAATGAAAAATCAATTGAGGATAACTGTACATCAAAACCATCGGGAGGCGTGTCGCTATTGGTAGATGAACTGCCAATTTTTAAGGTATAGGTCGAAAAGTCGCCGGCTTTATCAACCATTACCGTAAGCACGTTATTATTTGTGCTTACCGATAATACATTGATATTTTTAATGCGTACACCACCCTCAATAAATACATTGCTTTGTGTTAGCGCAGGGTTGGCCGGTACGCCACCAAGTTGCCCCGGTAGTTTACTCAGAAAGTATATTTTTAAAGTTTGCTGATTAACGGTGGCAACTTCCAGGTAATCTATGCCGTTAATGGTGCCGCTTTCCCTTACTTTCTTAGCCCGGTCGCTGTTTTTACAAAAAATTTGAGTGGTCATTTAAATTGCTTTTTCAAACACAGCTACATTTTTTTCTTGCGATGCACGGATGGTATATATCACCGTAACCTGCAATGAACTATCCGGATTTTGAACGTCAACGTTGTTGACAATTATCAAATCGCCAAGCCATTGTTGTAATGCTCCCTGTACAAGAAACTGCACCGTGGCAGCGAGCTCATCTCTGTTGGGTTCAAATACCAACTGCATTAACCCGCTGCCAAAGTTGGGGCGGTTTACCCGTTCGCCCGGCGATGTAAACAAGATTTGCTCGATCATATCGCGGATATGGCGGTCTTGGTTGGCAACCGCGGTGCGCCCCTTATTATCAAATTGAAAAGGAAACCTTATGTTCATTTTAAGTGCCCGTTACTCTTGTTTGTGTAACAACTATTGTTAATGGTGTACCGTTGGGTACACATATAGCCTGACTATCCAATAACAAAACCGGCATACCTGTAGCCAGTATCCGCGTAGCACCCGTAACCCATTGGGCTGTAACGCAAGGCAAGGGATTTGTGCCGCTTACAAAAGGGCAACCCGCAATAGTATACGGCATAGGCTGCTGTACAATTGGTTGCCCGCTTACCAGCACGCGCGAGTTTGGCGATGTTGGTTGTGCCTGACCACCATGTGCGCATAAAACTGTAGCCCCTAAATGCAACAAAAATCCAGGCATCGTTAACTATATTATGGTTAGCGCTCCATTATTAATATCTACTGATGGCCCGAGCATAGTAATACTCGCGCCTTTGCCATTTTGAATATAAATACCAGTATCATTTACTATGATAGAAGCGCCAGTAAGGCTTTTTAACATAATGCCGCCGGTTGGCCCTGGCAAGTCGCTAATAACAAGCGAGTTTTGCCCCAATGATTGAAACACAATACTTGGAGATACCGGTAACCCCGCCTTTGCCAATGGCGGAACGTCCGAAGGGCTCCCCCACCTGCAACCAACCCAAACAGGATAATTCGGATCGCCGCTCTCAAACTCTACCCAAACACCAGCTCCAATTGGCGGCACCAAATACGCCCCCATAGGCGGCCCGGTTGGTCCGGCAAGGGGGACACAAGCCTCTGCCCAGGTAGACGGGATCAAGTCCATTACATCCGGCACCATTACCATTAGCCGTCCGCGCATCTCGGGATCGATATTGTTAATTACCGTGCCCCTGTACTTTCCATAATATTTGCCTTCGTTCATACTATACTGGTAATGCTGGTGTATTTGAAATTAAACCATCGCGCGACAGCGTAAAATTCTGCTTATACTCGCCTGGTTTTATATTGTGTGTTACGCTATCAACATAATATAATCCATCGTAAGCCAGGCCCGCACCACGTACCCCTATCATCATTCTGGCTTGTAAAATGCGGTTGTAACGTAAAATATCAAATGAGCCATTTCCGGTTATACCGGGTGGATTCAGGTCGCTGTTAATTGCATCTCCTATAACCTTTTGTGCCGCCAGTGCCGGAGAAAACTTGCTGAAACTATCGGCAAACTCTGTTTGTAAAATTGGCTGAGGTCGGGCGCCCAGCGGTGGTTTTAAAACATTAAAGTTGGGTACAGGTATAGGTACGGTTATTTTTTCTGTAATAGGATCAAATATGGTGTAGATCCTTATTTTTTTGGCTAGTCCATTTAACGAGAAGCTCAGTGATTCGACATTTGAATGCGCATCCATATTTATGGATAATGCTGGTTGAACTATTGGTAAATTTACATCAGGCCCAAAATATGCAATACTTTGACCCGGTACCGGCCCCGGTTGAATGTAAAAGATATAACCGCAATTGGCAGCCAGATCTTTGAGGCATTGCCTGTTGGTTTGCCTTACTATGCTGTCCCACCCTTCTGTAGGTGTTCTTATAGGCGAAATCTCCGGCGGAATAACCAGCGGAACAACGCCCAAAAATGCAAATGGAGCAAGCAGTAAATATATCTTAGCTACATCGGGCATTGCCGGGAATGGTGCTATTATCTGAACCAGGTCCATCGCCAGGCTCACATCTTCGCCGGTGACTGTGAGGTTTGATCGTCCCGGTTCATTTGCCGGTGCTAAATCCTGGCTGGTTATAAAACCATCCATCAGTACATTTGGCGTTCCGTTAATGGTTACAACTATAATTACCCTTGTAACGATTGGATCAAAAAAACCACCCGGAAGCATGCTTACCAACAGCGGTGAATTTTTGGCCAAATTAAAGGTAAGCTGAAATCCATTACGATCTTTGCTATTGGTAACCTGAATAGCGCTTAATGAATCTATAACAACCTTTGGCGCAACTACAGGTATAGCAGGCCCAATCATTAAAGAAATGTATACGCCTTTAAGCATTATTATAACCCGGAATACCCGCCGGTAATGTTATTTTAATTTGTGTGCCAAGTGTTTCGGTGAGTTCGCCCGGGTGCAGTACATTATTGGCATCACATATTTGCCAAAATTTTTCAGGGTCACCGAGATATTGACTGGCAATATTATCCAGGCGGTCTCCGTCTTTTACCGTATGTATCTGCAAAAGGGAAAAACTATCTGCCTGCGGCACAAACCGACGGCGCAAATAAACGATAGGTACTTCGTCGGCGCCGGGTATAGAAGTTACTTCTATGTCTTTATACCGGCTGGTAAACGGAAACGAACCCGGGTTTACACCTGCCTGTTGCAAAAGTTTTGAAATGTCTGTCATCAGATTGAATTTATGCCTAAATCGCCAAGGTTCCCCCCTCTGAACATGCCTGCTAACTTTTCTTTATTTTGTTGATAGCTCATAAATAAAGCACCGCCTTTGTGCGCGAAATCCAGATCATCAACACTTAACACCCGCATGTTGAGAGTTACCTTTGCACGTATGGGATTTAAATTGGTGTCAAAAGCTTCTTCTATAATGCTAAACTCAGCAATGCGTACAGGGATAATGCGGTTTTTATTCCAGATAAATAAGGTAAGATCAGTTTCCATAGGCACTATTTCAAGTGAGCCCGATTGCGACATGCTGTTGTTAAAAATCAAGTGATCGCTTGTTGGGTAAACGATTGTCTCCAGCACCGATAACTGTGGCTGAATCCCTACATTAGCTGTAAGCGTATCTCCCATCTCCATTTGATCTGTTGCATCAATTTCTGCTTCGAGCTTTATTGTTTCCACCGGCGGACCGGTAAGTCGTAATGCCTCTGATCTATTACCACCATCTCCGCCAACACCTTTCACCTGTAAACTTCTGGTAAGCGTATCGGGATTATATTGTAGAGTAATAATCCTCTTAATAGCCGACGAGTCGGGGTCTATCAGAACGATACCACCTTTAACAATATGAGGAGAGTTTGGGAATGACTGCATATAATTGACTTACAAAGGTTTAATCACTTATCAATTTTATCTCCGGCAACACTATGGTAGTTAAATATAGCCGCACCAGTGAATTTAATTTTCCGCTCTTTGATGTTCTCATTAAGCCATTCGTCATTTAGCTCCATCTTGTCGAAGTCTTTCCATATACGGTGGTCATTTGCGCAACTATACTTTTTACATACCGAAGGCCTGTGATCATACACGTTGCATGCTTTACTTTCCTGGTTAATGTGGCAGCAATAGCAGCTTTTAGGTTCGTGCCTTATGAAGTACGGCCTTCCTAATTCCCATTTTATTTTTCCCGATTCAATTTCTTCGGCATTTAAAGCAAAATCGAGTTTACAGCAAACCGCCTTACAAATGGGCAATCTTTCGGAGCAATTAACAGGCACAAACTCTCTATCCTCTTCCCCAAAATCTGCCCGCAGAGAAATATCCAGGAAGTTCTCTTCCTCTTTCTCTCTTATTTCCTGCCTTATTTTTAACACGCTTTCCGAAAGTAACTCAGGCACTGCCACTCCTTTTTTTATCAAAATATCTATAACCGCATATAAGAAAGATTCTATCTCATTAATACGGGCAGACTGCTGGCTGAGCGATGTATGCAAAAACAAATTCCCCTGCTCTACCTGTTGTTCAAACGAGCTTGTGAGATTTTCCATGTTGCTTACTTCATTCTCAAGCATAAGTGGCTAAAATTTTTCGGACAATTTAGATCTGATATTCAGTGCCTCAGATCGATATGAGTTATCTGTATCAGCATTCGAAGTTTCCGTCAGAGGGTTGTGGTTATCAAGCTCGTATCCATTCATTAAATCATCAATATCTCCAAACATGCCTGTAAAGTGGGCTTCCAATACTTCAACTCCGCTATTGTTCTCTAAAATGGAGATTGCGTTTAACGCTTTATCCCTTTCTTGCAGGGCAGCCCAAACTAAATATCTCTTTGTATCTATATGATCGAGTATCTCTTTAATCCGCTCTTTATTGGCAGCAATTGTATTCTGTTTTACGATATTACTTAGCTCCTCCTTCCATTCATGATCGCAGTTTAACCCGTACAACAATGGTAGCGTTACCTTATTCTGATCTAAGTCTGAGCTTTCGTCTGTATTCCATATACCATCCATATCGTTAAATAACTGTACAGCTATGCCGAAATGATACCCATATTTTTTACAAGCTTTAATATAATCCTCATTATCAGTACCGATAGAAGCCCCCAAATAGCTAATCGCTCCGTAAACGTACCCCGATTTCATTTCGCTGGTTTTCATTGCTTCCAGCCAATTGCTGTAATTACCTTTTAATTCATTTTCCTGCGCCTTTAAGACATCGAAGTACGACTCAATAAAAAGGTTGTATATCTGTTGAGATTTGTTTGTGATTTGAAACATCTGGCCTATTAGTTTAAAGGCTAATGTTCTGAAAGTATCTACGTAGTTTACCGCTCTGGCTACCCCTACTTTTAGATGCACAGCGTCTGACTTGTCCTGATCTTGTATGTCATCCAAAATACGGGCACTTATTGACGCTGCTGCTATGGCCGAAAAAACATGAGGGACCTCTTCAGGGTTTCCGCCTACTGCTTTACAACAGGTAATCGGAACAAGGAGTTCGGGAATAACATCTCTTTTAAAATAGTTTTGAGCAATAATATGCATCTCACCCCAGTTATTTGGTACGGCCTCATAAAGCTTATTTTTTACCAGGATTAACGAGTTATCAAACCATTCCATAATCAGTTATTTACAAACTTTTCTTTAAGTTGATTTTTAACTTTTTCCCTTTCCTGCACATCTCCATATGCGTCATAAGTACCGCCCGACATTTTTATTAAAAACCCTGCTGCTAAATCGCTCACTTCAAAGTGGTATATTTCGCTATACGAGCGAGCTTCCCCATCAACATAATGCAGGCTTGTTTTATCAGTTAGCAGTTTGGCCAGCCCCTTTTGTATTTCGGGTTGGGCCATCAGGTTAAGCGAGGATTGTGTAGGTGTACCGGCAGGTAAACCCCACCAATCTGTAGTGAGTTCGCGAAGCGCTGTACAATACGCCGATACAACTACTGGAGCGGGAGCTTTCTCCCTAACTGCCGGACTGATCTCGAACACAAAAAAGTTTTCCAAAGGTTCAAGTTCTTTCCAGAAAGGAGAATCTATTTGCTTAACCATTTCCCGTATTTTTCCGCTTTCACTAAGTCCCTCTATCGAATAATGTGCCCTGCTATCGTTTATACATTTTTGCAGTGCCCGGCGCAGATCTGATATATTTTCCATTTCGTAAAGTTAATCGGTTACTGCCGGCGCTGCATCAATACCGCTGCCTGATGTGGCAACTGCAGAATTCCACTTAGTAATAGCATCATCGCGTCCTTTAAGCCTTGCATCGCCTTTAGATAGTAACGTAGGATCTTCTTCTTTATAAAATTTCCGTGAAGAATCATATTCGAACCCCCACCCAATGGCTCCATACGATGCGCCCGTAGCAACATCAATTGCTGATGATGAAAACTGTAAAACGCTTGGATCAATTACACCGACCTTATCGTACATCCACGGATTACTTCCGCCAAAACTGCCCGTATCGGCATTGCCTCGGCTCACTACATTACCGGCGGCATTTTTTTTCATCCCGTACAAAGGTGTTTTATCAACCGACGGGTCTGCACGGTCTACTCTGTACCCGTCTTTTGTAGCTCTCGCTGCCCTATCGGCATCCATGCCGCTGTCTCCGGCTTTGGTAGACCAATTTCCGGTACTGGTTCCCCTGCGAACACTTTGTAAGAACCCGATCTTACTTTTGCCTGTTTTTGCGTTTGGGGTCATGTCAATTCTGATGTAGTATTCTCCAAGTTCGGCGGCAGGTAATTTGGTAAGACCATGTTCAACTTTAAAATCGCCGAAAGTGTTTTTTAAGGTTTTAGTTTTAGTAGTTGTGTCCGGAGAAAAACCGCCACCGCCGGCGCATCTCCTTAAATTTCTGGAATTATCTTGCCTCGTTATCTTTTGGCTACCTGGCTTTTTCAACATCATTTGTTGCTTTTCTTCGATCTTATCTGCAGGATTTTTTTGTGAGAAATTGCTGATATCCCGTCGAAACATCGAGCTGTTATCCTTATAGTTATTTTGGATCATCGATAACCGCTCCTGTGGCTGACTGGAAGTCCGATCGTCAGTTGAGGTTTTGTTAGCTGACGATTTATCATTTAACTTATTAGCTTTCCCTTGCTGTACTACGTGTGTTAGCTCGTGCGCAAGCAGCCACTTCCCCTGGCTTGTTTCGGGCCTGTAGTAGCCCTTATTAAAAACTATATTATTACCAGATGTATAGGCAAACGCATTAACGGAGGCGGCGCTTTCTGCAGCCTTACCATTATCGTGGATTCTTACTTTACTAAAATCGTACCCAAAACGGGGTTCCATAAACGAGCTAGCCTGCTTAGTCAGTGGTTTGCCCGATGATGATCTTAACACATCTCCAACTAATGGAGGGGCAGTAGTTACAGGGCTACTTGCGCTTTCTTTACGTTGAAGTGCAGCACCACCCTGCCCTGCTTTGCCGGATACATTATTATTGTGCGCTGAAATGCCATCGGGCGCCGGCATTGACATACCAACCACATCGCTGGCTACAGAATTGGCCTCATGTTCATACTCATCATCGCCATGATTGACCATTAATTTAGGCTGGATCGGATTACGCGCAGCGTTTGCATGCACATTAATTTTACCAAAACTGTGCATAATATTTTGCTGCGACTCCCGCTCACTCTCGGCTTGAGGTTTTTGAGACAGCGCATCCTCCCCTTTCGTTTTGCGGGAAGGTTGCGAGGTTTGCTGTGATTTTTTCTCTCCGGTTTTAGAACTTACGGTTTTCATTTTGCTAAATTCTTATAAAGAGACCGGGCTATGCTATTGCCTGTGGTTTCACCCTTTTCTCCTTGCTTTGAGTTAAATGCCCCGCCATTTATGTATCGAATATTCTTGCCTGTTGAAAACGAAGACGGAACTCCTTTTTCCGTGAACAACCTTGTGAGCTCGGCTTGCACCGCTGCCTGAATATGCTGGCGCTGGCTGGGCGGAAAACCTTTTAAAACCAACTTTTCGATATGCAGTTCTATGGTTTGATTTATTGCCATCCCTTAATTTCCATGCTTGTTAACGGTTTCTCTAGTTTATCATACTCGGCTTTTGCTGCTTTGGTAATATGCTGCATACTGATCCCACTGTTTTCATGAGCCGCGTAAAAAGCTGCATTCAATGCTACATTTCTGATACTGCCGCCCGGTAAATTCAACAAAGCGAGCTTTTCTGTACTCAGATCTTTTTGAGGTGTATTTTGCGGAAATATTTTCTTCCATATCTCGGCCCGCTGCACAGCATCCGGAAAAGGAAACTGAACTACAAATCTAATGCGGCGCATAAATGCCTTGTCTAAAGCATTTTTCATATTTGTGGTTAAAATGGCCAGCCCACGGTAGCTTTCCATCCTTTGCAATAAATAGCTTACTTCGATATTGCTATAGCGATCATGGCTATCTTTTACCTCACTGCGTTTTCCGAACAAGGCATCTGCTTCATCAAATAACAGTATGGCGCCCCCATCATCAGCCGCATCGAAAATGCGTTTAAGATTCTTTTCTGTTTCGCCGATGTATTTATTCACAACCTTGCTTAAGTCTATCTTATAAAGGTCGAGCTGTAATTCATTAGCTAATACTTCTGATGCCATCGTTTTGCCTGTTCCACTTTCACCGGCAAATAAGGCGCTGATGCCTAAACCCCGCAAACCTTTGTTTTCGAAACCCCAATCTCCATACACCTTACTACGCTGTTTTACTTGCACCGCAATATCACGAAGTATATTTTTTTGAGGGTCGGGCAATACAATATCATCCCAGCTTGCAACCGGTGTTATGCGTTCTACCAACTCGTCCAGGTGTGGGCGGGTATAGTTGCAGCAGGTTTTCCAAAGCTTTTTCTGAATAACATCCTGGTAAGCTTCATTGTGCACCTGATTTTTTAAATCGTTTGAAAATATTTCGGTTGCTGCCTTGTGGATCGCATCGGCGCTGAGGTTAAATTGGGATACCAATTTATTGAGTTGTAAAGCTTCGCTATTACCATTGGCTCCTGACATTTCTTTCCAAAGCGATAACTGCTCTGTTGAAGATGGTTTTTTTATATCGAAGACGACCGTTGGCTGTTTTAAGTTTAATGTCAGCTCATGCGTATTTATGATAACCAGGCCGCGCAATGCCCTGATAAAGCTCTTTAAAGCGTAAGTTCTGTTTTTATCGTTGCTGTCTATATCGCTGCAATCAATAAACAGTGCGTAATCATTCAAAGCGGCTTCTCTATTCCATAAGCATGCCAGTTCAGCAGCCTCAGTAACATTCATCGGAACATCATAAGCAGAAATACCAAAAAGCCCGAGTTTAAGTTTTGTGCTCACATAAGATGCCACCGAGGCTTTATCAGCGTTATCAATTCCGGAAAACTGGATATATGGTAGCTGTGCGCTTTCATTTTTGTCAGTACAAAGTTTAATAATCTCCTCGGCCAGCTGCATTTGGGAAGGTGCCAATAAACCGTCGGTATAAATAGGCTCCGCAATTTCTCTTAATTTGGGGTGCAGGTATTGAACTCCGGTTAAGTAGTACAAGATATGATCATTAATTTTTAAAGAACTTTTGGTAATTAGCGGTGCGTTATTTATCTCTATAAGCTGCCAGTAACGTAAAGGATTTGCTGGCGAAATTGCACTCCAATGTGCATCTTTTAAAACCGCGAGCGCAGTACTGAAAGAAGGTTGTGTTAAGGAACCGTCATTATGGACAGAGGCAAGAACATCTGTAAATCCCGGGTCGAGCTCGAGGGCGGCGCATAACACCAGTATATCCCTTTCAAACGCCGATAAACCTAACCTTTGCACCAATTTCTCTATCGCTGGCGGGCTATCCATTTTTCCGGCTATCTCCTTTAATTTTTTTTCAACTATTGCGCTATCAGGCGGTGTCGCCTTTTTATTTTTTTTAACATGAAATTGATAGAACCATTCCAGTTGCTGCCTTATCATACTAATAAGTTTCATGAGGTAAGCCTGGTTTTCTGAACTCCAATCCATATTATTTGATGCCATCATGGTATGTGTACAGCCGGCGACACGTACTGCCCGGCCGAATTATTATTTAACTGGCTTTCCGCCCCGTCAACCATTACACGTAATAGATAATTTCCGCTTTTTACTCCGCTTATATCAATCGCTATATTTTCTATAAATTCCGGTGGACTTAGTAAATCTGGCTTTATGAGCGGAAAACTGTATGAATGACCTGTCCCGTCACTTTGATTCATTAGTAAGATCAGACTTTGCCCGTTACTAACTGGTGGGTTAATTTTAAATTTAACGGTGGCCGATCTTGGCGCATCACCCGCACCAGTTACGCCAATAACCTGAGTATTGGTAATTACAGGCGATAATGAAAAAACTTCGGCAGCAGAAGATACACCTGCATGTGCCGCAGGGGGGCTACCTATAAGCGCCGGATGAACAATTTGCATTTCGTGTACACCAGCATTAAGGCCATTAGGTAGTTTGAAGGTAATCTGGGTTTCAGCAACCACCAAATTGGATGAGACGGGTAAGGATTCGCCATCAATTTTCACGTCAACTATCTCACTGCTAAAATTACTGCCATTTAACACCAGTATATAACCCGGTAATATCTTCTGATTTTCAACAATGGGCTGATTTATCGCTGCCTGTGATAGCACCTGTTCAATAACGGGTATTTTAAAAGGTGATACATATATGTTGCGCCCTTTTACCGGCAGCGCAGATTTGGTTGATTTACTACTTTCTATGAGCACCACCGTGGCTTTGTATGCTGCCGTAGGCCGATATCTTGTACCAAAAGCAGCCCAAAGTTTTGATATATCTTCTATGCTTAAAATCTCGGGACTGATCTTTATCATTTCGGCTTGATCGGCCAACCCCGAGGTGGATAATAATTTAAGTGCACTTGTTAATCCTGTTCCCGGTACTGCTGTGGGTGGCGCCAGGGAAGTACGGATAGCATCGCGCCCTAGTACGGGGTTTTCGTGCATCAATTGCATGCCGTACCCTAACAAAATTTCGGTATGTAATTCGGTGGTACCATAGGCGGTTAGCAGGTAATGCAAGTCCAATGCTAATTTGGGGTTGGTAATACGGTCGCCTTTGCTGTTAAGCGAGGGTTGCGCCACGTTTTGCCATCCGCTATTGAAGGTTGCCTGATACATGAATAAGTTCAATTGGGTAATTTCATCCTCGGCTTTAATCTTATCCGGGGGCCAGGCCGTAACGGTAATGGTTTCACCAACAGCGCCAGTAACGTCATGATTTATCAATCCGTTATTTAACAAATCTTTAAGTACGTAGGTAACCGATGCAATGCGTAAAGCGGTACTCATTACTTGCCGTTTCTCTTTTTTAAATAATCATCCAATGATGTCTTCGGACTGCTTGTGGCATTATTTTTCATAGCAACCACATTTGATGAAGGTTCGTTTATGGCTTGTATCTCTATTCTACCAATGTTTACTTTAATAATGGTGTGGTTAACCGGTTCAGCTAACCCCGATGAGTAAGGCGATTTTTGATTTTTAAACGGAAGGGGCGATTTATTTTCTGCGTTTGAGGGTTTTATTAAACTTTCCTCTTCTATATTCTTTCTTTCAAACGTCGTCCGCGGACTTGTAACACGCGGTGATTCGGACGTCAAAAGCGATTTTTGAAACCCGCCGCTTTCTGATGGTGCAATAAAGTTATCTGGTTTGAGTAACTGTGGCATTATCCGCGTGTTAGCGTTACTGTCTGTGATTAATGTACTTAAGGCCTTTTGTTGAACAACAGTTTGTTTTTCTGTTTGCAAGGGAATTGATTTAGGCTTAAGTTTATTGGCTGCTGTAAAATTGGTACCGATATTCTGGCTATCCTGAATGGGTGCTTTCTTTGTTCGTCCAGAAGTATCTTCAGGTTTCTCTGTAGTTTCTCTACCAACGTTGTTTATTGAAAAATCAACTTTGATGGGATCATCAGTTTTTTCTATTAAAGGGAATGGCTGGATTTTAGGCTTTATATCAGGAGAAGCAGCATCATTGGCTAAAGTCTTTTCTTTGTATCCATCATTATGTTCTTGCAAATCTTGAGGAACACTGATATAATTCTCAAACCGCGAAGCCAACCGGGGTGTAACTTTATTAGCGGGAGAAATATGACGCGCAATTAAATTGCTGGCAAAGCCTTTCATTAAGTAAGCATTTCGATGTACAACCTGCGCCTGTGAGGGCTCATGTTAAGAATATCCTTTTCGGACCATCCAAATGATTTTGCCAGGAGGCAAATTTCCTGCATCATCCGTTTGGCCCAGCTATCAATTTCGGCCCAAAGAAAACTCATGATATCAAACACTGATTCCCAGTTATGGCTGCACGCCGGGCAATGGATCTCTATACGTATATCGGCTTGAGGATCTTCTTCACTCATTCGTTTATCAAGGGCTTGGATTATCTCGCCGGATAATTGGTCTTTAGGGATTTCTTCCCCATTCTCATTTGCAACACCAACAATACAGTTGGTGATCAGGCTATCTGGATCAGCCGAATTTTCTGAAATAATTTTAGATACATCGAAAGAATCGGGAAGCCTGAATTGTATTTTAAACTGATCTTTTACGAGGTAGAAAGTTTTAACGGATAGATCGGCGGGTATTTTCTGCAAATGCATATCATGCGTATCCATTTCCCATTCCACAACTTCATTGCATTTAGGGCAGGTTACCATGTTTTTTAGGCTGTAACCAAACATCCATTCCCTCAGCTGCAACAACCGGGCGTCTCTTTCGCCAATGCTCAGCCTGCCAAGCTCCACACTGTTTTCAAATGAACAGGCTTTACCTAATAACCTCATGCTCTTATCCAACAGGCCATCGTGCAAAACCTCGTCCCAAAGCTGAAATAGTTCGGTTGCATCTAAAGGCTTCATGCAATTATTGCGGTTCAGTAAACGATGGCTCTGCAGGTTCCATTACTTCGTAATCACGTTCCCAGCCTTCGTTTTCTAATTTTATATGCTGTATGGCAACTGCATTTGCGTTGGCATCCAAATCTGCCATGGCCTGAAACTCGGAAATCCAGCAGCGATATATTTTATAGGCTATTGCAAGCTGTCCTGCCTCGTTATAAAGTTCGAGGATGATATCTTTCCGGAAGTCTTTGAGGGAAACTTCAGCACCAAGCCCAGAGCCAAAATTCCATACTTTGTTGGCCCATTTCTCAAACTCTGTGTCGTGCGTTATACCACGTTCGAGTGTAATAGCCTCGTATTTGGTACGGCCAGGCGATTTACGGCCTGTACTTGGGTCGCCACCTTCTCTAAATTCAACAACTTCGGTGGTTTTTTTTAATGCCCCGGCTTTGCTTATGCCCGCAACGTACCTGCCATCCCATTTTACTCTGAATTTGAAGTTTTTGTACGGATCAAACCTTGTTGGGTTAACTGTAAACTGTGCCATAATTTATTTTTTTATGAATCGATTTGACCAGCTAATTGCTGAATTTTTAAGATCACAAATTCGGCAGGTTTTAAAGGTGCAAAGCCTACCAGTATATTTACTATCCCCGAATTGATATCATTTTGCGAAGTAGTTTCACTGTCGCATTTTACCAGGTAAGCCTCTTTAGGTGTTTTACCCTGAAACGCCCCCTGCCTGAAAAGATTTTGCATAAAAGCACCGATATTAAGCCGTATCTGCGCCCACAATGGTTCGTCATTAGGTTCAAAAACTACCCATTTGGTGCCTCTATACAGGCTTTCTTCAATAAACAATGCCGTGCGGCGTACCGCTATGTATTTGTACTCGTCGGCTAATTCATCGGCACCCCGTAGTGTGCGTGTTCCCCAAACTACCTGCCCAACAACCGGAAAAGACCGCAGGCAATTGATACCCAATGGGTTTAGCTGGCCATTCTGATCATCGGAAAGATTAATTTGCAAGCCTCTTATGCCATTCAGCGTAGCATCAATACCAGCCGGAGATTTCCATACCCCCCTGGCGGTATCTGTTCGGGCCATAATACCGGCAATCATACCACATGGCGCAAAAGTTTCTATTTGTCCATCGCGCATAGGATCTGACTGCAATACCCTTGGGAAAAATAACGCCGCATTTCGTGTTGCGGGGCCTGTTAGATCTAAATCGCCCAAGCCGTTAATAGCGTTGTTTACTGCCAGTACAGGCGCCTGAACATCGCCCCAGGTTGTTGGTGCATCAACTAAAAGCATCGCTCTGCTTGCCACACACAATGCCAGGGCATCACTATATACGTCCGGATCCGTATCTGCATCTCTCGATGGTGGTGGTATACATAAAATATTAAAGTCTTCGTTTTCCAAAGCGTAAATACCTGTTTTTGATTTTTCTTCTCCCTGGTATTCTGATGCACCAACGTCTACACCGTCTGATCCTTTTACCGAAACCGATATCGGATTATCAACCATATCCGGTGGACTTGAGGGTGGACTTGTTAATACCGCTACGAGTGTTGACTTTGGCCGGAAGGTTGACATTGTGCCCTTAACCCTCACCAACATAGAACTTTGATTTAATACACGGGGAAGGTACCTGGGATCGTTGGAATTTACAGATACGTTTAAAAACTTTTCTGTCGAACCACCATCTACAGCTTCCGCAACTAATAAATTAAAAAGCGAACTATCTGTCGGATCTTTAGTTTTATAATTGATCGAGATTTTTAGGTTATCGCCCCAACTGCCTTCACTGGCGGCTTCCAGTGTAAAAAATGCTCCGGGCGCGCCTCCGTCAACCAGCACTTTTATATTAGATTTTGTAGCGTTTTTTGCTATCCTGACTATAACAGCTTTCGAGCCGCCGTTTAAGTAAAAGTCTTTCACCGCATAGCTCATCATGCTGTCTGCCCAAACGCCTCCAAACAGTGTCTGAAAATCGGAAAAACTCGTTATGGTTATCGCGCTGTTCAAATCGCCACGAAGCGCTCGTCCAATAAAAGCGGTAATAGAAGTTGCAGCGCCCGTAATTGTGTGTACATCACTAGGAATTTCTTCAATATAAACCCCTGGATAAGATGGTTGTACTGGCATATTTTGAAATTTTATGGGTTAATAATTGGAAAACTTTTATAATTAAGATTACCTAAGTTGGTAACTGATTTAGTTATAAGTTTTAATAGTTAGCCACCAGCCTGCTAGCTTTAACCGGCGTTAAGCAGTATGACGGAAGGTCGACGATGATATTTCTCTGCAGCAGTTCAACCCGCACAAGCATCTGATATTTTCCCTTGTATTGAATCACTTCGCATGGAAAGCCTTTGAGGGGCCCCGAATCTATATCTGCGATCATGCCCTGATCAAAATTTTCTGACGACACTTCGAAATCCTCATTAAGCTTTTTGGAGGAAAGGGCTTTTAGTTTAGAAACAATGCTTTCGCTGATCTCGGCAATCTGGTTATCGGTTCTTATATAATATAATACACCGGGCAGATGAGTAGTTTCTATATAATCCTCAACGCCTTGGAGTTTTATAAAAATATAAGAGGGAAAAAGAGGAAGATTTACATATTTTTTTTTGCTAGCCCACACTTTCAACGTTCTTACGGTGGGTAAAAAATATTCTAAGTTCAGAATTTTCAAGTACTCCGCTACCTTTTTTTCGTGGCGGGGCCTGGTGTAAATTAAATACCAACCAACTTTAACGGCACACATAAGTGAAACAGTTTAGGATTACACAAAAAAGGACTGATTGTAAAAAGGTATTAAGTGTGAAATTGGGAGGCGTAATTAGAGCTATCGCTACTGCAACGTACCTGCAGTGGACTAAATAAATAATACGGGGGAACTGAAAATTTAAGTAGTAGGCAAATAAAAGGTTTAATTCCGCGCCGGAATTAACTATTGCTAAATTATCAAAATCATATTACAAAACAAATATTTCGACATTTTTTTTTAAGGTCGTCAAAAAAATAGCCTCGGATTGATCTAACACTAATGGTAAAATTTTTATTATCAAAGCATTACCTCCTAATAATCCTTCAAAAACATTAATTTGCAATAAGTCATAACTAAGGTTTACCGGCAATGAAATTAAAAAGTACAGTAATGGTCAGCTTTTTATTGCTGATTGTATTTTTCGTGGCGCAATCCTTTTACTATCACTATAAAAGAAAATCGTCGCCACTGGCAGCTCAGTCACCATTTAAAAGCGGCAGCCGATCGGTAGCCTTATGCGGCGTAGCTTTTAACCCCGACGAGGCCATTCCGGATATCCCGGCGTTAAAAGGTTGGGGAAACTACAGTTTTAAGATCACTACCAATTCAGATAGTACGCAATACTACTTTAATCAGGGCTTGAGTTTGTACTATGCCTTTCATACTATCGAAGCTATCGCTTCCTTCGAGAAAGCAACCCATTTTGACCCTGAATGTGCCATGGCATGGTATGGCAAGTCACTGGCTATGGGGCCAACAATTAATTATCCAAATGGATACGCACCACCGGCCGATGCAGAAGCAGCCTCTTTAAGAAGTGGCCTCTTTACAGCCAAATGTACCCCGCTCGAAAATGCCTTAATTACAGCAATGCAAAAACGGTACAGCATCGACACAACTATCAGCGTACATCAGTTAAGGGTCAGTTATGCCGATGCCATGCGGTTGGTTTATAGTAAATTCCCAAAGAATGCAGACGTAATTAGCCTTTACGCCGATGCCCTATTATTATTGCACCCCTGGGACCTTTACGGTCACGATTTTAGCCCAAAACCATGGACCCCGCAAATATGCGCCTTATTAAAAGAAGCTCTTGTGCTTAACCCTAAACACCCCGGCGCAAATCACTATTTTATTCACGCTGTTGAAGCTTCGGCAACACCTCAGCTTGCTTTAAACAGCGCGCATTTTTTAGATACCCTAATGCCCCTGGTATCTCACATAACGCACATGCCCTCACACATATACATTCGCACGGGTGATTATCAACGCGGTATCAGAGATAACGAAGTTGCAGTAGCAGGATATGAAACGTATACAAAAGCTTATAAGCCTGTTGCCGAGGGCGCTGTATTGTATCAGATGCACAATATGCATTTGCGCATTAACTGCGCGCAGATGGGTGGCAATTATGCCATTGCAAATCATGGATCCAACTCGCTCAGGGCGGTTATTCCTTTGCCCTATTTATCGCTGCAAGGCGGAGATGGAAACTTCTTTCAGTATATTTATATGCAACCGGTATTCACAGCTGCGCGTTTTGGTAAGTGGGATGATATCCTAAAAAGTCAACCTATTACCGGGGGGGCTTATACTGGCGCTATATTAAACTTTGCAAAGGGGTTGGCCTGGTGTGCCAAGGCCGATGTGGTAAAAGCGCAAAGTGAATTGGATATGCTGGGTGGTAAACTGCGCGATTCATCATCCCTAAAGGCTAAAATTGATAATTTCAGCAGCGCCTATGAATCCATCACCGTAGCGCAGCTCATTCTTAAAGGGAAGATAGCTGAAACCCAAAAACATTATGCCGATGCTATTAGCATTTTAAAGCAAGCTGTTGTCGCAGAAGATAACCTGATCTACAATGAGCCGCGCGACTGGCCAATACCTGCAAGACATTATTTAGGTGAAATGCTATTAAAAACCGGGAAATATACCGACGCAATTACTGTGCTAAATAAAGATTTAACTATTAATCCTGCCAATGGCTGGGCCCTCACCGGTTTACGAACGGCATATCAGCATACCGGCAATAGTAAAGAGCTTACCAAAGTTAATCAACAATTAAAAGGTGCCTGGAAAATAAAGGATGTGCCCATTGCGAACCCCGTATTTTAAGAGCTCAGATTGGTTTGCTTATTTTAAAATTTTCTCTGCTTGTTTAGGTGTAAGCAAGGTAATTTTCATCCATACCGGCGTGTCGGGATTTCCGGCTTTATCAACCTTTACCGCAGTAATTTTGTCGATGAGATCCATGCCTTTTACAATATCGCCGAAGACGGTATAATGATGATCGAGGCGGGGTATACCGCCAACGGTGCGGTAAGCCTGGCGCTGAGCATCTGTTAAATGCACATTGTATTTTTTCTCTATCGCATCCAATTCTTCATCAGTATAGGTTTTGCCATCCACAATATAAATCTGGGTGGTAAAGGAAGATTCTATTGGGTTATTATCGCGCCCCATGGCTACCACTCCCCTTCGGTGATATAAACTATCCACAAATTCGGGCGCTATCCACTTTTGTTCGGGCTTTAAAGTACGGCCTTTTTCATATAGCGAATCTGGGTCGCCTCCCTGGATAACAAAGTTTTTGAGGATGCGGTTAAAGGTAGTTGCATCAAAATAGTGGCTTTTAACCAGTTTGATAAAGTTATCGCGGTGCACCGGGGTTTCGTTATACAATTTTATCACGCACCATCCCTGGGGCGTTTCTAATTTTACATATTGATTTTTTTGTTGTGCAAATGCAATTGCACACACGCATAGCATTATAGTAAGCAGTAATAATGTTCTTTTCAACGAAGTATATTTAAATGTTATGTTAAAGCCTTTCTAGTTTCCTAATTTATATAAATCAGCGCACATTCGGCACCCGGATAAACAAAACCATCAATAAGCGACAGGTACATTCATCTGCATGTAAGATTAGCGCCATAGCTACCCTATTTTATTGTTGAATACCGGTTTGTACACTATCTTTATTCTATATAAAAATAAAAATATATGAGTACAGAAAAGGCGATTTTAGCCGGCGGCTGTTTTTGGGGTGTAGAAGAATTATTCAGACAACAACCGGGAGTTATTTCAACCGTGGTTGGATATACAGGTGGCGATGTGCCAAACGCAACGTACCGAAATCATGGAACACATGCTGAGGGTATAGAGATTGTATTTGATCCTTCAATTTTATCATATCGTAAACTATTGGAATATTTCTTCCAGATCCATGATCCTACCACAAAGAACAGGCAAGGAAATGATATAGGCACGTCATACCGTTCGGCGATATTTTATTTAGATGAAACCCAACGTGACACCGCCAATGCCTTAATAACAGAGATGGATTTATCTGGCGTATGGCCTGGCAAAATAGTTACAGAAGTAGTACCCGCAGGCCCCTTTTGGAATGCCGAAGAAGAACACCAGGATTATTTGCAAAAGAACCCATACGGTTATACATGCCATTTTGAAAGACCTGATTGGACATTGGCTTAATTAAGCAGTGCCGAATAAAAAGTTTTTCGAAAGCCCTTAAAAAGGGCTTTCACTGTTTAAAGACCTTTTCATTTTTTAACCTTTGAGTGTATTGCACATAAAATTGAGGAGAAAACCACGGTTGGTGTAAATTTCTGAAGCATGGAAACAAATTAATTATTTGAACATTATCAGGTAATCTATCTTTAATTCCATAATTCAATTTACCCCTATAATGAAAAGGAAGATCACCGTAACGATTTGCATACTTATTGTCGTGCTTCTTTGTTTGCAGCTTTACCGTCCTGCAATTAAAGAGCAGCCAGTTACAAGCGACATTAATGCTCCTGCTAATGTAAAAGCCATATTGAAAAGGGCTTGCTATGATTGCCATTCGAACGAAACCAACATACGATGGTACGATCAGATAGCTCCGGCATACTGGCAGGTTGCAGCTGATGTTAATGAAGGAAGAGCCGGGCTTAACTTTTCGGAATGGGATAAACTGGCCGCACCTGACCAAAAAGCCAAACTTTGGGAAGCCGTTAACCAGATCAACGCTGGCGCTATGCCGCTTAGCAATTATACAGCTGTCCATCCTTCGGCCAAGCTCTCTGCTGAAGATGTTGCGATATTGAAAGCATATTTAAAGAGCACTGTTAAACAACCCTTTACCGACACCGCAAAGATAAATGCAGCTGATAAACAGTTTGCCCAATGGAGCAGCGGAAAACTCCAGTTAAAGAATATCCCCGTAGCGCTTAATGGTATTGCTTTTATGCCCGACTATAAAAACTGGCAGGCACTTAGCACAACCGATAGGTACGACAATGGCACCATGCGGGTAATATTGGGTAATGCCATAGCCGTTAAGGCCCTTAAAGAAGGCAATATTAAACCGTGGCCAAACGGCGCCGCCTTTGCCAAAGTAGCATGGGCATCGCTGGAGGATAAAGACGGAAACATCACCCCCGGCGAGTTTAAACAGGTAGAGTTTATGATAAAAGATGCCGACAAATACCGCGACACAAAGGGTTGGGGGTTTGCAAGGTTTAAAACACCTGCAATGGTGCCGTATGGCAAAACAGCTATGTTTGCAACGGAGTGCGTTAACTGCCACCGACCACAAGCCAACACCGACTACGTTTTTACCCAACCTATTAAACACTAAGCGCCATGAAAAAATTAGCTCCTATTTTAAGCCTGGCTTTACTTTATATAATAACCTCATGCAGTCAGCCTGTGGTAGATGGCCAACAGATCAATACCAAAGCGGCCCTACCTGCATCGTTAAATTTCAAGCAGGCTTGTCCATTCGTTATTACCTCAATGATTAATAGAAAGCAAGGCACCATGTCTACCTTATATGGTAATGATGCTGCCCGCAATGCTTTGCTCGGGAAAGCACAGCCAAATAATGGCGAGGTTTTAGCATTGGTAACCTGGAAACAACAGGAAGACCCGCATTGGTTTGGCGGCCTGATTCCCGGCAAATTGGTATCTGTAGAATGGGCAAAAACCCAGAACGATCAAAATCATTCATTTGTTTATCAACGCTTTGACGGAGCCAGTCTTCAGCCTCATAACGATACAACTGGCAACAGTTCGAGGCTGCATTACATCTCAATTCTACGTCCATCGGTGATGCCATAAGCATCTTTATTTTGGAACTTTCCCTAAACAAGAAAGCAGCCAAGGGCTGCTTTTCTTGTTTAGATTTTCAAGGCTTATAATAAGTTAATATCTTCCAAATGCTGACCGAAACGGTAGGTCAATGTTACCTCATGCGTTGAATTATTGAACCTGCCAATGTTGTTTGATGCAGTACCGAACTGATAGCTGTACCCTAAACGGAAGTTACTCATCATAAAGCTGATTATGCCGGCCATCTCGTTATTAGTGCGATAATCTGCCCCAAAACCAACTACATTTTTTATATACAACGTTGTAGAGAAATTGGCAATAAAAGGTACCCCTTTAGTATATGTAGCCAAAAAGGCTGGTTTTACCTTTACATCTTTTCCCCCATCGATCAAGTATGCACCAGAAAAATTATAGTGGTTACGGAAATAACTATTATCCTGTATCGAGGCCGAACCCAGTGATGTAAACGTTAATTCGGGAACAGCAACACCTATAAAATACCTATCCGAATAAAACATCACCCCAAAACCCAGGTTCGGTTTATTCTGCCTTACATCATCCCTAAAAGCAGGATCGTTTGAATCGAGTGTCGAATAATTAGCCACATAGTTACGAAAGCCTGCATTTAATGATACTCCTAAAAAGGCCTTTTCGCTTAACTGGATGCTTTTGGCAAAAAAAGCGTTTACTTCAGTAAGGTGCTCAATACCGAATTGGTCGTTTTTTACAGTAGCCCCAGCTGCTCCGTTGATTGATTCTATGGGCATATTACCATTAAAGATAAACGAAGATGGTGCACCGTCAATGCCAACCCATTGCTTACGCAGCAGGGCATTTAGCGAACCATTTTTGTCCAGTAAAGAATAAGCTGGATTTAATGGTGTTTGGTTATTCATGTACTGGCTGTACGTATAATCTTGCTGGGCATATGCGGTGTATATAGAAAACACAAAACATATGGCCGAAAGCAGTAAAACCTTAATCCCGGGTTTAATATAGCTTCTCATGATTTTCTAAGTGCTAGTGGTTTAATTACCCCGGAAGCGTTAACTGCTTCCGGGTAGCTGATAATCTTGTTATTAGTTCTGATATTTAAGTAAGAAGTATCCGGTTTGACGATGTATCGTTCCGCCGTCATTCAACTCTATCAGGTAGAAATAAGTACCTGCTGTTTGCAGGTCGCCGGTTACGCTCGACCGCCCTACAAACACCTTGTCGGCATTATTATAGTTTTTAATCTCGAAGATTTTGACGCCATTGCGGTTAATAACCGTGAAACTATTTACCGGATGGTCTTTGATACCTTCTATATACAGGAAGTCGTTGATACCGTCGCCATTGGGCGACAATGCTTTCCGCACAATGAGCTCAGCACCAAACTTATCAAGTATTTTTACCGGCTGGGTTACATTCGCGGCCGGATAGTAATTGGCATTACCCGCCGCCGAAGCAGTAACAGCAGTTGTGCCAATTGCCAGTGCATTTAGTTTAGTACCGGTTATTGATGCAATGGTTTGATCGGCAACTGTTAAGGTAACCGGCAAGCCAGCACTCGATTTCACCGATGATAGATCGTATGAATCACCGCTGTACAGATTTGGTATAGCAGCAAAGCTGATAGTCTGCTGTGCTTTATCCACAATCAATATTTGACTTATCGGATCTGTGGTACTGTAGCCACCATTCTCTGGCGCAGCAGCCGTTATAACTGTGGTACCGGCCCCCACGATGTGTATTTGACCGTTTACGATTGTCGCTACATTAGTGTTGCTACTGGTTAATACCAGGGTCTCGTCGGTGTTTAAGGACGCACCTGCTGAGAAATCCGGATCACCATAGGTTTTTTGAGGTAGCGCTGTAAATGCAATAGTGCGCGTAGCAAGTAAAACCGTTAACTGGCCATTGTGATAGGTAATATCATAATTTGAGCTTGCCGCGCCCTGTACCGTAATCGGATATACACCCGGGAGCGATAACCTCACCGCCGTGGTGGTTACACTTGGTTGAGCAGTAAGGCTGGTTGGTGCATCGCTAAATTTAAAGCCACTGTAAGTTAAGGTTAACGGCGGATTTGCTAACAGGAATAATCTGCTCTTGTTATCTGCCGTTACACTCAATGGCGCTTTATTAATAACGAGGGTCGCACCAGTGTAAGTTAAGGTGTAATTGCTGCCCAGGGCTAACGTATTTTTGTTGATGGCATAACTACCAGCGCCCTCCCCTGTTGTTCTTGATAACGTACCTGTGAAAGAATCGCCCGTTGCCAAAGTGCCCGTATAGGTGTAAGTTAGTGCCGGGTCTGAATCCCCATAGGTTTTATTCTTCGGAGCTGCGGTTACCGCGATGGCTCTTGTACCGATAGTAAGGTTAGCGCCTTTATAAGTCAATGCGTAGTTACTGCTTAGTGCCAGGGTGTTTTGGTTGATCGCATAAGTACCAATATTTTCCCCTGCCGCCCTTGCCAATACACCTGTAAATGCATCGCCAGCAACTAATGTTCCGGTGTAGGTATAAGTGAACGCCGGATCCGCGTCACCGTAAGTTTTCGACTTGGCATCCGCCGTTACCGTAATTGCCCTTGTACCGATGGTTAGGTTAGCTCCTGTATAAGTTAACGCATAGTTACTGTTCAGTGCCAACGTGTTTTGGTTGATGGCATATGTCCCGATGTTTTCGCCTGGCGATCTTGATAGTGAACCTGTGAAAGAGTCGCCTGTTACCAACGTGCCGGAGTAAGTATAAGTCAGCGTTGGATCCACATCGCCGTAAGTTTTCGACTTGGCATCTGCAGTTAACGCTATAGCCCGTGTACCGATAGTCAGGTTTGCGCCGGTATAAGTTAACGCATAGTTACTGTTCAATGCCAAAGTGTTTTGATTAATGGCGTAAGTGCCAATGTTTTCACCTACTGCTCTTGAAAGTGCTCCTGTAAATGCGTCACCGGTTACGAGCGAACCACTTGTGATCTGATAAGTCAACGCCGGATCTGCATCACCGTAAGTTTTGGACTTTGCATCAACGGTTACAGCTATCGCCCTTGTACCGATGGTTAGGTTTGACCCGGTATAAGTTAGGGCATAGTTGCTGCTTAGGGCTAAGGTGTTTTGATTAATGGCATAAGTACCAATGTTCTCACCTGCTGCTCTCGAAAGCGCCCCTGTGAAACTATCGCCAGTCACCAAGGTTCCGGTGTAAGTATAGGTCAGCGCAGGATCCGGATCGCCGTAGGTTTTAGATTTGGCGTCCGCGGTTACGGCTATGGCCCTGGTACCGATGGTTAGGTTGGCACCGGTGTAAGTTAATGCATAGTTGCTGTTCAAGGCCAAGGAGTTTTGATTGATGGCATAAGTGCCGATGTTTTCACCTGCTGCTCTTGATAATCCTCCTGTGAAGGCATCGCCCGTTGCCAACGTGCCGGTATAAGTGTAAGTCAACGCAGGATCTGCATCACCATAAGTTTTCGACTTAGCATCGGCAGTTACCGCTATGGCTCTTGTGCCGATAGTCAGGTTAGCGCCGGTATAAGTCAATGCGTAGTTACCGTTCAATACCAAAGTGTTCTGATTGATCGCATAAGTACCGATGTTTTCACCCGGCGCTCTTGACAATGCGCCTGTAAAGGCATCACCCGTTGCGAGAGTGCCCGTGTAAGTGTAAGTTAAGGTCGGATCGGCATCACCATAAGTTTTCGACTTTGCATCAGCCGTTACCGCAATTGCTCGTGTACTGATGGTTAGGTTTGCTCCTGTATAAGTTAACGCATAATTGCTGCTTAGGGCTAAGGTATTTTGGTTGATCGCATAAGTACCGATGTTTTCACCCGGCGCTCTTGACAGCAGTCCAGTGAAGGCATCACCCGTAACCAAGGTTCCGGTGTAGGTATAAGTTAATACCGGATCCGCATCGCCATAGGTTTTTGACTTGGCATCCGCCGTTACCGCTATGGCTCTTGTGCCGATGGTCAGGTTTGCGCCGGTATAGGTCAACGCATAGTTACCGTTCAATACCAAAGTATTTTGATTGATGGCGTAAGTACCGATGTTTTCACCTGGCGCTCTTGAAAGTGCTCCTGTAAATGCGTCGCCCGTTACGAGTGAACCACTTGTGATCTGATAAGTCAGCGTCGGATCCACATCACCATAAGTTTTCGACTTAGCATCGGCAGTTACCGTTATGGCTCGTGTACTGATGGTTAGGTTTGCGCCGGTATAAGTTAATGCGTAGTTACTGCTTAAAGCTAAGGTGTTTTGGTTAATAGCATAAGTACCGATATTTTGGCCTGCTGCTCTCGACAATGCGCCTGTAAAGGCATCACCCGTTGCGAGAGTGCCCGTGTAGGTGTAAGTTAAGGTCGGATCGGCATCACCATAGGTTTTAGTTTTAGCATCAGCAGTTACCGCGATTGCTCTTGTGCCAATGGTTAGGTTTGCGCCGGTATAAGTTAACGCATAGTTGCTGCTCAATGCCAAGCTGCCTCGGTTAATGGTATAGGTGCCAACGTTTTCTCCCGGTGCTCTCGTTATTGCTCCTGTAAATCTATCGCCGGTTACGAGCGAACCGCTTGTAACCTGATAAGTCAGCGTCGGATCGGCATCGCCATAAGTTTTAGTTTTTGCATCAGCGGTTACCGCAATAGCCCTTGTGCCGATGGTTAGGTTAGCGCCGGTATATGTCAAAGCATAGTTGCTGCTTAAGGCCAGGTTGTTTTGATTAATTGCGTAAGTGCCGACGTTTTCGCCCGATACTCTTGATAGTCCACCTGTGAAGGTGTCGCTAAACGCTAAAGTTCCCGTGTAGGTATAAGTTAATGCGGGGTCTGTATCGCCATAGCTTTTATTTTGGGCGTTGGCGGTTACCGCGATTGCTCTTGTAACGATGGTTAGGTTGGCAGCTGTATAAGTCAAGGCATAATTACTATTTAAGGCTAAGGTGTTTCGGTTGATGCTATAAGTACCAACATTTTCACCTGCTGTTCTTGACAATGTGCCCGTGAAGGCATCACCTGGCACGAGCGAACCGCTGGTAATTTGATAAGTTAATGTTGGATCTACATTGCCGTACATTTTGCTTTGGGCATCAACGGTTACCGTAATTGCTAGCGGGGTTACTGTTAAACTACCCGCCACATAGCTGATCGTGTAATTCGCATTCACTGCACCGCTTGCCGTAATCGCGTACGGGCTGCCTGCTACCGATGAGGCTGAGGTTGCTGTTGTTGATAATGTTGGTAATGTATTCAAACTTATTGGAGTATCTC
>NZ_WWEO01000044.1 GCF_009928685.1 Mucilaginibacter agri | reverse complement strand
GTTGAATCTGATGAACAGCTAAAAATGAACAAGCAAAAACGGTTATCTACCCCGGGTATGAGGAGCAAAGCGGGTAACTAACCACCATAATATATAATACGGAAGGCAGCAAGGGAAACCCCGCTGCCTTTTTTGTTGTTTAACAATAGCCCCTCAATCCTAAACCTGATAGCAGCGGATACCCGCCCTGTGGCTAAGGCCTGTGCTGTATGAGCGGATAGCGGGGCTACATAAACCCAGCAGCACTAACTTTCGTTTACTAATTATAAAGCAGTATTGGCTGATATTTCTATTACTCCCCTAAAATTCGCCATTTGTATTCCGTCGATTGATGTAAACTGTTATTTTTACCATTCTAACATTTATCTATAATGAAGAAAATCGGGCTAATAGCATGTGTACTTTGCGGATCTATTGGTGCAATAGCACAAACCAAACCTACGGAAAGCATCAGCAAATCTAAAACTTCGGGCAACCCAATATTCGAAGGGTGGTATGCAGATCCGGATGCGGCAGTATTTGGTAATGAGTATTGGGTTTATCCAACTTATTCGGCAAAATATAATGAGCAGGTGTTCTTTGATGCATTCTCGTCAAAAGACTTGATCCATTGGGATAAGCACCATGATATATTAGACACAACTAACGTTAAATGGGCCAAGCGGGCTATGTGGGCACCGGCCATTGTGCAAAAGGATAAGAAATATTACCTGTTTTTTGGTGCAAATGATATGCACGAGGGTGAACAGGGCGGCATCGGTGTAGCGGTTGCTGATAAGCCAGGAGGACCATTCAAAGATCACATTGGCAAGCCGCTTATTAATACTATTGTTAACGGCGCGCAACCTATAGATCAGTTTGTGTTTAAGGACGTAGATGGTAAATATTATATACTTTACGGTGGCTGGGGGCATGCAAACATCGCTCGCTTAAACGACGATTTTAAATCGCTTGGCAAGCTTCCGGATGGTAATACTTTTAAAGAAATAACTCCAGAAGGTTTTGTGGAGGGCATTTACATGATCCGCAAGGATAGTAAATACTACCTTATGTGGTCGGAAGGTGGTTGGACGGGCCCAGACTATTCCGTGGCATACGCTATAGCCGATTCGCCTTTCGGACCGTTTAAACGTATAGGGAAAATTTTACAGCAGGATATGGCCGTGGCAAGAGGTGCCGGGCATCATTCGCTCATACATAATGCTAAAAGCGATTCCTGGTATATCGTATATCACCGCCGTCCCCTTACCGAAACTGATGGTAATCATCGCGAAGTTTGCATAGATAAGTTGTACTTCAACGCAGACGGCAGCATTAAGCCGGTTAAAATAACAAGAGAAGGCGTACCAGCAGAAACTATTAAATAAGACTTTCCAAAGATGTTTAAACTACCTTGATAGGGTGTTTATGCTCGTCGACAGCTACGAATGTAAATGTGCCTGTGATAGCTTTGTCGCGAATGTTGGAATACATTTCTTCGATAAATATCTCGACTAAGACTTTCAAGCTCGTATTACCTATATGGCTGATGCTACCAACTAATTCGATAATAGTTCCGGCTGGGATTGGCTTGTTGAAGTCAATACGATCGGAAGATACAGTTACCATGCGCTTGCGAGCAAAACGTGTAGCAGTAATAAAAGCTACTTCATCCATTAGATGCATAGCTGTGCCACCGAAAAGCGTATCGTAATGATTGGTGGTGTTAGGGAAAACGGCTTTAAAAATACGGGTTTCTGATAATTTAATCCGCTCGTCGATATCGGTTTCTATATGCATGGCGCAAGGTACAAAAAAAGCCCTCTCTGATATCAGAGAGGGCTTTTTTATTATGTTAAATGCTCGGGATTAGTTAAAGATATAACGAACACCGAATTGCATTTGCCAGCGTGATAAAATGCTGGTGTCGTTTTTATACGAAGTAGTTGGAGGGATTTGGTTAGCTGCATCCAGATAAGGCAATGTATATTGAGCACGGCCTGTTGTTGCATCTGTGCCAACGTAACGTAAAATAGCTACGTTACCTGTGCTTCCACCGGTAATAGAAGATACCTGATAAGTACCCCAGTTACGGTTCAGGAAGTTACCTACGTTGATGATATCCATAGTTAAACGGATAGTGTTACGTGATTTACCAACTTTTACATAGAAATCCTGGGTAACGTTCATGTCAGCGCGTTTGAAGTAAGGCATAATAGCACCGTTACGCTCAGCATACTGACCTCTGTGTGTATTTAAGTATTTATCCTGGCTAATGAAACCGTTTAATTGGTTCCATAATTGTGCTGCAGTTCTGGTATCAGTAGTACCGTTTTGCACCAGGGTAATTTCAGACTGGTTTCTTGGGATATACATCAAGTCGTTCTGAGCACCGTCGTTGTTCGGGTCATTTGCGGTGGTGTAAGAAATAGCACCGTTGTTAGCTGCCTCGAAGATAAGACCTACTGAAGTAGCATAGTTTTTACCGTACTCTTTGCGGTAAGCAATAGACGCAATTATACGGCTTGGCTGCACGTAAGTACTGTTACCCAAAACATCACCGTTAGGGTTGCCAGAAATTGCACGTGAACTCCAGATAGTTGAAGCAGTAGAACCGCCGTCATTAACGTCTTTAGACGCATTGTAGGTATAAGCTACGTTTGCGTAGAAACCGCTTGAGAAGCTTTTTTGTAATTGACCTGTGATGAAATATGAATAACCTTTTTTGGTGTTAGTCATGTAATACAAGCCGTTGATGAACGGATTGGTTGCACTTTGTGCAGAAGCCGAACTAGGTGTAGTGTTTTTAGACGTATAACGGATCTGAGCCTCAGGACCAGCGAAAGTAGTATAGGTATCAGATAATACCAGGTTTTCGTGGTAGATAGCATTGATATCCTTTGTATACGCAGCCTCGATTGTACCGATGATACCACCAGGTAATTTTTGGTCGATAGCTAAGTTAGTTCTCCAGATTTTAGGATATTTTAAGTTTGGATCTGCAACGTCTAACTCGTAAGAAGTATTAGCTGCACCTTGTCCAACCGGACGGTTAGCATTTACGTTAGGGTTGAAGATTAATCTTTGATCTGTAGGAGAGTTTGCTTTTGTTACAGTGTATGAACCGAACAATAAACCGTTGTTTGAAGCTTGGTTAGAGATCCACACAAAAGGAACAGTACCGGCAAATAAACCACTACCACCACGTACCTGAGTGCTTTGATCGCCGTTAACATCCCAGTTAAAGCCTACACGAGGAGAGATCTGAACGCGGTTTTTAGGCAGTTTAGATACATCTACATGTATACCTTGCTGGAATGATAATGCTGCTGCATTAGGGTTAGCTGGAAGGCTGGTTGGGAAAGCGTCATAATCAGCACGTACACCGTAAGTTAAACGGAAGTTATCTGATACATGCCATTTATCTTGAGCGTAAACGCTATAGATAGATGCTTTGATTTTTGCGTAAGGGAAATCGTTACCTACTGCAGAGTAACGGTAAGTGTAAGCTGCTGCTGGTAAACCATTCAGGAAGTCTGACGCTGAGTTGTAAGTATATAAACCATTATAGTCTGGTGCGAAACCGTTAGTATAGCTTTGGATCTGGTCGTTGGTACCAAATGTAAACTCGTGTTTACCAGAGAAGATGGTGAAATCGTCAGAAAACTGAAAAATGTTAGTATTTAAAAGGTTTCCTGCAGTGTATAACTCATAACCAAAGCTGGTAGAAGTACCTGTAGCCGCAGTTGTTACAGCACCTGTTGGAGTAGTTACAGCATTGTCGATATCTACCATCGGAATGTCTGAGCTACCTAATGATTTACGGTAATCGCGCAGTGCAGAGTAACCAACAGTTAATTTGTTGCTCATGTTATTGCTTACACGCGTGTCTAACTCGATGATACCGATATTAAAGTTGTTGTTGATCTGGTAACCAGAACCGTAGAATGGTAAGGTTAATGTACCTGGCTGACGGGTACCAATACCAACAGCTGTTTTACCATCGCTATTGCTTACACCAGAGTTACTTGCTGCAAGGTTTCTGTATGATTTAAGGTAGAAATATTTCGCACTTAAAGTGTTGTTCTTGTTGATGTTCCAGTCTAATTTAGCTGTTACCTTATCGCTTGAAGTAAGGTAATTGTAGTTTTCATACGGACCTGGATCATAACCATACTTGGTTTTCAGGTAGCTTGAAATTGCGTCTAAAGTAGCGCCTTGAACCTGAGAAACGTTTGCACCACTTGTGCCTGGACGGCTTGCAATGTAGTTGCTGGTTGGCGGTTCGTTTTTACGCTCTTGCTCGCCAGAAACAAATAAGAATAATTTGTTTTTAACGATTGGGAACCCAAGGCTTGCACCTACAGTGTGATAGTCAAAAGATGTTTCCGGGATACGGGTAGGGCCAACTTTGTAACCGGTTAAACCTGGACCGCGAACATAATAGTAAGCAGTACCTTTAACCTGGTTTGTACCTGATTTTACCACTGTGTTTACACCAGCGCCGGTAAAGTTACCTTGACGAACGTCGAAAGGAGCGATATCAACCTGGATCTGATCGATCGCATCTAATGAAATTGGCTGCGAGTTGGTTTGACCACCTAAGGTACCTGATAAACCGAAAGAGTTGTTAAACAGAGCACCGTCAACAGTAATGTTGTTGAATGTGCTGCTACGGCCACCAAAGTTTAAACCATTTGCAGATGGAGTAAGTTTGGTAAAGTCGGCTAATGAACGGTTGATAGTAGGTAATGCCTCAATTTGCTGACGGTTAACGGTTTCGCGTGCACCTGTGCGTGATGAGTTAATTACTTTACCTGCAGTGCTGCTAATGGTAACCTCTTTCAAGGTCGTATTATTAGCTTCGATCTGAGCATTGATGCGCTGATCCTGACCAATAGATAAAGTGATGTTTTCCTGAACGAATGGGCTGTAACCGATAAAGGTTACTTTGAAGGTGTATGGGCCACCTACCCTTAAGTTAGGGATGTTGTAACGACCGTCGGCACGGCTTACTGTTGAATAAGCGGTACCCGTTGGCAGGTGGGTGATTACTACAGTAGCACCCGGAATTGGGCCCTTATTATCGGTGATGACACCGTTAACACTGGCAGTAGTTACACCCTGTGCGTTAGCGTTATTATTATTAAATAATACTACGCCAAGGAGTACTGAAAAAATAAGTAAAATTTTTCGCATACTTTGCTGATTAAACGTTAGTTGTTTTATGTTTACCGCAAAGTTATGATTATTATAATACTAATTCTTTAAACTAACATTAAGTATTTTCCTGATTTCTTAACATTGGCTTAACAAAATGGGCGATTCTGCTAAATATTATGGTTTATTTGTGGAAAACTCGTTTTAATGTTCATGAAAAACTGACGTAAAGTTTAAAAATGAATGGAATTAACTGCTTGAATATGTCAATCGGACGGTTCTGATTGCTTATAAATGAATAAAATGATCAATTTCTTCCGCAAAAATTAAAGAAATAGAGCTAAAAGTTTTATGTTAGGTAGTTATGAATAAATATATCTATTTTTTTGCCGGACTATTTATTTCTATCCAATAACCATCAGGGTCTTGAAAATAAAGTTGTAATACGCCGTCGGCCCTTAAGGTTGGTTCTTTGCTGTCGCCTTTCCAATTACTATAGGCGATGTTAAGCTTATCAAGTTGCTTGGCAAACTCTTTAATGGAACCTACCTTAAAGCAAAGATGATCAGATTTTTGATGTGAGCCTGAACAATCGCCTTGTATGGCGTGTAATTTTATATTGTTGCCAATGTTATACCATTGGTGTACCGTATCGGCAAACGGATTTTCTACTTTTTGCAGATGCATAACCTCAGTATAAAAAGCTGTGCTTTTTTTAAGGTCTTTTACGCAAATGGCTATGTGATCAACTGTAGCCGTGGTTTGGGCAAATGAAATTGCAGGTAGGCTGATTGCTAATGCGATTGCCGCAATACACGATTTTATATTAGAGCGTACTATTAAAAGTTTCATAACTGAAATTTGGTTACCCTAATATAGCAGCTAAATCATAGAATAATAATGTGCTAAATTTTCTTTTTTATAAGGTATATCAACACAAATCCCCTGCACAACTAAGTACAAGGGATTGTCAAATTGAAACAAAAAAATGTCTTACGCCTGCATGCCGCCGTCTATTATGTTCAGCGTGCCGGTCATGAATTTACTTTCGTCAGAAGCGAGGAATACTACCAGGTCAGCAATTTCCGATGGCTCGGCATATCTGCCCAGTGGAATACTTTTTTCTAACTGAGATTTAACACCTGCCGCATCTTTCTCATTAAATCCAGCCTCAAGCGAACGCATCATGCGATTATCCACCGGAGAAGGGTGTACCGTATTTACCCGTATTTTACGAGGAGCCGCTTCTAAGGCTACACTACGCATAGTTCCAATTACAGCATGCTTACTGGTATTATACGCACTGGTACCCGGTGAACCACTAACCCCGGCAACAGATGAGGTGATAATAATACTTCCACCATCGGCCATAATTGGCAATACATATTTACAGCCAAGCCAAACGCCTTTAACGTTTACAGCTATTACTTTATCAAATACATCTTCGGGATATTCTGTAATGGGTTTAACTACGCCCTCAATACCGGCATTGTTAAAATAGATATCTATTTTGCCGAACTTTTCGGCAGCTAGCTTCGCGTAGTTTTCAACCTGGGCGCTTTGGGTAACGTCGGCAACAATATAGCTTACGTTTTCGCTATGGAGCGATGATACCGCTTCTTTAAGCGCGTCTTCTTTTAGGTCGACTAAGATAACTTTTGCACCTTGCTCTAAAAATTTTTGAGCAGTAATTAAACCGATAGATCCGGCCCCGCCGGTTATTAAGGCGGTTTTATTTTCCAATCTTGCCATGATATTTTTTAGTTTTATTAACGGGCTAAATAGCCGCCATCTACATTATAATAAGAACCGGTAACAAATGAGGCCTTGTCGGAACTTAACCAAAGGACCAATTCGGCAACCTCTTCAGATTCACCCAAGCGACCTATCGGATGCAGGGCAACCAGTGCTTTGCGCGATGCCTCGTCCATAGATTTTTCTACCAACGGGGTTTTAATAAAACCTGGGCCAACCGCATTAATACGAACACCTTGCGATGCATATTCAACGGCCGCTGCTTCGGTTAGGCCAATAACGCCATGTTTGGCAGCTACATAAGCGCCCGAGCATGCAAAGCCAACTTTACCTAAAATAGAGGCCATGTTAACGATATTACCACCGCCGGATTTTAGAATGGCAGGTAATTGGTAACGCATACCATAAAAAACGCCCGATAAGTTTATCTTAATTACTTTATCCCAGCCATCAATTGGGTATTCGCCTATTGGGGCACTTGGGCCACCTATGCCGGCATTGTTGCAGGCTATGTGCAAAGCCCCATATTTCTCGAGCGTTTGTTGTACCAGATATTCATTGTCATCGGGTAGCCCGGTATCTGCCATTACGAAAAAGGCTTCGCCACCCGCGGCTACGATTTCTTCAACGGTTTCTTTGCCGCCTTTTTCTACAATATCACTAACTACAACTTTTGCGCCTTCGGCTGCATACTTTAGTGCCACTTGCTTACCAATGCCAGATCCGGCGCCGGTTACCAAGGCAACTTTATCTTTTAAAATAGCCATCTGTATTTTTAATTATGTTATGCTATTATAACGTTCAGAATGGCAAAATAGCTTCCATAATTGCTCTCACAATTGCCTCCTATGTTAGCACTATTTGGAAATTTTTATTCTGAAAGTTAAAAAATCTCTTTGCGGAAATGTTCGGGGGTAATACCAGTCTGTTTTTTGAAGAAACGGCTGAAGTACGACTGATCTTTGAACCCCAACTCAATGGCTATTTCTTTCATGGATTTTGTACGATGGCTGATCTCGCGCTTGGCTTCTATCAAGGTGTAGTTGTAAATGATCTGGCTGATGGATAAGCCTATCTTTTCCTTCATTATTTGGTTAAGCCTTTTTGATGTGAGACCTATTTTATCGGCATAAAAGTCGACCAATTTTTGGGTTTTGTAATGGGTTCCAATAAGCTGGAATAGTTTGCGTAGGCGTTCGTCGTGATAAGCGGTAAGGGTTTTAGAGTTGTGGCTGAGGCGATGCAGTTGCAACAAAAATGCGCTGGTATAAATGTGCAGTAGGTGAAGATTGTTATTTGTACTATTTTCTAACTTAATAAGGTCGAATAAATAGGTCATCGGTTTCTCCATTTCGGGGGTAATGGTAATACCCTCGTTATTAAATGGAACGAAAATAAACCGGAGGTCATCTTCCTCGATACTGTCAAAAAAGTCCTTCGAAAAAATGATGACCCTTGCATCGGGCCGGCTCTGCGGAATTGAATGTACCTGATTGCGCGCCAGCAAATACACTGTGTTTTTCTTAACCGGGTAAGGTTTGAAATCTATATAATGCGGGTCGCTGTCAGAGCCAAACCAAATAATAGCAAAGAAATCTACCCTGTGGGTTGCGCTATGATCGCCCAGGTTTATATCGCTACCGTAGGAAGCGTGAAAAACTGAATCTGCTAAACGATGTACAGGTATTTCGGTAGAAGTTTTCAAGTATAAGCTATCTGTTAAGTAAATAATATACAAACCAGATGGACTTTGGTTTACCCGGCCTTAATTTTGCTTATCCGGCCATAGCAATATAATATTCGAAATTCTCTGGCAATACGGGTTTATTGGCAACAACCAGGCCATAAGGTTTACCCAACAAACGCACATTTATCGGGCTCGACATGCCTTTTAAATGAACCGTTTTTTGCTCAGGATTACAAGCATGCATATCTAATAAACTATAAGCTTCTTCGGAAATTAATAAGTTGTTATTTAATTCCTTGGTTTCAGATTGTAATCGGGAGGCTATGTTAACGGGCAGGCCCATAACCGTCATACGTTCGTTAAGTTGGAGGTCGTATTGGCTAACCACTACATTGCCTTTGTGAAGGCCAACGCCGATTTCGAAATTAAGGTTGAAATATGGTTGTGCGTAAGTGGCGTTAAAGATCTCGAGATCGTGGAATATGGCAGACGAAGCAATTACAGATGCTTGTACTGCTTCGGTAACGTCGGTATCCAAACCAAATACGGCATAGATGCTGTCGCCTGCTGTCTCGATAACACGGCCACCGGCCTTTTTAATGGTTTGACTAAACAGTACGAATAATTTACGGATCACATAAATTACATCATACGCCTGATGCGATTCCATAAAAACAGTGAAGTTGCGGATATCTAAAAATAGCAAGCCTAATTCTTTCTCTTCGCCTAAAGAATCGTAAGGCATGCTCCAGCCGCTTTCGTTATCCTTACAAACAATGCTACTATCGGGCATTTTTACACAGTTGCCGTCCTTTTTATTCTTGGCAGGCAGCGGAGGCGTTAAACGAAACGGCGCGTTGGTATTTTTATGTAATTGAGTACAAAGATTCATAAAGCTATATTTTGTGCAACAAAGGTAGGCCGGGTTAAGCGGCCAACGGTTGTATAATTCCGGGTAATGATTGCAAAAATCAAATATTTACCGCGCGCTTTTATGGGCTGAAATTGTTTATAGCATTGGTATGACCTTATTGGGAAACTGTTATGACATTACAAATGTCGATTGAGATTAAGGAAGATCGAAAGGCTATTTTTTAACCACTAATCTAGCCCCGGTGCCAACAATTCCGGGTCGATAGTACCGTCGTTAGCATGGGTGATTTTGCTGAGATTGTATTTTATAGAGCCATTGACATTGATGCCCTTTATAAGCCCTTTGCCGAATAAGATGTTCAATACCGACGCAGCTTTGTCTTGATACTCCGTTAGACTAATAGTGGGGTCGTGTTTGGCAAGCTCGGTTGCAACCTCGTCTGATGTTGCTTGCTGTAACTGCGCAAGAGCGTAGATGATTTTATCCTGCTCGCTATCGCCTGCGTTGTAATGCGCTGGGATGTGCAGTGGCTTAAACTCTTCGCGAAAATCCTGATCGGTGGCACTCATACTTAAAAAAAGCATTTCGGGCCAAAATGTTTTAAGCTTATAAGTTTAAGTAGTAAATTTTATAGTCAGCGTACTTTTATAAGTTTCACCGTTATTAGCAATCATCAAATCATAGTTGCCCGGATAAAGAAATTCCAACCTTCGGCGAATGGTATCTTCGTTTTCCGGGGTTTGATTTATTTTATAACTCACCGTAAACGTTAAGCGATTATATGAGGCTTGGAGGGCAATTCTCACAGGGCGATTTTCAAGATTTAGAACACCATGCTTCAGTGCGTTTTCTACAAAAGGAAACAGTATCAAGGGTGCAATTTGTACTGCAGTAATATCGCCAGTGGTTTTAAAATCTACAGAGAAAGGTTCTCCTAAACGGAGGCGATGCAGATCGATATATAGCTTTAAGTACTCAACTTCATTTTGCAGATTCACGGTGCTAGTGGTATTATCAGCGAGCATGTATGGTATTAAGTCGGATAATTTCTGAATCGCATCCGCCACCTGATCAGAAACCGGATAAGCCATCTTATAGATATGGTTAAGCGTGGCATGTAAAAACTGCGGGTTCTGTTGCGATCTCAGAAACTCCAGCTCAGTCTGCATTTTTTCGAGCCTAAGTTGTTCGGGGTTGGGCTTACGTTTAAATAGATCGAAGATTGACATAGTTTTACGCTGGCTAATATAATGTTAATGCCCCGTTTTATCCTCGTAGGTGGCGCTCGGAGCGGATCATTAATTCTTCTCCAAAACACTTCAGCCGTTTTTCTTATTATGGTAGTGTAAATATCAACCCACATGAAAAAGACTTTCACATTTTGGAGCGCTACGTTCTTAATTATATTCGGTATGCTAACTAATGTAATGGCGGGAGGGAAACCAGACCGCTCTAACCTTAAAGTTGTTTTGATACGCCATGCCGAAAAGCCGGACAATGGTTATAACCTGTCGTGTACCGGGTTTAACAGGGCCCTAAAGCTGCCAGAGGTTTTGAAAAGCAAGTTTGGCATCCCTAACTATATTTTTGTTCCGTCGCCTTCAACAGGTAAACAAACTACTAACGGGCGTATGATGCAAACCGTTTTACCTTTTGCCGTTAAATATAACCTGGCTATTAATACCAATTACGATGTTGATGACGTGGCTAACCTGGTGCAAAAGATAAATACACGTACCGGCACCGTGCTGGTGGTTTGGGAGCATAAGCAACTGCCCAAAATCCTCGATTTGTTGGGCATCAAAGGTTCTCCCAATTTAAAATGGGCCCCAGATGATTACGATTCTATTTACATTGTAACCTTTCCTAAAGGAAAAAAAGGTGTGCTGACTGTTGACAAAGAGAATATCCATCCGACAGCAACCTGCGAATTTTAATATGCTTGTAAACCAGGGCAATGCCAGTGCATTAAGCCTCTGCTGTATCACCCTTTGAGATTATGCCGTATGGAATGATACGAAATAAGAATCAGCACCAAGCCTGAGGTATACAAGAAACCGATCTTTATTATGAAAAGCTACCAATTATTAACCGCTGCGGCTTTATTAGCATTAGCGTCATGCCATGTTAAATCGAAGACCACCACTAATGCCACGGCGACTGGTAACACCAAAGCCGATTCGGCACTGCAAGCGGATATAACCAAACCTGCAGATAAAGCGCTATATGTAACCATGCGGATTAAAAAGAGCATCACCATAGGCGATTCTGTGTTGCTGAAATTTACCGTGCATAACCCGGAGAATAGTGCTCAACAGTTTTGTAAATGGCATACACCATTTGAACCCTTAATGAGCAAATATCTGGAGATTAAAGACGAAAGCGGTGTTGAAGCTGATTATCGCGGAGCGATGGCCAAAAGAATAATGCCCCCACCTGCCAGCAGCTATATTAAAGTAAACCCGCGCGACAGCCTGAGCGCCACAGTAGACCTGCTTAAAGGCTTTGCTATTACCAAACCAGGCAAGTACACCGTTACTTATGTGGGCCAAAACATGAGCGGCTTATTTAGCGATCAGAGCGTTTCGTTTGAATACGTTAAAAAGTAAACAAGCAAAGCCCACTACTGAGGGCCTTGCTTGCAAAAACTAACTAACACTTAATTATCACAGAAACACTTCTATGTGATCTCTTATTTATCTATTTTACTTCTTCGATATCACCCGGCTTATCATTAATACAAAGTAAACGCCTCACCCAGAGAAAATGCCTTAATAAGCTGTCGGGTATGTTGCACTTTTTAAGTTGCAACTGATTTTTGGGGATATATAAGAGATTGGGGGCTATTTATCGTGCTTAGTCCAGATCAATTTGTCTGTGTCGTAGCCCAGCTCTTTAGCTTTTTTGAGGTAGATGTTTTTTACGTTAACGGGTATCGTTTTTTTGCGCGAAAGAATCCACAGGTAGTTGAGGTTGTTGCCCGCCACTAATGCGTACTGGTAATCATCGTCGATAGCGATCACATTATATCCCGCATAAAACGGACCGAAGAAAGATACCTTCAATCGCGCTATATCGGCATCGCCAACAAATTTGGCTTTGCCAATACTTTCTTTCCATTTATTGTTAGTGTAGTCGTGCCCACGGTTATCAACCCGAATGCTGCTGTCTTCATTGAGCGAATAGGTGGCACTAACGTTATCCAAATGCTTCTCGAACCTGAAATCGAACCGGGCAATCTCATACCATTTACCCAGGTATTTATCTTTATCAAAGGGTTGCACAGCCTTAGCGCCTTTAGGTATCGATACGGCTTTACATCCACTTATAGTAATAGCAATTGCAGCTGCGCCAGCTCCTAAAGCCAGGGCTAAGTACCATTTGTTCGCTTTCATTATAATTTAACCGTTGAGTTAGATTATTTGTTTGGCGCAATTGAAGGGCTGAGTTATAGCTTCTGGTTAAGCAAAGCCAGTAATTCAAGTTGGAAACTTTCACCTCTATCGTCGTTGTACCATTTTTGGAGGGCGATTTTTTTTTCGTCCATTGGCGCATGATCTTTAATCAGTTGAGTGTAGAGTAACTGGCAGCCAAGTGGTCGAGGGCCCCAGGTTGCTATCTCCTCCAAACCGTCGGTGATAATCAGCTTGGGGATAGAGCGTGTTCCGTTGGTAAGGTATTGCTCAATTAAAAATGGAGGCGAGTCGCGCAACTGGTAGTCTACCACAATCATTCTGTTCTGGGCGGCCAACATTTGCATAAAGGGCTGGGTATGGGCGGCATCGCCACACCAGGGTTCGGTTATGATAATCCACTTTTGCGCTGTGCGAATGCTTTGTATCAAATCAACCAGGTCTTTATTCAACACTCCCACCTTTAACCAGCGGTGTTGTCTCGCCCAGTTAAGTTTGGCATAATTCAGATAATCAGGATTGTCATAAGGTGGCAGGGGATGTTCCAGTATGTTGGAGAAATATTGCTGATACGCTGTCAAGTCCATAAGAGGAGGTATTTACCTTAAAAGTGAAGTTACAAACAAAAGTTTTAATAAAAACAGAAAAGCCTCCAACTGATGTTGAAGGCCTTCTGACACATTGATAAACTTTAAAAAACTAAACCTTAAGATCTTATTCGCTTCGCAGGCTTTTTACGGGGTTGGTAAGTGCAGCTTTAATAGCCTGGAAACTTATTGTAAGCATTGTTATAGTAATAGCCACCATGCCCGACAGGATAAATACACCCGGACCAATGCTGATACGATAATCATACTTCTGCAGCCAATTGCTTAAAAAGTACAGTGCCACAGGCGTGGCCAAAAGGCAACTAATGATAACCAGTGTAATAAAATCGCGGGAGAGCAGCAGCCAGACCTGGGCTATGGTGGCGCCAAGCACCTTACGGATGCCGATCTCTTTGGTACGTTGTTCTGCCACGTAGGCGGCCAAGCCAAACAGGCCAAGGCACGATATAAATATGGCCAAGCCTGCAAACACGCCGGCCAGTTTACCTACCAGTACTTCGAGATTAAATTTGTGGTTATACTCTTCGTCAACAAACTGGTAACTGAAAGGGTAGGCAGGATTATAGGTATCAAAAATCTTAGTGATCTTTTCTATGGCTTCATGCGTTTTGGCATTGGCAGATAAGCGGTACATAATACAATTGCCTCCGGATGCATGCGTAAATATGGCCGGTGCTATTGGTGTAAACGGCGACTCCATCAGCGCATCTTTTACAACGCCTACTATACGCACCGGGGTGCTGCGGCCATTCCAGGTAATCATTTGGTTTATCGGGTCTTTTAACCCCATGCGTTTTACGGCAGTCTCGTTCAATATTACGCTGCTGGTATCGTTAGTTACGCTTTGGGTAAAGCCACGGCCGGCCGCCATCTCCATCCCAAGGGTTTTAAAATAGTTGTCAGAAACGTCTATCCAACCGATGTTTATACTTTCATCGCCTGCATTTTTGCCTTGCCACTTATCAACCGACATATGGCTGTATACATTGGTAATAGGGCTGGACGCAAAGGCTACGTCTTCGGTAAGGCCGGTAGCCATCAGGTCGTTTTTGAGAGCATCGTAGTGGGCAACTAGGTCACCGCTCATGTCGGTCATCAGCAGGCGGTCGGCGCTGTAACCTGTTGGTCGGCTCTTGGCATGTTGAATTTGCTGATAAACGATAACAGTGCTGATGATAAGTGTGATAGAACAGGTAAACTGTGCAACCACCAATATTTTACGCGGCAAAGATGCTGCCTTGCCGGTTTGGATAGTTCCCTTTAAAACCTTCACCGGGTTAAATGACGACAGGTAGAACGCCGGCCTGCTCCCCGCCAGTAAACCGGTAAACAGCACATAGGCTATCATCATACTCCAAAACAGCGGATTGGTGTATGGGACAGCTACAGTGCTGCTCGTCAAATTATTAAACCACGGCAAAGCCAGCTGAACCAGCACAACAGATAGCAGAAATGCCAGGAAACTGATCAATATAGATTCGGTCAGAAACTGGAATATCAAATCTTTACGCTGCGAACCCAATGCTTTGCGCACACCCACTTCGCGAGCCCTTCTTTCCGACCGCGCGGTAGAGAGATTCATGAAATTGATACAGGCAATAAGCAACACCAAAATGCCAATAATGCTGAACATACGCACGTACTCTATAAAACCCGCCGTTGGCTTGCCGTTTATAAACTGGGTGTACAGGTGCCAGTCTTTCATGGCGTAAAGGATAATTTCGGGTTTGCCTGCGCGCATGAGCGTGCTGTTTTTGTAAACGATGTTTTTGATTTTGCCGGCAACCTGCTCGTTGGTTACCCCGGGCTGCAACTCCACATACATGTTAAAAGAGTTGTTGGTCCAGGTGCTGCGGGCGTTTTTCATCCAACCTTCGTTTTGTTCTTTAAGAGCGAATGGGTAGAGGAAGCCAAACTGAAGGGTAGAGTTTTTAACCGCATCTTTAACCACGCCGGTAACCTTTAAATTCTGCTGGTTATCCAGCCTCACCAATTTGTTCATTGGGTCGGCATTGCCGAATAGGGCTTTGGCGGTCGACTCGTTAAGCACGATAGAATAAGGATCGTTCAGGGCAACTTTGCTGTTGCCTTTTACAAATTGCTGCCCGAACATCTGCAAGAAATCGGGCGAAACTGCGCCACCTGCAATGTATAGCTTTTTATCGCCGATGAGCAGGTCGTGCCATTGCATGCCCACCCAGTCGGTTTCAGAAACGTGCTTAATGCCGGGTATCTCTTTCCGCAATACATCGGCCAGGGGTAGGGCCACGGCGCTTTGCGTGTGCTCGCCATCATGCTGAGTGGTAATGTTCATCTCCACCTGGTACAGCTGCTTGTAATTGGGCAAAAACTTGTCGTAGCTATACTGGTTAAACACCCATAAACCAATAAGCAAAGCCACGGCCATGCCGGCAGCCAGGCCAACAATATTTAGCGCACTGTAAGTAATATGGTTAATCATATTACGCCACGCGATTTTAATATAATTGCGGATCATGTTTCGATTGAGTTTGTTAATCGAAATCACGCCAATAGGATGCCAGTTAGTTAAGTAATTGGTTGTTAGTGTCTTGTGTTGGCGATGGGGTGTTTGAATGTGCGGTTATGATACAGTGGGTGTTCGGTTTGGGCTGGGGGAAGTGCCAATTGACCAAACTCGCATTTTTTCCTCGAAGCTTTCCATAACTTAATCTATCTTTGGGGTCAAAAATTTAGAACCATATTTTTCATGGCAAAGGCATCAGAAATTAAAGTAGGCAATATATTACGTTTCAACGGCGAGTTGGTAACCGTTACAGAGGTTTTACACCGTACGCCGGGTAAGGGGGGCGCGTTTTATTTAGATAAGTTTCGCAACATTAAAACCGGCAAAATTGTGGAAGCCCGTTTGGGTACCGACGAGCAGGTAGAAATTTGCCGTGTAGAAACTAACGATTACCAATACCTGTACGAAGAAGGTGATTTCATGGTAATTATGGATAACACCTCTTACGATCAGCATAGTATCCCTAAGGCATTATTTGGCCCAGCTGTTAAATTCCTGAAAGAAGGTATGAACGTTATTGTTTCTTTCGAAAGCGAAGAGCCGATAATGGCAACTGCACCAAACTTTGTAGAGCTTGAGATTACCTATACTGAGCCTGCTGTAAAAGGCGATACCTCTTCGGGCGCATTAAAAAACGCAACTACCGAAAATGGTGTAGAGATAAAAGTGCCTCTGTTTGTAAACCAGGGTGATAAAATAAAGTTAGATACCCGCACCGGCGAATACGTTGAGCGTGTGAAATAATTACGCATAACATCATATTAAAAAGCCTCAAATTGTTGAAATTTGAGGCTTTTTGTTTGATAATGATTTCGCTTTTTATCTCTCAAAGTCTGCCATGAGTCACAAATTGACGGAGATTCTCAAGCCAAGTGTCATATAAGCTATCGGTATGCAGAATGTGCTTCTATCGGAATCTAAAACCTCCTAATTTGGTTATCAAAGAGATTATTCCTGATTTTTTTACCCGGTCCAACTTAATGCACAAATGTCCAAAACTATTAGTAGAGCAATAGCGAATAACGGAAAACATCTGTGTGCGGGCAGCGTTGAAATCAGGTATACATCTCTCAAATTATTCACACCACACAATTGAAAAACACATGAGTAAGATTACAGTAAAAGACGGAACCGAAATTTATTACAAGGATTGGGGAAGTGGCCAGCCACTTTTTTTTCATCACGGATGGCCACTGTCAAGTGACGACTGGGATGCACAATTGATGTTTTTCCTGAAGGAAGGCTATCGCGTTATCGCGCACGACCGTCGCGGTCATGGTCGCTCGACTCAAGCCTCGGGAGGGCACGATATGGACACCTACGCTTCAGATGTAGCAGCTATCACTGAGGCGCTCGATCTGAAAGATGCAGTTCATATTGGACACTCAACAGGTGGTGGTGAGGCTATTCACTATGCAGCAACTTTAGGTAAAGGCCGCGTTGCCAAGGTTGTTTTGATTAGCGCTGTTACCCCAATAATGGTACAGAGCGATAGCAACCCGGATGGTGTACCGATGTCGGTATTTGATGAAATACGCGAAGGTACGGCTTATAACAGGGCTCAATATTTTCAGGATTTCACCATTCCATTCTACGGCTACAACCGCGAAGGTGCCAAAATATCTGAAGGTATCAGACATAACTGGTGGCGCCAGGGTATGATGGGTGGCGTTAAAGCCCATGTAGAAGGTATCAAGGCATTCTCTGAAACAGATTTTACTGAAGACCTTAAAAGTGTAGACTTTCCAGTATTGGTGCTGCATGGCGAGGACGACCAGATTGTTCCATTCCACCTATCAGGAGAGAAAGCAGTTAAGCTTGTGAAAAACGGAAAGCTGATTTCTTATCCGGGCTTCCCACATGGTATGCCGGCTACCGAAGCTGCAACTATCAATAAAGATCTTTTAGAATTTATTAAGTCATAAAACGACACCTCGTTTTATAATGTAGATGAAAAAGCTGTCGTCGGGATGACGACGGCTTTTTTAATTATTTATATTCCAGTTTTCGTACCCTGTTGTTGCCGGTATCCATAACAAATACAACGCCGTTGTTATCGACCGTAATTCCGTAAGGGTAGTTGAAAAATGCTTTAGAACCTTCACCATCCGCAAATCCCTTGGTTCCCACTCCTGCTATGGTAGTTACCGTGCCATCGGGTGTTATTTTACGGATGGCGTGGTTATTACAATCGCTTACCCAAAGGTTGCCAGTGGCATCGCAAGTCATACCGAGTATGTTGTTAAAGCGCGCATCGGTGCCCTTTCCGTCTTTAAAGCCAAAAATGCCGCCCGCCAGCACGGTTACATTACCTGTTGGGTCTACCTTTTTAATGAGGCTATTGTTATTTGCTGTTACATATATATTACCAGATGCATCCACGGCAGTGCTATATAAAGCTTTTGAATTTGGTAAGCCATTGGAGTTGTAACCGGTATTATCCTGTAAATTTAATGTAGACACCACACCGTTGGGAGTAATCTTGCGAAGGCGAAAATTATTCTTATTGTCATAATCAGGCAGGAAAATATTGTCTTGTTTGTCAATAGCCATGTTACCGATCCAATTGAAGGCCGCATTGGTGCCGGTACCGTCTAAATAATCTTCTGATAACGATCCGGCAAAAACGACATTTACGGTTGATGAACTTATTTTTCGAATTAGCCTCATTTCATTTGTAAATATTGCGCCCTTACTATCTCTTACAATACTATAAATATTACCAAAACCAGAGTTAACAATGGTTTTGCCGGTATAAGTTGTAACGTGCCCGGTATAACTGACCTGTCTAATGCTTGTATTGCAATTTCGCCAACAAAGAGATAGCCATTGTTGTCTGCTACAATAGCTTGTGCAGCATTGAATTGTACTTGTGTAGAATCCCCATCCTTAAAGCCTGGAGTGGAAGAACCTGCAATTGTGCTTACAATCCATTTCTTGGAAGACGCTACAGGGATAGTCGGCGAATCTGGTGTAGTAGGGCTTTTGCCACACGCAGTTATTAACGAGACAAAACCGAAGTATAATATCGCCCGTTTTAGGCCAGGGAGAAAATTCATTGTCATAAGGGGTTAATCAATATCGGACTAAAATAACAACAAATGCCCGAAATGAAAGTAAGACTCGATGTAATCTGAGTTGAGGATCTGATTTGCCCGGTCGATTACTAGACCGTATTTTTAACTTTGAATATGAAGCTTAAAAATCCACCATATCCAAACTTTCCTGTGTTAACTTCTGAAGATATTATACTACGTTCCGTAACTGCCAAAGACGCAGTCGACATTATGGATATATCTTTTTATGACGGCATACCAGCTGCTTCGCCCGAAGAGGCTATACAAATGCAGGAAAGGATAAATGAAGATTATCAGCAAGGCAACACCATCCATTGGGGAATTGTAGATGCTCAGACTTCTAAATTAGTGGGTACTTGCGGCTATTACCGCGGCTTTGCAAACTATACAGGCGAACTTGGGTACGTGCTTAAACCTGCCTTTTATGGAAAGGGGTATATGACTAGGGCCTTGAAGCTCGCCATTGATTTCGGCCTTGATACTATAGGATTGCAAAAGATCATCGCTGTGGCTGAAAAAGGAAACATCAAATCGAAAAACGTATTAAAACGGTTGGGATTTGTTGAGAAATTAGAGGATGCCGGCCATCTCATATACATCTATCGTTCTGAAAATGATATCGAAGTACTATTTTCTTTGCGGCCTTAATCTTGAAATTTCATCGGCCAGTAAAGTGGTGTACTGTTTGCTCGATTTCTGAATGCCCGAAGGATTTGCTGCTTTCGATTCGATAGAAATGATCAATTTTTCAGATTTCGCATCGTATACATTAGCTTCTAATGAATACTTCTTATCCGTAGAGTAATAGCCAGGGTCATAATAAATTGCGCTATAGGCGTAATAACCTCCGAAGCTTCCGTAGTAAGGATACGTAGGGTAATAGGGTGCACCAACAACGGTAGTTGAGGATGGGACATAAGTTGTGGTTATTTCCTTATCTACTAAGGCCACGGTGAAGATAGCTTCGCAGCCAAGTTCAGCCACTTTTTTCGAAATGATATCTTTAGACGGGATACTTGACTTTCCCGAAAACGGACCGAAAACTACTATACTCTTATAGGCTTTTATTCCTCGGGCTTCGGCATTGGTTGCAAGGTCATTTTCTATAGCTCGTTTTGCCTCCAGATTTCCGGTGAGGGCTATGATAAAAACGCTTTTATAGGGTTCGGGTTTAATTTCCTCGGTGTTGATCCAGGAAGCAACAATTTTCATTGGGCTGCTGCAGGCGCTGAGGCACAGCGCTACAACGACGGTAAATATTAGCGATAAATTTTTGATCACGTTGTTTAATTATTTCCGCTAAAAATCAGGCTTTCTTTTAATAGAAATTTTGAAAAATCAGCCCTAGAGGTTGCAGTTTTAAATTTGGAACAAGTAATGTCCATTTTTAAACTACATCCTGAATTTCAACAGCGAAATAACCAAAGCTTAAGAATGCCCTTTTGTCGCTGCATCAAATACCCTGCAGAAGTTACCACCGCCTATTTTGCCAATTTCGTCGGCCGTAAAGCCCGTTTTTAGCAGCGCGTCTACAACAGCATAATAAAAACCAACTTTCTGATCTTGCCAGGCTTCATTGGTACGCTCGCCAACACGTGGACGACCACCTCCTTGAGGAGGGCCGCCCGAAACTTTGCCATCTGGTGGCGGACCGCCCGGAGGGCCATCTGGCTTACCATCCATATTACCACCGGGAGGCGGACCCTGTTGGCCAGGTTTTGGTCCGAAACCATCGCGTGAACCGTAGGACGGGGTTAGTTTGGTATCCGTACCAATGCCTACGTGGTCGATACCAATTACATCTACTAAGGCGCGGATGTTTTGCGCATATTCTAATGGTGTGTCGGCCAGGTGTGTCCATACGCCAATCATGCCACCGGCATCTGCCACAATTTTTGCCTGTTCTTTGCTGATGAGCCGCGGCCTCATCATTTTGGCCATAAAAGCGTTATTGCCTAACCGGGTGTCCAGGCCGGTGTGCGAGATCATTACCGGTTTAGTAGCTACTTTAATTGCTGCGGTTACAGTTTCCATGTTGGCGTGCGCCAAGTCCACCAGTATGCCCAAACGGTTACACTCATTAATAACTTCGGCGCCAAACTTGGTTAAACCACCCCATTGTGGTGCGTTGGTATATACGTCGCCCAGGGGTACGGATGCGTCACTATCGTGCAGCAACCCAAGGTGTCTTAATCCTCTGCTATAAGCTACACCAACCCGGTCCAAATGGCCTTCGAGAAAATGGCAGCCTTCTACGGATTGGATAACCGTTGGCTGATGCTTTTTATGAGCAGCTGTTAAATCTGCCAGATTCAAAGAGCGTTTTATACCGTTATTTTTTAATTGCTGATCGTATGCGGTCAATCCGTTCAGAAACCGCTCATAAGCCTGTCCGGGTTCTGTGAGCTTTTGGTAATCGAGCGCAAATGTCATACAGATGGCCGACAAACCCGACTTTTTCATTTCACCAGCGAGATCGATTTTTGGACCAGGAACTTCTGCTGTTAACAAAGGTATATCTACATGATTGTGCGTGTCAATACCTATTGTCTTTGCTACAATAGCAGCCACTTTAGGATCGATTTCCTGCAATGCCCATGCAGTCAGTGGGTTCAGCATTACAGCACTGCCCGCGCCAGCCATAGCTATAGCGCTAATAAACTCCCGTCGCGACCAAGTCGGTTGAAATTTCTTCATGATATTAAATTAAGTAATTGTGGCCGAAGTGCGGGGGGAAATACTTCGTTGTATCAATAATACGATAATTGCACCGGCAAATTATACTGCAATTAAAATGTTACCCAATTGGCGCAGTAACGTTGGAATTTAATCGATAGTTGAAGAAGACTTCTTCAACTATGTAACAACCACTCAGTGGGTGCCTTGCCAAATTTCTTTTTAAACGAATGCGAAAAATGTGACAGGCTTTCGAAACCTAAGTCGAGATAAATGGCAGATGGTTTCATTTGCTTATGCTCAATGAGGTGCCATGCTTCATCTAATCTTTTCTCTTGCAGCCAGTGCCTTGGCGGCATACCGAATGTTTTTTGAAAATCGCGTTTAAACCCGGCAAGGCTGCGGCCAGAAAGTTGAGCAAACTTTTCGATTGGGAAGTTGAAATGAAAATTACTCAGCATAAATTTCTCGAGGTCGATTTTATGGGGTTCCGAAAAGTCGAACAGAACATTTTTGAGCCAGGGCATGGCATGCAGCAATAATTTTACACCTTCCTTTATTTTCAACATGCCCATATCGGCCGAAATATTCTCGGAAGCGGTACGCACATAAGGCATAACAGACTGAAAATATCCCTGCAAAAACTCGTTTGCAGGGATGTGGATATTAGGCGGGCCAACGTATTTATCTGTAATTTCTATTTGTTCTTCGAGGGCTATCTTTCTAAGCAGTTCTTCCTGTAAGGAGATAACTATCGTTTCATAATCTTCGTCGGGCAGTGGGGTTTTGGTAATTTGGGCCAGCTGGTTTTTGCCGATCAGCAACATTTCGCCCCTCCGCATCGTAATTTTCTGCGCAGCCGTTTCCAAAGTAAAATGTCCCGAAACCAGTAAAACCAATGTGTTGTGATTTAAGAAGCCAACTTTATCTTTTCTCCTGGTGGAGAGGTAAGAGTAAAAAAGCACCCCCGGGATTATTTCTTTTGGATTGATCATGATGTAAATATAGAAAACAACAAGGGCTCACTATCGCTGCAAGTAAGTGCTACCCACAATTGCGCCGGGAGCAAATTCGGTATTAAGCGTATTGATTTCCTCCGGAGTGAATGTGATTCCCATGGCTTCAGTATTCTCCGGTAAACGTGTCCTGCGGCTCATGCTCACTAAAGGCATAATATGGTCGCCTTGTGCGTTTACCCAGGCAATAGCTAACTGTGTTGGTGTGGCGCCTTTATCTTTAGCCATTTGTTTTAGTACTTCTACTTTCTCCAAATTCTTCACCAGGTTTTCGCCTTGAAAACGTGAAAAATGCGTGTGGTAATCGTTAGCAGGGAGAGGTGCTTTCATGTCTCCGGTAAGCAAGCCTTCGGCAGTATTGGCAAAAGCCACTACGCTAATACCTAATTCTTTGGCAGTAGGCAGCAGTTGGCTTTCTATCTGGCGATCGGCCAGCGAATAACCAATCTCTAATGCAGACACGGGATAAACACTATTAGCCTTGCGTAACTGATCTGCAGTTATTTCAGAAACGCCCAGGTGACGAACTTTGCCCTCTTTTATCAGGTCGGCTACAGTGCCGATGATATCTTCTATGGGCACACTATTGTCCATTCGGCAGGGCTGATAAAGGTCGATAGTCTCAATACCCAAACGCACCAGTGAATAGTTGATAAAGTTTTTGATTGCCATTGGGCGAAGATCTAGCCCAAGCCATTGGCCATTGTGGAAGATAGCACCGAATTTTACGCTGATAAAGGCATCATCGCGGCGGCCTTTAACAGCTTTTCCTACCAATAGTTCGTTATGGCCGGCCCCATAGAAGTCGCCGGTGTTCAAAAAGTTAATGCCATTATCTAATGCCATTTGGATGGTGGCAATGCTTTCGGCTTCATCATTTACCGGCCCACCCCAAACGGATGACATGCGCATGCAGCCTAAGCCGAGTTTTGAAACAAGCGGCCCATTTTGGCCTAGTGTTATTTTTGGTATCGTTGTCATTTGTAGTTGTTTTATAAATTAAACAATACAAAGATGGAGCTTGTTCGCTCTATGCGATTTTCTCTACGGCTCAAATTGCTTGCTTGTATAGCTCAACTTTATTTTAACAATGCTTGCCTATTAGATTTAAGAGGCACTATCGTTTTTAATATTTACACACTATTTCTCATTTTCAGCACATATAGTATGCTGAGTTATTAATCCAAGGCATCTTAGCTAGCTTTGATTACCACTTATAAGACTTAGCTCCTCCTGCAAAGCTGACCCTTCTTTGCTATACCTACGCATTACTGTGTAAACCAATTAAGCAACTTTATGAAAACTAAAATTTTACTATTTGCGCTGCTGGCTCTTAGCGTGGCTGGCTGCAAGAAAGATGTAGTGACAGCTGCTAAGCCCGCTGATGAGGTGGAAGCCACTTCTGGTATGCAGCTTGCCACTAATGCCGCCAATCTGCCCCTAACTATTAAAACCATTGCCGGTAAAACGGGTGAAAAATTTGATTACCCCAACGGGATTGACGTAGCTGATGATGGGAACATTTACGTTGCCGAACAGAATGCTAGTAAGATATACCGGATTACACCGGGTGGCGTGGTTACTACATTAGCTATTCCCAACGCGCCCGACGGAGACGTATTGAGCAACCCCATGAGAGTAAGGGTTCAAAAAAATGGCACTATCAATATTCTGACGCAGAATTCACCCTTTGTAGTTGCCAGAAATAATATGTGGATAATTAAACCGGGTGGGCAGGTACTTACCCCGCCATTTGCGCCGGGCGGCCCCAGCTATGACCCTAATGGCAGATCATTTATCTATTACGACCTGGAAACAGACGGCGTTAACGGTAATGTATATATTAGTGGGATAGATGCCAGAACGGGCACCAGTGCGCTCCAAAAATTTGAAGTTAGTCCGCAGGGTTACCTGGGCACAGGAGGAATTACAATACCCCAAGACTCGGTGTATAAAGACCCTATGTTTAGCAACGACCCGACAATTATGGAGTTTTATCTCGGTTATAATGGTGTTAAATACATTGTTTTAAACTACAGGTCTATTTATAAACTAACACCTTCGGGCGTATTTACACGGATTTTCAGAGATCTTAAATTCGATTATATCCATTCTATAGTTGGTACAAAAAACGGCCGTACCCTGTATATCATCGATGATGCAGCTCTGAAAAGAATTGTTGACGGCAAACTGCAATACATCAGTGGCCCCAGTAAACCGTTTGATGCGGGAGATGGCGTTGGCGTTTACGCAGATGTAAGGCCAACACAACTTGCATTGTCGAAAGATGAAAGCATACTCTATTTTACCGATAGAAATTTGGTAAGGGAAGTATTGCTGAAGTAGAAACTAAAGACATTGACATAAGCAAAGCAGTCATCTTATTTAAGTGACTGCTTTTTTTATGTGGGGCGCTTACGTTGAGCAAATACCTGCAATTTGGATACAACTATCCCCAATATGGAAACACCGGGTAGCTGCATTAGCTGGATTTTTGCATTGTGAATTTTAACAATAGAAAAATGCAAAAGACAATATTTATAACCGGAGCGTCAACAGGATTAGGAAAAGCAACCGCCAAACTATTTCAATCAAAGGGGTGGAATGTTATTGCCACCATGCGTAGCCCCGAAAAAGAAACAGAGTTAAACCAACTGAAAAACGTAACGCTATTACCCTTAGATGTTACTAACCTGGAGCAAATTAAATCCACCGTAGCAAAAGCTATTTCTTTACATGCTATCGATGTTGTGTTTAACAACGCAGGGTACGGGTTGATGGGAGCAATGGAAGCATTGACCGATGAGCAGATGTTGCGACAGATAAACACTAATCTTTTGGGTGTTATAAGGGTTACGCATGCGTTTATCCCTCATTTTAGAGAAAAGAAAAGCGGGGTGTTTATAAGCACAACCTCTATGGGAGGGTTCTTGGGTTTTCCGTTACATTCGCTTTATCACGCTACTAAATTTGGGGTAGAAGGATGGTCGGAAAGTATGTCGTTCGAATTGGGTTTACACAATATCGGCATTAAAACAGTTGCCCCCGGTGGTATTGCAACAGATTTTTTAGATAGATCACTCGATCGAAGCACACATCCTGCCTACAAAGAATTAGAGGACAAATTATTTGCCCTTACGGATGCCATGATGCAAAATGCCTCAACCGCCGAAAAAATAGCCGGCGTAGTTTACGAAGCGGCCACAGATGGTAAAGACCAGATTAGGTATGTCGCTGGCGAAGATGCAAAGGCCATGTATGCCCGACGGGTGGAAATTGGTAGTGAAGAATCTAGAAAAGAGATCAGAAAACAGATTCTCGGATAATTAAAAAGCAGGCAAAGCCGTAAAAAGACTTTGCCTGTGTAAATTTGTAAAAGCAGATAAATATGTACGTTATAAACTCCATATCCGAAAAACATCGATTAGTGTCCTTGCCCGAACCCCTACACCCCTTGGTAAGTGTTGTTCGCGTTGCGGATATGCGTTTCGTTGATAGTGCAATCTGGGAGCAGTTCTCTGTAAATTTCTATTGTATATCTCTGAAAAAGAATATCGCAGGAAAAACGAAATACGGACAGCAATACTATGATTATGACAAAGGGGTAATGACCTTTGTTGCTCCTAAGCAGGTTATGTCGCTCGACGCTTCTCAAACCGAGATACTTAAACCAGCGTCGGGGTATGCGTTGTTTATCCACCCCGATTTTTTGTACAAACACCCGCTCGCCTCCACTATCAAAAATTGTGGTTTCTTTTCATACAAGGTTAATGAGGCATTGCATCTTTCGGAAAAGGAAGAGAGAAATATTGTAGAGATTTTTCAGAAAATTGAAGAGGAGTATCAGCATATAGACAAGCACACCCAAGATATTATCCTGTCGCAGATTGATCTTTTACTAAACTACAGTAACCGGTTTTACGAAAGACAGTTTATTACCCGCAAAGCAGTAAACCACGACATTTTGACCAGAACGGAGACCTTATTGAACGAATATTTTGAAAATAGCAATGGTTTGCAGAGCGGGCTTCCCACGGTAGACGCTTTGGCTCAGCAACTCAATTTATCGCCGCATTATTTAAGCGATTTGTTACGCTCCCTTACCGGGCAAAGTGCTCAGCAACATATTCAGGAAAAGTTGATTGAAAGGGCAAAAGAATACCTTTCTGTAACCAACTTTTCCGTGGCCGAAATTGCCTATCAGCTGGGTTTTGAGCATCCGCAATCGTTCAATAAACTATTTAAAAAGAAAGTGAATATTTCCCCGCTGGAGTTTCGGCAAACCTTTAATTAAGCCATGCTATGCGGCAAACCAAAGCTCTATGGCCCTTCTGATAGCATCTTCATCGGTTTCGCTATCAGATGCCCAGGCAATAAATCCGTCGGGGCGTATCAATAAGGCGCTTAACCCAAACTGTTCTGCTGCGCGGCCCGAAACATATTTTAGTTGATCAATGTACTCATTAGCTAAATCTTTTAAGTGTGCATTCGAATCAAAATCAAGAAGTATTGCCTTGCCATCGCGCATCAATTGGCCAATTGTAACACCATTTTCCATCTCAAAGTTAGGAACGCTTCGGCCTGTTAAAGGGTGGTGCCCGTCGAGCTTGTAGTGCGTATTAATACCCCATACACGGCTGGCAAAATAGGTGGCGCCATCGCGTGTATTCATCAAGTCGCGCACAATTGCGTTAAGTGCCCGGGCATCGGGGTCTGGTCTCATAATGGCAACCTGCGCGCGCGACCAATCCAGTACCTGCACGCCAATTGGGTATCGTTCGGCATAGTAGCTATCCAGCAAGCCTTCCGAGGCTTTATTGCGGATAGTTGCCGCGAGTTTCCAGCCCAGGTTCATGGCATCGCCGAGGCCAAGATTAAGCCCCTGGCCGCCCAACGGCGCATGGATGTGGGCGGCGTCGCCGGCTAATAGTACCCTTCCTTTGCGGTAGGTGGTGGCTTGCCGGGCGCGGTCGGTCCAGGTGGTTGCGGCATGGAGTGCCGTTACCGTAACGTCGGTGTTGGAAACGCGGCGCAGTACTTCCTGCACGTGTTCCAGTGTGACAGGCTCTTCCGAGCCATGAAATGCCCCACCGTCGAAATCCTGAATAATTACATATCCAGGTTGCGATTGCAGGTACATGCCGGCCGGCGTTATATTTCTGCCCGATTTAAGTTTCTCCGGGTCGGCAATATCGATCTTAGTAGTGTAACCGGTAAACTCCGGTTCGGTGCCTGCAAACTCAAACCCGGCCAGCTTGCGCACAACACTTCGGCTGCCATCGCAGCCTACCAGCCATTTGCTTTGAAAAGATCGGTCGCCTGACTGAACAGTTACATTGTTCTCTGTTTGATCAAACCCTGTAATGGCTAAGCCGCGTTTAATTTCTACACCCAAAGATTCGGCACGGCGAGTCAGGATAATTTCAAGCTCTTGTATTTCAGACATTAAACTGGTTGCGGTTGAGTTCGGCAAGCGATAGATCCATTGCGAGGTGTCGATGTCGCCTTCGTGAAACGGAATGCCTGCAAAATGTCCCACCTGGCGGCGGGCCCCTTGCCCAGAGTTTTGATGGGGATTTTTGAGGCGTTTATGTAGCTCCAATTCGCTAAGCAGGCCGCGGCGGTCAAGTGTCTCAATACTTGGTGCCGAAAGACCCCGTACCCCGAAAGGCAGTTGCTTTAATGGCGAGTTTGGGTCTTCTGCCTTTTCGAGTATCAGTACAGAACATTTGGCCAGTGCCAGTTCGCCTGCGAGGAACAAGCCTACTGGCCCTGCTCCGGAGATAATTACATCGTATATCGATTGATTTTGATCTTTATTCATAAGTGTTTCATTTGTAGCTTTTATGCTAGCTGATTGAAACACAAAATTCTGAAACACCGCTGGCCTAGGCTTGTACAAATGCGACAAAATTGTTGCCCACGGTCAACTTGCCATTCTTTGCTTTTTTTGCAAAGGCAGCCGGTGTAGTGCCACTGTACCGCTTAAACTCCTTACTCAAATGAGGCTGATCTGCGTAACCTAGTTCATGCGCCAACGCAGCGAGGTTGGCATCGGGATAATGCCATAGGTGGTTGCGTACCTGCTCAAAACGTATCAGGGCCGACACATCTTTAACCGTATGGCCGGAAGACTGCTTAAATTTCCTTTCCAGCGTACGCACCGTGGCATGCGCGGCCTCGGCCACAAGGCTTACAGGCATGGTGCCGCTTGCCTGGCGCATGGCAATTCCGGCTTTATTTAGCATGCTATCGGCAGCCACGTGCAATCGCGCTTCTAACAAGTATTGTTTTAACTCGTCAAGCGCTTCTGTTATCTTACCAGCCTCCACCCATTTCTTCAATTTGGGTTGAAGCTGGGCTATAGGATGCTCAAACGTTTGAACGCCGTTTTTGCCCGAAGGTAATCCGAGCAGATCAAATACCGTCCAGGGATAGCATCGAATTGCAAGAATATCTAAACCGTTTTCAGCGTAAAAATTAGCAGGCTGATTAAGCAAGCCCATCATAAAAGGCGAGGGTAAGGGTTTGGGTTCCCCATTTTGATCTATGCTAAATAAACTCCCGAAATGAAATATGATTTCAGCATAACCATCTGGTTGTACCTCGAAACTTGAGTCATCTTCTGCACTCCGGCTATTAAACCAAAAGCACTTGATCGTATCCCGTAGTTCTTCGGGAGGGGCAAATTCCTGGTGCTGCATGGTTAAAGTTAGGCATATTTATTAATGATGGGGCGCCAATAACAACCATAAGGTGCAGTATGTTATCTTTATATTTGATGTATCTGACCAGAAAGTAACATCAGAGACCACTATTAATTTATAAATCATGAATACTTCCGATACACATAATCAGCGTATTGCAACAATGACATTCGCTTCGGTATACCCAATGTACGTTGCTAAAGTTGAAAAGAAGGGCAGGACAGTAGAAGAACTTCACCAGGTGATTACGTGGTTAACAGGTTTTGACGATGAAAAACTCCGGGAACTCATCGAACAGAAAGCCACGTTTGAAACATTCTTCGAAAATGCTACACTAAATCCCAACGCCCCGCTAATTACCGGAATGATCTGCGGCTACCGTATAGAGGAAATAGAAAACCCCCTAACCCGGCAGGTACGCTATCTGGACAAGTTGGTGGATGAGTTAGCTAAAGGAAAGAAAATGGAGAAGATATTGAGAGGGGCGTAAGCTTATTTAGTATCTAAAATGCTGATGCCCTTCTAAAAGAACTATGAGTAAACGAGACAATGATATACCCATTTATACCTTGCCCCCCGGAGCGGGCGGCGGAATTATGGTTATGCGACAATCGTTTGACGGATCACCCGGTTCCCAACAGATTGAGCGGCCGCACCGCGATAGTGGTTATACCTTTATTCTACAGGAAAAAGGCGTTACGCACATCGAAATTGACTTTCAGATTTATCAGCTTCAATCGCCAGCCGTTATTTTTATAAGGCCGGGACAGGTGCATCGCGTAATCGCCTTCGAAGATGCTGAGATCAGTACCTGGATGATAACCGCAGAAAACCTCCGGCCAGACTATTTGCATTTACTGAACAATCTGGTGCTACAGAATGAGTTAAGTTTAGCCCAAGAATCAATGAATATCCTGTCTGCAACTGCCAGGGTATGCATGAAGGTTTTTGAGCTGAAAGATCAAAAACTTTATCATGCCTTCTTGCAGGATGGTTGCAACACATTAGTAGGACTTGTCGCCTCGCAATTTGCAGCACAGGCTAATCCGACGGGAAACTATACGCGTTTTGAACTGGTGACCAATGCCTTCAGAAAATCATTGGAGCAAAATTTTAAAACGATCAAAAGGCCGGCCATGTATGCCGAACTTCTGAATGTTTCTGTGTCCTACCTGAACGAATGTGTGCACAAAACCAGTGGTCGGCCCGTTTCTGATCTTATCCGCGAGCGGGTTGTACTGGAGGCTAAGCGGCTTCTTTATCATTCCGCAAAATCCGTCAAGGAAATTGCCGGAGAACTCGGCTACGACGACTATTCTTATTTTACGCGGCTGTTTGTGAAAGCCGTAGGCGTTACTCCTTTAACGTTCCGCGACAAAAACCGCGATTAGTCCTATACTTGCTGCCTTCCGCCATTTCATCCATCGGCTTAATGCTGTTCCTTTGTTGTCATAAAAAGGAGAAAAAATGGAGACTTCAAATAAAATAAATTTGCTGAAAGATAAAAAGATAGCCATCGTTGGCGGCGGTCCGGGTGGTTTAACGCTTGCGCGGTTATTACAAGCTGGGGGCGGGAATGTAAAAGTATATGAACGGGATTTTAGCCAGGCGGCACGTGTACAGGGTGCCATTGTTGATCTTCATTTTGATTCCGGCCTGAGCGTGATAGAGGCGGCAGGGTTGCTGGACGCCTTTAAAGCAAACTATATGACCGGGGCGGATAAGTACCGTTTGGTTGATCCGCAGGCTCAAATTTTGCTGGACGAAGGCAATCAGTACGGCGGTATCACCTTCGGCGACAAAAACTTTCGCCCGGAAATTGACAGAGGGGCATTGCGGGATCTGTTAATTGCGGCTTTGGAACCTGGAACGGTTGTTTGGGATAGTCAGTTTATCAGCATGAAACCGGTTGGTGATAGCTGGGAACTTGAATTCAAAAACGGGAATAAGACAACGGCAGATCTGGTTATTGGCGCAGATGGCTATCGTTCAAAGATTCGCCCGTACCTGACTGATACCAAAGCACTGTATTCTGGTGCAACAATTATACAAGGCGAAATCGACGACCCGGAAGCGGCTTGCCCTGAAATATATGAGTTAGTAAATAATGCCAATCTGATGGCGATGGGCTCGGGTAAAACGATAGCGGTACAACCAAGAGGCGATGGCGGATTGACATTCTATGCAGCATCTATGTATCCCGAACACTGGACCAGCACCAGCGGAATTAACTTTAACAATGCCGGCGAAGTTTATCAATATTTGGTCAGTTTTTATCAGGATTGGAACCCTGTTTTTTACACTTTGTTTAAGGCCTGTACCCAATTTACACCGCGCCCGCTGAACTACTTTCCGCTCGAACAAAGGTGGAAAACAAAAGCTAATATAACCCTGCTGGGCGATGCAGCGCATTTGATGCCGCCAAACGGCGAAGGCGTTAATCTGGCAATGCTGGACGCATTGGAACTGAGCGAATGTTTAACGAGCGCTGAATATCCGGATTTGCACGTTGCCGTTGCGGCTTATGAAGACAAGATGATTAGCCGGGCTGCTGCCTTAACTGATGAAACGATGGAAGGAATTGAAGATTTCGCAGCACCTACCGATGAATCCGTACAGAAATTAATTCAAATGCTTTCTGGTAGCAGTAACTGAGTGTTGCAGTGGCATAACTGGCCATTGGCCCCAAAATAGCGCTTCATCTTGTTAATAATTCTGCGTGGATAGAGATGTGCTAATTGTAGCATGTCTCTATTAATTGACGGCCCGGGCAGATTTTTAGATGTGGAGATAAACCTTTATATTCGGTTTCCAAATAAACTTAAAACAGCAACGGTAATTAGAAGTGTAAAGTGCAAATCGCGGATTTGGTGATTTTTTAGCGTCAATGATAATAAATGTAATATTGACATTAACTAATCTAGCTGTCAACGCCTGCGCAAGCAAAAGCATATTCTGAATACCGTTAAAGCGTTGCCAAATTTATCAGTTATGAGAAAGCTTTTAGTCGCAATTTTTTTGTTGAATAGTTTTATAGTTGAAGCTCAGATTAAGGCCTCGGGTATACTACAGAATGTAAATAATGCTAAAGCAAAAATTATAAATGGTGTCTCCTCGGTGAGCGCGCTGGATGGCCATAACCCTATTGAACTAACTTTTACAACACACACCTGCATTGGCATAAACCGGGAAGGCGATAAATGGTATGTGCTGCCACTTAATGCAGATTCGGGCAAGGTTAGTGCAAATACAAATTTGTGGGTTTTGCCTCAAGATCCGTTTTCAAAAGATCACGCTTATTTGATCAAATTATCCGGCCGCGATTCTGTTTCGGCAGTTGCAGAAAAAGGCCGGTTAAAAGTAAAAGTATATTCTCCCAAATTTGAATTGCATACTGCCGAGGCTCGCCCTCATAGCGATTGTTTTAACAACCGATATACTCTAAACATTCAAAGCGGAGATACATTGGCAAATGCCCTGGCTGGTTTTTACTGGGGCACCATGCTGCAATCTGTGATTGAAAAAACCAAGGCAAAAAACTATCCCTATTCAAGCGGGTACGTAATAAGCACATTAAATCCACGTGCCTACGCCGGTTCTTATCCAGATGTTGATCACGAATTTCAGATAAAAGGGCGCCTCGCTTTTGCCTCCGACCTGGATGTTGATATGGTGAAACGGATGATAGAGCTTCAATTTAAATTAATGCAAGACGATCCGGAAGGTTTATTCCGGGCCCCCTGTTCTGTGCAACCGTCTGGCGAACGCGAATACCATATCCGCAGAAATAGCCAAAACGGTAAAGAGAATGCCGATATGTTTCTGTTAACAGGAAATATGGAGGTTCTGGAAGAGTCGTTTCACTACTTTGAGGCTACCAAAGATCTTTCGTGGCTGACAAAAAACATTGAAAACCTTGAAAATGCGGCTTCGCTTACGATTGCAAACACCGATAAATACGGCCGTGTATGGTCTGACGTGTATTATGAAGATCAGGTGATGAAAGACGGCCGTGAAACGATGTCGGGGGCATTGGCAGCCTATACCTTCCAATTATTGGCACAAATGGAAAGCATTTTGAACAGGGCAGATAAATCAAATTATTACGCTGAATTTTCTAAAAAAATAGCTCGCCAACTGGTGCAGCCGTTACCGCAAGGGTTTTGGGATGAAAAAGAACAGCGGTTTGTAGATTGGATAGATAGAAATGGCGTAACACATGATCACATACATTTGCTGGCGAACATTCTACCTGTAACTTTCGGATTTGCTACAGAAGCCCAAGCCCAAGCTGTAGCAAAGCTGGTGGATTCGCATCTCGCAGAATTTCAAAGGTTTCCCAGTTTTATATCTGCTGATGTTGGTGCATACAATAAATCGGAAATTGGCGACGGTGGGCCTTATGATCTTTGTGCTGCCGGGCGTTATTGGTGGTGGGATGCTTCTTACTGGAGAAAGCGAAACGACAACGATATGCTCTTTAAGCAACTTAAAACGGTAGCGCTTGAAGCGGTTAAGGATTCTTTCTACATGGGCGAAAGGTATGACATGAACCATATCTACTACCTTGATAACAAAGATTGGCACGGTGCCGATAAGTATTATGAATATCCATGCGTTTATACCTCGGTGCTTATCGATAATTTCTTAGGTATCCAACATTCCCTAAATGCTGATTTGTTTATTAAGCCAAACCTTAACGGTTACGGAACAATTGAATTTACTAACCCGCTATACAACATACGTTATACAATTACCGCAAAAGAGTTTAAGCTCAAAAACTTATCCAACAAACAACGCAGCTTTGCTGTCGATCTTTCGTCTGTTTTTAAAGGCAGGCAACTTAAATTGGTTACGAAATCAAAAGAAGGAGCTACAAGTTCAGATGGTATAGTGGTGTTATCAGCAAACGAGGAAGCAAATTGGATTCTAAATAATTGATTGAAATCTTTGCAAGGGTAGCTCTAAGAGAGCATAACCCGGGTAAGACTTATTCCAGAACTATACTAAAATAAGAAAAGCCACTCGAAAGAGTGGCTTTTTTACCAGTAGCGGGGAGCAGGATCGAACTGCCGACCTTAGGGTTATGAATCCTACGCTCTAACCATCTGAGCTACCCCGCCGTATGCCGTTTTAAGGATTTCAGCGTACTATGTTAATAACTTATTGAATATAGCTGCGTGCTTTCCTAAAAAGGTTTGCAAATATAGTAGAAAATACTTTTCTTTAGAAAAAATGTTCAAAAAACTCCCCAAGCACTTTTAACTATTGCGACCCCTATGTCTGAGAAGAAGAAATATCATATCGAATATGAGATAAGATCCTCACCAAGAATACTTTATAGTTTCATCAGTGAGGCCAACGGGCTGATGCAATGGTTTGCCGATTCAGTTACGGTTCGCGACCACGTGTACACTTTTACCTGGGATGATGAACAACAGAAAGCCAAATTACTCTTCACAAAGGAGAATAAAGTGGTAAGATTTAAGTGGGTTGACGACGAACCACAATGCTATTTCGAAATGGAAATTGTGCAAGACGAGCTAACTAACGATGTTGCCCTGGCCATTACCGATTATGCCACCGAAGATGCCATCCCCGAGCGAAAATTGATATGGGACAACCAGATCGATTACCTTATTAGCGTATTGGGTGCCTAGGGGCAACCAAAATTTCGCTAAATTTGCATTGTGAAGAAGATACACCTACTGATACTTAAGTCGTTTATACGGCCTTTTATAGTTACCTTTTTCATTGTGATGTTTGTGCTGTTGATGCTATTTTTATTTAAATACATCGACGACCTGATAGGCAAGGGATTTGAGTGGTATATAATTTTGGAGCTCATGATGTACGCGTCGGCTACCAATGTGGCTATGGCGTTGCCATTATCGGTGCTGCTCTCTTCTATCATGACCTACGGTAGCCTCGGTGAAAATTATGAGCTGGTGGCAATCAAATCGGCAGGTATCTCTTTAAGCCGGGCTATGTATCCCATGGTTATTGTGGTTACTATCCTCGCCGTGTCGGCATTTATCTTTTCAGATTATATGTTGCCGGTTGCCAATCTTAAGTATTATTCGCTATTGTGGGATGCGCGCCAGCAAAAATCAGCTTTCCTGATTAAGGAGGGTGTGTTTAACAATAGCTTTCCAGGTTATACCATCCGCGTTAATAAAAAAGATCCCGACGGGCAGAGGCTGTACGACGTGATGATCTATCAGCGTAACACTGCCGAAAATAACAACTCGGTATTGTTTGCCAAAGAAGGTACGATGTACCGCACACCCAACGATCAGTATCTGGTACTGCGGCTTAAAGATGGTATCCGTTATGAGGAATCGGCAGGAGAATTAGGTAACTCGCGCCAACGGCTTACACGTTTCCGGTTTAAAGAAACCGAGCAGAAATTTGATATGTCGGGCTTTAAGTTAAAGCGCACCAATGAGAGCGAATTTTCGCGGGCGTACCAGATGATGAACCTCAAGCAGTTGCGTTTTTTCAGGGATTCAACCCAAAAGCAGATTGATAGTGGTTTACGGGCCAATTTTACCCTGATGTCGGCCTACTACAAGTATTTTAACTTTTCGCACAAGCCAAGGCCAAAGCTGGACTACCTACCTTATAAGCCTGATTATGTTAAAAAAATGGACGTTTATAACCAAATTTCGGTTGTAAATAATGCAGCTAACGAAGTACGTTCTATCAAAGATATGATCAAAGGCCGTAATGATAGATATAAAGAGGTATCTAAAGACATCCGTAAATCTATCATTGAGTATCAAAAGAAGTTCACCCTTTCGGCTGCTTGTCTGGCACTCTTCCTTATCGGTGCTCCTTTGGGCGCTATTATTCGTAAAGGTGGGCTCGGATTGCCGGTGGTTGTAGCAGTTGTATTCTTCCTCATTTATTATATCATTTCTACCATTGGCGAAAAATCTGTTAAAGAGGGAAACCTTGCTCCGGCTGTAGGTATGTGGATAGCTATTGCGGTGCTAACGCCTATCGGCTTCTTCCTGTCTTACAAAGCGGCAACAGATTCGGTATTGTTTGATATGGATTCTTACAAAAAACTTTTTAACAGGTTATTTAAACGAAAGGCAGCTTAGCTACGTATTGTTTTTACACAGTGCAGACGCGGTGTATTGCATTTTGAAGTAAGTTTGTATAACAACAGGTATCTTTTAACCTATACCTGTAAATATTTAGAGTATGCTTAATACCATTCAAGAAGCTATTGATGCCATTAAAGCTGGCAAAACCATTATAGTAGTTGATGACGAAGATCGTGAAAATGAAGGCGACTTTTTAACAGCTGCACGCAACGCAACTCCCGAAACCATTAACTTTATGGTTACCCACGGACGTGGTTTAGTTTGCGCCCCTATTACAGTTCAACGTGCTAAAGAGCTGGAACTGGCACCAATGGTCGGCAAAAACACTACTTCGCACGAAACAAATTTTACTGTTTCTGTTGATTTACTGGGTTACGGTTGTACAACTGGTATCTCGGCTACAGACCGTTCTAAAACTACCCTGGCTTTAATTAACCCAGCTATACAGCCTGATGAATTAGGTAGACCCGGACATATTTTTCCGCTGATTGCTAAAGATGGCGGCGTGCTTCGTCGTGCAGGCCACACGGAAGCGGCTGTTGACTTGGCTGTACTTGCCGGTTTTGAACCTGCTGGAGTGATCTGCGAAATTATGGATGAAGCTGGTGAAATGGCTCGTTTGCCAGAGCTTTTAGAGATTGCCAAAAGGTTTGATATGAAGATCGTTTCTATCAAAGATCTGATCGAATATCGTTTAAATACCGATTCGTCTATCCATAGAGAAGTAGCGGTAAAAATGCCTACTCAATGGGGCGATTTTGATATGATTGCCTACACCCAATTAGATACTAACGAAAACCATCTTGCCTTAGTTAAGGGTACTTGGGAACCAGGCGAACCTATATTAGTGCGTGTACATAGCTCGTGCGTTACCGGCGATATTTTCGGATCATGCCGTTGCGACTGTGGCCCACAATTACATAAGGCAATGGAAATTATCCAGAAAGAGGGTAAGGGCGTAATTGTATACATGAATCAGGAAGGCCGTGGTATTGGGTTGGTTAACAAATTAAAGGCTTATCACTTGCAGGAAAATGGTTTCGATACCGTTGATGCCAATTTGCAACTGGGCTTTAAAATGGACCAGCGCGATTACGGCATCGGCGCGCAAATATTACGCGACCTTGGCGTATCTAAAATGAGGTTAATGAGCAATAATCCTAAAAAACGTGCAGGCCTTGTTGGTTACGGTTTAGAGGTTGTTGAAACGGTGCCTATTGAGATTACCCCAAACCCACATAACGAATCGTACCTGCGTACAAAACGCGACAGGATGGATCATACCATTTTACTCAATCATTAAAAAAATTATTCGCGTTCGTCTTCGGGCTTATCCGCGTCGTTACCTGTAGTTGGGGCTGCGGTACTGTTGTTCGGGGTGTTGGTGGTACGTTTTCTTCTGGAAAATATGCTGCGCCAAAACTCGCCAAAAGTATCGAAGTCCCTTTGGTATATTAAACCCAATCCATTTACGTATTGTACGTCGATGTTATTGATACTGTTTAACGTGGTTGCGTTGAGTACCCGGTAAGAGTAGCGTGCACGCAAACGGCCATCAGGACGGATCAGATAATCGGCCTCGAAATCTTTAGTGTAATTATTGATGTTGCCGTTAAATAAACTCTGACTGCCACCGGCAGCAAATAAATTATTATTAGGGTTGGTGTTGTAAAGGCTTCCATTTAAAAGCAAGCGATCATTAAATATGTGTACCGAAGCACTTGCATCTGTAAAAGACCGGAAGTTAATATCGATATTCTTGCTAATATTGGCCTGCGATATCAGGTTATTCAGTTTATTAAATGCAAACTCCGTTGTTGCATCCTGAAGGGTTTGTGCAACTTGGTTGGTTAAATTGTTACCATAGCCAGTGGCGAATTGTCGGCGTACAATTAAGCTCAAAGCCTGCTGACTACGATTGTTATAATCTGTTAAATAGGGGCCGAGATCGTCTTTAATGGCAGGGTCATTAGGGAAATTAAAGTCGAAATCCATGTTGGGATGCAACAGGGTTTTGGTTAATATTAACTGAGCCTGCACCAACTCCTGTTTTTGGGTAGTTGGGGCCTGCATCCCTGCGGCACGGTACAAGTTGGCTACATCTGTGCGCACTTCGTATATGGCCTGCATATCAATATTAGCATTGCTCGGGTCGCCCGTCCATCTGATAGTTCCGCCCTGGTTTACCTGAAATATCTTACTGATAAAGTTTTTCGCAGTAAATTCAAACTTACCTGAGGATATCAGAAAGTCTCCAAACATCTGGAAATCGCCCAGGCTGTTGATGTTTAGTTTAAGGTTGCTGGTAGTACCACGGCCCTGCAACTGGCCATAGTCCGTGCCAATAACCACCAGGGTTTTTTCATCAGCCGTTAAGTCGAAATTAAGAGTAACCCCGTTAAAGGCATTAACTGCGGGAGGTGCAACCTTTGCCGAATCTTTATGGCTAACAAAGCGGATAAAATCGTAATCGCCCGCAACCATTGATGTATTTAAAGGGATATTGAATACCGTACTGTCTTCGGTTTTTGCCTTAATATCGATCTTCATGTTATCAATAGGGCCGCTAAAGTTGAAACTGCCGGTTGCAAAGGCTGTGCCGTAGTACAAGTTGTTGTCTTTAAATTTGGTATTAAGCGCCAGCATTTTACGCGCATCCAGTTTTACCTCAATATCTGGGTTTGATAGATTGGTGAGGTCAACTTTACCATTGGCAGTTCCTTTTCCGCCGTGGCCGTCTGCCAGGCTCATATCGGTTATTTCAATAACGCTGTTTTTAACATCTAGCTTATCATTAACAATGTATGATGTCTTCAGATAGTCTACCGTAACACCTGTGTTAGCCAAAGTAACATCCCCATTTAACAGCGGCTTGCCTGGTGTGCCCGTTAGCTTAAGGTTAGTTGAAATAGTACCTTTTAAGCCCGACACCAACCCTTTAACAAAAGGTTCAAAAATGATGGCCTCGGTTTGATTCATGGTTACATCAAAATCCAGATTGTCGGTTTCGCTCTTTAAACGATATACGCCGGCAATCTTCATGGTCTGTAATCCGCGATTAAGTATATTAAGGTTCACATTGGCTTCATTTCGGCTATTATCCAGCGACGACACAAGTTTTACGTTACCTACCTGAGTGCCATTCATATTTAAGGAATCAATACCCAAATTGGCAGCTATCCCGGGGTTTTTGGTAATAGATGTAAATTGCACATCGCCATTGAGCGAACCTTTTAATAACACCCCACCAGCTTTGGTTAGCTGATTTAAGGTACTCATGCTAAACTGATCAAATTCTAGCTTAAGCACATCGGCCGGATCATCTGATATAAATCCATTGATCTTTACCCGTTGATTGCCATTAGCCAGGGAGAAACCTGATACCTGTGTACGGCTGCCCAGTAAGCGAATACGTACCTCTTCGCTCAATCGCCAGGTCTCGTGCTCCAATATAACGTCGGACGGTAAAAGTTTAAGCTTGGCCGAAGTATCGCGTCCAAACTGCACCAGGCCATAAAGGTCTAACTGGTTGGTAGCATCTTTGTCAGATAACTTAACGTTGAAATTAAGACTGTCTTTTTTAAGGAAGTTGGTTACCGTAATGTTTTTGATAAATAAGCTGTCGGTAAGGTCAACCTTGCTTAAGGATACGTTAAGGCCCAGAAACTGATCGGTAGTGTTTTCATCGATAATAAAATCGTGGAAAACGGTGCTGCCATATTTAAAAGTTTTAATATATCCGTTCAGCGTTGCCGTGTGGGTTTCGGAGTTAAACTTGCCGTTAAAAGTAGCCTGGTCCGGAATTTTTAGGTCGGGTAAAAACATAGCCGTAAGCGGGTCTATATTTTTAATTTGCAAGTTAAACTCAAAATCCTGCGGTCCTGGTTTTACGATGCTCGTTTTTAGCGAAGGTATATATTGCTTAACTATAGTTTTGAAATAAGAGGGAAGCGTAGCTAAATCGGATGATCCTTTAAGTGTTCCTTCAACCAGATCTGATCGCAATGCAATTACCCTCGATTTACCAATTCCCGTCGAGGTTAAATTAAGCGAATCGAGCAGATAATCATGTCTCGGATCTACAACACGGATAGGAGAAAGCACAATTGAGCCCTCGAGGTTTTTAAGATCATTACCCTTAAAGTGCGTTTTTAAGGAGGTGCTTAGCGTAATGGTATCGCTCAATAGTTTTAGCGAGTGTAGCTTTGCATTAGCTATCTGTGCATCAAACTGATAAACCGGTAACGTGGGTTTAAAATCTACACTGCCGTTTAAATTAAGCTTAACGTTGCGATCGTTAATATTAACTTTTCCGTTGATGAGATCATTAATATAAGAGCCATTAACTGTTAAGTTGCTGTAGCGGTATTTGTTAAAATCGATATAGCTAATGCGTGCATCGGTTTTAATTTTGAGGTTCTTCAGCTCATCGCCGCTACCATCAACATTGGCTGCTAAAGATGTTCGGCCAAGCGATGCGTTATCCAGCATACTTCCCAGGTCGAAATCGTACAAGTTTATCTTGCCTACATAGCCCGGTAACTTTTTGAAGGTAAGCCGCAGATCCGGATCAAAACGGCCGAGCTTGGTTTTAAAAGTGCCTTTGGTAACAAAGTTGTCCTGCAAGCCATTTAGTGTACCAGTAAAGTTGATATTGCCGAACTTTGTAAGGAAATCGGGCAGGCTTAGTTTAGGATCGCCCGCAAAGCGACGCAACAGGAAATCAAGATCCTTTTTGTTGGTTGCTAACTGGTCGAACTTTAGATTTAGTTGGGTGGTCTCCCATTCGGGTAAACCCCTCAAGCTAAAATCACCTTTGAGGTAGGTAGCCTGGCCGCCAGTAACCGTTAGATTTTTTGCCGACAAGTAATTTACCTTGCCTTTAATACGTCCGTCTAAGCCTAAATCAAATTGGGTTTTATCAAGTGTGCTTGTGAAATAAGCTACGTCTTTTGATGAGATAAACGAATTCTTAAAGTCGCCATCCATGTAAACCTTATTTTCAAAATTGTCGAAGTCATCAAAAGACTTAAACCTCATTCTGAAATAGTCGCGAAGCCGGGAGTGTGGGGTAACGATGTACAGGTTTTGTATCAGGATTTGATTGGTATCAATGGTGGCATTACCGCTCAGCTCTTTCACATAAAAACCACTTTTTTCTTTTAAGGTTAGTTTTTGGAGCCTTGCCTTAAATAGATGGTTCTTAAGATCCATGTTGCGGATATTAACGCTGAAATTGCTTACATCAACATCTTCAAAGTTAACCTGAGCTTTGGTTTTTGTCGTGTCGAGGTAATTTTTATAACGGAACCGCAGATCATTTAAGGCTATTTGACCGAAATTAAGCGTCCACGGTTTGCTTACTTTTTTGGTTGTGTCCGGCGGACCTGAATTAAAATAATCGATAATAAACTTCAGGTTTGTGGTGCTGTCCTTATACTTTTTCAGATAAAAAGAGCCACGATCTAGCGCTATAGAATCGAAATTAATGGTCCGCGCCGGAATGCTGTTAAATATCGAAAACTTCTCCAGATCTATCGTTAAGCGCGGTGTGCGCAATAAAGTGTCATGTTGTTTGTCTAAAACATACAGGTCTTCGAGTACAATAGAGGAGAAGGGCTTAATGTATAAGCTCTTAATGTCTACCTTAGTGTTCAGCTCCTTAGATAAGTAAGCGGTAGCCTTGCGTGCAGCCCAGGTTTGCACCGGCTTGTATTGAGATATGAGTAACAATATGCTTAACATCAGGAAGATGATCAGCACTATGCATATCGCTATTTTGAGTACTTTTTTAATAACTTTGCCTTTTTAAAACACTGCTGTGCCTGTAATATTAGGAATCGAATCTTCTTGCGATGAAACCTCTGCCGCTATATGCGCAGACGGTGTAATGCTGAGCAATATTATTGCCAATCAAACTATACACGAGGCTTATGGGGGCGTTGTGCCCGAACTAGCTTCGCGTGTTCACCAGCAAAATATAATTCCGGCTGTACAACAAGCTATACTAAAGGCAAAAGTAAGCAAAAATGATATTGATGCAGTAGCTTTTACGCGCGGACCTGGTCTTTTAGGTTCGCTTTTAGTTGGCGTATCTTTTGCAAAGGCATTTGCCCTCGCACAGGATATACCGCTTATTGATATTAACCATATGCAGGCCCATATTTTGGCGCATTTCATCGGTGATAATAAACCTCAATTTCCCTTTTTATGTTTGACCGTTTCTGGTGGACATACGCAAATTGTATTGGTGAAGGATTATTTTGATATGGAAATTGTTGGCCATACCCAGGATGATGCTGCCGGTGAAGCGTTGGATAAAACCAGCAAAGTGCTCGGCTTGCCTTATCCCGGTGGCCCACTGATAGATAAATATGCACGTTTGGGTAATCCGGATGCTTTTAAATTCCCGGAACCGCAGATTCCTGGATTCAATTTTAGCTTTAGCGGGTTGAAGACATCGATCTTATATTTCATCCGTGATAATGAAGCCAAGAACCCCAACTTTGTACAGGAAAATATGCCTGACATTTGCGCTTCGGTTGAAAAACGAATAGTAACTATCTTATTAAACAAGCTCGAAAAAGCTGCTATGGCCTACGGTGTAAAAGATATTGCACTGGCAGGTGGCGTATCCGCCAATACGGGCTTACGCTTAGGAATAAAAGAACTTGCCGATAAGCACGGTTGGAGAAGCTTTATCCCCGCGTTTGAGTACTGTACAGATAATGCCGCCATGATTGCCATTGCTGGGCATTATAAATTTTTGCAGGGCGAGTTTGTCGGCCAACAGGTAGCGCCATTAGCAAGAATGCCATTTTAAAATTGGTTATTTGTTAATTAGGTTTATTAAGTTGATTGAGTTGGAATTAGTAATATTGCAAATCTTTTGATGGGAAAGTAAGAAAATTTATCAACCCAATCGACAGAGCAACATAATAACTAAACAATGAGCGGACCTTCATTAATATTCTGGGTAGTTTTTGCAATACCTCTTTTTGCTTTTTTAATATGGCTGATGCGTCAGGATAAGAAAAAAGGTGTAACCGGCCTTGTGGTGGTAATTATTACCATTGTTGTGGCTGTAGTGTACATGTACGTTAGGACCGGAGGCAAATAATTATTCAATCGATGCGTTGCCCAATCATCATTTTATTGTTGATTCTGCTGGTTGGGCAAACCTATGCCCAACGAATTGAAGGACTTATAAACCAGCCTGATACTTCTTTTACCAACTACAGCGCCTATAAAAGCGCTAAAAAGAAGTATTCGGATATTATATTGGTAAAGGATAGTTTACCGCCCCCGGTTAAGGTGGAGAGAAACTTAAGCTATCCGAATCTAGATAAGCAACCCTTGCCCATCGATGCTTTTTATCCCAAGAAACATTCAAAGAAGAAACTGCCTGCCATTATAATTATCCATGGCGGTGGTTGGCGCTCGGGCAACCGTACGCAGCATTACCCATTAGCCGAACGTTTGGCCGAAAATGGATTTGTTTGTTTTACACCAGCGTATCGTTTATCAACAGAAGCACTATTTCCTGCCGCGGTTCAGGATTTAAAAAGTGCTATTAGCTGGGTACGTACAAATGCAAATCGGTTTAACATCGATACCAATAAAATAGCTGTCCTTGGATTCTCGGCAGGTGGACAACTTGCTGCATTACTGGGGACTACTGCCAATAACAGCATATTTACAAATGGCGATAAAGACTTCAACAAATATGCCGTGCAAGCTATTGTAGATATAGATGGTATATTGGCCTTTATTCATCCGGAGTCGGGCGAGGGTGATGATAGCAAAACAATTTCTGCAGCTACCAATTGGTTTGGCTATAATAAAAAAGATGAGCCTAATTTATATGAGATGGCATCGGCGCTGAGTTATGTTGGGTCTCATACTCCACCAACTTTATTTGTTAACAGTTCGGTCGACCGCATGCATGCGGGCCGTAATGATTTCGTGGCCGAACTAAATAAGTTCGGTATTTATAACGAGGTTCATACTTTTCCGGATACGCCGCATACTTTTTGCCTTTTCGAGCCTTGGTTTACACCCACAGTAAACTATGTAACTGTATTTCTGAACAAAGTATTTGTGTCAAAATAAAAAGGTGTAAGCAAAACTTACTCCTTTTTATTTTACTCATTATTGCTCGTCTTTAGGGAAATCGGCACCTATGCTGGTTTCGGCCCAGGTATCAAAATCTTTCTTCAACAATTCCAGTTTGTTGCGGGCGCCTTTTAAGGCAGCTTCGCCTAATAATAATCTTAGTGGCGGATTTTCTGATTCCACAACGGCTATCATCGCCTTAGCTGCACGCAGCGGGTCGCCGGGTTGTTTGCCACTGTACCCACGGATGTTATTTTTATTTGTGCCCGCAGTTTCCTTGTAGTCGTCAATCACAATTTTGCTGTTGTTTGCAGATCGGCCTGCCCAGTCTGTGCGGAAGCCACTTGGGGCAATTACGGTTACTTTAATGCCCAGTGGTGCAGTTTCTTTTGCCAAAGATTCGGAAAAACCATCAACAGCAAATTTGGTGGCATTGTAGAAACCTACAGCAGGGAACCCGACCAGGCCACCTATCGAAGCGATGTTTAAGATGTGCCCGCTGCGCTGTTTACGCATAATAGGCAACACAGCCTTGGTAACATTAGCCAAGCCGAAAAAGTTAATCTCGAACATACGACGGATTTCTTCTTCTTCGCTCTCTTCAATAGCGCCGAAGTAACCTATGCCCGCATTGTTAACCAGCACGTCAATAGTACCGAACTTTTGTTTGATTTGCTCTACTGCCGCTGCAATTTCGTCGGATTTAGTAACATCTAATTTTACAGGGATAGCTGTTTCCGGGTACGCCTCTACTATATCTTTAACATCGTCTGTATTACGCGAAGCAACTGCTGCGCGGTAGCCGTTTGCCAGCACTTCTTTGGCCAGGTCTCGGCCGAAACCGGTAGAGCAACCTGTTATAAACCATACTTTACTCATTGTTTTTCATTTTGATTATGTACTAACGAAGTAACAATACAGGTATGATTTGTTTGTCAGGGGAGAGTTGAATTATTGATGGGGGTTTATTAAGTTGAGAGGTCGACTTCTTCACCCGTCCTGCCAAACTTGTTTGTCAGGACCGCGGTAACTGCCGCCCCGATGCTCGATACCTAATATTAAACCTTCCAATTTTAAGTAAGTCATAACTAAAAATGAAAACATCTATGAAAACGATAAAATATTTTCTGGTGCTGTTGATTGCCGTAGCAAGTTTAAGTTCGTGTGTTGTGCAAGAGCGTAGAGGTGGGTATGTTGAAGGCCATTATAACTATGGGCCTTATGGTGGCAGGCATTGGGTTCCCGGGCATTATAGATAGAGTGCATATAAAAAAAAGAAGGCCTTCAAATTTTGAAGGCCTTCTTTTTTTACTATCAGGCACGATATTTTGTGTCTCGTGTATGATAAGCTACTATGCTTCTTCCAATTTATCAGCAGTAAGCGAACCTTTGATTTTTTCTTCCAGTTCTTCGGCTAATTCCGGGTTATCCAATATTAATTGTTTAACCGCGTCGCGGCCCTGGCCTAAGCGGGTATCGCCGTAGCTAAACCATGAACCTGCTTTTTTAATGATGTTGTAATCAACACCCAAGTCGATGATCTCACCTGCTTTAGAAATACCTTCGCCAAACATAATGTCGAACTCGGCAATACGGAAAGGGGGGGCGATTTTATTTTTAACGATCTTCACTTTTACGCGGTTACCAGAAACCTCGTCGGTATCCTTAATTTGTGATATACGGCGTACATCCAAACGTACCGAAGCGTAGAACTTAAGGGCATTACCACCGGTAGTGGTTTCCGGGTTACCGAACATTACACCAATCTTATCGCGCAACTGGTTAATGAAAATACAGCAACATCCGGTTTTGCTGATGGTACCGGTTAGCTTACGTAAGGCTTGCGACATTAAACGGGCATGTAAACCCATTTTAGAATCACCCATTTCGCCTTCAATTTCACTTTTAGGAACCAAGGCAGCCACAGAGTCAATTACGATAATGTCGATAGCACCAGAGCGGATCAGGTTGTCAGCAATCTCCAATGCTTGCTCACCGTTATCTGGCTGAGAGATCAAAAGGTTCTCTACGTCTACACCTAATTTCTTAGCGTAAAAACGATCGAAAGCGTGCTCCGCATCAATAAATGCTGCGATGCCACCTTTTTTCTGGCATTCTGCAATAGCATGAATAGCTAGGGTTGTTTTACCAGATGACTCTGGTCCGTATATTTCAATGATACGGCCTTTAGGCAAACCGCCTATGCCGAGTGCAATATCTAAACTAATTGAACCGGTTGAAATGGCCTCCATAGGTTCTATGGTATTTTCGCCCAATTTCATAATGGTTCCTTTGCCATACGACTTTTCCAACTTATCTAACGTAAGTTGCAATGCTTTCAATTTATCCGGGTTGCTCATTTTCGTTGTTTCTTGAACAAATGTAATATTATTTTTATTAAATGCTAAAAAAATTAGTAATTATTTTTTTAGGCGAATTGGTTTGCTTTTTTGTCATTCAGAGCGATAGTGAAGAATCTTCTGCTATTAGAATATATGCGATATTTGTTGTGGGTGTTGCCTCCGGCCGGGCTATCCGTTACAAGTCCTCATTCCGCTGCGCTTCATTCCGGGCTTTTCACTACTATTCCTAACGCGAACTGACTGATAACTCTCTTAAATATTTGGTAAACTTACCTAACCTATAAGGTAGAATCAAATATCTTTATCCACAGTATTTCTTATCACTATATTAGTGTAAGATTTAAACCTTATGCTTAGACGGATATTATTCTTTTGCATGTTCGGATGCAGCTTATTTCTTTCAAACTGTAGAGCGAAACCGGTTAAAAAATCAAATTATATAGATTTTGTAATAAAGGATAGTCTTATTGTGTTGCTTACAGATAGTGGCAAAATAAACATGTTTTATATTAAAAGCGGAAAATCAATTGACTCAGATATTAATAATAGTGCAATTGTAAATGCTATAACATTAACGAAAAGCCACGACATATTTGTTGCTACAACAGGTAGGAAAATAGAAAGATTCGACCCTGAAACGCGACAATTCACTGCGATTAACAAAGCAAGATCTGATATTTGGAATGTTATTTATAATAGTAGTGATAAAGGGTTTGCCTTAACAATCAATGGCATTGAAGATTTGTCGAGCAAAAAGACTTACAAGCCCGATATCAGTTTAAGATTGAATAAGCAAATAGGCGGCTGGGGTAAACCGTCTGCTATATTTATGGATAAGGATGATAAACTTTGGATAGGTTTTGGACATGGTGAATGGGGAGGAAACCTATTTGTTTTTGATACTAAAACAAATAAGTTTATTAAGCCTGTCTTGAATGGGTTTAAGATTGATTTGGAACCTGTAAAGTCAATATTTAGCGATGGAAACTCTATCTATTTATCGTGTGGCTTGGAACACATGCTAACATTTGGCTGTATAGTGAAGATTGCAAACGGAAGGTTTATCAATGTCTTTAATAGTGAGTCGACTTGGAAAACATATAGTGAAAAAGGAAAAATATTACAAAAGAGGCAGCCTGGCGAGTACATTGGTCCAGCTACATATAATAATTTAGATAGTTGTTTTTACTTTTATAGCCAAACGGGTTTATATAGAGGAAAAATTAATGGCGACCTTTCGCAAATAGCAAATTGGACCAAAATCGCTTCACCTGCGTTACACTGGAGAAATGGACAACCTGACGCAGTTGGCTCCCCCATGAATGTATTGAAGATGCAGTTTGACGATGAAGGAAATTTATATCTGCTTACTCAAAATGATGGCATTGGCAGATATGATGGCAAAGATTTTAAGCTGTTGAACTAGCTATTCTTATCCACACTAATCTTCTTCAATGCCTTATGTGTAGCCGCATTTTGCTTTTTCTTTTTGGCGGCTACCAGTTTCTTTTGTTTGGCGGCTTCGGCTTTCAACAAGGCACTTTCTGTATTATTCTTTTCATAATATTTACAAAAGTAGGTAAGCGGGCAGATCTCACATTTTGGTTTGCGGGCTATGCATATATAGCGGCCATGTAATATTAACCAGTGATGAGCTATGCTCAGGGTTGATTTGGGTAAGTGCTCAATCAACTGTTTTTCTACAGCAAGCGGCGTGCGCGCATTAGTAGTTAAACCAATCCGGTTGGATACGCGGAACACGTGGGTGTCTACCGCAATGGCCGGAACATCAAAAATTACAGATACAATAACGTTTGCTGTTTTGCGGCCCACACCGGGAAGCTTCTGCAGGTCGGCCATATTGTCGGGCACTTCGCTGTTAAATTTCTCAACCAGCATTTGGCCCATACCTACAAGGTGTTTGGCTTTGTTGTTAGGATAGCTTACGCTGCGAATGTAGGAGAAAACTTCTTCCACGGTGGATTCCGCCAATGATTGCGGCGTGGGGTAGCGTTCAAAAAGGGCAGGGGTAACTTGGTTAATACGCTTATCTGTGCATTGCGCCGAAAGTATAACCGCTATCAGCAGCTCGAACGGGTTTGAATAATGCAGTTCGGTAACTGCGTTGGGCTGGTTCTTCGAAAAATAATCTACAAAGAGACGGTAACGTTCTTGTTTAAGCATTGCACAAATATAACAAGAGCCCCGATGAAAATCAGGGCTCTTGTTAAAGATCATCTAACGCACTTGCTTTGAGTAATTCAAGATGTTATGTATTGTTTGCAGATTTGGTTTCAATTGAAGTTTATCCAAATCTGTACGTATGGCGTGATAAAACAACATTTCATCACCATCCATGTTCTCTATAACTGTTGACTTATCCATAGCGTCCTGGTTATTGATTACATTTAAAAAAGTAGTTGTAAAAATTTCACCCATAAGCTTGTAAAGTTTGTATAAGATAACAAACGCAAGCTTAAATGGATTATTTTAATTAATTAAAAAATTAATTAGTTTTTTAAACTTAACTCTTTAGTCTGCATCATTTTACGCAGGTTGTTTAGGGCGTAACGCATACGGCCAAGGGCTGTATTTATGCTTACTTCGGTTATATCGGCAATTTCTTTAAAGCTTAAGTCGCCGTAGTGGCGCATAATTAATACCTCTTTTTGCTCAGCAGGCAACAAGTGGATCAGTGTTTTAAGATCTTTATGGGTTTGCTCACGCACCATTTTGTCCTCTGTGCTTTCGTCATAATGGCCTAATACTTCAAAAATATCAAAGTCTTCGCCATTACTAACTAACGGGGTGCGTTTTTCGCGACGGAAATGGTCTATTACCAGGTTATGGCCAATACGGGTAACCCATGGTAAAAACTTACCTTCTTCATTGTACTTGCCTGCTTTGAGGGTATTAATAACTTTTATAAAGGTATCCTGAAAGATATCTTCGGCCAGATATTGGTCTTTTACCAGTAAATATATAGAAGTGTATATTTTAGATTGGTATCGGCGAATCAATTCCACTAAGCCCCCCTCATCGCCAGCAACATAAAGATGGATTAATTCCTGATCACTTTTCAATTGAAAATCCATAGAACTACTACTTTAAACGTAATTAATTATAAAAATACTTGTTTAAGTAAAGTTCTAATCTATAGGGGTTCCTCTTTCTTTTAGATTTGTTATACCAAATAAAACAATTAATTCGTTAAAAAACAAATTAATTTGAAAAACTGTTATACCGGGTTTCTGTGTTATATGTAGTTTTTTATGTGTCTATTTGGAATATGCTAAATCTTTTAGGATTTTTGCAACCTCTTAAAAGACAGGATATCCACACCGATGAGTAAAGCAGCAGAAGCAGATCCACAACAACATATTATTATAAAAGGCGCGAGGGTTCATAACCTCAAAAATATCGACGTTGCCATACCTAAAAATAAGCTGGTGGTTATTACCGGCATGTCGGGGTCTGGCAAATCGTCTTTAGCTTTTGATACCCTATATGCCGAGGGGCAGCGCCGGTATGTAGAAAGTCTTTCCAGCTACGCACGCCAGTTTTTAGGCCGCATGAATAAACCCGATGTAGATTACATTCGTGGTATTGCTCCGGCTATTGCTATAGAACAAAAAGTAATTACTTCTAACCCGCGTTCAACTGTGGGCACGTCTACCGAGATCTATGATTACCTGAAGCTGCTCTTCTCGCGCATTGGGCATACGCTTTCGCCAATCTCGGGCAAGCGTGTAAAGAAAGATAGCACTACAGATGTAATTAACTTTTTAACAAGCTTGCCTGCCGAAACACAGGTTACTATATTATGTCCCCTGCATCCGCACAACAACCGCTCGTTAAAAGAAGAGCTGGCTGTGCTGATGCAAAAGGGTTTTGTACGTATTGAGTATAACGGGCAGCTGAACCGTATAGAAAGTGTTTTGGAGGATGAGTCTGTTGTAAATGATTCACTTGGCGAAAACCAGGTTAAAATTGTAGTCGACCGCCTTTCTGTAAATACCGATGATGAAACCCTGAGCCGGATGGGTGACTCGGTGCAAACAGCTTTTTTTGAAGGCCGTGGAGATTGCTACGTTCGTTATCCGCACCCGGATACAGAGCACGAAACTGAAGCATTCTTTTGCGATCGCTTCGAATTGGACGGCATGCGTTTCGAAGAACCATCACCAAACTTCTTCAGCTTCAATAATCCTTATGGGGCATGCAAGCGCTGCGAAGGCTATGGTAAGATTATCGGCATTGATGAAGACCTGGTAGTGCCGGATAAAAGCAAAACCATTTACGAAGGTGCAATTGCCCCATGGCGTAGCGAAAAAATGCGCGAATGGAACGATGCCTTGGTGAAGCATGCTCTTAAGTTTGATTTTCCGATCCATCGCCCATATAACCAATTAACAGATGAGCAGAAAGCTGTTCTATGGAAGGGTAATCAATACTTCCGTGGTTTAGATCAGTTTTTTAAGGAGCTGGAAGAGCAAACTTATAAAATTCAATACAGGGTTATCTTGTCGCGCTATCGTGGTAAAACTACTTGTCCGGAGTGTAAGGGCAGCCGCCTGCGTCAGGATGCATCATATGTGAAGATAGCAGGAAAGTCGATCACAGATATTGTGTTGATGCCCTTAGATAAGGCCCTCGAGTTTTTTAAGGGACTGGAACTAAATGCGCACGATGAAAAGATAGCCCGTCGTTTGTTAACGGAAATCACTAATCGCATAACGTTTTTAAATGATGTAGGCTTAAGCTATTTAACGCTTAACCGTTTGTCGAATACTTTATCAGGCGGCGAGTCGCAGCGTATAAACCTGGCTACTTCTTTAGGTAGTAGTTTGGTAGGGTCGGTATACGTATTAGACGAGCCTAGCATCGGTTTGCACCCGCGTGATACGCAACGATTAATTTCGGTGTTAAAAATGTTGCGCGATGCCGGAAACACTGTTTTAGTGGTAGAACACGAGGAAGAGATTATGCAGGCCGCCGATTATCTGATTGATATTGGCCCCGAGGCTGGTACCCATGGTGGCGAAATGATCTTTGCCGGAACGTATGACGAGATCATTGCCGACGAAGATAGTTTAACTGGCCGTTATCTAAGCCGTAAAGAAGAAATTGCCATACCGGCGCATCGCCGCAAATGGAGCAACTCGATTGTAATTAAAGGCGCAAGGGAAAATAACCTGCAGAATATTACGGCCAAGTTCCCGTTGGGTGTATTAACGGTGGTAACTGGTGTATCAGGCTCGGGTAAAACCAGTTTGGTTAAACGCATATTAGCTCCTGCTTTACAGAAGGCTTTGGGTAATTATAACGGAGAGCAAACGGGTTCTTACGATACCATCGAGGGCGATTACGCCCAGATAGAACAAGTAGAATTGGTAGATCAAAATCCGATCGGCCGTTCATCGCGCTCGAACCCGGTTACTTATGTTAAGGCATGGGACGAGATCCGAAATCTTTACGCTTCGCAACCTGCCGCTAAAGCCGCTGGACTAAAGCCTTCGGCGTTCTCCTTTAACGTAGAGGGAGGCCGTTGTGATGTTTGCCAGGGCGAGGGCGAGGTAAAGATAGAAATGCAGTTCATGGCTGATATCTATCTACCTTGCGAAAACTGTAACGGCAAGCGCTTTAAGCAAAATGTACTCGATATAACGTACCAGGATAAAAACGTATCCGAAGTATTGGAGATGACCATTGATAATGCTCTGGAGTTCTTTAAAAAAGAAGCCAAGATTATCAGTAAGCTAAAACCGCTTGTAGATGTGGGTTTGGGTTATGTACAGTTAGGTCAATCGTCGAATACATTATCTGGTGGTGAAGCTCAGCGTATCAAGCTGGCATCATTCCTTATTAAAGGAAACAACACAAGTAAAACGCTATTTATATTTGATGAGCCTACTACAGGCCTGCACTTTGCGGATATTAAAAAGCTGTTGAAATCGTTTGATGCACTATTAGATCAGGGTAATACCATTATTGTTATCGAGCACAATATGGACGTGATTAAGAGCGCTGACTGGGTGATAGATATCGGCCCCGAGGGTGGCGATAAGGGCGGTAAACTTGTATTTGAAGGTTTGCCCGAAGATTTAGTGAATCATCCCGATTCTTATACCGGGAAGTTTTTGAAGGAGCGTTTGGCTGAGTAATAGAACAGATACTATAAAAAGAGTTTGTTTTTAGAAATATATAACACGTTCCTTTTCTTTTCAATAGTTGTTAAATATTCTAATATCGAATTTTTATTGTCGAGTTTTTTAGGTGTTGTACATGTATAAAAATTGGTGATCAATTTTTGATTATACTTAATAATTAAAATATGTGTTACTTCACCTACACCACCTGTAAGATAAGTTAACAAATAGTACTTGTCGCTTTTACCGCCATAAATTAATAGCCTTTCCGGTAAGCTTTCGTCAATAACTGCGTCGCAACATTGCCAGTCCTCTCCTGAATTGGCTATAGTAAACTTGCTACCTGATAGTTGTTCTATGAAACTTTTGATAAAGTCTGGAATTTGATTCGCTTTATAAAAAGGTATTAATTTGGTTTGAACTAGATTGTCTTTTAAAGCTCCTAAGTTTTTATTAGCGGCAATAGTTTCCAGATTAACACTCATTTCACCATTTGAATATTTTATACTCGTTGGCTCATTAAGAAATACAGGCTTGATGTTATTTGGGAAAAGAGATATGAGAGAAATGGCAAAAAATAGAAAAGATTTATTCAGAAAATACATATACCATGAATTTGATACAAGGTATTAAATATTTAGCGAACGAAATTTGAAGATTTGCCCGAAGATTTAGTGAATCACCCGGATTCGTATACCGGGAAGTTTTTGAAGGAGCGTTTGGCTGAATAATTAGCCGCGGGGTTGATGTTATTGTTTCAGGATGATCTTTCCTGATTCGGCAGGGAATATATAGTAGAGAATTGATAAGTGATCTGAGTAGAGGAGCTTATCAATTCTCCATTCTCTGCTTTTGTTTCATATTATTTATTGTTGATAGTTACTGCAATGCTCTTTATAACGAAGTATAGTGGAGCTGCTATGCTGGCGATGATGATTGGGTTAGTCACGGTTGTAGGTTTATAGTTGTGAATTATAATCTGATTAGTTGTTAACTCTTGAAGCGATGATTTTAGCTATTAAAACTAAGGGAGCTGCTTGAGCAATGATTCCGGCGATAACGATTGTGGTGTTCATGATTTTAGATTTTATAGGTTGAAAAATTTGTTGATCTGATTAGTTATTAACTCTTGAAGCAATGATTTTAGCAATTAAAACTAAAGGTGCTGCTTGAGCAATGATTCCGGCGATAACGATTGTAGTATTCATGATTTCTGTTGTTTTATGATATATAGAGTGGTTGAAAATTGAAAAGGTTTAATGCTTAGCTATTGAATTTGTTAGCGATAGTTTTTACTACTAAGAATAAAGGAGCTGCCTGAGCGATGATACCTGCGATGATGATTGAGTTGTTCATGATTTTATGTTTTAAAGTTTTAATTAACGATTGATGTATAGGTTAAGGCAAAACGTGTACCGATGTGAGAAAAACTGTGAAAAGCGCCTTGAAGTGAGTTTTAAGGCTTTTTTTAGGAGTATGGAATAATTCCCCAATTAAAAATTGGGGAATTAGCTGTGGAAATGGGGAATTTGTTGCGTTTCCCAAAGATGTTTAAACCTTTGAAACCGGGGGCTGATTCATAACACGTCATCCCGAACTTGTTTCGGGAACCCACGTGTTAAGCCTGCATCATGAAAGTCGCCAACTTGTCCTGTGGGATGCTGAAACAAGTTCAGCATGACGAGGCGGAGAGGGAAGTTATTAAACCAAAAAAGGGACGCTCATTGCGTCCCTTTTTCATATTCACTAACCTAAGTTAATTATTGCATTTGTTTGCGGATGATATTTAATGCACCACCGGCTTTAAACCACTCAATTTGCTGAGCGTTGTAAGTATGGTTAACAGGGAATGATTCTGTTGAGCCATCTTTGTGATGTAATACTACAGTTAACTGTTTGCCCGGAGCAAATTCAGTTAAGCCAACGATATCGATTGTATCGTCCTCAAGGATTTTATCATAATCTGCAGTATCTGCAAAGGTGATACCCAACATACCTTGTTTTTTAAGGTTGGTTTCGTGAATACGGGCAAATGATTTTACCAGGATAGCACGAACCCCTAAGTGACGTGGTTCCATAGCTGCGTGCTCACGTGATGAACCTTCGCCATAGTTTTCGTCGCCTACTACGATTGAACCGATACCGTGTGCTTTGTAATCGCGTTGGGTAGCCGGTACCGGACCGTATTCGCCGGTTAATTCGTTTTTAACCGAATCAGGGCTGTTATTAAAGTAGTTGATCGCACCGATCAACATGTTGTTTGAAATGTTATCTAAGTGACCACGGAATTTCAACCATGGGCCAGCCATAGAGATATGGTCAGTAGTACATTTACCTTTAGCTTTAATCAAAAGTTTTAAGCCGGTAATGTCTGTACCTTCCCATGCTGCAAACGGCTCAAGCAATTGTAAACGAGAAGATTTTGGATCAACCTTAACTTCTACAGCGCTGCCATCTTCTGCCGGTGCCTGGTAACCTGCATCTTCAACCGCATAACCTTTAATCGGCATTTCAATACCAACCGGTTCGTCAAATTTTACTTGCTCACCAGCTTCGTTGGTAACAGAGTCAGTCAACGGGTTAAAGCTTAAGTCGCCCACAATAGCAAACACAGTAACAATCTCCGGAGATGCTACGAAAGCATGCGTGTTAGGGTTACCATCCTGGCGTTTAGCGAAGTTACGGTTAAACGAAGTGATGATGGAGTTTTTGCGGGTTGGATCATCAGTATGACGTGACCACTGACCGATACATGGACCGCAGGCATTGGCTAATACAACACCACCAATTTGCTCGAAAGTATTTAAGTAACCGTCGCGCTCTACAGTGTAACGTACCAATTCAGAACCAGGGGTTACGGTGTACTCTGCTTTAGCTTTTAAGTTTTTATCGATAGCCTGTTGAGCGATAGATGCTGCACGGGTAATATCCTCGTAAGATGAGTTGGTACAAGAACCAATCAAGCCAACTTCTAATTTTACAGGCCAGCCGTTTTCTTTAACAGCGGTAGCAAATTTAGAGATAGGCCAAGCCAAATCCGGAGTGAACGGACCGTTTACGTGTGGCTCTAATTCGCTCAGGTTAATTTCAATTACCTGGTCAAAGTATTGCTCTGGATTAGCGTAAACATCGGCATCACCTGTTAAGTGTTCTTTAATAGCATTAGCTGCATCAGCAATTTCGCCACGTTTAGTACCACGCAGGTAATCTTCTGCTTTTTCGTCGTAACCGAAGATAGAGGTAGTAGCACCAATCTCGGCGCCCATGTTACAGATTGTACCTTTACCAGTTGCAGATAATGAACGGGCACCTTCGCCGAAGTATTCAACAATTGCACCTGTACCACCTTTTACGGTAAGGATACCAGCAACTTTAAGGATTACGTCTTTTGCAGAAGTCCAGCCAGAAAGTTTACCTGTTAAGTGTACACCAATAAGTTTAGGGAATTTTAGCTCCCAAGGTAAGCCGGCCATAACGTCGCAGGCATCAGCACCACCAACACCAATGGCAACCATACCCAAACCACCTGCGTTAGGTGTGTGTGAGTCGGTACCAATCATCATACCACCCGGGAAAGCGTAGTTCTCTAACACTACCTGGTGAATGATACCAGCGCCTGGTTTCCAGAAACCGATACCATATTTATCAGAAACAGACGATAAGAAATCGTAAACTTCTTTGTTTATATCTTTTGCAGTAGAAAGATCCTGATCTGCGCCAATTTTAGCCTGAATCAGGTGATCGCAATGTACGGTAGAAGGTACTGCCACTTGCGGACGGCCAGCTTGCATAAATTGCAACAAGGCCATTTGTGCAGTAGCATCTTGCATAGCCACACGGTCTGGTGCAAAGTCAACGTAGTCAACACCACGTGCAAATGCAGCCTTAGCATCACCTTCTGATAAGTGAGCGTATAAAATTTTCTCTGTAAGGGTCAATGATTTACCGGTCGCTTTACGGGCAGCGTCAATACGCGTGCTGTAACGATCGTAAACCTTTTTGATCATGTCTAAATCAAAAGCCATTTGTATTTGATTTTTTAAGTGAAATGTAAAATCCGATGTGTAAACCCTTTAACAGGCCTAACGCGGCGAATGTACAAAATTTAACACCCAAATAGTAACCTAGCTTTAGGCAAATGTTATTTGGATAAATTCTAAATAATGGAGTCAAGAATCGAGAGTCAGGAATCAAGACAAAATATAATCCTGAGTTCTGACAGAACTGGAAACCAACAAGCAAGAATCAGGACAGAAATTCTCGACTCCTGATTCTCGATTCTTGACTCTTTCTTTAATAAATCCCGTTGCTCTTGGTCAGTATCACAGGCGCGCCATCGGTAACCAATATGGTATGCTCATGCTGTGCCACAAAGCCCCCTTTGTTGCCAGTTAATGTCCATTTGTCTGCGCCTTCGTTGGCGAAGGTAGAGTGAGTGGCAATAAAGGTTTCGATAGCAACAACCGAGTTTTTGCGGAAACGGGTTTTATTGTCCCGATCGCAATAGTTTAATATTTCGTGTGGTTCTTCGTGAAGGCTGCGGCCTACGCCGTGGCCCGCCAGATTCTTGATTACTTTAAAACCGCGTTTAGCCGCTTGCTTTTCTATCAGTAAGCCGATGTCGGATATTTTAACACCACCTTTAATCTGGCTTAGCGCTGCTTGCAATATCTCGCGCGATGCCTCAACCAGTGGCTGATGATTGTTTATGTCTTCACCTAAAACAAACGAGCCACCGTTGTCGGCCCAGAAGCCGTTAAGTTCGGCGGATACATCTATATTAATAAGGTCGCCTTCCTGAAATATTTTATCTGCAGAAGGGATACCATGGGCCACTTCGTTGTTTACGCAAATACAAGTATAGCCAGGGAAATCGTAAGTAAGTTTAGGAGCCGATTTGGCGCCCATTTCTTCCATCATGGCACCTCCAAAATCATCGAGCTCTTTGGCGCTCATACCAGGCTTACAATGCTCGCGCATAGCCTTAAGTACTTTAGCAACAACTTCGCTTATATTTTGCATGCCTAAAAGCTCTGCCTCTGAATTAATTGACATAGTAGTATTTAAATGTTATTTGCAAATATACCTAATAATGTGCGGGGAAGCCAGTTAACAGTAACCCTGTGGCATTGCGATGGCAGTAAAATTACTTTAGAGGGAATTAATTAAGTTTTAGGAAAATGAACTGATCTCTAATGAATCCCATTCGTTGCGCAGGTCGCGCAAACGCTGTTCAATCTCTTCGTGTGATCGGGCGACAAAAGTTTTGCCTTTGGCCGATTTAATCTCAGTAGATGCCTCTTCTTTCGGGTCAACATCGAGCAGGCGGATTACCTTCAAGGCTTCCAGGTCCCTTAATAAGTTAAGGGCTTCTTCTTGCAAGATATCTACTTTAATTGTTTTCATTTAGGAGGCTATCAGTAAAGTTACAAAAACCATATACAATATATAGTACAGAGACTTAATTAATTATATGTTTTTTTGAGGTAGTTCCGGATCAGATTTATCTCCGGCTGTTAAAGGCAACCAAAGTGCAGAAATTGTATGACTATAATCAAAGTCCTTCAAATGGTAGCCCAGCAGCCATTGAAGCCTGTCTTACATCATAAGTATATAGATCCCATTTATTGTCGTAATTTTCGTATTTGTCAAACATAAGATGAATGTTGTTTTGTATAAACCATTTAGCATAAGCTTCGCTAATTACCTTACATCCACAATTTTTGAAAGAATGACTACTACCATCAGTGGTTTCAAAACTGTCATTTAGAAAGTTGCTATATGCTTCGCTATCTAAGGAATTAAGGTATTCCTGATCATAATCATTTGGATTACGTGTCTCAAAATGACTGAACTGCAAAGGAGTCATAACGCAGGTAAAAATCCAATCTCCTTTTTTTACAATGTCTATATTCTTCATTAAAATAGTGATTTAAACGTATACCCCTCCTTGGCCCAATGCTCTAAAGCTTTAGGCAATGTATATTTCAACCTGTCAAAAGCTTTCAAACTATCATGAAATACCACAATAGAGCCACTCTCCGTGTGCTTAATTACGTTCTTCAGGCAATTTTCGGGAGATAGGTTTATGTCAAAATCGCCGCTTAAAACGTCCCACATTATAATATTAAGATTGGGGTAAAGTGATTTAAGCCTTTTTGTCTGCGATTTTTTAATACGCCCGTAAGGTGGTCGAAATAATTGAGATCGGGTTAACTCCTGGCAATCCTGCATATCTTTAACATAGGTTTTATCATCAGTTTTCCATCCTTTAAGGTGGTGAAAAGTGTGATTGCCGATAGCGTGCCCATCTTGTTTTACCTGTTCAAATACATCCGGATGTTTGCGTATATTATCGCCAATACAAAAGAAGGTGGCCTTGGCTTGGTACTGTTTTAAAATTTTTAGTACAAAGGGTGTAACAACAGGTATGGGACCGTCGTCAAACGTCAAATAAATGATTCGCTTATCACGATCAGCATTCCACAGCAAGTCGGAATAAAATTGCTTAAGCAGCCAGGGTGTTTTTACCAGGTACATTTACAAATTAAATTAAATTAGTTCCACCTTTAATAAATTAAATTCGGGGATACAATGTAAGCACTTGTGCAAAATTGTAAATACAACATTATGAGACACCTGTTTACTTTAAAAAATTTAAAACCAGCTGCTTTTGTGCTGCTATTGCTTTCGAGCACGGCTGTAAAGGCACAAGAGAAAATAACGCTCGAGAAAGCAGTTCAATACGCGCTCGACCGCAACCTGCAAATCAAGCAATCGCAATTTACCGAAGCACTTGCTACCGAAGATTATAAACAGGCAAAGAATAATTTATTGCCCAGCTTAAGTGCCAATGGACAGGGCTCATATAACTTTGGTCGTAGTGTTAACCAGGCATCTTATGCATATTCTAATCAAACTTTTTACTATGTAAACGGGCAGGCGCAGGCTTCGCTTACGTTATTCCAGGGTGGACAATTGCATAACCAGATAGTTGCCAATAAACTTACACTGGATGCTGATAAAAACAACACCGCCAAAATAAAGAACGATTTGGTGTTGAATGTGATAACAACTTATTTATCTGTGTTAAACAACCAGGATCTGGTAACCGCAGCCAAGCAACAAATAGCAATTGCTCAATTGACTGCAGATCGTGCAGATAAAAGCCTTAAAGTAGGAAACTCTACCCTTGCTGATGTATCGCAAGCTAAGGCACAGGTATCAACTGCCGAACTAAATATAACAACCGCTCAAAACCAATTAGACCTCGCTGTACTTACTTTGAAGCAGTATATGGAAATGGATCCAACTACAGCTATAGAAATCGATAGGCCTGATATCAGCAAAATAACCGATGTTAAATCTGCATATGACGCTAACTATGTAATCGGTACTGCGCTTAAAATAAATCCGGATATCAAATTGGCCGAAAGCCAGCAAAGTATTTACCTGCAACAGATTAAAGTAGCTAAGGGTAATTATTATCCAACCATTTCATTATTTGGTGGTATCGGATCCAACTATTCAAGTATATCGCAGAACGTAATAGGCGGGCAAAGCATAACTCAGCAAATAGGGGTGGTGCAGGGAACAAATACGCCGGTTTTTACGACCATAACATCGCCGATTATTGCAACTTCATATCCTTTTGCAAGCCAATTTGGCGATCACTACAACGGATCAGTCGGGCTTAATCTGCAAATCCCGATCTTTAACAGGTTTCAGAGCCGTACTACTGTACGTAAGGCTAAGTTAAGTTATCAAAATGCAGAGCTTGCAACGCAACTGGCTAAGAATACACTTACAAAAACCATAAGCCAGGCTGTATTAGATGTACAGGCGGCAGATAAGAAATACCAATCGGCATTACAAACTTACCAGGCAAATAAAGATGCTTATAACGTTACTCAACAGCGTTACAATGTAGGTTTAGTAAACTCTTTGGACTACAATACATCGTTAACTAACCTTAACAAATCGCAGTTTGACATGATTGCGGCGCGTTACGAACTAATATTCAGAAGTAAGGTAATTGATTATTATCTTGGAAATCCGATCACTCTTTAAAAAATAAATAGCCTTAATTAATAATGGGAAAGACTACAAAATACATTTTAATTGCTCTGGGAGTACTTATTGTATTATTTATCATCGGTAAAGCGACGGGTATTGTTGGCAAGCCGCAAAAAACTCAGGTTGCCACCGAAAAGGCCGCCACTCGCGATATTAACGAAGTAGTATCTGCAAGCGGTAAAATTAAACCCGAAGTTGAGGTAAAGATCAGCTCTGAGGTTTCGGGCGAGATTGTGGAATTGCCGATTAAAGAAGGGGATATCGTTAAAAAAGGCCAGTTATTATGTCGCGTTCGCCCGGATATCTTAAAATCGGGATATGAGCGTGCTGTAGCATCTTACAATAGCCAAAAAGCCAGTGTAGGTAATGCTAACCAAATGCTGGCACAGGCTCAAGCTAATTACGCTAACTCTGAAGCGAAGTATAAAAGAACCAAACAGCTTTACGACGATAAAGTAGTTACCGCTGCAGAATATGATGCCGCACGTGCCGAGTATACAGCCGCCAAAGCCAATATCGAAGGCTTAAAACAAAGCGTAGTAGGCTCGCAATATGGTTTGGCACAATCACAGGCTTCGGTAAAAGAAGCGCAGGATAACCTGGCTAAAACAACTATTTACTCACCGGTTGACGGCGTGGTATCGAAGCTATCTGTAGAAAAAGGCGAACGCGTGGTAGGTACAGCCCAAATGACAGGTACCGACATTATGACTATATCTGACCTGAGTAAAATGGACGTTAACGTTGATGTGAACGAGAACGACATTAACCGTGTTGGCTTAGGTGATTCTTCGAAAATTGAGATTGATGCTTTTAACGGCAAATTGTTTACCGGCGTGGTTTATGAGATTGGTAGTTCGGCAAACGTGGTGGGTACCAACGCAGATCAGGTTACTAACTTTACGGTTAAAGTGCGTATAAATCCAGATTCGTACAAAGATCTGATCAACAAAAGCGTGAATGGTCACTCTCCATTCCGCCCGGGGTTAACTGCTACGGTTGATATTCAAACCAACCATACTAATGCACTTTCTGTACCGATTCAGGCAGTTACAACTCGCGATGATAAGAAAGATAAAGATGCCACCAAGAAGAAGGATGACGGTAGTGATGATGATAGCAGTAAGCAAAAAATAGGAACTGTAACCAAAGAGTACGTATTTGTTTACAATGCTGGCAAAGTATCACAAGTGCTGGTTACCACAGGCATACAGGACGATACTAACATACAGATATTAAGCGGCCTTAAAGCTGGCGACGAGGTGGTTTCTGCACCGTATTCTGCTATCTCCAAAACATTGAACGACAAGATGGAGGTAGAGAAGGTTGATAAATCGAAGTTGTTTGCAGCAGATAATAAATCGAAGAATTAAGACATCCTAATATTTAATAGGGAGCCTGCATGTACTACATGCAGGCTTTTTTGTTATTCAAGTTTTCGATGAAGTGAAACTTTGGTGAAATATTTTTAGTATAAAAGCTAAACCTTATCAAAATTTATATGAAAAAAATTATGCCGCCAGGCAAATTAAATTTGTGGTGCTTTTAATGAGCGCTTTAATCTCTTCTACTTATCTTTCATGTAGAAAAGAATTTAATCAACCAAGTAATACTGCTAAGTCCTCTAATACAGCTTTTGACTTTAATGGTTTACGGCCGGAAATGCGTGTCGATAGCAAAGACGTACTTGCTTGGGTGGAGCAAAACATATCGGCGGAAGACCAAAAGGATCTTCAATTATCTAATATTCAACAACGATTTATAGATAATCACCACGTAATTAAAATTCCGTTTAAGAATAAAGACCACGTAGCTTTATTTTTTACAAAAGACCAGGCGCAGTTGAAAGCCTTTTTGTACAACTGGCAAGATAAAGCACTCGGCGAGAAGTATTTTAATGGTAATATTATGTCTTATTCTTTTCAGGACAAAAACATCCGTGGTATGAAGTATGCCCAGGGTAAAAGAACTAAATTGGCGGGGTTGGATACTAAAAAGATCGTTGCTGATACAAAAGCTACTCAATCTGTTACCGGGAGTAATGGAGGCCCAAAGAAGGTAGATGGATTATTAGGTGATATTTGAGTAATGGAGGAGAGATGCCGGGTTCCGATGTTGCGGCTTTAGTTGGCGGTGAAGTTCAGCAGCTTTATATAAATAACGGATATGTAAATGCTTGTGCCTTAAGAGTATCGATTGCTTTAAATAAATCAGGTATTGCAATACCCCATATTCAAGATCATACATTTCAAGGAGCGGACGGAAAATATTATTTTCTATCTGCAGCAAAGCTATTTCATTATTTAAAGAAAGTTTTTCCTACGCCAGATATCGATATGAATACGAGTCAGGGAGGAACTATGGGTATTTATTAACTATCAAAAGGCGTTTGCAGGTCATAAAGGTTTGTTTTTGATGCAAGCAAATGATCCAAGTTCAAACGGCTACAATGCAACTGGGCATGCAAGTATTTTTGATGGTCAATATTGTGTTGGCGGGATATATCACACGCCTTTTAATATCCCAGGAAAAGTAAAGGAAATTGTTTTATGGATATTGCAATAATAGAATCACTATGGTAAATTGGCATTTTATTAGATTTATGTTAACTTTCTTGATTAGCGTAAATTGTTTAACTATACCTAAAGCTCAACCCTTAACCGGTAAATTGTTATTTATCGACGAAGCGCCGATAAAAATTGACGGAGGGTGCAGTTTTTTTGTTGACAATACGGTGCCGTTGTCCGAAAATAGACACCAGTTAATCATAGATGCGACGCACATTGCATTTATCGAGTTTGCTAAGGGTCGGTTTGCATTTTTTAAACGTATTCAACGTAAAGCGACAAACGATGGTTATGTTGAGTATTATAAAGGCACCGAAGCCAATACAAAGTGGTATGGTGGGAAAGTTGGATCATTTATTTTAAAGATAAATTCGGTTACGAGAAGCGAAGATGGTGGAACAGTAAGGAGCGGTTTACTACAATTAAACTATCCTGGCTTAAGCCAAACGCTAAGGGTTCATGGTAAATCAGATGAGCGGGATAGCTATTATAGACCTCCTGACATGCGCTAACCCAAACTTAGTTTGCCATGAATAGCAATTAACTGAACAATATTCTTTTATTTTGTCCTGCAAGAACAAATTGGTTCTTGCAGGACTTTTTATTTTAATGGACATCCAAAACAAAGTAGCAATTATTGGCGGAGGCAGCTGGGCTACAGCAAATATTAAAATGCTCGCCGATAACACAACCGAAAAGGAAATTTTTTGGTGGATGCGCAATGCAGACGCCGTTGAACACATACGCCAGTTTAAACACAACCCTAATTACCTGAGTTCGGTTGAAATTAAACTTCCGAAAGAGAATATATCAACCGATCTTAAATATATTATCAGCCAGGCGCAGTTTATATTGCTAAACGTACCTGCTGCTTTTTTGAAAGAAGCGTTAACCGGTATCACAGCCGAGGATCTGAAAGGTAAATTTATTGTATCGGCCATTAAAGGTATTGTACCGGATGAGAACCAGATTATCGGTGAATTTTTAAACCAACATTATAACATCCCCTTCGAACACTTCCTGGTGCTGAGCGGCCCCTGCCACGCAGAAGAAGTTGCACTCGAAAAATTATCTTACCTCACCATTGCCTCCGGCGATCCGGAGTTGGCGCATTGGTTTGCCGGGCTTATTAATACCCGTTATATCCAAACCATTGTATCTGATGATATTTATGGAACAGAATGGGCTGCAGTGCTTAAAAATATCTACGCGGTTGCTAGCGGCATTTGCCACGGGATTGGTTATGGCGATAACTTTCAAGCGGTATTAATATCTAATGCCATCCGTGAGCTTAAACGTTTTGTAGATGCTGCACACCCCATTGATCGCGATATCAAGGAATCTGCCTATCTGGGCGATTTATTAGTAACGGCTTATTCGCAGTTTAGTCGTAACCGCACCTTCGGTAATATGATAGGGAAGGGTTACACCGTAACTTCGGCCCAGTTAGAGATGAATATGATAGCCGAAGGTTATTATGCAGTAAATTGCCTACACCAGGTTAATAAACAGTACAAGGTTAATATGCCTATTTGCGAGGCTGTATATGCTATTTTGTACAAGAAAAAGGCTCCTACACCACAAATGCAGTATTTGGCCTCACAATTGAGTTAGTATCTGAAATACAAATTCAGACACTTATGAAAAATACAGTTAAATCACTTTTATTAGCCGGCGTTATGTTTTGCGCTGCGCAGTCGTACGCACAGAGTGATGTTAAGAAAGCAGAAAAAGATGTTGGTCATGCGGCTACCGATGTAGGTCACAAAACTTCCGAAGTAGCCTCAAAAGGTGCATCGAAAATTACTGATAAAACTTACAAAGGTAAATGCGGCCCTAACGGGCAAACCATTTATATCGATAAATATTCTCACTACTATTACGTAGATAAGAAAGGCCATCACCAGTATTTGAAAAAATCGGAGTTGATGGACAAACACGATATGAAAATGTAATACGAAACAGGGTCTGTTAAGGCCCTGTTTTACTTTTTTGCCTATGAAAAACTTAGCCTTACTTATTGTTCATTTCTTTTTTGCTGCCGTGCTGTTTGCTGCTGCCTGTTCGGGTAACCCCCAAAGCAAACTGAAGGGTAACTGGCAAGCTAAAGATGGCACCACACATTTAACCGTAACCGATGACGAGTTTATTGTCGACAATGATTCGTCAGCCTCAGAAGATTATATTTTAAAAGGCGATACTATTTATACCTCTTATAAAGGTAATCAGCCGTATACCAAGTATGTGATAGAGCACCTGGACGATCATGAGCTTAAATTGCTTTATCCGGATTCTGTGAGTGTTGAATTTTCCCGATAACATAATATATCAGTGCGCAGTTCTGCTTTTGATCAAATTGAGATATTTAAGAGTGGTTTCTCTGCGTTCTTTATCTATTAATGTGTTTTTTAATAGCTTATAATGTGTGTTAATAAACAAAAGATCCTGGCAGCAGGAGTAATAACAAAACTTTTGAGCCTGGCTTAATTTAGATGATCGATACTGGCCTTTAAGTGTCTGCGTATTTTGGTCCCATATATATTGTATAGTGGTAGAATCTTTGATAAGCAATGGCCCAAAATCAACTTTTGTAGTATCAGGTAATTGATCACTAAAAACCATTTTGATAGTTAGCGGGCTGGTAGTTTGTATAGTAGCGTCTAACGATAATACCCGATCGCCCAAGCCGCCGTTAGCCATGTTGCCATCTTCTATTTCATTCAAAATTGGTCTCAGTTCATTATTCATATATTTATAGAAAAAGAGCTGGTGCCACCAATTACCAGAACCACGAACTAATTCAGCTGAATAAAAAATTACCATTTTGCCATCAGCATCTGTATAATGTCTTAGATCCAAGCCGTTTCTGTTAACATAATCATGTACAGCGATCAAAGTTTTCCCTTTAAAAAAAGCTAAGCGGGCATTACATTCAGGATTTCCGATGCAAAAAGCATACTCATCAAAATTCTTTTCGCTAAAACGGAAATAGGTAGCTTTAATCTTTTTTATAGTTTTATCGTTGTAGCAGTTGGTATCTATTGTAAAGTCAGTTAGCTGTTGTGCTGTTTGTACGTCAATGGTACCAGATTTTGCTGCCTGCTTTATTTGCTCAAATAATACAGAAGATAGCAGGAGGTTATTATGGGGGGGATTTTTGAATATGGAATCTATTTCAAAGGAAGCGGCATCCGCGAGTGGTTTTGTCGGTAAGTGTCCAATACTGTCCAAAAAATGCTCAAGTTTCTCCTCGACCTCTTGCGTAACAATATGTGGTTCTTTTATAGATGTGTTGGTACAGTTTGAAAAGAACCAAAATAGTACAAAGATGACTAAGGGGTGAGGTTTCATTGGGAAATGTGGCAAGATTCTATTTAAAGATAACTATATATTCAATGGAATTTTCCCGATAAAAGAAAAACCCCTCGGTTATTACCGAAGGGCTTTCTAACTAACTAAACTAAAACTAAGATTTTATTTCGAACGTAAACGTATTAGCTACGGTTACGGCGTTCTGAACGTTCTTCGCGACGTTTGCCAGAGAAGTCTCTGAAACCGCCACCGTTGTTTCTGTCGCCACCGTCACGACGTGGGTAACCACCGCCGTTTCCGCCTTCACGACGGTTGCCTCTGAAGCCACCACCGCTTCCGCCTTCGCGACGGTTATAACCACCGCCACCAGAACGGCCACGGCCACCTTCGCTACGCTCGTCGCCCGAAACTTCGATACGAACCTGACGGCCTTTGTATTCGATAGTTTTAAACGCGTTCATAACTGTTTCACTGTCTGCATTGGCAACTTCGAAGAAAGAGTAAACACCCTTAACATCAATTTTACCAACCGTGCGGCCAACAATACCGGTATTGTTACATATATATCCTAAAAGCTCGCCACGGCCAAAACCGTCAACAGAACCCAGGTTAATAAACAATCTGGTATAATCGCCATTATTGCCACGGCTAAAACGTTCGCCGCTTGCGCCATCTCTTTCTCTGAAACGGGCGTCTTCTGGCGCGTTCAAATCTGGTGCGTTTTTGTAATATTCTAAAAAGCGGTTAAACTCTAAAGATGCAAAACGTTTGATCAGGTCTTCTTTAGTCAGATCTGCAAACTCATCCATAATGCGAGGGATGTATTGTTCGATCTGGGCCTCATTCACAGTTACATTATGTACTTTGTGAATCAGTGAGAATAATTGTTTTTCGCAAACGTCGAAGCCGTTAGGTATTTCAGCTTTAATAAACTGTTTACCGATAACTCTTTCAATCTGGCGAATTTTACCTAACTCTTTTGAGTTAATGATTGCGATAGATACACCTGTTTTACCGGCACGTGCGGTACGGCCGCTACGGTGGGTGTAGTTTTCTATCTCATCTGGTAACGAGTAGTTAATAACGTGTGTTACGTCGTTAACGTCGATACCACGTGCGGCAACGTCTGTAGCAATTAACAATTGCAGGCTGCGTTCGCGGTAACGTTTCATTACCTTATCACGTTGTTGCTGTGATAAATCGCCGTGTAAAGCATCAGCATTGTAGCCATCTTTAATCAGCGCTTCAGCAATTTCCTGAGTCTCTATTTTGGTACGGCAAAATACAATACCGAAGATGTCAGGGTTAAAATCAACAATACGTTTAAAAGCAGCGTATTTGTCGCGGGCACGTACTACATAGTACTCGTGCTCGATATTAGCATTACCCGTATTTTGCTTACCCATAGTAAGTTCGTGCGGGTCGGTCATGTACTTTTTAGCTATGCGTCTAACCTCCGACGGCATAGTGGCCGAGAATAGCCATGTTTTTTTCTCTTCTGGAGTAGTAGATAATATCTCGTCGATATCATCCTGGAACCCCATGTTAAGCATCTCGTCTGCTTCATCTAATACAACATAACGTATATCAGAGAAATCAATCGCTTTGCGGCCAATAATATCCAGCATACGTCCAGGCGTAGCTACAACAATTTGCACACCGCGTTTAATACTACGCAGCTGGTCCATAATACTGGCACCACCATAAACAGCCACAACTTTAGCGTTGGGGATATTTTTGGCAAATTTTGAAAGGTCACTTGTAATTTGCAAACACAACTCGCGTGTAGGGCAAAGCACTAATGCCTGAGGATGATTTTCTTCGAAATCGATTAATTCTAATAAAGGCAGTCCGAATGCAGCCGTTTTTCCGGTTCCCGTTTGGGCTAATCCGACAAAATCGTTGCTGCCAGACAATAGTACAGGTATAGAAGCTTCCTGTATTGGAGTTGGTTTTTCAAAACCTAACTCGCTAATGGCATTAACAATGTCATGACGGATTCCCAGTTCAATAAATGGGTTGTTCATGAATTTAAATAACGAATTTGACAACATCGCCAAATCGGCTGCAAAGGTACGTTTAAATAAAATAGAAAGCAAGTCTTACTTAGAAAAGAATTTTTAATGACCTCGGATAATTGATATTGCATGTAAATACTTAATTTTAAATAACATACACTTTACGCATGAAACCTATTTTACTCCTACTCTTATTAGGCATAGTACTTTCCTCTGCTTCGGCACAAGCGGTTAAGTCGCCGTTTGACACTACCATGTATGGCAGAAATGCTAAAGTTGGTAAGTATTTATCAACCCGCAACTTTAAAATGTATTATGAGGTTTATGGAAAGGGCGAGCCTCTGCTTATCATTCATGGTAATGGCGGGTCCATCAGTAATTTTATGTATCAGATTCCGTATTTCGCTAAAAAATATAAAGTGATTTTAGCCGACAGCCGTGCTCAGGGAAAATCTGTTGATACCCGCGATTCGTTAAGCTATGAAATGATGACCGACGATCTGAATGCCCTGTTGGATAGCCTGCACCTGAAACAGTGTTATGTAATAGGGTGGAGCGATGGCGGTATCAATGGTTTACTGATGGCTATACGGCACCCTGATAAGGTGAAGAAGCTCGCAGTGACCGGCGCTAACTTATGGCCAGATACCTCGGCGGTTGATCCTGCTGTCTATAAAATGGCTATGCACGAAAACCAGGTAGTTGATGATAGTTTGAAGAAGGTAAAAACACCGTCGGACAAGTTAAGGAATGCGCATAAGCTATTGCATCTACTATCTTACGAGCCTCATATTACTACGGCGCAACTACATACTATACAATGCCCTACGCTGGTTATAGGAGGAGATCACGATGTGTTATTGCCTAAACATACCATGTTGATTGCAGAGAGCATTCCGCAATCTTACCTGTGGATACTGCCCAATTCGGGACACTCCACACCTATATATTATAAAGATGAGTTTAATAAAACCATCGGCGATTTCTTTGAAAAGCCTTATCGTAAAATAGAAGGAGAGGGGCGGTTCCAATAAAAAAGCTTAGCGCAACCTATCGGCCGAGCGCACCAGCTTTTCGTCTTTTTGTATGGATTTAGCAGCCAGTATCAGCATAAAAATACTGATGCAGGTTAAGAAGATGCCTATGCCCATATTATTGGTACCCAGTACAACACCGCCGGTAACAGATTTTACGGTTTGTGCCATCCAGAAACTATAGCCAATAAGTACCAATATAGCGCTGTAGCACAAGGTGATTTGCTGTTTACGGTTTTTGTATAAGAAGATAATCACCAACGGAATTAATCCGATAAGGGCAGTTACTGCAGTTAATGCAACAAACACTTCGGTGTGTACTTCCTGGCCGTTGCTTGCCATTTGGTAAATACCGGTAACCTTAATAGTTGATGGCGAACCGTTAATAAAAACATTATGCGCCAGCGGGAAAAGGTAAAGTGCGAAAATTAAAAGGCCGGCAATAAACAGGTATATGGATTGTATTCTTTGTATCATAGTTTGTGTTGCGAGCAGCAAAGATAATATTTGTTTCACTAAAACATAAGCACGCATCGCCCACGGTTTATTAACTTTGCGCTTGTGACCGAACAACGTTACTTTCTCGAACTGGCTTATGATGGCACCAATTACCATGGCTGGCAAGTACAGCCCAACGCGGTAAGTGTACAGGAAAAGTTAAACCAGGCTTTGAGTACCTTACTGAGGCAGCCGATTGATACCTTAGGCTGCGGCCGAACAGATACCGGGGTGCATGCCAAACAGTTTTACGCGCATTTTGATATTCCCCCCCAACCCCTTAAAGGGGGAGAGGAAGTTTCAAATCAAAACTCTGCCTTTAGGGGATTGGGGGGCAGGAGCTTGGCAGGTCTTAATGCCTTATTACCTTACGATATTGCAGCGATTAGGTTCATCGCGGTAAAAGAAGACGCGCACGCCCGTTTCGATGCCACGCGGCGATCGTATGAATACCATGTACATTTTCAAAAAGATCCATTTAAAACCAAATACTCCTGGCTATTGCGCGATAAGCCCGATGTGGCTTTAATGAATGAGGGGGCGCGGATTATAATGGAATATACCGACTTTAGCTGTTTCAGTAAGTCGAATACACAGGTGTTTACCAATAATTGTAAGGTAACCCGTGCAGAATGGGTTGAAAATGCCGACGGCAGCCTGGTGTTCCATATCTCGGCCGACCGTTTTTTGCGTAACATGGTAAGGGCTATTGTGGGCACACTGATGCTGGTAGGCAAAAAAGAAATTGAGCCTGAACAAATCAGGCAAATAATAGAAAGTAAAAATCGCAGCAATGCTGGTACATCAGTACCTGCCTGTGGGCTATATTTAACAGAAGTAGTTTATCCATATATATGATTTCGGATTTCGAATGTTCGATTTCGGATTTGAAAATATTGAATCCGGAGCCAAATAAATTCGAAATTGAAAATCCGAAATCCGAAATGAAAACATGAGTAACGTAACCGGAAATGCCATCGACTGGCGCTTAATGGGGCGGGTAATGCACTATGTAAAGCCATACAGACTAACGTTTGCACTGGCTGCATTCCTAACCATATTTTTAGCAGTAATTGCCTTAGTGCAACCGATATTAATTCAGCGTACGCTGGATAAGTATATTGTTGTGGGCGATTATAATGGGCTGGTTTTTATGGTATCGCTCATGATCGGTCAGTTGGTTATACAAACTATTGCGCAGTACTATCAAACTTACCTGACTAATGCGCTTGGCCAGTCGGTGATTAAAGATTTGAGGATGGATGTGTTTAATCACATCATTAGTCTGCGCTTAAAATATTTTGACCGCACGCCTATCGGTATGCTCATTACCCGCACGGTTTCGGATCTGGAAACCATTGCCGATATCTTCTCCGAGGGGCTGATCTCTATAGCCGGCGACTTATTACTGGTTGTTGCCATTGTAGTTTACATGCTCATAGAGGATTGGAAACTTACGCTGATTACGCTTATCCCAATGCCATTCCTGTTTCTGGCAACATATATTTTTAAGGAAGCCATCAAAACCTCTTTTCAGGAAGTGCGTACGCAGGTATCGCAACTCAATACCTTTTTGCAAGAGCATATTTCGGGTGTAAGCATCATCCAGTACTTCGCGCGCGAAGATCAGGAAATGCGCAAGTTTGTGGCCGTAAACAAAAAATACCGCGACGCTAATATCCGCTCTAACTGGTACTATTCTATCTTTTTCCCTGTGGTAGAAATTTTGTTTGCCATGTGTTTGGGCTTATTGGTATGGTATGGTTGTAAACGAATATTGTCCGATGGCGAGCTACGCTCATTCTCTGCCGCCAAAAATGGTGTTACGCCGGGGCTAATTGTGGCGTTTATCTCCTTATTGAACTTGCTTTTTCGCCCTATCCGTCAACTAGCAGATAAATTTAACACCCTGCAAATGGGTATGGTTGGCGCCGATCGTATTTTTAAGGTGTTGGATACTGATGAAGTTGCTGCAAATACCGGCCATATTAAATCGGGCGAAATTGTGGGTGATATTAAATTTGAAGATGTTTGGTTTGCCTATAACGATGAAAACTGGGTACTTAAAGACATTAGCTTCCATGTGAAACCGGGCGAAACATTGGCCTTGGTTGGTGCCACCGGCGCGGGTAAATCGTCTACCATTAATATCCTTAACCGTTTTTACGAAATAGGGAAGGGCGTTGTAAAGGTAGACGGCGTAAATCTGCACGATTATGATACCACCTTTTTGCGCTCAAAGATTGCGACCGTTATTCAGGATGTTTTCTTGTTTTCGGATACCATAGCCAACAACATCAGTCTCAATAATCCCAAAATTACTTTAGATCAGATTATTAAAGCGGCCAAAGACGTAGGCGCGCACGAATTTATAGAACGTTTACCCGGTGGATACCAATACAACGTAATGGAACGCGGCGCAACGCTATCGGCAGGACAAGCCCAATTGATCTCTTTTATTCGGGCGCTGGTTTATGATCCCGCTATTTTGGTTTTGGATGAAGCAACGTCGTCGGTAGATACAGAAACTGAATTATTGATCCAAAACGCCATTAATAAGCTAATGGAAGGCCGTACAGCTATTGTAATCGCCCACCGCTTGTCTACCATCCAAAGTGCCGACAAAATCATCGTGCTCGATCATGGTGAGATCAAAGAAATGGGAACCCATCAGGAGTTGCTTCGCATCCCCGGCGGCTATTACCGTAAACTTTACGATCTGCAGTTTAATTCGGCAGGGATTTCACGTTGATTGGTGAATGGTTGATGAAGTGAGTGGTTTCGCTTGTATAATTGGCAAGTTCTGAAACTATTTCAAACCAATCAACTACTCACGTAATCAACCTTTCACTACTCATGGCTGCACTTTCCCCTCTTTCATGCCCTCGTCTTCGGTAGGTGGGTTTTTTATGGGGTTTACAGGAGCTTCGTCATTGCGGCGCTTCTTGTCTACGTTGCCGAAGTTGGCGTTCTTTTCATGGTATTCTTTATCCTCTTTCTCTACAACGCTTTTGTGCCCGTTATCATTAGGCCTATCGGTCGGTGTATCCGATGGGGATGGTTTATGCGGGTCGTTTGCTGGCTTTGTCATGATGGTAAATGTTATATAATACCTAAACTCAATCCGGGAGGTTTTGTTTATGCAACATCAGGTATAAACAAGGCGTTAAATTTTGTTAAATCGTGTTAAATAGATTTACTTCACTGCCGTTGAAAGCAATAAATAGCTATAAAATTTTACCTTTATAGCCGGAATTGTAATTTTGCACCACAAAGCGCATTTATGGAAGAATTTGAAACAAGCTCATCAGCAAAAAAAACAAAAGCCATATACATATCTACTGTATTTGGTATAGCCATGGTATTATTAATGGTAGGCTTGCTGGGTTTGATACTTGTTCATGCCAATAACCTATCGCGTTATGTAAAAGAAAATATCGTGGTAAACGTGTATGTTGACGAAACTACCCGCGAAACCGACGTACTGCAATTACAAAAGCAACTGGATAGCAATCCCTTTGTAAAGCAAACCCAATACGTAAGTAAGGAGCTTGCAGCGCGTAAATTGCAAAAAGATCTGGGCGAAGACTTTATCAAATTCCTGGGGGTTAATCCACTGTCAGAGTCTATAGATGTTTACCTGAAAGCGGAGTACGCCAACAATGCCGATATTGAGAAATTTAAAGCGCAATTGCTCAAAAATCCACTGGTGAAAGAAGTGAAATATCAGGCTTCGCTTATTGATAAAATGAACCAGAACCTGGCTTCTATCACTTTAGTTATCCTCATTTTTGCGGGTATCTTTGTAGTGTTGTCTGTAGCGCTGATCAATAATACTATTCGTTTGGCAATTTACTCGCAGCGTTTCTTGATAAAATCAATGCAATTGGTAGGTGCTACTAAGGGCTTCATCCGTAAACCATTTTTGCTTTACGGTATATGGCATGGTTTATTGGGGGCATTAATAGCCATTATTATTTTGGTGGGCACACTATATGTAGCCATCCGCGAAATCCCCGACCTGGTTATCCTGCAAAATTACACCGAATTTGGTATTGTATTTTTAGGGGTAATTGGCCTGGGCGTACTGATAGCCGGATTAAGTACTACGTTTGCAGTTAACAGATTTTTACGTTTAAAAATATACGATCTATACAGATAAGTTATGGCACAAAAGTATACAGGTGCGGCTAAAACAGCCGGCACATCAACAAAGTCTGCTGAAAATATGCAGCCGGTACATTTCATTTTCGAAAAAAGCAACTATATGCTGCTGGCAGCAAGCGTAGTTATTGTAGCGCTTGGTTTTGTGCTGATGAGCGGTACTACCGACATTTATAGCTCTACCAAAATTGTTGTTGCGCCACTGGTAGTGTTAGCGGGTTTTGGACTAGGTTTTTACGCCATCCTAAAAAAGCCCACGACTAAAGCATGAATTTAATACATGTTATTATTCTGGCAATTATTGAAGGATTGACAGAATTTTTACCGGTATCCTCAACCGGCCACATGATCATTGCCTCATCCGTAATGGGTATTGCTTCTGATGATTTTGTGAAACTATTCACCGTAGCAATCCAATTAGGTGCTATTTTATCGGTAGTGGTTTTGTATTGGAAAAGATTTTTTAAATCGATTGATTTCTATATCAAGTTGATAGTTGCCTTTATTCCGGCAGCCGTTTTCGGCTTATTATTCGCCAAAAAGATCGACACTTTATTGGAGAGCGCACTCACCGTAGGCATCACTCTTTTTGTAGGTGGTATTATTTTGCTTTTTGTTGATAAATGGTTTAATAATCCTACCGTTACCGAAGAAGCACAGATCAGCAAACCTACGGCATTCAAAATAGGTCTGTTTCAGTGTTTAGCCATGATACCAGGTGTATCGCGTTCGGCCGCAAGTATCATTGGCGGTATGTCGCAAAAGCTAAGCCGTACTGCAGCTGCCGAGTTTTCTTTCTTTTTAGCGGTGCCCACCATGTTTGCTGCTACAGCCAAAAAGCTATGGGATTTCCATAAAGAAGGTCACATTTTCACCGGCGAAGAAGTTAAGTTACTGGCAATCGGTAACGTAATCGCATTTATTGTAGCCATGTTGGCTATCAAAACTTTCATCACCTTTCTGGAGAAAAGAGGGTTTAAGTTATTCGGTTACTACCGCATTATTGTAGGTGGTTTGATTATCGCCGTTTATTTGTCGGGCCATAGCTTGCAGGTAATTTAATTTAAAAGAATCAAGAATCGGGAGTCAAGAACCTAGATAAATGATACGTAGAGGCACAATATTTTGTGCCTCTTTTTTTGTTTATAGCGTTCGCATCATTGCGAAGGGACGACGAAGTAATGATGCGCATAAGAATCCAGTCTCGATTCCTGATTCTCGACTCTTGATTCTAATAACTACCTTTGCATTTTTAGAATCAAGGATTGGAGAATTTTAATATAACCCTCGAAGAGTTTGCCCAGGGACAGTTGTTGCTTATTAATAAGCCCTACAGCTGGACCAGTTTTGATGTGGTGGGTAAGATCCGCAACTCGTTTAAGCCGCTTAAATTAAAGGTGGGGCACGCCGGTACACTCGATCCGTTGGCTACCGGGTTGCTTATTGTTTGTACCGGTAAAATGACCAAGCAGATAGACACCTTTCAGGCAGAGGAGAAAGAATATACGGGCACTTTGGTGCTGGGTGCTACCACACCATCTTATGATATGGAAACTGAGGTCGACGAAACTTTTGACATCAGCCATATTACTGAGACAGATATTTATAACGCCACAAGGCAATTTACCGGCGAAATACAACAATATCCACCTGCTCATTCGGCCATTAAAGTAGATGGCGAGCGCCTGTACGAAAAGGCGCGCAGAGGCGAAGATGTGGAATTAAAAGCCCGCACGGTTACCATTACCGAATTTGAGATTACTGCCATTAATTTACCTGAAGTTGAGTTTAGGGTGGTATGCAGTAAGGGTACATATATCCGCTCGCTGGTATATGATTTCGGCCGCTCGCTTAATAACGGGGCCTACATGTCGAAACTTCGCCGTACACGTAGCGGTAACTTCAAGATAGAAGATGCATTTGAAGTGATGGAGCTGGTAAATAATATCCGCAGTTTAAAAGTTCAACCGGAAGCTGTTAAATAATATATTTGCTGCTATCTATGAAAGTATATCATCACATTGATGAGTTTGAGCCGGTAAAGAATGCAGTGGTAACCATCGGGACATTTGATGGCGTACATCTCGGTCACCGTAAAATTATCAACAGAATTAAAGAATTGGCCGGAGAAACTGGCGGAGAAACGGTTATTTTAACCTTCTTCCCACATCCGCGTATGATCCTCCACCCCGAAGATCAGAACCTGAAGCTGATTACTACCATAAGTGAAAAGGCCGATTTGTTGGAAGAACTTGGTGTTGATCATCTGATCATTACGCCTTTCTCCCGCGATTTCTCTAACCAAACTGCAGAAGAATATATTCGCGATGTGCTGGTGAAACAGATAGGCACCAAACGAATTGTAATTGGCTACGACCACCGCTTTGGCAAAGACAGACAAGGTGGTCTTGTTGATTTGCAGCGTTTGGCGCCCGACTACGATTTCGAAGTATTTGAGATCCCCGAGCAAGATATTAACGATGTTGCCGTAAGCTCAACCCGCATTCGCGAAGCCCTGTTAAATGAAAAGATCGAACTGGCTAATGAGTTTTTGGGTTACGAGTTTTACATCACCGGTAAGGTTATTAAAGGCGATCAATTAGGGCGCCAGTTAGGTTACCCCACCGCCAATTTATTGGTTGAAGAAAAATATAAGCTGATACCCGGCGACGGCATTTTCGCTGTTAAAGTGTGCATAGAAGATAAAATATATAAGGGAATGGCTTACATCGGTCAACGCCCAACCATCAACGGTATGACACGCAATATCGAGGTAAATATCTTCGACTTTGATCAGGATATCTATAACCAAACCATCCGCATGGATTTCTACTATTTTGTTCGTGGCGATATCAAGTTCAACAGCCTCGACGAATTGGTAGTGCAATTAGGTAAGGATAAAGAAGATGTTTTGAAATTATTGAGTTAATTAAGTGAACCATTGATTGAGTTAGGTAATTGATTTAGCTAATAACGCTCAAACTGAACAACGTCTTAAGTTTGCTGTTAATAAGTTTGGATAGTATATTTGGGTTGAACACAATCAACCTAATCCAACACGGTTAACAACTTAACTAACGCCTATGCCCAAACTTAACCTCGATAAACAGGAAAGTGAATTTCTGAACCGGGCCATCGGAGTTTGGGAAAAGGACAATCTCATAAACGGCGAAACAGCCGAAAAACTACGACACTCTTACGACGTAAAAGGTTTCGACTGGATGCGGCTGGCTAAATATTCGTTTTGGATAGCTTTGGTTTGCGGCGGCGCATCGTTCTGCTACTTGATAGTTAACGATGCAGTGATCAACATGCTCAAAAACCTGTATTATACGCCGGATATTATCATCAGTATACTGTCGGGAGTGGCGGCAGCACTATTGTTCATTTGGGGGCGTAGGCTGGAGAAACGCAGCCCTGAAAGAGTTTTCAGTAATGAAGCCGTAGTTTTCACGGGCATACTATTTACTGCAAGCTGTATAGCTTATTTGGGCAAAACTTTTGACAATGGTTCTGGTCATTATTCACTTTTATTCCTGATCTCCATTTTCGTGTACGGCTTTTTAGGATGGCGTATGAATTCGCGTTTGATCTGGCTATTCGCACTGATATCTTTGGGCAGCTGGTTCGGTACGGAAACCGGTTACCAAACTAAATGGAGTGATTACTTTTTAGGGATGAATTATCCGCTACGCTTTGTAGCGTTTGGCGCTTTATTGGTATTCGCTTGTAATATACTGAAGCGACAAAAATGGTTCTATCGTTTTAACGAGCTTACTTATGTTGCGGGCTTATTATACCTGTTTTTGTCGCTGTGGATGCTGAGTATCTTTGGTAATTATGGCAATATTGATAGCTGGTGGCGTGTAAAGCAAATTAGTTTGTTTTACTGGGGCATCATATCGGCGGCGGTAGCCGGAGGCTTTTTATTCTACGGGTTAAAGACCAAGGATGTTATAGCCCGCGAATTTGGCATTACCTTTTTGCTGATCTTCATCTACACCAAATACTTCGAATACTTCTGGGACCATACCAACAAAACGCTGTTCTTCGCCATACTGGCGGCATCATTCTGGCTTATAGGCCGCAAAGCAGAAAAGATTTGGAATCTGAAAAGTAAAGAAGCTGTCGCCAATTAATACTTGTGCTTGAAAAATATCAGGTAAATCTGTTTAACGATGTGGTATATCGAAAAAGAAAAGAATAGTAGCGCTATACCAGTATTAATAAGCTTGGTGCTTAACGCAAACTTGCTCTGTATATAAGTGGCAAACTTTGCATACAAAAACAGGCATAAAAAAGCCCCTGCGGCAGAACCCATACTAAACACAAATAAGCCTAAGCGACCATCCACGATCCATTCGTGGGTAATTACGTAGGTACCCGCAATAAGCCAGAACGGAACTTGCATAGGGTTTAAAAAGCCCAGCACAATACCGTATTTTATACTCTCTTTATCAGAATAAGTGGTTTTAGGTGGCGCATTTCGATGCATCCAGGTAATAATACCCAGGGTGGTAAACAATACAATCATCACAAAATCGATAATCGTATCGAGGTGCATTTGCTGGTGCAGCCAGTCGGCAGCGTGCATAATAAAGTAGGTGAAAAAGAACTCCACGCACGAAAAAGCGGTGATAAATTGCAATGCCTGCTTAATACCACGGTTAATAGTAAGCTGTACCAGTGTAAGGTTTATGTTGCCCGGGGGGATGTAACCGATGAAGTTTGCAATCAGCCCGATAAAGAAGGTTAGAAAAATCATTCGGTCAAAGTTATAACACGTTTTTGAACTTTATGTAAACAATATTTTATATGAATTGATTTTGCCCTTTCTTTGCAAAAGTTTATGAGTACGATATCCGATAGAAGAATTATATCGCTGCTGCCAGCTGCTACAGAAATTGTATGTGCACTTGGTTTGCAGCAAAACCTGGTTGGCCGCTCGCACGAATGCGATTATCCCGAAGGTGTAAAAGAGTTGCCCGTTTGTTCGGACGCCAACATGGATCATAATTTAAGTAGCGCGGATATTGATAAACGGGTGAAAGAGATTTTAAGAGATGCGCTGTCGGTATATACTGTAAACCGTGAACAAATTAAGACGCTGCAACCCGATGTAGTAATTACCCAGGCACAATGCGATGTTTGCGCGGTTTCACTAACCGAGGTAGAGCAAGCTCTCGAAAACTATTTAGATAAGCCTGCACAGATCATCTCACTCGAACCTCAAACTTTAAACGACATCTTCCGCGATATAGAAAACGTGGCCGCCTCATTGAACGTAACTGCCAGCAGCGAAGCATTGATCGAAGAGTTGCAGGAACGTGTGGACATCATTAAACATAAGCTAAAGTTTATTGAAAACAAACCTACTGTGGCCTGTATCGAATGGCTGGAGCCACTGATGGTATCCGGTAACTGGATTCCCGAATTGGTAGATATTGCGGGAGGAACTTCTATCCTGGCCGAGAACGGCAAACATTCGCCTTATGTAGAGTGGGTGGACATCAGGTTGGCCGACCCGGACATTATTGTACTAATGCCTTGCGGATTCGGTATAGAGCGCACTATGAAGGAAATCAATATCCTATTGGAGCAGCCGGGTTTTGCCGACCTGAAAGCTGTTAAAAACAACCGGATTTATATAGCGGATGGCAACCAGTACTTCAATCGCCCAGGTCCCCGCATTGTAGATTCTATCGAGATCCTTGCCGAGATCATCAACCCTAAACAGTTTATTTTCGGGTATGAAGGTAGTGGGTGGATTAAGTTTGATATGTAAGGTTGTGCTTTGTTGATTGATCAGTGCTATGATCGAATGTTACTCCGCTCATAGCCGCGGGGGCTTAGTTACTTTTTCTTGATAAAAAGTAACCAAAAATCAAGACAGAAAAAAGCTTCCCCGCTCAAGACCAACGCATGGCCCGCTTTTCTGTCAGGCCACCGCGTGTCTAATTCATGACCATTTTCTTAACTGGATTTTTTACATCGCCAAATTCACGCCTGCATAATAATTCCGCAAAGGCGCTGCGTTGTAATATCTATTACCAACGGCATTCAAATCATTCCCTAAACTGTATTTCTGATTCAGGATATTATCAGCCCCTCCGTAAATCTCAAGATTTGTTTTTGTGGCGATATGCCACGTATACGATGCTTTTGCCTGCATTAAGTTGTAATGGCCTGCATAAACTGTATTGGCATCATTAAGCGGTAAACGCGAAGTATAGTTATGTTGTATAAACAGTTTAAAGCTTTTTGGGAATAAAACCTGCACACTGGTTACGCTTACCTGCGCAGGTACACCGGTAAGCTTGTTATTACTGTAGTCTGCGCCCGCCACATGATAATCGGTGAATTTAAATTTGCTGAGCGTATATGACTCGTTCAGTTGTAACCCGCGGATGAACCCCGACGGTTTTTGCTGTATTAACCAAGCCGAGCCTAATACCTCTAAGCCCGGTTGTTTGGTGCCACCTGCATTAATATAATATTCGGTTTCGTCGGGGTGTAACTGGCGTACTATGGCATTGCGCAATTTGTAGTAAAATACAGAAGCATCTAAGGTAAAACGCTCCGTCTTATCGCGGATGCGAAAGCCTGTTTCATAATTAATCCCGTCTTGTGCGTTTAACGCCGTATTGATCACGTTGTCCGTTGGCCTAACTTCGGCCGTGGTAGGGGTAGAGTACCCGCGACTAACCGATGCCCGCCAAATGAAGTTGTTTGTAATCTGGTATGATAAGGCCAGTCTTGGCATCCACTCCGGTGTAAAATCGCGATCGGTAAAGCCAGTTTGGTGCAGTGGATAATTATTTTTAAAGCTGTATTTGTAATAGTTAATACTCATGGCCGCCTCGGCGTGCAGGCGTTTAAAAATATCCGCCATGTAGCGAGCGAAGAAAAAATGCTGATTGGTATTTATCCTATCGGCAGTTTGCATAGTATCCTTGTTGCCCTTATTATTGCCGTAGTTGTTAATATCGCTATTGGTTTGCTGCCACTCCATACCTAGGTTCAGTTTCCAGTCGAAGTTGGGTTTAGGTTTGCCGCTAAGCTCAAAATAAGTGCGAAAGCCAAATGTATTTTCGTTACGCTGCTCGTAATTGGTGATAAAGGGATTGCTAAAATCTACGTGATTACCAAATACCGCTAGCACGTTGCGAATGTTGTCGCTTAACCGGGCATCATTAACAACGCCCCCAAGCAATACCTTAGTAGTAATTCCAATATTTTGCGTAATGGCACTTGGTAAGATAGGGGTAGCCTGCCGCGATAGGCGAGGATTGGCGTTAAATTGTGCCAGCGTTAAACCACCCGGGGTTTGATAAGCCAGGTCGCTATACATGGCAATTGCTCGTAATTCGCTGTGAGGGGCATATTTCCATTGATCGGTGCCTTGCAGGTAATGGCGCTGCATATAGCTATGATCGCGGTAACCATCATAACTCTGGTAAGCCTGGCTTAGCGAAAATCGGTTCTTATCATTGCCTTGATCGGTGTTGAGGTGCTCATGAATTAATCCGTATGATCCGCCGTTGATGCCAATCTCCGTACTATTATCTTCAGCATAACGATTAATTGGATTGATAATTACCACGCCGCCGCTGTTTGCGCCAAATAAGCTACCATCGGGCCCCTTAAGTACTTCTACACTTTTTACACTGTTAAAATCAATGGCATTGAGGTACGTATTTCCGCCTGCATCGGTAAGCGGGATCTCATCAAAATAAACCTTAACATCGCGCACTCCAAACGGCGACCGCAATAAACTCCCTCTGATAGATAAACGATAACTACCTGGTGTCCGCTCTTCCATCCGCACCCCCGGTATGGTATTCATACTGCTCACCAAAGAGTTCTCGGGCTGTAACTTTAATTGCACTGGCGTAAGCACTGCTACCGATGCTGGTACACTTAAAACAGGCTGCTGCGTTAAATAACCGCGCACAATAACAGGTTTTAAAATATGCGTAGTGTCGGGCTTGCTTACCGGCTTTTTAGTTTGGGCATGCAGGTTTAAAGTAATGGCACTTAACAGGGAAAGGGTAGCGTAAAATTTCTTCATAGATATAAACAAAAATAGCCCTTTATTTTGAAGGGCTATGGTTTGTGTTGGGTAAAGTACATCCAGCACGACGGGAGTAGAAAGATTGGAATAGAAGGAGAAGCTTTTACTTCTCCACACTCACCCTCCAAATTTTATTTCCCGAATCATCAGCTACCAGGAGCGAACCATCCTTAGCTACAGCTATGCCTACCGGTCGGCCATAAACCTCCTTCTTAGTGGTATCAGCCATAAAACCTGTTAAAAAATCTTGGGGTTTGCCTGGCTTATTGTTGCTGAATGGTACAAACATCATTTTGTAGCCAACCAACTTAGAGCTATTCCACGAGCCGTGCTGGCCGATGAATGCACCGTTAATGTATTGCTGAGGGAATGCCTTGCCATCGTAAAACTTCAAACCTAATGACGCCGTGTGAGATCCTAAAGAAACATCTGGAATTATAGATTTTTGCACCAAATCAGGGTGTTCTCCTTTGTGGCGCGGGTCTTCGTGCTGGCCCCAGTAGGCATAAGGCCAGCCGTAAAAGCCGCCTTCTTTAACGCTGGTTAAATAATCGGGCACTAGTTCGTCGCCCAGTTCATCGCGTTCGTTAACTGCGGCATAAAGTACGCCTGTGCCGGGTTGGAAGTCGATACCCGCCGGATTTCGTAAGCCCGAAGCATAAACCTTTTCGCCCGTCCCGTCGAGGTTAACCACCAGTACATCGGCGCGGCGTTTCTCAACCTCGGGGCCTTGTTCGCCCACGTTAGTGCCAGAACCTACGCCGATAAAGATCTTCGAGCTGTCTTTATTAGTGCGGATATTACGGGTCCAGTGATTGTTATAACCACCTGCAGGTAAGGAAACAATCATTTTACCCGGTTCAGTTATTTTCGTCTGGCCTGTGGTGTAAGGGTATTTCCATACACCGTCGGTATTGGCTACAAAAAAAAACTTACCGATAATGAGCATGCCGAAAGGCTGGTGTAGGTTGCTTAAAAATACGCCTTTGGTATCCGGGATACCGTCGCCGTTGGTATCGCGAAAAATGCTGATACGGTTAGCACTTCTACCAAGGTTTTGCGATTTATTTTTACCAGATACTGCGTTTTCTACTTTGGCTTTAACGCTATTGGGTTCGGTGTTAGCCTCAGCCACAAAAACATCGCCGTTGGGCGCTACTAAGATATTGCGTGGGTTGTTTAAATTTTCGGCATACGCACTAACCTTAAAACCCGCTGGCGCAATTGGCGTTTTGCCCGCAGGCCAACCAATAACCTTGCAAAAATTATAAGCAGATTTTGTTTCGTATGGTGCAGCCAGCTTAACTTCTTGTCCGCCAGTAGATACAGTATCAGCTTTGCTTTGGTCGGGTTTCTTTTGCGAACAAGCTGCAAATAGGCTTAAAGCAGCGAGGCTGCTTATGTAGGAGGTAATATTTTTCATATCGGTAGTTATCCTTTTGGTAGAATAAATTAACCGACAGCGTGGGTTATTGTTTAAACAACAGTTTATAGCCGGCTAAAACGCGATAAACTTGTCTATTTGCTCATTGGTAAACTTCAGCGTGTCGGCCATGTGTAAATTACCTTCTGCGTTAAGTTCCTGACGAATGTTGGTGATGTGGATGCGCAGCGGATGTATGTGCAGGTTCATGTAATTACAAACGCCAACAAAATGATCTATACCCCGGATGTTGCCATACTTGCCCGACGAGATGCCTACCAAAGCAGCTTTTTTATCGTAAAAACTATCCGGGAAAGTGCAGGCATCCATGAAAACTTTTAACACGCCGGGGAAACTGCCGTTGTATTCGGGGATGATAAATAGAAACTTATCCGTTTGCGTAACTATTTGTTGAATAGCCTCAAACTCTGCGCTCCGTTTGCCGTATAAGTCGCTTACAATAATGTCGTCAGGCAGGTCCATTAATGACAGTATGCTTGCATCAACACCCTTTTCGGCCAGTGCACGCTGATAATAGTTCGCTATTTTAAGCGTTGAACTTCCGGGCCGGTTAGTAGATGCAACTATAGTTATCATTTTTGGATTTTGTTTGTAAGTTGTGGGAAACGGGATTGCCGGCCAATTGTTTAAATTTGTATCTTTAACCCCGGTTAAAACAGTGCGAAATTATAAATTATTAATTTGATCTGTTGATGGCCCGGATGCTTTTATTTATAAACTTTAGTATTGATAATGAGTAAAATTATTGCGTTAGCCAATCAAAAGGGTGGGGTAGGTAAAACCACATCATCTATCAATCTGGCAGCAAGTTTGGCTGTGCTGGAATATAAAACTTTGCTTGTTGATGCAGATCCGCAGGCAAACTCAACATCCGGTATCGGATTTGATCCGCGTACAATTAAAAATAGTATTTATGAGTGCATTATCAATGATATTGATCCGCACGATGCCATACAGAAAACAGATACCCCTAACCTGGATTTGCTTCCGGCACATATTGACCTGGTGGGTGCCGAGATTGAGATGATCAACCTCGACGGCCGCGAGTACAAAATGAAGGAAGTATTGGGTAAAGTAACCGACGAGTACGACTTTATTATTATCGACTGCTCTCCATCCTTGGGTTTAATTACCATTAATGCTTTAACCGCTGCCAACTCGGTAATTATACCTGTACAATGCGAGTATTTTGCATTGGAAGGCTTGGGTAAACTGCTAAACACTATTAAAATTGTTCAGAACCGTTTAAATACCCAATTGGATATAGAAGGTATCTTATTAACCATGTACGATGTGCGCTTACGCCTTTCTAACCAGGTGGTTGAAGAGGTGCGTACACATTTCGAAAATCTGGTATTCGACACTATTATACAGCGTAATACCCGCTTAAGCGAAGCTCCAAGCTTCGGTGTATCGGTAATTATGCACGATGCCGGTTGTAAAGGTGCCATCAACTATTTAAACCTGGCACGTGAGATTATTAAAAAGAACGGAATTGCCGAAAGGACCACTACAGTAGTTACAGAAACTGTATAACTTAAAAAATGAGCGCAGACAAAAAAAGAGCTTTAGGAAGAGGATTAAGCGCCCTGTTGGACGATACAGCTGATAACTCGACTGCTACTGCCGTTGCAGGCAGGCAGCCGCAACATAATGTGGTTTCTGATAGCGACCTGGCCGGTGCCGGTTCGATAAATGAGATCAATATCAACGAAATTGAAGTAAATCCGTTTCAGCCCCGCACCGAGTTTGACGCCGAGGCTTTACAGGAACTTTCGGACTCGATAAAACTACAAGGACTTATACAGCCTATTACCGTCAGGCGCGTTAGTGCACATCACTATCAGCTGATATCGGGCGAGCGCCGTTTGCGTGCTTCTAAATTGGCTGGGTTAAAGCATATCCCGGCTTATGTGCGTTCGGCCAACGATCAGCAGATGCTGGAAATGGCACTGATCGAAAACATACAACGTGAAAACCTGAATGCCATTGAGGTAGCGCTAAGCTTTCAGCGGATGATTGACGAATGTAACCTTAAGCAAGATGAGCTTGGCGACAGGGTGAGCAAAAACCGCTCTACTGTTACTAACTATCTACGTTTACTGAAATTGCCGCCTGCTATACAGGCTGCAATCAGAGATGGGCAAGTTACAATGGGCCATGCCAAAGCGCTTATAACAATAAATGACCCAACAAGGCAGTTATATATCAATCAGCAAATTATTGAGCAAGGATTATCTGTGCGCAAGGTAGAGGAGTTGGTTCGCAGTATGCAAAAAGCACCTGAAAAAAAAGAAGCCAAACCGGCAAACGGTGCGCTTTCTTTCCAGATGCAGAAGATACAAGACGATCTCGCTTCTAAATTCAGCACCCGCGTACAGGTAAAAGTTGATCAGAAAGGTAAAGGTGCAATTGAGATCCCTTTTCTATCTGCCGACGACCTGCACCGTATACTCGAAATGCTGGACTGGTAATATGCGTATCTGGTTTATCTTTCTGGCGTTAGCCGCTTTCAGTTTTAAGGCCATGGCTCAGCGGCCAGATTTTGGAAATAGAAACAATCCTAAAGACAGTTTAAACCGCGTACGCGATTCTATTTCGTCAAAACCCTTTGTACCGAATGCTAACATAACTAAGGTTTATCATCCGGATAGCCTTCATAGTCCTCACAAAGCATTTGTGCGTTCTGCTATTATCCCGGGCTGGGGCCAGTTATATAACCATCGTTGGTGGAAAGTGCCTATTATTTATGGAGGGTTTGCATTATTAGGAGCAGCCATTGTTTACAATAACCATTACTACCACGAATATGTTAACGAGGGAAACCGTAGGTTTAGAGGCGAAACAGCCGCTCCCGATAACCCTTATGTAAATATTCCGGGTGGTTATCAGCAGTTTTACGATGCTGCTTCGGCCAATCAGCGAAACCTGCAGCTGAGTATATTAGGCGGAGTGTTGTTGTGGGGTATTAACTGCGTAGATGCTTATATCGATGGTAAGTTTATTCACTCCTACTCGGTAGATAATAACCTAAGCATAAGGGTAGCCCCAAGTTTGCTTAACCAGCCTATGTACGCCTCAACAAATATTAATGGGTATATTCCGGGCGTAAAGATTACCTTAGGGTTCTAAAAAAGTATTCAATAATATTTATAATGAAAATTGCATTATCAGGGTACGGCAAAATGGGTAAGATCATTGAGAAGATTGCCCTCGACCGTAAACACGAGATTGTTTTAATCATCGATCACGAAAACCTGCACGACATGACAGCCGAAAACCTGCAAAAGGTTGAAGCCGACGTAGTAATAGAATTTAGCACACCGCACTCGGTATTAGATAATATACAGGTTTGTTTCGAAGCCGGAGTGCCCGTTATTGTAGGCACCACAGGTTGGTACGAACATCTTGGGGAATTAAAGTCTATTTGCGAAGACACCGACAATGCTATGCTATATGGTTCAAACTTTAGCGTTGGTGTAAATATCTTTTTCCACGTGAACAGGGTATTGGCTAAAATAATGAATAACTATCCGTACTACGAGGTACAGGTAGAAGAGATCCATCATACCCAAAAGCTGGATGCGCCAAGCGGCACGGCTATCACCATTGCCGAAGGTATTATCGATAACCTGGAGGGTAAACATGAGTGGAAAAATGTGCTTACAGATGGTCATGATGTAGCTGGCGAAGTGGTAAAGAATAATCAATTACTGATAGAGTCACTACGTGTTGAAAATGTACCTGGTACGCATACCGTTATGTATGACTCTGAAGTAGACAGTATTGAATTTAAACATACTGCCCACAATCGAAATGGATTTGCGCTGGGTGCTGTTTTAGCGGCAGAATGGTTGCAAAATAAAAAGGGTTTTTATTCGGCGCAGGATATGTTCCGTTTTGATGTATAAATAATTAACTTGTTGGCCAATAATTAAACATGAACTGGAAATTCTGGACTAAGAAAGATAAAGCAAACGCAAAGAAAAAAAGTGCCGCCCGCGAGTGGACCGATGCCATTATTTTTGCGGTAATTGCTGCCACATTGATCCGTACGCTTTTTATTGAAGCTTATACTATACCAACCCCCTCTATGGAAAGTTCGCTGCTTGTAGGCGACTTTTTATTTGTAAGCAAGGTTAACTATGGTGCCCGTACCCCGATGACACCCATTGCGTTCCCGTTTGCACACCATACTATGCCAATTATTGGTACCAAAGCTTATTGGGATGGTATTAAATTACCCTACTACCGTTTGCCCGGTTTAAGCGATGTTAAAAAGGGCGACGTTGTGGTATTCAACTATCCTATGGAGGCCGATTCGCCATTTTTGCGCCCCGTTGATAAACGCGAAAACTATATTAAGCGTTGCCAAGGCACACCAGGTGATACGCTAAGCTTAACGGATGCACAGGTTTATGTAAATGGTAAAGCCGCTATTACTCCTGTAAATGGCGAAACTTCTTACATGGTACAAACTGACGGTGCAGAGCTTAACCCGCAAATTATTGAAGAGCTGCATCTGTCAGACATTCAGCAGGTAACCAATACCGACTATATGATGAATATGACAGCACAGTCGGCTGCTACTTTGCGTACCTACTCAAACATTAAGGCTGTAAGAGCCAATAACTCATTGAAAGGTGTTTACGATCCGGAGGTTTATCCGCACGATCCGCACTACAAATGGAATGTAGACAACTTTGGCCCGATCATCATCCCTAAAAAAGGCTGGACTGTAAAATTGGATAGCCTTACCCTGCCAATTTACAAACGTGCCATTACAGTTTACGAAAACAACAAGTTGGAGTTAAAGGGCAATGAGATTTATATCAACGGACAAAAAACCGACCAGTATACCTTCAAAATGAACTACTACTGGATGATGGGCGATAACCGCCATAACTCTTTAGACTCGCGTTTCTGGGGTTTTGTGCCAGAGGATCATATTGTAGGTAAGGCGTTGTTTGTTTGGATGAGTTGGGATGATAATGCATCGTTCTTACACAAAATTCGTTGGAGCAGGATTTTTAGAGGGATACATTAATCAAAAAGCACTATGCAGGTTGTTTTTGCATAGCTTGCGATATAACGAAACTACCGTAATAAGTCTGCTGACTTAAAATACGGTAGTTTTTTTGTTTAAACAGGGTTTGTATCTCCGGCATGGTGCTGGTTTCTACAGCTCCAAATACTTTAAAAAAGGTATACATGGTTTGCAGTATCAGTTTATGCCACCATTTGCCTGCTACTTGGAAATCAGTGTTAAGCCATATGCCATCCGGTTTCAATAAATTGTGGATATGATTAAATATCCGGTGCAGGTTTTCTGCGGTGAAGTTGTCGAACAGAAAAGGGGTGAAGATGACATCAAATTGCCGAAGAAATTTAACATCTTCTATAGCCCTGTTGATAAAGGTAACGTTATTATTGCCGAGGTTCCTGTTCTTAGATAATGCCATCATTTTGGCTGATATTTCAACGTAGGTAACGTCAAGCCCGTCGGGATGCACTTTGGTAATCTCATCCAATAGCCACCCAGTGCCGCCGCCTACGATTAATATGTTGGCCTTCGCCGGAATATATTTTAATAAAGAAGTTTGCGATTTAATAAGGCTTCGTCCGAAAACCATCCTCGAGAGGGGATCATAAAACCACGCGGTATTGTCGTAGTTTGATGCCATGGCTTAAATGTATTTGGCTGCAAAACCGAAAATTACCAATATTACATACTGCAAAATAAGCACACCATCCATGTAAAAGAAATAATAGTATTCGTTCTTTTCCCATTTAGATTTGAAGATGAGCCAGCCGGTTAAAAATACAGTGAGCGACAACGCAAAAAAATCCATGTTGAAGCCGTTGTTCCTGAATATGAACAATAACACGATGTAGCCTGCCAGTAACACCTGGCAAAACAGGTAGGCGTTTTTCTCGCCCCAGGCTACGGGGATAGTTTTCAGGTTAGTCACCTTGTCTTGAAACAGGTCGCGGATATCAAATGGGATGGTAAGGGCGCCAATAAATAAAAAGCGCTTGGCAATCAAAATCGTAGTGTCGCGCATGGTTATGTTAGTCATGTGCAGATCAAGCGATTCGAGCACCGGTAGCAACACACAGCTTAACGTCCAAACCAGTGTGATTAAGAAGGGTTTTAAGCCCGGTATATGCCTTAGGCCATATTTCTTATCACCAATGGTAAATAAAGGCAGTCCATAGCCCACAGAAAGGATTGCCATAAACACCAGTAAGATCTTCGACTCGAACGACACATAGAAGAACAAGGGGATCAGCATCAGGATAGATATAATGGTAAACGTTACCATTAACCTATAATGTCCAAAAAACCATCGAACCCTTATATACGACGACCGCATTGGATCTTTAGGCCGGGTAATGAGGATGCTGAAATTATATAAACCCAGCGTAGAGGCAAATAATAGTACCAATACCGGGTAAACAGGTTTTGAGCCAATGAGATGAAACGTAACCAAGGCCTGCGCCACTGCGCACAATGACATGAAAATGTTGCTGAACAGCAGACAGTCAAAAACAGACTTTAAAAGTTTTTTCATCTATAGGTGTAAAATGCGGAACAGCCGGATTAGGTTGTAACCGGTGCCGGTGATGCTTTTAATTCAAATATCGTAATCTCCGGCAATATTCCAACGCGGCCGGGGTAGCCTAAAAATCCGTAACCCACGTTTACATAAAGCTGCTGTGCGCCCTGGTGGTACAAGCCTGCCCATTCTTTGTAGATGTATTCAACAGGGCTCCATTGAAATTCTTTTGTCCGTACGCCAAATTGCATCCCATGCGTATGGCCTGCAAATGTTGCATCTATTTGTGGATAATGCGGTACAACTTCTGCCTGCCAATGGGATGGATCGTGTGAGAGGAGCAGTTTTACAGGCAGATCATCGGTGTTTTTTACAGCCAGATCCATGCGGCCATATTTTGGGAAACGACTATATAAACCCCAGTTCTCGATACCTAAAATGCCGATTTCTTCACCATCTACTTTTAAGCGGCGGTTCTCGTTACGGAGCAAATCCCAGCCCATGCGTTTATGGGTATCTACCAGGTCCTGATGGCTTTTCTTTTTGGTTGCATCATCCGGCCACCAGGCATAATCGCCATAATCATGATTACCCAAACTTGAATATACACCCAAAGGAGCCTTAACCTTGCTGAAGATATCCTGATAATCTTTCATTTCTGAGGGGAGATCATTAACTAAATCGCCGGTAAAGAAAATTAGATCAGGTTTCTCCCGCATCAGCATTTCAACACCGCCAGTTACCGCTTTTTTATTATAAAAGCTCCCTGAATGGATATCTGAGATTTGTCCCAGTTTAATACCATCGAATTTCTTAGGCAAATTGGGTAAATACAAGGTTGTTCTTTGTATACGATAATCATATACACCGGTGGCAATGCCATACCCCAAACCTGCCAGAGGTATCGAGGTTGCCAGCAAGCCAGCCTTAACCAAAAATTCAGAACGCGGGATGTTAATGGTGGATAGTTCGGCTTGAATTGATGTTATAGGCTCGGGCTTTGTATTACCTCGTTTTAGTTTGATGATGAGCCTTCTAATATCATCAACAAAGAGGAATGGCAATAAACAAAGGCGTACAGCCAACAGTAAAAAAAACACCATCAGTACTGCTGCTCTTTGCCCGGTACCTATTTTCAGAAATACACTTAAAAACAGACCGGTTAAAAGAAAGCTATCGGCAACCCAAAATACGCGGTTAAACCATTTATTATGTAAAAAGCGCCATTTTAAGGCGCTTTTTAAGCTTTTTAGTATGTAGGCATCAGCCAGTACAAGGCCAACAGCAATTAAAATAACAATACTTGTTTGGCCCGTCATTAGTTAAAGTTAGTAGCGGTCATCATCCAGATCTTCATCGTCGGCCTGGATATTAAACAGGCTGTCGAACATATCGGCAAAGGTAAAACCTTTATCAAGGAAACCTTTATTGAGTTGCGAAAATTCGGCCAGTCCATGTAAAATGAACTCCATTAACAACAACTGCTGATTTTCTGTCAAGCGTGGGTGAAACTGTTTAACTACTTCTTTTAATCCTGTTACCGAATTTAAAGCCTTTTTATAATCTTGTAACGAAAGATCATCTATCAGATCGACAGTGTTGCCTTCGCTAAACCAACTAACAACTTCGGCGTACGGGTTGCCTTTTTTAGATTTCTTAGCTTTTTCAGGATCCGGGAAAAAGCGGAGCATCAGCGTTTTGATAGCTTTGCCTACCAGGATATTAGCCACTTTGGCTGGGCCTTCCAACTCGCCTTCATAAACCAATTCTATTTTACCGGTGATGGCCGGAATAACACCCAGAAAATCGGAGATACGTACAAAGGTATTTTTCTCGCCGTTGATCAGCATTCGGCGCTCGGCATTACTGATCAGGTTTTCATAAGCCGAAATAGTTAAACGCGCAGATACGCCCGATTTTTTATCGATATATTCCGAGTCACGGGCTTCAAAAGCAATCTGCTCTACAAGGTCTTTAACTAAGCCGTCAGCTTCAATAGCCGTTAATTGCTCGGGTGTTAAGTTGGCTTCCTGCTGTGTAATGCGGCGCGAAATATCCAGCGTACGTGGGTAGTGGGTTAATATCTGGCTTTCTATACGGTCTTTCAACGGCGTAACGATAGAACCACGATTGGTATAATCCTCTGGGTTGGCAGTAAATACAAACTGAATATCCAATGGCAAACGCAGTTTAAAACCGCGGATCTGAATGTCTTTCTCTTGCAAAATATTAAACAACGATACCTGGATACGTGCCTGCAAATCGGGTAGTTCGTTAATTACAAAAATACCACGGTGAGCGCGGGGGATCAATCCGAAGTGGATTACGCGTTCATCTGCATAAGTTAATTTCAGGGTAGCTGCTTTAATCGGGTCAACATCACCAATTAAATCGGCAACGGTAACATCAGGGGTAGCCAACTTTTCGGTGTAACGTTCGGAGCGGTGTACCCAGGCAATCGGAGTGTCATCTCCTTTGGTTGCAATCTCATTACGGCCAAACCATGAGATAGGTGCCAATGGGTCATCGTATAATTCCGATCCTTCAATATAAGGGATGTATTCGTCAAGCAGGTTAACCAACAAGCGTGCAATACGTGTTTTAGCCTGCCCGCGTAAGCCCAAAAGTAAGGTGTTATGCCTCGATAGGATAGAAGTTTGCAGATCGGGTATAACGGTATCTTCATAGCCAATAATACCCTCAAAACCGCCTTCTTTTTGCTGTAGTTGGGTAATAAGGTTGGCTCTTAATTCTTCTTTAACAGACCGGCTGCGGTAATCCGTTTTTTTTAGCTGGCCCAGTGTTGTGATACTTTTATGGTCGTATGTCATTAGTCAATGGTCATTAATTTATTAATAGTAGCAGCTGCAAGCGGTAGTAGTAGTTTCATTTGCACATCTGCATATTCTTGTATCTGCACATTATCTAACTGTCTTCCGCCTGTTGCGGATGTAGTCTTCAAAAATATATTCACCGAGCCCGTTAAGCGAGCTGTAAAAAGCTTTGCCGCCGTTGGTTTCGGTAAACTTGCGTACAAATTGCTGAAGATATGGGTCTTTAGCAATCATAAAAGTGGTGATCGGTATTTTGAGGCGCTTACACTGCGCGGCCATATTAAGGGTTTTGTTAACTACCTTACGATCTAGCCCGATGCTGTTTTTATAATACTTGGTGCCTTCCTTTAGGCAGGTTGGCTTGCCATCGGTTATCATAAAAATCTGCTTGTTATGTGTTTTACGTCGGCGAAGCAGATCTGTTGCCAGTTCTAAGCCCGCATAGGTATTGGTGTGATAAGGGCCAACCTGTAAATAAGGCAGATCTTGCAGACTGATAGGCCATGCATCGTTACCGAATACCACAATATCTAAAGTGTCTTTCGGATACTTGGTGCGGATCAGCTCGGCCAGTGCCATAGCTACCTTTTTTGCGGGGGTAATGCGGTCTTCGCCATACAAGATCATCGAGTGCGATATATCGATCATCAGCACGGTAGAGGTAAGGGTTTTATAGTCCATTTCCTCTACTTCCAGGTCGCGCTCGGTCATCTTAAAATCGCCTATACCGTGGTTGATCTGTGCGTTATGGATTGATTGTGTTATATCGATCTGATCCAGGCTGTCGCCGAATTCAAACTCGCGCCTTTCGGCATTTTTTTCGTCACCCTGGCCAGATTGTGGCGTACGGTGGTTACCAGCTCCCGATTTTTTGAGTTTGCCGAAGATTTCTTCCAACGCCGACTGCCTGATGCTTTGCTCTGTTTTGGCGGTGATATTAAACTCACCGTTCTGATTATCCTCAGTCAGATAGCCTTTTTGCTTCAGCTCGTCGATGAAATCGCCCATGCCATAATCGTCATTGGTGATGTTGTACTGCTTATCCAGCTCATTGAGCCATTGTAAAGCTTCGCCCGCATCACCAGACGTATAGTTCAGTAATTCCAGAAATAATTTCAGTAACTCGTCAAACCCACCTTTCGGAATTTCACTGGGTGTATATTTGGAGAATCCAAATCCTCGCATGATGTTGCCTTTCTTAAAGTAAATTAACGGATAATTTGCCGTAAAAGTTTAGCCCATCAATACCTCAACCTTACAGTTAGGGCAATAATGACGATTGAATGATGATGCAGCACCCTATTTGACGGAGCCTTTAGCTGCGGGCAATGTTTAAAAAGGTACTATCTCGCTGATATTATATTCGGGAGTTGCGCCGCGCTGGCTAGTTACAAAAGCGCCTACACAACAGGCCTTGGCAACTATTTGGTCCATAGAAAGATCATTTAATAAACCCGAAATAAGGGTGGCTAAGAAAGCGTCGCCCGCGCCCACGGTGTCAACTACCTCCACTTTAAAGCCAGGGTGCTCGTAAAAAGCATCGTCGTGCCATAAGATTGCACCTTTGTCGCCCCGGGTTACGCAAATGGTTTGCGGGTGATATGTTTTCTGAAACTCAATGATCTTATCTTTTAACGACCGGCTGCTACCGCCAATAAGCAGATCAGCCTCTTCTTCGTTCATTTTAACCACTTTAGATTTGGCCGCCAGTGTTTGGATCGTATCTAACTGATAGTGCGGGGCACGCAGGTTAACATCAAAAACTGTTAACGCTGATGTTGAATCCAGTACCTCATATAATGTATCGCGGCTCACCTCATCGCGGCAAACCAGGGTGCCGAACACAATAGCCGATGAGGTTTGCGCCTGCTTTATGAGTTCGTTAGTTACGATGATATTATCCCACGAAACCGGCTCAGGGATGATGTAAGTGGCTTGTTGTTGCTCGTCTAACTGCACGGTAACCACACAGGTAGGCAGATCTTCATCCTGCTGAACAAGTGGTGAGTGCAAGCCATGTTTCTTAAGAAAATTGATCAGTTCGTCGCCAAGCACGTCGCGGCCAACGCTGCTAGCAAATGCCACGTCGATATTCTGTTGTTTCAGGTTCCAGGCTACGTTCATTGGAGCGCCGCCCGCTTTCCTTGTTTTGCCGAAGGTGTCCCACAATACTTCGCCATAGCATAGCACCTGTTTGTTCATGTTAGTAGTGTTTTATGTAAAGCTAATAGATTTTTGTGTTTAATTTGAGTTGAAATTTGCGAGTCTAGAATAGTAATGCTTTAAACCACGTCCTTGACGAACGAAGTAATCTCCAGTGTATTGCGGTTTGTGCGAGGTTTAACGATTGTGCTGCTATTTTCGTTGGTCTGCTCATGGCCGCAGGGGCCTAGTTACTTTTGGCTTGATCCAAAAGTAACCAAAAGATCAAGACGCAAAAAAGCTCCACCGCACGAGGCTTGCGCTCGGCCACGCTTTTGCGTCTGGGCCACCACTCTTTTTGATTGCCTAATACTTTTTATTTCATATTCTCTTAGTGTTTCCATGTCGGCAAAAAGCTTCGGCTAAAAGTAGGCAGAAGAATGTTAGCCTGTGTGTGGGGAAAGGCATTGGAGATTTTGCAGAGGGAGGGGGCAAGTGCGTGGCGCAAGCAGGGCAAAAGATCCCGGCCTGTGGTTCTGACTGCTTGTGCGGTATGGCCATGTGTGCGAAGAAGCCTTTTGCCAACAAGCTTTTTGGTTACTTTGTAGCTACAAAGTAACTGCCCACTCGCGGCAATTGAGCGAGACCGACATTGATCATAGCACAATCTATGTAAGTCGGGAGTTGTTTTTTCCAAAAACTATGGGCAAACTACTTCGCAATGAAGCGTTTTGAAGCAAGTCTTAAATTACCTCGGTTTCCCTGCAGCCAATGCCTTATCAGCCCATTTAACCGCCACTTTTTCGCGATATTTGGCGTAGTTTTCTTTAAACGTCATTTTCAGAAGACTGTCTAAACCACCTTTCATGGCCAGGTTATAAACGCTGGCAGCTTTGCGGCTTAGGGATGCATCCCAGGCACGGAGGCTTAGTGAGTACGAACCTTCGAGGTATTTCATCCAGTGCCAGTAGCCGGTCGGCATAAATAGGGTGTCGCCATGCTCGAGGATCACTTGCTGGCCTTCTACACCTTCCAATGCAGGGAAAGCTTTGGTATCCGGGTTTAATACATCATAATCTTCTAAGGCATAAGTGGCATTTGGCAGGCAATACAGCCTGCGTTTCCATTTATTTTCGAAGAGGATTACGTGCTTGGTGCCGCCAAAGTGTGTATGGAATATATGCGGAAGATCGATATCGTAATGTAAGAACGTAACCGAGTTTGAGCCACCGAAGAACATAGCAGGCATGCTTTCGATAAAGCCACCCATTAGGTCTTTAGGCAAAACAATATCATTTAAAAGCTCGGGAGCTTGCTTAAATATATTGAAAAAGAAAATGCGTAATTCGGTAGGCTGAGAGCGAATCAGATCAATATAATCGCTGAATGGCATCTCGGCGGCCGATGAGTTGATTGGTTTCGAAGGATCGGCTTTGGAGTTGTCGTACAACGGCACAACTTTATTACCAACCGTTTGCTTCATAAACTCGGGCGTCCACTTATCGCGGGCAGGCCAGCTTTTGGTAAGGCCTTTGATTACGAGGGGGCGGCGTGGCTTCAGGTACTTTTCAGTAAATTCTGCCTGATCGATAGTTTCGACCGTATCAACGGGACTTAATATAAAACTCATAGCTTAAAACAGGTCCGTTAATAGGGGGTTAACCAACATCGCGGATTTCAGTCCTAAGGTAACGCTTTATGTTAATTAATAGTGCGCTATAAGTTTTATTTACAAAAGGCTACTTCGGCTCGTTTTCGGCTAAAGCTTTGTTAGCCCTTTTTACAGCAAGTTCTTCTTTCCAATCCATGTATTTCTTCTTGAAATTTTTCTTCATGAAGTTGTCGAAATTGCGTTGTATTGTTAAGTTATACAGGCTTTTAGCTTTTACTCCCCATGATTTATCCCAGGCGCGCAGTGAAATAGAGAATGACCCATCCAAATATTTCATCCAGTGCCAGTAGCCGGTGGGCATAAACAGGGTGTCGCCATGTTCTAAAATGGTTTCCTGCCCCTCGATACCATTCAATGCGGGGAACTTGCTGAAATCGGGGTTCTCAATGTCATAGTCTTCCAATGCATAAGTAGCAAACGGGATGCAATACAAGCGCTCGCGCCATTTGTAGTCAAACAGCATAACGTGTTTACGACCGTGAAAATGGGTATGGAAAATATGCGCCAGGTCTATATCGTAATGCAGAAACGTTACGGATCCTGCTCCGCCGAAAAACATATTAGGATATTTATCTAAAAAGCCGCCCATCAAGTCGGTAGGCGAGCGGTAGTCGTCGAGCAAGCCCGGGGCGTGTTTAATTGGGTCGAACAGGAAAATACGCAGGTCTGTAGGTTCGCGCTGAATGAGGTCGATATAATCGGCAAACTTCATCTCTGCAGCAGAAGCGTTAATGGGTTTGGTTGGGTCGGCTTTAGAACTATCGTATAGCGGCACCATTTGCTCGCCAACGGTTTCTTTTAAATACTCGAATGTCCATTTTTGCAGAGCAGGCCAGGTTTCTGTGGCCTTGCGTATCACCAGCGGCTTACGAGGTATTAAGTAATTGTTAACAAAATCTTCCTTGCTGATATGCTCAACGCGGTCGATCTGCGATAAAATAAGACCCATGTTCACAATAATTTAACGTGCAAATGTATGCATCAAAGCATTTAACGTCAACATTGTTTTATTTTCTTACCGTCTACTTACAAAAAAGCCCGGATGTTTTTTGCACCCGGGCTTTGTGAGAGTTATATGTTTGATCACAGGTTTTTAGTTGGGCATCAAAACGGTATTCACTACATGAATAACACCGTTTTTCTGAAATACGTCGGCAATAGTGATCCATGATTTACCGCCTTTTTCGTCAACCAGGTAAAGTTTTTTACCATCTTGTTTTACCCATAATTTACCACCGCTAACGGTTGCCAATTCGGTTTTACCCTCTTTAACTTTGGCCATCAGGTCTGCTGCGCTTAATCTGCCTGCCACTACATGGTAAGTTAAAATTTTAGTCAGCATAGCTTTGTTTTCCGGTTTCAGCAGAGACTCAACAGTGCCTTTAGGCAATTTATCGAAAGCCTCGTTGGTGGGTGCAAACACGGTAAATGGTCCATCGCCTTCTAAAGTTTCAACCAATCCGGCGGCTTTAACAGCGGCAACAAGTGTAGTGTGGTCTTTAGAATTTACAGCGTTTTCCACAATATTTTTGGTTGGGTACATAGCTGCACCGCCTACCATTTTAGTTTGTGCAAATGTTTTGGGCGCAAATGCGATAGCTGCTAAAGCAAAGGCCGCAATAAATAATTTTCTCATCGATTTATGTTGTTGTGTTTGATAGAAATTACGGCGGTGGAGTGCCTACGGATTGTTTAGCCGACCGTATATCGTAGTAAGTTTTGGAGTATAAAAGGTGGAAACCGCGAAGGGATTTTTGGAGTATGTACGCGTGAATTTCGGGGTAAATAATGGGCGTGGAGAAGAGTTGTAAACGCAAGGAAGTGTTAAGCACGCGATGCAATCGCGCGCAAGTGAGAGTTAACTCGAATATTTGTTATTGCGAGGTACGAAGCAATTTCGTAGCCATACGTCGATAATACATGCGACGAGATTGCCGCGCTATCGCTCGCAATGACAAATTGGGATTTTGGTGTAATAGGTTCTTAAAAAAACAATTCTGCTGCAATAGTATCAGCATACAACTGCCCCTCGCGGGTAAGGACGAGTTTACTGTCCTTTTGCGTAATCCATTCTTTTTCCAGAAACTCGGTTGCAGGTTTTAGACGTTCAGTTTTAGCTCCGACGGCTATGGTTTCCAGATGATTGAGATCCAGCCCCCACATGGTGCGCAGGGAAGTCATTACATATTCATTCAAGCGATCCTTTTCACTTAAAACTTCAGTTTCTGCAGGGATCTCGTTGTTATTAATTGCCGAAATGTATTTGGCATTATTGGCGATGTTCCACTGTCGGGCTTCGCCGTTAAAGGAGTGGGCAGAAGGGCCGAGGCCAAGGTATTTTACACCCCGCCAATAATTGGTGTTGTGTTTAGAGTAATGCCCTGGTTTGGCGTAATTGGATATTTCGTAATGCTCGAAGCCCTTTACCTGCATGGCATCTGCCAGTTTTAAAAACTGTTCGGCGCTTTGCTGCTCGTTAAGCGGGGCGTATACTTTTTTCTTGATGAAACTAGCCAGCGCGGTTTGAGGTTCAACCGTCATAGAATAGGCAGATACGTGTGGCACCTGCAAGGCAAAAACGGTGTCCATATTGTGCTTCCATTTGGTGTCGGTAAGCAGGGGATAACCAAAAATCAGGTCGACGGTGATGTTCTCAAACCCCGCATCCTGCGCCCGTTTTACAGAAGCCTCTGCTTCGGCGCTGCGGTGGGCACGGTTCATCCAAAACAAATCTTCGTCGTAAAATGACTGGATGCCAATGCTGAACCTATTGACAGCCGTGCTACGCAAGGCTTGTACTTTTTGCTGATCCAGATCGTCGGGGTTGGCTTCCAGAGTGATTTCTGAATCCGAGCTAATGCTGTGATGCTGGCCAAGGGTGTCAATAATGCGGTTAATATCGCCAGCGTCGAGTAGAGAAGGTGTGCCCCCGCCAAAGTAAATGGTTTCGATACTATCACCCAGTAAATAGTTCTTTTGCAACGTTATTTCTCGGATGATGGCGTCCAGCATATCGTCTTTGTACTTTAACGAAGTGCTGAAATGGAAATCGCAATAATAACAAGCCTGCTTGCAAAAGGGGATGTGGATATAGATACCGGCCATTGGACATTACAAAGATGCAAAGGTACGTTTTCGTTTTTCGTTATGAATTGTTTAATCGAAAATGCTATTTTTGATTAGCCTGATCCATTAGTCAATTGAGAAAAATAAATAGTTTTATTTCGTCGATTATCCTCATTTTCTTTGGGCAGATACTGTTTGCACAAAACACACCGATAACGTATAGTAACTTACAAAACGCTTTTTATAATAAAGACACCTCGAATGCCCTAAAAGAGAGCCCCTTGAAAAAGCTTGGCTTTTTTGAACCCAAAGTGAATGAAATCACATTAAATACTAACTCTACTTTTGATTTTTGGTGCAGGCCTAATGTTAGCTGTTTTACTTGGCAGGAATACAAAGGAATCTGGAAAAAGTGTAAGGACACAATTCTCTTTTACGACAATTATGAAGTTGTTGAAAATGATTTGAGGGTAACTTATGAGAAAAATAGCGAACGTAAATATCATATTCACCTTTTCACCGACAAAAAATCAGAATTAAAGAATAAGGAAATAAAAATTCAATATATTTATGACTATAATTCTCATTTAGAGAATGTTGAAAATATACTTCACTTAGATGAAAATAACGATCTTGAAATTTCATTTCAAGATATTTCAAGCATTGATAAACTTGCTGCCATTAGAATAGAATATTTATTAAATAAAGAACAGAAAAGATTTGGCTATTTAACACAGAACAAGATAGTCAATATAAAAAATGGCGACTTACCTAATATTATCAGAGTTGAGTTGGTTGAAAATCCGAAGAAAGAAATTGTATACAGAACCATCAAAGGTTTAGTACAAAACGATTCCCTGGTAATTGTATCCACAGCAAAAAGTAAAATAACACTGCCCGATTACCATTCAGAAATAATGTTTGAAAAGAGTTATACCTTAGACAAATAAGAAAGAGTTGAACTCGAGACCTGATGTTAAATCGGGAGATATAATTTATGCCGAAGTCGGTTAGGCTTATTATCTTATTAAAGGTTGTATACAGGCAAATATTGCCTGCATACAACAGCCGTTAATTTCCCTTAATCTTCCGCTGCTTTTTGCTCCATTTGCTCAGCAAGTACATTGGGATTTCCTTTGCCTGTAGTTATTAAGGGCAGTAGACTATGCTGCAGAAACTGGGTCCATCCATTAGCGCAATCTTTATAACATTCAACTTCGGGTGTTAAACCAGTATGTGTGAAATGCAGCAGCGTTTTATCGCCTTGTTTGGAGATCTCGAAACTGATTTTTGTGCCTGTCCATTCCGTTTTATCGTCAAGAAACGTCAACAAGCTGTCGGTTACCAGCCAAACAACTTTCTGATCGGGTATTACTTCGACTAACTTTTGTTTCGAATAATGCAGGTCTACAAAGAAGCGTACTTCAAATTCGTCATTCAGTTTTGTTGATTCGCCGCTAAAGTCTTGCGCCCACCATCCGGTAACATTGTTAACTGCATTAAATACTACGGCTGGGGATTGGTCTACCAGAAAATCGGCAGTGAAATTATGGTCTTGCATGGTTTGGTGTTTTTAAAGGTTAATATAATTTTTAATTGGCGGTCAGTTTATAAAGATAAAGTTAGTGTCTGATAATCACTTACTAAGGGTGTGAAATAGACTTTGTAGTGGGTTGATTTGGACATGCTAAATTTTTAACTTGCTTAAAAAGAACGCCATGAAACATCTTACCATCATTGTACCCGACGGACAAACCAACCTAAGTACGCTGGCGAGCATAGTAGGAGCCTACGAGATATTCGCCGTTGCTAACAAATATTGGAAGGAGAATGGCAAAAACGAAGTATTCAGAGTTGAACTGGCAGGAATTTTGCCACAGGCCGAGTTTTATAATGGGATGTTTAGCGTAAGGCCGCAAACTAATATTGCCAACATCACCAAAACGGATCTCATTATTGTTCCCTCACTGGTCCGCGATTTTCAGGAAGCGATAGGAGGTAATAAACAACTGATAGATTGGGTAGGGAAGCAATATAAAAGTGGGGCCGAAATTGCCAGTATCTGTACCGGCGCATTTATGCTTGCGTCGGCCGGGCTGCTGGATGGTAAAAGTTGTTCAACGCATTGGTCGGCCGAAGAGACATTCAGAAATATGTTCCCGAAAGTGAATTTGCAGGCAGATAAGCTAATCACCGATGAGAACGGCATCTATACCAATGGCGGCGCTTATTCTTTTCTTAACCTGATCATTTACCTGGTAGAGAAATACTACGATAGGGAGGTTGCCATTTATTGTTCGAAGATCTTCCAGATAGAGATGGACAGGCAAAGCCAGTCGGCCTTTAGCATATTTAAAGGACAGAAACAGCATGGCGACGAAATGGTAAAAGAAGCGCAATGCTATATTGAAAGTAAGATGAATGAGAAAATTTCTATCGAAAATATGTCGGCCAGGTTTGCCATCGGTCGCAGGAATTTCGACCGACGATTTATCAAAGCAACGGGCAATACCCCGCTTGAGTATCTGCAAAGGGTAAAGATCGAATCGGCAAAAAGAGCATTTGAAACCAGCCGTAAAACTATTAACGAGGTGATGTACGAGGTAGGCTATGCAGATGTAAAGGCCTTTCGGGAGGTGTTCAGGAAAATTACAGGCATGTCGCCGGTTGATTACCGGGAAAGATATAATAATAGTATATAGGTGGTTATGGGCAATAATTGTTTTCAGATAAAACATTTCATCGTGCAAATTTTTAGCCTTTATTCAGTTAGATTTGTGCCGTTTAAATTTTAGGTGCTGTATGCGGAATGCTCTGTTTTTGTTGTTACTGCTTTGTTTATGCAAACTGGGGTTTGCACAACAAGATAGTACGGCTACTTTTACCCAAACAGATAGTCCGGTAGTGCGGCGCTACATGCCCAGCGCAGCACAACGCCTGCTCGATTCAGTTGCTACGGCCGAGCGATCACGCGCGGCTTTTGTGGCCGATTCTATCGCCATGCAGTATGTAAAAATGCCCGACAGTGCCCGCCATAACCAGTTTGTTGACCTGATGCTTAAAACCGAAACCTACAAAGGCTATGGTTTCATGCAAATGCCTACCGCTTCAAAACAAAGTATCGTACGCGAAGGCCATTACCGCCATACGCGCGACAGGGGTATCATCTTAATTATTGTTGCTCTTATAACTTACGCAGCCTTACTTAATCGCGCGGTGAGCAAGGATATTATTAATGTGGCGCAGTCTTTTTACAGTAAACGGGTGCTTTCGCAGGTAAGTAAAGAAGATGGGTTGCTCAGCTCGTGGGCTTTTATAGGTTTATTTCTGCTTTTTGGCTTAACTTTTGGTTTATTTCTTTACCAAATTTCTTCCTATTACGAAATATTTTATCGCATTAGCGGCATTCAATTGTTTGTCTCCCTGTCGCTGTTAATCATCGCTATTTTTGCGGTAAAATTGCTTTTATTACGGTTTATTGGCTTTATATTCAACATCAGTAAAATAGTAAGCGAATACATCACCACGCTGTATTTAACCTATTTTAACATCACTTTTGTTTTTTTACCGGTGGCTTTGTGTTTTAGCTTGCTTACGGCCAAATATATCCCCTACATGCTCGCATTGGCACTAATTATAGTGGTAATCATCTTCATATGGCAGTACTTGCGCAGCAGTGTTAATATTATTTCTACGTTTCAATTTCCGAAATTTTATTTATTTATCTATCTTTGTGCCCTCGAAATTTGCCCGATTTTAATACTTATAAAGGCACTGAATATTAGGACTTAGCTAGTTAGACTACGAAAATTGGAAGACAGAAAAAAAAAGGTAAAAAGTATATTGGTTACTTTGCCGAAGCCTGAAAACGACAAGAACCCCTATGCCGAACTGGCTAAGAAACACGGACTTAAGATCGATTTCCGCTCTTTTATCCATGTTGAAGGTGTACCTGCCAAAGACTTTCGTAAGGAGAAAATTAACCTTGCTGATTTTACAGCGGTTATTTTCACCAGTAGAAATTCGGCCGATCATTTTTTCCGCATTTGCGAAGAGATGCGTTTTGAGGTGCCTGTAGAAATGAAATATTTCTGCTTGTCTGAAACCATCGCTCTCTATCTTCAAAAATATATTCAGTACCGTAAACGTAAGATATTTTTCGGCAAACAAACCGCGGCCGACCTGGCCGAGGTGCTAAAAAAACACTCTGGCGAGAAATTCCTGTACCCATGCTCGGACGTAGCAGCAGAAGAAACCCAAAAGTTTTTGCTTGATAATGGCTATAACTTTACTCCTGCAGTGTTGTTCCGCACCGTGTGCAGCGACCTTTCTGACCTGGCAGAGGTGTTTTATGACGTGATTGCATTCTTCAGCCCATCTAGTATTCAGTCACTTTACAAAAACTTTCCTGACTTTAAGCAAAATAATACGCGTATTGCAGCGTTTGGAGCTACAACGCATAAAGCATTGCTTGATGCCGGCCTGATATTGGACATACCTGCTCCAACGCCTAGCGCACCGTCTATGACGATGGCTATTGAGCAATATGTAAAACAGGTTAACAAATAATTTATCTTTTTTAGATAACCTTTAAACCGGAATACCGTATAAGCGAGTAGTTTTAATTAGTACGTGTGGTTTGTACACTTTAAAGATAATTACATCTTAAAAGTTACAATAGGCGTTGCTGAATTATTACTAAAACATGGCTTTTAATAGTGGTATTAAAAAGTTTTTGTATTTTAGTTACCGAAATTACCCTAATTAAGGTAAAGTTAATTTTGTACGTTACATTGATTAATAATGAAAAAAGTATACTATTTATTTGTCTTGCTGATCGTTGGAATATTAAGCAGTTGCGGCCGTGGCAATGATAGGGGGGAAGTGAAGGGCGTGCCACAAAAATCGTTCAGAGCGGAAATCCCTTATGGCATGGTTTATATACCAGGCGGCTCGTTTTTAATGGGCCAAACAGATCAGGATGTAACTTTTGCGCAGATTGCACAGAACAAACAGGTTACCATTGCTCCATTTTTTATGGATCAAACCGAGTTAAGCAACAGCCAGTACAAGCAATTTGTGAACTGGGTGCGCGACTCCATCGCCATTACCAGTTACATGGGCGATGACAAATATTACCTTAAGCCGGCTAAAGGCGCTACCAATACCGGTGGTAAAAAAATCATTAACTGGACGTATGTACAACAACACCCGGTTTGGGCTACAGGTAAAGGTGCAAAAGCCGGCAATGCTCAAAAATTACAGGGCATGTACTACCAGGGCGACGACCGTGTGTTTGACCGTAACGAGGTTGACGTACGCCTTTTAAAATACAACTACTCTTTAATGGTATTGCGCGACGCTGCAAACTACCATAACGATAAAACCAAAAAACGTTCTGACTTCATTTTCCGCGATACTGTACCTGTTTATCCAGATACATTGGTATGGTTGTCAGACTTTTCTTATGCCGCCAACGAGCCTATGGTTGAAGGTTATTTCTCTCACCCGGCTTACAGAAACTATCCTGTTGTTGGCGTTAACTGGCGCCAGGCACGTGCGTTTACGGTATGGCGCACCCGTTACAACGATTCATACAAAGATTCTCATAAATTACCTCACCGCTTACCTTACAGCTTACCAAGCGAAGGCGAGTTTGAATATGCTGCGCGTGGTGGCAGGATAGGTACGGATTACCCATGGGGCGGTCCTTACATCAAAAATGCTAAGGGTTGTTTATTAGCTAACTTTAAACCAGGTCGTGGTAACTATACCGATGATGGCGGCGCTTACACAGTAAACGTACGTTCATACTTCCCTAACGATTATGGTTTGTACAACATGGCTGGTAACGTAGCCGAGTGGACTTCATCTGCTTATGACGAATCTGCTCCAACATTTGTACACGATATGGCACCTACATATACTTACGAGGCTAAGGCAAGTGATCCTGAATCTATGAAACGTAAAGTAGTAAAAGGTGGCTCATGGAAAGATATCGGTTATTTCCTGCAAAACTCAACCCGTGCTTATGAATATCAAGATACTGCTAAATCGTATATCGGTTTCAGATGTGTAAGCCGTTACCAGGGTCGCGACATCCGCGACAAACGCTAAATACTCTAATTAATACCCAAAACAAATAATCACTTAAAACAATCATCTTCACTACAAAACTTTCTTATGGCTGGTAAAAAGAAACCTTACGGAATTGGTAACATCGTATCTTGGGGTGCAACAGTTGTAATTATTGGACTAATGTTCAAAATCTTACACTTACCTGGAAGTACCTATTTTATTGCAATCGGTCTGTCAATGGAGGCATTCCTATTCTTCCTTTTAGGATTTCAACGCGAAGACGTTGAGGTAGACTGGACTAAAGCTTACCCTGAAATTGCCCCTGACTATACTGGCGCTCCTGTTGTACGTGCACAAGCGCAGCCGCTGCCAACCGGTAGCACTGCTGCATTAGATAAAATGTTAACAGACGCTAAAATTGGTCCTGAATTAATTGGTAGCCTGGGCGATGGTTTAAGAACCTTCGGCGATAAAGTTGCTACTATTTCAAGCGTTGCCGATGCAGGTGCGGCTACTAACGAGTTTGCTGCTAAAGTAAAAACTGCAACTGCAAGCTACGATGGCCTTAGCGCCGCGTTTTCAAAAGCATCAGCTAACTTAAACGAGCTGGCTAATACCGATGTGTCTTCAAAAGCATATCACGAGCAGGTTAACAATCTTGCTAAAAATTTATCATCATTAAATGCCGTTTACGAATTGGAATTACAGGATTCGAGCGCGCACTTAAAAGCTATGAACAAATTCTACGGAAGCTTAGCATCAACTATGCAAAACTTCAATGAGTCGTTAGATGATAGCAAACAGTTTAAAGAAGAAGTAGGCCGTTTATCGAAGAATCTTGCTTCGTTAAATGCAATCTATGGTAACATGCTTTCGGCAATGAACCAGCCACGTGCTAACTAATTTATTTAAACTTACTACTCACTCAATACTCACAATAGAAAACAATGGCTGGAGGTAAAGAAACCCCAAGGCAGCGAATGATGGGTATCCTGTACCTGGTACTGTTAGGCTTAGTTGCCTTACAAATACCAGATAGTTTACTGGATGCCTTTAAAAACATCACGGAAAGCCTTTCGCAATCTCAAACAAACGTACAAACAGGTATAAACAATACGTTTGATGCATTTGAGAAAACAAAATTAAAGGATCAACCTGAAAGGGCTAAACCGATATATGATAAAGCAAAGCAGGTTAGTAAAGTAGCTACAGATTTTACAACTTATGTTGAAGGCCTTAAAAAAGAGCTGATAGACGTAGGCGGTGGTTACGACGAAACTATCCACGATTATAAAGGCCGCTCGGATATGGATATCTCGGCTCACTTTATGATCACCCAAAAACATGGCGAAGAGCTGCGTAAACAAGTTGACGAAACCCGTGAGAAATTACTGAGTTTCTTAGATGAAAAAGACCGCCAGGGTGTAAACATTAGCTTAAACGTGGTTGATCCACCAAGAAATGGTGAAGTAACCCGTAAAACATGGCAAGAGGCAACCTTCGGCGAAGGTATTCCGATGGGGGCTTCTATCACGGCATTAACTAAATTACAGGTTGATGCTAAGAATGCTGAAAACGAAATTGTTAAAAAGATTTTAGGTAAAGTAGATCAGGCAGTTGTTAACTTAGATAAGTTTAGCGCTGTAGCAGTGGCACCAAGCAGCTATGTAATAGCAGGCCAGCCATATACAGCACAGGTTTTCTTAACTGCCTCTGATTCAAAATCTAACCCTAACATCACTGTAAACGGTGCTTCGATCCCTGTAAAAGAAGGCCAGGGAACTTATACCGTGAATACTAGCAAGGAAGGGGTATTTACCTGGATAGGTAAAATTAGCGTGAAGCAGAATGATGGCCATACTAAAGACTATCAAGTTACGCAAACTTATCAGGTTGCTAAGCCATCGGCTGTAGTATCGCCAGATAAAATGAACGTTCTTTACATAGGTGTGCCTAACCCATTATCTGTTTCGGCACCTGGTTTACCTAAGGATAAACTGAGATTAAGCATTACTGAAGGTTCTATCAGTGGTTCGGACGGTGCATTTGTTGCTAACGTTAAAAATCCGGGTACCGTAAAAGTAACTGTATCTGGCGAAGCAGCTCCGGGTAAAACACAAACTTTAGGCACCAGCGAATTCCGTGTTAAACGTATCCCTGATCCTAAAGCAGTATTTGCAGGTAAAAGCAGCGGCGCTGTTGCAGCAGGTAACATTAAGGCTCAAGACAAAGTTTTTGCTAAATTGGAGAACTTTGAGTTTGATGCCAAGTTTAACGTAACCCGCTTTACTTTATGGATAGTTAAACCTCGTCAGGATCCTATTCAACTTACAGGTCAGGGTTCGGATCTTAGCGGAGCAATGAAATCTGCTATGGCAACCGTTACGCCTGGTACACGTGTTATTTTTGCCAACATTGTTGCAGTTGGCCCTGATGGCACACAACGCGGACTTGATGATATATCATTGTTAGCAAATTAAAAAGCATATGAAGAAGAAGATTATAGTTGTTGTATTGTGCCTTTTATCGGTAGGTGTTATGGCGCAAAAGCGTAGCACTAAGAAAAAAGCCCCTGCTAAAAAGCAAACTACAGCTAAAAAGACTACGGCTCCGCCTGCGGCTGCGCCAAGCACAACTATGGCTACACAGCCTGTTGCTGATACGTCTAAAAAAGCATCGGTTAAACCCTTTGATCGTCCGCTGGATGGTTATTATAAAAAGAATAACCTTAGCAACGCCAAAGTAACCCCACTGCCAAACCTGCGCGAGTCTGACGTAATGTTTGCAAAACGCGTATGGCGCGAGGTTGATACCAGGGACAAGATGAACAAGTATATGTCTTCTCCTAAAGCCAGATTAATAGACATCCTGATGGAGGCTATTGCTAACGGCGAGCTTACTGCTTACGATCCAACACCAAGCAAAGAAGACCCAAGCGGCGATACTTTTGCTACACCATTAACCCCTGGAGCTGCTAAAAGCCGTGTGGCTGATAGCGTAATGGTTGATAAGTTTGATAAAAACACAGGCGATAAAATCGGCTCTACCATGCAAGCGGGTGAATTTAACCCAGACAGTGTTGTTAGGTTCCGTATTAAAGAAGACTGGATTTTCGACAAACAACGTTCGGTATTTGAGCCACGCATTATTGGTATTGCACCTTTAATGAAACCAAAAATCAGTGGTGCCCTTGCAGGTGGCGATGTTGATTATACCCCTATTTTCTGGGTGTATTTTCCGGAAGCGCGCCAAATCTTAGCTACCAAAGAGGTTGTTAACCGTAACAACGATGCAACCGGCTTAAGCTATGACGACGTGTTTATGAAAAGGCTTTTCAATAGCTACATTGTAAAAGTATCTAACGAGAAAGACGAGCGTATTAAAGATTATGCACAAGGCATAGATCGTTTATACGAATCAGAGAAAGTGAAAAAGTCTTTAATGGACTGGGAGCTTAACCTGTGGTCGTACTAAGTACAGAGATCTTTTAACGAAATAAATAACCCCGGAAGCTTAGCTTACCGGGGTATTTTTTTGGCCGAAATATTCGGTTATGGCTTTGGCCTGTTTTAGGTTGACTACTTCCTGTAGTTCGGTAACAGTAGCTTCTCGGATTTTTTTAACCGATTTAAAGTATTTAAGCAGCTTCTCGGCTGATGTTTTGCCGATGCCATCTATAAGTTCCAGTTCGGTTGCAAGCGTGCTCTTATCGCGTTTTTTGCGGTGAGCAGTAATACCGAAACGGTGCGCCTCATCGCGTAGTTGTTGGATCACCTTTAAGGTCTCCGATTTTTTATCCAGATACAGCGGGTATTGGTCGCCGGGGTAGTAGAGCTCTTCGAGCCTTTTGGCAATGCCGATAACCGTCATCTGCTTATCAATGCCCAATAGTTTCAAGCTCTTTAATGCCGACGAAAGCTGCCCTTTACCACCATCAATAATGATGAGCTGAGGTAAGTCACCACCTTCATCTAACATGCGCCTGTAGCGGCGGTGAACGGCTTCTTCCATAGTGGCAAAATCGTTAGGACCCTCTACTGTTTTAACATTGAAGAATCGGTAGTCCTTTTTTGATGGCTTGCCATCCCTGAAAACCACGATAGCCGATACCGGATATTTACCCTGAAAGTTAGAGTTATCAAAACACTCAATGTGTTTTGGCAGCTGGTTCATGCGCAAATCCTTCATCATTTGGGTGAGCAAACGTTCGGTGCGCACATCGGGGTTTAGCCTTTCGTATTGGTCTATTTTTTCGGTTTTAAAGAACGTTACGTTCTTGGCCGATAGGTCGAGCAGTTTTTTCTTCTCTCCCAGCTTGGGCACCGTGAACTTCAGCTTATCGTCGTCCAGATCAATATCAAAAGGGACAATGATCTCCTTAGACGTACTGTTATAACGGGTTCTGAATTCGGATATAGCTAGTGTTAGCAGCTCCTCGTCACTTTCATCCAGTCGTTTTTTAAGTTCGATGGTTTGCGTTTGGATAATGGTGCCGTTCATTACCTTAAGGTAGTTTACAAAGGCATATTTCTCTTCTGAAGCGATGCTGAAAACGTCAACCTCTGTAATGGACGAATTTACAACGGTTGATTTATGCTGATATTTATCCAGCAGGTCAAACTTATACTTCAGCTTGTGCGCCAGCTCAAAATCGAGGTTCATGGCGGCGTTATCCATATCTGCTTTCAGGTTGCGAATTACAGCACCCGTTTTACCGTTCAAAATGTCGGTGATTTCGCCAATGTTATGTTCGTAGTCCTCAAGCGTCTGGTAATTCTGGCAAGGGCCTTTGCAATTACCTAACTGGTACTCTAAACAAACCTTAAACTTGCCCGCGTCGATATTCTCTTTAGTAAGGTTAAGGTTGCAGGTACGAAGCGGATAGGTCTCTTTAATAAGCCCGAGTATGGTATGCATCATACTCACCGAGGCATAGGGCCCTAGATATTTAGAGCCATCCTTCACAATTCTGCGTGTCCAGTAGATGCGGGGGAAGGGCTCGTTTTTGATGATGATCCAGGGATAAGTTTTATCATCCTTCAGCATTACGTTGTATCGCGGCTGATGCTTTTTGATCATGCTGTTTTCCAGCAGCCAGGCATCTACCTCGGTATCAACTATGGTAAAGGTTATCTTGCGGATTTTAGATACCAGCACTCGCGTCTTGGCATTTACATTAAGATCTTTAACAAAATAAGACGTTACGCGATTGCGCAGATCTTTAGCCTTGCCAATATAGATCAGCTCGTTCTCGCTGTCCCAGTATTGATATACACCGGGCTTATGTGGTATCTTCTTTAACTCTTCTCGGTAATCAAACATAAGTCACGCCCCCCGACCCCCTGAAGGGGGAGGAAAAGTACAAATCCTCTTTGCCTTATAAGCAAAAGAGGAATTGCATAGTTTTTATAATAAATAATTTGCCCGGCTTTTGATTAGTATAGTTAAACTATTATGCTAATCAAAAGCTCCCCCTTTAGGGGGCTAGGGGGGTTAAAACCCTAATTTCTTATCAACCTCGTCTGTACCTTGTTGCTGCTGGTTGTATTGGCCGCAGTCAAGTACAGTGGTCAACCCATTTTTAGGTGGAGCGAAATCTACATTCTTTTTAATACCTAAGGTCGGGTTGGCATATACCTGTTTCATATATAAGGCAAATATCGGCAATGCAGTGTTAGCTCCCTCACCTAAACGTGTACTGCGGAAGTGAATATCCCGGTCTTCGCAACCTGTCCAAACACCCGTAACCAGTTGTGGTGTTATACCGATGAACCAGCCATCGGAGTTTGCCTGGGTAGTACCTGTTTTACCACCTATGGGATTAGTTAAGCCATATTTCCATTGCAAACGTTGGCCAGTACCTTCTTGTATAACGCCCTTTAACATGTAAGTCATTACGTAGGCATACTGATCTTCCATTGCTTGTACAACACGTGGTTTATTATCGTAAAGTACGTTGCCGTTTTTATCTTCTATACGCACCAGGTAAGTGGGCTCCGTCCAGATACCGTGGTTAGCAAATACCGAGTAAGCGCCTGTCATGTCAAAAACAGAAGCATCGAAAACACCCAGACAGATAGAAGGGTAGGCCGGCACTTCAGTAGTGATCCCCATCTTTTTTATCAGAGTGGCAACAGGTTGTGCCGTAACTTCTTTCATAACGTGAGCAGTAACCCAGTTTTGTGAATTTGCTAATGCCTTACGCAAGGTAATCATACCCGGTATTGTTGAGCTTGGTTCAGAATTTGGGCACCACGGCGGGCTCCCCGGAATACGGATCGTATCCGGCACGTTATTAACCTGCATACATGGTGAGAATCCGTTTGCAATGGCTACTGCATAGGTAAAGGGTTTGGCTGTAGAACCCACCTGCCTTGCGCCGGTTTTCACCTGATCGTATTTGTAATGTTTAAAATCGATACCGCCAACCCAGGCCTTAATATAGCCGGTTGTTGGGTCCATACTCATCATGGCATTACGCAAGGTAAGCTTGCTGTATACGATAGAGTCTATCGGTTTCATGGTAGTGTCTCTATCGCCTCGCCAGGTAAATATGTTCATAGGGGCAGGAGTGTTAAAATCCTCCATGATCTCTTCATCCGTTTTACCCTCCTGTTTCAGCATGCGGTAACGGTCCGAGCGCTGCATGCCTTGCTTAATCAACAAGTCGTAATTCTGGATAGATTTACGCAGATTGTAGCCATGCCAGTGATCGTTAAACTGAGCCTGCAGTTCGCGCATGTACTTATGCTGTGCTTCTTCGGCATACTGTTGCATGTCGTAGTTAAGCGTGGTGTATATTTTTAAGCCGTCGCGATCCAGGTCATATTGGCTGCCATCGGTTTTAACAATAGATTTTTCTTCCAGAATGCGCTGCACGTCTTTCTTTAATACCGAGCGGAAATAAGTCGCCAGGCCTTCGGTATGATCTGTAGGGTGGAATTTGATACCTAACGGACGTTGTTTAAACTCCTCGTACTGGCCGTCTGTAATATAGTTTTCCTGCGACATACGGTATAACACGAAGTTACGGCCCGTAGTGGCATTATCCGGGTGACGGATCGGGTTATACAACGTAGGTGCATTTACCATACGCACCAGCAACGCAGCCTGGTCGGGTGTTAAGTTTGCCGGGGTAGTATTAAAGTAGGTAGCCGCAGCCGAACTGATGCCGAAAGTATTATATGCACCAAAATCTACCGTATTAAGGTACATGGTGATGATCTCTTCTTTGGTGTAGTTGCGCTCTATACGTACAGCGATAATCCACTCCTGTAGTTTCTGGATAATACGCTTGATAGGGTTGTGGGCGCCCTGTGCTCCGTTGAACAGGTTTTTGGCCAATTGCTGGGTGATAGTACTACCACCTTGTTTATGGCCCACCATGTTATAAAGCACAATGCTGAACGTACGGCCAAAATCGATCCCCGAGTGGCTGTAAAAACGGTTATCCTCCGTAGCAACTAGGGCGTTGATTACGTTGGGTGATATTTGTTTAAAGCTAACGTTAGAGCGGTTTTGTACAAAATATTTACCCAGCACACGTTTATCTTCCGACATGATTTCTGATGCCAGGTTGCTTTTGGGATTTTCTAAGTCGCGGAAAGATGGTAGTGCACCGAATAAGCCGAAATTAACACAAAGCAGCAACAGCACAATAAAGCTGAAACCACCTATTACAATACCCCATAATCTCCGGTTGTAACGTTTAATTTCCTGGTCGGTAAGTTTTATAATCATTTGTTTTTAATAGTTCTTTTGATAAAAGTCGATGTAGCTGTCTAACATCTTTTTGTCTTCCAGCTTGTCGAGGTTTTCTTGTGTAGCTATAAAGAAGCTGTATTTATCCGCAGGCACCTTCATAATTTGTGGCATTAGCGGGATAATGGCCCGTGCATAATCTTTTGCACTAGCCAGACTCGGGAAAACGCCCACAAAGATAAGCTGATTATCCGTACCTGCATATTTTAACTGATGTTTGATGCCGGCCTCTGGTGGATAGTTAGCCCGGTTAAACTGCCCGATACCAAAACGCGAAGACGATAAATTAGTTGTAGCTGCATTTACATTAATCACAAAATAATAACGGCTGCTATCGCGCATAGAGAATATCATGTTGGCAGGTTTAGTTACAGCTGTAACCTTTGCAGGCTGATTTGCTGCAGGTTGCTTGGCAGCCGCAGGAGGAGCTTGCACCACAACCGGCGTTTTGGTAATCACTAACGACTGTGCAAATGGTGAATCGTATAGATCGTTATCAACCAATACAACCGGGCGCGAGGCCAGTTCGGCCTGATTGGCATCGATATAGGTGAGGTGCTCGTTAATTAACGGTACAATCAGCGGATCGTTAGGGTAATCGTTGAGGATGTTATACAAGTCCATACGGAAAGGCAGCAACTTTTCCTGGTGACCAGCTGCCATAGCCTTTAAGTAAGCTAGCTGTGCGGCCAGTTTATTGCCTGGAAATTGCTGCAGTAATTGATTGGTGCGGTCAATTACGTCGGTATATTGTTTATGCGCGTACAGATCATATACCTGATTATACAGGGCATTAAACTCGGCATCCTTATCATTCATTTTACGGCCATAATCCGGATCGAGGATAACCTTGGCGAAAGGTGTTTCAGCATAGTTTTTCAGCAACAGATCTTTATAGTAGTCGGATTTGGCCTGATCGATGTCGCTGTACAAACGGTACAGGTTGTAATAAATAGCGGGCTTCTCGGTACCATCGGGAAAGCGTTTTAACAACGTCTCATATGTAGTAATAGCTTCTTTGTGGTCTTGCAGCACATCACGATAAAAGTTGGCTATGTTAAAATAGGCCGTATAAACACGTGCATTAGAGGCTGCGATGTTTTGAGGGGTAAGGGGCAGATCCTGCACTATCATTTGCTTATAGGTGGCCGCGATAATATCGTCGTTAGATTTTTGATCTTTCTTAGGCAATACACTTGGATCAACCTGGTTGGTAATATTCTGCGTGTTGTTAGTAATGTCGCTGTTTGCGCGGGCACTGCGGCGCCAGTTATCCTCCAGTTTACGGTTACCCCAGCGGCGTTTAAAATCATTAAAACCCTGGCTCAGCGAGTTTACGTTATAAAAGTAAAATGTATTGGCGCCGGGTGTAGTCGCGGTTGCTACGCTGCTTGTTGGTGCATTGGCATCGGTAAATGCCGAGGTAGTTGCAGCGGCGGCCGCAGCTTTAACTTCAGTAACATGTATTTTCGCCAGCTCATCCAAACGGGCAGCGCGGTCTTTTTCGTTTAGTTGGGCCAGTTGCTGCAGGGTATCTTCACGGGCAATAATGCGCAACTGTTCTCCCAATATTTGCAGATTGTTGGCCTTTAGCTGAATAGTACGATAGCCTGGATAGGTAGGCGAAAGATTTAAGAGCGTACTATCGTAAAGATTTTTTGCTGCGGTGTAATCGCCTTTCTTGGTAAAACTAATATCGGCGAGACGAAGGTAGTCGAGGCCTTTTTGGTTTTGATTTTTGGTGCTGTGGTTTATAGACAGGCGATAGTTCTTAATGGCATCTTCTATTTTACCGTCGGCGGCATACAGTTCTGCTATCTGATAATAGATCTGATCAATAAACTCTTTATTATTCTCGTTTCGTAATAAGCGTCTCAACCTTTCCTGGCGGGTAATATGGACGTTGTTCTGCGTATCCTCAATCCTAATGCGGTTAAGCTCTGCATTAAAAGCCATCTCAAAAACCGCGTTGCTTTTTACAATTTTACTATAGCTGGCGTAAGCATCAGCAGATTTATGGTTTTGCTCTTGCAATTGTGCCAGTATAAATATCAGCCTGCGTTTAAGCTTGCTGTCGCTAACGGCTTTAATGGCATTTTTGGCCATTTCTTCGCCCTCTTTATAATCTCCGGCATCAATATCATATTGCAGGCGCGCAGCATATGTATTGGCCGCGTCCACTTTCTTCTTAGCATAAAATAAAACACTTAGGCCGGTATCTGATACTGCTTTCGCCAGGGGGAGTTGGTGCAAATTAAGTAAGGTGCGCACCCGCCAGTTGCGCGCTTCGGCAGATAACAATGGCCTGTCAGAATAATTCCGGACTACATAACTGCCAAACTCATCGGCCACAAAATAGCTTCCGTACAAATAGTTGGCTTTGGTTAAAAGCAGATAAGCATCGCCTATATAGTGGCTTTGCTCTTTAAGATTAATAATATTGTTGGCTTTGCCGATTACGGCATCGAGGTCTTTATCAACCCCGCTGTGGGCTATGGTGTCCTGGTAAACGCGTAGTATCTGGCTGTAGTTATCTATATACGACGCGGCGTAGATCTCCTGTTTTTGCCGCAGCAAATCATTGGCATTAAACAGGATGTTGTAATGTGCAGTTAGGTTTTGCAGGCCACGGTTAACCGCGCTCTTTTTTTCGAGCGAGCAGCCGGCCAGCAAACCAATCAACAACAAAAACCTTAAAAGATGTTTTATATATGTATTAATAGCCCAATAGTACTTCAAGTTATATGTGTTTATAAATAGCCACGCTAATTTACTAAATACTATTAAACAGGATCAATAAATTTGTACATGGCCAATAATGAACAAAAGCCCGGCGATAATAGCGGAAAACCGGTTAATAATTATATTAAATACAGTAGTATCGCTTTCCAGATGTTTGCGATAATAGGCGTTTTCACATTTGTTGGGTATGAGATTGATAAGCACGCACAACATGCTACACCCTGGGTAACGGCCATGCTGTCACTCATCGGGGTTTTTATATCTTTGTACCTCGTTATTAAATCGCTTAAAGATTGAGCCGCTTAATTATTTATTTTCTCGTGTTTTCTTTGGTTATTGCTATACCACCGCTGGTTGTGGGTTATACTTATGGCCCAACATGGCTTTCACCAAATTTTTGGTATATATACCTGTTTTATTTTATCGTTACATTTTCAGTGTGTGCAATTGTGGTAGTTGGACAGCAGATCAGCGATAAATCGGGCGTGCAATTGTTTTTAATAGGTACCACTGTGAAGCTATTGGCATGTATGAGTTTTGCTATAATATATGTACGATATATCCCAATAAATACCTCGCGATTTATACTTAGCTTTTTTTATCTATATTTCTTGAATACGGCCTTTGAAATATATTTGCTATTAAGTAACTTGCGCGTCCAAAATAAAAAGTAAAAATCTCCGCATAAATGGATTTTAGCCACATTTTGAACTCAAAAAAACTTACTTTAAGCGTTGTTTTAAGCGTTTTTCTGAGTTTGTTCGCATGTAAAAGTTTCGCTATACAGAGCGAAAATGAAACTGTAAAGGAAAAAAATGCCAAAGAAGAGGTATTTAATCCCACAACTGCCATATTAGAACATATTGGCGATTCGCACTACTGGCATGTAGGTGGCGAGCTGTCTTTCCCGTTGCCGGTAATTATTTTTACTGATGGTGGTTTAGAAACATTTTCCGCTGCTGAATTTCACCATGGCGAAGCGGCTTACCAGGGTAAATATCATACCTATAAACTGGTAGAAGATAAGATCCGTGTTGTTGATGCCAACGGTGCGGTAGATAAAGAAGCTTCGCACCATATCTATGATTTTTCGATCACCAAAAACGTGGTTGCCTTGTGGATAGCGGGTATCCTGTTATTGGTTATATTCTTTGCGGTTGCCGGCGGTTATAAAAAACGTACGGGTAAAGCACCAAAAGGCTTACAGTCTTTCATAGAGCCAATTATTTTGTTTGTGCGCGATGAGATTGCCCGCCCTAACATTGGCTACCGCTACCAAAAGTATATGCCTATACTGTTAACCATCTTCTTCTTTATCTGGATGAATAACCTGTTGGGCCTTATTCCTATTTTCCCGGGTGGCGCTAACGTTACAGGTAATATCATGTTAACATTTATGCTATCATTTGTGGTAATGCTTATTGTTAACTTCAGCGCTAATAAATATTACTGGAAACACATTTTTATGCCAGATGTACCACTTTGGTTATACCCGATCATGATTCCGGTTGAGTTGATCGGTGTTATTTCAAAGCCTTTCGCTTTAATGATCCGTTTGTATGCTAACATCTCTGCTGGCCACATCATCGTGTTGAGTTTAATATCACTGATATTCATCTTCAAATCACTTTGGACATCGGTTGTATCGGTTCCGTTCGTAGTATTTATGGATGTGCTGGAGTTACTGGTTGCGTTTCTGCAAGCGTTTATTTTCACGATGCTTACTGCACTGTTTATCGGTACTGCAGTAGAGGAGCATCATCATTAATATCGTAAATAATTATACACTATATTTAACTTTTAAAATTTAACAAACATGACTGGAAGTATTGCTGCATTAGGTGCAGGTTTAGCGGTTATCGGTGCAGGTATCGGTATCGGTCAGATTGGTGGTAAAGCAATGGAAGGTATTGCTCGTCAGCCTGAAGCTTCTTCAAAAATCCAAACTGCCATGATCATCGCTGCAGCCCTTGTAGAAGGTGTTGCTTTATTCGGTGTGGTAGTAGCATTATTAGGCAACAAATAATTGCCGCTTACAAGGCAAGGCCGGATAGCGTTTGGCGACCGGCTTTGCTTTATTAAAAGTTAATACAAAGATTTTATATAAGTAATGGAAGAGTTATTTGACGGTTTATTGAATGATCATTTGGGTTTTGTAGTTTGGTCTGCAGTTGCCTTTTTGATTTTGGTGATATTACTGGGCAAATTTGCCTGGAAACCAATTATGAGTGCTATTAACGAAAGAGAACGTTCTATCGAAGATGCACTTTTAAAAGCCGAAGCAGCTAAAGAAGAGATGGCCCGCTTAACAAACGAAAACGAAAGTTTGTTAAAACAAGCCCGTGCAGAGCGCGACCTTATTTTAAAGGAAGCACGCCACATGAAAGATCAGATTATTGCTGAAGCTAAAGAAGCTGCACATGCCGAAGGCGCCCGCATGATAGAGAAAGCAACTATTGAAATTAACAGCCAGAAAGCGATTGCTATTGCCGATGTTAAAAATCAGGTAGCTAACCTTTCTATCGATATTGCCGAGAAATTGTTGCGTAAGCAATTTGAAAACCAAAGAGAGCAGGACCAACTTGTTGCCGACCTGTTAAAAGAAGTTAAAGTGAATTAGATATCGGATTTCGGATGTTCGATTTCAGATTTTGAAATTGGGCGGAAGATTCCATTAGGGCGTAGGTGATAAGATTAAGTGATTTAAGTAAATCAGCAATCCAAAATCCGAAATCCGAAATAAAAAAAATATGTCTGAAATAACAGTTGCAAACAGGTACGCCAAATCACTGATCGACTTAGCCAAAGAGCAAAACTTGCTGGATGCTGTAAGGGCAGATATGAGTTTGTTTGAGCAAGCCGTTAAAGCTAATTCACAGCTGGGAGCCGTATTGCGTAACCCAATTATTCCGCAGGATAAAAAGACCAGTGTATTGGAAGGTATTTTTGGCGGTAAGGTTAACAAGATTACACTTGCATTTTTTAAACTGGTAGTAAGCAAAGGCCGTGCGGAACTTTTATATCCAACAGCACAAGAGTTTGTGAACCAGTATGATGTATTTGAACATATCGTAAGGGCTACGGTGGTATCAGCAGCCCCACTATCGGCAGATAACCGCAAACAGGTTATTGCAGAAGTGAATAAAATAGCCGCTGGCGAAGTTGTGTTGACCGAAAAGGTTAATGCGGCATTAATTGGCGGGTTTATATTAACCGTAGGCGACAAGCAAGTTGACACAAGTGTAGCAAGCAGCTTAACGAAATTGAAGAAAGATTTCGGCCAACCGGTAGTTTAATTAAGTAAATAGAAAAGCAAACGCTAAAACAGATAAAATACAATGGCAGAGGTTAGACCAGACGAAGTATCAGCCATATTGCGCCAGCAATTGTCGGGCTTCAAGTCAGAAACTGAATTAGAAGAAGTGGGTACTGTACTCCAGGTGGGTGACGGTATTGCACGCGTTTATGGATTAACGCAAGTACAATCAGGCGAGCTGGTTGAGTTTGACAACGGCCTGCAAGGCATCGTACTGAACCTTGAAGAGGATAACGTGGGTGTGGTATTGTTAGGTCAGTCTGAAGGTGTAAAAGAAGGCGATACCATTAAACGTACCAATAAAATTGCTTCCCTGCGTGCAGGTGAAGGCATGTTGGGCCGTGTGGTAAATACCTTAGGTGAGCCTATCGACGGTAAAGGACCAATTAAAGGCGAAACTTACGAGATGCCTTTGGAGCGTAAAGCACCAGGTGTAATCTATCGTCAGCCGGTAACTGAGCCTCTGCAAACCGGTATCAAAGCTATCGACGCGATGATCCCTATCGGCCGTGGCCAGCGTGAGTTGGTAATCGGCGACCGCCAGATTGGTAAAACTGCGGTTTGTATCGATACCATCATCAACCAAAAAGAATTTTATGATGCCGGTCAGCCGGTAATTTGTATATATGTTGCCTGTGGCCAAAAAGCTTCAACCGTTGCGAACATCGTTCGTACGTTAGAAGAAAAAGGTGCTATGGCATACACTATCGTAGTAGCTTCAAACGCGTCAGACCCTGCAGCAATGCAGTTCTTTGCTCCGTTTGCCGGTGCTGCTGTAGGTGAGTACTTCCGTGATACAGGCCGCCCTGCATTGATCGTTTATGATGATCTTTCTAAACAGGCAGTTGCTTACCGCGAGGTATCGTTATTACTACGTCGTCCACCGGGCCGTGAGGCTTACCCGGGTGACGTGTTTTACCTGCACAGCCGTTTATTAGAGCGTGCTGCAAAAATCAACGCCAACGACGATATCGCTAAAGCGATGAACGATTTGCCGGAGTCAATCCGTCACTTGGTTAAAGGCGGTGGTTCATTAACTGCATTACCAATTATCGAAACCCAGGCTGGTGACGTATCTGCATACATCCCAACCAACGTAATTTCGATTACTGACGGTCAGATCTTCCTGGAGTCTAACTTGTTTAACGCAGGTGTTCGTCCGGCTATCAACGTAGGTATCTCGGTATCACGTGTGGGTGGTAACGCGCAGATCAAATCAATGAAAAAAGTTGCCGGTACTTTAAAACTGGATCAGGCTCAATACCGTGAGTTAGAGGCATTCTCTAAATTCGGTTCTGACCTTGATGCTTCAACAAAACTGGTACTTGATAAAGGTGCCCGTAACGTTGAAATGTTAAAACAAGCTCAATTCTCACCGGTATCTGTTGAAAAACAGGTTGCTATTATTTACTTAGGTACTAAAAACTTAATGCGTGCTGTGCCGGTAAACAAGGTTAGAGAGTTTGAAATTGAGTTTACCAGCCAGTTGCAACTGCGCCATCCAGAAACTTTAGCTGCCCTTAAAGCAGGTAAGTTTGATGACCAGATTACAGGTGTACTGGAAGCTGTAGCTAAAGAGCTGACAGGTAAATATTAATTAAGTAGCAAGTAATTAGTATCAAGTATCAAGTAGCCGGATTGCAAAATCTCGATACTTGATACTCGATACTTGATACTCAAAAATAGATGGCTAATTTAAAGGAAGTAAGAAATCGTATTGCATCTGTAAACTCAACGCAGCAGATTACCAAGGCCATGAAAATGGTTTCGGCTGCTAAGTTAAAGCGTGCAACCAATGCTATATTGCAGTTACGCCCGTACGCTACCGAGCTGCAGGAAATGCTGTCTAACCTTTCGGCAAGCCTGGAGGATGGATCATCTCCATTTTTGCAGGAGCGCGAACCGGTTCGTGTACTGGTAGTGGTTGTTACCTCTAACCGCGGGTTGGCAGGCGCTTTTAACGCTAACGCGATAAAAACAGCTAATAACCTTATTGCTGAGAAATACCCGGAGCAGTTAAAAGCCGGTAAGGTATCTATTGTGGCAATCGGTAAAAAAGGACAAGAGTTTTACCAGCGCCGTGGCTATAATGTAATTGGTAACAACAACGAAATTTTCAGCAACCTTAACTTTGTTGAAGTTTCTAAAATTACTGATAGCATTATGCAAGGTTTCCTTGATGGCAAATATGACCGTGTTGAGTTGGTTTATAACCACTTTAAAAACGCAGCCCTGCAGTTTTTAGTTGCCGAGCAGTTGTTGCCGGTGCCTAAAACAGAAACTAAGGCTGAGGTTAAAGCAGCACAGGTTGATTATATCCTGGAGCCTTCGCAAGAAGAGATCGTAGCGCAGCTGATCCCTAAAAATATTAAGATACAGTTATACCGTGCAGTGCTTGATTCTAACGCATCTGAACACGGCGCCCGTATGACAGCAATGGACAAAGCAACCGACAACGCCGGTGAGCTTTTACGCAGCCTGAAGCTATCATACAACCAGGCACGCCAGGCCGCTATCACTACCGAGCTTACCGAGATCGTAAGTGGTGCTGCAGCATTGTCTAACGGATAACAGCCTTAAACAATTTTATTAACGAAGCCGTCCCGATTTTTCGGGACGGCTTTGTTGCTTTACGGGCATTTGTAACGAAGATATAGCAGTGGGTTACTTTATGATTGCAGGCCGTATTAAATACAAAACCTACAATCATGAAAACTAAAACTTTACACACTATGCTGCTTGCCGGTATAGTTTTCTTAGCCGCCTGCAAAGGAACATCAGAGTATAAAGCCCTAAATAATGCCGACACAGTTTCGCTGAGAGCCGATTCTTCTTCGGGAGTTAAACTGGTTAAAACGGGATCTATAAATTTTAAAGTAAAAAATGTTGATCGAGCTAGTGAAACTATAAGTGCGCTTACAACAAAGTACGGGGGCATGGTAATGCATCATAATGTCCGCTCGGATGTTGAGCAAACCAAAGATTTTCATTTAAGCAACGATTCTATGATGCGCGTATCGTCAATACGCACTGCGGCCGATCTGACGGTTAAAATACCATCGGTGAAGCTTGAGGAATTTATGAATGAGGTAAGCCACTTAAGCCTATATGTAACCGAGCGAAAAATGGATATTGAAGATAAAAGCTTCGATTACCTTGCTGACCAGCTAAAGCTGCAAAACCGTAACCAGTTTATTGCACAGCAAAAGAAAGGAAAAGTAGTTGTTAAAAGCCCGTCCGCAGTGTTAGACCTAAAGGATGATATGGTGGATCAGCAGGTGAATAACCTCCGGATAAATGATGCTGTAAAATATAGTATCATTGATCTGCACTGTTTTCAGAGCAACTATATTAACAAAGAAATCATAGCAAACGACGATCCTGCTGCTTATCAGATTTCGTACCTAAACCGTATTGGTACCGCCTTGCAAAATGGTGTTTTGATATTTGGGGATCTGATGGTAACGCTCGCCAATCTATGGGTATTGCTATTAATTGCGGCATTAGGTTGGTTCGGCTTCCGCTATTACAAACGCAAACATGCCAAACCGATTCTAAATAACATTTAAACGCAAATAGTATTACCATTTTCGGTAAACATTTTTATTTTTGTGCCATAAAAATAATAGGTATCATGAATTCAACAGAAAACGCAAACGATCCACGTCACTATATGGTTTTAACAGCTGCTGTAGCCGTAGGCTTTGCAGGTATCTTTCTGCGTTTTGCAGGCGAAGCACCTTATTGGTCTTGGATATCTAACGTGCTTTTGGTTATTGGCGTAATCGTTGCGCTTAAAGGCGTATTTGCAATTTTGAAATAACCGGAGTCAAATCCGATTAAAATATAAAAGCCCTGATGTTATGCATCGGGGCTTTTTTGTGGCTTTTAGCCTCACCCAATCCTCTCCACAGTAGAGAATTGGGTGAGGCCTTAACCCGAAAAACATCTTGATTCCTGATTCTCGATTCTTGCTTCTAATTCTTCGGCCTATACTTCGAATCATTTAAGATTTTCTGTGCATCGTCCATAACCATTAGCTGTTGCAGGGTAACATCGGGATGCTTATCCATGTACTGGCGGACTATCTGCCAGCCCACCCAAACACCAAGCTTAGGGGCCGACTCGTTCTTTTCGCCCAGGCCAACGGTAAACGGGGCATCGTTAAAGTATTGCTGGTCTTTTAACACGTCGGTATCGTAGAGGAGGTTTTCTTCCAGGAAGTAACCCCATATCTGCGGCTGAAAATCTGCCGCCCATTTTAGCTGAGCGGTAGTGTATCTGATTTTTGTGGTATCCCCAACGGCAGGTAAAATCAAATCCATAGCATACATAATTTTGCCGTTGTATATCATCTTTTGCAAAACCGACTTGTCGCCGGCCTTTTCGGGGAACATATCTTCGCGTAAGATCCCTTCAACAACACGAGGCGCAATGTTGGCCGGGGTAAAGTATCGGGAAATGTAATGCGGAAAATTATCAATCAGCGCGGGGTAGAATTTGGAGTTAGCCCCCAGGAAAAGATCTAACCCAATAGCGAAGTACCCATTACCCAATGAAGTTTGCGCCTGAAAGCCGGAGAAGTAGGCGTATATCTTAGGCAGCTCTTTCTTCGGGAAATAAAATTTTATGCGGCGAAAAGCATCGGTCAGCTCTTCGTTTTGTTTATCTAGGTTGGGGTAAATAGAATCTACCTCGTGTTTAAGATCGTTATATGCTTTGGTGGTAAAAACTTTTTTCAGGGTGCCCAGGTAAGCGGTGTCTTTAATACTACCGGCCTGTAAAATGCGTTCCATATAGTCTTGATAAAACAAACCATACTTTTTTTGCAGTGCTATGGCTTGTGGCTCCATCGGCGGGTTACGCATCTTGTCCAAATCGTGGTCGAAACGGTGAATCGTTACATTAACCGGTATGTTACTTACATCCACATTTCCGTGCCTTCCGCAGGCACTGAATAGGATTAACGTGATAAAAATTAAGTAAATTTGTGTTGTTTTGACAGGGGTAGAAATCATATTTTAGCCTTTCAACAAAATTAATGCTTTTTGCGTCGAATTATAGCGCAATGTCACTCAATCTGCAAACATGAAGATCGCACTTGCCCAGCTTAATTATCATATCGGAAACTTTGAAGCCAATACTGCTAAAATTATCGATGCTGTAAATGAGGCAAAAACTCAGGCCGCCGACCTGATCGTATTTACCGAACTTTGCATCTGTGGATATCCGTCGCGCGACTTTCTGGAGTTTAGAGAATTTATAGGCCTGTGCGAAGATGCGGCTCAGAAAGTGGCTGCCGCCTGCACAGATATCGCCTGCATAATCGGCATCCCTACGTACAATAATAAACCTCAAGGAAAAGAACTAAGCAATTCGGCTTACTTTATTGAGAACGGCAAGGTTAGGGCAGTGGTAAATAAGGCGCTTTTGCCTAATTACGACGTGTTTGACGAGTACCGTTACTTTGAACCCGAAACCGAGTTTAGCTGCATTGACTTTAAAGGGCACCGTATAGCATTAACCATTTGCGAAGACCTTTGGAATACCTTCGAAAATCCTTTGTACGTAGTGCGCCCAATGGATAAACTGATTGAAGAAAAGCCGGACGTGATGATCAACATTGCCGCTTCGCCGTTTTCTTACATGCACGATGAAGAACGTATCCAGATCTTAAAAGATAATGCAATCCGATACGATTTGCCGCTTTTCTATGTAAACACTATTGGCGCCCATACCGAATTGCTTTTCGATGGAGGCTCGTTGGTGTTTGATAAGGCCGGTAATGTGGTAGATGAGATGCCTTACTTTGAAGAGAAGATAGCCTATTATACCCTTAACGATGATTCTTCTATTACGCCCAACCAACCGGTTACACTGATGGAAAAACGGCAAAGTAATATCGAGCAGATTTATCAGGGTATTAAACTGGGCATAAAAGACTATTTCACTAAATCTGGTTTCAGTAAGGCAATATTGGGTTTATCAGGTGGCATTGATTCTGCCGTGGTATGTGCTTTGGCTGCCGAAGCATTAGGCCCCGAGAATGTAATGGCGGTATTGCTGCCATCGCGCTTCTCTACAGATCACTCTGTTAAAGACGCGCAGGACCTTGTAGATAACCTGGGCTGTAAATCAGAACTGATTGCTATAAAAGATATCACACAGGCTTTTGAAACGGCTTTGTCGCCGCAATTTAGCGGCTTGCCATTTAACATTGCCGAAGAAAACATCCAGGCGCGCAGCCGTGCGGTATTGCTGATGGCTATGAGTAATAAGTTTGGCTACATCCTGTTGAATACATCGAATAAAAGCGAAGCTGCTGTGGGTTACGGTACCTTGTATGGCGATATGTGCGGTGGTATTTCGATACTGGGCGATGTTTATAAATCGCAGGTGTTTGAGCTGGCGCGATACATTAACCGCGAGCGCGAGATCATCCCGGAAAATACAATCGTTAAACCGCCTTCGGCAGAGTTAAGGCCAGATCAAAAAGACAGTGATTCGCTGCCTGATTATGATGTGCTGGATAAAATATTGAAGGAATATATAGAGCACCGCTGCTCATCAACCGAAATTATTAAAATGGGATACGACGAAACGCTGGTACGTAAAGTGCTTCGTTTGGTTAATATCTCCGAGCATAAAAGATACCAGACCCCGCCAATACTAAGGGTATCGCCAAAAGCGTTTGGTATGGGTCGCAGGATGCCGCTTGTGGGTAAATATCTTTCTTAAAAAAACTCACAAAATATTCATGTTGCAATTAAACCTTTGTAAACGTATTAGTCTAATAAAGTACATTCAAATAAACTTATGAAAAGGGTAGTCAATGCAACGCTGATACTGCTCAGCGTGGTGCTTATTTCAGCATGCTCGAGTTATAATTATTACAAAGCCGGTACAACCAAGCTAAACACAACGCAGTACAAGTCGTTTGCCTGGGTACAAGATCCTGCCCAAAGCAACCCGAAACCGTCTAGAAACGGTAAGGCGTATGCTGGTAACGCTTATTACAATAACCAAAGCGCTTCGCAGGCTATTAAGCAGGCTACCATATTTAATTTACAAGGCAAAGGCTTAAAAGTGCAGGAAGAGGAGCCCGATCTACTGGTGCATTACACATCGTCAGTTGGCCGTGGTACCCGTTTGGATTTTTATAACGCTTATCCGTTTTATTACGGTGGCGGCTTTTACCGCCCTTACTGGGGTTGGGGAGGCGGCTGGGGCTGGGGCCTTGGTTTTGGATACGGCTGGGGTGGTTATGGTCCCTGGGGCTACGGAGGCTGGGGCTATGGCCCAACTTACGCAGTACCTGAAAATTATAAAGAAGGAACGATCATCATCGACCTTATTGATCGTAAAACCAGGCAAATTGTGTGGCGCGGTTTCGGCGTAGGCGAATTGCACCGTAAGCCTCAAAAAACAATAGACGAATTACCAAAAGTGGTTGAAGGTATATTTAAACAACTGCCGGTAAGTATGTAATAAAGAACTTTGCGGTTCGTAAGCAAAGCCCGTGATGATTATTCGTCACGGGCTTTGTTGTTTATAATTATCGCTGTGCCTTAAATCGCGCTTCATGGTGGGTTATGAAGCTTTGTCAGGCTGAGGAACTCGAAGCCCCACCTACAGAGTTGTGACTCATAGTAACGCCTAATTCGTTTTTCATTAGGAATGGGTGTAGATACTATGAATCGTCAGTCCGAGCGCTCGTGAATTCGCTGTGCGATCAAATCTGTATTTGAGCCATTTCACACGCGGCACGCGTACGCCAGCACTGGAATTTTCTAAAAAAAATGTGGTTGGTGACAACACCAACCACAGGCTGAAATTACCCTATAGATACTTAATCTACTGATGAAGTCATATAATAGGGAGCTAACAATACGCAATCAATTTGGGCTTTTACTCCTTTTTGAGAAAAAAGATTGATAAATGCTTGATTCGATTGATTAAAAGGGTGTCGACTACCAACCGGGCATCCTGCTTCCATTTCAAAAATCAATGGCAAAATGAATTTCTTACTTTCTACGGATAATCCATTTTCCTTTGCAGGAACCCACAATCCTTTCGTTGCAGTTATTAATTCCGAAAGTATTTCTTTAAATACAGGATAACGTTTATCATACTCTATAAATTCAACATTTGTAATATCTCCTTTAGCATTAATTATAAATTGGGCGAAGACTGTAGATGAAACGCAAAGATCAGTCGACTTTTGTTTTGTTACACGGGTAAATGTTTTTGAAATGTATTTTGCTAACGTATCATTTTCCACTAAATGTGCTTCAACCCGTTGCCCGGATTGGGCTATTGTGAGTTGAACTGAAAAAGTTAGAATAATGAAAACCAGGATTAGGAAAAGCTTATTCATGTGTGATTAATTACAATGTGTGCCGGCCGGCCAGGTTAGGCACCAGGTTATTGTGCTGCAAACATACGATATGGTGGAAGTAACACGCAATCTATTGGTGCTACGGTTTTCCCGTTGGTAAAAAGCTCCATAAAAGCTTCGTTAGATTCATTATTGGGACTAATTTTGCATCCGGCCCCCATTTCGAAAATAAGTGGAAAAACAAACATCTTACTTTCTACCGGTTTTCCATTTTCGGTAGTTGGAATCCATAGTCCCTGTGTCGACGCAATCAGCTCAGCTAAAATCTCTTTAAAAACCGGGTAACGTTTGTCGTACTCCACGTAATTAACCTCGACAATTTTGCCATCTGCACTAATTTTAAATTGGGCAAAAACTGTTGATGATATACAGAAATTGGTGTTCTTACCTTGTCTTATCCGACTAAACGTTTTTGCAAGATACCGACCAATCGTATCATTTTGAACAAGGTGAGCTTCTATCCTCGAACATGATTGCGCACTAACAAATTGTAGAGAAAAGCTTAATACAAAAGCTAATATTGCTGTAAATAGTATTTTCATAATCATTATTGGCCTATGAATGATGTTTTAACCATAAGTGTTCCCTGAGAGCTGGCGCACGCGTGCCGCGTGTGCCAGCTCTCAAGTAACAATGTTTAATTTTATACAGTTTTGCGGCCATTTCACACGCGGCACGCGTGCGCTAGCCCAGGGGACATATCACCTACTTCAAAAACGAAATTGCCTCTACAACCTTGCTGTCTACTCTTTTTTCCTTTAAGTAAGATTCAAGTTTATAAAAAAATTCTTTTTTGCATCCATAATATATTGAGTAATGTTTACCATTAACATTTAAACTATAACTGTCGGCGCTTGGGTCATTATTTTTATGTGCCGAATTTGTGTAAAACTGAGAATTATCATCAATGAACTTGTATAGGTAGGAAAAAGTTATCGTATCCGTTACCGCTCTATCAAATTTTGCGTTAATGTACTTCTCTTCCAGTTGATCTATGGCGGTTTTGCTATTGCGACGTATATCCGTTAACTCCTTTATTTGGTCATTACTCAAATGGATCTTTACCGGAGCAGTACTAATATAAAGCGGGTTATAGATATGAAGCCTTATACCTATATGTTCGAATATTATGACGCCGGTCCTGATTTTTGGCTTATCATTGCAGCCCATTAGTAAAAATGCAAGACAAAGAATTAGTTTGTTGATCATATATATAAATTAGGGATTTTTTTTAGTTTCCGCAGGGTCTCTCGACAGAGGACCCTGCGATTTAGGACAGTCATGTGCGATAGCCAACCCTGGTGTTAGCGCACGCGTGTCTCCAACCTGGCGCAAGTATGCAGCGAAGGTCTGTGTGGTAGTGTACTTGTGCCTATATAGCATTAACCGCCTTTATCGAATTAGCTCGCAACAATGGGGATTAATCTTTATTACTCCCGGTAAAAGTGATGGTAAATTATAATAATCACGGGCGCTGCTAAATAAATAATGTTCTGCATTTTCTACAAAACCAGCTGTCACGGGATTATTATGAATGTAATCTAATTTCTGATGCATCATATCGGCGGTATACAATTCAATAGGATGATTATCCTGTCGCCAAAGTTGAAACCCTACATTATTGCTATTAAGCTGTCCTGCTTCCTGCATCATTTTTAATATCCATTCGCGCCTGCTTTCTTGTGGATGAGTACTGATCGCATTCCTCAAGGCCATCGATGTATGCCTTTTCATATCTCTTACAATATTTTGCATATCATCTTTTTCTGTACCGATAATCATGTGCACATGGCTGGTCATGATAACCCAGCCATAAATCTGTAAGCCCTTCTGCTTTTGGCAATATTGCCAGCTATCCAGTAATATTTGTTTATACTCATTTCGTATAAATAGATCTATCCAGCCAACAACTGCAAAACTTATAAAGTACAGACCGTCTTGTTTATGAAATTTATATTTGGTACTCATTATTAGATATACAGTTTAGGTCAGTTTATCGTAAAGGCACAAGTACTCAGCCCGCTTCCTAACGCTGCATACTTGCGCCAGGTTGGGGGGTTTAATATTATGTACACAAAAGCTGCAGGAATATCTTTATAACTCCTTCCGATAGCTCCATTGCCCATCTCAAACTGAAATTCTTTAATTTCGTCGATTTTAAAAACGCGTTTCTTTTTCCCTTCAGAAGTAAAGCAAATTTCGGTATCGGTTAACGTTATTTGCCAACGTCTGGTATTGTAAGGGCTGCCATAACTGCATCTGATCAAATCATCTTCTATTGTAATCCGGCATCCGTTATAACCTAAAAACATGTTACGGGGTGATATTTTTGGTTGAACAGGTAAAGGTGGCTAGTGCTTTTTTACAATAATATACAATTTCTTCAAATTTAACTTATAGTTGGTGGCAAGTATCCAACGGCAGGATGGGGGTTGAGTACTAATGCTTATGAAGAAGAGCTTGCAAAATGCCCCTCTAGTAAACTATCCCACATAGCCGCTGGCAACATTTTGTCACCAAAAAAGACTTAAAAGTAATTAAAGGTGGAACACAATCACTTTTTTAGACAAATGATTGTTTTTGTAAAATATTAGTTCTTAGACAGATGTATTGGTTAAAATCCAAAAAATGACTTTTAAGTAGGAACACAGTGGTGCATGTGGTGCAATGCACCATGCACCAAATGGCCGCGTAAAATCGCCTAATAAGCGGCGCCTTTTCTGTACACCCAATTTCGTTCGGTAACTTTCCCTTCCAAAACTTCGATGGGGTTTAAAATACCTTCTCCATCGCTTTCATCGGCAAAAAACTCGTGTTTATCGGTACTTATAAACACCGAATATCTTCCGGTTGGTAAGTTAGCTTTATAATGGCCTGTACTATCGGTATGCACTACTAAAACCAGTTTAGAGCTAACCGTCGTAAATATTGTGGTGCTTCCGGTGGCCCGGTTAAGTTTTGTAGGTTGATAGATGTACAAATCGCATTTTAAACCTTGTGGTTTTTGCGGCGCGCGGTTAGGGCCAGGCATTTGATTGCCGCTCTGCCGGTAAACATAACCCGATATACCCTGCTGCATTTGAGTTGGTTTTAAACTATGGCAGGCCATTAAAACGACCGTACATATGGAGAGAAAAATTTTCATGGCTTGTGCTAAATTCATTTTATTTTTCGTGTAATAATATACCTTTAACAAAATAAATTTAATCATCGTATATAAACCTGGTTTGCAGGCCCGATACGATACCTTGCTGCCTAATACTGACCATGAATAAAAGCCGTTTCGCAATAGCCCTTTCTTTTGTTTCGTGCCTGCTGTTTAGCCGCGCACAAGCCCAGCAACCTTTGGTGAGCGAGGCAAAAAAGGCAGAACTCAATGCGTCGGCGCAGCAACTTAATCAAATCTACGAAGCGCAGCGCAAGCAATTTCCTACGTTGGCCCTAAAATATAACTGGAATCTTAGTAGCATTCGCAAAGATGGCGGCATAATGCGATTGCATAGGATCACCGATGCAGGCTTCCCTGTGTTTGTTAAAACAGATAATAATACTACATCTGCGGCAACTACCCGTACCAATCTGGTACAACCGGGCGGCAGCCTCAACTTAGGTCTTAGCGGATCGAGCACTTTTTTAAATGGTAAGCTTGCGATATTTGATGGCGGAGCGGTACTAACCTCCCACCAGGAATTTGCCGGTAAAACTATTACCATTAAGACTACGGGTGCCTCTGTATTGGAGCATAGCACCCACGTTGCAGGCACTATGATAGCTAAAGGCGTATACGCGCCCGCAAAAGGCATGTCTTTTGGAGCTAACACGCTTAACTCTTACACTTTTGATAATGACGTGGCCGATATGACTGCAGCAGCATCGAGCCTGTTGCTTTCCAATCATTCCTATGGCACAGTTGCCGGTTGGGACTACGATGGCACCCGTTGGAACTGGTATGGCAAGCCAGGTGATACCGAAGATTACCAATTCGGGTTTTATGGTACGCAGGCACATGACTGGGATAATATAGCTTACAATGCACCCTACTACCTAATTGTGGAGTCGGCGGGTAATAATAGAATTTATAATGGCCCTGCAGTTGGCGACGATTACTGGGGAGAGCGCAGCAGGACTGATCCTACTTTTGTAGATAAAGGAGCGAGGCCCGCCGGTATTAGCAGCAATGATAGCTATGACATTATTCCGGATTATGCCAACTCTAAAAATATCATGACCGTAGGTGCCGTAAATGCGTTGCCGTTTGGCCCAAGTACCCGTAGTGATGTGTCAATAGCAACCTTCAGTTCGTGGGGGCCTACCGATGATGGCCGCGTTAAGCCGGATATCTGCGGCATGGGAGTTAACGTATTGTCGACCGGCAGCAGCAGTAATAATAGCTATGTTATTTTGTCGGGCACATCTATGGCTGCGCCCAATGTTACAGGTTCGCTTCTCTTGTTGCAAGAATATTATGCCAAGCAAAATGGAGGCAAGTTTATGCATTCGGCTACTTTAAAAGGCCTGGCTTGTCACACGGCTTTTGATAGTGGAAATATCGGCCCAGACTATATTTACGGTTGGGGCCTGTTAGATATGGCAAAAGCAGCGCAAGCGATTACCGACAACGGCACCAAAAGTTTGGTTATTGAAGATGTGTTGACGCAAGGGCAAACCAAAACCATCCCGGTAGTTGCCTCGGGCGATGGTGTGCTGATGGCTTCTATCTCCTGGACTGATCCTGCCGCTGCGGCCACCGCCGATGGCACCCTGAATAGCCGTACCCCTAAACTGGTGAACGATTTAGATATTCGCATAAGCGATGGCACTACGACCTTTATGCCTTGGGTACTAAACCCCGATCAACCTGCTGTAGCGGCAACAACTGGAGATAATATTCGTGATAATATAGAGCAGGTTTATATTGCTAACGTTGTACCGGGTAAACAATATACTATTACCATCAGTCATAAAAATACGCTACAATCGGGCAGCCAGGCTTATTCGTTAATTGTGACTGGTGTGGGGGGCGCGGCTTATTGTACTTCTGCCCCCGCTTCCAGTGCCGATTCGAGAATTAATAAGTTTACGTTATCTAATGTGACGAATACTCCGGTTGCGGGTTGCACTACTTATGCCGATTATAGCGGGACATACACCGTGCAATTAGAACCGGGTAAAACTTATCCGTTAAGCCTAACGCTGGGCACATGCGGCAGTAACTTTAATAAAATAGCTAAGGTTTTTATTGACTGGAACGCCGACGGCGATTTTGACGACAGTGGTGAAGTGGTTGCTACTTCCGGCGTGATCAATGCAACCGGGGTATTTAATGCCAGCGTTACGGTACCAACAGGAGTTACCATTGGTAATTATACTCGTTTGCGTGTAGTACTAACCGAAACATCTGATCCTGCTGCTGTTACCGCTTGCGGAACTTATGCTAAAGGCGAGACCGAAGATTACCGGGTACAATTTGTGCAGCCAGCGCTTGATGCAGGTGTTGTGGCGGTAAATAGCAGCACAGCTTCGGGCGCATGCGCAGGGCCAACTAAATTGGTGATAACTATCAGAAACTTCGGCACGCAAACGCTAAGCACCATACCTGTAACGTTAACCGTTACCGCGCCGGATAATACCGTAACTACTTTTAACGAAACTTTTACCGGTTCTATCACCCCGGGCTCGCAAGCAGACTATACCTTTACCAATACATATACCACTTTAGCGGGTGTAACTTATACCATCACTGGTGCCACCAAATTACCAAACGATCTGGTTGTTGCTAATGATCAAACAACAACATCGCTGGTTATTGGCTCTGTGCCGGTGGCGTCAAATTTGTCGGCCTATTATTGTAACAATACCAATAGCTATCAGCTTTCGGGCACAGCGTCGGATGGCACGCTTTTGTGGTACTCACACCTTAATGATGTTATCCCCATTGCCGCGGGTTCACCTGCATCAACCAACACGGCGCCAATTGACAATACGTATTATGCGGGCATTAATGACTTTAGCGGCACGGTTGGCCCAACAACAAAAGCTGCATTTACAGGTGGCGGATACAACCAATATACGCCGGCCATTAACGTAACTACGCAGGCGCCTATGGTGCTGGAAAGCGCCCGTTTGTATATAGGCAATGCCGGTAAAATAACATTTACGGTGGCCGATGCATCGGGGCAAATAGTTTCTACCACTACCATTAACGCAGCACTTACGCGTAGCGTGGCCGTACCGCCAACTGCTGGCAACGCTGCTGATGATGCCGCAGACCAAGGCGCAGTTTATCCACTTAATTTGATCTTTCCATCGGCAGGAGCATATACCATCAATATAAGTTATGATGACGATGCTACCATCTTCAGAAGTAACGCAGGGGTTACCGGTTATCCATTTACCATTGGTGGTATCTTCAGCATAACAGGTAACACAGCTACGCCAAATTCAACAAGTTATTATTATTATTTGTACGATATGCATATCCGTAGTTACGGCTGTTCATCTGCCAGCCGTATGGCGGTTACTTTAACCAAACCACTCATTACCCAAAATGTAAATGTGTTGAGCTCGAATTATGCTACAGGTAATCAATGGTATTATAATGGCACATTAATTACTGGTGCCACCGAACAAACCTTTAAAGCAACAGAAAGTGGCAACTACCAGGTGAGTGTTGCCGTTAGCGGTACTTGCACGGCATTGTCTGATAATTTTGCATTTGCCCAAACTGCACTTCACCCGGATAATAGTACCGACATCGGACTTACCATTTTCCCGGTGCCGGCGTCAAGCACGCTTAATGTGTTGTTCGTGGCCAAAACAGGTGGCGACCTCAGCATGTCTTTCATCAATAGCCTTGGCCAGGTAATGTATACCGATAAGCGCACCGTAACGGAAGGCAATTTCAGTACGGCACTCAATGTCAACGGGCTGCCACCGGGCACTTATGTGCTACGCATTATCCTTGCCGATAAACTTTATGCCAAGAAAGTAATTATAGTGCGCTAACGCCTAGAAAGAATATTTAATGCCAAGGGCCGGTGCCAGGTCGAAGGTAGATCCGGTTGCAAATTCGATACGCGGATCGAGGTCTACGCTGAGGCTTATGGGAGTTTGCGGTATGGTATATTCTACACCGATAACACCATCTAGGCCAATTAGGATGCGCCTGTTATCGTAGTAATCGCGGCCGTCGTTATAAGTGCCTTTATCTATGCCACCAATGTGGAAGCCGCCGCCATAGTAGAAGTTTAGCTTATCAACATTAAAAATAGGTACATGCTTTTCGTATAGTCCCGTTACCACTGCACCACCTTTGCGAAAGCCTAAAATCCCTTCAATCGCCTGGTCGTTATCGAAGAAATATTTAATGGACGGACCGATCTCATATCCCCCAAATTTTAGTCCCACGGCCGATCGGTAGCTTACTTGTGCCTGTGCTTGTTTACCCGTTATTACAAATGCTGTTATTACAATAATAAAGTAGATGGTCTTTTTCATAGTGTACGATTTATTACAACTAAACGCCGTTTATTGATTTTTATGACCCGGCTTGTCTCAAAAATGTTACCAAAGAGGGCTATGCTTTTGATTCTCTGACAATAAAAGTGAAGAAAATTTTATTTCGATGGCTGTGTGTCAGATATTAAAAATAAAGTATTTATTTAGTGATCTTAATTTTTGCATGTACATGAATTCCCTAATTAAAACTTCAACCCAGGTACTTTTTAGTGCTCTGCTGTTATCATCTGCAATAAGCTATAGTCAACCTGCCGACAATGTAAAATTGTATAAAAATGGCATGGTGGTATGCGCTTATCCGGATGCTTCTCAGGTTGGGGTTGACATACTCAAGAAGGGTGGGAATGCGGTAGATGCTGCGGTTGCTGTACAATTTGCGCTGGCAGTAACATTGCCCGAGGCAGGTAATATAGGTGGCGGTGGGTTTATGGTTTTTCGTCCGGTTAAAGGGATGCCAGCTACTTTAGATTTTAGAGAAAAGGCGCCTGCATCGGCCAACACAAATATGTTTTTGGATGCCGCCGGAAACGTGGTGCCCGATATGAGTATCTCAACCCACCAGGCGTCGGGAGTACCAGGATCGGTTGATGGGATGGTACAGGCCCATGCAAAATATGGTAAATTAAAATGGGCTGATCTGGTTCAACCTGCTATTGATCTGGCCCGTAAAGGATTCAAGATCACGACTCATCTGGCCAATGATTTGAATCGTAGCGCCGAAAGTTTTAAAACGCTGAACCCGGGTAAAAATTATTTTCTGAAAGATACGCCATGGCAAGCCGGTGATTTGTTGGTGCAGGAAGACCTGGCTAACACTTTGGAGCAAATTCGTGATAAAGGTCGCGCAGGTTTCTATGAAGGCAAGGTGGCCAATCAATTGGCCGAAGAAATGAAAAGCGGCAACGGCAAGATCACCTTGCAAGATTTAAAAGATTACCATGCAGTTTGGCGCAAACCAATTATTGGCAAATACAAAGACTACAAGATAATCACCATGCCGCCGCCATCGAGCGGGGGGATAGCATTGTTGCAATTACTTAAATCGGTAGAGAAATATCCGCTGCATCGTTGGGGGTACAATCAAGATTCGACTGTGCAACTTATTGTTGAGGCCGAACGACGTGTATATGCAGATCGTTCTAAATACCTTGGCGACCCTGACTTTTTTAAAGTTCCGGTTGATAGTTTGTTAAACCCCGAATACATTACCTCCCGGATGAAAAGCTTCAATTGGGATAAAGCCACTCCAAGCAGTGAGATAAACCCGGGAACATTTGCAGGTTATGAAAGCGACCAAACCACGCACTATTCAATTGTAGACCGTGATGGTAATTCGGTATCTATCACCACCACGCTTAACGGTGGCTTCGGGTCTAAGATAGTTGTTAAAGGCGCTGGCTTTTTGTTGAATAACGAGATGGATGACTTTAGCGCCAAGGCAGGTGTGCCCAATATGTTCGGCCTTACCGGTGGCAAGGCTAACAGCATCCAGCCGGGTAAACGCATGCTATCCTCTATGACACCTACTATTGTCGAAAAAGATGGTAAGCTGTTTATGGTGGTTGGTACCCCGGGTGGATCTACCATTATCACATCTGTTTTTCAAACCATTTTAAATGTAATAGAGTTCGACCAACAAATGCAGCAAGCCGTTGAGTCCAAAAGGTTTCACCACCAATGGCTGCCCGATCAGGTTAATATAGAAACCGACGCAACGTTAAGTACCGAGGTGAAAGAGAAGTTAAAGCAAAAAGGGTACAAGTTAGTAGTGACAGGAGCAAGCGGCAGGGTTGATGCCATATTGGTTACCAAGGGGATGTTACAAGGCGGAGCCGATCCGCGTGGCGACGATACCGCTATTGGCTGGTAAATTAAAATACACTTGATTAGTAGATAATATCGGCTTACATTTGATATGCATGCATACTAAGGCGAAAAACCACGAAACCATCGACTATTTGCTCAAGATTGTATGGCAAACTATGGCCAACCGATACAATCAGATCGTAGCCGAATTTGACATTACGCAATCTATCGGATACCTGTTGATCAATATTGACGAAGAGGAGGGAACTACTGTTTCGCAGGTGGCGGCGCTTATCGGTGCCAAATCAACCAGCCTATCGCGCATGCTTAATCAGGTCGAAAAAATGGGCCTTATTTACCGCGAATTGAATAAAGGTGATAAGCGCTCTGTTAAAATATATCTTACAGATTTGGGTAAAGAGAAACGCCGCATGGCACGCATTGTTGTAAAAGAGTTTAACAATTATCTTAATGCCCATATCACGGAAAAAGAGAAAGACTACCTCAACGATATCCTCAAAAAAATAAATAAGCTTACGGTTAACTATAAGCCTTAAATGCTATTTATCTCTTTCTGCAACTCCGACTATAATTTCTGTAAAGCCCTTACCGTTAATTATAAATGTTAAAAAATGTTAACCTGCCGTTTTTGAAATTTAAAACAATAAATTTGCCGTTTGAAAAAACGTGTATGAATAGGTGGTTTATAGCGATTGCATGCCTGATTGTTTTTGCAGGGTGTACAAAATCAAATGACATTGCCACCAATGTACAGAAGCAAGCTGCTATTGATGATCAGAAACTGGCGGACTTTATAAAGGCTAACAACCTGAATGCCGTACACGTAGGGGCACCAAAAACGGATACGATTGGTGTTTACTATGTTATAGAAGATCCCGGTACGGATGCTGCTTTGTATACTACGTCAACATCGGTTACAGTTTCATTTACGGCTAAGTACATAAATGACAACGGTACCGAAACACAGTTTACAAGTACTAATGATTTTAACCCCTCGTACGTATTGGGGGCAACTATAAAGGGCTGGCAGCTAGGTATACAGGCTGCAAAAATTAATAAAGGGGGCAGAGTACGATTGCTAATGTCTTCGCGTTATGCATACGGCCCATATCCGCAAAGTCAGTATAATTTGCCTGCAAATTCAATACTCGATTTTGACATAAAAATATTTGATGTAACAAATTAATAAATGAAACAAACGCTTACTACGCTTCTACTACTTTGTACAATAGGGTTAATGACTGTGGGGCTTATCTCGTGTAATAAAGACCCCAATAAAAATATTGGAATTAAAGAATACGATCAGCAACAGATCCAGAACTACATAACTGCAAATGGCCTAACCAGCATGACCCGCGATTTGAGCGGTGGCGATACAACCGGCATGTACTATCAGATATATCGTAAAGGTACCGGTAAGGTGCTCGATTATCCGGATGATATTTCTTTTACATACACTATTAAAACCCTCGATGGTTCTTATACCGTAACTGATACGGTTGTTAACCATGCTTATAATTACGTCGGTCATTTAACTCCCAACGGGTTAATGCTTGCTGTGAAAAATATTTTAATAAACAATGGAACGCAGGCTAGGGTGCTAATTCCATCTCACTTGGCGTACGGTACCTCAGGATCGGGCACGGGCAGCACCAGATTGCCGGGTAACGAAAGTTTAGATTATTATATCAATATTATTGATAACCAGCCTGCTTATGACGATATCTGTATTCAAAACTACATGAAAACCAATGGCCTTACAGGTTATACAAAAACATCTACCGGTTTATATTATAAAATTACCCAGGTAGGTACCGGCACCGTGCCAATTGGCGAAAACTCTATTGTTGGTTTGCAGTATACCAGTAAATTATTTAATGCTACTATTTTTGATGAGTACAATGCGGTAGACTCTAGTGCTACTTCTGTAAGTTATGATAACATGATTGCAGGATGGCAGGAGGGGTTAAAAAAAGTAACTAAGGGGGCCAAATTATCGTTGATTATTCCATCGGGTTTAGCTTACGGTAAGTATCCATCAAGCTACTCATTTACTACAAGTACGCCGCCAGTAAACAGTGCCATACAAACCGACTTTAACGTACAATCGGTTACTAACTAATATTATCGCCCCAACGCCTGCTTGTATGCTTTAAGGCAACGTGCGCGCGCTTCGGTGTTATCAACTATGGGTTCTGGATATTGGCTTGTGCCATACTCCGGAACCCATTTTTTTATGTATTCCAATTTCGGATCGAATTTCTTTAATTGTGATTCAGGGTTAAAAATTCGGAAATAAGGCATAGTATCCGTACCAGATCCTGCTACCCATTGCCAGTTACCTACATTGGCCGATGCATCGTAATCAAGCAGTTTTCGTGCGAAGTAATGTTCACCCCAGCGCCAGTCGATCAATAAATGTTTAACCAATAAGCTCGCAGTTACCATCCGTACGCGATTATGCATAAACCCAGTGGCGTTTAATTCGCGCATGCCGGCGTCAACTAAAGGATAGCCGGTTTTACCCTCGCACCATAATGCAAATTCCTTTTCGTTATTGCGCCATTTGATACGGTCGAATTCTGGACGGTAGGCTTCATTTATCGTTTTAGGGAAGAAATCGAGCGACATCATGTAAAACTCCCGCCATATCAATTCATTTAACCAGGTGCGCTCATGATATTGTGTTGCCTCGCGAGCCAGATCACGGATGCTTACCGTGCCGAACCGTAAATGCAAGGCGATGTGCGAAGTACCTTTAATAGCCGGGAAATCGCGCTTTTTAGCGTAATCCTCTATCACGCTTTTGTACTCAATCGGAGGGAATTCAGCTTTACTTTCTGTAAAGCCCATTTGCTTTAGGCTGATGTCTTTTAGTGGTTTTGTTTTATATAGATTTTTAAGGTATTTCTCAGTGGGGTATGATTTTAGGTGAAAAGGCTTTAGGTTGTTCAACCATTTCTTTTTGTATGGAGTAAAAACGGTATAAGGCGTTTTATCATCCTTTACAACCTCTTGCCCTTCAAAAATCACCTGATCTTTGTAGGTTTTAAATTCGATCTTATGTTTGGATAGAAGTTCCCGGATAGTCTCATCGCGATGTTTTGCGTAAGGTTCATAATCGTGGTTGGTGTATACTTTTGCCACTTCATAATCTCTGATTATCTCTTTCCATGCGTGCTCAGGTCTATCGTATTTAAGTAGTATGCTGCTGCTGTGTTTGTGCAGTTGTTTGTCAAGTTCTTGAATTTCGTTGTAAATAAAAGTTACCCGGGCATCATCTTTATCTTCAAGATCACCCAGTATTTCTTTGTCGAAGATAAATAAACAGAGTACCGGATTATCACCTTTAAGGGCATGATACAAACCTGCGTTATCATGTAAACGCAAGTCGCGGCGAAACCAGAATATATTGATGGGAGATTTATGCATAAAGATCTTTGAGTGCAGCGGTTATTTCTGGGAATTGGAAAATGAATCCATTCTCCTCTATTTTCTCTGGCGAAACTCTGGTGCTTCCTAACACAACTAAACTCATCTCGCCTAAAAGTAGTTTCAGTGCAAATGACGGAACGTTAGGCATCCAGTATGGCCTGCGCAATTGCTTAGCCACAGCCTTAGTGAGCTGTTTATTGGTCACCGGATTGGGGGCAACCATATTATATACGCCCTGTATATTTTGATTTTTGATTACATGGAGATACATGTCGATAGCGTCCTGAATGTGTACCCACGGTATCCATTGTTTACCGGTACCCAAGGCAGTCCCAATCCCTAATTTTATCGGGAAGGCTAGTGGGGGCAATGCGCCGCCCTGTGTGCTTAATACAACACCTGTACGTAATTTTATTACACGCAAGCCCAGTTGTTTGCCCTGGTCTACAGCTTGTTCCCACATCAGGCAGCAATAACCTAAAAAGTCTTTGGCAACAGGGCTTTCTTCCGTCAAAAGTTCATCGCCGCGGTCGCTGTAATAGCCGGTGGCCGATGCTGAGATAATATTTTTAACCTGATGGGTTCTCCGTTTCATTAACTCGTAAATCAATCCGATGGATTGCGTACGACTATCTATTAATAACTTTTTGCGTTTTTTAGTCCAGCGTTTGTCGGCAATGCCTGCCCCAGCCAAATGAACTATAGTATCTACACCATCCAGGCAATGCTCATCTATTTTGCCTTGCTCTACATTCCATTGGTAGGTTTTAACCTTGCTGTCTTTGCCCTTACCGCGGCTTAGGTGACTTACCGTATAGCCTTCGGCTAATAATTGTTTGGTTAAGTTTTTACCAATAAGGCCGCTGCCGCCTGTAATTAAAATGTGTTGTTGCTGCATGGTAAAGTATCTGCTAATATCATGCCTGTAGTAGAGCCTCTTTAAAAGTTGTTCTTTTCATAGGCACAATATCAAGAATAGCATCATCACGAGAGATGAGATCGTATTTTAAATTTTCGACCAGTGTTTTAGCATGCGAATAACTAATGGGGGTTAAAAAGTTAAGCCAGTAGGACGACAGCGCGGCCGACACTTGCGGCACAGTGACTATTTTGGTGCTTACATTACGGCAAATATCGCCATAGATCATCAGCATTTGCTTAAAGGTAATTACATCCGGGCCACTGATATGAAACTCACTGTTGTAGGATGCCTTATTAAGCAAACAGCCGGTTAGATAATTAATTACATCGCATACAGCAATTGGCTGCTCTTGTGCTTTTGCCCAGTTTTTGGCTATGATGACAGGCATTTTGCGGGTAAGCCCATCCAAAAGTTCGGTAGCTATACTGCCCGAGCCAACCATCATAGTGGTTTTTAATATGGTAATAGCGGCATCGGCTTTGGCCAGAATATCTTCTACATGCTGCCGCGAAAGCCCAACCGTGCTTAAATGGTCGTCAATGTCGCTGAGCGAAATAATCTGTTTGCAGTGCGTTTTATCAACAGCATCCACAAAATTTTGAGCGACTATCGCCTCCAGCCCCGCAAAGCCAGAGGTTTGTACCATGGCATTAACCAGGTAATAAGCAACGTCAATATCTGCAGGCAATTCCTCCATACTATGACTGCGCAGCAGATCGCCTTTAATAAGGGTAACCTTATCGGCGTAAGCACTTTGTTTTGAGAATAAATTTTTATCGCGAACGAGACATACAACCTCATGGCCTTTATCCAGTAAAGCTGGTATCAGCCTGGTTCCAATGTACCCGTTCGCTCCGGTAAGCAACACCTTCATATCAGAAGTGCAACAATAAAAACAGCGCGGGGTTTTTACAATAAGTGTTTAAAAGTTTTATGGGCTTTAATTGGTGCTTTTGGAAGGCTCGAGCACGTAAAAAGATTGTCATTCTGAACGTAGTGAAGAATCTTCGGTAATAAGCACAGTCGCCTGTTAGGTGTAGAAGATTCTTCGCTGTCGCTCTGAATGACAAGTTGGGAGGACTTATGCCATCACCAAATGCGGTTTAAATGTATCGGTTTTAACCTCAGCTTTTAACTCGTGCAAAATATTGTACAAACCAAAATTGGTGCGGTTTACATAAATAAAATGCTTCACACCGCGAGCTTGTTTAAACTCGGGCATTTTAGATACCTGCTCGCCAAAATTAAAGAGGTCATCAAAAAATGCGGTTTCACCGAAGTCGAAATGATCGCTCATGTAAGGTTTGGCAAAAAGGCTGATCATTTGCTTGTACATAGTGTAGTAAAACTCTATCTGCTGCGGCGAATCTTTGGTATGGATCATCTCCAATTGGCGGAAGGCTTTGATCGTCTCTTCTTTATCTTCCAATAAATTGGTGGAGGTGAGGGAGAAGAAGGGGTAATAAAAATCTTCGGGCATTTCTTTAATGCAGCCAAAATCAATGATACCCAGCTTACCTTCGGGTGTAATCATAAAATTGCCGGGATGCGGATCCGCATGCACGGCGCGTAGCTCGTGCTGTTGAAAGTTGTAAAAATCCCAAAGCGCCTGGCCAATCTGGTTGCGTAACTCTTGCGACGGGTTAGTGGCCAAAAACTCTTTTAAATGCTGACCATCTATCCAGCTCATAGTGATAATACGTTTGCTGGATAGCGAAGGAAAGTATTCGGGAAAAACAATGTTCTGCAGATTGGCGCATGCTGTAGAAAACTCTACCGAACGACGCACTTCCAATTCATAATCTGTTTCTTCAAGTAAGCGTTCCTCAACCTCTCGCATATACACATCCAGTTCCTTTTCGCTCATACCCAACAGACGAAATGCGAATGGTTTTACCAATTTCAGATCCGATGATATTGAATCACCCACGCCAGGATACTGGATTTTTACAGCCAATTTGCGGCCATCTAGTTCTGCCTGATGAACCTGGCCTATCGAAGCCGCGTTAGTAGAGCGCAGGTTAAATCTATCATAGATCTGCTCGGGTGATTTGCCAAAGTATTTCTTAAAAGTTTGAACAATAAGCGGCCCCGAAAGGGGAGGTGCATTGTACTGCGATTGCGAAAACTTATCGACATAAGCCGTTGGCAGCAGGTTTTTATCCATGCTGAGCATCTGGGCTACTTTGAGTGCGCTGCCTTTAAGCTCGCTTAACGAGGCATAAATATCAGTGGCGTTATCCTCGTTTAGTTGGCTTTTATCCAGGTCGGGGTTGAATAGTTTTTTAGAGTAATGCTTAATATAGTTGCCCCCAACCTGAAATCCTGTTTTTACAAACCGGGCAGATCGTTCTACCTTAGAGGTAGGCATGCTGCTTTGTTCTTTATTCCTTTGGTCACTCATCTTTATCATCAAATAGTGCAGTCAGTTTATTAATGTCGATGTCTGCATAATCGTTAATTAGCAGATTAACAGGTTTCAGTTCACCGGCTTTGTGGGTAGTTGTAATGGCTACCACTTTCATCCCGGCGCTGTTGGCTGCTTTAACGCCGGATATCGAATCTTCAAAAACCACACAATTTGCGGGCTCCATATTTAACTGGGCGGCCGCCTTTAAAAATATTTCGGGATCGGGCTTGCCGTGGGTAAGCCCTGTGTTGTCTACAATAGCATCAAAATACTGCCGTATGTTTAAATGCCCGAACACAAAATCAACATTGCCATGTGACGCCGATGTGGCAACGGCCATCTTAACTCCCGCATCTTTTAGTTCAGCCAAAAATCGCTCCAAACCATTAATGGGTTTAATATAGGGCGCATATACCTTTTTATAATTCTCGTTCTTTTCCTCAAACATGGCTTTCACTTCGTCTTCTTTAAAACGGCCATCGAGTAAATGGTGTAAACCTGTTAAGCCAGGCACGCCACTTAATTGCTCGTTAAAGGTTTGTTGTGAAAGCTCTGGTAAGCGATGGGTTTTAAATAACTGCTGATAGGCCAGAAAATGGTAAGCGTTATTATCAATTAAAGTTCCGTCCATATCAAATATGGCAGCAAGTTTTTTCATAGAAGCGTTGCGTGTCTCGAAATGTCCATGTCAGGATTAGCCTCACCCAACCCTCTCCGGGGGAGAGGGCTATCCTTGCAAATGGATATATAATATTTTATCAGCTCCCTCTCCTTTGGAGAGGGCTGGGGTGAGGCTTTTTTACACCCACATTTTCTCCCTAAACTTTCCGTTCTTGGCCAAAAACTTGCCGTACTCCAGCAAATTATCAATCGGCGAGCGTTGGAAAAGATCGAACGTTACGTTTACGCCCTTTTCGATGGCCTCATCTGTTTTTTCGAAGCCGGCCGAATTGTCATTAATCCAGAAGTTGAGCACGAACCCGAACTGCATCCACAGGCCGTCTTTATATCTTTTAGCTAAGAAACGGCGATCTGCCAATTCGCCCGATTCAAGGCCCTGTTTAATTACATCGTCGGCAAAGTTCTCTACTATAACTTTCAGCGTATCCAGCACACGCGGGTGCGATAAACCCTTAGGCTGCCTGTTAAAACTGTATACTGCAAAGCTGCGGCTGCCTTTTAACAGTTCGAAAAAGCTATAGAAAAACGATAGTGCCTTTTCGCGCGATGAATATTGTGGCCAGATCTCCTGCGTTTTAATTTCAGCAATGGTTTTAGTAGCTGTTTCGGCCCATATGTTTTGTTCTAATGCTTCGAAGGAACCGAAGTAACGATAAAATTCTTCTTCGGTAATTTTATTCTTCTTAGCAAATACGTATACCGACTTAGGCTGCTCGCCTTGGGTAAGTACATAATCTATATAAGCCGATTGTATGCTTTCGATAGTGGCCATAGTGATGCTTTTTTAGTTAACCTGAAGTTACGATTTTATACATGTGCAAATGTCATGCTTGTATAAATAACGCTCGGATTTTGTAAATGGTGTTGATAGTGAACAGATTATCGTTCATTATTGTGCTGAAAATGAATAACGATAAATTATATTCTCCTAAACAATATCATTAACTTTATTGAAGATTTTGGCTAAGTGCGGTTATGTGAAATGTTGGAAAGATGTCAAAAATTGCGTCATTGTGCTGAAATGACACAAATAATTGCAATTTTTACAAATCCGCTGGATTAATTGGGCAGAATGAGCAATAAAACGATATTGGTTTGGTTCAGAAATGATTTGCGTGTAAACGATAACGAGATTTTGTTAGAAGCTACACGGAAAGCCGACAACGTTTTGCCTGTATACATTTTCGATCCCTATTATTTTAAGGCAACCGAAGCCGGTGTACCTAAAACTGGTAACATCAGGGCTAAGTTTCTGCTGGAATCTGTAGCAAATCTGCGTCAGAATCTACAGGCATTAGGCGGCGATCTGATTGTTAGGGTAGGCAACCCCGCCGAACTAATCCCTCAGTTGGCGCAGGAATACCAAGTTAGCGAAGTTTACCATCATCGTGAAGTGTCTTTTGAAGAGACCGCTATTTCCGAAGAATTGGAGGCAGCGCTGTGGAAGATGAAACTTAATCTGAAACATTTCATAGGCCATACCCTTTACCATAAAGAAGATCTTCCATTCCCGATAAAGGATATACCGGATAGTTTTGCCGTATTTAAAAAGAAGGTAGAGCGAGACAGTGATGTGCGCCCATGTGTGCAGACACCCGAACACATCCAATTGCCGGAAAATGCCGAGCCCGGTGAAATGCCGACCCTTGAAGAGTTAGGCCTCGAAGAACTACATGCAGATACCCGCGCGCGATTCTTATTTGCAGGAGGGGAAACTGCCGGCACCGAACAACTGCAGCGATACATTGATAATGCCCTTGCCCTTATAGGTTCAAAACCTGCGCGTAATGGTATGCAAACGTATGTTTCTGGCATATCGCCGTGGTTGGCTATGGGATGCTTGTCGCCAAGGCAAGTGTACTGGTCGGTAATGCAACATTTTCATCATAACAACAACCCGCTGGTACTCGAGCTTTTATGGCGCGATTACTTTAGGTTTATGTTTAAGAAACATGGCAGTACCAAATTCTTCAATCCGGAAGGGTTTAAGGCCGAAGCTCCGGAAGTTTCTTCTAAGCAAGACCAACTTTTCGAAAACTGGAAAAACGGTACAACCGGTAATGCTGCTATCGATGCGGCAATGTCCGAATTGAACCATACCGGTTTCATCAACAATTATACCCGTCAAACGCTGGCGGCGTACCTCATTAAAGATCTTAAAGTAGACTGGACCCTCGGTGCGCTATACTTTGAAAATGTGCTGATAGACTATTCGCCGGCAAGCAATTGGGGCAACTGGGCTTTTGTAGCAGGTGTAGGCAATGACCCGCGCGAGAACAAATACTTCGACACCAGTAAACTAGGTACTGAGACAAAGGACGAATACCTGGCTCTTTGGTTATCGCACACTAAAGACGTAGCGTAATTTCATAAAACCACATACGTCATCCTGAACTTGTTTCAGGACCCCAAGAGACAGGTATTAAACTTTGCAATCGTTTAATAAGCATATAAGATGCGGATCCCAACAATAGTGGGGACGGCAATACGCTAAAATTTCTTATAATTTACACAGCGCTGATGCTTACCCTGTAACTTTTTACCACAGAAAGCGTTGTATATGATATAAATAAACACGTACTTAGTAGTACCAATAAACATAACCCAAAATGAACTCCTTCGAGCAATTTACCGTTATTATCGGCCTTCTTGCTGTAGCTTTCGAAGGCTTCGATTATATCAAGGGCTTCGTGAAAAGACTCTTCCATTAATTTTTATTGACATTTTTTATCTCTCGCAGATTAAAATAAAGCGGCACTGTTAGAACTATAAATTAAAAGCCGCTAAACCATCTTTTGTAATTGCCGTTTTAACTACATGGCAAAAAAGCTCCGGCTCATTCTCGGCGATCAACTAAATAGCAGGCATCACTGGTTTCAGAAAAAAGAGCGTGATGTAATTTACGTGTTGATGGAGGTAATGCAGGAGCAGCAATACGTGATGCACCATGTGCAAAAGATACTGGCCTTTTTTGCTACCATGCGCAACTTTGCACATCAGTTGAAGAAATTGGGCCACGAAGTGGTTTATCTTAGTTTAGACGATGCTGATAATCAACAGTCCTTTGATGAAAATCTGAATAATCTCATTGAAAAATATCACATTGGGCGATTTGAATATCAGCTTCCCGACGAGTACCGCCTGGATGAGCAGCTTAAAACCTTCTGCCATAAGCTTGAGATAGATTATGGTATTGCCGATACCGAACATTTTCTGACAACCCGTTATGAAGTACGCGATTTCTTTGGCGATAAGAAGAGTTACCTTATGGAAAGCTTTTACCGCAGCATGCGTACTCGCCTTGGCATACTAATGCAGGGTAAAGATCCGGTTGGCGATAAATGGAACTTCGACCACGACAATCGCAAAAAGTATGATGGCAAAGTGCCGCTTAAGAAACCGGTTATTTATAATCACGATGTGTCTGCACTGAAGACGATGATCGACAAAATGGGGGTGAAGTATTTTGGTAATGTTGATGCGGAACATTTTGGTTGGCCTTTGTCGCGAAAGGAAGCTTTACAGTCGCTTAACTATTTCTGCGAAAACCTGTTGCCACATTTTGGTACTTATGAAGATGCAATGCTCAACGAGCATATCAGTTTGTTCCATTCCCGCTTGTCGTTTGCGCAAAATATTAAGATGATTTCGCCTCAAGAAATCGTTGCCGCTGTACTGGGTGAATGGGATAAGCGCAAAGATGAGATCAGCCTGGCGCAGGTAGAAGGTTACATTCGCCAAATAATTGGCTGGCGCGAATTTATGCGTGGAGTGTACTGGGCCAAGATGCCCGAATTTGCAACGCTGAACTTCTTTCGGCATAAAAATAAGTTGCCCAAATGGTTTTGGGATGGCAATACCAAAATGAATTGCCTGAACAAGTGCATTGGTCAATCGCTCGATTATGCCTGGGCGCATCATATTCAGCGACTGATGGTGATCGGAAATTTTGCCCTGCTTTCGGGCTGCCATCCCGATGATGTAGACGAGTGGTATCTTGGCGTTTACATTGATGCCCTTCAGTGGGTAGAGATTACCAACACCCGCGGCATGAGCCAATTTGCCGACGGAGGTATCATAGCATCCAAGCCTTATGTGGCATCTGCGGCCTATATTAATAAAATGAGCGATTACTGCAAAACCTGCCACTACGACTATAAAAAGAAGCACGGCGACCGCGCGTGCCCCTTCAATAGCCTTTACTGGAACTTTTTCGACCGCAACGCCGACAAACTGGAGCATAATCCGCGCATTGGTATGATGTATAAAACACTGCAAAAGTTTGATAAAGCTGAGTTGCAGAAAATATTGGAACAGGCTGAGGTTTATTTGGGGATGGTGGATGAGTTATAGCTAGAAATTAAAAAACGCAATCGGAAGGCGAAGCCTGTTTAAACAGCAAGTCGCCCAGTCTCATACCAAAGACCATTCTGAGTTCCGGACTAAAAATTAAAATTGTTACTCTTTTCTGCCATATATTACCTGAATATGAATTTATTTTAAAAGGAAATCTGAGGTAATTGTCTTAGTTTTGTACCGTTTTACAGATTGTATTCCAAGATGGATCGTTTCACTTATCTAAATAACGAAAACACTGCCTATATCGACTCTTTATATGAAGCTTACCAGCAGGACCCTGCTTCGGTAGACTACGGCTGGCAGAAGTTTTTTGAAGGTTTTGACTTTGGTAAAAATTCGGATGGTGCGCCCGCTATGGCTGGTGCCGGCACCCCGGACCATGTGTTAAAAGAAATTAATGTTTTAAATATGATAAACGGGTACCGCTCACGTGGCCACCTGTTTACCAAAACCAATCCTGTGCGCGAGCGTCGCCAATACTTTCCGGGTAAAGAGCTGGAAACTTTTGGCCTCAGCCAAGCCGACCTTGATACCGTATTCAACGCCGGTATTGAAGTAGGATTGGGTAAAGCTACCCTGCGCGATATCCGCCAGTTGCTGGAGGATACTTATTGCCAAACAATCGGCGCCGAGTATAAGTACATCCGCAACCCGATAAAGATTAAGTGGTTTGAAGACCGGATGGAGAAAACCCGCAATCAGCCTTCATTCTCGCTGGATGAAAAAAAACGCATCCTGAACAAGTTGAACCAGGCGGTAGTTTTCGAAAGCTTTTTAGGTACCAAATTCTTAGGCCAGAAACGTTTCTCGCTTGAAGGTGCCGAGGCACTGATCCCTGCGCTTGATTCGGTTATAGAAAAAGGTGCTAAATTGGGTATCGAAGAGTTTACCATTGGTATGGCTCATCGCGGTCGTTTAAACGTGCTGGCTAACATCATGGGCAAATCATACAAAGAGATTTTCTCTGAGTTTGAAGGTAAAAACTACGATGTTGATACCGTATACGGTGGTGACGTAAAATACCACTTAGGGTTTTCTACCGACGTGCAAACCTCTAACGGTAAAAGCGTTCACTTAAGCTTGTGCCCTAACCCTTCGCACCTGGAAACTGTTGACCCGGTGGTAGAAGGTCAGACCCGTTCAAAAATCGATTTTAAATACGGCGGCGATCATAACCGCATTGCACCGATATTAATACATGGTGATGCTTCCGTAGCAGCACAAGGTATTATTTATGAGGTGCTGCAGATGGAAAAACTGGAAGGTTACCGCACTGGTGGTACCGTTCACCTGGTAATTAATAACCAGATAGGTTTTACCACTAACTATAAAGACGCCCGTTCAAGTACTTACTGTACCGATATCGCTAAAACGGTATTATCTCCGGTTTTCCACGTTAATGGCGACGATGCAGAAGCATTGGCTTACACCATTAACCTGGCTATGGAGTATCGCCAAACATTTAATGAAGATGTTTTCATCGACATTTTATGTTACAGAAGATTTGGCCATAACGAAAGTGATGAGCCTAAATTTACGCAACCGGTATTGTATAAAGCCATTGAGGCCCATGCAAATCCACGCGAAATTTATCTGCAAAAATTGATTGCGCAAGGTAGTATAGATGCTGCCGCAGCTAAAGAAATGGAAAAAACTTTCCGCGACGAACTGCAAAAGCAATTAAATGAAAGCAAATCTGAAGACCGTTTTACCGAAAGCAAACCAATGTTTGCAGGTGCATGGCAAGGTTTACATATTGGTAGCGAGAAGGAAGCCGTTGCCCCAACAGCTACCGCGGTTGGCGAAGCTGAGCTGACAGCCATTGGTAATAAACTAACAGAACTACCTGCCGGTAAACCATTATTCAAGAAGATAGAGAAACTGTTTGAAGATCGCCGTAAGATGGTTAACGAAACCAAAGTGTTCGATTGGGCAATGGGTGAGTTAATGGCTTATGGTTCGTTATTAAAAGAAGGCCATCCGGTACGCTTAAGCGGCGAGGATGTTAAACGTGGTACTTTCTCACACCGTCACGCGGTAATTACACTGCCTGATACCGACGAGGAATACACGCCGATGAATAATATTGGAGCCGAAGCAAACTTCAGCATCTATAATTCACTGCTTTCTGAGTATGGTGTGTTAGGTTTTGAATACGGTTATGCATTGGCTAACCCACATGCCTTAACCATTTGGGAAGCACAGTTCGGCGACTTTGTTAACGGTGCCCAAATTATTGTTGACCAATATGTAGCCAGCTCTGAAACTAAATGGCAACGAGGTAACGGTTTGGTAATGTTATTGCCTCACGGTTACGAAGGCCAGGGGCCGGAGCACTCATCAGCACGTATCGAGCGTTTTATGGAGCTTTGTGCCGATAACAATATCCAGGTAGCTAACTGTACTACGCCTGCTAACTTCTTCCACGCATTGCGCCGCCAGTTAAACCGCGATTTCCGCAAACCGCTGGTTGTGTTTACGCCAAAAAGCTTATTGCGTCATCCTGCCTGTGTTTCTCCATTGGTAGATTTCACCGAAGGTCAGTTCCAGGAAATGATTGACGATAGCTTTGTTGACGCGAAAAAAGTTAAGCGTGTGCTGTTCTGCTCGGGTAAAATCTACTATGATTTGCTAGAGAAACAACAAGCTGATAAACGTAAGGACGTAGCCATTGTACGTATCGAGCAACTTTACCCAACCCCTAAAGATCAAATGGAGAAGCTTAAAGCTAAATACAGCAAAGCCGACGAATTTATCTGGGTACAGGAAGAGCCGGAAAATATGGGTGCATGGCCGTACATGTTGCGTAAGTTCCGCAAGAGCGAATTGCAGCTGGATGTAATTTCCCGCAAAGAGAGCGCAAGTACAGCTACCGGTTATGCAAAACAACATAACTCTCAGCAATTGTACATCATTGGCAAGGCGTTTGCAGAGCCCGCAGGCAGCCCGGTTAAAGAAACCGTAAAAGAGACAACCCAAAAAATGGCTGAAAGCAGCGCAGATTAATTCAGTTGTCGGTTGTCTGTTATCAGTCAGAAACAATTGATGCAGGAGCTAATACCGACAACAGACAGATAACCGATAACAGACAACTATATTATATAACGTATGAGTTTAGAAATAAAAGTTCCGCCGGTAGGCGAATCAATTACCGAAGTTACCTTGTCGCGCTGGATTAAGAAAGACGGCGACGCTGTAGAGATGGATGAAGTGATCGCTGAGTTGGAGTCAGATAAAGCAACATTTGAACTGACTGCCGAACAAGCAGGAACTTTAAAAACAATAGCTGCCGAAGGCGATACTTTAGCAATAGGCGCTGTTGTAGCCAGTATTGGTGGCGATGGTGCAGCCGCACCTGCCGCAACCCCGGCTCCTGTAACAGAAAGTACAACTGCTGCTTTAGCAGACGAGTCTCCAAATGGTGCTGTTAGCGCGCCTGCTGCGGCTCCTGCTGTGCAAGCAACAGGTTCAATCGAAATTAAAGTTCCGCCGGTAGGTGAGTCAATTACCGAAGTTACCCTTTCACGTTGGATCAAAAAAGATGGCGAAGAAGTAGCTATGGACGAAGCCATTGCCGAATTGGAATCTGACAAAGCAACATTTGAATTAACTGCCGAAAGCGCTGGTGTTTTAAAAACCATTGCTAAAGAAGGCGATACATTAGAAATTGGTGCTGTAGTTTGCAGCATTACAACTGGTGGGTCTGCGCCTGCAGCCGCTCCAAAAGTAGCTGCTCCGGCAGCACAACCTGTACAAGCAAGTGCAGCTCCTGCGGGTCCTACATCTTATGCTGCTGGTACACCATCCCCTGCGGCTGCTAAAATATTAGCCGAAAAGGGCGTTGACCCCGCTTCTGTTAACGGTAATGGTGTCGGTGGCCGTATTACTAAAGAAGACGCGTTAAATGCTCAAGCTGGTGCTAAACCTGCTGTTGCCGCTCAAAACGCCCCGGCTGCGCCAAGTGCACCGGCCGCTCCAAAGGCACCTGTTGCTCCGTCTGCACCTGCTGTAGCGGGCTCTAGGGTAGAGCGTCGTGAGAAGATGACTTCATTGCGTAAAACGATCGCCAAGCGTTTGGTTGCTGTTAAAAACGAAACAGCAATGTTAACTACCTTTAACGAGGTTGATATGGCGCCGATAATGGAATTGCGCGGTAAATACAAAGATAAATTTAAAGAGAAACATGGCGTTGGCTTAGGCTTTATGTCATTCTTCACTAAAGCAGTTTGCGAGGCGTTGAAAGAATGGCCTGCAGTAGGTGCCCGTATAGAAAACGATGAGATCGTATATAGCGATTTTGTTGACGTATCTATCGCGGTTTCTGCCCCACGCGGTCTGGTTGTTCCGGTTATCCGTAATGCCGATCAAATGGGCTTAGCTGATATCGAGAAAGCAGTTGTTGCGCTGGCAGGTAAAGCACGCGAAAACAAACTGACTATTGAGGAAATGACAGGCGGTACCTTCACTATCACCAACGGTGGTGTGTTTGGTTCGATGTTATCAACTCCAATCATCAATTCGCCACAATCGGCTATACTGGGTATGCACAATATTATTGAGCGTCCGGTAGCAGTAAACGGTCAGGTGGTAATTCGCCCGATGATGTATCTGGCATTATCGTACGATCACCGTGTAATTGATGGCCGCGAGTCGGTAAGCTTCCTGGTAAGAGTAAAACAATTACTGGAAGACCCTGCAAGGTTATTGTTAGGCGTTTAATACGCATCAATATAAAGCAAAGCCTTTCAGATTTCTGAAAGGCTTTGTTGTTTAACTATCATGGAATTGCATCGGCAAGACACACCCCAATGAAAGTAACCGCATGTTGCAATGCCAATGCTTTTCTCTCTCGAGAGGATTTGTAGTGCGGTACATACAGTACAAACATAAACAGGGGGTGTGTTATTCAACAAGACTAGAAATTTCAATACAAACTATGAAAAAGAGTAAACCTGTAATATTAGTTGTTAACGATGATGGTATAACCGCCCCAGGTATTAAAGCCTTGATGGAAACCATGGCCGAGATTGGCCGAGTAGTGGTAGTAGCGCCGGATAGCCCGCAATCGGGTATGGGGCATGCTATCACCATTGGTAAACCACTGCGTTTAGATAAGGTTGATATTTACGAGGGCTTTGAGATGTACCGTTGCTCGGGCACACCAGTAGATTGCGTTAAACTGGCAGTAAACACGGTGTTTAAAGGCGAAAAGCCCGATCTGTGTGTCTCAGGGATTAACCACGGGTTGAATAATTCAATCAATGTATTGTACTCGGGTACCATGTCGGCGGCTGTTGAAGGCGCAATAGAAGGCATTCCCTCAATTGGCTATTCGCTGGATGATTTTACTTTACAGGCCGATTTTAGTCATAGCCTTAAATATGTAAAAGAAATTGCCCTGCAGGTATTGGCAAATGGGCTACCAACTGCTACATTGTTAAACGTAAACTTCCCCAATACTAAAGATTTAAAAGGGATTAAGATCTGCCGCCAGGCGCGTGCCAAATGGGCCGAAGAGTTTGACGAACGAGTTGATCCTCACAAACGACCTTACTATTGGCTTACAGGTGTATTTCAATTAGACGATCAGGGCGAAGATACCGACGTTTGGGCTTTAGAACACAATTACGTATCGGTGGTACCGGTTCAGTTTGATATGACCGCCCATCATGCTATCCCGGTTTTAAACGGATGGAAGTTTAACGCATAACCCTGATTCATGAAGCTCGGTATCAATAAGTCAATATTTTCGGCAGGGCTATTCTTGCTGCTCGGTGTATTTGGCAATCCAATTTTTGCTCAATCAACAGTGGTAAAAACAGCCGAAGGTTACGTACGCGGAATAAAAGAAGAACAGGCTATTGTTTTTAAAGGAGTGCCGTATGCGCAGCCTCCTATTGGAGCCCTGCGTTTTAAAGCTCCGCAACCACACGCCAAATGGAAGGATACGCTATCCTGCGAAGAGTTCGGTAATGCCGCCTCGCAAGGCGGCGAGGGTGGCAAAGTAAGAGGAAGCGAAGATTGTCTGTTTTTGAATGTGTATATACCTGTGATCGACACCAAAGCTAAATTGCCAGTGGTTGTTTGGGTTCACGGCGGTGGTATGACGGGCGGAACCGGCAGCACCATGAATGGCCATGCTTTTGCCGATCGTGACAGTGTGGTAACCGTTACTATTAATTATCGCTTAGGAATATTCGGGTTTACATATTTAGGTGATGCCGACGCAGGTTTGCGCACGTCTGGCAATAATGGTTTGCTGGATCTGGTGATGGCCTTGAAGTGGATCAAAAAGAACATCAAATCATTTGGTGGTGATCTGTCTAAAGTAACAGTGATGGGCGAATCGGCAGGCGCCAAACTTACCAGTACTTTGTTGTTGACACCAGCTGCAAAAGGCTTATTTAGCCAGTTGGTATTAGAGAGCGGAGGCGTACAATGCGTGCGGGATTCTGTTACTGCAAAAGCCATTCGCCAACGGATTATGGACGAATTGCACGTAACCAAGGCTGCTGATCTGCTAAACCTCCCAACCGATCAATTAATAACTGCACAAGCAAAAGTATGCAATGGTGCGCAAGGGACTAATTACTTTGGACCGGTTGATGATGGTGTAATAATCTCAGGAAATCCTTATCAATATCTAGCGAGAAATAAGAACAAGAAGATAAAATTTCTGATTGGTACCAATAAGCAGGAAGCCAGGCTATTTATGAATATGGATAAAAGGCTGTACAAGCCAGACTCGTCGGTTTTATCAGCTTGGTTTGGCGATAATTATAAATATGTGTTAGGCGGTTATCAAGCCGCTTTAAAAACAATAGATCCTGACTCGGCAGCGGTTAGTGTGCTTACAGAATATATGTATAAAATGCATTCCTACCGATTGTCGGAGGTTTTGGCAGAGGTCAGCAATCCATTATATATGTATCGTTTTGATTATAGTAAAGACGGCAAAGGCGCGTCGCATGGCGAAGAGCTAGCCTATTTATGGTCTGTACCTGGTAGTAAACACGCGGAAGGTTTTAATGCAGCACTATCGGTACAAATGCATGCTGCATGGGTAAACTTTATTAAAAGGGGCGATCCGGGTAAAGTTAACGGCGCCGATTGGCTTGATTGCACCAATAAGGTTAAAAACGTAATGGTGTTTGATAATACTTCGGCACCAGTGGTGCTTCAACAAATATTTAACGACCGCGATCATCCGTACGGTAGTTTGGTGCTTCATTCGGCTAATTAATATAAGTTGTACATTTGAGCAATCATGCTAAAAAAGAATAACTTGTTTTTAGGGATCGTACTGGGGGCAATATTTCCGGCACTATCCTGGCTGCTGTTCGGCTACCTTTATAAAGGAGTAGTTATTATGCATAAACCTGCGGTGCCGTACCTGGTAGCTATTGCATTAAACCTTGCCATTATGAAGTTTATTGGTCAACAGCAGAATAAAACAGCGCAAGGCATTATGTTATCTACTTTTGCGTTTATGATCTTCATGTTTTTATTTGTATTAAAATTCTGATATGAAGTATTACCTGGTTGCCGGCGAAGCCTCGGGCGATTTGCATGGAGCTAATTTGATGAAGGCTCTTAAAGAGCTTGATCAACACGCCGAATTCCGTTATTATGGCGGCGACCTGATGAAGGCCGAAGGTGGCGAATTGGTAAAGCATTATGCCGATATGGCCTTTATGGGCTTTGTAGAAGTGGTGGCCAACCTGCGTACCATCCTCAAAAACATGGCTGCCTGTAAAAAGGACATCAAAGCTTATCAGCCCGAAGTATTAATACTGATCGATTTTCCAGGCTTCAACCTTAAAATTGCCGAATACGCCAAAAAACAAGGTCTTACAGTTTACTACTATATATCACCCAAAGTTTGGGCCTGGAATCAGAAGCGTGTACTAAAAATTAAGCGGGTGGTTGACCACCTGTTTTGTATTTTGCCTTTCGAAGTAGAGTTTTATAAAAGCTGGGGCATGGATGTTGATTATGTAGGCAACCCGCTGTTGGATGCCATTGCAGCATTTAAACCAAATCCGCAGTTTTTGGAAGCGAACAATCTGGCTGGTAAAAAAATAGTAGCGCTCTTGCCAGGCAGCCGTAAACAAGAGATTAGCCGCTTGCTACCCGATATGATTGGCGCTGCCAAACAGTTTCCAAACCATCAGTTTGTGATTGCAGGTGCCCCGTCGTTCACAGCCGATTATTACGACCAATACCTCGCAGGCGAGGCATTTCCAGTTGTATTTAATGCTACTTATGATTTGCTTACCAACGCCGAGGCTGCCGTGGTTGCATCTGGTACTGCAACGTTAGAGACGGCTCTATTCCATGTGCCACAAGCTGTGGTTTACAAGGGCGGAACGGTTACCATAGCCATCGCCCGTGCGCTTATTAAGATCAGGTTTATATCATTAGTAAATCTGATTGTAGACAGGCAGATTGTTAAAGAATTAATCCAGCAGGATTGCAACCCGCAAACTATAGCTGCCGAATTAGACTTGATATTGAATAACGCAGACTACAGGCTGCAAATGCTTGCCGATTACGATAAGTTAGATGAACGGATGGGAGAACCCGGAGCATCAGCCCGTACCGCCAATTTAATTGTGAAATATGCGCAAAAAAAATAGGGCTCTGACGTTCGTCAAAGCCCTATCGTTTTCATAGGTGTTGGTGTTCTTTTATAGGTAGATGGATGTATTTTATGCTGCAGACAAGCGATTGCCCTGTACAGTTTGAGCAATTTTGTCTATCAGTTGATTTTTAGTTTGTTTCATAGCTTTAAGATCAGCTAATAAAATACTTTTAAGTTCGCTATCGAAGCGATTAACTAATTTGCTAACGGTTGAATTTTTTGAGGTCTTCATAACTGTAATGTTTTTCAGGTTAAAATATTTTATTAACTAATTCTTCTTTACTTTATCAATGTGATCTTTTTCGGTCAGGTTATCTTTTCTGCGCTTAGCTTCCTTGTATTGCCTTACCACTTGCTCTTTTTCGCGCTCATCGGTAGGCTGTTCAGGGTTTAACGGGTTTTCCCATTCTTGCTCTGCATTGTCCTGATTGTTTTTATCAATGGCTACCATATCAGCTGTATTTGATAAGAGCTATTCCAATACGATGCCAAAAAAAGATGCTGATAAAAAAAAGTGTGTAGTCTGATGTTGATTTTAGTTCAGAAATGTCGTAATAATGTCACGCGAGCCATAATCTGAACTGAAAAATATTTTAAAATAAATTTAAGTTATGCCTAAAAATTCTTAAAAGTGTCCGAAAAAATTACTGCACCTGCATTTTTTTGTGATTAGCCAGGTGTACAATTAGTACGATAACAGACAGTATTGTACCAATAGCGCACACACCATTCCATTGAAACTGATCCCAAAGTTTGCTGGCCAAAAACGTACCTGCCGAGCCGCCCACAAAATAGGATACCATGTATACTGTGTTGATACGGTTGCGTGCTTCACCATTTAAAGAGAAGATAATAGCCTGGTTGTTTATATGCGTTGCTTGCACGCCCATGTCCATTATAATTACGCCAATAACTAAACCTACGAGGCTTTGACTCGAAAAGTAAAAGACGATAAAAGAAATGACTACCAGGGCGATGGTGAAGGTTGACAGCTTATAGGAGTCTACCTTGTCTGTAAGCCTGCCCATTAAGCCTACCGCCACCGCACCAAATGCACCTACCAACCCAAATGCTCCTGCCACATCACTGCCTTTGTTAAATTGAGGCAGTTTAAGTAAGAATATAAGCGTAGACCAAAATGCGCTAAACGCAGCAAAGCATAAAGCTCCGCGAAATGCTGCTAAACGTAGTTTAGGCTCGTTCATAAACAGATGGTATAACGACTTCATCAGGTGGCTGTATTTGCCTTTATAAGTAGGGGCCACCTCAGGTAGTAGCCAATAAATGAGTCCCCATAAAATTAGCATAACAATGGCCGCTACGTAAAATATAGCCTGCCAGCCAAAATGCGCCCCAACAAAGCCGCTTAGCGTACGTGAAAGTAGAATACCGATCAATAAACCGCTCATTACAAAGCCTATCTTTTTACCACGCTCATGTGGCTTGGCTAAATGAGCAGCCATTGGGATTAGTAATTGCGGTATAACCGACGAAATACCCACCAGAAAACTAGCTATATACAATAAGAACAGGCTTGGCGCAAGCGCCACGCCAAGTAACGAGATAATTACCAATGCAAAATCAATAAGCATCAGTTTTTTACGTTTAAACATATCGCCCAGCGGAACTATAAATAACAGGCCTGCTGCATAACCTATTTGTGTAAACATAGATACCTGACCCGCTTTGCTGTTGCTTACGTGGAAAGTTTCTGCAATATCTGTAAGGAGGGGTTGGTTATAATAGATGTTTGCTACCACTAAACCGGTAGTAATTGTCATGATCCACAATGTCAACGGGGTTAATTCGTTATGACTGTCGATCGAATGTTTATTATTCATCTGCAAACTTAAAAATACTATTTGCCGTTTTTGTACTTTTTGAAGATTGTTACATAATTTTAGTGTAAATTTTAGTTGTTAAAGTAACATTTATTAAAATTATACTAATGTTTCAGATAATTCGTTCGTATATTTACAATGGTTAAAGGAAATAAATAAAAATAATTTTAAAAATTATTTTGCGGTTTCGAAACTTAGTGTTACTTTTACACCATCGGAAACGATAGCAAAAAAGTCTTCTCATAATTTAGGTTTATAATTGGTTAGTAAAGGCCTCCTGCCCATCAGGAGGCTTTACTGTTTTTAAGGCTTTTTTGATTTGTCGGTAGCGATGGATTTTTTGAAAGGCATATTGAGGTCAACACCATCAAGCGCATGATAGCCAAGCTTTCTATAACTCTCAAATTGAGATTCGTCAAAAAACTGGTCGCCGGTTGATTGTTGCGGAAACTCGATGTTTTGCATTTGATATTCCCTAACATCTGTGGGTAGTGGCGCGGTGAGCGTAGTTTTGATATAGATCAATGTTCCCGAAGGCTGGCTGTCCCCTGGGTATGCGATAGTGCCGTTTACAATTACGCGTTGTTTGCTAAAGCCGGTGTCCTTGTCCTTTTCGGTAATAGCAGCGGTATCAATAACAATCTCGGCCCCAAAGTCAATTCGGCAGCGGCGTATAGCATTTGCCAGGCCTTCGCACACGGCTTTCGGGTCTTCTTCACCATCTCCTAAAATAATATAGGTACACCTGCGGCGTATCAGTTCATATAAACCCATATTATCAAAATGCCCGCCATCTGAGAGGCATACATAGTCGGAGTCGATGTCTGTTTTGCCGATAAGGTCTTTAACAATGTAAGCAATACCTGTTTCAGGGTCTGATCGTTTCCAACGGTTCAAACGTGGGTTGCCCATCCACCAGCCCAGCCTCACGTTAAATATGGTAAGCAAAAATGCTGTAGCCGACGATGAGTGGTAACCCATATTGGGGTTTACGGCAGCTCCCGAAATAGCCATGGCAGTACCGATGTTGGGGCCGCGGTCGTAAGCAAAATTTAGGGTAGGGCGGTAGCCATATTCATATACGTGGTTTTTGTTATTTGCGGTAGAGCGGGTGGGGCTAAAGTCGAATCCACAAAATAATGGCGAAAATATAAATGCCTCTGCTTTGCGGTCTTGCCGGTCCAGTTCGGTTACACTGGTTGCGTTAAGTGCAGTATTTAAAATGGGGTAGGGGCCATAATATTCCTTTTCGACCAAAAACTCCGATAACTTGATGTCATCAGCCTTATCAAACCCCGTAAAGCTATTGGCTGTTTTATTGCGGTCAACTCTGCGCCTAGTAGCACCCAGGTATGCCCTTACTAAACGGTTTCGGTAAAAATGATGTAAAGAGAACTCATTAACACCTATACGCCAGCTTAGTAAAAGCGTCAGCCCGCCGATTATTAAGGTTACTGCAATACTGCCTACAATTTTGGAAAAGAAAGAATAGTGGATTTTTGTTATCACCGTTTGATGCACAATTGCGGTGTGTTTGATGGGGTTGTGTATGATAACCTGATGTACGGAGGTTTTATTAATACCCACCTGGGCATAAACAAGGTTATCAACCGTGCGATTGAAAAATTGCAAAAGCGCTGCCCCGATAAACAGAAAGCCTACCATAAATATATACGGGGCCACCCTAATGAATATTTCTTTAACCGTCCAGCCGGTTTTTTCTTTATTTTCTCCGGAAGATGTGGTGTCATAAGCCATTTTTACGGCTGTGGCAATTACAGCACCCCAGCCGCCAACTATAGTAGTAAAAGCTTTGGGATTGGTGTATAAGCCCGCTAAAAGTTGATATAAGATAAGTGCGCTTGTGGTAGCTATTATCCAGGTTAACATAAACCGGTGGGTGATGGCTCCCATGCGCCCCCACCATTCCCGCTTCTCATCAGGAAAAAGGTTGCCCATTAAGGCCATCCGGATTACAACACAAAGGGACATAACTTCTAATATCAGTGGTACACCGATGATAAAAAGTACTTTGTAGTGTAACCACCCTATCGACCCTTCAAAAAGATCTTGTAATACGATGGAATCGCATATTTTAATCTCCAGGTGATGAAATATTGCCCATACGCCTCCCAGCATATAAATGCCTGCAATAGCAGCAATTATTGATGAAATGACGATGGTAGGATATATCATTCTCTTTTGCATAACGCTTTGGGCGTACCGGTGGTAATTGCCAACAATGGCTACGGCAATAACGAAGACGGAACCTACCAAAGCAGCCGGCCATAACACCTTGGCAACCGCGGCAACCGTGTTTACCTCGTAAGGCATGTAAAATAGCCACGAACTGATGAGGTAGGAAGCAACTACCGCCCAGCCAACCATAAATACTGCTAAAAATTTATGAGTCCCCAAATTGAAGAAAGCCTGCGGAGGTTGTGTTCGATCGTAAGAACGCATACCTAGTGCAGCAAATACAGTTCCGGGTAGTAAAATTATAATAGCCCATATGGCTATGTACAACGGTGTGATGGTGTCGAGCCTTTGCGTCCAATATCGCCATGCCCTAAAAAGCACGTTTATGAGAGAGAGGCCAGTACATAATAGCAAAAGAAGTATAACCTGGTTGATAACGGTATTTCGAAGCCAGGTAACACCAACGGTCCAGGCATCCGCAGACATAATACTGGCATCGGGGGCAAGGTAGTTGCTGTACATGCGAAGCCATCTGATCGGCTGCACTTCGTCGGCCATAGGGTCGGCCGATCTTTTTGGATCAAGTCGTTGTGTTACCTTAGATACCGATCCTGCCCGCTTTATCCAGGTGGCAAACCACGAGCCTATGTAACCCCCACCCGATACGGTTGATAAATAATCAAAATGTGGTAGCAAATCCCGCTCTGCGAGGTCTTGTAACACGCCCAGATTAAACGTAGCAGATCTTATACCGCCTCCGGAGAAGGCAAGGCCTGTGAGCTTCATTTCTTTAGCTCTTAAAAAAGGGTCTTTAGTTTCTTCATCTATTAACGCTTCATTCGGGAAATTAATAGACTGTCTGTTGCCGGCATCTACAGATCGGTGAAGCCTGCTATCGTTTATTTCATTTAACTCTCGGTTAAAGATGGTTTCAAAAGGGAGGGCATTATTGGCAACCATTAGCTGGTCAAGTATCATACTGTCATTAACCAAAAGCTTTTTCGCCAGGTCGTGTCGGTTCTTCCACCAATCGTTGTTAGTTTGCCTGTCGTTGCCCGATAATAGTTCGAAACTGGGTTGCGATTCCCAGATCTGGAAAAGCCGCTGCTTGTAAAGGCTTAATTTTCTACCGCCAACACAAAGTATAATCTGCAATGGCATATAATGCAGGATGGACGACAACACTTCGCGTTCTGTAGGTTTTTCATACAGTATAGATCGAATCATCCGCCGCCAGTGAAACGGGGTGCTGTATAAGGTGCCATCTTCAATTATTCCTTTGCCAAATATTTTCTCATACTGTAAATGATATTGAGCAGTGTGGCTTTTTAGCCAGCCGAGCAATTCTGCCGCAATATGGAAGAAGCACTTGATCGATCGTTCGGGATGTAAATCGCCGTCGCTGCTCCAGATAATCTCGTTAATGCGGATTTGCGGGGTGTTGGTTTCGTTCCAGTAAACACAATCCAGGCATTTTTGTTGCATATCGTCAATATCAACGAGATCCCAGAGATAGCCATCTTTTTTTTGTGTAAGATGTTTAATGCTACTTTCCTTTTTGTAAGCATCTTGTATAACAGTAAGGAAAGAAACCGCTTGGGCGGTTAAATCGGTTATTACATCCATAACTGGTCAGTATTTAGCTAATACAGTTTCATTAACTACATTGGGGGTAGCGGAACTGTATAAAATATTGTACTCTAGGTTGTTATAAATTTAAATAATAATTAATATGAAATTAACAATTATGAAAAAAAATAATTCGACACCTTGGCGTTGATGAGTGGCGGAAATAAATTAAATATAGATTTTATTTTATTGGTTAATGTGATATATTTGCCACCCGAACATGGGGGATTAGCTCAGCTGGCTAGAGCGCTTGCATGGCATGCAAGAGGTCATCGGTTCGACTCCGATATTCTCCACATAGGCCTTCAGTATCACTGAAGGCTTTTTTATTTGATCAAGGCTATGGCGTCCCGATGGAATCGGGAAGGTCATCGGTTCGACTCCGATATTCTCCACATAGAGCCTTCAGTATCACTGAAGGCTTTTTTATTTGATCAAAGCTATGGCGTCCCGATGGAATCGGGAAGGTCATCGGTTCGACTCCGATATTCTCCACATAGAGCCTTCAGTATTACTGGGGGCTTTTTTTATTTACATCTCGCATTACAAATAGTGCCTCCAGTCAAATATTATCCGTAGACCAACATGCCAAACTGATTTTAAATCGGGTACTGTTGCCGAAACAGGTGTGATTACATATGCGCTATGCGGCACGTTTACTCCTCCTGAAATTTGTATCAGGAAGCTTGAGCTCTGAACTTGCGAAAATGACCTGCGGAATGGCTGATACTCTAAAAAAGGAAAATCGAATTCAGTTGATTTATAGGATATGAGCGTAGCGCTTTTCCCGGATATGGGGATTAGTATAGCTTGTACCGGGGTGTTTACTCCGTAAAATGAAACACCAACCTCTCGCCCCAGTACAAATTGGAACCGACCAACAGATGTAGCTATGCCCGATTGCCAGGGAATTAACCCACCATTACCGGCGGCAACCGCCATATTAGCTGCTGCTTTGTGCGAAAATAGGTAAACAAAGGGCGCGGCAAAGATCAAATCGCCCGGAATTAAAAAGAAAGGGATACGCATACGCACATTATAAGCTGATTGCCCCGGAATAGCTGCAGTAACGGAGTTGGTGTGATTGGTAATTTCAGTGTTGATAAACCGTGTGCTCGAAGCTCCGTTTTGTTTCCATCCAAATTGTATAAAAGCTAAACCATCGCCAGCTTCATTTAACACGCCATCTAATCCAAGTCCGAACCGAACGTTGCCTTCTATACCTCCAATTGCCCCTTTTTGGGTTTGATTTTGTCCGAATCCTCCAGATATTCCCTCGGAGTTAAGGGAGGCTGATACGCCAATAAAAGGGCCCATTTCTGACCGGAAGCGTGGCATTTCGCCTAAGCCATTACCTAAGCCAGGCACAGGTGTTTTAATCAAAACATCCATCAAATATTTAAGCTCAGCATCTCGGGCGGGCATTACGTTATTGGTGCATACATTCAGGCTGTCTGGTGTATTTTTAATTGAGGAGTTTGGCGTATAGTCTAAAGTGAGTTTCCCGCTGGCCATGCCAATAAATTGTTCCAGGCTGAGTTTAACGGTAGCTGCTGCCACTGCTGCATCTTCGGGTCGCATAAAAGCGTCGCCACGCAGCACCATACGTTTACCATCCCACGACACTACTTCGAGCCCTTTTTCATTATAATAATCATGGGTTCCTTTACGCAGGGATGCATTACCCCATGTGCCGGCAATATGTCCGGAAGCGTATGAATCTTCTAAAAAGTGCAGAGAGAAAGCTTCGTCTGCTAAAGCTGAAAGAATGAGTACTGATTTTTCGTTGGAGCTTAAATTTCCGGCTGCATATTTAGCTGCCTTTTCGATAGCACTGGTGTGAAACCATGAGTATGCACCCAAAGCATTAAGCGGAGAGCCTTTTAAAAGGCAGGCTTTGAGGTATTCGCGTAGGTCGGAGCTTACGTTAGGCCTAGCGAGCAAAAAGTGAACGTTGTTAGAACCTGCCCTGGTTGCATATTCGGCATCAGCTCGTTGGAGTTTGATATCTGAGTTGCGAATGGCATTAATTTGCTGGCTCCTGTTTTTGGCATTTGCCAGATCTATTTTTAACTGCGCAGCGATATCTGCTACCTTTAATATCCAGTTTGACTGTAATACAGTAGCCAACATTAACTCCGGAGAACAGCTATGATCGCCACCGATAGCCGTCCAGGAAGCGAAATCGAGTCTGTCTGGTTTAACACCCTGGTCTGGGTCTATTACTAATGTCGTGAGGCGGTTGGTGTAATTTTTAGTTGCCTCTGCCCACAGCTTCTCCATAATTGCCCGGTCTTCAGGACTAAGGTTTTGTATGGCAATCAATGCAATTTGACGATGCTCCGGATAGAGCCAGGCGAAAGCGCTGGTAGCGTTTAAACAATTAAGCAGTAGCAATACAACACAATAAAGCAAGGCATTAATCAAACGACGACCTTTTGTTAACGTCCATGTAAATTTAGGAGGGCATAATGAAGCGTAAGCGCTAGAAAGTGTTGATAGGTAATTTGTTATTGGCATTTAATAAAATTACCAACAATAAAATAGCAAGGCTTTTTAATGCCCGCCCAGCGAGTTCCATTTTTAAAAATGGAACATCTTTAAAGATGCGCTAAGCGCCAGATGGCAAATATGACTTGGCAATAGCCCCCAATATTTTTAATGATCTTTCCACCTCTTCATTCCAGGTAATGCCGAAGCTAAGGCGTATGCAGTTGGTAAACTGCTTTTGCAGGGTGAACATAAGCCCTGGTGCAATGCTGATGTTATTTCTGATTGCTTTTTCGTAAAGATCCAGGGTGTTGATACGCTTGTCCATCTCTACCCAGAGCACAAAACCACCTTGTGGTCGGCTTACTTTGGTGCTCTCGGGAAAATAGTCACTGATGGCACGGCTGAATTTTAGTGAATTGCCGTGCAACGCCTGTCGTAGTTTTCTTAAATGATTTTCGTACCGGCCGGTTTCCAGAAATCCGGCTACGGCTTCCTGTGTAAGTGTAGCGGATGATACCGTATTATATAATTTCTGTTTAATAACCAGGTCTTTAAACTGCCCGGGTGCTATCCAACCTACCCTATAACCAGGGGCAAGTGTTTTAGAAACAGAGCCGCACCATAATACCAGGCCGCTTTGGTCAAAGGTTTTGCACGATTTTGGTCTGTTGGCGCCGAAGTAAACATCGCCATATAAGTCATCTTCAATTAGTGGTATGTTATGCTTTTGTATCAGGTTTACCATTTCGCGTTTGTGTTCTTCGGGCATGCAACTGCCAAGTGGGTTGCTGAAATTAGAAACCAATATGCATAGTTTAATTTTATGGGTTTCGAGGGTTTTCTTCACAGCCTCCAGCTCTATGCCGGTTTGAGGGTTTGTTGGCAGTTCGATTACTCTCAATCCAACGCTTTTGGCCATGCGCAGAATGCCGAAATATACCGGGCTTTCTACAATGATGCTATCGCCAGGTTGGGTTAAAGCAGTTAATGCATAAGCCACCGCATTAATGCAACCGGCTGTAGTTACAATATCGCCGTCAGTCAAACCTGCCTCCATATTGTGCGACCAGCGGGCTATTTGCCTCCTCAGCCTTTCGCTTCCCTGCACATGTTCATAAGATGTTCCGTTGGCAGGTAGCTGGCGCATGGCATTGATCATGCTTTTATTTAGTTTGGCAAGAGGTAGCAGTTCTGGCGCTGGAGCGCTTAATGAAAGATTGATAATCTTGCTATTCTCTTGCCGATGATTGTGTACCGTGGTAATAATATCCTCCAGATTATTATTGTCCAAATGTCCCGGTTTACTGGTTTGGGGCACCATCGGAAACCTTTTAGGCGAATTGCTTACGTAGTAGCCCGATTGTGGTCTCGACTCGATAAGCGATTTGCTTTCCAGGTGATAATAAGCTTGCATAGCAGTAGTTTGGCTCACCTCGTATTGTCGGCATATGCTACGTAGAGAAGGGAGTTTATCGCCAATTCGCAACACATTTTTCAGAATTTGGTCTTCGAAGTTTTTAGCTATTCGTAGATATAAAAAATCGGATGCAATATCGGTTGTTGTTTCCATGTTGGGGGTAAACTGCTATGCTGTAAAGTAATAAAATTAAAACTGTATTTGTGTTATTTTTTCTAACTCCCAATGGCCGGTCAACGTAATAATATAATTATGAAGCTTAGCATAAGTTTAGATATACTTGCAATCCAATAATAGTTGCCTGCAGGATGAGCTAAAACGCAGGCAGTTGAATGACTACAGGAATGAACCATATACTCGACAACATCATCTGGAACGCCCTATGCACCGGAAATGCGGACCTTGCCATTGGAAATGACATAGCTAAATATTATGCCCGCGATGTAGCACCATTTGTTGGCCTTAAAGATAATTCGCAGCAAAGCTTCGACGCACTCCATGATCTTCTTTCGTTTAAAGATATTGGCGTCCATTTTACCGCCGAAGAAATTGAGATACCTGCCAACTGGAAGAGTGTTCATCAATTAAATGTGCTGCAAATGGTATACGAAAGCCCGAATCCGCCCGCCGATGAAACACAGCAGTTTGTTGATTTGGGAGAAGACCATATAACTCAAATGTTGGCGCTTACCAAGTTAACCAGTCCCGGTCCGTTCTTTAATCGAACCATTGTTTTTGGTAATTATACAGGCGTCTTTGTTGGCAATCAATTGGTTTCTATGGCAGGCCAACGGATGCAACCATCTCCTTATGTAGAAATTAGTGCTGTTTGTACCCATCCGGATCATGTAGGCAAGGGCTATGCCGCAATTGTTATTCGGGAGCAGATAAGGCGGATTATAGCGCAAGGTCAGATTCCGTTTTTACACGTACGAAATGATAATGCAGGAGCAATAAAACTGTACGAAAAACTGGGGTTTGTAAATAGGAAGGAAATAATTATCTATAATCTCCAAAAGCTATAAAGCGAAAGGCATCATATTTATGATGCCTTTCGCAGTTAACATAAATTATTTATTGGCTATGATAGCTAACAAGGCGTTTATTAATTTGCTTATTTCTTCTCCGGTATTGTAATAATGTATAGAGGCTCTTACAATGCTGGTTAAATGATTTTTGTTCATATAGATCAGCGTGTTTCTTGCTTGACCTACAGATACGTTGATGTTTTGCATCGCCAGTTCGTTCTTTACCGTTTGAGCATCTGTTCCTTTAACAGAAAAGGTAACAATGCCACACTGCTGCGCGCCAAAATCGTGTACCGTAACACCATCTACGTTTCTCAACTGATCACGAAGTATACCTGCCAGGTATTGCACACGTTGCCATATCCTGTCCACGCCAATATTTAAGGCATATTCAACAGCTTTAGCCAAGCCGAGCGTCGTAGCGCGGCTTTTCTCGTATACTTCAAATCTTCTTCCATCATTTCTAATTTCGAAGGTGTTTTCGTCGATTAGTTGTGCCGTATGTCCATCCATAAATAGGGGGCGCAATTTATCTTGCACTTCTTTACGTACATATAAAAAACCGGTTCCGCGCGGCGCCCGCAGGTATTTGCGGCCGGTCACAGACAATATATCGCAGTTGATTTCTTTAACATCAATTGGTACCTGTCCGGCAGTTTGGCAGGCATCTACCAGGTATAATATATTGTGTTTGCGGGCTATTTTGCCAATTTCAACAATGGGTATCATGCCGCCCGCAGTAGAAGGGATGTGGGTAATAGCAATTAGTTTGGTTTGTGCGGTAATAGTTTCCTCCAATGCCCGCAGCGAAAAGTTACCTTGCTCATCATTCGGTATCACCTTAATTTCTACACCATGCGCTTGCTTTGCTTTTAAGAAGCCGAGCAGGTTGGTAGTATACTCCATTTCTGAAGTAATGATCACGTCTCCCGGTTTAAAATCGATGCCGTTAAACGCAAGGCCCCAGGCTATACTGGCATTTTCAACAACCGCTATTTCATCTTTATCAGCATTAATTAAACGGGCTATCAGGTTATAGGTTTCGTCTAATCGTTGTTGGTACTTAGCCTCAGTTTCGTAGCCACCCTGGCTTGCTTCTTCGTAAAGATAATTAACCACTGTATCTACCACTACATCGGGTGGTAGGGAAGCCCCTGCATTGTTAAAATGTACTTTTTCTGAGGTGCCTTTGGTTTCGGCCCTCAGTTGCTTAACTTCTTCGTTACTTAATGCGCTGGTATTCATGGGTTATAAAGTATTTATACAAATAAAGGACTTAATAGAAGACAAAAACAGATTCAGTTTTGTTGTTTTCTACCATAGCAGATATTATGTCACGCTTTTTATTGATAAATGACTTGTACTATTTTGCCACAAAGGTGTTACAACGGTTATTAACGGATAGTTATGTAATATGAAAGTAAAGCATTGAGCGTTAATGTGCTGTTAATGGCTTTAAATTGATATTTTTACGGCAAAATACTACAATATCAATCTGGTTGCGGTCGTTTAAACACGGGCATATCTGATCAAATTATTACATTCAATACATTGATTTTACGCGATTTTTTTTGAGTTTTGCAAACTATTAATACTTTTTTAACGCTTTTATCCTGCCGCTATTTATAAAAATGACCGATTTTACTAAGCTGTCCGAAGAAGAATTGCTGGGGTTGCTGAAGCAGGACAAGCTTAACGCATTTAGGGAAATATACTCACGTCATTGGAAAAAACTCTATAGCGACGCTTATAAACGTGTTAAAAGCAGGGTTTTGGCGGAAGAGCTTGTGCAAGAAGTTTTTACAAACTTCTGGATAAAAAGAAACACATTACAGATAGACACCAGTGTAGCCGGATATCTCCATTCGGCAATTAGCAGATCGGTTATAGATCAGTATCGTAAAGATCTGGTACGCAGCAAATACAAAGAAGCTTTTAAGATAGTACACACCGAGGTAGATAACTCTACCGAAGACGAAATTATGTTTAAAGAACTTAGCTACACTATAGAAGCGCAGGTGAACCAGTTGCCCGATAAATGCCGGTCTGTTTATGAGCTGAGCCGTAAAGAACATAAGAGTAATAAAGAGATTGCGTCGTTGCTAAGTATATCAGAAAAAACAGTCGAAAACCACTTAACTAATGCGTTAAGGAGACTGCGTCATGGCCTGAGCCATTACCTCATGCTCGTAGTTATTTTGCTGTTGAAATAATATTTAAAAAATATTTCATTTTCTTTTGGGGGGTACGTTGTTTTCAAACGTCATCTCTTATTATAACCGAAATTATTTTCTTTTCATGAGGAGACCTTTACCCGTAGAAGTACTGGAGAAGTATATTAATGGAGAATGCACCCAAGCGGAAATAGCGTTGGTAAAACAATGGTATACTTCGTTTGAGAACGACCATGACGATATTTCTGATATAAGCCCGGCCGAAGAGAAAGCGCTGGAAGAGCGCATGTATCAAAATATTTTAAATAATATTAATACAGCCAACGGCAACAACCAACCGCTTATTGAACCTATAACGCGTAATTCTTACAAATGGTATAAGCTGGCAGGTGCTGCTGCGGTAATTTTGATTGTTGGCGCATTTGCGTTGTTAAATTATAGAACGAACCGCGGAAAGCAATCTTTAGATTCTGCAGAATCACAGTTTGTATCAATCACCAATAATTCGGGGCAATTATATAAATCAATCCTGCCGGATAACAGTTCGGTTTGGTTAAGTCCGCACGCCCAGTTAAGTTTCCCAAAAAAATTCGCTAAGCAATCGCGCATGGTATCCATGAAAGGCGAGTGCTTTTTTGAAGTTACTAAAAATCCGGAGCGTCCTTTTATTATCAGCAGCAACTCGATAGTAACCAAAGTATGGGGCACTAGCTTTTTAGTTAAAGACGAAGTGGAAGGAGGTGCTGCCGCTGTATCTGTGCTTACAGGTAAAGTTTCCGTAAGTGTTAAATCTAAGAAGGCAGCGTCGCTAAAAATCGAAGACGGTGAGGTAATGTTATATCCTCGCGAGAAAGTTACTTACCTGGCCGCAAGTCATGCACTGCAGCCCGAGCCTGCTCACGAAGAGCCCGAGTTAAAGATATGGACCCGGATGAACCTTTCATTTGATAATAAACCACTGAGTGAGATCATCCCTGTGTTGAACTCTAAATTCCACGTTCATATAAAAACCAACAGCGCAAAAGTTAACCATTATGTGCTTACAGCCGATTTAGCAGGTTTTAACCTGGCCGATGTGCTGGAGGCGCTTAAGAAATCATTGAACGTAAATTATCAGATCAGGAAAGATAGTATAGAACTTGTATAACCAATTAGTTTACCAAAACCAATATTGAATGAAAAACGAATTACAAACTTAGATCGGCTTCGCGGCGGTTACAAACCAGCCTAAAATAAAAAAACTTAGAAGTGTTGCAGCACTCCTAAGCTTTAAGATAAGCCCCGTTTGGAACGACACCATTGTATGGTGTATGGGCTTTAATTGTCTCATTTTTAACATAGAAACATAACAAATATATGAATTTTCGTTTACGAAGGCCAATCCCATGGGGGAAAATCATGAAGATTACGCTAAGCCAAATACTAATCACTGCGATGGTGAGCGGTATTACATATGCAAGCCCTTTAAAGGCACAAAGCGTGCTTGAAAAAACTGTAAATATCTCTTTAGAGAACACCAATTTACTGGATGTATTAACCTATCTGCAAAAAACGGATAACGTTAAATTTATCTACAGCAAAAATTCAATAGACGTTTCTAAGAAAGTATCTGTTAATTTCAGAAACCAGCCGCTTAAAGATGTGCTGGACCAGGTGCTTAAAACTAACGGTATCGACTACAGTGTAATGAAAGACAGAATTGTTCTTTCTAACGTTCAGCCCGCTGCCGCAAATGGTGTTACAGTACAAGGTGCTGCTGCATCGGCTGTAGCTGCAACTCCGGTAACCGGTAAAATTACCGACGACGCTGGTTTGCCGGTAATTGGCGCTACCATTGTTGAAAAAGGTACAACTAACGGTGTTACTGCCGGTGTAGACGGTTCATTTAAATTAAACGTTAGCGGCCCTAATGCTGTTTTGGTAGTTCAATTTTTAGGTTACCAGTCTAAAGAAGTTGTAGTTGGTTCACAAACTGTTATCAATGTTGTTCTGGCAGCAGATGTAAAAGCCCTTAACGAGGTAGTTGTTATTGGTTACGGTACACAAAAGAAAAGTGTAGTAACTGGTTCAATCAGCCACGTAGGTTCAAAAGATCTTGAAGATCAGGTGGTAACCCGTGTTGATCAGGCTTTACAAGGTCGTACATCAGGCGTAAACGTTGTACAAAGCAGCGGTTCTCCAGGTGCAAGTCCTACTATCCGTATCCGCGGTATTACATCTATCAACAACAGTAACCCATTATATGTAATTGATGGTGTTGTGGTATTAAATGGTGGCTTAGATAACGTTAACCCTAACGATGTTGAATCTATCGAGGTATTGAAAGATGCTTCTGCTGCAATTTATGGTTCACGTGCATCTGCGGGTGTTGTATTGGTTACTACCAAAAAAGGTAAATCTGGTACTCCGCAAATCGGCTACAGCGGTTACATGGGTATCCAAGGCCCTGTAAGCAAAGTTAAATTGGCCGATGCAAGCCAGTACGCTGCTTTAAGAAACCAATCTGTTACTAATGATGGTGGTACAGCTCCTTTTGCTAACCCAGCTCAATATGGTAAAGGTACAAACTGGCAAGATGAGATCTTCAGCAACAATGCGATGATCCAGAGCCATAACTTAAACATTTCTGGTGGTACTGATAAATCTTCTTACTATGTATCATTTGGTTACCTTAACCAGGATGGTATTGTGTTAAAAGATGTATCTAACTACAAACGCTACAACTTTGCGGTAAACACCAATTCTAAATTAAAGAAATGGTTAACCGTAGGCGAAAACTTCGCTTACACTTATATCAACAACCAAGGTTCATTTAATACCAACAGCGAATTTGGCGGTCCGTTAAGCTCATCATTAAACCTTGATCCTATTACTCCTGTTTTGCAAACCAACGCGGCTATTGCTGGTACTTACAACCAATATGCTGTTAAAAATGCTGCAGGCGTACCTTACGGTATTTCGCCTTACGTAGGTAACGAAATTACCAACCCACTTGCTTATGCTCAAACCATCCAGGGTAACTATGGTTGGTCGCACAATATGTTGGGTAATGCATTTGTTGAGATCGAGCCAATTAAAGGTTTAAAAGTTAAAACTCAGATCAACGGTAAACAAGCATTTTTCGGTAGCGAATCATTCACTCCGTTATATTACTTAAACTCTAACAACAGCAACATTACTAACCAGTCTGCTTACAGAGCAAGTAACCGTGGTTTAACCTGGAACTGGGATAACACTATCACTTATGCTAAAACCATCGGTTTACATAACTTCAGCGTTTTGGCAGGTACAAGTGCACAAGAATCAAACGAGGTTGACTTGAACGGTACTTATAACAACCTTCCGGTTAGTACTTTCGATCAGTCTTCATTCAACTTTGCGTTACCAGCAGCTAACAGAGTTGCAGGTGGTGGCGAGGTTCAGCCTTACCATACTTCATCTTACTTCGGTCGTGTTACTTACGATTACGATGAGCGTTACTTATTTACTGGTATCATCCGTCGCGATGGTTCTTCTAAATTTGGTACCAACAACGTATACGGTACATTCCCTGGTGCTGAGATCGGTTGGGTTGCTACCAGAGAAAAATTCTTCCCTAAAGATACCTTTATCGACTTCTTGAAATTCAGAGGTTCATATGGTTCTGTAGGTAACGAGCAATCTTTAGGTTATTTCCAATATACTTCTATTGTAAGCAGCGGTAAAAACTATGTGTTCGGACCAGACGGCTTAGCTATCGGTTATAGCACAAGTAACCCTGCTAACCCAGATTTGAAATGGGAATCTGTACACACTACCGACATCGGTTTTGACGCTGTTTTATTCCACAACTTCAACGTAACATTTGACGTTTATCGCAAAACAACCAAAGGTATGCTAGAGCAATTAGTTATCCCTGGTTATACCGGATACACTGCTCAGCCTTATGCTAACGTTGGTAGCCTTGAAAACAAAGGTTTTGAGTTAGAACTTAACTATAAAAATCATGTTGGTGCATTTAACTACAATGTTGGTGGTAACATCTCTTACAACAAGAATAACGTAACCGACTTAGGTCAAACTGCTTATTTAGATGGTGCAAGTTTCCAAGGTAGCGCTTATACACTGCAACGTACACAAGTTGGCCAGCCGGTTAGATCTTTCTATGGCTTTAACGAATTAGGTACATTTAAATCTCAGGCAGAAATTGATGCTTACACCCATAACGGTGCTAAAATTCAACCTAATGCTAAGCCAGGTGATTTCAAATGGCAGGATGTTAACGGCGATGGTGTAATTAACGATAAAGACCGTTCTTTCTTAGGTAATGCATTGCCTACCTGGACTTACGGTGTTAACGTTAGTGCTAACTACAAAGCATTTGACTTAAAAGTATTTGGACAGGGTGTATGGGGTAACAAATTATTCCAGGCTTACCGTCGTCTAGATTTGCCAACTGCTAACTATTCGGTTGATGCATTAAATGCATGGACCCCGTCAAATAACACAAGCAATTATCCGCGTTTAACAGATTCTGATCCGAACGGAAACTTAAAGAACCCATCAAACTTCTATTTACAGAGTGGTGCGTACTTCCGTATCAAAACTGCGCAAATTGGATACACCGTGCCAAAAGAATGGTTAAACAAAGTTGACATTAAGAAAGTTAGAATTTACTTAAGCAGCAATAACCTGGCTACCTTTACTAAATACAAAGGATTTGATCCTGAAGTTGGTGACGTAGGTGGTAACAACATATTTGGTGTTGACAGAGGTATTTATCCACAGTCACGTTCATTCTTAGTGGGTCTTGATATTACCTTATAATCATTTTAAAAATTGTACAACATGAAAAAGAGATATATAAAGTACGGAGCAGTTGTATTAATAGGCATCGGTGCCTTAGCTTCATGCAAAAAATCATTTTTGGAATTAGACCCTAAAGGTCAATTCCTGGAAGGAACTTACTACTCAACTCCAGATCAGGCATTTGCAGGTTTAGTAGCTGCTTATGATCCTTTGAATACCCAAACAGGTGGTTCTGACAATACTTACTCAGACCCGCTAGGTCCGCTTAACTCGGGTTCTGATGATTGCGTTGCCGGTGGTGGTAGCTCAACTGACCAGAACACCTGGCAGGCTATGAATGATATGACCATGTTAACCCCAGCAGTTGGCCCGCAAGGCGAATTCTGGAACATTAACTTTACCGGTGTAAACCACGCTAACTTAATTTTAAGTAAGTTAGAAGGTGCTGCTATACCAGGCCTTAGCACAAGCTTGCAGGCTCGCTACATCGCGGAAGCAAAGTTTTTACGTGGACACTATTACTTTGACCTGGTTCGTATATTCGGAAATGTGCCTTTGATTTTAAAGGTGTTAACCAGTGCGGATTTATACAATCAAAAACAAGTTGCCCCGGAGGCAGTTTATGCACAGGTTGAAGCAGATTTAACTGCTGCTATCCCTAATTTGCCTGCTACAGTTGCTGCATCAGAGAACGGTCGTGTTACCCAAGGTGCTGCTAAAGCATTATTAGGTAAAGTACTTCTTTACGAGAAAAAGTACGCTCAGGCTGCTGCCCAGTTTGCTGACGTAAACGGTACCCCAGGCGGTACAAGTACTTACGGTTATCACCTGCTAAGTAACTTTGGCGATATCTTTAGCCCAGATCACAAATTTAGCACCGAGTCTATTTTTGAGATTGCGCGTACAGGTAGCCAAAGCTATAGCTGGAACAACTGGAACCAATTTAAATCGAGCGTTTATACGCAAATGATTGGTGCAAGAAGCTTTAATGGGCCTATCTATTGGGCTGGTTGGGGTTTCAATCCGGTTACTACATCGTTAGCTACAGCGTTGAAAGGTGACCCTCGTTATGGTTACACTGTGCTTAACATGGATAGCTTGTCTAAGGCTACTAACAGCACTTATCAGCCAAGCTACCAAAACACTGGTTACTTTATCCAAAAGTATGCACCATTGTTGAAATACAAAGCTGCAACAGGTACAACCGAGCTTAACTTCCCTAACGATTATATCGAGATCCGTTTGGCCGATACTTACCTGATGGAAGCTGAAGCTTTAGTACAAGGTAATGGCGATGTAGCAAGAGCTGCAGCACTATTAAATGCTGTGCGTGCACGTGTAGGTTTAGCGCCTACAACTGCTACTTTAGCTAACATCCAAAACGAGCGTCGTTTAGAATTAGCTACAGAAGGTCACCGTTATTTCGACTTAGTAAGATGGGGCCTTGCGCCAACAGTATTGGCATCTAAGCACTTTACAGCAGGTAAAAACGAAATTTTACCTATCCCGCTTAATGAGCTTAATAATACTGTATTAGTACAGAATAAAGGATATTAATCCATTTATGATACCATTAAAACAGCCGGATAAATTATCCGGCTGTTTTAATTTGCATTGTGTATATTTGACACAATAAAACACTTTAAGTACTCCCGTACTTAGTATAATAATAAGCAGCATAGCGCGCTCAGTAATTTGTATCTGCACCTCATGAAAAGAAAAAATATATACCGGTTAGTGGCTGTATTTGTACTACCACTTATCCTTATTTTTTCTCAATGCCTGCAGGAAAATAAGAAGACTGATGATCCGCGAGGTAACTTATATGCAGGCTCTGCAAGTTGTATTAAATGCCATAAGGATATTTCGCAATCCTTTTTAAACACAGCACACCATTTTAGTACACGTAGCGGCGAACTAAAGAATATTCACGGTAGCTTTAGTAAAGATTCGAGCGTTTTTGCTTACAACGATAGCCTTAAAATAGTAATTGAGAAACAGGGTAAACGCCTGTTTCAGAATGCATATTTAAAAGGCAAGAAAATAGAATCACAGCCCTTTGATATCGTTTTTGGTGGTTCGAAGGCCGAGACTTATTTATACTGGAAAGGTAGTAAAACCTACCAGCTACCCTTATCCTATTTCGAAAACCTGCACAGCTGGACCAATAGCCCAGGTTACGAAGGCGATAAGGTAGATTATAACAGGCTTATCGGCTCGCGCTGTTTTGAGTGCCATGCTTCTTATATCAAACAGAAATCGCCGGAGTCTGGCGCCCTTCACCAGGAACCTGCTTTTGATAAAGCATCCCTGATTATGGGTATTGATTGCGAACGTTGCCACGGACCGGGTGCAAACCATGTAAATTATCATACCGAGTTCCCAGAAGAGAAGCAGGCTAAATACATTGTTAAGTTCGCTTCTTTATCACGTGGACAGAAGCTGGATGCCTGCGCTGTTTGCCACTCAAGTAGTAAAGAGCAGTTTCAAACTTCAGCATTCGGATTTAAGATGGGTGATACGCTTGCCAAGTTTAAAGATCCAAGCTTTTTGCCCGAAGATCCTAATCCGCCAACTTTGGATGTGCATGGTAACCAAAACGGACTGCTGGCAACCAGTAAATGCTTTCTAAAAAGCAATATGGATTGTAGCAATTGCCATAACACGCACGTTAATGAGAGTAATAATATGGCTATCTATTCGCAGCGCTGTATGGCTTGCCATAGCGAGGCCAAGCATAATTTTTGCACCATGGCCCCTAAACTAGGTGAGGTGGTCAAAAATAATTGTATTGATTGTCACATGCCCTTGAAGTCGTCAAATATTATTTCGGTCGAATCTTCTACGGGTAAAAAGGCCATTCCATATATGGTACGCACGCATCATATAGGGGTTTATCCGGAGGAAACTAAGAAGATAATGGCTTTTTTAAGTCAGAAGAAAATTGAACAAAACTAAATTGATTTTAAGTTATTGTATTAAAGGTCTTTAGCGCGTGAGATACGCTTAAGAAAGGGTCAAGTGAGATTGATCCGGATTTTAGTTGGTTATCATCTAATTGATAACTGTAGCGTTCCGGGGTGAGAGCCGGAACGCTTTTTTTATGCCCTGTTTGCTTCTTCTTCGCCGCGCTAGTTTTCATAGCCAACAACTTTTGGCTATAAGGCAATAAAAACTAAAATATTTGTAGTGGTGTTGCAATGTTGTTGCGACGATGAATATTTATGATTAAAAGTTTGAAAAGGGTCCCTATCCTTCGTTATATTCTAATAGTATTGCTGGTAATTGCCCTTTTTTCGGGTGCTTTTTACTTGTACGTTCGCTATAATAGCGCTCAAAAGCTCCAAAATAACATCGCAAAGCTAATTAGCATGCGCGAAAGCTCCGATATAATCGACAGCTGTTTACTCAATCTTTACAGCGCTGATAATAACAGTAGGCTCTATGCAATTACTGGAGATAGGAAATATGCCACTCTATTTTCTGAACAAATTAGTACCGTAAGTAAACAACTCGGGCGTATTAAGGTGGGCAACACTAATGTGGCTGTGTTAGACGCCGATAAATTAAGAGGACTGATTACGGAAAAGAAATCAAAAACACACAATTATGTGAGGCTAAGATTACTAACCGATAGCCTCATAGGATCTACCCTTAAGATAGACAGTATATTAACCCATCAAAGCACAAGACAGCGTACACCGGTTATCAAAACTGTTAAAACAATAGTACATATAGATACCATTAAGCAGGTTGATACCCCTAAACGGAAAAAATTCTTCGGAAGATTATTTGCTTCTATTGGCGGTAAAAGCAAGGAGAAAATAGTTGGGAGCACTGCCGGATCTGTAATTGTAAAAAGGGATACCGTAACTAAAACTACTATTCAATCGGGTGCTATTTATGACTCGATAGCACGCAAAAACCGTAAAAATCACACCAAGCTTTATACGGCAAATACCAAACTACGGGCCGATGAGCATGATATTCTGCTGATTAATAATAACCTTATCAGTGATATTATTTCTGAGCTGAGAAGATATAAAACCCTCGAACTTGCCTATGCGTCGGAAAGTAAAGCCGAGCTTGCGGGTAAGGTAACCAACGTGTTTAAAGATTATAACGCTTTGTCGAAGCTAACGCTTACCGCACTGGTGCTGCTGCTCATTGTAGTATTATACAACATCTGGAAGATACTGGATAATGAAATAACTATTATAGATCAATCTGACAAAGCCAGACTGTATGCTAATAATAAAAGCAATTTTATGGCTAGCATGAGCCACGAAATCCGTACACCCCTTAACTCGGTTATCGGGTTTTCGGAACAATTAGGCATGGGGAGATTCTCTGATGATCAGGCGCAACAGATTAATGCTATCAGAAGTTCGTCGCAAATGTTACTAGAGGTAGTTAACGAGATTCTGGATTTCTCGAAGTACGAGACCGGAAAGATGACCTTTGAGCAGCAACCATTTATGCTGTATAGTGCTTTAAATGATGTGCTTAACACCGTGAATATTCAGGCTGCTAAAAAGGGCCTATTGTTGAAGCATGATATTAAGTTTGACGAAGATTGCTGTGTTAGTGGAGACATATTGCGCCTTAAACAAGTAATTATGAACCTGCTGGTTAATGCTATCAAATTCACACCATCGGGTGAGGTGATGCTGCAGGCCAAATTAATGGCTTCGGCCAAGGGGCAGGTTATTCTTAAAGTGCGCGTTAAGGATACCGGTATCGGTATTAAAAAGCAGGATTTACCCGGTATATTCGATGAGTTTTCGCAGGTTGATGAGGCTCAGAAAATAACCCGCCATAAGGGTACCGGTTTGGGCCTGGCAATATGCAAAAAAATCATAGAATTGCAGGGCGGCCGTATTAAGGCTATCAGCGAAATGGGTAAAGGCTCCGTATTTAGCTTCGAATTGCCGCTAACCATGGCAAGCAAAGATGACTGTGTTGCCGAAAAGCAAATCAGCTCTGATGAATTGGCCAAAGTGGTTGCGGGCGCCCACGTATTACTGGCAGAGGATAACGAATTAAATGTGCTGCTAGCCAAAACCATCTTAAAAAAATGGAACATCACCTGCGATGTAGCTTATAACGGTCAGCAGGCTATTGAACTATTTGAGGAGCGTATATACGATGTGGTGTTAACAGATATACAAATGCCAATAATGGGTGGGCTCGAGTTGTTGTCGCTGATCAGAAAATCGCCAAATGCTTTAAAGGCCGAGGTACCGGTGATAGCATTTACGGCCAATATTTTAAAAGAAGCACGGGATGCTTATTATAAAGCAGGTATGGATGATATTATATTAAAACCGTTTAACGAGCGCAGCCTGATAGAGAAGATAAGCAACACGATAAAAAATAAGTTTAACAACACCTATAAGTTTCTGTCGCAAAATATGGCGAATACCGAAGATGAGATAGAAGAAAAGAAAGTTGGCTAAGACAGCGCAACGCCATGTTGTTTTCTGAATAATACAGGCGAAATATCAGTATGCTTTTTAAAGTAATTACTAAAATGCGCAGATTCTGTGAAGCCCAATCGATACGCTATTTCTTTTATAGATACAGCTGAATTCTGAAGTAAGGACTTAGCTTCGGAAATGGTCTTTTCGGCTATCCAGGTACTAATTGCTTTGCCGGTTTTGCTCTTAATTACACTGCTGAGGTAGTTTGGGTGCAAGTTTTGAGCGTCCGCATATTCCTGCACGCGGAAGACATGGTCGGCGGCGCCATTGCTGAGGTCGCGGTAGTGTTTTTCCAGGTTACGTTTAAAATTCTTGACGATTTCCGAACTGCGGTTTCCCTCATAAATAGGGTTGTAATCCTTCCAGAAATACTCTTTGATCTTTAACAGCATTACCACAAAAAGGCTGCCTATCATACGATTGCGGTATGGAGAGTGCGAGTTATACGCCCTGGCTATTTGCTCATACAGTTGCTCAAATTCTGCAAAAAGCGCTTCATTTAATACCCTGGGCGGTACTGTTTCGGCCAGCATAAACGGAAACTCTTCAAAAATATCGGCGTGCACGTTTTCCTTTAAAAACGATTCGCTTAGGGTGATCATGTAAACGTCGTTCAGTTGATGCCATTCGAACGATTTGTAGTGACCCGGGTTGGTGAAATAAATAGTACCGGGTTCAGTGTCAAAGATCTTGTCGTCTGTAGTGTATTTCCCTACCGAGTTTTTTACAAAAACAAACGAAAAGAAATTGGCCCTGAACACCGGCGATATATAAGGCGTTTCGGTATGTATGTCCTTGAGATTATGAACGTCAAATTCGCTATGATCATCAATTCTGTCAACCGGTAAATGAAGGTATTTGTAAAGGTCCTTTATCCGGTTAAAGATCAGCAACTTTTCTTCCTTCATTGCAATGCAATTAAACTTCGGCCAAATATTTATGCACAAAACTAATGGCCATAGAGCCTTCACCCACTGCAGATGCCACACGGTTCATGGCGCCTGCACGTACATCGCCTGCGGCAAAAATGCCGGGGCAGCTTGTTTCTAATAAATAAGGGTCGCGTTTAGATTTCCATATTTTTTTAAATCCGTCGTTACGATGCAGGTCTGACCCTGTTTCTACAAAACCCCGATCATCTGTAATAATAGCATCGCACAGCCAATCTGTATACGGCTTAGCGCCGATGAAGATATAAAGTGCAGCAGCGTCTACTGTTTTGGTTTCGCCGGTTTTGAGATCTTCGATTATCAATTGCTCCAACCTGTCAGAACCTTTGGCCTCTTTCACTTCCGTGCACGACAGAATTGTGATGTTTTCAACACCTTTAATCTGATCGATAAGGTACGACGACATGGTTGACGAAAGGTCGGGCTTGCGTATGATGATGTATACATGCTTTGCAAATTTGGAAAGGTACATAGCCCCCTGGCCGGCCGAGTTACCGCCGCCAACTACATACACCAATTTATCGCAACAGGCCGAAGCCTCTGTGGTAGCTGCGCCATAGTAAACGCCTGCTCCGGTAAAATCAGATATACCGGGAGTATCCAATTTACGGTAATCAACCCCAGTTGTAATTACAATGGCTTTGGTGGTAATGGTGGTATCATCATCAAGGGTGATCATTTTATAACCATCCTTAAAGTTGATCTCTTTAACTTCCTGAGGGGTTAAAAATTCGGTGCCAAATCTGGATGCCTGGGTTAAGGCACGACGGGTAAGGTCGGAACCACTCAAGCCAGTTGGAAAGCCCAAATAGTTTTCTATTCTCGAGCTGGTACCTGCCTGTCCGCCGGGCGATTTACGCTCGATCAATAAAGTCTTTAATCCCTCCGAAGCACCATATACCGAAGCTGCTAAACCCGCAGGGCCGGCACCAATAATAGCTACGTCGTAAACCTCGCTTTTAGCTTTAGAGCTAAGCCCGATTTTTTCGGCCATCTCCAGCATTGATGGCGAAAGTGCTATGCTGCCATCCGTATAAACAACAGCGGGCAAATCTTTAGCATCAATTTTATTGATAGATAGCATACTTTTGCCCTCATCGGTATCTATATCTACCCATAAATAAGGCACCAAATATGCTGTTAAAAAGGCCTTGATATCATGCGTTTTAGGCGAAAAGTTGTAGCCTAATAATTTAATACCGCTAAAGTCGGGGCGGTAGTGGCTCTGCCAGTCATCTAGCAGGTCGTCAACCACAGGGTATAATTTTTCCTGCGGTGGGTCCCACGGTTTACTTAGGTAATAATCGAGCTTTACTTCGTTAATTGCTTTAATAGCTGCGTCGGTATCGGAGTAGGCGGTAAGCAAAATGCGCTTGGCATCGGGGTAAAACTCAATGGTTTTAGTTAAAAAGTCAACGCCTTCCATTTCGGGCATGCGTTGGTCTGATATAAACATGGCTACTACTTCGCCTTTGTTTTTTAGCTCAACTAAACTGGCTAATGCTTCGTTAGCAGAGGTAGTACTCAGTATGCGGTATTCGTTGTGGTATTGTACCCTTAAATCGCGACTAATTGCCCTTAGTACGCTGTTGTCGTCATCTATAGAAAATATTATGGGTTGTTTCATGGCAAGAGTGTGTTTTAGAAAATATTACTATTTCTCGTCAATAGGAATGCAAACAAAAAATGAGGTTTTGCCGGGCTCCGATTTTAATTTAACCGATCCATGGTGCTGCTCTATAATGCGCATTACCACATCGAGGCCTAAGCCGGTTCCCTCACCAATATCTTTAGTGGTAAAGAAAGGGTCAAATATCATGGAGCTAATCTCTTCGGGTATGCCCGGGCCATTGTCTGTAATGGTAACTACTACATTGTTCCTTTCTTTTTTGGTGTTAATTGTTAAAATGCCTTTTCCGTTTACAGCCATGGCATCAATGGCGTTGTCAATAATATTGGTCCATACCTGGTTTAGTTCGCCTGCCAACGCTTTGGCCAAAGGTAGGTCGTGGGCAAAATCTGCCACTATTTCTACATTGGCTTTCTTAATCTTGTAGTTAAGCATGGTTAACGTGCTCTCGAGGCCGGTGTGGATATTGATATATTGCTTATCGCCACCACGATCCATATGGCTAAAGTTTTTCACAGCGCCCACCAATTCAGAGATCCGGCTGGATGCCTCTTCAATCTCTTTTACAATTCTGCTGGTGGTTAAGTGGTAGCTTAGCCATTTAAAAACCGGAATTAATGCATGTTCTGGCGGTATAGCTGCCAGGCTTTCCAAGTCTTCTATTGTGAAGCCGTCGTATACCAGTACTTCCGCGAAGGCATAGTCATTTATGCCTTGGTCCATCAGCCAATCCGTAAACTCATCTTCTTTGGCAGATTTTTCGAGCATGCTCAGTTCGGGTTTATCTGGCCGGTCTATAATCTCGTGCAAACGTTCCTGAAATAGCTCCATCTGTCCATGATCAAGCTTAAGGCCAGCTGTTTGTTTAAAGATCTTAGGTATATTGTTCAGCAGTTCGGCAAGTGATGATGCATTACGGCCAATAGCAGCAGCAGGATTATTCAACTCATGCGCTAGGCCTGCGGAGAGCTTGCCTAAGGCAAACATCTTTTCGTACTGCTGCTGCCTTGTGGTAGCAAACCTAACACGGGTTATCATGGTGTGTACCAAAGCCTCGGTAAGTTCGAAGTACATTTTAGTGGCCTTCTGTATATTTTCGATAGGTACCGACATCACCAGGGCTTCCTGTATACAGATAACGCGCACGATAGACACTTTTCCGCGGGAATAGGGTAAATAACCGCTGATAGTACCAGGTTCGGAAATGCCGATCTCATTGATCTGGTTTCCTTGTTGGATATATACACTAAATTTACCTTCTAACAGAAAACTGGTAGCCGTAAAGGTATCTCCGATTTCAAAAATAGTTTCGCCTACTGCAAACTCACGGCATTCGCCATTATCCAAAAGCCATTGCAATTGGTCATCAGGTACTTCAGATAGGGGTTCAAAACTTTTTAACAGTTCAACAGTACATTGCTGCATAACAAGATGTTTTATAAGTTGTAAATACCAAAGACGGTATTAGGTGGTAGAAAAATGTCAGTTGCGTAGATACTGCCAAGATACGCACAGTATTATAAATCAGATAATATTTGTAACTAAATATTGCTGTGTGAGTGCAAATATGCGCACTGTAATGTCAAAACAATATTAAATTATGGTTTACAAAAATGCCGGTAGCTTAAACAAGACTGCCGGCATCGGTAACTGAAAATTTATTAATATATGTAGGGGGCGGTTATTGGCACATCCAAGTTCCTTTTTCGTGAAAGTTGATCAATTGAAGCATAACGTCAATTGCTATCTCGTAATTTTTGGCTCCAACCAGTTTTTTATATTGTTCCTCAAGCTTGAGGATTTGGTTTTTAACATGTTGGTAAAACTTCTCGCCATCAGCGGTTAAATACAAAGTCATGGAGCGTGCGTCTGTCTGGCTTTTTTCGCTTCTTACCATGTTTAGGCTTTCCAGTTCTTTAATAATCTTACTGGTGGCCTGTTTAGTAACATTCAATCGTTCGGCAAGTACGCTATTTGAAATGCCGGTACGGCCTATCGACATAAATAATGGCAAGTGCGAATAGTTAAAACAAGGCTGATCACCGCAGCATAGCTGTTTACTAATCCACTCGTCGGTAAAGCGTTTCAGCAGGTATACAAGTTTAACAGCAATTCTCTTTGAGTCTTCAGCAGTTTCCATATTTAATATCTTTCTGGTCTTAAAGTCAGAGTGGCTAATGCCTTATCTGCGTTAATCCCCTATATTATAAACGGTCGTTAGTCAACTAAGTTTACGAATTTATTATTAAAAATCAAATTTAACTAATGCTCTCACACCCCATTTCGGCGCACCCGGATTATCCAGGTAAGTAAAACGCCTAACCATATCGAGCCTTAATATCTTGAAGATATTACCCACACCAACGCTACCCTCTATGTAAGGACCGTTGTTAAGCGCGTGGGTTGTTGCCACACCCTGATCGTTAACCGGGTATTGCAATAATGCAGGGTTATTATCTGGATTATTTTCTGGTCTTACACCACCCCAAAGTGCTTTAACATCAATAATCTCACGTAATTTCAAATCTTTTAGCAACGGCACTTTGTTAAAGAAGAAGCCGTTGAAATTATGGTCGAGGTTAACGCTTGCATAGTGGTCGCTCACAAACTCCAGGAAGTTCATTAAGTTGTATGATTGCAATTGCAAAGCATAAGTTTGGTTGGCATGGTGAATGTCTGACAGTGGGAAAGGCACGGTGCCAAATATGTAGTTACCTTCAACAGTTACATCGGTATAACCTAACTGCGACATGTAAAAACGTTTGTTGACATTGCCTGTTACGTTCTCGTATTTATAATTACCACCTAAAAATCTCACGCCTTGATTGTAACGTAAGGTAAAGATTGGGTATTTATCAATGATAGGGATACGATATAATTTACCTTGATAAAATCTTTCGTGAGGGGCGTAGCGTAATTCTAACGAAAACTCTGTAGTATTTAACTGATTAACGTTACTGATGCTGCTGTTAATATCCGCGCTGTTAGTAGGTAAGCTACCATAGCCATTAAGGAAATACAGTGAACCTGCTGCGCTCTGATTCCATTTTTTGAAACCTACTTTATATGAGAAGTGGTTTAAAAACTCGTGCACATAATCTAAACGGAAGATGTCATTATACAACCACATGTCGTTATCACCACGTTTGAACGATAGCAAGAAATTATCTTCCTGAACAAATTGTAATTCCTGACCAGGGATTTTGGTATCATGCTGGAAACTTGCCCTGATATAATTTTGAGGGAAAGAATAGATCGACTTGTCGTTAAGCGAATAAGTGCTGCTTAAAAAGTACTTGAATTTTTGGTCTTTGGTGCCATAAGCGCCATAAGTTTCCAGGTAATAACGTTTGCTGAAAGTAGGGGTAGTACGGCCACCAATACGTGGGCGAAAACCTTCTACCGGGTTAAAACTATAAAATGTATTAACGGGGCCAACTTCAAACGGTCCGTAGTTCTTATAACCGGCAACAAACAGAGTAACCAGATCCATAGTGCGTTTAAACGATGGGATGGTTTGTAAGCTGTCGATGTTTTTATAGATAGCAGCCTGGGCAGCAGGCAAAGTATCCGGGCGGCTCATCATCCAGTAACGGTCATCTTTGGTATCTGAAGCCTGCGCTATAACTTGGGCAGGGCCATCATACGTTTGCTTAGGACGGGGCGTGTTAATGGCAAAGTTGGTTAGTATAACTTTACGTTCGCCATAAATACCACCACCTTTGTTTTTGTTAAGGCCGAAGTCCATTTTCAGGTCGCTTTGGCTTAGGTGATATTTACCGTCGGCACTTTTATCAAATGCCAAGGTTGCCTGCATCTGGCGCACAAAGTTTAAGTTAATGTTTTTGTTAACGGTTAACTCAGCGCTTTCTACAGCATAGTTACCATCCATAGTTACATACAACTTACCTTCAAAAAGGAGGTCGTTGGTGTTACGGGGTGTAAAGCTTAACTCAATTAAGTTAGGCGATTGGTCTTTAAGTGTATCGGTAATAAAAAACTTATAGAAATCAGGGGAATGATCGGCAATAGGACTTAAGATCTGGTTGGTAAGCAACGAAACGTTGTTATCATAGATATTAATGTCCTGATATATACGGTTGAAGTAAGAAGAAAGTCCCTGATTGTCTATAAAGTTCTCATCGTATTTTACTTGTTTGTTGGCCTCTACAATTTGTTTTTTGGTAAAAGGTGCCTTGCGGAAATAGTTTTGCGAAAGCTTTTCTTCCATGTAGATAGGCAACAGGTTTTTACCACCTATTTGGGTAGAATCCTGCTCCTGGAATAAGAACTGATAGTTTTTAAACAGGCGTTTGTTTTTGAATTTTTCGGACAGGTTGCTTAGATAAAAATTCATACGCTCGTACTGTTTGTACTCGCTGTAATCGTAATTCTCTAAACGGTTCTGGCTTTTGTGGGCAATAACCTTGCGGATCAGTTCCACAGCCGGGTTGTCTTTGTTACGGTATTTAGCTTTTTTACCACCTTTAACAACTACCTCGCCAAGTAAACGGGTATCAACACCTAAGGCGATGTTAATGGTTTGCTCTTTACCTGGCTCAATAGCTCTTACCACAGTTTTATAACCTACAAATGAAACCTTAATTTGGTTATAAGTAGCGTTAGAGGTAGTGATTGTGAATTTACCATTGTTATCTGTGCTGATACCTTGCGTACTGCCGGCAAATACCACCGTAACATAAGGTAAAGTTTCTTTGGTTTTAGCATCGGTAACTGTACCTCGTACAACGGTGTTTTGGGCCTGCGCAAACAGGGTAGTACTTATTAATAAAAGCAGCAGTAAAGTGCTTTTATATCGGAGTTTGGTTAATATCTTTTTCATTGTTTTTGGGAGCGTGATTTAGTTTATGAAGGAGTGGTTGTTATGATCAAAAAATGACGAACCGCTTTTAATCGGCTGGGCATTTGAAAGTGGTTTAGCAGTATTAACACGGGTTAAACTAACAAGTGCCTGTGCATAGCTACGGATAGATAGTACCAGGAACTCCATATTAATATCTGCACCTAATAGATTTTGCTTTAACCCTTCATTTAAAGCATCAACTACATAGGTTTTTATAGCGTTGCCCGACACTGCATTTAACTGCAGGTTCACCTTTGGTAAATGCAATTGAACAGGGTTCCTTAATGCAAGCTTGTGGCGAAGCGCAACAAGTTTTGCCGGGAAACTGCTAAAAGCATTTTGGTGTAAGTCGAGCGATTTCATGATTCTTTCTGATTGACGCTACAAAGGTAAACTAAGTTGACTATATTGGTCAACTTAGTTTACGATTTTGCGGTAGTTTTAACAGTCTAATGACACTTCTATATATTTTAATAAGAGTTATGATATAAGCGGGTCGGCTAATAATATTCGAGATAGACGCCGATAGTGTGTTTATGTTACACTAACTATCTTTAAATTTATCTGTCTAATTAAATGCCAGTGTTGTAAATTACTGTTAATCAATAATTTATAAAATGTCATAGAAATGTTGAATAACTATATATCAATTAAGTGCGATAAAATCACGATATATCGAACGGCGAAATAGTTTGGCTAATCAAAAGAGATGGTTAAGTTTATTAAGGTTACTTTCTTAATAAATAATGGCTGTAGGTGCGGGTGTATGTTGATGCATTTGCATGCTACCGATACAAATGATATTTGAGTGGTGGCAAATCTTTTTAATGATTTTTATTGATATTAGTTGGAACAATTGCGGCGAAAAATCATTTTACAAAAATTATACTGTAAATAGCCGCCATAACATGTTTTGTTATGATGAAATATCAGTGTGGTAAAAGATCAGCTTCAAGACAATTTATGTATTTTAAAAACACCTGCCTTTATACGCTCAAACTATCTCTGTTAATTGCTTTAATAAGTATCTGCTTTTCTGCCTATGCTCAATCGCCGATAATTGGCGATAGTATCAAAGTGGCGATAGAACCGGGTTATGATAGCGTGGGTAAATCGCAGCGGTTTTTCTTTGGCGAAAACTATCGTCATTTATGGTCGGCCCCGGTTAAGATCAAAGTATTTCATTTAAATAGCGAAAAGGGGGGCCTGAAGATTGAGCAGAAAGGCGGCGGTATGCAAACCAAATCGCTAAGGCTCAAAGATTCAACCGGGCAGGAGTGGGTTTTGCGTACTATACAAAAATATCCGGATGCGGTATTACCGGCCACACTGAGGCCAACTGTTGCTGCCGCCATTATACAAGATCAGATTTCGGCAGAGCATCCTTTTTCGGCATTAATTGTACCGCCGCTCGCCCAGGCGCTTGGCGTGCCGCATGCAAACCCGCAAATTGTTTATGTGCCAGATGATCCCGGTTTGGGCGAGTTTAGGAAAGACTTTGCCAATCAGGTTTTTTTGTTCGAGGAACGGGAGCCCGGTGACGAGAAAACGGATAACACACCAAAAGCACAAAAGAAACTACAAAACGATAACGATAACCGCGTTGACCAGAAACTGGTATTAAGGGCGCGATTACTCGACTTTTTACTGGGCGACTGGGATCGCCACGAAGACCAATGGCGCTGGGAGCGAGACGGGGATAAAGACAGCATTGTATATAAACCCGTACCGCGTGACCGTGATCAGGTTTTTTACAGCACATCTGGCGTTGTTGCCTGGTTAGTGTCGAGGCACCTGATGATGGCCAAATTTCAGGATTACCACGGGCGTATCCGATCCATCAACCGTTGGAACCTGAATGCCCGGAACTTTGACCGTTACTTTTTAAACGGCTTGAATGAGCAAGATTGGGAAGAAGCAATTGCGTACGTGCAAAACAAGCTTAACGATAAGCTGATAACTGATGCTATTAAGTTAATGCCCGATACCATTTATCAACTATGCGGAGCAGATCTTACCCAAAAAATGATTTCGCGCCGTAATGTGTTGAAGGAACAGGCTTTAAAATATTATCGTTTTATATCTACATATGTAGATGTGCCGGCGTCTGACAAACGCGAGAAATTTGAGATCGTAAACCAGCCTGATGGAAAGCTTTCTGTAACCATTAATAAATTTAAGGACGAGAAGGAAGGTAAAGTTACTTATCAACGGACGTTCGATCCAAAGGATACGCGAGAGGTAAGACTTTACGGATTTGATGGTAAAGATGAGTTTAACGTTAAGGGCGACCATTCGTCGTCTATTAAAGTACGGATGATAGGCGGCGACGGCGAGGATACTTTTAAAATAGACAGCAACGTGCACAACAAGCACAACCTGGTTATATATGACAGGGCAGATCAGAAGAACAACCTGCCACCATCCAACCAGGTCCGTATCCGCACCTCTACAGACACTGCTGTTAATAATTATGAGAGTAAAAACTTTAAATACGACTTTCTGCAACCCCTAATTTATGGCAGTTACAATAAGGATTACGGGGTGCAGTTTATAGGTAATTTTGTGTATCAAAAACAAGGCTTCCGTAAAGAACCTTATGCCTTTAAACAAAACCTGTTGGTTAACTATGGTTTTGCCACAAGCTCGTTGATGCTAAACTATAATGGCGAATTTAAACAGGTAACCGGCAAAAGCGATCTGATTGTAAATGTGCTTTCTAAAGGGCCTCATTATAGCAGCAACTTTTTTGGAGTGGGTAACGAGTCGGTATTTATTGATGAGGGCGATAAAAAGATCCATTATTATCGCGGTATCTATAATTATGTAGGTGCCGATGTAAGGCTGAGACATACATATGGCAAGTGGAAGGTAAGCGGCGGCTTGTTGGGCCAGTTTTATGATGGCGACGAAGATGATAATGGCGACAGATATTTGAACGTTTATAATCAGGAACATCCAGACGAAAAGGTTTTCGGCTCGCACGCCTATGCGGGTTTAGTAGGAAGTTTCTCATTAGATACCCGCGATAAAGAATCCGAACCGCATAAAGGTGTTTACTGGGTTACAGCGCTTACGGGTATGCAGGGCCTTATTCACGGCGATCGTACCTATGGACAAGTTTTAACGGAGTTCAGCTCTTATTTTAATCCCGACAGAGATTCCATATTTGTTATTGCAGCTCGCATTGGTGGCGGTACTACAATTGGCGATGCGCAATATTTTCAACAAATGAAACTGGGCGGCAGTCAAAACTTAAGGGGGTATTATTTATGGCGTTTTGTAGGTAAAACCATGGCTTATAACAACATGGAGCTAAGATTAAGATTGGGTTATATCCGATCATATGTTTTGCCGGGCACTATCGGGTTAATAGCCTTTAATGATGTGGGTAGGGTATGGTCGCCAGGAGAATCTTCGGATGTATGGCACGATGGATATGGTGGTGGTTTTTGGTTTAGTCCTGCCAGGTTAATATTGGTTCAGGCGGTGTTGGGGCTTTCTAAAGAGGGCGCATACCCTTATATATCGGCTGGGTTTAGGTTTTAACCTTTATGAGTTTATCGCGTTTAGCTGATGATAAAGATCATTGTAAGAATAAGCGTAATGCCCAGCGGTGGGTAGATTGTTTAATACTTTCACTCTTAGTGCCTTTAAACCCGACACGGCTTGCAGGTCTTCAATCTCAAATTGCTCAATTTCGGCTGCCAATACATGTTTGGCCTGTAAAAGTTCAATGTATTTCCGGTATTCCTCTTCCTCTTCGTACTTCGAGTACACAATAACAATTTTACCCGGCTGGGTAATGCGTACCGTTGTTCCTTTTATAAAGGCTTTATCAATTCGTTTTTTTATAACCTCATACCGGATGTTATAGGCCCCATCCACGTCGAAATGCTTCTCGTCCATTCTGAAACGAATGGCTAAAGGTGCACTAAACACCAACAGTAAGCCGGTTACATTTAAGTGGTAAGGCAGGTCGGCTTTAAGGAAGTGCTCTTCTACAGTCATTTCGCTCAATACCTGTAGTTGCCATAAACGCAGGTGCTGCAAATGGTTGTAATTAAAACCTTTGTTTGGCGTAATAGAATTACCGATATAGAGATTGTGTTCTACACCATCGGTTTTAAAACGTTCGTAATAATGAGGGAAGTATTGTTGAATTTCCGCCTGGCGTTTATCAAGTATACTTGCTAATTTTTCGTTAATAACAGATAGTGTTTTTTCATAGTCTCGACGGTTGCTATAAAAGCCGCCGGTTTGCTGGTCGGTATCATCAAAATACTTTGTCAGCATTTCGCGTATATCGTAGCTAAAGCTATCCAACTGATTAAAAATTGGATAAATATAGTTGTTAATGTAACCTAATATATGCTGTTCGGTGTCCGCCTTAATATCTATGCTGAGATCTTCCAGAAAGGCTTTCAGATCATTTAATTGTTCTTCTGCATCGTCTATAAACTCGCGCTGGCACATTTTTTCCAGTATGTTAACCAACTCCTTTAACTGGTTAATCAGATCGGCCTTAACGCTGCTGTTACGGGTAATAGAAGAGTCTTTAATATCTATTTGCCCATACAGCGGATACACCTCTTTAAATCTAATTTCTTTCAGTTCGTAATCAAACCCCGAATTATGGTGTATGATAAAGTTTTGTGCTTCGCGTTTAAATTTCCAGTGTACACTGGGGTGTAAAGTGGTGTAATAGTTTTGGATAATAGCCTGTATCTGGTTCTGCAGCTCTCCAACCTTGCGGTCAATAGTATCTATAATAAACGGCATTATAATGTCGAGCTTTTTGGCATTTACGCTATTAAAGTCATTTGCCCGGCAAGATACCAGTTCTAAAATACCCAGCAGATTGCCGTTTTTAACTACCGGCGCTAATACGAAGCTTTCAATCTTTTGCACTTTAAAATAACTCAGCAATTTACTGTCCGGGTTGTTTTTCACCATTTCAGATACATCCGAAATGGCGAAATAACTATTGTCTTTAATCAGTAGCTGATAGGAGTCGCTTCGGAGCACATTGGTGCAGTAGTCCTCAAACTGCTCGGGCAGCATATGGCTTTTAAACTTTTTAATAAAGCCCGTGGTGGTAAACTTACCCTCTTCGGGCTCAAATGCAGTAAAACCTACGTGTATATCCGGAATGTTAAAAATTGACTGGAATATAGACTCAAGCGTTTGGTGCAGATCGGGTTCTGTTTGAAAACCAAGCAATGTGCCTTTTAAAATAGATAAAGCATTCTCGGTAGTGGCATCATAAAGGCTCATCAGGGCGAAACCTCTAAGGTCCCAGCTACCGGGTGGAAATTTTTCTTTCCAAAGGTCGAGGTTATCGTAATTATCAATGAGTTGCTGAACCTCCTCCTGGCTTAGCTTAACAGCCTTTTCTGTTGGAGTGATCTCCATAAAATCGACATTATATAAAATGCGATAATGTTTAGTGATACCATCTGCCGTAGGTATATCATAAAACAAAGGCTTGCTGAAATTAAGCGACGTGTTGTAATGCACGTTAAGGATGATACAGCAGGTCATTACATAAAACTGATGATGATCAAGGTCCCGAATATTAATCTCGAAACCTGGCCCGGCGGCATTTAGTATGTTTTGAAATCGTTGCGTATAGTTAAAAATTAAGCTTAAGAAAGGGATACTTACAGCTTTGATCTCATTAAGCGTAAGTGCAGGGGGGAACAGATCACTTACCAATAAACTGATAAGTGTTTCATTCTCTTTTAACGTTGATACATCTTTAATGCCATTTCTTACTTCGGGATGTGCAGCTACTTGCGCTAACAAACTCCGGGCTTCTTCGGCTCGAGGGCTGGTTTCGCTTGCGGCAATCTTTTCCAGCCCTTCAATTATCTTATGAAATGAAAGTTGAATGTTGAACGGGCTTTCTTCAAATTGCGGAAGCATCATAGGCGATGTAGAATTTAAGATGTATACAAATTTACCAAAAAAATAAGCTTGCAGTACTCATACGTAACTTTTTACCGCCTCATGAAAATACTGTTGTAAATACTTTATGGTCAAATGGTTTTGTTACTTTTTCATAAAGGAAAAAGCGGCGGCAGTGCCTGCCCCGATAACAGCACCCGTAGCTACATCGGTAGGGTAATGCACACCTAAATACATGCGCGAATAACCAATAGCCCCCGCCCACAAATAAGATGGCGCTATCACATACCATTTAGGGTAAGCAATGGATAAAGAAGTAGCCGTGGCAAAAGCCGTAGAGGTGTGCCCCGACGGGAATGATGTACTGCCCGCTCGGTAAACAGCACTGATATTTACGTTTTTGATGAATGGCCTTTGACGTTTAACAAAATGTTTGAGCAACAAAGTAACCCCATAGCTGATAGCCGTACTACTGGCTACATAAAAGGAATTTTGACGCATTGCTTTATTGTCGCTGATTACCCCACCGATTAACAAGCCTGCCGGTACACCTACATCTACATAGTGAATGGAGTGGGTAATAAATAGCATGGCGTCGGTTTGCTGAGGAGTGCGACTTTTTGCAAGGTCAATCATAATCCTATCGTCAAATTGCTGCAGGCCGGATTGGGCACGCACATTGCCGAATGAAAATACCAGTATATTGGTGATGAAAATCAGTCGGGCAAAATGGAGGCTGAAGGCTGTTTTCATTCGGATGGCGACTAGGAGATTTAATATTATATTTATACCAGGCGAATTTATTTGCTGCCGGGTAAATCCAAAATACGATTATTAAGTTATTTCTATCTAATCGATATTAAAAGGCACTGCCTTAACAAATACAAAAATGGTGAATTATCAGCATCTACTAGACCAGGTTTGCGATTATGCGTTAAACTACTTTAAAACGCACAACACAGATAAACTGGTATACCATAATAAAAAACATACCGAAGATGTGGCTAAGGCTACCAACCAGATAGCCAATCACTACCAATTAAACGATCGTGATTTTTTTGTGGTGTCGGCTTCGGCCTGGTTTCACGATCTGGGTTACATGGTTAGTTTACAAAATCATGAAGAACACAGTGTAGATGTGGCCCATGCATTTTTAGAAAAACACAATGCCGATGTTGAAGATATAAACACTATTGAAAGTTGCATCCGAGCCACTAAGATGCCTCAGCAACCTGTTACTTTACTGGAGAAAATTTTATGCGATGCCGATCTTTTCCATTTAGGTACTGAAGATTTTGCCAAAAAGGACAGGCAAATGTTTGAAGAATATAATGGGATACATAAGACAGAGCTGAGCAAACTGGAATGGCGGCAAAAGTCTATCACCTTTTTAGAGAGCCATCATTATAATACTGATTACTGCCGCTTGTTACTGGATAGCGGCAAAGAAAAAAATATTGAAGAGTTAAAAGCAAAAGTTGCAAACGCCGTGAACAAGACAGAAGATACCCCTGTGAAAGAAATTGAGCAACCCATACCTACGCCTGCTCCTAATGGTGAGGTTGGTTTCCCCCCTCCCGAAATTGAGTCTATAAAAAAGAAAAAGGATAAAAAAGAAAGGCCTGAAAAAGGAATCGAAACCATGTTCAGGATAAGTTCGAGCAACCACCAACGCTTGAGCGATATGGCCGATAACAAGGCCCATATCATGATCACGGTTAACTCTATCATCTTGTCGGCCATCATCAGTTTGCTATTGCGCAGGCTGAGTGAGTATGAGTACCTGATTGTGCCTACCTTTATTTTGCTTACGGTGAGCTTATTGGCCATGACGTTCTCTATTTTGTCTACCCGCCCGTCTATTCCCCCGGGCACATTTACCAAAGAGGATGTGGATGAGAAAAAAGTTAACCTATTGTTCTTCGGTAATTTTTACCGCATGCCAATAGAAGATTACATCTACGGTATGCAAAAGGTAATGGAAGACAAAGAGTTTTTGTACGGTAGCCTTATTAAAGATGTATATACCCAGGGTGTAGTACTAGGTAAAAAATACCGGTTACTACGCATAGGTTATAACATCTTCATGTTCGGACTAATTATTGCGGTGATAGCGTTCATTATTGCTTCGGCGTTTTTTGGTAACAAACCAGCATAACTTTAATGGCAAACTACCGCTTTTTTAACCGGGATCTGAGTTGGCTTGGTTTTAACCAACGTGTAATGGAAGAGGCCGCTAACCCGGCCGTTCCACTTTTGGAGAGAATCAAATTCCTGAGTATATTCTCATCAAATCTGGATGAATTTTATCGCGTCCGGATGCCCGTATTGAGGGCGCTGAAAGTGATAGGTGAAAAAGATAAATCAGATATCAATGCTGATGAACAAACTGATATTTTACAGAAGGCAGTTGATTTTATTAACCAACAGCAATCACGATTTGGTGACATATTAAGGCAACAGCTACTGCCCGCTTTTAAGGAACAGCGTATTCACATTATTTACAATGAAGAATTTCCGGAAGGCGTTCATAAAGCAACAGTAGAATATTTCCTGACCGAAGTGCTGGCCTTTTTGCAACCCGTGTCATTGAATGATAAAACCGAATTCTTCCCCGAAAACAATAAGCTGTATTTTATCGTACAGTTAAAAGACCAGCAGGGCGCAGAACAAGTTGTGTTGTTGAATATACCGTCGGACGAGTTATCACGCTTTTTTTCCACTAAAATAGCGGGAATCCAATACATAGCCTTCTTAGATGATATCATAAAATTTAACCTCGATAAAGTTTTTCCGGGCAGCAACATTGCCGGCTGCTACAGCTTTAAAGTAACCCGCGACGCCGAACTGGATTTGAAGGATGAGTACTCGGGCAGTTTATCAGATCAGATAGAAAAGCAGCTAAGTAAGCGCGATTTTGGCCTGGCCACTCGCTTTTTGCATCAGCCGGGGATACCACTACGCATTCTTCAGATGGTAAAACAGCAACTCGACTTGCTGAACGCTACTAACATTGAGGGTGGATATTACCACAATTTTAAAGACTTCTTTTCGCTGCCGGTAAATGCACCGGGAATGTCGTACGAACCCTGGCCGGGCTCAAGTGCACCGGGTATCCGGTCGGACATACCTTTAGTAGATCAGATTGCTGAGCGGGATTTTATGATCCACACACCCTATCAGAATTACGAAACCATTTTGCGCTTCTTTAACGAAGCCGCTGTAAACCCTGATGTTAACGAGATCTTTGTGACGCTTTACCGTGTGGCGAGTAACTCGCGCATTGTGCATGCTTTAATCAGTGCTGCCAAAAACGGCAAAAAGGTAAACGTAATGGTAGAGCTGAAAGCCCGTTTCGATGAGGCTAACAATCTTAAATGGGCCAAGGTAATGAAGGATGCCGGCGTTACCATTACCTACAGTGTTACAGCCTTAAAGGTACACGCCAAAATAGGGCTGGTTAAAATGGAAAAGCAAGGCCGTATGGTTTACGCAGGTTTATTGGCTACAGGCAACTTTAACGAAAGCACGGCGAAGTTTTATACCGATCATATTCTGTTTACTGCTAACCATGAGCTGTTGGGCGAAATGGAGTTGCTATTTATGTTTTTAGCCAAGCGCGAAAAACCGTCAAAATCAACCCCCGTTAATTTTAACAAACTACTGGTTGCCCAGTTTAACCTGCAAACCCGCTTTAGCGAACTCATAGACCGTGAGATTGCTTTTGCCAAAGAAGGGCTGCCTGCAGAGATCAACCTCAAAATGAATAACCTGGAAGATCAGGTGCTGATCGGCAAGCTATATGAAGCGTCGCAGGCTGGCGTTAGAGTGTCGTTGATTATTAGGAGTATTTGTTGCCTTATTCCCGGCGTTAAAGGGATGAGCGAAAATATCACCGTTAAACGCATTGTAGACCGCTATTTGGAGCATGGCCGTGTATTTATATTCGGAAATAACGGTAATAAGGAAGTTTACATGGGCTCGGCCGATTGGATGAACCGGAATATATATCATCGTATAGAGGTCTGTTTTCCGGTTTACGACGAAGCGGTTAAGCAGGCTATGATCAGTATTGTTGATCTTCAGTTAAAAGATAACGTACAGGCTGTAATGCTCAATCAGCAATTAGAAAACATCCCTATTAAAGCCGAAGAGCCTTTGGTGCGCTCACAGGAGGCTATTTATCAGCTACTTTCGTTAAAGTAAAATCAATTCATTTTGTTCATTGTGATATTGCTCAAATATTTGATTTGCAATATGTTAAGTTGTGCTTTATATTTAAACCATATTTCGCCAATCATTCTGCCATCTAACGAAATATCATACTAAAGACCCCGCTATATTTTTATTTAAACTATTGATAATCACTTGATTGAATCAATGGCATGCGTTTTGGTTATCAAGTTGCAAAAAATCAGAGACCTATGAAAAAACAGCGCCAAACCCCAAGCGCGGCATCTTTTCTGGTGATTTGGAAATTAATGTTCAACCGAACTATACAAAAATAGTGTTATGGAAAATTATGCTACTAAAACAGAGGCTATAATTGCTCTTCAGGAGCGGGGTTACGATCAGGATTTTGTTTTAAAGGACGAGTACTTATTCTATGTACAGCAAAGCGAACTAATGAAGCCCGATGATTTCGAGATTACGGAAACATACCGCTTTGAGGGGCACCGCCGTCTTTGCGATAATTACGTTATTTACGGTATCTGCACGGTTGACAGCGATATCAAGGGTATTTTGATGACTCCTTACAGTGCCTATGGCAAAGGTGTATCAATACGTTTATGGAGCAAATTGGCAAATACCCTCAAATAGCCGTAACTTCAGCCTACATTTAACACGACACCCAAATAACAATGAAAAACTACATCGGAATCACTGACGAAAGCCGTCAGGCAGTTGCTGAGCAACTCGCAAAATTACTGGCAGACGAATTTTTATTGTACACCAAAACACGTAACGCGCACTGGAATGTTGAAGGACCCGACTTTCATTCCATGCACCTGTTTTTTGAGTCGCAGTATGAGCAGCTTGATGATATTATGGATAGCGTTGCAGAACGTATCCGCTCTATCGGCCATTATGCACCAGCAACTTTAAAAAGCTTTTTGAACCTTACGCATCTTACAGAGCAGGTTGATAGCAAGAACGACAGTATGACTTTTTTAAAAGAACTGCTGGAAGATCATTTTAGCATCATCGAATTTATAAGAGGAAACATAGATCCTTTTGCCAGCAAGTATCACGATTACGGCACCAGTGATTTTATTACCGGCTTAATGGAAACACACGAGAAATTAGCCTGGATGCTAAAAGCTCATCTTAAATAAAACGACTTGAACAAAATAGAAAAGCCGGGTAGTTGGTAAAACCATCCGGCTTTTTGTATTGAAATCAAGCTCTCTTTAGGCAAGATCCTGGATAAAAATCTGGCTTAGTTGTTCGTACAGTTCGGGGTGCTTGGTTTTAAGCTGTTCTGGCTTTTCGAAAAAGTATTCGGAAACAACAGCCAAAAACTCCGCTTCGTTGGTGAGCGCATACGGGTTAATGTCAGACTTGCCTGCCTCGATGCGACGCATTTCCTGGTGAATCAGTTTAATCCATGGTGCCGCATATTGATGTTGCATCAATAGTTCGGGAATACCATCCGTGGCTCCGTCAGATTTATCCAATAGGTGAACAAACTCGTGGATAGCTGTATTCTCTTTCCCGGAAGAGGCCGAAAAACCTTTTATAAGCGCTGCTCTCGAAAGCAGCATTTGCCCATTCATATAGCCCGAGCCTACCATACCCATAATATTCCGATCTTCTGATCCTTCAAACTGGAAATCGTTGTCGAATGTATCTGGGTAAACAATAACATTGGTTAGATTTTTATACTTCCATCCGCCAAAACCGAAAATAGGGATAACTGCGCTGGAAGCAACCAATATGCGATCTACTTCGGTAATGTCCATACCTACTCCTTCAATGCGCACATACCCCAAAAACTGATCGACCATTTGTGCGAACCTGGTTTTAGCCGCCTCATCTAATTTAGCGTAATAGGATACGTGTTCCTGTAACAAAGCCTTGTGCTCGGGAGGAGGAATTACATCTACCGCAACAGGCGCGCCGGCAGATTTTTTTCTTGTTATAAGATAGATAATTATAACAGCTACTAAGGCAATAAGGGCAATATTCATGGGCAAAAGGTAGTAATTTTTGGGTTGATTAGTAGCTGTTTATTTTATTGCGGGCTTAGGTTGTTTAACAGGAATGGTTATAATTGTGTATTCAACATTTCATCTATGCGTTTATCTATCCTTAAGTTCCTGTTTAGTTTATTTCTTTGTTTTTTTACCGCCCCTAATGTTTTTGCTGACGAAACCTGTAAACCTGTTGGCCTTAAGACGGAATATCTCAACAATCCACTAGGCCTGGATGCAGATCACCCGCGCTTTACCTGGTATTTGCAGGATGGCAGGCAGGGTGCAAAGCAAACTGCTTATCAGATCTATGTAGGCACAGATTCCATTGCGCTCATCTCCGGAAAAGCAAATGCGTGGCTTGGTGTTAAAACTGCTTCCTCAACAAATATCGTTACCTATGCAGGGAAGGTACTGCAACCCTTTACCAAATACTATTGGAAAGTTAACGTGTGGGATAAGGATGGAAAACAATCATCGTCCGCGATAGCGAGTTTTGAAATGGGGATGATGCAATCCACCAACTGGAAAGGATCGTGGATTAGCGATAGTAAGGGAAGAGATGTAAAAGAAGCACCTTATTTCAGGCAATTATTTAGCGCCAACAAAAAGATCAAATCGGCAAGAGCTTATATAGCGGTTGCTGGTCTGTATGAACTCTATATTAACGGTCAAAAAATTGGCAGCCATCGCCTCGACCCCATGTACACCCGTTTCGATAGACGCACACTGTATGTTACTTATGATGTTACCACACAATTGCAGCAAGGTAAAAATGCCATAGGTGTTCTGCTGGGCAATGGTTGGTACAACCATCAATCTACTGCGGTGTGGAATTTTCACGAAGTTACATGGCGCAACCGCCCAGCCTTTTGCCTCGATCTAAGGGTTACTTACGACGATGGCACGGTAGAAACCATCACTTCAGATAAAACATGGAAAACAGCTTTTAGTCCCGTTATACTGAACAGTATTTATACAGCCGAGCACTATGACGACCGTTTAGAGTCAACCGGATGGAATACCCCCGAATACAAGGATACAGCCCGTTGGAAATTTGTATACCTGCGCCAGGCCCCGTCGCGCAATATTGTTGCACAAGCCATGCAGCCTATTCGCGATATAGAGCAGATTCCTGCGAAATCGGTTAAAAAATTTGATGATCAGTCTTATGTTTTTGATCTAGGAAGGAATATTTCAGGCGTAAGCCGCATCACCCTCAAAGGCGACTCTGGTACAATTATTCGTTTGAAACACGGCGAGCGTTTGTATAAGGATGGTCATGTAGATCAATCTAATATCGATTTACATTATCGCCCTACCGATGATAAAGACCCTTTCCAAACGGATATTTATATTTTGAACGGCAAGGGGGAGGAGACATTTAGTCCGCGATTTAATTATAAGGGGTTTCAGTATGTTGAATTAACCAGCAGCAAGCCTGTGCAGTTGACCAAAGAAAGCCTTACGGGCGTATTTATGCACAGCGATGTGGAACCAATCGGTAATATTTCGTCATCAAACCCAACCATTGATAAAATATGGGCTGCTACCAACAACTCCTACCTATCTAACCTGTTTGGCTACCCAACAGATTGCCCGCAACGGGAAAAGAACGGCTGGACCGGCGATGCGCATATTGCTGTTGAAACTGGCCTATACGGTTTTGATGGAATTACGATTTACGAAAAATGGCTGGCCGATCATCGCGATGAGCAGCAGCCTAATGGTGTACTTCCGGCAATTATACCAACCAGCGGCTGGGGGTACTCATGGGCAAACGGACCCGATTGGACAAGTACCATCGCCATTATACCCTGGAATATTTACATGTTTTATGGAGACAAAAAGTTATTGGCCGATTGCTATGACAATATTAAGCTTTATGTGGATCACCTGAATGACGTAGCGCCAACCGGACTAACTTCGTGGGGGCTTGGCGATTGGGTTCCGGTAAAATCGGTTTCGCCGGTGGAGTTAATTACCTCTTCCTACTACTTCGCCGATGCTTCGATTCTGGCTAAGGCTGCTAAGGTGTTGGGCAAAAAGGATGATGAAGTAAAATATACCGCACTGGCTAACAAAATAAAAAATGCCATCAACGCCAAATACTTAAATACAGCCACCGCCATGTACGGTGAGGGCCTGCAAACGGAGCTTTGCGTTCCGCTTTACTGGGGTATAGTTCCGGAAGAGCTAAAAGCCAAAGTGGCCGCAAATTTGGCTAAACGTGTGGCTGCAGATAACTACCATTTAGACGTGGGAATATTAGGAGCCAAGGCCATTTTAAATGCACTGAGTGATAACGGTTATGCAGATGTAGCTTACAAAATTGCATCGCAGGAAACCTATCCATCGTGGGGTTGGTGGATCGTAAACAACGCGACTACGCTTTATGAGAATTGGAATATCGACTCCAAGTCAGACATATCGCTTAACCATATTATGTTCGGGGAAATTAATGCATGGCTGTACAAAGGCATAGCGGGAATAAAAGTTGATCCCGCTCAACCCGGATTTAAGAATGTGTTACTGGACCCTCATTTTGTAGTCGGCTTAGATCACTTTGAAGCCAAACACAATGGGCCTTACGGCGAAATCATTTCGTCATGGATTCGAAAAAAAGAAGGCGTTAGCTATCATGTTGTAGTGCCGCCTAACGCAACGGCAACTATTAAATTCCCGGTTGCAGAAGGTAAAAAAGTTTATCTGGACAATAAATTGATAAGCAGTCTCTATTCGGCAGAAGCAGGTAGTTATACTTTTGAGATCAAGTAAAGAACGGGCGCGTAGGAGAAACTAAACTTTTTAATAAAAAACCATTGTGTTGTTTTGACGCAATATTTTTTTCAATATCTTTAGTCAATTATAAACCACTGATAATCATGATAAATAGAAGAAGTTTCCTGAAAAATTCGGGCATGATGAGCCTGAGCGCGCTTTTTTTAGCTAATGCAGATTTGTTTGCCGCCGAGCCGCATGCGCTGGGTGTACAGCTTTTTACTGTTTTTGATACCATTGATAAAGACGTTGAGGGTACGCTCAGAAAAATTGCAGCTATCGGTTACAAAGAAATTGAGTCTGCATTTAGTAAACAACCCGGTTACTATGGCATGACTCCTAAACAGTTTTCTGCACTGTGCAAGAAACTAGGTTTATCGTGGAAATCGCACCACGTGTTAGGCGCACCATTTAAATTGCCTCCGGGAACAAAACTACCTGTTGGGGCAGATGGTAAGCCGATGAATTTATCGATAGTGAAAAATCTTAAAGATAATATGCAGGAACTGGTAGACCAGGCCGCAGAGGGCGGTATTCCATACCTGGTATGCGCCAATACGCCAACGGCTACAATCGAAGAAATTAAAAGTTCTATCGAGGTTTTAACCAAAACCGGCGAAGCTTGTAAAAAAGCCAAGATCCAATTGTGTTATCACAACCATGATATGGAGTTTAAAGAAGTAGACGGTAAAACACCATACAGCATGCTGCTCAGCGAAATCAGCCCCGAATTGTTAAAATTTGAATTAGACCTCGCTTGGGCTACTAAAGCGCGTGTGGATATACCTAAAATGTTTGCCGATCATCCGGGTCGTTTCCCACTGTTGCATGTTAAAGATATTAAAGGCGATTCAACCTTAGGCCCGGTTGGTAGCGGCGTAGTTGATTTTAAAACCGTATTTGCACATGCAGCCACCGGAGGCGTTAAGCATTACTTTGTGGAGCATGATATGCCTAAAGACGCTTACGCAAGCCTTACCCAAAGTTACAAAGCATTACGGGCTATGGGTTTATAATAATCCTTACTATATTGTCAGGCAATTATTAACCTATAAAAACTACTTATGCGTAACATTTTTTTAGCCGCCTTGGTGTGGCTGTCGGCCGTGCCTGCCTTTGCGAAATCGATATTGATATTTAGTAAAACTGCTGGCTATCACCACGAATCGATAGCAGCGGGGATACCTGCAATTATGAAACTAGGAGCAGAGAACGGTTTTTCGGTGGATACCACAACCAATTCGGCCTTGTTTACTGCGGATAACCTTAAAAAATACGATGCTGTAATATTTTTAAGCACCACCGGCGATGTATTGAACGACGAACAGCAGAAAACTTTCGAGGCATATATCAAATCGGGAAAGGGATTTGTGGGGGTGCATGCAGCTACAGATACAGAGTACGATTGGCCTTGGTATGGCGATCTGGTAGGCGCATATTTTAAAAGTCATCCGAAACAGCAGCAGGCAACATTTCATGTGGTTGATCGCAAATTTATAGCTACCAAAGATTTGCCCGAAACCTGGGTGAGATTTGATGAACTATACAACTTCAAATACATTGCAAAAGGCTTACATGTGTTGATCACCATTGACGAGAAAAGCTATACAGGCGGCGAGAACGGCGATAATCATCCGATGAGCTGGTATCACCAATACGACGGCGGTCGTGCGTTTTACACAGAACTTGGCCACACCGACGAGTCGTACAGCGACCCGCTTTATTTAAAGCATTTATTGGGGGGCATTAAATACGCAGCTGGCATAAAGTAATAGCAATCAGTAATTCGGGATGATTATCAATACTAAAACAAAATTAATAGGGGTAATCGCCGGGTTACTTTTATCAGCTTGTAACAGTCAGTCAGATCTGAATACAAACGAATGGCGGGTTTATGGGGGCAATAAGCAATCCACCCGCTATTCGTCTTTAAAACAGATCGATACCAGCAACGTAAAGCAGCTCCAGGTTGCCTGGATCCACCATACCAATGATGCCGATACCACGTCGCATTCGCAGATTCAGTGTAATCCTATTATTGTCGACGGTATATTATACGCCACAACACCGCACCTCAAACTAGTGGCACTCGACGCCACGACAGGCGACCAAAAATGGGTTTTCGATCCGGATCAGAAAGATATTAATAGCACTACCTCCATCAGGTTTATTCTTAACAACAGCAGGGGTGTTACCTATTGGGAAGATGGCGATGATAAACGCATTATCTTTTGCGCAGGTTCGTACATCTATGCCATCAACGCCAAAAATGGTCAGCTGATTAAAAGCTTCGGCGATGGCGGGCGCGTAGATATGCACGATCACCTCGACCGGGTAATGAAAGAGGCTTATATAACCGCCACCACACCCGGCATCATCTATAAAGACCTATACATTGTAGGCAGCCGCGTTAACGAAACATCCGACGCTGCGCCGGGACACATCCGTGCGTACGATGTGCGTACCGGGCAATTCAAATGGATCTTCCATACCATACCTCATCCCGGTGAAAAAGGTTACGAAACCTGGGAAGATCCTAACGCGTGGAAACGCATCGGTGCAGCTAACTCATGGAGCGGTCTTAGTCTTGACGAAAAGCGGGGGCTATTATTCGCGCCAACCGGTTCAGCAGCTTTTGATTTTTACGGAGGCAAACGTAAAGGGACGGGGTTATATGCCAATAGTTTATTGGCTTTAGATGCTGGCACGGGTAAATTAGTTTGGCATTACCAGGTAATCCACCACGACGTTTGGGATAAAGATTTGCCAACAGCACCCTCTCTTGTTACTATTAATAAGGACGGGAAGAAGATCGACGCCGTGGCGCAGCCCACCAAACATGGATTTGTTTTTGTGCTCGACAGGGAGACTGGCAAACCCTTATTTCCCGTTGATGAAAAACTTGTAGATACCCATACCGAATTAGTGGGAGAGAAGCTTTGGCCAACGCAACCCATCCCACGTTTGCCCGAACCATTTGTAAGGCAAACCTTATCGGATAAGGACATCAACCCTTATCTCCCGGTACAATCGCGGGCAGACGTTTTAGCCCAATTGCATGGTTATCGATACGGCAGCATGTTTATCCCGCCGGGTAAGCAACCATCGGTGATATTTCCGGGTTTTGATGGTGGGGCTGAGTGGGGCGGACCAGCAGTTGACCCAACCACCGGATGGATGTATATAAACGCCAACGAAATGGCTTGGATACTTACGATGATAAATGCACCCAAACAACCCGCCGGGACGGAAGATTTTGGGCAAGCCGGTCAACGACTTTTTGCTCAAAATTGTATGGGCTGCCATGGGCAAGACCGCAAAGGCTCGGGTAATTACCCATCGCTCATCAACATCGAAAAAAAATACCACGATCAGGACATTCTTAATCTTATTGCCACAGGCAGGCGTATGATGCCATCGTTTAAACAATTGAGTTTACAAGAGAGGCAGGCTATCGTATCCTTCATTACCAATAATACCGCCAACAAATCAAAGAAATTTACACCAGTTAACGCCCCGGTAGATAGCTTCTTAAACTTGCCATATCAGATGACGGGCTACAAGAAATTCCTGAGCAAGGAAGGCCTGCCAGCCATTGCACCGCCCTGGGGAACGCTGAATGCTATTAACCTAAATACCGGAAAGATTGCATGGAAAGTGCCATTAGGGCAAGACCCAGCTATAAAGATTAAAGACGTTGTAACAGGCACCGAAAATTATGGTGGCCCAGCCGTTACCGCTGGTGGACTTGTATTTATAGCTGCCACAAAAGACAGTAAGATCCGTGCCTTTGATAAGCAAACAGGTAAGCTGCTTTGGGAAGCCACGCTACCAGCATCGGGTTTTGCAACGCCGAGTGTGTATGAGGTAAACGGGAAACAATACGTGGTAATTGCTTGCGGTGGTGGCAAGCTTGGTACTAAATCTGGCGATGCTTATGTGGCTTTTGCTTTACCCGGCAAGTAAACCATTTTGCTGATTCTACGCCGCGGGTGGTGCAGTGGTGCAAAGTTCCACATGCACCACTGTGTTCCTACTTAAAAGTCTTTTTTAATCAAATATTTGTTTAAGTATTTAATATTCAAATTTTTATATAATCGACTTTTAAGTAAGTGGGTCTGCCTATGCACCACCTTTACTAACTTTTAAGTCTTTTTCGCCGTCGATGTTCCACCAGCAGCAGTGTGAGAAAGAATATGTATGCGGTATAAGGTTGGTGATAGCACTGGCCTCAGATCAAAAAAAATGTCATCCCGAACGATAGTGAGAAATCTTATATACTTTGTTAATTAACTGCATAAGATTTCTCCTTCGTCGAAATGACAAGGTTGGTTATTACTTTGATAGTAGTTATTTAAGTATTACACCCCCGGATGAGTCGGATCATAATCCGGAGCCGATCTTTTGGGATCATAATGCAAGCCAGGGGTTAGCCAGTAAAGCAATACCACCCTCGAATATCTGAAGTTAAATGGTGAAAGAATCAGCGCAACACCTAACAAAATAGCGGCGTAGATCCAAGGGTTTTCGCTGCCGGTAAGTATGTAGGTACCCACCGCCAGCGTTACCATTTGGGCAACGTTAAGGGCGTAACTTACAAACATAGCCACATAAAAATATCCCGGCTCAATTTCAAAATGAAAGCCACAATGCGGACAGGTTTCATTCATTTTTTGCCCGCTGATGGTATACATCGGGGTCGAAAACATGTTGCCAACGCGGCATTTAGGGCATTTGGCATGTATTGCTGCATTGAATTGAGGGATTTCCATTGCTTCTTTATCTAAGGTTAACGTTTTCATGATGTTGCGGATTTGTTATTTGTTTTCTGAATTCTTCGGGTGTTGAGCCGGTTTGTTTTTTAAAGAATTTGGTAAAATAAGAGTAGTCGGCAAAATTCAGTTGGTCGGCCACTTCAGATATTGTTGTGCCGGGATTCACCAGCAGCCTTTTCGCTTCCAGTACAATTCGGTTGCGAATCAGTTCTCCTGCCGAAATGCCCAGCACATCGTTACACAACGCATTGAGGTGGTTGGGGGTTATGTACAACAGTGCGGCGTAATCCTTTGGTAGTTTGAGCGTCGAGAAATTCGTCTCAATCAGTTTCTGAAAGTTGCGAAGTAGTGTATAATTATACGGCGTGGTATTATGGCTGTGCTGCGCAAAGGTTAAACGGCTTATAGCAATAAACAATTGCAGCATCAGGGCTTTTACCATATCCAAAGCCAGCCTGCCCGATGTTTCACTTTCGAAAATCAGTTGTTCGAAGAGCCTGATCACTTCAGGTTTTAGCTCCGCCGGGAGATCGATCACCTGGTCCGACGTTGAGCCGCTAAAGAACGGAAACTGCTCCAGGTAGTCTGGCTGCAGCAGAAACGAATGGAAAAACGGCACCGAAAAGTTGATCACATAACCATCTACATGGCCTTCAAAACTCCAGCTATGCACCTGGCCGGGTGTCATAAAATAGATCTGGTTGGGTCGTACCTCAAAATTCTGAAAATCGATTGCATGAGATCCATCGCCTTCTGTAAAAAGTACCAGGTGGTAAAAAGTATGCTTATGTGCTAAATGGAGGTTATGATGCGATTTAAGGTAGGGAGCAAACCGCCTAATCAGAATATCTTCCTGTTTAAATTCGGATAGGATGCTGATGTCGTAAACAGGGAAGCTCTTTTTCATGATATACAAAGATACCACGAAATATGCCTCGCGTCATGGTAGTAAATATCGGGTTTGTGGTACTTTTTACTGATAAGTAAAAAGTGCTGGGGCTACAATTGTCATTCAGAGCGATAGCGAAGAATCTTCTTCAATAGAAAAGTCCGCTATAAGGTGAAGAAGATTTCTCCTATCGTCGAAATGACAGCGTTAAATAGGGAATTCAATTAATAACAATACTTCCTAATCGCATCATATGCCTCTTTTAAGCCTAATTCGCCAGCTTTGCTCAGGTCGAGGCAGCCGCTGTTTTTATCGAGGGCGTAATTAATCTTCAGCATCCCGCGGGAGAAATAGGTTTGCTTGTCTTTAGGGTCGAGGCTAATGGCGGTGGAGTAATCGGCCAATGCACCATTGTAGTCTTTAACCAGTGTTTTAGCTTCGCCGCGCCTGATGTAGGCCTTGCGGTTTGATGGTAGTATCTGGATAGCCATATTATAATCGAGCATTGCACCACGCACGTCTTTTAGCTTGTACTTAGCAATACCCCGGCTCACATAGGCATCGGTACTTTGTGGGTTAATATCAATGGCAACGTTATAATCCAGTATGGCACTTATAGAATCTTTCATGTTCAGGAAAGCATCGCCGCGTTTAATAAATATCTGGTCGTTGTGTGGTTCCATTAGCATCGCCCGCGAAAAATCCTGCATAGCGGCCGATGAATCTGGCATAATGCTTTTGGCTGTTCCGCGTGCCAATAGCCCTTTGATGCTTTTAGGATATTGCTCAACAGCGCGATCATAACTTTCCAGTGCGCCGGTATAATCTTTAAGGCCTAAGCGGGCATTGCCTAAAAATAACAAGTTGTCTTCGGTCCCGCGTATGCTAATGGCTTTGTTCAAATCTTCAACAGCGCCCTCATAATCCTTTAGCTCGGTTTTAGTATTTCCACGAAATGTATAGGCTTCGTACGAAGTTGAATCCAGCGCTATGGCCCTATCAAAATCGAGCATAGCTTCGCGGGTACTCTGCATGGCGTCTTTCAATATCCCCCTGCGAACATACAAGGCTGCATTTTTAGGGTTTAACCTTAACCCCGCATCTACCATTCGGATAGCTTCCGGATAGTTTTTAGACGTGATCAGCACGTCGGTTAACTTGTCATATGCCTCTTTGTTTTTAGGGGCCATTTGCAATACCTTCTGGTAATCTTGTGTTGCACCTGCATAGTCGCGCATTTTGGCTTTTGTATCGGCGCGTTTAATATAACCCTCAAAATTCTGAGGTTTTAGTTCGATAGACTTATTAAAATCTTCGATAGCCCCGCGGTTGTCGCCCATGTCGAATTTGGCATTTCCGCGTTGTATATAAGATCTATCATTAGCCGGATTAAGCTCAATAGCCTTCGTGAAATCTGTAATAGCACCAGCGGTATCCTTCAGCGCATATTTGGCCGATCCGCGAACAATATAAGCCCCCTCGGCTTTTGGGTTAAAGGCTATAATAGTATCGGCATCGCCAAAGGCCCCCTCGTAATTTCTGGCATCAATACGCATATTGGCCCGGTGGGTATAGGCATCAATATACTTAGGGTTAAGTTCTATCGATTTATCAAAATCTGCAAAGGCACCCGTGGTATCTCTTACATTTCCCTTAGCAATACCACGGTATAGGTAAAGTTCGGAGTTGTTAGGATTAAGTTCTATCGCCTTATCAAAATCTAAAATAGCGCCACGGTTGTCGGCTGTATTGGTACGAGCGTTACCAAGGTAATGGTACAACTCGGCCACATTAGGTTTAAGTTCGATAGCCTTTTTATAGTCCTGTATAGCACTCAGGTTATCGTGCATATTGCTTTTGGCGTTAGCGCGATAATAATAGGCTTCGGCACGATTGGGGTCAAATTGAAGGGCCCGGGTATAGTCGGCAATGGCAGCAGCGTACAAGCCCAGCGTAGATTCTGAGTTTGCACGGTAATAATACAAATCGCCGTTGTTGGGGTTTAATTTAATGGCCGTATTGTAATCCAGTATTGCGCCTTTATTGTTGTTGGTATTGGCTTTGGCCAAACCACGGTACTCGTACAAGTCGGGGTTTTGAGGGGTTAGCGTAATGGCTGCCGTAAAATCCAGTATGGCACCGTAATTATCGCCGGTATTGGTTTTGGCATTAGCACGATAGTGGTACATGTCGGCAGTTGGCTTTTTCGACATGCTGATAGCCTTATTAAAATCATCTATGGCGGTAACGTACGCCCTTAAATTGGCGTTGGCATTGGCCCTATAAAAATAGGCCTCTGTTTTTTTAGGGTTAAGCCCAATAGTTTTAGTAAAGTCGGCAACCGCAGCTTCGTTATTCTGGATGTTGCTGTAGGCATTGGCGCGATAAAAATAGGCGTCGGCAATATTGGGGTTAAGTTCTATCGCCTTGGTAAAATCGTCAATGGCGCCCTGATAATCCCTCTGATTGGCTTTGGCATTACCGCTTTGTATCAGCTGATCTGCCGTTTGGGTTTGGGCAAAACTCCAAAAGGGCAACAGCATAAATAATACAATAAAAAGCTTCGTCATGCGCGGTGCGTAGATTATTAGATAAGGCTTTAATGCTATTTTATCAGCAGGGGATATCATTAATATTATTCGTGCTTTTAAATTAACATCAGTAAAAATAAACTTATTAAGTTTTACGGCATCAAAATACGTATAAAACATGCAAAAATTAGCTAAAGCGCATGTTTGCGTACTTTTTTTGAAGCCGGTTTCGGGCTTTTAAGCCATTTACAAACGCATAGATTATGCCAAGCGCAAAAATAACAGTAATGCGCAAATAGTAAAATAGCAGGTTAAGGGTATGTTAATTAAAAAAAATGAACGAAAATGTAACCTTAATCATATTATATTCGTAAACGGTACTATTTAGCACCTTCCCGCATAATTAGCCCCTATTATAGAATTAATAACTTGTTATTGATATGCGGATGCCGTTGCTTGTTTCGAAGCAATGAAATAATTTCCTTTAATGATATTCCGTGTAATTATTGGTTGATGGATTGTCGACAAACTGACGATTTGTAAAAAAAAGGTTGCCTTATATTAATATTCACTTTTTTTAAGTTAACTTAATAGATGGCGCTTGCGACGTCGGGTTTTGGCATAGGCGGCAGAATAATTAGTCCTGTATTAGGCAAAGCAGGCTTATGCAAAAATCCAAGGCCATTTAGCATAACATCGGGTAATGTGTTGGGGAAATTTGTGGAAAATAATCTACAGTGTGGCGGAAGTTAATTACAAGTTTAGGGCAAATGCACAATTACTTTGCCTAATGTAATATTATCGTTGTTATTCACTATTTGTTTAAAAACTAAGGTTATATGTAAAACGTAAGTATAGTATATACACTATATTCGTTAGCGTTTACATCTACCTAATTACCTTTACATAATTAATGAAAGCTCTCCTAAGGCAATTTAAACTTATTTATGCGATAGCCTGCCTAATGGTTTTTACCGGCAGTGTGCATGGACAAACCCGGTATTCGCAAGTGGACAAGCAGTTGAAAGAATTTAACCGCATAGCTAACGAGGCGAATATTGTTTTCACGCTCCCCGAAGGTTTTAAGGAAATTACCCCCATTAGCAACGAAGATGTAACTTACGATTATGGTATAGCCATGCCCGGTCACGACGTGGAGGTTTGGTTTGAGGTAAAATCGTACAAGCAGGTAAGTAAGTACTATGCCAATGCCGATTCGGCCTATATTAGCATGGCTAAAGAACAGGTATCTGTTTTTAGTGCTGACAACGCCTATTTTACCCGTAATTTAAATGACAATATACTCGCTCAGTACAATGCCGATGCCGGTAAATCATACCTGGTGAATCTAAGCGACTCGCCGGTTACACGCCATTATAAATATGCTCTGATCATTACAATTCAGAAAGATCATACCGGTACCATACTGGCCGTTTGCCTCACCAACGATAAAGGCCCCGATTTTTTCAAAGACATAGATAAAGCACGTAACTGCATTCGCTTTAAATAAGGGGTCAGGTTTAACGTTTTACGTTTTACGTGGGCTCGGCGCGTAAATCCCCTTTGGATCTTTGTGGGAAATTTCTGTTATGCATTGTAGCATTGATATAGTACATTTGGCATATAGGGCAATTTGCTTGATATAATACCTAAAGTATTTAATGTTGAGTGCCTTACGTAAAACGTCGCACGTCAAACGTCTAACTCAAAAAAATGGAAGAAGTAAATTATAGTGAGGATAGTATACGGTCGCTCGATTGGAAAGAGCATATCCGCCTGCGCCCCGGTATGTATATCGGTAAGCTTGGCGACGGATCTGCTTATGACGATGGTGTGTACGTATTGTTGAAAGAGATTGTTGACAACTCCATTGATGAGTTTGTGATGGGGGCCGGTAGAACCATTGATATTAATATGAGCGACCATAAGGTTGCCATCCGCGATTATGGCCGCGGTATCCCCCTGGGTAAGGTGATTGATTGTGTATCCAAAATCAATACCGGTGGTAAGTACGATAGTAAGGCCTTCCAAAAATCGGTAGGGCTAAATGGTGTGGGTACCAAGGCGGTTAACGCACTTTCTACCAGCTTTACGGTACAATCTTATCGGGATAACCGTACAAAAATTGCCGAGTTTGCCAAAGGCGAATTGGTACGCGATGAGCCTGAAAAGGAAACCACCCAACGCAACGGGACTGCTATTAACTTTATTCCCGACGAGAGCATTTTCCGTCACTACCGGTTTATCCCCGAGTTTGTGGAGAATATGATCTGGAACTATGTTTTCCTGAACGCCGGACTAACCATCAACTTTAACGGTCAGAAATATTTATCAGAAAGAGGCCTTTACGATCTGTTATCGCGTAATACCGATGCCGAAACATTGCGCTATCCGATCATCCACCTCAAGGGCAACGATATTGAGATAGCCATGACCCACGGCCAACAATACGGCGAGGAATATTACTCGTTTGTAAACGGACAGCATACCACGCAGGGTGGTACCCACCAGGCAGCTTTCCGCGAAGCGGTGGTTAAAACTATTCGCGAGTTCTATAAAAAGGAGTTTGACGCTTCGGACGTACGGGCATCTATCGTAGCTGCTATTGCTATTAAGGTGCAAGAGCCGGTCTTCGAATCGCAGACCAAAACTAAGCTGGGGTCGCAAAACGTTGGTCCTGATGGTCCTACGGTTCGTGGTTTTATTAACGACTTTGTTAAAACCGAACTCGATAACTACCTGCACAAAAACCCGGCAGCAGCCGATGCTATGTTAAAGCGTATCCTGCAGTCGGAGCGTGAGCGTAAGGATATTGCCGGCATTAAAAAACTGGCCAACGAACGCGCCAAAAAAGCGTCGTTACATAACCGTAAGTTGCGCGATTGTAAGTTGCACTTTACAGATAATCACGAGCGTCGCCGCGATACAACCTTATTCATCACCGAGGGGGATTCGGCTAGTGGATCTATCACAAAATCGCGCGATGTGCAAACCCAGGCGGTATTTAGTTTGAAGGGTAAGCCATTAAACTGTTTCGGCCTTACCAAAAAAGTGGTTTACGAAAACGAGGAGTTTAACCTGCTGCAGCACGCCCTGAATATCGAAGACGGTTTAGATGGCCTCAACTACAACAACATCGTTATCGCAACCGATGCCGATGTGGACGGTATGCACATCCGTTTGCTGCTGATGACGTTCTTCCTGCAGTTCTTCCCCGATCTGGTGAAGGCAGGGCATGTTTCTATTCTGCAAACGCCGTTGTTCCGTGTGCGCAATAAAAAAGAAACCATCTATTGCTACAGCGATGAGGAACGCCGCAACGCCATAGCCAAGCTAGGCAATAAACCAGAGATTACCCGATTTAAAGGTTTGGGTGAGATCTCGCCGGAAGAGTTCGGGTTATTTATAGGTAAAGATATGCGCCTAGACCCGGTTATTCTTCGCGATGCCAACATCAAGGGCCTGCTCGAATATTTTATGGGCAAAAACACGCCAACGCGCCAGCAGCACATTGTGCAAAACCTTCGGGTAGAAAAAGATGATGAAACGGTTAACCCATTACTGGGAGCCGAAGATTCGGATACTACTGCACTGGTTGCATAGTAGAAATAATATTGAAAAAGCCGCTGTAAGAATATTGCAGCGGCTTTTTTTAATATCCCTAATTTTAGCTCTATTTAAGGGAATCGGGTTTTGAATAGATCATCTTAAAAGCGTTATATGCTGCCTGATGTAAGGCAGTAGCGTGCGATTCCTCGGGTAAGTAATCGAAAAATAGATTGATATTTGAATCGCCTTTAAGCATCTTGTAAAGCCCTTCCGCTTCAAGATACATCTGTTCGTCTTCCTTTCGGTTGGGCGCGCCAATGTAAATACTAATAGGTTTATGAGCTTTTGTTTGCAGCAGATTAGGGTTGTGCAACAAAGCTTCATCTCCCCACCATAAACTTGGGCTCACAATAATGTAGGTGCTAAATAGAGTAGGATGATTTAAGGCTATTTCTGTGATGAGTAGCCCGGCCATTGATTCGCCGATGATGGTTCGGTTTGCGTTGGCTTTATATTTCTTTTCGATGTAGGGTTGCAGCTCCTTTTCCAGAAAAGCGATATAATTTGCCGATCCTCCATACCGCGGGAACAGCTCTTTTTTAAAGCCTATTTTTGCCAAAAAATCGAGGTTGGCGACAGGGAACGTAAAGTCTTTTCTGCGATTGATATTTTGGATACCCACCACAATCGACTTTGGAAACCGGTTTACCCATGATTGGGTATCAAAACGGATAAGGCCCGTAATGTGAATAAAATCCTCGTCAACACCACCATCGGGATTATATATAACCGGGTATTTAACCGTGTCTGTAGCGTTGTATCCCTCAGGCAAGCAAACATTGATCGTTCTGATTTCGTTCAGGATAGTTGATTGAAACGCTTCCGTAATTCCGATACTTATCGGTTGTCCCCCGGATTGGGCGAAGGTATGGCTTAAAAAAAACAGAAGTAGGGTTAGTACAAGTGTGAAGTATTTCTTTGAAAAATCCATTGGATGAATATTGGGTATTGCGGTTTTAAGCAATTGCTAAGGTACTAAATACCACGGTTAATGATTTTAAAACCATATAACCGGCTTTAAAATAGTACTTGTTTCGTTTTATCAATCTTTATGTTTATATTGTTTCCCCTTCTTTTTTATCCCGAAGGTTTTTTGAATGATTAATCACGAAATAAAAATAAAATTCGAAGAATATATCACCCTTACCGATCTTAACGAGGCAGACCGCGCACTTTGCGCCGAGGCTGTAACGGCACTTAATGGATCGCACTCCCCATATTCGAGATTTAGCGTTGGCGCTGCATTGCGCTTGCAAAGCGGCAAAATAATTTATGGCAGTAACCAGGAGAATGTAGCATACCCCTCAGGCTTATGCGCCGAACGTGTGGCCTTGTTCCATTGGGGAGCTAATCATGCCAACGATCCGATTGAAAGTATTGCGATAACCGCGCATACCGACGAATTTAAGCTAAGTCAGCCGGTAACCCCATGTGGTTCATGCCTGCAGGTAATGGCCGAATACGAAAAAAAGCAAGAACAAAAGATGAGAATACTGCTATTTGTTGAAGATGGGCCGATATGGGCTGTTGAAGGCAGTGAAAGTTTTTTACCATTTTTGTTTTTTGAAGAACGGTTAGCGCAATCATAAACCTATGAAGTTAAAATTTATATTCTTTTTCCTGCTGTTGCTTACGGCAGGTAAAACGCTATTTGCCCAACAGGATTTTCCGTTTGCAGATGAGATACGGAAATTTAAAACAGCCGATAGCCTCAGTTTTCCAAAACCGGGAGGCAACTTGTTTATCGGTAGCTCATCAATCCGCCTCTGGGACGACTTGGAACAGCGTTTTGCCGACAAGCGGGTGTTGAAACGTGGGGTAGGAGGATCAACCCTTGATCAGTGGGTTAAATATTATACCGATTATATCCTGTTCCCTTACAAACCCGACCGCATTTTTGTGTACGCCGGTGAAAACGATATTAATTTCGACCGCACGCCACAACAGGTATACCAGGATTTTGTGACGCTGTATAACATGATTCAGCAGAAACTACCGGGTGCTAAAACTTACTGGTTGTCTATTAAAAAAAGCCCGAGCCGGGCTAAACATTATGCAGATGTCGATAGCACTAATGCGCTCATCAAAACTTTTGTAAATCATCATAAAGGGCTTACTTATGTAGATGTAAATACCCCGCTTTATGATCCTAAAACTTCGTTGCCCGATTCTTCGCTCTTTAAGGCAGATTACCTGCACCTTAAAAAAGAGGGGTACGACCGCTGGCAGAAAGCTTTGAAAAAATATGTTAAATAACGAATAAACAAAAAAGGCTCCCGATTTATCGGGAGCCTTTTTTCACATCTAATAATCAACTTTTATTTAAACACGCTATAAACGTTCGTAATTTTCCAACCGCTACCAGTGTGGGTAAGGGTTACATAGTTGCTGCGTACAAAGCCATCAAATTGCATATCAACTTTTGCCACAGTAACGTCGGCGTTGGTATTTACAATTGAAGTATTGATAGTGCAGGTTTGCTCAAGGTTAGCATTTTGCTTAGCGAAATTGATCATCTCGTCTTTATCAAAGCTGATGATGTTTTTACCGCGCAGCATGCTAAATTTTGCAGTTTTATCAATTACCTGATCCAGGTCGGCAACTTTACCGCGGCTCACGGCATCAACATAAGTGTTGATAGCAAAATAAGGAGAAGCCATTTTGTCTTCTGTAGAAATTTTATTAGCTTTAGCTATTGTGGCAGCTAAGAAAAGGCAAAGACCAAGTGTAAGTGTTTTTAAGGTTTTCATGATATTTTGTATTTAGTGTTTTAATAAATTTTATACTCATAAGACAGCCGTAACCCCCGCTACGTTACAGCCGAAATGTTAAAATTTCGTTAACCTTTTTCACTTTTACAGAAACACCTAACATACTCCGCTTTTATTAAAAATCTCGTAATATAGACTCGTTATAGATAATCGTATATCCAAAAAAGCTGCAATTAATTGCAAATATTTTTTTAAGAAAAAAACGTAATAAAGCAAAAGGCCGCCCCAACGTTAAATCGGGACGGCCTTTTGTGTTAATAATTCTTTAAATGCTTATTTCACCACGCTGTAAACGTTGGTAATTTTCCATGTACCTGCCATGTTGTTGAGCGTAACATAGTTGGTGCGCACAAAATTTCCGTAGTCCATATCAACTTTTACCACGGTCATATCAGGGTTTGATTCCACAACTGAAGTGCTGGTTTTGCACTCCTGATTAATGTTTTTGTTTTCTTTTACAAAAGCCATCATATCTGCCTTAGAAAAGCTCAGAATGTTTTTGCCTTGCAAAATGCTGAATTGCGCCGATGGGTCTACCACCTTTCCAAATCCTTCTGTTTTACCCTGGCTTACCGCTGCAACATAAGTATTAACTGCACTATTGGCCGATGCGGCATTATCGTCTATTGTTTTGGGAGCTGCTTTGGCAAAGCCAACGGTCATGAACAGACAAGCGGCAATTGCAATTGATTTTAACGTTTTCATTGTATTTTTACTAACTAAAATTTATACCACTATAGACGTTGTTAGGTGCTGAAAGTTGCTTAGTGCAACACCCTTGTTACCCAATTTAAAACTTTTGTAAATGTGCTCTGAAAACGATAATTTGACTGATAATAATGATAAAGTTTGATACCATAATTTATCAATTTGCAGAGCAAGGGGAGAAGACCGGATGGACTTATATCAATATTCCGGAGGATTTAGCGCTCGAATTAAAGCCAGGTAATAAGAAATCCTTCCGGGTAAAGGGTTTTTTAGATCATTTTCCTATTTCAGGCGTAGCTTTGATGCCCTGGGGCGACGGCAGTTTTATTATGGCCATCAACGCAGATATGCGAAAAGGTATCCACAAACATAAGGGCGCCATGCTAACCGTGCAGCTCGAAACCCATGATGATTTTGTGATAGAAATGCCCGAAGACATGAAAGAGTGCTTCGATTATGAACAGCCCGAAGCTTTAGAATTTTTTAACTCCCTGCCCAAAGGCCACCGTGAATATTTCTACAAATGGATCAACAGCGCCAAAACCGACCCAACCCGGGCAACTCGCATAGCTAATACCATTAACGCCGCCACAAGAAGAATGGGCTATTCGGAGATGATAAGGGATTTGAAAGCGAGGAAGTAAGTGAATCGGGAATCGAGAGTCAAGAAAAATTAAAATGTCATTGCGAGGAGGTACGACGAGGCAACCTCGTAGAAAGCGCCCCTCTAAATCTCCCCCGGTAGGGGAGACTTTGTGCCGCCCCCTCGGAGACTGGTGGGTGAGGCAAAACTGCCGTTGTGTAGATTGCCCAAAGTCTTGATTCTTGTCTCTCGATTCTTGATTCTATCTTCTACGCATCTACCGCATCATAAACTATCACCTTCTCCCACAAATGGCCGTAGTTTTTAATAAACTCCAGGTGCACAGGGTGGGTTTGATAGGTAGCCTGCCCGGCCAGGTCGCTAAAGAACATCAGCTCAGATACGCCCCAGCTGTTGTCAACCACGTCGCGCTTTTCAGTGCTGGCAACAACGCCTACACGTAATTCTTTAATAGTTTCTATTTTCGATAGGGTTTTTACGCCCTCTACAAGCTTATCGCGGTCTTCTATAGAACCTGGGTTTTTAAGCCAGAAAAATACATGGTGTATAACGGGATATTTGTTTGTCATGGTGTTTAATGGCATTGCCGATGCTGCCGCGCCTGCTGTGAGCGCGGCTGTGGTGGCTATAAATTTTCTTCTGTTTGAAACGCTCATATTGGTAGTTGTTGTTATTATTTATTCGGCTTCGGGAAATGTCGCGAAAACTCATTTATCCGCACAATCTTATCGTTTTTAACTTGCACGTCCTCACTGTATTGTATCGAGTCCCTTTTGCCGTGTGTGTCTGTCCAGCTTTGGGTATACCATGTGGTTACCCATTCTTCGGTTTTAGATTTGTTAATTACCGATTGCCAGTCTTCCACTGCTATCTTCATATCACTGGCCGAGTCGGTACGCAATTGCATCATTTTCTTCATTTCGGCTAAGCTTCCTGCAAAATGCATACTATCTGCGTTAATTACCAGGCTATCGGCAAAGTATTTTTTAAAATCGGCAGTGTCACCCAGTTCTTCGGCCTTTAAAGCTCTTAAAACAATGAGTGCGTTTTTCGGGTCGGGGTTAATATCCCATTGGTACGACGTATCTATTTTATACGGATATCGTACAAGTCCTGGGTCGGTAATGGGTGGTCGGGAGTGGCACGCCGAAAGCAATGCCATCCCTGGTAAAATAAGGGTAAGGTTTTTCATGAAGCAGATAATAAAGTTTTAGATGTAGTTTACCATGTCTAATTTAACTAAATGTTGTATGCAAGTCAACAACCTTGGTATTATTATCCACACTATGCCCTTGCAGCCTTTTAATGTTAGGCGTTCTGCTTATATTTACAAATCCGAATAGTTTTTAAGAATGAGTGAAGAAATAACTCCTGAAGATTTCCCCGCTTCTGGTTCTGAAGATAATAATATGCATAATACCATCTCGCTTGATGGTTTGTATGAGAACTGGTTTCTGGATTATGCCTCTTATGTAATTCTCGACCGTGCCGTTCCGCACATACACGATGGTTTAAAGCCCGTGCAGCGACGTATTTTACACTCGCTGAAGGAGATGGACGACGGACGTTTCAACAAAGCAGCCAACGTTATTGGTAACACCATGAAATATCACCCGCACGGTGATGCTTCTATTGGCGATGCCATGGTGCAGATTGGGCAGAAAAACCTGCTGATAGATTGCCAGGGTAACTGGGGCGACCCGGTAACCGGCGACTCGGCCGCTGCGCCGCGTTATATCGAAGCACGCTTATCGAAATTTGCGCTCGATGTAGTATTCAATGCCGATACCACTATTTGGCAGGCCAGTTACGATGGCCGTAATAAAGAGCCGATTACCTTGCCGGTAAAATTCCCGCTGCTGTTAGCGCAGGGTGCCGAAGGTATTGCGGTTGGTTTGGCTACCAAAATTATGCCTCACAACTTTATTGAGCTTATTGATGCTGCTATCGGTGTATTACGTGGTACCCGCCCGGATCTGGTACCCGATTTCCCGACCGGCGGTATGGCCGATTGCAGTAACTATAACGAAGGTCAGCGCGGGGGGAAAGTACGCGTACGTGCCAAAATTGTAGAGCGCGATAAAAAGACATTAGCTATCACAGAGATTCCTTTCAGCACTACCACAGGTAGCTTGATTGATAGCGTGATTTCTGCCAATGATAAGGGTAAGATTAAGATCAAAAAAATTGAAGATAATACGGCGCAGGATGTAGAAATAATGATTCACCTGGCGCCGGGTATCTCACCCGATGTTACCATTGATGCCTTATATGCCTTCACAGATTGCGAAGTTTCTATATCGCCAAACACCTGTGTAATTAAGGGCGACAAACCACACTTTATGAGTGTGAACGACATCCTGACCGAAAGCGCGATGTTTACCAAAGACCTGCTGAAACAGGAACTCGAAATTCGCCTGAAGGAATTGATGGAGAAGATATTCTTTAGTTCTTTGCTGAAAATATTTATCCAGGAGGGGATGTATAAGAATTCGGAATACGAGAACTCTGGCAATTTTGAGAATGTGGTTGAAGTGCTAACGCGCTTGTTTACGCCGTTCTTTAGTCAGTTTTATCGTGAGATCCTTCCCGAAGACTATAAGAAGCTGATCGATAAGCCGATGAGTAGCATCACCCGTTTCGACGTTAAGAAAGCCGACGAGTTGATGGCTAGCCTCGAAAAGGAAATTAAGGAGGTAAAACATAACCTGAAGCACCTTACCGACTATACTATTAGTTGGTACGAACGCCTGAAAGAGAAGTACGGCAAAGGCCGCGAGCGCAAAACTGAGCTGCGCACCTTTGATAAAGTAGAAGCTGCACAGGTAGCTTTAGCCAACGTTAAACTATATGTAAACCGCGAAGATGGCTTTATTGGCAGTGGTTTAAAGAAAGACGAGTTTGTGGGCGATTGCTCAGACATCGACGAGATCATCGTTTTTCGTGAAGACGGCCGTTGCATCATTACTAAAGTGCAGGATAAGGTTTTTGTAGGTAAGGGCATTATCCACGTAGCGGTATTTAAGAAAAACGACGAACGTACCATCTACAATATGATCTATAAAGATGGACAAAGTGGTGTGGCGTACATTAAACGTTTCGCCGTTGCTGGTGTTACACGTGACAAAGAGTACGATCTTACCAAGGGCACCAAAGGCAGCAAAGTGTTATACTTTACCGCCAACCCTAATGGGGAAGCCGAGGTGGTTAACATTCAATTGAAACCACACTCAAAGCTAAAGAAACTTCAATTTGACGAAGACTTTGCCGCAATTGCCATTAAGGGGCGGGGTAGCATGGGTAACATTGTAACTAAGTACCCGGTTAAAAAGATTCTGTTAAAGAGCAAAGGTATATCAACATTGGCCGGACGTAAAATTTGGTTTGATGATGTATTGCGCCGTCTCAACGCCGATGGTCGCGGGGCTTATTTAGGCGAGTTTGATGGCGACGATCGTATACTAACCGTACAGAATAATGGTATTTACGAGTTAACCAGTTTCGATCTTAACAACCACTTCGACGATAAGATGATGCTGATCGAAAAGTACAACCCCGAGAAAGTTTTCTCTGTGGTGCACTACGATGGCAAATCGAAAAACTATATGGTGAAACGCTTTGTGTTCGAGAATACTGCGATAGGCAGGCAAACGAGCATCATAAGCGAGGAAGGTGGCTCTAAACTGGTGATCTTATCAGGCGCTGCGCAACCTGTAGTGAAGGTTGAACAACTGAAAGGTAAAAGCGAAATTCAGGAACTGGTTGAACTTAATCTTACCGACCTGATTGATGTAAAAGGGATGAAAGCGATGGGTAACCGTTTATCTGCGCATACCATACAAACTATCGAACTCATAGCTGAGCACGACGACCCGGAAGATGTACCAGATCCGGCACCAGATTCGGTTGAAGATACCGAGCCTATTGTGGTTGAACAAGCCAAGCCTGCACCGGATGTAGCGCCCGAAATGCCTACGCAGAAAGATGTAGATTTTGAGATCACTAATCCCGATGACATCAAGATAGATGATCAGGGGCAGGGAAGTTTGTTTTAAGAACTACTGAATATAATTCCCCTCTCGAGAGGGGTTAGGGGTGTGTTTATACTGCTTTAAATGCATAGAAACACACCCCTTCCATTTCACAAGTCTTCGCGCCCCCTCTCAAGAGGGGAATAGGACATGCTTACACCTTCCCTACATACATCTTGGTATCGTAGTTAAAGTATACCTTGCCATCAATCTGATACTTATTAAAGAGATTTGTTAGATTTTGAGTTAAAATATCTCCCTCGGTGGTATCCTGAAGCGGTGAGTAAGACGATGAAAAAGATCTGCCCACCAATCCGTCTAAATCGAAAACCTGTTGATATGGATAAGTTTTGGTCTCAAAAATACCATCCTTAAAGAAGCCCTTTAAACGTTCGCCGTTAACCGTTCTTTCTTTCGAATCTTTGTACTTCCCGGTGTATTGCTCAAACAGCTGGTCGTAAGCTATGGCGAATGCATCACTATCAACGCTGCGGACATTCCAAATTAAGGCAACTGATCCGCCGGGTTTAAGGATCCGCTTAAACTCATCCCTCGATTTTTCGACATCAAACCAATGAAAAGCGGTGGCGCAGGTAACCAGGTCTATGCTGTTGGCCAGCAAGTTGGTGTGCTCGGCAGTGCCGGCTACGGAGGTGAAGTTTTTACAGGTGCGGAGATCTTTCTCTGCGGCCTCTTTCATGGGTTCATTAGGCTCTACAGCGTAAACCTTGTACCCTTCGTCGAGTAATAGTTTAGTGAATATGCCTGTTCCCGAACCGATATCGGCAATATATGAATCTGCATTTAGCCCAAACTCCTGCTGCAAAAACTGAATAACAGCTGCCGGGTAGCCCGGGCGGTATTTTACATAATTTTCAACCCTGTTAGAAAAACGCACCGTTGGTTCGGCGCTTACGGTTAATGTTTCCTGCATGCGATTGCTTTATAGTTTATTTTACGAGTGATTTAAACACTAACGTAAAAAGATACTTCAAAAACATGTCCGGGTACTAATTTTTGTATGGCTTCTTTTTGGGTGATGTCAACCGGTCCGGTGGTAGAGTCGGCACAACCCAGCCAAGGTTCGATGCAAACAAAATCGGCACCGGGCTTAGCCCAAATTCCTAAATAATTAAAATGCGGAAACTCTACCGACAGGCTATAATCGCTTTTTGTGCTTTTGATGTTTATCTGTCGGCTGTTCAGTTTTTTAAATACAAGCGCGTCGGCATCAAACAAATGTCTTGTTAAATGCAGTTTGTCGCCATCGAGCGGCACCGGTTTGGTTTCCCCGTTAAAAAAGCCCTCGGCAGAAAGCATGTGGGTGTCTAGCTTTTCGCCGGTTTCAAACTCCAGGTAGTAATCTTCGTAGGTTTCACCTTCTGTTTTGCCAAATGGTACATTGAAAGCCGGATGTCCGCCTACCGAAAAGTAAATGGTTTTAGAATCGAGATTGATTACCTTATAGGTCACGCGCAGGGCGTTATCTATCAAATCGTAGATAATATGAAAGTTAAATTTATAAGGATATGCTGCAAGCGTAGCATCCGAATAATGTAATGAAAACAGGGCATGATGTTTAGTAGTTTCAGAGCTTAACTTAAATTCCGAAGGGCGGGTGAAACCGTGCCGTTGCATAGGGTAAGCCTTGCCATCAACTATCAGCTCGTTATTGATAAGCCCGCCCACAACCGGGAAGAGGTTAGGCGCATGCCAGCCCCATATTTTAGGGTCGGCCTGCCATAAGTGTTCTATACCTGCTGCTTTATTGTAAATGGAAGTTAGCTCTGCTCCCTGCGACCGTATGGCCACTTTTAGGAATTCGTTTTCAATAACCGTCATGCTTTTTGAGTGATTTATCACTAAGATAACATTCACAACAATTAGTTTTGAATCCGGTTTATTTTTGTGACTATTTAGAATAAAACCAAGCCAGAATTTTGTCTGTTACTAATATCCCGCTTGCGGAATAGGTTCGGCTACCATCACATTGCCACCCAGATCTCGATATGTGCAAAGCATCGCTACCGTGTCTATCACCCATTTTTCTACCCCTGCGTTTGCCGCCTCTTTACAAAAGGTCATGAAATCTGTTTGGCCTTGTTGATGGATAGCAATGGTATGCTTCAGTGCATCCGGAGAAGCTGTAGTGTTAATAGTTAAAGGCTCATAAATAGCTGGCGATGCTACATGGTAATTATCGGCCCCATAATAAACGGTGGAACCATCTTTAACTATAAACTCATAAGTAACCAGCCCCAGCGCTTTTATTTCCTGAATATAGGCTGGAAAATCTGCACCAGTTTTTACTTTGGCATGTGCCGCTTTAAGTTGTTGTAGGGTGAACATAGCTTTGATTTTATATTAAACTCTGCCAATCGAAACTCCCCCTTTAGGGAGCTGGAGGGCTTAATCCTTTTTTAAACCCGCCTTTATAACCGAATCCTTTTGTCCCTGTGTAAGTTTGTAGTTAAATTTAAACATAGCGCCTTCCCAATCGCCATATGATGGGTTAGGTAATATGATGTATTTACTACCAAACTGTTGTTTCAGCTTTTCGGTGGTTGCTGTGCGGCTATCTTCCGATGGGCGATTATCATACTGCGCGTCAAAATCAGGCAGGTTATCTCCACAAAGCAGCACAATGTTAAAGTTGGCCAATACCTGCTGACGACGTGCCTCTTTGCTTGATGACGTGCCTTTTAGTAGTAAATGCTCGTTATCTGCAAATGGCAGATTAAAATGCTGCAGGTTTTTCAAGGTGCCGGCCCGTTCATCTTCATCGCGATTGGTGATGTAAAAAACCGTTACGCCTTTTGTTGCGGCATATTTGAAAAAGTCGGGCGCGCCGGGTACCGTATCGGCCGCTGCTTGAGCAGTCCACTTTTTCCAGGCGGTGGCGCTAAAATCTTCATTATTTAAAGCTGCGCGCGCACCTTCCGGACTATTATCCAACAGTGTTTCGTCAATATCTGTAACAACGGCCAGCGGTTTACCGGCAGATTGTTTAGTCGCCTCATCAATACGCAATTTGGCGATATTATAAGCTTGAAAACATAATGCCTTATACTCTGCTGCACGTTGCTGCCACGCCGCCGACCATGCCTTACCATCATTTGCGATAGATGCACCTGTAGTTGAAGTACCTGTGGTTTTATGAGCCGTACTGCATGCGGCAAATAGTACAGCGCTGCCGATGATAAATATGTCGAGTTTTTTCATGTTAGGACTGATTACAATTCAAAGGACAATTTTAAGGTTTTTTCTTTAGAAACCCCCTCTAACCCTCCCCAAGGGGAGGGCTTTAGCAGATATTTTTATCTGCATTTTAAGAGCCTCACCTCGGCCCTCTCCTTCGGAAAGGGGGGCTGCCAGCATAGGCCTAGCGTCACCTTAAATGTGGCATCAGCATGTTTGAGATTGCGCAGTACCTTAATAACTGCTACAATAACTCCGGCCTTATTTTATCAGTAAATTCCTTTGCAAGCTTATTAAGCTTTGGTTGTATCACGTAAGCGCAGTACGGCTTAAGGGTATTGTCGTTAAAATAGTTTTGGTGATAGTCTTCGGCTTTGTAGAATGCCGAAGCAGGGACAATATGTGTAACTATAGGTCTGTCGAATATCTCTTCGTTATTAAGCTTTTTGATCATGGCTTCCGCTTTTTCTTTCTGCTCATTGTTATGATAAAATATGGCCGAACGGTATTGCGTACCCACATCATTACCCTGGCGGTTTAGCGTGGTAGGGTTATGCGTCTTAAAGAAAATTAGCAAAAGTTCATCGTAGCTTACAACGCTGGGGTCGTATTCCAGCTCAATGGCTTCGGCATGGCCGGTGTCGCCATTACAAATTTCCATATAGGTCGGGTTGGTTGTTTCACCTCCGGTGTAGCCCGAAGTTACAGATGTAACGCCTTTTAAAGTTTGATATATAGCTTCGGTGCACCAAAAGCAGCCGCTTGCAAAGGTTGCTTTTTGAATATTTTGGGGTGCCTTTTTATTTTCGGTAGATGCCATGTTGATATTTTGATCTGTTTCGTAAACAGGTTCTTACTGGTTTTATATATAGCGATGCAATTATCAAGCCGCTATAATTTAAATAGCTGTAAACCAATTTTGTTTTTCACGCTTTCATTTCCAATATTTTATAAAGGATGTTTAGGATGAGCTCTAATTTTTTCAATAAAAACAGTGTTAATGCGGGGTTTAAACAGGGTTATTTAACCCTTAACACTTCTGTGTTTAAGGTTTATAAAACAAATATATTTAACGTTGTTTATCAATTTGTTATGGAAAGAAAGCAACTGAAGGATAATCTGAATCTCTTAAACGAACAGATTAAAAAAAGTGAAGAGGCCGCATCAATTATATGTTATGTTGAGGAAGCCATAAAATCTGCTCAACAAGTACCATTTAAAGGCAAAGCGGATTATGTTGACCTTTTAAAGAGTGAGGCAACTGCGATAAAATACGGTCATTACGATATTGCAATGGCGCGTTTTCAAGTTTCTACATCGTTGGGGATGTTGATAGATGGAATCTGAGTTTCCAAATTTCTGAAAGGAAACGTGTAATAGCTGTCTGAAGAGGTCAATCGGAAATCTGGTTAAACATCAAGAACCGAGGGCGTATACTACAATGTTTACGCCGAACTTCGTATTGTCTTCAGAAAGAAAACGTTTGTTACGAAAATCATAGTCCCATTCGCAACCATAATCCTTGTTACTATATAATACAGCAATACGGCCATTAATCTCAATAGCCTTTAAATAGTCGTGTACCAAATCGTCGCCCCAGCCATTAAGTTCAAAAGATGTATTGGGAGGCCCCTTTTCAAATGTGAAAAAGGAATGATAGATCTGATGGTTATTGGGGATTTTCTTTAAGGCGTTAGGCCCAAACAGCGAAACCATTTGTGCTTCAAAAGATTTAGCGAACAAGCCATCTATATCATGGTTGCAATCATCTACAAAAATAAAGCCGCCATTCTCAACATATTTTTTAAAATTTGTACGTTCTACAGCATCAAACTGCACTAACTTGTGGCCACTTAAATAAGCAAAGGGGTAATTGAAAATATCGTTACTGCTTAAAGCAACTACTTTCTCTTTTTGTTCGATAGGTATGGTAGTGTATTCTAACAGCGAGTTTAGAATATTAGCAGGCATACGCTGATCGGTATCCCAGTCGCCCGAGTGGTAGCTGAGGCGGGCGAACGTAAATTTTTTACCTATAGACATTGTTCTTAAAAATCTAAAATTACTACAATATTTTATGTAAAAAACGCTTTGAATTGCGTGTGTTGTAATTTTTTGGATACTTTGTTTGATTTTTTACAACAAGGCATTGTATTTACCTTAAAAGCGCAATATCTTGTGTCAGAAAATTAACACATCCGTAATTTTTAATCAAATACCGTTTTGGAACTTACCGAAAACAATATAAAAGCGCTGCTGGCTAAGCTTCCGCAGTTAAAAACCGAGATTCAGAAGGTTATAGTAGGGCAGGATGCCGTATTAGACGAGCTGTTGGTGGCATTTTTAGCAGGCGGGCACTGTTTGCTGGAGGGCGTACCTGGGTTGGCGAAGACCTTGTTGGTTAAAACCATGTCGCAGGCGCTGCATCTGTCGTTCCGACGGATACAGTTTACACCCGATCTGATGCCTACCGATATTGTCGGTACTGAAATTTTGGAAGAAGACCATGTTACCGGTAAGCGATTTTTTAAGTTTAACAAAGGCCCCCTGTTTGCCAATATTATTTTGGCCGATGAGATTAATCGAACACCGCCAAAAACGCAATCGGCCTTATTAGAAGCTATGCAGGAGTTTGAGGTAACGTATGGCGGACAGACTTATCCACTTGATCGCCCCTTCTTTATATTAGCAACCCAAAACCCGATTGAACAGGCGGGTACCTATCCATTGCCAGAGGCACAGCTCGACCGCTTTTTGCTATTGATTAAAATAGGTTACCCAACCGAGCAGGAGGAGTTTGAAGTATTGAACCGTACTACCGGCACCCGTAAAGTAGATGTACTGCCTGTTATTACTGCCGAAGAAATTCAGCAGGCGCAGGCCTTGGTTCGCCAGGTTACTATTAGCGAGGAACTGGTTAAATATGTAAGTACTATTATCCGTGCCACCCGACCGGATACTACATCTATAGATTATGTTAAAGAATGGGTGCGCTGGGGTGCGGGCCCTCGCGCGGGACAAGCGCTTATATTAACCGCCAAGGCCCGTGCGTTGTTAAAAGGACGATACGCCGTTTTAGAAGAAGATATCCACGCGATGGCCGTGCCGGTATTACGCCACCGTATATTGATGAACTTTAAGGCCGAAGCCGAAGGTATTACTTCGGACACCGCGACGTTAGAGCTGATTAAATTGATAGGGCGGAAGAAAGCTTTGTAAGAGAGTCAAGAATCGAGAAACAAGAATCAAGACAGAAAAAATATCAATATGTCATTGCGAGGTACGAAGCAACCTCGTAGCAATGCAGATTGAATAGCAAACAACGAGATTGCCACGCTATCGCTCGCAATGACAAATTTAATTGATCCCGACAACCGATAACAGACAACCAAAATGCAACTCGATCCTAAAGTATTAATGACCATTAAGAATTTGCCCCTACTGGCGAAAACGGTTATTGATGGCTTTATGAACGGTTTTAACAAAAGCACGGTTAAAGGGCCGGGTTTGGAGTTTAGCCAGTATCGCAGCTACCAGCCGGGTGATGATCTGCGTTGGTTGGATTGGCGCATGTTTGCAAGATCAGACAGGTATTATATCCGTGAGTCGGAGGTGGAAACTAGTATTTCGGTACGGTTTCTGGTAGATGCAAGCGCGTCTATGAACCATAATGATAATGGGGTTCGGAAGATAGATTATGCACGTTTTCTGGCGGCTTCATTGGCGTATTTGGTAAACTTACAGGGTGATGCAGCCGGATTATATGTGTTTAAAGATGGTGGGCTGTTTACGCTATCGTCCAAAGCCGATCCGCAGCATTTGCAGCGGATTTATCACCAGTTAGATCAGATACAGGCCAACGGCACGTTCACTAAGCCGGCACATTACAAGGAGTTATTCGCAGGATCGGGAAGAAAAGAGCTGTTGGTTTTTATAACCGATATGTACCAGCAGGATGGTGAGATTTATAAAGTGCTCGACTCTTTAGCGGCCCTGCGTCACGAAGTGGTTGTGTTTCACCTGATGGGCAACAACGAACTCGATTTTGATTTTAAAGGTTACTCGGCATTGGAAGATCTCGAAACCGGCGAAACAGTTGAGATAGATACACAGCAAGCAAAAAAGGCTTACAAAGAAAAGCTGGATCAACATTTGGCCGAAATCAGGATGCAGTTGTTAGGTAAGCATATCGTTTATCGTATGATTAATACCTCTCAGCCGCTTGATGATGCGTTAAGAGCGTTTTTGGTGCAAAGAAATAAGGGGTTATAACCTCTCTCAGCCCTCCGCAGGGGAGGATGGAGTTTGATATAAATTATAAAAATAAATGTGTCATTGCGAGGTGCGAAGCAATCTCGTCGTACTATTTCTAAAATAGGCATAGCTACGAGATTGCCTCGTACCTCGTAATGACAGACAGGATAAAATGCTTCAATTTTTAAATCCCATATGGTTTTTTGCTGCAGCCGCCATGCTCATCCCGGTGCTGATACACCTATGGAATATCCGGCCGGGCAAGGTTTTAAAAGTTGGTAGCACGTCACTTATCACGGCGGCATCGCGCAGAAGTAGCCGGAGTTTTAACTTGTTGGATATTCTGTTACTGTTGCTTCGTTGTTTATTGCTTTTATTGTTAGCTATACTATTAACTGCGCCCATCTGGCAAAAACATGTTACGTTGGCTAAAGCCAAAGGTTGGGTGTTATTACCAAGAGAAAACTTTAGCGAAGGGTATCAGCATTACAAAACCAGTATAGATTCTTTAACTAAGCAAGGTTACGAGTTTCATTATTTTAATACCGATTTCCCAAAGGTAGATCTAACCAAATTACTGGCCGAGACTAAAGACCTGAAGACTATCGATTCTGTATCAGCTCAACCCTCTTCTTATTGGGACATCTTAAAGCAGTTAGATAATCGGACTCCATCCAATCTGCCGGTTTACTTGTATACTACTAACAGCGCAAATCGTTTTGTGGGCGATAAGCCACAGGCTGCGCTTAATCTCCATTGGCAAACATTTACACCCGCCGACTCGGTAACAACCTGGGTACACAACGCCTGGTTTAATAGCAATAATACTATCCGGGTGGTTGAAGGGAATAGTAAACCATCGGGCACTACTTATAACTACACCGATATTCAGGCTGATAAAGGCAATTCGCAGTTTACAGTCAACGTAAATAATGGACGGCCTGAGATAAGTTTGGCCAACAGTAAAGCTAAACCAGTGTCTGTGGATACTGCTACCTTAAGCATTGCCATTTACAACGACGGGAAAACAGCCGACGCCGGTTACCTTAAAGCCGCACTGGACGCAGTTGCGCAATTTACTCAGCGGAAAATAACGGTTAAACAATACAGTAGTGCAAACGCTATTCCGGTTGGTGAGAGTTGGATCTTCTGGCTTTCCGAACAACCGTTTGCCGCGCGACTTTTGCAGAAACACAGTAAGATCTTTGCCTACCAAACCGGTAAAACACAAACTGTAAATACTTCGATAAGTACGACTACTGATTTTGCTTTGCCAAATGGTTCAACGCAAATTCCAATGTTTAAGCTGGTAGCAGCAACCCGAAATTCGGGCGAAATGATGTGGCATGACGGTTTTGGCCACCCGGTGCTTACGGTTGAAAAGCAAGACAACGCCGAGGTGTACCATTTCTACAGCCGCTTTAACCCAACCTGGAACGATATGGCATGGGATAGTAGTTTCCCTAAATTGATGCTGCAGTTAATTATTACGCCGGCTAAAAATACAATGTCAGAATATGATCGCCGCACGTTAAGCAATGAGCAGATACAGCCGGTTAAAGTTTCAGAAACTCATGTAGTGGCTGATAAATTCACAATACAAAAAGAATTAGGTAAATATTTCTGGCTGGCACTGATAGCGATTTTTATGGTAGAAAGATGGCTGGCAACACGTTACAAAACAGTACAAAGCAATGGCTGAGCAGGCAGGTTTACATAAGTTAAAAGCTTTGCAGCAACGCTGGATAACTTACCAGGTGGCGGCGGATGTACTGTTATCGGCTGCAATTGCCCTGGTGTTAGGTAGCATATTTTACTATGTATTTGATGATTCGTTGCTATGGGGGCTAATAGTATTCATTGGGCTATTGGTTTCGATATTGGCTATCCGCCGCCCATGGCAAATTACCGAAGAAAGTATCTCTGCTTTTTTAAATCAAAATTATCCACAACTCGAAGAAAGTACCCAACTGTTAATGAAGCCGGCAGGCAGTCTGAATTTATTAGAGAGCCTGCAACTGCAAAAGGTAGAAAGCGGGTTATATGACGTTCCCGGCGCACCGCCCCAATTTTATAATAGGGTAAAGCTGGCAGGCGTTTTTGTTTTGGGGGCTTTAGTTTTAACTTTTGCGCTTGCTAAGTTGCCTATCAGATGGCACTCATCGGTAGGTAAACTGGTTGTAGATTCTATGTCGGCTACCGCGAAAAACCTGCCGCCCGAAAAGGTATTGCCACAAATTAAATCTTCTAAAGTAACTATTGCGCCGCCGGCTTACACGCATCGTGCCGCACGTAGCCAGGATAGATTTACGCTGGATGTTGAAGAAGGATCAACCATTAACTGGAGCATCGAAACCAATATCGATGTAAAACAATTGTCGCTGATATTTAACGAGCACGAGGTGCTGAAAATGCAGGCAGGTAGTGATAAATCGCACTGGCATTTATCTAAACAGATTTCTGCTTCGGGTTTTTACCAGGTTAATGTAGATGGTAAACTTTCGGATCTTTATCCTGTAACGGTTATTAAAGACGCTGCCCCGGTTATCAAAATTAAAACTCCAAAGCAGTATACACATATAGATGCCGGCGAAGTACCCAAGGTAACTATCAGCGCTTCGGTAACAGACGATTATGGTATCAACTCGGCCATTATTAACGCCACAGTAGCCAAAGGCAGCGGTGAGGCTGTTAAATTTAAAGAATATAAAATTCCGTTTGGCGAAGCTTTTAGTGCCCATGGTCGCCAATATGATCTGCAAAAGCTAGTCGATCTTCCTAAGCTTGAAATGGAGCCGGGAGACGAGCTATATTTCTACATACAGGCCCAGGATACCCATCAGCAAACCAGCCGCACCGATGTTTACATCGTGTCGATACAGGATACCGCCCAGTTATTAAGTATGGACGGCTTGGTTGCCGGAGTTAACGTTAAGCCCGAGTTTTTCAGGAGCGAGCGCCAAATCATTATCGATTCGCAAAATTTGATCCGCTTGAAGGATAGCCTGAGTAAAGAAGAGTTTGCCAAAAGAAGTAACGACCTCGGTGCCGATCAAAAAATGCTGCGCCTGCGTTATGGTAAGTTTTTGGGGGAAGAAGATGAATCAAAAATAGGTGAAGAATCGGGCGGTGAATTAAGCAAGGCCGAAAACTTCAGCAATACCAACATGATTCTGGATGCTTACACCGATAAGCACGATAACGCCGAAGACGCGACTTTCTTAGAGCCCGCAGTTAAAGAACAACTGAAAGCCACCCTTACCGAAATGTGGAAAGCCGAACTGCAATTGCGCATGTATAAACCGCAAGATGCCCTACCGTTTGAGTATAAAGCTTTGCGTTTGTTGAAAGATCTTCAGCAGAAGTCGCGTTCTTATGTGGCGAAAACAGGGTATAACCCTCCGCCGCTTAAACTCGAAAAACGCCTGACAGGTGATTTAAGCAAAATTACCGAGCCAACCTCGCACGAAGACATCAAAAAGGCTGGCGATCAGTTTGAAACCTTAAAAAAGGCAGTGATTATACTGGAACAATTAAAAACCGACCCTAAACTTAACGCGGTCGATCAACATACTTTGCAGGTGGCTTCGGCACAATTAAGTAGTAAAGCTGTTGCGCAACCTGGTGTTTATTTGCCAGCGGTAAATGCCATGAAGCAAATTGTTACCTCTGGAAAAGCGAGTGCGGCTAATATCGCGATGGTTGAAAAGGCTATACAGAGAGCATTGCCGATAAACCACGCTATGCCGCAATCTCCCGCTTCGGCGGCGGATATCGGCTTGTCGCAAGGCTATTTTAAAAATCTAAACCGACTAAACAAATAAGTAAATGACCTGGAACTATACCATTTTACTCGTTTGTTTAGTACTTGCTATTTTTGCCGTGTGGCGAGAGATACAGCGTGAGAGCAAGCGGAATCTTGCGTTACGTATCGTAGCCGTGTTGTGCTCAATAGGTGCCCTGGCCTGTATCGCATTGCCGATAACTTATCAGCACGAGCTCCGTCTGGAAGATGAAAATCAGGTTGTATTATTAACCGACGGTTATAATGCTGATAGTGTTATTGATGCCGATGCTCGTGTTTATACCATCAGTAAAAAAATAAAGAAGGATTATCCTAAGGCCACGTTACTCGCCAGCGTTTCGGAGATATCTGACCTTAAACCAGCGGTAACCAGTGTGCAGGTATTGGGTTATGGTTTATCTGCTGATGAACTGGCGCAACTTCATAACCTGCCAGTTAAATTTCATCCGACTATACCTCCTGCAGGCATCAGTGCCGTAAGCTGGAACACCCAGGTAAAATCTGGCGAAAAATTAAGTGTGCAAGGAACGTTTGCCAACACAACCGGTAAGGCAGTTAAGCTAACTTTAAAGGGACTAGGTACAACAGCCGACTCTACTTTCATTGCCGCTAATACTACTGCAACTTTCGATTTAAACACGACACCCAAGCATACCGGCCGCGCAGTTTATAGGCTTATAAGCACTTCTGATGCCGATACACTGGCCAACGAAAGTGTACCCTTTGAAATAACCGCCGTTAAACCACTGAAAGTTTTAATGCTGGCAGCGGCACCAAACTTTGAGGATAAATTTTTGAAGAACTGGCTTTCGGCAAATGGTTATGGTGTAGCTGTTAGATCAATGATCAGTAAAGATAAATTCAGCCAGGAATTTGTGAATGTAGAGCAGCAATCGCTACAGCACCTTACAACAGGGCTGCTTGATAAGTTTGATATTGTATTGAGCGACCTCGATGTTTTGAAAAACCTGAACAGTGCCGAAAGCGCGGCCTTAAAACAAGAGGTTCAACAAAAAGGTGTAGGCATTATCGTGCGAGCAGATAGCACAACCCATAGCAATTTTTGGCTGCAACAAAATTTCCCGGTAAACAAAGTATCATCGGCGGGGCAGGTAATCTCCAGCTTAAAACTCCAAGGTCACGATGGTACTACCTCCAAAACATTGCTCGATCCGGTTTATATCGTTGCCCAAAACTTTACACAACCGCTGGTTACCGATCAGCAAAATCATATTATGGCTAGCAGCGGATTGATAGGCAGTGGGAGGGAAATTTTCACCACGCTCACTTCAACCCATAGCTGGATGCTGGGTGGCGACGAGGCTGATTATACCGCATTGTGGTCGCTATTAATCTCTAAAGCGGCTAAACACGTGCCTGCGGCGGAAGAATGGTCGGTGGTGAATAATGTTGCTTCAGTAAATAATAATACCAAATTACAGGTTGAAACCGGAGTGGCTAATCCCGAAATTAAGATCAATCAAACTAATATAAGTACCGAAAGGCAAGCGCATTTGCCATTTGCCTGGCAGGCAGATTACTGGCCTTCGCATGTAGGCTGGCAACAGGTTCAGCAAGGTTCTGGTATGCCGCACTGGTGGTTTGCATACCCGCAGCAGGAATGGGCGGGATTAAAGTACAGGGCCTTACTTAAAGAGAGTAACGCTTATGCTACAAATCATCATAATGGGGTATCTGTAACAAAACAAATACAGCAAAAAGTGCAGGTTCCGGTGTCTAAAATATATTTTTATGTGCTGTTGCTGCTGGCTTGCACATACCTGTGGGCCGAGGGCAAATTCTCGTCCTGAAACTAAAACGAACTAATAACTAAACTATAATTTAACTAAGCAAACAAAGGAGGATTAACCTTGAGACGTAGAGACTTTATTTATCTATCGGGAGTAGGTGCCGGAACTGCGATGCTAACCAACTCTGCCTTTGGTAAATCTATTTACCAGGAGCAGGCTTTGGAAACCATTGATGTAAAGGTGAAAAAAGAACTTGCCGATGCCGCCCTTACCGCTGCCAAAGCGAAAGGAGCATCTTATGCAGATATCCGCATAGGCCGGTATCTTAACCAGGCTATCGTAACCCGCGAAAACCGTGTGCTTAACGTTGCCAATTCGGAGTCGTTCGGTGTGGGTATTCGCGTTATAGCTAACGGTTGCTGGGGATTTGCCGCCGGTAATACTGTAACCAAAGAAGGTGTTGCTAAAATTGCCGAACGCGCGGTTGCCGTAGCCAAAGCAAACGCTAAAATTGGCGGTAAACCGGTTGACCTTGCCCCGCAAAGAGGCTATGGCGAAGTAAGCTGGAAAACACCTATTGAACGTAATGCGTTTGAAGTGCCTATTAAAGAAAAAATAGACTTGCTGCTTAACGCGAACAGCGAAGCCATGAAAGGCGGTGCAAGCTTTGTAAACTCTACCATTTTCTCTATCAACGAGCAAAAATATTTTGCATCTACAGACGGTTCTTATATCGATCAGGATATTCATCGTATTTACCCTAACTTCCAGGTAACCAAAATCGACCCATCATTGGGCGCGTTTGAAACCCGTGCGGCTTTAAGCATGCCATGCGGTATGGGTTATGAATATTTAACCCCTTCAGAATCTGAAAAAGTTGGCGGCGTGGTAACGCGTTATAAAAAGCGTTACGATATGATTGAAGATATTAAAAATGCTACCAAAAACGCTGCAGAAAAAGTTTCAGCAAAATCGGTAGAGCCGGGTAAATACGATTTGGTGCTGGATCCATCACATCTTTGGTTAACCATCCACGAGTCGGTAGCTCACCCGACTGAACTAGACCGCGTACTGGGTTACGAGGCTAACTTTGCCGGTACCAGCTTCCTATCGTTAGATAAACTAAAATCGGGTAACTTCCACTTCGGTAGCAAAAACATGAATATCGTTGCCGATAAATTGCAACCGGGTTCATTAGGCTTTGTGGGCTATGATGACGAAGGGGTAAAAACAGGTCAATGGGATATTGTTAAAGATGGTGTATTGGTGAACTTCCAGGCCATTCGCGATCAGGCGAAAATCCTCGGTTTAGACCATTCGCAAGGCTGCTGCTACGCCCAAACCTGGGAAGATGTACAGTTTCAGCGTATGCCTAACGTATCGTTACAGCCGGGCAAAACCCCGCTGAGTGTTGATGATATGATCAAAAACGTAGAGAAAGGTATCTACATTGTGGGTAACGGATCATTCTCTATCGATCAGCAACGCTATAACTTCCAGTTTGGCGGTCAGCTGTTTTACGAGATCAAAAACGGAAAAATTGTAGGTATGCTTAACGATGTATCGTATCAGGCAACCAACCAGGAGTTCTGGAACTCCCTGGTTGCTGTTTGCGACGAGCGCGATTATCGTTTAGGTGGTGCCTTTAACGATGGAAAAGGTCAACCAAGTCAATCAAACGCGGTTTCGCATGGTTCGGCAACCTCACGTTTTAATGGAGTTAACGTAATTAATACTAAAAGAAAAATCGGATAATTAATATGCCTATATATAGTAAAGAAGAAGCACAGGCTTTATTAAAGAAGGTGCTTAGTTATTCAAAAGCCGATGAGTGCGAAGTAAGCCTTAGAGGTAACGACGGTGGTAACATCCGCACGGCCCTTAACGCAGTTTCAACAGCAGGCGATATCAGTACCGTTAGCTTAGCTGTAAGCTCGGTTTACGGTAAAAAAACAGGAACAGCCACCATTAACGAGTTTGATGATGCCTCTTTAGAGAAAGTAGTGCGCCGCGCGGAAGAGCTTGCGCAGCTTGCTCCCGAAAACCCGGAGACTATGCCGATGCTTGGTCCGCAAACATTTAAAGATTCTATAGCCTACAATCCGGCTACCGCAGCCATGACGCCCGAAAGCCGCGCCGAAATGGTTGGGCAAAGCCTTGATGTAACTAAAGCTGCAAACTTGCAGGCCGCAGGCTTTTTAGAGAATACTACTCGCTTTAGCGCGGTAATGAACTCTAAAGGATTGTTTGCCTATGATAAATCTACCGACGTAATTTACTCAGTAACTACCCGTAATGCTGCCGGTACTATATCCGGATATGCTGCGCGTGGGTTTACCGATGTTAAAAAGATGGACACGGCTAGCGCAACCAAAATTGCAACGCAAAAAGCACTGAGCTCGGCCAGCCCTAAAGCAATTGAGCCAGGAAAATATACCGTGATATTAGAACCTGTTGCTGCAGTTTATATGCTGGAGAACATGTTTCGCTTTGATGCGCGCAGCGCCGAAGAGGGCCGTAGCTTTTTGAGCAAAAAAGGCGGCGGTACACGTTTGGGCGAAAAGCTGATGGATGATAAAGTAAACATCTATTCAGACCCATTCAATACCGAATTACCTGGCCCAACCTGGAACGGTGACGGTATGCCTTTAGAACGTACCGACTGGATTAAAGAAGGTGTGGTTAAAAACCTGAGTTACTCTCGTTACTGGGCACAGAAAAAAGGCGTAACCCCGGTTCCCGGCCCAAGCAACATCATTATGGATGGCGGCACAACCAGCCTGGAAGAAATGATCAAGAGTACCGAGCGTGGTATTCTGGTATCGCGCCTGTGGTATATCCGCATGGTTGACCCTCAATCACTACTGCTAACCGGACTTACCCGTGATGGTACGTTTTATATCGAGAACGGCCAGATCAAATTCCCGGTTAAAAACTTCCGTTTTAACGAGAGCCCGGTAATTATGCTGAACAATGTGGAAGCCTTAGGTAAGCCAGAGCGTACCATCAGCGTAGAAAGCTACCGCAGTTACCTCATCCCGCCAATGAAGATCAGGGACTTTACGTTTACTTCGTTGTCAGACGCAGTGTAATTAGAGAGTCAAGAATCAGGGATCAAGAGTCGGGACAAAAACTGCATTGATTCTAATTATAGTAAGCCCTCTCCATATGGAGAGGGCTTTTTTTGTGAAATATAGTCTTGATTCCTGGCTCTCGATTCTTGACTCTCTTAAAGGGTTATTTAACATTTTTTAACTTCAACCTAAGGCAAATTTCTTAAATTTGTAAGATGTGCCGTTGGTGTTTTGTATTGATTTTCTCGCTGTTAGCCTCTTTTGCTTACGCACAGCATACCCAGGATGGTATTGTTTATGAAAACAAAACCCATGTTGCTTTGCCCAATATCAGCATCCTTAATCTTAATGGAAAATACCGCGCAACTACCGATAAACAAGGCCGCTTTAGCATTACAGCCAAGGTTAATGATTTGCTTGTTTTCTCGGGCTTCGGCTATGCGCCGGATACCGTAGTAGTAATCGATTTAAAGGTGCGTGAGATTTTTATGGACCCCATTCAGCACATGTTGAACGAGGTGAAAATTAACGGGGCGGGTACGGTAAACCCGTCCATTATGCAAAAACAAAAAGATCCCCAATACCATAATCAAACCATGAACTACCAGCGCGACGTAGACCGTCCCGGTGCTTCTGGTGCTATAAAGGGTGGCGTAAACCTGCGTATCTGGTCGAACAAAAAGACAGAGAACGACGCAAAAAAGAAAGAACAGCAAGATAAAAACGATAAGATAACCGCGGAAATTCAGCAGGCCTTCAGTAAAGAAAGCATAGAAAAATACGTTCCGTTGAAAGACCAGGAACTGCATAGTTTTGTGATGCGTTATTCGCCTGATATCGAAACTTTCACCAGTGAGGAGTTTAATCTTGCTGCCTATATTAGCAAATGCTACAAAGAGTTTATTAAACTCAGTCCCGAAGAAAGAGTGAAGACTTCGATCTTTAATTAAAACCTCTCCCCAGCTCTCTCCGAAGGAGAGGGAGGAATAAGAAATTTTTGTCATTTCGACGTAGGAGAAATCTTCTGCGAAAGACTTATAAACGGTACAATATCTCTCACTATCGTTCGAGATGACAAAAGTCTTTGAGTTTCTCGATTCTTGTCTCTAAACTTTGTCTCCCGCCTCTTTTTCAGCTATATTAGGCTCTTAAAACTATTGCCTTGAAAAGAAAAGACTTCCTCTATTTAAGCGGGATGGGCTTGGGTGCAGCCATGTTTCCAAACATCCCTGTTATCGGTTCGCCAATACATCCCGAAGCGGCCTTGCAAGCGGCTGATGTTGCTGCTAAAAAGCGTATGGCCGATGTTGCCCTAAACGCCGCAAAATCAAAAGGAGCTACTTATGCCGATGTACGCATTGGTCGTTATCTTAATCAATCAATAGTAACCCGCGAAACCCGGGTGCAAAATATAGCCAATACCGAAAGCTACGGTATGGGCGTGCGTGTGCTGGCCGATGGCTGCTGGGGCTTTGCCGCCACCGACAAAATGGATAACGATGGTATTGCCCGTGCTGCCGACCTTGCCGTGCGTATTGCCAAAGACAATGCCAAGCTTTTAAGCGAACCCGTGCAACTCGCCCCACAAAAGGGTTATGGCGAGGTAAGCTGGAAAACCCCGATAGAAAAGAACGCCTTTGAAATACCCATAAAAGAGAAAGTAGACCTGCTGTTGGCTGCCAACAACGCGGCGCTTTCCGCAGGGGCAAGCTTTGTTAATAATTCGTTGTTTATGATCAACGAGCAAAAATATTTTGCCTCTACTGATGGATCGTATATCGATCAGGATATCCACCGCATCTGGCCAAACTTCACCATAACTAAAACAGACTCAAAGAGCGGTAAATTTGAAACCCGTAATTCATTAGGTGCACCGATGGGCATGGGTTATGAGTATCTGATCCCTGATAAATCAACTGTATTAAATGGTATATTCCCGATATATCGCACCCGGTTCGATATGATTGAGGATGCCAAAACCGCCACCGCTCAACTCGAAGAAAAGCTTAAAGCCAAACCGATAGAGCCAGGAAAATACGACCTGATATTAGACCCAACCAACCTGTTCCTTACCATCCACGAATCCGTTGGTCACCCAACAGAGTTAGACCGGGTGTTAGGCTATGAGGCCAACTTTGCCGGTACCAGTTTCTTAACGCTGGATAAATGGAAATCGGGCAAATTTAACTTCGGTAGTAACATTGTAAACTTTGTGGGCGATAAACTGCAGCCGGGAGGTTTAGCTACCGTTGGCTACGATGATGAAGGTGTTAAATGCGGCAAGTGGGATTTGATTAAGGATGGTGTTTTAGTTAACTACCAAACCATCCGCGATCAAGCGCATATCTTAGGGCTAAACGCCTCACAAGGCTGCTGCTATGCCCAAAGCTGGGACGATGTGCAGTTTCAACGTATGCCGAATGTTAGCCTGCAACCCGGCAAAGCCAAGCTTTCTCCTGCCGAATTGATTAAAAATACTGAGAAAGGCCTGTATATGTTCGGCCGTAATTCTTACTCAATAGATCAGCAGCGTTATAACTTTCAGTTTAGCAGTCAGCTTTGTTATGAAATTAAAGACGGTAAAATTGCAGGCATGGTAAGCGGTGCAGCCTATCAGGCCAATACCCAGGAATTCTGGAACTCCTGCTCTGCCATCTGCGATGCCAGCGACTACCGTTTAGGAGGTTCCTTCTTCGACGGTAAAGGCCAGCCACAGCAAGTAAGTGCTGTATCGCACGGATGTTCTACAGCTAAGTTTGATAAGGTGAATGTGATTAATACTTCCCGAAAAATTTAGTTTGGGTTGATTGAGTTGAATAAGTTGGAGTAAGTTGATTTTGTTAGGTTGTTTATTTAGTTAGTTGATATCCAAAGAAAGGCTCCAGGAAATGGAGGCGGAGCTTGATAAATGCATGCGAATGCTAAATGGTTATATATCATATCTAAAAACCAAAAAAGCCGTAACAATTTAACGCCTGATGGTGTCTAATTAATACGAATACCATAACTTAATCAACAATTCAACCTAATCCAACTTAGTCAACTAAATAGATTAACTAAAACTCTTATTACTTTGAACAGAAAAAATTTCCTTTATCTAACCGGCATGGGCATTGGAGGTGCTATGCTGAAGGGGATACCAGTTATAGGTTCGCCTATATCTGTTGAAGCAGCTTTGCAGGGTGGTGTGGATGTTGCGCTTAAAAAGCGCATGGCCGATGTTGCCTTAAACGCGGCACGCTCTAAAGGCGCTACTTACACCGATGTTCGTATCGGTCGCTACCTGCGTCAGTTTGTGGTAACCCGCGAAGAAAAAGTGCAGAACGTAGTGAACACCGAAAGTTACGGCATGGGTATTCGTGTGTTGGCAAACGGCTGCTGGGGCTTTGCCGCAACAGATAAATTAGATACCGACAGTATTGCCAAAGCAGCGGCCGCAGCGGTGGCTATTGCTAAAGAAAACGCACGTATCCAGACAGAGCCGGTACAGCTGGCACCCCAAAAAGGATATGGCGAGGTAAGCTGGAAAACCCCGATTGAGAAAAATGCTTTCGAGGTGCCAATTAAAGATAAAGTAGATCTGTTATTAAAGGTAAACGATACCGCCATGAAGGCCGGTTCAAACTATATTACTTCGATCATTTTTTCTGTAAATGAGCAAAAATACTTTGCATCAACCGATGGGTCGTATATCGATCAGGATGTACACCGTATTTGGCCTACTTTTTTTGCAACCAAAATAGATCCAAAGACAGGTAAGTTCGAAACGCGGAATGCGTTAAGTTCGCCACGTGGTATGGGTTATGAATATCTTATACCTAAAGCAGCCGACAAAATTACCGGTATGCCAACCACGCTTTATCGTAACAGCTACGATATGATCGAAGACGCTGGCTTTGCAGGTAAACAAGGCGGCGAAAAAATGGCGGCAAAATCAGTAGAAGCTGGTAAGTATGACCTGATTCTTGATCCAAGTAACCTTTGGTTAACCATCCACGAATCGGTTGGCCACCCATCTGAATTAGACCGCGTGCTGGGCTATGAGGCCAACTTTGCCGGTACCAGTTTCCTAACGCTGGATAAATGGAAATCGGGCAAGTTTAACTTCGGTAGCAAAAACGTAAACATCGTGGCCGATAAGTTGCAGCCGGGCTCGCTTGGTGCAGTAGGTTACGACGATGAAGGAGTTAAATGCGGCCAATGGGATATTATTAAAGACGGTATCCTGGTTAACTACCAAACCATCCGCGATCAGGCGCATATCATTGGGCTTAATGCTTCGCAAGGTTGCTGCTATGCCGACGCTTGGAGCGATGTACAGTTTCAGCGCATGCCTAACGTTTCGCTGCAGCCGGGTAAAGCACCGCTTACACCATCAGACATGATCAAAAACGTGGAGAAGGGTATCTACATTGTAGGCGATAGCTCGTTCTCTATAGATCAGCAGCGTTACAACTTCCAGTTTAGCGGCCAGCTTTACTATGAGGTTAAAAACGGCAAGATAGTAGGTATGCTTAACGACGTGGCTTATCAATCAAATACCCAGGAGTTCTGGAATTCGTGCGTGGCCGTTTGCGACAAGAGCGATTACCGTTTAGGTGGTTCGTTCTTCGATGGCAAAGGCCAGCCCGAGCAGGTAAGCGCCGTGTCGCACGGATCGTCTACAGCACGTTTTAATGGAGTTAATATCATCAACACAGCAAGAAAAATCTAAAAATATTATGGCTATATTAAGTCAGGAAGAAGCACAAGCTTTAATGAAAAAAGCACTGAGCTTTTCGAAGGCCGACGAGTGCGAGATTAATCTTAACGGTTCGGATAGCGGCAACATTCGCTACGCACGCAACTCGGTTTCAACAAGCGGGGCAATCAGTCAAACCAGTCTCGTAGTATCATCAGCATTTGGCAAAAAACTAGGAGTAGCAACTATTAACGAGTACGACGATGCTTCGTTAGAAAAAGCCGTTCGTCGCTCGGAAGAGTTAGCGCAATTAGCACCTGAGAACCCGGAGTATGTTCCGTTTTTAGGTCCACAAACCTACTCGGCAGATAATCCGAAATTATTCGATCAAAAAACGGCCGAAATGGAGCCTAAAAAGCGTACCGATATGGTGGCGCAAAGTTTACAGGTAGCTAAAGATGCTAACCTAACAGCCGCCGGCTTTTTGCAAAACACAGGCAGTTTTGCTGCTATGATGAATTCGCATGGGTTGTTTGCTTATAACAAGTACAGCGATATCAATTTCTCGGTAACCCTGCGTAGTGCAGATGGTAAAGGCTCAGGCTATGCTTCCAGAGATTACGAGGATTTTAACGATATGGATACGCTGAAGCTTACCAAGGTTGCAGCCCAAAAAGCCAACGGATCGGTAACTGCAAAGGCAATTGAGCCAGGTAAATACACGGTAATATTGGAGCCTGCTGCTGGTATTGTATTGTTAGAAAACCTTTATGGTGCACTTGATGCCCGTAGCGCCGACGAAGGCCGTAGCTTTTTAAGCAAAGCCGGTGGCGGTACAAAATTGGGCGAAAAACTGGTAGACGAGAGAGTGAATATCTACTCAGACCCACAAGACCCAAGGCTGCCAACGGCCAGCTGGAATGGAGACGGCCGCCCATTGGAACGTGTAAATTGGATTGAGAAGGGTGTTATCAAAAACCTTTCTTACTCGCGTTTCTGGGCGCAGAAGAAAGGCGTTAAAGCCGTGCCCGGCCCTAGCGGTATCATTATGGAAGGTGGCGATGCCTCTTTGGAGGACCTGATCAAAGGCACAGAAAAAGGTATTTTGGTTACCCGCCTGTGGTACATTCGCCCGGTTGACCCGCAAACTTTACTGTACACAGGTTTAACCCGAGATGGTACTTTTTACATCGAAAATGGTCAGATCAAATTCCCGGTTAAAAACTTCCGTTTTAACGAGAGCCCTGTAATTATGCTCAATAACCTCGAGGCCCTCGGCCGTACAGAACGTACGGTGAGTGGCGAGTCGTTCCAAAGCGCTATGATCCCGCCGATGAAGATCAGAGACTTTACGTTCAGCTCGTTATCTGACGCGGTTTAAGCTCGAGAATCAAGAATCGAGAAACAAGAATCAAGATAGGGAGGCGCCGAGAAATTGGCGCCTTTTTTTGTTTAAAACCTTTTTTGTCATTCAGAGCGATAGCGAAGAATCTTCTGTGCTATTGCCTGTTAAAGAAGATATTTCGCTACCGCTCAATATGACAATAAAGAGCGGATGTCGATGTATAACTTCATTTTTGCAATTTTCGAAAAAACACTACCAATCAATCATTTATAAGTTTATTCAACAGCAATTCGATATATTTAGGCAACTAAACTTACCATTTTGAAAAGAAAAGACTTCCTCTATCTATCCGGGATGAGTTTTGGGGCTGCGATGCTCAACCGGATTCCGGTTTTAGGTTCACCTGTGCCTTACGATGTGATCACACCGGGAGCCGATGTAGCTGCCAAAAAGCGTATGGCTGATGTGGTTCTGAATACGGCCAAATCTAAAGGCGCCACCTACGCCGACGTGCGTATTGGCCGATACCTTAACCAATATGTGATAACGCGCGAAGACAAAGTGCAGAATGTTGTCAACACCGAAAGCTATGGCATGGGTATTCGTGTAATTGCCAACGGTAGCTGGGGTTTTGCCGCTACCAGCGATATGACGACGGATGGTATTGCCGCGGCTACCAACCTGGCTGTACAGATAGCAAAAGAAAACTCAAGGTTGTTAAAAGAACCGGTTCAGCTTGCCCCGCAAAAAGGCTACGGCGAAGTAAGCTGGAAAACACCAATTGAGGTAAACGCTTTTGAAGTACCGATAAAAGATAAAATTGATTTGCTGCTTGGCGTTAATAATGCCGCCATGACCAACGGTGCAAGCTATGTAGATTCTGCAATGTTTACGGTTAACGAGCAGAAATACTTTGCTTCTACAGATGGTTCTTATATTGATCAGGACATTCATCGCCTTTGGCCGGTATTTAATGTAACTAAGATTGATTCGAAAACCGGGAAGTTTGAGACCCGTAACTCTTTAGGATCGCCGGTGGGCATGGGATATGAATATCTTACCCCTAAAGCATCTGAAAAAATTCAAAGCCAAACTACCCTCTATCGTAACCGGTATGATATGATGGAGGATGCCAAGCTTGCCGCCATACAGGCGGGGGAGAAGCATAAAGCTAAATCAGTGGAGGCCGGTAAGTATGATCTGGTGCTCGATCCAACCAATTTATATTTAACTATTCATGAGTCTGCTGGTCACCCATCAGAACTCGACCGCGTGCTAGGCTACGAGGCCAACTTTGCCGGTACAAGTTTCCTTACGTTGGATAAATGGAAGTCGGGCAAGTTTAATTACGGCAGTAAGCTGGTAAATATTAAGGCCGATAAACTTCAGCCAGGATCATTAGGCTATGTGGGTTATGATGACGAGGGCGTAAAATGCGGCGAGTGGGATATTATTAAAGATGGTACGCTGGTTAATTATCAGGCCATTCGCGATCAGGCGCACATCATTGGGCTAAAAGAATCGCAGGGGTGCTGCTATGCCGAAAGCTGGGATAATGTACAGTTTCAGCGTATGGCCAATATTTCGCTTCAACCGGGTAAAGCACCATTGGCACCTGCCGAGCTAATTAAGAATGTAGAGAAGGGGATTTACATTATTGGCGACGGTTCTTATTCGATAGATCAGCAACGTTATAACTTCCAGTTTAGCGGGCAGCTGTTTTATGAGATCAAAAACGGACAGATTGCCGGAATGCTGAAAGACGTAGCCTACCAGTCAAACACACAGGAGTTCTGGAACTCTTGCAGCGCTATTTGCGACGAAAGGGATTACCGTTTAGGCGGAACATTTTTCGACGGAAAGGGCCAGCCGCCGCAAAGTAACGCGGTTTCACACGGTTCATCAACAGCCCGGTTTAACGGGGTAAACGTTATTAATACTTCAAGAAAGATCTGATATGCCATTACTAACTAAAGAAGAAGCACAGACTTTGCTAAAGAAAGTGCTCAGCTACTCTAAAGCCGACGAATGTGAGGTTAACTTAACAGGTACAGACCAAGGTAATATACGTTATGCATTAAACGCGGTATCAACCAGTGGTGGCATCAGCGAGAAAACACTGGTGGTAAGTTCGGCATACGGAAAAAAATCGGGTGTGGCTACCATTAATGAGTTTGATGATGCTTCGCTCGAAAAGGTGGTGCGCCGCTCGGAAGAGCTGGCTAAACTTGCTCCCGAAAACCCTGAATACATGCCACTACTAGGCCCCCAAACTTACCTCGAATCAAAAACCTACGTGGATGCAACTGCCGCCATTAGCCCAAAAACGCGGGCTGATGCTGTGGCAACCAGCCTGGAAATCTCCAAAGCGGGTAATCTGAACGCCGCAGGTTTTTATAATAACGATACCGGCTTTAGCGCCATGATGAACTCCAAAGGTTTGTTTGCTTACAATACTTCAACCAGTGTGGCATTCAACGTTACTGTTCGTACCCCAGATGGTAAAGGCTCGGGTTATGCATCTAAAGGCTATAATGATGTAAGCAAGCTTGACGTGGCTGCAGCTACCCGTATTGCAGCTCAAAAAGCGGCAGCCTCGGTAACAGCCAAAGCTATCGAGCCAGGGAAGTACACCGTTATTTTAGAACCAGCTGCAGGCATTGTGCTGCTGGAAAACATGCTTTACGAACTGGATGCTCGTAACGCCGACGAAGGCCGCAGCTTTTTAAGCAAGCCCGGCGGGACGACCAAATTAGGTGATAAACTGGTAGACGAACGGGTAAATATTTACTCTGACCCACAGAATGCCGACCTGCCAACCGCTACCTGGGCGCAGGACGGCCGCCCGCAGGAAAAAATCTCGTGGATAGAAAAAGGTGTGGTTAAAAACCTGTTCTACTCGCGGTATTGGGCGCAAAAGAAAGGCGTAAAAGCCACCCCTCAACCCGATGCAGTGATTATGGAAGGCGGCAGCGCATCTCTGGAAGAATTAATTAAGGGAACTGAAAGAGGTATATTAGTTACGCGGTTATGGTACATCCGTTCTGTTGATCCGCAAACTTTGCTGTTTACGGGCCTAACCCGCGATGGTACTTTTTATATTGAAAACGGCCAGATCAAATTCCCGGTCAAAAACTTCAGATTTAACGAGAGCCCGGTAATTATGCTCAATAACCTCGAAGCCCTCGGCAAATCCGAGCGTACCGTTAGCGGCGAATCTGGCCAGGGAGCGATGATCCCGCCAATGAAAATCAGGGACTTTACGTTTACGTCGTTGTCTGACGCGGTGTAGGCTCCTCCCAAATCTCTACGGACGGGAGGGCTAAAAAAAGTTGTCATTCTGAACGATAGTGAAGAATCTTCTGCGTTGGCAGATTTACGTTGCGGAGAAGATATTTCGCTATCGCTCAACATGACAAATTGGTGTTGATACATAAATCTACACCAGCCTATCTTTAACCACCAAAGTCCCTGCAATCATATCGGTGCATGCACTGCTGGCGCTTGTTAAAAAAGTTAAGTAAGTAACCTACACCCAGCGTCAGTACCGAGAATATTTTAGATAAGTTTCGGCCGATAGCTGTACTGGTATTAATTGGATAACCCTGCATGTCGGTTACCTTTATTTTTAAGATTTGTTTGCCATAGGTAGCTTGCTTAGGGCCACTTTCCATTACGATATGATAAACAACATATGTTATCGGGATTACTACCAGCAAACTTCCGCTTAGTATCATATCGAACATCTTGCCCGGGGAGATCAATACGATAAGCAATACAGGCACAACGTAAACGCCCGTTATAATCAACCAGTCTATAAAGGAGGCTAATAATCTTTGATCAAAGCTACCAAAGTATTGGGGGATAACGGGAGGTTTGGTGAAGCCTAAAATCTCGCGCAGTTCGGCAATTTCGTGGGCTTCTTTATAATCTATCATGGCTTCGGTCTTTACAAAGTCGGCGGGTTTTAGCCCGCGGGCTTGCAGTTCAGTTATAGTGAACGGGCCTTCGGGCTTGCCGGCAATTACCATGATATATGTTTCAGCCATTGTTAAAATATAAAAAAACCGCTATGCAAAATACGCAAAGCGGTTTTAAATTATGAAGGTGTTGGTTTAGTATCTGCGTACTTTAAAATCAGATAAGCCACCGCTTATAGTAATGTAAATGCGGTTCTTAGCCGAATTAAATCCAGGGGTTTTGTATTCGTTATCGCCGTTATTGTTAAAGCCATCAAAGTTGTTTGATGATAAGCCTGTGCTGCTGGTAATCATACAGGCAGCATCTTTAGGCACGCTAACGGTAATGTCCGATACGCCTGATGAGATAGTAACCCGGGTATTGCTGGCAACCGGTTGTCCCAATTTAATATTGAATGCCGCGGCGCCGCCACTTAATACCAATGAGCGTACTTTAAACTTATTCAGGTCGAAATCTAAACTGGTTGCACCAGCTTTAATATTCACATCCCACTCGGGGTTCGAGTTTAATTTAAGAGTGGCGGTGTTTGATTTGTTATCGCCCCAGGTAAAGTGTTTGCGGTGCTCGTTATCCATGTTAAAGTCAACCACATGTACAGAGTCGTTATCGACATGATTTTTCAAAGTGTAGCGACCTGAGTATTCTTTAACGTTTGCGGCAAATAAATCGGTAGTAGTGTCGCTCAGATTATAAGTGGTGCCGCCACCGCTTAGGTTAAGGCGAGCTACCTTGGTTCCTGAAGTAAAGCCTGTGCGATAAAAGCTGTTACCATCTACCTTAACAATGTTGTTTTTAAGGGTATCGTTGTCATTGTCGTCGTCATCGTTATCGTTATCGCTCATGTCCATATCGTCGTCATCGTCATCGCGATCGTGATGATTGAAGTAGAAGGTTGGTGCAAAATGGTGTTTGCTGCCAGCATTGCCAAATAATATAAAGCACACACCCACTACTACTACCGCTATCCTTACCAGAGTTGCCCACGGTGCGCGATTGTGCGATAACAGCAGATTAACACCGCCTATTACCAAAAATACAGGCCACAGATATATAAGGTTACTCCAATGAAAGTGCAGGTATCCGAAATTTCTCAGCAGAACAATGGCTCCGATGAGTACCAGGATAACACCTGGCATTAATTTATTGCTTCTCATGTTAAAGTTCAGTTGAAGGGTTATCGGTTTTAGGTTCGTCTTTTAGTTCGGGCTCTGCCGCCGGCGGCGGGGTTTGCCACGCTTGTTGTACCGGTTGTTTGTTACTTTTTAGCATCAATACCAAACCAATTACCACCAATATTACCGGCCACCACTGTTCAAAATCCCAATCGGGGATAATGTTAAATTCATCCAGCAAAAAGCCGCCGCCTAACAGTATTAAAACCAGGCCGCCAATGATAGACGCGGTTGAAGGGCCTTTTTTTACCTGTGGTACAAACACTGGAGTTGGCTGATAAGGCGCTGATGATTGAAAAGGTGAGCCCGGAGGCACAGTATAATCAACCGGGGGTACGTAGTTAAATGGTTTTTTAGGCAACACTATCCAAAGGATAACATAGATTAAAAAGCCGCCGCCTTTAAAAATCAAGGCCAAAACAAATAACAAGCGGACTACTGATATATCAACTCCGAAGTATTCGGCAAGTCCGGCGCAAACACCACCTATGGTTTTATGTTGTTCGTCGCGATATAGTTTCTTTTCCATTGTAATTAATTTAAGAGTGATTTATAACTGGCCAAAAACAGGTGTAATTACAATCTCATTAACATTGGCACCGGCGCTCATGTTATAGATATTAATTACTGCCGAAGCGATGTCTGTTGGCAGCACCATGGTGTTTGCATCAACCTCAACTCCGTCCCAGGAAGCGGTTAAGGTCGACCCCGGAATTACCGAGGTTACTTTGACACCATATTGTTGCATTTCCAGCCTCATTATATTACTAAGACTAAGTGTCGCAGCTTTTGTTACAGTATAAGTACCTGCATTTGTAACCGGGTTTATGGCGGCTATAGAGCAAATATTAAAAATGTGCCCCTGTTTTGCGGCAGCCATTTTTTTGCCGAAATAACGGTATAATTCGTAAGCCGGGCGCAGGTTGGCGTTCATTAAAAGGTCGAAGGTGTCTTCATCATCGTCAGTTATCGAGGTAGGGTGGTAGATGCCTACATTATTTACGATTACATCAATGCTGCCCAATTGTTGCTCGGCAGTGGCAGCGAAATTTAGCAATTGATCTTTTTTACTGGCATCGGCTTCAACCACTATCACGCTGATCTGTTGGTTGATATTCAGCAGTTCTGCCTTTATTTGTTCTAATTCTTTTATATTACGTGAACAAATTGCAAGGTTTAATCCTTGTTTAGCAAAAGCAAAAGCTATGGCCCGGCCCATGCCCTTGGTAGCACCTGTAATTAAAGCGTTTTTCATGCTTAAAATTAGCGCTAATTGTTATATGCTGTAAAGCCTGCTGATTAAAAAATGTATTTTTGACTGATTTATTTATAGAAAAACATGTTTACTTCTTTTGGCAGATACATCTTATTGTTGCGCTTAAGTTTCAGAAAACCCGAAAAATTTACGGTTTACTGGGCAGAGGTAATGCGCGAAATGGTATCAGTGGGTATCGGCTCATTGGGCATTATCAGCATAATTTCCATATTTATTGGAGCAGCAACCACCATTCAGATAGCGTTTCAATTGGCCAGCCCTCTAATACCGCGTAGTATTGCTGGTAGCATTGGGCGCGATACCACAATTTTGGAATTTAGTCCAACCATTTCCTCGTTGGTATTGGCAGGTAGGGTAGGTTCGAGCATTGCATCTCAGATAGGTACAATGCGGGTTACCGAACAAATAGACGCATTAGAAATCATGGGTGTTAATGCGCCTGGATATCTCATAGCCCCTAAAATAATTGCCGGTGTAACTATGGTGCCGGTGCTGGTTATCGTTTCTATATTTTTAGGTATTGGCGGGGGCTATCTTGCTTGTTTTTCATCAAGCGACGTTTCCACCTCTGACTATATTACCGGTTTACGCGATGGTTTCGACCCGCTTACTATCCAGGTGGCCCTGGTTAAATCAATAGTGTTCGGATTTATAATTACATCTATTTGCGCTTACCAAGGTTTTTATACTTCTGGAGGGGCCTTAGAAGTTGGTCAGTCGGCAACCAAAGGAGTTGTATACAGCTGCGTAATGATTTTATTTGCTGACCTTGTTATTACCCGTTTAATGCTATGATTGAGATTAAAGATATTTACAAAACATTTGGTGATAACGAAGTTTTAAAAGGTATTACGGCCGACTTTAAACCGGGGAAAAATAATCTCATTATTGGCGGCTCCGGTTCGGGAAAAACTACTTTGCTGAAATGCATAGTAGGCTTGCATGCGCCAACCAAAGGCCAAATTATCTTCGATGGTGAGAATTTTACGGAGATGGATTTTGAACAACGTGTACCTATCCGTAAGCAGATCGGGATGCTGTTTCAAAATTCGGCCTTGTTTGATTCTATGACGGTTGAGGAGAACATTATTTTCCCTTTGAACCTCTTTACCACCATGAGCAAAGAAGAGAAACGCGACCGCGCCAACTTCTGCCTTGAACGCGTAAATCTTAAAGATAAGAATAAGCTTTTCCCTTCAGAATTATCGGGCGGTATGAAAAAGCGTGTGGGTATTGCCCGTGCCATTTCTATGGAACCCAAATATCTGTTTGTGGACGAGCCTAACTCTGGCCTCGACCCACAAACCTCTATTGTGATTGATGATCTGATCAGCGAATTAACCCTCGAATATAAGATAACAACAGTAATGGTAACGCACGACATGAACTCGGTAATGGGTATCGGCGATCACATTATATTTTTATACCAGGGAAAAAAATGGTGGGAAGGCTCAAACAAAGAAATAGCCCACACAGATAATAAAGAACTGAACGACTTTGTATTTGCCAGCAAGTTTACGCAGGCTGCAAGGGAGAAACTATAATGTATAGTCATTAGTCAGAAGTTATTAGTCATCAGTAAATCTTATCTTTGCATTTGTTAAAGTCTTTTTGGGCTGACAACTGATAACACGAAACAGAAAATATGATTCAACTCCTTACGCCCCAGCATTGGAAAGATTACGAATTAATTGATTGCGGCAATTTCGAAAAGCTGGAACGTTTTGGCGATGTTGTAACTGTAAGACCAGAGCCACAAGCTGTTTGGGCTAAAATTTTGCCAGATAGTGAATGGACCCGCTTACAAACCATCCGTTTTCGCGGCCGTTCGGCAACCTCTGGCGACTGGGTTAAAAAGAATCCTAAAGCCGCCGATCGCTGGCACATCAATTACCAGAATGATGATGTGGCGATTCAGTTTCGTTTGGCATTAACTTCATTTAAACACGTGGGTATTTTTCCCGAGCAGGCTGTAAACTGGGATTATATCTCCAAACATGTAAAGCAGTTTAAGGCACGCAGCCCCAAAGTTCTTAACCTGTTTGCCTACACCGGTGGTGCATCTTTAATTGCCCGTGCAGCCGGTGCCGACACTACCCACGTAGATTCGATACGCCAGGTGGTAACCTGGGCCAATGAAAATCAGGAATTATCGGGATTAGAAAACATTCGCTGGGTGGTAGAAGACGCACTGAAATTTGTGAAACGCGAACTAAAACGCGGCAAAAAATATAACGGAATCATCCTCGATCCCCCTGCCTACGGCCACGGCCCTAACGGCGAAAAGTGGAAGCTGGAAGATCATATTAACGAAATGATGCAGGATGTTGTACAACTTCTAGACCCCGAAGAACACTTCCTGATCCTGAATACCTACTCGCTTGGTTTTTCGTCTGTAATTGTAGAAAACCTCATCCGTAGCGCTTTCCCGAAAGTGGAAAACCTAGAGACCGGTGAGTTATACCTGCAAGCCACATCGGGCATTAAACTCCCATTGGGCGTGTTCGGTAAATTCTATAAAACAAAAGAATAAAACATTATTCGGGATAATATCTTTTAAGAAATCAAATCAACTATTAAATAATTATAGCATATTGGCAGCAACAATTGCAACCTTAAAACTGCTTACTTTACGATAACAAAATCAATGAAATTTAAAGCTTTCTTACTAACGGGGTCAATGGCTGTGGCGTCCGTTTTACTGTTTACAAATTGCAGTAACGGTACTAAAACCAGCGCTAAAACTACAGTTACCAAAACCAAGGATAGTACAACAACTACCACAACAGAAGAAGTTGCCGATACCGATACAGCATCGATTGTAAAAACAACTTACCCGCCGCTTGATAAAGCCAAATACGATTCGTTGATGAAGAAGCTTGCCAATGGCGATACTTCTGGTAAATGGCCGGTGAAAAATACCCCATATCCATTGGACGGCGCTATACTTCCGTTTAAACGTGTAGTAGCGTTTTACGGTAATCTTTACTCAAAAAAGATGGGCATTTTGGGCGAATTGCCGCCAAATGAAATGCTTGCCAAATTAAAAGGCGAAGTTAAAAACTGGGAAGCTGCAGATCCAAGCACACCGGTACAACCTGCATTGCATTATATCGCCGTAGTTGCACAGGGCGATGGTGGAAAAGACGGTAAATTCCGTTACCGCATGCCGTTTAAACAGATAGATTCTGTTTTAGTGTTGGCTAAAAAGGCGCACGCTATTGTGTTTTTAGACGTGCAGGTTGCCTTAAGTAATATCCACGCAGAGTTACCATTGTTAGAAAAATATCTGGCTATGCCGCAAGTACATTTCGGTATGGACCCTGAATTCTCTATGAAAGATGGAACTAAACCAGGTAAAAAAATCGGTACTTATGATGCTGAAGACGTTAATTACGTATCGGGTTTCTTAGCAAACCTGGTAACCAAATATCACTTGCCTCCAAAAATTCTGATCGTTCACCGCTTTACTAAAAAGATGTTGACTAATTACCAGAACATCAAACTTCGTAAAGAGGTACAGGTGGTAATGGACATGGACGGCTGGGGCGAACCAGATCTTAAAACAGGTACTTACCGTTACTTTATCCACAACGAGCCGGTACAGTTTACTGGGTTTAAGTTGTTCTACAAAAACGACATTAAAAAGGCACCTCACCACATGATGACGCCTGCCGAGGTTATGAAAAATTACAAACCACACCCTATATACATTCAATACCAGTAATAGGACTATGGTACGCTGGGGTATAATTGGTTGCGGCCGTATATCGCACAGGTTTATGCAAGGATTTGCTACTGTTAGCGGAGCATCCTTTACCGGTGCCTGGACCAGGCGTGCCGAACCACTTAACGATTTTGTAAGCAGATACGGAGGCAAAGCTTTTGCCTCCGTATCTGCTTTACTGACTTCGCCGGATATTGACGCAGTGTATATTGCTACGCTGCCGGATAGCCACATGGAGTACAGTATTGCTGCACTTAAAGCCGGTAAGCATGTACTTTGCGAAAAGCCATCTGCCGTAAATTTAACTCAGCTGGACCAGATTTTGGAAGTTGCCAGACAACAAAATTTGTTATTTATGGAGGGAATGAAACCTCCGTTCTTCCCCTTATACCAGGCGCTTAATAAGCACTTACAGATTGACCCGATTGGCCCGGTAGGTTATGTGCGCGCAGGCTCCTCCGTAATAGGGCTCGAACCCGAGCATCCCAACTTTAGTTATGATGGTGTTGGCGGGGCCATAATGGGCATATTACCCTATGAAGCATTCCTGGCCGTCGAATTTTTAGGTAAGACACTGGAAGTGCAAACTATGGGGCATTTTGGTGACAAGGAAGTAGATATGTTTGCCACCATCCAAACCAAACATGAGTACGGCTACGCACAATTATATTGCGGGTTCGACCTGCATGGCAAAGGTGATGCGCTAATCAGCGGTATGCTCGGTCATATTACCATCCATAAAAACTGGTGGAATCCATCTAAAGCCACCATCGAATATTTTGACGGTCATATTGTTGAGCTTGACGAACCCTTTTCAGCCGGCGGCCTCAATTATGAAACTGAGCATTTTTGCCAGTTGGTAGAAAATGGTTTTACCGAAAGCCCCATTATTACGCATGAATTATCCCGCGAGATGATCAAACTATTAGATAGTGCAAGGGCGCAGATAGGCTTGAAATTTAAGGGAGAATAATAAAATGGTGAGCTGCACCATGATTTGTAGCTCTTTGACTATCAGGTAAAAAACGTATACTTGATTATCAAACCACTACCCTGTGAAAATCAAATACCTAACACTATTACTTGTTGTTATATTCCCTTTATTTAATCAATTATGTTTTGGCCAGCTAAATCCTAAGGAAAAAACAGCAATTGATGATTTCGGTAAACAGCTAGCCACAGATCTTATCAAAGATAATTTACACGGCAGTATTTCAGTTGCGGTTGTAAAGGGTAGTAGCGTTATTTGGTCGGGAGCATTTGGCTACGCCCGGATGAAAGAGAATGTGGCTGCGGATACAAATACTATCTATCGCATCGGTTCCATCACCAAAACATTTACCGCCGCTTTATTAATGCAGTTGGTGCAAGAAGGAAGGGTTAAATTAGATGATCCGATAGAGAAATACTTGCCAGAAATTAAGAACCTGATTGGTTATGATTCTACCATAAAAATTACCTTCAGACAATTGGCCTCACATACTTCTGGCTTGAGCCGGGAACCGAATATGAAAGGTGCGGATGCAGGACCGCTTAATGAATGGGAACAAAAAACTTTAACCTCTATCAATAAAACTTCGTTTATTGATATACCAGGGGCACGGTTTTCGTATAGCAATATTGGTTTTGCTATACTCGGAGTGGCTTTGTCGCGCGTTGCAAGTGTACCATATATCCAAATGGTTCAGGATCGGATTTTTAATCCCCTACATATGGCTGACAGTTTTTTTGCCCTGCCCGAAAATAAACTGTCGCACCTGGCCGAGGGTATTTCAAACGATGAACATTCTGTAAATACATCTAAGCCATTACAAGAGCTTAAGGGGCGTGGCTACAAGGTGCCAAACGGAGGCATATATTCTACACCGAATGATCTGGCTAGATTTGCTATCGCATTTACAAGTAACTCCAAATTGCTCAATTCAGAAAGTCTGAAGCAAATGCAAATAATTCCGCCTGGAGGCGAACGTTACGGCTTGGGTTTAGGAGTTTACAATTATGAGGGTATAGATTTAATAGGCCACGATGGCTCGGTGCCTGGCTACACCTCAACCATGTTTATAGAAAAAACAAGTGGTTATGCTGTAATACTGATGCGTAATTATAACAGTGGTAGCACTGATCTTACAGGAGCGGCTCAACAACTTTTGAAGGCATTAAGCAAATAGTTAAAATACCAGAGAGGGCACGAAATTTTGTGCCCTCTCTGGTATAATGGAGAATTATATGATTTGTATCTCCGACTGGAGTGACGTTTATTTTGTCCGGATAACTAAGGTTGCGCCAGCTAATCCATCGCTTTCTGCAGTCAAATTCACAACTCCCGCTTTCTCTTTAGCCTGAATAATTGCCAAAGCCAAACCGTGAAATGCTTTACGGTAGCTGGCTTTAAACGGATCGTGGCTAACGGGATCGCCGTTATCAACGCTGGCTATAAAGCCTTGTCCGTTAATTTTAAAGTTTACTCTGTTTTCGGCATCGGGTACCAGGTTGCCGTCTTTGTCCAAAATTCTAACGGTGACAAATGAGAGGTCTTTACCATCAGCTTTAATATTGCTGCGATCTGCAATCAATTCAATTTTAGCTGCTTTCCCAGCTGTGTTAATAGTTTGAGTTAAAACCACTTTGCCATTTAGTCGGGATACTGCTTTCAATGTTCCTGGTTCGAAAGGTATGCGCCACATTACGTGAAGGTCTTCACCTTGCTTCTTTTTAACGCCTAATGATTTTCCGTTCAAGAATAATTCAACCTCATCGGCGTGGTTATAGTAAGCCCAGATGTCAACAGTTTTACCTGGCTGCCAGTTCCAGTGCGGGAAGATGTGCAACACCGGTTTGTCGGTCCATTCGCTTTGGTACATGTAGTAAACATCTTTAGGGAAACCGGCCAGATCTATAATTCCAAAGTACGAACTGCGCGATGGCCAGCTGTATGGCGTTGGTTCGCCCAGGTAATCAAAGCCTGTCCAGATGTACATGCCAGATAGATAATCGTGCTTTTTCATGAGCTTCCATGTTTCTTCGTGTAAGGATCCCCACGGTGCCGAAACGTTATCGTAAGCGGAAACCACATTGCCTAAGTTTTTAGGATGGCTAAATGGTTTATCCCAGGCTATAGGCCAACGACGAATACTGTCTGAAGGCATTTCGTAATAACCGCGGGTTTCCAGCGCTGAGGTAGTTTCTGTACCGATAAACTTTTTGCCCGGGAATGTTGTATGGAATTTCTCGTAAAACTGATGATGATAGTTAAAGCCAATCAGGTCGATAGCACCCGATTTAACAATCTGGTTAGTAGTATCCGGGCGATCATTAGCTGTAGTAATTGGCCGGGTTTGATCCAGGCTGTGTACAATACGAGCCAGTTCGGGTGCGATGCGCAGGGCTGCAGTATCCGCTTGTTGCGGTATCTCGTTACCAATACTCCAAATGAATACGCTCGGGTGATTGCGGTCGCGTAAAATCTGGTCTTCCAGATCGCGTTTGTGCCATTGTTTAAAGTACAGGTGATAATCGTAATCAACCTTGCCCTTTTCCCAGCAGTCAAAAGCCTCGTCCATTACAATAAAGCCCATTTTATCACATAGATCCAATAGTTCAGGCGCCGGAGGGTTGTGCGATGTACGGATACCATTGCATCCCATTTCTTTTAAAATTTGTAACTGACGTTCTAGCGCTCGAGTATTGATAGCCGAACCTAAGCTGCCCAGATCGTGGTGATCGCATACACCTAAAATCTTTACCGGCTTACCATTCAGGATAAAACCTTTGTCAGCGTCAAATTCAAAATAACGGATACCTATAGGAGTTGTATAAGTATCGAGCAAGGTTTTACCTTGGGTGATTTTGGTGACCGCTTTGTACAGATAAGGCTTTTCAATAGACCAAAGCGTTGGTGTTTTAACTGTTAAAGTTTGATTAGCTGTCGAGACAGAATCAGACAGGTTAACATTATCTAAATTTTTGGTAGCCACAGCTTTGCCTTGCGCGTCATAAATAGTGGTGCTTACGCTTACATTGGATACTGGCATTTTTAACCTGATCTTAGTACTGATCAATACGTCTGCAGATTGTGTGGTTACTTTCGGCGTAGTAACATAGCTTCCCCAATGATCTACAGCTATTTTTTGCGTTTTAACCAACCATACATTACGGTAAATGCCTGAGCCCGAATACCAGCGGGAGTTAGGCTGGATGGAGTTATCTACCTTAACTACAATTACGTTTTTCCCGCCGAAATGCAGATAGGAGGTAAGTTCATAACGGAAAGAGATATAGCCATTAGGCCTGAAACCTAAATGGTGACCATTGATCCAAACATCGCTTTTCTCATAAACGCCATCGAAGTCAATGTAAATGATCTTGTTTTTATCTGCAGCCGGCACGGTGAAGGTTTTGCGGTACCAACCTAAGCCGCCTGGTAATGCGCCGCCTTCGGGTTTAGCCGGATTGTCTTTGCTAAAAGTTCCTTCGATGCTCCAGTCGTGAGGTAGGTCGAGAGCACGCCAGGTCTGATCGTTTAACGACACGCTTTCCGCATTCTTTAGGTCGCCTAAATGGAACCGCCAGCCTTTATCAAAATCGAGTATTGTACGTCCTGGTTGTGCTTTAACTGCATAAAAAGGCGATAGCACCAAAGCAAAAAGCAATGCCATTGTAGCCTTAACGGCTGGAATTTTAACTGGAAACATGAGTATTATCGGTTAACTGTATTGTAGACAGTAAATATAACGATAATTAAAACACATTATCAAAAGCTAAATGTGGCATCAGCATCCGGATTATCCAGCTTAGTGCTTTTGCGTTGGCCATTTACGGTGGTATGTATCATGTTGATTTGCTCAGGGTGGGCGGTGTAAAGCAGATCGTCGTGCACGGTAACTTGTTTGGGTTTACTTACACCTTTTACTTCAAAATAGCTCCATGCACCATCTTCTTGAATCTCATAACCAACAAAGCTCAGGTTAAGGGGCTTGCCATCAACTTTAACAATAAGGTGCTTTTTCACATACTCTGTAATCATGCGGTTCACCTCCGTTTTATCCTTAGGTTTTACAATGTCAATTTCTGTATGGTTAGTCTTATTTAGCTCGCGCTCCAAGTCATCATAAAACATACGACAGCTTATTTCTATAGATTGATTTTTTGCGTTATGATTGATTTCGGTAACGCTTACAAAGAACGGATGGAATAACGAGAGCCAGCAAATAGTTAGAAATTGTAACATCGTTGTGTTAATTGATGGATTTTTGCACAAAATACGCTATAATTATCCTTTTATTTTTTACCCCTTGCAGGATTTTGGTTTATATTTCGAGTTAGGCTGGCAACATATATGTAATTGGGCTGGTTACGATCATATTTTATTTGTAACTGTACTCTGCGGAACGTATTTACTGGCCGATTGGCGCAAAGTTTTAATATTAGTTACCGCTTTTACCATCGGCCACTCCATTACGCTGGCTTTAAGTGTACTCAACTTCATCCATATCAATAGTTCACTTATCGAATTTCTGATTCCCGTAACCATTGTGTTTACCAGTATGGTAAATATTCTTAAAAAGCAGCGTACCCAGGCAACCATGCGCCTCAATTATATACTGGCTATGTTTTTTGGGCTGATACATGGCATGGGCTTCTCTAACTATTTAAAAAGCCTGCTGGGCAACAGCACCAATATTGTGGGGCAGCTTTTTGCCTTTAACCTCGGTCTCGAGTTCGGGCAGGTGCTTATTGTACTTTCGGCGCTTTTAATATCTTTTTTGTGTATCAATTTTGCAAAGGTCCAAAGGCGCGACTGGACGCTGTTCCTGTCGTCGGCCATATTTGGTATTGCCTTTATAATGTGTATAGAACGTTTTCAATTAATAAAATTTAGATGAGAAAAATCTACGTTTCAGTTTTTGCTTTGCTACTGGGTTCAGCCGCTTTCGCACAGAACGACAACAATCCTAAATCAAATCATGGTAACAAGTTTGAGCAGTTAGGCCAAATGCTGGCCGATCCGAATGAGTATCGTTCGGCATCGGGAGCTCCCGGACCAAAGTACTGGCAACAAAAAGCCGATTACGACATCAGCGCTACGCTTGATGACGAGAAACAACGTTTGGATGGTGTTGAAACCATTACTTACTACAACAATTCGCCCGATCCGCTAAGCTATACCTGGATTCAGCTTGATGAAAACGAGCATAAGAAAGACGGTGAAAGCTCGAAGTTCGACGAGAGTAAAATGAAAGACAAAATGTCTCTGCGCGATCTGCAAGGCATAATGGGCCATAACCTCGACTTAGGGGACCATATCGTTTCTATCAAAGACGAAGCAGGTAACCCGCTTACCTATATCATCAATGAAACCATGATGCGTGTGGAGTTACCTCAAACGCTTAAACCTGGTGCAAAATTCAAGTTTAAAATTGCATGGTGGTATAATATCTCAGACCGTTTAACCATTGGCGGCCGTGGCGGTTATGAGTATTTCCCGGAAGATAAAAACTACCTGTACACTATGGCGCAGTGGTATCCCCGTATGGCAGTTTACAGCGATTTCCAAGGTTGGCAAAACAAACAATTTACCGGTCGTGGTGAGTTTGCTTTAACCTTTGGCGATTTTAAAGTAAGCCTTAACGTTCCTGCAGATCATTTTGTAGGTGGTACAGGTGTATGTTCTAACTATGCACAAACTCTTACTCCGGCACAATTAAAACGCTGGGAGCAGGCACAAACTGCAAAAGAACCGATTGAGATAGTGACGTTGGGTGAAGTTAAAAAACAGATGCTGGGTCACGCCACTGCCCGTAAAACATGGCAGTTCCATGCAGAAAACGTAAGAGATTTTGCATGGGTATCATCGCGCCGTGTGGTATGGGATGCAATGGCTACGCATATTGATGGTGGTAAAACTGTAATGGCCATGTCTATTTACGGTCCGGAAGCTTACCCGCTATACCGTCGTTATTCAACCAAATTGGTTGCACATACATTGAAAGTTTATTCAAAACATACGTTCCCTTATCCATACCCAGCTGCAACCTCGGTTGAGGCGTCAAACGGTATGGAGTATCCGATGATTTGTTTCAACAATGGTCGTGCGGATAAAGATGGTACTTACAGCGAAGCGGTTAAATATGCTATGACAGGTGTAATTATCCACGAAGTAGGTCACAACTTTTTCCCGATGATTGTCAACTCAGACGAGCGCCAGTGGACCTGGATGGATGAAGGTTTGAACACTTTCTGCCAGTTTTTGGCCGAGCAGGAGTGGGATAACAAATACCCATCGCAACGCGGCCCCGCAGCTAAGATCGTTGACTATATGAAATTACCGGCAGATCAGTTGGAGCCAATTATGACTAACTCAGAAAACATTGTTCGTTTTGGTCCTAACGCGTACTCAAAACCTGCTACTGCATTAAACATATTGCGCGAAACGGTAATGGGTCGCCAGCTGTTTGATTACGCATTTAAAACTTATGCGCACCGCTGGGCATTTAAACACCCAACACCTACCGACTTTTTCCGCACCATGGAAGATGCTTCGGCAGTTGACCTTGATTGGTATTGGAGAGGTTGGTTCTACGGAATTGATCCTGTAGATATCTCACTTGATAGCGTTAAATACTACCGTTTAGATACTAAAAACCCGGAGGTGGAACGCAGCTACAACCAGGCTCAATTTGATAAAAATCTGCAAAGCATCAGTGCTACACGTAATAAAGAAGAAGGTATCAAGTTTGCTGTTGAAGCCGATACTGCGCTTAGCGACTTTTACGGTAAATACGATCGTTTTGCGGCAACACCGTTAAGCAAACAAAGTTATGAGGCGATGTACAGCGCCCTAAGTCCGCAGGAAAAGAAATTTTATGAAAACAAGAATTACTTCTACGAGCTTGACTTAAGCAACAAAGGGGGCTGTGTAATGCCACTGATTATAGAGTGGACTTATGCCGACGGTACCAAAGAAGTAGAACGCATTTCTGCCTATATCTGGCGTAAAAACGAAAAGAATATTACTAAGGTATTCGCCAAAAACAAAGAGGTAAAATCTATCAAAATAGATCCTTACCGCGAAACGGCCGACATTGATGAGAACAACAACTCATGGCCACGTGAGTACACTCCATCGAGGTTCGAACTGTTTAAAAGCCAGGGAGGCGTAAGAGGTGCTTCATCCGGCACCAACCCGATGAAAGAATCATTAAAGAAAAACTAAACAAGAAAGTCCCGATGAAAATCGGGACTTTCTTGTTTTATAAAATCTTGTCATTCAGAGCGCCAGCGAAGAATCTTCTTCATGCGATGTGAACGTTGTATAGGTATAATGACTTAATAAACGCAGAGGATTCTTCGCTGGCGCTCTGAATGACAAAATCTATGTAATCGATCGGGCTTTTTACTTTATGATATCTTTTTGACTCCCTCTCCTCTGGAGAGGGTTGGGGAGAGGTTTATAATCCTTATCTTTGCATTATTCAATTGATTGCTTGTTTATGGATGCTGAAGCATTGAAATTATTACCCGGCCGTTACTGTAACTCGTTAACAGATTATTCGCGTTTTGTTACCCGCGAGGTAACCATTGGCGATATACCAATGGGAGGGAACAATCCTATCCGTATCCAAAGCATGACTACTACCGATACGATGGACACCCTCGGTACGGTAGAGCAATCAATCCGCATGATTGATGCAGGTTGCGAATACATCCGTGTTACTGCACCAAGTATTAAGGAAGCACAAAACCTGGCCAATATCAAAAACGAGTTGCGTAAACGTGGCTATACAGCGCCTTTGGTAGCTGATATTCACTTTACTCCCAATGCTGCTGAGGTTGCTGCTCGTATTGTTGAAAAGGTACGTGTAAACCCGGGCAACTACGCCGACAAAAAGAAATTCGATATTTTAGAATATACTGATGCCGAATATCAAGGCGAGTTAGAGCGCATCAACTCTAAATTTACGCCGCTGGTAAACATCTGTAAAGAGTACGGTACCGCTATGCGTATCGGTACCAATCACGGTTCGTTAAGCGACCGTATTATGAGCCGTTATGGCGATACCCCTCAAGGGATGGTAGAGTCGGCGATGGAGTTTATCCGCATGTGCGAGGCGCTGAACTATTATAATCTGGTGATCTCGATGAAATCGAGCAATCCGCAGGTAATGGTGCAAGCCTACCGCCTGTTGGTGCAAACCATGGTTGCCGAAAATATGAACTACCCGCTGCACCTAGGCGTAACCGAAGCCGGCGACGGCGAAGATGGCCGTATTAAATCTGCCGTAGGTATCGGTACTTTATTGGAAGACGGCCTGGGTGACACTGTTCGGGTATCCTTAACCGAGGAGCCTGAAGCTGAAGCGCCTGTAGCTATTGCGTTGGTAGAGAGATATAGCAAAAGAGCTCAGAAGTCGGAAGTCGGCGGTCAAACCTCAACAACCAGGTTCTCGGACTCAGGCCTCGTAACTCAGACCTCGCAACTCGCAACCGATCACAATCCCTACGAATACAAGAAACGCGAAACCTACGAAGCCAATGCTTTTATCGGCGGCCACATGGTGCCACGCGTGGTAGTTGATCTTTCTAAAGAAAACCTGAAAGATCCGGCAGTATTAAATGCAGCCGGTTACTTGTATTCGCCTATATTGGATAAATACAATATGGCCGATCAGTCGGTTGATTTTGCTTACATGGGCGATCAGTTACCTTCGTTTGCTTTTCCCGGCAACTTAAAACAGCTATATAACTACAACACCTGGAAAACGCTGACAAATAAAACCAACGCGCACCCGCTGTTTAACCTACAGGAATATGTTGATGCCGATGATCGTACCTCGACCTTAAACCTGGTACGCATCACCAATGCAGATTTGGATACTGACCTATTCGGACAAATTCCATTAGATAAAAAATTGGTATTTGTACTCGAAACCACCGAACTGCATGGCATGGCTGATCAAAGAGCCTTTTTCTTCAAAATGGAAGAGTTTGGCTTGGATGTACCAGTGATAGTGAAGAGAAGCTACGTTTTTGAAGAGAATCAAGAATCGGGAATCAAGAATCGAGATCAAGCTTCTAAAGCCCTCTCCTCCGGAGAGGGTTTGGGTGAGGCTGAATTTACAACTCTTCTTCAACTCTACGCCGCTACCGACATGGGCGCTTTACTGGTTGATGGTTTCGGCGATGGTATCTGGATAGATGCGCCGCAGTTGCCAACTAATGTTATCACTTCTACCGCTTTCGGGATTCTGCAAGCCACTCGTTCGCGGATCTCGAAAACCGAATATATCTCTTGTCCAAGTTGCGGCCGTACGTTGTTCGATCTGCAGGAAACCACCCAGTTGATTCGTAGCCGAACCAGCCATCTTAAAGGCTTAAAAATTGGTATTATGGGCTGCATTGTAAACGGCCCCGGCGAAATGGCTGATGCAGATTATGGATATGTAGGCGCTGGTCCGGGTAAAATTACTTTGTATCGCGGTAAAGAAGTAGTGAAAAAGAATGTTAATACCGCCATTGCCGTTGATGAATTGATCGGTATTATACAGGAAGATGGTAATTGGGTTGAACCGGCTATTTAGTCCTATTTTTCTGAAAAGCTTACTGGTAAATAATATTGCGCGGCTACTGATTTTCCATTAAATTTTCCCGCAGTCCATTTGGGAGATAATTTTAATACCCGAATTACTTCGTTGTCAGCAGCGGGCGTTAGCGATCTAATTATTTTAATATCGGTGAGTATTCCACTCGGGCTGATCACAAAAGATGCTATTACCCTTCCGTTGGGAGTACCTTTTATATACCTGATATTTTTGGTAAGAAATTTGGATAACGCAGCGTCGCCTCCCACAAATTCGGGCTGTGGTTCTCCAACTATTCCTGTTAAATATTCCGATTGGCCTACAGTTGATGAAGATGGTTGTTTGATTTTTTTTACAGGTCGAACTTCGACATCCCCAGTTACAACCGGTGGTGGAAATACGATCTTTTGTTTGCCTTGTTTAACACCCTGCGCGACCGACCTTTCGCCCCAAAAGCTAAATCCAATTAATACCATCGCTGCCGAAACCCACTTCTTCCAGAAAGGAAATAACTGTTGTTTATAGACGGTTTGATTGACTGTAAACCTTCCGCAGACGTTGTTATTATTCTCAGCCAGAATTCTCCTGAATTCATCGGCCTTACTATTGGTGAAATCATAAACTTTCTTTTGGCATGTATCGCAATTCCTGCCGCCTTCTACAGGTTGCATAGCATTCCAGTTTTCCTGGCAAGAGAATTTGAGCTTTACGGAGGTTATATCTTCGGGCATAGAGTAAAAATTATTGGGTTGAGCGGCTATTTAAGATTCTTCTTTAAACTTGGCGGAGGGAATCTGACCTGATCGACATGAGGAGGTTGGGCAGTGGAGTCCTCGAACATTGCCTTACCCATAATCAGATCTTGATTTTTAGATTTTGCACTTTGTTTAAACACACCTGGCTGAGGTTTATTTTCTTTATGGCATCCGGTAACGTTAAATCCTAATAATAACACGGCTGCCGAAAGCCATTTGTTCCAAAATGATAATCTTGGTGGTGCTGATAATGCCTGGGTGCTTTTATATAGGCCACATGTGCCAGGAAATTCGGCCATAATTTTTCTGAAATCATCTGCTTTGGCATTGGTAAAATCATAGACTGGCTTGTTACACTTGTTGCAAAAGTGGCCGCCTTCTACAGGTTGCATTACATCCCAGTTTTCCTGGCAAGAGAATTTGAGCTTTACAGAGGTTATATCTTCAGGCATTTGTAATAAAGATGAAGGTTTACCAAATATAAAAAACTCCGCCATGTTTTCTAAGTTATCTTAGGGAAACAACATCATCTAAAAGACATGGCTCAAAACGTAGCAGAACAACTGGTAGAAATGCTGATTTCGGCAGGCATTAAAAGAATTTATGCCGTAACCGGCGATAGTTTAAACGAGGTTAATGACGCTGTTCGTCGTACCGATGGCAAAATACAATGGATACATGTACGCCACGAGGAGGCGGGTGCTTACGCTGCCGCTGCCGAATCTGAACTTAGCGGTTTGGCCTGCTGTGCAGGCAGCAGCGGTCCCGGTCACGTGCATTTGATCAATGGATTGTATGACGCTCATCGGTCGGGCACTCCCGTTATTGCTATAGCGTCTACCTGTGCTACCAACGAGTTCGGCTCAGAATTCTTTCAGGAAACCAACACCATTAAGCTTTTCGACGATTGCAGTCACTATAACCAGATTGCTACTACACCCATGCAAATGCCGCGCATGTTACAAGCTGGCATTCAACAGGCTTTAGGGAAAAAGGGTGTTGCCGTTTTGGGCTTGCCCGGCGATCTAACTAAAATGGATGCCGAAAAGATTACTACATCGGTTATCAATTATGTAACAGCTCCGGTAATCCGCCCGGCTGACGGCGAATTGCGAGAGCTCGCAGCTTTGTTGAACTCGCACGAGAAGATCACTATTTTCTGCGGAATAGGTGCAGCAAAAGCTCATGACGAGGTTGTAGCGTTATCGAAGAAACTTAACGCTCCGGTGGGCTACTCTTTCCGGGGGAAAATGGGTATTCAGTACGATAACCCTAATGAAGTGGGGATGACCGGCTTGTTAGGGCTTCCATCAGCTTTCCACAGCATGCACGAGTCGGATTTGTTAATTCTGCTAGGCACAGATTTTCCTTACACGCAGTTTATACCAACCGATATTAAAATTGTGCAAGTTGATATTAAACCCGAGCGTATTGGCCGTAGAGCCAAAGTAGATATGGGTTTATGCGGAACCACGGAAGATACCCTGAAGGCGTTATTACCATTGATAGAACAAAAGACTGATGATAGCTTTTTGCAAACTCAGCTTAAATTTTACGATAAGGTAAAAGATAACCTGCAGACTTATGTAGATGATAAGGGCACAAAAGATAAAATTCACCCGGAATATGTGGCTGCCACCTTAAACAAATTGGCCACCAACGAGGCCATATTTACGGTAGACACCGGTATGTGCTGCGTTTGGGGAGCGCGTTATATCCATGCAACCGGTAAACGCACCATGATCGGCTCCTTTAATCACGGTTCGATGGCTAATGCCATGCCGCAGGCCATCGGCGCAGCGCTAACCTGCCCCGACAGGCAAGTGATTGCCATGTGTGGAGACGGTGGCATTTCGATGTTACTGGGCGACCTGGCGACTATTTCACAATATCAATTGCCTGTTAAAATTGTGGTATTTAACAATCGCTCGTTAGGAATGGTAAAACTGGAGATGGAAGTAGCAGGTTTACCCGACTACCAAACCGATATGCACAACCCCGATTTTGCCTTGGTGGCGCAAGCAATGGGTATAAAAGGTGTTACGGTTAATGATCCCGAAATGGTGGAGCAGGCTTTACGCGAAGCATTGATGTTTAACGGCCCTGTATTGCTTAACGTGATGACCGACCCTAACGCCTTGGCTATGCCACCAAAAATAGAGTTCGAGCAGGTAAAAGGTATGGCACTATCTATGTCGAAGCTGATTCTTAACGGCCAAATGGATGAAGTGCTAAGTACAGTAAAAGCAAACTACAAGCACATTAAGGACTTGTTGTAGCGAAATAGTTATTAGGTTATAGGGTTATTAAGTTATTGAAGTGAGCATGTTAATAACTTAATAACCCAGTAATTCTATAAACAAACAACCTACCTATATTTCCTCCACCAGCCCGATATAAAAGGCAACTCGTTAACAACCTGGGTTGGTTGCCCGGGTTCGGGAACAAATAGTCGGATCTGTTTTTCTTTGGCTAATTGCTGCAAGCGTTCAATAGGCTCGTACCAGGCATGGAGTGCGAGGTTAAACGTTCCCCAGTGTATCGGCATCATCAAGCCACCTTTTAGGGCGATGTGTGCGTTTGAGGCATGGTCAGGTCCCATGTGTATATCCGGCCAGTTGTCGCCATAAGCGCCAATTTCAAGCATGGTAAGGTCGAATGGGCCGTAAGCTTCGCCAATGTCATTAAACCCTTCAAACCAACCTGAGTCGGCTCCAAAAAATATATTATGCTTGTTGCCTTTTATTACAAACGACGACCATAACGTTTCATTTCGATTGGTAATTCCACGCCCCGAAAAATGGCGCGCCGGAGTGGTTGTGATAGTTAGGTCATCACCCACTTTGGCGGTATCTCCCCAGTCCATTTCGTTAATGCGATTTTTAGCGACGCCCCATTTTTCGAGGTATTGGCCTACACCTAACGAGCAGTAAAATGGAGTCTGCAGACCTGCTAACTGCTTAATGGTAGCCTCATCAAAATGATCATAATGGTCGTGCGATACAATGATAGCATCCAGTTCGGGCAGGTCTTTAAGTGCAATCGGGGCGTCGAAAAAGCGTTTCGGGCCAAAACGCTGGGAAAAAGATACGCGTTGGCTCCACACAGGGTCAGTTAAAATACGTTTACCATCAATTTCAATCAATATGCTCGAGTGGCCTATCCAGGTAATACGTAGTCCACTTTCTGGTGGAGTATTAAAAATATCAGGATTGGTTTTGAATGGACCTAGTTTTTTCTTAGGTGTAGTTTCGGCTTTATTTTTAATATACTCCCACAAAATGGCGGGCATTTTGTCGAAGCCGGCTTCATCTGTTGGTATCGGGTTAATATATTTTGCTCCTTCCTTGCGGGAGCCTTTTAAATTGATTGGCATTGATGCTTAATTTATTATTAGTTCATTTCCCCTCCTCGGAGGGGGCGCGAAGGCCTGAGTTGTGGTAGGGGTGGGTCATCTGCGCTATGTACAACACACCGTTAATCCCTCTTTACAGGGGTTAATAGTATTAACTCTCCTTTAGTCCATTTTCTATTAAAAATGTTACAGCCCTTTTGCAGAGTTGATGCAATGCTGCTGGTAACGAATCTTTAAAATACGGATGCGAGGCATCAAATGTATGGTCGGCATTGGGTATAATTAACAGTTCGGCGTTAGGCTGCATGCTTTTCAGATCGTGGGCGTGGCTTACAGCCACCGTGGTATCCGCAGTTCCATGAGCAATTAGCCAGGGCTGGGTTACGTTTGCTGCCTGTGCCAAAACGTTTAAGCGCGCAGAATGTTTGTCGATGTCATCAAGCAATGTAGCTTTTACAGGCATTTGCTGTCCGGTGCGCGCATTAGGGAAATAAAACATGCCCATAATTTTCCACTGCGCTTCCAGTTGCTTGGGCCATAAATTGCGGAAGCTGGCTACCGATGCCATCGTAATTAAGGCGCTAACGCGAGGATCTTCAGCAGCTTTAACAATGCTAATGCCACCACCCATGCTATGGCCTAGTAAGATCACCTTTTCGGCAACTGGCATCGCAGCACCTCCGGCTGCAAAATCTATCACATATTTCAGGTCGTCTAATTCGATAGAGAACGTATTCTCACTGAAAGCGATCAGGTCGCTAAATTCAAACGGTGTATCTGGCGTAGTTCCGTTATGAGAAAAGTTAAATTTGAGTACACGGTATCCATGCTCCGCAAAATAATTTGCTACCAGGTGGTGCGTTCCCCAATCTTTAAAGCCCTTAAAACCGTGTGAGAAAATAATAAGCGGGGCATTGGGATCGGCATCGTTATAAGTAAGGTCGGCCAGCATTAAACGGCCTTTAGAGCCCGGTATAGTATGAGTTTCGTTTCTGATCATTTGATGTTGTTACTCAATAAACGCACTCAAGGGTGCATTGTTACAAAATAGCGTGTCGCTTTCTTTGATAAACCGAACCTTTTTAATGACTGGTTACTAATGATGCTCTCCAAATCAAGCTCTCGTACTCCACCACGCCCAATACATCAGTGCCGGTTGCAGTAGTAATCTTGCCCAGGCTATGAAAGGTGTTACACTGAGGTTGCCAACTTTCAATGGCGCGTCATAAATCATGCTGATATGTACAGGTAAAAATGCGGCCAGCATAGCAATAATAAGCCATCCGGCCAGGGGGCGAGTTATTGGGAAGATCATCATCGCGCTGAATATCAATTCGCATGCGCCCGATATAAGGTTCATTGCAGAAGGGTAGGGAATATAAGAAGGAATGATCTTGATATATCCCCTTGGATGCCAAAAATGGTTAATGCCGGCAATTGTGTAAAAAATGACAATAATTACAAGGCTAATATTTCTAAAGATTTGCATATTTGCTGGCTTGGTTTATTTACGTAAACAGCTTAAGGTACAGTTTTAATAAGGTTTAAACCTAATTTATAATCGTTCTATATAACCTTCCTTTTACAAAGCATTGACACAGGACGGATATATAGAATGTAATTTTGTTGAGTCGAATTTATAATGGCATTGAAGTATTTAAAGGTTATAGCATTTACGCATAAGCAGATCGAACTGAAGGAGCTGGGTAAACTGGTTATTTGTCAGGAAGATTTGACCCCTAAGCTTAAGCAGGTAAAAGAACAATTCGATATTCCAGAGATATTTTACTTGTCTACCTGTAACCGTGTTGCCTTTGTAATGGCTACTCCGCAAGTTATCGACCGCGACTTCACCCGTAAATTTTTCCACGCTTTAGATATGGGCCTTTGCCCTGGTTATACCGAAACTTTCTTAGATGCTGCAAACATTTACGAAGACCAGGAAGCACTTAACCACTTGTTACGCACCTCATGTTCTTTAGAAAGCTTAATTGTTGGCGAAAAAGAAATTTTAGCCCAATTACGTAAAGCTTACGAAAGCTGCCGTGCAGCAGGCTTAACAGACGATTACCTGCGTATGGTAATGGGCTGTGTGGTTAAAGCCGCTAAAGAAGTTTATACCCATACCAATATTTCTAAAAATCCTATTTCGGTTGTATCACTAGCTTATCGCAAGCTTAAAGACCTCAAGTTTTCTCCTAATGCCCGTATCTTAATTATCGGAGCAGGCGAAACCAATCGCAATATTTCTAAATACCTGCAAAAACATAAGTACACTAATTTTTCAGTTTTCAACCGTACATTATCAAGTGCTCAAGAGTTGGCTGCGGATTTAAGAGGTGAGGCTTATGATCTGGAGGCTTTAAAAAGCTACAAAAAAGGTTTCGATATTATTATCACTTGCACTGGTGCTACTCAGCCAATTATCACTACAGAGATTTACTCGTCGTTACTGAATGGCGAAGCCGATAAAAAAACCATTGTAGATTTGGCTATCCCTAATGATACTGATCCGGAAGTGTTGGTAAATTTCCCTGTTAACTTTATCGAAGTACATTCTTTAAACGAGATTGCTAAAAAGAATATGCAGGAGCGCTATCAGGAGCTGGTACATGCTGAGCGCATTATAGAAGAAAACATCAACGACTTTTTACCGCAACTAAAACAACGTCGCATTGAAGTGGCTATGCGCCAGGTTCCTGAGAAGATTAAAGAAATCCGTCATAATGCTTTAAATACTGTTTTTGCAGACGAAGTACAGGGCCTCGATCAGCAATCGCGCGATATCCTCGAAAAGGTGATCAATTACATGGAGAAAAAGTACATCAGTGTACCCATGGTAATGGCCAAAGAAATATTGATCAACAATAACTAAGCTTTCCTTTTACTCTCTGGATTCTCATTGTTGGGATTCGAAATCGTCGGTCTTGGGTGCTCCGCGCCTCCAAATGATACGTCTTGCTGTTAGCTTTGCTTGGTTAAATAACTCGATCACGCAACAAAACTTCCGCCGAAAATCCTTATTTTCAACAAAATAGCTTTAAATAGCTATGTGTAATACGCACACAGTCAGCTAATCTTCACATTGCAATAAAAATTGCGAGTACATCCTTATAAAAATTAAATTTGTAGTTCAAACAAATGCACTCTTTGGAAAGGAAATTAGTTATTGGAACTCGCGGAAGCGACCTGGCTTTATGGCAAGCCAATTTTGTTAAAAGTGAACTCGCCAGCATCGGTATAACAGCCGAACTTAAAATTATTAAAACCCAGGGCGATCGTATCCTGAACCTAAGCTTCGATAAGCTGGAAGGTAAGGGGTTTTTTACCAAAGAGATAGAAGAAGAATTGTTGGCAGGCAAAGTTGATATTGCGGTGCATTCGCATAAAGATTTGCCTACCGAAAACCCTCCCGGATTAATTATTGCCGCAGTTTCGGAAAGAGAAGATCCATCTGAATTATTACTGATCCTAAAGGATTGTGTAGATGTTCATCAAAAGCTTTCTGTAAAGTTTGGTGGCAGGGTAGGTACGTCGTCCAATCGTCGTCGTGCCCAGTTATTGGCCGTGCGCCCCGATCTGGAAGTTGATGACTTGCGTGGTAACGTAAATACACGCATCCAAAAATTGCGCGACGAAAGTTACGATGCTATTATGCTGGCCAAAGCCGGCGTAGCCCGTTTAGGTTTAGACCTGAGCGAGTTTATGATTGAAGAATTGCCGCCAACTGAACTGATACCCGCACCAGCACAAGGGGTTATGGCCATACAGATCCGGGAGAACGATCATGAATTGTTTGAACGTTTGCAAGCCATTAACCGCCCCGATGTTGCCGAGCAATTGGCTGTTGAGCGTAAAGTGCTAAACCTTTTTGGCGGAGGCTGCCATTTGCCGTTGGGATGCTACTGCCGTAAACACGAAGGTAGTTTCCAGGTGTTTACCTCTAAAGCAGATGATGGTGAAGGATTCCCGGACCGCCTGTTTATACAAACCAATGAGCTGGAAGGCTTACCCGAGAAAATAGTTGCCCGTTTTAGTAAAGACCGTAAATTTCCTTCAAAAGTATTTATCTCTCGCGAGCTGGGCGCGCATAGCTATTTCCGCAGAGCATTGGAGAAACACGGTATCCAGATCGAAGCATGGTCGTTGATCCGCACCGTTCCGGTAATCAACAGGTTCGATTCTTATATTTTGCGTAGCGTGGAGTGGGTGTTTTTTACCAGCAAAAATGCCGTGGAATACTTCTTTCAATTAGAGCCCCAATTCCCTCATCCTGTGAAATTTGGTGTAATGGGTAGCGGTTCTGAAGATATGCTGCGTAAAAATGGCTATTTCCCTGCTTACGTTGGTCAAAGTACCGACACTGCCGAGGTAGCACGCGAATTTGCCAAGTTGGCTAATGGAACTACCGTGTTATTCCCGGGAGCAGAAAATCCGATGAGGAGTATTCACCAGGGATTATCAGCAGATACCAAAATTATCGACTTGCCGGTTTACGAAACGGTGTTAGACGAAACAGCGCCTGCTTCATCCGCAGATGTGTTGGTATTCACCAGCCCATCAAACGTTGAGAATTATTTCGAACACCATCTGCTGGATAATCATCAGCAAATTGTAGCAATTGGTAAATCAACCGGCCGTACGCTGGATGGTATGAATATAAAATATACATTGCCTTTCTCTCCCGACGAAATTGGGTTGGCAGAGGCTGTATTTGGACTTTAAAGTTGATAGATTATGGATCATAGTTCATAGACATTAGCAAAGTCAATATATATAATAAAGAAGTTGGGTTCGGCTATGAACTATCAACTACGAACTAAATATTATGTTACAAAGACCAAGAAGGAACAGGAAAAGTGAAGTAATTCGTCAGATGGTGCAGGAAACCCATGTTAGTGCAACTAACCTGATTTTCCCACTGTTTATTGTGGAAGGAAATAATCAAAAAACAGAAGTGTCGTCGATGCCGGGCATTTTCCGGTATTCGGTAGATAACCTGCTACGCGAAGTTGAAAGCTGTATGAACTTAGGTTTAAAGGCTTTTGATTTGTTCCCAAATATTGATGAAGCGTTGAAAGATAAATACGCAACTGAAAGTCACCGCGAAAACAGCTTATACCTTCGCGCTATTAGCGAGGTTAAGAAGCATTTTCCGGAGGCTTGCGTGGTAACCGACGTGGCTATGGATCCCTACAGTAGCGACGGCCACGATGGTATTGTTGAGAACGGCGAGATCCTGAACGACGAAACCTTGGAAGTGTTAGCCAAAATGGCTATAGCACATGCACGCGCAGGAGCCGACATTATTGCACCATCGGATATGATGGATGGCCGCGTAGGTTATATTCGCGAGGCTTTAGATAAAGAGGGTTTCACTAATGTTTCTATCATGTCATACACCGCCAAATACGCCAGCGCATTTTACGGTCCGTTTAGAGATGCGTTAGGTTCTGCGCCAAAATTTGGTGATAAAAAAAGCTATCAGATGAATCCTGCGAACCAGCGCGAAGCTTTAATTGAAGCCCGTTTGGACGAAGCGGAAGGTGCTGACTTTTTAATGGTAAAGCCAGGTTTGCCATACCTCGATGTAATTAAATTATTAAAGGATAGTACTGAACTGCCAATTGCCGCGTATAATGTTAGCGGTGAATATGCCATGGTAAAGGCAGCAATACAAAACGGCTGGTTAAATGAGCAACGCGCTATTACCGAAGTTTTAACAAGCTTTAAACGTGCCGGCGCTACATCGATATTAACCTACCACGCAAAAGAAGTACTATTAAATAAATGGCTATAAATGAGTTGCCGGTTGTCAGTTATCAGTTGCCTGCACTAAGCGGGTTGCCGAAAATTAACAACCGAAAACTTAATAAATAAGAGTTTTCGATTGCCTGTTATCAGGTGATTTGCGTCAAGCAAGATACTGACAACCGACAACCGATAACCGACAACTGAAACAAAAATGTTCGATTCGTTTAAAAAAATATTTTCGGGTAACGAGGGTGATGAGCCTGTGAATACCACAGGCAAGGCGGATATTACCCGCGAAAAATCTGCTGAATTGTATGAGAAGGCTAAAACGTATTTCCCGGGTGGGGTAAACTCTCCGGTGCGTGCATTTAAGTCTGTATACGGTACACCATTATTTATTGAAAAAGGTGATGGCGCCCATTTATGGGATGCAGATGGTAATCAGTTTATCGATTACTGCTGCTCTTGGGGACCACTGATCCTTGGCCACAATAATGCCAAGGTTCGCGAAAAAGTAGTTGAAACTTTGCAAAACGGTATGTCGTTTGGTGCTCCGACAGCATTGGAAAACGAACTGGCCGAACTGATTCTGAAGAACAACAAGTTTATCCAAAAAATACGTTTTGTAAGCTCGGGTACGGAGGCTGTTATGTCGGCCATCCGTTTAGCCCGCGGTGTTACCAAACGCGATAAGATCCTGAAGTTTGAAGGTTGCTACCATGGTCACTCAGATTCATTACTAGTTAAAGCAGGCAGCGGACTGGTTACCTTTGGCGAAACCTCATCGGCGGGTATCCCCAAAGCATTTGCCGACGAAACCATTGTAGTATCATTAAACGATCGCGAAGCATTAAAAACGGCATTTGCCGATTTTAAAGATCAGATCGCAGCTGTGATCATCGAGCCTGTACCTGCTAACAACGGCTTGTTGCTGCAAGAGAAGGAATATCTGCAGTTTCTGCGTGAGATTTGTACCGAGAACGGCACTTTGCTAATTTTCGACGAGGTGATTTCTGGCTTTCGTTTGGGTTTTGAAGGTGCTGCGGGTTACTATCAGATCAAGCCTGATATTATTACTTATGGTAAAATTATCGGTGGTGGTTTGCCGGTGGGAGCCTATGGTTCATCTGCCGAAATTATGGACCATATTTCACCTGTAGGTAGCGTTTATCAGGCGGGTACGTTATCGGGTAACCCGGTAGCTATGTCGGCAGGGATCGCTCAACTAAGCGAATTGTTGCGCATGGGTTTTTACCGCGATCTGAATAATAAGACGGAAGAGTTTGCAGAATCTATCCAGCGTTTTGCTACTGCTCGTAATTATAAATTTAAAGTATTCCACATCGGGTCTATTTTCTGGTTTGCATTTACCACGCAAACTGCTATTCGCACCGCCGAAGAGATTGACCCAACCAGTATGGAAAAATTCAAAAAAATGCACCGCGAACTATTAAACAGGGGCATTTATCTAGGTCCATCGGGCTATGAGGTTGGATTTATTTCATCGGCTCATACAAAAACAGATCTGGAAAGAACAAAACGTGCTATTTTTGATAGTTTAGATATTGTATTTAAAGATAAGTAAGCCATGAAAAGGCCATTTGTGATTTTTTACGCATTAATTATCTACGCCATAGCCGAGTTGTTTTGGTGGGGATATATGCTGGTTCGTTTACAGCCCGGCAGGTTTGGGATGATTCTTAGCGAAGGTGCTGTGTTTATTGCGGTTTTCGTGATAGGTGCCTATAACCTTCACGCTTCTATCAATAAAGAGCGCCGCCTGCATGAGCAAAAGAAAAACTTTTTGCTTTCGGTAACGCACGAACTTAAATCGCCTCTGGCTTCTATTAAACTATATCTGGAAACTATCCAAAAGCGTAAACTCGATCATTCGCAGATCATAGACTTCACCGGTAAGTGTTTGCTTGATGTAGATCGTTTGAATGATATGGTGGAGAATATGCTACTGGCTTCGAAGATTGAGAACCGCTCGTACACTTTCCCGAAAGAAAAGTTCAATATTTCTGTGTTGGTTGATAGTATTGTTAACCGCCTGCAGATTAATAAATGCGACTTTACCCAGCAACTAATCAATGCCGAGATAGAACCCAAACTAGAGGTAACCGGCGATAAATTTGCATTAACTTCTGTAGTAACAAACCTCATCGAGAATGCCATAAAATACTCTCAGCCTTGTTCTGAGGTTAATGTACGCCTCTTCCGTAAAGAGAACCAGGTTTACCTGATGGTGGCAGATCAGGGAATTGGTATAGCAGATGAAGAAAAAAGCCGTATTTTCGATAGGTTTTACCGTGTAGGCAGTGAAGAGACCCGCAATACAAAGGGTACGGGTTTAGGATTATATATTGTAAAACAAGTATTGGATAAACATCAGGCTACTATAAACGTTAAGGATAACAAACCTGCGGGTAGCGTTTTTGAAGTTGTTTTTGGTTAACCTAAATTAAATATGTCAAAGAAAAGAATTCTACTGGCCGAAGATGAAGAGCATTTATTGGAAGCCATCAAACTAAACCTTGAGTTAGAAGGGTACAAAGTATCTACTGCTAACAATGGTAAAAAAGCGCTGCAAGTATTCAAAGAAGAACGCTTTAACCTCATTATTTTAGACGTAATGATGCCTGAAGTGGATGGCTTTGTTGTAGCCGAAACCATCAGGCTCGAAAACTCTGAAGTGCCGATTATGTTCCTTACGGCAAAGAATACCAATGAGGACAAAATTGCAGGCTTGAAGAAGGGTGCAGATGACTATCTGACCAAACCTTTTAACCTGGAAGAGTTAATTCTGCGTGTTAATAACCTGGTGAAGCGCAGCCTTAAAGGCGACGATTTGAAAGAGTTTAATAGCTACAAGATTGGTGATAAAACCATTCATTTCAACTCTTTTGAGTTAGTTAATGAGGATGAATCCATCACGGCTTTAACTAAAAAGGAAACCATGCTGTTGAAGTTGTTGATAGAGCGTCGTAATGAAGCCGTATCGCGCGAGCAGATTTTGGAAACCGTTTGGAACTATGACGTTTATCCATCAACACGTACGATAGATAACTTTATACTTACTTTCCGTAAATACTTCGAGCCAGATCCTAAAAACCCTGTTTATTTCCACTCAATAAGAGGGGTAGGCTATAAGTTTACAGATAACCAGCATTAATGTTAACAAACAAGGCACGACTAATTATTGCCGGCATATTTTTCTTAATGCTGGTGTTTTTTACCCAGCAGCGCGTTTACGAACTTGCGGGTGTAGCCCTAATGTTTTGTTTATTGCTGATATGGGGATATTTTAAAGAAGGCCCAATTGTGGTTGCGGCAAAAAGCTTTCATAATAAAGATTATGACAAGGCCGAAGAGCTGCTGCTGAGCGTCAAAAATCCAAATTGGCTTAATAAAAAGCGTCGTGGTTTTTATGAGTTTATGATGGGCGGCATCAGCCTGCAAAGGCATGATTTTGACGCGGCCGAAAAACATTATGAAATTGCAGCGCAATATCCGCTTCGTTCTGTAAACGATCACGTTGCAGCGTTGGCGCATGTGGCCAATATTAGCATCAGGCAGCACAATTATGATAAGGCAGAGGCCTATTTGGGTTTAGCCCAAAAGCACCACGATAAAATTACGGCTAAAATGAAAGCCGTGATAGAACGCCTTCACACAGAAATAAGACAACACAAAACTAAATAAAGGCAAGGCGTGAGCCTCCCCTTGTATTATATGAAAGATTCATTATTTATTAAAGCAGCATTTTCGGAAACAACAGAACGCCCACCAGTATGGATGATGCGCCAGGCTGGCCGTTTTATGCCAGAGTATTGGGAAATTAAAAACAAATATTCGTTTCTGGAAATGTGCAAAACGCCAGAGTTAGCCGCAGACGTAACCATGCTGCCGGTTGATTTACTGGATATTGATGCTGCGATTTTATTCTCAGATATTTTAGTAACAGGCGAAGCCATGGGCGGAGACCTGAGCTTTTCGCAAGGCGTAGGTCCTAAATTTGCCAATCCGGTGCGTACCCAGGCAGATGTTGATAACCTAAGCACCGATGTATTGGATAAACTGCAATACGTTGCCGATGCTATTAAAGTAATTCAACAACGCTTAAATGGCAAAATTCCATTGATCGGTTTTGCAGGTGCACCGTTTACGGTAATGAGCTATTTGGTTGAAGGCGGATCTTCAAAAGATTTTAAGTTAACCAAGCTTATACTACACAACGAGCCCGAAATGGCTCATCAGTTGTTAGCTAAAATAGCAAAGGTTACTGCTGCTTATCTAAACCTGCAAATTGAAGCCGGCGTTAACGCTGTTCAGATTTTTGATAGCTGGGCACAAGCATTGGCATGGGACGATTACAAGGAGTTCTCACACCGTTACATTCAGGAAATTATTGCTAACCTTAACCGTAAGGATATCCCGGTTATTTCTTTCTGCAAAGGCAGCTCGGTTTTTGCACCGCTAATGGCTGAGGCAAAACCGGATGTAATTTCTATCGATTGGAATGTTGACTTGTTAGATATTAAGAACCGTTTACCAAAAAGCATAGCCGTACAAGGTAACCTCGATCCACATATTTTATATGCCGATAAAAAGGTGATCAAAGAACGTATCCACCGTTTATTCGAACGCATGCGTGGCCAAAACGGTTTCATCTTCAACCTCGGCCACGGCATTATGCCCGATATTCCGTTTGATAACGTGAAGTATGCGGTGGAGGTGATAAAGGAATATAGATATTAAAAGCCCCCTAACCCCCTAAAGGGGAAACAGGAGGTTTCATTATAAACTAATTTAATAATTCCCCCTTTAGGGGGTTAGGGGGTATGTATCTCTACTTAAAATCCATACACATCATATTTGTAGTCAGCTGGATGGCTGGGCTATTTTATGTTGTGCGGCTTTTTATTTACCATACCGAAGCTCAGGAAAGGGTAGAGGCGGAGCGTAAAGTACTGTCGGACCAGTTTGAGATAATGGAGCGTAAGCTCATGAACATTATTACCACACCGGCTATGTTGCTTACCCTCATTGCAGGTATTAGCATGCTGTTTATCCAACCTGAATGGTTGAAGCAGCCCTGGATGCATGTGAAGCTTACCTTCGTGCTAGGTTTAGTAGCCTACCATTTTATCTGCATCCACAAAATGAAACAGATGCGCCAGGGTATTTACACCTGGACATCAACCCAACTCCGCATCTGGAACGAGTTAGCAACTATTTTTCTCTTCGCTATAGTCTTTTTAGTAGTGTTGAAAAGTGCCCTTAACTGGATTTTTGGTGTGCTGGGAATTATCGCCTTCTCGATGGTAATTATGTCGGCGGTGAAGATCTATAAGTATTATAGGTTGAAGAAGTAGTTTTTAAAGCGAGTCGAGAATCAAGAGTCGGAATCGAGACTTACTGGCAATTTCGTCATGCTGAACTTGTTTCAGCACCCCACATGCCAAGTCTAAGATATTTGAGGTCTGCTACCTGTCCTGTGGGTTCCCGAAACAAGTTCGGGATGACGTGGTGGAACTATCCAGTTGCCCACCGCAAAACATACATCGCATAATTATCTTCCACCAATTCACCCAATTCAAATCCATTACGCTTTAAAAGCTTTATCGAGCTTTCATTATCCATACGAGGAAAGGCTGTTATTGAATTTAACTGCATCACCTCAAATCCATGGGTAAGTACTTTTTCAATAGCTTCCTGCATTAATCCTTTTCCGTGGTATTGGGGTAATAGTTCATATCCGATTTCGGCTGTGCTATTTTCTAAATCAAAATTATAATAGCAAATAGTGCCGATTAAGTCATCATTTGTTTTGAGGCTGATAACCCAATAAACTCCTTGTTTATTTTGAAGTGTACTTTCAATCTTTTGAATAAAGTCTCGGGCGTCCTGTATGCTTGTAGCAGGAGCTCTGTCGAGGTAAGTGTTTACAACATCGTCAGAGCGGAGACTTAGTATTGCGTTAGCATCTTCTGCACTAAGTTTTTGTAATACGAGGCGCTCAGTTGTGAGTGCTGGGAAGGGAGAGAGGTTGATGTTCATTATGCTAAGTTTATAAAGTTTGTCATTGCGAGGAGGAACAACGTGGCAATCTCGTCGCTTACAAAGTTATGCATGCGACGAGATTGCCACACTATCGCTCGCAATGACAAATTGGGTTTTACATGTGTGTTACTGCTTATAAATCACCCCGTCCTTCATCACCAACTTTACTTGCTTAACTGTTTTGATATCATCAACGGGATTGCCATCTACTACAACAATATCCGCCAGATATCCGTTTTTAATTTGTCCTAAATTTTTTAGTCCAAATACTGTCGCATTCACGGAAGTGGCTGATTTTAAAACGTCTATGGGCTTCATTCCATATTCGGCCATTAAAATCATCTCGCGGGCATTGTCACCATGAGGAAAAACCCCTACATCACCACCCATGCAAATTGTTACGCCCGATTTTAGGGCTTCGGCAAACATGGCGTGCTTATTTTTCACACCCTCTGGTTCGTCATCTACACCTTTTTTCCAGCCCCGGTAACCGCTTATGGCTTCGGTAGCCGACAGCGTTGGGCATAATGCAATGCCTTTTTCTTTCATCAGTTTAAATATTTCGGCGTTGCCGCCGTCGCCATGCTCTATAGTTTTAACACCAGCAGCAATGGCACGTCGCATGCCTTCGTCAGTGGCCGAGTGTACAACCACCATCCGACCGCTACTGCTTGCTACTTGCACAGCCAGTTTTAATTCGTCGGCGGTAAAGGTTGGTGCTGCGGTTCCATTAAGTCCCCAACGGTAATCGGCATATAATTTAATTACATCGGCACCATAACCAATTTGCGAACGAATTACCCGGGTCAACCCATCAACGCCGTCAGCTTCTTCGGCACCTTTGGGTAAAATAGCTTCTGTTACAGTGCTTTTGGGGCCGTAGCTTCCGGTAGCAACAATAGCGCGTGTGGCAACCAATAGTCTCGGGCCGGGTATGACGCCTTTGTTAATGGCTGCTTTCAAGCCCACATCATCATAGCCAGCACCTTCTGTACCCAAATCACGAGCTGAGGTAAATCCGGCCATCAGCGTTTCGCGGGCATGGTTAACCGCCCTTGCAGTACGCTCGGCCCGGCTCTCGGTTAATACCTGATTATCCCAGCTTGTTTCATTATAAGGGTGAAGGAACATGTGCGAATGGCCTTCGATAAAGCCAGGGAGTAAGGTAGCGCCTTTTAAATCTATTATCTGTGCCGATGCCGGTACGTTAATGCTGGCCGCTTCTCCAACGGCCTCTATGCGGTTATCGGTCACCAATACCCACCAGCCGTTATGCATTTGCTGGCCGTCGAAAACACGGTCGGGCTTTAATAAAATTGCTTTATGTTCTTGTGCGTTACTGCAAAGTGCGATAAATGTAAGTAGCAATAAGGAGGCGAGTTTTTTCATAATAGCTAAAGATAAAAACATAGCCCGAACCGCAGTTAAAAGTATATTTATAAAAAGTTAAAAAAAGTTAAATATGCTTGCAACCAATTAGCCCCGGTTATCATCTTAAGAATAAATGCTGCTTCTGAAACATAAACATACCACCGAAGACCTGATAAACGATTGCCGAAAGGGTAGCCGAAAAGCGCAGGAATTGCTTTATAAGCAGCTTGCAGCCAAGATGCTAGCGGTTTGTATGCGATATGCAGTAGATAAAATGGAGGCGGAAGATATGTTGCAGAATGGGTTTGTGAGGGTGTTTCAGAAAATAGACGATTACAGGGGGGAGGGGGCTTTTGAAGGATGGGTGCGCCGTATTATGGTACATAGTTCGATAGAGTATTATCGTAAGCACCATAAAATGATGCATGTGGAAATAGACGATACCGCACCGGGGCAATCTATAAACGCGGCAGCGGCAGCCAATCTGGATGCTAAAGATTTAATGGCCATGATCCAGCGCTTATCGCCCGGCTACCGAATGGTATTTAACCTTTATGCTATAGAAGGATATTCGCATAAAGAAATTGGGGAAATAATGGGGATTACTGAGGGCGCTTCGAAATCGCAGCTCTCTAGAGCACGCGCTATTTTGAAAGAACAAGTGATTAAAACAGAAGGAGAAAATTATGGATATGCAGGATAAAGATATCGACGAATTATTCCGTGCTAAACTGGATAACGTGGAGGTTGAACCTTCGGTAAAAGTGTGGAAAGGGATTGTAGTAGAACTCGATGGCGCTAAGCAAAAGCGTACGCTTATACCGGTAATGCGTATAGCAGCTAGTGTTACAGTAATTCTTGGTATCGGTCTGTTCTTCTTATTAAAAGGGACTGACGGCGTTAAGCCGCGGGTTGTAAAAAATATTACTAAAAAGCACGGAGCTAATACCAATATCCTACGTGATGAACATGACGATAATGATGAAAATAATCCGATACTGCAATCGACTGGCGATCAGCAATTAACTGCGGAAGTAGTTAAGCCAAGCCAAACAACTAACCAGCACAAGGAGAATGGCAGTACAAAAGCTGTTAAGCGTTCGGAAACTTTAACAGTTGTTAGGCATTCAAACAGTGCTGATAAGTCGCAATCTGACGAATCTGCACCGGAAATCTCAACAATTGCCGAACCTTATACGTTAGCAGCAGCAACAGGTAACGATATAAAAATTACTAAAGCTGTAGTGCCCGATGAAGCTTTGAACGATGTGAAGCCTGTGGTTCAAAACGCAGATGAATTTAAAACTACCGCTAAACCGGTTGTTGCTCAATTACCAGCTGGCAAAGGTAATGCTCGTGCTAAGAAGCATAGTTTAAACAGTATCGGCGACCTCATTAATGTGGTAGTTGCCAAAGTAGATAAACGCCAGGATAAGGTGATAGAATTTAGCAATACTGATGATGATGAATCAACCATAACTGGCCTTAACCTTGGTATTGTAAAAGTGAAAAAAGACAAATAAGATATACGCTCAAACTAAACATATAACATGAAACGACTATTGATTACAGCTGCAGTCTGTGTAGCCACTATGGCTGCTTTTGCCCAAAACGCAGATAGTACTAAAACTGCCAGCGATACCACAAAAGCAAAAAAAGGCTTCCATATAAGTTTTGGACATAGCGACAACAAGCCTCATTTAGATGCTAATGGTATTGATACCACGCATTACTACGAGCATAGCAAGGCACCGGGTTTCTCATTCGGGCTAACGTTTTCCCGCTTCGATTTAGGTTTGGCTACGCTGATTGATAATGGCAGCTTTACCTTATCACCTCAAAATAACTTTTTAAGATACCGCTCGTGGAAAACTAGCAATGTTGGGTTTGACCTGCTGCAGTTTGGATATCGTTTTAACAGTGCCTTTAAGATTTATGTATCGGGCGGTTTCGATTGGACACATATCCGCCTGCGCGAAAATATCACCATACAAAAGAATGCGCCGGTGTTAACTTACACCCAGGATGATATTGACTACAGCAAAAACCGGTTTTCATCCACCTATCTCCGCATCCCACTTTCTTTCGACTACCGCTCGCATGAAGATGCCAATGGACGTAGATTCCATTTGGTGGCCGGCCCGGATGTAGGGTTGTTGCTAAACGGACGTGTAAAGCAGATAAGTGAGGAAAACGGAAAACAAAAAGTTGACGACGATTACCATTATACTAAAATGCGTTATGGCGTTTTCACCCGTATTGGTTATGGCTTTGCCGGTCTGTTTGCCAAATACTACTTTAACGATATGTTTGAGAATAGTCCGGCGCAGGATGGGCTTAAGAACTTCTCTTTTGGTATAACAGTTGGGTTTTAGCATACCTCTTAATGTATTACAAAGGCTGCCGGTATATCGGTGGCCTTTGTTGTTTTATGTATATTTACCGCCAATGTCAGATCATCCTTTTTTACAAGCCAAGGCAATTAGCAAGGTATACGATGGTAAGCACTCGGCCGGTGTGCGTAACGTTAGTATAGAAATTCAGCCCGGAATTATTACAGCAATTATAGGCGAAAGCGGTAGTGGTAAAAGTACTCTACTACGTTTATTGTACGGTTTGCTTTCGCCACAGCAGGGCGAGGTTAGGTTTAGGGGCGAGAAGATATGGGGACCGGAGGAGAAATTAATTCCCGGACATGACAGCATGAAAATGGTTACACAACATGCAGATGATTTGAACCTGTTTGCCAATGTGTGGGATAATATTGCAACCTTATTGCCCAACACCAATCTGAAATATAAGAAAGAGCGATCGGAAGAATTATTACAGCAGTTAAACATGCTGCACATGGCCGATAAAAAAATAGCCACGTTAAGTGGTGGCGAAAAGCAGCGGGTTGCTATCGCCCGTGCATTAGCCTTAAAGCCCGAAGTTTTATTCTTGGATGAGCCCTTTAACCAGGTTGATACTTCATTTCGTGAAGGGCTGCAACGCGACATTCGGAATATAGTAAAAGAGACAGGCTTAACCGTAATTATGGTATCGCACGATCCGGCTGAAGTACTCTCTATGGCCGATGAGTTGGTGGTAATCCGCAACGGAGAGATCATTGAACATGGCACGCCTCATGGCATGTATAATCACCCCGAAAATTTCTACACTGCCAAATTGCTGAGTAATTGCAATGTGTTAAATAATCAGCAGGCTAAAGAACTTCATATCGAGGCCACGATGGAGAAGGTGGTCATTTACCCCGAGTGGATAAGCATTGTACAAAGCTTTATGCCGAAGAAATGGATAGTTGCTCATATACTCTTTAAAGGTCCTTACGAAGAACTGATACTAACGCACGATGGCATTAGCATTAAAATGTTTAATCTTGAGGTTGGCAAATATGCTTTAGGCAAGGGTGTGAATGTTAAGGTGAGTAAGCATCTGGAGTTTTGATTTCTTGTAGTCATCCTGTTCCAACAGCTATTGGGATCGGGCCCCCCCTAATAAGTAGATTTGAAAAGTTTGCCACCTGTCCTATGGGGTGCTGAAACAAGTTCAGCATGACGGGCGGAGAATTGTTGAAGGATAAATTCGCAGAAGCACAATACTTTGTGTCTCTGTGCTAAGCTATATTAAACAAAAAAGAGACACAAGTTTCTGTGTCTCTGCAAGGAAATTCTGTTAATTTCCAAATTCTATGAATTCTGGTTCAGACAATTAAACCAAATACTCAAACAAAGTTTGATCCCTATTGATCTCAATTACCTCAAAACGGTTCGCCTCCATACGCTCCAACAAGGCGGCGTAATCATCTGCCGAGCGAAGCTCGATACCTACTAGTGCAGGACCACTTTCGCGTTCGGTTTTTTTGATGAATTCGAAACGGGTAATATCATCATGCGGACCCAATACCTCGCTTACAAATAATTTCAAAGCTCCCGGGCGTTGCGGAAAACGAACGATAAAATAATGTTTCAGACCTTCGTAAAGCAGCGACTGCTCTTTAATGTCTTGCATTCTATCGATATCGTTATTGCCTCCGCTTACAATGCAAACTACTTTTTTGCCTTTGATCTGCTCTTTATACAGGTCGAGCACTGCAACAGATAAGGCGCCTGCGGGTTCAACCACAATAGCGTCTTCGTTATAAAGTTTAAGTATGGCGGTACAAACCTTGCCTTCGGGCACGGTAAGCATATCATCTAAAATTTGCTGGCAAATTTCAAAGTTTAACGAACCTACGCGCTTAACAGAAGCACCGTCGACAAAGCGGTTTACTTTTGGTAGGGTAACCGGTTCGCCAGCCTCTAATGCCTTAAACATAGAGGGTGCGCCTTCTGGTTCAACACCAGCTAATACGATGTTGGGGTTTTGCTGTTTAAGATAAGTGCCTGTACCGGCAGCTAAGCCGCCGCCACCGATAGGCATAATTACTACCTCGGTATCGGGCAGGTCTTCATATATTTCTACACCTACAGTTCCCTGGCCTTCGATAATGCGTTCATTGTCGAAAGGGGGGATAAATGTCATGTTGTGCGACTCGGTGTAAGCCAGCGCTTCTTTCAAGCAATCGTCAAAAGTATCGCCAACCAACACAATATCAATGCTTCCGTTACCAAACATCTGGGTTTGTTTAACCTTTTGATTTGGGGTAATTTCGGGCATAAAGATAACTCCGCGTGTACCCAGCTTTTTGCAGGAGAAAGCCACGCCTTGTGCATGGTTGCCTGCACTGGCGCAAACTACACCACGACGCATCTGATCTTCATTTAGCTGGCTGATCATATTGTAAGCGCCACGCAGTTTGTAAGAGCGTACAACCTGCATGTCTTCGCGTTTCAGGTAAATTTCGCAGTCGAAACGATCTGACAGGCCCTGGTTAAACTCCAAAGGCGTACGGCGTACAACGCCTTTTAGCCTTTGTGCGGCAGATTCGAAATCAAGATGATATTTGGTTTCCGTATCCATGCTATTTAACTAACTGACCAACCATCAGGCTTTTCAAATCATCATCATTAATATCGAGTTTACTATCAGCCAGTGTTAAGAATTTGGCGTAAACATCGGCCAATTCCTCTTTACTCAAGCTATAACCTAAACGCTCTAAGTGGAACTTCAAAGCATGACGGCCGCTGCGTGCAGTCAACACAATGCTTGCGCTAGGGAAACCAACATCTTCCGGACGAATAATTTCATAATTCTCGCGATTTTTCAGGAAACCATCCTGGTGTATACCAGAACTATGCGCGAAGGCGTTAGCACCAACAATAGCTTTATTAGGCTGAACCACCATGCGCATTTGGGTGCTCACCATGCGGCTCAGTTCGTAAAACATTTTGGTGTTGATGTTGGTGTGCAGGCCTAAAGTCTGGTGTGTTTTCAGCACCATGACCACCTCTTCAATAGAGGTATTGCCTGCACGTTCGCCTATGCCGTTAATGGTACCTTCAATCTGGCGGGCACCATTCTGTAAACCAGCAATTGAGTTGGCAGTAGCCAAACCTAAATCGTTATGGCAGTGTACAGATATAATGGCTTTGTCGATGTTTTTAACGTTCTCCTTTAGATACTTGATCTTGCTACCATATTGGTCTGGCAGGCAATAACCATTGGTATCAGGAATGTTTACTACGGTTGCGCCGGCTGCAATTACAGCTTCGACCATTTGTGCCAGGTAAACAATGTCGGCACGACCGGCATCCTCGGCATAAAACTCGATGTCTTCAACCGATTTTTTGGCGTATTTAACCGCAGCAACCGCACGCTCCAGAATTTCTTCGCGGGTGCTGTTGAATTTGGTTTTGATGTGCATATCAGATGAGCCAATGCCAGTGTGGATGCGTGGATGTTTGGCATATTGAAGCGCTTCAACAGCTGCGTCGATGTCTTTCTGATGTGCACGTGTTAATGCGCAAATAGTTGGGTTATTAACAGCCTTAGCAATTTCAACAACGCTTTGAAAATCACCCGGACTTGATGCAGGGAAGCCTGCTTCTATAATATCCACGCCCAGTGCTTCCAGCTCGCGGGCAATCTCAATTTTTTCGGGCGTAGTTAACTGACAGCCTGGTACTTGTTCACCATCACGCAGGGTGGTGTCAAATACATAAACGCGATTCGGGTCGTGTAGCATGTTTCTTTTTGTTTTAAATGTTTATTAGGTATTAAGTATCTAGTACCAAGTAGCAAGATGTTTTTTGTATTGCTACTTGATACTTAGTACTTGCTACTTTTCTTTTACAGCTATAAATCTTAATCTTTTGTAATCGGCATACCATTGTCCGTTCTCATCGTAATAAGGGCGAAGCAATTCAGTAATTTCTGCCAATATCTGTTGTTTGTCCTGCTCTGGTATATCTTTAAAATAAACCGAGCCAAACATCTCTATCCATTTTGATACGCCTTGCGATCCATCCTGCAGTGGAGTTTTGCGATCGAAGTGCGATGCAAAAGCCACGCGAAAACCATGTGACTCTAACCGGCTCGCATACTCGCCAACCGACGGAAAATACCATTGGTTGATCTGAGCCTGTTTATGATAGCCATGTTTCTCCAGCGTGGTTTTAGTAGCGCTGATCAGTTTCTCAACATTGCCTTTACCACCCATTTCGGCTACAAAACGGCCGCCTGGTTTAAGGCTGTTATAAACAGATTTCATCATGCCATCCTGGTTTTTTACCCAGTGCAGGGCAGCATTACTAAAAACTGCATCAAAAGGTTCATCAAACTTAAAATCGCCTGCATCAGCAACCTCAAACTTTACTTCGGGGTAAAGCTTTTGCGCTTGCGCAATCATCTCCGGCGAATAATCTGTACCTATAACATCAGCGCCCAGATCTTTGATCTGCTGGGTGAGGTAACCGGTACCGCAACCTACATCATGTATACGTTCGCCGGGTTTAACGTCCAGCAGTTCTACCACGTTTTCACCAAATTGGTAAACGAAAGCATGTTTTTGATCATATAAATCAGCGTTCCAGTTCATAAACCCCTCCCAACCCTCACCAAAGGAGAGTGCTTTTTAATTTTAATGGTTAATTAAATAATACAGTATTGTAATCCATCCAGAACTCCCCCTCTTCGGGGAGGCCGGGAGGGGTTACTTTAAGTACTCCAAAACCTTTTGCCCCATTGCCTGGGTACCTAAGATTTTGGCTTTGTCGGTATTCGCATCAGCAATGTCGCCGGTGCGATAGCCATCTTTTAATGTTTTGTCGATTGCGTCAGTAATTTTCTTAGCTTCTTCTTTAAGACCGAAACTAATCTCCAGCATCAAAGCAACCGATAGGATAGAGGCCAATGGATTGGCTTTATCCTGACCGGCAATGTCATGCGCCGAACCGTGGATAGGTTCGAAGAAACCCGTACCATCGCCAATAGAAGCAGATGCCAGCATACCCATAGAACCTGCAATTTGCGAAGCCTCGTCGGTAAGGATGTCGCCGAACAGGTTAGCGGTAAGTACAACGTCGAACTTTTTAGGATTCTTAACCAGTTGCATTGCGGCATTGTCTATAAACATGTGTTCGGTCTCTACATCAGGATATTGTTTAGCCAGTTCCTGAACTACCTCGCGCCATAGGCGTGATGCTTCCAGTACGTTTGCTTTATCTACTGAGCATAAACGTTTACCACGCACTTGTGCAGCTTCGAATGCTTTTTTGGCGATGCGCTCCACTTCGTAACGGTGGTAGATCATCAGGTCTGACGCGGTGTTTCTATCTTCGCTGCGTTTCTTCTCGCCAAAGTAAACGTCGCCGGTCAGCTCGCGGAAAAACAGGATATCTGTACCGCGCAATACTTCCGGCTTTAAGCTTGATGCGTCTAACAGCTCATCAAATAACATGATTGGGCGTAGATTAGCATATAGGCCTAGTTCCTTACGGATCTTTAATAATCCCTGCTCCGGGCGAACCTTGGCAGAAGGATCATTATCATATTTAGCATGACCAACGGCACCAAATAGGATAGCGTCGCTTGCTTTTGCTTTCTCTAAAGTTTCGTCGGGCAGCGGATTGCCGGTAGCCTCGATAGCTACGTGGCCCATTAACGCTTCGTCGAATGTAAATTCGTGATTGTATTGTGCAGCAATTTCCTCTAAAACAGCTTTGCCCCAGGTTGTAACCTCGGGCCCAATGCCATCACCAGGAATAACTAAGATGTGTTTCTTCATGCCCCCTAACCCCCTAAAGGGGGAATTTGGTTTTTATGTTATTAATTTATTATTTATTTCGTTCACCTTTCCGATTCCCCCTTTAGGGGGTTAGGGGGCTACTTGTCCTCTTGTTTCTTTCAATTTCATTATCATTTGCTTTGCGTCGGCTGCAACCCATTGATTGTAATCTTCAATGGCTTGCAAACGGTCTGCATCGCTAATGTAGCCTTCTTCCACAATCTGATTCATGGCGGCTACTTTACTCCAGATGCTGATTTTATGCTCAAAATCAGATTGGCCTTTTTCATAAACTTCATCTGCATTCAGCACTTCGATGTTCCGGAAACCCAATTCTTCGAAAAAGCCCTTGGCATCTTCCGCAACTTCGTTGTTCATACCAGCATCAGAGCGCCACCTTAAAAAGGTAGCATAAAACCTGCGCATGCTTAAAGGCGGCTCCGGTGTCCACTCCAATTCGGTGTGGTCATAATCTAAAACGGATAACCAACCGCCAGGCTTAAGCATACTTTTCATCTTGGCAACGGCTTCCTGTGGATTGCTTAGCCATGGAATAGTACGTGCCGAAACGATAAGGTCGAACTTTTCTTCAGGGTGAAAATCAAACAGATCTGTGTGGATTAGTTCCAGATTTTCAACATCCTTGTAAGTTCCCTTACCGCTTTCAATAAAGTGTCCTGTATTATCAATCCCGGTAATGTGTCCTTGCGGACCAATGATATTGGCTATATCTTTTGAAATGGCACCTGTTCCGCAACCAACATCCAGTACTTTCAGACCCGGTTTTAACAAAGACGTAAGCGTTGCGTAATCTCTTTGCAGACTACGCTCATCAAACAATTTGCTTGTTGATGGATCTCGTTTTATGAATTTGTTATCTGCCATGCCGAGCCCCCTAACCCCCTAAAGGGGAACAGAAGTTTATTTTTTAATTGTTGAATTTATTTAGCACTCCTACTCCCCCTTTAGGGGGCTGGGGGCCTTTACTGTTTCGCTTCAAATTCTTCTACCAAAGCCTTATTGCTCAGGATATAATCGATATCATCATATCCATTAATTAAGCAAGCCTTTTTGTATGGATTGATCTCGAATGCTTCCTCGTCACCAGTATTGCTAATGCGGATAACTTGTTGCTCCAGATCAATTTCTATCTGTGCGTCTTTATCGCTGTAAAGCTCATCGAAAATTTTTGCTAAAAAATCGTCGCTTACTTGTACTGGTAACAACCCGTTATTGAGGGCGTTGCCTTTAAAAATATCAGCGAAGAAACTGCTTACCACGGCGTCGAAACCGTAGTCTGAGAGTGCCCAGGCAGCATGCTCGCGACTACTTCCGCAGCCGAAATTTTTACCGGCTACTAGCACCTTGCCCGAGTATGTTGGGTTGTTAAGCACGAAATCCTTTTTTGGGTTATCGTTCTCATCAAAACGCCAATCGCGGAAAAGGTTATTGCCAAAGCCCTCTCGAGTGGTGGCTTTTAGAAACCTTGCCGGAATGATCTGGTCGGTATCAATGTTTTCAATCGGCAACGGTACTGCTGTTGATTGAATGTGTTTAAAAATTTTTGTTGACATTATATCTTTCTTTATGTCATTACGAGGAACGAAGCAATCTCGTAGTATGATTAGCGACGAGATTGCCACGCTGTCGCTCGCAATGACAAATTTTTCTTTATTGATAATGTTCTACAGTTGGAAAAGGATCATAAAAATGATGCAACAGGCTTTTCCATTCTATATATTCTTTTGATTTTCTGAAGCCTTCAGTATGGTCTGATAGCTTTTGCCATTCGACTAGTAAAATGAAGCGGCTTGCATTTTCAATACATCTTTTTAATTGATGTGAAATATAGCCCGCCATACCCGATATAATATGCTGTGCTTTTGCAAACGCAGCTATGAAATCATTTTCAGATCCCGGTATTACATTTAATATGGCAACTTCGAGTATCATGTATTCGCAATGACAAGTTGTATTATCCTACCAATTCTCCTTCAGATAGTAATTCGCGTATATCCGTAATCTTACCGGTAACCGCCGCTGCGGCTGCTGTTAACGGGCTCGCCAATATGGTACGTGAATTAGGTCCCTGACGACCTTCGAAGTTTCTGTTCGAAGTTGATACGCAGTATTTGCCTGCCGGGATCTTGTCTTCGTTCATACCTAAACAAGCGCTGCAACCTGGCTCGCGCAGCGGGAAACCAGCCGATTCAAATACTTTGTCCAAGCCTTCAGCAATGGCTTGTTCCTGTACTTGTTTAGAGCCAGGTACTACCCATACGGTAACATTATCCGCTTTGTGTTTGCCTTTAACAAAGGCGGCCACCTCGCGCAGGTCTTCGATACGTGAGTTGGTGCAGCTACCGATAAACACATAGTCAATCGGTTTTCCGATCAGCGATTCATCATCGTGCACACCCATATAAGCCAATGAATTGGCATAAGATTTTTGTTCTGTTGGATCAACATCAGCAGTAACCGGTACATGCTGTGTTACACCGATGCCCATACCCGGATTGGTTCCGTAGGTGATCATCGGCTCAATATCTTCGGCGTTGAAGCTCAATACACTGTCGAACTGTGCATCATCATCAGAGTAAAGCGTTTTCCAGTAGGCAACTGCTTTATCCCATTCTTCGCCTTTAGGGGCAAATTCGCGGCCTTTTACATATTCGATTGTAGTATCATCAGGAGCGATCAATCCGCAACGGGCCCCCATTTCGATGCTCATGTTACAGATGGTCATGCGGCCTTCCATGCTTAATGAACGGATGGTATCACCGGCATACTCAACAGCATAACCGGTACCGCCTGCGGCTGTGGTTTTAGAAATGATATAAAGGATAATATCTTTAGCGCCAACACCTTTTTGCAGTTTGCCGTTCACTTCAATTTTCATCCTTTTTGGGCGAGATTGCAGAAGGCATTGTGTAGCCATAACTTGTTCTACCTGCGATGTACCAATACCAAACGCAATTGCACCAAAAGCACCATGGGTTGATGTATGGCTATCGCCGCAAACGTAAGTGCCGCCCGGACGAGTTATCCCCAGCTCGGGGCCAATTACGTGTACAATGCCCTGGTAAGGATGGCCTAAGCCGTAAAGCTCAACACCAAACTCAGCACAGTTTTTAGTCAGCATATCAACCTGGTAACGCGAAAGCTCCTCCTTGATGGGCAGGTGCTGGTCCCATGTTGGCACGTTATGATCTGCTGTGGCAACGGTTTGTTTTGGCCTAAGTACGGGTAAACCACGTTTACGCAAACCATCAAATGCCTGCGGACTGGTTACCTCGTGTATAAAATGGGTATCGATATATAAAATATCAGGAAATCCTTCCTTACTGCTCACTACGTGGGCGTCCCAAATCTTATCGAATAATGTATTTCCCATAACCTTTTAAAACCTCCCCGTATAAATAACAGGGAGGTTTTTATTTTTTGTATTGATATAAATTAACCATTTCTTGCTCCCTCTCCTTTGGAGAGGGTTGGGGAGAGGTTATTAGCTAATGCTTTCTACCGCCTGATTTTCCGGGCGTAAGCTGCGTACAGTTTTACCTGCCTGCCATAATTCGCTGTCGCGTAATTCTTTCAATTCTGCATCCAGTTTCTCGCGGTAATCTGGCTGGCTGTTAGAGTCGATAGAACGTTGTGATTCTTTACCGGTAGCAACGCTTTCGTAAAGCTCTTCGAAAACAGGTTTAGTAGCATCACGGAATTTTTTCCACCAGTCTAATGCACCACGTTGTGCAGTAGTAGAGCAGTTTGCATACATCCAGTCCATACCGTTTTCAGCAACTAATGGCATTAAAGATTGAGTTAACTCTTCAACAGTTTCGTTAAATGCTTCAGAAGGTGTGTGGCCTTTGCTGCGTAATACTTCGTATTGTGCAGCGAAGATACCCTGAATACAACCCATCAGTGTACCACGCTCGCCGGTTAAATCGCTGTAAACTTCTTTTTTGAAATCTGTTTCGAACAGGTAACCGCTACCTACGGCAATACCTAATGAAACAACTCTTTCCCATGCACGGCCGGTAGCATCCTGGAAGATAGCAAAGCTTGAGTTTAAGCCGCGACCTTGTAAGAACATACGACGCAATGATGTACCAGAACCTTTAGGTGCAACCAAAAATACGTCAACATCTGCAGGAGGAACGATGCCGGTTTGCTCTTTGAAAGTGATACCGAAGCCATGAGAAAAGTATAATGCTTTACCCGGGGTTAAGTGTTTTTTAACAGTTGGCCACAATTCAATTTGTGCAGCATCGCTTAATAGGTAGCAATAGATAGTTCCTTTTTCAAGGGCTTCTTCAATTTCAAAAAGGGTTTCGCCAGGTACAAAGCCATCGCTAACAGCTTTATCCCATGATTTTGAACCTTTACGCTGACCAACGATAACATTGATACCATTGTCTTTTTGGTTTAGCGCCTGACCCGGGCCTTGAACGCCGTAACCGATAACAGCTACTACTTCGTTTTTAAGTACTTCCTGTGCTTTCGATAGTGGAAATTCGTCGCGGGTTACTACGTTTTCTTCAGTGCCGCCAAAATTTAATTGTGCCATTTGTATTTAATTTGATAATTCGATTATGCGTTAATTTGTCAATTGTTTTAGTTCATAGTTAATGGTTGATAGTTCATAGTAGCTCGAATTCGGCTATGATCACGATCTATTGCCTATCAACTTTACTACATCGTAAACACCTTTTGTCCTTTATTCAGGTATTCGTTTTCGATTACGTCTTCGCTCGGCTCTAAGCGTTCAAATTCGCGGATCTTAGAGTTAAAGCCTTCGCTGTCTTTGATAATTGCCACGCGTGCGCTGCGTACAAATTCAATCAGGCCGAAAGGTTGCAGAACCTTAATTAGGTTATCGGTTTCTTCACGGTGACCGGTAGTTTCAAACACGATGTAATCTTTACGGATCACAACTGCACGGGCGCCGTTTTCGCGTAATAAACGCTCAACGCTTGCCTTCTCGGCAATAATATCGGCCGGTACCTTATAAAGGGCCATCTCTTGCCAAATAACGTCGGCATTGGTATGATAGTATGCTTTTAATACCTCAACTTGTTTCTCAATCTGACGGCAAAGTTTGCGTACCACTTCTTCAGATTCATCTATAACGATGTTGAAGCGGTGGATACCTTTAATCTCAGAAGGAGAGGTGTTCAAGCTATCGATATTGATCTTTCTACGGGTGAAAATGATGGCGATGCGATTCAGCAGACCAATCTGGTTTTCGGTATAAACGGTGATGTTAAATTCCTGCTTTTCCATTTTTGTTTCTTTAAAACTCCGTGGGGTTTATTTAAGTCTGATTTCGCTAACGCTGCAACCTTGCGGTACCATCGGGAAAACGTTGTTTTCTTTAGTTACCATTACTTCTAATAAGAAAGAACCTTTGTTGTTCAGCATCTGCTCTAGTGCAGGTTGCAGATCAGCACGATCTTCAATCATTCTGCCCGGGATGCGATACCCAGCAGCCACCTGAACAAAATCAGGACTTTGAATATCTACGAATGAGTAACGACGCTCGTTAAATAACTCCTGCCATTGGCGTACCATACCTAAGAAACGGTTGTTAAGGATGATGATTTTAACATCTACGCCGCTTTGCATAATAGTACCCAATTCCTGGATGGTCATTTGCATACCCCCGTCGCCGATGATGGCAATTACAGTGCGATCTTGTGCACCATATTTAGCACCGATGGCTGCAGGTAATGCAAAGCCCATTGTACCTAAACCACCGCTGGTAACGTTGCTGCGGGTGTTTTTGAAGTCGGCATAACGGCAGGCCACCATTTGGTGCTGGCCTACGTCGGTTACAATAACAGCTTCCCCTTTTGTTAGGATATTTAATTGATCGATTACCTCACCCATGGTCATTTCATCGGTAGTGGGGTGCAATTCGTTGTTAATAACAGCCTCGTTTTCCTGGGCGGTATATTCGTTAAATTTGGCTAACCACTCGGTGTGATCTTTTTTATCAACCTGGGCAGTAAGCAATGGTAAAGTCTCTTTACAATCACCCCATACCGGTACAGTTGATTTTACGTTTTTGTCGATTTCAGCAGGGTCAATATCCAAGTGGATAACCTGCGCCTGTTTAGCGTATTTATCTAAACGGCCGGTTACGCGGTCATCGAAACGCATACCAACAGCAATCAGCACGTCGCACTCGTTAGTTAATACGTTAGGACCATAGTTGCCGTGCATGCCCAGCATACCCACGTTTTGCGGATGATCTGTAGGGATAGCACCTGCGCCTAAGATGGTCCATGCTGCAGGGATTCCGGATTTTTCGACAAAAGCTTTAAACTCCTGCTCTGCAGAACCCAAGATTACGCCCTGACCAAACAGGATAAATGGTTTCTTAGCCTGATTGATCAATGCAGCAGCCTGCTCAATATATTCGTGACGAACAATTGGTTTGGGCCTATAGCTGCGAATATGCGTGCAAGGGGTATAGCCCTTGAATTGGAACTTTTGAATCTGTGCGTTCTTGGTAATATCAATCAAAACCGGACCTGGACGACCGCTGCGCGCAATGTAAAATGCCTTAGCCAGTACCTCTGGAATTTCGGTAGCATCAGTGATCTGATAGTTCCATTTGGTTACCGGCGTTGATATGTTGATCACATCGGTTTCCTGGAAAGCATCAGTACCTAAAAGGTGTGCAAACACCTGACCGGTGATACAAACCAATGGTGTGCTATCAATTTGTGCATCAGCTAAGCCGGTGATTAAGTTGGTAGCGCCCGGGCCGCTGGTTGCAAACACAACACCCACTTTACCAGAGGTACGTGCATAACCCTGACCGGCGTGGATACCACCCTGCTCGTGGCGAACCAGTATGTGGTTAAGTTTTTCTTTATAATCATACAAAGCATCATAGACGGGCATAATTGCGCCACCGGGATAACCAAAAATAGTATCGACGCCTTCGACCAGTAGTGCCTCTAGTAAAGCGGCTGATCCTGTAAGCTCTACTGCTACCTCGTTTTCGGGTGCAGTTACTAATTCCTGCTGTGCAATTGCTGTCTCGTTCATATTACTTTGTTTTTATTTTCATAGTTGATGGATCATAGATCATAGTGCTTTTATTCGGCTATGAACGATCAACTATTATCTATCGACTCTTTATTATTCTCCATCCGTTACGCAACCTTCGGCTGCCGTGGTAACGCTTTTGGCATATTTGTATAAAACTCCTTTAGTAACTTTTAATTTAGGCTGAACCCAAGCTGCTCTTCGTGCTGCCATTTCTTCATCACTGATGATGAGGTTAATCTGGTTGGTTACAGCGTCGATAATGATCTTGTCATCATCTTTTACAAAGGCAATACCGCCACCATCATAAGCTTCTGGTGTAATATGGCCTACCACGAAACCGTGTGTACCACCAGAGAAACGGCCATCCGTAATCAGTGCTACCGAACTGCCCAAACCAGCACCGAAAATAGCAGAGGTTGGTTTCAACATCTCTGGCATACCTGGGGCTCCCTTAGGGCCAACATTGCGGATAACTACAACATCGCCTGATTTAACACGGCCGCTTTGGATCCCATGAATCAACTCGAATTCGCCATCAAATACGCGGGCAGGGCCTTCAAAACGCTCTCCCTCTTTACCGGTAATTTTGGCAACACTACCACCCGTAGCTAAGTTTCCATAAAGGATCTGTAAGTGGCCGGTAGCTTTAATCGCCTGTTCAACCGGAAGAATTACTTTTTGGGTATCGAAATCCAGTTCAGGAACTTCGGCTAAATTTTCTGCCAATGTTTGGCCTGTTACGGTAAGGCATTCGCCGTGCAACCAACCTAGTTTTAATAGATATTTCATTACCGCCGGAACACCACCTACATTGTGCAAGTCTTCCATCATGTATTTACCACTTGGCTTCATATCGGCCAATAAGGGAGTGCGGTTTGTTAATTCCTGGAAATCATCTTGTGTTAATGGCACATTTACACTTTTTGCCATTGCAATTAAGTGCAATACCGCATTGGTAGAACCGCCCATTACCATAATAGTAATAATAGCGTTCTCGAATGCCTTGCGGGTCATAATATCCGAAGGCTTAATATCTTTCTCCAGCAGTTTATAAATGTACTTCCCTGCTGCACGGCATTCCGCTTGTTTTTCTTCGCTCAAAGCCGGGTTTGATGACGAGTATGGCAAACTCATACCCAACGCCTCGATAGCTGCAGCCATCGTATTGGCAGTATAAATACCACCACAAGCACCCGCGCTAGGACAAGCATTTTTAACGATGCCCATAAAATCTACATCATCTATCTGGCCGGCAATTTTTTTACCCAGAGCTTCGAATGCCGATACGATGTTTAAGTCTTCGCCTTTCCAGTGGCCTGGTTTAATAGTACCGCCATATACCATAATAGAGGGGCGGTTTAACCTGCCCATGGCAATTAATGAACCCGGCATGTTTTTATCGCAACCAGGGATGGTAATTAAACCATCGTAATATTGAGCGCCGCAAACGGCTTCGATAGAGTCGGCGATAATATCGCGACTTACTAACGAGTAACGCATACCTTCGGTACCGTTGCTCATACCATCGCTTACGCCAATAGTATTAAATATAAGGCCTACCATGTTTTCTTCCCATGTACTCGTCTTAATCACTTTGGCTAAGTCGTTTAAGTGCATGTTACAGGTGTTGCCATCGTAACCCATGCTGGCAATGCCAACCTGAGGTTTTTTCAAATCATCATCAGTTAAACCAATACCATAAAGCATGGCCTGTGCAGCCGGTTGGGTAGGGTCGGCGGTTAGGGTTTTACTGTAGCGGTTTAATTCTACGCTTTGTTCGGTATCAGTTGTAGTACTCATTATTAAGAATGTATTTATTAATTGTTAATTACAATGACCAAATGGTGGTTAGCACTTAATTTAGGTTGATACAATGGTCGATGTAAATTTGTTATTTGTAAAGTAGAGAGATGCCGACGGATATACAATACCTAAATAAAAAAAATAAAATAAGAATTATATATCGATAAAATAAAATTATCGAATTTATATATCTTAAAAGTTGGTTTTTATAAAATTAAATATTTAGGCTACTATACCAAAGTTGAAATTGGTATTCGGTATGCTTGTTATGCATGCATAGTATGAGGGGCGATTTTCGGCGTAAAACTGACAGAACGGTGAAAAAAGTTGTAGAAAATGGGTTGGATGTAGGGCATTTAAATGTCCGGAAGTTTTAAGTACGCGTTGCAAACGCGCGTAAGAAGAACAAACTGAAATCCATTTGGAATTAAGTGGTTTTTTCATCAAGGTTGCACTTGCGAAGAAGGCCTGTTGTCCAGCTTCTTTTTAGTCAACCTATTGTATAGTTGGTCGAAAGTCTCAGCCAATCTTAGATAATGATCTCCCCAGCCATTTGACATTGAAAGTTCCTGATAAGTTGAGGTTACGAGAAATTCCAAATTTATCTTTTCCAACCTAATGAAGCTACAAAATTGGATGCCGGTTATATCTCGATCTAAATCTTTTAAAAATAGAGTGGCATTATCAAAGCCAGCCCATATTGTGTCGGCGTCAGCATGAGTAATTGCTTTAATCTGTTTAAGAATATCTGCGATTTTTTGAAAATCTGAATATGAATTTATTTTTGAGGTTAATAAATAAAAAGCTTCCTCGTTGCATCGAGCTTTTAAATCCTTTAATAAGCTCTTCGTAAATTCCTCAGATGTAAGTCGCCCGTTTATTGAAAAAATGTTTTCGTAAAAGGTATGAATTAATGCCCAGTCATCATTCTCAAATAAGGTTTTGTCTTCATCCTTACTTAATAATATGAATGCATCTCTATCTCCGCTGTAGTGATCGAATATCCTGACTTTCTCTTTGGTTATCATGTTATAAAAGTTGCTTCCTTTGCCTCAATTGAAAAACATTCCCTTCCGGGTCTTCGCCATCGCAAAGCCAGTAATCATAATTATCGAAGGTTTTGATTTCCCGCATGGCTACGTTTTGATTAATGAAATGCTCACGAACTTTATTCAGGTCCTCATCAATCTCAAAAACGATTTTAGAATTGTTGTCGAATTTGAAAGCGCCTTTACTTTCGTCCCAATATTGCGCGCCGATTTTGTGCAGGCCGATCTTACAGTTCCCGGCTTCCAGAAGTGCCCAGGTTGAATGATATTCTTCAATAACTTTAAGATTGAAAGTATCGGTGTAAAAAGCTTTTAAGTTATCTACGTTTTGCACGTAAAGGATGATGGTATCTAAGTTGACTTTGAATTGCATAATAGATGTTTGCAGATCGAAGTTAGAAAAAATTTGCACTACGAATGGCTGTCACACTGAGGCGCCCGAAGTGTAGTGCGCAAAGGCCTTTGCACCATGTTTCGAGTGCCTCAACATGACAGCAAAGCTTCAGCTTATCTCACAAAAAAAGCCTTTCGAAACTCGAAAGGCTTTTTATAAATATCAGTTTAAAGATCAACGGTGGGTAATGCCTTCGGCTAACACCATTACTTTGTTATTTAAAACTTCAACAACACCGCCATGTATCAGATAAACTTCCTGTTTAGTGTTACCACCCGTGCGAACGATCAGCTTGCCATCTTCTAAAGTAGAGATGATAGGGGCGTGGTTGTTCAATATTTCAAATGATCCCATAGTGCCGGGTACAGTAACTGAAGCTACTTCGCCTTCAAACACTTTTTTATCGGGAGTTAAGATTTCTAAAATCATTCAGTTGTCGGTTATCAGTTGTCTGTTGTCAGTACCAAGCTCTTTTCAGATAACCGATAACTGACAACCGACAACAAATTTTAGTTATTTGCTTCTGCTAATAATTTTTTACCTTTTTCAATAGCATCTTCAATGCTACCTACTAAGTTAAATGCAGCTTCAGGATACTCATCCACTTCGCCGTCCATAATCATATTGAAGCCTTTGATGGTATCTTTAATATCAACCAAAACGCCTTTCAAACCAGTGAACTGCTCTGCTACGTGGAATGGCTGAGATAAGAAACGTTGTACACGACGAGCGCGTGATACAGTTAATCTATCTTCTTCAGAAAGCTCATCCATACCTAAAATGGCGATGATGTCTTGCAGCTCTTTGTAACGTTGTAAGGTTTCTTTTACGCGTTGTGCAGTATTGTAATGCTCATCACCTAATACAGTAGCGCTAAGGATACGTGAGGTTGAATCCAATGGATCTACCGCAGGATAAATACCTAGCTCGGCAATTTTACGTGATAATACAGTAGTAGCATCTAAGTGGGCGAAAGTTGTAGCCGGCGCAGGGTCGGTCAAGTCATCCGCAGGTACGTATACAGCTTGTACCGAAGTGATTGAACCACGTTTGGTAGAAGTGATACGCTCTTGCATCATACCCATCTCAGTAGCCAAAGTTGGTTGGTAACCTACCGCTGATGGCATACGGCCTAACAACGCTGATACCTCAGAACCTGCCTGGGTGAAACGGAAGATGTTATCAATGAAGAACAGGATATCGCGTCCTTTGCCCTGGCCATCACCATCGCGGAAATACTCAGCAATAGTTAAACCTGATAAGGCTACACGTGCACGTGCACCAGGGGGCTCGTTCATTTGACCGAACACGAAGGTTGCTTTTGAGTCTTTTAAAACTTCTTTATCTACTTTAGACAGATCCCATCCGCCTTTTTCCATTGAGTGTAAAAATTCTTCACCGTAAGTGATAATGCCAGACTCGATCATCTCGCGAAGTAAGTCGTTACCTTCACGGGTACGCTCACCTACACCTGCAAACACTGATAAACCAGAATATGCTTTTGCGATGTTGTTGATCAACTCCTGGATTAATACGGTTTTACCAACACCGGCACCACCAAACAATCCAATTTTACCACCTTTAGCATAAGGCTCTAACAAGTCGATAACTTTAATACCGGTAAACAGTACTTCAGTTTCTGTTGATAGATCCTCAAAACGTGGAGGGTTGCTGTGAATAGGGCGACCGTTTGTAGTATCTAAATCTTCGATACCGTCAATCGCTTGTCCAACCACGTTAAATACGCGGCCTTTGATATCCTCGCCTATTGGCATTCTGATTGGCGATTCCAGATCGGTAACTGGCATGCCGCGCAGTAAGCCGTCGGTAGAGTCCATTGCAATGGCACGCACGCGGTCTTCACCTAAGTGCTGTTGTACTTCTAAAACAACTTTCTGACCATTAGCTCTGGTAATTTCCAGTGCATTGTAAATTTTGGGCAGATGTGCATCATCGCCAAAGCTTACGTCAACTACCGGACCGATGATCTGTGATATTTTTCCAATGTTTGGCATATATAACCTGGTATTTTAAAAAGAATATTTTACTTACTGAGTATATATTATTAATACATAATATTTCAGAGGCGCAAAGTTAAGATTTGTAACGGATTTTTTAAATACTTATATTAAAGTTTTTTAGGTAAAAAAAATTAACATATTGTTAATCGTCTCTTGGCCTATTTCTCTATGTTTGCAATCCAATTTTATTTTAGGTAAACCTCAGTATTTATTATGAGAAAAATTCTACTCTTTGCGCTGGCATTATTGCCCGCATTGTCGTTTGCACAGGGATTTCAGGTAAACCTCGGCGGTCAGAAACAGATCGGCATGGGCCACACCGGAACCGGCCTTGCGCAAGATGGCGCCTCCATTTACTTTAACCCCGGCGCTGTAGCCATGTTGCCAGAAAATTCTGTGCAGGCTGGTATTAGTCCCTTGTTTTTTAAATCATCTTTCAATCCGGCTGGTACAAATGATGTATATCATACTGCCAATAAAGTGGCTACACCTTTTTCGGGTTATGCCGTTTGGGGGCCAAAATCGGCTCCATGGAAAATTGGCCTTGGTGTTTATACACCTTTCGGCGGTTTAACCGACTGGGGGCGCCAGTGGCAAGGTAAATATACAATAGAAAGCCTTGATTTAAAAGCTATTTATTTTCAACCTACCTTAAGTATCAAGCTTGCCGACTTTGTAAGCATCGGCGGTGGTTTTGTTTATGATATTGGTACGGTTGATTTACAACGTGCGCTGCCATTGTCTGATGCAAGTGGTAACGATGGCCAGGCGCAGTTAAAAGGCCACGGCCACGGCTTTGGTTGGAATGCGGGCGTTTTCTTCAAGACCGAATCGCATATTACTATAGGTATCGACTATCGCTCTAAAGCTAATACCACTATTAGCAGCGGCGATGCGATATTCAAGGTGCCTGCATCTTTGGCAACCAGTTTCCCACAGCCAAATACTTTTTATGCTAGCATTCCGCTCCCGGCCACTACTTCTATTGGCTTCGGTTTCTATCCAACCAAACAATGGACACTTGCGCTTGACGCGAATTGGGTAGGATGGCATTCATACAAAGTACTGGCCTTTGACTATGCTCAGAACACGCCAACACTACAGGATACCTACTCGCCACGCAATTATAGGGATGGTTATAGCCTCAGGGCTGGTGCGCAGTTTAAGCCGGTTGACCGTTGGGCTATCCGCGCTGGCGGTGGTTATGCTTCTACAGCAGTACGCGATGGTTATGTAACGCCGGAAGTGCCAGACGCTAACCGTTATTATTTTACAGGCGGTTTAGGATATAGCATTGCCAGAAAACTGGATGTTGATCTCTCTTTCGAATACGAACACCTGTTGTCTCGCACCCAAACCAATATCGAAACCCAATTATCCGGAACTTTCAGATCTAACGTATACATTCCGGGTGTATCACTTACTTATCACTGGTAGTATTTAAAAAACGATTTTCATGAACTCATATAAATATATATGCATTTTGGCCGCTGGTGTATTAAGCCTATCGGCCTGCAAACCCAGCATAGAAACCCCGGTACCAACCCGTGGCTCGGCCGATTTTACCCGGTATATTGCCGTAGGTAACTCGCTAACGGCAGGTTATGCCGATGGCGGTTTGTATCTCGAAGGCCAGCAAAACTCTTATCCATCTATCATTGCGCAGCAAATGAAGCAGCTGGGCGGGACGGGTAATTTTATACAGCCTTTGTTTTCACAAGATCAGGCTAATGGTTCGGGCTACCTGCAACTGACAGGTTTTGATAAAACTACCGGTGCGCCGATTACCGCCCCGGTAACCACTAACCTGGCGGTAACCGGGCAGGTAACCATCCCTGGTTATGGAGCGGTAACCACTTATGCCAAGTACGCAGGTACCGATATCAATAATTACGGCGTACCCGGTATTAAACTGGCCCACATTACTTATGCCCCTTATGGTAACCTCAATGGTTTTTACGAAAGGTTGCTTCCCGGTGCCGAAGGCACCCATACCACCACTTACCTGGATTTTATTACCGCCAAACCCTTTACCTTTTTTACCAACTGGTTGGGTAATAACGATGCCTTAGGTTATGCCACCTCGGGTGGGGCAGGTGATGTGCTGACCGATAAAGCCACTTTCAATGCCCTGTATAGTGCTTTGATGGCTAAACTAACCGCCAGTGGTCAGAAAGGGGCTGTAGCTACTATCCCGGATGTAACGGCTATCCCTTACTTTAATACGGTAACCGTAGCTGCTATTTTAGCCAGTGTACAAAAAGCCAACCCTGCGGTGCAGGCGCTTTTTGTTAATGCCAAGTCGGATGCTACAGCAGCAGGTACTACTTATGCCGCCAGACCGGCAACCGCCAATGACCTGATTGTGCTGACCTTCCCGACCTCAAAGATCGGCACCCTGGTATCTACCCCGGCCGGTATGCTGCCCTATGGCTTAACCCCATACAGCCCGATAGAGAACCAATATGTATTGGATGCCAATGAAGTAACCTTGACTAAAGATTATGTAACCTCATACAACAACACCATTAAATCGGTAGCGGCCTCAAAAGGCATTGCCGTAAACGATATGTATACCTTCCTGAACAATGTAAAAGCGCATGGTTTGGTGGTAGATGGTGTAAACCTGAATGCAGGCTATATCAGTGGTGGTATCTTCTCTCTGGATGGTGTTCACTTAACCCCGAGAGGTTATGCCATTGTAGCCAATGAGTTTATCAAGGCCATCAATGCGCAATATGGTTCTAACATTCCACTGGCCGATGCGGCTAGCTACCGGAGTGTGAAGTTCCCCTGATAAATTAGTTCATGGATGATAGTTGATAGTTCATAGTAGCTTCAACCCAAACAGAAACGGCCTGTAGTATAAATTACAGGCCCTTTCCGTTTTCTAACCAGCCAAACTCCGGCTATGATCTATGAACCATAAACTATTATCTAAATCTACTCAAAGCTCAGCACAATCTTCCCCATGTGCGAACTGTCTTCCATTAGCGCGTGCGCCTTCGCGGCTTCATCGGCAGGGAATACTTTATAAATAATGGGTTTGATTTGACCCGATGCCAGCATCGGCCAGATATGTTCTTCAAGGCTTTTGGCTATTTTGGCTTTAAATTCTATCTCCCGGCTGCGCAGCATCGAGCCGGTAATAATTAAGCGTTTACGCATCACCAGCGAAAGATCAACCTGCACATCTTTTCCCTGCATTGTGTTGATCATCACCAGGCGGCCTTCGTCTGCTAGTGATTGCAAATTGTCGGGTGTGTAGTTACCGCCTATCATATCCAATATCACGTTAACGCCTTTCCCGTCTGTCAAGCTTTTTATTTCTTCTTTAAAGTTTTGGGTTTTATAATTAATGGCTTTGTCAGCGCCGAGTTGTTCGCAAAAGGCGCATTTATCGTCAGAGCCAGCGGTTACATAAACAGTGCATCCCAATGTCTTTGCTATTTGTATAGCCGTAACGCCAATGCCGCTGCTGCCGCCGTGTACTAACAAACTCTGCCCTGTTTTCAACCGGCCACGGCCAAATACATTGCTCCATACGGTGAAAAAGGTTTCGGGGAGGGATGCCGCATCAACCATGCCTAAATTTTCGGGCACGGGCAGGCATTGTCCTTCAGGAGCAATGCAATATTCTGCATAACCGCCACCAACAATCAGTGCACAAATGCGATCGCCTTTTTTCCAGCGGCTTACGTTAGGCCCAAGCTCAATAATAATGCCTGCAACCTCCAGTCCGGGGATGTCTTGCGGGGCATTGGCAGGCGGCGGGTAATTACCCTTGCGTTGAAAAACATCGGGTCGGTTTATGCCTGCCGCCGAAACTTTGATCAATACTTCGCCGGCAGCGGGTTTGGGTTGCGGGCGTTCTTGTATTTGTAAAACTTTCGGATCGCCAGGTTGGGTAATTACTACTGCTTTCATGATGAGGATAACCTTAGGAACCTAAATCTGTTTGCCTTATTGTTTCCCGATATTACCCTTAACTTTTTTAAGCTGTTCCAGCAAAGCAACGGCCGCATCCTCGCTATCTGTGCGTTTAATAATGGGATTATTCTTCCAGTACTCGGGATCATATGCTACGCTTTTAAACTTCTCTTCTTCTTTCTGCATTTTATCAACAGATACTTCGTTCAGCGCTGATTTGTCAAAAGGGGTATTATAATCCAGCGCAAATAGTTGTCCGTTATAGGTTAATTGCTTAATGCCCACGAAACCCGCTTTCAATGTGGATTTTAGTGTGAAATTGGAGTAATCCAACACGGTATTACTGTCGGCATCCATTTTATATTGCGATACAATCCTTAACTCCTTTAACTTTAAGCTCAATGGACCCGAAGCATTCATTTTGAAGCGACTGATGGTACCATCGGTTTTTAGCACAGTGTAATTTTCGGTATCGATGTAATAATCTCCCACAAAGGCCGAATTAAGGGTGTTGTCTGGGTCTTTTAATTCGCATTTTATCACGGCAATTTCGTGGCCATTGGTTTTGAAAGTTTGTTTGATAATGAATTTATACAAGGAATCGGGTTTGTGATTAATAGGAGAGATGATCTTACTATTATTTACATATCCACTGCACAACATGCTGAACATAGCTACATTATTATAGTTAATGCTGTTCTCGTTCTGTAAGTAACGACTATTGGAGATGTTGTATTTGGTAAGTCCCCAGTTTTGCCATTGTGCATCCAGAAAACTTTCGGCAAAGAATGTAGGTTCCTCGCCCTCCAGTGTCATCCGTCTGAAAAATACTTTGGTGTAGTATTCTGTGTGGATGTTTTTGCCTGCTTTTGCCGCTGTTTGTTTTATAATCTCGAGTGCGGGGTTGCCTACTGTTACTTCGGGTAGTTGGGTAATCTGGGGTTTAAGAGAAATTACCAGGTATTGGTTTGTATCATCAATTTTAGCCTCAATTGGTTGGTAGCCGAGACAACTTATAAACAGCGTTACCGGCAAACTGGTTATATTAAGCGTAAAGTCTCCCTTTTCATTACTAACGGTGCCTAATTGAGTGCCTTTAACCGTTATAGATGCAAATGGTATCGGATGCTTAGTATCGGCGTCGCGTACAAAGCCGATTATTTGGGCATTAACATTGGCAAATAAGCATACAAAGAGCAGACTAGTAACAAGGTATTTCATAAGGAGGGTTTTCGTAAAAATAAAAGACATTGTTATAACACACAATTACTTGCAGGTATTTATTTTTACGGCATAAAAACTAAATACATGTCATTACAAGTTGGCCAGCCGGCACCACAGTTCACATTGTTTTCTACGGAGGTTAAGGAAGTATCCTTAGCTGATTTTAAGGGTAAAAAAGTGGTTATTCATTTTTTTCCTTTAGCTTTTACAGGCGTTTGCACTGCACAGCTTTGTACCATGCGCGATAGCTTTGGTTACTATGATGGTCTTAATGCGCAGATTTTAGGTATTTCTGTGGATTCGCCTTTTACGCTGGCTAAGTTTAAAGAAGAAAATAACTACCAGTTTCCATTGCTTTCTGACTTTAATAAGGAAGTTTCTTCTGCTTACGGTGCTATCTATGCGGAGTTTGCATTTGGTTTAAAAGGCGTTTCTAAGCGTGCAGCCTTTGTTTTAGACGAAGAACAGAACATTATCTATGCGGAGGTTTTAGAAAATGCAGGAGATTTACCTGATTTTGAAGCTATTGCAGAAAAAGTGAAATAATTTCACTTTTTCATTAGGAGATATTGAAAGGAAATTCTATTTTTGCATTCCCTTTCAGAGAGGGCGTTGCTAATAAAGTCTCTGAATAAATATGGTTTGGACCCGTAGCTTAATTGGATAGAGCATCTGACTACGGATCAGAAGGTTAGGGGTTCGACTCCCTTCGGGTCCACATTTAAAATTAAGCCTTTCTTGTTCTGCACATGAAAGGCTTTTTAAATTTAAAATCAACGCATGCTAAACTTAGTACTGTTTGGTCCTCCCGGAGCAGGGAAGGGTACGCAATCACAAAACATTATCGAAAAATTCGGGCTGATCCACCTTTCAACCGGTGATTTGCTGCGAAGTGAAATTGCTAATGGCACCGAACTTGGCCTCGAAGCCAAGAAACTAATGGATGCCGGTATGTTAGTACCCGACGAAGTGGTTATCGGTATGATCAGCAATAAACTGGATAGCAATAAAGATGCTAAAGGGTTTATTTTTGATGGTTTTCCACGTACAGTAGCGCAAGCCGAAGCTTTAGATTCTTTGTTGAAAAGTAAAGATTCGCAGATAAACGGCATGGTGGCTTTAGAGGTTGCCCCGGAAGAATTACTGCACCGCTTGTTGTTAAGAGGTAAAGAATCTGGCCGCCCGGATGATGCTAACGAAGAAGTAATAGCTAAACGTATCCGCGAGTACAACGATAAAACTGCCCCGGTTGCAGATTTTTACAAAGCACAAAACAAATTCACCAGCATCAATGGCATCGGATCGATAGAAGAGATCTTTGGTGGTATTTGTGAGGTGGTAGAAGGATATTAAGATTTTGTAATTCGGATGTTCGATTTCGGAATTTGAAATCGGGTTTTATTCGGATTTGGATATTTTTATATAAAGAAAAGGTTGTCGTAGCGTAACTGCGACAACCTTTTTAGATAACAAGGGTTAGGGTTATATGATTTTAACTAAATTAAGAGTTACGCGTTGTATTAACATGGAACAAGATATTTGAGGCCGGTGTAATCCGAAATCAAACATCCGAAATCCGAAATTCAAAAGTCATGTCTCAAGGTTCAAATTTTGTTGATTACGTAAAAATATGCTGTCGCTCAGGGCACGGTGGGTCGGGTTCTGCTCACTTGCACCGCGATAAGCACACAGCAAAAGGAGGCCCTGATGGCGGTGATGGCGGTCGCGGCGGGCACGTTATTGTAAAAGGTAATGCCCAGTTATGGACCATGCTTCACCTTAAATTTCGCAAACACGTAATTGCCGGTGACGGCGAATCGGGCGGCAGCTCGTTAAAAACCGGTAAAACCGGTCGCGATGAAATCTTAGAGGTTCCATTGGGAACTATTGCGCGAGATGCTGAAACAGGCGAAATTGTTTTCGAAATAACCCAGGATGGCGAAACTAAAATATTAACCGAGGGCGGCCGCGGTGGCTTAGGTAACTGGCACTTTAAGTCATCAACCAACCAAACCCCTCGTTTTGCTCAACCGGGCGAAGGTGGCAAGGAAGTTTGGAACATCCTCGAACTAAAATTACTGGCCGATGTTGGTTTGGTAGGTTTCCCTAACGCGGGTAAATCAACCTTACTTTCTGTGGTATCTGCTGCTAAGCCAGAGATTGCTGATTATGCATTTACAACAATAGTACCTAATCTGGGCATTGTGGCTTATCGCGATAACAAATCATTCGTGATGGCCGATATCCCGGGTATTATAGAAGGTGCATCAAAAGGTAAAGGTTTGGGTTTCCGTTTCCTGCGCCATATTGAGCGTAACTCGGTACTGCTGTTTATGATTCCGGCCGATACCAATCGTACCCTGAAACAAGAGTACGACATTTTGTTGAACGAACTGGAAGAGTACAATCCTGAACTGATTCACAAGCCTCGCGTGCTGGCTATTACAAAGTCTGACTTGTTAGACGACGAGCTATTGGCCGAAATGAAACTGGAGCTCCCTGCAGATATCCCGGCTACGTTTATCTCATCTATAGCTCAAAAAGGTCTTTTAGAATTAAAAGACCTGCTTTGGAAAGAGATTAACCGCTCAGTTTAATTAGCTGAATACAATACGTAATCTTCGCTAAGCTGGGTTAGCTTAAAGCCTTTATAGTCTTCGAATGATTTCATGATCATAGCGGCTTTAGCACCTTTATAGCTAGATGGCAGGAAGATATACAAAGGACCAGAATGCCCGCAATGCTGATAATCTGCGTAGTTAATCTTCATATCCTGCGCAATAGGGTCTAATGTTACAACGCGGTTATTTTGCACTTCAAGGCGTAAATCGGCACTGAGAAAAACAAATACCGCGTTTTTATTACTGTTATCCAGCTCCACTACTTCATCTATAGCAGCCTGATCTAAAAATTGCTGCGTGATGCCCGACGTGCCGTGAGCGCTCTCATTATTATTGATCCGGTACCCGCTAACCAGATACTGCACACTGGCATAAGTTATGCCCACCCACACCAGCGCAAATAGGGCTTTGTAACCTACCTGCAGGCGACTGACGAGATAGATTGCGCCCGGTATAAATACTAACCCTACCAAACGGAAGTGCCTGCCCTCGTATGATATAGCCAGTTGACGTAGAAACGCCATGCCGAAAAATATCACGCTAACAATATATATAACACTAAGCACTAAACGATATTCGGGGTAGGGCACCGTTTTTAGTATGCGGCATACAATAAAAACGGTGGCTATTGCCAACACAACAATAATCAGCACGCTTATGCCGTGGCTAAACATCGGGCCATCTGGGTGAAATAGTAGTCCGTGTGTTAAATCATCAACAGAGAAACCCGAGAGTAGCGGTGATGCCAGCGGGAACCCCAAAGTTGGCCAAATAAACTTTAAGCCATTGCCCCCGGAAGTTGGGTTTTGACCTTTAGATAGGTATCCAAGGTAGATGATCGCGAACGATATTACGGCCGGGATGCCTATCCATATTCCGTTAATAAGCCATTTGCCCAATAGTTTATGCGTGCGCGAAAGTCTGATCCATAGTACACACAATCCGGAAGCATACATCCACATAAACGATGACTTGCAGATAAAGCCAATCAGCTCAGCCAGTAATACAAAAAGTATCATTTGCCAGCTTATCCGGGTAAAGCTTAAACAGCCATAAAGAAACCATCCGCCAAAGGCAAAGAGTAAAACTTCACCTCCGTTGTAAAATACATAAGGCATTAGGTAAAACATTTGGCAGGCTATAAATGCCACGCTGATAGCCGAAATATTAGCAGAAAATCCTGCTTTTTTAAAGAATTGATAAAAGCCAAATAGTCCTATTATTTCGCAAAATAAAACAGTAAGCGCGCAAGCCTGGCCAACATTTACGTGGAATACAGTAATAAAAAAGTAAGGTACCAGGTATTGCCCCGGCGACCACCAGCTTAAAAACTCGCCATAATTTTGACTGATGTTACCCTGGTCTGGCGTTACCAGCATATTAAAGCCGCCACCATGTTGCATAGATCGCATAACCTGGAAACCCCAGCTTGGATCGGGGAAGATAGCCATTGGGTGATGGTAAATGGCAATACCCGTAATAATGGTTAGGATAACAAGTAGTACAAGAATAATTTTAGGAAGCTGTTGTTGTGCTAGCGACATTAAAACTGTTTTAGTAAATAGATTGAGCGAATTTAATATAATTATTTAATGTAAGTTTTGCATGACAAGCAGCCACCTTTTACTACACACTTTTTAACTAATTTTGCATCCTCTAAAAACACAGGGTGATGAGGATTGCAATAAATGGGTTTGGCCGTATAGGTCGCATATTTCTACGTAATATAATAAACCAGCCGGGTGTAACGGTTGTGGCTATTAATGATATAACCGATACTGCTACGCTCGCGCATTTATTTAAATATGATTCTGTTCATCGTGGGTTTAAGGGTACAGTAAGCTCTGATCTTAGTAACCTGTATGTAAACGGTCAGCAAATTATTGTATTGGCCGAAAAGGACCCAACACAACTTCCCTGGGAAGAACTGGATATCGATCTGGTGATCGAATCAACCGGTAAATTTGCTACTCATGTCGGCGGGCAAATGCATTTAGACGCAGGTGCTAAACAAGTAATTCTTTCTGCCCCGGCAGATAAGGGCGTGCCTACCGTGGTACTAGGCGTAAATGACGGTGAGATTGATCTTAGTACGCCAATTCTCTCTAATGCCTCATGCACTACAAACAATGTGGCTGCCATGGTAAAAGTGCTGGATGATAACTGGGGGGTAAAAGAAGGCTATATTACCACCGTGCACTCCATGACCGGCGACCAAAACCTGCACGATGCTCCACATAAAGATCTGCGCCGGGCACGGGCTGCGTCGGGTTCTATTATTCCAACAACAACGGGGGCCGCAAAGGCAATAACTTCTATATTTCCGCATTTAGATGGCATGCTGGGCGGTGCGGGTATCCGCGTACCAGTGCTTAACGGCTCGCTTACCGATTTTACCTGCGAGTTAAACAAGCCAGCCACTGTAGCCGAAATCAACGCTGTCTTTAAAGCTGCAGCCGATGGCCCCATGAAAGATATTTTGGAGTATACGGAAGACCCGATTGTTTCGACAGATATTTTAGATAATCCGCATAGTTGTATCTTCGACGCGCTGTTAACCTCGGTTGTGGGTGGCCTAACCAAAGTTGTTGGCTGGTACGATAACGAAATGGGTTATTCGAGCAGGCTGGCTGATTTGGTGATGAGAATAAAGAAAGAGAATCGGGAATCGAGAATTAAGAATCGAGACAAATAATATTAAAAACTCCCTCTCCCCTGGAGAGGGCCGGGGTGAGGCTTTTATGATAAAATTTATTTCTGCTGATGATGTGCTTCCGCTTCGTAACGAGATACTGCGCGAGGGTCGGTTAACTTTAGATGAATGCCGCTTTAAAGGCGATGATGGAGACATGGCTTTTCACCTCGGCTATTACGATGGCGATCAATTGGTTTGTATCGCCTCATTTCATCTGCAAGGGTATGGCGAGTTTAAAGGTACAGGTTATCAGCTTCGCGGTATGGCTACAGCGGCTAACTACCAGGGCAGGGGCATAGGTAATCAACTGGTAAATTTTGCTATAGTATATATGCGCGGGCAAAAAGTTAATTACGTGTGGTGTAATGCGCGCAAGGTTGCCGTAAAGTTTTATGCCAGCCTGGGTTTCGAGATTGTTTCGGAAGAATTTGATATCCCCGGCATCGGCCCGCATTATGCGATGTATCTTAAAATACAGTAAGAAGATATATACCGTTAACCGATTCCCTCCTTGGGGAGGGGCGGGCTGACTGTGAATTGGCAGGGCGGGGTAAGTTTGCCCGCACTGTTTAATAACCCCCTTCCTGAACCTTCCTCAGGGAAGGAATCGCAAGATCCCAGATTGCTGATACGCTCCTTAACAATAATTTATTGTGTCTTTTATACACCTTTTTTAATTAAGGGTTCGGTTTTCAGAATTAATTTACCAGATTTGGAAACGTTTACGTATCGACAATATTCAACATGAAAACAATAGACCAAGTTAACTTCGCAGGTAAAAAAGCCCTTATCCGGGTAGACTTCAACGTCCCGCTTGATGGTGACTATAACATTACCGATGATAACCGCATGACGGCGGCTTTGCCAACCATTCAAAAGATTTTGAAAGAAGGTGGCGCTGTGATCCTGATGTCGCATTTGGGTCGCCCGAAAGATGGTCCGACTGAAAAATATTCATTAAAACATGTAGTTAAACATTTGTCAGACCTATTGGGTCAGCAAGTGGAGTTTGCTGATGACTGCATTGGCGAACAAGCTGTAGAAAAAGCAAAAGACCTGAAAGCAGGTGAAGTTTTATTGCTGGAAAACCTTCGTTTCTACAAAGAAGAAGAAAAAGGCGATAAAGACTTTGCAGAAAAGCTTTCGAAATTAGGTGATGTATACGTGAATGATGCCTTTGGTACCGCTCACCGTGCGCACGCTTCTACAGCGGTTATTGCACAATTTTTCCCTAACGCTAAGTACTTTGGTTATTTGATGGGTGCCGAATTAGCAAACGCTGAAAAGATTCTTAACGGTGCTGAAAAACCTTTCACTGCTATTATGGGTGGTGCTAAAGTATCAGACAAAATTCTCCTGATTGAAAAATTATTGGAGAAGGTTGATAACCTGATTATCGGTGGCGGTATGGCTTACACTTTTGCCAAAGCACAAGGCGGTAAAATTGGTAAATCATTATTAGAGGCTGATAAACAAGAGTTAGCTTTAAGCCTGTTAGAGAAAGCTAAAGCAAAAGGTGTTAACATTATTTTGCCAACCGACTCCATCATTGCTGATGATTTCTCTAACGATGCCAATAAAAGCGTATCGTCAAACAAAGATATCCCTGATGATTGGGAAGGTTTAGATATCGGTCCTGAAACTGTTAAAGCTTTCAGCAAAGTGATCGAAGAATCTAAAACCCTGTTATGGAACGGCCCAATGGGAGTGTTCGAAATGGAGTCATTTGATAAAGGAACCAAAGCAGTTGCAGAAGCAGTAGTACGTGCAACTCAAAATGGTGCTTTCTCACTAATCGGTGGCGGCGATTCGGCAGCAGCAGTTGCTAAATTTGGCCTGACTAACGATGTGAGCTATGTTTCAACAGGTGGTGGCGCATTGTTAGAGTACATGGAGGGCAAAGAATTGCCAGGTGTAAAAGCTATCAACGAATAATTTTAATTTTTCTTAATACGCGGAAAAGGCTTCGGGAAACCGAAGCCTTTTTTTGTTAAATTACTTGCTGATATGAAAGACTTACACTGGTTTAAAAAAGAATTTTCTGCGTTGATATCAGATTACAGAGTAGAATGCAAGAATTTTAAAAATGGGGATTTTGGTGATCTTGACAGGCTGGAATTTGAGAGGGAAGATACGAGCGGTTATGTAGATTTTTGGAGCTCAGGCTGGTTAAATATTCATTTTATTAATTGTAATAATTTTAATGACTTAATTAATGTTTTGCTATCACCCGGCGAAACGACAGAAAAAGACAAGGCTTTTGAAAAATTGAGAAGAATTTTGGGGCAATGATTTGTTTCCCTTTCCCATCATCCCGAACTTGTTTGGGAACCCAAATGCCTATTAGCAGGAGGACAGAAAGTTTCTCGCCACTACAACGCTACTTTGTCCCTCTTATTCAGTAATTCAATTTCGTCTAAATATTTTTTAAGATCAATTGAACTATCTAATTCGAGGCACTTATGAAAGTTAGTCTGAGCTTCTTCTAAATTCATTGTTCTTAAGTGGTAAATACCTAAGTATTTATAATTATGAGGCTCTGCGGGATCTAGTTCCTGCGCTTTATCAAGCACTATTTTAGCTTGTTCAAAATTTCCGGTTAAGATTTTCAGATATCCTAAATTACTATTAGCGTAAGATAAATCTCTGTTTAAACTGATGGATTTCTTAAGTACTTTTTCAGCTTTTTTATAGTCACCTGTTTCAATAAGCCCGTAACCTAAATTGTTGAATACGATTGGGTTAGTCGCGTCTGCTTTAATTACGATATAATAATCTTTAATAGCGAGTTCGTGCTTGTCTAACAAAGAGTAAGCGCAACCACGATTCATATAGTCTACCTTGGTAAGGTAAACAAATCTGTTAAGTTGCTGGGTAAGTTCGATAACGGTTTCATATCTTTTTAAAGCGATGTTACATGCTATCTGATAGCGCAGCAGGCGTTCGTGCGGTTTATTGTTCTTTAATAAGTTATCTATTTTGAATAAGGCAACTTCAAATCGCTCTTTTTGTATACTGTCCAATATCGAAAGGTATTGCGGATATACTTTCCAGTATTTTAAAGTAAATGCAATTTGTCTTCCATCCGATTCCAGATAATTGGCTGTAGAGCGGTTTAAGGTTCTGGGGGCTAAATTGGTAAGCAAACTAATAAACGAAAATAGGATTAATGCAACGCAAAACATTCGTAACTGGCCATTTGCATCGAAATGAAAAGCGAGCAAGCCAAAAACAATAGCCATAACTAAGGTGAAAATAGGCCCAGCTAACAGAATAATAATATATTTCCAGGGGGTTGATTCTATTGTATCGCTTTTACATAAGCCCACTCCCCATATAAATGGGAACGAATATTTAAAGTGCAGCGACAGCCTCCCTAATTTAAAACTATAGGAGTTTTTCTCATTTCCATACGAACCTACAAATACATCTATGTGGTTGGGTTTAGTCAATATCAAATAGGCGAACGCGTGCCCGAGTTCATGTAATAAAGCTATAAGGGGACTTGTAATAAATAGCGCGATATACACTGCTAAAATTGCTATAATAGGAACTGCGATGTCGGTCATGACGCTAACATATAAAAAAAAGTCAAGTAATAGAATAAGGGAAACCCCTACCACCTTGCGCGCGATTGCATCGCGTGCTTAAAACTTCCCGGCGATTGCATCGCCACTACAACTTCCCTCTTTTTTACTACTTTAGTACCTCAATACTATACCCATGCGTTTAATTTTTTCCCTGTTTATCCTGCTTACAGGTTTCGGTGCTTTTGCACAGCAACCGCCGGCTTCTGATGCTGCTTACATTAAAGACAATTACACCAAGTATGAGTACCAGATACCCATGCGCGACGGCAAAAAGCTGTTCACTTCGGTGTACGTACCTAAAGACCAGTCGAAGAAATATCCTATTATGATGGACCGTACCTGCTACAGCGTAGCACCTTACGGTACAGATAAGTACAAAGGCAGTCTCGGCCCATCATCGCAGTTTGTGCACGATGGCTACATCTTTGTTTATCAGGATGTACGTGGTCGCTGGATGAGCGAAGGCATTTACGAGGAAATGACCCCTGAGTTGGAAGAACACAAAACTAACAAAGACGTTGATGAAGGCACCGATACCTATGATACTATAGACTGGCTGTTGAAAAACGTTGCCAACAATAATGGTAAAGTAGGGGTATGGGGAATTTCGTATCCCGGCTTTTATACTACAACGGCATTATTAAGCCGTCACCCGGCGTTGGTAGCAGCTTCGCCGCAAGCACCGATTGCCGATTTATGGCGCGACGACGGCTGGCACAACGGCGCATTTTTTTTGGTGGCCAACTTTGGTTTCTATCCGGGTTTTACCAACCGCCAGGATGATAAGCCTACGCAACGCCGTGCCAAAGGCTTTGATGCCGGTACCGAAGATGGTTATGAGTTTTTTATGCGCATGGGCCCAACCCGCAACACCAACGATAAATATTATAAAGATACCATCCGCCTGTGGAGCGAAATGCTAAACCACCCGAACTACGATCAGCATTGGAAAGCCCGCAACGTGTTGCCGCACTTGCACGATATTAAAACTGCTGTTCTGGTAACAGGCGGCTGGTACGATGCCGAAGATTTGTATGGTGCTATCAACACCTATAAAACACTCGTTAAAAAGAATCCAACTACCCCGGTTTACTTCGCAATGGGCCCCTGGGTTCATGGCGGCTGGGCACGTGGTGCGGGTGACCATTTAGGCGATGTAGATTTCGGCGGCCCGACTGGCCCGTATTACAGGGAAAAAATTGAGTTCGCTTTCTTCAGTCATTACTTAAAAGGAACAGACCTGAATATTGCGCCAGTAAATACCTTCGAAACGGGCGTTAACCAATGGAAAACCTACAAAACATGGCCGCCAAAAGAGGCTGCAGACAAAAATTTGTACTTTTTGCCTAACGGTAAATTGTCGTTCACGGCTCCGACAGCGGCTAAAAGTACTTACGAAGAATATATATCAGATCCGTTTCATCCCGTACCGTTTATTAATGGTATTGATATGGACATGAAACGCGAGTACATGACAGGCGATCAGCGCTTTGCAGCCCGTCGTCCCGATGTATTAACCTGGCAAACTGATAGTCTTGACCACGACGTTACCATTGCAGGTAACATCTGGGCTAACCTTAAAGTAGCCACGACAGGTACGGATGCCGACTGGGTGGTTAAGGTAATTGACGTTTATCCTGATTCTACCAAGAACAATAAATGGACGGGTAAAGATGTATACCTATCTGGCTACCAGCAAATGGTACGCAGCGAAAGTATGCGCGGTAAATACCGCAACCGTACCGAGCACCCCGAGCCATTTGTACCCGGACAGGTTACCCCGGTAAATTTCGAACTGCAAGATGTGCTGCATACCTTTAAAAAAGGTCACCGCATTATGGTGCAGGTTCAAAGCACCTGGTTCCCGCTTATTGACCGTAACCCGCAGAAGTTTGTAGATATTATGAAGGCTACAGATAAAGATTTCCAGAAAGCTACGCATAAGGTGTACACCAGTAAGGAGCATCCGAGCTTTTTGAAGGTTAGGGTGATTGAGTAAACCCCTCCCAATCCTCCCCAAAGGGGAGGGCTTTGAAAAACTTGTCATTGCGCGGAGGTGCGACGTGGCAATCTTGTAGCTATACAGATCGAATAGCATACGGCGAGGTTGCCGCGCTATCGCTCGCAATGACACATTTTTATTAAAGGTCTTTTTATTTATACTTATAAATCTTCAGAAACTTCAACCGTTCGCTAACTTGCTTAATCCATTCTCGGGCCATTAATTCGTGGGCAGGCACGGTTGGGTGAACGCCATCCCAGATCCAGTAGTTAACAGAGGTGTCTTTAATCGCCTTATCGAACATGGCAGGGTAGTCGACAATAATGGCATTAAATTCAATAGCCAACTTTTTTACGATTTCCCTGCGCTTGTTTACGCTGTTTTTCCAAAGGTCGACGTGCTCGTTAGTTCTGCTGCCGGGATAAACAAAAGGTAAACCTACAACAATTAACAAATCGGGATTTTGCTGTTTGCTTTGGGAAAGGATGCTTCTATAATCAGCTTCAAACTGATTCAGTTGATCTCCCGCCGTAATATCGCGGATGTACGCATTGGTATCATTAACGCCAACTAAAATACTCAGCACATCGGGCTTAATGTCCAAAGCGTCGGTTTGCCATCTGCCATTTAATTGGGCTACGGTATTACCGCTTATGCCGCGGTTATAAAAATGAAAATTGTTATGCGGAAAGTCGGCTCCTATCCGGGCGGCTATGTTAGAGGCATAGCCATGCCCCATTACATGGTTTAAATCTGATTGGTCGCGGCCTCGGTTGCCATCGGTTACAGAATCTCCCTGAAATAGAAATACAAGGCCGTTTTTAGGAGGCTCTATTTCATTGGCTAAAACGTCTGCCGCAAACCCGGTGGAGAGGCAGGCCATTGTTGATGCTTTGATAAAGGAGCGGCGAGATGATTTCATTTGTGTTATTTGCGGTTTTCCGTCATCCCGAACTTGTTTCGGGACCCCATAAGGCTAGCAACCCTGCATAGTATAAAGTATACTGGTCCCGTGGGGTGCTGAAACAAGTTCAGCATGACGCTGGTTATATATTTTCCTTAAAGGAAGTCAATAAAAGCTATATCCCCAATTCCTGCATCAATTTATCTACCTTCTCCTGCATAGCGGCCAGTTTTTCTTCTAGCTCGCTTATTCTTATTTCTAATCCAGCTACTGATGGTTTTGTTGATACATCAATTTCACCATCCTCTGAAAAATCTAAACTTTCGCCGAACAAATGCATATAGCGCTGCTCTTTCTGGCCGGGGCGTTTAGGGAGTTGGGTTAAATAGGGTAAATCACCGCTGCTTAGTTTTTCTAAGGCTTCCTGTACATCGTCGAGCGACTCAAACTCGTATAAACGGCCCGAGTTAGTATTGATCTCTCCGGGAGTTTGCGGCCCGCGAAGTAAGATCAGACAAATTACCGCTACTTCCGAAGGTATAACCGGGAATACAATGGCAAAGTTATGCTTGTATTTAATAGCCCTGCTCGATCCGCCTGTTGCAGTAGAGATAAGTCCTTTTCTTTTTAAGGTGTCGAGTGCTGTGATTACCGTGTTGTCATCATATTCTACCACCGGTTTGCGTGCCGATTTTTGGTTGCAGGCGGCCACCAGCGCATTCAGTGTCATCGGGTAATAATCGGGCGTAGTGCGGCTTTTTTCCATCAGCGAGCCCAGCACACGGATCTCCTCGTTATTTAATTTAGGTAATTGGTCCATTAAGCAAATATGTTTATTTGTCTGCGATATTAGCTTTATTTAAACGATTTTCTATTACCCGGTGTACGGCAGGTTGTATATACCACATGCCAATAGGGAAAAACCAAAAACAGAAAAAAGCTTTTAAGCTATCACTCAGATTTGTTATTTCACCTTCAATAACAGACTCCAGCATTCTGGCAGCGAAGCTGAAAATGTAGAGTATGCTCCATGCGGTGTACAATGTCAATGAAATATATAAGAGTGACTTATAACTGTTAATTTGAAAGAGTTCTTCATTTGCAAAGTACCCTTGTATAAAATATCCGATGACCCATAAAAAAATTATGAACAAGCAACTTACCCGGAAATAAGTGATTCCCGGGCGTAATTTTGGAGGGATTAGACCATGCATGTAGCTACCTATAGAATATATCCACCCTATATAAATAAGTAATGCAATAAATTGAATCAACGAACTAAAAGATGCTTGTTCGTAAATAAGTTGAAATAAAATAAATAATAAAAAAAGATGCCCGGCTTTTAGCTTAAGTAAAGGATTAATAGTGATCATAAGGTTGTTAGAAAGCAATTCAATAAAGGATTCATTATTCAAAAACCACCGTCTTATTCTTATAAACAAATACCCTGTCATCAAAAACCAATTCGAGTGCTTTGGCTAATACTGCGGTTTCAATTTCACGTCCGGCCTTCACCATATCGGCTGTGCTAAAGCTATGGTTTACGTGGATGGTTTGCTGGGTAATTATCGGGCCTTCGTCCAAATCGTTGGTAACAAAGTGCGCTGTGGCGCCAATCAGTTTTACCCCACGGTTATACGCCTGGCGATATGGACTAGCGCCCACAAAAGCCGGCAAAAAAGAGTGGTGAATATTGATCAGTTTCATCGGAAAATTAGCTACAAATTCCGGCGAAAGTATGCGCATAAATTTGGCCAATACCACGTAGTCCGGTACGTATTTATTAATGGTTTTCAAAACCTCATTTTCAAATTCGGGCTTGGTTTTATCCTCGTGGCTTACATGATAAAAGGGGATATCAAATCGCCGGCAAACATCTTGTAAATTATCGTAATTGCCTATCACGCATTGCACTTCTGCGCCGAGTGTTTTAAAATAATTGCGCACCAAAATATCGGCAAGGCAGTGGTATTCTTTGGTTACCAGTATAGCTATCTTTTTCTGTGGCAGGGGGTTAATGGTTATCAGGCTGTCGGCGGGGAGTACCGCTTCAAGCTCTTGTTCCAGCAGGATGGCATCTTTAGTCTGCTCTACATTAAGGCGGATATAAAATCGCTCTTCTTCCTTGTCTACGTGTTCGCCGAGTGAAATAACATTGAGCTCGTGTTTGGCCAAAACTGTGGTAATGCTGGCCACTAAGCCCACCCGGTCGGGGCATTGTATAATGATGATCATAACGGCTTCAAGATAGAAATTATTCACACAACAAACCCATAATCAAGGGGGTAGTAAATGCCTTTGTTGTTTGAGTTAAAATTGTTAAAAACTTTTTGTGGGGAAAAGTGGTATAAAGTGGAACTTCTATGTTACTTTTACGTTAGTTTTTTACCATACCTGTATAGATGTCTCACTTTTTAGGTGAATTTGAATGTAAACTAGATGCCAAAGGGCGGATGATGATCCCCACTGGCCTCAAGCGTCAGCTTCCAGAAGCTGAGGCAGAGGGTCTTGTGATCAACCGTGGCTTTGAAAAACATCTTGTTATCTATACCCGAAAAGAGTGGAACCTGATCATTGATGACCTTGCTAAGCTTAATCAGTATGAGAAAAGAACCCGCGAATTTATAAGATATTTTACTCGCGGCGCTACAGAATTATCATTAGATGCATCAGGGCGCATTTTGTTGCCTAAAGCACTGCTCGAGTATGCGGGTATTGGTAATGATGTTGTGCTGGCTTGCCAGTTAAATAAAATTGAGGTTTGGGATCAAAAAGCCTACGATGAGCAGATGGATAGTGAACCTGAAAACTTTGCTAACCTGGCCGAAGAAGTTATGGGTGGTTTAGGAAGGAGGAGTGATGGATAATACTTACCACGTTCCGGTAATGCTTGCCGAGTGTATAGAGGGTTTGGCTATTAAACCTAACGGCACTTATGTAGATGTAACTTTTGGCGGCGGCGGTCACTCGCGCGAAATCATGAAGCATCTGGGCGATAAAGGCACATTGGTGGCTTTTGATCAGGATGCAGATGCGCAGCAAAATATGATTGATGATAGTCGTTTCATTTTTGTTGACCAGAATTTCCGTTACCTCAAGAATTTTGCCCGTTTACATGGTGTTATCCCTGTTGATGGTATACTGGCCGATCTGGGGGTTTCCTCTTATCAATTCGATCAGGCCGATCGTGGTTTTTCCATTCGCTTCGATGCCGAGTTAGATATGCGCATGAATCAGTCGGGCGACTTGACTGCCAAGCAAGTAGTGAACACTTACGAGGAGGCTGATCTGCACCGCATCTTCGGGATCTATGGAGAAATACAGAACGCGAAATCATTAGCACGCACTATCGCAACTGCAAGGTTGAATGGCTCTATCGATACTATTGCCGATTTGAAAAATGCCATTTCGGGATTAATTCCCCGTGGTAAAGAAAATAAATACCTGGCGCAGGTTTTTCAGGCGCTGAGGATTGAGGTTAACCAGGAGCTGGAAGCGCTTAAAGAATTTTTAGTTCAGGCGTCTGAGATCCTAAAGCCGGGAGGTCGGCTGGTGGTAATGTCTTACCACTCGCTGGAAGACCGGTTGGTTAAAAACTTCATCGCAAAAGGAAAATTTAGCGGTGAGTTAGAAAAGGATATTTATGGAAATGATGATCGTCCGCTGATAGCTGTAAGCCGTGGGGCTGTTACCGCATCAGAAGATGAGATCAAACAAAATAATAGGGCACGTAGCGCAAAATTAAGGATAGCTGTAAAAAAATGAACCGTTTAATTGCAGATATAGCCGAAGAAGAAGCAGAGAAAGAAGTTGTTGTGGTAGAAAAGCCTAAAAAGCAAAAACCCGAGAACTTTTTTGCACTGTTTTTACGCAAGGGTTTCATCTCTACAGATGAGGCTACCCGCGCTTTGCCTTTTGTGCTTTTTTTGGCGTTTTTGGCTATGATATATATTGCCAACAGGCATTTGGCCGAAAAGAATTTAAGGGATATAGATAAGTATAGTAAAGAAGTAAAAGAATTAAGCTGGGATTTTAAAAGTACTAAAGCCGAACTGGCGTTTAAAAGCACCTTGACAGAGGTTGCCAAACGTGCAGATACTTTGGGTGTAAGGGTTTCATTAGATCCGCCGCAAAAGATAGTAGTGAAGGAAGAGGAGGGCGACAAATGAGTATCAGAACCAATATATTATTAAGGGTTTACCTGGCTTTCGGGCTCATTTTGCTGTTTGCGCTGGCTGTTGCTATGCAGTTGTTCAACGTGCAGTTTAAGCAAGGTGCCAAATGGAAATCGATGCAGCAAACATTATCTACCCGTTATATGACGGTTGAGGCTGCCCGCGGTAACATCTTCGCTGTTGATGGTAGCTTGCTGGCTACCTCTGTACCCGAATATGAGCTGCACATGGATATGTTGGCCGGCGGTATTGCTGACGACAAGGTATTTTACGCCAAGATTGATTCACTGGCTTTAAGAATGTCGCAGTTTTTTGGCGATCACACAGCTAAAGAATATTCGATGATGCTGCGGGATGCCCGCAGGGACGGCTCGCGTTATGAGCTGATCCGTCGCAAGGTGGGTTACCAGGAGCTGAAGAAGATCCGTCAGTTCCCCATCTTCAATATGGGTAAATATAAAGGCGGGCTGATTATCGTGCAGAAGAACCGGAGGATATTGCCTTTCCGCACATTGGCTATGCGTACCATTGGCTACAAAAACGAGAACGTTAAAAACGGCGTAGGCCTTGAGGGTTCTTATGCCGATTATATAAACGGCGAAAGCGGCCAGCGTTTAATGCAGCGTATTGCTGGCGGTGTTTGGATGCCGGTTAATTCTGAAGAAGAAATTGCACCAAAAGACGGTGCCGACATTATGTCGACTATTGATGTGAACTACCAGGACGTAGTGCAGAGCGCTTTATTAAAACAGCTGATCAAAAGCGACGCCGATCACGGTGCTGCTATCTTAATGGAGGTTTCTACAGGTGAGGTGCGTGCAGTAGCCAACTTTAATAAAATAGCACCTGGCGAATATAAAGAGCAATTTAACTACGCCATTGCCGGTAACCAGGATCCGGGTTCGACATTTAAAGTGGCCTCGTACATGGCCCTGTTAGAAGACCATAAATGCGATACCAATACGCTGGTAAATACAGGTACTTATTCGGTTCCGGGTAAAGTTATCACCGATTCGCACGGTAGCATTGGGGTGGTTACGGTAAAAAGGGCTTTTGAAGAGTCCTCAAACGCAGCTGTTGCTTACCTCGTGAATAATGCTTATCACGATAATCAGGCGCAGTTTACCAATCACTTATACAACTGGCATTTGAATGAAAAAATGGGTTTGCAGATACCGGGCGAAGCACAGCCGGTAGTGAAAAATCCGAAGAATAGAAGCTGGAATAAAAACTTGACGCTGCCCCAAATGGCCTACGGTTATGAAATGCAGCTTACCCCCTTAAAAATGCTTTCGTTTTATAACGCCATTGCCAATAACGGAAAGTATGTAACGCCAATTTTTGTAAAAGAAATTCGCCGTTTAGGCAATACAGTGGAACATTTTCAAACCCGTGTTATTAACGAAAAAATGTGTTCTGACGTAACCCTGCGCAAAATGCAAGCCATGCTGGAGGGGGTTATAACGGAAGGTACCGGGAAAAATATTGTTTATAATCCGCTATACAAAGTTGCCGGGAAAAGCGGTACTGCGCAGGTGGCAGACGGTAATAAAGGTTATAAAGCTAAAAAGCAATATCAAGCATCGTTTTGCGGCTACTTTCCGGCAGATAAACCCAAGTATTCCTTAATAGTAGTTATTAACGACCCTAAAAATGGATACTATGGTGCATCGGTGTCGGGGCCGGTATTCAGAGAGGTTGCCGACAAAGTTTACTCAAGCGATTTGCAAATGAATCAGCAGCCGCAGCTTAAGTATGCCGATGCCGGAAAACCTGTTGTTAAAGTAGGCAATGCGAAAGCACTGAATGAGGTTTACAGCAAATTGGGTGTGCGCGGGGCACCTGTTTCAGACAGCGCTTCGGGTATGGGCGAAGATACGAGCCTGCGTCCGACAGGACAGGTAGCTAAAAGGAAGATTATAACTGTGCCATCAGTAACAGGCATGGATTTGAGCGATGCCCTGTATGTATTGGGTAACGCAGGCTATAAAGTTGCAGTACACGGAAGCGGGTTGGTTAAAAGCCAGTCGGTAACCGGCGGAAGTATTATACCAAAGGGATCTAAAATAGTAATAGAACTGGAATGAGGTATCTGAGCAAAATATTGGATGGTGTAACCTTTACCGAGCTGCAAGGCAGTGCGGACGTGCAAATTACTTCAGTAACTGCCGATTCGCGCAAGGTAAGTCCGGGAACCTTGTTTGTTGCCGTGAAAGGTACACAGGTGGATGGGCATGCCTACATTGAGCAGGCTATTAAAGATGGCGCTGTTGCTATTGTGTGCGAAGAGCTTCCGGGCCATACCGTTGGCGAAGTTAACTTCCTGATGGTATCAAACTCGGCAGCTGCGCTGGGCATACTGGCTTCTAACTTTTACGATAAACCTTCGGCAAAATTGAAACTGGTAGGCGTAACAGGTACTAATGGTAAAACTACTGTCGCTACCCTGCTTTATCAGTTATTTACTGATTTAGGTTATAAATGTGGTTTGTTGTCAACTGTAGAGAATATGATCAGCGGCAAGGTTATTCCGTCGACCCACACCACGCCAGATCCGGTAGCATTAAACAGTTTGTTGAACGATATGGTAAATGCGGGTTGCGATTATGCCTTTATGGAAGTAAGCTCGCATGCCGTTGCGCAACATCGGATCGAAGGTTTGCAGTTTTCTGGAGGGATATTTACCAACCTAACGCACGACCATTTAGACTATCATAAAACCTTCGAAAACTATTTGAAGGCTAAAAAAGCATTCTTCGACGGTTTGCCTAAAACAGCGTTTGCCTTAACCAATATAGACGACCGCAACGGCAATGTAATGCTGCAAAATACCAAAGCTCACAAAAAAAGCTATGCGCTGAAAACCATGGCCGATTTTAAGGTGAAGGTATTGGAAGATCAGTTTAGTGGCTTGTTGCTAAATATTGATGGTGAAGAAGTGTGGTTTAAAATGGTGGGCATGTTCAACGCTTATAACCTGTTGGCTGTGTATGGTGCTGCCATGCTGCTAGATCAGGATAAAGCAAAAACATTGACCAGCCTGAGCAAATTATCTGGCGCGGAAGGCAGGTTCGACTATGTGATTTCGCCCAATAGAATTGTAGGCATTGTGGACTATGCCCATACACCAGATGCGGTACAGAACGTGTTGAGCACGATTAAAGATATCCGTAAAGGAACTGAAAAGGTAATTACCATTATCGGCTGCGGCGGCGACAGAGATAAAGCTAAACGCCCGGTAATGGCTAAAACAGCCTGCGATTGGAGCGACAAAGTGATCCTTACGTCAGATAACCCGCGGTCAGAAGATCCGGCACAAATTATTAAAGATATGGAAGCTGGTGTCGATCCTTCTAACCAAAGGAAAACCATCAGCATCGTGGACAGGAGAGAAGCTATTAAAACAGCCGTTCATTTGGCGCAGCCCGGTGACATCATTCTGTTGGCAGGCAAAGGACATGAGAAGTACCAGGACGTAAAAGGCGTAAAAAGCCACTTTGATGACAAAGAGGAGCTGTTAAACGCCTTTAAAACTTTAAGTAATTAAATAACCTAGTAACCAATAACTAAATAAATAGATGTTATACTACCTGTTTAGCTATTTAGATAAGAACTACAGCTTCCCTGGTTCGGGGCTGTTTCAGTACATCACATTCAGGATGGCGCTGGCAGTTATTACATCCCTTATTGTAACCACAGTATGGGGCCGCAGGCTTATTGATTATATCCGCTATAAACAAGTAGGTGAAACCGTAAGAAACTTAGGGCTGGAAGGCCAGATGCAGAAACAAGGTACACCTACAATGGGTGGTATCATCATTTTGCTGGGTATCCTTATTCCGACATTGTTATTTGCAAAACTGGGTAATATCTACGTGATCCTGATGCTGATCACCACGGTTTGGTTAGGCTCAATTGGCTTTTTGGATGATTACATCAAAGTATTTAAAAAGAATAAAGAAGGGTTAGCGGGTAGGTTTAAAATTATTGGTCAGGTAGGTTTATCACTGATTGTGGGCTGGACAATGTATTTCAACAGCGACATTATTATCCGTCAGGAAGTGAAATTGCCGGTTAAATACGATGCCCCGGTTGATTTCCATTACAAAGGCAGAACCCCCGTTTATACCCAGGATATTAAATCGACCAAAACCACGGTTCCTTTTTATAAGAACAACGAGTTTGACTACGCTAAGGTGCTTAAGTTTTTAGGCCCGGGTTATGAGCGCTATGCGCTGTTGGTGTTTCTATGCTTTGTGATCTTCATTATCACATTCATATCAAACGGTGCCAACATTACAGATGGTATTGACGGCCTGGCGACAGGCACATCGGCCATTATTGGGGTAACGCTGGCAATACTGGCCTACGTGTCTGGTAATACTATGATTGCCGATTACCTCAATATTATGTACATCCCCAATTCGGGTGAGCTGGTTGTTTTTGCGGGCGCATTTGTAGGGGCGTGTGTAGGTTTCCTTTGGTACAACTCGTATCCGGCCCAGGTATTTATGGGCGATACAGGCAGTTTAGCCATTGGTGGTATCATCGCGGTATTTGCCATTATGATCCGTAAGGAGTTGTTGCTGCCAATATTGTGTGGTGTGTTCCTGGTAGAAAACATGTCGGTTATTATACAGGTAGGCTGGTTTAAGTTCACCAAAAAGCGCTTCGGCGAGGGCCGTAGGGTTTTCCTGATGGCACCGCTGCACCACCATTACCAAAAGAAGGGTTTCCACGAAGCCAAAATTGTAACCCGCTTCTGGATCCTTTGCATTATGCTGGCGATTATAACGGTGTTGATGCTGAAGATAAGGTAGCCCCCCGGCCCCCTGAAGGGGGAGGAGAAGATAAAAGAGTTTTTTGATAAAAGGAACATAGTCAGAAATAAATGAACGAACACAAAGACATACATGCTACTAACCTCCCCCCTTTAGGGGGGGCGGGGGGGCGTTTAGTCATCCTTGGCGCTGGCGAAAGCGGTGTTGGGGCGGCATACCTTGCCCAACAGAAAGGCTTTGATGTGTTTGTTTCGGATATGGGTGTTATTGCCGATAAATACAAATCGCAGCTTCAGCAGTGGGGTATTCGTTTTGAAGAGCAGCAGCATACCGAAAGCGAAATATTAAATGCCACAGAAGTAGTGAAAAGTCCGGGTATACCGGAAAAGGCACCGCTTGTAAAAAAACTGCGCGAGCAGGGTACACCGGTTATCTCTGAGATCGAATTCGCAGGCAGATATACCGATGCTAAAATGATATGTATAACAGGTTCGAATGGTAAAACCACCACTACAAGCCTTACCTATCATATTCTGCAGAAGGCAGGTTTAAATGTTGGCTTGGCGGGTAACATTGGTAAAAGCTTTGCCTACCAGGTGGCTACCGAACAGTATGACTACTACGTGTTAGAGATCAGCAGCTTTATGCTGGATGATATGTATGAGTTTAAGGCCGATATCGCAGTATTACTCAATATTACGCCAGACCACTTAGATCGGTACGATTACAAAATGGAGAATTATGTGGCTTCAAAATTCCGCATAGCACAGAATCAAACACCGGCAGATTATTTTATCTACTGTGCCGACGATCCGGAAACGATAAAAGGGATGGAAAGCCGCAGCTTTAACGGGCAGCAGTTACCATTTTCAATTATAAAAAAAGAGCAGCCTGGCGCTTATTTAGACCAGGAGAACAACATCATTATACAAACTAACCAACAACAAGAAACATTTATTATGTCGATCAACGAACTGGCGCTGCAGGGAAAGCACAACATTCACAATTCTATGGCCTCTGGAATTGTATCAAAAGTGCTGGAGTTAAGAAATCAAACCATTCGCGAGAGTATGGGCGATTTCAAGAACATTGAACACAGGCTGGAACAGGTAGGCAAAATATCTGGAATCAATTTTATCAATGATTCTAAAGCAACCAACGTTAATTCAACCTGGTTCGCTCTGGAAAGCATGCCTAAAGGCGTGATCCTGATTTTAGGTGGTGTTGATAAAGGCAACGATTACTCAATGCTGAACGACTTGGTTAAGCAAAAAGTTAAAGCAATTGTATGCCTTGGCAAAGATAACCAACGCATCCACGATGCATTTACTGGCATGGTTAGCGAAATTATTGATACCAAATCGGCACAGGAGGCTGTATATGTGTCATATCACTTGGCTAAAAAAGGAGATACAGTTTTGCTATCGCCAGCTTGCGCAAGCTTCGATCTGTTTAAAAATTATGAAGAGAGAGGCGACCAGTTTAAAAAAGCTGTGATGGATTTGTAAGATAAGAGAGTCAAGAATCGAGAATCAAGAGTCAGGACATAATTCTGAAATTCTGATTCAGACAAATAGATAAATTCGAAATCGAACATTCGACATTCGAAATAAAGAAAAATAACGATGGATAAAATACTCAGTAGAACCAAAGGCGACCGCTGGATATGGCTGATAGTAATATTGTTATCGGTTATTTCTATGATGGCGGTTTATAGCTCAACCGGTACACTTGCTTATCAGCATGGCACCGGCGCAGAGTCATTTTTGATCAAGCACATGGCGATGATCTTTGGCGGTATTGCGCTGATGTATATTTCGCACAAGCTCGATTACCGTTATTATGCAGGTATCTCTAAGGTGTTAATGGTAATTACCATTCCATTGTTATTGTATACGTTACTATTTGGTAGCCATGTGAATGATGCAAGCCGTTGGGTGGCTATACCGGGTACGGGATTAACGTTCCAAACTTCCGATTTAGCCAAACTGGCGCTCATTACTTATCTGGCACGCACCTTATCGCGTAAGCAGGAAAATATAAAGGATGTGAAGCAATCTTTCATCCCAATTATGGGTGCGGTTTGTGTGGTATTTATTTTAATCGCACTGGCAAACCTTTCTACTGCTTTAATGCTTTTTGGTGTTAGCATTTTATTGCTGATTATGGGGCGTATCAGTGTAAAGCAAATTAGCGTGGTATGCTTAGCCGGTGCGGTGTTACTGGCAGGTGTGGTAATGTTAGGTCCGAGGCGTGCAACCTATCGTTCACGTATCAACGCTTACATGCACCCGGAGTTAGCAAATCCGGATAAATCGTTCCAGGCCGACCATGCCAAGATAGCAATTGCTACCGGCGGCATTTTTGGCAAAGGCCCGGGTAATAGTACAGAGCGTAATTATTTACCGCAATCGTACTCAGATTTTATTTATGCAACCATTGTAGAAGAGTACGGAATAATAGGCGGGTTATTGGTTATCGGCATTTACCTGTTCTTATTATACCGATGTGTTAAAATTGTAACCAAAGCGCCGAAAGCCTTTGGTGCTTTGCTGGCTGCGGGGTTAAGCTTTAGTTTAACTATACAGGCGTTTGCTAACATGGCTATTGCTGTAGGTTTAGGGCCAGTGAGCGGGGTGCCGCTGCCATTAGTAAGCATGGGCGGTACATCAATACTATTTACCAGCGTGGCGTTCGGTATTATCCTGTCGGTTAGCAGGCATATCGATGAAACGACCGGCGAAGGTGTTAAAGAAGCAGATACAAAGGAGATTAAGAATAAAGTTGTTGTAGGCGAAATAATGGAAGTGGCATAAGTCTGCCGAAGAAAAAAGACAAAGAATAAATGAGTAAAGCACAACATACTAAGCAAAGGCCTTTACGCATCATCATTAGCGGTGGTGGTACCGGCGGGCATATATTCCCTGCGGTATCTATTGCAAATGCTTTGAAGGCCTTAGATCCAGCTACCGAGATCTTATTTGTTGGTGCCTTAGGTCGTATGGAAATGGAAAAAGTTCCGGCGGCGGGTTATAAAATTATTGGATTAAATATTCAGGGAATTCAACGTGGTTCTATCATTAAAAACCTGATGTTCCCTGTCAAGCTGGCGCAGAGTGTTTTAAAGGCCATTAAAATTATTAAAGATTTTAAACCAGATGCCGCTGTTGGCGTTGGTGGGTACGCATCTGGTCCGCTATTGTATGCTGCATCACTTAAAAAAATACCGTACCTCATTCAGGAGCAAAACTCTTATGCAGGTATAACTAATAAGTGGCTGGGTAAAAACGCCGAGAAAATCTGTGTTGCATTTGATGGCATGGATAAATTCTTCCCGGCAGACAAAATTATAAAAACAGGCAACCCGGTCCGTAAGGATTCGGTTGCGATAGATAAGAAACGCTTATCGGCCATTGAGTTATTAAAACTTTCGGCAGATAAAAAGACCATCCTGGTAACAGGTGGAAGCTTAGGCGCACGTACATTAAACAAGAGCATCCATGCCGGATTACAAAAGCTAATTGATGCCGATGTGCAGGTGATATGGCAAACCGGTAAGGCCTATTACAAATTACTGATGGAAGAACTTGGTGCAGATTACCACGAAAATATTGTAATCACCGAGTTTTTAAGTCGCATGGATTTAGCGTATGCGGCAGCAGATATCATCATCTCGCGTGCCGGTGCCGGTACCATTGCCGAGCTATGTATTGTAAAGAAACCGGTAATACTGGTGCCTTCGCCTAACGTGGCAGAAGATCATCAAACCAAAAATGCATTGGCGTTGGTAAACGATAATGCGGCCGTTTTTATAGCCGACCGCGATGCAGAAGCCAATCTGGTTGATCGCGCGTTGGAATTGTTGAAGGATAAGGACAAGCAAAATACACTAAGTAAAAATATAGGCAAACTGGCGCTGCCAAATGCCGATACAGATATCGCTAACGAAGTAATTAAGCTTATTAAATAACAAGTAAGAGATTATTAACCAATTATGAAATTAAGTAACATACAACGGGTTTACCTGGTAGGCATTGGTGGTATAGGCATGAGTGGCCTTGCCCGCTATTTTGCGCACCTCGGTTGCACAGTTTGTGGTTACGATAAAACTTCTACACCACTCACTACCGAGCTGCATAAAGAAGGTATTGAGATTGTATTTGATGATAATAAATCGCTTATCCCGGCCGAATTCCATTCGCCTGATGAGCACACGCTGATTATCTATACGCCTGCTATCCCAAAGAATTCGGAGATCCTGAATTTCTTTATTGATAGTGGCTTTAAATTATTTAAACGATCACAGGTATTAGGTATCCTGAGTGAGGGGATGTACACCATAGCCGTTGCGGGCACACACGGCAAAACTACCACATCGTGCATGGTGGCGCATATTCTAAAACATTCGGGTAAAGATTGCGCTGCATTTTTGGGCGGCATAGCATCTAACTATAATACCAATGTGTTGTATGGCAACAATAATATCATGGTGGTTGAGGCAGACGAGTATGACCGCTCATTTCTGACCCTCCACCCTGATATTGCCATAGTTACGTCTATGGACGCGGATCACCTGGATATATATGGAGATCACAGCCATTTAACAGAATCGTTTGAACTGTTCGTGTCGCAATTAAAACCTAATGGTAATGTAATTGCCAAAAAAGGGCTAGAGATAGATAGCACATTAAAGTACAGCATTACGGAACAGACCGATGTGTATGCTGAAAATATCCGCATAGAACAAGGCGAGTTTTATTTTGATTTTAAAAATAACAGCGGTGTTGTTATCAATGATATCCATCTGGGCATCCCCGGCATTCATAATATCGAAAATGCTGTTGCTGCAATACAGGCTGCGTTATTGGTAGATGTTGAGCCGGAGAAAATCAAAACTGCATTAACTGCATTTCGTGGGGTTAAGCGTCGGTTCGAATATCTGGTAAAATCAGCCGGGCATGTTTATATCGATGATTATGCGCACCACCCTGAGGAGTTGCGCGCAGCCATATCATCAGTAAAAAGGATCTATCCGGATAAAAAACTAACGGTGATATTTCAGCCGCACCTGTTTACCCGTACGCGCGATTTTGCCGATGGATTTGCAGAAGTTCTGAGCATGGCCGACGAGCTGATCCTGCTGGATATTTATCCTGCACGCGAGTTACCTATCGAAGGTGTAACCTCGCAGATGCTGTTGGATAAAATGAGCCTCGGTAATAAAATGATACTAAGCAAAGCCGAAACGCTTGCCTATATAAAGAACAAGAAACCCGAGCTTTTGCTCACCGTAGGTGCCGGGGATATAGATCAATTGGTTCAACCTTTAAAACAGATGCTTAGCCATGTTTAAGAAAAGCATCTGGAAACCAATACTGATAAGTCTGGCTTGGGTGGTATCGCTAGGCGGGGTTATTGTGCTGATGAGTTTTATTCAGCTAAAAAAGAATGGAGTGGTATGCAGTGATGTAAAGGTTTACATCCCGGGCAGCCAGTATTTTATAGATAAAGAGGAGGTTGATAACATTTTGCAGGTAAGCAGCCATACATTAATTGGCCGCAGGATAGAGAACATCAATCTGCACGATTTGGAGAAGAAATTAAAAGCAAACCCATTTATAGAGTTTGCAAAGGTATACGCCGATATGGACGGCGTTATTAAAGTGGAGGTTAGCCAGCGGCAGCCTATTTTGCGTATCATGAATCAATTTGATCAGGATTTTTACGTAGATAAGCATGGGTTGAAAATTCCGTTGTCGGGAAATTTTACCGCCCGCGTTTTAGCTGCAAATGGATTTATAGAAGAGCCGTTTGGTGATAAGGTAGATACCATGCATACAGCTATTGCAAGGGATGTTTTTAAAACTGCAGATTTTATTACGAGAGATTCGTTGTGGAATGCGCAGATAGCGGAGATCTACGTAAACGAACAGCACGAAATGGTATTGATACCCCGGGTAGGTAACGACAGGATTTTGCTGGGCAACGCAGATTCGTTGCAAACCAAATTTAGCAACCTGCTTGCTTTTTATAAACAAGGGGTGCCGCGCGTAGGTTGGAATACCTACAAACTAATTAATATAAAGTACGCCAACCAGGTTATTGGCGTAAAAAAAGACAGCATCTACAAAGCGGATTCGCTTAAAAGGGCAAAAGCACCGGCTATTAAACCGGATACATTAAAGAAACAGATTCAGGACACATCTCACATAGAAAATTGATTATGGACAAAAGCTCAACTCTCGAAAAAAACTCCCCTATTATTGTAGGCCTCGATATAGGTACTACAAAAATTTGCGCTATTGTTGGCCGTCGTAGCAAAAACGGTAAAATAGAAATACTCGGTATCGGCAAGGCCGAGTCGGCTGGGGTAACGCGTGGCATGGTTTCTAATATCGACAAAACGGTACAAGGAATTACGCAGGCGGTTGAAGTTGCCGGATCACAATCAAACGTGGAGATAAGGGTGGTTAACGTTGGTATCGCAGGCCAGCACATTAAAAGCCTGCAGCACCGCGGATTGATAACCCGTCGTGATTTAAATTCGGAGATTGCCCGCAAGGATATCGAAAAACTCATTGAAGACATGTATAACCTGGTGATGCCTCCGGGCGAAGAGATTATCCATGTATTGCCACAAGAGTTTACGGTGGATAACGAGCCGGGTATTAAAGATCCGATTGGTATGGCAGGTGTACGTCTTGAAGCAAACTTCCATATCATATCTGGCCAGGTAACTGCCATTAAAAACATTGTGAAATGTGTTACTAAAGCCCGCTTAGAGAGCCAGGAACTAATACTGGAGCCGCTTGCGTCGTCTGAATCTGTTTTGAGCGACGAAGAAAAGGAAGCCGGTATCGTATTGGTTGATATAGGTGGCGGTACAACGGATGTGGCTATTTTCCACGAAGGTATTATTCGTCATACCGCGGTTATCCCTTTTGGCGGTAACAGTGTAACTGAAGATATCCGCGAGGGCTGTTCTGTAATGCGTAATATAGCCGAGCAACTGAAAGTGAGATTTGGGTCTGCTTTGGCTGATGAGAATAAAGAGAATGAGATTGTGTGTGTACCTGGTTTACGCGGTCGCGAATCGAAAGAGATTTCTGTTAAGAACCTGGCCTATGTAATTCAGGCCCGTATGGAAGAGATTGTAGAACATATTTACTATGAGATCAAATCATCGGGCTATGAGAAAAAGCTGATTGGTGGTATCGTAATTACCGGCGGTGGTGCGCAGTTAAAGCACCTGCCACAATTGGTAGAATATGTAACCGGTTTGGATTGCCGCGTAGGTTACCCTAACGAGCATTTAGCGAAGAACGAGGTATTGCCTAAAAATATATACGAGGAGCTGCAAAGCCCAACTTTTGCTACCGGTATTGGCCTGCTGATAAAAGGTATCCAAAAAACCGAATATGACAATTTAGAACAGACAGCACCAGTGCAGGCTAAAATGGAAAAACAGAAATATACTGATGATCGCAAATTTGGCTTGCTAGGAAAAATCCTCGAAACAGGTAAGCGTTTCATTAAGGACGATATCAAAGACGAAGATTTTCTGAAATAAATTAACAATTAACAAGTTTTCCACATTATTGACAATTGTTAATAACTAGTGTGGAAAAACCCCTATACTTACAATAAGCAAAATAAAATATTACCCAGTATTCATTTAGCTGAAAATTAAGATCATGCAGTTTGAAATGTTAAAAGAAAAATCCTCTATCATCAAAGTTATTGGTGTTGGAGGCGGCGGTGGAAATGCAGTAAACCATATGTACCGCCAGGGTATTATGGGTGTGGATTTCATTATCTGTAATACCGATGCTCAGGCTTTGGAGTTAAGCCCAATACCTAACAAGGTACAATTAGGCGCCAGTTTAACCGAAGGAATGGGAGCAGGGTCTATACCAGAAGTAGGTAAAAATTCGGCTATCGAAAACATCGATGATATTAAACAAATGCTGGGTGTTAACACCAAAATGCTGTTTATTACTGCCGGCATGGGCGGTGGTACAGGTACCGGTGCAAGCCCGATAATTGCAAAAGCGGCCCGCGAAATGGATATCCTTACCGTGGGTATCATCACAATGCCTTTCTCTTTTGAAGGGAAGCGCCGTAAAATGCAGGCCGAAGAAGGGTTAGAAGAACTGAAAAGAAACGTAGATTCTTTCCTGGTGATCTCTAACGACCGCCTTCGCCAGATATTCGGAAACTTAACACTAGGTTCTGCCTTTGCGCAAGCCGATGATATTTTAACTACTGCTGCCAAAGGTATTGCCGAGATAATCACCTTACCGGGTTACATCAACGTTGACTTTAAAGACGTGCGCACTGTAATGCGCGATAGCGGCGTATCTATAATGGGTAGCTGCGCAGCCGAAGGTGAAAACCGCGCGTTGCGTGCTGTAGAAGGTGCTTTATCGTCTCCATTATTGAAAGATAATGAGATTGAAGGTGCTCGCTATATCCTGTTAAACATCAGCTCGGGCGAAAAAGAGGTTACTATGGATGAGGTTTCTGTAATTACAGACTACATTCAGGAAGAAGCCGGCTTAGCTGCAGATTTGATCTGGGGTAACTGTAAAGACGAGGCCCTTGGCGATAAATTATCGGTAACCATTATTGCTACCGGTTTCCAAACTAAAGACGAGCGAGAAAAAGAGCAAAACAATAAAAAAGTGGTTTCGATGCTGGTGCCAGAAAACGCACCATTGGTAAAACCAATTAACGAGTTTGTAACACCAAAAGCAGAAGAGACCGCTGCAAATGCAGAGATGTTCTTGAAGAAAGAAACTCCTCAGCCGCAAACAGGTTTGTTTGACTTGTTTGCCAAAGGCGAAGAGCAACAGCAGCAACCAGCGGTTATTAAGCACAGCTTAATGCCTGAGGAACCTGCCGCAGCACCTGCAATGGAAAATGAATCTGGAGTTGAGTTTACCTTTAAGGTAACAGAGTCTGTGATGAATTTTGAGCCTGTAGCACAAGTAGAGCCTGTTGCCGCGCCAGAGCCCGAACCAGAACCGGTTGTTGGCGCTGATGATCATAAAACAGATGAATCTATCGAAGAGCAATTACGTAAATCTCGCGAGCGTATTATGCGCTTAAAAGACCTGAGCATGAAACTTCGTAACGGTAACCTGCAAGAACTGGAAAATGTGCCTGCGTATAAACGTAAGGAGATTGCATTGCAGCAAACGCCAATGTCTGACGAAAGCCAGATCTCAAGGTTCTCGTTAACAGATGCAGACGGCCAAACGGAGATCAGAAAAAATAATTCGTTTTTGCACGATAACGTCGACTAATTAATTTAAACTATCATACCAAAGCCTTTGTATAACTTTACAAAGGCTTTTTAGTTATACCCCATTATAAAAAGTAATAACCTTTGTCTGTGCCGGAATTACGGTTATCTTTGTATATTATTGGCAAAATTTAGAATCGAACTATTTTGGATTTATTTGATAAGATAGCAAAAAGCATGGGCGGGCCGTTGGGTCAGCATCAAAAGTGGTCGCACGGATATTTTTCGTTCCCAAAGTTAGAGGGTGAAATTGCACCGCACATGTATTTTAAAGGGAAAGAGCATTTGGTGTGGAGTTTAAATAACTATCTGGGCCTGGCCAATCATCCCGAAGTAAGAGAAGCTGATGCGAAAGCCGCTGCCGATTATGGCATGGCTTACCCAATGGGGGCACGTATGATGTCTGGTAACTCTACTCATCACGAAACACTCGAAAAAGGCCTTGCAGAATTTGTTGGTAAAGAAGATGCATTTTTACTTAACTACGGTTACCAGGGTATGGTGTCTATCATCGATGCGTTGGTTGATCGTAATGACGTAATTGTATACGATGCAGAATCACATGCCTGTATTATTGACGGTGTGCGCTTGCACATGGGTAAACGTTTTGTTTATCAACACAATGATATGGAAAGCTTTGAAAAGCAACTGGAGCGTGCAGCTAAACTGACAGAACAAACGGGCGGCGGTATTCTGGTAATTACCGAAGGCGTATTTGGCATGTCGGGCGCACAGGGCAAGCTAAAAGAGATCATCGCTTTAAAAGAGAAATATTATTTCCGTTTACTTATTGACGATGCACATGGCTTTGGTACTATGGGCAAAACTGGTGCCGGTACGCACGAAGCACAAGAATGCGTTGACGGTATAGACGTTTACTTCGGTACGTTTGCCAAATCTATGGCGGGTATCGGTGCATTTGTGGCCGCTAACCAGGATATCGTAAACTACCTGCGCTATAACATGCGTTCGCAAACATTTGCCAAAGCGTTGCCTATGCCAATGGTAATCGGTTTGCAAAAACGCTTCGAGCTATTAAAATCTCGTCCAGAACTTCGTGAGAAATTATGGGAGATTGCCTCTAGCCTGCAAAACGGATTAAAGGAAAATGGCTTTGATATTGGTATTACCGATACTATGGTTACACCGGTATTTTTAAAAGGCGATTTGTTAGAAGCAACCAGCCTTACCCGCGACCTGCGCGAAAATCACTCTATCTTTTGTTCAATTGTAGTTTATCCGGTTATACCAAAGGGACTGATTGAGCTTCGCTTAATCCCTACAGCTTTACACACTATTGAGGATGTTAAGGTTACATTAGAAGCATTAAGCGTAGTGCACGAAAAGCTTAAAGCTGGCGACTATAAAGAAAACGTAGCAGTGGCTTAACATTGCTTACACCTGATATTAAAAAGACTTCCGCGAAACCGGAAGTCTTTTTTGTTTGTGCAATAAATTAACACGCGCGAAAACAAATACTTTATTAGCGCGGTTTCATGTATTAATACAACATTATCGGGATGTAAATACTTACTACAACGGGCATGTTGGTAGTATAACTTTTAAAATTTCATGGCATCTGTTAAAATTATTGCGAATAATGTTGTTGAGCACCTGAAATAATGCTAAAAAAGCACTTTAAAGGCATATTTTAAGGTCCAAATTTTTTTTTAATGAAAAAAGAGTTTAGATTAGCCTTAGTTAAAACAATTAAACCTCAACTAATTAAAGGAGTAACTTACAATGAAAAAATTTACAGAAGTAAAAGATCTGATTGCGTCTCTGGAAGCCGATGCTGACAAATTCTACAACAAAGGTAACAGTGCGGCTGGAACACGCGTTCGCAAAGGCATGCAAGACCTTAAAAACTTAGCTCAAGCTATCCGTTTAGAGGTTCAGGAATCAAAAAACACTGCTGCTAAATAATTAAAATTTAGTAACACTATTATGCCACTATAGTTGGCGTAAAAACATACTAAAAAACCCCATCACGTAAAGTGGTGGGGTTTTTTAGTATAAGGAGTATTTTATGATAGTATGATTTAGCCTAGTTTGCCAATGGCGGTAAATCGTTCAAATACCATCTCTGTATGCGGGGCATCTTTTAGCTCGTGAGTAAGGTCCTGGCCGGCCCAATGTTCATAATGTTTGCCATTTCGCCATAAGCGGCTGTCGGTAACGTCATATATAATGCCGTTAAGTGCAACCCATATTTGCGGTTTATCTTGCCCATTACGTAGGGCTAACTGCGATTTGGTATATACAGGTAGTTCGCTCATGATTTAATACCGCTTTTGGTGCGAAAGTATTCAAAGAAACCGACATTCATTAACAACAACGCCATGGAATAGAAGTGGTCTTCGAAAGGAATTGTGCCTACTCTAAAAGCCATATTCTGTTGATTATTGTAAAGTACTATCGGAATGCTGGTAAGCGCGCCATTAACAATATAAAAAGGAACAAGGCTAACCAGATAAGCTATATAAAATTTACCAAGCCATTTTGCTTTGAACACCAGCTGTATCACACCTAACAATGCATACAGCAGGGTAAATGTTACCAGCGTGTAAAGGCGATGGGAGTAAGCACTGGCCAATATTAAACTGACTAATAATAACGTAACTGAAATCCATTTGGTAACCTGTGCCGGCAATTGCCATTTAAGGTAATAATTAAGACACTCATAAATAAAAATACAGGAGAAGGGAACTGTTAGAAAGAACAGTATTTCTTCTAAGGGTAACTGAAGTATACGAATGCCGGCGATATAGTCATTATTAAAAAACCACACGCCTTTAACGGTAAATAACACGTCCCAAAACAAGAAGACAAAACCTGTAATAATCATTCCGGGCCATATAAAGCGCCAGCTTTTATAAAATTGTACCCGCTTATCAAACGATAAAGCTATCGGAAAAATAATGGTTAAAAAGTTTATAAGCAGGTAGGTGTATTTCACTTCAATTCGGCTAGCTGTTTGTTAAGGGTATTAAGTTCGGCAGAGGTGCATTGTTTTGAGGCGAGCATAAATTTAATTAACGCGATTACAAGAGGCTGGTCTGCTGTGCCGTAGTTTTTAGATTCAACCTGCCGAATCATTTCCTCCTTATCGGCAGTTAGGTTTTTGGTGTAACCCAAAAAGCCAGGCACGTTGTGTTCAACAGAAAATCGCATAAACCTGATTTCGATATTGTGCGGGTCTTGCGTAACGGCCTGTTTAAAGGTGTCTTCCGCATCGTTAAGGTATTTGATCTTGTAATATGGGTTCCAAGCATGTTTGGCTTTTAGAGCCTCCAACGCACCTCTGTAAGCGTTTATTACTCCTGTACGTTGTGGGAATAGACCCAGGCTTTGGTATAAAGAGTCTGTGATCTGTTTGCTATCTATCGCACGTATTAATTGCTTGCGGATTATCGGAATGTTAGGCTGCGGTAAATCGGCCATCGCTATCGCGGCGAAGCAGATCAGCATAAGCACCAAAAGGTATTTCTTGCTCATTAAATAGCTTTTAACTTTTGTTGTAAAACGGCTTTAAAGTACAACGCCATTTTTTGGGTGTCTGATATCCGCACCCGTTGCTGTAGTATGATATTGGCAGGAGTATCGCAGATTTTTTTAAACAGCTGCAAATAATATACATAAGCCACATAAACTCCTAGCTTGGTACCCTGCGGAAGTTGTTTAATGCCTTCTAACGCGTCATCAAAATCGCGTTTGATCTCTCTTTCTATGTAAGCCTTGTCGGCCTCTGTAAAATTATCGAAATCGATATTAGGGAAGTAGGTGCGTCCGCGCTCTTCGTAATCAGCTTTTACATCCCTCAGGAAATTGATCTTTTGAAAAGCAGCACCCAAACTGCAGGCTTTTGGGCGAAGATGCTCAAATAAAACCGTGTCGTTTTCACAAAAAACCTTGAGGCACATTAATCCGATAACCTCAGCCGAGCCGTAAATGTACTGGCAATAACTTTCGCGGTTATAGATCTTATTGTCCAGATCCATCTCCATAGATCTTAAAAAAGCGTCGATCAGGTCGTGGTCGATATGGTAACGGTTAACCACCTGCTGAAATGATTGTAGCACAGGATTGGTACTGATACCGCGGGCGATAGCTTCAAAAGCATCTGTACGGAACTTGCTGATCAGCTCCATTTTATCGTACTGGTGAAAGGTGTCCACAATTTCATCGGCATACCTTACAAAACCGTAAATGGCATAAATAGGATAGCGGAAACGCTTATCGAAAGTTTTAATCCCTTTGCTGAAAGATGTACTGTATTTGGCGGTAATTAACTTACTGCACTCGAAACATGTTTCATCATATAAAGTCATTTGGGTCATCAGCACTATATCAAATGTACGTATTTTAAGTATTTGGGCGCTTAGTCACAACAAACAAATGCTTACTTTGTGATATCTGTGAATATGAATAACAACAACCAAAAGCACATTATTGTTATCGGCGCTGGTTTTGCAGGCCTTGCTGCTGCCAGTGTTTTAGCCAAAGAAGGATTTAAGGTTACCATTCTCGAAAAGAACGATCAACCCGGTGGCCGAGCCCGTGTTTGGGAGCAGGATGGATTTAAGTTTGATATGGGCCCAAGCTGGTATTGGATGCCAGATGTGTTCGAAAATTATTTTGCGTTGTTCGGGCACAAGGTATCAGATTTTTACAACCTCAAACGGCTCGATCCAGGTTACAGAATTTACTACGGCATAAATAACTATATGGATGTGCCAGCCGATATGCACCAACTTGAGGCGCTGTTTGAACAAGAAGAACCAGGCAGCAGTAAGAAATTGCGTGAGTTTTTAGCGCAGGCAGAATATAAATACCGGGTTGGCATGGGTGAATACGTATTCAGGCCATCGCACTCGATTACCGAATTTATTGATTGGAACCTGATTAAAAAGAGCTTCAGCATTCAGCTGCTTACCAGTGTGCGCAAGCATGTACGTAAGTATTTTAAAAATCCACGACTGGTAAAAATGTTGGAATTCCCTGTATTGTTTTTGGGTGCTACTGCGCAAGATATACCTGCCATGTACAGCATGATGAACTATGCCGATTTGGTGTTGGGGACCTGGTACCCCGCGGGTGGTATGCATCAGATAGTGAAAGGCATGGTTAAGGTTGCCAACGAACTAGGAGTTGAAATAAAACTAAATACGGCAGTTACCAAAATAGAGACACTTAAAGGCAAAGTATCCGATATCAAAACCACACAAGGCGATTACCATGCTGACTTTGTGGTAGCTGGTGCAGATTATGCTCATGTGGATCAGGAGTTATTGGATCAGCCAGACCGCAATTACACGCCCCAATATTGGGATAAACGGGTAATGTCGCCATCGAGTTTGTTATTCTATATTGGTACAGATTGCAAGATTGAAGGTATCCAGCATCACAACTTATTCTTCGACGAAGATTTTGAACAGCACGCTGCTGAAATTTACACTAACCCAAAATGGCCGGAAAAGCCGCTGTTCTATGTAGCCTGTACTTCTAAAACAGATAGTACGGTAGCACCATCCAATGGCGAAAATTTGTTTTTCCTGATGCCCATAGCGCCCGGATTAGAAGACACAGAAGCTATGCGCGAAAAATATTTTGACCTGATGTTGAACCGATTTAAAACAATCACAGGTGTAGACATCCGCAATCATATCGTTTTAAAACGTAGTTATGCCCTTAGTGATTTTAAAGCCGATTATAATTCGTTTAAAGGCAACGCCTATGGCTTGTCGAATATTCTATCGCAAACAGCTTTTTTTAAACCCAGCATGCGATCTAAAAATGTTAAAAATATGCTTTATACTGGTCAGCTAACTGTACCGGGGCCTGGTGTACCGCCAGCATTGATTTCGGGGCAGGTTGTGGCGGGAGAGTTAATAAAATATTTCAATGCGCGGTGAATGGTTGATAGGTGAGTAGTTGATCGAATTAAACCCTTATTGTCATTTCGACGATAGGAGAAATCTTATGCGCTTTGACATCCAGAAGTACAAGATCTCTCACTACGTTCGAGATGACAACGGAGAGAATGGTACCATAAAAAAAGGTCCGGCGACGAAGCCAGACCTTTTCATTATATATATGTTGAGTTTAAAAATCAATTATTCTTCCTCAGCGTAGATAGGTTTTTTAACACCGTTATCATAAGCTTTCAGATTTTTCTTTAACAGTTTGCGAGCAACGTGGATACGTGTTTTAACGGTTCCGATCGGTATTGCCAGGTGGTCTGCAATTTCGTGGTATTTATGGCCTTCAAAATACATGGTAAAGGGCACATAATAATCTTCAGGTAATCTATCTAAAGCGCGGCGGATATCATCCATCACAAATTTAGATTCGCCTTGATTTTTGGTAGAGCTGAAAACCAGGTTAGCAGATGAAATCTCTTCAGACTTGGTTACAAAAGTGCTCATTTTCACAAAACGACGGTAGTTGTTTATGAAAGTATTCTTCATGATGGTGTATAACCATCCTTTAAGATTTGTGCCTTCTTTAAACTTATTATAATAAGTTATTGCCTTCAGCATTGTGTCCTGCACAAGATCGTTAGCATCATCTGCATCATGTGTAAAGTGCAAAGCGTATGAACGTAATGAACTGGCTTGACGAAGCACCATGGTGTTAAACTCAATCTTTGTCATGTTGGTAGTGTTTTGTGTACTAATCAAAACAAACATGATACCGCTTTGAGAAAATGGTGTATTAGCTTTATGTTAACAGTAACAAGAAATTATACCGGCAAGTTTTAAAAAAATGAAATTAGTAGGAATACCGATGCTGATGTAAGTGCTTGTAAATAAGCTGAATTTGTTATGATTTGGGGGTTTTTAAGTTTTAACGTTCGGAGATGCCGAAAAATAAAGCAGTCAATTTGTAACAGGAAAAGTACAGTTAAAACATTTAATTATTAACTAATAAGAAATTAAATTATTTAATAATATTCACTTCCCGTTCCAGCATAACGCCAAATTTTGTGTACACACTGTCTATGATTTGCGACGATAGTGTATACACTTCACTGCCAGTGGCCCCTCCGTGGTTCACTAATACCAAGGCTTGGTTCTTCCACGTGCCGGTATTTCCAACCACTTTACCCTTCCAATCACACTGTTCTATTAGCCACCCTGCTGCTAGTTTAATACCACCGTCGGCGGCAGGATAGTTAACCACTTCTGGAAATTGGCTATGCACTTGTTTAAATAACTCCTCGCCAATTACTGGATTTTTAAAGAAACTGCCTGCGTTACCAATAGTAGATGGATCGGGTAGCTTGGATACCCGTATGCGCGACACTACCTCGGATACATCCTTAATGGTGGGAGAGCTAATATTGTTTTTCTCCAGTTCTTGCTGTATAGCGCCATACCCCAAATTAAGGTTAGCATTAAGCGATAAGTCGAATTTAACCTGAGTAATAATATATTGGCCTTTCAGTTCGGACTTAAATACGCTTTCGCGGTAGCCGAACCCGCATTCCTCTTTCAGGAACGTTTTAAATTCGCCCGTTGCTATTTCAAACGCCCGGCAACTATGGAAAACATCTTTTAACTCTACGCCATAAGCGCCAATGTTCTGAATAGGCGAGGCTCCCACTGAACCCGGAATCAAACTTAGGTTTTCCATACCTGCGAAGCCGTAATTAACACAGTAGGTTACTAATTCGTTCCAAACCTCACCGGCACCAGCTTCTACAGTTACATGGTCATGATTTATTCGATGTTCTATACCACGAATATTCATGCGAATCACCAACCCATCGAAATCGGCTACAAACAACATGTTGCTGCCGCCTCCTAAAACTAAACGCGGCAGGTGTTTCCATTGCTCATCTAAGAAAAGCTCAACCAGGTCATCTTCATGATTAATCTCTGTAAAGTAACGGGCGTTGGCATCTATACCAAAAGTGTTGAAGTTTTTTAGGGAAACGTTTTCCTGTATTTGTAGCATGATATTTTATTTCGGGTATCAGATGGCGAATTTCGGAATTAATTGTTAAACCAACTTGTCATTCTGAACGATAGTGAAGAATCTTCTGCGAGATAACGCTGCGACGTATGCTTAGTGAAGAAGATTCCTCGTACCTCGGAATGAATTTAAAAGGACATTATATCTATTACTTCTTCCCGTACTTCTTACTCGCTATCAGCAACCCAAATTCTTCACTAGGCCATTTCTCCATGCTTTTGTGATGAATTTTATGCGCGCGCCGGATACTCAATAAATAAGGGTTGTTGGTTTTGAAAGATTTGAAACGATTGTGGATAAACCAATCGTGAAAAATAAAATAGATTAAGCCGTATATGCTGATTCCAACACCAATCCACAGGCGATAGTCTAAAGTAAAATGGCCGGCCCACATTAGCCATAGCGATAAAGCGGCAAACAGAATACTAAATACATCATTCAACTCAAACCATTTGTGCTTGCTATGCCCATGGTGGGTTTTATGAATAAACCATAACGGCCCGTGAAACAGGTACTTGTGTATGGCCCATGACAAAGCTTCCATGCCGGCAATGGTGAGTAGGATTATGGCTATGTTGATGAGGATATGCATGTAGTCTTTATGTTTAACCGAATCCCAACTTTCCCCTTCGGAGTAGGCGGAGTGGCTCCCTAAAAATACAAAAGGTTGCAAGATATGTTCTTGCAACCTTTAGACTTAATCAACCGAGTAACTTAATAACTCAGTCAACCAACTCAATTAAATATGTATCGCACGCTTAGCGGTTGCATCTAAGCAAGCTTCGCGAATAGCTTCGGTATAAGTAGGGTGGGCGTGGCTCATGCGCGAAATATCTTCGGCGCTGGCACGGTACTCCATTGCAACTACAGCTTCGGCAATCATGTCAGCCGCACGTGGGCCAATCATGTGTACGCCTAAAATCTCATCAGTGGCTTCATCGGCTAATACCTTAACAAAGCCATCAGTGTCCATGCTGGCGCGGGCGCGACCGCTAGCTTTGAATGGAAATGCACCAACTTTAAATTTAGTGCCTTTTTCTTTCAGTTGCTCTTCGGTGTAACCAACGCTGGCAACTTCTGGCCAGGTATAAACTACGCCCGGTATCAGGTTGTAGTTGATGTGTGGTTTTTGTCCGGCTATGATTTCGGCTACAAAAGTACCTTCATCTTCAGCTTTGTGGGCAAGCATTGCGCCGCGTACCACATCGCCAATCGCATAGACGCCCTTAACGCTGGTTTCCAAATGCTCATCAACCGTAATCTTACGGCCACGTTCTTCTACAGTAATGCCAATTTTATCTAAACCTAAGCCGTCTGTATAAGCCACACGACCAACAGCCACAAGGCAATAATCGCCTTTCAGTTCTTTTTTCTCGTTTTTAGGCGTGTCGAAAGTTACAGTAACGTCTTTTCCTTTTACAGACGCACCTGTTACTTTGTGGCCCAGGTAAAAGTCCATACCTAATTTCGTCAATACTTTCTGTAGTTCTTTACCTAAGGCTTTATCCATAGTTGGGATAATAGAATCCATGTACTCAATCACAGAAACTTTTGAACCTAAGCGTGCATAAACAGAGCCCAGCTCTAAACCGATAACACCACCACCGATCAGGATCAGGTGTTTAGGGATTTCTTTAAGGGTTAAAGCTTCGGTAGAAGTGATGATGCGTTTTTTATCGACAGGTAAAAAAGGCAAACTTGATGGTTTTGAACCGGTGGCAATAATTACATTTTTACCGCTGATGGTTTCTTCAGAGCCATCTGCCTTGGTGATCTTGATGGTGTTTTTGTCGATAAAAGAACCAACACCCTGGTATGAAGTAATCTTATTTTTTTTGAACAAGAAAGAGATACCGCCTGTAGTTTGTGCAACCACTTCGCTTTTTCTTTTAATCATTTGTTCAAAATCAACTTTTAAGTTATCAAGGCCAATGCCATGAGTTTTAAAAGTATGAGCTGCATTATGATAATGCTCAGACGAGTCGAGCAATGCTTTTGAAGGGATACAACCCACATTTAAGCAGGTGCCGCCAAAGGTTGAATATTTTTCGATACAGGCTGTTTTTAAGCCAAGCTGGGCACAACGGATGGCAGCTACATAGCCGCCTGGTCCCGAGCCGATAACAATCACATCGTACTGCATAAAAGTATTTTAAGGTTGCGCAAAGGTAAACATTACTGCAAAAGTAACCATGCCAATTTGTTTGGTTTTGTTAACAAAATGCTGTTCTATCTATTCCAGGTGGAATTAACCTTCGCATAACTTATCTTCCCAACGTTTAAACTTCCCTGGCTTTTGATAGCAAGGCCGGTAAAAGGTTGTGTTGGAAAGAAAATCGCCGTCATGTTAGTTAAGCCGCCATCGGCAAATAGTTCAACAGAAGCGGCATCTACTACTAATATCAAATCTATATTGCCTGTTGTAAGCAGTCTCGGCGCACTGGCCGTTTTCGCAAAATCTAGTTGAAAATCTACCTGGCCCGCCTTGCTACGATCAATAAAATACTGATTATCTTGCTTACGATAGCCTACCACAACTTGCTCCCCCTTTTTATTGGAAAGCACAATGGAGAAATCATTTGCCTGTGCATTCTTCAGCTTTAAGATAAACTTGCCATTAGCTGCGCTTACTTTTGAGGCGATATCGTAACTGCCATTTACTTTAACATTCGCCCAACTATTTTCTTTTGAGGTGATTGCGTGCAATTCTCCTACAGGTTCGGAAGCGAGCAGTGTCTGCCCGCCAACTTTCTTTAAACTCAATTCACGCGGAACCGTCATTGCGCTGCGCCATGGGCTGGTTGGCACTTTATCGCCGTAGCGCCAGTTGCTCATCCAGCCTAAAAATATAATGCGTTTGCCGGTATTGCTCCAGGTTACCCCAGCGTAATTGTCAGGGCCAAAGTCTGCCCATTTGGTTGCGGAGCTATTATCTGGTGTAAATGTTTTGCCATTAAAATTTCCGGTAAAATATTGAGTTGCTGAACCTCCATTAGGCCCTCCCGGATTGATGTTAACAATAAGCACCCATTTTGTAGTGTTGCCGCTTGTAAGTGGAAACAGATCGGGGCATTCCCAAACGCCGCCGTGCGCACCAAGTTGCTGACCAAATTCACTTTCTTTAGTCCAGTTAATGAGGTTTTTTGAACTAAAGAAATCGATATGATCGTGCGCGGCTACAACCATTACCCATTTTTTCTGAGGTTCGTACCAGCTTACCTTAGGGTCTCGGAAATCGCGGTCTCCCATGTTTTTAATAACGGGGTTGCCTTTGTATTTATGCCAGATTTTACCTTCGTCGGTACTGTAGGCAAGGCTTTGGGTTTCCACGTCGGTACGGCCTGCTTTTTCTTTTTCAACACTGTGACTTGCATACAAAGCAACCATAGGCGGATGCCCCGACTTGCCTAAACCCGAGGTATTATTTTTATCCCATACGGCACTGCCCGAGAATACCAGGCCTAAGCTATCAGGATACAAAGCAACAGGCAGCTCTTTCCAATGCACCATATCTTTACTGATAGCGTGTCCCCAATGGATATTGCCTGGCACGTCTGCCGATGGGTTATATTGAAAAAATAAGTGGTATGTGCCGTTTACGTATACCATTCCGTTGGGATCATTCATCCAATGGGCCTTAGGCGAAAAATGAAATTGCGGACGGTAGGGTTCGTGATAAACTTCTGCTGGTTTTTGCGCAAAAACGGAACTGCCAATGCACACGGCTAATAGTGCTGCTGCAAAATTTTTCATTATGTAGTTTAATTGGTATCAGCAATATAGCTTTAAAAAGCTATATAACATTAACGTCATCTGTTATTGTAAAAGGATTGTCGCATCGGCTGTAAATTCAGTTTAACTTTATATTTTAGCCGCCAATTAACTAACTGACTCATAACATGAAAAAAATTGCGGCTTTAATAGTTGCCGTGTGCTGTATTAACTCGCTGTTTGCACAAACTGCGACAACCAGCAGCTACGCTAAAGAAAACTACACTAAAAAAGAGGTTTACATTAACATGCGCGATGGTATTAAACTGTTTACTGCTATTTATACACCTAAAGATGCTTCGGCGCAAAAGAAGTATCCTATTGTAATGCAGCGTACATGCTATAGCATTGCACCTTATGGCGAGGGCAAATTCCCTGCGCGTTTGGGCCCATCTGATATCATGATGAAACAGGGTTACATTGTGGTTTACCAAGATGTACGCGGCCGCTACAAAAGCGAAGGTACCTGGACCAACATGACCCCGGTTATCGACAATAAAAAATCTAAGAAAGATGTTGATGAAGGTTCTGATACTTATGACACCATCGACTGGTTGGTTAAAAACGCAGCTTTCAACAATGGGAAAGTTGGTCAATGGGGTATCTCTTATCCGGGCTTTTACACTGCGGCGGGTATCCTTTCAAACCACCCTGCTTTAAAAGCTTCTTCGCCACAAGCGCCAATTTCCGATTTTTGGTTTGATGATTTTCACCATAATGGTGCTTTGTTAGAGAGCTATTTCTTTACTTACCCTGTTTTTGGTGTTCAGAAGAAAGATACCACTAGCAAAGCCTGGTACGGCGATCAAAACATTAAAGCTAATACCCGCGATGGTTACCAGTTTTTATTAGATATGGGTCCATTGAAAAATGCTGATCAATATTACAAAGACAATTTCTACTGGCAAGAAACCGTTAATCACCCTAACTACGATGAGTTTTGGCAAGCACGCAGTCTGCCACGTCATTACGGTAAAATTAAGCCTGCTGTAATGTTTGTAGGCGGCTGGTACGATGCCGAAGATTTAAGCGGCCCGTTGGATATGTTTAAACGCATTAACACAACCGATCCTTCTGCATATAACACTATCGTGATGGGGCCATTCGGTCACGGCCGCTGGTCGCGCGAAACCGGGCACACCATGCATAGCAATGTATACTTTGGCGATAGCGTTGCCACTTTCTACCAAAAAGACATCGAGGCTAAATTCTTCGAACACTTCCTGAAAGGCAATGGCGACAAAAACTCTGATTTGCCAAAAGCTTATATGTATGATACGGGCAAAAAAGAATGGGAAAAATTTGCGCAATGGCCAGCTGCCAACGCAACTACGCAGAAATTTTTCCTGAACGCCGATGGCAAATTGGGTAAAGAACAACAATCATCAACAGGTTCTGTATCTTACGTAAGTGATCCTTTAAAACCGGTTCCTTACACCGAAGATAATACCACTACTATGGGCTTTACGCCGCACAACTACATGAGCGAAGATCAGCGTTTTGCCGGTCGCCGTACTGATGTATTAGTTTATCAATCGGAAGTTTTAACCGACGATGTTACCTTGGGCGGCCAGATTATGGCTCACCTTAAAGTAGCGAATAGCAGTACGGATGCCGATTACATTGTTAAGCTGATTGACGTTTACCCGGGCAGCGAAAAAAACAACGATTACATGCCGAACAAGAACATCATCCTGAGCAACTACTGGCAAATGGTGCGTTCTGAAATTATGCCGGCACGTTTCCGTAACAGCTTCGAGAAACCAGAGGCTATGGTTCCAGGACAAAAAACTGATGTAAATGTACGTTTGCAAGATGTGCTGCACACGTTCAAAAAAGGTCACCGCATTATGATCCAGGTTCAAAGCACCGCTTTCCCATTGTTTGCACGTAACCCTCAAACCTTTGTGGCTAATCCTTACAAAGCAAACGAAAGCGATTATGTAAAAGCAACAGAAACTGTTTATAACGACAGCTATGTTGATGTACAGGTCATAAAATAATTTACCATGCTTAAATTAAAAGCAATATTAACAGGAGCAGCATTCGCTGCTCTTGTTTCGTTTTCAGCTAATGCGCAACTGCTGACCAAAAAACAAACGTTTACCCACGCCGATACCCTGCGCGGATCACTGACTTCGCCGTTGCGTACCTGTTATGATATTAATTACTACCACCTGGATGTGAAGTTTAATATCGATCAGAAATTTATCAACGGCAGCAACTTGTTCAAGTTTACGGCCACACAAGATTTCAATAAGTTACAGTTTGATCTGTTTGCGAATTTGAAGGTTGAAAAAGTAGTTTACAAAGGCCAGGAATTGCCATACACCCGCGATGCTAACGCGGTGTTTGTAACTTTCCCACAAACCATTAAGCAGGGAAGTAAGGATGAGTTCACCGTTTTCTACTCCGGTAATCCAACAGTTGCCAAACGAGCGCCCTGGGATGGTGGTATCATGTTCTCTACCGATTCGTTGGGCAAACCATGGGTGGCTTCGGCATGCCAGGGTATGGGTGCGAGCGTATGGTGGCCTAATAAAGATCAACAGGCAGACGAGGTTGACAGCGTGATGATCAGTATTAGTGTACCAAACGGACTAAAGGATGTTTCAAACGGTCGCCTGCGTAAAGTGACTAAGTTAAAAGATGGCTACACCCGTTTCGATTGGTTTGTAGCTAACCCGATCAACAACTACGATATCGCCGCTAACATTGGCGATTACACGCATTTCGGCGATACTTTTGCGGGTGAAAAGGGTAAGTTAACTTTAGATTATTGGGTGCTGCCTTACAACCTTGAAAAAGCTAAAAAGCAATTCGGCCGTGACGTAAAGCCAATGCTTACTGCTTTTGAACATTGGTTTGGTCCTTATCCTTTTTATGAGGATGGCTATAAACTGGTAGAAACGCCGCACCTGGGTATGGAGCATCAAAGCGCTGTTGCTTATGGTAATAAATATAGAAACGGCTACCTGGGTACAGATCGCTCGCAAACCGGTTGGGGTACTAAATGGGATTTTATTATTGTACACGAGAGCGGCCACGAATGGTTCGGTAATAACATCACTTCGAAAGACCTGGCCGATAGCTGGATCCACGAAAGCTTTACCAATTACTCGGAAGCCTTATTTACCGAAAGCCTTTGGGGCAAACAGGCAGGGCAGGAGTATACCCACGGCCAGCGCCATTTGATCCAGAATAAAGAGCCTGTTATCGCACCTAATTTAGGCGTAAACGAAGATGGTTCGGGTGATATGTATGATAAAGGTGGCAACACGCTGAATATGATTCGCATGACCATTAATAATGATGAGAAATGGCGTAACATTCTGCGTGGATTGAACAAAACCTTCTATCACCAAACTGTAACTACCGAGCAGATTGTAGGCTACATCAATAAAGAGTCGGGCATGAATTTAACCCCGATATTTAATCAGTATTTGCGTTATATTAATATCCCAACCTTAGAATTTAGATTCAGCCAGGGTAAAACTTATGTGCGTTGGATAGCCGATGCAGATGGTTTTGAAATGCCGGTGCGCATTAAAGTAAAAGGCGGCGAATACCAGTACATTAAACCAACCAGAACGGCGAAGGCTATAGAAATAAATGGCCTTACTAAAGACAATTTAGAAGTTGATACGTTTAACTACTACATTGGCGTTTTGATTGAGTAAAACATGAGGATACATAACCGTTTTTTATATACAATACCATCAGCATTAATAGTGCTGGTGGTATTGTTGTTTAGTGCTTGTACGTACAACAGCGCAGAGCGTAAAACGGTTAGTAAACTAGCGGGTACCTGGAAATTGGATAGTGTTTTTGGGACAGACAATCAATATCACAAGGTCGACAGCAATGATATTGACCTGATGGTATTTGATAAAGATCAAAACTTTGAACGCAATCTTTGGAAACCCGATTCTGCGCGGGTGATCGACTCTGGAAAATACACCGTTGTAATAATGCCGCAGCGAGGTATCGCAAGTATATCGCTAATCCCCAACCTCAAAGTCAAGGCTAAAGATACTATCCGGAATTATTACAATTTTGATGTTGTAAAGTTAACCGACTCGCTATTATATAAGGTAGACGCAACTGAGCTTCGGGAACAAAGTAACAATCAATCTGCGGTAGTATCCAGCAAACGCTCGGTCTATAAACTCCTGCCGGTTAAAGTTATTAAATAGTAATTTTTCATTCCCCTCTTGTCCAAAGGACTCCTGCGGGGAGAGGGGGCGCGATGAATGGTGTAGTGGGAGGGGTGTGTCATCTGCAATTAGAAAGTATTAAGCATAAAGCATAAAGAAACACACCCCTAACCCCTCTCGAGAGGGGAATTAAAAGATAAATTGTAGATTTATACATGCTTTTAATAAAAAACCTTTTGCAGTATTGGAGTCAACTAACATTGCTTTTAGGCGTAGTAGGATACTTTGTTAGCAAAATAACAGAACAACGATTTAAACGAAAGGAAGTTAAATTTACATTGTTTGAGAAACAAAAGGCTGATTCAATCACGGCCTTTATAAAAGATTATATAATCTGCGAGAATTTTTTTTCGGGTATTAACCATCATGAAATAATGAGCAAAAGCATAACTGCAAAAGATTTAGATCGTTTAGAGGAACCAATAAAGGTTATCTTCAATCATCTTTTAATAATCTCATTTTATATCTTACCGCGAAGGAAATTCATTCCTTTAAGGAGATTTTTGAATCTTATTTTTTGATGCGAGAATCTTTAATAGAATTTTACAATGATACTGGGCCAAAGATGGACATAAAACATAATTGGCCTCAATCTAATGTTTATACAAGAAATCTTAATTCTCAAAAGAGATTAAATGCGTCAAGGCTCACCCAGATTGGGATTGACTTTAGGAAAGCATACAATTAATTATCTCAACTTTTCCACTCCAAACCTCCCAGCCAATTCGTTCAAATCTTTCACAACGGCGTCTACTAAGGGAATGCCGTTTTGGGCGCGATCTATTTCGGCTTCCAACTCGGGTTCGCCGGGGATTATTACCTTTTGATCTGGGTTAATTTGCTCTGCTGATTTAAAACGTTCGATCCAGTTGTCGAGGTTATCCTTAAAATCCTGCGCCGGTCGGAAACCGTCAACCCGCATAGCACCAACAAAATGACCGATGCCCTGACCCGGAGGATTGGCCGATGGTTCTAAGAAAGCCACAAAAGGCGGAACCCAAGGCCCGTAAGCTGCACCGGATAATACGCCGGACAGAATATCTACGATAGAGCCCAGTCCAAAACCTTTATGGCTGCCATGTTCGCGATCGCTACCCAATGGCAGTAATGAGCCTCCTGATTTTAAACTGTGAGGGTCAACTACGGCATTGCCTTGCTTATCCTGAATCCAACCTTCGGGCACATCAATACCTTTGCGTTGGGCAATTTCGAGTTTGCCATTGGCGGCTGCCGAAGTTGCCATATCTACAATTACAGGAGGATATTTACCTGCCGGGAAAGCATAACAAATAGGATTGGTACCCAACATGCGTTCGTTAGAAAAGGTAGGCGCCACCAGCGGACTGGCATTGGTTAAAGCATAACCGATCATGTCTTTTTCTACGGCCATTAACGCATGATAACCGGCAATACCAAAGTGATTAGAATTGCGTACCGCCACCCAACCAGAGCCGTATTTCTCCGCCTTTTCTATAGCAATTCGCATGGCGAAGGGCGCTACAATCAGCCCGAGGCCAGCGTCGCCGTCAACGGTGGCGGTGGTGGCCGTTTCGTGCACGATGCGGATGTTTGGTGTGGCATTAATACGTTGTTTCTCCCAAAGCCTCACATAGCCGCTTAAGCGTGCAACACCGTGCGAATCGATACCCCGCAGGTCCGCCTTAAGCAAAACATCGGCAGCGAGTTTAGCATGCTCTTGCGAACAGCCTATAGCCAGGAATATATTTTGGGCGAAAGTGAGTAGGGTAGATGAAGAGATAAGCATGGATAAATGTAAAGAACCAAACGCGTCATTGCGAGGTACGAAGCAATCCCCAACTTACAGAGACAGTATTTTTGATTAGCGTTAGTCTGCTCATAGCCGCAGGAGCCTAGTTACTTTTGGCTTGATCCAAAAGTAACCAAAAACTTAGCGTAGCGATCTCATGAACGCAATAAAAAATATTAAGACGTAAATAAATCAAGACAGAAAAAAGCTTCCCCGCACAATACCCGCGCATGGCCCGCTTTTCTGTCAGCCTCGAGAGCAATAGTGCCTGTTAATCCAAGGCCTTCAAGATCTCCAAACCTTCATCCCATTTACCAAATCCGGATGATGCATTGATGTGACCCGCCTTGCCAATACTGATGAACTCGCTGCCCCAAGCTTCGGCAAATTGTTCGGCTCGGCTAGGGCTAACATAATAATCATCGCTACTGGATACCACGATAGTAGGGAAGGGGAGCTTATCCAATAACATCGGTGCAAAACCAGTGGTGCCACTTGGATAACTTTCGGCCTCCGTATCACTCGGGCTAACCAGTAAAGAGCCTTTAATGGGTGTTTTATATTCCTTTGCCCAGTTGGCAATGGTATTGCAGGCGAGGCTATGGCCAACTAATAGAACTTCCGCGGGATTGTACTGGTTAATAACTGCATCTAAATTTTCAATCCAATCGTTACACACAGGTGTTTCCCAATCTTGTTGTTCTACACGGATAAAGTTGTATTCGTTTTGCCAGATAGTTTGCCAATGTTGTTCGCCCGAATTGCCCAGGCCGGGTATGATAAGGATGGTTGAGTTAAAATGCATGCTGTAAAATATAAAAAGGATCGGGATAAAAAAATTTCGTTATTGTTGTATGCCCGGATATTAAAGTTGGCTTAGGTACGACATGCTATCAAAGTTTAGTATTAGCTATTAGTTATAGAATCTGATAGCTGGGCGGCTCGATACGATAACGGCACCATTATTGGCAATAATATAAGGCGTACCTCTACCAGCGCCTTCATCATCCCATATTTTTCTAGCTGCGTTCCCGTCATATAGAAACAATCCGCTAAATAATAGATGAAAATAAATATAACCATTTGGAGCCATGCTAGGCATAAATACAAAGGAGTTGGGCAGATTTAATAATCGGGAATAAGTTGCGCCATTATCCTTAGAAACAAATAATCCACCTGTAGGATCCTGGCGACCTTTGTATAACCAGCCATTATTTGCGCAGTACAAAGATACTACCTGCTCAAAGTTAACCCCATCATTTATGTGGCTGGTAACAGCCTTCCAATTAGCTCCAGCATCTGTCGATTTATACAACACGCCGTTGTCGTCAACAAGATATAGGTCTCCGTTTTGGGCTTCTGTAGGATAGGTATAAGCATAAGGATTGTTAGTCAGCCCGTTATTTAATAATTTCCAGGTTTTGCCGTAATCTTCAGACAGATATACATTTCGTTGCCTACTGGTATATATTAATTTACCGGTGCGAGTCATAGCCATATCCCAAAAGACTTCGTTTGCAAACGGAGTGGTTCCCATAAACGTCCACGTTAAGCCCGCATCCTTTGAATAATAAATACCTTCCTGGAAGGCAAGTGCAACCAATTCATCTTTAGGCCCTGCCAAAATAGAAACTATGTTGTGGGTGTCACCTAATCCTTTAACAGGAAACCAGCTGTTACCATTATCATCCGAGTAGCGAACATAGGCTTTGCCTAAACTTGCAAAAATTCTTCCTGTACTAAGTTTGCAAAATTTATTAAGGCTTGCAGTAAATGGTACACAAGCACTCAGATGCCATCCAACTCCTTTGTGTGCCAGCGCAGTACTATTAACTGTAATAGAATCGAGAGGCTTATTTTGTGTGTCGAGCAAGCGCACTTTCAGGTTTTGCTGCCCCGCATTGCCGGCCAACCACCATCTAAATACTACTTTACCCTCTGCTGTAGTTATCAGTTCGTTGGTTAAATCTTCAGCACAACCTGCCCTTAAGAATTGAATATGGTAACCCGTTAAAGCTTTATCATTATTAGTTGCTTTTATAACAATACTGTCTTTGAGCATGAGCCCAACCGTATCTGTTTGATTGTTCCCATTTATAATAGTGAGCTGGTATTTGTCTGCGTTTGATGGACTTTCTTTAGACGATCCATCTTTTTTACAAGAAGCGAGCGCTACGCTTAATAACAGAACGTAGCAAAAATTACGTAGGTTCATAAAGCTTGGTAAGATTTAGTACAACAATATACTAATTATACCTTGTTTGTCAAGCTGTTAGTACCGTAAATTTAAAATCTAGCGGTTGGAAGTTCTCGATCAGTTCGTCGATAAACGACTGGCCATATTTTACGTAGAATAGGCCAAAGTTCTCATTACGCTCCTGCAAACCACCACCGGGAAAGAGGTCGGCTTTGATAGAATCAATCTGTTCTAAGCGGGTACTGTAATTACGTTTTTCGGCGCGGATTAATTTGCGTTCGAGGTTATCAATGGCATGCTTAAGCCTTGCCTGTACCGCTGCAGCAGAAGGCGAAAGGGTTTCGTCTATTTTGCAGGCACGCAGCTTTATTTTTTCGAAGATGTGGTTCAGCTCGCGCCACTCGTCATTAAGGGATAGATCGTGTTTGGTATGTTTCTTAACCCATTCGCTTTTGATATTATCTGCACTTTTGAATAAATCACATGCCTTTAGTTCCATTTTTTGAATCTTATTGGCAGTTTCCTGGCGCATTACCAAGCCCGAGTTACGTAATATCAACACCGGGAAATTGATCTGATAGTGGTCGAAATTAGCTTTTAATTCCAGCCAGTAAACCAGTTCGCCTCCGCCGCCAATGTAGGCAAGGTTAGGTAGAATATATTCCTGGTATAAAGGGCGCATAGCCACATTAGGGCTAAAGCGTTCGGGATGGTCGTTAATTTCCTGTTTAAGTTCGGCTTCGCTAAAGCTGATATCTGTATTTAAGATATGATAACGGTCGTTCTCGAAAACGATGCGTTCGCGCAAGCCTTCTGTCAGATAAAAAAAGTTAATTTCGCGCGGATTAACCTGTATATGTACATTCAGCGTTTGCAGAAGCTGAGTGGTAGCCATAATTTGCTTATAGCTGTTTTGCTCGATAATGTCCTGCGTGATAATACCGGCGAAATGCTTTTTTAGTCGGCTATCATCGGCATCTATAACAACCAGGCCGTATTGTCCGAACAAGGCATTAGCCAAATAACGGGTGCTGTCGGCAAGGTTATCGAAAGCCGAATAAGCTGTTTCCATAATCTGTGCCAGCTCGGGGCCGTGGCCTTCCATGCCTAAAACACCTTTGTACTGGTTAAGGGCGTCGCGTATGGTTTTGGTATTTAGCCTGCCCGTTGCACCTGCAGCATCTAAGCCCCATTGTACTTTTTTGCCGCCAACATTGGTGTAGTTGATCTCGGCAAAATCGTGGTCTTCGGTAGCCATCCAATAAACCGGTACGAAGTTTTTATCGGGGAACGCTTCCTTAAGCTGCTTGCACAGCTTAATTGCAGTAACTATTTTGTAGATAAAAAACAGTGGACCAGCAAAAATATTGAGCTGGTGACCTGTGGTAATGGTATAAGTATCTTCGTTTATTAGAGCAGCGATATTCTCCGTAGGGATAATAGCCTGGCCGTTAACCGGGGTTGTAGACTGATACTGCTCTGTGAGCACCTCTACCAAAAGCTTACGATCTGCGGTTACTTTTTTGTCGTTAAACAGATCGGCAAAACCCTTCAGATCGGGGCGATAGGCATAAAATGATCTCAGATCGGGCTGATCGTCCAGATAGTCGGTAACGGTTTTCGAAAAATAGCCGGTGTCTTTGTAGTTGATACAGGTGGCATCCATTGTGTCAAAAGTATATTATTGATCTAAATGCCACGCTAACTTTGCAATTATTTTACAATTTGTCCATAAAGGTCAAAGTCCTCCGCATTGTCAATCTTCACGTTTACAAATGTACCAATAGTGGCATATTGTGTCGTGGCGTCGATCAATACTTCATTATCAACCTCTGGAGAGTCAAACTCAGTACGGCCGGCAAAATAACCACCTTCCATTTTGTCGATCAATACTTTGTAAGTGTTGCCAATTTTCTCCTGATTTTTATCGAAAGAAATTCCTTGCTGAATTTCCATAATGGCATCTGCGCGTTCCTGTTTTACTTCTTCCGGAACATCATCAACCAGATTATGTGCGGCAGTTTTTTCTTCGTGCGAGTAAGTAAAACAACCCAGGCGGTCGAATTTTGTGTCTTCAACCCATTGAGCCATTTCTTCAAAATCCTGCTGGGTTTCGCCAGGATAACCAGTGATCAACGTTGTACGCATGGCTATGCCCGGAACCTTATCGCGAATAGCATTTACCAGATCAATTGTTTTTTGCTTGGTGGTACCACGACGCATCGATTTCAGCATATTATCTGTAATGTGCTGCAATGGCATATCCAGGTATTTGCAAATGTTATCGCGCTCGTTCATAGCGTCCAAGATTTCCATCGGGAAACCGGAAGGGTAGGCGTATTGTAAACGAATCCATTCGATACCGTTAACGTCAGACAAGCGGCGAAGCAACTCGTCTAAATTACGTTTACCGTAAAGATCAAGGCCATAATAGGTTAAATCCTGAGCGATCAGAATCAGTTCTTTAGTGCCATTTTTAGCCAACGACTCCGCATTTTTTACCAACTGATCCATCGGCGTGCTTACGTGCTTACCACGCATTAGCGGGATGGCACAGAAAGAGCATGGACGGTTACAACCTTCTGCAATTTTAAAATACGCGAAGTGCGAAGGGGTAGTTAAAAGGCGTTCGCCCAGTAACTCGTATTTATAGTCGGCACCGATCGATTGCAATAGATTTTGCAGGTCATTGGTACCAAAGTAATTATCAATGTTTGGAATTTCGGCTTCCAGCTCGGGTTTATAACGCTCGGATAAACAACCGGTAACGATTACCTTACCCACCTTACCCTGCTCTTTAAGCTCACTGTATTGAAGAATAGTATCGATAGACTCCTGCTTCGCATTGTCAATAAAACCGCAGGTATTAATTACCACAATATCATTTTTACCCACACGCTCAGCTTCATGCACTACGTCGAACATGTTTCCTTTGAGTTGGCCCATTAGAATTTCCGAATCGTAAGTGTTTTTAGAGCAGCCAAGAGTAACCACGTTTACACGAGGTTTGGCAGGTTTAATTGATTTGTCTATTGATTTTGTCTTCATCTATCTTCTAATCTCTTTCGCTTTTTCTTATATATCGTGTCATTGCGAGGAGGTACGACGAAGCAACCTCGTAGTTTGATTAGCGACGAGGTTGCCGCGCTGGCACTCGCAATGACATATTAGGATATTATTTCTTAAATAACGAGTCCACAAACCCCTTGCGGTCAAATAACTGCAAGTCGTTCATGCCTTCGCCTACGCCTATATATTTAACTGGGATCTTAAACTGATCTGATATTCCGATCACCACACCGCCTTTGGCCGTGCCATCAAGTTTGGTTAACGCCAATGCATTAACATCAGTTGCCTGTGTAAATTGTTTGCATTGCTCAATAGCGTTTTGTCCGGTTGATGCGTCCAATACCAGCAATATTTCGTGCGGGGCACCCGGAACCACTTTTTGCATTACGTTTTTAATTTTGGTTAGTTCATTCATTAAACCAACCTTATTATGCAAACGGCCTGCAGTATCTATAATAGCTACATCATCGCCGTTAGAAACGGCAGAACGCAGGGTATCGTAAGCAACCGAAGCAGGGTCTGAGCCCATAGCCTGTGATACTACACGAACACCAACCCGCTCGCCCCAAAGTATAATCTGATCTACCGCCGCGGCCCGGAAGGTGTCGGCAGCACCTAAAACTACTTTATTACCGGCTTGCTTTAACTGATGAGCCAACTTGCCAATGGTTGTTGTTTTGCCAACACCATTAACACCCACAACCATAATTACGTATGGCTTGTGGTCGCCGTACTCGAAACTGTTAAAATCGTTGCTGTTATTTTCGGCTAGCAGTTGCTGAATCTCATCGCGCAATAAGCCATTGAGTTCAGAAGTGCTTACATATTTATCGCGGGCAACACGCTCCTGTATGCGCTCAATAATTTTTAGGGTAGTACTAACACCAACATCGCTGGTAACCAGTATTTCTTCCAGCTCATCCAGCACATCATCATCAACGGTTGATTTACCGGCAATGGCTTTGGATATTTTGGAAAGGAAATTGTCTTTAGTTTTTTCCAGACCAGTATCAAGCGCCTGCTGCTCTTGTGGTGTACTTTCTTTTTTCTTAAAAAAATCAAATAATCCCATACTTGTTTTTGTGCGGATGTAATGATTTGCAAAGGTGCGAATTATTAAGTGTACCCTTACACCTCAATAACAACACCATTGTCAAAAAAACTGCGAATCTGACTGGCTTGGATAGAGCCAAACAGATTATGTGTTTACAAAAAAAGCCCTCTGGCAAAACTGCAAGACGGCTTTTATGCTTTTACTAAGGGCTTAATTAAGCTTTAGCTTCGTTAATTGCATCTTTAACGTGATCGTTATGTACAATTAATTCTTTGAATGAGTAAGCACCGGTTTTAGGTGATTTCACCATGGTAATTACTTTAGAGTACTCTTTACCTTTACCAGTTTTTAGGGTTGCAACTACTTTCTTTGCCATCTTTTTTAGTTTGTAGTTATTGAGTTACTTAGTTATTGAGTTATCAGTTTCTAAAAAACTTAATACACCTAATAACTTAATAGCTAAATAACCAATATTACTTAATTTCTTTATGAACGGTTACTTTACGTAAAACTGGGTTAAACTTTTTTAACTCCAATCTTTCGGTTGTATTTTTCTTGTTCTTAGTGGTAATGTAACGTGACATACCTGGCATACCGCTCTCTTTATGCTCGGTGCACTCTAATATTACCTGAACTCTGTTGCCTTTTTTAGCCATTTTCTTTTAAATTATTGAGTTAGCGAGTTACCGGGTTATCGAGTTAAAACTTAATAACCCAATTACCTAATCATTCACCAACGATCTACTAAATATATCCTTTTTTTACAAATTTATTGATACAAGCAGTTATACCGTTCTTGCTGATAGTTTTTACAGCAGAAGTAGATACTTTTAAAGTGATCCATTTATCTTCTTCAGGGATATAAAACTTCTTGATCTTTAAATTAGGATAAAACTTACGCTTGGTCTTAACGTTTGAATTAGAAACGTTATGGCCGCTCATCGGGCTTTTTCCTGTTAAATCACAAATTCTTGACATGACAATTCTGTTAAATGATTACGCTTTTTCTCAAAAGAGTTTGCAAATATCGGTTTTTTATCTTTAATAATCAACAGTGTTTGGAAAATAATTCAAAAAGATATTAACATGTGAATAACTCCTCAATAATTGACTATAAGGGTTTTGCGGGCTTGCTACACTCTATGTGTTAAACGCTATAATTATTAACCTTTAAAAGAGCCTCGACAACATTTTGAGTAATTATTTATCCTAAAAGTTACTGTTTTATTAATGCCTGTTGAAGCAAATTTTACTAATTTACGCCACCATTATATACTATCATGAGCAACATGAAGATCAAATCTTTCGAAGAATACAAAGAAACTTACAGATACAGTGTAGAGCAACCCGAAGCATTTTGGGCCGGCATTGCCGAAAATTTTCAATGGAGAAAAAAGTGGGATAATGTTTTAAACTGGAACTTTAAAGAACCCAAAGTTAAATGGTTTGAAGGGGCTAAATTAAACATAACAGAAAATTGCCTTGATCGCCATTTAGAAACCCTGGGTGATAAACCAGCCATTATTTGGGAGCCAAACGATCCTACCGAAGATCACCGTGTATTAACTTATAAACAACTGCATGACAAAGTTTGCCAGTTTGCCAATGTGCTCAAAAACAATGGCGTAAAAAAAGGCGACCGTATTTGTATCTATATGCCAATGCTGCCCGAGCTGGCTATTGCCGTTTTGGCCTGCGCCCGTTTAGGTGCTATCCACTCGGTAGTGTTCGGGGGATTTTCGGCACAATCAATTGCCGATAGAATTAAAGACGCGGAGTGTAATGTGGTAATTACAGCCGATGGCGGTTTCCGCGGTACTAAAGACCTGCCGCTGAAATCTGTTATCGACGATGCATTAGTACAATGCCCTTCTGTTAAACGTGTAATTGTACTTACCCGCAGCCGCACGCCTGTTTCTATGATTAAAGGCCGCGACGTTTGGTGGGAAGACGAGATTAAAAAAGTAGAAACCCAGGGCAATCCCGAATGCCCGGTAGAAGAAATGGATGCCGAGGATATGCTTTTTATCCTTTATACATCAGGTTCAACCGGTAAGCCGAAAGGGGTGGTGCATACCTGCGGTGGCTACATGGTTTATGCAGGCTACACATTTGCCAACACTTTCCAGTACACCCCGGGCGAAGTCTATTTCTGTACAGCAGATATCGGCTGGATAACCGGTCACTCTTATATTGTATACGGGCCGCTTTCACAAGGGGCTACCTCGGTAATGTTTGAGGGGATACCAACCTACCCGGACGCTGGTCGTTTTTGGGACATTGTGCAGAAGTATAAAGTAAATATTCTGTACACCGCACCAACTGCTATCCGTTCGTTAATGAGTTTTGGCTTAGATCCTTTGAAAGATAAAGACCTTAGCTCGCTAAAAGTATTAGGCTCAGTAGGCGAACCGATAAACGAAGAAGCATGGCACTGGTTTGACGACAATATTGGCCATAACAAAGCCCCTATAGTAGATACCTGGTGGCAAACCGAAAATGGCGGGCATATGATAACACCAATTGCCGGTGTTACGCCAACCAAGCCCGGCTATGCCACTTTACCTTTGCCTGGTATTCAGCCGGTTTTGGTTGATGAAAATGGTAACGAGATTGAAGGAAACGGCGTGAGTGGGAACCTTTGTATTAAATTCCCTTGGCCGGGTATATTACGCACCACCTATGGTGACCATGAACGTTGCCGCCAGACTTATTTTGCTACTTACGAGAACATGTATTTTACCGGCGACGGTTGTCTTCGAGATGAAGATGGCTACTACCGTATAACAGGCCGTGTGGACGATGTGCTGAACGTATCCGGTCACCGCATTGGTACCGCCGAGGTTGAGAATGCCATTAACATGCACAGCAGTGTTGTAGAATCAGCAGTGGTAGGTTATCCACACGATATTAAAGGCCAGGGTGTGTATGCCTTTGTGGTAAGCCCAGGCCACCACGGCGATGCCGAATTGAATCGCAAGGACATCATCATGACTGTGCAGCGTATAATTGGCCCTATCGCCAAACCTGATAAAATTCAATTTGTAAGCGGATTACCTAAAACACGTTCGGGCAAAATTATGCGCCGCATTTTGAGGAAGATTGCCGAAGGCGATACTTCTAATTTAGGCGATACAAGTACATTATTAGATCCGGCTGTGGTTGAGGAAATTAAGGCAGGTGCTTTGTAATTTCTAAACTAATTTTATTTAGCTGTGTTAAACTAATATATCTAAATAAGAACAACATGGACAAGTTAGAATTAAAAGGCGGCTGGAACGAGCTGAAAGGCAAGATAAAGCAAGCTTACGGTGATTTAACCGACGACGATTTAGTACACGAAGAAGGTAAAGACGATGAACTATTAGGCAAGCTTCAACAAAAAACCGGCAAAACCCGCGATGATTTGGTGAAGTGGATCAATAGCTTATAATAATTCAGATTCACTGATAAAGTAAAAGGCCCAAAGATAATCTTTGGGCCTTTTACTTTATATTTCTTACTGTCCTTGCTTCGTTCCTCGCAAAGACAGTTTTTAAAAATCTTGATTCCTGATTCTCGATTCTTGACTCTCTTTACCCTATAATCCTTTTAGTCTCCGCAATAATCTTGTCCTTAACAACATCGCTTACCTGTACCAGTGGTAAGCGTACAGTATCACCACAAACACCGATCTCTTTCAGAGCGGTTTTAACGCCCGCAGGGCTGCCTTCAACAAACATCAGGCGGGTGAAGTCTATCACATCATAATGTCCATGTTGCGCTTCTTTGAACTTTCCTTCGAGGCAAAGATCAATCATGGTCGAAAACTGTTTTGGCAATGCATTACCAACCACAGAAATTACACCAACCGCACCCATCGCAATCATCGGGAACGAGATCGGATCATCGCCAGAGATCATCATAAACGCTTCGGGCTTATCGCGCATAATCTGGTTCATCTGATCAAAATTGCCCGACGCTTCTTTAATAGCGATGATGTTGTTAAAGTCTGTAGCCAGTTTTACAGTAGTTTCGGCGCTTACGTTGCTGCCTGTACGGCTTGGTACGTTATATAAAATAATTGGCAGGGGCGATGCTTCAGCAATCGCTTTGTAGTGCAGATAAATACCTTGTTGGGTTGGTTTATTGTAGTTGGGGCTGGCCGATAAAATTGCATCATAACCTGTAGTGTCGAAACCTTTAATTTCTTCAACAACTTCAGCAGTATTGTTGCCGCCAATGCCGGCAACCAATGGCACGCGGCCGTTATTCACTTCCGCAGTAAATGCCCAAACCTTCTTCTTCTCTTCCTTATTTAAAGTGGCGCTTTCGCCGGTTGTACCTAATGAAACTAAATAATCGATGCCACCCTCAATCAGGTAGTCGATCAGTTTTCTTAGCGCGTCATAATCAACCTGACCGCCGTTGTCAAATGGGGTTACCATGGCTACCCCAGTACCGTAAAATTTGTTCATTTTAAATAAAAAAGTCCGCTAAGTTAAGGATTAAGTTGATTTCTTGAAGAGTTGATTGACGCATTTGTTCAAGGTTCATTGGTGTGCGCCAATAGATTACCAATGGCTTAAATTATTCCTTTTTTTACTAACTCGTCAACACGCTTCTCAACCTCGGGGTCTTTTATCAACTCGGGAGCGTGGTGAGGTTTCATCCTCGCATCAATAATCAGCGGACCGGTACAACCCCAGTGCTTATGTTCGATGAAGCTGTTAATGCCGAAGATATCGTGCGATGGGTTACTTCGTGTAAACGTAACCCAAACCAGGTTGTTGATGTTGGCCGCGGTAAACTGGGCATCGTCACATAACACCATTAAAGGCAAGCCGTTAAGGTTAATGGTTTTAACGTGATCGTTTAGCAGGGCAATTTGCTTTTCGGTTTCCAATTCCAACTGATATTTTGGGGCCTTAATAGCTAGTACTCCTGGCATAGCCAATTTATAGTCCGTAAACATTTCAGGCAGTGTAAAGCCCGATGGCAGGTCAGCTATTAACTCGCGTTTTACATCGCCGGCCACGGTTAGCGCAACCTTGCTGCCGCTGTTTAGGCCGCTTCCACTATAATCGAGGGTATCGATAGTAGTTTTGGTGTAGAAGTGCAGGTCGCGGGTTAGGTCGATGCGTTCGAGGCAGTGTTTCAGGAATCCGTAAATGTCATTTACGTTCAATTTCGGATCATCCTCCTGAGCTGCAATAAAAAGATATTTGGCAAGGCTAAGTTGGTTTTTACCCAGTATATGATTAGCAATGGTTAGGATTTCCTGAGGCTTGCGTTCTTTAATGTAAGGAGTATAGCGCTCGCTTCCCGTGGCAAATAATAAGGGGTGTACACCAGCAGCATCAACGGCGTTTACGGCGTGCAGACCAGGTATTTCTTTAGGAAGGGCAGAGCCGGTGATCTCATGAATCAGCGCGCCGAAGCTGGTGTCTTCCTGAGGCGGCCGGCCCACCACGGTGAACGACCAAATTGCGTCCTTTTTGTGATAAACGTTATGCACCTTCATCAACGGGAACGGGTGCGTAAGGCTGTAATAACCTAAGTGATCGCCGAAAGGACCTTCGGGTTTGTTTTCGTGAGGCATAACCGTGCCGGTGATTACAAAATCGGCATCGGCAGACATACAAAAACCTTCGGGATCATAAAAATAACGGAAACGGCGATTGCCTAAAGCACCAGCGAAGGTCATCTCAGATAAGCCTTCGGGCAAGGGCATTACCGCCGCAACTGGGTGCGAAGGTGGCCCGCCAACGAAGATGCTAACCTTTAGTGGCTGGCCTTTTGCGTTGGCCTTAGTTTGGTGTACGCCAATACCACGGTGCAATTGATAGTGCAGGCCGATTTCCCTATCCTGAACATAATCGTTACCACCCAATTGTATGCGATACATCCCCAAGTTGGCGTTCATGATGCCGGGCTTGTCTGCATCTTCGGTATAAACCTGGGGCATGGTTACAAAGGGGCCGCCATCCATAGGCCAGTTTACAATTTGCGGCAGGGCGCTTACTGTTGTTTTTTCGAAATTCTTGATATGACTGCTACTCACTTTCATGGGCAGGGCAGAGAGAGCTGTTAAGCCCACGTTGGCATATTTTAAAGGGTTTTTAAGCGCCTTCATTGGGTCGGTTTTTATGCCGACGAGCGTTTTGATCTTAGGCAGGGTATCCCGAAATATAAATTCGGAACGCTCGAGCGTGCCGAACAGGTTTGATACAGCCGGAAACTTGCTACCCTTCACTTTCTCGAATAACAGTGCCGGACCCTGCTGCTCATATACACGCAGATGAATGGCGGCCATTTCGAGGTGCGGGTCTACCTCTTCTTTAATACGGATGAGGTGACCATGTTTTTCCAGATCTGTAATGCAGGCTTGTAAGCTTTTGTAACCCATTTATTTGTTTTGTTCTTTTGGGTCTGAACAATAAAGTGTTTGATTCCCTTCTCGAGAGGGGGCGCAAAGTTATTTCAGACAGGTTCAAAAGTAATAATTAATGCGGTTAAGCATGTGTAGAAAATGGTTGGTTTTAAGCCGCCGGGTGGTGCATGGTGCAATGCACCATATGCACCACTGTGTTCCTACTTAAAAGTCATTTTTGTTTGCAATGCTTTTATAATGAAAGTGTTGCGATTTTTGCGGGTTTCGAAAATGAAGCCATGCACCACTTTTCACTACTTTTAAGTCATTTTTCGCTGGCAAAATGTCGCCAGCGAAAAATTAAAAAAAATATACTAGCGCTGTTAAGCAATTATATTAGTGACAAGTTGGTCATTACTCAGACCGTAAAGATTTAACCGGATTGGCAAGGGCCGCTTTTATGCTTTGATAACTAACCGTAAGCAAGGTGATGGCTATGGTACCCAAACCGGTTAGTGCAAAGATCCACCATGATAGGTCGGAGCGGTATTTGTAATCCTGAAGCCAACCGTTCATAAAGTAATAACCTATCGGTACTGCTATAAAAAGCGATATCAGGATCAATACTACAAAGTCTTTACTCATTAACTGCCACAAGCTTAAAACGGTTGCGCCAAGCACTTTTCTCACCCCAATTTCTTTGGTGCGCTGTTCGGCCATAAATGAGGCCATACCAAACAAGCCCATGCAGCTAATAAAAATTGCCAGTATGGTAAAGAAACCCGCCAGGTTACCTATACGCTCTTCATTACTGAATTTTTTGGCATAATCTTCGTCGCTAAAAATATAGCCGAACGGACTGCTTGGGTCATACTGCTTAAACACGGCTTCTATTTTAGCCAATGCCTCGTGCATACTAACATTAGGATTTACACGGATATTAACCACAACGCCCCTTTGATTAAGCATTGGGAACAGGGTAGGCTTTACAGGATCATAGGGTGATGACATAACCATATCGCTCACTACGCCAATAATGGTATATTTTTTACCATTGCTAACAATCTCGCCAACAGGGTTTTTAAAATTCATAAATTTTGCTGCGGCTTCATTTATAACCATTGCCGAAGAATCCGTCAGAAAATCCTTCGAAAAATCGCGGCCCTGAACTATTTTCCAGCCAGCCGTTTTACCAAATTGAGTTGATACCGGAATGGTGCCAAAATCATCCTGTAAGCCCGCGGGTTTGCCGCGCCACTCGAAACCGCTATTGTTTGACCATACGCCAGTTAGGGGACTGCCAGACTCGGCCATCTCCGTAACTACGCCCGAACGGATTAGATCGCTCCTAACGGCATCGAAACTTTGATGGATGATGGGTGTGCGCATATCAATCCTAAGCAATCCATTGCGATTATAACCAACCGGGCGGTTTTTGGTAAACTGTACCTGCCTGAAAACCACAACCGTGCCGATAATTAAAACTACTGATATAGTGAATTGCAATACAACAAGTACCTTACGGGGCATTGATGCAAGCCTGCCAACTTTAAATGTACCCTTCAGCACTTTAACCGGCCGAAAAGATGAAAGATAAAGCGCAGGGTAGCTGCCGGCAATTAACCCGGTGATGATGCTGAATACTACACCGCCGATCCAAAATAAGGGATTTTGCCATGGCACACTGAGCGTTTTATCTGCAATATTATTAAACCAGTTGAGGCTTAACTGTACCAGCAGCAAGGATACAATGAATGAAAAAATAGCTGTCAGTATCGATTCGCTGAAGAACTGTGAAATGAGCTGAAGGCGGAAAGAACCAAGCGTTTTGCGTATACCTACTTCTTTGGCTCGTTTTTCTGATTGCGCGGTGCTTAAGTTCATGAAATTGATGCAGGCCAGCAATAATACAAACACGCCTATTATGCCAAACATCCACACAAATTCTATAGCGCCACCTGTGTTTACTCCATCTTTAAATTCCGAATAGAGGTGAAGTTTCGACATCGGCTGTAAAAACATGGTGGGGTGAAAGGTTGCCCCAACTTTATCGCCCTGGGCAGCAATGTTTTTTAACTTAACATCTTTAATTTTTGCTGAAACCTTGTCGATGTCGGCATTGGGATTGAGTTGCGCAAATATTTGAAATGAATTGTTTCCCCAACGGGTCGAGGCTCTTTTTATCCATGGTTCCGAATCTACATACAAGTCCCAAGGCGTTATAAATGCCACTTCGCGTAGCTCGCTGTTGTGTGCAAAATTTTCATAAACACCGCTTACTTTCAAGTCGTAAGCATTATCAAATTTAATTACCTTGTTAATAGGGTCGGCATTGCCAAAAACGGCCTTCGCGGCCGATGCAGATAGCATTATAGACCTTGGATCGGTTAAACCACTACGCGTGCCTTCAACCATTTTCAAGGTAAAAAGATCGGGCGCTTCCGGTTGCATGTAGTTGCCGTTTTGTACAACCTTGTTATCGCGGTATGTTAAAATATGGTCGCCGGTCCAGCTGGAAAGTACTGCATATTTAAAATCGGCCTTGTAATCCTGCCTAAGTGTAATGCCCATGGGTATGGGCATATCATTTTGAGTGCCTACAACGCCATTAAAAGTTTGGTGCTGCATAACCTGCACTATGCGGTTGTAATTGGCAAAACTTTTATTAAAAGAGAGTTCATCCCATATCCAAAGGCCGATCAAAATGGTTACCGCCATCCCTACAGATAAACCTAGTATGTTAATTACAGAATGCGCTTTATTCTTAATCAGATTTCTCCAGGCTATTTTAAAGTAATTTTTAAGCATAATTTGTGGGTGTTTGCATCAATTATTCCGACCGTGAACTTTCAATCAGTTTTAAAGCGCAATGCTTGTGCCTTAAATGTAACTAGTTCGTATTCAGTTATTTGTATTTGTTATTCAGAGAGAAAACGTACGGTTTCGATACACCGGGTGAACGGTTATAAGCACCTTTACCAGTCGGCAATTTAAGCCAGTTTAAGCGTCCACGCTTCTGTTTTGTTTTTTTTACTGTCACCGCAGGGTCTCTCGCAGAGGACCCTGAGCACGCATACAAATCAGAAAGGCATCGCAGGGTCCTCTGCGAGAGACCCTGCGCGAGCGAAATTATTAATTCTGAAAATTCAGGTTCAGACAACCCGGAAGATGCGTATTTTGCCAATTCAACTACAATAAATGAAACTGACACCCATTAAATTATCTCTACTTGCCGCTTGCTTAACAGCCAACCTGTATCAGGCATCAGCACAAAATACCGACGGCTTAAACGCTTTTAGCGAAGCCAGCTATCGCAAATATGTAAGTGAGGTGGCCTCTGATAAATTACAAGGCCGCCTGCCTTTCAGCAAAGGAGAAACCGCCACGCTAAGTTACCTGGAGCAGCAGTTTAAAGCTTTGGGTTTGGAGCCAGGCAACAAGGGCAGCTACCTGCAGCCGGTGCCAATGGTTTCTATCAATACTAATCCCGATCCGCAGATGAAAGTTACCGGAGCGAATGCAAGCTTTGATCTGGAAGGTTTAAAAGATTATGTATTGTGGACCCGCCGTACAGATGCCCGAATTGATATAAAAAATGAAGACCTGGTTTTTGCCGGCTTCGGTATTTCGGCACCTGAGTTTAACCACGATGACTATGCCGGACTGGATGTGAAGGATAAAATTGTAGTGGTGTTGGTAAACGATCCGGGGTATTATGATGCTAAACAGTTTAAAGGAAAAACCATGACCTACTATGGCCGTTGGACCTATAAATACGATGAGGCCGCCAAGCACGGTGCCAAAGGTTGTTTAATTATACACGATACTGCGCCGGCCGCTTATGGCTTTAGCGTAGTTGCCAATAGTTGGAAAGCATCGAAACTATACCTCGATCCACGCGGTCACGAAAGCTATAAATGCGCTTTTGAGGGTTGGCTGACGATGCCTGCTGCCGAAAAGCTGTTTGCAACTATTGGTACAGATTACAAAACCATGCTGGCTAAGGCACTTGCACCTGGTTTTAAGGGCAGCGCGATGGGATTGAATATTACTACCGGTTTAAGTACTACTTGTAAATATAACCAGTCGCACAATGTGGTTGCCAAAATCACCGGAACCAGGCATGCAGATGAATGTATTGTTTATTCGGCACATTGGGACCACTTTGGTATCAGCAAACCCGATGCCAAGGGCGACAGCATTTATAACGGCGCTATAGACAACGCCAGCGGAACTGCAGGTTTATTGGAGTTGGCCAAGGTATTTAAAAGCTTAAAAACGAAGCCTGAACGTACTATCGTATTTTTATCTGTAACTGCCGAAGAACAGGGTTTATGGGGATCGGCCTACTACGCCGAGAATCCGGTGTTTCCGAAAGATAAAACCGTGGCTGATATCAATATGGATATGTTTTACCCTTATGGTAAAACCAAAGATATTTCGGTGGTGGGTTATGGGCAATCGGAATTAGAAGATTACCTGGCCGAAGCCGCCAAAACGCAAGGTCGCCACATAGAGCCGGAAGCTGTGCCATCTAAAGGGATGTACTTCCGTTCAGATCACTTCAATTTTGCGAAGGTTGGTATCCCGGCCCTGTATATCGAAACAGGTACCGACCTGGTAGGCAAAGGTAAAGAGGCTGGCCTTCAAATGCACGACAACTACAACAGCACCGTATACCACAAACCAAACGACGAGTACGACGCTGCAACCTGGGATGTAAGCGGCACTATACAAGATCTTCAACTGGTATACCTGGTGGGCAAAAAGTTGGCTTATAGTGCCGAATGGCCAAAATGGAAGGCTGGCTCGGAGTTTAAGGCAGTGAGGGAGAATTATTTGAAGAAGTAGCAGTTGCAAATAGTAGTTACGATTTTGATTCAATTGCTAACGGGATGGTTAGCATGAGGTAAGCTTTTACCTTACGTAAGCTGAAAGCTTACCTCATGTTTGGTCACAAGTTAAGCTATGCTAAACTTGCTATAGCGATAGTGGACAACGCTCTTACTGAAACAGCTTCTACGCCAAATCAACCTTTTTGCATGCGCAGAATGCTATTCACCGAAAATTAATTGCTTAAGGCCTTTTCTAAATGCTTCATCGCCTACTTCAAGTCGTTGTGCATACATTGCCTTAGCATCTTCGCCGCAAACGTAACGCAGGATATCTTTGCCATCTGTTGCGGCCTCATACACTATTTCCGCAATTTGCTCCGGTGTAGAAATGCTCTGCGGGTTATTAACTATAGCAAGAAATTTTGCTAATAGGTCATCGTAATCGGTGTGCGATGGTAATATGGTCCTTTCAGACATATCGGTGGCTACCAAACCCGGTTCGATGTTTTTGATGCCGATGTTAAATTGTTCTAACTCAAAAGACAGACTTTCGCTCCAACCTTCTAACGCCCATTTGCTGGCATCGTACATGGAGCTGAACGGAAAGGCCATTATCCCGGCGGAAGAGGTCATATTAATAAACAAACCTGATTTTTTAGCCTTGAAATTTGGTATAAATGCTTGTACAACCCGCACAGTGCCCAAAAAGTTAGTTTCCATTTGCTTAACTATTTGTTCGTCGGTTGTGGCTTCCAGAGGGCCGAGCAAGGCATAACCTGCATTATTAAAAACTACATCGATGTTGCCTAAAGACAAAGCCTTTTGAGTAGCATCTTTAATTTGATCAAGGTCGGTTACGTCTAATGGTAAAACGGTTACGTTATTCAACCTGGCTAGTTCTGTATCGTTTTCTGGCCTGCGCATGGTGGCAATTACTTTCCAACCTTTTGCAGCAAATAATTTAGCAGTTGCTTTGCCTATGCCTGCCGAGGTTCCGGTTATGAAAATTGTTTTTGTCATCTGTTTTGATTTTGTTTTGGGTCAAAACTATCGGAGATTAACTATACATTTGCTATTAATTACCTTTAGGATAGTGACTATTTTTTATGACAGCTGTAAAATGCGAATCGCCCAAACTAGATAACGAACGGATATTGGCCCTGAAAGATGCTATTGAGTTGCTAAGTGGCAAATGGAAGTTTTGTATCCTGCTCAATTTATACAGCCTTGGTACTATGCGGTTTAAAGACCTCATGGAAACTTCGAATGGTATAACGCCTAAGGTGCTATCGAAGGAATTGCAAGAACTGGAAGAAAATCTGCTGATTACCCGAACGGTTAATAATACCAAACCTGTTACTGTTTCTTACGCAATTACGCCGCACGCTATTGAAACCCAGGCTGTAATTAATGCACTTATTGAATTTGGGCTAAAACACAGAAAGAAGATTAAGGGGAAATAGATGCTGTTTCCCGTTTTTGCAGAGCATCTTATAAAAGCCCGGGCAGGCGTGCAAATCGAAAAAAGCATCATAGGATCCTTTGCAAGAAACTTGGAGCAGATGAAAAGAAAACAGTGGCAAGCCTGAAATTGTCACTTGCCACTGCTATGATTTATGCCAAATCGATCTCCTTTGCCAGATACACATCCTGTATAGTGTGCAGAAATTCTACACCTTCGGCAAACGGGCGCTGGAAAGAGCGTCGGCCTAATATCAACCCCGAGCCACCGGCGCGTTTATTAATTACCGCATTTTTTACAGAATCGGCCAGATCTGATGCGCCTTTAGATTCACCGCCTGAATTAATTAACCCGGCGCGGCCCATGTAGCAGTTAGCTACCTGATAGCGGCACATGTCTATAGGGTTATCTGAGGTATATTTGCTATACATCAGCGGATCTGTTTTAGAGAAACCAATGGTGGTGAAGCCTCCGTTTACATCGGGCATTTTTTGTTTAATGATATCGGCCTGTATAGTTACGCCAATGTGGTTAGCCTGGGCGGTAATGTCGGTGGCGGTTTCGTAGTTTACACCATCTTTTTTAAAAGCATTGTTACGGGTATAGCACCATAAAACGGTAGCCATTCCTAGCTGATGCGCGTGTTCGAAAGCTTGGGCTACTTCTACAATTTGCCGGTCGGACTGCTCCGAGCCAAAATAAATGGTGGCACCCACGGCAGCTGCCCCCAAATTCCAGGCATCCTCTACCGTGCCGAACATAATCTGATCGTATTTGGTAGGGTAGGTAAGCAACTCGTTATGGTTCATCTTTACTAAAAAAGGTATTTTGTGGGCGTACTTACGGGCAACTATGGCCAGGTTACCAAAAGTAGTAGCCACGGCATTAGAGCCAGCCTCTAACGCCAGTTTAATGATATTTTCGGGGTCGAAATACAGCGGGTTTTTAGAGAACGATGCCCCTGCGGTATGCTCTATACCTTGGTCGACAGGTAGTATCGACAAATAGCCTGTACCACCCAGGCGGCCATGATTATAAATAGCTGCAAGATTGCGCAGTACCTGCGGGTTGCGGTTGCTGTTTACAAAAATCTTATCAACAAAATTGGGAGAGGGCGCATGAATTACATCTTTAGAAAATGTTTTGCACTCGTGCTGTAACAGGGAGTCGGCATCTTTACCTAACAGTTCTGTGATTTTTTGGTACGACATAGCTATGTTTTTGTTAAGAGTATGATGATAAAGTTTGAATAGTTACCGTCCCTTTTGGGGATAGCAAAAGCATTCAAATCTTTATATCAAACTTACACATAACAACATCGGGCGGGTAGTTTTGTTAAAAAAACTTTATGGGTTAAAGTGCAGATAATGGCTTATTTAATTACATTTATGTTAGCCAATTGTAAATTATTGATCCTTTAATTTTTTGAGATGAAACCACTGATTGTATTAGTGTCTGTTTTCGGGCTGAGCATGCTCTTTAGTTATACTTTTCATCAACGCGAAGACCTTTATTTCAGCGGTCGGTTAGCCTTGTGTGTGATGCTGCTTTTTACCTCCATAGCGCACTTTGTTTTTATAAAAGGTATGGTGCTAATGGTGCCGCCATTTATACCTAATGCCATTAAAAAACTTATTGTAATTATAACCGGGCTTATTGAAATTGCCGGTGCTGCGGGTATTATGCTTTACGAAACCCGGATAACTGCCGGATACCTTTTAGTAATATTTTTAATAGCCATGTTACCCGCTAATGTTTATGCCACCCAGCGCCGCGTAAATATGGAGCAAGGCGATTTTAGCGGACCGGGAATGTACTATCTCATTTTCAGGATACCAATGCAATTGTTTTTGATTGTGTGGACCTACTACTTCGCCATTGCGCATCCATATCCGTTTTAATGTACTTGCATGTTAAATACATCTTCTGCTTGCCTGGCCAGGTTCGGGTCGCCTAAATAGGTCCAGCGGAGGCCGGCTATGTATTTGAGCATGGTGGCGTTAATCTGGTCTGTGGTAACAGCCTCGATCATGTCCGGCAGTTTTTCGGCATATTCCCAACCGCCATTAATTTCGGCCGAACCAAGGTTTGAAGTTATAGCACCCGAGCCCTGCTGTTTGATGTAATTATTGGTGATGAAGCTGCTCTTGAGGTACTTTAATCCTTCGGGCGAGATGCCCAAAACTTTAAAGCGACTTAGCACGCGGTCCATTACTTCAACGGCTTGTTTAGGATCATTGGTGCTTATACTCATGGTGCCGTAAGCCATCTGCAAGCTCACTGCCGACGCAGTTGGGTCGTAGCTCAGGTTTAGCTTGGTACGCAATTCATTAAACAAAGAACCTCCAAGTGCAGATAAACCCATACGGTAAGGCAAAAACTCCAGGCTATTCACCTGTGGTGCGTTAAACGCCGCTGCAATATAATTGGTGGCTAGCTGACGGTTTTCTACATTCAGTTTGTTTTCTTTCCAAACCGGGGCATGGCGGGTTGGTATGGTATATGGTTTTTGGGGAAGCGCGGCAAATGAGGCTTTGATCTTATCCTCCAACTGCTTGCGGGTAATATTGCCAGCTACCACAATAAACATGCGGTTCTTATTAATAAGGTTGTAATAATATTTCTTCAAGGCCTCACCGTTTAGCGGGCTCAGCGTTTGCTCGTTGCCGTCGGGATCAGTAGAATAAGGCGTACCGAAAAAAGCGTTCTGCATCAGCAGGTCATCCAGGTGTTTATCCGGGTCGCTTAGTTGGCCGTTGGCGAAAGTGATGAGTTTGCTTTTGAGGAGCTGCACCTCGGTATCGTCAAAAGTAGGGTTGTTAATAGCTTCAGCAAACAAGTCCCATCCCTGGCTAAAGTACTTGGTTACGCAATCAATACCAATGTTGCCGTAATCATAGGTGGACGAGCCGCCTATGGAGATGCCGAATTCATCGGCCATATCTCTAAATTGATCGGCAGTATATTTTTTAGTGCCACACTCGGTAGCTGCCTTTAAGGCAAAGCTTTCTATACCAGCTTGCGATGGTTGGTAGTTATATACGCCGCCACGATAGTACATACGCATGCTAACCACATCTTTAACGGTGGGTTTAAATATCACTTTCAATCCGTTTACCATAAAGGAGGTGGCGGTATTGGTAGTAGGGGCTTGGGCAAAGCCTGCGCCTGCAATTAGGAATAAGCTATATATGGTGATTATAAATTTCTTCATTGATCAGGATTTACTGAATTAACTAACGATTATTTGTCTTGAACCAGAATTATGAGAATTAATGAATTAGCAGAATTGGTATTAATCTCGATTCCCGATTCTTGTCTCTTGATTCTCTTTACTTCGCTTTAAAAAATGTATTGGGAGCTACCGTTTGTTCCATACCTGGGTTAATTAACAGGCCGGCGCAGTAGGGCTTGTTAATCACATATTTACGTACATAGGCACGCAGATCGTCCTTGGTCATTTTTTTAAGATTGTCGTTATAACCGGTAAAATAATCGAGTGATGCCGAAGCCCACCAAAACGATAACACCTGTGTGAAATCGCTGGTAACTTCTGCCTCGCGGATTGCTTTGATTTCCAATTTACGTTTGGCTGTTGCCAGTTGCTCGTCGGTCACGTAATCGGGCGTATCCCAAAGCGAGATCTGGTGCTTGATCTCATTAAAGCAGGCTTCTACTTTATTAGGGTTTGGTACTACCGTTAAGGTAATAGGCCCCGTGTGGCTAAGCGTAAGATAACTGAAATCAACATTATAAGCCAGGCCCGACTGGATCAATGCCTTGCTTAGTTTCGACGAATTTTGGTCTAGGATATACGAAAATACGTCGGCTGCATAGGTAGATGGGATATCCGACCGCGTATCCGGCCCAAACCAGTTCATCTGGATAATGGGAACATTGGTGAGATTTGATTTTACGACAAAATAATCTGCTTTGGTAAGCGGCTTAAACTCCGGTATAGGCCATTTTTTAAACGGATCGAAGGCAGAAGGTTGCCAACTGCCGAAGAGGGCTGTAACTTCGGCAAATACATCCTCGTGCTTTACATCGCCGGCAATGGTAAGCAACGAATTATTTGGGTAGTAATATTTGTTCTTGATCGAATCCATCAGGGCAGGGGTAGCCGAGCGGATTACATTATGATCGCCGGTTGGGTTTTTGCGACTATACAAGTTGCCCCACATTTTGTGATCCATCGAATCGAGCAATGCGAACGCCGGGGCCGATTCGTGCTGCTGAAATTCCTCATCGACCACAATATTCTCCTTGGCCATTTCTTCCGGATTAAATAAAGGGTAACGTATTGATGAGTTCATCAACTCCAATCCGGGTTTAAGATTAGCACTTGGCAGAGTGAAAAAGTAATTTACGTTTTCGAAAGTGGTTGAGCCGTTAAAATCGATACCCAGTTCGCTAATGCGGTTCATAAAGTCATCCTGCGAAGGGTAATCTTTATTCGCTTTAAAGAACATATGCTCGTAAAGGTGGCTTAGCCCATTAAACTTCGGCGTTTCGGTAAACGATCCGTTTTTAACGGTAATCATAACCGTAGCCAGCGGCACGCTGTTATCTTCTACCACCAATACATCCAAGCCGTTGGGCAACTTGCGCAAAAATATGTTAGATGGTAATTTGCTTTGGGCAAAGAGCTGACAGCAGGTTAAGCAAAATATAAAAAACAGGCAATACTTAGTTCTCATACAATGTTATAAACGCTTAAAGTAAGTATTTGTATTTGATATGTTAAAATTAAGGTTACATTAAAAACCGGAGGCCTAAAAAAGTATTTGCTACTTTAGCGGCGTTAATACCAATCTCCTCGTTGCACATGTCGGTACTCGTTTTAACATTAATTATACTGGTGGGCTCTTATTGCGCTGGCTTACTGGGCTCTTTAACAGGGCTGGGTGGCGGTGTTGTTATTATTCCTTTACTAACTATTGGCCTGGGTGTTAATATCCATTATGCAATCGGTGCATCGTTGGTATCGGTTATTGCAACATCGTCGGGGTCGGCGGCGGCTTATGTGCGCGAGGGTATTACCAATATGCGTATTGGAATGTTTTTAGAAATCGCTACCACTGCTGGCGCGCTGATAGGGGCTATGCTTTCGTTACTTATCCACGCACCTGTTATTGCAGTAATATTCGGCGTAATCCTCATCTTTTCGGCCATCATGTCGCTACGTAAAAAAGATACCACGGTACTGCAAACCGAAAGCCCTTTAGCCCAAAAACTCAAGTTAAATGGTACTTACCCCACACCAGATGGCGAAGTGAAATATGGCGTACGCAAAGTTGGTGGAGGCTTTTTTATGATGCTCTTTGCCGGTATTATTTCCGGGTTGTTGGGCATTGGCTCTGGCTCACTTAAAGTGGTGGCTATGGATAGCATTATGCGCATACCGTTTAAAGTATCAACCACTACCAGTAATTTTATGATAGGCGTTACGGCTGCGGCTAGTGCGGTGGTCTATCTGCAACGTGGTTATATAGAGCCGGGCTTGGCAATGCCGGTTGTTATTGGTGTGTTGCTGGGCGCTTTAACCGGTTCTAAAATATTGGTGCACTCCACCTCATCGGGTTGGTTGCGCTGGGTGTTTGCTGTTATCGTAACCATACTGGCTGTGCAAATGATTTATAATGGTATAACCGGTAAAATTTAAGATATGGCAACTAAAGCAACTAAATTTAAAGATACCGATATCCAATCTATCATAGGTTGGGTTTTACGCCTGGGGGTTTTGGTATCCATGGCTGTGGTTGCCATAGGCGGCGTTATTTACCTCTATCGCCATGGCAGCGAGCATATCGACTATCACGAATTTAAAGGGGTGCCAGAATTTGTGCACACGCTTTCCGGCATATTTCATGGTATTATTACCGGCCGGGGCAGGGCCATTATACAGGCGGGTATTATTTTGTTAATAGCCACCCCGATAATCAGAATTATATTTTCGGCGATTGGCTTTATTATCGAGAAAGATTATCTGTACGTAGGCATCACGCTGCTGGTGCTGCTCATCATCGTCATCGGTATGCTATCGGGCCACGCAGGTTAATTGCCGTTCATCCGTTTTTGCTCATCATTGTTACCCACATTGCGTTTGCGCGAGCCTTTTACGGTGCGCTTGCCAAAGTTGTACACAAAGGTTAAATGCACCATGCGGGTTTGTACTTTATCATAACCACGGAAATCGAGATTTTGGTAATCTACCCGGTATTTATCACGTTGGGTATTAAACAGATCTGAAACGCTGAGCGTAATGCTGCCAGCCTTATCAAATACTTGTTTACTGATACCCGGGTTTAAATAAAATACGGGGCTGTTATTATATAAGCCATAAAATACATCCGATTCGTAGTGCGCATAAACCGTTGCAGCTATAGTCTTAGTTATGGTGAAATCCTGATTAAGATCAAGCACAATATCTTTCGACCATTTATTCAGGCTCCCGGCATAATCTTTAAACTGGTAAACAGAAATATCGGGGTTGAAGTTAACATTCCACCATTTAGTAACCTGCAACGGTATGTTAAACTTGGCGCCAAAGTTGTTCTCCCGCTTTAAATTTCGTTTAGTGGTAATTAAAACTTTGCTGCTGTCGTTTTGAATGAAATAGCTGAAATCAAAAAAATCTGATACGGTAGAAGCATACAATGCCGCACTGAAATTAGACTTATTGGTATAAGCTATCTGGAAATAATCGGCATACTCAGGTTTCAGATACGAATTGCCCATGCGGTAATTATAGTTATCCTGATAGGCAATAATGGGGTTGAGGCTCTCGTAGGCAGGTGGGGTCATCCGTCTGTTATAGTCAAACGTAAGCTGTTGCTCATTACCTAAATTATAGCCGATTTGTATGGTTGGAAACAGGTTAGTAAAATCGCGTTTAAGCTGGTGGTTACGCAACGGGCTATTAGCGTCGGACGACGTACGTTCTACCCGCAAGCCCACATTGTAGCTCAGTTTAGTGCCACTGTTGGTGAAGTTGGCATAGGCTGCTTGCTTGCTCTCTGTATAAATAAACTGATTGGTAAACATTGACACCGGCTGATAGGTGTTGTTGGTAAGGCTGGTGAAATATTGCGTATTATCGCTTTTTACGTAGCTAGCTTTTATGCCCGCCTCCAGTTTGCCATTTTTGGTAAAAGGCGTTGTGTAATCAATTCTTGCCGACCGGTTAACAATCCGCGTTGGCGCATCATTCATCAAGGTATCATTATGATAGGGAGGGTTGCCCATAGGTTGCGCCAGGCTTACCGGGACAGCAAGGCTCACAATATCCTCATACGAGTGGCGGTTGTATATACTCAAATCCAGATCGGCGCTTAGCGTTTGCCTGGTATTGCCCAGTGTGCCGGCGTAGTTAATATTATAGTTTATCTGGTTTCTATCACGTTTTAAGTTTGATAGTGTAGTTATAACTGAGTCTCTTGCGCCGTTAAGCAGCATCTCGGTGTTGGTTTGTTTGTTAAAACGGGCTGTTTCGTCGGTGCCTTTAACTAAAAAACCAATGGTATGTTTCGGGCTGATAAAAAAATCGGCTCCCACGCGGTAATCAAGCGTGGGTGTACTTTGTGTATTATAATAATGGGTATCAAACGTAGTGATATCCGTACCATCCACATTGCGCAGGTTATTAATAGTGTGGTCGGTTTTTACATACCGATAACCAATGCCCCCAAAAATATTGATGTTTTGCGAGCGGTAATTGCCGCTAAAGGCTGCGCCAGCTCTTCCAAACTTTCCATAATCGGCATTAAGGGTGGTGTTGCCATTAAAACCTACATTTTTACCTTTTCTTAATATGATATTAATAACGCCGCCTGTGCCCACAGCATCATATCTGGCCGGCGGGTTAGTAATTAATTCTACTTGCTCAACATCTGCAGCCTGCATACTCTGCAGATACGAGGCCAGGTCGTCGCCTTCCAAACGCACCTGCTTGCCATTTACAAAAATGGTCGCTTTTTGGCCTGCACGTAAAAACACGTCGCCGCTGCTATTAATCTTTACACCCGGCGCCGTGGCTAACACCCCCATTACAGACGAACCCGACGCCAGTATACCATGATCCAGATTTATAGTGGTTTTATCTGGTCTTATTTCCAGGTATTTACGTTTATCGGTTACAATTACCTCGCTCAGATTCACCTGCGAAGGAAGTAGTTTCAGGGTATCGGCATTAATAGTTTTGTTATTAGTAACCAGAAAGGGCCCGCTGTAAATTTTATGGTATCCCGTTTTAGTAACTTGCAGAATATATTTGTCGGGTTTAAGGCCGGTGAACTGAAAAAAACCATTTTTATTACTAACTGTCGACTGTACATAGGAAGAGTCACGCAACCGCATTAGCGCTACGGTAGCTGCGTCTGCACCTGTAAGTGTTTCATTAACAACTTTGCCTTGCAAGCTGGAAATTTTGGTTTGAGCATAGCAGAAACGTACGATACCGGAGAGAACAAGCAATAAAACACAAGTAAAAGTTCTTTTCATTAACGGGGTCAGTATCGTGGGGTTTAGTTTCGCCTAAAATAGTAAGTTATTGTAATAAGTTTTTGACACAATGATGATTTTTTTACGATTATATAATATTTTAGTTACAAATTATTTAAATATAGCCCATGTTTTTTGAATTGTTAAGAAATTGCGGGCTGTTGTAACGAAATATTAATATTGATAAAGTATTAATTAACTTCGCATCCGATACAAGTATGTCAATGAAGAAATTGCTCTTAGTGTTTATCGTACTCGCAGTAAATGCGTACGCGCAGTCAGAACCCAAGAATTATAAAGTAGCCATCACCCGGTTTCAGCAATATTATAATCTTAACCAGCCCGATAGCATATTCAGTATGTTTTCGCCTGATGTGAGGGTGTCTTTACCAGAGGATAAAAATCAGCAAATGATTAGTCAGCTGCAATCGCAGTTAGGTCGCCTGCAGCAGATTTCATTTTTAAGTTATGATAAGGGGATAGCCACCTATAAGGCAGATTTTACCAAATCTATTTTGGCAATGAAAGTTAGCCTTAATGATAAAAATCAGTTGGGGGGCTTATTGTTCGATAATTACGTAAGCCCATCTGACGCGGCTAAAGCAGCTAATGCTTTAAAATTATTAAACGTAGACCCTGCCCTTGGCGAATCTACCTACACCGTAAAAGGTTTTGCCGGTAATATTGTGGGTACTTTAACTATGCCCGAAAAGCCTGCTGGCAAAATACCGGTGGTAATTATTGTGGCCGGATCTGGCACCGACCGTAATGGCAATAACCCTAATCCTAAGTTTACCCTTAACACCAATGCTTATAAAGATTTGGCTATTGCTTTGCGCCAAAGTGGTATTGCCAGTTTAAGATACGATAAACGTACAATAGGCGAGAGTGTGAGCAGTACCAAAGAAAATCAACTGCGTTTAGAAGATCATATTGAAGATGCTATGGGCATTATTAACAAACTTCATGACGATGAACGTTTCTCTAAGGTAGTTGTGTTGGGCCATGGCGAAGGTTCTTTGGTAGGCATTATAGCATCTGAAGAAACACCGGTTGGTGCGGTTATTTCTGTTGAAGGAGCTGCACAACCGGCTTATTATCTACTTAAACAACAAGCTAAAGAGCAGCCGGATTATATATCAACCCGCTATAGTAAACTGATTGACAGTTTGGCTAAAACAGGTAAAATACAAAATGATGTGGATGCTTCGCTGTATCCTTTCATTCGTCCAAGCATTCAAACTTATCTGTTATCGTGGATGAGGTACACGCCTTTCCGCGAGTTAAAGAAATTAAAAGTACCCGTGTTGCTGGTGCAGGGTAGCACTGATTTATTGATAAAACCCGACGAAGCCGATAAATTAAAGAAAGCGAAAACGGAAGCAACGTTGCTGATGATCCCTAACATGAACTACGTTTTAAAGGAAGCACCGGCTGACCGCGATAAAAACCTCGAAACTTACACTCAACCCGATTTGCCGTTAAAGCCAGAGTTGGTAACGGGAGTGGTTAACTTTATTGATAAGTTAAAGTAGGAAAATCGGAATCGGGCAAAAATCCGGTTCGATTATAAGATTTTGTAATTCGACGATAGGAGAAATCTTCTGCATTAAGCCACTTGCAAATAGCAGAAGATTTCTCAGTCATTCCTCCTTCGAAATGACAAAGTGAGTGATGGATATTTTACTTCCAAGCCCCCAACAATCTCCTAATAATAATAATCTCGCTGATGTGGTAACTGGTATGGTCGGCCATTTGTAGCGCTTCGCGCAGGATGCTTTGGCCATCGCCATGTGGCAGTTCCTTGTAAATATTATCTTTTTTCAACAGGTTGATAAAAGACTCCAAATCAATATTGATTTGATTAATGGAATTTTTCCAGGCGGTTTCGTCAGATGGTGCTGCCTCTTTAGGCCAAAAATCGTCGGGCCATTTGGGCGATTGATGGTTAGGGTCTCGGCTAAACTCCAGCATGTCCCATTGCGCAATGCGGATGTGCTCAACCAGTTGCCAAATGCTATAGGGTAATTTTTCGGGTGTGACGCCACGCAATTCAGCGGGCAGGCCTGCTACAGCATCCTTTAACGACGCGTGTGCAGTGCCGCCACGTAATAATTTCTCCAGTTCGTTTATCAGTATATCGTGCTGTTTGTCCATTACTTAAGTGTTTGTGTTCATAACAGTTTGAAGCCATATTGGTTGTGTGATTTTTGTAAAGCTGTGTTTACAAAGGCGCTTAATTATAAAAACTTAGTGTAAATGTTTAAGTTTAGCCCGATTTTAAACCCCTGCTCAAAGTGATCAAAAAGTCAGTTTTAATTGCCGCAGTTGCGCTTAGTTTCTTTTACGGATGTAAAAAAGATGGAGCGGGTGTAGCACCACAGCAAAAAGATAGTTCGGCCTTTACCGCTTACGAAGGTCGTTTTCTGGAAGAATTATGGAAACATAACCCCGACTGGGCAACCCAAACGGGCTATCATAAATACGATAGTTTATTGCTGGTTCCTAATTCTGATAACAGGCAAAAGCTACTCACCTTTACCAAAAGGCAGCTAGACTCATTGGGTAACTTCGAACTTAACACACTTTCCGAAGCCAGTAAGATCGACTATCACCTGATAGAAAACCAGATGCAGAGCATGCAGTGGGCTATTCAACAACAAAAAGCTTATGAGTGGGATCCGGGTACTTATAACCTTATCGGATCATTTGCCTATATCCTCAACGAAAAATACGAGCCTTTGGAGAAGCGCCTGCGGAGTTTTTACATGAAAATGGAAGACATCCCGGCCTATTTTAAAGAAGCAGAAAAGCAGATTAAAAACCCCGTGCCCGAGTTAACCAGCTTAACCATAGACCAGCTTACCGGCGGTGTATCTGTTTTTGAGGGAGATTATGCCGACTCGTTAAAGAAAACCAGCATCCCGAAAGATGAGCAGAAGAAAATGCTCGACAGGGCTAAGTTATCTGCCGACGCTATTAAAGCTTATGCCGCCTGGTTAAAAGATTTAAAGAACGATCATCCACGCAGTTTCCGTTTGGGTAAGGAGCTTTATCAGGATAAATTTAAATATGATATCCAGTCGGGCAGTACGCCGCAGCAGATCTTCAACGCGGCAACCGAACGCAAGAAATACCTGCACCGCGAGATGGCCAAATATAGCAAGCAGTTGTGGCCAAAGTATTTCGGCAAAACGCCTATGCCAACAGATTCGCTGGAGCTGATCGGCAAGATGATCGACACGCTATCGGCCAAACACGTGCAGCCAGACGATTTCCAGTCGGCCATAGCAGCGCAAATTCCTAAGCTTACCGAGTTTGTTAAAAGCAAAAACCTATTATATATCGACCCAACAAAACCTTTGGTAGTGCGCAAAGAGCCTGCCTATATGGCTGGCGTGGCTGGTGCATCTGTAAGTTCGCCGGGGCCGTATGATAAAAATGGTAACACCTATTTTAACGTCGGCAGTTTGAGCGGTTGGCCCGCCGCCAAAGCCGAAAGCTATTTGCGCGAATACAATCAGTACATGCTTCAAATACTATGTATTCATGAAGCTATCCCAGGACATTATACGCAACTGGTTTATTCTAATAAATCGCCGAGTTTGATTAAGTCTGTTTTAGGCAACGGTGCCATGGTAGAAGGCTGGGCGGTATACACCGAACAAATGATGCTGGAGAACGGTTTCGGCGGCAATGAGCCCGAAATGTGGCTGATGTGGTATAAGTGGAACCTGCGTTCGGTTTGTAATGCTATTATTGATTATAGTGTTCATACCGGTAACATGACCAAAGAACAAGTTGTTAAAATGCTGACCAAAGAGGCCTTTCAACAACAAGCCGAAGCCGAAGGCAAATGGAAACGTGTGAGTGTAAGCAGCGTACAGCTAACCAGCTACTACACCGGCTACAAAGAAATTATAGACCTGCGCGAAGCCTACAAGAAGAAAATGGGCGACAAGTTTAAACTCAAAGACTTTAACGAAAAGTTCCTGAGCTACGGCAGCGCCCCCGTTAAATACATCAGCGAATCGATGCTGAAGGTGGAACAGAAAAAGTAGTTTTGGAGAAGTGAGTATCGAGTATCAGGTATCAAGGTAGAATGAATAATACCGATGAAAGTGTCTTGATACTCGATACTCACTACTCGATACTAATACAGTCTTTAACATAATTTAACACGCCTCCCACCGTTTTCATTACAAATAATTTTCATCTTTAGGGCAATACCTGCCTATGACTAAGAAATCGCTGTTATCAATCTTATTGTTTTTATTCACATGTTCGGCCGTCTGGGCGCAACAGGTTACTATAAGTGGTAATATTAAAGATGACACCGGTAAGCCCATCCCTTTCGCAAGCATCCTGATCAGAAATACAACCCGTGGTACGTCTGCCAACAGCGAGGGACAATACAGCCTGAAATTAGCCCCCGGTAAATATGAGCTGATTTACAAAGCTATCGGCTTTCAGCAACAGGATAGAGAGTTAGACTTGCAGCAAAACCTAACGGTAAACGTAGAACTTAATACAGCAGCATATCAATTAAAAGATGTGATCATCCGCCCCGGTGGGGAAGACCCAGCTTATGCTATTATTCGCAAGGCCATTCGTAAACGTAAAACTTATTTGAGCGAGGTTAACGCTTATACTACCGATGTTTACCTTAAAGGCTTGCAGAAGTTATTGGGAGCCCCAAAGAAATTTTTAGGCCGAGATATTAATCAGATTGGCCGCGAAATTGGCCTTGACTCCAACCGCCGGGGCATTGTATATCTGTCAGAATCGCAATCTAAACTCAGCTTTCAGAAACCCGACCAGGTACACGAAGAAATGATCTCGTCAAAAGTATCGGGCAGCAACCGGGCTTTCAGCTTCAACCGTGCATCCGACGTTAAAGTAAACCTGTACGAAAACTTTCAATACTGGGACCAACTAAGTAACCGACCGCTCATATCACCGATAGCAGATAATGCCCTTAATTTTTACAACTACAAATGGCTGGGTACCATTGAAGAAAACGGCGAAACCATCAATAAAATTCAGCTGATACCTAAGCATAGTTTCGAACCCGTATTTAGCGGCTTGATCTATATTATTGAAGACAGCTGGCGCATCCATAGTTTCGATATGGAGATTACCAAAAGCGCTAACCTCAATATTGTTGACACTCTTAAAGTAAAAGAGCAATACATGCCAGTTGGTAAGAAGGCATGGATGCCGGCTTCCGTTAAGTTTGAGTTTACGGGTGGATTGTTTGGCTTTAGGTTTGGCGGTTATTTCATTGCAGTATACAGTAATTACGATCTCGACCCTAAATTTAATAATAAGGAGTTTGCAGAGGTGTTGCGCGTTCCGCAAGGCGTAAACAAAAAAGACTCGTTATACTGGCAGCAGCAACGACCTGTTCCGCTTACTAATGAAGAAACGGTAGACTATCAAAAGAAAGCCGTACTCGCTGCCAAGCGCGAATCCAAACCTTATCTCGATTCGCTCGACAGAGTATATAATAAAGTTACGCCGGGTAAATTGCTGTTTACGGGCATAAACCACCGTAATCGTTTTGATAAAGAGTATCTCTACTTAAATCCGATACTTCCATCCCTGCTTTATAACACTGTAGAAGGTGTTGCCATTAACTATGGGGCAAGCTTTGTTAAACAGATAGATAGTGTAAATAATAAATACCTGCGCCTCGGAGCAAATGCGCGCTATGGCTTTAGCGATAAGATATTTAGCCTGAACGGTTATGGCACCATCCCGGTAAATAGCTTTACGCTTGGGTTTAGCGGTGGTACGGGTATTTACGATCTTAACAATACGGAGCCTATCTCGGCGTTTCATAATACTTACAATACCTTGTTAAGGAGGCGCAACCTGCAAAAGCTTTACGAAAAGCAATTTGGCGAGGTGTCTTTATCGCGTAGGATTGTTGGAGGGTGGAAAGCAAGTGTTTCTACAGAATATGCAAACCGAAAATGGTTGCCTAACAGCTCCGACTTTAGTTTTTTCTACAAAGACAAAGCCTTTACATCAAACAACCCGCTTACGCCAGATGTAGATCAGCCACTGTTTCCCGAGAACCAGTCTCTAACGGTGAATATCAGCACCAGTTACGATTTCAGCAATAAGTATGTTACTTATCCAACCGGTAGATATTACCTGCCATCCAAATATCCTAAACTCGAGGTAAATTACACCAAGGGTATTAAAAACGTATTTGGCTCCGATGTTGACTACGATCTGCTGTCGGTTAATCTTTCTAAAGAAGATCTCAACATGGGTAAGTTCGGTAAATCGGCTTTTTATGTTGGCGCCGGTAAGTTTTTAAATGCCAATAAATTGTATTACCCCGACTACGCCCAGTTTTATGGTAACGATGGTTTTGCCTACCGTATAGCACCTAATCGTTTTCTGTTGCTTAATATGTATAACTACAGTACATCCGACGAATATTTAGAAGCCCATTACGAACATAATTTTTCAGGATACATCCTCAATAATATCCCGTTAATCCGTAAGCTAAAATTGCAGGAGATTGTAAACTTGAACTATCTGACCACCCCAGTGATCAAAAACTATTACGAGGCTGCCTTTGGCGTGCAATACTTAAATTTCAGGCTGATGTATGCCATGTCGTTTAAAGATGAACGTAGGTTAAACTCTGGGTTAAGGTTAGGTATTATCTTGCCGCAACGCCCGGGTGTTCGCTAAAAATTCTAAATTAGCGTCCAAAAATAAACCAACACATCATGACCTATATACCATCGGTTGATCGTTACAAAAATATGGAATACCGCCGTTGCGGTAAAAGTGGTATTAAACTGCCTGCCGTGTCGCTCGGCCTGTGGCATAACTTTGGCCACGTAGATGTTTTAGAGCATTTTCGCAAAACATTGCACCTGGCTTTTGACAGTGGTATCACCCACTTCGATTTGGCAAACAATTATGGGCCGCCTCCGGGTTCGGCCGAAGAAAACTTTGGCAAGCTATTAAGAGAAGATTTTGGCGGATACCGCGACGAGATGATCATCTCGAGCAAAGCCGGCTACACCATGTGGGATGGCCCTTATGGCGATTGGGGTTCTAAAAAATACCTGGTAGCCAGCTTAGACCAGAGCCTTAAACGCATGGGCCTGGATTATGTAGATATTTTCTATCACCATCGCCCGGATCCCGAAACCCCACTTGAGGAAACCCTGACGGCTTTAGATCTGATCGTTCGTCAGGGTAAAGCACTTTATGTAGGTATCTCTAATTATCCTGCCGACGAAGCTCAAAAAGCTATTGATATATTAAAGAAGCTAGGCACACCATGCCTCATCCACCAACCTAAATACTCGATGTTTGAGCGTTGGGTTGAGGGCGGTTTGCTCGACGTATTGGAGAAAGACGGTGTTGGCTGTATCCCTTTTTCGCCATTGGCACAGGGACTTTTGACCAATAAATACTTGCATGGTATTCCGGAAGATTCCCGTGCTGCGAAATCAACCGGATTTCTGCAAACCAGCCAGGTTACAGAAGAAACCATCGGCAAAGTGCGTGCTTTGAATGAGATCGCTTTACAACGCGGACAAACTTTAGCGCAAATGGCTTTATCGTGGTTGTTGAAAGACCCACGGGTTACTTCGGTATTGATTGGTGCGAGCAGACCAGAGCAGTTAGCTGACTCGTTAAAATGTTTGGACAACACCAAATTCAGCAGCGAAGAACTGGCTAAAATTGAAGCTATTTTAAAATAAGCAGCCCGTATGAAGCAAATCAAATGGGGGATTATAGGCTGCGGTAACGTAACAGAACTTAAAAGCGGACCTGCATTTAACAAAGTGCCTAATAGCAAATTGGTGGCCGTAATGCGCAGAGATGGCGCAAAGGCTGCCGACTATGCCCAACGCCACGGTGTTGAGCAATGGTTTGATGATGCTGAAAAAATGATGGACGAAGCCGGGTTAGACGCTGTATACGTGGCAACTCCTCCAGCACAGCATTTAGATTACGTGTTACGCGGACTGGAAAAGGGCTTTAATATGTATGTAGAGAAACCCGTTACCCGCAACGCCGACGAGGCCCGCCAGATGGCAAAGGCCGTAGCTGCCAGCAATAGCAAACTTACGGTTGCTCATTATCGCCGCGCTTTACCCATGTTTTTACACGTTAAAAAACTGATTGAAGATGGCGCGGTAGGAGAGATCCGTACCGTGCAGATCAGGATGTGGAAAACGGAGAACGCCGAAATGATTGCCAAAACAGATAGCAACTGGCGCGTACATCCGGAGTTATCTGGCGGTGGTTATTTTCACGATCTGGCACCGCACCAGTTAGATCTGATGCTGTACTATTTTGGAAGACCAAAAGCATCGCATGGCTACTCGCTCAACCAAACCAAAAAATATCCTGCAGACGACCATGTTTGTGGCGAGATATTATTTGAGAATGGTGTTGTGGTAAACGGATCGTGGTGCTTTAACGTTGGCCCCAGCCAGGTAACAGACAGCTGCGAAATTGTGGGTACTAAAGGCAAAATCACCTTCCCGTTTTTTGGTACCACCGTTACGCTTGAAGATGAAGCCGGCAAAGACACCATCACTTTTACCCATCCACAGCATATACAGCAACCACACATTGCCAATATTGTAGCCTACTTTAATGGTGAACGCGATAATCCATGCAGCATTGAGGAGGCCGTAACGCTGATGGAAATTTTAGATTCTTTTACGCAGAAATAAAACTTACAACACATTTAAAATCAAAATCCTAATGAAAAAACTAATGTTATTTGTTGTGCTTGCAGTTTGCACTTTAGGCGCATTCACGGTTTCGGCACAAACTACTGATAAAAGCAAAAGGCCAAGCCCGCCAGATACCGTAAAAGCTACCACCCAAAACGGTGTAGCTATTGAAGTTGCCTACAGCCAACCCGCCTTAAAAGGCCGCGCTATCGGTACCGAAATTGCACCTTATGGAAAAGTATGGCGTACCGGGGCTAACGAGGCTACTACCATTTCTTTCAGCAAAAACGTAACTTTAGGTGGAAAAGCTTTACCAGCAGGCAAATACAGTTTGTACTCTATCCCTGGCGAAAAGGAGTGGGTTATTATTATTAACAAGATAGCCATGCAATCGGGTATGGAATACAAAGAGGCTGAAGACGCGTTGCGCGTAACGGTAAAAACCGAAAAAACTTCACCTTCGGTAGAGCGTTTGAAATTTATGATCGATCCATCTGGCAAAATTTCTTTTGTTTGGGGCGAGAAAATGGTTTCTTTTGTAGTGAAATAAACGACTCAACAACAATACGTTATAATGAAAAGGCCTGGCACGCTTACTTTTGTTTTACTGTTACTGATTGGTGCTGCCGCCAAGGCGCAAACCTATTCGGTACCGGTAAGTTACAAAATGGTTAACCAGGCAGATTTTATTAAGTATGAGCCGGATGTGATCCGTACGGTAGATTGGCTGGAGCAAACCCCCTGGACGGAAGAACCCCAGAAAAGACGCGCCGCTACCGACTTTTTATTTAAATGGATCCAGGATTCGCCAACCATTACCATGGAGCTGATGCCCGCACTAATGGACCTTACAGACCGGAATAATAAGCTACTGGCCATTTTTATGGGGGCGTATGTTAAATACGCCATTGGTTATCCGGACTATACTAAGGACGCTGCCAATTTTGCTGCGGTAAAGGCATTGATTGCTAAGTACAAGGCAGAGCCTACCCATACTAAAGACCGGGATATAGAGCGCCTGATAAAATTAGATAAAGACGGGCAATTGGAAGATTGGGTACATACAGAGTATCAAAAGCCAGCCCAACAATAAATAAACAAGAAGGCCCCGATTTATTGGGGCCTTCTTGTTATTGTACTATTATTTCTTCTTCGGAACTTTTGCGCCTTCTTTACGCGCTTCGGAAAGGCCGATAGCAATAGCCTGTTTTTTACTGGTCACCTTTTTACCGCTGCCGCTTTTTAATTTGCCTTCCTTCATTTCGTGCATGGTTTCGCCAACCTTCTCCTGCGCTTTTTCTGAATACTTTGCCATGATATTAATGTTTTAAATAGATGCTTGGTGTAGAGCAAACAGCGAGCCAAAGAGAGAATCTGGAATCGAGAGTCAAGAATTGGGACGAAAAATCAAGCACTCTCCGTCTTCCCGAACTTGTTTCGGGATCCCACGTGCTTGGCGTACGACATACCTGTCCAGTGGGGTGCTGAAACAAGTTCAGCATGACGGGTTTATAGCATTCGGGAACGTTGAGAGAAGTATCTCGATTCTTGACTCTCGATTCCCGATTCTCTTCCTAAACCCTCTCTAACGCCTCGATATCACCAGAGTTAATCACCTTCACATGCTCGGTGATCTTTGCAACATCCCAGTTCCACCAGGCTATGTTTAGTAGTCGTTTTATCGTAGCTTCATCAAAACGCATGCGAATGATCTGGGCTGGATTGCCACCAACAATGGCATAGTCGGGTACGTTTTTAGTTACTACAGAGCCAGTGGCTATAATGGCACCATTGCCAATTTTAACACCAGGCATAATGGTAACGCCGTAACCTATCCAAACATCGTTACCAATAATGGTATCACCTTTGAAAGGATATTTTTGTTGATGTTCAACGTCTTCGTTCACCACTTCCCAGCCATTGCCGAATATGGCGAAAGGGTAGGTGGAGATAGGTTTAACTTCGTGATTAGCGCCATTCATAATGAATTTTACACCCGAGGCTATAGCGCAGAACTTGCCGATTACCAGCTTATCGCCCAGGAAATCGAAGTGATATAAAACATTTTTTTCGAAATTGTATGGGTCTTCGTGGTCGTCGTAATAAGTGTAATCGCCCACTACTATATTTGGGCGGGTAATAATATTTTTAAGGAACACCAGTTTATTGTAGGTAGCCAATGGATAAACCACAGCCATGTCGGGACCTTTTTGTGTCATAAATAAAATACTTTAGGGTTTTAAAGAATAAGCTGTTAAAAACAGATTAGCACGGGTGTTTGTAGTGACCTGTGATCTCTAAAAAAGAAGATAAAAGCTTTTGCCGACAGGTCGGGTTATATTACCATTGGAGTAATGCCTTATGGTTTAAGGACATACAAAAATAGTAATTTTTGCATACCTGCAAGGCGAGATATAAATTTATAATAATGTACACAATACCGAGCACGGACCTCATACTAAACGCAGATGGGAGCGCATACCATCTGAATCTTTTACCTCAAGATATTGCCGATACCATAATTTTAGTAGGCGACCCAGACCGCGTTACGGAAGTAAGCAAACATTTTGATTCGATTGAACTGCGAAAAGGCAAGCGCGAATTTATAACCCATACGGGATACATGGCCGGTAAGCGTATGTCGGTAGTCTCTACGGGTATAGGTACGGATAATATTGATATAGTGCTTAATGAACTCGATGCACTGGTAAATATCGACCTGAAAACGCGCGTTGTGCATCAGGAGCTAAAAAAATTAAACCTGGTTCGCATAGGTACCTCCGGAATTGTGCAAGCCGATATAGAGGTTGATAGTCTGTTGGTTTCTGAAGCTGCTATAGGGCTCGATGCGTTAATGCATTATTACAAGCATGCCTTAACTGAAGAACAGGAACAGATGCTAAGTGCCTTTGCATATGCACTACCTCAGGAAATAGTTCACCGGCCGTATCTATCTATAGCAGACGAGTACCTTCTAAAAACTTTAGGTGAAGGCATACAGCAAAGCGTTACCATTACTGCACCTGGTTTTTATGCACCGCAAGGCAGGCAGATCAGGGCACAATCGACTATGCCACAATTGCTTGATATTATTGAAAAATTTAAGTTTAAAAATAAGCGGATCACCAACCTAGAGATGGAAACTGCCGGTATTTATGGTATGGCCACCGCTTTAGGGCATAGAGCTATATCGTTCAATGTGCTATTAGCCAACCGGATAACCGATAAGTTTAGCACGCAGCCTGCTGAGATTATGGATAGGTATATTGTAGAGGTATTGAGCCGGGTAGCGAGGTTGTAAAAAAGTATTGTCATTTCGACGAAGGAGAAATCTTATGCGACGGCTAATCATGTTGTACAAGATCTCTCCTTCGTCGAGATGACAAGTTTTTGTAAATCCGAAATCAAAAATCCGACCTCCGATAACGCTGTCTATATCATTCCTAACAACTCCTCATCACTAATAATCGGGATGTTGAGTTTATTAGCTTTTTCCAATTTAGCGGGTCCCATGTTGTCTCCTGCTACCAGGTAATTCAATTTAGCCGAAATGCTGCTTAAGATCTTACCTCCGTTTTGTTCGATGATATCTTTCAGTTCATCGCGCGAGTACTTTTCGAATACTCCAGAGATGATGAATGATTTCCCGCTCAGCTTGTCGCTTGCCAGAGTAACTTCTTTTTCTTCGGCAGCAAATTGCAGACCTTGGCTTTGCAGCTTGGCAATTTCATCACGATGTTTTTCGCCTTCAAAGTATTCGATCAGGCTTTGGGCTATTCGGCCACCAATTTCATCAACCGCCGTCAACTCTTCGAAAGAAGCTGTCATTAGTTTCTCTATGGTTTTAAAATAGGCCACCAATTTCTTAGCCACCGTTTCGCCAATGTAACGGATACCTAAACCGAACAGCACTTTCTCAAAAGGCATCTGCTTCGATTTTTCGATGCCGTCCAGCATATTGGTGATCGATTTTTCGCCGAAGCGGTCCATCGTTTTCAGTTGGTCGTACTTATCGCGCAGGTCGTAAATATCACTGATGTGTTTAATGTAGCCCTTTTGATAAAGCGTTTCGATAGTTTCATCACCCAGGCCATCAATATTCATCGCTTTGCGGCCAACAAAATGCTGCATTTTACTTACAATTTGCGGCGGGCAGCCTTCGTCGTTAGGGCAGTAGAATGCGGCTTCGCCTTCTTTGCGTTCTAACAAAGTTCCGCAGGCGGGGCAGTGGGTTACATATTCAATAGCCGGCGCATCGGGTTTACGCTTTGCCGGGTTTACACTGATGATTTTGGGAATGATCTCGCCGCCTTTTTCAACATAAACAGAATCGCCTTGATGCAGGTCGAGTAATAAAATCTGGTTGGCATTATGCAGGGTAGCTCGTTTTACGGTAGTACCAGCCAGTTGTACTGGTTTTAAGTTGGCAACCGGAGTAACTGCACCTGTACGGCCTACATTATATACAACACTCTCCAGCACGGTTTCTACCTGCTCGGCTTTATATTTATAAGCAATAGCCCAACGCGGTACTTTTGCGGTGAAGCCCAATTCTTGCTGCTGGTTATAATTGTTTACCTTAATTACAATACCGTCGATATCAAACGAAAGGTCGAAGCGGCGCTCTTCCCAATAGTTGATAAAGGCCAGTACTTCGGTTATGTTACTGCATAACTTACTATGCTCACTTACATGGAAACCCCAATCCTTAGCAGCCTGCAAGCTTTCCCAATGGGTTTTAAATAATTGCTTCTCGGTGTATAAGAAATATAGAAAACAGTCAAGCGGGCGTTTAGCAACCTCCCCCGAGTCCTGGAGTTTCATAGTGCCCGACGCAAAGTTGCGCGGATTGGCATAAGGTACTTCACCGTTTTCTATACGCTCGTCGTTTAATCGCTCGAAAGCCTTGCGATGCATAAACACCTCTCCACGGATCTCAAACAGGTCGGGGTAATTACCTTCGCCTAATTTTTTTGGAATGCTGTGAATGGTGCGTACGTTGGTAGTTACCTCGTCGCCCTCCACGCCATTACCCCGTGTAACCGCGCGAATCAGTTTGCCTTGCTCGTAAGTAATACTCATAGACAGGCCGTCGAACTTCAGCTCGCACACATACTCAAAGTTATCACCAATAGCCTTGCGGATGCGGTTATCGAAGTCCAGCAACTCCTGCTCGTTGTAGGTATTACCCAACGAGAGCATAGGCCAACGGTGCCTAACCGTTTTAAATTCTTTAGTTATTTCGCCACCAACCAGCTGGGTAGGCGAGTCGGGCTCTGCAAACTCCGGATATTGTTTCTCGAGGGCGGCCAGTTGTTCCAGCTTTTTATCGAAATCGAAATCAGATATAGTGGGCTGGGCCAGAACGTAATAATTATAGTTATGCTGCCTTAACTCTGTAGTTAGGGCGTCTATTTGCTGTTTTGCTTGCTGAGAGGCTGACATGGTAACGAAGATAGTAATAGTTGTAAATACATATCAAACAAACCTTAGCTAAGGTTTTAAACAGCTAAAACATAAAGCGTAACATCATGTTAAAATGGTATATTTAGTAAAATATATATCCCAAACCGCTGCTATGATTACAAAGCCTACTGCAACTTTACCATTTTATGCCCGCCTGTCGTTTATCCTTATCGGACTCATCTCCCTGGGGTACTTGCTTATTATTGGTAAAGATGTACTTGACCCGTTGATGTTTGGGTTCATATTCGCCATCTTGTTGATGCCATTATCTAACTTTTTCGAAACCAAATGCCGCTTGCCCCGTAGCGCCGGCGCATTTTTATCCATATTAATTTTTATTGCCTTTATTGCCGGTATTTGCTACCTGGTAGGCACCCGTATATCGAGCTTAGCAGATGACTGGCCTATGCTGAAAAAGCAGATAGACCAATCGAGCTACGACCTGCAGCAGTGGATTCAAAGCACCTTCAATTTAAATATGGAGAAGCAAATGGTATATGTGCATAATACTACTAAAAAGATCATGTCGTCTGGTACAAGCGTTATTGGCGCCACTTTTTTATCCGTTTCGGCAATGATGCTGTTTTTTGCCTTCATCATTATTTTTACCTTTCTTATTATGCTTTACAGGCGCTTGCTGCTGCAATTTGTTTTAAAAGCATTTGGCACAAAGCATACCATGCTGGTGCACGATATTGCCGAAAAAGTGCAGTCGATATTACGCCAGTATATAATGGGGCTATTGCTCGAAATGCTTGTGGTATCGTGTATTGCATGCGCCGTTTTTTGGTTCATCGGTATCAAGTATGCTGCTCTGTTAGGCATAATTACTGGTTTGTTTAATATTATACCCTATGTGGGTATATTCAGCGCGTTGATATTGAGTACCGTAATTACGTTTGCTACAGGTGCTATAAGCAAAGCGATGCTGGTGGCTGTGTGCGTAATCATCATTCACGCAATCGACGCTAATTTTTTACTGCCTGTTATTGTTGGCTCAAAAGTAAGACTCAATGCATTGATTACCTTTTTGGGTATTTTACTAGGCGAAATGTTATGGGGGCTATCGGGGATGTTTTTATCCATACCTACCATTGCTATATTTAAGATAATCTTTGATCGTATCGACGACCTCAAACCTTGGGGATATCTTTTCGGCGGCGACTATGAGTACAAAAAGTCGGCGGCTAAGAAAATGAAAGTTGAATAATTTTTAAGTTTTACTCAATGAAAGTTTCGGGAATGTGTTTAATTAAACCAAAGGTTAATTCGTATAAAAACAAATTGTAACTTTTTTGATACAAATAGTTTATTAATATACAAATAACCTTTTTAAACGTAGAAACGGCTACTTTTATATATTATTAGATATATATATAATATCTAACGATTTAATTTCTGGGTGAATTAATTTCTTGCGCAAGTGGTCAGTAGGCCTCTTGAAAATTGTTTGTCCAACCCCAACTTTTTAAACTATTTTATAATAATGTTGCTAAATATGAATGTTACCCCAATTCAAAATACGCACGCCCAACCTGTATGCAGAAAATGTAAACAGAGTTTACATATGCGGATTCACCGAGGCATGTTAGTTAAAACGTTTCTGTTTTGGCTACCACTGAAAAAATACCTTTGCACCAATTGTCTCAGAAAGAGATATGTGCTCGTTAAAAACAATTGAACTTAGTTGTGTAAATTGCCGTACTTTAAATCTTTTTTAGGTATGGCATTATTGCGTTTAAGGTATCTGATTACCCTTTTATTTTGTTGCATTGTAGCGGGCGTTAATGCGCAAAATAGTTTTAAACTGGTACCGCTGGGAGTACTGGGTGGGGCTGATGAAAGTAATCTTTCGGCCTACATGCTGGCTCCAAAAGGCTCAGATAACTACATCTGCCTCGACGCCGGGACATTGCATGCAGGTATCCAAAAGGCAATTGAGAATAAGGCTTTTAATGCACCTGCAGAGCACGTGCTGAGGCAATATATTAAAGGTTATTTTATTTCGCATTCGCACCTCGATCATTTGTCGGGATTGATTCTTAACTCGCCCGATGATAGCGCCAAAACTATTTACGGTTTTGCCGATTGCCTCAAAACTTTCCAAACTCATTACTTTACCTGGGCCAGTTGGGCCAACTTTGCCGATGCCGGCGAAACACCGCAACTGAAAAAATATCACTATGAAGTATTAAACCCAGGCGAAGAAGTACCAATTAAGAATACCGAAATGTCGGTAAAAGCTTTTCCGCTTAGCCATTCTAACTTAACCAGTACTGCATTTTTGGTAAGGAGCAAAGATAGTTATATGTTATACCTTGGCGATACCGGCCCCGACGCGATAGAAAAAAGCACCAATATGCATCGGCTTTGGGAGGCCATTGCACCACTGATTAAAAACAAAAGCCTGAAGGCGATTATGATCGAAACCTCGTTTCCAGATGAGCAGCCGGATAAAACCCTATTTGGTCATTTTACACCTAAATGGTTGATGAGCGAGTTTGCCAATCTTAGTGCCTTAACCGGCCCGGACGCCCTTAAAGGTTTCAACGTGATTATTACCCACTTGAAGTTGCCGCAAACCAACATCGTTAAAATTAAGCAGCAGCTTTTTGATGAGAATTTGCTTAAACTTCATTTGATATTTCCTGAACAGGGAAAAGCGATGGCATTTTAATAGGGATAAGAATCGAGGTAGCGAATCAAGAAGTAACCTATATTTAAATTGGACATACGCAGCAAGCGTGTGCCGAAACCTGAGTACTTTATCATATCGTCTCCGCTTTTTCTAAAAGTTATGGAGTCGACTTTTTGCACTTGAAATTGGTTATGAAATGGTGAGTATGCAAGATTCAAATAGTTCTTTTTATCAAGTATGCAGTTGAAACTAGTGTCTTTTCCGTTTATAGAAAAGTCGATAACCGTTACCTTATTAATAATGTAAAGCGGGTTAAGGCGCAACTCCTGAAAAGAACCTGCCGTGATTTTATTTTCATAAATCATTTTATGATCGAGCATCAAAGAAACCGTGCTGTTTATTTCATATTTTCCATAAATACAAATATTCAACTCATTGCCGCTTTTTCTTTGACATGAAGAAAAGAGTAGAAGTAATAAATACAATGAGATACTGATTTTGGAGGGATACTGCAGGTCTATCATATTTTCTTATTTCCTGAGTTGGCCAATTGCTAGCGCACGCGTGCCGCGTGAACTCTATAAAAATAATCTCAAATTATCTCACCGCATACCTATAAACCGCCCGGCCAATATGCCCGGCCTCGTCAATGCCCTCTACAATTACGCGATAAGTGCCTGTGCCATCGGCATTGTAATAATTAAAAGAAGCATTGCCTTTGGCGTCTGTTGTTATTTCGGGTTGCCAATAGATGGTTGAGCGCAAGTCGGGATGCGTGGTGGTTGCGGCTACATCATACCTGGGCGAATAAAATTCGCGCGCAACGGATAGGCCCGGCGCTTTAAATACCAATATACCAGGGTCTGTCTCTGTTGCTGCTGCGCTGCCGGTTCCTTGCCGGGTGGTGACGATAAGTACGCCGTTACCGCCTATCTGCCCGTAAATACTTGCGTTGGAATATTTCAAAACTTCAACCGTTTCTACATCGCCGGGAACCAGCGTTTTTAAAACAGCATCGCCCATTGCATGTTGGTTGGTATCAAGCCTGGTTTCCATAATAACCCCATCAATTACAATTTGCATGGGCCCGTGGTTATATCCTGCCAGATACGGAATGCCGTTAATAAACCTAATGCCATTTAAACGACCCACAAGTACATCGTACAAAGAGCCACCTCCCTCGGTTACTTTACGCATATCGATATATTGATCGGCGTGCCCGCTACCCACTATGTTTGACGAGCGAAGCGCATTAACCTTAACTTCTTTAAGCACCTTGCCATTAAGCGGCTTATACAGGCTGCTTTGCATTTGTTCTTGCTGGGCGTTTTGCAGGTAACTTTGCATATCTGTGGAGGCAACGCCCGGTGTATTTAATGGAGCAACTGCAAATGCAGTAGCGGTTTTGTCCATTGTAATTTTTACGTCGTGGTTGCCGGCGGCATCCGTTGCGGTGATTAAAAACCGGGTGCTGTCGGCAAATAAAATTCCTGTAAACGCAAACCTGCCATTTGCGTCAGTTTGCTGGCTAAATAAAGGGCCGTTGTTGGGGCTCACTAAATTTACAGTTCCGTTGGCAACAGGTTGTCTGGTTTTTAATGAGGTGATGGTTCCGCTGAGGCCAATCGCTTTTTCGGGGGGCAATTTACCAGCGTGTGCGGTGTCTTTTAAGACCTCTTGCCAGGTAAATTTCCGATAACCCTGTGTCAGCATCAAAGCATCCAGTTCGGCATTGGTTTTCTCGTTGCTATTGTCGAAATAGTAATCTGGTTGTTCAATATAACCCTTTACTTCTGAGGTTAGCAATAAGTACGATTGTATCGAATTACGATAATTAACATCTGGTACTTTGCTTTCGTCTATCACCGTTACCGAATAATGGCCTTTGGCAGATTCAAGCGGTTGGTCTTTACGATTAATATCTATCTGTACTTTGTCGCGTTTGCTGTACGCATTTTTATTGCTGCTAACCTGTAGGACGGCTTGGTCAGCAGGGTTTTGAACAAAAGAAAGCCGTTCGCACAAAGGTACGCCCTGTTCAGAAAATACGGTAAATCTGGTAACCCCGGTAGCAAATTGTTTAACCGGCAAATCGAGGGTTAGTTCCCAGCTATCCAGCTTAGTTAGCACATGTGTTAATTTGCCGCCTGAGTAAATGGCAAGGATAATGTTTTTGTTCTCGTTCTCTTTATAATAATTGTGGTTTACGTCTATTTGCACCGAAACTTTATCGGGCTTAGTATTAACTGATAATGCTACACCTTTAGTAAGGGGTTTAGGTAAATCGACCACCTGTTGAATACTGTCTTTAAGCTTATATTTTGCGCGATACGTACGGCCTTCTTCGGGGAGTAAAAAGAAACTTCCCATCCCGGCATGTCCTGATGCAAACCGGGCCACTGTTTTGTTATAGTTGTCTACAATTACACCGCTAACGCTGGTGCCCAAACCATCGGTGCCAATGGCTTTAAAACCAACTTTGTTGCGAACGTCAGTAACCATGTTGCCACCCTCGGGGAAGAATTGTACATCGGCCTTAAACATTTGCTTCGATGCAGGGGCATTTTCATACATCTTTACATTTTTAACGGCCCCTATTGACACCGGTAGATCAAAGAAACTACCCGGATCATTTTGCATTAGCTGGGTATATGCGCGCACCCGGTATTCGCCCTTTTGCAGCGAATCCGGAAGTTCAAAATCTCCCCAGGTTAGGCCTTGTGTTAACTTCAGCGTAAGCGAGCGGTTAACCCTGCTTGCCGGATCAATAAGATCAACGTGTAATATGCTGCTTAGGTTAGAAAGCTGATGCTCGCCCGTGGTTACATAAGCCTTAAAATAAATAGTATCGCCGGCGGCATAGTAAGGCTTATCCAGTTGCAGATAAGCCTTTTCCTCTGTGTGGTTAATTCCAAATTGTTTAAGCTTATCTATAAGCGTTTCAACAAAAGTATTTTGCACCTGGCAATAGGCAGGCACAGTAAATACAAATGCGCAGATTACTACAGCAAGCAACTTTTTCATTTCTGTTGAAAATTAAGGTATGAGGTTGCTATTTAGCCGGAAGTATTTGATGCGGAGATAAATAGCTGCTTATAATTGTTAAGTAAATATATCGAATTAATATATTTAAAGTGTAATTATAAATTAGGCTAACCGCAAAGCCTTAGTTACTTAACCGCATACCTGTAAACCGCGCGGCCAATATGGCCGGCCTCGTCAATGCCTTCCACAATTACGCGATAGGTACCTGTTCCATCTGCGTTATAATAATTGAATGATGCATTCCCCTTGGCATCTGTTGTCAATTCGGGCTGCCAGTAAATGGTAGAACGTAAATCGGGTATTGTAGAAGATTTCGCCTCGTATTTTGGTGCATAAAACTCGCGGGCTTTGTAAAACCCGGGAACGGTAATGGGTAAAACGCCCCTGGCTACAATATCCTTGGCTTGTCTGCCTTTGCCTTGCCAACTGGTTAATGCTATAACACCATTGCCTCCGTTCATGCCATAAATAGAAGCGGAGGCGAACTTAAATACCTCTACAGTTTCGATGGTTTCGGTAGGGATATCTTTCAACGAACCGGCAAATTCAACTCCATCTAAATATATAGCCATAGGTTTTTTAAAAAACAATACCATATCATCAGTAATCTCTAGCCCTACTAAACGACCTTGTAATACTGTACCCAAAAAACCTACTGTTTTTACATCATCCATGTGTATCACCTGGTCGGCATGCCCCGGACCGGTGGGACTTGACGAGCGATAATTATTGCTATTTCTTATAGCTCGTATTTTTACTTCTTTTAACATTCGGCCTTTTAATAATTTAAGACTATCGAGACGATGTTGCTGGGCGCTGTTTGCCAAATAGGTAGTCATTAACTGATTAACGTCTTGGCTACCTGTCGACGTTACAACTTGTTGTAAGGCAGGAGACTTAACTGCGCCATAATATTTAATTTCTGTAGCATCATCGCCACTTTTCTTAAGTGCTTGAATTATAAAATTTGCGGTGTCGGTAAAAACAAGGTCTTTAAATTTGAAATTACCTATGCTATCGGCATGCCCGGTTATTGGTTGCGCCCCTCTGGGGATCAATGTAACCGTTGAGTTAGCTGTCGGTTTTCCACCCCAGTTTTTCACCCGCCCACTAATCTCTATTCCACGCTCAGGTTGATAGGTAACTGGCGGCTGTTTCAAATCGGTGAGGTGTTTCCACTCAAACCTGCGATAGCCATGCGTAAGCATTACCAGGTCTAAATCTGCTATGGTTTTGGCCGAAACATTGTTGAAATAATAGCCAGGTTGCTCTATATGCCCTTTAAGTTCGGAGGTTAGCAACATATAGCTGTAGATACTGTTTTCGGCGTCGGCATCGGTGGGAACCTTGCTTTCATTAATAACGGCAACCGAATAATGGGCTATTGCTGTCGAGTCCGATGAACTTTGCGGGTGTAAGTCCATCATCACTTTTTCGCGGGTGCGGTAAGCCTGTTTATCACTGGCTAAGGCTAAACTAAACTCATTTGGTTTTTGCACAAAGATCAAGCGTTCGCTTTGTGGCTGCCCATCGGACGAAAACAGGGTTACCACAGCGATGCCGGGGCTCAGGTGTTTTTTCAATAATGCCAGGCTAATATTAGTGCTATCGAGTTTAAGGTGAAGTGTGGTTGCATAACCTCCCGAATAAATAAGCACGTTAACTTCTTTGTCTTTATTCTCGGCAAAGTATTGATCGTTTGCAATCAGTTGAAGGCGGGCTTGTTGGGTAGTGTCGTTATCTATTTTTAATACTATGCCACAGGTATTGGCATGTGGTAGCTCAACGGTGCTTTGTGTGCCATTGGGGTAGGTTACGAGTGCTTTGTATTGTTGTCCATTTTTGGGGTTCAGCATAAATGCGCCCATGCCATTGTGTGATGACTTAAACGCCGTGACTGTTTTGCCCTCCATATCAGTAATAATGCCACTAACATCTATGCCCTTGCCATTTGCGGCCATTGCTTTAAAGGCCACTTTGCCCATCGCACCCGTAAGCATGTCGCCACCTTCGGGGAAGAATTGCAGATCGGGCCTGGTATCTGTCGATTTCGACGACGACACGGCGGCAAGTACAGACCCCACGGGGATCACCTGCTCAAAAAAATCAGCATCGCCGTTATTACGCATCCAATTGGTATATGCCCGTACACGATAATTTCCACGGGCGAGTGAGTCTGGTAGTACAAAATCGCCCCAGGCCAATCCATTGATGGTTTGTAACTTAACCGATTGATATATTTTATTTTGCGGGGAGATGAGATCTACATGCAGCACCCCACTTATCGCCGACAGCTGATGACGCTGCCCCATGGTAAGGTATGCCTTAAAATAAAGCGTATCTCCGGCGGCGTAGTAGGGCTTGTCGAACTGTAAATATGCTTTTTCGGTGAGGCTAAACTGATTAAGGTATGTAGTTAGTTGCTTAGATAAAGTGCTGGTTTGGGCAAAAACATGCAGGCAGGTAAACGCCAGTAATGCAAGTAATAAGATACTTCTACGCATACACAATAAGTTTTTCACAGCGGGGCTGTTTAATGGTGATTAAGGCATAGGAATGCTATTGACGCGCAGTAGGTTACCCCCGCAATAATAGCATGGCTATAATTGATTAAAGTAAATATATCAATTGTAATTGATATTAAAAATTACTCAACCTTGGCTTTGGTTGCCAATATCACCACACATGCGCCCATTAGGGCAATAAAAGTAAAAGAAACCCTGAGGGTGAATGCCCCGGCCAGAAAACCAATAACCGGCGGACCTATCAGGAAGCCCACAAAACTGATGGTTGATACTGCTGCAATTGCAGCACCCGGTGTCATAGTTTTAGATCGGCCAGCTGCGCTGTAAACCATAGGCACTACGGATGATACACCAAAGCCAACCAGTAAAAAGCCACCAATTGCAACAGGAAAAGTAGGGTGTATCACCGCAATTAATAAGCCAATGGCAGTAAGTGTACCACTAACCTGAAGAATACGTTTTAAACCAAATTTATGCGCAAACCAGTCGGCAATAAAGCGGCCGGTGGCCATGGTGCACATAAAGGCAGTATAACCGGTGGCTATCCAGGCATCTTCTACCAAAACGATTTTTTTAAAGTATATGACGCTCCAGTCGAACATTGCACCCTCGCATATCATGGAGCAAAAGGCAATTAGCCCAAGTTTTATAAGTGATCTATCGGGTATGGCAAAGGCTGGTGCATCGCTGTTCTCGTCGCGGTCGTTGTGTAGATATTGCAGGCAGATAAGTACTACAATTACGTTAATGCAACAGATAAGCGCAAAGTGATACATAGGCACAATCTTCTGATGGATCATGAAGGTGCCTATCGCCGCGCCAGTAAAACCGGCCATGCTCCACAACCCGTGGAAGGAAGCCATAATGGGCTTGCTATACATTTTTTCGGTAGCTACGGCTTGAGTATTTACAGCAATGTTAGTTGCATTGCTGGCAAAACCGAAAGCCACCAAACACATAATTAACTGATAAACATGATCAACAGAGCCTAAACATACCAGCAAAACGCCGTAGGTAATAATGGCAAAAGTAAGCAGCATGCGGCTACCTATTTTGTTTACAGCCCAACCCGAAAATGGCAGCGAAAGCATTAAACCTACCGGCAAGGCAAATAATACACCACCTAAAGCGGCATCACTAAGCTCTAATTTTTGTTGAATGGTGGCAATGCGCGAAGCCCAGCTGGCAAAACATAAACCGGCCATAAAAAACATAGCGCCAACGGCTGCTCTATAAATTGCCGGTTTGTAACCTGTATATTTTACCTCAAGCTGTTCTGTCGCCATATCAATATGCTTAGTTTTGTAACCTTGCTGCAAAAATACGTTTATTGTTTTATGTGTCCGAATAACACTTTAAGATAATTGCTTGTTGTGTAGTAGTATATCACATAATTATGTCAAAAATTATAAAAATATATCCAGCGGTTTCTGCGCCTATTGCAGATATGGTTACTTATCGAGCTCTGCCAACTCAATACGTTAATTACATCGATCCGTTTTTATTTCTCAATCATCACGGTCCGCAGGTTTATAAACCGAGTAACAGGGGGCTACCTTTTGGTCCGCACCCGCACCGGGGAATGGAAACCGTTACTTTTATTATCGACGGCGACATTGCGCACAAAGACAATAGCGGACATGAGAGCGTGATCACCAGCGGCGGTGTGCAATGGATGCGTGCGGGCAGAGGGCTTATCCATTCTGAGGTTTCGTCGGAAGCTTTTAAGAAAAATGGTGGGCCGATGGAAATTCTGCAACTGTGGGTTAATCTACCAGCCCGTTTAAAAATGTCCGAACCTTTCTACATTGGTAAACAGAAGGAAGAAATACCTTCAGTTACTTTCGACGATGGCAGGGTAGAAGTCGACTTAATATTTGGCCAATGGGAGGGCAAGCAGCCTGCATTTGAAACAGATTTGGGTATCAACCTCAACACCATCTACTTTAAGAATGGTGGTAGGATTTCGATCAATATCCCCCAGGAGCACAATATTTTCTTTTACGTTATTCGTGGCGAACTGGAAGCTAATGGTACGGCGGTAAAGGCGGTTCATCTGGCAGAGTTTGATCAGGATGGTGGCGAATTGATGATTACTTCATCAACAGAAAGTATTTTATTGTTTGGGCATGCCATGCCGTATAACGAACCGGTAGTATCACAAGGCCCCTTTGTAATGAATACTGAGCAGGAAATAGCCGAGGCATACCGTGATTATCAGCAAGGTAAGTTTGGAGCCTGGAATGGATAGATAACAGGGAAAATAAACTTTTCATAAACCTTTCATTCTCTGTCAGGTTCTTATATCTTACCCAGATAAATCAGATCCTATGAGTTTATTACGTTCCCGAATTGATGTCCGCCAGCCGTTAAACAAACAAACCATTGTAATAACAGGTGCATCCAGCGGTATTGGCCGTGCTACAGCCATTGAGCTGGCTCAGTATGGTTGTAAACTTGTACTGGCAGCCCGTAAAAAAGAAACGCTCGACGAAGTAGTTGACGTTTGCGACCGACTTGGTGCCAAAGCCATTGCCGTAGTTACCGATGTTACAGATGCAGCTGCAGTAAAAAACTTAGCTAAGGATGCCTGCACTTTCGGAAAATCGATAGACGTATGGATTAACATTGCAGGAATAGGCCTTTTGGGCGAATTTACCGCCGTGCCGCTCGAGGCTCACGAGCAAGTGTTAAAAACCAATTTAATGGGTTACTTCAACGGTGCTTACGCCGTAGTGCCTTACTTTAAGAAACAACGTTACGGAACGCTAATAAATATGAACTCTGCCGGCGGCTATGTTGCCATGCCTTACTCAGTAGCCTATACCGCCAGCAAATATGGCGTACGTGGTTTTTCTGAAGCCCTGCGCACCGAAATGATCGATTGCCCTGATATCCATATCTGTGATGTTTATGCTGGATTTGTAGATACCCCCGGCCCGGTACATGCGGCCAACTACACAGGCAAGAAACTTAAACCTGTACCTCCAATTATACCCACCACCAAGGTTGCATCAGAAATTGTAAGGCTGATAGAGCGCCCGCGTGAGAGCGTAATGATAGGCAGTTCGGCTTATATGGCGAAACTGGGGCAAATTATTTCGCCCAGGCTCACCAGGTTCGGATTGCTCAAGGTTACACAACACTACTTTAAAAAGGCCGAACCGGAACCGGTAACCAATGGCGCTATTTTCGAACCCAGCGGAGTTGACTATAAAATTGCAGGTGGCTATGGCTCTAAAAAGGCAACTAAAGGCCGCGCAAAATTATTAGGGATTGCAAGTTTGGCGGCTACAGGGGCGTTTTTGGTGGTGAGGAAGTTGTTGTAAGAATTTGTGAATCATTTAGCGATTCTGATGTGTTGGGCGGAATCGCTAAAAGCTTTTATTGCTATCTTTAGGCTGTACCCAAACCCAAGCCCAAGCCATGACAGCTTTTCTTCCTCGGTTAAATCGTAATATTATTTCTATTCTGATTATCGCGCTAATCATATTTTTTGGTGGACTTGCCATCCTAAATGCTGCGCCACTGAGAATAAGAGATAAAGTTGCAAACGGCTTTCTTGCCGACTTGGTGATCACTTTTCCGGTGTTGTATTATTTTATTATTGTTCGACCTTTAAAGGTTTCGGCGAAGAGCTTGTTGCTTATATTTAGTTTTTGCTGTGGATTAGCATATGTGGTACTGCCGCAGCAACAGCGAGATTACATTTTACAGATCCGCAAATTGAGCGTGCTGGCAGAATTGTTTGTTATCGGTTATGCTGTTACCCAATTTAAAAAACTAAGGGCTGCTTATAATCAAGATAGGGCAGAATTTGCAGACCCTATCTATAATCTGCGCCATGCTATGGTATCGGTGTTGGGTTCGTCTGTTGCTATAAAGCTAATGGCGTCCGAGTTGGCAATAATTAGATACGGCCTGTTGTTTTGGCGAAAGGAGAAAGATTGTGCATGTGATATCAAAACCTTTACTACACACAAAACCTGTGGTTATGTAGCTATTTGGAGTGTTTTGTTTGCAGTGGTGCTGATTGAAATGGTAGCCGTGCATCTCCTGCTAATACACTGGAATAACATTGCCGCTATTGTTGTGACTTCCATTTCTGCTTATGGAATGATCGTTTTCGTGGCAGATTTATCTGCCATGCTAAAACGAAAGATTTTAATTGGTGATAATTTTATAGTGTTGCGCACTGGCTTGCGCTGGCAGGTAGTTACTACACTAAATAACATAGATTCGCTTCAGAAAATAACCAACGATTATCAGCCTTCCGACGTCCCGTACCTTAAGGGTGGCGCAATAAAAACAAGTGGTAACTTACTTATCACTTTTAAAGAGCCTGTAAAGGTTGATAAGCTATACGGGGCATCCAAAATATTCAGTACTATTTTAATGAATGTAGACGAGGTGGAAAGCTTTATTACTCATATTTCCTAAACGTCCAATAACCGTCTACGTCTTTTTCGTAATGAGCGGTATATTCTTTCCCTTCAGCTGTAATGGCGAAGGAGAACGTCTGCGCACTCCTATCTGTGGGAATATAATGGCTCATCACACTGTCTGATGCAAATTTAATAGCCTCAAAATGCTCGTCTCGCGGTGGCTTCGGGGCAGGTGGAAGTGGTAGCCAGTGCGTTACGTCGCATAAGCCGCTGTCTTTACCTATCCATTGCTTAGATACGTGGTAGGCAACCTGCATGTTGTTAAACCTGGTGTAATCGTCGTCCTCGGTGCTAATTAGTACTAAAACCGGTTCGTTATCGAGGGGTAATTTATCTTGTACAGCTATCCAATCCATGAGGCAAAATTAAGCTTTCGGTTTTACTGCTTTCCGATTTTGAGAGTAAAGTTTTGTAAAAAATGAGATTCGTGACTTTCCAGCTCAACCCGCTGCTCGAAGTCGGAGACTTTGAATAGCGGGGGCTATTTATTATATGCATTCGAAGTTAATAGACTTCGAACGATGTGAGTTTCATCAGGTGAAATAAAATTCGGTATCACAATTTATATTTAGATACCTACAATTTCATTCTCTTGGCCTCATGTTTCTGCCCGTTTTGTAAAAGCACCACACTGGTTACTACTCCATTGTTATCTTTAATAAATTCAAAATCTGATGGGAAATCAACGGTGTAAAATTTGGTTTGTGATTCGGGATTGATCCTGAATTTACCTTGCCCTGAAGCCTGGGCATATAGCTGATTGCCTTCTTTGGTAATGCTTAAAATAAATTTAGGTGCAAGCTCATAATAACCTACTAAACTTTGTAAATCAGCATCGGCCACTATCGCCGATTTTTTAATTGTAGAATTGTATAATCCTTTAAAACCATAAACTTTTGCCACACTGTTTATCACTTCGCTTATAATTTGGCCGTTATCAGAATTAACCATTATTACAACGCCATTTCCACCTTCAAGGCTTCCATAATAAATGCAGCGGAAACCTTCATTGCCGCCACTGTGTTGAAAATATTTGGTACTATCCAAGTTATCAATAAAAACACCCAGGGCTGCATTTTTATTAAGATATGGTGTGAGCCTCAATTTAGTAGTTTGTTGGTTAAGCACTTTTGCCGATTTACCTTCATAAGCCAATTGTGTTTCAATGACATATTTAGCAAGATCTGTAGGATTGGTCCATAAACCGGCGGCAGCCTGCTCAGGGTAAATATGGTATTTTCCTGTTAATGGCTTTTCGAGCGGTCCGTAAGCGGTGGTCAATAACGCGGGTTTAATTCCAAACGGCGGTTGTTCATAAGTACTACTTGTCATGCCTAAAGGCTGTAGCACATTTTGCTTCATGTATTCAGCATAAGTATGATGGGTAACGTCCATTACAATCATTTGCGAAATCATAATTCCGCCACCAGAATATTCAGATTTTAAACCCGGCGCATACATAGAGCGAATACGCGGAGAGTTTGCGGGCGCTTTTCCATCGAGAATTTCGGTTATGGTTGGCAGTGGCTTGCCCTGCTCATAGCCATTAAAGCCATGTACATTTAGCCCGGCTGTATGGCTTAACAGGTTGGCTACCGTAATTTTTTTGCCTTTTGATAAACTATCGTAAGGAAATTTCCAGCTGGTGAGGTAGGTGTTGATATCTGTATAAAGATCGAGTTTTTTGTCCTGCACCAACTTTAAAACACCAACGCCATTTAATGATTTACTAATAGACGCTGCCTGAAAGAGCGTTTTTTCCGTTACCGGAATTTTTTGCTCTTCATCGGCCCAGCCGTAACCTTTTGCCCATGCAATCTTATAGTTCTGGATAACTGCGATACTTATTCCCGGTGCTTTGTAGTGTACCAGCTGTTCTTGTATCGTATGTGGTTTTTCGCCTTCTATTTGTATTACGCCAACCAGGTTTGTTTCAACCTCGTGAATTTTATTGGCGGTGGATTGGGCGTAAACAGTTAAGCACGATGATAAGCTTAAAAATAAAATAGATAAGTGACGTAAGGTTTTCATTCGCTATAAGGTGCTGGTTTTTTACAAGTTAAGTTAAAGAAAAAATCGATAGCATCAATATGCTGAATATGCATTAACCGTCGCAGCCTGCAAGTTTTCGACTTACCTATGGGGCCATGCAACAAGTTCAGGATAATTGACCGTCATAGTTAACTCCCTTGACTAAACCCTATAGTTGGCCGCTTGGCTTCTTCGGTGCAAACAATAATAAAGGTGATCTCGTCGCCATCTACGTCAATACGAACATTCTTTTCGTCGAATATATAGGGCTTAACAGATTCTTTGATGTCGTCGAAATTGAATGGTTCGGTAACGGAATGATCACCGTTTGTTGCATTCAATTTCATTTTCTTAACAACGATAATATGGTTTTTTGATGGCGTGCTCATAAGAGTAAATGTTATTTGATAAATATAGCGTTTTATAATTCTGATGAGTTAGTGATAAGGACACACCCCTAACCCCTCTCAAGAGGGGAGAGAAAAAGATCCATTAGTTCCAATTACTCTCTCAGGAGGGGAATTATTAATCAACCAGTAACTTTTTTGTTAATTCTGCATTATTTTAAAGTGTTTCCGCATAAAACACTTAATTTTCTTGAAAAGTATTTGAGAAAATGTCATCGTGAGTCGGAAAAATGCTTTGCTATTGCATCAAAAACAAAATAAGTTCTCTAAACTATTAAACTATGAAGTATTATTTACCCTTAACTGCGGCTATGCTGGCATTAAGCGGGGTGTCGTTCGCGCAGAACAGACAGCCAAGCGATGGTGCAGGGCGTGGTAGCGAAGCCAGGCCGGCAGCTTCAATTGCCTCCATTACTCAAAACCTCAAAAAGTACGAGGGCTTTTTCGATTTTTATTATGATGAAAAAAGCGGAAAGGTTTATCTCGAGATCGACAAATTTGATCAGGATTTCCTGTACTTCAATGCTCTTGCTGATGGTGTTGGTAATGGTGGGGCCGAACGCGGTCAATCAACATCGGTAATTACCCATTTCACTAAAGTTGGCCCTAAGATATTTTTGGTACAGCCGGTTACCAATTACCGTTCGGTAAACGGTAATGCCGACGAGAAAAAAGCAGTTGAGAATGCTTTTGCCAAATCAATACTTTGGGGTTTTACTCCTGCAGCCGTTGAGGGCGATAAGGTACTGGTAGATATGACGCCTTTTCTGATCCGCGATGTTCAGAAGATTGGTGATAACCTGGGCACCGGCCGTGGTAACCTGGGGAGTGCTATTGCGGCCGCCGGCCGTGGTGGTGGCGCAGCAGGTGGCGGTTATCGTTTAGATGAAACACGCTCGGCTATTAATATCGAAAACACGAAGAACTTTCCTAAAAATAGTGAGTTTGAAGCCTTGATTACCTTTACAGGTGGTAGCGGAGGTGGCGGCGGTCGTCGTGGTGGCGGTGTCGCTGCTGATCCAAGTGCGGTAACCCTGCGTATGCACCAGGCTTTTGTACAATTGCCCGATGATGGTTTTAAGCCCCGTAAGTTCGACCCGCGGTCGGGCTTTAACGACTTTAGCTATTACGACTTTTCATCTCCGATGAATGAGCCATTGATTAAACGTTTTACAGCACGGCATCGCCTCGCTAAAAAGAACCCTGGCGCAGCCATAAGCGAGCCTGTTGAACCGATAGTTTACTATATAGACCGTGGCGCACCTGAGCTGATTAAAAAAGCCCTGATAGAAGGTGGTTCATGGTGGAACCAGGCATTCGAAGCGGCTGGTTATAAAAATGCTTTCATCGTAAAAGAACTTCCCGAAGGCGCCGACCCTATGGATATGCGCTATAACGTAGTAAATTGGGTAAACCGCTCGGGCAATCCGCAAAGGGCTTTCTCATACGGTATGTCATACATCGACCCACGCACTGGCGAGATCCTGAAAGGTGAAGTAACGCTGGGTTCAGATCGTCACCGCCAGGATTATATGCTGGCCGAAGGTTTATTGCAACCCTATATCGATGGCAAACCTATCCCTAAAGCAATGGAGCAAATGGCATTGGCGCGTATCCGCCAGCTATCTGCGCACGAAATTGGACATACCCTTGGTTTGTACCACAACTATACAAGCAGTACGCACGACAGGGCTTCAGTAATGGATTATCCCTTTCCGCGCTTTAGTATGAAGGCTGATGGCACTATAGATGTGTCTGACGCTTATGCAAAAGGTATTGGAACCTGGGACAAACGTGCTATTACCTGGGGATACTCAGATTTCCCTAAGGGAACCAATGAGGATGAGGCGCTTGATAAGATCATGAAGGAAACCCTGGCGCAAGGCCACATCTTTATCCCGGATATTGGTGGTGGCGTGCACCCGCTTTCGCACCAGTGGGATGAGGGTAACAACGCGGTTGATCAACTGACCAAACTGATGACCATTCGTCGTCACATACTGGATAATTTTTCGGAGAAAGCTATCCGTCAGGACGCACCGATGGCCACTTTAGAAGAAGTGTTGGTGCCTATGTACCTGCTGCACCGTTACCAGATCGAAGCGGTATCTAATTCAATCGGTGGCCAATACTTTACCTACGCCCTTAAAAATGATGGCCAAGTGGTTACCAAAATGATTGACCCGGCCGAGCAATGGCGTTCTATTGATGGTTTATTAACGACCATTACACCCGATGCCTTAGCATTACCAGAAGCACTAATCGCTAAAATTCCACCGCGCCCGGTAGGTTACCCCTCATCGGTTGAGACCTTCGGCGGTCATACCGGCGTAACTTTTGACCCGCTTGGCGCTGCCGAAAGTGCTGCAAGTACAACATTAGGTTACATGCTTGATGCTGACCGTGCAGCCCGTTTAATTGAATATAATTCGCGCGATAGCAAGCAACCTGGCTTTATGCCAATGGTTGATAAATTGCTCGAAAAAACCTGGAAAGCCCCGATTGAACCGGGCTATAAAGGAGAGTTGCACGTGCTGGTTAATAACCTAACCATCAAATACCTTTTGCAATTAGCCGCCAATACTCGCGCCGGTGAAAATGTAAGGGGAGAAGCATTACTAAAGATAAGCGAATTAGCTACCTGGATAGGCAGCCAAATGGTAACTGCGCCGCCTAAACAAAAGGCAGCTATGTATTTTGCTATGTCGCAGATCAATGAGTTTCAGAAGAACCCTGAGAAATTCCAACCCGCCGAACCGTTGGATATGCCGCCGGGAGCACCGATCGGTATGCCATCAAACGAGTTTGAGTTTTAAGGCTCAGGCATCCTGATGATAGAAAAGCCGTCCCGATTAACCCGGGACGGCTTTTCTTATTTAAAACTTCGTTTTGTCATCTCGAGAGATCTTGAGAGATCTTGTGAAGTATGCTTATCTAAAAGGAAACCCGTACAAGATTCCTCCTACGTCGGAATGACACGCTAGATAAACGACAATTATAAAATGTTCTTAACAATTTTCGCCATCAACGTCGCAGCTGTTATCGCTGTCGGCGATAATTTCTGGTTGCTGATCTGCAAAAGCTTTTTGCAAAGCATCTAAAAATACAGCTTCGGGTTGTGCACCCGATACCGCATATTTTCTGTCTAATACAAAAAACGGCACAGCGCTGATCCCTAATTCCTGGGCCTCACGCAAGTCGTAATGTACTTCGTTAGAGAATTGGTTCGCGGCCAAAACAGACTTTACGTTTTCCGGATTTAGTCCAATATTTCCGCCTAATTCGGTCAAAACATTATGATCGGCAATGTTTTTACCGTCGGTAAAATAAGCACGGAATAGCTGTTCTTCGGCCCCAACACCTAAACCATTCAGTTTAGCGTAGTGCGAAAAACGATGAGCATCGAAGCTATTCGCCACAACGGCCTGATCCATGTGATAAACCAAACCAACTTCGGCTGCCATATCAGTAACCTGTTGGTTTAACTGGCGTGCATATTCGGGCTGCCAGCCTTTGGTTTCGGCTAGGTAATCGTGTATGCTGATGTTAGGATCTGTTTTTAATAGTGGATTTAACTGGAAGCTTTTCCACTCGATCTCTATCTCATCTTTGTGCTCAAAATTAGCAAGTGCATGCTCAAACCTCCGCTTACCGATGTAGCAGAACGGGCACATCACATCCGACCATATTTCAACCTTCATAATTTATCTTTTGTTGAATACAAAGATAGAATGCTGAAAACAGAAAGGTGTAAGCGAAAGGTAAAAACCTCTCCCTGGCCCTCTCCAAACGGGAGGGGCTTTATCAGTAACATGTATTATTACTTCTTGATTCTTGACTCTTGATTCCAGCTTTCTAACTACTGTGCTCTTTTAAGTGTTGTGTGCAACACAGAACCTTGAACTTCGATATTAAGTGTAACTGAGTCGCTAAAGAACTTTCCCGATTGAGGAATTTCAATGCCGCTTACGTTGGTGGTAAACATAAGAGAGTCGCCTTTAACCTTGCCATTTTCAATAGCCGAAGGGCCGTAAGGAGATTCTGCAACGCCGGTTAGCTTGTCGCCATCTACTTTAAAAGTATAGGTTAAAGCCAGGTCGTTACCTTGCATGTTTACGCTGCCTATCCATTTACCGTTCAGATCGGCAATTACAGCCAGAGATGCCAGCACGCAGCAGCATACTAAAATTGATGTGGTCAGGAATTTCTTGTACATAGTTTTATATGGTTTTATGCTTACTAATTTACCGTAATAATGTAAAGTTCAAATTAAATTAAGCATTTATCTGAACAAATTATCGCCACAATGTATTAATAAATAGTACACTTAAGTGCAATACCCCATGGCTACAGAAAATATCAAACACTATAAGTTTATAAACAGCAAAACAGGCAATGCGATATACTACTATTCCTCAAGTAGCACGGCTAGCGCCGCCGAACTAAAACAGGAGTTGGAAAAAATAAGAGATAAAGTAGCATCAGAAAACGGCGTATTTATGGAAACCGTTTATTGGGAAGAAATCTCTGAGGGACCTAAATAATTAAAATCCGTTTATAAAATACTGGTAAATAGGCGCGTAAACCCCTTCGCTGGTGGTGAAGTAAGATTTGCCATCGCGACTAAAGCCAATGGCCTCACCCTGGTGTTCTTGTTCGTAAGGCATTTCTTTCGGCGCGCGTTGCATGGCTTTCCAAACAGGCTCGCCGGGTTCGCGCTGCCAGTAATAAACAGTGGCATAGCTTTTCAAAAGTATTTGTTTGCCGTCGGCGGATATATCTCCGGCGGTTATCCAGCGCATTAGCGGTAAGCCTTTAAAATGCAGCTTGCATTGGCGGGTGAGTGTTACCGTATCACCGTTATTAAATTTAAGCGGCGTAGTATAAACGGCTACCGAGTCCTGGCGTTTAGAAACTATATAAAGCAATTTTTCAACGGGGTCTAGCATCAACGTTTCGGCATCGCGTGGGCCATCAGGATATTTCAAAAACAGGGTAGAGGTATTAAGGTTGATTTTTTTAGCGCTGTCTTCGGCAGCTACTGTTGGTTCGTTAAAGCGATAAATAGCAATGTCTTTATGATTTCCTCCATTATCGCCAATATCACCTAAATAAATATAACTTTTGTTTTTTTGCGGGCCTGGGCCAACTGCAATGTCTTCGCAATCGCGTACGCCAAACCGGCCGCTATAGGCGCCGGTAAAAGTGTAGGTAGCCTTTAATTTACCCTGAGCATTGATAGCAAAAAAACGACTGGTGTCGCCACTATCATTATGCACATAAAAAATGTCTTGATTGATAGCAGACGCCGATATGCCGGAGATTTCGTTCATCTCCTTATCCTGCAAACGGCCTGTATTTAACCCTTTTTGGCTGAGCCTATGGTGTGCGTAGGCAGCAAAAAACATGGTAACTACTATGAGTACCAGTACAATCCTTCGCTTCTTTATCTTTTTTTGTGTCATTACTTATTGAACGCGCAAAAATACGGTTACTATATGAAGTTTTTATTAAGCATTTAATTTTATTGCTAAATTGGCATCGTTTACGGGTAACTTTAAATAAAGTTTTAATAATATTTAAAACTTTGAAACCAAATTGAAAACCCATAGTTTCATTACCTTAAACATCGTACCAAAATGCAATTATCAAGCCTAAAAACCAGGATGGGGTTATTGCTTGCCGTATCGGCAGGTATTTTAGCATCCTGTAATACTAATCAAGCAAAAAACAACGCTACCATGACAGACAGCATTGCGATCAGCAAAATGTTACCAGCCGAATCGGGTTTTGAACAAACTATCGACGGAAAACAAGTTAAACTTTACTATTTGAAGGGTAAAAACGGCATGCAAGCTGCAATTACCAATTACGGCGGCCGCGTAGTTAGCCTTTTGGTAAAAAGCCAGGCAGGTAACATGATTGACGTTATTGCAGGGTTCGATAATTTGAAAGGCTACCAGGAATCATCGAGCAATTACTATGGGGCATTAATTGGCCGTTATGGGAACCGAATTGCCAATGGTAAATTTAAACTAGATGGTAAAGAGTATAGCATGTTTATCAATAATGCACCCAATACGCTACACGGCGGCAAGGTGGGTTTCGACTCTAAAGTGTGGGACGCCGTGCAACCCAATGAGCATACACTGGAACTTACTTATCACTCTGCCGATATGGAAGAAGGCTTTCCGGGAAACCTTGATGTAAAAGTTACCTATGTGGTAACCCGTTACAATAGCCTCGAAATTACTTATGAGGCCAAGACTGACAAACCGACGGTTGTTAACCTTACTAATCACGCTTATTTTAACCTCAACGGCCCGGGCAGTGGTACAATTCTGAAACATATTATGCAGATCAATGCCGACGATTACACTCCTGTTAATAAAGACCTGATCCCTACCGGTAAAATTGAGAGCGTGAAGGGTACTCCGTTTGATTTTAGGGCTCCATTACCAATTGGCGACCGTATTGATGCCGACAACGAGCAGATTAAATTTGGCCACGGCTACGACCATAACTACGTGCTGAACAATCACAACGCGCAAATACCTGTTGCTACCGTAATTGGTGATAAGACAGGCTTAATACTAAAAGTGTTTACTACTCAGCCTGGTGTACAATTTTACACGGGTAACTTTATGGAAGGGAAATTTAAAATGAAAGGTGGCTTTCCGGATGCTCACCGAACAGCCTTTTGTTTAGAGACGCAACATTTTCCAGATTCACCTAATCAACCTACTTTTCCTTCTACGGTGTTAGAGCCGGGCAAGCCTTTTAAAAGCATTACCTTATACCAGTTCGAAAAGAAATAATTCTTGATTTAAGTAAACAAAAAAAGCGATAGGTCTAATTTCTGATCTATCGCTTTTTTTGCTTTACTTGGGCTATTGTTTACTTACGTCATCATTGTTAATGCTGCGCTGATTTTTCTTGATGTCGCTGCTTAGCTTGCCAAATTTGTAATTGAGGCTGACGGCAAATGTTCGGTAAATTTGATATTGAGTATTAGCCTGGTAAAAATCGGGAGTAGATGTAAACTGTGTATATGTGTAGTGCTTTTGGGTTGGGTTATTAACCACGCCGGTAATCGTCAGTTTTTTATTCAGTAGAACTTTGCTCAGTGATAATGAAGAATACATATAATGGTTCGATCCGCCCTGAAGCCATATTAGGTGGCTGTTGTAACCATAATTTGCACCAATGGTCCAATCATTCCCTGGTTTGTAGGTAGCACTTACATTGCTGGTAGTACGAGGACCCTCATTGCTGTAAAACTCGCCATTATAAGTTCCTTTTATCCAAACATAAAATAAGGCTGCGTTGAAATTTGCATTCAATTTTTTAGTGAGGGGATAACTGCCATTGATATTTAAACGCGCTGTTTTATACTTACCAACATTATCGTAAGTAGTTTCGCTAAGCGTATCGGATATCAATTTCGTTACGCTTACTATGCTATTATTAGTGTACATATAACTCAACTTGGCGCTGATATTACCTATGCCCGATTTATTGTAGGTAAGCTCGAACAAATGACTTAATACAGCGTGCAGATTGGGGTTCCCGGTGTTAACAATCTGCGGATTCGATCGGTCGACGAATGGGTTAAGTTGCCATATACCCGGGCGCTCGAGCCGGTTAGTAAAGCCAAAAGTTAAACTCTGATTTTTGCTGAAATTACGCATGACAGAAATTGATGGAATTACATTGGTATAATCCCTGTTTAAGCTGCTGCCATCGGTAATAAAATTGGCATCAACATGGGTATGCTCCATACGTGCGCCGCCTTTTAACGTCCACGAACCTGCTTTGTAAGTATAGGAATTATACAAGCTGTACACATTTTGATGGTAGTTAAAATCATTACTTAGCGTTGGGTCTTCGACAAAAATATCCTGACCATTTACATTCGTAAGATTCTCTACATCTGAATTGCTAAAATTCTTTCTGAAGATGCCCTTTGCGCCAGCCTCAATTGTTAACTGTTTAAGCGGGTGGACATAATCCAGTTGCAAAGTATGCTGGCGCGTACCTGCGTTGTTTTGCTGGTTATTATCAGGGCTGTTATAATTTACACGGTCGACGGTAGAAATATCACTATGATTCTCGTTGGAGAAATAAGTATACTGATATGAGGCTGTGAGCAGTTGTTTTTTGTCACGTTTAAAACCAAGCTGATAATTTAAACTTAAGTCGGTTTCGTCCCAACCGAAGCCACCGTTGTTCAACAAGCGGTATGATTGCGGTAGCGCATTAGGATCTTCGCTGGTAAATCGCGTTAAGCGGTCTTGATTTTGGTCAAAACGACCTTTGTCATATTCAATGGAACCTGTTAAAAGGTTCAGGGTATCAATTTCATAACTCAGTTCAACAGAACTATAAACGAATTTGCCTTTTGTGCTGTTACTGCCGTATTGCAAAAAGTCGGACACGGGCGCGTAGGTTTGCCTCTCGTTGGCAGAATTAGTTGTAACCCAAGGTCTGCCGCCGCCACCTATATAGCCCGAAATACCAAACTTGCCCTGTTTCATCGTTCCGGTTAAGTTAAGATTAGGCCCCCATGGAAAGTTGTAACGAGCCGTAATGCTACCATTATAACCGTCGTCAGCTGTTTTGCTCGTAATAATATTGATAATGCCCGCCAGTCCTTCGGCGTCATATTTTGCAGGTGGAGTAGTAATTACCTCAATTTTTAAAATATTGGTTGCCGGCATTGATTTCAATATATCTTTAGGGTTATTGGCCAGCATTTGCGATGGCTTGCCATTGATAAAGATCTTATAGCTTCCGCTGCCCTGCAACTGAATGTTGTCATCTCCATCTACCGAAACCAACGGTACTTTTTTAAGCATATCCATAGCGGTTTGGGCTTTGCTGTCAGGGTCGGCCTGTACATCATAGCTTACGCGGTCTATCTCTTGTTTAACCAACGGTTTTGAGGCTGTTACTTTAACTTCGTTTAGCTGGGATGTTGAAGAACCTAATACAATTTTGCCGAGATCGATATTTGCTTTGTCGATCTTTAAACCATCAGCTGGGATAGTTTTAGTTTGGTAACCTACCGAGATAACGTTAAGCAGGTAGGGTTTGAGTGGAAGGCCATCTAATTCGAATGATCCGTTATCTTTTGAAAGTCCGCTTTTAACTGGTTTTTTTGTTTCGGCATCTACCAATGCGATGGTAGCGTAACCCAGTGGCGTGTTTTTGGCGGAATCTATAATGACGCCTTTGATGGTTCCTTTTACCGGAACAGTTTGGGCATAAATAGGCGCGACAAGGCACGCCAATAGTATAGCGATTATAATTGCTTTCATAAGGCTTGTGTGAGAATGCTTGTTTAGTGTATTCACCAAAAGAGACACACGAAAAATGCCCACGTGACAGTTAAAGCGGATATTTTTTTTAAAAAGTGAAAAAGGCCCTTGAAAAATATTGAGCCGGTGCAATAGAAATTCCGAACTTTAGACAGCAAAAAACCTATCTTCAACAAAAATATATTGTATGGAATTTGGCCGGGTTGACCCACTATTATTAAAGGAAATAGACTTTACACTTCCGCCTGATACAGCTTTAACTACCAGTGTGTTAAAAGCAGCTAAGGGAACAGGGGAATTAGCGGTACATGTAGGTTGCGCCAAGTGGGGACGCAAGGAGTGGGTGGGGCAGATTTATCCACCCAAAACCAAAGACGCTAACTTTTTAGATGAATACGTTAAGCACTTTGATTCGATAGAATTAAATGCAACTTTTTATCAAACCTATGGGCCGGATACTATTGGCAAATGGGCGGATAAGGCAAGCGTTAATCCCGAATTTAAATTTTGCCCTAAGTTTTCGCAATCAATAAGCCATATCCGCAGGCTCAAAAATGCGGAAGAGATTACCACGCAATTTTACAATGGCATAATAGCCTTCGGCGATAAATTAGGGCCGCTGTTTTTGCAATTGAGCGATAACTTTACGCCTAAAAGCTACCCCGAACTTAAGGCCTATCTGGAACACTTACCTCACGATGTACCCGTATTTGTAGAGGTTCGACATAAAGAATGGTTTAATACGGCAGGTAAGGAGAATGATGTGTTTAAACTACTGCACGACCTGAATATGGGTGCGGTAATAACCGATGCATCCGGCCGAAGAGATTGTGTACACATGAATTTGCCAACACCTCACGCCTTTATTCGTTTTGTAGGTAACAGTCTCGATCCAACAGATTACCAACGTATAGACGATTGGGTTGCCCGTATTAAGAAATGGGCTGATGAAGGACTGCAATCCGTTTGGTTTTTTATGCACCAGCACGATGAGCGCTACTCGCCCGAGCTGGCTGACTATACGGTGAAAGAGATTAATAAAGCCTTGGGATTGAGTATTAGAAGGCCGCAGTTTATACCCACACAACCAATACAAGGAGGACTTTTTTAGTTTGAAGTTTGTGATATTGAGCAATAGCGAAGGAGCTTTTTCGCTTTTAAAGTTCGACTTGTCTATTCAAGAAGATTCTTCACTGACGTTCAGAATGACAAATTGAGGGATAGAGTGTTGTCTTGATTCTTGTCTCTCGATTCCTGATTCTCTTTCTCCCCCTTTAGGGGGTTGGGGGGCATTATTTTTTTATTCATCTTTGCAGCATGAGCAAACTATGGCAAAAAGAAATAGATAGTAATCAATTGGTAGATCAGTTTACGGTAGGTAAAGACCGCGAGCTGGATAATCAAATGGCAGCTTTTGATGTGCTGGGATCGCTGGCGCATACCAAAATGTTGGAAACTATCGGTTTGTTGAGCACTGAAGATCTGGAGGTAATTCAGAAAGAATTGAAAGCCATTTACCGCGAGGTAGAGGCCGGAGATTTTGCCATAGAAGCCGATGTGGAAGATGTGCATTCGCAAATTGAAATGTTGCTAACCCGTCGTATTGGCGAGGCAGGAAAGAAGATCCACAGCGGCCGCTCGCGTAATGATCAGGTTTTGGTAGATCTGAAACTGTTTTTCCGTAACGAACTGCAGCAAGTGGTTGAAGAAACCAGTACACTATTTCGCCAGTTGATTGAACTAAGCGAGAAACATAAAGATGTATTACTGCCGGGCTATACCCATTTACAGGTAGCCATGCCCTCATCATTTGGCTTATGGTTCGGTGCTTATGCCGAGAGCCTGATCGATGACCTGGAATTGGTGCGCGCCGCCTGGAATATCACCAATAAAAACCCGTTGGGTTCTGCTGCGGGCTATGGCTCTTCGTTCCCATTAAACCGTACCATGACAACCCAATTATTGGGCTTTGATGATCTGAATTACAACGTAGTTTACGCGCAAATGGGCCGCGGTAAAACTGAGCGTATTATAGCACAGGCGTTATCTGCTTTAGCCGCAACCTTAGGTCGTATGGCTATGGACCAGGCTTTATATCTGAGCCAAAACTTTGCCTTTATAAGTTACCCTGAAAATCTGACGACGGGTTCGAGCATTATGCCGCACAAAAAGAACCCCGATGTTTGGGAAATTATGCGTGGCCGTTGCAATCGTCTACAAGCATTGCCTAACGATGTTGCCATGATGACTGCCAACCTGCCATCAGGCTACCACCGCGAAATGCAGTTGTTGAAGGAACTATTATTCCCAGCCTTTGCCGAATTGAAACAGTGCCTGCAAATGGCAACATTTATGCTACAGCACATCACCGTTAAAACCGACATTCTTAACGATTCTAAGTATAACTATCTGTTCAGTGTAGAAGTAGTTAATAATTTGGTGCTCAGCGGCACACCGTTCCGTGATGCTTATAAGCAGGTTGGCATGGCAATAGAAAAAGGCGATTTTAACCCAGCCAAAGAAGTTAACCATACCCACGAGGGCAGCATTGGCAATTTAGGCAATGAGCATATTGTTGCCAATATGGATAAGATGTTGCAGAACTTTGGGTTTTATAAAGTACAACAAGCAATTACTGAGCTGACGAAATAAAGTCCACTACTACTGCCGCCCCGATTGCCATCGGGGTGGTAATACTGCTGTAAGTTTTCACCTTACGTAAGCTGAAAGCTTACAACAGAAAAGTCGCAAATTACGCTATGCTAAACTTGCGACAGCTAGTATTTATCCTTGCAACTCCATAAAATACTTCGTCAGGTCTTTGAAGTTGTCAAACTTCAGATCATAATCATCTGTATGCCCAAAGCCGTAGTTTACAAATACAAACGGGATACCCGCTATGCGGCTTTGCTGGCCGTCGCCTTCTGTGTCACCAATGTAGACCGGGTTTTTAAGGTTGTGCTTTTCGGCTAGCAGTTTGATGTTATGATTTTTGGGCATGTAATTTACACCATGCGCAAGTTCATCTTTGATATGCTCATCAATCCCCGCCCAATCAATAAACGAGCGGATGATACCTTTGGCGCAATTGCTCAGGATAAAAAGATCATACCTGGTTGCCAGCTCTTTTAAGCCTTCTCTTACGCCATCATATAAAGTGCCGCCCATTTGTGCAATTAAGCTGTGGCGACCATCGTTCACCGTGTTGTAAATCTGCTGGCGTTTCTCGTCATCGAAATCTGGCATAATTTCCCTGATCACCTTTTTGCCTTCCCAGCCTACCATTTTTGCGAGTTTATCGCGCTCGATAACAATGTCTATTCCCATATCCCGGAATACGTTATTCCAAGATTGCGCATAGGTTTCCACGGCGTCCCAAAGGGTGCCGTCCATATCAAATATTAAACTATCTGGTTTTTGCATATTTATATAAATCTAATTCCCATCTTGCCCAACGGACTCCTACGGAGAAAGGGGTTAGGGGTGTGTTCTTAAACAGTTATTTTAAAGTCCTCTCCTTGGGAGAGGATTTAGGAGAGCTCACCCGCCAACCAATCCCGAAATTACATTAATGCTCAGCGCTACAATTGCGGTATTAAAAGCAAAAGAGATCATGCCGTGTACCCAGGCCAAGCGCCTGATATGGCGGTCCGAAATTTCCACGTCAGATACCTGAAACGTCATGCCGATCACGAAGGCGAAGTATACAAAGTCGAGGTAATCTGGCTTGTCCTCTTTCGGAAACTCCAGGCCGCCTATCGGTTTCGCATCACCATCGTTACTCCTGTCGTAATACATGTGGGCATAACGTAGGGTAAATAGCGTGTGCACCAGCGTCCACGAAACAATAACAGAACTGATCACCAAAAAAATGTGTCCTGTTACGTCAGCTTGCGATGTTCCCTTCGATGTTTTAAGCAAAAATATAATGGCAAATAAGCTTACTATCGATGCCCCTATCACCAGTATAAAGATCATTGTCCGGCTCGAATCTTCCAACGTTGCAACTTTGCCGAAGTCGCGTGGATGGGCTGTGAGAATAATAAACCAGTCTACCACAATGGCCGTGCTGGCAAAGGTCATCCAGGTTAGCAATATCGTAGTTGATAGGGATACCGAATGCGCTACCGAAAAGCAGGTTATAGCTGCCAATACCAGTGCTAAAATTACCTTGTAATGGGCGTCCATGCGCAACAGGGGTTTCCGGGCTATGGGTTTGTTGGTCATTGGTTAAATGTAGTGTTTCTGGTAGATAGTTATAGGGGATAGCTTAGTCTTCTTCAAATATTTCTATCACACGACCTACTTGGCCGTCTTCTAATCGCACTTTAATCCCGCGCGTATGGTAAGGCGCGCTGGTTAATATCCTGTCTACAAATCCGCGTGTACGCTCGCCTGTGCGTTGGTCTTTCTTTAATATAATATCTACCTCGAGGCCCGGGTAAATGTCGCTTCTGGTTTTTCCGTCCATAAGGGCAAATATCTAAAATAGAATCAAGAGACAAGAATCAAGAAACAAGACTTGGCTAAGAAGAAGGTTTTGTCTTGATTCCTGATTCTCGATTCCTGCCTCTCTCGCAATGTGTTAAATATTGTTAAAGAATGTTAAACATAGCTATGCTGATAAACACTGCGTTACAATAAGCCGGATATTAGTGCTGAAAACTAAACTGCTTTACAACATGAGCTATCAAAAAATTAATAACCTGTTTGGCTGGCTTTGCTTCTTAGTAGCCGCGACAACCTACATTTTAACTTTAGAACCATCCGTAAGTTTTTGGGACTGCGGCGAATTCATAGCATGCGCTTACCGTTTACAGGTATCGCACCAACCGGGTTATCCTATGTTTGCCATGTTAGGCAAAGCGTTTTCTCTATTGTCTATGGGTGACAAAACCAAGGTTGCGTATTTTACTAACATGGGCTTTGCACTATCCAGTAGTGCGGCCATTATGTTTCTGTTTTGGACTATTACAGCAATGGCTAAAAAGCTGCTGATTAAGCGTGGCGAAACGCAGACTACTACCCAAACCATCATGATAATGGGAGCGGGGTTAGTCGGTGCATTAGGGTTTATTTTTACAGATACGTTTTGGTTTTCGGCTGTAGAAACAGTAGTGTTTTCGCCCGCTATGTTGTGTACAGCGGTGGTTTTCTGGGCCATATTCAAATGGGAAGCTCAGGTTGATGAGCCCGGCTCCGATCGTTGGTTGGTGCTTATTGCTTATGTAATGGGGCTTTCGGTAGGTATACATTTATTAAACTTATTAACTATACCTGCCATGACTTTGGTTTATTACTTCCGCAGGTATAAAAATATCAACGTTAAAAATACCATCATTGCTTTTTTGGCTGGAGTGGTGTTGCTGGCAGTTGTGCAATTTGGTATTATCCAATACACGGTAAAGCTTTTCGCTTACGCCGATTTATTTGCGGTAAACAGTCTCGGCATGCCGTTTAATTCGGGCGCTTTAATCTTTTTAGCCCTGTTGGTTGCTTTGATTGCTTATGGTATTGTATACAGTATTCGCAAACATAAACCGGCTTTAAACCTTGCGTTGGTTTGTTTGGCATTTATCTATTTCGGTTACAGCTCGTTTACCATGGTACCTATCCGCGCGCATGCGGATACCAACCTGAATAACTACCACGCTGATAACGCGTTTTCTTTGGGCGAATACCTCAGCCGGATACAGTACGTGGCTCCGCCATTATTGTACGGGCCATATTTTGATGCTAAGGCTATCGATCAGAAGGAAGGTATCACTATGTATCGCAAGGGACCAAAAAGCTACGAGGTTGTTGGTAAAAAGCAGGAATTAATTTATGATCATAATACCATTATGCCTCGTATTTTTAGTACCGATGCTAACGACGTGGCTTTTTATAAAGATTGGCTACGCTTGGGTGACGGACAAACGCCAACGTTTTCCGACAACCTTAGCTGGTTGTTTAGCTGGCAGATCTATCAAATGTACTTCCGCTATTTTCTATGGAATTTTGTAGGCCGTTATAACGACATCGACGGACAAGCGAGCACCCATTCGCTTAACGGTAACTGGACAACCGGTCTGCTTGATCATAGTCGACACTTGCCGGACTCGATTATGAAAAGTAATACCTATACACCGCTGTATGCACTACCGTTAATTGTTGGTTTACTGGGCATGGTGTATCAATATCGCCGCAACAAGCAAGATGCCCTGGTTATAGCCGTGATGTACTTTTTTATGGGGATAGCCATAGTGCTTTATGTAAACCAGTATAACCTGCAACCACGCGAACGCGATTACTCATACGTGGGCTCGTTTTATGCCTTTGCCATTTGGATTGGGTTAGGGGTATTGGCTATGGCCGATCTGTTGATGAAAAAACTAAATGCCCGTACTGCATCGTACCTCTCTATTGCCACGTGTTTGCTGGCCGTCCCGGTTTTACTTGCCTCTAAAGAGTGGAAAGATCACGATCGTTCTACCAAGACCATAGCGCATGATCTGGCTTATAATTACCTGATCTCTTGTCCTAAAAATGCCATTCTTTTTAATTCTGCCGATAATGAAACTTATCCGCTCTGGTACGTACAGGAAGTAGAAAACGTAAGGCCTGATGTTCGACTTATTAACGTCAACCTGTTCTCAGCTGGTTGGAACGTTCGCCAAATGCAGCACCCTATTAACGAAGCCGCTGCAGCGCCTATCAGTATGCCTTATGATAAATACAAAGATGGCGTAAGGGATATTATACGCTTTAACGATGCCAAATTGCCCGATTCGGTTGAGCTGAAAGATGTGTTTGAGTTTATAACCTCAGATGATATGCGCGCCAAGGTGGAGTACCAGGATGGCAGCAGTGAAAATTATCTGCCTACCAGAAACTTCAAGATAACCGTTAATAAAAAACAGGTACTGGATAATCATGTGGTTACCGCTGATCAGCAAAATAAAATTGCCGATACTATTGAGTGGAAATATCCGGGACAATACTTAACTAAGGCTGGTTTAGGTATGATGGATATTTTGGTGCATAACGATTGGAAACGCCCAATCTGTTTCGCCACTTCCATGACCGACGAGGAGATTATCGGCCTCAGACCACATCTTTACAAAGAAGGATTGATTTACCGTTTAATTCCTTTCAAAACAGAAAAAAACACTACCGACAACGAGCAGACCAATACCATGGCCATGTACAATAACATGGTTAACAAATACAAATGGGGCAACATAAAAAATGCCCGCTATCTGGATAGCCAAACCGTTGATGTGTTCTACCCAATGCTTTTGAGTAACTGGATGACGCTTACCCAAAATCTAGCCGCAGAAGGTCATCATAACGAAGCTGTAAACACCCTGCATAAGATGGATGAGGTAATGCCCGATTTAACACCATACATTGATGTTGCAGCCCGCAAATATTACATTGCAGATACTGCATACCACCTCAAAGATATTAACCTGGGTAATAAATATGTTAACAGCATCAATACCTATGTTAAGGATCAGTTAGATTATAACTATCGCCTATTGAAAGATAATGCCGATAGCATAAGTTTACGCGATGTTCAGATGGGCATGTCGCTGATGCAGGCAATGGCTGGTATGACCAGAGATAATAATCAGCTTGCTTTAAACACCAAACTGGAAGGCGAACTAAAAGACTACGAAAATAAATTTTCTGCTATTTTAGGGAAGCAATAACGGCGCTAAGCTGTTATTGCTTTAAACCCGATTATTATGCCCGAATTACCCGATTTGCAGGTTTTTGCCCGCAACCTCGATAAAAAGTTAGGTGGTAAAGCGCTGAAAGAGATTAGCACCACTAGTAAGAAACTCAACGTTTCTGCCCATGAATTGCAGCACGCACTTCGCAATGAAACATTGAAGAAAGTTTACCGCGAAGGCAAGGAACTTTATTTCGACTTCGGTGCACATATTTTGGCGCTGCACCTCATGTTGCATGGGCAGCTGTTTTTGTTTGAAGGGAAGAACGATAACAAATACACCGTGGTAGAGTTGCATTTTACGGATGGCTCTGGCCTGGCGCTGACGGATTTTCAATCCGCAGCCACACCAACGCTCGATCCTGACAAGAAAGACGCCCCTGATGCGCTGGATGAATCTGTAACGCCAAAATGGTTAACGGATCAATTGCAGAAGAAACGCACAGTTATTAAAAACCTGCTGCTCGATCAAAAGTTTATCCGTGGCATTGGTAATGCCTATGCAGATGAGATTTTGTACGATGCCGGTATCTCGCCATTTTCTATAGCCAATAAAATACCAGAGGAAAAGATAAAGGAGCTGGCTAAATCCATTACGCATGTATTAACCCACGCTGAAAAGGAAATCACCAAAGCTAAACCTGATATTATCAGCGGTGAGTTTCGTGATTTTCTGCAGGTGCACCATACCCGTAAAAAGGAAACGCCGAAAGGGGAGAAGATCTTGATTAAAGATGGCACGAGGAAAACTTATTATACGGAGGGACAAACCTTGTACTAAGCCCCCCAGCCCCCTAAAGGGGGAGGTTTAGGCCCAGGTACTAAAATAAAAGCCCTGTTTGAACTATCAAACAGGGCTTTTATTTTTCTTTCGCTCCCCCTTTAGGGGGCTGGGGGGCTTAGCAAATCCCTTCTAGCATTTTCACATAAAGCTCAATGCCTTCGCGAATTTCGTCTACATAAATAAATTCATCAGAACTATGCGAACGAGCTGAATCGCCAGGGCCAACCTTTACTGACGGAATGTCTAACAGCGATTGATCTGAGGTGGTAGGCGAACCATATGTGGTACGTCCTAAAGCTATGCCCGATTGTACAATCGGATGGTTTTTATCAATCGATGATGGTTTTAAACGGATAGAGCGTGGCTTAACCCCGCTGCCAACATGCTGGCGGATAATCTCTAGTACCTCCTCATTGCGGTAAGCATCTGTAACGCGTACATCGACCGTAAAGGTACATTCGGCTGGTACTACGTTATGCTGCGAGCCAGCGTTGATAATGGTAACTGACATTTTTATCGGGCCAAAAACTTCCGATTCTTTAGGGAATCGATAAGTGCGGAACCACTCGATATCTTTGATGGCTTTGTAGATCGCATTATCGCCTTCTTCGCGGGCGGCATGACCTGCTTTGCCGTGGGCAACGCAATCTAACACCATTAAACCGCGTTCGGCAATGGCTAGCTGCATAAGGGTAGGCTCACCAACAATCCCGAAATCAAGCTTGCCTAAATCAGGAATGATTAGTTCCAGGCCATTAACGCCAGAAATTTCCTCCTCGGCAGTAGCGGCAAGGCAAAAGTTATATTTAAGATTCTCTTTTTCGTAGAAGTGTAAAAAGGTAGCAATAAGCGATACCAGGCAACCACCGGCATCATTACTGCCTAAACCATAAAGTATGCCATCTTCAATTTTGGCCTCAAATGGGTCGCGCGTATAGCCGCTGTTCGGCTTAACAGTATCGTGGTGCGAGTTAAGCAATATGGTTGGTTTAGCCGGATCAAAGTGCTTGTTCCAGGCCCAAACGTTGTTCATTTTACGGTGGGTTTTTACACCATGTTGCTCCAGATAAGCATTAACAATATTCGCTGTAAGGTTTTCTTCTTTACTGAAAGATGGGGTTGATATTAAGTGGCGAAGCAACTGTACGGCTTCCTGAAATAATATATCAGTGTAAATCATAAATTTATAAGCAGGCGCAAAGCGCACGATGTTATTGGTATATAAGGTACAAACATAGGAGTTATTTGGTTAAGTGAATGTTAAATTAGTAGCGCCCCAACCTTAAATAATTGTTTTGATAACCTAATTGTGCATTAGTGTTTTTGATTTACCAAGGCAGCATTCTTTAAACTGAACCCTCTAAGTTGACGATTTCGTTTGTGTTTCAATTGTTAATAATGTTTATTTTGCAACCCTATGAAAGCACTACTATTATCCCTGTTTACCGTGCTGGCTATCTCAGCATTTGCCCAAACACCCGAGGTTACAAAAAAAGGAAGCTATACACTTACCTTTAGCAATAACGACCCAAATCTGGATCCGGTGGTTAAAGAGCGTCTTATTTCTACCTTCTTCAAAGTATATCCGGAACTAGCCAAGGAGTATAATAAGAAGACTGCCAAAAAGGTTTATATGATGATAGACACCGCCTATAAAGGTGTTGCCGAAACCGACAATGCCCACGTACGCATCAGTGCAGCATGGATGCACAAAAAGCCAGAAGATATTGATGTGGTTACCCATGAGGTAATGCATATTGTGCAGGATTATGGCCAAACTAATGGCCCGGGCTGGTTAACGGAAGGCATTGCCGACTACGCACGTAACAAATTTGGTGTTAATAATGCTGCTGCCAAGTGGGCCCTTACCGACTACAAGCAAGGTCAAAACTACGATAATAGCTACCGGGTTACTGCGCGGTTTTTATTGTGGATAGAAACCCATAAGAGGATGAATATGGTAAAAATACTCGACAAGCAAATGCGCAAGCACACCTACGTGGACAGCGTTTGGGAACAAGAGGCTGGTAAAACTTTAGACGGGCTTTGGGCCGAATACATTGCCAATCCAACTTTGTAATCACATATATTTCGGTAAATTGCATGCTGATACTAACCCTTAGGCATGCTTTTTACCGAAGATTTTTTATACCACGTATGGAAGTTCCGGCTGTACGACCGGGATCAACTCAGAACCACCACTGGCGAAACTATCGAGGTAATTAATCCGGGTACCCGCAACACCAATGCTGGTGCCGATTTTCAACAAGCGCGCATTAAAATAGGGGATACCCTCTGGGCGGGTAATGTCGAAATTCATGTGGCAGCTTCGGACTGGCAAAAGCACAATCATCAGCAAGATAGGGCTTACGATAATGTGATCCTCCATGTGGTGTATCGAAATGATTTACCTGTGGAGACTACCGAGGGTAACCTGTTACCAACACTCGAGCTCGAACACCGCATCCCAGCCGAATTATATGGTCGTTACCATAGCCTCGTTTACGGTGAACAGAAAGTTATTCCTTGCGAAAGCGCTATTCATACGATAGACGACCTCACCATGCGTACCTGGCTTACGCGGGTATTGGTGGAGCGATTGGAAAAGAAGTCCGCCTTTGTGATACAGACTTTAAATCAGAATCGGGGTGATTGGGAAGAGACCTTTTATCAACATCTTGCCAGCAGTTTCGGGTTTAAGATTAATTCTTTACCGTTTGAGATGCTGGCCAAATCTCTGCCGCAGATCATATTGAGCAAACACAAGAATAGCATGCTGCAAATAGAGGCGCTGATATTTGGCCAGGCAGGTTTTTTGGAAGATGAATTGAGGGATGATTACCCTAATCTGCTTAAAAAGGAATATCAGTTTCTACGAAAGAAATATGGCTTTGAGCCTTTAGATAAATACCTCTGGAAGTTTTTGAGGCTTCGCCCTTTAAATTTCCCGACCATCAGGCTGGCACAGTTTGCCGCGTTGATCAGTAAATCGAACCACTTGTTTTCTAAAGTGTTGGAAATAAGTGATGTAAAATTGTTGCGCGAACTATTTACAGATATACCGGTGAATGCTTACTGGGAAACTCATTACAGGTTTGATGTGGAGAGTAATCCATCGTCAAAAGAGATGGGGTTGGCTTCTATTGACAGTCTGTTGCTCAATACTTTGGCATTATTTTTATTCAGTTATGGCAGGCAACGGCAGCAGGAGCAGTATGTAGATCGTAGTTTGGCTTTATTAGAGCAATTACCTGCCGAACAGAACTCAATTATTAGTAACTTTGATGATCTGGGAGTTAAAACCAAAACGGCTTTTGAATCGCAGGCTTTATTAGAACTAAAAAACAATTACTGTAATTATAAGAAATGCCTGCAATGCAGCGTTGGTAATAAGATATTAAAACTGGTTTGAGATGTTACAACGGATATTAACCTTTTTCGAGCGATATTCTTTTGGGGTTTGCACTTACCTGGGCGGGCGCTTTAATATCTCAATCAACAAAATACGGCTGTTTTTTATTTACTCGTCGTTTTTGGCGGTGGGCTTCCCGTTAATATTTTACTTCTTTGCAGGTATCGTACTGGATATACGCAATTACGTAAAGCGCGTACATACCCGCGTTACAGATCTCTGAAAGCTGGTCTAGATCTGCTCTTCAAACTCAATTTTTACCTGTACGTCTTTATCGTTATGCACCTTGGCAAATTGGCGTGGGTTGCGCGTAAAGTCTGGATCGGTATCCAGGTAGATATTTAAGATGTTGATAATCTGTGGTTTTGATTCTGAGCCGATGTTGTAGATACACGATTGTCCGCTATCCAGCTTAGATTTAATTTCCTGGTATTCCTTACCGGTGAGCATCACCATCTTTTCAGCTTTCATGCAGTGTTTATATTATAATATTACAACGTGTAAACGTACGATTTGATTTCGTATCGCTTAGCTTAAAATATCAGCAATTTCATTAAATCCTTTTTCGCGTGCCAGGTCGGCTGGTAGTTTGCCGCCTTCCATACGTACATCAACTAATGCACCGGCTTCCAGCAGCATAATCAATATATCCAGATTACCATTTTGGGCGGCGCTATGCAGTGGAGTGGTGCCGGCTTGTTGCACCACGTTTACTTTCGCCCCGCTGTCAATCAAAAACTTAGTGATATCGGTGTAGTTACCGGCAACGGCCGAGTGTATGGGTGCCACATTAAAACCATTTTGTGCGGGTTGGTTTACGTCGGCTCCCTTTAGCACCAAATACCTGGCTACTTCTAAGTGCCCGAAAAAAGACGCCAGGCCGAGCGGCGTAAAGCCATCGGGCGCGAAGCTGTTAACCATATCGGGTTTGGTTTGCACCAGGTAGGCCACGGCATCAAATTTGCCAACAGCCGCTGCTTCGTACAAATTAATTTCATTAAGATGTGCAAGTATCAGGTTTGCGGCTTGTGGTTTTTTAAAGTAACAGGCAAGTAATAAGGGCGATACATTGTAACTGGTATTGCTGGTGGCCAGGTCGGGGTATTGCGTTAGCAGGGCTTTAAGTCCGGCAAGGTCATCAGCACTAATATATGCTTCCAGTTGTTCAACGCTCATGAGTCCAATAATACAAAAAAATTAAAAACTATTACAAATGGTGCTTTAATCTATTAACTTTATATTTGCATTTTACACTGTCGAAAATCAGGATGCCGCCAAAAGGGAATCAGTTTAGATCTAATAGTTTCAAAGACGAGAGCAAGCCACGTCAAGGTTCAGTAAAAGGCGAACGTGAAAGGAGCATCAAACCACGGTTAGATTTACCATCGTTTGACTTGCAGAATGGTCGCCTCATCAAGATAGTTGGCCTCTTTTTTCTGATACTTTCCATTTTCTTCTTCATTGCATTTACAGCCTATCTGTTTACCTGGCAAGAGGATCAGAGCTACGTATCGCATGCTAACGGGGGATGGCATAATCTGTTTAAAACCCAGCAAGAGCTTATAGATAATGGGGTTAAAGACCCGATAGTTGATAACTGGATGGGTAAACTGGGCGCGTTACTATCAGATCAATTTATTTATCAATGGTTTGGTGTTGCATCTTACATTTTCGTAGGCATCTTCGTAATTATTGGCTACCGTTTCTTGTTTAAAGTAAGGTTGCTGTCGCTAAGCAAAACGTTAGCTTATTCTCTTTTCTGCATCATATTTTTCTCCGTAGCTATTGGCTTTGTCCATGGCATGATATCCGATTACCCCCACTTTTTAGAGGGTGAGTTTGGCTACTGGAGCAATCGTTTGCTCGACGCGCAGATAGGACAGGCGGGTACAGGTTGTCTACTTGTTTTTGCAGGCCTCACCGTATTAATTATTGCTTACAACATCGACTTTAAACTTCCTGAACGTAAAACCAAAGGTGGTTTAATGCCTTCAGCAATGAGCGATGGTGTAATACCCGAGCCTGTTGATCTGGAAGACGAAATACCGTCAGAGCCTTTCGAGTGGCAAAAAGGTAATCGTGCCAGATTTGAACCTGTTGTTGATAAACCTGCGGATACTGAGCTATTACAGCAGAACATCATAAATCATAAACCAGTTGTAGCTGCTGATCCTGTTGAGGTGGAGAGCATTGTGCCGCATACAGCCTCGCATAATACCGTACTGCAAAACAACATACTGCACGAGCCTATTATTTTAACGCCTGAGCCTTTGATAAATGACCGGGAACCGGCCGAGAGCGAAGACCAGGAAGAGATACCACTTACGCTAGAAATAGAAGAAACCCGCCCGCAGGCAGAACTTCCTATTGAGCAGGAAACTCCGAAAACAGCCAACGAATTGGTTGAAAAATTTGGTGCATTTGATCCGAAGCTAGATCTGTCGGGTTACAAATATCCACCTATTGACCTGTTGGAGAATTATGGCTCTAACAAAATTTCGGTAGATGCAGGTGAGCTTGAGGCCAACAAAAATAAGATTGTAGAAACGCTGAACCATTACAACATCGAGATCGATAAGATCAAAGCTACTATTGGTCCAACGGTTACGTTATATGAAATTATCCCGGCGCCTGGGGTGCGTATCTCCAAGATCAAAAACCTGGAAGACGATATAGCCTTAAGCCTGGCCGCTCTCGGTATCCGTATCATTGCCCCAATGCCGGGTAAGGGTACTATCGGTATAGAGGTGCCGAATCAGCATCCCGAAATGGTGTCAATGCGTTCTGTTCTTAATTCAGAAAAGTTCCAGAACACCACCATGGACCTCCCAATTGCCTTGGGTAAAACTATTTCCAACGAAGTATTTATTGCCGATTTGGCTAAAATGCCCCACTTATTGGTGGCAGGTGCAACTGGTCAGGGTAAATCTGTGGGTATCAATGCCATCCTGGTGTCGTTGTTATACAAGCGCCACCCGGCCGAATTGAAGTTTGTATTGGTAGACCCTAAAAAGGTAGAGTTAACGCTGTTCCGCAAGATAGAAAGACACTTTTTAGCCAAATTGCCAGATGAGGCAGATGCCATTATCACGGATACTAAAAAGGTAATTAATACGCTAAACTCACTTTGTATCGAGATGGATCAGCGTTATGATCTGTTGAAAGATGCACAGGTGCGTAACCTAAAAGAATACAACGCCAAGTTTGTTAACCGCAAGCTTAATCCAAATGATGGTCACCGCTTCCTGCCATTTATTGTGCTGATTGTGGATGAGTTTGCCGATTTAATGATGACTGCAGGCAAAGAGGTGGAAACACCAATTGCTCGTTTGGCTCAGTTGGCCCGTGCTATTGGTATCCACTTGGTTATCGCTACACAACGCCCATCAGTGAACATCATTACTGGTACTATTAAAGCTAACTTCCCGGCAAGGCTTGCCTTCAGGGTTTTGTCTAAAATAGATTCGCGTACCATTTTGGATTCGGGTGGTGCAGATCAACTGATCGGTCGTGGTGATATGCTTTTAGCCATGGGTAGCGATTTGATCCGTTTACAGTGTGCTTTTGTTGATACACCTGAGGTTGAATTGGTTTCCGATTTTATTGGTAACCAACGTGGTTACTCAACAGCCATGTTATTACCCGAATATGTTGGCGAAGGAGAAGCAAGCAGCAGTGCCAAAGAATATGACCCGGACGATCGCGATGCTATGTTCGAAGATGCTGCCCGTTTAATCGTATTGCATCAACAAGGATCGACCTCGTTAATTCAACGTAAATTAAAATTAGGGTATAATCGTGCCGGTCGTATTATCGATCAGCTAGAAGCAGCCGGTATAGTTGGCCCATTTGAAGGCAGCAAGGCACGCGAAGTTTTATACCCTGATGAATACAGCCTGGAGCGCTATCTCGAAGAATTACAGAAACCGCGTGATTAAACCAAATATATATTTTACTATCTAACTCCAAATAAACGTCCCCTATAGTTTTGGGGAAGATCAAGACATGAAAAAATACGCACTATTATTTGTACTGGCATTAATAACAATAAGTAAAACATTTGCCCAAAAAGATGCCCAGGCAAAAGCCATTTTAGATCAGGTTACGCAGAAATATAAAACTTACGATGGTATAAAAACCGATTTTGTGTTTACGCTTGATAACCCGCAGGCGAATATTAAAGAAACACAAACAGGTACTTTGATAGCCAAATCAAAAAGTAATAAGTTTAAGGTAACTATTTATGGTAAGCCGGTTGGCGGCAAACCCGCCGTTGCGCAAGAAATAATCAGCGACGGCAAAAGCCAGTGGACTTACCTGAAAAAAGACAACGAAGTACAGGTGAACGATGCCGATAAAAATGGTGAAGGCTTAAACCCAGCCCAGATTTTCACCATGTACGAAAAGGGTTATAAATACGTATACGTTGGCGAGCAAAAGCTTAATGCAAAGGCCTGCCAGGTGATAGATCTAAGCCCAGTTGATGCTAAAAAGTCTATTTTTAAAGTAAGGCTGTTTGTTGATAAGGCTCAAAAGCAAATTTACAGCGCTATGCTGTTCGATAAAAACGGTAACAAGTATAATTATACATTAAAAACGTTTGCATCAAATGCAGCCATCCCTGATAATACCTTTAGTTTTGATCCTAAAGCGCATCCGGGCGTTGAAGTTGTTGACTTACGATAATAAGTAAATAGGTAGCAAAAACAAAGGCCATCCCAAACCGGATGGCCTTTGTTTTTGCAAACAATTAGCAAGTATTTCGGCTTAATTGCTAATTTTGAAAAAGCCCTTAATATCAGATCAAGGTTAAATGCTTACACTCACCAATCATACACTCGAAAAAATCGAGAACCTGCTCAAATCAGCCGGTTATAAGGTGAGGTATGAAAAAGGCAATTTTAAAACTGGCGCCTGCCTGCTGCAGAATAGCCGTATGATTGTGGTGAATAAGTTTTCGAATCTGGAAGTCAAGATCCAGTCGTTGGCCGAACTGGTACGAACCACAGAAATTGATCAGAAATTGCTGGACGAAAAACAGCTGGCCTTTTATCAGCAAATTAAACAAACCGAATTACAGCTGTGACCATAACTTTTTTAGGAACCGGAACTTCACAGGGTGTACCCGTTATAGCCTGCACTTGCGAGGTATGCATGTCGACCGACAAGCATGATAAACGACTGCGTACCTCTATTTTGGTAGAAAGTGAAGAGAAGGTTGTAGTGATAGATTCGGGGCCCGACTTTAGGTATCAAATGTTGCGTGAAAAAGTTATGCACCTCGATGCCATTGTTTTTACGCACGAACACAAGGACCACATTGCCGGCATGGACGACATTCGCGCTTTTAATTTTAAGCAACAATCGGCCATAGATGTGTATGCGTCAGAGCGTGTGCAGGCATCATTGAAACGAGAATTTTATTATGTTTTTGCTGATTTTAAATATCCGGGTACTCCACAAGTAAACTTGCATACCATAAATGAGAACGCCCCTTTTGATATCGGCGATATTCATTTAACGCCCATAGAGGTGATGCACTATAAACTACCGGTGTTGGGATTCCGAATTAAAGATTTTACCTATATCACTGATGCTAAAACAGTAAGCGACATTGAGAAAGAAAAAATAAGGGGGAGTAAAATATTAGTAATTAATGCCCTGCAACGCCAAAGCCATATTTCGCATTTCACGTTCGACGAAGCGATCGCTTTTGCGCAGGAGATAGGAGCAGAGCAGACTTATTTTACTCACATAAGCCACCGTTTGGGAAAACATGCTGATGTGAGTTCAGAATTACCGGATAATATTTACCTGGCCTATGATGGATTAAAACTCACCATCTGATAGGCCAGATCTAATACCTATTATAAAAGCGTTACCAACCAGCAGCCAAACCTTCTTTTAAAGCCTGCTGATATTTTTCCAAATTAAACGAATATAGATACGGTGCTTTATGAGCGCCGCCTTTGCGTTGATGTTCCGACCGGGTTAAAATATCGAAGGCTAATATTTTTCGTTGAAAATTCCGGCGATCCAGTCTTTTATCTAGTATAGTTTCGTAAAGTTTTTGCAACTCGGGCATGGTAAACTCATGCGGCATCAGATTGTAACCAATTGGTTGATAATTTAACTGCACTCGCAGTGCATAAAGCGCATTATCTAAAATCAATTTGTGATCCAGGTTAAATATCGGAAGCGCATCCAGGCTGCACCACGTGCATATTTCGGATAAAGCGTCGGGCGCGGGAACCGTATTATAAAAATCAACCAGTGCATAATATCCTATAGTTATAAAACGGTTACTAAACCAATTATCCTGTGGGTCGGCAACATCCTTATACATATCATAATGTGGTCGCGAACGCTGCGGATCGCCAAATACATGAAATTGCTGTAAAAAAATATGATCGAGACCGGTACGCTCATTTAGGATGCGGTTGGCGGCATCGTCCAGGAGTTCTTCTTTCAATACAAAGCCGCCAGGTAAATACCATTTTTGCTCATCCTTCATTTTTAGCAGCAATACCTTCAATTGCCCTTCATGAAATCCAAATACAACACAATCAACAGATATATGGTTAAGCCATTTTTCTTTGGCTTCGCGTGTGTATTCGATTAATTCCTGTCTTGTAAACATTTAATAATTAGCTATTAACAATTTATTGTTATCAAATGTGGGTAATATATTTTAAATAGCGATAACACAACTAGTAGTATTTTGATGCTATTGTTAATGAAATTTTAACATATCAAACGGTATCGGTTGTCGCATTTTGAACGATGAAAAAATCGTGTATGTTTAAATTATGTTAAGGCAAATTCAAAAATTGCTTAACAAACCACCTGTTTTTGGTTTAAATACATCGGTTTTGTTACAAAAGGCTGTTATTAAAATGACAATCGTATAAGGATAGTTTTAATATTAATCTAAAAAATCAGGGTGTGTACTTTACACTTATGTTTTAAAATCAGTCATTTTTTAAATTAATAACAATTCTGCAAAACCGCTTGTGTAAGCCCTACACTTAATCTACATTAGGATTAAGCCAATTATATAATATAACTAAGCAGGAATAGTTTAAAAACCTGATATTATTATAACAGAAAAAGATTAAGAATACGATTCAAATTTTGGGTTAAAAATGAATACGTTAAATCAGTTTTTGTAACTAATAGCAAACTATGGTAAAACCTTTACTTAAATTTCTTCGGGTAAAAAACACTGGTGCAGTCACGCGGCGCTATGTTTCTCCTAAGGGTATCTTCGATTCGGGCCCTTAGGGGTTTGGATTATTGTATGATGCTTTGTCTCTCTCAACAAATAAGCTCAAATAATAAATCAATTAAATTAATCAACTAAAATCTCAATCTCATGTTTAAAAGTTTACTCCTCAAGGTAAGGGTGTTATGCTTGCTACTATGCTGCATACTCTCTTCATTGGCAGTTACAGCTCAAACAAAGATCACTGGTAAAGTAATTGGCAGTGATGACAAGCAACCGGTGGTTGGTGCGGCAATCCGCATTAAAGGTACAACCATTGGTACTGTAACTGATGTTAACGGTAATTTTACCCTTAGTGCCACCTCGGGCCAGGTACTGGTAGTTACCTATGTGGGTTACACAACCCAGGAAGTTAAAGTAACAGGCGCTCCAAACTATCCTATTACATTAGTAGTTGGTAACAATTCTCTAAACGAGGTTGTAGTTACCGGTTACACCTCTCAACGTAAAAAAGATATCGCCGGTGCGGTTGCTACTGTAGATGTTACTGCAGCTAAACAATTACCAACTGCGTCTTCAGATCAGTTGTTACAAGGTCAGGCTGCGGGTGTTACGGTTGTTTCTCAGGGTGGTCCTGGTGAAGCATCAAGCGTAACTGTACGTGGTATAAGTAACTTTGGTAACAATGCTCCATTGTACGTTATTGACGGAGTTCAAACTAACAGTATGAACGATCTTAACCCTAACGATATCGAGTCTATCAGCGTATTGAAAGATGCGGGTGCTGCGGCTATTTACGGTATTGCGGGTGGTAACGGTGTTGTGGTAATCACTACTAAAAAAGGTAAACAAGGTAAATCAACCATTAGCTACGATGGCTACATTGGTACTCAACGCCCTTTAGGTGGTAATCCATTTAATTTGCTTAATGGTACCGGCTATGCTCAATTGGTAAAACAGGTTGACCCAACCAACGCTTTATTACAAGCAAACGGTCAGTTTTATGATTACGGTTATCAAGGCCCGTCTTCAAAAGGTTATGCTAATGAAGGCGCTGCAGCTGTAAACCCGAACTTATATAAGTTTGACGCTCAAAATCCTGGTAACGACTATCTGATCCAGAAATTTAACAAAGCAGGTACTGATTGGTTCCACGAAGTGTATAAACCAGCTTTCCAACAAAGCCACACTGTTACCGCACAAGGTGCTAATGATAAAAATGCCTATTACTTCTCTTTAGGTTATTTAGATCAAAAAGGTACATTAATAGATACTTACTACAAAAGATACCAGGCACGTGTTAACACTGTTTTCAACGTTAAAAACCACGTTCGTGTAGGTGAAAACTTGCAGGCTTATGTTACCCAAAGACCAGGTAACATTGGTGATAACAACAACGAGGGTAACTCTACATCTTATATCTACCGTATCCAACCACAAATTCCGGTTTATGATATCGGTGGTAACTACGGTGGTACTTATGCTGGTACAGCTCAATTGGGTAACGCAAATAACCCGGTAGCTCGCCAGGACAGAACTAAAAACAACGTATCAAAATCATTCAACGTACAAGGTTCAGCGTATTTAGAGGCAGATTTCTTAAAATACTTTACCGCTAAAACCATGATCGCTGGTGGTACAAGTACTTACTACTACAGAAACATTGCTACTAACACTTACGAAAGCGGTGAAAACCACGCTGTAGCTAACTCTACAGGTGAAGGTTCTGGTTATTTCACCAACTACAACTGGAGTAACACTATCAATTACAAACAAATAATTGGCAAGCATAATATTAATGCAATTGTTGGTTACGAGCAAAAAGACAACATGAACCGTATCATGAGCGGCTCTGGTAACAGCTTATTCTCAACAGATCCTTACTATGCTTCTTTAACCGCAGCTACTGCAAATAAAGTTGTAGATAGCGGTGTGAGCTTCCAGCCTACTTCAACTCAGTCTGTATTTGCCCGTTTAGATTATATCTTTAACGATAAATACATCTTGGGTGCAACAGTTCGTCGTGATGGTTTCTCTGCATTTGCCGATGGCAGAAAATGGGGTACTTTCCCGGCTGTTAACTTAGCATGGCGTATTTCGCAAGAAGATTTCTTGAAAGGTGTAAGTTGGTTAAATGATTTGAAGATCCGTGGTAGCTACGGTGAGGCAGGTAACAATGCTAACACACCAGGTTCAAACAACTTAACCTTATTCGGTGCTGCTCCAAGTAAATCATACTATGCTATTGATGGTTCTATCAACAGCTCTCAACAAGGTTTCTACAATACTCAGTTGGGTAACACTAAAACTACCTGGGAAACTGATAAAATCAGCGATGGTGGTTTTGATGCTACTATCTTAAACAACAAATTTGATATCAGCTTCGACTATTTCGTTAAAAAATCAACCAACCTGTTGGTAAACGTTACTTTGCCAGCAACAGTTGGTGGTGGCGCTGCTCCATATGTTAATAATGGTACTGTAACCAATAAAGGTTTTGAAGCTGCACTTACTTATCATGGCCGTGCAGGTAGTGATTTCACTTACAACTTAACCGGTAACTTCAGCGCTTATAAAAACAAAATTACCGCGCTTGAAGCAAGTTTTGATCAACAAGGTAGCCGTATAGGTACTTTAGTTCGTCAACAACTTGGCCAGCCAATTGGTGCATTCTTCGGTTACAAACAAATCGGTTATTTCAGAGATGCTGCTGATGTTGCTGCTTCTCCAACTCAAACTGATGCTGCTCCTGGCCGTTTCAAATTTGCAGATATTGATGGCGATGGTAAAATCACAGATAAGGACCGTACCAACATTGGTAACCCTAGCCCTGACTTTACTTACGGTTTAAACGTAATGTTAAACTACAAACACTTTGACTTTACAGCTGTATTCTATGGCTCACAAGGTAACAAAGATTACAACTACATTAAATACTGGACTAATTTCTACAGTACTTTAACAGGTAACAAAAGCAATGATTTGTTAAACAATGCCTGGTCTCCAACTAACTTAACTCCTAAAACACCTAAAGCAGAACTAACAAGCTCATTCAGTACAGATCAGCAATCTAACTCATACTATGTTGAGAACGGATCTTTCTTTAAAGCTAAAACAATGCAGTTAGGTTATACTTTCGGTGCTAACCAATTAAAACGCGTTGGTGTTGATAAATTAAATATCTACATTCAGGCAACCAACCTTTTCACTGTTACAAAATACACTGGTTTAGATCCTGAAATTCAGCCGTCTACCTCAGTAGCAGGTGGTGCAACTCCTAACGCAGGTATTGATTATGGTAACTATCCAAACAACCAACGTTTATTCTTACTGGGCGCGAGATTAACTTTTTAACAACTGAAAGGAAAAAATTGTCATGAAAAAATTCAATTATAAATTAATAATTCCAGGGGCTTTAGCACTGCTTGTCACTGCAAACTCTTGTAAAAACTTTCTGGAAAAGACACCTTCCGGAACACTTAACTCAACCGTACTTGCAAATAAAGCAGGTGTTGACGGTATCTTAATCGGTGCATATTCATTACTGGATGGTGTATACGAGGGCGGCCCTTCAGATCCATGGACCTCAGCTACAAATAACTGGGTATTTGGTGGTGTAGGTGCTGATGACGCTCACAAAGGTTCAACTCCGGGTGACCAGCCGGGTGCTGCTCAAATCGAGTCGCACACTGCAGGTTCTGTAAACGGTTACCTTAACCCAAAATGGTTGGTAATGTTTAATGGAGTACAACGTGCCAATGACGTTATCCGTGAGCTTCCACAAGTAAAAGATGGTTCTGTATCTGCTGCCTATGCTGCAACGGTAACCGGTGAAGCCCGTTTTTTACGTGGTTTCTACGAAATGGAGCTTGCTAAGATCTGGCGTAACGTACCTTATGCTGATGAGACTGTTACTTATGATAACGGTACTTACAACATTGGTAACCCAGGCCCGATCTGGGATAAAATTGAGGCCGATTTCCTGGCTGCAGCAGCTGCTTTGCCAGATAAACAGGCTCAAATTGGTCGTGCTAATAAATGGGCTGCTAAAGCATTTTTAGCTAAAGCTTATATGTTCGATCATAAGTATACTGAGGCTTTGGCTGTATTGAACGATGTAATGGCTAATGGTATGACCGCTGCCGGTGCTAAATACAAACTGGGTAAATATGCTGATAACTTTAACCCGTTAACTAAAAACGGTCCGGAAGGCGTATTCGTAGTACAATCATCTGTACATGATAACTCTAACGGTTTCAACGGTAACGGTGGTGATGTGTTAAACTTCCCTTCAGGTGGTCCTGCTACTTGCTGCGGTTTCTACCAGCCATCATTCAGCTTTGTAAACGCATTTAAAGTTGATCCTACAACTGGTTTACCTTTATTTGATACTTACAATAACTCAGATTTTAAAAATGACCAGGGTGTTGCTGCTGATGCTGCATTTACTCCAGATGGAACAACCCCAATTGATGCTCGTTTAGACTGGTCTGTAGGTCGTCGTGGTATTCCATACCTTGACTGGGGTTTAAACCCTGGTGCTGCATGGGCTCGTGACCAGGCTGATGGTGGCGCTTACATGCCAATCAAGAATGCTTACTATAAAGCTGCGCAGGCTACCACTTCAGATACTTACGGTGGTTGGGCTCCAAACCAGTCGACTGCAGTAAGTTACAACGCTATCCGTTATGCCGATGTTATACTATGGGCTGCTGAGTGCGAGGTTGAAATTGGTAGCTTAGCTAACGCTGAAGCACTGGTAAACCAAGTGCGTGCACGTGCTGCCGATGCAACTGGCTGGGTACATACTTATCTGGATGCAAGCAATCCAACTGGCGGTTATACTACTACACCTGCTGCTAACTACAAAGTAGGTTTGTACACTGGTCAGTTTACTGCTAATGGTAAAGCTTATGCACGTACAGCGGTTCAGTTCGAGCGTCGTCTGGAGTTAGGTATGGAAGGTCACCGTTTCTTCGATTTACAACGTTGGGATGGTATCTATGGTGGCCCAATGGGTACCGGTTTCATGGCTAAACAAATCAACGATTACTTAGCACACGAAAATGCAGTTCCTAACTTCCCAATTGCATTGATTAAAGGTGCTGTATTTACTCAAGGAAGAAATGAGCTATATCCTGTACCACAAGGACAGATTGACGTTACTCATGGTAACATCAAACAAAATCCTGGTTATTAATAGCTTTTAAAATTATATTCAAGGCGGAAACGTATGTTTCCGCCTTTTTTCTTAACATAAGTAACAGGTTGAATTTGCAGATGAGGCTTTTTTACTATTTCGGTTTCTTTCTTTTTGCTGCTTCTATTTTTTCTTGCCATAAGGCAACACTTTTTGAGCAAATCCCTTCTTCGTATTCTGGTATTACCTTCAATAACAAAGTAACCGAATCGGATTCTATCAACCCGCTCGACGACGTAAATATTTACAACGGCAGCGGCGTAGGTGTAGGCGATTTTAATAAAGACGGCAAACCAGATCTGTATTTTACAGGAAATGCCGTACCAAGCAAACTTTATCTTAACAAAGGTGATTTTAAATTTGACGATGTAACTGCACAGGCCGGCGTTGCCGGTAAAGGTGGTTGGTCGAGGGGCGTTGCTGTTGTGGATATTAACAACGATGGATGGTCCGATATTTATGTGTGTAATACGCTGTTGAGCGATTCTACCAAAAGAATAAACCTGCTGTATATTAACCAGGGTAACAATAAACAAGGAGTACCTACCTTTAAGGAAATGGCTGCCGAATATGGACTTAATGCCCATCTTCATTCAACAATGGCCTATTTCTTCGACTACGATAATGATGGTGATTTGGACATGTATCTATGCGTTAATGACGTGGAAAGGAATGACAACACTACCACATTTAAACCTATTATAAAAGATGGCAGCAAAGCCAGTACAGGCAAATTATTCCGCAACGATTGGAATGTTGCTTTAAAACATCCGGTATTTACCGATGTATCCAAACAGGCAGGTATAACTATTGAAGGTTATGGCCACGCCACCAGTATAACTGACATTAACAATGATGGTTGGAAAGACATTTATGTAACCAATGACTTTTTGAGCAACAATATATTATATATCAACAACAACGACGGTACTTTTACAGACGAGTCGAAATTGTATTTTAAACACACGGCCGCCAGCTCGATGGGGCAGGACGTGGCCGACATTAATAACGATGGCCTGCCAGACGTTTTCGAACTGGACATGAACCCTGAGGATAACTACCGCAAGAAGATGTTCATGAGCCCGAACGCTTATCAGGTATATCAAAATTTTGATTATTATGGCTATCAATATCAGTATCCCCGCAATACACTTCAGCTTAACCAGGGATATGGTTTGAGCGAGGGCGATTCTGTGAGCAGACCTGTATTTAGTGAGGTAGCTTTTTTAAGTGGCATTTCGCAAACCGACTGGAGCTGGTGTCCATTGATAACCGACTTTGACAATGATGGTTACCGGGATATTGTGATTACTAATGGTTATCCCCGCGATGTAACGGATCATGATTTTACCAATTTCCGAAACCAGGCATTTCAGATAGCAACCAAAAAGCAAGTGTTGGATCAGATCCCGGTAGTGAAGATTCCGAACTATGCGTTTAAAAATGGTGGGAACCTCCAATTTAGCGACGCTACTAAAGATTGGGGATTAACTGTGCCAACATTCTCAAACGGTGCTGTTTATGCAGATTTGGACGGAGATGGCGACATGGATATGATCATTAATAACATTAATGATGAGGCCCTGTTGTATAAAAATACCTTACGTGATAAGGACGAGACCAAAGTGGATCATCATTATTTGCATGTAAAATTCGAGGGGGATAAGCAAAATATTAACGGTATCGGAGCCTGGGCAAACATCTATTATGACCATGGCAAGCAACAGGTTTATGAGAATACGCCATACCGTGGCTATCTTTCAACTACCACCGATATTGCCCATTTTGGTTTGGGTAAGGTTGATAAGTTAGATTCGGTGGTGATACGCTGGCCGAATCTCAAAAAACAGGTATTAACCAATGTTAAAGCAGATCAAGTGTTGAAGGTAAATATCGCGAATGCAAATCTTCCGTATTCCTTTACTCGCCCGGCTATAGATCGGCACGCTATGTTTACCGAGGTAACCAGTGCCAGAAATGTAACATATAAACATAAAGACGAAGATTTTGTAGATTTTAACTATCAAAAGTTGCTGCCTCATAAATTATCGGAGTATGCACCCGCAACAGCGGTTGGCGATGTAAATGGTGATGGTTTTGACGATATGATAGTTGGCGGAAATTCTAAAAATCCGGCACAAATTTTATTGCAGCAAGCAAACGGCAAATTTATCCAGAAGAATTTAGTTCCTGTTGTAAATGCCGGGATGCAATACTCGAAGGATGAAGGTGTGTTGCTATTTGACGCCGATGGTGATGGCGATCTCGATTTATACATTGCCAGTGGCGGTTATGAAAATCAGCCCGGCTCTCCAAATTACCGCGACCGTTTTTATCTGAATAATGGGAAAGGAAACTTTACAGAAGAGCAATCTGCCATGCCGGCTAACTTCACCAGTAAGCTATGTGTCAGAGCTGTTGACTACGATAGAGACGGCGATCTTGACCTTTTTATATCCGGCCGTGTTGACCCATGGAATTACCCTAAACCGGTATCGAGTATTATTTTGCGTAACGACAGTAAAAATGGGCATGTTAAGTTTACCGATGTTAGTTCAACAGTAGCTAAAGATCTTAAAAATATAGGCTTGGTCTGCGACGCCACTTTTAGCGATATTGACAATGATGGTTGGCCGGATTTGGTGCTGGCAGGGGAATGGATGCCGGTTACTTTCCTGAAAAATGATAAAGGAGTATTTAAGAATGTTACCGCAGAAACAGGTTTGAGCGAAAAATTGGGTTGGTGGAATACCATAGCAGCGGGCGACTTCGACCACGACGGCGATATCGACTATATTGTAGGTAACACAGGTCTTAATACGTTTTACAAGGCCAGCGACCAATATCCGGTATATATGACCGCTAACGATGTTGACCATAATGGAAGCTACGATGCCTTTGCGTCTGTATATCTCAAGGATAAGAATGGAGATATGAAAGAGTTTCCGGCCAATACCCGCGACGATGTTATTAAACAGGTAATTAGTACACGTGTTCGCTATCAGAACTATAAGAGTTTTGCAACAGCCACTATGGATGAGTTTTTTACTCCCGAAATGCGTAAAGGAGCTGTAAGAGTTAAAGCAAATGATCTTCAATCGTACTATTTGAGAAATGATGGTGGTGGTAAGTTTACGGCTATTCCATTGCCAATACAGGCACAGATGTCCGAGCTATGCGGTATAACCGTTGACGACTTTGACGGTGATGGAAACCTTGATGTAGCCATTAACGGCAATGATTACAGCACCGAGGTTACTACAGGCCGTTACGATGCCTTTAATGGCTTAATGCTAAAAGGCGACGGCAAAGGTGGCTTCCAACCTTTAAGCATTATGCAAAGCGGTATATATATTCCCGGCGATGGCAAGTCATTGGTTAAACTGCGTGGAGCTATGGGCAGTTATATGCTGGCAGCTACACAAAGATTGGGTGCCATGAAATTGTTTGAACTAAAACGCCCCGTAAAAACGGTGAAGATAGAACCGCTGGATATGTTTGCAGTGGTAAAATATAAAAATGGTAAATCGGCCAGATTTGAGTTTTATAATGGCTCTTCTTTCTTGTCGCAGTCGGGCAGATTCTTTAATATTGAAAGTAATATGTTGGCTGTGCAGGTAACTAACAGTCAGGGTAAAAGCCGAAGTATTAACTTAAATCAATAGCCATGTTTAACCGGAAATTATTTAAAGCAATCTGTATTGTTTTGGCTGCTTGTTTTGTTGTTAGCTGCTCGCCAGGCAAAAAAAAGCCAGTTAAAATTGATGATGCCGAAATATTACACCAAAACGAAGACCAGCTAACACAGGTAATTATATACGACGTTTTTACCCCGCCTGTAGCAAGCCGGATTTATGGTTACGCTTCGTTGGCTTCGTATGAGGCCATGCGATATTCAGACCCTAAGTATGCCTCAATCATTACCCAGCTAAAGGGTTTTGGTAAGCCACCAGAACCGCAAAAGGGGAAAGCATATAATTATACGCTGGCGGCAACAACGGCATTTTTTACAGTGGCCCACAAAGTAATCTTTTCGGTAGATTCGCTTAAGAAGTACGAAGCTACGGTATACGATAAGTTTAAGAGCAATCTTGATGACTCTACCTACGCTCGTTCTGTGGCTTTAGGCGATACCATAGGTAAGTTGATATTGAAACGCGCTGCGGTTGATAATTATCCGCAAACACGCGGAAAGCCTCGTTTTTTAGGAAGCCGCGAACCGGGCAAATGGCGCCCTACACCCCCGGATTATCTTGATGGCGTCGAATTTTGCTGGGGTACAATGAAAACCTTTGCAATAGATTCATCGTCTCAATTCCCGGTACCGTCACCACCCGCTTACAGCGCAGATAAAAACAGCGAATACTATAAACAAAATGTAGATCTGTATAACAAGTGCACCCATCTTACCAAAGAAGAAGAACTGATTGCCCGCTATTGGGACGATAACCCCTTTGTTATACAACACAATGGGCATATTATGTATGCTAATAAAAAGATAACACCCGGAGGCCATTGGATAGGCATTACGGCCATTGCTTGTAAAAAAACACATGCTAGTGCCCTTAAAACGGCACAGGCGTATGCGTTGACAGCGATAGCGTTATACGATGCCTTTATTTGCTGCTGGCAGGAAAAATACACCACCAACTATATTCGCCCTGTAACGGTTATTAACGATTTGCTTGACCATAGTTGGTTGCCGCTGCTGCAAACGCCTCCATTTCCTGAGTATCCAAGCGGGCATAGCGATATCAGCGGAGCTTCGGCTGTTGTATTAACGCACATGTTTGGCGATAATTTCGCCTTTCAGGATACCAGCGACTTACATTACATAGGTATGCAGCGCCATTTCGATTCCTTCCTCAAAGCATCCGACGAAACCTCGATAAGCCGTTACTATGGAGGAATCCACTATCTGAATAGTGTAAATGTGGCCGCTAAACAAGGTCACGAGGTTGGCGAGTACATCTGGAATAAACTTAAACTGACTAATTAAACTAACCCCTATAAATTTAATGAAACTTTCAACTGCATCTAAGTACATCTTCGGTTTGTCGGCATTTGTGTTGTTGGCATCGGGAAGTGTATTGTTCAATGGCTGCAAATCTGGAACTAATTCAGCCCAGCTAACAGGCGATACAATAACAGATGGACAAAAACTTGCAAAAAAATACTGTACCAGTTGCCATAAATTAGTGCCGGCAAATTATTTAAGTAATGATGTGTGGCAATACCACAGCTTGCCAAGTATGGCTAAGTATGTTGGGATATCGTCATATGGCAATGGGTATTTTAAGCGCGATAGCGCAAGTGGTATTTCCATGAAAGACTGGGAAACACTGGTGGCCTATTACAAAAGAGCTGCTCCTGTAACGCTCGATAACCAAAAAAGAGAAGATAGTTTAATTAATGACTGGGCAGGCTTTGCCTTAAAGCTGCCCACAGCCATTGCTGATATAAAAACGTCTTTTACCTCTATGGTAGCAATTGATCCGGTAGGACATAAAGCTTATAGCGGTGATGTATTAAGCGGAAAACTTTATAGCTGGGATGCGAATCTTAAGGCAAGTGTAATGGCAGAATTACCATCACCCGCTGTAAATATGGCTTTTGAAAAAGGTGTTGATGGCAAATACGTGGGTGTAGTAACATGTGTAGGGCAATTAGAGCCAATGGATTATCCTAATGGGCGTGTGGTTAAGATAGGCCTGAACGGTAAACCTGCAATCAGTGATATAGAATCGGATATTTCCCGTCCCCTGCAAACTTCATCGGGCGATTTTAACAAAGATGGTCTGACTGACTATGTGATTGCAGTACAGGGAAATATCAAGGGGTATTTATTATGGATGAAACAAAACGCCGATCATACTTACACCCGTAATGTGGTTAAAGCAGTATCAGGCGCAGTACAAACGGTGGTTGGCGATTTTAATAACGACGGTTGGCCCGACATTATGGCGCTGTTTGGCACGGGTAACGAAGGCCTGTTTATGTTTTTAAACAATCAAAAAGGCGGTTTCACAGAAAAAACTTTGCTGCAGTTTCCGCCGGTTATGGGTTCAACCAGTTTCCAGTTAACGGATATTAATCATGACGGTAAGCCCGATCTGATCTACACCGCCGGTTATAACTATCGCGATTCACGTATCTTGAAACCATATCACGGTTTATATATTTACACCAATACTGGCGACTGGAATTTTAAAGAAAGTTATTTTTATCCCATTAATGGCTGTACAAAAGCTATTGCTGCCGACTTTGATGGCGATGGTGATCTGGATATTGCTACCAGCGCTTTCTTTGCTGATTTAAAAAATGATCCGGCCGAAAGCTTTGTGTATTTTGAGCAGGATAAAGCAATGCACTTTAAGCCGCACGCCGTACCGGTAAGTAAATATGGCCGCTGGTTGAGTATGGATGTGGGCGATTTCAATGCCGATGGTAAACCCGATATTATATTAGGTAATTATTCCAAGGGTTTAACTATAGAAGGTAATCTAAATACTAACAATAATGAACGCATTCCGTTAATTGTCCTGGAAAATCAAATTAAAAAATAACATCCGGACTACTATATGTTCAAAATTTCTAAGTCGGCAATCGTAAAGTTAAGTGTCGTTGCAGGATTGTCTGTTGTTGGTGCTATAACTTTTAATAGTTGTGGTAATCAAGAACAAAGCCAGGCCCAGCTTTTAGATGGGCATACCCTGGCAAAAAAATATTGCGTAAGCTGCCACATGTTGCCGGAACCGGCGCTTGCTGATAAAAAAAGCTGGGAACAGGGCATACTTCCGGCTATGGCCAAACGCCTTAAGCTAAAAGAATACATGGGGCAGATTTTTTCGGATGAGAAATCTGCCCTGACTACTTCCGAGTGGGCAGAGATTGTGAAATGGTATGTAAAAAATGCACCAGACTCGTTAGTGATTCCTAAGCCTGCGGTTGCTCCGTTGAAAGATTGGTCGATGTTTAGCCTTGTGCGCCCTAAAAAAGTGAAGAAGCAAATCCCCGCGATGACTACGATGGTGGCTGTCAGCCCGGACGATCATCAGCTTTATAGCGCTGATGCTGCAAATAACTTATACAGATGGACACCGGATGGTAAATCATCCATAATTTACACCTTCGATTCGCCGGTTACAGGAGTAGAGTTTGCCAAACGGCCCGAGGGCAATATCGGAGTGTTTACTACCATTGGTAACATGATACCTATTGACGTATCAAAAGGTAAAATTCAGGAACTAAATTTAAGCATGGCAAAGCCGCAGCCTCCGTTGGTGATAACCGATAGCCTGCCCAGGCCGGTACAGACAGTTACGGCTGATTTTAACAAAGATGGCCTTACCGATTATGTGGTGTGTGGCTTTGGTCACGACAGGGGAGGCCTTTATTATGTACAGCAACAACCCGGCAAGAAATATGAAAAGCATTTAATGCTAGGCTTACCTGGCGGTACGCAATTGGTAAAAGGAGATTTTAATAATGATGGCTGGATGGATGTGATGTGCCTTTTCGCGCAAAATGACGAAGGCATCTGGATGTTTTTAAACAACAAGAAAGGTGGCTTTGAGGCGAAGCAATTAATGCGTTTTCCGCCCATTTATGGCTCAAGTAGCTTTCAATTGATTGACTTTAATCATGATGGCAAGCTCGATCTCTTGTACACCTGCGGTGATAACAGCGATTACTCTAAAGTATTAAAGCCTTATCATGGTATTTACATCTTCACCAATTTAGGCAATTGGAAGTTTAAGCAGACCTATTTTTATCACATGGATGGTTGTTCTAAAGCGATAGCTGCTGATTTTGATGGCGACGGCGACCTGGATATCGCAGCAATTGGTTTTTTCAGCGATTTTAAATATCATCCCGAAGAAGGTTTTACGTATCTCGAGCAGAGTAAACCAAACGCCTATATAGCGCATCAGATCCCCGTACAAAATTATGGCCGCTGGATTTGCATGGATGTAAATGATGTTGATCACAACGGTACCCCCGATATTATACTAGGTAACTTTTCGATCGGCGAAAGAGGACTGTTGAACCAAAAAGGCTTTGCCCCCAAATGGGATATGTCCGAACCGCTTATTATATTGAGAAATAACGCTAAAAAGTAGTGGAATTAATATCATAAAAAGGTAAATCAATATAATAGCATACTGCGCTTGTTGTGTAGTTTTGCTTAAATAGCTGATCACAATGAAGAAACGGATTCTTTCTGCCCTGGGGAGTATAATTATGGGATACCTGCTGCCTTGCACAATGCTTGCGCAGAACGCTCCTGTTAAGCAAGTTAAACTATCAGAATTTCAACTACAGTCTTCCTCATTAGTTAGTGAAGATGGTAATGCGATCTCTGATCCGCAATATCGTTCTAAGATATATTGGATGCCCGTTAAGGTACCATCTACTGTATTGACAGGTTTGGTAGCCAACAAAGTTTATCCCGATCCGTACCTGGGGCTTAATAATATGTTGATTCCCGATGCTTCAGACGAGTTTAACAAACAATATAACCTGGCGCAATACAGCCATATAGCTGGCGAAAATCCCTGGAAAAAACCATATTGGTATCGTACCTCTTTTAAAGTTCCAGCGGGCGATAAGGGGCGTACATTTCAATTGATATTTAAAGGTATTAACTACCGCGCTGCCGTTTGGGTTAACGGTAAGCAAATTGCCGACTCCACCCAAATGGCTGGCATGTTTGCCGAATATAGCCTGGATATCAGTAAACAGGTTAATGCGGGTGGGGTAAACGTACTAGCCGTTAAAATATATCCTTTGGATTCTCCTGGGTTCCCCGATAAAGAACAATTGGAAGCCATGGGGCCATTCTATTTAAATGGCGGTCCAACAGGCGATATCGGTAAAAACGTTACTATGCTATGTTCGGCCGGTTGGGATTGGATCCCGCCAGTGCGCGACCGTAATATGGGCATCTGGCAACCGGTGTTTCTGCGCACATCGGGTGGCGTAACTATCAGTCAGCCAAAATTGGTCACCGACCTGCCTAAATTGCCTGACACTAGCGTGGCCAAACTTTCATTAAATCTTAAATTGGCTAACCATAGTACTTCATCGGCAAGTGGAAAATTAACCGTTAGCATAAAACCCGAGAACTTTACCGGTAGTGCAGTACAGTTTTCGCAAGCGGTAAAAGTTGGTGCTAATTCAAATGCTGATGTAGCGCTAAACGGTGATAAGGTAGCTCAGTTAATGATTCGGCAGCCACATTTGTGGTGGCCTAATGGTTACGGTAAGCCCAACCTGTATCGCATTCGTTTGCAATATGCAGATGAGAAGGGCATGTCTGACGATACTTCATTTGTATTTGGTATCCGTACGGTAAGCTCAAAAGCCACTACCGTAAATAAATATGTGCGCCGCGAATTTTATGTAAATGGTCAGCGTGTGCATCTTAATGGGGGGGCTTGGGTGCCCGATATGATGCTTAACCGCGATTCGGCTCGTTATGATTATGAAATGCACCTGTGCCGTAATGCTAACGTTAACCTGGTACGTATCTGGGGTGGTGGTGTTACGCCGGGCGATGCATTTTGGAATGCAGCCGACAAATATGGCCAAATGGTATGGTCGGACTTTTGGATCACTGGTGATACGCAGGGTGAGTTTAAAGGTTCGCCGGATTATCCGCTGGAAGGCAATGTGTTTATCAAGAATGTTATTAGCACGATATTACGTGTACGCAACCATCCAAGCTTATTGGTTTGGACAGGCGGTAACGAAGGCCATGCCCGTAAAGAACTTTACTATGCCATGCGTAACAACGTGATTGCGTTGGATGGTACGCGTCCATTTATACCATGCTCATCGGGCCATGCACATTTACCAGAGGATTGGGACAAATCGTGGCCGGATAATATGGATGCGGGCGTTTATAGCGGCGGTCCTTATGATTGGAAGGATCCAAAGGAGTATTACAAATTGGCAGACCTGCAACACGACTGGGTGTTTAAGGATGAAACTGGTATCCCATCACAGCCACCATATACTACATTACCAAAGATCATTACTAACCTAACCTGGGATAAAAGCCTGCCGTTTCCTTTGAACAACAGTTGGGGATACCATGATGCAGCAACAGGTGCAGGTAAGTATGATGAGTATTATAAAATAATGGCTAAGCGTTATGGCCAGCCAACAGATATTGTGGAGTTCTCTGACAAGATGCAGCTGATGAATGCTGTAGGTTATCAAGGCATATTCGAGGCCGCAGGTTCAAAACTGACTCAAACGGGTGGCGTAATGTTATGGAAACTGAATGCCGCTTTTCCAAGCGTCATATGGCAAATTTACGATTGGTATCTGGAACCTAACGCTGGCTACTACGCAATGCAAAACGCGGTTGAGCCACTGCATATACAGTTTAATCAAAATGATTCTACAGTAGCCATAATTAACCGTACGCATTATGCAACCGGCAGATTAAGTGCTGATGCCGCGATCTACACTACCGACACCAAATTGCTGAAATCATTCCACCTGGATAATTTGGGTTTGGCTAATGAAGGAACTCAATCGGTAATTAAACTAAAAGAGGCTCTCGCCGGAATTAAAGGCGTAAGCTTTGTTGTATTGAACTTAAAAAATGCAGCAGGCAAAGTAGTATCGCACAATGTATACTGGATGTCGCCAGATAACGATTTTACCGCTTTTAATAAAATGAAACGCACACAGGTTGCTGCCAAAGTATTAAAAGGTACCAAAGGTGTAAGCGAAAACAAATGGACGGTACAACTGAGTAATAATAGTAATCAAATCGCATTCTTTGTTCGACCACAGTTGATGAAGAACAGCGAGGAAGTGATGCCAAGCTATTGGTCGGCCAATTACTTTACACTGGCACCGCATGAAAGCATTACCGTTACAGTAAGTGCCCCGATAGCCAAATTAGGCTCAACAATTCCAACGATATTAATAGAAGGCTGGAATATAGACAAGCAAACATTAAGTGCCCCTTTGGCCAATAAATAAAAACCAAATCAATCAATCTCTCTAAGACCAAGCCGTCCCGAAGTTTTCAGGGCGGCTTTTTTTATTGTTTTTTTGTCTGTTTTAAACGGTCTGTTGTCGCATACGTTCGCTGTACATTTATTATTTTAAACAATTGTCTAACTATATTGCAGCTATCTTGATTCTGTATTCCATTCTATGAAAAATGCTGACATAATAATTATAGGTGCAGGTGCAGCCGGGTTAATGGCGGCGCGTTTGTTAACCCAGGCAGGTAAAAAAGTACTTGTTTTAGAAGCCCGAAATCGAGCCGGTGGGCGAATTCATACCGTTAGTGATGATGCGGTGGGACATATCGAATTAGGTGCCGAATTTATACATGGTGATTTGCCCGTAACGCTGGAGCTATTAGATAAGGCTGGTATTAAATACAATCATGCTGGCGGCGAAATGTGGCATTTTAGAGATGGCAAATTTTCGGTGGGAGATGAGGAAATGGATGGTTGGGATAAACTAATGGATTGCCTTAATCAGCTGAAAGAGGATCTTAGTATCAGTAGTTTTTTGCAGGATTATTTCCCCCACGAAAAATATCAGCCGCTTAAGAAATCTGTATTGAGATTTGTTGCCGGTTATGATAGCGCCAACCCTGATAAGGCAAGCGCATTCGCCCTGCGCGAAGAATGGCAGAACGAAGATAATGGTGCGCAGCATAGGTTAGAAGGCGGCTATGGTCTTATGATCGATTATCTGGTAAAGGAAATTGAAAATCATGGCGGTGCGATTCAATTTGAATCGGCAGTGAAAAGTGTAGACCATAGCACGGGCACGGTTACAGCGATAAATGGAAGCGTTTACGAAGCCGATAAGGTATTAATTGCACTACCGTTAGGCATATTACAATTGCCTGCCGGCAATCCGGGTGCTATTGAAATTAAGCCGTCGATTAAGGAGCATCAATTTGCTTTACAACAAATTGGCTTCGGCGCAATAGTTAAGGTGTTGCTGAAGTTTGATGAGGTATTTTGGGAGCAAATAGGAGGGCATGATTTGTCGAATATGGGATTTATACTTTCCGAAGAACGAATTCCTACATGGTGGACACAGGTTCCCAAGCATCAGCCAATTTTAACCGGCTGGTTAGGCGGGCCGGTTGCCAAAGAATATGAGCATGCACCAGATGAGGAGTTATTTGAGTATGCTATAAAAGCATTGTCCAATATTTTCGGGATCAGTTATGAGGAGATAGAAAGTAAGTTGGTTGCTCACTACGTTGTAAACTGGACGGTCGATGAATACACGCGGGGTTCCTATGCTTATGATACAACAACCTCTGTTAAAGCAAGAGAGGTACTAAATAATTCCATTGACAATAAGTTGTTTTTTGCGGGGGAATACCTTTACTCAGGGCCATCAATGGGTACTGTAGAAGCAGCTTTGACTAGTGGAAAAAAGGCAGCAGAAAGCATTCTAAGGGTCTGATAAATATTTAACTATTATTATAAGTTTATCAAGCGCACAATAAAATAATGACTTATTAGTATGTGAAACTGAAATATTGAGTAATTAGATACATAATGTGACAATGTAATTGTAATAATTGTAGCCAAGAAACAAGTTTATTACAAAATATGGAGTCATTAAGATTTAGATTTGCACATATCATATACGTTACCCCATGTTAAATAAATTTGCTTTCTATAGCATCACATCATTATTTAGTGTTTTTGCTACGGTAAACGGATATGCCCAGCAAACGCTGAGTATGCAGGAGGCAGTAAAAATTGGTTTGGATAATTATCCCGCCATCAAAGCAAAGGCTAACCAGCTGAATGCTTCAAAAGCTTACCTGTCGGAAACCCGTACCGAGTATCTTCCTAACTTAAATTTCTCCGGTCAGCAAGACTATGGTACCATTAATGGTACAAACGGCCCCCTTTATGGTTACCGCGGAGGAAGTGTGGCCTCATCGGGCCCGGCTCTCGCAAGCCAAAACTGGAACGCCGCCTTTGGCGCTCTCTATCTTACCAATGTGGATTGGGACTTTTTTGCCTTCGGACGTTCTGTTGAAAGGATTAACGTTCAGAAAAATATTGTAGTCCGCGATCAAAATGACTACAATCAGGAATTATTTCAACACAAGGTGCGTATTGCTGCTGCCTATCTTAATTTATTGGCTGCGCAACGCATCGTAAAATCTCAGCAAGATAACCTGGACCGCGCTCAAGAACTTCGCCGTGTTGTTGTTGCCCGTGTGAGCAACGGTTTAAATGCCGGCGTAGATTCATCATTAGCCAACTCGGAAGTATCTAATGCCAAAATAGCACTGGTAAATGCGCAGCAAACTGCACAAGACAGAAATAACCAATTGGCACAGTATCTGGGCGAACCAACACAGCAATTTGTGCTCGATAGTATTTTTGTAACCGGGGTACCTGCCAACACAAATCCCCAGTCGACTGTTTCATTAGAGAATCATCCATTACTACAATATTACCAAAGCCGTGTGCGTGTAAGCGATAACCAGGCGAAATACCTTGGCAAAATGGCTATGCCTACATTTAGCTTCTTCGGCACATTTCAAGGCAGGGGCTCGGGCTTCTCGCCGGGCGTAACTGCTAACGCGCCTAATATTTACAATGATAATTACGGTTCGGGCGTTGACCCAACCCGCTTCAATTACCTATTGGGCATCGGCGTAAACTGGAATTTTACCAGCTTATTCAGAACGCATTACCAGGTTAAATCGCAGAAGTATACTTCGTTGCAATACCAGGACGATTATAATCTAATCAGCCAACAACTACAGGCACAACAGGCATTAGCCGAAACACGAATTGATAACTCACTAAAGAATTACCGTGAGGCACCTATTGGTGTAAAAGCGGCAAGCGATGCTTATTTACAAAAGGGGACGCTTTACAGAAACGGTTTATCGAGCATTGTAGACTTTACAACAGCCTTGTTTAATTTAAACCGTGCACAGATAGACCGCGATATTGCCTACAATAATGTTTGGCAGGCAGTGCTGCTAAAAGCGGCCGCGGCTGGCGATTTTGGAATATTTATAAACAACTTACAATAATATAAAAGATGGGAATGATAAAAGGCGCTTTGCAAAGGCCAATTACAGTATTGGTTATTGTGGCCGGTTTGTTCTTCTTCGGTATCAATGCGGTACGCAGTATCAAGATTGACATTTTCCCGGATCTTAATCTTCCGGTAATTTACGTTTCGCATCCGTTTGGTGGTTATACTGCCGATCAGATGGAATCATACTTTGGTAAACAATACGTTAACTTACTTCTTTACGTATCTGGTGTAAAAAGCATCGAGACTCGTAACATTACAGGTTTAACATTAATTAAATTAACTTTTTACCAGGGTACCAATATGGCCCAGGCCGCCGCGGAGGTGACGGCCTATACCAACAGGGCTCAGGCTATTTTTCCACCCGGAACTCAGCCACCCTTCATCCTCCGTTTTGATGCCTCTACCTTGCCTGTCGGGCAATTGGTATTGAGCAGCCCAACCCGCACTAATAATGAGTTGTTGGATATGGCCAACATCTATGTGCGTTCATCGTTTACATCAATCCCCGGTCTGGTTGCACCGGCACCGTTCGGTGGTAACACCCGTACAGTAGTTGTTAAGGTTGATCCTCAACTTTTACGTTCGCATAACTTAACGCCCGATCAAATTGTGGCGGCCATTCGTGATAATAACCAAAACACACCGGCAGGTAACGTTCGTATAGGCGATTTTAACTATGTAACGCCGGCAAATACCTCTATTAAAAAGATTCCTGATTTTGGAAATATTCCAATTTATCGGAATGGAATCCAAACAATATTTTTACGCGATGTGGGTACAGTTGAAGACGGTGCCGACATCACTAGCAGCTATGCCTTAATTAATGGAAAACGTTCAGTATACCTGCCTATCACTAAATCGGCAGATGCGTCTACCTGGGAAGTAGTTCAAAATTTAAAAAAGGCAATTCCTCGTTTTCAAGCCTTATTGCCAGATGATGTTAAACTATCTTATGAGTTTGACCAATCTGTATATGTTATTAATGCGGTTAAAAGTTTAGCCGAAGAAGGTACAATAGGTGCCGTACTAACCGGTTTAATGGTTTTACTGTTTTTGGGAGACCGGAGAGGGGCACTTATTGTAATTTTAACGATCCCTACATCTATTATTTCTGGTATTCTCTTTTTGTCACTGTTCCACCAAACTATTAATATCATGACGTTGAGCGGCTTGTCGCTCGCTATCGGAGTATTGGTAGATGAGTCGACGGTGACGATCGAGAATATTCACCAGCACTTTGATATGGGGAAACCCAAGGCCCTGGCTATTTGGGATGCCTGTAAGGAAATCGCGTTCCCTAAGTTGCTGATTCTGTTCTGTATCCTGGCGGTGTTTGCACCGGCCTTTACTATGACGGGCATTCCGGGTGCATTATTCTTGCCGTTGGCACTAGCTATTGGTTTCTCTATGATCACCTCATACTTGTTGGCACAAACGTTTGTACCGGTAATGGCCAACTGGATAATGGTGAACAAGCATGAGAAAGCGGATTATGCTATGGAAGACGAAGGTGACAAAGCAGCTCAGAAGGAAGAAGAGCTAAGACTCATAGAAGAACATGCCAAAAGTGGTGGTGGCTTCGATAAGTTTAGAGCTAAATATCTGAACCTGATGGATGGCATGATGAAAGCCCGTAAGCTGATTTCAATTGCTTACGTGGTTGGTGCGTTAGGCCTGGCCTTTCTAATCCTCAGTATTACCGGACGGGATGTTTTGCCGAAGGTAAACTCCGGTACTTTCCAGGTGAGATTGCGTGCCGCTGATGGTACCCGTTTAGAGCGTACCGAAGCGGTTGTGGTTAAAACGCTGCACATGTTGAACGATATGGTGGGCCGAAAAAACATTCAGGTTACATCCGCCTTTGTTGGTCAGCACCCTTCGCAGTTTTCAACTAGTCCAATCTATTTGTTTATGGCCGGCCCACAGGAAGCCGTACTACAAGTTAACCTTGCCGAAGACTATAAAGTAAATCTGGATGATTTTAAAGAGAAGTTTAGAGCACGAATGGCTAAAGAACAGCCCGGTGTGTCATTGTCTTTCGAACCTATCGATTTAACGGATAAAATTCTGAGCCAGGGTTCGCCAACTCCTGTTGAGGTGGCCATTATGGGTAAAAACAAAAAGCAGAACATTGTTTACGCTTACAAAATATTAAATAAGCTTAAACAGATAGATTACATGCGCGATGTGCAATTAGGCCAGGCTGTAAAGTATCCGGCTATCAATATTAACATCGACCGCGTGCGCGCTGCTCAACTGGGATTATCACTAAGCGATGTTTCACGTTCGTTAATTGCAGCCACATCATCATCAAGGTTTACCGACAAAAACGTTTGGCTGGATGAAAAGGTTGGATTGAGCTATAACGTGCAAGTACAGGTTCCTGAGTATCAGATGTCTGACATTAATGCCATCAAAGAGATTCCTATTATGGCCAATCAGCCACGACCTGTATTAGGTGATGTTGCCGATGTTAAAATGGGTACAACTTATGGCGAGGACGATGATATCGGAGCTATACCAATGGTTACTGTAACAGCTAACCTTCATAAAAAAGATTTGGGTACTGCTGCAGATGATTTAAAGAAAGTAATTAAATCGTTAGGCGAACTGCCTCGTGGTTTAACGGTACAGCCACGCGGTTTAACTCAAACTTTGGATGATACGTTGGGTAGCTTACAAGGAGGTTTGTTGGTTGCAATTATTGTGATATTCCTGATGCTTACTGCAAACTTCCAATCGTTTAAGGTGGCTTTGGTTGTATTGTCGACAGTGCCGGCGGTATTATTTGGTTCGTTACTGTTGGTTAAAATAACCGGCTCAACGCTAAACTTGCAGTCGTACATGGGTATGATCATGTCGGTAGGGGTATCTATATCCAACTCGGTATTGTTGATATCAAATGCTGAAGAAATACGTAAATTCAACGGCAACGCGCTTAAGGCCGCCCGTGAAGCTGCAACTCTTCGTTTAAGACCAATCCTTATGACCAGTTTGGCCATGATGGTGGGTATGATCCCAATGGCCTCTGGCTTGGGTGAAGGTGGTGACCAAACTTCACCACTGGGACGCGCGGTTATCGGTGGTTTATTTGCATCAACTTTTGCAGCATTGTTAGTACTGCCATTAATTTTTGCATGGGTACAAGGCAACGCGGCTACTGATTCTGTATCGTTAGATCCGGAAGATAAAGAAAGCAAATTTTATGTGCCATTGAAACACACCCAGCAAGGCGATAACGATCAGCGTTTAATAGAAATACAATAACTAACAGAATTGATACCTGATACATATCAGTAAGAAATACACAATGAAAACTATCACGTTAAAAATGCCGGTTAATTTATCAAAAGCTGTAGTTGCTTTGGTAGCATGTGGCTTAATTTTAAGCAGCTGCGGCGATAAAAAAGAAAAGGAAAAAGAAGACCAGGCTGCCGAGCAACAGGAGCAGGCGGTTGATAACCCGGTTGTTGAAACTGTAGACCTGCAGAAAGGTAAAGTAACTTCCAACATTCAGGTTCCCGGCGAGTTGCAACCATACCAACAGGTAGACCTTTACGCAAAGGTTGCCAGCTATGTAAAAGAATTAAAGGTAGATGTTGGTTCTGAAGTGCATACAGGCCAGGTTTTAATGACGCTTGAAGCACCTGAGATTAACTCTCAGCTAGCAGAGGCAAAAGCGCGTATAGCACAACAAACAGCTGCTTATGCCGCAAGCAAATCAAACTACGATCGTTTGGTTAATACAGCTAAAGTGCCCGGTACTATCGCCCAAAACGATGTTGACCAGGCGGCTGCTAAAAAGGATGCTGATTACGCTAACATCGAGGCAGCTAAATCATTCTACAAACAAGTTAGCGCTAACTTGGAGTACTTGGTTATCCGTGCTCCTTTTGATGGCGTAATTACTGCACGTAACGTAAACATTGGTGCTTATGTTGGCCCAAGTGGCAGTGGCTCAACATTGCCTGTGTTAGTTTTACAGCAACAAAGCAAAATGCGTTTAATAGTATCTATCCCAGAAGCATACACCGCAGGTTTGAGTAATAAAGATGAAGTTGAGTTTACGGTGCGATCTATGCCTAACGAAACCTTTAAAGCTAAAATAGTACGTTTAGCAGGAGCGCTTGATGCCCGTTTACGTTCTGAGCATTTGGAGATGGATGTTTACAACAAAGACAAGAAATTGTTACCAGGTATGTCTGCCGAAGTAAACGTGCCGCTACCTTCTCGCGATAGCAGCTTTATAGTGCCTACGGCAGCCGTTGTAAAATCTACCGAGAAAGTGTTTATTGTAACAGTTGATAGCAACCACCATGCTAAATGGGTTGATGTTAAACCGGGCCTCGAAGACGGTAAGGGTAATATCGAAATATTTGGAAAAGGTATAAAAGTGGGCGACAAGGTTTTAACAAAAGCCACCGACGAAATTAGAGATGGCATGCCACTTAGAGACAAGCCTGCCAGCAAAGATGACGACAAAGGTACCAGCGAATAATATTAACACCTGTTTATTAGAAAAGCCCTGTAAATGTTTAATTTACAGGGCTTTTTTGTAATTAGAAGAATAAATTTTTAGTTTGATTGAATCTTGATTCTTGTATCTCTATTCTTGATTCTCTTTCCCCGGGGCTTACGCTTGCCCAGCCAATAGATATAAAACCGCCATACGAATAGCAACACCGTTCTCAACCTGGTCTAATATGATCGATTGTTTGCTGTCGGCTACGTCGCTGGTGATCTCCACGCCGCGGTTAATAGGGCCGGGGTGCATTACCGTGATCTCTTTATTTAGGCCATCCAGTATTTGTTTATTTAAGCCGTAGAGCATAGTATATTCCCGCAGAGAAGGAAAATACTTAATATCCTGACGCTCTAACTGTATACGCAACATATTGGCTACATCGCACCAGTTTAAGGCTTTGATCAAGTCGTGCTCAACTTTAACACCTAACGAGCCGATATATTTCGGGATTAACGTAGTCGGACCGCAAACCATAACCTCCGCGCCTAATTGTTTAAGGCAAAGTATGTTTGATAAGGCTACACGCGAGTGTAAGATGTCGCCAACAATTACTACTTTTTTACCGGCTACATCGCCATATTTTTCGCGAATGGAGAAGGCATCTAGCAATGCTTGGGTAGGGTGCTCGTGTGCACCATCGCCGGCGTTTACTATCTGTGCTTTTACGTGTTTAGATAAAAAAACACCTGCACCGGCATAAGGGTGGCGCATTACCACCAGGTCTACCTTCATGGCCAGGATGTTATTTACAGTATCTATCAAGGTTTCACCCTTGCTTACTGATGATGACGAGGCTGCAAAGTTTACCACATCGGCAGATAAGCGTTTCTCGGCGAGCTCAAACGACAAACGTGTACGGGTAGAGTTTTCAAAAAAGATATTAGCAATAGTTACATCGCGTAATGAAGGCACTTTTTTAATAGGCCGGTTTAAAACCGATTTAAATGTATCAGCAGTTTCAAATATCAGCTGTATATCAGCCGCGTTTAAATCTTTTATACCTAATAAATGCCGTGTGCTCAGTCCTGCCATCTGTTATTTGCTTTTGTCCCTTTTCGTCATTGCGACGATATTATTATCTATTTTGTCATTTCGACGTAGGAGAAATCTTCTTCGACTTATTAGTAGCAGAAGATTCTTCACTGCCGTTCAGAATAACAAAAAGCGTTATTATTCATTCACTAACACAATCCTATCCTCACTATCAGCTTCGTTCCAGCTTACTACAACTTTCTGTGAAGCGATAGAGTCAACCTCAATGCCTGTATAATCGGCAGCTACCGGCAAATGTCTCGAATAGCGTCGATCAACCAATACCAGTAGTTCTACCTTTTCTGGTCGGCCAAAGGCTTGTAATGCATCCATGGCGGCACGAATGGTACGGCCTGTCCATAACACATCATCCATCATAATTACTTTTTTGCCTTCGGTAATAAAATCTATTTTGGTTTGGTTGGGCACCAGTTGTTCCCCACGGCGTCGAAAGTCGTCGCGGTAAAAGGTAATGTCCAGGTCGCCCTGTAGTATCGTTTTTCCAGGAAGTATTTTTCGAAGTTCTTCTGCAATGCGTTTTGCCAGGTAAATGCCGCGGGGCTGTATACCAATAATGACAGAATCTGAAAAATCGTTATGATTTTCGATTAACTGACGACATAAACGCTGTATGGTTATCTGAAATTTTTGACCGTCGAGCAGCGTAAGATTTTGCATCGTTTGGGTGGATTTGGGCAAAGGTAACTAATTTGTTGATTTGTTGATGAGAGAAATTGGAAATTGATTTATTGGTTGATTGGGTTGAATAGGTGGGTGATTGATTGAGTTGCCGGAGTTATTTTAATTTCATCAATGGATTTTGTCATCCAGAGCGATAGCGAAGGATCTTCTTAGTTATACTTGTATTGAACCAGAATTATAGAGTTAAGGAAATGCCATGTATTAGCGTAGAGGATTGTTAACTGCTGTTCAGAATGACAAGAGTTATAAAAGTGAGCCCACAAAAAAAGCCCCGTACATTACTGTACAGGGCTTATAAAAGGGAATTTATTTAATGCTTATTGAGCTTCCTCTTCAGATTTTTTAGGTGCAGCTGGAGCTTTTTTCGCAGCAGCTTTGCTTTCTGCGCCTTCCATTTGCTCTTTTAATTGAGCAAGTACACTTAAATCACCCAGAGTAGATTTCTCAACTGATTCTTTCACTTTCTTAACTGCAGAAACTGTAGATTTTGCTTCTTTTTTGCGGTTTTCGAAATCTTGCATTCTGGCTTCAGCGCGCTGATCTTCCCAAATGCGAGAGTGTGAAATAACGATACGTTTTGTATCCTTGTTAAATTCAATGATCTTAAATTCAGCAGTTTCTTCTGCTTTCAATGGAGTACCATTTTCTTTAACTAAGTGTTTGGTAGGCGCAAAGCCTTCAACACCGTAAGGTAAAGCTACAATTGCACCTTTATCAGTTACTTTTAACACAGTACCTTCGTGTACGCTGTCTAAAGTAAAGATGGTTTCAAATGTATCCCAAGGATTTTCTTCCAGTTGTTTGTGGCCTAAGCTAAGCTTGCGGTTTTCAACATCCAGTTCAAGTACTACCACGTCTAATTTCTCACCAACTTTAGTGAATTCGTTAGGGTGGTTAACTTTTTTAGACCATGAAAGGTCAGAGATGTGTATTAAACCATCAATGCCGTCTTCCAATTCAACAAACACACCAAAGTTGGTCATGTTTTTAACTGTAGCAACGTGTTGTGTGCCAACAGCGTAACGCTCAGCAGCTTGTTGCCATGGATCAGGAGTTAATTGTTTAATACCTAATGACATTTTGCGCTCTTCGCGGTCTAATGTCAATACTTGTGCTTCAACTTCGTCGCCAACTTTTAAGAATTCTTGTGGGTTGCGTAAGTTTTGAGACCATGACATTTCTGACACGTGGATCAAACCTTCAACACCCGGGATGATTTCTAAGAATGCGCCGTAATCAGCAACAGTTACAATTTTACCTTTAACCTTAGAACCGATAACGATAGACTCGTCAAGGTTTTGCCAAGGGTGTGGAGTTAATTGTTTTAAACCAAGGGCGATACGTTTTTTCTCGTCATCAAAGTCAAGAACAACCACGTTGATTTTTTGATCAAGTGAAAGAACTTCTCTTGGATGCTCGATACGGCCCCATGAAATATCAGTAATGTGCAGTAAGCCGTCAACGCCACCAAGGTCGATGAATACACCGAAGTCAGTAATGTTTTTAACTGTACCTTCCAATACTTGACCTTTTTCAAGTTTGGCAACAATTTCAGTTTTTTGGTTTTCCAAATCGTCTTCAATCAGCACTTTGTGCGATACCACTACGTTTTTAAACTCGTGGTTGATTTTAACAACTTTGAATTCCATTGTTTTACCAACGTACACATCGTAATCACGGATAGGTTTGATATCGATTTGTGAACCTGGTAAGAAGGCTTCAACGCCCATTATATCAACAATTAAACCACCTTTAGTTCTGCTCTTCACAAAACCAGTGATGATCTCATCATTGTCCAGAGCCGCATTAATGCGCTCCCATGATTTCTGAGTTTTCGCACGTTTGCGTGATAATACTAACTGACCGTTAGCATCTTCTTGTGATTCTACGAATACGTCCACTGTGTCGCCTACTTTAAGCTCCGGAGTATCGCGGAATTCTGATAATGATACCATACCATCAGACTTAAAGCCGATGTTTAATACCACATCTTTGTTATTGATGTTTACTACAGTACCGGTGATAATTTCGCCCTGGTTGATAGAGTTGAAAGTACCATCATACATTTGCTCAAACTTTGCGCGTTCTGCATCGCTGTAGTTACCAAATTTTTTGTCATCAGCATCCCAGTCGAAATCGCTGCTGTTTGCTGTGATTTTAGATTTGATTTCATCAATAGAAATTGAATCAGCTTCTGATTCAATAGTTTCTTTTTCTGTCGGAAGTGCAACTGTTCCCAGTTCCGCCTCTTTAGACTTCAATTCTTTTTCTGCTTCTTGTTTTTTTGCCATTAAATAAATTGTCTCCTTTTCCCAATACAATTGGGACTGCAAAGGTACACATATATTTTTGGTAGATAAAAATTATTTTAATGTTAATTGCTGATTTTGAGCAGGTTTTTTAAAAATAATTAAATGTTGTGCCACTTAATTAGGCGTGTAACAGGGCGTTTACGTTAGTTGATTTTTACATTCTGCCCATTTTCAACAAACATAAAAGCAGGATACTTGTCGTTTTATTTACCATGTCGGCCACATTCAGATCATTAAAATACCCCAACTTCAGGCTTTACTTTGTAGGCCAGTCACTATCGCTTATCGGTACCTGGATGGAGCGTATAGCCGTTAACTGGCTTGTTTATACCGTAACCCACTCTGCGTTAATGCTTGGTGTTGTTAACTTCTGTGGACAAATACCTACCATGTTGCTATCGCCATATGGCGGCGCGATATCAGATCGGCATAATCGTTATAAGGTGTTGTTAACCACTCAAATAGCCGCTATGACGCAGGCTTGTATTATGACGGCGCTTATATTAACACACCATTATTATATGCCAGCCATAATTGCCCTCAGTGCAGTGTTAGGTATTATAAATGCTTTTGATACGCCGGCAAGGCAGTCGCTTATGATTAGGTTGATTGATGACAAAGCTGACCTGCAGAATGCCATTGCGCTCAACTCATCTATGGTAAACCTGGCCCGGTTAATAGGACCTGCAGTGGCGGGTGTTTTGTTAACCACGGTTGGTATGGGCGTTTGCTTTGCTGTAAATGCGCTGAGTTTTATAGCTGTTATTGTTTCGCTATTGTTGATGAAACTAAAACCCGAGACCCGGGCTAAAGCAGTAGGTACTGTATGGGAGAATTTAAAAGGTGGTTATGAATATCTGAAAAGTGAACACAATATTAAGCTGATGATCTTGCTGATGGCCTGCACTAGTTTCTTTACCATGACCTATAGTACTTTGATGCCAATTTTTGCTAAAGATGTTTTTCATGGCAACGCGGCTACCTATAGTTTGTTAAATAGCATGTCGGGGCTCGGTGCTTTGGCAGGTGCCATTTATATGGCCACCTTACGGTCTACAGAGAATTTGCGCAAAACCATTATAATAGCTTCTTTAATTTGTGGAATTAGTATAGCCTTATTTGCCATGAGTAGCTATTTGTGGCTTGGGTTAATATTTATTGCCACCGGTGGCCTGGGTATGATGATACAAATTGCAGGTACCAATACTTTTATACAAACCACTGTTGCGCCTAATATGCGTGGCCGTGTAATTAGCTATTATGTAATGGCATTTATGGGCGTGCAGCCTTTAGGTAGCTTTTTAGCTGGACTGGCAGCGCATCATTTTAATGCGCGTTATGTTTTATTTGTTCAGGGAACAGCGGGCGTGATAGCCGCAATAGCGTTCGGGGTGTTTTTTAGAAGGGCCAAAAGGAAGCAACTAATTCAACCAGCCGAAAACCCGGTAGAAGTTATCCCTTAATTAGTCCGGGCGGTTATATTGCGCTTCCAGGCTATTGCTTATCAGATTAAAGATGCTCATGAAATCAGGCTTCATGGTTTCGCGATAATCGGCGATGATGGAAGTGAGCAGAGCCTCCTGGTCGGCAGAGAAAGGGTGTTGCCATATCCGCATACAAATGCGTTTTAGGGCATAGGCTACCTGCGATGTTTCGCTATAGGTACCAAGGTAACGGCTACGTTTAAACTCATCAAAAAAGCGGATAAATATATCGGGATTTTTCATTCCGCTAAACATCAGAAACTCATAAATTACTTTATTATCACAGCCATTTAAATGGTCATAAAAACCTTCAATAGTTACTTTGCCTGTTGTTAGTAATAAATTATCCAATATCAGCTCAGAAGCCACATGGCCTAAAAAGAAAGGTTTTACCGGCGAGCCCTGCAATGCCGGCAATAAAGCCAGTTTCAATTGATGCGAGTGATATTTAAAAAATTCTGCAGAATGGAAGTAGCGGTCTACATCTAAATGCTTTCGCCATCCGCTTATCAGGCTTTGAAAACGTCCATCGGGATGATTTAATTTTTCAGGGTGTATGATTACAGTTTTATCGGCATTCTTTAACAGGTCAGGCAGCACGGTGCCTAAGATATGATAGCAGTTGGTAACCTCTTTGTCAAAGTAATAGTGCGATAAAAAATTCATACAGTTATAGGCAAAATAGCCAATTTGTTGCGGATATAGAAATTTCCGTGTTGTTTTTATGTAGTATTTATGTTAATAGATACAGGCAGAAATCGCATCCCTGATAAAGTTTTTATCTCCATTATTCTATCTTTGCAGTCCTTATTTATATGATAATGAACTTTGTTGAAGAATTAACCTGGCGTGGGATGCTGCATACGATTATGCCAGGTACAGAAGAAATGCTGAATAAAGGCATGGCTTCGGGATATATTGGTTTCGACCCTACTGCCGATTCGCTGCACGTTGGGCACTTAACCCAGATCATGACTTTGATTCACTTTCAACGTGCGGGCCACAAACCCTATGCGTTAGTTGGCGGCGCTACTGGCATGGTGGGCGACCCGTCGGGTAAGTCTGCGGAGCGTAACCTGCTGTCGGAAGATATATTGCAACACAATTTAGAATGTGTGGAGAAACAATTAGCCAGGTTTCTTGATTTTGAAAGCGGTGCCAATAGCGCCGAAATGGTTAATAATTACGATTGGTTTAAGAACTTTACCTTTCTAGATTTTATCCGCGATGTGGGTAAACACATTACGGTTAACTATATGATGGCTAAAGATTCTGTAAAGAAACGCCTGGAAGGAGAAACCGGGATGTCGTTCACAGAGTTTACTTACCAGTTGGTACAAGGCTACGATTTTTACTATTTGTGGAAACATAAAAACTGCTCGCTACAAATGGGGGGCAGCGACCAGTGGGGTAACATTGTAACCGGTACAGAGTTTATTCGTCGTAAAGATGCGGGCGAAGCATTTGCTTTAACTACCCAACTTATTAAAAAGGCCGACGGTACTAAATTTGGTAAAACTGAAAGCGGTGCAGTGTGGTTGGATCCGGCTAAAACATCACCTTATAATTTTTACCAATTCTGGTTAAATACTACTGACATTGATGCTAAAAGCTATATCCGCATATTTACCTTGTTTGAGCAGGACGTAATTGTTGCGATAGAAGCGGAGCATGAGCAAGCACCGCATCAGCGTGCATTACAAAAAGCATTAGCGAAAGACATTACCATTCGCGTACACGGCGAAGAGGCCTACGAAAAAGCGATCAAGTCGTCGGAGTTTTTGTTTGGTAATGTTGGTATCGAATTTTTGAATGAACTGAATGATGAAGAGATCACAGGTTTATTTGAAGGTGTTCCTCATTATACTATATCAGCATCAGAACTTGCTGAAGGTATTAATTCGGTTGAATTGCTGGCCGGAAAAACCGCTGTATTCCCATCAAAAGGAGAAGCCAAGAAAATGATACAGGCAGGCGGCACCTCGTTAAACAAAGCGAAAATTGCGTCAACCGAGCAAGTTTTCACTACTGCCGACCTGATCAACAATAAATTTCTGATCGCGCAAAAAGGAAAGAAAAATTACTTCCTGATCATTGCTGAATAATCAGGCTTAGCCATAAAAAGAAAGCCCTTCGAAATTTCGAAGGGCTTTCTTTTTATGGTGTAAATCGATTCCTAGAAATCGCTTAACAGATCTAATTTCTTAGCGTTATATTCTTCCTGAGAGATCAAACCGTTATCAAAAAGTACTTTTAGTTTTTTTAGCTTTTCGGTTAGTTCATCTGGTTTGGCAGCAACAACTGGCTCTGGTGCCGGGGTTGGAGCAGGCGCAGGTACCGGAGTAGGTGGAGCAACAGGCGCCGGAGCAGCTTGCTGTGCCACTGGGGTTGGTTCGGCAGGTATGTTAATGATATGACCTTCTTGTCTTTCCACACGTTTGCGTTCTTCTTCGCGGCATTGCTGCGAAAATTGGTAAAGTTTGCGTGCTTGTACTTTAGGTAAATAGTCAACACCCATTTCGGCACCTTTAACGGTGGTAACAGTAAATACAGCGCCTATAATTTCTTCCTTAACGTTTACATCGGCGATGTCTTTCCAGGTGAAGTCTAAAAACTTGATAGAAAGGCCAAGGTTAGCCGGGGTAAAAAACAATACCCTGCGATTGGTAACCGCAATGCAATCTGGCAGTATGTTTACCAAAGGTTTTTTCTGGGTGGCAATATATAGTGTGTCTTCTCCGGCAGGCAATAATTCCTTTAAGCGCGAATAAACTTTTTCAACGGCTTTAGGTTCTTGCTGGTCAGCTAAATATTTGTCGATCATTTTGAGTTTGATTTTATAAACCGGGGCAAAAATAAATAAAATTATGAGCTAACGTCAAGCAATCAGCAAATTACATCCGCGAATATCGGCGTTGTCAAAACGACCTAATACCTCGAACGATCCATCAGGATAAATTTTACCAAGATCTTGAGTAGCGATAAACGAACATGAATTAATGTTGGCCAAGTCGATTATGTTGATACCACCCGTGCGGCCGTCCATTTGAGTTGAAATCGGGTCGTTGGTATCGCGGGTAATGATCTTCATCCAGGGTGGGCAGTTAAATATGCCGTCACCTTTAGAATACCCTTGCGAAAGCAATTCGGTCATGCCATATTCCGAATGGATATGCTTTACGCCGAAGCCATTGGTTAATGTTTCATGCAGTTCTTCCCTGATCATTTCCTTGCGACGGCCTTTCATACCACCGGTCTCCATTACAATAAGTTCGGGGAAATTGATCTGATGTTGTTCTACAAAATCGAGCAAGGCAAAAGTAACACCAATCAATAAAGTTGGCTTACCCGCAGATTGTTGCTTTTGTAATTGCTGATAAAGTTCTTCGTGATTGTATAAATAAAAGCCACTGGCGGGATTCTCAGAAAGGCTGATCAAATCCTCAGCCATATAAATAAGCGAAGAACCAGATCTTTCCAGATAAGAGGGGAGCAGGGCGAGCACGCAATAATTGCGGATATCGCCGTAAAATAATTCAAATGCCTTACGAAAACTTTGTTCGTACCAACTTACATCGGTAACCAGATGCCTGCTGGTGATTCTGCCCGTGGTGCCCGAACTGGTGAAAACTACCTGTGGCTCGTCACTTGAACTAACTACTTTTTGTGATTTGAAAAACTCGACAGGGAGAAACGGAATTTTGTATATACTGTCTATCGTAGACGGATCAACGTTTAAGCCCTTGATAAACTGGTTATAAATAGCATTGTTTTCGGCCTGATACCGGAATACCTGCAATGCGGCATCGTCAAACTGCTGCCTGTTAGTAATGGAAAATATTTGTTGCTGATCTGGTTTTTGCACACTGCAAAGATAAGTACCTTACAGATATATTAGAGTCAATCTGTTGTTATACTTCGGTAAAGGCGCGTTTAACCAACAAGCCTGACAATGCCGACATACCACCTAGAAGACCACCGATAATCATCGTAACAATTAGCAAGTAGATCCAGTTAGGCAGGTGCACCATAGTTGCCACCCGGCTTGCCAGTATGTGGTCGTTAGGTACACTTTTTAATAAGGCATGTATACCCCAAACCAAGGCCACTGCCGAGAAACCCGACCAGAACGATTGCCCTGGCGTGCGGCCTGCGTAAAATGTAGCCACAAATGCTATAATAGCCGCCGCCCACCAGGTGAATAAAAATCCGCTGGCAAAGGTTACGATAAAGATGATTACAAACAGCATTTTATTTAGAGGTTAAGGTTAACGTAGTTTTAATTTTATTAGCCTGATCATTGGCCGATTGCATAAACAGCAGTTCGTTGAGTTTGCCATTGTTCCAGGTGTCGAACATGTTGCTGTAGTAAAAGCTGCCGGGATTACCAGATTCGCCACCGGGGAAAACACCATAGCCTTTTACCTGTGGCCCCATTTGCACCACCATTCGCCATGATGGGCCGTGCCCATCTATCAGCGCATTAACGGTTGAGCCCGTGCCACCAGCTTTGAATTTACCAAGGCCCATGCCTGGTATGTTGGCCAAATGGTTTATATAGGTTTCCTTAACATTACCCCATTCCCAGTTTTTACCGAGTTTGCCGTATTGGTGTGTAAGCTGACCGATGGTTTTGGCTAATGACTGATTGATAATGTCGCTGCACGTTTCTACAACAGGAGTACTGGTATTGTTGAACCATTTGGAGCCTGGTTCTTTTAATAATAGTTTTTCTGTCCGGTCGCGATTGGGCATTATAAAATGATCGTTGGGATTGCCAAATTCATCGTTCCAAACCATTTGGTAGAAATTGTTCCACCAGGTATTAAAAATAGAAGCACCTATCGAATTGGCATTACATTGCTTGTCCCAATGTTTTAAAATGTCAAGCACATGATTTTGATCGGCATCCAGTTTCGTGGTGTCAATGTATTTTAACATTTCTGCCAGTACATCCTGTGCTAAAATGCTGTAATTGTCGGTTTGTAGAGTGCGCATACTATCAACGGTAGCCTTCTGCATGGCCGCAAGGCGGGTATTAATTCGCTTGCCGCGTTCATAAGGACCAAAATGCCAGTTGATATAATAGGGGTACTTCGGATCTGTAGACGATTGGTTTGCCGAACTTAAATAACCCTGTGCCGGATTTTTAGCCGTAGGATTTTGTTCAGGAGCTATCCAGCCTTGCCAGTCATCGGCTGGGTCGGTGCCATCTAAAATAAATTTGCCCTGGTCTTTATATTTCAGTGGATATCTGCCGTTTGGCGTGAGTGCGATATCTTTTTCGCTACTTGCAAAAATGAAGTTCTGAGCCGGCGACCCGTAATATTTTAAAGCTTCGCGATAGTCATCATAATTTTTACCGCGGTTAAGCAGGTAAAAGGTATTTAACTCGTCCGATTCGTCATGGGCTATCCATCTTAAGGCGCTGCCAATGGGCATGCCCGCGTAAGAATCTTTGGGTTTCTTTGCAGCGTCTTCATAAGATACCGGGCCATGATGAGTATATAGCACCGTATCATTTAAAGGTTGTTGTCCGCGAATGTTTATTACCTCAATACGCTTTTTAACCTTGTTCCACTGGTTATTATACCAATATTCGTTTTTCGACGCATCTTTAAATTTAATCTGATACCAATCATAAACATCGGCATCAACATTAGTTACACCCCAGCTTATGTTGTTGTTGTATCCAATAATTACGCAAGGCGAACCCGGTATCGAAACGCCATTTACATTTACGCCCGGTGCATTTAGCTGTATCTGATACCAGATAGATGGAAATGTAAGGTTCAGATGCGGATCATTGGCCAATAGTGGATAGCCGCTTGCAGTTTTGCTACCAGCTATAACCCAGTTATTACTGCCAATACCTTCAGGTTTTTGTGGGGTAGGCATAATTGATTGTTGCGCCAAAAAATGTTTGGATGGCTTGGGCAATGCCTGAGGTTTAAAATCCCACTTGGTATCTGCCGGTATTATCGGATCTTCGTGAAAAGGATAGTCAGGAAAAAGGTCATTGGTTACGCTTGCACCAAAACGGTTTAAGATATTAGTCATGGGGGCCGCATCAGAGCCTGCAGATAACGTCTCGGCCATTAATTTCAACAACAGAATGCAATTGATGGGTTTGAAATCCTCAGGAGCGTAATCAAGTAATTTAAACTCGATAGGATAATCGCGCGGCGATAATTGATGGATATAGCTATTAACACCTTCGGAGTATGCGTTGATTACGAGGCTAATTTTGGGATCTTTCATAGCCATGCGCAGCGAATTTTCGGCACCGAATACCATCCCGATACGTCTGTGATAACGATCTACCTCTAAAGCTCCGGGCCCAACTACTTCCGATAGCCTACCTGACGCTTGGCGGGTTTGGATGTCCATTTGCCAAAGCCTGTCGCGGGCTGTGATATAGCCTTGCGCTAAGTAAAGATCATGATCGTTTTTGGCGAAGATATGGGGCACCATGTTGCTATCAAACCTGATAGTAACCGGCTCTTGTAACCCATCTATTTTTAGGACTTCAGATTTTAAAGTGTGTTTGCTTTCTGCGTTTTGCCAGAAACCGTTGGCCGGATTAAGGAAGTTGCCAACGGGTGGTGTGCTTCCAAATTTATGCTGCAAAGCCCAGATAAGGCCAAGCGTTAATGCTACAAATAGTACAGCCTTAAAGTATTTCATTGATGATTTCGGATATCGAATTTTCTATTTCGAATTTAACCTAAATATACGCCTTAACATACAAATGCGAAATTCTTGTTGGTTATTATCGATCAATTCAACATCCGAAATCAACGCTTACATCATCTCCTTATCTTTTTTCTCATGGTAAGTTTTATTGGCCAGATAAAACAGTACAATTACCATAAATGCTTCGAAAGCAATGGAGGTAAACATAACCGCGGGATAATTGATCACTACGTTATAAATCAATAAAGCCAAAGCGGCAATTCCACCAATCAGATATAGATAGAAAAATCTGGAGTTAGTCATGTTTGTTAAGCTTGTCTTTTAAACACCGCTGCCGCCAATGGTGGAACGGTAATCACAATCGAATCTTCACGGCCATGCCAGCTTTCATTTTCTGAAGTTATAGCATCATAATTAATCACCCCCGTGCCCCAATAAGCTGTTTGGTCGGAGTTGAAGATCTCCTTCCATGTACCAGCTTTTGGTACGCCAACTCTAAAGCCTTCGCGGGTAACCGGGGTCATGTTTAGCACCACCACCAGATCATCATTTTCACTGTTGCCTTTACGGGCATAAACCAGTATCGAGTCATCAGCATTGCCTCCGTCTATCCATTCGAACCCGCTATAATCAAACTGTTTATCGAATAAACCCGGTTCAGTTTTATAAAGTTGGTTAAGCGCTTTAACGGTTTCCTTAATACCGTTGTGGCTATCATATTGCAGCAGGTGCCAATCTAACGAGTGCTGATAATTCCACTCGGCACTTTGCCCAAACTCGCTACCCATAAACAGTAATTTGGTGCCCGGATGGGTAAACATGTAGCTGTAAAGCAGGCGAAGATTAGCAAAGCGTTGCCAATCATCGCCAGGCATTTTACCCAGCATAGAGCCTTTACCGTAAACCACCTCGTCGTGCGAAAAGGGCAGCATAAAGTTTTCGGTAAAGGCGTAGATCAAACTAAAAGTGATCTGATTGTGATGGTATTTACGGTGCACCGGATTTTCGCTGAAATACTTGATCGTATCGTGCATCCAACCCATCATCCATTTCATGCCAAACCCTAAACCACCTAAAAATACCGGGCGGCTTACGCCTGTAAATGAGGTCGATTCTTCGGCAATGGTTTGTATATCCGGGAAGTTTTGATAAACAGCCTCGTTAAATTCTTTCAAGAAAGAAATAGCCTCAAGATTCTCATTACCGCCAAAAACGTTTTGTTCCCACTCGCCATGCTTGCGCGAATAGTCTAAGTACAGCATCGATGCCACAGCGTCAACACGCAAACCATCCACATGATAGCGGTCGAGCCAAAACATGGCATTACTGATTAAAAATGCACGTACTTCGTTACGGCCATAATTAAATATATACGATTTCCAATCGGGGTGGAAACCTTTGCGAACGTCAGCATGCTCGTATAAATGCGTGCCATCGAAGTTATATAATCCATTGGCATCTCCCGGGAAATGGGATGGAACCCAGTCCAGGATAACACCAATGCCTGCCTGGTGCAGTTTCTCAACCAGGTACATCAAATCCTGCGGTGAACCATAACGGGACGATGCAGCGAAATATCCCGTGATCTGGTAACCCCAGCTTGGATAGTAAGGGTGTTCCATAATCGGCATAAACTCTACGTGTGTAAAGCCCATTTCTTCAATGTACGGAACTAATTTATCTGCCAACTGGCGGTAATTTAGAAACTCGTCGGGACTTTCGGGACTACGCGCCCAAGAGCCAACGTGAAGTTCATATACAGAATAAGGTTTATGCAAACTATTGTTTTGACGCCTGTTGTACATCCAATCCTCATCCTTCCACTCATAATAAGTATCGGTTACGATAGATGCCGTGCTTGGTGGAATTTCCCATCTTAAAGCAAACGGGTCGCCTCGTTCAAAGTCCTGACCTGTGTTGGAGTTGATAAAATATTTATAAACTTCGCCGTTACCAATGTTGGGGATAAAACCTTCCCAAATACCCGAGCCGTCCCAACGTGCATTTAATGGATGCGAACCAGCGCCCCAATAATTAAAATTACCCACAACAGCTACATATTTGGCGTTAGGTGCCCAAACCGCAAAATAGGTGCCCGTTACACCCTGGTGCTGCACTACGTGCGAGCCTAACTTTTCGTATAGTTTAAAGTGCTTGCCCGACTTAAACAACGCAATATCGAAATCAGTAAAACGGCTATAAAACTCCATGTAACCTGCGTGTTCGCCGGTTATGGTTAAGGCCTCTGTCGGATTTTTAACTTTTGCCGTTTTAGAACCTTTGGTTTTAACAGGCGTCGGTGTTGATATTTTGCCGGCTTCGATAGGTTTATCGGCAGATTTCTTGGCTGCAGATTTCTTTACCGTTTTTATGGGTTCAGTTTCAGGAAACGCCGCCTCTTTTTCTGAAGGTTTAGCTGTTGGTGTTTTCTTAACTGTTGGTTCTTTTTTTGTTTTATCGGTTTGTTTTGCCATTGTGAGCGCAGGCGATATAGTGCCGTTTAAGGTTGAACGTTTATTAAGCAGGCTTGTTTGTGCAAGCTAATGTAATGTAGCAATATTGTTGAGCAGAAAAAAGTGTTTACACCAGATAGACAGTTTTAGGCATAAAAAAGCCCCCCGGTTATCGGGGGGCTTTACTTATTTAAGTATTTCGATATGCTTAAAGTTTTTGGAGAATTTAAACTCGTAGCATTTATCTTCCGTGAGTACAAAGTCGGTTATGGTTTTGCCATCAACAATTATTTTGGTTGGGGCAAAAGGTAAGCCGATTAGCCTGAAATGATAGTTTTCATAGCGTGGTGTGTATAGCCCTTCCATAGTTTGTTCGATGGTTACAAGGTTATTTTTACCGTTTACAATGAATTTCTTCTCGAGGTAAATATCCTGCTCGTAGGCAAAGGTTTCGCCATAATCTTCAAATAGGAAGGAATTTACTTCGTGATCTGCGTAATATACGTTAAGTTTAACTTCCTCAATTTCCTTTTCGCCTACATATTGCATTATCGGGTATTCTGGTAGCACCGCACCGGCTTTTATAAATACCGGGATGGTTTCGAGTGGGGTAGGCACCATAATTTCGCCGCCTCCCTGAGCAATTTCATTAGTCCAGAAATTATACCATTGACCTTTTGGCAGGTATACCGGGCGACTGGTTTGTCCGGGTTCCATAACCGGGCAAACTAAAATCTTGTCACCGTAGGTAAACTCATCCTGACGAGCCTGGTTAGTTAACACGTCTTGCTCCTGTAAAACAACCGGGCGTAAAATTGGGAAGCCATAACGATGGTGCTCCCAAAAGGTTGAATACATATACGGCAACAAGCGGTAACGTAGCTCTATAAATTTACGGTTGATAGCGGTATAGGGTTCGCCAAAACTCCATGGTTCGCGCTCTTTGGTATCACCGGCCGAATGCGCACGCATAAAAGGAGAGAAGGCACCGAACTGAATCCAGCGGGTAAACAACTCACCGTCTGGTTCGCCGCTAAAACCGCCGATATCTGTACCGCAGAATGGTACGCCCGACATAGACAAACGCTGGCACTGGATATTACCCAATCGTAAATGCTCCCACGATGCTACGTTATCACCAGTCCAAACAGAAGCGTAACGTTGCAAGCCAGAGTAACCTGCACGGGTTATGGTGAACGGACGCTTATTTTTCATCAGTTTGCGCAAGCCTTCGTAGGTAGCGCGCACCATTTGCATGCCATAAACATTGTGTGCCTTACGGTGAGATCCGCGGAAACCATCATATTGGTGGCGCACGTCGTCGGGAAAAGTACCTGCACCAAATACGGCAGGTTCGTTCATATCGTTCCATACACCGGCTACGCCAAGTTGCACTAATTCATCGAACAAACCTCCCCACCATTCGCGAACCTCTGGGTTGGTAAAATCTGGAAACTGGCAACGGCCAGGCCAAACGTGTCCCTCCATAAAGTAATCGTCGCAACGGCGGCAGAAATAGCGTTTCTCTTTACCTTCTTTAAACACGCTGTAATTATCATCCACACGGATTCCCGGATCAATAATTACCACAGTTTTGAAGCCATCTGCAGCCAATTCCTTAATCATTTTTTTAGGATCGGGGAAGTACTTGCGGTTCCAGGTAAAGCAGCGGTAGCCATCCATATAATCGATATCCAGATAGATACCATCACAAGGGATTTGATTTGTACGGAAGCCTTTCGCAACTGACATTACCTTAGTTTCCGGATAGTAGCTCCAACGGCATTGATGATAACCCAAAGCCCAAAGTGGTGGCATGGGGTGGGTGCCGGTTAAAAGATGATAACGTTTAACCACGTCCATCATGTGCGGGCCGTGGATGTAATAATATTGCAGTTCGCCACCATCCGCCCAAAAACTGGTTTTGGTGCGGTCTTCGGCACCAAAATCGAAAGTGGCTTTGAATGTGTTATCGAAAAAGATCCCGTGGGCTATACCTTCGTTTAAGCTGATGTAAAAAGGGATGCTGCGGTAAAGTGGATCCTGGTTCCAGCCGAAAGAGTAAGCGTCGGTGTTCCAGTTTTTAAACCTGCGACCACGTAAATTAAGGTCAGATGCCTTATCGCCTAAACCGTAAAAAGCCTCGTCGTGATGGCAAACCTTAGTGCCGAAAACATAGTAACCACCAAACTGGGTGTTTTCCTCCCAATGCATTGGCACTGAATCCTGGCTGGTAACATGGTCTTGAGTATCAGAAAAAGAGATATGAAAATCAATTTTCCGGATATGGCAATTTACCGTATTGGTTGATACGCGGTATTCGTTCTCGTCTTGGTGCAGCGAAAAAACAACTGCTTTTTGGTCGTGTTTAGGTACTGCGTACGAGAATTCTTCGAGGAACACACCATGCGGTGCTAACCTTACACGGATAATCTCGTCTGTTACAACTGTGACTTCAACTCGGGCTTCGCTATCTGTAAAGAAAAACTTATTACCTGCTTCTTTAACGTCTGTAACACTACCTAAATATTTTTTTACTATTGGTTTTAACCCCAATACAGGGTTATTAAGGTGGTGAAATTCTTCCTCTTCTTCTATTATTTTCCCAATGGGGTTGGGGTTAAGTATATTTTCGTCCATGAACCGAATTTCTTATTAATCAATCGCTGAGCGGCTTAAAGAGCGCCAAGATATTGATAATTACCAATAACTGGGCCAACAAATGTCAATCTTACCTTTACTGTAACGCACGCTTAACACTGATATCTTTATTGTCTTGCACAAATAACACCGATATAGCCGCGCATAGCATAAAAATGCCCGCTAGCACCAAAGCATAAATGGCTTGGCCGTTATAAAAGTATTTTACGATAGGGCCACCGAAGAACCCATTTACAATTTGCGGAAAGGTGATAAAAAAGTTGAAAATGCCCATGTAAACACCCATTTTTTTGGCGGGAATAGAGCTTGATAAAATAGCATAAGGCATAGCCAAAATACTGCCCCAAGCCAAACCGATACCTATCATCGGCAAAATAAGCCATTGTGGGTCTTTGATGAAAAATATTGATAACAAGCCTATTCCGCCCATTACTAAGGAGAAAGCGTGTGCTTGTTTGCGGCTGGTAGCCTTAGCTAAAGATGGTAAAATCAAGGCATAGATGGCCGATACACCATTGTAAACGCCAAACAAAATACCTACCCAGTCGCCGGCTTCGCTATATTTTTGTGAAGATGTGTCGCCTGGTGCAACATGGTAAATATGCGCTGCGATAGCAGGGGTGGTAAATACCCACATTGAGAAAAGCGCGAACCAGGAAAAAAATTGGACAAGCCCCAGTTGTTTCATGGTTTTCGGCATTCTTTTCAGGTCGGTCAATATTTCTGCAATTCCGCTTTTGGGTTTATGTTCAACTTCTTCGGTGGGATGGAATTTAGCATATTCTTCGGGCGAATATTCTTTAGTGCGAATGATAGTCCAAAGAATGGTTAATAAAAGAACGGTACCACCCAAATAGAACGAATATTTTACGTTGTCTTCTACTTGTCCTTCGGGCGCGGTTGAAGAGATATGAAACCAATGGGTGAAAATATATGGAAGGCATGAACCTACAATAGCACCTAAGCCAATCAAGCAGGTTTGCACTGAGAAACCAATGCTCCGCTGGCTATCCGGCAAATTATCCGCAACCAATGCCCTGAATGGTTCCATTGCCACATTAAACGAGGCATCCATTATCATAAGCATACCTGCACCCACCAAAATAGGAGGGGCAATGGATGCAATAGCTGCTGAATTAGGCATCAGGAATAATGCGATAGCGGATAGAATGGCACCCGTTAAAAAGAATGGTCGACGACGGCCCAGGCGGTTCCATGTGCGGTCGCTGTAATGACCGATAATCGGTTGAACGATCATCCCGGTAATTGGTGCGGCCAACCAAAACCACGATAAATGCTCCACGTCGGCGCCAAACTTTTGGAGGATGCGGCTGGCGTTACCGTTTTGCAATGCAAAACCGAATTGGATGCCCAAAAAGCCGAAGCTCATATTCCAGATCTGCCAGAAACTCAATTTTGGTTTTTCGGCAATTGCGGGTTTACTCATTTAATCAGGGTTTATTTATGGTTTATTAGTTCAATCGCTCATTGATTAGGAACGGAAGAACTGGTTTTTCTTCTCTTTATTGCCGCCCTTCATGCGAACTTGTTTCGGCATCCCACAGGACAAGCTACGTGCTTTGCATAACGCATACTCAGCGCGTGGGGTGCTGAAACAAGTTCAGCTTGACAGTTTTGAAAACTATTTCTAAAACTTCAACATCACACCACTACTTGCCGGTAGCGTAATATCGAGGCCGTTATTAATGTCACTAGTATTATATGAACTTCCATTCAATAAATCAGTAAAATTAACCGAGCCGCTCACATGCAATTGCTGCAATAAATCTGCTGGTAACTTCACATTCAAATGCTGCTCGTTGCGATTAAAATTGGTTATTACTAATACCTTCTCGTTGTCGGTATAACGTAGGTACATGTATACGCGGGTATTGAAACCGGTGTTGTGTTCATTCGCGATCATTAACTCATAGAACTTGCCGTTAGTTAATGCCTCATTAGCTTTTACTGTGTTTAATAATTTGCTGTAGAAGCTACGTAGATTTTTCTGATCGTCGGATAATTGACCTCCATCAAATTTGCCGTTGTTCAACCATTTCTGATGTTCTGGTACGCCCCAGTAATCAAAAATACTGCTGCGACCATCAGCTCCACTGAAACCCTCGGCTGTGGTAGCCGGCTCACCAACTTCCTGACCGAAGTAGATCATCACGGGACCTTTGTTTAGCGTTGCCGTAACAATCATCCCCGGAACGGCTAACCACGGATTGCCCGCAAAGTCGTTTGAGGCAATTCGCTGCTCATCATGGTTTTCCATAAAGCGAATCATGTGTTCGTCGATGCCTTTACTATCGTGGTTCCAAATGGCATTAATATCCCAGGTTGTGGCATGGTCTTCATTACGCACTAAGCGTTTAATGGCATCATAAAGGCCAATCTTGTCGTACAAATAGTCAAATTTACCTTTAATAATATAGTTGCTGTATTCGGTTTTATTATACGCTTCGCCGATGAAGATCAGGTTAGGATGTTCTGCTTTGAGTTTTGTAATAACCCAATTCCAAAACTCAAAGGGTACCATTTCCACCATGTCGCAACGGAAGCCGTCTATACCTTTATTGCTCCAAAAGTTAAGAATGTCATACATTTTTTGCCATACCGGTGGGATAGGGTCGAAGTGCCCGGTGCGGTTATTGGCGTAATCTACTCCATAATTTAGCTTCACGGTTTCAAACCAATCATCGATAGATGGTGATGCCGTGAAAGCGTCGTTACCGGTTGCTTTGGCTGGGTTCTCATCAAAATGGCCGTCTTTTAAAGGGCTATGAAAATCATTTCCTCCCGGGTTATATCCTCCCGGAACTTTAAACGGCTGACCAGGAATATAATAGAAATCATTCCTCGCGTCGAAGGCTTTGCTTTTGTCGTCATCCTCGCCAAAATTGTGTACACTGGCAGGCTTTACGTCCGAATGGTAGGTACGGGCCACGTGGTTAGGAATAAAATCCATTAATACCTTTAACCCGTTAGCATGGCTGCGCTTAATCAAAGCCTCGTATTCCGTCATGCGATTTTTAACATCGACGGCCAGATCGGGATCTACATCATAGTAATCTTTCACGGCATACGGCGAGCCAGCACGGCCCTTAACCACATCCGGATCATCCGGATGGATACCATGGGCGGAATAATCGGTCATCGTAGCATGCTCAATTACGCCGGTATACCAAACGTGGCTAAAGCCCATTTTTTTGATCTCCTGCAAACCAGCGTCGGTAATATCGTTAAACTTGCCAACCCCGTTTTCTTCTATCGATCCATAGAATTTATTGGTAGTTTTTGCATTGCCAAATAAGCGCGGCAATAGCTGGTATATCACTAATTTATGGTTCGAATTGGTTTGCATGCGTTTTTTAGTTTTTGGATGATTAGCCTTGGGTTGCGCTGTCACAAACTTAACAGGCAACAATGCGGCCAATATCAAAAAAGTTATTCTTTTCATCATAGCTTTTAGCTATTGAGCTTCTAAAATAACATCAGCGTTAGCTTGCACCAACTGCTCCTTGCCATAGATTAAAACTGTGGTCTCGGTATCAGAGTTATTGGTGATTTGTACGCCTTCTTTGCTCACTTTAACATTAAGTAATGTACCACGGAAGCCAACATGAAACGAGAAAGAGTTCCATTTCGCTGGTAAAAACGGTTGGAATGATAATTTGCCATCTTTAACACGCATGCCACCAAAACCTTCTACTACCGACATCCAGGTGCCTGCCATTGATGTGGTGTGGCAACCGTCCTCTGTATCGTTATTATAGTCGTCCAAATCTAAACGCGAAGTGCGGAGATAAAACTCGTAGGCACGTGCCTCGTCGCCTAATTTTGCGGCAAGTATGGCGTGTACGCATGGTGATAATGAAGACTCGTGTACCGTGCGAGGTTCATAAAAGTCAAAGTTTCGACGGATAGTGTCCATATCGTACTCATCTTCGAAGAAATAGATACCCTGAAGCACGTCAGCCTGTTTGATAAAGCACGAACGTAGAATGCGGTCCCAGCTCCATTTTTGGTTGATAGGCCGATCCGAAGCCGGCAGGTCCTTAACCAAGATCTGTTCTTTATCCAGGTAACCGTCTTGTTGTAAAAACACACCAAGCTTCTCTGAATATGGATAATACATTTTCTCGATAATATCATTCCATTTTGTTGCTTCGTCACCACCATTGAAGCTGATTTTAGCTATCAAAGCATTATATTTCGCGATATCAGTTGTCTTTACTTGTTCCGCAACTTTCAGCGCGTATTTCATACACCATACAGCCAATTTACTTGTATACCAGTTGTTGTTGATGTTGTTTTCGTACTCATTAGGGCCGGTTACGCCAAGCATCACATATTGCTGTTTATCCTCGCTCCAGTTAACACGCTGTGACCAAAAGCGGGCAATGGCAATTAAAACTTCTAAACCATAATCGGCCAGATAAGCCTCATCGCCTGTGTAACGCACGTAGTTATAGATTGCATAAGCAATCGCTCCGTTGCGGTGAATTTCCTCGAAGGTGATTTCCCACTCGTTATGGCACTCGGTACCATCCATAGTAACCATCGGATACAAAGCTGCTCCGTCTTTAAAACCAAGGGAAGCTGCATTTTCAATAGCCTTACCCAATTGCTTATAGCGGTAAAGCAACAAGTTGCGGGTAACGTTTTGCGGTGCAGTAGCCAGGTAAAATGGTACGCAATAAGCTTCGGTATCCCAGTAAGTAGACCCCCCGTATTTTTCGCCGGTGAAACCTTTAGGGCCAATGTTCAAACGATCATCTTCACCAGTATAGGTTTGATTGAGCTGGAATATATTGAAACGAATACCCTGCTGTGCAGATGCATCGCCTTCTATAATAATATCATTATGCTTCCATTTCTCGGCCCATGCTGCAGCTTGTTCCGCTAACATGGTATCAAAACCTTTATCGGAAATGCGTTGCAATGTTGCTTTCAACACATCCTGTAAAGTAGCTGCATCATAGTTTTGCGATGATACGTTAGCCGCGTATTTATAAATAACAATCGGTTGATTTTTAACGACTTCAATTGTAGTTTGCAACGCCACGTATTTCTCTTTTTGTATCGACAGAAATTCGGGCTGAACCGGGCTATTGTTTTGGGTTATTTTAACCCGCATACCGGTTGCAACTTCAAAACCTGTTTTTTTGGTGCGAAGCTGTACAAATGCACCATTAGCAGCGGTGCCTTTTTTAACTTCATCCCAAAACTTTTCGTCGTAATTAGCATCCTTGTTTTTTACGTCGCCATCTACGAAGGGTGTGATTACGATTTCACCATCAAAGTTTAATGGCGTAAGGGTATAGCGGATGGCTCCGGTTTCATCATCGGCCATGCTGCAAAAACGAATGGACTCTACTGAAACCTGTTTGCCTGCTTTAGTAGTGGCGGTAAACGTACGCTTCAAATAGCCTTCCTTCATGTTTAACTCGCGGCTAAATTGTTGGATGGTGCAGGCAGCTAAATCCAATTGCTCGCCGTCGATGTCGATGTCGATGCCTATCCAGTTAGCTGCATTTAAAACTTTGGCAAAATATTCGGGATAGCCGTTTTTCCACCATCCTACGCGGGTTTTATCGGGATAGTAAACACCGGCTACATAGTTACCCTGTAATGTTTCGCCGCTATAGGCCTCTTCAAAATTGGCGCGCTGACCCATTCGGCCATTACCCAAACTAAATATACTTTCTGAAATCTTATTGTAATGAGGATCAAAACCTTCTTCTATAATCTTCCACTCATCAACTTTGATGTAATCTTTCATTATTCTTTAATCGTGATAGCTTATTGTAAAATCGGTTATAATTACAGGCACGTGGGGTAAATGTGCGTTGATATTTGTAACCACAATATATTATAATTCTTTCAGCTTTGCTAAGCTCATTTCATTTAAACCGCTGATAACCAAGTCGGCCTGCGTAAGCGTTTGTACCGATCCGATGCCCACTGCTTTCATGCCACCGTTTTTGGCAGCCTGTACACCTGCAATCGCGTCTTCAAAAACCACACACTCGGTAGGGGAAACCCCCAGCGCTTCGGCGCCTTTTAAAAATACTTCGGGATCGGGCTTTGGTGCGCTAACATGGTTGCCGTCAACAATCGTATCAAACAGTTGGGCGATGCCTACTTTGTTTAAAATGGTCATGGAATTTTTACTGGCCGAACCTAACGCAGTTTTGAGACTGTCAGCTCGACAAGCTTCTAAAAATTCCAGCGCACCAGGCAGTATTTCGGCAGGTGTCATCTGGTTTATCATTTCAACATACCAGGTATTTTTGCGGGTAGCCAATTCTTCTTGCTCAGCTTCGGTTTTGGTAACGCCCCCCCAACCTAAAATGAGTTGTAATGAACGCACCCGACTCACACCTTTCAGATGTTCGTTCTGTTCTTCTGTAAAGTCGAAGCCTAGTTCGTTGGCCAGGCGTTTCCAGGCTTTATAATGATAAACTGCAGTGTCAACAATTACTCCGTCGAGGTCGAATATGCAAGCTTTGATATCAGTCATGTTTTGTAATATTATTTGGTGGATGGCAAAAGCTCTAGTACCAGGGTTGATTTGCCGGGTATTGTTAATTTATCTAGGTTAACAGTTTCGCCGGTAATTACGCTTTTGGCTTTTTTAGCGCCCTTAATTCGCTCGGCAAAATAATCGGTGGTGGTGCTTTCTTCTTTTTCGTTACTGTTGTAAACCACCATTACAGTTTTGCCATCGTCATATCTAAAATACACATAAATACCCTTTTGCGGTATAAACTGCATTAGCTTACCGGTTTGTAAAGCAGGTGTGTTTTTGCGGTAATTAGCCAACGTACGCACATAGTTAAATGCGTCGTTTTCTTCTTTACTACGGCCTGCCGCGGTAAACTTATTGTCTTTATCCTCTTTCCATCCGCCTGAAAAATCTGCGCGAACGAGGCCGTCTGGGTTCGAAATACCTTTCATCAGAATTTCATCGCCATAATACATTTGCGGCACACCACGCAAGGTCATCAACATGGCCATACCAGATTTGTACTTGTTATAATCGTCGTTAACAACCGAAAGGAAACGACTCATATCGTGATTATCCAGAAAGATGGTATTTCTCGTAGGGTCTTCGTATAAAAAGTCCTGAGCGAGTACGGCATAGAGGCGTGCAACGCCATCTGTCCAGCCTTCTTTACCGTTTAACGCTTCCATAATGGCATCTTTTACAACGCCATCGGTAACGCCTGGTAGATGGGTGTCAAAGCCGCGGTTTACCCTGTCGCCCTGTACAAAGAAAGCCTGGTTAGCGGCGCTCCATACCAGTGTTTCGCCAAAGATGGACAGGCGAGGGAATTCACGTTTTACATCCTGCGCCCATTTAGCCATGTACGCAGCATCGTTATAAGGATAGGTATCTAAACGGAAACCATCTATGCCGGCATACTCCACCCACCAGATATGGTTTTGGGTAAGATAGTTTTGCACGTAAGGGTTGCCTTCGTTCAAGTCCGCCATGCGATGATCGAACCAACCATCAAGCATTATTTTTTTATCAAGCGCCGAACCGTGCGGATCCATCACAGCCATATCCCTGAAGTTAGAGTTGGTGTATTTCGGCCATTGATGTACCCAGCTTTTCATCGGCATATCCTGTATTAGGTACGACTCTGTTCCGATATGGTTATGAACCAGGTCTTTAATAACCTTTAAGCCCATAGCGTGGCATTTCTCAACGTATTGTTTGTAAAGTTCGTTGGTGCCGTAGCGAGGGTCTATTTTATAATAGTCCGTAACAGCATAGCCATGGTATGAGGCGTGGGGCTCATCGTTTTCAATTTCGGGAGTCATCCAAACGGTTGTTACGCCCAGGTCTTTAAGGTAATCGAGGTGGTTCATTAAACCTTGTATATCGCCACCATGACGACTATACATCGAGTCGCGGTGGAGGCCGGTTTCGCGCATGCCTTTTACTACGTCGTTGCTTGGATCGCCGTTAGAGAATCGGTCAGGCATCAGCAGATAAATGAGGTCCTTATTAGTTACACCCTGCGCCCGGTTTGCGCTATGGTCGCGAACCTTTAAGGTATAGTTGTAAGTTAAATCCTTTTCGCCCTTTTTAACAAATTTTATCGGGAACGTTCCCGGAACTGCGGCAGAAAAAAGCTTAAAATCGATGAATAGATAATTAGAATTTTCGACTTTATGCACTGCCACGAGCTTAACACCCGGGTAAGAAAGCTGCACCTGGCGGCTTGCAATATTGTTGCCATGCACCAGTAATTGCAGGTTGGGATTGCTCATGCCTGTCCACCAAGACATGGGTTCTACGCGCTCCAGAGCCGGAATTTGCGCACGTAATCCCAGTGCCATCAGTATGCAGGAGGCTGTAAGAAGTAACGATTTTCTCATAGAAATTTTATTTATCGGGAATGTAATTGGTTGGGCAATAGCCAGAGCAGTTGCCACGTTTCAAATTTATAATAAAATTAATTCCCTGTAACAAAAAGTGAAAATAGTTCGTAACTAAATTGTAACAGGTACTTTTTACCACTTTATCATGGATATTTTACTACAACCGGTTGCTACTGTAAACAACCGACGCGACTACCCGACCGACGATTTTTGGGGCGATACCATTTCTGCAATTACACTACTACCACACTTACCAGATGATGCTTTTGATGGGCTGGAGTGTTTCTCGCATCTGGAGATCATTTATTATTTTGACCAGGTAGAACAAAGCAAAATTGTTTACTCAGGCCATCCGCGTGGAAATAAGAATTGGCCTAAGGTGGGCATTTTTGCACAACGCAAAAAAGACCGGCCTAATCATATAGGGTTATGCCGTGTTGAATTGATAGAGCGCGAAGGCCGCACCTTATGGGTAAAAATGCTCGATGCCCTAGATGGAACGCCGGTGTTGGATATAAAACCTGTTTTTAAAGAGTTTAGCCAAATCGTTCAAATCAAGCAACCCGAATGGGTAGGGGAGCTGATGCAGAATTACTGGAAAATACAGCCAGAATTAGTTTCGAAAGGCAAGTAGCTATAGGCAGATTATTCTTTATTGTTGCATATTTGGGGCCAACCCAATATTAATGTTTCAGAAGCTTAAATCTTATAAAAGATTATCACTAGTTCTCCTCATCAGCTTTGTATTTGGATGTACTCAAACAGAGCCCGATCTGCTGAAGGTAGTGAAGATAAAAGACGGCGATACAATTGTGGTACTAACTAAAGACAATCAGATGGTTACCGTTCGATTAGCCGAAATAGATTGCCCCGAAAAGAGCCAGGCTTTTGGCCAGGCTGCCAAACAGTTTACATCCGACTTGTGCTTCGGTAAAGGGGTAAAGCTACAAGGTAACGAGCACGACCGCTATGGCCGAACAATTGCGTTGGTGATATTAGAAAATGGCACCAATGTAAATTACGAACTTGTAAAAAATGGCTACGCCTGGCAGTACAGCCAGTATTCTAAAAATAATGCCATGCTTGCCGGTTACCAGCAACAAGCCCAACAACAGAGGTTAGGTTTATGGCGGGATACCAACCCAACGCCACCCTGGGAGTTTAGAAAGGGCGAACGGGAGTTAAAGCAAACAAATAATGAAAATACACATATGCCTCGCAAACATAGGAGCAGGAAACGTAAAAGTCGTCGGGACACTATTATAACTGGCTTTGATCTTCAATAAATAATTATTTTTAGTTTATTTCTGTTTTGGACCGGCAAATATTCATATTTAGGATATTATGCGATTTGAGATAGATAATCAAACACTTAATGATCTGGCTATTTTCAACAATGGCTCTAATCAAAAATCTGTCTTCAATATTTTCGACAAGGCCGTAACTATTGGCGGGCGCGAAAAATTCAGATCTATATTCAATAATCCACTAACCGATGCATTTGAGATACAGAATAGGGTAGATACATTTCGTTATTTTCAAAATGCCAGTACTGAACTGAATATTGATAAAACGAGCTGCGATTTTGCAGAGTTTTACTTAGCGCAAAGTAATGGATCGCGACATTTTCCTAGGATGTTAGGTATTTTGCAGTGGATAGCTAATCGGTTTTATAAAGAGCACGAATATTATACCATTCAACAAGGGGTGTTAAATGTTTTGAAATTGTTAGATACCGTAAGCAAGTTTACAGCGTCTAACAATATCGATATTTTACCGATGGCTCTAAAAGCTATCCATCTGTCCATTACTCGGGTTTTGGATGATAAAGATTTTGAAATAATAAGGTACCTCCAACAAAAGCAGAAATTAACCAGCACGGACATTACCAGAGCCGATTACTTATTCCGCCATTTGAAACATGATAGTATTAAAACTTTACTGGACATTATTTATCAATTAGATGTATTTATATCGGTAAGTAAACAAGGAGAACTTTTAGGCTTCAGGCTACCGGTAATTAATACTCAAACGCAAAGAGGGCTTCGTTTCGAAGCATTATTTCATCCTTTTATTGATAAGCCGGTTATTAACGATATTGAGTTTGATACTGACCGAAATATCTGTTTCGTTACGGGTACAAACATGGCTGGTAAGTCGACCTTGTTAAAAGCCATGGGAGTTTCCGTTTACCTGTCTCAACTGGGATTCCCGGTTCCGGCTGCTTATATGGAAACAAGTACATTTAAAGGTTTGATCACAACTATCAATCTTTCAGACAATATTCAAACCGGACATAGTCATTTTTATAGCGAAGTTTTAAGGGTTAAACACGTGGCACAAAAGCTAAACGAATCACCAGAGCTGTTTGTGATTTTTGACGAGCTGTTCAGAGGTACAAACGTAAAAGATGCTTATGATGCTTCGCTTTTAATTATCTCGGCATTTGCCGGCTTAAAGAATACTTTTTTTGCGATCTCAACCCACATTGTAGAGGTAGCACGAGATTTAGAAAATACATCCAATATCAATTTTAAGTTTATGGAAACATCCTTTGAGAATGAAGTTCCGGCGCACAGTTACAAGCTTAAAGGTGGCATCACAGATGAGAGGCTTGGGTTGTGGATTGTTAAAAATGAGGGTATAGTTGAGTTGATAGATAGGGCTATTAATAAATCTTTATAAAACACAAAAGCCGCTTCGATATTCGAAACGGCTTTTGAATATGTAGCAGAAACTAATTACAGTTTACCGATCTCTTGAACTAAGTCGATGATTTTGTTTGAATAACCCCACTCGTTATCGTACCAAGATACAACTTTAACAAAGTTATCATTCAAAGCAATACCTGCTTTAGCATCAAAGATTGATGTACGAGCATCACCTTTAAAGTCTTCAGATACAACTTCATCTTCAGTGTAACCAAGAACGCCTTTCATTTCGCCTTCAGATGCTTCTTTCATAGCAGCTTTAACTTGCTCGTAAGTAGCTGGAGTTTTTAAACGTACAGTTAAGTCAACTACAGATACGTCTGCAACCGGAACGCGGAAACTCATACCAGTTAATTTACCTTTTAATTCAGGTAAAACTAAACCTACAGCTTTAGCAGCACCTGTTGATGAAGGGATGATATTTTGGTAAGCACCACGGCCACCTCTCCAGTCTTTTGCAGACGGGCCATCAACTGTTTTCTGAGTTGCAGTAACAGCGTGGATTGTGCTCATTAAACCTTCTTCGATACCAAATTTATCGTTTAATACTTTAGCGATAGGCGCTAAACAGTTAGTAGTACATGAAGCATTAGAAACGATGGTTTGCTCAGCTTTCAAAGATTTGTGGTTAACACCCATTACGAAAGTAGGAGTATCATCTTTTGCCGGAGCAGACATAACTACTTTTTTAGCACCAGCATCGATGTGTTTTTGAGCAGTTTCCTGAGTTAAGAATAAGCCGGTTGACTCAATAACAACCTCAGCACCTACATCACCCCATTTAAGGTTTGCAGGGTCTTTTTCTGCAGTTACGCGGATAGTTTTGCCATTAACAACCAAGTGGCCACCTTCAACTTCAACAGTGCCAGTGAATTTACCGTGAGTTGAATCGTATTTTAACATATAAGCCATATAATCTGGCTCAATAAGGTCGTTAATACCTACTACTTCAATATCAGGTCTTTCAATTGCAACTCTGAATGCTAAACGGCCGATACGGCCAAAGCCGTTGATTCCTATTTTCATGATTTTTTAATTTTTATTTGAATAGTATGTTAGTAAATTGTTGATGGGTTCTCTGATAATACTGCTTACCTCTATGCCTGCAGCAGTGGTAATTTCTAATAGTTCGTGCTGAAAGATTGCTGCTATAGATCCCGTAATATGCACAGGTGCATCGGGGTATTCGTTTTTTAAAGGCAACAAGTAGGTGTCAACAAGTAATTCAAAGCCCTGTTTAATCTTATTTTTGATGTATGGGTCGGTATGGTTCTCGGTATAGAAATCGGTAAACGAACTCAGGAATAGGGCAGGCTGACGCAAACGGTAAACTTTTTCAAGCATCGTTTTACGGTCGGCATCATACCGATGCTCAAATTTCTTTTTCAAATTTTCAGGCAGTGTTTCGTTCATAAAAGCCTTAATCAATTGCCTTCCGAGCCAGTTGGCCGAGCCTTCATCGGCTAAAATATACCCCAAACCATAGTTGTTGGGTTTTACTTTTTTACCGTCGTACCAGGCTGCGTTTGAGCCACTACCACAAATGCAAACAATACCGGAAGTGTTTTTACAGCAGGCAATTGCCGCTGCCAGCATATCATGCTCAACCGATATTTTTGCAAACTTAAAAAAAGCCGACATTGATTTGCGAATTAAATCTTTTAATTCGTTGGTGAAGGCTCCGGCACTAAAAAAGTAAACACGCTTTACTTCTTCTGCGTGGTGTATTAAATTGATGTTCTTATTAAGCAATTGCAGTATATGCTTCTCATCGTTAAACTGCGGGTTTATACTGCTTGTTTTAAAAGAGGCTATAGTTTTACCCTTATTTGACAAGCGCCAGTCGGCTATATGTGATCCGCTATATACTACTGCTATCATTATTGGCTCTTACCTCAGATTGATAATATCTCTACCATCTGCATCAAATCTTCTTCCAATTTGTATTCATGCACCATTAATGCCTCTTCCAGCGATGTAAGCATGACAGAATTACCTTTAAGGCCTGCCATTTTTTGCGTATCGCCATTAAGTAGTCCGATTACGCATGCATAACCAAGTCGGCTACCCAATATACGGTCGAAAGCACTTGGGCTGCCACCACGTTGTAAGTGACCCAAAATGGTTACCTTAACATCGTAGTTTTTAACCTCTTGTTTAACCATCTGCGCAACATCGTAGGCGCCACCATGTTTATCACCTTCGGCAACAATAACTATACTGGATGATTTTTTGTTATGCTCGCCTGCTTTTAAGCCTTCAATTAACTCGCTGATAGCCGTTTCTTTTTCGGGCAGCAATATGGCTTCTGCACCGCAAGATATACCTGCACGCAAGGCTATACAGCCAGAATCGCGGCCCATTACCTCGATAAAGAATAAACGGTCGTGCGCATCGGCAGTATCGCGTATTTTATCAAGTGCTTCGATAACAGTATTGGTAGCCGTATCAAAACCTAGGGTGTAGTCAGTACCACAAAGGTCGTTATCAATTGTACCAGGTACACCCATTACGGCAATGTCCGGATATTTTTTTGAGAAACGCAATGCACCAGTAAACGTACCGTCGCCACCTATAACAACAAGCGCATCAATTCCTCTTGCTTTCAGATTCTGATAAGCAATTTCCATACCTTCTTCGGTACGGAAAGGAAGGCAACGTGCTGTTTTTAAGATGGTTCCGCCAAGGTCGAGAATATTACTCACCGACCGTGTCGTCATGTCATACATGTTGTCGTCAATCAAACCCTGATAGCCTTGTCTTACCCCAACTACGTCGAGTTTGTGGTAAATGGCAGTACGTACAACCGCTCTGATACAGGGATTCATACCTGGGGCATCGCCACCAGAGGTCAGAACAGCAATTTTTTTTATTTTACTCATGTTTTCAGGTACCCCGGAAAATTCGCCCTAAGATAATGTGTATATTTAACACGATGTAATTTTTATTTATTTTTTTCCATTTCAAAATTACAACTATATTTAAATCCTCACTTAAAACCTAAATAGTTTTGGAAGTAAAGCTACCTGAATTTGATTCCGTCTTCTCTATCGACTGCGTAATCTTCGGCTTCGAAGCAGGCGAATTGAAGATTTTATTAATAGAACGTAATGAAGAGCCATTTAAGGATTGGCTTGCATTACCCGGCTACATTGTAGAACAAAACGAGAGTATTGATACAGCAGCCGAACGCATTTTGTACGAGTTAACCGGTTTGCGCGACCTGCACATGGAGCAATTTCATACTTTTGGCGAAGTAAACCGCCACCCACAAGGCCGGGTTATCACTGTTGCTTATTATGCGTTGATCCGTATTAACGGTCAAAAAGAACTAAGACCAGTAACGCAATACGCCAAAAAAGCATTTTGGCATCCGGTTAGCGAGTTGCCTAAACTGGCGTTTGATCACAGCGAAATTTTCAAAACCGGCTTTAACAAAATAAGAAGAAGACTAAGCTATCAGCCGATTGCATTCGAGTTATTGCCAGAGAAATTTACCCTTACTCAACTCCAAATGCTTTACGAAGCTATACTAAGTAAGAAATTGGATAAACGAAACTTCCGGAAAAAAATGCTGAGCTATGGCTTTTTGAAAGAACTTGACGAGAAGCAAAAGGGCGTGTCGTATCGCGCAGCTAAACTTTACAAGTTTGATAAACGTAAATACACCAAAATATTCCAAAGCGAGCTTACTGTGGAAGTTTAACACTTGCTATAAAAAGTTTGTAATAGCAAAAAAGGCGTTAATTTATAATTAACGCCTTTTTTATGATCTATATGATCTGAATATTATAACTGACTTGGAGAAAGCTCCAGGTGGTATTTAACCAGGCTATCTATAGGAGAGCGGATAATGTTACCCACTACCATACCATGTTCGGTAACAACTTCTTCTAACACATTTCTGAAATTATAACCTACCGAACCGATACAGTTAAAAGTATATTTCTGGTAGTCTGGATAGTGTACTACCAGATTACGGAAAAAGTCTTCGAATGAAGTGCGTACCAGATTTCGAGAGTACTCGATGTGTACATTGTTATCATAAACGAACTTGCTGAAGCTTGCGCAGAAACGGTTAGCTAATGGCTGTGAGTAAACACGGTCGTTAACTTCGTCTGGAGTAAGCTTGTAAGTTTCCCAGAACAAGTTGCGCACAGGCTCCGGCATATAGCCTCTTAAGTAATCGATAAGTAGTTTCTTGCCTATGTAGCAACCGCTGCCCTCGTCGCCTAAAATGTAGGCTCCGGAATCAATGTTATGAGCGATTTTTTTGCCGTCATAGATACAGCTATTGGTACCGGTACCTAAGATAGCAGCAAAGCCTTCATTGTTACCCAGCAAGGCTCTTGCAGCAGCCAATAAATCGTGGCCAATGTTAATAGTTGCTTTAGTGAATACCGCTTTCATGGCATCCTCAACAATCTTGTTCTTTTCAGGGACCGAGCAACCTGCTCCGTAGTAGTCAACCTCAGTAATCTTGTCTTTTTCAAGATCAGTAGGTAGACTCTCATTCAGAGATTTAATGATGTACTCAGTACTTGCAAAATAAGGATTATAACCTTCAGTATTAAAGTAAACTTTTTTACCGTCTTCTGTAACCAAACACCAGTTTGTTTTTGTTGAGCCGCCGTCAGCGATGATTATCATGATGTACTTTGTTTAAAAATCGGTTAAAAGTATGATTTACTAATTGTAAAAAAAACACTTTGTACTTTTTTTACGTAAAAGCCTTAACATTTCATTAACAAAAAGCAACATTGCTAATTAATGCCCTTTGCTGTTTCTGATAGTTTTATTCGGAACTATCAGATTTTTAATGTAATATATAATTAATTTATTGCTCGTAAAAGTTTTATGTGCATATGCAACAATTTTTGGCACAACATCAAAAATAATTGAAGCTTACTCAATTTACACCTCATTTGAGACCAACAATGCGCTTATTTGCCATAACTTATTATCTTTAAGGTGTTATGAACAAAAGAAACGGTTCGTTAGGAGTGGGTTTAGCAATTGGGGTTGCATTAGGTATCGCCATGCGTAGTGTAGGCTTAGGTATAGCTATTGGTGTTGCCATTGGCGTTGGGCTCGATAGCTTATATACCCGAAAAGACAAAAGAAGACAATAGTAAAATTGTAATTGCTCCCTGTATTTATGGTAAGTGTCTATAAATTAGGTAAATATATCTTTATTTAGCAGTAGCGGGTACTGCGCTAATAACACTGTCGACAACAAATACGCTAACACCGCGCCAAGGTAATGTGTGCAGATATTCTTTATAATGTAACTCTAAAAACGCACCCGCGTTACTATTGAGTTTTTGTGCAACTTTCTCGTCCGTCACAGAAAATACAAACTCGTTTGACTGAATAGTATTTGTAGCCGCAACCTTAATACCCGATTGTATCAGCCGCCCTTCGTAGGTTTTAAATATGTAGCCTTTGTGCACAAAATAGTTCATGCTGCCAGCCTTTGTACCATCGCCAAATACAAAATAGTAGCGATAATAAACAATACCGGAAATAGTGAGTATAAGAATGATAACGATAATGGATATGACTTTGCGCCTCATGGTTTCATTAGTTTTGGATGATAAACAATAATAGTTAAAATTGTATAATTAGCCTAAAATTTAGCCCTTTAATTGATTAACAGTTAGTGAATTAATGTGCGATGAACGCGAGTATTCAGATCTTGATCAGTAATGAAATTCGGCAATTGTCTTATTTCATAATTGGTGATTAGGATGCGTTTTTAAAACCGGTATGTGCTTTTGTTCCGTTGGTTTGACTAATTCTTGCAGCTGTGGTTAGCTTAGTCATTTTACGGTTGAACCTAATTCTGACTACAGCTGAATAAATATCGTTTGTTTTTGATTTTCTGTACTGAAGAATAACTTTGTAATAAACTATAATGTTGAGTTTATACCTGCATTAAATCCTGGAAGGATTGAAATGTAATTTTAGTACTTGGTTTAAAGGCATAATTTTCTCATATTTGCACTCGCAAAAATATTTGCATGGTTCCATAGCTCAGCTGGATAGAGCAACTGCCTTCTAAGCAGTAGGTCTCAGGTTCGAATCCTGATGGAATCACTTAAAAAGCTACCATAATGGTGGCTTTTTTCATTAGACACAGATTGTGCATCCCGATTTCAATCGGGAAGGTCTCAGGTTCGAATCCTAATGTGATCACAGAAGAAAAGCCTTTTAACGATGAGTTAGGAGGCTTTTTGGGTTTTGTGGTCTTTTTGGAAAAAGCCTGAAATATCGTAACGCACCGTTTATTCGTAGGATACGGTATTTCGATCATTCGCCAAATATCGTCGCGAACATTGATAAATTCTCTTTCCTTTTTCTTGTAATTACCTAATAATCAAATAGATATTGTGGTGGCATGAGGTTGGTGGAGTTTATTCACCATGAGTTAAGGCGAGATAAGACGTTCGCTCGTCCTCCCGCTTTGCCGTATTTATTTACAACAAAATAGTTAAGAGTATGAAATTAACTTATTATGGACATTCTTGCTTCTCCGTATTTGCCGGAGGTAAACATCTTTTGTTCGATCCGTTTATTTCGCCCAATGAGCTGGCAAGCTCCGTTGATGTCGACGCGGTGAAAGCCGACTATATTTTTGTATCCCATGGGCACTATGATCACATTACCGATGTAGAACGTATTGCCGGTAACACAAATGCTATGGTATTGGGTAATTACGAACTTTTTGATTGGTTCAACAAAAACGGTATCAAAAATACGCACCCTATAAATCCGGGTGGCAAATTCAGCTTCGACTTTGGTACAGTGAAGTCTGTTACAGCCATACACTCCAGCAGTTTGCCCGATGGTAGCTACGCTGGCGTAGCGTGTGGTTATGTATTTAAAACCGCCGACGGCAATTTCTATTACGCCGGAGACACCGGCTTAACTCTCGATATGCAACTGATACCTAAATGGGCTAAACTGGAATTTGCCGTTTTACCTATCGGTGACGGCCTTACCATGGGAGTAGAGGATGCTATCGAAGCTGCCCGCTTTACGGGTGTTAACAAAGTTGTGGGGGTACATTATGATACGTTCGGCTTCATAAAGATCAACCACCAAGAGGCTTTAGAGGCATTTCGCGAGGCTGGGATGACGCTGTACCTGCCCGAGATTGGTAGTACTATAGAAATTTAATTGATTCTGACATCTAAACATCTTTAAGCAAATCATCAATATTCACACACACACACAAAAATTAACCATGGAAAAGACAACTATGAAAACGAGATCAGCTTTAATAACAGTTGTTATTTTAGCCGCTGTTATGTTGGGTTTATTCAACAGCAAGGCAACAGCACAAATTAAAAACATTGTATTGGTGCACGGCGCTTTTGCCGACGGCTCTGGCTGGGAACCGGTTTACAGGATATTAAAAAGCCATGGTTATACGGTTAGCGTAGTGGGCAACCCCAACACTGGTATGCCAGATGATGTCGCGGCAACCCAGCGTGTGCTGGATCGAATAGATGGCCCGTGCATATTGGTAGGCCATTCGTACGGTGGTGCTATTATTACCGAGGCGGGCAACTCCTCAAAAGTTTCAGGTTTGGTATATGTAGCAGCCTTTGCGCCAGATGCAGGTGAAGCGCTCGGAGGCTTATTGGCTAACGCCCCGCACGACCCGGTATCTGGTATTGGTATGCCCGAAAACGGATTTGTGTGGTACGATAAAGCTAAATTTCATGCCGGTTTCTGTGCCGACTTGCCTAAAGAGCAGGCCGACTTTTTATGCGATTCACAAGTGCCTGTTGCAGCAGCAGCGTTTGGGTATGTGTTTAAAGATATTGCCTGGAAAACCAAACCAACCTGGTACATCGTAGCCTCCGACGATCATTCGATACCTCCGGTATTGGAGCGTACGATGGGCAAGCGGACAGGCGGAAAGGTAACAGAGATTAAATCGAGCCACCTGGTGTTTATTTCGCATGCTAAAGAAGTTGCAGACATTATCGAGACTGCGGCAAAAAGCGCAGCGATGGCCAGCGCCAAATAATTATATCGCAATCCTTTCTAAAATAGTCAGAAAAGCAGGCCTAAGCCTGCTTTTTGCATTTTGACTAGTTCCCAGGGCAGGCCGCATACACGTTGCAAAATCACTGAGTTCTGTTTCACCTACAGCGTCGATAAGTTGCAGTTTTTAATTTGCAACGCATTAAGCGCCTGTTTATACCTGTTTCCGCCACTCATGGTATTACTTTGTGCAACAGCTAGCCTAATATGGCTGTACACTAACCACAATCTCATAGTACTTCACTTAAACAAATAACCATGTCAATCTTTAAAACTCTTGTTACGCGTCAGGTAGCCTTAACTGGTTTACTTGCATTGGGTATGGTCGGCAGTAGCCTGGCCCAGCAAAAGAAGCCAAACATCCTGGTCATATTTGGTGACGATGTTGGTCAGACTAATATCAGTGCCTACTCGTTCGGGGTATTGGGTTACAAAACACCTAACCTGGATGGCTTAGCTCATTCTGGTATGATGTTCACAGATTATTATGCAGAAAATAGCTGTACCGCAGGCCGTTCTACCTTTATTACTGGTCAATGCGCTAAACGTACTGGTTTATCAAAAGTAGGTATCCCAGGGGCGCCTGTTGGCCTGCAGGCAAGGGATGTTACCATCGCACAGGCTTTAAAACCATTGGGTTATAGTACAGGCCAATTCGGTAAAAATCACCTTGGCGACAGGGATGAATATTTGCCGACAAAGCATGGCTTTGATGAGTTTTTCGGTAACCTATATCACCTCGATTCGGAAGAAGAACCACAACGCCCGTATTGGCCAAAAGACGATATCGCTTTTACCAAAAATAATACGCCACGTGGCGTGTTGCACTGTACAGCTGATGGTAAAATAGAAGATACCGGCCCGTTAACCACCAAAAGGATGGAAACCATCGACGATGAAACTACCGCAGCGTGTATAGATTTCATGAAGAGACAAGTACAAGGCGGTAAGCCATTTTTTACTTGGATGAACTTTACCCGTATGCATGCCTTTACACATATCCGCCAGTCTATGCAGGGCCAAAGCGGCATGCCGGGCAATGATTATGCGGATGGCATGCTAGAAATGGATGGCGACGTAGGTAAAATACTACAGGCGCTGGATGAGATGAAAATTGCAGACAATACCATTGTAATTTTCACAACAGATAATGGCCCTAACCAATTTAGCTGGCCAGATGCTGCAACCACACCATTCCGCAGTGAGAAAAATTCGAATTGGGAAGGCGCTTATCGTGTGCCGGCATTTGTACGCTGGCCAGGGCATATTAAACCGGGCACCGTTACTACAGAAATGTTTGCAGGATTGGATTGGTTCCCAACTTTATTGGCTGCAGCCGGTGATGCCAACATTAAAGAACGTTTGTTAGCTGGTACCAGCATTGGAGGTAAAACATTTAAAGTGCATTTGGACGGCTATAACCAGCTCGACTTTTTGACAGGCAAGACAGACAAGAGTTTCCGCGAAGAGTTTGCTTATTTCAATGATGATGCGCAATTGGTTGGTTTCCGATATAAAAATTGGAAAGCCGTATTCCGCGAACAATCTGCTCCTGGCGGTTTCAGGGTATGGTCTGATCCTTTTATCCTCTACAGGGTACCAAAATTATTCAACCTGCGGATGGACCCATATGAAAGAGCTGACCTCGTGTCGGATCAATATTACGACTGGATCTTTAAAAATGCTTACCTCGTAGGGTGGCTTGGCTTCCACGCAGTGGGCTTCCTCGAAACCTTCAAAAAATATCCACCATCACAATTACCGGCTAGTTTCTCTGTAGACGGTGTTGAAGACGAGATAAACGCCATAAACAGCCAGATATTAAAAGCCCATGCGCCGGTTTCCGGGGCAGGAGCAGAAAAATAATTATAAATAAATAGCCTATGTCAATCTTTAAAAACTTTGGCAAGCGTCAGGCAGCCCTAACAGGGCTGCTGACCTTAGCCCTCGCAGGTAGTGCTCTTGCGCAAAAAAAGCCCAATATATTGGTCATCTTTGGTGACGATATCGGGCAATCAAACATAAGTGCATACAGCCGAGGGCTTATGGGCTTTATGACACCTAACATCGATCGTATCGGTGCCGAGGGCGGTGTATTCGTGCAATATTACGGCCAACAAAGTTGTACCGCAGGTCGTGCAGCGTTTATCACCGGCCAGTGCCCTTTCCGTACGGGGTTAACTAAGGTTGGTCTACCAGGTTCGCCAGTAGGGTTGCAAAAAGAAGACCCCACCATTGCCGAGTTTTTAAAGCCTCTAGGTTATATGTGCGGCCAGTTTGGTAAAAACCACCTCGGCGATCAGGATAAATACCTGCCAACAGCTCACGGTTTTGACGAATTTTTTGGTAACCTATACCACTTAAATGCAGAGGAGGAGCCAGAAAATCCGGATTATCCCAAAGATCCTGCTTTTAAAAAGCAATTTGGTCCGCGTGGCGTAATTCATTCTACTGCAGATGGCAAAATAGAAGACACAGGCCCGCTGACCAAAAAACGTATGGAAACTGTTGATGAAGAGTTTTTAGCGGCCGCCGAAAAATTTATGGGTACACAGATCAAAGCTGGAAAACCATTCTTTACCTGGTTTAATAGCACGCGAATGCATGTTTATACTCACCTTAAGCCAGCTTCAGAGGGTAAAACAGGGTTAGGTTTACAGGCGGATGGTATGACCGAACATGATGAAATGGTTGGTGAACTGCTGAAGTTTTTAAAAGATAACGGAATTGAGGATAACACCATTGTAATTTACAGCACCGATAATGGCGCTATGAAAAATCAATGGCCTGATGGAGGTGCTTCGCCTTTTGCTGGTGAAAAAGATATGCAAACAGAAGGTGCATTCCGTGTCCCTGCATTAATCCGCTGGCCAGGGGTTGTTAAACCAGGTACTAATTTTACAGGCTTATTCTCTGCCGAAGATTGGTTACCAACCTTGGTAGCTGCAGCTGGCGGCGACGCAAATTTACCTGCCAGTGTAGCTAAGGGAGCCCAGGAAGGAAGTAAGAACTTTAAAGTACATTTGGATGGCTATAATCAAGTGCCTTACTTGAGTGGCAAAGCTCCCACTGCCAGACACGAATTTGTTTATTTTGATGATGACGGCGACCTAGTGGCTTACCGCGACGAACGTTTCAAATATGTGTTCTCAAGGCAGGATGCACACGGCATGGAAATATGGCGGTACCCAATGACTAAATTAAGGGCTCCAATGTTTATTGACCTCTTGAGCGATCCATATGAATATGCACCATCGAATGCCGCGGCATGGGAAGATTTCTCTGTAAAACATGCTTTCCTGATTCTACCTGCAGTGGAAAAAGTAGCTAAGTATTTAAACACTTACCGCGCGTTCCCGCCGCGGCAGGCTCCTGCATCATTCTCTATAGATGATGTAATTAAAACGCTGCCGCCACCGCAAGTTAAAAATTAAAACTACACTACTTTATTAACCTCAACCATGTATTCCAAACATGCGTGGTTGAGGTTAATTTTTTAATTCTACCAAATATGACAAGCCTCGAACAGATTCTGAAACTTAAAGGCCAGATAGCCGAAAGTATAATTGGGCAAGAGGATGTAATTACCAAAATATTAATCGGCTTGTTGACTGATGGCAATGTGCTTTTAGAAGGTTTACCAGGGCTGGCAAAAACCCGTGCAGTTAAAAGCCTTGCTAAAAATCTCGATTGTAATTTAAGCCGCATCCAGTTTACGCCCGACTTGTTACCGTCTGACATTACCGGCACAGAGATTTATCAGCCCGAGGGTAAAGAAAAATTTGTTTTTCAACAGGGGCCTATTTTCAGCAATTTGATTTTGGCCGATGAAATAAACCGGGCACCCGCCAAAGTGCAATCGGCCTTATTAGAAGCTATGGAAGAACGCCAGGTTTCAGTAGCTGGTAAAACTTACAAAATGGATCCCTTGTTTATGGTGCTGGCTACCCAGAATCCCATTGAGCAGGAGGGAACCTATCCCTTACCCGAAGCCCAGTTAGACCGCTTTATTATGAAGGTTTTGATCACTTATCCCGGTAATGATGATGAATTGCAAATTATACGTTTGGTACGTTCGGAAGCAGCTGAAGAAAAGAAAGAGAAGAAAATTATACCTACACAGGCCATATTTGATGCTCGTACCGAAATTAACAAGGTGCAGGTAAAAGAACCCGCCGAAAAATATATTGTCGATTTGATTAGTGCCACCCGCTATCCCGACAAGTTTAGCAAAGATTTACAACGATGGTTGAATTATGGAGCCAGTCCGCGCGGTAGTATCAGTATTGACCGCTGTGCCCGCGCGGCTGCCTGGCTCGACGGCCGCGACTATATAACCCCTGATGATGTACGCTTTATTATTCACGATGTTTTGCGTCATCGCATCATACTCAGCTATGAAGCCAATGCCGAGGGTATTACCGCCGATGCTGTAATTGACGAATTACTTAAAAGCGTTGCCGTAGCATAAAATAATGGAACACCATGTTTGGATTCGGAAAACACAAAACACCGTCATACCCACCCGAAGTAGTAACTACTTTAAAGGATTTGATGCGTTTTGAATTTTTGGTTCAATCTGGTAATATACTTCCCAAGCACCCTATCTACTCCGTGCTGGCCGGTCGACATGCTTCCAAATTGCGTGGCCGTGGGCTTGATTTTGAAGAAGTGCGGCAGTACGTAGCCGGGGATGATATCCGTAACATAGACTGGCGGGTAACCGCCCGCACCGGCGAAACCTACTCTAAGGTATTTAACGAAGAAAAAGAACGCCCAACTTTCATCGTGGCCGATCAAAGCAGTAGTATGTTTTTTGGTTCGCAACGCTTTGTTAAAGCCGTGTCTGTAGCACATGTTTCGGCCATCAGCGCATTTTATACCATAAAACGTGGTGATAGAGTAGGCGGCATAGTTTTTAACGAAGCAGGTATGGATTTTATGATGCCTAAGCGAAGCAAGGCACAGGTTCAGTACTTTTTACAATGCATCGTAAATCGAAATCAAACTCTGCCTTTACGCAAGGTAGTTGAATCCAATACAGAAGTGTTAAATAGCATGTTGCAAAAAACGCAGGCAGCTATCACGCATGACTATGTGGTAATTGTGATCAGTGATTTTTCAAACATAGATGATCAAACTCGTCGTTATCTGCGGAATCTAAGTCAGCATAATGATGTAATGCTGGTACACATTTACGACAGGCTTGATCAGGAATTGCCCGAGGGGACACTAATCTTGAGCGATGGGAAACGCCAAGCCAATTGGCGAAACAGCAAACGTAACTGGGGCAAACAATACATAGATAGCTTCACCGAGATGCAGCATAACCTGCGCGAAGAGTTTCGTCCGTATGACATTCCCGTCGTGTTTTTTAACACCGAAGAAGCCATCGAAGACCAGATTATGCATGCGATGGGTAAAATAATAAGGAAATAACCAGGCTTAGCCCTATAACAGTTAAGATTTATGGATGAGCAGATTGGAAAATTAATAGAACCCCAACCAGTTCCCTTCACTTTTAATACACCAGGATGGTACGTACTGGGTGCTTTATTATTGATATTGTTGGCTGGGCTAATACTGCTATTAATCAAATATTATCAATTAAACCGCTACCGCAAGCATGCGCTGCTACTGTTGGCTTCTACAGAAAAAAAGTATACCGAGGTAAATGCTTTCGAACTATTGGTTTACGATGCCAATATGTTGGTTAAACGCATTGCCATGAGCCGCTACGGCAGGCAACGGGTATCTGGCTTAAGAGACGGGGAGTGGATAGGTTTTATCAATACCACTTGGCACGAAAAATCTTTTGACAGCAAGGATGAGGTTTTGATTAACGAAACTATATATCAATCGGGGCAGTCGGTTTCAGCCGATGACGCCCAGGCCTTTACCAACAAAGTAAGGCGTTGGATCAGGAAACATAAAAGGCACATCCATGCAGTTTGAAATTGCATATAAATGGGTCTTTTGGCTGGCTGCATTACCATTAGTTGTGTACGTCATCCTGCCGCCTCTACATAAAAAAAGGACTGGACTTATAGCGCCGTTTTTTAAAAGAGCAGCGGCGGTATCTAGCCAACGCCCTAAAAGGCGGGCATGGATAAGTAGTAAGAACTTATTGACTTGGGTGGCACTGGCTGGCTGCTGGTTGTCATTGTTGGCAGCAGCTTCGTCGCCACGATACGTGGGTAAACCAGCTAAGAAAACTAAAACTGTACGGAGCTTTTTAATCGTAACGGATATTTCGCTAAGCATGGCCACTACCGACTGGCATGTAGGTGGCCGTAGATTGACGCGTTGGGGCGCGATAAAATCTATTATGAAAGGTTTTGTGAAAGACCGTAAAAGCGATCAGGTGGGGTTGGTAATGTTTGGCACCAATGCCTATCTGCAGTCGCCGTTTACAACAGACCTCGAAACCGTAAGCTGGTTAATGGATCAAACGGAGGTGGGTATGGCCGGCCAAATGACCAGTATTGGCAGTGCTATAGCCTACGGTATTAAAGTCTTTAAGCAGGACACCATTAAGCAAAAAATAATGCTGCTGCTTACAGATGGTATAGACGGGGGACAGGACATTTCGCCCCTTGATGCTGCTCAGGCGGCAAAACGCGATTCGATAAAGATTTATACCATAGGGATAGGTCAGGCGAGAGGTAGCGGAGGCTATGATTTGGATGAGAAAACACTGAAAGATATAGCCAACACAACCGATGGCCAATATTTCAATGCAATGAATTCCGGGCAGTTAAAAAACGTCTATGCTGTATTAGATAAGCTGCAACCCGTGGTGTACGATGAAGATGTTTACAAGCCTGTGGTGCTCCTGTATTATTATCCTTTAGCAGTGGCGGTTCTATTGGCTTTGGTGGCACCATTTATTAACGCGATAATCAATTTATTCAGACCAAGCAGTTAACGGATATGTACTGGCACGAGCTTAAAGATATCATCACACACATTAACTGGGAGGAGTTTCACTTCTTGCGGCACCGTGCGCTTTATTTGTTTGCGCCATTGGCTGTTATTATACTGCTTCTAATTATCAGCAACAAAGAACGCAAAAAATGGAAAACTATGGTGGCCGAACCTTTGCGACAATATATGTTTAGCAGCGGTAGCTACTGGACTATGATACTGCCGATGTTACTGTTTATTATCGGCGCAAGCTGTATGATTATTGGCCTTGCCGGACCCACCTGGAAAAAGAAAGAAATACCCGGACAAAAAATACAAGCCGTGGTATTAATAGCCCTAGACTTATCGCGGTCGATGATGGCTAAAGACATTAACCCCGACCGCATAGCAAGGGCAAAATTTAAGGTTATTGACTTTCTGGATGCCAATCCGCGTGCCCGGGCAGGTTTGGTTGCGTTTGCCGGTACTGCGCATCCGGTATTACCATTTACGAGCGACTATAAGATTATTAAGTTTCAATCGCAAAGCTTATCTAACAAAATTATGCCAGTTCAGGGCAGTAATATACCTGTATTGCTGCAGCAAGTTGATACGATGATGAAGCATGTAACTGCGCCAAGCACAGTACTATTAATGACCGATGCTATAGATAATAGCGATGCAACGTTGCTAAGTAATTGGGTTAATAAATCAATTCACCATTTAGAAATTTTATTGGTTTCGACACCAAACGGTGCTGTAATACCCGGCTATCCTCGAGTGATCTCGAAACAAGATCCTGCCGTGCTGCAGAACCTGTCGCAGGATACCAAGATCACCATTACCAATTTAACGTTGGATAACTCAGATGTAAAGGGCATTGCCGCTAGGGTTAGTAAGAAGCTATATTTCCAGTCTGAAAAGAAAAAAGATGCTAAAGAGTGGGATGATATGGGCTATTTATTGCTTATTCCTGCATTGGCTATTACCGCATTCTCATTCAGGAGAGGGTGGACCATACAATGGTGCATTTTAATATTTGCGATGTTAAGCCTATCCTCCTGCGGCCTTAAATCCAAAAATCCCGATTGGTGGTATACCAAAGATTACCAGGGTCAGTTATTACAGAACAACGGCAAATATGCCGAAGCAGCAGAGCGATTTGAGGATGATAAGCATAAAGCAGTAGCTTATTACAAAGCCGGTAATTACGAGGCTGCAGCTGACTTGTTTGCGCTGGATTCGTCTGCTGCCGGTAATTATAATCGTGGACTGGCGCTAACCAAACTAGGCAGATTTGATGCTGCGGAAGATGCCTTTAAAAATGCCATCACACTTGATCCATCATTGAAAGGGCAAGTTGATCAAAGTATTCAGGCTGCGAAAGCTATTAAACACCGGGCTGATTCGGTTATGCAATACGAGCATCAGTCTATTACCAATAAGTTTGGAGATAAACAAATTGCATCAAAGCAGAAGGATAAGAATAATCCACTTAAAGAACATAAACCTCAAACAGACGACGAAAAACTCAGCGCGGATACCCGGGTGAAGAACTTGCCTAAGACCGGCGATCGTGCTACGGATAAGGCCCTAAGCAATATTCATGGAGCTCGAGAAGCAAAAAAGTTTGAAAAAGGAACTAATCCCGATAAGAGTGGACAGATAGCCAGCAATATTTTATTCAGAAGAGCAGCCGCAGATCCGGGGGAATTTCTGCACAGAAGGTTTTTATTGCAGGAAAAACTTTATGACCGGAACGTTAAAAAAAGCAAAACGCCATGGTAAAGAAGATGCTTTTTTTGATCTTTCTGATGGGAACTTTGCTGACTGCGAAAGCCCAGGTTAGCTGCTTTGCGCAAATACAGTTAGATCGTAATTCGGTATATGCACAGCAACCATTTAAAGTAACTATAACCGTATTAACGGCTACCTGGTATACGGCTCCTTTAGACTTTGAGAATCTGCAAATTCCGAATGCGTTTATAATCCCTTTTGACAGGACTATGCCCGGCATGTTTACGATTAATGGAAAGCAGTATGCGGGGTTACAATTTTACTACATCGTATTTCCATACAAACCCGGTCGGTTTATGCTGCCGGCAATAAGTATTGTGGCTACAACGCCGCCCCTCAATGAGTCGGTTGCGAAAAAGGTTACTGTTAAAACGAGTCCGGTGCCCTATATCGTAAAACCTGTTCCTCAAAATTTTTCGGGTGATAATTGGTTTGTGGCCAAAGATGTTGCCATTAGCAAAAAATGGAATAAACCGCTGAATAAATTAAAAGTTGGCGATGTAATTAACAGCACCATTACTATTAATGCCCGCGGAACCTTGCCGCAATTTATTCCCGAACTAAAGGCCGATAGTTTAGATTGGGCTGGTGTTTATCCCGGTTCAGTTTCTCTGGCAGATACCCGCGACGACTATGATGCCAATGGAACCCGTACACAAACCGCTACCTATCTCCTGGAGAAGGAAGGTAACTTTGTATTGCCTGCCTCTAGTATCGAATGGTTTAATCCTGTTAATGGCAAGATCTATAAGCGAAATACACCGGCAGTGCGCATTCATGTAGGGCCTAACCCTAATTTGGGGATTTTAAAAACATTAAAAGATAGTTTGGCTACCAAGCAACCTGTACAACCTACAATAGCTGTTAAGCATGGCCCGTGGCTTGTATATGGCATACCGTGGTACTATTTCGCGTTGTACACCTTGGCAGGAATCTGCGTTCTTTATTTTATTATCAAAATGATAATAAAGCTGGTGAAGTGGCTGATGAAAAAGCGTCAAATCTATTTGTCGGGCGAAAATTACTGGTTTGGCAAATTCAACAGATCATCAACTAGCTTTCCTGTATTGTTAAAAAATATGTATTTCTGGTGGGATCGATTTCCTGTTACCAATAAATCGGCATCAATACAAAACGACGCCAAAAGCAAGGGCGATGAGTTAATAAATGAAAAGCTTGCATCCTACTATAAGCAAGAATACTCGGGTGATAGTTCTTCAGTGAATGTTGAATCTACTTTTAAGAAACACGTTAAGCAATATCGGGCCGAACTTAAGTGTAACGCCGGTGCAAACACAAATGATAAGATTTCTATCAATCAAACGGGGTTAGATTAACACATCTATTGAATCTTGTTTTCTCCTTCAAAAGATGTAACGAACTTTTTGGGCGAAAAAGATAACATAAACTGCTCGGCCAAATTAACCATGTCTTTTGATCCGATAAATATCGACGAACGTTGATGGAGTTGTTTAACCTCAATCTCCATAATCCGTTTGTATCCGTCCGAAGCTTTTCCTCCAGCTTGTTCAATAATAAAAGACATTGGGTTACATTCGTAAATGAGCCTCAGTTTACCCTTTTTTGCGCCTGTTGTTGGAGGATAAATAAAAATACCGCCCTTTATTAATGTCCGATGGATGTCGGCAACCATCGAACCGGTATACCTTGAAGTATAAGGCCTGTTGGTATCAGCATCTTCTACCTGGCAATATTTTATATATTTCTTCACGCCGTCGGGGAAATGGATATAATTACCTTCATTTATCGAATATATAGTGCCTGACTCAGGAACAGTCATATTGGGGTGTGAAAGGCAAAACTCCCCTATTGATGGGTCGAGTGTAAATCCATTAACACCTTTACCTGTAGTGTAAACCAACATGGTCGACGAGCCATATATGATGTAACCTGCCGCAACCTGCTCTGTTCCTATTTGTAATACATCCTCGTCTGTAGAATTTGCGCCAATTGCCGATTTCCTTCGATAGATGGAGAAAATAGTTCCCACGCCAACGTTTACATCGATGTTAGACGAACCGTCTAATGGGTCTATCGCCACAATATAACTTGCATCTGTAGAAACGTCCGAATCAATTACTACATACTCGTCGTTCTCTTCCGAAACAACAATGCAACATTCGCCACCGCTTTTTAGAGCAGCAATGAATTGCTCATTCGCGTAAATATCTAGTTTCTTCTGAGATTCGCCCTGAATGTTTGAAGAGCCGGCATCTCCAAGAATATCAACCAAGCCCGCTTTATTTATTTCCCGGTTAACAATTTTGGCGGCTATGCTCAGGTCTTGCAACAGTCGCGAAAGTTCCCCCTTAGCATAAGGGAAATCCTTTTGCCGTTCTATTATAAATTGTCCAAGAGTTTTAAAGGCTGTCATATTTGATTATTGACTGTAATAAATTGGAGTGTTGTCCCAATTTAATACGAAGAAATCTTTTACAGTCTCGAAATCAGATAATTATTTACGCAATCGATTGAGAAGTTTCATAAATGGGCATAATCGCAACAGCTCTTACAATATAGTAAATAACAAAAGCAAGCCCCGGCCATTAGGGTAAATTCACTATAAGCTCTTCACTTAGCGATGGACCCGATGCTACGAGTTTTTGGTCCACCCAAACACATAATTTACTTTGGTTGCCAGGCTGTTGCGTGTTCCAGTCTTTTTTCCAGATAATGTCAATATCGTGATTGTGGTAACGGATATTGCCTAAATAAAAATAATCCCATTTGTCGTCGGGTAGCAGTGGCATAACAGAAAACTTGTTTTCATGGGTCGCTTTAAATCCTAAAAGGTCTTCGATAATAATATCGGGGAAGGTAGAATGGAAATAATCCGATTCGCCACCAAATGTTTTTCCATTACTTGGAATATACCATTCGCCAATGTTCAATTCTTTATTGCCGTGCATACGGGCCAGCTTTTCAATATAGCCGTATAATAGTTCCTTTTCATTGGAAGTGCCACCTTTTTTATAATTACGCAGGTAATTGGCGTATCCTTTATAAACTACCGAATTTTCAAAAGGCCAGCCGCGTCCGTTCCAGGCGTAAGCTTGCTCGTTGTAGTAAGGATGCTGCTGTTCGGCTGTAGTCATGCCGGCAGTATTGAAAAAGCCTTTCCGAGATGAGAACATCTCCCAGCCTTTGCTATAATTTTTATATTCCCCAGCCGGAATCATATTGAAATACCATGGCGTAAAACCAACAGATTCTCGTACTCTTGCTTCGTAATCGCGGGCCCCAAACTCATTGTCGCCGGCGCTGTAGGTGTTGAAGAATTGGTCGTCCTTGTTCCAAAGTAATTTTAAAACTTTATTCTGAAGGTTCGATGCCCTGGCTGAATAATAGGCGGCTTTGCCCGGCTTGTGATGTGACTTATCGTCCGTTTCGTCTAATTGATACAAGTTGGCTAGCGACTGTAGATTACCATAAGCATAACTATTGATTGAAGGCCTCACCAAATAGAAATCAGGATAGCCCTTACGGAAAGCTTTTGGATACATTTTAGCTTGCTCAGATTTTTCGGCATTGCCTGTAGTTTCCCAGCCTAAATAGTAATTCCTCCAGTCATCTTTGGTATAAAGACTGTAAGCACCATCGCTGTGAATGAGCCCTAATACGGCAGAAAGACTGAATTCCATACCATCATACAAATCCAGTATCTTATACATCCCATCCGTTTTTGAGCCCGGATTTTTTACCGTAAACAAGCTATCCCATACCTGCTGATGCTTTTCCATATATGGCAGCATGGTGTGCAGCCAGTTATTGTTGGGGTGAATTTTTAAAAAAGCTTCAATGCCGTTTACCATCCAACTAGAGAAATGGTGACTTTCTGGCCGACTCAGATAGGTCAGGAAGTTTCCATTCTCCCTTTGGTTCAATCTAGATGCGGAGCCGCTCATAAAATATTCGGCATATGATTTTAAGTACTTATCATCACGTAACCAACGCACATCATAAAACTGCTGCCCCGCCGGGCAGGTAATGGCTCCGCTTAGCGACGCCCAGGGTTTTACGCCAAAAAATTCGGTTACTACCCAATAGTTGCGATTATCGGTAGGGTCAAAGTATTCTTTAAGGTGTTTGCTGATCATCCACCAACGGTAGTTGTATACTTTGGTAATCATGCTATCAGAACTCGAGAATAATGGGGCGTTGGTCAGCAGAAACGCTTTGTTATTGTTAGCGTTAAATGGACCGTCGGAAGCAGGCCGGTTGGGATAAGCGTTAAACTCATCTATTTGAGCAGAGAATTGATTTGCAGCGCTAGCCTTTAGCCGATTTAACTCTTGATTGTACACCAGATCTTTTTGAGCCAAGCATGGTATCGGCATGGAGGTTATTGCCATAATTACCCCGATTAGCATGACGGTAACTATGGAAGCTTTTTTATAGAGAAATCTATTCATAGGTTGTTTAAACAGATGCAGGTTTTTCTACGTTGTACTGACCAACGGAGTGGTATTTAAAACCAAATGTATAGATTATGCCCTTATAAATTCTGACTATTTGATTAATAAGGCTGTCTTATAGCCGCCAACTCTGGTCTGCCAGAGCCGCCACTTGCAAGGTTTAATAGTTGGAGATGATAGTAATCAGTTTTTTTAATTTCGCCACTACGCTCTGCTGCCAAAGCGGCACCTTTTGTTCCATTAAGTCGATTGGGGTGTGTTTTTAAATCGGCTTCGTATGCTTGCAGGGCCTGTTCTGGTTTGTTCATTTGCAACAACATGTCGCCCAATAATTCTCGGGCCGGGATCACTTCGCAAGGTGTAACAGGGTGTTTTTCGGTCTGGTCTTCCATATTAGCAGCAAGATTCATCAACCTTAATGCTTCGTCGTTATTTCTTTTATAAAAGGCTATCCAGGCCTCCGACGCTGTAATTTGTATTTTTACCTGGTTGGCTTTATAAGTGTCTTTTTGTTTGACGAGAGTGTCACAAAGCACGTTCAGTTTTGCTAACTCAACTTTTGCGGAATCTAGATTATTTAAATGCACATTCCCCATTAAGCGTGTGAAATGGACAATAGCTGCCTGCCAGGGAAAGTTTCTCCATGGAATTTTTTTCGGTTTCAATTCTAGTTTAGCTGCTTCGGCCCAAAGCTTATTTTCGAGTACATAGCGCGAAGGAATAGCAGCAAATGCATAAGCAACTTTAAAATTGACAGGATATACGTCCGTAATGTTGTTAAGATAGTCCCACTGTGCTTTTGCGAGTTTGTTTTCTCCTTTTTGCAGATAAGCATAAACCAAATAATCCATGCCGTGCAGTTCTTCATCCCAATGGCCTTTAATACCGGCAGCGGGCGCATAGCATTGAGCTGATGATATGGAGGCAAGATTTGAATTAATGGATTCGTCCCAAAGGCCTAGTCGGGTAAAAATGTGTGAGGGCATATGAAGTGCGTGTGCAGAAGAAGGAGCGATGGAGGCATATCTTCTGGCCATAGGTAAAGCCAAGGTTGCCAGCCCGGGATAGTCATAGGTGTGAATAATATAGTGTGCTACACCGGGGTGATTAGGTTCACCAGGATATAGCGCAAATAGAATAGAGGCAGCTTTTTTCTGATTCCTAAAAGTTTTATCGGTAGGATCGGCGGCCGCATCAAGGGCTAACGCATAAAATATCGCGGCTTCTTTATCACCTGGATTATCCCTGTGTACTTTTTCCATACCATGTTCAAAATTAACACTTCGCGTATGATGATCTACTTTGTCCCAATCTGTATAAAAGCTGGAAATGGCATCAATATACTCCGTCTCTCGTATTGATTTTTGTGTAATAGATCGTGCTATCGCCGCGGCTCTGGCACCTTTCTCAAGTTCAAATCCAGTAGGAGGAGTCCAGAGCGGGTGATAATTGCACATAGCTACACCCCAATAGGCCATAGCGCAGTCCGGGTTTTCGTCAATAATTTTAGCGAAGGCTTTTTCGGCTTCATCATATTCAAATGAATGCAGCAGAGCCACCGCGAGATTAAAATCTTCCTTTATCTTTCCTTCACCAGATATCTCAAAATCAACAGAGCCAAAATGTTTTTCGGGTACACCACATAAAACAAGTTTACCTCTTTTAAGCCCAATTTGGGCAATGGCTTCTTTAGAAGGAGCCGAAGTTTTTCCTTTGCACGATACAAGTAGCGCACATGATATAAAAAAAAGCAATTGTAGTTTAAACAATGTTTTTTTCATCATCAAAAAAAACAAATTTAACGCAATTTATTTCTTGTAAGAAAGGTGTCGAACGACAATTATAAAGTATTAAAAGCTACCTGCTTTTTATTGAATTTTTATTTGCTATCCTTATCTTCACATTAACTCCTTACCTAATTAATATTCAAACTGCATCTTTAATTCAAAAGCTGGGTGGCCATAAGTTTTGACTATTGGCTATAGAATTAAATGATTGTGATTGCTTTATCCAATCTCTTAATTTTATAAAACACAAATCAGAAAGTACTGATATACGTTTAATCAAATCAAACCTATAAAAATGGAAAAGGACTCAAATGACATCGACAAATGCCCGTTTCTCAACGGTAGCATGAAACAAAATGTTAGTGGAGGTGGCACCCGAAATACGGATTGGTGGCCAAATCAACTTAAACTCAATATTCTGCGCCAGAACTCTTCTTTATCAAACCCAATGGATAAAGATTTTAATTACGCCGAAGCATTTAAAACGCTCGATCTGGAAGCGGTTAAGAGCGATCTGCATGCGTTAATGACCGATTCGCAGGATTGGTGGCCGGCAGATTTTGGCCACTATGGTGGTTTGTTTATACGTATGGCATGGCACAGCGCAGGCACTTACCGTGTTACTGATGGCCGTGGTGGTGGCGGCGCTGGTTTACAACGATTTGCCCCTTTAAATAGCTGGCCGGATAATGTGAGTTTAGATAAGGCTCGTAGGTTGCTTTGGCCAATTAAGCAAAAATATGGTCACAAGATATCATGGGCCGATTTGATGATCCTCACCGGTAATATAGCGCTCGAGTCGATGGGTTTTAAAACATTTGGCTTTGCGGGAGGCCGTGAAGATGTATGGGAGGCCGACGAATCTGTTTATTGGGGTTCTGAAACTACCTGGCTCGGCGGCGATATACGTTATGCGCACGGTTCGCCAGGTGTAGTTGAAGGTCATGGTGTGTTGGTGGCTGATGACGATGCTGATGGCGATATACATAGTCGCAACCTGCATAAACCGCTTGCTGCTGTGCAAATGGGTTTAATATATGTAAATCCAGAAGGCCCGGACGGTAATCCCGACCCGGTGATGGCTGCTAAAGATATCCGTGATACTTTTGGACGTATGGCAATGGACGATGAAGAAACAGTTGCGCTGATAGCCGGTGGCCACAGCTTTGGCAAAACTCATGGTGCAGCCTCTGCTGATAACGTGGGAAAAGAACCGGAAGCTGTTGATATGGAATTACAGGGCTTTGGCTGGAAAAATGGCTATGGTACCGGAGTTGGTGCTGATACCATTACCAGCGGTTTAGAAGTAATATGGACCAAAACGCCAACCCAATGGAGTAATAACTTTTTTGAAAACCTGTTCGGCTTTGAATGGGAATTAACCAAGAGCCCTGCGGGTGCGCATCAATGGGTGGCTAAAAATGCCGAAGCGATTATCCCGGATGCTTACGATAGCGAAAAGAAGCATCTTCCAACCATGCTTACTACAGATTTAGCATTAAGGTTCGATCCGGAATATGAGAAAATATCAAGACGCTTCCTGGAAGATTTTGACGCATTTTCAGATGCCTTTGCGCGCGCTTGGTTTAAATTAACCCATCGCGATATGGGGCCGCGCGCCTGTTATCTGGGGACCGATGTACCGGCTGAAGAACTGCTGTGGCAAGATATTATCCCGACAGTTGACCATGCATTGGTAGGAGAGAGCGATGTTGCCGCTCTGAAATCAAAAATACTTGCCTCGGGTTTAAGTGTTTCTGAACTGGTGTCTACCGCATGGGCTTCGGCTTCAACTTTTCGTGGATCTGATAAACGCGGTGGTGCTAATGGTGCCCGCATTCGACTGGCGCCACAAAGATATTGGCAAGTAAATAACCCAACGCAACTGCAAAAAGTATTGGGTGTATTGGAGAGTATTCAAAATGATTTCAACGCTGGCGGAAAAAAAGTGTCATTAGCTGACCTTATTGTATTGGCGGGTAATGCTGGCGTTGAAAAAGCTGCCGGCGATGCGGGCCACGCCGTTACTATACCGTTTACACCGGGCCGCATGGACGCTTCGCAAGAGCAAACGGATGTAGAATCATTCGGTTACCTGGAACCTGCTGCCGACGGCTTCCGCAATTATCGTAAATCTAAAGGCTCTGTAGCCACGGAACAATTACTGATTGATAAGGCTCACTTACTTACCCTTACCGCACCGGAGTTAACCGTATTAATGGGCGGCTTAAAAGTGCTGAATATCAATTTCGACGGTTCGAACCATGGCGTATTTACGTCGCGCCCGGGCCAGTTAAGCAACGACTTTTTTGCTAATTTGCTGGATATGGGTACCGAATGGAAAGTCGTAGGAGAAAGCAACGAACTTTATGAAGGTAGTGCCCGCGGCACAGGAGAGGTTAAATGGACTGCCACCCGCGCAGATCTGGTATTCGGTTCTAATTCTGAACTGAGAGCTATAGCCGAAGTTTACGGAAGCGCTGACGCACAAGATAAATTTGTAAATGATTTCGTATCTGTATGGACTAAAATAACGAACCTGGACAGGTTCGACTTGGTCTGATATTAAAATGATCTAATAGTGATCCCCCAATCCTGAATGTAAGGACTGGGGGATTTTTTTATGCATGATTTAGTAATTGAGCAAGAATCAGGTTGCGAAATCCTAATTCTAATGGAAATTTTGTGTCTCTCAAACATTAAATCATGATCAAAAAACCAAGTCTCATTTTTTTGTCTCTGCTGTTTTTCTTCTCCGTATCCCACGCCCAAAGCGACGGCTTCTCTTATCGTTGGCAAAATGTTAACGGTATAAATATCTTTTACAGAACAGCCGGTGATCCTCATAAACCGGTAATTGTTTTGCTTCATGGCTTTCCAAGTTCGTCGATAATGTACCAGGGTTTAATGGAGTTGTTAAAAAAAGAATACTTTTTAATTGCCCCAGATTATCCTGCGCATGGCTATTCTGATGCGCCTCCAACAACCGGATATGCATTTACTTTTGATAACATAAGTAATACTATCGACGATTTATTGAACTACCTGAATATTCACCGATACAGTTTATATATGCAGGATTATGGTGCCCCTGTAGGTTTCAGGCTGGCAATTAAGCACCCAGAACGAATAAGTGCACTGATTATCCAAAATGGTAATGCCTATATAGAAGGTTTTCCTGAAGCACAGAATCCTGATGGTGAACTACAAAAATATTGGCGCGATAAAAACACGCAATACGAAAGAGGCTGGATCGATTATTACCGCAAAGCCAGCTTGATTTCGCCCGAACAAAGGAAGCTCAAATCGAATGTAAACCCCGACCGTCGTAATATGGATGCCGAAATAATGTTGAAACCAGGGCGCCTGGAGCTATTTATGCAGCTTTGGTTTGACTATGCTAACAATGTAAAGAGTTATTCAAAGTGGCACGCATACCTGAAAAAATACCAGCCACCTGTGTTAATTACCTGGGGCAAGAACGATACTTATTTTACTGTCCCAGGAGCGCTGGCTTATCTTAAAGATGTTCCCAAAGCAGAAGTTCATCTGTTAAACGGAGGTCATTGGGCTGCAACAGAAGATGATACAGTTGAAATAGCGGAACTTATAAATAGCTTCTTTATAAGAGACGTGCTTCATAACGACACCACCGCTGCATTATGTAATCGTTGATTATCCTTATTAAGTTTTAATTTTAAATACAATGGCCAAGGATCTTACTATAAATTACTACCGGATAGAAAAGGCTGTAAATTACCTTGCTAATAGCTTTAAATCGCAACCAGATTTAGATGAGATAGCCGAAAAGGTAAACCTAAGCCCCTTTCATTTTCAAAGGCTTTTTGTTGATTGGGTTGGCATAACGCCTAAAAAATTTCTACAATACCTTACGCTCGATCATTTAAAACAACAGATTAAACAAACCGCCAACGTAATTGAAGCTGTGGATATAGCAGGTCTTTCGAGTCAGTCACGTGTATACGATCTTTTTGTGAACATCGAGGGCGTTAGCCCGCAACAATATAAATCGGCAGGAAGGGATCTCGAGATTTCTTATGGCTATCACGCTACACCTTTTGGTATGTGTTTTATTGCTGTTACAGAACGTGGGGTTTGTGATATCCATTTTATAGATGAAGACCATACTCGAGATGAATACTTGAATTTTAGCCGAAAGTGGCAGTTCGCCACATTACAGCATCGTCCAGACGTAACCCAAACTTACATCAAAAGAATATTTCAGCCCGATAAAATAAATGGTGATAAACTGACCTTGTTAGTGCAAGGATCCGATTTCCAAATAAAAGTGTGGGAGGCTCTCGTTAATATTCCGTTTGGTGCGGTAAAGTCATACCAACAGATCTCAGAACAAATCGGCTATCCCGAAAGTATCAGATCAGTAGCTTCCGCAGCCGGTAAAAACCCTATTTCATACCTGATACCCTGCCATCGTATTATATGTAAAAGTGGAGAAGTAGGTAATTTTAGTTATGGCAAGGTACGTAAACAGGCTATGATAGCCTGGGAGATGGGTAGAAACGCTATTATCTCACAGTAATGCTGCAGCTGTTGCATTTCATTTACAGCAAGAATCAGGTTGTTGGCCCATAATGCTGGTTTTACCTTGTGCTAAAATCACAAGGTATCAAATCAAAAATTATGAAAGCACTGATTATTATCGACGCTCAAAATGAGTTCTCAAAAGATGGCAAAAGACCTGTTCCCGATCATCTAAAAACCATAGAAGTTATTAAACAAAGGGTAGAAGAGTTTAGAAAGAATGGAAAGCCCATTGCTTGGGTGAGGCATTTTAATAAACCGTCAGAATCGCCGGCATTCGTGCCTGGTACCTGGGGGGCGGAATTTGTTAGAGGCTTGGGCCCAAAGGAGGAAGTTAATAACGAAAAAGAATTTCGAAAGGATGTTTACGGAGCCTTCACTGGAAGCGATATTGGAGAGTGGTTAAATAGTCTGAATGTGAGTGAGGTTATAATTATAGGGTTTTATACGCATGGCTGCGTGTCTACCACCGCTCGTGAAGCAATTATGGGCGGCCTAAGCGTGTATATAGAAATTGAGGGCACAGCAACTTGTGATATTGAGCACGAAATACTTGGTATTCAACCTGCGGTAGAGGTGCGTAGAAGTGCTTTGTTACAATTAGCCAATATGGGAATAGTAATTTTATAGGTCAACTTTAGGCATTTGATCTGCCGGAATTGCTGCTTTACAAATAGTTAACATAAAGATTACTTTAATTATAAGTACGTCTATAGCACTTTATCGACTTATAACTAAAAACAGTTTCCCCGGTAGATCCTATGACGACAAAACTTAAAAATGCAGCATTAGCATCACTTTCTATGTGCATGCTTTCAATCACTCTTCAAACGCAGGCAAAGGCTAATGTATTGACCGATACCGTTCTCAATACGCCCGGCCCGGCAGCGGTTGTTAAGCCCGGTGACTTTTCGATAGCCGTTTTACCCGATACCCAATACTATTTGGCTCAAGCGCAACTAGGTGGCACATTTGATATGTTTAAAGCCCAGATTGACTGGATACAAAAGCACCAGGTTAAAGAAAATATTGCTTATGTAGCTCACATGGGCGATATCACCGAGCACGGTGATAATCCGGTAACCAATAGATCTGAATGGTATTTGGCTAAAACCGCCCTTTACGGTTTAGAAAATCCGGTGAGTATTCCTTATGGTTTAAGTGTAGGTAACCATGATCAGTTTCCCTCACAATATCCGGTTAAGGGTACAACAAACGGCTATAATCAGTATTTCGGAGTAAAGCATTTTGAAGGTCGCCCTTATTATGGCGGTCACTATGGTAATAATAATGATAGTCATTACGACCTGTTTACTGCCGGCGGTGTTGATTTCATTGTTGTATTTCTAGAGTTTGATTCGCACAACGAAGACCAGGAAGGCTTGTATGGTTGGGCTAACGATATTTTAAAGAAAAATGCATCGCGTAAGGCCATCGTTGTTAGCCATTCTATCCTACACTTTAATCCCGTTGCCGGGTCAAATACACCGCAGGCCCCTTTTAACGCCGAAGGCAAAGCTATTTACGAAAGCTTAAAAGGCAATCCCAATTTGTTTATGATGTTATGTGGCCACGTTGGTGATAATGGCGAAGGCTATCGTACCGAAACATTTAATGGGCATACCATCAAAGCATTTCTGAATGACTATCAGAGCCGGCCAAATGGAGGGCATGGTTTAATGCGTCTTTACAAGTTTTCGGTAAAAAATAATGAGCTAAGTGTTAAAACCTTCTCTCCTTATTTTAAAGAAAGCGAAACTGATGCAGATAGCCAGTTCACCGTTCCTTTGTTTGATGCTCCGGTAAAATAGTCATTAGGCCGCTCGATGGCCGTTTGTAAGAAACCAAATCTCATAAAAATATACCCACCTATCATGAAAAGTAACAACAAGAGTCTGATCAAAGTATCAGCGTGTTTTTTAAGCGGCTTACTCTTTTTCTCCAGCTGTAAAAAATCGCAGCTAGAAGAAACTGAAAAAGTTAAGAAAAGTAGTCTGTCAATGGTTGCCAGCGCATCTGCCACGGTAACAAGTCCGGAAATTAGAGTGTTGTCCTTTAACATAAAGCACAACGACGCAGCCGATCCTCAATCCATAACCGAACGTCAGGGCAATATCCGCCAAATTATTGTGGATAATAACCCGGATATTTTCGGCCTGCAGGAGTTTTCAGATAACTCGTTTGAGTCTTGGTTTATCCCGCAAATGGCTACCCTGGGTTATGGTGTTTATTATGACGAATCGGCCGGTATGGGTACGCCTAAAGTTATTTTTTATAAAACTAACCGATTTACCCTGCTGAGCAGCGGCACGGTTGTGCTGGGGCCTACCAATACTGGCACCTGGGCTAAAATATTAGATAACACTACTTCGCTCAGATATTTTGTTGCAAATAGTCATTGGCAGTTCGATTCACAGTCTGTAAGGATGCAAAACTCAACGGCCCTGGTAAACGCTGTTAACCAAAACAATACCGAAAATCTCCCCGAAATAATTTTTGGTGATTTTAATGCCCAGCCAGGTAGCGATGAAATTAATAACCTCAAAAGCGGTTTAGACATCGTGGATGCTTTAGGAGATACAGATGGCGATCTTACCTTCCATGGTTGGGACGCCACGGGTCATAGTAAGATCGACTGGATGACGAGTGATAGAAGCATGTCTTTTACCTCCTGGAAGGTAATCACAACGAGTTATAACAGTTTTTGGCCGTCAGATCACTGGCCGGTTATGGCAAACTTTGTACCAGGTATTTTTGGTGGGGCTCATGCCGATGCCAACGGAAAAAGCGTAAATGCCAATACCAAATTCTGGTTTGCTGACATCAATGGTGATGGCAAGGCCGATAAGGTTTACTGGAACGCTACTTATGATAGTGGCCGCCCGCAAATATTCCTTTCCAACGGCGATGGTACATTTGCATCAGCTGCGGTGGTGCATACGGCCGGCGCATCTACAGCAACCACAACGCGTTATTATTACGCTGATGTGAACGGAGATGGTAAAGCTGATGAAATTCTTTGGGATCCAACGTTAAACGCCGGGCATACCCGCGTTTACTTAGCAACAAGCAATGGTAATTTCAGTTCAACGGTAATTGATAACCCCGAAGGCACCAGCGCTGGCACTACCACTATTTATAATTTTGCCGATGTGAACGGCGATGGTAAAGCTGATAAGATCTATTGGAACGGAACGTTTGATTCGGGTCATACCCGTGTTTACCTGGCTACATCAGGCGGCAATTTCAGCGGTACTGTGGTTTCTGGTGCTGAGGGGGCAAGTACAACCGCAGGTTCTATATTTTATTATGCTGATGTAAACGGTGACGGCAAAGCAGACAAAATTCTGTGGCAACCGACTTTGAACTCCGGTAAGCCTTCCGTTTTTCTTTCAGATGGCGATGGAACGTTTACTGCATCAACCTCGTTTACCGACTCGGGTGCTTCAAGTGCATCGGCGGCAACAGGTTTCTATTTTACAGATATAAACGGCGATGGAAAAGCAGATAAAATATACTGGAACGCAGGTAATTATTTAGGCAAGCTCAAAATTTACTACGCAACAACAAGTAATACATTTGCCGGGCCATACTATTCCTTAAGAGGTACTTCGCAAAGTGCAGACACAGATTTCTTTTTTGCAGACATCAATGGAGATGGCAAAAGCGACCAGATTCGTTGGAACTATGCTGAGAATAGTGGTGAGCTAAGAAATTATTTCGCAAAATAATAGTAGCAAAGGATTTTGATCGGCGTGTTTAAAACAGAGAAAAAAGGAGAATTTCTCACTTTTTCTCTGTTTTTTATCAATGCCATTACTTGGTTAACAGTGGGTTACGATTGATTACATTTGAGTTGAAAATCAACTCCTATGAAAATCGGCGGGTCTCAACTACTGCTTTGGAGTACCATCGTTATTTTTTCTGCGTGCAAAAAAAACGATGCTCCGGTTTTAAAGAATGAAAAACCTCAACAATTGGAGGTATCAGCTGTAACTATCAATGCTATTCAGGCGCCACTAACTGTTTTAACCCTGGCCGGAAGTTCAACCAGCCGAGAAAACGGCTATCAGGATGGCCCCGGCGCACAAGCCCTGTTCAATAATCCGCAAGGGATGGATATGCTTGAGGATGGCACTATTTATATTGCCGACAACGGCAATAACAAGATTAGAAAGATAAGCCCGCGCAACATCGTATCAACAGTAACCATTCCGCAAAGCAGCGACGGTAAAACCATGCTTCAACCCTTGGCGGTACGAGTAGCCAAAGACGGGACTATAAATATCCTTGTAGCCGAAAGTCCCCTTAATCCTAAACATAAGGTATGGATATTAAAACCCAATGGGCAGCTAATTACACCTGCATATCATAGTACGGACGATCATTATTATGATATTGAAAAAGATCCTTACAATGATTATATGTGGTTTTGTGGGGCTGCACCGGTGTATTCAGACACACATGTTTTAACTGGTTATATTGGCGACGTCGAAAAATTTATACTAAATGCGGGTGGCAATATCGGCATTGATCGCTATCACCCCCCTGGCGATTCATTAACAACTGCCGATAAACAGGCGCCGTTTTTTAGTACCTTTTATTGCGGATATAACGGTGTAAAATATCTGGCTATCAGTAAAAATATCTATAAGTTAACCTCTTCGGGCGAATTTACCCGTATCAATCGCGATGTGTTTTCGGGTTATATCTATTCTATTGTGGCTACTAGGGATAGCCGTACGCTATATATTATTGCCGATGCTGCAATTTATAGCTTATCAAACGGCGTAGTTAAATACCTGGTTGGACCTCATTATAATCTGAACGGCAAAGATGGCGTAGGCAAAGATGCCGACGTTAGTGCGCGTTGTTTGGCATTATCCAAAGATGAAAGCTCGTTATATTTTACCGATTTTCTAAATCATAGTGTCAGACGGCTTTTTTTGAAATAAATAACATTACTGTTTATTATCAAGGCAAAATAATTTTGCGGATAGTATTCCTGGTATCGGTTACAAAAAGTGCTTTACCACTGTTCGACAGTGCTAAATTTGCAGCTACCACATCGGCCGCTAAGCCTATCCCGTCTTTTCCACTACCACCATTTGGTCCTGCAATAGTAGTAACCGTGTTATTCACTATCCGTTTTATTACATTACCATCTGCTATGTATATGGTAGAACCATCGGTTGATACGGAGATTCCGCTGATGTAGGTGAATTTTTCATTCGGAAGCATTCTTGTAACACTCCCGTCGGCAGCTACTTTAAATAATCGTGTAGTGCAGCTTACGTACTTAACCCCATTGGGTGCCACGCCAACGCCGCGTAATCTATCATTAGTATTAGGCACTAATAGATCCGAGAAGTTTACAACGTTTCTTTGGATAGTTGTATTGGTAATTTTGCCTAAGCTATTGTCGTTCACAAACCAAAACACACCTTTGTTATCCTTCTCTATATCTAAGTTAGAATCTGCGTTACCAATACGACTAACAATGTCAATGCCCCTTTCTTTATTATATATCCTGATGCCGTATCCGGTAGATACAATGTAAATGGTGCCATCGCTGCCAATTTCAACAGCTTCGGGCAAAAGTCCGCCACTTTGCGGATTAGAAGAGAAGGGAACAGAATAAACGTTATTTTGAATAGTAATTTTCCGGATAGCGTCGTTTAAAAAATCTGCTATATAAATGCTGCCATCGTCGGCAATGGCTATACCATGCGGTTTATAGAATTTGGCTTGCGGCCCCGGCCCGTTTCGTAAATGTGGGTCGGAAACCGTCGGTTCAAAAACTCCGGCTATAGTGCGCACCGTATACGCTGGCTCTGAAACCCCAAGTACAGCATTAGTTGCTTCCATATCGTCGGTAACAACCGGGTCAGCGGTTGGCTGTACGTTTTCTGTTTTTTTACAAGCGGTAATCGCCAATAAAATAGCAAAGGCAGAAATAACGACCTTTTTCATAATTGTAAGTTTTTTAGGTTTTCGAGTTTACTTGGTTTAATAAAAGAAATGAAAAATATATTTTGTTTGACTTTATAACCCCTGTTGTATACTAAACTGTATAGCTTCACATAGGCCTAGTTACCAACTAATTATGTGCTCAGAAAAAATATTTCAGATACTTTTAAAATGCTAATATTTTTAGTATTATCTTTGCTTTGTGTTTACGGAAGAGTTTTTTATCGATGTTGAATTAATGCAGGGCCTAACCCGCTTGCAGGTAGAAGAAGTTACAGCCGAAGCACAGGCCGTACTCCAGATACTGCTTTTTACCATCGATTTTTATAATGGTAAAGGCTTTACAACACTCACACTGCAACTCGTAAACGGTAAATGGTACGATCGCGATAGTCGTTTTACAGATGGCGAATATTACATGCTCTATGGCGACGGAAACTTGAACCTCAATTATGAAAGCCCTTTAAGCCAAGACGATATAAATCGGATAGGTGCTGCTATTGCCAATTATATGATTGTTAAGTTGGTGGCACAAATGAGCCTGTTTGTTCCTGTATTTCCCGACCCTAAGTTTAACTAATAGATGAAGCCATGGTCGATACGCAGAAAAAACTTATTAGTCAGTTGCAGAAGGATATTCTCCGCTGGCAAGGCTTTACCGCTCCATCGGGAAGCAGTCATGATCATATTGGTTTAGGGGAAATTGAAGTTGCTTTTCCAAATGGCGTTTTCCCAAAGGGAACCATTCACGAATTTTTAACCTTCGAACCCGAACATACCGCGGCCGGAAGTGGCTTTATTGGAGGTTTGTTAAAAGTTTTGATGGGCGAGGGCAGCGCTTGCCTGTGGATCGGCGTAGCGCGTAAGTTATTTCCGATAGCCTTCGGCAGTTTTGGTATCGAACCCGATCGGATTATTTTTTTAGATCTAAAAAACGAAAAAGAGGTACTTTGGGCAACCGAAGAGGCGCTTAAATGTGAAGGGCTTGCTGCTGTAGTTGCCGAATTACGTGAAATTAGTTTTACTCAATCCCGGCGTTTACAGTTGGCTGTGGAGAAAAGTAAAGTTACCGGCTTCATTCTTCGTACCGATCCGTTAAAACTTAGTACCACTGCTTGCGCTGCACGTTGGCAAATTACCCCGCTGTCCAGTTTGCTTGAGGGGGCTATGCCTGGTGTTGGTTTCCCGCGATGGAATGTGGAATTGCTAAAAGTGCGTAATGGTAACCCCGGCTCCTGGACTGTGGAATGGAATGCCGGTCAGTTTGTGATCGTGGCTGAAGAAAGAGCAGTAGCTGAATTGTCGCATCAAACATTAAAAGCGGGATAGCTATGGCAAGGCGTTTTTTATCCATATGGTTCCGTTATTTAACTACCGACTGGTTAACCATCCGCAAGCCCGAATTGCAGACCCTGCCTTTTGTATTCGCTACGCCGGTGCATGGCCGCATGACCGTAACCGCTGCGAATGCTTTGGCCGAAGCACAGGGCATTACTCCGGGAAATGTTTTAGCAGATGCCAAAGCCATTATTGCTAATTTAGAAGTGTTTGATGAAAAGCCCGACCGTGCCGCTAAACTTTTAAAAGGTTTAGGGCTGTGGTGCATTCGTTATACCCCCATCATAGCCCTAGATTTGCCCGATGGACTTATTCTCGATATTAGCGGCTGCGCACATCTTTGGGATGGCGAGCATGCCTATCTGTCGGAAATTGTATCGCGACTGCAAAGCAAAGGTTATCATGCAAGGGCTGCCATTGCCGATACCATTGGAGCAGCCTGGGCGATAGCCCGTTTTGGACACGGTGCTCCTATTGTTAAAAGTAATGAACTCCGTACTAATTTGTTATCCTTACCTGCTAACGCACTCCGGCTTGATCCTGTAGTTTTGGAGCGTTTGCAGAAGCTTGGCCTTCGCACGGTTAAAAGTTTTATCAGTATGCCCCGCTCGGCACTGCGCAGGCGCTTCGGAAAAGAATTGCTGTTGAGGGTAGATCAGGCCTTGGGTGAAGAGGATGAACCTTTACAATTGATCAAGCCTGTTGAACCTTATCAGGAGCGCTTACCTTGTATGGAGCCTATCCGCACGGCAACAGGTATTGAAATTGCCATACAACGGCTTTTAGAAAACCTTTGCCAACGTTTGCAGGAAGAGGGGAAGGGCTTGCGAACAGCAATACTCAAGTGTTACCGTATAGATGGCAAGGTGATTAAAGTAGAGATTGGCACCAACCAGGCATCGCATCATACCGGGCACTTGTTCAAATTGTTCGAACTTAAAATACCTACCATCGAACCGGCCCTGGGTATAGAGCTTTTTATACTGGAAGCCATTAAGGTAGAAGATGTAGCGCAGATACAAGAAGCCCTTTGGGGAAAGAAAGTCGGACTGGATAACCCAAATGTAATTGAGTTACTGGATCGTATTGCTAATAAAGTAGGGCCCACGGCTATTCGCCGCTACCTGCCCGATGAACATTATTGGCCCGAACGTTCAATTAAGCAGGTATCTTCCCTGCAACAAAAGCCAGCTATTGCCTGGCGGGTTGACCGACCCCGGCCAATCCAGCTTTTACCTCGGCCAGAACCGGTTGAAGTAGCTGCACCCATACCCGATTATCCACCCATGCTGTTTATCTATCAGGGTAAAAAACATATCATCAAAAAGGCCGACGGCCCCGAACGTATCGAACGTGAATGGTGGATAGAGGCAGGTGAGCACCGCGATTATTACCAGGTAGAAGATGAAGCGGGTTGTCGATACTGGCTGTTCCGCTCAGGCCATTATACCGGCGAGCAATCTAACCAATGGTTTATTCATGGATTTTTTGCATAAGGGGGAGGACTAATGGATTATACCGAGTTACAGGTAACCAGCAATTTTAGCTTTCTGCGCGGCGCTTCGCATCCCGAAGAGTTGGTTAAACAAGCTGCTGTTTATGGTTATACCAAAATTGCTATTACAGATCGCAACACGCTGGCCGGTGTGGTGCGGGGGCATGTTGCAGCAAAAAAAGCGAACATGGGATTTATGGTAGGTTGCCGCCTTGATCTGCTCGATGGACCAAGCCTATTGGTGTATCCAACAGATCAGGATGCCTATAGCCGACTTTCGCAATTGCTTACTGTGGGTAATCTCCGGGCCGAGAAAGGCGAGTGTCATTTATATAAAGCGGATGTTTATCAATATTCTGAAGGCCTCAAATTTATCGTATTACCACCTGCTGAACTGAATGCTAATTTCGACTTTGATGAGAGTTTTTGGGAAGTTTTAAAGGAATATCGGAACGCTTTGAGCTCTAGCCTTTATTTAGCTGCAACCCGAACTTACACCGGCGATGATCAAAAGAGATTGTATCGCCTCAATCAGCTTTCCAAGAAATTTAACATTCCGCTCGCTGCCACTAATGATGTGCATTATCACGAAGCTGCCCGGCGTGAGTTACAGGATGTTTTAACCTGTGTACGCGAGAAATGCACCATCCATACCGCAGGTTTCCTGCTGCACAGTAATGCCGAACGGTACCTAAAGCCTATTGATGAAATGCATCGCCTCTTCAGGCAATACCCCGAGGCTATCCGGCACGCGCAGGAAATTGCCGATGCCTGCCAATTTTCGCTCGATAGCCTGAAATACATTTACCCCGAGGAGATTACGAGCGAGGGCAGAACTCCACAAGAAGAACTGGTTTACCTGGCCTGGCAGGGTGCAAAGGAAAAATTTGGTGATGATATTCCAGAAAAGATCAGGAAGAATATCCAATTCGAACTGGACTTTATGGAGAAGAAGAACTATGCTTCTTACTTTTTAACGGTTTATGATTATGTGCGCTTTGCCCGTAGTCAGGGTATCCTTTGCCAGGGGCGTGGGTCTGCAGCTAACTCAACGGTTTGTTATTGTTTGGGTATTACCTCTGTTAATCCCGATAAATTTAATCTGCTATTCGCCCGTTTTATGTCTGATGCCCGAGATGAGCCGCCTGATATAGATGTGGATTTCGAGCACGAGCGCAGGGAAGAAGTAATCCAATACATCTACCAAAAATACGGCCGCGAGCGGGCCGCGATAGTAGCCACCGTTACCCAAGAGCGGCAAAAAGGAGCTATACGCGATGTGGGTAAAGCTATGGGCTTATCTGTAGATACCATTAACCGACTTTCGGCTGCTATATGGGATTTTAATGATGAGTGGTTTGAGGGAAAATTACTTAAAGAGCAAGGCTTAAACCCTAATGATTTGCATCTGAAAAAAGTGTTGCAGCTTACCGGAGAACTGATGGGTTTCCCACGTCAATTAGGTCAGCATACAGGTGGCTTTGTAATTACCCAAGGCAAGCTTGCCGACCTATGCCCCATTATGAATGCACGGATGGATGACCGCACCTGTGTGGAATGGAACAAAGATGATATAGAAGCACTTGGCTTTTTAAAAGTGGATGTATTGGGCTTGGGAATGTTGACTTGTATTCGCAAGGCATTCGATCTGGCCAAAAAGCATTATGATAAAGATTGGACCTTGGCCAATATCCCCGAGGATGATGCCAATGTTTATGCAATGATCCAAGCGGCTGATACGATTGGTGTTTTCCAGATTGAAAGCAGGGCCCAGATGTCAATGTTGCCCAGATTAAAGCCTGAAAAGTTTTATGATCTCGTTATTGAGGTTGCCATTGTTCGTCCAGGACCAATACAGGGAGATATGGTGCACCCATATTTACGCAGACGTGATGGCATAGATGTTCCGGAATATCCGAATAAGGAGTTAATACCAATTTTAAAACGCACGTTAGGTGTTCCATTATTTCAGGAGCAGGCTATGGAAATTGCCATTGTTGCTGCTGGTTTTACACATGCCGAAGCTGACGAATTGCGTCGGAGCATGGCCACATTTAAAGCCAAAGGGTTAGTAAGCCATTTTAGAAATAAGTTGGTAAGCGGCATGGTAAAAAGGGGCTATGAAGAAGATTTTGCTTTACGCGTTTTTAAACAACTGGAGGGTTTTGGTAGCTATGGCTTTCCCGAAAGCCATGCGGCCAGTTTTGCACTGCTGGTTTATATTTCATCGTATATTAAATGCTATTACCCCGATGTATTTGCCACCGCCATACTCAACAGCTTGCCTATGGGGTTTTATCAACCGGCGCAGCTAATAAGTGATGCCCGTAAACATGATGTTAAGGTACTACCCATAGATATTAATCATTCGATGTGGGATTATACTATGGAGCCAGGAGCAGAATTAGGTGATCTTTATTCGGTGCGGATTGGTTTCAGGCAGGCTGATGGCCTAAAGCAGGAAGATATGGAACTATTAGTGACAGTCCGCGGAAAAGGTTATACCAGTATCACCGCTTTGCGCGATGCAGGTATACCGCAGGCAGCACTCGAAAAGCTGGCCGATGCAGATGCTTTTCGCTCGATAGGTTTGGATAGCCGCCAGGCTTTGTGGGAAATTTCTGCATTGGCTGACCGTCCGGTTGCTTTGTTTCAGGGGCAGCCTTCTGCAAGCGTGACAGAAACCCAGGTGCAACTTCCTTTACTAACGGCTTCTGAAAATGTAATACAAGATTACGCTGCAACGTCTTTATCACTCAAAGCTCACCCGGTTAGCTTTATTCGCGAGAAACTTAGTTTACTTAATATCACATCTAACAAGGGGCTCGATAATGTTAAAGATGGCGATTGGGTAAAAGTTGCCGGTTTGGTATTAGTGAGGCAAAGGCCAGGTACAGCCAAAGGTATTTGCTTTATTACTATTGAGGATGAAACGGGCGTATCCAATCTGGTGGTATTCCAAAAGTTCTTCGACAAATTCCGTAAAGAGATATTGCAGTCAAAATTACTGATGGTAGAAGGCAAACTCCAGCGTGAAGGCCTGGTAGTGCATGTGGTAGTTAAACGCTGTTTCGATCTGTCGAAATTATTAAAAGGGCTCACCGTAGCAGAAACGGAAGAACTTCCTGTTTTGACGCTATCCCGGGCTGACGAAAGGACATCACCTTTCCCCGCCGAAACCAAGTGGACAAAGAAAGATGAGCCTATCTCGCAGAAAGTATTTCATAAGGGAAGGAACTTTAAATAGTCAGTTCGTTGTCGATTACTCGCTGATCTTTTTTAGCTGTATCGCATTTAAAATGGGCTCACCTTTTATAGCCTTGAAGTTAATCTTGATGCCGTTTTTATTTGCTACTGTTACTATTGTTTTTTCTGTACCTACAGTGAGTGAGCCATATTTGGCCGCAACGTTAAACTTCTGTAATAACGGCTTATCGTTTATCAGCACATCAAAAATACGCTCCTGCGAAGCTTCTTTGTTGGTACTGTTGTCTAAATTGTAAGCCAGCGCTTCTTTGGTTTTATCGGTGGTCAGTTCGGCAAAGTGTAGCGTTATTTCATATTTCCCCGGTGGCACATCAAAGCGGTAACCTTGCAACCTAACTTGCTGGGTTTGATATATCGGGTCATCTGTGGTATTAATAATGTTGCGGTCGGTGCCATAACTTTGGCGGCCATTACCTTTCATTACATAAGTCTCGCCGCCAATGCTTCCAAAGCTACCCGGTTTGTAAGCCTGATCTGGGATCCAAATGTTTCGGGCCTTGTCCGTATAAAAGCGTTTGGCTCCAAGTAATACATTAATATTCAGGTTAGCTTGTTTTGCACTTTGCAGTTGGCGCGGAATTAGGTTGAATTTTATAATTGCTTCATCCTTGTATGCCTTTCCATTGATGATAGCATCTGCTTCAATTTTATTAATCCCGTTTTTGAACGCAACGTTAAAAGTGCTCATGCCATCAGAAACTTGTTGTGTGTTAATGCTAATCCCGTTTACTTTTAAGGTGATTTTTGCTGCATTAGAAAATACTGTTAGAGGCTGTGTTGCAACTGACTGGTTTAAACTATCTGTTATGGCAGCCCTGATAAGCCAGTTAGAAATTTTAATAAAAGGCTGTTTAATTAAGTTTGCCTCGTAAAAAAAGTACGTGTCCTTTGGCTTGCGATCCCAGGTTAACAGGCCTTTATTATTGATGTGCGGCATGGTTTCATCGCGAGTTTCTGAGTTGAAATCGGCTAGGTTCCATACGGCTGCGGCTGCAACAAAAGGGCGCTCTTCAATGGCTTTAAGATAAACTTTGTTAAAATCAACCGCGTACTCAATACTCTTATCAAACCTAACAGGTTGTAATGATCTAATGCGTGGATCGGCATCCGCACCAAATTCAGAGATCATAATTGGAAGGGCCGGGAAGTCATGATGGAAGCTATCCAGAAACTTACCAAAGTCCTCTGTTTTGCCACCATACCACCCGTTATATAAATTCCAGCCAATGATCTGTGGTATTTCCACTAAGCCAACCTGGCGATAACGGTTATAATCTCCATGGCAAGCAATCATGGTATAGCGCGACGGGTCTTCCTTCCTCGTCAGGCTATCTAATGCTTGTGCCAGTTGTTTGATGTGCCCAAAATATTGTTGTTGCCGTGGCTTATCATCGCTAAATTTTGGTCTCAATAAAACCTCATTCATATAAGCCCATATGATCACGCTCGGATGGTTAAAATTTTGGCGGATCATCTCTACCTGCATGTTTTTACAGGTTTCGGTAAACGCTTCGCTCTCGGTAATAGCATTCACTATGGGTATCTCAACCGACGCCAGAATACCTAAGCGATCGCAGGTTTCCAGTATTTTTGGATCTTGCGGATAATGGGATACGCGTAAAAAGTTGCCACCCATTTGTTTAATGAGTTCTACATCGTGCACATTATAATTAACTGGGATGGCGTTGCCAATGCCTTCAAAGTCCTGATGTCTGCTTGTACCAACCAGTTTTAACGGATTGCCGTTTAAGAAGAAACCTTTCTCTCCGTCGAACTTAAACCAACGTAAACCAAGTGGATTAACAACCTCGTCTAAAATAGCACCGGTAGTTTTATTTATCAGTTGTGTTTTAACGCTGTACAAAAAGGGATCATCCGTAGACCATAAATGTGGTTTGCCAATAGCCGGCAGTGTGTGCTCGAAATGTCCATCTTTAATGCTTGTGGTAGCCTTAGCTACCGTTTTTGTGCCGTTCAGTACTGTGGTTATTACCTGTACATCATTTGCTGAGCCGTCAATTTCACCTGTTACTTTTACTGAAGCAGACGATGGTGACACATCCGGCGTAGTCACAAACACGCCATTAGCGGCATGTTCTAATGCGAAATGTGTTTTATTGGTAGTTATTAAACTAACTGAGCGGTAAATACCACCATAGAAGGTAAAGTCGGCAGTTAAAGGAGGAATGTTCTCATTAAAGCTATTATCAACTTTTACAGCAATATCGTTGACTCCAATCTTTAGATATTGGTCGGCCTCTACGCAAAAACGGGTGTAACCCCCTTTATGGCTTCCGGCTTTATGACCGTTGATGTAAACATCTGTTTCCTGGTTAGCACCATTAAAGTACAAGAAGATTGCTTTATCCTTAAAGCTTTTATTAAGCGTTAATGTTTTGTGATACCAACCAGGTCCGCGATAGTAGCCAGGGGCATCATCCATTACATCGTCCTTGTTCCAGGTATGAGGTAGGTTAATAACTGAGCTTTGTTTTGCCGACGAGTCTTTAGAAAAATGCCAATCATTATTCAAACTGATCTCTGTACGTTGTGCAAAAGCAAATGAGGTATAGAAAACGGCTACAAAAAGAAGACAAATAGCTTTAAATAATTTGCTTAGCATAGGTTTTAGATGGTATTTGTTTTAACGTTTCGGCTTCTTCCGCACTTCGTTCAGGGCTAATTGCCAGTTAAAATACTGCTGATTGTTTGCTGCTTGTTTTATGGTGCCGATATAAGATGGGTCGAAGTAGGCAGCGAGCGATAACATATAGATGCCGCTTTTAGGCTGAAACAAAGTGCCTGCTTCATAGCCTTTCTCGTGGTTTTCTGCGCGCTTTTTATCAAATGGTACAGTGCTTTTCACAAACTCACCGTGTGTTTTTTCGCCATTCATATAGGGAATCATAAAGTCCGAGCACTTTTTGATCGAAGACCCATTGGGTGTTTGATAGTCGAAGTAGTTTTTGCCTTTAGCGCGGTATAATGCAATACAGGTAGAAAGTAACGGTTCAATATCATAAGTGTGATAATGGAAGGCATCGCGCTCTATAAAATCGTGTGTGGTGCCGTCGGGATTAAGGTTTACCGCTAATTGCTTCTCGAGTTCGGTGGTGATGTAACTATAGTATTTGTCGGTATGCAGGGTGTAAGCAATCAGTGTGATCATCTTGATACGATGCGAATTCCAGTTATTGATTGCAGTGCCTCGGCCGGGCTTGGCAGATTCACTGTTCACTAATGATTCGGCAATGCTCTCCATCCACTTATCCACCAGCATTTGGTTTTCTGCCGATAAGTAGCTGCGTACCAAATCATAAGCAGTAACCATGTCCTCCAGTTTGGTTTCGTCGATAGGATCGCCGGTAGCCTGGTTAATTTTGGCCCATGAGGTTAGGAATTCAGTTGCTTTGTCAAGGTATTGTTTTTGTCCCGATACCCTGTAAACCAAGGCAAGCGCATAAACCTTATTGCAATCTGCCGCCGCTTTTAAGCTGGCTGTTTTAGCCGGATTACCCTCTAACAAACCCTGTGAAGTTATTTTTTCAATAGGATTAGGCTGTTCAACTAAAGATCTGTCGGCCGTGATTTTAAAAGGTTCATAAACCTTTTTGTAAGCCTCGTCTTTATCGATAGCGGTTTTTAAGTGCTTTAGCTCGTCTTTAGATAAACTTACAATTTGCGCTTTTACATTCATCATCAGGCTTACAAAACCTATAGCCAACAGCAGCTTTTTCATTAGTGGATATTAGTAGTTAAAAGCTTTTTTGATCCCCAGTTCTAAGCCACGTAGTTCAGCCAGGCCACGTAGGCGGCCAATAGCAGAGTAACCGGGATTTGTTTTCTTGTGCAGATCATCCAGCATTTTATGGCCATGATCTGGGCGGAAAGGCATATAAATATCTTTGCGGCCAGAAACGATGCGTTTTTGCTGTTCTTCTAACAAGGCCTTCATTACAGAATACATGTCTACATCGCCGGTTAAATGATCGGCTTCGTAAAAGTTGCCGTATTCATCACGTTTAGTGCTGCGCAGATGTATGAAATGGATGCGATCGCCGAGGCGCTGCACCATGCCGGGCAGGTCATTGTCCTCATTCACACCGAATGATCCGGTGCAAAAGGTTAAACCATTATTGCGGCTTTCAATAGCGTTGTAAATATCTTCAATGTCCTGTTCGTTACTTACCACTCGCGGCAAGCCTAAAATAGGGTAGGGAGGATCATCTGGATGAATACACATCAATACGCCAGCTTCTTCGGCAGTTGGGATAACCTGTTGTAAAAAGTAAGCAAGGTTAGCTTTCAGTTCCTTCGGGCCAACGTTGTTATAAGAAGCAAGCACTTTTAAAAACTCCTCGAGCGTATAACCTTCTTCCGAACCCGGCAGGCCTGCTATGATATTTTTAACCAAAAGCTTTTTATGGTCTTCAGTGAGGCCATCATGGTAAGTTATCGCTTTTGCAATTATTTGATCGGTATAGCTCTTTTCGGCATCCGGTCTTTTCAATATCAGCATATCGAAAGCAGCAAAAGCAGTAAGGTCGAATCTTAGCGCGGTAGAGCCATCAAGCATCGGATACTCCAGATCCGTCCGTGTCCAGTCGAGCACGGGCATAAAATTGTAGCACACGATGTTGATACCGCAGTTGCCTAAATTAGTCAGACTTTGTTTGTAATTATCAATGTGTTGTTGATAGTTACCGGTACGTTTTTTAATATCCTCATGCACGGGCACGCTCTCCACAACCGACCACGTTAAGCCAGCTTCTTCGATAATTGCTTTTCTTTTCAGGATCTCATCAACGGGCCAAACTTCGCCGTTGGGAATGTGGTGCAGGGCGGTAACAATGCCGGTAGCGCCCGCCTGTTTTACATCTGCTAACGAAACCGGGTCATTGGGGCCATACCAGCGCCATGCTTGCTCTAAACTCATTTTATGCTGTTATACTTTTATTAACGAAGATAAATTACAGGGCGTACTTTTCGCTGTCAGTCTGGATAAAATCCCAACGCGAAGGACTGAACGAATCGATTAGCATACCTTCTTCAACGCAAACACAACCATGTACGGTGTATGGCGGTACATAATAGCCGTCGCCCTTTTTGATGGTCTTTTTGGTATCGCCAATGGTCATTTCAAAAACACCACTTTCTACATAGCTTGCCTGGGCATGCGGGTGGCTGTGCAATTCGCCTACACCTCCTTTTTCAAACTTTACCTTCACCAGCATCAGTTTATCGTCATAGCCTAATATCTGGCGCTGTACTCCCGGACCAGTGGTTTCCCAGCCGGCGTTCTCCTGGTTTTGAAATAAATTGCTCTGTATCATATCCAATTAGTTTTTTAATGCGCCTGTTGTGTTAATTACAGGTTTATTATCTGCCAGGCGTTTCTGACGAAGTAATGCCTCGAGGTAATAATAGTCGGCATAAATAATAGGTACATCTATTTCGCTTTTAGCAGGTTTGTGGCCGGTGCTGTGTAAAAGCAAAAAGCCGTGTGTGCTGTCGGGTTTTGTCTGGTAATTGTCGTTAAGACTTTTAATAATCTTGTCGGCAGTGTTTTTATAATTTTTGCCGTTTTCGCTACAAGCACTTAACTCATACAAAGCCGATGCCATAATGCTTGCGGCTGATGCATCGCGCGGCACGTTTGGAATGGCGGTATCATTGTAATCCCAGTAAGGCACCAGATCTTTAGTCATGTTTGGATTACTGAAAATAAACTTGGCAATGTTTTCCGCTTGTTGCAGATATGCTTTATCGCCGGTTTCGCGATAGCACATCGTGTAACCATATAAGCCCCAAGCCTGTCCGCGTGCCCATGCAGATTCATCTGCAAAGCCTTGGTGGGTTTGTTTATGCATTACCTTTCCGGTCTCCGGATCGTAATCAATTACATGGTATGAACTATAGTCGGCACGAAAATGATTTTTCATGGTGGTGTTAGCGTGCGTAACCGCGATCTTATAAAAGCTCGAATCGCCGGTTAGTTTAGTGGCTTCGAATAAAAGCTCAAGGTTCATCATATTGTCGATGATCACTGGATACTTCCACTCCTTACGATTATCCCATGATTTGATGCAACCCACAGTAGGATTAAACCGGGTACAAAGCGTTTTAGCCGATTGGATAATCACATCCTTATAATGGGCATCGTGCGTTAGGCGATAAGCGTTGCCTACGCTGCAATAAACCTTAAAACCCATGTCGTGCGTGCCGCCGTTGGTTTGCTCGGCTTCCATTGTGGTTGTAAAAGGTTCGGCCTTGGTTTTCCAATTTGCGTTACCGCTATATTCATACAGAAACCACATTTCACCCGGAAAGAAGCCACTGCACCAATCTTTGCTGTTCACCAATATCAAACTCCCATCCGGGTTAATAGAGCGTGGAGAAAATACGCCCGGTTTTGTAGCAACAGCTTTGGCCTTTTCTGTCTCTTGCAGTAATACATCTGTTTGATGTTCTGCAAAGCTGAAAGCTTTAGCGTTGCCTTTTTGAGCAAATGAGTTGTAAGTGAGCGCCTGTAATAACAATACAGGCAATGCGAATTTAATTTTCATAGCCAATTAGTTGCCTGCTACGTGGATCTTGATCACTAATTTTTTGACTATGTCATAACCATCTACCTTAATGTTAGGGCGGTGCGCATCTTGCGGGAAGAAAAGATAAAAGGTACCCGGCTCGGCGGTATGCATTTTGCCTGTTGCGGTATAGTTAGCTACATCTTTGGTGGCATCATACGGTTTGGTTACCGTTGCGGTGCTTACCGGTGCAACTTCGATCTGTTCTTTGCCTTTAATTACATATTGCAAGTCGATATATTTTTGATGTGATTCCCAGCCGGCTTTAGCGGGTTCTTTAGAAGGCGCCTCGGTTACCGACGCATAAGCATTATCACCATCAATAGGATATTTGCCAGGTGCAATGGTTTCCAGGTCGGTATTTTTAAGATAAGTAAAAACGCTATCCCACATGGCTTGGTGCGCATGGTACTGCTTGTAAAATTCAACAGCATTAACATCGTCACTTACTTTAAGACTGATGCCGTTGTTCCACTCTTTGCTTTTCAGCCATTTTTTAGCGGCCTTTTCTGTAGGCTGTTGTGCTAATACAGAATTCTCTATCATAAAAAAACTAATTGCAAATAAGATTACTTGAAATGCGTGCTTCATTTTCATGGTTAAATAGGTTTGATTAACCCTTTTGGTTATGTTTATTTTTTAGGTTCGATGCCTGATTTTGGGCATTAAAACGATCAATATTACGATGTATTAATGTTAATTTAATCATACCGGCGGGTATAATTCTACGCAAACGTTATCGAAAAGCGGACGTTTTTAGATGTAGCCTACCTCCGATAACGTTTGCGTAGAAATAACAATCCAATTGTTTTTAATTAAACGGGTATAGTTGTAGACTTGCTAAACCATTATAAAGAAGTTAAATCTCTTAAAGAATATAATCTTGAAAGTATTACATAGCGTACACCCTGATGATTTCAAAACCTATCAGACCTCATTAATACGTGAGCGTTTTTTGGCCGATGGAATTGTAAAGGCAGATCAGCTGACCTGCGTTTATACCCATTACGATCGTATGATTGTTGGTGGTGTTAACCCGGTAACCAAACAAATTGAACTGGCAAATTACCCAAATCTGCGTGCCGAATATTTTTTGGAGCGTCGGGAGATCGGTATTATCAACGTAGGCAACGGTGCAGGGCAAATTACCGCGGACGGCGTGGTTTATGAGCTGAACAAACTTGATTGTCTTTATATAGGTAAGGGAACAAAGAAGGTAACCTTTGCGGCTAAGGACGAGGCTAATCCGCCAGTATTTTTCCTGCTTTCAGCCCCGGCTCATCAAACTTATCCAACTACTTTAATGACCAACGAGCAGGCCATTAAGGTTAAAGCAGGGCATGCCAGTACGGCAAATGATCGTACCATTAATAAATATATCCATCTGGAGGGCATCAGAAGCTGTCAATTAGTAATGGGTTTAACCATTTTACATGGTGGTAGCGTTTGGAATACCATGCCTCCGCACGTGCACGATAGAAGGATGGAAGCTTATTTCTACTTCGATGTACCGCAAGGCCAGCGCATTTTCCATTATATGGGCGAGGGTAACGAAACCCGCCATATTTTGATGGAAAATTACGATGCAGTTGTTTCGCCACCTTGGAGCATACACTCGGGTGTGGGCACGGCAAGCTATAGCTTTATCTGGGGTATGGCCGGCGAAAATTTAGACTACACAGATATGGATGCTATTAGCATCCCAGAGATCAGATAACCTAATCTAAACATTATACATAGTAAGCAAGTGGAAAATCAGTTTTCATTAAAAGGGAAGGTAATTGTTGTTACCGGTGGCACAGGGATATTAGGAAATTCATTTGTAAACGGCATTGTAGAGGCTGGGGGTACGGTTGGTATCCTTGGCCGAAACAAACAGGTAGCCGAAGAACGCGCCGAAGCGATTAACAAAAACGGTGGCCAGGCTATTGCTTTGGTCGCCGACGTTTTAAACGAAGCCGAACTAACCGAAGCCAAGGCTAAAGTATTAGCTGCTTTTGGCCGCATTGATGGCTTGGTGAATGCCGCAGGTGGCAACATGCCCGAAGGTGTTTTAGCTCCTGAAGATGATATTTTTAAAATGAATATTGATGGCATGAAACGCGTGCTCGACGTAAATCTTTGGGGTACATTAATACCTACACAAGTTTTCGGCGACGCTATTGCTAAAACAGGCAACGGCAGCATCGTTAATATCTCTTCAATGAACTCTAAGCAGGCGGTTACCAAAGTATTGGGCTACAATATGGGCAAGGCTGCGGTTGATTGTTATAACCAATGGTTTGCTGTTGAATTGGCTAACCGTTACGGCGATACCATCCGTATGAATGCTTTAGCACCGGGCTTTTTTCTAACCGAACAAAACCGTAACCTGTTAACCAAACCCGAAGGAGGTTACACTCCGCGCGGCGAATCTGTGATCCGCAAAACGCCGTTCAAACGTTTCGGCAAGCCAGATGAGCTGATTGGTGCCCTTGTGTGGCTGTTGAGCGACGCATCTGCATTTGTAACAGGTTCTATGGTTTGTGTTGATGGTGGGTTCTCTATTTTTAGTGGTGTTTAATTTAAGTACATTTAAAAGCCACTCAAAAAACGATTGTAAATAATGGGACTAAAGGTAGATACATCCGGAGCTGTTTTATCATTTGGGGAAATACTGCTCAGGATTTGTCCGGATGGAGATAGCAACTGGCTCAAGGAAAACAACCTGCCGGTTTATGTTGGCGGTGCCGAGCTTAACGTAGCTACAGCACTGGCCAAATGGAATATCGAATCTAAATATTTTACGGCAATGCCGGATAACGGCATGTCGGCGCAGCTTGCAAATTACATGCAGCAGCGGAATATCGATACCTCGGGTATCTATTACGGCGGGAGCCGTTTGGGGCTGTTCTTTTTAACAAAGGGCAGCGACATGAAGCACGATGCCCTGATCTACGACCGCGCACACTCGGCCTTTGCAGAGCTTAAGCCGGGAATGATAAATTGGGATGAGGTCTTAAAAGGCGTAAGATGGTTTCACTTTAGCGCCATTTGCCCTGCACTTACCCAACAAACTGCCGATTTGTGCGAAGAAGCGTTAATTGCTGCGTCGAGGTTAGGTATTACCATATCGGTTGATATGAATTATCGGGCAAAACTATGGCAGTATGGTAAAGATCCGAAAGAAATTATGCCGCGCTTAGTTAAGTATTGCGACTTGATTATGGGTAACGTTTGGGCATCAGAAAAAATGCTTGGCGTACCTGTAACACCGGATGTAACAGAATCGGGCCAGAAGAGCCTATATCTGAAAGCGGCCTTGCGGAGTTCGGAAGAGCTGATGAAACAATATCCAAAATGTAAGGCGGTGGCTAATACCTTTAGGTTTGATGGAGGGAAGAACATCAATTACTATTGTGCATTGTACACCGATGGGCATTTATATCATTCGGCCGAATACCAAGCCGACACCATAGTTGATAAAGTTGGCAGCGGCGACTGTTTTATGGCAGGGTTGATCTACAGTTTTTGTAATCAGCTAGCTCCTGTAGAGGTAATTGATTTTGCTACCGCAGCTGCCTTCGAAAAACTATTTATATGGGGCGATGCTACAACCAGCACCGTTGAACAAATTAAAGAAGCAATTAAGTATGAGAACTAAGCAGGATATTTTAGACAGTATTTTAACCCAGGGTATGCTGCCGCTCTTTTATCATAAAAGCGAAGAAGTTAGCGTTGAGGTTACCCGTACCCTGTATAAGGCAGGTATCCGCGTTATCGAATATACCAACCGGGGCGAAGCTGCACTCGAAAACTTTAAGGCATTGAAACGCCTGCAACAGGAAGAATTACCCGATCTTATTTTAGGTATCGGTACGGTTAAAACCGCTCAGCAAGCTAATGATTATGTTGATGCCGGTGCCGACTTCTTGATATCGCCTATTATCAGTGCAGAAGTTGCGGCAGTTGCTGCGAAACATGATTTAATGTGGGTGCCTGGCTGTATGACACCGACTGAAATTCACAACGCACAGCAATTTGGTGCTATGCTGATCAAGATATTTCCGGCCAATATACTGGGACAGGCATTTGTATCATCAATCAGAGAGTTATTTCCGGGGCAATTATTTATGCCAACGGGGGGGGTGGAACTGGAGCACGAAAATATTTCGGGCTGGTTTCATGCCGGGGTGTGCGCAGTTGGGATGGGAAGCAAACTGATCACCAAAAATGTACTCGAATACAAAGAATACGACCAATTATATAAAGATACCTTGCAGGCGTTGCAGATAGTGCAGTCGGCAAGATAAACCAACCTAAAAATTATGGGAAAAACTAATGTGGGTAAGTACAGATGGGTAATTGCCTCACTGCTGCTGTTTTCTACTACAATTAATTACATGGACCGCCAGGTAATTAGTTATCTTAAAGAGTTCTTTTGCTCTCCGGTATCCAGTGGCGGCTTCGGATGGACTAATATCCAGTACGCCAACGTTACGTCTTTTTTTACCGCTTTTTATGCAGGTGTAACCATTATAGCCGGCTTGGTTATCGATAGGATAGGAACCAAATTGGGTTTAGCCTTGTCGCTAATCATTTGGTCGGTATTTGGAATATTAAATGCTTTTGCGGGCAGCAGCGTTGTATTGCACGTGGTTATCCGCAGTATGTTTGGTTTGGGTGAAGCCGGGAACTTTCCCGCATCAATTAAAACAGTTGCCGAATGGTTTCCTAAAAAGGAACGCGCGTTGGCAACCGGCATCTTCAACAGCGGTTCAAACATCGGTGCCATGATTGCATCGTTATTTGTGCCCTGGTGCCTGGGCTATTTCGGTAGTGAGCATGGCTGGAAATATGCTTACATCATTACTGGTCTATCTGGTTTTGTGTGGTTAATCTTCTGGTTCTTATTGTACAACTCCCCATCAAAGTCAAAAGCTTTAAGTCAAGAAGAATATGATTATATCCACAGCGATGATCTTGTTATGCATGTGGCAGCATCGGAAGATGTTGCTGTGCGCGAAAAGGTATCGTGGGGCAAATTGTTTGGCTACCGCCAAACATGGGCGTTTTTTATCGGCAAATTTTTAACAGATGGTATCTGGTGGTTTCTGCTGTTCTGGTTGCCCGACTATCTGAAAAAGCAATTCGGTATGACTGGGCACGAAGTAATGCTGCCTACTTTCATTGTATATGGCGTGGCCATTTTTGGTAGTGTTTTCGGTGGCAGTATTCCAATGTTTTTCATTAACAAAGGAATGGAAGTTTATAAAGCCCGTATGACAGCGATGTTTATGATCGCGCTGATTCCGATTACCCTTTTATCTACCCAGCACTTTGCAGATATCCATAGGTTTGGCGAATCGGCTGTGATATTGGCAGTGGGGGTTATCTGTTTAGGCGCTGCGGCGCACCAGGCTTGGTCGGCTAACTTATTCACTACCGTATCAGACATGTTTCCTAAGAAAGCAGTCGGCTCTGTAACGGGTATTGGTGGTATGGCCGGTGGTATTGGCGGCGTACTGGTACAGCAGTTGGCAGGTCGGTTAACCGACTTTTACAAAGAGACTCCGCATACTGCTTATGGTATTATGTTTATGGTTTGCGCTTTTGCTTATGTTATCGCCTGGAGTATCATGAGGTTGCTTGTGCCACGTTTTAAACAGATAGAATTGTAATTACAAACGCGGTTTTTGGGCATATAGCTAAGTTTTTTTATATATTGTCCTACTGTTTTGGTGAGATACAGATGCACCCGAAAACAGGAGGGCCAATATGAACTTTAATGCTATTACAATAAGGGACATTGCGAAGGAGTTAAAACTTTCTGTATCAACAGTGTCGAAGGCGTTGCGGGATAGTCATGAGATCAGCGAGAAAACAAAAAAGCTGGTTTTAGAATATGCCCGTGAAAATAACTATCGCCCTAATCCTATTGCACAAAGCTTAAAACAGGGACTAAGCAAGTCTATCGGGATTGTTGTTTCTACTATTGAAAACCAGTTTTTTTCCCAAGTAATTAATGGGATCGAATCTGTTGCTTATAGCCAGGGCTACAATGTGATCATCACCCAAACTCATGAATCTTATGATTTGGAAGTAAAAAACGTTGGTCACCTTACACATCGTTCGGTTGATGGTCTGTTGATATCACTGTCTACCGAAACCAAGGATATCGAACACTTGCAAAAGCTACACAGACAAGGTTTGCCAATTGTTTTTTTCGATCGTGTTACCAACGAGATAGAAACCCACAAAGTAATCGCAGATAATTACAATGGGGGTTACCATGCAACCAGGCACCTTATAGAATCAGGCTTTAAGCGAATTGCTCATATAACCAGCCCCCCAAATATTTCAATTACCAAAGAGCGATTGGCAGGGTACAATCAGGCTTTGGCAGATGCCGGCATCCAATTACCAGAAAACTATATTAAATACTGCCCGCACGGTGGCAGGGACATTAGCGAAATTGAGAACGCACTCAATGAGTTGTTGAGTATGAACCCTAAGCCGGATGCCATCTTTACTACCTCGGACAGGATCACCACAACAACCTTATTCCTTATCAATAAAATGGGAATCAAAATCCCTGATGAGATCGCATTGGCCGGGTATACCAATACTACTTTGGCCGATGTTTTAAATCCGCCGCTTACCACCGTGTCTCAACCCGGCTTCGAGATTGGGCAAAAGGCTACCGAAATGTTGCTGAGCCTCATCACAAGCAAACGGCCGGTAACAGAATTTGAAACCGCAGTACTTCCCACACAATTGCTTGTACGCAAATCTTCAATTAAAAAATAATAACAAAAGCTTCGCTTTGTTGCATATCTAATAATGTGCTTAGTGTATTGGGGCGAAACTAGTTGCTTGCGCTTAAAACGATTGACTACGGCGGCTTTTTAAGTATTAATTGCGAAAACGATTTCGTAAATAAATATCCGTAAACTCTTCAAATCCTTATCTAATCAGGTATTTTTGATAAATGCAGACCATCGCAAAGATGAAATACCAATTATAACCGCTGCAATACCTTTTATTAATTTGTGATTTAAATGATACGTAAACTATTTTTTAGTGCGCTCTTCGTGTTGTTAACTTTTGCCTATGGTGTAACTGTTGCACAAACTGTTACGCTCGACTATTATTTTAATCACGAAAGCCATACTGCTAAAGATGGTACATCGCAAAGGTTTCATTATCTGTGGGAAGATAAGGCTAACACAGGCTTTTCTATTTGGGGCGAGATGTTTAAACAGGAGGGAGCAACTTTAAATAGTCTTGATGTTGCGCCGACTGTTGCAAACCTTAAAGGATCTAACGTTTACATTATTGTTGACCCGGATACCAAAAAGGAGAACCCGCAACCGAACTACATGAGTGATAAGGATGCCGACGAAATTGCCGCTTGGGTTAAAGCTGGTGGTGTGCTGGTATTGATGGCCAATGACAGTGCGAATGTAGAATTACCACATTTTAATATACTGGCGGGCCGCTTCGGCATGCATTTTAATAATGATCTGCAAAATCATGTGATAGACGATGCCCACTTTGCCGATGGTGCGGTTGTAATGACTAACAACCCAATCTTTAAAACCACTAAAACCGCTTTTTTAAAAGATGTGTGCAGCATCGAATTAAAAGGAAATGCAAAGCCTGCATTTAAATCTACTAATGGAGCTACAATAGCCGCCATAGTAAAATACGGCAAAGGAATTGTGTTTGCAGTAGGCGACCCATGGCTATACAATGAATATGTTAATGGCCGTTTACCGGCAAATTTTGATAATGACAATGCAGCCCGCGACCTCGCCAAATGGCTATTATCCCAGGTTGGCGGCATTAAGATAACCAATAAATAAACCCTCAGTATTTACACAAAAACTTAATGGATGGAAGAGTAAAGAACGACTAATATTCAGACCGGGGTGCCAGACTGCCCGATCTTATTAAAGTCCCGCTCATTACCAAAAAAATGAACAACGAGAGTTGTATGGGGATTTTTTTGCCAAAAAATAAAAGTTTATTCAAACCGCATATAAACAATATGAAGAGAAAATCTTTACACTTAGATATATTAAAGCGCACTATTTTACCGGCTGTACCCATGCTATTTCTGCTGGGTAGTGCATCGGCAAATAACACCAAAGCGCATATTGCTTTGGCAAATGTAGCTTACAAGGCTGCCCCGGCCCTTAATAAAGCAGCCGCCCCGATAAAGATTACCGGTGTGGTTGTCGACGATAAGAATCTGCCCCTTCCGGGCGCAGCTGTATTAATTAAGGGTACTAAACAAGGTACCACTACAGATGTTAGTGGTCGTTATACCATCACTGCCGAAGAAAATGCTACGCTGGTTATCTCTTCTGTTGGCTTCGATACCAAAGAAGTTGTAGTTGGTGGCCGCGTTAAAATTGATGTACAATTGCTAAGCAATTCCAAAAGCCTGAGCGAGGTGGTGGTAGTTGGTTATGGTACGCAGAAAAAGCGCGACGTTACCGGTTCTGTAGGCTCGGTAGCCTTAACCAACGTAGAGAAAACGCCGGTATTTGGTACTGCGCAATTGTTGCAAGGGCAGGTAAGTGGTGTGCAGGTAACGCAGTCTAACTCCCAACCTGGGGCTTCATTTACAGTACGTATCAGGGGTACAAACTCTATCAATTTCAGCAGCGATCCGCTGTATGTGGTTGATGGTTTCGCAGGTGCCGATATCACCTCGCTTAACCCTAATGACATTGCCTCTATGGATGTGTTGAAAGATGCATCTTCTACCGCAATTTACGGTAACCGTGGAGCCAACGGTGTGGTAATTATTACTACGAAGAACGGAAGCGTAGGTAAAAAGACAGTAACAGCGGATGTGTATACCGGTTATCAGCATGTAGGCAAAACGTTAGACATGATGAATGCACAACAATTTGCAACCTACCTAAACCAGGTAACGGCAATAATTACGCCTACCGCAGCATTGCCATTTACCCAGGCGCAAATTGATGGTTTAGGAGAAGGTACCAATTGGCAAAAAGAATTGTTCAGAACGGCTCCCGTAACCAACGCCAACATGTCTATAAGCGGAGGAAGCCAGGACACCAAATTTTTGGTAAGCGGCAGCTTCTTCAATCAGCAGGGGATAATTATTAACTCTGGTTACAAACGCGGAACCTTGCGGTTTAATTTAACGCATAACATCAGCAGCAAACTTCGCTTTGGGTTAAATTCGCAATTATCATATGACCAGCAGAATTTGGCTAACGTAAATACAGCCGGTGGTAGCACCGGAGGTACCTTGCTCGATGCTTTGCGTGCCAGCCCAACCGTGCCGGTGTATGACGCAACAGGTGCTTACACCTTCCAAAACGGCCCATCGGGTTACACAACAGTGTTAGGTAACCCTGTTGCAGCGGCGCGTTTAAATACCGATGTATCCAATAATCTCCGCGTATTTGCCAATGGTTATGGCGAGTATGATATTATTCAGGGCTTAAAGCTGAAAGTATCTATGGGTACTGACGATCGTTTTAACCGCGAAAGAATCTTCAGACCAGGCACCACCTACTTGGGTGCACAGTCGGGAGGTTTTGCACAGATCATTACCCCAACCAACTTCAATTGGTTAAACGAAAATACGTTGAGCTACAATACACTAATCAACCGTATCCACTCTATCAGTGCGCTGGCAGGTTTTACTTACCAGGAGTTTAAATATACCAGCAGCACAGCTACATCTCAGCAATTAACTACCAATAACTTAGGTACAGATAATCTCTCAGTTGGCTCGAGCTTATCGTCAGCATCGAGCACAAATAAAAATACCTTGGCATCATTTATCGGCAGAGTGAACTATAGCTTAATGGACCGTTACTTATTAACAGTGTCCGTACGTAGAGACGGATCGTCTGTTTTAGGTAATGACAATAAGTGGGGTACATTTCCATCGGGTGCTGTGGCATGGCGTGTATCGAGCGAAGAGTTCATGAAGAACATTCAAACCATCAGTGATTTGAAATTACGCGGCGGTTATGGCGAAACCGGTAACTCTAACATCGGCGCTTATAACTCTCTTTCGCAATATGCATTCAATAGCTATGTACTAAATGGCAACAGGGTGGTTGGTACGTCGCCAAATAATATTGGTAATGCCAACTTGCAATGGGAATCTACCAAATCTTTTAACATCGGTCTGGATTTAGGTTTGCTGCAAAATCGCATCACATTTACGGCCGACTATTACGATAAGAAAACATCTAAACTATTATTCTACCGTACCATTCCGGCAACAACTGGTTTCACTACGGCTCTTACCAATTTAGATGGCGATAATATCCAAAATAAAGGTTTTGAGTTTTCATTAAACACGGTTAACATCACCAGCAAAATGGTTAAGTGGACAACCAACTTTAACTTTTCGCGCAACATGAACAAGGTACTAAACCTTGGCGGTATCCCTTACCAATTAACTGGTAACGTAAGTTCGAGCTTATATCCGGGCGGTAATAGCGCCGGGATATTGCAGGTGGGTAAACCAATCGGCTCTTTCTACGGCTATGTGTTTGATGGTATCTGGCAAAGTCAAGCGGAGATCGCAGCAAGTGGTATAACCACCCCAGTAAAACCTGGCGATCCCAAATACAAAGATCTTAACGGCGATCACCTGATCAACGCTTCCGACAGAACGATTATCGGTCAGGCTGTACCTAAATTTAGCTATGGTTTCAACAGTAGTCTTACTGTCGGTCACTTCAACCTGTTTGTATTGCTGCAAGGTGTTTATGGCAACCAGATTATGAACGAGAACTTAATTGAGGGCGAAAACGGAACTGTAGCCGATAATAAACTGGCCTACGTTTTAACCCAAAGTTGGACTGGTCCGGGCACAAGCAATACCCTGCCAAGCGTGGGTAGTACCCTGCGCCGTAGCTTAGGCCCAACAAGCGATATTTTAGAGAGCGGTAGTTACCTGCGTTTTAAAACTATCACCTTAACTTACGATTTGCCTTTGTCTAAACTTACACCGGTGTTCCGCACGGCCAGCATTTATGTTACCGGCCAAAATCTGTTCACTATCACTAAGTATAGCGGATACGATCCGGAGGTTAACTCTTACTCCAACTCAAGCGGTAACTATACCTCTTTGGGTACAGACTATAACCCTTATCCAAACATCAAAACATACACTTTAGGCTTAAGACTTGGTTTCTAAATCAATTAAGAAAAACAACATGAGAAAGATCTATATACTATGTGCTTTTGCTGGTTTGGCGTTATCATCATGCAAAAAGCAATTGGAAGAAAAACCATACAGTATTTTAACCAATACTAACTTTTATACAAACGCAACAGATGCGCAGGCTGCTATAAACGGTGTGCTCAGCCAGCTGCAGCCACAGGCTTACTACCAGCGTACTGTTTACATAATGGGTGAGCTATCCGGCGATTGCCTGGTTCCACTGCTTACGCAAAATCAGGAACGTATTGATATGTATAAGCTTACTTATACTTCAAATAATATCGAAATCAATAATTGGTGGGTAAATAGCTACAAACTAATAAGCCGTGCTAATGATGTTATTGCTAACGTTCCGGGTATTAATATGGATGCCGCGGCAAAAAATAACATTGTGGGTAATGCCATGTTTTTACGCGGTATGGCTTATTTCGATCTTGTAAAAAGCTTCGGCGACGTACCGTTGATCACTGCACCTATCACCAGCACGGCCGACCCGAACTTGTTGCCTCCGCGCACAGCATCTAGCAAAATCTACGAGCAGGTAATAAGTGATTTAAAATACGCTGAGGCTAATTGCTTTACCGAAGATAAGATCACCTCAGCCAATAAGGGGATGGTATCATCGGGCGCTGCTTCTGCCATGCTGGCCAGAGTTTACCTGCAACGCGCAAGCACTAAATTTGCCGATGCTGCCGACAATCAAAATGCTCTTGCTGAGTGTAATAAGGTTATTGCAGCCAACACTTACAAGCTAATGGCCGATTATACCGATGTATTTAACTGGGATAAAAAATATTATCCAACGCAAACAGAGAATATCTTTTCGGTGCAGTTTGGTAATAACAGTACCAGCACTACACAAAATATTACGGTACGTATGTTCTCGCCAGCTGGGTTAGGCGGTTCGGGGTCTTTTACTGCCAATCCCTGGTTGTTTAATAACGCCTATTTCGGCCCGGATAAAAGAAAGGCCTGGAATGTATCTAACAAGGTTGGTACCGCAACTGTTACACCATACATCTACAAATATCGCGATGCACAGTGGGTGGCGGGGTCTAACAACTCGCGTATGAACTGGATCGTATTACGTTATGCAGATGTATTGATGATGCAATCTGAGGCACTTAATAATATCAATCCAAATGATCCAACCAAATTTGATGGTTTGAATGCGGTTCGCGATCGTGCCGGTATGAATGCGTATCATTTAAGCCTGGCTAATACACCAACTGCAAGCGCATTTGTTGATACTTTAGTTAAAGACCGTGCACGTGAGCTTTGTGTAGAAGGTCATCGCCGTTGGGATTTGATCCGTTTAGGTCGCTTTAAACAAGTGGAACAAGACATTAACGGTTTCACAGCTACTGATAACTCATTACTGCTGCCTTTACCGCAAACAGAAATGGACGCTAACCCGAACCTGAAGCCACAGAACCCTGGATATTAATTTATGCCAATGCTGAAAATACTTTTTAGCGCATTTGTATTGAGTTTAGTTTTTGATTATACCGGCTTTGCGCAAAGCAAAGTCGGTAATTTTAGTTTTATACTACTCGATGGAAAAGTGTTGAACGAGGTTGATGGAAAATATCAAAAAGGAGACACCACTTTGAAGGCGGTTAATGATTTAATTAAAGATGCCGATAGTTTAATGAAAGTTGGCCCATATTCGGTAACGTTCGAGAAAACCAAGCTGGCTCCCAGTAACAACAAACATGATTACGTGAGCCAGGCACCTTATTGGTGGGCAGATTCTTCGAAAACAAATGGCAAGCCTTACATCCGTAAAGATGGTCGTCGAAATCCCGAGATCTATTTGCTGCATGATGCCAGCCAGATGGGTAAAATGAGCAGCAGTGTAAAACGCCTGGCACTAGCATACCATTTTACGGGTAAGCAGCAATATGCCGAAAAGGCGCGCCAGTTATTAAAGGTTTGGTTTATTGATGCCGAAACCCGCATGAATCCTAACCTTAATTATGCCCAATACATTCCCGGTATAAATAATGGCCGGGGGATAGGTATTATCGAAACAGTTGGCCTTACCAATATACCCGACGCTATTACGCTTTTACAGAGTAGCAAATATTTCGATTCTGCTTTAATCACCAGTATTAAACAATGGTTTATAAGCTATGCTAACTGGTTGCTAAACAGTAAAAACGGAAAAGAAGAACGCTCGCAGATTAATAACCACGGTACTAATTATGATATGCAATTAGCTGATTTTGCATTGTTTATTAACAATAAGCAATTGGCCGTTAAGGTGATCAAAGAATTTACCATCCCACGTATCGATCAGCAATTTACAACCGATGGTATGCAGCCTTTGGAGTTGGTGCGTACCAAATCGTGGGATTACTCAACAATGAATCTTAACGCGTGGTGTCGTCTAGCTATAATTGCAGACAAATTAAATATGGATTTGTGGCATCAGCAAACACTTGATGGCAAAGGAATCAAAGGCGCTATTGCTTTTTTATTACCCTATGCCCTTAAACAAAAGGAGTGGACTTACCCCGAAATCGGTAAGTTTGATTATGGCAATATGAAGCATATTATGCACGCTGCCGATGGTAAATACACCGAAATTCCTTTCAATGCGTTTTATGATCAGTTTCCGGCTAATTCGCCGTTGCAATTTCTCAATTAGTACTATCTATATCTATTTCTATGAACCTCATGAAAAAGCTAAGTCTGCTTTTATTAACACTGATACTTGGCAACAGCTTTACTTTCGCGCAACAGAAAACGCGCTTAAACAACAATTGGGAATTTTTAAGGCAGGATCTTGGTGGGGTATGGGAAGCGGTGCGCCCTGTAACAGCCGGCAACCCCGAAAGCCTGCCGATTTGGACCAATGTAACGTTGCCGCACTGCTTCAATTCGCGCGACGCCGTTGATCCAGATGTAAACTATTATCAGGGACCAGGTTGGTATCGCACTAAGTTAAATATTGATAATCCATATCCAAACGGCCGAACCATTCTCCATTTTGAAGGTGCCGGTCAGCGTACGGATGTCTATGTGTACACGACAAAGGTGGGTGCACATTTGGGTGGATACGATGAATGGTCGGTTGATATTACAAAGGCGGTTGAAGATTTTAAAAAGACCGATGTTTTCAAAAGACAATTCAAAGGCAAAATTCCAATCGAGATACGTTGCGATAATTCGCGCGATCTGGAGAGCATTCCCTCGCAATTGTCAGACTTTAATGTGTATGGCGGTCTGTATCGATACCTTAATCTGATTTATCAGCCACAACTTGGCGTCGATAAATTATATGCTAATGCCAGTGTAGATCCGGAAAGCAGGGAAGGTTGGGTTAATGCGCAGATCAGCTTATATAATCCGGATGATATTAAACAGGTTGCAGGTGAATTAAAAGTTAAAGATGCCAGCGGGAAAGTAGTTTTAAAAAACACTTATTCGGCAAATGATGTCAATGATAAAGCCATTCCGGTTTGTAAGCTAAAAATCGCAAAGCCTCATTTATGGACGCCTGATGACCCATATTTATATACCATTGAAGTAACGGCGTCTGCAAATGGACAAACCTTTACTCAAACAGAAAAGATTGGCTTTCGTAGCTTTTTATTTGCAGATAAAGGCCCATTCTATCTTAACGGTAAACGTTTGTTGTTACGTGGCACCCATCGGCACGAAGACCATGCTGGCGTAGCCGAAGCCATGACCGATAGCATGATGCGCCAGGAAATGCAGCTGATGAAAGATATGGGCGTGAACTTTATCCGCTTAGGGCATTATCAACAATCGCGCACCATCTTAAATTTATGTGATAGCCTGGGGATTTTGGTTTGGGAAGAAGAACCTTGGTGTCGTGGCGGTTTAGGTGGCGAAAAGTATAAAAATCAGGCTCGCAGTATGCTCACCAATATGATTCAGCAACACTATAACCACCCGTCTATTATTTTATGGGGGCTGGGTAATGAGAACGATTGGGAAGGTGATTTTCCGAAGTTTGATAAAGCCAAGATCCACGCTTTTATGAGCGAGCAAAACGATTTGGCGCATAAGCTCGATCCTTCGCGCAAAACAACCATCCGCAGGTGCGACTTCTGTAAAGATATTCCAGATGTGTATTCGCCATCCATTTGGGCGGGTTGGTATCGCGGCGTTTATACCGAGTACAAACAGATAACGGAAGACGAGTTTGGTAAGGTGCCGCACTTTTTCCACGCGGAGTGGGGAGGGGACAGCCATGCGCTACGCCACTCCGAAAATCCGGATAACGCCTTAGCTAAAATTAGAACAGGGGGCGGGGCCGACGAACGCCTGGGGGATGCTTCCCTGATTGGCGGTGCTGCTCGCGTATCTAAAGACGGTGACTGGAGCGAAAGTTATATCTGCAACTTGTTCGACTGGCACTTGAAAGAACAAGAAACCATGCCCTGGTTAACAGGTTCGGCATTTTGGGTGTTTAAGGATTTCTCTACACCAATCCGCCCGGATAACCCCGTGCCGTACATGAATCAAAAAGGGGTGGTAGAACGCGATTTTACAAAGAAAGAAGCCTATTACGTTTTCCAATCCTATTGGACTACAAAACCCATGGTCCATATTTATGGCCACAGTTGGCCGATACGTTGGGGCAACGATGGCGAGCAAAAGATGGTAAAGGTATATTCAAATGCCGATAATGCGGAGCTGTTTGTAAATGGTAAAAGTTACGGCGTTAAAAAACGCGACAGCCAGGATTTTCCGGCGGCAGGTCTGCGCTGGTTAGTAGTGTTCAACAAAGGCAAAAATGATATTAAAGTTATAGCACACAAAGGCAAGGTTACAGTAACGGATACCATTAGCCAAATTTACCAAACCGAAAAATGGGATAAGCCGGCCAAACTCGTGCTAACCAAAATCGCGGATAAAGATGGTATTGCTACAGTGCAGGTCACTATTTATGATAACAAAGGCGTGCAATGCCTTGATGCTGCAAACCGCATTAACTTTTCGCTTACGGGCGATGGTATACTGCTGGATGATCTGGGTACTTCAAGTGGTTCGCGTAAGGTGGAGGCTTATAATGGGCGTGCTATTATCAGCATTAAAACTAACAGTGGAAATAGCGTAGTTGGTGCTCAGTCGCCAGGCCTGAAAACGGTGTTCTTAAATTTATAAGAAAATGAACCTGAAGTTATCGATCTTATTGTTTGTTGCGTTGTTAGGGTTTTGTGGTTTCTCTACAAATAAGTCGATTGAACAGCAAGCCGAGGCGACATTAAAACCCTATATTTTAAAAGAAGCAGAATGGGCTATGAAACAACAGCCCATAACTGTTACTGCAGAAAGTAGCGAGCGAAGCGCCGGCGACAAACACGATTTCTATTCGGAAGGTGATTACTGGTGGCCGAATCCGGATAATCCAGCCGGGCCTTACATCCAAAAAGATGGTTTAACCAATCCGCAAAATTTTGTGGCACACAGACTGGCTATGATCCGTTTCAGCAGAATTATCGGGGCGTTAGCATCCGCTTACAAAATCACGCATGACGAAAAATATGTAAAGCAAGCCGTTTTGCACCTGAAAGCCTGGTTTATTGATAAAAAAACCTTCATGAATCCCAACCTGCAATATGCGCAGGCAATAAAAGGCGTCGCAACGGGTAGGGGGATAGGTATTATTGATACTATACAATTGATGGAAGTGGCGCAGGGGGTAGAGGTATTGGAGGGTTCATCGTCATTAGATCAGGGAACATTGATGGGTATAAAATCATGGTTTAGCGAGTATTTAACATGGCTCACTACTCACCAATATGGTAAAGACGAGATGAACGCTAAAAATAATCACGGCACCTGCTGGACTATGCAGGTAGCATGCTTTGCCAAATTTACCGGCAACAGTGAGTTGATGAAATTTTGTGCAGATAGATATAAAGACGTGTTGCTGCCGACTCAAATGGCGGCCGACGGTAGTTTTCCGTTGGAATTAAAACGTACCAAGCCCTATGGCTACTCGATATTTAACCTTGATGCTATGAGTACTATTTGCCAGATATTGAGCACTAAAAACGATAATCTTTGGGAGTATCAAACGGCCGATGGCAAGTCGATAAAAAAAGGGATTGCGTTTTTAGAGCCATATCTAAAAGATAAAAATACATGGCCATACCCGCACGATGTTATGCATTGGGAAAGCTGGCCGGTAGCCCAACCGGCATTGATATTTGGCGCGGCGGCGTATCAAGATCAAAATTGGTTAAATATTTGGAAGGCTTTAGATCATGATCCGAACGATGAAGAGATTATTCGTAATCTGCCGGTGCGTCATCCGCTAATCTGGCTGAATTAACAATTACAGCCAACAAATAATTATTTCGGAGGTTGTTTTGGTATAATACACTACAATGGCAGACTTAGCAAAGCGATTCCCCGAAAACCCATTATTACGCCCCGCTCATGTGCATCCAAGCACGGCCGGCATGCAGGTTATCTGTTTGTTGAACCCCGGCGTATTCAGGTTCGAAGGTAAGATTTGGTTGATTGTTAGAGTAGCGGAAAATACTGCCGCAAAAGAGGGAATGATCCTGGTGCCTATTATTGATGAGGAAGGCAAAACCTCTATCATCGAAATTCCTGATAAGCACCCCGAACTCATTAATACCGATGCCAGGGTAGTGCGGTTCCAGGGATTGGATTACCTTACCACGCTTTCGCATCTGCGCCTGCTTTGTAGTGATGATGGCATTAAATTTTATGAGCCCGAAGGTTATGCGCCGCTATTTGGTAGGGGAATGTTAGAGGCTTTTGGTATTGAAGATTGCCGGGTAACTTTTCTCGAAGGCAAATATTATCTCACTTACACAGCGGTGTCCTCAAACGGGGTGACAGTAGGCTTACGCACCACTACTGATTGGAAGACCTTCGAATCGCACGGCGTAATATTTCCACCTCATAATAAAGACTGCGCCATTTTTGAAGAAAAGATCAACGGTATGTATTATGCCCTGCATCGGCCAAGCAGTGTAGATCTGGGTGGCAATTTTATCTGGCTTGCCCAATCACCTGATGGTTTGCATTGGGGTAATCATAAATGCATTATCAAAACCCGTAAAGATCATTGGGATAATGCCAGGGTGGGGGCAGGCGCAGCACCTATTAAAACAGACCGAGGCTGGCTGGAAATTTACCACGGCGCTAACTATAAACATCAATATTGTTTAGGGGCAGTTTTAATGGATTTAAATGACCCTTCAAAGATAATTGCGCGTAGTAACGAACCCTTGATGGTGCCCACGGAAACTTACGAAACCAGTGGTTTTTTCGGCAATGTAGTATTCACTAATGGGCACATTGTTGATGGCGACACGATAACAATCTATTACGGTGCTGCCGATGAATTTGTGTGTGCGGCTAAGTTTTCGATAGCTGAAATATTAAAATCTTTAAATGTATGATTCGTCGGAAAAGTCAACCAGCTCAAATTTTAATAAATACTTGTTGTCTGATAAATTAATGACTGGAGGAAAATTTCATCATTATAACGCCGGCAATGATCAAAATACCCGCGGCAATTTTTACCGCACTTATATGTTCTCCTAATAAAGTTATACCGATTATAAATGCGCCGACGGCACCTATGCCAGTCCAAACGGGATAAGCTATGCTTAACGGCAGTGAACGCATGGCGTACGCCAAAAGTGCGAAACTGCATAACATTGAAATGATAGTGATAATTGATGGGGTAAGTTTTGTAAACCCCTGCGACTGTTTCATGAAGTACGACCATACTACTTCAAGTATACCAGCGATGATAAGTGCAACCCATGTCATAATGCCTTGTTTTAAAGATAAGCGCAAGGCCGTCCTTGACATTATTCCCGAATGGGGGAGGCCGTTCCTCCATTGATTTTGCAATGCAAAGTTATGATAAACCGGTAATTATTCCTAATCCGGGGCGTAACCTCAATATTACTTACACATTTAGGTGCTAACACTTCTTGTATTTTAACCGAATAAATAATAAGTTTAATTATTCGATTTAATACAAATGGAAAAGCGTAAAGGCCTTATATGGCGAATAATACTAATTATTATAATTTACTCTTTGCTAACTCACTGGGGCGACTTTAAACGTGGTGTTATTGATGGATTTAATAGTGGCCAAGCTACAATAGCCAAAGCTCCGTAGGCCAAATAAATCAAATAAAAATATAATCTGATTCTATATAAAAGGGGCCTGGTTTTACAACCTCCAGATCATCCAGCTCGTAAGCCAGGGCTACGCCTGCACCAAATACAAGGTGAGCTATAAAAAGTTGTCGGTAAAAATTCTTTAAGTCTATGCCGATCGGATTGGGGTATGCTTTAAAAACAGTCTTCCATATTAATATTCCCGATACACTACCTACCGTACCCAGCAGCAGCGCATTCGCGAGGCTCGGCCGGGTTTTCTTCAATTCGAGGTATTTATCATAAACAGATGTAAACAGATAGCCTATACTTAAATGCGAGCCCCAACCAGCAAGCTTAGAACTTTGTTTATTTAACATTGTAACACGATTAAGCAATTGGGCTACTATTTCGGGTTCTAGAAAGTTCTTTTTTGCCGCCTTGCTTACTGCATAACTAAACAAAGTCATTGCTGCCGTACCGGCGGTGCCTGCTGTAAATATTTTTCTGAGATTCATAAAACGATGGCTTGCTGAGGTTAACTTAATTTAAAACGTGGCAGTACTTTAAATGTTCTACAACCTTCAGGAATTAAATGAAAAATCCCCGCTTAGTTTACTAAGCGGGGATTTTCCTAATCACACAGCATTAATTGACTTTGTTACTGTGCTGATATTTTGCTGTACGGGCGTCTTTAATAACCCCTTTCCAGTTTAAGCCGTAGGCAAAGTCATAAACGTGGCCTTCGGCATCTTTATAGCATTTCATGTCTAACGGCATATCTTCCGCTTGTGCCTCAACGGTTTCCATATTGGCTGGCATTTGCATAGGTAACAAACCAGATGGCTCTTTGGTGCCGGTCAGAATGTCCAGCATAGCCTGGTCTTGCACGCCAAATTGAACCAATAGAGCATCGGCATCTTTCTCAAATTCGCCGAACACAGTTGGATTATTCATCATTACAGAAACAATAACCGGTTTGCCTTTCATCTTGGCGTATGTATCAGTTACCATGTTAAGATCGGTGGTGTTGATAGCTGTTGATGTTTTGCCTTTATAGCTGCGGTTAGTGAAATTCTCTAACGGATCGCCACCTGCTATACTAGTTGCGCGAGCAGTGGTAGCAGTATACGGACCGTATTGCAGGCTGATAGGCAAATAACCATTGCCACCGGCTTTAACATCATCAGCGCTGTATCCACCTAATGATTCGGGGCTGTTGATAAAAACTAAAGCGTAATCTGCGTCCTCTGGGTTATCGGTTACATTAAAGTATTTTTTAACTACACTGATACTTACCGGATAGTCCAGTTTCTCTGGTGTAGGCATGCCTAAAAAGTTGCGGCCTGCCGGAGTAAACTGCTTAGGTATGTAAACAGTTTTGTTCTTTTTAAGAGGCAATACGCTACCCTTATTTTTTAACATTATCACAGACTTGAGTTGGGCGTCATAACCAGCCGCCATAAACTCTGGTTTGCCGACTGTGGCCTGTGTTTCATTAACATCTAAGTACGGGTTTTCAAATAATCCTACGCGGAAAATGTTTTTCAGCAACCTCACGGCCGACTGCTCGAAACGTTTACGCATAAAAGCCTCGCCATATTCTTTTACCCCCATTTGGTAGGCAGATATTACCGGGGCGGCATCGCTGTTACCACCAAACTGATCTACACCGGCAATTAAGGCTTTGTAGTGGCGTTCGGCGATGCTCAATTTCTCTACACCCCATGATTTGCCCGATAAAAACTGATCAACGGAAGTTTCATCGGCAGTAACCAACCAGTCGGTACAAACTACGCCATCGTACTTGTATTTGCCGCGCAACATGTCGTTAATAATAAACTTGTTATAGTTGTTACCAACGTTCTCGCCGTTTTTTGTATCCTGATTATAAGAGATAGTATAATAAGGCATTACAGCCGAAGCTTCGCCGGTTTTACCTTTTAATTTAAAGGCGCCCTCAGTAAAAGGCACTACGTTTTTGGCAAACTGTTTGGCCGGGTAAACGGCATACTTGCCAAAGCCATAATGCGCATCGCGACCGCCTTCGCCCGAGCCACCGCTTGGCCAATGTTTAACCATAGCATTTACACTATTGTAGCCCCAACCACCCGATGTTTCTTTATCGCCATCAGATGTCTGGAAGCCGTCAATGTAAGCTCTGGCCATATCCGTGGCCAATTGCGGATCTTCGCCAAAAGTGCCGCTGGCGCGCCACCAGCGTGGTTCGCTGGCAATGTCAACTTGTGGTGAAAGGGCGGTGGCAATACCTAAGGCGCGATACTCAGTTGCAGCAACATGCCCAAAGCCTTCGGTTACAGCCGGATCAAACGTAGCCGCCATCCCCAATGATCCAGGCCACATAGAAATAGTGCCGCCCGCGCCTGCATTAAACTCTGCCGAAGCAACAATACCATGTCGCGGGTCGCTGCTGTTATTGGCAGGTATTCCCAGGCCGATACCCTCGGTAAGGGCTTGCATGTTGTTGTTCCACTCCGCTGCTATAGCTGGAGACTGTACTGAGGTAACCAGCACGTGGCGTACGTTGTCCTTTGTCAAAAAGTCGATCTGCTGATCGGTAAGCTCTGATGCTTTGGCACCGCTTTCGGTAAATGATTTGCCTTTATAAGTGCCCGTAAAAGGACCAGCAGGAGGCGCTGGGATAGGTTGGTGGCGGCTATAAAGCATTAAACCTGCAATTTGTTCAACGCTCATTTTGCTGGCCAGATCTTTAGCGCGTACGTCAAAAGGCAAACGCCAATCTTCATATTTATCCAGCTTGCCGTTTTTGTTGAGGTCTTTAAATGCGAGGCCATCAACAGTTAATATTTTAACGCCAGAGGAAGGCGAATAACCGAGTAGTTGCCCTCCCTGATTCTTAATAATGGTATGGTTGCCCGCTGTTTCGCTGGTAAATTTTTGCTGAGCCGTTGCGGCTTGTCCGCATAAAACAGCCATAACAAAAGCATAAGGTGTAAATTTCATCCTCATAAAATATAAATTGGTTTATCTTTAGTGCTCGGGTTGGTTAAATCCTGCTTGTAATGATATTAAGCTGTGTTTTATATACTTAACTTCATTGGTTATAATCAATGTGTTAAAGTAACACATTAAATTAAGAAAGCAATAACCCGAATAAATAATTTTTTTGAGCCGTTGAGGCTATAAGCTTCATCCGAAAGGAATTCAATTTATAGATGAGAAAAATATTTGCCCTACTTACATTTTTACTACCCGTTGCTGCGCTTGCTCAGAATTTCACCCAAGCCGATATCCAACGTTGTGAAACCCAAGCCAAACAAGTATCCATCATAAGAGACGATTATGGTGTACCGCACATTTATGGCAAAACCGACGCCGATGTTGTTTTTGCATTGATGTATACGGAGTGCGAAGACAATTTTAAAGGTATAGAACGTAACTATCTTTACCAGTTAGGCCGCCAGGCCGAAGCTGACGGCGAGAGCCGTTTGTACGAAGACCTGCAGATGCAACTGATAGCAGATACCGCTGATGCTATAAAGGAATATAAAGCTAGCCCGCTATGGTTTAAAAAATTAATGAATTCTTTTGCAGATGGTATAAATTACTATCTCTATAAACACCCCGAAGTGAAACCCCTGGTATTTAAACATTTTGAGCCATGGTTTGCCTTGATGTTTACCGACGGTAGTGTTGCCGCAACCAATTATGGCGATATAACATTACAGGAGTCAACGCAGTTTTACAGCCATGAACCACGGCAAATTGGTGCGACAGGCACGGGGCTTAAACGCGAAATTGTTGAGGAGGTAGATAAGCGTGAAATGGGTTCAAATGGGTTTGCAATTTCACCATCAAAATCGAAGTCGGGGCATGCCATGTTATATATTAATCCGCACGTACCTTTCTATTTTCGTTCGGAAGTGCAATTGGTGAGTGAGGAAGGATTGAATGTTTACGGAGCGGTAACTTGGGGGCAATTTTTTGTTTATCAAGGATTTAATCAGCATTGCGGGTGGATGCATACTTCAAGCTATGCAGATGTAGCCGACGTGTATGCCGAAAAGGTATCGAACAAAAATGGCAGTTGGGTTTATGAATATAATGGCGCACAAAAGCCGGTTACAGTAAAGCCCGTTAAGTTAACTTATTTGAATGACGGCCAGCAATTATCTAAAGAGTTTAAGGGTTTATTAACCCATCATGGGCCTGTATTAGCGAGCAGGGACGGAAAGTGGCTGGCCCTGAAACATTACAACCGCTCGTATAATGCATTGCTCGAATCGTGGTTAATTACAAAGGCAAATAACCTCGTTGAATATCGAAAAGCGATGGAGTTGCGTGCAAATACGAGCAACAATACCGTTTATGCCGATGACAAGGGGAATACGGTATTTTGGTACGGCGACTTTATGCCGAAGCGTAACGCAAAATACGATTGGCGTCAACCCGTTGACGGCACGACTACCGCAACCGAATGGCAAGGCACGCACTCTATCGACGAGATTGTGCACGTATATAACCCATCTACCGGTTGGATTCAAAACTGTAACTCCACGCCTTATACTTCGGCAGGGAAAGATAGTCCGGATAAAGATAAATTCCCACTGTATATGGCGCCAGATGGGCAAAATTATCGTGGCGTAACCGCTGCAAAATTATTGAGCACAAGCGGAAAACTCTCGTTAGACGATATGATCGGCTTAGGATATAACCGCTACTTATCGGCTTTTGATGTGTTGTTGCCAGAGTTAGTTAGTGCCTACAACCAGTCGACAGATACATTAAAGCAACAATTGACAGAACCGATGATTGAATTGCAGAAATGGGATAAAATAGCAGCAACAAATTCGGTAGCAACTACGCTCGCGGTAGAGTGGGGCACCTTAATGTTCAGGGGACTTCCAAAAGCTACTTCGACAGAAGCGGGCACATATCAAACCGACAGGGTAACGGAAATGTTGGGCAAAACATCTGCTCATAAGGAGTTGGAATACCTGGCCGAAGTAGTAAGCAGCCTGAAGGCTCGTTACGGGACATGGAAGATGCAATGGGGGGATATTAACCGATACCAACGCCCGGATAATGGTGTGTTTGATGATAGTAAGCCAAGTGTTCCGGCGGCATCTGTGGCCAGTACATTCGGACAGCTACCAGCGTTTGTGAGCCGTACACAAAATACCCAGAAACGTTACGGCTACTCGGGTAATAGCTTTGTCGCCGCGGTTGAGTTTGGCCCGCGTATCAAGGCTAAAAGTATTGAGACCGGGGGTACATCGTTTGATCCTACGTCAAAACATTTCACAGACCAGGCAGATGGTTACCTTACCGGGAAATTCAAAGATGTGCTTTTTTATAAAGAAGATGTATTGAAGCACGCCGAGAAAACCTATCACCCGGGCGAGTAAATCAGATAAGCCTAATTTTCGTATGTTTGATGTAATAATTTGATGATGAAGAAGTATTTACTTGCTGTTATAATGCTGTTCCTCGGGTTTTCTAAAGTGCAGGCCCAGCACATCAATTTTCAGGATATGCTGAGTTTGGTTGGTGCGTCAACAGCCCAGATCAACCAGTTCTTAACCGTCGGTAAAAAATTTGAATTTCTGTCAACCGACATGACTCAGGGGATTCCCGTCAATAAATACCAGAATCGGTATGGTGCAGATGGCTTTCGCGAAACTGTGATTACCGGGATGGGCACACGTCAGGTCGACGGTAAAGTACTGCATGTTTTGAGTTATACCACAACATCCGTTAAGCACATTAACGAATTAATTAAACAAATAACTAAATATGGTTACCCTTTAACCTTTAAGGGTAACGATAACGATAAGATGATTAGGACTTATGAGAGCGACTTGTATAGCGTGGCCGTTTATACGCCGTTGCCCGGAAAAAGTGGATACTACTCTGTAGAAGTGCACGAGAAACGCTTAATTACCCTAGATTAAAAATGCCCTAGAAATATTTCTCGGCAGTAAGGCCGTAACTTAACAGCGAGTTTTCGCGGTTAGTACGATTCATGCGGTTGTATGTAAAAGAAGTGGTAAAGCTTAACCACTTTCGAAGCTTGACAGAGAGGTTAGTTGTGGATCGCACGATATAATCACTGCGTCTGGTAAAAGAGTTCTGTATAAAATCGCTGCCGTCCAAAACGATGATGTCTTTTATCATAAACTTAAACAGTATCCTGAACGAGTTTCGATAGGTGTCATAAACGTCATGTGTGTCGTCATCTAAAAACAAGTTGCCTCTGTCGTATAAAATACCATCGCTCACATTAAACATGGCATTTTTCTTATTTACAAAGTAATAGGCTACCCCTCCGCCGGCTTGCAATTGGTCGTTGATTCTTAAAGAAACGCTGGTTGTATAATTGGCTAGTCCCCAATAATAGAAGCGGGCGCTATCTCCTGCAAAAACATCGAAATCCAGCGACGAGGTGAAATCGTTGTTTGTAATGTCGTTATTCGATTTACCATAAATCCAGTTATTGTTGAAGTTAGCCGCGATGGACTTCTTCCTTAAGCCGAATTTTAACGAATTGTTAAGCAGGTAGGAGCTTCCATCATTGGTTTTATTGATAGAACCCGAAGAGTTGAAGTTAACGTAGTGGTGCGTGGTATCATTAAACTGCGCCAGGCAGTTTAGTGTAATCAATAATAATAAAAACAGCAGAAGGCTTTTACTAATCATAGGCTATCAGAGTTGTTCACAAAGATTTGAACAACCAGAAATAGCAATGGTTCTGATTTAATAAGTAGTTTTCATAAAACCCAATTACACAGTGAGATCATGCGAACCGAAGCATTTATTAAAAAGCTCTGTTATTTGATGACGATCTTTTTTTGTACAGGGCTTTTTAAAAGATAGCCTTGGTTTAACGCTGCTCTTGGTTTCATAAACCGGAAACCCAGGATGTTCTACCTCAAAGTAGTCTTTGTAATTGGTTTGATTTGTCCGGCTCAGTTGCTGCACTAACTGGCCGAACGTTACTAATCTTCTGTAAAAGGGGCTCATAGCAAATATTTGTTTATGCTTATTATCAGGCAATTAGTATGCCATATCAATAAGCATACTTTCAACAAATGTTCAAGGGTTTTCCACATTGTTAAATTAATTCGTGGAAAACCAACGCCCCTATGACGGAACTTAAATGTGCTGATCGATGATCTGTTTTAGCTGTGCAGCTTGCATAACGCCCGATTGCCGCCATTTGGCTTGCCCATCTTTAAACAATATTAATGTGGGTACGCCTTGTATTTTATAAGCGTCGGCAGCCGAAGGGTTTTTGTCAATGTCAATCTTTAATATCTTCAGGCGATCGCCGGTCATTTCCTTTAACTGTTTTAAAATAGGAGCCATCATTTTACAAGGGCCGCACCATTCGGCAGAAAAATCCACCAATACCGGCTTCTCATCATTCAGCAGATCTGCAAATGTTGCCATGTTTTTTATGTTTTAAACGCGTACGCCATCTTTGCTTAATTGTATGCCACCATTATGGCCTACATGCACACTTTCGGCATAAACGTCGTCGTCAATAAATAGCTTCTCGTTATCAATCGTGATATTATGGTCACCAAATTTAAAATCGCCACGAATGCGGAGTACGTGAGTTTCGCCAACGTTGTGTAGCTCATTAATGATATGGCTGGATAAATGCGATGCAGTTTTGGTATCTAATTGTAAAACATCGATTACGGTATGGCCGGTTCCGTTAGTAACATGGATCTGGTTGTCGGTACGTTGCACCTTGTAATCCGGATGGTCGTAGTCACTGTCGGCAAGTACAATGTTGTGTCCAAGGGTATCGGTAAAGTTGGTGTCAACGGTCAGTAAAGACTGTTCTGAAGATTTGCTTAATGGCGAATGAATGCTCTTAACTCTTAATAACTCCACGGATTCACCATCTTGCAGGTAAGTGATAACGGGCTGATCTACAATAAATGCGTTCGACCCAAACAAAAATGTGTATTTCATAATTTTGAGCTGTTTACATTACTTAATAACAAACCGGGTCTAAATGTTTAGGTTGTAAACAATTAAATTACTGGTGTGCGCTGTTATAGCAATTTACCGTATTTTTAATTATCATTGAGGGTAAATTATTTACTTATTTGTATGGGGTAAATAATGAAACAATCAAAACCCATACGCCGTATTAAACGTATATTTAGCTTAAAACAACATCCAATACCCCTTAAAGCCCCATCAGAGTTAAATGAGCAGTAGCGAAAGCAAAAGACTTGAGGCTGTAGGCCGGTTTATGGTACTTAATGACGCGGTCAGCAAAGATCTTAACGATATTGTTAATTTAACAGCACAGATTTGTGAAACACCAATTGCAATGGTCACCATCATTGATGAGGATATGCAATGGTTTAAAGCTACCATGGGGGTTGATATTTATTGCAACACCCGCGAGGCCTCTTTTTGCCGTTTTACAATTGAACAAGATGAGTTGCTCATTATTCCTGATGCCAGCGTCGATGAACGTTTTAAAGATCATCCTTTCGTAGTGGGTGGCCCGCAGATTCGTTTTTACGCTGGCGCTAATCTGACAACACGCGACGGCCAACATGCAGGTACGTTATGCATACTCGACGTAAAACCTAAGCATTTAACAGAGAGCCAACAGAATGCGCTTCGGGTATTAGCGAAACAGGCCATAAACCTTATGGAGCTAAGCTGGAGTTTGCAAACCCTCGACGAAAAGCACCAGGAAGCCGTGGAAAGCAAACGCGAAACGGAAGCATCGCAATTGCAGCTCAGGGCTATTTTTGATAGTTCGAAAGATTTGTTCGTGTTATTAGGCAAGCATCTAAATATTCTGGCATTTAATAAAGCGGCAGATCAGTATTATATAAAAACCATCGGAACCGGTTTGTTTATCGATAAATTTTTGTCGGATTACCTGGAGCCGCATATCTTAAAAAAGATGGTACGGTATTATAGCGCGGCCTTAGCGGGGCATTCTGTACGTGGGGAACTGCATGTACGGCGTGGTACACCGCGCGAAGCCTGGCTGGATGTTTCGTTTATTCCGGTAAAAAATGGGAATGATGTATTTGGTGTTGCCGTTAATGCATCAGACATAACCGCGCGTAAAAGACACGAGGAGCAGATAAACCTGCAAAATGAAGCCTTGCAACGAATTGCCATTCTACAATCACATGAGATCCGCAGACCAGTTGCGTCTTTAATGGGTATGATAGAGCTGATAAAATTAGAACAAGATAATCCTTATGACGATTACGTCTATTTTAAGATGATAGAAACCACCGTGAACGAGCTGGATGATAAGATTTGTAATATTGTGTTGGAATCGGAAACTACGCTTAACAGAAGCGTGAACTAAGAAAAAGAGATTTAATGCAAAGAGGCTATCCCGATCGGGGTAGCCTCTTTGCGTTGGTATCAGTTTTTGTCGAGCTTTAATTGCTCGGCATCAGTTATTATAATCTCTGGTTTGCCTTTGTAGTCAATAAATTTGCCTGTTATGCAAACCTTTTGATTCATAAATATTTTTTCAGGATCGCCGCTAAATTTCTTGCGGTCATCGCCCTTAATAACCAGGGTAAGTAACTCATTCGGGTGTGCCGCACCAATGTTAAGCAACGTTGTTTGCGAGTTATCAAAAAACTTACCATCAACCACTTTTTCGCAAAGAGTAACGGTTTCGTTTATGTGTTTTCCGGCGTCTTTGGCCTCTATTTTGGTTTGTCCAAAGCTCTTTATGGCACCTGCTACCACCAGCAGGCATACTATTGCTAATTTTTTCATGCACTTAGTTTGTATGGGGTAAAATTATAATTATTTCAATACAACCTAATGCCTTTAGGGTAACAAGTTTGATGACGGTGAAAATGAATAAAACGATTTTTTGAAACCCCAACTGCTACTGGTAATTTAATGATCTGCAGAAACGCTCTAATACAAATGCTCGTATATGAGTTAATAGCCGCTTTGTGATTTCTTAAAGATTAAATTATTTGTGATTAAACTTCTTTTTAGTGAAATTAGTTAAAAGTACCTATGGGCAACCGCCAACCACCCGATATACTATCAGGCAGCTTTAATGAGCAGCTGTATGGCTTGTTTGCGCAATGCCCGGCACCTATGGCCATCCTCAAATCGCGGGAGGGCATATTTGAAGTAATTAACCCGCAGTTTATAAAAATATTGGGGTACCGCAATGTACTTAATAAGCCTCTTATTGATGCCTGGCCCGAATTTCATCGTTATTGGGGCGATGTATCATCGCGCGTTTTTGACAGGGGCGAATCCATTTATCATTACAGCTACGCTGCAGAAGCCGATTGGAAAGACAATGGTACAACCAGTGTAGCTTATTTCGATTTTGTTTTCTCGCCCCACATCAATGCCGAAGGCATAGTAGATGGCATTGTGGTTAGTGGGCTGGATGTGACCAATAGGGTGGTAACGTTAACAATGCTTGCCCGACAAGAGCTGGTGCTTAAAAGTGTTACCGAAGCCGCTGCCACTGCGCTATGGATGATAGATGTGCATGGCGACATTACATACGTAAGCCAGGCTTGGGTACGGTGGACGGGTAAGCCATTTGAAACACACCTGGGCAGGGGCTGGCTTAATAGTGTTGTGGAAGAAGACAGGGAGCATGTTTTCCATCGTTTCGCCTTATACTTTGCTGCCAAGAAAGTTTACAATATTGATTTTCGGATTATTAGCGACCATGGCGATCTACAGTGGATAGCTGCTACAGGCAAGCCGCGTTATTCTGCAGACGGTGAATTTGAAGGTTATGCGGGTTCGTGTATGGATATTACAGAACGCAAGGAGACAGAAAGCCATTTGAAAGAGAGTGAGCAACGTTTCCGTAAGATCGCTGATACTGCTCCCGTATTTATTTGGATGGCAGATACATCGGGTAAAACATCTTTTTTTAACAAGAGCTGGCTGGATTTTACCGGTAAGACCTTCGAGGAGTCTGTAAATACGCATGAAACTGAAGAGTTGCATCCCGACGATAAGGAGAAAGTTTACAGCATATATGCTACTGCCTTCGAAAAGCAGGCTGAATATTATCTTGAGTTTAAACTTCGCCGCTACGATGGTGTGTACCGCGACATCGGAATGAAATCGGTGCCCCGCTACTCTCCCGAAGGTGAGTTTGAGGGATATATCGGGTCGGGCATGGATATTACCGAAACGAAAGAGCACGAGCAAATTAAGAACGAATTTATCGGCATGGCCAGCCACGAATTAAAAACGCCGATAACATCTATAAAAGCTTATGTGCAATTGTTGCTGAGTATTTATAAAGATCATGAGGACGAAGACTTTCTGAAAAAATCGCTTTCGACTATTAACAAACAGATCAACAGGCTTACACGCTTAATAACCGATCTGTTGGATGTATCAAAAATAGAAAGCGGCAGGTTGAGTCTTAATAGCGAGGTATTTGTACTGAATGACTTGTTGAAAGAATGTATTGATGAGGTACAATACACTGCACCACATCATGACATAGTACTCGAAGAGGAAGCGCGGTATTCTGTTTATGCAGACCGTGACCGCATAGCGCAGGTTATTACCAATTTGCTTACCAACGCCATTAAATATTCGCCCGAAACAGATCGTATTGATGTATCAATTAAAAATAATAATGGGCATGTGCGGGTTACAGTGCATGATTACGGAATTGGTATTAGCAAAACCGAGCAGGAAAAGATATTTAATCGTTTTTACCGTGTTGAGGGTCGTAATGAGCAAACGTTTTCGGGTTTTGGCATAGGGCTTTATGTAGCCGCCGAGATTATCCGGCGCCATAAAGGCACCATTTGGGTAGATAGTGAAAAAGGAAAAGAGTCGTTCTTTTCTTTTGAATTGCCAATGGTGGACGATGAAGTTTAAGTATAACTTGTGGGCTATATCCATCGTTCACGGCCTTTCTTTTTTTTAATTTACCTAAACACTGGGCCTCGTATTTTGTTAAACTAAAGAATCATCTACTTAAAAGTACAACAGATATGAAAGATCAAACCAAAGTAATTGCAGCGCTTTTAGTAGGTGCTGCTGCCGGTGCAGCTATTGGATTATTACTGGCCCCCGAAAGTGGAAACGAACTGCGTGAAGATATTGCCGATTATGTAAACGATTTATTCGAGAAAGCAAAAAATCAGGCGCAGAACACAGTTGGCGATGTTAAAGAATATACCAGCAGTGTGGTAGATAAAGCAAAATCGAAATTTAACGGTATAGTTGGCGATGCAACCGATTATAAAGACGAAGCGGTTGATGCTGCGGAGTCTAAAGTTAACGAAGCCAAAGATAAAGTTAAAAGTACAGCTAACGATTGGAATAACTCTATCCAACAAGCATAATCTTATCGAACTTTTTGAAATGAAACCCGCCAAAAGCGGGTTTTTTTATGAAATAAAAATTTAAATGTTGATACTGCAGGTTGTATTTTTTGATTTTTATTTGTTTCTTTGCTATAGTTATTTTAATAGGGGTATTAAATGACTATGAATGAAAGCCGGATCCTTGATCCGGCTTTTCTTTTTTCTCACTCTTTTGGTAGTCTAATCAGATTGCCATTATTAGTTCAATTTCCGCATAGTTTAACAGTGAAATTATCTTTTAATCCGCTGTTAGGATTACAAACCCAAGGTTTGTGAGTTATATTAACATGATTCTTTGTTGATTTACAGTTGTTTATTGTAATTTTTTTGTTGGAGATCAACTATAAATCTATTTTAGCTGTTTATACGGGAAAATTACGATCCAATAGTTTGTTATGAATGACCAGACCCGGCCAGAGGGGCCTTTTAAAATATCGTTTGACTTGTATGAGAACGGTAAAGAGACTAATCTGCTAGTTTTACCTTGTAATGAAACCTATATCGTGGTAAAAAACGACGAACATTTATGCACCATTGTTAAAACCTTCGATCAGCCCGACTATTGGGAATTACAGGAAGGCAACCTTAAGGAAGAAGTGGTAGAAAAAATGGGAGCAGCCATAAGTAAGTATGGGAGCTCCGTTTAAAATGCTTTACTTTGTAGCCAAATGAAGTGGAAACTTGGCGATTTTGTGCGTTTTGTGGATGAAAAACGTGAGGGTTATGTAACCCGGATATTTGATGATCAAATGATTGGCGTTACGGGAGATGATGATTTTGAGATACCTGTATTGGCTACCAAAGTTACATCCGTTTACGGGCATGGTGCAGCGGCTAATAATAATGATGATAGTGCAGCATCAATAGTTCCAGCTGCGGCTTTTGTGCAACACGGTGTATATCTGGCAGTTGTTAGCGATAGCCGTGCCGCCTCAGTGGTTCATTTTCATTTGGTCAACGAAACCTCCTTTGAGCTACTGGCCACGCTTACCACGCAACAACAGGAAAAATATAAGGGCGAATTTTCGGGCATTATTGCTCCACATTCAACTGTAGATATGTATGCCGCTCAACTAGCAGACATACAGCTCTGGCCGGTGTTTGATTTGCAAGCTCTATTTTATACCAAACAACAAGTTAAGCCAGGCAAGCCGATAACATTCAGCGAAAAATTTAAGGCTAAGGATTTTGCAGGTACCAAAAAGACCGTGCCTATATTAAAGCAAGCCGGTTGGCTGTTTCGCCTGGATGAAGCCGAATTGGTGATAGATGCCCAAAAGCTAAAGGAAAGTTTTTTTAAACCTGCCGAAGAAAAGCAGGAACTTGACAAACCGCAACACGATATAGACCTGCACATTGAAAAGCTGCGCGACGATTATCAGTTTTTGGACAGTAGTGAAATCCTCCAGATACAGTTAAACCATTTCCGTAAAATGCTGGACGCTGCGATTGTGCACCAGATGCCATCCATCGTATTTATACACGGAGCGGGCAATGGTATTTTAAGGCACGAAATTCACAAACTACTTGGCCGCAACCAAAAAGTACAAACCTTTATGGATGCTCAAAAAGAGAAATTTGGCTTCGGAGCCACGAGAGTGATGTTGAAGTAGTTTGTCGATATAGTTTGTCGATTCGATAATTTGTTAATTGTCAGGCTTAGCGACATAGTCTAGCCTATCGATCATGAGATATTAAAAGTAATGCCGCACCCAAATGGATGCGGCATTACTTTTATAAGATCATTGACAAATTGTCGAATCGACAAATTAAGATCATTCTGATTTCAAACTCTTAACCGGGTTTACTAGCGCAGCTTTAATAGCCTGAAAACTTACTGTAAACATGGCAATACAAACTGCTATTAGTCCTGCCAGCCCAAACATCCACCAACTAATAGGAATACGATAAGCAAAAGCTTGTAGCCATTTATCCATACCCCACCAGGCAATAGGTGTGGCAATGATCATAGCTATCAATACCAGTTTTAAGAAGTCAATAGATAATAACCTAACTAAACCTGTTACGCTTGCACCAAGCACTTTGCGGATACCTATTTCCTTGTTCCGTTGCTCAGCGCTAAAGGCGGCTAAACCAAACAAGCCAAGGCACGAGATAAGAATTGCCATCAGCGTAAAGGTGTTAATGATCTGCGATAAGGTAATCTCTGCCGTATATTGCTTATTCACTTCTTCATCTAAAAACGAATATTCAAAGGGGGCAGAAGGCACATCTTTGTGCCACAAAGCCTCTATCTGGCTTAACAGGGTCTTATAATTACTGCTGTTAGCTGCTACAATTAGATTTGACAGGTCGCCCCGATTAGGGTTATAAGCCAACATAAATGGCCTGATAGCATTATGTAAAGAATTATAATTAAAATCTTTCATAACGCCGGCTATCTCTACATAAGTTACCGGGTTAGGCAAGTATTGCGTGTATAACCGTGTGCCAATGGCCGTTTTGAGTGTTAAGCCTAATTTCTTAAGGAGTGTTTCATTAATAATAACCTTACCCGAATCATTCTGCGTAAAATCTCTTCCAGCAATTAACTTAATACCCGTTGTTTTTAAAAAATGCTCGTCGCTTGCCATGTTGTCGGCATCAACGGCTGTAGTCATATTGCCACCTGGAGGGTATACGCCATGATCTTGTAATACAAGCTGGCCCGGATAATTATCCGATTTGGTGACGGCCTTTATGTCGGCTAACTGGCGTAAATCATTCGCAAAGTTTGCCATTTTACCCTGTGTTTCGCCGGTGTAAAAACTAAAGACCAATTTTTGGTTCTTATCAAAGCCAAGGTCTTTATTTTTAATAAAATTGAGCTGGCTGTAAATAACGATAATCCCCGTAATTAGTACGATAGAAAGTACAAACTGAAACACCACCAGCGAGCGGCGAATACCGGCGGCAGAAACATGGCTTGTGAAGTTACCTTTTATAACTTTTATGCTTTTAAAGGCAGAAAGATAAAATGCAGGATAGCTGCCCGCCACTAAACCGGTAATCACAATAAGTGCCGACAATAAAACCCATATTCTATAATTACTGAATAGGCATAGTTGAATATCAGTATGGGTGATCTGGTTTAAATAGGGCATTGCCAATATTAACAGGGGTAACGCTAATGCCACACCAATAAAAGAGAGTAAAAATGATTCACCCAAAAACTGGGTGATCAGGTTTGATTGGCTGGCACCGATTACCTTTCTAACGCCCACCTCTTTGGCACGTTTCGACGCTCGGGCCGTTGAGAGGTTCATGAAATTTATACAAGCTATAACCTGTATAAGCACGGCAATCAGTATTAGGATGTATAAAAACGATGGGTTTACCGCTGGACTTAACTCAATCTCAAAACCAGGAGTGGTATGGATCTTGGTTACCGGTTGTAATATTAATTCCTTCTGCATACCCAGATTTTTCAGTTCCTGCGCACCGTATTTGTTTAAGAAAGCGGGCAGTTTATTTTGAAAAGCAGTTACGTTGGTATTCGGACGTAATTTGATGTAAGAGAAAACAAAATTATTGCCCGACCAGGTTTGGTCTGTATTTACATAAGCGCCAATACCTCCGCTGTTCATGGCTATAAACATATTTCCGTGCAAATGCGATTTGCCCAGGCTTTCGTCAATTACGGCGGTAACCTTAAAATCGTGCTTGCCATAAGCATTATCAATGCTGATCATTTTACCAACCGGGTTTTCCGTGCCGAAAAGTTTATCCGCCATAGGCTTTAAAAGCACAATGTTATACGGATCTTTTAGTGGATTGCGGCTATCTCCATTTACAAAATGATAAGTAAAAATGTCAAAGAATCCGGGGTCGGCAAACAGAGCGTCTGTTTCATAAAACGATTTTTCCTTATAACGCACCAAATGCTGTTTGGTGCCCACCAAACCGGAGTTTACAACGCGGGCATATTGTAATACCTCATTAAAATCGGCTTTCATTGTGGGTGCGGTAGGGGGCGAAGTTGCAGCACCTTTTCGTTTATCGCCCCTGAAATTCATGTTTGAGGTGATACGGTAGATATTCCCTGCATCTTTAAAGTGCCTATCGTAGCTGTACTGGTCTTGCACATACAATAAAATATACAGGCAACATAGGGTGCCGGCAGCCAAACCGATAATATTAATGAAGCTGAATGTTTTGTTCTTCAACAAAAATCGCAAGGCTGTTTTGATATAGTTTTTAATCATAACTGTTGTTATTGATATAATTGTGATACGTTATTCAGAGCGCAGACTTTTTACCGGGTTAATTAGCGCCGCCTTAACAGATTGAAAACTTACAGTAATGAGTGTTATCAATAGTGCGATAATGGCCGACAACACAAACATCCACCACTCGATAGGGGCGTGGTAAGCAAAGTTCTGGAGCCATTTATTCATGCCATACCACGCCAATGGTGAGGCAATAATAAGTGAGATAATTACCAGGATAATAAACTCGCCCGAGAGCAGTGTGAACAATGATGCTACACTGGCGCCCAATACTTTGCGGATTCCTATTTCTTTAAAGCGCTGTTCGGCGGTAAACATAGCCAGCCCTAACAGGCCAAGGCATGATATAAAGATGGCCAGGAACGCAAATGCGTTAGAAAGCTTGCCGATAATTTGCTCATTCTGATAGAGCTTTTGATATTCCTCGTCAGAAAAACTATAATTGAAGTTAAAGTTGGGGTTAAGCTGTCTGCAAAGTGTTTCAAGGCCCGCCAAAGCCTGTTTGGTTTTGCCTGCTTCGGTACGGATGAGGATAGTGCCCCAATCGGCTTTTTCATCAAGTCTGATCACCAGTGGTTTAATTGGATCGTGCAGAGAGGTATAATGAAAGTCTTTTACAATACCAATGATAGTGCCTTTTTTGCCCCAAAAGGTAAGAGGCTTTCCAATTGGATCTTTGTAGCCTATACGTTTTAAAGCCGCTTCGTTAAGTATGTAACCTGTAGAATCTGTTGCAAAGTCTTTATTATAATCGCGTCCCGCTGCCATTTTAAGCTTCATGGTGCGCATAAAATCATAGCCTATAGATGCCTGGGTAAACTGGATATTTAAGTTAGGATCTTTACCAATCCAATCTACTCCGCTGGTTCCGTTTTGTATATTCATTGGCCTGTCGCCCATGCGGCTAACATTTTGTATGCCGGGCATCTTCATGGCTTCCGTTTTAAACACATCGAACTTTTTGGGTAGTTCACCATCTATCGGAATGAACACAAGGTTCTCTCGATCGAAACCAAGGTTTTTAGACTGGATATAATTTATCTGCCTCGAAATAACGATGGTGCCAAGAATGAGTACGATAGAAAGCACGAATTGAAAAATTACCAGGCCTTTACGGAACATTACCACTCCCCAGTTTAACTTCAATGTCCCTTTTAATACTTTTATTGGGCTAAAGGACGATAAGAACAATGCAGGATAACTACCGGCTATAACGCCCGTAACAAGCGTAATTACAACGAGTTTTAACCAGAATTCAGACTGTGCAAACGGTAACGCAATCTGCTTCATGGTAACGCTGTTGAATAACGGAAGTAATAAAATCACCAACAGTAATGAAATCAATACTGCTACTGTGGTTAGCATAAGGGATTCGCCGATGAACTGTTTGATTAATGATCCACGCAGCGCGCCTACAACTTTGCGTACACCAATTTCACGGGCACGCTTAACCGAACGGGCTGTAGTAAGGTTCATGAAATTGATGCAGGCTATCAATAAAATAAATATGGCTACGATACCGAAAAGCCTTACGTATTCTATACGGCCACCATCTATTTTTCCATCTGTAAAGTTGCCGTGCAAATATCCCTCGCCAAATTTCTGCATGTCCAGTTCAACGGTGAACACACCTTTTTTTTGTTCTTTGTTAAGGTTATCTAAAAAGTGAGTTAACTTCTTCTGAACTGCAGCGGGGTTAGCGTCTGGGCGAAGCATAAAGAAGCATTCTGGGCCGTTGTTGCCCCATTGTTTACACCAGGCATTCTCATCCAGAAAGTTGTACCAGTTAAGCATAAAATCAAACTTCTCTGTTGATGTATTTGGGATATCTTCGAACACGCCAGTTACTATAAAATCTTTCTGATTTTCATACCGGATGGTTTTACCCATAGCAGCTTCTGGGCTGCCAAAGAACTGACCAGCCATTTTACGGGAAATAGCTATACTCTTTGGAGTACTAAGCACAGATTTAGCATCACCCTGGAGTAGCGGAAAACTAAACATTTTAAAATAATCAGCCCCTGCTGAGTTGCCTTGCAGTTTGATTATTTTATCTCCAACCTGAAATGTATTGGAATTATCGAAAGCAAGGTTGGATGCATATTCTATTTCCGGGATGTCTTTTTTTAACTCATCGGCCAGCATTCCGGGCGTATTGTATTGCCCGTGTGCTTTATGATCATAATAACTGCGCTCGATAACATAATAAAGTTGCTTGCCGTTTTTATGGAAGTTATCCATAGCCAGTTCATTTTGGATCCACAGCATAATCAACAGGCTACAGGCCAAACCAACAGATAGGCCAAGTATGTTAATAAACGAATGCGCCTTGTTTTTAATTAAGTTACGCCACGCAATTTTTATATAATTTTTGATCATAAGGAGTTAAGTGTTAAGGAAAGCGTATGAGGCCGCCTGCCATTGGTAATATTAAATGGTCACTTACAGTTGTAAAATAATAATAAGCATGCCATATTGTTATATTATTGATTATTAATACTTTATGATTGATTCTTGAATTTGTACCGTTCGAATTCGGACAGTGTGATGTGCGGTTTTAAACTTTTACCCATTAATTGGGTTAATCACCTAAACTAAAGTGATGGATATTAATGTTTAGCATTTAAAAATCACTTTTTTATAGCATTTTTGCAGCCTGAATTAATGATGACTCGTTCGACTAAACTTTACAAATTTCTACCTGGTATAATTGGGCTTATATTGGTTGCAAGCCTTTGTAGTTTTAATAAGCAAGATGGAGATGGCGACAACGCTCCATTTAAATTCCATACTATTATTATTGATGCTGGCCACGGGGGGAAGGACCCTGGCGCACATGGCGCATATTCGCTCGAAAAAAACGTAGCCCTGGCCATTGCACTTAAACTACAAAAAGCCATACAGGAGCAAATGCCGGAGATTAACCCTGTAATGACCCGCACTACAGATAAGTTTGTAGAACTAAACGAGCGCGCCCGCATTGCCAACAGTAGTAAAGGCAATCTTTTTATATCTATTCACTGTAACTCGTCGCCCGTTACTAAAGGTAGTAGAGAGCGTGGAGTGCTATTGCTAGTTTATGGTTACCATCGCAGCGAAGAGCAACGCGAGGCCATTCGCGAGAACTCGTCGATATTTATTGAGAAAGACTACAAAACAAAATACGGCGATTATGATCCTAATTCGCCTTCGGCATCTATCATCCTAAATAATTACATGCTTAAATACCGTAAGCAAAGTATTATGTTCGGTAGCCTGGTAAACGATCAGCTTAAAAATACGGACGATCGCCACAGCCTGGGTGTAAAGGAACAGGGATTGTTAGTATTGGCGCATAGCGCTATGCCTGCTGTACTGGTAGAAACGGGCTTTATTAATAATACGCAGGATGAAGACTATCTCAACTCTGAAGAGGGACAACACGCCATTGTTCAGTCTATAGTTCGTGCCATTAAAGCATATAAAGATAAAATCTCGATAAAATAATTTACTGATAATCAGATATCTGATTGTTTACTTCTATAAATATCTACTAAAACTATAGATTTTATATTTTTTGTATATATTTGTTACTGTTTAACGTTCTTTTTATTACTTATCCAGAAAGACCGAGGGAAAGGCCCTATGACGTCTTAGCAACCTATACTGTTTGAAAAAATAGTGAAAGGTGCTAATTCCTGCTTCTGCAAACTTGCAGAAGGAAGATAAGAGATAACAAGCAACCGCTTGTTTACAGATGGGTGTCGCTCATCGGTGTGCTCTGGATTAAGTGGAAAAAGATTTCAACATTTAATTTAAAAACATCATGAGAGTTTATTTGGACAACGCAGCTACCACGCCTTTAGACAAAGAAGTTTTTACCGCTATGACACCCTACCTGCTGGATCACTTCGGCAATCCATCCTCACTTCATGAACACGGGCGAATGGTAAAAAGCGCCATCGAATCGGCACGTACAACAATCGCTAATTTGTTGAATGCAAGTCCGGAAGAAATCACGTTTACATCAGGTGGCACCGAGGCTGATAATACGGCTATCTTGACAGCTGTAAAAGGCGAAGGCATAACCCACATTATAACTACACGGTTCGAACATCATGCCGTATTACATACCTTGGATAACCTGCAGCAGAAAGGTGAGATCAACGTGAGCTTTATCAATTCTGATAACAACGGCAATCTTGATCTTGAGCATCTTGAAATTTTACTAGCTACCAACCCACGCAGCCTGGTGTCTGTAATGCACGCCAATAACGAGGTCGGCAATTTGAATGATATTGAAGCCATAGGTGATCTGTGCGAAAAGTACAACGCGTTGTTTCATACGGATACCGTGCAAACTATGGGGCATTATCGTCACGATCTTAAAAAGTTAAAAGTTCATTTCCTAGCAGCATCTGCACATAAATTTCATGGACCTAAAGGAATAGGCTTTATTTATTGCCGCAAGGGTATTAAATTAGTGCAGCTGATACATGGTGGCGGACAAGAGGCTAAATTAAGAGCAGGAACGGAAAATATCCATGGAATAATTGGTCTGGCAAAGGCACTAGAAATTGCTTACCAGGATATCGATCATCATCAGCAACACATTCAGGGATTGAAGGATTATGCTATCGATCAGCTTAATGAATTATTGCCGGGGATTAGCTTTAACGGAAACTCGGCAAATGCCGGTAAAAGCCTATACACCGTGTTAAGTGTAGGCTTACCTTCGCTATCCTTGCCGCGAAGCTTGTTACAGTGTTTGGACGAGTGCGGTATATCGGTATCGGGCGGTAGTGCCTGCTCGGCAGGAGGGGTATCGCATGTGCTGAAAGCTTTACAGGCCGATGCGTCGCGTGATACCATCAGGTTCTCATTTAGTAAATTGAATACCAAACAGGAGATCGATTACGTGATCGAACAATTGGCTAATATATTTCAACTTAAAGCAGCTTAATAATTAGATACTAACATAAAAATTAACAATATTATGAGTTTACGACTAGGCGACAAAGCGCCAAATTTTAAAGCAAAAACCTCGGAAGGGGATATCGATTTTTACGAATTTTTAGGCGATAGCTGGGGGGTATTGTTTTCGCACCCTGCCGATTATACGCCGGTTTGTACAACCGAACTGGGCCGCACAGCTTCATTGAAATCTGAGTTCGACAAACGCAATGTTAAAGTTGTCGCCCTGAGTGTGGATTCGGTAGAATCACATAAAGGGTGGATAAACGATATTAACGAAACGCAGAACGTAGAAGTTAACTTCCCGATCATTGCCGACGAAAACCGCGAAATAGCCGAAGCCTATGATATGATCCACCCTAATGCATCATTAACTGCTACCGTGCGCTCACTATTTATCATAGCGCCCGATAAAACTATTAAACTGATCATTACTTACCCAGCTTCTACCGGGAGAAACTTCCAGGAAATTTTACGCGTTATTGATTCATTGCAGTTAACGGCCAACTACAGTGTGTCAACTCCCGCCGACTGGAAAGATGGTGAGGAAGTCGTTATCGCACCAGCTATTAAAAACGAAGACATCCCGGCGAAATTCCCTAAAGGGCATGTGGAAGTTAAACCTTATTTACGTTTAACGCCTCAGCCGAATAAATAATTGCTATTGATACCTGCGCCATTGTAGGTTTGGTAATGGTATCAATAATATTTCAATAAAAAAGCACGGGCAGCCTTAGATGGCGCCGTGCTTTTTTATTGAAGTATCCTGAGGTTAGCTTTTCTAATTTTTTATATTCCTTGGTGTAATTTTAACACGTTTAAGATTATTTTTATATACTTGAACAATTATTGTCATTGGCGCTTTCGATGCGCTGTAATGGCGCCCAGATATAAACCGGACAATCTGACTCGATCTATTAATTTATGAAAAAAAGTAAACTTTTTCTTTATGCCACCGCGTGTGGGCTTATTGCTATGCAATCAGGTTTTAGTCAAACTAAACCAACTAAGTATACAGTAGCTAATAAAGGGGTGAAGGTATTTACCACAGCAAAAAATACCGATTTAAAAATCAGTGCTACCGAAAGCCTGAGCTTTACAGATAAACCACAACCGGCCGAGACCGAGGTGAGCGTATTTGTAGATCCGGATAAGAAATTCCAAACCCTTGTTGGTATTGGTGGTGCCTTAACAGATGCATCGGCCGAAACTTTTTACAAGTTGCCTAAAGACAAGCAAAAAGAGTTGATGACTGCTTATTTTGATAAAACTAATGGTATAGGCTATACCATGGGCCGTACCCATATTCAAAGCAGCGATTTCTCTAGCGATAGCTACAGCTACATTGCAGATGGCGATGCGGACCTGAAAACTTTCAGCGTTGCGCACGACGAAAAATATCGTATTCCCTTTATTAAAGAAGCAATTGCAGCAGCAGGCGGTAAACTAAATGTGTTTGTTACGCCATGGAGCCCACCGGCTTTTATGAAAACTAACAATAACATGCTGCGTGGAGGTAAACTGAAACCAGAATTTGCGCAGAATTGGGCTAATTTCTACGTGAAGTTTATCAATACGTATGAGAAAAAAGGCATCCCTGTTTGGGGCTTATCGGTGCAAAATGAGCCAATGGCTACGCAAAGCTGGGAGTCGTGCATTTATACTGCCGATGACGAGCGCGTATTTATTAAAAAATATTTAGGTCCAACTTTGGCTAAAGCAGGTTTAGGCAGCAAAAAGTTAATGGCCTGGGATCATAACCGCGATTTGATGTATCAACAAGCCTCTACTATTTTAGGCGATCCTGATGCTGCTAAATATGTTTGGGGTATTGCTTACCACTGGTACGAAACCTGGACTGGTGCCGGCATGAACTTCGAAAGCGAACGCCGCACACACGAGGCTTTCCCTGACAAGCAATTAATGTTTACCGAAGGTTGCCTGGAGAAATTTGATTACGATAAAATTAAAGACTGGGCTTTGGGTGAGAAATATGGTTACTCAATGATTAACGATTTCAATGCAGGTACTGCAGGTTGGACTGACTGGAACATCTTGTTAGATGAAAAAGGTGGACCTAACCACGTTGGTAACTTCTGCTTTGCGCCGGTGCACGCTGACACCCGCAGCGGCGAGTTGATCTACACCAACGCATTCTACTACATCGGTCAGATCTCTAAATTTGTTAAACCAGGTGCAAAACGTATCGCTGTAGCTGCAAGCCGCGACAAACTGTTATCTACCGCTTTCCAAAACCCAGATGGCAAAGTCGTAGTAATTGTAATGAACCAGAGTGACGATAAAATTCCGTACTTTTTATGGATAAAGGGTAAAGCAGCTAAAACAGAAAGCTTACCTCACTCTATGTCGACACTTATTGTGGAGTAATTATTGTTAAAATAATATAACTAAAAAGCCCGGGCAATAACCCGGGTTTTTTAGTATATATACTTTGAAAACAGCCGTTAGAAGGTTTTATTTGTTATTTATTTAAAATCTAAACATATTCAGATGTTTGTTATTGATGATGCTGCGTACAATAAGTTTTGGATAAATGCGTATTAATGCAAATTAAGTATTAAAGGGGCTATAAAAAGTTAGTTAAATAATATTTTGTTAAAAGTTTGGGTTACTTAATAAAATATTTAAAAAAGTTTTTCAACTTAGCATAATTGATATAGTAACATATATTAATTTTATATAAATTTAGCTTAAATTTTTAAACCTGTGAACAACCTTCATTTACAAAATGATGATGAATTAACCCATTCGTTAAAAAACAACGACGAATCAGCTTTCACAGAGATTTATAACCGTTATTGGGACAGGTTATATTATATAGCCCATAAATTATTAAAGGATACTAACGCTGCAGAAGAAATAGTGCAGGAAGTTTTCCTGACGTTATGGAAAAAGCGGGATGCTCTTAATATCCAATGCCTCAATCATTACCTTTCTGCAATGACACGCTATAGCGTGTATCACTACATAGCCAGCGAAAAGAAATGCAAAGTAAAAGAAGATAACGTGGCCCTGTTAAATGTGGCTGCTATATCTGAGATCAACGTAGATCATAAAATACTTTTGCAGATCATTACCGAACTCTCCAATAAACTACCTGAGAAATGCAGGTTGGTTTTTCAATACAACAAACTTCAAGACCAGTCACTAAGCGACGTTGCGCAGATGCTTAACATGTCGCAAAAAACCGCTGAAGGTCATTTAACAAAAGCTTTGCGCATTATTCGCTCGAATTTAGGTAGTGCAACTAGCGAACTTTTGGTATTTCTTATTTTTTTAGAGCATTTCAAAAAATAGTTGTCTCTTTTCTTTGTTGTTTTTTAAAACATTATCTCTTTTCTTATGAAATTTTGGTGTATTTATTACACTTAGTAAAAATAATTTGAAATATTTACTAATACACCAAGGGTATTTTCAGAAAAATACTCTCTTAGTGTATAAATAGGGATAAATAAATTTCGATGGGACTTAATGAATTGAAACTGTTAGCTCAAAAATACCTTAATGGTACAGCTACTGCTGAAGAAAAGCAGAAGTTAGACCAGTGGTATGATACGGTTTACGCTGGCGGTACTGAAGTAATAAATACGAACGATAACGAAACAGAAGCCGATGTAAAGCAAAGGATATTTGAAAATATCCATAGCAAAATGCACGCCGGCGATAATGCTGCGCCCCCTGCACGCCCAAAGCATAAAATGAGGCAGCTGCTAGTTACAGTTGCCTCGGCCGCCGCTGTTTTAGCTATTGTGTGTTATGCTATGCTGCCTTCAGTTAAAACCATGATTGGCGATAAGGAAAAGCAGGTAATTAACGTGCCGTCGAACCGGGTGCTTCATATTACGCTTGCCGACGGTTCAAGAGTATGGCTTAACGCAGGCTCGGTTTTTAAATACCCTAAAAATTTTGAGGGTAAAACCCGTACGGTTGAACTGTTGGAAGGCCGTGCTTTTTTTGATGTTAAGCATGAGGATAAGCATCCGTTTATTGTGAAAACCAAAAGCCTCAACATCACCGTGCTTGGAACTTCCTTCGACGTAAATAGTTATGGCAAAGAGGGTAAAACCTGCGTTAGTGTGGTAACCGGTAAAGTAGGGGTTACGATGCCTAACAATAATAAGCCAGCTGTGATGCTGGTAGCCAAACAGCAAGCCGTATTGTACAATATGGTTAATAGCACCATCGTAACCCAACCCGTAAAAGAAATAGCCATCAACGCCTGGTGTAAAAATAACTTCGTGTTTGATCAGGAAAGCTTGGGCAACGTATTTAAGGCATTGGAGAAGGAATACAACACCACAATAACCGTTCAGGATAAAAAATTACTGGATGAAAGGATATCCATTAAACTGGGTAATCAGCATCTGGACACGATAATGGAAATATTAAGTTTTACTAAACACTTTAAATATCAGATAGCCAATGATAGCACAGTAGTTGTGAAATAACTGTTCCCTGCTTAGCAGCTAAGAGGGAAAAAAACCGGAAGCACTGCAAATGCCTCCGGCTATAAGATTAGCCACTGCACATATGCTTGAGACCCATATGCAGCTGGCTTAGGTTAACTATGACATTAAACCCAAACAAATATGATAAATTTTTACGGCAAAGTATTGCCCATACTCCGAAAATGCATGCGCATTTCTACAATCATTATCGGCATACAGATATGTTGTACCTCACTACTGATGGCAACCGGATCGCGTGCCCAGGAGGTAAACCTAAACGTAGTAAAAGCGAGTGTAAAACAAGTTTTTAAACGTATAGAGCAGCAAACCAAAATAACATTTGTTTATGATGAACAAGTGATAAGCACGCTGCCCGCATTAACCTTGCACATTAAAGACCAGCAACTTACCGACGTTTTAACGGCACTACAGGATAAAACTCAGCTACAATTTAAAATGGTTGGTAACTACGTTGGTGTAGCCCAAAATATAGAAGACCTTCCACAGCTCGCCACCGACCAAACCGGCGATGCCAACGCAGATAAAGTTACAGGTAGCGTTAAAGATGCAACTGGCCAACCCTTGGTTGGTGTTACCGTTACTATAAAAGGTACAACAAAAGGTGCAACTACAGATGCCGCAGGTAAATTTAATATCAATGCCAACATTGGCGATGTATTAGTATTTAACTACATCGGCTATGCGAAAAAGGAAATCCCGGTAGCGTCTTCAGCTGCAATAGCTGTAGTGCTTACAGAGGATGCTAAGCAATTAGGCGAAGTTGTGGTAACCGCATTAGGTATCAAAAAATCAGAAAAATCACTTACCTATGCTACCCAACAGGTGTCTGGTAATGAACTTACCCGCGTAAAAAGCGACAACTTAATGAATTCATTAAGCGGTAAGGTTGCCGGCGTAACTATTTCGCCAAGTGCATCAGGCGTGGGTGGTTCTGCTAAAGTAATTTTACGTGGTAATAAATCTGCAGGTGGTAATAACCAGCCTTTATACGTTATCGACGGTATTCCAATCTCAAACGGTTCAAATGCAAACGGTCAGCCAAATAGTACTTACGGAACAACTGTAGGTCAGGGCGGAAGCTCTATGTCGGCCAACACCAACCAGGATGGTGGCGACGGTATATCAAACCTTAACCCAGAGGATATCGAAAGCATCTCTGTGTTAAAAGGAGCATCAGCATCAGCCTTATACGGTAGCCAAGCGCAAAATGGCGTTATCTTGATCACTACTAAGAAAGGTAAAGCGGGAAAAACCCAGATCAATTTTAACTCCTCATTTATCGTTAATAAAATTGCTGATAAACCAGAGTTTCAAAATAGCTACGGACAAACAGCGCCCGGTTCTACTTACAGCTGGGGCGGCGCAATAAGCGGTGCCCATGATAACCTGTCGGATTTTTATCAAACCGGCAGAAACTGGACCAACTCTATCAATCTATCTGGCGGTAACGATATTGCACAAACTTATTTCTCGTATGCAAATACCGATGCCCGTGGCATTGAGCCAACCAACAAATTGGTACGTAACAACTTTAATCTGCGCGAAACTGCAAAATTCTTCAACAACAAATTAACTGTTGATGGGAACGTAAATTATATCGACCAAAAAATTAATAATGCGCCAGGTTTAGGTTTATACTTAAACCCATTAACAGGTTTGTATTTGTTCCCCCGCGGACAGGATATCCTTCCGTATAAGAACAATTACGAATTGCCTGCTGTATTGGGCGGTAATGGCGCGCCAACTCAAAACTGGGCTTTCAACGAAGACGTTCAGCAAAACCCATGGTGGACAATTAACCGCGACCCAAGCGTTGCTCAACGTAACCGCCTCTTAATTAATGGAAGTTTAAAATATGAGTTTACCAATTGGTTGAGCTTACAGGTTAGAGGTAACCTAGATCGTACAACTGATGTTTATGAACAAGATCTGTACGCTGGTACTAACGGCGTTTACGCTCGTCCAAACGGACAGTTCCTTCTTTCTAATCAAACAACAGAACAGAAATACGGCGATGCATTATTAACGTTTACCGTACCAATGAAATCTGATATTAAAATTGACGGTGTATTGGGTGCCAGTGTAACCGACGCGATAACCAGCGGTACAAGCATTGGTCCGGACGTAAACAATACTTACGCAGGTACTGGTTTATTAGTACCAAATGTATTCATACCAGAAAACCTGACCTCAGCAGCTGGTGCCCCGCCGGTAACTACTTTACAGGCAAACCACAACCAAATACAATCTCTATTTGGTAATGCTAACATCTCGTACAAAAACTGGGTGTATTTAACACTAACCGGTAGAAATGACTGGTCGTCGAATTTAGCCTTTACACCTAACGGATCTTATTTTTATCCATCGGCTGGTTTGTCTTTCATCTTAAACCAAATGCTGACTTTGCCGAAAGCAATTACTTATGCTAAGATCAGAGGTACTTACGCGCAGGTTGGTAACACGGTACCAAATTATGTAACTAATCCGTTAACTCACTTTGGTACAGGTGGTAGTGTTAACTTAAACTCAGTAGCACCATTCCCTCAACTAAAACCTGAAAGAACAAAATCGTACGAGTTTGGTACCGATCTGCGTTTCTTCGACGACAGATTAAGTGCAAGCTTTACTTACTATAAATCAAATACCAGAAACCAATTCTTCCGCATCGCTCCATCGGTTACAACTACTTACGGTGCAGGCTTTGTGAACGCGGGTAATATTCAAAACTCGGGTATTGAGTTTGTGGTTGGATACGATGTACTCAAAGGCGACAAGCTGAACTGGAATACATCTTTCAACGGTTCAACTTTCAACAATAAGGTAATAGATGTTGACTCTAAAGATGGTATAAGCCAGTTTATTTTAACCCCGAGTTTAAATAATAGCTATGAGTCTGTATTAGCTACCGGTGGTTCATTTGGCGATATTTATGGAGTTACGCTGCAACATGATGCACAAGGTCATGTTATTATAGGTACAGATGGCAATCCACAAGTAAATAGTGGCTTTACAAAAATTGGTAACCCTAACCCTAAATTCCAATTAGGCTGGAATAATAGTTTCACCTACCACAGTTTCTCATTCAGCTTCTTGGTTGATGGCAAATTTGGTGGACAAGTATTGTCGTTAACCCAAGCCATGATGGATAAATACGGTGTATCAAAAGCAACAGGCGATGCGCGTAACGCAGGTGGCGTAGCTGTAAATGGTGTTAACCCAACCGGGCAGGCTGTAACTACTGTTGATCCGCAAAAATGGTATAACACAATTGGTGGTCGTGATGGCGTGAGCGGCGAATACATGTACAGCGCAACTGTAGTTAGATTACGCGAGGCAGCTTTGGGTTATACATTCCCAATAAAAGACAGCTTTTTTAAGAGCCTGAGATTATCATTGACCGGAAGGAACCTGATCTATTTCTACAAGAAAGCTCCTTACGATCCCGAGGTTACCATGTCTACCGGAAATGGCCTTTCTGGTGTAGATGTATTTAACCAGCCGGCAACCCGCAACTTTGGTTTCAGCCTTAATGTTGCGTTATAATTATTCACTCTTTAAAATAGAAGCAATGAAAAAACATTATAAGACAATGGTAGGTGCCGGCTATAGATACGGTATCGTAATCCTCCTTGCATTAGGCATATTAGGGTTGAACAGTTGTAAAAAGAATTTCGAAAAATACGATACGGATAACACGGGCGTAAGTGTTTACGATCCGGGTTTGGTATTCCCAGGCATTCAAACGGCTTTATTTGGCGAAGAGGGTAACTACCAATTAGATCAAAACCTAAATGCTGACTGTTACTCTGGATACATGATGTCGCCCGACCCGTTTCGTGGCAACGTTAACAACTTGACCTATAGTTTGGTTGATGGCTGGAATCAGCAGATTTTTATTGATGGTTACACTACGTCGTTATTCGCCATAAATGCGCTTGCCAAGGCAGGTACAAAAAACAGTGCTCCCGATAAATGGGCCGTAGCCTTGATATTAAAGGTAGAAACCATGCACCGTATAACTGATAAATACGGACCAATTGCTTACAGCGCTGCGGGTAAAACATTAATCAACACCCCTTATGATGATCAGAAGAGCGTTTACAATCAGTTCTTCCTGCAATTGGACACTGCAGTAGCTAATCTTAATACTTTTATCAAAGCTAACCCTGGTAAAACACCCTTTGCACCTTACGATTTAGTTTACGGCGGTGATTATACCAAATGGCTTAAACTGGCAAACTCGTTGAGATTGCGTTTAGCGATGCACATTGTGAAGATAGACCCAACTACTGCACAAGCACAGGCGGTTAAAGCGCTTGATGTTGCCAGCGGTGGTGTATTAACTACTAATGACGACAATGCTGGTATTGCAGGCGGAAGCTACCACAACCCGCTTAATGTAATTAGCACCAGTTGGTCTGATATTTCGTTAGGTGCACCAATGGAATCTTACCTGGTGGGTTATAAAGATCCGCGTTTGGCATCTATGGCTTCACCGGCTACAGATCCACGTTTTGCAGGCACCTACAAAGGTATCCGTATCGGCACAGCAGTTACTTCAAAACCAGGTTACAGCGGTTATTCTATATTGAACATTAATACAGATATCGCGGCTACCAGAACCGGTTTTGCATCGGGATCGCCTATGTTGTTTATGACTGCGGGTGAAGTATGGTTCCTGAAAGCAGAAGCTGCTTTACGTGGCTGGACCGGCGCTGGTGATGTTCAAACTGATTACAATACAGGTATCACCACTTCAATGGCGCAATGGGGTGTAAACGCAGGTAATTATACCGGCGATGCTACCAGCAAACCAATTGCTTATGTTGATCCGTCTAATGCGGCTAACAATTCGCCTGCATTATCAACCATTACGGTTGCTTGGGATGCAAGCGCATCTAACGAGCAAAAATTAGAGCGTATCATCACTCAAAAATGGATCGCCATGTTCCCCGAAGGTCAGGAAGCCTGGACAGAATATCGTCGTACAGGTTATCCTAAACTGTTCCCTGTTGTAATTAACAATAGCGGTGGTACAATTGATACTCAAATACAGATCCGCAGGTTAGCTTATCCTGCCAGTGAATACACTACTAATGGCGCCGAAGTACAGAAAGCAGTACAAGCGTTAGGCGGCCCGGATAACGGTGGTACCCGTGTATGGTGGGATGTTAATAAGGCTAATTTTTAATAATATTAACGGTCATTCAGCAATGAGTTAGATCGAAAGAATCTGCAAACAGGAGAGTGTTATCAGTTAATAGTCAATAGTTTGTTTGGATTGTTTAGTTAAGGTCCCCGCTTCGGCGGGGATTTTTTCGTTTAGGCATATTCAAAAAAAAGAGCGCCCTTTTGAGGCGCTCTTTTTGGTAACTCATACTTTTAAAATTATCCCTGGGTTTTAGCATCGTCCTTTTTATGATCGTGCTTTCCTTTGTGGGCAGCTTTCCAATCTTCGTATGCTTTCTTTTGGTCGGGATTTAAAACGGCAGTCAACTGGGCATCGGTAGTAACCTTAATGTCTTTAAAAGCTTTATGATTTGCTTTCTTGTCAGATGTTTTGGCAACGCTCTTTAAACTATCAACTCGTGTCGCCTGGCTAAGTAAAATTGCATTAACCTTGGTAGTCTGGTCGGCGCTAAGATTCAATTTCTTTTGCAGCGTTTGAGTATGATGCGCTGCTCTTTCTTGTGGAGTTTTATGGGTAGTTTGCGCATAGCTTAAAGTGCTTAAACCGGTGGCAAATGCCAGCATTAAAATCAGTTTTTTCATTTTTGTTAATTTTTGTAAGTAAGAGTGAAAAGAAAAGCAAAGGTTTAATTGGTATTCCCAGTAAACAAAAAAGCAGCCCGTGAAGGCTGCTTTAGCTAATTAGTAAAATGCTTTAGCTTGAGATTTATAGTTTAAATCGATAAGCCAGTTTCAATGATACAGTCCCTGGAATATAGAAGCCGGCAAATCCATCGTACTTGGCGCCAATGTCTACACCGTTTTTAAAGGTAAGACCAATGGCAGGGGAGTAAGTGAAAGCAGTGTTGCCATCTGATGCAAAAGCCGCGCCAGCGTCGCCGCTAACGTAAAACTGGTTACCAGCATACAATCTTAATCCAACCTTAACCGGTACAAAGTTTTCTGCACCTTTTTTGATGCCGAACAGATACCCCATTCCGTTAGCCGTGTAATAATTGTGATAGAGACTAAAGTAGTGCGTAAGACCAACTGTTCCATAAACTTCAAGATTGCTGGTTAGTGCTTTATAAATTCCAGCTTCGCCTCCTAACACAAAGCCGTCTGTAGTGGAAATTCCGGGATTAAGGCCTAAACCAAGCTTCCAGTCAGACTTGTCGACATTGGCTTTTTTGTGGATGCCAAACTTGCGCATATTAAGTCCATAAGCTATGCGCAGTGAAATATCTCTGGTGGCACTGCTGCGGGTAAAATCTTCGTAGCGGACACTTAGGTCGAGTCCATTATTAAATGCTAGTCCAACAGACGGCGACCACAAGAAAGAAGTTCTCCATTGCTCAAAACCGAAACCTGCGCCGGCCTCGGCTCCAACATAAAAATTATTAGTAACAAAGGCTTTAATACCCGCTTTAACAGGTATCACATTATAAGGGCTACCATATTGAGAGTATCCGGTAAAATGGTCTTTTTCAAAAAAATGTGTGAACCCTGCCGATAGGGTTCCTGCAAGTCGGTCGGTAAAATTCTTTTGTAAACGGATATCTCCACCAAGCGAATATTTAAATGGCCCGTTGGGAACAACTCCAGGACTAATACCAAATCCAATTCGCCAGCCATCGCCTTGCGCAAATGATGATATGGAAATTAATAGAAAAACTGATGCAGTAAAAAATTTAATTAATGATTTTGTAAACATTGCTGTGTGCTTTTTATTTGGAGTAATGACTACCTAGTTGCCGCTTACCCCCACACCACAGCAAAAATTATTTACCTAATTTAAACCGGTAGCCAAACCTAAATGCCAATTGGCGAACGCTCGCGAAATTAGTATAGCCTTCGTATTTAAGGCCAGCCTCCAACCCGTTAGTAAAACTGTAGCCGGCAGACACAGCGTACAAAAACGAGTTATGAATGGTTCTAATGATGTAATAATTAGTGTTAGGATCTGCGATGTAAGTGTTTTGAAATGTGCTGTTAAGTCCGAACGCTTCACCAATTTCGCCCGCAAAAAAGAATTTCCTGCTTAAATAAGTACGCACGCCAACTTTAACAGGGATAATGTTGAAATTGCGATGTTGATCAGCATTTTGCTCATTAGGTAAGTAATAATAGAAGTTGTTATAGTTTGCATGATAATTAGTATAACCAGTTGATAGTGTACCGCTAATGCCTCCACTTAGATCGCGTTGCGCAAATAGTTCAGTACCTAATATTCGCTGATAGGGAGTATCACCTACACCTGCAATACTAGCTATCCCCAAATACCAATCCTTTAGGTTATAATCCCTTTTTTCTCCAGGTTTAAAAACAGAATTTATGGCAATGCCCGCCTCCCAGCCGATCCATTTTTTGGTTTGATGGTTATTATTTACCATGTCAGGATAGTCGGGCAAGTCGGTAACATTTTTATAGCCTAATGTATGCCATGTACCACTATGGCGATAATTGTTATAAACAGGGCCACCAAATAAGCTAAGATGCTTGCTTAGCTGTGCATTTAAAAGCAGCTTGCCTTGAAACCATCTGTCATCAAACGTCCCCGTATTGGCAATATTAATGGCGGCCTCTGTCGATATATAGAATCTGTTTCCAAACATAAAATCATGCCCCAGGCCTAGTCCTAAAGCGTACATCATTTTATTAGGCACTGTATTTACACCTATTTGAAACTTACTGTAAAAATTATGCGTGCCGGTAGCGAGGGAAATATTGGTGTTAGTTAAATCATTGGTAGAAAATGCAACTCTGTAGAATCCATTTCTGATAATATTAATAAGCCCAATACTCGCACCCATCGACGTGTCGACCGTATTGAATAACCCTATTTGTACACCCTTAAGTTTATGGGTTTCATTATAAAGTGCTGCTAACTGCACCCCATGCATATCGCTTTCGGCTTTGTTAATAAAGCCTGCAAATTGTAGCCCTCTAACGGTATCTAAGGCGATATTATCTACCAAGGCTATTTGCGCACCTGTGACCCTGCCGCCTACCAGATTAAACAAACCAGCAAGTTGCAGGTATTTAGAGTCGAGCTTATTGATGTTGAACAAGCCGCCGATTTCGAAACCATTTACACCCGCGGTATAACCGCCAAGCAGGTTTACCGAGAATTTATTGATCACCTGCGAACTGAACATGCCATGCGAGCTTAGCCCCGGCGTTAATGAAACCTGGAACGGTCGGCTGGCAAAAAAATCGGGGATATTCATCGACTGAATCATTTGTCGGGTAGATATAAACATGCGCCCCAAACCGGTACGTTCTATATTATGGCCTTTTTCGGCAGCATCTTTATACCCCGGTTTATCATTACGCATATTAACCGATACCGTTTGCAGAAAACGCATGGTGGTATCCACGTAAAGCCTCTTACTAACGGTAATGGCGACTGAGCCCGGATTGGGAGCCCGAAATCTTAGTTTAAAATAACCATGCTCGTCTGTAAGTCCTGATACCAGCTGTTCTTTTTCATACACGCTGGCATTCATCATGCGCTCGCCGGTACTTTCATTAATCACAAAGCCACTTACCGAGTACATATTATTATCATTGGTGATATCGGTATTAATAAGCGCTAAACGGGGGAGGGCGCGGGTGATAATCACATAGTTTTTTCGCTCTCCAAATTCATATTTGCCATTAAGTAAGCGGCTCAAAATAGCGGAAACAGGTATATCGGTAGCATTCAAACTAACCAAACTGTCTTTGGGTATAATGCCACCATTGTAAGAAAAATAAAATCCTCCCTTTATGCTGATAATGTTTAATGCGGTAGCTAAATTTTCGTCCTTAAAATTAACGGAAATAGGTTTACTCAAAATGCTTTGGGCTTGCAAGCCTGTAACGCAGAAAACTACCAGCATAAATGCTAATAGCGTTGCCTGCCGTAATAATTTGTAGTAAGATTCGATCATTAAAAACGTGCTATTTTAAAATGATCTGGTTACCCTTTTTCTCGACGGAAATTTTGAATGTGTGGCTGATCACCTGTAAAATATCATCTAACGATTCATCTTTAAAAGTAGTATTTAGTAAAAGACTGTTCAGCTCTTTCCGGCTTACAATGATGTGGGCAGCATAAGCTTCGTTCAGTACCTCTACTACGCGACGTAAAGGTGTATTATCTGCTATAAATTCTTTACTCCGATAATAATTATAAAGCTGGTCGGGGTTTTGCTCTTTAGCCAGCGGTGCGTTAGTTTTAGCCAATACTCTTTCGCCTGGTTTAAGCGTAACCATGTTGCCATTGCGGCTCACTTGTACAACGCCGGTTTCTACAATTACCTCTACATTGCCATTTTTATTTTTAACGTTAAAGGACGTGCCCACCACCCTGATGGTAGTATTATTAGTACTGATGATAAATGGTTTTGCTTTGTTGGGCGATATTTTAAAAAAGGCTTCACCATGTTGCAATACCACCCGGCGCTCGTTGCCGGTAAACGTTGCAGGGTAATTTAGTTGGCTGCGTTTATTTAGCGTAATAACGGATCCATCTGATAATGTATCGGTTGTAATTGTTTCTACAGTGCTTACCTCCATCTGTCGGTTAGCAAACCTTACAAAAAACAATAGGCCAGCAGTGCAGATTAAAAGAAAGGCAGCCGCTGCACTCAGCCAGGCGTAGTTACGCTTCATTCGCACCACGCGCGCTTGTTGGGTTTGGCGTTCAATAGCTTTTTGTTTTAGGGATAGAAGAGAGGCTTGGGCATCAAGCGGTTCTGCAAATTGCATAGTCTTGCTCGTCTCCCAAATGGTGCTAAATTGCTGCAGGCGAAGGCGATTAGCCACATCTTGTGTTAGCCATTGCTCTACCCTTACAGCTTGTTCGGCACTAGCCTCGCCAAGCAGATAGGTAATCAGCATATCGTCGTCCATTTCCATATTTTGTGCGTTTGCTTCCATTACATCAAGTTAATTAATAACCAAAGTAGTATGGGCAGGTAATCGGCCAACTGTAACCTCAACCTTTTAAGTGCTTTGCTCATTTGGTTTTCCACCGTTTTTACTGCTATGCCCAGTTCGGCTGCTATTTCACTGTATTTTAATTCTTCAAAGCGGCTCATCTGAAAAATAATGCGGCATTGCTCGGGCAGATCATTGATGGCCTTGCGGAGGTGTTGCTCCAGTTCTTTATATTGAAGTTTGCCCGCCGGGTTTTCTGTCTGATGATTCATGGTGTTCATCGTATAAGTCTGATGGCTTTGTTTAACTTTTTGGTGCTTAATGTAATTGAGGCACTCATTATTTACCGATCTGTATAGATACGCCTTTACCGAAGTATGGATGTTCAAGGGTTCACTGCGTTCCATTAGTTTCAGAAATACCTGGTGCACCATTTCTTCGGCCATGTGCCCGTCGTTTAGCATGGTATAGGCATATTGATGCAGCGCGGCATAATGGGTTAGATATACCGAGTCCAGATCTTGCCCGTCCTTATCAAGGTAAAGCTTAAAAGTTGTATTATCGTTCAAGTCGTTCTGCAAAACTGTGTCTATATAATTTGCTTTTGCTTTAACATCAGACAACAAAACGCCGATGTACCCCTATGCAAAAATCAGAAATTAATTAAGATCATTATCGATGTGCACAATTTCTATTGGTTTTGCATAATCTGCCCTATATTAGGCATACCAATTAAACAATATCTATCTGAACCAATGATGTATATTAAAAACAAACTCGCAACACTTGTTGTAGGTGTTGCCATGCTGTCGGGCATTAATGTAATGGCACAGCAAAAAACGGGTAATACTCAAGGCAAAGTTTGGTCGGCGCAAAAAGCAAACGACTGGTATAAACAGCACAAATGGCTAAGCGGGGCCAATTACATCCCGGCCAATGCCATTAACCAGCTAGAAATGTGGCAGGCAGATACTTTCGATCCGGCGACTATTGATAAAGAATTGGGCTGGGCGCAAGGCATCGGTTTTAATACCCTTCGCGTGTTTCTACACAGTCTTGCCTATAAACAAGACCCGGCAGGTTTTAAAAAACGAATTAATCAGTTTTTAACTATCGCCGATAAACACCATATACAACCTCTGTTTGTGTTTTTAGACGACTGCTGGAACCCGGTAGCGCAGGTAGGTAAACAGCCGGAACCAAAAACAGGCGTACATAATTCAGGATGGCTACAAGATCCGGGCGACCCTGCTTACAAAGACCCCGCTAAAATTGCCGAGTTGGAGATCTATGTGAAAGACATACTCCGCACTTTCGGCCACGATAAACGCATCCTGATGTGGGACTTATTTAACGAAGCCGGCAACAGTAATAAAAAAGAAACTTCGTTACCGCTGCTCACCAAAGTATTTCAATGGGCAAGGGTGGCTAATCCAGACCAACCCGTATCCTCAGGCGTGTGGGACTGGAGTTTCGAGCGCATCAACCAATTTATTATATCCAATTCTGATGTAATCACGTATCATGATTATTCGCCGGTAGATGATCACCGCAAAGTGGTTCAAATCCTTAAATCATTCGGAAAACCGTTGATCTGTACCGAATATATGGCCCGTACACATAACAGCCGTTTCGAAACCGTAATGCCAATGTTGAAGAAAGAAAACGTGGGCGCCATTAATTGGGGCTTTGTTGCCGGTAAAACAAACACCATGTACTCGTGGGAGAAACCAATGCCCGATGGCAGCGAACCGGAGGAATGGTTTCACGACATTTTTAGAAAAGATGGCACACCGTACCGCCAAAAAGAGGTGGATTTGATCAGGCAATTAAATGGCATTTCAAAATAAAGATGTAGTTTAGACGGTTATAAAATCAATACATACTATTTTGAAAAGAAGAACATTTATACAGCAGGCCGGTTTACTAAGCGGAGGACTGTTGGCGAGCAGGTCGATGGCCATAGCTGCGGTTGCAGATTTTCCGGTGGTGCGTACAGCGGCAAATAAAAGACGCTTTACAAGTAAAGTAATAGAGCAGGCCATCACCGAGTTTAAGTCTAATGTAAAAAATCCTGAATTGGGTTGGTTGATGGAGAACTGCTTTCCAAATACTTTGGATACTACAGTAACCTTTACTACCAAAAATAATCGCCCCGATACCTATGTAATTACAGGCGATATTGACGCCATGTGGTTGCGTGATAGCAGCGCGCAGGTTTGGCCGTATATCAATTTCATTAAGCAGGATCAAAAATTGCAACAATTAATTGCCGGTGTTATAAACCATCAGGTAGGTTGTATTTTAAAAGATCCTTATGCTAATGCTTTTTATAATGATCCTAACAAAGTAGGAGAGTGGGCTAGTGATGTTACCAAAATGCAACCCGGCATTCACGAACGTAAATGGGAGATAGATTCGCTATGTTATCCTATTCGTTTGGCCTATAAATACTGGCAATTAACTGGCGATACATCGCCGTTTGATAGCCGTTGGAAAGAATCTATCGCCCTGATATTAAAAACTTTTAAAGAACAGCAACGTAAAGACGGCGACGGTCCGTACTCATTTCAGCGCAAAACAGCCTGGGCTTTAGATAGCGTTCCTTTGGGAGGATATGGCTACCCGGTTAATCCGGTGGGGCTTATTTGCTCGGCATTCCGCCCCAGCGACGATGCCACCATCTATCTGTTCCTGATTCCTTCTAACTTCTTTGCAGTGGTAAGTTTAAAACAAGCTGCAGACATGATTAAAGCCATTAGCAAAGACGATGCACTGGCAGCAGAGTTATCTGCCTTGGCAACGGAAGTAGAAACCGCACTGCAAAAGTATGGTGTAATCGATCATCCCACTTATGGTGAAATTTATCCATACGAGGTAAACGGTTTCGGAAGCTTTAACCTGATGGATGATGCCAATGTGCCGAGCTTATTGGGCTTGCCTTATATCGGCGCCGTCCCTGCCGATGATCCGGTGTATATTAATACCCGGAAGATGCTTTTATCAAGCAATAATCCTTTTTACTACAAGGGTAAGGCAGCAGAAGGTATTGGTGGTCCGCATGCAGGCAAGAATATGATCTGGACCCTAGGTATCATTATGCGCGGTTTAACCAGCACCGATGATCAGGAGATTAAACACTGCGTAGAAACTTTAAGATCAACTCATGCTGGTACCGGGTTTATGCACGAGTCTTTTCATAAAGATGATGCAAAGAACTTTACCCGTAAATGGTTTGCCTGGGCCAATACGCTGTTCGGTGAGTTTTTGTGGGAAACCTATAAAGCCAAGCCGCAGTTGCTCGGATAAGAAAATATAGCTGAAAAAAAACCTGTTGGTGTGAGCCAGCAGATTTTTTTTTCAGCTATAAAATTTTGTTTTAGAGTGATTTTAAAAATTTCAGCATCGCGTTTCTATCCGATGTTGAGAGGTGTGAGAAATAAGCTTTTGATGCTTCTGCTTCGCCACCATGCCACATAATAGCTTCTGTTAGCGTGCGCGCGCGGCCATCGTGCAGATAGTAGCCAGGATTATTGATGATTTCAAATAGTCCTAAACCCCATAGCGGTGCGGTGCGCCACTCTTGTCCACCTGCAAGATAATCTGTACGGTTATCGGCTAAGCCAGGTCCCATGTCGTGCAGCAACATATCGGTATAAGGGTGTATCACTTGGTTCGACATATATTTTCTGGATACGTCGACCCCTGTGGTAAAGGTCTGCTTATGGCAATTAACACATTTACCTAATGCAAATAGCTGTTCGCCACGTTTTACTGTGGCATCGGTCGTATTTCTGCGGGCAGGTACACGCAAGGTCTGGGCGTAAAACTTAACTGCATTAAGCAGGGTGTCTGCAATTTCCGGATCGTCTTTTAACCCATCGTTTTGCGACTGGCCGAAGCTGTTTTCCACAGGCAGAATGCTGGTAGTTAAACCCATATCCTGGTTAAAGGCAGAAGCCACTTGCGTTATAATTGATGCGGTATTGGCCTTCCATCCAAAACGACCTAACTGTTTGCTTTTGGTTATAGCATCCCATACATAGTTTGCATGTCCCTTAATGCCGTCGCCATTGGCATCATTAGGGTCGGCGCCAGCAACAATCTGGCTTTCTGGTATGGCTTCCAGCAGCCCTAAACCAATCATCGGCGGAGCCAGGCGCGGCGAAAGCATGTAATTGCCGTTTATAGGCGTATACAAATTAGTTAAGGTATAACTAGGTGCACGCAAAATGTAACTTGTACCATCGTCGAGAGTACCGGCCTGATAGGTATAGGTGATATTTACTTTGCACTCTGGCATTTTGCCGAACACAGCTTTATCTTGTAATTGCAGTCCATAACCAGGTACAGCAACTGGGCCGCCATTGGCATCAGTCCCTGGCAGGCTGATCCTTACCAACATGGATGACTGTAGTTCGCCAACGGTTGGCAGCCCGATACCATCGTTGTGATGGCACGAGATACACGACACGTTATTATATAAGGCGCCAAGACCGCTATTAATAGGGGCAGGCGCAGATACGAAGGTTCGGCTAAATACATCATCGCCCAATGAATGCACGTGTTCGTCGTAAACCCCCAGTTCGGTAAACATATTACTAAACGCCTTACTGGTGGCATCGAAAACAGTTTCTACTCCTCCCGAAAGCCGATCGTCATATTGTTCGTCAGGAAATACTGATGATTTTTGGCATTGCACCAAAACAATCATCAGTATTAATAATACACCTATAACCTTAATCTTTCTCACGTATGTTGCCGCTTGGCTTATTAGTCTTTAATATTAGTATTCACAAAGTTAGTCAGGTCGCCCTCGAGGGTGGCTTGCAGTGTGTTGATAGATGCCTGCACTGCTTTAACCTGTGTTGGCTGCTCGTAAATAGCTCTTTCGTAGGTAACGGTGATGGTGCTGAATGCTGCGATAGCGGCTTTCATCTGGCTTTGTAATTTGGCATCAAGCGAAGCATTTTTAGAGGCCACCAATTGATTTAGTCCTGTGCCGCCGGCGCCATTATAAGTACACATATAGGCATTTAAGATACCGGTGATATTATTCTTAAAGTCGGCTACAGAGTTGTGTGAGAAAGAGGACTCATCAAGGGTAGAATCTTTAGCTGCAAAAGGAACTTCCATTTTCGAGCTCGAAACTTCGCCACAGATATCAGCCATCGAGCCAACCAAAGCAATAAATAGATCCTTACGGGTAGCAAAAGTTGTGCTGCCGCTGCCAGCCGAGGTTACTTGTTTAGTGAAATTGCCCGAAGAAGGATCCCAGCTGTTTTTTAATTGAACAGTGGTGTTATAAAGGCTTTGTGCCAAAGATGTTAAATAAGTTTTCTCGCGGGCGGTAATATTGTCCGCCTTTTGAGTGCCACCCGGGCCAAATATAATATACTCAATAGCGTGAAAGCCCTTTTGCGATTGTTGAAGCGCATCAACATCAGATACGCCTAGTGGGTTGCTGCTTGCTAATATGGCATCAAGCTCGTTTTTATCAACCGGCCAGGTATCCATAATTGGGTCATAATCAAAATCCTCAACCGGGCCAAATAAGAAACCTTCGCATTGTTCCCATGGCACGCGTGTGTTTTTCCATGCAGTTTGGGCTGCAAGCAGGTTAGCAGCATTAGGTGTTGCCACCAGGGTATTTACAGCATCTTTTAATGTGCTGGCTTTGGCCTGTAAATCTGCATAGTTAGGATTGGCAAGCACGTTAGCAAAGTCAACAATTACTTTACCCTCCAGGGTAGCATCGTTTGTTTGTGTGTCGTCGTTATGTGACTTTGAACAACCTGCTATGGCCAAAACAGCGCCGCAGGCCAGTGAAAGTAGTAGTGATTTTTTCATATAGATGTTATGTTAAATGAATGATTATTTGTCCGTTATTAATTTCTGTTGGGTATTTGCGCAAAGGCTTTTCTGCCGGGCCAACGGTTACGTGGCCTTCCTTGTCAAAAGCACTGCCATGCAGGTTGCATTTGTAACCGTTACCTGTAGTAATTAACTGGTTATCGGCGTGTGTGCAACGCAATAAAAGAGCCGTGTAGGAGCCGTCGGCCTCTTTATTTAAAGCAATGTTGTAGAAGAGGCCCTTTGGCTGAACGATCTGCAAATTGCCTTTATCGAACAATGACGTGGGTACCGTAACCTGCTGATTATTGATAGCGGTTTGATAAACCGGTAAAGTAGCGCATGATGATAAATTGCTGATTACTGCACCCGCGGCGGCTATCATACATAATGCGCAGCTTTGTTTTATAAAGTCTCTTCTTTCCATAAGTTTAAAATGAGAATGCCATGCCTAGGTTAACGAGGTTATTATTCTGCTGGTAGGGTACTGCAGCAGGGTTTGGGTTGATAATAAGACTTGGATTTTGCTTGCCGGTATGTACCAGGCGAACATCAGCTTTTAATGCAATATTGCGGATTGGTAAAAAGGTTAAGCCCGAAACAATGTAGTTCTGATCGAGCGTGCCATCAATAATGCCGTTAGACGGAATCTTGGAGTTGATATCCAGCTTTTCGTCTCTCACAAAGAGTATCAATTGTTGCTTGTGGGTATGGGTAATTAATTTGTACAAGAGGTCATACCCCAACTCGGCATAAGCGCCGTATTCCATCTCGGGGGTATTGTTGGCATAGGCACGGTTAATGCTCTGTGCATCTTTAATAGAAACTATCGTACCCAGTACCTTAGCCGAAAAGCCGTTGTGCGAGTACTGCATATCAGCTTCACCCAATGCTACAGGTGCTGCAAATATGCCCGAGTTTAATCCTAAACTATCAGCTTTTCTTTTACTTACACCTACTGTGCCGCCGTAATAGCCAGAGATCTGCGCCTTAAAATCGCCCACATAGTATTGTAGTGAAGCTGTTACCGCCAGGTTATTTGCCGATGCATTGCTGCCCTCAAAACGGCCTTCCATTAAACCGGTACCATGTGTAAAATCTGCCGAGCTTAGGCCATTCATTATCCCTACGCTGTAGTTAATAGGCAAGCGGTTAAGGCTACCGTAAAGCCCTACACCCAGTTCGCGCCATGTAGCGGGAATTATCAGCGTTTCTACATAGTTACGCTCGTTACCGTTGAAGGTGTTGGGGAGGTGGTTTTCGTTTAATATACCAATGCGTGGTATAAACAAACCTGCCACAATGTATTGGTTGGCGTTAAGGTTAAATTTAAGGTAGGCTTGTTCAAAGCTTACTTCGCCACCACTTTTGCCGCCGGTTACTTTGGCATCTTCAATTTCCAATTCGGAAAAGAAAGAGATCTGGTTGTTGAATTTGTGCCCAAAGAATAGTACCCCGCGTTCGAGGTTCATTTTGGCCGTACCGAGGTTAGAGTTGCGCTGATAGAAAGCATTACCATACCCGCCAATGGTTGTGGAGGTTTTAGATATGTTTTGGGATAACGAATCTTCTGAAGTTGTTGCAAGGGGTTGCGGCTGTTGGGCAAACACACTTAAAGAAGCAAACAGAAGCAGGGCGAACGTAAATATTTTTTGCATCGAAATTTTTGAATCGAGCAAAAGTATCCATATTTAGATTAAGTCCAAATAGCAACAGCGTTGATTTACAGACGTATTCGTCAGTTATTAGAAATTGATTAGAAAATTTTAATACGATAAAGTGGGTATTTATCCTCGCAGGAATATGGGCTGTGAATCTGTATAAATTCTGGATTTTTGATCGAATTGAACGTGATTTTTAACTTTACTCACTTCAATTTTCACTTTCTCCAAAAAGAGTTAAAGGCGGTTTAATTGTCAAACCTGGACGGTCTGATAATCAATTTCGGAGCTCACTGAGCCACACTTCGATAGTTATAAAACAAAAAAGGCTGTGCTTAATGCACAGCCTCCATTTTAGTTATTTCCAGATCGGGTTTCGATACGTCTGTTAACGCAACCTTACCACGTTCTTTTCTTAGTATCCTGTTAAACATCGAAATCTCTTTATCGAATAGGAAACGGAAGAACAACATGGTCCATGATTTATGGTAGAATAAAGTATCATAATATCCAGGCGCGGTTTTCTTCACCTTAGGTAAACGGTTCCATGGGATAGAAGGAAAGTCGTGATGCTCGTTATGGAAACCTACGTTAAATGCAACCAGGTTTAAACCGCCATAGTAGCTATAAGTTTCTTGCTCTTCGCTATGGGTTAAATAGTGTTCCTGAATCCAGCGGGCGCCAAGTGGGTGCAGGCCTACAGAGAACGAGAAGCTCAGCAATAAGAACACGATAGAGTGCCAGCCCATAAAATACCACACAGCCGCTGTGAAAACGATTTGTACCAGGTAATTTGCAGCAACCCATTTATCAAAAGCTTTGATCTCTTTTAAACGTGATAAGCGGGTAAGTTGAAAGAATGGGAAGAATAACAACCATAATGCTTTACCTATAAATGAGTTGTTAATCAACTTAGCTTCCCAGTGGTTAGGTAAGTCGGCATCTAACTCGTGCACACCCTGAAAGGAGTGATGTTTGATATGGTAATATTCGAATGAAATTGAACTTGGAAAAATTTGCGGGGTGTTGGCTAAAATGCCCGCCCAGCGATTGGCCGATCTGTTTTTGAAAAGCAAATGGTGTGCACACTCGTGGATTAAAACGAATAACGCATGGTCTGCAAACGCTCCTAAACAGTATGCCGCCAGAAAAACTACCCACCAAGATTGATCGCGTACCAACCAGGCCAAAGCAACCATAAAGGCTACAACGCCAATAATAGCAAAAATAGTAAGCGGGTTTTTGCCAATAAGCTCGCGGATATGCGGGAACTCCTTCAGCATTTTTTTAGTACGAATACGGTGTGGTTCGGACTCTGATGAGTAAATGAAATCAGTTTTCTTTATCATAAATTAAGGAAATTACCGCAAAATAAACTTTTAGCGCGACCTATTATGAATTTATTATGAAATATTTATTCGTAGATCGTCAAAATTTTAAGCAAAGTGTTGCGTTGCTGTCAAAAAATCAGATAAGCTGTCAAGTTTAAACCTCAATTTTGAATTTTTATTGTAGCATAAGTATTGCAGAGGTTTTGCAGCTGTGCAGAGGCTTATATATTTGCAGATAGTAAGTATCATTTACCAAACACCGAAAAATGTATAAATTAAAAGTAATATCATCTACCGTTCGTCCGGGCCGTAAAGGCCCCCTGGTAGCCAACTGGATTGCCGAAGAAGCCCGCAAACATGGCGCTTTTGAAGTTGAGGTTTTAGATCTCGGGGAAGTTAACCTTCCTTTAATGAACGAAGCCGTGCACCCTGTTATGCGCCAGTACGAGCACGACCATACCAAAGCCTGGAGTGCGAAAATTGATGAGGCCGACGCATTTATCTTTGTTACCGCCGAGTATGACTACAGCTACCCGGCATCTTTAAAAAATGCCATAGAATACCTTGTTCACGAGTGGGCCTATAAAGCTGCCGGTATATTGGGTTATTCTGCCGGTCCGTTTGCTGGGGTTAGGGCTATTGCCAATTTAAAGCCCGATCTGTTATCGCTTAAAGTAGTGTCGCTTGCCGAAATGGTTAACGTGCCGCTTGTAAACGAATTGGTTAATGAAGAAGGCGTTTTTATACCTAACGAAAGACTCATTGGCGCATCCAAAATAATGTTAGATCAGTTGGTGCGCTGGACTAAAGGAATGAAAGCCATTAAGGAAGATAAATAATAGAAAAAGGAGCGGTATTAAACCGCTCCTTTTAAGTTTTCGGTCTTTCTCATTCTAAACCAAAGTGGAATCAACAATATCATCAATGCTACGCACGAATACATTACCGTGTAGCCGATGATATGGAAGTTGTGATCAGTAACACCATTGTGAAACAACACCTTGATCTGTGAACCGGAAATGATGGCACCCAGATAACCAAAAGTTCTGGATAAGCCAAACGAGACACCTTTCTGAGCCAGCGGGGCTTCTTCATTTAGCAAGGCCTGGTTGGCTATGATATTTATACCTTCGGCACAGCCCATTACCAGCGTAACCAGAAAGATGTAAAATACAGTGCTATTTACATTAAGCGTGAGCCAGGCAATACAGCAGAGTAGCATAGCCATTACGCCCCATAAATTTTGCCGGAATAGTTTGGTGCTTTTAGAAACTAACAAGCCCATCGCCATAGCCATTGCCGATTCGGGCAGCATAATTAACCCAGTGTTTGCAGGGCTAAGATTTTTAACGGCTTCTAGCCACTGCGGCAGGGCGTATAATACCTGGTACAAAACATAAGTAGTGGCCAACGTGCGCACGTACACCAAAAGTAAAGACGGATTAGTTGCTAAAAGCCTTACATCAATAAACGGCGACTGTTGATTGCGTTCCCAAATTATGAGTGCTGCTAATAAAAACGTTGGTATAAGTAGTGGGAGCCAGGCAAAGGGTTGCATCAAAACATACAGCAGCGTTAATAGAAAACAGCTGAATATCATAATGCCGGGAACATCCAATCTTTTGAAGAGACTTACAGAAGGATTTGCGGCTGCTGCACCATAATTGGGGATGGATTTTGATAGAAACAATGCTACCAGTACCCATGGGATATTAATAAAGAAGATACCCCGCCAGCCCAGCCATTGCGTTAATAAACCGCCCAATACAGGCCCAATTACCATACTCACTTGTGCCGATGTTGCGATTATTCCAAGCACCCGGCCCGGTACCGGTTTGCCGATAGCTGCATATTTTTTATTGATAATAGCCATGGCCGATGGGTAAGCTGCAGAAGTACCTAGCCCCAAGAAAATGCGCGACGCAATAAGCCAGGAGAATGCAGGCGCAAAAACGCCTATCAGCGCGGCAATCAATACCAATATAAATCCAAGAGTGTTAATCTTCTTCGGGCTGAAAATATCGGCCAACCGTCCCATCAGTGGTTGGGCAATGGTAGAAGTTACATATAACGAAGTAATAAGTATAGCCCCCTGGCCAACGCTTACCTTAAATGAATTACAAAGGGCAAACAGCGAGGTTGCCAACATGGTAGAGTTAAGCGGGTTCATCATGGTGCCCAGTATAAGGGGCATCATAAACCTGAGGGATACTTCTTCGTCTTTTACTTCCTTGCGCATGTATTAATTGTTTGTCAGCATGTTGGCGATTGCTTCGGTGCTATCAACTTCGCCAATGCGGGGAAATATATTTTTCAGGCTATTATCGTGCGCGTCGAGTTTCATGTCTGTCATGGCATCCTGTGCGAACGTAATGTTGTATCCAAATTCGCTGGCTGCGCGGGCAGTACCTTCAACACCAATGCTGGTGGCTACGCCGGCAAGTACAATACCGGTAACACCTAATCTCTGAAGACTATCGTGCAACGGTGTATTGAAAAAAGCGTTCCAGGTATTTTTGGTAATGAAAAGATCACTGCCCTCGGTTTTAATTTCGGGGATAATGTCGAAAAAACCATTCTGTTCCATCATGGCGCGTGCCTGAGCAATAGCTTCTTCTCCTTTAGGTGCAGTAGATGCTTCAACACGGGTTTGTGTCCATTTGGCACCTAAAGGATTTACATTAACAATTACTATCGGCAGGTTTTTGCTACGAAACGCGGCAACCAACTCTGCAGATTTCTCGATTATGGGTTGGATGGGGTGAGCAGTGGGCATACCTGTAATGCCTTTTTGCAAGTCAATTAATACGAGCGCTGTTTTAGCGTCAATTGCAGTTATCATATGGTTATGTTTAAGGGGTTATTATTTGTGGTTAATCAATTTATTCATCAGCAGTAATGCCTCCTGCAGTGTTTTCTTTTCGGCAGAAGATAGGCTGTCTTCAATCGCGGTATCGAGCCATTGATCGCGTTCGTAGCGGCTTTGCTCCACTATTTGCTTTCCAAAATCTGTTAAGGAAATCGAAACCTTCCGCTTATCAATCTCCGAAGGTGTTTTAGCAATGATATTCAGTTCTTCCAGATGGTTAACGATTTGCGACATCGATTGCGCCTTGATCATAGCCATGGCAGCCAGGTCTGATGGGAACTGTGGCCCGTTATAATATAAGTAAGAAAGCGTTGCGCGCTCGCTAAGCGAAAATCCATCTGCACTTTTAACTTCCCTGCTCAGGCGTTTGTGCATTCGTGATGCTGTGTCTCTAAGGGAGGAGGCTAATTCGTTATTTTTCATAACTAATAAGGTAAACTAATAAGTTTACCTTACAAAATTGAACAATATTTTTCAGTAAAACAAAAAAGTCCGGAATAAATTCCAAACTAATGACTAATGACTAATGACTAATGACTAATGACTAATGACTAATGACTAATGACTAATGACTAATGACTAATGACTAATCCTGTCCCAAAATTTCATCCACCATACCAAACTCTTTGGCTTCCTGGCCAATCATCCAAAAATCGCGGTCCGATACTTCGTAAACCTTTTCGTACGATTGGCCGCTGTGTTCGGAAATAATAGTGTAGAGCTCTTTTTTGATCTTCATTACCTCACGAGCGGTTATCTCAATGTCGGATGCCGGCCCTTGTACACCTCCCAATGGTTGGTGTAACATCACCCTGGAGTGTTTCAATGCGGCACGCTTGCCTGTTGCACCAGCACAGAGCAGTACCGAGGCCATGGAGGCGGCTAGTCCGGTGCAAATGGTGGCAACATCGGGTTTAACAAACTGCATAGTATCATAAATACCCAAGCCGGCATAAACCGAACCACCAGGCGAATTAATGTAGATCTGGATGTCTCGTTTTTCATCTACCGATTGCAGGAAGAGAAGTTGCGCCTGGATAATGTTGGCTATCTGATCATCCACCGCCTGGCCGAGAAAGATAATACGGTCCATCATCAGGCGGGAGAAAACGTCCATTTGGGTGATATTTAGCTGACGCTCTTCCATAATATGGGGCGTCATGGCGATGGGGGTATAAGCCACGTTTACCTGGGCTATAAACCTGTCGACATGTAAACTTTGGACATGGCGATGCCCCACCGCGTATTTGCGGAACTCATTGCTATCAATATTCATAAAATAAGAGGTTACTTTTTAAATAAGGCCAGTATTTTTTTTACAAAGCCGTGTGGGGTAGGGGTATTAAATAGTTGCTGATGGACAGCTTCTATTTCGGCCTTTAGTTGTTTGCGGCCATAGTGGTGCACGAGGGTGTAGGTATGCTGTTGAAGCAATACCTTTTCGCGCAACTCGTCATTAATAATGGTTTTGGCATTGAATACCAGGTTGTCGCCGGGAGCCGCTAAACCCATCAGATGGTCATCGATTTCTTTTATCTCAATCAAGGAAGTCCTCATAGCTCAATGATTTTTGTTTAACAGTGTCCCTTACTTTTTCGAGGCATTTATATTTTTGCACCGTTGCCGAGTGCGTGCTGGTGTATCCAAATGTTTCGGCTAATTGCTTAACTGGCAGGTTATCGTAGTAAAAAGCTTTTAATACCTCCATGCATTTCTGCCCGGCGGTTGCGAGATAATGCATCAATTTGTTAGTAGAAAAAGAGGCGGACTCGTTTAGCATCTCGGTATCAAAATCATTCAACGGAACCTGTACTTTATCAGTACGGAACTTTTGCAACCATAGAAACTTCGCGATGCCCAGGAGGTATGCCCGCTCATTGGTCTTAATGGCAATGGTTTCAGCTACCGCCTTTTCGTAATAAATAACCAACGCATCCTGAAAGATATCTTTTGCCTCATCAAATGAGCCGCCCATTTTACTCACATACCTGGCCACCGCCGGGAAAGCTTTTTGGTATAATGCTATAAAAAGCTGCTCGCGCATGGCCGGGGTATTTTCGGAATTAATTAATGCTTCCATAAATATGCTTTTAATAACAAGTGTAAATGGCGGACAATATATCACCCTAAAAAGTAAATTTATTTAAAAATAGTTTGGGTAACAAAAAAGGGCATTGCAAATGCAATGCCCTCGAGGTTTAAGGTTGGTTAGAATTATTTGTTTACGTAAGATGTAAGCCCTGCCGGGTTGAAATAAATTTCGGGATACTTAGTTGCAGGATCTGTAAGCGGCAAAGTAGGCCTGGTGCTGGCTTTAAGCGTAATAGAAGTACCCGGTACCGGATAGTCCGCTGCCAAACCACGACCTATGATCGTATAATAACGACCGGGTGCCAATGATACTGTTGCCGATGCGGTGCCTAACTTAGTAGTTGTACCGGTTAAGTACATCTGGAAAGTATAGTTGGTAAGCTGGATAGCGTTAACAGGCACTGCAACAAAGTCTGTTACCGTACTGTAAGCAATACCCGAAGCAAGGGTGGTAACAGTAGGCGCGGTTGCACCACTTAAAGTAGTGGTAGAAGCGATATCTACAGCACCGCCGTTAGGTACCATGTAAGCAAAGCGTACGTATGCTTTGCCTGCGTCGGCGTTCGGGAATTTATCTTCCACAACTTTAACTGTCAGCGGCGCAGTAGTAGAGCCTGGTAAACCTATTGCAAATACAGAATATGCAGAGCCGGTTACCGTGTTCTGGGTTACTGTACCTAATACCGTTCCTGGCGCACTTGTTTGTGGACTAACCAAAACCGGTGCTGGTGTTGAAGTCTGTATTTTAATAGCGGTATTGCCCGATGGTACAACCGAATAATTTACAGCAGGAAACTGACCCTGGTATGATGCCGCCGCCGAACCTAAATAGTTATAGATAATACCGGTGGTAATTGATGTTGCCAAAGCGTTATCAGTTACTGACACAGAAGCTACCGGGGTGATTTTGGTTCCGTTTACATAGCCATCAATAGCCGGGGTGCCCGGAGCCGTATGTAAGATCTTGATCTGTGTACCCGAAGCCGCGTCACCAAACTGAGTGATGGTTGACTTTTTACACCCGGCTGCTACAATAAGCATCATGCCGAGAAATATATAGGATAATTTTTTCATTACTATTTCTTTAAAATTATGGTAAAACAAACCATGGTTTTGTAGTATGGTAGTCGGCAGCAGTAGCACCAAATTTTTTCAGGGCAGGTACATTCCAGATGTATTCTGAGTTGTAACGCGGACGAACTACATAAACTTGTTTACCTGCATTGTCAGGATATAAAGTTCCTGGTTTGGTGAAACCCTGGAAAATGGTAGCGTCGTAGCTGTAACGGCGTTCGTCAGACCATGCTTCTATTGGGTTCCATAAGAACAATGCGATAAATTTCTGTTGTAAAATATCACTCAGTTTTAATGCAGAAGCTGATTGCGCTACGCTTTTGCTTGCCAGGTATTTAGCTTGATCGGCAGCGGATATATAGTTGGTGGCACCAGTAAGACTTCCCGCAACCGGAGGGTTACTTGCAAAATCAAGAGCTCCTTTTACACCGTTGATGTACGCCGTATAAGCGCCTGCCATATCACCTTTTTTAAACAAAGCTTCCGATTTCATAAACTGCAATACCGGGTAGGTCATTAGTACGCCCCTGGCATTGTCATTGAACAAGTACTTCGCTGTACCAACCTTAGTAACATTGTTAAAACCGGCAAAGGCTGGAATAGATGTGTTAGCATCCGCAGAGTTAACATCACCAAGTGGCGCTATAACCCCACGGTATACGCGGTCTTTACTGCGGTTTAATAATAATGGTAATCGTGGATCGGCCAAGGTGTCCTGCGTTGCAGAGCCTGCCAAAATACGGCCATCCAGTAATCTTACAATAAAATCAGATTGACGGAAACCTGAAAGGTTACCACGGGTTGGTCCCCAGAAGTTAGCATCGGTTGAGTTAGTTGCAGTGTTTTGCACGCTTGCATTGTCGCCATTGTTCATAAACGAGTGATCAACAAAATAAGCAACCGAATCTGCGTTGAAGGTAGATTTATTGCTCATGTGCAAAGCATTCTGCGCCAATATTGAGTAAATAAATTTCACCCATTTGCTACGGTCTCCGGCATACATGTAATCCCCTTTAGCCAATGTTGTAGAAACACCTGTAATGTTATCTGTTTTTGTAGCTTGGGCAAAAAAGCCTAACGCTAAACGGCATTCTTTTACCGCTTCAGCATAAACAGTTTGCGGGTCGTCGTAATCAAAAGTAAGCTTGGTTGGGTCATAGGCTTCTTTTACAACCATGTAATTGTAAATGTCGGCACCATTTTGCCAGCCCCATGCTTTCAGGGCGTGTGCAACGCCTAAGTATTCGTATTTGTTTTTGGCCGTGGCATCCTGTATCATCAGGTTTGCGTTTTGCCCGATACTGAAATAAATGGTACGCCACATCTCACCGTTAGAGTCAGATCCCGGTACATAACCTTCTTCGTCCCAAACGTTATTGGCTGCAGATGATCCCCAGATTTGGGCATATTGGCCTATATATCGGCTATCGTACCAAACACCACGCTCCATACCTGCCTGTATAGGTGGCAATAAGCTGGCTGCATCTACCGCGGTAGGTGCATTTGGGTTGGTGTTGATGTCGACAAATTTCTTACAACTGCTAGCCGTACCAAGGGCTACCAGTGCGCTTAATGTATATATGAGTTTTTTCATGTCGATTCGTCTTATAATTTTACACTTACTCCGAAAGAGATTGTACGTGGGGTAGCTAAAGTTCCGTAGTCGAAACCGGCAGCACCCGAACCTCTTGTTGATGAATTGGTACCGTTTACTTCCGGATCTGCACCGGTATAGTTGGTGATCAGGAACAGATCTGTGCCGGTAACAAATACACCTGCTGATTTAAATACTTTTTGTTTAGCTAATAATGATGCCGGAAGCGTATAGCTTAACGTAACATCTCTCAGTCTTAACGAGCTGATGTTGTGCTCAACAAAATCAGATTCGATTGCGTTTTTGTAATAATCGTTTTGGTAGTAAGGGTTAATCTGGATAGTGTTTGCTGTAGGTGTAGCAGAGTTTTCGTTGCCATCTTTAAGTACACCAGGTATTACAATCGGGGTTTGTCTGTTAGTGGTGCGTGCACTTAAACCGTAACGGGTTAAGAATAATTCGTTACCGTTAAATACGTCGCCACCTTTACGGTAGTCTAACAAGAAGGATAGGTTGAATGCTTTATAAACAAAGCTGTTACCCAAACCTAAAGTAAATTTAGGCTGACGATCGCCCGTGGTAACAAATGCCGCGTTAGAGATAGGCATACCTGTTGTAGGGTCTACCAAAATCTGGCCTTTATTGTTACGTGCATAGCTGTAAGTGGCAATATTCATTAAGCTGCTGCCCGGGAAAATACTGGCGCGTGCATTGGCATAAATCCAGGTATCAGAGTTATAGTACTCTGGTAAATCACCAAGGTTAATTACTTTACCGCGGTTTAAGAAGAAGTTAGCAAATGGTTTCCAGTTAAAATCTTTGGTTTTAATAACTGTACCGCTTAACTCAATTTCCAAACCTTTGTTCTGGATTTCACCACCGTTAACCAACTCCAGGATGTAACCTGATGCATAGCTGATACGTGGGTCAAATATCTGGTTGGTAGCACGGTATTTGTAAACGTTGATCTCAGCACTTAAACGGCCACCGAAGAATTGTAATTCGGTACCTAACTCCATTTGGTAATCCTTCTCTGGTTTAAGAGCAGGGTTATTACCGGTAACATCATAAGCATAGCCACCGCCTGAAGTAGACTGTTGGATAACGCTCGATTTGATTTTGTATGGAGCAAATGGATCTTTACCCACACCGGCATAAGAGAAACGGATTTTACCAAAAGATAATACCTTGTTTCCTTTTAACATTGGCAACTCGGTGAAGTTAAAACCAACACCACCTGATGGATAGAAGTAAGAATCTTTAGCTGTACCTGCTAAACGAGATGAATAATCGTTTCTGGCAGTAGCGTTTAAGGTAATTAACTCTTTGTAAACTAAGTTTAAACGGGCAATTTCACCAATACGGCGTGTTTCTGCGTAGCTAGTAGTTGCACGTTGTGTAGTTGGGGTAGTGTTGTTGATGGTGTTAAAATCTGGCTGTAAAAAAGCCTCACCATATTGGCCGTTAGTGATGTCCTTACCGTCATAAATCTCAGCACCCACTGCTAAAGTAGCGCGGATATCGCCAAAATTGTGTTTGGCCGTGGCAAAGAACGAGCCGTTAAGCAACAGGTTGTTATCATCATAATTATCAATAATACCACCTTTACTAATACCATTTGCTGATGCAAAACTCGATGATATTGCATTTTGATAAGAGTTGCTGTATTGGCTAACTAAGTTGTTACCCTGTGTAGTATAATAATCCACACCAAATAAACCTCTAAAGTTTAACCATTTAGCTGCGTCGTAAGACAGGTCGAAGTTGGCGATCATGCGATTGGTTTTATCGCGGCTAATGTTGTTGTTAACATCCCAAAGAGGATTGTCGAAATCAATCGTCGCATCTAAAACTGAATTTGTTGGCGGCAATAAGGTTCTGCGACTGCCGTCTGGGTTCAGGTAGTTACGCACATCATCATTGGTTGGCCAGCTAAGTGCATTAATATAGGTACCACCATCGCCCTTGTTGGTTTTGCGGTTGTCTATATTAAAGTAGTTGAAGCTTGCGCTGCTGGTTAATTTTGGCGTTAATTTAGCCTGGCCTGCCATGCGCAAAGAAAGCTTGTTGTTGTAAACCACCGGAATTACACCACCGGTGTGGCGGTACTCTCCAGAGATACGGTAGCTGGCCTCATCATTACCACCCTGAAAAGCAAGGTCGTGTGATTGAGAGAAACCGGTTTGCAGGAAATTCTGCAAGTTATTATAGGTTGGTGTGCCTGCTGCATAAGCCGGGCCATACGCTAACCTTGTTGTAGGATCAGCGTAACCTGCTGTACCCGGGCCATAAACATTCTGGATTTTTGGGAAACGGTACTCGTTAGAAAAGCTGAAGTTGTTGTTATAAGAAATGCTACCGGTTCCGCTTTTACCTCTTTTGGTAGTAATTACAATAGCACCACCGGCTGCATCAGAACCGTAAACCGCAGCAGCATCAGCTCCTTTTAATACGGTAACGGTTTCGATATCATCCGGGTTAATATCGGCAATACGGTTGGTAAAGTCCTCGCGTCTGTTATCACCGTTAGATGCCAGTGCGCTTTGGCTCATAGCATCGTTGTTAACACGGATACCATCAACCACAAATAATGGCTGATTGCTACCACCGATAGATGTGATACCGCGTAATACGATTGATGCTGATGCACCCGGTACACCGCTGGTGCTGGTAACAGTTGCACCGGCAATACGGCCTTGTAATGAGTTAACTAAGTTTTCGCGCTGGGTTTGTGCAATGGTTGCACCACTAATGGTTTGCACAGAAGAAGTTAAGTCGCGCTGACTTTGTTTAACACCGAAACCTGTAGTAACGGTAACTTCCTTTAAAGTAGTAACATCTGATTTTAGTTGTACGTTGATCACTGTTTGCGATCCAACTACGCGCTCTGCGGAGATAGTACCCACAAAACTGAAAATAAGGGTTTGACCGGCAGATGCTTTAATAGCATACTTACCTTGAGGGTCGGTACTAACGGCGGTTGATGCGCCTTTAATTTTTACAGTAGCTCCGGGCAAGGGGCTGCCGTCTTCACTGGCGGTAACTGTACCTGTTATTGCTTGTACCTGCGCCATAACCTGCATAGCACAGCAACAACTTACCAGAAGAAATGCAAGTAAAATTTTCTTCATACACTGGTTGGGTTTGCTTGTTTTAGTAGTTTTTTAAGAAGCTTAGTTAGTTAATTGTTATTAAATTACGGTATAATTTTTAAGTTTATGTAAAGAAATCGTCTGAAATTAAAGGATTTGGCAAAAAATCTTATCAAACAACAACTTTGTTACAAATACGTTAGCTGGCAAGGTTTGTAATCAATTGGTTTATATCTACTTACGTTTTTGTGCTTAAAAGTACAAAACTTCCGCAAACTACTGCAAGTGTTTTCCGCATATTGTTGCATATTGTTGAAAAAAACTTGGCAAATGTATGGCAAGGCTAAAGTTTACTTTAGCCTTATGTAGGTAACCAGTAGAGAAAAAAGGAATTTATTGAACGAGCAATTGCTTAAAAGCTACGCTATCACCCTTAAAGGTGTCGAAATCTACCGCATGGTGTATACCGTTTACGGTGGCTTTGTCGGTATGTTGCCAAAACTGCCAATTGGTAGACTGGTTAATACGCAGCTCGGGTTTATCGTAATGGGCTATCCAAAGTGGGTACTCATCAAAAAAGCCTTTAAGGTAATCCTGGTAAAAGCTAAGACCCGAGTAAATGATGGGTTTGGCGGTGGTTCTATATTTAAGGTAAGATAAACACTGGTCGAGGCTGATGCGCATCTGGGCCGGGGTAGTGCCATCCAGTTTTTCGATATCTATAACCAGGGGCATATCATTGCGTTCCAGCCTTACGGTTTTTAAAAATAGCTTGGCCTGTTCTTTCCCGTTTTTCTCCGGTCTGAAAAAATGATAAGCACCGCAGATTAATCCCGTTTTAGCAGCCTCTCGCCAATTGCGCTGAAAGGTTGGGTCGGTATAATTTTCACCATCTGTTGCTTTTATAAAGGCAAAACTAATATGCAGGCCGTTCTCGTCCATGGCCTTAACCTTGGGCCAGTCTATTTTGCCCTGCGCGTATGATACATCAATACCATGTATCGTGTATTTCTCAGACACATGGATATTAAAACTTTTGTAATGACGGTAGTCGGGATCTTCGCCAATATCATTAACCCAATGCCAGGCTGCGGTGAAACCCTGGGTGATAAACCTGTAATAAAATGGAGAAAATAAGATCAACGCAGAAATAGTGATAACAGCCGGCCAGTGTTTAAAACCTGTTTCCGTTTGCTTTTTGGCAGGTGGTTTAGGTTTTACTGTACGTTTTGCAACGGGCTTTTTTCTCTGCACAGGTTTCTTTACAACAGCGGGGTCTTTAGGCGGCGTGGTCACACTACAAATTTAGTAAATACAATTAGATCATTAAATAAACCAACAGAATGCACACCTGAATCTAGATAACTGTGGAATAATGAGGCAAATAAAAAAGGCGTCCCAATATAAGGACGCCTTAGCAAGGGTATAGTTAGTTAATTGGTTTAATTGCTTGGCAAAACCTCTAACATGGCCGGGTTAATGGTTGGCTTAACGTTGGCTTCGGCTTTGCTTGCCAGGTATGGCAGGTAATATTGTTTGTAAAACTGTTTCTTCGAATCTTTATAAGTGCTTACTGCGCCTAAAATGTTCATCATTTTAATGTAGTACCAGGCCATATCTACCTGGTGTGGTTTAAAACCGCTACGCGCACTTTTGGGGAACAGGTGGTGATTGTTGTGCCACTCGCCCGCAACAAGGCCTGGCCAAATCTGGTTAATAGATTTATCGTTTACGTTATGGTCGATGCCTTCGCGCTGTTTGTCTTTACCCTTGGCGTGGCCTTCGTAGTTAAAAGTACGTACACCTACAGCCCAAAAACCAGCAGCACCAAAAATGGTACAAGCCAATGCTGCACCACCAGCCACGTAAAATACGCCGAACCAGAACCCCCAGTTAAGTATCCATGATAATATTGCACGGCCCGGGTTTACATAAGAACCATAACGTAGATATTGCGCATAAGTATTAGCTTTTACCCCCGTGTGGCGCATTAATAATGTTACACGGTTATAATCAGCTTCGCTCAAATTTGTAGCAATTGGCTGATGGGTAACATCGGCCAGAAAGCAATATAGAAAACCGGCCTGCGCGTTGTAAGGATCGCCTGGCTGATCTGATTTAGCGTGGTGAACGTGGTGCGAGATTACATAAATCTCTTCCGGAATAACATTGATGGTTAAGTTCTGGGTAAAGAAACGCCAGAAACCATTGCGGAATTTGTAAGCTCCATGTGTACAATAACGATGGTGCCACACAGTACCATGCGTACCCATAATAACCATACTATAAGTGAATGCAGCAAACAGCATCCAGGGGCTCATAAACTTAAACAGGAACAAAAGGAAGAAAGGAACGAAACATAAAACCTTTAGCCAGCTAAAAAAGGGCAGCCAGTTTCTGCGGTCTTTAAATACATTCAATCTTGAGAAAAACTCATTGAAGATCTGGCCCGCGGACGGTTTAATTAAGTTGCCTTGCTCATCTTTCCAGCCGTAAGCAGGTACGCGTAATACATGGTCTAAAAATGCCATTAGTGTTATTATTATATAGTTTAAATCAGTTAGGCTTGTTGAGTAGGAGTTTTATCAAATATTAATTTGAAAAGTGTTTAATTTCTGTAGATGGTAAACGGCACGGTATAGCCATTGAAAAATTGCCGGTTGTTTCCATCACATTATTTGATAAAGAAAAATTAGAATGATTAGCCAGAGTTGAAGCCGTTGTTTCGGCTTGCTCGCGGTGCGCGGGGATATGGTAACTCATTTCATTGCTGGGTTTCTAATTGGTAACAGCTAAAAAGCTTAAAAATTACCAAAATTAGATTTGGGCAATGTCTAAGAATATTAGGGCTCACCTAAAGTATATATTATTTGTCATATTAATGAAATAATCTGAAAATCTATTTGGTGTGCGCGATTAAATTCACTAATACAATAACCCTACTTCCGGTGTTTTATTGCTTAAACGGAAAGATATAATCATAAGTTTCCATTTATTATCCACCAATGTATTTTCCTATTACCGGAATCTTGTTCAATAACCAGGTTAACAGAACAGATAGCACCAGGCATATCAGTGTAGTAAGTGGTATGCTAAGAATAGGGCTGCAGAGCTTATAACTGATATCAAAAAGCAGATCGAGCAGGTATAAAAACAAAGCGTGACATAAGTAAACGCCATAGGCATACTGCCCGGTAAAATCGCGAATCTGTTTTACAAAAGCAGGCAGTGTAGGATTACTAAAACGAAAAAATAAGAAGATACTGCCCGACAAGCACACGATAAATGGCCCCAGTGGTTCGTAAAATAAGGTAGTGGTAGTATAGTTATGTAGCGTAAGTTTATAGGTGCCGATAGTAATAACAGCAACCAAGGCAACAAATAAAAGCAACATCAGCAGGCGTAAATGTTTTTGATGAAACTCTTTTACCGTAAGATAGTAGCCCAACACAAGGTAGCCGATATAGCCCTCAAAATAGCGCAGCTCCACCACAGGCTTAAACCTCGATAAATAAGGCTGGCTAAATAGCATTACCAACAGCCAAACCATCAGAAAATATAGTAGCTCTTTCTGTGTGGCAGTGCACACAAATTTGTTGAGTATCGGCATGATCAAATACAGCCCGATAAGCATGTATACATACCATAAATGATATGAACTGCCGTATTTAAGCTGATGCAATACCAATTTCACGTTTGTCCAGGTATCGTTTTCGAAACTGATTTCTTCGTTATACCACGAGTAGCCAATATAAACCAGGCTCCAGAACAAGAATGGGGTTATGATTCGCAATAAACGTCGCTTCAAAAAGTCGATCAGTTCATAATTACGGCCAAGGTTTAGTGCACCGGTTATCATCACAAACACAGGTACAGCGAACCTGACCATAGCATTAAATACATCGGCCGTAAACCAATAACTAATGGGCACTTTACCATACTGCGCCAAAAGCACCGCACTGGCGTGCAGCATAATAACTGCAACCAGCGCCACGAAGCGCAGGTTACTTATCCATTCAACATTATGCGGTTTGGCCTCAGACATTGAAACCAAATATATAACGAAGATTTCAGATTAGGCCGGTGTACCCTATCGGTTGGATAAATGCCTCTTTCAAACTATCTTTAAGTGTAGCTGTTAGCTTTTAAACAAAAACTTTATGAACAAATTTTTCAGGGCTCTTATTGCAGCTTGGGGCGCCAAGAAATTGGGCGGGGGCTGTTTTTCAACCATTATTATCTTCATCATTATATACACGCTGCTGGGCAAATGCAACCAGCCATCACGCGCCGGTAATGTGCGTACCATGCACCACGTGCAGGTTGCAAAGTAATAAAAGGCGTAAAGGGGGGCTAAAAGATTCGATCAAGAAAAAATTATATAAATTACCCTTAATTGGAAACATCAGCGGATATGTGGTGGAAACAGGAAACTGCGGTTTTTCAAATAAAGCTATAACAATCTATGGAATTACTTTACCGGCATAGCACAAAATACCTGCTGTTTCTTTCCATATTATTCATCAGCGTAACCGGTATTGCTCAGAAAAAAAGTGTAAAGCCGACTGCAAAATCCGATACGCTTAATGCAGACTCCATGACCGGTAGCATGGTTTCCAAATTGAAAAGAATAGGTGATGCGGAGGCTGGCCGGAGCATCTTAAAGTTTAATACCGAAAAGGAAACGCTTAAACAGGAGCACCTCTTAGAAGATATAAGACGAGAGGTACAAAGATCGAAATCTTATATTAAAACCGGTATCGATACTACTGGTATGAAGCAGGAGCTTGATGATGTAAATACCTTAATTAATGTAGTGGGTGATGGAGTTTTAACACATAGGATTTCGACTCAAACTTACCGCAACCTCACTACTACGTCAAAGTTACTTGCAGAATTACTGAAGCGGGCCAATCTGAGAAAAGAGGCGATTGATAAACACGAAAAGATACTGGTAGACTTTCGTTACAAAATAGACTCTCTATTTGCCGATCCTGTTATATATCGTTTTCCAAAAGATTCCGTAGATGCCGTAGTGTACGCACATAAGTTGATTAACGTGGTGGGGAAGGAAATTAATCCTATGGATACCCTTTTGCAGAAAGCCATAAGCAGCGCCCATAAACTACAGACCCAGGTAAACCGGGTAGTAAATAAGCTGACCGCTAACCTCGACGAAATTGACCAATATCAAAGCGCGCTGGCCGCCCGGATATTTGACCGGGAATTTAACAATCTGGGCGACGACGCAGCGTCAACACGTCCGTTTGATCGCATTGTTTATCACTCGGATCTTAAGGCCGAACTCACCTTTTGGTTTTACGCAAAAAATCATATAGGCGAAATCATATTGGTATTGTTGCTTATTTGCGCATCAACAGCTTTTCTCACATCCCTCAAACAGATTGTCAGCCATGACGATGCTGCTATAGACCAATACCCAGGGCAATTGCTACTACGCTATCCCATATTATCTGCCATTAGCATTATGTTATGTACGGGGCAATTTATTTTTACAGGCATACCCTTTGTATTTAATTGTTTGTTTTGGATTATATCAGCCATTTGTTTAACAGTAATTTTCAGCAATTTTATTTCGAGGTATTGGCTTAAAGTGTGGCTGGTGTTTGTGGTGCTGTTTATTATCAGTTGCCTTGATAATATGATATTACAGGCTTCGCCTTTAGAACGCTGGGGCATGTTGGTGCTGGCAGCCATTGGTGTAATTGTGGGGATTTTCGCATTAGCCAATGGCCACCGCGATCAGTTGAGACAGCGATGGATACTTTACTTTATAGGCCTTTCCATAGTGCTCGAACTTGGTTGTATCGTTGCTGATGTTTTTGGCAGGTATAATCTTTCTAAATCGTTGTTAGTGGCGGGTTACCTAGGTGTGGTTGTTGGTATTTTATTTTTGTGGGTTATACGCCTTATTAATGAGGGGCTTTACCTTGCATCCAAAGCCTACACTAAACAGGACAGAAGGTTGTTTTACATCAATTTTAATGTAGTGGGCGAGAAAGCGCCAACCTTATTTTACCTGTTTCTAATTATCGGTTGGTTTATTTTGTTCGGGCGAAATTTTTACGTGTTCAAATTCATTTCAGAACCCTTAAAGCAAATGTTTTTTGAGCCACGCACTATTGGCAATTACACTTTTAGCATCAGTAGCCTCATTATTTTTGTCGCCATTATTACTGCCGCAATTGTTGTATCCAAAACGGTATCCTACTTTACTTCCGAAAGCGATCCCCAACATCTTGCAGCAAGCACCCGACGACCAGGAATTGGAAGTTGGATCCTGTTGATCCGCGTGGGTATCATTGGCTTGGGGACATTTCTGGCTTTTGCAGCTGCAGGGTTCCCTACAGATCGTATTGCGCTTATTATAGGTGCATTAGGCGTGGGTATTGGTTTTGGTCTGCAAACCTTGGTGCAAAACCTGGTAAGCGGGGTAATTATTGCCTTTGAAAAACCGGTTAATGTTGGCGATATTGTAGAAATAGGAGGGCAGATGGGTACCATGAAATCGATAGGCTTTCGGAGCAGCATCTTATCTAAAATGGACGGCCCCGATATGGTTATACCCAATGGCGATCTGCTGAATTCGCACCTCACCAACTGGACATTGGCCGGTAGCAAAAGGCAGATGGATTTAACGGTAGGTGTTGCGTATGGAACCGACCTGCAAAAAACTCAGGAAATTGTTGCAACGCTACTCGACGACAACGAACGCATCCATCGCCATCCGCAACCGCTGGTATTTTTTCAAAACTTTGGCGACAACTCGATAGATATGCGCCTGCTTTTCTGGGTACGCGAATTTAAGGATGGTACAATGGTGAAAAGTGATGTGATTAAAACGATAGATAAAGTGTTTAAGGCAAACGATATTGTAATACCATTTCCGCAGCAGGATGTGTATTTACATCAGACAGATAAAACAGATGCCCAGAAAGAAATTGAAGAAAAGAAACCTGTTAAAAGAGTTACCAAACCACGAACCAAAGAATAATAACGTTTTATATGAAAAGATACGCACTTGCTGTAGCCCTAATTAGCGGCCTTATTTATGCAGGATGTAAATCCGGAAATAAGAGCAGCATGCCTACAGATTCTGTACCTTCTAAAACCATCGACGAAGCTAAAATGGATCCGGATACCACCGATACCATCCCAGTGGAGTATTACGATACGTGCACCTTTAGAAGAGTAGCTGTTGACACAGTGAGGGAGGGGCTGCAAAAGCGCTATGCGGATGATTTGTCGAAGAAGGTTATAGATAGCATGAGCCGCCGTTTTATGATCTATGAATACGATCTGAATGACGACGGCATTAAAGAAATTTTTGTAGGATTTACCGGTCCGTATTTTTGCGGCAGCGGAGGTTGCTCATTCTTAATAATGGATAATGCCGGCAAAGTAATTACCCAGTTTAGTGTTAGCGACTATCCAATAATTATTGCCAACAGCAAAACCAACGGTTGGAAAGACCTGATTATACAAAGTAACCATAAGAATCACATAATGAGGTTTAATGGAACTAAATACCCATCTAACCCGAGCATACAACCTGTATTCGATATTCCACCAGGTAACTTAAAAAAGGTATTGAATTATCCTCACGATCCTTACCCGATGTTTAGATTTTAAATATATGTCTCCAAAAAAAAGCTGGATTTTGTAAAACAGGGTCCAGCTTTTTTATGATTTTTTCGGATTACTTATTTTCGGTTACGCCGCAATCTGTGGTTTGTTTTATTTTCTTCAGCGTATTGTCGGCCGAGCTTTGGGTTACCTCCTCGCAAGAAAGGTAGCTCGCATAACCAGATACTCGTTGAACTACGTTTACATAGTTAGCTTTTCCCTCCGCTACCTCTACAGTAATTGGGTCTGATTTTTTTCCATTAGAAATGCCTGTTGGCTGTACTGTTACCACGTGTTTGCCCACTGCCATGTCGTGAATGGAGAATCGATTGTTTTTTAGTTTACAAACCAACTGATCATCTACATAGATCCTCACATTAACGGCGGCACCATTGTAACCCGTCGAGCGCATAAAATAAATTTGGCCTGTTGGGGTTTGCGAGTATGCACTCAAGCAAATAAAAGTTAGTAAAGCAACTGATAGTAAAGATTTGATGAATTTCATAAATAGTTGTTTTGGTCATTTAATAAAGCTATCAAAATACCAATGGCTTAGCAATTAGTTTCTAGAAAAATAATAGTAATTAAGGTTTTATGATAGTCCACCGCGGTATATAACCTATTTGATCGTTATAAGAAATTTTGTAAAAGGTAGAACCTTTGGCCAGTACTTTAATCTTCGAGTGATTAGGCAAAACCGTTAAAACGTTCGACATATAATCGGCCTGTTGATGCAGGTAGGTTTGTTCGGCTGTAGGTTTAAGATACGTGGTGTACGAAGAATCTACAGGTGCGTAGGTACGGGCAACAGTTGCAGTTGATGGTGTCACTTTGGTTATAGGAGCGGTAATAACTATCTCGCTTTTGGAGGGTGGTGTTGTCGTGGGGCTGGTGGTAACAGGGGGAGCTTTTACTACAGGCTGTATTTTTGATTGTGTAGCTAAATTTTTAGCTGTTGCTGCGGCAACAATAATGGGAGGTTTTACCACAGCAACCCGCGCAACGGAATCCTTCTTTACCGGAATAACAGGGATAGCCTTAGCTACAGCTTTAGCATGGTGTTTCTTTTTATGGTGCTGAATTTTAGTAGGTACGGCTGCAACAATAGGCGCCTGGGTTACTGCGACAGGCTGATTACTCTTGCCATTAGCACTAAGCAACCTTACCACGTAAAAACCAAATAAGGCTGTAAACAAGATCAAGGCACCCACGGTAACGATGCCGAGGTTTTTGGCTTTGAAATTGGCTAATTGCTTTTTATGGGTTTTTTTAACCACCTCATCGTAACGTTTGCGCTTAATGGGGTCGCTTAATATTTCATAGGCTTCTGTTATTTCTTTGAAATGGCTCTGCAAGAAATAATCTTCCTCACCCAATGCCGGGGCTAGTTTTTGTGAAAGTTTACGGTATGCCTCATTAAGCTCATCTGGAGTGCAGCGGCTGTCTGTTCCCAAAATGTAGTAGAAATCTTTCATTGCCTCAATCAAATAGCTAGTATTCTGCTGTTTGATTAATTTTCTTAATTATAGTTTAATAAGAATGCTGAAATAATTTTAAATAAATGAAACGGCTGTCAGACAGCCATTTGCGGAGTATAACCCGCTTTGATCATATTTACTATCGATTTTGGCGTTAGCACCGTTAGTGTTTTATCGTGTAAGTCAATTGGTTCGCCATATCCGCCCGGAGTCCATAGATACAATCGGTTTTGTTTCAGCAGATAAGGCTTATCCTCATGGTTTACAAATGTACCATCGGGTAAGGCATCGACATCCGCTTCATGACTTACTTTTGATTTATCTGCCGAAACCCTTTCTGTATGGATAATCTCGTCTATTTTGGTTACGGGTGTTTTCATATCGAAACCGTATTGCGGGTTACCCTTCAGCCAAAATTCCTTAAAACGTTGATGATCCAGGTAGCGGCATTGAAAGCAAGGGCGGTGCCCGGCCGAAAAGGCGGTAGCCTCATCCAAAAAGAAAAGTTCGGTCCATCGGTTGGGTGTCATTACCTCACGGTGCCTTCCTCTAAATTCCAGGGCGCAGGTAATCCAGACTTTAATTTTAAATTGCCTTACAATCTGCTTCTGCTCGTTATGTATTACCCCACGGTTACCCAACCACGCGCCACGATGCGGGGTTTTAATCAAATTGCCGTATGGATCTACCCGGTTTTGTAACATCGTACTAAGTTAATAATACTTTGAGGCGTAAATTTTATCAAAATCAAATTTGCATACTTCAACAAAATATATTTACTTTGAATAACAAAGTACTTTACATGGAAGAGAAAGATCTTTATTCCGAAATCAGTTCTATCCGTAACCTTATGGAGCGGTCTACACGGTTTATATCGCTCAGCGGCTTGTCGGGTGTTATGGCCGGTGTGTATGCTTTAATAGGGGCAGGCATCGCTTACAAGCTTATATATTTAAAAAATGATACTGATTTGCTCACATACAGTTATCAAACAGATATTATACGCTTGTTTTTGGTTGCTATACTTGTATTGATTTTTTCTGTTGGTACAGGTGTCTGGCTCACCGTTCGCAAAGCGAGGCGCAAAGGGCAAAGCGTTTGGAATCAAAGTAGCCAGTCGTTTCTTAAAAGCGGGGCTTTGCCACTGGTAACCGGCGGCTGTTTTGTTTTGCTGCTGTTTATGCAAGGTCGTTTTGGTATTATTGCACCTGGATGCCTTATATTTTATGGGCTTGCATTGGTGTCGGCAGGCCAGCATACTTATGGCGATGTAAAGTGGCTTGGCCTGTGCGAAATTGCTTTGGGCTTGCTGGCAACAGTTTTACCCGGCTATGGCTTGCTGTTTTGGGCATTTGGTTTTGGTGTGCTGCACATTGTGTACGGCAGTGCAATGCACTTTAAATACGATCGTGAAAATAACGCTAACTAACTTCGATAAAGCTTTTGAAAACCGTATCCGCTTACAGATAATGAGCGTGCTGGTTGCTAATGAGAGCTATGATTTTAACTCGCTGAAAGAGTTGCTGGAGGTAACCGACGGCAACCTGGCATCGCATTTAAAGGCTTTGGAGAAAGACGAATATATTACCGTAAGCAAATCTTTTCTGGGGCGTAAGCCCAATACCCGTTACCTGGCATCGGCGCAGGGTATTTCGGCATTTAAAAAACATCTCGAAGCACTCGAAAATTTAATAAAACAACAGAAGCTCTAAATTTTTTTACCCTGTTACTTTGAAATACAAAGTACTTTTTAATTGAAAAAAAATGAAAAAAATCCTGTCACACCTCAAACAACAACCGCTACTTTTAACCGGTTTTTTATTGATTATTGTATCGGTTATAGTATTTGCTATTGCCGACCAATATAGTCGCCAAACATCCTCAGGCAGCTTTTTTGTTAACTATGCTATGTCGGCAGGCTACCTGATAGCCCTTGGTATCAACGGTATTATCAATCGCAAATGGCGATTTGCGCGGGAGCGAACTCCCAATATTGTTGTGCTATTGGTGCTATGGTTTATCAGCGCGTTTGCCCTCAATCGAGAGATGAATGTATTCGACAGTTCGGTAACCTGGCTTAGTGTGTGGATTGTACTTTCGGGCATAGCACTTATGGTTGCCAGTTTTTACGAGGTATTGCCTAAAGCCCTCAATCGCATAATATTCTTTTTACTGGGTAGTGCCTTTACGCTATTTACTTATTATGCCATCTACCTGTTGCCTTTGTATGCATTGAGCATTGTTGGCATTATCGCTATAGGCGTGTCGTTGCATACTTACGTGCCGCTGTGTTTAGCCATTATGACTATTGTACTCGTTACCAGCGCATCGCGTCAGTACAAATCACTGCTGTACCCGGCTATCTGCGGGGCGACTTTACCCTTGGTAGTATGCGCCTGTTTTTTGGTTGCATGGGGTACTACCAATAAAAAAATTAATACGCTGGTTAACCAAAATGTACTTAACGAGGCCAAATTGCCCGCCTGGGTTGCCGTTAGCCAACAGATCGAAAATTCTTTTTGGACCGAGCGCATCTTAAAAACCGGTTTAGTTTATACCGAAGTTTCTAACAAAAATTTCTTTTGGGGAGGCATGCCATCGCAATCGTTCGACGAGCCTAAACAACACGACCCTTTGGTGGTAATTGCCACCTTACTATTTAAAGAACCAAACCTCGGTGATAACGAGCGTATAAAAATCCTCAGATCGATGTATAACGCCCGTCACCAGGCGCAAGAACGGTTGTGGAGTGGCGATAACTTAGAAACGGTAAGCGTAATCAGCAATGTGAAATTGTTCCCTCAATACCGGATGGCGTATACCGAGAAGACACTCACTGTTAAAAATAGGTCAGATTGGCAATGGAACAAGCAGGAGGCCATTTATACCTTTCACCTTTCAGAAGGATCTGTTGTGTCGTCATTGTCATTATGGATTGATGGTAAGGAAGAGAAATCGAGACTAACCACCAACGCTAAGGCTGATTCTGCCTACCACGAAGTTGTCGGTGTAGAAAGTCACGATCCATCGGTGGTTCATTGGCAAGAGGGTAATACCGTAAGTGTACGCGTATTTCCATGTACGCCGGTAGAGAACAGGAGGTTTAAAATAGGAATTACCAGTCCGCTAACCAAACAGGGCGACCGCCTGTTTTATAACAACGCGTCATTTGACGGCCCTACTGCCGCCGGTGCTTTAGAAACCATGCAGGTAACTTGCGATGGAAATGCAGCCAGCTTGGATTTGCCCTCGGAACTTAAACCGATAAGCCCGGGCGTTTACCAGGGCGACCGCAACTACCAACCCGATTGGCAGCTATCTTGCAAGGCACCGGCATTGTCTACCACTACTTTTGCATTTGCAGATACGGCATATCAGGTTAAAAACTATGTAGAACAGTACGAATCATTTACACCAGAGGTTATTTATCTGGACATTAATGGCTCATGGTCGGCTGCCGAATTGGATAGTATATGGGCCATGGTAAAAAACAAACCCGTGTACGCCCACACAGATACACTGGTACGGCTGAGTAATGAAAATCTGCACGAGGTTTACAATGCATTAAGTAAACAGACATTTAGTTTATTCCCGGTTAATGAGATTGCCAATCCGGGTAATGCGCTGCTGATATCTGAAAGTACCGATGCCGCGCCTAATTTGAACGATTTGGAAGGAAGTGAATTTGCTAAAGACCTTACCGGGTATTTAAAAACGCCAAAACAAATACGGCTTTATAATATTGGGCACCAGCTTACCCCTTATTTAAAAGCGCTGAAGGAATTACGTGTATTTAATTATGCGCAAGGCACTCCCGATAGCTTGCTCCAACTGTTAGCTAAGCATCAGTTTGTAAAGAACCAGGAAAACAACGAAACCGTGGTTTTGGATAACGCCCAAATGATGATCCAAAAAACTACGGGAACCTGCACTGTTAACGCCCCCGATCATTTGCTGCGCCTGTTTGCTTATAACGATTTGATGAAAAAAATAGGTGGCGATTACTTTACCGATGGATTTGTTAAACCCGATAATATTGCCGAGGCAGAGAAAGCTTACATTGTATCGCCCGTGTCGAGTTTTATTGTGCTCGAAACGCAAAAGGATTACGAACGCTTCGGCATCGACGAAAATAAGAACAGCCTTAAAAATGCGTCGATGAAATCGTCAGGTGCGGTGCCCGAACCGCAGGAGTGGTTGTTGATTATTTTATGCGCCAGCGTGGCGATATACCTTTTGGTCAATAAGAAATCACTAACGCAAATCTCTAAAAGTCATGTTAGCAATAAAGCTTAAAGCGCCTGTTATACCCAATTTAACGGTCGCTTATGCACTGGTTTATTTGTTTATAGCACTGTGGATACTACCCGGTTATTTAACCTGGGATGCTAACCTGCTCGTGGGAATTATTGTGGCGCCTTACATCTGTACGGTTGATAGGTCACGTCTGTCATTACGGTATCTAGCACCGGCCGTTATAGCAATGTTATTGGCATTTCTGGTGCCGGTGCGCACCATGATTTTTATTGCCATGTTGTTTTCCGCACTGCTGCTGGTAGAAAACTGCGTGGGTAAACTAAACCAATCGTTTATGCTATTGCTTTTTTTAATCTCACCGGCTTTTAAATACATCATCAGTATTATCGATTTTCCGATGAGGTTATGGCTCACTACACAAATAGCGGCATTACTTAGTATGATGGGGGTTAAGGCGGCTGCAGCCGGTAACCAGATTCAATTGGCGCAATGCGAATTCTCTGTCGATCCGGCTTGCGCCGGCTTAAATATGCTGATCATTTCACTGATTATGTGCTTGTTTATCCTTACCCATTTTCAGCGGCAAGCTGGTAAGCAGCTGCGTTTTGTTTACCTCTGCGCTTTGTTCCTGCTCACTATTGGGCTAAACGTGCTATCCAATTTCTTCAGGATACTGATACTGGTAACCTTTAAAATTATGCCGGGTACCGTGTTTCACGATTTTGTGGGGATAGCTTGCCTGCTTGTTTACGTAGTAATACCGTTGGTTAAGGGTACCGGCCCAATTGTAAAACGATTTGGGAAGGCAAAAGCAAGCATAAGAGCACCACAACGCAGGCATGTTTTTTTCACCGTGCGATACCCGATATTGCATGGGTTATTTTCAATCCTTTTATTATTTATTACGCTAAACCTGGTGAGCGCCGATAAACTAATGCCGAACGATCACCATATTGAACTGCATGGTTTCGCCAAAAAAGAATTTGATAATGGGATTATGAAGTTCGACAGCAAAGAAGCCCTTATCTATCTAAAACCCTCGGCTTTTTATATTCCCGGTCACGACCCTATGATTTGCTGGACAGGCAGCGGATATGAATTCTCATCCATCAACAAGGAAAAAATAGGAGGGGTAGAAGTTTACACCGGCCTGCTCCGAAAAGGTAACGATAAAATATATGCTGCATGGTGGTTTGATAACGGCGAAACCCGTACTATCGATCAGCTGCAATGGCGTTGGCTGGCTTTAAAGGGGAACAAATCGTTTTACCTGGTTAATGTAAATGCTTACAGCAGGCAAAATCTTCAAAAGCAGGTAAAAGCCATGCTGGCCAATGCCCGTTATATTTATTAATTATCATCAATAGCAATGAAACATCAAATCCAAGCCCAACTCCTGTTAAGAGCCAAAACATGTATATGGATAATGATTGTGGGCTTAGCCCTGAGCGGTCTTACTGCTTTCCCGATAGAAACGGAACTTAAATGGTTGCTTAATTATGCCGATACGTTGCCTACGTTGTGGGGGCAATGGCTGCACAACGTTTACGGGGCTGTAGTTGCCACCAATAAAAATTATCCATACCTAAGCTACGGTACAGATTGGCTTGCATTTGCACATCTTATATTGGCACTGCTTTTTGTTGGCCCGCTTAATAACCCGGTTAAAAATGTGTGGGTAATAGAGTTTGGCATTATAGCCTGCCTGCTCATTATTCCATTGGCATTTATTGCAGGTAGTATAAGGCATATCCCGGTTTTTTGGCGGGTGGTTGATTGCATGTTTTGCCTGCTGGGTATCATCCCGCTAATTATATGTTATAAGAGCATTAAACTGTTGCAGTATGTTAAAGTCAGAGCGTTATAAGATATCTATGTTTAAATTTAGCTGGGGTTACTTTGTTTGGGTTTTACTGCTGCTTGCAGCCGAGGCCGGTATTGCCGTTTACATACACGATAATATTATCCGCCCATACTTCGGCGATTTTCTGGTAGTTATTCTCATCTACTGTTTCGTGAAAGGTCTTTTTAAAACGCCCGTTACAGCTACAGTAATTGGGGTATTGTTATTCGCTTATCTGGTAGAAACCCTGCAATACTTTCATATATTAAATGTACTCGGCCTTCAAAATTATAAGATTGCCTGCATTATCATGGGCACTAATTTTAGCTGGAACGATATAATAATGTATACCATGGGGATGCTATTGGTATGGCTGGTGGAAGTTAAACTGTTACATAAACCCGCAAACTGATATGGAGTATTTTGTAAAAGAAGATTCGATAGTGCGAAAAATATGGGGCAACGCAGATACCGTGCTGTTTATTTTTGCAGGTGCTGCAGCAGAATTTGCCGTAAACAAGGCTGTCGATTGGCTCTATTTTACAGGCAAACTCCCTGCCGATCCACTCGGCAGATTATTTTCTACGGTTACCTATGCGCAGCAGATACTATTTGCTACCAACGAAGATGCCTGTGCAGCCATAGACCGCATTACGGCAATACATGGTCAGGTAGAATCGGCCAGGGGCGAACAAATTCCGGATTGGGCATACCGAGATGTGTTGTTTTTCCTGATCGATTATTCGATCCGCGCATTCGAACTTTTGGAACGGCAGTTAACGCTCGAAGAAAAGACGGAAGTATTTAATGTGTTCTGTAAAGTGGGGGTACGTATGCACCTCAACGGCATGCCGCTCAATTATCCTATTTGGCAACTTATGCGCGAAGACCACCTGCAGAACAATTTAGAAGTGAGCCGCTTTACTGAAGACCTGTTTACACGATACCAAAAACACCTGGGAGTGCTGCGATTTCAATTACTGAAGCAGGTACAAGCCAGCATGGCACCAGATAGGGTTACTGCTTTACTGGCCTTTGGCTCGGGTAATGCACTGCGACCGGCAATTTTCTGTTACAGGCTCATTAATGATACTAAACTGCAAACATGGGTAAGGGAGTTACTATTGCCTGTAAAATACAAAGCCCAAATACAGGCAATAGATTTAAGAAATTTATATGAGGAAGCTCTGCGACTGGGCTTGTTCTCGAGATTGATAAGACAGACGTAGGGATGCTTCTAAAAACTCTATCTTATTTGGATTTTCTTCTTTTTACAGTAAAAAAGCGTTCACCAAAATTGCGAGCTTTTGCAGATTTGGCTTGACCATTATAACCTTGTATAAAGACAGCATGCCTATAATCGAAGCCGTCCGTATATTCATAAATGGTGGAATCGTAAATAAAGAATTTATCATCTTTGTCGAAAGCACATCTCAATAAGCCTGAATAAAAACCGTTTAACCATCGAACTGTAAACGACAAATTGATTGTGTAATTTGCATCAAACGTTTCTGATAAAAGCTGCTCTGAGAATTGTAAAGGCAAATCTTTCGGTCCATAGGAGAAATATTTAGACACTGCTTTCACGTCAAGTGGGACATTAATATTTTGGGCCGAGTCACGTTCGTAGTCACTATCGCCTTTATCTAAATTCCGGGATATGTTTATCTCAACATTTCTTATCGGAAGATTAGTGGGATTTCCCCACTCCATTGAAATAGCTTTATCGAATACCACAAACAGTATAAAAGGTACGCTTTTGCCACCCGTAACGTTTTCGAGTGTGTTGTTTTGCAAGAGTTGAATCATGCTATTTTTTCTATCCAATTCATTCTGTAAATCAATTATTTTTGTAGTTGTTTCAATTACAGTATCTTGGGTAGCGATAATATGGTTGTTGTTTGAGATGATATCGTTGCTTTTTGAAATTATGCTACGATATTCCTCGTTTCTCTTTCTTTCTTTATTCAACTCGTCCTGTTTATCATTGAGTTTTTGTTGATAGTCATAATACGCTGCGCATACCGTAATGAGACTTCCGAACACTATAAAGAGAAATGGTATCATTTGCTTTGCCGATTTAAGGTTCATGACAAATAATTTGTATCTAAAATACTAAATTTTAAGTAGTTGCGTGGATGCTGACGTGTTGCGTAGTAAAAATGAGCTTCACTACTTTATTACTCTTATTCCGTTTCGCTCTTAACTAAGTAATGACGTTGGAATTTAAACCTCGTTATTTGAACTCTTCTGTGTTTATTTAAGTGTTTATGATAATGAATTAAGTTTTTGTTGTAGTTTTTCAGTGCTTATAATATCAAAAAAAATACTTTTAAGTCTGTAAAGTGGACGATTTGGTGGCGCTGTGCTAAAATGATGTTGTATATTTTATTGGTAATCACTTTAATGTGTTTTGTTTTGGTCGAAAATGACTTTTACGTCGGATTTCTGCGGACGATGTGGTCGATCCGCTCCATCGTCCACTTTTTAGGGTAGAGTTTTGCGGCTCCATGGGCAAAAATTACAAATATGTTAAATACGCTATTGCCTATAACTATTTCCAGATTTTAGCGTTTAGTTTGGGAAAATCCCCCTATTCAAAAATAATACAGAATTAACATGTTATTTTAGAGCGATAAAAGACAAACTGGTACTATTGCATGGCATAACGTTTACACAAATTTTTAGGTCCGAATTAATTAAAACGATTTGTTATTGTCTTTTTGGAATTTCCTCAAAACGCCGGTTACTGATAATCCGGTGTCTTTATACTTATTAAGAGCCTTGTCTGCCGGCAAGCTGAAAAGTTGTTTCTGCTATATTTTACTTTGTATTCCACTGTTCAGTATTGCTCAAACAAATGCCGACAATAATGCCAATACTCCGGTTCCACTGCAAACTACCCGTGTAAGCGGCGTTGTTGTAGATGCTGCTACGGGCACACCGCTTCCTTTTGTTGCCATCCGGTTTGGAACGAGCAAATACGGTGGTAACTCTGATGGCGAAGGGAAATTTAGCCTTAGCGCGCCGGGCGCTTTTAGTACCATTATTGTTTCTTACATGGGGTTTCAGTCGCTCACTAAAGCTATCAATCCCGGGCAAAATAATAGCGGTTTACAATTGCGTTTACAAGCCAGCCATACGCAATTAAAAGAGGTTAAGGTTACATCAGGCAAAAAGCAAAAGTACCGAAACAAGGGCAACCCTGCGGTTGAGGTTATCCAACGGGTGATAGATCATAAGCCCGAAAACCGTATGGAAAGCGCCGATTACCTGCAAAACGAGCAGTATGAAAGGATCAACCTGTCTTTTGTTGATATACCGTCGGCGTTAATCAACAACCGGTTTTTCCGGATGTATAAGTTTATGCTGGATACCATACAAAAAGACGGGCGGCAACAGGTATTACTCCCGGCTTATTTCAGCGAAAAGATATCCCAGAACTACTATCGTAAACAACCGACCAAGTCTATCAAAATTTTAAAGGCCGAGAAGGAAGTTAATATCGTTAAGTTTATAGATACCTCTGGTTTGGCCATTTACCTAAACCGTTTATATGGTAACTCCATTGATATTTATACCAACAATATCTTTATTCTCTCGAATCAATTCCTGAGTCCGATATCCGATCACTCGCCCGATTTTTATAAATTCTTTATTACCGATACTATACAAACAAGTACCGGTAAATTGATAGAGCTAAGCTACACGCCGCGTAACAAAGGCGACCTGCTTTTTGAAGGCAAGTTGTTGGTGACCATGGATGGCAAATATGCCGTGCAGTCGTGCGAAATGGATATTAACCGGCAGATCAACATCAACTTTGTACGAACGTTGAACATAAGGCTCGATTTTCAACAGGTTCCGGGGGGACGTTATTTCTTGAGGAAAAGCGACGTAAAAGCCGATTTTGGAATCCTCCGCAACAAAGGCTTTGGTGTAATAGGCGACCGCACGGTAGTATTCTCTAACCAGGTGCTGAACTCGCCGATGCCCGATGCATTTTACGAAGGTAAAAGCGTGCAGGTGTTACCCAACTCGCAGCATCCTGATACTGCTTACTGGAAAAATACGCGCCCCGACACCCTTTCAGATCATCAAACCAAAGTTTACGGACGCGTTGCCCGACTGGAAAGCATGAAGCAATTTAAAAGGGCAACCTGGATAGCAAATACCTTTGTTGGTGGATATGCCAATTGGGGGCCGGTGCAACTGGGGCCTATTGGTGCTATTTACTCCTTCAACAGCCAGGAAGGCTCGCGGTTTCAGGTTGGGGGGCGTACTACGCCCAATTTTAACCAACATATTTATTTGGAAGGTTATGGCGCTTACGGGATTAGGGACGGGCGTTATAAGTATAACTTAAATACCTACTATTCCTTTAACAAAGTACCTTTTTATCGCTATCCTAACGACTATATCAAGCTGAGCATCCTTTCGGATGTTGATGTGCCGGGGCAAAACTTTTCGATTAATAATCAGCAGGCGGCATTGGCATCATTCCATACCGGTAAAACGGACTATTGGTTATATAGCAAGATTTTTAAGGCCGACTATGTCAAAGAGTTCGAGAACCACTTTTCGTTCGACCTCGGTTTTAAAAACTGGGATCAACAGGCTGCGGGTACTTTAGTATATCAATACAACGACCCTGCCAATACTATTGTAAACCATTTGGTTACCAGCGAAGTACAACTCGGTTTGCGATTTGCCCCGCACGAGCAATTGTTGCAGGGTACCATGTATCGCCGAACTATCCATAGCAGATTCCCTATTATCAACCTGCAGATTAACCAAGCCGTAAAAGGGGTGCTTAATAGTTCGTATAAGTATACAACGCTCGGTGCCAATATTTATAAACGATTCTATATGTCGCAATTAGGTTATGCGGATATTACGCTGGTTGGTGGCTATTTAAAAGGGAAGGTTCCATTCCCTTTACTGAGCATCAGTCCTGCTAACCAATCCCTGGCTTACGATCCAGATGCCTACAACCAAATGACCTACCTCGAATTTGTAAGCGACCATTATGCCGGCGTTAACTTTACCCAAAGTTTTAACGGTTTCTTCCTCAATAAAATCCCACTGATAGAGCATTTGAAGTGGCGTGAATACCTGTCTGCTAAGATATTGTACGGTGGTTTGCGTGATGAGAATAACCCTATGTATTCAACTGGCCTTTACCAGTTTCCGGTGGGTACGGGCGGGGCCAATGGTACTTATGCTTTGGGTAATAAGCCCTACATTGAGGGTGGTGTGGGTATCGGCAACATCTTTAAAGTGTTGCGTGTAGACCTGATCAGGCGATTCAATTATCTCGATCATCCGGGTGTATCCCAATATGGCGTGAAGTTTAGTGTCGGTCTAGATTTTTAAAATTATGCAAGCCAAAATCGGCGTAACATTAGTGTGACGCGTTATTTACTTCAGAGTTTGTACAAAATTGCGCTGCATCTTCGCGGCCATGAGTACTACAATTAAAGTAACGATTTCACTTTTTATTCTAAATATTTTAATATCATTTCAAGCATTCAGCCAGAATGCAAAGGGCAGAATCAGTGGTAAAATAATAGACGGTGCAACCAAGCAGGCAGTTGATTATGCCACTGTAAGCGTTTTTAAAACAGGCTCGACAAGCCCCTTCAACGGCGCAAGTTCTGATGCCAAAGGAAATTTTAATATCAGCAATATTCCCAACGGAACATACAAAGTAACAGTCGACTTTTTAGGCTATCAACGCCAAACTATTGATAACGTGGTTGTGGCTAACAACGGTAATACTGCAATAGGCACGGTTGTGCTTAACTCCGCCCAAACCACGTTAAAAGATGTAAACATAGTTGCTAAGGCTCCGGTAGTAGAAAGCCATATTGATAAAATGGTGTACAATGCTGCCAATGATCTTACAGCCCAGGGCGGTGTTGCCATCGATGTACTAAAAAAAGTGCCCCAGGTAAGTGTAGATATTGACGGTAATGTGGAGTTGCAGGGTAATGCTAATATCCGGTTTTTGATAAACGGCAAACCTTCCAGCATTTTCGGTTCTAGCTTAACCGATGCGCTGCAATCTATTCCCGCCAGCCAGATTAAAAGCATTGAGGTAATTACCAGCCCAGGTGCCAAGTATGATGCAACAGGTACAGGTGGTATTATTAACATTGTTTTAAAGGATAGCAAGGTACAAGGCGTAAACGGAACGGTTAATCTCTCCGCTGGTACACGGTTAGAAAACGGCTCCTTAAACCTTAACGTGCGCAAGGGCAACTTTGGCGCAGGCGTTTTTTTTAGCGGAAATGAGCAGTTAAATTCTACCACCTATACATCTAACAACAGGCGGTCGTACAATGATGAGCGCGATACCATAACAACTCTGTCGCAAAATGGGGATGGACAGTTTAAGCGTAGTGGCTATCAATCGGGCTTTAATTTTCAATGGGATATCAGCAAACACGACAACCTTACCGGGTCTGTCGGTTTTAATCATTTCGGTAATACCAACACGGGTTTAACCAATCAGGATCAGCAGATGCTTAGCCCTATGGGCAACGTTTATTCAGATTTAATGAGCATACGTAACTCCGATAGCCGTTTTAAATCGAATTCGACGGATTGGAGTTTGGATTATAAAAAGACTTTTAAGAAAGAAGGGCAGGAGTTAGAGTTGTTATATACATCGAGCTACGGCAGAAATAATTCGTACTACATGCAGCAACAAACTTACCTTAATGGTGGTTATCAGCCCTCTGGTTCTGCCAGTAACAACCCCGGTCGCGACCATGAAACCAATATTTCGCTGGATTATACCGAGCCTTTTGGAAAGAACTTCACCTTAGAAGCAGGGGCAAAAGCCGTAATTGAGCATTTAAGTAATAATGTTGAAACCGACAGCTTGCTCGCCGACGGATCTTACGTACCCAACGCCAGCCAAACGTACGGCTTTAATTACGACCGTAAAATATACGCAGGTTACTTATCAGGTTCATTCTCTTTGTTCAATAAGTTTTTGGATGGAAAAGCAGGCCTGCGTTACGAGCGCACCAACACCACCGCAGATTTCCCGGGAACAACTATACCGGGTTATAACACATTTGCCCCGTCGTTTCTGATATCGCATAAACTGAGCGAAACTGCATCTATTAAATTCGCTTACTCGTACCGTATAGAGCGCCCCGACTATGGCGACCTGAACCCGTTCTACAACATCAGCGACCCGCATAACATCAGCACAGGTAACCCCAATTTAAAGCCAGAGATAGGCCATAATTATGAAGTTGGTTATAGCAAGTCCTTTAACAGTGGTGCTAATTTTACCACATCCGCTTTTTACAGACACAATACGCAGGATATACAAGTCTTTAGTACCTATTACGAAACCCTTAACATAGGCGGCACCGATTATACCAACGTTACCCTTACCCAACGCTATAACATTGGTTCGCAAACCGGCGTTGGCTTAAACCTGTTTGGTTCTGTGCCGGTGGGTAAACTTAGTTTAAGATCAAACGTGCAACTGGGCGAACGCACCAACAGTAACCCCGGCTTGCCAAGTGTAACCGGTTTTGCTTACCGTGTAAACCTGAACGCCAGTTATCAATTCCCGGAAAACCTGGTTGCTGAGGTATTCGGAAACTATAACTCGAGCCAAAAGAATATCCAGGGAACGCGCCCGGCTTTTGCATTCTATAATATTGCTATCCGCAAGCAATTCCTTAATAAAATGGCCAGCATCGGCTTAACCGCCGCTAATCCTTTCAATCGGTACGTAAACCAAACAACCACTACTTACGGTGCTAATTTTAGCCAGGCAAACCTACGCCAGGTGCCTTTCAGATCGTTTGGTATCAGTCTGAGTTACAAGTTCGGCAAGTTGGAGTTTAAAAAGAATAAGGACGACAACAATAATCAGCAAGGTATACCTGGCGAGCCGGGCCGATAGAGCTTAAATACAGAAAGAAAACAGATTCATCCGCTTCTTTTGTATTCAACATAAATAGCTTTTAAACCCCAAAGAATGAAAGTTTTAGTAGTTGAAGACGAGCGAGATATTTCTGACAGTATTTGCCAGTATTTGGCCAATGAGGAGTTTTTGTGCGAAGCTGCATACGACTACCACTCGGCCATGGAGAAGATCCATTTGTATGAGTATGTCTGTATTATTTTAGACATCACGCTTCCAAACGGCAGTGGCCTGGATATTCTGAAACAGCTAAAGGATATGCAAAAGGCCGAAGGGGTAATTATTATCAGTGCCCGCAATTCGTTGGACGACAAAATTGCGGGCTTGAAATCTGGTGCCGATGATTATTTGGTAAAACCCTTCCATCTACCCGAACTGAGTGCGCGTGTTGCCGCCATTATCAGGCGGCGCTTGTTTGAAGGTAAAAACTATATCACGCTTGATAAATTGGTGCTCGATATTTTCAAAAAAACATTGAAGCTAGACGATATCGACATTCCGCTTACGAGAAAAGAGTATGAGCTTTTGCTCTACTTCATCAGCAATAAAAATAAGGTGGTAACAAAAGAGTCTATCGTTGAGCATCTGTGGGGTAGTGAAATGGACCTGGCCGACAGCTACAACTTTATTTATTCGCACATTAAAAATCTACGTAAAAAGCTGATACAGGCAGGTAGCCCCGATTATATTAAGGTGGTTTATGGTATGGGTTATAAGTTTAGTATCCATTAAACTGGTATGGGGATGAAATTATTTAACAGGTACAACCGTATAAGCCTGCCCATTATTATGGGGATATTTTTGATCTCGGGCCTGTGTTGTTACCTATGGGTAAACCATATCCTCATCAGCGATTTTGACGAAAGCCTAACCGAGCACGCCCAGAAAATTACCGACTATATTAATAAAAACGGCGAGTTTCCCAAAGCGGTAGTTACCGACGACTGGATGGTGAGTTATAAAAAAATCGACCACGCTACTCCATCTTATTTTGAGACTAAAGAACTTTACGACCAAGAGGATAAGGACTTTGTGCAATACCGTTCGCTATCCTATGTTTTTACGCTGAAGGGTCAGCATTATTTAATTATTGTTTCCAAATCGCTCGAGGCTTTGAGTGGGCTGTCGCGTTCCATAGCGCTGATTACTACCATCACTATTTTAGTAGTGATATTGGTTAGTCTGGTATTAAGCCATTTTTTACTGCGCAGGCTATGGCGCCCGTTTTATACCACGCTGGATTTGCTTAGGGAATTTAAACTTGGAACCCCACGCCAACTGGCCTTCGAAAACACATCAACAGAGGAGTTTGCATTTATGAACCGCCAGCTCTCCGAAATGATGAGGAACGCCGATAAGGAGTACCTGGTGTTAAAAGAGTTCACCGAAAATGCATCGCACGAAATTCAAACACCCTTGAGTATTATTCGCTCTAAACTGGATATCATTATGCAGGGCGAAAATTTAACGGAGTTGCAGATAAACTCCATTGCGAGTGCATTTCAATCGGTAAGGAGGCTTACTAACCTTGGACAGTCGCTGTTGCTGTTATCCAAGATCGAAAACAATCAGTTTATTAAAACCGAATATCTGGATCTTAAAGAAAGAATTAGCGACAAACTAACCCAATTAGAAGAGTTTTGGGGAGAGAAGCAGATCACTATTGATGCTGTATTAGAACCTGCCTCTATAAATGCTAATGCCGATTTGATAGATATCCTTTTAAACAATTTATTTAATAATGCCCATCGCCATAATGTTGATGGTGGCTTAATAAGGGTTAATTTGCAACAAGGCGTTTTAACCATTGCTAATACCGGCGACAAGAAACCCATTGATCCCGACAAGATATTTACCCGTTTTTATAAGGCAGAACAAAGCAGCAGCAATAATGGCCTTGGCTTATCTATCATTAAACAAATCTGCGATCAATCGGGCATCGATATTAAATATGAATTGAGCTGGCAGATGCACCTGTTTACTTTCGAATGGTAATAGGGGCGAGTAAGGTTGTTTAACAATAAAGGCCGCTCCCAACAATAATCGGGGCGGCCTTGGGTATTAAGCAGAGTTTATTAGGGTCTATCAATCTATCTTTAAAAAAGCACCATTTTCGTCGAACACCAAATCTTTGCCTTTTACTTCGGCCTCGTACATTATTTTACCCTTGGCATCGGTTACTTTGCCTGCTTCGGTAATCTTTTTGCCTTTATAATTTTTGTTTACATAGGCAGTAACAGCAGCCGGTAGTTCGGATGGATTGATGGCGATAACCTGTTCCATGAATGTGCCTGTTGGAGAGAACATCACCGATGTGTCCTCGCCGGATTTGCCACCCCAGTTAGCTTCATAATTACCTTTTTCTTTTTCCCAGGTTACTTTGGTAGCCGTTGGATATTTCTGCATTAAGGCCGTACTAACGGCCGTGGGTACATCGGCCTTTTTTACTTTCTGTGCAACTACCGCGCTTAATGCGGCGGTTGTTACCAGCATGCTTAAAATTACTTTTCTCATTACGTTTTAGTTTTAATCAATATTAACTATGCAATCTGATTTTTCTTTGTAGTTGAATGGGCTATGCAGAAAAATTAAAACTAAAATAGGGTTGTGGTAAAACCAATACTTAGGTTGAGGTTATTCGTATTTATAGGGACGATCTGATCGTCGGGAGGAAGGTGAAAATAGGAGGGCTCTATAGTCAACGCAAAATGCTTGGCCAGATAATATTCTGCACCTATCGAAAACTTAATGGCCAGATGATCGCTGCTTACCTGGCTCACCGTAATGTTAGATGCTGTACTTGTAAGTATTGGATAGTTGTTAATGCCCACTCCTCCTTGCACCAAGCCATAAATTCTAAAATGCTTAAATCTTCGCCGATACCCCGCACCAATGGTTAACAGGCTAACAGAAAGCTTTCCGGTGTTTACGTTAGTGGGCAAGCCGGCGGTAAATTGCTGATAATGGTTATTGATGGCGTCGTAATTAAACCGGTAAAAAATATGGTTTTCTTCAGATGGCCGGTACTCAAGCGCCGTGCTCAGCATAAATCCGTTGTTAATACTGCCCGACGCGTTTTTAACCGGTATGCTTAAACCTATTGCCCCCGGGAAATAGATTTTAGACGTAAAACCTTCCGACTGTGCATAGCCGTTGTGAAAGCAGAATACGGCTAATGCGGCGCAGATGTAAGCAAAACGGGAGCGTATACCGGGCATAATTCTAGGTGTTTGTAATCGGCTTGCGGATCAATTTTTTAAAGGGTATCCCCAAAACGCTTACAAATTTTCCATTAACCTCGGGTGACATGTGGGTATCTACGCCAAATACCGTGTCGTGGCTTTCAAGCTCGCCGTAGGTGCCGAATAGCCTGTCCCATATACTTAGTACGTCGCCGTAGTTTTTATCAGTATAGGGCAGTTCGAAATGGTGGTGCACGTGGTGCAGGTTAGGCGTTATGAAAATCAAGCCAACAACCTTGTTGATCCGGTTTGGTAAACGGAATTCGGTATGTGCGGCGATATTAGAAAAAGACTGAATAGTTTGCCTGAACACAAGCACTGCTGCTACCGGCCCTAACAAAAACACCCACAGTATTTGAAAGCCCGTTCTGATAAATGTTTCTACCGGATGCTCTCTGATGGTAGTAGAAACATCAACATGCAGATCGGAGTGGTGCACGAGGTGAAACTTCCATAGAAAATCAAGCTTGTGCATAATTACATGGTAGATATACTCGCAAAAATCGAGCAGCACAAAAAGGCTCAGATAGTAAACGACAAGATGTTGATGAAAAGGAATATAGTTGATTAATCCCCAATGATGGTGGTTGGCCCATACCGAAACCGCCAGCACAAACGTGGTCATGAACAACTGAACAGGTAATGCCGTGAAAATGAACAACAAATTAACGCGGCTATGTTTTAGCTTAGTAAAAAATGTGTTAGCGGTAAATAATAATTCGCTCGCCCAGATAGAGGTAATGGTAAGGGCGAAGAGCGCAATTTGAATAACGTCTTGATGTTTGGAAATTAGGGAATGATCCTGCATAGCTGTTTAATTAGGGGTATTTGTTCAGTAATTAAGCGCTTTGTAACGTTTGTGCTACCAAAGTGCAGCTCAATTCTGAATTATGTTTGTATCGGCCGCGAATTAAGGCGGATTTGATGAAGGTTTTGTGAAAGGAAAGGCAGTATAGGCTGCTTTTAAAACTTTTTGGAATAAAAAATAAAAACCAAAATGCAATAAATTATCGTATAAGGATAAGTAAAAAAAAGCGATGGCATAAATGCCGCTTTTTGATTAATAAATAGAGTTATATATTTATAAACGTATTTAAACCAGCATCACATGGGTTAGCTTTTACTTTACTATATCTATCTGTAAATATTCCTTTCAATGTGTTGTTATTCAGGTAACTGAAACTGTAAATGAGCATGTATTTATTCATTGTACATCAATATGATTAAATTTCTACGATTCTACCTTCCTGCATTTTTATTGGTATTACTGGTGCATTTTTCTGCATCGGCACAAAACTGTACCATTAATGCAGGAGCAGATCGCACAATTTGTGCCGGTCAGCCATTTTTACTTAACGGTACTGCAACCGGCTTATTTAACCAACAGGCAACATGGACCCAGGTTGCTGGCCCCACAGTTTCGGTATCAACAACAACAGTTTCGGGCGGTAATGCGGTGGCTACGGTTACAGGTTTTGCCAAAGGGGTTAATTACACCTTCAGGTTGTCGGCAAAATGTACAGATGGCTCTCCGGTATTTGATGATGCTGTTTATAACGTATCTACGCTAACTGTATCCAATGCGGGGCCTGCTATTACTTCGTGCCCTGGCACAGTAACCATGGCTGCCAATTCGGTGCAGGCAGGCGAAACAGGTTCATGGTCGGTGGTAAGCGGTAATTTGCCGGTGCCAACTCCCGCAACATCACCTAATGCAACTATTCCTCTGCCACAAACAGGTAACACTGTAGGTACTACCGTCTACCGTTGGACCATTACCGGAAGCGATGGCAGCTGTTCTTCAACCTCAGATATTGCGGTTACCAACCTTGGCGGCGAGCCAATTGCGGTAAATACACCTTTATATGTAAACTGCTATTCTGTTGTAGCTACTACGGGCTTACACGCCTCTTTTGCAGGCAGTGGCAACGGCCAGATAGGTACCTGGTCGTTCATCAGCGGGCCGAGCGTGCCTACCTTTGGAGATATACACGATAACAATACGGGGATAGGAAACCTTACAGGTGGTGTTTATGTGGTGAGATGGACGGTAACCGGCCCTTGTTTCAGCGGATCGAAAGATGTAACCATTACGGTTGACAGCCCTTCGCAAAGTATTACCAATGCAGGCGGCGACCCATTTTTTACCTACTGCGATGGCCGTACTACAACGGCCTTAAATGGTGTTAAGCCATTATATGCTAACGAGGTGGTGCAATGGACATCTGCAAGCACAAACCCAACTGCGGTTAGTTTTTCTAATGCCACCTCGCCAACTACAACGATAAGCGGACTGGATGGCCACTCGGATTATGACCTGATTTACACCATTACCAATACTGTGACGCATTGTACTTCGGTAGGTACTTACCATGTGCGGTATACCACGCCACCTGCGGTTACCATTAATGCCGATACGCCTAACCCCGCGATTTTGCCATGCGGTGCATCACAGCTAAACATACACTTTAACGTGGTTGGAGGTAACCGTACACAATGGGCGCTGGTTAGCGCCCCCGGCGGCTCTAACATCGAAGCCAATTTCGGCATTAACCATTTTGTAACCGCTTCCGACGACTTTCAACTGATTGTGGGGATGGATAGGATCGGTACTTACGTTATCCGCTTCAGGCGATATAATGATGATGCGTCTGGGGGTTGTGTAGATAGCTACATAGACCTGCCGATTGTAATATCTAAAGCACCATACCAGGCCAACGCGGGGACACCACAGTTTTTAACCTGCGGCGTAACCAGTGCAACCTTGGCCGGTAATGGCCCACAAGCAGGCGATTCGGGTATTGGGATGTGGACACAGGTAAGCGGGCCGAACACAGCGATTATAGCAAATAAATCCTTAAACACAACTGGCATATCAGGCCTGGTGAGTGGGGTTTACACTTTTAGATGGATTGTGACAGGTGGCGGTAAAGATTGCGGCGATTCGCAGTCTGATGTTAAAGTTGTTATTTCCACTACGCCTTCGGTTGCCCATGCCGGGGCCGATATTGCTACTTGTTTTGGAACGCCGGTAAAGTTAGATGCAAATCAGCCCGAGGCTAATGAAACAGGTACCTGGTCTGTTGTTTCTCAAAGTCCTGCTACTCCGGCAAGCACTATCACATTCTCAAGTGTTAATGATCCTCATGCCGTTGCGAATGGTTTTCTGGCTAATAAAACATATATCCTACGCTGGACCATCAGCAGTTCATGCGGAAGCAACTTTGATGATGTAGTTGTCAATACCAATGCAACCAACGGCCCCAAGCAAGCTAATGCCGGCCCCGACCAATGTCTGGGTTCGAGTACGTCAATCTTCAATTTAGGTGCTAATGCGCCCGACGCCGGCGAAGCCGGTATCTGGACCTTGTTACCCGGAAGCCCTAATACACCTGCATTTACTAATGCCAGTAGTCAAACTATTACGGGGGCTACAATCGGAACATATAAGTTTGAATGGCAACTAAGCAAGGGGGGCTGTGCCACTACACGCGATACGGTGGTTATAACCATATCTGCTGGCACTACAGCTGCTGCCATCAGCGGTACACCATCGCAGGATGTGTGCGGACTTGGGCCGATAACCTTAACTGCAACCAGTACGCCAACCGCAATGGAAACGGGTGTCTGGACTCAAGTAGCGGGGCCTGGTGGGGCGACAATTACATCGCCGGGAAGTACATCTACTACGGTTAGCGGGTTAATACAAGGGCGATATAAATTTAGGTATACAATTACTAACGGTGCATGTTCAAGCTCATTTGCCGAAATCACCTATAATCTTAGTGCACCTCCTACACCGGCTAATGCAAGCGTTAGCGGCAACAATCCTATAACGCTATGCGATGGTGCTTCAACGGTATTAGATGCCAATACAATTACCGTGGGGTCGGGGTTATGGGTAGTGAGAAGCGGACCTGGCACGCCAATATTCAGCAGCTTAACCGATCCGCACGCTACCATCAGCGGTTTAATGTTAGGCACCTATGTATTAACCTGGCAATCAAGCAACGGTACTATTTGCCCTCCATCAACATCTAACGTTACTATTGTACTGCATCAATCGGCAAATGCCGGGGCAGATCAAAACCTTTGTAACACTGGGATTACTGTATTATCCGGTAACGAAGGGAGTGACGGTAACTGGACACTGGTATCGGCACTACCGGCAGGTACGCCACCGGTAACCATCACAAAAAATGGTTCTTCAACCGGGTTTGGTAATACTGCGATTGCAAGCGGCTTAATCCCGAACGCGACTTATGTATTCAGATACACCATTAATACAGGCATAATAGCCGGAAAAGATGCTGGCGGTTGCGGTATATTGACGGATGATATGACGGTAACCGTAAGCGGACCGCCATCAACTGCCGATGCCGGGCCAGATCAGCAAATTTGTACCAGTACTACCACATCAGTTAATCTTGCGGCTGTTGCACCTACCGTGGGCACGGGTTCGTGGGATATTATTGGCAGGCCGGTTGGCAGCGTACTTACTTTATCTTCCACAACAGATAACCACGCGGTACTTAGTAATTTAAGCGTGCCCGGCGACTACCTGTTGCAATGGACAGTTACTAACGCCAATTGTACAGGCAATCAGTCAAGCAATGATATTGTGCGCATCAGTGTTTACGATCCTCCTACGGTTGCAGCGCCAATGACTAATCAACCTTCCGCATGTTTGGGAGGTGTAACATTAACGGGTACCACACCTACAGTAGGTATCGGTACATGGACTTTTGTACCCAATGGGCCGAGCGATACACGTGCACCGGTTATCGATGCGCCAAACTCGCCGGTAACTGCGGTTTCGGGTTTAGTTATTGATCCTGCGAATCCATACAAATTCCGCTGGACGATATCCAATGGTGTATGTACCTCATCATCGGCAGATGTTAGCGTTACGGTAACCGATAATTCTCCGGCTGTTGCCAATGCTGGCACGGTATCAAATACTTGCGGGCCTGCGACTGGTGGCACGGCTTCTGTATCGTTGGCTTCAACCAATACTACTCCAACCGGCAACGACCAGGGAACGTGGACTGTTGCGGTTCAGCCTGCATCCAGTCCGGTAGTTACCTTTAATAACAATCACAGCCCGACAGCTGTTGCAAGTGGTTTAGTACCCGGAGCATATACCTTAAATTGGACAATTACCAATAACAGCTCGTGCAGTACAACAAGCAGCGTAAGCTTTACCATATTAGCGGCGCCATCTGCAGCTGATGCCGGTCCGCCAACCGCTAATTATTGCCTTGGTTCGCCGATAGCTCTGGCAGCTGTGACCCCGGGTGCGGGTACCACCGGAACCTGGACCATTATAGCAAAGCCAACCGGCGCGGCCGATCCGGTATTCAGTTCGGTTAATGACAATAATGCCACCTTAACAGGCGTAGTAACTGGTAATTATACGTTCCGTTGGACAACCTCTAACGGCCAGTGTACAGATAGCTTTGATGATATTACCATCACCGTGGCCGATTGTAATATTAACCTGGGTATTACCAATACAGATGGTAAAACAACATATACACCAGGCACAACCAATACTTATACGCTTGTTGCCACTAACACCGGTATCAACAATGCGACGGGTGCTACAGTCACTTTCCCATTCCCGACAGGAGTTACAGGCAACTGGACAGCAACATACACAGGCGGCTCAACCGGCGCAGCCAGCGGAATAGGCAGTATTAATCAAACGGTAAATATCCCGGTAGGAGGCACAATTACTTATAGCGTAACGGCCAATGTTGGAAGCGGCGTTGCCGGCGATTTAACCACTACGGCAACTATTGCTGCGCCAACCGGGCTTACGGATCAAAACCCTGCCGATAATATAGCTACGGATACAGATCACCCGAACATCATAACCGATTTAAATATTACCAATACGGATGGTAAAACTAACTATAGCCCGGGTGGTACTAACGTTTATACTATTGTAGCTACTAATGCAGGTACAAGCGATGCCAATGGCGCAACCGTAACTTACCCTCTGCCTACAGGTATTACCGGCAGTTGGACTGCTGTTTACGCAGGCGGTGCAACAGGTAATGCTAGTGGGACAGGCAGTATTAACGAATCGGTAAATATCCCGGCAGGAGGATCAGTCACTTATACATTAACTGCAGCCATCCCTTCGGCCACAACAGGGAGCCTGACCACGACGGCAACTATTACGGCTCCGGTGGGTTCAACAGATCCAACACCGGCTAATAACACGGCGACGGATACCGATGCTCAAAACAGCCAAGCCGATTTAAGCGTGACTAATACCGATGGCAAAACCACGTATACGCCGGGCACAAGCAATACTTATACAATTGTTGTGCATAATACAGGCCCTAGTGACGTAGCAGGAGCTACGGGTATCAACAATTTGCCGGCAGGTGTGGGTGGAAGCTGGACTGCTGTTTTTGCCGGTGGCGCGTCGGGTGATGTAAGCGGCATGGGTAGCATAAATACCCCTGTTAACATGCCATCGGGAAGTACAATTACTTACACCTATGTGGTAACTCTACCGCAAGATTTTACAGGTAATTATATCAACACCGCCACGGTAATTTTACCAAACGGAGCAAACGACCCAACACCAGCCAATAATAGCGCAGTAGACACAGACACAAAAAATAGTATCACAGATTTGAAAGTGTTTAAGTCGGTGTCGGTATCAACGCCTTCTATTAATAACCAGATTACCTATACGCTAATGGTTAATAATGGTGGGCCAAGTACAGCAACTAATGTTAACGTTACAGATGCGTTACCTACAGGGTTAACGTTTGTGAGTGCAACTCCATCTGTAGGCACCTACGCTAGCAGTACAGGTATATGGGCTATAGGAACATTGAGTAACACGGGCAATGCTACGCTGAATATAGTTGCCAGAGTTAATGCTACCGGCGGTTACCTCAACACCGCTACTATTGCCGGCGCGGAAACAGATAGCGACCCAACTAATAATACCAGCCAGGTAAACATTGCGCCGAAACCATTGCCGGTTGCTAACAACGATTCAGGCACGGCAGGCAGTAATACACCGGCTGTAATCAATCTCTTAAATAACGACGTAAAGGCGGCCGATAATCTGGTGCCAAGCACGGTAACTATCATCACCCAACCACTGCATGGTACCGTCGTTGTCGATCCGGCAACGGGAGTGGCTACATATACACCAAATGCAGGTTATACCGGTCCGGATTCATTTACTTATACGGTATCAGACGCTAATGGCGGTACATCAAACGTGGCCACGGTTACAATAACCGCTGTTAAAGGCCCAACAGCAAATGACGATAGTGCTGTTACCAACATGAATACCCCGGTAACTATTAATATCCCTGCTAATGATATTAATGGTAATGCCGCTATTGCGCCAGCAACAGTAAATATTGTTCAGCAGCCATTGCATGGTTCCGTTACAGTAGATCCGGTAACGGGCGTGGCTACTTATACACCGGCTACAGGTTATTATGGGGCTGATAATTTTACCTATACTATTAAAGATCAGAACGGGTTTGTATCCAATGTGGCTAATGTTACCATTAATATCCCTAGAGGCCCAACTGCCGTTGATGACAACGCCGCAACCACGCCTAACAGGCCTGTAGGTATTCCGGTAGTGGGTAACGATACGCCGGGCACCGCCGACATTGACCCAACTACGGTTACTATTATTACGCCGCCTGCGCATGGTACGCTGATCGTAGATCCGGTAACAGGACTGGTAACTTACACACCGGCACTTAATTATGCAGGACCGGATCAGTTTACCTATACCGTTAAGGATAAAAACGGCGCTACAAGTAATGTAGCTACGGTTAAGATCAACACTACTGATAAACCGGTAATTGGATTGGCAAAGGTCGTTGCTTCGGTTACTAAAGCTACTAACGGATCGTACGATGTTACCTATATTTTAACGGTTGGCAACTACGGTATAACCGATTTAAATAATATCAGCATTAAAGACGATCTGACGCAAACCTTCACCGGCGAACAATTGACCTTCAAGAGCATCAGAACGCTAGGGCGCTTGACAGTTAATCCTAACTACAACGGCAGCAGCAATATTGAATTATTGGCCTCGGGCAACCAGCTTTTCACCAGCCAGGTAGAACAGATTGAGATTGTAGCCAATGTGACTGTGGTAACAAGTGGAACCACTTATCTCAACCGCGCTACGACTTCGGGCACATCAGTAACCAGCGCTACTACTACCGACCAATCTACCGACGGTTTAAAACCTGACGTGACGGCCACGGGCGATGTAAGTTCTGCTGTACCAACCCCTGTAAAACTGGAACGACCGAACGGCTTTATCCCCGAAGGATTTTCGCCAAATGGCGATGGCGCTAACGACACGTTTGTGATCGAAAACGTAAGCGGTAGAAAGGTATTCCTCGAGTTCTACAACCGTTGGGGAAATCTGGTATACCGTAATGAGGACTACAAAAACGATTGGGGAGGCAAGTGTAACCAGGGCATCCACATAGGCGAAGATCTGCCGGAAGGAACCTATTATTACATTGTGAAGTTTGACGACAAAGACCGCTACGTGGGCTTTATAACCCTAAACAGATAGTTATGAAAAGTATTAGAATATTAATATTAGGTATCATCATAGCATGTGCGGGTAAGCAGGCCATGGCACAGCAGGAGGCCATGTATACACAGTACATGTTTAACACACTTGCCATTAACCCTGCCTATGCGGGTAGCCGTAACGTAACGTCGGCAACGGCTTTGTATCGTAACCAATGGGTTGGTATAGCAGGTGCGCCAAGAACAGCAACGCTAAGTATCGACGCTCCAATAGAAAGCAAGAAAGTGGGCCTGGGTCTGCAGGTCTACAGCGATCGTTTGGGTATAACCACAACCAACGGGGCTATTGCCAGTTATGCCTACCGCATCCGGATGGATAAGGGTACGCTTGCATTGGGTTTGCAGGGTGGCGTGAGCCAGTACCAAGCTAATTTTACTTCTGTAAATTTAGGCTCCAGCGGTGTGCCCGACCCGGCTTTTAGTCAGAACGTGAATAAAATGCTGCTCGATTTTGGGGTAGGGGTGTATTACAATACCGATAAGTTTTACCTCGGGCTATCGTCGCCGCAATTGTTGAATAATAAGTTAACCAATTTAAAGGTTGAGGGCGATAACTCGTTTAGCGGTCAGGCTATGCACTTGTTTCTGGCTACGGGTTATGTGTTTCAGCTGAATGACGATCTGCATCTAAAACCATCGGTGCTGATCAAATATGTTAAAGGTGCTCCGATAGAAGGAGATTTGAACGCCACCTTATGGGTTAGCGATGTTATTGGTTTTGGCGCGCAATACCGTACCGAGGCAGATATTTCGGGCCTGGTTGAGTTCCAGGTATCGCCGCAAATTAGGTTGGGATATTCTTACGACCATAGTACAACCAAGCTGGTGCAATACAACTCGGGCAGCCACGAAATTATGCTCCGTTACGAGTTTGGATTCACTAAGGGTAAAATTCTGTCTCCACGATTTTTTTAAGACAATGATATGCTGAGAACCACATATATCACCATTATTATAGCATTGCTTTTGCCGGCTTCTCTTTTTGCACAAACTAAAAAGGAAAGCGGCGAATTGAAGGCAGCTCGCAAGGAATATCAAGCCTTACGTTATGCGCCCGCCGCCAAACTACTCGAGAGCGATTTAAAGAAAGATCCGAACAACGTGGAGGCGCAGGAAATGATTGCCAACAGCTACCGTAATATTAAGGATTACGATAAAGCACTCATGTGGTATGCTAAATTAACCCAGGCACAGACACTGAAACCCGAATGGGCACTCTACTATGCCGAAACCTTAGCTAACGAGCAGCAATACACCGCATCGGAACAATGGTACCAAAAGTATCTCGAACTGACTTCGAAAGATAACCGGGCATCAGCATTTGTTAAGACTTATCCCGAAGTAAATGGTTTCCTCAAAAACCGCAGGGACTGGACCATCAGCTATCTAAATATTAACACCGCCGCATCGGAGTATTCGCCCATGTATTACAAAAAGGGGTTGATGTTTAGTAGTAACCGCAAAACCGGCGTGCTGGTTAAAAAGGTTTTCGGCTGGGATCAAACCCCGTTCTCAGACCTGTATTATGTAAACACACTGGCCGAAATTAAAGGCGTAAATATCGACAGCATCCGCAAAGTGATCAGGAAAGACTTGAAGGGAAACACTAAGAAGATGTATAAGGTAAACGATGATGATACGCCGCCTACCAGCAACGATACCCGTACCGTTGGCAACTATAGCCAGAAATTTTTGCGCGATACTATTGGCGATTACCTTGCCGCACGCGTTAAGGTTGAGCCGGTACCGGGCAATATCAATACCCAATACCACGAAGGTTCTACAGCTTTGCTGCCCGATGGTTCGTTGATGTTTACACGTAACAACTACTTTAAAGGCAAATATGCCGAGAGTAAGGATGGCATTAACAAACTAAAGCTGTTTACCGCCAAAGCACCTACCTGGGAGGTGATTGAACCATTCCCTTATAATGATGATCAATACTCGATTGGGCATCCGGCCTTGAATAAAGCGGGTACGCTGTTGATATTCGCGTCGGATATGAAGGGCGGCTACGGAGGCACCGACCTTTATTATAGCAAGCGCAATTCCATCCACGACGCCTGGGGTAAGCCGGTAAACATGGGCCCGGTAATTAATACCGAAGGCAATGAGCAATTCCCTACGCTGTACAAGGATAACATTTTGTATTTCTCGTCAACCGGTCACCCGGGATTGGGTGGTTTAGATGTGTTTCAGATAGCTTTGAATGATACTGAGCCGGTTGGTTCGCCGGTAAACCTGGGTTCGCCTATTAACTCATCTGTAGATGATTTTGGGTTGATTAGAAATGAGAATGGCATTACGGGCTACTTTACCAGTAACCGCAAAGGCAGCGATGATATCTACAGCTTTGTGCACCACGATTTCCAGATCAAACTGCATGTTGAGGTGGTGGATTCTATCACCCTCGAGCCGGTGTGTTACAGCGCCATACAACTAAGCCCTAACGGGTTAAAAGACCTCGATGCCGATATGCAGTGCAGCTTCAGCAGTGTGCTGAAGCCCGAAACCGTCTACTATGTAACTGCCACTAACGATGGTTACAGCTCAGCCTCGAAAGCATTTAATACCAATGGTATTAACGCAGATACCACCATCAACATCACGCTTAAGGTAAAAGCCATCGACAACTCTTTTTATAAACCACGCGAACATAAACCGGGCTTCGTGTTCAACTGCGATTCGTTGAAACGGGAGCTGACCGTTAATAAGATCTATTATGACCTCGATAAATCCAACATCCGCCCGGATGCCCAGCGCGAAATGGAGAATGTGCTGAAAATACTGACAGACCACCCTGACTTAAAGATCCTGGTGGCCAGCTATTGCGATAGTCGCGAATCAAAGGCCTATAACATGGCGCTATCTTACCGCAGGTCCGAGTCGGCTAAGGATTATCTGGTGGCGCACGGTATTGATGCATCGCGCGTATTTACCGAACACTATGGCGAAAACAACCTGGTATCCGATTGCCCAGATGGCGTACCCTGCACCGAAGCACAACAGCAGCTCAATCGCCGTTCGGAGTTCTTCCTAATCAAAAGAGGGAAGCGGGTTTTGACAATGGATTGCGATTGGCTGGAGGGGCAGTTTGGAAGGTAGACGAAAGGTCGGTGACAACACCGACCTCGGGCTGAACTTTTCTAATTTTACCGCAAGAGAGACTCTCGCGGTTGCGAAAGGGGGGATAGTTACAACATCGATTTAAGGCTGAATAAATAAAAAGTATAATGGTAAATGATTTTCATCAAATTTCGATTAGAGGAAGGTATACATATTGCTACGTGTGTCTAAAGAAAATCATCATTAGTAAAGCTTTGGAGGATATTCCGGTCTTTCTGGATAATCTTCTGAAAGAATTTACAAACAGTTCAAAACTGCAAGACTGGCAAGATGGAGCTGATGATATTATGCCCTCCAGATTGTTTGAGGAGGAAAATGATGTAAACCACTATAAAGTTATTTCACGAGCGCAGGCGTTAAATTTGAAACATTATTATTTGAAAAATGAGCTAGCCGCAGAGATAATAGAAATTTTGACTTGGGTAGGAATATCTGACCTTTATGTAGCTTTTAATAGTAAAAAGACATTTGATTGTGTTATGGAAGTTATAGAAATATTAAATAGCAACGGCGTTGAGTTACCTGATTTTTCAATTGTTAGCTCATGTTCTATTAACGAAAATGGCGGCTGGGGAAACCGAGTTGATATGGATACTTTTCTAAGAAAATAGCCCCGATGCTAGCGCGAGGGTCTCCCTTGCGCTAGCATCGGGGTCAAAATTGATTCTTTTTGTTTCAGCAGGGTCTCTTGAAAAGGACCCTGCGTTGGTCTTTGTACATGCTTGTCTTAAATCGCAGGGTTCTCTATCGAGAAACCCTGCGGAGACGAAATAAATAACAAATTTATGATAAACCAATTTCACCAAATTTCTATTAATGGACGATATATATACTGCTATTTGTGCCTGAGGAATGCAATTATTAGTAAACGCCTGGAAGATATCCCGAAGTTTCTAAAGGTTATTCTGGAGAAGTTTACAGCTACATCCAGATTAGATGAATGGCAAGATGGGGCTGATGATATTATGCCTTCGCTAATATTAGATGACGAAGATGGGATAAAACATTACAAGGTTATATCTAATGAACAAGCTTTAGAATTACAACACTACTATTTAAAAGATAAATTGGTATCTGATATAATAGAATGTTTGATTTGGCTAGGCGTTTCAAATTTGTACGGTGGGTTTGCGAGTAAAATTACGTTCGAAGAAGTAAAGAATGTGATTGAATTGATGAGCTATAACAAAATCGAATTGCCCGATTTTTCAATTATTAGCTCGTGTTCTGTTAATGAAAATGGCGGCTGGGGGAACCGAGTTGATATGGATACCTTTTTAAGTAAGTAATCTCCCCGCTGTCCGTAGTCTCCTGACTACGGACTTACTATGCCCGCAGAATCAGTCTGCCGAAAGAAATGGGCACATACAAATCAATGATGCCCAGCCATCGCGTTTACTTTATAATAAGCTTTGTAGGCAATAAGGCGTTTTACTAAGTCGCTATTGGCGCTTACTATTTTGGCTGCTTCCATTTCGCCGGCGGGCATAATCATATAACCGTGCGGGCCTTTTCGGTCGCCAAGTAAAAAGCTTCCCTGGTTAAGTACAAACGGGCCTTGTTGATTACCACCTACATCAGTATTGTTTAAATAAGGAGCATAAAACATATAGTGCGGCATGCTCATGGTGGTTATTTGATTGTTGTTGGGGTTGCCGTTGTAACCACGCATTACCGGCGCCAGCATATAGGAAACGCCAGCTCTGGCCGGGGCTTTATATACGCCCTTTCGAATGCGGTCCAATACCAGATATTTAATTTGCTTAGCCGTGAATTTTCCCGATGCCCTCATGGCCGCTACGTCGCGGTATACCGGGAAAATGGTCCACGCGCCTTCCGCATCGAAGCTAATAGGCATAGTAAGGTCTTTTCTAAACTCTCCCCATTCCCATTCCGTGCGGGTAATGAAGCATATAAAACCATTAGTACCTTTCTGTACAACATCATAACCTTTTGCCGGATCTAATGCATAAACGGTAGCAGCTTTGCGCAAATGAGGAGGCAGGGCGCTCAAAGCATAGGTTGTCTCAAGGTCTGCAGGCATCTTCTCGAGCCTTGTGCCGTCCGTTTCCTGACAGAAAGCTTTGGGCGATGCCGCGTTCATAAAAAATATTAGAAGGATAAACAAGGGCGAGAAAAAAGCATCGAATTTCTGCTGTACGCGAAATAAATGGTTCATGATTTGGGGTGGGGCATTTTTATAAAGTTATCCAAATCGTGCCCGTAGCGTGAGGGGTGAAGCTGCCAATTTAAGGGGCATTCACGACATGTTAGATGATTTGACAATGCCAATTCTATACCCCTCAAGCCGCTGTCCGTAGTCGGGCGGCTAAGGACTAACTATACCCGCAGGCTTCAGTCTGCCGATACAAATCGTTCCAACCCTACGCTGGGATACCACCGTTAGTTCGAGCATAAACTACACAATTTATGCACGTTTTAAGGATATAGCTAAATACCCAATCCGCATTAGGTACTTTTAGCGAGTACCCCGACAATCTTTACCATCTTAAACCATTTACTATGAAACCATCTAATGAGAAAAGTGTCGGCCTGATCTTTATTTTTCTAGCGGGGCTATTGTTTCAAAATTGTAAGAAAGAGCAGGTTGGCCCAGCGGAATCAACCCCCAACTCCCTGGCAACTAGTTCGGTTAACAGCCTGCCAAGCGTTAGCAGCCTGTACGAAGTTTCCACCATTTATAAGAGCAGTGTGCCTCCCGACAGGATTTGTAGTTCCAGCGACGGTACGCTTTATTTTTCTGTGCCTTATAATAATACCATTTATCAGCTAACCCAAACGGGTAAAGCTACCTTAATGGCAACGCTTCCAAATGATGGTACAGGCACAACAGATGTATTTGGCATTAAAGCAGGCGAAAGCGGGACGGTATATGCCGCGATGATTAATGCCGGCAAGATTGTAAAGATTGATGCGAAAAAGCATGTGAGCTATCCGCCGGTGAGCATTGGGCTCAATCATCCTTATGATGTGGCTATCGGGCCCGATAGTACCTTATATATTGCTGACACAGAAAACCGCCGGATTGTAAAATTAACATCTAACGGAACAGCAACCATACTGGCTGGTAAAACCGGGGTAGGGGGCAACGCCGACGGTATTGGAGCAAACGCGCGCTTTAACAAAATTTCGAGTATTAGATACGCCGCTGATGGCAATATTTGGGTGGTTGATGCCAATGTTACAGACGACTTTCCGTTTGTAAACGGAAGTAAGTTGCGTAAAATAACTCCAAACGGTACCGTCACCACGTTTTTTAAATTAAGCGATCCTAATGCTTCCATAGTTGATTTTGCACCTGCAAAGCGCGACAAAAAGTTTAACGTAACTGCACCTGAAAATTTCTTCCTAATAAAGTTGCTACGAAATCCGGATGATCAGTTTGATTTGCAAACGATGATTAGCCACGTGAGCAATACCGGAGTTGAAACAGCGATTGTACCTTACGGTAATGGAAACACCGACGGCCCGGCAGAGCAAGCCAGTTTTAACTATGCTTCGGGTATTACTGTGAAACCTAACGGTATTTTTATAGCTGATTACGGCAATTCTGCGGTGAGGGTTATCAAGCCCAGATTGTAATTGCTTGCGGTAGAATTGAAGGTAGGATAATTTAGATAGTTAGGTGCACACGCGAAATATGCGCACAGCACGACAGATATAAAATCGACTTATGCTAAAGGGCAAAACGTAGGATGTCAACAACACTGCCCGGATTTGATGCACTACTTTCTTTTTAATATAAGAAGAAGACGCTTAAAAGTCAGAATCTTTGTTTTTAAGTTGTTTAAGCGCTTCGCCGTTATCAACCAGGTCCTGTTTCAAAGAGCCCATTGACTTGTCATAAAACGCCTGTAAATCTGCCATTTCGGCTAATATCACACGTGTGTCGTTTACTATCCGTTCTTGCGGTGTCTGTTCATCGTGGTCTTTCATAATTAAACAACCACGATAAACTCTCAAAGTTTTGTTCACTTTAAGAGCTTGTTATCTTTTTCGAAGGATTACTACGGCTTCCATTAGCTCGTTGATTTGCTTTTGCATAAAGGCAGATCGTTCAACCCGTTCGTTAACCATGTTTTGTAGCGAGACAACTATTTTTAATAATTGAGTAACCGAATCTTCTAAGTCAATGACCTTATTTTCCAGTTGTAGTAACCTTTGTTCACTTAGCATGATTACTGGTTTTTCTAAATGTAGATAAGTTAAATCATATCTACAACAGTCAGTGCCAGTGCACGTGTGCGGCGTATGAAATATCAGTTTTTTGCGCATGCTATGGCTTATATCAGCATGTGGGCTTAATCCAATTGATAGGTGTAATTTAACATCCGGTTCATCACAACTTATATTTCGAAATCGTATTTCTGGTTTGGCTGCTGTAGTACAAGTAGGCGCCATCTAGCGAGAGTGCGATGCCATCAGCGTAAACCCCTGTTAAAATGGTACTTATACTCCCGCGATAACCGAGATTAATAGCCTTAATGTCGCCGTTATCGGCCACGTAAATTCTTTTCCCATCCTTGCTGCAGGCTATACTTGTTATGCTGGTTAATGTAATGCCAGGAAACGCTGCGCTGGATGTGCCATTCCCATAATCATCATTATAGCCCACTATGGTATAAAATTTAGTACGGGTTGCGGCATAAACGGTGGCTTTTTCAGTTGGCATCACGCTTACGGCTTTTATTGGGTCGGTAATGTTAAATGCGCTCTTTCCACCCACTCCATACGCTGAGGGGTTAGCGAAACCCAAATCGTTAGTGGTAATGGATGCACTTATAGACAACCAAAAGAATTCGCCATACGCTTTATCCCATGTAATTGCCCAATATGGTTTAAATCCAGCAGCGCCGGTATGGCTCATCGTCCAGGTAGGGTGAGTTTGGTCGATAGGATGCGGCTTATAATAAAAGATGTCGCCGGGGCAAACTATGGCGATAAACCCCAGATTACCATTGGCGGCTACGTTTACAGGGCCAACAATTGTTCCTGGCCCGCCATCGGTAACATTCGGGAAGGTTAACGTAGAAACAATGCTATCCTTAACAATTCTTCTGATCTTGTTATTACCCATGTCGGCCACTAATATAGATCCGTCTACGTCTACAAAAATACCCGAGGGCTGATTAAATAGAGCTTTAGCCCCGATGCCGTCTGTACTTCCATAATAGCGGTCTTTGCCGGCAATTACTTTAGGCAAGGTGAATAAATCGTTTGTGGATTTAGTTCTGTCGGGTTCGGGTGCCGTATTGGCATCGGAGTTTTTCACTTGCGGCATATCCGATTTGCAGGTCCACAGCAATGGTGCGAAAACGAAAAATAGAATCGTTAATCGTGGAGTAAAATAAGTTTTCATAATCTCAATGGTGGTTTTTAAAGTTTGGTTTGGGGGCAAATAAAGAGTAACACCAGCCGTTGAGACAGATGCTGGGGTAATGCATCGGTAATGAGGGCAATTTAAGGAAACAGAATTTTAAAATAGTGTAGGGCTATTTCTCAATTTCTGCACAAGTTTTTATTTTTCTACAGTGGGGAAGGAGGGTTCCTATCATCCCTATACTTAGACTTCATGACTTAAAAGTTGTTAAATAAATACTTTTAAGTAGGTGAAAGTGGTGCAATCCACTATTTTAAAGTCAATCTTTTTTATTTTAAATCTTTGTTAATTAGGGATTTGTATATTTTAAAATTACAGATAAAGACTTTTAAGTATGTAAAAGTGGTGCAAGTGGAACATGTGGTGCGCACCACTCCACAATCGCTGCGTCTTAGCGATTTTTATTTAGCGCTACCAAATGATTTGGCTATACCGATGCCGGTAGCCCAGGTATCATAAGCATTCCATTTAAAATCGTAACTAACCGTGCCAAACACTTCCCAGCCCTTTGATATTTCGGCACTGTATTCTACACCCGTGCGGGTGAGGGCGTAGCTACCTTCGCTGGCAAACTCCCCGCCGAAACCTAATACAAAACTCCAATGGCGTGGCAATTTGTATATGCCTACCAAGGCCGGCGCAACGGGGTAGCTGCGCTCAATTTCTTCGCTTTCTTCGTCTTTAGAGTGGTTCTCTACCTTAAATTTTTCGACTATAACGTCGGTGTGCAAGCCAATAGCCCAACGTTTGGTGAATTTGTAGGTATAATCGATACTCCATGAGGGTAGGGACAAGGTTTGTTTTTCGCCCGATTCATTTCTGCCCTCAAACACATGGGCGTGGCTAATTACGAGGGCAAGCTCACTATTAGGCTTAAAAGGTTCTTCGGTTGTTTTGGCTTCCTGTGCCCGGGAATGATTAGATATAGCTATACAAAGAGCAAACACCAATGCTGCGTGTTTCGAAAAAAGCTTTTCTACTATCATGATCAATCGTATTTAAGTTGACGTACTTTCTACAACGAAATATCCCACTGTATCCTGAAGCGATAACCACCCACCATTGGCACTGTTGGATCTTGCAGGCTCAGGTAATTAACCTCGGCTGTGAGTTTGTTTTTGTGACCTTTAAAAAACCAGTTGCAGGCTAAGGAGGTTTCGCGTTGCAGGTTGTTTCGTAGATCTACATTAGGGCGATATACGGTCTCGCGGGCAGCTATTTCTAACTGCCGAGGGAAACTTTCTATCAGTCCATGAAAAAAGTAACCGGCTTGTGCATAGTAACCCTCCATTTCGGTTAAGGCGTTACCATGCAGTGTATCGAAGATATATTTATGATGCCATTCCGATTGCCCGGAGAAGCCTTTGTACATCAGCGCGCTTTCTAAATTCCATTGGTTTACCCGGTAACGGCCGGCGGTATCTGCGTTAAAGCCCTCCAGGCTACCACCCCCGGCCTGAGAAAAGCGGGTGTAAGGACTTTGATTGGTAACTGCGGATGCGGCCACTATGGCTACCGGCTTTTCGTGATGTTCTAAATCGCCACCTTCAAATTCGAGTGGTTCGCCCATAAAGTTCCATTGCAACCTGCCGAAGTACATTAAATGGTTATCATCATTTTTAGTGTTGCCTCTACCTGTTCCGGTCATTGCTGCGGCCCAGTAACTAAAATCTGCAATTCCTTTGCCCAGCTCACCATACAATTCTACTCCTTGTTGACGGTCGAGCGTAAATGACCGGTTAATAAGCGACCGGTCCATCATTTGCTGTTCGCCGCTGCTGATAAAGCGTTCGCGGGTAAACTCGGCCTTCCATTGCCCGGCTTTAAAGTTGAGCCATTTGTAGCGTTCTATCATAATCCGGAAATCGAGTAGGTTACTTTGGCTTAGCTCATATTCCCAATAATATTTTAACCAGGGTTCAAAAGCATGGCCACCTACTTTTAACCTTGCCCGGTTAATTTTAAATCCCGTGTGTCCGCCTTGTAAATAATCATCGTACGTTACAGGATCTGCGTCGCCGGGTGTGGCAAACCTAAACTGAAATCGGCTTTGGAGTTGAAATAGAAACTTGTTGTCTTTAGTTTGAAGTTCGATGCCTTTGCTGCCATACCGTACGCTCATGTTGCTGGCGTCGACCAAGGTGTCGGTCTTAATAGTATCGGCCTTAAGTGACTTTTGCTTCTGCGCCAAACTGCTAAAAGAAGCGAATGATAATAGCATCAGCACAATACAGGGCTTAGCAACAATATGGGTAAATGTTTGTAAGTGTTTCAAGTAGCGCCAAGGTTAGTTGTAAGTACTCCATTAACCCTGAAGGGCACGGACAACTAAAAATACTGACATTGCTACCCCAATAAATTATTTAGGATGGGGGGATAAGTTGCATTTTAAAAAGTGAAACCCATTTGGCACATAACCTGAGGAAATCACGATGGCTGGTGTGAGATAGGGAATTAAAAAAGCGCCATAAATCGATAATTTATGGCGCTTCAATTTGTTATCTACACTATTCGTTTTTAATAGAGGGTACCGGGTTGGCCAAGGCTGCCCTGACCGTTTGCCAGCTAATAGTAACCAAGGCTATTAAAATAGAGATAGCCGCCGTGGCAATAAAAATCCCCGGACTTATTGTTATCCTGTAGGCAAAATCTTTCAGCCATTGATTCATAATCAAAAGGCAGAGCGGTATGGCAATTACAATAGCGATTAAAACAAGGCGCATAAAGTCCTTGCTGATCAGTACCACAATGTTAGAAACCGATGCACCTAACACTTTACGGATGCCTATTTCTTTAATGCGCTGTTGCGCCGTGAATGTGGCTAAGCCAAATAAGCCCAGGCAGGCAATTAAACTAGCCAAGCACGAAAATAAGGAGAAAAGATACCCGAAATGTTGATCTGATTCGTATTGCTTATTAAACGATTCGTCTAAGAAGTGATAAAGAAATGGCCTTTGTGGTGCCTCTGTTTTCCATGTTTTTTCTAGCGCTGCAATGGTGGCAGAAATATGATCGGCTTTAACAGCTACTAAAATACGATTAAGCATGTCTGGCATGCCATATCTCAAGGTTAATGGTTCTACCTCGGTATGTAGCGAACGGAAATTGAAGTTCTTTACCACACCTATTATAGTACCCTGCCTGCCCCATTGCGCAAACTTTTTACCTACAGCATCGGCAGGGTGGCGGTAGCCATACATTTTGGCAGCAGCCTCATTAATTACCATCGATTGTGTGCTATCCGTAAGGAACGCACGCGAATAGTTTCTACCGGCCACGAGCGGGATTTGGAGCGTTTTAATAAAATCGAAATCAATTTCGTAAATAAGTGGAATCTTATTTTTCATTTGCCCATCGGGGCCTTGTATATCTGTGCCTGCGTTTGGTAAAAACTCACCCGGAACCGCCCTCGAAGCAGCAACCGATAAAACGCCGGGTTGGTCGGCAAGTGATTTCTTTATTCGCTCGATATTTTTTTGTACTTGCTCATCGCCCTCGAAATTTAAAACCAGCATTTGATCTTTTGCGAATCCAAGATCATGGTTGTTGAGGAATTTCAGTTCTGTATATACAATAGCCGTTCCGGCAATTAGCGTGATGGAAAGCGTAAACTGAAAAATAACAAGCGCTTTTCTGAGAGATATGCTATTGACCGAGGGCCTGAACACCCCCTTCAAAACCTCAACGGGTTGAAAACGTGAAAGAAACCAGGCAGGGTATACGCCAGCAAGTAAACCGGTTGTAAGTGTAAGCCCTACCATCCATATAAATAATTGAAAATTAAAGAACTCTTTTGGAGTAAAATCTTTACCCGACAATGCGCTAACCAACGGTAAACTAAACTTTGTAAGTACTACCGCTAAAACAGCTGCCACAGTAGAAATTAGAAGCGATTCGAACAAAAACTGCCAGCGAAGTGCAGAAGGCTGCACCCCCATAACTTTTCTAACTCCTACTTCCTTAGCTCTTTCGAGCGATCGGGCGGTAGACAAATTCATGAAATTAACGCAGGCTATGATTAAGATGATGATGCCGATGCAGCAAAATAAATAAATGTTACTCATGCTACCTACCGGCCCGGGCTGCCTTGCTGCCTTGGAGTACAGATAGGCGTCGTCCATTTTTTCGAAGGCGATGGTATAGCCTGGATCCTCGCTGTTATGGCGCTTTATGAAGGCGGGAATGCCAGCTTTCATAGCAGCTATATCTGCATGATCTTTAAGTACGAAGTAGGTGTAGAAATCCACATAGCCCCAATAGTTAAAGATATCCTCCCGCCATTTCCTGGCTGTGGTCATGGATATCAGTCCATTGAAGTTGATTTGCGAATTAGCGGGAACATCCGCAACGACACCGGTTACCGTAAAATTGTCGCCGTTATTTACGCGCAGGCTTTTACCTACGGGATTATCATTTCCGAAGAATTTCTCGGCTACTTTCTGGGTTAATACGATGCTGTTAGGAGCAACCAGCGCAGTTTGAGGATTACCATACAAGAGTTTCCAGCTGAAAACTTTGAACGCGGTAGAATCTATACAAACCAGGTTTTCTTGCTGCAAGCGCTTGTCTCCAAACTCCAGTAATAAACTTACAGGGCTCATAAATTGCACAACATCCTTCACTTGCGGAAAATCGGCCGCCAAGGCAGGCCCAACCGGGGCGCAACCCCATACCTGATAATCCTCGGGCAGGGGCGTGGTAACTTTCTGCCCTTTTTCAAAACTTCTAAAAGTTTGTGCTACGCGGTAAATATGATCGTGTTTGGTATTATATCGATCGTAGGAGAGTTCATTTTCTACATACAATGCAATCAGTATACAACAGGTCATACCTATGGCAAGACCAATAATGTTGATGAAACTGTAGAATTTTCTTTTAAGCAGATTGCGCCTGGCGATAAGTAAAAAGTGCTTGAACATAACGAGGTTATTTAGAGATTAAGCCGAAATAACGTGCCAACTTATAAATAATTGATAATTAGATGCTTGTATAGATTGCTATGTTCGTTATCGCACAGTTATTGTTCGTTAGTGATCAAATTAACCGTTTATCTGTCATTGGTTGCCGAGTCTATTTTAAACTGTCCCGAAATTGTGAGATCAAGCGGAAATTGATGTTTCTTCCAGGAAAATATTTGCAATATGTAAAGCATAATGTGTATTTCCTTCAATGCGCGTTAACTGTCAATTAATTAATTTCGCAGCTACCTACTATCAGCGAAAATCTTCATAAACATAGCCTAAACGAAATCAGCTCCCCTCTAATTAGCATCTAATCCTACACTCCATCCAATCTAATCTTTTTATTAATTATCAACCTTAATTAAGAACACCTAAACACACATCAATCAACTCTCCGCTCCAAAAAACCATTTAATCTTACGTTAACGACCTAATCACCTAATTTTTATCAGTAATAATTTTTATCGACCTAAACAAGACCGGATCAAGCTCCCCCCCGATTTGCATCTTTTTATCTAACAATTAAATAAGTTTATTATGAAAATTTACATTTCGTCAATTACGTCTGCGGTTCAGCTGCTAACCAATCAAACTAATCAACTAGTTGAAGCACTGACCACGCAAGGCACAAGTAACTTTGAAGTTGTCGACGGCGACACAACCTACAACGTGACGTTAGCAGTAGGAATTGGGGGGCCAACTCCTCCGCCTGTATCGGTTGTACCTTATGGAGTAAATGTGCACTATGGGCAAGGCTCGGGGCATGCGGATTACACTACCGATACCATTCCACATGCGATTGATCTGATTACCTCAATGAAGTACAACTTCGTTAGGGCAGATGTAACTACCGACGATTTTGGTGAACCCCAAAATCCAAGTTGGTTGCCATTTTTTGAAGCGGCCTTAGAGGCAAACCTTGGCATATTTGCAGTTATAAGCGTTACCGCCGCAGGTTCTAAAGCGCCGGCCTCTGGAAAAGCCGGAGATTGGTCGCAAGACGAATATGACCAATTATATAAAGACGGCTTTAAAAAAGGGGCAGCATTTATGGTTCGCCATGCCGATAAAATTTCGTGGGTTGAGTTGGGTAACGAACTTGATGTAATCGATGATAAAATGAAATTACGTTCGGGCAGCGGAACAGGTGAGCCTGACGCACCGAGTGGGAGCCCTTTACGTTGGACAAGTACCTATAATGGCGATACAGTTCTTTGGAACATGGATTACTACGGCGCTTATTTCCATTTTATTAAGGGGTTATATAATGGGATTAAATATTTTTCGCCTAATACCAAGGTGGGCATGAACTATGCTTACATCCATTATGGCCTATTTATGCGTTTTTACGATGATATGATTGCTTTAAACAATGGTGCAAAATTCGATTTTATCTCACTTCACTGGTACAATTCTGATGAGTATTCTACAGATACAAGCCACAATGCTTCGGCAGATGCGGTAGTGATGGAGGGCGAAGCGATAGACAGGCTTCGCATGAAATTTATTGAATCGGGAAGAACCGATATAGCAGGGATATCTGAAACTGGTTTTTATAAAAACAGATCTAATCCGGATAATTTGACAGACTCCGAGTTCCGCGAAAAAATATACGGTGAATACTGGAACCAAAGTGAGTTCTTTTTCGAATACGAACTGTTTAATGAAATAAAACAACGAGCCGGCGATGATGACGAAAATAGTTTAGGACTTATTGATCCGGATGCGGAGGACAGTGATATCGTTGATGCTATTATGGCCAGAACGCCTTTTCCAAGAACTCCTGTAACATATGGGCAACCCCGCATTGATCCATGTATTGCATGGAAGCTTCTTCACCCACGCCAATGCCCACGCGCGGACGATTCGTGTTTTTAAAATAATGTATATGTACCGGAAGCCAATTTTGTTGGCTTCTGGTATTGTTCCTGAAAGAGGGATATGCCTTTCCATGGTTAAAAAGCCGTACAAAATCCTTTTCAACGCAGCTATGCCCAATTGACGAGCCGTTAATTATTATTTAATTACGCCCGAGCGTTAATGGGATTTATAGCAGTTTGTCATTGTAAACTTTAATTGCAAACTTTAAATCCAGAAATCATTATAAATTCCAGTGACGTTTCAATATAGTCACGAGTGTTAAATAGCCGGCAAATGGGTATTTCCGAAAGAAAGATAAGATCACAAGAAAAATTGCGTCACGATATTTTGAGTACCGCCATGCATATGGTTAAGGCGGAGGGGGCAGATGCAATAAGTCTTCGAAAAATAGCCGACGAGATAGAATATAGCGCCCCGATAATTTATTCCTACTTTAAAAATAAGCGTGCTATTTTGAATGCGCTGTGTAATGTAGGCTATGAGCAATTGCTCTGCAATATTGAGGAAAACCGGCCAGCCACATCCAGTCAGCCGGAGGAACTGATCGCTTTGCTTAATACCTTGTGGAATTTCGCTACCCGGGAAAACGAGCTTTATATGCTGATGTATGATTCTGGTGTTTGTGCCGCAAATGCGGTTGAAGAATTCCCGGCTTTACGTAAGTTTATGGAGCATCTCAGGCAATCCGTAGGCGAACTTTTAGGTGAGTATTCTCTTTCAGAAGAAGACCTTTTATGCCGAACATACGCTGCCGCCGGTTTGATTCATGGTATTATTTCAACCAGTTTTTTCTGGAAAACAGACGCCAAGACCAGTATTGCGCTTAGAAATTATGGTATCAATGCATTTATCAATTCGTTGACCGGCGGACTCGACCACTCAGAGTAAGGTATACCCCTCTGGTTATCTACTTTTTAATCAGATTATGCATCATGGCTTCGGTAACTTCTTTAAAAACCGCCAGCTTTTCTTCACTAATACCAAGGTTCGCCATCCTGTTTACTTCCTCAACCGTTTTCTCGATACCGGGTATAGACTTCACCGCCTTAGGCGACAGCGAAATAAGATGCTGCCGCCTGTCGGCCGGATTGGTTTTTACAATTATTATTTCTTGTTCTTCCATCGAGAACACAATGTTTGCTACTCTGGATTTATCTATATGAAGTAGTTCTGCCAGTTGGTTTTGAGTAATGGGGTGTTCCTGATCTGCCAACACCAACAACGCCTCGAAGTGGTAATCAGCCTTCATAGATGATAATTCCTTATCCAGGCTTTTAGTATAGAAATAGTTTATCAGCCTCAGGTTCTGCGATAGCAGTTGAATATGTTTCATCGTTTGCTATTGATTATTCTTTTTTAGCGATTCTTTGTACTCGTTATGTTCTGCGTGGGCTTCTGCTATATCGTATTCAAGTTCCGGATCTATATTCTGTGCCTCAACTTTTCTGGCTTTTTCCATCAGTTCTTCATGGTGTGCCTGTAGGTAAGCAAGCTGTTTTTTTCCGTAAGAAAAGCGGGTAAGCAACACAAAAAGTACCGGTACAATAAATATGGAGATGGTTGATGAAGCAATCATGCCCCCCAAAACCGTTACACCAATGGTATTCCTCGATTCGGCACCTGCACCGGTTGCCAATACAAGTGGTAGCACACCTAAAATAAATGCCAGCGATGTCATGATGATAGGTCGCAGCCTTAATCGAACGGCTTCGAGAGTGGATTTAACCAGCTCTTCACCACGATCAACCCTTATTTTTGCGAACTCTACGATGAGGATGGCATTTTTTGCCGATAAGCCAATTAAGGTAATTAATCCTATCTGCGCGTACACGTTGTTGGTTAAAGTAGGTACTACAGTTAGAGCCAATATGGCACCAAATGCACTGATGGGTACAGCAAGCATCACCGATAATGGCACCGACCAACTTTCGTAAAGTGCTGCCAGAAATAAGAACACAAAAAGAATGGAGAATATGAAGATATAGATCGTCGTGGAGCCTGCTTTGATCTCTTCATAACTGAGGCCCGAAAACTCATAAGTGTATCCTCTTGGAAGGTTCTTCGCAGCCAGTTGCTTTAAGGCTTCGATGGCTTGTCCGCTACTATACCCCTGCGGTATGGCACCATCAACCTCTGCTGAGCGGAAGATGTTAAAGTGCGTTATAAGCGGTGCTGCAACAATGGGCTTATAACTAATGACCGAACCTAAGGGTAGCATTTGCCCCGCCGAGTTTTTAACATAGTATTTATTCATGTTAGATATTAGCGCCCTGTAGGCGGTATCTGCCTGAATAACTACGTGGTAAGTGCGGTTGTAAAGCGTAAAATTGTTCACGAACAAGCTACCCATATAGGCCTGCATTGTCGAAAATACGTCGGAAATATTGATACCCAATTTTTCGCATTTTTCCCGATCAACGTTCAGCTGATAGCTTGGTGTATGCGCTGAGAAATAGCTGTAAGCGCCTGCGGTGGCAGGTGTTGCTTTTGCTGCTGCTACAAACTTTTTAACTACCTTTTCGAAGGTGTAAATATCGTCTGTAGAGTTTCCCTGTTCAATCTGCATGGAGAAACCTGCTGCCTGCCCGATACCACGTATAGGAGGGGGTTGGGCTACCACCACATTAGCATTCTTAATGCCCGCCTTGGCTATTTTCTTTTTGATAACGTTCATCAGTCCGGGAACCCGCGTATCTGGCGTAGTGCGATCGTCCCAGGGAGTGAGCATGCAAAACATGGAACCATTATTGGAGTTAGCCCCACCGTTTAGAATGTTAAAGCCCGAGATGGCCGTATAGTGCAGAATGCCCGGTGTTGATGCCACAATTTTCATAAGCTTATTCATCAGTGCCACCGATTGGGTGGTTGACGAAGCCTCGGGCAGTTGATAAGTGACATATAAACGCCCCCCATCTTCTGCGGGTACAAAGCCTGATGGCTTTACCCTGAACATGAAATACGTACCTGCGCAAATACAAACCAGCAGAATCACAATGTAGCGGGCGCCTTTAATACTTCGATGTACTCCATTGGCGTATTTCACGGTCACCCGCTCAAACATGCGGTTAAACCAACGGAAAAACTTATCCAACCAGTTCGATTTATCGGTTACCGGCTTGGTTGGCCTAAGCAATAAGGTACAAAGGGCCGGGGTTAACGATAAGGCAATAAATGCCGACAGGATTACTGAGATGGCAATGGTAATGGCAAACTGTTGGTATAAACGCCCAACTATACCAGGTATAAATCCAACCGGCACAAACACCGATGCCAGGATAAGCGCAATAGCAATTACCGGCGCCGAAATCTCTTTCATAGCATGATAAGTAGCCTCCTTTGGCGACATGTGTTTCTCGTCGATGTAATGTTGTACGGCTTCTACCACTATAATGGCATCATCAACCACAATACCAATGGCAAGCACAAAGCCAAACATGGTAAGCGTATTGATGGTAAAGCCAAGCGGGATAAAAAAGATAAAAGTTGCTAATATGGATACCGGAATGGCCAATATTGGTATTAGTGTTGACCGCCAGTTTTGAAGGAATAATAGCACTACTATGGCAACTAGTATCAAGGCCTTAATCAGTGTGCCTATAACTTCCTGCATAGATACCTTGATAATCGTGATGGACTCGAAAGGCACAACATAGTCTACATCTTTGGGGAACGACTTTTTCAATTTGGCCAAAGCGGCGTAAACGTTCTCCGCAGTTTGCAACGCATTACTTCCCGGCGATTGGTAGATCTGGATGGTTGAAGCCCTGTTGCCATCAACAAATGCGTTACTGGAGAAAGTGAATTTTCCCAGTTCTACCCTTGCAACATCTTTTAAATGAATTAGCTGACTTGTGCCGGGGATGCTTTTAACCACAATCTTCTCATAATCTTTAACCTTGTTAAGCATACCGTTAACCAATATGCCGGTTTCGAGCGTTTGTGTATTTACCTGCGGCGGCGCACCTACAGAACCCGCAGCCACATAAACGTTCTGAGCGTTTAAAGCCGCGGTAATGTCAGCCGGGGTTAAACCGTATGATGCCATTTTATCGGGGTTCATCCATATCCGCATGCTAAAGTTATCGGTTCGGGCGCTTACATCGCCTATGCCGGGTACCCGTAAAATGGCATCCTGTATAAACGTACTGGTATAGTTATCTAGAAACGTAATATTATGGCTATGCTTAGGAGAATAAATGGCCACGAGCATCAACTGGTCGGGGTTACTTGCTCTGACGGTTAACCCTAACTTACTTACCACAGAGGGCAACAGTGGAGCGGCGATGCCAACGCGATTTTGCACGTTAAGCGCCGCAATGTGTACGTTAGTACCTATTTTAAAAGTAACCCTGATACCCATACCGCCGCTGTTGGTATTGGTGCTAGTCATGTACTCCATGCCAGGGGTACCGTTTACCTGTTCTTCAATAGGTGTAGCCACGTTCTGTTCTACCGTTTGGGCATCTGCGCCGGTGTACGAGCCGTTTACAGATACACTAGGTGGGGATATATTTGGATATTGGTCGACCGCGAGGTTAAAAAGGCAAATTATTCCGGCAATCATTAATACCAGAGAAATAACAATTGCTGTTACCGGCCGCTTAATAAATGTATTTGAAATCATTTTTAATCAGCTTTATTTAAACCACGTGATTTTTCAATCTCATATTCCAGTTCAGGGTCAATGTTTTGCGCCTCAACTTTCTTCGCTTTTTCTTTCAGGTCTTCCTTGTGCGCTTGTAAGTATTCGAGTTTCTCCTTGCCGTAGGAGAAGCGGGTAATAAGCACAAATAGCACCGGCACAATAAATATCGCGAGAGTTGAAGCGGCGATCATCCCACCTAAAACGGTGTAACCGATAGTTCGGCGAGCAACCGCACCCGCGCCCGTAGCCAACACCAATGGCAGTACCCCTAAAACAAAGGCAAGTGAAGTCATGATGATTGGACGTAAGCGTAAACTCACAGCTTCCAATGTAGATTGGATAAGTTCTTCGCCCATATCAACTCTCACTTTGGCAAACTCCACAATCAGGATGGCGTTTTTGGCCGCCAGACCAATCAGTGTAATCAGACCAATCTGGGCGTAAATATTATTGGTTAAACTCGGCACCAGCACCAACGCCAGAATAGCACCCATTGCGCCAATTGGCACTGCTAACAGTACCGAAAATGGTACAGACCAACTTTCGTACAACGCAGCAAGAAACAGAAATACAAAAGTGATGGAGAAAATGAAGATATAAACAGTGGTAGACCCCGCCTTTATTTCCTCGTAGCTGAGCCCCGAAAATTCATAGTCGTAACCTTCCGGCAATGTTTTTTTGGCAAGTTCCTGTATAGCAGCAATAGCTTCGCTGCTACTATAGCCATCTGCGGCCGAGCCATCAATTTCGGCAGTACGGAAAATATTGAAATGCGAGATCAGTGGCGGCGCATCAACAGGTTTATAGCTCATTAGGGTACCTAGGGGTACCATTTCGCCGGCCTGGTTGCGCACATAATACTTATCCATATTGGCTATCACTTTGCGGTAAGCGGTATCTGCTTGAACGACTACGTGGAAGGTTCGGTTATAGGTAGTAAAGTCGTTAATGTATAAACTGCCCATGTAAGCCTGTATGGTGGTGAAAACATCGGCTACGTTAACACCTAGCTTTTCGCATTTTTCTCTGTCAACGGTAAGGCTGTAATTTGGTGTGTGTGAAGAATAGAACGTAAAGGCCTTTGATATAGCAGGATTTTTATTGGCTTCGGCGACAAATTTCTTTACCACCTTTTCAAAATCCTGCAGGTTATCGGTAGTGCTCCGTTGCTCAATTTGCATGCTGAAACCCACCGTTGTACCAATACCCGGTAATGGCGAAGGTTGTATAACCTCCACATTGGCATCTTTTATACCGGCATCAGAAATTCGCTTTTGCATTTCGCCAATAATGCCTGGAACTTGTTCGGTAGATTTACTTCGCTCGTCCCATGGCGCAAGTTGGCAATAAATAGTACCGTTGTTGGAGTTACTGGCATTGGTTACCACGTTCAGACCGGATAATGCTGCGTAATGCGCTACACCCGGTGTCGATCCGATAACCTTCATTAATTTAGCCATTACCTCACCCGATCTGGCTGTTGACGATGCAGGCGGTAATTGAAACGTAACATACAGGTTCCCATCATCTTCAGATGGAATAAAACCAGATGGTTTATGCTGGAATAAGAAGTAAGCGGCCGCACAGATACATACTAGCAGAATTACGATTAAACGAGAGGCTTTAATGCTTTTTCTTACCCCTTCGGTATAGCCATCTGTAATACGTTGAAACCAACTATTAAACTTATAAAACCATTTGTTGAGGCCTTTAGCGTTTTCATCGATGTGCGAAGGTTTCAGTAATAGCGTACACAAGGCTGGTGTTAACGAAAGCGCGATAAATGCCGAGATCATTACCGAAATAGCGATGGTAATTGCAAACTGCTGGTATAGCCTGCCAACAATACCCGGGATAAATCCGACCGGAACAAACACGGCAGCCAGTATGAGCGCAATAGCAATAACCGGTGCCGAAATATCTTTCATAGCCTGATAGGTAGCCTCTTTTGCCGACATTTTTTCGTTATCGATATAATGCTGCACGGCCTCGACCACGATAATGGCATCATCTACCACAATACCGATTGCCAGCACAAACCCGAACATAGTTAAGGTATTGATGGTAAAGCCAAGCGGAATAAAGAAGCAAAAAGTACCGAAAATAGATACCGGGATGGCCAAAACCGGGATCAGCGTAGAGCGCCAGTTTTGCAGGAAAACAAATACCACGATAGCAACCAGTCCCAGTGTTTTTAATAGGGTAACCACCACATCTTCCATGGAAACCTTAACCACGGTAACCGATTCGAAGGGAACGCTATAAGCAACATCCGAAGGAAAGTTGGTTTTGAGTTTAGCCAGCGCTGCGTAAACACCATTGGCTGTTTCCAAGGCATTGCTACCCGGTGCCTGATAAATCTGAAGGTAGGATGCTTTGTGTCCATCAACATAAGAGTTGCTCGAGAAGGTGAATTTACCCAACTCAACACGCGCAACATCTTTTAGATAAACCAGTTGACCGGTTACCGGTATGGTTTTTACAATAACTTTTTCAAACTCCGAGACCTTACTTAACCTACCGTTAACCAAAATACCCAGCTCGTAAGTTTGGGTTGATGCCTGAGGCGGCACGCCCGCGGTACCAGCAGCCACCTGCACATTTTGCGCATTAAGCGCAGTGATTACATCCTGAGGCGTTAGGCTATAAGCAGCCATCTTCTCGGGATTCATCCAGATGCGCATACTAAAGTCGTCGGTAAAACGGTTGATGCTACCTACACCAGGTACGCGCAACAATGCATCCTGAATAAATATGTTGGTGTAGTTGTCTAAAAAAGTAATGTTATGTGAACCCTTAGGTGCGTAAATAGCCACCATCATTAGCATACTTGGATTCACTGCCCGTACGGTTAGGCCAAGTCTGCTTACTACGGAAGGCAATAATGGGGTAGCAATACTCACCCTATTTTGTACATCCAGCGCGGCAACGTCAATGTCGGTACCCATTTTAAAGGTTACGTTCATGCTCATTTGCCCGTTGTTGGTGTTATTGCTTTGCATGTATTCCATGCCAGGTGTGCCGTTTACCTGCTCTTCAATTGGCGTGGCAACGGTTTGCTCTACTGTTTGTGCATCTGCACCTGTAAACTGGCCATTTACCTGCACAATAGGAGGGGTAATATCGGGGTATTGGTCTATAGGTAACAGGAGTATGCTTACCGTACCGGTGATAATCAGCACAATAGATATAACTATGGCTGTTACAGGTCTTTTAATAAAGGTATTAGCAATCATACAATATCTTCGTCTAAAATTTTAGAAGTCATTCATTTACGGCACTTTTAACGTGCGCCTTTACCACCAGCTGATGGTCCCATTTTATTGGCCGTTGTAATTTTCGATCCGTCGTGCAATAATTGTACGCCATCAACAATTACGCGTTCACCATCTTCTATGCCGCTCTTGATAATCATATTAGCACCAACGGTTTCGCCCACTTGTACCTTTTTTTGGATGGCTACCAATTTTTTGATCTTATTTTTTACAGAATCAGCACCTGCTTTAGGGTTATTCATGAGGCTATCTTTTGCCGTGTATACAAAGTATTCGCCCATTTGCTCAACCACAGCCTTGCCCGGCACAACTATTTGCGGGCCCGGTTCCTGATTATGCACTCGCACCACGCAGCTCATACCTACTCTCAGCATTCCTTTCGGATTTGGAAAAACCAATCTCACGGTGATAGCACCGGTTTGTGAATTAACCGCACGGTCTATAACTGATATTTTGCCGTTGATAGGATAAAGGGAATTATCGGCCAGTAAAATGGTGAACAACGAATCTGTAGGTGCATGTTTTTGTTGTTGGAAGCGCTCGAATTTTGGCAATTGCTTTTCGTTAATCACAAAATCAACAGCCATCGGATCATCGGTAGAGATGGTATTTAATACGGTAGTACCCGCAGAAACTACGTTGCCTAATTTAACCTGGCTAAAGCCAATTGTGCCATCAAACGGCGCGTATACTTCAGCGTATGCTAAATTGGTCTTGGCCGTTTTTACCGCCTGATCGGCAGATTGTACTTGGCTTTTTGAGTTTTGCAGCGTAATAACCGCATGGTCATAAAGTTGCTTGGCAACCGCGTTATATTTGTTGAGGTACTCGTATCGGTCGGCATCTTGTTGCGATTGTGCCAGCGTACCTTCAGCAACCTTACGGTTTGCAACCGCTGCATCATAGGTGTCCTGGTAGATCCTTCTATCAATTTCGTATAGTTTCTGACCTTTCTTAACGTGAGTTCCCTCGGTGAAGAATATACCGGTTATAGCACCCTGCACTTGCGGAAGCAGGCTAACCTGGCTCAAGGCTGCTGTTGTAGAGGGGTACTGGTCGTAATATAAAACCTTGCGGGCTTTTACCTTATATAGGTTAACAGGTACTTCGGTATTTACAGGCGGCTCCTTCTTCTTGCAAGCAGCCAGGGTTAAAATACTTATACAAATGGCATTTAAAAATACGCGCTTCATTGAGTTTGATTTTTAAGATTAATAGGTAATATCTCCCATCGCTTTTTCCAGGTCTATCTTGCTCGAGAGCAGGTTGAAAAGCGAATTGGTATAATTAATTTCTGCAGTTATGAGGTTCGATTCGGCCGTGATTACATTGAGGTACGCTACAATACCTTGTTTGTATTGCAGGTTTACTACAAAATATACGCGCCGGGCCATAGCCACATTTTTACGTTGCACGTTGAAGCTAAACAGGTTGCTTTTGTAACCAGCCAGACCGGTTGTATATTCTTTATACAATTGCGATTTAAGGTCGACCTCGTCCCATTGAATCAGCTTCTCTTGTAGTTGCGCTTTATGTACATTATGTAGGCGCGCAAATCCAGTAAATATGGGAATGCTAAGGGTTAAACCAACCAGCGAACTTGTGTAAGATTGCGATAGCAGGTTAGGAAAACTATTATTTGCGAACTGCTGACTGTAGTTAAAAAAGCCCGATACGGTGGGCAAAAAGGCGTATTTATAATAATTGGTAAGCTGCGATTGCAAATCCTTACGGGTTTGGATTTGTTGATACTCAATTCGCTTTTCGTACAGTAACTGACGTGTTGTATCTATCTGGATATCGGCCATCATTTGCGCCGTGTCAATACTTACGTTAAAATCTTTACCCGGTTCAAAACCCATTAATTGCTTTAGTGCTGCGTATTGGGGTATCACGTTCTCGTTGGCCTGCTTTAATTGCGTAACAGAATTGTTGAGCGTAATAGTTGCTTGCAGATAATCGGTTTCGTCAACAATCCCGCCTTTATATTGGTGATAGGTATCGCGTACGTTTTTGCCGAGCCGGGCGGTGTCTTCTTTTAAAACATTAATCTGCTGCAGGGTTAGCAAGACATTATAAAACGACTTACTAACCGCCGAAATAAGGTAAATTTTAGTGCTGTCTGTTACCTGTTGGGCTTGCTTTACCAATAAAGGGGCGCTTTTAGCCGCATATAACAGATCGGGACTTACAATAGCTTGTGATACTGCCAGTTCTGGAATAAAGGTATTGGCGTAACTGCTGCGTACGTTGCTGGTACTGCCGGTGTTGCCCGTACTCCCAGTTCCGGTACTAGTTCCTGTTCCGGTTGATATATTGGTGTTTGACTGCTTTAGGTAGTGGATAAAGTTGCCATTGGCATTAACCTGCGGCAACCACGCCGCCAGATTTATAGAATTAGTTGTGTGCGCAATATCCTGGTTGATAATAGCTTTATTTAACCCTGGTTGATGGGTGAGCGCATAATCGATACATTGTTTTAACGTAAAGTATTGGCCCCCGTTTTTACCTTCTGTATTGGGCATTAACGGAAATCCGACCTTACTGGTGTCGGGGATGTCCTCGGGCACTGGAAATTGCTTCTTCTTATCATTTTGTGCTAATGCATTAAAGGATAAAGAAAGCAACCCTGCGAATAGGAGTAATTTTAAGCCGTAAGTATTAATGTACGAGCGCTTCATTGCAAAACAGATTGATTTATGTTTTACTAAATGACGTTTGATAACCATTTAATTAATTTTTCGAGAAAAGCGGTGAAATATTTTCTGATAGCTCAACGGAAACGGGCTTGCGGATACGGAGATCGTAAGCACTGTTAGTAAAGCATAGAATGGCGGAATTTCTAAAAAACAGAAACCTCAGCCATTATTCGAGAAAAAAATAAAGATCAAATTCGAAGCGTGTTCAGCCTAAGATAGGAATACTGAGAAAATGGCTGAATGGACGATGACAGGCCGTCTCGTGTTAAAGTTCTAAGAGCTAACAAGCCAGTTAAAACAAATGCAAAAAATAGGGAAAAAATTTTAGTAGGCGCTATTAAGCTTTCGCAAATGTTTTGATCGGGTTTATAACTACGTTGAAATTGCACCCTCGGTACACTTGCGCTGTGATTTTTGTGCAAGAAGTCTACAGCAGATGATGAGTGACTATAACTAACTTCTATATACCGGGGCATGTATGCTATATGCATCAAAGTAATAAACTGATAGATCACCAAAAGTGATAATACAGCGTATTGTTTAATGATATGTTTGTTAGCTTTCACAGGGGTATATTAATGATGTAAAAATAGGCTAATGAGGCAAAAGGTTTTGTAATTATTTGGATACATGGTTGCAAGTGGCAACCATTGCTATGTTTTCCTAACATTACCAGCAGCATTTATTGAGGACTGTTAGCCAGATTTTGATCTGGTATTGTTTGCTTTATATTCATAACACTCTGATCAATTACCGGCGCGTTTTGTACGGGAGGGGCATTTTCCTTGCTTTTAAGTATCAGGTACGTGGCGCTGCTAATTCCGGTAAGGGCTAATAAGGTGTCGCTTAACTCCGGCAATTCGCAACCGGTTTTTATTAACGAAACTTTATATAAGTAAACTACAATCGCAATTATAGTCCAGACAAAATTTTGAAAGCGATTAAGACTGATACCGCTACTGTCGGATAATATGTCTATAAAAAAACCTTCCGAAGGTGAATTCTGGTGACGCGGTCGGTTATCATTTATTTCGTTTTTATCAATTATGGCGGACGCTACGGCATTACCGGCAAAAATGCCCATCAGTACCAAAGCGGTTTGATTAGGCCCGCTAACTGCACAGTCTCCTTTAAAGAGCGAGAGGTAAATATATACGGAAGAGATGATCACGGTCCACAATCCAAACTGCACTTTGGTTAAACTAAATGGTGCCGTATTATTCGCAATTTTCCACTTGCGGTTCTGCTGCAAAAGTTGTGCATTGGTATCAAATTCGTCATAATTGCTGATCTGATCTCTGAGGATATTACTGTACCGGGCCAACACCAGGAACAGAACGGAGATGGTGATTATAATTGCGATAGCTGCAACGCATTTAAAATCATAATCGCCATTTGTTTTACAACTTGTTAAGCAGACGCTTAGGATGCATAATAATAGGATGTTAAAGAAGCTCTTCATTTTAATAAATAATTTAATGATCATAGTGTTTCTTGCGGCTGCTATAGGCAGCGCTTTTATAGGCCAGGCTGGTGTTTGTTGAAGCTAAGTCCACAGGAAATAACCTTGCCGGAGTCTGGGCAGGGTAATAATTCCTCAATTCCACCAGGATGTTTTGATAAGGACTAAAACTAACCCTCGAATTACCTTTAAAGGGATGATCGAGTGTGTAAAGCAGGTACATACACATGCCAATAAAACTGGTAAGAAAGAATAGGTATATGCCTTTAAGCTTTATGGATTCAACATTGAAGAAATAAGAGAAAATGACCAGGAGAACGCTTCCAGCCTCTAATATCAACCATACCATTGGCGGCACTTGCGACCGGTTATGGCTAAGTCTGTCGCGTCTAAAATCACTTATAGCGCTGAGGTCTTCATCAATGATAGTAAATACACCTTGTTGTACCTTATCCGCTGGTTTTATTTTGAGGAGCATCATCCTAAGGTTGGGTATTGCGCTGGGCTGATTAGTGATGGCCACTTTCTGCATCTTCCATTCCTGTTCTATCACCGTGGTACAATAAGTGCTTAAAGTTGCTTTTAAGGGCAGCTTAAGGCTATCGGGGAGCGCTTCGGTATGTGCCATGATACTGTTGATCTTGTCGGTTTCATTTTCTATAGTTTTATTCAGTTCATCATAATTTTGCCAAACGGCTATAATTACAAACGCCAATACCAAAGAGTAGATGAGGCTTATAGCGCCGAACATGATACCCAAAACCTCATTGCTCCGCTGGTATTTCTTTGTCCGATCAACAATACTAAAAGCATATAAGCCAACTTGTGAAAGCAGAATGAATAATGTGATATAGAAAAAAATCATGGCACAATATTTTTAAAATTAAGACATGAGGGTTCCTTTCCGAATAAAACGCATGCCTCTTCCGGTTTGAAATCTCCTAAAGTTTATTCCGATTTTGATGGGTGAATCACCCGCTCTTATGATCCGAACTTGTCGGCTCTAAATACCCAACAGCTGCTGCTGGGTTATATTTGCAATGCAAAGGTATTGCAACTCGGTTCTCCTAAAAATAGCTTAAATGAGCTAATTTCTGCCCGTAATTTTGTTCATCAACAGTCAAACAACGTTTTTCTGAATCGCAGTTGCAACCGCTTCGGATACACTGTGTACCTGCATCTTTTGGTAAATGTTTTTGATGTGATTGTTTACCGTAAAAGTCGAGATGAATAATTCAGCAGCAATCATTTTATGGCTGTAACCTTTAACCAAAAGGGTCAGCACATCACGTTCTCTTTTGGATAGATCAAACGTCTCTTCTTTCCCCTTTGTGTTTTTTCTGCTAAAATAGTCAAGCACACGTTTGGCTATCGCCGGGGTCATTGGCGCCCCGCCATTTACTACTTCTGTTATTCCTTCTATTATTTTTTCATTGGCCGATTTTTTTAAAATATAACCGTGGGCTCCGGCTAATAGAGAGTTAAATAGATTCTCGTCATCTTCGAAAACCGTTTGCATAATTATAAATACATCCGGGAAGTTTTGCCTTAGCAACTTAACACCGGCAATGCCGTCAACACATGGCATGTGGATATCCATCAAAACAACCTGGGGGGTATTTTTTTTCAAGTCACTTACCAGGTTAGAACAGTCCTCGAAATCACTTATACACTCCATATCTTTCTGTAAGCTTAAAAGTAATTTCAAAGCGTCGCGTCTTTCTTTGTGATCGTCGAATATGGTGACTTTTATCATGATGTTAATTTGATTAGTGGGGGCGTATAAATTAAATGGCAAGCCATTTATCTTTAATTTATTAACTATTAATCAAATTTAGGATTAAGTAGTTCATCAGGCAATAGCTTAAATAGGCTAATCTTAGTGCTGATGAAACGAGAGTAGAATTTCGGTTCCGGCACCGGGGATAGACGTTATTTTAATTTTGCCTTTTAAAGCTTCGGCCCTTTGATTCATATTAATAAGTCCGTTACTGCTTTTTCGCACATCTGTTACATTAAAGCCTCTTCCATCATCTTTAATAATAAGGCCAATCACGTTGTAGCTACATGTTAGTGTAATCCATACATTTTTGCCATTGGCGTATTTGGCGATGTTATTTAATGCTTCTTTATAAATAAGGTAAAAGTCTCTGCGCCTTTCCATGCTTAATTTCATACGCAGTAATTGATTGTCGATTGAAAAATGCAGCTGGTAGCCCTTGGCTTCAAATAATTGTGAAGCATGCTCGCGCATGCGGCTAATGATATTTTCGAACGCATCGTTTTTTGTATTGATGTTCCAAACAATGTCGTTCATAGAGTCCATTATTTCTGTGGTATAATCGGTTATTTTTTTTAAAAGAGGTTCATTATCAAACTCCGGACTATCTACTTGTTCATGCACAATTTTCGAGTAAATAGATATCGTACTAATTGATGATCCCACCTCATCATGAAGGTCGCGGGCAATGCGGTTACGTAATTTTTCGAGCCGGGTTAGCTGATTTAACCTAAATCTGTAAAGCGCATAGATCAAGGAACTTGTTGAAACAATTACCAATAAATAAAACCACCAGGTTCGCCACCAAGGGGGTATAATTACTACTATCAAAGAAGCCGAAGCTTTGCCCCAACTTTCATTTTGAAAGCTGGCCTGTACAACAAAACGATAAGTACCAGGGTCTAGGTTGGTATAAGTGGCTTCATGTGCCGGGCCGGCATATATATAATCCTTGTCAAACTCCTGCATCTTATACCGATACAATATTTTACCGGTTTTTCTATAATCTAAGGCCGAGAACTGAAACGTGACAACATTTTGTTCGTACCTAAGCCTGATGCTTTTAACAGCATCAATGCTTTGGGATAGGGGTGACCCCGGAACCCCCGGAATAACCGACTTATTAAACAATCTGAAATCGGTAAACACTACATTGATAGGCTCCAACGGCTTTATATCGTTCGGATGAAAATAGTTAATACCATTAAGTCCTCCGAAAAACATAGTTCCATCTTTGGTTTTGCAATAAGCGTAGCGGTTAAATTCGTTGCTTTGCAAGCCATCGCTAATATCAAAATTGCTGAAATGGTTTGTTGCAATATTTAGCGACGATAGCCCCTTGTTAGTACTAAACCACAAATTGCCCCGATCATCTGTTTGGATACCGTACACCACGTTGTTCACCAATCCATTTTTTGTGTCGTATCGCTTAAATTTACCGGTAGTTTTATCGAGGAGATTTAATCCGCCGCCTTTAGTGCCCACCCATAGATATTTTTCTGGTTGGCTTAGATCACGGCAGAATGATAGTACAAAGTTGTTTCCCAAAGACGTACTATCACCTTGGACATAAAAATACTTTTTAACAATTTTCTTGTGCTGTATATCGAAGCCGAAAAGTCCGTTTGTTGATCCCAACCATAAAAGATTGCCATCCTGATAGATGTTTTGCAAAAAATCATAATCATAACTTGTGTGCTTAACCGGGTATTGGAATTTGGAGAAACTGTGTGCAGAGGGCTCATAGCATACAAAATACTTGTTGTAGCCCATCCAGATTTTATTGTCTTTGCCGGTGTAAAGTGGGAATGGCTGGCTAACCTGATCCTCAAATGGCAAATTAAATTGGTTGATAGCGCCCGTGATGGTGTTATAACTTATAATGCCACCATTAACACCTATCCATAAATTTCCGACTGTATCTTTTGTAAATGCGACAACCCCTAGTTTGGGAAATTTTTTTCTGATAATATCTGGGGTTGTGAGGTTTTTAATACTTATAGTTTGATCACGATTTATCGTAATCTCTTGCATATTGTTGGTAATGATCTTTCCCTGGGTACTTTCTATAATCTGGTAGGTGTCCACCTCCGGTAAAATATGATGGAAAAGCTCGTTTGTTGGGTCGAATTTTAAAATACCATATCCTCCGGTGCCAATCCACATAATTCCGGTACGGTCGATAAAAAAATCTGTAGTTGCTTTTATGTTCTTTAGTTGCTGGTAGTTAGCCGGAATAATATTTTTAACAGCGTCCGTTTTCAAGTTTACATTGATAAACCTGTTGTTATCCGCAAGCCATAAAGTTTCGCTTTTATCAATGCTCCATCGTAATTGAGATGGGTTATAACTGCAAATTTTTTTTGGCGATTTAAAATCATATCCCGAAAACTTCGTGATGTTTTTATCATTGAGAATCAGGAAATGGCCTGTTGTATCTTCTATAAGTTCGGGAATAAATAGGGGATCGGCCGGCACGAAACTATATCTTTCCAATACCTGATAGTCCTGCTTACGCGGACTATATATTACTTCGAAAATTTTGCGGTTTGTTGTGACAAATATTTGGTTCCAACTGTCGATAAAAATGTTTTCGGGTCCGGATTTAACTCTCGTGGCTTCCAGGTCTTTGCTTAACCGGATATGTGTAAACAAGAGTTGGTTGGCAATTAACTCATTGGAGATAGTATTTTTTAGCGGCTTTGCGCTTTTGTTTATTTCCATCCTGTCAATGCCTTCGCGTGTGCGGATCCATAGCACACCTGATTGATCTTCTTTTATACCAAGGATATTATTAGACCGGATGCTGTTATTATCCCCATGCCGGATATGCAAAAACGAGTTGTTCTCCCGGTCAAAAACGTCGAGCCCTTCGTGACGCGTGCCCACCCACAAACGCCCCTTCGAGTCTTCGAAAACGCAGGTCAGGTCGTCGCTCGCAATTGACGATGGCTTGTCGCGATCGTGATGATAGATGGTAATGTTGTAGCCGTCGAATTTATTCAGGCCATCGCCGGTGGCAAACCACATCATACCTTTTTTATCTTGGATGATGCTGCTTACGAAACCCTGTGATAAGCCATTGTTTATGGTAATAGATTGAAAATGCAACGTGCTGGACGTTTGTGCATAGGTGTTGTTGATGAGGAATAGAAAAGCGAATAAGCGAAGACTTCTGGTAAAGAGTTTTACATTGCTAATAAGCGAAGTCAACAGCATATCGCATTAAATCATACAAAGGATGTAACAAGCGATAAAAATTAGGGAAAACCACTCGTATTTTCTCTATTTTCCACTTACCGAAATGCATCTATTTATCAACTTATTAACATTTAAGCAAATTTTGCATTTTGTATATATTATTTGTTAATGTTTATAACGATTGCATTGGTATTAAAAAGTAAAGGACATGGCCAGTACCACATCGCCGCATATGTTAAATGCGTCAACAAGTTTGTTGGGCTTTTGCCTGGTGGTAATCACCTCATTTCATATAACAAATAAGGCTGCAACCAGTATTATCGACGAGTTTACGTCTTCAATTGCCGCCTTCCTTATCTTTTCATGCTTCTTTTCTTTTCTGGCGATACGCTCCAGGAAAGCCCACTTGGCACATAGGCTCGAAACAATTGCCGAATATTTATTTCTTACAGCAATCATTGGCATCATGCTTATAATTTTATTGTTGGCGTTTAACGTTATTAAATAGCTAGCGCGAATCACGCTCATCCATCAAAGGGGTTATAATGAGTGCTTTACTTCTAAATATCGCTAGCCAGGCAGATATAAAAGAAGCCCGGTTTACCGGGCTTCTAAAGAAATATAAGGAGACGTTTATTTTTAATTATTATGAGTCGACCGGTTGCCTATCGAGTGAAATGGTTGCAGTTAGTATACCATAACCAACATTCAATATGCACGATGCACCTGCGGCCACCGCCTGTACATCTCCTTTAGTCCAGTTGACAACCGGGGAGATAACCCCGCTGACGTTGAACAACGTGTTGCCTGCGATACCTAACTTGTCGTTCAGTTCTTTGGGAGAAGCCAGGTATTGGCCAATCACAGGACCCTCCCACAAAAAGTTGATGATAAGGTCGAGTACAGGCCCAACGAACTCATAGGTTGTGGCACCGGGCCTGGTAATGCTCGACGGCCCACGCAAAGTATTTACTACTGGTGCCGGTGGTGGAGCATCCTCGCCAGATGGCACAACCGGTGGCGAAGCAGGCGAAAACTTAATTACATCTACTAAGGCTTTGAAAAGGCCAGCGCCCGATGCTAAGCTGTTCGTCCATATGTACCAGGGCGATCCATCTCTTTTAATAAACGTTTGATTGATCTGTGCAATAATGTCGGGCCCAATATAGGGCACGTAAGCCGCAGTCGATAGTTTAGCCAAAAATGTACTGTCTTTCCATTTAGGCATCAAGCGTGTTACTGTAAGCGCGCCAACCAGGCATCCGCCAATTAAACCAGCAATGTTACCTGCAAATTCGAGTTTGTCGTATAACGGGGTCTTGTTCAACTCCGGTGGTATGAGCGAGCTCCAGTTAGTACCCAGAGATTCTGTGTTATAAGTTTGGACGTTCGAGGTTGATTGTGTGTAACACAAGTTTGCAATTGCAGTTAAATCTGCCGCGTTGGTAAATGTGGTTACATCGTCTTTTGTGAATGGCGCCGCCGCATCATTTTCCAGCTTATAAAAAACAGTCACCGGAATGGCTGCCAGTAAGCATACCAGATCAAGTATACTTAAGTCTGACCCTGTAAAAAACTTATAGACCGGAGAAATTACAGGAATTTTAATTGTTGCGTCCAGTACCTGTTCAACGCCATTCAATGCTGCTTCTGCAACGTTGAACAATTCTGTAGTAATATTATTTGCAGAGTCTAACAACGCTGTAAAAATAATATCCACTATTTGTTTCACCATTTGATCCATAGTCATGGTTGATGCGTTATCGAAAACACCTTGCAGTTTCTGTATGGTTTCCCAAAGGATATCACCTTCGTTTTCAACTGCATTGATCAGATCAGTCATAACCGATGATGGATCGGCTGCAGACGCAGTATCCTGCCCGTTGGTTGCATTATTTTGGGCGTGATGCGATCCCCAGTTGGATGACGGCGTACTTTTGGGCGTACTTGTGTTATTGGACGACGCATTGCTCGAATAACTATCAGTTGGCATATCAGCCCATGAGTCTAAAGCTGACTCTAAATTGCTGATCAGTAAGGATAGATCTTGCTTATAAGTATCTACACTTGCAATTTTGCTACGAATGTATTTCAGAAAATACTGCTTTAATACACCATGTGTATTAATTATATCGTGCCATGCGAAAATCGATCCCAGCCACTTAACCATATCTTCAAACGCTACTGCAATTTTATTCAGTACGAAGTGAATACCATTGGCAATATCATGTGCACACTTCAAAACAAAATGATAACTCTCTTCCGCTATGGTGAAAATAAAGTGATTTATGGCTCCAAATTTTTGTATTTCCCATTGCTCTACAGCGGCAAATTCTTTTTTTAGCCAATTCCAGGCGTCGCCGGCAAGTAATGTGAGTGTATCATCGCCGTTATCGTCACCAAGCAACCTACCTGCCTGCAATTTTGCAGATTTGATAATAGGGCGAATACCAAGAGCAGCAGCTTCTTCTTCGCTACCGTAATAGCGCATTTTGCCATCCAGAATATGCATGCCGAATACAGCAGATGACGCAATCGGTGTCTGGGTTGCACTAACATTATCAGGCTGGGGCGATCCGTCTGATGGGACATCCTGATGAAGGGATATAAACTGTTGAATATAAGTAACCAGATCGCTTTTTTCTTTAGGAGTAACCGAGGCATCAAGTAGTGGTTTGGTTGCCCCCATTTCATCAGATACCGATACATTTACGTTGTCTAAAGTTATACCATCAAGTTTCGCGATAAGGTTGTTTAGCGGGTTAACAATTTCAGGGTCGCTAACACCGTCTGTAATGCTGAAACATACGCCCGCCAGGGTATCTACCGATTGTACCAAGGTTATTACGCCGTTGGTGTCGCAGGTAATTGTAAGCGGAGCACCGGGGTAAAGTACATGATAGGCATCGTTAATATATAACGTACAGGCGGAGCTGGAAGTGATGCTGACATCCTGGTTAACCAATACTACATTCGAGTTATCTGTAAGTTGTATATGAGTGGTATAGGTATAGCTTTCCACGTAGTCGTCAGGCCCGGTACCAGGTAACATAATGTTTCTTTCTATCCAATGAGTTGTGGTGGGGTCTTGCGTCAATTGGGTGATAACGGTTGCGGTGCCCATATTCACCTGCCCGAAAATGACAAGGCTATTTTGTACAGCGTGTATGTAAGGTGCTACTGCCAACACATTGTCGAGAATGGAAACCGGGTAGCTCCATGCCGAAGAAACAGCTTCCTGGCCTACGTCGCATTTCATATAAAAGATCTGGCCGGCTTCGTTCAAACCCCATATAATGGTTTGTGTTGTTGTGTTGTTTACATGCAGGCGTTGTACACCTGATAACAGGCTGTGCGTATAAATTAAACCAGATGATACATCTGTAAGTGTTTGGCGGGAGTGATCTACAAAGTAAAGCGAGCTGCCGGCTGCCACAATTAAATCTGTTTCGGCGGGGGTGCCATCGTCCGGGTCGGCAGTTGCCAGGGCCTGAGATAGTGCCATGGCCGTTGTGTTGGGAGGCAAGCTAAAACTAATATGAGATGGATCTACTGAAGAATCGATCGAATTGTAAAAGGAACTAAATATTAATTCCATTTCTGAAGAACCTAACGTCTTTAAACCGGAAAGGGTATAGGTACCGGGTGCCGACTCAGAGTTAAGGAAGCCAACTTCGCTGTAAATATTGCCTGCCGATATTGCGGAAGGCAAATGGATCCATGTCCATTGGGGCGCACTATCATCAGTAGGGATTGTTACATAATAACGGTTTACATAATTACCTGCATTACTTCCGCCCTGAATAACGTCTGCCTGTAGCATTTGCAGTTGCCCGCTTTGGCAAATATTAATATCCGAGATATTTAGTGTAGCAATATCGTCATTGCCACCGTTAAAAGTGGCAGCCTGCCAGCTTAAACCATTAGCGGCAACATTGGCCCAATCATCATCTGTATTTGATGCTAGGTTAGCCAGATATAAAACGTCGGCTCCGCTAACGGTTGCAACAAGGGCAATGTATACAATGCCCGAATTAATATCCTGTGCAACATCAAATAACTTGGCTACAATGCTTCCGTCGCTTGGTTTTAATACCGTACTTAAATCAACCTTCGACCATCCGCATGCTCCCAAAGCTGCTTCGCGGGTGAGATAGAAAACATTGTCTGTTCCGATAGAAAAAAAGAGCGCGTTGCCCTGCTGTGTTTGTAGAACTTCGAATTGTTTGCCAGGTGCCATTACAACGGCATTTTTCTGGTTTTTCATCAATTCGGTTTCGCTGGTAATAATCATAATATTGTGTTTAAAGTGCCGCCTTAGTTTAGATTTAAGGCGGCACAGGTGAATGTAAATTGATTGATTGTTTGGATGTTAAGCGGTGATGTAAGCCGGAGTAGCATAGTTGATATAGGCAATTAAGTCGCCCCCTTCAGAAAACTGAAGTTCATTCATAGAAAAGGCATTACCACCGGGGAATACCAGTCCTTGCATTACCGAGATAGGAATATCTGTAACGTTTTTTGCCGCCAAGGTTTGCGCCCACGATTTTATAGTGGAAATCATGCTGTTAGGATCGCCGTCAAAGAAATTCATAAATGATCCGAAGCTTACTTTTTGCGATTTATCCTGCGAGGCGCTGGTAACAGCCGGGGCAAAATTGCCGTTAGTATCTGTAGCCAAGGTGTAGGTATCCGTTAATATAGTATCTACAATATTTCCACTTACATTTGACCCTTCAGTTAATGAATACCAGATAATTAATTCCTGGGTAACTACAATCGTATTATTTCCGCCCTGGGTAATGGTTAAAGTAAAATTAGATTTTAGTTCTTGCGAATCACCTGCTTCACTTTTTGAGTAACCAACTCCAGCCGGACTCGCGTAACTAAACTTTACTAAATAGCCGCCCTGGTTAAGAGAAATGGTTGGTGTTTGTCCGGCCTGGACAGATGGCGTATTAACCATCCACATTTCCTTATTGTCATTCCATGTCCAACCCGTTGTTGGGTAATAGCAATTGGTTTGAACATAAGGTAGCATTGCTTTAGAAAAATAGTTGGCTAACGCTATTGGGCTTATGGCAATTACGCCATGATAACTTGTAGGCCCATCAAACCAATTCCAGGTAGGAAGACCATCTAAATAATAATTATCCGGATCGCTGAAATCAGCAGGGGCCTGTCGTGCATTGCCATTTACAGCGCATAGATAGTCTAATGTAGCTACAGTCTGACCGTTGCCTTCCTGCGCTTCAAGAGAGGCGTCATCAATCTGCAATTGAAGATCCGTTACACCAAAATCAGCCGACGTGTTTTCTTTTGGAATAAAGTTGAAGCCAAGCGCTGCTCTGCCATTCGTAGCCATCGTTTGCGAAAAAAATGGCAGGAAAACGGTGTTTAACAAATCATAAACCGCTGAGTTTGCTGGCGCGTCCTGAATTACCGGTGCACCGCTCCATTGTGCATTATCCAGGTCGAGCACCAATTGCTCAATGGTAAAGGCGTCGCCCAAAGCGGCTGCGCGGGTGGCCACATCGTCAGAAACATTAGTGCTGTCTTGTATCGATGTTAGCGGCACCCTAACCGTAAACCAATAAGGGTTACTATTATTCTGCTTATACACCTCATAGCTGGTTATCGCACTGTAATTACTGTTGTAATTTGCAACCGAGAGCGTTAAGTTTTGAAAGCATAGGGTATAAATGGCATATTGCCCATCATCTACCAGTTTCAAAATTTGTGCAGGCATTTTAACTGCACCAGGTTTAGTGGTGTCGGGTGTAAACCCAAGTTCGAAGCTGATTGCATAACGTAAGTAAGTGTAGCTCGGAAAAGGCGGGTAATTAACCATGTACGGGGTCGACAGGTTTTTAATGTTCGGTGGCATTGCCCCTGCGCCGTTCCACGCCGCCACATTGAGCGGATCGAGATTTACATAATTGTTATACAAGGATTGATCCCAGTTGCTTGGCAAAGTAACTACCTTTTGGGTGTTGGGGTCGATCATAAAGTACGCATTAAATACGGGCGAACCTCCGCTGCCTGTTTTAGGCTTTTTAAACTCATTAACGTACTGTTTAATAACGTAGTTAAGGGCTTGTTCGGTAGATGCAACTACTACGTCGAAACCGAATGCTGATAAGTCTGAATCTTGTGCTGCCATAAAATTGTTTTTTTCTGTTTTTGTATGTTGTTTTTAATTTGATTACCCGATAAAAAGCATGCACAGTAGGGGCAATAGAAAGCCCGGACGCATTTAAATGCGTTTAAAAAATAACCGTGAAGCTTTGATTACTGGAATGCGACTGAGGGGACAGTCCGTATCGGCTTGAAGTAATATAATTTACCCGTTCTAATATTTGACAGATTAATTAGCTGCCTTCGTATCGTAAAGGTTTAAGGTTTTGTATGCCTTAAATATCCTTCGTTTTTCATGATACAAAGTAACCGGGTTTATTAAAGCAGTTCAATAGCTTAAATAAGCTATTTATTGATGACCAGCTGCATACAATACTTCAGGGCTGAATGAGTGGGAGAAAAGAGGTTAAGGAAATATCCTAACTCTGCTCCTTAACAGATCTTAGATCCGAAAATAATGGCGGTAGCTTTTAATGACTGTTGAGATGACTGCGCCCACAATGACTATGCTGTATCCCTTGGAAGAGTTTTTGACCGGCCACGTTGGTGGCGAAGCGGTATTCATGGAATTTTGCTTCGGGAAAATAGATTATGGAAGATGCTCTAAGAATTGAGATTTTAATTTTAACTTATTGATAATCATAGTTTTGTTTGAATTAAAAAAGGAGATGAGCAAATCTGCTCATCTCCTTTAGTGGAGTTGGGGAGCGGCTAATTGAACCCCTTTTGCCACTTTTGCGCTTTTTTGAAGGATTAAGTATTTAAAATTGATTAACCGTTAAAACGACTACCAATTGCTTATGAAACGCTATTATTTGTTAGACGGGATGGTGAAGGGTTAGCGATACCGCATATTTTACCGCGTTATTCGATGCTCGGCCAAAGTCTACAGGTATTATAATTTTTTCATGACCCTATTTTCAAAATTTGTTATGTCAAAATTCAGGATTTCAACAATCAACGTTTTTTATATTTAGCCAATTATTAGCTTTACAGTTCAATGAACGAACTGCTGAAAAATCATATTCGAAAGATCACTCCGGTAAATGACGATGAATTTGATGCGATTAGCACTTATTTTACAGCTCAGAGATTTAAAAAACACCAGTTTCTTGTTCAAACCGGGAAACCCGCCCCATATGAGTTTTTCGTTACGAAGGGCCTTTTAAAGTCTGAGGTTACAGATAGCTCAGGCAAAACGCATATTCTTCAGTTTGCCTATGAAGAATGGTGGATATCAGATATGCAGGCCTTTAATTCCGGCGAACCTGCAAGCCTAGATATCGATTGTTTGGAAAACACAGAAGTATTGAGCATTACCTATGATGCTAAAGAACGGCTTTGTGCAAACTTCCGATGTATGGAATATTTCTTTCGTAAAAAGAGCAATGCGGGAAATATCGCATTACAAAAAAGGGTACTGATGCTAATGCAGGCAAGTGCGGCAGAACGCTACGAGCAACTTATACATCAGTACCCCCAGATGCACGCTAGAATTTCAAAAAAACTAATTGCCGCTTGCCTTGGCATAACCAGAGAAACTTTAAGCAGGTTATCGAATTCGTGATTCCTCACGTTTAAAATGGCTTCGCTGTCGGACGGATCAGAATTTCATTAACATCCACTGCCTTTTGCTGACTGATTACAATTAATTTGCTGTAGGCCAATCGGTGTAACCTACAGCGCCTCCGCCATAAAAGGCTTCACGCGGGGCATGAGTTAGTGGGATTCCGTTTTCCAACCGATAAACGAGGTCAGGATTTGATATCCACGGCCTTCCGAAAGCAATTGCGTCTGCCAGGTCGGAACGGCGCGCATCGTTAGCCAATGCTAAAGTGTAACCGTTATTGGCGACATAGGGACCGTTGAATTTTTTTCGCAAAACCTGCAGGTCAATCCCTTCCGGTATTTCACGGGAGTTTGCAGTTGCCCCTTCAACAAAATGCAAATAGGCGAGATTATAAGCGTTTAGTTTCTCGATCAGAAAACCATAAGTACCCATTACATCGCTATCCATTGATGTATTACCGGCATCAGGTGTTGTCGGTGACAGGCGTATACCGACATGGTTACTGTCACCCCATTCTTTTACCACAACTTCCACTACTTCACAGGTAAGGCGCGTACGGTTCTCCACGCCGCCTCCATACTTATCGGTTCGATGGTTTACCGAATCGCGAATAAACTGTTCAAGCAGGTAGTTGTTTGCAGAGTGTATTTCTACACCGTCAAACCCGGCAGCTTTGGCGCAGGCTGTTGCGTGACGATAATCCTCCAGTAAAGCCGGAATTTCATTTGTTTCCAGCGCACGCGGCATAGAAACATCTTCAAATCCATGTTCAGTATAAGTTTTTCCATCAGCTTTTACAGCCGATGAGGATACCGGCGATATGCCGCCCGGCAATACTGAAGTATGGGAAAAACGGCCAACATGCCAAAACTGGCAAACAATCAATCCCCCTGCCTGGTGCACCGCATCTGTAACTTTCTTCCAGCCGTTAACCTGTTCTTTACTCCATATTCCAGGTGTAAAGGCATAACCTTTACCCATTGGTGAAATATTGGTGGCTTCAGATATGATTAGTCCGGCAGAGGCGCGCTGGGCATAATATTGTGCATGCAGGTCGGTCGGAACGCCATCATTTCCAGCTCTGCTCCTGGTTAGCGGGGCCATCATAATCCTATTTTTCATTTGAAAACCTCCGATAGTTACCGGAGTAAAGAGATCAGTATTTTTAATTGAATTTTCCATTTATAAAATCTTAATGCACAAAATTAGCCTGGCAATACCTTTTTTACGCGTAATCTACCTCACTAATAAAATGTGACCTAGATCAACTTTTCCTGGAGTTCATATTATGATTGATTTATTAATCTTTGTCAATTTTCTGGGCACTTACCACACCGGGCCCTTGCCGCTGCTCAATGTAAGCCCAGTCACGCCATTCCAGTATCACACAATTAATGCATAACATCAATCTAAACAACACGAAATAAAATTGAATTTGACTATAACGTAATTACATTCAATAAAAAAGGAGACAAACAAAACTGTTCATCTCCTTAAGTGGAGCCGGAGGGATTCGAACCCTCGTCCAAACATGGTATAAGGTAAGCTTTCTACATGCTTAGTACTGTTTGGTTTTAGAGAAGGGGAAGGTCAGTTACTCACCTATACCGTCTTCCTTAGGTGCTTTATCTTACCTGCTATGCACACCATTAAGCAGGCCAGTTTCATCTTTCGATGCCCCATATGCCGATCCGATGAAACGGAAAACCGGCGGGACAAAAGCTATGCTAATTCTAAATTAGGCAGCTAAGGCGTAAGTATTTTCGCCATTTGAAAGTTTGAGCGTTCAGATTAAAGCGCTAATTCACCCAACGCGCTGCGTGCTTACTTACTTATCTCCATCCTGTCAATTCCGGTCGACCCCATTTTACTGTAGTCATTAGTCATTCGTCATCAGTTATTTAAAACAACTCATAACACCAGATTAAGATTTGTGGTTACAAATGTACAAAAACTAAACCATTAGCCCGTACCGAAGTTTTCACTAATGACTAATGACTAATGACTAATGACTAATGACTAATGACTAATGACTAATGACTAATGACTAAACCCGTCCCGGGTAAATTCTTAAAGCTTCTTCCAGGCATATCATTGCGGCCTGCAAGTCGTCACTATTTAAAACGTATGCCATTCTTACTTCGTTGCTGCCGGCACCTGGGCTGCTGTAGAACCCAGTTGCAGGAGCCATCATTACGGTTTGGTTGTTGTGGCTAAATTCCTCTAACATCCATTGGCAAAACTTGTCGGCATTATCAATCGGAAATTTGGCAACCACGTAAAATGCACCACCAGGGTTAGGGCAATAAACGCCTTCCATGTTGTTCAATGCGTTTACCAATACATCGCGGCGATGTGTATATTCTTTGTTTACTGCTTCAAAATAACTGTCTGGTGTGTCAACTGCAGCTTCACCTGCAATTTGTTCCAACATACCTGCACTTAGGCGGGCTTGTGCGAACTTTAAACCGGTTGCAATAACGGCTTCGTTTTTAGTGATCAAACAACCCAAGCGGGCACCGCATGCGCTGTAACGCTTACTTACGGTATCCATAACCAATACATTTTCGTCCAGGCCGTTTAAGTGCATTGGCGAAATAAATTCGCGACCGTCATAGCAAAATTCGCGGTAGGCTTCGTCAGAGAATAAATAAAGATCGTATTTAAGGCAAAGTGCCTTTAACGCTTCCATTTCTTCTTTCGAGTATAGATAACCTGTAGGATTATTAGGGTTGCAGATGATTATTGCCTTGGTTTTATCAGTAATCACTTTTTCAAACTCGCTGATCTCAGGCAAAGCAAAACCATTATCAATGTATGATAAAATCGGTTTTACTACAATATCACTCTGACAAGCGAAGCCATTATAGTTAGCGTAAAACGGTTCTGGAATGATCACTTCATCACCAGGATTTAAGCAGGTCATCATGGCTATAGTGATAGCTTCAGAACCGCCGGTGGTTACAATAATGTTTTGTGGGGTAATATTATACCCCAGCTTATTATAGTATTCGGTTAATTTTTGGCGATACGACAATGTACCTTCCGATGGCGTGTAGGCCCAAACCTTAAACGTGCTGTTATGTATGGCGTCCAGCATCCCTTGCGGGGTTTCAATATCAGGCTGGCCAATGTTTAAATGAAAAACTTTTTTGCCCTGCTGCTTAGCGCGGTCGGCAAATGGGGTAAGTTTACGTATTGGAGAGGCGGGCATTTGCTCGCCTTTGTGCGAAATTTGCGGCATGGCGCAAATGTAACAAAAAGATGCAAGCCGTATAAAACAACAAAGGCGCAATTTTGCGCCTTTGTTTATAAAATTAATGTTGGATTAAAGTTTATTTACTGCTCGATGTTGGTGCTGCAACAACTTCGCCCACTATGTTCAGATATTTTTGAGGGGTTTTGGCGTTAGATGTTACAATGATTGTTTTGTTGAATGGTGCAACAACCGCGGCGTTGTATGTAATTTTGATGATACCTTTATCGCCCTTTTTTACTGGTGATTTAGTATAATCGGCAATGGTGCAACCGCATGTTGGTTTTACCTCTGTTAAAATTAAAGGTTCTTCGCCAACGTTGGTAAATGTGAACTCAGTTGTAACTGGTTTACCCTGAGGTATTTTACCAAAATCGTGCTTTTCTTCGTTAAATTTAAACTCGGCTTTGTTATCAGTTTGGGCAGATGCAGTAAAGGCGAAACCTAAGATAACTGCACATAATATCATTAACTTTTTCATATCCTTGTATACTTTGTACAAATATAAAATGTTTCAATTAAAAGCCAAATTTTACACAAGGCCGTTTAAACAATTGTGAAAACTGGTAATAACAGAATACAATTTTATAACTTTGACTTTTAATCAAAATAAAATATGCCTCAGACCGCTCCACTTACTACCAACGGTTTTGATTCTGCCGAACTTAATTTTGAAGACTTTAAAAAGATAGTCATCAATGATTACCGTATAGGCTTTGAGAGCCGCCAGGCGTCATTGCTTGGTCGCCGCGAAGTGCTTACCGGTAAGGCAAAGTTTGGCATATTTGGTGATGGTAAAGAAGTAGCCCAACTGGCTATGGCCAAGGCTTTTAAAGCCGGCGACTGGCGTGCCGGATACTACCGCGACCAGACTTTTATGTTTGCCACAGGCATGAGCAACTTAAAGGAATTCTTCGCTCAATTGTATGCCAATCCGGATATAGATAAAGATCCTGCATCTGGCGGTCGTCAGATGAATTGTCACTATGCAACCCGCTATATTGATGCGGATGGTAATTGGACTAACCAGACGGAAACGATGAACTGCTCGTCGGATATATCTACTACCGGTGGGCATATGCCACGTTTGCTGGGTTTGGCTTATGCATCTAAATTATATCGTAATAATCCCGAACTGGTCGACCAGAAACAGTTTTCTATAAATGGTAACGAGGTAGCGTTTGGTACTATTGGCAACGGTTCTACTTCGGAAGGTTTATTTATGGAGACCTTTAATGCTGCTGGGGTATTGCAAGTACCTATGGCTATATCCGTTTGGGATGATGCTTATGCTATTTCGGTACCAGCAAGTCTACAGACTACCAAAGAGGATATCTCTGAAATACTGAAAGGTTTTCAGCGTGAGGATGGTAGCAATGGCTACGAAATATTTAAAGTACGCGGTTGGGACTATGTTGCCCTTTGCGAAACTTATGCCCGGGCGATAGAGGTTTGTCGCAGGGAGCAGGTGCCGGTGTTAATACATGTTACCGAAATGACGCAGCCTCAGGGGCACTCTACTTCGGGTTCGCACGAGCGTTATAAATCAAAAGAAAGACTGGTCTGGGAGGCCGAACACGATTGCCTTTTACAAATGCGCCAGTGGATAGTAGCATCGGCTATTACCACCGAAGCAGAACTGGATAAAATTGAGGCAGAAGCTAAAATCTACGTTCGCGAGTGCCAGCGGGAAGCCTGGAACGAATTAGGTGACGTGATTAAAGCCGAATTAGAAGAAGCTGCATCATTAATTGATGCTGTAGCGCAGGATGCTGCCGCGCAGGATGCAGTGGAAGATGTGGCGCATGCCTTGCGTGCAACCCTTGATCCCGGGCGTAAGGATGTGATCGCCGCAATACGTAAAACACTACGTATTACGGTGAAACAAAATTTCGAATCTAAACAAAAACTGGTTGAATGGTTTAACGAGCAAGTTGAATTTAATACACATCGGTATAACTCTAAGCTGTTTAGCAATAGCCCGAAATCGCCAATGAATGTGCCGGTTAACAGCGCGCAATTTGACGGTGAAACCCGAATGATGGACGGCCGCGAGATATTGAATGCTTGTTTCGATGCTAATTTCGGTCGTGACAAAACCATTGTTGCCTTTGGTGAAGACGTTGGCAATATTGGTGACGTAAACCAGGGTTTTGCCGGTTTGCAAGCCAAATACGGCGATCTGCGTATTACGGATACCGGTATTCGCGAAGCCACCATTATAGGACAGGGGATGGGTTTGGCTATGCGTGGTTTGCGCCCAATTGCCGAGATCCAGTATTTAGACTATCTGATATATGCCATGACCGTTTTAAGTGACGATCTGGCTACATTAAGCTACCGTACAAGCGGCGGACAAAAAGCACCGGTTATAGTGCGCACACGCGGCCACCGTTTAGAAGGTATCTGGCACTCTGGATCGCCACTTGGAATGATATTAAACTCGATGCGTGGTTTGCATATTTGCGTTCCGCGTAACATGACTCAGGCTGCGGGTATGTACAACACGCTGCTGCGTGGCGACGAGCCTGCTATAGTGATAGAAAGCCTAAACGGTTATCGCCTTAAAGAAAAATTACCGACCAACGTTGGCGAGTTCACTGTGCCTTTGGGCAAGGCCGAACTTATAAAAGAAGGCACCGACATTACCGTTATATCCTACGGATCGACCCTGCGTATAGTGCAGGAAGCAGCCGAAGAATTAACCGAAATGGGAATCAATATTGAGATTATAGATCCGCAAACGCTTTATCCTTTTGATACAGAGAAACTGAGCGTAGCTTCGTTAAAGAAAACCAGTAAACTGCTTGTTGTCGATGAGGACGTTCCAGGTGGTGGCTCTGCCTACATATTACAGAAGGTTTTGGAAATGCAAGGTGGTTACTATCACCTCGATGCACAGCCTAAAACCCTTTGCGCTAAAGAACACCGCCCGCCGTATGGCTCTGACGGTGACTACTTTAGCAAACCATCTGTGGATGATGTTGTTGAGGCAGCTTATGCTATGATGAGCGAAACTAACCCGGATAAATTTCCGGCGATATATTAATCTCAAAAATATTCTTGTAATATTGCTTCGTAATAAACCTTATTATGAAGCAATATTTTTTTGCACTATTCTCCTTTATTGCTGCAGCTTCTTATGGGCAAGACACGGTGCGCCGTCCGGTTATTACACATAGTCTTAGTAGCGTGCGCACTAAAATGGATACTACCAGGCTAGTGTATGATGAAGAGGGTAACGAACTCCATTTTTATCAATATCAGAAATTGATGAATACCGGTGATTATACAATCACAACCAAACGCGCTTCGCCCGATGATCCTGCCACAAAATTATATCTCAAGAAGCTTAGCGATATTGAAAAGAGAGAAATGTACGATATCGCTAAGCAAAGAATGGCCATTAAAAGCCCTTTATTGCAAGAAGGGACAGAACTTGATATTACTCCATTAACAAGGGCACTAACTGCCGAAGAACTAGCAAATAAGGTTATTGTACTTATTTTCTGGAACACGGAATGTGCCGTATGTACTGAAAGCTTTGGCAGCTTAAATGCATTCCTTCAACAAATCCATAATCCCGAAAATTTAGTGGTATTGGCAATCACTCCCGAGCCTCAGGAAGTAGCAGCTGCAAAACTCAAAGAAAAGCCATTGCATCACGCGCAATTGTTAAGTAATGCTGGTTCCATCGCCAAAGGCTACCAATTATACAATTATCCGTCATTTATAGTAACCGACAAAAGCCGTATTATTAGATATGCCATCTCCGGAATGGGACCATTTGTGCTGCCGTCATTCAAAGAGGCAATTAAAACAGTCCTTTTCCAATAAAGCTGTTTACATAATCTAATTATCTTATTTTTGCAGCGGTTTTAAACGCCACTAGATAAGATATGGATTCTACTACTTTTACGGCCGTAGCCGAAACTATTAAAAAACGCCGCACCATTAAACCGGCAACGATGAATGGCAACAAGATTCCTAACGGGCAGGTTGCTGCGCTATTAGAGTTGGCTGATTGGGCGCCTACGCACGCACTTACAGAGCCTTGGCGCTTTGTTGTTTACGAAAACCCTAAAGATTTTTGTTTACAACATGCCGAAATGTACAAGGCAAACACTCCTGAAGAAAGCTTTAACGAGGCTACTTACACTGGTTTCCAAAATACAGGTAACAAGGCTTCACACGTAATACTTACCTATTTAAAACGCAGCGAGTTAACCAAAATTCCTGTTTTTGAAGAAGTAGCAGCAGTTGGCGCAGCTGTGCAAAACTTAATGTTAGGTGCAGCCGCTTTAAACATTGGATGTTTCTGGAGTACTGGCGGTATGGCCTTAAAACCAGCTATGAAAGAGTTCTTAAACTTAGGCGAGCTTGACCAGGTGATAGGTGTATTGTATTTAGGTTATACAGACGATCAACCTGAAGGCAAACGTAAAGTAGCGCTGGAAGAGAAAATAACCTGGAAATAACTTTATTTTTTCTTTTGAGGTTAAATAATTAACTTTAAAATATTAATGAGATTGCCGTGACGGTGAATTTTGTTGAAATCACTACTTTTGTATTGATTACTTTACAATAATAAGCCTCTAATCCTGTTTAGTTTTAAACTTTTTGGTTAACTCAAAAGCAAATATGAAGAAATCATTTTGGTGGGCTACAAGCGTTTTATTCCTGTTTCTAATCATTACTGTAGGTTTTAAATCGGCAGCAGATAACAAAACAGATGACGCTGAAAAGACCACAAAAACTGCTTCCTTAACTGCTGAAATGCGTTTTGGCAATTTTGTATCTGATGTTTATAAGTCTGCCGGGCTGCAAAGTTCGGGTTTGGATATCAATACATTTCAAAAAGCACTCACAGGTTTTTACAATCTTAAGCTGGCACATAAACTGCCCTTTAGCAGTAATATTTTAACTGTTGTAGATTTTACCAAACCCAGCCGCGAAAAGCGTATGTGGATTGTGGATCTGCAAAGCAAAATGTTGTTGCTGAATACCTGGGTAGCGCATGGACAGGGTAGTGGTGACGACTTGCCGAGCCGTTTCTCAAACAACGAGGAGTCGCACGAAAGCAGCCTGGGTTTCTATGTAACCGATGATATCTACTTCGGTAAACATGGTCGCTCGCTAAGATTAGATGGTATGGACAACGGCTTTAATAACAAAGCCCGCGAACGTGCCATCGTATTACACGCCGCAGATTATGTGTGCCAAAACACCATTAATCAACTGGGACGTTTAGGCCGTAGTTTTGGTTGCCCGGCGGTTTCGCCAGATGTAATCAATCAAGTGATTAGTACCCTTAAAGGGAAAACGGTATTGTTTATCAATGGTCCCGACGCAAAATATACTTCTAAATACCTTAACCAAAGCCTGGCAGCAGATTTTGCTGTTCCGGATACAAATACGCGTCCTGTTTTAAGTGCGCGGTTGTAGTTAGTTATAAGGTTTAACCGATTACTAGGTTATTGATATAAAAGCAAAAGCCTCCCAATTCGGGAGGCTTTTGCTTTTATATGATTTCTTAATTAGGGAAAGCTCGGGCGCCTTAATTTGCTGGTGTTGCCATCGCTAATACAGTTTTTGAATTGCTGGCTAAAAACTTTTGCATGTGAGCAAAAAGCACAATATCTAATCCGTATACATCCGGGCGATACTGGAGGGTACCATTCTCATCAGCCCAACAGGTTACGTAGGTGATATACACAGGCACTTTTTTAGATAATGCTACATCGGTTGGTTTAGGATTGTCCTCGCTCATAAACTGTTTGATCATGTCGTATTTGCTGCCATCGCCAAACAGGCTGTGGGCCAAGTCAAGCGGTTTTTCCAGACGCACACACCCGTGGCTTACAGCGCGCATATTCTTTTTAAAAGGTTCTTGAGCGGGTGTGTCGTGTAAATAAACGCTGCTTTTATTAGGGAATAAAAACTTCACTTTACCAAGCGAGTTATCATCGCCGGGGCGCTGTTTAAACTCGTATTTCGACAGGTCTTCAGATCCCCAGTCAATAGTTTCAGAATCTTCCAGTTTTTTGCCGTTCTCAAATACGTCGATGTTGTTGTTAGCCAAATAGTACGGATCGTCTTCTGCATGTTTTACAATCTCTTTACTAACAATACTTTGCGGGATGTTCCATATCGGGTTTACCTGCGCTTCATAGATCATGCTGGCCAATTGTGGTGTTTCGCGCGAGAATGGTCTGTCTGTTTTATCGCTATCGTCGTACTCAATCAATGTATTAGCATAGTCCTTATTACGGCCCTCGCCTACGCAAACCTTCATATTAAGGGTGGATTTTCCTCCCTCCATGACGTCCAATCGAAAATCGGGGATGTTCACGATCACATATTTATCTTGTGATGGTTTATTTTTCCAGCGAAGGCGCTCCAGGTTTACTTTAATGGTGCGATCGGTTTCTTCCTGGGTCATACCAGGTGCGGTGCTGCTTGACAACAACGCTTTTTGTAAGGCCAGGTATTGTGGGTTTTTAGGTTGAATGCTATCCAGATAGGTTTTGAAGTTAGTAACCGCCAATACTTTGTTCACTGCGTTACTATCGGGGCGCTGAGTTGCAGTGTAGTAACGGGCGTAAATCCTCCGCGGACTAATTATGCCATATTGTAACGCGTTGGAGTAGTTGATCAGAATATTGGCAGTCATCAGTTCCAGCTCGGCTATGTCGTGATAAGCTTCGTCGGTAGTTTTGATTGCTTTTTTATCATAAAACTTATTTAATAGATCATTATAAGCCTGTGCTTTAAAAAGGTTGGGATCTAAGCCATGCTCATTTGCCTTTAACAGGTAACTACTAAATGTTTTCAGATCATCATTGTTAAGATGATCCATCACAAATTTAGGGTCATAATCGTTCTGTGCATAAAATGCTTCAATTTGCAATGGGTTTCCTAATGACGACTTTTGTTCCTGTATCACTTTCTGAAATACCGGTGCAAAACCTTCGGGGGTTACATTTTTAAAAACCTTATTTTGGGTTTTAGTGAAAAGTGCCTTTCCCATATCAGATCGGCTCTTTTTTGTACAACTTTGCATCAACAAAAGCGGGATGCATAACGTAAAAAGAAGTGCATAGCATCGGATAATTTTTTTATAATTAATATTTTTCATTTATAGGTATTTGTGTTCGCCATGTATAGCAATCATAATACCATAAAGTTTTAGCCGATACATTAATGTTGATAATGAACAAGCAACAGTATTACATTTGTAGGTATGAGCGTAGATAAATTACCCGAAGTTTGGTTACGAGGCCCACTCGATGATTTGCCCGCCCTGGTACAGCCGGTTGCTTTTGCATTAATGCAGGCCCGCGACGAAGTGGAGACAATGATGCAAGGCTTCCCCGATGCGCTGTTGTGGAAGTCCGTTGCTGGCATGGCATCGCCCGGTTTCCATTTACACCACATGACCGGTGTACTCGACCGAATGTTTACCTACGCCAATAATAAAAGCCTTACAGATGACCAGCTAACCTATTTAACCGCAGAAGGGCAGCCTCAAGCAGGTGAAACCAGCATTAAACTGGTACGAACTTTTAGCCTGGCTGTAGAACTTTCATTACGCCAATTAGAGCGCGTTAATGAAGAAGCGTTGAAAGATTACAGGGGAGTTGGGCGTAAAAATTTACCATCCACCTTAATGGGGTTGTTGGTGCACGCAGCAGAGCATACTATGCGCCACACCGGGCAACTGTTGGTTACGGTAAATATTTTAAAAGCGGGTAACTTATAACTGGTTGATCAATTCTGATATTTGATCAACGTTAAGTAACTTATCAATTTGCATATGGTTAATAGCTGCCTGGGGCATATATGGTACCTGAGCGGTTGACGGATCTTGCACGGCAACAATACCTTTAACGGAGTGAATAGCTTCGAGCCCTTCCACTCCATCTGCGTTGGCTCCAGATAAAAGAATACCAGTTACGCCGGCACCATAAGCCTCGGCCGCAGTTTGAAAGGTGACATCAATACTTGGGCGGGAGAAATTGATCTTCTCTGAATCGTCCAGTGAAAAAATCTTATTGGTTTCTATCAACAGATGGTAGTCTGCAGGGGCAAGATACACATGGCCTGGAATTAGGGCCTCTTTATCATCAACTTCTTTTACGGGCAAATCTGTACGCAGGGCCATTAATTGGCTGAGAGATGAATCCGAGTCGTTTTTACGGTGCAGAACAATAACCACCGGGATATTCAGATCGGCTTTAAGATGATTTAAAACATGCAGGATAACGTGTAAACTCCCTGCGGAGCCTCCGATAACAACAATTTTCTGAACGTCATTTAGTGAATTTTGCGCCATATTTTTTCTTTACCTTCCTGCCGGTACTTCGAAATAATGGGCGATAGCTTTAAAGTTTCTTTACTGCCAAGCGCCAAAAATCCCAGGTTTTCCAGGCTATCATCAAAAAGTGCAAAAACCCTGCCTTGAAGATCTTTTTCAAAATAAATAAGCACATTTCTGCACATAACTAATTGAAACTGGTTAAATGAGCTTTCTGACACTAAATTATGTGTCGAAAAAACCATGCGACGACTTAGTTCTTCATCAAATTTAACCACATTGTAGCTGGCTGTGTAATAACGGGAAAAATCTTCCTTCCCACCGCTGGCTATATAATTCTCTGAGTATTGTTTCATCTGGCTCATCGGAAATATACCTGTTGATGCCTTTTGCAATACCTGCGGGTTAAGGTCGGTAGCGTAAAGTAATGATTTGTGTAGTAAATTTGCTTCTTTTAGCAAAATAGCCATCGAGTATACCTCTTCGCCGGTAGAGCAGCCTGCGTGCCATATGCGGATAAAAGGGTAGGTAGCAAGTACCGGCAAAACATGCTCGCGCAAATTTTGATAAAACAACGGATCGCGGAACATCTCTGTAACATTTACAGTTATCTGTTCGATAAACCGTTTCATATAATCGGCGTCGGTACGTAGTTTGTACCTAAACTCAGCGAAACTCGGAAACCGATCGAGCGTAAAAAGGCGATTAATTCTTCGTTTTAATGACGCCTTAGCATAATCTGTAAAGTCGTAACCGTAAATTTCTAACAGATCATTAAGTAATAACTTTATCTCCTGCTCACCGACCGGGGTATCCATTTAGTTTCATAAATATTTATTCAGCAAATCAATTAATGTGTCAACGTTTACAGGTTTAGATACGTAGGCATTAGCACCAGCTGCAAGGCATTTCTCCTTATCGCCGGGCATGGCTTGTGCGGTAACGGCAAAAATGGGCAGTTCTTTTAGGTTCTCAATATCGCGTATACGCCCAATCGCTTCGTATCCATCCATCTCGGGCATCATCATGTCCAGCAATACAACACCGATACTGCTATCTTGTTGCAATAATTTAATGGCCAGTGACGCATCTGTTGCCGAAATGCAGGTATAGCCCTTGGAACGCAGCGTTAAACTCAGCGCAAAAATGTTGCGAGTATCGTCGTCAACAATCAGTATCTTCTTTAAAGGGGTACTCATACGGATCGGATCTTAAATGTTTTTATCGTATAACCACACACGTAGTAATGAAACCAACTGATCAATATCCACAGGTTTCGAAATATAATCAGATGCACCTGCTCGAATACATTTCTCGCGATCGCCCATCATGGCCTTGGCAGTAACTGCTATAACCGGCAGATTTTTAAATCTTGGGTTTTGGCGTATTTTGGTAGTGCTTTCATAACCATCCATTTCCGGCATCATCATGTCCATAAGCACTATCGAAGTCTCCGGGTGCTGTTGAAGTTGCTGTAGGGCTTCTTTACCATCTATGGCAGAAATTACCTTCATCTGATGCTTCTCAAGCGATTTGGTCAGCGAGAAAATGTTGCGCACATCATCGTCTGCAATTAAAACTGTTTTATCTTTTAGCACCTCGTTAAGGGGGCCATTCGACACCCGTGGTGTGGCTGGTTTGCCATTGGTATTTTCTTCTATTAAGTGTAAGAATAGCGCCACCTCATCCAGTATGCGTTGGTAGGAGTGAGCTGTTTTTACGACTATCGAATCTGCATATTGCTTAATGCGACTTTCTTCTGCTGATGACAAATTTTTTCCGGTGAAGACGATAATTGGCAGGTTCTCCAATCCCGGGTTTTGTTTAACAACTTCCAGGGTTTCGTAAGCATTTTTATCCGGAATGCCCATGTCTAATATCACGCAATCAACCTCGTTGTTCTTAAGCGTATTAACGCCGTCTGTTACGCTGCTTGATACAGCCGAAGATACATTGAATGTTTCCAGAAAGTAAGCCAGCGCTTTGGCGTGTTTAGGGTTTTCTTCAACAATCAATACTTTTTTCGGACTACGGCTTAAGGCATCTTCCAGTTTATGGAACATCTGTTTCATTTGCTCCATGGCAATAGGCTTGTTGATGAAATCAACCGCACCGCGGAGGCGGCTTTCTTTCTTAGCCTCCATTGATGACATGATGTGTACTGGGATAGGCTTGGTAACAGGGTTGTTTTTTAGCTCCTCCATTACTTCCCAACCATCCATAACAGGCAGCTGTAAATCAAGCAAGATAGCCAATGGACGATATTTCATAGCCATTTCTACCCCTTGATCTCCGCGGACGGTAATAACGCCTTTGTAGCCGCGCTGACGTGTAAAGCCGAGCAATGCTTTGGCAAATGCCGTATCATCTTCGATAATTAAAATTACCTTATCACCGCTTACTATCGTTTCGCGGTCGTCTTCAATATCGCCAGGTATTACAGGCGATAAGTGTTTTATACGCTCATCTGTTTTAGATTCTTCTATCACTGCTGCCGCAGGCGTTTCAATACGCACGGGTGTAGGCAACGGTACTGTGGCCGGTTTAACCTTCGGAATAGTTACCGTAAAGCTGCTGCCTTTTCCAGGTTCACTTATCAGTTTAATTTCGCCGCCTAATAAACGCGCCAGCTCACGACTGATAGATAAACCTAAGCCGGTGCCACCGAATTTGCGTTTAGTAGAACCATCGGCTTGTTTAAAGGCTTCGAAAACCATTTCCTGCTTATCCTTAGGGATACCAACTCCCGTGTCCTGCACCGAAAAATCTATTAACGAAGCATCATCTTTTGCCGGCTGGATACTGAATTTAACCGATCCGCTTGCGGTAAACTTAAGCGCGTTGCTCAACAGATTTTTGATAATCTGCTCCAAGCGCATTTTATCGGTCTCCAGTGCTTCATTCGGTTTAAATTTATTGTCGATAACCAGATCGATTTTCTTTTCTTTTGCAATTGGAGTAAACAGCGATTGCATATCTGCTGCTATGCCTGCGAACGAAATCTGTTCGTATTCGAGTTCCATTTTGCCGGCTTCGATTTTGGATAAATCAAGCAATTCGTCGATCAGATCTAATAACCCGTTGCCGGAGTTTAGGATAACTCTTGCAGATTCGGTTTGTTCGTCTGTTAGGTTATCCTCGTTGTTCTCAGACAAATATCTCGACAGCAATAGGATTGAATTCAACGGCGTACGCAACTCGTGCGACATGTTGGCCATAAACTCAGATTTGTAGCGCGTGGTTTGCTCCAACTCTTCGGCTTTGCGCTGTATTTCTGCGTTGCGATCGTTGATAATCTTGTTGCGCTCTTCTAACTCCTGGTTGGTTTGCTGCAATTCTTCCTGTTGTACGCGTAGCTCTTCTTCCGAAGTTTGCAGGCGTTGTGTATGGCCTTCTAACTCTGTATTAAGGTTTTCGAGTTCGCTGTGTTGTGCTTGTAATTCTTCCGATTGTGCCTGAGTTTCTTCTAGTAACTCCTGCATTTTTTTACGGTTTTGAGCACTGGTAATGGCAATACCGATATTGCCGGCTACATTACGTAAAAACTCCAGTTTGCGTTCGGTATAGTTATTTATGGATGCCAGTTCTATTACGCCGCGCACTTTATTGTCTTGAAATACTGGTACTGCCAGAACGTTTTTAGGCTTGATATTGCCAGTGGCATGGCTCACAGAAATATACTCAGGATCAATATCATTCAAGAATATCTGTTTGCCGCTAGTAGCCACCTGGCCTAAAATGCCGTCGCCTGCCGGGATGATTTTTGCAACATTTGAATTTAACGCAAAACCGCTTTGTAATTGTAATACTTTGCCCTCAAGTGTGTAAAGCGCACCAACCTGGCTTTTGGTATATCCGGCAACGAAGTCTAAAATATCGTTAGATAACTCCACTACGTCTTTTTCGCCAACCATGCGATCGTTAAGTTGTGCTATGCCAGTTTGCAGCCATTCGTTATCAGATAATTTAGCGAAGGAGAAATCAAGCGACTCTGCCATTTTATTTAACGAACCTGCTAAACTGCCTAAGGTGTCTTTTTCTTTATCATCAACACGAATCTCATACTCGCCGTTAGAAATTTTATCGGCAATGCCTTGTATTACGCCAATACGATGCGAGGTTTCTATGTCTTTATCTTCGAGGGCTTTTTGTAAACGGTTACGTTCGGCCAGATCGGAAGTTACCTTGAAGTAGGAGAATATAGAGATAGCCAAAGACATGATCGCCGCGAATATGATTATGATAGGGGTAAAGGTCGAAAACTGTTTCAAGCGTGCGGTGCGTTCAATCAGCATGGCATTTTCGTCGTGCTCCATATTGGCAATTGCAACACGCAGTGCGTCCATGCTCGATTTTCCTGCCCGCAAATCATCAACAGTAACAACGCCTCCCGAGCGCTTTTTATTGATCAGCTGCTCAAGAATGGTCATTCTTTTTAGCATAATGCTTTTAACCGCTGCAATGTTTTGCTGCTGCTTAGCATTGTCTACAGTTAAATCCTGTGCTTTATTGGTGTACAGGAGGGCTTTTTCATAAGCACCATTATATGGCGCCAAAAATTCTTCCCTGCCGCTTAACAAAAAACCGCGTTGGCCGGTTTCGGCATCTTTCATTGTAGATATAACGGTTTCAAGCGATTGAATTACCTGGCCGCTATGATCAACCATATCAGAACTGGTGAGGAGGTTGGTGATGCTAACGTACGAAACAATAGAGCTGATGATTAGCAACAGCAATGAAAGTCCGAATCCAATTTGCAGATTACGGGTTACAGTAGTCTTCATTTATTAACTGAGTATATTTTATTAGGTTATTACTGTTTTAACTTTTGCGTTGGTATTGTAAAGTAAAAGGTAGATCCCTCGCCTTCTTCACTTTCTACACCATAAGTGCCGCCATGCCTTATAATAATTTCGGCGCAAATGTATAAGCCCATTCCGAGGCCCTGGAAACGGTTTGAAGATTCTTCCACCCGGTAAAATTTATCAAACAATTGTTCCTGCTTCGCTTTCGGTATGCCGATGCCTTTATCGCGCACACGCATAGTAACCCTGTTACCGGGCAAGGCAGCAACATCTACAAAAACCTCGTCGGTATCCGGAGAATATTTAATGGCATTGGTTAAGTAGTTTAAAACAACTTGTTCTAATCTGAGCGGATCGCCATAAACCTTAACATCTGCCAAGCCGGTTTTAATAATGTGTTTACCGGGGTAAGATTGCTGGATAATGTCGATAGCGTTCTCTACAAAAGGTTCAAAATCAAACTCTTTAAAGTGATATTCGAGTTGTCCGGAAATAATCTTGGAGGTGTTCAATAAGTCTGCTACCAACTGATTAAGCTTATTAAGCTGGGTTTTGGTACGATCGAGGTACATGCGGGTATGCGCCTTGTTGTCTTTCTCAAAAGATTTTTCGGCCAATTGAAGGTAGCCTTTAACGGAAGTTAGCGGGGTATTCAGTTCGTGGCTGGCTATACTGATAAACTCATCTTTTTTGCTCTCAGCCTCTTTTCGGTATTCAATTTCTTCGAGCAGGGCACTTTGGATGCGATTTAGCTCGTCGGTTTGCTCATAAAGCTTAATAAAAGTACGGATCTTCAACACAAGGATATCCGGATCAATAGGTTTCACGAGATAATCGCGGCCGCCGGATGCATATCCTTTGCTGATAAATTGTTTATTGATTTTAACTGCAGAAAGAAATATAATAGGGATATCCTTTGTTTTACTGTAACCTACGATAGCTTCGGCCACTTCAAAGCCGTCCATACCGGGCATCTGAACGTCAAGAATAATGAGCTTATAGGTGTATTTAAGTATTTTCCGTAATGCTTCCTCTCCCGATAGGGCTGTATCGACGCTGAAATTATGCGTTTCTAATATTTTTTTTAACGCAATAAGATTCTCAGACTTGTCGTCAACTATTAGTATCATGAATTTATCAATCGGTAGATGAAAATGTAAATATATAGTAGTAAGCGGGTTTAATCAAAAATAAACGTCTGTTACTGTAAAATTAATTTATCTTAATATTAATATAAAAAAATGCGCACGGCTCAGATCATGCCATATAGATATAAATAAGCGTAAGGTTTACTTTTTGTTTTAATATTATAGGCCAATTTTAAACATTAATTAGCAGTTATTGAACTAAGTAATGTATAGCTTTGTTATAACAGATTAGTTATGAACAACACCGCAAACAGCTTTACGCACATTGACACTGAAACCAACTACCCAACTATGGTTGACGTGAGCAATAAGCAGATGACCAAGAGAACGGCGATTGCCCAAAGCATTATAGTGCTGGGCGAAGAGGTAATTAAGCATCTAAACGGTAACGATATCCAAACTAAAAAGGGCCCCGTTTTTCAGACCGCGATTATTGCAGGCACCATGGCGGCTAAGAAAACCGCCGATTTGATACCGCTGTGCCATCCACTTGCACTGGAAAGCGTTAAGATAGATATTGGCATTAACAGCCAGCAAGAGGTTGTGGTTGAATGTATAGCAGTTATTACATCAAAAACAGGGGTAGAAATGGAAGCGCTTACAGGAGCAAGTATCGCTGCTTTAACAATCTATGACATGTGCAAAGCCTTTTCGCATGATATTGTAATTAAAGAAACCAAACTGATGCAAAAAACAGGAGGTAAAAGTGACTACAGCGGAAGATAAGTTACATAGAAAACATGCTGCTTTAGCGCGGCCAGATATGGGCGACTTTGGCCGGAATGAACTCGGTATTTTAGGTGCCCCATGCGGTGTGATACGTAATTGCACCAGTCGATGGCTAAAGCTATTGGGTAGCAAGTGGAAAATAGCTTATGTGGATGCCGACCATCAGGACGGGCGTACATCTGACGACACGATGGATGGGTGTGCATTGGAGTTTACTGATAAGATAAGTTATAAAAGGGTAGACTTTAAAGCTGATACTAATACTTTTACTAATCGTGCCTTATTTAACGACCAGGACCTGGTACTGATAAATAGCAACCATTTCAAAGCCCGAAAACAGATTGTTATCATTCACCCGGATAAACCTTTAAATCAGAAACTAGAAAAACTTACCGATGTTGCTTTGATTTTAGTAAGCGATGATTACGAAGTGCCCGATTTTATTAGGAATTATTTGCCGAACATCAATAGTATACCCGTACTGAATTTGAATGATGAAGCCAGGATAATGGCTTTTCTGGAGATATTTTTGAGCGAAAACGTAACCCCGGTTAACGGCTTAATTCTGGCAGGTGGTAAAAGCACCCGCATGCAGGGCGATAAGGGGAGTATTGCCTACCATGGCAAAACGCAGCGTGCTTACATGTATGATATGCTGAGCGAACTGTGTGGCAAGGTATATCTCTCAGACAATGTTGAAACTGTTTATGATACCATCGAAGATACTTTTATAGGTTTAGGGCCACTAGGCGGAATATTGTCGGCTATGCAAACCGACCCTAATGTGGCCTGGCTAACAGTAGCTTGCGATCTGCCATATTTAACAATAGAAACTTTGAATCTATTGATTAAGCGCCGTAACCCATCAAAACTGGCAACCGCTTTTTGGGATAGTGAGGGGAAGTTTCCTGAGCCGTTGATTACTATTTGGGAGCCACGGGCATATGCTGTAATGTTGCAGTTTTTGGCGCAGGGCTATTCGTGCCCACGCAAAATTTTGATCAATACGGATGTTGAGTTATTAACCGCGCCGAATGTAAGCGAATTCCGAAACATCAATACTCCCGAAGAACGGGACGAAGCGCTGCGATTTTTTAGAAAAGAAAATCACTCTTTTTGATTCTCCAATCAACCGTAATACAGTAAGTAGCTATTTTTAGTTGTTTTGAATGGTAACCAACTGATCTTGAAATTTTAATTTGTACAGCAAAAAGAATCCAATAGCAGCACCCAGGCATACAGCAGACAATGACCACCATAGCGCCCCGAAACCAAACAATGCAATGATCTGACTACCAATTACGGGAGCCAATATTTGTGCGGTAGACCAAGCCATGGTATAAAGCGCAGCATATTGCCCGCGGTTGTTGTCGTTAGTTCGCACTATCCAAAAAGAGTTCATAAAAGGCATGGCAAACATTTCGCCGAATGAGATTACGATGATAACAAGTGTTGCTACTAAAACCGACGGCGGCAACAGGTTCATGAATGTTAGGGAAACGCCTGTTAAAATCACCCCTAGGCATATATAACGTAATGCATGCCGCTTACCCTCCAAGCTGTTAATGAGCACCATTTCTATAAAAGCTACCATTAGGCCATTTAAGGCCATTAGGCTACCAATTACGTTTTCGTTAATATGCCATTGTGTTTTATAAAATACAGGTTGGATGGTAAAGGTTTGAAAGAAACACATGCCGAATAGGGTGGTAAGCAATATGAAGATCATGTAGATACCATCGCGATAAGGAGATGTTTTGGCATCATGATGTACTGTTTCTACTGGTTTCTTATAATTTGATCTCGGCATAATCTTTAGCAGCAATAACGCCGAAGCAAGATTAGTACAACCATCAACCCAAAACAGCAGATGATAGTTATGTGCCGCCAGAAAACCACCCAGCGCACCGCCGAACGACCAGCCTAAGTTTACAGCCAGTCTGTTTAGAGAATACGAACGAGTTTTGTTTTCAGCAGTGCTGTAAGCTGCGATAGCAGTTGAGTTGGCCGGTCGGAAGGCATCATTACATAAGCTTAGTATATAAACCGAGCCGCAAATAGCATAAAAGTTGGTTTGATAGCCTAAAAAAATGAACAACAAACCTGCGCTAAGCAGTGATCCAACCTGCACGTCATAGAAACCATACTTGTCGGTGATTTTACCCCCTATAAAAGCACCTGTGATAGAGCCGAACCCAAACAAACCCATAATAATACCGGCCTGAACTATGGTAAAGTGTAACGCCTGGGTACAATAAATAGTCATGAAAGGCAGCACCATAGTACCGCTGCGGTTGATTAAAACAACCAGCGAAAGGTACCACGAGTTACGGGACAACCCGCTGTATGCTTTTTTGTAGAGTTGGATAGGAGAGGTCATGTTTTAATTTGAGGATTTGAAGATGTGGTGACTTGAAGACTATTCAAAGTCATCACAAGTTTGAAACCTTTATAATTTGAAGACTGAAAATATGGTTGAGTGTTACAACCCATCTTCAAATTTTCAAATCCTCAAATTATCGTATCATAAAATCGCAGTTTGGTTGCGCAAATAATGATCTGCGATAACTAACGCCGCCATAGCTTCAACAATAGGTACAGCGCGTGGGACAACACAAGGATCGTGACGACCTTTGCCTTGTATTTCGGCAGCATCGCCATTGGCATCAACGGTTTGCTGGTTTGTCATGATAGTGGCTACGGGTTTAAATGCAACCTTGAAATTGATAGGCATGCCATTGCTGATACCGCCCTGAATACCGCCCGAGTAATTGGTTAGTGTGCGGATTTGGTCGCCGGTGTTTACAAATAAATCGTTGTGGTCCGAGCCCTGCATCTCGCTGCCTTCAAAACCCGAACCATATTCGAAGCCATGCACAGCGTTAATGCTCAACATTGCCTTGCCTAAGTCGGCATGCAGTTTATCAAATACAGGTTCGCCTAAACCAACAGGGCAATTGGTTATAAAGCAGGTTACTTTGCCGCCAATGGTATCGCCTTGCTTACGAATGTTGTCTATCTTTTCGATCATTTCTTCAGCCGTAGCCGGATCAACGCAACGAACTATATTTTTCTCCCGTTCTTCAATAAACGCCTGCGGATTGCTAATATCCACATTAGGAGCATCAATTTTACCAACGCTGCTTACGTGGGCAATTACCTCAATGCCTTTTGCTTTCAGCATCAGTTTGGCAACTGCGCCTGCTGCTACCCGTGCAGCAGTTTCGCGAGCCGATGAACGGCCGCCGCCGCGGTGATCACGGATACCATATTTGCTATGGTAAGTATAATCGGCATGAGATGGACGAAATACATCGGTGTTATGACTGTAATCCTTCGAGCGCTGATCCTCATTCGGGATAATCATAGCTATCGGCGTACCCGTAGTTTTACCTTCAAAAACTCCCGAAAGGATTTTTACGGTATCGGCCTCTTTTCGTTGTGTGGTAATTTTAGACTGACCGGGTTTACGCTTGTCCAATTCGCCCTGAATGTAATCAAGATCGATATCCAACTGCGCTGGGCAGCCATCTATAATTACCCCAATCGCTTCGCCGTGCGATTCGCCAAAAGTTGTTATCCTGAATAGTTGCCCGAAGGTATTGCCTGCCATTTTGTTAGATGTGAGATATTAGATTTGAGTATTGAGATTGCTCTTGGATACTCTTTGCATTTATTTAATTTGTCATTGCGAGCGATAGCGTGGCAATCTCGTCGTAGGCTATTCGATCTGCATAGCTACTAGATTGCTTCGTACCTCGCAATGACAAAAATTATTTGATGTTTAAGAACGTATTGTTCCCCCTTTAAGGGGTTAGGGGGCTTCTACTTCAAACCCTGCTTTTTCCAAATCAGTCCAAAATGCCGGGTACGATTTTTCTACCACCTGGGCCTCTTCAACTTCCAGTTCCGGAATTATAAGGGCCAGTGGTGCAAAGGCCATTGCCATGCGGTGATCTTCGTAAGTAGCAATTTTCATTTTTTGCGGGATAAACTTCTCGCGGCAATCCAGTTTATAAACCAGGCCTTTTTCGATCAGTTTAACACCCATTTTGCCCAATTCATTTTGTAATGCTGCAATACGGTCGGTTTCTTTAATTTTTAAAGTTTCCAGACCAGTGAAAGTAGCTTCGTGGCCTAAAGCTGCACATACCACGACAACAGTTTGTGCCAGATCCGGGCATTTGATCATATCAAAAACCTTACGAACAATTGGTTTCGGCTCTTTTTTTAAATACACGCCACCGTCTTTAAACTGCGAGGTGATGCCAAAGTTGGCCATAATTTCGCCTATAACGCTGTCGCCTTGTAAACTGTAGGATGTTAAACCCGGTAAAAACAGTTCGGCTTCATCGCTCAGGGCTGCAATGGCATACCAGTACGATGCAGCGCTCCAGTCTGGTTCAACCCAAATGCTGGTTTCGGCAAACTCCTGTGGTGCAATGCTGATAATGTTATCTTCCCATTGGTGTTGGATGCCGGCTTGTTGTAACATGCTCAAAGTCATCTCTACATAAGGGCGAGAAGTCAGCTCGCCTTCAATCTGCAGTTTTAAACCGTTGGGTAAGCGGGCTGCGATTAATAACAAAGCAGTGATATACTGACTGCTGATATTGCCCTGAATGCTTATCAAATCAGTTTTTTGTTCAAAGCCACCTTTGATATTTAGGGGAGGATAGCCATCCTGTTCCTCATAATCAATGTTAGCACCCAAAGCACACAAAGCATCAACCAAAATACCGATAGGGCGTTGTTTCATCCGCTCGCTTCCGGTTAGGATTACTTCTTCTCCTGAAATTGCATAGTAAGCAGTCAGGAAACGCATAGCCGTACCGGCAGGGCCGATGTTAACGGTTGTCAGTTGCGAGTTCTGAGTTGTGGGTTCTGAGTTCTGACCTCCGACCCCCGACAACTCGGACCTCAGAATGCCAGCCAGCAAGACAGCATCAGCCGCGTCAGAAACGTTAGTAACCTTCACACGACCTTCACTCAGAGCCTCAATAACGAGTGCGCGGTTGCACTCGCTTTTCGAGCCTGTAAGTTGTATAGTAGCATTTACGTTTTTACTGTTTTTACGCAGTATGATGTTTTGTTTCATCAGCAATTATGCGTGAGTTAAATTTTCTTTAACAGTAGTGCCACTGTTCATGATCTCAGTTTGTTTGCGGATTGATTCGCTGTGGATCAGTTCTAATAATTTCTCAGTAAAGTCGTTATCTAATTTTAAAGCTTTACCGTATTGAACACCTTTTTTCAAGATCTCGTCCCAACGGTTAACCTGTAAAATGGTGATGCCGTTATCTTTTTTGTAGTTACCGATCTTTTCAACAATCTGCATACGCTCAGCTAGTTTTTGGATCACTAAGTCGTCGATTTTGTCAATCTGGCTACGCAGATCGGCTAAAGCATCTTTAATTTCTGCGCTCTTAACCTCCGGTTTACGTAAAGTAAGGTTATCAACTAATTCAGCTAATGCTTTAGGCGTAACTTGTTGTTTAGCATCGGTCCAGGCAACAGAAGGGTCGATGTGCGATTCGATCATTAAACCTTGCATGTCCATATCCAAAGCTTTTTGAGCAATGTAAGGGATCAGGTCGCGGTTGCCGGTAATGTGGCTTGGGTCGTTAATAATCGGAAGATCTGGCGCATGTGTTTTCAAGTTAATGGCCATATCCCACATCGGTTCATTACGGAAAGCAGATTTCTCGTAAGATGAAAACCCACGGTGAATAGCAGCCAGTTTAGTAATACCTGCGTTGTTGATACGCTCTAAAGCACCAATCCACAAAGTTAAATCAGGGTTAACCGGGTTTTTAACCATTACCGGTACGTCAACACCTTTTAAAGCGTCAGCAATTTCCTGCACGGTGAAAGGGTTAGCAGTTGAACGTGCACCTACCCAAAGGATATCCACACCAGCTTTTAAAGCCTCTTCAACGTGCTTTGCAGTTGCAACCTCAACAGCGGTTGGTAAGCCGGTTTCTTGCTTAGCAGTATTTAACCACTCTAAACCAATGCTGCCGATACCTTCAAACTCTCCCGGGCGGGTACGTGGTTTCCAGATACCTGCACGCAGTGCGCTCAGTTTACCTGTTTTTGCTAAAAGTTGGGCAGTTGCTACTAACTGTTCTTCAGTTTCGGCACTGCAAGGGCCTGCAATTAAAAGCGGTTGGTTTTCGTTAGCCGGTTTAATCCAGGTGCTTAATGGCTGTATTTTCAGATCGATTTTCATACTTTTTTTATTAGTTCATGGGTCATAGTTGATAGTTCATAGAACCCATGGAGTTAATTATATATTCTTTAATTTTTTGTTTACTTATTTTTTTCCGGCTATGAACCATCAACTATGATCCATGAACAAAACACAAATTTACTCCTCTACGTACCTTTTATATTCGCCTAGTATGTTAAAATTGTGTGTATATTTTAATACCTGGCGAATGGCGGTGTCGTAAGCTTTGTTGTCTTCCCACTCCACGTCTACATAAAAATTGTACTCATTACGTTTGCCTAAAACGGGCATCGACTGAATCTTGCTCATGTTCACATTTTGTTCGGCAAGGGTATTTAACACTTTGGCAAGCGAACCAACCTCGTTACTTACCTGGAAACAAAGCGATGCTTTATTAGCGGTAATATTTTTAGCATTTTCCTGATGGGTGAGGATCAGAAAACGGGTGAAATTCTTTTTGTTCGATTCGATACGGCGCTCCAATATTTCCAGATCATATAGTTTAGCAGCCAGCGAGTTAGCAATGGCAACAGTGTCGGTCAACTGTTCTTCACGGATGCGTTTTGCACAGGCTGCGGTGTCGCTGCTTTCAACTACCTTCAATTGTGGATGCTCGTTAAAAAAATCATCGCACTGGCGGATGGCAATGGGATGCGACATGGCAGTTTTAACCTCCTCAAATTTAACGCCTGGTAAACCCATTAAGTGTAATTGGATAGGCAAATAAACTTCGCCAACCACCGGGAAATTATAGCTCAACAACAGCGAGTAATTTGGCAAAATGCTGCCTGCAATGCTGTTTTCGATAGCCATTACTACGTAGTCGGCCTCGCGGGCCTGCAACTTGTCGAATGTTTGTTTAAACGAGTTACATTCGATGGTTGTAATGTTATCGCCAAAGAATTTAAAGGCCGCTTCTTCGTGAAAAGAAGCCCTGATTCCTTGAATTGCTACCCGTGGTTTTTGTTGTTCCATAATGTGTTAAAGCAAAAAAGTCCCGGCTGTTGGGCCGGGACTTTTCTCTGATGTTTTTATGTCTTGTTATGGCATATATCAGTCCCGGCTCTTACTGCTAAAGTAAAAGTAGAAACCAAAATAATATGCGCCTGTGTATTTCATGTCTGTTATTACGGTGGTAAATGTACTGTTAAAAATTAAATTGTCAATAGAAAATTTTTATTTTTTGAAAATATGGAGGGTAAACAGAATTTTATTTCGGCCTACGCTGCCTTCTCCTCATACTCCCTTTGCAAAACTCTTGCAGTTTGGGTACTGCCGTCGTGGCTCCAGCCGGGTGGATTAAAAATATAGCCTAGTTTATTTTTAACACCGGGGGCTGTTTTTACATCGCGATATAGCGCTTTCCATTCGTGGAAGATGGTGTTGGTTACGCTGGTGTCTTCGAGTTGGTGGGTAAGGCCGTATCTGATGGGCTCTGGCAGGTTTTCGTCCTGATATGTGCCGAAAAGGCGGTCCCAGATAATGAGCATCATCGCCATGTTTTTATCCAGATAGGGTATATTAGAGGCATGGTGCACTCGGTGATGAGATGGCGTCACGAAAATCCAACCATACCATTTTGGGAGTTTAATCTCAAATTGAGTGTGTACCAAGTTACCGTATAATTGAGTTAGCAGGTAAGCATATAAAATGTCCATCGGTGCAAACCCCATTAAAGCCAGCGGCAGATAAAAGAAAACCCGGTATAAGGGCTCGAACACCGTTGAGCGAAAGCCCGTGCTATAATTAAAATGCTCCGATGAATGGTGCGTTACGTGCATTGCCCAAAAGAAGCGGCAGTAATGCCCGGTATAATGCAGTACCCAGTATAAAAAATCCTGGGTTACGATAAGCACCAGCCAATACCAAAAAACATTACGGATCTCAAGCCAACGGAACTGATAAAAGTATTGAAATATAAAAAACGTAGATCCCTTAACGGCAAGATTAATAAAGAAAGTTATCGTAGTGAGGCAAATGTTGGTCAGGGTATCACGCTTCTCATAATACTTGCGATTTTCGCGGTAGCTGAGCCACATTTCGGTGGTGGTTAAAGTAACCAACAGGGCTACCAGTACCACCACGGCATCATTTTTAGCACTAAGGGGAATCATACTAATAATAACTAAATAAAGAAAGTTGTGTTTATTAACGCTTTATAACGAAGCGTAGTATTTCAAACTTTCGCGCAACTCGTCTTCCGTACAGATCTGGTTAATGGCATAAGTGCCAATAGATTTCAGCAATGTACAGTTAATAGTATTGCCCTCGTTCTTCTTGTCCTTTTTCATCAATTCAATCATGGCGTCGAAGTTCGATTCCGGCAGCTGATATTTTGGATATAGGCGGGTTAATACTTTCACAATATCATTAACCTCGGCCTCGCTTAAGCCCGTTTTTTTTACGGACAGCCACGATTCGCATATCATACCAATAGCAATGGCTTCACCATGGGTCAGGTGGTCTTTGTCGTTGTCAAGTGAGTAGGTTTCAACAGCATGCCCAACAGTATGCCCGAAATTAAGCGCCTTGCGATGGCTTTTCTCCGTAGGATCTGAAATAACAATACGGTTTTTAATCACTACAGATTGGCCGATAAGTTCGATTGATGGGATAGACAGGTCGCTGTTTTTTAACGCTTCCCAATAAGCTGCATCCACAATTAAACCGTGTTTAAGCATTTCGGCCAAACCAGATAAGATTTCGCGTGGCGGAAGTGTTTTTAAGAAAGCCTGATCTATAAATACAGCCTTAGGCTGCGTAAATGTACCGATGATGTTTTTAATGCTATCCATATCGATACCGGTTTTGCCGCCAACAGAAGCATCAACCTGCGAAAGCAGAGTAGTAGGTACGTTTACAAAATCGATACCGCGTTTAAAGGTAGATGCCGCAAAACCACCCAAATCGGTAATCACACCGCCACCTAAGTTAATGAGCAGGCTGCGACGGTCGGCACCAAAGTCAATCAGCATTTTCCAAACGCCTATACAGAAGTCAATATTCTTGTTCTCTTCACCGGCGTTAATCTCTATCAGGTCGTAAGTTTTACCTGCAAATTTCTCTTCCACAAGCGGCAGGCAATGCACGCTTGTAAACTCGTCGGTAAGGATAAAGAATTTCGAATAGTTACCCGTTTCTACAAAATTGGCCAGCTCGTTAAGGCTGTCTTGCAGGTAAACATTGTAACCTATGCTTTCTATTGTGCTTTGTAAAGTGCTTTCCATAATTAAATTACCGTGATCTTCTGGCCTCTGAATTCAACAATATCACCTTTTTTAACCTTCAGGCGTTTGCGAAAGTCTACTTCGCCATTGTATTTAACTTCGCCTTCAGAAACTACAATTTGTGCTTCGCCGCCGGTTTGCACCAGGTTGGTTGCTTTAAGCAGTTGTATTAATGGGATATAATCTCCTTCGAGTTCAAACTTTATCATCGTGCGCAAAATTAAACTATTAACAGGAGAATGACTTATAAATTATGGCAATTTTCTAACTTTGCACCATGGTGAATAATGATAGTGCGGTTGCTACCAAAAACAAAAATCTTTCTTTCGAAAATACTGAGATAGCGTTTAAACATTTGTCAAACGGTAGTCTCGATCGTGCGTTCTGGCTGTTTAAGGCCATCAATAATAATACTTTAGTTAAAGTTGGCCCGCCAATGACCAATTTTGCCATGAAGATAGGCTTGCCAATAACAGGCATCATTAAGTCTACTATTTTTAAACAATTTTGCGGTGGCGAAACCATTGCAGAATGCGACGCGGTAATTAAAAATCTGGATTCGGGCCATGTGGGTACTATTCTCGATTATTCTGTTGAGGGCGAAGAAGACGAGCATGTTTTTGATGAAACCCGCGACGAAATTATCCGCACCATTAACCGCGCCACTGGCGATAAAGCGGTACCAATTACTGTATTTAAAGTAACCGGTGTTGGTCGTTTTGGACTATTAGAGAAGTTGGATACCGGCGCTATCCTTACTGCTGAAGAAGAGCAGGAATGGCAAAAAGTACAGGACCGCGTGCTTGCTATTTGTCAGAAGGCGTTTACCGCAGGCGTACCAGTGATGATTGATGCCGAGGAAAGCTGGATCCAAAAAACAATTGATATGCTTGCGCTGAATATGATGCGTAAGTTTAACCAGTACAAGGCTATTGTTTACAATACCTATCAAATTTACCGTCACGATAAGCTGCAATCATTAAAAGATGATTTTGCGGTTGCCAAAATAGAGGGCTTTATATTAGGCGCTAAACTGGTGCGTGGTGCTTATATGGAAAAGGAGCGTAAACGTGCTGCCGAAATGGGTTATCAATCACCAATACAACCCAATAAAGAAGCGACCGACCACGACTACAATGAAGCTTTAAAATTCTGTACAGATTACGTTGAGAAAATAGCCATTGTTGCCGGTACTCATAATGAAGACAGTTGTTTGGTGTTAACCAATCTGATGACACAGAAAGGCATTCCTCATAATCATCCGCATATTTATTTTTCGCAATTACTGGGCATGAGCGATAACCTGAGTTTTAATCTGGGTAGCTCTGATTATAATATTGCCAAGTACGTACCTTACGGACCGGTTAAAGCGGTATTGCCTTACCTGTTCCGCCGTGCGCAAGAGAATACAGCAATATCCGGTCAAATGAGCCGCGAGCTGAATCTGATCCTAAAAGAAAAGAAACGCCGTAAAGTATAAGTCGGCTGTAATATGATATCGACCGCCATGCACCACGCATAGCGGTTTTTTTGTTTGTAAATTATTAGATATTTGTGTTGATGGATTCTCCGCTTATCAATTATCTGCGTTTGTTCAGGCATATTCCGGCAGAGGATGCTTCGTTGATCTCAGAAGCATTTAAACAGCGTGCAGTGAAAGAGGGAGATGTATTATTTACCTCGGGGCATGTATGTAAAGAGATGTTCTTTATATGTAATGGCGTACTGCGCATTATGATTCACAACGATAAGGGCGCCGAGGTTACTTATTTCTTTTTAAAAGAGAACCAGTTTTGCACTATCCTCAATAGTTTTAATAATGAGGTATCTACAGAAGAGGGGATAGAAGCGGCCTGCGATGGCGAGATATTGGTTGTCTCCAAAGCCAGATTGATCGAACTTTATCAGCAATTGCCATATCTAAAAGAGTTGATAGACCAGATTACCCAGCAAGCCCTGCTCGATAAGATTCAAATTAAGAACGGCTACCAAGGATATGATTCTACCGAGCGATATAAACTATTTCTGATGCGCCAGCCCGAAATTGCTTTGCGGGTATCGTTAACAGATGTTGCATCTTATTTGGGAATTACACCACAATCGTTAAGCCGGATCAGAAAAAATATCAGGTAAACCTTTATAGCCAAGGCTAAAATATTCAAAGGGAAATTGATATTTTTAGCCATGGAGCAACAACTCACTCTCAGTAGATCGCAATTGGTAAGGTCGCGTATTAAAGGTATTGTAGGCGGCTCGGTCGGCAATCTGGTAGAGTGGTACGATTGGTATGCTTATTCCGTATTTGCATTATACTTCGGTGCGGCATTTTTTCCGAAAGACAACGAAACGGCGCAACTCCTAAATACTGCTGGCATATTTGCAATAGGCTTCTTAATGCGCCCTATCGGCGGTTGGGTGATGGGTACCTATGCCGATCGTAAAGGTCGGAAAGCAGCTCTAACTTTATCAGTATTAATGATGAGTGGCGGTTCGTTAATGATTATGCTGGTGCCAGGCTATAAACAAATCGGTATTGCTGCCCCGATTATTTTAGTATTGGCCCGTATGCTGCAGGGCTTAAGTATTGGTGGCGAATATGGTACGGCTGCGACATATTTGAGCGAAATTGCCCCGAAAAAACATCGTGGCTTTTATTCGAGCTTTCAATATGTTACTTCCTGTTTGGGTCAGTTAATCGCACTGACCATTTTGTTGGTATTACAGCGATTTTTGCTTTCTAAAGAACAATTGGCTGATTGGGGATGGCGTGTGCCTTTTGGTATCGGGGCAGTACTTGCTGTATCTGCTATCTATTTGCGTCGTAACCTCAGCGAAACAGAATCCTTTAAGCACGAAAAGGTAGCTGAAAGCCGCAAAGGCTCAGTCTCTGAATTGTTGAAATATAAAAAGGAAGTGTTGCTAATCATTGGCTTTACCATTGGTACCACGGTTGCCTTTTATACGTTTACAACCTATATTCAGAAGTTTTTGGTAAATACGGCGGGCTTTTCTAAAAACGAATCGACCTCCATTACCATGATCGCTTTGTTTGTATTTATGATAGCCCACCCAATTGCGGGCGTGATAAGCGACAAGGTAGGCCGCAGGCGTATGATGATCATTTACGGGGCAGTGAGCATGTTAACTACTTATCCTATTTTAACCGCATTGGGTAACACTCATGAATTTTGGACGGCGGTGCTGCTGATAACCATCGCTTTAGTAATACTTAGTTTGTGTACTTCTATATCCGCCATTATTAAAGCTGAACTCTTCCCCGCCAATGTGCGCTCGTTGGGCGTAAGTTTTCCATATGCCCTGGCCGTAGCAATTTTTGGTGGTACTGCAGAATCCATTGCATTGAGTTTTAAACAGGCGGGGCATGCTAATTACTTCTTTTGGTACATTACAGCTTGCTCAGTAGTTTCATTAATTGTTAGTTTCAATTTGCCCGACATGGACAAACACTCCAAAATGGACGAGGACCTCAAATAAGATATCAAAACCAATTATAAACCAAACGATGAAAAATATTACCATCATTTCTATCCCGGTAACGGACCAAACCCGGGCCAAAGAATTTTACATGCAATTAGGTTTTCAATTGCTGATAGAAGCGACATTTAGTGGCGGGTCAAATTGGGTTCAACTGGGGTTACCGGGTGCCGAAACAACTATTACCCTCACTACCTGGTTCGATAGTATGCCCGCCGGTTCTATACGAGGGCTGGTGGTATCAACTGATGATATTGAAGGCGAAATTAAAATGCTCAACGAAAAAGGGATAGAAGTGGGCGAGATTGATCAAACACCTTGGGGCAGATTTGCAGCTGTTAAAGACCCGGATGGTAATACCATCAGCCTTCACCAGGAATAGTTGAAGAAACAAAAAAGGACAGATGCTCTCACCCATCTGTCCCTCACACTAAATTAATCAACTTTTATTATAAAACCTCAATCATTGATCCTTGCTTATTGTAAGGTTTTTCCACTCGCCTCCAGATCCGTTTCCTACCCAAAAACCTATTTTGTCGCCGTTTAATTTGGCCAATTGCTGCACAACTAATGCAGGCTTGTTGTTATGATTCACGTAAACACTGATTGTTACACCCTGTACCACTATTTTTGCGTGGAACCAGTTATTCGGATCGGGTGCAGGGTCTATCGGTTGTTCATATTTATTAGGGAACTTTTCGCGAAGTAATGGCCAGTCGTATTTGGGTGCACTTACATACTGTACGGCGTGCGACCGGCGTACCGCATCATCTGTTTTAAAATTAAAGGGGCGGAAGTAGATCAGATTAAAAGTACTATCGTTAACCCCATGAAAAGCCATGCCTAAAAAACTTTGCTGGTAAACATCCTTTCCCTTTATATCAAATTCGATAGTGCCGTTGGTGAAACTTTCACCTGTTAACCAGGCTACGCCATCGTCTGGCCGTTCGTCTAAATGCATTACAGCTTCGCTGCCTTTCAACACGCCGCCGCCGCGGTTATAAATGTTGATCTTCTGCTCATCAGAGAGTTTCAGGAGATCAACCTTGGTGACAATTTGCGCCATGCCTGGTATTACCGCCAAACATAATAATAGAGTTAATAGCTTATTATTTGCTTTCATAAATCTTTGACGCTCAATACTAAAACTTGTTACTTTTATTATCCTGCTAAACCGTTTTTAATAGTACTGCTACTCCCACTACTCGCTTCTTAAACTTTTAACCGGATTAGTTAATGCGGCTTTTATAAGCTGAAAACTAACCGTAGCCAGTGCAATGGAAATAGCCATAAAGCCCGACATCGCGAATGTATCCCAACGGATATGGATACGGAAAGTGTAATCCTGTAACCATTTATTCATCAGGTACCAGGTTATGGGCGATGCAATTACAAAACCGATAATAATCAATACGACAAACTCTTTGGAGAAAAGGTAAACTATACCTGATACGGAGGCTCCTAATACCTTGCGAATACCCACTTCCTTAATACGTTGCACCGCCATAAAAGAAGCCAATCCATATAAACCCAAACAACTTAGTAAGATGGCTACGCCTGCAAACCAGGTATAAATGCTGGCCAATTGGTTCTCTTGTTTGTAAAACTGGGCAACTTGTTCGTCCATAAATTTATAGTCGAAAGCATAATCGGGGTACACCTCAGCCCAGATCTTTTCTATATCAGGCAGTGTTGTGTTAATAGTACTTGCGGTTAACTTGATGTTTGTAAGGCTACACCATTTGGCCATGCTGGTCATCATCATAGGCGCGTATTCGTTTTTAAATGAGCGGTTATGGTAGTTTTTAAGCACGCCAACTATCACCCCTTTATTACGCGGCCCCAGCCTCATTTCTTTATTCAAAGCATCTTGTGGGTTGCGGATGCCGAGTTTTTGTACCAAAGCCTCGTTTACTAAAAACTCCTTGATTGTATCCGATGGCAGTATGTTCCGACCTGCTACCAGTTTTAAATCATAAGTTTTAAGATATTGGTCATCAATTAATTTAAAGATCGAATAGAAGTCCGTTTGCTTTGCAGAGTGATCAAAATAAAACATTCCCCAGTTCGTATTTTCGCCTGCCGGGATATCGGAGCTGATGCTTAATTGCTCTACTCCCTTGAGGGACGTGAGGCGTTGTTTCAGATACGGTATTTTGCTGATGCCGATGCTATCGCCCGGTACAGATATATTTACAATCGCATTTTTGGCAAAGCCCATACTAGTGTTGGTAAAATAATGCATCTGCTTTACAATAATGAGTGTGCAGATAATAAGTCCCTGGGCAACTATAAACTGAAATACCACCAAGGCCCGCCGCAACGAAATACCTTTAGGGGTTTTTAAGGCAAGCTTGCTTTTGAGTGCATTAATAGGATTAAAGCCCGACAATACAATAGAAGGATAGAAGCCGGCTATTAAAGTTACACCTACTGTCATTGCCATTAAAAATGTAGCAACGTCTGCCTGCCATAGTAAACCTGCGGTTAACGGAAGTTCCAATACTTTGCCGATAAACGGAATTGCAATTGCGCTAATACCTAATGAAACAATTACCGATACTAATACAATTACCATTGTTTCGGTTAAAAACTGAATTTGTAACTGACTACGGTTGCTGCCAAGCACCTTACGTATGCCTACTTCTTTAGCGCGATTTACGGCCTGCGCGGTTGCAAGGTTAATGAAGTTTACGCAGGCTATAATGAGGATAAACAATGCGATGAGCCAAAGCATTTTTATCATTTGCGGGCTTATAGATTTATTGGAATAATCGCCTGATTGCACGTCGAAATGAACATCTTTTAGCGGTTGGGCTATCTCGCTATCGGTAATGCCGTCGGTATGGTTCTTTTTAACCAGCGCGCGTAAGCGGGATGTTAAATAAGCTTGCGATACATTAGACGGCAGCAAAACGTAACAACCAAAGCTGTTGTTGGTACTGTTCCAATCTTTGGAAGTTGCGTAACCTGCTGTAAAGCCTGTGCCCATGGCAATCACTAGCTTTAACTGAAAATCGGTATTTTTAGGAACTGTAGCCAACACACCGGTTATTTTTACTACGTCTTTATCATTCCATTTAAGTGTTTTGCCCATAGCATTTTTCCAATTACCGAAGTACTTCTCGGCAGTCTCTTTGGTAATAAGGGCATTGTTGGGGTCTTTTAAAGATGCTGAAGTGCCCGCAAGTAGCGGAAAATCAAAGATTTTGAAGAAAGCGGGTGTGGTAGCAAACACGCCACTGGTTTCTTTAAATTTCTTTTCGGTTTCGCCGGCTGCGTTGAGCACCAGGATCTGATCGTCGAAATTATTATAAATAGGTGCTATTTCCTTCAGTGTCGGCATATCGACATGCAAGCCTTGTGGAATGGCTGCTGAAATGCCGGATCCATAGAATATATCCTTGCTATCGGCATGGTGATACTCGGTAAGCAAACGATATATCCTATCTTTTTTTTCATGAAAATAATCGAAGCTTAAGTGGAATTGTATCAATACAAAAATGATAAGGCAAACGGCAACACCCGATCCCAAACCGATTATATTAATAAGTGTGTATGCCTTTTGACGAATGATATTACGCCATGCGATCTTAAAGAAATTTGGGATCATAAAGTGTAGTTTAAAAGGTTAGTGTAATGGTTCACATAACAACAACAAGGGTAATGCCAGTGGCAAAAATGGCCTGCATTGAGTTTAATAAGTATTTATAAATGGGAAGTGTACGAAAACGGACGGTTCTACGTACGATTTCGTACATTGATTTGTAGCTCTTGGTTTCTTAAGGTTTTTGCAGAAATGTTAAGGCACAGATATGGACTGAACGGTAATAATTAGGAAACCATAATAATGGCCTGTATTTTGAGAGGATGGGAACCGGTTATCTGCTGTAGATAGTTCCGCTGTTGCCGATAACGCAGGGAGCTGATGTAAATGTATTTTCAGGCATCGGGAATTTCCATTTAACAGTACCGGTAGCAGCGTCCATCGCGTATAAATTACCCGTTCCGCCGCCAACGTATACTATACCCTCAGCCACAGTTGGCATCGTATTACTATTAGGGAATATTAGGGACTTCCACTGTGTTTCGCCCGTTTTGGCGTTAAGTGCATAAATATTACCGTCGAAACAAGTTGTAAATAAAGTATTGCCCGTAATAGTCGGACTACTGTAAAAGCCTTTATGATCTAATTTTTTCCATAACATAGCGCCTGTATTTGCATCAACTGCATAAAGGCTTCCTAACACAGCATCATCGCCGGTGAGGCTTTGCGCTGTGCCGAAATAAGCTACATTATTTGCCACGGCGGGGTGGGTGTAGCCGGCTGATATACCCTCCGTATCAAACTTCCATTTTAGTTGTCCGTTAGCAGCGTTTATCGCATATATATTGCTATCGTCGCTGCCGATGTATAATGTGCTGTTTACTACCGTAGGGCTTGATCCAAATACTGCGCCACCGGTTTTAAAGATTTTTTTAGAAGTACCCAAATGTACATCAACAACATAAACATTGCCGTTAACGCTGCTGAAATAGGCGTTGCCGTTGACAACAGTAGCGGTGGTGTTAATTTCATCTGGCTCGGTTACATTAAGTTTTATGCTACCGGTTTTGGCATCAAGCCCCACAAAGTGGTGATCATAACTACCGAAATAAACAATGCCATTATCATAAGCCGCCGCAGTCTTTATTTTATCACCGGCGTTGTAGCTCCACTTTACCGCGCCGCTTGCGGCATCAAATGCATACATGGTATTGTCGGCCGCTGCATAAACAATATCGTTGTACAATATAGGGTTAGAGTAACAGAAGTTTTTATTGGCGTTAAACTTCCATATTAATGAGCCATTCACGGCGTCTACAGCATAAAAATATTTGTTGTTGCTTCCGGCAAATACCATGCTTCGTAAGGCAGCCGACTTTACAACAACGGTGTATGTTTTGGTACTGCCATCTTCGGCACGCACGGTGTAATTAACTGGGCTTGTAAAATTCTGTGGCTCGGCACTTGCTGGTGAAATACTCTTAGCCCTGATGGTAATATCGGGTATTAAATTATCGAGGCTGGTTTTAACAGGTACAGAAATTGTTATCGTATCACCACCTATAACAGATTTTACTTCTGATGATGAAAAGGGAGTACTGTCGGGTTTTCGGACAGTAAAGGCAAGAATTGATTTATCTGCCGGATCGATATAGTCACCACCTTCCATTCTTTCTAACTTGCACGACGGTATAGTAACCATTAAAACCAGGCACAAGGCGACGATTAAGCGTACTGTAGTGTTGATTGATAAAGCGGTTGACATAGGCTGGTTAAGTGTGGTTGAATGCACCTAACAATTCCTCTTACGCAAGTAAGCTGGCATCTGTTGCGCCTCCACAACAAATGCCAGCTCTTTTTTTATTTGTAATTATAATGTTACACTGTCGATGGCCTTCTGTAAGGCTTGATTTTTAAGGTCTGGATAAGAGGTTCCCTCGGCCCGAAAAACGGTTAAGTCTTTCATCCCCAGAAAGCCTAGCACGCTTTTAAGATAGGGGGCAACAAAGTCGTATCCCTGCATAGGGCCATCGCTGTAAATACCACCCGAAGCTAATGCCACATACACTTTTTTGCCCTCTACTAACCCTTTTGGTCCGTTTGCATCATAACTAAATGTTACACCGGCGCGTGCAATATGGTCAACCCAGGCTTTTAGTCCAGACGGTATACCAAAATTATAAAGTGGTGTATCGATAACAATAATGTCGGCCTCCATTAGGTCGCTTATGGCATCGTCAGAATTTTTGATGGCTTCTAAATGTTCCGCTGTGCGGGTATCTGCGGGCGTAAAAAACGACACCAGCTGTGCTTCTTCCAGGTGTGGAAGTTGTTTCTTAACAAGGTTTGTTTCATTAACTGTACTGCCCGGGTTGGCCTCTTTTATCTTTTCGACAATGGCATAACCTAATTGGGTACTGATTGAAGCGTCGCCTCTTGGACTTGAAATGATATGAAGAATCTTTTTCATGTTAATTGATTTTTAAATTATTGATGTTTAATTATTTTCTTGATTTTTTGGGCATGGCGGAGCCAACCCCGCTAACATGTCTGCTCCGGACGATATTCTGAGGCGTTTTATACCTCGGTTAAAAGAAATGTTTAAATAAAAATGGTTGCCTTCTGTTGCTTATGATAAGCGCCGTAAGAGACAACTAGCAGAATTAAAAATACAACTGGCATAATGCGGTTTGCCACAGGGTCGCCAGATGCGGTGTGCGCAATAGCAGCCGAAATAAATGTTATAGCGAAGCCTGCATATGTCCATTCTTTTACCCTTGCAGCAACAGGGGCTAATAGAAGTATGGCCCCAATTATTTTGCCGATCGCTAATTCTATACGGAAGTAATCGGGATAGCCGAGGTGTTGGAAAGCCGCCTTCATGGCAGGTTGGGTTAAATAGGCGGATGCCGAGTACAGCATCATTAAAGCCACAAGTGCCGTACTTATCCAGTATATTATTTTGTTGGATTTCATGTTATTTGCGTGTGTTATTGATGCAAACATAGTTACCTTTACTATCTAAAAGATACTACTATCCTAAAGGATACCGGTATCCTTTAGGATAGTAATTACATTTGTACGTTATGGAAACAGCAGTGGAAGAAAAGGGAGTTGTTGAGTGTACGGCGTTCAACTCTACAGAATGCCGGGGCGCAATAACAGGCGTTAGAGATGCCTTGTATGTACTGAACGGAAAATGGAAGATACCGCTTATCGTCGCTCTATCGGAGGGGCCGTTACGCTTTAAAGATATCCAGCGTTCGCTCGGCGATATCACTCCTAAAATACTCTCTAAAGAATTAAAGGAACTGGAGCTGAATGAATTTGTGATCCGCACCGTGTACTCGACAACACCTGTGACAGTTACGTATCAGCTAACTCCTTATAGCCGCTCACTCGATAAAGTGATGAAAGAGCTTAAAGACTGGGGGATACAACATCGTCAAAGAATTGTAGCCAGCAGGAAGGCAAATAGTAGCAATTAATAATAGTAGTTGTTTGTTCGGATTTGGATTTTGCAATTGCCAAAACTATAACCGTTATCCACTACTACTTATTTCTTTAACAGGTCTTCGATCAAAATGCCGTTGATTTTCAATCCCGAAATGTTGCAGTTGGAAATATCAACGCCACTAAGGTTGCAATTGGTTATCGTACTTCCAGACAGTTCGCAATTTTCAAACCGTAAGGGGCGTTGCTTTGCATCTGCATCATACATGGGGTGACATTCGGGAGGCATGCCGATGTTGTGTATATAAGCTCCGCCCAATTGCGCACCTTCTATTTCCAAATCACTTAAATTAGCATCCGTTATTTTACAATTAGACATGTTTACATCCTTAAATTCTGCATGGGTTAAGCATACCATGTAAAACTTCGAATTGTCAATAAGTGAACGTTGAACATCAAGTACTTTATTGTCATCTACAATTGCTAATGGCTCCATACGTTATCGAATTTATCTGAAGCAATTTAGCTAAGATGCTGTATGTTACCAAGGGTTAAACATGTCAAATTAACGGGCTAATCGGGCCATTAATTTACCTGGAACTTTTCACGATAACCTGTCGGTGTCATGCCTACGGTTTTTTTAAATATCTTACGAAATGCTTTTGGATCGTTATACCCGGAATTTAACATAACCTCGGTCATTTGCTGGTTGGTTTGTTCCAGTAATTTTTTTGCACCCTCAACACGCAATTTTTGCAGGTATTCGATAGGGGTGCAGCCGGTTACCTGTTTAAAACGCCGAACCATGTTACGTCTGCTAGCGGGCACGTCCTTTATCATCTCCTCAATAGTTGCCGAATCGCGATAAGCGGCTTCAATTTTTTGTTGTGCCATGGCCACAAGCTCGTCGTGATGATCTTGCGATGGTAAAAAAGTGCCGAAATAAGCCTGCTGGCTTCTATCCATATCAATGGCGAATATTTTTGCTGTACGAATAGCCATTTCGCTACCACAATATTTTTTGATGATATGTAGCATTAAATGAAAGCTTGAAGTTGAACCTCCACTGGTATAGATACCATTATCGCTGGTAACTACCTGGTACGGCATCAGGTTAACGGTTGGGAACGCGGCAGCAAATGCCCCGCATGCGTCTATATGAGTTGTAGCCGGCCTGCCATTCAATAATCCTGTGGCGCCCAATAAAAAAGCACCTGTACAAAAGCTTGCCAAATGAGTACCGGTTTTAAACTGCTCTGTTAGCCAGGGAATATAATCCCTGTTTTCCATAATGGCATTTTGAACTTCTTCGGTAGAAAATGCGGGTATGAGAATGAGATTCTGTTTCTCTACATCGCGAATATCCTTAATCTGATCGTTGATCAGTGCGTCGCTGGCCTGCGTAACGGCGTCACCGGCGCGTAGTAAGGTGATGTTAAAATGAGGCGCTGCACCGTTACTGGCAGATAGCTTATTAACCGTTTGAAACACATCAAGTATAGCGGCTACGCTCAATAACCTATACTGTCGGGTAAGTAAAATACCTAAGTTTATCATAACGTTGTTATGTTGGTTTCAGTAAAGCTATACAATTTTTTGTCTCAAATGCCCCCTTCTTTTAAAAAATGCTAATACTTTTTGGAGTAGTAAACTTAAAACTGGCGTAATGAATACAGCGTATGTTCATTTATACAGCATTTATTATGTTCAATAGTCAAGCGGTTGCAGACCATATTAGAAAGAGCAGGGAAAGCAAGAGCCTAACCCAATTTTACATGGCGTATAAATTGCAGATTTCGCAAAATTGCTACAGTAAAATGGAACTAGGTTATTCTAAAATCTCGCTAGAAAGGTTGTTTCAGATTTCAGAGTTATTGGAGATCGATGCCATAGACGCAATTGCCCTTGGGCGCGTTAAATCTATGGTAGTGGTTAACAATTATTAAATACCTGTAAATTATACCTGACCAACAGAGTTTTCGGTTTTGTTGGCGAGGGTAGGCGTATGTCCAATAGTGGCTTGCAGGGTAAATGAAAACGCCGAGCCAACGCCAGGAGTGCTTCGAACTTCAATCTGACCCTCGTTAGCATCAATAAATTCTTTCGACATCAACAAGCCTAAACTTGTTCCTTTCTCGTTATAAGTACCATTACTACTAATATTGTTAAGGCTGAAGATGCTGTTCAATCGGTTGCTATCTATGCCCACACCCGTGTCTTCAACGGTTATAGTAGCTAAGTTGGTACGCTCATTAAAGAATGATTTAACGGTTACCCTTCCATTTACCCCGGTAAACTTCACTGCGTTTGATATGAGATTGCGTAATACAAACTCAACATGATCTTTATCCGCAATAAGGTTCAGATCATCTGATATGAAATTTCTGATCTCAATGCGTTTGTAATTGGCGGCACCTGTTAAAAACAATATTACGCGCTCAACAACTGGTTTCACAGCAAATTCGTGGCGGTTAATACGCATACCTTTAATTTGCATTTCTCCCCATTTAAGCAAACCGGTAAGGGTTTCGAGGGCTGCTTTGCTGGTTATAGATAATTCCGAAACCATTTCCTTACGTGTATCTGCAGGCAGGTCTTCGTCATCTATCATCTCTAACAGGTTGATAACCGATACAAACGGAGAGCGTAAGTCGTGCCCCAAAATTGAGAATAATTTATCTTTTAACTGGTTTGATTCGTCTAGCTCCGTGTTAGCATTACGGAGTTTTTTGTTAAGCCTCCTGCTGCCATAATAAGAATAGCCAATAACCAATAATATTATTATTGCACCTATTGCTATGGCGATGATAACCTTACGCTCCAACGCCTGATGGCTGTTGATATAACGCAGTTCTTGCACCTTAGCCCGCGATTTACTTAACTCATAATCGTTTTGCAGGTTGCTCACCTGTTTCGACATTTCTTTATAGAAATATTTGTCGGCCAGTTCGTATTCTTCGTTTTTGGCGTCGAGCGCAGCCTTATAATCTCCCTTTTTTGTGTAAAGTTCTGATATGCTTTGTAGCGCTTCTATTACCTGTTTATATCCTTGCCGGCCCTCGGCTAGTGTTTTAGCCTTGTACAGATAATTAAGGCTGCTATCAATATTGATATTTTCATAACTGGTAGCCAAGCCATTTAAAGTAAGCAACTGGCGGATGTAGTTATGAATTTCAATAGATTTTTTCAGCGCTTCTTTCTGCAGTTTAATAGAATATTCGGTATTCCCTTCTTTAGCATAAACAGTGGCGAGGGTATTAGTAAGCGTAATGTTTAGTCCCTGGTATTTCGGAACATTACTAACCGAGATGCCCTTTAACAAATACTCTTTGGCTTCTTCCAGCAAACCAGTTTCACGGTAAAGTACACCGAGATCATTAAATATATTGAGGGAAAGATTAGATAGCGGTAAGGTATCGTTAATGCCTTCGGCTATTTTAAGATAGTGAAGTGCCTTATCGTAATTATGCTGTCCCATGTAACCTTCGCCAAGGGTAAGGTTGGCTTCCATTATGCCCGCCGGATCTTTGATGCTTTCGCTCAGCTGGAGGGCGTTTAAAAAACGGGCAATAGCTTTATCGTAGTTCCCTTTACGCAGTTCGACCACGCCAAGACGGACCACTTCTGTAGCCATACCCTTGGTTTTACCGATAGACTTATAGAGGTTATAGGAGTCGAGATAATTATTCTGCGATTCGTTAAACTGTCCACGGTTATCATTGATCATGCCTAACTGGTTCAGTATCATGGCATGACCTGCAACGTCGCCGGTGCGTTTTGCCAGATCAAGCCCCTTATAAACATATACAAGTGCAGAGTCCGGATTTTCGTAACGATAAAAACTAATGAGTTTGTTATATTTCTCTATTTCAGAGTCTTTTTTAGGAGAGGTGGAAACGGCATTGCTTTGCGCCTTGGCTAAAGGGGCAGCAAATAAGCTGGTGATCAATAAAAAATTAAAAATACGGTTAGCCATAGATTTAGCCGCACAAAACAATTAATCAGGGTTAAAGCAAATATAGATTTTATTATTCATTTTAATTGATGAAAAAGTGTCAAGTTTTTCGTTGTAATTAATTGGTGCTGTCGTATTGCTTAAAATCAGTGAACTGATAAACTTCATGTTTTTTAAAGGGCAATAGCTTACATTTGCATCACGTTCTTTACAAAGAAAAATCTTCAGCAGCAGAGGTTTTCGGTTAATGCCGAAACTAAGAAGGAACCGTGTGCAAATCACGGGCTGTCGCGCAACTGTAAGTAACACAAAAAGTTACCGCCTGTTATATATCCATTGTCTCGCTAAGTTGGGATGAGAAGGATGGCGGTGATGTTACAAGCCAGGAGACTTGCCTACGCTGATCAAAGACCTATGCTTTCGCGATTGAAGCAGTAGTCGATGAATTAACAGACCAATAATATGGGCAGCGCCTATATTTTTGATTGTTGCTTAGCGCTACACTATTTCCGAAAGTATACCGAAAACGTAAGGAGCATTAACTAATCATTAATGTTTAACTAAAGTTTTATGCGTATGCTTAAAAACAATCTCGGCTATCCACGTATGGGGAGCCACCGTCAACTAAAAAAAGCCTGCGAGCAGTATTGGGCAGGTAAAATTAACCGCAAGGACCTGCAACAGGCAGCCAGAAAAATTAAAGAAGAAAACTGGCAATTACAGCTAAACACCGGTATAGATCTGGTACCCTGCAACGATTTTAGCTTTTATGATCAGGTGCTGGACATGACTCTGTTGTTAGGTGCTATTCCATCCCGCTACACTCAGGTACTAACCGAAGTAAACAGCAACGAAGAGATGGACCTGTATTTTGCCATGGCCCGCGGCTATCAAAAAGATGGATTGGATATCACCGCTATGGAAATGACCAAGTGGTTCGACACCAATTATCACTACATCGTGCCCGAATTTACAGCCGATCAGCAGTTCCGGATTTTCTCTGAAACTCTTTTTTCAGAATTTAATCATGCCCGCCAAATTTGCGGTAAAGCAGCCAAGCCAGTATTGTTAGGCCCGGTATCCTATTTGTTAGCGGGTAAAGAAAAGGAAGCTGATTTTGAAAAAATCGATCTGATTAAAAAATTGGTACCCGTTTATGTAGAAATTATTAAACGACTAAAAAATTATGGTGCCGAATGGATTCAGTTGGACGAGCCTTTCCTCGCCCTGGACCTAGGCAAAAAGGAGAAACAAGCATTTGAGTATGCTTATGGGGAAATTGCCAAAGCCTGCAAAGGGGTAAATATTTTAGTAGCCACTTATTTTGATGGTCTGCTTGATAATACCCAGTTAGCCGTTAACCTACCGGTAGAAGCGTTACACATTGATTTGGTACGCGCTCCCGAGCAATTGGACGAAGTATTGTCACTTATTCCTGATAACCTGATCCTCTCATTGGGTGTAATTGACGGCCGTAATGTATGGAAAAATGATTATATGAAATCGTTGCTGCAGATAAATAATGCAGTGAGTAAGTTGGGCGAAGAGCGTATAATGATTTCTCCTTCGTGCTCGTTGTTGCATACACCATTTGATCTGGATCAGGAAACACAGATCAATCCGGAGATCAAAAACTGGATGGCATTTGCCAAGCAAAAGTTGGAAGAAGTAAATGCCTTATACCAAATATTTAGTGGTAATACCGAGCTTTTGCATTTAAACCAGAGTGCTATCCAGAGTCGAAAAAAATCACCGTTGATTCATAAAGACCTGGTTAAGCAGCGTGTTGCTGCCATTACAGATGCTGATTCGACACGTAAAAGTGCTTTTCCGTTAAGGCAACAATTGCAGCAACAACGGTTTAAACTTCCTTTGTTCCCCACAACTACCATTGGCTCGTTTCCACAAACTGACGAGATTCGCCAGCTACGTGCCAGGTTAAAAAGGGGTGAGTTAACTACCGATCAATATGATGCTGCTATTGAAAAAGCAACTATCGATGCAATTCGCTTACAGGAAGAAATAGGGCTGGACGTGTTAGTGCACGGCGAATTTGAGCGGAACGACATGGTCGAATACTTTGGCGAGCAATTAGACGGTTACCTTTTCACCAAAAATGGTTGGGTGCAAAGCTATGGTAGTCGCTGCGTTAAGCCGCCTGTAATTTTTGGAGATATTAGTCGCCCGAAAGATATGACTGTACGTTGGAGCCATTTTGCCCAACAGCAAACCGATCGCCCCATGAAGGGTATGTTAACCGGGCCGATCACCATTTTGCAATGGTCTTTTGTTAGAGATGATCAGCCGAGGTCTGTTACTGCTAATCAGATTGCCTTAGCAATAAGGGATGAGGTTGTTGCATTGGAAAACGCTGGTATTGGAATTATCCAGATAGACGAACCTGCTATTCGCGAAGGTTTGCCATTGCGCAGGGCCAACTGGTCAGCTTATCTTGATTGGGCTATCAAAGCATTTCGTATTTCGGCAAGCGGCGTAAAAGACGAAACGCAGATCCATACGCACATGTGCTACAGCGAGTTTAATGATATTATAGAAAATATCGCAGCCATGGACGCTGATGTGATCACTATCGAGACCTCTCGTTCGCAAATGGATTTACTGAATGCTTTTGCCGATTTTGAGTATCCTAACGAAATCGGTCCGGGCGTTTATGACATCCACTCCCCACGTGTGCCAACAACTTATGAAATGGTGAACCTGTTAGAAAAGGCGGCGGCTTTGCTACCGGCCCAAAACATTTGGGTAAACCCCGACTGCGGCTTAAAAACCCGCCATTGGCCCGAAACGCTATCCGCCCTCAAAAACATGGTTGACGCTGCTAAACAAGCCCGCGAAAATATAAAAGAACCCCAGGCTCTATAATCTTTCTATGTTTATGCCAATGCCGCACCTAAAGTGCGGCATTTCTTGTTAGTGATTATTTGAATCAAGCGAATCCGACATTCAAATGATGGCTTTATTTGATTTTAGCGCTAACTTTAAAATATTAATGGCTAAAAATAGAATAAATACCTCTGAACTTTCTTTTAAACAACGACTCTCCGCCTTAGGCAATCTGCCGCAATTTTTTAAACTGGTATGGCAAAGCAGCCCTTGGAAGACCTCATTGAGTTTTGCATTACGTATCGTGCGTTCGGCTATGCCGGTGGCTTTATTGTATGTAGGCAAACTGATTGTTGACGAAGTAGTGCTGCTTAACCGCCACAGCAGCGGAGCAGACCATACCCGTGTTTGGCAATTAGTAGCCATAGAATTTGGCCTTGCAATTTTGACCGACGGCTTAAGCAGGATGATTAATCTGGTAGATAGTTTACTGGGAGATCAGTTTTCTAATTACACGTCTATTCGCATTATGCGGCACGCTACCACGCTCGATCTCGACCAATTTGAAGACTCCGTTTTTTACGATAAACTGGAACGTGCGCGGCAGCAAACTATGGGGCGTGCGGTTCTATTGTCGCAGGTAATGAGCCAGATACAGGATATAATCTCGATGGCGTTTTTGATCACCGGATTGCTTGCCTTTAATCCTTGGTTAATCCTTTTACTGCTAATTGCGATTCTGCCGGCTTTTTTGGGCGAGTCGCATTTTAATAATCAAAATTATGCGTTAACTCGCAGCCAAACTCCCGAACGCCGCGAACTGGATTACCTGCGCTATTTAGGTGCCAGCGACGAAACCGCCAAGGAAATTAAAACATTCGGCCTGGCCGATTTTGTAATTAACCGCTTTGTTAAGCTTTCTGATAAATTCTACAAAGACAACAGCAAGCTGTCGGTCAGCCGGTCGGTTTGGGGTACTTTTTTTTCAATGTTAGGAAGCATAGGCTATTATGCAGCTTACGTATTTATTATCGTCCGAACTATAAACGGCAATATGTCGGTGGGTGATCTTACCTTCCTTGCGGGATCATTCAGGCAGCTTCGGAGCTTGATGGAAGGCATCCTTACCCGTTTTACAGCCGTTTCACAAGGCGCTATTTATTTGAACGACTTTCTCGAATTTTTCGAAATTAAGCCTAAAATAAAGATTGCAGAAAAGCCCGTTCCTTTTCCAGATCCTATTAAGCTTGGTTTCACGTTTGAAAACGTTGGCTTTAAATATCACAATGCCGAAAGTTGGGCAAACAGGCATTTGAACTTTACGCTGGCTCCAGGCGAAAAATTGGCGCTGGTAGGGGAGAATGGAGCAGGTAAAACTACGCTGGTAAAACTGCTGGCCCGTTTGTATGACCCAACCGAAGGCCGGATATTGCTTGATGGAATAGACATTCGCGAGTATGCCATTGAGGACCTGCGACACCATACCGGTGTTATCTTTCAGGATTATCTCCGTTATCAAATGAGTCTTTCGCAAAATATAGCCGTTGGCAATATCAACGAGCTGGAAAATATAGCTCTCATCAAGAAAGCAGCACACGAAAGTTTAGCGGATGCATTGGCCGAAAAACTTCCTCACCAATATGACCAATGGCTTGGCCGACGCTTCAACGAGGGTGTCGAATTATCGGGTGGCGAATGGCAAAAGGTAGCTCTGGCCCGTGCCTATATGAAAGATGCGCAATTGCTGATTCTCGACGAGCCCACCGCCGCCTTAGATGCCCGCGCCGAATATGAAGTATTTCAACGCTTTGCCGAATTAACTAAAGGTAAGTCGGCGGTGCTGATATCGCACAGGTTTTCTACCGCACGTTTAGCCGACCGGATTTTAGTATTGGATAAAGGTACTATCCTCGAAATCGGTCCTCACGAAGAATTGTTGGCTCAAAATGGACGTTATGCCGAGCTGTTTAACCTACAGGCAATGGGTTATCAGTAAAACTAAACCGCGAACAATTGCCCTATATCTTTAAAAGCTTTAAACTCCAGGGCATTTCCCGACGGATCCAAAAAGAACATAGTGGCCTGCTCGCCAGGTTTTCCCATGAAGCGTATCCCCGGTTCTATAATAAACTGAATATTATTGGCTCTTAAGCGGGTTTCCAATAAATGCCAATCCTCCCACGTTAAAACCACACCATAGTGAGGAATAGGTACGTCATGGCCGTCAACAGGGTTGAAATGATGATCGACCGGTTCAGCTGGTCGTGGTTTTAAATGGATCACGAACTGATGCCCGTAAAGGTTAAAATCAACCCATTGTTCGCTGCTGCGGCCTTCGGCGCAACCTAATATTTCGCGGTAAAAAGTGCGAGCTTCTGATAAATCGTACACTGGTACGGCAATATGAAAAGGGGTTAATTGGCTCATTTAAGGCTAAAGTACAAATATTATCGGTCGGGCAAAATTTATATGAAGCAAGCTCAATAGGTTACAAACATGTGCGTGCCAATTGCGTATAAAACTTGGTATTTACTATATATTTGTTTCACCATATAACCTAAACCTTATCCGGATTTCCACATTTATGAAAAAGAAAATATCAATGAGCGATGTAGCCCGCGAGCTTAATATATCGCTTACAACGGTATCATTTATACTTAGCGGTAAAGCCAAAGAAATGCGCATCAGCGATGCCCTGGCTGATCGCGTGCTCGAATTTGTTAAAGAGCGAAACTATAATCCTAATGCTATGGCTCAGGGTTTACGTACAGGTAAATCAAAAATTATTGCATTGATAGTAGAGGATATTGCCGATGCCTTTTTCTCCGGAGTAGCTCGGTTAATAGAAGAGCAGGCTTATAGAAACGGATATAAAATTATTTATTGCAGTACGGGCAACAGCGCTCGCAAAACTGCTGAAGTAATACAGATGTTTAAAAGCCGTAATGTTGATGGTTATATCATTACTCCCCCTTCAGGTATCGAAAACGACATTAAGTCATTGTTGCTCGAAAAATCGCCTGTTATAATGTTTGATAGGTATTTGCCGGGCATTTATACTGATCATGTAATTATAGATAATAACAAGGGCGTAAAGCTGGCTATAGCCCACCTTATACAACAAGGGTACAAAAATATTGCTTTCATTACCCTCGACTCTCCCCAGACACAAATGGCCGACCGCTTAACCGGTTATAAAGAGATAATCAAAGAAGCAAATTTAAACGAGCACATACAGAAACTGAACTTCGAAGAAGAACCCGAAAATGTAGTGACGCAGATCTGTACCTTTTTAACTTATTACAAACAGATTGATGCCGTGATGTTTGCCACAAATTATTTAACCCTGCGCGGATTTGAAGCATTGGAGCAACTGCAGTTGAAAATAGCAGAGGATATTGGCGTAGTAAGTTTTGATGATCACCCGTTCTTTAAAGTATTTAATCCGCCTGTTACGGCTATATCTCAACCAGTAAAAAAACTATCCGAAAACTTGGTTGAAATCCTATTTAAAAGGATTAATAATGAAGAATCACCCGACTACAAACAACAGATAATTTTGGAGCCCGAATTGATAATCAGGAAGTCGTCATTAGGACTGAAGCAGCATACTAATGTGGTTGCCGAGCGTTCTCAATAGCGTTCTATTTATTAAGTGCGGGAGAAAAACTGTTAGGTTTTTCGTCACCTTTTGAAGCAAAAAAATTTCAAAAACGCTTAAAAAAGCACTATTTATGAATTTATTTGTTGCAAACATTATCAATTTAATTATGTTTGAAACTCAAATCACTTATATAGATGGACAAATTTAATGAATTAAAGGAACTGGTCGCTTCGATAGAAGCAGATGCAGAAAGCTTTTACAGCAAAGGAAACAAGGCAGCTGGTACTCGTGTTAGAACTGGTTTCCAAAAAGTAAAAAACCTGGCTCAAGAGATCCGTCAGGGTGTAACAGAATTGAAAAATAAAGAGAAATAATATTTGTTTTTCTACCTCAAGAAAGCCCCCGAGTTATCGGGGGCTTTCTTGTTTAATGAGTATTTTTTATTTTATTCTCAACAGCAAACGTATTGTAGTTAATCCATTGAATTAATACTGCGAAAAATGCGATATGGATCAGTTGCGTATTAATAGCATTCCAGTTTTCGATCATGCAGGTGCCAAATAATAAAAGGATCATAACCACGCCACCTGCAAATAACGCCTGACGGGTAAACAAACCAATCAAAATCAATAGGCCAATGGTGAATTCTGCAATTGGTAATGCATAGCTGAAAGGCCTTACGAGCAATAACGGAATCATCGATTTTGAAAAGCTACCCAACATCCAATTGCTAAAGCCATGAAGTTTGGGTAAGCGGACAAGGCCATGTGCAAACATACTGGTGCCTATCGCCAGTCGTAATAATAAATAAGTGGTTTTGTTCATAGCAGATGTTTTTAGCAAATATTCGCATAATACGCAATCTCGCACTGATTTTGAAGGCTTATCTGTACGTTTTAAGCCACAAAAACGCTCATTAACTTTGTTGACAATGGCGGGAATATAATCTGGAGTTATAATAATGCGCCGATGCTATAATCAAACCACCCAATGCCAGAAATAACCACTCCTGGCTATGATCTGCCAAAAACTTTCCAATAAATATGATTCCGAAGCCTATAGTAATAATAACAAGCGGAGTAGTGCGGTTATGCTTGCAAAACGATTTGGTTAGTGAAGCGTAGCCGATAATCAGCGATGTTATAATGATGCTTGTCTCAAAATAGCTGTTTGCCAGAAAGCCAATACCCAACAAAGGGAGGGTAGTTATAATTACAGGTAATAAAGCGCAGTGAATAGCACAGGCAATGGAAACCCCCATGCCTAATTTATCCATTTTATTATGACGGTGTTTGAAAAACATGGTGCAAAGATAATTTTAATTGCAATATAGTTGCATTTGTATTTTATTATTTACTTTTGCAAGCAAGGCGGTTCACAAAACTTCCGTGAATAAATGGATTCAAATGATAGAGAAAGCAAGTTTTGATGTAATAATTATAGGCGGGAGTTATGCTGGTATGCAAGCAGCCATGACTCTCGCACGGGCGCTGCGTTCGGTTTTAGTGATAGATAGTGGTGAGCCTTGCAACAGGCAGACGCCGCATTCGCATAATTTTTTGACACACGATGGCGAAAGCCCTGCTGCAATATCTTTAGGGGCGATGGAGAATCTGAAGTTGTACACCAATATTAGCTTTTATAAGGATAAAGCAGTTTACAGCATGCCTTATAATAACGGGTTTGAGGTAGGTACACTTTCGGGCAAACATTTTATCACGCGTAAATTGCTGTTTTCGTCAGGCGTAAAGGATATGATGCCGGCTATTACAGGTTTTGCTAAATGCTGGGGCATTTCCATATTGCATTGTCCATACTGCCACGGGTACGAGGTGCGTAATCAGCCCACGGGTATTTTGGGCAACGGTGATATGGGCTTCGAGTTTGTTAAATTGATTAGTAATTGGACAGATCAGCTTACCTTATTCACCAACGGCAAATCATCACTTACCGATGAGCAACGATATAAGCTCAAATCAAAGAAAGTAAATGTTGTTGAACATGAAGTGAAAGAAATAGTACATCAAAACGGGCACATTGAGGCGCTAAAATTTATCAACGATCAATCCGTTGAAGTTAAAGCCATATATACACGATTGCCTTTTAATCAGCATTGCCACATCCCTGTGCAATTAGGTTGCGAGTTTACTAATATGGAGCTAATCAAAATAGATGGTTTTCATCTTACAAGCGTCCCTGGAGTGTACGCCGCGGGTGATTGCACTAGTCCATTACGTTCGGTTGCGTCAGCTGTTAGTGGAGGAATGATGGCAGGTGCATCTATTAATAAAGATTTAATTGAGGCCGATTTCTAATTAGTTCAAGGGTTGTTTAGTATGGTTTTGATTTATTTGCGCGTTCCTGTTAAGCGGAGCCGCTTTTATAATGATTGCCAAATTCGGAGGTTCTTACTAGATTTGCATGCTATAAAGTTTAAATGGAAAGCGTGGTGAGTAAACACAATTTTGAAGAGCTGTTAGATAAGCACCATCTAAAGAAAACCGGGCCGAGGCTTAAGGTTTTATCTATGATGGCATCTAAAAATACGGCCACTTCACAGCCCGATCTCGAAAGCGTAATGAGCGATATCGACAGGGTAACTTTATACCGTATCCTTAACGCTTTCGAAAAAAAAGGTATCATCCACAAGGTATTCGACCTTAATGGCACGGCAAACTACGCCATGTGCCACTCCAATTGCGAAGAACACCACCATCACGATGAGCATTTACATTTTAACTGCACTATATGCAAAAATGTGTATTGCCTGGATGATTTAAATCTCCCACCTCTAAAACTCCCCGACGGTTTTAAAATGGAAGGTTTTACTTTATACGCTAATGGTACCTGCCCCAAATGCGCTGGTGCAATCGCAAAATAATAACCAATGCAAGGATAACTGCATTTTCGTCATCGCAATTTCATGTGAGATCTTATCTCATTCATCAGTAGTTATTTATCTGTAACAAGCACTGCTTCATCTCTTAAAAAGTCCGTTTATGATCTCTTAAAGCCATTTAGAGAAACGGAAAAATTGGTTCTATACGCCGAAGTTTTGGAATTGATGCGCCTTGCAGGTCAGCATACCTTTGACCTGTCTTAACAATTAGAAAAGCAATGAAGACACAAGATCATCACGAAGCATTAAAGGGTAGATTGCTGCACTGGTACCAGCAAGCCTTTGAAATTTACTACCAGATTTACAGATAACATCTACATGAAAAAACATTACATCAATAATAATAATAACAACATGAAAACTTCAATTATACTAGGTGTATTAACACTTGCATTATCAACTATATTTACTTTAACTACTAAAGCTCAGGAAACTATTACTAAAGCAACCACAACAGGTTCTGGTATTCGTTTAAGCATTGGGCCCGATGCTACTTTACCAGTAGGTAGTTTGCACGATGGCTACAATTGGAGTATCGGCGGTTCTATCCAGGCAGATTTTCCGGTAATTAAAGACCAGCTGTTTGTTACCGTCAATGCCGGTTATAGCAACTATTTTGCGAAAGACAGTAACCTGCCAGGGGTTGACAATAAAGACCTGCAATTGATACCGGTAAAAGCTGGTTTGAAATACTTCCCTGTGCATAATTTTTATTTGCAAGGCGAAGCTGGGGCATCTTTCATAGCTAACAAAAGCGACATAGGCGCAGATAAATCAGCAGCGTTTGTATATGCACCACAAGTTGGTTACCTGATTTCACTAGGTGGCAAAAACTACCTTGATGCAGGTGTACGTTTCGAAAGTAACACCAAATTTGTAACTAACGGCAACACCAATAACTTTTTCGGTTTGCGTGTAGCCTACGCTTTTGGTTTATAATAAATCATCTTAATGCTTAGTGATGATGGTTAACAGCCTGCCCCTAAACGGGCAGGCTGTTTGTTTTATACCCAGTTGTAATGTTAACTTAATGTTATGACTTTGGGTTGATATACAGCGTGTGTCTTGTACACTATTGTGACAGTTTTTAATCAATTGATTAGTTCTTTTGCAGCAGTCAACCCCAACTAATAAATGGAACAAATTGCTACTTCAGATCTAAATAATACGACTACAAAAAATTCTAATGACGTTAACCAACATAAGTTTTCAGCTTTTCAAGATGGAATTGTAACCGGGGGTAACTTTGAAATATGGCACCACACGGGCGTTACGGTAGATAGTCTTCCTTTCAAAGCAGATTATTATACACTTGCATTTTGTATTGGTGGTAGGGCCATCCGTACAGTTAATCAATTTCGTTTCGAGGTTGCCGAAAATACATTGCATTTAACCACCCCACAATCGCTTAATTCATGGCACCAGGCATCAGATGATCTCGAGTTATATATTATTCATTTCAAGAAAGATTTTCTGGCTGATGGTATGGTGCAAGAAGCTGTAGTTAACAACCTGATCGATCACCAAACAGACGGAGCGCCGATCTGTATGGTACAAAACAACAACGTTGATACAATTAGAGCTTTGTTCGAAAAATTGAACCGTGAGTTTCACAGTCAAAAACCTTTTCACAGGCAAATGTTGAAGCTTATGTTTTTCGAATTGCTTTTTGAGGCCAACCGAATAGTCGGCAACCCAAACTCATCTTTGAAACCAGTTGGCCACCCTAATCGCCCGCAGCAATTGGTAAACCATTTTAAGAAACTGGTGGAGCAACGTTTTGCACAGCTGCGCACGGTGCAAGAGTATGCAGATTTATTATTTGTTACCGCAAAGCATTTGAGCGAAGTAGTAAAACACGAAAGCGGATTAACAGCTTTGCAAATTATTCATCAGCGTGTATACCAGGAGGCCAAATATCTGTTGTGCGCAACCGAAATGAGTATTAAAGAGATAGCCGAACGCTTGAACTTTGACACCAGTTCACACTTTAGTCGCTTTTTTAAGCATTTCGAAGGTTATAATCCTACCGACTTTCAGCGGGTTAAATGCGCAGTACTATAAACTGCAATTAATTGTTGTAGATATTACACCATGCTTTATATTTATCGCATGAAATATTTTAGTTTACTAACCATGCTAATGCTGGGCCAGCAGGTGTTTGCAAGTAAGGCTCCTGTACCGGTTTATAAAGATAAAAAGGCTCTGGTTGAAAGCCGGGTAGAAGATCTGCTTAAGCGAATGACGCTGGACGAAAAAATCCTGCAACTTAATCAGCAAACCGTAGGGGATAACAATAATCCTAACAATAACGGCTATCAAAAGCCAACTTTTCCGGCTGGTATAGGTTCATTAATTTATTTCAGCAGCGATCCTGCATTTCGTAACACGGTACAAAAGCGCGCAATGGAAGAAACCCGTTTGGGCATTCCTATTTTGTTTGGTTACGATGTAATCCATGGTTTCCGCACGGTATATCCGATTTCATTGGCGCAAGGTTGTTCCTTTAACCCAGAATTGGTTCGGGAAGCCTGTACAGTTGCTGCCAAAGAAACTAAGCTTTCGGGTATCGATTGGACTTTTTCGCCGATGATAGACGTAGCTCGCGACCCACGTTGGGGGCGCGTGTCTGAAGGTTATGGCGAAGACCCATATACCAATGGTGTATTCGGGGTGGCTTCGGTAAAAGGTTACCAGGGTAAAAATTTATCAGATCAATATTCTATAGCAGCTTGTTTAAAGCACTATATTGGTTATAGTATGTCAGAAGGTGGTCGCGATTATCATTATTCGGAAGTATCGCCACAAACACTTTGGGATACCTTTATGGTACCTTACGAAGCCGGCGTAAAGGCAGGCGCTGCAACCTTAATGAGCGGTTTTAACGATATCAGCGGTGTTCCGGCATCAGCTAATCCTTATACCCTGACAGAGGTGTTAAAGAACCGTTGGAAACACGATGGTTTCGTAGTATCTGACTGGGGTTCTGTAGAGCAGCTGATGGCTCAGGGCGTAGCTAAAGATCGTAAAGAGGCAGGTTTAAAAGCATTTATGTCGGGTGTTGAAATGGATATGGTTGATGATATCTATGGGCAGAACCTGAAACAACTTATCGCTGAAAAGAAAGTTCCTGTAGCTAAAATTAATGATGCAGTAAGAAGAATTTTACGCGTTAAATTCAGATTAGGCTTGTTTGATAATCCATATACCACTATTGTAGATCAACGTTATTTACAGCCGGAAAGCAAGGCAGTGGCCGAGAAACTGGCGACAGAGTCAATGGTATTATTGAAAAATAAAGACCACGCTTTACCATTAACCGGTAACGTTAAGCAGATCGCTTTAATCGGTCCACTGGCGAAAGACCAGGAAGATATGTTAGGCAACTGGGCAGCGCACGGCGATGCTAAAGATGCTGAAACTGTTTTGGATGGCTTTGAAAAAGAATTTGCGGGCAAAGCTAAGATCAACTATGCGAAAGGCTCAGAAATTGACGGCACAGACGAAAGCAATTTTGCTGATGCGGTAGCAGCAGCGCAAAAATCTGATGTGATAGTAGTTTGCTTGGGCGAGAAGAAAGGCTGGAGCGGCGAAAATACCTCGCGTTCAAATATCTCGTTGCCTGCTATACAAGAGAAGCTGGTTGCCGAATTGAAGAAAACCGGTAAGCCAATTATAGTGGTATTAGCTAACGGTCGTCCGCTTGAGTTGGTTCGTTTAGAGCCTATGGCTAATGCTATTGTAGAAATGTGGCAGCCGGGAGTAGTTGGTGGTTCGGCATTAGCATCAATTATTTCGGGTCGTGTAAATCCTTCCGGTAAATTGGATATTACGTTCCCATTAACCACTGGTCAAATTCCTACTTATTACGACATGCGCCAAAGTGCGCGTCCAAACTCCGGTAAATATCAGGATATCTCAACAGAGCCCTTGTACTGGTTCGGTCATGGCTTAAGCTATACCGACTTTGCATATGGCGCTATCAATTTGTCTGCTCCTAAGATTCACAAAAATCAAAAACTGGTAGCAACGGTAGAAGTAGCCAATACAGGTGGGGTTGCGGGTAAGGAAACAGCATTATGGTATATTTCTTCACACGCAAGTTCGATCTCTCGCCCAATGAAAGAGCTGAAACACTTTGAGAAGAAAGAAATTGCTGCGGGTGCCAAATATGTTTACAAATTTGAAATAGACCCAATGCGCGATCTGAGCTTCCCTGATGCAGATGGCAAAAGACATCTGGAGTCTGGCGATTTTGTAATTATGGCTGGTAACCAAAAGATTAAGTTTGAGTTATTAGATTAATAGCCAGCAAAATTAAATAGCTGAAACGCCCCGTTCTTGCAAAAGTATGGGGCGTTTTTATAGATACAGTTTTCCACAACGATTGTATTGGCGGCATGTTTCCGTAATTTCGGGCTCATTTACGGAGAGAGATAAAGCATTAGATGAAAGTAATTATTGCCGAAAAGCCATCGGTAGCGCGTGAGATAGCCAAGGTGTTTGGAGCCAACCAAAAAAAGGAAGGCTATATAGAAGGCAAGGGATATACCTTTACCTGGGCCTTTGGTCATTTACTGCAATTAGCCCCGCCGCAAGAATATGGTTTTTATGGCTGGAGCGTACAGAACCTGCCTATGCTGCCTCCAAAATTCAAACTTTCTATTCGTAAAGTGAAAAGTAAAGAGGGGATGATAGATGACCCTTCGGTTAAAAAACAACTCGACATCATCAAGTCATTGTTCGACGAAGCCACCGAGATCATCGTGGCAACGGATGCCGGGCGTGAGGGTGAACTCATCTTCCGTTATATTTATTACTACCTCAAATGCAAAAAGCCTTTTAAAAGGCTTTGGATTTCTTCTCAAACCGATGCGGCTATTAAGGAGGGGTTCCGCAATTTAAAACCGGGAGCCGACTATGATACCCTGTTTAACTCTGCTCATTGCCGCTCACAATCCGACTGGTTAGTGGGGATGAATGCAACGCAGGCTTTGAGCCTTTCTGCTGGTACGCGTTCGGTGCTTTCGTTAGGTCGCGTACAAACGCCAACGCTGGCCATGATCTGCTCGCGATATCTGGAGAATAGGAATTTTGTTCCACAGATTTACTACCAGGTAGCCATACAGATTGATAAGAACGGGCAAATGTTTCGTGCTATATCTACCGAAAGCTATAAGACAAAGGAAGATGCACAAGTAATACTTGATAAGGTTGAGGATGTACCCACTGGCTTTCCTCTTGGAGGGCATATTCTCAGCGTTGAGGCTAAACCTCGCAAAGAGCCGCCACCGTTGTTGCACGATCTGAGCAGTTTGCAGCAAGAGGCTAATAAACGTAAGGGTTTTACTGCCGATCAGACTTTATCTTTACTTCAGAATTTGTACGAAAATAAACTGGTTACTTATCCTCGTACCGGTAGCCGGTACATCGGCGACGATGTTTTTGCGACCGTGCCTGGATTGATAGAGAAATATAAAGACCATCCTGACTTTGGCAAACAAGCTAATTTCCTGCTCGAAAATAAGTTGAATAAGCGTAGCGTAAATGCCAAAAAGGTAACCGATCACCACGCGATATTGCCTACTGGCGAAGTGCCGTACCAGTTATCAGACGATAAGCAAGCTGTTTATGATATGGTAGTTGGCCGCATGCTAGAAGCCTTTCATCAGGATTGTATCAAGGAAATCACGAAGATCACCGTACAATCGGGGAATAAATTTATGGCTAGCGGGACAGTTATCAGCTCCGCCGGCTGGCGTTCTGTGTTTAATGAGCCCGATGAGGAAAAGAAGGATGAAGAAAATGCTTCGTTGCCTAAAGTGCAACAAGGGGAGAACCTGCCCGTACCTAATAAGGCCATTTTGGAAAAACAAACTAAGCCCAAACCGCTTTATAACGAAGCCAGTTTGCTGAAAGCCCTCGAAACAGCTGGTAAGGAAATAGATGACGAAGAACTGCGCTACGCTATGAAAGATAGTGGCTTGGGTACACCTGCTACGCGTGCTTCAATTATAGAGACGTTGATAAAACGGGATTACGTTACCCGCGAAAAAAAGAATTTGCTGCCAACCAAAACAGGTTTAGCCGTTTATGGCGTCGTCAAAGATCAAAAAATAGCGCAGGCCGAACTAACTGGTACCTGGGAAAAGCGATTGGAAGAGATTCGTTCTGGCGCTTCTGTTGCAGCATTTCAGGAAGAGATTAAAACTTATACCCGTACAATTACCAATGAGCTACTGGTATCGGGTCGGGGACTAAGCGTTGCGACGGAGGCCGTGGTTGCCAAATAACAGGCGATACCAAATCTGTATTTATATATCATACATCTTTTTAATTAATTAGTACAACGTTAAGTTGTTTATTATAATTAATATAGTTTTGTTTTTTGCTGATACTAGACTTTAGAAAACTGCGATGCATAAGAAACTGCAACTATACGAGAAGGTGACCCCCTTAGCGCAGCTTGGTATATGGCAAAGAAATCTCATAACCGGCGAAATTTATTGGAACAGATATGTTAGGGACATTTACGAAGTAGGCGAACACGATTATTTGACATTAGAGGAGGCCTCCAAATTCTACGTCGACAATGAGGCAGTAGGCCAGCTGATTCGTGAAGCAGTTGCAAGCCGGCAGTCCCAAATGGGCGAGTTTAGGATGGTTACCGCCAAAGGCAACGCTAAGTGGGTAAAACTTAGAGTAGATGCCGAACTTGAAAACAACGAGCCCATCCTGATTTTTGGTACACTCGAGGATGTAACCAATGATATTAGCCTGATGCGTGCGTTGGCCGAACGGGAAGAACGATTTCACCAGGCGTTTGATTATGCACCCATAGGCATGGCCATCGTATCAATTGAAGGGCATTGGATCAAAGTTAATAATAGCCTTTGCAACTTGCTGGGATATGAGCAAGAAGAGTTTTTAAAGCACACTTTTCAGGATTTTACACACCCTGATGACCTCGATATAGATCTGAGCCATATGTATCGTTTGCTGGCAAACGAGATTGACTCGTACAATATGGAAAAAAGATATTTCCATAAAGATGGCCGGGAAATATGGATATACCTAAGTGTTACTTTGGTACGTGATAAGGATAATGCACCGCTCTATTTCATTTCTCAAATCAAAGATATAACCGAACGCAAAAAGTCAACCGAAATGCTGTTGCGCGAAAGACAGCGCTTGGATAATATCATTAAAAGTACCCAGGTTGGTACATGGGAATGGAATATCGCGACAGATGAGGCCATTGCCAACCAAAGGGCGGCGACATTACTGGGATATTCGCCAAATGATTTTCGGCAGGCGCAAATGAAAGTATGGTTTGCGCTTATTCATCCGGCAGACCAGGAAAGAAACCGTGTAGAGCTAACCAAGTGCATGGAGCAAAAAAATAGCTTTTACGCTTGCGAGTGTCGTATGAATCACGCCAATGGTAACTGGATGTGGATTGAGATAAGAGGAAAGGTGGTTAAGTGGTCTGATAACGGCGAGCCAGTACTGATGCTCGGTACCTTTGCCGATATTCATGAGCGTAAGGCAATGGAAGAGGAGCGCAAGAAAACCTTGGGTGTTATCAGCGAACAAAATAGTCGCTTGTTAAATTTTGCGCATATCGTTTCACACAACCTGCGGTCGCACACGGGGAACATACAGATGTTGCTGGATATGCTTCTTGAGGAAACCGATGAAGAAGAGAAAGCTAAAATGATGCAGATGCTTGTTATTAATAGCTCTAACCTTCAACAAACGCTATCGCATTTAAACGATGTGGTAGACATTCATAGCAATATTGATCTGAGCAAAAAGCAACTAAATTTAAATAGTGAGATTAACCGCACTTTAGAGGTGCTATCGGGCTCGCTACGGCAGGCCAATGCTAAGCTGATAGTAGAGGTTAGTAATGATATTGAATTAAACTATGACCCTGCCTACCTGGAAAGTATTCTGCTCAATTTAGTCACAAATGGGATTAAATACAGGCATCCCGACAGGCAGGTGGAAATTCTCATTAAGGCAGAAAAAATGGACGACCGCGCTATATTGTCTATCACAGATAATGGTGTTGGAATTGATATGAATCTGCATGGCAATAAATTGTTCGGCATGTATAAAACGTTTCATGAAAACGAAGACGCACGCGGCATCTGCCTGTTTTTGGTTAAAAGCCAGGTGGAAACCATGGGTGGAAAAATATCAGCCAGCAGTAAAGTAGGAGAGGGTACAACTTTTAGAATAGAATTTAGCTGACCCGGCCACAGCAATGCTTTTGTGCAATTGGTTGATAATGTACCGATTGCCTCTTTTGCATATTGACCGATTGAGAAAAATCCTTTAGCTTTATAATTCCCTAAATTATAATTAGTTAAATTTTTTATCAGTATGGCGCAATTTAATCCTGCGTTCCAAATTACCATGGGTAACGAGGGCGGGTACGCAAATAATCCGCATGATGCCGGCGGCGAAACTTATAAAGGCGTAGCTAAAAACTTTTGGCCCCATTGGGAGGGCTGGTCAATTATCGATCCGATAATTGCTAAGAAGCCGGCGAGCATTAACCAGGCCTTAAATGCAAATGCACCACTGCAAACCATGATCCTTTCATTCTATAAGGCTAATTTCTGGGACACCGAATCATTAGATAATATTAAAGATCAGCAGATAGCCAATCAATTGTTCGACATTGCTGTAAATATGGGTACTGGTATAGCATCCAGATTTTTGCAACAAGCGGTAAATAAATTGTCGCCGGATAAGCTAAAGGTCGACGGACAGATTGGTTCGTTAAGCATTTCCGCCGCTAACGCCGAAGATGCTGAAGACTTATATAACACCATTTGCCAGCTAAGGAGGGGAAGATATGAGGCTATAATTCAAAGCAACCCATCGCAGCAACGGTTTGCCAATTCGTGGTTTAGCCGTATTACACCTTATCAGGCCTAAAATAGGATTTTTGATTATTTCAAACGTTTTACTACCCAGGGTAGGGTTAAGCCTTGCCCTATCAATGTAAACAATACCACCACAACAGAGATAAATATAATGGCATTTCTTTGCGGAAATGGGCTGCCATCACTAAGTGTTACCGGCAAACCAATTGCGATAGCCAATGAGACAATGCCCCTCATGCCCGACCAACTTATAATTAAACTATTCTTAAAATCGAGCAGGGCGTTTTCGCTTACCCTGCCTTTACCCTTTTTAAAAGCATCATCTAAGTTTATCTTTTGCAGATACATACGCACCATGCGTATAACAAGGGCCACTACTGTAATAATAAAACCATAACCGACATAAGGCCATAGCTGATCCGAACTAATGTCGTGCATCACCAGTGGCAGCTGCAATCCAATCAAAATAAAGATCAGGCCATTCAAAAGAAAGATAATGATGTCCCAAATCGACTTCGACTCTTGTTTTAGTTTATCTGGAAACACGGCGCGGCTAAACCGCGAAATGCCCAGACCAAGTATCACCACTGCAATTACACCCGAAACGTGCAGCTCTTCGGCAACAAGATAGGTTACAAAAGGCATCAACAGCATAAAACTAATAGTAGCCATGCTGTTATGATGAATGCGTTTAATAATAAGCGCCAATAGTTTACCCGTTAAGGCACCCACCACAAAGCCGCCGAACATCAGTATGCCGAACTGCAAGGACGCTTTCCAAAATACGAAGGCTGTGCCTGTAACACCGGCCACGGCAAATCGGTAGGCAACCAGTGCAGAGGCATCGTTCACCAGGCTTTCTCCCTCTAAAATAGTGTTGGTTTTATGTGATAAGCCAAGGCCTTTGGTAATGCTCATGGCTGCTACGGCATCTGTTGCCGAGAGTATCGCACCTAATACAAAAGAGAGCGGCCAGGTCATGCCGGGGATTAAGTAGTGCGCAACTACTGCTATACCCGACGCTGTTAAAAATACCAGTGTTATGGCCAGGGTACTAATTGTATTAATGTTGGTTTTAAATTCTTCGAACGAGATATTGAACGCAGCATCAAACAACAACGGTGGCAAAAATATCAGGAAAACAATCTCGGGGTTTAATTCTATAGGTGTTAGATTGGGCAAAAAGCCAACGGCAACACCTGCTATAATCAACAAAACAGGTTGGGGTAGTTTTATCCTGTCCGCAATTGCCGATAGCCCGATCATCACGGCCATAATAAATATTACAATGGTGTAGTTTTCCATCTGGGGATATGCTAAATCGCTAGTTATTGTCGCTAAAATAAATTTGTAAATGCTTAAAAACTAATTTGTTTTGAAGTATTGGGTGAAACAAAATATCAATAATTCATTTTTTACAAACGAATTGCGGTTTTACAACAATATGTGTAACAAAGGTGTTTCAATATTGATAAAAATGTAGCATTTATGGGTACGATTAGCGACGGCTACAGAAATAAACTTTACAAATGCTTACTTTTGCAGGCATACATGTGGAAAAAGTGGTTTAATATCGTATTGTGTATCTGGCTGATTAACTCAGTCACATACTTCCATGCTGCAAATCCATTTGACTACGGCAACGATGACGAAACGGCGTCGGCTGCGTCTTTTCACCCTAAATTAAACACGTGGTTCGACTGTTTCTTACACCAGTCGCCTGTTGAAGACGATTCCACACCGTTACTACCGCATAAGATAGACAGTCATCGTCGTTATGTAAATACCCGTTCGCACGGTTTTGGTATTTACATACCGGGTATTATTACGTCCGCACTATTTACAGTTCCTAAGCACCTTGTTTTTAACTGTACCAGTAATTATTCCATTGGGGTAGCAATGCTGCCCAGCTATTATAACTTCCTGTTCAGGCTCAGTCCGTTCTGAGCAATATTATTGTTCCCTATTTCTTTAGAAAACAACGTGCTGTGTATGCTTAAATAGCCTGCGCTCCGCGTTTCTGATTCCATTAAACAATAATATTATATCGCCGCATATGACACGAGTTCATTATGCCCTTAGCTGGTTATCTTTATTAGGTGCCATGCTATTGGTAAGCTGCTCCGCAAGCAATAAAGACAAAGACAAACAAGACACCCTACAACTACCTGTAGTAGCCCTGAAGATAAAAGATACCGTACTGCAAACCGCTTATGTTGCCGATATACAGGCGCTTAAGAATGTAGAAGTACGATCTCGTTTAAAGGGTTTTTTAGATAAAATTTACGTTGACGAAGGCAAGCCGGTGACCAAAGGCCAGCTCTTATTTAAGGTAAATGATGAAGAGTACCGTGTTGCTTTAGCCAAAGCTAAAGCTTCATTAAGCAATGCCGTTGCCGCTGCGGTTGCTACCCGTTTAGAGGTAGACCGTGTGAAAATGTTGGTTGATAAAAAGGTGATCTCACCGTCTGAGTTAGACGTTGCCAAATCTAAACTAGCGGCTGACGAGGCGCTGATTGCCGAAGCCCATACTAATGTGCAGGCTGCGCAAAACCATATTAACTATACTAATATCCGCGCTCCCTACGACGGTATCATAGACCGAATACCGCTTAAAGCAGGAAGTTTAATTGATGAGGGTACTTTGCTTACAACCATATCTGACATTAGTTCGATGTACGCTTACTTTAGTTTTCCGGAAAATGAATACTTGCAATATCAGCGCGCAAAAAATACTAAGGATGAAAAAAGTAGCGAAGTTAAGTTAGTACTGTCCGACGGTAGCAGCTATGGTCACCCGGGTAATATTGAAACCATTGAAGGCGAGATAGAGCAGAAAACGGGTTCGATAGATCTACGTGCAAAATTTCCGAATCCTAACAAGTTGCTGCGCCACGGTGCCAGCGGTAAAGTATATATAGCAACCAAAATTGATAGTGCCATTATGGTGCCTCAAAAATCCGTTTTTGATGTGCAAGACAAAAGCTATGTATACCTGGTCGGCAGCGATAACAAACTCAGGATGCAAAGCTTTACACCGCTAACCAGGGTTTCGCAATACTACATTGTAAAATCAGGACTGAAGGCTGGTGACCACATCCTATACGAGGGTACGCAAAATGCCCGCGACGGTATGGTTATCAAACCAAATCTTATAGCTAAACCGGCCATGCTGGCTTTAAAATAGGCAGCCTTTTATTCAGGCCGTTCCTTAACAAGGAACGGCAATTTGTTTGATCTCTCAAATAATTGAAATCTGATGTTCAATATATTTATCAAGCGACCGATCTTGTCGCTGGTTATATCTTTGATTATAACCCTTTTGGGTGTGCTGGCTTTGCTTACGCTGCCGGTAACCCAGTTTCCAGATATTGTGCCGCCGTCGGTAACGGTTACCGCCAACTATACAGGCGCTAACGCCGAGGTGTGCGCCAAAGCTGTTGCCACGCCTTTAGAGCGTGCCATAAATGGTGTACCGGGCATGACTTACATGTCTACAGTTTGTAGTAACGACGGTTTAACCGTTATACAGATCTATTTTAACGTTGGTATAGACCCCGACCAGGCTGCAGTAAACGTACAGAACCGCGTGTCGACTATTATAGATGAGTTGCCCGAAGAGGTAATTAAAGCAGGTGTTACCACTGAAAAAGAAGTAAACAGTATGTTGATGTACCTCAACATCATGAGCCAGGACAGTACACTCGACGAAAAATTTATTTACAACTTCACCGACATCAACGTACTGCAAGAGCTTAAGCGTATTGATGGGGTAGGCCGCGCAGAAATTATGGGCGCCAAAGAATACTCTATGCGCGTATGGTTAAAACCAGACCGTATGATGGCTTATCATGTTTCTGCCGATGATGTAATCGAAGCTATCCGCGCGCAGAACGTGGAAGCTGCGCCGGGTAAAACGGGGCAGAGTTCGGATAAAGCGCCGCAAGTACTGCAATATGTATTGCGATACCCTGGAAAGTTCTTCGAGCCTAAGCAATACGAAAATATTGTGATCAGGGCTGACGAAAGTGGTACCGTGCTAAAGTTGAAAGAAGTAGCCAATATTGAGTTTGGCTCACTAACATACAGCATGGTGTCCAAAACAGATGGCAAACCATCCGCCTCTATCATGATCAAACAACGGCCGGGTTCTAACGCGCGTGAGGTAATCTCGAACATCAAAACCCGTATGGCCGAGATGAAGAAAGAATCTTTCCCTACGGGAATGACTTATAATGTAAACTACGACGTATCGCGCTTTCTTGATGCCTCTATTCACGAGGTATTACGTACGCTGGTAGAGGCCTTCTTGCTTGTGTTTGTGGTGGTGTTTATCTTCCTGCAAGATTTTCGATCGACTTTGATACCCGCACTGGCGGTGCCTGTCGCCCTTATTGGTACGCTGTTTTTTATGCAGACGCTGGGCTTCTCTATTAACTTGTTGACGCTGTTTGCACTGGTACTCTCCATCGGTATTGTGGTAGATAACGCCATTGTGGTGGTCGAAGCTGTACACGTAAAGATGGGCGAAGGTTTAAAGCCGATGGATGCAACCATTAGCGCCATGAAAGAAATTAGCGGCGCTATTGTGGCTATTACACTGGTAATGTCGGCCGTGTTTGTGCCTGTGGCATTTATGTCGGGGCCAGTAGGGGTGTTCTACCGCCAGTTCTCGTTAACCATGGCTATAGCTATTGTAATATCGGGCGTTAATGCAGTAACGCTCACACCTGCTTTATGTGCATTGATGTTGAAACACAATCACTATGAGCATGGCGAAAAAGGCTGGATCCACAAATTTTTCGATGGCTTCAATAACAAATACGATTGGGTAAATAATCGTTATGCCAGCCTGATAGGTAAAATTGCAGGCAGGCGCATTATTACCGTTGTTTTGTTGCTTATATTTTTTGTGGCGACATGGGGCCTGAGTACCATTCTTCCATCAGGCTTTATACCAACGGAGGATCAGGGGATGATCTACGTAAACGTGACAACCCCGGCAGGTTCTACCGTGGAGCGTACCGAAGAAGTGCTGTCAGAAATCCAGAAGCAAACTAAAAGTATTGGGGCTATTGAGTCGGTGTCAACGTTATCCGGTTATAGCTTAGTGAATGAAGTTGCGGGTGCATCCTACGGTATGGCCATGATTAACCTTAAAGGTTGGGACGAACGGAAGGAATCATTAGATGATATTATCAAACAATTAGAAAACAAGACTAAGAACATCGGCGATGCTTCAATCCAGTTCTTCCCGCCGCCTACGGTACCTGGATTTGGTAACTCCAGCGGGTTCGAGATCAGGTTGTTGGATAAAACCGGTAGCGGCGATCTGCAACAAACCGGTAAAGTATCTAAAGATTTTATTGATGCACTGAACAAATCGCCCGAGATTCAGAATGCGTTCTCTAGTTTCGACCCTAATTTCCCTCAATACCTTATTACGGTAGACCAGCAAATGGCTGCCAAGAAGGGAATAACGATAGATAAAGCGATGTCGACCCTGCAAACTTTGATGGGGAGTTACTATGCCTCTAATTTTATCCGTTTTGGGCAGATGTACAAGGTGATGGTGCAGGCTTCGCCCGAATACCGTTCACGGCCTGAAGATGTTCTGAGCTTGTATGTTAAGAATGATAAAGGAGAAATGGTACCGTTTGCCACTTTCATTAAAATGGAAAAGGTGGTGGGACCGGAACAATTGACCCGTTATAACATGTACACTTCAGCAATGATTAATGGTGATGCTGCACCGGGCTATAGTAGTGGTGACGCCAATAACGCCATCCAACGAATAGCGGCCGAAAAGCTTCCTAAAGGCTACTCGTTCGACTGGTCGGGGATGACGCGTGAGCAAATCCTTTCCGGCAATCAGGCTATTTACATTTTCGTTATTTGTTTGGTGTTTGTGTATCTGTTGCTGGCCGCTCAGTATGAAAGTTTATTACTGCCTCTGGCGGTTATCTTATCCTTACCTACCGGCATTTTCGGCGCATTCTTCTTCCTGAAAATATTAGGATTGGAGAACAACATCTATGCACAAGTAGCATTGGTGATGCTCATCGGCTTGCTGGGTAAAAACGCCATCCTGATTGTAGAGTTCGCCGTTCAAAGAGAGAAAGAAGGACTGTCGGTGATAAAAGCGGCTATTGAAGGTGCGGTATCAAGGCTTCGTCCCATCCTCATGACCTCATTCGCCTTTATAGCAGGTTTAATCCCTTTGTGTATTGCCAGTGGCGCGGGTGCTATGGGTAACCGTTCAATTGGTACAGCTGCTGCCGGGGGGATGCTCCTTGGTACTATTTTCGGATTGATACTAATTCCGGGTTTGTATGTGATCTTTTCAGGTATGTCAAAAAAGAAGAAGCCGGAAGAGGTTACTCAGGAAGAGGAATTACAAAGCACCTATTAATTTTTACTATGCAAATTCATAAAATCATCTATAAATTTTGCTGCGCCATTATTGTAACGGGGCTTTTGGTCACGGGATGTAGCAATTATAAATCTGCCACGGTAACGTCTAGTATGAAGTTGCCAGATACATTTACGGTATCGACAGATACCAACACTATTGCAGCTATCCCAATTTCATCATTTTTTTCAGATACCTACCTGGTAAGCCTTATTGATACAGCTATGGCGGCCAATCCGGATATCCTTTCGGCATTGCAAAAGGTGGAGGTGGCAAATGCCAATTTAAAGTATGCTGGTGGCGCCTTGTTGCCATCGGTAAATCTGAACTTGAATGCCGGTATTGAAAAGTATGGCGATTACACCATGAACGGTGTTGGTAACTATGATACCAACCTGTCGTCAAATATTAACAGCGACCAAAAGATACCCACTAACCCAACTCCTGATTACTTTGTTGGCTTTAAAAGCTCATGGGAAGTTGACTTATGGGGGAAGTTGCACAGCCGTAAGAAGGCTGCCTTCAGTAGGTTTCTGGCCAGCCAAAATGGCTATAAAATGGTAATGACTTCGCTTACCTCTCAGATAGCGACAGCTTACTATCAACTACTGGCACTCGACTATGAGTTGAAAGTGATTCGCAAAAATATCATCCTTCAAAGAAATGCCTTGGAAATTGTGAAGGTTCAGAAGCTTGGAGGCCGCGCCACGGAGCTGGCTGTGCAGCAATTTTTGGCTCAATTGAAACGTACCCAGGGCCTAGAGTCGGTAACGCTTCAGCAGATTGTGGAGACAGAAAACCAATTGAAGTTTTTAACAGGGAAGTTTTCGCAACCGGTAAGGCGCGATACATCCATCAACACATTGGTATTACCCAAAGTGCTTACGGCTGGAGTACCCTCACAATTGTTGTTGAACCGACCTGACATTAAAGAGGCAGAACTGGAACTGCAAGCCATGAATGCCGATATTAAGGCCGCTCGTGCTGCATTCTTTCCATCGTTAACCTTGTCGCCTTATGTTGGGTTTAATTCGTTTGCATCATCGTTGCTGTTTAATACGGGATCATTTGTGTATGGGGTAGTTGGCGGCGTTACGGCACCGATATTTAACCGCAGGCAGATAAAATCTGATTATGCACGCACCATTGCTGAAGGCAAACAGGCATTGTACGCCTATCAGAAAACGATATTGTCGAGTTTTCAGGAAGTGATGAACGGTATGAAAGGTGTAGAGAATTATCAAAACTACTACGAGCAAAAACAACAGGAAGTGCAGGCACTTACTAATGCGGTTGATGTAGCTAACGACCTTTACCTGGTAGGTCGTGCTAATTACCTCGAAGTAATTACTGCCCAACGCAGTGTGCTTGATGCCGAGTTAGAACTGGCCAACACGCGAAAAAATATCTTTATAAATGCCATAAATCTTTACCGATCCGTAGGGGGAGGATGGCGTTAAACGCATACCTAAGGGAAACGGAGTAATCTGTTTCCCTTTTTATTGCCGGATATTATGGCTATAAGCTTTGTTATCAGAAATCTATTTCTCTACCTTTAGTTACATCTGATAGCAATTAAATTCATCAATTTGAAAAAGAGATCCGTTCAAAGCGCATTTATCATCTCATGGATATTTGGCTGTGTGTTCTATTTTTTGCAGTATGTGGTGCGGTCGTCGCCGGCGGTGATGATCAAAGAATTGTCAGATTCGCTTGGCGTTACGGCGGTAGGGGTAAGCGGCATTTTAGGTACTTATTATTATACCTATGCTTCGGTTAGTTTAATTGCAGGTGCTGCGTTCGACCGCGCGGGAGCTAAATATCCTATTGTAATTGGTACCGCCATTATTTGTATCGGCTGTTTAATTTTTGCTGTTCCAAGTGTGTTTACTGGTAATACTGGGCGCCTTTTACAGGGCGCTGGTTCTGCCTTTGCTTTTACTGGGTGTGTATATCTGGCATCGCGTGGGTTCTCAGCTAAATACATTGCAACTGCAATTGGCATTACACAATGCATGGGGATGCTTGGTGGCTCGGCGGGGCAGTTTGTGATTGGTCCCTTAATTCATAATGGCTTATCGGTAGGGGTTTTCTGGACAGCAATTGGTATTGTGCTCGGAGTAGTTTGTGTATTGCTTTTGATTACTACGCCCAAAGAGGATAAAACTGCCGAACATACATCATCTGTTATAAGTGTGCTATTGCCCTATAAAGTGGTATTTACCAATATCCAATCTTATTTAAGTGGGTTGATATCGGGTTTGCTGTTTGTTCCTACTACTATCTTCGCTATGACCTGGGGGATAGCCTTTTTTCAACATGATCGAAATTTAAGCTACGTCGGTGCTGTAATAGCCAGTTCTATGGTGCCTTTAGGATGGGTTATTGGTTGTCCTTTACTGGGCTGGATATCTGATATGATCGGTCGCAGAAAACCTGTACTTAGCGGTGGTATATGTTTAATGCTGATCAGCTTTGGGCAGGTTGTGTTTTTGCCAGACCTGGTGTCTTTGCCTGCATCAATGCTCCTTTTTGGAATTGCTTCCGGTGCGGCAATGATTCCGTATACTATTATAAAAGAAGCCAACCCAGATAAAGTAAAAGGCAGTGCGACCGGGGCTATTAACTTTTTAACCTTTAGTATTACCGCATTAATAGGACCCGTATTTGGCTCCCGTCATGGTAAAACATTAACTACGGCAATAGATCACTTGGCTCACTTTAAAGAGGCCGGCATCTTTCTGTTGGCCGTAATGTCGGTAGCGCTCGTTGTTAGTTTGATTATCAAAGAAACAGGTTCAGCAACGCATCAAAGCAAAGAAACCGCCGCTAATTAACTAGAGGCCATTAGCTTTTGCCGTAATCTCAGCAATATCCAGTACTTGTATTTCCTGCTCCTTTTCGTGGTGTTTTACGCCGTCGCGTAGCATGGTCATGCAGAAAGGGCAGGCCGAGGCCACGATATTGGCTTTAGTTTCTATAACATCGTCGATACGTTCATCGCTTACTTCGCGTTTGCCTTTTTCTGGTTCTTTAAACATCTGTGCGCCGCCAGCACCACAGCATAAGCCATTGCTTTTACAGCGTTTCATTTCTATCAGTTCGGCGTCCAAAACTTCCAATGCGCTGCGTGGCGCCTCATAAACATTATTGCCACGGCCTAAGTAGCAGGCATCATGATAAGTGATTCTTTTGCCTTTAAAACTTTCGTCATCCTGAGTTTTTAGTTTGCCCTCATCAATCAGTTGCTGAATGAGCTGCGTATGGTGAATCACCTCATAGCTACCACCCAATTGCGGGTATTCGTTTTTAATGGTATTGAAGCAGTGTGGACAACCGGTTACAATCTTCTTGACATCGTAGGCATTTAGCACTTCTATATTTGCCATAGCCTGCATCTGGAATAAAAACTCATTGCCAGCGCGCTTAGCCGGGTCGCCGGTGCAGCTTTCTTCAGTGCCTAAAACGGCATAACTCATGCCGACGTGGTGTAATATCTTGCAAATGCTGCGGGTTATTTTCTGAGCCCGCTCGTCAAAACTTCCGGCGCAGCCCACCCAAAATAAGATTTCGGGCGTTTTACCTTCGGCCATCATTTGCGCCATGGTGGGAACAACTAGTACTTCGGATTTCGGATTTTCGATTTCGGAATTAGCAGTTGAGTTTCTAGGTATATCTTGGTTTAGTTCTTCCATGTTTTAATATTCTTTTTGTCATCAACCTGAATTTTTAGAATCCAGGAATTACAGAATTTGGTCGGGGTTTTTAAATGATAAATCAACAAATCCCCTCATTAACAAATTACTGCTGATCCACCCAATTAAATCGATCAGCACTGGAATATTTCCAGGGTGCTCCATTGTTTTCTACGTTGCCAAACATGTTGTTTAGGCTGGCCGGAGCTTGCGATTCTTCCATCACAATGTAGCGGCGCATCTCCATAATGATATTCACGGGATCGATATTCACCGGACAAGCTTCTGCGCAGGCATTACAGGTGGTGCAGGCCCAAAGCTCCTCACGGCTGATGTAGTTGTCCAAAAGAGTTTTATTGTCGTTATAATCTTTACCGTGCTTGTCAATATTGTTGCCCACCTCGGTAATCCTGTCACGGGTGTCCATCATAATTTTGCGGGGCGATAGCAGTTTACCTGTAATATTAGCTGGGCATACGCTGGTACATCTGCCGCATTCGGTACAGGTATAGGCGTCCATGAGGTTTTTCCAGGTAAGGTCTGTAACGTCTTTTGCTCCAAAACGGCCGGGTTCGGTAGCCTCGGGTGGGGTAAAAGAAGGATCGAGCATGGCTTTAACCTCGTTAGTAACCGACTCCATATTGGTAAACTTTCCTTTAGGTGTCAATTTAGAATAGTACACATTAGGGAAGGCCATGATAATATGGAAATGCTTGGAGTAAGGCAGATAGTTTAAAAACGCCAGGATACCCACAATGTGGAACCACCAGCAACTACGCTCTATCATTTCTAACGATTCGCCAGATGATGGTAATAAAGGTGCCAGCATCGAACTTATCGGGAAATCGCCGGCCTTAATGTAATGGCCGAAATGCAATGCCTGTAATTTATAATCGGCAGCATTCATGGTCAGAAACGCCGTCATCAATAATATTTCAATAAATAAGATATAATTGGCGTCCGACTTTGGCCAGGTGGTCATTTCCACACCACTAAAGCGTTTTAATTTAGCGATGTTTCTTCGGGCTAAGAAGGTGATGCACGATACCAATACTAATAACGCCAATACCTCAAAACTGCCTATCAGCAGACCATATAAACTACCCAGTGGTTTTGAGAAAATGCGATGTGAGCCGAACAGACCATCTATCATAATTTCCAAAACCTCGAGGTTGATGATCACGAAGCCTACGTAAATAAATATGTGCATTACTGCGGCAAGCGGTCGCTTAATCATTTTGCTTTGGCCGAGTGCAACCTTAGCCATAATTTTCCATCGTTCGCCGGGGTGGTCGCTGCGGTTGAGGGCTTTCCCCAATAAAATATTGCGGCGAATTTTGCCTGCATTTTTGCTGAACAAAAACACGGCTGCCGCCAGTATAATCAAGAATATGATTTGTGCAATCATGGGTTGTTAATTGGTAATCAAAACTAATATTTTTTAACTGCCTTTTGCAGAACGCGTCATTTGTTCAATGCCGTCCCACATCTGGTCGGTCACCATTTCGAGGCCGTTAAATTGGCCAGCGCCTTGCAGCCATTCGCCGCCATCAATGGTAATGGCTTCGCCGTTAATGTAACCCGAAAAATCGGAAATCAAAAAAGCAGCCAGGTTTGCCAGTTCCTGATGGTTACCAACACGCTTAAGCGGCACTCTGTTTTTAAAATCAAACTTGGCAGCCATTTCGCCGGGTAATAAACGCTCCCATGCGCCCTTGGTAGGGAATGGTCCGGGAGCAATTGCGTTAGTGCGGATCTGGTGGCGGCCCCACTCAGCTGCTAAAGAACGCGTCATGGCCAAAACGCCACCTTTGGCACATGCAGACGGAACTACATAGCCCGAGCCGGTTGAGGCATAAGTAGTAATGATATTTAAAATGTTTCCGGGTGTTCCTTCTTTAATCCAATGTTTTCCTAAAGCCAAAGAACAGTTAACAGAGCCTTTGAGAACAATATCAATAATGGTAGAAAAAGCATTTGCCGACAAACGTTCGGTAGGAGAAATAAAATTCCCGGCAGCGTTGTTTACCAGTGCATTTACACTACCGAAGGCTTCGATAGTTTGTTGTAAAACATTTTCTACCTCGTTATAATTACGCACGTCGCAGGCAACAGCTAATACTTTGCCGCCTGTTTCGGCTTCCATTTCGGTGGCTGTTTTTTGCAGCACTTCCAGCTTACGGCTTGTTATTACCAGGTTGGCACCCAGTTTTAAAAAATAGGTGCCCATGGCTTTACCCAGACCGGTACCACCGCCGGTAACAATGATGTTTTTTCCTTTAAAGGCATCATCGCGAAGCATGCCGGTATATTCTGTAACTTGCATATTTATTTACTTTTAACCGGATTAGTAAGTTTCTCAACCATCTTTTGCAGAATGACCCGCGTTTCCGGCGACCACCATTGTTTTAGCATTTGCTCTAATTCTGCACTTTTATTCTGCTGTAGATTGCTCAGTAATTCTCTGCGGAAGTTGAGCTTACTTTGCTGCCATGTTGAAGCGCTAAGCTTCATATAGCTCCGGATTTTTTGCTCGGCTGTTGCCCAAACTTCGGAAGGTTCTACAACCACGTCAATTAAGCCATCTTCGAGCGCTTCATTAACTTTTAAAAGCTTACCCTCAAGCAAGTATTGATACGCTTTGCGTTTGCCCAGCCAAAAGGAATAGAGCTGAAACACCGCGTCGGGAACGATAATTCCAACCGGAATTTCATTCAGTCCGATAATATAGTCGCCTTTGGCCATTACACGATAATCGCTGCAAATGGCAATTATACAACCACCTGCAGGACTATGACCAGTTATAGCTGTTACAAAAGGCTTTTTGAAGGCGGCCAGTGTAGATGCCATCAGCAGAAAATTCACCCAGAAATCTTTGCTTTGCTGCTCATCGTAGCCGTAAACTTCGATCAGATCTATACCTGCCGAAAAGAAGTTCTCCTTGCCGGTAATGATCAATCCGCCAACCTCATCATCAGCCTCAAGTTCTTGTAAAGCCGAAATCAGCTCTTTGATCATTTCGGTATTGATGGCGTTCGATCGGCCGCGGTCTAAGGTGATCACAGCCAATTTATCCTGTATAGTAATTTGCAATGTTTTCATTGTAATAAAGAAAATAAGATTAAGATGCAGGATAAATTAGTGATGGATAGATAGGTTACCAATCTCGTTGGTATACATGCTGTCTATCTCGTTTTTGTATTTTTCTAAAATAATGCGGCGTTTCATTTTGCCGGTAGGGGTAAGTTCGCCACCATCAATGGTCCATTCATCTGGCAACAGAGTGAATTTCTTAACCTGCTCCACGTGGTTAAATTCTACGTTGAAGGCATCGATAATGGCCTGAAATTGTGCTATAACTGCTGGCTCATCAATAATCTGCTGGTGGGATATAAAGTTGAGTTTGTTTTGAGCGCACCAAATCTTCAAGTTAGGATACGAAGGCACAATCAAGGCCGAAGTAAATTTCTTCTCTGCGCCAATCACCATCATCTGCTCAATTAGTGGGCTTTCTTTCATGCGGTTTTCAATAGGTACGGGAGCCACGTATTTACCTCCGGATGTTTTGAAGATCTCTTTTTTACGATCGGTTATTTTCAGGAAGCCATCCAGATCTATGGTGCCGATGTCGCCGGTATGAAACCAGCCATCCTGCAGTACTTCTGCGGTAAGATCGGGGTTTTTGTAATAGCCCGCCATTACGCTTGGGCCTTTGGTAAGTATCTCGCCATCTTCGGCTATTTGAACTTGCACGTCGGCCAATAAAGGGCCAACTGTCCCAAATCTTCTCTTGTGCGGTTCATATTGATTTACCGAAATAACCGGGGAAGTTTCAGTAAGTCCATATCCTTCTAATACTACCATTTTGGCTGCAGTAAAAATGCGCTCCAAACGAATAGGGCAGGCCGAACTACCTACTACAATAGCTTTTACATTACCGCCGATGGCAGCACGCCATTTGCTGTAAACCAGTTTATCTGCAAGCGCCAGTTTTGCATCGTACCATGCGCTTCTGCCGGTATGTTCAAATTGCTCGGCCACTTCAATCGACCACAGAAAGATCTTCTTTTTGATCCCTGTAAGCTTGTTGCCCTCTATCATGATCTTTTCGAAAACCTTTTCCAGTAAACGTGGAACGGCTGTGAAAATATCCGGTTTCACCTCTTTCATGTTCGGGCCGATAGTGTCCATGCTTTCGGCGTAGTAGATGGAAAAGCCATTGAACAGATAGATGTAGGTACACATCTTTTCGAAAATATGGTTGAGCGGTAAAAAGCTAAGCGCTTTTTTATGTTCCAGCGGAATCTGGTTCAATACCTGGCTAGAGCCATATACGTTACTCACAATGTTTTTATGGGTAAGCATTACGCCTTTTGGCCGGCCAGTTGTGCCCGATGTAAAAATGATGGTAGTTACATCGTCCGTTTTTATTTGATTACTTATAACATCAACCCGGTTTTTATCGACTCCCGAAACGGGCTTTAATAATGTTTGCCAGTTAGTGCAGCCGTCTAAATTATCGAACGAGAAAATTGATTGCAGGGTGGGCACATGATCTTTAACGGCATTTATTTTACCGCAAAGATCGGCATCGCTCACAAACATTATTTTTACCTCGGCTTCTATCAGTATCTGCTCAATCTCCTTGAGGCTGCTGTTAGGGTAGAGGGGAACCAGTATTGCGCCGATTAATTGCACAGCCAAGTCAACAATCATCCATTCGGGGCGGCCATTACTAACCAGCCCCACTTTGTCGCGGCCCTCAGTGGTGCCATCGCCGGCAGAAATGCCCATGTTTAGAAGCGCCACAGCTAATTGATATACCTTGTCGTGTACTTCGGCCGTGCTGTATAACTTCCACTCGCCGTTAACCTTGCCGCTAAGCATATCTGCCTGAGGGTTTTGGGCTTGTATCGGGATACAATCAAACAATCTTGCTGCGTTCTTCATCGTAAATTGGTTTATAAAATGGCTTTGGTTGAGTGTTTAGAAGCAGTATTTATTTTGCTCTATCAGTTTTGCTGCCACTCTTCTGCGGGCCGCGGTAGTGTTAATATCTTCGGTTTTGGTAAAGCGCTTCAGGCCAACCATAATCATCCGACGCTCGTCGCCTTCAGAAAAGGCGTTCAATGCCTCTTTACCTGCTTTAAAGATCTTATCACCTGCGTCGCGAATATATACCTGCATTATATCGATCTGATCCTGAACAGCGCCTTCTCCACGCTGTGAGGCCAGTTTTTCGACACGTAATTGCAATGATTCGCTCACATAGGTTTCGATCACCATATCGGCAAGGTTCATCAGCACTTCCTGCTCTTTACCCAGGTTCATCATTAACTTTTGTACGGCTGCGCCTGCTACCAGTAATACAGCTTTCTTAAAGTTAGCCACATATTTCTTCTCTTTGGTAAAAAGATCTTCTTCTTCGGCATTAAAATCTGGGATAGCCATTAGTTCTTTGGCTACTGCCTCGGCTGGTCCCATCAGATCAAGTTCGCCTTTCATTGCACGCTTCAGGATCATATCTACCGTCAGCATCCGGTTAATTTCGTTGGTGCCCTCGAAAATGCGGTTGATACGGCTGTCTCGATAAGCACGGTCCATCGGTGCTTCGGCGCTGTAGCCCATACCGCCGTAAATCTGTACACCTTCATCTACTACATAGTCCAATGCTTCTGATGCGTGTACTTTGATCATGGCTGCCTCAATAGCAAACAATTCTGTCCCCTTTAATTTGGCTTTAGATGGCTCCATACCATTTTCTATCAGGTTATGAGTGGCATCCTCGATATTCTGGCTTGCACGATACATGGCAGCCTCGGTAGCGTAAGTACGGATAACTTGCTCACCTAATTTATAACGGATAGCACCGTATTTAGAAATCGGTCTGCCGAATTGCTCACGCTCATTAGCGTATTTTACAGAGTTGGTAATAACAGATTTAGATGCACCTAACGCTGCACCACCTAATTTGATACGACCAAGATTAAGGATGTTTACGGCTATCTTGAAGCCGTTACCGCGCTCAGAAAGCAGGTTTTCTACCGGCACTTTACAGTCGTTAAAAAATACCTGGCGGGTTGAGCTGCCTTTAATCCCCATTTTATGTTCTTCGGGATTCAGGGACAGGCCTTCGAAACCGCGCTCAACAATAAATGCGCTCAGATTTTCATCATTATCAATCTTGGCAAAAACGGTGTACACATCTGCAAAACCTGCATTGGTAATCCACATTTTTTGACCGTTAATAATGTAATGCTTGCCATCGGCTGATAGCGTTGCACGCGTTTTGCCCGAGTTGGCATCTGAGCCTGCACCTGGTTCGGTTAAGCAATAAGCGCCTTTCCACTCGCCAGAGCCCAGTTTTGGGATATATTTATTCTTTTGTTCTTCATTACCGTAGTATAGGATTGGCAGTGTACCGATACCTGTATGAGCCATTACCGCCACAGAAAATGATGCCCCCGGACCGGTTTTTTCACTGATTAACATTGCAGTAGGGAAATCCTTACCAAAGCCACCATATTCTTCTGGAAGCGATACACCAAGGATACCCAGTTCACCGGCCTGCTCAACCAGGCTTACCATCAGACCTTCTTCCTGGTTGTCGATACGATCCATGATCGGCACTACTTTTTGCTCCACAAAATCCTGGCAGGTTTGAGCGATCATTAGTTGCTCTTCGTCCCAATTTTCGGGGATAAACACATCTTCAGCATTTGTTTCCTTAATCAGGAACTCGCCGCCCTTTAAATGCTTATTTTCTGTTGCTGTGCTCATAACTGTATGTCTTTAATATTTTGATGTTTAATTTAATAGTTCGAAAATGCCTGCCGCACCCTGGCCCGTGCCTACACACATGGTAACCATGCCGTATTTTTTATCTCGTTGTTTCAACTCGTCAAATAGTTGTACCGAAAGCTTGGCGCCACTGCAACCCAGTGGATGCCCTAACGCAATAGCGCCGCCGTTAACATTCACAATGTCCTGATTTAAGCCTAAGCCTTTGATAACGGCTAACGATTGCGATGCAAAGGCTTCATTTAGTTCGAAAAGGTCAATATCATCTTGTTTCAACCCCGATTTTTTCAATACTTCCGGAATCGCATACAGCGGACCGATCCCCATAATTCTCGGTGGAACGCCAATTACTGAATAATTAACCAGGCGAGCGATAGGGGTGAGGTTATTCTGTTTCATAAAACGTTCGCTAACCACCATTACAAAGGCAGCACCGTCGCTGGTTTGTGATGAGTTACCTGCGGTAACCATGCCTTTGGCATCAAAAACCGGTTTTAATTTTGCAAGTGCTTCAATTGATGTATCTGCACGAGGGCCTTCGTCAGTATCTACTGTGAAGTCTCTTGTTTTACGTTTGCCATTTTCGTCAACATAAGTTTCTGATACTGTTACCGGTACAATCTGATTTTTAAACCTACCGCCAGAAATAGCGCTGATAGCCTTTTGGTGAGAGTTATAGGCAAATTGATCCTGCTCGTCGCGACCAATATTATATTCTTTGGCAACGGCTTCAGCGGTTAAACCCATGCCCCAATAGTAATCCGGATGTGCGATGGCTACATCGGCGTTAGGTATAATGCGCCAGCCGCCCATGGGCAACAGACTCATGCTTTCTACACCGCCGGCTATGACGCAATCTGCTATACCTGCGTGAATCTTAGCTGAGGCAATAGCAATGGTTTCTAATCCGGATGCGCAATAACGGTTCACCGTCATGCCGGGTACTTTATCGGTATCCAAAGCCATTAGAGAGATTAAGCGGGCTACGTTTAAGCCTTGTTCAGCTTCTGAAGTGGCATTGCCTACAATTACGTCTTCAATCTGCTCTTTATCTACATTGGGTACGCTTGCCACCAAATGTTTGATTACATCTGCGGCCAGTGTATCCGGGCGGGTAAAACGGAAGCCACCGCGGGTTGCTTTGCCCACTGCACTGCGGCTTGCTGCTACTATATATGCGTTCATTTTGTTGTTGTCGTTAATTAGTTTCTTAATACTTTACCGCCTGTCAAAATCGATTGGATACGCTCCAGCGTTTTGCGCTCGGCGCAGAGTTGTACAAAGGCTTCGCGTTCCAGGTTCAAAAGGTAATCTTCACTTACCAATGTCGGTTGCGACAAATCGGCCCCGGCCATTACGTAAGCTAGTTTCTGGGAAATCTTTACATCGTGCTCGCTAATGTAATTACCGCTGTACATGCTGTTTGCGCCTACATAACCCAAGCCCAATGCCGATTTACCCAACACCCGGATATCTTTACGAGGAACAGGCTGCACATAGCCTTCTTCGGCCAGCGTTAAACATTGTTTTTTTGCTTCGGCCAATACGCGGTTGCGGGATACAATCACCATATCACGACCCTTTTTAAGGTAACCCAACTCAAAGGCTTCGTTAGCTGACGTTGATACCTTTGCCTGGCCGATGGTTAAGAACCGGTCACGGAAATTATTCATCTCGATATCGCCTTCTTGCAGTTCGTCACTTAGACGTAAAGCAAACTCTTTAGTACCGCCTCCGCCTGGAATTAAGCCAACACCAAATTCAACCAAACCCATATATAGTTCGGCATGTGCTACTACTTTGTCGGCATGTAAACACAGCTCGCAACCACCGCCTAAGGCCATTTGGTGGGGCGCTGCTACAACGGGTATTGATGAGTAACGAATGCGCATCATTGTATTTTGGAAGGCTTTGATCACCATGTTCAGTTCGTCGAACTCTTGCTCAACGGCCATCATAAATATCATACCCACATTGGCACCAGCGCTGAAATTGGCTCCTTCGTTAGAGATCACCAATCCTTTATAGCCTTGCTCGGCAAGGGTAATGGCTTTGTTGATGCCTTCAATCACCTCGCCGCCAATGGTGTTCATTTTGGTGTGGAACTCGAGGTTAATGATACCATCGCCTAAATCAGTAATAGTTGTGCCGCTGTTTTTCCAGATGGTATTGGTAGCGCGGATGTTATCCAATAGAATAAACTCTTCGGTACCCGGAATTACTTTATAAGTTTTAGATGGAATATCATAGTAGAGCTTTTTACCATCTTCTATCTTATAAAAGCTTGTAGCACCGCTGGCCAGCATATCATAAACCCATTGTGCGGGTTTCAGATTATCAGCTTCCATAGCTTTGATGGTAGCTTCAACACCCAGTGAATCCCATTTCTCGAAAGGTCCTGTTTCCCAACCGAAACCTGCGTTCATAGCTGCGTCTATCTTGTACAGATCATCAGTTATCTCTGGGATACGATTACTTGCGTAAGCAAACAGTTGGTAAAATATAGCACGATAGAAGTCACCCGCTTTATCTTTGGCGGCAAACAGCACCTTCATGCGGTCGCTTAGTTTATCGATGGTTTTAGTAGTTTCCAGTGACGGGAATTTTACTTTTTTAGAAGGCTGATACTCCAGTGTTTTCAGATCAAGCGTACTGAACACATTTGCGCCGTTCACTTTATCTTTCTTATAAAAACCCTGACCGCTTTTGCTGCCCAGCCAGTTGTTGGCAACCATTTTGGTTACAAACTCAGGAATTTGGAATAACTCTTTCGCTTCGTCATCAGGCACACCCTGGCTTAGGCCGTTAGCAACATGCACCATTGTATCTAAACCAACCACATCGCTGGTGCGAAAGGTAGCCGATTTTGGGTGACCGATTACCGGGCCGGTTAGTTTATCAACTTCTTCAATGCTGATGCCGGTTTTCTCTGCATAATGCAAAATGCTCATGATGCTGAACACGCCGATACGGTTACCAATAAAGGCAGGTGTATCCTTAGCCAGTACTGTAGTTTTGCCCAAATACTTTTCGCCAAAATGCATTAGAAAATCTACCACCTCGGGTAAAGTTTCAGACGTTGGAATAATCTCCAGTAATTTTAAATAGCGTGGTGGGTTAAAGAAATGGCTTCCGCAAAAGTGTTTACGGAAATCCTCGCTGCGCCCTTCGGCCATTAAATGGATCGGGATGCCCGAGGTATTAGACGTGATCAGGGTTCCCACTTTGCGGAATTTCTCGATCTGCTCAAAAATGATTTTTTTAATATCCAGACGCTCTACCACAACTTCGATCACCCAGTCGCAATCGGCAATTTTTGGCATATCATCTTCAAAATTTCCGGTGCTGATGTTTTTGGCTAATGACTTGGAGTAGATGGGCGAGGGGTTTGATTTTAACGCGGCCGTAAGCGCATCGTTAACCAACTTGTTCCGAGATTTTGCATCGGCATCTTTTGGTACAATATCAAGCAACAGCACCTGCATGCCAATATTGGCAAAATGGCAAGCAATACGGCTGCCCATAACGCCCGAGCCAAGCACTGCAACTTTCTTTATAATTCGTTTAGAACTCATATATAGTTTTTTAATAGGTTGACCGGGAATGACGCTGCGATTGATGAAAACAGGATCTTAAGCCGGATTTTAAAACAGCACAAACCTTTTCCCCTTGCGGGGAAAAGAATTTGGCTTACAGTAAATAGTTATTAATAGTTGGTTTATCTAATAAAACAAATATCCTTGTTGAGCTCGAATAAAAAAGGGCTATAGCTCGGAATGATTTGTCAAAAGTTCGGATTTGGTGCTCCGAGAATTACGCGCCTTTAAGTTGCTCGTATAATTTAATGTACTCGTCCATAGCCGCTTCTGACGACATGCCGTTTAGTTTTTTCCAGGCATCGTGTTTAGCCTTGTTCACAAAGTCGAACATACCTGGCGTAGGGGTATTAGGATCCATATCGCCCTCGGTTGCCTGCTTGTATAAGCTATATAATTTAAGCAGCGTTTCGTTGTCTGGTCGTTTGCTTAGCTCTTTACTTTCTTTAACGGCTTTTTCGAAGCTTTCTTTTAAACTCATGATGTTAGTTTTGAATGATTGAATTTTGAATGAGCAAATATCACTAAAATTCTATGGTCAGTTAGTTGTTAGTTAATATGTTACTGGTTATGGGGTTATTGGTGTTATGCGCTTACTCTTTGGGTTTTGGAATCTCCTCGATATAATCGTCACCGCGGGGCGATTTTGTGAATAAGCTACTGATGCTTTCGGGCAATAGGGTAAGCTTTCGTTTTTCCATATCTATCCAGGCACCCTCTACATTGATGATTGCCGCTTTGACGCCATCTCCACGGTAAACCTCGTGGCGTATAGCCCAGCGCGACCCATCCGGTCGCGAGCGAACCAGTTCGCAGGTAACTTTTACCCGGTCGCCAAGGGCTATTTCGCGCAGGTACATTAGCTCTTCCTTAAATAATACGGGGCCGATTTTTTGGCCAAGTAATACTACCGGACTTAATCCCACCTGATTAAGCATATTAAGCCGGGCCTGCGCAGCAAGGTCTGCATAAGCCGAGTGCCGCATATGCTGGTTGGCATCTATCTGCGACCACAATACCTGGCCCTCATAAAAAACATGCATATTGCTGTTAATGATGTTCTGCTTTAAACTTTTTAACGGCTTCGGTAAGGCGCGGTAACACCTCGTTTAAATCGCCCACAACGCCGTAGTTTGCCGCCTTAAAAAACGGTGCTTCGGGATCTTTGTTTATCACCACTATGGTTTTTGATCCGCTTACCCCAGCCAAATGCTGAATGGCTCCCGAAATACCTGCAGCAATGTACAGGTTAGGGCGAATTGTACCACCGGTTTGGCCAACGTGCTCGTGATGCGGCCTCCAGCCGGCATCGGCCACCGGGCGCGAGCAAGCTGTTGCAGCACCTAAGGCATGGGCAAGGTCTTCGATAATACCCCAATTCTCAGGCCCTTTCAATCCACGACCACCTGATACCACAAGTTCTGCGTCAGACAATGGTACTTCGCCTGTAATTTTATCAACCGATTTTACTTTTACGCCAAAGTCTTTATCCTCAAAATTTACGCTGAAATTTTCTACAGTGGCAGCTCCTTCAGTTTTATTAAGTTGGAAGCTGTTGGGTGCAAGCATAATCACCTTAACCTCGCTTGTGGCGTTAACATAAGCGAATGCTTTACCCGAAAACGCCGATTTTTTCACTACGAAACCTTTAACGGTATCCGGGTAAGATAGTGCGCCTGAGATCAAACCTGCTTTTAATTGAATGGCTACACGTGGCGCAATGGCACGGCCGTTAACGTCGTGAAGGGTTACAATTACGGGGCTGTTCTCTTGTTTGGCAGCCGCCACTAACACGCGGGTGATGGCGCGGGCATGCAGATCGTTCAGGCGATCATCGGCCACGTATAATACTTTTTGTGCGCCGTAAGCGCCTAAACCCTGAAGTTCGGTGTCGGCAATTTTACCGGTTGCAACGGCAGTGGCGGTAGTGCCTAATTTTTTGGCTATTTCTGCGGCGTATTGCACCGCTTCGAGGCTTTTCTTTTTAATAGTGCCTTCGGTATGTTCTACTAATACGATTACTGACATTTTCTTTTAATTTTTTGGTACACATTAAATTACTTTGGCTTCGGTATGAAGCAGGTTCACCAGCTCATCCATCTGGTCGGCGGCAATTAATTTTACCCCGGCCTTGGCAGGCGGGAGTTCGTAATGTGTAACCGATGTTAATGCAGTTACTGCAGCGGGTGTTACCACTTTTAACGGCTTTGTTCGTGCTGTCATAATACCACGCATATTAGGGATACGTGCCTCGGCCACACCTTTTTGACAAGAAATTACCAATGGTAAATTGGCTTCGTCGGTTTCTTCGCCGCCGTCAATTTCACGTTTTACGGTTGCGGTGTTATCTGCAACGGCAATGTTTGTTGCGAAGCCGATAAAGTCGGTATCCAGCAATTCGGCCAGCATCGGTCCAACTGCACCGTTTGCATAGTCGATGGATTCTTTACCGCATAAGATTAGATCGTAACCTTCGTTTTTAGCATATTCGGCAATGTAGTTTGCAGTGGCATATGAGTCGTTGCTATCGGCATCAATACGGATGGCTTCGTCACCACCAATAGCCAGGGCTTTGCGGATCACCGGCTCGGTATTGGCCTTGCCTACCATAATCACATGTACACTTTCGGCAACACCGGTCTCTTTTAGTTCGAGGGCGCGCACCAGGGCGTACCACTCATCATAAGGGTTAAGAATATAAGTTACGCCATTCTCTTCTACGGCCGTGTTATTGTCTTTTAACACAATTTTGGTAACCGTATCAGGCACCTGGCTGATACACACTAATACTTTCATTTCTATTGATTTTAATTGGTAGATAGCCTCCCGGTTTAAGCAACCGGTGCAGAACTATATAATTACAAAATCAAAAGTAGGTTAGGTGCCTGCCCAAAAAAGGGCAGAAATGCGGGAATGTTGGTCATTTTTTCGGTTGTCTGTTATCGGTTGTCAGTTGTCGGGGTTTGACGGGGCAGCCTACTAAACAAATTTTGCAGGAAATGATTTGCTAAGTAGAGCTTATCCGACAACAGATAACTGACAACTAACTACTCGCTTTAACACGATACTCAGACGGGGAAAATCCTGTTTGTTTTTTAAAATACTTTCCGAAAGATGATTGATCGGGGAAATGTATTTCATCAGCTACCTGGGCTATGCTGATTTCGTGATTGCGAAGCAGTACTTTGGCTTCAAGCACTACGGCATCGTCTATCCACTCGCCTGCAGTTTTGCCGGTTGCTTCTTTAATGGTTTCGGTAAGGTGCTTGGGCGAAACGTAAAGTGCATCAGCATAGTACTGTACGTTGCGATGTTCTTTATACTGTGCAAAAACCAGGTTCTGGAAAAGCATATTTAGTTCCTGCTTACGCGTCTGCTTGTTTTTAGTGATCACGTGCTGATGCTCATAAACGGCTGCAACCTCATACAAAAGAGTAGTTAAATTACTGCGACAGATTTCGGTTCGGTAGGTATGCTCTTCGCGTTGGAGAGTTTGCTGTATGAGCGAAAAAACTTCGAGCAATATTTTGGCGTCATCGTGTTTAGGGAAAATGACCGGGGTAGAAGATGTTTTAAAGAAACTAAACGACTCTAAAAAATGGCTGTTGATATTATGCTCAGTCAAGAACGACCGGGAGAAAACCACGAAACGGCACAGAAAATCGGGGCTGCTGTCATAGATCCTTAACACATGGAAAGGGGTGGCTAAGAGCATCGCATCGGGCCGGGCATCATAAACCTGCAGGTTTACCTCAACTTTAGCAGTACCGCGGGTGCATATACCTATAATAAATCCATCAGACCGATAGGGATATTCACTCAGTGCTAAAAGGTGTTTCTCTTCAGTGATAAAAAAATCTGTTCCGATAGATTTGTCGGCGTAAAGATCAACAAACTTCGGGAAGCTTAACTGGGCGATTTTCTTACTCATATATAACAGGTAGCGATATTAAGATAGCCAAACATATCTAATTATGCCCAATTATCCGGCCTCGTTTTGCGGTGAATTTTAAAAAAGACAAATCAATTTGGTATCAATTAGCATAATTGCAAATTTGTTAATGTAAGAAACTTACCTTTTCGATAATGATAATGACAGTTTTGGTTTGTTTAGAAACTCGCTTGCTATAGTCTCAATACGTTGCATTTAGGCACAGTTCATCACATTAAATTCTCATTATTTTACAATCACCCTCACAAATTTTCCGACTTTTTGACTAAAAACTCCGCAATTTTCCCCTTTTTTGCGATGGTAACGAACCTAATTTTATAGCTAGTGTTATTTGCTTTAAAACCAATTAGCAAACCAAATTATAAGCGGCAGATAACCTAACCAATTATTTTATTATGAGAAAAATTCTACTATTGCTGCTGGCAAGCCTGCCTGTTATGGCATTTGCACAGGGCTTCCAGGTTAATTTGCATGGACAAAAGCAAATCGGTATGGGGCATACCGGCACGGGGCTTGCCCAAGACGGCGCCTCTGTATTGTTTAACCCAGGCGCTATGGCCATGCTGCCCGATAATTACATTCAGGCCGGGATAAGCCCGCTGATCTTTAAATCGGGTTTTAATCCATCGGGTACTAACGACGCCTATTATACCAAGAATAAGATTGCAACGCCTTTTACTGCCTATGCCGTTTGGGGACCAAAAAGTAGTTTCTGGAAATTAGGTTTGGGAGTATATACTCCTTTTGGCGGTTTAACAGATTGGGGCAATGAGTGGCAAGGAAAATATGTATTGGAAAGCCTGAATCTCAAGGCTATAGCCATTCAACCAACTTTAAGTATCCGCCTTGCTGATTTTGTGAGCATCGGTGGTGGTTTTGTTTATAACATCGGCGATGTTGATCTTCAGCGTGCCATCCCGCTGGCTAATGCTGCTGGTGCGGATGGCCAGGCCAGATTAAAAGGCAGCGGCCATGGCTATGGTTGGAATGCCGGTATCTTCTTTAAAACCGAATCGGGCATTACCGTGGGTATCGATTATCGTTCGAAACTTAAAACTACTATTAACAATGGAGACGCAATTTTTGGTGTGCCTGCGTCTTTGGCTACCAGCTTCCCACAGCCAAATACATTTACAGCAAGCATCCCGCTGCCGTCTACAACCTCGTTGGGTTTAGGTTATTATCCATCGAGCAGGTGGACATTGGCTGCTGATGTTAACTATGTTCACTGGAGCGTTTACAAAGTGCTTGCGTTTGATTATGCACAAAATACATCTGCTTTACAGGATACTTACTCGCCACGTAATTATAAGGATGCTTATAGTTTAAGAGGTGGTGCGCAATATAAGGCTAACGATAAACTGTTTTTACGTGCAGGTGGTGGTTATGCATCTACGGCAGTTCGCGACGGTTACGTAACACCCGAAGCACCAGATGCTAACCGTTACTACTTTACCGGCGGTTTAGGCTACAAACTAGCCAAACGCCTCGATCTGGATTTTTCATTTGAGTATGAGAAGTTATTGTCTCGCACGCAAACTAACATAGAATCGCAATTAGCAGGTACATTTAAAACGCATGTTTATATTCCAGGCGTGTCACTTGCTTATCATTGGTAAACCTTATTTTATTTAAACAGATGAAAAATTTTAAACTATCCATATATGTATTACTGGCAGCAAGCCTCGCAGCCTGCAAACCCAGCATAGAAACCCCGGCACCAAGCCATGGCTCTGCCGATTTTAGCAGGTATATTGCCGTAGGTAACTCCCTAACGGCGGGTTATGCCGATGGTGGGCTGTACCTCGAAGGACAACAGAACTCTTACCCCTCTATTATTGCTAAACAAATGCAGCAGGTAGGTGGCGGAACCTTTACCCAGCCTTTGTTTTCACAGGACCAGGCTAATGGTTCAGGTTATCTGCAACTGACAGGTTTTGATAAAACCACCGGTGCGCCAACTACCGCCCCGGTAACTACTAACCTGGCGGTAACCGGCCAGGTAACCATCCCCGGCTTTGGCGCGGTAACCACTTATACCAAATACACTGGTACCGACCTGAACAATTATGGCGTACCCGGTATTAAACTGGCCCACATTACTTATGCCCCTTATGGAAACCTCAACGGTTTTTACGAAAGGCTGTTACCTGGAGCCGAAGGCACCCATACCACCACTTACCTGGATTTTATTACCGCCAAACCATTTACCTTTTTTACCAACTGGTTGGGTAATAACGATGCCTTAGGTTATGCCACCTCGGGTGGGGCAGGTGATGTGCTGACCGATAAAGCCACCTTTAATGCCCTGTACAGTGGCCTGATGACTAAGCTAACCGCCAGCGGACAGAAAGGAGCGGTAGCTACCATCCCGGATGTAACGGCTATCCCTTACTTTAATACGGTAACGGTAGCCGCTATTTTAGCCAGCGTACAAAAAGCCAACCCTGCAGTACAGGCATTGTTTATTAATGCCAAGTCGGATGCTACAGCGGCAGGTACTGCCTACGCAGCCAGACCGGCAACCGCCAATGACCTGATTGTGCTGACCTTCCCGACCTCAAAGATCGGTACTCTGGTATCCACACCAGCGGGGATGCTGCCGTATGGCTTAACCCCATACAGCCCGATAGAGAACCAATATGTGCTGGATGCCAACGAAGTAACCCTGACCAAGGATTATGTAACTTCTTACAACAATACCATTAAATCGGTAGCGGCCTCAAAAGGCATTGCCGTAAACGATATGTATACCTTCTTAAACAATGTAAAAGCGCATGGTTTGGTGGTAGATGGCGTAAACCTGAATGCAGGCTATATCAGTGGTGGTATTTTCTCTCTGGATGGTGTTCACTTAACCCCGAGAGGTTATGCCATTGTAGCCAACGAGTTTATCAAGGCCATCAATGCACAGTACGGTTCAACCATTCCCCTGGCAGATGCAGCTAGTTACAGGAGTGTGAAGTTCCCGTGATAAATTAGTTCATGGATGATAGTTGATAGTTCATAGTAGCTTCAACCAAAACGGAAAAGGCCTGTAGTATAAATTGCAGGCCTTTTCTATTTTCTAACTAACCAAACTCCGGCTATGATCTATGAATCATCAACTATGATCCACTCAACACCTTATCAATTGCTTTCTTTAATATCGATATTGCTTCAATCATTTCAGCTTCGTTTAGTGAGGCGAAGCCAATTCGTATCGAGTGGTTTTGGTATTTGGGGTTGTAATAATAGTCAGATCCATCGCTAAGTGTAAGACCCATTTCTGAAGCTTTCTCAGCCACTTTCGCTGGCTTAAGTCCGTTTAGATAGGTTACCCAGATTGCGAAGCCGCCATCAGGAATTTTGAACGAAATATGCTCGCCTAAATGTTCGGTTAAAAGTTTGCAAAGCATGTCACGGCGCTCGTGGTATAGTTTATTGGCTTTTTTAAGGTGACGGCCAATATCGCCGTTCTTCAATAAATTGGCCATGGCTTCCTCTAACAGATGTTCACCTTGCCTGTCAATCAATCGCCTTAAATTAATGGCTTGCGACAATAAATTTTTAGGGGCAACCATAAAGCCGATCCGGATACCGGGGGCAATAATTTTGCAGAACGAACCCACGTAGATTACATTCCCACAATAATCGGCACTCGCTAAAGGCAATATTGGGCTGCTGGTATACTGGAAATCGAAATCGTAATCATCTTCGATAATAGCAAAACGGTGTTTTCTTGCCAGTTCTAGCAAACGCATACGTCGTTCAGGGCACAACGTAGCTGTAGTTGGTGTGTGGTGGTGAGGGATTACATACACTATCCTTACCTTTTTCTTTTTGCAGATCTCCTCAATGGCATCTACACTAATGCCATAATCATCAACCGGTACAAGTTCTAGTTTTGCGCCGGCTTGTTCAAATACATCGTTCGCGCCAGAGAAACCCGGATCTGCGGCGATAACAATATCTCCTTTCGATATGAGTAATTGCGCCGTTAAATAAAGCGCCATCTGAACTCCTTTGGTTATCAGGATGTCGCTTGCCTGCACTTGTAACCCACGCGTTTCCGACAGAAATTTGGCAAGCTCATTTCGTAGATTCTCCGAGCCTTGCTCCAAACCATACATTAGATATTTAGTGGTAAAGTGATAAGCTGCGAAACGGCGGTACTCTCTAATCATCAGATCTACCGGAGCAATACGAATATCGGGGAAGCCGCCATTCATTATAATATTGCCTTCGGGAGCTTTGTGAAAAGGGTAAGCGATATCGATGGTCTTTTCTACATCAAAATTGGTCTCACAAGCCAAACCTGTTTGTTGTTGTACATCATCTAAAATAGGCCTTGGCGAAACATCTGGCAGGTTATTAGCAACAAAAATGCCCTTGCGCGGATATACATCAACCCAGCTTTGAGCATAAAGCTCGTCGTAAGCGGCCACAATGGTTTTGCGATGTACATTTAGCGATTTGGCTAACACACGGCTGGCAGGCAAAGCCGCGCCAGGTTTCAAAGTTCCTTGTCTTATATAAGTGATAATACCGTTGGCTACCTGTACGTAAGCTGATACAGGCTGCTTTTTATCGATGCTTATTAAGCTTTCAATTAATGCCATATCTGGACTATTAGGTTTGTGTATTTTGGACTACAAGCGTAGTCCAAATGTATGGTATTTTTGATTGTAACCAAATAATTATCATGCAATTAAATATCGATATCTACGCCATTTACCTCCGCATCGCCATAGCGGTAGCCTATTTATGGGAGGTGGCGGATCGCCTTGGCCTGCTAGGCCAACATGGTCAACCCCACGTAGGATGGGGAGATTGGACCCATTTTGTAACCTATGCTAAAGAAGTAATGGCTTTCACGCCCTTGAGTTGGGTACCACTGCTGGCGATTTTAGCATCACTGGGTGAAGGAGTTTTTGGCTCAATGCTGTTGATAGGTCTGTTTACCAAAATAGCAGCAATAGGTAGCGGTATACTCAGTTTATGTTTTGCCGTAGCCATGGCTATTTCTTTCGGCATCGATTCGCCATTGGGCTATTCGGTTTTTACGCTGAGCGCAGCAAGTTTTGTACTCTCGCAATTGCCAAACCGAAAGTTCAGTATAGATGGACTTTTAACCAGATAAATTTTAATTCTATCATATCACAAATAAAAATTAATAACATGAACACTCAACTAATAAACAAAGCACCAACATGGTTGGTAATACTTGCTTTTGCTATTGTATACATAGTGTGGGGATCAACCTACTTTTTTATCGGGATGGCCGTACATGGCTTTCCGCCAATGCTGATGGGAGCTGTGCGCTTTATACTGGCCGGCATTATTATGCTGGTTTGGTGCCGGGCCAAAGGCGATTATTTATGGAATAAAAGAGACATGCTTACCGCTGCCGTAACAGGTTTACTATTACTTGTAGCGGCTAATGGAACTATAATTTGGGTAGAAACCGTTGTGCCAAGCGCCATGGTCGCCATTATGGTTTCGGTAAATCCAATATGGGTTATCATTCTGGATAGAGCGAATTGGGGTATTAACCTTAGGAATAAATCTACAGTGTATGGTCTCATTATAGGTTTTGCAGGTGTGCTATTACTATTTGGCGAATCATTTATCCAGTCGCTTTCAGGTAGTGTAGATCGCAAAATGATAAGCGGCTTGTTATTACTGCTGTTTCCTCCTATAGCCTGGGCTGCAGGTAGTCTATTTTCTAAAAAGAGAGGAACTACCGCTCCTGCACGTGTAAATACCGGGTGGCAGATGTTGATTGCGGGCTTTGCATTTGTGCCATTGGCAGGTGCCCATCATGAGTTCAGCAATTTTTATATCAGCGCGGTGCCAACACAATCATGGATAGCAATTGCTTATCTGATTTTGTTTGGTTCCATAGCTGCCTTTAGTGCTTACGTATGGTTATTGCAAGTTAGGCCAGCAGCGCAGGTGAGTACACACTCATATGTAAATCCGGTGATAGCCGTGCTGTTAGGTGTGGGTTTCGGACACGAAAGTATTACAGGGCTGCAAGTCTTAGGTCTGGTAGTTATTTTGTTGAGTGTACTGTTGGTCAACCTGTCTAAATATGGCAAGTTTAATTTTCGGTTGCCGATGATTGTTAAATGTCCTCAAATGAATAAGATTTAATCTTTTGTATATGAGCACTAACAATAGTTCCCCAATTTGCACAACATGTGGCACCCAATATCCATCGGATATGCAGTTACCCGTGTTGTGCACTATTTGCGATGATGACAGACAATACGTCGGCGAAAACGGACAGACCTGGACTAGCGTTGACGAGTTAAAGAAAAATCATTCTGTCAGCATAAAATCTATAAATGATAATCTATACGGACTGAAGGTGGAACCTGATTTTGCAATTGCTAATCGCGCCATTCTTTTAACATATCCCGGTGGCAATATTTTGTGGGACTGCATTCCGTTGCTGGATGATGAAACCATCAGGTTTGTCAGATCGGTAGGCGGGCTAAAAGCAATCGCTTTTTCGCATCCGCATTACTACAGCAATATGAATGACTGGGCTGCCGAGTTTGAGTGCCCCATTTACATTCATGAAGCCGATAGCGAATGGATTACGTATCCGACAGAGGCGGTAAGACTTTGGAAAGGTGACGAACTTGAACTATGGGATGGTATCCGGATCATTCATGCGGGCGGTCACTTTCCGGGGAGTTGTATGCTGCATGTTCCGTGGCTGTCTCCAAAAGGTACTGTTTTGTGCGGCGATTCGGTAAACATTTCGCCAAGTAAACGACATACGGCCGTGATGTATAGCTATCCCAATCACATCTTGCTATCGAAAACTGCGTTCGATGCCTTCGACCAAAAAACTGGCAGTCTGGTATTTGATTGTATGTATGGCGCTTTCGACCATCAAAATTTGCCCGGTATCGCGATGGAGGTTTTCAAAAACTCAATGCAGCGTTACCGGGATAGTTATAGTTCTTAAATTACTTCGCCAGCATCTTTCTTAAAACACTGTTCTTTTTGCCGTAGGCGAAGTAGATAACTAAACCTATTGCCAACCAAATGATCAATCGTAACCAGGTATCACCCGGTAAAAAGGTCATCATAGCAAAGCAGGTAAGTATGCCTAATATAGGAACCAAAGGAACCAACGGTGTTTTAAAGGGGCGATGAACATTGGGTTGCTGTTTTCGTAATACCAATACCCCGGCACAAACCATTACAAAGGCGAGTAACGTACCAATGCTGGTCATTTCGCCAACTACGCGGATGGGCACAAATGCCGCGAAGATGGCAATGAAGGCACACAAAACGATATTTGATTTCCACGGCGTGCGAAATTTAGGGTGCACATCGGCAAATACTTTAGGCAAGAGACCATCTTTCGACATAGAGAAAAATACCCTTGATTGGCCTAACAGATCCACCAAAATTACAGAGGTGTAGCCTATTAAAATGGCAAGCACGATGGCTTTACTGAGCCATTGGTAATGTGTTTTCTCAATGGCGATAGCTACAGGTGCCCCCGAGCCGATAAACTCTTTATAGTTGGCCATTCCGGTCATCACATGGGCGAAAATCACGAACAGAATGGTACACACCACCAAAGAACCGATAATGCCAATGGGCATGTTACGTTGTGGATTTTTGGCTTCCTGCGCTGCTGTTGATACGGCATCGAAACCAATGAACACGAAGAATACCAAACCTGCACCTCTTAACACGCCCGACCAACCATAGTTGCCCCAAACGCCTGTGTTTTGCGGAATATAAGGATGATAGTTTTGGGGATTAATAAAAGACCAGCCAACTGCGATAAAAACTAAAACCACCCCAACCTTTAAACTCACGATAATAGCATTAATCAATGCCGAACCCTTTGTGCCGCGGATGATAATGCTGGTTACAATAATTACAATCAGTGCAGCGGGAAGATTAATAATGCCGCTTACCACATCGCCATTTGCGGCTTTGGCAGTTTCGAAAGGGGACAGGGTAAGCTGCGGAGGCAGGTAAAGATCGAACCAGGATAAAAACTTGGTTAAATATTGCGACCAGCTGATGGCAACTGTAGCGGCACCAACAGAATATTCGAGTACCAGATCCCAGCCGATTATCCAGGCAAAAAGCTCGCCCATGGTTGCATATGAGTAGGTGTATGCACTACCTGCAACTGGAATCATGGCCGAAAATTCGGCATAACATAACGCTGCGAAAGTACAACCAAGTGCTGCAATTAAAAAAGATATGGTAACCGCTGGTCCTGAATGCTGGCCAGCTGCAATACCGGTTAACGAGAATAAACCGGCCCCGATGATAATGCCGATGCCAATAAGGATAAGGTTAACCGGCCCAAGCGAGCGCTTTAAAGTGTGCTCGTTATCTTCGGCCGATTCTTTCAGTAATATGTCTATGGGTTTCTTAAGCATGCTGTAAAAAAGTCGACAAAGTTAATCAACTTTATTACAGCAGCCTTATGCAAAAGTCATATTAATGTTTATAAATTTATCGGTTTATTAAAGGTGTGATTACGATAAAAGAGCCTTATCATACTTGGCAATACAATTAAGAGTAGGGGCAATGCCGCCAAAAAACCACCAATTACGGCAATAGCCAAAGGTTGATGGAGCTGTGCTCCGGCACCGATACCCAAAGCCAAAGGCGTTAGAGCAATAATAGCACCCAATGCAGTCATCAGTTTAGGGCGAAGTCTGGTGGATATTGAATATACGATAGCATCATCCACACTTGTTTCCATAGCGCTTTGTTTAAACTGCCAGAAGGTGAAGATGGCATTTTCTCCAATGATACCCACAATCATGATGAGGCCGGTGTAGCTACCCACATTTAAAGGGGTATCAGTTAGGTACAGCGCTAAGAAACTACCAGCAATTCCCAATACCGAAACTACCAATATGATCAAAGCGATGCGGAATTGTTTGAACAAGAATAAAATAACGCAAAACACCAGTAAGCTTGATGTAACAAGTATAATCAACAGCTCTTTAAAGGATTGTTGCTGCTCCGCGTACGCACCACCGTAACTAATGTGGTAGCCCTGTGGAAGGTTAACTTTCTCGGCAATACCTTTTTGTATGGCCGGAATAACTGTTCCCAAATCGCTATTATCTAATCGGGCACTAATAACTCCCATTGACTGTAAATTCTCACGGTTAACCTCCGCATCACCTTCATGTAAGTCGATCTTGGCTAAACTGGTTATGGGAATTAGTTTACCATCGGGCAAAAACACGTCGAGTGATTTGATACCAGATACGTTTAGCGTGCGATTATTAGGATAGACAATGCGGATTGGCGAAAGCTGTTCTTTCTCGAACAGGTTACCCACCACATTACCTTCGAGCGCCGACTGTACCTGGTATTGCAAGTTGGTAGGATCGAGGTTGTATTGGGCCAGCATACTGTAGTGTGGCTGTATACTTACTGACGGACCAGCTATAACAATACCATCAAATACATCTGCCGTACCTTTTACGTTAGTAACAACGTCTGCTATTTGTTTGGAGAGAGCTTGTAGTTTAACTTGATTGTCACCAAATACCTTGATTTCAATTGGCTGAGTCGAGGTCATTAAATCGCCCAGCATATCGCCGATAACCTGGCCAAAATCCACGCGTAACGCAGGCTGCGAAGCCTCAATCTTACCGCGCAGATCGCTAATTACTTCTTCGGTAGTTTTATCACGCGAAGTTTTCAGCTGGATCAGATAATCGCCGGTATTAGGTTCGGTAATAAAGAAACCCATCTGCGTACCTGTACGGCGCGAGTAGGCCTGTACATTAGGTTCTTTGATGATGATCTTCTCAATTTCGCGTAACATGCGGTCGGTTTCTTCCAAAGAAGTACCCGGCGGCGAGGTATAATCTAGCACGATGCTACCCTCATCCATATCAGGCAAGAACCCCGTAGCTAAGTTTGACGGAATTAAAACGATAACCACTACAAAACCAATAATAATGAGGATGCTAATAACAGGTTTCAGTATAAAGAACTCGACCCATTTTTGTCTTTTCACCAAATGGACTTCTTCTTTTTTTGCTGCGCTATTCCCTGGCTTTTTATCGCGGCTAAGCAGCAGATAAATAACTGGCAGGCCTATCCATGTTACAAAAAACGAACATACGAGGGTGATGATCATGGTATTGGTCATTACGCTGAAGTATGCTCCGGCTACACCGGTCATCAACATAAATGGGATGAAAATTACAATAGTGCTAATCGAAGAACCAACCATTGCCGGGAAAAGATAGTCGATCGCCTTCTGCAGTAAACGCATGGTCGGCTCATCGGGGTGCTCCTCATGCGTGCGGTGTATTTGCTCTACCACTACAATTGCATCATCAATAATTAAGCCTATGGCCGCAGCAATAGCACCAAGGGTCATGATATTAAAGGTGTAACCTTCGGCATAAAGGATCAATAGCGTAAGGCAAAGCGTAACCGGAATGGTAATTAAAATGGTTGCGCTTGCTTTAATGGACCGTAAGAAAATGATAGCCACCACAATGGCTAATGCTAACCCAATCCATAAGCTATCAGTCACACTTTTTATAGATTCGTTTACAAAGTCGGCCTGTACATAGTAGGGTTTGATGCTTACACCTTTTGGTAATATCTTTTGCAGTTCAGCCACCTTTTTATCCATCGCCGACGAGAGCGCTACCAGGTTGGCATTGGGTTGTTTGATAACCGCTACCAGCACACCCTCGTGCCCGTTGGCGTTAATTTTGGTGTATTCAATACCCGGATTGATCTGTATTTCGGCTATATCTTTAAGGCGCGTTATACGTTTTTTATTGGTGATTACCAGGTTGCCTAATTGTTCGCTGGTAGATACTGTTGCATCAGTAACTGTTAGATAGAGTTGCTTATAATCCGATAAGTAACCTTCCGATTTAATAAAATTGGTTTGAGCAAGCGTAGTGCTAATAATATCGGGCGTTAAACCCAGCGAGCTCATTTTTTGCTTATTCAGTATCAGCCAGTATTCTTTAACCTTACCACCTATGATTCTTATTTCCGAAACGCCATCAACCTGTGAGAGAAATGGTTTAATGGTGTAAGTAGCTAACTGGCGCAATTCGATAGGTGAAAGACTGTGGCTTTCTAAAGTATACCCGCTAACCGGAAGAATAGAGGGATTCATTTTTTCTACCGTTACGTTGACATCAGCCGGCAGATCATTTTTGATCTGATTAATGCGCGACTCGATACGCTGCTGACTCAAGTCAATGTCTGCATTCCAGTTCATAAAGGCTGAAATTTCGCAACTGCCACGGCTTGTGGTGCTACGCACGTATTGCAGATCAGGCACTTGTTTAATGGCATTTTCGAGCGGTTTAGTAACCGTCACCATCATTTTATTTACCGGTTGCAGGCCTTCATCAGCAATAATCTTAATTTTGGGAAACGTAATCTCCGGGAATAATGAGGTTTGCAGTTTCGAATATGCAAACAGGCCACCCATTATAATGATAGCCAGTATTAAGCTAATGGGTTTTTTATGCGAAATGAAAAAATTGTTAAACAGGCTCATGGTTGCACAATTTTTACTTTAGCGGTATCGGTAAGGCCATAATTTCCTGTTACCACAATTTTGTCATTTGGCGAAAACTTGGGCGAAAGGATCTCGATCCGGTCAGTGGTTTCAATACCTTTAGTTACCGGGGTTTTAACTGCTGTAGTTGGATTAATTAATTTCATTACCCAAAACTCTGTCTGAGTTTCGTTGGCCAGCACTGCCGATTTGGGGAGTGAAACCGTATTGTTTTTTTCGGCCTTAATCAAACGCGCTTTGGCTATCAGGTTTTCGGGGATAGGGTGGCTGCTGTTTACATTTAATACAATGCTTTGGGTTTGCGAAAGTGAATCAACTGCCGGCATTACTGAATTGACGTGTGCATTTAGTTTTTCGCCGTCGGGAAGGGTGAGCTGCATTGTTTGGTTTCTTTGCAAAGTGCTGCGTAGCTCGTAAGGTAATTGCAACAGGAACACAAAGCTCGAGCCTTCGTTTATTACTGCCAGAGCTTCTCCGTCCTGTACATAGTCGCCCGCCTGATGGCTTAGTTGTGTAATGTATCCATTTGCCGATGCCTTGATCCGGTTAACTCCGGAGAATTTAAAGGTGGTATCTAAAACATTAATGCGATTACCGATACTTTGCGCTTCTTTGGTTTTTAGTGTAAATAGTAACTGGCCCCGGGATACATATTCGCCCGGTTGCACGTTACTTTTCTCGATATATCCATTGATATTGGCCTTCACATAATTCTTTTTAAGGTAGGTTGAAGTGGCATTTAAATCAATATAGTTGGTCAACGTAGTATCACCAATAGTGGTAACGGTAACTGGTGTTTGCGATTGCACGGCCGCATCTTCGTCGGCAGCTGCATCCGGCTTGCCTTTGCATGCCCAAAAGCATACTGATACGCAAACAAGCAGTGATATTTTCAGAAATGGGGTAGTTGAAAGGTTCATGCTATCGGTTATAGTAATTAAACTGGTTGATCAATTGCAGGCGGCTAATAACCGTTTGCGTAAGCGTATTTTTCACCGTTAGGTAGTTGTTAATGGCCAATATAAGGTCGGATATTTTCAGATCGCCGGTTTGCATCAACTCGGTATCTACTTTGATAAGGCTTTCTACATACCTTATTTGGTCGTTGATCTGCACAATTAGTTTTTCGTTCTCTGTAATCTGTTGGCTGTATTGATCAATCTGCTGATGGTATTGATTATAAAAGAAAGCCTTATAAGTCTGGCGGCTTTGTTCTTCCAGATTTAGTTTTTTATAAAGCAGTTTGCGCACACCACCGTCATAAATAGGTACGATGAGGCTAAAGCCTGCACTGGCGCCAAAGTTTTTATAAGCATGGTAGGTTAGGTCAGAGTTATAGCCGCCATCGGCAAAAATATTTAGTTTGGGGCGGTAACTGTAGTCTACCAATTTTCGGCCGTTGTTTAAACGCAGACTATCTAATTTATACTGCTTAAAAAAAATACTGTTTGCTACAGAGGGTAAAACTGCCTTAGTAATAGCTGGCTCCGTAAGTTGTGCAAAGGTGGTATCGCGTATACCCGCCAGATAATTAAGCAAGGCAAAATCGTTTTTATACTGTAATCGGGATTGTGCCAATTGTAGTTGTTGCTGCTGCAGGGTTACTAAAAAGGTGAGATAGTCGCTCTGCCGGTAAACGTTAGAACGGGTTAGTTTTTTAAGCAGATCTTCCTCTTTGCCTAATAACTCTACAACTTCTTTGTTGAAGTTATATTGCTGTAGATCGCCGTAAGCGGTGATGTATTGGGCAATTATATTCTTTTTAAGATCTTGTTCGGATAGGTGGATGATATTGCCTAGCGAATCGCGTTGTAATTGCAATGCGTAGTATTGCGCATTTAGATAACTTTTGCCAACGAAGGTTTTGTTTACACTCAACAAGCCGTCTATGCTTTGTCCGTTAGTAATCGCCTGCGAATAACCGTAACCACGTATTACAGGCGCATACAATCCACCTCCGTTTAAATTAACTTGTGGCTTTAAACCAGCTTTCAGCCGCAAGCTGTCTAATTGCGCAGATAGTACCTGGTTATTAAGATCTTTAAGAAGGGGGCTGTTGCTCAGACTTTGATTAAGATAGTAATCAAGCGAACGGTTTTGGGCGGATGATGAACCATACAGCAACACGCATAAAATAAAACTTACAATATATTTCATTTACCTATTAGTAACATAACCAAAGTAAGCGTGTAATTCTGGATTGTTTCTGGAATATTTTACAAGATACGCCTCAAAATCAATCTTTAAAATAGATGCTCATAACGTGATAAGGATCATCGTATTTATAGCTTAGTTCGAAGCCATAGCTATCGCAAATTTGCTTAGAAATAGTAAGCCCCAAACCTGTACCTTCGGAATGAGATGATTTATTGAATCGTTTAAAAATATCATTGGAGTTAAGCGCCTGGCCTTTGCCGGTGTTTTTAATGCTCAGCTTATGGTAGTCCAGCGTAATGTCAATTTTGCCACCCGCGAGATTATGCCTAATCGCATTGCTTAACAAGTTGTTTAGCAGTATTTCTAAAAGCGACCTGCTTGTATATATCTGCTTATCGCTAAGTTGCTTAGTGACGGTAATATCTTTATCAGCGTAAAGTTCGTGAAACTGCGCCAATAGCTGCTCTACCACGTCTTTAACGTTTACATACTGGTCGTCATTAATCAAATGGTTTTCAATTTTTACCATCAGCAACATTGCCCGGTTAAGACGCGTAAGGCGGGAAACAGATTCATATAGGTCGCCCAGCAGATTACTTTGTTGTTCGCTGAACAAGCCGGTTTGAATGAGCGTATCTAATTTTGAATTAATGACGGCAATGGGGGTGAGTAACTCATGCGATGCATTTTCGGTAAAGGCTTTCAGATCCTGGTAGTCGTTTTTGGCCTTCGACTCCATAACCACTATCGCGTTGTTCAGTTCGTTAAACTCGTCCGTATTAGAGGGTACCGAAACCGCTCCTTTTTTATCTGTTATATTGAAACTACGCAGATTGCTTAGTATACTATAAAAAGGTTTCCAAAGGCGGTTGATTGTTAACCGGTTAATCACGAAAAGGCTCATAACCAACAATAGGATTACAGCAATAGTGATCATGAAAATAATGCGGATCAAGTCTTCGGTTTCTACCTTCGATTCGACGACAGATACCTGGTAAGTATCGCCTTTAACTTTCACAGAGGTGATAAGCCCGCGGCCAGATTCAGGGTCTTTATCGGGCGGATTCAGAAAGGCTGTATCAATAAAACGGCGGGTAACTGGGCTTGTTACTAATTTAAAAGTAATATGCTGATCGTCGGACTGATAAACCTGTGGTAGATTGTTGTTAAGACGTACATGTTCAAATACTTCGTTTTCTTCTACAACTAAGTTTTTATCAATTTTATCAGTCAAGATAATTTTAATGGTCTGGTAATAAATGATGCCGGTAATAAACATCACAATTACGGTGGTAATAAGGTTAATACGGTTGTATTTAGTAAGCAGCCTCATTTATTCCGAAAATTTGTAACCCATGCCGTATGCCGCATGTATGTAATCGTTGCTGCCTGCTTCTACCAGCTTTTTGCGTAGGTTTTTGATGTGTGAGTAAATGAAATCGAAGTTATCGGCCATATCAAATTCGTCGCCCCAAAGGTGTTCTGCAATGGCATTTTTAGAAACCACTTTTCCTTTATTAGCAATAAAATACAGGAGGAGTGCATATTCCTTTCGCGTAAGTTTAACCTGGTTTTTACCTACCGAGACTGCTTTGGCTAAAAGATCAATCTCAATTTCGTTAAAGCTCATCAAATTATTACCGTTGTAAGATTTACGGCGGATAATAGCCATAACCCTTGCGCGTAATTCGGAGAGATGGAATGGTTTAACTAGGTAATCATCGGCACCAAGATCAAGGCCCTCTAAACGATCATCTAATGAGTTTTTTGCAGATATAATAAGAATGCCATCGCTGTGATTGCCAGCTTTCAGCTCCTTTAAGATATCTATACCGGTACCGCCTGGCAACGTAATGTCCAGCAGGATACAATCATACCGATACAGTTGTACCTTAGCCATGGCCGAATTATATTCAGACGCGGTTTCGCAAACATTGCCGGCTTCGGTAAAATATTCCTGCATGCTGTCGCGCAGGCCTTGTTCATCTTCAACAATCAGTAGCTTCAAAGTTATAAATCCTAATTTAATCTAAAATTAGAGATTAATATTGTAGAAATCCTGTTCAATTAGTCATCGTTCATTAGTCTTTATCAAATTAATTTTTTTGCCTGTAAAACAAAAGATCTACTGGGTAATTCCGACTAATGACTAATGACTAATGACTAATGACTAATGACTAATGACTAATGACTAATGACTAATGACTAATGACTAATGACTAATGACTAATGACTAATAATCAATAATTATGTGGTGGATATATGCATTACTATCGGCGCTGTTTGCAGCCTTAACAGCCATTTTTGCTAAAATAGGAATCAAAGGTGTAGATACCAATGTGGCTACCGCTATTCGCACGGTAGTTATATTAATTGTAGCCTGGGGAATTGTGCTTTTTAAAGGCAGCCAAGGATCTATCGGCGCGCTTACGCGCACCAACTGGACTTTTATTGTGCTGTCAGGATTGGCTACGGGCTTGTCGTGGATATTTTATTTTAAAGCCCTGCAATTGGGAGAGGTGTCACAAGTTGCACCGGTTGATAAGCTGAGTGTGGCGCTGGCTATTGTGCTATCCGTAGTGTTTTTGGGCGAACCGCTAACATGGAAAAATGCCGCTGGAGCATTGCTCATTATCAGCGGCACTTTAGTGTTGATATTTTAGTTGAAACAGGGGCTTGCTTAAAGCGTCATTGCAAATTGTAGCCCTAGCGTCCCCTCACGGAAGGAAGGGAGTAGCCAGGTGTTTTTCTGCGGCTTTTGCTTTTGTAATTCAGGCGGAACATCTTTATTCTTTTCTTTTTCGCGACCAGATCTGGTTAGCCTGTTTCTGATAACCGGATAAAGTAGATAGGCTGCTTTGGTTGATAAAATACCAAAACCCGCACCGGCTACTACATCGCTAAACCAATGATCCTGGTGATATATGCGAAAAACACCTGTTGTGGTTGCAAACGTGTAACCGATAATGCCATAAGCAACCGAATTACCACTCAACTCCTGCGACATAAACTCGGCACCATTGAAAGCATTAGCTGTATGCCCTGATGGAAAGGAGTAATTATCCGACCCGTCTGGCCGGGTTCGGTGAGTGGCGTGTTTCAAAGAAAATACAGTTAGCTCCAACATCCCTTGCGATAAAAGATAAATAAGCGTACGATCGACAAAAGTATTTTTACCATGTACGCCCACCAGATTTAACCCGTAAGTTAAAACTACAGGTGTGTATTGAAAAAAGTTCTCTATATGCTTGCTCGGAACAAAATTGTTTTTAGCCGTTTGATCATAAATATATTTATCAACTTGCCTTACCGGTTTTATGTAGAATGACGAAATACCATAGCCCACCAGTACAGCAGGTGGGATAAGTGCCCAGGTTTTACTACGCAGGTGCTGTACGGTATCTGGCGCAGTAAACAAATCCTTTTTCAGCGTATCACCAACATTTACTTTTTTCGTAGTATCAGCTTTTTGAGCAGTGGCTTTAAGACAAATAAAGCATAAGAGAATAAAAATGACTTTCTTCAAGACGGTAATTTATGTTAAATAATTGTTAATTTCCTATTTCGATAACATGAAATGTGCCAGAAATCATGTGTGGTCGCGGATGTGCATTATCAGCAGTAGGGGCGGTTGCTTCCATTTGCGCTGCCGGTAAAAACAAATGATGTGTAGTTAAATCAATACCAATGGTACGAGCACTTTTTTCGGTTGGTATGTTTTCGATGAATTTAAATTGATTAGCATTGATCTCTTTAACTACCGACATGGTTCCTTCGTTGTTAGAGCTGTACGCCTGTTTTAAAGCCGGGTCAAACGCAACACCGTCACAATCGCCAATGGTAAATTTTGCCAGGTTTTTGCCGTTGGTTGCATCCATAATTACCATGGTTTTATTACCACCGCAGCCTATAAACAAGCGCTGTGTAGCAACATCTATAGCTAAGCCAGATGGTTCATCACCCTCTGCAATTTTATACCGATCTGTTACCTTATAGGTATTGGCGTCGATAACAATTACCTCATTAGTAGTTTCGCCATTTACAAATATTTTGCCTTTGCCATCAGATACCCCAGTCTCCGGTTTGGTGCCCAACGGAATAGTAGCAACCACTTTATCGGTAGCAGGATCTATTACCGAAGCATCTTTACTACGACCGTTAAATACGTATACTTTTTTAGAGAAATCGTCGTAAAAAATAGCATCTGGGTTAGTGCCAACTGCAACCGTGGTGATGGGTTTATTTGTTTTTAAATCAAAAGCCGTGCAGTTATTATCCTTGCCATTGCTGGTGTAACCTTTGCCAAACGGCTTTGCTAAAGCAATACCATGCACTCCGTTAGTACCTGTGATGATGCCGATAGAATCGCCGCCGGTGCTTAAGATATGAACCTGAGTGCCGTGCGATACGTACATCTTTTTGTCAACGCCATCAACAGTAATATAGTCCCAACCACCAGAACTGCCAATTGCATGTTTTTTAACAATGTGAAGGCCTGTTTTTGACTGGGACGAAGCTGTAAAAGAGGTAATAGCAAGTGCCGCTGCTATGCCGGTAACGATTAGGGGATTCGATTTTATTTTCATATTTCGCTTGTAGGTTAAGCGAGGATACCAAAACAATCTGTAGAAATACTGTAGGGGGAGTTAATGTAAACGCAAATAGCCCAAGCTTTTCGGCTCGGGCTATCTTAATTATATTCGAAAACTGTCCCGGTACTAAACAATAGTTCCACCCATTAATGGGTCACTGAAACTGCTGGCGCCTGTTTCAACACGGCCGGCGTATCTTTTCTCAAATGATGCATGGCCCTGAACTTTTATACTGAAATCGTACCAACCAAAACTTTTGCTCAGGTCGAGTACAAAGTTGGCTTGCGCCGGTTGAGACGCAGATGCTACAACTACTTTTTTGCGGCTTCCGGTTTTGTAGGCATTGTCAATTACTTCTACGGTATAAGCTTGCTTATTGTTTAAATTGTTGATTTTTAGTTCGATGTTACCTGTTAACTTTTTACTGTTAGTAAGGTTGGTTTGATATTCAACAAGAGTTTCAATAGCCGGATCGGCAGCATTACCTTTAAACTCCCTGAAAAAGCCATTAGGTCCATAAGTTCTCAAATGATAGTTAGAACCTTCAAACTCTTGTAATGGCCAAATGTCACTTAATTGGTCGTTAGGTTTAACGCCGTAAGCCCAGGTGCGCAGGTTGTCAAACTCATTTTTGTTGTCTATACGTACATACTTACCCGGCGCATATACATTAAAAGGACCGCCGGCAGTTTCGCTACCAAATACGGTATCCTTACTGGCGAAAGTTATTTCGAAAGATTTTTTATCAGCGCTCAATTTACCATCGGCATAAAGTTGGTAAGGCAGCGCACATGATGCCCGGATCCCTTTTTCTTGTTTGGCCATGTATGGCGAAAGATGTGGCGCGTGATTGATCTGCGCTATTTCATCTTTGGTCAATAATTTATAATCGCTCGGCAGTTTTTTAAACTGGGCCTTGTGAATGCTTTCTAAAAATGCATTTTTGGATACGAACTCCGGGTCGGCAGATTTCTCTCCATTATGTGGCCTGAAGGTAGATGTTAAGTTGCCGCAAATGGTTCTGCGCCAGTCGCTGATGTTAGTTTCCGGTATTGTTTTACCCGCTTTTTTATTGATGAAATGTTCTAAGAACTGCAGCGTAGAGGTATGGTCGAAGACCTCGGAGTTTACCCAACCGCCGCGGCTCCAGGGTGACGCAATTACCATAGGAACGCGGAACCCAAGACCTATCGAACATTCGCGGTCGTAATGTGTCGGGAAATCTTTGCGTGCCTGCTCTTGTTCAAGAGTTACATATTCAACACGGGTGTCTATTCCTTCAGAAACCTTACCGGTGCCTTCTTTGTGCGAGTGCGGTGCGGTAAATGGTGGCACGTGGTCAAAGTAGCCATCATTTTCATCATAAGTGAGAATGAAAATGGTTTTCTTCCAAACTTCAGGGTTTTGGGTAAGAATATCCATTACCTCAGATACATACCATGCGCCATACCAGGGGGCTGATGGATGATCTGAAAAGTTCTCGGGAGCAGTTAACCATGATACCATTGGCAACGTGCCGTTTTTTACATCTTCTCTAAACTGATGCAATACATCACCTTTAGGCGCTTTCATAGATCGCTCAGTACCGGCGTCATTATAGGGTAGATCGGCTAACTGATGATAATGAGGATCGTTTTGGTTTGTATTGAAAGCCTTTAAATGAAGGTTTTGCTGATGTTGGGAAAGCTTTTCAAACTGACCGGGCTCTAACAAATGCTCGTTCTTTTTGATATTGTCCAGGTCGAGTTGTTTTTGTCTTAACTGTAGTTGCAAATGGTCGATGTGTGCATCGCCCGGGCTTAACGCATCGATTTGTTTTTGCATTGCAGCAATTTCATCTGGCAATGTGGTTAATTGCCTTTTGAGCTGCTCAATATGCTTAGCGTGCAATTGGATGTTATACTGCCCGAAGAACTCAAGCGGGTTATCCTGAAAGTTAGAAAGCCATGGATCTTCTTCGCCCTTAAAGCCCACGTCGATGCTCATTTCATTCTGGTAGCATTTCCAGCTGATGCCGTTTTCTTCCAGGCGCTCGGGGTAGGTTTTCCAGTTTAGGGTACCGTAGTCCATGTCGTCATTCCAGACATTGGCTTTAGAATTTTCGTGCTGCTCCTCGCGAATGGTACCACTCCAGAAATATAAACGGTTGGGATTGGTACCCGTTAGAGACGAACAGAAGTTTTGATCACATACGGTGAACGCATCTGCCAGGGCATAATAAAAAGGGATATCCTCGCGGGTGTGGTAGCCTAATGTTAAAGGCATGTGGGCGTAGCTTTTATGACCCGATTGCTTTACGTTAAGCCACTGATCAAACTTGCCGTCGTTACGCGCATTTACCTGGTTCGACCAGCTATGCGGCAGCGAATTCATCCAGGTGGCTTTGGTATTTTTGATATCGAGATGGAAAGGCGCATAAGTTTCGCCCTTATCATTAGATTGTAGCCATACTTTGTTTTTATTAGGAAGATCGATTGCTCGTGGGTCGTTATAACCACGTACACCGCGTAGGGTACCGTAGCAATGGTCGAACGAGCGGTTTTCCTGCATTAGTATCACCACATGTTCGGCATCCAAATAGGTGCTGCCCGCCTGCGGATCGATGGCTAAAGCTTTTTGTATAGAAGTAGGTAAAACGTTAAATAAGCCGGTTGCGCCAGATAAAAGCGCGGCTTTTTTAATAAAATCTCTTCTGTTATCCATAGTGTAAAGTAAATTCAACAGGTTTACTATAATGTAAATTATAGATTATTTATTCAGCCTGCCAGCTATAATTTGTTCACATAAACCGAACGACAAGGTCATGCCGTTGCCACCAATGCCATTAATAATAGTAACTCCCGGTTCGGCTTCTAAAACCAGTTCGGTTTGGCCGTTGGTCATTTTAGGATAAATGCCATTCCAGGTTTGGATAATATGTGAGTTTTTTAAGCTGGTAAATGTTTCGAGATATTTTAAGATCATCTGGTTAATAAAATCCTTATCGAAGGGATCGTGCACCAATCCGTATTCGTGCGAATCGCCGACTGTGAGTTCGCCAGTATGGTTTTGCGAAACCATAACGTGCACACCCCATTTCAATTCCTCTGCATATTGTTGCTCATACCGTTTGCGTAATGCGGGTAAGCCCGGTGCAACCTGAAAACCCGGATAGTGGATCATAGACAAGCCGCCGCAGAGCGACGGACCAATGCGCCAACCATTGGGCTGGGCTTCCATGCGCATCATTTGCAGTTTGCATTTGGTAATATCTGTCTCTGCAAATATTTCTGGGTAAAGCGTTTCGAACTCGCTACCGCTGCAAACAAAAATTTCGTCGGCCTGCCAGCTTTTGTTGCCCGAAATAACTTTAGGATGTTCGATACGGCTGATGGCGGTGTTCCAGTGAAAGTCTACCTCATATTTATCAGCAAGGTGTTTTGCCACTTGGCCAATAGCATTCCGTGCTTCCAGAATCATTTCTGTACCGCTCCACAAGGCGCCTTTTAGCCCCTCGGGATTAACACCGGGCGACTTTTGAAGCGTTTGCTCCGCTGTAAGTAAAGCGCAATCGCGTTTTTGTTGGTTAGCCGATACATACTCGGTCATAACCTGCAATTCGTCATCATGGTAGGCGAGGTGTAATGAACCTACCTCGTCGTGCCAGATGCCAGCTTCAACACAAATTTCTTTCCAGATGCTTCGCGATAACATTGCCCTATCGAACAATGGCCCTGTTGGCTGACCGATAGGCCAGATCATCCCGAAGTTACGTATAGATGCGCCAATGGCTCGTTCATTGCGCTCAAAAACGGTTACCTGATAACCTCTTATTGCTAGGGCACGTGCGGTAGCTAATCCAACTATACCTGCACCAATTATAATTGCCGACGGTTTGCTCATGTTGTAAAAAGTTTAAGTTCTTGTTCGCTGTTTTGTTTTCGCTGACGGTTAGCGGTGTTTAAGAAATAAATCAGGGATAATATAGCGCCTGCACCGCCAACAACAGACAGAGTGAGCAGACCTTCGTTATAAAAGTTTTCCCAACTGATACCGGGCCTGCCTATTTCTTTAATTAGCAATATGCTGATACTACCTAAATAGCCCATAGCGTCGGCAATGTACATTACAAAGCCAACATTACTGCGGTATTTAAAAGAGGCTATCATGCGCTCAAAGAATATGGCATTGTAAGGAACGTAGCCCAGGTACAAACCCAATCCGGCCAACGACATCCAGGTTATGGAATCTATATACCGCATATTGAACAATACTGTAGATACCCCAGCTAATACGCATCCACAAATAATTAGTAAATGAATGATACTGAATGCACGCAGATTATTTTTAATCAAAATAAGCAGACTAATTGCAACCAATACAATTATGGATATCATAGAATCGATATTGGTATAAATGCTGTTGTTTTTGATGCCGAGGCCGGCCCAGATTTCTACCTCAAAATTATCGCGGATATCACGCATCACAGTTAGTAACACATAAACGATAATAGTTAGAATGATACCGGGTAGAAACCGCAACAAAAACCTTTTCCTTTCGTCGGCGGTCATGGGGCTGCGTTCAGATCGTAATGCCTTATCTTCTTCGGTGGGGTGGGGAATTAGTTCGAGCATTAAGATGAAAAGCAGTAAGGGTATTACGAATAACGCACCTGTTAAAAACGGCATCAGGTATTCGTTAACATGTAGGCTGCTCATTAAGGTGCGGCCTATTGTTTTTACAAATCCCGAAGCGAATATCAGGCTTATAGATAATACAGCAGCCATAAATTCGGTGGCTTTACGCCCTTCGAGATACCCAAATATCAAGCCCCAAATCATACCCAGCGGGAAACCATTGATAAATAAAAAGATGATATTCCAAGGCGCAGGTACGGTTGCGAAACCCAGCAGGGCCACCCAGGAAACGCCAATTAAAATCAGGATGCTTTTTGCCCTGTACTTACCACTTATTTCGGCAATAAAGCGTATGCCATAGAATTTACTGAGCGTATAACCCACTACCTGGGCAATAACCAGCCAGGCTTTATAATCAACATGCAGATATTGTTGCCCTGTATAAGTACCTGCGGCAAAGGATTTGCGGAAAGCATACATACACGTATATGCACCAAAAGCCGACAAAGATGCTATAACAGATACAAGACTATACGGCCATCTGGCTACTTTTAGCCTTAACTGGTTGATTACAGACATGTTGCGCTTTGTTTAACAGTGCAGTCTGAAATATCAAAAACAAGGGCTTTAATAGGCATAGTTGAGTAATTTTGTTTAGCAAAATTAAACTATGTTTATTAAGAGTAAACCAATTGTGTGTTAAGGTTATTTTAACTACTACAATTGTTCTTCGAAAAAATACACCACCAGCATGCGTGCAGTTTCTTTACCAATGTTTTCGGGTGTATGGGGGAGACGTCCGTCAAACAGCATCGAATCTCCTGTATTTAAGGTGTACGAATCTTTGCCAAAATGATATTTTACCTTACCCGAAAGAATGTATTTGTATTCGAAGGCTTCCGTTTCTACCTGTGGCCTGCTGGCATCGGGCTCCAGTTCCAGGATCACAATATCTACAGTCGAATTTTTGATAGAGCGGGTAAAGATGCGCTGGTAATGGAAACCTTCGGCATGCTCTTTCTCAAAATGCTCATATTCTGACTGTTTGCGTATAATTAACGGCGAACGTTTATTATCGGCTTGTATATCTTTGAAAAACACATTCAGGTCTATCTCCAATGCCTTAATTATATCTATTAATACAATTAGAGACGGGATGGTACGGCTGTTCTCAATTTGCGATATGAGGCCCTTACTTACGTTGGCCCTGATGGCCAGCTCCTGCACAGTTATATTTTTTTCCCGGCGACGTTCTTTAATCCGGTTACTGATCTGGATCAGTATATCATCTTCCATTTTATTAGTATTAATTGCGAAGCGAGAAAAGTAGATAATTAAAAATGCGGAAACAATAGTTGTATAGTTAAATACTGTTAACTAGTAAAAAAGATACATAATGCGAGTATTGCCTAATTATATTATACGCTCATAATAATTTAGTAATGTTGATGTTTTTACTTAGCCTCAAACTTTTCTTAATATGTTACCGAACCCAACTCCCGAACAAATAGTAGAAGAAGTATTTGCCCTGTATGAATTGCATGGCGATGATGATTATATCGGAGAGCCGGTATCGCAGATAGAACACATGTCGCAGGCGGCTGCTTTAGCACAGGCAGAAAGTTATGATGATGAAGTTATACTGGCAGCCTTTTTTCATGACATTGGCCACTTATGTGCAAGCGACCAAGCCGAAAGTATGGATGGCTTCGGTAATATTGACCACGAAAAATTAGGGGCCGATTATTTACGTGGGCATGGTTTCTCAGAACGTTTATCTAAATTGGTTCAAGGCCATGTTATTGCCAAACGTTATCTCACTTATAAGCATCCCGAATATTTTGAAAAACTCTCACCTGCGAGTAAAGCCACGTTAAACTTTCAGGGAGGAGTAATGAGTGCATCTGAAGCTGCAGATTTTGAAGCAGACCCCGACGCTGACCTAATTATCCGCATGCGCTATTGGGATGATGAAGCGAAGCTTATTGATATTCCGGTAAATAATGTTGATCAACTGAAGGTGATGGCAATCAATCATTTAAAACGGCAATCCTAAAATGGTATTGTTTTGTAATGTTAATTTTACATAACTGTTTCGTGATGATATAATTACCAATTTCGCCTTACTTAACGCTTAGTGAACAAAGTATTAAAGTTTACTTAATCTAAACTTAGTTTATTATTTATAAACAAAGTTTAGTATTGCTGTAATCAAATTCTACTCACTTTCTCACTAAAGCATTAAGTAAATGAAACACTTTTACCCGAATTTAAAAAGGCTCGCTATTGCTCTGATATGCTGCCTTTCACCAGTCCTCTTATTTGCGCAAAGCAAGATATCGGGCACGGTTAACGACGAAAGCGGCCAGCCGCTTCCAGGAGTTAGCGTTATGTTAAAAGGTACCAATAAAGGTACAACCACCGATATATATGGTAGGTTTATTATTACTGCAAGTGCAGGCCAGGCATTGGTGTTTAAATTTGTTGGTTTTAACGAGCAAACAATTGCCGTAGGAAGCAATGCTAATATTATAGTAAAACTTACAGGTAATAGCAAAGCACTTAACGAGGTTGTGGTTACGGCCTTAGGTGTTAAAAAAGAAACCCGCCGTGTAGGTTATTCATTGCAAACTGTAAATGGCGAAGACCTTACATTAGCCCGCGACCCTAACCCGGTAACCGGACTGGTAGGTAAAGTGGCCGGTTTATCTGTAGGCCCATCTGCAGAATTATTAGGTGCACCAAACGTCGCTATAAGGGGTAATACTATCTCTTTATATGTGGTAGATGGTTTTCCGATCAACACGGATACTTACAACATTAGCCCTGATGATATCGAGACTTATACGGTATTAAAAGGCCCTGCAGCGGCTGCACTTTACGGTAATCGTGCATCATACGGCGCTATCTTAATTACCACTAAAAAAGGAAACAAAAACAAAAAAGGTTTAACTGTAGATATTAATAGCAGTACTGTTATCAACACAGGTTTTCTTGCATTTCCACGTATCCAACATTCTTATGGTCCGGGCGAAAATACGTTCTATCAGTTTGTTGATGGCAAAGGCGGTGCACCGGGAGGTGTGGACTCGGACTATGACATCTGGGGCCCATACTTTGCAGGTCAGTTAATCCCTCAATATGATAGCCCGGTTATTAATGGTGTGCGCCAGGGCACTCCTTGGGTTGCCAGAGGTGCTAATAATTTGAACAACTTTTTGCAAACGGGTTATCAAACCAACAACAACGTAGCCTTGAGTGCTAATGGCGATACTTACACTATCCGCTTATCGGCGTCGCAGCAGCATCAGCAAAGTTATATCCCTAAAGAATATCTGGATATAGCCAACGCCAACTTATACGCTTCATTTAACCCAACCTCTCGCTGGAAATTTGAAGGTAACGTTGACTTTAACAGACAAACTACAGATAACTTTCCCGACGTACAATATGGTCCTAACAGCTTGATCTACAACTTAGCTGTTTGGACTGGTGCCGACTGGGATGTTAACGCACCGGATATTAAAGCCATTTGGCAACCTGGTAAAGTTGGCATACAATCGCAGTTTGCGGAGTATACCCGCTACCATAACCCGTGGCTTATGGTTACCGATTGGACACGCGGACATTATAAAAATGATGTTTACGGCTACTTATCGGGTAACTACAAGATCAACAACAACCTGAACGTTACTTTACGTTCGCAGATTGACACATACAACATTCTGCGCACCGAGAGTATGCCGTTCTCTGCTCACCCTTACGGCCGCGAAGGTAACCAGGGTGACTACCGCGAAGATCGCCGCGATTTGTTTGATAACAATACCGAATTGATGGTTAACTATGATTATACCATTAAAAAGTTCTTAAACCTATCGGGTTTGGTAGGTGGTAACATGCGCAACTTCAGCTATAACTCAAGTTGGACATCTACCGATTACCTGAACGTGCCTGAGGTTTATTCTTTCAGTAACTCCAAAAACGCAGTTCAGTCAACAAGTTTCAGGTCTGATATGCGGGTATTAAGTGCTTACTACTCATTAGATGCTACGTTTGGTAAATATGCTACCATTTCTAGCACCGGTCGTATCGATAAATCATCTGCTTTCCAGGTACCGACAACTTATTATTACCCAAGTGTGTCGGTAGCTACAGTGGTTTCAGATTACGTTAAACTACCAGATTTTATTTCGTTCTTGAAAGCGCGTGCATCATATTCAAACATCAGGTCTGATGCTACTTCGACCACCATTGGCCCTGCTCCGTTTAATTCTATCACCGTTTACGGTGGTACTACAACAGGTGCTAATCCTTTGTTCTATAATCCACTTGGTTATGGCGCTACATATAACTCGCCATACAACGGTCCGGATTATTCATTAAATACTGCTTACTCTACCAGTAAGCCATACAATAACCAAACTGCCGGATATGCATCTGATTACTTGTATCAAAACGGCATTAAAACTTCTACCCGTATCAATTACGAAGAGGGTTTTGATATTAAATTTCTGCAAAACCGTTTAGGCTTAAGTGGTACAGCATTCCAGTATATCGATGGTCCGCGTATTTTACCTAACGCGATTTCAACTGCTACAGGTTACACTACTGAGTACATCAACGCATTAAAGACAAAGAAGACCGGTTACGAAGCTTCGATCAGCGGCACGCCGATCAGAAATGCAAACGGATTTAGCTGGAATGTGTTGGTTAACCTTTCAACCTTTAAAGAAGTTTATAAAGAGCTTCCTCCGGGACAGGATACTTACCAGACATTCTTCCAGGCCGGTGACCGTACCGATAAATTATATGGTACTGCTTTCGTAAGAACCCCTCAGGGCCAGATTATAAACGATGCTGCTGGTAAACCGCTAATTAACCCGGTTGCTCAATACCTGGGTAACGAAAATGCAAAATATGCCTGGAGTACTTATAACAAATTACAGTATAAAAATGTGAGCCTCGGTTTCCAGTTTGATGGTTCGGTAGGTGGTGTTATTATCGATTATATGCACAACAAAACTATGCGTGGTGGTGCAAACATCGAAACTGCCGAAGGCGCTTTAGGCGATGCCCGCTACCAGGATTGGAAAAACTTTGGTGTAGCAACTTACAACGGTACTTATGTTGGTCCGGGTGTTATCGTATCAAATGGTGCTGCTATTAACTACGATTCAAAAACCGGTGCTGTATTAAACTATAACGCATTGCAATATGCTCCTAATACTAAAACGGCTTTTGTGCAGGATTATGTGAGTAAATACTACAATGCCGACGAAGCTAACTTAATGAGTAAAACCTTTTCTAAACTGCGTGAGGTAACCATCGGTTACGATTTCCCTAAGCAATGGCTTGATAAAACCTTTATTAAAAGGGCAGGCGTTTCTGTATATGGTCGAAACCTGTTGTATTTCTACAAAGATCAAAGGTTTAAAGACGTAGATCTTGACCAATACAATATGGCGGTATCATCAACAGGCTTACAGTCGCCAACCGTACGCAGTTATGGCTTTAACTTAAATGTGTCATTCTAAACTGAGCAGTAATCATGAAAAAGATATTTAAAAATTATTTACTGTTAGCAGTTGTTCTATTAACAGTAACCAGTTGTAAAAAGAGTTTCGAAGAGCTTACTCAAAATACCAACAAGCCTAGTAGTGTACCGGCATCGCTGTTGTTTAACGGCATAGTAAATAAAATGGCCGATTTGCCCGAAAACCAGAACGAGATCTACGATCAATATTACCTTTATAACTATGATTATTATGGTAACAACAGGTACGACCTGGGCAGTGGCGACGATTACTATCCAACCCTGAAAAACGTAGTGGCTATGGAGCAACAGGCTATTAAGTCTGGCTCTGCTGCAGTAAACCCTTATAGTGCTTTAGGTAAGTTTTTTCGTGCATACTTCTTCAGCAAAATGAGTTTAGAAATGGGCGATATCCCGATGACTCAGGCACTGCAAGGTATAGATAATCTGGAGCCAACTTACGATACGCAAAAAGCAGTAATGCAGCAATCATTAACCTGGTTAGAAAGCGCAAATACTGATCTTACAACGTTAATTTCCGCCGGTGATAACACATTACAAGGTGATATCTACTTAAACAACAGTTTAGTGCAATGGCAGAAAGTGGTTAATACTTTCCGTATCCGCTTGCTGATCCAACTGAGTAAAAAGGCAACAACAGATGCGGACATGAATATTCCATCGCAGTTTGCTGCTATTATTGGAGATGCTAAGAAATATCCTTTAATGACCAGTTCCGCAGATAACCTGCAATACACCTTTGTTACGCCAAACAATTTTTACCCGTCTAATCCAAATAACTTTGGTCAAAGTGGCTCACGTAAAAATACTTCGGCCACTTACATTGGTTTATTAACTCAGTTAAAAGATCCAAGGGTATACGTTACGGCCGAGCCAGCTCGCGATTTGGTTGATAACCAAAAGCAAAACCCAACCGATTTTGCCTCATTTGTTGGTGCCGATGCGGGTTTAGATTTAGGTGTGATGTATAATAATGCCGGTTTACAGAAATACTCATTCATTAACCGTAAGCATTTTTACTCAACCTTTACCGGCGAGCCAAGTATCCAGATCGGTTATCCCGAACTGATGTTAAATATTGCAGAAGGCATTAACCGTGGTTGGGCAACCGGCGATGCGGAAAGCTATTACATAAACGGTATCAAAGCTTCAATGGCATCTTACGGTATCCCGGATAATGGCGCGTTTACAGCTTATTTCTATCGTCCTGGTTCTACAGATGTTACTGCGGCTGCTAACTACGATACCTATAGCATTCCTGCTAACTTTACTACTTACTATAATCAAGCGAGTGTAAAGTATACAGCCGGTGCCGCCGGATTAACAGCTATATTGCAACAAAAATACCTGGCATTGTTCAGACACTCTGGTTTGGAGTCGTACTTCACCTATCGTCGTACGCTGGTACCTAACTTTACTACAGGTCCGGGTACCGGTAATAGTGGTCGTATAGCTTTGCGTTTTAAATATTTGTCGGCAGAGCGTACATCTAACGCAACCAATTATAACAAGGCATTACAAAGCCAATTTGGTGGCAATGATGATATTAACGGTGTGATGTGGATTCTTAAATAATAATAAAACACCTAGCAAAAGAGCCGTTAGCAATAACGGCTCTTTTGCTTTAATGCATATTAATGAAAAAGCTGATTTTACTTATAACAGGTGTTTCTTTAAGCTTATCGCTATTCGCGCAAAATGAGGTTGGTAGCTATAAACCAAACCCTGTTCCGCATTCAAAACATCGATTTATAGTTGTGGCACACCGTGGCGATCACACGCTTTATCCGGAAAACACCATCGAAGCTTACGAGCAAGCTATAATGGCTGGTGCGGATTATATCGAAATAGACCTTCGTACCACCAAAGATGGCAAGTTGGTAAGCCTGCACGACGCTTCGGTTAATCGGATGACCAATGGCAAAGGGTCTATAAAAACTCTCACCTTAACCGAGGTTAGCCAGTTAGAGATTAAATACAAGGACTCTGTATGCCATATTCCAACTTTTGAAAATATACTTAATCTGAGCCGGAACAGGATAAACCTTTATATCGATTTTAAGGATGCCGCCCCGGGTATTGTATATCAAATTTTGAAGCAGCATCAAATGGATAAGCAGGTATTGATTTACATTAACAGCGCAGATCAGTTTGTAAAATGGCGCAAAGTTGCTCCAAAGATACCATTAATGGTAAGTATGCCGGATAGCGTAAAGTCGATAACTGAAATGCAGCAATTCATAGAACGTTATCATCCAGATATCTTGGATGGTGATTACAGTCAATATTCCAACGAAATGGTGGCTTGGTTAAAGGCGCACAATATCCCTGCTTGGCCCGACGCGCAAAGCCCTACTGAGGGTCCTGCTGTATGGCAAAAAGCAGCTGTGTTGGGCTTACTCGGTTTGCAAACCGATAATCCTGAAACATTAATAAAATATCTTAAAGAAAATGGTTTAAGATAATATTTACTGATCGGTTCTGAAGGGGGAGGCCGGAAGGCCTTCCTGGTTATATAGGTTTGGATTTTCGGGGTTATCTGCCCAGGCATAACGCACATAAGCAGGGTGGGGGATTTGTGGGCTTGATACTACAACCTGGTTGCCCTCAATTTTGGCGACACCCCATACAAACTTTTTATCAGACCCGGCTATTGCGAATTGTTGTAACTCGCCGCCCTCTTTCACCATTAAGCCTTTGCCGATGCTACTGAAACTGACGAGGATTTTATCGCCATCTACCTTTGCAGACTGAAACAGTGGGCCTGATGAAACGATGGCCTGATCGCCATAGGCAACTTTCTCGGCTGCTAGTGCTAAACGTTCGCCAACATCCTTTTTGTCGAGCGGGTGAATATCGTTCCATTCGCCCACATCTATCGTAACTGCCATACCGGTATTTGGTATGCTCAATGCTTTTAACTGTGCTTCGCGCAATTCGGCCCACTGGCTTTCGGATGGCGAGTATTGTACTTCCATAAAATTGGGTAACTGTGCGTAGACGAACGGTAATTTGTTGTCTCCCCATTTGCTACGCCAGTCCGTAATTAATGCCTTTAAAAGCGAAAGATATTCATTTGGCTTGCCCGAGTTTGCTTCCCCTTGATACCATACAAAGCCTTTTACCCTGTAATTGATAACCGGGGCCACCATCGTATTATACAACCCTGTTGGCTCGTTCTGTGCCGAGAAAGGAGCTTCACCCTCATATTTTGCCGGGCTAAAAACCTGGCCAACTTTATAAGTCCAGTCTCCTCGCAGGTCGATACGCTGATCTCCGATAATTAAATCGTTTGATTTGTCGGGTACAAACCCACCTTTGCCCGCGGTGTTTGTTATCCTTATTACAATGGTGTTTTTTCCTGCTTTTAATAAACCCGAAGGCACTTCATATCTTCTGGGTGGGTATTGGTAAGTAATATTGCCAACCAATTTGCCGTTTACGTAAGTCTGGTCGGCATCCACAATGCGGCCCATCAATAACTTGCCCGGTTTACCAGCCACGTCGGTAGGCAGGTTGATTTCTTTTCTGAACCAAACCACACCATTAAGATTTTTAACACCTTGATCAGCCCAATAGCCCGGCATCCAGAAATGATGCCAGTGGTTTGGTACATAGGTGGTATCGTACCATTTAACCGCTTCTGTAAGCCCTTTATCAGGCTGCAGGTCATCAGTTTTCGCGGTCGGTTTAGGTTTGAGTAGCGACGCCAGATACGCGGTGTCTTTAAATTTTTCTACTCGCGATGAGTATTGTGGTATTTCTTTTATTCCTTCGGCGGTTATCCATGCCTGAATAGGGGTACCGCCCACACTCGAATTAATGATCCCAACCGGCACATGATATTTTGAATAGAGTTGCTTGGCAAAGAACCAGGATGCCGCACCAAAAGTAAGTACATTGGCCGGGTTAGCTGCGAGCCACTTACCCGGTGGTGTATCCTCGTGTACCTTAGCTACGTCGGATACGGTAGGCAAAAAGAAATTGCGGATCTGCGGAAAATTAGCGTTCTCAATTTCGTCGAGATATTTTTCTTTAACACGGTCCATAGGCAATACCATATTAGATTGGCCCGAGCAGAACCATACATCGCCTATCAGAATATCATTGACTAGGATATGATTTTTTCCCTTTATATCCATTATATATGGTCCACCCGCTTTTAACGGGGGAAACTTCACTAACCAATTGCCTGTGCCGTTGGTTGTTACCCGTATAGATTTGCCAGCAAACTTTATCTCCACCTTTTCGCCGGGTTGTGCCCAACCCCATACATTTAATATAGTATTTCGCTGTAATACCATGCCATCACTTATCAGCGCAGGCAAGCGGATATCTGCCTTTGCCAAGGCAGTGTAGGCGAGTAAACATAGTATCAAGATATAACGGGTAGATCTCATAAGTAAAGGCAGTTTGATATTGGTTGTTATAAAGGTGATTAAAATTTATTCTTTATGCAATCGATTGTATTAATTTTACTTTTATCGTCAATAAAAAGGAAGTTTTTTAGATCCCTGGTATTCGGAAATTTTATGAAATATGATACTTCCGGAATATATTTGGCCTCTACTGATCGCATATAACTATTATAAAAGCTGTTTATGAAATTTAAGCACATCCTATCCGGACTACTATTATTTGTTACGTTTACCGCAAACGCGCAAAACACGCAGTTGTGGAACAATAAACAATGCGCTGTGGTACTTACTTATGATGATGCCATCGACATAGACCTTGATAATGTGCTTCCTGCTTTAGATTCTATGAATTTTAAGGGAACTTTCTATCTTATTGGTTCATCGCCAGTTGTAAATAATAGGATAGAGGAGTGGCGCAAGGCCGCAGCCCATGGCCATGAGCTAGGTAATCATACCTTATATCACCCTTGCGACGGCTCTTTGCCTGGGAGAGCTTTTGTTACGCCAGCAACTGATTTAAGTAAATATACCGTAGCACGTGCGGTTAGCGAAGCACGTATAAATAATACGCTTCTTAAAGCAATTGATGGAAAAGGCAAACGGACTTTCGCTTACCCTTGTGGTGATACAAAAATAGGCGACACCCTGTTTTACAACTATTTAAAAAGCGATTTTGCAGGTGCACGTGGTGTAACCCCAGGTTTAAAGTCAGTTAACCAGGTTGATCTCGATAACATTAATTGTTATGGTATCAATGGCGAAAATGCCGACTATATGATCAGTTTGGTCAAAAAGGCGATGGAAACTCACACCTTATTAGTATTTCTTTTTCATGGTGTTGGGGGCGGGCATCCGCTTAATGTTGGCTTGGGCGATCACAGTAAATTGCTGCATTTTCTCAAAAGCAATCAAAAAAGTATCTGGGTTACAACAATGGTTGATGCTTCAACTTATATAAAAGCCCACCAAACTGCTGACCAAAGCAAGTAACAACGACTTTGTTGTTGACTCCCTCTTCTTTGTTCTTGCTGGAAGCCTATTATAATCAGGCTTTCTAACGGCATGATAACAAGTATTCTAAGTGTAGCTTATACGCTAAGCCGTATTCGACAGAGTTGTGTAATGGATGTACTAAAACCAGAATTTTTGGTGCGTTAATCGGTGCTTTTTATTGTCATTTATGTAATTAATTGAAATAAAAACATTTTATCAATATCGATTTAGTGTTATCATTTTAATCGACAATTTGAGTTTTTTCAGAAAAAATTTCATGTATAAATGGTATTTGCAGAAAAAATAGCAAATCGTATTTTATTTGTGCAATCGATTGTATTTTATGATAGTTTTACAATAACCAATTTATATCACCACGTTAATAATTGCTGCTCCGGGAAATGAGCTCAAGTATATGATCTGGTAAACGCTAAAACTAAATTATTGCAATGATGAGAATACCCACTTAACACATGCTGCGTGCCAAACTATACCCAAAATGTGTGTATAGTTCTCATTATCAATATTCTAATAATAGAATGCCTTAAATCCAATTATAAATTATGAAAAGACAATTACTCAAAAACTACTGGAAAAGCTGGCTTATACTAATATGTATGAGTTTGTTTTCCATATCGCTTTACGCCCAGTCCCGTAAACTGAGCGGTACAGTTTTAGATGAGAAGGGAATTCCTCTTATCGGCGCTACTGTTAAATTAAAATCTGGTAAGCTTTCTACTTCAACAGATATTAACGGCAAGTTCTCTATCAATGTGCCAGAGGCCGAGACAGGTTTGTTGGTAACCTATATAGGCTACTTACAGCAAGAAGTACTTGTTAATGCGCAAAGTGCCAATTTGCAAGTTAGGCTTAACCCAAGCAGCCGCAACTTAAACGATGTGGTGGTAGTGGGTTACGGTACTCAACGGAAAAAAGATGTTACCGGTGCCATAGGTTCCATTAGTGGTGCTACGTTGCAAGAAGTGCCTGCAACCAACATTACTAATCAGTTACAAGGGCGCTTAGCCGGTGTGGACGTGCAGAACAACAGCGGCCAACCGGGTGCTGCCGGACAGATCCGTATACGTGGCGAGCGTTCGCTGGGTGTTTCGGGCACGCAAAACAACAATCAGAATACACCTTTAATTGTACTGGACGGTTCTCCGTTTGTTGGTGGAAGCATCAACGACATCAACCCTAATGATATCGCTACAGTCGATGTATTAAAAGATGCATCTGCAACGGCTATCTACGGTTCGAGAGGTGCGAGCGGTGTTATCATCATCACCACCAAACGTGGTAAATCGGGCAAAACTATTGTTAACTACAATGCCTATGCAGGTGTAAGCAACAGAACAAGCGAGTATAACTTAATGAATGGCACCGAGTACGCTGCCTTTAAAGAAGCTGCCCGTGTTTTAAACAGCGTTAACCCTGGTACATCAAACTATAACTTAACTCCCGCCGAAACAGCTGGTTTAGCTAATGGAACTAATACCGATTGGCAAAAACTAATCTACCGCACAGGTTATGTTAATGATCAAAGCCTTAACATCTCCGGCGGTACCGATCGTACACAGTTTTCGTTCGGTTCGGGCTATCGCCATGAGCAGGGGATAATATATGGTCAGGACTATACACGCTATACCATGCGTGCTACCGTAGATCATCAGATCAGCAGAATTTTTAAAGTAGGTGGTAGCACTATCGCCAACTTATCTGTGGCCAATGGTGGTAACCGTTATCCTGTAGGTGGTGTGGTAAGGCTAAGCCCGCTGGTGTCTGCTTACAATGCCGATGGAACCATCAACATGTTGCCGCAGGTTGGATCGATAGATGCTAACGTGGTAAACCCGTTAACTATAAGAGATAAATCTACCAATACCGACCAAAACAGAAGGCTGAGTTCAATCAATACCTTATACGGAGAGATCAATATTTTAGATGGGCTAAAATATCGGGGTAACGTTGGTTTTGCTTATTACTCAAGTGGTGGTGGTATGTATACCGGCCCAAATACTTTCTATAACAACAATACTTCGTATGCGCAGGCAGCAGAGAATGTAAATGCCAGCGAAAACTATACTTACACTATTGATAATATCCTTACTTACGATAAGGTATTCGCTCAAAAGCATCACCTTACGGTAACTGGTTTATATAGCATCGAAAAAGACCACTACCAGGGTAACGGATTTTCTGGTGTAGGTATCCCGGTTGATTATATCCAAAACTATAATCTGGGGCAAGCAGCAACAGTTAACGCTACCCCTAACGCAGCAACCTTCTCAGAAAATGGTTTAGTATCATACATGGGCCGTGCAAACTATGTTTACAATGGTAAATATTCGGTAACGGCCACCATTCGCGATGATGGTTCATCTGTATTCCCAACTAAAAAATACTACGTATACCCTGCGTTCGCAGCAGCGTGGAATATCGATCGTGAGGGCTTTTTTAAAGGTTTAACCGGTGTAGTATCTTCTTTAAAACTACGCGGCGGTTATGGCAAAACATCTAACCAATCGGTAGGCGCGTATTCGTCTGCAGGTCCGTTATCGAGCAATTTCTATAATTATGGTTCTACCGGAGCCAACGGTTACTTCTTATCAACCCTTGCCAACCAAAGCTTAACCTGGGAATTTACAAATAGCGTAAACATTGGTTTAGATTTCGGATTGTTTAACGATCGTATTACCGGTTCGGTTGATGTATACGAGCAAAAAACAGATCACATTCTGCAACAGGTAAACCTTCCTCCAAGCAACGGAGCAAGCAACGTTTTCGAAAATACTGGTAAAACCCAAGGAAAAGGTTTGGAGATCTCGATCAGCTCACAAAACATTAAGAGTGCTAATGGTTTAAACTGGACAACAGACCTTAACATATCCTTCAACAGAAACAAAATCATAGCCCTGCACGATGGTATACAGCAGGATATCGGCAATAACTGGTTTGTAGGCCAACCGTTTAACGTTATTTATGATGTAAAGAAAATAGGCATCTGGCAAACAAGCGAAGCCAGGCAGGCGGCCGTATACGGTCAGTTACCAGGACAGATCAAAGTTCAGGATGTGAACAACGATGGAAAGATCAATGCGTCAGATATGCAAATCCTCGGTAACTTTCAGCCTAAATACACCGGCGGTATTACCAATACATTTACCTACAAAAGCTTTGATCTGAATTTTGTAGCCAATTTCCGTATCGGTCAAAAAGTTGTAGTGCCATATCTTTCTGCCGATGGTAGTGCCCAGGGTTATCCATTCTTCGGCAATGGCCGTGTAAACCAATGGAAGGTAAACTACTGGACACCAACCAACCCAACCAACGAATTCCCGGCACCAGATGCGGCTAACGACAAGCAGATCTACGCTTCTACACTGGCTTATCGCGATGGTTCATTTGTTAAAATGCGCAGTATCAACTTTGGCTATACTTTCCCGTCAAAAATGCTGGCGAAGGTTGGCATCAGTTCATTACGAGTGTATGCTACATGTTATAATCCTTTTATTATTTACTCACCGCTGGTTCATGATGGTTTAGCTATCGATCCGGAAGGGAACGCAGTTGGCGGTATCGTTTCATCAACGGCCAACACGGGTTACCCAACATCTGGTGGGGGCGCTGCAGGTACAACTACCAGCCGTGCAATTACAGTTAACCTAAATAACCCGCCAACCCGCACATTTCAATTGGGTGTAAGTGTAAAACTTTAACATTTAAGCATTAAAAGACATGAAACAATATAAAAAGATTTCCATGATCATAGCAGCCGCTACTTCCCTTGTTATGGGCAGCTGTCAGAAGAATATATTGGAAGAAACACAACGCACCGCTATTACACAGCAATCCTTTAGTTCGGCTGTGGGGGTAGTTGGTGGTATCACTGGCGTCTATGGCACCATGCGCAGTTTATGGGGAACCGAAGGTTTCACTAACGAAGTAAATGGTGGGGTTGATGAAACACTATTAGGCGGCAGCGGAAGCGGCACGCCGGTTTTTACCTACCAAAATATCGGCCTCGACGAGTTTTTGCCAACTTTCCAGATCTCGTACCAGGATATTAATACACTTAACGGTGTTTTACAATTCGGTACCGCTATTACTGATCCAACCCAACGTACCCAATACCTTGCGCAAGCTAAGTTTTTAAGGGCATTTTTATACTATCACCTGGTGATTACGTTTGGCAAAGTTCCGTTGCATACCACCTTTGTTACCGAGCCAACAACTGCTGATTCCAGGGCGCCGATTGCTGATATCTACGCTCAGATTATTAAAGACTTAACCGAGGCGTCAACAGAACTGCAAGCAACGCCGGCATCGCCTTTTGGCGGCAAAGCCGCTACTCAGGCCACCGCGTTGTATTATTTAGGTAAAGCATATCTATGTAGAGGGTGGGCTTTAAACCAGGCCGCTGATTTCACTACTGCAGCCGCAACCTTTAATAAATTGATTACTAACAAAGCTGCTTATGGGGTAGACCTCTGGCAAGACTTTGGGGATGCCTTTAAGCCTGCTAATGATTACGGTAAAGAAACCCTTTTTGTGATTGACGAAAGCAGTGACCCTAAATATGGTAACTATGTAGCGGCGGGCGCAGGCGGTAACTATAACTTGTTAACTGTGTTTTTCCGTCCGAATTATCCGACACTTAATTCAGCGTACCCTTCATCAACCGGAACTTCGATGATGACGCGTGATGTTGCAAATGGTCGTCCGTTTATACGTATTCGCCCAAATACTGATTATATGCTGCGTGTATTTGCCGACAGAACGAATGATAGCCGCTTTGATAAATCGTTCCAAACTACGTGGATAGCTAATACTGCTGGTGTGAGTACACCAAGAGGGGCGCTGACAGTGGGTGTAGATACCGCGATATGGATGCCGCCCTACGATCCGGGTGCTGCGAAACGAGCTTCATTTAAAGGTGTGATTTTGATACCACCATCCTTGGTTACAGCGGGTTCAACAGCTAATGCCTACACGCCGATTTATTATCCATCGATGAAGAAGTTTGATGACCCTAACCGTACAGGTGTTAATGATCCGTCGACAAGGCCGGTTGTTGTAGCCCGCTTTGCAGATGTTTACCTGTTAGCTGCTGAAGCTTATTTCAAAGCAGGCGATTTAGCAAATGCCGCCAACATGCTTAACGTAATAAGAACTCGTGCTGCTTATAAAAGCACCAACACCAGTGCGCAAAATACCGCAGCCGTTGCCGCCATGCAGGTAAATACCGGCCAGATCAATCTCGATTTTATATTGGATGAACGCTCTCGTGAGACATACGAAGAGTCTACCCGCTGGTGGGATTTGGTGCGCACCCAATCATTAGGTCGCAGATTGCAAATGTATAATGCTACAGAGGGTTATACCGGATATGCAAAGTCAACCCCTGCTGATGCATATTCTTTAAGGCCAATACCAAACACAGAGATCAGCCTGGTAACCTCCGGTCCTAAAATGGAGCAAAACCCTGGTTATTAATTGTATTTAAACTTTGATTAAACCAACCCGGCTACTAAGCGTAGCCGGGTTAAAAATACTAACATGAAAAAAAGATATTTACAAAATTCATATTGGGCGACCCTTGCAATCGTGGCTATGCTGGGCAGTTCATGCAAAAAGAATCAGGAGATGGGCGTAGCTAACTATGGCGACTTCGCTGATACTACCGGTACACTAAAAAGCTTGGTTAGTTTTCCTATTGGTTTGGCAACAGAGTACCCGCTTTCTACCGCCAGTAATAAATATATGGCCACCGTAAAGCGCGAGGCTTCGGCAATAACCTTCGGCAACGAATTGAAAAATTCATCTGTTTTAAAGGATGATGGGACTTACAATTTTACTACTGCCGATGCTTTTTATAATCTGGCAACTACCAATGGTTTGCAGGTTTACGGGCACACCCTGGTGTGGCACTCACAGCAAAATACCACTTACTACGCTAAGGTAACTGGTGGCGGAGCCAGCGGTTCGGCGCCGAATTTGTTAACCAATGGCGACTTTGAGACCGGCAGTTTTGACGGCTGGGCGGCTTATAACGGCGCAAGCTCGTTTAGTGCAACCACAACAACCGGCGAGGTGCATGGAGGTGCAAAGGCTTTGAAAGTTGTTGTTGCTGCGGATAATCCGGGCAAGCAATACATGGTGCAGTACGCTAGTCCGCTGTTTACTACCACACCAAACTCGGTTTATAAAGTTACGTTTTGGGTTAAGGCTTATGCAGCCGGCACGGGTGCCATTCGTTTGTCTACCCAAAATTCAACGGGTGGTAATGCCTCTTATGAAGGTGATCAGGACGTAACAACGGCTTATACACAATACACCTGGACCTTCACCGCAAAAGACCCACAAACACGCATATTGCTGGATATGGGGCAAAAAGCCAATACCTATCTGGTTGATGATATTTCTGTTGTTGACAACGCGTTGGCTTCGCCTCCAACCGGGGCTGCCTTGGTTACGGCCGTCGATAATGCTATGAAAACCCACATCCAAACGGTTGTAGGCCATTACGCTGGAAAAATAAAACAGTGGGACGTACTTAACGAGCCATTTACAGATGCAGGCGCCCTGCGCGATAACAGCAACACGGCAGCCGGTAGTGGTATATTTGTTTGGCAAAACTATCTGGGCCGGGCTTATGCAGCCAGTGCATTTAATTATGCCCACGCAGCAGACCCAGCTGCAGAATTATTTATGAACGAGTACAACCTCGAGACATCAACTGCCAAACTAACCGCGTTTGTTGGCCTGGCTAACGAGCTCAAAGCTGCAGGTGTGCCAATTACCGGTTTGGGTACTCAACTGCATATTTCTATTGGGACACCTAAAGCAGGTATTGATAATATGTTTAAAGCGTTGGCTGCAACAGGGTTAAAGGTGCGCATCTCCGAGCTTGATGTACGCGCCAATCCGGGCGACATGGGTAACTTTACGTTAAGTTCGTTCACCGCTGCAGATCAGGCTGTTACTTATAAATATGTAGTATGGTCGTATTTGCAGAATGTGCCTGCGGCTCAACGTGCCGGTATAACAGTTTGGGGTGTTGATGATGCTACTAGCTGGATTATTACATCGCAAAAGAAATCAGATTTACCTCTGTTATTTAATGCCGATTTTTCTAAGAAGCCAGCATATGCAGGCTTTAAACAAGGACTGCAGGGACAAACTCCCTGATATTTAAGCGGTTTAATTGATTGGTAAATGCCCGGTTTTATAACCGGGCATTTTATTCAAAATGGATGCCTGTGAAAATGAAGATCTCTAAACAATATCTCTTGCTAATACTGTTGACATTGGCATTAAAGTCATCGGCACAAAGTAATGCCGATACTAAAGGCCTGAAGGACTATTATCGTAAATACTTTCCATTAGGGGTAGCGGTATCGCCTTACAGCATTAAGCAAACTCAGCAAGCTGGTTTGATAATAAGGGAATTTAATAGCATTACGCCAGAAAACGCCATGAAAATGGGGCCAATACATCCTGAGGAGAACCGCTACAATTGGCAGGATGCGGATTCGATAGTCGCCTTCGCACAGGCCCACGGTTTAAAAGTACGAGGCCATAATCTTTGCTGGCACGAACAGACGCCTAGATGGCTATTCTACGATCAGCAAGGCACTTTATTAAGTAAGGAAATACTGTTAAAGCGTTTAAGGGATCACATTTTTACAGTTGTTAATCGCTACAAAGGCAAGATCTACGCATGGGACGTTGTTAACGAGGCTATCGACGATGATAGTACCCACTTTCTACGTAACTCGTTATGGTACAAGATATGCGGCGAGGATTTTATTTATAAAGCTTTTGAATACGCCCATGAAGCCGATCCTAAGGCAGTGCTCTTCTATAACGACTACAATACCGAGCGTCCCGAAAAGCGAGAGAGGGTTTACAAATTATTAAAGAAATTGATCGATGCCAAAGTACCGATCAATGCGGTTGGTTTGCAGGCGCATTGGTCGATATATGAGCCCGGGCAAAAAGATCTTATAACGACGATAGAACGCTTTGCCTCATTAGGTTTGAAAGTGCAGATCACTGAATTAGATATGTCGATATATCCTTGGGAGAAAAGCCCTCGAGAACGTCTCCCAGGCGAATCAGATACCTATACACAGGATCTCGAGCAAAAACAAGCCGACCAGTATGCCATGGCATTTAAAGTTTTCCGCAAATACAAAGACGTAATAACGGGTGTAACTTTCTGGAATATATCCGACCAGCACACCTGGCTCGATGAATATCCTGTAAAAGGACGAAAAAATTATCCATTATTGTTCGATCAAAACCTGCAGCGTAAAAAGGCTTATCAAAGCGTAACCAATTTTTAACCAAAGTAAAAGCTACATGAAGCTCAATAAACTATTTGCTGTTGTTATTGCCGTTTTAATTCCGGCGTTGGGGTATACGCAAGCTCCGGGGCATAAATCGTATATAAGTAATGCGGCCGGCGCCGGTGACTTTCCTTTATCGATTAATGGCAAGGCGGCATCAATATATGTAGGCGCCGATGAATACATTGGTGTAAAACGAGCTGTAAATAGTTTAATAACAGATCTTCACTCAGTGAGCGGCGCTTCTGCTTCGTTAACTCAATCCAACCAAAAGCAATTGGTGTTAATTGGAACGTTGGGCAAAAATGATAAAATAGATCAGCTAGTTAGGGAGAAAAAGTTAAACGTAACTTCTATAACCGGCAAATGGGAAACCTATTTGATACAGGTTGTACAGAAACCCTTTGCAGGGGTAGACCAAGCCTTGATAATTACAGGAAGTGATAAGAGGGGAACGATTTTCGGCGTTTATGATCTGTCTGCTCAAATCGGTGTTTCGCCCTGGTATTGGTGGGCAGATGTGCCGGTTAAAAAGCGGAATCGCATCTATGTGAAAACAGGCAGCTACAGCGATGGCGAACCTGCGGTAAAATACCGCGGCATTTTTATAAATGATGAGGCCCCCGCGTTTTCGGGCTGGACGCACGAGAAATTTGGTGGTGTAAACCATAACATGTACGAAAAGATGTTCGAGCTCATCCTTCGGTTAAAAGGCAATTATTTGTGGCCTGCCATGTGGGGTAATGCGTTTAACGACGACGATAAACTAAACCCGGTACTTGCCGACGAGTATGGCGTAGTAATGGGAACTTCGCACCATGAACCGATGGATAGGGCTCAACAAGAATGGAAACGCTATGGTAAAGGCCAATGGAATTACGAAAATAATAAGGATGTTTTGCAGGACTTTTGGCGGAAGGGCATAGAGAATATGGGTAGCAAAGAAACCATTGTAACCGTGGGAATGCGTGGCGATGGCGATATGCCAATGACCGAGGGCAGCAACATAAAATTGTTAGAAGGTATTGTAAAAGATCAACGGCAAATTATTAGTGAGGTTACAGGTAAAGATGCCTCTGCAACACCGCAAATGTGGGCGCTATATAAAGAAGTGCAGGCATATTACGATAAAGGGATGCGCGTGCCTGATGACATTACACTTTTGCTATGCGATGATAATTGGGGTAATATCAGAAAACTGCCAAATTTAAATGCGCATCCACGTAAAGGCGGCTATGGAATCTATTATCATTTTGACTACGTAGGTGGCCCGCGCAATTATAAATGGCTCAACACAAACCCAATATCAAAAACCTGGGAACAAATGCACCTGGCTTATGAGTACAATGCCAGGCAGATATGGATTGTAAACGTGGGCGATTTGAAGCCTATGGAATTTCCGATCAGCTTTTTTCTTGATTATGCGTGGAACCCCAATAGATGGCCTGCCAACAGTTTAAAGTCGTACACCGAACAATGGGCTGCCCAACAATTCGGAAAAACAAATGCCGCCGAAATTGCCAGGATATTAACGCTTTATACGAAATATAATGGTCGGCGCAAACCCGAGTTATTAGATCAGAATACTTATAGTTTAACTAATTATCGCGAATTTGAAACTGTGGTGGCTGATTACAATAAATTAAGAGATGAAGCCGAAAAGCTTTATACCAAAATCCCGGCAGCCGCGAAAGATGCCTATTACCAACTGGTTCTTCACCCTGTAATAGCTTGTGCCAATCTAAACGAAATGTATTATGAAGTAGCTAAAAACAAGCTATATGCAGAACAAAGCAGAGCTGCAACAAATACTACAGCTTCACGGGTTAAGGCTTTATTTAAAAGAGATAAGGAAATTTCCCGTTATTATAACGACACCCTTGCTCATGGCAAATGGAACCACATGATGGATCAAACCCATATTAGTTATACCTACTGGCAACAACCGGAAGTTGACAAAGTACCCAGTGTTACAGAAATATCCGTGCCTGCCAAGGCTGAAATGGGCGTAGCTATAGAAGGCTCCGCAAAATCATGGTCAGGCAATGCAAGTGTATCCGGGTTCCCGCAGTTTTACCCTTGGGAAAAGGGCGGGCATTATGCCGAGATCTTCAATAAGGGCAGCGAAACATTCAATTATGACATCGAAAGCTCTGCTGCCTATGTGGGTATTAAACCTAAAACAGGCAAAGTTATGCAACAACAGCGTGTTTGGATCAATGTCGACTGGGCAAAAGCACCGAGGGGAACGAGTCATGTGCCGTTAAAAATTAAGGGTGCCGGAGGCGAGATTACAGTTGAAGTAACTGTAAATAATGAGAAGCCCGCTCTTGCAGGAGCATTCGCAGAGAATAATGGATATATCGCTATTGAAGCAACGTATTACACTAAAGCAGTTAATAGCAATGCCGTAAGTTGGCTAACAGTACCCGATTATGGTAAAACACTGTCTGGCGTGACACCGGTTCCTGTAACTGCGAAAAAACAGCAAGCTATTGGTAACAGCCCTCGTTTAGAGTACAACATCAATTTAAAGGATACGGGTACAGTTTCGATAATAACTTACGTTTCGCCTACAATTGATTTCAGAAATCAAAAAGGGTTGTTTTATGGTATTTCGATAGATGATGAACAGCCACAATTAGTTGATATTAACACCATTGCCGATAGTAAGGATTGGAATGCCGCCGTTGCAGAGAATATCCGAAAGATGGAGACCAAACATCATATTGCCAAACCCGGAAATCATGTTTTGAAATATTGGATGGTTGATGCAGGCGTGGTATTGCAAAAACTGGTTGTAAACACCGGCGGACTCAAAGAAAGCTATTTAGGCCCACCGGCTAATTAACGGGAGTTAGTCTTTTTTTAATTTTTGAGTTGATGTACGCATGATTACTTTGGGCTTAATGCTAATAATTTTCGGAACAACAATGGTGTCATTATTCTCCATTTCCTGAAAATATAAATTAGCCACCGTTTTGCCCATATAAAAACTAAACTGATCTATGGTCGTAATAGACGGACTTGTTAATTCAGTAAAGTCTTCGTTAGAGTAACCACAGATACCCAGTTGAGAAGGTACTTTAAAGTTCATGGCGGTAGCTACCTCCAATACGCCAAGTGCAGAGAAATCGGAGGTAGATGCAAAAATAGCATCGGGTGGTTGTTTAAGGCCCAATAATTTGCGTGTGGCTTTGGCACCGAGTTCTTTAGTCCATGCGTTTTCGATGATCAGTTCATCAATCACAGGCATGTTGTTTTTAGCCAAGGCGTTCAAATAGCCAGTTTTACGCTGACGGAAAATAGCCAGGTTTTGCGGCCCTTCCAGCAGTGCTATGCGTTTGTAGCCTTGTTCAATGATTTGGTTAACAGCTTCAAATGAGGCTTGTTCATTGTCATTAATTACTTTAAGCGTTTCCAGTTCTTCAACCACGCGGTCAAATTGTATCAGTTGTATGCCGTGGTCGAGTACGTTTTGCAAATGCTTGTAATTTTTGCTGTCGACAGAAACCGAGATTACAATACAATCAACATGTTGGTTGATGAGTGTATTGATAGATTGAACTTCTTTTTCATAAGATTCGTTCGATTGGCAGATAATGAGGTTGTAACCTTGCTTATAAGTTGCATCCTCAATACCTGCAATAACATTGGCGAAAAAGTTTTGATTAATACGAGGAACAACAACCCCAATGGTTTTAGACTGGCCTTTACGCAGATTAGATGCAAGCGTATTGCGCTTATAATTAAGCTCTTCGGCAGTTTTTAAGATCAGCTTTTTCGTCGTCTCATTAACATAATTACTGTTATTAAGTGCACGCGATACGGATGATGGGGTGACATTAAGCTTTTCGGCAATGTCATAAATTGTGGTTCGTTTTTTCGGTTTCATACTCGGTTAAACAAAAATGCAAAAATAAATTTCAACAATCGATTGCATATTCAAAAAATAATTTAATTTCGTTGGTTGCTAGTGCAATTTAAAACCAGGTATACACCAAATTATGTTACTATTAGGAATCGATATCGGGACTTCGTCTGTTAAAGTTTCAGTTGTTGATGCGGCTACACAAAAAGCCGTTGCCAGCGCTCAATATCCCGATACAGAATCGCCAATTAAATCACTCCATTCTGGATGGGCAGAGCAGTCGCCCAACATGTGGTGGGAGCAGGCTCAACAGGCTATTGCGCTATGCAATCAAAGTGGCAAGTATAATCCTTTGGATATATCGGCCATCGGCATCGGCTACCAGATGCACGGCCTGGTATTGGTCGACAAAGACCAGCAATTATTGCGCGATAGCATTATCTGGTGCGATAGTCGTGCTGTGGAGATTGGCAATAAAGCGTTCGAGGCTATAGGTGAAGAGCATTGTTTATCACACCTGCTTAACTCACCCGGAAATTTTACAGCCTCTAAACTCGCCTGGGTCAAAGAAAATGAGCCCGAAATTTATAATAAGATAGATAAGATCATGCTACCCGGTGATTTTATTGCCATGAAGCTAACCGGGAGTATCACCAGTTCGGTATCTTCTTTATCAGAAGGGGTGTTTTTTGATTTTATCAACGGAACGTTGTCTGAGGATGTAATCAACTATTTTGGTTTTAGTAAAGATCTATTTCCCGAGATATTACCTGTTTTTTCTGTACATGGCGAGGTAACAGCTGCTGTTGCAACTCAACTCAAATTAAAAGCAGGTATCCCGGTTACTTACAAAGCCGGCGACCAGCCTAATAATGCGCTTTCACTAAATGTACTTCAACCGGGAGAGGTTGCAGCTACGGCAGGTACTTCGGGTGTAATCTATGGCGTAAGCGATGAACTTACTTACGACAAGCAATCCCGTGTAAACACTTTTGCGCATGTAAACTATGCTGACGAACAAAAGCGCCTGGGAGTGTTGCTTTGCATTAATGGTACCGGTAGCCTTAATCGTTGGGCTAAAAACCTTTTCGGTTCGTCAATTAGCTATAAGCAAATGAATGATATGGCCCAATCCATTCCATCTGGAAGCGAGGGGTTACGTATCCTTCCTTTTGGCAACGGTGCAGAGCGGATGCTTAACAATAAGCTGGTAGGGGTACATTTCCACCATATCGATCTAAATCTGCATACACAAGCCCATGTATTCAGGGCGATACAAGAGGGGATAGCCTGTGCCTTCAGATACGGGCTGGACATTATGCGTGAGAACGGAATGTCGCCATCGATCATCAGGGCAGGGAAAGCCAATCTTTTCTTGAGCGATGTTTTTGCGCAAAGCTTTGTAAATGTTACAGGCGTACCTGTTGAACTTTATGAGAACGATGGTAGCGTAGGTGCTGCACTTGGTGCGGGTATCGGTTCAGGCGTTTATCAAACCCCAGCTGAAGCCTTTAAAAACATGAAACCTGTGCAGCTAATTCAGCCTTCGGGTGATAGCCTGGAACAGGTATACCAGGAGTGGAAATCGTTGCTGGAAAGACAATTGGAAATATTATAACAGTCAGATAATAAAATAAATAAGAACTCAAATTTTAATAGCATGTCAAATATTATAACAGGAGAAAAGGAATTTTTTAAAGGGATTGGAGCCATTGGTTACGAAGGGCCACAGAGTGATAATCCGCTTGCTTACAGATGGTATGATGCCAACAAAGTTGTAGCCGGAAAAACCATGCAGGAGCATCTTCGCTTCGCAGTTGCCTACTGGCATTCGTTTGTTGGTAATGGTGCCGATCCGTTTGGCGAGCCAACACACGTTCATCCCTGGGATGCTAAAGCTGATGCTGTTGAACGTGCCAAAGATAAAATGGACGCAGCGTTTGAGTTCATCACCAAATTAGGCTTAACTTATTATTGCTTCCACGATGTGGATGTGGTTGACTATACTAATGATATCAACGAAAATGAGCGTCGCTTAAACGCAATGGTAGAATATGCGAAGCAAAAACAAGCCGCAAGCGGCGTTAAATTGCTTTGGGGTACTGCCAATCTGTTCTCTCATCACCGTTATATGAACGGAGCTTCTACTAATCCCGATTTTCACGTGCTTGCCCATGGCGGCGCACAGGTTAAAGCAGCGTTAGATGCAACAATTGCATTAGGTGGCGAAAATTATGTGTTCTGGGGTGGTCGCGAAGGCTATATGTCATTGTTAAACACCAACCTGAAACGCGAGCAGGAGCATTTAGCTAAATTCTTACATACTGCTAAAGATTACGCCCGCAAGCAAGGCTTTAAAGGTACTTTCTTTATCGAACCGAAACCTTGCGAACCAACTAAACACCAGTATGATTATGATGCTGCTACGGTATTAGGTTTCTTACAGAAATACGATCTGATGAACGACTTCAAACTAAACCTGGAAGTAAACCACGCTACGCTTGCCGGTCATACTTTTCAGCATGAGTTACAGGTTGCTGCCGATGCAGGTTTGTTGGGTTCAATAGACGCCAACCGCGGCGATATGCAAAATGGTTGGGATACAGATCAATTCCCTAACAATATTGCGGAAGTGGCAGAGTATATGCTGATTATTTTAGAAGCTGGTGGTTTCCAGGGTGGTGGTATCAATTTCGATGCTAAGATTCGTCGTAACTCCACAGATCAGGCTGATCTTTTCTACTCGCATATCGGTGGTATCGATGTATTTGCACGCGCTTTAGTTATTGCAGATAACATCTTGCAGAAATCAGATTACAAAAAGATCAGAACCGACAGGTATGCTTCTTTCGACAGCGGAAAAGGTAAAGAATTTGAAGAAGGTAAATTGTCTTTAGAAGATCTGCGCAACTACGCTGCCGAAAACGGTGAACCAAAAGTAGTTAGTGGAAAACAAGAGTATCTCGAAAATTTGATTAATCGGTTTATATAATTATAATTGTCAGGCAGACAACTTAAATCTGTTAAACCAAGCCAAATTAAAACCTAATTAATAAATGAGAAGACTATCCACCGGCGATTACGTCGTATTTTTTGTGTACTTCATTATCGTATCAGCCTACGGTTTTTGGGTGTACAAACGCAAGCACAATGCTGATGCAACTTCTAAAGACTACTTTTTGGCCGAAGGGTCGTTAACCTGGTGGGCCATAGGCGCATCGCTAATCGCGTCGAATATCTCAGCCGAGCAAATGATCGGTATGAGTGGTTCGGGCTTTAAGATGGGATTAGCCATAGCAACTTACGAATGGATGGCTGCAGCTACCCTGATTATTGTGGCGGTATTTTTTATTCCTGTTTACCTTAAGAATAAGATTTTTACCATGCCGCAATTCTTGTCGCAGCGCTATAACGGCACTGTGGCTATGATTATGGCCATCTTTTGGTTGTTACTATACATTGTGGTTAACCTTACTTCAATTCTGTATCTGGGGGCGCTTGCCGTAAACTCTATATCGGGTATTCCTTTCCAGGCGTGTATATGGGGGTTAGCAATTTTCGCTGTAATTATTACGCTTGGTGGTATGAAAGTAATTGGTTTTACAGACGTAATCCAGGTTTTCTTTCTGATACTAGGCGGTTTAGTAACAACTTATATCGCGCTTAACCTGGTGGCTTCGCACTTTGGACAGCATGGCGTGCTTAATGGCTTTAACCTAATGATGAGCCAGGCCAACGATCACTTCCACATGATACTAAAAAAGGACAACCCAAGCTATATGGACCTTCCGGGTTTAACCGTGCTAATTGGCGGTATGTGGATTGTAAACCTTAACTATTGGGGTTGTAACCAGTACATTACGCAACGTGCCTTGGGTGCTAACTTAAAAACGGCCCGTGGAGGCTTGCTTTTCGCGGCTTGCTTAAAAATGTTAATGCCTGTAATTGTGGTGTTACCGGGTATTGCGGCCTACGTGCTTTACAAGCAAGATCTGTTTCATCAAGATCTGATACAAGGCGGCGAGGTTAACCCCGACAGGGCATATCCCGTATTGCTTAACTTATTGCCTGCCGGTTTAAAAGGTTTATCATTTGCGGCTTTAACGGCTGCCGTTGTTGCATCGCTGGCGGGTAAAGCAAATAGTATCGCTACTATTTTTACGCTCGACGTTTACAAGAAAGCTATTAACCCCGAAGCAACGGATATAAGCCTGGTACGCACCGGCAAGATAGCTGTTGTAATAGCTATGATATTAGGTATTGTTATTTCTCCATTTTTAGGTATCGATAAAAAAGGTGGTTTCCAATATATTCAGGAGTATACAGGCTTCGTATCTCCGGGTATTTTTGCCATGTTCTTGCTGGGTTTCTTCTGGAAACGCACTACATCAACAGCTGCTGTATTCAGCGCGGTAGGTGGGTTTATCCTTTCGGTATTCTTTAAGTTTTTACCAACAATTGCCAACCTTGCATGGCTGGCACCAATGGGTTTCTCTAAAAAGAGCGATGCAGGTGTTTACGAAATTCCATTCCTCGATCGTATGGGTTTTGTATTCCTCATCTGCGTGGTTGGTATGGTGATCATATCATGGGTAGAAAACGCACGTGGCGATAAAGCAAACGGACTGGAGATTGACGCCTCAATGTTTAAAACATCACGCGCTTTTACAGCCGGTGCGCTGATTGTATGCGGCGTAATTGTAGCGCTATATTCAATCTTCTGGTAGAAAATGCGCTCCGCGCATAATTTGACAATTGGTTAATTTGTTGATTTGTCAATGAAAATAAAAAGCCGCTATCTTTAAGATAGCGGCTTTTTTTGTGCTCTATATTTGAAAGAATGGACTTATTGACAAATCGACAAATTAACTCATCAACAAATTATACTCCGCCAAACTAGAATCCCACGGAGTTTCCCCCGTCAATAGGTAATACTACACCGGTAACGTATTTGGCTGCGTCTGATGCCAGGTATAGCACCGCTTCGGCCACATCTTCGGGATTACCCAGTTTGCCCATCGGTGTGCGGGACAGCACTTTTTGTTTGCGTGCAGGATCGTTATCCAATGCCTTTGCCGACATGTCTGTTGCAATAAATCCAGGTGCCACACAATTAACGCGGATGCCTTGTGGCGATAATTCGGTAGCCATAGCTCTCGTCATACCTTCAATGGCCGATTTTGTGGCCGTGTAGGCAATTACATATGGTATGCCGTATTGCGATGCCATAGAGCTTATGTTGACGATAGAGCCGCTTCCTACAGTTGTCATTTGTTTTACAACTTCGCGGCTGAGCACAAATACCGAGGTGAGGTTAGTCTGTATAATAGATTGAAAATCCTGATCGCTAACTTCGACAAAAGGCTTTTTCATATTGATGCCGGCGTTGTTAACCAAAATATCCGGCACCCCAAAATCATTTACAATGCCATTAACCAGGCCGGGAATGAGAGAGAGATTACTAAGGTCACAGACTTTATAAACGCAGAGAGAACCTAGCTTGGTTGCCGCATCCTGAAGTTTCTTTTCGTCGCGACCGATGATTATTGTTTTGATACCATTGTTTACAAATGTGGTTGCGGTTGCCAATCCTAAGCCCGAAGCGCCGCCCGTAACAATAGCTATTTTGGTGTTTGAGTTCATTAATTTATTAGTAGAAATTATGTTATGCGTGTGGATGATTCGCGCACAATCAGTTCTGAGCGCAATATCACCCCGTGTGCAGGATGAAATTCGTTTTTATTGACCAGCCTGTCTATCACCAATTTGGCGGCTACTTCGCCCATCTCGTAGCCTTTGTAGTTTACCGTTGTAAGATTAGGCTCGATAACGCAAGTCATCGGGTCATTGTTGAAACCGGCAACGGCAATATCATGGGGGATATTGATACCTGCTTTAATTAGTGTTTGCATACAGCTAACCGCACAGCTGTCATTTGCTACAAAAATGCCATCGGGCTTGTTGGGCATATCCAGTATTTGTTGCGCAGCTTGTATGCCGGCTTCGCGGCTCAAATCGTTTATGATAACCAGGCTTTCGTCAAATTTAATGGCGTTATCTTCTAAAGCTTTTTTATAACCCGCTAACCTATCGGCATATACGTTACGTAACTGGCTGGCTGTAATATGCATTACGCGTTTACAGCCTTGCTTAATTAAATGGGAGGTGACCTCATAAGCAGCTTTTTGATTATCAATATAAATCTGCGGACAAGAGTCGCTTTCAAATACCCTGTCGAAAAATATTACTGGTACTTGTCTTTTTATAAAAGGATCGAAATGATCAATGTTAGTAGTGTCATAAGCCAAAGAAACCAACAGGCCATCTACGCGGTTTACAAGCATAGCATTGGCATTAGCTATCTCCTTAGTCATCGTCTCTAACGATTGGCTAATGAAAAGGTTGTAATTGTTGTTATTAAGCACCTTTTCGATACCTGCAATTACATCGGCCATGAAATTGCTGTTCAGCCGTGGCACAATTAAACCAATGATATTGCTGCTTTTTTTGCGAAGATTGCTGGCAAATGAATTGGAAAGATAGCCCATCTCCTCAGCCGTTTTTACAATGAGCTTTTTGGTGTTTTTATTAACCCGTGGATGATCTTTTAACGCCCTGCTAACGGTCGCGGCAGAGATATTAAGTTTATCAGCTATATCGTATATGGTTACGTCTTTTTCGCCCTTGCTCATAAATCGGTTTTATAATGCTTTTTGAATAATCAAGAGCAATTTAGAAAGTTTAACAATCTGCCACGTAATTCATACATCATAATATCATTCCTTAGCGTGTTATTATATCACGTGAAACTAAAATAATTTCAGTACTAATTTATAAAATAATACAATCGATTGCGCAAATTTATATTTTTGATTTTATTAAATCTAAAAAGCCAACGATAACAGCTAATTGATAAATATGATACCCGATTTAGAGCAAACATTCCGATGGTTCGGCCCGTCAGATCCCGTAACCTTACAGGCTATTAAACAGACCGGCGCAACCGGAATAGTTTCTGCCTTGCACCATATCCCAAGCGGGGAAGTTTGGAGTAAAGAGGAGATCGATATCCGCAAGAACGTGATTGAAAATGCAGGCTTCAACTGGGCGGTTGTCGAAAGCGTTAATATCCACGAGAGCATTAAATTGGGTAAGCCCGATCGCGATAAATACATCGAAAATTATATAGAAACGCTGAAAAACTTATCAGAGGCAGGTATCAATACCATATGTTACAATTTCATGCCTGTGTTGGATTGGACGCGTACGCATCTAGACTATCGCTTGCCCAGTGATGCATCTGCGTTACGTTACGAGGCCATTGCTGTAGCTGCATTTGATCTGTATATATTAGAACGGGAAGCAGCCTTCAATGAGTTTACTAAACAACAACAGGCTGAAGCCAAAAGCTATCTCGATAGCCTGACTAAAACTGAAATTGAGTTATTAACCAATACAGTATTAGCCGGGTTGCCTGGGACAGATGAGGTGTTTACCATCCCTGAATTTAAAGAATACCTTAATAAGTATAAAAACACTGACAGCGAAGCATTAAAGGAAAATCTCTTCTACTTTCTACGCGCCATTATTCCGTCGGCAGAAAAGTTAGGTGTGAAGATGTGCATCCATCCTGATGATCCGCCATTCCCGATACTGGGTTTGCCAAGAGTAGCATCGACAGAACAAGACTTGGCGGCTATTGTAAATGCTTGTCCTTCTGTAGCAAATGGCATTACATTATGCACGGGTTCGTTAGGCGCACGGGCTGATAACAACATACCGGGCATAATATCCAGGTTAGGAGAGCACATCCACTTTTTGCATTTAAGAAACGTTCAACGCGAGGCTAGCGGCAGCTTTTTTGAAGCCGAACATTTAGATGGAAGCACAGATATATTTGCTGTAATGAAGGCTATAATAGAGGAACAATTAAAAAGAGAAAAGTTGGGCAGAGGGAATGTTGCTATTCCGATGCGTCCCGATCATGGGCATAAGATATTGGATGATTTTAACTACAATACGTATCCAGGTTATTCGGTAATAGGCAGGCTAAAAGGTTTGGCCGAATTACGGGGATTGGAAATGGGTATTAAAAGATCATTGGATGAATAAAATTCATTTATAGACATTGTTAAATAGTGAAAAAGGTTTATATATTTACAATCGATTGCATATCTCAAATGCATAAAAAATAAACCAATGATAAAACCAATTATCGAAACCAAACGAGTATGGCTTTTGCTTTTGTACGGGCTATCTGCAGGCTTAACTAATGCACAACAAGCGTCGAAAGCTACATACCTTTCGCAGCCTTTGATCAAATCCATTTACACGGCCGATCCTTCTGCCCATGTGTTTAATGGTAAGATCTACATCTATCCATCGCATGATATTGATGCCGGTATCGCCGAAAACGACAATGGCGATCATTTTGCCATGCGCGATTATCACATCCTTTCGATGGACAAGATCGATGGTCCGGTTACAGATCACGGCGTGGGTCTCGATATCAAAAACATTCCCTGGGCGGGCCGGCAACTGTGGGCGCCAGATGCCGCTTATAAAAATGGAACTTATTACTTGTACTTTCCGGTGAAGGATAAGAACGACGTGTTTAGGATAGGGGTGGCTACCTCTAAAAATCCCGCGGGGCCATTTAAGGCTCAACCTCAACCCATACCCGGCAGTTTTAGCATAGATCCTGCCGTGTTTACAGACACCGATGGCAGCACGTATATGTATTTTGGCGGTATATGGGGTGGCCAGTTGCAACGCTGGGCTACTGGTAAGTACGAGGCCAACGGGTCAAAAACAGATTTGATGCATGATGATGAGCCGGCCTTAAGCTGCAAGGTGGTTAAGCTAAAAGGCAACATGCTGGAGTTTGACGGTAAAGTAAAAGATGTTGTTATTGTTGATGATGTCCATAAGCCCTTATTAACTAAAGATCATAACAGAAGATTTTTTGAGGGATCATGGATGCATAAATATAAGGGCAAGTATTACTTTACTTATTCCACCGGCGATACTCATTTCTTGGCCTACGCAGTTGGCAATAACCCATGGGGGCCATTTGTATACAAAGGCACCTTTATGAAGCCAGTTGAAGGTTGGACAACCCACCATTCTATTGTTGAATTTAAGGGTAAATGGTATATTTTTTATCATGACACTCAACTATCGGGAAAAACGCACCTGAGAAATATTAAGGTTACTGAGCTGCATCATAATGCTGATGGTAGCATTCAGATTATTGATCCCTCTGGTAGCAAATAAAGGATCCTGAACATAAAGAGAAAAGGCCACCGATTTTCGGTGGCCTTTTCTCTTTAATTTAATGGCAATGTAAAATGGAACGTTGATCCGACGTCTATTTCACTGTTCACCCACAACCTTCCATTATGGCGGGTTACTATTTCGCAGGCGAGGTATAAACCTATGCCTAAGCCGGATATAGTGGGATTGAGATCTTCTACCCGATAAAACCTTGAGAATATCTGGCCTATTTTGTTTTCGGGTATACCTAATCCAAAATCTTTTACATCAACCTGCACCTCGTGGGCTGTACACGTTAAGGATAGTTCAATGGTGTTTGCACCCGGGGAATATTTAATGGCATTGGTAAGTAAATTCAAAAGAACCTGTTCAATGCGTTGGCTGTCAGCATTAACTATGCAGTTTTCTACAGTTGTATTGAGTGTAATCTGATAATTTTCGTTAGAATGTTGAATAAGTTCTATTACATCATTTAAAAGCTCTTTAAGGTCAAATTTCTGGATATTAAGTTGTAGTTGGCCGGCTTCAATCTTAGAAATATCCAGCAGGTCATTAACCAGCGTGGTCAGTTTTTGAACCTGTTGCAATGTCTTATCGACAAACCGCTGTTGCTTATCATCCATTTTTAAGCGGCTTAAAATTTGTAAATAGCCGTTAATGCTGGTAAGCGGTGTTTTTAATTCGTGACTTGCAAGGCCGATGAATTCGTCTTTTTTATCATTAAGTAATTTAACCTGCTCATATAATTTGGCATTGTCGATACCGATCGCCGATTGCGCGGCTATTGAAACCACGAGGCTCTCGTGTTCTTTAGTGAATTTTCCAGGTTCCGGGTGTCCAAAAAATAGTCCTCCAATAACTGTTCCCGATCTTGATACAACCGGAACCGCCAAATAGCTAACCACTGGTAGGTGGCCTTTAGGCATGCCGAAATGTGGGCTGCTTTTGCCGTATCGGGAATCTTTGGTAATGTCGTCTACCCTTACAACGCCCTGTCCAGAAAATGTTGGATGAAAAACAGCCGTATTACGTGGCATACCGAATTTTTCGAACATTTCTTTTGGTGCCCCCGAAAGCGTATACAGCAGAAACGATTCGCCCTTCTCATCAATATTATTATAAAAGAAAGCGCCAAACTGCGCCCCGGTAAGTTCTGTAGTTGCGTCTGTTATTTTCTGTAATATCTTGTTTAGGTCCAGCTCCTCAGAAATTGTTTCTACCATGAGGTTCATGATCTCCAAACGTTCAGTGTAACGCCGGGCGGTTTCCTGGGCTGCCCACTGTGCGCTTATGTCGCGCGCAATCTTAGATGCTCCGATAACTTTGCCCGTTTCGTCTGTAATTGGCGATACCGAAATGGAAAGGGGAATTTCATGGCCATCTTTTGCAATACGGATGGTTTCGAAATGGTCTATTTTATTCCCGCTTGCTATTTGGCTAATAATAAAATCTTCTTCTTTTAACCTCGACGGCGGAATAATTAAAGAGATATGTTTACCTATAATTTCGGCTTCTGTATAGCCAAACATCCGTTCTGCAGCAATGTTCCAGCTTGTAATAATGCCTTGCAGCGTTTTACTCACTATGGTGTCGTCGGAAGTGCTTACAATAGCCGCCAGCCTTGCCTGCTTTTCTGCACTTTCCATCAGGCGAATCTGATCCAGTTTTTGGTCGGTAATATCCAGAACCGATCCGATAAAGCGTATCGGTTTATCATATTCATCAAAATACACTTTGCCTTTCGCTCTTATCCATCGCACCTTTTGATCTTCGGCCCCAACGGTGCGATATTCTACATCGTAATCACCATTGCTAATAGATTTAATGAACGATTTATTAATAACATCCAGAATGCGATCCCGATCTTCGGGGTGAAGTCCCAACACAAAGTCTTTTTCGTACGTAACCTTATCATTGTGGTTTATGCCAAAAAGCACGCGACAGCGGGCATCCCATTCTAAATTTCCGCTTTCGAGGTCCATATCAAAAGTGCCCAACATGGCGGCTTCTTTAGATAATCTTACCTGTTCATAGGTTTGCTCGAGTTGAGCGCGGTTGCGCTTTAATTCCTTTGCGGCCTTGCGTTCTTCAGAAATGTCCTGTAAAATACCACTAAATTTAATGGGTTGTTTGTCTTGGTTAAATAGCGCTTTGCCTTTTGCCCTAACATAGCGCGGTATTAAGGTTTGGGGATTTATAATAGCATACTCGATATCATAACTGCCACCCGATTCATACGTTAACGCTTTCGAAATGGCGCTTAGCACGCGCTGGCGATCGCTCGCTTCAATTAAGTCTGTAGCTTCCGATAATTCTATCTCCTTGTCGGCTGCAATGCCAAACCAATTTTTTAAACGGGTATTACCTACAAACCTGTTAGTCACGGGATCAAGGTCCCAGGTGCCCAATTCGGCAGATTCTATAGCAAACTCAAGCTCATTTTTTGCGTTATTTACTTCCTTGTAAGCCTGTAACTGCGCGGTAGTTTCGGCGCATGTTACCAAAACGCCTTCAATTAGCCCATCTTCGTTTGTTAATCCGCTGTAGCTAAAAGTCCAGTAAACCTCTTCCAATTTGTTGTCGCGGTAAACGGGTATCAATTGATCCTCGCTCCAGGTAGATTCGCCTCCCGACATTACACGGTCTATGAGGGGTTTAATTATTGGCCATACTTCTGGCCAACCGTCTTCCCCGCGCTGACCGAGTGCAATTGGATGTTTGCCGTTTCTTTCGAGATAGGGTTTAAATGCATCGTTGTAAAATAAAATCAAATCTGGCCCCCACCAAATCAGCATGGGGAACTTTGATTTTAATATAATGCTTAACGTATTTTTTAAGATTTGCGGCCAGGTTTCAAGTGCCCCAAGCTTGGTTTCTGCCCAATTATAATTGCGAATGAGTTCGCCCAACTCACCGCCTCTTTGTAAGAAATAGGGAATAGAAATATGAGTACTTACTTGAGAGGGCATGTTAATTGTGGGTCATAGTTAGATTGATCAACGGTAAAATCTCCAGGCTGTCATTATTTACAGCACATAGCATAACGCAAAATATCATATACTTGTTTGGTATGCACAATATATAACGTAATAGCCAAATTGTTACATGGAATGTTAAAATGAATATCGTTCAGTTTTGGCGCAGAGGCGCACATTATTACAAGTTGGTTTTGCGTTTTTGTGCATGTTTTCTAAATCCAATTTGTGATCCTGAGATAAAATTACGTCCTTTAAGCAATTGATAAGATATCAGCGGTGCGTTTTTGTGCGTGTTGTTGATTGTTTGTTTAATAATAACTAAACTCATAAATCCTTTATGTCTAATACAACTTTCCGGTTGGTGTTATTATCTGCATTGTGCATTTCAACAACCCTAAAGGCGCAAACAATTAAACGGGATTCGGCTCTTGCAAATCAATGGGTCGAAAAGTCATACAAAAAACTTTCACGCAGGCAAAAAATAGCCCAGTTAATGGTGCTGCGCCTTTCAGAAAAACGCGGAAAAGATGTGGTGTTCTTCGATAAGGAAGTAGGGGAATACATTAAAAAATATAAGGTAGGATCTGTCTGCCTGTTTCAGGGTAATTCTATTGATCAGGCCAAGGTGTTAAATAATCTGCAGTCGGAATCAAAGCTGCCTTTGTTGGTGTGCATAGATGGCGAAACCGGGTTAGGTATGCGCTTTGGCGATGTAACACCATTTCCAGATCAGCTTACTATAGGTGCTACCGGCGATGCTGATATTGCCTACCAGATTGGCAAAGCCATTGGTTTGCAATGTAAAAGGGCAGGTATACAAGTTAACTACGCCCCGGTTGTAGATATTAACAATAACCCTAATAACCCGGTAATAAATTTCCGTTCGTTCGGTGAGGATAAATATAAGGTGGCCTTGTACGGTACCCGTATTATGAAAGGTATGCAGGATGAAGGCATTATGGCTTGCGCCAAGCACTTCCCTGGTCATGGTGATGTTGCGGTAGATTCGCATCTCGACCTGCCGGTTATCAACAAATCTTTAGATCAACTGGATTCGTTGGAACTATATCCGTTCAAAGCCATGATCAAAGAGAACGTAGGCAGTATGATGGTGGCTCACCTGTACATCCCTGCAATTGATACCACACATAATCAGGCAACTTCGTTATCTAAAAATAATGTTACCGGCCTGTTGCGCGATCAGCTGAAATTTAGCGGTATTACCTTTACCGATGCGCTGGAGATGAAAGGTGTAGCTAAATTTTACCCACAAGGCGAGGCTGCGGTACAATCGCTGATTGCAGGTAACGATATGCTTTGTTTACCAGGCGATGTAAAGGGCAGTATCAAAAAGGTTCGTAAAGCTATCCGCCACGATAAATTGAGTTGGGATGATATTAACGAAAAGGTAAAGAAGGTTTTATTAGCCAAGTATAATCTAGGGTTAGATACTTTAAAGCAAATAGATACGCTAAACATCCACCAAGATCTCAATGCCGATGTCAGCCGTTTAAAGCAACTGACTTATGAAAAGGCTATCACGCTTGTCCGCCAGGACGAAGCGACGGTGTTGCCGCTAAAAAGTAATGCTAAGATTGCCTATGTTGGTGTGGGCTTAGAAAAGGATAATCACTTCGCCAACCTGTTACGCGAGCAATATAATGCCGATTGTTACTATTTCTCATACAAAGATGATAGCTTAAAAGCAGCAACGATATTACAAAACCTAAAAGCCAATTACGACGCCGTTGTAATCGGTATGCACAAATACACTAAATATCCGGCTAGGAATTTTGGCGTCAGCAACGCTGCTGTTGAACTGATGCATCAGATTGAGCAGCAGAAAAATACTATTACCCTTGCATTTGGCAACCCTTATGCCATCAAAAACATCAGCGAGGCTAAAAATATTGTGGCTTGCTATGAAGACGATAGTCTGATGCACAATGTTGCTGCGCAATTATTAGCGGGCAAACTAACAGCTAAAGGCAAACTGCCGGTTACCGTTACAGATAAGCTTCCATACGGCACGGGCATCCTGACTAATTATTACTTCCCGATAGTAAAAGCTGCAGAGGCGGGACTGGATAGCAATGCACTTGCAAAAATCGATACCATTGCTGACAATGCTATTCAAAAAGGCGCAACTCCGGGTTGTGTAGTGCTTGTAGCCAAAAATGGTAAGGTTGGTTTTTATAAGGCTTATGGCCATATGTCGTACGACGGCAAAGAGGCTGTAACCACGCAATCTGTTTACGATTTGGCTTCGGTAACTAAAATTAGCGCTACCAATGTGTCGGTAATGAAACTTTATGAGGAAGGTAAACTAGATATTAACAAAACCGTGGGCGATTACCTGCCATGGTTAAAAGGATCTGATAAAGCCCATCTGAAATTATTTGATGTACTGTTGCATCAGGCTGGGTTGGTATCGTTTATACCTTTCTACAAAGAAACGATTGACGCCCAGGGCAAGCCGAAACCAGGCTTCTATCATACCGAGCCAGATCAATTGTATTCTATTCGTGTTGCAGCCAATATGTACATGCGTAATGATTGGATAGATACCATGAAAAGTCGCATCAGAACCAGCAAACTTGGTGCGCCGAACAAATACGTGTATAGCGACAACGACTTTATTTTGCTGGGTAAAATAGTGGAGCAAGTTACAGGTATGCCTTTAAACGATTATGTGCGTAAAACTTTTTACCTGCCATTGGGCATGATAAGCACCACATTTAAGCCTTTGGAGCACGAGCCAATTAATACAATTGCGCCCACCGAGAATGAGAAATTTTTCCGTCTGCAACAAATGAGGGGCGACGTGCACGATCCGGGCGCGGCGATGTTTGGCGGAGTTGCGGGCCATGCCGGTTTGTATAGCAATGCTTATGATTTGGCGCAGTTGTATCAATTGCTATTAAATGGTGGTGAGCTGAATGGCGTTAGACTCTTAAAGAAAGAAACTATCGATTACTTCACCGCTTATCATAGCGATATCAGTAGGAGGGGTTTAGGTTTCGATAAGCCTGAAAAAAATAATGCTACACTAAAATCTCCGTACCCGTCGCTAAGTGTATCGCCTCAAACATTTGGGCACACCGGCTTTACCGGGATAGGGGTGTGGGCCGATCCGAAATATAACCTGTTATACATTTTTATGTCTAACAGGGTAAACCCTGATGGTGGCGACAATAATAAACTGAGTTCATTAAATGTGCGCAGCGATATTCAGGAAGTAATTTATAAAGCTATGCTTGGCGAAGAGAAATCTAAGCCAACGGGTACCGTAAGTAAGTAGCAAGAAAAAACAGTAATAGTGCTTTATTAAAGCACTATTACTGTTTTAACATATCTTTTCAGGGTTTCGCTATCTGGCGCGGCATCGGTTATCAGGTAATCAATAGCATTTAAATTGCAGATCTGCATTTTCTGAACAGAATCAAGCTTTTCGTCGATGCTTAAAATGGCTGTTTTATTAGCCGATTTGATCATCGCTTTCTTTACCTGTACTACTTCCCAATCAGAGTCGGTAATGCCATGGGTGAGGGACAGGCCATTAGTCCCCATAAAACATAGGTCAGCCCTGATCTCCGATAGTTGGCTTATTACCTGCGAGCCAGTAACTACATGTGAGTTTGAAGCTAGCTGACCAGCCAATAAGTTAACGTTGATATTGGGATGCTCTACCAATTCTAACCCAACCAGAGGACTAATGGTAAATATAGTGCAATGCAAATTTTCGGGGAACAAGCGGGCAAGCTCTATCATGGTAGTGCCTCCACCTACTAAAAGCACCATGCCGTCTTCAATTAGCCCGGTTGCTTTGCGGGCTATTTCTTTTTTACCATCCTTATTATAAACATCTCTGCCCGAAAACGGGTAATGGAATGATTTAGAAAGCGCGCCGCCATAAACCTTTACAATTTTTCCCGATTCCGAAAGTTCATTGAGGTCTCGTCGTATCGTATCTTCAGAAACATTAAGCTGTACGCTAAGGTCTGTAGATAGTACTTTGTTATGGATATTGATTTGACTTATAATGTATTGTTGTCTTTCTTCTTTAAGCATCAGGATCGTAAAAGGTATAAATTTATGTAAAAAATGAATATGCGCTATTTATTTGTAAAATGCCTGTAACAGTTATAAAACATGCGTTGAAATTTAGATTAAAATATATATTTGTGCATGTTGTTGCGTTTTTTAAATTTGATAATGCAAAATAGCGCTATTGAATTTAATAACAAAATGATAAAGCAATTGCTATATAAAAAACAGCAGTTGTTTTAAGAATAAAGGTGCAGGATTAATTTTTGTAAATTCATAAGCACACTTTACCCGCTACAATATTATATACGAAGCCCAACTATGAACAGATACTTAAAAGGAGCATTATTAGCAGGCTTGCTTAGCAGTTCGCTTGATACATTTGCTTTTCAGACAGATAGCGTTGATATTAAAAATGCGCTTCGCGTTTTTAATGAGGTTAAAGTTAAATATGCCCCCGATAAACGTACTGAAGTTGCCAACGTACAAATAAGTGGTGCGTCTCCGCTAACTGTTGCTATAGAGACAACTAAACCTGCTTTAGTTGCTGATGTTAAAGCGGCTTTAATGCAAGCCTCCATAAGTGCGGTTGTTACTGCAGATACATTACCTGCCAAAGCCTTAAACGGGAAGCTTTACGCCATTGCTAACCTGTCAGTTTGTAATAACCGTGTTATGCCTGGTAATGCAGCCGAAATGGTAACCCAGATATTGTTGGGTACACCGGTAATGGTATTAAAAAAGCAAAGCGGTTACTATTTAGTGCGTAGCCCGGATAATTATATTTCGTGGGTTGATGGCGGTGGATTAACCTTGATGGATAAAACTGAGTTCGAGGCCTGGCAAAAGACGCCTAAAGTAATTTACACCGCACAATATGGCCATGCATTTGATCAGCCTTCGGATAAAGGATTGCCGGTATCTGATTTGGTTGCGGGCGATATTTTGCAAGTGGCCGGTAAGGAAAAGGGGTTTCTAAAAGTTATTTATCCCGATCAGCGCGTAGGCTATATTAAAAAAGACGAAGCGGCTGATTTTACAAAATGGCTGGCAATTCCAAATCCAGATGCGGACAAGATTTTAACTACGGCCAAAACGCTTATCGGTGTTCCTTACCTGTGGGGTGGCACATCCATCAAAGGTGTAGATTGCAGCGGTTTTACTAAATCCTGCTATTTCTTAAATGGGGTTATTATTCCTCGCGATGCTTCTCAACAAGCACTTGTTGGTGATTCGGTAGATATTTATGAAGGCAATACGGATAGCATCAGCATAGATAAATGTCTGAAAAACCTGCAGCCAGGCGATCTGCTTTTCTTTTCGTCGGGCATGAAACAGGGTAAACTTGCCAAAATTACGCACACGGCCATTTATATGGGCGATGGCCAGTTTATACAATCTGCCGGAATGGTCAAAATTAACAGCCTGAAACAAGATGCGCCAAATTTTGATCAATACCGTCTTGATCGCCTAGTGAAAGCGCGTCGTATGCTCAATTCAATTGGCAAACCGGAAATTATCAAAGTAAGTAATCATTCATTTTATACCGAAAATACCCTTTAATGAATAACAGAAGAGATTTTATAAAAACCACTGCGCTTGCAGCTGGATTGGCCGCTGTTGTCCAGCAGCCCGCTTTTGCAGCAATTGGTAGAAGCGCTGGAAAAGGATTGAAACTGCGCTTTAGGCCTTATACACTGCAATTGAAACACGCATTTACGCTTTCTACAAGTTCGCGCACAACAACTCCGGTTGTGCTTACCGAAATTGAGTATGAAGGAGTAATTGGTTATGGCGAGGCTTCAATGCCACCTTATTTGGGCGAATCGCACGAAACAGTGTTAGCCTTTTTGAAGAAAGTTGACTTGTCTGGTTTTAACGATCCGTTTGAGCTGGAAGACATATTAGCTTATGTAGACAGCATAGACCTGAATAACAGGGCAGCCAAAGCATCAGTTGATATTGCCCTGCACGATTTGGTAGGTAAGCTGATGAAACAACCATGGTATAAAATATGGGGCTTTGATCCTTCAAAAACGCCCAATACATCTTATACTATTGGCATAGATACACCAGAAGTTATCAGGCAAAAAGTTAAAGAAGCAGATCCGTATAAGATATTGAAGGTGAAGCTTGGTCGTGATACAGATAAACTGATGATTACTACCATTCGCGAGGTAACTGATAAGCCTATTTGTGTTGATGTTAACCAAGGCTGGACTGATAAGCAAATGGCGCTTGACATGGCGCATTGGTTAAAGGAAAAAGGCATTGTATTTATAGAGCAGCCCATGCCTAAAGAGCGGGTAGATGATAACGCCTGGCTTACGCAAAACAGTCCGCTGCCTACCATGGGCGATGAAGCTGTTCAGCGTTTGGACGATGTTTTAAAAGCGCATCACGTTTACAGCGGTATTAACATTAAGTTGATGAAATCAACAGGTATGCGTGAGGCGCATAAAATGTTGACGCTTGCCAAAGCCTTAAAAATGAAGGTGATGATAGGTTGCATGACCGAAACTTCGTGCGCAGTTTCTGCGGCCGCTCAGCTAGCACCAATGGCTGACTGGGCCGATTTGGACGGCGCCTTGCTGATTAGCAACGATGTATACAAAGGCATGCAGGTTGTTGATGGTAAAGTTACGCTAAGCCAGCAACCGGGTATAGGTGTGCAAAAGATCTAGGGTTTGATTTAGTTGAATATAAAAGTGGGAAGGGGTAGCTGATTAGCTGCCCTTTTTTGTTGTCAATGCTACCTTGCAGTTCAATTTTACAACTTGCAGTTATACCCCCTTTTGCCGGAAACGATTGCGTAGATTATTGGCTTACATCTTTTGGTAAACCGTTATTGCCGCGTTACTTTTACAACAGGTGGGGCCGAAATATGACGTTTTGTCTCCCTGTTTAAGTATATTATGAAAAGCTTTTTAGATCAAAATTTCCTGCTGCAGAACAAAACTGCAGAACTGTTATACCACGATTATGCGGCGGCAATGCCAATAATAGATTACCATTGTCATCTGGATCCGATGACGATTGCAAATAATGTTAATTTCGGTAATCTCACGGACGTGTGGCTTCGCGGCGACCATTATAAATGGCGTGCAATGCGCACTAACGGCGTATCTGAAGACTATATTACAGGTGACCGATCTGATTGGGAGAAATTTAAAAGCTGGGCGGACACTGTGCCCTATACCTTACGAAACCCGCTATATCACTGGACGCATCTCGAACTGCAACGCTACTTCGACATTAACGAAATACTATCGCCTCAAACTGCACAAAGCATATATGAGCAGTGCAATGCAAAGTTGCAGTCGCCTGAATATACGGTGCAAAATATGATCTCTAAAATGAACGTGAAGGTGATCTGCACCACTGATGACCCGATCGACGATCTTAAGTACCATAAAGCTATAAGAAACAGTGGTTGGGATGTGAAAGTATATCCGGCGTTTAGACCAGATAAGGCGATGGCGGCCGAAGATGTATCTTCATTGAACCTTTATATTAATAAAGTTGAGGAAGTAACAGGTATCCAAATTTCGACTTACAAAGACTATCTGATTGCTTTGGAAGCAAGGCATGATTACTTCGCCCAGCATGGATGTTGCGTATCAGACCACGGCTTGGAGCAAATTTATGCGGAAGACTATACGGAGCAGGAGGTGAGCAGTATCTTCGATAAAATACGTGCAGGTAAAAGTTTGCAGCATGATGAGGTGCTGAAATTTAAATCGGCTTTGCTTTATGAATTTGCCATTTGGGACCATGATAAGCAGTGGGTACAACAATACCATTTGGGAGCACTCAGAAACAACAATTCGCGGGCATATAGACTATCGGGACCAGATACTGGTTGGGATTCGATAGGAGACTTTAAACAGGCGCAATCAATTGCTAAGTTTATGAACAAGCTCGACAGTACGGATCAACTAGCTAAAACTATACTCTATAATCTGAACCCTGCAGATAATGAGTTGATGGCTACTATGGTTGGTAATTACAACGACGGATCTGTAGCCGGTAAAATACAATTCGGGTCGGCCTGGTGGTTTTTGGATCAAAAGGATGGTATGATCAGGCAATTAAATGCGCTATCGTCAATGGGTTTATTGAGCCGTCTGGTAGGTATGCTTACCGACTCGAGAAGCTTTCTATCTTACCCGCGTCACGAATATTTCAGAAGGATACTATGCAATATGCTGGGAGAAGATATCGAAAATGGCGAGTTGCCGAACGACATTGAATGGACCGGCAAAATAATCAAAGACATTTGTTACTATAACGCTCAATCCTATTTTAATTTTAAAGTTTAGGCCGTACGGCCTAAACTTTGTTTTTTACCCCATTTATAAGGAAACCCCGCGTTTCCATGGAATAAAGTCGTCTTGGCCGTGTTTAACGGCGCTTATTTCTATCTCACCGCTGGCTACCTTAATTACATAATCAAGTATGCGCTCGCCGGCTTGTTCAATGGTTTCGTCGCCTTCAATAATGCTGCCGGTGTTAATGTCGATAATATCGTTCATGCGGTTATAAAGCTTGGTATTGCTGGCTATTTTAATAACAGGGGCAATGGGATTGCCGGTGGGTGTTCCCAAACCAGTAGTGAAAAGCACGATGTTTGCCCCGGAACCAACTTCTGCTGTGGTTGATTCTACATCGTTACCCGGTGTACAAAGCAGGTTTAGTCCTGGCCTGCTTACCTTTTCGGGATAATCCAATACATCCACAACAGGGGAAGTTCCGCCTTTCTTTGCGGCGCCAGCCGATTTAATGGCATCAGTTATTAAACCATCCTTAATGTTTCCCGGCGAGGGGTTCATATCGAAGCCGGAGCCGGCTTCCTCTGCTCGCTGGCTATAGGTGCGTATTAAGCTCGTAAAACGTTTTGCATCTTCGGAGTCGATACAACGGTCAATAATATTCTGCTCTACACCACAAAGTTCCGGGAACTCTGACAATATCACCGAGCCACCCAAACTCACCAACAAATCTGAGGTATACCCAATGGCTGGATTAGCCGATATACCCGAAAACCCATCAGAGCCACCACATTCTAAACCGATGGTTAATTTGTTTAGTGGTGCGGGTTTGCGTGTATTTTGGTTGGCCTGCATTAAGCCGGCAAGTGTCTGCCTGATCGCAGTATCTAGCAGGTCGGCCTCTGTGCCCGTCTTCTGCTGATCGAGAATGTACAGAGGCTTTTTAAAATCAGGGTCACGTTTTTTTATTTCTTCCTCTAGAATGCTGACTTGCGCATTTTGGCAACCCAAACTTAAAACAGTGGCACCCGCCACGTTAGGGTGGGTGATGTAACCAGCTAACAACCCGCAAAGCGTAACAGAATCTTGCCGTATACCGCCGCAGCCACCGCTATGATTTAAAAATTTAATGCCATCCACGTTTGGGAAAAGCCTTGCATTACCTGCAACAGTGTTCTCTGGCTCAATTTCGGTGAATAACACTTCATCAATGCTGCCACCTGCTTTAATTTTATTGATCAGGTTCTGGGCCTTTAGTTCGTAGCTTTTTTTACGACCGTATCCCAAAGGTTTTACCAGGGCTTCCTGTAGCACTTCTACGTTTCGGTTCTCACAAAATACCATCGGAATAATCAACCAGTAATTGGCCGTTCCAACGCTGCCGTCCGCTCGGTGAAAGCCGTTGAATGTTCTATCGGCAAATTTGCTGCTGTCGGGTTGCTTCCAGCTGTATTGATGCCCCTCGGACATAAAGCTATTGGCTGCATGCTTTACATTACCTGTGGTTAGCAAGCCGCCTGCAGCAATTTGGTGCTGGGCTTTGCCTACCAAAACGCCATACATGATAATATCGGCGCCAGTGGCAAGCGTATCAATGGCAAACTTATGTTTAGCCGGTATAAATTCAGAAGGCTTGTATGTGGTACCTTCGTAAGTTACTTCTTCACCTGGTTTAAGGTCTGTTAATGCAACCAGCACATTATCTGCCGGGTGTACCTTTAAAATCCATTGTCTCATCACATTATCCTTTAATCTCTTCTTCTAATACTTGTAAAGCACCTGCCTCTTGTATCGCTTCCAATTTCTGCACTATGGCCTCTTTAAAGCCTTTTAAGCGGGTGAGGTCTGTTCCCCAAAGTGTTATGTCTTTCAAAATCTTGTTTACTACTACTTTTAAACTGGTATTGCTCCATGCTTTTTGAAATATAGCTGCATTACTATCGGTAATGGTGTAGTCATTTCCGTTAATATTACCAACAAAGACATCTTTGTCTGGCGAAGTTGTTTTCATAAACCTGATGAATGCCGCAAATCCTGTTGCAAAATGTTCCGGCACGGTATCATGCTTTTCATAGTGGTTAAGCAATAAAGGCAGCACCCGCATTTTTATCTTCGAGGAATATTGAGCCGAAATACTGATCCATTGATGTTCGATATTAGGGTTCTTAAACCGGTCGATCACACTATTGATAAAACCGGTTTTAAGTTCATCTTTAATGTTATGCGGAATGGCTGGGGCTATTTCGCTTATCATCAACTGCCTAAGCCATGTTGAAAATGTCTTGTTACTCATAGCCTCCTTAACTGTCGTAAATCCCGACAGGAAAGCCAAAGCACATGACAGGGTATGCGTACCATTAAGCAGGCGCAACTTCAGCTCGCGGTAGATCTCGATATTGGGCGTAACAATAACGCCGCTGTGGACTTCGCTGAAGGAGAGGATTGATTTTACCTTTTCGTTACCTTCAATAGCCCATAAACAATAAGGCTCTGTTACCGTGCGCAGGCTATCTTCATAACCAGATTGCTGATCGAAATCTGCAATTTGATTAACCAGGGGTTTACCCGGCACGATGCGATCTACCAGCGAATTGCAGAAGCTATTGCAGCTTTCCAGCCAGTCCATAAACGCAGGTTCGAGATTGTTGAGGTGCGCCAGCTCTAATACTATTGATTCTAACTTTTTACCGTTATCCACAATTAGTTCGGTTGGGATAATCACCAGTCCGCTTTTAGGGCTGGCGCCAAAAGCTTTATAGCGCTCATACAACAATGCCAATAACTTACCCGGGAATGATACCGGAGGGTGGCGTGTGATATCATCCTGCACCAGTTGAATGCCTACTTCGGTAGTGTTGGAGATAATAACCTGCAGGTGCGGGTTATGGGCAGCCTTTAAAATGCTCTCCCAATCTTTTGTGGCACTAAGCACCCGGCTTATAGATGAGTTGACGATTTGCTCATCAATCTCCTTCCCATTCTCAATTCCTTTAATGTATAAAGTGTATAAACCATCCTGCCTGTCGAAATCAGAAGTAGAACCTGCGTCTGTTGATTTCACAACAGCAATGCGTCCGTTAAAAATTCCTTCGCGGTTAGCCTTGTCGATAAAATAATCCGGTAAGCCTCTTAAAAGTACACCTGTGCCAAATTGTAAAACCTTTTCGGGCAGATCAAACACTTCTTCATCGGGCACCACCAGATTAGGGACATCAATTTTTTTAAGATTAAATCGGGTTAAGATCATAAGTTTCAATAATGTTTCAGTGCTTTTTTGCAGTTGGGGTTGTGCTTATCAGCCATTTTACAAAATCATCTGCCGCCTGGTAGTTCTGATAATCGGCTGGGAGTTTTCGTCCGTCTACATACTCATTATAAAACCAGGGATCGCCAACGGCAAACACAGTTCCTTTGTCATATTTAGCGGTAGCTATAATTACATCCCCTTTGTCTGTTAAAATTGATTTTGCCGGCGATGTAAGTTTTAGGGTGCTAAGCTCTTTAATGTAAACCTTTTGTGTGTTCTTAAATATGGGGTTGCCTGCAGGAATCGACAGGGCTCCCTGTTCAAATTGTGTTCCGGTAACGTGGTTTCGGCTGCCTTCATTAAACTGCATGCCAAATTTGGCCATCAGCATATTCAAGTGTTTAAATTCCGCATTTCCGGTATCGTTGTTTAACACCACCAATGTGCCGCCAGCTTTTACCCAATCGCTAATTGCCTTAATGTGCGGTGCTTCAATAAACTTAGCATCAGGGTTTTCTTTCGGTATATCAGGATCTACAATGATGTAAATGTTAGCTTTCTTAAGATTAGCCGAGGTCGGGGCATCGTTAAGCGTTTGTGTGCTTACGCCATAATTATGGAACAGATGTGCCATAAAAGAAAAACCACTGTTTGGCAATTCGTCCCATTTGTAATGAAACGGCATAGCTGTGCCGGTTATGTCTTTTTTATGTTCGTTGTTAAAATAGCTGTCCAGCAAGGCTGTTTTTCCTTTTCCTTCGTTGATGTGCGCTAGCCGTTCTATCTCCACACTTGCCAGTATAAATGCACCTACACCTTTAGGGTCGTTGGTTACCACTTTTTCACTTAGGTAATATTCGTAGCTACCATCGCGGTAAGGTTTACCACCCAGTCCGCCAACGCTTACGGTGCCGTTTAAATTGGTTTGGCCGGTGGCATCCGTCTCAATAAATTTACTAACGATACCTTTATACCCTTTTTGAGCCACGCTTAAATACGACACAGGTAAATAACCTTTACGTGCACCTTTTGCCATGGCATAAACAAACATGCTGGATGCTGATGCTTCCGGATAGTTACCCTTTGCCGATGCTTTATCCAATATCTGGTACCATAAGCCCGATTTAGGGTCTTGATAGTTTTTAAGAGCTAAAGCCAAGCGATTTAATATGGCAATCAACTCCGCGCGTTTAGGATGCTGCTCTGGAAAATAGTCGAGCACATCTACCAATGCCATTGCGTACCAGCCATCGGCACGGCCCCAAAAGTTCTTAGATAACCCTGTCTTAGGGGCGGCCCATTGCTCTTTATGGCTTTGGTCCCAGGCGTGATACAGCAAGCCTGTTTTAGGGTCGCGGGCGTGCTGCTCAAGTAAGATAAATTGATTGGCTATATCATCAAAAGCAGCATCGTCATGAAACGTTGCGGCATACTCGGCGTAAAAAGGCTCGGCCATATACAAGCCGTCCAACCACATTTGGTCAGGGTAGCGTTTTTTATGCCAAAAGCCGCCCTCTGTTACGCGTGGCTGATTTTTTAGTTGCTGGCGTAACAGGGTAGCCGCTTTATAGTATTTCTCGGTTCCCAATACTTTGTACAGGGTAAGCAGGTTGCGGCCACACAATATATTATCCAGGTTATAGTCTTCGGCTTTATAGGTTTTGATACCGCCATCAGCTGTAACAAACTCGTCCATGCAATGCTGTATGTATTTAAAATAGCTACCGTCGCCGGTTTGCATCCAAACGCCTTCAATGCCTTTTAACACCACGCCATGGTCATAGGTCCACTTTCCCGATGGAAGAGTGTCTTTCCATAAAGTCATAGCAGTTGCGGCCATGCGTTGCGAAAGCGGCTTATTTTGCGCCCACGAGCTATTTGCCCAAATGCTGAGTAACAATAAAATGCAGCGTAATTTTCTCATAGCTTAGTTAATAGTTAGTGATTGCTCCGAAGCACCATTTGCAAATTCAGCTTTGTTTTTGGCTGATGTAAGAGATGTGTTATTTACCCTGATATTCTTTGTTTTATCGCCGTTGATTGAAAACAACAGATCGATTCCGTCCGGGTATTTTAAGCCATCGAAAGTGATGGCGCTGCTATTGTTAATGCTGATTACAGGGCTGGTGTTATTGGTTATCAGTTGCACGTTATTTAGATGCACACCAATAGCCTCCGTACATTCCATCCCTTTGTTTGCTTTGATCACCATGTTATCGAGATAGATATCTGAGATATTCATTTCGGGTAATCCACGCACAAAGATGGCTTTGGCAGCACCGGTACAAATAACATTACTGATATGAAAATCTTTAAATACCGGCGTACCAGCAGTTACCGGGAATATTTCGGCTTTGGGTGCTTCGCGTTTTTCACCAGCAAGAGGCACGGGGTCTTTAGCCTCATAGTACATATCGAAAAGCAGGGCTTCGCCGACAATATCTTTCATGTTGATATTGGCTATGTAGATTTTTTCTACCACGCCACCGCGACCGCGGGTTGTTTTAAAACGGAGGCCAATATCTGTGCCTACGAACGTACAGTTAGATACAAACATGTTTTTTACACCGCCCGACATTTCGCTGCCGATAACAAAACCGCCGTGGGCATGATAAACAATACAATTACGAATGATGACATTTTCGGTCGGCACGCCACGTTTTCGCCCTTCTTCATCGCGGCCCGATTTGATGCAGATACCGTCGTCGCCCACATCAAAAGTGCTGTTTTCAATTAAGGCATTCTTGCACGATTCGAGGTCAATACCATCACCGTTTTGCGCGTACCAAGGGTTCTTTACCTGCACATTGCGCACGGTTACATCTTCGCAAAGGAGGGGATGCAGGTTCCAGGCGGGAGAATTTTGGAAGGTAACGCCCTCCAATAAAACTTTTTTGCAGCTGGTCAGCGCCACCATGTTGGGGCGTAAAAAGTCTTTAATGTCTTCGTAATCCTTAACCGTTTTGCCATTTAAAAGTACGCCGGGTTGTTTGGTTTGTGAGCCCTTTAACGTTTTTTCAGAAGGGTACCAGGTTTTTTTGTCTTCGCTTAACAATCCCCCTGATGCAATCAGGTTTTTCCATTGCGATTCTGTCAGCTTATCTTTCTTCACCATTCGCCAGGCATCACCGTTGCCGTCAACAATACCAGAACCGGTTATGGCAATATTCTCCAGGTTTTTACCCGATATGGGTGATTGGTTACGGGCCGATGGTAAGCCTTCCCAATTGCCTTCTACCAAGGGGTACTGGTCAAAATCTTTGGTGAAAAGTAACACGGCATCCCTGTTGATATGGAGATTAACATTGCTTTTGAGTACAACCGGACCTGTAAGCCATATGCCGGTGGGTATAGTTACCACGCCACCGCCATTTTTATTACAAGCGGTTATAGCGTTGTTAATGCTCACGGTATTTAATGCCTGGCCATTACCTTTTGCCCCGAAATGTGCAATGTTAAACGTATCCCTTTTAAAGGCTACCTGCTTAACCTGCGGCATAATTTTGCCCGCAAAAGCCTTGGCGGCTGGATTGTTTGGTGTGTGTTTTGGTTGAGCGAATGCGCCTGCAAACAGCATATTGCAAACCACCAAAATGGAAGCTCTTTTATTAAGTATCCTCATAAAAATTATTCTTCGGATAATTTGGTTTGTTAATTGGTTTACGCTTCGGTAAAGCGCATTATTCAAACAATTCTAAATAGTTTTTTACGGTTAAAATATTAATTGGAGATAATTATTTATGCAATCGTTCCCGGAAACGTTTGCACAATTTTTCTTCATTTAGGCTCAAAAATTATGGCTTATCAGCAGGGTTCCAATTGTCGGCACCTGCTAATATGTTGTTGATCGTATAGCCTTTTGCTTCTTTAGATGATAATTGTTTCGCCCATGCCACCCGGCCGGTTGTATTGGCACCGGCACCGGTGTTACCGTATTCGGCGTAGTAGGTAGTAAGCTCTTTATCAGGGAACATGCTGTCGCCTTTCCACGGGTCCCAACCTGCAGCCAGTATATGGTTGCCCAGTTCGCAGTGGATCACAACGGTTTTGGCATAAGGGCGCCAGGGGCGGCCGAGGTAAACCCGTTTGGCGGAGGTATCGGCAATGAACTTACAACGCAAAAATACAAAGCCAAACAATTGCCGCGGCGAAGTTGCTGCTGCCGAAACGTACGAGTTGCTGAGGCTTTTAACTATGCATTTATCAAAAACAGCTGTGGCTTCGCCAAAAATAAAATCGGTTGTTCCCTCAATATAGCAGCCCTGGTAAAACTGTCTGCTGCGTTCTGTAGCTGCATAAAGTGTATCCTGGTTGCCTAACAAACGGCAGTTTTTAATGATGCAGCGATCGCCCTCTATATGTAAAGCCACGGCCTGACCAACCCGGCCAGATGTATTCTGAATGGTCAGATTTTCTGCCGTAAAATCATTCCCCTGCACCAAAACCGTATAGGATGTATAAGTGCTGAATTTATCTTTCCCGAAGGCGTCTTTGACACCCGGGTAAAGCTTACCACTAAAATCAGCATTGGCGATAATGGTATTTTGGGCATCTTCACCAACAAGCGAAATCCTGGTTTTCCACGATGGAATTACCAGTTTTTCGTGATAAGTGCCTTTTCTGATATGGATTACTACCTGTTTCTGCGAAAGATCGCGAACTGAATTAACGGCTTCCTGGATAGTTTGATAGTTGCCGCTACCATCTTGCGCCACGGTAAGTTCGGTAGGGTAGGTGACTTTATTTTGCGCTTTGAGCTGAAGGGAAATTAAGCTACAAAATAGAAACAGAAGCTGTAATTGTTTCTTCATTTTTTATAAGTTAAGTCGGGGTTCCAACCATTCAATACCTTGATTATGGTGTATTCCGCTGCTTCCTGATCCGTTAATTGATGCGACCATGTTACCCGTTCAGCCGGTTTGAAACCGGGACCGGTATTTTTATACTCGGCATAATAAGCCGTTGTTTTATTGCTTTCTTTACCCCAGTGATCCCAGCCTGTGGCAATTATTTGCCGCCCCAGTTCGCAGTTAATATAAGCCACTTTAGCGAACGGCCGCCATGGCCGCCCGAGGTAAAAGCTTTGATCTGGTGCATTGCCAGCGATGCGGCAATTTTTAAACACATATCCATACTTTACACTATCCGGCGTAGAAGCTGCCGTAACATAGCCTTTCTTTTTGCAGAAAATATCACAGTCTTGAAACCAGGCCGTAGCGGCGCCAAATATAAAATCGACCGTGCCCTCTATGTAACAGCCAATATAAACCTGCCTGCTACCGGGACCGAAAGTGTATAATGTATCCTGAAAGCCCAGGAAACAGCAGTTTTTGAACACCGCTTTGTCGCCCGCAACCCAAAGAGCAACAGCCTGCCCTGCATCTATCCCGGCAGTATTTTGAATGGTTAAATTCTCGGCACTAAAGCCCGCCCCATAAATGTAAACGCTTGCTGAACCACTTGTGCCAATTTCTTTACCTGTGCTGTCTTTTCGGGCGTGATAATCATCGTAGGTAAGAATGGTGGCGTTTTTATCTTGGCCGATCATCTTCACATTGAGTTTTGTGGCCGGAAGAATTACCTTCTCTTTATATACGCCCTTTTTAATGTAAATAACAGTTAGCTGTTGGCTGCTGTCGGGCACCGCATTTATAGCCTGCTGCACGGTTTTATAATCGCCGCTTCCGTCAGCAGCAACAACGAGTTTCCTTTGCTGACTGTAGCCACTTAAAACTAACAGCAATCCTGTTAGAATTAATATCAGATGCCTCATTTAGCAGCAGATTTGGGTTTTACGATATGTTCTGCCAGATCTGGTAACAGTGTTCGTACGTCTGCCAATACCAACTCTGCTATTCGGCGTGCGCCGAGTTCGCTGAAATGGGTATTGTCTTGCTTACCCTCAGGATAGTTAGGATGCTCGCCGGGAACCAAATAGTTATATAAAAGCTGGGATCTATCCGGCCCTAACTCCTGCAACAAGTCCTGGCTTTTTTGATCAAGATCTATCATCAATACATTATTTTCCCGCGCCACTTGTTTTACCAGCGGGGTATAAACAGGATGCATGGGTACCACCTTGCCGTTTTCATCAAACTTTCTGCGCGCCACGGGCGTAATCAGTATCGGAATTGCCTTTTTGCTGCGGGCAAGCGTAACAAACTGTACCAGATATTTCTTAAAATCGTCTTCGGGGGTATAACTGGCTTTGGTTTTTACTTCATCATTATGCCCGAATTGGATAAACAGATAATCGCCTTCTTTAATATTATCAGCAACCGGCTGCCATAAACCTTCCGAAACGAAAGTCTTGGTGCTCCGGCCATTTTTTGCGCGGTTATCAATGGTAACAGTCGAATCGAAGAAGTTAGCGAATGGCATGCCCCAGCCTGTTTCCGGATAAGCGCGTTTCTCTTTTATAGACATGGTCGAGTCGCCGATCATATAAAAGGTAACATGCCTTGGCTGCAGCGTAAATGCGGCGAACAGGAAGCCAGCCAATACGATACAAATGCCGTAAACTTTAAACCTGGAGGTATTCATTTGCTTATTCTTTTATTAAACTGTTTAAGTAAACTTCGAGGTTGGTGTACTGCTTGTCTAATTTTACCGTAGCGCCGTCTGTGCCATCATTCGGGTTAAGGCCGTGTTGTTTTTCCCAATCATCGGGTATACCATCACGGTCGGTATCAACAGGGGAGGGAAGCGATTTTAATTCGGGCCAGCCGCCAACATCTTTTTGCGAATCGATAATGCCGTTGTGCTCGTTGCCTTCTGTTGCGGTGCCGGTAGCTACATCTTTTAGCGTGCGTATATCCACCGCATCACGGTGAATGTTACATCCCACCTTTTCCAAAACCAGTTGATAGGCTTCGTCGGCGGTTTGTGTTTTTATCGGCATTGTTTTTAAAGGGGTGTCAATTTTGCCGAGGTTAGGGTTTTCGTCCTTCTGTCCTTGCACCCCAAGCCAATTATTAGCAGAGATACTTTTATCACCTGCAAGCACATTGCCCTTTAAATAATACTGCCCGAATGGTGCCCAGGGATTTAAAATTCGGCTATTGGTTTTGATACTAGCCGGACCTGCCTTGTAGTAATTGTTCACCATGTTGTATTTGCCCTTTTCGCCGCCGTAGGTGCTGTTGCCACCCCAATTGAAAATTACGTTGTTTACAAAATCAACATATTCGTCGGGCGGGTTGGGCACCGTGCTCGAGCCACTGAAACGTGGGTTGCGACTGGTGTGGCTGGCAAGCAGGTTATGATGAAACGTAGCGCCTTCGCCGCCCCAGATGCCGCCGTAACCGTGTGGACCTTTGGAATGGAAGGAGTGCTCCAGGCTTTCGGCAATAATGCACCACTGCATGGTAAAGTTTTTATTGTAATAAAATGAAGCGGTTTCGTCAATAGACCAGCTCATAGAGCAATGATCGATGATGATGTTCTTATGCCCGCGACCGTTGAAAGAGTCGTCTTCATACTTGTGCTCATCGCCCATTCGGAAACGCATGTAGCGCACAATCACGTTGTCGGCATCAATGGTGGTGGTGTAATTTTTCAGACAGATGCCATCGCCCGGGGCGGTTTGCCCGGCAATGGTAACATCGTTGTTTTTAATGGTCAGTTTTGATTCGAGCGCAATAGTGCCCGACACCGCGAATACAATTGTCCGTGCCCCTTTTTGTTGTATGGCTTCGCGCAGGCTGCCCTCGCCGCTGTCGTTTAAATTGGTAACAGTGTAAACCTTTCCACCGCGACCGCCGGTTGTAAATTTACCATAACCCTCGGCGCCCGGAAAAGCGAGCACATCGTTACCGGTCGACGCAAAAGCGGAGCTTATCGCCAGCAGCAATAATAAAATCAATGGGGTTTGTTTCATAGGCTAAATAAAAATACGAAAAGGCCGCCCGGTTAAGGGCAGCCTGATAAATCAAGTTAAATTAATATCCAGGGTTCTGGGTTAGCATTGGATTGGCATCGATAGACTGTTGTGGTATTGGTAATAATTCGCTGTGGTTAACTTTATAAGCCTGTGCATCACTAGTAATGTAAGCCACGGTAAGCGAGCTTATCCAAGCCACTTTGGTATAACCGGTTGGCGTTGCAGATGGGGTTGGGGTATACAACGAGTTACCATAAACCAAAGTTTGCGATGCGTTTTGGTAATACATAGATTGCGGTAAGTTGGCAAAAGGCGCTGTTTTGTTCAGCATCAAAGTCATGTTATTACGTGTCGTAGTAAGTGTCGGTAAAAAGATATTCCAGCGGATCAGGTCAAATTTGCGGATACCTTCGCCACCAAATTCAAATAACCTTTCGTTGTTGATTGCATTAAAAAAACCGTCTTTATCCATCGGTATGGTGCCGATTAATGATGCGTTGCCACCAAAACCGCGTGTCCGCACTTCTTTAAGCGCACTTACAGCCGCAGCGGTAGCGCCACCGTTTATCTCGTTCTCCGTTTCTGCAAACATTAATAAGATGTCCGAAAAACGCAGGATAGGCCAGTTGATACCAAAGTACTGAGCGGCAGATGTAGGAGCGATAATTGGGTTTGCAATCCAATCTCTTCTGAATTTACCTAATGGTAAGCCTACCAGTTTCTGCAATGTTTTAGTACCGTCGATATTGGTAAAATACGGACAGATGGTTACATCGCGGCGGGTATCATTTTGATCGAAAGTATAGAAGTAAGTAGGTGTAGCTGTTAAGCTCGAGTTGCCATAGCTGGTACTGCCATTAACGCTACGCGGACCATCATAATATCCTAATTTACTATCGGCCACACCCGAGCCGCCTGCCATAGCTACTTCGAACATAATTTCGTAAGTAGGATCGAGTGTGTGGGCGTCTACATAGTTTTTAAACAGGGTTTGATAGTTGCTGTTCAGGTTATGCTGATCGCGGCGTGCAATCAGGTCGTTACATTCATCGCGGCAAATCTGGTATAATTTCATGTAATCGCTGCGGCGCTCAACCTGGCTCGATGTGTTTCTTAATGAATAACCGCCGGCATAAAGCGCAATACGTGCGCGGAGACCCTTAACCGCGCCTTTGGTAAGGCGTTCGTCGCGGGCTGAGATTTCTGTACGCCAGGGCACCAGGCTTTCTGCCTGTAAAAGGTCGGCAATAATATGATCGTAGATCTCATCGCGGTTTGTTCTTTTCAGCTTTAAATCTGTTTGATCTGCTGATGGCACAAATGGCGCTGGTACATCGCCCCAGTTTCTGATCAATTCAAAATAGAATTGGGCGCGCAGTGTTAAGGCTTCGCCATATAATCTTTTTAAAGCAGTTTGATCAGAGGCGCTACCACTGGTGTAGGCAGCCATCTGCGGAATGTATTTGATGCAGATGTTTGCCCGCTCAATACCATTGTAAAGGTTTTCAAATGGCGCTTCCAACTGCGCATTGTTTGGGGTGGCTACATAACGGGCAATATCCCTGCGGTCGTTGTCGGGAGCGCTGTTGTTCGGTGGGCCAACAAAATCGTCAGCGTCGACGGTGTAGTACATACTAACGCGGATACCATAACCCGCGTCGCCCGCTAATCTGGCATACACGCCTAAAACGGCAGCCGTGGCTGTGTTAACATTGCTAAATGCAGTGGCTGTTGATAATGTTGCAACGGGAGTTTCCTCAAGATACTTTTTGCATGAGGCGAGCATAGTAAGCGACATCATTAGTACTGCCGCAGGTAAATTATATACAAATTTTTTCATGACCTTTCTGAATCAAATATTATAGACTAAGATTAACACCAAACAAATAGCTGCGGCTGCGCGGGTAAGCTGCGTAATCAACACCAGGGGTAACCGGTGTGCCGCGACGGGTATTTACATCCGGATCGTAGCCAGAGTAGCCGGTAATTACTGCAAGGTTATTGCCCGTAGCGTATACCCTTAATTTGCTCACCTTTATTTTCTTTAACCAGTTACCGGTGAAAGTATAGCCTAAAGTGATGTTGTTGATCCTGATGAAAGAAGCATCTTCCACTGCTGATGAGGTAGGGTAAAAGGCTGCACTACCCGTAACCGGGATCGGATATTTGGCATTTGCATTTATGGCGTTCAATTGGTCTGGTGCTACGCCGGTAACAACTCCGTTTGACACCTTTTGAATCTGGTTGCCATTCGCATCAATCGTTTTCCATCTGTCGGCCTCCTGCGCAAGTAAATTGGTATTAGAAGTATATCCGTTGGTGAACTCAATTGCGTTGGCATTAAGCACCTTAGCTTTTGCCTGGAAATTGAGGAACACGCTCATATCAAAGTGCTTGTAGGTGAACGATTGATTTAAACCACCTGTTATTTGCGGGTTGGTTGTACCCAGTATGGTTTTATCGGCCTCCGTAATAACACCATCGCCATTCATGTCTTTGTATTTTACTAAACCCGGTTGTGCAGTACCGATAACTTTAGATGGATCGGTAACACCTGCTTTAAGTGTGTAGGTTTGTGTTGATGCATTATAGTCAAAGTCTGATGTTTTATAGAAACCATCGCTTACATAACCATATACACTACCCACCGGCGAACCCACTTTTACAATGAAGTCGGCAGGCTGGCCGGATACTCCCCAACCCGAGTTTTGCAGGTATGAAGTTTGGCCAGGGGCCAGCGCAAGCACTTTATTGCTGTTATAGGCGATGTTGAAGTTAGCTGTCCAGCTGAAGCTTTTGCTTTGAATAACCGTAGCGTTGATCTGCGTTTCTATACCCTTGTTTTGTGTTTTACCCACATTTTGCAGTTGGGTTGCATAGCCAGAACTTGTGGGCACGGGTACGTTGATCAGTAAGTTTTTAGTGGTGTTTGAATAGGCATCTAACGAAATCTGGATACGATTGCGCAGGATACCAAAATCAAGCCCAAGGTTTTTAGATTCGGTAGTTTCCCATTTCAATAATGGATTGAAAAGGTATGAGGGGCTGAAGCCGATACTGGTTGTGCTTTCATTTAAACCGTATAAGGCATTGGCGCTAAATGATGGTTGGTACAGATAATCGGCAATACGGTTGTTACCAGATGTACCATAGCTCAATCGCAGTTTAATGTCGGATATGGCTTTAAAATCTTTTAAGAATTCTTCGTCAGATACGCGCCATGCCAATGATCCCGAAGGGAAGTATCCCCACTGGCGACCAGGTGCAAATTTCGATGAACCGTCTGCACGCATGGTAAATGATGCATAGTACTTTTTATTATAATCATAATTAGCCCTGCCAAAGAAAGAAAGTAAGTGGCTTGTTGCATAGGTTTGCATTGGATAGGTAGGCACTATAGTACCCAGGTTAAACTGGTTTAAAGCACTAACAGCATCAATACCTATGGGGAATAACTTAAACTGATTGGCTAAACTTTCGGTATGCAGGTTATAGAACTCGTTACCCAGTATCGCATTGAAATTGTGTTTAGAGTTATTGGCGGCGTTGCTGAATGTTAATACGTTAGACCAATCGAGCGTATTGGTATTGATGGTGGTAGTGCCTGCAATTGGCTGCCCGTTACCATTAATACGCGCATTAAAAGTGATCACATCGTCAAAAGCATTCTGTTCCTGATTGTTGAAGTCTACCCCTAATGTTGATTTAAAGGCAAAGTACTTATTGAAGGTATAGTTGATATAACCGTTTAAATCGGTAACGTTTTGGTAGTTTTTGCGGTATTGCGCATTAGCATTTGCAATAGGGTTAAGCACCCCTAAATTGTTACCGGCCTGGTTTGTCTCGTCGAGGTAACTAGGGTCAATTGATTCGTCGGATACACCAGGAACGCTGAACGGCCTGTATTTAACGCTGTTACGTAAGTTGTTATACGATGAGCTACCAGCGTTTGAGGTACCTGCACCGTCAACAGACTGGTTGCTATAGCGTGCATTGAACCCGAATTTAAAATGCTCTGTAGCGGTATGATCTAACCTGAAGTTGACGAGGTTACGAACGTAGTTAGAGTTTAAGACGGTTCCCTCGTGCTGGTCGTTAGTAAAGCTCAGATTAAACTGAGTAGATTTTGAGCCGCCAGTGATACTTACATTGTGTTGTTGTTGTAATGCGCTTTGGCCTAATGCCTTTTTCTGCCAATCAACAAAAGGTACATTTTTATACCTCGAAAGGGAATCGAAGCTGCGACCGTAGTCTTTTATAAATTGAGTACTGTCTGTACTTGGGCTAAAGCGGTTACGCTCGTATTGATAAACCACGAAATCGTAGGGGGTAAGCACTTTTAATTCATTTGCCAGGTTGCTCACACCCACATAGCCGTTGTAATTTACAGTAGTGCGTTGTTCGCGGCCACCTTTGGTTGTAACAATCACTACGCCATTGGCACCACGTGCGCCATAAATAGCTGTTGACGCTGCATCTTTCAAAACGTCGATAGATTCAATGTCTTGAGGCGAAATGCTGTTTAAACCGTTTTCAACCTGTACACCATCAATAATATAAAGCGGGGAGTTGTCTTGCGTAATAGAACCACCACCACGTACGCGGATGCGGATATCCGCATCGGGCGAGCCTTCCGATTGGGTGATTTGCACTCCTGCAAGCCTACCCGCAAGTGCCTGTCCGGCTGATGCCACCGGTATATCTTTTAATTGTTTAGCGGTAACAGATGATACCGAACCGGTAAGGTCGCGGCGTTTAACGGTAGCAAAACCAACAGCAACAACTTCATTAAGCTCTTGTGCATTGCCGCTAAGTTTCACATTTACCGAAGCCTGGTTTGCAGCAACCGTAATTTCTTCGTTTTTGTATCCGAGGTAACGGATAATTAATAAGGTATTGCCTGTTGCCGGTATGTTTAATTTAAACCTACCGCTGGCATCTGTTTGCCCACCTTGCGAGGTACCCTTGATAATTACACTTGCCCCAATAATCGGGTCGTTAGTGTCTTTATCAGAAACCTGCCCGGTTATCTGACGGGTTTGAGCCAATGCCGCCACAGAGAGAAACAGCATAAAGCAAATCTGGAGTAAAGTTTTAGTCATAAATTGGGTCTAATTGGCGTTGTTTTTTTAATAAGGTTTATCACCATTATGGCTATCGATCAGAAAATGCTTCTGCGCTGAACAGCTTTTATGATGTTGTTTTTATAATTGGTTTTAGGCAAAAAGAACTAATTGGTGAGCGTTTTTTATGCCTGTTTTTTGGTTTATACATAGCAAGATTAACTACTACGGTTAAATAAAAAAAGGATATTCCAGACAAAAACTGTGCAATCGTTCCCGGAAACGATTGCACAGTTTTAATGGCCAGTGTATTTGCCTGATTAGGTTAAACTTTACGGTCGAAATGTGTGGGAATGATGTTGCACCATCATTAGATATTAAATAATTAAAAGTTACTTTAGCGTTGATTATGTTTCAGTCATACACCATTAAGGATATTGCAAAAGCGCTTGGTTTGTCTACCTCAACCGTGTCGCGGGCGCTAAACGGCAGTTATGAGATAGGCACCGAAACCAAAAAACTGGTTTTAGAATATGCCGAGAAAATTAACTCCCGGCCTAATCCCATTGCGCTTAGCTTAAAGGATCAAAAAAGCCATTCGCTTGGGGTGGTAGTGGCCGAGGTTGCTAATACTTATTTCTCTCAGGCTATCAATGGTATCGAATCGATTGCATATAACCGGGGCTATCACGTAATCATTACGCAAACCCATGAATCTGCCGCCCGCGAGGCCGCTAACGTACAACATTTGCTATCGCGTCATGTGGATGGTTTGCTGGTATCCCTCTCATCAGAAATTACAGATCTAAGTCAGTATAAATATTTACATGAAAAGGGATTCCCGATTGTGTTTTTCGACCGCGCGGCTCCGGATATCGATACCCATAAAGTAATTGCCAATAACTACAAAGGGGCATTTGAGGCTACGGAGTTACTGATTAATACAGGTTTTACTAAAATAGCGCATCTAACCAATTCGGCTAATTTGTTAATTAGTCAGGATCGGCTGGAAGGCTACAAAGATGCCTTAGAGAAAAATAATATAGCTTATAATGCTCAGTTGGTTAAGCACTGTAACCATGGTGGTATGGTACATGACGAAGTAGAAGAGGCGATAAAAGAACTGGTTAATTTGGGCGAAGACCGGCCCGATGCCATTTTTGTTGCCAGCGATAGGTTGACTACAAGTTGCCTGGCTACCTTGAAAAAATTAAAGCTAAAAGTACCCAAAGATATTGCCGTTGCCGGCTTTACCAACTCTGACGTTGCCGAACTTTTTGACCCGCCGCTAACGGTAGTGCGCCAGCCTGCCTTCCAGATAGGACAGATTGCTACCGAAATGCTGATTAAGGTAATAGAAAGCAAAAGGCCGGTGACGGAGTTCAGCACCGAAACGCTCGACACTATTTTAATACCAAGAGAGTCATCCATTAAGGTTAAATAATACAAGCTTCCTGGCCGCTGGAAGCCACCTTTGAAATAAGCCATAACATATTATTTGGATATTCCGCTGGCGTTATTCTGACAGTGAAAAGAACTTAAAAGTCATAAAAGTGGACGATTTTTTACCTTTCATGACTTTTAAGTATGTATTGTAATTTGCTAATAATCAGATCATTTGCTGTTGTTTTGAGATAAAAAAAAACTTTTAAGTCGGATTCCTGCGGACGATGTGGACGATCCGCTCCACGCTCCACCCGGCCGCGCAAATCCGCCAGATAAATAGCGGTTTTTACGCCCAATCAAAATTCACGATACGGTTATTCAGTTTCCATTTTTGTGGTTCATTGTTGCTCAGCCAATCTAATGGTTCGCCCAATGGTTGCACCCTGGCTGCCTGGGCGAAGGCCTGTTTTACGGCTGCTTTTTGCGCTTCACCCATAGCCTCAGGTTGTCCCGAAATAAATAGAGGTGCCCCACTTTCGGCTAGCAATTGAAGCCATTGTTTATTCCTGCTCCATTCTATTTTAGTGGTGAGACCAACGCAATCGCCATCAACAGCATAAAATTTATTGTGTTGGGGTAAGCGGAACGCTAAGGTATTTATACCCATTTTGCGCGTACGTGCCCACTCGTTTCCGCTGGTATCGTCTCCAATGCGGCATAGCTCAAATATGCCCGCGCTTAAATGGCTCATAGTATTACAACCAATTATATAAATGCCATCACCCGCTGCCTGGCGTATGGCCCGGTAAAGATCGAGGATGATTTCGGCGGTGGTTTTGCTGCGGTCGTTAAAATTCCAGCCGGGTGCGGTAATGCTATCTTTCATATCAAATCCCCAGCGCCCGGTAATATCATAGGTGCTGAAATCGTGCTTCACCATCTCGTATCCCCACTGTTTGTAAACATCGAAGTTGTGTTTAATGCGTTCGATATTTTCGGGTATGGTTGGATCCAGCACCGGATTTTTAGGATCATCCCTACCTGGTATCTTTGGCGCTAACAGGCTTGCTTTATCATCGTGGCGGGCGCATAACGGCCTCATCCACAAGCCCGGGCGCATGCCCAGCTTTTTAATCTCGTCGCCAAGCAGATGCATGTCTTTAAACTTATCGTTGGGTTTCGAGAAGTCGTCGTTCCAGCCGCCGTCGCCGGGTAATAGGGGTGAGTACGTTGCCCAACCCGCGTCTACTACCGAGAAGGGCTTATTGTTGGTATCGGTAACCAATTCGCTCATCATTGCGGTGGTTTGCTTTATAAGGTCGAAGTTGTTATTGCCGTAGGCGAAATACCAATCATTGATACCATAAACTGGGTGTTTCGGTAACCTTGGTTTTTCGCACATCATACCGCAAAAACGGTGGTCGGTATGGAATGGATTTTCTCCGGCTGTACTAGTAGTGGTGATGATGTCTGCCGCATGTAGTGTGCGGTCGCCCAGTAACACGCCATTCCCCCCGGAGTGCGTATCTAAGGTAAGTTCGAGGCTATCGTTGCTTAGGGCCCACCAGCAAACTGTATTGCAGCCAGTCTTTACGCCGAAACAAGATGTTTGTTTAGCATCGTGTATCAACACATACCATGGGTTTTTAATACCGGTTGTGGTAGTTTTCCATTGCAGGTCGCCGTACGAGCGTTCCCATTGGTCGCCGAGAAATATGGCATCGGAAGGTGTATGATGAGACCATTTTAAACGTATCGCGTTCAGTTGATTACCAGGCGATTTGATATAAACTCCTTTGGCGTTGCCGTTGGTTTTGATATAAACCTCGATGTCTTTGTACGTATAAACCGAGCCGTTAGTATGTTTTAACTGAAACCAGTCGCTCCCCGATTGCGCCCAAACTTCACTCGGTGAGTTTATAAGTGATGTTTGTGGTGAGGAAGCGTAGGTAAGTCTGCTAAATAATAAAGTCGCGGCCGTGGTCGACGAGAGTTTTATAAAATGTCTTCTTCGCATAGTGATGTAAGTAATAGTTGGTATTTAAAGGTAGCAATCTATCTAAATACCAACGCATGCAATGTCTTTTTTACTAGAGAAGTAATTCTCAAACTAAAGAGCAAAGCAAAAACTCACTTTACCGGGCGCATCAAAATGCCCGCTCAAAGCGTCAATTTTTTTATGGAATTGCAGGGGGCTGCGGATAACTGTAAACTAACGGGGGGCTTTTAGCTTATAATTGGCTGAATTTAAAAGGGAGAAGTAGCATTTACGCAATTCTTCTTGGTCTTTTCTTTCTCTCATCATTCGGGCCTGGGCTAGCAGGTTTATTAAACTTGCGTGCTGGGGTCGGCGGCGGACTTGCCGGTGCATCTTCATTTATGTTAACCGTTAGCATTTTGCCTTGCATGTAAGTGCCATTCAAAGCTTCCGCAGCATTTTCTGCATGAGCTCTGTTGGGCATTTCTATAAAAGCATAACCTTTACAGATCCTCGTTTTTTTATCACGAACAATTTTCACTGTACTGATGTCGCCATGAGTGCCAAACATTTTTGCGAGTTCAATCTCTCCAATATCAAGTGGGAAACCACCAATAAACAACTTAACCATTGTATTTTATTATATCACAAATATAATGATATAAACAAGCTTTAGATGCTACACGTGGATACGTGCAAATAATTGTGATGTGTGCCATATTTAACCAATAAGCTATTTAATTTAGAGATTTTGAATTGTGTATCTAACATTTATTCATAATTTAGCTTAAGCAGTAAGCTCAATTCTGCAAACCAATTATAAAATATCATGCGCATTAGAAATTTACTCTTACTGGTAGTGTTAGCTAATCTGCAATCCATTGCATACGCGCAGGGCGGTATGTACCAATTTTCTCATTTAGATATTAATAACGGCCTTTCTAATAATCAAACCAACTGTATATTTAAAGACTCTTACGGCTTTATGTGGTTTGGTACTATTTCGGGGCTTAACCGTTACGATGGTTATAAGTTCAAGGTTTTTAAGAACAAGCAATCAGATCCGGCATCAATAGCAGATAATTTTGTTTCACACATTTATGAGGGGCCGGGAAAGAAAATGTGGGTATTTACTCATAAAAATTATAGTATATATGATCCCGAGACAGAAAAGTTCACCAACAACATCAGTCCCGAATTAGCCCGTCTTAAAATACCAACTAACGATCTCGGCTTTATTAAAAAGGATACCAAGGGCAATTATTGGTTTTCCACAAATAACCAAGGGCTTTACTGTTATCACCCCTCAACTAACGCTACTGCTGTTTATAGTAATTCTGAGCGTTCTGATGTGGTATTGCATAATAACTGGGTTATGGATATTGCAGACTGTGGTAAAGGGCTTATATGGCTAATTTACAGCGATGGGGCCTTGGAGCAGATAGATCTAAACACAAATAAGGTTGTTAGTAAAACGACATTACCACATGATGCAACCAAGGGGCCGATGCCCATCAATTTTTCGTTAAAATTAGATGCGGGAAAAAATCTTTGGGTATGGGCTGAGTCGCGGGCTATTGGTGTGTATTATTATGATACGCAGGCTGAAAATTTTACGCATTATTCAAAGGAATCTCCTGGTAATCTCCTTAATTCCGATATTATCAACTCCATCATAGTAGGCGACGATAACAAAATGTGGATTGGTACGGACCATGGAGGTATTAATATCATAGATACTAAAACGTCTAAAATAACATACCTGTTACCTCGCGAGGATGATCCCAAATCAATAATGGGGAATAATGTTGTGTTATACAAAGATCGCGATGGCATTATATGGGCAGGTACTTATAAACAGGGCATTAGCTACTATCATAAAGGAATTTTTCAGTTCCCGCTGGTAAGGCATTACCAATCTGACAAAACAAGTTTCCCTTACGATGATGTAGACTTCTTTAAAGAAGATAAATCAGGGAATTTATGGATAGGTACTAATGGAGGTGGTTTAATTTACTATAATCCTGTAACGCATGAGTATACTAATTATAAACATGATCCTGCCAATCCAAATAGTTTAGCAAGCGATGTGGTGATTAGTTTGTGTATAGACCATGAAGGTAAGCTTTGGGTAGGAACTTATTTTGGCGGACTCGATTATTTTGATGGGAAGACCTTTAAGCATTTCCGGCAGAACGACAAAGTTGCAGGTAGCATTAACGATGACCGTATTTACTCAATTATAGAGGATAAGGACTTTAATATCTGGTTAGGGACTTTTGCAGGGGGGGTAAACGTATATAACCGTAAAACGCATTTATTCTCGACCCCATATAAGTTAAACGCACGATATATCAGCGAACTTTACCCGGATGATGAAGGGAATGTATGGGTGGGTGAAGATCAGGGTATTGACGTTATCAATACCCGAACTAACAAGATAAAACATTACGCCCACGATGCGCATAATGCCAATAGTTTGATAGATAGGGATATTAACAGCATTGTTAAAGATAGCCGGCAACTGATATGGATCGGTACCAAAGGTGGACTGAGTATTTTAAATCCTAAAACGCAAAAGTTTACTAACCTGGGCGAAGAGCAAAACCTGCCGGCCAATACAGTTATCCATATTTTAGAAGATAAGCAGGGGAGGATGTGGTTTAGCAGCAACAATGGCGTGTCGTGTATTACGTTAATCCGTAACGGCGATGATTATAAATTCGACGTTAAAAATTTTAATGAGACTGATGGCTTGCAAGGGCGCGAGTTTAACATAGGTGCAACTTATAAGACCCACGACGGTAAAATGATATTTGGCGGCGGGCATGGGTTCAATATTTTCGATCCGGCACAAATTAATGTACCAATGCATAAGCCGCCGCTTGTTTTTACAGATTTACAGTTATTTAATAAAAGTGTTGCTGTTGGCGATACCATTAAGGGGAGCGTAGTTTTAACCAAAGCAATATCGGATACAAAAGAAATTGTTTTTAACCATAGCCAAAACGTATTTAGCCTGGAGTTTGCGGCGTTTGATTTTTTCAACCCAACCAAGGTGCAATACCAATATAAATTGGAAGGGTTTGATAAAAACTGGCTTAACATGCCGGCAAGTATCAGAAAGGCAACCTATACTAATCTAGATGCTGGAGATTACATCTTCAAAGTAAAAGCTTACAATAGCAACAACCCTCAAAATGCAAGGGTTATAGAGCTTAAAATAACCGTATTGCCGCCATTCTGGAAATCTACCTGGGCTTTTGTACTGTATTTTCTGGCATTTGTAGCCTCGCTGTTTTATATAAGGCACCGAGGCATCCTGAAATTGAAAAAGGAATTTGCTGCTCAACAGCAACAGCGTGAGATAGAAAGGAAAGCTGCTACAGAAGTATTAGAAGCCAAGAGAATGCACGAGTTGGATTTGATGAAGATCAAGTTCTTTACTAATGTGAGCCACGAGTTTCGCACACCATTGTCGCTGATCTTATCGCCAATTGAGCAATTGATCCGAGCAAATGAAAAACCCGAACAGCAACAGCAATTGCAAATGATTAAAAGAAATGGTCGCCGTTTGTTGAACCTGGTGAACCAGTTGCTCGATTTCAGAAAGATGGAATTTAAGGAGCTTAAGTTGAGCCTAACCCGCAGTGATATTGTAGCTTTTATTAAGGAAGTTACGGTGTCGTTTTCAGATATAGCTGTTCAGAAAAATCTGCGTTATGTATTTGATTCGGAAATAGAATCGTTGGTTACGGAATTTGATCAGGATAAGCTGGAACGTATTTTGTTTAACTTGCTTTCAAATGCATTTAAATTTACGCCTTCGGGTGGCCATGTTTGGGTACTGCTGGGTTTAGGTAAAAATAGCAATGCTCAAATGCTGGAAATTAAAGTTGTTGATACCGGTATTGGTATCACACCTGATAAGCAAAACAAGATATTCGAACGCTTTTTCCAGGATGATATGCCGCAGGGCCTTTTGAATCAGGGTAGTGGTATTGGGCTATCTATTACCCGTGAGTTTGTTAAAATGCATGGCGGTGAAATTAATGTTGAAAGCGAGCCTAACCAGGGTAGCTGTTTCACCATTCTTTTACCTGTTATTTCAGAAAGTACATTAACCGTACCTACGGCAAGTGTTAGAATAGAAGCAGAGGCAAAAAAAGGAAAAGAAGATATCCTGCGTTCGAATAAGAAACCTGTGATATTACTTGTAGAAGATAACGACGATATGCGGTTTTATCTGAAAGATAACCTCAAGCATCAGTTTGTTATCATCGAAGCCTGTAACGGTAAAGAAGGTTGGCAAAAAGCATTGTCTATGCATCCTAACCTGATTGTGAGCGATATCAGCATGCCCGAGATGAATGGTATTGAACTTTGCAGAAAAATTAAGGCAGATGGCCGTACCACCCATATCCCGGTAATATTGTTAACAGCATCCAGCGAGCCTGAAGATCAATTGCTGGGACTGGATAGCGGTGCCAACGACTATATCCTGAAACCTTTTAATTTCGAAATCCTGTTATCGAAAGTTAAAAATCTACTATTGCTGCAAGAAACGCTTAAGAAAACTTATCAGAAACAACAAGATGTTAAGGTAGAGGAAATAGAGATAGCATCTGAGGATGATAAGTTTATCAAAACAGCGATCAAAATGGTTGAAACCAATATAACCAACCCTAACTTTTCGGTAGAGGAATTGAGTAGGTTGATGCTGCTGAGCAGAGTGTCATTATATAAAAAGCTATTAATACTTACCGGTAAAACCCCGGTTGATTTTATCCGTAACATCAGGCTCGAAATGGCTGTGCAATTGTTAGAAAAAAGCAAGCTTAATATAGCCAACGTAGCTTACGAGGTGGGTTTTGGAAACCCAACTTATTTTGCAAAAGTGTTCCGCGAGGAGTATGGTATGCTACCGTCCGAATATGTAAACCAGCTAAAGAAAAAAGAAAAAGAATTTTCGGAGCAAGTTTAATAACGCAGTAATCAATTTGTGATATTTATAAGTAAAGCAAAGCCCCGAAAGGGGCTTTTGCATTGATATTAAATTAACATATTGTTGTATGAATGATACGCTGTTTGTTAATTAGCGGCTTAAAAAAGTGGCATAAGGCCACTCATTTGTCTGTATTCGCCACTTTTTACCCACTTAACATTTGTTGCATAAACGTTAACAATACTGTTACAGGATGATGCGGCTCTCGCATAAATTTATGCTTCAATTATAAACGTGGTTCTTACAGTTAAGGCTGACTGGCCAGGTTTCTAAAAGCCAATTTTTAAACTTTTATAATAATTATGATAAGACAACTACAAATTAAAAATGTTGTGCTTTTATTAGGGGCTCTGTTATTGCTGCTCACAATAACAACACCTGGTTTTGCACAAAACGGAAGGGTTACCGGTAAAGTTACCGATACCGAAAAAGGCTTGCCATTACCAGGCGTAACTGTTAAAGTTGTGGGTAAGGCAGATGCCGCTGTTACCGATGCCAACGGAAATTACTCTGTTAAGGCAGCGCAAGGTGATAAACTTTCTTTTAGCTTTTTGGGCTACACTGCTCAAACAATAGATGTGACCGGCGGAGTTGCTAATGTAAAATTAGCACCAGATGTCAAGTCGCTTTCTGAGGTTGTTGTAGTTGGTTACGGTACTACAAAACGTAAAGATTTAACAGGTTCTGTAAGCTCGGTATCGTCAGCGCAATTAGAGCAAACTCCGGTTACCTCGGTTGATCAGGCTTTACAAGGCCGTGCTGCAGGTGTGCAGGTTACTAATAATGATGGTGCACCTGGTAACAGCGTAAACGTGGTTATCCGTGGTGTGGGTAGTCTTTTTAGTAACGACCCGCTGTATGTTGTTGATGGTTATCCTATAACAGGCGGTCTAAACAATATCAACCCAAGCGACATTGCTTCTATGGACGTGTTGAAAGATGCATCGGCAACAGCAATCTACGGTGTTAGGGCTGCAAACGGCGTGGTTATCATCACTACCAAAAAAGGTAAAAAGGATGGTGTGCAAATTGCATTCGACGCTTACGGATCATTGCAGGCTAAACCTAAAAAATACAAAGTGCTAAACGCCGAGCAATGGGCTACTTTGGCTAACGAAGATCACGCCACGGAAGGTACCTTTACTGAGTTGCCAGAGTGGAGCAACCCTTCTGCATTAACTAATGTTGACTGGCAGGACGAGGTTTACCGTACTGGTTTAAAACAGAACTATAATCTGGCTATCCGCGGTGGTAACGAGAAAGTACAATCAGCAGTTTCTATAGGTTATTACGATCAAAAAGGTATCGTGCTCGATTCTTATTTCAAAAGATTAAACCTTGGTTTGAATTTGGATTATAATGCCACCAAATGGTTGAAGTCTTCATCGAGCGCTAAATATTCTAGACAAGACCAGAACAATCCATTTGGTACTGGTTCTTTACAACAATTAACCGAATTAATTCCAACCATTACCGGTAACAAATTCACTAATCTTGCGAAAGATGGAAATGGTAATTATGGTTTCTACAACCCGGTAAATATTTACACCAAAAGCTGGAATAACCCGCTTTATACCATCGAACAAAATGATTACAAAAACCTAACGAACTATTTCCTGGGAAGTACTTCGTTAGAGGCTACAATTATCGATGGTTTAAAAATCAAGACTAATGCGGGTGTTAACGTTAGCGATTATTCTGGTTATTTCTTTCAACCACAAGATGACCGCTCGAGCGATCAGTACGGTTTGGGTGGTGCTAACCAATTAAGTGTTTATTCGCAATCTGCTAACAACACCTTCGAATGGCTTTGGGAAAATACCATCTCTTACGATAAAACTTTTGGCAAACATGCTATCAGTTTCGTAGGTGGTGTTTCTCAGCAAGAGAATACTTACAGAACAGTAGGAGGTAGCGGTAATAACCTGCCAAGTAACGGTATCAGAGATTTGAGCCAGGTACAAAACTTAACCGCTTTTGGTTATCAGCAAACTTATTCGCTGGCATCGCAATTTGCACGTTTAAGCTACAAATTTGGCGACAAATACCTCATTACAGGTACTGTACGTCGGGATGGTTCGTCTAAATTTGACGAAGGTCACCAATATGGTGTATTCCCATCAGGTGCGGTTGCATGGCGCGCCAAAGAAGAATCCTTCCTGAAGGACGTTAATTGGCTATCCGACTTAAAGTTCAGAGGTAGCTATGGCGAGGTTGGTAACCAGGGTAATATTGGCTTGTTCCAATATGCTGCGCTTTATACTTCTGGCGGTCCGGCTAGTTCGGCTACTAACGTAGGTTATCCTTTTGGTAAAGTATACCAACCGGGTGTTGCACTTACGCAATTAGAGAATCCTAACCTGAAATGGGAAACTGATCAACAAACAGATATCGGTATGGACGTTTCGTTCTTACATGGTGATCTGACTTTTACTGTTGATTACTACAACAAAAAATCGAAAGACTTCTTATTAACACTGCCAACACCAGCGCAAACCGGTTTTGCATTCCAAACCCAAAATGTTGGTAGTATAGAAAACAAGGGTTTCGAGTTTAGTTTAAACTATCGTCACCAAACCAGCAAAGACTTTAACTACGGTGCGGCTTTAAACGTAACAACTGTTAATAACAAACTTTTAAGCATCAACAGAAATACCTCTTTTATTAATAACCTTGTTAACCTTACCGGCTTAAATGCATCGGGTTGGTCAACCTTCAGCCAAACCAATATTGGTCAGCCAGTAGGAGAGTTCTTTGGGTATAAGTCATTAGGTATCTTCCAGTCCCAGGCGCAAATCGCGGCATTAAATGCCAAAGCAGCGGCCGCTAACCCAAGTAACCCTTACTACCAAAATTCTACAACCCAACCGGGCGACAGATATTTTGCCGATACAAATGGCGACGGACAGGTAACAGCTTCTGACAGGACTAGCCTTGGTAGCCCGCTTCCTAAATTTTATGGTGGTTTAAGTTTAGATGCAACCTACAAAATGTTTGATTTTAACCTTTATTTCTACGGTAGCTATGGTAATAAAATATTTAACTATCAGCAACGTATGCTGGAAAGTTTCCAGGCACCAGGTTTTGTTGGTGTTGAAAACGTAGGGTTAGATTATTACCAAAACCACTGGACACCTACCAATCCATCAAACCGTTATGCCCGCGTTACTTACAATGATGATGTGAGTGGTAATAACGTAGCATCGAGCGTATATGTAGAGAACGGCAGTTATCTGCGTTTGAAAAACTTTATAGTTGGTTATACGCTGCCTTCTGCACTTACTAAAAAGGTATCTATATCTAAAGTGAGATTCTATTTCTCAGCACAAAACTTATTCACTATTACCGGTTATAAAGGGCTCGATCCGGAAATTGGTACGCCATCTGGTACAAATCCGCAAACCGGTGCAACCCAAACCAGCGCAACAGCTTCTGGTATAGATTTGGGCAACTATCCAACCACCAAATTTTATACCCTGGGTGTTAACGTGACATTTTAACGAGATTAATAGAGACGACAATGAAAATTAAAAAGATAAATATAATTACCACTGCCATGTTAGCGGCAATGATGATTCCACTGGGTTGTAAGAAAGGATTTTTAGATCAAAAGAGTACTTCCCAGTTTACGGCAGATAGCTATTTCCAGAAAGCTTCTGATGGTATAGCACTTGTTAACGCAATTTACGATACCTATCAGAACGCCGACTTACTAAAGAAATCGATATGGTATTATGCCAACTTCCAAACCCACGACTTTTTTAACTGGGGTGCCGACAGGTTTTATAATAACTACTCGATTCCTGCAGATTTTGCACCTATCGAAGTGTTCTGGTCTCGTGCTTACGTTGGCATAGCCCGCGCAAACTCAGCTATTCCAATTATAGCAGATATGAAAGCCAAAGGTATACTATCATCAGCTTTGGGAGATCGCCTAACAGGTGAGATCTATTTTCTACGCGGTATGACTTATTATTACCTGGCAGCCAGTTTCGGCGGTGTACCACTAGAATTACAAACTGGTGCAAATGCTGGTTTAACTGCCCGCGCAAGTCAGGATGATGTGTTTAAGCAAGTGGTTGCCGACATGACCAAGGCCGCAGGTTTATTAACCTGGAAAGAAGATCTGGCGAGTACTGATGTTGGTCGCGCAACAAAGGGCGCCGCTTATGCCTATGCCGGCGCTGCACAAATGTGGTTGAAAGATTACAAGAGCGCATTGGATAACTTTAATCAATTAAATGGCCGCTATACCTTATTGCCAAACTTTGTTGATGTAAATGAATACAATCACCAAAATAGCGACGAATCTATTTTTGAAGTACAGTTTGAAGTTGCCGGTACTCAAAGCTGGGGCGCTGGTAACGAAGTAGCATGGATATCTGACTTTAGCTGGCCTGAAGAGATCTCCAATTTTGGTTACGATTATGGCAACCCTGGTCTTTATTATTCGTACCAGGCAGGTGATAAACGCAAACTGGCAACAATCATTGGTCCTGGTGATGCTAACGTTAGTCCAGGTATAATAGGCAGGGGCGGTATAGCTAGCTACCCATTGGTAAAAGCTGGTTTCGATGCTAAAGATGCACGTTATATTGGCGACGATGGCAAGATCATCAACACCAACGGAACAATTTCAAAACCTTGGTTAGGGTCTGATAAAGGCCGTACAGGTTTCTATTGTGCTAAAATGTGGCGCGACCCTACGTTGGATGCAAACTCTGGTTCGCAAACCATTTTCGGAGCTCAGAACCAGATTCTAATGCGTTATGCTGAGGTTTTATTGTCAAAAGCAGAGTGCCAGATTCGTTTAGGTGATGTAGCCGGTGGTTTGGCTTCTATCAAAACAGTTAGAGATCGCGCATTTGGTGGCGCAGCGCCTGCTGTTATGCAAGATGGTGCTAACTATGATGGTTCGCCAGCTGCACCGATCACTGATCCTTTGCAAATGGTTTATAGCGAATACAGGCATGAGCTTTCGGGCGAGTATTCTACTTTCTACGATCTTCGCCGCGCTGGTATCGCTGCCGATTTTATTAAAAAGGCTTATGGTACTGCAGATAACAGCACTAACCCTATTGCCAACCCTAATAAGCTCGATCCGAGCAATGACGGTGCGGTGCATGGATTGTATAATACATCATTACCTGCCGGTCGCGATGTTTATCCAATTCCGCAGGTAGAGCGTGGGTTAAATCCTAACTTGTCTCAAAACCCGGCTTACGGCAACTAATACGCATAATTTTTAGTATTTGAGAGTTGATTAATTTAATTGGGAAAGGGCTTTCTTCATTAGAAGAAAGCCTCTTTTTTATTTAAAGAAAATCTGTAGTTTATTAGATATTTCCTAATGGTAACTTGCCACTGTTACCGCCAATTTTTGTTTATGAATAAGTGTTATTTAGTCGCCCTTTTACTGCTTGGTTCTGTACTAACTTCATGTAAAAAACATACGCTGTTTGAGCAGGTTTCTTCTTCGCATTCCGGTGTACATTTTACCAACCGGATAATCGAAACAGATACCATTAATCCCTTAGACGCAGTAAATATTTACAACGGAGGAGGGGTAGGCATAGGCGACTTTAATAACGACGGCCTGCAGGACATCTATTTCTCGGGTAATATGGTTTCAAACAAACTGTACCTCAATAAAGGTGATTTTAAGTTTGATGACATTACAGATGTGGCCGGAGTTTCAGGTATGGGGCGCTGGGGACGTGGCGTAGCCGTTGTCGACATTAACAACGACGGGCTGATGGATATATACGTTTGTAATACTTTGTACACCGATTCTACCAAGCGCATCAATATCTTATACATAAATCAAGGAATTGATAAGGATGGAGTGCCTCATTTTAAAGATATGGCAAAGGCCTACGGGTTGGATATTAACGAGCAGTCAACCATGGCCAGTTTTTTTGATTATGATAACGATGGCGACCTGGATATGTATCTCACCGTAAATAGTGCATCAGCAAGTTATAACCCAAATCTTTTCGGCCCGGCCGAAAGCCGGACGGCTGCACGCAGCCAGGGCAGATTATACCGTAATGATTGGGACGAAAATCTGCATCATCCCGTATTTCATGACGTATCCCAACAAGCGGGTATCACACTCGATGGCTATGGCCATGCTGCAACAACAGTTGACATTAATGGTGATGGTTGGAAAGATATATATGTTTCCAATGATTTTGCCTCAAACAATATTCTATATATCAACAATCACGATGGTACTTTTACCAATCGCTCAAAAGAATACTTTAAGCACACTTCTTACAATGCGATGGGGCAGGATATTGTGGATATTAATAATGATGGCCTGCCCGATGTGGTAGAATTGGATATGAACCCCGAAGATAATTATCGTAAAAAGATGATGCTTGGGGCAAACAGCTATCAAACGTTTCAAAATTTCGATTTTTATGGTTATCAATATCAATATGTTCGTAACACCCTGCAAATTAACCAAGGGCCGCGCTTAGGGCAGCAGAGTGAAATAGGAAGTCCGGTATTTAGCGAGATCGGTTTTTTGAGCGGCATGTCGCAAACCGACTGGAGCTGGACACCTTTGGTGGTCGATTTTAATAACGATAGCTACCGTGATTTGATCGTAACCAATGGTTTCCCGAAAGATGTTTCCGATCACGATTTCATGACTTATAGGTCGCAAGCCTATGCAATTACTTCAAAAAAGAAAGTATTAGATCAAATTCCGGAAGTTAAGCTCCATAATTATGCTTTTCAAAACGGTGGGAACCTGCAATTTCAGGATGTAAGTAAAGATTGGGGGCTAGAATTGCCAACCTTCTCTAACGGTGCGGCCTATGCCGACCTGGACAACGACGGCGCTATGGACATGATCGTTAATAACATAAACGATGAAGCACTGATTTATCGTAACACATCTCGCGATGACAAAAAGGTAGCGGACAATGTACGCTACCTGCAAGTCGCTTTTAAAGGCGATAAGAATAACAAACAAGGACTAGGTGCTCTAGCGGCTATTTATTACGATCACGGCAAGCAACAGGTTTACGAAAATGATCCTTACAGGGGATACCTTTCGAGCGTGCAAATCATGGCACATTTTGGTTTAGGTAAGGTGAAAGAACTTGATTCGTTGGTAGTAAAGTGGCCTGATGGTAAGAAGCAAACCATGTCGCATGTAAAAGCAGATCAGAAGATTGTGGTCGACATTGTGAATGCTAAAGATACTTACCGTTCGGTGCAGCCTAAAGTCGACACTAAATCTCTGTTTAGTGAGGTGAGCGATTCTGTGGGGATTCATTATATCAGTAAAGACGGCAATTTCATTGATTTTAACATCCAGAAGTTGTTGCCTCACAAACTATCTGAATACACCCCAGCACTAGCCTCCGGAGACATTGACGGCAATGGTCTGGACGATATTATTATCGGTGGTGACGCCAATAACCAGGCGCAGATATTTTTTCAGCAAACCAACGGCAAGTTTAAACAGCGCGATCTGCTTCCCAATAAAAAGGCCGACAATAGTGTGTTTACCGACGCAGGTATTCTACTATTTGATGCAGATGGAAATGGTAGTCTCGATTTATATATGGCTAGCGGAGGTTATGATGCGCAGGCGAATAACCCTGGTTATCAGGATAAGTTGTATTTAAATGATGGCAAAGGCAACTTTACACTGGCGCCAGCCGATGCCATACCCGGCAACCTAACTAGCAAACTATGCGTTAGGGCGTGTGATTATAATAAAGACGGTAAACCCGATCTGTTTATATCGGGCCGCGTACAACCATGGAATTATCCTCAACCTGTTTCGAGCTTCATTTTAAGAAATGATACCGAGAACGGGCACGTTAAATTTACCGACGTTACCGCACAGGTTGCACCTGCTTTAAAAAATGCCGGTATGGTTTGCGATGCATTATTTACAGATTTCGACGGTGATGGCTGGCCTGACCTGATTATGGCAGGTGAGTGGATGCCTGTTACTTTTCTGAAAAATGAGCATGGTAAATTTGTAAATGTAACTGCGAAATCGGGCATTGCCGATAAATTAGGTTGGTGGAACTCTCTTGTTGCGGGCGATTTCAGGCATACCGGTCGAGCCGACTACATTGTAGGTAACCTGGGAGAAAATAGCTTATTTAAAGCCAGCGATCAGTATCCGGTTTATATCACGGCTAAAGATTTCGACAAAAACGGCTCGTATGCCGCCATACCATCTATTTATCTCCCCGATCAAAATGGCGACAAAAAGGAATTTCCTGTACCGGGAAGGGATGACATTTTGAAGCAAATGATCAGCCTTAAAAAGAAGTTTGTGAACTATAAATCCTATGCCACTGCTACTATGGATGAGGTGTTATCGCCGGAGCAAAGAAAAGGTGCACTGCGGTTAAAAGCTAATTTGCTTAAATCGTGTTTCTTACGCAATGATGGTAACGGCAAATTTGCACTGATACCGCTGCCCATAGAAGCCCAGGTGTCTGTATTAAATGGTATGGAGACCGGCGATTTTGATGGCGACGGTAATCTGGATGTGGTGATTAATGGTAACGACTACGGAACGGATGTCTCGGTTGGCCGTTACGATGCGCTTAACGGACTGATGCTGAAAGGTGACGGTAAGGGTGGTTTCAAACCGTTATCCATTTTACAGAGTGGTATCTATATTCCGGGTAATGGTAAAGCGCTGGTAAAACTGCGCGATAGAAATGGCAATGTGCTTTTGGCAGCAAGTCAGAATAAGGATTTTCTGAAGGTGTTTAAGTTGAATAACGCTGCCAAAACAATACCAGTTAAGCCAACTGATGTCTATGCCTTAATTACCTATAAAAATGGTAAAACATCAAAACAGGAGTTTGGGTACGGAAGCTCATTCTTATCCCAATCGGCCCGGTTTATGAGGTTAGATGATAGCATGCAGAGTGTTACTGTTTTCGATAATTTGGGTAATAAAAGAATTGTTAAATAGATGTAATTGCCTGTAAATAAGTCATGTAATATCCATTTAACATTTGTTGCATATAATTTAACCTCTGTGATGGGCTGCCACAGGCATAAAACATAGTTTTACTATTGACGATAATGCCATGTTATACCGGTTTTATTGCAATAGTATGCGATGATCCAATTATACCTAAAGAATGTTACGGGGTAAACTAACTGACAATGTAATTAAGCGAGTATGCTGCCTGCTGTTGTTAATGATAGGCGGTGCTGCGCATGCGCAATATCAATACCCGTTTCAAAACCCGGCTTTACCAACCGAAAAGAGGATAACCAATCTACTTTCCTTATTAAATATTGAGGAGAAAATCAACTGCTTAAGTACCAACCCCACGGTACAACGTTTGGGCATCAAAGGCACCGGGCACGTTGAAGGACTGCATGGGCTTTCTATGGGAGTTGTGGGTAATTGGGGAGGCAAAACGCCGGTGCCTACAACTATCTTTCCCCAAAGCATAGGTATGGCCGAAACCTGGAGTGCGGAGTTGTTGGAAAAGGCTGCTGGTATCGAAGCTCAGGAAACACGATACATCTTTCAATCCGAGAAATACCATAAAGGTGGCCTGGTTGTACGCGCACCAAACGCCGATCTCGGCCGCGACCCTCGTTGGGGCCGTACTGAGGAATGCTATGGAGAAGACGCCATGTTTAACGCAACATTGGTGATCAGCTACATTAAGGGTTTACAAGGCAACAACCCTAAGTATTGGGAAACTGCTGCGCTGATGAAGCACTTTTTGGCCAATAGTAATGAAAATAGTCGCGATAGCAGCAATTCCGTATTTGACGATCGCTTGTTACACGAATACTACGGCTACACTTTTTATAAGGGGATAACCCAAGGAGGCTCACGTGCATACATGGCTTCCTACAATAAAGTAAACGGTATACCGCAAGCTGTAAATCCGATACTCAGAAAGGTTACTATCGACCAATGGGGCGAGGATGGAATTATCTGTACCGACGGCGGTGCTTACAGAATGTTGATGACTGCTCACCACTACGCCACAACTCCCGAAGAAACCGCTGCTGCTTGTATCAAAGCAGGTATTAATCAGTTCTTAGATAATTATAGAGCAGGTGTAAAGGGGGCTTTGGATAAGAAGCTGATCACCGAAGCAGAAATAGATCAGAACCTGCGTGGTGTTTTTAGAGTGATGATAAAATTGGGCCAGTTGGACCCGCCGGAAATGGTATCCTACGCAGCCATTAAAGATGGCCCCGAACCCTGGCTAAACGGCGAGCACCGGGATTTCGCCAGATTAATCACCCAAAAATCAATAGTGCTTTTAAAGAATGAAAATAGCTTTCTACCGCTCGATAAAAATAAAGGAGGGACAATTGCTGTTGTGGGCCCGCGCTCGGCAGATGTTTTGCAAGATTGGTATAGCGGTACCCCGCCATACAGCGTAAGCCCATTAGAGGGGATTAAGAATAAAATACAAGGTAAAGCCAATATTGTAAGTACTACCGACAATACTGTAGCTGTGAGCATGGCCAAGGCCGCCGATATTGTAATTGTTTGTGTGGGTAATAATCCATCCGGCAATTTGGGCTGGAAAAAAGTTGATGGCCCTACAGAAGGCCGCGAGGCGGTTGACAGAGAGAGTATTTCGCTTGATTCCTTACAGGAAGATCTCGTTAAAAAACTCTATGCGGTTAACCCTCATATAGTGATGGTATTAGTAAGCAGTTTTCCATACGCTGTTAATTGGGAGCAAGAGCATTTGCCTGTTATATTGCATATTACGCATTGCAGCCAGGAACTGGGTAATGCTTTGGCCGATGTTATTTATGGCGATGTAAATCCCGCCGGCAGGCTGGTGCAAACCTGGCCAAAATCTTTAGACCAACTACCGCCAATGATGGATTATAACATCAGGCATGGTCGTACCTACATGTACTCTAAAAGTGAACCATTATATCCTTTTGGTTACGGCCTAAGCTATACCTCGTTTAAATACGGCAATCTGAAATCGGCGAGCAAATTAAGCGCTAAAGACAGTTTAAGCGTAAGTATTGATATAAGCAATACCGGTACACGTGATGGTGACGAAGTAGTGCAGTTATACGTGAAGCACCAAAAATCGAAAGTAGAGCGGCCTATCAAAGAATTAAAGGCTTTCAAAAGGGTAACTATAAAAACAGGAGAGACGCAGACGGTGCAACTCAAATTTGCCGCAGCTGATTTGGCTTACTGGGATATTCATAAAAATAGATTTGTGGTTGAAAGCGAACCCGTTCAACTGATGGTCGGTAGCTCATCTGCCGATATTAAAGAAACCAAAGTAATAGATGTTAGAAACTAAAATAATAAGAACTCGATGTTAAAAACTTTAAAATTTAATGTGAAGGCATTGTTTACCATGCTCGTTACTACTGTAATGTTGGGGCATTACAACACCGCAACAGCTGCTGTAAAAACATACGCTAAACAGGCCGACGGGGTAAGGTTTACGCTCGACAAGGGCCTTATGAAAATTAAGGTTTGCCAGGCCGACATTGTGCAGGTAAAATATACAGCTTTAAATGCCTTCGCACCATTTAATTCACTGGTGGTTAACAATCCCTTTGCCGGTAAAGTTAACTTTACAGTTACCGAAAAAGGCGGCAATATTATTATAAAAACAGATAAGTTAGTTATTTCGGTTAACCGCAAATCAAACGCCATTACCTATTTAACAACAGCCGGCAAAGTAATATTAGCAGAAACCGAAAAAGGCAATAAAGAAATGGAGGCGCAAACTGTGGCTGGTATAGATACCTATAGTTGCAGCACTTCATTTAATTCGCCGGCGGATGAAGGCTTGTTCGGTTTGGGTTGCCATCCTACCGATTCCCTATCTATCAACTACAAAGGCCGCAATCAGGATATGGCCATTAAATATATGACAGGGGCTATCCCTGTTTTATTATCAACCAAAGGTTATGGGCTGATGTGGGATAATTACGCTGCTTCTAATTTCTACGGTGCCGCAGCTGATAATACCCAGTTTAAATACGTGTCAGAAAGTGGGAAACAGGTTGACTATTTTTTCTTCTACGGGCCAACTTTCGATCATATCATCGACTTATATCGCACCGCTACAGGAAAAGCACCCATGTTCCCAAAATGGTCTTTCGGGTTATTCCAGTCTCAAGACAGGTATTTGAGCCAACAGGAAATTATCGGTGTTAAGAATAACTATCGTAATGCTAACATTCCTGTGGATGTTATCGTGCAGGATTGGTATTACTGGGATCCATTGCCTATCGGCTCACACATTATGAAGCCGGAGCGTTACCCAAGTCCTAAAGCTTTGGTTGATGAGTTGCATAGCGCCAATATCCACGCTATGATCTCTATCTGGCCGGTATTTGGTAAAGGTACCCCTAACTATGATGCACTTAATAAAATGGGTGGCTTAACTAGTATTACCTGGGATAACGTAGTTACTCATACTTTCGACACTTATTACGATGCCCACAACCCCAAAGCCCGTGAACTATATTGGGACCAAGCCCGCGACAGCCTGATTAAACGCTACGGTTGGGACGCCTGGTGGGTTGATCAGTGTGAGCCAGACAATGGTACGCTGTTAGACGAACGCCGCAAAGCCAATTTTTCAGTTGGTAAGGGCATCGACTATTTCAATACCTTCTCATTAGAACATTCTAAAGGGTTATACAAAGGCTGGAGAAGAGATATTCCTAATAAACGTGCTTTCTTCCTCATCAGGCAATCATTTGCAGGCGAGCAGCGTAATGCAGCAACCTTGTGGTCTTCTGATATCTTCTGTTCATTTGAGGCATTTAAAGCACAGGTTCCACAGGGAATTAATGCCTGTGTATCGGGTATCCCTTACTGGACATCAGACATTGGCGGCTATCAATATTACTGGAAAGCACCAGATTGGTCAAAACCCGAGTTTCGTGAATTGTTTACCCGTTGGTTCCAGTTCGGTACTTTTTCACCAATCTTCCGTATCCACGGAAAAGGCGAGCGTGCTATCTTCTCTAATAATTGGGATGAAAAAACACGTGATATCCTGATCAAGTATGATAAATTGAGATATCGCCTGTTACCATACATTTACTCGCTGGCGGGTAAGGTTACTCAGAATAACTACACCATTATGCGCTCACTGGCTTTCGATTTTAGAAATGATCCTAAAGTATATAGCATTCCAGATCAGTATATGTTTGGTCCTGCATTTTTGGTAAACCCAGTTACCGAACAAATGTACACAGGCGCTAATGTGGCGAGTGGCAAGCACACCCGTGAGGTTTATCTGCCTAAAGCAGCTACCTGGTACGATTTCTGGACTGGTAAAAAATACGAAGGTGGCCAAACCATCAACCCGGATGTGCCTATTGAAACGATGCCTTTATATGTTAAAGCCGGATCAATTGTGCCAATGGGGCCAGTGGTGCAGTATGCTACCGAAAAACCATCGAGCGTAATAGAGCTGCGTGTTTATGCTGGAGCAAATGGTCAGTTTCAGGTTTATGAAGATGCAAACGATACTTATGGTTATGAGAAGGGCCAGTTTGCTACCTTCAACATTACCTGGAACGATCAGTTACACCAGTTAAGTATATCACCAGTTAAAGGTAGTTTCCCGGGTATGTTAAAGCAACGTACATTTAACGTAGTGGTGGTTAATGGCACACACGGGTCAGATTCAGTTCCGGCTGATCATTTCGACAAAACATTTAAATACAGCGGTAGCGCGGTAACCGTAAAATTGTAGTATAAATACTATCAGGTTGACAAGAATAGACCTGATAAGTGAATAAAAATAAAAACGCCATGAATAATAAATTCATGGCGTTTTTATTTGAGTGCTTTAGAAAACCATATTAATTTATAATGGGTTTAGATTAGATACAAATAAACCCCATAGGGTGTTATTGGTTATAAATTTTCGATATTTATAGTAATTACAAATCTATAAGCCTATGATTAGCCTTAATGTAAATGGGAAACAGCACCAAATTGATGCTGACCCAAATATGCCGTTGCTATGGGCAATACGAGATATACTCGGCCTTACCGGAACCAAGTATGGTTGCGGCGCCGCACAATGTGGTGCCTGTACTGTCCATATGAATGGTGAAGCCGTGCGCTCTTGCGTTACTAAACTCAATAGGGCAGCAGGGCAACAGATTGTTACCATAGAAGGTCTGTCGGCAAACAATAACCATCCGCTGCAATTAGCCTGGAACGAATTGAATGTGCCACAATGCGGATACTGTCAGTCCGGTCAGTTAATGTCGGCAGCGGTATTACTGCGCGAAAATTTAAATCCAACAGATCAAGATATTGACGATGCTATGTCGGGCAATATTTGCCGTTGTGGCACTTATCAGCGAATTAGAGCTGCTATTCACAAAGCTGCTCACATACAGCAGGAGGCGGCAAAAATATGAGTGCACCTTTATCAAGTATTGCAACTACTAAAAGAGTGGTATTATTTACAATGGTGTCATTTATCACTGTTATAATCATGCAGTCGTTCAAAACCGAAACTTCTTTAAAAAATGATGATACTAAGCCAGTTAAAGATAGTATTGGCTCAGTAAAAGCATTTATGTCGGTATATAAAGTATTGATGAGCCCCCGCTGTATGAATTGTCACCCATCGGGTGAGGCTCCTCTACAGGGCGATGACAGCCACATCCACACCATGAATATTAAGCGGGGCACGGATGGTAAAGGGATGTATGCCGCACGTTGTAGTAACTGCCACCAGAATGAGAATACAGCCGGCCTGCATATGCCACCGGGTAACCCAAAATGGGGTTTGCCACCAGCAAAAATGAAGATGGTTTTTCAGGGTCGAACCCCACACCAATTGGCCTTACAGATACTTGACCCCAAGCAAAACGGTGGACGGACAAAGGCTCAGTTAATTGATCATATGGCAAATGATGAACTGGTTGGATGGGGATGGCATCCCGGCGATGGACGGACCTTGCCACCGATGAGCAGGTCAGCTTTTGTGGCACAGGTTAAATTATGGATAGCTAAAGGCGCTTATGCACCAAGTGCTAACTGAAGTAAAAGGACTTAAAGGATTTCAATATGGAACCTAAAGAAATATCAAGAAGAAACTTTATCCGGGTATCGGGGCTGGCAAGTGCGGCGCTTTGTTTAGGCGTCTATTTTCCGGCCAGCGCAAAGGAAGAAGTGATAGTCTCTAAAGCGGCGGCCGATGCCCGCGGGATTGAAATGAATGCCTGGCTTCAAATTGATACCGACGGTAAAGTAACAATTACTGACCATCGTGCCGAAATGGGGCAAGGGTCATTCCAGTCTGTTCCGCAGATTGTTGCCGAAGAATTGGAAGTCGACCTGAAGGACGTTAACGTTATTTTCGCACAAGGCAACCCCAAAAAATATGGCAGTCAGATAACCGGTGGTAGTTCAACTATACGTGGGTCTTACAAACAGCTGTTGCATCTGAGCGCAACAGCCCGCACGGTACTCATCATGGCTGCTGCCAATAAATGGGCTGTTCCTGTTTCAGAATGTTATGCCGAGTCGGGAAATGTGATCCATAAACCATCCGGAAAAAAGTTTCATTATGGCGAATTGGTTGTTGATGCATCTAAATTAGAAGCGCCTAAAGAAATACAATTAAAAAAGATCTCTGAATATAAACTGATCCGCAAGCCTTTAAACCGTAGAGATACGCCGATAAAAACTAATGGTGAAGCCATATTTGGCCTGGACAAAAGACTTCCGGGAATGCTTTACGCTGTGGTGGAACGTAACCCCAGGATGCGCGGTACCTTAAAAAGCTTTGACAGTACCGCTGCACTGAAGGTACCGGGTGTTAAGAAGGTTTTTAAGGTGCAGATGAAGGTTTATGATACTACCCGCGACGGCGTTGTTATTGTTGCTACATCAACCTGGGCTGCTATGCAGGGCAGAAAAGCATTGCACGTGGTTTGGGACGATAGCGGGTTTGAGCATGTAAACACTATTGATATTGTTAAAAGACAAGAAGAGTTATTGAAGACCAGTGAGGGGATCTCTTTCAAAACTCAAGGTGACCCCGACGGTGTGTTAAAGCAATCATCAAATACTATAGATGTAATTTATCAAACCCCTTATCAGGCGCATAGTGCAATGGAACCGCTTAATTGCATTGCGCATTATCAGCCTGATAAAATTGAGGTTTGGGGGCCTATCCAGGCACCCGATTGGATACAGGGTAATTTAAGTGATGAGTTTAAAATACCTAAGGAAAATGTGGTAGTAAACATGACCTTTTTAGGGGGCGGTTTCGGGAGGAAGGCCTTTTTAGATTACCCTTACGAAGCCACGCTTATATCGAAAGAGATTGGTGCGCCCGTGCAAGTAGTTTGGTCAAGAGAAGACGATACCACGCAGGGACCGTTTCGGCCAGGAATAGCTTATCGCTGCCAGGGTGCTATAGCCAATGGCGAAATCAGTGCAATTAAATTCCGTGTTGCGGGACAAAATCTGGACCACTGGCAAGGTGGAAAGAGAGATAAACCCAATTCGAGTACTGATGAAGGCTTTGTAAAGCCTTATTTCAACAGCATTAAGAATATTAGTTTTTCTGACATCAACTTCGAACTGCCGATACCACCTATGTGGTGGCGGTCTGTTTATGCCTCGACACATGGCTTTGGTTACGAGAGCTTTATGAATGAAATGGCAGCGCTGGCCGGTAAAGATCAGCTTGATTTTCGCAGGGAATATTTAAAGGACGAACGTTGCCAGAAATTGATTGACCGAATGGAAGAGGTTTCGGGGTGGAAATCCCGGAAAAAGAATGAAGGTTACGGTGTAGCCATTACCGAGTGTTTCAATACAACCGTAGGCCAGATCGTAAAAGTATCAAGGCATACAGACGGTAAGGTTAAAATAGATCAGGTTTGGGCTGTGATGGATTGCGGCTGGTATGTAAATCCTGATATCATACGGGCGCAGGTAGAGGGTTCGGTTTTAATGGCTTTGGGTGCCGCTACAATTCACGAGATCACCTTTAAAGATGGTTTGCCCGAGCAAAGGAATTTCTATAATTATTTGATGCCGCGCATGAGCGACATGCCGCCAGTTGAAGTACATATTATGGAAAACACGGCAGATGCAGGCGGTGTTGGAGAACCAGGATTGCCTCCATTTTCGCCAGCTTTAACGGATGCTATATATGACCTGACAGGTAACCGCATCAGGAAACTACCTTTTGATATGAATAAGGTTTAACTGGGATGAAGGAGATTGTTGAAATTGTTGCTGCTTATGACCGAGCTGTGAAGGAAGGTAAAAAAGCCGCGTTGGCAACTGTGGTTTTGGTTGAAGGCTCAGCTTACAGGAGAGCGGGGGCACGGATGCTGATCACAGAAGATGGCCAACTTACTGGTGCTATAAGCGGTGGTTGCCTGGAAGGCGATGCCCTGCGCAAGGCCCGTATGGTTATTTTGCAACAAGAGCCGCTACTGGTTACTTATGATACTATGGACGACGATGATGCCAAACTAGGTGTAGGGTTAGGCTGCAATGGTATTATCCATATCCTGATAGAACCCATTTATGATAGTCTTCAAAATCCGATCAACTATCTAAAGGCAATTGTGAGGAATAAGGGCAATGCAGTTTTGGCCACTCTTTTTTCTGTTGACGATAGAAAGGGGCCTCAGCCCGGCACGTGCTTATGCCTTACATCTGACGCAATTCTACAGAGTTGTGTTTTAAGTGATGCTATTTATAAAGATGCTTTAGTTACTGATGTAGAATGTGCCATAAAAAATGGACAGTCTGAAACATCGACTTATGCTGATGGTACAATTTTTACCGGTTTTGTTGAATATGTAAAACCGATGGTTTCTCTGGTGATCATAGGGGCTGGTAATGATGCCATTCCGCTAACCAAAATTGCCGCTGTTTTAGGCTGGGATATAACGGTGGTAGACGGGCGACCGAATTATGCACTGCAGGAACGCTTCCCATTGGCAAACCGCGTTGTGGTTTCAAAGCCCGGGAACATTTTGTCTCAAATTGAACTAACCGCTTCAACGGCGTTTGTTTTAATGACCCACAACTATAATTATGAGATTGAACTTCTAAAGGAGTTAATGCCGTTAGGCCTAAGTTATATCGGCATATTAGGCCCCAAAAAGAAGTTGGTACGTATGCTGGCAGAAATAGAAGATAATGGGGTTCAAATAACATCGGCACAGTTGGCAAGTATTTACGGCCCGGTTGGATTGGATATTGGTTCGGAGGGTTCCGAAGAGATTGCCTTGTCTATTGTTGCAGAAATAAAAGCCGTGTTGTCCTCCAGAGAGGGTTATTCACTTAAATATAAGCCTACGCCGATTCATGCGGAGCTCGATAAAGCAGTTGCCGGTAAATGACGGCTCTAATTATTTTGGCTGCAGGTAGTTCGAGCAGATTAGGCCAACCTAAACAAAACCTTGTGTTTAAAGATAAAACGCTATTGCAAAGAGCCATTGAAACCGGGCTGGCATCAAAGTGCGGGCCGGTAATAGTGGTTTTGGGAGCCAATGCTGAGCTGATTCAGCCCTCCATTCAATATCCAGGTGTGAGGGTTATGATCAATCAAGACTGGGCAGAGGGCATGGCTTCATCCGTAAAGTTTGCTATAATGGAGGTAGAGAAAAAGAAACAGATCGATAGCGCTATCATCATGCTTTGCGATCAACCTTTTGTTTCTGCCGAACTCCTCGACAATTTGGGGAAAACGCATCTGGATGCAGGCACACCCATAGTGGCGAGTAGCTATCTGAATACAATAGGCGTTCCCGCTTTATTTCACAGATCGTTATTTAGCGAACTAGGTAAACTTACAGGTCACGAAGGCGCTAAAAAGATTATTAAAGCGCATCAGGACCAGATAACATCTATCCCCTTTAACATGGGAGGTGTTGATATCGATACGATAACAGATTATCACCGCTTGATTAACTCAGGCAAATAAAACGGTTATCACCTTTTCTACCCACCGAACAACTTTTTGTTGAATAGTTTTATGAGCCTGCCTCATGAGGTGTGACGTTTTGGTCCACAACCACTAAACCATTTCCCCAGTAAAAAGATCCATGTGTATCTTGGTACCAATTCCCAAGTGCGCCATTGGATATATTTGGATCAGTTACCAGGATGCCGTCAAAAGTGTGGCCTTTTAAAACCTGGCCGGTAATACCATCTGGCTCGGGGAGCTGTTTGGGTATATGGCTACGTACGTTTAATTTATTGGCGGTTACGATAAGCTTCATGATGATTGTTTAAAAGAATCAACGCCTGCCTTGCAGCGGGAAATACGATCGCTTAATCCATTGTAACCACCGTTTATTTTACGGGTCAGTATCTTAAAATGAACCAGGTTATCTCCCTCATCAATTGGAAATTGTAAGTCTATCAAATCTACTGTTTTATTAAGATCATGATTGTTCCAATACCAGCCGGCACTTAAAGTTGCATATTTCAACTGATCTGGTGAGCATAGGGTGGCATTTTTACCACCAAGCATAGTGGGTGCGGTCACAAAATCAACTTGAAAATCTTTGGTAAGCCATTGATAGTTTCCACGCCCGGTAATTTGTATCAGCCCGCGGCCCTTATATTTCACGCCATCGCCCTCATGGGTATTCCCCAGGTCGGTACGGCCCTCATAGCGTTTACCACTGGCTAGCTCTTCTGTATAAAATAGCCCGGCACTTTCATGTCCAATTTGTGCCAGGAAGCATAATTGCCTAACAGGGGTGTTAATAGTAAATTTATCGAAAGTTTCTAAAAGGTAGGGCAAAAATTTAGTGGCCGTACTTAGTTTTGCCCCAGTGGCCATGCTTATTTTATCAGCGCTTAGTTTGGCGTCAGTATTTTCAGTAATAGGCGTAACGGCACCTCCCCAATAAAAAAAGCCATCGGTGTCCTTAAACCATTTACCCAGTGCTGCATTTGGAACATCGGCCGGGTCGGCTTCTTCACCTTCAAAAATAAAGCCCTTAAATACCATCCCGGCAATATTAGCCGGGTTAGGTAGGCTTGCGGGTATTATGCTGCGTTTATTCAGCTTATTTGCTGTAACTATATAACGTGTCATATCAACCTACTGCCTCCTCTTCAGTATTTGCGGTGTTTACGTTTACGTTAACCGGTTGTTGCGGTGTTGAAGAAGTACCACCACTACCACTATTACTACTTGCAGTATTGGTTGTCGAATCTTCTTTTTTACCGGCAGCACGCAGGTTAACTAACTTACTAAGCGAGTCGAACCAAAAAGGGGCGCCCAGCGAAATGGCCAAAGCAGTTAATAAAAGACCCAGAAACTTGCGGCCATGTAAAAACGATTGTCTAAGTACGTAAGGCAATTTGTAGGTGAATGGATTGTCTTCATAAAGCTTATCTAAAATGGCCTGATTTGTCTTAGCACTGGGAGGTAAGGCAGGCGTTGTAACACGCCCACCCGCTTTTTTAATACTATCTGCAATTCTTTCCTTCTCTGCAGCATAATATTTTTGTAGCGTTTTTACGCTATCAGCCCGTTTTCCATAATCGCCCCAGCCTATTGCCAATATATCGTTGGCTTTTACTATGCTGGTATCAATAGTTTTACGCGCGTCTTTGATGGCCTGACGATAAGCCGCACGGGAGGTATCAGGACCCGGATGTGCTCGTCTTGATACCCTCGGGTCATTTTTGTAAGTATCCGCCTCTTTTACAGCTAATTGAACAAGCTGATCACGGGCATCTTTGTCTGTTGAAAGTTTGCCCGAAATTAGAAGGATATCGACGTTAAAAGTGGCCGCTATTACGATGCCGATGAGAAAGAGAATGAACTGCACCTGGCGTTTATACCAACCGCTAACGCGGTTCATACTATCGTCATACCAGGTTTCCAGCTTTTTAATAAAATCGTCTATGTTATAAAGGCTGTTCTGGAGATGCATTTGCAATATTTGCCATGTATCTTGTTCTATCGTTATATTCAGATCGGGGAAGAAATCGGATTTAAGTTTTTCCACTTTTTGGATGTTGTCCTGTCGTTCTTGTTTGTTGCGAGCTGCGGGTATTTTGCTCAACTTTGTATAGTAACTGCCATAATAGTTTAACAGTTCCTTTATCTTCACCGTATCTGTGCTGCTCTGCAACTGCTGGTTTAGCGCATCGATCTCAGCCTGGGTTTTTGTGGCCGATGGTAGTTTGCTGGCAATAATCACATCTAGCTTTTGCTGGAAATCTTGCCTTAGTACATCAATTAAAATCGTAGAAAAGTTAGTAGTAGGTAAATAGGAGGGTATAGGAAATATACGGCTTGAACCATAATTTTTTATCATGGGGTGATCATAAAAATAATGCCCCAGTTTTTTATCCTTTACCTCAGGTTTTGTGATTATGATATGGTATATATATTTAAACACGCACACTATCCCCCTGTAATAGCTTTCCCATCGCGTTATATTAGGGGTGTTACAAAGCATGCCGTTAATAATTCCATCTCTAAGGGTCCGTGCGCGCAAGGCGAGAGCAGTTGCTATGGCTTCCTGGATGGAGGTGGCAAGTAAGCTGTATAGTAGAAAAATAAATACAACGCCGATAGCTACATCTAAAACTACATTATTGAACATTGCGGTAAGTTTTAAGTGCCCACTACTCATATACTTAAGGCAGTGGCGGGTTATTTGAGAATAATGAATTGGCTTATCTTGGTGATTATATAAATATAAAAAACATTAATTAATACTTAATGTATAATTATTAAGAATTAATTATTTTTTTAGATGATAATTGTTGCTAAGATTGAGAAGTTACCAGGAGCGGTAAAGCCTGAGATGAACTTTGGCGGAACAAAGAATGCTAAGGTAACGTCAGCAGGGAAGGGGTGGCGTAGCTGCCGAATAATAAACTAAAACCAATCTTTAAGGAACGTCGAAAATACTTCTTTATACTGTTCCGTAACGTGAATTGTAGTACTTGCAATCTGTACTGAATTTTTGGTGACCGATTTAACCGCCTCCCTTGCAATAATAAATGATCGGTGAATCCTTAAAAAAGCTTTTTCGGGTAATTTTTCCTCCAGGTTTTTGAGGCTGGTGAGTGTTAATAACGGTTTTTCCTGGGTGAAAAGGAAGATTTTTACATAATCTTTTAATCCCTCAATATAGAGTATCTCCGCTACATTAACTTTTACCAATTGGTAATCAACTTTAAGGTAGATATAATTCTTATCAGTTTTCTCGGCAGGCGTTATTGCAACTACATTATTAATGCTGTTTTGAAGCATAATGAAATAATCATAAGCCTTAGTTGCTGCTTTAGAAAAATCAACAAAACTAAATGGCTTTAATAGATAATCCAGTGCATCTACTTTGAAGCCCTCGAGTGCATAATGGTCATAGGCTGTAGTAAATATAATTCGAAGGGTTTTCTTTTTACCGGTTTGCTCAATAATTCTTGCTAGTTCAACCCCGCTAAGATCCACCATTCTGATGTCCAGGAATATCAATTGCAGGTCGGGTCTGTCATGGATAGCTTTTAATGCATCCATGGCATTAGTATAGCTGCCCTCCAGATTTAAAAAAGGTGTTTGTTCGATATATGATTCTACCAGCTTTAGGGCGTGCGGCTCATCATCAACAGCTATAGCTTTTATTTTCATTTGAGGTGGAAAGTTAATATTACTGTAAATTCTTTCGTTTTTACATTTCGGTCAACGGTTAAGCTGTATTGTCCTGGATATAATAGATCAAGACGTCTTTTGGTGTTGGCAATGCCAATACCATTACTTTCTTCCAAATCTGCTGTCTGTTCTTCAAATAATGAATTTTTGATTTCCACAGTAAGCTCCGTTGTACGCTGGCTTATGTCAATATATATATAGCTTGGATGCAATGCACTGATCCCATGTTTAAATGCATTCTCAATAAATGGAAGGAAAAGCATTGGCGCCACCTCATAATTTTTCAGGCTGGCTTGTTTTTCAAAAATGATCTGTACGTCATCGCTCAGCCTCAACTTCATGAGTTTGATGTAGTCCTCTGCAAATTTGATCTCTTTGTCCAGATCTGTCAGGTCGTTTTTAGTGTCGTAAATTACATACCGCATCATGTGCGAAAGCGTGTATACAGCGTCTTTAGATGCTCCGGGATCGCTATCCGCCAGCGCATAAATGGTATGTAAAATATTAAAAAAGAAATGCGGGTTGATTTGGGCTTTTAGAAATGAAAGCTCGGAGCTAATCTTCTCCTGTTCGGTGGCCTGTAAAACAGCCTGATCGGTTTTGATTTTTCTGGAAATTGCAATAATGGTACTCACACCGAGCAGTACGAGCGCAGAGATAATAGTCCAATAATTATAACTGTTTTTATCATGTAATGACTTTTTGCCCGTGTCTATAAAAATTCGGCTAAAGGCGGCTTTCCATCCAGTAACCACATCGAGCCAATTGTTTAAATAGACGACTGCAATTAAGATGGCTATTAAAATAAGAACGAACAAAATAACCTTGTTTTTATAGAGTAGCTGGGGTGTTAAGAACAGTAAATTAGAGTAAAACAACGCTGCCCATACCAGGTGAATTAGTATTTGTTTTAGCCAAAATTCGCCGGGTAGTTTTACTGGCCATGAAAGCGGAAGCAGAAACATCACAAGCAAACTGGTTATGATATAAAAGTGAACCGAAAAGAATATTTTCTTCAAGCCTGAAAAAGTCATATTTGGGTTTTACTATAAAAGTAATAGAAAAAATAGTGCGTTTTGTTTCTCAGGCAAAACGCACCTTACTGTATCAATACAGTAATCAACTAAAATCCCATCTCACCGGGATATCTGTAAATGACACAATTATTCTATAATTAAAAAGTGAAATAGACCATTTGATGTAAATAATAGACAGAATGGCAAGTTTGATCGATGGCATTAAACGGGACATTCGTGGCACTTGTAAATGATGGTTATCCGCTTCGGAAACGATCAATTATTAACTCGTAGATTTTAAGTTAGATTTCGTCTATTATAAATGGTCAACCGTCTATTCGGCATATTTGATTGAAAGCAATTGGTTTGATTTGTTTCAAATTCTGAAATATGGAAGCCGAAAATTACAAGTTGAAGTTGATTGCCACGTTTGGTTTGTGGCCAGTAAAAATTATAATCTGTTTTTTATTACTAACAGGTATAGCCCTAGGGCAAAATCAACCCCCGCGTGGAAATTCTGCTGCAGCCGGTCAGGGAAACGGCGTAATATCTGGTACAGTTATAGATTCGCTTACCAAAAAACCACTGGATTATTCAACGGTAAGTTTGTTTAAAGCTGGTGTTACCGCTCCGCTAAATGGAGGCCTTACTGATCAAAAGGGGAACTTCAAAATATCAAATATTCCAGCCGGTAGTTACAGGGTTCAAATTGCGTTTGTAGGTTACGCTACCAAAACGATTGATGGAATTGTAATAACGGCCGCAAAGCCTGACAGGAACCTAGGGCAAATTATTGTTTCGCCTAGTGCCAAAATGTTGGCAGCGGTTGAAGTAACCGGACAAAAGGCCTTAGTGGAAAACCATATCGATAAGCTGGTTTTTAATGCCGAGAAAGACGTTACCAGTTCGGGAGGTAATGTTTCCGATATCCTTCGGAAAGTTCCTATGGTAACAGTAGACATGGACGGCAATGTTGCGTTACGTGGTAACCAGAATGTACGAATTTTAATTAATGGAAAGCCGTCAGGTGCGTTGGTAACAAACGCCGCAGATGTGCTAAAATCTATGCCCTCGGATCAGATTAAAAATATTGAGGTTATTACAGCGCCGTCGGCTAAATATGATGCTGAAGGTTCTGCAGGTATTATTAATATTATTACGAAAAAGAAAGATGTCTCAGGGTTTAGCGGTTCCATTAACGCAGGGGTAGGAACCCGCCAAAACAACGAAAGTGGAAATATTAATTTCAATAAGAACAAGTTAAGCCTAACAGCCAGTTTTGGTTACAATGTTGGATGGCCGCAAACTACTTATCAATCATTCAATAGCCGAAATACAGACGTTGGAACGTCTTCATCCTCTACTGGTCAAAGTACGTCGAACAGGCATTTTAACAACGGATCGGCTTCGTTAGGATATGATTTTGATGATAATAATACTTTTAATTCAGCTTTCAGCCTACGAGGTGGGGCTTTCAAAAACGACGGAAGTTCTGTAAATAGTAATTATTCAGCCTCAGAGGGAAATATCGATTACACCGCATTAACAAGTAATGAGTTCAAGGTCTCAAATTTTGATTGGAATAATGACTTTACGCATAAGTTTAAAAAAGAAGGGGAAGAACTAAGTTTCGCATTTCAGTGGACGCATGGTACGTCAGATGTAAATTATCTATCGGAATATTCTGCCTTTACGCAGAATCAGCGTGCTGCTAACAATGGCACAAATAACGAATATACGTACCAGGTTGATTACGTTCTTCCTGTTAATAAAGTGTTTAAGGTGGAAACGGGTGCCAAAAGCATCTTGAGGCGCATATCAAGCGAGTATGATTTTTTTAATCCAGATGCCTCAGGTAACTATGTATTTAATCCGGCAACTTCCAATACTTATGATTACGATCAAGATGTATATTCGGGATATGGCTTACTAACTGCTACCCTTAAAAATGGCTATACCATACAGGCAGGAGCCAGGGTAGAAAACACAAAGATTAAGGGTAATTCTGGAAACACAAATGTTGGATTATCGCCATTTGACAACAACTACACTAACTTTATCCCTAGCTTTGTTATCTCGAAAGCATTAACGCCTACGCAATCGCTTAAGTTGAGCTACAGTAAACGGATTCAACGCCCCAGCTTGCAATATTTAAATCCTTTCTTAAATACAAGTAATCCCCTTAATCAAACGCAAGGTAATCCGGAACTATCGCCCGAAATAACCCAGACGGCTGAAATGACATATTCTACGTTTTTCAAAACAACGGTTATCAATGCATCTGTTTATTATCGGAAAACAACAGACATTATAGAAAGTTATGTAAGTACCGTACCCTTTACCACAGTAGATAATGATGGCAACGTGGTTACCAGAGACGTTTCTTTAACCAACTACCTTAACGTTGGCAATAACAATTCGGTTGGGGTAACATTCTTTGGATCAACGGATCTTTTTAAAATTTTAACGATAAGAGGTAACGTTAATGCTTTCACTTACAATCCGCAAGTTAACAGCTCGCTTCAGCAAGGCAGTCAATCAACTTATGTACAATACAACGCGTTTATAAGCGGCACGGTAAAGTTAAATAAGACGCTCTCGGCAGAGACATTTTTGATACAGAATTCGGCCCGTCGTACTTTCCAGGGCACTAACCCATCCTTTAATCTGTGGGTGATTGGCGTGAAACAAGACGTTTGGAAGAAACGGGGTACCATAGGATTAAACATTACCCAGCCATTGAATGATTATAAAGATTTTACCTCCAATATTAATAGTGGCCCGTTAATGCAAACAAGCAAGTTCTCTGTTCCGTTCAGATCGTTCGGCGTTAGTTTCGCCTACAACTTTGGTAAAATGAACTACGGACCTCAGATGCCTAAAAAGAAAAGAGGCGTTGATAATGATGACTTAAAGCAAGGCGACAATAATAACGGACAAGGCGGCCAAAATGGTAGGTAATGAATCTATCGTTATTGCTCGATTAATAATTAATCGAGCAAGCCGTTCCGCTCAAAATATTTTTGGATCGTATCGGGGGCAGTCATTAAAAAGGTCTGAATACCCAATTGCTGCGCCGACACCAGGTGTTGCGGGCTGTCGTCAATAAATAAGGTTTCTTCAGGCTTCAGATTGTTTTCTTCTAATACCTGTTTAAAAATTGCTGGTTCGGGTTTGCGTTTACCGGTTAGGTGCGAGTAATATGTTTTTTCGAAAAGGTGATCGTTGCCATCAAGACCAAAATCACGCTTAAGGTAATCCATGATAAAATTGTAATGAATATCATTGATATTACTCAACAAGAAGGTACGGTATTTATCTTTCAGTTTTAACAATAGGTCATGGTTGCCTTCGGCGATACCTATTAAAATACTGTTCCAGGCGTCGTCAATTTGCTGGTCAGCAAGGTCGGGGTTGCCAATTTTTTCGCGTACATGGTTTCTAAATTGGGCTGGAGTGATCTGTCCGCGATCAAAAGCGTCAAAAATCGGGTCCTGTTGCAGGTGCCCAAAAAACTCGTCTACATTGTTAATACCCAACGCCTTGAACGAGTTTTGCACCCGCTTAAAATCAATACTAAAAATAACGTTACCGTAGTCGAAGATGATATTTTTGATGTTTTGCATATTTGATTTGCCTAATTGACCGCAAATATGTAAAATTGCACCCGGAAAAACACAACAAAATTCCGGCGCCTATAGCTCAGTCGGTTAGAGTAGAAGACTCATAATCTTTTGGTCCCTGGTTCGAGCCCAGGTGGGCGCACAAAGTAGACAGTATCTACGTTTCAGAACCCCTTAAATCGCTGATTTAGGGGGTTTTTTCATTAATTATCCCCTTACTAACCCTTTGTAAAGCCAAAGTTCTCGTTACCTATCCGACTACCTGTTTTTTGTTTTTACCTTAGGTAACACAAACCGCTTCAATCCATTGAAGAACAGTTTGTTACAGCGTTAAAAGTTGTTTTTTTTGGACAAGTTTTGATGGTTTTGTGTTACCTGTTGTGTTACCTGAAAACGGGGTGATTATGAAACATTTAAAACTTAAAAATTAAATTTTATGCAAACATCACAGTCGTTCGGTATTCATTTTACCACCCGCCCGGACAAAGCAAAGGACGGAAAAGAACCCATTTACGCCTGCGTGACCGTAAACCGTCAACGCGCTTACATCGCTTTAAAACAAAATGTTGATCCCAAAAATTGGGATGGCGGCAAAGGTGCCGCCAAAGGCAATAAGGAAGAGGTTAAGTCCATTAACAACTACCTGGAGGAAGTAAGGCTTGCCATTGGCAATAGCTATAAGGAACTTCAAATCAAAAGGAAAATGTTATCGGCCAAAGCGGTTAAAGACCTATATCTTGGAGAGGAAGCTGAAGTATATTCCCTAACACGTCTTATAACCTACCATAACGAGACTTCTACGGAGGATCTGAAATGGAGTACCCTCAAACATTATTATGTCACCCAGCGCTACCTAATAAAGTTCCTTGAAACACAGTTTAATGCTACAGACATTTATCTACATCAATTGGATTATAAATTTGTGAAAGATTTTGAGGTTTTTCTGCGCAATCATAAACCGAAAGATCATCAGCAACCGCTCAATAACAACGGTGTGATGAAACATATCATCCGGCTAAAAAAAATGACTAACCTGGCTTTAAACTTACAGTGGATAACAAACGATCCCTTTGCAACCTATAAGTTAAAGATCCAAAAGGTAAACCGCGAACAGCTATCCGAAAAGGAATTGTCGGATATGGAGAAAAAGGCGCTATCTATTGCCCGATTAGATATGGTAAGGGATATGTTTGTCTTTTGCTGCTATACAGGATTATCCTACGTTGATATGATCAACCTAACACCTGCTCACATCATCGCCGGTAGCGATGGAGAACGTTGGATTAGAACGTGTCGGGAGAAAACTTTAATACCTGTTAATGTACCGCTACTTCCACCAGCATTAAAGATTTTAGATAAATATGCGGATAACATAAGGTCACTTTCAGACGGACGGGTATTTCCAACCGTATCTAATCAGAAAGTAAACAGTTATTTAAAGGAAATAGCTGATTTATGCGGCATAACGAAGAAAGTGACTTTCCATATCGCTCGGCATACTTTTGCAACAACTGTAACTTTATCTAATGGTGTACCTATAGAGACAGTTAGTAAGATATTAGGCCATACCAAGATTACAACTACACAGATTTATGCCAAGGTTGTTGAAAGGAAATTGAAAGAAGATATGTTAAACTTACGTGAACGGCTTAACTCTTCTAAACAACCGAGCTAAACTCATTAAGAAGGTGGGCTAAACTAATTTTAGCCCTTCTTCTTTTTAACTGGGGGTACGATTTTGGAATTTACTTGAACAAAATTAATTAAAGTTGCGGTATCGCCACCATTGTCATTCCAAACGCAATCGTCAGAACCCCAATAAAGGGCATGAATTTTTTCTCCATTATCCAGTGTCTTTGGCCCACTTTTCCCTTTGGCTGTACAAACTACCACTCTTTCACCGGCTTTTACTTCGAGACTTGGAAAAACAAAAATGTGCCGGAACTCATTAGATACTTTTCCATCTTCGTCAAAAGTACGGTCGACTAAAGCAAAGCCCTTTGTGTTAATATTGCCTGTTGCGGTTAGTATCACCAGTTCCTCTACCGGTTTACTACCATTTATTACTGATTGAATCTCAAACGTATGCTTCTGTGCCATTATTTTATTTTTCGGTATTACATAGCTCTGCAATAACAGAGCAAATTTTCTATTTATTTTCTTAGTTTCCGATTACATGATGCTATAAACAACCTCAGTTATATAACTCCAGGATGTTCACCACCTCCCAACCACTCGCCTACAATATGCCAAACCTCATAATGGTAAAGCCAAAGGGATGTCCAGGGTAAGATAGTTTCGCTAACCAAGTCGCTTGGTTTAAACTCCCCATATATTGGGCGATAAAGGCATAAGCGTTGTTCCGAATATAAATGCTCCGGCATATCACCTTTAAAGTTCGTTTCAATTTTAGGATTAAGCAATATAATATCTGGCATATCACCTAATTGGTATAGTACCTGTACCTTGTATACAAGACTTCTGGAAGTTGGCTGTAGGTCGCCGATTGCTTTTAACTTATTCCCGCTAATACCTACAGTAAACCCAGGCCACTTAAGCCGAATGGCCTGAGCTTGCTGTGAAAGCGGCTTCGCCGTTAACAGGCTATTATTAAAGTAATTTTTCACCAAAAAAAGTATTAGACTTTACTACTGCACTGGGCATACCACCAGCCTTTACGATATTACCGGAGTCGCGGCTTATACCAAGACCCTGCGTCTTACGGTAACTTTCCAGCAAGGTTGTCTGATCTCGCTGCGCATTTACAAACAGATCGTCCCCGAATAAACCCTTCAATATCCTGCTCTCGGTAAGCACACCATGCTGTTTTTTTAACTCCTGCCATTCACCATACAAATGGATAATGAAGGCTTTAAACGCTTCATAATATTTCGGTTCTGCATCCCATTTATCCGTAAAGTCCTCCTGCAGGTTTACCGGGTTTAGAATTTTAAGGCGGGATGGCAGTTGGTTTACATTTTGTCGTATTTGATTGACAATATTTTCAACTGTATCAAAAATGCTTTCCTCTCCATTGTAGTATAAACCGGCTATAGTAGTTAAAATAATGCTGGATGTTTTGTAAGTATCATCATTCTGAAAATAAATATCACGATAACGCTTGATTAGCTGCACTCCTCGCTGCAAAGGTTTTTTATACCTAAAATTGTCGGCAGGAATGTTTTCTGCCCTTAATGCCTTTTCCAGCAAGCTTACTTTTACAGAATTTGCTCTGTCAATAAACCATTTTGCATAACCGCGCGGATTACTACTTACCCATCTGCCTAATTCGTGATCGGGTACACAAAGCCGGTCGTCGTCCCAATCAAATTCCTGAATTCCGGGTAAGATATCCATGTGAAAATCCCCCGAGTAGTTCAGTCGTATACAGCGTTTTTTTAATTCCATCATGCCTTTATAGGTTTCATGTTCACTAAGCCTCCGTTTCAACTCCTGATAGATTCGTTGTGGTGTATGGGCAGTATGGTTCGTTTTTATATGCAGAGCTATATCTAAGTCAAACTCATCACTGCCGATCGGCTTAACGGTGGTCAGAATACGTACCGAGCCGTGCGGGTATAATTCGTAAGCGAAAGGCTTAAAGAATTTTTCATCTTTTTCGATCCAGGATTTTATAGCCTCGTAATGCTGTTTCATCCTGTCATAACGGCTGTCGCCGAGTTGTAATGATTCTGCCATTCTATCCAGAATATCGTCGATCTGTGCTCCTCTATTGTTTAAATAAATCATTTGGGTAAAATTTTAAAAGTGTGTGGTAAAATCGTACGACCATCATTGGTGGCACCTTTTCTGATCTCATCAGGGGTGGCAAAAACAATTTCTTCGTCGCTGTTAATTAAATTGGCAATGGCAGCTTTTTGAACGTCGGTTTCAGGCCGCAACTCATAAATTTCGGCGTAGCGAAATTCGTCTATAGGATAAACCGGTGATTTCAATACACCCTCCGTATGTTTGCAGATAAAAACATATTTCACATGTCTAAAAATATCATCCCGCAAAAGACCCGGTTCCACAAGTTCTTCGTAAAACTCTCGCCACGGATCTAATTCGCGATTTTTACGGCTTTCAAACCATTTTATGAAATCGGTGAGATTTTTGCGTTTTTTTATACGAATACGCAGGTCTTGATCGGTTTTTCCATCACGAGGTACATGGTCGCATGGCTCAACCCCCAGCTCATCAAATAATTCCCTGTTTTCTTCTTTAAAATACTTAAAAGCGCCGCCTATTGGTTGATAACCAATCCTATCTTTTTTATGACGCTTAATAAGGACATATTTACCATTTACCTCAATTCGGAACAAATATGCCACGGTTACACGCACCGGTTGATTAGCTTTAAACAATTTTGTTTTTAGCAAGCCCCAATGCTTTCTATTCTCCATCAGGAAAACAGTAAAATCAATGATTCCCCCTAATACAAAACCCAATGCAATCTTAAAAATTGTAGATTTAACGTCTGCCGATGTAATAAAGATGCAGGCAATAAACCCTGCTATGCCTATAATAAAACTGATCTTACCTTTTAAATTCATATATCCCTTTCTTTTTTTTAAATTCGCCTGTTTTTTTAAACCCGATTATAATTCCCCTCTATTGTCTATATAACCGGATGCTTGAAAAAATCCCCCACCATGGGGAATAAATAAACTAAACCGGTTATTATCATTATGATTATAGGTCAGTACTATTCAAGCAATCAGCAAAAGTTTTCTGAGGTAAAAGAAAGCGAATGGAAAGTCGTACTAAAAAAATGCGAAAAACATATCCGCATACGTTTAAAACAAAGAATGTCGAGCGGCGTACACACCGCAGCTAATCTTGGCACCAATCCGGTTGAACATTATTTGGAAGCGGCGTATACTAAACTTCTGGCAGGCGAATGGGAATGGAAAGAAGCTTATCCACTGTTAGAGCAGATGATACGCATCATTAATAAGATGATAAGTGTAGAAGTAGAAAAATATAAAACGGATAAAGCTCAGGCATTGAAAATAGAGTATACCGACATAACTGATGAGTTTTATGCTCCTGATGACGAAGAAATTAGTAAAGAGGATGAAGCAACGTTCCAGGCCCAATGCGAAGCATTGAAACAGGCAGCAGCAGGAGATGATGAACTGATAATGATCTATGAGGCAATCTGCGAAGGCATGAAACGTGCAGATATTGCAGAACTACTGGGCAAGACGCCAAAGCAGTTTGATAAATTGAAAGAGAAGTTAATAAACAGGGTTAAAAAATCACAATAATCACGATATGGCACCAAGTAACAAGCAGATTTTAAATAATCTTTACGGGTTAATGCTGGAAATTAATTACCATCAAGATGATCATGATGTATTAGCAGAATTAGAGGCTAAACCGGATGCGGTTGTAAACACCCACATGTTAAAGATTAAACAATTAACTGCCAAGTTGAAGGCAGAAGCAAACCGTCAGCGATATTTAGATGCCTTATCACAGCTTCAGCTTTTAAAACAAAAAGGTATAGAGGAATTTAAAAAACTGTTTAGTTTAAGCGACCAGACAAAGTTAGTGCCGATGTTTAATCGGTTCACAGAGCTTTCTAAAAAAGACGAGCAAGAGATTTTAGAAGATCAAGAAATGCTTCAGTTCATGGAAATACTAAAAGCCCGTGCAAACGAAACGGAGGAATAATGGTTAACCCCGGAACTAAAGCGCTTCAGCTACTTCACCAGATCGGTTGGTCAAGGCCGGGCGATCTAACCATGGAAGACATTGTTTTTTCATTAAATGGTATTTTAAAATTTCAACCCCTATCAGGTTCGGAAGGGCGTATTTTAATCAAAGGTGACAACGCCATTATTACTGTAAATTCTTCTATTAGTTATGAACCAAGGAAAAACTGGGTGATTGCCCATGAAATCGGGCATTTCTGCCTCCATAAAGATGTTGTTCCGTTATTTTCAGACACCGACAAAACTCTATCCGATTGGTTTCAAAAAGGGCCACAAGAGCAACAGGCTAACGACTTTGCTTCGGAGTTGTTAATGCCATCCCCATTATTCAAACAGAAAGTTGCTGGTAAAAAACTTGATATTTCCCTTATACACGATATAGCGAACTATTTTAATGTGTCATTAACCGCCACCTTCTTAAAATATCGGTTTTTAGGCGATTTTCCCGTGATGATCATTTTTATTGAAAACGGATTGATCAAATGGAAGCAATATACTCAAGGCTTCCCTTTTGAATATATCGAGTATGACAGCAAAGTGCCGGTCTATACTGTAGCCGGCGATTTGTTTTATAATAAAACAAAAGAAGAGGCTCCTGAAAAGGTAGATGCCATTGAGTGGTTTCCGGATGACTTCAGTATAAAAACAAGAAAAACATGGCAGCTTTGGGAACAATGTTACAGGGTCTCCGATACAGGAATTGTTTCCTGTTTATGGACATTTTAAGCACTATCAACTTCACATCTGTGAAGTTGATTTATTATTGGCTATTTTATTATTAGGTCTTCTTAATAGCCTTTCTTATTTCATTCTTATTAATTCATTATAATGCGAATCAAGGGTTAAAAGACAAGATAAATAAAAGCGGCAGCAATTTTACCAAAAACATGAATAAGCAAACCCTTTGTTGATCTGACCTTACTGGCTCTCTGTATATCCGTTT
>NZ_WWEO01000043.1 GCF_009928685.1 Mucilaginibacter agri | reverse complement strand
CGTGAGAGACCCTGCGAAAGCGGAATGGTCGGCGACAACACCAACCATATGCTGAAAAATGGTAATTAGCTTGAAGTTCTGTTGTCTTGATTCTTGTCTCTCGATTCTTGATTCTCTTTTCATGGCGTTGCCTGTGGCCCGCGCTTTCCGTTGCAAGTCCTCATTCCGCTGCGCTACATTCCGGGCTTTCCACTGCAATCGCTAACGCGGGTGACTATTTAACTCAATCAATCACACTTAACCACTACAGCTTCTTTTCATACTTTATTGCCGGCCCTACCCTTTTAAATCCGTATTCTTCTCTAAATTTATCTTGTTGCTCCAAGGTCAGGTCTTTAAGTGCCCCCTCACTTACTTTACTGAAAAACTCTTCCATTTTACCGGCAGGCTGGAAGAATTGTAACAGCTTGCCTTCACCATCCCCAATCTTTGCAAAGCTATGCGGTATCATCCGGGGGCCAAAAACACTGTCTCCAGCCTTGGCATGATAAGTTGTATCACCAATGCGGATTAAAAACTCTCCTTGTAATACGTACCACCATTCATCCTGCGTGAAATGATAGTGATGCGCAGGCCCCCCCTCCTTAACTCTCGATGATTCGAAAACATAGATATCGCCATCAGTGTCCTTAGTTGCTACTTTCGGAAAAAATGTATCTCCTTCAAAAAGGGTGATCGTTTTGTCGGTACGGCTTTTGCCTGCATCTACGCTAAACCCGTTATTCACCCTAAATCGCTTTACAATTTCTGCAATTCCACTAATGGGGGCTACCACAATTGCCCCTAAGGCAAAACACGATCTGAGAAATGAATTTCTTTTCATAAAAAATGAATTAAGCAATGTGTTTCAGATGCCGTTGCTGGTCGCGTTATCTTAAAACAATTTTTAATACCGAATTTAACGGAACGCCAGACGCAGCCATAATAGTAGTGGATGAGTTGCTGGCCTCTAATGCAGGTTTAACATTGTCTACAGCGGTGTCTTTTTTGCAACTGAACAGCGTTGCTGCAATAAAAATTAAGAGTGTAAGGTTTGTTTTCATTTGATAGATGTTAGGTTCGAAAAAATTAAAAAGCCAAGTAATGGCTATCATCAAATTTACTAAGCAACCATGAAACCACGCCCCTGAAATTCCGAACGTACACTATTTGAGAAATAATGATCCATACTATTTAATGAGTGGCTGATGTTACCAACATGGTCGACAAACACTCAATACCCGGGCGGGTATCCTCATACACATCCGCTTACGAATATTTTCGCAATAAAACGCTGACAGCTTTTTTTTGCGAAAATGACTTAAAAGTTTGTGAAAGTGGTGCATGCCTAAGAAATACCCACTTAAAAGCCATTGACTTATACAGTTGAAAATCAAATATATAAATATATTTTCAGCCCAAAAATGACTTTTAAGTAGGAACACAGTGGTGCATGTGGAATTTTGCACCACTGCACCACCGGCAGCGTAAAATTAGTACTCGGCCAGTACTACAATTTTATCGCACAGGGGCGCAATCCGTTCTTTACCATTTAGGAAGTTTAGACCTACCACAAACGTAAAGCCAGCCACTACCCCACCCATTTCTTCTATGAGTTCGCTGGCGGCGGTAACTGTGCCACCGGTAGCCAACAAATCGTCATGGATCAACACATGTTGGCCAGGTTCGAAGGCGTCGGTATGTAATTCGATGGTGGCGGTGCCATACTCTAACTCGTAAACCTTTTGTTTAATGCTAAAAGGCAACTTGCCTGCTTTGCGCACAGGCACAAAGGGCACCCCTAGTTTATTAGCCAATGTTAACCCGAATAGGAAACCACGGCTTTCTACCCCAGCAACCACGTCGACACGGGTACCTTTCAACTGATCTATAAAAGCATCAACAATGCCATTGCAAAGCGCAGGATCTTTTAAGATTGGGGTAATGTCTTTAAAAACGATACCCGGTTTGGGAAAATCGGCGATATCTCTGATAACTGCTTTAATCTGCTGATCGATCATGAAGTGGGTGCTTAAAACTGGCCGAAATTAAGCAAAAAAGCCGATAGACAATAATTTAAGGATTCTCTATTTCTGATCTTTAAATATGAATGTACCCCATAAATTAGGTGTCAACATCGCTTCCGACGGCACATCGGATGTAAGCCCCGTGGCCTTATTACTCCAATAAATTCTTGAAACGGTTTGCCCGTCTTTCCCCCTCAAAATACCGATGTCGCCTTTAATTTGCAGCCCATTGTAAGGCTTAATACCAATTACACTTAATGGTATCGAAAATTCGTAATTCCCGTTTTTTGCCGCAAATTCCAGCTGGGAGGTTACATCGTCTACTCTATCAAAAGTAACTGTATTGGATGGCGACGAGAAAGGCACCCGCTTATCTGCCGGCGTGCCCGGCACAACGGCCCGGTATAATAACGCCATGGGTTTATTATTTACCACGGTGATAATCAAACGGCAATCGCCCGCAACGGGAGCACCACGATTAGGGTTGGCTTTGGAAGAAGTACCTATCATCAAATCAAGCGCCCCTCCGGTTTTGAATGGAGCCACCGGCATCTCACCCGAATTTTGCAATAAAGATGGTTCACCCGTGCAATACATGCCATAGATACGGTCTCCATAAACACCAAGTGAGGCAGATACGTCGTAAACCGGCAAACTGGTACGCTTCATTGTAAACCCTCTGTTATCGATTTGTACCCAGGGTGCGTTATTCCAATCTGCCAAAACGCCGTCGATAACTGGCTTCGATTTAAATATTGTTACATCCAGCATCTTAGCTTTCAGCTGGTTTTGATTTGTCGCTTTTGTTAAGGTACCAGCCTTAATTTTTTGAATATCTATGGGCAAAACTTCCACAAAGCTATCGGATAGCCTTCTGATCGTTTCCAAGCCATCCAGCCTTACAATGCTGCTTCTGGCACCGTCAACCATATAAACTTTTTCATCGGCGGTTTTGGTGATGGTTGGAAAAAAATTTTCTTCGCCAAGCGTCAAGGTGTCTACCCTCATATTTCTTTGCGAGGTTTTCATTCTCCAATTGGGTGCTATACTTTTATCTCTAAAAACGGTAGTCACAAACAAACCGTCATCTGTAAATATATATACGTTGCCATGATTCCCATTAATTGCCCACAGCGAGGGCATCTGCGGGTTTTTGAAATTTAGGACTTCTCCTAATAAACGTGTGGTACCGATCAGCATTCCCGGCTGGTCGGCAACCGGGGCACGATGAGATGCATGTAAACCAGGCCAAAGATCGGGGTAGGTCCATTTTACGCTACCGTCTTTTATTCCGCTTATTGATAGGGGCGAATAGGGTTTAACGCCTAACGTGAGGATATTCCAGCCGTCGGTCGCCGATAAAACCTGTGCCCCGCCGGATGATGCCGGCGGCAATACTCCTGCCGACAATATTTGAAGTTTAGACAAATTATATTGCGGTATGCCTTTATCGGTAAATGTAAGCGGCGAAAACTTTACTGCACTACCATTGAGGCTTGCAATACAGAATGAAAGATCGGGCATTATGGTTATACCCAAGGTTGGTCCTTTTAGGCAAGCCACCTCTTCCGGCTCAACATGGCCGTTTGCATTGGAGTCCTGCCAGATAAAAAATGCAGCGTTGTTTTTGTTATCAACTTTCAGATCGACGCCTTCCGGCAACCTACTTTTAAACTGATCTTGCTTTAATATATCCCAGTCCGCTGCTTTTCCCATAGCCGCCACGGGAACTAAAACACCATCGCGATCAATAAATAAAACTGCGGTGTTATGCCCATTTGTAGGGTTCGATGTATAGCAATTGGTAAAATATTGCCGGCCGTTAAAATAAATTGGTGTTTCTGGCGCAGCGTTTCTTAACGGGAGTTTCAGATCGTCTGGTGTTGGCCGGTAATTAATGTTTGCAACTTCCCACTTACCTCCCTGCCAATCGAGCGTAAACTCCATTGTCCCCTTCTCTGATTCACTATAATAGGCCTTATTTTTATTTGAAGGATCTAGTGTGCCCCCGCCACCATATTTTGAAGGACCGTAAAAAGCTTTGATCAGTTTGCCGTCAAGCGTCCACACGCTAACCCGTTTGGGCAGATAGTCCTCCTCCGTTACCCATAATTGCTGCTTCTCATCAATACAAAGTCCGGCGGGGTTATTCATATGCAATGGATTATATTTCCCGGCTTTAGATGGGCCTGGCGTTCCTACCTCATTTAAAAATCCCCCTTTTGCATTAAATACCTTTACGGTATTGGTCTCCCTGTTTGTAATGTAAAAATTACCCCGATAATCTTCAATAACCGCAAATGGATCATCGAGGCCTGTTCCGATAATTACTTGCGGCTTAGCACCCTTTAATGCGTCTGCGATCGATTTAAAGCCGATTAATTTATTCCCTGAGAGAAGCATTAATCGCCCCGTAGAATCTATCATTACACCTTTGGGGCTTTCAATATGCAAGGAGTCGATGATGTGACCTTGTTTTGTATCGATAAAAATCAGTTGATTTTTTTTGATCAGGCTGACTACAGCTATATTATCATAAACGCCCAGCCCGCTTAGTACTTTGGTGAGGTCACTTCGCGAAAATGCTCCGATAGGATATTTCCCGATCTCAATAACCTTAAAATCGTTCTTGTAAATACTGAGCGCATTTAGCCTTAACTCAAATTTCCCTGAAAGCTTAGTCGCTTCCCATATTGAGGCTACATAGGCGGAATTACCTGAAGACGCGCTATTAAAGTTATCCGCCGCTATAAATGGCGCTGAGGTCCACGCCCCACCTATCCATTTTTTACCACCCAACTTCTTGCCTTTCAAATCAACCCAGGCAAAACCATCAACGCCTTCGGATACATAACATCCCAGTAGTATAATTGGACTACTATTGGGAGATAACTTCCCGGGAAGATATAATGCGGCTTGAGGGGGACTGTGGTTAGCCAGCCATCCACCAGTATGATCATCTGTGCCCCAGGGTGGCGAGCCAGCGTAGTTAAAGGAAAACTCATAGTGAGCCGAGATCTCATTTCTGATAATTCCTCTTACCCGATACTTTCCCGGATTGATAAAATTCCCCGAAACGGAATAAATCCCATGATTGGCTGCATCCGCATCGCGCCCAAGATCATTCAAACCATCCCACCGTACTACATTATCCCCGGCGGGGTACCATGTTTCCGAGACAAGATTACGCACACGAACATCAGCGGTATCGTCAATAACGAGCGTCAAATAGCCAGCTTGTGCTAGATGAAACCGGATAGGGATTAACGATTTTCCATCGACTCTGACAAGCGTATCTGTTTCATTGGATCTATTATTGGTGACGCATTTTCTAGAGGTAGCAAATAAAGCAGTACTAAAAATAAAAAAGCAGAGAAACAATAACATTCGCTCTGCTAAGTATATATCTTTTTGAAATTTATTTTTAAATCCAAACTGTATCATATCGTAAATATATTCTGTGCCGCCTGTTCAACAAAAATTGATTACCTACCAAATTCATCCTGTTTAAAATCATAAAAGGTCTTTTGCCTTAAATTTCTAAAATGCTATTTCCAATAATTTACGCCAATTCTTAAGCGGTGATCAAAGGCAGCGGTTTAGGTACCGTTTGGGTGGCACCATATCTAATTTTATTAGAAAGATTGCCGAATGGTTTTTCAACAAATTTCCAAAAAAGTATACCGAGGCCGAACACGATAACATTAGTAACTAAAAAAAGTATAAGGTAATAATTAGGATTTACATGGCTTACGGCGAGGTTAATTAGTTTTACCCCTATCGGAAAATGTATCAGATAAATAGAATAAGATATTTCACCGGCAAAGTCAAAAACCTTATTTACGGGTTTACGATAAAACAAAATAAAAGTAATGGTAAACAAAGCTGCAATTGTAGCAGCCAATTCATAATACGCGAAAGAAAATACGATTAAAGCCGCCAGAAAAATGTACTTGAGGTAGTTTTTAGCTCGGTTTCTATTATAGATCAGGTAGCCAACGGTACCCATCAAAAAGAATATTAAATAATTTAACAAGCCAATATGACTAACAACCCCCGTTTGGCTTAATATCATAAACAATGGAATTGATAAACAAAGCGTTAGATTAGTGTAACGTTTTAATAACGCAAAATAAAGCCCCATAAATATGTAATACTCGGCCTCTATTTGCAAAGTCCAGAAAACCGGGTTATTAGCGGGCACATACAAGTAAAAACAGCTCTTAATTACAGAAATTGGTGTCTCGGGAAATGGAATATGCTTAACATGATTCACCACTGCTATAATAACAAACGTCAACACTAATGCAACCAAATATGGAGGGTGTAGCCTAACGGCACGCTTTGCTAAAAACTTAAAATAAAACTTAATATGATATTTAGCTTTATCCATACTTAAGGGTATGATAAAGCCGGAGATCACAAAAAATACTTGTACACCAATTTTTCCGTAGACATGAAAAATGTCAAACATTTTGGCCAAAACATTACCATGAGATAGTGCATTGCCAAAATGACAAAAACAAACCATCGTAACAGCTAAGCCCCTTAAAAATCCCAGACTATTAACTTTTTGCTTGATCTCCATTAAGCTTTTAATTTTGTTAACGAAAGTAGCAAAACGAAATTATCTTTTAGAGAAATAGCTCAGTTTGTTCTTAATTTAATAATTTATAAAAGCGACCGTGAGTGCCAGACCCTATAACCAATAGCTAATTATGTTTTTCTGGTAATTAAATCATCCACGCCTGGATTCAAAACGTAATCTATTTCCTCTCGCGAATTTTTTATAATGAACTTTAATCGTTCTTTAGGCAGATTTATATCGAGAGATATTTCGGCCAGCACGGTCTCGATGTTGTTAGCTAACTCTTTAATGCTGTGATTATCTGGTACGTGGATCAGCACATTATCTCCGGCGGCGCTAATAGTCCAGTTAGGCACGCGGGCATGTTGCAATATTTCGATCCATTTCTGTTGATAGGCATTCATAAAAAACTCTTTTGGTTAAAACTATTAAAGCTTTGGGTGCTGCAAATGGTTTTAATTAGTGGGTTATTATTTCAATAGCCTAAAATTGGTAACATTAGTTTGACTTACATTTTTGACATCTGTTTCTACTTTACTGCCATTGCTTAAAGCAACTGCGGCAGCTTTGCTGTTGTGTGGTGCAGCGGAACCTTTAAAGTCGGAGATGTGCAGATCTTTAAAGTAATCTGCTGCTATCCCACTGGTAAAATAAGGTTGGGTAATCGTTTTATCCCAACCCAGTCTGAAATTATTGATCGACAATCCGTCAACATAATGGGCTAATAAACCAGGAATATCGCTGGCAAACAATTGGTCTTTGGGGTACAGGGCGCCGCGCATATCGATATTACCGCCGGCAACATCATTCAATTTACTATTTTGCAATTGAAACGATATGTTGTTAAAGCGGACATCCTGTATTACACTCTCGGCCGAACCGTAAATGAGCATACCGTTCTCGCCGGTGCAATCGATATTATTAAACTCTATATTTTTGATTACCCCCATTTTTACATTCTCTTTGCCCCGTACGGCCGAAATATGGATTGGCTCGCCATTGCCCCACCAATCGCCGGTATGCAAATGGGTTTCGATATGTATATCAGAGAAGGTAATATTCTCCAGGGAGCCCTCATCACGCAAAAATATCCCGATACCGCGGGTTGAATTAGTAATATTAACATGGCTCACATGCACATTCCTAACCGTGTTTTGATCGAGGAACCCAATACGAATAGCGCTCGAGTACGATTGCAGATTGCAATCTGATATCACCACATTTTCGGATACGTGCTTAATACCTTTAAAACCGGGGATTTCGAAATGATGATCATATCCCGCTACAATGATGGCATCGTCGCCGGCACGAATATCGCAGCCTTTGATCACTACATTACTTGAGCTGGTTACATCAATCCCATCGGCATTAGGCACCAAAATACCACTCCACAAACGTATGTCTGAGATATTCACTGCATCGCAATCGGCTATATGCAAAGTCCAGAATGGCGAATTAATTAAAGAAACATCGCGGATGTGTACGTTTTTACAATTAGAGAAAATCACCATCTGGTGTGGGCGGTCTTTGTTGGGCACCACAGGACCGTCTCCTATTCCAGTTTCAACATGGCGATAGTTTGCTTTTTGCCGGGTAAGTTTGCTGCTCTCGGCGTCTATCTTTTTGGCTTTTGTAAAATCGTGAAAAGCGGGATTATTTCCATCAATAGTACCCAGGCCGGTTATCGAAACATTTTCCGCATCGGTTGTATATAGCATCCCGTAATACGTAAGGCCATAAACGGGCTGGGTAAAAGAGTCGTAATCTTTCAGGTCGGCGCTGCCTTTTAATACGGCGCCACTTTCTAAATGGAGATTGATATTGCTTTTGAGATGAAAGGTACCGGTTACAAAAGTACCTGCGGGCACGTAAACCATACCGCCGCCGTTTGCGCTGCAAGCATCCACAGCCTTCTGCAATGCAAGTGTGTTTACCGTTTTACCATCGGCTATGGCGCCGTAGTCTTTAATATTAAAAGTTTGCGCAAAAAGTCGCTGACTAAAAAATATCAGAACCGCAAAAAGCAAAGCAAGCCTCATTGTCGTAACATAATTGGTTATTACAAAAATGAGGCTTGTTATCTATAGAAGCTAATGATATTCTGACTTTTACTGATTATAATTTTGCCATTTTGGGCGTTATATCCTTTCCATGCCATAGTTGTGATTCCGGGTGGAAATGATGCCACGAATGCCAATACTCCTGATAAGATTGTATGGGCGCAAGTTGTTTACCTTTTAACTTACCGTTGGTGCAAAGTCCACTCCAATCCCATGTAGAGGAGGTTTCCATATCTGTTAAATCGCCCGAAGCATTTAAACTAAAATTTAGCTGTTTGTTATCAACCGTTCGGTTCCAGGCGTGGTAAGTAACACTATCTTCTTCAATACCTATCAATACGTCGGTATTACCAAGTTTATCATTCAATAGGTTTTGCTTAAACAGCTGGCGCCACTCGTATGCTTTCGCTTTCCCATCTAAAATTACACCAACAACCCAACTTTTTCTAATCAGCGAATCTTTGTTTTTTAATAAACTATCCTTGTCAACAGGCTGGCGGCGATCATAATTCTTCAGGTCGGCATAATCTGTCGCGAAATAGTTATCTGGTTGCATAATCAGCGAGTTGGGATGTCTTTTCAGCCATGATTCCAACGTAGTTTGCTCGTAACCGAGTTCTTTTAGCGACGAGCCTTTCAATTTCCCTACCGCTGCTTTACCGGTAGCCTGGTACCACCAGGTGCCTGTGCTTTCGTCCTCAACAACAGCGTTGTAATGCCTCGCGCCCACCAACCTGAATTTTTCACGCTTACCATCAATCATCGGGCTATAAACTCTGCCTGTGCGGCACATGGTACAATAGGTTACCAATACAGGCTCGTTGCCCACGTTATCCTGCACTTTATGGTGGTAGCCCAAATAAATTAACGGATATGCTTTTGCCACCCCATCGTGTTCAACACCTAACACCACATATCCTTGTGGTACTTTATTTTTTAAAGCATTGGCAAAGGCAACCGTATGTGGCTCTTCAAACATTTTCGAAGCTTTGTATTGCACATCGGTAAAGTAATATACGGCAGCGCAAATTACCAAAGCTGCAAACTTCCATAATTTCTGCCTTTTGCTATCGGTATTAAAGAAACGGGCAAAATACCAGAGCACTAGTATAAAGCCCAATATCCGTAAAGGCATCACTATCTTTTCGAGATAATAAGAAACGGTGATGGCATTTAAATCCTGACTACCCGGAAATGGCATCAACAGATAAGCATGCACCAATCCGGGTACCAACAATAAGCATATCCCAAACCAAAAAAGGCGGCCTTTATTTTTAAACGTCATATCATAAAGATTTCTATTTAACTGTTTCGATTTCTAAAGCGGCGTACCTGTTTTCTGATGGCAGATAGCCACTTGTTTTCAGGATACCTCCAAGGCGATCATAAAAGCCAGATTCTATACTTGGTGTAACCGAATTAAGGCCATCTACATAACGATTATATAGACTAAACAAGGCTGCTATCAATACCGTGTCATGTATTTCCATATCGGTTGCGCCTGCTTCTTTAGCCAGGGCTACAAGTTCGGGTTTAACCTGTTTACCGCTTACCTGCACCTTGCGGGCAATTTCCAGCAAAAATTTCATCTTAACACTCACAGGGGCATAGTCAGGGTCGTTTTTTACTTGTTCAGAAGTTTCACTTTCACCCAGCAGCGCATCAGCGGCGGCAGTATGCGCAGCAGTACAAAAATAACAATCGTTACCGTGCGATACTACTGTGGCAATTAACTCGCGTTCGCCTTCGGTAAGCGTAGATTCGCCACGTAATAACGTGTGGGTAAGCTGACGAATTGGCAAGGCGGTATCCAACCGATAATTGAGTAAACCGGTTATGCCCGGCAGCTTCTCATCCAAATGAATGTAAGGCATTTCGTTTAATAATTAGGCCGCTCTCTGATGGTTAACAGAAAGCGAATTTGGTTTATAATACCTAAATGTACAAAATATGCCTAATGTTAAGCAACCGTTATACAACTTTTGTAGCGTTTTTAAGTTTAATGTAAAAGTTCTGTTCAGTTTATTCAGTTTACCACTTCAGTGTTTACAGGATGCCCCAGCAGCTAACTTTGGCATGATATTGTTACTTAACAAACCCTCTGCGGCGAAAACCATTATATAAAGTTTGTCGTAGCTAATAACTATAATGAAAGTTGCCCATCTAATACTAACGTATACCAATCCCAAGTTAACTGAGCGACTCATCAAACGATTATCGCACCCCTCGTTTGATTTTTACATTCACGTCGACAAAAAATTCAGCATTAAGCCCTACTTATATCTACAGCAATACCCCAATGTTTTTTTGGTGCATAACCGCGAAGACGTGCGTTGGGCAGGATATAATACTATTAAGGCTACCTTTAAATGTATTAAGGAAATCGCTGCTACAGAGATCAAATACGACTATATTAACTTTATAAGCGGGCAGGATTATCCCATAAAGTCTGCAGAATACATGCTCAATTTCTTTGAAAAAAATAAAGGAAAGGAGTTTATAGAGTTTGAAAGTATCGAGGATAAATGGATTGAAGCCTTACCGCGAATAACTCGTTATCACTTTGTAAATTTCACCTTTAGAGGAAAATACCGGACTGAAAAACTAGTTAATTTTTTCGCACCTAAACGAAAAATACCTGAAGGTCTAAAGCCATATGGCAAGTCGATGTTTTGGATGTTGACCCCGGAGTGTGCAAAATATGTGGTGCATTTTGTGGAAAGTCATCCCCATCTCGAGCGATTTTTCCTATTTACCTGGGGAAGCGACGAATTTGTTTTTCAAACTATACTGATGAATTCTGAATACGCCGACCGGTTAGTTAACAATGATTACCGGTACATCGACTGGTCGTCGGGTGGCACACACCCTAAAACTTTAAATATTCAGGATTTTACTGCACTAAAAAACACAGATGACCTCTTTGCGCGAAAATTCAGCCAGGATGCCAACAGCAAACTGCTCGATATGCTAGATCAACTGTAACATCTACTACAATACATGGCTCATTTAATTAACATTCCTACTTTTAGTGATGACCGTGGTAACCTCACCGTTTTAGACGAGGTAATACCATTTGACATAAAACGCTTATTTTACATTTACGGTGTAGATAGCTCGGCTCGTGGCGGGCACAGGCACCATAAAACAGTACAGGCCGCTATCTGTATTAAAGGTAGCTGTACAATTGTTAATAACGACGGAACAAAAACGGAATCTTTTGAAATGGATTGTCCGCACAAATGCCTGATACTGGAAACCCAGGACTGGCATGTGATGAAGAATTTTAGCCCGGACGCGATATTACTGGTATTGGCCTCAACATCATTTGACGCTACTGATTATATTTTCGACCCATATCCAAATAGCTAATGATACCCTACGAAAACCTGTTCGAGCTTAATAAACCGTTCAACGAAGTGTTTAAACAACGCTTTAACGATTTTTTAAACAACGGATGGTACATACTGGGTAAATACACGGCCGACTTCGAAACCCAATTTGCAGCATGGAACCACTCTACCTACTGTGTAGGTGTTGCCAACGGGCTGGATGCACTGACATTATCTATAAAGACCTTCGACTTTGAGCCGGGCAGCGAGGTTATTGTTCCGGCGAATACCTACATCGCTACTATATTATCAATTACTAATAATAACCTGGTACCGATATTGATTGAACCCGATATCCATACCTATAATATAGACCCTGCCAAAATAGAACAAGCCATCACCTCTAAAACCAAGGCGATAATGATTGTACATCTATATGGCAAGTGCTGCGATATGGATGCGATAATGGCTATTAAAGAAAAGCACAACCTTATTTTGATAGAAGATTGTGCGCAATCACACGGCGCTATGTACAGGGGCAGAAAGTCGGGCACATTTGGTGAGTTTGGAACTTTTAGCTTTTACCCAACCAAAAACCTTGGGGCTTTGGGCGATGCGGGAGCAATAACCACTAATGAGGAAGCCTATGCCGATAAAATCAAAAAACTGCGTAATTACGGCTCCGAAAAGAAATATTATAACGAATACATGGGTGTAAACTCCCGCCTGGACGAATTGCAGGCCGCCTTTCTGCAAATTAAACTGGAGGCCTTAGATGCCATCAATGCGCATAAACAAAAACTGGCCACTATGTATTTAAATCAGCTTAAAAGCGATTTTATACTCCCGGTTGTTGATGCTGACTATACGGATGTATATCACATCTTTAACATTCGCCACCCACGTCGCGATGAATTGAAGTCTTATTTATTACAACATGGAATAGCATCAGAAATCCATTACCCCGTGCCGCCACATCAACAAAAAGCATTATCGCATTTATTGGAGGGGCAACATCATCCTATTTCTGAAAAGATACATCAAACTACTCTAAGCCTGCCTTGCTCCTATTGCCATACGGAGGAAAATGTGCAGTATGTGATTGACAAACTCAACGCTTTTTAATCGCAAAATCTCTCGCTAATCACAGCAATCTAAAATTATTTCGAACCTTTACCATAGATATTTAATGGTGTCAGATTATTCTGAAATATAACATTCGGACTGCTATAAAACTTCACGAAGTCTGCGGCGCTTTTCTGACCAGGATAGGGCGCAAAAAAATGTTTATTGGTTGCATTACGCCAGGCCATTACATAAGACAATTTGTACTTAGCAAGTTGAGGTAAAAGGATATTCGTCCACCAGTTGGCATCGGGGATACCTTCATAGCCGGTTTCGGGAATGCAGGCTACTTTGTGGTGTTCAGCTGCTACCTGCTGCAACATGGATAATTGTTCATCCAATTGTTGTACGTACCATGCGTTACCGTTACAATAAATATCGAAGCCCACAAAATCAACATAGTCATCTCCGGGATAGCGATCCATAAATTCTCGCGTAGAGATAAAATCGGCTGTAGAGTAAACCACCAATAAATTATGCAGCTTTTGCTTCTTCCTCAAAAAATCAATGGTGAATTGCCAGAGCGCTACAAAATCTTGTGGGTCGGTAGTTTTATTCCCCCACCAAAACCAACCACCTGTAAGTTCATGGAAGGGTCTAAATAATATGGGAATATCCTTACCGTCTTCTCCCTTTAAGGTTTTAATATAAGCGGCCATTTTCTTTAAATAGTCCTCATATTTATCGTGAAACTCGCCGCCGGGCAACAGCTGTTTTACGCTATTGCTGGTAGTATCCCAAGCTGTTTTATCGTTAACCGGGTTATCCATGTGCCAGCAAAAGGTATTGATGCCTCCCCGCTGATAGGCTTCAATCACTAATTTACGTTGTGCTTCGAATGGGATACCGTTAATATCGGTGGTGCTATCGTGTTCTAACTTGGCCAGGTCCCAACCATAAACGGCCGGATATGATCCGGTAACGGCTTTAACATCCGAACTATCAGGCTGTAAACGCCAGTTAACTCCGTAAGCGGTATCATCGTGATGACCGAACATCACACCCGAACTAACCAGTTGCTGCATATTATTGTAAAGGTTACGGGTTTCTTTAGTCGCTTTATGATCGCTTGGTTCAACCACTTGTGCCCTGGAGTTTAAAGCGCAGAAAGAAAGCATAGCCGTCACAAAGCCAATTAGTACGTTTTTCATTATTCAATAGCCTCAATTATGAAACGTAAAATTGATAAGTTTTATTTATAAACCAGCAAAATTAGTTACCACTTGCCGGTTTACAGATAGCTACTGGTTTAAAGCGTGAAGCCTTACAACAAGTACATCATGCGAAGGAATACTTTGTTTATACATCCCCTTAGTGGTACCAACATCCTTTTTAAGCCACAAATCACGAACCTTATATTGGGTTTTGGTAAAATCAACATCAACTTTCGAAATTGCATCTTTAATATTGTGCTCGGCCCATACGTAGGTAATGGCTTGTGTTTGGCCGCTGCGGTTTAAGAAAGCCACAGCTACATCACCTCCGCTTAAGGGTTTCACCCAAACTTCTACCCCATCCATTGTCAACTGCTTGAAACCTTGAATCCCCATCGAATCCTGATCAAGTGCAATAACTTCTTTATTGGTTAAAATATCGTGCGTTTGCGCTGACATTTTACGCAGATCGTTACCTGCCATTAGCGGCGCGGCCAGCATGCACCACATCGTAAAATGCGCCCGGTCTTCCGCAACGCTCATGCCGTTGCCAACCTCCAGCATATCCGGATCATTCCAATGGCCGGGGCCGCTATACTGGCGGATCTTGTCTTGTTTATCCAATATCGTAAGCACGCTTTGTGCTGTCCAGGTGCCTATAACTTTGTCTTTATCAAATTGATTGCAAATGTCGCCGGTAGTGCGCCAAAGTTGGCCTACTCCTTTACCCCATAACCAGGGTTGATGGTTACCCCACTCGCACAAACTAAAAACAATCGGCCTGCCGGTTGCTTTCAAAGCGTTACTCATCGTTATATAAGCTTCTCTGGCATTCAGGCTATCGGTATTACACCAGTCATACTTAAAATAATCAACACCCCATGATGCGTATAACCGTGCATCCTGATATTCGTTACCCCTAGTGCCCGGATAACCTGCACAGGTTTTAGTGCCTGCGCAATTATAAATGCCGAACTTCATGCCTTTGCTATGTACATAATCGGCAAACGCTTTCATGCCGCTTGGAAATTTCTTCGGATCGGCCACCAGATTACCAGTGGAATCCCGATCCATGCTCATCCAGCCATCATCCAAAACAAAATACTTGTAACCGGCATCGCGCATGCCCGATGACACATAAGTATCTACCATTTCGCAAAGCATCTGTTCATCAATATTGGTCTGGAAGGTATTCCAGGTATTAAAACCCATGGGCGGTGTTAATGCCAGATTACTATTATCCGCTACTTGCTGCTTAGCTACCGCGACCGGTGCCGCAGCATCCTGTGCATAAACCGAACCTGTAATAACGACAGTTATTATCGAGGATAAAATTTTTTTAAGCTGGTTCATAATTGGTTTTTCTATATCACTAAGATAAGCTATTAATACGATTAATAATTTCGATACAGGCGCGGGTATTATGATATGGGCATTTCCAAAGGCCGGCTTTATCTTCGTTTGGCATTATTTGCCCGTGCTGGTTAACTCCCCAATGCCACTCACCGTTGTGTTGGTCTAAAATCTTGTTTTTTACAAAATCCCAGTTTTTGAGCGAAAGCGTCTTAAAATTATCATCGCCCGATATTTGCCAGGCATTAAAATAGCCGATCATGGCTTCGGCCTGTACCCACCAATGCTTTTCGCTGATAAGGCGTTTGGAGGCTGGTTCATATTCATACCACATACCGCCGTCTTTATCTAATCCATTTAGGGTGGCGTGTGCAATATCAACCGCAATGGGTCTCAGTTGGGCTATCAGTAGTTCATCATCTATAATTTCGGCAGCACGCAATACCAGCCAGGCGGCTTCAATATCGTGACCATAGGATACCAAATCCGACCGCAGTTTCCAGTTCTCGTCAAAAAACAGGTGGAGGCTATGTTTGGACGGACCTATAAAATGATCAATAAAATTGTAAAGTAACCCGAGAATCTGCTCGAGCAAACCACCATCGGGCCATATGCGGTACAAGTTGGCATAAGCTTCCAGCACGTGCAAATGGGTGTTCATGGTCTTCTTCTCGTTAGCATCCTTCTCGCTCAATCGCAGATCTTCAATAGGCTGCCAATCGCGGGTGAAGGCTTCGAAATAGCCTGTTTGTTCGGTGTCAAAGCTTTTGTCGACCAATAATTTATAGAGATCCATGGCCAATTGCTTAGCGCTTTCGTCTTTCGAGGCTATGTAATATTCGCTTAAGCCATAAATGGTAAAGGCGGTGGCATACACCTGCTTTTTGGTGTCGAGGGGATTGCCTTCAAAATCCACTGTCCAGTAAACGCCACGGTGCTCGTGGTCTATAAAATACTTGGAGATGTAATCATAAGCACGTTGCGCCAAATCAAGGTAATAAGGTGTTTGATCCTGATTGTAGGCTGCCGAAAATGACCAAAGGATCCGGGCGTTGAGTACCGAACCCTTAGGGGCTTTTAAATCGACTTGGTTATGCTGATCTATTTTTCCATAAAAACCGCCGTAGGTGTCGTCAACCGTATACCTCGACCAGTAATCCATAATACGGATTAGTTCAGCATTCAACTCATCTTTATAGATTTCTAATTGCGCGGTCGACTGTTTGGCATCCATTGGTTAATAATTACTATGCTATTTATTTAGATTTTTATTGATGATACCACAAAGCGTTTCTACAGATGTGGCCGAACGCAGGCCATCTGCCACGGTATTTTTTACATAATCTAACAACTGCGCTATGGTACTGGTAGCTACATGCATGCGAGTATCTGATGAAGCATAATAAATAAACACCTTACCATCGCTATCCAAAATCCAACCGTTGGCAAAGATTACGTTAGATACATCACCTACCCGCTCTTCGCCCTCTGGGGCAATAAAATAACCAGCAGGTTTGTAAATCACTTTGGTCAGATCGTGCAAGTCGGTCATAAACATATAGAGAACATATCGCAATCCGGCAGCTGTGTTGCGCACTCCATGAGCAAGGTGCAGCCAGCCTTCGGGCGTTTTAATGGGCGCAGGGCCTTGTCCGTTTTTGGCCTCATATACGGTATGATATTGTTTGGTATCGATGATCCGTTCTTCATCTATAACAGCGTTTTCCATACTGTCTGTAAGCCCAAAACCGATGCCGCCCCCGGTACCTGCATTAATAAAGCTATCCTGTGGGCGGGTGTACAGTGCATATTTACCATCAACAAACTCCGGGTGTAATACCACGTTGCGTTGTTGCGGCGACGATGTTTTCAAGTCGGGCAAACGCTCCCATTTGATCAGATCAAGTGTACGGGCAATGCCGCAGGCAGCAATAGCCATCGACTGGTCGTGCAGGGGAGCGCTTGGGTCGCGGCGCTCGGTACAGAACAGGCCATAGATCCAGCCGTCTTCGTGCTGAGTAAGGCGCATATCATAAACGTTGGTATCCGGGTCTTCCCTTTCGGGCAAACTAATCGGGTAATTCCAGAATTTGAAATTATCCACCCCATTCGGGCTTTCTGCAATGGCAAAAAACGATTTACGGTCCAAGCCTTCGGTACGCACCGCCAGTATGTATTTGCCTTTCCATTTCATGGCGCCGGCGTTAAAGGCCGCATTAATCCCGAAACGCTCCATCAAGTATGGGTTAGTTTCGGGATCGATATCGTAACGCCAAAAAACGGGCGCATGTGCTGCTGTAATGACAGGGTTAACATAACGATGATAGATGCCGTTACCGGGCTCAACTTTTTCGTTAGGCTTTTCAACCAGTTGCTGCCAGTCTTTTGTTAATTGCGATAAACGAAGGTTAAATTGTTCTGTCATCATAAAATTAATAATCGCTCAGTTTGTCCCACCATGTTTTTTTAAGGATAGTACATATCACCGCCAGTATAGCCACGGTAACGGCCAGGGATAGCTTTTGCATCAGCACCAGATACATCGGCAAAATGGTAAAGCATAGTTGCGCTATGGTTCCTAAAACCACGTTAAACATATTGAGCTTAAAGTTTTTGTTACGTTGAAAGTTGGGATCATCGGCTAAAACGGCATCATGAACCGGCCCCCAGAAACCCCAGGGCCGCACGTTTGAATAGAAAGATTTCAGAACCGCCATATCTGTAGGCGGCGCGGCGTAAGTACCAATAATTGAGCCAGCGAGCGACAATGCAAACAGCAGCGGAAACCAGTACAGCAAATGCGCATCATCTATAAAATACGAGAAAGCTAGCGCAGTTAAAATACCTGCCAGCATCCCCCAAAAAAATCCGTTGGCATTAAAGCGCCACCAATGCCATTTGAGCACATTAGATGCTACATAACCACCATAAAGTGCAGATACGATCCATTGCAAAACGCTGCTTACATCTTTAGCGAAGAAACCCAGGGAAACGCCAATGATCACCACTACAATACCTACCAGGTAATTCATATAGATCACCTTTTTAGTAGAAGCCGCGGGGTTTATATATTTAAGGTAGATGTCGTTTACGATATAAGCCTGCGCGGCATTAAGCGTACCACTAAAAGTACCCATAAAAGCACCCAGCAATCCGGTGAGCAACAAGCCCACTAAACCAACCGGTAAAAAGTTATTGATAACCGCAGGCAAAATGCGTTCAAAATCCATTGATCCGTTGGCATCTTTAAGGTTCATTTGGTTATAATAAAGCAGGGCCAGCACAGTTAACCCAATAACCAACGAATAACGGATAGGCAGCAGAATAACATTTACGAAGCCGCTCATCTTACTCGCCTCTTCGGGCGAGCGAGTGGAGAGGATCTTTTGCATATCATAGTTCGGCGCCGGCCCCGCGAGGGCAGCAAAGATCCCTTTAAAGGTGATCATCATAAAAAACACACCAAACAGCGAATAACCGTCGCCTTTGATCTTCTGGTTTACATCGCTGATGATACCAGTCCAGTTAAGGCCGAGTTTCCAACCGAAGAAAGGGCTATACCAGCCGTCGGGCACGTTAAGCGTATGCCCGTGTAAACGGGTAACCGCAATAATGGCTACCCAAACGCAAGCCACAATCATAATACAGTATTTGATCACGTCGCCCAGCACAATACTATGCATGCCACCCAAAATGGAATAAAACATAGCAAACAGCGTAAAAATGATACCGTAGAAATGGGCCACATACTGCGGTGCGACAGTAAAGGGTACATATGCCTTAACAGAATCCCAGGGTAAAAATATTTCGATGAATTTGCCAAGGCCGATAAAACCGTAGGCTAAATAGCCCAGGCAGGCCAGCAAAGCAAATGCGATAACTACCTTGTGTGAGTTGCCTACTCCTGGTCCGGTTTTGCCAAAGCGGGTCTCCAACCATTCGGCCCCGGTAGTTGCGTTTGAGCGGCGCAACCAGCGCGAAAGGTACATCATCAAAAATATCTGGTTAAATACCGGCCACAGCCAGGGTATCCAGATACTCTTCATACCGTAGGTGAAGCAGAGGCTCACCATCCACATGGTACCGCTGATATCAAACATATCAGAAGCATCGCTGAGACCCAGCTTATACCAGGGCAGCGATTTACCACCCAGCATATAGCTTTCTTTGTTTTGGAGTGCTCTTTTACGATACCATAAACCAATAAATATGGTAGATATCAGGTATAAGATTATAATAGAAGCATCCAGCGCAGATAGTTTCATTGATAATTAGGCTTAACAGTTTGCAGATAATTTATAAAAATCTGCTCACTCCGCTATTAATTGGCAGAAGTAAAACTATAGATTAAACCCAAGGCAGACTAATACTTTTTTAACCAAACCGGGTACACAATTCTTAATCGATTGGTTAATTATATCTTCAACCTAAATAAATACCCGGTTACCGGCATAAGTTTCCCTAAACTCTTTAGGGATGCAGAATTTTTTACGCTTAAATATGCGGTTAAAGTTAGAGATGTTATTAAAGCCGCATTTATAAGCAATTTCGGCTATAGTATTGGTGGTATCTATCAGCATCCGCGAGGCATGACCTAACCTGATCTCGTTCAGCGTATCGATAAAAGTTTTTCCGGTACGTTTTTTAATAAAACGGCTAAACGAAGCCTCAGGCATGTTGGCCAGTTTAGAAACTTCGGCCAGGGTGACTTGCTTGTTGTAGTTATTGTTCATGTATTCAAATACACGTTCTATCCTGCGGCTGTTGTATTGAAAACGGTCGTTAGAGAAGCTAAGATCCGACAATGTTTTAAAGTTACGCGAAACAGAAAGGTCGTGCAGTATCGAAAGCAGCTCCAAAACCGAATGAAACCCGCTTTTTTTATCGAGCGAGATAATGCGATCTTTAAGCAAGGCCACCGTTTCGGGCGAGAACAGGATGCCGCGCAGCGAATGTTCGAACATATTACGCACAAAGTTCATTTGATTACGGCGCAGAAAGCGATCGTCGAAAAGGTCCTTATGAAACTGGATGGTTACCTCGGTGATATCCTGCGTTTGGCATTGATGAGTAAACCAGGCATGGTATAAATTTGGTCCTATCAGTACTAATTCAACCTCATCTATCACATCGATATGGCCACCCACAACGCGTTTGGCCCCCTTGGCATTAATGATCAGATTAAGCTCGTACTCCTCGTGGTAATGCAGCGGAAAATCAAATTTCTGCTTTTTGCGCGAAAAAATGGTAAAACAATCACTGGGTGTAAGCGGCGTAATTTCGCGCATCACATTGCCTGTCATAAATTCTTGTTAGTTAAAATTGGTTGATACAAATTTAACCATAAGACTACAACATTTGGCATTATTTTACAAATTGGTAATTAAAACTTAGTATTAATAGTATTAGGTTTGTCGATATTAATGTAAAAACTGCTTAATTTACACTTAACCATCAAACAACAATCGCTTAGTGTTTGTAAGTACACATGGTTAACATCAACCGAAAAGCACTATATAATTAATGGATATACCAGATAGTACAGCAGAAGAAGTACCGGTTAAAGAAAGGCACAAATTATTAAAAAGCCTAAGCCAGGCATTTGTGGACTTATATAATGTAGTTCGCTTTATTTTGCGTTTTTTTAAAGAAGCGTTTATCCCACCTTATGAGGGCAAAGAACTTTTAAGGCAATGTTACGAAGTTGGCGTGCGCTCGCTTGCGCTGATTACACTAACCGGCTTTATTGTGGGTTTAATATTTACCAAACAGTCAAGGCCGTCGCTTTCGGAGTTTGGGGCAACATCATGGCTGCCATCATTGGTATCTATAGCTATCATGCGCGCGCTTGCTCCTTTAGTAACAGCACTTATTACAGCAGGCCGGGTTGGATCGAGTATTGGCGCCGAACTGGGATCTATGCGGGTAACCGAGCAGATAGACGCTATGGAGGTATCGGGCACTAACCCTTTTAAATACCTGGTATGTATTCGTGTGTTAGCTACAACCATTACAGTACCAATCTTATCCACTTACGCTGCCTTTGTAGCTATTATGGGTGGCTTTTTAAACGTACATCAAAATGAAGGAACGAGTTACAGCACCTTTATTACGCAAGTTTTTGAACCGTTGACCTTTTTGGATTTCGAAGCGTCGCTTATTAAATCCATCGTCTTTGGCTTTACCATAGGTATAGTTGGTAGTTATAAAGGATATAACTCATCGCGCGGTACCGAAGGTGTGGGTAAGGCAGCAAACTCGGCAGTGGTAACGGCCATGTTTTTGGTGTTTATAGAAGAAATTGTTATTGTACAAATTGTGGGGTGGTTTAGATAATATGGCAAAACCAAATACAAATATCGACTACCAGCAAACGGTTATCAGCATCAGAGACCTTAAAAAGTCGTTTGATACCAACCATGTGCTTCGTGGAGTAGATCTTGATCTTTACCAGGGCGAAAACCTGGTGGTGCTTGGCCGTTCGGGAACGGGTAAATCGGTATTAATTAAAATTATATCAGGTTTGCTTACCGCAGATAGCGGCGAAGTAATGGTATTGGGGAAGAATATGAACAACCTCGACAGGCACGACCTGCGCGAGCTACGTATTAAAGTAGGTTTTTCATTTCAGAACAGCGCCCTTTATGACAGTATGACTGTGCGTAAGAACATTGAGTTTCCGTTGGTACGTAATAGTCCAAAACTTACCCGTGGCGAAATTGACAAACAGGTAGCGGAGGTATTGGATAATGTTGGCCTGTTGCAAACCATTAACCAGATGCCATCGGAACTATCAGGGGGACAGCGCAAACGTATAGGTATTGCACGTACCTTAATATTAAAACCCGATATTGTATTATATGATGAGCCGACTGCCGGCCTCGACCCTATAACATGTATAGAAATTAACGAACTGATAAACGAAGTGCAGCAGCTTTATCATGCTTCGGCTATTATAATAACGCATGATCTTACCTGCGCCAAAACAACCGGCGACCGTATTGTAATGTTGCTCGACGGCAAGTTTGAGCGCCAGGGTAGTTTTGAAGAGGTATTTGATACAAATGATGAACGGGTAAAAGCATTTTACGATTATAACTTTACACAATAAATGGATAACGCAGACAACAGAAAGGCCGTTTGGGTGGGCATATTTATAGCCGTAGGCCTTGTTATATTTATTATTGGCGTGTTTACTTTCGGCAACTCGCGCAAGAGTTTCAGCGATGGCATACACATCAGTGCTGTTTTTAACGATGTGAATGGACTGATGAAGGGTAACAACATCTGGTTTTCGGGTGTGCGGGTTGGTACTATCAAATCCATCACATTTACGGGCATATCGCAGGTATATGTAACCATGAACATTGATAAAAATGCCCAGCAGTACATTCACCGTAACGCTGGTGTAAGGGTAAGCTCGGAAGGATTTATCGGCAATAAGATTATAGTGATTGATGGTGGCAGCCCCAATGCCCCCGTTGTTGAAGATGGCGACAGGCTAAAGGCCGAAGCACAAATGTCGACAGACGACATTATGAAGACTTTACAGCAAAACAACACCAACCTACTGGCTATTACTACCGACTTCAAAGCGTTAAGCCGTAATTTGGTGGCAGGCAAAGGTTTGGTTGGCCAATTACTAACAGACTCTGTATTATCACTACGCTTTAAATCTGTAGTAGAAAACCTGAACCGCACCACCGCAAGCACCGCCCGCATGGCCGATCAATTAAATCAGTATGGCATTAAGTTGAACAGCAAAGATGGGTTGGCTACTAAGTTTGCTACCGACACTACCGTTTTCAAGCAATTTCAACGTGCGGTTAATCAATTACAGCAAACCACCAAAACAGCCAGTGATTTTGCCGACAATCTTAACAAGGCAAGTAATAAGCTAAATACCACCGATAATGCCATTGGAGTTTTACTAAACGATCCCAAAGCGGCAGTAAAAGTTCAAAACACCATCGAACAATTGCAACAAAGCTCCGTAAAACTCAACGATGACCTCGAAGCTGCCCAACACAACTTCTTTTTGAAAGGATTTTTCAAGAAAAAACAAAAAGAGCAGGAAAAAATAGAGAAACAAAGGCAAGATTCGATAGAAAACAGCAATAAAATCAAATAATTGGCACTTTTAGTATAAAATATAGCACTTTTAACTATCTATTATTGCATTGTTAATAAAAAATGAGTATCATTGTTGCCATTAACTAACTAAACTATTACAGCAACTCAGCCATTAATAAAAGAATTATTTATCCCTATCTAAATTAAACTATTGATCGAGTTGTGATTAAAGAAGCCTCCCCCAAACAGGGAGGCTTTCTTTTTTAAATTAGTTTTATTGGGATTAAAAATATCGATTGCCCACCACCGATTACTGCATAATAAGAGTTAACCAAGCTATCGCCACATTTGAAGCTTCCCGTAAATTGAAAATTAAGTTCAGCCTTAATATTTTATCATATTAAGAGTCAAAAACTCAGCTTTCTGATGAAAACCCGTTAAAAAAATCGAAAGTTTTTTAAAATCCAGGCAGAACATCACGATTTTACACCATTATAAGGGGCACTTTGTTATAAAATTTGCAAAATAACAAGACTTTGTTTGAAATTTGAACATTCAATATTCTGACTTATTCGTCATATTTTGAAAATATTCGACATATTTATTTCTCAAAAAAATAATTTCAAATAATCGTTTCAAATCGCTGACTATCAAATAAATATAATTCAAATAACATATGTTTAAACCTAGGTTAACACAAAATGCATTTTCCACATAATGAAGAATGGGGTTGCTTTTATCGTTTATGGGTCATAAATTCAGCTTTTTATTAACTAACTAACTGACTTTATAGAAACAACATGAAAAGACATTTACTCTTTTTATTGTGCCTTCTTGTGTGCTTTGTAACACATGTTTCTGCACAAAACCGAACCGTGACAGGTACGGTAACGGCTAAAGAAGACGGTCTCCCAATCCCCGGAGTTACCGTTAAAGTAAAAGGTTCAAACATCGGAACCCAAACCAGCCCAGACGGTAAGTATTCACTTAACGTTCCGGCAAATGCAACGCTCGTTTTCTCGTTTATCGGTTATGCTCCATTAGAGTTAACTCCAGCGGGTAACGTAGCAAACGCAAAACTTGAGGTATCGTCAAAACAACTTGGAGAGGTTGTTGTAACCGGTGCATTAGGTTTAACCAGAACTCGTAACCAACAATCTTACGCTGCTCAGGTAGTAACAGGCGACGCCCTGTCTGCTACACGTAGCGCAAACATCTCATCTGAGTTGTCTGGTAAGGTTGCAGGTCTCGAAATTCGTCAATCAAGCAGCTTAGGCGGTTCTACAAACGTAGTTATCCGTGGTGCAAAATCAATTAACGGTAATAACCAAGCGTTATACGTTATTGATGGTGTTCCGTTTAGCAACGGTGGTATGAACAGTGCCTCAATTAACCAAAGCGGACAACGCAGTGGTGGAGGTGGTTACGACTTTGGTAGCCCTGCAAACGACATCAACCCTGATGACGTTGAGTCTGTAACTGTGTTAAAGGGTGCTGCTGCAACTGCTCTTTACGGTTCGCAAGGTGCTAACGGTGTAATTTTGATCACCACTAAAAAAGCTAAAAAAGGCTTTGGTATTACTATCAACACTGGTTTTGGTACAGGTGCAATCGACAAATCAACTTTCGCCAAATATCAAAAAGAATATGGTGGTGGTTATGGCGCTTACTATGAAGATGCAACCGGCCGCTTCCTGTATCGTGACCCAACAACTTTTGCTCCTTTAGATGCTAGCACACCAGGTGGTGTTTTAGTTGATCCATTAAGTGAGGATGCTTCATACGGTGCTAAATTCGATCCAAACTTAAAAGTTTACCAATGGGATGCTTTCACTCCATCTTCTCCAAACTACAATAAAGCAACTCCATGGGTAGCAGCGGCTAATGATCCTTCTAAATTCTTTACTCATCCGGTACAGAATAACCAAAGCATCTTCATTACCAATGCTACTGACGCTGGTACATTTAAATTAGGCTACACCCGCGATAACCAAACCGGTATTATGCCAAACAGTAATGTGTTGAAACAAAACGTAGATTTCTCAGGCACTTACAACATCAACAATAAGTTAACTACCGGTGCGAGCATTAGCTACATCAACACTGTAGGTTTAGGTCGTTACGGTACTGGTTACCAGTCTGACGATATTTTAAACTCATTCCGTCAGTGGTACCAGGTTAACAACGACATTTTGGAGTTAAAAGATCAGTATTTTGCTTCAGGCAAGAAAAATGCTACCTGGAACTTTGCAGATCCAACAGATTTAACCCCAATTTACTGGGATAACCCTTACTTTATCCGCTACCAAAACTACGAGAGCGATACTCGTAACCGTTATTTTGGTAACGTATTTGCCAACTACAAAGCTACAAGCTGGTTAAACTTCACAGGCCGCGTAACAGTTGATAACTGGAACCAAATCCAAGAAGAAAGACGTGCTGTTGGCACAATCGGTGTTTCTGGCTATACCAGAAGAAACCTTGGTTGGAATGAAACTAACTTCGATTTCATTGCAAACGTAGATAAAAACATTACACAGGATTTAAACTTTAAAGCGGTTTTAGGTACCAACGTTCGTAAACAACGTTACCAAACTATCTCTGCTGCTACTAACGGTGGTTTAGTTGTACCAGGTATCTACGCATTATCTAACTCTGCAAACACTCCACTTGCACCAAGCGAGGTTGACCAACGCAGAGAAGTTGACGGTATTTACGGTGAGGCTACCTTTACCTGGAAAAACCTGATCAACTTAGACGGAACATTACGTCGCGACGTATCATCAACTTTGCCTAATGGCAGCAATGCTTATTACTACCCTTCAGTTGCCGGTGGTTTCATTTTCTCTAATTTATTGAAACAATATAGCTGGTTAACTTACGGTAAATTACGTGCCAACTATGCAGAAGTAGGTAACGATGCATCAGCATATAGCTTGCAAGATACTTATAACTTAGGTACACCATTCGGTTCTGTTCCTCAAACAACAGTATCAACTACTAAAAACACTCCTATTCTTAAACCAGAGCGTACACGCAGTATTGAAGGTGGTTTAGAGTTACAATTCTTTAACAACCGTTTAGGTTTTGATGGTACTTATTATGTAACCAAAACTGTTGACCAGTTAATTGCTGTACCTACATCAACAGCAACCGGTTTCCAGTATGCTTACAGAAATGCTGGTACAGTACAAAACAAAGGTATCGAGGTAGCATTAACAGGTGTACCAATCAAAACACAAGATTTCTCTTGGACTATGAATGTTAACTACACCCGTAACAGAAACAAACTGACTGAAACTTACAACGATGCAACTGGTACGCCTGCTCAAAACTTAGTTTTAGCTACATACCAAGGTGGTGTTTCACTTAACGCTGCTTTAGGCGAGCCACTTGGAACTATCAGAGGATCTGACTTCGTTTACACTAACGGCCAAAAAACTGTTGGCGCTAACGGACGTTATTTAATGACCGGCCCTAACAACATTATTGGTAACTACAACCCAGATTGGATTGGTGGTATCGGCAACACATTCAAATACAAAAACTTAAGCTTAAGCTTCTTAGTTGATGTTAGAAAAGGTGGTGACGTATTCTCACTGGATATGTACTACGGTTTAGCAACAGGTTTATATCCTGAAACTGCTGGCTTAAACGACTTGGGCAACCCATCAAGAAACTCAATTGCTACCGGTGGTGGTATTATTATGCCAGGTGTTAAAGCTGATGGCAGCACTAACACTACCCGTGTAAGCAACGTAAACTATGGTTCTTACGGTTACGTTTACAACCCTAACGCAGCGTTTGTTTATGATGCAAGCTATGTTAAATTAAGAGAAGCATCTTTAGCTTATTCATTCCCACAAAGCTGGATCAGCAAATGGGGCCCTGTTAAAGGCGTAGACGTTTCATTAAACGGCCACAACCTGTGGATCATCCACAAAAACCTGCCTTATGCAGATCCTGAAGAAACTTTATCAGCAGGTAACTTGCAAGGCTACCAAAGTGGTTCTATCCCTACGGCCAGAACATTTTTACTTAATTTAAGAGTTAAATTCTAAGAAAATTAGAGGTATGAAAAAATTTATATATGCAGCACTGCCAGCTATCTTACTAACGTCGGCGTGCACAAAAGACCTTACGAGCATTAACACAAACCCTAAGAACCCTACCACGGTACCAGCCGCGGCAGAGTACACTAACGCGGAAAGAGTGCTTGTTAACACCGTGACCTCGTCTAACGTTAACTTGAATATCTTCAGGTTAGTTGAGCAACAATGGCAGGAAACGACTTATACTGATGAGTCTAACTACAACATTTCGTCAAGAACTATCCCTGACGGTATGTGGAACGCGTTTTACCGTGACGTATTGGAAAACCTTGAGCAAGCTAAAACATTAGGTGCTAAAGAAGGTACTGATGCAACAACTTTAAAAGTTAACAATGCACAGATTGATATATTAGAAGTATACTCATACTACTATTTATTAACCACCTTTGGTAACGTACCATATACTCAGGCCTTAAACCCTGATAACTTGTTCCCAGTTTATGATGACGCACTTACAACCTACAAAAGCTTGTTAACCCGCCTTGATGCAGATATCACTGCTTTAGGTTCTGGTAGCGGTAGCTTAGGTGCTGCTGATATCATCTACGGTGGCGATGCTGCTTCATGGAAAAAGTTCGCGGCTACGCTTAAACTTAAAATGGGTATTACCCTATCTGATGCTGACAATACTACTGCTAAAGCTGCTGTTGAATCTGCAGTTGCAACAGGTGTATTCACATCAAACGATGACAACGCAACATTTGGTTACTTGAGCGCGCCGCCAAATACCAACCCAATTTGGGTTGACCTGGTACAAAGCGGTCGTAAAGACTTTGTGGCTTGTACAACTTTGATCAACAATTTAAAAGCTAACGCAGATCCACGTATATCTCTGTACTTCACTACAGATGCTGCAGGCGGTTATAGTGGTGGTGCTCCAGGCGCAAGCTCTAACTACGCTACATTCTCAAAACCAGCTGTGGCTATCACAGCGCCTGATTTCCCAGGTGTGTTACTTGATTATGCTGAAACCGAGTTTACTTTAGCTGAAGCTGTAGAAAGAGGTTATAATGTTGGCGGTACTGCAGCTGGTCACTACAATAATGGTGTTACAGCATCAGTAGAAAAATGGGGTGGTACAGCTGCCCAGGCTGCAACTTACCTGGCGCAACCAGCCATTGCCTATGCTACCGCAGCAGGTACTTACAAACAAAAAATCGGCACACAAAAATGGATTGCATTATACAACCGTGGATGGGATGCCTGGATTGAACAACGCAGATTAGATTACCCTGCTTTGGTTGCACCGAGCACAGCATTATCTGTTTTCCCGGTACGTATTACTTACGCGGTACAGGAAGGAAATGTTAACGGCCCTAATGTGAAGGCGGCGGGTACAGCAATCGGAGGAAACTTGGTTTCGACCAAACTTTTCTTTGATAAGTTTTAACCGACCAAATCATTTCGTTCTTTATATCAGTTAATAGTTAACAGTAATGGGTTGCCCGGTTCGGGCAGCCCATTTTTTGTTGATGCCGAATTCCATCATATTTTTAATTCCCCATAAACAAAGCCCCTTGCATTTAAATGCAAGGGGCTTTGTTTATAAATATCAAAAACGTACTATGTAAAGCCTGCTTCGTAAAACCGTTATCAATCTATCATCATCACATCCTCATCATCTGTAAGGCTGAGTTGGATATTGTCGCTCCCGGCAATGCCTTCTATAGAACCTTTGATGTGGGCCGCACTTAATAGTACTTTTTCTAACTGTTTTTCACGGCTCTTCCACAATTTTTCCATGGCTTCGCGTTCTTTGAGGATAGACATACGCATGCTCATAAAGCCCTCGCGAATCGCTTTCCATTGTTCCGAAAACTCATTACTGGTAAGGAAATCGTAAAGCAGATGCATCTTATCACCTTTGTTCTCCTGCGACTTCATTAGTGCTGATGCTTTGATAACACCATCGCGCAGAATATAGGCTACCGGTTTCACTTCGTCGAAAGAGCAGATCCATACACCGTCTTTTTCGCCAAAACAGTCCATATCTTTTGGATAACACTGGGTTACAATTACGGCTACATCTGCGCCGGTGTTGCGCATATCTTTTTTAAGTTTTTCTATCCAGTCGCCGCCAAATTCTTTAGTGCGCTTGCTTTCGTATATAATGCGGCCGCACTCTTGCCCAAATTGGTTGCGCACGGTTTGGATACAGTCGGCTCCCCGAACACCTTTGCCCACCTCCCCTATCATATCGAATGGAAAATGACTGCGTAAAAGCTCCTCCAATACCAACTCCTGTGCCTCGCCCTGTAGTTGCATTGAGCCTTGTTCGGCTTTGCGTTTCATTTCTTCGGCCAGCTTCTTTTGAGCTTCTAATTGCATCTCCAACTCCTTCATACGCAACTGAGCCTCGGTATCTTTAAGGGCATGTTTATCCGCTTCCTGTTTACGGATCTGCTCGGCAAGGCCTTCACGTTGTTCCTGCAACTTGCGCTGTAGTTCCAATTGCATTTCTTCTTCCTTATGTTTTAAGGCTTGCTCTTTCTGCAAAAACTCAAGTTCTTTTTGGCGGCTTGCTTTTAGCTTCTCTTCGGTATCCTTTGCGTTGGTCTGCAACAATTGCAGTTGGTTTTCGAAGTCGGCAGCAATAGTGCGGCGCAGATTTTCTTCCAACATCAATTGCAACTGTTTCTTTTCTTCGGTTAAACGCTGATCGAATTTCAGTTGCTGCTCCTGTTGGCGTTGGTTAAACTCCAACTCTTTTTTACGGTAATCTTCTTCCTTTTGTCTCGTATATTCCTTCATTTTTACTTGAAGGTCTTTCTTATATTCCTCGGCTATCACTTCCTCAATCGGGAAGGGATGACCACAACTCGGACACTTAACTTCTGTTGCCATGATTAAAAACTATAAACTTTGGGGAGACTGATATAACAGGTTAAAGATAGTTGTTTTGTTAATATTTTTAGCAAAGTTACAATTGATGACACCTTTGTGAACGTAAAGGATTGCCTGGGTTTAGCCGCCTGCCGTATCTCCACTTTGTGAATAGTGAATAAGTATATCCTCATTTTCAATAAAATAATTACTACCGATACCGCTTCATATCTTATTTTTGAAAAGCGTAAAATCTTTTACCAGCCTAATCGTCTACTTTAATACATCAAATAGGTAATTAAACTAAGCACAATGCAAACCAATACCCCTAAACCCAAAAGCAAACCACCCGGTGTGTTCAGTCTGCTGAAACCCTATATGGGGCTGGTAGCTATGCTTTTGCTATTTGCCTTGTTAAGCAACGGCATCAACCTTTGGTTGCCCAAGATAATAGCCAGTGGTATTGACGATTATGGTAAACAACATTTTGTATTTGCCGACATCATTAAAAAGTTCGGGATAGCAGTGTTGCTTATCTTCATTTTCGGCTACCTGCAAACCATTATACAAACCTATGCCTCAGAACGCGTAGCGCGCGATCTGCGCAGGCGGCTTTCTGACAAGATATCGCGCCAAAGCCATGCATTTATTGAGCAGGCTAACCCCTCCAAACTGCTTACCAATTTAACCGCCGATGTAGATTCTATTAAGCTGTTTGTTTCGCAGGCATTAGTTTCGATCGTATCATCACTCTTTATTATTATAGGTGGTAGCATATTACTGTTAACCATCAACTGGAAACTCGGCCTTGCAGTAATTGCCATTATCCCCATTATTGGCGGCACGTTTTTTTATGTGCTGAAAAATGTGCGTGCGTTGTTTATAAAAAGCCGTGGCGTTATCGACCAGCTGAATAAGGTAATTAACGAAAGCATTCTGGGTTCGGCGCTCATTCGCGTAGTTAACTCGCAGCAACTGGAGTACAGCAAATTTATCGAGGCCAATACCCAGGCCAAAGATTACGGGCTAAGAATCTTAGGCTTCTTTGCAGGGCTAATACCTATTGTAACCTTTACAGCCAACATGGCGGCCCTAACTATTTTGGTAATGGGCGGGCATTTTGTGATTACCGGCAACATGACCTTGGGTAGTTTCGCAGCGTTTAACAGTTACTTGTCGCTCATCATCTTCCCTATTTTTGTTATAGGCTTTATGAGCAACCTGATAGCCCAGGCTACGGCGTCATTTCAACGGATCAATGTTGTTTTGACCGCAGCAGATTTGGCGGCAACCGGGGACCTTAAAGAAACGTTACGCGGCGATGTCGCGGTTAGCCATGTATCTGTAACCTACGGACAAAAGCCTGCCCTAAAAGATGTTTCATTTTCTGTGACCGCGGGTTCAAAAATTGCCATCATCGGCCCAACTGCTGCAGGTAAAACACAGTTGCTCTATTTGCTCACAGGATTACTTAATCCAACGGAGGGCACCATTTTATTTGATGGCAAGCCGATTGCGGCTTACGATAGCGAATCTTTCCATAGCCAGGTTGGGTTTGTGTTTCAGGATAGCATCATCTTTAATATGAGTATCAGGGAAAACATCGCCTTTAGTGACACCGTAACCGACGAATCATTAGAGAAAGCAATTGAGACAGCTGAACTAAAGGATTTTATAAATGGCCTTCCTGATGGTCTGAATACCGTTGTTTCTGAACGCGGATCGAGTCTTTCGGGTGGGCAAAAGCAACGTATTATGCTGGCAAGGGCTTTGGCGGTTAACCCAAAGATTTTGTTATTAGACGATTTTACGGCCCGTGTTGATAACAACACCGAGAAAAAAATCCTCACTAATATTCAGAAAAACTACCCGGGTTTAACGCTGATATCAGTTACTCAGAAAATAGCCTCTGTTGAACATTACAATCAAATTATTCTGTTGATGCAGGGTGAAATCGTAGCCAGCGGTTTGCACGACGACCTGATGAAAACAAGTCCCGATTATGTGCAGATCTTTAACTCGCAGCAAAGTACCAGCAATTACGAACAAGGTATTACCCACTAATTTACTGCTCTTACAATCATGAATTACGATCTTAACAAAATAAGCAAAGAGCAGCAAAAAACATCAACTTTTGCCGGGCTCAAAAAACTGCTTCAACTCATAGCTCACGAAAAACGGACGCTGATTATCGCGGTGTTCGCCATACTAATTAACTCAACCCTAAACTTATTGGGGCCCTTGGTTATTGGCCATACTATTGATGAGTATGTAACCAAGAAAGATTACAGCGGGGTTATCCATAACGCCATCATCCTGTTTTGTATGTACCTGGTGGCGTTGGGAACCAGCTTTTCGCAAACCAAACTAATGGGTGGCGTTGGGCAGCGTATGTTGTTTACCCTACGAAACTCGATCTTTAATAAACTGCAGCAATTGCCGGTCGGCTTCTTTAACCAAAACAAAGCCGGCGACCTGATATCGCGCGTGAATAACGATACTGATAAGCTCAACCAATTTTTCTCACAATCATTAATGCAGTTTATCGGCAACATCTCTATTATGATTGGCGCGGGTGTATTTTTAATGGTAATTAAACTCGAGCTCGGTGCGGCAACGTTGGTGCCGGCTATTGTGATCTTATTTCTGACCTTGGTATTATCCCCCTGGATAAAAAGAACCAACGCCCTCAACCTTAAAAGCGTTGGTGGCATGAGTGCCGAGATACAGGAAAGCCTTAACAATTTTAAGGTGATCATAGCCTTTAACCGTCGCGATTATTTCCGGAAGCGTTTTGATATAGCGAATACCCAGAATTACAAAACCGCCATTAGCGCAGGTTTAGCCAACAACGTTTTTGTGCCTATTTACGGCCTGTTTGCAAGCATTGCACAACTGATTGTGTTGACCTTTGGTATCTATCTGATCAGCATAGGCCAATTCTCTATCGGTTTATTGGTGAGTTACTTGTCTTATGCCAACAACTTTTATAACCCACTGAGACAACTAGCCGCCTTGTGGACCAATTTCCAGACCGCTATGGCAGGCTGGGATAGAATCTCGCAGATTCTTTCCCTCGAAACAGATTTGCCTTTGCTGGCAACCGGCATCACTGAACCATCGGCCGCGCTGTTAGAATTCAGAAATGTACACTTCGGGTATGACGAGAGCCGCGAGATACTGCACAACATTAGCTTTAAACTGGAGCAAGGTAAAACGTATGCATTGGTTGGCCCAACCGGTGGCGGCAAAACGACTACGGCGTCGTTGATTGCAAGGTTATATGACCCATCGAAAGGGATTGTATTGTTAGATGGCAAAGACATCCGCACTTATACGCCCGAAGAGCGCAGCCAAAAGATCGGCTTTATTTTACAAGAGCCTTTTCTGTTTACTGGTACTGTGAAAGACAATATCCTTTACGGTAACGAGCAGTATAAAGATTACACCAACGATCAATTGGAAAAAGTAATCCTCGATGCCAACCTGGGCAGTTTATTGGCCATTTTTGAAAACGGTCTGGAAACACCAGTATCTTCCGGAGGCGATAGCATCAGCCTGGGCCAAAAGCAGTTGATTGCCTTTATGCGCGCCGTATTGCGCAACCCTCAACTGTTGATTCTTGATGAAGCTACAGCAAACATTGACACCATTACAGAAAAGCTACTAAGCGACATATTAAATAACCTACCGGCTACCACCACACGTGTAATTATAGCACACCGTTTAAATACTATCGAAAATGCTGACGAGATCTTCTTTGTCAACTCAGGCGAAGTGATACCTGCAGGGTCGTTGGATCATGCGATGGACATGTTGTTGCAGGGGAAGAGGGCAAGTTAGTAGGCTGAATATGATAGGCGAAATATTTTTAAATGACGATGAGGACTGGCTGGGCAGGGTTATTCTTTTTTGTATAAGCGGTAAATGTATGTCGGGAAGAATAGACTCTTTTGATTGGGGCAATCAACGAGGAAAATTTATAATTAGCGTCAGCTTTATTGAACCATCTTACTTTGAAGACGTTTTAATAGTTGGGAACACATTTACGATACAGGAAGCGTCCAGAGTAATAGTTTCGGGCAAAATAAGACGAGCTTGATAAATAATTATTTAGGCTGTTGCAAATTACACTAAGCTAAACATGCGACACAATACTGTGCGCTAACAAATAAGACATTCATTGATCTTTATAATGATGCTTACGCCATATTTTCAAAGGGACAATTTTGTCATTTAATATATCCCAGTAATTAATCTCATTAGTTTTCGGATTCACCAAAAAAGTTTGATGAGGCATTAATCGATCGTGTTGATCTTCGGCAATTGTAACATAGTAATATTTTTGATTCTTAGTCGGTACATGATCAATATAAGCCGCCATACGAATATGATGCTGTTCGAAACTTTTCTTTTCATCAACAATTTCAGGCAAAGAAGTAATCAGACGTATAACCCGGTTTCGTTCAGGAGTTGACGAATAGTAATAGTTCTGAGCTTGGACGAAAGAAAAGAGAAATAAAAAGGTTAACGTTAGCGCCTTATTCATGTTATTTATATCTAACATCCGAGATTCAAAATCACCTACTTCACAACCACATTTAACACCATCACCCCAACTAACCCAATCACAGCCACCAACGTTTCCATCATAGTCCACGAGCGTAGGGTGTCTTTGATACTGAGGTTGAAGTATTCTTTAAAAAGCCAGAAGCCTGAGTCGTTTACGTGAGAAAGCACCAGACTGCCTGCTCCTATGGACAATACCATGAGGTTGGGGTTTACGTGGTATTGGCCAATCATAGGTGCTACAATGGCGGCGGCTGTTAGCCCCGCGACCGTACTCGAGCCTAAGCTGATGCGGATAATAGCTGCAATAAGCCATCCCATCACCAAGGGCGGAATATTAAGTGTTTGGATCTGGTCGGCAATTTGTGTGCTCACGCCGCTGTCTATCAACACTTGTTTAAAAGCACCCGAGGCCGCAATGATCAGCAGAATAACCGCAATATCTTTTAGCGCATCTACATAAATATTACTTAAAGCAGTCATTTTTTTACCCTGACCGATTCCAAGCGTAAACGTGCCGAATATTAATGCTATAAGCATTACAATTGCCGGATCGCTTACAAAAGCCACTGCTCTATTCACTGATGCATCCTGAACATTAAGACGAGGGTAAAGCGCAGCCAGCATCAACATAATAACGGGCAACAGTGCTGTAAAAAAACTGTTGAAGGTATTAGGCATATCAGCAGCATCCATTTCTGGCGCACGGAAGGTTTCCAATGGCTCAGACTTAATGCCCTTTAAAGTTCTTGCATACAGCGGACCGGCCAGGATAATAGTAGGGATACCGATAATAAGTCCGTAAATAAGCGTCATCCCCATATCGGCATGAAACTGTTTTACCAGCGCCGTTGGCGAAGGATGCGGCGGCAAAAAGCCATGTGTAACCGACAAAGCCGCCAGCATAGGTAAGCCAATATAAACTGCGTTGATCTTATATTTATAAGCGATAGAAAATATAAGCGGCACTACCAAAACAAAGCCAATGCCATAAAACAGCGGAATGCCCACCACAAAACCCGCCAGCACTAATGCCCACTGAATGTTCTTCTCGCCACCAGTCTTCACTAATACAGTGGCAATCTTCTGTGCGGCCCCACTACTGGCGATTAACTTACCAAGCATAGCGCCGAGGCAAATAATAATCAATAGCGACCCCATGGTATCGCCCATACCCTTTTGCACCGAAGCACTCACTTTATCCAGTGGGATGCCCAGCAGCAAGCCTGTAATAACCGATACAATTAATAAAGCCAAAAAAGGGGTAACTTTAGCCCAGCTCACTAAAAGCACAAGCAGGATAATGCACAGCAGGATGGTCAGTAAAGCCATTGATTAAATTACAGGTTAAATGGTATACGCGCGGTTATTGGTACAGCGCTGTGGCTAAAGTAGTAAAATCCCGCTAATTACTTAACCGCCGATCGTAACAGTTATGTATGGTTTGTTAACCAATAAATACTGGATATTAACCTTATTTGCGAGCTATTCTCTCACCGCTGTTACCCTCGAGCCCCCTTGTACTGTGGTTTCGAAAGTGATTTGCTTGTCTGTTATCTCAGAAACAAAGAAAGGGAAGTCGCGGCTTTGGCCTTCGGGAAGAACCTCGTGCACATTGATATTTTTGCCTGATAGCTTGTAGGTTCCGTGCGATAATATCTTGCCACCCCAGGTAATACTGAAATTGCCATCTGATTTAAAATCGATGAAAGGCTTGTTCTCTTCCAACTCGGCGGTAGTTACCGTATCTGGCGGGCTACTGTTTGGCACACCTACTTTAATATACTTCCAACGGCCTAGTATTTGCTCCGTTTTAAGGCCATTTAAACATGCTGTTGCAAATAATATAATGGTGGCGGTAATAATAAGCAGTGGCTTTTTCATGGGGTGAAAATAATAAAATAGCGTCGGCGCGAATATCCGATCTCAAAATTTCTTTTGAAGAAAAAAACATAATTCAACAACCTTACGTTTTAATACTATTGTTTGCCGGTCAAAAAACGATTTATTATGCAGTCTCTGTTCCATTGTCGAATGCAAGAAGCGCGGCTGGTCGCTAAAATAAGAAGTCAGGAAGCCGCATTACGCCGCAAAGCCGCGGAAGATAGCCACCTGCCCGTTTTAGAAACACTGAGAAAACTCCAGGCAGAACTGTCCCAAAAACAGCTGGAGATTGAAAAGATTCTCAATCACGAACTCAAAAGGCTGGTTCAGGAGCTAAAGAAATAGCCGGATAACTCCTAAATCTGCTGCGGAGCTCGCCCAATAAATTTTTACCGCTTTTTGTAACTTCAGCCAACATTGTGAGTTAAAATATAAAAACGTTTTTATGTTAAGGAACCACGAAATAGACTATCGCATTTTTGGCGAAGAAATGCAATATGTAGAAATAGAGCTCGACCCAAATGAAACTGCCGTAGCAGAATCTGGCGCTTTTATGATGATGGACGAAGGTATACAGATGCAAACTATTTTTGGCGATGGCAGCGCACAACAAGGCGGCGGTGGTTTAATGGGTAAGCTATTTAGCGCTGGCAAACGCCTTTTAGTGGGCGAAAGTCTGTTTATGACGGCCTTTACCAACGTTGGTGCAGGTAAAAAGCGTGTAAGCTTTGCTTCGCCTTACCCGGGTAAAATCATTCCGTTAGATCTGGCGCAATTGGGCAACGCCGTAGTCTGCCAGAAAGATGCTTTTTTAGCCGCGGCTAAAGGCGTATCCATCAACATCGAATTTCAACGTAAGCTCGGAACCGGTTTATTTGGTGGCGAAGGCTTTATTATGGAACGCTTAGAGGGTGATGGTATGGCGTTTATGCACGCTGGCGGTCACGTTTTTGAACGCACCTTGCAACCGGGCGAGATTATTAAGATTGATACCGGCTGTTTGGTAGGGTACACTTTAGGTGTCGATTTCGACATCCAATTTATAGGTGGCATCCGCAACAAACTGTTTGGCGGCGAAGGCTTTTTCTTTGCTACGCTACGTGGCCCGGGTAAAGTATGGATCCAAACACTTCCGGTTAGCAGATTGGCTAGTCGGATATTAGGTTACGCCACCGGCCCTCGCCGCGAAGAAGGCAGCATATTAGGCGGCCTCGGCAATCTGCTCGACGGCGACGGGTATTAATTTTTTTAGATATAGATGTATCACATGGTTTAATTGCTTCGTATTACCTAATAACCAGGCAATTAAACCATGAAACCATATCTAAAATTATTAACTCTTTTGGCTATCTGCACATTTTCGTCATGTGGCAAAGATGCCGTTATTAATCTCACAGACGCTTATACCGTGCTGCCGGCTACGCTCCCCGAAAACTTAAGATCAGTGTACTTTATCGATAATGAAACGGGCTTTGTTGGCGGCATTGGCGGCGGAATCTACAAAACTACTAACGGCGGTCAGAGCTGGGATAACTTAACCTCCAATGTTAATTACTCCATCTCTGGACTGTTTTTTACCAGCAGCAGCACCGGCTTTGCGGTTGGTGGACAAAACTCGTGCTCGGGTACGGGTTGTGTGCCTCCGGGCGGATTCATATTGCGCACTACTAATGGCGGCAAAAGCTGGACTAAAGTTTACACTCCATCTAAGCCTTTGGAGGTTACCTCTGTATGGTTTGTAAACCCATCTACCGGTTACTGTACAAACGGTACACGAATTTTAAAAACAACCAACGGCGGCGATAGCTGGAGCGAGTATGATTTAGGCGATATTGGCGGTTTACTGACGCAGGTACGCTTTGCCGATGCTAAAAATGGTTTTGCCGTTGCCCTGTTTGATAAGATAGCCCAAACAACTGATGGTGGTAATACCTGGCAAGTGATCAGTACGCAGTTTGATCAGGGTTATTATGCGGTAGTACCTACAAATGGCAGTATTTATGTAGCGGGGCAGAGGAAGATCATCAAATCTACCGATAATGGAACAACCTGGACTATGCTTAATAATGCACCCACCAACATGTTCTCCATATATTTTGTAAATGCTAAAAAGGGCCTGGCGTTGGGCGTGGGTAATTATTCGGGAGGAGATTTTGGTTATTCTTATGCTGCTATGTATGCAACTTCAGATGGCGGCGATACCTGGACTGGCTCTTCTGATATTAAAGATTTCGGAAATGTGCAGGCGGTTAGTTTCCTCGGTAATGGCACTTCCGGATACGGTATAAGTGGCAATAAGGTTATCCACTTCAATATAAAATAACCCCTACCTCAGTTCCACGTTCGGATCCCAGGGGATTGGTTCTTCCTGGATTACCGGGCGTGGATTTTGAATTAAACGGGCAGCAAACATGGTATCGGCCTTGTGGGTATAGCCTCTAATAACCTCTTGTTTTTCCAGCGTTAAATTCAGGTTTTTTACCAGGTAGTCAACTACTTCCTCGTTTTCGGTTTTAAAAGCTGAGCAGGTAATGTAGATTAGTGGCTTACCTTCTTTAAGGTACTTGGTTACGTTGGGCGTAATGCTTTTCTGTAGCTTCTGAAAAAATTCCATCCGGTAGGTTTCAAACTGGCTGATCATCTCCGGCGTTCGGCCCCAGGTGCCCGAGCCACTGCAAGGTGCGTCGAGGATGATCCCGTCAAACTCATAATCGTGCATTTCGGGATCCACGTTACCGGTAAGGTCTACCAGTTTTTTCTGATACTTGCGGATACCTGCCTGCTCAAAACGCTCATCGAGGTTGGCCAATATGGTTTCGCGAATGTCTGAAACCACCAGTTTAACAGTAGGTTCTATCTCGTATAACAATAAAGATTTTCCGCCCGATGCAGCACAGGCATCCCACCAATGCCCCCATTTCTCGGGCTGAAAGAATTGAGCCGTTTGTTGCGACGATCTATCCTGCACCTCAAACAAATGTTGCTTGGGGAATATATTTTCGAGCCGGGTACCATTAGGTAAGGCCAGGCAGCCATTGCCTTCGTCCTTAAACGCTACCTCAGCATTTTTTAGTTCGGTTTTTACCTGCTGCTCAAAGCCTTTCCGTATACGGATAAACAGATCGGGCTGAATGAAGAATGATTTAAGAAAGGCTTGTTTGTCTATACCCGCCGAAAGCTTATCCGTCCAGGGGTAAACTTCTTCCAATTTAAAATCCGGGTAGGTGGCTTTAACAATGTTCAGTTTTTCGTCGAGCGAAAAACCAATGCAGGCAGCCCAGTCGGGTTTAAAGTGCTGAATGAATGAGTTAAGCTGGTTATTACATAAAAACTCGGCAACCATCAAACGGTCTTCCGGCAGTTGATCTGCAAGCGCCCTCCCTAATCGAAAGTAATTGTAAATAAGCCTGCTGGCAACTTTTCTATCAGTAGAACCCATCTGTTTGTTCTGCCTGAAAAAACCGGGTAGAAACTTACTTAATGGCACATCAGCCGGATATTCAGCTAAAATTCGTTGAAATGTTTTGAGCTGATTCAGTGCCTTCATTCTATCGCTTTTAACTCAAAGTTAGTGTATTTCAATATATAAACATGGGTGTTTACCCAGCCTGTTGTTGGTTTTTTAACAAAGTGAAACTTGTTATGCAAACCCTCAAAATCAAGTGTTTCGGGCTTTAAAGTTCCGGTTTCAGATTGCGCCAGAAGCTCGCCAAAGTAGAATCCTTCATCAAATCCTTTGATCGAAAATTCGCTAGGCTCTAAATGATAAGCTTTACGATAGGCCTTGATAAACCCAATCATACTGCCCGATTTGTAATTCACATGGTCTGACGACGTGATCACCGTTTTTAACCTTTGTAACGCATCTGCCCGTAAAAAGGTTAGCTTCTCCCAGCTTGGGTGGCCAATTAATACTACCGGGTAAGCTTTAGCCAGCGTATCTAATGCACGCAAGGTTACTTGTAGAAATGCCTGGTTGGTTGATGGTAGCACAAAAACGTTATCTTCTGTTTTAGAAAGCTGTGGTAGCAAAGGCTTCAAATCACCCCTAACCACAGTTAGCGGAATTAGCTTCACATGTTGCTTGCTCAAACTATCCAATTGCTGTTTAAACGGCGTGAGGTAGTTATTGTCAACCGAAAAACCCGATTTTAACACAAATACCTTTTTTGCCTTTAAGCGCTCGTAAACATATTGCGCAGCACGTTTGGCATGATAATCCAATGGTGGAATAGCGGTAATCAGCAATGGACTGTGGAAACCACTTGGTGATGCCGGCGACAATGGCGATAGTACAGGCTTTTTAGTGATGCCGGTATTTGTGCTATTGAACGCTTTGATGCCATCCGGGAAAATAGGCCCAACAATCAGATCGTTATTATACAGTTTGGGATTGAGTGACAGGTTACGCGCTTCCGCAGGCTGATCCTTAGAATCAAGCAACTGCAGACGATAATTGTATCCGTTGGACGTTAATGAATCAAGCGCAAGCTTAAAGCCTTGATAGTATTCAACAGCCATGTTGGCCTTTTGCAAATCTGCCTTGCTGTACTTACCGCCCTGATTAAGATTATCCAAATTGAACGGTAACAGCATAGCGATGCCAGAAACCTTTTGAGGGGCTGGTTTAGCAGCTTTTACTGGTGTTGTGGCAACCGGTTTTTCGGCAGGTTTTGCCGCTGGCGGCGTTACTGAGGGCTGTGGCTTATTTACTATTGGCTGCGTTTTAGGCGAACATGCCGCCGCCCAAAACACAACCGATAATATCAGTAACTTATATTTATTCCCACTCAATGGTAGCCGGTGGTTTCGAACTAATGTCATATACTACCCGGTTGATGCCTTTTACGTTATTGATGATTTCGTTTGAAATTTTCGCAAGCAGGTCGTAAGGTAAGTGGCACCAGTCGGCTGTCATACCGTCTAATGATTCTACTGCGCGCAGGCATACTACGTTTTCATAAGTACGCTCATCGCCCATTACCCCTACCGACTGCACAGGCAAGTAAATTGCGCCTGCCTGCCAAACTTTGTCATAAACACCGGCCGAGCGTAAATTGTTGATATAAATTGCATCGGCTTGTTGTAAAATATCAACCTTCTCTGGAGTAATTTCACCTAAAATCCTGATAGCCAAACCCGGACCCGGGAAAGGGTGGCGCCCTAAAATATTATCATCGATGCCTAAAGCTTTACCTACTTTACGTACTTCGTCTTTAAACAAAGTGTTTAGCGGCTCAACCACTTTCAGCTTCATGAAGTCTGGCAAACCGCCTACGTTATGGTGCGATTTGATGGTTGCTGAAGGTCCTTTAACAGATACCGACTCGATTACGTCGGGATAGATAGTACCCTGCCCTAACCATTTTACATCTTGTACCTGGTGTGCCTCATCATCAAATACCTCGATAAACACACGGCCAATGGCTTTACGTTTTTTCTCCGGATCTGATAAACCGTTCAGCGCATCGTAGAAACGTTGCTTAGCGTCAACACCTTTTATATTTAAGCCCATGTGTTTGTACGATTCGAGTACCGACTCAAATTCGTCTTTACGCAGCAGGCCGTTATCAACAAAAATACAGTGCAGGTTTTTACCGATTGCGTGGTGTAACAACACAGCCGCAACCGACGAATCTACCCCGCCCGATAATCCTAATACTACTTTATCATCACCAAGCTTTTCTTTCAAAGCTGCAATGGTGGTTTCCACGAAAGAATCCGGTGTCCAATCCTGTGCGCAACCGCAAATATCTACCAGGAAGTTTTGCAGCAGCTGCTTGCCATCAATACTATGGGTAACCTCGGGGTGGAACTGAATACCGTAAGTTTGCGTACCCTTGATCTGGTAAGCAGCAACCTCAACATTATCTGTACTGGCAATGATCTCGAAGTTACCGGCAATGCGTTTAATGGTGTCCGCATGCGACATCCATACCTGCGAATTACCCGGTACATCTTTAAACAAAGGATTACTTTGGTTGATGTAATGCAAATTAGCGCGGCCGTACTCGCGGGTGTTTGATGCCATTACTTCGCCACCGTTGAAATGGGCAACGTATTGCGCACCGTAACAAACGCCTAAAATAGGCAGATTGGTGTGGTGCTTGGCGAATTCGAAATGCGGAGCATCTTCCTGACGAACTGAATATGGACTACCCGAAAGGATGATACCTTTTACAGTACTGTCAACTTCTGGAAAATTATTGAACGGGTGGATCTCACAGTAGATATTGAGTTCCCTGACACGGCGTGCTATGAGTTGTGTAAACTGAGAGCCAAAGTCAAGAATGAGGATTTTTTCTTGCATGGGCAAAGATAATATTTTTAGAGCCAAGAGCCAACACGCTAGTGCTTTTAAAATAAAAACGCAGCACCAGATTTCTGGTACTGCGTTAAAAATAGATCACAATTAAAAGCTTTTATAAACGTGGTCGCGGCGGTGGTGGCGGCGGTTTTGGTAAACGTATGTGTAACGTACTGTGGTGACTTGCATACCGACGGTTACGGTGATAACGCCTGTGCGGCAACGGCGGGCGCGGAGGCGGCGGTGGCAACTGAAAGCCAGCTACTTCGCTAGTAGACGCTTTAGTAACCGGAGCCGCTTCGGCAAGGTCAACAGTTATTATAGTTAGGGCAACGGCCGTAATAATTTTAGCAATGTTCATTATGTAGGGTATCAAAAAATAAATAGTCAGTTTGTTAAACGCAGAAAAGAGGATTTGGTTTGGATTCAATTTGAAACTCCAAAGAAATAGATATCGTATTAATAGTTCGCTACTACAAACACCAAATATCAAAGCGATAGCAAGCGGTACTCATTGCTAAAATAAAAATCATGAAAAATCTACGCAACCATGTTATTTTAATACTTACCGTTTATTTAATAGGTAATGTGAACCTCGCTCACGCTCAATCGGCCAATCATGATGCTTATTATAAAACAGGGGAAAGAGACATGCACAATACCTTGTTTAGTAAATTTGATACGTTAAGACGAAAACGAATAGATACCTGCCTAACAGCGGCAATATTTGCACAATTCACCATTAGTTCCAAAGGAAAGGTTTCTAACGTTCAACTTTTTGGTAGCAAAACAGCATTAGCGGCGTATGGGAATGAAATAAAATTTGTGGTTGAAAGTACAGATGGAAACTGGGCTCCGCAAACGTTCAATCACAAAGCAGTTGAAAGCGATCCAATAGTGCAACCGGTTTTTATAAAAATGGAAGACTGCCCCCCAAATTCAACCAGCGACACCTTTCGCGCCGATATACTATCTTTTTTTTCAATACCCGGTAAGAAAATATTTAGAAAAATCAATATGCTGAGTCCTTTAGTATTTGAAGCAAACAGATAGGCGCTAGATATACACAGCAAGCGTATTCTAGCTAGAGGAAAGCTCTAGATAACTTCGGCATAATCTTTTAATGCCTTTTTAACTGCATTACTTAAATTAACGTCGTCGTATCTGATACCATCAAATTTATTACTGCCTGAGCTAATAACAACGGTATAATTATCTGATGATCTTAATCCGTCATTCTTTATTATAATTATATCACCTCTTTTACCAACTTTTTCTAAAGCATCAATTATTTGATTAGCTGTAAATTCATGTTGATTGACAAGTAAGCTTTGAATTTCGTTCATTTTTGATAGCGTTGAACAACATTAAAGTTTAGAACAAAATATTTTGGGTCGGGGATTGCTTCGTACCTAGTAATGACGTAGTGGAAGATTTCTTGATTGGAACGCCTCTCCCTAACTCTTCGGCTTCTTCTTAGCCGCAGGTTTACCTTCACTTGGCCACATGGTGCGGTAATCTAAAGATGTACCCGTGTCTATGGCGGCGGGTTTGGGTTTTTCTACTACAGGTGCACTTTTACTGGCGGCGGATTTCGGTTTTTCTGCAACGGGTTCCGCTTTCTTTTCAGGGGCTTTCCACATGGTGCGATAGTCGAGCGTTGTAGCGTTTGGTTTGGCTCCTTTTTTATTGGGCTTTACCTTTACCTCAAATAGTTGTTCATATAAAAAGTCGGCAGCAAATTGGCCTGCTTGTGCCCAGCGCTCTTCGGTGTCTTTGCCGGGAGAAAATATCGGGTTAAAATGCTTCTGTAATTCGTGTGAGTAACCTTCGTAAACTTTTACCACGTTGGGAATCTTCAGCTCGTCGGCTTCTTTGTGAATCGAGGCTGCACCATACATCGGCGTGCCTTTATGGCCGGGATCTATGGTTCCATCAGTGCTGCCATAAACCTGTACAATAGGCGTTTTGGCATTTTTAAGCCAGTGGATATCAAATATTGCCCCCCAAAAGTTAATTACCCCTGCTATGTTCAGATACTTTTTAGAGTGCATATCGGCTTCCCCATTGGTGAGGCCCACCAATTCGCCCAGCTCGGCATTGTTACTATATGCGGCTTGCAGGGCCATAATCCCGCCGGCAGAGTTGCCGCCTAATATAATTTTATTGGTATCTATCTTATACTTTTCGGCATTCAGTTTAAAATAATCAATAGCTTGTTTCAGGTCCTGCACGGCGTAGTAAGTGCTTTTTTGCAGGTCGCTAATACTAATGCCGAAAATTGCAGGACGTTTGCTCATGCTGTAGTTAATAGCTACACACACATAACCGCGTTGCGCAAAAGTGTTACTCCACAGTTTAATGCCTTTGGCTTCTTTCGACCCAAATTTGAAGCCTCCCCCATGCATCCAGATAATCAACGGGCGTTTATGGGCGGTGTCATCATGTGGCTGATAAATATCAAAAAGGTGTGCTTTTTTGTCGGAGCTGTTGGAGTAGTTGATATTCTCGTCGATGGTGACATCCTTAAATATCATGTCTTTAAACCTGTGCTGGGTTTGGGCAAATACGGGTAGGGTAAGCAGAAAAAATAGAGCACCTGTAAAAAGTTTTTTAATAAACATGTTAAAGCAAAAAATTGAAATATATGTTATAAAACTGCTTCACAGCGGTTTATGTTAGCCACTAGCAAGGGCTTTGGCTTTTTTATTACATTTGATTTTTAAAGATGCAAGATAATAAAAAATGATTGCCGGATTAGGGACAGATTTAGTTGAGGTAGTCCGGATTTCTGCCGCGATGAATAAGTCGGACCAGTTTCGCGAAATGATATTTTCGGCTGAAGAAATTAACTATTGCGAATCAAAAACCAATAAATTTGAGCACTATGCCGCGCGCTTTGCCGCCAAAGAAGCTTTTTTTAAAGCCCTTGGCACTGGCTGGCTAACCGGCACTACCTTTAAAGAGGTTGAAGTAATTAATAATGGAGACGGAAAGCCCGAAATATTTTTGTCGGGCCAAACTGCCGAAACCCTTGCTCCTATGCGTATTACCAATATTATGGTATCATTATCGCATGTGAAAACAATGGCGCAGGCAGTGGTAATTATAGAGAAATAGATGATAGCACAGCAGGCTACCGAAGCCACACTTCTGCAAGAGCAAAAACTATGCGAATTACTGGTTTACCTTTCGCAGCATTCGCCTTACTACCGCGAATTGTTTGATAAACATAACATCGACATCAGCACCATTAAAACCGTTGCCGATTTAACCCGCATACCCACTACTGCCAAAGAAGATTTGCAGCAACGCAACCTCGACTTTTTATGCGTGCCCGCTGAAAAGGTAATAGAATATACATCAACCTCGGGCACACTTGGCGGGCCAGTTACGGTTGCCCTTACCGATAAAGACCTCGACCGTCTGGCTCTCAACGAGTATAACTCGTTTCTAAGCGCTGGTGCTACCAAAGACGATATCTTCCAACTCATGCTTACCCTTGATCGCCAGTTTATGGCTGGCATGGCCTATTATCTCGGTCTGCGTAAACTGGGTGCAGGGGCTATTCGTTTGGGTCCGGGTGTACCATCGTTGCAATGGGAAACCATTAAGCGATTAAAGCCTACAGCAATTGTTGCTGTACCATCTTTTATGCTGAAATTGATCCAATATGCTAAGGATAATAAAATAGACATTAACGCATCATCAGTAAAAAAAGCTATTTGCATTGGCGAGAATATCCGTAACACTGATTTCTCGCTCAATATTTTAGGGAAGAAGATCACCGATTCGTGGCATATCGATCTTTATTCGACTTACGCTTCTACCGAAATGCAAACCGCATTTACCGAGTGCAGCGAAGGCCGCGGCGGGCACTATCAGCCAGATTTGATGATTGCCGAGATACTAAACGACGACGAACAGCCTGTCGGTCCCCACACACCCGGCGAACTGACCATCACCACACTTGGTGTTGAGGGCATGCCCTTGCTGCGCTACAAAACCGGCGACATCTGTATGTATTTTGACGAGCCCTGCGCATGCGGTCGCCCGAGCTGGAGGTTATCCCCTATTCTCGGTCGCAAAAAGCAAATGATCAAATTCAAAGGCACAACCCTTTACCCACCGGCGCTTTTCGACATCCTGAACGAGCGTGAAGAAATACGAGATTATGTGGTAGAAGTTTACCCTAATGATGTTGGCCTCGACGAAGTGTTGCTCTACATCCTCCCGGCAGCCTATACCGAAGAATGCGATCATCAGATCCGCGCTTATTTGCAAGCAAGGCTAAGGGTTAGTCCGCATATTAAATACGTTTCTGCCGAAGAGATTCAGAAAATGCAGTTCCCGGAAACGGTTAGGAAAGCGGTTAAGTTTGTTGATAAGAGGGGATAATACGTAGCTTCTTTTATCCACGTGTCATTGCGAGGTAAAGCCAGTTCTGATAGTTATCGGGAAAGCAATCTCAGCCCTACAAAGCAATGACTCAAATCTCGCAGAATTCGTTTTTCATTAGGGTGGGTAGTGTAGGTTATGAAGTGTCAATGGATGTTCTTTTTCTTTTCTCTCAAAAGAAAAAGAACCAAAAAGAAAAGTCGTGGCTGCTTTATTTTCTATGAAAGTCAATAGTTGGGCAGGGGAAGTGCTACCCGAAAATCAAGAGGCCACATGGGTTAGCCGACCTTAGGACTGTGCGAGCAGTTTCTAATTTCTATTTTTCCTTAAGTTGGCAAATAGCTTCGGGCAAAAGCAGGCAGAACAATGGTGGATAGTGTGTAGGGAGAGGCATTGGAGATTTGACAGACGGGTTGGATACGTGCGGGCGTAAGCGGGGCAAAAGATCCCGGCCTGTGTGTTGTGACTGTTTGTGCGGCAGGCCTTGTGCGTAAAGAAGCCTCTTGCCAACAGGCGCTTTGGTTACTTTGGCGCCCCAAAGTAACAGCCAACCCGCGGCAACTGAGCGGGACAAACGCTCATCTTAGCGCTGACCTATGCAAATTGGGGCTTAGGGCACCTCCATGACAAGGTTCATCGTACCAACCATAAGCACACTACCTAAATATCCAATAAGCCCTAACCTTACTCAAAGTAACATCATCCAAAATCGCCACATCTTTCAGGTCATCAAAATTATCATAATCACCGTGTTCATTTCGGTACTGAATAATAGCGTTAATCTGTTTGTAGCTGAGATATGGATATCGGCGCAGATCGTCGAAAGTGGCTTGGTTGATGTTGAGTTTATGAATTGAAGCAGGATTTAGTTTAAGCTGGTCCTTGATCAACAGATAGTGTTCTTCGTCAATACCGAAAACTTCTTTCAGCTGATTCTTTTTATAGAAACCGCCCAATTTATCCCGGTAGCGAATAATGCGCATGGCGTAGGCTGGACCGATGCCTTTGAGCGTAACCAACGATGCAGAATCTGCACGATTGATATCGATAATTGCAGCGGGCATATCGGCTGGTAATTGGATGTAGGGTTCGAGGCGCTTGTAGTCATCTGCAGTAATGGAATACATCTTTTGCAGATCGGCCTTTTTATAAAACTTGCCGCCTTTAGCCTGGTAATTATCAATCATAGCTATCTGCCTTTCATTCATACCCAATTTGCGCCATTGGTCATCTGGCAGGTGATTGGGGTTGAAATTGAAGAGGACTGGCGATGCCGGTTTACTGACGTCGTCTACACTCGCCGAATCCATTGCCGGAAGTTGTGCAGCAACAGCGTCAAAGTCGTTAAAATTTATTACCTTATCTTTGTGCAACACCCGGTATGCATACGGAACCAATAAAACCAATATTATCAGTACAACCAGTATAACCAGGCCGTTCCATTCTTTCTTTGTTATGGAGAGGTAATTTTTAAGTGAGGTTTTCATACCGGAGGCCGTAATAGCGGTTTAAATTAAATAAATTTGGAGTTACAAACACCAACATCTGTATAAGAAAAATATGAAGGTAATTACCACAGAAGAATTTGCAAAGGCCACTAAGTTAGATAAGCTGAAGATGCCCGGACTGGCGGCCTTTCTGATGGAAATTATGAAAATAAACCAGGTAAACGATCTGTTTGCCCAGGCACAACCCAAACAAGGCCCCGATTTTGTTGACGCTATTTTAGAAGGCTGCGGCGTTAAAATAGAGTTTGACGAGCGAGAACTAAAAAATATACCAGCCGACGGTGCATTTATTGCCATAGCCAACCATCCTTATGGTGGTATTGAGGGCATGATATTGCTGAAAATATTATGCATGGTTAGGCCAGAGGCAAAAGTAATGGCTAATTTTTTATTAAAAAAGATCCCTAACCTAAGTGATTACTTTGTTGCTGTAAACCCCTTCGAAAATATTGAGCATTCATCAAGTATTAGTGGTATAAAATCTACCCTCGAGCTGCTTAATAATGGCACACCTATTGGCATCTTTCCCGCGGGCGAAGTATCTACATTTAAGGTAGAACAACAACAGGTTACCGATCGCCTTTGGCACCCGGTAGTGGGCAAGATCATTCAAAAAGCAAAGGCGCCGGTTGTACCAATTTATTTTCATGGCAATAATGGTGTGCTGTTTAACCTGCTCAGCATGATCCACCCTGCATTGCGCACGGCTAAGCTACCATCGGAATTGTTTAATAAACAGGGGCAAACCATTAAACTGCGTATTGGCAAGCCAATTAATATTCAGGAGGTGCCCGATAATAAAGACCCCGCCAAGTTACTTAACTTCTTACGTGCAAAAACCTATGCGCTGGGTACAGGTTTAGAAGAGGATAAAAAGATCTTCAAACCCCGCGAACTTTTCAAGATTAAGAAAAGACCTGAAGAAATTGAAGAGGCTGTCAGTGCAGATATTTTATCTGCGGAGATTGACGGGCTTCGCGAGGACTACCTCGTGACTAAGGAAAAAGCGTACGAAGTATATGTGGCCCCCACCTCGGCCATACCCCATGTGATCCGCGAGATAGGGCGTTTACGGGAGATAACCTTCAGGGAAATTGGTGAAGGCACTAACAAAAGTACCGACCTCGACGAATATGATATTTACTATAACCACCTTTTTATTTGGGATACCGAAGCTAAAATGGTGGTTGGCGCTTATCGCATTGGCCTGGGCGATGAGATATTTTACAGCATGGGTAAAAAGGGTTTTTACATCTCTACCCTATTTAAAATCAAGGCCGAATTTACCTCGGTGCTTAAACGCAGCCTGGAGCTAGGCCGTTCATGGATTCGTAAGGAATATCAGCAAAAACCACTTCCACTGTTTTTATTGTGGAAAGGTATTTTGAAGTTTTTGATCGATAACCCACGTTATCGCTATCTTATAGGCCCGGCAAGTATTAGCAATAGCTTTTCTAAGTTCTCTAAGTCGCTTATTGTTGATTATATAACACGTAATCATTTTGACCATGAAATGGCTGAGTATGTGAAGCCTCGCAAGAAATTTAAGGTCGACTTTTCAAGCATCGATGCCGAACTCCTTTTAACCGGCGAGGACAGCTTTAAAAACCTCGACAACCTGATCTCTGAACTGGAAACCCGCAATATGAAAGTACCGGTGTTGTTGCGCCAGTACATATCGCTTAACGCCAAAATCATTTGCTTCAACATCGATCCAAAGTTTGCCGACTGCTTGGATGGCTTCCTGGTACTCGACCTACAAAAGGTGCCGCAGGAAATGATGCTGAAACTGGCAAAGAATTTATAACACCTCTCCCAAACCCCTCTCCAAAGAGAGGGGCTTTTAATCTACTTTTTCAACCGGGTTCTGCATGGCCTAGGCTCTCAAAGCCCTCCTGCTATGCAGTTTGCACTATACAAATTGTATATGTATAGCTACGGGATTGCTTTCTTCCTCGCAACAATATATGAGGGATCAAAGGCTATACTATTCCATTTTTTATCCCTCAAAAACAGCTATTTACATGCTATTTACTAACCAAACCGATAAAACGCTTAAACCCTCCGGCATGATACTTGTCCTACTGGTATAACAACGATGTTTAAAGCATCATTTACTTATAAGATACATCGAATATGAAACGTATAACCTTTTTAGCAGTAATAGTTGCCTTGTTTACAATCAACGCTGCAAAAGCACAAGTAGGCGTACATGTAGGTTTAAATATTGGTACACCTCCGCCACGCCCTGTTTATTACGCACCAGCTCCTGTAGTTTATACCCCTGCGCCTGCTTACTATGAGCCAGCTCCGGTTGCTTACTATGGCCCGAGATATCATCGCGGCTATTACCGCAGAGCTGTTTATGTACGTCACGGTTATTATGGCCCACGTCGTGTAGTTGTGGTTCATAACAGATACCACGGCCCACACAGAAGATGGTAATTAAAAAATGATATAAAAGGAAAGCCCTTTAGCATTGCTAAAGGGCTTTCCTTTTATATGTAGGTGTGTTATTTTAACGTTAGCCTGCGCACTGTTTGGGCGTAGTTGTCAGTAAAGTAGATGATGTTCTCGGTTTTACCAAATATCAGCTGGCCTGCATGCACATCCGCACCCGAGCCTACGCCATCGCGGTAATCTGGGTGGGCTGCGTTAGGCCCAACAATGGTTGTGATTTTATTATTTTCAATTTTTCTGATAGCCCCGTTATCGGCGACGTAAATTGTACGACTATCTTTATTAGCTACGATGCTTGATATCTGCGAAAACGTAAAATTTGTAAATATCCGCTCAAAAACACCGCTTGGAGTAAGCTTATAAATCATGTTTTGTAAAGCCACATACTTTACACCGTTGTAGCCAACAAACATCGCGTCGAAGGCGCGGCCCCGCTCATTAGTTTCGGGTAATTTACTCATGTCATACTTGATATAATCTATGCCTATTCTGCCACCTGCACCCAGTTTATGCTTACCTATATCCGTACCGTCGCTAAACCAAAGCGTATTTTCATACGGGTCTTTAGCCATGCAGGAAAAGTACCCATACATATACCACCACGAGGCTACCACATTGCCCGAAGGTCCAAAAATCCACGACTGACTATAACCTTCCGCTGCATCAACATTAAGGCATATCACGTGCAGGTTTTCGTTGTCGTCCAAGCCTATCCAGGTAGGGTTATAAATACGTTCGCCATTAGCATTAGCTTGTAACTGCAAAGTAGATACTGTGCCTTGTGGAGATAGTTTTCTAACGGCATTGTTATTAATATCGCCAATCAGCAAGCTGCCGTCTTTTGCCATTACAAGGGCAAAAGGGTTGTCAAAACGTGCAGTACTGGCGGTCCCGTCAACCAGTTTTGGTCCCGATTGGTAAACCATTCCCGCAATAGTTTCAACAGTATTAGGTGCTACCACCGCTGTCAGCACAGGCTTGCCGTAGCTCGCCTCGAGCTGGTTTTCCACGGCCGTGGGTTCCGGATTAGTTTCCGTTGCTTTTTTGCAATTGGTTAATGAAGCAGCGATTAATAACAATGCTGCATAGGTGAGCTTTCTTTTCATAGTTTGTAAAGTTTATAGTTAAAGTTATTTCTTTACAAGAAAGCAAACTCAAGAATGCAGGAGATGTATAGTTAAATGTGAATGGGCCTGCGGTTTGTCAATTTAGTCTGGAACGGCACATTTCATCAACAAAAAAGGCTCCCAATCGGGAGCCTTTTTTATAATTACTATTTTGAAAAATCTGTTTAGAATGCGTAACGCACACCAAACTGCATTTGCCAGCGTGAAGCAAAGTAATCAACTGAGTATGGTAATCCAGGGTTAGTGAATGTATACTTAGGATAAGTTGTTGGTACGTTTGCAAATGAAGGTGTACCTGCACCACTCACTGGTGTTAAACCTACGCTAGATGTTGAGTTGTAAGTGTTTGGAGAGAAGTAGTATTGACCCCATTTCTTGTTCAACAGGTTGGTTAAGTTAACGATATCGTAAGTGAAGGTAATAACTTGTTTACGTTTGCCGCTACCAAATTTAAAGTCTTGAGCAAAACGGAAGTCAAGTTGGTTGTTCCATGGTGTAAACGCTGCGTTACGCTCGGTAAAGTTACCACGACGAGTTTTCAGGTATTTGTCACCATCGATAAAGGCGTCGAATGCTGCTGCTTGCTGTGCTGCAGTTTGGCCACCAGCAATGTCGTTAAAGAATTTAACAGTTTCGCCAACTTTAGGAATGTAAGCTAAACTAACTTGCTGACCAGTACCATCGATAGCGTTTGGATAGAAACCATAAGTGTATGGGTTACCAGTTTGCGCGCTGAAGAAGAAGGTAAAGTTTGCAGTGTAGTTTTTAGCGTTATCCCAGTTAACCATATAGTTAAGGGTTGATACGATACGGCTGCGGATATCAAAGTTAGAGTTAGCTAAACCAGGGTTGTTTGGATTTAAAGCCTGGTTTAATTGCCAGTTAGACTCCATTGAGTTACGGATACCGTTGGTTACGTCTTTAGAGTGACCGTAAGTGTAGGCAACGCTAGCGTTTAAGTTACTTAAAGCACCCAGTTGGAAAAGCTTAGCAATCGAAGCTGTTGCGCTGTAACGGTAACCTTGGCTTGTATTTGATAATAAGTAAGCGTTGGTGTATAAAGCGTTTGGCTTAGTATTAACAAATATTGGCTGTTGTTTTTGAGTATCGTAAGGGTAGTAAGCTACCTGGTCGGTAGTGTTAACCTGTTGGAATTTCAAATCATGGATAACTTTAGTGTAGATACCTTCCAAGCTAAATTTCCACTGATCTGGAGTAGTATAATCTACAGCTAAACTGCTTCTCCATACTTGCGGCATTTTAAAGTTGTTGTCGATCATATCCACTTGGGTTGCACCGCTTGCGCTGGTATTAACCGCAGGGATTTGTTGATTAACAAAACCTAAACCACCGTTTGAAGGCGCTTGCACCGGGTTAGTACCTGGAGTGAACGGACCAGCTGATGATCTTTTGTCATATGCACCGTAAGTTACACCGTTGTTGTAGAACGCATAACCAAACCATGCGAAAGGTACACGGCCAGTAAATAAACCGCTACCACCACGCAGAACAACGCTTTGATCGCCATTAACATCATAGTTAAATGATACGCGTGGGTTGATCTCTACATTGTTCAGGTATTTGTTCTGGATATCTTTTGGTAAAGTATAAGTAAAGGTATTACCGTAGTTTGGATCAACCGGTGCACCAGTTGTTTTAGAGCTTAACGGCTGCTTATTAGGAACATCAGCATAGTCAAAACGGATACCTGCAGTTAATTTGAAGTTATCAGTTAACTGGATCTCATCCTGACCATATAAGCTTAACAGGTTAACTTTAAACTGTGCCGATGGGTTGCTAAGGATATAATCGCGGGTGTTGTTGGTGTAGTTGTAGTTAGCACGTACGCGAGATGGGCTGTTAGCCAAAAACGCTGCAATGCTACCATACGCGTCGCGACCGTTCCATGCGTTAACGAAGTTATAAGTAATGTTATAAAACTCGTTGTGTGTACCGAAAGTCCAGGTGTGTTTACCTTTGGTTAAAGTAAAGTTATCAGTTAACTCGGTAGTTTTTTGGTGCATATCAAATATAGCAGCTTCACGGTCAGTACCCATAAAAATGGTGGTACCTGGTGAGTTACCAGTGATTTCGATTTGCGGTAAAGCAGGGTTCGAAGTAGGGTCACGATAATCGTGTACGTTTGAATAACCTACCAATAAACTGTTGTTAGCTGAGTTTGATAATCTTGATTTTAATTCGGCAACAGTTGAGTTAGAGTTGTTATGCGATACATAGTCGATACCACCAAAACGGAAGTTAGACTGGTCGCGCTCTAAGTTAGTAGCTTCAGAGCTAATGGTGTTGTTACGGATTGTTAACTGGTTGTGATCGTTGATATTCCAGTCTAAACGATTAAAGAACTTGTTAGATTTAGAGTAGATGTTGGTATTGTTGTAAGTACCTGCATCTTGCCCGCTGTAAGCTTTAAATGCTGCTGCAAGATTTTGTGCATCCTGTAAGCTTAAGATCTTAGCAGAACCAGCGGTACCAGCGCCGGAGATAACCGGATCTTGACGACGGTTGATCTCTTCGTTGGTGAAGAAGAATAATTTGTTTTTGATGATAGGGAAACCTAAACGGCCACCGATCTGGTAATCGTGGAAATCACTTGGCTCTTTAGAACCATCGCCACCTGCTGCTGCAGAAGCATTGTTTTTACCTACCAAAGTAGCGTTACGGCCATAGCTATAAAAAGCACCGCTAACATCATTTGTACCGCTGCGGGTTACAGCGTTAATACTACCACCCAATACGTTACCAATTTTGATATCGAAAGGCGCTACATAAACTTGTATATCCTGGATTGCATCCATTGGGATAGGGCTGGTACGGGTACTGCTACCTACCTGGCCAGATGCATTGGTTTGGCCACCTAATGAAGGGCTGAAACCGATCGCATCGTTATTGATAGCACCATCCAGCGTTACGTTGTTATAACGGAAGTTGGTTCCCTGGAAAGAGTTATTGTTACTTTGAGGAGTAGTACGGGTTAAATCCTGAAAGTTACGGTTGATAGATGGTAACGTTTTGATAGCATTTTGACCGATACGTGTGCTGGCGCCAGTTTTAGTTGCACCACCTGTAGCACGTACAGTAACTTCTTTCAAAGCAGTACTTTCTTCTAATAACTGAAAATTGTAAGTGGCGTTACCTAAAGATAAGGTAAGATCGTTACGCTCTTCTTTTTTGTAACCAATAAATGAGGCTGTGATAGTGTACGGGCCACCTGGGTTAACGTTAGGAATGCTGAAACGGCCGTCGGCGTTGGTTTGTGCGCCATAACGGGTTCCGGTGCTGGTGTTTAATACCGTAATGGTAACACCCGGCATAGTAACGTTTTTTGAATCGACAACTTTACCACTGATTGTCGCGCTTGTTAACTGCGCGCTGGCCGGTGAAATAAAGCCGATTGTGAGAACGGATAAGAGAATTAAGTAGAGCTTCTTCATTTTGTGTTCAATTTGAGCACAAAGGTTCTCTAATAATATTAAGCCAATGTTAACACATGATTATGTTTTATACATTGATTGAACTTATACTTAACAATAATTTCAATAACTAAGGGTTAACTACTTTAGTTTGAGATTAATAAATACACGTCCTTATGTTGTTTAAAACTTAACACCGAGCTTTTTCCCAAGGAAACCAACCAACCATACAGGCATTCGGAGCATACTGTTTATAAACGGAACACCGTTACGCTTTTTGGTAACCATATAAAAAGTAATCAACGCCGCTATCACTATCGGACCGCAAATAGTCCATACCGGCGGGCCAACCAGCGCGCCCATTTCTGCCAGTTGCGACGCACCATACGAAAAAGCAAACAGAATGATCAGCAGGAAGTAAGATAAGATTGGCGACTGCTTATACCAGTAGTACACCATACCCGCAATATAAAAGGAGGCCCAGCTAAAGTAGTCTTTATAACTACCCATCCAGTTGGGATGCGGAAATGGTATGATCCATATCAGCCCCATTAGCCCGAAATAAAGCGCCAACAAAATAATAGCTAATATCAACTTTTCGCGAACAGATGGATATTGCTGGTTATACAGTGTAAAATAAACATCAATGGGGCGCTGGGCCCCACTGATGTTTTTAGAAGAAGTTTTTGTATTTGGTTTCAATACTTAATGTTTTGTATCAAAATATTCTTTAAGCCTCCCCTTTGGAGAGGTTTGGAGAAATCTTACTTAGCAAACGCTACCGAACGGGTTTCCCTGATCACGGTAACTTTGATCTGGCCCGGATAAGTCATCTCGGTTTGGATACGGTTTGAAATATCTGCTGCCAGTATTTCAGATTGCGCATCGCTTATTTTTTCGCTTTCAACCACTACGCGCAGCTCGCGACCGGCTTGTATTGCGAATGTTTTCTCTACACCAGGATATGACAGAGCAAGTTCTTCCAGCTCTTTTAAACGCTTGATATAGCTTTCTACCACCTCGCGGCGTGCGCCAGGGCGGGCACCAGATATAGCATCACAAGCCTGAATAATTGGCGAAATCATTGAAGTCATTTCGATCTCGTCGTGGTGAGCACCGATTGCATTGCAAACTTCCGGATGCTCTTTATATTTCTCGGCCAATTGCATACCTAAAATTGCGTGTGGCAATTCCGGGTTATCATCAGGCACTTTACCAATATCATGCAGTAAGCCGGCACGTTTAGCCAGTTTTACATTTAACCCTAATTCGGCAGCCATAGTAGCACAGAAGTTAGCTACCTCGCGAGAGTGCTGTAACAGGTTCTGGCCGTAAGACGAACGGTAACGCATACGTCCCACCATGCGGATCAGCTCCGGATGCAGGCCGTGGATACCTAAATCTATCACGGTACGCTCGCCAATCTCTACAATCTCTTCCTCAATTTGCTTTTTGGTTTTAGCCACTACCTCTTCGATACGTGCCGGGTGGATACGCCCATCTGTTACCAAACGGTGCATGGCCAAACGCGCAATTTCACGACGAACCGGATCGAAACCAGAAAGGATAATTGCTTCCGGCGTATCGTCAACAATAATCTCGATACCGGTTGCTGCTTCCAGCGCACGGATGTTACGACCTTCGCGACCGATGATACGGCCTTTGATCTCGTCGTTTTCGATGTTGAAGATAGAAACCGTATTCTCGATAGCACTTTCCGTAGCAGTACGCTGAATGGTTTGAATAACCACTTTTTTCGCCTCTTTGGTAGCGGTTAGCTTAGCCTCATCAACAATATCTTTGATCTGCATCATGGCCTTAGTACGAGCCTCTTCGCGCAGGTTGTCTACAAGCTGGTTTTTTGCTTCTTCGGCGCTGATGCCTGCAATGGTTTCCAGTTGTTGTAAGTGTTGTTGTTTTAAATGCTCAACCTCTTCCTGCTTTTTAACAGCAGCCTCGGTTTGGCGCTCCAGGTTTTTACGCACGTTGTCAACCTCCGCATCGCGGCGGTTAGCGTTCTCCAGTTTAGAGTTTAATGATTGCTCTTTCTGTTTTAAAGAGTTTTCGCGTTGATTGAGGCTGTTATTTTTAGAATTAACTTCCTGCTCGTGCTCAGCTTTCAATTGCAAAAATTTCTCTTTTGCTTCCAGCAGCTTGTTCTTTTTCAGGATCTCGGCGTTGTTTTCCGCATCCTTTAAAATCTTCTTTACTTTATTTTGAGCTGATGTTTCCTGTTCTTTAAATAGCTTCCGTAGAAGAAATCGGCCGATGGCAATGCCGATGAAGGCGCCTATTAACAGTCCGATGATGATATAGAGTATGTTCATAATGGTTATATGTATATATAAAAAAACCGCAAGTAAATTTCAAGTGTCATCAATGCAAAAAAACGCTGCTATCATTGGGACATCATGGCATTATGCACCTGCCACTGGTCCGATAATCGTACAGCACTTCCTTTTTAATCGTGAAACTTCAAATTTAACCGCGGTTAAATGTTGCTCTTTTTGTGTATAAGAACGTTATTACTTAGAGAAAAAATTGGTCAATAACTGGTCCAGTTTGTACACGTTATCGGCTACTTGCGTATCCTCGTCCGTTACTTTACGCTCTGCCTTTAATGATGCTGTTGCATAATGCAATACCGCCATTGAAAGCAAATCTTGCTTATCTCTAACTGCATAGTTCTCCTGATATTCTTTCAGGCGATCGTTGATCAGCTTAGCAGCCCTGCGTATTATTTCCTCTTCTTCCATGCTTACCTTTAAGGGGTAAACTCTGTCAGCAATATTTATTTTTATGGAGATTTCTCCCATTGAGCTTGTTCACTTTTTTGCGTTACTTCTTCAGCAACACAATACACTTATCAATTTCCTGCACAAATTCGTTAATTTTTTGCTTGATGTCAAGGCTTTTTTCATTAGTATCTGAAAATGACTTAGCCATTTTCAATACACGAAGCTTTTCTTCCAGCTCAACATGCTTGCCTTTGCTCTCTTTTATGACAGTATTCAACTCTTCGCGTTCGCGTTTAAGCAGGTCGTTTTCTTCCTGCAAAATACTACAAAGTTCTATTAAACGCTCGGCTTTCTCTGTGACTGCTAATAACTGTTCGGCTACTGATGGCATGCTTCTTTGTTTCGGATTTCAGATATTCGGGTTCATTCAAAACAGCAATACGGATTGAATATTTTGCCCATCTCAAACTATTTCCTGATTTCCGCTCCTGCTTCTTTTCCTAAGTTATAAATTAATTTCTGCATTATACCCTCGATAGCCTTGTCGGTGAGCGTTTTGTCCTCGTCTTGTAGAATAAAGCTCAGTGCGTACGATTTTTTTCCCGCCGGCAGTTTATCGCCCTGGTAAACGTCGAACACGTTCACTTCCTTCAACAATTTGCGCTCTGTTTTTTGAGCTATCAGCTTCAGTTGGTTAAAGGTTACTGCCTTATCAACCAGCATCGAAAGGTCGCGTCTCACTGCCGGGAATTTGGATACCTCCTGGTAAGTGATCTTATTTTTTTGAACTAACTGCAAGATCAGATCGAAATTGAACACCGCGAAGAAAACTTCTTTCTCCACATCAGCCTTTTTCAATGCCGGAGCCTGTACCGAACCAAATTTCACCAGCGTTTTACCGCCACGATAGTTGTATTGCAAACCGTAAGCTAATTCGTCATCGGCTACGTCTTCAACACTGTAATCGTTAAGGTTCAGGCGGTCAACCAATTCGTCAATGGCACCTTTCAGGTGATAGAACGACACCTGCTCTTGCTTGTGTCCCCATTGTTCGCCCTGGTTTGCACCACTGATAAACAATGAAAGCTGACGGCTCTCGGTATATTTATCTTCTTTAACGCTGTATACTTTACCAAATTCGTAAAGCTTAACATTAGCATTACGACGGTTTTGGTTATGTGCAACAGCCTCTAAGCCCGAAAACAGTAATGTTTGGCGCATAATATCCAAATCGCTGCTTAACGGGTTTAAAATTTTAACTGCATGCTCCAGATCAGTAGCATAGCTCGAGCTGGTTAATGAGTTAGCCAGCATTTCGTTAAAACCATTGGCAGTCAACAGCTCAGAAATAACACGCTGAACAGTATCACGCTCAGGCTTACCCGATGTAATTAACGAAGCTCTGATCTGCGTTGGGATTTCGATATTGTTATAGCCATAAATACGCAGCACTTCCTCAATTACGTCAACCTCGCGGGTAACATCAACACGGTATGCCGGCACAGCTAATAATAAGCCTTCTGCGCTCTCTTCTTCTACTTTGATATCCAAGGCTTCAATAATCGCCTTGATCTCGGCAGCAGGGATATCTTTACCTATCAGGCGAACGGCATTTTTATAGCCAAACTCCACTTGGAAGGCCTCAGCTTTCGCCGGGTATATGTCGGATATGTCGGATGAAATACTTCCGCCTGCCACTTCCTTAATTAAAAGGGCTGCACGCTTTAAAGCAAACACCGTCATGTCCGGGTCGGTACCACGCTCGAAACGGAAAGATGAATCAGTTTTCAACCCAAATCTTTTCGATGTTTTACGTACAGAAACCGGGTTAAAGTAAGCGCTCTCTAAAAGTATGCTGGTAGTTTCATCGCTTACGCCAGACGTTAAACCACCAAATACACCTGCAATACACATTGGTTCCTCTGTATTGCAAATCATCAGGTCGTCGGCATTCAGCTTGCGCTCTACTCCATCGAGCGTTACAAATGGAGTTCCCTCGGCCACTGTTTTTACAATAACCTTGCTGCCGGTAATTTTATCGGCATCAAAAGCATGCAATGGCTGGCCAAGATCGTGCAATACATAGTTGGTAACATCCACCACGTTATTGATAGAACGTACGCCAATTACAGCCAAACGTTCTTTCAACCATTTTGGTGATTCGCCAACTTTGATGCCCGAAATAGTTAAGCTGCTATAACGGATAGCCGCCTTACTTTCAACCTCAACCGGGATAACCAGGTCATTATTGTCTACTGCAAACGCAGAAACATCGGGTTTGGTGATGTGCGTACGCAGGTAGGCGGCAACATCGCGGGCAGTGCCCAAGTGCGATGCAGCGTCAGCACGGTTTGGCGTTAAACCGATCTCGTACATGTAATCGTCGTTCAGGCTGAAGTAATCTTTAGCCAATGTGCCAACTACTGCTGTTTCTGGTAATACCATAATACCCTCGTGCGACTCGCCCAAGCCAATCTCGTCGTCGGCACATATCATCCCTTCGGATACCTCTCCCCTGATCTTTGATTTCGCTATTTTAAATGGTTCGCCGTGTGTTGGATAAACGGTTGTACCTACAACGGCAACAACTACTTTTTGCCCGGCAGCCACGTTGGGTGCTCCGCAAACAATCTGCAGGTCTTCGCCAGCGCCTACGTCAACGTGGGTAACACGTAAACGGTCGGCATTGGGGTGCTGGGCACAATCTTTAACATAACCAATTACAAGGCCTTCCAGTCCACCCGGAATAGCCTGTACCTTTTCCAGGCTTTCCACCTCCAAACCGGTGCTGGTTAGGATCTGTGAAATTTCAGCCGGCGTTTTATCTGTTTGTATAAATTCTTTAAGCCAATTATAAGATATCTTCATTTGATGTGATGATAATCGGCAAAGATAGAATTTTTTGATGTGCAGATGTGAAAATATGCAGATGTGAAGATGCTTTTTACAAAGGGCTTTAAAAAGCTCCTTCAAATTACTCAATCTAATCCTTTTGCCCAATACTTAACTGCTACCGCAGGTTTCCAACCTGTGGTAATTAGGAAGTAAGGTTTCACCTTACGTAAGCTGGAAGCTTATAATAGATTTATTCACAAGTTACGCTTCGCTAAACTTGCGACAGCGCTGGATCCTACTTCAAACTAAGCACAGCCTCAGATGATTTAGCCATAACATTTTCGCCGATATCGTACAAAATCACATTGCCCTTTGCTGTGCCTATCTTCTCATCGGTATTATATTCAATGTAATCGGCATTAACACGCGTTGAACTATTGGTAATACAGGCTTTGCCATATAACCTAACTGTGTGCTGATCTTTATCAACCACTGTAGAATCGGATGCCAAAAACTTCAACGTGTCTGTTTCAAACCTGGGTGGAATAATCGTATCTGTTGATGGTTTGTATGCATGATTAACCTTTGAATTCTTTGTAAAAGCAAGCGCTAAGGGCAAAAGGCAAATTAATAGGCCAACATTAAACACGTGGTTTGAAAGTTTCATGATATAAAGTTTGGTTTGTTACCTAACGATTTGACTGACGGAAAATTACCATACAACCAATCCCCCTCTCTAGGGGGCGCGGCGGGATGTGTGTTGACAGGGGTGTGTTTCCGCGGCATTAACTTGTCGAAAGAACACACCCCTAACCCCTCTCGAGAGGGGAATGAAAAACCCTACATTTTACAATAACCCCTCATCAGCAAAACTCAGAAACCCCTCATCTGTAATAATTAAATGATCAAATACATTGATCTCCAGGATTTTTCCTGCCTGGTATAATCTCTTAGTTAGATCAATATCCTGCTGACTGGGTTTTAAATTGCCCGAGGGATGGTTGTGTGCTAGTATAATGGATGATGCCTGGTGTTGTAAAGCCACATGAAAGATCACCTTAGGGTCGGCAACCGTGCCAGATAAGCCGCCTTTGCTGATCAACTCTTTACCAATCACTTTGTTGTTGCGGCCAAGCAGCAATATCCAAAATTCTTCGTGGTTAAGATCAACCAAATGGCGGCGCAGTATTTGCCATGCCGAACGACTACCAGTGATAATATCCGGCACTTTGGCCTCCGTTTCGCCACGGCGGCGCCCTAGTTCGAGCGCTGCGATAATGGAAATAGCTTTGGCCTCGCCAATACCCTTAAATTTAGAAAGTTCGGCTACTGAAACCTTACCCAGTTTATTAAGATCGTTATCGTAGTGATGTAAAATACGCTTACTGAGTTCGACGGCCGACTCGTCGCGGTTGCCCGAGCCGATCAGTATAGCAATCAGTTCGGCATCACTTAAAGCCCGGCGTCCTTGGGCGTTCAGCTTTTCGCGGGGGCGGTCTTCTTCGGCCCAGGCTTTAATGCTGATCTTGGTTTCGTATGTTTCCACGAGGGGAAGTTATCAAAATTCGCGGCAACAAAAAAGGGACAATGCTTGCGGCATTATCCCTCTTGTATATTTGGTTAGTTTTAGCTTATGCTAAGCCGTTAACAAACTTAGTAAGCTTTGATTTATTGTTCGAAGCTTTGTTTTTGTGGATCACATTTTTCTTAGCTAAACGATCAAGCATAGAAATAACCTTGCTCAAAAGCGGAGTTGCATCTGCCTTTGTAGTAGAACCTCTTAATTTCTTAATAGCGGTTCTTGTAGTTTTAGCTTGATATCTGTTGCGTAGACGCTTCGCAGCGTTAGCTCTGATCCTTTTGATTGATGATTTATGATTTGCCATTTTAGCTAAGTATTCTTTATTATTTTTCGGACTGCAAATATAAGACGAATATTTTTAAAATCAAATCCTTTTTGAAAAAACTTTAAAGCGTATTATCTTATGCCCCACAAAGATACCGTATTTCGACTAAATTAAAAAGCTTTTCATTTACAGTGCTTTAACCAACGCTTTATATATTTGGGCATGAAACCTGCCTTGCGCTCTTTTTTAGCGCTTTCTATCTTAACGCTTTGCTCATCCTGGGGCTTTTTTGCTCATCAGCGTATCCATCACCTTGCCGTGTTTATTTTACCTAAAGGCATGGCTACTTTTTATAAAAGCAATATCAATTACATTACCGAACACTCTATTACTGCCGATAAACGCCGCTATAACGACAGCACCGAAGCGCCCCGTCATTTCTTAGACGCCGATTATTATGGCAAAGCGCCTTTTAAAACTATCCCTCATAAATGGAATGATGCTGCCGCAAAATACACTAAAGATACCCTGATCAAATACGGCACCGTACCCTGGACTATCCAATATCAGTACTATAAACTCGTGCGCGCGTTTAAGGCACATGACACAACCGGCATCCTCCATACCTCTGCCGATTTAGGCCATTATGTATCTGACGCCTGTGTGCCATTGCACCTAAGCACTAATTACGATGGCCAGCTCACCAATCAGAAAGGCCTGCATGCTTTGTGGGAAAGCCGATTGCCCGAACAGTTTTTCGCTCAATATCATTTATACAATGGCAAAGCCCGTTATATCGACAACCCATTATCCGAAGCTTTTATCTTATGCCGAAGCTCGTTTAGGTGTGTGGATTCAGTTGTCCGTTTTGAGCAGATATTAAACAAGACCTTCCCTACCGATAAAAAATACAGCCAGCAGGAACGCGGCACCCGCAAGATTACCGATTACTCGCCCGAATACTGTGCAGCCTATAACAGGCTATTGCATGGTATGGTGGAACGCCGCATGCGCACGGCCATGCTCGCCGTAGGCAGTTACTGGTATTCGGCCTGGGTGGATGCGGGACAGCCTGATCTGAATAAGTTGATCGCTGTTAAAATGAGTGTGGAGGACAAAGCGATATTGGATAAAGAGGAGGCGGCGTTTAAGAAACCCCTCCTGATTTTTCCGAACAGGAAGAAAATACAATAATGATAATGCATCTTTATTATACTCCCAATATAAAACGATGTAAAAAACAACCGTTCTTTAACCGGAGGCTTCGAATGCCAGCCTGACAATTCGCTTTCTTCATAACACGACTGAATAAGCGTCTTGATTCTTGACTCTCGATTCTTGATTCCCCTCTCTTATACAGCCTTCTCCCTTTTGCTCTTCATCAATCCCCAGACAACAGGAACAACCGATACCAAAATAATACCGATGGTAATTACTGAGAAATGCGTTTTAAAGAAAGGCAGGTTACCAAACATGTATCCGGCAAATAGGAACAGTATGATCCATGCCGCGCCGCCAATAATATTATAAAGACTGTAACGTAAAAAAGGCATTCTGCCCACGCCTGCTACAAACGGAGCAATGGTACGGATAATTGGGATAAAACGGCTTAATATCACTGCTATCGGGCCGTGCTTGGTAAAAAAGTCCTGAGTTTTGGTATAGTATTCTAACTTCAACACTTTGTTTTCGGGCTTAAATACTTTTTCGCCTAAATAATTACCGAGGAAGTAGTTTAATGTATTACCAGTGAAGGCGGCGACAATTAAGATGATCGCCAGTACATAAATATTTAAACCAGTATCACCCGCAGCGATCAATGCACCTGCTGCAAACAGCAATGAATCACCCGGAAGGAATGGGGTAACCACAAAGCCGGTTTCTGCAAAAATAATTACGAAGAGAATGAGATAAGTCCAACCTTGGTACTGGCTTATTACCGGACTAAGGTGTTTGTCTATGTGAAGAACAAAGTCTATAATGCTTTTTATCAGTTCCAAAATGCTTGATTTTGGAACAAAAATAAAAATATAGCCCAATATCGGGCTACTTATTATTTATTGGTGATCAATCCGGTATTAAATGCCGCAGTATCGGTACGGCCTACTATCCCATAGCTATACATCGTATATAATCTACTGTCGGAAATAGTTTGCTTAACTTCTTTCAGCACTGTAGTCTGATCACCGTTGGCATATATTTTAAAATCGTAATCGCCTGCAGGCATCTCTAACCAGGGCGAAACCTTGTTAAACGCAATGTTCTTAAATGCAATGGTTTGATTAGCATAGATATCAAACGCGCCCGAACGCGGCGAAGCATTAACAAACCTGATTTTACCTCTACCCACAGGGGCAACCTTATCGGTATCAGTTAAAAAGACGTAACCTATATTATTATCGGCCTTCATCCCGGTCACAAAGAGCGTGTATTTTGAATTCTGGTGCGGTACGCTATCTGTAGAAAAAAGAACCGAGCGTTGGCCCGTGTCAGATCGAATTTGAAGCGGCGAGTTGATGATCTGCAAATAAACGTAATCTGTTGGAGTAGGAAAACGGTAAGCATTTACGTTGGCCGTTGTTGCTGTACCAGTACCAGGATTCTGTATCTTATTATCTATATACAAATCCACAGGCATTATATCCGGACTTAAATTGGCAACCACTAGCCGTGAGTTATAACTATTGGCAGTTCCGGTGCTGGTTTTACCGCACGACGTTATAAGCGGCGCAATCATAATGCCTGCCACCAATAGCGTCAACATCTTACCTATATATGTATTGCTTTTTTCGGCCATATCCTTATTATACAAAATTAATTCCCCTGTGCTGCCCCTACCGTAAATACCGATTTACCCGTTCCATCGGGAACCCCTCTTATGTAGAAAGTATAAGCCGTAGAGCTCGATAAAAGAAAACGTTGGGTTGCCTTGGCAACCGTGCTGCCAGTTAAAGAAACTGTAACCACTCTATTGCTTCCAATTAACGCAGTTTTAAACTGGGTTGCATTACCATAACTCACATTTGTGAAACTTGCCCCTCCTATGTTTACATCAACCGCGCCCACGCCGTCAGCTGTATGCACAAAACGCACCGTAGCGCTGTCGCTATTAAGCTTTAGTGTGTCTTTTAATAAAAATGCTTTGCTTACATCTTCGCTGGTTACAAAAAAAGAATAGCCCTTTAGTTTTTTGGTTATAGTGGTTACGGCACCGGTTGTAGCATTTTTAATAGTATCTGTTCTTATCGTAGACTTCACCGGAATGGTATCCAATACCAATGTTTTGGTAAATAACACTTCGCTACGACCGTATTTCTTAAACTGATAACTCTGACTGCCTGATTTTACCGATAGATACCCCGTAGCACCGCCGGTATAAATACTCGACACACTATTTTGCCTTGTACCGTTCAGATAAAAATTAAGCGTGTCTGTAGTAATGGTATTAACCACATTTAGGCTGGTAGATGGCGTGTTATCTGCCGGGGCATTAGCATCCTTGTTGCACGACCATAAGCCCGCAATCAGTGCTGATAATATAAGTCCGGTTCTGAGTTTCATTTAGTTTCTGCCTGCATTATAACAGTTGCAAACAGGTTTTAGTATTATTCAACAAAAAAGTCCGGCTTTTAACGTCCGGACTTATAAAAAATTTTCAATTATCCTTAGGCGTAGCTATTAAGCATTACCGGCATAACCAGCATTAACACATCTTCGTTTTCGTCGCCACCTACGGGCAATAATAAACCTGCACGGTTAGGGGTCGACATTTCGAGGTTAACTTCTACGCAAGCCAGATTTTTCAGCATTTCGATCAAGAAACGGGCATTGAAACCGATTTCCAGGTCTTCACCTTCGTACTGGCAGGTTAAGCGCTCATGAGCTTCGTTAGCGAAGTCGATATCCTCAGAAGAAATATTCAATTCGCTGCCGCTAATCTTTAACCTTACCTGGTGGGTAGTTTTATTAGCGTAGATAGCCACGCGACTAAGCGAACCCAGGAACGATAGACGATCTATAGTAAGCTTGTTGGTATTATTTTGCGGGATAACAGCCTCGTAATCCGGGTAGCGCTCGTCAATTAAACGGCACACCAAATTAATGTTGCCAAATTTAAAGAAAGCACTTGTGTTGTTGTATTCAATAGCCACGTTAACATCATCAGCAGGTAGCGATGATTTTAACAGGTTTAAAGCTTTTTTAGGAAGGATGAAAGAAGTAGTACTTTCGGCCTTGGCATCTTTACGACGGTAACGTACCAACTTATGCGCATCGGTAGCTACGAAGGTAAAATACTGGGTTGACAGCTGCGCATATACCCCCGTCATAGCGGGACGAAGCTCATCATTACTTACCGCAAAAATGGTTTTGTTAATGGCTTCGGCCAATACAGATGCCGGTAAATTCACAGAAGTTGCATTCTCTACAACCGGAATTTTAGGGAAGTCCTCACCGTTCTCGCCGCTCAGTTTATATTTACCATCGCCAGCGTTGATCTCAATAGCAAAGGTTTTATCATCTACAGAAAAAGCCACCGGCTGCTCCGGTAATGATTTTAAGGTATCTAGTAATATGCGCGACGGGATAGCTATTCTTCCGTTTTCTTTTGCTTCAACAGACAGTGAGGTAGTCATGCTGGTTTGCAGGTCGGTGGCAGATATAGTTAGGTTGCCTTCTTTAATCTCAAATAAAAAGTTCTCCAGTATAGGCAATACGGTGCTGTTGCTTAACGCGCCGCTTACCGACTGTAATTGCTTTAGTAATGTTGATGTAGAAACAATAAATCTCATTCCTGATGGGTTAATCAATCAAAAGTAAAAAAATTAATGCGCATACTTTCGTTTGCGTAAATAATGTTGAAAAATAGCAAATATTAACACTAACGCTGGAGGGATAATATTATTTACCAGCTGCCAGTATAATTTTTCGTTACGCACACGGGCTCTGTTAAGAGGCCTTATCTGTATCTCCTTGGTACGCAGGGCTATCAATCGGGTATCGCCGGTAAGGTAATCCACCATGTTCAACAGCAAACTCTTGTTGCCATAGGTTTGTCGGCTATAATGGTCGTAACCCAATGGGTATGGCGAGCCATCAGATCCTACCTGATTTTTAAAAATATCGCCATCGCTAATCACGATCATTTTGGCTGGCTGGCCTTGCTGCAGCACGTTTACCTGCTCGTTAATGCCTTCCGGAACAGGACGGTTCATAAAGTCAGACTTAAATTTACCTTCCAACAAAACGGCAACCGTTTTAGGTGGATTTTGAAAGGCCTTAGGGTTTGGCTGCTGTTCTATGGCCGCCAACGACAACATCCGTGGGGTTGATATTTTATTGTTATAGGGCGAAGTGGTAAGCAAAATTGTTTTCTTTACCCCTTTTACACCCAAGGTATCCATAGTACTAATAAATTCGCTACTAATGCCGTCTACATTTTTAACAATGGCATTGCGCGATACCGGAACCAATAACGGATAAAACAACCAAGGCACCATTTGTATTTGCGCCTGCCCCCCTACACTACCCGTAGCAACCGGAATTTGCGTGCTATTGAGATCGACAATCAGATCATAGTTAATGCGAACCCCATAGGTAAATAATTGATCGTCGAGGTTTAACTGTTTATTGAAAGCCAGTTGTTCCCCTTCATGATTGCGCAGGCTATCCAACTCGGCACTAACCTGGTCTACCGACCATAAGATACTGCCGCCATGCATCAGGTATTGGTCTATCTTAAATTTCTCTTGTTCAACAAATGGCTTCTCGGGTTTAGCTATTACCAATAATTTCACCCGCAACAAATCGGCTAAAGAGATCTTCTTTAAGTCTACCCTTCCCACCATAAAACTGCTTGCCAGGGTATTAATTGCATCGTGCAGCTGTACATCGTTTAACTCATTGTGCCCCTCAACAAAACCTATTTGCTGGTTGCCGCCAGTTACTGCCTTTTTAATGCCCGAAGCAAAAGCATACTCCAGATTTTGGATCGAATTGTTAAGCACCTCATCATCACCCAAACCAATGCGGCGCTGCAATAAATTAACCGGCACTTGTTTATCGCCCGATGTAATTACTGCGGCCGGTACAATCAGTTTCTGGATCAAACCGTCATCTGTTTTTACCGAAAGATTGGTCGGCTCAATACCGCCGGCCATCATATTTTTAATGGTTGAGTCTTGCTCAGCCTGCGCCTGCCCTTTCAGCGGATCAACAAATTCGAACTGCAATTTGCGGTGGCTGTAAGCCTGCATATCGTTCAGCATATCGCGTGTAGCGCGTTGTAAGCGCTTAAAACCACTGGGCAAATTATCACCCTGTAAATAAACTGTAACCTTAACAGGGGCTCGCAGGCTATCCATCATGTTCTGGCTTACAGGTGAAAGTGTGAATCGCTTTTCTTTAGTAAAATCCACCCGTGTAAAGCCTATCAAAGCCGCAACAATGGCCAGCACAAAAACACCCGAATAGATATAAACATCATTTTGCAGCAACTTTCGCTGCATTTGAAGTTTAAGTGCAACGAGCGCGAATAAGATAAATAAAGTAGTAAGCGCCACAAAATAGAACAGATCGCGCGTATCTAAAACACCACGGCTTACTGAATTATAGTGTGTGCTAATACCCAGTTCTTCCACTCCCGAGTTTTGCATTGATAGCAGCTGGCTTAGCGAATCGAACCCACTGAAAACAAAGAACGACAGGAATACGGCGATAGTAAAAGCAATGATTTGGTTTTTGGTAATAGCCGAAGCAAATAGCCCGATAGCAACAAAAGCCGAACCCAGCAAAAACAAACCGATATACGAGCCGATAACCGCACCACTATCAATGTTACCCTGCGGGTTGCCCAATACCGTAACCGAATAATAGTAAACGTAGGTTGGCAATAAAGCAAACAGCACTAAAGCCACGCAGGCAAAGTATTTGCCCATAATAATTTGTCCGAAAGTTATCGGCCGTGTTGCCAGTAATTCGAACGTACCTTCCCTGCGCTCTTCGGCCAGCGACCGCATGGTTATAGCCGGAATCAGGAACATAAAAAGGTACGGTACTGTATTGAAAAGGCTTTCTAAACTGGCGTATCCATAATCTAGTATACCGGTATCGGGAAATACCCATAAAAACAGCCCGAGTACAATTAAAAACACCCCAATGGTAATATAGGCCACCATGGAGCTGAGGTATAAGGTTATTTCTTTTTTAAGTATTGTGAACATTTGGTTGTGTATACGAATATTTTTATCTTTTGATATAGCATCTCATTGCGACGCAAAGTTGCTGCTATTTATAATAAGTAGTACTAATGTTATCGTTAGTCTGCTCATAGCCGCAGGGGCTTAGTTACTTTTGGCTTGATCCAAAAGTAACCAAAAAATCAAGACAGAAAAAAGCTCCACCGCACGAGACCATCCCTCGGTCACGCTTTTCTGTCCAGGCCAACGCTCTTTAAAGTTCCTCCCTGTCTCTATGTTATTTCTTTACTCCCTCTCCTTCGGAGAAGGTCGGGGTGAGGCAACCTCAATCACCATCCAAACCGATAACCCACTCTTATCGCAGTCTGTCTCACTTCGCTACCGCCCCAGCTTTCGTATCTAAACCCCAAATCAACGCCACTTTTGCCGTGGTTAACCGGTATTACAAAGCCCGGCCCTAATGACCATGCGAATAAACTGCGCGAATCGTGCGAGGTTTCAATGGCCGTTCCCAATTCGCCTTCTAAGTAAAATCCTTGTGAGGCATAATATTTTACCCCACCTTTTAATGGCACGTAAGTATCGCTGCCTGGTGCACCGAATGCACGCGAAAAAGCGCTCTTGTAAGTCATGGTAGTAAAGCCTCCGGTTGCAGACAGGCTGAATTTATGCGCGACAGGAACTTCCAGTTTCAATGATCCGCCCAAACCTACGCTGTAAATACTTTGTGTAGGCAAACCAAGCTCAAACCCGGCGCTAACAGCAAAAGCATTTCGCCCGCCAATATCGTCCTGCGCATTGGCAAGCTGAAAAAGGCATATGCAGAATAATAACAGAATGGGGTATTTCATGTAAATGAATAAAGTATAGACAGGCTTCTTTTAAACGCCGCGCACGAACACTAATTATTGGTGAGTTTAATAAAAATTTGCTCGAGCGATTGTCCGTCGTTATCTGCACGAAGTTTTTCGAGACTGTTATCGGCAACAATACAACCTTTATTAATGATAATCACCTGCCCGCAAACAGCCTCAACCTCCTGCATAATATGTGTAGAGAGAATGATAGTTTTAGATTGCCCCAGCTCAGTAATTAACTGGCGGATGCCGATCAATTGATTTGGATCGAGCCCCGAGGTAGGCTCATCCAACACCAAAACTTCCGGATTATGAATAATGGCCTGAGCAAGCCCCACCCGTTGGCGGTAGCCTTTAGATAGCTGCCCAACTTTTTTATGCTGCTCTGGCCCTAAACCTGTTTGCTCTATAACCTCGGCAATGCGCGCCTCGGGCGATGCTATTTTGTGGATACCGGCAACAAAGGCAAGTGATTCCTTTACGTACATATCCAGGTATAGCGGGTTACTTTCTGGAAGATAACCAATATTGCGACGAACATCTAACGACTGTGAACTAACATCGAACCCCGACACCGTGGCCTTGCCCGAAGTTTGCGGAATAAAGCCCGTCAGGATTTTCATAGTGGTAGACTTACCCGCACCGTTAGGCCCCAAAAAACCTGTTACACCTTTTTGTGCACTAAAGCTAATGCCATCTACCGCCTTTTGCGTACCATAAATTTTGGTCAATGCTTCAACCCGGATACTCATGGCGTAAAAATAGATTTTAGATACGAGATTTGAGATTTTTTTTAGTAGCACATAAGAAGTAGCAGTGGTGAGTGGCAGTAGCAGTAAAGCGAAATAAAAAAGAAGCGCTGTCATGCTGAGGCGCTCGAAGCATAAGCGTTGGCCTCTCTGAACCACACTCGGTATGACATCCTTATTTAAAAGAGGACTGCCTCTGCCACTTTCTACAATTCCCCCCTCTATTATTCACTCGTTAGTTTTTCTCGCTATGAACTATGAACCATCAACTATGAACTTCCTAAAAATCTATATCTTTACCCCCGTTATGAGCAAAAACACCGACGAACTATTTAAAAATGTAATTGCACATGCCAAAGAGTATGGCTTTGTTTTCCAATCGAGTGAGATATATGATGGTTTAAGCGCCGTTTACGACTACGGTCAGTTTGGGGCTGAATTGAAAAACAACATCAAAACCTACTGGTGGAAAGCCATGGTGCAAATGAACCAAAACATCGTTGGTATTGATTCGGCTATATTTATGCATCCCAAAATTTGGGAAGCCAGCGGCCACGTGGGCGGTTTTAGCGACCCGATGATTGATAACAAGGATTCGAAAAAACGCTACCGCGCCGACCAATTACTAGAAGATAAAATTGCCCGTTACGATCAGGACGGCAAAACAGATAAAGCGGAGCTTTTACAGAAAGATCTGGACGATGCTATAAAGGCCGACGATCTGGAGCGTTTACGCGAACTGATTGTTGAGCACGAAATTGCCGACCCGGTTAGCGGCACCCGCAACTGGACAGAAGTACGCCAGTTTAACCTGATGTTTAGTACCCAAATGGGTGCCATTGCAGATGATGCTGATAAAGTTTACCTGCGTCCCGAGACTGCTCAGGGTATTTTTGTGAACTACCTTAACGTACAGAAATCGGGCCGGATGAAAATTCCGTTTGGTATTGCCCAAATTGGTAAGGCTTTCCGTAACGAGGTTATTGCCCGCCAGTTTATTATCCGCATGCGCGAGTTTGAGCAAATGGAGATGCAATTCTTTGTTCGCCCTGGCACGCAGAAAGAATGGTTTGAACACTGGAAAGCTGCACGTTTAAAATGGCACCTGGCCCTAGGTACAGATGCCGCCAAATACCGTTACCACGAGCATACTAAGCTGGCACATTATGCAGATGCTGCTTACGACATTGAATTCGAATTCCCATTCGGCTTTAAAGAGGTAGAAGGTATCCACAGCCGTACCGATTTCGATTTAAGCCAACACCAGAAATTCTCTGGAAAGAAGATGCAATACTTCGATCCGGAATTAGGCGAAGACGGCAAACCTTATGGTAACTACATCCCTTACGTAATCGAAACCTCGATTGGTTTGGACCGTATGTTCCTGCTGACCATGATCAATGCTTACGAAGAAGAAGATCTGAGCACCGAAGAAAAGCAAGATAGCCGTACCGTATTGCGCCTGCACCCTTGCCTGGCTCCGGTTAAAGCTGCTATTTTCCCGCTCACCAAAAAAGACGGATTGCCTGAGAAAGCACGTGAAATTATGGAAAGCCTGCAATTGGATTTCAACTTGCAGTACGAGGAGAAAGACGCCATCGGTAAACGCTACCGCCGTCAGGATGCTATCGGTACACCTTTCTGTATCACGGTAGATCACCAGACACTGGAAGACAACACCGTAACCCTGCGCCATCGCGATTCAATGCAACAAGAACGCGTGCCTGCAGATCAGCTAGACAAGATCATCGGTGATTTTGTAAGTTGGAAAAATATATTGAAATAGACTTTTGAGGCAAAAGCCAAAGTAAAAAAGTGAAAGGTTCTGCATTTAATGCAGAACCTTTTTTATTTTAATGTTATCCAATTCCCCTCCCTGGAGGGGGCGCGTTGGGATCGTGCGGTGGCAAGGGTGAGTCATTCTACAACAGGACAACTAGGACAAGAAAGCCCCCCTAACCCCTTTCAAGAGGGAAAAAAGTCTCAGATCAAAACATATTAGCCAAATTTTTATTCACTATAATATACCCCTCAACACTCTATATGGCTGTAAAAGAATACCCTTTTTATCTTAAAACCACCGTAATCCTATTCGGGCTGATATTGCTGGTTTATATGCTATCGGCGCTGGGTGATATTTTGGTACCGTTGGCTTTTGCCCTGATGATTGCCATACTATTAAACCCCTTATGCAGTTGGTTTCAAAAACATAGGATACCTAAAGTTGCTGCTATACTGTTGTCCTTACTTATTTGCTTTATAGTTGTTGGAGCCTTGATGTATTTCTTATCCTCGCAAATTGCTTCTTTTAGCGACCAATTACCTACGCTGGAACAGAAATTCGGCGAGATCGTAACCGATCTCGAAGGCTGGATATATCAACATTTTGGCGTAGAAACCCAGAAACAGGTAGATTTTGTAAAAAAGGCCTTAAGCAGCGGTGACGCATTGGTTGGCCGTACACTCAACACCGTTTTAGGCACATTGGGTATCGTGTTCCTGATACCCGTATATACTTTTATGATGCTGTTTTACAAGCAACTGATTTTAAGCTTTTTATACGAAGTATTCTCTGAAGAAAATTCGGCGCGTGTAGCAGAAATCTTGAAAGAAACTAAATCGGCCGTGCAAAGCTATATCGTGGGTTTACTGATAGAAATGCTGATTGTGGGTATTATGAACTCTGTAGCATTGCTTTTACTGGGCGTTAAGTATGCCATACTCCTTGGCGTTATTGGTGCAATTTTAAACATGTTGCCTTATATAGGCGGTATTATTGCTATCGCCTTACCGATCCTGATGGCCACAGTTACTAAAGACGGTTATTCTACACAATTTGGCATTGTAATAGCCTACCTCGTTATTCAGTTTATTGATAACAATATCGTGTTTCCAAGAGTGGTATCTTTTAAGGTACAGATTAACGCCTTGATTTCTATAGTAATCGTTTTGCTAGGTAACGCCCTTTGGGGAGTGTCGGGTATGTTTTTGTCGGTGCCATTTGTTGCAGTACTCAAAATCGTTTTCGACCGCATAGATGACCTCAAGCCCTGGGGCAAACTATTGGGCGACAACGTGCCTACCCGGCACATGGGCCAGGTGTGGCGAAGGAGGAATGGCAACACCGAAGTCACCATGATTGAGGGTAAAGGCCGTAAGAAATAACAAAGGCCGGTTGTAAAGCCGGCCTTTGCGTCAAATGCGAATGTTTAATTAATGGCTAACCGGGTTATCAGCCCCCATTGTACCATTAGTATATAGCAACGGATTAACCTTTTTGGTATCCCCTTGATAAACCCAAACAATGTTGCCAATGTATTTTCGGAAGGCATCATTAACCTGCGACTGAGTTAGTTTTTTAACATCATCTGCCAGGGTTAAAGAGCGCTGCCAGTTATCCTGAATAACTTCATTAGATACAATCGAACTGGCTTGCGCACTGTTGGTTTCTTGGGTATTGTAGAATCTTGTGAGGTAGGTTGTTTTCATATTTTTAACCTCATCGGCAGTAAAGCCTTCACTTTTGATCTTGGCAACCAGTTTGTCAAACACCGCAATATATTTATCTGGTTGGGTGGTGGATACCGAGAATTTGGCGAACGAGGTGCTGCCATTGCTAAACTGCGCACCCGGCGCATATGATAAGCCATTATTGGTACGTACATCTAAAAAGTGACGATCGTAAAATATGCGCATTGCTACCAAAAACGCATCGTAATCCGGGCTGCCTGGTTGCGGACCGCTGGTTATTCCTACTACATAGTTGGTGGCCAACTCGCGCGGCTGCGACGAGAAAGTATTTTTATACACCCTGAAGAATGATTTTTTCTGCTGAAATGGCGAGCCCGCTTTTACACCAGCCAGTAAACCCTTCACTTTAGTCTCCACCTCTTCCTTGCTTAAATCGGCCACGATAACAATGGTAAGGTGCGACTTTACAAAAACAGATTTATAGTAGGCCTTAACTTCATCCGGCGTGAAGGTTTGCATTATAGCGGCGGTACCCGACGGATTTTTAGCATAGTCGCGATTAGCGAAAGCTACCTGGTTGGCGTAATTGTTAATAGCCACATCAGGGCGCGAATCGGCATCTTTCAAATTATTGATCTCATCTTGCTTAACACGGACAAACTCTTTAGCATCAAATGCCGGCTCTTTAAGTGCTGATACATACAGTGGCCATACAGTTTCAAAATCACTCTTAATACAGTTCATTCGAAGTACGGAGTAATCTTTGTAGGTGCCGCTAAAAACCTGAGCACTTACTTTATCCAACTGGTTTTTAAAGTCGTTCTTGGGATATTTGGCCGTGCCGCATTCGGTAAGCGCATCCATCGCTATAGCCTCGATTCCCTGCTTGGTTGCCGGATAGTTTTGCACGCCACCTTTAATTACGGTTTGTATCTCTACAATATCATTACCGCTGGGTTGCACTATTACTTTAACACCATCAATTGTGGTTTCGTAAGCCTTATTCTGCGCATGTAGAGGCTTAATATTATATAAGGTAGCTGCCACAAGCAGCATAAAAATTCTTTTTTTCATGACGATAAAAATTATTTAGCTGCAAAAAAAGAGGCAACGTTAGTTTGTTTACTTAGTTCGGGTTTGATGATGATACCGGCAACCATTGGTTTGCCTGCAAGATATTTTTGTACATAACGGTTTATATCGTCACGGGTAATTTTTTGATAATTACTGTCGTTATCTGTAAAATAATCAAGCGAAGTACTGCACCATTGATAACTTAACTGGCTAGGCAGCGACGATGGTTTTTCCTTATTACGCACAGCATTTCGCAGTAGAATTGCTTTAGCATCTTTCAGCTGATCGTCGGTATAATAATCTGGTTTTACCAGCAGGTTTAACTGATTTTGAACCTCGTCATAGCACTCTTTTAATTTATTAGGGTTTGGCAGAACATATAGATCAACCTCACCTGTGTAACGCGTAGTTTGATAGCTTGCCTGTGCGGCGGTTGCCAAACCCTTATCAACCAGGGCTTGCTGTATTTTTGACGAGTTAAGGCCCAAAATAGTATTAAATACATCAACAGCTAAGGTACCGGCAGAGTCTGTAGCAAAACCAGGCCCCTGCCACGAGAACAACATATATGGCGTTTGTGCGATAGATGATTCTTTTACGTAGTATTCGGTTTTGTCTAAAGGTTTAAATGGCGGGATCGGATATTTTACCTGAGGGTCTTCGCCACTGCTTTCCCAACTTCCAAAAATACTTTCGGCCATGGCAAATGCGTCATCGTGCTTTACATCACCACAGATGGTTAGCAAGCTATTGTTTGGTACATAATATTTCCCCTTGATGATCATCATTTTCTCAGGCGTTGCGGTGTTGATGATCTCGTGGATTCCGATTGGATTTTTACGGGTAATCAGATCGCCCCAAAGATGCTTCTGTGTTTCGTACCAGATCTGGAAACCCGGGTCGCTTTCGGCACGCTGAAACTCTCCATCAACTACAGGGCGCTCTTTCTTCATATCTTCTTCGCGATAAATCGGGAAGCGGATAGCCGCGTTCATGAACTTTAAACCTGCATTTAAACTGTCTTTATCAAAGGTGAAGAAGTAGTTAACACGTTCTACATCGGTGGTACCATTCCAGATGGCACCCAGTTCCTGGGTACGTTTTAAAAACGATGCCTGATCGGGATAGTCCTTATTTGCCTTAAAAAACATATGCTCAAACAGATGCGAAAGTCCGCTGTACTCGGGGCCTTCCGTATATGCGCCATTTTTAACCGCAATTTCGATAGTGGTTAACGGAACCTTCGTATTTTCTATCACTACTACTTCCAGTCCGTTAGGTAATTTCTTCCAGAAATAGCTTTGCGGAAGCCGGGGCTGCGCATGCACAATGAGCATACACAAAGCACCTGCGACTGATAAACACAGGCGTTTGATAAAGTTTGGAGTCATAATTGTTTGAAGCTTTTAGAGTTAATCTTCTAAGATAACACTTCTGTTTGAATGTAACTAGTCTGATACCTAATATTTTAGGTATTGATCAGAATTCCTATATTTGCAGACGATCAAGCCCCCAGATCATTTATAACAATTTCTTTTTTTTAGAACTTACAAACTTTACAATTAAGGGTACTTATGAGAGTAAAATTATTAATGGCTTTTGCGGCTGTTACACTTGCGTTTACTGCGCAGGCACAAACCAAGCAAGAGTTTTCGGGCTGGGGGGCATGGTTTCATACACAAAAATTCTCAGAGCACTGGGGGCTTGCTTTTGATGCCCAGTTTCGATCTGCCGACGACTGGAAGTATTTAAAACACCCACTGATTCGCCCTGGCGTTAGCTATTACTTTAAGAAAAATAAGATAGCTACGGTTGGATACTTATTTACTGGAACACACCGGGTAACTGATACCGAAAATACCTTCCGTGTCGAACAACGTATTTGGGAGCAATATATTTACACCCACAAAATACAGCGCACCGCTGTTATGCACCGCTTTAGACTAGAGCAACGCTTTGTAGATAAACAGGGGCCGAGCGACGCATTTTTTGCCCAGCGCTTCCGCTATTTTATCCGCGGCGTAATACCTACCCAAAAAACCGCCGACTTTACCAAAGGCACTTTTGTAGGCCTGCAAAACGAAGTTTTTGTGAACGTGCAAAACAAGGATAAAACCAACAACGCCTTTTTTGACCAGAACCGCGCATACGCTGCCTTTGGCTACCGCTTTAGCAGGAAGCTAGATTTAGAGGCAGGCTACCTCAACCAATACATTAATGGATTGACAAACAATACCATGAACCACGTAGCGCAGATTGCGTTGTATACAAGGTTTTAAAGACCGAAGACCTCACCCGTGAATGTTAGTGCGAGGTGCAATGATAGTGCTGCCCTCTCCTAAAGGAGAGGGCTTTTTGGGGGTAGTGGGTTTATTGGTCACGCCGGCAGGCTCCGCCAGCTATGGAATTACATAATTGCAAGTGCCAATCAGGTCAATTTAAGATCACTGCAATCATAAAACAAGCTGTAATTATTAATTGTATTTTTCCGGTTCTGTTTACAATACGTTTTGAACGCAGATCATCGGCTGTGTCGCTTAAAGCGACTCGATTACTCACATAAACTATCATTAACATTGTAACCCCTTCCGTAAGGGCAATTAGTATTTTCAGCCAAGCTTTCTCGGGTGAATGCATTAAGTTTTCAGGGATGATCAACTCATTATAATATGCGTTCAAAATAATTAATATCCAACATATTATGGCTTGATAAATAACATTTAAAATGGTGTAAAATGGATGCCTCATTGTTAGATTTACACTTAAAATTTAATAACTAGACCGTTAATTCAACAACACATGTACCCGTTTATCTGCTTCTTCCTGAGTAATGCCATAAATGCAATCGTGTACAAAGGCATTGTCTTGGTCTTTGTGGGGAAACACTTCTGGTCGTTGACCTTTGGAACCGCAAACAACGTTGGTTTTGAGCGATAAGGTGTTATCGTACTCGGAAATTTGGTTGCAGAGATAGCCGAAAAAAGTGGTGCCTTCGATATCTTCATTAAAGTTGTCCATATAATGGACGAAGTTCTTTTCACTGACTGACACCCATACTCCGTATTCAAGCGTCTGATCGGTATCAATTACTGGCAAACGAAGTATGGCCCGAATGAAGCGGTCAGTCTGGTCGCCATAATCAATGATGCACCAATCTTCGCTAAGAGTTGCTAGTTTGTCTTTATCTTCCTGCGAAAGAATATGATAATAATGAGGAGAATTAAAAGCTATTGCAGGCCAGTCGTGGTGTACTTCGTTACAAACGGAACATTGATAAGGCATCTTAGTCATATAGTTGTTTCCACAAATCTATCATTATCGATTAATAGGATTAAAAAGCAATAGACTTTTTAACAAATAAATTAATCCGCTATCACCTAAACCTACTTAAACTTAATCATCACCACTTTACCCGAAATATTCTCCAGCATAGGCTTAAATATCAGGTAAGCATTATCCTGGGCCTTGGTGGTAATGTCCATTTCTTTGGCGTTATCCAGTAGGCGTTTTTCGGCAAGCTTGTAGGTATCTTCTACCATATTTTTGGCGTTGCCGGGGAAGATGGCGCCGGTAATATCATAAACCCTCGACCGTTGATGATCCAGCTTTACATAGCAGATCTCGGCTTTGGGCATCATAACAGTTACCGTGTCGTGGTTGAAATTTTGCTTAATATCTTCCTTCTTAATTTTAGTAAGGTCGATGCAAGCCGTTACCTCCCCTACTGCCAGGAACAGCACTTTCTCATCGGGTAAAAAGGTGTGTACTTCTTTTTTCTCTATCACATCTTTCATAGAGTATTTAACCAGTTCGAGCTTGCCCATGCTGGTTATTTTTTGCACCATCACATCCTCAGTAACTTCGGTATGTGTTGCCGTAAACTGATGCTTGAGATAAAAGAACATGAAAATTAGAAAGGCAGCAATTGCCAGGGTAACCGCCAGTGTTATCGAAATGCGCGAACGCGAGCTTGAAGCCATAATAATTAAATATAGCTATTAGACAACAAAAGAGCGGATTGGTTTATCTGCTCTTTTTAATATGTTCTTATAAAATTGTGTCATTGCGAGCGTTAGCGCGGCAACCTCGTCGCGCGTTGATTATGCATTGGCTACGAGGTTGCTTCGTCGTACCTCCTCGCAATGACACACCATATCAACGTTTATACCCCGTAAGTTACATCCATTGTAATTGGCACACTCAGTGCTTTTGAAATGATACAGCCAGCTTTAGCGCCTTCGGCAATTTGTTTAAATTGTTCTTCAGATACGCCATCGATAGCAGATGCTTTCAAATCAAGATGGATACCTTTAATTTCCAAAGCAATCATATCAAGATCTAAAATAGCATCGGTTGTTAAATCGCCAGGGGTAATGCCTTGCTGAGAAAGCGCTGCGCCTACTGCCATGGTAAAACAACCAGCATGCGCTGCCGCGATTAGTTCTTCCGGGTTAGTGCCTACACCATCTTCAAAACGGGTTTTGAAAGAGTATTGGGTTTTGTTTAAAGTAGTGCTTTGGGTAGTTATTTCGCCTTTACCATCTTTAAGTGTGCCTGCCCAATGGGCGTTTGCTGTACGTTTCATAGTGTGTGATTAATTTGTTGATTTGTCTATTTGATAATTTGTTAATGTCTTTGCACAGGTATTTAGCTTTCGGACTTCCAGTCTTTCCGACTTCCGGACTCTCTTACTTCTTCCTCCACTGCGCCCTGTCGTATTGATCGGGCCATTTAATGTCAACATTGAGTTCGTGTGCTGCACGCAGTGGGAAATGAGGATCGCGCAAAAACTCACGAGCCAGCAACACCAAGTCGGCCTGACCATTACTGATAATTTCGTCTGCTTGTTTGGAGGTTGTGATCAATCCTACGGCTCCGGTTAGTACATCGGCCTCCTTTTTTATTCTTTCTGCAAACTCCACTTGGTATCCGGGGCCGATAGGTATTTTCTGTAATGGCGAATTACCACCGCTCGAACAATCGATCAGGTCTACACCTTTGGTTTTTAAAACTTTTACCAAAGCAACAGAGTCGTCGGCAGTCCAACCGCCATCGACCCATTCGGTAGAAGATATACGCACAAATAAAGCTTTCTCCGAAGGCCATACTTCATGTACACTGTCAATAAGTTCTAACAGAAAGCGGGTGCGGTTTTCGAAAGAACCTCCGTATTCGTCGGTACGCTTATTGGTTAAGGGCGACAAAAACTGATTGATCAGGTAGCCATGTGCGCCGTGCAACTCAATCATATCAAACCCGGCTTTATCGGCGCGTATTGCTGCAGCTTTAAAATCGGCTTTTACTTGTTCGATACCTGCCTTGTCGAGCGCGATTGGGGCATGTTCGGTTTCTGTAAACGGAATGGGGCTCGCTCCAACAGTATCCCACCCATTTTCGTTATTCGCCAGCAGTTGGGCGTTACCCAACCAGGGTTTTTCGCGACTGGCTTTACGGCCGGCATGTGCCAGTTGAGTACCTATATATGCACCTTGCTCGTGCACAAAGTCAGTGATCTCCTTTAGCTTCTCGATGTGTTCATCTTTCCAGATCCCAAGGTCGCCGTAGGAGATGCGGCCTTCGGGCGATACAGCTGCAGCTTCTGTTATAATCAGCGCTGCGCCCCCTATTGCCCTGCTGCCTAAATGTACCAGGTGCCAGTTGTTGGCAAAACCGTCGGTACTCGAATATTCGCACATGGGCGATACCACGATACGGTTTTTTAATTGCAGATTTTTTATTGTTAAAGGAGAAAATAGGTTTGCCATAATGTTATCAAATGTAAAGGAATGAATCCCCTTTGAGTGCTTTCCGTTTGTAATAATTAAATGAAATTACTGTGAAATTACGGCTGCTATTATTGCACGTTTTTGGCGCACCAGCAACAAAAAAGGGCAGGCAGTTAATGCCGGCCCCTCTTCTTATGGCTTGTATTATTGCTTGTATTCGCCGTCGTTTTTCGGGTAACCCTCTTCGTCCAAATCGTCACGGTCATCTTCCGGCGTACGCGAAAGTTCTTCGTCGAGCGGGCTTAATTCGGTGATCTTACCGTCGTCAATATGCATACCTAAGGAATCAACATCGGTTTCTATTGAGCGGGTCCTGTCATACTCACCGCGGGTATCGTAAGGGTTCGATTCGTCATAGTCAGAATTGGCATCACTACCCCCTGGAGCCGCTGTATCGAACAATGCGGGCGGATCGTAGTCCGGATCATCGCCATCAACCTCTATTTCGTAGCTATCAGTTTCCGGATCATATTTCAAGTCTTGCGCAGCAGGTTCTTCACCAAGGTCTTCTCTTATTCTTTTATCTCTGTCCAGGTTTTCATCGTTAAACTCCGGATTAAATTGTTGTTTACTCATAGGTTGTATTTTTAAATATTACGGTATAAACCTGTGCTTATAAAACACACGCAACGAGGGATTGTGTTAGCAAGTTAGCGAAAAATAATTATTGAATAACGAACCCTATTTATTCAAAAGCTTAATCCTAACACCAGCGTTAACTACTACGCCTTCTAACGGGGTATAGATGTCCTTAAAATCCGGATTGGTAATACTGCCTGTATAAATGCTACCCCATTTGGCTTGACTTCGGTTGGTAAGGTTTTCGGCATTGATAAACAAATCCAGGTGTTTCCACATTTTTTGTACCAGCAAACCAAAGGTTACAAATCCTCTCCCCATTGTACCATCATTAAGTAATTGCGAACTTGTATAGAAGCTTTCGGCTCCAAAACGGTAACTGCCCTCAATTTCGTAGGTGGCATCAAAATTTAATTGATTTTTTGGGGTTAAAGGCTGCGTGCCGAGCATGTCATTGAGATGTTGTTTGGTGTCTGTGTAAGTGTATCCTAAATAAAACACCAGTTCATCCATAATCAACTTAATGTTGGTTTCGGCTCCATGAGTTGCTAAAAACCCGGGGGCAGTAATAAAGGTATTGTTTTGCAGCACCAGTGGATGATTGATATGCGTATAGAAAAACAGTTGATTAACATTGATAAAGGCTTCGTCGCCAAGTGCGCTTTTGTAGTTGAGATCGGCATTTAATCCGCTCGATTGCTCGGCCATGGTACTGCCAATATTTAAGGGTTTGATATGCTGATATCCATCATCTTCTGCTTGATCGTTAAATAATGACGGCATTTTATAGCCTAAGCCACCACCAATTCTACTGGTTAAATGAGCGTTTATTTTAAACAAGGCATTTATTCGGGGTAAAAAGAAAAACCCATTTGATGGCCTAGCTGGCGCCGGCGTATTCTCATCAACCCTCAACCCGCTTTCGAGCGAAAACCAGGATGTTGCCCTGTAGGTATTTTGTGCAAATAACCCTATGGTAGTAAGGTTATAATTTAAGTTATCTTGTGGTGGCTTCGCCATAAAATTATCAGTTACAAGGCTGGAACCTGCCACCCATGAAGCTTTTTCACCGTTTCGCACGTAGTTTACTTCACTGTAAGATGAAACTTGTTTGCCCTTGAAATCAAAGCCAGGCTCGCTCAACCGCCGGTCGAAATACCCGATCGAATTCTTAAAATTAATTTGACTTTCTTCATCAATTTTATGCGTAAACGATAGCTGTGTAGAAAAACGGAACGTTTTATTTCGTTCAAAATACTGATGCACATTATCTGTGTTACCGTCCAGTACCTGCATGTCGCCGCCGTAGCGGTTCTCGTAGGTAGTATTTATGCCAAACCAGCCTGTATTCCGCTCATTAAAGTATAGAAAGACTTTAGGGTTAATTGTAAAACGGTTAGTTTGAGGAATTGCACTAAAACCTGTATTGAAAGGATCGAAAGCACCATTATGATTATAAGAGCCAAAAATAGTGGCACCAACAGATTTACCCTTTTCGCTATAGTAGATACTCGCATCTGCGCCCTTAGCACTCGTGCCGTTTAACAGGAAAGTAAGTTCGGGGCTGTTCTGCGGGGTTTTGCTAATGAGGTTAATTAAGCCCGCTATGGCTCCGCCACCATAAAGTGTCGATGCCGAACCTTTAACAAACTCTACTTGATTTAGGTTAAGCGGGCTGATCTGCAAAAGACTCAAGCCACCCGAAAAACCGGAATATAAAGGCATACCATCCTGCAAAAGTTGCGTATAACGGCTATCCAAACCTTGAATCCGAAAGCTGGCGTTTGAGCTCACAGCCGAGGTTTGCTGCACATGGACGCCCGTTGCTTCACCTAACAACATTTTAATGTCGCCCGGTCGCATGGTACTCTTCTCGTCCAGCTCTTCGGAGGGCAAGGCTTCAATCCTGGTGGGAACATCCCGTAGATTTTGATTTATACGGGTGGTTTGTACTACCACCTCCGCCAATTCACCCGAAGCCGGTTCGAGACCAATCTCAAAAATTTGCCCCGGGTTCTTTAAAGGAAATTTATAAACAAGCTTACTCACACTAAAACCAACATAAGTAATGGTAACTGCAAAGCTCCCATCTGGAATATTAGTTATTGTTATCATTCCGCTGGTGTCGGCACTGGTAGAGATTTTAAGGTCGGGTATAGCAGCGGTGGCTCCTTTTAACAAAGCTTTAGTTTGATTATTAACCACTTTTGCTCTAAAGATATTTTGTGCCGTTACCAAAGTGGCAGATAACAACACATAGAAAATAAGCACGATGGTTTTTTTCATGAATTTGCATATAGCTTCAGCCAATGGATACGGGAAGGCATGCCATTGGCTATTATAATAAAATAAATAGATTGATTAAGATTTTCGAATGCTATGACTAGCTATGCGGCGGGCGAAGCAGCACCCTACGGTAACCCGAGGGGTAAAATGATTGATAAAATTGCGAATGAGTTATCACGACTTCGGGCACAAGTAGTAAAGTGACGGTAGGTTGTACAAAAACCACGTTCAAAGGGCTTGCCTGATGCTGAAACTGAACCGGGTTTCCGCTGGCTGGTATTTTGTCGTCCTTATTGTTGCCGAAAATTTCTTTTCCGTGGAGCAGGTAGTCGCCAATAAAATCAATCGCTCCCATTTCATCTGCCGAGGTAACGGCCGTATAATTCTTATACATCTGGGGGATATCACGTAGTAACGAAAAATCGCCCAATGGCAGTATCACACCGCTCGCAAAAAACAGTAATGCAAAAAAACAGCAGGCGGTTCTTTTTACCATTAGCGCAAAGTTAAAGATTGTCCTTAAAGTTATGATTCCATTGATACCCATTTTTTGCATCATAAGATTACCAACATTAAGTCAACCTTTCCAAATCATTAACACTCTTGTATAAATGTATTTACAAAGTCATACATTTCGGTTTTAATCGGTTTAGATAAACTCAATTTTATATATTTGGAACCACTAACCGCAAAAGTTTATCAGAAATGTCAAAAATTAAAGTAGAAAATCCGGTTGTAGAACTGGACGGCGACGAAATGACCCGCATCATATGGAAGTTTATTAAAGATAAACTTATCCTGCCTTATCTTGATCTGGATATTAAGTACTATGACCTTGGTATCGAATATCGTGACGAAACTAACGATCAGGTGACCATTGATGCTGCCAACGCTATTAAACAATATGGTGTAGGTATCAAATGCGCAACCATTACACCGGATGAAGCCCGTGTAGAAGAGTTTGGCTTGAAACAAATGTGGAAATCGCCAAACGGAACTATCCGTAACATTCTGGATGGTACTGTATTCCGCGAGCCGATTGTAATGAACAACGTACCTCGTTTAGTACCTAACTGGACTGCACCTATCTGCATTGGCCGTCACGCTTTTGGCGACCAGTACCGTGCTACCGACTTTGTAACCAAAGGCAAAGGTAAACTTACTATCAAATTTACACCAGAAGATGGCGGCGAAGAGCAATCATTCGAAGTGTTTAACTTTAAAGGCGATGGCGTTGCTTTGGCAATGTACAACACCGACGAGTCTATCAAAGGCTTTGCTCACGCTTGCTTTAACCAGGCTTTAATGAAAGGCTGGCCTTTATACTTATCTACTAAAAACACCATCTTAAAGAAATATGATGGCCGTTTTAAAGATATTTTCGAAGAGATCTACCAAAACGATTACAAACAAAAATTTGCTGATGCTGGTATCACTTACGAGCACCGTTTAATTGATGACATGGTTGCATCTGCCCTTAAATGGAATGGTAACTTTGTTTGGGCTTGTAAAAACTATGATGGCGACGTTCAGTCTGACACTGTAGCACAAGGTTTTGGTTCATTAGGCTTAATGACCTCTACCCTGGTTACTCCAGACGGTACCGTTATGGAAGCTGAAGCTGCACACGGTACAGTTACCCGCCACTTCCGCGAGTATCAAGCCGGCCGCAAAACTTCTACCAACCCAATTGCATCTATTTTTGCATGGACCCGTGGTTTAGAGTTCCGTGGTATTTTAGATGGCAACCAGGAGCTGATCGATTTCTGTAAAGCACTGGAAGAAGTTTGTATCGAAACTGTAGAAAGTGGTAAAATGACCAAAGATTTGGCTATCACCATTAAACCTAAAGTTGAACACGGTACCGACTACCTGTACACCGAAGAATTCTTAGAAGCAATTGACGAAAACCTGAAAGCTAAATTAGGTAAGTAATTTCTCGCTTTTGTATATTGAAAAGGCCGCTTAACATTAAGCGGCCTTTGTTGTTTATGTATATATTTGTTTGCCGGCCATCATCATGCGAAAAACGAAGCGTTTGTTGTGCTGAGCTACGTCGAAGCATCCGATATACAGAACTGCTCTGTAGTTTGGAGATTGCTTCGTACCTCGCAATTATGTGAACTGGCGTACTATTAGCAAATTACTTTAAAGAAACATACACATTTTACCATGTCATCATTATATCCATTAAAATTTAAAACCATCTACAAAGACAAAATCTGGGGTGGGCACAAGATTGAAACTTACCTGCATAAAGACTTTGGCGATTTGCCTAACTGTGGCGAAACCTGGGAAATATCGGGCGTAAAAAGCGATGTTTCTGTTGTTGACGGCGGCAGCCTCGACGGCGAATCATTAGCCGACTTGTTAGAACAATATAAAGATGAACTGGTAGGTAAAAAGGTATACGACCACTTTGGCAATATCTTCCCACTGCTGGTTAAGTTTATTGATGCCAATGACGACCTTTCTATCCAGGTACACCCTAATGATGAGCTGGCTAAAAAACGCCACAACTCTTTCGGCAAAACCGAAATGTGGTATGTGATAGAAGCAGATCCGGGTTCTACATTGATCAGCGGGTTTAACCAGGAAGTAAACGAGCAGATTTATTTAGATAAACTGAACAGCGGCCACATTATGGACATCCTTAACCGCGAGGACGTTAAAGCAGGTGATGTGTTCTTTTTGCCAGCCGGCCGTGTGCATACCATTGGTAAGGGCTTGCTGATTGCCGAGATTCAGCAAACATCAGACATTACTTACCGTATCTACGATTTCGACCGTGTAGACGATAAAGGCAACAAACGCGAACTGCACACCGAAGAGGCCCTTGCCGCTATAGATTATAAGTTTTACAACCAGTACAAAACCGCGTATACGCCTAAGAAAAACGAAGACGTTCACCTGGTAACGTGCCCTTACTTTACCACCAACGTAATGGACTTTACCGAGAACACCTCAAAAGATTACAGCAACCTGGATTCATTTGTAATATACGTTTGTGTTGAAGGCGCCTTCCAAATCAAATACGCAGATCAAAGCTATGATGTAAAAATGGGCGATTGCATGTTGTTACCGAAGACCATTGATAAGGTTGAGCTGGTGACCTCAACCGGGTTTAAGATTTTGGAGAGTTATATAGAGTAATAATACTCAATAATAATATGGGGTGTCATGCTGAGGGCCTCGAAGTATGGTGCAGATGGCCTGCCCGCTATCCTTCGACGCAGCTCAGGATGACACCCTTTTTATGTCGTACTTACTGATACTTCCAATTCCTCGATTTCCCTTCGGCAATCCATTCTATAGCAGTATTTAAACGCTTCAGCCGGGTGGCATCTGTTTTGGCATCGGCAAACCACTCGAGGTATTCCCTGCGTTTGGATGGGCTGAAATTCTCATAATTGTCCCGGGCTGCGGCATGGCCGTTAAGCAGCTCATCAAAATCATCGGGCATTGATAATTCTACCTTGGCCTTTGGCTGGGCTTTAGCTTTACTTGGTTTAATACCTTGCTTGTTATTATCTATCGCATTCTTTAAATACCACAAAATGATTTCATCGGGTGGCATATCTGCCAGGCCGGTAATTTTGTATAAGCGACCTTCTTCTTCGCCGCCTTTAAACCACCCTTCGGGATCGGGCAACATACCGCTGTGCCAGAAACCCATCCTGCAATGCGCCTTAAACGCGGCCATATAACAAATTGGGCTTTTAAGATCGAAGTGTACGTGTCCCCATTTAATGGTTTCCTTAATGTCGGGATCAGCTTGGTGTACCAGGTCGCGGAAATGCTCCAATACCGGCTTTGCATACGCGGGAACTTTAGCAATGTAAGCGTCTACGCGAGGATCGAGAATTGCCATGATTTTACAGATAATGGGTTTTGTTAAATACTAAATTAAGAAAACCCCATTAACTACAAAAGCCCGCTTGTGCGGGCTTCGTATTCTGCGATGATGTAGAAGAGGGCTCTTCTATTTGGTTCTGATAAGGTATAGGTCTATTAAACAAATATGATATAAAGAGACAAAAAATGACCAAAATGCGCAATCCGCATTATCACCCGTATTGATACCGTGAAAACACCTTTTTTATTAACTATTAGGCATATTGTGGTACACAAAAAAGCCCCCGACACGTCGGGGGCTCCACCCATTTCTGGGTTACTATCAATCAGTTAACAGTTACAAATTGCCTCTTAGCTCCTGCTCGCGTTCTATGGCTTCGAACAAGGCTTTAAAGTTACCCGCTCCAAAAGAGCGGGCGCCTTTACGTTGTATAATTTCGAAGAACACGGTTGGGCGGTCTTCTACAGGTTTGGTAAAAATCTGAAGCAGGTATCCTTCGTCGTCCCGGTCTACGAGGATACCCAGTTTTTTTAGCGGCTCCAGATCTTCATCAATATGGCCTACACGATCGAGCAGGTCATCGTAATAGGTATTAGGTACAGTCAAAAACTCCACACCACGGTTTTTTAATGCCGTTACAGTTTCTACAATATCATGTGAAGCCAAAGCCATGTGTTGTACACCTTCGCCTTCATAAAATTCGAGGTATTCTTCAATCTGCGATTTCTTTTTACCCTCAGCCGGTTCGTTGATCGGAAATTTCACGTAACCATTGCCATTGCTCATTACCTTACTCATCAACGCCGAATATTCGGTCGAGATCATTTTGTCGTCAAACGTCAGGATATTACGGAAGCCCATAATGTCTTCGTAAAAGTTTACCCATTCGTTCATTTTATGCCAGCCTACGTTACCCACGCAGTGGTCTACATAAAGCAAGCCTGTTGACTCCGGATTGTAGTCAGATTTCCATTCTTTATATCCCGGTAAAAAAGTACCGTTATAGTTTTTACGTTCGATGAACAGGTGTACCGTTTCGCCATACAGCACAATGCCGCTGGTACGTACTTCGCCATGTTCATCTGTCAAGGTTTGTGGCTCCTGATAAGCTTTTGCGCCGCGCTTGGTGGTTTGCTCAAAGGCATCATAAGCATCGTCAACCCAAAGGGCCAAAGCTTTTACACCGTCGCCATGTTTTTTAATATGTTCTGCTATCGGATGCTCCGAATGCAAGGGCGTAGTTAGCATGATCCTGATCTTCTCCTGCTGTAATACATACGATACGCGGTCGCGCACGCCAGTCTCAGGACCTGCATACGCCAGGCTTTGAAATCCGAAAGCGGTTTTGTAAAAATGCGCGGCCTGCTTGGCATTGCCTACATAAAATTCGATATAATCCGTGCCGTTCAACGGCAGGAAATCTTGCGTCTTTGTCGGTTGTTCTATTGTTAATGTTTCCATTTTGCTTCAGCCTGACCCTCTCCAGAGGAGAGGGAATTTTTAGTAGTTATATATTTTAGTATTTCCTGGATATTTTATCTAATGTCCTAACTCCAGAAATTCGGATCATTCTTTAATTCTGTAAATTCTGGTTCAGGCTTTTACTCCGCCCAACTTTTATAATAATTGGGGTCTTCTATTTTCAACGCCTCTTCCGTTAACATCAGTGGCCTGAAAGGGTCTATCATTACCGCCAATTCTTCCGTGCTTTCTTTACCAATTGATTTCTCCACCGAACCCGGGTGCGGCCCATGCGGAATACCACCAGGATGTAAGGTTATCTGTCCTTTAACCACGTTTTTGCGACTCATAAAGTCGCCATCTACATAGTAAAGCAGTTCGTCGCTATCTACGTTGCTATGGTTATACGGTGCGGGTATCGACTGTGGATGGTAATCGAACTTGCGTGGCACGAACGAGCAAATCACAAAATTGTGCCCTTCGAAGGTTTGGTGCACCGGTGGTGGCTGATGTAGCCGACCCGTTATCGGTTCAAAATCGTGAATAGAGAATGCCCATGGGTAATGCAAGCCATCCCACCCAATAAAATCGAAAGGGTGCGTGCCGTATATGTAGGGATAGATCAAGCCTTGCTTTTTGATCAGCACTTTAAAGTCGCCTTTCTCATCATGGGTTTCCAGATCCTGCGGGCGTTTAATATCGCGTTCGCAATAGGGGGAATGCTCCATCAGCTGGCCAAATTCGTTACGGTAGCGTTTAGGCGGACGAATTGGGCTAAAGCTTTCTACAATAAACAGGCGATTATCGGTATCATTAAAATGCAGTTGATAAATAGTACCGCGGGGGATAACCAGGTAATCGCCATACTCGAACTTAATTTTGCCGAAGCCACTTTTTAAGGTGCCCGATCCTTTATGAATGAAGATCACCTCGTCGGCCTGGCTATTTTTATAGAAATAATCCGTCATACTTTGGCGTGGCGCGGCAAGTGAGATATGCAGATCGTTGTTAACCAATATAGGCTTCCGGCTTTGCAGGTAGTCATCCTCGGGCTTAATATTAAACCCGATGAGGCTGGTATGCTTCAGGTGCTTTTCTCTGGCTATTTTAGGCTCTACACTATAAGGTTCGCCCAACTCTTTAACAATAGTTGGCGGATAGCAATGATATACCAACGAATACATGCTCGAAAAACCTTCGGTAGAAACCAGCTCTTCGGCATACAGCGAACCATCCGGTTTACGGAAAATGGTATGACGCTTATGTGGGACCTCTCCCAGCGTATGATAAAATGGCATAATGGATTACTAATTGGTTAGTAATAAAACGTTACAGCAAGAAATTGGTTGTAATGAAACAGATGCGGCTACTTATATCGCAATTGATACAGACCGCAAAAAAGGTTATTGGGTAACCGAGTATTGAGCGAACACTATTTTCGACAGCATAGCATAGCGAATAGCTGCAACGATCCGGTTAGAGATCATTTTCTGAACGCGATATGTCTGGCTAAATAGGTTCAACGTACTAATTGGTGTTACGAAGTTAATGCTTAAAAATTAATATGCAAGCATAATATTAACGCAACAAAATTTGTTTTAGTTTTGATATAACCACATTATTACCAACCTTATGAAGTTAGTATCCTACAAAACCGAAGACCGGGAACACCTGGGCATATTTGTTAACGGACATATCTATAATCTGCACTCGTGCGATAAGCTGATACCCGATAACATGAACGCTTTTTTAGCCGAAGGAGACGAATTAATGGAACATGCCCAGCGCGTGCATCAGGCCATTAGCAGCGGCGCCATGGAGGCCCGCGAAGAGTTATTTTTTGAGCTCATGGCGCCCGTACCCCACCCCGCTTCATGCCGCGATGCTTATGCTTTCAGACAGCATGTAGAAACAGCCCGTCGCAACCGCAAGGTGCCCATGATACCAGAGTTTGACCAATACCCCGTATTTTATTTTACTAACCATAACGCCATACAAGGCCCGGGCGAAATTGAGTGCATGCCCGACCATTTTGACAAGCTCGACTTTGAGCTAGAGGTTGCCATTGTAATTAATAAGAAGGGACGCAACATTAAAGCCGCTGATGCCGACAGTTACATTGCCGGTTACATGATTATGAACGACATGAGTGCCCGTACCCTGCAAATGGAGGAAATGCTATTAAATCTTGGCCCCGCAAAAGGTAAGGATTTCTCCACCGTTATAGGCCCTTGGCTGGTTACCCCCGATGAATTGGAACAATACAAGATACCTGCCAAACCCGGCCACACCGGCAATGCCTATAACCTGCAAATGAACTGTCGTATCAATGGCAAGCAGGTATCCGCAGGCAACTTTGAAGATATGGACTGGACTTTTGCCGAAATCATTGAGCGCTGCTCTTATGGCTGTGATATCTTGCCGGGAGATGTTATTGGCTCGGGCACGGTTGGTACAGGATGTTTCCTCGAGCTGAATGGGACCGGTTTGCTTAACGACCCCAATTATGCTGCGCAATGGCTGCTTCCGGGCGATTTGATTGAGATGGATGTTACCGGCTTGGGAATGTTAGGAACGGTGATTACCAAGGCTGATAGTGATTGGAGTATTTTGGGGGTAAAGAAATAGCTTTTTTATCTTCACACGTCATTTGCGAGGTACGAAGCAATCCCAAACTATACATAGCGGATCTGCTAATCGGGGTTTGCTTCGTACCTCGTAATGAAGATGTTTTTATATTTTCAATTCCCACTTTAGGGGGCTAGCGGGCTTTATATCCCCAAAACCTGCTTCAATTTCACATAACCAGATTTGCTAACCGGGATTTTGGCGCCTGATTTCAGAATGGCTATGTGGGAATCTTTTTCGTAAGGATCTATTCGGGTTATTTGGTCTATGGCTACAATGTAGGAGCGGTGTACGCGCACAAACTGTCGTGTATCCAGCACTTTTTCAAAGAAGCTCATGGTCTTATTTTTCAGGAACGAGCCTTCGGCGGTGTGCACACTTACATAATCGTCGTCGGCTTCGAGGTAGAGCACATCATTTACCGGGATGATCTTAACCTTAGTGCCGGTTTTAACCACAATACGATCATGCTGTACCGGCGATTCAGACACGGCTTCGAGCAAGCTTTCGGTTTGCTTTTGCTGTTGTACTGGGCTACCGCTTTGCGCCAGGAACTTATCGACCGCCTTCTGAAAACGTTCTTTGCTGAAAGGCTTCAACAAGTAGTCGATAGCATGAGCCTCGAAGGCTTTAATAGCAAATTCGTCGAAAGCGGTAGTAAAAATAACAGCAGGTGGTTGCTCCAATAACTCAAGCATTTCAAAACCATTGATCTTGGGCATTTGCACATCCAGAAATATCAGGTCGGGCTGGTATTGCATAATGGCTTTCATTCCTTCAAAGCCATCACCACACTCCTGCATTACCTGTAAATCGTTTTTGTAATCCTGCAAATATTCCAGAACCACCATGCGTGCCAGTGGTTCGTCGTCAATGACCAATACTTGTTTCATTATGCCTGAGGTATTTTTATTATGGTTGTAAAGATATTATCATTTACATAAGTTTCAACCAAATCGTTGCGGGTATATATCAAATGTAAACGGCGTTGCATCCCACTTAAACCGAAACCGGTTCCCTGCCTTGGCTTGGCAGTTTGCGGGTCGTAAGGGTTTTGCACAATTATCACCAGATAGCCGTCCTCTACCTCTCCCCTTATGCTTACTACTACACTACCGGTGGTATCATACAAACCAAACTTAATGGCGTTTTCTACAACGGGTTGTAACAATAAAGGCGGCAGTGTGGCAACGCGGCATTGGTCATCGCAACTGATCTCGGTTTGCAGGCGGTGCCCGAAACGAACTTTCTCTATATCGAGGTATAACTGCAAGTGCGCCAGCTCCTCGCTTAAGCTAACCTGCTGCTGGTCGTCTTTCTTCAAAGTACCACGCAAAAAGTCAGAGAGCTGGTGAATCATTTTACGGGCTTCTTCGGGTTTAAAACCAATTAGCGCGTTTATAGAATTTAAGCTATTGAACAAAAAGTGCGGCTGTAATTGTTGGCGAAGATTATATAACTCAGCCTCTTTAGCCAGTTTCTCTGCTTCGGCTTTACGCTTTTCATTCTCTTTATTGTCTTGCTGGGCGTACCATACTAAACTGATCATTGCCATCCAGCCTATGGCCATAAAATTGGTAAAATAGCGTAGAATAAGTGATTTAATCACAAACACAAAGTATTCACCATCGCCGATGATCTGTGGTAAGGCAAAACGCGATATAGCCAAACAGATGCCGGCCAATATACCGCACCATATCAACAAGTTAAGGTAGCTGCTTTTAGATGGTTGATAAAAACGCAGCGTATTATCAATAAGCCAACAAGCTGCTGCAAGAGCTACCGAGCTTATAATGCTATCGGTAAGCGCAATGTACCAGTTAAAACCAAAGCTGTGAATAAGGTACACCTGTATGGCAGTCCATACAACGCCGCAGGCTACAAAGCCCCAGCGAAGGTTTACAAAGGTTGATACAGGTGCACTCAAAACGGTTAGTTTTTAATTGTCAAGTTCAATAAGGGAGGCTCTGTGATTAGCCCAGCCTATATATAGATCAGCATTCTCTGCTTCGTGGATATTGCAATAAAGCTCCGTGCCATCGGCCAGCTCGGTAAGCTGGTTAACCTCGGCTACGTTTACAAACTGCCATTTAACAGTTTGCTTGCTATCCTTCAAAAAACGGTCTTCATTATCTTTACCCAATTGGGTTGCTTTCTCAAAAGCCTCGAAACGGGTTTCGGCACTAATGAGGCGCAGTTGCTCATCGAACTGCGCCTGATTGTTGCCTTCATTACTGATGATGCGGAAAATAACTTTTGCGACGTACCAGTTCATGAATTATTGTTTTAGGTGATGATTTGTGATTTAGTGATTGTGTTTTCAGTAACTTTTAACTTCTACCCCGGCAAATATCGAGGTGCCTTTGAGTATCAGAATTTTATCGGCGCTTAGCGGAATTGCTCCGGGGCGGCGTTTATCATCGATACCGGCAAATACTGCTGCCATATCTGATGTTACCTGCCAGTGCGGCGGAACGATGATCTTAATACCACCGAATATCTGGGTGATATCGATATAAACCCTGCCGTTGATATCGGCCTGGGTAAAGTTAAGCTCGGTGCCACCGAACACATTTACCACCTCGCCGCCTTTAAAATCTTTAGAAAGGATATGTTTGTGTACGCTTCCGAAAACAGATGTGGTGTCGATATGGTCGTCGCCTTGCGCAAATTTGGTTTGAGTTTGGCCTGGCTCTGGCTCAATTGGGTTGCCATTTTCATCAAGGTTTACTTTAGCATCCCACTCGGTTTCGTATTTATAGTTATACGAGTAGCTATTGCCTGCATTGTCATACTGGCCCCATTTGCGTTTGAAACTCTTATTGAATTTTTCTTTACCAAGAATAACCCAAAGGCCCAGCATAATAAATACTACCGGCCAGATAAAATGCCAAAGGTTAAAACCGGGGAAGATATCGTTTGCCAGGAAGATACAGCCCACCAGGATCATAATGGTTGAACCTGCGTTTCTGAAGTTATGCTTAGCGCCGGTGTATATACCTACTATAATAAGTATTACCGGCCAGCGGAATAACCACCATGGTGCAATGATCATATCTAATTGTTGGAACAGCAAGATAGCGCCCAGAAGCACCAGTATCAGACCGGCAACTACTTTACCGTTGCCAGCCTTTTTAGGATATATTGTATCGTTGTTCATTGTTCTGAAATAAAATCTGATTCAAAACTATAATAACAACTCACATATGCCAATTAATAACTGGCTGTTAGTGAAAAAAACTCGGTAAACGGGGTTGATGAAGCGGTGAAAAAGAAGAGAATCAAGAATCGGGAATCAAGAATCAGGACAAAGCCTTAATAAAAAGCGTCATTACAGTAGCCTGCAATGACGCTTGTAGAGCTTCTCTTGACTCTTGATTCCCGATTCTTGATTCTCTTAAAGGAACATCCCGCCCGAAGCCTCGATGCGCTGCGCGGTGATCCAACGAGCAGCATCTGAGCATAAGAATGCTACCACACCTCCAATGTCATCTGGCTGACCGATACGGCCCAGCGCAGTTTGCGACGACAGGAACTCAACCAATCCCGGATGCTCGCGTGCAGCGGCTGTAAAATCGGTTTCGATAATGCCGGGGGCTACCGCATTAACCGTAATACCGCGGCTGCCCAGCTCTTTGGCCATGTACTTAGTTAATGTTTCGATGGCACCCTTCATGGAAGCATAAGCCGCATATCCCGGTGTTGAAAACCTGGCCAAACCCGTAGAAGTGTTTACGATGCGACCGCCATCGGCAATTACGGGCAGTAGCGTTTGGGTTAGTAAAAACACGCCTTTAAAGTGGATGTTGTAAAGAGCGTCTAATTGCTCCTCGGTGGTTTGGGCAAATGGTGCTGCCCAATCTATACCTGCATTATTGATTAAGAAATTAAATTTATCTGTGCCCCAAACCTGCTGCAGGGTTTCTGATAAAGCCGCTTTAAAGCTTTCGAAAGTTTTTGCTTCGGCAGTGTTTAACTGCAGGGCGGCGGCTTTGCGGCCAAGGCCTTCAATTTCGGCCACTACTTTATCGGCCTCATCTTTACGGCTGTTGTAGGTTATAATAACGTCATTGCCATTTTTAGCCAGTGCGATGGCTTCGTTTTTACCTAGTCCGCGGCTGCTGCCGGTTACCAGTGCTATTTTATTTGTTGCTTCCATAAATGTCTGATTGTTAATTTGAACAATACAAATGTCCAAATAGTTGCAATCAATATTATGGTGACTACTTCAGATTAAATGGTGACTGTTTCAGTTTTTTGATGCGCCTGGCGGTACTGGTTTGGTGTCATCCCCTCAAAATGTTTGAAGAATTTGGTGAAGTTTGAAGGATCGTAAGTAAGGTTGCGGGCTATCTGGGCAATAGGCATATTGGTATTCACCAGCTGATGGCGCACAATGTCAAGGATGCGATGCTCTATAAAATAGCAGGGCGCTTTACCCGTGGTCAACTTGATGGTATTACTCAAATGCGTGGGATGGATATGCAGCAGCTCTGCAAAATCCCTGATCTCGAACATATCGTTCACCTTGCCGCCCAAAACATCGTCGAGGTGTTTATCTATAGCCTTCAGATAATCTGCAGTAATTTCGTGCTGGCGGGCGAAGATCTTTTTGGGGATTTTGGCTGCAAGGGTTTCCATATCACGAAGTTAGTGAATTGTTAACGGAGTTAATTAGGTGAAATAGTTGGCATCAGTTATATTCGGGGCATGAACGCCTCAACCACCTTACTACAATCCGAAAAAGAGTATACCCTTAAACAAGGCTGGAAAATATTTATTAAAGGCTTTGCCCTACTCATGTTTGCGGGTGCAGCATATTGCTTGTATCTGTTAACGCAGAAAGATGAAAACCCTTACATATTACTTGCCATTGCTATACCTGTAGCCGTTTTGGCTTATTGGGCCTGGCTTGATACAGACAAAAACAAGATTATACTTACGCATGACAGTATTGCCAGACAAACCTCTATTAAACGTAAAGAATTAGCCATAAAAGATATAAAGGGCTACAGGACTGAAAAAGACAATGTTTTTATAAAACCAATTTCTTCGGCCTATCCTAAAATAAGCATCAGCGGAATAAGCTACTGGCGAAATTCGCAAGAAATACAACACTGGCTGCAAACCAATCTTATCGACCTTGATTCTGCCGCTTATGAAGAAGAATTGCAGACAATTTTAGAAGATACAAACCTTGGTGTTACAACAGAAGATCGGCAAAAAAAGCTGGCATCCGTTAAAAAGATTTGTACCTATTTTAACATAGCAGGTATAGTTACCTTTTTTATGCTGCTTGTATTTCCAAAACCCTATCAGTTAGTGATATCAATTGACTTACTGTTGTCGGTAATTTGCATTATTGTTTTCGGTGTATACGCAGGTACAATTACTATGGTTGACGATAGTAAAAAGAATGCGTACCCAACTCTTTCTACCGCTTTATTCCTTTTTGCCGCAGGGCTGTTGTTAAGGATGATGATTGACTACGATTTACTTGATTACGCCAAATGTGTTACCCCTGTTATTGTAGTTTCGATATCATTAGCATTCCTTTTTTTCTTAATCTATAAATTAAGGAAATCCTATAAATTTGGATATACAATTGCCATCGTTATTATCATCTATAGCTATGCAGGCGTTGTCGCCCTGAATTGCGTATTTGACTCTAGCAGCGCAAAAACTTACCATGCTACTATTTTAAGCAAGCACATTTCCCATGGTAAATCAACAACTTATTATTTAGAAATCAGTAAATGGGGAACCCGAACAAATTCGGAGGACGAAAGTGTACCAAGTTCTCTCTATAACGAAGTTAACACAGGGCAAAATGTAAATGTTTATCTTAAACCAGGCCTGCTAAATATCCCGTGGTATTTTATTTCAACTAATTAAGCCCCCGCTCTCAGCATATTCTTTAATCACGCTGTTCCTTTTGATGAGAAGCTTGGTGAGATAAGCAGCAAGTATCAACCTGTCCACCACATATCCCAACACACCAAAAGGAGATTCAAACTGAAAAACATCCGTCATCAACGTGCCGTCGTTTTGAGGCTGAAATGTATGCGTGTGTTTGATTGATTTTAACGGCCCTTTTATCATTTCATCGGTAAAAGATTCGTTAGGTATAAGGCTGGTAATTTTGGAAGTCATCTTAAACCAAATACCGAAATGCCGGGCACGCCAGGTTACATGTTCGCCCAGTTTAATAAGGCCGGTGGTAGTACCATCAACAGCTTCTTCGTTGGTGTGAGCGGTTGAAATTTTATGCATATCGATGCTGAGCGACAGATCAAAACAAACCTTTGGCGGTGCTGCGATAAAGGTTTGTAGGGTGATCTCTGGCATGATGCTATTTTATTTTAAATCTGTCATTTCGAACGATAGAAAGAAATCTTGTACAATGTAAATAACATACAGCAAAAGATTTCTCACATGCGTTCGAAACGGCAAATAGTAGAACAAGACGTGCTGGTTGATGGAGCTCGTCTTGATTCCTGACTCTCGCTTCTTGATTCTCTTACAAAGGTTCCTGCTGACTTAAGCAATGGAAGCTACCCAAGCCCCAGATAATATCAGTTGAATCGATACCTACCACTTTGCGATCAGGGAAGCAATTTTGGATGATTTCCAATGCCAGCGCATCTTTATCGCAACGGTACGTTGGCACCACTACAGCGCTATTGGCAATGTAGAAGTTTGCATACGATGCCGGCAAACGCTGATCGTCATAAATCACAGCATCCGGCATTGGCAACTCCACAATATTTAGCGGGCGGCCATCCAACAGGCGCATATTTTTTAAGGTTTCCAGATTTTCCTGCAGGATGTGGTAATTCTCATCCTCCGGATTGCTTTCTACAACGGTAACTACGGTATCCTCATTTACAAAGCGGGTAATATCATCTATGTGGCCATCGGTATCGTCGCCAATAATGCCGTCGCCCAGCCAAAGAACCTGCTTAACACCGTAGTAGTTTTGCAGGTATTCTTCAATCTGTTCTTTGGTTAAATGTGGGTTACGATTCTCATTGAGCAGGCAGGCTGTGGTGGTTAAAACCGTGCCGGCACCATTAAAATCAACCGAACCGCCTTCCATCACAATACCCGGATGGTATACAAGCAACCCAAATTGGTAAGCAATGCGGGTTGGGATCACATCGTCCAGATCGAACGGCGGATACTTGCCTCCCCATGCATTGTAGCCCCAATCTACAATCACCTTTTCCTTGGTCTCTGCATTAATCAAGAACGCCGGACCATGATCTCTGCACCAGGCATCATTGGTTGGGAACTCGTAGAATTCAATCTTGCTTAAATCAGCACCAACTGCTTCCAGTTGTTCTTTGGCAAAGGCCATCATCAGCTCATCTTTTACGTTGATGCGCACCAGTTCGCCTTCGGCTACTACCTTAATAAACTCGCAATATTTGCTGTAAATCAAACCGATTTTACCCGGCCACGATTCCTCCTTATGAGGCCAGCTTAACCAGGTTGCGGTATGCGGTGCCCATTCGGCTGGAAAAGTAAAGCCTTGCGCGGCAGGACTTGTATTGGAAAGATTTGGAGTTGATTGATCCATGGTGTTTATAGTTCAAACGTCATTGCAAAACACGAAAGAATGCAATAATCCATTTGATTTAGGTTTTCTATTATGTCATTGCGAGCGATAGCGCGGCAACCTCGTCGCTTACATTATTCGATCTGTATAGCTACGAGGTTGCTTCGTTCCTCGCAATGACAAATTATATTATTTTGATTGACTTTGGGATAAATTAGTCCTCGTCAATAAGTCTCTTCGTAATTGGCTGATAAGAGTCAATCCTTCTATCTCTTAAAAACGGCCAGTGGCTGCGGTAATAATCTGACTTATCCAGATCTAGTTCGTGCACAGTTACTTCTTCCTGATTATGTGTTGCCTGATACATAATCTTACCGAATGGGTTCGACACAAATGATCCACCCCAGAATTCGACACCAGCCTCTTCACCTACGCGGTTAACGCTAACAACGTGTACGCCGTTTGCAACTGAATGCGAACGCTGGATGGTTTGCCATGCGTTGTATTGATCGGTATTGGTTTCCGCATCTTGCGTGGTAGCCCAACCGATAGCCGTTGGATAGAATAATATTTCGGCACCCATTAATGCGGTAATACGGGCTGCTTCCGGGTACCATTGATCCCAGCAGATTAGCACACCGATGGTAGCAAACTTGGTTTTGAAAACCTTGTAACCCAGGTCGCCCGGGGTGAAGTAAAATTTCTCGTAAAAGCCCGGATCGTCAGGGATGTGCATCTTGCGATACTTGCCCAGATACTGTCCATCGGCATCTAAAACAGCGGTGGTATTGTGGTAAAGCCCTTGCGCACGTTTCTCAAATAACGAGGCAATAATAACCACACCAAGCTCGGCAGCAAGCTTAGAAAGCTCATCTGTCGATGGGCCAGGGATTGGCTCGGCCAGCTTAAAATTATCGTAATCTTCTACGTCACAAAAATAAAGGGAGGTAAAAAGCTCCTGTAAACAAACGATCTGTGCACCTTTTTGGGCGGCTTCACGAACCTTCTCAATTGCCTTCTGCAAATTCTGCTGCTTATCTGCTGTGCAGCTCATTTGTACCAGGCCAACTTTTACTTTACTCATCTGCTTTAAAATTTGCGCAAAAATACGGAATAGTTTTTAGTTGAATATGCGGATTAAGTTAAGTTGTTGTCGTCGGTTTGTAAACGTTTGAAGTTGAGCTAAGTAGTTGATTAGGTTGATTAGGTTGATTAGGTTGATTAGGTTGATTAGGTTGATTAGGTTGATTAGGTTGATTAGGTTGATTAGGTTGAAACTCACTTCAACGCACTTAGTTTCTGTTATCTCTCAACAATTTAACTCAATCAACTATTCACTCAATCAACCGCTCTCCAATACATAACAATTCTACTCAATCAACCGCTCACGCAATCAACTACTCCTCACCAACTTTAACTTATTTTAACTTAATCAACACATTCAACCTAATCCAACCAATTAACCAAAAACCTTATCTTTGCCCCAAATGACTGAAACGGAAGAATTTGTTGCCCCCAAAACACCCAAGACTACTAAACAGAAGTTATGGGATGCCGCTAAGCTTGTACTTAAAATAGTTGTAACCGGAGCTTTACTGTGGTACGTGTTTAGCAAAGTGCCACTTTGGGAAGTTAAGGACAGGTTAGTACACGCCAATTACTGGTGGATGGCTGCTGCATTGATTACCTTCATGATCTCTACCGTTGTTTCATCATGGCGTTTATTAAGCTTCATAAAATCTATCGGTCTAAAGCTCGACTGGCGTTTTAACCTGCGTTTGTATTTGCTTGGCATGTTCTACAACTTCCTGCTTCCGGGTGGAATCGGTGGCGATGGTTATAAGATATGGCTACTAAACAAACGCTATAAATTACCCGCTAAAAAGGTATTCTGGGCATTGTTATTCGACAGATTAAGCGGGCTATGGGCTATCGGCTTAATTGTATGCGCATTGATTATATTTATCCCGCAAATAGACCTGCACTTTGCCATTCCGGGCAGTATATTTATTGTGGGTACTGCAATTTATTACGGTGTTGTACACTTCTTTTTTAAAGATTACGGCCGTTATTTTTTCACGGCACACATTAAGGCCGTAATGGTACAATCCTTACAGGTATTAACCATCTTGTTTGTGTTATTAGGGCAAGATTTCCATGGCAAATTCGCGCCTTACCTGTTGTCTTTCTTGCTGTCGGCTTTGGCAGCAGTATTACCTACGCTAGGTGGTGCCGGAGCTCGCGAAGCTATTTTTACGCGCCTGGCACCTGTATTTAACATGCAAGTTGGCTTAGCGGTATATCTTAGTATTTCGTTTTACCTCATATCGCTGGTTGTGGCATTGTTTGGTGTTTACTATGTACTTCGCCCAAGTCGTTTAGAAGAAGGTTTACCACCAATGGATCATGGAACAGCTCCGGAAGCGGTGGAAGAAAACCCATCATAAACCCGCCCCAATTGCAGCATTTGATCATATCATTATAAATCCGAAATCGTACATCCGAATTACGAAATAATAATATCACTATTTCTATAATTTTGCGTTTAATTGTAAACCGATTATACGCCCCATGAGCGATTTTAATGATTTTAATAATCTGCAGGTAGCTAAACTGCCGCGGCATTTAAAGCAATTTATTGTAGATCAGCATTATGAACATTACACCCCGGTTGACCATGCCGTGTGGCGTTATGTGATGCGCCAAAATTACGCCTACCTTAAAGATGTTGCCTACTACCCATATATCCCTGGCTTGCAAAAAGCTGGGCTTACGATAGAGAAAATCCCCAATTTACAGGAGATGAACGATGCCCTTGCCCAAATTGGCTGGGGAGCCGTTACCGTTGACGGGTTTATCCCGCCTGCGGCATTTATGGAGTACCAGGCTTACCGCGTATTGGTTATAGCAGCCGATATTCGACAGCTTAAACATATTGAATACACGCCCGCCCCGGATATCATTCACGAGTCTGCCGGCCATGCCCCTATTATCGCTGATAAAGACTATCACGAGTACCTAAGTTATTTTGGTTCGATAGGTGCCAAGGCTATGTTCTCGGCTCAGGATTTTGAGCTGTATGAGGCTATCCGTGCGCTTTCGATATTAAAGGAAATGCCTGAAGCCGATGAAGCAGAGATAGCCGCAGCCGAAGCCCTGGTAACATACCGCCAGGAAAACATGGGCGAGCCTTCCGAAATGGCCTTATTAAGCCGCCTGCACTGGTGGACGGTTGAGTACGGCTTAATTGGCCCACTTAATGATCCGAAGATTTATGGTGCTGGATTACTGTCCTCAATTGGCGAAAGTGCTAGCTGTATGCGACCAGATGTTGCCAAATTGCCTTATAACATCAACGCCATTAACTACACGTATGATATTACCAAACCACAACCACAACTGTTTGTAACGCCGACTTTTCAAAATCTAATTAACGTACTGGAAGAATTTGCCAATAGCATGTCTTTTCGTCGTGGCGGGGCTTATGGCTTGCAAAAGGCTGTAGAAAGCAAAAACACCTGCACGGCGGTTTATAGCTCGGGCTTACAGGTTAGCGGTACTTTTACCAATTTCACGCAGCAAGATGGTAAACCCATTTTTTTGAAAACTACAGGACCAAGCATACTCGCTGTTAATAATAAACAATTAGATGGCCATGGTAAAGATTATCATAAAGATGGGTTCAGTTCGCCCGTTGGCAAGTTGAAAGGCTTCGACAAACCATTGGAGAATTTCAAACTCGCCGATTTGCATCGTGCGGATATTGAGATTGGCGAAAATGCCACCCTTAAATTCGAAAGCGGGATAACAGTGCAAGGCCGCATAAAAAGCATGCTCATTAACGATAACAAGATCCAGATGATTTGCTTCACCAACTGCACAGTTAATGATGCGGAGGGGAAGATCTTGTTCGACCCATCATGGGGTACTTATGATATGGCCGTTGGCGAAAAGATTGTTTCTGTATTTTGTGGCGCTGCCGATAAAGATGCTTTTGAGGAGGTGACTTATAAATCTGGCACCAACACGGTACACACAGAGTATGACGCCAACACGCTCGACTTACACAAACTTTACCAGCAAGTGCGTGATTGCAGGCAGTCGCACACCAGCCCAGCCCAATTAAATAACGTTTGGGAGCTTTTACAACAAAAACATCCGGATGATTGGCTTTGCGCATTAGAGGCGCTCGAAATCCTCGACCACGAAGATGCCGAGCCCAAACTCGCCAGCAAGATCAGGGCTTTCCTCGAAACTAAAGCCACAACCGACCCTGAGTTAAAAAAACTGATCAACGACGGCTTGTATCTAATTAAACACCCGGTGGAGCAAAAACTGGTAGTCTGATTTTTTGTTAGTACTTTCAGACTATATAAATAACTATTTAATTCCCCTCTTGGGAGGGGCGCGTTAGGAAGTGTAATGGCAGGGGTGGGTTCTTGATGAATACCACACCCCTAACCCCTCTCAATAGGGGAATTATTACTACCGACGAAACTATTCTAAAACACACATGAACATCATTATAACCGGCGCCAGCAGCGGCGTAGGCTTTGAAGCCGCACTCGAATTAATATTAAAAGACCATCATAAAGTGATAGCACTCGCAAGGTCGCAAAGTAAACTAAGCCGTTTACAGGAGATTGCCAGCAGCCTCAACCCCGGCTGCACCATTTACCCGGTAGCGTTTGACTTGGTGAATGATGATTACAACGACCTGATCCCATTTATCAATGCCCGCTTTGATGGGCATATCGATATCCTGATTAATAACGCCGGCGCGCTTATCAATAAGCCATTTACCCAAACAGACGAAATGGATTTTGTGGAAATGATGCAAACCAATTTCCTGGCACATGTGCGTATTACCCAAGCCTTGTTGCCCATGATGAAAGCGGGCAGTCATATTGTTAACATAGGCAGCATGGGTGGTGTACAGGGCAGCGCTAAATTCAAAGGCTTATCAGCCTACTCGGCCAGTAAAGCGGCCTTGCATAATTTCACTGAGACCTTAGCACAAGAACTCACAGATCAGAAAATCAGTGTAAATTGCCTGGCCCTTGGGTCAGCGCAAACCGAAATGCTTGAGCAGGCCTTCCCTGGTTATGAATCGCCGGTGATGGCTTTTGAGATGGGAAAATACATTGCCGACTTCGCCCTTACAGGCAGTAAATTCTTCAACGGAAAAATATTACCGGTGGCGGTTACTACGCCATAAAATGTCACTTGGCCAATACAAGAAAAGCCCTTCGGTATCCGAAGGGCTTTTCTTGTAAAATATAGCATCTGTTAACTAAAGTCGAGATTAAAACGCTTGTGTAGCTCTATAAGGCTGGGATTCTTACCTGCCATGTGCTGAAACTTCTCTACATCAGTATACGGTCGGCGGGTGGCCGTAATTTCTTCGATCCGGGCTCTTACTTCGATGCTAAAGTTCTTGAGTTCGACACGCAAAAAGTTATGCAGATAGGGCCGCTCGTTCCTGAAATCGTTGTCCTGGGCTTTATTATTCACCACCACCTCAAATTCATTGGGTTTAAGCATAGTTGGCGCGTTGGCGGTAAAAATGGTGAATAGCCCCATCTTGCTTTCGTTTTTTAAGCGGGTGGCATATTCGCTCCACTTTTTCAGGAAAGCATCCATCGTAAACTCTTGCTGGTCTGTACCCTTAATGTAGGGATCGTCTTCGTCAAGTTCTTCGGTGGCTACTGTTTCGGTAACATTTAGTGATGGTATTAATACCGAACGCGTAGGCATCGAAATTTTCGGCTTTTCAGCCGGCATTTGCGGTATACTCGCTACCGGGGCGCTTACTGGCGGGGTTATCTTTGGTATACTTGTGGTAGCAGGCTGCGCAGTTTGCGGCACAGATGCAACTTGTTGTGACCTAGTCGATTCTGCCTGATAACTAACCTGAGGCTCGTTGGTTATCGGGGGCTGACTTGCTTCAGTTACTGGTTTTTTTTTTAGCTGGCTATCATTAGCCTGCCCATTTAATTGCGGTGCGGTTGCGAGGTTAAAGGCCGAAGGCAGGTGGCACATTTTAAGCAGGGCCAGTTCCACTTGTAAGCGTTGATTCTTACTTAACCGGTAGTTGATCTCGCACTGGTTGGCAATATTCAAAGCCGATAGCAAGAACGAACCCGTAGCCTGTTGCGACTGCTGTAAGTATCGCTGGCGAACGCCATCACTTACCTCCAACAATTTCAGCGTAGCCGGATCTTTACCTACCAACAGGTTGCGGAAGTGGTTAGAAAGTCCGTTGATAAAGTGACTACCATCAAAGCCCTTAGACAGGATCTCATCAAAGACCAGCAAGGTCTTCGCGGTCTCCTCACCCATCAGGTTATCAGTGAGGTTAAAATAGTAATCGTAATCCAGAATGTTAAGGTTATCAATTACGGTTTTATAGGTTACGTTGCCCCCAGAGAAGCTAACGATCTGGTCGAACATAGAAAGGGCATCACGCAAGCCACCATCAGCTTTTTGGGCTATGATGTGCAGGCCGTCGTCCTCATAAGCGATGCTTTCCTTTTGGGCGATTGATGCAAGGTGACCGGCCATATCCTCAACCCGGATACGGTTGAAATCAAAGATCTGGCAACGGGATAAAATAGTAGGCAGAATCTTATGCTTCTCGGTAGTGGCCAGAATAAATATGGCGTAGTTAGGTGGTTCTTCCAGTGTTTTCAGGAAAGCGTTGAAAGCCGCCTGAGACAGCATGTGCACCTCATCTATAATATACACCTTATAGCGGCCGGCTTGCGGCGGTATGCGCACCTGGTCTATCAGGTTACGGATATCATCAACCGAGTTGTTTGATGCCGCATCCAGCTCATGTACGTTAAAAGAATTTCCGTTTTGAAATGCCCGGCACGAATCGCAGGTACCGCAAGCCTCGCCGTTGGGCTGCAGGTTGGTACAATTGATGGTTTTTGCCAGGATTCGCGCACATGTGGTTTTCCCTACCCCACGTGGCCCGCAGAATAAAAATGCCTGCGCCAGCTGATTACTTTTGATTGCGTTTTTTAAGGTATTGGTCACATGTTGCTGACCTACAACGGTTTCAAAAGTAGCCGGGCGGTATTTACGGGCCGAAACTATAAAATTATCCACAGCTCCTAAGGTAACAAGAAAACCGGAAAGGCTAAAGCGAAAATCAAGGGGATTATCAACAAGGATATCAACACCGGCTTTATCCGGATGGTGGCGCATGGTGCAAAGTTCCACATGCACCACTGTGTTCCTACTTAAAAGTCAGTTTCATTGAATGGGACACATTAGGGCCGATTTTAGTTTAATCAAAAGCGAATACGCTCCACTCGTAATAACTTTTAAGTCTTTTTTGCTAACGGTATACTACCAGCACTACGCATAAAAAAGCCTTATTTACGCCACCCCAAGTCGACATAAACAAGGCTCTCTTATCAAATCTATATTTTTTTCTAAAAAATACTGAGTGCAGTAATTTCCTTCACGTTATAATAACCCTTAGCCGCTGGCAAATACACCTCCGTATCTTGCCAGGTGATACTTACTTTTTTGCCAAGGTTTACACCTACGCCGTTAACAAACTTCTCCGAGCCCTGAAACTGATGCAACCATAGAAATGAATATTCCTTTTTATTTTCGTCAACAACTACCAGGTAATTAAACCCTTTATTATCTATCCTTATCAACTTCCCTTGCGTAGTACGCACAGGCACTTCCTCTGCCTTATCCGAAGCCATAATAACACTGAGCTTCATAAAACTACTACAATTCATTTTCATTAGGTTCTTTCCTATGTCAGCGCCAATCGCATGCATAGCTGCGTCGTCTTCAAAATCTACTTTGCGCTCCTCGGCTGTCGCCACTAATAAGGATTGATATTTAGAAAAACACTCTGTAAATACCCCCATTGCCTCTTGTTTATTTTTGACTTTGGACAGGTCGGTTCTAACCATACAATTACAGATAGAGTCAGTAAGTTGTCTTTCGGCAGTAGCCGGAGTAGTTTGCGATTTGGCTTCGCTGAAAGCAGTTAGTGCTACAAAGAGCAGGATAAGATATTTAATATTCATTGTGATAATTTCTGGCCGCGATTATAATACAAAAAATCGGATCATCAGCTTCATCTCAAAAGAAAATTTCATTCCGCAAAAACCGCTCAACACATGGCTTCAAGCCAAAAAAACAACAGCAAACCAAATAATATATTACATTTTAGAAATATTCATTAATATCTTTCACAAAAACAGTCATATAAAATATCAATTTGTCAATTTTTGATATTTAAAGTCTACAAAATCTATATACTTCGCAAAAAATAACATATTATCAAACAAAACATCTATTTATAAACCGTAAATACGCATATCTTTTAGTATTTTAGTAAAAAATGCAATTATTAAGCTGCATAGAATAATGAAATATCGGTTTATTAAACTCTTTTTTCTTTTTTCTATACTCTTCGCCGTTAAAATAAAGGGCGAAGATGCCGGTTTATGCACTTCAGCATTCTACAAAACAAAAACCGCAAACTTATATGCCGCAAACGGCAACAATAATCGCGGTCCTCATATTTACTTCTTAGGTTTAAACGGCACTTTGCAAATGTACCGGGCGCAAACTCAGCGCGGCGGTAGCTTTGTTAAATCTGTGTTGCTAAATACAGCAGGGTTTTATGCCGGTTTTAAATCCTTAACCATTATTTTTTTGCGCTCGGGCACAGAACATCTCAGTTCGTGCAAGCTCATCCTCTTTCCGTTTCACGATTTCTGGTAAACACTCACCCCAGTAAAAATATCGTATACCCCAACTATTATCGTAACTACCACACAGCTATAAAAGCCGTGTGGTTATTTCATGGCGTTTGGTAAGGCTGCCCGCATAAGCGTGTACTTTACCACGGTATTTTTCGCACTCTTCACACTACACTAATAAACAATCAACTAAACCCGCTTTAGCGGTCCGTTTACGGGCTTGCTTTGGCTCACCTTTTAAAAAAACTAAAAAATGAAAAAGATTTTACCCTTTATCATACTGGCTCTTATTGTGGTTTTGGCACTCGTATTTCCGTCTATAGATACTGTTACTATAGCCGATAGCAAAATAGATTCGGGCGACACCGCATGGCTGCTTACCGCTACTGCACTCGTTTTATTAATGACTCCAGGACTCGCTTTTTTCTATGGCGGCATGGTGAGCAAAAAGAACGTACTATCTACCATGATGCAGAGCTTTGTATGTATGGGCGTTATTACCGTTATATGGGTAATATTTGGCTTTAGCCTTGCTTTTGGCGACTCGATACACGGTATTATCGGCAACCCTGCAACCTTTTTTATGATGAAAGGCATGCTGGGCAATGCCACCTGGAAACTGGCACCTACCATTCCGTTGGTATTGTTTGCCATGTTCCAGCTTAAATTTGCGGTAATTACCCCGGCTTTAATAACCGGCGCATTTGCCGAGCGTATCCGCTTCACTTCATACCTTATTTTTATCTGCCTGTTCATCGTGATCATCTATGCACCACTGGCCCACTCGGCCTGGCATCCGGATGGCCTGATGTTTAAAGCAGGTGTATTGGATTTTGCCGGTGGTACTGTGGTACACATGTCGGCTGGCTGGGCTGCATTGGCTTCGGCATTATACCTTAAACAACGCAACGAAAAAGCGCACAATCCTGCGCGCATCAGCTATATATTATTAGGTACCGGCCTTTTATGGTTTGGTTGGTTTGGTTTTAACGCAGGTTCGGCATTGGGTTCGGGCACGCTGGCGGCAACTGCACTGGCTACCACCACAACCGCATCTGCAGCAGCAGCCATGGCCTGGATATTTTTTGAAATGATACGCGGCCACAAGCCAACCGTAATGGGTGCCTGTATTGGCGCCGTAGTAGGTTTGGTTGCCATTACACCGGCAGCAGGCTTTGTAAGTATCCCGCACTCGCTGGTAATTGGTATCGTAGCATCGGTAGTGAGCAGCCTGGTTGTACTATGGCGAAGCAAAACATCTATAGATGACACACTGGATGTATTCCCTTGCCACGGCGTTGGTGGTATGATGGGTATGTTATTAACCGGTGTGTTTGCACATCAAAATGTAAACGGTGGCAATACTACAGGTAATGGTTTATTTTTTGGCGAAACCCACCTGTTTTTCACTCACGTGGTTGCCTTGTTAGCTGTGTCGGTATTTGCCTTTGTTGGTTCGCTGATACTGCTTAAAGTAACAGACCTGATCAGCCCGCTGCGCGTAACCCCTGAAGAAGAGATAGCCGGCCTCGACATTAGCCAGCACGGCGAAGAACTATAATTTGAGTGTTTAATCAGTTGATTGGCCCCTGGTAGTGCGGGGGCCTTTCTTGTTTTTACATTGCCGGCTGTAGCGGCACTGTCAGCCTCTGACCGTGTATCGTTATTTACGAACCTACGCCCTCGGCTATATGACTACGACTTTCTTGCAGGTATGCTTCTTTGGTAACTTTAGCCGTTTTATGATCGCCTTTATGGCTCCATCCCGGCGGCATAACAACATAAAGGAGCTTATTTTTAATTCCAGGCGCTGCTGCCATATCTTTAAACAGGCAAACAAACTCTCCAAAATAAGAATCCCACAAACTGTTAGGTTTCATTTCGCGGGTAATGCCGTATTCAATTTTTACGTCATACATTTCATCCTGATATGTTTTAAAAACCCTGTCCCAGATATTTAAGAGATTACAAAAATTGGTATCCATATAAAGCGGATTCTTAGCGTGATGCACCCTGTGGTGCGATGGTGTAAGAATTATCTTGTTTAAAAATCCTAACCTGGCGTTTTTTGCAATGTTATCGCCAATGTGAATAAATGATCCCCAAAGTCCGTCAATCGCCATAATTAAAAACAACATGGTGGGGCTAACCCCCAGTAAAATACAAACCGTGGTTCTGATCACATCGGCATACGGGGCTTCGAGAAAAAAATGCGCATGGTTAACAAATAGGTTCATTTCTTGCGGCGTATGATGGGTAGAATGCAAACACCAGAACAGGCGCACCTTATGGCCCAGATAGTGATAGATAAAATGACCGAACTCCCAAACGATATAACCGTAGATAAACCAGTACCAGGTTACGGACGATTTAAAAATGGCGTGCTTTTCGAACAAACCAATACAAAACCCAACCATCCCAAACGAAACAAAGACTGAAATAAACCGGTTAAGCACATACACCAAAAACGGTATTTGATAATGGCTACGGCTAAAACGCCTCATAATTAAGGCGCTTACAATTTCGAACACCAACAAGGCAGGTATAAGCGTGTATAACGTGCCTAACAAGCCACTAAGCGTACTGAGGCGACTAAAATCGCCCGTTTTAAACATTTCAATTATACCACCGAGTGACAGAAATCCGATGATTTCATTTAATATGGTTTGCAAGATCGAGTTCATATTGGTAAACGGTTTATAACTTCTCTATCCTATTCTGATGCGCCTTATAAGTGCAATTTACTGATATCTTTTACGTAAAATATCTTTCATGGATACATTTACTTCCCATTGGTCGCTAACGGGTTGTTGTGTAAAAGGCAATGTAGGCATATAAGTGGCGGGGCCAAATTCGGTAAGTATGGTTTGATATTTTGCACCGGCTTTAATGCGTTGTGCGATAACCTTATCCCACCATTTTAAATGTTGCTCTACCACGTTTGCCCATTCTGGTGCAGCCGGGTGGTTAACCTGCGGCCCTTCGGGATGGCCTATCCTGGCGTGAATATGATGAGCATGGGCAATTGCCGAATCGACAAAAGGCGCCAGATCTGCTAGCATGGTTTCGTGTACACAGCACCAATGCGAGATATCTAAAGTGAGGCTGATATCCTTATACTTTTGGATAAATGGCTGGGCTATATGTGCTGCAAAAAGCATTCTGGAACGGTGGGTTTCGTGATAGATCGGGATGCCGGAACTATCGGAAAGTTTTTTTGCAAATTCTATGTATTTACAGTTTTCTTCGAAAGGAAAAAAGTCTCTGCCTGTTTGCGAGTTCACATACAAAGGCTTCGCGATCTTTTGGCTTACAATTTTCTCCAGATCATTTTTGTAGGTATCAAAATATTTTTGCGGATCGCCTTCGGAGCAGTTTGTTAAAAATCCAAATTTCAGATCGTATTTCGCAGCAGCCTCAGCAACTTGTGGAAGTTTGTCGCGCGCATCGCCCCAGGCTATCTCGAAACCATCGAAGCCGCTGTTTTTCGCCTTTTCGGCAAACTGCATTATGGTGCCCGCAAAACCCCAGAAAGGCGCCAAAATGAGTAGTTTAAAATCATTGGGCAAAACCATATCGGGTTGATTTTGCTCCCGGACATCTAATTTATCAACAGGCCGAACGAGCAGCGAACCCGATAACATTGCAGTGCTGGCAATAAAATTTCTTCTCGAAAAATCCATTTGAAAAGATATAAACTTTAATTTAAAAACAACAATTGTAACGAAGAACCCGCTGATCAGGTTACCTCAAAATTGGCTGCTATTCTATTCGGAATCTCCTTGCATAGGCCTTTCCTTGCTTCTATATAGATGATCCCCAGGCAGTAATTACAATGCCGCGGCCGCCGCCATAGTTGCGGTGCTCGCACAAATAAATACCTTGCCAGGTACCCAAAGCTAACCTGCCGTTGCGAATAGGAATGCTTACCGAACTGCCCAGCATAGCAGCTTTGAGATGCGCGGGCATATCGTCCGGGCCCTCATCGTTGTGCAGATAGTCGGAGTCATTTTCGGGTACGGCCTTACTAAAAAACATCTCAAAATCTTGCCGAACCGTTGGGTCGGCATTCTCATTAATAGTTAACGATGCCGAAGTATGCTGAATAAATACCTGGCAAATACCCACTTTTATTTCGCGCAATTGCGGTAAGGCCTGCTCTACCTCGTCGGTTATTAAATGAAACCCACGCTGCCGTGCACGTAGTTGAATCGCTTTTTGATAGATGTTCATGATGTAAAAATAAGGGAAATGGAGAGAATGTTTTATAAGACCTGTATAGCTCGCTCCCTTGGGAGGGGTTTAATTAAGATGCAGTAGCGAATACCCCTCCCTGCCATTACACTAGCCAAATGCGCTCCTCCCGAGGGAGGGAATTTAATTTCATATTTTGCATCCCCAAGGATCTCTCGACGACGACCCCGAGATTTAGGACAGACTAATCCTTCTTCTCACAACCTTCTATTTTCTTTATCTTGCATTGCAATAAACTACACACCCTCATGTCAAACATCAACCTCATTATCGAAGAACGCCCCCGCAATATTGGCAATTTTATGGTTGGCCGTCTGTTGCCTTTTAAAGATAAGCGCCTGGTTGGTCCATTTATATTTATCGACCACATGGGGCCGGCAGAGATGAAGGCCGAGCAAAATATCGATATTGCGCCGCACCCACACATTGGCCTCTCTACCCTAACCTACCTGTTTGAGGGCAATATTATGCACCGCGATAGCCTGGGCACCGAAATGGAAATTAAGCCCGGACAAGTAAATTGGATGACCGCCGGCAAAGGCATCACTCACTCCGAACGAGCACCCGACTACCTTCGCCATAGCGAAAAAATGCTACACGGATTGCAGATCTGGGTTGCCTTGCCAAAAGCGTTTGAACAAATGGAGCCGTCTTTTTACCATGCCGATGTTGAAGACCTGCCGCAATGGGAAACAGATGGAGTGAGCTATAGATTAATAGCCGGCAAGTTTATGGATCACGAGTCGCCGGTGCCGGTATATAGTCCGCTATATTTTTTAGAACTGAAGAGTACAGCCAAACAAACTGTAAAAATAGGTAAAGATCTTTACGGCGAAGCAGGACTCTACATTCTGGAAGGCAGTATAGAAAACGAAGACACCACCTTTGGTCCTAAAGAATTATTGGTAGCCAAAGACAGTCAGCTTTGCGAATTTACCATGAACGAGCATACCAGCATCTATTTCTTCGGCGGCGAGCCACTGCCAGAGCAGCGCTTTATTTACTGGAACTTTGTGGCCTCTGATTACGCATTGATAGAGCAGGCAAAAAAAGACTGGCAGGATCAGAAGTTCCCGCAAGTGCCCGGCGAAACCGAGTTTATCCCGCTGCCACCAGAACCAATTGGCCTGAAGCAGCGGGATAGAAAGGATGCTGATTGATTAAAACTTTAACTCTTCACCCGTTTCGGGTTTAGTGTGTTCTTCAACCAGTTCTATTTTAGGTTCATTATCAATAAACAATTCGCGGTTTTTAGATAACACGGGTACAGCGCCCGATATAGCAATACCGGCAACAGCCAATGTCATATATATAATGAGCCAACAAAGGCGTAATAGCTTTTTAAGATTTTTCATTTTCAGGAATGATTAGCAAACGCAGCATGTGCCACATGTAGCACGCAGCATCTCGTGATAAATAGACAACCGCTTAGGCGGTACTTAGAAAATCAGAGGTTATCCTAAAAATGAAGATGGTTTGCCATCGGTATTATTCGGGCAGGTTTTAGCCCGAAAAAAGAAAGCCGTTTGCACTAAGCAGGCAGGCATAGTTACTGTATATAAAGTTACCTGCCGGTTATGCAGATGAGGTAGATTTATTACAGTCTGCAAAAAAGGGAAGGCATTACCTTTAACCAGCATATGACACATAACACGGGCATAGGTTATGCTTCTTGAGGCATTTTCTTGCCTGTCAATTATTAAAGTGGTTTGCTGGGCGCTATCTAAAGCCGAATTTTTAACGCTTCCACCAGAAAAGCAGAACAAAGCAAGCAGTATCACCAGCAGGTAAAGCCATTGACCGCTTGTTTTTTTGTATCTGTCTTTAGCCATGTTCATCTTTAAAAATAAAAATGCATTTTTTTTATGAGAAATTCCTAAAACCGAGGGTGCTTCTATTTTGCTTTTTACCATTTGTTAAGTGGGTTAGGCCATTAACAGCCTCACTTTTGTATCAACAAATAATTTAACATGAAGACGCAAGATCAGAAATCAGTATTAGCAGAAAAACGAATAATCATATTAGGCGGCAGTTCGGGCATAGGCCTGGCAACCGCGCATGCGGCAGCCAGCGAAGGCGCCAAAGTAACCATCGTATCAGGCAAGCAGCAACGGATTGACGCAGCCCTTGAAGGGCTACCAGAAGGCGTCCAAGGATTCGCGGTTAACCTGGGTAATGAGCAAGCCATTAAAGCATTTTTTGAGCAAGCCGGGAGCTTCGATCACCTTACCTACAGCGCAGGCGAAAACCTGACTTTAACTATGCTCGATAATGTTATTATCGACGAAGCCCGCCAGTTTTTCAATGTAAGGTATTGGGGCGCAGTAGCTACTGTAAAATATGCGGCAAAAAACATTAATGCCGGTGGCTCTATAAATCTTATTGGTGGCATTGCAGGACCACGCCCAAGCGCCGGCTGGGCTATTGCCGCCAGCATTTGCAGCGCAATGGAAGGGTTTACCCGTGCCATGGCAGTTGAGCTGGCCCCCGTACGTGTAAACCTGGTTTCGCCCGGGGTAATTAAAACCAATTTATGGAACGGCATGAGCGAGGCAGACCGTGAGGCAATATTCACCAACGTGGCTAATTCGCTACCCCTTAAACGCGTTGGCAACGCCGAAGACATAGCACAAACCTTTATTTACATGATGAAACAGCAGTTTGCAACAGGTCAGGTAATCACAGTTGACGGAGGGGCAGTATTAGTTTAAAACTTCTAAGAATTTTTTTTCTCAGTTTTAGACAAAAAAATCACAGAAACGACTCTGATAATGAAAACATTAACATTTATTTAACATCTTTATGGCGTCCCGATCAGTTACTATGAATCTTTTTTTCCTCTGAGGAAAATACTATTCGATATAGTTTACCGTTTTGGATTATAAGTAAGCACTCTTGCTTACCTATTGTGATAAGGTTTAGGTTGAAAGTCCCCCAGCAGCGAGTGCGAGGGGGCTTTCTTTTTTTATACACCTTGTTATCGTCAAATAACATTAGTTATTTTGCCCATGAGCCTGGCAGGCTCATCAAAATTTACACTCACGCAACATGCAGTACACTACCATCAGCAAAGCCTTTGATCAACTAAGCGTTAACCAGTTATACGATATTTTAAGGTTGCGCAGCGAGGTTTTTGTGGTAGAACAAAACTGCGTTTTTTTAGATGCTGATAATAAAGATCAACATTGCCACCATGTAATGCTTTACAAGGGCGACGAGTTGGTAGCCTACGCCCGCCTGGTGCCCGCGGGCGTCTCTTACACCGAAATATCTATCGGCCGCATTATTACCAGTCAAAGCGTTAGAGGCAAAGGCGCAGGCAAAATATTAGTACAGGCATCTATAGATGAATGCGAAAAGATCTTCGGCGCGCAACCGATTCGCATCGGGGCGCAGGCTTATGCCATTAAGTTTTATGAGCTGTTTGGTTTTGTTACCGATGGCGATCATTACGACGAAGACGGTATCGATCACGTAGAAATGATCCGCGCTTAATCCCTCCCCCAATTCATTTTATCACGATAAAAAAATATTTAATTTTATTTTGTACTATTTAGTACAATTTATATCTTTGTACTATCATTTAATAAAAATGGCAGGCAGACCAAAAATATTCGACGAGCAGGAAGTGATTAACAAAGCTGTAGAAGTGTTTTGGAACAAAGGTTACGAAGCATCTTCTGCCGATGAATTACTGGCTGCTATGGGTATTGGCAAGGGTAGTTTCTACCTTTCTTTTAAAGGCGGAAAAAAGGAACTCTTCGAAAAATCGCTTAAACAATTTGCCGATGCCGACCTTTCAGCTTTCAGGCAAAAGCTGGCTGGTAGCGCCAACCCTATTCAGGAAATTAAAGATTTCTTTTTAGGCTTATTGGATGCCCCCGCTGTACGCAAAGCCAAGGGCTGCTACGTGGGTAATGGATTGATGGAAATGTCGACCAAAGACGCACACCTTAAAGAGCTGACCGGCCGATTATTGGCAGGAATGGAGGCTTTATTTACCGAAACTATCAGACAGGCACAGCAAAAAGGCCAACTTAAAACCACTGAAAAACCAGAGGTGCTGGGCCGTTACCTGCTTAACCTATGGAACGGCATTAACGTTACCATGCGCGTACACCCCGGCGATGATACCCTGAAAGACATGATCAAATTAAATTTGGCAGTATTAACATAAATATTTTTTTACTCTATTTTGTACTAAATGGTACAATTTAAAACATACATCAACAAACAAATAAATCATAAATCAAATGGAAACAGCAAATTCAACAGTATCAGTAGCCCAGGGCTTTGATAGCACTAAAGTAAAGTACAAAACTATTAGTATTGAAAGCCAGGACATATTTTATCGTGAGGCCGGTTCGCCGGATAAGCCAACGTTGTTGTTGCTGCACGGGTTCCCTACTTCATCGCATATGTTCCGTAATTTGATCAATGCTTTAAGTGGCAAATATCACTTGGTGGCGCCAGATTATCCCGGTTTCGGCAATAGTTCTATGCCTTTAGTTAGTGAGTTCGAATACACTTTTGATCACCTGGCGGATATCATAGATCAGTTTATCAAAGCCCTCGGCCTTACCAAATACAGCCTTTACACCATGGACTACGGCGCACCTGTAGGTTACCGCCTTGCGGTTCGTCACCCCGAAAACGTGCAGGCCCTGTTAATCCAAAATGGCAACGCTTACGAAGACGGTTTATCTCCGTTTTGGGATAAAGTAAAAGAGTTTTGGGCGAACCCGGATACTGCCGAAAACATTGCATTTGCTGATACCATGGTACTTCCAGAATCTACCAAATGGCAATACCATACTGGTGTTAGGGACATTGCAGCTATTGGTCCGGATGCGATAGCATTAGACCAATTAGGCTTAGATCGCCCGGGTAATGCCGCTATTCAACGTGCCTTACTTTACGATTACCGCACCAACCCTGGCGAGTATCCAAAATGGCAAGCCTATTTTCGTGAATACCAACCCGCAGCGTTAATTACCTGGGGAAAAAATGACGAGATCTTCCCGATTGAAGGTGCGTATGCTTATCAAAAAGATTTGAAAAACACCGAGCTCCACGCGCTTAACACAGGCCACTTTGCTTTAGAAGAAGATGGTGACCTGATAGCTACCTTGATTGATCAGTTCCTCGCTAAAAATAATATCCGCTAAAAACAAAGAACGCCGCCCGGCAAGCCGGGCGGCGTTCTTTGTTTTATAAGTATTTTACTTTGTAAGCTTCAATTTACTCAAAATAAACTCACCTACCTGCTTGCCCTGCACCGAGCCCATATGCTCGCTGTTACGGAAGTGAATGCCACCATAAAAACGGCTCACAGCAGTTTCCTCAGCTGCTTTTTGGAATGAATCGAAATGGCGGGTAAGGCCAATGTAACGCTTTTCCGTAGTATCCATAAATGCAACATTATCGCCAAACAGCTTACTTAACACAGTAGCCGAAGCCATGCTGATACAAGCATGCCCCGCGGGATATTCCGGAAACGGCGGCGTTTGCAGCAGCGGTAACCAATAATGATCGATGGTTTCGTTAATTACAGATACCGGCCTGATGAAGCTGTATTGGTACTTAGCCTCCCAACTGCAGATAAACGAATCGAATAGTGCCATAGTAGTGAGCGCATAAGCCTGGGCAGTTTTTACACTCCCTGCTTTAGCCTGGCGGCAAGCAATAGCAGTAATGCCCATCCAGTGCCCACCCGGGGTAATCTTTTTATTAGCATACATAATGTGGCCGTCGTGCTGCACTACAAACGGGTTATCATCCCAAAAAAGAGCGATGGTTTTTTGCTCAGGCGTAAGGCTCTTATTGGTTTGATAAACCTCCATCGCCTGTTTATAATAGACACTGTTTTTATCCTCGCTATACAAAGGCGGGTGCGGCAACGGAAACTGCTTCGACGATTCGATGGCATAAGGCTCCATCGTTCCCCAGCAATACTCTACCCCATCCAGATAATCAGGTGGTGTTGGGCGCCACTCAGCATGTCCGTTGTGGCCCAGGTATTTAGGCTTACCACGAGTTTGCGGATAGTTATCAAAATCGGCGCGCTTGATAATCACTTTAGATATCGCCTCGCCAAAAGCCATTGAGCGGTTATATGTATCGTCATCAAGGTTGTCTTTAAACTTAGCGTATAAATTATCCTCGTATTTTTTCAGCGTATCCTTAGAGAAAACCACGTGGCGGCCTACTTCAAACAGGGCCCGGGTTGCTGCCAGTGTATAGTTATAAGTTTTACCTTTTTCGGGCTGGGGCATGGCCTTAAAGCCTTTTATCTGTGCGGTGAGCGACAAGTATTTCGGATCTTCAAAACGCATGGCTTCGTATGCGGCCAGCGAAGTGTAGCCATAAATACGGCTGGCCACCGGCGGTGTAAACACATCGTAAATAATTACCTGCGTTAATGCATCCTCATTTTGGTGCAGTATCTCGGGATTGTTTACATTGAATGGCTTTTTAGGCGCGCAGCCAACTATAGCGCCTGCCGCTACGAACAGCAGTATAAATTTTATCAGTTTCATTTAGTGTTGTAATCTTTTAGGTTTAAACAGATTGGGGTTGAACAACCTGGCTTGTTCTTGGCTCGCGGTTAATACCCAGCAGAAGCCATAGCGCTAACAAGCTGCCATAGCTGCCGCCGCGCTCTACCCATTCAAAAACTTCCCAGTGGGGATAAAGCAGTTCGCTGGCCATTTTCCAGATAAAGAAAGCCAGCAACAACCCACGTACTGGCCGAACCAGTATAATAACCGCGGCCGCCAGTTCAAAGCAGCCTACCAGTAAGGCAACATGTTGCGGATCGTGAAAGCCGAGGCTGGTGTATTGGCCTAACAAACCTTTTTTATAAATAAGATTTAACCAACCATGCCCTGCCAACAGCAAAAAGCAAACTATCTTTAAACAGGTTTCCAGTTGTTTAAGCAGTTGTTTATTAATTTCAAAATCGGGCTTTATCAGCGTAAACCAATATTTAAAACCCTTCTCCTCTTTATTGCAAAGAATAAGTAAAGCCAATGATGCACCGAAGTTACCCGCGCGTTCTATCAGTTCGGCAAAAGGCTCCCCGGATAGCGGGCGTAGCGAAGCTGTTACCAGTCCCCATATTACCAACCATGCAGCAATAGCCCTCATGGGATAAAACAGCATGATCAAGCCCAGAAAAATATCGGCAGCGCCGAGTACAGGCATCAGCGTGTAGGCCATATCATGCCCAATGCCAAAAACGGCAAAATAGTTAGCCCAGATAGGCTTAGTAATTATGCCAAAAGATCCGTGCCCAATAAAGCACATGGCTACAGCCAGGCGCAGTATGGTATATATATGATGTTCTACAGAATTTTTATGCATTACAAAATCAGTACGTACGCAAATACTGCTTTATTATTAAAACAGGCAGTGCGTGATTATCACCCTCAGTAAATTTCAGTTTCGCAATACAGGCCTTAAAGCCAAATGTACTGCCGTGATTAGGTATTAGCATAAAATATCCGGCGGTTGGTATGGCGTTTCTTTAAACCGCCCCTTAGGATTAACTTTGGTAGTTACAAAATATTTTGTCACAGGAGATACCCTGTTTTCGGCTTTAAACACCAACATTGGTAAGCTAAACTTATCCATAGTAGGCTTTTTAAGCAGCATGTTATTATTCTTCGCCCCAGGCAAATCATCCAGCTGACGGGCACAAATAATGTTTTCATTACTTAGCCGTGTTGCCTTGTAGTTTGGCACGCACATTACGTAAATGGTGTCTTTAGTAAGCTTCATCTTTACGTAGTTATAGCTGGCATTTTTAAAGTTAATTTGCCCGCTAATGCGTTCAAAGCTATTCCAGTTTTGGATGTTGGGCAAGCTTACCGGCAGCTTTACCATTACCAGGCTATGTACATTGTACATGTTTTTGGCAATATGCTCGTTCATCACCACATCTGTACGATAAGCAAAATACCGGTTAAGCATGTTATAACCGTAGAGGTTAAACAGGTGTACAGATAACAGTATTATGGCAACAAGCTTTCTCAAACAATTTAAATCGGTGCGCTAAATATCTGCTTTTTAAAGTTTAATAGCAATATGGAGTGAGTATAAAAGATGGTGGCTGATGTTAATTCTTAATGATTGGTTATAACGCCAGCCCCAGACTGAAACGACTTATCTCTCAATTATATAACAATTTATTAACATTAAAATCAAGACAATTGAACACTTCTGTTGTTACCTTGATTCGATGCAAGTTTCCTTCAACATATGAAGCTTTAGTATGCCGCTATTTTTAAATGTAATTACGCTTCCTTTTATTGGCGAAACCACGCTAGGCGGTTCTTTGTTGGTGGTATTCTTTATCTGCTTGTTGGCTGTAGTTGGATTCGAGTTTGTAAACGGGTTTCACGATACAGCCAACGCCGTAGCAACCGTAATTTATACCAAGGCCTTAAAGCCAGTGATAGCCATTCCGTGGTCGGGTTGCTGGAACTTTTTGGGGGTGTTTTTAGGTGGTGTATCTGTAGCCATGGGTATCTTAAAATTAGTACCCCTCGATGAACTGATGAAGCTCCCTATTGAAGTGGGCGCCTGCATGGTAATTTCGGTTTTACTGGCCTCCATTATGTGGAATATCGGCACCTGGTATATGGGTATCCCCTGCTCCAGCTCGCACACCATGATAGGTGCTATGATTGGCGCCGGCCTGGCTTACGGCCATTTCTACGGTGGCAAGGGTGTTAACTGGCACCAGGCCGAAGAGATCGGGCTATCACTCATCACCTCACCTATTATCGGTTTTGGCCTGGCTGCTTTATTAATGCTGCTGCTAAAGCATGTTATTAAATGGAAGTCGTTATTCCATACCCCTACAGGCGAACACGACAGACCGCCTTTACCAATCCGGCTGTTACTGATCACAACCTGTGCATTGGTGAGTTTCTTCCACGGTAGTAACGACGGGCAAAAAGGCGTAGGGTTGTTAATGCTGATATTAATTGCCTTTATGCCGGTGCAATATGCGGTTAATCACCACGTTGCAAACAACCATATCCTGCAATCGTTAAACAAAACAGAGCAGGTAATCAGGCAACCAACTTATAATGAAAGTGTTTTTTTAAAACTGGATACCGCGGTAGAAAAATGCAAGTCCCTACTATCTGTAAAAAATACGGGCGACAAAAGTGAGGCTTATTTATTCAGGCAGTCTGTTGAGAAAGTAGTTAGCGACATCAAATCCATAACCGCCGACGAAAAAATAAAACTGACCGGCGATGATAAGCATATCCTGATCAGTGCAGCAGACGACCTGACTAACGTAACCGATTATGCACCGGTTTGGGTTATTGCTACTATTTCGCTTTCGCTGGGTATTGGCACCATGATTGGTTGGAAACGCATTGTAGTAACCATAGGCGAAAAGATAGGTAACGAACACCTCAACTACGCCCAGGGTGCTACTGCAGAAGTGGTGGCTGCTTCTACCATTGGATTAAGTACTTCTTTCGGTTTACCGGTAAGTACCACACACGTGCTTTCGAGCGGAATAGCCGGAGCTATGGTGGCATCGGGCGGGACCAAAAATTTGAATAATAAGACATTAAAAAATATAGCACTGGCCTGGCTGTTAACCCTGCCGGTAGCCATAGTACTAGCATTTTTGCTATTTATGGTATTTCATTTGTTTGTGTAGCAGTAACCTTTAATCAGCCTTCGAAAGATGAAACAGATACTTGTAGCCACCGATTTTTCTGCCAGCGCGGCAAACGCTATGAAATATGCCCTCGAACTGGCCGAAGTATTGCACATGGAGGTTTGCGCTATACATGCTATCCACCCTACCGAGGGCATCAACAACAGCACCTACAACGCCATTTTTATTGAAGATTATTACAACAATAAACGACATGCCCTAACCGAATGGGTTGCCGAAATTACCGACGACAGGCTGCAAAATATTAAAGTAACCACCCTTTGCGAAGTTGGCTTTTTAAAAGCGGTAATAAAACGTCACATCAAACAACACCACGTAGTAATGCTGGTGATGGGTATTACAGGTGCAACAGGTATCGCCGGTATAGTTGGCAGCAACACCAGCGAGGTGGTAACCAAAATAAAGATCCCTACACTGGTGATCCCTTTAGAAAGTCGGTTTGCCAAAGTGCCGGTTATTACGCTGGCTACGGATTATGAAACAAGGCTTTCGGCAGAAGATGTGAACGCCCTCAATGAAATGATAAAAGCTTTCGGCTCTGAGAGAATGCAGGTTTTGTACGTAGATGAGAATCCTGACCCTAGCCTGCTTAAAACCCAGGAAAGCAAACTCAAAAGAATAATAAAACACACCAAGCTCGAGTTTAATTACATACAAAAAAGCAGCGCCCTAAACGGCATCATGGATTTTATTACCACCCACGAAACTGACATGATATGCCTGGTAAAACATCACCATAACATTGTTTACCGCCTTTTTACCCGCAGTACTGTTAACCAGATCATCAACCGTTCTGTAAAAGCCGTTTTGGTTTTGCACGAATAGTTATGAATTCATAGTTGGTGGTTCATAGATCATAGCAAGGACGATAGACCATGGACCATAGACGACGACCATGGACTATGAACTATCGGCTATGAACTAACGGCTATCAATTTTTCTTTTCGTTAATATTTTTCGCGTAACTTTAAAATATCTAAACCTGATAAAAGGCATGCACAGTAGTGATGTTCAACAGTCATTAGACCAAAAACTCCTCCAACTCCTTGTAGCCAGCGTTAAGGACTATGCTATTTTCATGATTGACCCGCAAGGTTATATTATGAGTTGGAATCAAGGGGCCGAGCGAACCAAGGGCTACACAGAGGAAGAAGCGATCGGTCGGCATATATCTATATTTTACACTCCCGAAGATCAAGTTAAAGGTGCTCCCATGCATAATCTGGCTCTGGCACTAAAACACGGGAGCCACGAAAGCGAAGGCTGGCGCGTGCGGAAAGATGGATCAAAATTTTGGGCCGATGTAGTCTTTACCCCCTTGTACGATGACAATCACAAGCATATCGGATTTGCCAAAGTTACCCGCGACATCACCGAAAGAAAACAGGAAGAAGACCGAAAATTAGCGGCTAATGTAAGCAGCCGCAAACAGGCCGAAGAATCGCTGATCAGATCGGAGGCCAACCTGCGGTCAGTATTTGAGAACACAGATGTCGCCATTCTTTTAATGGATAGCGATTTAAGAATTATGGCCTTTAATCAAAATGCTTATAATTTCTGTTTAGATAAAAATAACAAAGAATTAAAAATTGGTGATTCGGCCTACAACGCTTTCCGCAAAGCGCGCGAATCCATTAACAAAAACATCCACAAGCAGGTACTTAACGGCGAGACCATTTCTTATGAAGCTTCCTATATCCCGACGGAAGGCCCCGTAGAATGGTATGAGGTTAAATGGTTTGGCGTTCGCAATAAAGATAAAATTGTGGGAGTTATTATCACCATTAAAGATATTACCGTACGCAAACAACTAGAGATAGACCGCGATAAAATAACTACCGACCTGGTACAGCGCAACAAAGACCTTGAACAGTTTGCCTACATTGTTTCGCACAACCTACGGGCGCCGGTAGCCAACATAGTGGGGCTCTCCAATATGCTAAGCACCCTCGACCCAGACGAGCAGGAACGGGCCAGTATATGTGAATCGATAGCCACAGCTATCCATAATCTTGATAATGTGGTGGTAGATCTTAATACCATTTTACAGGTAGATGGCCAGGTTATAGAACAACCAGAACCGGTTTCGCTACAACAATTGGTGCGGGAAGTAGAAATCGGAATAGGCGACCTTATACGCGATAGCCACGCAACGCTTCTTTGTGATTTTGAGGCTATTGATACGCTCACGATGCGGAAAGGTTATTTGCACAGCATTTTCCATAATCTGATTGTTAATGGTATTAAGTATCGCCGTGATAATGCAGCCCCGGTAATTAAAATCAGCTCCCGGATTGCCAACGGCAATATTGTTATTATCTTCAAAGACAATGGCAAAGGAATAGACCTTTCAACCCATAGCAGTCGCCTGTTTGGTTTGTACCAACGTTTTGACACCTCGGTAGATGGCAAAGGCATGGGCCTGTTTATGGTGAAAACGCAGGTAGAAACGCTGGGTGGCACTATTGAAGTGGAAAGCAAACTAAACCAAGGCACCAAATTTCTGATCGAATTTCCGATGGAAAAAAGTGATGTTTAAGCACCAAATGATTTACATCCTATGGTCGGTGTTGTCTACATAGTTATTCGGAAGACTTTTCAATTCCCTCCCTTTTTTTTAGTCTATGGTCAGTGTTGTCACCGACCATCTCCCCCCAAACAAAAAAAACCGCTGAGCATTCACTCAACGGCTTTCTCTTCATTAGGGGAAAGAGAGGGGTATTATCGCTTATGTATTAATAAAATTCATAGCAGCGGCGTGTTCCCTGGAACTTCGGTGCCGAAGCGTCGCGCGACGGCAGGGTGGTTTCATAACCTAAACTACCCTCGGTACTACCGGCTGTATTACCATAGGTTAATCCTTGCACAGCCGAATCATGGCTCACCCCGAAACGCAGTTTCTCTCCACCATCGCGGTTAATAAACACGTCGAATATAAGGGTTAGCACCAGTGCACTTGGCCCGGTTTCGGCACCGCTGCGGTACGAGAGGCCTACGTTAACGCCACGGCGTTTGTACTGCATACCAACACTGTATGATTGAAACTTATCCTGCTTATAGAAAACAACAGAGGGGATCACAAACGAATCGTCGTCATCATCCATACCGCCATCAAAACCACCGTTCAGGTTCCAGCGGTAGCTAATGTTACTGTTAATACGCATGGGCACCTTGGCAGTCATCCCGGTAAAAGATTCGTTGGGGCGGTTAAGGTGTTGTACCGCTGTGCCGATATTGAAATTGCCGATAACCAGGTTTAAACCCGCGCCCGAATCAAAGTAGAACTTATTATTAAACGGCAGATTGTTAGCTGCCGAATTTGAGCCCGGAATAAGCCCGGTGGTAGGGTCTATCTGATCGCCGAAAGTAAGTTTACTATAATCAATGGTACGGTTGGTAACACCTGCCTGCAAGCCAAATGATAACACGTAATCATCAGACCCAACACTATAAGAATATAAACCCGAAATATTAGTGTGATCCAGATAGGCTGTGCCCTCGCTGCTGCGTGTAACCAATAACCCAACCCCACCACCAAATTGTGGCACGTTATAATCCACCGATGCCGATAAGTACGATAACGAGCCGGGCACACTTGTCCACTGGTTGCGGTAGATGAGGTTCATACGCAAGTCGGCTTTAAACTGCCCCGTTAGTGCTGGGTTTAAATACAAGGGCGAGTTAAAAAATTGTGAGTAAAGATGGTCCTGCGCCGAAGCGGTTAAACCAGTTAGCAGGATCATCAAAAATAAAAGCCGTCTCAAAGCCATCTTCTTCATATATCGATTTATCGTATTAAATGTATTGGTCCTGTTTTGCTTGGTGTTGAACCGTTTACAGACACCCCTCTCCAGTCTTCTCCGTTTAACAGCGTGGCCGTTATTTGCCATATATAAACCCCCTGCTCAACTATCTGCCCTTTATAGGTACCATCCCAGCCTTCCGTTGGCGAACCATTGGCATCCAGCTTGGTAGATTCCCATATTAGCTGACCAAAATTGTTGAAGATCTGCATGTGCCATGTTTTCATACCAAAGCCTTTAACGCGATAGGTATTCAGTTCGCGGTTGGCACTGGTAGGTATGAATGCATTCGGCATAAACAGGTCGCCGTGGAATTTAAGTTCTACCGAGTTAGTGTACACATCAAAGCAATTGGTACCAGGCGTGGTAGCAGTAAGCGTTACCGTAAATGGCGCCCTGGTAATATCATAGTGGTGTGTTGCAGGTATGTAATTAGTATCCCTTGCAGACCCGTCGCCAAAATCCCATTTGTATTTTATGGTCGAAGCCGGGGCCACGCCTGCATCTGGTGTGTTGTTGTAGAAGGTAACATTATAGTTGTTATCTGCCGTGTAGGTAAACCTTGGCGCAGGAGTTGGTGCAACGTTAAACTCCCTCAATGCCGACGCCGGTGCATCGCCGCAACCCGTACTGCCCGCTATGATAGATACATAGTATTTACCCAGTGCTTTAGGCGTATAGTTAAGGTCGCCGGTGCCCGATGGCAAGGTAACAATCAGCTTCTTGCTGGCATCGTATATCGAAATAGAGAAGCGGTCGCCACCTGTTGAGATGTTTTGGAAAGTAACCGGGCTACCCAAACATACCGACTCGACATTACCCTTTATCTGTACACCCGATACCAATGATGATGGTGCAGCGCTGATATTAATAGGTGTTGAATTACCCTGGTTACCACATTTATCTGTAGCCACCACATAAACCGAGTAAGTGGTTGGTGCCGCAGGCGTAATAGACTGGAATACAGCAGTTGTTGTATCCGTTTTGCGTACGTGCTGCAATGTGGTACCAATGGCATCTTTAAGGTAAAAATCATATTGTGAGTTCTCACCCGGCGACATGTTTTTAGCACTCAGGCTAAACGTACCGCAGTACGATAGTTGTGCCGGTGACAATGCAGCAATCGGCTTCTGCGGGCTGATTTTTACATAGTCGGCAAAAGGTGCTTTAAGCTCGCAATTACTGGTTGGTGTTAACGTGATTTTATAAGTCATCTCCCTGCCATCCGGCGAAGGCACAAACGTATGCGATGGCGGGTTAACGGCGGTTACAACCGGCGTTCCGTCACCAAAATCCCACTCGAAGGTGCCGGTTGGCGATGGCGTAGAAGTATTGGTAAACGTTACGGTTGAAGTTCCGCAAATGTGGTCCTCTGTTTTGGTAAAGCTTGGCACCACATCTTCATAAGCCCCAATGGTAACCGATGCATAAGTATCGACACAAGGTGCCAGTCCTTTAATGGTCCATTTAAAGGTGTAAACGTTTCCTTTGGCCAGTCCGCTCACGATAGTTTGGTAAGCTGCAGGATTAGCTATAGTTACTGTCGGCCCGGCGGTCTGCGTCCACAAGCCGGTTGATGGGCCTGGGCTGTTACCATTTAATTTTGCAATGCTGGTATTACAGATGGTAAAGTCTTTACCCGCATCGGCAACTACTGTTTGAGGATTTACTGTAATAGTTGTTGCAGTAGAAGGCGCGTCGGCACATTTGCCGTCGATGTGCAGTATAGCCCTAAACTGGGTAGTTTGCGCAAGGCCCGAATAAGAGTATGTATCCGTTACGTTATTATTAATCGCATCCCAGGTACTGCCGTTATTTGTTGAAGATTCCCAACGCACAATGGTACCAAACTGGCCGGTCAATTTGATATCGCCTTTATTGCCATCGGCGCAAACGGTTGCTGCACCTGCTGTAGTACCACCTATCGGTGCCTGATCTATTGTTACTGCAACCAGATCAGTATTAATTGCACAGGTTGGCAAGCCGGTAATAGTCCACTGGAATTGGTAAGTACTACCTGGTATCAGGCCGCTCACGGTTGCCACAGGGTCGGCATCATTAGAGAAGGTTGCCCCTGCCGGGCCTGATGCTACAGTCCATTTACCTGTACCCGTACCGGCCGCATTACCTTGTAATTTATAGGTGGTAACGCTACAAACCTCATCATCCGGACCAGCATTAGCTGCCACAGTTGGCGGGTTTACGGTGATGGTAGTTGGGTCAGAATATACATCGCCGCACTTACCGTCTTTATGAATGAGTGCACGGTAGGTAGTAGTTATTGTTAAGTTACTGTAGGCAAGGATATTGGTTTCGTTATCCAGTTTTACCCACGACGCGCCATTATTAGTAGTAGACTCCCAACGCACTATAGTACCAAACTGACCGGTTAAAGTAACCGAACCGTTGTTGTTGCCGCCACATACGGTGGTAGCACCGGCGGTAGTTCCGCCTATCGGTGGTTGATCATCAGTAATAGTCACATAACGCTTGTTAGGCGGGCATCCTGCCGAACCGGTTATAGCCCATTCGAACTGATAAACGTTACCCGGTACAAGCCCGGTTACCGTAGCGTTAGGGTCGGTATCGTTAGAGAAGGTTGCTCCCGGAGGGCCAAGCAATACGGTCCATTTACCTGTACCTGGTGCAGGGTTATTGGCGTGCAGGTTATATGAGGTAACGTTACAAACTGCTTCATCTGGGCCTGGTACCGAAGCAATAGCCGGTTGGCCAACCATAATTGTAGTTGGGGTTGATTGTACCTCGCCGCACACGCCATTGCTTACAATAGCGCGATACTGGGTGGTTTGTGTTAAGTTACTATACAGGTAGATGTTATTGGTATTGTTGTCTGCCTGCCAGTGTCCACCATTATCAGTTGAATATTCCCAGCGAACTATAGTTCCCAACTGGCCGGTTAACGTAATTGAACCACGGTTATTGCCGGTACAAACCACATCCGCACCATCGGTAGTACCACCTATGGCCAACTGATCTATAATAACCTTAACCGCGTTACTGTTTGATGGGCAAGGCGCTACACCGGTTATAGTCCAATGGAAATTATAAGTATTGCCAGGTACCATACCAGTTACCATAGCATGCGGGTCTGTAGCATCGGAGAAGGTTACAGGCGGCGGGCCTGCATCTACCGTCCATAAACCTGTACCTGCACCCGGGCTGTTACCCTGCAAGGTATAAGTGGTAACATTACAAAGTCGCTGATCTGCACCTGCAATAGCCGTTACCGTAGCCGGGTTAATGGTTATGGTACTTACTGATGATGGCACAGGCGGGCAAAAACCATTACGCACCATAGCCCTGTACTGGGTAGTTTGCGTTAAATTAGCGTATGCCTGGCTAAGCCCCGCGTTACCAATGTTAGCCCAGTTAGCACCATTGTCTGTCGACATTTCCCAATGGTCAACAATGCCACGCTGACCTGTTAAGTTGATCTGCCCGCCGTTAGGGCCTGCGCAGAATACTACACTTCCATCTGTTGTTCCGCCTACGGAAGGCTCATCAATTATAATGGTAACAGGGCTGCTGCTTGGGTCGCAAGGTGCCTGGCCTGTTATCGTCCAGCGGAAAGTATAGGTGTTACCCGGAACCATTCCGTTTACCACCGCATCAGGTAAAGTAGCATCAGAGAAGGTAACCCCTGCCGGCGAACCGTCCACGGTCCATAAACCGGTGCCTGTGCCCGGGCTATTGCCCTGCATGGTATAGGTGGTGGCACCGCAAAGCTCCTGGTTTGGCCCTGCTATTGCAGTTACGGTTACCGGGTTAATGGTGATCGTAGTTGGCGTAGATGGATCCTGCCCGCACATACCGTTGTGAACCATAGCCCTGAACTGCGTAGTTTGAGCAAGGTTGGAGTAAATAAGTATAGGGCTTGTATTACCGGGAATATTGATCCAGTTAGCACCGTTGTCGGTAGATTTTTGCCAGTAGTCAACGGTACCTACCTGGTTAGATAGCGTAACCTGACCTCCGTTTGGCCCCGCGCAGAATACAGCAGCACCATCAGTTGTTCCACCTACCGATGGTTTATCGATAATAATGGTAACAGCATCTGACGTCGGAGGGCATGGCGCTAAACCGGTTATCGTCCAATGGAAGGTATAGGTAGTACCCGCAATCAATCCATTCACTACCGTATTATATTTAGTTGGATCAACAAATGTTACACCCGCCGGCGCACCGTCAACTGTCCACAAACCGGTATTATTTATACCCGGATCATTACCCTGCATGGTATAGGTTGTAACGCTACAAAGCTCCTGATTAGGGCCTGCTACAGCAACCACGGTTGGCGGGTTAATAGTTACCGTACTTACCGACGATGGCGCAGGCGCACAAACGCCGTTATGTACCATCGCCCTGTACTGCGTAGTTTGAGTTAAGCCGGAGTAAGGCAGCACCGCCGTTGTGTTGGCAATATCGATCCAGTTAGCGCCGTTATCTACCGACTTCTGCCATTTATCAACAGTACCAACTTGTCCCGAAAGGGTAATTTGCCCATTGTTAGGACCTGCACAATAGGCCACGCTACCCGCAGTTACACCGCCATCTGACGATTGATCGATAATTATGGTAACCGGGCTACTGGTTGGTAAACAAGGTGCCTGGCCGGTAATTGTCCAGCGGAAGATATAGGTGGTACCTGCAACCAATCCATTCACCTGGGTGTTGTACTTGGTGGCATCTGTAAACGTTACCCCCGCAGGTGAACCATCAACCGTCCACAAACCGGTATTATTTGCACCTGGGTCGTTGCCCTGCATGGTGTAGGTAGTAACGCTGCAAAGTTCCTGGTTTGGTCCGGCTGCTGCAATTGTTGTTAATGGATTAATTGTAATGGTGCTTACCGAAGATGGATCCTGCCCGCAAACCCCGTTGTGAACCATAGCCCTGTATTGGGTAGTTTGGGTAAGATTAGAATAGGTTAGCGCTGCACTGGTGTTGGTAACATTAGTCCAGGTAGCACCATTGTCAATCGATTTTTGCCAGTAGTCAACCGTACCTACCTGGTTAGATAAGGTGATTACGCCGCCGTTCGGGCCAGCACAGAATACAGCACTGCCATCGGTTGTTCCACCTGCCGAAGGTTTATCGATAATCAAAGTAACCGCAGATGAGGTTGGGTCGCAAGGTGCTAAGCCGTTAATGGTCCAATGGAAGGTGTAGGTATTACCGGCAACTAATCCGTTTACTACAGTGTTGTATTTGGTAGCATCTACAAAAGTAACCCCTGCCGGCGAACCGTCTACCGTCCATAAACCGGTATTGTTTACGCCAGGGTCATTACCCTGCATAGTGTAAGTAGTAACGCTGCAAAGCTCCTGATTAGCTCCTGCCACCGCCACTGTAGTTAGCGGATTAATAGTGATAGTACTTGCCGAAGACGGATCCTGCCCGCAAACACCGTTATGAACCATCGCTCTAAACTGGGTAGTTTGAGTAACGTTTGAGTAAGGTAGCGCTACATCTGTATTGGCGATATTGGTCCAGGTGGTGCCGTTATCAACAGATTTTTGCCAGAAATCTACCGTACCTGTTTGGCCTGACAAGGTAATCACACCGCTGTTTGGACCGGTACAAAGTACCATACTGCCATCCGTGGTTCCCCCTACCGAAGGCTTGTCAATGATCAATGTCATCGAACTTGTAGTTGGGTCACAAGGAGCTAAACCGGTGATTGTCCAGTGGAAAGTATACGTAGTACCGGCAACCAGGCCATTTACCTGTGTATCGTATTTGGTTGGATCGGTGAACGTAACACCTGCCGGAGAGCCATCTACCGTCCACAAACCGGTATTATTTGTGCCCGGGTTATTACCCTGCATGGTGTAAGTGGTAACGCTGCAGAGTTCTTTATTAGGGCCTGCTACTGCAGCTGTAGTTAACGGATTAATGGTGATCGTAGTTGCCGATGACGGATCTTGCCCGCAAACACCATTATGAACCATGGCCCTGAATTGGGTAGTTTGGGTTAAGTTTGAGTATGGTTGTGCCACATCTGTATTGGCAATGTTGATCCAGGTGGCACCGTTATCTACGGACTTCTGCCAGTAATCAACCGTACCTGTTTGACCTGATAAAGTTACCTGCCCACTGTTTGGACCGGTACAGAATACTGCTGTACCATCTGTTGTTCCACCTACAGAAGGTTTGTCGATAATCAAGGTCATCGAACTGGTAGTAGGATCGCAAGGTGCTAAGCCAGTTATAGTCCAGTGGAAAGTATACGTATTACCTGCAACGAGGCCGTTTACATCAGTATTATATTTTGTAGCATCGGTGAAAGTAACACCTGCCGGAGAACCATCTACTGTCCATAAGCCGGTATTGTTTGTGCCCGGGTTGTTACCCTGCATGGTATAAGTAGTAGCACTGCAAAGCTCCTTGTTAGGGCCCGCCACTGCGACAGTAGTTAGCGGATTAATGGTAACGGTACTTACCGTAGATGGATCCTGACCGCAAACCCCATTGTGAACCATTGCCCTGAATTGCGTGGTTTGAGTTACGTTTGAGTAAGGCAAGGCCAAACTTGTGTTAGCAATGTTAGTCCAGTTAGCACCGTTGTCAACAGACTTCTGCCAGAAATCAACCGTACCTGTCTGGCCTGACAAGGTAATCTGTCCACTGTTTGGGCCGGTACAAAGTACCACACTGCCAGCAGTTGTTCCACCAACCGACGGTTTATCGATAATCAACGTCATCGAACTTGAGGTTGGCGGGCAAGGTGCTAAGCCAGTAATAGTCCAGCGGAAAGTATAAGTAGTGCCGGCAACCAAACCGTTTACATCGGTGTTGTACTTAGTGGCATCTGTAAAGGTAACCCCTGCCGGCGAACCATCCACCGTCCATAAACCGGTATTGTTGGCGCCCGGGTCGTTACCCTGCATGGTGTAAGTGGTAACACTGCAAAGCTCTTTATCAGGACCTGCAACCGCGGTTGTAGTTACCGGGTTAATGGTGATGGTACTTACCGATGATGGATCCTGCCCGCAAACACCATTATGCACCATAGCACGGTATTGCGTAGTTTGGGTCACAGCCGAATACGGCATCGTTGCGGTCGTATTGGTGATATTGGTCCAGGTAACGCCATTATCTACCGATTTCTGCCAGTAGTCAATCGTACCTGTTTGTCCTGTTAAAGTGATTTGTCCAAAATTAGGAACGCCGGCACAGTAGGTATCGCTACCTGCTGTAACACCGCCTACCGATGGTTGATCTATGATGATGGTAACCGGGCTGCTGCTTGGTAAACAAGGCGCTGCGCCGGTAATAGTCCAATGGAAGGTATAAGTATTACCGGCAACCAGGTTATTTACTACTGTGTTGTACTTAGTTGGATCAACAAAAGTAACCGGCGGAACGCCAGCGTCTACAGTCCATAAACCAGTACTACCCGTTGTGCCCGGATCATTACCCTGCATCGTATAAGAGGTAACACTGCAAAGTTCTTTATTAGGCCCTGCTACCGCTGTTACCGTTGGTGGGTTAATAGTGATGGTGCTCGCCGAAGATGGATCCTGTCCGCAAACGCCATTATGCACCATAGCACGGTATTGCGTGGTTTGAGTTAGGCCCGAATAGGTTTGTACAGTTGTCGTATTCGGGATATTGGTCCAGGTAGCGCCGTTGTCTAACGACTTTTGCCAGTAATCAACAGAACCTACCTGGCCAGATAGCGTGATCTGCCCGCCGTTAGGCCCGGTACAGAATACTGCAGTACCTGCCGTAGTACCTCCGTATGATGGTTTATCTATAACCAACGTAACTGCGCTGCTGCTTGGGTCGCAAGGCGCAACACCGGTAATAGTCCAGTGGAATGTATAGGTATTACCTGCAACCATTCCGTTTACATCCGTGTTGTACTTGGTAGCATCAGTGAACGTAACACCAGCCGGCGAGCCATCAACCGTCCACAAACCGGTATTATTTGTGCCGGGGGCATTACCTTGCATAGTATACGTAGAAGTAGCGCAAAGTTCCTGGTTTGGCCCTGCTACCGCTACAGTAGTTGGCGGGTTAATGGTTATGGTACTTACCGAAGATGGATCTTGCCCGCAAACACCATTATGTACCATCGCGCGGAACTGCGTAGTTTGGGTTAAGTTTGAGTATTGGTAAGCATTACCAGTATTGGGGATATCTATCCAGGTAGCTCCATTGTCAATAGATTTCTGCCATTTATCAACGGTACCAACCTGGTTAGAAAGATTGATCTGGCCAACGTTTGGCCCGGTACAATACGCGGTAGAACCGGCTGTAGTACCCCCGTATGATGCCTTATCTACAATGATCGTAACCGGGCTGCTGGTCGGTCCGCAAGGAGCCACACCGGTAATGGTCCAGTGGAAGTTATACGTATTACCCGCAACCAATCCGTTTACTATGGTATTATACTTAGTAGCGTCTGCAAAGGTAACCCCTGCCGGAGCACCGTCTACCGTCCATAAGCCGGTATTGTTTGTGCCCGGATCATTACCCTGCATGGTATAGCTGGTAACACTGCAAAGCTCTTTATTAGGGCCAGCCACCGCTATTGTAGTTAGCGGGTTAATGGTAATTGTGCTTATGGTTGAAAAGTCTGGTGCACATACCCCGTTGTGTACTACCGCACGGTACTGCGTGGTTTCGGTTAAACTGGCATAAGGCAATGTAGAACTGCTGCTCGAAATAGTAACCCAGTGGGCACCATTGTCAACAGAACTTTCCCAATAGTCGATAACACCTACCTGGTTTGATAAGGTGATCTGTCCCGCATTCGGCCCATCGCAGAAAGCTTTTGAACCGGCCGTTGTACCGCCGTATGATGGTTTATCAATAATAATGGTAACTGCACTGGTTGTAGGCGCACAAGGTGCAAGGCCGGTAATGGTCCAATGGAAAGTGTAGGTATTGCCGGCAATCAGGCCGTTTACCGCAGTGTTAAATTTAGTATCATCGACAAATGTAACTGCCGGAGGGCCTGCGTCCACAGTCCATTTACCCGTTCCGGTACCGGGATCGTTACCTTGTAAAGTATAGGTACTAACGCTGCAAAGCTCCTGGTTGGCGCCTGCTGTGGCCACTACTGTTAGCGGATTGATAGTGATGGTAGTTGGTGTTGATGCTACCGGCGGGCAAGTACCGTTACGTACCATGGCGCGGTACCGGGTAGTTGTTGTTAAGCCTGAATAAGCTTGTGTGGTATTTGTATTTGCGATAGACGTCCAATTGGCGCCATTGTCTTCAGACATTTCCCAATGGTCTATAATACCACGTTGGCCTGATAACGTAACCTGGCCAGCATTCGGCCCTTCGCAAAATACTTTGGCTCCTGCCGTAGTTCCGCCTAAAGAAAGCTCGTCAACCGTAATGGTAACGGTATTGGTTGTGGTAGAGCACCCCGCCGAGCCAGTAATAGTCCAGCGGAAAGTGTAAATATTGCCTGCAACTAGTCCGCTTACCGTAGCGTTGGCTTTGGTATCGTCAGAGAAAGTAACACCTGCTGTAGGCCCTGCGTCTATGGTCCACTTACCTGTACCAGGTGCGGGGCTGTTAGCTTGCAAAGTATAAGTAGTGGCGTTACAGATCGATGCGTTCGGGCCAGGCACCGATGCTACTGCCGGCTGACCAACGGTAATGGTGCTTGGCGTAGAAACTGCTGTACCACATGAACCGCTCTGTACAATAGCCCTGAAAGTGGTTGTTTGTGTTAAAAGATCGTAAGGTATTACGGTGTTGGTACTGGCTATAGTTTGCCATGTGGTACCGCCGTCCGTCGTAAATTCCCAATGATCTACCGTACCTACCTGGCCGCCCAGGGTAATAGAACCGTGGTTATCGCCGGTACAAACGGTAGCCGAGCCTATGGTGTTACCTCCTACCGGCAACTTGTCGATTGTGATTTTAACTACATTGCTGCTTGGGTTACATGGTGGTGTTCCGGTAATGGTCCAACGGAAGGTGTAAGTGTTGCCTGCTGTTAAACCGCTTACCGTTGCATGTGGGTCAGTATCACTCGAGAAAGTAACACCTGCAGACGGGCCGGCATCAATAGTCCATTTGCCTGTGCCGGCACCGGGGCTGTTACCTTGCAGTGTATAACTGGCAACATTACAAAGCACTTTATCGGGGCCTGGCGCCGATGTTACCGGAGGCGTGCCTATAGTAATAATAGCCGGAGCCGAAGGAACGTCGCCGCATAAACCTGCTTTATGTAAAATGGCCCTGAACTGGGTTGACTGTGTTAAGTTGGTATAAGTATAGGTATCGGCAACGCTGCTGATAGCCGTCCAGGTATTTCCATTATCAATTGATTTTTGCCAGCCAACAACCGTACCCGATTGGCCAGAAAGTGTAATGATGCCGCCGTTAGTTGTTCCGCCGCAAATATCGGTTGTTCCCAGCGCTAAACCGCCCACAGGGCCTTCATCAACCGTAATAGTAACAGAACTATTGTTCATGGTACAACCCGGCAAACCATTGATGGTCCATTGGAAAGTATAAACATTGCCAGGTAACAAGCCGCTTGCGGTAGCGTGCGGATCTGTGTCGTTATCAAAAGTAATGCCTGGTTGTCCCGAGGTCAGGGTCCACTTACCATTGCCTGGTGAAGGATCATTACCCTTCAGCGTATAGCTGGTTATACTACATACCTCTTCGTTCGGGCCCGCATTAGCTAATACAGTGGCTGGGTTTACGGTAACGGTAGTTTCGCCAGAATAAGCATCAGGGCACTGCGTGCCATTATGTATAACCGCGCGGAATGTGGTTGTAGTGGTTAAATTAGTGTAAGGGTAAGTATCGCCTATAAAACTGATGTCAGTCCAGGTGGTGCCGCCATCGATCGATGACTGCCATTTCGTAATCGTACCAAACTGACCGCTTAATGTAATATTACCGCTAGCCCCCGTACAAACTGTTGAGGGGTTAGTACTCGTGATGCCGCCAACAGGCGGTTTTTCGACGGTGATGGTAACCGCCTTACCATCCGGGGCGCACGGCGAACCGGCAACACCCGAAATGGTCCATTGGAATTCATAGACACTGCCAGCCTGCAGGTTAGTTACAACCGTTGTTGGGCTGGTGTTATCAACAAACTGGGCAGATGTAGGGCCAGATTTGATTGTCCATTTACCGGTTCCCGGCGATGGATTATTCCCCTGTAGGGTATAAGAGATGATTGGATTGGCAGTTGTAACCGTGCCGCAAATTACGGCATCAGCGCCCGGATTAGATGGTACTATTGCCGGGGCAACCGTTACCGTAACCGGATCTGAGGGCACATCCGGGCATTGGGTACCGTTGTGTACCCAAGCACGGAATGTGGTAGTAGTGGTTAAATTAGAATATGGATAAGCATCGGCAACAAAATTTATATCGGTCCATGTGGTGCCACCATTGGTTGATGACTGCCATTTGGCAACATTACCAAAATAGCCAGCCAGGTAAATGGTGCCGTTTGAACCATAACATACTGTTGAAGGATTGGTATTAGTGCTCCCCCCTACCGGTGGTTTTTCAACCGTGATGGTAAGTTGGTTAGAACTTGGCGGGCAAGGAGTTCCCGATACGCCAGAGATAGTCCAAGACAAAACGTAGGTGCCTCCCGGAACCAGGTTGCTGGCCACTGCATTTGGCTTGGTATCGTCATCAAACTGAACCGGACCAGGACCAGAAACCATCGTCCATTTACCTGTTCCGGTTCCAGGACTATTAGCTCCTAATGTATAAGACAGGGTAGAAAAACCTGCAGGCGGGATACCGCACAATACCACATCCGAACCCGGTACCGAAGTAACCGGCGGAGGCACAACCGTTACGGTTGCTGTTGGATACACATCGGCACAAACACCACTATGCATTACCGCACGGAAAACGGTTGTTTGCGTTAAGGCAAGTGTAGTATAACTGTCGTTTATATTGCTGATATCAGTCCAGGTGGTCCCCCCATCAACAGACGACTGCCATTTGGTAATACTACCATAATAGCCGCTTAGTTTAATGAAGCTGCTCGAACCCTTACACACGGTTGAAGGCGTTGCGATAGCCGTACCTGCCGTAGGCGGGGTATCAACCGTAATAGTAACTGTTTTGGCATCAACGCAGGTTGGCAAATTACTTACTGTCCAGGTAAACTTGTAAACCTGGCCCGCAACTAAACCTGTTACTGTACTTGTAGGATTAGTATCGTCAGTAATTACTACGCCTGGCGCTCCGGATGCTATTGTCCATTTACCTGTAGCCGGTGCAGGGTTGTTACCCTCTAAGGTATAAGTAGTACCGCAAATCTCCCTATCAGCACCTGGAATAGATGGTACTGAAGGCTGTACAGTCACCGTTGCGGTAATTGGTGTACCGGCGCAGTTTCCGTTGTATGGCGTAATGGTGTAGGTAACCGTTTTCGCGGTTGTAACACTGCTGTTGGTTAAAATATCAGCAATACTGGTAACCGTGACCTTTGAACTTTGTTGCGTATTGCCTGTAACACCAGCTTGGGCCACGCTTGTCCATTTATAGCTGGTTCCCGAAACTGTTGAGGTTAAAGCAATATTAGCTTGTTGAACATTACAGATAGTAGGGCTGGTTGCCGTGATGGTAGGCAGCGGATTTACGGTAACGTTTAATGTAAAGACCGGGCCCGGACAACCGTTATAGGTTGGTGTTATTTTGTAAGTTACTACCGCATTCGTAGTACCGGCATTGACTAAAACATCAGTTATTGAGCTACTGGTGCCCGATGTTGTGAAACCTGTGGGCGAGCCGGTAGTAGCCGAGGCTGTCCAGGTAAAAGTAGCTGGCGTATGATCCGCAGTGATAGTATAGCTAAGTGCACTTCCGGAACAAACTGACGCTGTGTTGTTACTGTTTACTTTAACAAGCGGCGTTATAGTAATTACCATGGGGTCGCCTACATCGGCACAGGGAGAAGCTACTCCTGCGTTATAACCGTGTAAAGTTAGCGTAACTGTCCCGGCAGTTATCTCGGCGGCACTTGGGGTATAACTGGGTGCCAACGCGTTTCTTCCGGGCGAAAAGGTACCTGTGCCACCTGTCCATGCATAACTGGTGTAAGTACCGGTTACCGAGCCCTCTAATGTCGCTGAGCCAGTTGAACAGATAGTTTGATCAGGCCCGGCGTTTACTGTTGGCGGCACAATAAATGTAATTTTTTGGGTGGCCGTAGCGGTATTACACGAGTTAGTGTGCGTTGCAGTTACTGTGTAAGTTCCCAAGCCCGTAAATAAGATTTGAGGATACTGACTGGTGGCTGTAGTGCCACCTGCAAACGAGTATGTGCCGCCGGTAACCGTCCAGTTAAAGTTTGATGCACCGGGTTTGGTAGTTCCGGCAAATGTTGTTTTTGTTTGCGATCCCGCCGTATTGTCGAAAGTTAGGGTTTGGTTGGTATTACATAGCGTAACATTTGGCGAAAGGTTTACTGTAGCAGCATCATCTACATAAATATCTTGCGGAGTTGAAAGTACTTGTCCGCAACCGCTGGTAGAGATACCTAATTGTACGGTGTAAGTCCCGGGCGTATTAAATATAAACTTAGGTATAGTGCTATTGGCATTGGTACCACCCGCATACCCTACCGCAGCAGGGCCGGTTACCGTCCATGTGTAAGTGTGCGTACTATTGGTAGGGCTTACGGCGCAGGTAGCATCGATAACTGATGCATCAGTAGGAAGAACCGGAACCGTTGCCGACTGACAAACTGCAGCAGGAATAGTGAATGCAGGTTGTGGTGGATTTTCGAGACAAATTGTTTGGGTAACATCAGCTGCTACGCAACCCGCACTACCGGCTTGTGGCTGGGCGTGTAAAATGATGGTATGCGTACCATGAGCCAGGTTAGTTGGTAAAACAAATGGCTGGGTTAGGGTATAGTTAGCGTATTTCGTACCGTCTAAATACCAATCGTACAAAGCGCCGGGGTTATCCAGACAAGTAGGTGACGTAAAATTCATAGGGGCCGGCCCAGGTGACGAAGTATTGGTCAGGGTAATCTGTGTACCTACACAGGCTACTGTAGGGCCCGTAAAACTAACCTTAGGTTTAATTAATACACGGGCTGTGGTAAATTTGGGGCTAAAGGTTGCGCTACCACAATACGGATTCGATATATCGGTTGTTACCTTAAAGGCATTGGCCAAATTATCCTGACTATTTCCCTGTGAGCCACATGATGGTAATGTAAAAATGTGAGTAACCAACCCGTTGGCAGCTTTCAGCTGGCAAAAAGTGTAGGTGGTACTGGTACCGTCGCCCCAATCCAGTCTATATAAGTTACCCGGATAATTTACCTGGATACCGCCCGAGGCCGATGACACGTCGATACTGAATGATAACGGTCCCTGATTATTATCCAAGCATGTAAAGCCGTTACCTGTCGAACCGATATTACTTCGGGGATAATTATTGATCAGTTCATAATCTCTGGTTCCTATAATTCCGCTCGCATCAACACTTTTAACAGAAACGGTATAGTTGGTTGCATTGGCCGTAAATGTATAACCAGGTCCACTACTTGGCAAAGTGGCAGAGCCACTTGGCGTTTGTGTCATTTCATTATTAAAACTGGCAGTAGTTGTGTTTCCCGCTGGCGAAGTGCTCGATATGCTAAACGGTACACCGTCGGCACCAACACAGCTGCCAAATACATCGGTAGCTACATTTTGATCGCAGGATGCAGAGGCCACCACCCCTGTGGTTGCCTTTATTTCGAAAGCGGCAGAAGTGCTGCTGATTTTTACCGGGTTATTTGATCTAACTTGTACTTTGTAACCCGTGCCGGCCGGTGTACCAGCCGGAATAACGCCGTTTACGAAAGGAGTATAAAAATTATTAGCGGTTCCGATAGCGGTACCGGGAGAGAAATTACCCGATGCATCTGATAAGTAAAGGGTATAAGTATTGCCAATTTGCATACAGCCCCCGGCATCATTGATGGTTATCGGCACGGCTATGCTCGAACCGCGTCCGTAAGGGCCTGGATCAACAGTACCTACGGTGATAGTCTGCGCAAATGATGCAACTGCAAGAAAAATAAATAAGAAAGAGAAAAAAATGCGCTTCGTAAATGTGTTATCCATTTATCAGGGGTAATAAGGTTAAAAAAACTACACAGGGTTGAAGCTATGCAGCTTTTAGAATCTAAATTTCAACTTGTTTAATGTTTGGAGCGCGGGCAGTTGTACGGCGGCCTTGGTGTTTTAGTTACACGCGGCCAACTGGCAGATTTCTACTTTAGAGAAAATTGTACCAAAAAAAAGACAATGATTTTGGGGAAAATCGCTTTAAAACCTATATCTCTAAAAGTGATTTAAATTACTGATTTATAGAATATTAAATAAAAACACATCCCGAGAGCACGAAATCTCCAATCCGGTTAATTTTTTTTCAGAAAAATTTTTCAAAAATTTTCAGACGAGCTCATCGTGCAAAATCGAAGCTTTGGCAACAGGCATGGCTATGCCAACTAAGCAGGTATTATACAGCAGCTTAAATACAACAAAAAAGCACATCAAAACTATGGTTGATTTATAAAAATTGGTGACCGCGCACGCCCGGATGAGGGTTAAAAATTAGAATCTCTGGCACTGATCTTTTTTTCTATACCCAATTTTTTCATTCGCGAGTGGAGGGTTGAGGGGTTTATATCCAGCAGTTTGGCAGCGCCATCATCGCCATGTAGTTTCCAACCACAGCTTTCCAATGCCGCAAGTATATGGTCGCGTTCGTTCTCGGTTATGGTTTTAATGCGCGAAGTTGAGGGACCTTGGGTACTTTTCTGAGCACTGGCAGGCAGCGGCACATAGCTAATAAGCGAACCGGCTGCCAGTAAAACGCTCCTTTCCATCATATTTTCCAGCTCCCGGATATTGCCTGGCCAGGCGTAATCGAGCATTGATTTTAAGGCCGGTTCCGAAAGCCCCTCTACAGTTTTATTAAGCTTTTGAGCATATTGTTGGATAAAGTAATTAGCTAGTAAACCAATATCGGCTTTGCGTTCTCTTAGCGGCGGCAGCATTATCGGAAAAACGTTTAGGCGATAATATAAGTCCATACGAAAGTTGCCGTTTGCCAGCTCCTTTTCCAAATTACGGTTGGTTGCCGCAATAACACGAACGTTAACAGGCCTGCTTTTCCCGCCTATTGATTCAATTTCTTTCTCTTGCAAAACCCGCAGAAATTTAACCTGCAAATCCAGCGGTAACTCCCCTATTTCGTCTAAAAATATGGTTCCCCCGTCGGCCTGTTCAAACTTACCCAGGCGCTTTTCAAAGGCCCCCGTAAACGAGCCCTTTTCGTGCCCAAACAACTCTGACTCTATCAAATTGGCGGGTAATGCGCCACAGTTAACCACTATTAAAGGCTTTTTATTACGTGGCGAAAGCCGGTGTATGGTCTGCGCTATCAGTTCCTTTCCGGTGCCACTTTCGCCTAATATCAATACCGATGCTTCCGAAGGTGCCACAATCTCCACCTGTTCCATCACTTTAACAAAACTCTCACTTTGCCCCACGATATTCTTGGCCCCTTGCTGAACCTGCGAAGCTTGCTTCCTCAATTTGTTCAGCTCTTTCGGCTCATTTTGGCAGCGATATAAAGCCACCTCCAACATTACCAGAACATCCTTTTCGCGAAAGGGCTTTACCAAAAAGCCATAGGGGTTTGTTGCCTTGGCGGCATCCAGCGTTTCGCGGTTAGAGTTGGCCGAGAGGTATACAAAAGCAATACCCGTCCGCATTAGGGTTTCAGCCAGATCGATGCCTGTTTGCGGTCCATATAAATGAATATCCAATAATACCATCTGTGGTTTCTCAGCTTCTATCAGGCGCAAGGCTTCGGGTACCGAGCGCGCTATGCCGCATACCTGGTAACCAGCCTTTGTAAGGATGATCCGCAGGTTGTTAGCTTCGATGAACTGATCTTCTACAATTAGTATTTTGGTCTTCATATTTCGAGAGGGTTTAGGTGTTGGGGCAATTGCACATCGTTGGAAACGATTAATGTTTCTAAAGGAAACGTTACGGTTATTTTAGTACCACCGTCGTTTTCAAACCGGATATCACCGTTGAGTTCGATGGTTAAACCACGCATCAAATCCAGTCCCAGGGAGTTAGATATCAAACCACTTGTGCCATAACTCATCCCAATACCAGTATCGGCAATTACCATTTCAACATGCTTATCGGTTTCCCTTAACTCAATTGTAATGCTACCCTGTGCCTTTTTGGGGAAAGCGTATTTAAACGCATTAGTAACTGCCTCATTAATGATAAGCCCAAGCGGAATAGCTTGCGCAACAGATAGCTTTATTTTCTCTACCGCAAGGTAAATACGAATATTGCCCGGCGACCCAAAACTGTCCGAAAGGTATTGTGTAAACTCAGCAAGGTAAGTATCCATGTTGATGGTTTTGATATCATCAGACTGGTATAACTTTTGATGGATAAGCGACATGGCATAAATGCGGTTTTGGCTACTTTCTATAGCCCGCAGTGCATCCTCTTCGAGGTAGGCTGCCTGCGATTCGAGCAAACAGATAACAGTATGCAAATTGTTTTTTACACGATGGTGGATCTCTTTGAGCAGCCACTCCTTTTCGGTAAGCAGGCTTTGCAATAACTCGTTTTTTTGGGTAACAATCTCGTTGCTTTTTTGCCTCAGCCGGTTTTGTTTATACAATAATCCGGCAATTACTAGCAGCAGAACAATGCCGCCTGCGGTAACATTTTTTACCAGGTCAGCTTGCTTTAATTTCGCTTTTTCTATAACAGCATTTTGATTCAGAAAGCGGATCTGGCTTTCCTTTTTATCGGTTTCATATTCTACCTGCAACAGGGCAATCTGGCGGCTCTTGGTTGCGTTGAACAGTGAATCGTTAATGTGCGAAGCACTAATGATATTACTCACGGCAGAGCGGTAATTGTTACGTGCGGTATCTAACGAAAACCATAAAGTATAGTTACGCGCCATACCCGGAAAGTCTTTTACAGACGTTACCAGCGCCTTATTTTTCTTTAAATACCCCAGCGCCTCGTCATAGTTTCCGGTTTCGATAAAGTAGCTGGCTATAGCCTCATAATAACCACTCAGTGTGTATAAATTAATATTAGGGTTTTTAGCAGTTTGTATTAGTTTATCACAGTAATGTTTTGCCCTATCGTATTTCTTAAGCGCCATAAATATCCGCAGATAAGTTTGGGTTATTCCATAATCTCCACCCTCATATTTCAGATCGGTGGGGTGCGCATATTTCTTATTGATATCCTCAAAAAAGTACTGCGCTTTTTGTGGCTGGTTAAGCTTTAGGTAAGCGCTTGCAATGTTTGCAGCAAGCAGGTAAACAGTGCCGTTATCCTTTTCGCTTTCTGCAATTTTTAATGCTTCTGTGAAATAGGGTATCGACTTTTCGCCTTCATTCAGTTTGAGGTAAGTGAAACCAATGTTATTATTGATCTGGCATATCAGCCTTACATTATCCTGGGTACTATTGGTAGCTATTTTAAGGGCCGTAAGCTCGTAATGGAGTGCTTGTTTGTAGTCGCCCTCTTCGTAATAAAGCCTGCCGAGCAAGGCAACAGCACCCTGAATTTCTTTAAAATTGGCCTGGCTGTAATATTTAAGAGCCGTTCGCACTTCCTTAAATGCAATGGCATCGTCATTGGTGAGCTGATGCAAATCGGCCAAAAAACGGTAACAACGTGCCAGTTCTACTAAATAATTGGTACCCTCGAAAGCACTTATTGCCAGTTGCAAATACCGGATCCGCTCTAACATGGTGTGCTGCAAAAAGTCGCCGGTATAATACTCCGACATCTCGAAATAGGCCTTCCCCAACAATACCTTATCATGCGCAGCTTTAAGGGAATCTATCACTTTATTCAAAAGCGCTTTGCCCGCCGTAGCATTACCGCTGCCTTTATAAAGGCCCGATTGAGCAAAAAGGACAAAATTAGTATACGCAGGTTTTTTTAGTTTAGCATTAAGCCGTCGAGCTGTTTCTATATAGGTGGCGGCCATCTTAAGTTGCTCCGCCGAAGCATTGCGCAGGTGGCTGTTATAGTTGGCCAGTCGCAAAAGGGTGTTAATACGGTCGGTATCTGCGGCCGGTTTGCTTAATAAACTCGATAAAGAATCGGCATAGCGCTGGTTAATAACCTGAGCCTTTACGACTATGGTTAGCAGCATCAACCCTATGATTACTTTAAGTTTGTTCATCATCGCTCTTGTGATTGCATTATTCTGAAGCGTTCTACCATATCTACATCGCCAGCTTATGCTTAATCTTAGATATGATGCCGCCATTGCGAAAGGCCTTGAATTTAGTTTCGGTCACGACAAATAATTGTCAAAAGCACAATCTTAAATTCTGACCTAAAAATAACAAATATATCACAGTAAAACTATTTCTGCACTGAAGCCCCGTGCCGTATGGCATTCGATTGCATTTTTTACGAAATACCAACACAACGCATTACGAAATATCGCGATTCGCAGAGATATCATTATCAAGCACTACTGTCTAAAACATCAACATCTTAATTATCAACAAATTATCACAAGGCATACCTATTGATATCAGGCATTAATAAAAGCCCGAACATTTTATATCACTTCGTCCAAAAATCAATAGCGTATGTGTAACGATTACCTCCCAACCATTGAGCACCAGGTAAAGGAAACTGCCGGCTGGCACGCAACATCCTTGCACCGCTACATCGATTTTGATTCTATTCGGAAAAGTATTGTAGATACTGATCATCAGCAATCACACAGTCAACGCGGTAGCACAGCGCTAATATTCCAGTCTTCCGGTTGCGAGAGCACCCTTAAATATCCAGGCATAATTGGCACAAGCCCGGCTCTAAAAAGCGTCTATGATTTAATAGACAAAGTTTCTGCCACCAACTGTACAGTACTATTATTGGGCGAAACCGGTACCGGAAAAGAGTTGATTGCCAATGCTATACATCATAATTCGCCGCGTAAAAACAAGCAGATGATTAAAGTTAACTGCGCGGCTCTTCCCCCTACTCTAATTGAAAGCGAACTATTCGGCCACGAACGAGGCAGTTTTACGGGCGCAATAGACCGGCGAATAGGCAAGTTTGAAATGGCTGATAACAGCACGCTTTTTTTGGATGAGATAGGCGAAATGCCACTTGAGTTACAAGTTAAATTATTGAGAGCCTTACAAGAGCGCGAAATAGAGCGAATAGGCGGAAAAAGCACTATTAAAGTTAATGTGAGGATAATTGCGGCCACCAACCGCGATCTTTCAAAAGAAGCAGAAGCGGGTCGTTTCCGGCAAGACCTATACTATCGGCTCAATATATTTCCCATTAGTTTGCCTGCTTTAAGGGAAAGAAAGCAGGACATGCTGTTACTCGTGTCGGCATTCATCAGGCGGTTTGCCCAAAAAAGCGGGAAACGGATAGATGCCATTTGCAACAGCGCACTGCACGAGCTGGCAAGCCATAACTGGCCCGGCAATATTCGTGAATTGGAGCATCAGATAGAGAGAAGCGTCATATTGTGCCCCGGCAACACGCTGGATAAAATATATCTTCCCTCTCCAAAACAAACAACACATCAAGCCGCGCCGGTCGTTACTACTCACTTTAAAACCCTCGACGAAAGCGAGCGCGATCATATTAGCACAATAATTAAACATTGCGATGGCCGCATAGGCGGCCACATGGGTGCAGCGCAACTGCTGGGAGTACCGGCCAGTACCCTATTTTCTAAAATGAAGAAACTGGGTATTGGAAAGGATATTTAACCACAATGTTCCATATTTTAAACTGCAACAAGGCTAATTTAATCTCCTGATAATTACGGCTTATTATTGTATACCGAGAAATTCATAGCGTTTATAATAATGAGAGTAAAGCTGCCCCTTCTTTTTTTACTGTTGTTGAGCGTTCTGTTGGTACCAAAGGTACATGCCCAGAACACTAACCTGGTAGACTCGTCTGAGACAAAATTGTTGGCAGATACCGGCAAAAGGTACATTATACCCGACACTAAAAAGAAAATAAGCTGGACCAGCTTTAGTAATAAGCTTTTCTCGATGCAATTGGGCGGGGTATTCCTTTTAGATTACACGGGCTTTTTTCAAGACTCGACAAGCAAAGCGCAGGTAGACAAACAAAAAAGCCAGTTTGACCTCCGTAGTGTGCGTTTAATGGCGCGAGGAAAGATCTTTTTTAAACAGCCCTGGCAATATTTAATTAGTATTGAATATAAGGGGTTCGACCGTGACGAAGGTGTACATCCATTTGGCTTTACTGACCTGATGTTTACCATCCCGGCAGGGAAACTCGGTAGCTTTTCGGTAGGTAAGCTTAAAGAAACCTTTGTTTACGAAATGGTGGGCGATGCTGCCAACCTACCGCAAACCGAGCGTATGCTTAGTCCTTTCTTTGCCTCCAGAAACACGGGGGTGCGCTGGAACAAACCTGCTTTTAATGACCGTATGACCTTTTCTGCAGGTTACTTCAATAATTTCATCACCTCTGGGACTTCTTTTGCTGAGGGCGTAAATACCGTTACGGCAAGGGTAACTGGCTTGCCGATTTACAAAGAAGATGGCCATCATTTTATACACCTGGCAGCCAGTATGCGATACCTCGAAGCACAAAATGGCGTTTTGCGTTTTAAGGGTAAAGATGAATCTAATGTAAGCTCAAACTATATCGACACTAAAGATTTTACCGCCAAGAATGCCCTGAGTTTCGGCTTTGAAGAATTGATGAATTACAACAATTTCTCCCTGCTGGGCGAATACGTTTTTACCAATGCCAACACTCCCGGGCCAAACAAACACTTCGACGGGTTTTATATTGAAGGTAGCTGGGTACTAAGCGGCGAAACAAGGCCTTACGATAAAAAAGCAGCATACGCCCGCAGGGTTAAGCCTCACGGCAAAGGCGGAGCCTGGGAAATTGTTAGCCGGGTATCTAACCTCGATTTCGACTCGTACGATATAGACGGCGGTAAAATGTTAAAACTATACGAAGGGCTTAACTGGTGGGCCACCCAATACTGGCGCTTATCTGTGGGTTACGGCTTTAGCAACCTCGATAAAAACAATCTTAACAACGGAACCACCAACAGCATTATTTGCAGGTTACAGTGGGTTTATTAAACATCGGCTATTTCACAAAGAAATAAACCACCACCTGCAGCACAATATTGGAGTACACCCCAGCTACTATGTCGTCCATCATTACACCTGTACCACGAGGTAAGGCTTCGAGCCGACGGATAAATAGGGGCTTAACCATATCAAAAAAGCGGAACAGTACCAAGCCGCCTAGCAACAGGTAATTATTGTGAGGGATAAAAAGCATGGTAACCAGCATACCGGCAACCTCGTCTATAACAACCCGGTAGCTGTCTTTACCCCATGCAGGCTCTACCCGATTACCTACATAGATACCGATAAGCGTAATGGTTATGGTTATTATCACCAATGGCCAATGGCCTTGCCCAACACCGGTTAACCAGAAAAAGTAAAGCAATACGCACGTGATAATGGCAGCTACAGTGCCCCCACCTTTTATATAACCAACACCAAACCACGAAGCAATAATTTTATTCATGCGCATTTATTTGCAAAGATGCTTTTTTTGATGGGTTGAAAGCAAAAGACCGTTCCAAAATATTTGTTTATTTTGTTTTCATCTATGGAACCGGTTATCATTAGCAAAGCACAAGCCCGTAAGATTATACTGCATGCCGCCGGACTGGCCGAGCGGGCACAGTTTGGAACAGGCCCTGACGCGGTTTACAAACTAATAGATCACCTGGGCTACGTACAACTGGATACCAACTACATTGTTGAGCGTGCGCACCACCATAGCATTGCAGCACGCGTTCCTGATTATCAGCACGAATGGCTTTCTGACCTGCAAGCCGAAGGTCGGATCTTTGAGTTTTTCACCTCCGATTCGGGCTTTATACCCATGCACGACTTTAGATTTTCGTTACCATTGAAAGAAAGCTTTGCCAATAACCGCAAACCCGTTACCCCGGCCGAAAAACGGTTAATGGCCGAAGTGCTGGACCGGGTTGAACGCGAAGGCCCTTTGATGGTAACAGATTTCGAAAACGACCGGCAGGAAGCAAGCTCCGGTTGGTGGGATTGGCGACCGGCCAAAGTTGCCCTCGAACGCCTGTACCTCGACGGCAAACTGATGATCACCCGGAAACAGGATTTTAAGAAACTTTACGATACCCCTCTAAACATACTCCCTGTTGATACGGACACCACCATGCCTACGCCTGAGGAATTTGCCCGGCATGTGATCCGTCGCAATCTGCAGGGATTAGGCATTGGCTACGTTAAGGAACTTGCGTGGCGTGCACGCTTTGTAAAAGGCAATCTGGTAAAAAAGGAACTCCAAAAGATGGTGGATGAAGGCGAGGTTTTGCCAGTTGCCATAGAGGGTTTCAAAACCGCGCCGCTTTATATGCTGCCTGCTTATCAGAATAAGGAGATCACGCTATCGGGCGATGCTTTTATACTTTCGCCCTTTGATGTGCTGAACGTTTTTCGGCACCGGCTGAAAGATTTCTTCGATTTCGACTACCAGGTAGAATGTTTTGTACCAGCCCCCAAACGCAAGTACGGTTATTTCTGTCTGCCTATAATAATTGGAGACACCTTTATTACCCGCATGGATGCCAAAGCCGACCGTAAACAGAAGCAACTGATCGTCCATAACCTGCACTTCGAAGATGTAAAACTCGATAAACCGATGCTGGATAAACTTGTGGAAGCGTTGAAAAACTTCGTTCAGTTTAATCAATGCAGGGATGTAATGATCACTAAATCTAACAACGAGAAGTATTTAAAAGCTATCTCAAAGGCGCTTTCGTGAGCAACAAATAAACAAAATTGTCATTTCGACGAAAGGAGAAATCTTCTGCGTTATTAATAACCAGTACAGCCTTATTGCGTACCTACAAACAGCAGAAGATTTCTCAGTCGTACCTTCTTCGAAATGACAAATTATTTTGGTAAACGCTCCGCTAGCGATGTGTTCATTAACTTTCGAAATAATTGCTTTCCATGTCTTCAAGCAACCCGATATGGGTTGGCTGCCAACCAGTGCGCTCAGAAGTTAACTTAGCCGAAGCCGGAACATCAGACGCAAAGAAACCAGAGAACCAACCAAAATGAGTAGCGGCTTCTTCGGGCGTTACGCTTTTTACAGGTAGGTTCAAGTGCTTGCCAATCACTTCGGCTATTTGGCGGGTTGGTACACCCGTGTCGCCTACAGCATGGTAGGTGCCAGAAACGCCTTTCTCTAACACCAACCGATACAAATGGGCGGCATCTAAACGATGCACAGCCGGCCAGCGGCCAGCGCCCTCATTTACATAAGCTGACGAACCTTTATCGCGTGCGATACCTATTAACATCGGCACAAAACCATGATCGCCTTTATCGTGCACGGATGGCGGCAAACGCATAATGGATACATTTACACCTTTTGCAGCGGCTAAAGCAGCAGCTTCTTCAGAAGCAACGCGCGGATGATGGGTAGTTTTTGAGGTAGCTACATTATCTTCCACCGCAACTTCGCCCGGGGCATAAGCGCCCAAGCCGGTGCCCGAGGTAACAATCAGCGGACGATTAGTACCCTCTAATGCCGATGCAAGGGCAGCAATAACACCCCTATCAGTATCGCAGTTTTCCTGAAATTTAGAGAAGTCGTGGATGAAAGCTGTGTGGATAACGCCATCACAGGCGGCGGCTCCGCTACGCAGACTTTCCAGATCTTGCAGGGTGCCGTGATGCACTTCTGCACCTGCAGCCTCGAGAGCCTTAGCGCCTTCCTCAGAGCGGGTAAGGCCAAGTACGGTGTGGCCTGCCGCAATTAATTCTTTAACAATGGCCGAACCGATAAAACCGGTAGCCCCGGTAACAAATACACGCATGTTTTAATTTTTTGGTAAACAGATTGATCTTTTTAAACAATACAAAATTGATCAAGGTTTCACCTAAAAACGAGGACATAGATCACCGTTTTAAATTACGATCGTACCTGTGCGTGGCGGATACGGCTCAGGGTTTCGCGCGATACACCGAGAAAAGAGGCTACCATGTGCAAGGGCACACGGTTAATGATACCGGGATATAGTTGGATAAACTCGTCGTATTTTTCTTCGGCAGTTGCACTTATGGCGGTAAAAACCCGTTGGCGGGTGCGCGCAAGGTTACTAAATATTAGTTTATCCGAATACGCCTTCAACTGCGGGATTTGCTCAAACAGCGAATTGAAATCTTTGCGGGTCCACATTACTACTTCGCTGGATTCCAGCGCCTCTATGTTATAAAACGAAGGCGTACCATTTTCGTAGCTCTCACCATCGGTAGTCCAGCTGTTCTCGGGCGAAAACTGCATAATATGTTCGCTGCCATCGTCGGTGGTGCGGTAAGTGCGCAAAAAGCCTTTGGAAATAAATGTTTTATAGCGACAAACGTCGCCCGCCTGCAACAGTAAGTCTTTACGACGCAAAGTCCGCTCAACCGCATTAGCGCGCATCAATTGGATGTCCTCGTCTGTTACCGACGCCTGCTCTCTTATAAACCTCTCAAATTCGGCAAACATATAACGTAAATGTAGGAAAAATCTAAATTATGGGCGGTGACAATATCTACCATAGGCTCAAATTCTCCCCTACACACAATTACACATTACGCGTTCATGAGTTTCGTTATAAGAAATTAACACTCAGCAATTTAATAAATTGCTACATAAATGCTGAAGTTTTAATTTTTAATTAATACCTCAACCATGAAAAAACACCAAAACCTTATTGCCCTTTATATATCCTCTTTTACTTATTACAGATCCTAATAATCATTCATCCGCAATCATTACTGCATGCTATGGCATAGCTGGATAATATTAACGCCTGTGTACAGAATTTGAAACTTAACAAAAGATATATGAAAACCAACCTTATTCTATTAATGGCCATTGCGGTAACGCTGTTCGGCTGCAAGAAAGATTACAAAGCCGATGTAGCGCCAACTACCACGGCCACAACGGGGCCAAAGTATCCGGTTACCTTTTCAGCATCTGCATTCTCTAGCCAAACCAGTGCTTTCGGAGCGAAAAAATAGTTAGCGGTCTAAAACAAACAACCGCTTTAAAAGACGACATCAATTATTTAACCTACATGGTTGTGCCTGCAGGTGATAGCCTTGGTGTTGTTATCAAAAAGGTAACTCAGAAATCGACTGATGCCAATTTCGGAACCATCCGCGATACGCTGCCAAACGGAAATTACACCGTTTATTTTATGGGGGCCACCAATAAACTCATGACGCTGGCCCCCATAAGCGGTTCACCATTTGTAGACCCAGAAGACCCGCCGTCGCTAATACAACATATTTATGTTTCCTGGGACGAAGGTTTTTACCGCGGAGATACGCTTGGCGATATTTTTATTAAAGTACTTAATATCAAAGTTGATTCGAGAACAAACACTGATGTGGTTATGGAACGCTTAATAGGCAAAGTACAAGTAGTTATACAGGATGCTATACCAGCAGATGTAGTCCGTTTAGAATGTAATTGGGGAGGCATGGACGGTGCATTTGACCCGGTGCGAAATGTTGGACATCCTGGTTTTGGTAGCGGATTTCCAAGTATTGTTTACAACCATACCGTCGTCCCCGCGGATATTGGCAAAAAAGGATTTACGTTTAGCACAACGGATTTTCCCGGCTACGGCCGTACTATTATTCTTAACGGCTATAAAAGCACAGATGCTGATCTGGCGCCCAGTTATTCGCGTCTTGTTGCATACGGATACTCTGTATTAGCGCGTAATACTACGCTTACTTTTTCGGGTACGCTGTTCGACAATTCTTCATCAACCAATGTAACCACTAACCCGGCATGGGGGGCGGCAACAACGCTACCGTTTACGGATTATTAACACATGATATGATAACGGGTTAGAAATTTCATCCCGAATTCGAAACTTAACAAAAGATCTATGAAAACCAACCTTATTCTCTTAATGGCCACTGCAACAACGCTGTTTAGCTGCAAAAAAGACAATAAACTGGATGTAACGCCAACTACTACCGTATCCACGGGGCCAAAGTATCCCGTTTCATTTTCGGCATCTGCATTCGCCAGCCAAACCAGTGCTTTCGGAGCCCAAAAAACAGTTACCAGTGTAAAACAAACAACCGCTTTAAAGGACGATATCAATTATTTGACATATGTGGTGGTGGCCGCTGGTGATAGCCTTGCCAATATTATCAAAAAGGTAACTCAAAAATCAACAGATGCTAATTTCGGAACTATTCGCGATACGCTGCCAAACGGAAATTATACCGTTTATTTTATGGGCGCTACCAGAAAATCCATGACGCTCGAGTCCATAGGCAATAGTTCGTTTCCGGATCCTGAAGACCCGCCATCACTGATACACCATATTTTTGTTTCGGATGGAGGAAATATTTTCCGGGGCGATACCATTGGCGATATTTTTGTAAAAGTACTTAATATTAAAGTTGAATCGAGAACAAACACCGACGTTGTTATGGAACGTTTAGTAAGCAAAATACAAGTAGTTATACAAGATGCCATACCCGCAAATGTGGTTCGGTTAGAATGTAGATGGGATGGCTTTGTAGGCGCGTATGATCCGTTACGAAATGTAACACATCCCGGCTTCGGTAGTGGATTTCCAACTATGGTTTACAATCATACTATCGTCCCTGCCGACATCGGCAAGAAAGGGTTTACATTTAGCACAACAGATTTTCCGGGCGGCGGTCATTATATTATACTAAATGGATATACTGCTACAGATGATTATCTGCCTACTTACTCACGCTTAGTTCTTGACAACTTCCCTGCCTTCAAGAGTAATACGATGATTACCTTTTCGGGCACACGATTCGATAATTCTTCCTCAACTAACGTAACAGTTAACCCAACATGGGGGCCGGGCACAACGCTACCGTTTACGGATTATTAACGCGCGAATAGATAGAACTAAAAATACTTGTGCCTTTTGTGATTTAGCATTAGGCACAAGTTATAAGCCTACAGTAGTTACATCCTTAAACGTAAAGAAACAGAACGCCCGAGCGCCTGAACCAGTTCGGGATCGAGGGATTTGCCATCTTTTTGCACCCACACATTTTTCGCATCTTTTATCAATTCAATAGTTTCGCCATTCAGCGTTAAGCTAAATTCGGTTGTACTGGAGTTAATCTGATTACTATTGATAATTTGGTAATTATAATCGTTGTCTTTAAAAGTCAGCCTAAGCGTTAATCCCATAGTTCGTATTCGAGTTACAAAGTTAACGGTTGCAGGGCGACAATATTTGAATACCGGAAAGATAAATGCTGGATATTTTCATTTTTCGCCTATAATGTGCATCGACAGCAAATAAGGATACATCAAACCTCCGCCGCCACAGCCTGCTTCGCCTTGGCACTTAGCGTAGCGCCGACACTTGCAATTATAATTAATGCAATTGCCAGCCACTCGTAAAGCGTCAAATATTCGTGCAGAAAAATCAAACCCGAAATTGCGGCCGCGGCGGGCTCGAGGCTCATTAAAACGCTAAAGGTTTTCGCCGGGATCTTTTTGAGGGCAATCATCTCCAAGCTAAACGGTATAGCGCTCGAAAGCAGGGCCAGCGCAAAGCCCAATAACAACAGAGAAGGTTTTAGATGTGTGATTAGTCCATCGCCAATAGCAATCGGCAATATGACCATGGATGCAAAGAACATGCCTATGGTAACTGCCTTACCACCATCCATCATCTTAGAAACACGGCCTCCCATTAAAATATAGCCTACCCAAAATACCCCTGCCAGCAAGGCCAGCAGCATACCAGTAACGTTTAGCCCATTGTTGTGCCAGGGCGCTATAAGTGCAATACCTGCACCCGCCAGTATAGCCCATAAGACATCGGTGAGCCGTTTAGAGCCTGCAAGTGCTAACACCAAAGGCCCGATAAATTCTAAAGCAACCCCCAGGCCAAGCGGAATGCGCGCTATGGCCATGTAAAAAACAACGTTCATGGCGCCAAGCGTAAGTCCGTATAAGGCCACCGTTTTCCATTGCGCTGCGCTCAGGTTACGCACATTCGGTCGGTTAACCAGGCACAGAATTAATGCCGCTAAAACAATTCGCAAGGCTGAAGTTGAGGTAGCCCCCAATATCGGAAATATACCCTTGGCTATGGCCGCACCACCTTGTACACTGATGATGGAAAATAATACTGCGGGCACTGCCGGGATATCGGCTATTTTTTTATTCTTCATAGGTTTGGTTTCGCCCCGTAAAATAAGCGATTTTGGAAGTAAACAAGGTCAGTGAAGCGTCAGTTGCGGGGTTAATTATTAAAGCATAAAAAAGCCTCTTAGTTTTCACTAAGAGGCTTTTGTGGTACCAACTGGGATCGAACCAGTGACACAAGGATTTTCAGTCCTTTGCTCTACCATCTGAGCTATGGTACCCTTCGTCCGTTTCGGGACTGCAAATGTAGCGTCTTTTTTTATTTTAAAAAATTTTATTTTCAATTTACTGTAAACCCCCTGTTTATCAGGCTATAAATTTTTACCGAGCCTGTTTTATGGGGTTGCAGGCACTTTAAAGGCCGTTATTGTTTGCCTTTAAAATAGATCAACGCATTGCGCAGACTGTCTAACCGGTCGGGGTCCATGTTTTTTACCTGCATGCTGAGGGTAGTAGCCATGCTATCGATGTCGCCTTTCGGGTCGCCATAGGTTTGTACAATAATGTCATCGGCAATGGTTTTCAGTTGCAGCGTGCCTGCAGTGGTAGTACCCAGGTAATCCAGATCGTTAAATCGATGGAGATGAAAAGAGTAATATTCCTGCTTGCCATTAAGGTAAGTTTTACGCAGGCGAACAAAGGCGTTGTCCGTTACAGTTAACTCCCATTTCTTAAGCTTGGCATCACCATCGGCGTTATAAGATTGAGTGAGGCATTTGTTGCTCCAGCTGAGTAGTTGCTGCTCGTCCATAGCAACAGTGAAGCATAAAGACGATAAACCTAACAGGCCGATACCGGCCACTAAAAACCGCCTTTTAATTTTTACCCCCACAAACTTCAACATGGCAACTATTTGACAACCCTAAGTTAATAAATTGATACCTTTGTGTATGCAATTTTCTGAAAATTCGAGAGTGTGGATCTATCAAGCCGACCGCGAACTGAGCAACAATGAAGTAACCGAGCTGCAACAGCAATTAAACAGCTTTACGCAAAGTTGGACTGCACATAACAACCAACTTAAAGCGGCTGCCGAAATACGCTACAATCGCTTTATTATACTCGTGGTAGACGAAAGCCAGGCCGGCGCCAGTGGATGCTCGATAGATAAGTCGGTAAATTTCATGAAACAGGTAGAGCAGCATTACAACATCAACTTGTTCGATCGTTTTAACCTGGCTTATCGTAGCAGCAACGGCGCACTTTTATCAGCCCCTCGCGCTCAATTTGAAGAACTGATTAAACAAGGCGCCATTAACCAGGATACCATTGTATTTAACAACCTGGTACAAACCCTTGCCGACCTCGATACTAAATGGGAAGTGCCGTTTAAAAACAGCTGGCACCCACAATTATTCCGCGATTTAATTTCCGCCTAATATAAAACACCAATGAGCTGGGACGTAGTACTATTTAATTCGACAGAGAAAATTAACGACCTCGAAACCCTTAATAAGCAAGCCTTAAAACCTGCAGACTTCGGCAAAAAACTGAAAGCACATTTTAAGTCTATTGAAGAGGAAGAGCAATTCAGGATAATTGAGGTGGAAGATGGCAATATTGAGTATGAATACAGCGATCAACCCGCTAACAACTTATTGCTGAGCCTTGATGGCGAACCTGCACTTTTCGCGCTGGTTGAGTTTGCGAAAAAGAATAAATTTCAGATCTACGATGCCAGCTTAGAGAGCATGCTCAACCTCGATAAACCGCACGTTAACGGCTATAAAGATTATGTAGCTGATGTGAAGGAGGATATGAAGAAGGAGGATTAGTTTCCTAACGAGAGGGCCGTCATCCTGAGGCACTCGAAGGATGGTGTAGAGGGCCGTACCCACCATACTTCGACGGAGCTCTGTATGACAATCTCCGCATGAATGGTTTGAAACCTTACTGCACAAAACCCTTTTGATGCTCCCTAAAATAAGCGATCTTACTTTCAAACATCTTCGCAATATTCCCTGCGCGCCATTTGGCTTCTTCGGCTTTTTCGCCGGTAAAAAGTTCGTTTATAGTTTGCGTAAACAGGCTTAGCCAATGCTCAAAATGCTCATGCCCTACAGGCAGGTTCATGTGCGGCGGAAACGGGCGGCCGTTGTAAGTATTTTCTTCGAGTAACAGTGTTTGCCAAAAAGAATACATCTTTTCGAGGTGTTGCGGCCAGCGATCCTGAATGCGTTCGTTAAAAATAGGACTCAGCAAAGCATCCCTCTGTATTTTTGAGTAGAAAGTATCCACCAGAAGCTTAACGTCGTTCAAAGACAGGATTTCGTTTGCAGGCATAATGCAAAGGTACAACAGGCAATTTGAGTTGCGGTAATTTGCGGGTCAAATAGCAAACAAACTTCACCCACACGTCATGCCGAACTTGTTTCGGCAACCCACTTGCTAAGTTTAAAGTATACTCAGCAAGTAGCTTTTTGTGGGATCCCGAAACAAGTTCGGGACAACGGTTGCTGAGAAAATCTCCCCTCCAGGGGGTTAGGGGTCTAAAAATCCAGTGGCCCCAGCCTCCTGATATTCTTCCGGATCAAATACTGATGATGCCTCAGATAATCGCTCGGATTAGTGGGCGACCAATGGAGCGGGTTAGGAAATATTGATGCAATAGCAGCCGACTGATACGTAGTTAATTGCGAAGCATGCTTATGGTAATAATTCTGCGCGGCGGCTTCTACGCCATAAATACCATCGCCCATTTCTATTACGTTGAGGTAAACTTCCATAATGCGTTTCTTGCTCCACATTACTTCTATCAGCATGGTAAAGTAGGCCTCAAATGCTTTGCGTACATACGAACGCCCTGGCCAGAGGAAAACATTTTTGGCTGTTTGTTGAGATATGGTGCTTCCACCCATTAGCTTATGACTGTGCTGGTTTTTATCAATAGCACGTTCCATGGCTTTAAAGTCGAACCCGAAGTGGTTTAAAAACTTCTGGTCTTCGGCCGCCACTGCGGCGCGTTTCATCGGGTCGGCAATACTATCAAAGGCTACCCAATGCTTATCTATCTTCCAATCTTTGCCATCTGCTTTCCGTTCAAAGCCCCGGGTAATCATTAACCAGGTAACCGGAGGGTTTACAAAGCGGTATAACAATACCCACAAAATGGTGATGGCAAAAAAAGCGATCACAAAAATTTTAAGAATACGCAGTATGAGTCTAAATATGCCTCGCATTTACCCCTCCCCAGCCCTCCCCGCGGGAGAGATGATGATTTGATTAGTTTAAATTAAAAAGTCTTCTAAAATAAAAAGCTCTTCCCAAAGAGAAGAGCTTTTTATAATATTTATTAGACGTGTGCTAATTACTCAGCAACAACCTCGAAAGGAACTTTCACTTTCACTTCTTTGTGCAGGTTTAAGTTTGCAGTGTATTCACCAACAAATTTAGGATCCTGATCAAAAGTGATACGGCGACGGTCAACTTCAAAGCCTTGTTTTTTCAATGCATCAGCAACCTGAATAGTGTTGATAGCACCGAAAATTTTACCGGTTTCACCAGCTTTAGCGCCGATAGTTAACTTAACGTTCTCTAATTTAGTAGCCAGTTCGTCAGCATCCTTACGGATTTTGTCTTGTTTAAACTGAGCTTGTTTTAAGTTTTCAGCTAATACTTTACGAGCCGACTCGGTAGCTAAGATAGCTACACCCTGAGGGATCAAAAAGTTACGGCCGTAACCTGGTCTTACTTTAACGATTTCGTCTTTCTCACCAAGGTTTTTAACATCCTGTTTTAAAATAATGTCCATTTCTTAAGCCTCCTGTGATTATTTCAACGAATCTGTTACGTATGGCAATAAACCGATGTGGCGTGCGCGTTTAACAGCTTGAGCCACTTTACGCTGAAACTTCAATGAAGTACCAGTTAAACGGCGAGGTAATACTTTACCTTGGTCGTTAACAAACTTCAAAAGGAAGTTAGCGTCTTTGTAATCGATGTATTTAATACCGTTCTTTTTAAAACGGCAATATTTTTTGCGGTTATCCTCCACTTTAGGAGCAGTAACATATTTAATTTGTTCTGTAGCCATTAGTTTCCTGCCTCCTCTGCTTTAGCTGATTTTTTGTTGAAAGCGCCGCTGCGTTTTTTGTCATTGTAAGCAATGGCATGTTTATCAAGGGCGATAGTTAAGAAACGCAATACGCGCTCATCACGTCTAAATTCAACTTCCAGTTTGTTAATTAAATCACCCGGAGCCTTAAATTCAGTTAAGTGATAGTATCCAGTTGTTTTCTTTTGGATTGGATACGCTAATTTTCTCAAACCCCAATTATCCTCTTGGACAATTTCGGCTCCGTTATCTGTAAGTAGTTTGCTGTATTTGGCAATTGCCTCTTTAGCTACTTCTTCTGATAACAACGGGGTTAGAACGATCACGGTTTCGTACTGTTGCATTATTATACTTGATTTTTAATGTTTTACCCGCTCTTAACGGGGACGCAAATGTAGAAATAATATTTTATTTAGCAAAACGCAATTTAGTTTTGAATGAGCGGGTTGTGATTTAGTGATTGAGGGTGGTTAGCAATAAGTTAATTTTGAAGGAGAGAATGAGTCAATGATAGAAGGAGTGAGCAACAGACTACATTTCCGTTATTTTATCATTCTATCATTCACTCCTCCATTCATTTTCTGGAAAAGCAAGAACACTACTACTATCAAAGCCGGCCCCGTGTTCCGCTCATACTGCACAAGCCTTAGCCACAAGGCCGGTATCCGCTTCACCCAGGTTTAGGTAAGTCAATGAATGAATTTTGAATGAGTGAATGACAAACTACAATTCCGTTATTTTAACATTCTCTCCTTCTATCATTCACTCATTCACCTAAATAGTTGGCATCAACATTGCACTACTATACCAAATAATTAAAAACAACAAAAATGAACCTATTAAAATATATTGCCATTGGCGCAGCAGTTGCGTACGGCATTAGTTACATAGCGAAGAAAAATGAAGGCAGCGCTAAATCAATAATTGATGATCTGGCCGACAAAGCGCCCGATTTAGTAGACAAATTAAAAAACTACGCCAAAGACGCGCTTGAACAAATAACAGACAAAGCTAAAGAAGCTAAAGCAAGCTTTTAAGCCCCCAGCCCCCTGAAGGGGGAGTAAGAGAGTCAAGAATCGAGACATTAATAGAAAGGCTGCAAAATATCGCAGCCTTTCTTATTTTACAACACCTAGCTATCGCAAGTTTAGCGCAGCGTAACTTGTGATTTGTTTGTTGTAAGCTTCCAGCTTACTTAAGATAGTCGGAACCATTCCGATGACAACCGGGACGACTGTGCAAATCTTCTGTTCCCCCTTTAGGGGGTTAGGGGGCTACCTGTTCAGCAACTTCAGCATAAAGTCTAATCGCTGCTTATTTAATATGGTTTGCGCCGAAATTTTATCTCCCAATACTATTACCTGATTGGTCCGCTCGTTAAACTGCGGCCATTGCGGCAAACCGGCTCCGTTAGGGTTTCCGGTTTTGATGAAATTAACCCAATAGGCCGACATGGTTTTACTCAACTGACGGTCGGTTGCCTCCAGTGGGCGGTTCAGGAATTTAAGATCGTCTAGCGCATAGGGCACTTCTGCCGTATGGAACGACTTGTATTTCACAAAATCGGCTGTGGCAGGCGGACGGCGGGTAAAATTGTAAACATAAACAGGCTTATTTTTACGACTGCTTTGCAACTTTGCCCATTGGTATCCCGACAATGCGAAAGACAAATCACGGCTCAACTGCACCTGCGAGTCGGCGGCTTCTGCATCCGTGCTGGCCGGGTAATATTTTAATACATCATTAGCATCAGCGCCGTATTCGGTACGGATCTGTTTAATATAATCCTCCTTATTTTTAGCGGCGAACACCATTCCTTCATCAGCATTCCAACCAGTAATCAGAGGTACATTGTTCTGCTTATTTTCGGCGAAGATCTGGTAAACCGGTTCGGGCAACACATCATAACCATCGGCTATAGGTGTAAAATTCCCTTTTAGTTTTTCGAGCACTTGTAACGAATTCATCTCCCGCATATCGGCCAGCGAACTGTTGTCGGCTGCCTTTGCAATTGCAGCACCTTGCGCTTCGGCTTCGTTAAGACTAGTCATGTGCCTGCGCGAATTAGTGATCAGCATTGAGCCGCTTTCGGCAATAGCCTTGTTAAATAACCCTTTGGCTTTGGGCGAGGCCACCAGGTAATTAACACTCATCGAACCTGCCGACTGCCCGGCGATGGTCACGTTATCCGGGTCGCCGCCGAAGGCCGCTATGTTCTTTTTCACCCATTTTAGTGCGGCGATCTGGTCCATCAAGCCATAATTTCCCGAGCTATGCACCAGCGATTCTCTACTTAATTCCGGGTGTGCAAAAAAGCCAAACACCCCTACCCTGTAATTTATCGATACAAACACCACATCTTTACGCGCCATCGCCTCGCCATCATATATAGGCGCGGCACTGCCGCCGCTGCTGAAACCGCCGCCGTAGATCCAAACAAACACAGGCTTTAACCGTTGGGCAGCCATATTGGTCCATACATTTAAGTAGAGGCAATCTTCACTTATGGGCGCTTTGGGTATCAGAAACTCGCTCGTCCAAACAAAAAACGGCTTGGGTTCGGGTTGCATCGGGCTGGGGCCAAAGGCATCACATTTTTTTATACCATCCCAATGTGCCGCAGGTTGCGGAGCTTTCCAACGTAAGTTACCCACAGGCGGCGCAGCAAATGGGATTCCCTTAAACTCGGTGATTGCACCATCCGCGCTGCTGGTACCCGAAATCATTCCTTCTTCAACCTTAACAGTAGGCAAGTTTTGCGCTGCCGCAGGCTTAGACGCAAACAAGGCATTTGCTATTATAATGAGTGCAACAATTGTGGTAGAAGCTTTTTTCATCGGCTGATTTAAATTGGTAACTAAAGCTAATTAATAATGTTTACTCAGCAAGCAGGATTTGTTGTATAACTAATTGTTTCATATTCCAAACTGAAACATCCCGAATTTTGAGTTTGCGTTAATTCCGACCAAATTTGACAGGAACAGCTCTTAATTTCTTATCTATGAACCAAAAACTACGACAAAAATCGGCGATAGCATTGCTGCTGTTAATGATCATTTCACAAACCATCGATTCTGTTGCCTGCACAAGGGTGATGTATCAGGGGCCTAACAATACGATAATAACAGCCCGTTCGATGGACTGGAGCGATGACATACAAAGTAACCTATGGCTCTTCCCCCGCGGAATGGCACGAAGCGGCGAAGCAGGCCCTAACTCTTTAAAATGGAAATCGAAATATGGCAGCATAATTACCTCGGGCTACGATATCTGCAGTACAGATGGCATGAACGAAAAGGGATTGGTTGCCAATCTGCTTTGGCTGGCCGAATCGCAATACGAAAAATACGACGGCAAAAAGCCGGGGCTGGCCATTTCGGCATGGGTGCAATATGTACTGGATAGTTACCAGACCGTAGACGAGGCAGTTACCGATTTGGCTAAAGAAAACTTCACCGTTGTTACGGCCAACGTACCGGGTACCGAGCGCATGGCCAATTTACACCTGGCTATTTCAGACCCATCGGGCGATAACGCCATATTTGAATATGTGAATGGCAAACTGGATATCCATCACGACCGCGCCTACCGTGTAATGACCAATTCGCCCATTTTTGAAAAACAACTGGCGCTAAATGAGTACTGGAAGGAAATTGGAGGCACAACCATGTTACCGGGCACCAATCGTGCTGCCGATCGCTTTGTTCGTGCATCCTTTTACGCAAACGCCATCCCTCAAACAGACGACATACACATTGCCACTGCTAGCATGTTTAGCGTGATCAGAAATTGCTCTGTACCTTATGGTATTACCACACCGGGACAACCCAACATTTCGAGTACCCGCTGGCGGACGGTATCTGATCAGAAAAATCTGATTTATTATTTCGAAAACGTACTATCGCCCAACACCTTTTGGATTGATCTAAAAAAGATCGACTTTTCTGAAAAAGCCAGTGTAAAGAAACTGCTGGTTGCCAACGGCGAAATACATGCCGGGGAAGCAAGTAAGGATTTTAAAGTAACGCCGGCGTTTGTGTTTGCAGGGTTGTAGAAGTTATTGCGGCGTAGACGTGGTCTCATCGCATATAAATTCGCTCTGTAAACTACGAGGTTGCTTTCCCGAAACGGGTTCGGGACAGGCTTTCGTACCTCCTCGCAATGACACGTTTTTGGGGGAGTGGTGGCCCGGACGCAAAAGCGGGGCCGAGGTAAGACTGTGCGGTGAAGCTTTTTTACATCTTGATCTTTTGATTACTTTTGGATCAAGCCAAAAGTAACTAAGCCCCTGCGGCTATGAGCAGACCGACGTTTAACAGAACACTATAGTTGAACAAAGCATAGCTCATTGTAAGCCGGGGGTTTCGAGAGCCTCAGCCTGACAAAGTTCATTCCTCTAAGATTGAGGGAGGAAAATCACTTCTTGTTTCCTGTCTCTTCACTCTTGTTTCTAATCAGTTCCACTTACTAATAAACCCGTTAAAAGCATCCTTGTACTGCTCGCCAACGCTGATATTAATATCTCCAATATGCAGGGTATTACGGGTAACGGAGTTGATTTGATCCAGTGACACGATGAAAGATCTATGTACACGCATAAAACGCCGAGCGGGTAATCGTTCTTCCAGCGCTTTTAAGCTGGTTAACGAAAGCAGGGGCTTTGGCGCGCTGGCCAGCCAAATTTTTACATAATCTTTTAATCCTTCGATATAGAGGATATCGCTTAGCGCCACACGCACCAGTTGGTATTCTACCTTAATAAAAAGGTATTCATCTTCCGATTTGGCTTCCGCGACAGCAGGTTTGTTGATCAGCTCTTTATAATTGAGCGCCTTTTGAGCGGCTCTTAAAAACTCTTCGTAGTTAAAGGGCTTCAGCAGGTAATCTAATGCATCAACCTTATAGCCCTCTAGCGCAAATTGGTTATAAGCCGTGGTAAACACTATGCGGGGTTTGCTGGCGCGGGCATCCAGTACACGGGCCAGCTCAATACCGTTAAGGTCTGGCATTTGGATATCGAGGAAGATCACGTCGATCACTTCGTCGTTAAGTAGCTTCAAGGCTTCTACCGCGCTCGATGAGCGACCTTTCAGTTCCAGAAATGGCGTTTGTTCAATAAATGAGCAAACCAGGCCTAAAGCTAATGGTTCGTCATCAACGGCTATACAAGTTAGTTTCATGCCAGATTGAGCTTTAGTTTAACCATATAATGTTGATTGGTTGATCGTTCTATAATGAGTTTATATTTACCCGGATACATCAGATCGAGCCTGCGGCGCGTGTTAGCCAGGCCAATGCCGCTATTGCCTTCCATTGATAACTGCTGGTCTTCAAAAATAGTATTGGTTACATCCATACAGAGTTCATCCTCCTTTTGCTCAATAACAATGGCAATGTAACTTGGCAAGGTTGCGCTAATACCATGCTTAAATGCGTTTTCTACAAAGGGTAAAAACAGCATCGGCGCAATCTGCACGTCCTTTAAATCAGAGGGGTAGCTAAATTTAAGCGTCACCTTATCTGTTAGGCGCAGTTGCATTAAATCAATATAATCGTGCACAAAACCTATTTCTTTTGATAACAGCGTGGTGCCATGCTGCGTTTCGTACAATAAATAGCGCATCATACGCGATAGTTTATGAATGGCCTCGCGCGATTGCACTACGTCAATGGCGGTAAGGGCGTAGATATTATTAAGGGTATTAAAAAAGAAATGCGGATTGATCTGTGCTTTTAAAAATGAAAGCTCAGACGTTGTTTTCTCCTGCTCTAGATCCTGGCGCAATTGCTGATCTTTCTGCCATTTCTGCACGGCTGAAATACTGGTACTGATACCCAAAACCAACGAAGTAAGCATCAGCATAAAGAACGGAAAATCCTTTCTGTGGTCACCGGGGCGGCCTCTTGGCGGGCCATGATGATGAAACGCCTTATCCATTACTTCAGGTATGTGCAGCAGCGGATCAACAAAGGTGCTTATGAATATCACCGTTCCGGTTAGTAATACCAATAGAATGAAGAAATCGCGCATGCGGTTCTGCAACAAAAACCTGGGTACAAAAACATTGGCGTTTATATAGTAGGTAGTAATAACCAATGTAAGCACAATGGCCTGTTTTATCCAGAGTTGTATAGGCACAACTATGTTTAACGACAATGGCTGATACACAAACAGCACCAAACCAATTACCGTCCACGCCAAAACATGAACGAGCACTATTACCGAAATAGATCTTTTAAACCCGCCGCCTGTGGTTTCTGTCATCCTTTAAAATATTAAATCAAATCAATATTAAGGTTAAAGGCGGGCAACTGCAATTAAAATCTATCAACCGAACGCAAACGCCGACGAAGGGCTAAAAACCCGGGGCTGAGTACTTCTCCACATCCATTCAACCGTCTTATCGAGCGCTTTCGGGCTTCCGTCTACGTTTTTAGGCTCATGGTCTATCGCCTTTTTATATATGGATGGCAAGTTATTGTTTTGCAGCATCAACTAATTTGGGAATGAAAGCTATTTATATATTTCTCTTCGTTTTTCTGGGCTTTGGTATTGCAAGTAGTAAGGCGGATACAGGCAAAACGGTTCATGGCGTTGTTAAAGATTCAACCGGGTTAACGGTAATTGGCGCTACCGTAAAACTAAAGGCGGGCACTGATAGCATCTCCACGGCCACAGACGCAAACGGCGCGTTCACTTTTAATAACGTTACTTCGGCCACGTTCGATCTTACTTTTTCATCGATTGGCTTTCAATCATTGAAAAGGCACCTGATCACTGCTAACGACGTGCAGCCGGTGAACCTTGGTGTGATTACGTTGAAGTTCGAATCGCACATGCTGAAGGGTGTTACCATTAGTGATATCAATCCCGTAAAACTTAAAGAAGACACGGTGGAGTTTAAGGCCGATGCTTACAAAGTGCGCGACAATGCTCCCGTTGAAGATGTGCTGAAGAAACTACCCGGCGTTGATATTGACAAAGACGGCAACATGACCGCCCAGGGCAAAAGTGTAACCAAGGTACGCGTAAACGGTAAAGACTTTTTTGGCGGCGACTTGAAGACTGCCACCAAAAATTTACCTGCCGATATAGTTGAAAACATCCAGATTATTGACGATTACGGCGACCAGGCCAACATCACCGGCATTAAAACCGGAGAACCGGAGAAAGTACTAAATATTACGGTAAAACCCAACAAAAACTACGGCTACTTTGGCCAGGCAACCGTTGGCGATGGCGCAGACGCCATCCCACAGGAGAAAGATAACCGTTATGTGGCATCTGCTACGGCATTTAGCTTTAGCGGTAACAGACAACTGGCATTTTTGGGCAACCTTAACAATACTAACACCAACCTATTTAGCTTCGGTGGAGGTGGCCCGCGCAGTGGCGGTCCGGGGGGACCGCCGCCTGGCGCGGGAGGTTCGTCAAATACCAATGGTATTACTACGGCACGTTCTATCGGCCTTAACTACCGTGACCAATGGGGTAAAAAGGTTACCGTTTATGGCAGTTATAGTTTTTCTGATAATACCACAAACACTATTAGTTCGACGATACAAAACAACACCTCGTTAACCAACCCGCTTATCAACAATGTAAGCAGCAACCAAACCGACGAGAAGATTAACCATCGCTTCAACTTCAACCTGGAGTACAAACCGGATACGGTTAATTACATAAAATTTGTACCGAGCATATCATATGCAGGCGTTAACACAGATCAATCGGCTTCAAGCTTGTTTTCGCAAAACAATCAAACGGTGTCTAATTATAATTTGCTCTCAACGCTTAACTCATCAGCCCCTAACTATGGTGCTAACCTGCTGTACAACCACCGTTTCAATAGCAAAGGGCGTAACTTCAGTGTTAACGTTAGCGCGGGATCTGCAAGGATAGATCAGACGCAAAACCCGGTTTATACTTATTTGGCCGGCACAGCAACAGCTCCGCTTAACCAGCTGATCAATACTAATGTTCGCACCGATACCGTGGGTACTTCACTATCATACATGGAGCCACTGGGCAAAGGTTCGTACTTAGAGTTGAATTACGCTTATCATCATGGGTACACCACATCTGATAAAGAAACCGATACGCTTACCTCGCTGAACAACCGTAACCGCTACGATCTGCTAAGTAACAGCTATAATTACACCTTCGTCACTAATCGTTTCGGACTTAACTATCGCTTTATCCAGAAAAAGTATAATTATACTTTGGGTATCGCCGCACAGCCTGCAACATTGGATGGTAATTCGTTGACTACGGGCGAACAAACCCACGTGACTACTTTTAATATTGCGCCTACTGCACGGTTTATCTATAACTTTTCGCGCAGCCAAAGTTTGAGCTTAAACTATAATGGTGCCAGCAACCAGCCTACGTATAACGAATTGCAACCGGTTACCGATTTCTCCAACGCATCATACCCCGTACAAGGTAATGCCAACCTGAAACCCGAGTTTAACAACAACCTTACCCTGCGTTACAACCAGTTTAACTTCGCATCGGGCAATATTTTGTTTACCAACTTAACGTTTACCAAAACGGATAATAAGATTGTAGCCAACACCATCAGTTACCCAAGCGTGTATACCCCTAACCCCAAACTGGCTGGTACTATTTTAACCCAATACTTAAACGCCGACGGCTTTTACAGTGGTAACGCCAACTATGTGTTTGCTAAACCGTGGCAGAAACGCAAGTACAATCTGTTTTTAACGGGCAATATTGCTTACAACAATAACATCTCGTATATCAGTAATGTGGCGGCCGATAGCTACGACATGACCACCGAGAAAAACATTGCTAAAAACATGGTGATCACACAAGGCGCTAAGTTCAGGCTGGATATTACTGATGTGGTGGATGCCGAGCTAAGCACTAGCTATAGCATTAACCACACCGATAACTCTATCAGCTCTGCCAACGTCAACAATAACTTCCGCACCATTAACCTGGGGTTAAACGGCAAAAACTATTTCTTTAAAGATTATACCCTTAGCTACGATTACAGTAAAGTGATTTATAAAGGCTATACCGGCGCTACCAACCCCAATATTTTAAATGTGTATGCCGAAAGACGTTTCCTGAAAAACAACATTGGCACCCTGCGCCTGTCGGCTTTTGATTTGTTTAACCAGAATACAGGTTATACGTCATCGGGTACAGGAACTTATACTACGCAAACTCAGGCCAACCGTTTAGGCAGATACTACCTGCTTTCGTTTACCCTCAAACTACAGAAGTTTGCAGGTAAGCGCCCTGAAGGCCCTCCGGGTGGCGGGCCGCCTCCGGGCGGTGGTTTTGGAGGTCCGCCGCCGGGTGGCGAGTAATATTCGTCGATACATAAGCAATGTTTATCGATACATTAATCTGCGAAACTCTTAATTACGTAAATTGGGTACTTCTGTTGATGTACCCTTTAATTTAAACTATGGCGCTTGCACTCATCAAGTTAACCTATAAACATGTAATAGACGCAACAGCGCAGGCTGATTTTGAACGGAACGTTTTTGAGGCAACGTACCAGGAGTTCAGGATTAAATCCCAACCCTATAACCTGGACGGCGACCTGAGCACCTTTAGCCAGCTTAGGGAAAAAGATATCAGGGCTAATTCGTTGCACTATAAAATCGGTTTCGCGGCTCTACATTTTTTGATTCCGCTAAATAATAAGATCCCGGTTTTGCTGGATGCAATGGGGAATCAACTGCAGTATGAAAATGCTGTGTTCGACCTGATAGAATCAGATCTCAGCCAAAAAAATAACCATAAAGTAGGCATAAAATTTATCACCGGCACATATGTACTGCACCAGGTTATTGGCGACAATTTGGTTTTGTCGTTACACGATATGCTGACCCATGCCGACGAGTCTTTCGATACATTTACGTTGAAAATACCGGCAAACATGGCCATAAGCAGTTACAAAGACATTAGTGGTAAACGTATCCCTTCTATTTTGAACACCTCCTTCAATAATAATTAATAATCATAAAGCATACTTGCCCCTAATTTAATACTTTGCCGATCCATCAGAAGGTTGCCTTTGGCAGCCTTTTTTGTTTAACTTGAATTTCTCTTTCCGACAACGGATAACTGACAACCGACAACTAATGTCAAAAACAATTCGCCCGTTTATGCGTAAAATATCAGGGAAATGAGCTTATCTCAAGCTAAATGTTACAAAGTTGCGATAACAAAGCAGATAATAATCCCCATATTTGCGGTGCGATATGACTATCAAACAACGAGCAACCAAAACGTTAGTGGCATCTATGCTACTGATGACCTTTTTATTGGGTCAGCTCATTGTTATTGCCCACAGTCATAAACAAGGCTACGATACACATCAGGGTCAGACCAAAAAAGACAATACTGACGAAAAGTGTAAAACCTGTGCGCAAAACAACCATGCACAACTTTTCTATCAGCAACAGCAAGATCTGTTTTACGTTGCTGTAACGCCTATAAAATCATATCTATACTACCAGGATAGTTATTACAGCGTTAAGCTGCTCCAATCCTGTAACAGGGGTCCGCCGGTTATATCTTAATCTTTACAAGCAGTTTAATACTGCCTTACAGCTTATTATATAATTTTTTCAAAGATTTTTTTCATGAACATTAAGACCTTACTCAGCTTATTGCTGTTATTTTTTATACCTGTTTACCTTTTTGCGGCGGCCGAAGTTACCGGCAAGGTTACCGACGCTAAAACCGGCGAATCCATCGCTGGCGCTACCATTACTATTCAACAATTACGCATTACTACTATTACTGATGCCAAAGGTCAATTTATTATTAAATCGTTACCGGCAAAAGGTAAATATCTGGTAGAGATACATTCGTTAGGCTACAAGCCGATGGTTAAGACGGTGGACTTTAATGTACCCGGAGCATTAACCTTTGCACTCGAGATCAGCAATGTGGAAACCCATGAGGTGGTAATTACAGGTACGCCTATTGCGGCAAACAGCAAATTTAACAGCACATCGGCGGCCAGCGTGTCGCGGGAAGACCTGCTTGCACCATCATCAAATCTTATTGATGGTTTGGCCAAACAAGTGCCGGGGGTAAGCCAGATCACTACCGGCCCGGGCATATCAAAACCTATTATTCGTGGTTTAGGATACAACCGCGTAGTTACATTGATGGACGGTGTTAAACAACAAGGCCAGCAATGGGGCGACGAGCACGGTATCGAGATTGACCAAAACCAGGCCGACCGCGTTGAGGTACTTCGCGGTGCTGCATCTTTATTATACGGATCTGACGCTATCGGTGGTGTTATTAACGTGCTGGAACCTCTGGCGCCAACATCGGGCACTGTTAAGGGCGAAGTATTATCGAGCTACTCTACCAACAACGGTTTAAGCAACAGCTCGGTAATGTTAACCGGTAACGAAAACGGCTTTGTATGGCGTGGACGCGGTTCGTACCAAAACGCTTATTCATTTAACACTCCGGGTGGTTACTACATTAACAGTGGTTACAACAACACCAGTTTTAGCGGTATGCTGGGTCTTAACAAAGGCTGGGGCTACTCGCACTTAAACTTCTCATACTTTAAAAACAATATCGGTTTCTATGACTCTGATCCGGGCGACCCATTGTACGAAGGTAAAGGAACAGATCGCACGCTCGACTTCCCTCGTCAGGACATACGCCAGTATAAGATTGCGTTGAACAATAACTTCCTGATCGGAAACGGATCTTTAAAACTGGATTTGGGCTATCAGAAAAATCAGCGCCGTGAATTAGACGAGCCGACCCCTGCCCTGTTCTTCGACCTAAACACTTACTCTTTAGATGCTAAGTATTACCTGCCAGAGAGCAACGGGTGGCAGCCGATATTTGGTGTAAGTGCCAGCGATGCACACAGCCAAAACAAGGGTACTGAATTCCTGATTCCGGCTTACGACCAAACCAGCGCCGGAGCATTTGGCTATGTTAAAAAAACATGGGGGCAAAACACCTTTAACGCAGGTTTACGTTTCGACTACGTTAACAACAACGGCAAGCAGTTATTTATTGATGGCGAACAGAAGTTCACGGGCTTTAAAAACAACTTCAGCAATGTAAGTGGTGCCACAGGTTACACCCACGTGTTTAACGATATATTCAGCTTCAAAGCCAATGCGGGTACTGCATTCCGCGCGCCAAACCCGGCCGAGCTAGGTTCTAATGGTGTGCATGAAGGTACATCGCGCTATGAAGTGGGTAACCCAGATCTGCACCCCGAGCGCAGCTTCCAGGCAGATGCCGCTTTAGAGTTTGGCAAAAACATTGTAACCGGTAGCATCGGCATTTACGAAAACTATATCCACAACTACATTTATGCTTCGGGTGCCAAAGGCGACCAGATTACCCTTACCAATGATGCCGGCGAAGAGCAAACTTATGATGTTTACCGCTACGGACAGGTTAATGCTAACTTATATGGAGTTGAAGGTAACCTGAATATCCACCCTACCTCTTTCCTGCACCTCGATAACACCTTTAGCTATACCCACGCGCAGAATGAATCATTCGACAGGCCATTGCCTTTGATTCCTGCCGGAGTTATTCATAACACTCTACGCTTTGAACCTAAGGTTAAAGGCTTGAAAGATTTCTATGTATCGGCAGGTTTAGATAACTTCTTTAAACAAACCCGTATCGATCCTACATTCGAAACCGCTACTGATTCGTACACGCTTGTTAATGCCAGCATTGGTACAACACTGCGTTTAGGTTCGCAGCCGCTAAAACTTTATGTAACCGCATCTAACCTTACCAACAAAAAGTATTACGATGCTTTGAGCAGGTTACGTCCAGGTCGCCTATCGCAGGAAGATCCTACTTATGGGGTATTTAACCCAGGCCGTAATGTTACGTTCGGCGTTTATTTGCCTTTCAACATTAAGTAGCAGGATAAGTTATTTAGAATTAAAATTGAGCCTTCTGATGTTTCAGGAGGCTCAATTTTTTTATAGTGGTTACAACGATTAACCCCTCAGGAAAAAGAGTTAAGCAATGATTAAAAATCTAATCGATTTGTAAATTCTTACAACTGAAAACGCAGATTTCCCGTACTTTAAGCAAAAAAATAACTACTTTGAGGTCTTGTTTATGAGCTTGACAAATAAAACAATTGTAATATTTGGTAATACGCGTTTCGATAGTGCCATACAGGCTACGTCATTATTCGTGGCGCGAAACCTTGCCAAAAACAACAAAGTTTTTTTTGTTGATTATCCTTTTACCTTTAAGGACTACCTCACGTATCGCAATTCTGAAGAGCTTCAGGTGCGCAAATCAAAGTTTCCGTTTTCTGCGGACGGGCTCATCAATACAGACCTGCCAAATTTCAAGGTAGTTATCTGCCCGCCTGTTGTGCCGATCAATTTTTTACCGGAAGGCAAGCTTTTCAGGGTGGCACTGAAAGCCAACGAGGCCATTATAGCCAAGAGGATCAACACTGTTTTAAAATCTGCCGGGGTTAAGGATTTTATCTTCATTAACTCGTTTAATTTCCATTATCCCGACATTGCCAAAACAATTAAGCCAAGCCTAACGGTTTATCAGTGTGTAGACCCCATGATTGTGCCTTATGATATGAAACATGGTATTATATCAGAAGATAAACTGGTAAAGCAAAGTGATGTGGTTATTTGCACCAGCAAAGCCCTGTATAACGAAAAGAAACTCGACAACCCCAATACTTATTTTGTGCCCAATGCTGCCGATGTAGCCTATTTTGGCAAAACGCTAAGTGCCGATATGCCGGTACATGCCAAAATAAAAGAGCTGCCTAAGCCCATTATTGGTTATCTGGGTACTATTGAGCGCCGTATAGATTATACCCTCCTGGAGGAAGTAGTAAAAACCAACGCCGACAAAACTTTTGTTTTGGCTGGCCCTGTTTGGGATAACTATATCCCGAATTCTATTACGAGCCAAAACAATGTGCATGTTATAGGCCCTATACCCTATAACGAAGCGCCTCAGTTGATCAAAGGTTTTGATGTAGCCATTATCCCTTTTAAAAAGGATGAGGTAAGCACAACTATTTTTCCGCTAAAATTATTTGAATATCTGAGTGCCGGTAAACCTGTAGTGGTGAGCGATTTTAACCCAGATCTGAAAGATTATACAGATAACGTGGTCGCCTATGCAGATGGCCCGGCTAATTTTACCGCTGCAATTAACGAAGCGCTGGTAACCAATGATGATCAAAAGATTGCAGACCGCATTGCCATTGCCAAATTAAACAGTTGGGAAAAACGTACCGAGGATATTGCAGATATTATAGACTCGCATCTTCAAGCCCGTACCACTCAAACCGCTTAGTCATTACCCCTTTGGGGTGCTCTTTGCCGATGTGGAAACCCATCCAGTTTTTAGGCGCTATTACCCGATTTTTCTTTTCGCACATGTAAGCAGCCCACCACGCAAATGTACTGTTAGAGATAATAGCTATATCGGCATTCATTAATAACTGAAAGTCGGTGATCTCATCATTATCAGAATAGATATAGTTGGGCTTAGCGGGAAAATTCTCTTTCACAAACGGCATATCGTCACTGCAGAAAATGATCTTGTAGTCGTCCTGGTTCTCGATAGCTGCAAGCCTTTGTTTAAAATATTCCGCTGGTAATGATATATCCCGTTTGCCATAGCTCAGGTAATCGGTACGGCGTATGTGCATCACAATGGTTTTCTCCTTACGAAACAATTCGCCATACTGGTCATCAAAATGCTTTACAAACTTCGGCCTAATTTTAGGGATAACCGGGTTGGGCATATTACTAACATAGAAATCTGTTTGATGGAATCCATGATACAGGGTACGATCGGCAACTTTCAACGGCTTAGGCACTTCTATGTTCTGGATATACACCTCCTTAAACTTGCCGTACTTATATAACAGCTTACCCAAAGCAGCATAAAATTTGCTGCCCATGTAGTTATAGGGGCCAACGTCGAAATATTTATAAACAGACGAGTGCCGCGGATTAGGCATAAAGATCCATTTACCTTTATTGGTAGCCTTTACATACTGAAAAAACTGAAACTGAAATAACTGGTTGCCTAATCGCCCGCAGTATGTTACTCCTGTCATGCCTTCTTAAATATCGGTTTAACATATTTGTTATACATCTCGGGGTAAAAACCAAAAGCATAACGCCAGGTATTCCCGAGGTTAATGTCAAGTTCGCGCTTTAAAATAATCTGGGCTATTACAAAACCAATAATATTGGATGCCAGCGTTGCCCAGGCTGCTCCCATAACACCCAGCTTTTTAATAAGCAGGTAATTAAGCAAGGCGTTGGTAAAGCCGCTTATCATTACAATAATAAAAGTGAGTTTTGGTTTGCCCATCGAATCGAGCACAGTGCCGAATTGCCTTCCGTAAGGTATCAGTATACAGTACAGAACGGTAACCCGCAGTACGGGGATGGTATCGGCGTAAGTTTGTCCTGCTATAATATCAACTACCCAGCCCGCAAAAAAGAATAGAAAGATTAATCCCGGCATCAGGATGGCTAGTACAGCCCCTACCGATTTTTCGTACAAGTACTTAACAGCCTCTTTACCCTGGCTCTCCATACGGCTTGCGCTTTGCGGGAAAACGATAGTGGCAATAGAGCTTGTGGGGATCTCTACCAGGTTGGTAATACGCACTGCTACGTTATAAGCCCCAGCAGATGCTGCAGAAAGAATACCGCCCAGCATCATCTGATCGATACTGTTTGATAGCATGGCGCTAATAGTTGTACCAAAGGCATATTTGCCGTAATTAAATAATTTTAGCATCCATTCCTTCTGCCACTGCATAGCAATGGTAAACATGTTTCGAACGTAGAAATAAGACACAACAGCACTGATAAACGTGCTGATAATCTGCACATACACCAGATTAATCAGTTCCATCTTGGCGTAGCCAAGATAAGCCACCAATATGTAAAGGAACAATCCACCCTGCCTGATAAGCGTGCTGATAAAGATTCCCTTAAAATTAAAGCCAGATTGCTCGATAGACTGAAACTGGGTCAAAAACCCCGAACAGATAAATACCAACGTAAACAATAAGAACATAGCCTGCAATTCGGGGAGTTTCCACAAGTGTGAAAGGAATACTGCCAGACCATAGCTAATGATCACGTAAAAAACGGTAAGTGCACCGCTTATGGTAAATGAAGCAGAGATAATTTTGGGGCGTTCTTCTTTGCTTGCCCCTGCTAAAAATTTAATCAGCGCGCTTTGCACCAGTCCGTTACGGATAAATTCCAGAATGGTTGTAGTAGCGGTAAACAATGTCCAGGCGCCAAACTCATATTTGGTGAGTACACGCACCAGCATATAAAAACTCCCAAACCCCAGCAATACACCCGACATGCTTTGCAGCACCGTTAATATAGCCGACTTAAGCCAGTATCGGTCTTTCTTTTTTTCTTCCATTTAAACTACCTATCGCGGCTTAACTATATAATGTTGCTGTATATACTGCTTAACTTCATCGTCGGTTTTGGCGTGCAAAACTTTAGCTCCCGACAGTTTGGGATATAAAATATCAAAGCATTTAAAATGATGCTCGGGCCCTTTTTTAGAGATTACAATGTTAACGCCGCCAAAGTAACTGGCTAACGCAGCCGTGCCACCATGCACTGATATAAAGTGGCTTGCATTTGCATAAACCATTAATTGCAGGTGATTAAAGTTATTGGCTTTTGCTCTGTTCTCTTTCCAAAGGTCTTTCATCAGTATTACTTCCGGATGGGTTTCGGCAAGCCAGTCAAACTCGTTCAGATCGTAAATATCGCTGTTATCCATCGTGATATTTTCCGGTCGTGGGCGATTGTAGATAATGGTGTAGTCGTTCTTGAGATTACTGATCATATAATCCAGTGCCTCAATGCTGTAATAGCTTATTGGTGGGCCGTCCCATTCCATATTATAGCGGTTGGCTATAACGAGTATTGGCTTATCATACACATAAATATCATTCTGATACTGGGCTTTCATGGGCACAGGCAGCCACTTTTTTATATCATAATCATGGCTGTACAATATGCGCGGGGTTTCGAAATTGTAGTTCCCTTCGTTACTGCGTACATCAAAATCTTCGTGGTGCTCGGGCGAAAAGAAATAAATTTCTTTGGTGTACTTTGCCGAATGTGTGCTTCTTAAAGTGCCGTTCTTATAATGCCAGTAGGCAAACGGCAGCACAAACTCTAGCTCTGGCGCAAACTCCCCGCTGAAGGTAATATCCTTGTATGGCTGCTTAAAAATATAGTCTTTTGATACATACTTAAGCTGCGCCATTTCGCAGTTATAAGTGTCCCTGTAAAAGTATCTCAGCTCGGGTGGCACGCTCGGATAGCGCAACCTCACGTATAAGCTAAACAGTTTATTTGTTAGGGTTAACGGCATATACTGTAAAGTTAATTTTTTAGGGCGAAGTACAAAATATATCTGAGTCCAGTAAATCTACCTATCAATAATTTATCGCTAAAAGAAACTTTTCTATAACCCAAAGGTTAAAATTCTGACATACCACTTATGATGAAAATAACCAAATATCTGCACTCCTGCCTTGTATTTGAGCAGAGTGATTTTAAATTATTGTTTGACCCGGGAACATTTTCCTTTGCCGAAGGTACTGTTACCCCCGAAATGTTTAAGGATGTGGACGCTGTGATCATCACCCACAAGCACCCCGATCATATCGACCCCGAGAACCTTAAAAAGATCATCGACATTAGCGGTGCCGCGCTTTATACCAATAGTGAGGTAGCTGCGGAGATTCAGAAAATTGGCATGAACGCCGAGCTGATAGAAGAAGGCAATTATACCGTTGGCCCTTTTAAACTGAGAGCAATACCCGTTGTGCACGAGCCATTGCTTGATAACCCAACTCCGCAAATGACAGCTTTTGTGATTAACGGGAAAGTACTTCACCCGGTAGATTCGTTCGAAGAAAAGCTTCTGGAATATAAAGGGATCGAGCTGGTAATTTTACCTACAATGGCCCCTTTTACCACTGAATTAAAAATAGCCGATTTTGCCGACCGCCTGCAACCCAAACGCATACTGCCCGTACATGATGGTTTTGCCAAAGATTTCTTCCTGAAACAACGCTACGAGAATTATACCAAACATTTTAAGCAAAAAGGCATCGAATTTATAAACATTAAACCGCTAGGGGATTCTGTTGAAGTTTAATTGCAAAAAGCAGGTTTTAGCAGTAACTATGCATTACTATGAGCAACACTAAATTAGGCTGGGCCGGCTTAGGCAACATGGGCACCCCCATGGTAAAAAACCTGCTAAAAGCAGGCTTTGAAATAAGCGTTTACAACCGCACTAAAGATAAAGAGCAGGAAGCTATTGAAGCAGGAGCAACTTCGGCAGCATCGCTCACTGCGCTGACTGATATCAGCGATATTATACTGGTTATGGTATCTGACGACAAGGCTACTCAAGAGATATTTAATGGTGAAGGAGGTTTACTGCAAGGCAATGCCGCAGGCAAACTATTTATCAGTGTAAGTACCATATCGCCAGAAACATCGAAGTTTATAAATGAAAGTTGCAAGGCCAAAGGCGCTTCATTTATAGAAGCGCCAGTATCGGGCAGCGTTAAACCGGCGACAGATGGCACTTTAATTATGTTAGTTGGTGGCGAGGATGCCGACATCGAAAAAGCTAAACCAATACTAGATGTACTAGGTAAACTAACCGTGCATAACGGACCGGTTGGAGCAGGCGCGGCAGCTAAACTAGCCATCAACTACTTTTTGGCGCTAACACTTCAAGGCCTTGCTGAAACGGTTTTGTTTGCTAGAGCCAACGGCATCAGCACCGAAAACATACTTACTATTGTTAACGAAGGCGCAGTAGGCAGCGGGATCACCAAACTTAAAACTGATCCTATTTTAAAGAACGAATTTCCGGCAGCATTCGCTTTAAAACACATCGCCAAAGATTTGCGCCTCGCCACTGAGCAGGGTATCAACAGCCCCCTAGCTGGGCCGGTGTATAACACCTACAAAGCAGCTATGGATAGTGGCCTTGGCGAAGAGGATCTAATCGCAGTTATTAAGTATTTAGAGAAGTAAAAAGGCACATTGCACCATTGGAACGAAGCAATCTCAACTCGCCTGCACCTGCCTGATCCGTTTTTTATCAGGAAGGGTATTGTGAGTTACGATCATCAGTGGATGTACTTTTTCTTTTCTCCCAAAAGAAAAAGTACCAAAAAGAAAAGTCGCGGCTGCACCCTGTTCTATGAAAGTTAGTGCGTTGGCAACGCTTCCGCTATCCGAACATGCTGATGCCGCATTTTTAAGGTGACGTTAGATCTGTGCGAGCAGTTACATCCTTCTTTCTCCCCCCCTCCTCCAGAGAGGGCGGGGTGAGGCTTCTTGATTCTCCTCAACCCCAACCTTTCTTGCTTTTCGCTGTTACACCTACTCATCAACCATCTTAAAGCATCATGGCCGAATCTAAATCATCCGTTTATGGGGCGCTGGCCGCAAACACTGGCATAGCCGTTCTAAAATTTGTAGCAGCCGGGATAAGTGGCAGTTCAGCAATGCTGTCGGAAGCAATACACAGCACGGTTGATGCGGGTAACGGCCTGTTGTTATTGTTGGGGATTAACCGCAGTAAGCGCCCGGCAGATGAACAACATCCTTTTGGACACGGCAAGGAAGTTTATTTCTGGTCGCTTATTGTTTCTATATTGATATTCGGATTAGGCGGCGGCATGTCTATATATGAAGGAATTATTCACCTGCGCGAGCCCGAACCTTTTGGCAACCCGCTTTGGAATTATGTCGTTCTGGGTGGCGCCTTTCTTTTTGAAGGGGCCTCATTTGTGTTAGCTATTCGCAATTTTAATAAAGAGAAAGGCACCGGAAGCTTTTGGACCGAGCTACGTAGAAGTAAAGATCCGGCCTCTTTTGCGGTGATTTACGAAGACGCGGCGGCATTATTAGGATTGATCGTTGCCTTTCTGGGGGTATTTCTGGGACACTATTTTAATAATCCGTTATTTGATGGCGCGGCATCGTTGATTATTGGTTTGGTGTTAGCCTTTGTAGCTATTATTATGGTAATAGAAAGCCGCGATCTGCTAATTGGCGAAAGTGCGCGGTCTGAAATGGTAACCAATGTTTGCGAACTGGTAATGGCCGATCCTGATGTACAGCAGGTGCGGCGCCCGCTAACCATGCAGATGGCACCGGACGATATTCTATTGGCGCTGGATGTACAATTTAAAGATATGTCGGGTAAGCAGGTTACTTCAGTAATCAGCAGATTGGAACGTATCATCCGGAATAAATACCCGGATATTAAACGCATTTATATTGAAGCAGGGAATCTTACTAAACCTGTCTAATTTCAACGCAGCAGATTACTGGTATCAGCAAATGTGCGTAGCACTATTAACGCCGGGTGCATCTCGTCATTAGCTTGAAAGCCGTCTTTTTTAACATTGATAAATCCTTTAAACTGACTTACCACATCGTTATTTATAGTCCTGAATCCCATCCACCAATCAGGAAAGTTCCTGATTCGCAAATCCCCCTTGCTTACTTCTATTAATCTTTTATGCCGCAGGTCGGCTTTAATAGATTCGTATATTTCTTCAACGGCATCGGCCTCTCCTTCCAAAACTTGCACAAAAGCGCCTTCCCCGTAAAGCAACATGCCGGTTATATTCTTAACTGCGTTCCGCTCGCGGCTCACCGTTAAAATGTCCAGCAATTGGTCGTCACTCATCGGCTTCACTGCCGAACTCATGTAGATCAGATATTTCATGGATAGTAAGGTGGTTGAAACCATCCCGCATCAAAAATACTGCTTTAACAGGTTTTTGTTTTAACTAATCGTTTAAAAGTTTAGTTACAAAATTGGCTTTTCCATTACAAAAAGGTCTATGTGTTGTTTAGCGATACCAAAGCGTTCGTCATTTGGCAAGGGTCTTATTTCGCCTGTTTTTTGATAACCATGCCGCTCGTACCAGGCCAAAAGCTCATCGCGAGTGGTAATTACGGTTATAATTATTGCCGTCAGTCCCAATATTTGTCCGTATTCTTCGGCGGCGGCCAATAGTTTTTTGCCTATGCCCTGGCCTTGTTCTAACGGCGATACGGTAAGCATACCAAGATATAGTTTATCACCTTTTATTTCCAGATATACGCACCCGGTTATGCGGCTCTGATTGTCAACATATTTAAGTATGGAGATGTTCTCGTCTTGCAAATAACTTAGTAACATCAAATCATCCACACGTTGGCCGTCCAGTAGGTGCGATTCACTAGTCCAACCCAATTTAGATGTTTCGCCACGATAGGCGCTGTTTACCAGTGCGGTTAATTCTTCGGTATCGGTAACTGTTGCTTTAGAGATAGACATGCCTCAAAAATAAAATAACCAGCCAAAATTAGCTGGTTATTTAAAAAAACTTGAATATTTTATATGGGATAGCAAGTACGCCGCCGTGTACAAGACGCCCGATATTACAACTAAATTATTTAGGCAAAAAAGAAAGCATTACACGCGCTTTGCAATTTCATCGCGGATCAGGGCACACTTTTCGTACTCCTCGGCAATGATGTATTCTGCAATAAGATCCTGTAATTCTGCAACTGTTTTAGAAAGATACTCAAAGCCTGCAAGTTTTAACGAAGGCATTGGCATAAAATGGCCATCAGGGGTCGTGAAGCCCCATGAAGCGTTGGTCGGTGATTCTGGGTTCATATTTGTTTAAAATTTAAATAAATCAGGTAGCGTAAGGTAACAAGTTTTTTACAAAAAGAAATAACTTTTTGTAATTTAGAACGGCTCCCCTTAAAGTTCCGGATTACAAGTTTTTATAATCCTCCCTTACCGGGCTAAATACATCAATCAGTTTGCAATCTGTTATAGCCCTGCCGCTGTGCCACACATTTGACGGTATTACAGCATACATCTCTTTATCCAATACCTGCGAAATACCGTCTACAGTTAACTCAAACTGTCCCTCCAATGCAAACGACATTTGTTCATGTACATGTTGATGATTAGGAACCGCGCTACCGGCACTTACATTAATAAAATTGATAGTATTGTTGGTGGTATGGATCAATTTTGAAAGATACCCCGGAGCGATCTCTTTTACGGCGATATCACTAAAAAGTTTAAAAAATGCTGTACTCATGGTATTTGCAAAATAACCTTTTTGAAACCGCAATTAATAAGCGGTTAATGTAATTACGCAACCAATATCCTTTTCGCTACACAAATATGTTACAAACCGAAAATTAAGCCACTGGTTTAGATACACGTCGTACTTATGAATAACATTTAAATACTTTATGAAAAACATCAAAAGCTTATTAGCTATCCTGTTTATCGCTATTGCATTTCAATTAGCCGATACTACACCTACCCAGGCAAAACCTGCGGCAGCGTTTCAAAGAATTGTTGTGAGAACCGGTCCGGCGCATCCGCGTTATTACCATCGCCGTGTATATCGCCGCACTTATTACAGGCCATACCGCCGTCCGGTTTATTATCGTCATGGTCGCCCGTATCGTCGCCCGTATCGCAGATACTAAGCGATTATAACGCAACAAAGCCCTTCAATAAATATTGAAGGGCTTTGTTATATGTTTTAAGAACTATGTTATCTCGCGGTCAACATTCTGTCGCTTGATGATAGTCTTTTAAATTTGATGCTTTTACCAATAAATTTAAAGTGCCAATAGCCGGTTACCTTTAATGTACCGTCGTCTTGTAAAGCGGCACATGATGTCCACTCCTTACCGTTCTTGGCGTCGTAAATAACGCCGTTCTCCCAAGTATTAGTTTTGGCATTATACTCCAGATTACGCAAAACACTCATGCCTAAAACCTTGCGCATGCGTAAAGTTTTGTCTGGATTATGATCATCCAAACGGGTGTCCATGGGTCGGCTTTTGTCATCCGAGTCGTCAAACCACAATACAGATGCCTTAAAGGTGTCCCCTTCCTTATACACCTGTACTACAAAGTTACGTTGCTCCGAAATCCAGGTTCCTACGATCTGGTCACAGCCCACTCCCCCCTTTGCCATGCCACTGCCTGCAAACAATGTAAACAACAGCATTATGCCTAGTCCCCTCAGCGTTAGTCTTGTGTCCATATAAGCCCGTTTAGCTAAATAAAGCAATCTTAATGCCATATAAATGACAATAAAATGACTTTAATAAAGCTATGACTTATTTTGGATTAACAATGAGATAGTTACAAAATATTTTTCAGTTCGACAAACTCATTAATGGTCGCCACCTGATCTTCTTTAACCACGCCAAAACCAAAAGCAGCAAATATAAACGGCACGCCGGCTTTCTTTGCAGATTCATAATCGCCCATGGTATCACCTACGTAAACAGGGGCTTTCAGTCCATAGTCGTTAACCACATCTACAATATTTTGCCATTTGGGTTGCGTTTTAGTACCATAACATTGATGACCTAAGAACAACCCCTCGAGGCCATCCATTTTTAAAAACATTTCGATGTAACCGCTTTGGCAATTGCTTACAATAAACAGCTTGTAGCGGGTAGCCAGTTCTTTTAAAGTCTCCAATAATTGCGGGTACCAGGTACCGCCTTTACGGCCGAGCACTTCCAGTTCGCTTTTGGCAGCAAGGGCCTTAAACTCGTTACGTTGTTCGGTGGTTATGTATGGGAACAGTTTTTCGAAGATGGCATCATAAGCCATACCCACTATAGAAGCTACATGGGCAACAGTTACATCATCCTTTATATAGTTTACCTGTTGTTTGGCTGCCTGCCAGGCCTCGGCCACATTAGCGGTAGAGTCCCAAAGGGTACCATCCAGATCGAAGATTATACTGTCGTATTTATTTTTAAGTGTATCCATAGAAGTGTCAAAAATAGCATTTAATATACCGGCGGATAGAAATCAACAACTAAAAATTTTATCTTGTGATTGTTAACCGGGCTGATATCAGCAGTTTAACATTTCATTTTAAACCATTACTATGCATCGCAGCGGCTTCATTACCTTTTTTGTAATCGTATCCTGTATCACCCTTTTGTTTGATTGGTATGTATTTTCGGGATTACGTACGCTGAGCATGGGTTGGAGCCAGCGCGCCAGGGTTATAATGCTTTACGGCTACCTGCTAATATCAGTTGGTGTAACTGTGGTATTTCTGATCGGTATCGGAAGCCTCACTACCGCCAAGGGGATGACACCATTCCACGAATGGATGTTAAGTCTTTTCCTGACGTTTTTTGTAACCAAACTGGTATTTATTATCGTGCTTTCCCTGGGCGATCTAGGTCGTTTTGTTACAGGCATTGCTACTAATGTTACCAAGCCGACCAGCCAGCAAACGCATCCCTATTTTCCGGGCAGGCGCAAATTTATTAGTGAGTTGGCAATCTTGTTAGCCGCCTTTCCCTTTACCGGTTTTCTTTATGGCATGTTTAAAGGCAAGTACGCCTATAAATTACATCACAAAACCATTTACTTTGAAGATCTACCCGAAGCTTTTGACGGTTTTACCATTACCCAACTATCCGATATACACTCGGGCAGCTTTGATAACGCCCATGCCGTGCAGCGCGGTGTCGACTTAGCCAAAGCCCAAAAATCGGACCTTTTTGTTTTTACTGGCGATTTGGTGAACAACGCTGCCTGGGAAATAGAACCCTATTTCCATATTTTCAACCAACTAAAAGCACCATTTGGACAGTTTTCTATTTTGGGCAATCACGATTATGGAGACTACATCCATTGGGATAGCGAGGCTGAAAAGGCGCAGAACCTGGAAACCCTGAAACAGCATCATAAAACCTTAGGGTATCGCCTGCTTTTAGACGAGCATGTGATGCTGGAAAAAGACGGCCAAAAACTGGCCCTTATCGGCGTGCAAAACTGGGGTAAAGGTTTTATACAGATAGGTGATCTCGATAAGGCGATGGAGGGGCTTGACAAGGATGCGTTCAAAATCCTCCTTTCGCACGACCCTACCCATTGGGAGGAGAAAGTACGCTATAATCCAACTAAGATCCATTTAACACTGGCAGGCCATACGCACGGCGCTCAGTTTGGCGTAGAGGTTGCCGGTATACGCTGGAGCCCCGTGCAATATCGTTATGTAGATTGGGCAGGGTTGGCACAAAATGATGGCCGCTACCTGTATGTAAACCGCGGCTTCGGATTTCTGGCATTTTCGGGCAGGGTTGGGATATGGCCGGAGGTTACCACAATTACATTGAAGAAGAAAGTGGCGTAACTGTCAACCAACCTTTTGATTAGGCTCAAAACCTTCGCGCACCTCTTTTAATTCCAATTCGTAAGCACGCATGCGGGCATGAAGTATATCTACCTCGGTGCGCAGCATCTGGATCTCGGTTATTAGTTTGGCCGATTCGGGCTTGCTTATCTTCTTATCTCCTGTACCCAAAATCAGCCACTCGGGCGAATACTTAAGCTGGAAACATAACTTACGGATAAGATAGTAGCTCATTTCTTGCTTTTGGTTCACTATCTTGCTGATAAAGCCCTGATCTACTCCGATGGCATTTGCTAAGGCCAGCTGCCCGCCGTGATCCTTCACAATTACCTTCATCCGCTTAACTATTCCATCGTCTGTCATACCAAGTCAATATTTTTAGATGTTGCCAGCCTCGAGAGCTGCTATTGCATCGGCAATAATATGATATTTTGGCTTACCCAGCTAAATTTTAACATATTAGATTTCGAAAGGACATCTACCATCCAGACAACAATATTATATAATTAGGACAATTATTATACTATTAATAAAAATAAGTATATTTGTAAACTATCAATTAAGCTTAAAAACGACCCGAAGTTTGAAAATTTTAGTAATCGAGGATAATAAAGATATTTTAGAAGTCCTTAACCTGATCCTGATCGACGATGGTTATGATGTTGTAAGCTGTGCAGATGGCTCGGCTATTAACAATCTAAAAAACATTAAGCCAGCTTTAATACTTATGGACGAATTGCTGCCCTCCGTAAAAGGCAGTGAATTATGTTTACGAATAAAAAGCGACGACGAGTTTAAGCATATCCCCGTAATATTGGTGTCTGCCTCGCAAGGGCTTGAGCACATTGCCGCAAAATGTGGAGCTGATGCTTACATCGAAAAACCTTTTGATATCGAAAGGCTTACCGGCTTGGTTAAAAGCCTGATCTGATTAATAGATTACGTTTTGATTTAACTTCTGAAGTATAACGCTTAATTTATGATCGTAAGCGCGGAGGGTAATTCGCTTTTCTTTATAACTTTCTTTGAGCGCATTAAGCTCTTGCCCTAATGCCAGGCGAAAGTTATTTATTTTGGTAATCTCGGGGTCGTCGCCAATATCGTCGGTAATGGTTTGGCGCAGGGCATGTTGAATAGTGCGCAGCTTATTGTCAACTGCTTTCTGCAAAAAAAGCTGCGGGGTATTTTTATTTTGTTCCACCAATTTATCAACTGCCTTATTTCTAAAGAAATTAATAATCAGCGCCAAAGCCCCTAAAAAAACGGTACAAATAAGTACAATATTGAAATCCATTAACCCGATAAATCTGAATGATACAAGAATTTAACAGCGAAGCCGCTATTTATTGGTTATAATATTACAAATATTGCGGCAAATATTTACTAAAGATAAACGTCAAAAAAACATTCCTAAAAGTTCTTAATGGTTGTGTTTTTTATGAATATCCTTCACTAAACAAAGTTTCTTGATCTCCGATTTCTTGATCACAAACGGTGCGTACTTAAGCCGGTTGCCAATCATTTCGGTTGTGTTGTCGGAGTGGGCTATCACCTCATCGTCGCTATCCCCAGCAAGCAGGCGTTTGTACATCCGGTAGTCGCCCCATTCAATATAATACACCTCACCGGGTAATATCTTTTTGTCGTGAATTACTTTAAGCGCCACCCAACAGCCGTTTTCTAAATAGGGATACATAGAGTGGCCCCATACCGGCAATGCAAAATCACATTCCTCAATACCGGGGAAGTTCATATAACCTACCGGAGCGGCGTCATTAAGGTCGTTGTACACTTCAACGCCCGATGCTGTCGCAGTAACCTCATACATCGGGATGCCTTCAAAGGGCCTAATACCAGCTTCGGGCTTCTTTTCAGCAGTAGCCGGTTTTTGCCCGTCAAGAAATTCAGCAAATTTTTCTTTAAAAATTCTGAATTTTTCTGGATCTATATTTTGCCGACTCTTTATTATTTCTGTAATAGAACTTGGCGAGTTAAACCCCAGTATTTCGGCCAATTCCGCATTGCCATTAAATGCCCTTCCACGCAATTGATTGTATAATAGGATAAATTCAAGCGTTTCCGGGCGGATGTTTTTAATCTTTGATACTTTGGGCTCTTCCATAATGTTAATAACTTCTTACAGAAAATTTCTTTAATTTGGCAGGGATCGACAACGTCGCCATACCCTGCTTAGCGGAACAATCACAAGTGTGAAAGGATATTTTTCCAGACGTTGGCCAAAAGGACTTGTTAAAAGATACGCTGCAACGCTTTGGTGTAATTTGTCAAACTGATAACACCACCAAAACCATAAACTTTGCCTTCTTTAGGGACATTGTGAACAACATACCTAAGGCGCTCGATTGGAGCACCAAATGCCTCGACCAAGGGAAAACAATCTCTTTTCAGCTAGGTGGATATGCACAGGTAAACTACATGAAATACAAGGAAGATGATAATGTATTACCTAATGGTTTTGCCGATAGCCAAATTAGTGTGAAAGACACCACCTTACCTGCCAGCGCAAATCTGTTTGAAAGTCAGTTTGCCCCTACCCTTAACCGACCGTGGTTGGGTGGTACTATCGCACAAATAACCAAAATAGATACAAGCACCGATGCCAACGCTGCCGATTTTAGTATCGGTACCCAGCCACGCATCTTAATTGACGAGAAACGTTTTGTAACTACCCCCGTAACATTTACAGATGGGGGCACCACCAGGATTTTAAATAACGACTTTATATCAGTACCCTACTTTTACCGCGATGGATTGCCCGAAGATAATCTGCGGTTTAATGATCTTCGCCTTAAATATTATCCCGAATTAGAAAAGATATTGCAGCAGAGTAAAAAAGTAGTTCGCTGGCTTTTACTCACACCGCGCGATATTATGGAGCTCGATCTGCTGATACCGGTTTACCTGCAACAGGATAGCTGCTACTATTATATCAACAAAATAGATAGTTGGCGCAAAGGGCAGCCAACTAAGGTAGAACTGGTAAAACTGGGATAATTTTACAGTGCAAATATTTTTTCTGACATGCTTGACATTACGAAAACCAATAGTTATTTTTACTAACAATATTAGTAAACCTATCACAAGTGAAGAACCTAATTTTAACTATAACTCTGGCTCTAACTACAACATTCGCTTTCTGCCAAACCCAGAAAACAAACGCGGCTGATAAACCATATTTTCCTCCTCCTACGCGAGATGATAATCCAGTTCCGCAATATATACCATACAGAGATTTAAGGGGGACAATTGGTGAACAATATTTAGTACTGGCATTATACGCACCTTCCCAAACTTACAATAATTTCCACAACGCTGATCAACCTGGCATCGATCTTTCGAGCAGGGAAATGGCAGGAAAGAAATTAACACTTATTACTGTATTAAAATCGGGAAGTGTATTTTTAAAAGACTCGGCCGGGATTAATTACACACTAAATATATCTGATGGCATTATCCCTTATGTTATTCCGTATGCTGATATTGATAAGGCCCGAAGTTTATATCTGCACCAAACACTTTGGTTAAAATCCCATGCATTTAAAGTATCACAGGGAAACCAGTACCGATATATCGGACTATACGAACCTGTGACCGTAATAAATATTGAACCGGGTACAAGCAGTACGCCGGTTAAATTCACACTAAAAACCTCAAAAGGCGAAACAGGAATTCTGAGCGTAAATATTAGCGGTACTAATGTAGCCGGCAACTCAACAACAATTGATGCAGAGTATAAGAAACATGAGTTCAGCGAGATTTTTTATACAGAAAATCCGAGATCAGCTTATAGCCTTTCACCCGCGATGTGGAAAATTGTCGAAAAAGGCGATATATATATCGGCATGCCTGCCAAAGCCTTGAAGGTAATTATCGGCCCTCCTAACAGAATAAATACCGCAACTACAGCTTACGGAGATCACGAGCAATGGGTATATGGCAACTCATCTTATTATTATATAGAAAAAGGCATGTTAAAGGCAGTACAAAATTAAAATATATACAACCAAACTTTTCAAATGAATAACCAAACAAATAGTAACCCCGGTAAAAAGAACAAAGGACTATTAATCGGCTTAATTGCCCTTATCGTATTAGGTGGCGTAGCGCTCGCAAATTTCACTTCTGTAAAATTAACGTTCGAGTATTTATTTCAATTCGACCATTTTAGCTCTGGCGATAATGTATATATAAAAAGTAAATTTTTTAAAACTGATAGTGCATCCTTCAAATTATGCCGCCTGATACGCCCAATGACTGAGCATGATGTTGATTCATTAAACTTAAGCAGCAGTGCAAAAGCAGAACTGAAACTAAAGCTTAATCCTTCGTTAAAACCCTATCTTATCTCTACCCACGATGAAGTTGCGGTAGGCCGGAAACAGCATTTAATCGGCACTTATATTTCGCACGAAATGTTAGAATTAAGATTACAAGATCAACACGCTGTTCTTAATTTTTATACTATACACCCAACAGAACAAGCATTAAAAATAGATTCTTATTACCTCAAGTATCCAGATTTACCAGCAGGATATACCTGGGCAAATAATACCTATTATATTGCACCAATGTTTTTAAGTAATTCACCCCAATAATTAAGTTTAAAAAGACTTTAAATTAAAAAAGTGCAGGCGCACTTTTTTTTAATCTCAAATTATGCCAATTGGCATATTAAACACAAAACTATGCCTATTCAAAACAATGAGGGTTTTAACGAAGACTTGTTACTATTAGCATAGTGGTATCCGTCATGACTTCCTATTTTCAGTTGAAGGAGGATATCCGCGACGTGAGAACTATCCAAGAGACACAAAACAGAGTAACAGAAATTCGATTAAAGGTGCTGGAAGACCATGTAAATCTGCTCCAACAACAAATCGACGATATTAAATATAGCCAATCTCAAAAACATTAATATATGAGTTTAACATCATTTCTGTCCAAAATATGGTCAGGCATTAAGTCAATCTTCGATAAACTTCCGTACGAACTGCAGTCTGCAGCGCACATTGCAGTAGTCATTACACAGAATATTAAAAACTTTACAGACTCTCCCGCAGCTGATATTCTCACACTCCTTATACCAGGTGATATCGATAATAAAATAAAAGATTGGTTAAGGGCGAAACTCCCGGAAGTGTTAACGGCATTAAGATTAGTTGATTCTATCTCGGCACTTAAAGATCCTGACGAAATAACTGCTGCCGCCGTTAAAACCATTCAGAACCTGGATCCCAATGTGCAAAATGCATTTATGCACGATTTAAGTGTGCTAATTGCCCAAGAGATTTCGAAAGCACAAAACAATACCTTAAAATGGTCAGATGCTATTTATATTATCGAGTGGTATTATCAGCATAAATATAAACAGCAAGCTGATATAAGTGCAGGATAAATATCATAAGAGGCTGCTTACTAATATATTTAGTGCCCAGAACGAGATTCGAACTCGTACATCCTTACGAATGCCACCCCCTCAAGATGGTGCGTCTACCAATTTCGCCACCTGGGCAGGGATATTCAACAAAAAAGGTTAATAAATTTATTAACCTTTTTATTTCTTTTTTCAATGTGCCCACGGAGAGACTCGAACTCTCAAGAGACAATTCTCAACGGCTTCTGAGACCGCAACGTTTACCAATTTCGCCACATGGGCCGATGTTATCGAAATAACTTCAGCGAGGTGCAAATATAGAAGTTTGTATTAATCGCCCAAACATCTATTTTAATTTAATTTCTAATGGAAAATTCGGATTTTGAACTGTATTTTGCCCCTTTCTATGCACTGGCAATGAAGTTGCGAATATTATTTACCACTGAATAATTGCCAGACCCAACCAATAATCAATACAAAAAGCCCGAGGCAACAATAAAATATATTTTTCATAATAGGTGTGTTAAAAAGGGTTCATTAACTGTCTCTCACCTAGTTTTTGAACCCTTTATGCAACTTAATCTCAATCTCTGGTGCTAAGTTGGGGTATTGAGTTGAGATTGTAATTATTGTATCGCCTAACAGGTCGATTGTGTCGACCAAGCACCTCTTTAATGAAAAAACCGCATACATTTTCATGTATACGGCGTACGTATTTGTTGTTATTGGAAAAGCTTTTTAAGATGCCATCAGATAGCTAAGCTGGGTTGCGAAGTCCTTATTGTCAACTGGCTTTATAAAAACTGCAGCTTCGTCTATAGTATCATTATTAATGATGCGGTTGTATGATTTCGACACCACAATTACCGGTATATTTTTCAGTTGCTCGTTGGTTTTGAACAACTGGCATATCACATCAAAATTCTCATCGGCCAATACATAGTCGAGTATCACCAAATCGGGTTTATAATTTTTAGCGATTTTATATACTGCGTCTGGATCGGAAGTAATATGCATATCCGAATAACCATAAAACATTATCTCATGCGCAAGGCCAAGGATGTCATTATCCCGATCCAGCAATAATATTCTTTTATCCATATTCTCCATAAGGCAAATGTTGTACTTAAAGATTAATTTTTGATGAAGACAATTTCCGCATCGTTTACCCCTATTACAAAAGTGTATCGGTAAACAAAACAGATGTATCGATAAACAAAGTTTTTGCCACACTACTTCTCGATACATCTATTAATGACGTAAATTGTATCGTGTTTGTTACAAGTACAAAAAACTTTTTCGCGTTTTGTTTTATCTCACCCAATTTTCGTAGCTCATCTCAAACTTAATTTCTTTGGTACCGTGCGTTCCTATTTCTACCCATCCCTGTTTGCGGTAAAACGTTTCCGCCTTGGTATTAAAACCAGTCCCCAACCATATGGGCATAGTTGTTTGGCTAAAATACCAATCGAGCATCAAGCAATGTAATTGTTTTCCTATCCCTTTTTCGGCATAGTCAGGCAGTACGAATAACGCCCATACATTATGATCTTTAAGATCTGTAACAGAGAAACCTACTATCCTTTTGTATACTTCACAAACCCAACCTTTTCCGCGAATCGTTAAAAATTCAACATAATCATCATATGTTATCAGAGCCGGATTCGAAAGCACATTTTCCTTTACGGATAATCTTACCTCTGAAATTTGTGGAATGTCAACTATTTGTGCTTCTCTGTAAATCATAATCAATACTTTATGCGTATAGTATTAAAATAATGAACAAAGTTATTTCTTTCGAATCGGATTTTGTTTGTTACTATTATTTGCACAATATTTTAAATGCCGGTTGCTAAACTACCTTTAAGTAAACAGCTTGCTTACGCCTGCGGAATGACCGGATGGAGTATCATGACCAATTTAATTATTGTAATGCTTCCCTTTTTTTATCTACCTCCGGCAAACCGGGGTTTAGTGCCATTTATACCGCAATTGCTTGTATTCGGAGTATTGAATATCATGTCTATAATTGCAGCTTCAGGGCGTTTTTTTGATGCTGTTTACGACCCATTTATTGCCTCGCTAAGTGATAAGAGCGAGAATCCTGAGGGGCGGCGTATTCCTTTTATGAAAAAAGCGATTGTGCCGGCGGTGATATTTTGCTGCTTAACCTTTTATCCGGTTGTTAATCACGAAAGCATGTCGAATGCCGGGTGGCTGGCCTTTACACTAATCGGCTTTTTTATGGGAGCTACCACCTACATTATTCCATACAATGCACTACTGCCCGAATTGGCCGAAAGCGCCGAAGAAAAGATCAATCTGTCGTCGTTACAGCAAGTGGGGTTTGTGATTGGCATTGTGCTTTCAGCAACCGTAAACAATTTTGCCGATGGTCTGCAACTCGTTTTCAATATTGCCAGCAGAGATAACGCGTTACAATACACCATTTGGGGGCTCGCAGGCTTTGCTGGAATAATGATGTCTGTACCGGTGGTATGCATAAACGAAAAGGAATATGCCGGTAGCAAACCCACACACCTCCCCCTGCTTCCTGCCTTACGCAGTACTTTTAGCAATCGTAATTTTAAATATTATCTGATATCCGATTTCTCGTACTACATGGCGCTTAGCATCATCTCGAGCGGATTACTATTTTTTGTTACTGTGTTACTCCACCTGCCCGAATCAATGGGTGGTATTTTAATGGGGACAATGGTTTTAATATCGTTAATCTTCTATCCAGTAGTGAACTACCTATCTAAAAAGATCGGCAAAAAGCCAATAGTATTATTCTCTTTCATGCTGCTGAGCATCATCTTTGTAGCCATTTATTTCCTGGGGAAATTTCCGCTATCGTCAGTCTTACAGGTATACATCCTGGTAATTGCGGCTGCTTTCCCGCTGGCTTCATTAGGAATTCTGCCTAATGCTATCCTGGCAGAAATAGCCCAAAAAGATGCCGAACGCACGGGCGAAAACAGGGAGGGAATGTTCTTTGCGGTTAAGTACCTCTTTGTAAAGTTCGGGCAAACATTAGGCATTGCTTTGTTCACCTTTTTAACCATCTATGGCAAAGATCCGGGTAACGACTACGGCCTCCGGCTTAATGGTTTGTGCGGGTGTGTACTCTGTTTACTGGCAGTTATTTTCTTTAGCCGGTTTCAGGAGGAAAGGTCAGCCAAAGGAGCAAAAAGCTCGTCCGAAAAGTCATTGTCCCGGCAAAAGCACAACGCATAATCTATTGATATTAATATACTTGAACTATCCTGAGTGTTTTTCTTACACTTTTTTTTATTTTTTTCATCTCACTGCTAAATCCTTTTAAGGTAACAAAAACCCAATAATCAAAAGTCCGAAAAAATAAATCATACGTTAACAGATTTTCGGCTATTGCAAATAACAATGCAAGGTTATAAGTTTGTTACAACCAATTATAAACTCTCCGTTTATTGTACTCCCTTTTTTAAATGCCTAACCAGCATAAGGGGAATTTTACGCACCAATTTTTGCCACTTATTTAAATCAACTTAATAAATTATGAGAAGCAATCACAAGCTAAAACTTAGGGTGCTGGCAGCATTACTGTTTCCGGCAATGTTTAACTTTTCGTGTAAAAAGGATGCCGTACAAGGTGGCTCGCCCGAGCTTAAATCTTCGGGCACCGTGGCACGTGCAGCTAATGAAACGGTTAACGTGTGGATGACCACCAGCGACCAGAGCAAACTGCTGCAAGCCCAAGCCAACATTAACTTTGCTGCAGATGCCGGCACCAATTCGACAACAGTGACCGTCGACGAAAATACTTCTTATCAGGGTATCGACGGCTTTGGCTTTTGCCTTACCGGTGGCAGCGCCCAGTTGATTAACGGCATGGGATCTGCCCAAACAAATTTATTGAACGAGCTATTTGCAACCGGCACCGGGCAAATAGGCATCAGCTATTTGCGCATCAGCATCGGGGCATCTGATTTGAGTTCGTCCGACTTTACCTATGATGACAGGCCGGCCGGACAAACAGACAACAGCCTCACCAATTTCAGCATCAGCCAGGAAATGACTGACCTTGTGCCGGTGCTGAAGAAGATCATCGCCATTAATCCAAACATCAAAATATTGGCCACGCCATGGACAGCCCCGGTTTGGATGAAAGTAAATACCACCGGCAATAACGGCTTCACAGGCGGAAGCCTTAACACGGCTTACTACGATGCCTATGCCCGCTATTTTGTAAAATACATACAGGCCATGAAAGCGCAAGGCATAACCATTGACGCTATTACGCCACAAAATGAACCGCTTAACCCTAACAATAACCCAAGCATGGTTATGCAGGCTAATGAAGAAGCTAACTTCATCAAAAACAACCTTGGCCCGCAATTAAGCGCAGCAGGTTTATCAACCAAAATCATCTGCTATGACCACAATGCCGACAGACCCGATTATCCAGAAGCTGTATTGGCAGATGGTGGCGCTAACCCTTATGTAGACGGTTCCGCTTTTCACTTGTACTCGGGTAACATTAGTGCGTTAAGCGACGTGCATAATGCCTACCCTAACAAAAACATTTACTTTACTGAACAATGGATAGGCGCACCAAGTAATTTCGGTGGCGATCTGTCATGGCATGTAAACACGCTCATTATTGGCGCAACCCGCAATTGGAGTCGCAACGTAATTGAGTGGAACCTGGCGGCCGATCCTAACAATAATCCGCACACCGCCGGTGGCTGCAGCACTTGTTTGGGTGGCATCACTATCAGTGGCTCATCAGTAACTGCACGCAATGCGGGTTATTATGTAATAGGTCATGCCTCTAAATTTGTGCGTCCGGGCGCGGTACGGATCTCGTCAAACCTATCTGGCAATATCCAAAACGTAGCGTTTAAAAACAGTGATGGGACCAAGGTGGTAGTTGCCATTAATACCGGCACGGCCAGCCAAAGCTTCAAACTTAAATGGGGTGGCGAATCCTTTACCTATACGCTGCCTGCGGGTGCTGTGGCTACCTTTAAATGGGCAGGAACACAATCAACAGGCAGCTCAATTCCAATTGGCCAAACCATTACCCTCAAAGGATTTAACAATCAGTACGTAAGTAGCGAAAATGGCACACAGGCCATGAATTGCAACCGCGCAACCGCCTCTGCCTGGGAGCAATTTTTAGTGGTTGATGCGGGTGCCGGCAAAGTTGCGCTACAAAGCATGGGCAAGTACGTATCGTCAGAAAACGGCACGCAAGCCATTACCTGTAACCGCACCACTTTTGGTGATTGGGAGAAATTTGACTGGGTACCTACAGCCGACGGCAAGGTAACCTTGCGTGGTAACAACGGTAAGTTTATCAGCAGTGAGAACGGCACGCAGGCCATGACCTGCACCCGTGCCACAGCGTCGGGCTGGGAAGCTTTTGCTATTAACCAATAAACCAATTGTATCACAATAATCTTTCAATTATGAAAAAGCACTTCTTCAATTACTTGAGTATTGCCGCTGTAGTGGCTGGCATGTTGATCACCTCCTGCAAAAAGGACATGAACAATGCAGGCAGCCCGGCCTCGGCAGAATCTACAAGTACTACTCCACGCGCAGCCACCTATCAACTGGTTTGGAGCGACGAGTTTGACGGCAGCAGCGTTGATGGCAGCAAATGGAATATAGATAATGGCAACCCAAATGTTAATAACGAGAAAGAGTATTATCAGGCGGCAAACGCTGCAGTTACGGGCGGCAATTTGGTGATCACCGCCAAAAAGCAAAGTGTGGGCGGGCAACCATATACCTCGGCCAAGTTGAACACATCTGGTAAATTTTCGGTGCAATATGGCCGTATCGAAGCCCGCATTAAAATGCCGATGGTACAGGGAACCTGGCCTGCATTCTGGATGCTGGGCAGCAACATTGGTTCGGTAGGCTGGCCGCAGTGCGGCGAGATTGACATTATGGAGCATGTGAATACCAGTAACACCATTTTGGGCACTATGCACTGGAATAATAATGGGCACGTGCAATATGGCAGCAGCACTAACACTACTCCTGGTGATTACCATGTTTATGCTGTAGAATGGGATGCCAGCGGCATCCGTTGGTATGTAGATAATACCTTGTATGTAACCGGCAACACGGCTAATAACATCAACAACACCGGTGCATTTCAATTACCGTTCTATATTATCTTAAACCTTGCTGTAGGTGGTGATTTACCAGGCCAAACTATTAATGATGGCGGATTGCCAACTACCATGTCCGTTGATTATGTGCGTGTGTATAAATTAACCAATACAAGCACTGCTCCTATTGGCCAAACTATAACTTTAAAGGGTTTCAACAACCAATATGTAAGTGGCGAAAACGGAACCCAGGCCATGAATTGTAACCGCCCTACTGCTTCGACATGGGAACAGTTTACTGTGGTTGATGCTGGTGGAGGCAAAATTGCTTTACAAAGTATGGGCAAATATGTATCGTCAGAAAACGGTACGCAAGCCATTACCTGTAATCGGGCAACATTTAGCGATTGGGAAAAATTTGACTGGGTACCTACCGCAGATGGCAAAGTAACCCTGCGTGGAAACAACGGCAAATTTATCAGCAGCGAAAACGGCACCCAACCTATGACGTGTACCCGAGCCACCGCATCGGGCTGGGAAGCTTTCGGTGTAAATCAGTAAAATCAGTAGCACACACTATACTAACCTTAAATAAAAACAGAACCGGCTCTAACGCCGGTTTTGTTTTATGTATATATTTAGCTTCGTAAACCACTTATGAAACCCTTTATTACCTATTGCTTCTTTTTACTGGCTTTGCTGTGTGCTAATTCATCATTTGCTCAAAATAACGATCGTGTTAAAGTATATTTTGGCAGCGGGTATCAGAACGAGAACTTTCATTGGTCTATTGCGGGTAATTTACAAGGCCAGAATCCCAACGTTTATTCGGAATTGAAATGGCGGGATTTAAAGGGTACCTTACTCACCGCAAACATCAACGCCAATGTTTGGGGCGCACTTTACGTAACAGGCGGCTACTCACGCAGTTTTATTCATTCGGGCAAGGTTAATGATACGGACTATAGCGGAGATAACAGAACCAACCCGGTTTACAACCAAAATTTTGACGACAATAAAGGGTACAGCGATTATTGGAATGTAGGTTTGGCTTATCAGTTATTTAAGCATAGCAAACTCTCACTTCGCCCCGAAGCCGGTTACGCACAAAGCCGTCAGTTTTTATATTTGCTTGATCTAAGCGGTCTGTACCGAAACCTGAACAGCACTTATGCCACTAAATGGAAAGGCCCTTATATAAAGCTGGATGCGCAATGGCACATTAGCCCGGAATTAAGTCTAGATGCTGCAGCGCAGTACACTCAAGCCGATTATAAAGCTGCGGCTGACTGGAATCTCATCACACAATTTAGTCACCCTGTTAGTTATACACATACAGCTAATGGTTATGGAATTGATGCCAACGCTTTTATTACGTACCACTTCACACACTTTTTAGCCGTAAATTTAGGTGGCAGTTATTTTAATTGGGAGACGGGAAATGGAACTGATAGGCTCTATCTCGCAAATGGCCAAACTAATGATACCCAAATGAACGGCGCTTACCGACATGGCTATAATTTGACCGCAGGCATCAACCTACATTATTAGTAGTAGTATTTTTACCAAATGAATAGCATTGATCGGCAAAAGCGATTATAGCTCTTCGTTTTTTTACCATATTTGAACCAAAATACGCACAATCCGGCATCGCTATGTGTTTTACTATACCATAATGCAGGGTACATCGATCTGATAGGACATAAAAATGAATTGGAAGGCATTTGATTTTAAGGGGTTAGCAAAATATTTTTCGGGCGAGTTGTACTACGACGACAGCACATTGCATGAAAGTGTGAAGACTGTTTATGCAACGGATGCTTCTGTTTATCAGGAGTTACCACTTGCCGTGGCACTGCCGCGCACCGCCGAAGATATTAAGCACCTTATCATTTTCGCCAACCGTTATTCGTTAACACTGATCCCTCGCGCTGCCGGCACCTCATTGGCCGGACAGGTTGTGGGCAATGGTGTAGTGGTTGATATTTCTAAATACATGCGTTCGGTAATAGAACTTAATGTAGAAGAAAAATGGGTGCGCGTACAACCCGGCGTTATCCGCGACGATCTGAATGCCTACCTAAAACCATTTGGATTGATGTTCGGGCCCGAAACCTCTACCTCGAGCCGCGCCATGATTGGCGGGATGATCGGGAATAACTCTTGTGGACTCCACTCTATGATATGGGGGGCTACACGTGATAATTTGTTAGAAGTTACCGCCCTGCTATCAGATGCCAGTGAAGTAATTTTTGGCGAGATGACTCCCGAGCAGATTACCCAAAAGAGAACATCCAATGGTCTCGAAGGCCGTATCTATAATAAAACATTGGCCTTGGTCGAGCTGGATAATAATCAGAACGATATCGTTAAAAACTTCCCGAAAAAAGAAGTAACCAGGCGTAATAGCGGCTATGCACTGGATAGCCTGCTGAATATGGTTTTGCAAAATGGTAATATCAACCTCAGCACAATCATTGCCGGTTCGGAAGGCACGCTTTGCGTGGTAACTGAGGCTAAACTGAAACTGTTAGACTTACCCCCAGCTGAAGTTGGTGTAGTAGCTGTGCATTGCACAACCTTGCAGGAATCTTTACGTGCCAACCTTATCGCGGTAAACTCTGGCTGTGCGGCATCTGAATTGGTTGACCATGTAATATTAGAGCAGGCGATTAAAAATCCAGGGCAGGCAGTCAACCGTTTCTTTTTAGAAGGCGCTCCCGAAGCATTGCTACTAGTAGAGTTCTTCTGTGCTACAGAAGATGAGTTATTTAATAAATGCAATACATTAATTGACGCTTTAAAAGAAGCAGGATTGGGCTTTGCGTACCCCATACTTACAGGCGATGATACAAAAAAAGCCTGGGACTTACGCAAGGCCGGCTTAGGTTTATTAAGAAACCTTAAAGGCGACGTTCAGCCCGTAAACCTGATTGAAGACTGTGCGGTGGCCGTTGAGGATCTGCCAAATTATATCCACGATCTCGAAGAATTACTACACAGCCTCGATGTGCCCTACTCTGCCTATGCGCACGCGGGCGCTGGTGAGCTGCACGTGGAACCGATGGTAAACCTGAAGACTGCCGAAGGACAAAAACTCTTTCAACATATATTAGCGGAGACAGCAACGTTGGTAAAAAAATACCGTGGCTCACTATCTGGCGAGCATGGCGACGGTCGCCTTCGTGGACAATACATTAGCTATGTAATGGGCGAGCGGGTTTACGAGTTGTTTAAACAGGTAAAACTCATATTCGATCCGGCAGGAGTTTTTAACAAAGGCAAGATTACGGGTACACCCGGCATGCTGGATAACCTGCGTTTTGAACCCGACCAAAGCAAGCAGGAAGCCCAAACCCTTTTCGATTTTATTGCCGATGAAGGCATGCTGCGCCTCACCGAAAAATGCAGTGGCTCTGGCGATTGCCGGAAAACCGAAGTTACCGGCGGCACCATGTGCCCCAGCTATATGGCTACACGAAATGAAAAAGACACTACCCGCGCGCGTGCTAACATCCTGCGTCAATATCTGAACGAAGCCCCAAAAGCCCTGGGCAAAGGCAAAGCCGCCGACGAAGTAAAAGAGGTATTAGATTTATGCCTAGCCTGCAAAGGTTGCAAAATAGAATGCCCGTCATCGGTTGATATGACTAAGCTACGCGCTGAGTTTTTATATCATTACCAAAAGGAGAATGGTGTCCCGTTACGGTCAAGGCTAATTGGCAATTTCAGCAGCAGCATGAAACTGGCCTCAGGCGTGCCCTCTTTATATAACAGCGCAATAAATACGCCGTTGCTCCGCAAGGCGATTAATAAATTTTCGGGCTTTCACCCTGACCGGTCATTACCCGAGTTGGCCAAGCAAACGTTAAAAAGTTGGTATAAATTGAGGGAGAAAACGTATTGTGAATCATCAAAAACAGTATACCTTTTTTGCGACGAGTTTACCAATTATAACGATGCCGAAGTAGGTAAAAAGGCTATTTTATTATTAGAAAAACTGGGCTACCAGGTTATTATACCCGATCATGCAGATAGCGGCCGGGCCCTCCTGTCCAAAGGGATGCTCGATCAGGCTAAAACGCTTGCCGAAACCAATGTTGATAAACTAAAGGATGTGATCACTGCCGAAACCCCTTTAATCGGGATTGAACCTTCGGCGATATTATCATTCCGCGATGAATATCCGGCATTAGTGAAAGATGAGCTTAAAGCTGACGCCCGTGAACTGAGTAAACACGTTTACCTGTTCGAAGAATGGTTTCATGCGGAAGCCGCGCAAGGCCATATCAGTAAAGAAAGCTTCTCGCAGGCCAATAAGCAAATATCCGTACATGGGCATTGCCACCAAAAGGCCTTATCATCTATGAGCATCTCCAGCGAAGTTCTTAGCTTCCCAGAGAACTATAAGGTAGAAGTAATTCCTTCCGGATGTTGTGGTATGGCAGGCTCATTCGGCTACGAAACAGAACACTACGATGTATCAATGAAAATCGGCAGCCTGGTATTGTTCCCTGCCGTAAAAAAGGCACCGGACACAACCATTATTGCCGCCGCAGGCACTAGCTGCCGCCATCAGATCAAGGATGGTACAAAGCGAATTGCCCTGCATCCAGTAGAGGTTTTGTTTGACGCGTTAGCATAGGCCCAATATGTCATTGCGAGCGATAGCGCGGCAAACTCGTGGTATGTTTCTTCGATATGTATAGCTACAAGGGTGCTTCGTACCTCGCAAGAACATGATTTTAGAACGAGTGGTTTTAGAACGACACAACTCGACGAACTACTTCGGGAAACTAACCTTTCCCATACTTACCGAAGGTAAATTCTCATTATCTCCAAAATCAGTCTTACCTCCCGCCAATGCTTCATTAGCTAAAAGCGCGAATAATACGGCTTCTTTAGCATCGGGATGGATACCCAAGTCAGTTGTTGACTTTATAGGCTTACCAGCATAATCTTCGATATATTTTACCAGTACGGGATTATACATTCCGCCACCGCTGATATAAATTTGATATGATTGATCACTCTGGGTGCAACGTGCAATGGCATCAATAATGCCCTGTGCCGAAAACTTGGCCAATGTGGCCATTATATCCTCATCGCTTAGATGATATTGACCAGATTTGTCGATAGCTTTTTGCAGGTAAGTCAGGCCAAACAGCTCCGGTCCAGTGGTTTTCGGGAAGGGAGCTTCGAAGAAATCGTCGTCCAATAACGCAGCAAGCAAAGCATCATTTACAGTTCCTTTAGATGCTACTTCCGCATTTTTATCATAGTATTTGCCGGGGTAATGTAATTGGATAAACTGGTCCATCAGCGTATTGCCCGGGCCAACATCGGTAGAAAAGAGGCCTTCGGCGGTACTCGCAGGTAAGTATGTAAAGTTGGCTATACCACCTACGTTTAGCATAATGCGGTTTTCTTGTTTGTCGGCAAACATCAGGTAATCGCCATAAAGTGCGAGTGGTGCGCCTTCACCGCCAGCAGCTATGTGTTTCTGCCGAAAATCACTCAACGTGATTATTCCGGTTTTAACCGCCAAATGATCGGCATCCCCTATTTGCAGGGTTGCATTGCCGTAGTGGGCTAATCCGTGCAAGCGTTTGGGCGCGTGGAAAATAGTTTGTCCGTGGCTGGCGATAGCATCTACTTCCGTCACAGACATACCCCATTCGTTCAGGCACTGCAATATCAGTTCGGCATAGTACGATCCGATGAAGGCGTTTAACAATGTAATTCGCTCCAGGTCGGCAGTACGTTTCGCGAAGATTGACTTGAGCTCTTCTTTAAAATCTGCTGTGTAATCTTTAGTAGTAAAATGCAGCACTTTAACCTGCGTATCTGCGCCGCTACCGCTAAATCTGCACAGCGCTATATCCAAACCATCAAAAGAAGTGCCCGACATGAGGCCGATAATATTTCGTACGGGTTTCCCTGCAATATGGTACAGATCTTCGATATTCTGATTCATTTGTATAGGTGTTAAATAGCGTGATGCGATGATAGCCAAAATACAATTAGCATACAATTTAATTTAAGCCAGGCTGCTTTCACTCAACCATTTCTGAAAACCATGAGGTTAATTGCTTATAAATCTGTACCTTTGCAAAAAAATTGCTCTTTGGAGGGGAAGCAGCCTGCTTAGTTCTTTATCGACAATAAAACAAATACGGATTAGAGATCATGAAAAAAATTGTCGACTACAGAAAGCTTTTGGGCGTAACCGCTGATGCAGAATTGCAGGAATTAAAATCGGTTTACCGCAGCCTGATGAAAACCTGGCACCCGGATAAATTTCAGGACGAAAGCAAAATCGAAGCTGAAGAAAAGAGCAAAACCATTATCGAAGCATACCACTTTTTGGTAAGCATTGCCCCCGAAACATTAGAGCAAACACTGGCTGACTACACCCTTACTACCACTACCTCTGGCATTGCTGATTTTGAATATAAGCAACAAACCCTAACCATCAACTTTACCGACGGTAATACCTACGAGTACTTTGATGTGCCACGAGCAGCCTATATCAAATTCATTAATTCAGACTCTCCGGGACGCTTTGCCCGCCGCCATATTTTTAACGAATATGTTTACAGAAGCACCAGCAAACTGGTAGCCACTGCTTAAGCATTCGCCTAATAATATAAGAACAAACGGTAAATATAAGTAAGCTCGTACACAAAGAAAGCTACAGCCAATACGGCGTGGAATTTTCTGTTGGTGCTATACATTAAGCATATACAAAGTATAATGTGGCTAATGTTGCGCGCGGGATACTCCCAATCGTAATGGGTTAGGTAATAAGCCTTGCCTTTAACCAGGGTGTCGATAAAATCGAGCATGTAGGTTAAACCGAGTGCCCCGAATATCCATTTACGGCGCGAGTAGTAATAGGTAAAATAACTCTTATATTCTTCGAGATGATCGGGCAATAGCAGTGAACACACAAAGTAATACACTGATATATAGAAGAAGAGGAAGAAATACAACTCAAAATTCCAATGGGTAATTAAACGCAGGTGCGACTCCCACCACCAAAAGTGCATAATAAGCAGCAACACATAAACACACCAAATTAAGTGCACCCAATAGGGCTTGGTTAGTTTGGGATGCTGTACAAATTTGATGATGCCTTTTAACAGATGGGTAATACTTAAACCTAAAATGATACCCAGTATGGTTTTTATATGGTCAAATGCACCCATAGTAAGAATTTAGTACTTAAATATGCTAAAATTCAGGGAGTTTACCATCAGTATTAAAACAAACTAAATACTAACGCCCCTTTCTAATTTAAAAAGAGGCGTTAGCGAATCGTGGGTCGGTTGTGGTTTATTACTATCCTTTCTGGGCCTTTTTCTCCTGCATCTTCTCTTTTATAGCTGCTTTCATTTCTTCCTGATGTTTCTCGTATATCGCATACTGATCGGGGGTTAGCACCTTTTTCAAAGCCTCGCTTTTATCCTTCGAATCGCTCTTTAGCGCTTTGCCAGCCTTCATCTTGGCCATCTTTCTGTTGGCTTGCTTCATTTTACCCATATCGCTCATCATTTCAGCCGTAGCTTTTTGATTAATGGCGTAAACCTGCGGCACCTGTGCATCGGTGAGGCTTAGCTGTGCGGTCATCACCTTGGTTTGCAGATCAACTATTTGCGCCATCCTGTGCTCCTGAAATAATTTCTGTTGATCAGGAGTTAACAGTGGCTTCAATCCTGCATTACGTTGTTTCATAATACCCACCACTTCTTTAGCTAGAGCCTTGCCGCGGAAACTGGTATCCGCTTTAGCCTTTTTACCCGTTGCAATAAGCGAAGTCGCTGCAGTTTTATTCAGGGCCAGGGCGCTCGTCTTCTGCTGATCTGTTAAATGCAGGTAGCCGAGGCTATCCGTCATAACGGTTGCAATTTTAGTTACTGCGGCGGTTTGCGCCATCGCTCCGCTACAAACCATTAACAGCGTACCTATTAACAGGGGCACTGTTATACTTTTTAACTTTTTGTACAACATCTTAATACGCTTTTGTTAGATGAAATAATATAGACCTTCGATGCACTTCTCTAATTATCGATTGAAGCACATACAAGTGTACAAGTACTTTTATTAACCAAGCGAAATACAGGCTATCAACAAGTTGCAGTTTACAAACTGAAACATAATGAACACGCTACGCACTAAATTTTACCGTAAATTTAGGTGAGCAATTACAAAAGGATATGACAAAATGGATGGTCTTTTCAACCTCTCGCATTTAACTAAATATTAACCTTACTCAATCCGATTCATTATGGCTAAGAAGCTAATCAGCGAACTCGAACGCAGTACCCAAAACTGGTGGTTATTATTAATTGCCGGCATTATCTTTATTTTGGTGGGAGTAATTACCGTAGCCTATCCCATATCAACTTATCTCACATTCGCCACCTTTTTTGGTTTTACAATTTTAATAGGGGGTATTTTAAAAGTAGCATTTGCAATCAGCAATAGGGATAGCCTCACCGGTTGGGGTTGGAATCTGGTAGCCGGTTTCGTATCATTAATACTTGGTGTAATACTTGTTAACGCACCTGCTACAACTATGGTTGTGTTGCCCTACATACTTGGCTTTTATATCTTATACGCTGGCGGCATGTTAATTAGTGTGGGTATCGACGAAAGTCACCTACACGTTAACGGCTCAAAAGCGATCATTACCGGCGGCATTATTACCCTGTTGATAGGCATAGGCATTTTGATAAAGCCCGCTTTTGCGGTGGCATTTCTAATCTCGCTTATTGGCATTTCATTTATAGCCGAAGGAATTACTTATTGCTTCTTCGCCTTCAAAATTAATCAGGCAAGGCACAGGATACATGAACTTATTGGCTGAGTTGGTCTCAGTTGGGTGTCGAGAAAAGCTCATATAACCAACGTTCTATGAGCTTTTTTAATTTGCTAAAAACTCCTATTGATTAAACAGAAAAGGCCGCAGTAGTAAACTTTGAGGCACGGATCTTTGTTGCATTACAAAACCAACACTCATGAAAATTATAGTAACAGGTTCACTAGGAAACATTAGCAAGCCGCTGGCCGAAGAGCTGATACAAAAAGGCCATAACATTACGGTGATAAGCAGTAAGGCAGAAAAACAAAAGGATATTGAGACACTCGGCGCAACTGCAGCCATCGGTTCTCTCAACGATGCTGATTTTCTTACGGCTACATTTACCGGAGCAGATGCCGTTTATGCTATGGTGCCGCCAAATTTAGGTGTGTCGGATTCTAGAGCATATTATCGCGAGATTGGCAATGCTTATGCGCAGGCCGTTAAAGCTTCGGGCGTAAAGCGCGTGGTACACCTCAGTAGCATAGGCGCCGACTTAGATAAGGGAACAGGCTTTATACTTGGCTCGCATGATGTAGAGGGGATATTGAATGAATTGAACGATGTAAACCTTACCCACCTTCGCCCAGGTTATTTCTACCTTAATTTGTATGGCTTTACCGATATGATTAAAGGCATGGGGATTATCGGCACAAACTATGGTGGCGACGACAAAATGGTAATGGTGCATCCAACAGATATTTCTCTAGCCGCAGCTGAAGAGCTGCAAGCTAGTCCTGGCCAAAAGATGAGGTATGTTGTGAGCGATGTACGTACAGCCAATGAAACTGCCCAAATTATAGGCAAGGCTATCGGTAAGCCCGATTTAAAATGGCTCGCCTTTACCAATGAGCAGATGGCGGATGGTATGGAAAAAAGCGGCGTACCGGCACATGTAATTCCAAACTTTGTTGAAATGGGCGCCAGTATGCACAGCGGGATACTTTATAAAGATTACGAAGCACATAACCCAGCATCGATGGGCAAAGTAAAAATAGAAGACTTTGCCAAAGAATTTGCATCTGCTTTTTAAAAGATGCATAGTTGAGAAATCCAAAAGCCTTCAATGTTTATGATCTTTGAAGGCTTTTTTAATTTACGCAGTCTCCGTTTGTGGCTGACGGCTTTTATCTTTTCCGGCTCTCGATTTTGCAAATCCTACGGCGACCATTACAACAACTGCAATCACATTTAATTTTCCGAACCAGTCACCATACCGCGTATAAAACGTGGGGCCACTTTTGAGCGGAACAGCACCAATCAGACTAGCGGCTTTATCATTTGCCGAACTGCTTTCAAACGTTACTCTGCCGTAAGCGTCGTTAATAGTCAATCTACCTCGTCGGGCACACCTTACCTGGGCAAAGCCATTTTCTACACTTCGCAAAATTGCCATGCGCGAGTGTAGCCAATCGTCCACCACAAAATCCCAGGCCGGAACGAATAACACTTTCGGGGCCGCTTCGCCATATTGTCTGATATAATCTGGAAAATCCAAATCCTTACAAATAGCAACTCCAAGGCGCGAGCCATTGAACCCGAACAGACCGATTTTATTACCCGACGCAAATTGCGACTCGAGTACCGGCACTAAATACTTTTTATTGTAATTAACCTGAATATTTCCATTAGCATCGAAAACCATTGCCGAGTTACGTTCCCGATCCTTACCCTTGTCAGTATACCCCACAATGATATAAACATGATTCCTTTTAGCTGCTGCACTTAAAATGCTTTGCAAACTATCGGCCCAAACCGGGTTTATACCAATTGAACGTTCTGGCAACAATATCAGTTTAACACCTTTTGCAGCGAGTACGTCTATTTGCTTTTCGTAGGCCAGTGCCACTTGCTTTTCCCGTTGATACCCTGGGTTGTCCGAATTGCTGTGCGCTTTTTCATCTAAAACAACCAAGCCAACCGGTACATTATCAGACGAAGTTTGTTTAGTTGACCTGATAAAGCCAAATAAGAACACCCCTCCTATTAACACTGCCGATACAAGCAAAATTCTTTTATAAATAGTTCTTTCGCGCCGATAAAGCCAGACAAGTGTGATAGCCGAGGGGATAAAAAGCGCCATAAACGTAATACCAAGAATACCTGTTACGGATGCGATCTGTATCAACGGTACGCAATTCATCTGTGTGTAGGCAACGCTTGCCGCAGTGCCGTGAGGCGACGACTGCATAAACAAATATTCGAACACTGTAAAAATGGCGGGGAATGCAAACACGCTATACCAGGCATTCAACCTTAGCACACACCACCTTGCAAGGCATACTATTAAGGCAAATATGAGGGGTAATAAAAGGGTGAATATAATTGCCGGGATAGTGGTAGCCACCCGTTCCAGATAGGCATACCAACTTAGGCGACCAATTAGATAAGCAACGAATGCAGCAAAGAAAGCTACCTTTCCATTCGATTTTAATGAGACCAATAAAACAGGTACTGGTGCCAGCCAAAACAGCAACCAGAAGTTACCGTTTAAGCCAATTGAAAAATACCAGCTTAAACCCGATAAAAGAATACTTCCAATTACCCAGAGTGGCTCAACACCCTGTCCAGTGGTTTGATTATCAATTGCTTGTGCTTTCATCGACATAGTAACACAAATATAAATGCAGAAAAAGAACCGATAGTTGACAATTGTCAATAAATGCAGAAAACCTGATATACCAGAAAAGGCCTTCAACAATTACAGAAGGCCTTTTAAAATGCGTAAACCATACTATTATTCTTCTAAAGGGTTAGGTTCACCTTTACCCGTGGTAATCAAATCGTAAAGGCTTCCTTTAAGGTAACCGGTCCAGGCTTCAAAGCAAATATCATAGCATTCATACGCCGGCACCAGGCCCCATTGGGTAAAATGGAGTTGTGTTTTGCCATCTTTTTCGGAGATGTCGAACTCAATTTTATTACCTATCCACTCGGTTTTATCCTCTGTGAAACTAAAATAGTTATCGAGTACCAACCAAACTACTTTTTGATTGGGTATTACTTCTATTAACTTCATGGTACACTTATGCAGTTCCCAGCGTTGATAGGTAAACTCGTCGTTAAGTTTAGCTGTGCCGCCATCAATCCTTTCGGACCACCATCCCCTAACATTGGTAACGGCGTTAAACACTTGTTCAGGAGTTTGATCTACCGAAAAAGTAAGATTAAAATCAGGTGTTGTCATCTGTCTATTTTTCAGTTGGGTAATTTGTTGTTTAATAAAGATTCCAGCTTTTTCAGTTTCGATGCCCAGAAGGCGTCGAAGTAGGTGAGCCAGCGTTGCAGTTCTTCAAAGCCATCTTTTTTCAACGTGCAATAACGTTCGCGGCCGACGTCTTCAATACCAATAAAACCAGCAGTGTGCAGTATTTTAATGTGCTTTGATACGGCGGGGCGGCTCATATCGAAATTATCTGCCAGGTTATTGATAGTCATCCGGTCGTCGCATAGCAGCATCAACATCCTTCTCCGGCTCGGGTCTGCAATTACCTGGAAAGCATCAAGCGTTGGCGTTGGCATCTTTTTCGGTATTTAAGTGATTAGCCATTTTCTGTAAGTTCTTGATCCAACCATCGGCAAGGCCATTGTAGAATACCAGATTCTCAGGACGGGCAAAACCACTGTGCTCTAAGAAAAGCGTAGTCCCTTTTTCAGTCGCTTCTAACTTCCACTCCACTACAGACTCGAGCGTAATCTCACCATCACCCGGTCCGCTCTTCCACGAATAAGAGAGCTTTTCGAATGGTTCTATCTCTAATACCTTACAATAAAAAATACCGTCGAAATCAAGGCTCGGTATGGGGTTAGTCCGAAATTGAAAGTCGAACCCTACGATGGGTTGAAAATCATTCCGCATAAGCCAAAGCTGCATCAACTCGGGCTTGGTTAGATATTCCCATACGGCCTGTGGCGGATGCGGGAACAAAAACTGATGTCTGATAACTTGTGTCATAATAGGTAACTTTTGAGTTACTCAAATATATACGTAACTTCTGGGTTACGCAATATTTTTTTAAATTATTTTTTGGAGCCGATATGGAAAAGCAACCAGCAATTGTTCCGTTTAAAAAACCAGAAGATCGTCAAACTAAGGCTTGCGCCCCTTCGTGAAAATCGGTTTAATACTTCCGTTTCCAAACCTTATACCAATGCTTATTTTTAGGATAACTACGATGAGAAGTGGCGTTATTACAAACAATAGCCACTAACAATAATATCATTACCCCGCTAAATACGGGGCTAAGTACATATAAAAACCCAAGCGACTGTATTTTGGCCGACGGTAAAGTAGCAATGAGCGCGGTTGCCCCACCCGGAGGATGCAGTGTTTGGGTAATTTGCATCATTACAATAGAAAGTGAAACGGCCAGTGCGCTTGAAAGCCAAGGTGGGCCGGGAACAACTTTATACGTCAGCACACCTATAAATGCCGATATTACATGCCCTCCTATTAAATTCCGTGGTTGCGCCAACGGACTATTAATGATACCGTAAATCAACACAGACGAGGCTCCGAAAGAACCGATTAAAAATATATTCGCCTCACCTGGTAAATAATAGCTGTTTAAAAACCCTATCAGACCAATTCCCGAAAATGCCCCTATAAAAGTCCATATGTGTTCCCTAAAATCAATTAGCGTTTCGGTGTACACTATCCTTTTGGCACTATGATACCTTCTTTTAATATAATGGCGCATTTAACATTGGTATTAGATTTATGTTGATCTGTTAGAAAAATGTGAGGGGGCAAAAATAACCAAAACCCGGCGAAACCAGCTGTCCAGAAGATTATGCTTTTCGGTTACAGATATTTTATATTTGATATAGAAACCATAATCACTTAACAATATGAAAGTTAACAACTTTAACACCCTCAAAGTTCCACGCAGTAACACAGTTTTTCCTCAAGCGGTAATAGCAGGCGATTTCGTATTTGTTTCGGGCACTACAGGAGTAGATCCTGCAACTGGTAAATTAATAGAGGGCGGTTATGAGTCGCAAGTAAAACAGGCGTTTATCAATATCAGCACAATTTTGGAGGAAGCCGGAAGCAGTATAACAAACGTAATAAAAACCACGGTTTTTATGGTTAGCGGCGAAGACCCAACTTTTAACATTATCAATAAATACTACAGTGAATTTTTCCCAGATTCGCCTCCTGCACGCAGCGCACCGCAGGTAATGCCATTTCCGGGCGGCATATTGTTTTCTATTGAATGCATTGCGGTGTTGAATAATATTAAGGTGAGATAAGGCGGAAATCCTATGCGGCTAAAACAAAAAAGCCTTAAATCTTTCGACTTAAGGCTTTCTGTTTTCCTGTGATCCCGCTGGGATTCGAACCCAGGACCACTACATTAAAAGTGTAATGCTCTACCAGCTGAGCTACGGAATCATCTAATCGTTTCCGATTAAGGAGGTGCAAATATAGGATTATTGCCCGTACCTTAAAAGGTTTTTTTTATAGTTTCTAAAACTCCCTCATTTACTGGACAAAAGATTACAAAAACAGGTTGATCGTCGGTTAATTTTCGTGTACTTTAAGATCTCCTAATTCATTAGTGGCCATGCTTACTATTTTAGGGTACAACATGCTTCGTCAAACCTCTCTCGAAAGAACTTATTATTGTTAACCATTATCGCGTTCCTATTTGGGCTGTCGGTCTGGTTTTACATTAAAAGTGTACGCACGGCAACATCGAGTTACGAAAACCTGTTTAATAGCAGCCCGCTCGCCATTTATATTATGACCAAAGGCAGTTTAAAAATATTAAATGTAAACAAGGCCATGGTTAAACTTAATGGCTAGACCGAGAAAGGGTTCTTAAAAATGACAGCCCTTGATATAAGCCTCGAAGAATACCACGAATCTTTTAAGAGATATGTAGGAAATGAAAAAGAACCCGACGAATCAGGCAAATCATTGCATCAGAAAAAGAATGGCGAGAAATTTTATGTAAGGTTAAATTCCCACGACATTCCATTAATAAAGCGTGATGCGGTGCTGGTGATGATTACGGATATTGATTAGAACATTAAAACGAGACACGCATTGGTGAATCACTGCATTTATACAAAGCCGAAAACCAGGCAACAAATGATGTAATTGGGGATTATGACCCTGCTGGAAAACAAAATTACTTGGATGCAGGGCTTCGAAGAAATTTATGGTTCCCCTGAAGAAAACCGGCCATATGCGGATGTTATATCCAGCAAACAAAAAGACTGGATACTAGAATATCGATTTAGATGCGCAGACGGGACTATAAAACATATAAGAGACCACGGCCTTTCGGTTTTTAACAAGGCCGGTGAACCAATCCGCCTCATTGGCGCTATGCAGGACATTGATAAGCAAAAACGGTATAAACAGGAATTGGTGAGCCGCAATGAAACAATTGGAAGAAGTTACCTGGATTAATTCTTACGAGGTAAGACGCCCTCTCTCCAACATCCTGGCCTTGGCCCGTATGATCAAAGAATACCCCAACCCATCTGACGAACTGAGCACACTGATGGAGTAACTCTATAACTCATCACAAGAGCTGGAAAATGCGGTTAACTTGATTACAAGCGGACTAGTGCGGAGGTATAAGAGGCACATGTAAATTTAGCCATTTTACGTTCGTTATAGATGCTGCTCTTTTCCCGGATGAAAAGAACTATAAAAAAAGACGATTAGGAATAATTACCAGTTATTTGAAAGAGCTATTTTATCCGAAATCGATCTAAAACGGGGGTTGGGTTCCACTCGAAAGTTTTAACTGCTTTACTATCATCAAAAGTTAGATCAGATATAATTTTATTTAATTTTCGAGAGTTAATAGGGGCTTGGTCTCCTATTAGATCTCCCAGTAACGCTATTATTTTTGCCGCAAATAATGGAATGCTTGCTGGTTTTGCCTTAAGCAATTGTTTTGCAATTTTACCAGAAAGCTCGTAAAAGCTGGGATGAAAACGATCCGTCAAATTGTAAGTACCTCCAATTTTGGCTATTACCGGAATCATCTTAGCTACGTCTTCCGCCAATACTATACTTTTTTTCGCTTTTCCACCTGCTATATTGAAATAGTAACCTTTTTCTATACCTTTTATCATTGCCCTTAAGTTTCCAGGAGGATTAGCACCTGCTAATAAAGGCAATCTGAGTATTGTACAAATTACACCATTTTTTACACACCAATCTTCAACTATTTTCTCTGCCTGTATTTTACTCATTCCATAAGGATCCTCTGCCAACAAGGGAGCATCCTCGGCTATCAGGCGACCTGTTTCAACTCCATAAACCGCTACTGAGCTTATAAAAACAATATACTGAGGCAATTGCAGGGCAGTTTCTAATCCATTAAGTAAATTTTGGGTACCAGTAACATTTACAGCGAAGAAATCTTGTTTGTCAGCTTGTGTTCTTGGTACAAAGTGAGCTTTACCGGCAGCATGAACTACTAAGTTTATGGCTGGCAATACAGGCTTGTCTGTTTGTAGATCACAAATTATATCCATCTTAGCACTTCTGCCCAGCGTAATTACTGGCTGATTATTAAGTTTTGATTTAATAATACTGCCTAAGAACCCATTAGCCCCCGTCAATAAGATCATAAAATATCAAATATTTCTTTAATCCAACCCTCTATACTATATTTGTATAATATTTCTGAGGGCAGGTCTGTAACTTCGTTGTTTAAAAAATCTAGGCTTATTTCAAGGTTTTGCCTATCTATTACTAAAATGTTTTGTGGATCATAAAAGTCATATTTCATAACTTCCTGGTTAAGGGTAATAAGCTTTCTGCCAGCTCCTAATGTTTCCAAAGTTCGCATTGTTAACCCCGTTTGCTTAGGATGATTAATATCTAACACTGCTTTGGTTTCTGACATCAGTTTTGCGATATCAGTATGATTGAGCGCTTTGAAGGATATGTCAGAGTAGCTAACATTTTTAAAGGTTTTAACGAAGGCTTTTTTTGTATAATATAAAACCTTGCTGCTTAAATAAAAATACATTTTCTTTCTATGAGGTAGTATGCCTTTAGTGGCAGTTTTAACCAAATGATATCTATCAGTATGGGCAGTACCAATAAACAATATATCATATTTATCGACATCCTTTTTCTTATCCCTTTTATAAACGTCAGTATAAAATAAAGCCCTTAGTTTTAACTTATACTTTTCGGCATCGTTAAAATCAAATGTAAATTTATCATCAAATAAAGGTAATAGCTCTACATTTTGCCTTCTGTTATCAAAAGAGTCCCACATGTAAAGAATACATTTAGCATTTGGAAATGCTTCACGAAAATCTTTGAGAATAGTTTTTGATATTGCTTCCGGATTTACAAAAAATAAGTAATCGATATGCTGTTTGCCTAAATCCTTCAGGATTTTCTGATAGTATTTTTCAATCTTGCTTTTGAGAAATTTCTTATTAATCCTGATCAAACCTTTCGACAGGAAATCATTCCCGGGCCTATCATCATACCAAACTACATTAGCCCCAAGTTTTTCCAAAGCTCTCTTGATCTCTAACTCGTACGAGAAGAATTTAGGACAAAATAACAATACAGATTCATTTTGTAAATCCTTCATATTACTTATACAAACCTTTCGCTCTCATCTCGTCAATAGATCGTTGGTAATTATCCTCTTCTATAGCCTGAGCGTTTACCCAGTTTGTAAATCGCTCGATACCTTTTTCGAAAGTAAACATTGGCTCAAAACCCAGCTTTGATTTGATCTTGCTTATATCTGCATAATTATGCCTGATATCTCCCAATCTGTAATTACCGGAAACAGATAAAGGCGTGTTTGTTTTGTAGTTCCTTACCAAAGTATCGGCAACCGTAAGTACATCTACAGGGATGCCCATACCAACGTTAAACACTTCATTATCGGCTTCGTTTTTCTCTATACCTAAAATAGTTGCATTAACTACATCATCTATATACACAAAATCGCGGCTTTCTTTTCCGTCCTCAAAAATATTGATGCCGTTGTTATTTTTTATTTGTGTGGAAAAGATGGATAAAATCCCGGTATAAGGATTTTTTAAAGATTGCCCCGGGCCATAAACATTCTGGTATCTGAACGCGACCGCAGCAACGCCTATTGACTGGCACACTGTCATGATCATTTGCTCCTGATTTTGCTTGGTTATACCATACACAGATGAAGGATGAATCTTTGAACCCTCATCTGTAGGCATTAGTAACACATTTTCGCCATTATATTTAATCTCAAAATCCCCCTTATCCATATCTAAGGCAGAACGCTGGCCCGGATATACGATGCCGCCATCTTTTAACTGGTATTTCCCTTCGCCATATATAGAACGAGAGGATGCTAGTACTACCTTTTTTACAGTATGCTTTTGGTTTGTTAAAATATCAAGTAATATGGCTGTGCCGGCAATATTAACATCAACATACTTTTTAATTTCATACATAGACTGACCAGTACCAGTTTCTGCTGCCAAATGCACAACTATATCCTGCCCATCCAGTGCCTTTTTCCAGTCTGCTTCTGACGTAACGGTTCCGTGGATAAAAGTTACTTTATCTTTTATGCTAATAAATAATGGTGAACCCGTTTCTGGTTCATCGCCGTGTATCTGAGGTGAAAGGTTATCCAATGCGGTAATATCATGACCTAAATCGATCAGTTTCAAAGCCAAATTAGACCCGATGAACCCAGCGCCTCCCGTAATTAAAATTTTCATATTATATATTTGAAAAATCGAGTGTCTCTTGTACACATTTGTCCCACGAGAACCTTGATGCTATGACAATTCCTTCCTGTATTAATACCTCTTTTACGCTATCCTTTTCCAACGACATAATTGCCCTGCCAAAATCCTTTACGTTTAATCCATTATTTAATAATGCGGCATTATTGGCGACCTCTCTAATAACCGGTATATCTTGGGCCACTACGGGACACTTAGTTTTAAACGCTTCAATTATCGGTATGCCAAATCCCTCATAGCTCGACGGATATAACAAGCAATGCGCAATGTTATAAATCTCATTTAATTCATCGTTTGAAACATTTCCCAGAAAGACGTATCTATCTTTTAACTTACTATCCAATGCCTTCTGCTCCGATGAATTTAATGGATTACCAACTATCAGCAATTTGTAGTTTATCGGCAGGCTGTTTACCACTTCTATAGCAAAGTCAAAGTTTTTGTACTGCGTTCTATGCCCGATATATAAAACATGAGCGTAGCTATCAGATAGTCGAAGTTTTTGCTTAAGGCTCTCTTTTACATCTATAACTGAAAATATATCTGATACACCATTATAAATAACCGAAATTTCTTTGCCTGCTAACAAGTGCGGGAAATAAGTAAGCAGATCGTTCTTCGTACTATTGGATATGCATATTATTTTTTTTGAATGCTTAATAGCAAGCCCTTTTTGCCTGTGGTGAACCGCCACAGCAATACCTTTACCAAACTTTTCATAAGTAAAATCATGAACGGTGGTAATGTTGGTAATGTTTTTTTGCCTAGTGTAGCGATAATATGATGAATGTAATATACCTTCATCCTTTAAATTAACGATTATAGGTGAATAACGTAATAATTTAAGCGGAAGCTTCTCGATTATGACCGGCGATAACTTAAGGCTATTTGAAATTATATTTGAAGTTGATGTATCTGGATTTATAAAACTTACATCCTGTAGGCCATTAAGCCGTTTTACTAGTTCGCCCCAATATACCGAACCACCACCCGACCGCTGCAAATAAAATATGATGTTATCTAAATATCTATGCATTACTTAAACTTTTTCCCACCTTCCAGTATCCTCATCAAACTTTTTTATCACTTTGGCCGGGGCGCCAACTGCTATACTCATAGCGGGAACATTTTTTGTTACTACCGCATTTGCGCCAATAATGGCTCCGAAACCTATTGTGACGCCTGGCAGCACACAAACACCTTCTCCAAGCCAAACATTATCTTCTATAATGACATGTTTAAAAAATAAGAGCCTTGCTACCGGTATATCAAACGGCGAGTTATACTCATCTGGGCCATATCTACCATGCGAAGTGTCTGATATATAGACCCTGCTTGCTATTAATACATTATCGCCTATAGTAACATTATTGCCAGCGGTGATATGGACGTAATCGTTCATTTGGATATTTTTTCCGAGGCGAAGCAATTTTGTATGTGTACCGGGTGAGTCAACAGCTTCAATCCTGCATCCGAAACCAGTTGTTAAACCTTCTTCTATTGCAATAAGGTGTTTGTTTCTTATATCAAAGGGAAGTCTTATAAGGCGCGCATCTCTGTAAAAAATTTTTGTATAAATCAGTGAGCATAAAAGTCTCCAAACGCCGACTATACCATATTTTCTAAACATATTTATATAACAATAATCGAGAACGGTTTAAGTTTTTTCTAATAAACTGTATTAATTTAGTTCACTTATTTAGCTGCAAAAGTAAATTTTTAATTAGAATTATTTAATTTATGTTAAACATACATACACCTAAACATTAGTTAATGCAATGGGCAGCACAACATGCTTATTAGCAATAGGTGTCAATAACAAAGTGGAGAAGAGGATTTATTTCAATTCCCAAAAACGTGATACTAACAATTTTTATATCTTTGTATCCATTTTATTGCCTCTAACGTGTTTAAACTTAGCATCACATAATCTCATGAATGTATTTGAATTATTCTTTATCGACATAATCTCTGCAAACATCTAAATTTACCAATTCCAACTACATCTTACTTTAGCGAGGCTATTATAATGACAAATACTACATCTGTTAACGATACAGATCAAGTTAAAGAAGTTTCTTTAAAGGAACTGATCCTGAAATTCAGAAGCTTTTTGCGCTACCTGAAATCAAAGAAAATATTAATTATAAGTATCGCATTTATATGTGGCTGTTTAGGCTTCGTTTATGCCTTTATAAAAGAGCCTACCTATAAAGCCAATCTTATTTTTGCATTAGAAGACGATAAGTCTGGTGGGGGCCTAGGCGGAGCTTTTGGTTTGGCAAGCCAATTTGGGTTCGATTTAGGAAGCAGTGGAGGTGGCGCCTTTTCAGGCGATAACCTGCTTCAGCTTTTAAAATCACGATCTATGATCGAAAAGACTTTGCTAAGTGAAGTTACGATAAAAAACAAGAATGAATCATTGGCTGATTATTATATTTCTTTCAATAAGCTTAGAGATGCCTGGAAAGATAAGCCTAAGTTGAAAAATATAAGTTTTCTTCCCAATTATGACAGGACAAAATTCTCCCTTCAACAAGACAGCGTTTTAGGAGAACTTTACAGTGCACTTGCAGCTAAAAACCTTACCGTTGACAAAGCAGACAAAAAACTCAGTATTATAACAGTAAGTGTAACAACTGAAAACGAGCTATTTTCTAAACTTTTTGCCGAAAAGCTGGTAGAAACAGTGTCTGATTTTTATATCGCTACTAAAACCAAAAAATCTGTCCAAAACGTAAACATCTTACAAAATCAAACAGATAGTGTTAAAAGGCGCCTTAACAGCACAATAACAGGGATAGCCTCGTTAAATGATGCCAATCCCAATATTAATCCTTCCAGGCTGGTATTAAAAGCAACTTCGCAGCAAAAGCAAGTTGATGTTCAGGCAAGTACAGCTGTTTTAACACAACTGGTGGCTAATTTAGAACTCGCAAAGGTGTCATTAAGAAAAGAAACACCATTGATTCAAATCATCGATTCGCCAATATTGCCACTTGAGAAACATAGATTAGGTAGAATAAAGTCAGGAATATTAGGTGGCTTTGTAGGAGCATTTGCGGTAATTTTCGCATTGATGATTGGCCGTGTTTACAAGAAAGTTATGGCTTAAAATGCTTTATTATACATTAAAAGTAGTAGAAATAAGGCCCGAAACGAGTGATACCGTCACTTTGGTTTTTAAGCAACCTGCCCTAAAAAAACTCAAATACGAGCCTGGGCAGTATTTAACACTTATTTTTCGTATCAATGGCCGCAGGTATATCCGCCCCTATTCATTTTCTTCCGCACCTTTGGTTGATAGTAATATCGAAGTTACTGTTAAAAGGGTATCTGGCGGGATAGTTTCAAATCACATCATTGATAAAGTACAGATTGGTGACATGATAGAAGCCATGGAACCGCTGGGTGATTTTACATTGAATAATGAATTTGTAGATGATCAAACTCACATCGTGTTGTGGGGTGCAGGGAGTGGCATTACGCCTTTAGTATCAATAGCTAAGTATGCATTGCACACCAGGTGCGTTAAACATGTTACCCTTGTTTATGGTAACAGAACGACGGAAAATGTAATATTTAAAAACACCATCAACCAGTTAAAACTTTCATTCGGTGAGCTCTTTTCGCCCTGGCATTTTTACACACAATTTTATGTTTCTGCCGATGAGCCTTACGTTGTAAAAGGCAGAATAGATGCTAAAACCGTTTTGAAAGTAATGGGGAAAGAAAAAGATCTAAGTAATACCGTTCATTATATCTGCGGCCCTGCCGGTTTAAAGGAGTCGATAAAAGAAACATTAAAATATTTTGGAATCAATGATAATCTAATCCTTTCAGAAGATTTTGAGATTGAGCGAGATGCTAAACTCTTAACAGATGTAATTACCAGAAATGTAATTTTAAATTGCAATGGCCAAAGCACTGAAATTAAAGTCATTAAGGGCAAAAGCATTTTAGAGGCAGGGCTTGATGCTCTGCTCGAGCTCGACTACTCGTGCCAAACTGGAAATTGTAAATTATGTAAAGCCAGGATAAATAAAGGCGAAGTTAAAATGGTTGGCGTTAAACTGCAACATGACGAATTAAAACCAGATGAATGTTTAATGTGTTGCAGTTTTCCGTTAACGGAATCAATAGAACTATCTATAGAATAAATATATGAAAGTAGTAATACTTGCTGGCGGTTTAGGAACAAGGTTATCCGAAGAAACTGCGATAAAACCGAAGCCTATGGTAGAAATTGGTGGTATGCCTATTTTATGGCATATTATGAAAACTTATTCAACTTATGGCTTTAACGACTTTATAGTTTGCCTGGGTTATAAAGGATATATAATCAAAGAATACTTTGCTAATTATTTCTTGCATAAATCAGATGTAACTATCGACCTGAAGGATAACTCCATCAAGGTGCATGACTCACAAGCAGAGCCCTGGAAAATTACTTTAGTAGATACCGGAACTGATTCGATGACAGGTGGAAGGATTAAAAGAATACAACCTCATGTTAATAACGAAACATTTATGCTGACGTATGGAGACGGTGTTAGCAATATAAATATTGAAGAATTAGTAAACTATCATAAAACACATGGCAAATTATGTACAGTTACCTCTGTACAACCGTCTGGGCGTTTTGGTGCATTAGATTTAGATACAGATATGACCGTAAAATCTTTTTTAGAAAAGCCTAAAGGCGACGGGTCATGGATAAACGGTGGATACATGGTGTGCAACCCCGGCGTGTTTGACTATATAAAAAACGGCGATGCTACCGTTTGGGAACAACAACCCATGGAGCAAATTGCCTCAGACGGCGAAATGAAAGCCTACAAACACCCAGGTTTCTGGAGACCGATGGATACCTTAAAAGACAAGCACGATTTAAATGCGATGTGGGACAATAATACTGCCGTATGGAAAACCTGGTAAACGTTGTTGCAAAACTAAAAGAAACGTACAGTGGTAAAAAGGTATTTCTAACAGGCCATACAGGATTTAAGGGGGCTTGGCTTTTAAAAATATTAAACTTTTTAGGTGCCGAAGTTAAAGGATATGCATTACCACCGAAAACAAATAATGATTTATATAACCTTATAAATGGTGATAGCATTTGCGATTCTGTAATTTCAGATCTGCGTGATGCGACCGCGCTAAACAAAGCTGTTACGGAATTTCGGCCAGATTTTGTTTTTCATTTAGCAGCACAACCGCTTGTAAGGCTATCTTATGAATTTCCTGCCGAAACATTTGCAGTTAACGCAATTGGTACAGCTCACCTATTAGATGCGCTTAGAAATTTGGCTAAGCCCTGTATTAGTGTATTAATTACAACCGATAAGGTATACCATAATAACGAATGGCTTTATCCTTATCGTGAGAATGACAAACTGGGTGGTTATGACCCCTATAGTGCAAGTAAAGCTTGTGCCGAGCTGGTTATTGACTCTTATAAGAACTCCTTTTTTAATAAAGCCACCTACAGTCAGCACCAGCAAGCAATTGCAGTAGGCCGTGCCGGTAATGTTATTGGAGGTGGAGATTGGTCTAAAGACCGCTTAATACCGGATATAGCAAGGGCTTTGGGGGGGAAGCAAACTATCATTATCAGAAACCCGTCGTCGGTACGTCCATGGCAACATGTTCTGGAGCCCCTTGCGGGCTACCTGTTATTAGGGGCAAAAATAAATGCAGATCCCATTAAATACGCCCAACCCTACAATTTTGGCCCATATGCAGAAGACGCATTAACCGTAGAGGAAATGACAAAGCTTGCGATAAACTTATGGGGCGATGGGGTTTATGAAGTTTTAGAAGCAAAAAACCAACCTCATGAAGCCGGTTTATTGAAATTAGATATTAGCAAGGCAATTAACGACCTCAACTGGAAACCAAAGCTTTCGGCTGCGGATGCTGGTAATTATACGATTAACTGGTATAAGCAGTTTTATAATAGTCCGGAAACTATTATTGATTTTACTGAACGCCAGATCAATGATTTTTTTAATTATGACAATGATGAATAAAATCATAGAAGAAGATCTATTGTCGATATATGACGCTGAAATTGATTGGGAACTATTTACCAACAAAACAGTATTTATTACCGGCGCTAGTGGGTTTTTACCTATCTATATGGTTAGAACGTTATTATATCTAAACCGCGTTAAACCGCTAATAAATGTTAACGTTATAACCCTTGTTAGAAATAAGGAAAAAGCAGAGCAAAAATTTGCCGAATTTTTAACCGACGATCACTTAAAAATTCTGGTACAAGATGTTTGTACACCTGTAACGCTAACCGAAAAAATAGATTACATTATACATGCAGCCAGCCAGGCTAGCCCTAAATATTATGGTGCTGATCCTGTAGGAACACTAAATGCCAACGTAACAGGCACACTTAATATGTTAGAACTAGCCAGAAAAAATGACGTTATATCTTTCCTATATTTTAGTTCGGGCGAGGTATACGGCCATGTTACTAATGAGCATAACCCTGTTAAAGAAAATTATTATGGTTATTTAGACCCCACTATGGTGAGGGCTTGCTATGGTGAGAGTAAACGAATGGGCGAAAATATGTGTGTAAGTTATGCGCATCAATATGGTGTAAACGCTAAAATAGTTAGGCCATTTCATACTTATGGGCCTGGCATGGATTTAAACGATGGCAGGGTATATGCTGATTTTATTGCCGACGTTTTGGCCGGCAGAAATATACAGATGAAAAGTGATGGTTTAGCAACCAGGGCTTTTTGCTATTTAAAAGATGCTACCATAGGTTTCTTTACGGTGCTTTTAAAAGGTAAAAATTCGGAAGCCTATAATGTTGGTAATCCTGATGAAGAATATAGTATTATTAAATTAGCAGAAATTGTTGCCGGGTTAGGAACGCCACCGCTAAAAGTGATTAGGGTGAGTGTTAAAGCTGATAATAGCTATCTCAATAGTCCGTTGGCTAGAAACACACCGAATATAGATAAGATGAAAAATTTAGGTTGGATGCCTAGTACAGGAGTTGTTGAAGGATTTAAGAAAGCGCTTGAAAGTTATTGCTAAATTTGGATTTAACTACAGGCGGATAATAAGATAACCAGTGTTTATTACAGATTAATTGTGTAGTAATGGGGATAAATAAAATTTTATAAGTCAAGTTTATATAATGAAAATAAGTGACTGGATAGCTGATTTTTTGGCTGAAAAAGAAATTAAACATGTATTTGGCATAATTGGGGCTGGTAACGCTCATATTTTTGATTCTATACAGAAAAAAGGATATACCGAAATTATATGTGTACATCACGAGCAGGCTGCATGTATGGCCATGCAAACCTATTATCGTACAAGTGGCAAGGTAACCGCAGCTTTATTAACAACAGGTGCGGGATCAACTAATGGTGTAACCGGTGTAGTTAGCGCCTGGGCTGATTCTATACCAGGTTTAGTAATATCCGGTAACGAAAACTCGAAATTTGTAGAACTACATAAAGATGTGCGTATGTGGGGCGTACAGGGTTATGATAGTGCATTGATGGTTAACAAAGTAACCAAGTACTCAACCATGGTTATAGAGCCAGAACAAACGCGTTACGAGCTTGAAAAAGCTTATGCGCTTACCACACATGGCAGGCCTGGCCCTTGTTGGGTTGATGTACCCATGAATATCCAATCGGCTGTTATAGATGAAGCAAGTTTAATTGCTTATGATACAAGTACGAATCCGGTACTGGATATTAAGGTAGAAAGCACACTAGATACTGAAGTATTAAGCCTGATTGAAAAATTAAAGACGGCTAAGCGACCATTATTTTGGCTTGGGCACGGCATAAAACTGGCAGGTGCACAGGCTTATATAACACAGTTTTTAGACAAATATCAAATCCCGGCTTTAGTTACCTGGGCCGGTATTGACATGGTTGATTCTAACCATCCATTAGTATATGGACGTGCAGGTACTTATGGACAGCGTTGCGCTAACTTTGTTGTACAAAACTGCGATTTGCTTATTTGTGTAGGTACACGTATGGCTATATCGCAAATAGGTTATGATATAAATGAACTGGCCAGGGACGCGGATATTGCTGTAATTGATATAGATAAGCACGAAATTGATAAATATGAAGAGCGCTATAGGTTTAAAATAAACGCAGATGCCAAAGATTTTCTGGAAAGAATGTTGAAGTTTACTCCGGACTCTATTTCAGGGCAATTTGAAGATTGGATTAAGCAGTGTAATATTTATCGTAAAAATTATCCATGGGTAAATAGTACCGATCATCCTGATAAGGATGGGTTTATAAACTCCTACTATTTTATGGATAGGCTGCATAATTATTTGAAAGCTGATCAAATAATAACAACGGACATGGGAACAGCATTGTTAAGCGGACACCAGGTTTTAAAAATTAAAGATGGGCAACGCTTAATGACATCTACAGGTTTAGGCGAGATGGGCTATGGGTTACCTGCAGCTATCGGAGCCTCGATAGCCCGTGAAAGAGGCGAGGTAATGTGCTTAAATTGCGACGGCGGCATGATGATGAATTTGCAGGAGTTACAAACAATGGTTCAACTTCATTTGCCTATTAAGCTGTTTATTTTTAATAATGATGGCTATCTGATGATTAAGCATACCCAAAATGCTCTTTTTGACGGAAGACGTGCGGGAGTTGATAAAAAATCAGGCGTATCATGTCCGGACTTTAGTGCCTTGGCTAAGGCCTTCAATATACCTGCATTCCAAATAAGAACATGGGAAAATTTTGATACCATATTACCCCAAGTTCAAGAGATTGATGGGCCAGTTATTTGCGAAGTGTTTATGCATCCACAGCAGATGTTCGTACCAAAACTTTCGCTGGCAATAATGCCTGATGGCACGCTGGTTTCTCCTCCTTTAGAAGACCTGTCGCCGGTTATTCCGCGCGACGAACTAAGGGAGAATATGATTATTGGAATACACCCCAAATCTGAAAACATAATAGTTTAATTACTCATGAGCAAATTACGGGTAGCAATTTTAGGTAGTGGAAACATCGGGACAGATTTATTAATAAAAATCCAACGTTCGGAGTACCTGGAGTGTGCGCTTTTTATAGGCCGAAATTTATCATCGCCAGGCATGGCTAAGGCTATAAGCCTGGGGGTAAAAGTTTCAGACCAAAGCATTGATGCAATTGTTAAAGATCCTGACTGCTGCGATTTGGTTTTTGATGCCACTTCGGCAAGGGATGCAAAACATCACTGGGCAATATTAAAGGAGTTAGGCAAAATTGTGGTAGATATGACGCCAGCAAAGCTGGGCGGCTTGTGTATCCCGGCTGTAAATCTCGGCGACGCGATTGAACAACAGAATGTAAATATGGTTACCTGTGGCGGACAAGCCTCCATCCCTATCGCATATCTTATAGGGCAAATACACCCCGAAGTTGAATATATTGAAGTTGTATCAAGTATATCGTCCAGAAGCGCGGGCCCTGCTACACGCTTAAATCTTGATGAGTATATCGAAACCACAGAAGAAGGAATAAGAATATTTTCTGGTGCGAAGCGCACAAAGGCGATATTAAACCTAAACCCTGCTAATCCTTGTATTGATATGCAAACAACTATATTTGCTAAGGTTAAAAATCCCAATATAAAGGCATTAACCGAGGCGGTTAACCAGATGGTTCAAAAAATTAATTCGTATGTGCCTGGTTACAATTTGCTGGTGTCACCAATTTATGAAAACGAACGAATTGTAGTGATGGTTAAAGCGCAGGGACTTGGAGATTATTTGCCGAAATATGCAGGTAATTTAGATATAATTAATTGTGCAGCTATTGCCGTAGCAGAAGAATATGCTAAGAAAAACTAAACTTATAAAAATATTATTTTAATGTCATTAAAAGAAACAAGAGAGCTTTACATCAACAAACAGATTAGTAAGGCAGAATACATCAATAAAATGCACGAATTTCATTTGTTGCAATTTGAGTACGCTGATTTTTTATCTCAAACAGATATTTGTAAAATTACATTAGAGGGTGGCAAAATGATAATGACATCGGGTGCAACCTCTTATCACCCAGGTGGTATCAGCTTTTATTGTGACAGAATTGATAATAGAGAGACCCCTATAGAAACGTTTAATTTTGGCACTTACGAACCTGAAGACTCTGCAATGTTATATGCACTGATTGAGAAAAACTATACGGTTCTGGATATTGGCGGCAATATAGGTTGGTACACTAACCATATTGCCGCTATATTAAGCGATGGTAAGGTTTTCGGGATTGAACCAATACCAGAAACTTTTGCCAAACTAAGTAATAATGTAGCGCTAAACGGATTTGGAAATATTAAACTAGAAAATTTCGCTTTCTCTGATAAAAAAGATAAGATAAAGTTTTACTATTCTCCATTAATGCCTGGAGCTTCTTCTGCTGCGAACATTACAGAGAACAGCGAAATACAAGAGCTGGAGTGTATTACAAACACTGTTGATGCTTATGTCGAAGAAAACAACATTGATAAAATTGACTTTATTAAATGTGATGTAGAGGGCGCTGAATTTATGGTATTTAAAGGGGCAAAAGATATCTTATCGCAACACAAGCCAGTTGTTTTTGCAGAAATGTTACGTAAATGGGCAGCTAAGTTTGGTTATCATCCAAATGATATGATAGCTTATTTCAATACCCTTGGTTATAACTGTTATGTTACCGACAAGGATAAGTTAAAAGCTATAAGAATCGTTGACGAACACACCGTAGAAACTAATTATTTCTTTTTACACCCTGGGGCTCACGCCGAAAAAATTAATAAGCTGGTTGTTTAAGTTCGCTGTCAGTTATAATTTTTGTTATTAAAATGAGTAAGCCATATATACTGATAAGTGACCCTACCCTACGCGATGGTAATCATGCTGTAGCGCACCAATTATCAGCAAAACAAATTGCAATATATGCAGCTGCTGCGGATAAGGCCGGTGTGCCAATTGTAGAAGTTGGACATGGTAACGGTTTAGGCGCCTCGTCGTTACAAGTAGGCGAGAGTTTGGAAAGCGATGTTGTTTTATTAAAAACTGCACGTAAAAATTTAACCAATACTAAATTAGGTATACACGTTATACCTGGTTTTGCAACCATAAACAGGGATCTCAAGCTGGCAGTTGATATAGGCGTAGACGTAATTAGGATAGCTTCTCACTGCACCGAAGCTGATATTACACAAAGGCATATTGGTTATGCCCGCGAAAGAGGTAAAGAAACTTATGGTGTATTAATGATGACCCATATGGCTACCCCCGAACTATTGGTTGAAGAAGCTCAAAAAATGGAATTGTACGGTGCCGAAGGCATTATTATAATGGATTCGGCAGGTGCTTTTTTGCCAGGAGATGTTGTCGACCGCATTACAGCTTTGGTTGACGGATTATCGATCCCAATAGGTTTTCATGGCCACAATAATTTAGGAATGGGTATTGCCAACTCGCTGGCTGCTATAGAGGCGGGTGCTACTATGTTAGATGGCACAGCTAAAGGGTTTGGTGCCGGCGCGGGTAACGCCCAAATAGAGGTGCTGGTTGCTGTTTTAGAAAAATTAGGATATGCTACTGGTATTGATCTTTATAAAATTCTTGATGCTGCAGATTTAGCAGAGCGAGAAATTATGCCATTAGTTCCGGTTATTAAATCTGAAAGCATTATTAGCGGGCTTTCGGGCGTATTTTCTGGATTTTCTAAACACGTTAGTCGCATTTCGAGTGAATATGGCGTTGACCAGCGCGATGTTTATCGTAAATTAGGGAAAAGAAAAGTTGTAGCAGGCCAAGAAGATCTAATAATTGAAGTAGTTTTGGAGCTGGTAAAAATCAGGAAGAATGCAGCAAGAGTTAATTAAATCTTTACATAATGATTGCTTACAATCATTATGTGATTATCAGGAATCGTTAGAAGTGCTGAGAAATCAAGTAATTCTTGTTACAGGCGGAACAGGATTTATGGGAAAGTGGATAGCTGAAGCCGTTTCATTATTAAATGAGGAGTATAATTTCAACATTAAGCTTTATTTGCTTGCCCGTAATATAGATAATTACAAAGACGAAGTACCTCATTTAGCCGACAAACCTTTTCTACATTTAATTGAGCAAGATGTAAGGAACGTTAACAACTTGCCCGAAGATATAAAATGGATTATACATGCAGCGTCTTCGCCCGATAGCCGCGAGCACATATCAAATCCATTAAAAACGATTGATACTATTTACAAAGGTACCCAGGCACTATTAGAATCTTGTTTGCGATTGCCTGAGTTAACGAAATTTTTGTATATCAGTTCTAATTATGTATATGGACAGGTATATACAGAAACAGCTTATATTAAAGAGAATCACTTCGGTTTCTTGGATAGTAATTCGGTAAGTGCAACTTATGGAGAGGCCAAACGCCTGGCCGAAACTGTTTGTGCTATATATCGTAATCAACAACAGTTTCCTATTGTAACTGTACGGCCTTTTGCTTTTTTGGGCCCTTATCAAAGCTTAGAGAAACCTTGGGCGATTAACAACTTTATCAGAGATAGTATTTTAGGGGGGCCAATACGTATTTTAGGAAATGAAAACACAATAAGAAGCTATTTGTATGGAAGCGACGTGGCTTTTTGGTTGCTTAAAATTTTAGCGCAAGCCAAAACAGGTGCAACTTATAACCTGGGAGGGGAAGAGCCCATATCATTACATGGCCTATCAAAGAAAATAACATCTAACTTTAACAATAAAATAGATGTTATTATAAAATCTTCTAAGCAACCTTCAACCAGTCCTGTCCTATCTGTCCCTGATATTACAGCCATTAAAAGAGATATTGGGGTTAAACAGGTATTTAGTTTGGATAAAGCCATCAGTAAAACCATTGAGTGGCATAAAACTGTTAATCAAAAATCATAAAATATATATTTCTTTATGAGTAATTATAAAAATATTGACGCAAATATTCAATCATCATTATCGTCAATAATAGCTACTAATGTGAGCAGGCCAATAATTGCAGGTCAGAATTATATTCCTGTAACCGGTAAAGTATTAGATGAGGAGGATATATTAATGGGCGTTGATGCCGCCTTAGATGGCTGGTTAACCGCAGGGCGTTTCGCAAATGATTTTGAATATAGTTTTGCAAAATACTTTGATGCTGCAAAAGCATTACTGGTAAACTCCGGATCATCTGCCAACCTGGTAGCTTTTTATGCCCTTACATCTCCAAAACTTGGCGATAGGGCAATTAAACCCGGGGATGAAGTAATTACCGTTGCTGCCGGATTTCCGACTACTGTAAATCCAATTATCCAGTTTGGTGCAATACCTGTTTTTATAGATGTAGACATTGCAACGCACAACGTTAAAGCTGAGAATATTGAGGCGGCTGTTTCGCCTAAAACCAAGGCTATTATGATTGCGCACTCGTTAGGCAATCCATTTAACCTGGATGAGGTTTTACGTGTGGCTAAGAAATACAATTTATGGGTTGTAGAGGATGATTGTGATTCACTTGGAGCAACTTACCGGGGCAAAAAGACTGGAACTTTCGGCGATATATCTACATTTTCATTTTATCCTGCCCACCATATTACTATGGGCGAAGGAGGAGCCGTTTTAATTAATAACCCCGAATTAGCAAAAATTGCCGAAAGCTTTAGAGATTGGGGGCGCGATTGTTACTGCGAACCAGGTAAAGACAATACCTGCGGCTGCCGCTTCTCACAACAACTTGGCACACTTCCTTTTGGATACGATCATAAATATACCTATTCACATATAGGTTTTAACTTAAAGGTTACAGATATGCAGGCTGCCTTTGGCGTATCTCAATTAAAAAAGGTAGACCATTTTGTACAACGCCGCCGCGAAAATTATGCTGCTTTGTATGAGCGTATGAAAGAGTTTGAAGAAATCTTCATTTTACCAGAACCAACCCCTAATAGTGAGCCATCATGGTTTGGCTTTTTACTAACGCTAAGGGAGGGTGATGCTGCAGATCGGCATATGCTTGTTCAGCATCTCGAAGAGCAGAAAATAGGAACCAGATTATTATTTGGCGGTAATTTGCTTAGGCAACCGGCTTATGCAAATATTAATCACAGAGTATCTGGCGACCTAACCAATACAGATATTATAATGAATCAATCTTTTTGGTTAGGTGTATGGCCCGGCTTAAATGAAAGTCATTACGATTACATAGCCCAGGTTATAAAAAATTATATCAGTTAAAGAGTGATTTCATTTGCAAAGAAAATTGGCAGTAAGGTTGGTGTAGATGGAGCGGTAGCTTACACAATACTTAGCAGGATTATACAAGCAGGGGGTGGATTAATCTCGATATTTTTTGTTACGAGATATCTATCATCCGATGAGCAGGGCTATTATTATACGTTTGCAAGTATTTTGGCTATACAAGTATTTTTTGAATTAGGGCTAAGTGGAATAATTACCCAGTATACCGCTTACGAAGCCACTCACTTAAAATTAACAAGTGATTTAAAATTTGAAGGAGAAGTTTATTACAAATCCAGGCTTTCTTCTTTACTACGGTTTTGTGTAAAGTGGTTCGGTATAATTTCTATAGCACTATTTATGATTTTAATATTTGCAGGATTTTATTTCTTCGCACGCTTTGGAAATAAAACTGTAGCAGTTAACTGGCAATATCCTTGGATATTACTTTGCCTGGCCACATCTTTAAACCTGTTTATTGATCCGCTGTTAGCCTTTTTCGATGGCCTAGGGATGGTAAAAGATATGGCCAGATTTAGGTTTATACAAAAAGCTTCATACTTTATATCGTTTTACGCCCTATTTTTCTTTGGCTTTAAACTTTACTCAGCTGCAATTGCATCTTTAATAGCTATAGGCATTAACTATGTCCAGATAACATTCTCTGGTAAAATCAAGATATTATATTTTATTTGGAAAGACCTTAAAGAATGGACTCTGAATTATTATAAGGAAATTTTTCCCTACCAATGGAAAATAGCAGTGAGCTGGATAAGCGGATACTTCATTTTTCAACTTTTTAACCCGGTATTGTTTGCAACAGAAGGCGCTAAAGTTGCGGGCGAAATGGGTGTTACCTTATCTGCACTTAACGGTGTATTATCAATCTCTTTAAGCTGGATCAACACTAAAGTTCCACTTTTTTCTAGTCTGATTGCAAAAAAAGAATATGAAGCACTTGATACTAATTTTAATAAAACGGTTAAAAATGCCACCCTCATATGTTTAGTGAGCCTGGTAATATTTATCGCATTTATTTACATATCTCAAATGCTGGGCCTAAAAATAGGTTACAGATTTTTACCATTCATCCCTCTCCTATTACTTTGCATTATAACACTCGTTAACCAATACGTATCGGCACTTGCTACCTACTTGCGTTGCCACAAAAAGGAGCCGTTTTTACTGTCATCTATCGTAATGGGTATTTTAACTTGTACGTCTACCTTGATGTTAGGTAAAATGTTTGGGTTAAATGGTATCGTATGGGGTTATTCATCTTTAATTATTTTAGTTTGTTTACCCTGGAGTTTATGGCTATTTATTAAAAACAAAGCGGCTTGGCATTATTAATTGTATAAGTATATGATCTATTTGTCCATATGTATTCCAACCTATAATCGTAGTGGTTTGTTAGCCGAAACCATAGAAAGTATAATTAATGAGCAGGAGTTTCTTGATACCGACGAGATAGAAATTGTGGTGTCAGATAACTGCTCTTCAGATAATACTACGGACGTGATGTGTAGCTATCTGGAAAAATACCCCAATAAAATTAAGTATAATCGAAATAAAGAGAATATTATAAGTTATAATTTCGAAAAAGTATTAAGCCTTGGATCGGGAGCTATTCTAAAATTAAATAACGATACATTGCCTTTAAAAAAAGGCAGTTTAGGCACAATGTTAACCATAACTAAATATTGTGTTGAGAATAATTTAATCCCTTTTTTCTTAAATGAACGGTTACCTGGGGCAGAAAATAGAAAAATATTAGATAATAAAGTATCGTTTATTTCAGCAATATCATTCTGGTGTACCTGGGTTGGTGCTTTTAGTATCTCAAAAAAGGCCTTTGATAACCTTACATCTTTTTCAAAGGCTGCTGCACTAAACCTGACGCAGGTTGACGTGCAAATGCAGTTACTTAACAAAGGTCATCGTTATTTACTGGTAAACGATCACTTATCATTATCTGTTGCACCGCCACAAAAGGGAGGTTATGATTTAACTGAAATATTTATAACCAATTACTTTTCGCTACTGGATGAGTATTTTATAACTGATGATGAAATCAAAGCATCTGCCAAAGAAAAAAACAGGACGCTTTATAAGTTCTTGCTACCATTTTTTTTGGATATTTATAAATCGGCCCAAAACAAAGATCAAGTTTTTGTTTTCAGCAACCATAATTACAAAGAGCGAATTAAAAAAGAATTTTCAAAATACACCTACATCGCTTTTGAACTCAAACTTTTTTTTGAAATAAAAAAGCTTGACTTAAGAAAAACAGTTAAAAAATTAATAGGAAAGTAATAGACTTCCGAAATTTTTATTTTTAAGTATCAACTACCTTCTTATTATTAAATTACATACAAAACAAACTTTAAATTGGGCTACATAAGTACCATATTTATACAGATATAATATTAAGTGTTAAGCAAATGGTAAATAAAAGGAAGGTATTAGAGTCAATAATTTTATTTTTTTTAACAATACTACCTGCTAAGTTTATCCAGTATTTAAGTAAAAAGATATCTGGCTTTTTTCAAATATGCTATGGTTGTTATTTAAAAATGCTCTTAAATAAATTGGGCGATAATTTCGCATTCGAATATCCTGTAATATTGAAAGGCCCTCAATATATAGAAATAGGCGATAGATTTTCCAGCAGGAGTCATTTTCGTATTGAAGCCTGGGATAAATTTCAGGATAGTACTTACACACCCGAAATTAAAATAGGTAATAACGTTATTTTTAATTTCAACTGTCATTTAGGAAGCATTAATTTAATTAAAATTGGTAACAATGTTTTAGTGGGTAGTAATGTATTAATTACCGATCATACCCATGGAGAAGTTACTAACAGCGCGCTAGCTATTATCCCATCAGAAAGGCCATTATATTCAAAAGGAGCCGTTATTATAGAAGACAATGTTTGGATTGGAGAAAATGTGTCAATATTAGGAAACGTACACATAGGGGAGAACTCAATTATAGGAGCTAATTCGGTTGTTACCTCAAACGTACCCGCCAATTGCGTTGTAGGCGGCATTCCATCAAAAATAATTAAAAGATTAGTCTAAATGTCTGAAAATAGCAAAAACAAGGCCCGCGTTATAGCATATTATTTACCTCAATTTCATCCGGTACCAGAGAATGACGAATGGTGGGGAAAAGGATTTACAGAATGGAGAAATGTTGGCAAGGCCAAACCCCTATTTAAAGGACACTATCAACCCAGGGTTCCTGCTGATTTGGGTTACTACGATCTTAGAGTACCAGAAACCAGGAAAGCCCAGGCCGATTTAGCTAAAGAACATGGTATTGAAGGCTTTTGCTATTGGCATTATTGGTTTGGAAATGGCAAGAGATTGCTTGAAAGGCCATTTAATGAAGTTTTGGCAAGCGGTGAACCCGATTTTCCATTTTGTTTAGCCTGGGCCAATGAAAGCTGGAAAGGCTTTGCACATGGGTTAAAAAACCGGAATATGCTTATTGAACAGTTATATCCTGGTGTGGAAGATTACACTGCACACTTTTATACAGTGTTGCAAGCTTTTAAAGACGATCGGTATATTCAAGTTGATGGTAAGCCACTCTTTGTAATTTATTTACCCCTGGCGCACCCGGAGGTGAAAACTTTTATGGAATGCTGGCGAAAACTGGCCAAAGAAAATGGACTTAAAGGCATCTATTTTGTTGGTCAAACTAACGGAATAAACAACTCGGCAGACGAAGTCTTAGAGGCTGGTGTAGACGCGGTTATTACCACCCGCCTTATTGCCTTTTTTAACAAGCGTAACATTCAGCAAAAATTAAAATCGAGGCTCAATAGGCTGTTTAAATCAGTCCCATTAGTTTACTCCTATAAAACGATGGCGAAATATTTTTTGGATGATGAAGATCGTCGCGAAAATATAATTCCAAGTATTATACCAGGGTGGGATCATACCCCACGAAGCGGCGTAGAAGGTTTAGTGATTTCTAATACTACTCCAGAGTTTTTTGAAGAACATGCAAGCCGTGCAATAGATATGGTTAAAGAAAAAGACCCACAGAAACGCATCGTTTTTCTAAAATCGTGGAATGAATGGGCAGAAGGCAACTATATAGAGCCCGATCTTAAATGGGGAATGCAGTATTTACAGGCGTTGAAAAGAGCAATCACTAATGGAGACTAAGTTATCTGTAATAATCCCTGTTTATAACGCGCAGGCATTTCTTGAAAAATGTATCGAAAGTGTGTTAACACAAAGCTTTACAGATTTTGAATTAATTCTTGTAAATGACGGCTCTGTTGATGCAAGTGGACAAATTTGCAACAGCTTTGCGGCAAAAGATCACAGAGTTAATGTAATTCATCAAAAAAATCAAGGTGTTTCAAATGCTCGTAATAATGGCTTAAACAATGCTTGCGGGCAATATGTTGCTTTTATTGATAGTGACGATTGGGTTGAACCTGATTTTTTTCAGGCATATTTTGATGAGTTAAAAAATAATCCGACGCAATTGATGTACCAGGGTTTTACTAATGATTTTCATGACCGGGTAAGTTATTTGCATTTACCCCATAAAAGATACCGGGATGAATCTATTACAGAGGCATTGTATGAGGTTGAATTTAGAGAATGCCTGGGAGGAGCCTGCAACAAATTATTTGAAAAGAAAATTATTGAAGAAAATAAAATTCGCTTCGATCCGCAAATAAGTTATGGAGAGGATAAAATTTTCACATTACAATATTGTTTAAACATAAATTCTATAACTTTATTAGATTGCTGCTATTACCATTATAATAGAGCGCAAGATACTTCCTTATCTAATACCCACCACTCAAGCAAAAAATTAGAAATATTATTAGAGATAGAACATAAGCTATTTAATAGAATAAACGAGAAGTATTTTAATGAAAAATTTCTTAAAGCCATCAATGGTCGTTATGTGTCCTTTAGTAAATATGCTTTAATATCCATGTACCGCCCCACAGAAAATAGAGATAAATCTGATCGTTTAAATTTATTGAAAAAGATTCATAGATTTATGAACAGCAATGTGTTTGATACCTCTTTTGACAGAGACGTGCCTAAAGTTGGTGGCTTTTTAATTGGCTTGAAAAGCGATTGGGGATTAAAATTAATGATGAGTGTACGCTATCGCTTTAATAAGATTTATCTTCTGTTCCGTTCAGAAAGAACTAAATAATGGAACTAAAACCATCGCAGTTAGTAAGTTTTGTGTTACTTCTCGAAGCAATATTGGTGTATTACTTCGCCCCAACTACCTATAATTACGGTTATAGCGTATTTTGCTCAATTCTGTACTTTATAAATATAATTGCATTTTTTATACTTAAAAGAAAGAAAAATTATCTTGATTTCGATTCAGTTTTTTTTGTGGGTTATTTCTTTGTAACCCTTTTTTATCCTGTTTTCATGTATGAAAACGACCCTACTCGTTTTTTCGCGTTTCAATTCGATTTTGACGCCAATGTTATCCCTCAAGCATCTGCACTTTCATTATTAGGAATCACTTCTTATATCACCGGTAGTTTTTTGTACAGCAAGCCTGCTAATAGTCAATCCGGGTACGTTTCTAAAAGTTATGTTCCTAATCAGCATTTGAGCTATTTTGCCAGCTTTATATTTATATTATACGTTTTATCAGGAGGATATACTGCTTTAAAAGGCGCTTATTCGGGCGATGGGGCTCTGGGCTCTGGCATGGCAAACTACATATTTATTTTTGTACCTGCATTTATACTATCGGCCATTATACTTGAATTTAATAACCTGCAACACAAAAATCCATACGAGTTAAAATTAAAAAACATAGGCAAAACTACGCTCATAGCTGCCGGTTCAATAGTATTTATAATAATAAGTACAGGAAGCAGAACAGTTCCAATGCAAATTATCTTACTTGTAGCTGGTTTATACACATTGTTTTATCGGCCTGTATCATTTCCCAAATTCATTTTGTTAATTATTGTAGGTATGGCATTTATGTTTCTTTTAGTTTTGCTCAGAGGATATCAGCAAGAAGGAACATTTTCTGTTGTGGACATTGCAATGGATCTTATAATTAATAATAGAAATAGTTACACAGCTATTGAATATGTTAACAAGAGTGGGTTAACCTATGGGCTTTCTATGTCCTCTTCTTTTTTGGCACCGGTTCCCTTTCTGCAAAACTTTGTTATTTCCTTATGCGGATTAAATCCTTTTGATATGTCTTCATCTATCGTAATAACTAAACTTACATTGGGCGAAGTTGGTGAACTGGGTTTGGGAACAAATATTATAGCCGATATCTATATGTCATTTGGCTCGGTAGGTGTTATAATGTTAATGTCGGGATTAGGTTTTTTTATAAGTATGATGTTGGCTAAAGCAACAAAAAATATTTATGCATTAGTATGCTATGGCGTAATGATGTCTTATGCTGTATTCCTGGTAAGAGCCGAATTCTTCTTTTTCCTCCGGTATCTGATATGGAGCTTGATAATCGTTTATTTATCAAGGCAATACAAACTAAAATTTAGTATATATAAAAATAAATGAAAATATTAATACTTCTGGGGGATATTACCAAAAGGGGGGGAACTGAGCGTACAACTTGTGTTTTAAGTAGTATTTTAGCAACACTAAATTACGAGGTTTTCATTATTAGTTTCAGCTCCTCAAATGAGGATACGCCATTTTACAGTTTCGGAGATGAGATTTATATCAAGCATCTTAATTTGCCCAGTATTCCTATTAAAATTACTAAAAAACCGAGATGGTATTTATCCGCATATAAAAATTTACAAAAACAGGTTTCTTTATTGTCGCCACAACTTATTATAAGTACTGGGCATAACTTCAATACTATTTTGCCATTTGTAAAATCTAAGCAAAAGATCAGGATAATAGGGTGTGAGCATTGGGACTTTTCTAATCTTCCGCGTAGTACCAGATTTTTAATGAAACTGTCATATAAATATTTGGATGCCCTTGTAGTGTTAACCGATGCCGCTAGAGAGAAAGTCAAAGGTTTAAATAAAAATACTGTTGTTATTCCTAACGCCTTGCCATTTTTAAGTGATCGTATATCGGCACTTGATAGCAAAAGGATCCTTTTAGTTGGTCGTTTGAGCCAGGAAAAGGGCTACGAAAGATTAGTTCCTATAGCTAAACATTTAAAAATTAAATATCCAGATTGGCATATCGACATTTTTGGAGAGGGAGAGCTTGAAACCTATTTAACCGGGTTATTTAAAGAAAACGAAGTGGATGATTATATCACTATAAATTCACCTATAAAAAATATTGAAAACGAATATTTAAAAAGTTCAATCTATCTGATGGTATCGCATAATGAGGCAATGCCAATGGTAATTCTCGAAGCTAAAAGCTGTGGCGTTCCAATTATTGCGTATTACTGTGAAGGCACAGGGGCATTAATAAAAGAGGAAAAAGATGGGTTTATAATACAAAATAAAAATCAGAACGGTATAGTAGAAAAGCTAAGCCTGTTAATCCAAAATGAAAAACTGCGAGCTGAAATCGGGGCAAACGCAAGAAGAAATGCGCTGGAGTACTCTACCGAAAATATAGGCAAAAAATGGAAGGCTGTAATTGATAGTTTCCAATCCAGGTAAACAACTTGTGAAAAGGATTAACTGTATATTTATGGTGATAGTGACCACCCTGTTTTGGGCTAAATTGCCCCAGAGACCTTTTGGGTTACAGCAAATGCTATAAAAGCACATACAAAATAATTATTTAAAAGGTAATTTCATTGATGGCTGTTTCCGGATCTATGTTACTTTTTCTTCTCATAGATTCTTCCTTTAGCTCGATACGGTGTGCATCATGAACAATCCGATCAAGAATCACATCTGCAACCGTTTCTTCACCGATCACTTCAAACCATTTGCTCACAGGCAACTGCGAAGTGAAGATCAGCGAGGTCTTACCGTGCCTGTCCTCAGATCTCCATTAATGTCGCCCTATTTTGTGCGTCTAAAGGCTGTATACCAAAGTCGTCAAGCATGAGAAGTTATTATCGTTCGATCTTAGCCGGCGCTTTCATAGGAGCGGTCCGCCACTTTTTTCATTTTGATCGTGAATTGGCAAAGGGTCATTACTGACCCATTCCATATTCCGCCCCAAATGCACCATCTTCCTAAGCCTTTTAATGCACTTTGCCCCCTTTGTCATTCAAAGGCTAGTGGTAGCTCTGTGGCCGGTGGCTACGAAGAAAAGCATCAAAGCCCTAGATAAAACCGTGATCGAAATCTTTTAGCAAGAGGTCGTCCGCGTGGTAATTAGCCGCAACAAAAGCGGTCAGGTAGCACTGGGTAACGAAGTAATGTTTAAGGATCGTAAGGCCAATCTTTTGCCCGCCGTTCCACTATGATAGGTCATCAGCTTATTGAGTGTGAAGGCTTCGTCGTCCTGACCCAGGAAGGCATTTTTCACAGCGCGTGTATTGACTAGTTTTCCCTTTAACAACAGCCCCTCGTAACAGTTGTCCAGTGACAACCGCACCTCATCCAGATAAGCATTGATCATCCGGGCTTCCTCCCGGGTGCAATTTGCCCCTCCCTTTCCGAAATCCCAAACTTCTAAACTAATGTCCTGTTTAAGTGCAACAAACGCTTTTTCCTTATTCACGGTGATAGCCGCATAAATTGGATTTAATAGTGAAATAAACCCGGAACGTTTGCAAAGTTTCATACGGTATAAAATTTAAATCCAATTGTTGGTTAAGCTCTGAATTATTGAATGCCGGCTTCGAGAATACCAAACCCCATAAAACATTCATTCATAAATCGTTGGCATGTTTCAAACCCCTAAGGTAAAAACTACTCAGAGGTGTTCAGAAACCTGGCTTTAGTGAGGGTTATTGAAAAGATAGTTAATGAAAAAGCCCTCTAAACAAGTAGTTTAAAGGGCTTTCGTTTTGCCGGAGGGCGTGAATGTGATCCCGCTGGGATTCGAACCCAGGACCACTACATTAAAAGTGTAATGCTCTACCAGCTGAGCTACGGAATCATCTAACCGTTTCCGATTAAAGTGGTGCAAATATAGGATTATTGAGCTTTAAGTGCAAGCCTAATCTTAAATTATTTTTAACTTTTTATTAATGCTTAATTATGAGACACATACGCATCCAGAACAGCTAATTGTCCTTTATCTCCGGCCAGCAAAACCAAGGTACCCCTAGCTGCCTTTTTGCAAACATTAAAGCTTTCTGTGTTTATTTGCTTCCAATTCTTTCCACCGTTGGCTGTTATGTTAGTACCCGAGGTGCCTGTTGATAAGAAGTTTGACCCGCCCAGCCAGCACACTCCCGACTGATATCCCATCGGCATTGTATTGCTCAACCGATAATTGTTATCTGCCTTATCAAAGTAACACGCAGTAGAATCACGATTATTCAGTTGCTTGTAATTACCCCCTACTACAACGGTATAGCCTCCCCCATCTGCGGTTGCAAAAGCACCTTTGCTATCGGCACCATGTGTTAACGGCAAATCTGCGATCGTCCAGTTGCCGGCTTTTCCTTTAAACATCCTGGCTACAGGGCCGCCGGTTACTATCTTGATGCTTTTATCTTCTTTTACAATATTAATACAGGTGCCACTGGCGGCAAATGCGGCCTCATTGGGTAATGCTACCGGAGCAGATTGAGATTGCTGCCAGACTTTGCCATCATTGGTTTCGAGCATAACAAACTTTCCATCAATAGGGTCGCCGAATGCTACGCCATGTTTAGCATCAAAAAAATCCATCCCATCTAAAAAGTAAGCTTTATCATCATTACGATAATTTACTTCCCAGTTTTCACCGCCATCTGTTGTCTGCATAATTAAAGCCGGCGTACCCGCACTCATAATTACAGCCCGTTTATCAGAAAATGCTTCGATGTCCCTAAAATCACTTTTCTCAAAACCTTTAACCTGTTGCCACTTCCAGGTTTTTCCTCCATTTAAGGTAAGGCCCACATATCCTTTACTTCCGCTTATCCAAGCAACATTGTTATCAACTATTGACATACCCCTGATGCTGCAATCGGGCCCCTGTTCCAACTTTCTGACAATTTGAGCATGGCTAACCTTGCCGACCATAACCAGCCACACCATTACAGCAATATATCGAACAACCGTTTTCTTAACCATATCTATATTCAAACCAATTTAAATGCAGCTCTAATCTACAACCAATATTTAGAGTACAAAAAAAGCCGCAAACTAATGTTCGCAGCTTTCTGAGAGATTTGGATTTATAGTTGGTTAATTATTGGTCGGCTCCATCAGCTTTTGCGCGCGCAACGGCGTAATCTCCTACCTGTTTACCGGTAACTAAACCGGCATCGCAATCGGTGCGATAGTGAATAGCTCCGTACAATCTCGACATGGCTGCTTCGTGGGCCATATCTGTAAACTTAGTGCCCCTATCAGGCAGCAAATAAGTTAACACAGTTGCGGCAGCGGCACTAAAGTTAGAGTGGCCCGAAGAATATGACGGGAAGTTAGGGATACCTGTAAGCGTTTTAATATTAGCATCGGTTTGTGTAGGGCGTGGATTAAAGTAAAAATACTTGGTGTCCCAGCATACAATACCGGCATCCATTTCGGCCATGTTAATCAAGGCCAGGTTACGTGCCCAGCGCACTTCGCTATAATTTTGCTTTACAAACTCTTCGGCGGCAATGGCATTCCAGTGACCCGGCGGCGAGTAGGTTCCAGCACCATCGGCCCAAAAAGCTACTATAGCTTTGTTTTCGCGAGTAGCATGCTGGCTGTAGTACAACACCTCTTCGGTTTCTTTTTTAAACTCGTCAGAACTGGTTGATGGCGGCGGGCCCGGTCTCAAACTAGCTACGGTGGTAGCGGGGAATAAAAAAGGCACTACCTTACCAAACAATGGCAGCATTGGCGGGCGTTTAGGATATTCCAAACTAATCCACGGCACCTGGCCGGTGGCAGCGGTATTAGTTTCCAGTTGTTGCCAGTAGGCAGGCGTACCAATGGCTGCACCAGCGCCGTCTGTGCGAGCACGCGCAGTAAATAAACCTGCCACCTGCCTGCCTAGAGCTTCTCCGGCATCCCATTCTGCACGTGTATTGGCACCAGAAATCAGGCGATACATTTTTTCATCCGCTTCCTTTTGTTCAATATAGGCTATCTCCGTCGGGAACAGCAGCTTCATCATTTCAATCACTGTTCCGGCAACCACGGCATCTTCCGAAGGATATGAAGGCAAATCTGATTTGGGGATCAACGCCTGTACTCCTGCATCATTTTTGTAAGGGGCAGGCCTGTTATATAACACCTTATAATGCCATGCAGCTATAAGCGCATCGTACTGCGCAGCGCTTACATAAGCATAAGAGCGTGCAGCATACGGCGGATTAGAAAACGGGAATTGCGGGTAAGCAAACGGATTGGCTGCACTTGGCGCAGGATACGTGCCGTCGCTATTTTGATAGGGCGGCAGGTTATGCTTTGCCACCAGTTCGCGCAAAATTTCGTTCCAACGTAAAACAGAACCAGCACTCCAGTAAGCAATAAGTTTGCGTTGATCGTCTGTAATATCGCGTTGCAAGGCTTTGATCTCGTTTAAATCGGCAACGTAGGCTGGCGAAGTAACAGCATCGGGTGCAGCGACAGCAAACTGGCTATTGCTGGTTAATAGAACCGGCTTCCAATTCTCTGCTTTAAGATCAAGAGATGATGGCGTTAACGGGCTAAACTCCAGGTTATGCTCAACGATATCTTTTTTGCACGACGACATTCCGATCATCACAATCGCCAGTGCGGGTAATATGTAGTAAAAATTCTTTTTCATTATGCTATGCTAAATCCTATAAGCTATTTCTTGTCCTTCTTCTCTTTCTTAACTGAAAATAAATAGTAGATACCGCCATGTATTGTTGTAGTTTGACCCACGTTGCGGCCGTGTAATACATAGTCGCCACCGGCTGTAAGCTCCAAGCCGGCCGGCTTACTAAAGGTGTACTTAAAGTTAACCCCGGCACTGGTGAAGTTCATTTTATTGCTCGGAAAAGGCATGTCGTTTTTACGGATATCGAAACCGCCAAGTGTGGTATTGTTATCTACTACTGCCTCCGCAATCCAGCTTTCGCTACGGTAACCTGTGCGGAAGTTGTAAACCGCTACGTTAGGCATTTTCACTTCGTCGGTGTAATGCATTTCGGTAGTATAATAAGAGTTTCTGTCGATGGTGATATTGCTGCGGCGTACATACTGAGCAGACCCGGTAACGAAGAAATTGCTCAACTGATAATCGGCCATAGCGCGGCCCATAATGTTGGTACTGTGCACCCCGATTGAAAGGGGCAGAAAATCAGCAACATAATTGCTTAAGGGAACCGAAACACTACCAATGGCATAAAGCGATATTACGCCTTTACCAACCTGTGCTTCTACCGGCATATATTTAACCGAGGCCATAAGGTCTTGAATACCTTTCTGGCCTTCGAGCGTACCCGCCGAAGCATGGGTGGTAATATAAGGCAGGCTTACCAAAACGTTTAATTTGTTTGATACACCATAGTTAGCCATCAGGCTATACATCTGGGTAGTAAGTGTGCCGATATTTCCGTTATCGCGTTTAAAGGTACCCTCCCAGTAATGGTCCCAGCTGCTGTGGCCATACATTACCCCGGTACACAAATAATTTTTAGGAATCATAATTGCATCAGCTTCGGTTTGAGCCGATGCCTCACTAAATAAGGCGACGAAAAAGGACAAAGCAATAAAGTACTTGCTCGTTTTAACAAGTAAAGGTTTAATCATATATGGTCTAAAATTGGGGTAAAAATCCAGTCGCAACAAAATCGTTACACAACAAATTTATCATTCCGGTTCATTATTTCCAAACATATCTTTCTAAAAAGCTATGTGTATTATCGACACAAAGTCAGTTAGTTACAAACAAAAAAAGATGGCCTGAAGCCATCTTTTAAATATCATTTATTTCTGTTTGTCTTCTACTCCACTCTCGTCCAAACCTCGGTACGGCCTAGCAATGAGATGCCGATATAACCTCTTATTTTTAGCTTGGTGCCATCTATAGCCATTTTACAACTGTAGGTTTTACCGCTTTTAGGATCGTATATAGTTCCGTTTTCGTAAACCTTATCCCCATCGTAGGTAAAATCTTTCAGCAACTCTAAACCCAACTCAGGGCGGCTGCGTAATGATGCGTCTGGATTCTTTACATCTGTTTTTGGCTTGCCATTGGCATCGTTGGGAAATTTTATCCAGGCAAGTTTACCAAAGTATTTATCGCCTTTTTTGTAAATCTGCACCTGTCCTTCGCCACTTGGGTTAAGCCATTTGCCGATGATTGCATCGCCATTTTGCGCACTTGCAGATAGCACAAATAATATAAGCATAGAAATGCCTAAAGAAAGTTTCTTCATCATAAGTTTAAAATTGGTTAAAACGAATATAGGCCTTCGCTAATGGAGTTACAACTATGCCGGAAATTACTTTGCGAATTTTTTAACGATGTTGCTTAAATCGTCCAGATCAAATGGCTTTTTTAAATAGCCATCAGCAAGCCCTTCCTCTGCAATTTCTTTGATATTACTTACGGCCGAAATCATTACTATAGGTATATCTCCGGTTGCCGGATTGGTTTTAAGACTCTTGCTCAATTGCTGACCATTAGGATCGCTTTTCCAGTCGGACAACCAATTGTCTAGTAAAATCAGATCTGGTTTTATCTCGTTGATATTCTTTAAGATTTTAGCCCCTTCCGAGTCAACTACTTCATACCCCAGTTGCTTTAAAAAAAGGGCAATAGTATCCCTTATATCTTTATCATCCTCAATAACCAGAATTTTTTTAGACATGGCTCATAGTCGATTATAGCATCATTTAAAGTATGGCATCGCCATAATATGTATCAGATTAACAACCGGATATGGCTATTTTGTTTTAATAGCAAAAAATTTTTCTCGATTTCAGTTAAATCAGCCGCTTTAATTGACTGTTTTTGGGCGGACACGCCTGCAAAACCGGAACAATACGAATGAAGTGTTTGTATTGAGGCGAATTTTGATGCCGGCCTAGAGCATCCTCATCGGCCCACTCTTCGAGCACTATATACTCGCTTTGCGAATCTTTGGGTTGATAAATTTCATAAGACATACATCCGCCTTCCACAACGGATGTATCAAAAAGCCGCTTCAACTCCTGCTCAAATGTATCTTCGGCATCGGGGTTGCATTGCCAAATATTCATCACTTTCACGCTGCTCATAACTGGTAGGTTAATAGCTTAATAACGCCAAAACCCGTCAGTTGGTTCAACTAAGTAATTTTGTAACAGCATTGTGAAATTGAGATGGCAATTAACCCGCATTAAAGCAGGCGCGGCAGCGTGGCTCGTAACTTTCTTTTTCGCCAAGTAATACGCGGGCACCGTCGGGCACCAACCTGTAGGAATAAAGAGCTGGGCTGCCGCACTGTACGCAAACTGCATAAACTTTGGTAACAGACTCGGCCATGGCCATAATAGCAGGCATAGGGCCAAAGGGATTACCTTTAAAATCCATGTCCAAACCGGCAACAATAACCCTGATGCCGCGGTTGGCCAGCACGTTGCATACATGCGGCAATTCTTCGTCAAAAAACTGGGCTTCGTCAACCCCAACAACGTCAACATTGTCTGAGATCATGAGCAACAAAGCAGATGAGTGATCTATCGGAATAGAAGGAATAGCATTTTGATTATGCGAAACCACGTTGGTTTCATCGTACCTTACGTCGGTTTTGGGCTTAAATATCTCTACCTTAAGCTTTGCGATCTGTGCACGTTTTAGCCGCCTGATCAGTTCCTCGGTTTTGCCCGAAAACATAGATCCGCAGATAACTTCTATGCTTCCGCCAAGCTCACTTTTTCTCCTAAAAACATCTTCACTGAACAGCATGTATAACTCCTTAAAGCCTGCTAATATCAGAATTTAATACTACTTTTGAATAGCATTTTTCCTAACATATAACCATGAGGCAGCAGGACGTATTTAAAAAAATAGGCAATATTTTACAGGAACTGAACGAGCAATATGATTACCTTAAGACTCAGACCGATAACATAGATGACCTTGAACTCGAGCTGTTTGCCGCCAATTCGCACTTCTTATCAGACCACCTCGAGATATTAAGAAAGCTTAATTTACAGCTTACTAAAAGCCTTCCTCCGCACCAGCCAAGCGCTGAAATATTGCCACAAGCAAGCTTTCAACCAGCCGAACCAGAGTTGGTTGTTGAGCCGCCCGTAGCCTTTGCAGAAGAGGTACCCGAGCAGCATTTTACTGAAATTGAAGCCCCTACCCTCGAAGAATATTACGACATAGAAGAACCTGCCGGCGAGGAGCCGGGAGAAACCACACCCGAGTTTGTTTTTGATTTTGTTAATGAAAAGGCAGGCCCGCAAGAAGAGCAAAATCTGGCTGCCGAACCGCAATATGAACTTGTAACTGAACAAACAGAAGAAGCATATACCGAACCGGAATATCAACATACGGAACACGAGGAAACTATTGAAATTGATGAGCCTTCATATCAAACAAAAGAGCCTGTAGCTACTGAAAAAGAAGAACCAGTAGATGCTTTTGAAGAACCGGAAGTTGATCAGGAAGACCCTAAAGCCGAGAAAGAATACCTATTCCACACCGATACAGAAGAAACTACACCAGAAGTTGACGAGCCGGAAGAGGATGTCGTTGCAGAAGCTATCCCCGAAAAAGAACCGGAACTTTTCTCATTTGAGATACCAACTAATAATCCGGAGCCTGAAATAAATATTGAACCTGAAACAGGCCGTGATACTTTTTCTTTTATCAGGACTGAACCCGAAGTTCTTCGCAATGATTTAACCCTCGACGAAGCCGAGACTTTTGCGTCTGCCGATAAGGACGAGGCGGGTACCATTAACGCGTCGTACCGCGATGAGGCCCAAACAGGACAGGAGCCGCAACATACGCCTCTGCAAGAACAAACCTTTGCTGAGCCGGAACCTGATGTACCTGAAACTATGGTTACGCCTACAATAGAAACTGAGAGCACACCAGAGCCAAAGCAGGAAGTGCCCGCTTTCACAACGCCCCCGCAGACGCCAACTTACACTGCTACGCCTGAACCTATGCCGACCTACCAGTTGAACAGGCAACCAGAGCCGCAGCCAACCCCAGCCGCGGAGCCCGAAAGACCATTAACATTAAACGAAAGGATTTCGGCACAACGGGCTAACAACACCCAGGCGACACCTTCGGCCCTACCACCTATTAAAGACCTTAAAGGTGCCATTACGCTTAACGACAAAATGTTGTTCGTTCGTGATTTGTTTAATGGATACAGCCTAGCTTACAGCGAAGCCATTGAAATTCTTAACCGTTTCAACAACTTTGATGATGCCGAACGTTTCTTAAACAGCAATTACGTAGAGAAAAACCGCTGGGCGGATAAGCCGGGAACTACGGAGAAGTTTTTTGAGTTGTTGAAAAGAAGGTTTGCGTAAGTAACATTAACTTAAGTTAAGAAATAATTTGTCAGGCTGAGGGCACTCGAAGCCCTTTCCCACAAAAGCTGGTGCTTCGATTAGCGTATCTGTTGCGATAATTTACGTTAGTCCGCTCATAGCCGCGGAGGCTTAGTTACTTTTGGCTTGATCCAAAAGTAACGAAAAGATCAAGACAGAAAAAAGCTCCACTGCACAGGTCTTGCCCTCGGCCCCGCTTTTCTGTCTGGGCCACCTCTTTTTTCTTTTATACTTGTTTCATAGAACTCTTAACAAATACGATGACATGGCAACGTTATTGCTACAACAATCACAAGGGGGATTGATAAAGAGGGCTAATTAGGTGAGATCGTACCCATCCTGTTCGAATCCAACTTTATCATTATAAACAGCAGGATGGTAAAACTCCATAACGAAGAACCACCATAGCTGATAAATGGCAAAGGAATACCGATTACCGGGACTACGCCTACCGTCATCCCAATATTGATGATGACGTGAAAAAATAACACAGATGCGACTCCATAGCCATAGATCCTCGAGAATGGGGATCGCTGTCGTTCGGCCAGCATGAGAAGCCGTAGCAGCAAAAAGAGATATAGGCCAATGAGCACCACCGAACCAGCAAAACCCCACTCCTCTCCTACGGTGCAGAATATAAAGTCGGTGCTCTGTTCGGGTACGAATGAGTATTTAGTTTGGGTGCCCTGTAAGTAACCTTTACCCCAAAGCTTGCCCGAGCCGATGGCAATTTTAGATTGATTAACGTTGTAACCCTTCTTACGTAAATCCGTTGTGAGGCCTAGTAAAATATCAATACGCTCTTTTTGGTGCTGCTTTAATACGTGCAGGTAAATATACTTTACACTAAAAATAAAAGCTACAGAAATGAGCATCCCAATGAACACCGTAAACATCACCTGCCTGAAACGCCTCAGTGTCCACATAATAAGCAGCCCTAATATCACTACGCCGATGACCAGATAGATCTGATTATAAAGCAGCGTCAGCACGAAGAGGACAATCATCAAGCCTATAATGATCAGGAAATAGGGTGATAAACCTTCGCGATAAAGCACAAATATCAATGAGCAGAACACCAGTGTAGAACCGGTATCTGGCTGCAGCATAATAAGCAACATTGGCAAACCAATAATGGCGGCTGCCGAGAAGAACGACCGTGGTTCGGTAATACGGATGTTGGTACCACTCAGGTAGCGCGCCAGCAGCAATACGGTTGTTACCTTGGCAAACTCGGAAGGCTGAAGCCTGAAACTACCCAACGGAATCCAAGCCTGGTTACCGCCCACGTTTCGCCCGACGACGAGTACCGCTATCAACAGTATAACAGTGATGATGTAAAATATGGATGCAAACGTGATAAAGAACCGATTATCCAGCAGTAGTATTACAATAGCCAATATAATTGACGACATGATGAATATAAACTGCTTACCATAGTTAGTATCAAAATCAACAAAACCCGGATGCTTAGGGTCGAAAACTGCTGAGTGAATATTAAACCAACCGATAGCACATAAAGTAAGATATAGCAATACCGTTAGCCAATCGACATTAAAAAAGAAACCACGTTGATTTGTGCTGCTATTGCTCATCGTCTTTTCGTTTTATTTGAGCAGCCGCTAAAGTGCGCAGCAGGGTATCTTTCTTATTCTTTCTGGAAGCAGCTTTAACCTGTACTGCCGGTTTATTAGTGGTATCGCCTTTTTGTTGTTTCGTACTATCCGCTCCTACCTTTGGTTTTACAGCAGGCTTTTGTCCCGGCAGCGGCGGCAATAAATTTGCGTTGGCATAATATTCAGGCGTTATGCCCGACGGGCGGGTAGTTATCGAATCTCTTAAATATTTCTCAACTATAAAGCTGGCAATGGGCGCAGCCCATGTACCACCATCACCAGAGTTCTCTACCACTACGGCTATGGCAATCTTAGGATTTATACGCGGTGCAAAAGCCACAAACAGCGAGTGGTTTTTACCGTGCGGGTTTTGCGCAGTACCGGTTTTGCCACACATGTCTATACCCGGAATCATAGAACCACGTGCTGTGCCCACCTGCACAACCTGATGCATACCTTCAATTACCGGCTCGAAATATTGTGGATCGATGCCGACGTCGTGTTTCGAAGTAAACTCTTTTTTAACAATATTTTTATCGCCAATAGCACGGATAAGATGTGGGGTATAGTAATAGCCATGATTGGCAATGGTACATTCGATATTGGCTAACTGCAAAGGCGTAGCCTCTAATTCACCCTGACCGATGGCCAGAGATATAATGGTGCTTGCGCGCCAATGGTTTTTACCATGAATATTGTCGTAGTGCAAAGCTGTAGGTACGTTGCCCCGGCCCTCGTGCGGCAAGTCGACGCCGAGCTTAACACCGAATCCGAACTGGTTAACACGGGCTTTCCAATCTGTAAAGGTTGCCTCTGTTTGCTTGCCACCGTGTTCGTTAATAAGTTTATCGAAAACGCTACAGAAATAAACATTGCAAGAACCAGCAATACCCAACGTAAGGTCTGTTGTACCGTGATGGTGCGTACATTTAACCATGTGATTACCGGCCCAATATCCACCTGCACAGAAATAGGTAGTTTGCGGAGTAAGTATCCCCTGCTGCAAGGCAATTAGTGCACTTAGCGGTTTAAAGGATGAGCCCGGCGGATAATACGCCTGAATAGGCCTGATGAAAAGCGGATTATATGGATCGTCGTACAGCTTGGCTACGTTGTTACCGCGCTCGCGGCCAACCATCAGGTTGGGGTCGTAAGTAGGGCTGCTCACAAAAGCCAGGATCTCGCCTGTTGATGGCTCGATGGCTACGATACTACCCACCTTGTTCTTCATCAGCTTTTCGCCCAGTTTCTGTAAACGGATGTCGAGCGATGATTGTAATCTTTCACCCGCAACTGCAACGGTGTCATATGCACCATTGGCAAATTTACCTTTGGGTACGTTACGCGAATCGACCATTTGATTGAGTACACCACGCTGGCCGCGTAATAAGTCTTCGTAAGCTTTTTCTACACCGGTACGGCCAATGTAGTCGCCGGGGCGATAGTAGCCGTTAGATTTTTCGATATCCCGATCGGTAACCTCGCCCACGTATCCTAAGAATTGAGCTGCTGTAGAATCGGGATAAGTACGGATGGTGCGGGGCTGAACATCAAAGCCCGGAAATTCGTAAATCCGCTCAGACAAAGAAGCCCATAGCCTTGCCGGCAATTGTTTCTCAAATATCGAACTACGGTATGGCGAATATTTAACGGCTTTAGCAAAGCGTTTATCAAACCCCTCTTTATCGATACCAATCATTTTGCAAAACTCCAGGGTATCAAATTCCTTAACCTTACGGGGAGTTACAATGATATCATAAACCGGTTCGTTCTGCACCAGTATTTTATTGTTGCGATCTAATATCGGGCCGCGTGCAGGGTACATAATAACCTTGCGGATTACGTTACTATTAGACGCCAGCAAATACTTGTCGTCTATGATCTGCATATAGAAAAGCCGCACCAGCAGGGTGAGGCAAAGGATTATAAATATCCCGGTAATAACGTATCGGCGCGCAAAAAAACTGTTCATTTACGTTCTCTACTCCTGAAAAATAAGAAGCCTGAAATCAGCATTAAAAATATGGTAAATACTGAACTTAATATGAAACGTAATAAAGTATATTGTATTTCAGAAATGCGAAATACTTCGAGGTTGAATAGGAAAAAATGGTGACACAATGTAAGAATGGATGCATAGGCAAAAAACCATCTGAAACCCATTACACTCAGCGTTGGTTCGGGCTCGTTATCGAACCCGTCTTTTTGCACGGTGATGCTGATGAACATTACCCGCACCATGGCCATTAGCACGCAAGCTGCTGCATGTAAGCCAGGTGTATCATAAAAAGCATCGATAGTTAAACCCAGTATAAACGATAGCAGAAACAGCAGCAAATTCGGTGTTTCGAACGGCAACAGCAGTATAAATATGATATAAGGGTACGGCGTAGAAAGGTTATAAAGCGTTAAGTTTTTCAACAGGAAAACCTGCAGAAAAACCATCGCCACAAACCTTATTAAATTAGTTATTAGTATCCTGATCATTTTTCTTTTGCTGGGCCTCTAGTGTGGCCTGTTCTAAAGCCAGTTTATTAATTACTACGTAAACATATTCTAACCGGCTGAAATCTACAGCCAGGTTTACTTCCATGTTGAGGAAAAAGCCGCCGCCTTTAGCATTAAGCTTGCTTATTTTACCAATTGGTATACCCGGAGGCCATAAAGAGAAACCCGAGGTTACCACCGGTTCGCCAACGTGAGGCTTAACGTGGTTAGGGATATCTATTAATAAACCGGTGTGCGGGCCAAGGTCTTCACTCCATATCATAGAGCCAATATCCTTAGTATCCGTTACCATGGCACTAATCTTGGTGTCTTTATGCAAAAACGATCTTACTGTTGCAAAGTGCTCTGATACGTTTACCACAATACCAACCAGTCCACCACTGCTGATAACACCCATATCTTTAGTAATACCTTCGTTGGTACCCCTGTTAATAGTGATATAATTGTTAGAGCGGTTAACCGAGTTGTTAATTACCTTGGCAGCAATGTAAGTGTATTGTTGATGATAGTTACTGTCGGTAACGGTATGTTTCTGTGCAGTATCAACGTAAAATGCTGTAGGCAGCTTACCACGCAGGCGGGCATTTTCGGCCATAAGGCTGTCATTGCTTTCGCGCAGGGCAAGGTATTGGTTCAGCTTGTTTACACGGCCATAGATATTACCTGTAACCTGGTTAGAGCTGTTGATAAAAGTAGCTTTCTGAAAAGAGTTATACTTAATGTAAATAATCAGCGCACTTATCTCAAATATCAGGAACAGGAAGAATGCGTTGTACTTGCTGATGAAGATCAATAGGTTACGCATGCTTTCTAAATGATTGAGTTATAGAATGAGTGAATGATAGAATAGTACTCAGTCATTCTATCATTCACTCATTCTATCATTGCTTTTTATTGCATTAAAAACTTAAAGTTACCAATATTTTTAAGGGCAGTACCGGTACCACGTACCACAGCGCGAAGCGGATCTTCGGCTACGTGTACAGGTAGTTTGGTTTTGGCAGCCACACGTTTATCTAAACCACGCAGCAATGCACCACCACCGGTTAAATAGATACCTGTTTGGTAAATATCGGCCGAAAGCTCTGGCGGAGTGATCTCCAACGCTTTCAATATTGCTTCTTCAATCTTAGAGATCGATTTATCTAAGCAATGCGCAATTTCGGTATATGATACAGTGATTTGTTTTGGCACACCAGTCATTAAGTCGCGGCCTTGTACTGCGAAATCAGCCGGTGGATCTGCCAACTCTGGCAATGCAGCACCTACTTCAATTTTGATCTTTTCGGCAGTACGGTCACCGATCATGATGTTGTGTTGGCGACGGATGTACTGAACGATGTCAGCATCGAAGTTATCACCTGCCACCCGGATAGATTGGTCGCAAACGATACCTGATAATGCGATAACGGCAATCTCTGTAGTACCACCACCGATGTCGATGATCATGTTACCCATTGGTTCTTCTACGTCGATACCAATACCTACCGCAGCAGCCATTGGTTCGTAGATCAGGTAAACCTCTTTGGCACCTGCAATTTCTGCCGAGTCGCGCACGGCACGTTTTTCAACCTCGGTAATACCTGAAGGGATACATATTACCATTCTTAACGACGGAAAAAACCAGCTTTTACCTTTGTTGATCATTTTGATCATCCCGCGGATCATGTGTTCCGCAGCATCAAAGTCGGCAATTACACCATCTTTAAGCGGGCGCACGGTACGGATCTTTTCGTGCGTTTTACCTTCCATTTGCATGGCCTGGCGCCCAATGGCAATAACTTTATTGGTTTGTCTGTCTAAAGCAACGATTGATGGTTCATCTACAACCACTTTGTCGTTATGTATAATCAGGGTATTTGCTGTACCTAAGTCAATCGCAATTTCTTGCGTAAAAAAGTTGAATAAACCCATTTATATGTGTTTCTAATAATCTGCAAATTTGAAAAAAAATTACTTAATAAGCTGCATTTAATAGCTTGCTTTTTAAAGCGTTAAAAAAGGCAGATTATTGTAATCGTTTCTAAATTTAGTGTTTAAAATGTCTAACTCCAGTGGTTACCATCACAATATTTTTTTGGTTTGCCATATCAATAGAATCCTGATCTTTGATAGAACCTCCCGGCTGTAAAACAGCCACAATACCCGCATCCGCTGCTATTTCAACACAATCAGGGAATGGGAAGAAAGCATCAGAAGTCATTACCGCACCTTCAAGATCAAACCCGAAACTTTTTGCTTTTTCTATTGCCTGGCGTAAAGCATCAACCCTTGAGGTTTGCCCAACACCACTTGCCAGCAACTGATCGTTTTTAGCCAGTACAACGGTATTTGATTTAGTATGTTTCACAATTTTATTAGCGAAGAACAAATCTTTTAACTGCTGTTCGGTTGGCTGTGCGTTGGTAACCGCAGTCATTTGCGCCGGGCCTTCAATAACAGCGTCTTTATCTTGCTCAATTACACCGTTTAATAAGGTTTTAAATTGCTTAACTGGCAGTTCAACCGTATTGCGGATCAGGATCACGCGGTTCTTTTTGCTGGTTAATACCTCTAAAGCTTCTTTGGTGTAGGCAGGGGCAATCAGCACTTCATAAAACAGTTTACTGATCTCAATAGCGGTTGCTTCGTCAATTTCTTCGTTAGCGATAATTACACCACCAAAAGCCGAAACCGGGTCGCAAGCCAAAGCATCGATCCAGGCTTCTTTAATAAAGCTGCGCGAGGCGATACCACAGGCGTTGGTATGTTTTAAAATGGCAACAGTTGGCTCGGTAAATTCGTCGATCAAAGCTACTGCTGCGTCAACATCAACCAGGTTATTGTATGATAACTCTTTGCCATGCAATTTCGTAAACATAGCATCTAACTGACCATAAAACACACCTTGCTGGTGCGGGTTTTCGCCGTAGCGTAAAACCTGGCTTTGCTGTATGCTTTGTTTAAATACAGGTAGTTGCTCGTCCTGGTTAAAGTAGTTGAAAATTGCGGTATCGTAGTTTGATGATACGTTGAAAGCTTTCAATGCGAAAGTCTTGCGATCTTCGATATCGGTCTCGCCGTTTTTCGTTTTTAGCAAACCTTCCAATGTTTGGTATTCATCTTTCGACGAAATGATCACAACATCTTTATAATTTTTTGCAGCAGCGCGGATCAAAGAGATACCACCGATATCAATCTTCTCAATCACATCATCGTGGCCTGCGCCAGATGCTACCGTTTCTTCAAACGGGTATAAGTCTACAATCACCAGGTCAATTTCCGGGATCTCGTATTGCTCCAGTTGTTGCAAGTCCTGATCTAAACTGCGTCGGCCTAAAATACCACCAAACACTTTGGGGTGCAGCGTTTTAACACGACCGCCTAAAATAGACGGGTAAGAAGTAAGGTCTTCTACTGCGATAACCTCGCCACCTAAACTGCGGATAAAAGATTCCGTTCCGCCGGTGGAATATATTTTAACGCCTAAGCGATTAAGTTCATGAATAACCGGTTCCAAATGATCTTTGTAATAAACCGATATTAGCGCATTTTTAATTTTTACGGGCTGACTCATTGAGGGAAATTTTCGAGCCGCAAAAGTAGTGATTTTGAATGATTAGTTAACTATAAGTTAGTCATTTATACGCAGGAAAATTTACAGCGAAATTTTCTTTGGGATAGGGTAACATCAACCGCATTATCATTTATTTTTTAGCTTAGCATCAGCGCAACATATCTGCGTCGGTTTCGTCTATAAATAATATGAAAAAACTACCTGCCTTAACACTGATCCTTATTTGTATTTACTCACTTTCCTACGGGCAAGACAACACCAAAAAGGTAATTACCGCTGATATAGATAACTTTTGGAACGCCTATGATAGCATCCGTACTACCAACGACAGCCTTAAGCAGCTTTACTACATTCAGAAACTATATATTAGCGTAGGCACTGAGGGATTACGTGCTTTTATGGAAGCCAAGGATTACAAAGCTCAGGATTATGTTTCTGCTATACGCCACTACCCCAAATTCTGGAACTCGATAAGGGAGAACACGCTTAAAGTTAAAACGCTTACAACACAGTTTGATCCTGACTTAAAAATCCTCAGGTCGATATATACCGATCTTAAACCCGCTACGATCTACTTCACCATTGGCGTATTAAATTCTGGTGGCACCAGTGGCAACGGCATGGTACTCATTGGCGCAGAACTGGCTACGGGCAATTCGCAGGTTGATATATCTGAACTCCCCCTTAACTTACGAAACAATCTAAGTGCTTACTTCGCGAGCGACCCTTTTAAAAATATTGTGCCGCTTAATATCCACGAATACGTACATACCCAGGAGCACGGCGAACCCTATAATTTATTATCGCAATGCATTTACGAAGGCACCTGCGATTTTATAACCGAACTGGTTACCACCCAAACGCTCCCACTGCCTTACATGAGCTACGGTACAGAACACGAACCGGGATTGAAAGAGCAGTTTGCCACCGAAATGTTTACCAACAATTATCGCAATTGGCTATATAATGGCGTTAACAATGGCAAGGTGGGCGACCTGGGTTATTACATGGGCTACGTAATATGCCGCTCCTATTATAATAACCACCACGATAAACGCAAGGCTGTGAAGGAAATGGTAGAACTTAACTATGCAGATACCGCGGCCGTTGAAAAGTTTTTAGCCAACTCGGGATATTTCCTCAAAACCTTGCCGCAATTGCACCAAGCCTATGAAGTTAAGCGCCCGATAGTAGTTGGCGTATCAGTCTGGCCAAACAAGCTGGTAGATCCGGCTACCAAAGAAATTAAAATAAATTTTTCGGCAGTGATGGGCCGAAGTACAGCAGTAGATTATGGCCCCGGTGGCAAAGATAGCTACCCCGTTACCGGCCAGTCTGGCTTCTCGCCAGACAAAAAATCATTTACCTTTAACGTAAGCCTGCAACCAGATACCGACTATGATTTCGTAGTAACAGGCGGCGGCTTCCGTTCTGCAGACGGTTATCCACTGGTAAGTTATACGGTGAAGTTTAGAACGGCGGCGAAATAGTGACAATTTGGAATGGCAGTAGCTGTTCACTGCAATCTCAAATAGCCGTGCTTTCCCGACGAATGTTGGGACAAGATGACGGTTTGAACTAAAATCAACTCTTAATCTTAGTCAGCAACCCCTCTATTACTCTTGGAAAATGATGGTGCTCCAACTGCTGGCCTTTAAACTTAACAATTTCGAGTGTATCGGTAGGTTCAATCCTGAATTTGAACTGGTGGATTACCTCCCCCTCGTCAAAATGCTCATTTACAAAATGGATGGTAATGCCCGATTCTTCTTCGTGGTTATCGAGTACAGCCTGGTGCACTTTATCGCCATACATACCCTTGCCACCATATTTAGGCAACAACGATGGGTGTATATTAATAATGCGGTTAGGAAATGCTTTCAGTAGCGATTGTGGCACCAACCACAAAAAGCCGGCAAGCACAATCAAATCTACCTGCAGATTTTTAAGCAGCTTAACAACACTGTCGGTTTCAAAAAACTCGTGGCGGGTAAATGCGTGCGAAGGTATTTCGAAATTGTCGGCCCGCTGTAAAACGTAAGCCTGTGGATTATTACTCAGTATCAGCACCACCTCGGCAACTGTACTACGTTTAAAATGCTCCAAAATTTTTTGCGCATTGGAGCCCGAGCCCGAAGCAAAAATGGCGATTCTCTTTTTCAAATTATCCCCTTTATTATTAATTACCCAAATATAAAATTTTGAAGCATACTTTATAACCCAAGCTGCTTAATATGAGTTACTACTGATGAATAAAGCCCCACCTTTTGATAACCCTTGTTTGCGTAGATGTATAATACGAATTAACGTCGCCGGTTTGTAACACCAAAGAATATCCTCCTAGCGATACAATTTGCGCATTTCTAAAAGGGCTATCAGTAGTATCGCGGCCACCAGTTACAGTATCCCTGCAAACCATCGCTGCATTTAATGTTAGCTTATCATCGCTGAGCGCCCATGTGCCTTTATTAGTGGTATCGCGACAAATAAAATTTTGATAAGAGCAGCTTTTATCTGTACTGAAAGTGAAGGTCTGTTTCAACGAGCAATTAGTGTTCAATGTATCTGTTTCTATGAGCGAAGAGCCTACATAGGTAGATACCTGCACCGAGGCCAGTTGCCACGGAGAAACGGTTAGGAAATTAGAAATCGAATCCTGATTATCTTTCTTGCAGGAGTTTACGGTTAATATGGTTAACCCGGCTACGATCAATACAATTAAAGTTTTCTTCATTGGCATCAGCGGGCAAAAATAGCAAATCCCTGCTTAGTAAACGGCAGCGGGCAATTGTTATTTTACGGTAATATTCCATTCCTATCATCCTCATTATGATTTAAGTTCCGGATGGCGATTTTTTATTTAAATATAGAATGCCCAACTTTACAAATACACAACACACATCTTAATAAACTATGATAGCAGCAAAAGCTTATGCAGCTCCAAAAGCACATGCTAACCTGGAGCCTTTTAAATTCGACCGCCGTGAGGTTGGGCCTAAAGACGTTCTGATCGAAATTGCCTACTGTGGCGTTTGCCACTCAGACATTCACCAGGTGCGCGACGAATGGGGACATGGGATATTCCCAATGGTTCCCGGTCACGAAATTGTTGGCCGTATTACTAAAGTTGGAGCCGAAGTAACCAAATTTAAAGTTGGCGACCTGGCCGGCGTTGGTTGTTTTGTTGATTCGTGCCGCCATTGCCCTAACTGCCTGGCAGGCGAAGAACAGTATTGTGATGTTGGCATGATAGGTACCTACAATGGCCGCGATAAAGAAGGCAACCCAACTTACGGTGGCTATTCAAACCAAATTGTGGTTGACGAGCAATACACGCTTCGCATTTCTGAGAAATTGCCATTGGCAGGGGTTGCTCCATTATTGTGTGCGGGCATTACAACCTACTCGCCTATTATGCACTGGAAAATTGGCAAAGGCCATAAGGTTGCTGTATTAGGTTTAGGTGGTTTAGGCCACATGGCTGTTAAACTGGCGGTATCAAAAGGTGCAGATGTTACTGTATTAAGTACTTCGCCAAACAAAAAAGCCGATGCAGAAAAGTTAGGCGCTCATCACTTTGTGGTAACCAGCGACGAAGAACAAGTAAAATCTGCAGCCGGATCTTTTGATTTTATTATCAATACCATTTCCGCACAGCACGAGTATAATTTCTATTTACAAATGCTTAAAGTTAATGGCACGATGATCTTATTAGGCGTTCCGCCCGAATCACCAACGCTGGCAGCATTCCCTCTTATTGGCAGACGCAGGAGCATTGCCGGATCGCTAATTGGCGGCATTGCAGAAACACAGGAAATGTTAGACTACTGCGCGGAACACAACATTGTTTCTGACGTGGAGGTTATCCCTATCGATTACATCGACACTGCATACGATCGCATGATTAAAGGCGACGTACGTTACCGCTTTGTAATTGACATGGCAACGATTTAATTAGTTCTTAAAGCCTATTGTCATTGCGAGCGATAGCGTGGCAATCTCGTCGAATGCTTACTCGATATGTATAACTACGAGATTGCCACGTCGTTCCTCCTCGCAATGACAATTTTGTTTTGGACTACTCATTCATTCACTCCCTCCTCATTCAAAACTAAACGATGCGCATCCCCTTCCAACAAATGCAGGCCGAGTTTAACCGGGTATTGCTTAAACTGAACTTCACACCTGCCAAGGCCGAAGCTATTGCCACCATATTTGCGGAGAATAGCCGCGATGGGGTTTATACGCATGGCTTAAACCGCTTCCCGGTGTTTGTAAAGTTTGTGAAAGAAGGCCATGTAAAACCTGATGCCGAACCGACCGCCGAAATCGGGCTGGGTTTGTTAGAACGATGGAATGGCAATTACGGACCGGGAATGTTAAATGCTCGTTTCTGTATGGACAGAGCTATAAAACTCGCCGAGCAGCATGGCATTGGCTGTGTGGCAATTAAAGACACGAACCACTGGATGCGCGGCGGTTCTTACGGTTGGCAAGCCGCCGAAGCTGGCTATATCGGCATTTGTTTTACTAACACCATTGCTAACGTTCCACCATGGGGAGGTATTGATCCGAGATTGGGTAACAATCCATTAATTATATCCGTGCCTCGTAAAGGTGGCGACGTAGTTTTAGATATGGCCGTTTCGCAATACTCATTTGGCAAGTTGCAGCAATACCGTTCATCCGGCGAAACACTGCCTTTACCCGGAGGCTACGATAAAGCTGGCAAACTATCTGTAAACGCGGCCGAAATCATCGAAACGCAACGTCTATTACCTATTGGGTTCTGGAAAGGTTCGGGGCTGTCGTTAATGTTAGATTTGCTGGTTACCATTTTAAGCGGTGGCAACTCCACGGCTAAAATATCTGAGGGCAAAACCGAAAGCGGCGTATCGCAAGTGTTTATCTGTATTAAACCCGACAACGGCGCATTTACCGACAACCTCATTGAACAAATTATCAACTACAGCAAATCCAGCAGTCCAGTTGATGCTGATAACTCTATCCGTTTCCCCGGCGAAGGCACGTTAATAACACGGAAACGGAATTTGAAAGAAGGTATACCGGTTGATGAAGTGATTTGGGAAAAGGTTTTGGGATTGTAAACCCTCGTTATGTCATTGCAAGGAACGAAGCAATCTCATAGCTATCCAGATCGATAGTGTATGCGACGAGGTTGCCGCGCTATCGCTCCTAATGACATGATGTTAAATAACAAGACTATTCGTCACTTCCCTTCAATACCGAATCCTCATCACTATCCTGAATCAGGTGTGCAAACTTTTCCCAGAAACCATCTTTAGGCAGCGGGGCCTTAATATCGATTGGTTCCTTTTTTACAGGATGTATAAATTGCAATCGGCGGGCGTGCAGACAAATGCTTTTGCGCAGGCTTCCGCGGGGATAACCGTATTTATTATCGCCTACAATTGGGCTATTTAAAGAAGCCAGTTGCACCCTGATCTGGTGTGGCCGACCGGTGATTGGGTTAACCTGTATTAAGTAATAACCATTCAGTTCGCCAACCAAACGGTAATGCAATTCTGACCGCAGGCTGCCTTTTACTTCGTGCCCATGAGCGGTGGTAACATTCTTTTTAGGGTTTTTAACCAACCAATGCACCAGGTTGCCAAAATGTGGCTCTGGCCGGTTGCGTACCACGGCGTAATAGATTTTACGCATTTGCCGGGTTTTAAACAACTCGTTCATACGCTCTAAAGCCTTACTGGTTTTAGCAAATAAAATCACACCGCTAACAGGTCGGTCTAGCCTGTGTACTACGCCTAAAAAAGCCCCATTAGGCTTGTTATACTTTTTAGCGATGTATCGCTTTACCTTCTCGTCCAGTGGCTCATCGCCGGTATCGTCAACCTGTACAATATCACCTGCGCGTTTGTTAACAGCAATAAGGTGGTTGTCCTCATAAAGGATATCGTTATCGGTAATATCGGCAGGTACGTTTTGCATCATATTTTTGAATTCAGAGGTCGTGGGTCCGAGGTCTGAAGGTATAACAGTTATCGTGTATTGTTTTGTTTTGAAATTTATTCCTCCCCCTTTAGGGGGCGGGGGGCCTAATACTGCTCTTTCTCGCTTGGGAAATCGTTTGCCTTCACGTCGCTTACATAACCTTTAATGGCACCGTTCATCACCTCGTACAAATTGGCGTACTGGCGTAAGAAACGTGGGCGAAAACCTTTGTTTAAACCCAACATGTCATGAATTACCAATACCTGGCCCGAGCAATGCTGCCCCGCGCCGATACCGATAGTTGGAATCTGCAAGCTGTCGGTTACTTCCTGGGCCAGGGCCGCCGGTATTTTCTCTAACACAACACCAAAACAACCCAACTCTTGAAGTTTCAGGGCATCTTCTTTTAGCTTTTTCGCTTCTGCTTCTTCTTTGGCCCGCACTGTGTAGGTGCCAAATTTATAGATGGATTGCGGTGTTAAACCTAAATGCCCCATTACCGGGATACCTGCTGTAAGGATACGGCTTACCGATTCGGCTATTTCTACACCACCCTCAATTTTTACCGCGTGGGCACCGGCTTCCTTCATAATGCGGATGGCCGAGTTCAGCGCCTCTTTAGAATTACCTTGATAAGTACCGAAAGGCAGATCGACCACTACTAACGATCGGCTTGCACCACGCACTACCGATGATGCATGATAGATCATCTGGTCGAGCGTGATAGGCAAGGTGGTTTCGTGCCCGGCCATTACGTTCGATGCCGAATCTCCAACTAATATTACATCGATCCCCGCGTCGTCAACAATTTTAGCCATCGAATAATCGTATGCGGTTAGCATGGCTATTTTTTCGCCCCGGTTTTTCATTTCCTGAAGCGTATTGGTGGTAACGCGTTTAATCTCTTTATTTACAGACATAGCACAATATATTTAGATGCGAAGCAAAGGTAGAAACTACTTTCAGAAATTATTTAAATTTTACTTAACATACAGATTAAAAAGTCGTATTTTTGCAGCGTGAATCCAGAGGTCAACTACTTCATGTTTTCTGCCCATTTCAGAGGAGCTATTTCTTACACTAAGCACCTCATTATTAATCATTCAACTTTTTTTAATAATGACCAACTACACCAAGTTACCGGCTGTATTATTACTGGCTGACGGTACCGTTTTTCATGGTAAAGCTGCCGGAAAGATAGGCACCACCACCGGCGAGATCTGTTTTAACACAGGTATGACCGGCTACCAGGAGATTTTTACCGACCCTTCTTACTTCGGCCAGATTATGGTTACTACTAATGCACACATTGGCAATTATGGTATCACCCACGACGAAGTTGAATCTGAAAAAATTCAGATTGCCGGATTGGTTTGCAAGAACTATAACATCGCTTACAGCCGCAAACAAGCCGACGAATCTATCCAGGATTACTTTCAGGAGCAAAACCTGGTGAGCATTTCTGACATTGATACCCGTGAGCTGGTACGCTACATCCGTGAAAAAGGTGCGATGAATGCGATTATCTCTTCAGAGATATTAGACATTGATGAACTGAAAGCAAAACTAGCTGCAGTACCTTCAATGGATGGATTGGAGCTTTCATCGCAAGTTTCAACTACTGAAACTTACACAGTAGGTGAAGAAGATGCGCCATTGCGTGTTGCAGTATTGGATTTAGGTGTAAAGAAAAACATTCTCCGCAACTTTGCTCAACGTAATGTTTATGCTAAGGTTTATCCCGCTAAAACCACTTTCGACGAGATGGAAGCAGACTTTAAACCTAATGGTTACTTTATCTCAAACGGCCCCGGCGATCCATCGGCAATGCCTTACGCTATTGACACCGTTAAAGATATCTTGGGTTCTGATAAACCGATGTTCGGTATTTGCTTAGGCCACCAGTTATTGGCTTTAGCTAACGGCATCCCTACTAAAAAGATGTTCAACGGCCACCGTGGTTTAAATCACCCGGTTAAAAACATCATTAAGAACCACTGTGAGGTTACCTCACAAAACCATGGTTTTGGGGTAGTGCCAGATGCGGTTCGCGCATCAGACAAGGTGGAGATCACCCACGTTAATTTAAACGACCAATCTATAGAAGGTATCCGTGTTAAAGGCAAAAACGCCTTCTCGGTACAATATCACCCAGAATCTTCACCAGGCCCGCACGATAGCCGCTACCTGTTTGACGACTTTGTGGATATGTTGAAATAAGAATCTTTTATCTATAAATAAAAAAAGCGACCTGGTTGACAGGTCGCTTTTTTTGTTGAAGATTATTTTGAAAAAGAGAAATATCCTATCTTTCACTCAACTTAATCTTTACAAATTTATCACAATGAATAAGACAATTCTTGCCATTGCTTTTTTATTACTAAGCAGTCTATTCAAGGCCTCAGCTCAAAGCAACATCGAACTAGCCCGCCAAAAAGGCACACAAGCCGTAAAATTAGAAGACGACGGTAAATTTGATGAAGCCTTAGTTCTATTGAACGACGCCATTAAACTCGATCCAAACAACATCGAATACCCCTACGAGACCGCCTATTCTTACTATAGTCAGAAAAAATACGATAAAGCGATAGAAGTTTTAACAAAGTTAAAAGACAGACCCGATGCTTTTGGACGTGTCTATCAATTGTTAGGAAATAGCTACGACCTTGCCGACCAAAATGATAAGGCTATCAGCATTTACAACGAAGGCATACAGAAATTTCCAAATTCCGGTGAGTTATATCTCGAATCGGGTAATATTTATTGGGTAAAGAAAGATTACAGTAAAGCACTTAGTTTTTACGAAAAGGGTATTGTGACAGACCCAACCTTTCCATCTAACTATTACCGCGCATCGAGGCTTTATTGTTCTTCTACTGAGAAAATGTGGGGCATGATCTATGGCGAAATCTTTATAAATCTCGAACGCAATTCACAACGTACGCAAGAGATAAGCAAATTACTATACGATACCTATAAATCGCAGATCACCTTTTCTGGTGATAAAATGTCGATAAGCTTCACTAAACAAAGCGTAGTTACAGATCCTAAAAAGCTGCCATATGGTTTAATTTATGAACCGACAATTGGCATGGCCTCTATTGGGCAAACCAATATTGACTTAAATTCATTAAGTATCATCAGAACTAAATTTCTGGAATTATACGATCAAAAAGGATTTGACAAAACCTACCCTAACGCACTGTTCAGCTACCAGGATCAGATTGCAAAAGCGGGCCTCCTAGATACCTACAATCGCTGGTTACTAAGCCAGGGCGATCCAGACGGGTTCAAAACATGGGTTGATCAAAACAAGGACAAATGGGATAATTTTGTTAAATGGTTTGGGCCGAATCCCATACAATTAAGCGACACCAATAAATTCTGCTCTTCACAATATTAATAAGAAAGCCTCTCCAACTGGAGAGGCCTTCTTATTAATCAACTATTTTACGCCTGCCCGCTAACCGCGCTCGACGGTTTAGGCGCTGCGGCGCTTTTCTTTTTCTTCTTAAACAGATCTAAAGGATTTGGTGGCGGAGGCGGGCCACTGGGTGCAGCTTGTACTGTATCTGCTTTAATTTTACCACTGTCGGTTTTGGTTTTGGTGGTATCAGCCTTTTTCTTTTTCTTAAACGGGTTTATCGAATTAAAAACTTCGACTGGCGATGGAGGAGCAGGCGGCGGCGGTGGAGCTTGTGCATAGGCACCGGTTACTCCTAATGCCATGGCAACCGGAATCATCAACAAGTACTTCGTTCGAAGTTTCCTTTTTGAATTTGTTTCGTTAGTCATATTAGATGTTTTAGTATATGCGATTTACGAAATAACGTTTTTAATTTAAAAGAAAGTATTGAACTTTTCCACAAATGCGGCAAATAAAGAGAGCCTCCGTTTCGGGAAGCTCTCCATTATTACTTAGTTTATTGGTGGCCTTGGCCCTGGTGGAGGCGGCACCTTTTTGGTTAAATGTAAGGGATCTGGCGGTGGCGGCGGTGCTCCCGGAGGAGTGGCCGGTTTACTGCTGCTCTTAGTCGTCGCTTTCTTTTTGGTACTCTTTTTCTTTGTACTCTTTTTAAACGGATTAATATCATTTATAACCTCTCCCGGCGGTGGTGGGGCAGGCGGCGGCGGTGGTGGAACTTGCGCCCTCACACTCGCGCTTATGATAGCTAGTATAAGTATAAGCGGGATAATGAGCAGATATTTCAGCTTCTTTTTCCCATTGTTAATTAACGGTTCCATAAAAAATGTTTTAGTATTGAACTGAGTTATGGTAATTCAACACAGTAAAGCCACTTTTGTTGGCGGTGAGTCTGGCTCTACCCCACTATCGGCCCCTTAAACTCCGGTGCAGCACGCTTTTTACTGGCTTGCTCGTAAGCGTAGGCCATTTTTAACAGTTGTGGTTCGGTGTAAGCTGTGCCGAAAAAAGAGAGCCCCATCGGCAGGTCGTGCCATTGGCCCATCGGCACCGTAATGTGCGGATACCCTGCCATTGCAGCTGGCGAAGAAAATGAGAAACCGTTGTTATAATCTCCGTTGATTAAATCGATACACACTGCAAAACCATTGGTTGGGCCAATGATAGCATCTAGCTGATTATCCTGCAATATTTTATCGATTGCCGCCCGCGATGTGCCGTTTGATTTTTTTACAGCCTCAAGATATTCCGGCGTGTTCAAGTCGCCTTTGGATTGTGCCGATTCCAGTGTTTCCTGTTTAAAGAAAGGCATTGCTGTGGCTTCGTTCTGCTTATTGTAGGCAATTACCTCTTCCAGTGTTTTTATTTTAGAATTGGCCTTGCTTAGGTATTGGTTTACACCATCTTTAAACTCATATAATAATACAGTGTAAGATGCATTGCCAATCACTTTCAGTTCTTTTACTAATTCTATCTCCACAATAGTAGCGCCTTTGGCCGTTAGAGTTTCCGTGGCGGCTTTGAGCAAGCTCAGCATAGCCGGATTACCCTGCAAGGCCGACTTTTCGATACCCAGGCGTTTACCTTTTAAACCGTCTGCATCTAAAAATTTGGTGTAATCTTTTTCAATTTTTCCTTTGCTGGGCAGGGTATAGCTATCCTGCTCATCCACACCGGCGAGTGCACTTAACAGCATGGCAGCATCGGTAACCGTGCGAGCCATAGGCCCTGCTGTATCCTGCGTTTTAGAAATTGGTATAATGCCCGAGCGACTTAACAAACCAACCGTTGGCTTAATGCCCACCAAGCCGTTAACGGATGATGGCGACACTACCGACCCATTTGTTTCGGTACCTATAGCCACTGCGCACAAACTGGCTGATGCTGCCGACCCTGAACCCGCGCTGGAGCCACTTGGATTACGATCGAGAATATAGGGATTTTTAGTTTGCAATCCACGGCTACTCCACCCGCTGGTAGAGTGCGAAGAACGAAAGTTGGCCCATTCGCTCAAATTAGTTTTTCCTAAAATAACAGCACCGGCTTCGCGCAATTGTTTAATGATAAAAGCATCCTGTTTGGCAAAGTTGTCACTAATAGCAAGCGCGCCTGCAGTGGTGTGCATTTTATCGCCGGTATCAATATTATCTTTAATTAAAACCGGGATGCCGTGCATGGGCCCGCGGACTTTACCTTTCGCACGCTCTTTGTCTAGCGAGTCGGCTATGGCAAGAGCTTCGGGATTTAATTCTATAACCGCGTTAAGCTTAGGCCCACTTTTATCAATTGCAGCAATTCGTTTTAAGTAAAGCTCAGTAATGCTGCGCGATGTATGTTGTTTAGTCTGCATTTTATGCTGCAGATCGGCTATAGTTGCTTCCTTTAATTCAAAAACATCGGTGATTGCGGCTGTTGCCTCCAATTCATTTACCCGCGGGGCGGCATATGCCGAACTTACTAATGTGCCCAGGGACAGGCCAGCCAGCGAGCCCGTTTTTAAGAAGTTTCTGCGTTGCATGTTAATTAGGGTGATTTGATCCTCAATTAACAAAAATTATGGCGTTTATAAAAGCACTGGCCCCTACCTCACAACATTTATACAAAAAAAGGACGGCCATCAATCCGGTCGTCCTCTTTATCGCTTAACTGTTTGGGTAATTATGCGTTTGCTTTGCTTTTTGGAGCAAAAAACACTGGTGCTAAAATAGCAGCTAATAATACCGCAACTCCTAATACTACTGACATAGTTTTTAATTTTTAATTATAAATGAACGCTAATTTTTTCATGAAGAAAAATACTCTACTAAATACATATACATACTGTAAAACAGTAAGTTACAAGCAAAATACATATCTTCTATGCCTGACATTCGACTATAAACATGCCATAAAATATTGACAGTTATAATTGAGCCTTTGAAAGAAAAAATGGCTTTTTCTGAAATTATTAAAACGGGACATTCGCCCTGAAAAATTGAGCCAATTTAAATTATAAGTTATTTTTTTGCCGTCGACATCCAAAAACTATCCATTTTCAGAAAAATAAGATCACAATTACATAGAATTTTCAGATACGAGCTTCAAAAAGTTTATGATATCTACGGCTAATCATGTTTACATATAAAAAATACGACAGATATATTTTAATATTCACCCCTACTGTAACTTACCATCTCCGTAGCAAGTATTTTATTTCCTAACTGATACTTTTCGTCATCAAAAAATAATGCCTTAAGCAAATGAAAAAAACTTAACGACAATTTGTCACCATACTGCCATTGTCATAAAATCATGACAAAAACAATCTCAAAAGACTGCCAAACGACTGACAAAATTATTTTTCCCGTAGTTCAACACCGCCAAACGGCGCTAATATCAATCGTGCCAAACTCAAACGTTACTACCCTCAGGTTGTAAAACAGTAAAATATTTTAGTTTACATACCCATATTATGATACAAGTGAGTTTCTTAATATTTAAGTTTGTACTATACTGATGACGCCCCTTAAGCCACTATACCTAGTTTTACTATTATTGCATTGTTGTTTTGCGTACGGTTCTAACTTAAACCAAGATCGTATCCCAACTGCAACAAATGGGGTCTTAGACCTTCGAAATCAAACATTCGGTAAAAGCGTCGCCATCAATGGGCAGTGGCTGTTTTATTGGCGGCAACTGATCTATCCTCAGGATACCACAAACCACAAAGGCTCGCTTGTTGAGTTTCCTTTTAAATGGAATAGCGCAGAACTAAACGGCAAAAAACTGCCCGCATTTGGCTATGCTACCTATAAAGTTACCGTGCTACTGCCTCGCAGCGCTGAAGTACTACGCTTGGCCGTACCCGATATGTACACATCGTACAGGTTTTATGTTAACGGCAAACTAGCGGCAGAAAATGGAACAGTAGATACCACAGCAGCTGGCTCCGTTCCCTATTGGCAATACCATTCGGTAGATATACAACCAGGTACCGATACCTTAAAGTTGATTTTACAGGTATCAAACTTTGTACACGCGCAAGGCGGAATAAACAAAGAAATTATTATTGGCAATAAATGGATTGTAGAACTGGCCCGCCGGCGTAGCGAAGCTATAGATCTGTTGTTAACCGGTTGCCTTATGATGGGTGGTATTTTCTTTCTGGGCCTATACCTGCGCGGTAACCGCGATAAAGCCATTTTACTATTCTCTTTATTTTGTTTGGTTTATGCTTACCGCGTAATTGGCACCGATAATTATGTACTGCACACCCTGATACCGAATATCAACTGGTACATAACTACCAGGGCAGAGTATATGAGCCTTTTTACCGGCATCGCCTTATTTGGCTGGTATACCCGTTACCTGTACCCTATGGATGTTAATGCCAAAATAGTAAATGTAATCGGGGGAACCAGCATTCTGTTTGCATTAGCGGCGCTGGTGCTGCCTGCCATCTACTTTACGCAACTGCTTAATCCGTTTTTGGTGGTTATGCTTTATTGCCTGGTATATATCCCTTATGTGTATTGGGTAGCTTATAAAAACAAACGACCGGGAGCGCTGTATGCGTTACAAAGTGCACTGGCGCTCATGATCGTGTTTGGTATATCACTATTTCATTATTGGGGCGTTATAGCGCAGTGGCAATTAATCAGCTTCTTTTGCTACATAAGCTTCTTCTTTTTGCAATCGCTGGTATTGTCCCATAGGGTGTCCTTTGCGCTTACCAATGCCCGTAGGCAGGCCGAGCAGGGTTTACGGGTTAAAAGCGAATTTTTAAGCACAATGAGCCACGAGATCCGCACGCCATTGAACTCGGTAATTGGCATGAGCCATCTGTTGCTGAAGAACGACCCTCGTCCCGACCAGATCGAACAACTCGATGTAATGCTATTTTCGGCCAATAACCTGCTGGCTATTGTAAACGACATTTTGGATTATAACAAGATAGAAGCAGGCAAAATTACCTTCGAGCATATTGATATGGATGTGTCCGGTATCTTGCAGAACATCGTTACAGGCATGAAAACCGTAGCACAGGATAAAGGTATCGACCTTACTATTTATGTCGACGCAGCGCTCGGGAATAAGGTATTGGGGGATCCTACCCGCTTGTCGCAGGTGATAACCAACCTGGTTCACAATGCCATAAAATTTACCCAAAAAGGTTATGTACAGGTCTCGGTGGAAGTAAACGAGCAAACAGATACCTCTATAACGCTAACTCTTAAGGTAAAAGACACCGGCATTGGTATTCCGGCTGATAAGCACGATTTAATATTTGAACGCTTTACACAGGCAGACTCATCCACTTCGAGAGGTTTTGGCGGAACAGGTTTAGGATTGGCCATCTGCAAACGAATTTTAGAACTACAGGGTTCTTCACTTAAATTACACAGCGTTGAAGCCAAGGGTTCGATATTTTATTTTACACAGGTTTTTGAAAAGAGCATTAAAACCGCCAAACAAAAAAACCAATCAACCCTTCCGGGCGAAGAAACTAAACCGTTAAATGGTATAGATATTCTGCTGGTAGAAGACAACCCCATGAACGTGCTGGTGGCGCAAACCTATTTAAAACGCTGGGGGGCCAGCATCGATGTAGCAACAAACGGAGTTGAAGCCTTAAGTAAACTCGACATTGATCGCCACAAACTGATATTAATGGACCTTCACATGCCCGTTATGGACGGTTACCAGGCCTCAAAAGAAATAAGAGCAAGTGGTGTTACCATACCTATAGTTGCCCTTACCGCCAACCTGCTTAAAGAGATAGAAGATCAGGTAAAACAATGTGGCATCGACGATATTGTAACCAAACCCTTTTTACCCGACGAGCTATATCGCAAGGTATTACATTACGTTTTTAAACAGGAGTAGATTATTATAACTCCACGTTTATTAACCCGTGCTTGTCTTTCGAACCGTGTGTAACCTTCAACCCCTTACTTTGCGAAAGTATGGTAAAAGATGCCGGTACATTTAAGCTGATTGCCTTGTGCCGCATAGCAAACGGGATAGCCGGCAGGCTTACCTTGATAAGCAAATCACTCCCCTTTAGTTGGGTGTTGATACGAATACGATCGCGCAGCCAGATGTATTCGTATACCTCCTGATATGGGGCCATCCACATATTGTCGGCACCTTTAACACCGTATTTGTCGGCAAGCGCAGCCATGTAATATTTGAACTCGGGGAATAGCAGGCTAATTCCCCACAAGTTACTGTTACCAACGCCGTGACTAAACTGATCATACCAAACAGGGTGAGGTTGCTTAACTAACGAGTCAATGATTTTTAACTCGTGGGCGACTACTGCATTGTCTTTCCGGCTACAGATAAAATCGCGCTGGTGGATAAGCGAGTCCAATTTAACCGCCCCATCAACTCTCGTTATCGGGCTTACGCCACCAATAGACGCTACACCAAGTTCGCCATTTTTAAAGGCTGCTTTTTCGTATAAATGTTCGTAGCCTGGGTCGCTTTCGCCACCGGGCACAACAAATTGTGTCATTGTTAAACCCAACTGCTTTTTAACGAAGCTTATATTTTCGGCCACTTCGGTATCGTAGTCGGTACCATGCTTAGTGGCGTGGTGGTAACCATGGTTCAGGATATCCCACCCGGCATTGTACAACTCCTTTACTTCCGGCCACGAAAGATGCCCCCTGTTCAGCGGCATATCCCCTACCGAAGCAGCATTAAGCGCAACCGCCATTTTAAAAGGCACGAGGTTTCCGCAACCATCTGAATAAAATAAACCTTTGGAAATACCGCCATCTCCACCTTCGTCATTCTTCCATTCATCTGGGAACGGGCCACTAACCTTACCGCCATTCAGCAATGGAAAGGCAGTTAAATAAGCTGAGCGGTACCCGTCATCTACCGTAAAACTAAAGGCAAAGTGCTTGTTATATTTCAAAGGCGCTGCAGTAACCTTTACTGCGGATGGTTTGGCAAGTTTGATTTTGATATAAATCTCCCGCGGGTTGGTAGCCGTTGTATCGGCACTTGCAAAAGCAAGATTATTAAATCCGATTAGTGCCGGAAAAATAATGAACCTTAAGATTGAGGTTGTGACTTTCATAAGTATTGTGAAGTAAACAAAATTGCTGAAGCCTATTGTCAGTTTTTCGCTATATTCCATAAAATATCCCAAACACACCATGCTAAAAAAAGGCGAACATATTGAAGGCACACCTGCCGAATTGCAAGTATTATTGAATAAAGAACCGGAAGCCAATGAGTTTTTCGAGAGCTTATCTAAATCCTATAAACAGGGCTATTGCGATTGGGTAGGCTCGGCCAAACAGGAAGAGACACGAAAAGTACGTGCAGACAAAGCCTTAATTATGCTCCGCAACAAGCAAAAGACACTGAAGACATAAAAATTGAACTCCCTATTATCTTGCCTTTAAGTAGATGCGCTTTATTAATCAGAAACATAATTCATCAAAAGGCAAACCTATTGTCCACTGAAAACAATCGATTATCGACTTTATCCCAGCGGTTAAAAAATGATCTTATACATGTTAAAGTTGTAAAGCACAGGCATAATTGCTTAATTTTGTAAGCGACGAAGCTTTGTTTCCGATCCACCTTAACTATCATTAATGGCATCATCAGTAAAAAGGGTTTTGATCAAAACCCTTAAAATAACCGGAATTACTTTAGCGGGCCTCATACTGATCATATTTTTACTGCCAACGCTGTTTCCGCAAACTATTACCAAAAAAATACAGGGCTGGGCCAACGGCAACATTAACGGTAACATTGCGTTTTCGGGCACTGGCCTGTCGTTCTTCAAGCATTTCCCTGCACTTACGCTGACCCTTTACGATGTAAACTTGAAAGGCAGTGCGCCGTTTCAAAACGATACGCTGGTGGCCACCAAAGAACTTTCGCTGGGCATCGATCTTTCGTCGGTTTTTCAGCAGAAGATAACTATCGATAAAATCTATCTAAGCAACGCTTTCATCAACATACAGGTTGATAGCAGCGGTAAACCTAACTATGATATCTACAAACCCGGCAAACAGAGCTCAGAAAATCCGGCCGATACAAGCGGGGCTTCCTTAGGCATCAAGCAAATTCTGATTGAGAAAAGCAGGCTGGTGTACAACGACCAATCGTTGCCGATGAGGATCAATGCCCGCGACTTTAATTATCAGGGTAGCGGCGATCTTACTAAAGATATTTTTGACCTGCATACCCACACCGAAATAGCTTCAGTTGACTTTTATTATAATCACCAACCTTATATCCTATCTAAAAAGGTAAACGCCGATCTGGTTACCCGCATCAATACCAAATCGCTGGCCTTTATTTTTCAGAAAAACGATCTGCGTATCAATCAGCTACCCGTGCAATTCAAAGGCCGCTTTGAGTTCTTGAAAGATGGCTATGACATGGACTTTAAGGTTGATACGCACGACGCCAAACTAACCGATATGTTTACCGCCATGCCGGCCGAATACCAAAAAATGCTCGCCAACACTTCCGTTGACGGAATTGGTAACCTGCAGGTATCGTTGATAGGTAAATACATTGCGGCCACTAAGACGATGCCCAACCTCAGCATGAATTTTAAGGTACGCAATGGTTTTGTAGCTAATAAGCAAGCGCCAGCACCGGTTAAAAATCTATACCTTAATTTTCAAACCAGTTTACCGGGTTTAAATCCCGACAGTTTGTATGTGAATGTCGATTCTATTTACTTCAATATCGGTAAAGACTATTTCAGTTCTATTATCAGGGTAAAGGGTGTTAAAGAGCCAGACATTTATGCCCGCATTAATACCGAACTAGATCTGGAGCAATGGGACAAGGCTTTCGGCGTAAAACCCATTGATGTAAAAGGCCGCTACTCTTTGCACCTGCTGGCCGAAGGTAAATACGCCAAAAATGTGCAAATAACCGGTGGCTTAAGAAAACGTAGAGACACGGTAATTACCAGTATCCCGAAGTTTACCCTCAGGTCAACATTCAGCAATGGTTATTTCAAATATGCAGGCATGCCGCAGGCCTTAAGTAATATTAGCTTTAATGTAAACGCCAGCTGCCCCGATCATAATTACAAACACGTGAGCCTGGCAATGGATAACATTAACGCCACCTTGCTCGATAACTACATTAAAGGCTACTTTAAATTGGCAAACGCGGCAGATTTCCCTATCGATGCCCAACTGAAGACTAAGTTCAACCTGGACGATGTTAAAAAATTCTACCCTATTGATACACTCGGCGTTGATTTAAAAGGCAACCTCGATGTGGACTTAACCAGCAAAGGCAATTATATTCCTGCAAAAAAACACTTTCCACTAACAGTCGCGAATTTTAAAGTGGCTGATGGTAGCATCAAAACCAAATACTATCCGCACCCGATAGAGAAAATACAGGTTAATGCTAATGTAGTTAACAACACTGGCACAGTTGGGGGCACAAAGATTATCATTAAGCCTATCTCCTTTGAGTTTGAGGGTGAACCTTTTATGCTGAAGGCCAACCTGCATAATTTCAGTAATCTGGAATATAATATTTACTCAAAGGGCATTATCAATGTGGGCAAAATCTACAAAGTTTTTGCGCTGAAAGGGTACGATGTTAACGGTACTATTGCCGCCAATGTATCGTTAAAAGGTAAGCAAAGCGATGTAACAGCCGGGCGCTACGATCAACTGGCTAATAAAGGTACGTTAAGGGTAAACAACGTTTCGTTTACAACCGAGTTATTCCCCAAACCATTTACCATTAGCAAGGGCTTGTTTAGTTTTAACAAAGACAAAATGCAGTTTGACGAGTTTACCGCGCACTATGGCAAATCGCAAATTGTATTAAACGGCGCGTTATCAAATGTTATTAACTATGCCCTTAAACCGGATGCCAGTTTAAAAGGCGATTTCAATTTCAACAGCGACTTACTGATTGTGGACGATTTTATGGCCTATGCGCCAAGCGGCCAGCCCGATGAAGTTAAAACTACAACAGCCACGGGCGTGGTAATGGTACCAAAAAACCTCGACTTAAATTTTACCGCTAACGTTAAAACGGTAAAGTACAACGGGCTGATTATTAAAGACGCCAAAAGCCAAATGACTATCAACAATGGCGCCATCAACCTTAAACAAACCGGCTTTAATTTAATAGGTGCGCCAATAGCAATGGATGCTGATTATACCAGCACCAGTCCGCAGAAAGCATTTTTTAATTACCACATCAGCGCAACAGATTTTGATATTAAAAAGGCATATAACCAAATCAAACTATTTCATGATATGGCCACTTCGGCGGCAAGTGCTGAGGGACTGGTATCGTTAGACTATAAACTAAGCGGACGCCTCAACGCTAACATGCAGCCTGTTTATCCATCGCTTAAAGGTGGCGGGGTGCTATCGGCCAAGCAACTCAAAATGAAAGGCTTTAAACTGTTTAACGCCATGGGCAAAAGCACCGGCAAAGACAGCATTTCTAAAAACCCCGATGTTTCTAAAGTAGAGCTTAAAACTACCATCGCCAATAATATCATCACCATAGAACGTACCAAAATGCGTATGGCTGGTTTCAGGGCGCGGTTTGAAGGCCAGGTAGGATTGAACAAATCATTGAACCTTAAATTTAGGTTGGGGTTACCGCCGCTGGGCATCATCGGCATACCGATGACTATTACCGGCACACAGGATAAACCGCGCATCCGCGTAGGCAATGGCAAAAAAGAAGACGAGTTGCAAGGCACGGCCGATGATAATGACAATTAAGAACTATCTTATTTAAAATGATTCTAATTAGGCGAAAAGTATTATCTTCGCTTTAGTACCCCTGCCATAAAACACTTTAACAATAAATGAAAACCGTTGTATTATTTATGTTAGGCTTGTGCTTTACTGCCGTGGCATTTGCTCAAAGCACCATTACCCCTGCCAATGCTGGCGTTACTTACGGCAAAACTGTTACTGCCGATAACGCTTTAAATACCGAGGCGCTTAACCAAACCCTAAATACCGACTCCGTTTACAACGGTAAAATTACTGGGACCGTTGTTGAGGTTTGTAAAAAGAAAGGCTGTTTTATGAAGCTCTCGCAAGCCAATGGTTCGCCAATTATGGTTCAGTTTACAGACTATGCTTATTTTATGCCGCAAAACATAGTTGGCAAAACGGTAGTAGTTGAAGGCAAAGCCAAAATGAGCGAAACTTCGGTGGCCAGCCTAAAACATTACGCTGCCGATGCCGGTAAAAGCAAAGAAGAAATTGCTGCCATAAATCAGCCTAAAAAGGACATCTCTATAATGGCCGATGGCGTTTTAGTAGTTAAATAATACTCTTAAAATAAGAAATTTCGAAGCCCACAGATATTTAAATATCTGTGGGCTTTTTTTATTTGCGCTCTGTAACAACTTTGTGCAACACGACAGCCATATGGCGCTACCTGCTATAATATTTTTATACTTGAAAAACATTATTTTGCAAAAATTTAAGACCCCCAAAAAACCGCAAGTTTAAAAATGAACAAATTCTTACTTACCGCTTTAGCTTCGGCGGCGGTACTTGCTGCACACGCGCAGCAAGGTACAGCATTATCGGCCAGCGATTACGCCCGTGCCGAAAGTATGCTGAGTTATAACACCGAACCTTTTATTGACCACAGCAGTGTACGCCCCAACTGGCTACCTGGAGATAAGTTTTGGTTTCGCGACCTTAACGCAAAAGGCAGCGAATTTTTACTGGTAAACCCTGCTACCGGCGCTCGTTCTGCCGCTTTCGATCAACAAAAAGTAGCCGACGCCTTATCTGCCGCAGATGGTAAAAAATATACAGCTTTGATGCTGCCTTTTCAAACTATCAATTACACCGCAGATGGCAAAGCCATTATTTTTAAGGTAGGAGATAAACAATGGAAGTGCGACCTGACAAGCTACCAGCTTACAGAAGATCATTCTAAAATAGAAACAGCAGGCGGCCGCGGAGGCAGAGGCATGGGCAAAACTCCCGAAACCTTATCTCCAGACGGCAAAAAAGCCGCGTTTATAAAAGAATACAACCTTTGGGTTCGCGATGTTGCAACCAATAAAACAACCCAATTAACTACAGATGGTGTTAAAGATTTTGGCTACGCTACTGACAACGCTGGCTGGAAAAGCAGCGACGCCGCAATTTTGTTGTGGTCGCCAGACTCTAAGAAGATAGCTACCTTTAAACAAGACGAGCGCAACGTTGGCGAAATGTACCTGGTTAGCACTAAAGTAGGCCACCCGGAACTTAAAGCCTGGAAATATGCTTTGCCCGGAGATAAAGACGTTGCCATGATCAAACGCGTGATCATTAATGTTGATGAGCCTAAAGTTATCGAACTGCAAGTACCTGCCGATCCGCATCGCAGTACGCTGAGTGATGATATTGCATCGGGTACTACCTTAAACGATGTGGACTGGAATGCTGATGCTTCTCAATTGGCCTTCGTATCTACGTCACGCGATCACAAACAAGAGAAAGTGCGTATAGCTGATGCCGCAACCGGTGCCGTGCGCGAAATATTTGAAGAAACCGTAGCTACCCAATTCGAATCTGGTCAAGGTGGTGTTAACTGGCGCTATCTAGCCAAAAGCAACGAGATTATCTGGTATTCAGAACGTGATAACTGGGGACACCTGTATCTGTACGACAGCAAAACAGGCAAGCTTAAAAACCAAATTACCAAAGGCGATTGGATGATAACCAAACTGCTGAAGGTTGATGAGAAAAAACGCGAAGTATACTTCCTGGCCGATGGTTTGGATAAAACCAATCCATACTTTACCGAGCTTTGCAAAGCAACTTTAGACGGTAAACATTTTACCATTTTAACCCCAGAAGAAGGCAACCACCAGGTTACCCTTTCGCCGGCAGGTACTTATTTTGTAGACAGCTATTCTAAACCGGATGTTCCTTCTGTTAGCGTACTGCGTAGTATTGATGGTAAGCTGATCTCTACTTTAGAGAAAACTGACATTAGCCGTTTACAAGCAACCGGTTGGAAACCAGTTACCCCGATCACTGTTAAAGCGCATGATGGCAAAACAGACCTTTATGGTTTAATGTTTACCCCTACTCATTTAGATCCAAGTAAGAAATATCCGGTTATTGATTATATCTATCCAGGTCCGCAAGGTGGCAGCGTGGGTAGCTGGTCGTTCGCTGCATCACGTGGCGATAACCAGGCATTGGCAGAATTAGGCTTTGTGGTGGTTGTGTTAGAAGGTACCAGCAACCCTTGGCGCTCAAAAGCTTTCCACGACATGAGCTACGGTAACATGGCCGAAAACACTATTCCGGATCAGATCACAGCTATCAAACAACTGGCGGGCAAAAATGCTTATATGGACACCACACGTGTTGGTATCTGGGGTCACTCTGGTGGTGGTTTCGCTACTGCGACCGCTATGTTCCGTTACCCTGATTTCTTTAAGGTTGGTATCTCCGAATCGGGTAACCACGACAACCGTAACTACGAGGACGATTGGGGCGAACGCTATGACGGCCTATTAGTTAACAATGCCGATGGCGTATCTAACTACGAAGCGCAAGCCAACCAAAACTATGCTAAAAACCTGAAAGGTAAACTGATGCTAGCTCATGGTTTAATGGACAACAACGTACCTCCGCAAAACACATTATTAGTTGCAGAAGCTTTGGAAAAAGCAAACAAAAGCTTCGACCTTGTGATATTCCCTAACAGCCCGCATGGCTACGGAACTTACGGCCCATACATGATGCGCCGCCGTTGGGATTACTTCGTTAAAAACCTGTTAGGTGCCGAAACACCTTACGATTACCTTCTCAAAACAAAACCTGACCCACGCAACGGTGAGGAACGGATGATGAGATAATAACAGAAAGGGATGATCAATTGATCATCCCTTTTTTGTTGCAACAAAAATATTTCCTCTTAATTTTATACCAACCTGGTAATCGTAGACAATTGATGCCAAAACTCGCCAACTTATTAGTATACATTTTAAAATGCCTGTTAGGTACCGCTATTGGCTTTTACCTGTATAGGCTTTACCCAACACTCGGCGCCTGGTGTTTAATTTCTATCATACTGGTGCTGGCACCGGATGATAAGGATGCGATGAACCTCGCTACCAATCGCATCTACGCCAATCTGGTTGGTGCAGGCATTGGGCTAACCCTCTTCTATATCCACCCCATTAACCTATTCATGATCTGTATCGGCATCACGCTTTCTATTATAATTTGCGATTTGCTTAAACTACAGGCCGCTACGCGCTCGGCGGGTGTGGCGCTGCTTATCATTACCATGCACCAACCGGGAGAATACTTTTGGGACGTTGCCTTAGAGCGGGCAGCAGGTGTTGTATCCGGCTGTTTAATTGGTATACTCATAACGTATATCTTCCACTCCGTTATTTCAAAATACCTGAAAAATGCTGTAGTTGAGAACAATAACAGCGAATAGCAAATCTATACGCTTCCTTTTCAGCAAGTAGGCGGTTTCTTTTGTCAATCTAATTCCATGTTTTCTGAAGTATCAATCTTTTGATTAACAGATATGTTAGCTTAGTCTATCAAATAATCTGAACTATGGATTTACAACTGAAAGATAAAACTGCCCTGGTATCGGGCTCTACCGCAGGTATTGGTTATTCCATTGCTAAACTGTTCGCCGCCGAGGGTGCACATGTTGTAGTTAACGGCCGTACCGAAAAGCGCGTAAACGCAGCAATAGAAAGCATTAAGGCCGAAACAGGCAACCAGGAAGTTACTGGCATCGTAGCTGATTTTGCCAAGCCCGATCAGGTTGCCGAATTGATAAACAAGTTACCAGAGGTCGATATCCTGATCAACAACGTGGCCATATTTGAGCCCAAGGCTTTTGCTGATATCAGCGACGACGACTGGTTGAGATTTTACGAGATCAACGTGCTAAGCGGTATCCGCCTTTCGCGCGCCTATTTTGGTAAAATGCTGAAGAAAAACTGGGGACGGATCATCTTCATTTCCAGCGAATCTGCCGTACAAATTCCAGAAGAAATGATTCATTACGGAATGACCAAAACGGCCCAACTTGCCGTTGCACGTGGTTTGGCCGAACTAACCAAAGGCACCAACGTAACCGTTAATTCGGTTTTGCCTGGCCCTACCCTATCAGAAGGCGTTGGGGGCTTTATCGAAAGCCTCGCCAAAGATCAAAACAAAACCGAAGAGCAGGTGGAGCAGGATTTCTTTGTGCACATGCGGCCAACATCAATTATCAAACGTTTTTTAAGTACCGATGAAATTGCCAACACTGTAGTATACCTGTCAAGTCCGCTGGCATCTGCAACTAACGGCGCAGCCATTCGTGCTGAAGGTGGCCTGTTGAAAACAATGTTATAAGATAAGCATAGCTTCCCTCCCTCGGGAGGGCTAGGGAGGGGTTAACTCGTCTCTAACAAAGAAGCCCGGTTAGATTAGTTCCAACCGGGCTTCTTCATATATCAGCGTATTTTAAATGCCTGTTTTCTTCAAAATATCAGCAGGTAAAGCTTTTTTGTTCAGTAAAAACGCAGTGGTTTTGTAACGAACAAATGCCTTGGTTACATATAGATAGCCTTTGTAATCGTTACTCGGACCCCATGAGTTTTTAACAATGTAGTACTCTTTACCGTTTTGGTCTTTAGCTAAACCCACAATGTGCATACCATGATCGTCTGTGGTGGTATAATCGTCAAACGCTTTTTCACGCACTTCCGGGGTTATCACCATTTCTGGTTTCGGGCCATCAAACATGGTCTTTTTATCTTCGGAGGTCATCAACTCATATGGAGTTTCGGGCACAAAGGCAACACCGTTTACCCAGCTAAAGCTTTTTTCGCTTACATCAGTTGCCCAAGCTACTGTATAGCCGTTTTTCAGTGCGTTGTCGATGCAGTTTGTTACATCATCTAATTGCAGGTTATAAACCTGATCAAACGACCAATTATCTGGAACCAACAGCGTAAACTTCTTGTAGTAAGGATGATCTGTAAATGAAGAGAACTCCACATAGTCATCCGGGTTTAAGCCTACAACTTGTTGCGCAAATGTTTGTGGCGTATATTTTTTGCCTTGGTATTCAAAGCTCTCTGGCACCTGGCCCAGGTAGCTATCAATAGCAGAAGTGTAGGCAGTTAACCAGTTAGGTGTTAATTTGCCATTAGGGTTTTGTACAGTTGCTTTCAGCATGCCTTCCATCATGGCACCAAGCTCACCAAACTTGTTGGTGGTTGTACCATAGTTTAGGCCGGTGTACTGCTCCAATGGCATTGCACCATACTTGCGGTACATGTTAATTACGTCGTGCAGCTCGCCGCCATCTCCTAAAGAAACAGCGCCGTGCATACGCACATAGTTTTTACCTTTCTCGATATAGGCGCAACGGGCAGTATATAACTCGGCCAAATTAACCGGCTTTTTACCTGCTTTAATCATTTCAGACTCCAGGAAAGAATTGGTTGAGTAGCTCCAGCAGGTACCAGATGAGCCCTGGTTTTTGATCGAAGTGTTCTCGAGGTTAATAACCTCGGTAAATTTAAATTTCTCTTTCCTGGTAGCAGTTTTGTTGTCTTTTAACGAATTAACCAGATTGTCTTGCGAAAAAGCACATACGGAAGAAACAGCCAATCCGGCGGTTAGAATTAAGTGTTTATAGTTCATTCAGGTGGTTAGTATTAATTAATAATCTCTTTCTCTTTTCATCGCGCCCGCATCGCAACGGGGTCGAAAGAGCAAATTAACTAAAAACCATGAAGAATTGGTGAATGGATTGTAAAGATTTTGAGAGGATTAACCATCTATGGCGCGGGTGGCGCGTTGCGTGGTGCGTTGGGTATATCTGTTGACCTAACTTTACTATAGTCAGTATTATCGGGACTGGGAGCACTACTACCGACAGGAGGTGGAGCGTAACTACTTTCAGAATAATTGGGACTTGATGATACATTTTGTCGAGGGGGCGGGTTACGACGACTTCCATCCCCTCCGTCATACGATTCGAAAGCCCGCTCATCAGTCCTGTCTTGGTCTCCAGCAGCATTAGGTATATAAGACGGCGAAGTTTCGATTAATGGGAGAACATCTAAATATTCGATGCTATAATCCCGATTGCTACCATACGTATCCGGGCCAAGCTGAAGCAGGCGCATAAACTCTTTGTTGCTTTCCCAACCACTAACCGGCGAATCCAGCCCTGTCTTCTCCTTCAAAATCTCACGGATCAGGAAAGGTGAGGCCACTAAATCGTCTACCAGTTGCGGCCATTTTAAGGTTAGCGCTATAAACTTACCGAGGCGCGGAATATTTAAGGGTGCAACTTCTGGGTTATCATCAATAAACAAACCGGTGCTATTGGCTATGTGTGCCTTTAATCGAAACACATTGATAAGCTGTTTAATTTTCCGCGGGTTATAATCAAAAAACGGCGCCAGCAACATAATCACTTCCTGAAACTGTTGGGTATCCTCCCCATCGGCTATAGTAAGTACAGGCTGATAACTAATGGTGGTGGCCGCAGGCTGCAAAACCTCCTGTGCGCCACTTAACGAGCGAATAAAATCTTCGGTAGCATCTTTAGAGGGTATAGGGATCTTAAAGGAAAGCTGTATAAATTTTTCCAGAAAAGTGTAGCCAAAAGCCCTCGCCTGCTCTAACCCTACTACCGTATTAAGAGGGCCCTGCTCCGGGTTCAAGAATGGTAGCAGATCTTTATACTTAGCGGCCACTCCGGCGGCCACCTTTTCGCGGTCCATACCGATGATGAAGATCAGGCGCGGATTATTGGAGATCATCATATTAAGGCCCTGCATTAATTCTGCAGCCTTGGGCACTTCGGCACGGTCGAGGTCGTCAACAAAAACAAATATCTTTTCTTCACCTCTTGCCAGAAGTTTAACGGTAACATCAAAATCGCGGTGAAACTCTTCTATAAAAGCTGCGTTGCCTTCGTAATTGGGTTTAGTAATAAATCTTTGCAGATCTGCTTTAAATGGATTGCCGGTTACTTCGGATATTTCATGCAGAAAGAACAACAGCCCAATAAAAACTCCTGCGCTTCCAAATAAAGGTAGGATTACAGCCAGGTTAATCTTGTCTTCCTTAATAAAGCTCAAATTTTCGAGCGCAGGAAGCTGCTTGCGAACCAACACAATTAACCAGCAAAAAAATGCGAATAAAACGACATTCTTCACTACCGAAAACCAGCCTTTAGCGAGATCAAACCGTCTGTAACGCAGCCTAAAATGCACCCACACGCGCTGATACCACGGCAGCTTACCTGTTAGTTCTTTAATAAAATGCAGCGCAAAAGCAGCCCACATTGACTCTACCTTATCATGTCGCCAGGCATTAAACTTTATGGTGCGCATCTTAGCAGCGTGCAGGCTTTCCTCCAGCTGAAACATAAATGAAGACTTGCCCGAGCCCCAGTCGCCCTCTATGGATAGCGTAAACGGCGGCTTTGTAAGCGGGTTTTTGAGATAGGAAAATACCGCCTCTACATAGGGCTTAAATCCCAAGGTATCATTAACCAGGCTTGTGGGCTGATCTGTATTACCCGCGCCCCTGATAAATATCTGGTTTGAATTTGGTGTCCCGGTGGTATAAGTTTGTTCTGCTGACGGTGGGGGCTGCGCATCGCTCATAAGCTCTGGTTTAACGCGTTAAACTTCTTATTAAAAGTACCTACTGCAAGCGAATTAATAACACACAAAATATGATCGTATAATAAACTGTAGCTATTATCTGTGTGCAATTATTAGTGATAGTATTTCCGCCTAAGCCGCACACCTCATCAAAGCGAGTTCAATGCTAACTGTATATTACTTAGCATTCAAATTAAACACAAGCCCGCCGCCTAGTCCAAATTGGAGCATAGATGATGCAGTACCCACGCCAACACCGGCGCCGCCCGTGCCGAAGTAAGCTGCACCACCTACAGATTGCACCGCAGACAGTAATTGGGCCTGTAACTTAATACCCACCACCGGACTAATCCAAAAGTTTGCTCCGGCTTTAAGCCCGAAAGCAAATTTTGTTGGTGTATCACTATAGTTGGTATTCGGATTTTTTATGCTGATAACGTCGGCACCTACAGAAGCCCCTGCAAAGCCCTCGACAATGCCACCGGGTTTTCTGAAATATTGATTAGCTCCAATCATGATAAAATTGTTCGCAAGATCAAAATTGGCAAATTGCGCGCCCCGGTAATAATAAGTCAACGGCGCTTTGGTATCCTGTCGCATATAAAGTAACTCTACACCGGTATGCGGCAGCGCCATGTACTCGGCACCGGCTCCCCACATAAAACTGCCGTTTATTTTGCCGTTGTAATAGTTATTAGCATCGTAGTACGAGTCTACATTATCTTCAAATGCATAAACTCCGTAAGCATTTAACCTTACCTGTTGTGCAAACGATTTGGCACCCGCAAATAATAAAACGAATAAGATCAGTGTTAATTTAATTTTCATCTTCAAGGTATTTTTATTCCAACATTTTTGGCGGCACATTACAAATGCGTCGGCCAATTACATGGAGTAAAGAAAAAGAAGATAAAAACGTAAAGAAATATCTTCGACCTTAATTATGGTTGCATATTTTGAAATGCAACGTTGTTGGGCACCTAGCGGGATTATCAGAGCTTAAAAAGCACTTTTAAGCCTGTGTAGCCAATTTGCAACCCAACACAAAAAATAATGAAGGCCGAGATGCGGTTTACAATATTTTCGCCATCCGGGCCTAGGAAACGCAATATGGTTTTGGTATTGAGGTAAAACACGTAGATCATGATGCACATCACCACGATAGAAATCAGAATAGCACCCATATTAATAAAATACTCGGAACTACCTACTTCGGCTTTATGCGCACTCAAGGTAAATAGTACGGATATTGTTCCCGCCCCGGTAGTCGTTGGAAAAGTAATCGGATAAAACAGCTTATTAGCGATATGTTTGTAAGCCGAGACCTCCACATCGGGATCGGCCATTTCAGGGTCGGGATCAGGCTTTTGGTCTGATGAAAGAAAGTCCCAGCCTATTTTACAGATCATTACACCACCCGCTAATTGTACAATGGGTATAGAGATCCCGAAAAGTAGAAGGATCCAATGCCCTGCAAACAGCGATACCGTGCAAACGCAGAACGCGTAAAAAGTAATCTTGGCCACCGCCTTCCGTTTATCGGCCTTGCTTAAGTTCTCAAAGAAAGGTGTTAAAATAAATGCCGAACCAATGGGATTAACCACCGGGAACAAAGCAATTATACCAATGAAAACAAGGTTTATAAACGATTCTTCGAAGTTATGCATAGCGTAGGCTTTAGAATGCCGTCAAAATAGCAAAAACCTCCGAATTTATATATTATCCGTTTCGCCCCCGTATCATGCTTAAAAACACTGGCGTAATGCCCAGGTAAGAGGCGATCTGTTTTTGCGCTATTCGTTGCTCTAACTTCGGGTATTGCTTTTGAAACAGCTCGTAACGCTCTTCGGCCGATTGGGAAAGGTTAGACGTAATACGCTGCTGATACAAATTGAACCCATTTTGCGTAAGTATCCGGAAGAAGCGTTCCATCTTAGGCACATCGACATATAGTTGTTCGAGCGTGGCAAAACTGAGATAAAATACGGAGGTATCTTCCAGGGCACTTATGTTGTAGAACGCAGGCCTTTGCCCCGAAAAACTGGCAATATCAACCGACCACCAATTTTCGGGACAAAATAAAATGTTATGGTCTTCTGCGTCTGTATCGGTGTAATACATGCGGAGGCAGCCGCTATCAATAAAGTAAATATTGCGGCAAATTTCGCCTGCGTTTAGCAGCACCTCCCCTTTTTTAACCTGCTTCTTTTGCAGCCGGGCTGTTACATATTCAGCTTCGGCAACCGTTAAATGGACGTGCATGGCAAAATTGGAGAGGATGCGCTGGTACATATTGATCTTAAAAAAAGCTTACAATTCGGGTTATTTTAAAATCGTCGTTAAACTCAAAGTAATCAAATCCGTCTTTGGTCCCCTCGGGTAAATGTACCTGCCAGTTATAACGCCCAACATGATGATGATACTCCGGCTTGGTAAGCACAGAGAATGTGCGTGAAGGGATTCTCTCTAATGAGAATTGCGCCAGTTCGGCAATAGCGTTAACGCCTTTCAAATCGTAATCAGGGTCGGTATAGGTGGCATCTTCCGCCCAGCAGGTAGCAAATGCGGCCTTGTATTGTTCGAGCCCCTGCTCGTTCCATGATGATACATATTTCTCGATCATTTCCTCAACTGATGTTATCATAAAATTACTTTTTTAGTGTATAACAAAAGACGGGAACCCTGCCGGGAATAAAATTAAAGTAGTTTAATAAATGGGGGAAGAGAATCAAGAGTCGGGAGACAAGAATCGAGACAGAACTCTTTTTAGCCTCACTGGTATCTCTAATAGGCGTAAAATGAGAAATCTTCTACACTGAATAGGTGCAGAAGATTTCTCCTATCGTTCGAAATGACAAAAATTATTTAAAATTCTACTTTGTCTCCAACACTACCACTTTATCCGGATCGTTGGCTTCGGGCTGGTTTACATCCAGCGTTAATACGTTATTTTTCAGTGTAAACTTAACCGGTTCGTTGGTTTTTAACAGGTAAGCTTTGGTTATCTTTTTATAAGGCACTTGCTCCAGCGTAACGGTACTGCTGGTTGGGGCAAGCGGGTGAATGTATACGTTGTTGCCGTTTTGGGTAATAGCACCCCATTTTTGCGGACGAAGGTAACCTCCTTTAGTGTTATAAATACTCGCGCCATAAGTTTTAAGCCAGTTGCCCATCCAGTTTATACGATCGATAAATTCTGGCTGAACTTCGCCGTTAGGCATTGGGCCGATGTTAAGCAGCAGGTTACCGCCGTTGCCGGCCGACTTTACCAACAAGCCGATCAATTGCTTCGGTGTTTTGTAAGTGGTATCAACCAGGTTAAAACCCCAACTGTTGTTCATGGTAGCGCAGGTTTCGAGCGGCAGGTTAGAGATTTTTTGAAAACTCAATCCACCTGTATTTTCGCCCGGAACGTCCTGTTCAAACATCTGGAAATCCTCGCCAGGCAATGGGGTCATGTGGTGGTTGTTACCAACAAGGCATTGCGGTTGCAGTTTATGGATCAGGTCGTAAATCTCGCGGGTATGCCAGTCAACCTTTACATCGCTGTCTTTACGGGTTTTACTTTCTTCGGGCATTTGATCCCAATAGCCATCAAACCAAATTCCGCCTATTTCGCCATAATTGGTGAGCAGTTCGGTAAGCTGATTTTTCATAAACTGAATATAGTCGCTCCAGTTGCCATGCACCGTACGGCCCGACTTCTGACCTGTACGACCTGTCCAATATTGATAATCATCGCGGCGCCAGTCTAAAAGCGAATAATACAGCACCAGCTTAATGCCTTGCCTATGGCATTCGTCGGCCATCATTTTCACAATATCCTTTTTATATGGCGTGTTCATGATGTTAAAGTCGCTGTATTTGGTATCCCACATACTAAAGCCATCGTGGTGGCGGGTAATGAGGGTAATGTATTTCATGCCACCCTGTTTGGCCATGCTTACCCATTTGGCCGCATCAAAATCAACAGGGTTAAAAAACTTCTCGAGCCGGGTATAATTTTTAACGGTGATACCGCGCGTTTCCATTACCCACTCGCCATCTCCCGGAATACTGAACGGCCCCCAGTGAATAAATAAACCATATTTATCATTGGTAAAACTTTGCCGTGCAGCAAGATTTGCGGCAGTTGGCTGATAATCGGTATTTTGACAATAGCCTTTTAACACGGCCGTTAAAAGTAACGCACACGATAGTACTAATTTGATCCTCATAAGCATGTTTTATAAATGTCGGTTATACAAATATAACAGCATGAGTGAGGGATGCAAGAGTAGGCGAAATAAAAACAAGGATTGCTACAGCGTTAGGCTCAATTTTAAACCCGGTGCAATCGGGCTGCTATTGTTGACTGCATAGGCCGGTTGAGTTATCGTAGATGGGGAAACTTTAAAACTTAGGTTATTATCAACCGAGTATGAATGAATAAATTTTGCGCTTATATAAGCATCAACACAGTTAATTCCCCATACGGCCACAAAGCCTAGTACGCTTATCTGGAAATTGCGATCTGCGTTGTTGGCGGCATTTATAAAATCATTATAGCCACCGGAAAACCCCTTGAACTTAGGGTTTCGTGTCGTTCCATTTAAGCGGGCTTCCGCTTCGTTATAATACAAATGATAATTATTGCGATTATCTACCATAGATTTAATCAATAGCCCGAAACCAGTATAAATAAAAGGCACTTTCCACCATTGGCCGTTATACACTTGCCCTAATCCAGGTAGAATTGCAGAGCGCACCCATGCTTTGTGTGGGCTGTGGCTATTATCCGGAAAATTTGGCTTGTCTTGATTATTCATCCGAGTTCGCATGTTTACGGATACACTGTCAATAGTATTGGCTGGGCTATCGTGCTGCGCTTTTGCTGTAAAGCCAATAAAATTCACACAGCAGCTGATCAATAAAATTTTTACTAGAACAGACCATTTAGGGATCATGCAAGGTGGATAATTGTGATAATAATTTGGTTAACTACTGTGCTTGTGATTCCACAACGCAGTAATTTCATTAACGTTACCGAAAGCGGGAAATTGTATTTAAGAAAGATTTATACTCCGGCACAAACTCTTAGGCAATGTTAGAGGCATATTACCAACCTTTCGCAGTTCCGGGTTAAATTCATTATCTTCACCGCCCGAAATCATTTTTGAAATTATGAAACTGTTAGAAGGAAAAACCGCATTGGTTACCGGCGCTTCAAAAGGTATTGGCCGCATGATTGCTCAGAAATTTGCCGAGCATGGCGCCAATGTGGCATTCACCTACTTATCGTCTATTGAAAAAGGCGAGGCTTTAGAAAAAGAGTTACAAGCTTACGGAACCAAAGTAAAAGGTTACCGCTCTGACGCTTCGAAATTTGACGAAGCCGAAAAACTTATCTCTGATATTGTTGCCGAATTTGGCACCCTTAATATTGTTGTTAACAACGCAGGTATTACCAAAGATGGTTTACTGATGCGTATGACCGAAGAAAACTGGGACGACGTGATGAACGTTAACCTGAAATCTGTTTTCAACGTTACCAAAGCAGCGTCTAAAATTATGATGAAAAACCGTGCAGGTGCTTTTATCAACATCAGCTCTGTAGTTGGCGTACAAGGTAATGCTGGCCAGGCAAATTATGCAGCTTCTAAAGCTGGTATTATCGGTTTCTCTAAATCTATTGCACAAGAGCTTGGCTCACGTAACATCCGTACCAACGTTGTTGCACCGGGCTTTGTCCGCACCGAAATGACCGACGTATTAGATCCTAAAGTAGTTGAAGGCTGGACAGCCGGCATCCCGCTTAAACGTGGTGGCGAAACTACCGAAGTTGCTGATACCTGTGTATTTTTGGCATCTGATATGGCAAGCTACATTACCGGCCAGGTATTGGCAGTTGATGGCGGTATGCTTTAATACGTTTTCAGTTGCCTGTTACAAGTTTTCAGCATGGACAAAGCGTCGATCTCTAAAACAATCATTAGCATGGCAACCGAACGCGGGATTGACAAATCTATTTGCCCCTCTGACGTAGCCCGAGCATTGTTCGCGCCTAATTGGCGCAAACACATGGATGATGTAAGAGAGATAGCCATTGATTTACAGCAGCAAGGTAAAGTTACCATCACACAAGGTAATGAGCCTGTTGATATCAATAATATCCACGGCCCTATCCGCATTAAAATTGTTTAGCGGTTAACATACATTCTTTTTAAAAAATAAAAACAGCATATTTGAAATACAGATATGCTGTTTTTATTTGCTATTACATGGGGTACCGTTTCGGGCTGGTGGGTTATACCATGCTTGCTGTTAGGCATTTTATATGCCTGGGTACTTTATAAACAACCTACCAATTTTAATAACAAGCTAGGTTATGCACTGGCTACTATAAGGGCCGCAGCTGTAGCTATTATTGCCTTTCTGTTATTATCCCCCCTCATTAAAACAGTTACCTATCAGCCGCAAAAACCGCTGGTGTTAATTGCGCAGGATAACTCATCGTCTATTGAAAAATTTAATCCCAAGGGAACCGACTTAAAACAAGTTACGAACGACCTGGGTAAGTTAAAGCAAACGCTTGGCGACAAGTACGACGTTCGTGAAGTGCATTTCGGGAAAGACCTTCAACAAGGCCTTGCAAACAACTTTAGCAACAAGCAAACTGATATATCATCTGCCTTACATCAGCTTAATGAGCAATTTGTAAATCAGAATATCGGTGCCGTAATATTAGCTACAGATGGTCTTTATAACCAGGGAAGCGATCCGCAGTATGAAGCGCGTAACCTCAAAGCAAGTATCTACACCGTAGCCCTGGGCGATACCACCATTAGGCGCGACCTGTTGATCAACAACATCAATTATAATAAAACTGCCCTATTGGGTAATGATTTTGAGATCGAAGTGCAAGCCGGCGCGTATTTGAGCAATGGAGAAACTATACAGCTCAACGTTACCGAAGATGGCCGGTCTGTATTGAATAAGAACGAGCCTATTGATGCTAACAACTGGCAAAAAACCATTTTGCTTAAATTAAATGCAGACAAAAAAGGGCTGCATAAGTTTACATTCAGTATCACCCCGGTTAAAAATGAGGCATCGGTTCAAAACAATACCGAAACCGTTTATATACATATTCTGGACGCCCGCCAAAAGATATTGCTGATATATAACAGCCCCCACCCCGACATTGGCACGCTGAAACAAGCAATAGAGAACAACCGTAATTACGAGTTAAAGGTTATAGATGCCGCCGACTTATCGAAGGTTAAATTGAGCGATTATAACCTGCTGATACTTCATCAACTGCAGGCCTCTGCTTATATGCCTTTGCAAAAGTATTTGGCGAACAGCCCCGTGCCTGTATGGTATATGGCTGGAGCGCAGACCAATCCTGCAGACTTCGACCTGCAGCAGAAACTGATTAAGATCAGCTCCAGCCGGCAAGATGTGCAGGAAGCCTTTGCGCAGCCTCAAGCCGATTTTAACAGCTTTACCTTGAGTGATTCTACACTTACCAAATTGCAGCAGCTGCCGCCGTTACTGGCACCTTATGGCAGTTACACTGCGGGCTCTACAGTCAATATTTTATTTAAACAGAAGATAGGCAGCATTGCCACCCAATACCCGCTCTGGGCTTTTGAAGACGACCATAGTCGCCGCACTGCTGTACTTGCTGGCGAGGGCCTGTGGCGCTGGCAGCTTGCGGAGTATCAAACTTATGGCACGCACAGCGCTTTAGACGAACTGATCTCGCAAAGCATACAGTACCTTACCGCCAATGCCAACAGGCAGCGCTTCAGAGTTTATACTGCCAAAAATGTGTTTGATGAAAGTGAACACGTGATCATCAATGCCGAGTTGTACAACGAAGCTCTGGCGCTAACCAATACGCCTGATGTTAAGCTTGACCTTAAAGATGCGAAAGGCAAAAGCTACAGCTATCAATTTAGTCGCGCAGGACAAAGCTACCAGCTTGATGCCGGCATATTAGCTCCCGGCGAATATACTTATATCGCCGGTACACAAATAGGTAAGCAAAAGCTTTCGGCTAACGGGCAGCTGAACGTAAAATCTATCGACCTGGAAGCCCGTCAGAGCACAGCTAACCACCAGTTGTTAAGAAACATCAGCAAGCAATCGGGCGGGCAGATAGTATTGCCTGCGGAAATCAATAAACTAGCTGCAATGATTCGCCAGAACGACAATATCAAAACGCTGGTTAATGAAGACAAGCGCTACAATGAGCTTATTGATATTAAGTGGGTATTTGTGCTGATTCTGGCGTTATTGAGTACGGAGTGGTTTTTGAGGAAACGGGAAGGGGATATATAAGGTGGTAGTGATGAAGTGCTAACTCAGAGTCCGTTTTTCATTAGGAACGGGTGTGGGTATTATTCATCGTCAGTGGAAGTACTTTTTTCTTTTCTCTCAAAAGAAAAAAGTACCAAAAAAGAAAAGTCGCAGCCGGATTCTGTTGCTATCAACTTTCAGTGCTTTAGCAATACCTCTGCCACCCGCAACATTACCAATGCTGCCCTAAGACGGTTACGTTACGATAGTAGTGGATTCGGAAATAAATGTACCAAGTATCTTGAGAATGACCCAGATAAAAAAGAAGATCTGTCTTGATTCCTGATTCTCGATTCTTGCTTCTAATAACTACTCTTCTTTCTTCTCTTTCACTACCACAAAAATATCCTCGTTATCTTTTTTCATAAGGTATTTTTCGCGGGCGAATTTTTCGAGTTTGGCTTTGTCGGAGGTAAGCTCGTCAAGGTCTTTGGATACCTTGGCAGTTTCTTTTTGGTAGAACTCGCTTTCCTGTTTTAGTTTGCTTACCTGTTGGTGGTATTGGTATTGCGAGTACAGGTCGTTTTTATCGAAGAAAATCATCCATACCACAAATGCCAGTGTTACCAGGAAGTATTTGTTACGCAAAAGATCAAGAAGACGCTGCATATCAAGTGGTTGAATTTTCTTCATAAAAATAGTGAAATATATTTAACTCGTGCAACAGATTTACAGAGAATATGTTGCCTTAAAATAACAAAGCCCCCATCAATTACTATTGTAATTAATGGGGGCTTCAAAGGTAATTAAATTATCTTCTTCCGCCACTATTACGTTCGCCGCCACCTGTGCGGTTTCCACCAGCATTTGCATTGCGGTTAGCACCCGATGAACGGCCGCCACCACCACCCGAAGGCCTTCTGCCACGATTGCGATTGCGTTCGCTCGACGAAGGCTTTTGATGAGTTGGGTTCTTTTTCAAATCCTGGCGGATACGATCTTGCAGCGTGCCGCCTTTAAGTGGGTAAGGATGCGTTTCGTCAACAGGGATAGTTTTCCCAATAGTTTTATGAATATCCTTTAACAGATCTTTTTCTTCTTCATCGCAAAAAGAGAAAGCGATACCATTAGCACCTGCCCTACCGGTACGGCCAATACGGTGTACATAGGTTTCGGGCACTTCAGGTAGTTCGTATTGGATAACGTGTGTAAGATCATCAACATCAATACCACGAGCGGCAATATCAGTAGCCACCAGTACACGGGTAGCACTGTTTTTAAAGTTTGTTAATGCACGCTGACGGGCATTTTGTGATTTATTACCATGAATGGCCTCGGCAGTAACACCTGTACGATTGAGGTCTTTCACAACCTTATCGGCACCATGCTTAGTGCGGGTAAATACCAACACCCGTTTAATCTCTTTATCCTTTAAAATGTGCGAAAGCAACGAACGCTTATCACCTTTATCTACAAAGAATATCGACTGGTTAATGGTATCAGCAGTAGAAGATACCGGGGTAACTTCTACTTTCTCTGGCTTATTTAAAATGGTATCAGCGAGGGTTTGGATTTCTTTAGGCATGGTAGCCGAGAAGAAAAGCGTTTGCCTTTTAGATGGCACCTTAGCAATGATCTTCTTAACATCGTGCACAAAACCCATATCGAGCATACGATCGGCCTCGTCCAATACCAATAGTTTGACATGGTCGAGATGTACATAACGCTGGTTCATTAAGTCTAATAAACGACCAGGTGTAGCCACTAAAATATCAACGCCGCGACGCAACGCATCAACCTGCGGATTTTGAGAAACACCACCAAATATCACCAGATGCTTTAAACCGGTGTGGCGACCGTAAGCAGCAATGCTCTCGCCGATTTGGATAGCCAACTCGCGGGTTGGGGTAAGTATAAGCGCCTTAATTGCCTTAGGCTCTTTATGTTGCGTACGTTCTTCGTGCAGAATTTGCAGAATAGGAATAGAGAATGCCGCAGTTTTACCGGTGCCGGTTTGCGCACAACCTAACAAATCCTTACGCTGTAATATAATAGGAATTGATTGTTGCTGTATGGGAGTGGGTGTAGTATATCCCTCGGTTTTTAAGGCCTTGAGGATGGGCTCAATTAAATTTAAATCTTGAAATAACATGTATTGTTTGATAATGTAAGCATCTGGCTAAATGGGGAGTATGTTTTTAAATCAGATGCCAGATTATAATACAAAGGTACACATTAGTTTGCAAGTAGCATGTCACAAAAGAAAGGCGGTATTCTATGTCCTTTTGCAATCATTTATGCCCAGGCTTCATTTCTCAACAAATGCCCGTTATTTCCGAAGAGGCAATTTATTTAACCCACACTTAGTGTACCAAGTACATATTCACTCCTATGAGGTGTATGGCAGCGTGTCGGTGTTATTGTTGTATTGTATTTGGCATCTATTTAAAATAAAATTTTAGACGATCCATTTATGAAAAAACTAGCATTTCTATTTATCCCACTTATTATAGCAGCTGCTGGATGCAGCAAAAACCACACTAACGATGATACTACTGACAATGTTAAACGTACAGGCTACATCCAGGTAACCTGCGACAATTGCAAAGTTGGCTATGGCATGCCCGACCAATACCGTGCGTTTGACGTAACAGGTACATCTGCCAAGGCAGAATTTACTTACCAAACCGGTTATACCTTACAAGCTTATATCACTGCTGTAGACCATTCGCAAAAAATAAATATCACTGTTTATAATGCAGACAATCAGGTGATTTATAACAACGCCACCACCCAGGGTACAACCGGGTATTGGGATGTGAGTACATTATTAACAAATAATTAGGCATAATATGAAAAAAGAAAGAGCTCTCTGATAATATCAGGGGGCTCTTTCTTTTTAAAACAAATTGCTTATTAATTCGACCGACTCATCTTGCGGCCGCTTATGATAGTTAAAACGGCCCCGATAATAAAAATTGACCCGGCAGCGAAACCGTAAAATTTCAGATCGGAATACATAAAAGCGGTTGCGAAGAAAAGGCAACCCAGCGCCCCGTAAATAAACGCGGCGCGGTAATAAGCGCCTTTGGTCTTTCCTTGTATACTTTGATTTCTATTGATCATGCCGTTAATCATTTTTACTTTTTCGGCACAATGTTCAGAACAGGCTATGCCGTCCTCCAGTTCGATGGCGCAAAGCGGGCAAACGCCTTTATTGCAGTTTTTACAAATAGCATTCGCCTGCTGATTGGGGTGGGTGTAACAGTGCATTAGTTTGAATCAAATTTTATTGCGATCTAATAATATTTTACAGATTGGATTTAGGGAGGGCTTCGATATTTTGAAAGCTATCAATCGTTCCTTTATTCGGATAATTTTGGTTTTAAACGTTTCGCATCTGGAAACCCCGGCAAAAATTTAGGGGCTGGATATAGTCCCATAAAACCACCATCTTTTTTTGATTCGCTTGGATCTGTTGTGTAGGCAGATAACCAATATTCATATCTATCGAAATCAAACTCAACTTCAGTCTCCAAGATATAATTAAAGAACTCCACATCGTCTTCATCAATTAATATTAAATCAATAATAGGATCGTCCCCATCGGCGCTATAGTATTGCTGTAGAATTGAAACATCTATTTCCGGTATTAATATTTCATCTACGAGTTCTTCTCCTTGTTTTTGCCAAACTTGAATTTCTCGCTTAAACCACTTCGGGTAATTTGATTCCATATCGCGAAAATAAGAAAAGCCGACATAAGCCAGCTTTTCTTTCATATCTCGAAAGTTAACCGATCAACTTAACCAACCGGTCAACCCATCTTCAACTCAAATTATTTCTTCTTCAAGAATTTGAAGTTTTTACCGATGAATTTTGCGTTCTCGCCCAATTCTTCTTCGATACGTAATAACTGGTTGTATTTAGCGATCCTGTCTGAACGTGATGCAGAACCGGTTTTGATCTGACCGCAGTTCAGAGCAACAGCTAAGTCTGCAATTGTAGCATCCTCAGTTTCGCCAGAACGGTGGCTCATTACAGAAGTATAACCGTTAGTTTGTGCTAAAGTTACCGCGTTGATGGTTTCAGTTAACGAACCGATTTGATTTACTTTAACCAGGATAGAGTTAGCAGTATCTTCGTCGATACCTCTTTGTAAACGTTTAACGTTAGTTACAAACAAATCGTCGCCTACTAATTGTACTTTATCGCCAATTTTTTCGGTCAATAATTTCCAGCCAGCCCAGTCGTCTTCAGCCATACCGTCTTCGATAGAAACGATTGGGTATTTAGCAGCTAATGAAGCCAGGTAATCAGCTTGCTCTTCGCTGGTGCGGATAGCACCTTTTTCGCCTTCAAATTTAGTATAGTCGTATTTACCGTCTTTGTAAAACTCAGAGGCAGCACAGTCAAACGCTAAATAGATATCTTCACCTGGTTTGTAACCAGCTTTTTCAATTGCTTGTAAAATGGTTTCAACACCATCTTCAGTACCTTCGAAAGTTGGAGCGAAACCACCTTCGTCGCCCACTGCTGTAGATAAACCTCTGTCGTGTAAAATCTTTTTCAGGTTGTGGAATACTTCAGTACCCCATCTTAAAGCCTCAGAGAATGAAGGTGCGCCAATCGGCATAATCATAAACTCCTGGAATGCGATAGGCGCATCAGAGTGTGAACCACCGTTAACGATGTTCATCATCGGGATTGGTAAAGTGTTAGCATTTACACCACCAATGTAACGGTATAAAGGCTGACGGCTTTCTTGTGCAGCAGCTTTAGCAACCGCTAAAGAAACACCCAAGATAGCGTTAGCACCTAATTTACCTTTGTTTTCGGTACCATCAAGATCAATCATGATCTTGTCAATAGCGTTTTGTTCAAACACATCGATACCTTGTAGTTCTTTTGCTATAATGTCGTTTACATTAGCAACGGCTTTTAAAACGCCTTTACCCATGTAAACAGCTTTGTCGTTATCGCGCAGCTCAACTGCCTCATGTACACCCGTTGAAGCACCAGAAGGTACTGCTGCACGGCCAAGGGCGCCGTTTTCGGTTAATACTTCAACTTCAATTGTGGGGTTACCGCGAGAATCCAGAATCTGGCGGGCATGGACATCAATGATCAAGCTCATTTTTATTACTTTTTTATGGTAAGTGTATACAATACAATATTTCGCGTGCTAAGATAAATCAAAAACCTAAAAAAGAAAGGTTAAAATTAGGTTAAGTTAAAACAGCGTAAGTAAAATTCGGTTTACGTAACCTTAATTTAATCTTTGGTGGTAGGTAAAATACCCGAACTGCTCTTCTTACGCTGAATATTGTACATCACCATTACCATCATATTGTTTTTATCATTGCTTGAAGCCGGCAAATTATTAAACTGATTGATCCAGCCTGCCTGTAAGTTTAAAGCTTTAGTAAACTGATAGCCTAAGAGCGCACAAACACGGTTTCGTTCAAAGTTCGGTGTTTTATTATTGAAGAAGATCTCATCAAAAACCGATAAGAACACAGTATTGGGAACAAACTTAGTATGATTGATAGGTACCAAAGCGTTTAAGCGATAGCGAAAACGGTTACGGTAGGTATTTCCCGCGTCGCTGTTGAGCCAGCGTTGCTCTACCCGGTAGCGGTGCTCCAGCTTTACCCGGCCAACAAACTCTACCGATGTAAATTGCTCCCACAAGCGATTCTCTTTTACAAGCGGACCTTTATCCAGATCGAGGTAGTCATAAGTTGTATAATGCCCCGTGCCGATCAATGCATAAGAATTATTATCGAAGTTATAGCTTACGCCACCTTTCACCTCATAATAAAAGAAGTTACGAAACAATGTTTCATCTGTACGGCCTTGCAACTCGGCGTAGCCTCCCCAACGGTGTTCTGTACTACCGGGCAACACCAGCGTAGCCAAACCCCAGGTGCCGGTTTTGTTTGATTGCGCAAAACAACTGCCCGTAATGGCAAAGAGAGCAATAGTAAGATATAAACGGATATTAAACATTTGCGGCCAATGTTAACTTAGTGTTAAAATTGGCCGCAAAGATAACAATAGTGTTACAATTAGAAAATACTCATTAAGCTTCCCACTTAAAGGTTTTAATGGCTACAGCATAAATACCAACGCCCCATACCAATAGTATTAACAGTTGGTGAGTAACATCGCCCAGGCCGGCCCCTTCAAACGCAACCTGGCGCATGGCATTATTTAGGTGCGTTAAGGGCAAGGCATTACTTACTGGCTGCAACCATTTAGGGAATGCGCTGGTTGAAAAGAATGTGCCCGACAATAAAAATTGCGGCAGGGTAATAATGTTGGATAATGGCGGTATCGAACTCTCATTCTTAGCAATGCCCGACACCGTGAAACCAAAGCCCATAAATATAACAAGCCCCACCAGCGAGAGTATTAGCATATTAACAACCGTTACCCAGCCGTGTATCAGCGTAAAGCCAAAAGCGAAATGACCAACGCAGATAATAAATATAGCGCCCGCCATGGCAAATACCACACGGGCTATCATTTCGCCCAATACAATGCTGTAGCGTTTAACCGGGGTTGCGAAAAAGCGTTTGATCACCAGTGTTTGGCGCAGGCTCAGGAATACGAAGGCTGTACCGAACACCCCAGTGCTTAACAACGAGAAGCCTAACTGGCCTGGCAAAATAAAGTCGATGTATTTGTATGCCCTACCGCTTACGGTTGCTTGTTTCAGTTCGGCAACGGGCGGCGGTGCATTACTGCCCCCGGTATTAACCTGGTAAAAAATGCTTTGCAGCAATGATTTGAGAATATTGCCTTTTTCTGCCGAAGCACGGGTATATTTTACGTTAACTGTAAATACTGGTTTACCCATATTTTTGCGAATATCGATCATGGCATCCAGCGAGCCTTTTTCGAGGTTCTTCTGCATCTCTACAGCAGCTTGCTTAGTAACCAGGTTTACTACGCTTACTTTTTTCAAAGCCTGGTAAATGGGGTTCAACGTATCACTGCCTTTAGCTACGCCAACATCTACCGTAACACCGCCGCCGCCAATGTTGGCAAACACGGTAATAAATATTAACGGAAAAAGCAGACTGAACACAACCGCCGAGGGGCTGCGTAATATGGATAGCAAACTGGCTTTTGCAATAGCCATTGTTGCGTTAAAATTGCTGTATTTATTGATCATTGGTTCTTTAGGTTAGCCTCACCCCAACCCTCTCCTGGGGAGAGGGAGTTTTAAATATTGTGATTGTTTAACTATTGATTGTGATTATTTACTCCTCCCCTTCGGGGAGGCCGGGAGGGGTTACCCCTCTCTCCACTCCTTACCTGTCAAATTGATAAATACATCTTCCAGGTTGGCTTGCTTTACGGTTTTCTTGCGCTCAAAGCCTGATGCAACCAGGGTGTCGATAAAATGATCGGGAGTGTCTATGCCGATGATGTGTCCGCCGTCGACAAAAGCTACGCGATCGCATAACACTTCGGCTTCGTCCATATAATGGGTGGTGATCACAACCGTTGTACCGGCTTTCTGTATTTCGCGGATCAGATCCCACAGGTTACGACGCGCCTGCGGGTCGAGGCCGGTGGTCGGTTCATCGAGGAAAACTACACGTGGATTATTAATCAAGGTGGTGGCTATAGAGAAGCGCTGTTTTTGTCCACCCGATAAGTCTTTGTATTTAGCCTTGGCCTTGTCGGTAAGGTTAACCTTCTCCAACATTTCTGCCGGACTAACCTTTATACCATACAGACCTGAAAAAAGATCAATAAGTTCAGTAAGGTTAAGGTTGGGATAATAACCGGCTGCCTGTAATTGCACACCGATGCGTTTTTTAATACTACCGGCATCTGTATCCACATTAAAACCATCAACAGTAACCTCGCCCGATGTTTTGTCGCGTAGGGTTTCGATGATCTCTAAAGTGGTGGTTTTGCCGGCGCCGTTAGGCCCGAGGAGGCCGAAGATCTCGCCTTCGAAAACCTCAAAGCTAATGTCTTTAACCGCGGTAAAGTCGTCATACTGCTTTACCAGGTTTTTAACCGTGATAATAGGGGTTTTTGCCATAGTTTAAATATCGCTTTTCATTGGCAAAAAACGATACACTTTTTCGGCGAATGGCAGATAAAAAGCGGTGAAGTTGGGAAAAGCCTCATCCGACCCTCTCCAGTAAAGAGCGGGCAAAAAAGTCCTCTCCTCTGGAGAGGATTTAGGTGAGGCCTCTATTTCTTGGCCTTCTTCAACTCACTTTCCGATTTCAGCACCTTTTGGCCCTTATCGGTTTTCAGTTCGTAGGCAGGCTCATCTTTAGATGCGTTTCGTTTTACCGTAGCGCCTTTAATGTGCTCGGTAACCGGGTGTTCAATTTTCTTTTCGATTTTACCTTTGGCTTCGCCTTTGCCCCAGCTCCAGTGTACGGCATCTCCCTTTTTCATAACAAATTCTTTTGTTTAGGGATACTGTGCAATAACGATGCCTGACTATTCTACCAGCAGCGTATCGGTGATGATAGTGAGGCTATCGCTACCGCTTTTGTAAAACTTAAGGTAATAAGTACCGGCTTTAGTGGCCTTAAATTTATAGGAAGCCGTTTTATAAGTACTAGCAGGTGTTTCGCAAACGCTGCAACTATCGTGCGATGCAAATGCTTTTATATAAATCAGGTTCTCAGCCGAATCTTGCGTAAGGTTCACAAACTGATCGCAGCCGTTAATGGCCTTCCAGCTAATGTCGAACGTGGTTTCTTTATTTACAGTGGTTTTAGTTGGGCCGCTTACGCTTACAATATCATGCTGCAGGGTATCGGCGCATGCAACTGCCAGAGGTTTTACATCCCCTTTTCTGCAAGCTGCCAAAAACAGCACCAATATTAACAGATATGTAAGGTTTCTCATAGCGGCAATTGTAACGTAATTGGAGGCGTTTTTGCGATTACTGTTATAAAATTGCATTTATAATCTGGGACGGTCAATAGAGTATAGACAAATAATGCTATTGTATCGACGAATATCGCATCGCCCTGCCAATTAGTTTGTTAGCTCGCGAAATACGTGCATTAAAATTTCGGCACGTTCTATAAAATAAATAACAAAGTTGATGAGTAGCGTTTTCATGATATTGTATGTTGATTACCTTACAAAGGTGCTTCAAAGGGCATTTTCAACACAGTTGTTTTAGGTAAGCGGGGGCATTTTATCGGTAAACGATTTCATGAAGCGGGTTAATTGGTTCGGCGATTCGTTAGTTGATTGGGTGTATGGTGGGCGATTGTCGGTGAAAATATATTAATGAGTAAGGAGAGAGTTTTGAATAAGTAAATAATATCTCGACAGCCACTGCTACGCAAACCCTACCTACCCTTTTTTGTTAGGCTTAAACATTTACCGCAGCAAGTCATGTTCACCGCAAAGATTATTCGCCACAGGCACAAGTTTCACCATTACATTAACGACGATCTGAAGTCTGTTAAAGAGGAAACCTTTTTCAAGATCGTGTTCTCGGCACCTGACGAGTTCGAGCGGTTCAAAGACTGGATTGTACAACATGGCGGCGAGTACAAATACAACAAAGACGAAAGCCGGCAAGAAGGCTCCTTCCCTAGAGTGCCCGAATTTGAGGACGAGATTTGCTGGTGCGACATCATGACCTATTACCTGATGCACGTAGCAGGTTACACTTTTTACTCTACCATACATCCGTATAAGGGAGAGGTGTATGTGAAGGGGTAAAGAGAAGCAAGAATCGAGAATCGAGAATCAGGAATCAAGACAAATACCTACAGACACAATACTTTGTGTCTTATTGGAACAACGACAGACAGGAGATGATAAAACTTAACTTATTCTATCATTCACTCCTTTTATCACTCACTCATTAATCTCAGCTCTATACTCATCCCTCAGCTCTGTGAGGCATGCGGCGCAAAGGCAGCCGTCGTATTGCTCGCTGATGTATTGGGTTTCGTTGATGTTGAGCTGCACAGTCATACACTGGCATTTGGTAAACGAGTTGGCCTTGCACTCAAACGGCGAACGGCAGCGTTCGCAGGCAACTATTTCGTGTTTGGTGTGGGCGTACATTTGTTTAACTCGGTAACTTGATGCGATAGCTGTAAAAATACGATTTATCACCGTCCGGATATTCACCTCTCTGTAATTATCGCCCAACGTTTATATTTGACGACTGCTTACACTTATGCAGTTTACAGATATGCGTTCGACCTTATTATTCATTTACTTTTTACTGCTTGCTTCTGCAGGCTTCGCCCAAAGCAAATTCGATGCTTTTACGCAACAATTTGTAAGCGGTTATAGTGCGCTTCGCATAGCCGAACTCCAATTGGGCTATGCAGATAATTTTAAACTCATTAAATCGGCAGATAGCATCAGATTACAGGCTAATTTCTTTAAGGATGCACAAAATCAGCTTGGCAAATTTAACTACAATAAGCTATCTGAAACGCAGCAGCAAGACTACCAGCTGATCAAATACGAATCGGCCATTAACCTCGAAAGGCTAGGATTGGAGAAAAACATTTCGCAGGCCTTTCTGAAAAACACAACCTTGGTTGGCTTGTACAGCATGCCTGATGGCAAACAATGGTATGCTTACTTTTTAAAACGATGGCTTAGCGACACCGCCACTCCAGATCAGATCTATGCCTTTGGACTGAAAGAGGTTGAAGATGTAGAACAGCATATCAAAAACATTCAACAACAAAGCGGACTAAGCGAAGATGCCTTTTATAAACACCTGAATGATTCTACTTTCTTTATCAATAACCCGGCAACAGTTCAACAGGCGTTTGAGCGCGACGAGCAGGTGATTATGAATCGCATGGACAATCTTTTCACAAATCGCACTATACCCAAGCTTTCTATAAAAAGAAGTACCAATAAGATGCTGATGCAGGCTCCGGGTTATTATGACGATAACACATTTTATTATACCCTATTTGACAAACCTTATAACAAACGCCAGGTAGATTGGCTGTTTATGCATGAAGCCATCCCCGGCCACCATTACCAGCTATCTATTGCCGATGCAACCCAGTCGTCTCAAGTACAAAAGCTATTTAACTACCCCGGCTTTGCCGAAGGCTGGGGCGCTTATACCGAAAGCCTTGGTAAAGACCTGGGCCTATATCAAACCATGTACGACGAGTTAGGCCGATGGGAATGGGACATTGTGCGCTCGGTACGCGTGCCGATGGACATCGGTATTAATTATTACGGCTGGACAGATGATCAAGCCCTGGCTTTCTGGAAAAAGCATATCCGCAACCAGGATGATATTGCTATGCGTGAAATCAAGAGGGTTAGGCGCTGGCCTGTGCAGGCTATTACCTACAAATATGGCGCAGCGCAAATACTAAAATGGAAAGCCGAGCTGCAAAAACAACAAGGCCAAAAGTTTGATATTAAAGACTTTCATAACCGCATACTTAGTCATGGTTCTTTGCCATTGTTTTTGGTGAAAGAGAATGTAAACAAGAAAGGCTAACCCCTTCGGATTAGCCTTTCTTGTTTTTTTAATCGGTTTAATCAGCCAGCGGCACAAACTTCATTGATATTGAGTTTACGCAATGACGGGTATTCTTTTCAGTAAAGCGTTCGCCTGTAAATACGTGACCCAGGTGGGCACCGCAATTGGCGCAAAGTATTTCGGTACGGCTACCGTCGGCGTCCGTTTCCCGACGTACCGCACCTGGTATCTCATCGTCGAAACTTGGCCATCCGCAAAACGATTCGAACTTATCGGCCGAGTTGTATAGCGGTGCATCGCAACGGCGGCAAACATACACGCCCTGTGCTTTATTATTTAACAGTTCGCCGGTAAAGGGGCGCTCTGTGCCTTTGTATAATATTACCCTTTCTTCTTCGGGTGTTAGCTTATTGTATTCCATATTTTTAATGATTGAGTTTTGAATGAGTGAAGGATCGGATACTCATTTTTGTTATATAAATATACGCATAAAACACGGCTTGGCTTGTACCGTTTGGTATAATTTACATGGGTTTGACGCGACACCATAACGTCATGCCGAACTTGTTTCGGCAGCCCACATGCCGGGTAAGCATCATGCAAATCTCAGACCCTTTTTGAGGAAATATCCGCTTATCTAAACTCACCCAGTAATTAAATTCCGACAATTCTGCTTCAAACTACGCGACTATTGATTCGATCATTGAAATCGTATTATCTCTGGATCTGACATATCCTAAATGAAGAAGTAATCGAAATATTGTAGCAGCAAACATCAGTATCAGAAATCTACTGATGTAGGATATTATTTCAGAATTTTTAATCGCAAAGCCAACTATCACCATTGTTAAAACAACAAACCAGCACGTAAATAGAATTAAAAAAGGCTTATGTAAACTCGTCTCAACTTGTATTTCGGTGATATCGTTTGCGTCTTTAAAAACGCCCCTTGCCACGCATAAACTCGCTATGGGCGTTGCACCAATAATCCTGAATCCCTGGTTATTTATTTGTCCGATAAAAAGCTTATCCGTTTTCTCCACTAAAAGTGATGATCGCCGGAGAGTTCCATTTGATATTTTTTCTTCTACTTCAGCTTTGGTGAGTTTTGTTGAAAGAGTAAAATGATCTTTACTGTATGACATTTGTATTTTATGTATTAATAATGCTTTTCTACTTCACCACCTCTAAATGATACTCCTGTATTAAAGCCGGATTTTCGGGTGTCAGCGTAAAACTTACCTTGATATTAGCATTTTCACCCTGCATTATAAACGAGCCACGAAGCTGGTTTAGGGCAACCATTTCGCTTACGCTAACAATTTTTCCTGCTTTGGCGAAAGCTGCTTTGGCATTGGCCTTAAGCTCATCCACAAAATAATCTGACCAGAAATTTTGCGCGAATATAGGGCTTGCTTTGGCATTGGCCCAATTAGGCAATAGCTTAATCAACTCACTTTTGCGCTGGTTTAAAATGGCCGATGGAGGCAACAGCCGAGGTTGCGCACCCGACAGAGCCAGCAACGTATCTAAAGCCTGCTTATTAGGCGCACCTGCATTGGCGTAAGTAAGGTTTACAAATGATACAATACCGATGCCATACTCAGGCAAAATATTCCATTGGCTGCCGAAACCGGGCAGACCGCCGGTGTGGCCTACGTACACGCGATTATCGCAGTCTTTGGTCCAGCGCAGGCCGTAGCAATAGGCAGCCATGGTTGGGCAGGGTTTGCCGTTGCTTAGCTTGGCTTGTAAGTTTAACGCCGATACATCCCAGGGATACTGCATTTCTCTTATCGAACTGCGTTTAATCGGTCCGGTTTCTGCATCGTCTCGCGGGGGCCAGGCAGCTAGGTGCAGTGCCATGTATTTACTAAAATCTTCAATAGTGGTAATTAAACCGCCCATAGCGCCGTAAGAACCATCATGCAGTAAAGCCTCCTCTACCCAGTTGTTATTTAACCAACGGTAACCATGCGCCAGTTGTTCTTTGGGCACTTTTGTGTACTCCCAATAGGTATGGGTCATGCCAAGGGGCTTCAATATATTTTCGCTGATATAATCTTCATAACTTTTGCCCGATACTTTCTTGATGATGTAGCCTAAAGTGGCAAAACCAAGGTTACTGTACTCGTAACCCAAACCCGGGTCGTTAGAAAACGACACACCTTTTCTGTAGATATTCAGTAGATCATCGTCACTGTCGGCCAATTGGCGGTCGCCCCAGGGGTTATCTTCGGGGAAGCCTGCTGTGTGGGTAAGCAAATTTCGGATGGTTATCGCGGCGGCATCTTTGGTAAGCAACTTGCTATTTTTCATTTCGGGCACGTACATACTGGCGGGGTCGTCCAATTTCAGTTTGCCTTCATCGCGTAGCTTCAAAATGGCCATTGCAGTAAAGCTCTTCGTCATGGATGCAATGCGAAAGGCCGATTTCGAATTCACCTCAGTTTTATTGGGCAGGTCTGTATATCCAATGCCTCCCACATGCACCAGTTGCCCGTCAACCACAATACCATAAGCCACGCCCGGCCAATGGTTGGCCGCCGCGTAATCTTTATAAATCTGATCTATAGCAGCAAAACTCGCAGCTATCTTCTTACCCCGATCGGCGTCGGAAAAAACAGGGAGCTTATAGGTTTGCCCGAAGGTTATTAAAGTGCAGATAGAAAGCAGCAGGGTAAGTTTGTATTTCATAAATAGCAGATTGGGTGTGTCAATTTATAAAATTTCTGGTGTAATAATTCGTAAAAGACACGCTCCTGCCCACTCTAGAGAGGGGAATTTGAAACTTCATTATCGGTATTGTAATTGCGGGTTAGTTTTATCTACTTTTAAATAAACATAAATCATCGCTATGAAACAGAGCATTTTAATAACCGGCGCATCAGCGGGCATTGGTAAAGCCTCTGCAATTTATTTTGCAAATAAAGGCTGGAATGTGGCCGCAACTATGCGCAACACCGGCAATCAACCCGAGTTAGAACAGCATAACAATATTAAACTTTACCAACTGGATGTTACCGATGCGGAAAGTGTTACCGCAGCCGCACAAGCTGTAGTTGACGATTTTGGCCAAATAGATGTATTACTTAATAACGCAGGTTACGGCCTTGTTGGCCCTCTGGAATCGGCTACAGAAGCCGATGTAATGAAACAGTTCGATACAAATCTATTTGGTGTTATCCGTGTTATAAAGGCTGTAGTACCAACCATGAAAGCCCAAAAGAACGGTATTATCATCAACGTAACTTCTATTGGTGGCTTGGTTGCCTTTCCATTTAATTCGCTATACCATGCCACTAAATTTGGTTTGGATGGCCTTTCAGAATCGCTGAAATACGAGTTTAAACCTTTCGGCATTAAAGTTAAGGTAGTTGCACCCGGAGGTGTTATTACAGATTTTGCAGGCCGCTCTTTGCATACCACTATTAAACCCGGCGAAAAATCTGACTACGACGAAGCACTTGCTAAAGTATGGGCAAGGTTCGACGCCAATAAGGAAAACTATTCAACGGCCGAGCTAATGGCGGAGATCATTTACGGAGCAGCCACCGATGGCTCCGACCAGCTCCGCTACGTTGCCGGCAAAGATGCAGAAGGCGTTTACGCTGCATGGAAGAGCATGGACAACGAGGCCTTTTTTGATATGGTAAGTAAGAATTTCGGGCTCGAGGAATAGCTTAAACGTTAAATAAAATATCATGGCAAATACCTATCCACCAATAATCCCTATGCTGGCCTACGAAGATGGCGTAAAAGCGATGGAGTGGCTAAGCCGGGTTTTCGGTTTTACAGAACAAACCAAATGGCTTGACGATAACGGCCGACTAACGCATGGCGAGCTTGCAATGGGCGAAGGTGTAATTATGCTTGCCGAACCCTCGCCAGATTATCAAAGTCCGCGACACCACCGTGAAGTTTGCGAGGCTTCGGCTAAATGGCAGTCGGTGCCTTATGTTATTAACGGTGTATTGGTTTATGTGGACGATGTGGAAGCGCATTTTGAACATGCCAAAGCTTCGGGAGCAACGATATTATCAGCAATAGAAACCGGTGGGCCAGGTACGCGTTACCGCGCAGAAGATCTGGAAGGACAAAGATGGATGTTTATGGAGAAGGGATGATTTGGCGTGCAGACGTGCATGTATGCAGATGAGCAAATGTGCAGGTGCGTGGAATTCTAATATTTGTCGCAGATAACCCACCCCTGCCAATGCGCATTTCCACCGCGCCCCCTCCAGGGAGGGGAATGAAAAAAATCCGCTAATTCACTAATTTGTAAATGTGCCGATAAAGAATCCGATTACTTATCGTAGATGGTTTACCCCTGCCAATGCGCTATCCAACGGACTCTTCCGGGGAGGGGAATGAAAAATTCTGACAATTCACTAATTCTATAAATTCAGGTTCAGATTCAAACAAAAAAAATCCCGATCCAACCGGACCGGGATTTTCTATAATTTAAGATCAGGTCTTGACTCCTGATTCTCGATTTTTGCTTCTAAAAGCTTATGCTAATTTAGCCAGCTCTTCTGCCATAGCAGCGCCAATTTCGGCAGGCGATTGTACTACGCGGATACCGCACTCAGCCATAATTTTCATTTTGGCAGCAGCAGTATCATCAGCACCCCCTACAATAGCACCAGCGTGACCCATACGACGGCCCGGAGGCGCAGTTTGACCAGCGATGAAACCTACAACAGGTTTAGTACCGTTTTCTTTGATCCAACGGGCAGCATCAGCTTCCATGCCGCCACCAATCTCGCCGATCATAATGATACCGTGAGTGTCCGGATCGTTCATCAATAATTCAACCGCTTCTTTGGTTGGAGTACCAATAATCGGATCGCCACCAATACCGATAGCGGTAGTGATACCTAAACCAGCTTTAACAACCTGGTCAACAGCTTCGTAAGTTAAAGTTCCTGATTTTGAAACCACACCCACGTTACCTTTTTTGAAGATAAAGCCTGGCATAATACCAATCTTAGCTTCGTCGGCAGTAATAATGCCCGGACAGTTAGGGCCGATTAAACGGCTATCCTTGTCTGTTAAATATTCTTTAACCGCAATCATATCCTTTGTAGGGATACCTTCGGTAATACATACAATAACTTTAATACCAGCTTCGGCAGCTTCCATAATTGCATCGGCTGCAAATGCAGGAGGTACAAATATGATAGATACATCAGCACCGGTTTTATCAACCGCATCTTTAACAGTATTAAACACCGGTTTGCCCAAATGTTCCTGACCGCCTTTGCCTGGCGTTACACCGCCAACCAACTGGGTTCCGTACTCGATCATTTGCGAGGCATGGTAGGTACCTTCGTTACCGGTAAAACCCTGTACTATAACTTTTGAATCTTTGTTTACGAGAACGCTCATGGTTTTTTCTTTATTCAACGGCAAAGCTAAAGTTATTGACTATAAAGTCAAATTATTTGTGTCTTAAAAACGTAATACGTTAAACGTTTTACATGGCAGGTGTTGGAGCGGGTTTTTAGCTATTGTTTAACACCGCTTTAAAAAGCGTTTTGTCATTCAGAACGTAGTGAAGAATCTTCTTCGATTAGCAGCTTATAGGATGCTTTGCCTAAGTTAATATCGCCTGGATAAAATTCTTACTACGTCTCGATAAACTACTCACCAATAACTAATCAACTGCTCATTAACTATGGCATTGCCTGCGGTCCGGGCTTTCCGCTCATACGCCTGCAGGCATTAGGCTCGTGGCCGGTATTCGCTGCAATCCCTAATGCGAAAAATGGCGAGTACAGCACAACCCCTATTTTCATTCACTCATTGCTTTACAGCTCCGGATGCAGCAAATTAATATTCGACTCCGCATCATATTGCTTATGTAGTATGGCTGGGGTTACAGTTACTACCACCTCTAAAGTTGGATAAACAAACGCCTCGATCAAATGACCACCGTGCACCATGCCGTTTTGATCGGCAACGTTTACATGCGCATGCACCGAGGGTTTACCGTTAATGATAGAAATGTCGCCAACCATTGAGGTTATTTCTGCCTGCTCGTTCAACGAAAATACCTTGAACATCTTTTTATCCTTATCAAACCAGCCAAACTTGCTCGACGTAGCATCGCCAATAGCCGTAAACGAGGCACTGGTTACCTTATACTTTTGCGCAAACTCCGTAAGGCCCGACATTACTTCATCGCCTTTGGCAAATACCAGCACATAAACTTTGGTGCCGCCATTATCGTTCAGCAACTTCACTTTCACACCCGGCGACCGGCCAGTTTTAGCAGGGTTGGTTGCAGGTAGATATTCCTGCGCGAATAATGAAGTGCTTAATAACCCGAAAAATGCTGTTAATACTAGTTTGTTAAATGTAGTCATAGCTTTATCTCTTTACTGCAAGACTAACTTTTTAGCAACACAAAGGTTTATGGTAATTAAGAAACGGACTTTGAGGTGACAGTGGTAGGTTGTGGAAAGATGGTTAGAAGGAAATCAAATAGCCGGTGATAGTACCGACCATAGGTTGAAACGTTCGAAGTCTCTAACTTCAAACGACACCGCGTTATTTAGTTTGATAAGTACGAATTACCTCGCCAGTTAGTGGATTTATTATAACAGCTGTATCGCACCAATTAAACAGTACCAACTCTCCATCATTATTTATTATCGATCCAGTATATGGGCAATCATCAGAGCCCCTATAATAAAGTTTTACATCCTCTATTCGCCATAGAAAATCGCCAATTGTACTAAAAGCAAAAACGTTGTAGTTATAAATGATGTTCGCAGGAGGTTCAAGTATGATAACAATAACATTATCAATCTGCAGCACTTCTTTTATAGGATGCTCGAGATCCAATGAATAACCATTGCGAAAGGTAATATTGTTAATTGTAGTAACGTAATTCATATTTTATCAAATCCGAAATCGAACATCCGAATTCCGAAATCCGCCCCCTTTAGGGGGCCGGGGGGCTAATCGCCAATTCATACCTCTCTTCATCAAACTCCTTTTCACTCTTCGCAATCACCACACTGGCAATACCATTACCGATAACATTGGTTAAGGCCCGGGCTAGAGACATAAACCTGTCCACACCCAAAAGTATGGCAACACTTTCAACGGGAATAACCTTGATAGCCGTAAGTGTAGATGCCAGCACAATAAAACCACTGCCGGTAACACCTGCCGCACCTTTAGAGGTAACCATTAAAATGCCGATAATAGTTAACTGCTGCCCCAACGAAAGCGGGATATGAAATACCTGTGCCAGAAAGATAACCGACATAGAAAGATATATCGTAGTACCGTCGAGGTTAAAGGAATATCCGGTGGGAATCACCAAACCTACCACAGATTTGGCGCAGCCAAACCGCTCCATTTTTTCCATCATGCTGGGCAGTACGGGTTCGGACGAAGATGTACCCAGAACGATCAAAATTTCCTGCCGGATAAATTTAAGGTATTGCCACAGGCTAAATTTATAAATAGTGCAAATAACGTTAAGTACCACGAAGATAAACACCAGCATTGCGAGGTACACGGCGCCCAGCAGTTTAAGCATAGGCAGCAGGGTTGATATACCATAAGTACCCACCGTGAATGCCATACCGCCGAATGCACCGATTGGCGCCACCTTCATCACCACACCCATAATGTTGAAGAACACTTTAGATAGCCTGTCGATGCCATCGACAATTGGCTTGCCCGCATCGCCCATTTTGCTGAGGCCATAGCCAAACAATATGGCGAAGAACAGGATTTGCAGAATATCGCCTTTGGAGAAAGCTTCGATAACATTACCCGGCACAATGTGGGCAAAGAAGTCGCCCCAGTGCATTTCGGCAGCCTGTGCTTTATAAGCTTCTAGTTTGGCATCGGCAGCTTTGTTAACTGTCGCCACCACCATACCATCGCCCGGGCGCAGCACATTGGCGAATACCACGCCAAGGGTTAATGCAAAAGTGGTTACAATCTCGAAGTACAGAATAGCCTTACCGCCTACCCTTCCTACTTTTTTCATATCGTTCATACCCGCGATACCCAGTACGATGACGAAGAAAATGATAGGTGCGATCAGCATGGTAATCATACTGATAAACACTTTGCTAATGGTTTGCGCGGTTGGCGCAAACTCCTTAAAATAAATACCTACAATTACGCCAAGCACTATGGCGATAACTACCTGGAAGGTAAGGTTGGATAATAAGCGTTTCATGAGTTAACAATAATACTTATTTAGGGGATAATTAAATAATCAACACATTGCTAAAGTGTAAGTAATACGCAAAGTCTATTAGATAAGCCGTCATTTTTCTTAAATTCGCAATCGCATTTTTTATAGCGTTAGCAATAATGGATTATCAGTTTAAAGACATCGAGAAAAAGTGGCAGCAGTTTTGGGCTACCAATCAAACATTTAAAGCCGACAACCAATCGTCAAAACCAAAATACTTTGTGCTGGATATGTTTCCTTATCCATCGGGAGCAGGTTTGCATGTTGGTCACCCGCTGGGTTACATCGCTTCTGATATTTTTGCGCGCTATAAACGCCTCAAAGGCTTTAACGTTTTGCACCCAATGGGCTACGATTCGTTTGGCTTACCGGCAGAGCAATACGCTATACAAACCGGCCAACACCCTGCTATTACTACCGAGGATAACATTGCCACCTATCGCCGCCAGTTAGACCAGATCGGTTTCTCGTTCGACTGGAGCCGCGAGGTGCGCACCAGCTCGCCCGACTACTACAAATGGACGCAGTGGATCTTTATGCAGCTGTTTAACTCCTGGTATAATAAAGATGCAGACAAAGCAGAATCAATTGCCACGTTGGTTGCACACTTCGAAAGCAAAGGTTCAAAAGGCATTAATGCGGTGAGCGACGAAGAGGTTTTAACCTTTACGGCCGATGAGTGGAAAGCGCTATCATCTGAAGAACAACAACAGGAATTATTAAAATATCGCCTTACCTACCTGCGCGAAAGCACCGTAAACTGGTGTGCCGCTTTAGGTACCGTATTGGCCAACGACGAGGTAAAAGATGGCTTCTCTGAGCGCGGCGGCTACCCCGTTGAACAAAAGAAAATGATGCAGTGGAGCATGCGCATTACTGCCTACGCCGAGCGTTTACTGCAAGGTTTAGACACTATTGACTGGCCGGAACCACTGAAAGAAATGCAGCGCAACTGGATAGGCAAAAGCGTGGGAGCATCTGTTAGGTTCGGGTTGCCTGGTGCGGGGAACGAGCCACACAACACGCAACACGCCACCGATTATATCGAAGTTTTCACTACCCGCGTTGATACCATTTTCGGGGTAACATTTGTGGTATTGGCTCCCGAGCATGAGTTGGTTGCACAACTTACCACGCCAGAGCAAAAAGCTACAGTTGAGGCATACATCACCCAAACCAAAAAGAAATCGGAGCTGGATCGCATGGCCGATACAAAAACAGTATCGGGCGCATTTACCGGTAGCTATGTGTTGAATCCGTTGAACGGCGAGAAAATCCAGTTATGGATTGCCGATTACGTATTAGCTGGCTATGGTACCGGTGCTGTAATGGCCGTTCCATCGGGCGATCAGCGCGATTATTTGTTTGCGAAGCATTTTAACCTGCCGATTATCCCGATCATCGACATTCAAAACATCGAAACAGAAGCCGACCCGACCAAGGAAGGTAAATACATCAATTCTGATTTCATCAACGGCTTAGAATATAAAGAAGCAACTGCTGCTGTGATTGCCAAACTGGAAGAAGTTGGCGCCGGTAAAGCACGCGTTAACTTCCGCATGCGCGATGCCATTTTTGGCCGTCAGCGTTATTGGGGTGAGCCTGTTCCGGTTTATTTTAAAGATAACCTGCCTCACTTAATCAGCGAAAACGAATTGCCTTTGTTGTTACCAGAGGTTGATAAATATTTACCAACAGAAAGCGGCGAGCCACCACTGGCCCGCGCTACAGATTGGAACTATAATGGCTTTGAATACGAATTAAGCACCATGCCAGGTTGGGCTGGTAGCAGCTGGTATTGGTACCGCTACATGGATGCGCAAAATAATACTGAATTTGCATCGAAAGAAGCGATTGAGTACTGGAAAGATGTGGATTTGTATATCGGTGGTTCCGAGCATGCAACCGGACACCTGTTGTACAGCCGTTTCTGGAACAAGTTTTTAAAAGATATTGGTAAGGTTGTTGAAGAAGAGCCTTTCAAAAAATTGATTAACCAAGGGATGATTCAGGGCAGATCTAACTTTGTGTATAGATTAACATTTGAATTGGAGCCGACGGAATATGTACAAAATTTCGATTTAGAGGAAGAGCTAAAAGCATCTGCAATTAGGTCATTACCGATGATATTTATATCACTCGATAACTTAGATGACCTAAATAACAACGTAGAAGAACGGGTATTGTTAGAAAACAATATAAATAACATATATCTAAAAGAAGAGTTAGAAACTCTTAGAATGAGGGTCAAATTAAATCTTAACATTCATAACAAAATTGTTAGCGATTTACATGTTGACGTGAACCTAGTTAATAATGAGACTTTAGATTGGGAGAAATTTAAGACGTGGAGAAAAGAATACGAAAATGCTTTCTTTGTATCAAAAGGAGGCAAATACATCTGCGGTGTCGAAGTTGAAAAGATGTCGAAATCTAAATTCAACGTGGTTAACCCTGACGATATCATTGAGCGTTACGGCGCCGACACGCTGCGTATGTACGAAATGTTTTTAGGCCCGCTGGAGCAAAGCAAACCTTGGAATACCAATGGTATCGAGGGCGTGTTTAAATTCCTGCGTAAGTTCTGGAGATTGTTCCATAATGATGCATGGGAATTTAACGTATCTGACGAAGCCCCTACTAAAGCCGAGTTAAAATCGTTACACAAGATCATCCGTAAGGTGGAAGAGGATATCGAGCGTTTCTCGTTCAACACGTCTGTTTCCAGCTTCATGATTGCCGTTAACGAACTAACTGATCTGAAATGCAACAAACGCGCCATTCTGCAAGAGATGGTGATCATTCTTGAACCTTACGCGCCGCACATCTGCGAAGAACTCTGGGTGCTTTTAGGTAACGAGGCAGGCACATTATCGTACGCTGCTTACCCTAAATTTAACCCTGAATATTTGGTTGAAGATGAGTTTGCCTACCCGATCTCTATCAATGGCAAAACAAAAATGAACCTTAATATCCCGCTTTCGCTGGATGTGAAAGATACCGAGGCATTTGTTTTAGCCAACACTGATGTACAACGCTACCTTGATGGCAAAACCCCTAAAAAGGTGATTGTTGTTAAAGGCAGGATTGTAAATATGGTAGTGTAAGAGAGAGTCAGGAATCGAGATACAAGAATCAAGAATTTTAATTCTGTACTCATCTATCCTTATGTCATTGCGAGGAGGTACGACCAAGCAACCTCGTCGCTTTTCAGGTCCGCCCTGTAAACCACGAGGTTGCCGCGCTACGCTCGCAATGACATTTTTGTAATTAACCCCTATCCCTTTTCCAAATCACCCTCTCAAACTTCCTCTTAACAATACTCATATTGTGTCAGTTACACACAATTATTTGTAACAAACGTGTCATGCTTGCCGAAAAACATAGAATCTTCATTTTTGGCTGTAACAATTAAATTAATTTCGCCTCTAATCCCCAAAATCATTAATAAATGAAACGTATACTTTTACTTTTTACAATATTCTGTTCGGTATTATCAGCTAAGGCCCAGATGGGCGTGGGTGGTGGTTCTACCGTTACAGGCCGTATTTCCGGAACGGTTATCGACTCCGTTTCTAAAAAACCCCTCGATTATGCTACCGTAAGTATTTTCCGTAGCGGTGGCAAGGTGCCACTTAACGGTGTACTAACTGACTCTAAAGGTGGTTTCAAACTGGAAAATGTTAAACCAGGTAACTATAAAATAGCCGTAACCTTTGTGGGCTATCCAACTAAGGTGATAGATCCGGTTAGCACTACAGCTTCTAAATTAGACAAAAACCTGGGCAACATTGTAGTGGCGCCGAGTGCTAAAACCTTAAACGAGGTAAAGATAACCGGCCAGGCATCATTAGTTGAAAGCCGTATTGATAAAATCGTGTTTAATGCCGAAAAAGATATTACCTCAACAGGTGGTAATGCCAGCGACGTATTGCAGAAAGTGCCTTTGGTTGCTGTAGACATCAATGGTAACGTATCTGTACGCGGCGACCAAAACGTACGTGTTTTAATCAACGGTAAACCATCAGGAGCAATGGCAGCCAGCGTGTCTGATGTATTGAAAACCATCCCTGCAGACCAGATCAAAAGCGTAGAGGTTATCACCTCGCCATCTGCAAAATATGATGCAGAAGGTTCAGCTGGTATCATCAACATCATTACCAAACAAAAAAACATGTCGGGCTTTAGCGGTTCGGTAAGTGGTGGTATTGGCACACGCCAAAACAATGGTAACGCCAACATCAACTTTAATAAAAACCGTTTTAGCTTAAGTGCAAACGTTGGTGGTAATTACACCTGGCCGCAAAAATCGTTAACTACTTTTGAGCAGGATTTCTACGATATCAGCAACAACCCTACCGGTACTACTAAAAGTAATTCGGAAAGCACCATTAAACGTTATGGCACAATTGGCTCTATCACTGCCGGTTACGATGTAAATGCTTATAACAACTTTACTTCTACCCTACGTTTAAACAAGGGTGGTTTTAACATTAACGGTAATTCACAAACCGTACAAGCTGGTTATGCGGATGCCACTCAAAACGGCTCTTACTCTGGCGATAACACTTCCCACAACTCATTCGGAGGATTTGACTGGAGTGCAGACTATACCCACAAGTTTAAAAAGGAAGGCCACGAGTTAACCATCTCTGGCCAGTGGAGCCACAGTGTAATTAACACAGATTACCTTAACGAATACTTTAACAGCACCATAAAGCCTAACCAAAAAGGCAGTAACGATGGCACTAACAATGAGTATACCATACAGGCCGATTATACTTTGCCGGTAAGTAAGGTATTTAAGTTTGAAGCTGGGGGTAAAACCATTTTAAGAAGGTTAGCCAGTGATTACCAAATATTCCAGGACCCTACCTACAGCGGCAACTATGTGTTTGATAACCTAAACTCAAACATGTACAACTATAACCAAAATGTGGTAGCCGGTTATAGCGTGCTTACATTTACATTGCCTAAAAGCTACTCAATACTGGCAGGCGCCCGTGTAGAAAATACCGACATTAAAGGCGAACCGGATAACGTTAACCACTTAAACCTGTTGCCTTTTTCGCAAAACTACACCACGTTTATACCAAGCATTACATTTCAAAAAGCGCTGAGTACTACTCAAACCCTTAAATTGAGCTATAGCAAACGTATACAACGCCCTAGTTTAACTTTCTTAAACCCGTTTGTTAACAAATCTAACTTCCAAAGCCAAACTGAAGGTAACCCGTATTTATCTCCAGAGATTTCTCAAACAGTGGAGTTAAACTATAACACCTTTATTGGTTCGTCTATCATCAACACCTCTGTTTATTATAAACACACTGGTGATCTGATTGAAAGCATTCTTACACCTATCAAAGATGTTAACCCAGGTACCGGCGATTCAATTAATGTTACCCGCAGTACTTACAGAAATATAGGCTCAAACAACTCATGGGGAGCAAGCGTATTTGGTTCGGTAAACCCAATTAAGGCCCTAACCTTACGTGGTAGTATCAATGCTTACACTTATAAACCAGATCCAAGCGGTGTTTTCAAACTTGCACAATCACAGAACGGAACTTATGTACAATTCACTGCATTTGTAAGTGCATCTGCCGATTTGGGTAAAGGTTATGTTGCTGAAGCTTTTGCTTTCACCAACTCGCCACGGCGTACTATACAAGGTACAAGCCCATCATTCAGCATGTATGTAATTGGTGCTAAAAAACAGATCTGGAATAAAAAAGCTTCAATTGGTGTAAACACGGTTACTCCTTTTGCTAAGTACAAATACTTCGATCAAAATATAACGAGCGCGCCAACTGCTTTAAGCCAGGGCTTCAACCAAACCAGCAGCACAGCGTTTCCATTCCGTTCTTTTGGTGTAACGTTTAGCTACAACTTTGGTAAAACTACCTTTAGCGCTGATAAGAAAAAGATCAACAACGACGATACCAAACAAGGCGACCAGGGCGGCGGCATGCCAAGCGGCCCGGGCGGCGGCGTTAGATAATATAACCAGCACAATTTATTATTTAAGCCATCCTGCTAATGCCGGGATGGCTTTTTTGTTTCATGATGGCTCTGCAACCGATCTACCCCTTATTTAAGTTAGTAATATAAGCACCGTCTTTGCCTTCCTTTAAAGGGGAACACTACGGTCTGTGCAATTTGCAGCAACGTTCATAAGGGGTATATTTGCGTCAATATTTTTAAAAATGAAAATCACCCTGCTTACCGTTGGAAAAACCGAGGATGCTTATCTAAAAGAAGGCATCGAGAAATACATTAAACGGCTGAAGCATTACATTAAGCTGGATATTATCGATTTGCCCGAACTGAAAAACACCAAGGCGCTCACCACCGATCAGCAGAAAATTAAGGAAGCAGAGATGATCCTGAAAAAGATCGCCAATACCGATCATGTGATATTGCTGGATGAAAAGGGCATGGAGTTTACCTCCGCAAAATTTTCGGCATATCTTGATAAAAAAGCCATTGGCTCGGTACAAAACCTGGTGTTTGTTATAGGTGGCCCTTATGGATTCGATCAGTCGGTTTACGACCGCGCTAACGACAAGCTCTCTCTCTCCCGCATGACCTTCTCTCATCAAATGGTCCGTTTATTCTTTATAGAACAGCTTTATCGCGCTTACACCATCCTTAAAGGCGAACCCTACCACCACGAGTAGCGTTAAGTAATTGTTTCGTCAAAATTAAAATTCGCTGGTTTCGGTATTGGATTAGATGCCCGAATAAAATAAATTTGAGTAAACACTCATCTACCAGCCTATGGATTCTTTTATACACGAGCTGTTTTCGGTGAAATTCATCATCCTGTACAGCCTCATTATTGCTACTATTATTGTGCATTACCGCGGCAAGGTCCGCTACAAATTCTTTCGGCAGCTTACAGATCACTCTACTTTTATGGCCCCCATCAATGTGCCGATGTATGCCCTATCGGAGGTAGAGAACAAGCCTTACATTAAAACAGATTATTTCCCCGAACTGGCAGCCCTGCGTGCCAACTGGGAAACCATACGCGACGAAGCGATCCTGCTCGAACGCGAAGAACTGATCAAAGGCTCCGACAAGTATAACGACATAGGCTTTAACTCCTTTTTCCGTCGCGGCTGGAAACGTTTTTACCTTAAATGGTATGGCAACTTCCATCCATCGGCCGAAAAATACTGCCCTAAAACGGTAGAATTACTTAAAAATACGCCTCACATTAAAGCAGCCATGTTTGCCGTTTTACCTGCAGGCAGTCAACTTATGCAGCACCGCGACCCCTATGCAGGCTCGTTGCGTTATCATTTAGGTTTAATCACCCCCAACTCCGAGAATTGCAATATCGTAGTAGACGGCCAAAGCTATGCCTGGAAGGACGGCGAAGATGTAATGTTCGATGAAACCTATATTCACCACGCCCAAAACCAAACCGATATAGATCGCCTTATTTTATTTTGCGATGTAGAACGCCCGGTTAAAACCATGTTCGGACGTGGGTGGAACCGTTTCTTCGGCTGGTTTGTAATGTCGGCAGCTGCCTCGCCAAATATGGGCGATGACAAAACCGGTAACCTTAACAAGATCTTTAAATACGTTTACTCCATAAGGCTGGTTGGTAAAAGGCTTAAAGCATATAACGAGCGCCTGTATTATGCTGTGAAGTATGTGCTGATGTTTCTGATTGTTTATGCGCTGTTTTTGAGGCATGTAATTTGATTTTTACCCTTACTGACGAAGATTAATAGTAGTTTTGCGTCATGGCGCACAACCACGATCATTCGCACGGGCACGATCATTCGCACGGCTTCGGCCACCACCATGATCACGCTCCCAAGCTCGACCATCTGAATAAGGCTTTCATCTGGGGCATTATTCTCAACTCTGTATTTGTAATTATTGAGGTTATTGTTGGCCTGCTACAAGGCTCGCTCTCCCTGTTAACCGACGCCGGCCACAACCTGAGCGACGTTGCCAGCCTGGCATTGGCCTTGCTTGCGTTTAAGCTTACCAAGGTTGCTGCAAACAACAGGTATACCTATGGTTATAAACGTTCTACAATTATTGTATCGCTGCTTAATGCAGTTATATTGTTGGTTTCAATAGGTTTTATTGTTTACGAAGCCGTAATCCGCTTCACACACCCCCACCCTTTAGAAGGTGGCACTATTGCCTGGGTTGCATTTGTGGGTATTGGCGTTAATGCCTTTACCGCTTATTTATTTGTGCAGGATAAAGACAAAGACATTAACGTTAAAGGCGCTTACCTCCACATGGCTATGGATGCCATTGTATCGTTAGGTGTAGTGATATCGGGTGTATTGATCTACTTTACCCACTGGTATGTAATAGACAGCATTGTAAGCTTAATAATAGCCGTAATTATAATGGCAGGCACATGGAGTTTGTTAAAACACAGCTTCCGCTTAGAGATGGATGGCGTACCTGCCGAAATGGACCTTGAGAAGATCAAACAAGAGCTTATGAGTGCCAAAGGGATAGTGGATGTTCACCATATACACGTTTGGGCACTAAGCACTACCGAAAATGCGCTTACAGCACATATTGTGATCAACCCGGAAGATATGTCGCTGTTTGATAAAATTAAGCACGACCTGCGCCATAGGCTGCTACACATGGATATTACCCACTGCACCTTTGAGGCCGAGTTTGTTGACGAGAAATGTCAGCAGCAGGATTGTTGATATTTCGGATTTCGAATGTTCAATTTCGAATTTACCAGGCAATCGATAAAAAAACTCGGATTTCGGGTTTGATTAAGGATATTAAGATCCGAAATCGAACATCCGAAATCCGAAATCAAATTATTTAGCTTCTTCAGCCTCAGCTGCAGGCGCAGCAGGCTCTTCGTTAAATTCTGGTCTTTCTTTTAGGATACCAAACCAGGTGATTACTTTTTTAATGTCAGAGCTATAAACACGATCTTCATCGTGGTCTGGCGCTATTTCGTAAAAATACTCACGTAGCTTTTTACCATCTGCTTTAACATCAGGCGCTGCGGTTGCAGATGCTTTCATCGCTTCTAAAACATCCGTCAGTTTAATATCTTCGTCGTTACCAAAAATGGTAATTTCGTCTAAAGCCGCTAATTTGGCAGTTGCAACGTTAACCACCAATTTGGTTTTCTGCGCATCAAGGCTCTCTAAAATAAACCCTGTTTTGTTTTGTGCCAATGCCTTCCACAAACCTGGTTTACCCGATACCGATACTATTCCATTTAAATTCATATCTCTTTCTGTTGTCGGTTATCTGTTGTCGGTTGTCGGTACTTTTCTGGATTTCCAGACAACTGACAACCGACAACAGGCAACTGAGTTTATTCTTCGATTATTTCGATGCCGGTAATTTTATCACCCTGGCGGATAGCGTCAACCACTTCTACGTTTTCAATCACTTTACCAAACACGGTGTGGTTACGGTCTAAGTGTGCAGTATTATCGCGGCTATGGCAGATAAAAAACTGAGAGCTGCCGGTATTACGGCCAGCGTGTGCCATTGATAACACACCACGGTCGTGGTATTGGTTACCGCCGGTTAATTCGCAATCAATTCTTTTGCCCGAGCCACCTGCCCCTGTACCGGTTGGGTCGCCACCTTGAATAACGAAGTTAGGGATAACACGGTGAAAAGTTACACCATCATAAAATCCTGATTTTGCTAAACCTAAAAAGTTAGCTACTGTATTTGGTGCGTCTTGATCGTAAAACTGAACGGTCATGTCGCCCTTTTCGGTTTTGATTATTGCTTTGCTCATTTCTAATATTTTATAGAGGAGTGCAAAGGTAACAATTCTAATTTGAAGATGTGTTGATTTGAAAATTTGAAAAATGTTATACTACCCTGAGCCAATTTTCAAATCGGCACATCCTCAAATTTCCAAATCAAAATTCATCCACAAATCAAATTGCTTACATTTGAATATATGCATCCAAAACGAATAAGAGTCATTCTATCACTAGTCCTCCTTCTTTTGTCCGTTGCAGGCAGGGCTGCATCTATTTTGATACCGATGGATGAGGTACAAAAAGACCACCTTAAATCGTACGGTATTGCTTTTTGGGTATTAAAGAGTAACCAGGAGGTAGATTGGCTGCTTAATTATCGTGGCGGTAGTTTTATGACGGCCTACAGCAAAAACATAGAAGATGAATGCAAAATACGCGGCGTTAGTTTTGAGGTACTGGCCGATGCCAAAGTAAACGCCATTTTAACCGAGATTGCCGACCCATCTGTAAACATGGACATGGTGAAGCTGGAGAAAGCGCCAAAAATGGCAGTGTATTCACCCAAAAATAAACTTCCCTGGGACGATGCGGTTACCCTGGTTTTAAAATATGCCGAGATCCCTTACGATGTGGTTTACGACGAAGAAGTAATTCGCGGCGACCTGCCCAAATACGACTGGCTGCACCTGCACCACGAAGACTTTACCGGCCAGTACAGCAAATTTTATGGTGCCTATAGGTATGCGCCCTGGTATGTGGAGGACGTGAAAGTTCAGGAGGCTATGGCGCACAAATTGGGCTTTAAAAAGGTATCACAAATGAAGCTGGCCGTGGCACAGCATATACGCGATTTTTGTGCCGGTGGCGGCTTCCTGTTTGCCATGTGCTCGGGTACAGATACCTTTGATATCGCCCTGGCAGCTGCCAACACCGACATCTGCGAAACCATGTTTGATGGTGACCCCAGCGATCCGCAAGAGCAAAGCAAACTGGACTTTACACAGACCTTTGCCTTCAAAAATTTCATGCTCGATCAAAATCCTACCTCCCACTCGTTCAGCAATATTGACGTAACCACTACTCGTCAGGTAGATCGTACCAACGATTTTTTTACGTTGTTTGATTTTTCGGCCAAATGGGATGTGGTACCGAGCATGCTCACCCAAAACCACGACAAGGTAATTAAAGGCTTTATGGGTTTAACAACTGCCTATAACAAAGCCATGCTGAAGCCCGGCGTTACCGTAATGGGTGAGATGAAAACAGCCAATGAAGCCCGCTACATTCACGGCGAGTATGGCAAAGGCCAATGGACCTTCTACGGCGGCCACGACCCCGAAGACTACCAGCACGCCGTAGGCGACCCTCCAACAGATCTTAAACTCCACCCTAACTCGCCTGGGTATCGCTTGATATTAAACAACGTGTTGTTTCCGGCTGCGAAGAAAAAACAGCAGAAGACGTAGGGGAAAGTCATGCGTGTAATTGCAAAGTTCCCTCCCTTGGGAGGGTTAGGGAGGGGTATATACGATTAAAATGGCTAATAAAATTATTCCATACAATCCTCAATTAAAAACCTTAGCCCGAAAGCTTCGCAAGAATATGACTTTCGGAGAAGCGTTGTTATGGAATGAGCTGAAAGCAGATAAACTCTTAGGCTTTGATTTTGATCGTCAGCGTTGTATCGATAATTACATTGTAGACTTCTATTGCAAAGAAATACTATTGGCCATTGAAATTGATGGCCGCTATCACGACCATCATGATGTTGTTGAAAAAGATATTGTCAGGCAACAACGATTAGAAAGTTTTGGAATTACATTGCTTCGATTTAGCGAAACTCAGATTAAGAATGATATTTTTAATGTGATTAGGACTATAGAGACAGTAATACTGGAACTTGTTAAGAAAAAGGATTAACTATTTTAGAAACCCCTCCCTAGCCCTCCCGAGGGAGGGAACTTTGAGTACTCTATTAATCACTCCTCTAAACCCTAATTATAAAACGTCCAGCTTACCCCAAACTTCAACAGGTGATCAAACATGGGGTAGCGGTTAACGGTGTAGAAACCTTGGCTAAACAAGCCTTGGTTGGCATAATCATATTGAACAAAAAGATTGGTGCGGAAAAGCGTTGCTTTGGCAAAAACACTTGCAACAGGGTACGAACTAAAGGTAACATCCGGGCCATTATAGAACTGGGCTAAGCCCACCGCGTATGACGGTGCCGTATAAGTAGTGTTGTAGCGTACGTTAAACCCGATGTTAGAGTTAAGTACATTGAACAGCAATTTGGAATAATACAAGCTGCTGTAAGTATAAACTTCGGGCGTGCGCAAAATACCTTGGTTATCTGTCTTTTGGTAAACAACGTAGTTGTCAAAATGCCACCTGCGCCAGGTTAAATTTTTACCCACACTCACCTTCAGCAAACTGATAGGGCTGCTGGCTTGCGCCGGATGGGCATCTGCACCGCCGGGTTGTGCCGTAAAATACAAGTAGTCGTTTATCAGGAAGTACTCGGCCTTGAGGTCGAATTGCAGCTTATCGTTAATGTAGTTGAAGGCCAGGCTGGTTGTCTTCTGCTTATTAAAATCGTAGCTGGTAAATATGTAGTGGTTGGATATCCAGTTGGTATATACAAACGGTGCACGGTTACTTTGCGAATACGCTTCGAGCAAAATCCGACCGGCTTTTTTACCTCCCGAAAGATTCAGCTTAACATCATACAAAAAGTCGCCAAAGTTGTAGCCTACTGCCACTTGCTGAAAATCTGCATCGAGGCCAACCCTGTCGCTAAAGCGATAACCTAACTTGCCTTTCAGCGTAATGTTCTGTAGCGTCTCGTCGGCTTTACGATCTGTTTTTAATATTTTTTGGCCAAAATTATTCACTATCGAGTCCATCACGTTTTGAGTGTAATGGTACACGTCGGACGATAGACCCAAATCTACCTTCAACTCATTTTTAACAAAACTAGATGACTTTCCGCGAAGATAAAAAGAGTACGTAAACTCATTTTGCAGGTGTTTAACATTCAGCGAGTCGCGGGATACGTTGGCACTATAGTAGTAATCTGGAAAAACCCGGTAAGTATCGGGTTCATTCTGTAAAAATTTATATTGCTGACTGCCATAATAAAAGGTATACCCTACCCTATTGGTTGGCAGCACTTTGGAGGTATCAGAGCCCTTACGCATGTTATCAATACGCCCCAGATAATAAAACTGCTTAATGTAAATACCCCGGGTTGTTATCGCGTCAGACGATGTTTGCAGGCGTGTGTCCAGGTCTGTTTTGCTAAAAACCGAGCTACTTTTCGTAAAAACAGTATCATTTAATATCGAACCGTTTTCCGGTGCTTTTATGGTATTGAATATTACATTGGCAAGCATATTATAGCGCTTATTCTTCGATTCGTACCAGCTGAATATTCCCGCCCCTATCTCGCTTACATTTTGCCGCTTGTAATACCCCCGAGATCCGATATCGTTAAAATTAAGTCCCAAGTTCCAGTTGGGCTTAATATTTTGAGTGTGCACCAATTTAAATATCTGCTCCGTTCGGCCACCGTTTGCAAGATATAAATTGGTGTATGCCACACGTGCCCGGTAGTAGAGTATATCCGAAGGATTTAAGAGATATGGGTCGAAAGAATGCTGCCCTATATCGAAACCCAGGGTTTTACTCGGCTCAAAAAGCAGAGGTCGCTGCGCTAAACCCGTACTACCCAAGCCTATACGTGGACTACGCACCTGGTACAGTGGGTTATAATTTTCAAAGTTTACAAGGCCGGTATCCAGCGCGAAAACCTGTGTGCTATCTGCAAGCAGGTGCTCATTGGTTACCTTAATAAATTTCGAACTAAATATTACCGTGTCCTTTTTTTTGTCTTCCTTTTTACGCAAGGTATCCATCATCTGCTCGTCGGTAAGCTTTTTAGTAGCTCTTACCGTATCGCGCATATAATTTTGCTGTTGCTGGCCCGGGCTGTTGGGGAAGGTATTAACCTGCGCCATTACCCCTGCAACCTGCATGCAAAGCAGCAGTACCAATAAATATTTCAGCTTGTTAAGCATCAAGGCCTGCAATCAGTTCTTTAAGTATTTGTGTCATTTTGGGTTCGGCCTCATGTGCGATGGCCAATATCTCTTCTATCGAAACAGGTTTAAGCGTCTCAGGGAAACCTTCGTCTGTTAATACAGATATTGCAAATACGGGTAAGCCCATGTGGTTGGCCGCAATAACTTCGGGCACGGTACTCATACCAACAGCGTCGCCGCCTATAATACGTAAATATCTGTATTCGGCGCGGGTTTCCAAACTCGGACCAGTTACGGCTACATAAACGCCTTTATGGCAGGTTATATTATTGGCAGCGGCAATGCTCATGCCTTTTTCTATCAGGCTAAATTTGTAGGGTTCGCTCATATCCGGAAAACGCATTCCGATCTCTTCTTCATTGGCACCTACCAGCGGATTGTGCGATTGCAGGTTAATATGATCGTGAATGATCATCAGATCGCCTTTCCTGTAATCGGGATTAAGTGCGCCACTGGCATTAGATACAAACAGGGTTTTAATACCCAACCATTTCATTACCCTAACCGGGAATATGATCTGCTGCATATTATAGCCTTCGTAGTAATGTAACCGACCTTGCATAGCCACTACTTTTTTACCGGCCAGTGTACCAAATATCAGCTTACCCGAATGAAACTCCAGGGTTGAGATTGGAAAATCGGGAATGTTGGCATAAAGCAATTGCTTTTCTACCTCAATTTCGTTTACCAGGCCACCCAATCCGGTACCTAATATAATACCTATCTCGGGCTCAAAATCGCCAATGCGGCTTTTAATGTACGCTGCGGTGCGTTCTATATTTTCTAACATAATCTATTATCAATTGATCAAATTGCGGTTGTCCGTTATTAAGAAACGCAATACTGATAGGTATAACCAATATTTGCAGCTTACTCAAAAGCAGTAACAACGCAGGTTGTTTTAAACGTTCGGCATCCTTTTCTGTTGTGATCACCACTTTATTTTCTGATGCATCGGCCAAAAATTCATCAGCAAGTTTAGTAATATTTTTCAAGCTGAAGGGGTGATGATCCGGATAATTATGGTGAACAATAGTGGAGCTAATACTCTGCAGATATTGAACCAGCGGCCCAGCGCCCGCAATACCGGTAAGCAGGTAAATCTTGGTATTGCTGGTCAGCCTTGTGTTGGCCGTATTTCCATCCAATGTTTTCAGACCAAGATAATCGATCGAAGTAAAAAACAAGTGCTGATATGGATACGGTATTATCTTTTCAGAAACCCGCTCCTGCTCTTCTGCCGATATATTTGAAGGACATTTACTCACTACTACAATGTCCGCCCTCATTTTTCCACTGAAAGGTTCGCGCAGATCACCTGCCGGCAGCAGCAAATTGGGGTCGTTAAGCTTTTTATAGTCGAACAATAAAATACTGAAGCCTGGCTTTACCGCCCGGTGTTGATAGGCATCGTCCATAATAATCAATTCGTGATTATCTTTAAGTTGATTGATCCCCTTAACCCTATCTTCGCAAACGGCTACCGTAACATCCGGAAACTTGTGTTTAAATTGAGCAGGCTCATCGCCAATATCTGCAGAAGTACTGTGCTCTTCGGCCAATAAAAAGCCTTGCGTTTTTCGGCCATAGCCCCTGCTAAGCGTGGCAAGTTTGTAATCTGATTTCAGCAAACGGACCAGATACTCCGTCATGGGCGATTTCCCGGCTCCGCCAACTGCAAGGTTCCCTACCGAAATCACCGGCAAATTAAACCCTGTACTTTTAAACCAGCCCACATCATAACACCAGTTGCGGATAACCACAACCAGGCCGTAAAGCAATGAAAAGGGCCATAAAAGCCAGCGCAGTTTCTTCATTTGTTTTGAACCTGTAAAGATAAGGGAAAGAATTAAGAGTACTGCTTCTTTCATTCGTCATGTTGAACTTGTTTCAACACCCCACGCGGCGAATTGTATTGATTCTCCGTTTTCTGGAAACCGCCTTTTTTGTTTTGCTCCCTCTCCCCGGAGAGGGCTTGAGTGAGGCATCTTGATTCCCGATTCTTGTCTCTTGATTCTATAATTCGTATTTTCCAACCATGAAAAACCTCATCCCATATCTCCTGCTCTTATTAACCATCCCAACCTTCGCACAAACCGATAAAAAACTCACCAAACAGCTAGAAGAAGCCGTGAAAGGCTTCAATGGCGATATAGGCATTTATGTGCATAACCTCAAAACAGGCAAGACTGCTGCCTTTAACGCTGACAGCATTTTTCCAACTGCCAGCATGGTAAAAACGGCTATCCAATGTGGGGTGATGGATAAAATAGAAAAAGGCGAGCTACAGTACAACCAGAAACTGGTATACCGCGACTCCTTGCTTTACGCGGGCGAGGATATTTTGGGTTCGTTTAAAAACGGGGATACCATACAATTGAGCAAAGTGGCCATGCTGATGATTACTATGAGCGACAATACTGCCAGCCTTTGGTTGCAAAAACTGGTAGGTGGCGACTACATTAACAATTGGCTGCAACAAAATGGATTCAACGTGTTCAGGGTTAACTCGCGTGTGCCGGGTAGAGAAGCCTTCAGGAAAAAATATGGTTGGGGAATGAGCTCGCCCTACGAAATGTGTAAGCTATTTACCATGATTAACGACGGTCAAGCTGTAAGCCCGGCAGCCAGCGAGCGCATGATGCGCAACCTCACCCGCATTTATTGGGACGAGCGGGCGCTTTCTGCAATACCGCCATACATTCACACAGCATCTAAACAGGGCGCAGTTAACGAAGCCAAATCGGAAACAGTACTGGTAAACGCCCCACATGGCGATTACGTTTTCTCGGTAATGACCAACAACATCAAAGACCAGCGCTGGACCACCGACAACGAAGCCGAGATGTTAATTACGAAAATCTCAACCGTGCTATGGCATTACTACGAGCCCAAAAGCACCTGGAAACCAGCTGATGGCGTCGGTAAGTTTATGAAGAACGAGTAATGAGACTAGCCTTCCCTTTCTTCAAAAGTTAATCGGTTACCTACCGGATCAATAACCGTTACGTTAATAGCTGATGGATCCCACTCGGGCACCTCCAGCCCGGGGCGGTTGTATTTGTATTTCGCGTCTATCAATTGCCTATGATACTCTCGCAAACCTTTAAAGTTCAAGATCCGCACCCGGCCATTTGGTGAGCCGTCGCCGTGATGTTCGGACAGGTTTAGTATAATGTCACCTTTTGATACTTGCATAAAAACGGGCGTATTGGGTTCAAATCGGTGTTCCCAGTCTACCTTGAAACCGAGCCACTTTACATAAAACTCGATAGTTTTATCGTAATCGTAAATGCGGAGGATGGGGATTACTGTTGCCATGATATTCAGGATGTTGATTACTCAAATATTGTAATATCATCGATAGAAAACTACACCCGAACCCAAATTTACGCTTGCTAAACAAAATACCGGGTTACAAGCCTTATCTTTGCACGCAACAAATATTCATTTATGTTAAAAGGATTTTTTAATGTACCCGCGCCTGTTAATGAGCCGGTTTTAAACTACGGTCCGCGCAGTGTAGAGCGTGCCGCTTTAACCCAGGCTTTGCAAGAAGGACGTGCAAAACAAATTGATATACCGATGTACATCGGAAGTGAGCAGGTTCGTACCGGCAAAACGCTGGAAATTCGTCCACCTCATGATCATAAACACATTTTGGCTACTTACCACGAGGGTGATGCCGAGCATGTGCACGCTGCTATTAAGGCTGCCCTTGATGCTAAAGAAGCCTGGGAAAACATGCCTTGGGAAGATCGCGCTGCTATCTTCTTAAAAGCTGCCGACCTGTTAGCCGGACCTTACCGCGCTAAAATTAACGCGGCTACGATGTTAGGCCAGTCTAAAAATGCTTATCAGGCCGAAATTGATGCAGCTTGCGAGCTGATCGACTTCCTGCGTTTTAACGTACACTACATGACTGAGATTTATGCTCAGCAGCCAACCAGCGGCAAAGGCATCTGGAACCGTGTAGAATTTCGTCCCTTAGAAGGTTTTATATTCGCTATTACTCCATTTAACTTTACCGCTATTGCAGGTAACCTGTGTGCTTCTGCCGCTATGATGGGTAACGTTGTTGTTTGGAAACCAGCGCCTACGCAAATCTATGCTGCTGATGTCGTAATGCAGGTTTTTCTGGAAGCTGGTGTGCCTCCGGGAGTTATCAACCTTATTTATACTGATGGCCCTGTTGCGGGTGATATCATCTTCAGCCATCCTGAATTTGCTGGTTTACACTTCACCGGTTCTACCGGAGTGTTCCAAAACCTTTGGAAAACTATTGGGAACAATATCCACCTGTATAAATCATACCCACGTATTGTTGGCGAAACCGGTGGTAAAGACTTTGTGCTTGCCCACCCAAGTGCCGATGTTGACGTTGTGAGCGTTGCCCTTTTACGTGGTGCATTTGAATACCAGGGACAAAAATGTTCTGCTGCTTCGCGTGCGTATATCCCTAAATCGCTTTGGCCTGCTGTAAAAGAAAAACTACAAGCCGAAATGGCCACCTTTAAAATTGGCCCGGTTGAAGATTTCGAAAACTTCATCAATGCCGTTATCGACGAGCGCTCGTTCGATAAACTGGCTAAATATATTGACGCTGCCGTTGCCGATCCGAACGTAAATGTGATCTCTGGTGGTACTTATGATAAAACTAACGGCTGGTTTATTACCCCGACAGTTTTAGAAGTAAAAGACCCTTACTACATAACCATGTGCGAGGAGCTTTTCGGCCCTGTATTAACACTTTATGTTTATGACGATGCCGATTTTAGCAACGTAATGGACATTATCGACAATACATCGAAATACGCCCTTACAGGTTCTATCATTTCGCAAGACCGTTATGCTATTGCAGAAGCAACACATCGCTTACGCAATGCAGCAGGTAACTTCTATGTAAATGATAAACCAACAGGTGCAGTAGTTGGTCAGCAGCCATTTGGCGGTGCCCGCGGTTCTGGCACAAATGACAAAGCCGGTTCTATGCAAAACCTGCTGCGTTGGGTATCTCCACGTACCATCAAAGAAACTTTTGATCCACCGAAAGATTACAGATATCCGTTTTTGACTAAAGAACTTTAAGAAGGGAATCAGGAATCGAGAGTCAAGAATCGAGACTATAAAAAAGGGTCGTCAATAAAATTGACGACCCTTTGTGTTTTAGATCATTATAAAAAAAGTGTCATTGAGAGGTACGAAGCAACCTCGTAGCTTATAGAGCAAATACACAAGCGACGAGGTTGCCACGCTATCGCTCGCAATGACACTTTTGGAGCCAATCCCGATTCTTAACGTCCGGGTTCCGACTCCCCTAACTTTATTCAAACTTAAACACGCCCCCAAGGCTTGAACCATTGGAAGCACTAACTTTTAAATCGGTAATAAATCCTGTGGCCAAGCTATAAACCCAACCGTGCACACTTAGTTCCTGGTTATTTTTCCAGGCATTTTGGATGATGGATGTTTTGCAGAGATTGTAAACGCCTTCTATCACGTTAAATTCTACCAAACGGTTGGCGCGTTCGCCATCGTCTTCAATGCTATCCAACTCATCAGCGTGTAAACGGTAAACGTCTTTGATATGGCGCAGCCAGTTGTCAATCAAGCCAAATTGTTTATGGCTCATGGCAGCTAATACCCCGCCACATCCGTAATGACCGGTTACAATAACGTGTTTTACTTTTAATACGTTTACGGCATAATCCAGTACCGAAAGCATGTTCATATCCGAATGTACAACCACATTGGCAATGTTACGATGTACAAATATTTCGCCCGGGTTGGTATTGGTAATCTGGTTGGCAGGTACGCGGCTATCGGCACAACCTATCCATAAAACAGGGGGCTCCTGTCCGCTGGCCAGTTTGTCAAAATAATCCGGGTCTTCTTCCAGTGTTTCAGCAACAAAATGTTTGTTGCCTTCCAGCAACGACTCATAGGTGATGTGGCTGGTATCATGAGCGTGGTGTTTATTAATTTTTGCACACATAATATAGGAGGTTAAGATGTTTTGCGTTTATTGGTTCCCCACAATAACCGATCGAGCCGGTGTAAGGCAATTGGTCTTAAATCGTAATACAAGATAGTAAGTAATATCAGGGGGATAAAGTAAAAAATAAGGTAATCGTATCTATCGAAAAAGAAACCGCCGAATACCCCGCCAATAAAATAGAAAGTTAAAATGGTTATGCGGATCAGGATCTTGTTTTTCACCACCGGGTTTTTTCCGGTACGAGGGTGCAGCCATTCAGATACTTCACCACCCAGGTCGGTAAACAATCCTGTTAAATGCGACGACTTGATGAGGCCGCCCGAGATGATTGAGACCAGGCTATTTTGAAGGCCGATGGCAAACAAAAGCGCGCCGATAATCAGTTCCCGTTCCAATTGATCTTCATCGTAAAAGTGATGGCCGTAAACAGCCACCGTTAAAAGAATCACTATTTCTAAAATTACGGGGGTAGCATGCGCCCTGTAAATGCTCTTATGCTCTAACGAACGGATAATAAAATTTGCAGTAAAGGCTCCCAGAAAAAACATGAGCAGCCACAACATAAAAACAGCAACTTCCCTAAAATTACGTTGAACAAAGTTATTGGCCAGGTTGGCAACGTGCCCGGTAATGTTTGATGTAAATGCTAAGAAAGCAACCATACCTGCCACGTTGATAACGCCCGATACAAATGCGGTTGACGATGCCAGCATTAAGTTTTCACGAAGTGTTCTGTCGTCTTTAGTTTGCCTCAGCATAATACTTGTTGCTAATGCAAAGTAAACAAAAAAAAACTCCCGGCCTACTGCTGCAAACCGGGAGCTAAAAAACTACTAAAAACTGACTAACTGTGGTGGTTAGACATGCTCTTTAATGAGCGGCTGCCACTGGGGCATCGTTAAGCTCATATACATAACCTAAATCGTGCGCGGCACTATTGGTTACTTTTAAATCTTTAATTAAACCGCTGCTTAAATCAATTACCCAACCGTGCACCTGCAAGTCGTGGCGTACCTGCCATGCGTTTTGGATAATGGTTGTTTTGCAAAGGTTATATACCTGCTCAACCACGTTAAGTTCAACCAGGCGGTTTACTTTGGCGGTTGGGTCGGTAATGCGGTCAAGCTCATTACTGTGCAGGCGGTAAACATCTTTAATATTACGCAACCAGTTATCTATTAAGCCAAATTGTTTGTGGCTCATGGCTGCTGCTACACCGCCGCAACCGTAATGGCCTGCTACAATTACGTGTTTTACTTTCAGCACGTTTACGGCGTAGTCTAACACGCTCAGCATATTCATATCCGAGTGTACGCAAACATTGGCAATATTGCGGTGTACAAACACTTCGCCCGGCTTAGTTCCGGTTACTTCGTTGGCAGGTACGCGGCTGTCTGAGCAGCCTATCCACAACACTTCGGGTTGCTGGCCTTTTGCTAATTCTGTAAAATATTCAGGATCATCCTGCAGGCGTCGTTCCACCCACTCGGCATTGCCTTTTATTAAAGCATCATAGCTGTTTTTTTGCGCCAATTGTATGTTATTGCCTTCAATGGCAGTTTTCATTTCTTTTTGATTTCCGTTTAACATGATAGTTTGTTTTTTAGTTAGACTGTAACTTTAACTCTTTTAATTTCGGCACATCGTATTTCTCTTTAACCTCATTTAAGGTTACGATAATGCCCTTGGTATAAGCGTTGTGCTTATAGTTGCGGATAATTTCCAGCACATCGGGATCGATGTATCGGGAGTTTGATCCATCGATAATTACCTCGGTTTCCTTCGGCAAGCTGGTTAAGGTAACCTGTATAGCCGCTTTGTTTAAAAACGAAACCTCTTCGGCTAATTGAATGCGGATCACTTTCTTATCGCCGTTTTTAACAATGTGGTAGAAGTATGGATTACGCAGATTAGTACGCAGGATATAGAAGATACCGATTAACATACCAATACCCACGCCTATCAGCAAATCGGTTAAAACAACTGCCAATATGGTTACCGCAAATGGGATAAACTGGTTTAACCCTTGGTGCCACATGTGTTTAAACAAGGCCGGTTTGGCCAGCTTAAACCCTGTGGTTAACAGGATAGCCGCAAGGCACGAAAGTGGGATATAGTTAATGAGCGATGGTATAAGTACCAATGCCATTAACAAGAATACGCCGTGTATAATAGCGCTCATTTTAGTGCGCGCACCAGCATTTACGTTGGCCGACGAACGTACGATAACAGCCGTCATAGGTAAACCACCAAGCAAACCGCTTATTATATTAGCAGCCCCCTGCGCCAATAACTCGCGGTTTGTAGGTGATATTCTTTTAATTGGATCGATCTTATCAACCGCTTCCAGACTTAGCAATGTTTCTAAACTGGCTACCACTGCAATGGTGAAAGCCGTTATCCATACCTGTTTGTTACCGATCTCGGCAAAGTTTGGCGATTTGAGCAGGCCAAAAAACTCGCCCATGCTACCAACCACCGGGATATGTACAAATTGCTTATCGCGCAAGGCAAGGCCGCTGTTAGCGAACAAAAGGCTTAATCCAACACCTGCCAATACAACCATTAACGGTGCAGGCACCACGGCCAGCTTTTTAAACTTAGGCCAGTAGATCATCAGCGCAAGCGACACGCCCGCAATAATTACCGCTCCGAAATTTATTTTTGATACCGCACGGAAGATGCCCGAGAATGTGTTGTCGGCATCTATTTGCTTAAAGCCTTCATCGCCCTCAAAATCTGCATCATAGCCAACCGCATGCGGAAACTGTTTCATGATGAGGATAATACCAATAGCCGCCAACATACCTTCGATAACTGCCGAAGGAAAATAGTTGGCAATGGTTCCTGCCTTAACGAAACCAAGTATAATTTGAAAAACACCGGCAATAACCAGCGCCAGTAAAAAGGTTTCGAACGCACCTAAACTGGTAATGCCATTTAACACAATTACCGTTAAACCGGCAGCCGGACCAGCAACACTTAGCTGCGAGCCGCTTAAACAACCCACTACAATACCACCTATAATACCCGTGAGCACGCCCGAAAACAATGGGGCGCCAGAGGCTAAGGCAATACCTAAACATAGCGGCAAAGCCACTAAAAACACTACTATACTGGCGGGAAAGTCCTTTTTTAAATTCTTAGGCAGGAAATATTTTTTGAGGTTGAGGTTGTCCGCAGCAGCCCCACCTTGCGTCATTTGCATGGTACGAATAATTAAATTTTAATTGAATAAGATTGATCTCTTCGAAGAGTGCGGCGGGAAACAATAATCCATAAGGACACTGCCCTCAGCTAAAAAGTTGAGTACGCCAAGCTACTCCCCGATGTATCGGGGTTGCAATTCAATTAAACGTTGGGAGGCGGGGTGGGCACCACAGGATGATATACCTGGGTATATAGAGATTTCTCTAAGTTGTGCAGAATGTTGATCTCAACCACTAACGGCTTATGATCGGCTACCATCAGGTTAAATTCTTCGTCAAAAAACTTTTTCTCTTTGGTCATCCCCTTATCAGGGTCTTCCTTGTCGTTTTTTGATTCAAGCTCTAACTGGGTAATAACGGCGTTAACTGTTTTGTTGTTAAGACTCATAAATACAGGCGCCACCGATATAAACATCTTCGTAAAGAAGATGCCCATAAACAGTATGCATAGGCCTAATTTAAAATCTCTCAGTTTCATCGTCTATCGCAAATATACAAAAATCCTTTAATGCAAGATTTAATTAGGTAATTGATGTGTAATTTAATTATTAGGATTTTATTAGAGAAGAAAAGCTGTCGCAAGCATAGGGTTAGCGAGGGAGGAATGGAAGATATAAATGAGTTGTCATTCAGAGGTACAAAGAATCTTCTTCGACTTGTTTAGCGGACTTCTCTATTGAAGAAGATTATTCGCTGTCGCTCTGAATAAAAAAAGTTCTATCTTGTAAAGCTAATAACCGAATCACCGTCAATTAACTTCAATTTTCATGGCCGGGAGCTTATGCGTTTTATATTGCACAGGGAAAATTACTATAGAAGATTTGCGCAGAGGTTTATCTCTTTATCTAAATTTAAAGCAAATCTCCCATTCTTTTTTTCAATCTGATTTCTTAGAACTATCAATTAATATGAACGACGAATTTGATGAAAACCTACAATGCCAGTTTCCAAATGGTTTTCTACACTTTCAATTTATATTAGAGTTTTTTTTCAAAGACGAATTCGCGAGCGATGCACATATTGATTTGATAAATAGCGCCCTAAAGTGGTTGTGGGATCGAGATCTTTCCGTCGTAGCGTCTTGTGATTATGAGCAGCTTTTGCTTAATCAAGGTGGCTATAAAAATCAGTTGCTGTCATGGCCAAATAAAGAACATCTTAAAGCAGGTTAAATGTATAGTTTCAAAGAAGTTAGCAAACATGAATATGACGGCACTCCGGGATGTTATACGGTTCTTGAGCATAGACGTGCAAATCAATATTGGTTATTACTAATACAAGACAAAGCTTATGGTTTTAGTGTCGATGCTTCAATAATGATCCCCCCAATTGTTGTAGACTTTGTAGATGACAACATATTATGTATTGGAGTTGACGATTTTATTGTTCTTTTTTCGACCCTAAATGGGCGAATAGGATTTCTTTCCGGCCTAACTGAGCCGATTACAGAAGTTGTGAAGATTGACTTAAATTATCTGGTTGTAACCGACACAACCGTGGTCACAATAAACAGGTATTTCTTAGCGGTCGGCAAAGTAATTACGTTTCCCGATATTATTAACGATTATCAAATATCCAATGGTAAATTGACGGTGCAAGGCATTTGTGGCGAAACATTTGAAGTCCCTTATCCATGAAACTCACAGCTGTCGCAAGTTTAGCGCACGCTCTTCCGCCGGTTTAAGCGTCCGGAGCTCAAACCATTTTTAAAAAGAGCGTCCGCGCTCCTGCGATGATTCGGAGCGTGGACGCTCCAGTTAGGAAATAACTCAAGCGTGGACGCTTGAATTGGCAGAAATAGCAAAGATTCGCTGGCGCAACTTCGGCACCAAAAAGACTTTAAAGTCATCAAAAATGGAACATGGCCTGATTGTACTTACTTTAAAGTCATGCTATTAAGTTTTTAATATTCAGTTAATTATCAACTTTTAACACTAAAAACTGACTTTTAAGTTGGAACACAGTGGTGCATGTGGAACTTTGCACCATGCACCACCCTGGGTTTAAAAATTTAAAACGCGAGGCCGTATCGTCGCCAACCTGCGCTTGCATATTTCATTTAACAATCCTTACATTTAACCACTAACCCAACTTACTACCAGTACTGTGGATAAGAAAATAGAAACCCTGCAACAAAAACGCGAACAAGCCCTTGCCGGTGGCGGCGAGGCGCGTATAGCCAGTCAGCATAAAAAAGGAAAACTAACCGCCCGCGAGCGCCTGCATTTCTTAATGGACGAAGGTTCTTTTCAGGAAATTGGGATGCTGGTGGCGCATCGCTCTACCGACTTCGGTATGCAAAAACAGCATTACCCCGGTGACGGTGTAGTTACCGGCTATGGCACCATCAACGGAAGATTGGTTTATGCCTTTTCGCAGGATTTCACCGTATTTGGCGGCTCACTTTCTGAAACCCATGCCGAAAAGATCTGCAAAATTATGGATCTGGCTTTACAGAATGGCGCACCAGTTATCGGCTTAAACGACTCGGGCGGCGCACGTATTCAAGAGGGTGTCGTATCCTTGGGTGGCTATGCCGATATCTTTTACCGCAATACCAAATCGTCGGGGGTAATCCCGCAGCTTTCGGCCATAATGGGTCCCTGCGCCGGTGGGGCGGTGTACTCCCCGGCCATTACCGATTTTATATTAATGGTCGAGAATACCTCATACATGTTTGTAACAGGCCCCAACGTGGTTAAAACGGTTACCCATGAGGAAGTTACTTCCGAGGAGTTGGGCGGCGCCAATACACATGCTACTAAATCGGGCGTTACGCACTTTGCCTGCGCTAATGAGATCGATGCCATACAACATATCAAAAAATTGTTGAGCTACATGCCTCAAAACTGCGAAGAAACGGCCCCTGCCCTGCCCTACGAAAGCCGGGACGAGAAGCGGCCTTCGTTAAATTCTATTATGCCCCAGAATGCGTCACAGCCTTATGATATCCGCGAAGTAATTGAAGAGGTTATAGACGGCGGTTCATTTTTGGAGGTTCATAAAGATTTCGCTCCCAATCTTGTAGTGGGCTTCGCGCGTTTGGCGGGCCGGAGTATCGGTATCGTGGCCAATCAGCCTGCTTATCTGGCCGGAGTGCTGGATATTAATTCATCTACCAAAGGGGCGCGTTTTGTGCGTTTCTGCGATAGCTTTAATATTCCGCTTTTAGTGTTTGAAGATGTACCGGGCTTTTTACCGGGCACCGATCAGGAGTGGAACGCTATTATTACCAATGGCGCAAAATTGCTTTACGCTTTCTGCGAGGCTACCGTTCCCCGTGTTACCGTAATTACCCGCAAGGCTTATGGCGGTGCTTACGATGTTATGAACTCCAAACATATTGGCGCCGATATGAACTACGCCTGGCCTTCGGCCGAGATTGCGGTTATGGGAGCTAAGGGAGCTGCTGAAATTATCTTTAAGCGTGAGATCACCGCTGCCGAAGATCCGGAAGCCAAGTGGAAGGAAATGGAGCAACTCTACTCCGACAAGTTTGCCAACCCTTACCGCGCAGCCGAACGCGGTTTTATAGATGAGGTTATAGAACCTGCCGACACACGTTTAAAACTAATCCACGCCTTTAAAATGCTGGAGAATAAGGTGGTGAACATGCCGCGGAAAAAGCACGGGAATATACCTTTGTAAGGAGAGAAGCAAGAATCGAGAGACAAGAAACAAGACGATAGATCCGGAAGAGCGATGGCCTGACAGAAAAGCGGGCCATGCGTGGGCCTTGTGCGCGGAAGCTTTTTTCTGTCTTGATTTTTTGGTTACTTTTGGATCAAGCCAAAAGTAACTAAGCCCCCGCGGCTATGAGCGGACTGACGCTAATCTTAGCACCTGCTCGAAATATTGGGGATTGCTTCGTACCTCGCAATGACGCTATTATAAGCACTATGGACATCGAACAAATAACCCCTCAACTTACCTGGCGCTTGCGCCGCGATGAACTTTACCCGGGCGAGTATATGTTTAACATGGAAATGGACGAAGATCAGCACGGCTGGCACTTCGGTGGGTTTCTTGACAATAAACTGGTGGCCGTAGTATCGTTGTTTAAAGATGGGACTGATTTTCAGTTTCGCAAGCTGGCTGTACAGGCCGATAAGCAAGGTCAGGGCCTTGGTGGGCAATTGCTACAATACATCACAGAATTTGCACAATCTGAAGGTGGCACGCGCCTTTGGTGCAATGCCCGTAGTACAGCAACCCAATTTTATGTAAAAGCCGGTTTCACGTCAACCGGCGAGGTTTTTGAACGTAAAGGCATTAACTTCGAGATATTTGAGAAAGCAATTTAACGCTTAACCCCGAACCAATTTAGGACTTCATTCGTTACTTATCTTTAAACTGCTTTATTATATTTGTTCACTGCATAAGCAGTAAGTGTTATTAATTACTATGTCTGAAAAACAAAATGAGCAAAAACAGCATGTGGCTGTTGTTACAGAATCGTCTTTATCTTTCTTAGCAAAATATATAAACAATCCCTCTCCTACAGGCTTCGAGTGGAAAGGTCAGCAAATGTGGCTGGATTATATCAAACCATACATCGACGACCATTATGTAGATAACTACGGGACAACGGTTGGTATCATCAATCCGGATGCCCCGTATAAAGTAGTTATCGAAGCACACGCCGACGAGATTTCATGGTTTGTAAATTATATCACCAGCGACGGTTTAATATATGTAATCCGTAATGGTGGTTCCGATCATCAAATTGCGCCGTCAAAACGTGTTGACATTCATACCGATAACGGAATTGTAAAAGCGGTATTTGGTTGGCCTGCTATCCACACCCGCTTAGGCGGCGAGAAGGAAGAAGCGCCAACGCTAAAAAATATCTTTTTAGATTGCGGCTGCACTTCTAAGGAAGAAGTTGAGAAACTAGGCATCCATGTAGGTTGTGTAATCACTTACGAGGATGAGTTTATGGTGTTAAACGATCGTTACTACGTTGGTCGTGCACTAGATAACCGCGCCGGTGGTTTCATGATTGCCGAGGTAGCTCGCCTACTGAAAGAAAATAAAAAGACTTTGCCCTACGGCCTGTATATCGTTAACGCCGTGCAGGAAGAAATTGGCTTACGTGGTGCCGAAATGATAGCTCACCACATTAAACCTAACGTAGCTATCGTTACCGACGTTACGCATGATACCCAAACCCCGATGATCAATAAGATTGTTCAGGGCGATTTGGCTTGTGGACGCGGTCCGGTGGTGTCTTACGCCCCTGCTGTGCAAAACAATCTGAATAAATTATTAGTGGAAACGGCGCAGAAAAATGAGATCCCATTCCAGCGCCAGGCTTCCTCACGTTCCACAGGTACCGATACCGATGCCTTCGCTTATTCTAACGATGGCGTGCCGTCTGCTCTGATCTCTTTGCCGTTGCGCTACATGCACACAACTGTTGAGATGATCCACAAGGAAGACGTTGACAATGTGATCAGGCTGATCTATGAAACCCTACTTAACATCGAAAACGGCCAGGACTTTAAATATTTTAAATAAAAAGATAAAACTGAATAAGTTAAATTAGAACATCACTCTTTAAATTACCGTATATACATCTATCAAAAGTATAGCTTTAGAAAAATATGAAACCAACTCTATTGATATTGGCCGCAGGAATGGCCAGCCGTTATGGCAGCATGAAACAAGTTGACGGCTTTGGCCCGAATGGCGAAACTATTATTGACTATTCTATCCATGATGCGATCAGAGCAGGCTTTGGTAAAATCAGTTTCATCATTCGCGAAGAATTTCTGGACAGCTTCAAAGCTATCTTCGAACCTAAGCTGGCTGGCAAAGTTGAAACTGATTACGTTTTTCAAAGCTACGACCTTAAACCTTTTGGTATCGACTACGAAGTTGAACGTGCAAAACCTTGGGGTACTGCCCATGCAGTTTTAGCTGCTCGTAACCAGGTAAAAGAGCCTTTCTGCGTTATTAATGCAGATGACTACTACGGTTATGATGCATTCGAAAAAATGGCCAAGTTTTTAACTACCGAAGTAGCGGACGATAAATATTCACTGATCGGTTACCAGATTGATAAAACCTTATCTGAGTATGGTTCGGTTTCTCGCGGCGTTTGTAAAGTAAACGACGAAGGTAACATGGTTGAAATCAATGAGCGTACACAGGTTTACTTTAAAGGCGACGGTGTTGTGTATGAAGAAGGCGGCGTAGAAACCGAATTACCAACTGATACCCGCGTGTCTATGAATTTCTGGGGTTTCACTCCCGCTGTTTTCGAACAAAGCCTGCCAATGTTCCAACGCTTTGTTGAGAAAAATAAAGACAATCCTAAAGCTGAGTTCTTTATCCCGTTAGTGGCTGACGAACTGATCAAAACCGGCACGGCCTCATTTAAAGTTATTCCTACTTCATCAAAATGGTTTGGTGTAACTTACAAAGAAGATAAACCGATTGTACAAAAAAGCATTTCAGACCTGGTTGCCAACGGTGTATATCCATCAAACCTTTGGTCGTAATACTCTTTCATTTGTCATTCTGACGATAGGAAGAATCTTCTTCGCTCTGTAAGTCTTCTTGCAAAATGCAGAAGATTCGTCACTACATTCAGAATGACAAAAATATATTGACACTAAAAATCCCCGGCCCAAAAGGCGGGGATTTTTATACTATTCTTATTCCCTTCTCAAACTCTTAATTGGATTGGCAACCGCCACTTTAATAGATTGAAAACTTACCGTGATAACGGCAATCAAAATAGCTCCTAAACCTGCAATTAGTAAAATCCACCACGAAAACTCCTGTCGGTAAGCAAATCCCTGCAGCCAGTGCTGCATAGCTAACCAAGCAAGTGGCGATGCTATTACTATTGCTACTATCACCAGTCTTATAAAATCTTTGGTGAGCAAGGTTGTAATCCGGGCAACATTGGCGCCTAATATCTTGCGGATACCGATCTCTTTGCTACGTTGTTCTGCGGTACAAGCGGCCAGGCCAAACAAGCCCAGGCAAGCAATAAGAATAGCCAAGAATGTAAACGACAAAAATATGTCGCCAGTACGTTGTTCAGTCCGGTAAAGCGTATCAAAATCCTGGTCCATAAATGAATATTCAAAACGCTGGTTGGCTGATACAGTATTCCATTTCTTCTCTACCTGTGTCATTAACGCTTTTATGTTACCCGACTCAATCCTGATGTTTAACGAGGCCCTGAAATCGGGCGCCAGTATCATTGCCAGCGGCGTAATATTATCGCGCAACGAATTAAAGTTGAAATCTTTTACCACCCCAAGCACTTGGTATTCATGTTTTAGCCCTGCGCGGTCGGTGTAAAATACTTTTTTGTTTAGTATATTATTACCCATGTAACCCAGCATTTTGGCGGCTGTTTCATTAATGAGTATACCCGCCGAATCCGTTTTCATTTTGTCCGAAAAGTTTCGGCCTGATACCAGATTCATACCCAGTGTACCTAGGTAATCGGCATCAACTTCCCATAGTTCGCTCATAAAAGGTGCACTGCTGCTGTGTTCGCCAGATATATTAGCGGGCTGCCTGTTATCTGCCGTGGGCAAAAAACCGGTCACAGAGGCATCTATAACACCTGATAACTTTTTCACCTCCGCCTTTAGTATGTTAGGATCTTCGAGAAGGTTTACATTTTTTACAATAAGCACATGGTTGCGATCAAAACCCAGGTTTTTATTTTGAATATAATTGAGCTGATTATAAATAGTAAGTGTACCGATAATGAGGAAAATGGTAATGGCAAATTGAAACACGATTAAAGCACTCCGTAAACCGCCGCCCCTTAAACCCGTTAATTTACCATTCAATACATTAACTGGCTTAAATGCCGACAGAAAAAACGCAGGATATGAGCCTGCTATTACTCCCACTATAATTACAATAACCAATAATGCAGGCAGTAAATAAACAGTATTATGTGAAGTGACAGTTAGGTTTTTGCCTGCTACTTCATTAAAAGAATGTAATAGTACCCAAGCAAGCAGTAATGCTAAAACGGCGGCAAACAGGGTAATTAATATCGATTCCGCGAGGAACTGATAAATGAGATATATCCGGGGCGAACCTAACACTTTCCTTACCCCAACTTCGCGTGCGCGGTTGGCAGAACGCGCCGTTGAAAGGTTCATGAAGTTGATACAGGCTATCAGCAAAATAAACAAGGCAATGGCACCGAAAATATAGATATAGCTAATATCGCCATTAACACCTAATTCGCGCTGCCGGTTAGAGTGCAGGTGGATATCTTTTAATGGAGTAAGGTTTAACCTGATGAAATTGCCGTTGCTGGCAAACTTATCATAATTGAAAGTAGATGTATTGAGATGCAGCTTCATAAAGTTGCCAAACTTGGCCTCCAATCGTTGCGGGTTAGCATCGGGTTTAAGCAGTATATAAGTTTGATAGTTGAAATGGTTAAAGTTATTATCGGTGCTGCGCGGATTAGATGCCATCGACAAAAAGAAATCGAAATTAAAATGCGACTGGATCGGCATATCGTGCATTACACCGGTCACTTTATAATCTGTGCTATCGTTAATAAGCGTTAGCGAGCGCCCTATCACATTGGTGCTGCCAAAGTATTTCAAAGCTGTTGTTTCGTTAATAACAACGGTATGCGGCTCTTTTAATGCAGTGGCCGCGTCGCCGGCAATAAATGGCAAAGTAAAAATACTGAAGATGGCCGGATCACTGTAAACCACTTTATACTCCTGTAAGTTTTCATCTCCTTTTTTAACACGTGTATTGGCTGAGGGCGTTAAACGTGCTGCCTGTTCAATTTCTGGAAAATCGTGCTTTAAAGCAGCGGCAACAGGAGGCGCAACAATGGCGTACGAAGTGGTAACATCATTGTATTTAAAATCGGTATTCACCCGGTAAATACGATCGGCCTTTGTATTGTAGTTGTCATAACTCAACTCATCGGCTATATAAAATACGATAAGCAGGCAGGCTGCCAACCCAAGAGTAAGCCCCAAAACATTTAAGATGGTGAAAGTTCTGTTTTTTAAAAGACTGCGAAAAGCTGTTTTAATAAGATTTCTGATCATAATTGGCAAATGATTTATCGTTATTTTATCGAACCTCTATCAAAACTAAATAATTAGTTTATAAATAACTAATTATTTAGTTTCTTAAATTATAAATCGGTCTGACTCTTTATGTACTTTCTCCGGGAACGTTCCCGATAATTATTTACATTTGGCTTCTTAACCAATTATTTCAATTTCCAATGAAACGATATTTGCTCTCAGCCGTTGTTTTGTTCATTACGTATTCATCATTATTTGCCCAACATATGGAGGTTCAAATTTTAGGTAGTGCACAAAGCGCAGCCAAACAAAACAACGCCTTAGTTATCAAAACTGCGGAGGCCACGGCCAGGGTTTGGATTTACAGCCCTACTGTTATCCGGGTTAGCATCAGCAAAAATACAGGCGTGTCCGATACTTCGTTTGCCGTGATCCAAAAACCGGAGGGCAGTATCGACTCTAAAGAAAACAGCGATCATATCGAGGTTACTACTTCCGCGCTGAAACTGAGCATCCAGAAATCGCCTTTAAGATTTAATTTCTATACTGCCGATGGCAAAGAGCTAAGCCAGGATGATAGCCGTTTTGGTGTTAACTGGCAGGGTACGCGTGTGATCAACTATCGCAAGCTTTATAAAGACGAACGCTTTATTGGTCTTGGTGAAAAGACGGGCGATCTTGACCGTCGCGGTAGCAGCTATACCAACTGGAATAGCGACGTGCCGGATCACAATCCCAAAAGCGATCCATTATACGAAACCTTCCCCTTCTTTGTGGGCATGCACGGCGGCTTAACTTATGGTCTGTTTTTCGACAATACGCACAAAAGTTATTTCGATTTCGGTGCAACCACCGATCATCAGATGAGCTGGTTTGGTGCTGATGCCGGTGACATGAACTATTACTTTTTTGGCGCGCAAAATGTGGCCGATATTATTAAAGATTATACCTGGCTAACCGGCCGCATGGAAATGCCACCGCTATGGACTCTCGGCTACCAGCAGTGCCGCTGGAGTTATATGAGCGCACAGGAAATTCTGGACATAGCCAAAACCTTCCGCGATCATAACATCCCGGCTGACGTAATGTATTGCGACATTGATTACATGGACCACTACAAGATCTTTACCTGGAATCATGAGACCTTCCCCGATCCGAAATCATTTATCGATAAATTGAAATCGATGGGCTTTAGATTGGTAACTATCGTTGATCCGGGGATTAAGGTTGAACCTGGTTATAAACAATACGATGAAGGTGTAGCGAAAAACTATTTTGCCACCTACCCCAATGGCGAAAAATTTATCGGCGAAGTTTGGCCGGGTCGTTGCCATTTCCCCGATTTCTTCCGCGACGATGTACGCAAATGGTGGGGAGCTTCATTTACAGCCCTTACCGAGCCCGGTGTGGAAGGTTTCTGGAACGACATGAACGAACCTGCCGCCTGGGGACAAAACATCCCTTGGATGGTTAAATTCGGCAATTACTATATGCCCGAAATACGCAACGTTTACGGGATGGAGATGGCCCGCGCCACTCACGAGGGCACCAAAAAGATCCTTGGCAATAAACGCCCGTTTGTATTAACCCGCGCGGCTTATTCGGGCACGCAACGTTATTCGGCTGTGTGGACAGGCGATAATTCGGCCTACGACGCACACATGCTGTTAGGACAGCGCATGGTAAATAGTTTGGGTATTACAGGGATGAGTTTAGTCGGCGTGGATATCGGTGGCTTCAGCGGCGACCCTACGCCCGAGCTGATGGTACGCTGGAACTCGCTGGGCGTGTATACTCCCATGTTCCGTAACCACGCCATGCAGGGTACCAAAATGCGTGAGCCTTGGCGCTGGGGTGAGGCCAACGAAAAAATCATTAAAAAAGACATTGAGCAGCGTTATAAATTGCTCCCATACTTGTACTCCAGTTTCTACCAATCGCATCAAACAGGGCTCCCTGTGAGCCGTACGTTGGCTATTAACTATACACAGGACACGATGGTTTACAATCCAACTTATCAAAACCAGTTCTTATTTGGCGATGGTTTATTAGTGGCTCCTGTTATCAGTACAGAGCATACCGCATCCGTTTATCTGCCTAAAGGCGAATGGTATCGAATAAGCAGCGGTGAACATTATGAAGGCGGCAAAGCTTACACTGTTGATGCACCATTGAATGATCTGCCTGTATTTGCCAAAGGCGGCGCTATTGTCCCGATGCAAAACATCATCCAAAACACCAACGAAAAGGGCGACGGGATTTTAGAGGTAAACGTATGGTACGGTAAGGAAGCCAGTAAGTTTGTTTATTACGAAGATGATGGTTCATCTTATGATTATGAGCACGGCACTTACCATAAACGAGAAATTAGTTTCGACCCAGCGAATAAACGCATCAAATTTGGCGTTATTTCTGGATTATTAACCTCCAAATACACTAAAATCAAATTAGTACTTCACCAGTTCCAAAGTAATATATCGGGTAACGTAAGAACTGTCTCTGTAAATGGTGAAATAAAAGCTTTAAGTGGTGACGTAGTAATGTTTGATAACACAAATAGCGCAATAACCGTTGCCTATCATTAGATTTTAAACAAGTAGATTTAGAATAGCCCAAAAGCGCCCACAAAAAAATGGGCGCTTTTTTATTGCCCTTTTCGATGCAAGAATTGTGAGTAACCTTTACCTCACTTAACACGTAAAATAGATCTAACTAAAACTTATCATCATGAAAAATTCAATTCAAAAACTTATCACTGTTTGTTTATTCGTTGTTTGCTTTATCTCCTTATCGGCATTCACTACAAATCGCAAGTCGGCTTTTAAACCCACTGCAAACTTTAGTAATAAGAAATTTACCGTTCAGGAATATTTCCATTTTAGTTACAATGGCGCTGATTACTACGTAAACGGAGCCGGCACTGCAACTTCAGGACATATCGCAAATCTTAGTTACTACACCAACGGTACGCAGACTGGTTCGGGTAGCGCGTCAGGCACATATTCTATCGACAATACAAACCTCATAGCAACACTCAACATTACGGTAACTCCTGGCGGACAAGCCCCATTTACCTATAGCGGCACCGCTGATTACAGCGACTCGCCATTCTAATTCCCTGATTTTATATTAATCTTTAGACACGAAAAGCACCCGCTAAGAACGGGTGCTTTTTTATTTAAGCCAGATTCGCTATTTTAAGCCTATCCAAACCATGAGCAAAGAACATTTTTTAGAACAGCACGACCCCGAACGTAAAGATTTTCAGATAGACCGCATCATATTATTTAGTGATGCCGTGTTTGCTATTGCAATCACATTGCTTATCATCGAAATAAAGGCACCTGAGATCCATCATGATTATACAGTTGCGCAAATGTGGGATCAATTGGCGCATTTGCTTCCTAAGTTTTTTGGTTTTGCACTTAGCTTTTGGGTTATTGCTATTTATTGGCGCAGCCATCATCGTATTTTCGGGTTTGTAAATCAGTATACCAACCGCATGATCATGCTAAACTTTCTGTTCTTGTTTAGCTTGGTACTGATGCCCTTTTCATCTGCCTATTACAGCGAAAATGTTGCTTATGCGATTCCGTATTACTTCTACAATTCGAACATCATATTTACCGGTATTACCAACTGCTTGCTCATCAGGTATGTATTTTCGCCCAACAACCATATAGTCGAGCATCAACCTACACTTTTGTTTCAAAAACTGTTCATGGCCCGGGCTATAACCGTACCGGCTGTATTTGTTTTAGGCATGTTTATATGGCCTTTATCATCTGCATTGGCAGAAATGAGCCCGATGTTGATATGGCCGATCTTTGCTTTTCTACGCATCCGTTATAAACGAAAATATTTAGCCGCCGTTAAGGAAAACGCGATTGTTGTTGAGGAAGGATTGGGCGAAGGGAATCCGTCGTAGTTTAAACCATCCGCCCTATTTAACGCTTTGTCATTGCGAAGAAGTATGACTTAGCAATCTGGTAACTATTCAAATCAAAGAAGCATTGGCGACGAGATTGCCACGCTATCGCTCGCAATGACACAAAAAGATGTAAAAGCAAAAAGCCCCACTGTTTCCAGCGGGGCTTTCTCAAAAAAAACTATTATAATTATTTCACTTCTTCAAAGTCAACATCTGTTACAGTGTCGCCGCCTTGTGCACCGCCTGCTTCAGGGCCACCTTCGTGAGGCGCACCTTGTTGTCCTGCGTCGCCGCTAGCTTTGTACATATCTTCAGATGCAGCAGCCCAGGCAGCGTTAAGCTCGGTTTGTGCAGCTTCGATAGCGTCCAGATCTTTAGCAGAGAAAGCTGATTTCAGTTTTTCTAATGATGATTCGATAGGTGCTTTTTTGTCAGCAGGAATCTTGTCACCATACTCTTTCAGTTGTTTCTCGGTAGAGAAGATCAGCGCATCGGCACCGTTTAGTTTTTCAACTTCTTCTTTAGCCTTTTTGTCAGCATCAGCGTTTGCTTCAGCTTCGTCTTTCATCTTTTTGATCTCTGCATCAGTTAAGCCAGATGAAGCTTCGATACGAATCTTTTGCTCTTTACCGGTAGCTTTATCTTTTGCTGATACGTGTAAGATACCGTTAGCATCAATATCAAAAGTTACTTCGATTTGAGGCACACCACGTGGCGCAGGCGGGATGCTATCCAGGTGGAAGCGGCCTAGTGTACGGTTTTGTGCTGCCATAGGGCGCTCACCTTGCAAAATGTGGATCTCTACTGATGGCTGATTGTCAGACGCAGTTGAGAAAGTCTCAGATTTTTTGCTTGGGATAGTAGTGTTAGATTCGATTAAACGAGTCATTACACCGCCCATAGTTTCGATACCTAATGAAAGTGGGGTAACGTCTAACAATAACACGTCTTTAACTTCGCCGGTTAATACACCACCTTGAATTGCAGCACCGATAGCCACAACTTCATCAGGGTTAACACCTTTTGAAGGTGCTTTGCCGAAGAATTTCTGAACAGCTTCTTGTATAGCAGGGATACGGGTTGAACCACCTACCAGGATAATTTCGTCGATATCTGAAGTGCTGTAACCAGCATTTTTCAATGCAGTACGGCAAGGCTCAATAGTACGTTTAATTAAGCTATCAGCCAGTTGCTCAAATTTTGCACGGGTTAATGATTTAACCAAGTGTTTAGGCATACCATCAACAGCAGTAATATATGGCAAGTTGATTTCGCTTTGTGCAGTGCTTGATAACTCAATTTTAGCTTTCTCAGCAGCTTCTTTTAAGCGTTGTAAAGCCATAGGGTCTTTACGCAGGTCGATGCCTTCGTCGCTTTTAAATTCGTCTGCCAACCAGTCGATAATAACCTGGTCAAAATCGTCACCACCTAAGTGTGTATCACCGTCGGTTGATTTTACTTCGAAAACGCCATCACCCAGTTCCAATACAGAAACGTCATGTGTACCACCACCGCAGTCAAACACAACAATTTTCATGTCTTTATGTGCTTTATCCAAGCCATAAGCAAGGGCAGCAGCAGTAGGTTCGTTAATGATACGTTTTACAGTTAAGCCTGCAATTTCACCGGCTTCTTTAGTGGCCTGGCGTTGCGCATCGTTAAAGTAAGCTGGTACGGTAATAACCGCTTCAGTTACTTCCTGACCTAAGAAATCTTCGGCAGTTTTCTTCATTTTCTGAAGAATCATGGCAGAAATTTCTTGCGGAGTATATTTGCGGTCGCCAATTTCAACACGTGGAGTGTTGTTATCGCCCTTAACTACCTTGTAAGGTACACGGCCAACTTCTGTAGTAACCTCGTTAAACGAGTTACCCATAAAGCGTTTAATAGAGTAAATAGTTTTAGTAGGGTTGGTAATAGACTGGCGTTTAGCAGGGTCGCCCACCTTACGCTCGCCACCATCAACAAAAGCAACTACAGATGGTGTAGTGCGTTTACCTTCGCTGTTGGCAATAACTACGGGTTCGTTACCTTCCATTACGGCCACGCAGGAATTTGTTGTTCCTAAGTCGATTCCAATGATTTTAGACATATGATTGATTTTTCTTTTTATTAATTAAGTCAATTCCTATGCCTATTTATCAATGCATGTGCCAAGTTGGCTTTGGCAGAAAATATAATTAAAGCATGGCAGAAATATAACCTTTAGTCAGGCCAAGATGAGATTACGGTGACAGGTTGACAGAAAAGTTTTAGATTTGGAAAATGAGGGTTAAGGTATTTGTATTGTTAGCAATTTTAACAGCACTGATTAAATTTGAAGGTTTAGGTCAATCATTGCCTACAAAAAAAGAACAATATGATTTTTTGAAGTGGTACCTCAAGTATGATAAACCTGAAAAGTTGTCTGACACCCTTAATTATCTCGAAGATAATGGATTCGCCACTACTGACTTACAGGGTAAGTATGGAACTCTTTCGTTAAAACTTAGCAAGCAAAGCATAAAATTTATCGGTAAACAGTTAAAGAAAAATCACAAAATTAATTTACTTGATACCGCCGGATTAAGTGTACGGGACTGGAAAACATCAGATGGTCCAAGGGTTCCCGTTAGCCACATATCTTTACCTGTATTCACAGCTAATAAAAAAATTGTTTTCATTTATAGAGCGTACTATTGTGGCAGTTTATGCGGATCAGGAGCAGTGGAAGCCTATCAAATAATCAAAGGAAAATGGGAGAGACTAAAACTTCCTCTCCCAATTTGGATTAGCTAATGATCCTATTTTCTTGTTACCAAAGAATTATCTATATAAAACGGCCAATTAATTTTCAATCTGCCAAATATAGGCTACACCCCAAACTGTTTCAAATGATGATCCAGATGTTTGGAAGCGATTGCTATTCCCTGCTCTAAACTCATTTTACCGAAAAATGGATGGATAAAGCCACTATTAGTACACTGCGCATGATCGTCGATTAAGGAGATCAACTTTTGCTTCTCCGACGATATATCGCCTTCACCCTTGACAATGAACGATGGTACGGTTGGCATATTTTGTTTTAATGGTTCGTCTTTCAGCATAGATTTCAAGGCGACCTTACCAAATAGTCTACCGATAAAAGCTTGTTTATAGGTTCGCTGGCGTAAAGCCATTTCGTGCCACAAGCTGCAATGCCTTAGCATTTGATATGCCGACATTTTACCCCACAAAGGCATGCTGTTTTCGTTGAGTTGCTGAATGCGGTTAATTAGATTTTGCCGGTCGTGTTTATCTGTTATAGAGATCATAAACAAATATAACCAACAAGGTTTTTCCAAAGGGGGCAATACAGGACAATTAGTGGGTTAGCTCGCGACATCTGTAAACGAAAAAAGCCCCCGATAAATCGGAGGCCTTTTAAAATATCGGTAATTATAAATTACTCACCTTTTTCTGCATTTTCTTCGTTAGCAGCAGGAGCTTCAGGAGCCTCTGGAGCTGCAGTTTCAGTAGCAGGAGCTTCTGCAACTACTGCATCATCAGCAGGAGTTACTTCGGCAGCAGCAGCTTTAGCTTTGCCAGAACCAGCACGACGACGTGTAGTTTTCTTAGCAGGAGCGGCAGCTTCTTTACCATAAACGGTATTGTAATCTACTAATTCGATCATTGCCATTTCAGCGTTGTCACCTAAACGGTTTACCATTTTGATGATACGGGTGTAACCACCTGGTCTGTCAGCAATTTTAACAGCGATGTCGCGGAACAGTTCAGTAACTGCATCTTTGCTTTGCAGGTAGCTAAATACTGTACGGCGTGAGTGCGTGTTGTCACTTTTAGCTTTAGTTAAGATAGGCTCAACATAAACGCGTAAAGCTTTTGCTTTAGCTAAAGTAGTAGTGATACGCTTGTGCTGGATAAGCGATGAGGCCATGTTAGCAAGCATAGCTTTTCTGTGGCTATCTGTGCGGCCTAAGTGATTGTGTTTTTTTCCGTGTCTCATTTTGTTTAAAGTTTGCACGTGCATACCGTTGGGCGACTTAAAGTCAAGCCCGCGGAATTATGCGCTCGCTTATTTGTTATTATTAGATGTGAGATATTAGATTTGAGATTTGAGATTAACTCCCTCTGCGCAGATCCTTTTACTCGTTTGTTTTGCTTTATAAAATTTAAGATGCGAGCATTATCTCAATACTCACATCTCAAATCTCCTATCTAAACGATTATTCCTCGTCCAGTTTGTATTTTGCCAGGTTCATACCAAAAGATAAACCTTTTGATTTAACCAGGTCCTGAATTTCAGTTAATGATTTTTTACCGAAGTTTCTGAATTTTAACATATCAGCAACGTCGTAAGAAACCAGATCAGCCAGGCTGCGGATGTCTGCAGCTTTAAGGCAGTTCAGTGCACGTACAGAAAGATCTAAGTCAACCAGTTCGGTTTTCAGGATCTTGCGCATGTGCAGGATTTCTTCATCAACTTCTTTAGTTTCTTCTTTAGCTTGTGCCTCAAGCATCATGTTCTCGTCAGAGAACAGCATGAAGTGCTGGATCAAGATCTTAGCAGCTTCTTTTAATGCATGCTCTGGGTGTACAGAACCATCGGTAACAATATCCAAAACTAATTTTTCGTAGTCAGTTTTTTGTTCAACACGATAGTTTTCGATTGTATATTTCACATTCTTGATAGGTGTGTATATAGAATCGATAGCGATAACGCCTACTAAAGCATCCGGATTTTTATTTTCTTCACTTGCAACGTAACCACGGCCTTTGTTTACAGTAAGCTCAACTTCAAGCGTTACTGATGAGTCCATGTTACAGATAACCAGCTCAGGGTTTAATACGGTAAAGTTGTTTGAAAACTTGGTGATGTCACCAGCTTTAAAACTGTCCTGACCGTTGATGATCACAAAGATTTTTTCTGAATCACCAGAAGTACCGGTTTTCTTAAAACGAACCTGTTTAAGGTTCAGGATAATTTCGGTAACATCTTCAACAACGCCTTTAATGGTTGAAAACTCATGCGATACCCCAGAGAAACGTACTGAAGTGATTGCATAACCTTCCAATGAAGAAAGTAAGATACGACGTAAAGCATTACCAATAGTAATACCGAAACCTGGCTCTAACGGACGAAATTCAAATGTACCATCAAAGTCAGTTGACTTCTGCATGATTACCTTATCTGGTTTTTGAAATGCTAAAATTGCCATTTATATCCTTTTGATTATTGTTTACTTAATTTATATATATAATAGATAAGAGATAATAGATATGAGATGTGAGAAATTATAAAATCCCGCCATCTCAAATCTAATATCTCAAATCTAATATCTAATTTTTATTTAGAGTACAACTCGACGATCAGGTTTTCCTTGATGTTCTCAGGAATCTCATCGCGGTTAGGGTAGTTAAGCAATTTACCGGTTAAGGTAGCTGCATCCCACTCAAACCAGCTGTATTTGTTTATTTTTCTGCCAGCTACAGAGTTGCTGATCGCTTCCAGAGTTTTTGATTTCTCACGTACTGCGATAACATCACCTGCTCTTAAAGTATAAGAAGCAATGTTTACAACCTCACCGTTAACAGTAATGTGTTTGTGACCAACCAATTGGCGTGCGCCAGAACGGGTTGGAGCAATGCCCAAACGGTAAACGGCGTTATCTAAACGAGCTTCTAATAATTGAAGTAAGTTAGTACCGGTGATACCTTCACGAGCAGAAGCGCGGTGAAATAAGCTTTCGAATTGACGCTCCAATACACCATAAGTGTATTTTACTTTTTGTTTTTCCATCAGCTGCACTGCGTATTCTGATTGCTTGCCTCTTCTTTTAGAGACACCGTGCATGCCGGGAGGATAGTTTTTTCTTTCTAACACTTTATCCGGACCGAAGATCGGCTCGCGGAATTTACGTGCGATTTTGCTTTTTGGGCCTGTATATCTTGCCATTGTTGTGTTTTTAAAGTATCAGGCAGCCTGTAGCTGCCGAATCTTAGCTTTAAACTTTATTAATTAAACTCTTCTGCGTTTTGCTGGACGACATCCGTTGTGTGGAAGTGGGGTGATATCTTTGATGGTTGTAACCTCGATACCAGTTGTTTGCAAAGTACGGATAGCCGACTCACGACCTGCACCCGGGCCTTTTACAAAAACTTCTACTTTACGTAAACCCAAATCGTAAGCAACTTTACCGCAATCGCCAGCAGCCTGACCAGCAGCATATGGGGTGTTCTTTTTAGAACCTTTGAAACCCATTTTACCTGCAGACGACCATGAAATTGCCTGACCAGTGTTGTTGGTAAGGGTGATGATGATGTTGTTAAAAGTAGCGTTGATGTGTGCCTGACCTACAGGTTCAACAATAACGATACGTTTTTTGGTTACTTTTTTAGCTTTAGCCATTATCTTTTAGATTTTAGATATGAGACTTGAGATGTGAGATAAATTACTCCGACCCGGCACTCATAACTGATTTTTATCTTTAGTTATTCCAGATTTAAGATGCTCGAAAGATATTTTCCATATCTAAGATCCCGCATCTCATATCTATCTATTATTATTTAGTAGCTTTTTTCTTGTTAGCAACTGTCTTACGTTTACCTTTACGGGTACGAGAGTTGTTTTTAGTACGCTGACCACGCAGAGGTAAACCTTTACGGTGACGGGTACCACGGTAACAACCGATATCCATTAAACGTTTGATGTTCAGTTGCACTTCAGAGCGTAATGCACCTTCTACTTTAATCTGATCATTGATGATACCACGAATGGCAGCTAATTGCTCATCGGTCCAATCTTGAACTTTAACATCATAACTGATGCCAGCTTGGTTCAAAATGCTTTGTGCGGTTGTACGACCAATACCGTAAATGTACGTTAGTCCGATCTCGCCTCTCTTATTTCTTGGTAAATCAATACCTGATATCCTTGCCATATTTGTAATTTGTTTTTAAAGTAACGTCCGAACGGCGGCTACCGTTGTACGGCCATTACAAAGTTCTTGTTATCCCTGACGTTGTTTGTACTTAGGATTCTTTTTGTTGATAACATAAAGTTTCCCATTACGACGGATGATTTTGCAATCAGCACTACGCTTTTTGATCGATGCTCTAACTTTCATCTCTGTTAATTATTTATATCTGTAGGTTATTCTTCCTTTACTCAAATCGTATGGGCTCATTTCCAATTTCACTCTGTCGCCAGGCAAAATTTTAATGTAGTGCATACGCATCTTTCCTGATATATGCGCAATTATCTCGTGGCCGTTTTCCAGTTCAACTCTAAACATTGCGTTCGACAATGCTTCCCTTATTGTTCCGTCTTGCTCAATCGAAGATTGTTTGGCCATATTTTATTGATAATTACTTATTTATCCACCCCTAAAGCGGGATGCAAAATTAAAAAAAATATTTGATATATTATTTTTTTCTTTCTAAAATTTCATTTATATATGAAAATGTAGAAAGGATATCCGGCTGGCCCTTTTTAACGGCTACCGTGTGCTCATAATGCGCTGATGGTTTGCCATCGCTGGTAGATACCGTCCACCCGTCATTCCAAAACTTCACATTGGCTTTACCAGCGTTAATCATTGGTTCTATTGCAATTACCATTCCTTCTTCCAGTTTGGTACCGGCACCGCGTTTACCATAGTTAGGTACTTCGGGTTTCTCGTGCAACGCAAGGCCCACACCGTGGCCTACCAATTCTTTAACTACACCAAAACCATGCTTTTCAGCATGCTCTTGCACAGCATAGCCAATATCACCTGTACGCATGCCGGCAACGGCCTTTTGTACACCAAGCACTAAACACTCCTGCGTAACACGCATTAATTTCTTAGCCTCTTCACTAACCTCGCCAATGGCAAAAGTATAAGCAGAGTCGCCGTAGTATTTATTAAGGATAACACCACAATCTACAGAGATCAGGTCGCCTTCCTTTAATTCCTGCTGGCCTGGAAAACCATGCACAACCTGGTCGTTAGGCGAAATGCACAACGAATAAGGGAAGCCATGATAATTAAGGAAAGCAGGGACACCGCCATTGTCGCGGATAAACTCTTCGGCAAGCTTGTTTAAAGCTATAGTTTTAACACCTGGAGCGATAACCTTAGCTACCTCTCCAAGTGTTTTTGAAACAAGTAAAGAACTTTCTCTTATGAGCTCTATCTCTTCGATAGTCTTATAATGGATCTTTGCCATGTTAAATATTTCAGTACTAGATAGCCGGAGGCGTAGTGCCAGCGGCAGTAGGTATTGCAGTGCGGCCCTTAATTCTACCGGTTTTCATCAAACCGTCATAGTGGCGCATCAGCAAGTGACTTTCAATTTGTTGTAATGTATCCAATACTACACCTACAAGGATGATCAGTGATGTACCACCGAAGAACCTTGCAAACTGGCTGTTAATGTGTGCCAGGTTAGCAAGAGCAGGTATAATAGCGATCATCGCTAAAAAGATAGATCCCGGTAAAGTGATCTTAGAGATCACATCATCAATAAAGCTAACTGTAGCATCGCCTGGTTTAACACCTGGTATAAAGCCGCCGTTCTTCTTCATATCATCCGACATTTGTTTCGGATTTACAGTGATAGCTGTATAGAAGTAAGTGAACAGGATGATCAGGATCGCAAATACTAGGTTGTGTAACCATGAGGTATAGTTTGATAACAGGATCAGCACTGTGCTTGATGCCATTTTAGGGAAAAACGAAGCAATTGTAGTTGGGATAAACATTAAAGCTTGCGCAAAAATGATCGGCATTACACCGGCAGCGTTAACCTTTAACGGGATGTACTGGCGCACACCACCATATTGTTTGTTACCAACAATACGTTTTGCATACTGCACAGCAATTTTACGGGTACCTTGTACAACAAGGATAGTAAACATTACTACAGCAATAAGCGCTACGATCTCTACAATGAAGATCAATAAACCACCACTGTTGGTATCAGTTACCCTTGAGCTAAATTCGGTTACGATAGCCGAAGGAAGCTGAGCAATAATACCCACCATGATAATTAATGATATACCGTTACCGATACCTTTATCAGTGATTTTCTCACCTAACCACATTACAAATAATGTACCTGCAGTTAATACGAATACCGAAATGATATTGAACATAGTTGCACCTAACACCGGGCTAATAGCTTCTGGAGCAATCTGGGTACGGATGTAACCGATAGCTTGCGCAGCAGTAATAGCGATGGTTAGGTAGCGGGTCCACTGGTTTAATTTGTTGCGGCCACTTTCGCCCTCTTTTTGCAACTTGGTAAAATAAGGCACAGCAATACCCAATAACTGCACCACGATAGATGCAGAAATGTAAGGCATTACCCCTAAAGCAAAAATGGATGCACGAGAGAATGAGCCCCCTGCAAACATATTTAATAAGCCTAACAAGCCTTCTTTAGCACGCGAAGAGTTTAAAGAAGCCGGATCAACGCCAGGCAGTACAATAAATGATCCTACCCGGTATATTAAAAGAAATAAGAGTGTGTTAATAATACGCACTCTTAAATCTTCGATTTTCCAGATGTTTGATAATGTGGTGAAAAATCTTTTCATTGAAAATTATAACTTAACGATGGAACCACCGGCTGCTTCAATAGCTTTTTGAGCTGTAGCTGAAAACGCATGAGCTGTTACATCAAGCTTTGCTTTCAGTTCGCCACGACCTAAAACTTTGATCAGGTCATTTTTAGAAGCTAAACCGTGCTCTCTAAATGTATCGAAATTAATAACATTTACAGCATGTTTATCTGCTAATTGTTGTAAAGCATCAAGGTTAACGCTTACGTAATCTACGCGGTTAGGGTTTTTAAAGCCCACCTTAGGCACACGGCGTTGTAATGGCATCTGACCACCTTCAAAACCAACTTTAGTTGATGTACCTGAACGTGAACCAGCACCCTTGTGACCACGTGTTGACGTGCCACCTTTGCCAGAACCGGTACCACGACCGATTCTTTTGCTATCTTTTATGGAACCTTTTGCAGGTTTCAGATTACTTAAATTCATGATTAAATATTTTCGACTGCTACCAAATGATTAACTTTTCTAATCATGCCGATAATAGCATCATTAGCTTCAACCTCTACGCTGTGGTTGATTTTTTTCAAACCTAAAGCGGCTACGGTTCTTTTCTGACGTTCGCTTCTGTCGATAACGCTTTTTATTTGTGTTATTTTGATCTTGGCCATGATAATTATCCGTTAAATACTTTACCTAAGTTAACACCGCGGTGTTGAGCTACGGTATAAGCATCGCGCATTTGCGCTAAAGCGTATACTGTTGCTTTAACCACGTTGTGTGGGTTTGATGAACCTTTTGATTTAGCAAGTACGTTATGTACACCTGCTGATTCTAATACTGCACGCATTGCACCACCTGCGATTACACCGGTACCGTTTGCTGCTGGTTTTAAGAATACAAAACCACCAGAATATTTACCGATTTGCTCGTGAGGGATAGTGTTATTGATGATAGGCACCTTTACAAGGTTTTTCTTTGCATCATCGATACCTTTAGCAATTGCTTCAGTTACCTCTTTTGCTTTACCTAAACCGTAACCTACAACACCATTTTCATCGCCTACAACCACAATGGCTGAGAAGCTGAAAGTACGGCCACCTTTGGTTACTTTGGCAACACGTTGTATGCTAACCAAACGATCTTTTAATTCAATCTCGCTGGTTTTTACTCTTTTAACATTTATTGTTGACATCTCTTTGCTTCAATTAAAAATTTAAACCGCCTTCACGTGCACCGTCAGCCAGTTGTTTAACACGGCCATGATACAAGTAACCATTTCTGTCAAACACTACAGCAGTGATGCCTGCAGCGATTGCTTTCTGGGCTACCAGTTTACCTACAGCAGCTGATTGCTCGCCTTTAGTACCTGATGCAGAAAAATCTTTTGACAAAGATGATGCTGATACTAGTGTTTTTCCGTTAACATCGTCGATGATCTGGGCATAGATACCCTTGTTGCTTCTGAATACAGATAAGCGCGGACGCTCTACCGAACCTGAAAGATGCTTTCTGATCCCTTTTTTAATTCTGTCTCTTCTTGATAATTTAGCTGCCATGACGATTATTTTTTAGATGCTGATTTACCTGCTTTTCTTCTTAATACTTCACCTACAAACTTGATACCTTTACCTTTATATGGCTCTGGTGCACGTAGTGAACGTATTTTAGCGGCTACCTGACCGATCAATTGTTTATCAATTGATTCGAGAATAATAGTTGGGTTTTTACCCTTTTCAGCAGTAGTTGATACTTTAATTTCTTTAGGTAATTCAAACACGTAGTGGTGAGAAAATCCCAACACTAAATCAAGTGTGTTACCAGTGTTAGTAGCGCGGTAACCCACACCTACAAGCTCTTGTTCAAGCTTGTAACCTGTTGTTACACCAACTACCATGTTGTTTAATAAAGCGCGGTATAAACCGTGTAATGCTTTATGGCGTTTTTGATCAGAAGGGCGTACTACTACGATGCTTCCGTCTTGCTGCTCGATTTTGATATCGGCATCTACCGCCTGTTGTAATTCACCTTTAGGGCCTTTAACAGTTACCAGGTTATCTTCTGATACTGTTACTGTAACGCCTGCAGGGATTGTTATAGGTGCTTTTCCTACTCTTGACATTGCTTAATTCCTCCTGTTATTAATAAACGAAGCATAAAACTTCACCACCTACATTCTGTGCGCGTGCCTCTTTGTCGGTCATAACGCCTTTTGAAGTTGATAGGATGGCAATACCCAAACCATTTAATACACGTGGCATATTAGCTGTGCCAGCGTATTTTCTTAAACCTGGCTTACTAACGCGCGAAATAGTGCGGATAGCCGAAATTTTGGTTACCGGGTGATATTTCAAAGCAACTTTGATAATACCTTGAGGGCCATTTTCCTCAAATTTGTAATTTGCAATGTAACCTTTGTCGAAAAGCACTTTAGTGATTTCCTTCTTCAGATTAGATGCAGGAATTTCAACAACCCTATGGTTGGCTTTAATAGCATTCCTTACTCGTGTAAGATAATCTGCGATTGGATCTGTATTCATTTTTTATAAAAAATTGATGGTGGTTTCCTTTCCGGCCTATCCGGAACGACCTTCCATCGGTTAATCGTATTTCGAATATCGACTCTCGATATCGAATTTATTTTTATGAGCAAATCGGATTCCGAAATTGAACATTCGAAATCCGAAATCCTGATATGTTTTTTACCAGCTTGCTTTTTTAACACCCGGGATTTTGCCAGCTAAAGCCATTTCACGGAATGTTACACGTGAAATACCAAACTGACGCATATAACCTCTTGGGCGACCGGTTAATTTGCAACGGTTGTGCAATTTAACTGGTGATGCTGCTTTAGGTAATTTATCTAAAGCGATATAATCACCTGCTGCTTTAAGGGCTGCTCTTTTCTCAGCAAATTTTGCTACTAACTTAGCACGTTTTACTTCGCGTGCTTTTACACCTTCTTTAGCCATTGTTAACTGGAGTTTGATTTTTAAATGGTAAACCAAATTGTTTCAACAACTCTAATGCTTCAACATCATTTGTTGCCGAGGTTACAAAGGTAATATCCATACCCATAATTTTATTGATCTTGTCAATGTTAATTTCTGGGAAAATGATTTGCTCTGTGATACCTAATGTATAGTTACCGCGTCCGTCAAAACCTTTATCGTTGATACCTTTGAAGTCACGGATACGTGGCAGGGCAACAGCAATTAAACGGTCTAAAAATTCGTACATGGTATTATCGCGTAAAGTTACACGTACGCCTACCGGCATGTTTTTACGCAATTTGAAGTTAGAGATATCTTTCTTAGACTTAGAAGATACTGCTTGCTGGCCGGTGATAGTTGTTAACTCGTTGATGGCAACATCAATAAGTTTTTTATCAGTGGTGGCAGCACCAACACCCTGGTTGATAGCAATTTTTTCAAGCTTAGGAACCTGCATTACGCTTTTGTACTGAAACTTTTCTTTCAGTGCGGTGCGGATCTCTTCCTTGTATTTTGATTTTAATCTTGGTGTGTAGGTCATTACTTAATTTCCTCCCCTGATTTTTTAGCAACTCTTACCAATTTACCTGCATCGTTCTTTTTGCGGCCAACACGGGTAGCTTTACCTGTTTTTGGATCAACCAAAGCAAGGTTAGAGATGTGGATAGCAGCTTCTTGTTTAACGATACCACCGTTAGGGTTTGCAGCGTTTGGCTTAGTATGTTTAGATACCAGGTTAACACCTTCAACCGTAGCGCGGTTCTTAGCTAAGTTAATTTCAGTTATTTTACCTTGTGAACCTTTAGAGTCACCAGCTATTACCGTTACTAAATCGCCTTTGCGGATTTTAAGTTTCGGTTGTGCGTTTTTCTTTCTTTCCATTGTTACAATACCTCCGGTGCTAATGATACAATCTTCATAAATTGTTTTTCACGCAGCTCTCTTGCAACTGGGCCGAAGATACGTGTACCTCTTGGTTCGTCCTGGTTGTTTAATAACACGGCTGCATTATCGTCGAAACGGATATATGAACCATCTTTGCGGCGTATTTCCTTTTTGGTTCTAACCACTACGGCTTTAGATACGGTACCTTTTTTAACGTTACCTGATGGTATCGCGCTTTTAACGGTAACTACGATCTTGTCTCCTATAGAGGCATATCTCTTGCCGGTACCACCTAACACACGGATCACTAAAACTTCTTTAGCGCCACTGTTATCGGCTACATTCAATCTTGATTCCTGTTGTACCATCTTATTTAGCCCTCTCTAAAATTTGAACTAATCTCCAGTTTTTGCTTTTGCTCAACGGGCGTGTTTCCATAATCAATACGGTATCACCAATACCACAAGTATTAGTTTCGTCGTGAGCCATAAATTTGGTAGTCTTTTTCAAGAATTTACCATAAATAGGGTGTTTCACCTTACGTTCCACAGCTACAACAATAGATTTATCCATCTTATTGCTAACAACCAGCCCTGTACGTGTTTTTCTTAAATTTCTTTCCATTGTCTTCGACGCTGTTAATTATTCTTTTTCAGAAGCTGACGCCGCTTTGCGCTTGGTTAATTCCGTATTTAAACGAGCAATATCCTTACGTACCTTAGTGATACGGGTTGGGTTTTCAATTGCCGAAACAGCGTGAGCAAATTTCAACTTAGTGAGATTGTTCTTTTCCTCGCCAATTCTTGCCGTCAGCTCCTCAGCCGAAAGCGCTAAAATTTCTGAGTTTTTCATGTCTTTATTTTAATTGTAAGTTGTAATGAATTAAGTTGTAGGTTGTAAGTATTACTTATGTACCATACAACTTAAAACTTAAAACTCAATAATTATGCCTCTGCGTAATCTCTGCGCACTACAAAACGAGTTTGTACTGGCAGTTTCTGTGCTGCCAGGCGCAGAGCTTCTTTGGCAACTTCTAAAGGCACACCTTCGGCCTCAAAAATGATACGTCCCGGGCGTACAACTGCTACCCAATATTCGGGAGCACCTTTACCTTTACCCATACGTACCTCTGCAGGTTTTTTAGTTACAGGCTTGTCAGGGAAAATCCTGATCCACACCTGGCCTTCACGTTTCATGAAACGTGTTACAGCAATACGTGCAGCCTCGATCTGACGGCTGGTGATCCATGCCGACTCGAGTGATTTTACACCGAAAGATCCGAATGAAAGCTCAGCACCACGGGTGGCTAAACCTTTCATCCTGCCTTTTTGCATCTTTCTGAACTTCGTTCTTTTTGGCTGTAGCATTATGTTAAGCTTTTTATGTCGTTAAAACGATGTCTTCTCGACTTGATTATCTATTACCACCTGGACGGTTGCCACCACCTTGACGGTTTTGACCACCTGGGCGATTACCGCCACCACGTTGGTTGTTATTACCTGGACCTCCGCTGTTTCTGCGATCGCCACCTTGGCCACCTCTACGGTCGCCGCCTCTGCGATCACCACCACCACGGTTATCTCTGTCACCACGTGCGCCGAATGCTGCTGCGCCTTCAGGACGACCGCCCTTACCGCTGCTGCTGCTTGATGCACCAATGTTTGGAGAAAGATCACGTTTGCCGTAAACCTCGCCTTTGCAAATCCATACTTTAATACCTATTTTACCATAAGTAGTTAAAGCTTCAGCCAAAGCATAGTCAATATCAGCGCGGAAGGTATGTAACGGAATCCTTCCCTCTTTATATTGCTCGGTACGGGCCATCTCTGCTCCGCCTAAACGGCCAGACGTCATAATCTTGATACCTTCAGCACCCATTCTCATGGTTGAAGCTATCGAAGTTTTCATGGCACGACGGAATGAAATCCTTGCTTCTAATTGCTTAGCAATACCTTCAGCAACCAGTTGCGCGTCAAGCTCAGGACGTTTGATCTCGAAAATGTTAATTTGAACATCCTTTTTAGTCAGTTTCTTTAACTCTTCTTTGATCTTATCAACTTCCTGGCCGCCTTTGCCAATAACGATACCCGGACGGGCAGTATGTATAGTAACGGTAATACGTTTTAATGTACGCTCAATAACTACTTTAGATACGCCGCCTTTTGCGATACGTACAGAAAGATATTTGCGGATTTTTTCGTCTTCAACTAATTTATCAGAGTAGTTGTCACCGCCGAACCAATTAGAATCCCATCCTCTGATGATACCTAATCTGTTTCCTATTGGATGTGCTTTTTGTCCCATTTTAAATTAATTGTTTTCGTTTTTACTATCCACAATAAGTGTTACGTGATTTGAGCGTTTGCGGATACGGTATCCACGGCCTTGCGGAGCAGGACGAAGTCTTTTTAACTGACGGCCACCGCCTACAGAAACTTCTTTCACGAATAAACCACTATCCTCTACACGTTTGCCTTCATTTTTTGCTTCCCAGTTTTTGATAGCTGATAACAATAATTTCTCAACACGTATAGCTGCTTCTTTATTAGTAAACTTTAATGTATACAAAGCTTGCTCTACATTCATACCGCGAATCAAATCAACTACTAAGCGCATTTTGCGCGGAGAAGTTGGGCAGTTTTGCAGTTTAGCGATAGAAGCGCCGCCTACAACAGCTTTTGCAGCTTCTTTCTGTTGTCTGATTAATACAGACTTTTTGATTTTAGTTGTTGCTTCCATGCCTTATTTTTTCTTTTCTGCGTGACCACGGAATGTACGGGTTGGTGCAAACTCTCCCAGCTTGTGACCCACCATGTTTTCTGTTACGTACACAGGGATAAACTTGTTACCGTTGTGTACTGCGAATGTATGACCAACGAAGTCAGGAGAAATCATGGAACGGCGTGACCATGTTTTTACAACTGATTTTTTATTTGATTCATTCAGGACAAGAACTTTTCTTTCCAGGTTGAAATCAATATAAGGTCCTTTTTTAATTGAACGAGCCATTATTTTTTCCTTCTTTCAATGATATAACGATCCGATGTTTTCTTTTTGTCACGAGTTTTGTAGCCTTTAGCTAATAAACCTTTACGTGAACGAGGGTGACCTCCTGATGAACGGCCTTCACCACCACCCATAGGGTGATCGACAGGGTTCATAGCAACACCACGTACTCTTGGTCTGCGGCCTAACCAGCGCTTGCGGCCAGCTTTACCTAACACCTCGTTTGCTTTCTCGGCATTTGAAACAGTACCGATGGTAGCAAGGCAGGTAGCCAGGATCATGCGGGTTTCGCCAGAAGGCAATTTGATGATAGCATATTTGCCATCACGTGCCGACAGTTGTGCGTATGTACCTGCAGAGCGAGCGATTGTGCCACCCTGACCAGGATTAAGTTCAATGTTGTGGATGATTGAACCTAGAGGGATGTTTTTTAACGGCAGGGTGTTACCTACTTCAGGGGCTACTGCCTCACCTGATAATACGGTTTGTCCTACTTGTAATCCTTCTGGAGCGATCATGTAACGTTTTTCACCATCTGCATAAACAAGCAGGGCGATACGTGCTGAACGGTTTGGATCGTACTCAATAGTGGCAACATTTGCGGGAATGTCAAATTTGTTGCGCTTGAAGTCGATCAATCGGTATGATTTCTTATGTCCCCCACCGATATAACGCATGGTCATTTTACCGGAATTGTTACGACCACCTGATTTTTTGTGCGATACAACCAGTGACTTCTCAGGCACATTGGTTGTTACGTCCGAATAATCGGCACCTACTCTGAAGCGGGTACCCGGCGTAACCGGTTTAAATCTTTTAACTGCCATCTCTCTTTTTATATTGTGCTATAAAAATCTATTGTTTCTCCGTCTTTCAACGAAATAACCGCTTTCTTATAAGTAGCAGCACGGCCAGATACGGCGCCTGCTTTAGTGTTGCGGGTTTTCAGTTTTCCGACATATTTCATGGTATTTACCGCTGTAACGTTAACACCATACATGTTTTCAATTGCAGATTTGATCTGGATCTTGTTAGCTCTGTGATCAACCTTGAAAACATAACGATTAAGTTTCTCAGTTAACTGAGCTACTTTTTCTGTAAGTAAGGGTTTCTTTAAAATTTCCATATTACTTAGCGAAAGCTTCCTCCAAAGTTTTAACAGAACCTGAAGTCAAAATCAATTTACCAGCGTTTAACACATCATAAGTGTTTAACTGATCAGCTGTGATCACTTTGGTTTTTTTCAGATTTCTGCTTGATAAATACACATTGTTATTTGCTGCAGGCAGTACTAACAAAGTTTTTTCGTTAGTTAAGTTTAAGTCAGCAAGTAATTGGATGTAGCTTTTAGTTTTAACAGCGTCAAAGCTAAAGTCTTCCAATACCACTACATTGCTATCCTGAGCTTTGTATGACAAGGCTGATTTACGAGCCAGTGATTTAAGCTTTTTGTTTAATTTAAAGCTATAGTCACGAGGCTGAGGACCGAAAACACGACCACCACCATTAAATAATGGAGATTTGATGCTACCGGCACGTGCACCGCCTGTACCTTTTTGTTTATGTAATTTGCGGGTTGAACCAGCAATTTCATTACGTTGTTTTGATTTGTGCGTACCCTGACGCTGATTTGCCAGATATTGTTTAACATCCAGGTAAATAGCGTGATCGTTGGGCTCGATACCGAATACCGAATCAGGAAGTTGCACCTTGGCACCTGTTTGCTTACCTGATACATTTAATACATTAACTTCCATCTTATTTATCAACGATTACGAATGAACCCTTAGCGCCAGGAATAGATCCCTTAACCACCAACAAATTTTGTTCTGGGTAAACCTTAACAACTTCAAGGTTTTGAACCTTTACACGAACGTTACCGGTTTGACCAGCCATACGCATACCTTTAAATACGCGTGAAGGCCATGAAGATGCACCCAGTGAACCTGGAGCTCTTAAACGGTTATGCTGTCCGTGAGTTTGCATACCCACACCGCCAAATCCGTGGCGTTTCACAACACCTTGAAAACCTTTACCTTTTGAGGTACCTACTACATCAACAAAATCACCTGAGTTGAAGATATCGACAGTAACGGTGTCGCCTAAATTCTTTTCGTCCTCAAATGTTTTGAATTCTACAAGCTTGCGCTTTGGTGTAGTACCGGCTTTTTGGAAGTGACCTTTCAAAGGAGCAGAAGTGTTCTTCTCCTTTTTTTCATCATACGCCAACTGGATTGCAGCGTATCCGTCTGATTCTACAGACCGTACTTGTGTTACTACACAAGGACCAGCTTCGATTACAGTACACGGAATGTTTTTTCCGGCTTCATCGAAAATACTGGTCATCCCTACTTTTTTACCAATAATTCCTGACATTTTCTTTTTGTTTTTATTTTGCCCATCGAAGCAGTAGGGCTTCGTTCAAGGCATTAGTTCCCCCTAAAGGGACGGCAAAGATAGGAATTATTAATTAACTCTCAAACACTTACGGAATTATTTTTTCATTAATTTTAGAGCTAACGTTTTGTAACTCAAATAGCATTGGGTTCGCTATCGCCATTGTTAGCACCGATTAGGAATCCGGTTAAGGTGCATCGTGCAAAGGTGCATTTGCAATTTCATTAAACAAGGGGCGCAAAAGTATAATTATTACGTTAATTTGCTATAGTTATTTATTAAAATTGCCAAAAAACTATTAACCCCTCATATGTACAAAAAGCTTCTTTTAAATGCTGTGCTGTTGTTTACAGTAGCTGCAGCATCGGCCCAGGCATTATATATGCCGCGTGATATAAAACGCGCTTATAGAAATGCAACACGCTCATTAGATGGGCGTCCCGGAAAAAATTACTGGCAAAATCATGGCATCTACAATATCCATGTAACCGCCAGCGCGCCCGATCGTAACATTAAAGGCACCGAGGCCATAACCTATATTAATAACAGCCCCGACACGCTGAAAAGCTTAAACATGAAGCTGATCATCAACGTACACCGCCCGGGAGCTGTAAGGATGAGCCCTGCTTCTGCCGATTATTTAACTACTGGCATGCAGATAGATACCTTTAAAGTTAACAACACCGCCATTCCCTGGAATAACAAAACCGCGGCAGCTACTAATCAATCGGTTAGATTAACACAACCTTTAATGCCGCACGATTCTGTTAAGCTTAACATTGCCTGGCATTACCAGATCTCTAAAGAAAGTAACCGCGAAGGAATGATAGATTCTACTACCTATTATCTCGCTTATTTCTACCCTCGTGTTTCTGTTTATGACGATTATAACGGATGGGACCGCCTGCCGTTTAACGATGCTTTGGAGTTTTATAACGACTTTAACGACTATACTTTAGCCGTAACCGTACCTAAAAATTACCTAGTTTGGGCAACCGGTACACTACAAAATGCTAAGCAAGTATTACAACCCGAATATCAGAAACGCCTCGAAGCTTCTTTCACCAGCGATTCTACTATTCATGTAGCCACAGTAGAAGATCTGGCTAAGAAAAACATTACCGCGCAAAACCCTACCAATACCTGGGTATGGACAGCCAATAATATTACCGATGTAGCTGTTGGTATCAGCGACCATTATGTATGGGATGCCGCAAGCACTGTGGTAGATGAAAGTACCCATCGCCGAGCCAGCATGCAGGCCGCATTTTTAAATAGCGCTGAAGATTTTCATCATTCCGTTCAGCATGGTCGTAACAGCTTAAGCTGGTTATCGCACAACTGGCCGGGCATTCCCTACCCTTTCCCTAAAATGACTGCATTTCAAGGTTTTGCAGATATGGAATATCCAATGATGGTGAACGACAGTCACCAAAGCGATGTGCATTTCGCACAGTTTGTGCAGGATCACGAGATAGCACATACTTACTTCCCCTTCTATATGGGTATCAACGAAACCCGTTATGGTTATATGGACGAAGGCTGGGCAACTACTTTCGAATTACTGATCGGAACCTCCGAGGTTGGTAAAGAGGCTGCGGAGAAATTATACAAAGGTTTCCGCGTAAACCGCTGGATTCATGATGCTTCCACTGCTCAGGATTTGCCGGTAATTACCCCAACCAGCGAACTGGGCAGCGGTGCTTTAGGCAATAACGAATATGGCAAGCCATCATTAAGCTACCTGGCTTTAAAAGACATGCTTGGCGATGAGTTATTTAAAAAATCCCTGCATACTTATATGGATAACTGGCATGGCAAACACCCTATCCCGTGGGATTACTTTAACTCGATGAATAGTGGATCGGGCAAAGACCTTAACTGGTTCTTTAACAACTGGTTCTTCACTAATTATTATAATGATTTAGCTATCGACAAGGTAACCACCAACGCGAGTAAAGGTGCGCAAGTGGATATCAGAAACGTTGGTGGTTTTGCTATTCCGTTTGATGTAGTAGTTACCTATGCCGATGGCAGCACCAAAGCCTTCCACCAAACGCCAATTGTTTGGCAGCACAACCAAAAGGCGGTAGTAATTAACCTGACCGGCAACAAAGAAATCACAGCTATTAAGTTAGATAACGGTATTTTTATGGATGCCGACGAAAGCAACAACAGCTGGACGAAATAGAGTCAGGAATCGAGAGACAAGAATCAAGATTTCAACGCATAAATAAGAAAAGCGGCCTGGTTAACGGGTCGCTTTTCTTATTCTATCGAAGGAATTAATCCATCATCAACCTTCTAATTAATTCTGCACTCTGCTTCTTGCCTTCTTCTAATCGATCAGCAAAGAAAGTTTGCACGTCGTTGAAATGTTTTTTGTAGCCCTCCATATCGCCGTAACCTATGATAGAACTCCATTCGCGTACTGCAGAATGAAACTCCAGATCATCGCCACGGATCGTTTTATCATATAGAGCGGTTTCTATCGACTCTTCGAGCAAGTCCTCATTTTTAAACAGATATTCGGCAATACCTAAACGCAAACGGAATGGAGGCGTTTGGGCAATGAGGTTATCGTAAGGGTTTACGCCCAGGTGATACCATGCATCCACCATACTTAATATACTAAGGTGCGAGTTTGGCTTGGGATGCATGTTGCTATCCGCCAATGAGAAATCTTTCATCACCTGATCATTAAACATAATAAGCTTACGGCTTTCGTGGAATACAAAATCGCGCGCTTTGTAAATGCGTTCGCGGAAAGTCTTCTCCTCTTCCATAATCATCAGCTTAAACAACTCCGATTCGGACAGGGCATAACGCTTTACCTGTTGGCGTGCATACGGATTCAGGATAGCCAAACCAGCATAAACGTGCGCCTTATAGCTGAATATTCGCAGGGTGGTAAGGATTTTTACATTATCAATACCTCCGTTATACGATGCATTATCCCAGGGAAAAAAGCCCGCGGCCTTCCACGCGGTACCCATACTTTCGAAACCGACATGGGTTACAGCCTGGGTATCGGCTACTATCTTGTCGTGTTCGTGATAGTCGGGTAGCTCTACAACATCGGTACCCAGTTTAGTAAACAGGTCGAGCATGCGTTGATAAGCCTCATCATCACTGCGGTGTCGAATCAGGATCAGCTTTTGTCCGCGTGGCTCGAAACCGGGTCCGTGCATTGCATGGAACGTGATGATGTTAACATCCGGCGCCAGGTACTTCTCGAATGTGGTAACCTCTATCGATTTAACGGAAGTTTGCCCTGCAACAATAGCATTAGGCTTTATAGCTTGATAAGATAGCGCTACCACCTGCTCCAACTTCTCCGCCTCTACCGAATAGATAAGCAGATCGCTTTTTGCAGCGACTTCTGTCCCGTTATCCAAAATTTCGATCTGGAAACCCGAAAGGTCCTCTTCCAGTTTCTGGCGATTTTGGGGCAGGTCGCAACCGCAAACCTGGTAGCCTGCTTTAGCAAATGCTTTAGCATACAAACGGCCCATATCGCCCAAACCAATAATCCCGATATTCATGCCGCTAATATAAGTACCCAGGCGATAAGCAGTAGCAATACCGCATTAAATACACAATTTTAGTACTATTAAAGAAGTTTTAATAACTTAGTAGAACTTGCGAACACCCATTTACGTTTACACGGGAATGACAAAATGCAGTACTTATAAATTACCTACTATGAATAACAAGCTGTTTTTTAAAGGTTTAATTGCGGCAGCGCTAATCACTGTTTCCACTCAATTTGCTTTTGCACAAGACAGTACTCAAAAGGCTGCCGTTGCGAAGTCACCAGTGGTATACAAGCCCAAGCCTACCAACACCCAACAAACTACTGCACAACCTGTTAGCGGCGTAAAACCCGCAGCAACCAATCCGGCAGGTACTTACCCTGCCAAGCCGGCTCCAACTACTGCGTTACCTGTTGCAGCTACACATACTTATGTACCAGCGGGTCCCGTTGAACCTAATGATCGCAGCATAAACGGCCAATATCAATTTTTACTGAACCGAACTTACGGCTACCTGCGCCCGGTGGTAGCTGCCTTTTATAAAAGTGTGTCGGACACGCTTGCCTTCGAGCGTAAAAAGATTAAACCTTTGCAGGCCAACGTTGCCAGTTTAAACGATAGCGTAGCTACCCTGTATAAACAATTAGCATCGCAAGAGCAACATCTCAATCTATCAACAGAAAGGGTAGATACCATTAGTTTGCTGGGAATCGACATGACCAAATCTGCCTACAATACTTTAATGTGGGGCTTGGTTGTTGCCTTTGGCGCAGTTGCTGCATTTATCATTATCCGCTCGGGCAGTTACAGCCGCGAAGCCAAATACCGCATTAAATTATACGAAGATCTGGACGAGGAATACAAAACTTATAAAGCCAAGGCCAACGATAAGGAAAAGAAACTTGCCCGCGAATTGCAAACCGCACGCAATAAACTCGAAGAGCTGACAGGTAACCCGGGATACTAGTTCTTAGAATCAAGAGACAAGAATCGAGAATCAAGATAATCTCAAACAATAAAAAATGCTTTCAGTTATTACCTGAAAGCATTTTTTATTTATGGAATTTCAAATCGGCGATTTTGTATCAACCCCACGCGGTAATGGGTACATTAATGATATTATTGAAAACGAAATTATTGTAGACCTCATAGACGGCGACGATCACCGCGAGATGTTCGATGTGTCGCAGGTGGCGTTGTTGGAAGAGTAAATAAATCTCAAACCGTCATCCTGAACTTGTTTCAGGATCCCACATGCTAAGTATGCAGTATACATAACAAATTATCCTAACTTATGGGATGCCGAAACAAGTTCGGCATGACGGCTCAATGAAAGGAATAGTTTTACTCCGACCTTAAACTCTTCACCGGGTTGGCCACAGCAGCTTTGATAGATTGGAAGCTTACCGTTAACAAGGTAATTGCCATGGCACCAAAACTGGCTGCTGCAAATATCCACCAGGATATTTCGGTACGATAATCGTATGCTTTTAACCAGTCGCTGAGGTAGTACCAGGCAAGTGGAATGGCGATAATGCACGATATAATAACCAAGCCCAGGAAATCTTTCGATAGCATACTCCATAAGTTATAAACCGATGCACCAAGCACCTTACGCACGCCTATTTCTTTAGTACGCTGTTCTGCCACAAACGAGGCCAGACCGAACAGACCAAGCGACGAAATAAAGATGGCCAGTATGGCAAAGAATGTCGCCAGGTTACCGATACGTTCTTCATCTGCAAACTTGTGGGCATACTCATCGTCTATGAACTTGTAGCTAAATGGGCTTGCCGGGTTATACTTCTTAAATACAGGTTCTATTCTGGATAAGGCAGTTGCAACAGCCATGCTTGGCTTTATCTTCATGGTAATAACATTACTTGCCCATCCATAGTCTAAAGTAAATATAGTAGGCATAGGCTCCACATATGGCGAATTTGCTACCATGTTCTTGATTACCCCTCTCACAATATAGGTTTTACCATTCCATTTAAGAGTTTCGCCCACCAGGTTTTTAATACCAATTAATTTTACTGCAGCCTCATTTACCAACAAACTGGCCGTGTCGGTAGCAAAGCTTCTCGAAAAATCGCGACCATCTTTAATCTGCCAGCCAATAGTTTTGCCATAATCATGCGTTACGGCCACAATACCAAATATGGGGTTGGTAGATGGATTCTTGCCTTTCCAATCAAAGCCTATCTGATTGCTCCAGATATCTGTTGACGGGCTCGATGACTCGGACATATTTTCTAAGGCACCTGTTTTAAGCAGGTCGCCCCGTAGCGCATCATAATGTCCTTTCAAATCTGGTGTGTTTACATCAATGGTAATTAGGCCTTCGCGGGTATAGCCTACCGGTCTGTTTTTAGCAAACTGAATTTGCTTAAAGACAATAATAGTCCCAATAATTAGTGTAACCGAAACCGTAAACTGTATTACCACCAATACCTTACGCGGCAGGGCAGCAAATCTTCCTGTTTTAAACGTCCCCTTTAATACCTTAACTGTATTAAAACCCGACAAATAAAAAGCCGGGTAACTCCCTGATACTATCCCCGTAAGTAAAGAAAATGCAAGGCATAGCAGCCAAAAAGGGCCATTCTCCCACGGAAACATCATTTGCTTATTGGCGAGGTTGTTAAACATCGGCAAAAACAGCATTACGATAATCATCGCGAAAACAAAAGCGATCAATGCCATCATAACAGATTCGCTTAAAAACTGCGCAATCAATTGCTGGCGTACCGACCCTATAGCTTTACGGATGCCCACCTCTTTGGCGCGCTTTTCTGATCGCGCTGTGCTAAGGTTCATGAAGTTAATGCAAGCCAGTAACAATACAAAAACGCCTATAATACCAAATAACCACACGTACTGGATTCTCCCGCCAACTAATTTGCCCTCTTCAAAATGGCTATACAAGTGCCATTTATCCATCGGATGCACCAGCAGCCATTCATTACCTTCTTTAAAATGATCGTGCGAAAGAGCCCTTATTTTAGCAGTTACTTTATCAAAGTCGGCATGGTCGCTTAACTGAACGAACAATTGTGTACTGTGATCGCCCCAATTTGTTTCTGCTCTTTTAAAATAGGGATCAGAACCTACCAGTTTATCCCACGAAAGAAACATATCCACATCATTGAAAGTAGAATTTCGCGGTGGGTTTTCATATACACCCGCTACTTTCAAATCCATTTTATTATTAAGCCGCACAGTTTTCCCCATGGGGTTAGTATTTCCAAACAACGCTTTTGCAGCAGATTGTGTTAACAGAACAGATGACGGATCTTTTAACGCATCAAGATTTCCCTGCACCATTTTAAGCGTCAACATTTTAGGAAAATCAGCCTCTACCCACATGCCCTTTTGCGACACTTTGTTTTCACCCGAACCTATTATTAAGGTTTCGTTCCACGAAGCATGGCTTATGTATTTAAAGTCTGCCGGGTATTTATTTTTCAGCTCAGGAGCAACAGGTAACGACATCGATTGCCCCGTAGTGGTACGCCCGTCGAAAGTTTGGGTAACCATAACCTGGCCCACCCGGTCGTGATTTTGATGATAGTGATCAAAAGACAATTCATCCCAGATCCACAATCCAATTAAAATGGCAACGGCCATGCCTAGAGCCAAACCCAGGATATTAATAGATGAGTAAATCTTATTTTTAATAAGGTTACGCCAGGCTATTTTGAAGTAATTTTTCAGCATGGTTTATTAAGGTTAAATAATTGTGCGCTTAAAATGATAGTAATTAAAAGCCAAGACAATACCACATATATAATTACCTTATAATCAAATATTTAAATGTTTAGTCTATGAAACTAGTGTACGGTTTTGATACAACAGCTGTTCGTTGATGAACGGGTGAGTAATTAGTCGGCTCGAACTTTTAGCTAAGAAAATGATTATTATTGAAAACGCAGCTATAGAATAAATGAAAGCCTTTCTTTTTGGGTGGAACCCCATCAAATTTAAATTGGAAGATATTAATGATGACATTAAAACCCTTGCAGCCACCGGCAAGCTGGAAGAAGATTGGAGCGTAGCCAGCCATAAAACCATACAGATTGGCGACAGGGCCTATATTGTGAGGGTTGGTATTGAACCTAAAGGCATATTTGCGTCGGGCTATGTAGCCTCCGAACCTTACCTGGCTTACCGCAATGGCCGGCATTATTACCGCGTGGCTGTAACGCTCGACGTGTTACTTAATCCCGATGAAGAACGGATTCTCACCCTGGATATTTTAAAAACCGGTAACCTAGCCTTACAAACCTGGACGCCCCAGGCTTCTGGTATATCCATTAAACCAGAGTTAGTTGACGAATTGGAAGGTTTATGGTTAAATTTTCTGGAGAACAGGGATAGCGGTGAGGATTACTGACGATGCCACGAATGTCTTCCTCCCATTCTGTCATTCCGAAGTACGAGGAATTTTCTGCTTCAGTCAAGTAGACATGCGTATCGAAGAGGATTCTTCAATATCGTTCAGAATGACAAGTTCGCTCAAAACAACAAAGGCCACCTTTTGCAAGGCAGCCTTTGTAATATCGGATCTTCCGGTACTATCACACTTTGATCTCTACTTCAACACCACTTGGAAGCTCAAGTTTCATTAAAGCATCAACAGTTTTAGAGTTAGAACTGTAGATGTCTAATAAACGCTTGTATGAGCAAAGTTGAAATTGCTCACGCGCTTTTTTGTTTACGTGCGGAGAACGTAATACTGTAAAGATTTTCTTTTCAGTAGGTAAAGGAAGCGGACCGCTAACTACAGCGCCGGTTGGCTTTACTGTCTTAACGATTTTCTCAGCTGATTTGTCAACCAGGTTGTAATCGTAAGATTTCAGTTTAATTCTGATTCTTTGGCTCATTTTGTTTGTTTTATAACCGCCGGTAAGAGCTATTTATTACCGACAGTTGGTTTATTTGTTATTGAGTTATTAAGTTACTGAGTTACGATTAACTTAATAACCTGATAACTCAGTAACCTTAAACTTTATAATTACGCAATAGCGCCTTTAACTCTGCCTTTTGCTTTAGCAACAACTTCGTCTTGTACGTTACGAGGTGCTTCAGCATAGTGATCAAACTCCATAGTTGAAGTTGCACGGCCAGAAGTGATAGTACGTAATTGAGTTACGTAACCAAACATCTCTGAAAGTGGCACTGTTGCTTTAATAACCTGCGCACCGTTACGAGTGTCCATACCTAAAAGCTGGCCACGACGACGGTTCATGTCACCGATAACATCACCCATGTTTTCTTCTGGGGTAAGGATCTCGATTTTCATGATCGGCTCTAACAATACTGGTTTACATTTTGGCAATGCCTCGCGGTATGCAGATTTAGCAGCGATCTCGAAAGATAACGCATCTGAATCGACAGCGTGGAATGAACCATCAATTAATCTAACTTTTAAGTTAGTTAATGGGTAACCAGCTAATACACCGTTTGACATTGAAGCTGCAAAACCTTTCTCTACAGATGGGATAAACTCACGAGGGATTGAACCACCAGTGATTTCGTTTACGAATTGTAAACCTTCTTTACCTTCATCAGCAGGAGAAACAACGATTTGGATATCAGCAAATTTACCACGACCACCAGTTTGTTTCTTGTAAGTTTCGCGGTGTTGAGTAGTACCGGTGATAGACTCTTTGTAAGCTACTTGTGGAGCACCTTGGTTAACCTCTACTTTAAACTCACGTTTTAAGCGGTCCATGATGATATCTAAGTGAAGCTCGCCCATACCTGAAATTACAGTTTGGCCGGTCTCTTCGTCAGAGTTTACACGGAAGGTTGGATCCTCTTCAGCTAATTTACCTAAAGCTAAACCTAATTTATCAACATCGGCCTGAGTTTTAGGCTCAATTGCCAAACCGATAACCGGCTCAGGAAATACCATTGACTCTAACACGATTGGGTGTTTTTCGTCGCAAAGGGTATCACCAGTTTTGATATCTTTAAAGCCCACTACCGCAGCAATATCACCAGCACCTACGTTAGGAATTGGGTTTTGCTTGTTAGCGTGCATTTGGAATATACGAGAGATACGCTCTTTATTGTCAGAACGCATGTTGTGTACATATGAACCAGCATCCAGGTTACCAGAGTAAACACGGATAAAGCATAAGCGACCTACGAATGGGTCGGTAGCAATTTTAAATGCTAACGCTGCAAATGGCTCTTTAACATCCGGTTTAACAATAACTTCTTCGCCAGTGTTAGGGTTAGTACCAACAACACCTTTTGAATCCATAGGTGAAGGCAATAACTCCATTACATAATCAAGCATGGTTTGTACACCTTTGTTTTTGAAAGATGAACCGCAAGTCATCGGAACGATTTTACCTGCTAAAGTAGCCTGACGTAATGCATCTAATACTTCGCGCTCAGTGATGGTAGTTGGATCATCAAAGAATTTCTCCATTAATGTATCGTCAAACTCAGCAACAGCTTCAAGTAATTTTTCTCTCCACTCGTTAGCTTCGTCAACCAAATCATCAGGGATAGGCACTTCAGTAAAGGTCATACCTTTATCGTGCTCATTCCAAACCACACCACGGAAGTTGATCAAATCAACCACACCTTTAAAGCCATCTTCAGCACCGATAGGGATTTGCAATGGTACAGCGTGGCTGCCCAGCATATCACGTACTTGCTTAACAACTTTTAAGAAATCGGCACCAGAACGGTCCATTTTGTTAACGAAACCGATACGAGGTACGTTGTAGTTGTTAGCCAAACGCCAGTTAGTTTCTGACTGAGGCTCAACACCGTCAACAGCCGAGAAAAGGAAAACCAGACCATCCAGTACACGTAACGAACGGTTTACCTCAACGGTAAAGTCCACGTGGCCCGGGGTGTCAATTACGTTTACCTGGTATTTGTTACCACGGTAGTTCCAGAATACGGTAGTTGCAGCAGAGGTAATGGTAATACCACGCTCTTGCTCCTGCGCCATCCAGTCCATAGTAGCAGCACCTTCGTGTACCTCACCAATTTTGTGGCTCACACCAGCATAGTAAAGGATACGCTCGGTTGTAGTGGTTTTACCAGCATCAATGTGAGCGGCAATACCTATGTTTCTTGTATATTTAAGATCTCTTGACATGTCTTTTTTTGTTATTGAGTTATTGAGTTATAAGTTATTGAGCTACTTAGATAACCCAATAACTTAATAACCTATAACTTAATTTTTCTTAGAAACGGAAGTGTGAGAACGCTTTGTTGGCTTCAGCCATTTTGTGCGTATCTTCTTTTTTCTTAACGGCAGCACCCTCGCCTTTAGCAGCAGAGATGATCTCGCCAGCTAATTTCTCCATCATGGTTTTTTCACCACGACGACGTGAGTAGCTGATTAACCATTTCATGCCTAAAGCTACTTTACGCTCAGGACGAACTTCTGTTGGAACCTGGAAGTTAGCACCACCCACACGGCGAGATTTAACCTCAACAGCCGGCATAACATTGTTTAATGCTTTTTTCCAAGTTTCTAAACCGTTTTCGTTAGTTTTTTTCTCAACTATCTCAACAGCGTTATAGAAAATGCTGTATGCGGTAGATTTTTTACCATCATACATCATGTTATTTACGAACCTGGTTACCAAAACATCATTGAATTTTGGATCAGGAAGAAGGATTCTCTTTTTTGGTTTTGACTTTCTCATTGTTACTATCCCCCTTTAATTATTTCTTTTTACCTTTTGCAGGTGCAGCAGCTGCCTGACCTGGTTTAGGACGTTTAGTACCATATTTAGAACGACGTTGGTTACGGCCGTTTACACCTGATGTATCTAATGCACCACGGATGATGTGGTAACGTACACCTGGTAAATCTTTAACCCTGCCACCGCGGATTAACACGATTGAGTGCTCTTGTAAGTTGTGACCTTCACCTGGGATGTAGGCATTCACCTCTTTACCATTGGTTAAACGTACACGCGCAACTTTACGCATTGCTGAGTTTGGTTTCTTAGGGGTAGTGGTGTATACACGGGTACACACGCCTCTTCGCTGTGGACAGCTGTCCAACGCTGGTGACTTACTCTTGTCAACCAGAGCTACTCTACCTTTTCTAACTAATTGCTGAATAGTAGGCATTTCTTCCTTTTAATATTTACAGTTTTATCCTTATTTTAAGGACTGCAAAAGTACGCACTTATTTTCTGATTTTCAAGAGGTTCGTGAAAGTTTTTTTCTTAAACAGGCCAGCAACTGCGAGTTAGCCTCGCAATAAAGCAAAAAACTGCCATTATGCAGTAGCTGTGGTAGTTATGATTTTGTTAGGAGGAGGTTATTGTGTTATTAAGTTATTGTGAAATTAAGCACCGCTGCCCCATAGCCGTTATTATACCAGGAACGAACTTCGGACTAAAATCCCAGACTTACGATATGCTTATAAACTGCTGAATTAAGCGGCGCCCATAGTTTTGCTTTTTTACCCCACTCCTGGTATGAGTCAGTCTCTCCTTTAAATTTGTAAACCTGTGCCAGGTTAATAGCCATTTCGCTCTTCTGCGAATCGGCTTTATCGCCTAAAACATCTATACCTTTTTGGTAGGTGGTAATCGCATCGTCGTAATCTTTTTTGCCAAGATAAGCGTAACCCAGCTCGCGGTAAAACATGCCATTATCGGGCTCGTTCTTTATAGCCTCTTGCAGTATCGTTATGCTCCGGTCGTATTGATTAAGCTCATTGCAGGCGTAAACAAACTCGAACGTAAGCCCGCTGTAGTTGGGATTTTTCTGATAAACCTTTTCGAGATAAACCAACGCACTGTCGCACTGGCGGGCTGCATTAAAGTTAAAACCCCTCCTGAAATCACGATAAGCTTCATCGTGCGAGATCGTATAATAGCTTTTCACCCATTCGGGCTCGGCCGTAATTTTGAGCTGGGCGTAATGAATGAGCGGCACCAATGCCACCAACCTTGTATTTGACTCCAGGCGATAGTTTGTAATACTATTCTTAGGCGTGGCAGCGCTATCCAATATAAAGTTCTTATCCTCGTCTATATAAAAGGCGCCTTGCAAACGGAAAGTAAACCCTGCTTGCTCATCCATGTAAATATATCCAAAGGCATAGTTTTTAGCATCAGCTGCTTTAGGGAATATCACCCATTTCTTTTCGCAGGTGGTGAAGGGCCGGTCGAAAATGAAGTCGTAGTCTACCATGGCGCGCGGGTGTTGCTGCTGCGCCTGGGCAAAATGAACTATAGCAATAAAAACGATAAGAATGAGGCGTTTCATTAAATGAAGTTTGTATCTAAGTTAACCACAATCATTTAAATAGGAATAACCAAAACGGGTGACAAAGCGATCGAAATATTTCACGTTCACTTCTCAGCAACGCCCTACGAGGGATGGTGCAGTGTAAAACATAATCCGGTTAAATGACTATTGACTAATTTATATATTTGTTTATGTCTCCACTTATTGAAATCAACGATCTGCTTTTGGCAGACAAAAGCAATCTGATCATACTCGATGCCCGCGGCTTCGCCGGGGCTTACGACCGTTACCTGGCAGGCCACCTTGATGGTGCCCTCTTTGTAGAACTGGACCGCGACCTGGCCAATGTGCCCGAAAATGCAGCCAACGGCGGCCGCCATCCCTTACCGAGCCCCGAAGCCTTTGCTGGCCTGCTTACCCGTTTAGGCATTACGCCCGAAACGCATATAGTAGTATATGACGATAAAGCTGGTGCAAACAGCGCTGCCCGTTTATGGTGGATGCTTAAAGCTATCGGGCACCAACAGGTACAGGTATTAAATGGCGGCTTGCAAGCTGCCATAAATCACGGCGTTGCTTTGAGCACGGATGTGGTTGTTCCGCAACCAGCCGCACAACCCTACCCTGTTCCGCTTGAATTTAGCGGCACTGTAGATATCGACGAGGTTGGCAAAGCCGCCCATGATGATGCCCGTTTAGTAATAGACGTACGCGAGAACCCACGCTACCTCGGCCAAACCGAGCCGATAGATTCAGTTGCCGGCCATATACCGGGCGCTATAAATGTGCCCTTTGCTTCCAATCTTGACGCGTCGGGCAAATACCGTTCGGCAGAAGAACTACAGGCTGCTTATAAAAACTCATTAGGTAATGTTAAACCCGAAGATACCATCGTTCACTGCGGCTCTGGCGTTACCGCCTGCCACACGCTGCTTGCCCTGGAGCATGCCGGCTTACCTGGTGCCAAACTTTACGTAGGCTCATGGAGCGAGTGGTCGCGCAGGGATTTGCCGGTTGGGAAAGAGGAACGGTATTAAATAATGCCTGTATACCCTTAATAGTAAATTGATCAATTTACTATTAAGGGTATTAATTTATTAGATTTTTAAAGTGTTTACGCAAGTTCCGAAACCAATAATCAATATCAGCACCCCAGCTAAAAACCAAACCCATCTGCGTGCTACAATCGCCATAATTGTACATATCACAAAATGAATAACCGCCGCAAAAAAAGAAGCGATAAGTGCATCTTCCTTTCCCAATACACCCAATATGGTGTACAACGCAAATATTGCAAGGTTAACCCCTAATATGGTTACTTCGCTATATGGCTTTTTATATTTTTCCTGTTCACTCATATAGAAATCTCATTTCTTAGCATTTCCAAATATTCAGCTTTATCATCCCTGTAAAACATATTCATGGTTTCAAATGGGATTATGCTCATGTCTTTATTTACGATATGCACGCACGACTTCTTAATAGCCCGTACGTCAAAGTTTTGGGCATCAATAAAGTTCATGATAATCACCCTGAATAAATTGTCATAGCTTAAGCCAGGTGCATCAATTTCGGGCAAACAGCACATAATAGAGTGCAGATGCTCTTTGGCAACATCAACGGAGTTACCAGTACTAAACATGTGCAGTAAATGCATTTTCAACGTTTCATCCTGTTCATACACAATGGTATTTCGTGAATTATCCAACAGATCGTTAGGATCTATCATCCGGGTAAGCGGGAAAACCTTGCTGCCTATTTTTAGAGCGTATCCCATTACCAGCGCATCCGGATTACAAGGAACCGGAAGCAGATCTTCGGGCGTAAAAATATTGGTTTGCTCTAAAATAGCGCTACGCACTTCCGTCATAGTGTAGCGGTCGGTCTCTGGGTTAAAATTTTCGAGGCGGCCTGCCTGTTGCGTTGGCTGCAAGGTGACACCTCTAACGCAACGCTGCTTTAGCCCGTATTCTATAATCTTCCCTATCTCGTCTGTATTAAGACCTTTTTGGAGGGTAACTACCAGTGTAGTAGATAAATTATACTTATTAAGGTTTTCAATTGCTTTTATTCTTACCTCACGCAGATCTTCGCCCCTCAATTGTTCGAGAGCTTCTTTTTTAAACGAATCAAACTGAAGATAAATTTCAAAATCGGGCATGTAAGATGCAAGCCGCTTTACAAACGCTTCGTCTTTAGCTATACGTATGCCATTAGTATTTAGCATTAGGTGCTTAATGGGCTTGCGTTTGGCGATATCGAGTATTTCAAAAAATTGGGGATGCACTGTTGGTTCGCCGCCGCTTATTTGCACTACGTCGGGTTCACCTTCGTTGGCTACAATTACATCCAGCATTTGCTCAATCTCCTCTAATGTTCTATGCCGTCCGTAATGGGGTGAAGACATTGCGTAACAGGTGGGGCATGCCAGATTACAACGATCGGTAACTTCTATTACGGTTAAACAAGAGTGTTGCTCATGATCGCGGCAAAGCCCACAATCGTAAGGGCAACCATAATGCGTTTCTTTATTAAACTTCAACGGCATTTCGCTGCGCTTGGCATAGTTACGGCAGTTTTTATAATATTCGATATCTGTGGCGATAAGCACCTTTTCGAAACCGTGTAACCTGCAGGTTTTAAGCATATATACTTTGCCATCTTCAAATACAATCTTGGCATCAACCCGTCTTAAACAAGTTGAGCAAATGCTTATTGTAAAATCATAATAAATGTACGGACGTTCGGGCATGGGTTGTGATTATTTTTGAAGGATAGGTAAATACTTTATAATAGTACAAAATTCCGGCAATACAGGCCAATTGAATAGATGACAACCCAAAATTGAAAAAATAATCGGGCTTTATAAACTCATCTGCAAAGCGGAACAACAGGTAGCTGATCATAAGCAGCTTAAACCTATATCCATCTGCAAATTGATGCCGCCGTTCTGTATTTAATAGTATAAGCCACAATAAGAGCCAAAATAGTATTTCGTATAAATTAGTAGGATGTCGATATATGCCGTCGCCAAAATCTACACCCCAGGGTAGAGATGTGGCAACGCCATAAGTACCGTCTTGCAAACCTGCTAAAAAGCAACCTGTTCGCCCAATTATCATGGCTAATATGAGCGGATAAACCATAATATCGCCAGACGATTTTGTAACGCCGATAAGCTTCTTCACCAATTCTACCCCGATCAATCCTCCTAACAAACCGCCTACAATGGTAGTGTTACCCATAAAATACACCCAATCCATCTGGCTAAGTATATCTGGCTTTTCTAATACGCCTAAAATATGCGAGCCTAAAAAACCTCCCAATGCAGCCCCCACAAAAATAACCATACGGCTGTTATCACTAATAGAATCGTGACTTCGCCTACGCAGATAGGTATAATAACGATAGCCAATTGCATAGGCCAAAGTCTCGCAAACAAAGTGTACCGGAATGTGTGCCTTACCTATGGTGATATCTACCGGAAAATGCAAAATGTATGAGGTTAAAGAGTATGGTTAAATATAGAAAATGATTGATAAACAAATAAAGGCTGCGATTACTCTGCAGCCTTTATTTGTATTTCTTGATTCTTGCCTCTTGATTCTAATTCGATTCCGGCGTTGTCAAATGCTGTACTTTGCGCTGATCCGGAGGCAGGGCCATCCATTTTTTGTAGCTGTCGTTCACGTAAACAGCCATGCTTTCGCCGGCATTGTTTCTTAAGAAAGCATAGGTTGGGCGGTAAACGGTCATAAAGTCTTCGAGTTGCTGGCCTTTAAGCGGCACCAGGCTACCAACGTAGGCTATATTAAATGCTGAATCGACAGCGCGTTCTTCAGCTTCGTGTTGAAAGTATTTTTTAAGTCGGCGGGCATCTTTACCCTCTTTACTAAACCAGGTGCTTGGCGAAAGTGCATATACTTTGCTTCGTTCATAAACCTCTGGATATTCGGTATGCGGATCGAACTTATTGGTCGATTTGATACTTACCTCCCGCAATGCGATAGATTGCAAAGCTAATTGAACATTTCGGGTCTTCAGATCAGTTACATATAAGGTATCGGAAATATAACCTGGCGAAGAAAATACGATAATATTACCCACCTGGGCAGGAATGCTAAACTTGCCCCCTTTTTCTGACAGCGCCAATTGTTTGTTGGCGGTATTTTTAATAAACACATCCTGCAGCTTAATATTGGTACCAGTTTCGGACACCGTGCCGCGCAGGGTTTGTGCGTATGATGATGCGCTTATGAATAAGCAAAATAAAATAGCGGATAAGATAGACTTCATAGCGGTAAATATACAGGTATAACTTTATTTTAACATTTAAGGTTTTAGCCTAAAATGTTAAAATTGCACCTGTAAGTTACTTATTTGTCAAAGAAAACACATTATCGCTTCCAGGTATTATTGTCCGTGTTATAATCCGGGAAAACGTGCTCTGGGTCGTAAGTTACTGTTGCTATTTCTTCCTTACCCGGAAACTTAAATGTCCACCTGCTTCCGGTAGACCAAATCTCCACCGGCAGCTTTACACGGGTTACTTTCCCGCTCATAGTTTTTACGTCCAGTATTACCGGCAAGGCCATCTTATCCAGGTTATCCAGGGTGATCAAAGCGCCCTTGGCAGGATTATCATCCACGTATCGCACTGAGGTAACCGCTACATCCAGTTGCCAGTTGTTTAAGAACCACTCGCGCCAAAACCAGTTAAGGTTTTCGCCAGATACGTTTTCCATCGTACGGAAAAAATCATCGGGGGTTGGGTGTTTGTATGCCCAGCGTTCTATGTAAGTTTTAAAAGCCAGGTCAAACCGCTCCGGGCCGAGGATCTGGTTGCGCAAAATGTTAAGTGCTTCGGCAGGCTTTTCGTACAAAAGCGTGCCGTTGTTTATTTCCCTGATATTATCGGGCGTATTCATCACCTGCTCCATTTCGGGATTTAGCAGGTGCATTGCTTGATTAGTGGTCCAGTCGAGTGGCTTTACGGCCTCCTTATATTCGCCGTTATTAAAGTCGCGGGTTGAGAGGCCATTGATAAAAGTATTAAAGCCCTCATCCATCCAGCCGTATAAACGTTCGTTAGATCCTACTATCATCGGGAACCAGGTATGGCCAAACTCGTGGTCGTTAACCTCCCAAAGCGGTTGGCCTTTAGCCTCAAATGCACAAAACACAATACCCGGATACTCCATACCACCTACAGCGCCGGCAACAGCTACCGCAACAGGGTAAGGATAAGGAAACCATTTTGCCGAATTATATTCGATAGACTTTTTAACATACTCGGTAGAACGCTCCCACCCGTTGCCACCCTTGCTTTCTGTGGGGTAGGCCGACATGGCTATAGCCTTTTTACCACCGGGCAAATCCATTTTGGCGGCATCAACAATAAATGAAGCTGATGAAGCCCAGGCTGCATCGCGCGAATTAGTGATCTTATAATGCCAGGTAAGCTCCGGCTTTCCGGCCGGCCTTGAAGCGGCACTTTTAACTTCGGACGAGGTGCGGATCATTACCGCTTTATCGCTCGTAGCCGCCTCTGCCCAGCGTTGTTGTTGTAGCGGGGTATAAACTTCTTCGGGATTTTGCAATTGGCCCGACGCTACCACAATGTGGTTTGCCGGTGCGGTGATGCTCACGTCAAAGTCGCCGTACTCGAGGTAAAACTCACTAGGCCCGTTATAGGGGACGGTATTCCAACCCATCACATCGTCATACACACATATGCGCGGGTACCATTGCCCAACAGTAAATATTTTACCGTTACGGGTTTCAGCTATGCCGGTCCGATCGGATCCATAATAAGGAATGGTAAACGAATAAGTTACTTTAAGGGACACCTTTCCCCCTTTGGCCGTCAATGCCGATGGCAAAAAAACCTGCATGCGGGTATCAATAATCTGATACTTAACAGGCGTATTATTTATAGTAACCGATTGAATGTTGTATCCGCCGTAGGCTTCGCCTTTAGAGTGGTTGCGACTGCCCATGGGCGATTCCATTGCTTCGCCGCGCGAGCCTTTTTGATAGAGGTTTTGCTCTACATACATCCACAAGAAGTCCATTTTTTGCGGACTGTTGTTGGTATACGTAAGCACCTCTGTTCCGGTAATTTCGTTGGTTTTATCGTTAAGGCGGGCAGCTAGCTGATAGTCGGCGCGGTTTTGCCAGTACAGCGGGCCTGGTTCGCCATTGGCAGCCCGGTATTCGTTACCGTTATGGGTGTAAAATACCGGGTTAAAGAGTTCGGTGTTGTCAAACTTCGACAACTCGGGCTGATTGATTACCTGCTGAGCGCTACAAATAGTAATACCAGAAAAAAAGACAAGCCATAGGCCGGTCAAAAAAGAATATCTCATTAAAAATGGTCAGCAGGTTATACAATTGCCAAAAGCAAAAGTATAACGAAAAACCACTTTATAAATTACTTTATTTCAAAAAGTGCTGTTTATAAGCATTTTCGTCAAAACCAAAGTATAAAAATCCGTTATCCTCTATTACCGGCCTTTTAATCATGCTGGTTTTTTGCTGTAATAATGGCAAGGCTTCTGCTTCGCCCTTTACGCTTTCTTTAACCGCCGTGTCAAGTTGCTTCCAGGTAAGGCCCTGCTTATTTAAAAACTTCTCGTAGCCAACCTTCTGGTTCCACTCTTGTAGTTTGTCGGCACTAACACCCAATTTCTTAAAGTCTTGAAACTCGTAAGCTACATTGTTGGCTTTTAACCAGTCGAGCGCTTTTTTTACTGTATTGCAATTGGTGATACCGTATACTTTCATGCAGCAAAATTAATGATTTCCGCCACGGTTACCACTGCTATCGTCATTTTCAATACCACGCTGGTTCTTTTTAATCTGGCTATTCAAACGGCCGAACTTATAAGTGAAGTTAAAGCCAATGTTGCGATAGTAGTTTTGGTTATAGCTGGTTTGCTCAAATTCGTTGGTACGGTTATAGCTATCGTTGGTACGGTATTTTTTCCATGGGTTGCTAACGTAGATACCAATATTAGCCTTCTCTTTCAGGAAATCTTTAGAAGCACTGAAAGATCCGCCTGCCCAATAATTATCCTTACCCTGCAATAATACGTAGCGGCTATCCACGCCACCATCAACCCCAACGCGCCAGCCTTTCTCGAACTTATAACCCGCGTTACCGAAGATGTATCCTTGAATACCTTTATGGCTGTAGAAAATATTGTTGGCTGTACCTTTTAACCAAACATAAACCAATTGTGAGTTGATGTTAAGGTTCAGTTTTTTAGTGATGGGATAGTTAATATTAAGGTTTCCGCCCAATCTTTTATTTTGCCCAACGTTTTCGTAAGTAGTTACGCTCACGGTATCCGGCCTGATAGTGGTTACACTCTGAATGGTATTATTAGCATATGAATAACTGATACCAGCGGTAATAGAGCCTTTGGCAAAATTGCTATAGTTTAACTCGAAGCTATGGTTAACAACCGGGCGTAGTGCGGGGTTACCTACATTAATGTACTTAGGGTTAGATGCATCAACAAAAGGATTTAACTGCCAGATATTTGGCCTCGAGATACGGTTTGAGAACCCGAAATTAATGCTGCTGCTTTTTAACTGGCGTTGGATGGATACCGATGGAATAAAGTTATTATAGTCTTGCGTTGCTACGCTGCCTATTGAAGTAAAGTGGGCATCTACATTAGTATGCTCTAAACGCAATCCGGCTTTCAAAGTCCATTTTGTCCATTTAACCTGGTACGAGTTGTAGGCGCTATAAACATTTTGCTGGTAATCGAAATTATTGGTTTGCAGGCTATTATTAACATACTGGTTGGTGATAGAACTTAGCGTATCGCTAGTAAAATCGCTGAAGTTCTTTCTCAAAATAGCCTTACCCCCTGCTTCAATGGTTACCTTTTTTACGGGTTGCACATAATCTACCTGCATGGTATGCTCGTGTGTACCCGAATTATTGTATTGATTATAGTTAGGCAAACCGTAGTTAAAACGTTCGGTAAAAATATTAGCAGCATCTTGCGTACTACCGTTTGATGAGTATTTGTACGACATGGTTAGTAACTGCTCTTTATTATGTTTAAAACCCAACTGATAGTTTAGCCCCAAATCTGTACCGTGATAGTTACCACTGCTGGCATTGGCTAAACGGTAACCTTGCTGAATAACATCTTCGGCATCGTACTGACCCGAGTTTTGCTCGCTGTGTTGATTAAACTTATAGGTATAAGATTCGATATTACCTGTAAGGAGGTTCAAGGTGTCTATCTCATAGCTCAATTCGGCACTGCCATAATTGTTACGGCCACCGTCGCGATAATTGGTACCTGTTTGTTGTAAAGAAGATACAACCGGAATAATGGTATTAGTTGTATTGCCAAACTGAGTGGTTTGCTTGTTTTGCCTGTTAAAACCTATGTAACCGTTCAGACCAAATTTACCTTGTTTAACCGTAGCATTTAAGTTAGAACCCAAGCCCCAAACGGTATTATAACGAGTTGTCCAGCTACCGTTATAGCCCTGGTCGGCATTCTTTTTAGTGATGATATTGATGATACCGGCCAAACCTTCAGCCTCATATTTGGCCGGTGGCGTAGTGATCACTTCAATTTTTTCGATGTTGCTGGCGGGCATAGCCTTCAATACATCTGATGGATTTCTGGCCACCAGCGATGACGGTTTACCGTTAATGAGGATCTTATAATCGGTGTTACCTTTTAGTTTGATATTGTCCGATGCGTCTACAGATACTAGGGGCACCTTGCGCATCATGTCGAGCGCGGTTTCCACTTTGTTCGATGGGTCGGCCTGTACATCATAAGCTATGCGATCAACTTCCTGCTTTACAATTGGGCGAACCGCGGTTACGCTCACTTCTTTCAGATCGCTGGTTGAAGCAGCCATCAGGATATCGCCAAGGTTGATCTGCTTTTTGGTGCTATCGATATCGATCACCTTATTTTTAAAGCCAACTGAGGCCAGTACTAACTGATATGATTTTAATGGGAGATTGCTAAACTCGAAAGTACCATTATCCTTGCTTAGCATGCTTTTTACCGGCAAGTTGGTTTTGGTATGGCGTAGGGCAACGGTTACGTACCCCATCGGCTGTTTTTTTAGCGAATCTAAAACAACACCCTTTATGGTTTGCGTAGCGGTTTGAGCATAACTGGTTGCAGCAATGCATAGCAATGCTAATAGTGACAGGACGTTTTTCATTAGGTTGGGTTAAGTAATGCGATATACTTTACTACAATTATAACCTAATTTACCCCTACGCTAAAATGATTTAACATTTTTTAACTAAAAAAATAGTTAAAGTTTTGTTAAATAATTACTTATTAAACTTGGTCATGGTGAGTTCGGTGCCAATGGTGGCAAAGGCTTTGATCATTTCGATAGAACGGTCGATCAGAGCTGGGAGTTCAGGTTTTTCGTCATCGTCAAAACCACTTAGTACATAATCAACCTGGCGGCCTTTAGGGTAGTTATCGCTAACGCCGAAACGCAGGCGCGCGTAGTTATTATTGCCAAGCACCTGTTCAATATGTTTTAAACCATTGTGGCCTGCGGCACTGCCTTTGGGTTTAAGGCGCAGGGTACCTAATGGCAGGGCGATATCATCCACTAAAACCAACACGTTTTCTTGCGGAATTTTAAGCTCTTTCATCCAGTGATTAAGGGCTTTGCCACTGAGGTTCATATACGTGGTAGGTTTTATTAAATGCAACATCCGCCCTTTGTAACTATACTCTGTATAGTATGCATGGCGCATGTTATAAAACTTTAAACCCTCTTGCTTAGCCAGCTCGTCTAATATCATAAAGCCGATATTATGCCGTGTATCTGCATACTCCGGCCCGATGTTGCCTAAACCTACTATTAGATATTTCATACCCCTAGCCCCTAAAGGGGGAATTAAACTGTCAACTTATTATAATCACAATCATCATTGCACGCTTCGGCCTCACCCAACCCTCTCCGGAGGAGAGGGCCTATAAAAAGTCTCCCCTTCCGGGGGAGATTTAGAGGGGCTAGCTCGCAATGACACTATTTATCGAAACCAAAACTATAAAAAAACAGCGATAAGAAAATCTCATCGCTGTTCCAAATCTGTGTAATCACACCGAAAGCGGCGCAATCATATCAAATTATTTTTTGTTTGCTTCTTGCTCTGCCTGACGTAATGCACGTGAAGTAGTTACAGATACGATAGTATCTTCAGCAGCATTGGTGATAGTAAGGTTAGCAACTTTAATTTCGCCAACACGTACTGATTTACCAACTTCTAAACCTTCGATGCTAACATCAATGTTGTTGATGTGATCTTTAGGTAAAGCTTTAACACGCAGCTTACGTAATTTTTGTACCAATTTACCACCCATTTTAACACCTGGTGAAGTACCGGTTAAACGGATTGGAATTTCGATAGTAACTGGTTTTGCAGGATCTAATTGTAAGAAGTCAACGTGTAAAAGTTGTTCTGTTAATGGATGGAACTGCAGATCTTTAATGATAGCTGAAGTAGTAACACCACCAACAGTGATATCGATAAAGTTAACTTCCGGAGTAAAGATTACTGGCTTCATGTCAGCAATAGATACTGCAAAGTGAGTTTGTGTAGCACCTCCGTAAAGTACTGCAGGTACCAAACCCTGGTAGCGCAGCTCTTTGGCATCGCGTTTCCCTACGTTCTCTCTTGGAGAACCGCTAATAGCAACTGAATTCATTTTTTTATTTATTTAATTGTCAATAATTCATGGTTTATAGATCATGGTTCATGGCAAACTTACCAGCTTCTGATCTCCCCAGTGAATTTATTATCGTTATATGGTCCGTAGCTACTATGATCTATAAGCCATAGGCTATGAACTAAAATTAATCTACCTTAAACAACTGGCTTATCGAGCCATGTTCGTTCACGTTCATTATAGCGCTCGCAAACAAATCTGCTGTTGATAACACGCGAATCTTTTCGCTTGGCTGCTTTAGCGCAATTGTATCTGTTACGATCAATTCTGTTAAAGCCGAATTCTCTATCGTTTCATATGCTTTGCCCGATAATAATGGGTGCGTACAAACGGCTCTAACACTTTTTGCACCGCGCTCCATAATTAAACCGGCTGCTTTAGAAAGCGTTCCGGCGGTATCGCATATATCATCTATCAGCACTATATCCTGGCCGGTTACATCACCAATAATGGTCATCGACTCAATTTCATTGGCGCGCTTACGGCGTTTATCACAAATTACAACCTCTGCGTTAAAAAACTTGGCAAAGGTACGCGCCCTGTATGATCCTCCCATATCGGGCGAAGCAATGGTTAGGTTTTCTAACCCAAGGCTTTTAATATAAGGCACAAATATGATCGAAGCATCCAGGTGGTCAACCGGAACGTCGAAAAATCCCTGAATCTGCGCTGCGTGCAGGTCCATGGTCATAATGCGGTTGATGCCCGCCGCAACTAACAGGTTTGCCACCAATTTTGCGCCGATTGCCACCCTTGGCTTATCCTTACGGTCCTGACGCGCAAGGCCGAAGTAAGGGATAACTGCGGTTACATAATGTGACGACGCGCGACGTGCGGCATCAACCATCATCAGTAACTCCATCAGGTTGTCGGTTGGGGGGTCGGTAGATTGGATGAGGAATACATCACATCCTCTTACAGACTCATTAAAGTGCGGTTGAAATTCGCCATCACTAAAACGTGATAATACTACATCGCCTAATTCTCGGCCATAAGCATCTGCTATTTTGTTTGCAAGCGCTACTGTAGCTGAGCCTGAGAATAGTTTAACCGGGTTAAATTGTTGAGGCATCCTTTTGTTATTTCGAATTTCGAAGTTTCAATTTCGGATTTGTTTCATCAAAAATCTCCGATGAGATACCCTGATAAAACAATTCGGATTTCAATTTCTCAATCAGTTAACTGAAGCGAAAAACTAAAATCCGAATCTTATTTTTTGTTGCCCGACCAGGATTCGAACCTAGACAAACGGTACCAAAAACCGTCGTACTACCATTATACTATCAGGCAATCCTTATTCCGTAAACGTCGTTTCCGAAATGGAATGCAAATATAGGACGATATTTTTAAACTCAAAAGTATTTTTAAAAAAAATTTCAATCAAAATTGTAAACCTCTCGCACTTAGTTAAATTATGTTAAAGATTAGATGAATGATGAAAAAACATCGTAATAGTTTTGCTAATTTCGTCGGCTTAATTATAGCTATACTGTATATTCGATCATGAATTATAATAAGATCAACAACCTATTTGGCTGGATTACCTTTCTGATAGCCTCGTTAACTTACATTTTAACTCTCGAGCCTTCGGCCAGTTTTTGGGATTGCGGCGAATTCATTGCCTGTATTTATCGCTTACAGGTAGCCCACCAACCGGGTGCCCCGCTGTTTACTATGATAGGTAAAGCGTTTTCGCTCTTCTCTATGGGCGATATACACCTCGTAGCCTACTGGACCAACGTTGGTTCGGCATTGGCCAGCGGCGCCACTATTTTATTCCTATTCTGGAGTATTACAGCGTTGGCCCGTAAAATATTAACCAAATACGGCGAAGAGGTAAGCACGCTTAATACTATACTTATTGTAGGCGCCGGTTTAGTTGGCGCTTTGGCTTATACTTTTTCAGATACCTTCTGGTTCTCGGCTGTAGAGTCGGAAGTTTATGCGCAGTCGTCTTTATGTACTGCCATTGTTTTCTGGGCTATATTGAAATGGGATGCCCATGCAGATGAGCCGGGCGCCGATAAATGGTTGATCTTTATTGCCTATGTAATGGGTTTATCAATCGGTGTACACTTGCTTAACTTATTGGTTATACCATGTATAGCGTTGGTTATTTACTTCCGCCGTGCCGATAAGGTTACAGCAAAAGGTACGGTATGGTCTTTTGTATTAGGTGTTATAGCTTTAGGTTTAATACTATGGGGCATTATCCAATACACTGTTAAAGGTGCAGCTTATTCTGATCTGTTATTTGTAAACACCCTTGGCTTTGGCTTTGGCAGCGGTGCTATTGTGTTCTACATCCTGCTTTTAGCTGCCATTATATTAGGCATTTATTATACCATCAACCCATCTACCCCAATTATAATTGCTTCGGCTATTTGCTTTATCTTGTTACTAGGCATTAGCGCAGGTATTATTGGTTTAATTGCCGGTATTGCTTTAGTAGCTTTGTTAGAGTATGTAATCCACATCCGCAACAAACGCTATATCTTAAACATGGTGTTATTGAGCACTATTGTTATCCTATTAGGTTACAGCTCTTTTGTGATGATCATTATCCGCGCTAAAGCAGGCACTAACCTTAACAACAGCGATCCGGAAGATGCCTTTGCATTAAACAGCTACTTAAACCGCGACCAGTATGGCGATACGCCTTTAATGTATGGCCAATACTTTGATTCGAAACCGGTTGATCAATCTGAAGGACAAACCCTTTACCGTCGTGGTAAAACCAAATATGAAGTTGCTGGTAAAAAAATCACCCAGATCTACGATCGTAACACCATTTTCCCACGCACATTTAGCCAGGCCGGCGGCGACCCAGAGTTTTACCGCGGATGGCTGCACCTTGGCGAACAGGAAAGCCCGACGCTGGTGCATAACCTGGCCTTCTTCTTCAGCTGGCAGGTTAACCAAATGTACACCCGTTATTTCTTATGGAACTTTGTGGGCCGTACCAATGAAATGGATGGCCAAAGCGATAGCAACGGCACCGATGGTAACTGGATAAGCGGCCTTAACGTAGCCAAGAAATTGCCTTACAGTGTTACGCATAGCAACTCATATAACCGCCTGTTTGCATTGCCTTTGATTATTGGTTTGCTGGGCTTGTGGTTCCACTTTAAGCGCAATCAACGCGATGCCGGGGTGGTTGCCGTACTATTCTTTATGACAGGTTTAGCCATTGTGCTTTACCTAAACCAGGATCCTAACCAGCCGCGTGAGCGTGACTATGCTTATGCCGGATCCTTCTATGCCTTTGCCATTTGGATTGGCTTGGGCGTATTGGCTATCGCTCAGTTTTTAAGCAAAAAGGTAAACGCTACCACCAGCGCCTATATTGCAACCGGTGTTTGTTTACTGGCTGCACCGGTGTTAATGGCCGACCAGGAATGGAACGACCACGACCGATCTACCAAATACACACCGCGCGATATGGCTACTAACTATCTCGAGTCGTGCGCGCCAAACGCCATTTTGTTCACTTATGGCGATAATGATACTTACCCATTGTGGTATGCACAAGAAGTAGAAAACGTTCGTCCGGATGTACGTATCGTGAACCTGAGCTTATTAGGTACCGACTGGTATATCCGCCAGATGAAGCAAAAAATGAATGAATCGGCACCGTTGCCTATCAGCATGCCAAATGACAAATTTGAGGCTGGTGTACGTGATGTGCTTTATTTCAATGATAAAAACATTTCGACTCCGGTTGAATTGAAAGAGGTTTTCGACTTTATGACTTCAGATAACCCTGAAACCAAAGTTGAATACCAAAGCGGCGAAACGGCTAACTACCTGCCTACCAAAAACTTTAAGCTTACCATAAATGCAGATAGCCTGGTTAAAAACGGAACTATTTCTGCAAGCGATAAAGACCGCGTTTTACCCGCAATGGAGTGGAAATATCCATCTAACTACGTTACTAAAGATAACCTGGCTATGATAGATATTCTGGCCCACAACAACTGGAAACGCCCGGTGTACTTTGCTATTACAGTAGGTAGCGAAAACCTGATGGGTATGGATAAATACCTTTACAACGAAGGTTTTGCTAACCGTTTGTTGCCATTTAAACCAGATACTACCGTTGCTGCAGGAGACGCCGCTAACACGCTGAAAATGTACAACAACATGATGACCAAGTTTAAATGGGGAAATATGAAAAATGCCCGTTACCTGGATCATGAGTCGTTAACGATGTTCTACCCTATCATTCTGAAACAGTTTATTATGCTGAATGATCACCTGGTGCAGGAAGGACACGCAGATCTGGCTAAAAATGTGTTGAAGAAATACGACGAGGTTATGCCTAACCTTTACCCTTACACCGAAGTTGCAGCCCGCAAATACTACATTGTTGAAGGCGCTTACAAGGTTGGCGAGTTTAAACTAGGTAATAAATGGGCTAACGAAATTGATGATTACATCCTGAACATCTTATCGTACAATGCTGACCTGCTGGCAAACAACAGCGATGGTATTCAGCAGCGTGATGTACAGTTATCGATGTCGATACTAAGCGGACTGGCTTCTATGACCAAAGATTACCACCAGACCGATCTTACCAACAAATACAACGCCCAGCTGAAAGAATACGAAGGCAAACTGGGTTCATTACTTTCGAGAGGCCAATAAGCTTTCTTGAGGATATTAAAAAGCCGTCCCGACTGATGTTGGGACGGCTTTTTTGTAGAATAACTTTATCATTCAGAACGTAGTGAAGAATCTTCTTCGATTACCAAGTGTACGCCTTGCTTGGCGGATGCGCTTTACGCAGAAGATCCTTCGCTAGCGCTCTGGATGACAAAATAAGTCTACGCAGGGTCTCTCGACAGAGGACCATGCGTTTAGGACAAGCCTGTACGAGCGTAACGCAGGATCCTTTCAAGAGACCCCGCTCGGACGACAAGGTAAGAACACACCCCTCACCCCTCTCGAGAAGGGAATGAGAAATATGCAAAAGGAGGTTGTCGTATTTTTTGTCATTCTTCATCACGTCTGAATGACAAATTGAAAGTAGCCCCCCTACAACTTCGGCTTTGCCGCCAACACTATCGGATCCGTTTCTACCAATTGCAGCGACTTTACCATGTTTTTGGTAACCTCTTTATATTTCTTAAAGTGCGGGGCCTGTAAGTGCGCCTGATAGGCCGCAGCATTGGCATAGATCTCGAACACCATAATGTGCGTTGGGTTCTCCTTTTCGGCAACTGCATATAGGGTAATTACGCCGGGCTCTACGCGAACTGCAGTTTCGGCATGTTCTTTAAGGGCCGCATTATAGCTATCCAATTGCGCCGAATCAATCTGCAGTTTCGCTACCCTTACAATCAGATCCTTGTTTTGGGCGGATGCTTTTCCGAAGGCAAATAATGTCATGGTGAATGTAATGAGTACCAACAGGCTTTTGAACGATGCTAACGTTATATTTTTATTTTCCATGATAAACCGTTTTTTTTATTGATTGCTGTATTGCTCGTCAGTTACGTGCTCCATCCAATCTACCGGCGAGCCGTTCAACTTCTCCTGAATAGCAATATGACTCATGGCTGTAGTTGCCCTTGCACCGTGCCAATGTTTCTCGTTAGGCTCAAAAAAGACTACATCACCCTGGCTAATCTCCTCTATTGGCCCTCCTTCGCGTTGCACCCAACCGGCGCCCGCGGTAACTATTAAAGTTTGCCCGAGCGGATGCGTGTGCCAGGCAGTACGTGCACCTGGCTCAAAAGTTACCAATGCCATAGCTACACGCGCCGGTTCAGGCGGACTAAATAGCGGGTCTATCCTAACCGTACCTGTAAAATATTCTGCCGGGCCTTTGCCCGATGGCTGCGAACCGCTGCGTTTTATTTCCATAAGTTTTTGTTTTAATACTTCAACATGGTTTACCTACCGATGTTTAGATAAATGTCGGTTGATAAATAGCTTATTGACTAATGTATATCAAACAGAAAGTTACGAATTCAAACAGGGAAGAAAAAGGTTGGTGACAACACCAACCTTAGGCTGAACAGGGGAGGAAAACTTCGTATATTGGAGCTGTGAGCTTTTCGTTTAGTAAACTTAAAGGCCTGGTTCAAACGCAAGATAAATGCAGCCCTGTTAAAGACCTCGCTTTAGATGAAATTATGTTAACCGCCAAAGAGAAGCAAAATACATTTATCAAAACCTATTTTAAACCTATACTTAAGCAACATGGTTATTTAACAAACGGACAAACCTGGTGGAAAAGCAGAGATGAACTGGTAACATTTATCAATCTTCAAAACTTCTCCTGGAATACTAAAAACGATGTGCATTTCTGCTTCAATATTGCCATAGCATTAAATCCCAATGTCAAAAATCACTCAAAACCCAGTTTCTTCGATTCATCTATACAATTAAGAGAGAAAAGCTTTCTTACTGAAATTCGAAAAAGCCAATTCCATAGAAACAAAACTGGTTATCATATCCTCCCATCAACACCACTCGAAGACTTCATCAATGAAATGCGAACAGATTTTGAGCAACACGTTCTGCCAACTTTGGAGCAATTGGATACATCTTCTAAGTGTGTGACTTTTTTTGAGGGCCTTGATTTTTGGGGCGACCGCTTTAAGAATGCTGTACGGGAAGCTGGATTAATGTGATCGGAAATATCTATTCAAATACTTCTTGAATACTTCCGCAGTGTATTCGTTACCGGCTTGTCACGCTTAGGCTCTCGAAGTTTCGCGCACAGAGGCGCTACACCATGCTTCGAGGGCTTCAGCCCGACACCTATTGCTTATGGCAAATACTACCTACAACTTTGACTTTGCCGCCGGCGCGGATCTCGGCCAAAAGAAAAGGTTGATGTTGTCACCAACCCTTTCATCGATGACGCCGCAGTAACATCATTTATGTATCCACCTACAGAATTTCACCAAGAAAAAAGACTTTTAAGTACTTAAAGTGGTGCATTCTTCCATTTTATGACTTAAAGGCACGTGAAAAAAAACACTGATTACCAATTAATTAAAGCACAAATGCAAATAAAATGACTTTTAAGTTGGAACACAGTGGTGCATGTGGTGCAACGCACCATTGCACCACTTAAACTCGCAATTGGCACATACCCAAAAACAACAAAGCCGCAAGCGGTTAAACTTGCGGCTTTGTTAAATATTATAAATCCGAAATCGAACTTCCGAAATCCAATTACGCTTCCGGCTCTGAGGCTGGGGCTTCGTCTTCTATCACTACACCCATAGAACAGAATTTATCAACTCGTTCGTTAACCAGCTCGTCGATGTTTCTTTCCTGAAGTGCTTTTACGTCTTTGATCAACTGCTTTTTCAATACCGAAGCCATAGCAATCGGATCTTGATGTGCACCACCAAGCGGTTCTTTGATGATACCGTCGATGAGTTTGTTTTTAAACATCTCGCCCGAGGTTAGCTTCAATACCTCTGCTGCTTTTTCTTTGTAATCCCAGCTGCGCCACAGGATAGACGAGCATGATTCTGGCGAGATTACCGAATACCAGGTATTCTCCAGCATGTAAACCTTATCGCCAATGCCAATACCAATAGCACCACCCGATGCACCTTCGCCAATCACCACACAAATTACCGGCACTTTTAATACCGACATTTCCAGCAGGTTGCGGGCAATGGCTTCACCTTGTCCACGCTCTTCGGCTTCAAGGCCTGGGAATGCTCCCGGGGTATCAATAAGGGTAATGATAGGCTTATTAAACTTCTCAGCCATTTTCATCAGCCTTAAAGCTTTGCGGTAACCTTCGGGGTTAGCCATACCGAAGTTGCGGTATTGGCGCTCTTTGGTGTTACGGCCTTTTTGGTGCCCGATGAACATGGCCGTATGGCCTCCTATCGAACCCCAGCCACCTATAATCGCCTTATCGTCGCCAACGGTACGGTCGCCATGTAGCTCGATAAAATCATCGCACATTAGCTCTAGATACTGTTGGGTATAAGGGCGCTCGGCGTGGCGCGAGATCTGTACTTTTTGCCAGCCGGTTAAGTTGCTATATATTTCTTTTTTGGTAGCCTCGAATTTTTCCTCCAGTTCAGTCAGCGTTGCCGACATATCCACCTTGGTTTTTTCTTCAACCTGCTGTATCTTCTCAATCTGCGATTGCAGGTCCGAAAGCGGTTTTTCAAAGTCAAACGTAATCTTCATAAACTATTAAATGGGGGGGCTAATTTACGTAAATCAATCGGCAATAATCAATTATGATTTAGCAACTCGTTATACTGCGTTAACTGCACCGGATTAAGCACTTTACGGGTATTGTAACCGGCTATTAATAGCGCGCCTCGATACTCGCCCTGGTATAATCCATAACGGTTGGTGTAAAACACAATGGTAGCTTCGTTAATTTTGCGGGTGCGGAACAGGCTGTCAATCACCCGCTCATTTTGCACTATAGAAAGACCTACTTCGGTTTTCTTCATCTTCAACGTGCTGTTGATCTCATTGAGCTTGGTAATTTGTTGTGCCGAAAGTTTCAAATGTGTTTTATATTTTAAAACCTGATCTGGATATGGGTAGCGATATAATGTTGCTACGTAGGCCAGGTTGTTAATATCATCGCCGCTTAAATAAGCGTTATACTGCTGATCTGTGAGTATTTTAACGGTAGAGTGTTTAACAGTCACACTATCGGTCTGGGCCCATAAGGTTTGGGCGCTAGCTAATAAACAAAACAGAATTGCCGAACGGAGTAGTATTTTAATCATAAGCTTTTAACAAAAAAGGCATTAAGGTGTTTGGCCACCGCAGGCCGCTAATATAGCTAAGCATTTATATTTACCGCATAAAAAAGGAGCTTAGATTTTAAGCTCCTTTTCAATATGTGTATTAAGGCTATTTAACCGTGTAACGAACAACCTTACGGCCTATGTTACCATCTACATCGATACCTTCGATAACTGCTTTATATGTACCCCTGCCATCAGCATTATAAAAATTAAGCGTTGCGGCACCGGTGGCATCTGTTATAACTCCGGGGTTCCAATAAATGGTGGTACGTAAGTCGGCAGCTTGTACGCTTTTGCTTACATCGTATTTAGGCAAATAGAACTGACGCACCCTTGCATAACCCTTGGGCGTAAACGTTATCACGTTAGGATCAGGGAATAATTGCTTCAGATCATTAGCGCTTACTTTGGTACCTTTAGGTGCTTCTTTCATATTGATAGATACAACACCATTACTATTATTCATCCTGTTAATACCCGAAAAACCATCGCTGTTAAATATCTCAATAGACGATACTTCACTTGGGGTTATACTGGCCAAAAAGTTTACATCTACTGGCATACCTTTTACATAAAACTGTACCGGCTTTTTGTTACCATTATTATAATCACGGGTGATGTAAAAATTATTATCACGGTAAGTAATACCTACAAGGGCTGTGCTTAAACACATTAAAAAGTTGTTGCAGCCGCTCAGCATTTCCATATTTACGTCGTGATCGGCAAAAGAATTTAGTCCCGATAATGCCGGATAATCCTGGTGGGTGACCTTTTTAATCGTACTGGCTTTTACAACAACTTCCTTCAACACCTGGTTAAACTGGTATTGCTTCTCGCTGTTTTTAATTGATGGCGCCAAAGTACTGTCAATATTAACTACCTCGTCGGGATAATTTTCGGTTTTGCCGAGAACCGGGTAGAAACCTGCGTCCATGGTCAGCTTCATATTTTTCGAGTCAACATTATTGCGCGCGCTGATGGTAACTTTAGATGAATCTGAAAAAACTACTCCTTTAAAGGCAAATTCACCATCGGCATTGGTTGTAGTTTCGGCCGAATAATTTCTGTCTGGTATCATTAAGCGCACCGCACCTTTAAATACCGGCATACCATTCAATTTACGCAAGTTGCCCGACATGGTGATACCTTGCTCCGGAGCAAATTTAAGACCGGCTATTTTTCCGCCAACTACGTCGGAAATGCTAAACTGCCTGAAACCCTGGGTCATCATCAAAACATCCAGGTCATCATTCTTTTTAATATCGGGTTTATTAAAATAATAGCTGGGTTGTTCTACATAGCCACTCACATCGCTGGTTAGCAACATATTGCTTAAGATAGTCGTTTCAGCATCCTCATTAAAAGGCACCTTGGTTTCATCAATTACCGCAACCGAGAAACTTCCGGCCACTGGCTTGTCGGCCATTTTAGCACTTACTCCTATACTTACTTTTCCACGAGTGGCATATGATGGCTTATCGGGAGTTAAACCGATGTTCAACATGTCGTCGTGGTTAACAAATACCAGGCGTTCGCTCAAAGGCTCCCCTGCCGATGACAGCAAGGTCACTTCTACAACACCTGTTTTAAATTTGCTTTTAGGTACAGCGGCTGTATTTACGGCGTCGGTAAGTATAGATTGCGCTGCAAAGGTTACAAAGCCGCCATTTTTGGCGATGATGTAAAATGTTTTATTCTTATTCTTTTGATAGAAGTTGGGGCTGGCTGAAATCTGCAGGATCATAGTGTGCGGATTCGCATTATTTACAGCCAGGCTAATACCCTCCTGAGCTACGCGTGGAAGGTTATAACTTGCTTTGCTACCATCTGGAAACTGCACATTAGCGGTATAAGAAGTAGTTGGTTGTGGCGTAAACAAAACCTTACCCATACCCAGGTGCTGCGAAGCAAAAGTTAATACCTCTTTGCCCTGATTGTCGACTATGTTACCTTTAATATCGACACCCAGCCCGTTGCTTTGAATAGCTTTAAAAGCCAGTTGGGATTGCACATTAGCAACGAGCATACCCCCGTCTGGGAAAAACTGAACATCGACACCGTTAAAAGCATTTTTTAAAGTAAAAGCACTTGTAGCCGTCTTTTTGGTGTTGGTTTCTATTGCCGTAATTAATGAGCCGCCAATAATGTCTTCACGCTTGTTCGGGCTTATCCATACGCTCAAGTATCCATTAGCATCTGTATTGCCCCGGCCTTTAAGGATAACGTCGCCATTTTTTTCTACACGCCAGTCCACCTTGCGGCTTGTCAATGCTACACCGTCGGTGCCACGGAATAATATACGGGCATTAAGTTTCGAGTTTTTATCGTTGATATTTCCCGAGTAAGTTACATTAGTATTAAGATCTTTATCAACCGCACTGCCGATGGTAATAATCTTATCGAACATGTACGACGTGTTATAGTTAAGCATCCATTGCGTGTAAGCCCTGATGCGGTAGTTACCCTGGCGATAATTTAAACCGGCTAGGGTGATGTTACCAAAAGCGGTACCGTTGGCAACAGGTAATTTCAACTCCTCTATTACAGAATCTCGTGGGTTAATAATTTCTACGTTAACAACTTTACTAAGTTCTGAGGGTGCGTGAATGTCCATTGTTAAGTAGGCTTTAAACCAAATGGTATCACCAACCGCATAATAAGGCTTATCTGTATGCAGGTAAATCTTCTCTATTGGGTGATCATTGTTGGTTTTAACAGCCTTCTCTATAATGCTATTAAGCGGAACACTATCGCGCTGGGCAAAAGCAGTTAAACTAACGAATACAAAAAACAGCAGCAGGTAAGTATATCTTTTCAAAAGTTCTAATTTTTATTGCGCTTTATATAACGGGCAAATGTGGCTAAACATTATTATTCCGCATAGCGATTTAACATTTTATAACTAAAAAGCAATAATAGTAAATCTTTAAACGGATGTAGCTATTATATAAAGATGTTACCTTTTACCTGCAGTATGACGCCGCCTACCTGCCTTTAATATTGTGCCCGTATTTAACCATGTCTTTAACTGCCTCAGATACAAACTGCCTTTCGCTGGTATTTAGGTCAAGCTTGTCATCGTCACCATTAAATTCGTAATAAATTTTGCCCTTCCGATTTTCAGCAAATAAATCTCGTCCGTCGCGTTCATATTTAACATAACCGTGTGGCGAAATGGCCGCAATGCCCGTTTGTTCGTTATTAAACAAAACGTCTCCAACGTACTCTATCCGCACCGATGTATTGTTATTGCTCATAGCAATAACACGGTGGCTCCGGTTGTGACAGGCGGTGAGACTTATTATGCCTGCGATACCAATAAATAGCAAATTCATTTTTTTCATCACTTTAAGTTTTATGGTTTCTTAAAATCAAATATAAAATGTTTTTATGTACTATGCAATACATAGTACATTGTTTTATATTTAAACTTTATGGTAACGAAAGCGTGACATTTTAATCTTTTTCTAAAATTAGATGTTCAACCATATACTACTTAATAACGAAAAACATGAAAAAGACAATTTTCAGCATTGCATTATTACTAAGTTTAGCGGGCTCGTTGAGCAGCTGTGTTGTAAACCGCGATCACCATGGCCGTCGCCCACCCGATAGAGGTTATGACCACCATGATGACCATCATTATGACGGATATCACCACTAATATTTAAGGAGCGAGAGCTCCTTTTTTAATGGCTATAATTCTTTATTTTTATGCAAATACTACATGCTATGAAAACAAGATTTTTTTCCCTGACACTACTTGTATTATTCAGTTGCTCATTAAGCAGCTGCTTTGTAAGCCGCGATCCCCATGGCCGCAGCAGCGACCGCGGAAGCAGTTTCCCGCATGATGAGCACAAACAAGATCCGGGACATTAGAACTTTGGCGAATTAAGCTCGTCAATTTGTAACAATATCGCTGATAAACCGCTTCTATATTAAAATTTGCCGGTCGCGATAGCATTCTATAAAATATTGCCATCGTTTTGTAGTTACTAAGTCGGATCCTTTTAAACATGGGATCTGAGATTTAGTAGATTACAGTAGATATTATCAAACTATTGTAGTGCATCCTGGGGTGAGAGCCGGGATGCATTTTTTGTATAAGCTCCCTTGCAACTTTTACTAAAACAAGCTGGCCAATACTCCTGTTAGTTTTAAATATAACACACGCAGTTTACGTTAACCATTGAACAAACTTTGAAATTATTTATCATATTTGTTTACATTCTTAATTAATGCAATGCCTATAAACACGCCTGTTGATCTAAGTAACTGCGATAAAGAACCCATTCATATACCGGGACAGATACAATCGCATGGTTTTTTAATAGTAGTTAATCAGGATTGCATTATCACTTATCATAGCGATAATATTGCGTCATTTATACCCGGCATAAAGCCCAATTTGCTTGGCGAACATATTAACGATATTGAACAACTGACTGCCAATAATGACTCTAAAGATCTTATCTGTCAACTCATAACGCTTGGCAAGCATAACAAGAGTTTTGATCAAACTAATCCCTTTTCAATTGATTTGCAGGGGAAACCCTTTTATCTGATCATATCCCCAACCGAGCAATTCTTTTTGCTGGAGTTTGAACCGGCGGACTCAGATCTCAATATAGATCTGCAGAAAATAATCGGCCGATCTGTATCCGAGATGCTGGCTGATAAAAATTTACAACGCCTGTTGGATAATACAGCTGCTCAGATTAAGCAGATTATCGATTACGACAGGGTGATGATATACCGTTTTGCCGAAGACGGACATGGCGAGGTTGTTGCAGAGTCCAGAAACGCCGACCTCGATTCGTGGATGGGGTTGCACTATCCGGCATCCGACATCCCTAAACAAGCTCGCGAGTTGTATAAATTAAACCTAACCCGTTTAATTGCCGATGTACACACTACGCCATCGAAAATTATTACTTCGGCAGATAATGGACAGCCGTTAGATCTTACACCTTCGCAATTACGGGCAGTATCTCCAATCCATATTCAGTATCTGAAAAACATGGAGGTGGGGTCGAGTTTCAGCATCTCGCTCATTTATAAAAAGGAATTATGGGGGTTGATTGCCTGCCATAATTATTCGCCGCGGTTTATTGACTTTAAATCGAGGGAATCATCCAAACTTATTGGGCAGATCCTGTCGTCGGCCTTAGAGTTCCGTCAGGATGAAGAAAATCAACAAACCACACAACGCTATAAATCCGCTGTAGATCAGATTTCTAAATACCTGCTCAAAAGCATGAGTATTGAAGATGCTTTAACACAGCAGGAGGTTACCGTGTTAGATGCTGTTGATGCCGACGGGGCAATTGTTGTTTACGAGAATAGCATCATTAAATTGGGGATAACTCCGGATGATGATGAGTTAAGGGATCTGTTAACCTGGGTTAAAGGCAACCTCGGCGACTCGTTTCACTACACTAATAATCTTGCAAGCGTATATCCACAAGCAGCAGCTTATAGAGATGTTGCCAGTGGTTTGATGCTATCTGTGCTATCGCATGAAATGAACGAGTACGTGATATGGTTTAAGCCAGAGCAGATACAAACTATAAAATGGGCGGGAAATCCCGAAAAACCAGTTGAGCTAAATGCCAATGGTCTGACGCATATCTCTCCGCGTAACTCGTTTGCCGAATGGACACAAACCGTTTCGGGTACTTCAAAAAACTGGAGCAACGAAGAAATTAAATCTGCTGCACGCCTGCGCGAGGAAATTACCTATGCCATAAATCAAAAAGCCGGCGAAATCCGTGCCCTTAACGAAAAGTTAAAGCTGGCTTATGAAGAGCTGGACACTTTTAGTTACACCATTTCGCACGATTTAAAGAACCCGCTTTCTACCATCAAAAGCTATTCGCAAATATTAACGCGTAATGGCAACCTGGAGCCTAGAGCCCAGCAAATTATGGAACGCATTATAGTGGGTGCCGATAAAATGAACCTCATGATCAATGAGGTACTTGGCTACTCTAAATTAGGTCGCTCGGAAATTGAGGCTGTAGAGATTGATATGGCGCCTGTGATAGATGAACTGATCAAAGATTTGCTGGTGGCTTATAATTCGCCCGATATTGATATACAGATCGGTAAAACACCTGCCATACACGGCGACCCGGTAATGATAAACCAGGTATTTGCAAACCTTATCAGTAACGCTATTAAGTATTCGATACCATCGGGTTCACCCAAAGTAACTATTGAAGGCACGGCTACCGAAACGGGAGTAGTATACAGTATTAGCGATAACGGAATTGGTATTGATATTCAGTATCTGCCTAAAGTATTCGAATTGTTTAACCGCATGGATAATGCCCGAGATATTGAAGGCTCGGGAGTAGGCTTATCAATAGTAAAACGCATTATTGATAAACACCGTGGCAAAATTTGGGTTGATAGCGAACTGAATAAAGGCTCTACGTTTTATGTGGAGTTCTTTAATAGATAAATCCTTTGTCATTCAGAGCGCCAGCGAAGAATCTTCTTCGATATACACAACCGCCAGGTCTGTAGCAGAAGATTCTTCACTACGTTCAGAACGACAACGAAGATTGGTTTATTAAACTTTACAACACCTTCTCTTGGTGCGCCGGCAATGAAAAACTAAAACTGCTACCTTCTCCAATTGCGCTTTCCACCCAAATTTTTCCTTGTTGGGCTTCTATAAAATCTTTGGAGATAGCGAGGCCAAGACCCGAGCCGGATTTATTCTGACCATCGGTTGGTACCTGGAAATAGCGATCGAACAGGCGTTTTTGGTACTGCTCATCTATACCCTTACCAAAGTCTTTTACAGTGAAGATCACCTGCTTGTTTTTTTCTGCTAACTGTATCTGTACTTTCGATTTTTCGGAGCTGTAACGCAATGCATTCGAAAGGAAGTTTACCAGCACCCAGGCTGTTTTTTCCATATCGGCATGCACTTTTGACCGGTTGGGTTGGGCAATAACCTGTAATGTGATCCCTTTCTGCTCGGCGTTAAATCGTACGGAGTTTAAGGCATAGTCCACAATCTCTACAGGATCAGACACCACAAAGTTGAGCTGGATATTCCCGGTCTCTACCTGCGAAAGGTCGAGCAATTCGCTGGTTATTTTGAGCAGGCGTTCGCTATCGTCTTTTATATGTGCCAGTAATTCTTGTTGCTGTACATTAGTTTCGCCTACCCTGCCGTCATTCAACAATTTTAGGCTCATTTTTATAGACGAGATCGGCGTTTTCAACTCATGCGAAATGGTGGCGATAAAGTTAGTCTTAGCTTCGTCCCTCTCTTTAAACTCGGTGATGTTACGCAAAATATAAACCTTACCCGCCGATTTGCTGGCTACAATAATTCCATCTGTCGGTTGCGGCTCGAGGTTAGGTATTACGATCTCCCGGCTCTCTAGTTGAAAGTAAGATTCTTTGCCTGCCAGCGCAATTTTAAACGAACGTATACCCGAGTTACTCGCCAGTATTGATTTAAACAGATCGTTACTTCCGGTAAACTTTTCAGCCGGCTGGCCTACTATTTTTTTCTCGCTGATATTTAATATGTTCGATGCAACGGTATTGATAAACAGAATCTCTTGTTTTTCATTTAAACCGATAATAGCATCGTCCATTTGCTCAATAATAGTTTCAATACGTTGCTTTTCCGACAGCACTTTGGCCAGGTTGGTATTTTCCCACTCATTAAGCCGGTCGGCCATATCATTAAAAGCTGAGGCCACTTCGGCAAACTCATCGTGCTTATTAAAGTTAAGATGCTGGTTGTAGTTTCGGGCGCTGATTTCGCGGATACCATCAATCAATTCGCGCAATGGGTTAGCGATAAAACCCGGGAAGTTTACACTAAAGCTAAACAAGATCAGGAAAGTGAAACCACCAACAAGACCCAAAAACATGGTAGCTTCTTTTACCGATGCCTGCGCCCGCTCATTTTTATGTACAATAGACTGCATGTTCAACTGTTCTATTTTGCGCAACCGGGCGCGAGCGTCAAACTGGGCACTGTCTAGCTGAATGGGCGTTGAAATAGCGGATTGTAGCGTGTTAAAATCGGCCTTTAAGAAGGCCGTTGCCGCTTCCTCACCTTTTTCGGTGATATTGGCTTGTTGCAGCTGCAATTGATGGGCAAATTTCGACCGGGCATCACCGTTCAATGGCAATTTGCTCTCATCTAATACGGTGCGCATTTCGCGTGCAAAGCTTAGCGACTCGTAATTATTTTTGAGAATAACTTTGGCATTATCTGAGATCTGGTGGATGTAGAATATGGATACGGCCCCGAAGAACATCACGACGACGAACAAAAAGCCGAAGCCGAGGCGGAGTTTATTTTTAATTTTCATGGCTTAAAGGATAAATATAATTGGTTTTAAGATAGGATCACTAAGTCGGTTTCTTTTGCTGCGATATGCTTGAGCAACTGGTTAAAAATCGCCGTTCGGAGTATCACCTGAAATAAATTTAAATGAGGTTTACCAATACAAATGGTTGTTATTTCGCGTTCGTCGGCAACCTGAATAATTGTTTGGGTAATCTGATCGCTTTTAACTTTTACAACCTCTGCTCCCAACTCGGTGGCTAGTTTTAAATTATTGATAAGGTGACGTTGCTTATCAAGCTTAATGCGATCTCCACTTTCGCTGCTGCTCTGCACATACAACACCACCCAAGGCGACCGGTAATACGAAGCCAGTCTCGCTGTTTTGCGGATTACCACCCTGGCGGTCTCTTGATTTGAAGACATGCAGGCCAAAAATTTTTCGCCCCGCAATTTAATTTGCTTTGGAATTTCTATATCTATCTTTCGCTCTACATGATGAGCAACTTCCTTCAGAGCCAGTTCGCGCAGTTGCAAAATTTTATCGGGTTGGAAGAAGTTTTGCAGAGCGATATTTACTTTGCTTTTATCGTAAATTTTACCATCCTTCAGGCGATCTATCAATTCATCGGCGGTAAGGTCGATATTAACGATCTCATCCGTCAATTCCAGTACCTTATCGGGGATACGTTCGCCGATAGTAATCCCGGTTATGGCTTCAATCTCCTGGTTCATACTCTCCAGGTGTTGAATGTTTACCGCCGAGATTACGCTGATGCCAGCTTCTAAAATATCCAATACATCCTGCCAGCGTTTGGAGTTCTTGCTTCCCTCAATATTGGTGTGGGCCAGTTCATCTACAATAACTACTTCGGGGTGGCGGTTTAAAATAGCGTGCAGATCCATTTCTTCTAATTCCTTGCCTTTGTAAAAAACTTTTCGGCGCGGTATCAGTGGAATGCCGTTGAGCAAGGCATGAGTTTCGGCGCGGTTGTGCGTCTCAATATATCCAATTTGGATATCGATACCGTTGCGTAATAAAGCATGCGCTTCCTGCAGCATACGGTAAGTTTTACCCACACCGGCGCTCATGCCAATGTAGATCTTAAACTTACCCCTTCTCGACTTTTTAACAAGGTCGATGAAAGTTTTTACCGTGTTATCGCTCCGCTCTTCCATGGTAGGACTACCTATTTTTATTTCAACTGATCGAGTGCTATGTTTAGTCTAAGCACATTAACCTTACTTGGGCCAAACATGCCCAAAAGCGGTTTTTCGATTTGGTTATTTAACAATGCTGCTACCTTTTGCTCATCCAGCTTGCGATATTCGGCCACACGCTTAATCTGAATTTTGGCCGCATCCGGAGAGATATCAGGATCTAACCCACTACCCGAAGCGGTTACTAAATCGGCTGGAATATCACTACGTTTTAAATAGGGATGATATTTAAGCAGGGTGTCAATGCGGTTGCTTACATCCTTTAAATAGTCAGGGTTGCTTGGGCCTTTGTTTGAGCCGGCCGAGCCTGCTGCATTATAAGCCACAGCCGATGGCCTGCCCCAGAAATACTGAGGCTTGGTAAAGCTTTGGCCAATGTTGGCATAACCAACCACTTTGCCATTTACACTTATGGTTTCGCCATTACCGGCACCTTTCGAAGCTTTGCCGATAAGCATAATGCTTAAAGGATAAATTACGCACAGCAGAATTGTTAATACGATGGTTAATCTGATGGCTGGTATAATGAAAGTTTTCATTGTCTTAATTTTAATTCGATTAGAATATTAATCCTACGGCAAGGTCAATTAATTTGATGCCGATAAACGGTGCAATTACACCACCCACCCCATACAGCATCAGGTTGCGGCGAAGTAGCGCACTCGCCCCTATCGGTTTGTACTCCACACCTTTCAATGCCAATGGAATCAGCAATGGGATAATGATAGCATTAAATATTACTGCAGATAAAATAGCCGACTCGGGACTATGCAATTTCATGATATTGATACTTTGTAGGGCTGGTATAGAAGCCACGAACAGTGCGGGTACAATGGCAAAGTATTTGGCAACGTCGTTAGCGATAGAAAAAGTGGTTAGCGTACCACGGGTAATCAGCAATTGTTTACCAATCTCTACAATCTCAATCAGCTTAGTTGGATCGTTGTCTAAGTCCACCATGTTACCGGCCTCTTTGGCAGCCTGGGTACCGCTATTCATCGCCACACCTACATCGGCTTGGGCAAGTGCGGGGGCGTCGTTAGTTCCGTCGCCCATCATGGCTACCAGCTTACCGGTATTCTGTTCTGCCTTAATGTAGTTCATTTTGTCTTCGGGTTTAGCCTCGGCAATAAAATCGTCAACACCAGCTTTTTCGGCAATAAACTTGGCTGTTAGCGGATTGTCGCCGGTTACCATTACGGTTTTAACACCCATTTTGCGCAGGCGCTCAAAGCGTTCGGAAATGCCGGTCTTGATAATATCCTGCAATTCGATTACGCCTAAGATCTTTTCGTTTTGCGAAACCACCAGAGGTGTACCACCGTTTGAAGAAATCGTTTTCACCCTCTCTTCCACTTCTACAGGAAATGGGTTGCCTGCCTTTTGAGCAATGTTGCGGATGGAGTCGAACGCACCTTTACGGATACGCAAACCCTGAGGTGTATTGATGCCACTTGAGCGGGTTTCGGCAGTAAATTTCACAAACTCAGAACCAACAGGAGCTTCGGGCAACTTAAAGTGTGCAGAAGCCAGTTCTATGATCGATTTACCTTCCGGTGTTTCATCAGCTAATGACGATAATACGCAAGCTGTGATCAGATCGTCTGGTGCAACAGCACTGGCTGGCCAAAACTGAGTGGCTTTACGGTTACCAATGGTGATGGTGCCGGTTTTGTCCAGCAGCAACACGTCGATGTCCCCTGCAGTTTCAACTGCTTTACCGGATTTGGTAATTACGTTGGCACGCAATGCCCTGTCCATTCCCGCAATACCAATGGCCGATAACAAGCCGCCGATTGTGGTAGGAATCAAACACACAAACAGGGAGATCAGCGCGGCTATAGTTATCGGCGTATTGGCGTAATCTGCAAATGGTTTTAAGGTTACACACACAATGATGAATACCAGGGTAAAACTTGCCAGCAGGATAGTCAGGGCAATTTCATTAGGCGTTTTTTGGCGCGATGCACCTTCTACCAGGGCAATCATTTTATCCAGAAAGCTTTCGCCCGGTTGGGTAGTTACCAAAACCTTGATTTCGTCTGACAGCACCTTTGTACCGCCGGTAACTGACGATTTATCACCGCCTGACTCGCGGATAACCGGAGCAGATTCACCGGTTATTGCTGACTCATCTATAGTAGCAATACCTTCAATAATCTCGCCATCTGTTGGGATAGTATCACCTGTTTCGCAAATGAACACATCTCCCTTGCGCAATTCGCTCGATGATTTGGTTACGATAGTACCATCTGCCAAAACCAGTTTAGCAGGTGTTTCCTCGCGAGTTTTGCGGAGGCTATCTGCCTGGGCTTTACCACGCGCTTCCGCAATAGCTTCGGCAAAGTTGGCGAACAATACGGTTAAAAACAGGATAAGTAGAATCAGGAAGTTATAAGCCACCGAACCCTGACCATGGTGCGAGAAACTGTATACCGTAACCGGGATCATGATTACCGTACCAATTTCCACCGTAAACATCACCGGGTTGCGAATCATCATTCGGGGATCCAGCTTAATGAAAGATTCTTTTAAAGCAGTCTGCACCAGGGCAGGCTCAAATAATTTATTTGATTGAGATTTCATCTTAGTTAATTTAGCCTCACCCAACCCTTTCCTTTGGAGCGGGCTTAAAAGGCCTCCACTCGTGGAGGGTTGGGAGGGGTTTTTATTTCATTGAAAAATATTCTGCCAACGGTCCTAAAGCGAGTGCAGGGAAATAGGATAACGCGTTTAATACAAGGATTACGGCAAAGGTCATGAGGCCAAAAGTTTTGGTATCGATCTTTAACGTACCGGCACTTTCGGGAATATATTTCTTCTGAGCCAGCAAACCGGCTATAGCAACCGGACCAATTATTGGTAAAAAACGACCCATGATCAGCACAATACCGGTGGTAAAATTCCAGAAGATATTGCCGTCACCGAGCCCTTCGAATCCCGAACCGTTGTTAGCGTTTGATGAGGTGTACTCATACAGCATTTCGGAAAAACCATGGTAGCCGGGGTTATTTAACCAGCTTGACGGTTTAACAGCCCAGTTGCCCCCTAAATGATTGGTGAATACATAGCTTGATATTGCAGTACCGACTAATATCAGGAACGGACTAAGCAACGTGATCAAAGCGGCAATCTTAACTTCGCGGGCCTCTACCTTATGGCCTAAAAACTCTGGTGTACGGCCAACCATCAAACCAGAGATAAATACGGCTATAATTAGGTAAATAAAGTAGTTAAGGATCCCCACGCCACAACCACCGAAGAAGCCGTTAATCATCATGGCCAATAGTTGCCACATACCGGTTAGCGCCATCGTACTGTCGTGCATACCGTTAACAGAACCTGTTGAGGTAACGGTAGTAAGCGTGCTCCAATAGGCGGTAGCAGCAGGGCCGAAACGAACTTCTTTACCCTCCATAGCACCGGTGGTTTGACTTATGCCCATTTTGGCAATAAGCGGGTTGCCACCTAATTCGCTGCTTATTGTCGGCAGCATCAGCATCAGCACACCCAGCATCATAAAGCCGAATATTACCCATGCCAATTTTTTACGACGGATGTAATAACCAAATGCCAGTATCATCGCTACCGGGATTATAAACTGAGCGGCAATCTCAGTCATGTTGGTTAAGTAGTTAGGGTTCTCTAATGGATGGGCAGAGTTTGCGCCAAACCACCCGCCACCGTTAGTACCTAAATGCTTAATGGCAATCATTGCCGCGGCGGGGCCACGTGATACATTTACAGTATCGCCTTGCAGTGATATAAATTTATCCTTACCGGCATAACTGCTGGGGGTACCGTTAAAAGCTAATATGGTTGCTATAATAACTGATAAAGGCAACAAGACACGAGTAATCGATTTTACAAAGAATTCCCAAAAGTTACCGAGGTCGGTAGTGGTTTTGTCTCTAAACGCTTTAAATACAGCAACCGCGCAAGCCATACCAGTAGCACAACTTGTAAAGTGCAAAAACATAAATATGAAATGCTGGGTAAGGTAAGTAGCACCGGTCTCCCCCGAGTAGTGTTGCAGGTTACAGTTAACCACAAAGCTAATAATGGTGTTAAAAGCCAAATCGGCGCTTTGGCCCGGGTTACCATCGGGATTAAGCGGCAGCTTATCCTGAAATATCAAAACAAAGAACCCGTAAACCAACCATAGGACGTTGATAGTCATCATGGCTTTCAGAAACTGTTTCCAGTTCATGGGTTCTTTAGGGTTGATACCGGATAGTTTAAAGATCCCGGTTTCGATAGGTTTTAAAAAGTCAGTCCAGATCTTTTCGCCGGCATACATTTTTGCGAGGTACTTGCCAAGCGGAATTGCAATCACCAAGGTGATCACAAACGAGGCAATAATTCCAAGTAGTTCAGTGTTCATTGTGGGTTACTTTAAAATTTTTCGGGTTTAAGCAGTACGTATACCATGTATAAGAAAACTGCGATGGAAACGATGAATAAGGCTATCATGACTTTATATTTTTTCGAACCAATCAATAGATTTAAAAATCAACCAGCTGCAAAGCAGTATGGCCAGAAACAAGAGAATGGTGTTCATATCTTTTTTAATTTCCTACACCTAGCCAAACCTTGTACCAAGCCATCTGCCATCAGCCATTATCTATTGACTATCAGTACTTTAAATGAAAAATATCTCAAAATGGGTTGGTATAAAACAAAAAGACCCTACCAAAATGGTAGGGTCTTTTTATCAATTCAACAGGCTATAAATTATAGCTGATATTCTTCTATTTTGCGATAAAGAGTGGTTAGGCCGATATTCATCAGGCGGGCGGCCTCTGTTTTATTGCCTTTGGTATAGTTCAATATCTTACGGATATGGTTTTTCTCAACCGTAGCCATTTCAAATACGTTGGCAGATGACTCGTCCTGGATCAGATGATCAGCCGGCAGCAGATCGGAAGTCAGGATGTCTCCATCGCACAAAATTACGGCGCGCTCTATCAGGTTCTTCAGCTCGCGAATGTTACCTTTCCAGTTAAAGGTTTCTAAACGGGCTATAAAATTGTGATCGAAGCCGGTGATATTACGGTTCGTTTTGTCGGAGTATTCTTTCAGATAATAAGCTGCCAATGGAGCTATATCTTCTTTACGCTCGTTAAGCGAGGGAAGGTTAATGGTGAACACCGAAAGCCTGTAAAACAGATCTTCCCGGAAACGGCCTTTGGTAATTTCTTCCTGCAAACCGCGATTGGTTGCAGCTATAATCCGGGCGTTGATCTTCTGGGTTTTGGTATCGCCTACTTTAATATACTCGCCCGACTCGAGCACGCGCAACAGTTTGGCCTGCAGGTCGATGTTCATTTCGCCTATTTCATCTAAAAACAGCGTTCCTCCGTCGGCTTCTTCAACTAATCCTTTTTTATCCTTCATGGCACCTGTAAATGCGCCTGCCCGGTGGCCGAATAATTCGCTCTCCAATAACTCGTGCGAAAATGCGCTGCAATTTAAGGCCACAAAGTTTTTAGTCTTTCGGTTACTATTATAATGGATGGATTGCGCGAAAACTTCCTTACCTGTACCGGTTTCGCCCAATAGCAAAACAGTGGTATCTGTTGCCGATACCTTTCGAGCCAGGTTTACGGCCTCCTTAATAGCCTTTGAAGTACCAATGATCCCCTCAAAACTATGCTGACTGATCACCTTATTTTCTATCTGGTAAAGCTTGTATTGCAGGTTAGCTTTTTCAGTTGCCTTAGCTAATAAAGGAAGTATTTTATCGTTGTCGTCGCCTTTGGTTATATAGTCAAAAGCGCCGTTTTTCATGGCTAGCACACCGTCTTGTATGGTTCCATAAGCGGTAAGGCATATCACCTCAACATAGGGCCTCTTTTCTTTAATCTGTTTTACCAGGTCAACACCGTTAATGTCGGGAAGCTTAACGTCGCTTAGTACAACCTGTACATTTTCAGCAGCTAAGATTTTTAAACCTTCTTTACCTGTGTAGGCCTGTAACGCTTTATAGCCCTCCAGTTCTATGATACGTGCAAGCAACCCGCAGAGCTTTTTCTCGTCGTCAATTATTAATACTGTTTGTTGCATGCTATGTATATTGGCGGGTAAGTGTGATATGTATTAATGGGCATTGGTTGTTTAATGCGTTGCAAATATCTTAATAATAATACGGTTAACGAAAAAGCCCCTTTGGTTAAGGGGCTTATAAATTCTAATTACTCAAATGTTATTTTACAGTATCGTTAACATAGTTGTTGCTCAGGTAGTGCATGTAACCATTTTCGGTCACCACTAAAGTGCTCATAACGGGGGTAGGTAATTGTTTCTTTTTTGAGGATGCTATTAACGGCAATATCATAACCGCTAACAGAGCGCTTACTTTGAGCGCTATGTAAAATGCTATCATTACTAAAACTTTTATGTGTACTATAGAAGTAATTAACTTCCATGCACTACGTAAGCCAAACTACATGCCACAATTGCCTTGGCGCGTATTATTAAGACATTGGCGTTAAATAAGCACCTTAATTATACATCTTCATTACAAACCAGCGGTTCTGTTTTTCATTTTGAAATGGGTGATTTTCCAAAATGGCACACTTTTGTGCACCTAACCCAGCAATATTAAAGTAGCAGCGCCTTAAAGGTTTCGTTAGCGTATGAGCCCCAGCTTTTAAGTGCCGTTTGCAGCCTTGCTTTTAACTGTGCATTGTTAACGGGCTTGCCCTTGTTAGGTGCCCTTAAGGCATTATCGACAACGGGCGCATCGGTAACTTTGGTGGCAAACCAGGTTACATTCTCGTGCGGAAGTGCGACACCCAATATCATACCCGGCAACCCCATAAAGCTTTCCGGGCCACCTGAAACGGGGATCTGATCGGTATAAAAAGCCACCACGTAAATAGAGTCCATAACCAGTGCATTAGCACGTCGGCAAGTATAGCCGGCAATTTCGCGGGTTTCACTTGTAAGCTTCCAGTTGATTTTGCGAGTGCTGTCTTTCACCAAAAAGGTTTCTTCAAATACATGCTTTTGGGTAATGCTGGCATGGGCAAAAACATCCGTAAAAATGGTATTGTACTGTACGCTCTGACCTCCGATTAAATTGTTCGGGCCGTTTTCATCTTCAACAGGGGTAAATAATGTTTTGTTATCGCTAAAGGCCAGTGTGCTTTTAAACGTTTTAAACTGCGGGTTCTTCTTTTTATAGCTGTCTATATAAGCAGCATAAAAGCTTTCATTGTCTTTGGTTACGCGCTTTTGTAAAATGGCGTACATGTTCACTTTCTTCTCAAACTCAATAGTACCCGATGTAGCAAAGCGCACACCTTGTGCAAATAAAACATGGCCTATTAGCAAGGCGATAATTGTTGATGTAAGTTTCTTCATGTTATTTTTTTTGAGGTGCGCCGCCACCCATTTTGTTAAAATCATAGGTTATAGAGAACATGAAATATCGTTTAATAGTGGTATAGGTTGTTTGGGTTATCTGATTACCAAACGCCGATCTGTTAAAACCGGTGTTTTGGTTCAGCAGATCATTTCCATCGATAGAAATCTTCAAATTATCCTGCTTCAGGAAGGTTTTGGCAATTGATGCCTTTAGCAGGGTTCGATAGTAGTTATCGCTGAAGGTTTGTGTTTTAGCCCTGAACCCGTAATTAACATCCGAAGAAACCTGAAATTTAAAAGGTAAAAACAACTGCACCTGGCCGTATGATGTAAAGCCCCGACCATTATTATTGATCTGACTTTGCAGCGACGTTTTGCTGATGGTATAATTAGGCCCAGCGGATGCGTAGAAACTGTACTTCTTCTCCTTGTACTTCCGTAAGTTTAGCGAGACGCCGTAGGTTTGTGACTTCGACTCGTTGAGCACATTGTTTACATAGTTATAAGAATCGTTTCCGTTGATATTGATGTTAATACCACCATTAATGCCGGCAAACAGATTACGACCGTAGTTACCATAGAAATAATAGTTAGCAGGCCGCTTGTTGCGCAGGTTAATAGCCTGATAAGTAGTTTTACCCGCCGAGTCTGTTACGGTATTATTTACAATAGCATTGGTGGTTAAAGAATATTGGCCCCCTATATATATGTACTGATCGCTAAGCACTTTGTAAGAATTGTAAGAAGCATTTAAACTATGCCTAAACGATGGCTTAAGCAGTGGATTACCCAAGGTAATATTCAGCGGATCGGTATTTACGACCAGAGGGTTTATTTGATCGATAGTTGGTTGAGTGGTGCGACCGTTATAGTTGAGGTATATACCAGATTGCTGAGAGATTTTATATTGAAATAAAGCTTGCGGCAACCAGTTTACAAAGTTTCGCTTGAAGTTAATGCCGGTGTACTCATTAAGCTGTTTAAAGTTAACGGCGGCGACCTTAGTCCCGAAATTAAACGTGGTTTTCTTTTTCTTGTAGTTGAATATAGCCCCCCCTTGATTGATGGTTTGATCTAATTTATAATGGTTACTCAGCGTCGAATCTAAGTCGGTGTAAAGTCCCGCCCCATTTTGGTTGTACGACCGACGATCTGCATTGCTATTATTTACACCTATACCATAGTTTACAATCACCGAGAAAGTTTTAGACAGCGGTTCGGTATAGGTGATGTTACTGGTAAATACAGAACTTGTTATTTCGTTCTTTTTAAACTGGTTTATGGTTTGCGTACTATCCGGCAAGCCAAGTGTGTTATAGTAGTCAATCTCCGAATTAAGGAGCCCGTGAGTATCGCTGTTGCTATAAGCCTCGCTAAGGTTCACAGAAATAGTGCGGCCAACCTTCTTAAATTTCCGGGTATAAAAAGCAGAGGCATTGAGTAATTGCTGATCGCCCGCGTTGGTTAATGACCTGGTTTGATTGTTCAGTAAAACATTATTCCCCCTAAAACTGGTCGCATCAAAATCACTTTTGTTATCGATATGTTTAGTAGTACCATCTATCGTGAATTTTAAGTTAGATGAGGTGTCTAACTTTATAGTGTAAGCAGCATCCAATTTTTGACGCCAGGTATTGTTGCCAAATTTCTCGTTGCTATTGGTATTAATGATACCCGTTGGCAGGCTATTTTGGGTTTGTACATTTTTTGTCCCCTCAATATCCATATTGCTAAACTTATAATTGGTATTGATGATCTCCTTATCGCTGTTCCATTTGTTATCGTAATGCAAACCACCCGATTGAGTTTTGGGTATCCCCTCGCCATTATAACCGCCGCTATTGAAGTCATCATTGGTTATGTAAAAGCCGCCATCAAATGCCTCCACATTGTTGTTTGTACCCAACTTTTGACTATCCTGCCAACTTAAACCGGTTTTACTAGTGTTAGACACCGTGCCATAGGCCGAGAATTTCATTTTCGCCTTAAATACATTGTACAGTAACTGCCCTTCGTAATAGCCATCTGTACCCACACCTGCGTTGGCCTTACCAAACATGCCGTTCTTTTTATCTTCTTTTAGTTTGATATTGAGTGTCTTGGTTTTCTGCCCATCGTCTATACCGGTAAATGCCGCCTGATCGCTCTTCTTGTCGTAAAGCTGCACTTTATCAACCATGTCGGCACGCACGTTTTTGGTAACCAGGGTTGGGTCATCGCCAAAAAACTCTTCGCCGTCAACAAGTACCTTGGTTACAGTTTGGCCCTGGGCGGTAATCTTTCCGTCTTTATCTACGGTTATGCCGGGCAGTTGCTTTAACAGATCCTCTACCTTAGAGTTGGGTTGTATCTCAAAGCTTGAAGCATTAAATTCGGTGGTATCGCCTTTGATCTTTATAGCAGCCTTTTTCCCTTTTATAATTACATCAGCCAGTAACTTCGACTTTAGCAACAGGTTAACCCCGCCGAAATTGTATTCCTTTTTGACCGAATCCAGTGCAAAGTTCTCTGCATAATCGGCATAACCTGGGTAGGTAAGCAATAAGATAAATTTGCCTTTACTTAAGCCATTGATAGCGAAAGAGCCATCCGGAGCGGCACGCGTAAATGCTTTTAATGTTGAGTCTTTAGCATTAAGAACTACTACAGATGTATGGGTTAATTTGAGTTTGGATGCTGTATCCGTTACCGAGCCTTTTATAGCATATTGGCTTTGGGCCCTGGTAACAATTGAAAATAAGCAGCACAGTATCAGGGTAGGTAGTGTGATCTTCATTATGTGGTTTAGTGCCCCCAATATATAACTAATTTATTAGTACGTAAAGCACTTTATTGTGTTCTTAATAAAGATTTTTTATCTTTATTAAGAACACAATAACTACCACTATGAGCAACCTTTGTGAGCACCTGAGTAACATTACCGAATTAAAAACTGCCGATAAATACGAATGCGCCGAATGCATTAAGGTAGGCAGCGATTGGGTACACCTGCGTACATGCCAAACTTGCGGTGTTACTTTATGCTGCGATCAATCGCCGTTAAAGCATATGACTGCTCATTATCATCATACCGGCCACCCTGTAGTGATTTCGTCAGAACCTGGCGAAAAATGGATGTGGTGTTACAAAGACGAGCAGTTTGCTGAATACGAATAACTGAAAATCCTTCTATTTCCGTAACCTTTCCTACCTCTTACTGACACGGATTTTTTACATTCATAAAAAGGAAATATTACCTAATATCGCGTTATAAAATGGAGTTATGGCTTCGCTTACAAGTTATAACCTATAACAATAACTCATAATTAGTAATACGTACTTTATGCGCACTATTGCCATTATTGGCGGCGGCTTTTGCGGCACCATGACAGCAGTTCATTTAATGAAAAGGGTAACGAATCCCCTTCAGATTATCATCATTAATACTCATTTCCCGCTGATAAAAGGCATCGCCTATTCAACAAATTATAACGGCCACTTATTGAACGTACCTGTTGAGAGCATTAGCGCGCTGCCCGAACAGAGTGACCATTTCTTAAACTGGATACAATTACAGGATGATTTTAAAAGCATCCCGCTCCAAACTCTTAAAGACACTTTCGCGCCGCGTAAAGTATTTGCCCGATATCTGAACACTATTTGGAAAGAGGCTTTGACAAGCAAACATCAGCAGGTGGGCTTACAGCTTATTGAAGATGAAGTAACCAATGTAACCCGTGATGGCGAGGTTTTAAATTTAGAACTGCAAAACTCGGCACCCATAGTAGCCGACTACGTGGTATTGGCAACCGGAAATGCCATTCCTAGAAACCCACCGCTTGCCGATCTGTCATTTTATAATAGCAACCTCTACTATAAAAATCCGTGGAATGATGTCTGCTTGCAAGACCTTAGATCGGAGCGTGATGTACTGATTATAGGCAACAGCCTTACCATGATAGATGCGGTAATCTCGTTGCTGGAAAATGGCTTCAGCAAAAATATTTATACGGTGTCGCCACATGGGTTCGCCATTATGCCCGATTATCCGGTCCCTCCATACGATATGGATATATTAGAAGATATCTCCCAGCCTTACCGACTATATGATTTGGTAAATACCATTAATAAACACATGAAACGCAGTAAGCGATTAGGCATTTCGCCCATTGCGGTTGTTAATTCTTTAAGGCATAAGCTGCAAGACATTTGGATTGGGTTCAGCCTGGAAGATAAACAGCGTTTTCTGAAAAGGATTAGCCCTTTATGGAATGCCTGGCGACACCGAACCCCTGCGGCGATGTACCAAAAGATTTCAAATCTGATTAATTCGGGCAAGCTAATTCCGCTAACGGGCCGTATGCGTAGCGCTATAGATAAGGGCGGTTATGCCGAAGTAATTATAGCTGATAAAAAGGCCGGCACAGAAAAATTTCTCGAAGTTGAGCGGGTGATCAACTGCACCGGATCGCAAATTGATGTGAGGTTGCCCGGCACCCTATTAAACAACATGCACAATAACGGCCTGATAACAGCCGATCCGTTGAATATCGCCTTAAACGTAGACATTGATACCTGCAATGTGATTGATGCGAGAGGTGAAAAAGTGCCCAATATCTTCACCCTCGGTAACAATCTTAAAGGAATGATATGGGAAACCACCGGCATTCCCGAAATGCGCGTACAGGCGGTGAACGTTGCAGATAGCTTAGTTGAATTATTAGCAAAAGAGGTGACAACCTAAGCTATTTTGCGGCCTCGTGATCTAATGCAACAGTTAACTCATGGGCAGTGTTAACTACTTTTGTAACCAAACCTTGCTTGTTCACTATCAAATGGGTAGGGTATTCGTTGATGTTTAGCTGGTGAGCTATATAACTTTCTTTAACCGGTACTATGGCATAGTTAAAAGGCGTTTTCTTTGAAAATGCAACCAACTTATCTTTGGGATCAAATGCAAGACTTACAAACAGTACGTCTTTACGATTGCGATATCTATTTACCAGATTATTAAGTTCCGGAATCTCTGCATTACACGTTGTGCAGGCTATAAACCAGCATTTTAATACAACGATTTTACCTTTAGTATTTTGCTGATTATAAACCTTACCGTTAATATTGGTATAGTTTAAACCGGGCAAAGGTTTAGCCTCCATTTTAAAGTGCCTATAATCGGTCTCGCCCTCGCCTTTTAATACACTCCGAAGATCCTTATTAACTTTGGCGTTTAGCGGGTACAGCCTATACTCGTTTCCACCGAAATTTGATTTTAATCTTAATGGAAGATAATTACCTGTGGCAAACTGTCTAAAAAATTCGGCAGTACTTATTTTATTCATACTAGCGTCGTAACCCGTAAAATCTTCGGTTAGCCTTAGATAATCTCTTTTATAATATAGAAAGCTCATTACATCTTTCAATATAGCAGCAGGTTTTTGAACGGGCTCAGGTGTAGTGTGATAGGCGAAAGCCATTTCGGTAAGAAGCAAAAGGGCAAGACATAATTTTTTGAACATGACAAGGTTGTTTGGTTGTATAAATGTAAACCTTGTGATTGAAATATCAACCAGAATTATCTTTTTTAACTGCGCTGTTCTTAATAAATATAAAAGCCATCAAAGCAGCTAAAAAGCCCAACCCAGCCGAAACACGCAATATGTTGCCGTAAGCATTAATAAAGCTAAGATGAAAGGCTTCCGCTACAGCAGCTTTATCACCAGCCCGAATACTCGCAGGCACCTTGGCATTACCCAGATTTTGAGCTACAGCCATTATCTCTTTTCGCTGATTTACGGGCAACGTGGTGTGTTTAAGTTGTTGCTCTAAAGCACTCGAAAAAAACACAACAGCTAGCGCGCCAAATATGGCATTGGCAAAAACATTAGCTATACGGGTAATAGCATTATTAACACCCGAGGCCGTGCCCGAAAAATGATCACTAACCGATCCCATTACCGTAGCCGTGAGTGGCGCAACGGTAAACGACATGCCCAGGCCAAATACGATTACACCGGGAAAAAAAGTAGTCCAATAATCACCTGGTCCGTTAGTTTGCTTTACAAAAGATAAGATGAGCAGTCCCAATCCTGCAGTTGCAGGGCCACCAATCAACAACAAACGCGGACCGTATTTATCTGCAAGAGCGCCGGCAAAACGGGCTACACTAACCATTAATATGGTGAATGGTAAAAAGGTTAAGCCAGATTGCAGCTGATCGTAGCCTTGCACCTGCACCAGGTTTAAAGAAAGAAACAACATTCCCGCACCGAGCCCTGCGTATAGAAAGAACGTTAGCAAGTTGGCCCCGCTAAAAGTTAAATTGCTAAACAAGGTTAAGGGCATCATGGGGTGTTTGCTCTTAGCTTGTATCGTTACAAAAGCAATTAAAAGTAACACCCCAGCTATTAGCGAACTGTATACTTGCCAATGACTTAAACCAACAGCAGGGATGCGTAAAAAACCAAAAGTAAGCATGGCTAAGCCCAGTGCAATAGTAACTGCGCCAGGGTAATCAACCGCGCGCCCGCCATCTGTGTCGCGGCTTTCTTTGACTTTAAATGCCAGTATGATTAATGCTATAACACCAATGGGAACATTGATAAAAAAGATATACCGCCACAAGCCCGCATCGCCCAACGCGCCGCCCAGTATTGGCCCGCCTACGGTTACCACCGTTGTTATGGCCGACCACGTCCCGATAGCTTTTCCCCGCTCCTTTTCATCTATCGAGGCCGATATGAGCGATAAGCTCCCCGGTATCATCAGCGCACCACCCACACCCTGTATAATACGAAACAGAATTAGCAACACTACACTTGATGCAAGACCGCAGGCAGCAGAACCGGCAATGAAGATAAAAATGCCAATCATAAATACCCTCTTACGCCCCAGCTGATCACCCAATGAGCCACCGATAAGTATTAGCGCGGCAAGCATTAAGAGGTAAGCATTTAAGATCCAAAACAAATCTGCGCCGCTTGCACCCAAGCTTTGTTGCAGCGAGGGTAGTACCACATTAAGAGCTGTACTATCAATAAAAGCCATAGCCGAAGCCAGGATGGCCGAACTCATTATCCACTTACCCTCCGGGCTTTTTAACGATACTGTTGCCATAAAAATATGGGTTTAGAAAAGCATTGGGTATAATGATAAAGCTACATAAATGGTTTCGCTTACACTATAGCTAGCACACCTTGCAACAAAAAAGCACCTGCCAATAAATCGACAGATGCCTTCAGTTAATAGTTATATAAATTATTAAGCTTTAGTTACCGGTACAATCAGATCAATAGTTACGTCATCTGGCGTGCCGCTTCTGTCGATACCATAATCTTTAGGGATTACTTTGAATGATCCTTTAAATACACCTTCGCTCCCCTTATCATCAAAGGTAAAATGAATAGTGGCGGGCTTGGTAGCACCTTTCATGGTAAGGTTGCCTTTGGCTACATAACCTACTCCATCTTTACTAACAGATGTGGATACAAATTTAATTGTAGGGTAGTTATCGGCGCCCAAAGCATCTTTTGCATGGTTGGTTTTAATGAAGAAACCGGTAGCAATGCTATTGACATCAATTGTGGCCGAAATTTTAGCCTGCTCTGGCTGGTTCTTATCAAATTGAATATCCGCCCTAAGCGTTTCGAAAGATCCACTGATTTTACCACCCGAGAATTTAACCGATGCGCCACTCTCCTTTATTTTCCAGTTACCGGCAAAAAAAGTAAAAGCACAGAAACTAATTATTGCTGCAAACAAGCCAGTGTTAACTATCTTTTTCATAGGAATTTGTTAATGTTTAAAAATTGATCTTTTCTATAAACAGTACGCTACTCAACATCACAGCGTTGCCTTCTGGGCCGGAAAAACTTAGCGAACGGACCAAACCAGTCCCTAATATGTTAAAGTATCGCTAAGATGATTATACTGCAAAAAAGATGATTGCGCGGAGGAGAATATTGTAAGGCAGCTATCTTTCAAGCAAAAGAGAGTGTCATCCATTCGATAATAATAAAAACAGTTTATTCATTACAGCCCAAAATGTAATGCGCGGCTGTTAATAGTGTAATAATTTTGTAAATTCAGATAGGATAGCAAAACAAGCTCAAGAAACTGTCTCTTTAAAAAATTGCAAAATTTCGTTTAACAAACATTAATTTACAATTGCGAGAATAACAAGGAGAAATAATTTGTTAAAAGAAAAAATAGGTTGCTTTAAACTAGTTCTATTTCCAACTTGTTTAATACTATAAAAGTTGGTATTTTAATCGATTGGTATTTCTATGTATAAAACCTATTTTAAACGTATATTTGACACAATAGTTTCACTTTTTTTATTTGTTTTTCTAAGCCCATTATTTGTCCTATTAAGTCTGAGTATCTTAATAATAAATAAGGATAGTCCATTCTTCTTACAGGCGCGCCCTGGAAAGAATGGCAAAATCTTTAAGGTAATCAAATTTAAAACGATGAATAGCAATCGCGATAGCGAAGGCCATCTATTATCCGACAAAGAAAGGTTAACCGACTTCGGAAAATGGTTGCGGAGAACTTCGTTAGACGAGTTGCCTCAATTGATAAATGTGATTAAAGGCGAAATGTCATTAGTGGGCCCCCGACCACTGCTGCCTGAATACTTGCCGCTGTATTCAGATAGGCAAAACAAAAGACATAATGCCAGGCCTGGCATTACCGGCTGGGCACAAATTAATGGCCGTAATGCCATTAACTGGTCTGATAAATTTGAATACGATGTTTGGTACGTAGAAAACCTGAGCTTTAAACTGGACCTTAAAATCCTGAAGTTAACCTTTAATAAGGTTAACGATCAAGCTGATATTTCTTCGGAAACCTCAGTGACTATGGAAAAATTTACGGGGAATTAATGATGCATATTATAGGTGCCGGAGGACATGCAAAGGTTGTCTTGGAAATTTTAGAACAATCTGATCCAATATTAACAATATGGGACGACAATACAGAAGCATACCTGGTGCATCATAAGGTAAAAGGTAATATTAACCATTTTAAAGAAACCGGGTCTGATAAGGTGATAGTTGCAATAGGCGATAACAATTTGCGCAAAAAAATTGTAGGCGAACTAGATTTTCCGCCTGCAATTACGGCTATTCATGCGAGCAGCAGCATTTCTTTGTCGGCACACATTGGCAAGGGTACTGTAGTTATGTCTAATGTTTCTGTCAACGCAAACGCTTTGATAGGAAACAACGTAATTATCAACACTAGCGCATCTGTAGACCACGATTGTAATATAAGTGATTTTGTACATATCGCCCCCCAGGTTGGTGTGGCCGGCAACGTAACAGTTGGCGAAGGCACCCATATAGGTATAGGCGCGTGCATTATTCAGGGAATTAGTATAGGCAAATGGGCTACAATAGGAGCCGGATCTGTTATTATACGAGACGTACCGGACTACGCGGTTGTAGTGGGTAATCCGGGACGGATAATAAAATATAAAAAGCCAATTGAAGAAATTTATGACTGAAGACAGGATATGGCTTTCCACTCCACACATGAGTGGAAATGAGCAAAAATACATTGACGAGGCTTTTAAAAGCAACTGGATAGCCCCCCTTGGGCCTCATGTAGATGCTTTTGAACGGGACATATGTGATTTTACCGGAAGTAAGTTTGCTGCGGTACTAAGCTCGGGCACTGCGGCCATCCATCTTGCATTAGTTGTACTGGGCGTAAAACCAGGCGATGAGGTAATATGTCAGTCGATGACATTTTCGGCCAGTGCCAACCCTATAAGCTATTTGGGTGCTACTCCTGTTTTTATTGACAGCGAGTTGGACACCTGGAATATGAATCCCGCAATGTTAGAAATAGCTATAAAAGACCGTTTGTCTAAAGGCAAAAACGTTAAAGCTATTATACCCGTTCACTTATATGGCATGCCTGCAAAAATGAACGAAATATTAAGCATTGCTAATAAATATCGTATACCCGTTGTAGAGGATGCGGCGGAGGCATTGGGTTCTACTTTGTTTGGCCGGGCTGCAGGCACATTTGGCGCAATTGGTATTTACTCTTTTAACGGCAATAAAATCATAACTACATCTGGCGGCGGTGCTTTAGTTTCTAACTACCCGGAATTTACCCAGAAAGCCAAGTTTTTGGCAACCCAGGCAAGGGAAGATATGCCCCATTATGAGCACACTCAGATAGGCTATAACTATCGGATGAGCAACGTATGTGCAGCAATAGGGCTAGGGCAAATGGAAGTATTAAATGAAAGGGTTGGACAACGCAGGGCCAATCATAAATTTTATGTAGAACAGTTTGCTGATTTGCCGGAAATAGAATTCTTAAAAGAACCACAAGGCTTTTATTCTAACCATTGGTTAACCTGTATAAGAATAAACCGACAAAGCGAGGTTACCAGAGAAGATTTGAGATTGGCCTTGGAGGCTGAAAATATAGACTCACGCCCGCTTTGGAAACCAATGCATATGCAGCCCGTATTTAGCAATTGCCCATATTATGGAAATGGAGTAAGTGAAGAGTTATTTGAGACTGGATTGTGCTTGCCTTCGGGCTCTAGTTTAACAATTGCAGAACTATTTAAAGTAAGTAATATCGTACGTTCTGTATTCGATAATGTTGGTACAAAAAATATGATAAAGGCCTCTGTTCATTAATCGGCCACGTAATTGGGCAATTTATCCGCCCAGTAAACTCTCGTATTCGCGGTATATCAAAGACCATAAATGCTTTTGTTCATACCGATCTACAATCATTGGCCTGGAGTTTTTTTGTAGTTTCCCGTAAAGGGCTTCACCTGTCAAAAGACGGGACATCGCATTCTGTAAAGCGTCAATATTTTTCGGTGGAATAATTAACCCGTTTTCTTCATTCGCGATAATCTCATTACAACCATTAATATCAGTTACGATGGCTGGCAGTTCAAAGCATCCCGCCTGCATTGGAACGTTAGGGAAGCCCTCCCGGTACGAAGGAAAGACCAGCACATTGCTTATCGCCAAATACGGACGCACATCATCCTGATAACCTACGTTAATTATTGCATTGCTATTGCCTATCATAGCCAGGCACTCAGCCGATAAAGGATCAAGCTCGGGTTCGAAAGGGCCGACCAATAATAATCTGATCTGTGCATGACGCTCTGCCAGTGATGTAAACGCCTGAATAAGTTCTTCTATTCCCTTGTCTTTTACAAGACGCCCGATAAATATAAACGTGAAATTTGATTCAGTTAAGCCAAAATTCTCTTTTATAGAATCAGCCTTAGATACCAGCTCGGGACTTATTTTAAAATGATTGGTATTAATGCCATTACTGCTTCCATTCCCTATCACCTTCAATTTATCTGAACTACAAAATTTACTTTTTAAAATAAATTCCTTCAGATTAGTGGAGTTGGGGTATACCTTAATTGCGCACTTGTAAGTTAGCCACTCGGTGTATTCCAGCAATCTTCGTTTCATACCGGTTGCCTCCATTAATGGCAACCCGGCTACAGTATGCAATCGAATAGGCACGTTAGCTATACGCGCGGCCATCATACCAAGTAAACCCGCCTTTGGAGTGTGCGTGTGAACAATATCTGGTTTAAGCTTTCTAAAAACACGCACCAGCTTAAAAAGGGACACTAAATCCTTGATTGGAGAAATGAAACGTGTCATCTCCACAGCTATAAAAGTGCTTGATTCGCGTTCTTCCAAAAAATGTACATTGTTCCCCATAGAGCTTATCATATATACATCGAAGCCTTTGCCCACCATGTATTTAAGCTGCCCGGTAAGTAATTTATCTAAAGAAAGAGGTACGGTTGTTATTCTTATAAGTTTTGACAACATAATTACATTGCACCCGCCTATTAATGGAATGAGACTTTGTTATTATTATTAAATGTGCCTTTTATTTTTAGAAGTGTATCCGGCTGATTGGCTGATATTCCAGAATTACTTTTATTAAAAACCTGTGTATTCTTAAACTGCACGCTAGGGCCATAGTCATAATAAGTATCGTTTTTAAAGGCCCGGATATTATTTCTCCAAATCGGGTTGATAATTTCAACTCTACCAGTTAGGGGATTACCTGGATATGAATTTTTAAATCCTCCTAGCCAAAAAGCTGTATGTGACTGCTCGTCATAGTGATTTGCTATTACTACATTAACATTTTTATTAATTTGGCCTGGCAATTTACCTAAGCCAATTATCATACCGAACCGGGAGTTAAATGTACAAATATTATTAAGTTCAATATGATCAATAACATCATTGTTAGAATTGGGTTCTATATCAAGCCCAGCCTCGGGGTCGGTTCCAAAATTATTAGACAATATCGCATTTAAAATCTTTAAGCTATCTACACTTATAATTGATATTCCGTTTCGACGGTTAAACTCCAATCTGGAATTGTAAATGCTAATATTATGGCTGGTTGAGCCCTTATTATCTCCTGCTATATAAATACCATCACCCCAGCAATTGCTAATATGGGGGCTTACCAATTTAACATTGTTAGAATTTCTAATAGTAATTCCCATGCCCCATTCTCCTGTTGTACCGCTGTGTTTTTCGCGATCGCCTACAAGATTGGCATTATAAATTGTAACGCTATTTGAATTATAAATAGCAATCATAGTATAAGATGGCTTATCGTTTGCCTGTAGTATTAACTTCGAGTTTTTTCTAAAAACAATAGTACTGTTTGACTTTATAATACGTAACCCCCCCGAGTTAATAAGAACCGGAAAGTCTGGCAAAATCAAATTCTGATTCTGATTGATGGCATTTTGAAGATACAAAGTATAATCTACTGATCCATCTGTTACATACTTTGCCGGCAAAGCTTTAGTTGCATCATATGCTGATTTACTAGTATTCAAAATTTCTGTATCGAATGATATCGACTTCTCTTTCCCAAGAATGGATTCGGGTACAGCTTCGCGAGATAAGGGAATGTTGGATTGAGCCGTACAGCTTAAAAAACAAGCATTTGTAAATAACAAAATCATCCACCAGGCATACTTTATACTTTTTAACATATCGTAAATTTTATTAGAGAATTTCTCTATTTCAACAACTTGTTTAATCGTTAGTATCCAAATATTTCGAAATAGACATCATATAACTTTCGATGTTATTTTTACCAAGATATGCTGCAAATTCTTTTACTCTCTCATTCAAATTTTCTTCATTATCCAACAAATTCTCATCCATTAATGTGGCAAGGCCATTTACATCGTTTGGATAACATGTGGGCAGCCCCTTAATATTTGATATTTCCTGCACGCATAACGTACTTATAACATTGGTATTTTGTGACATCATTTGCAAAAGTGTATTTGGGAAACCCTCTATCCGAGAAGAAACTACGCACAACTTTGCATGCTTAAATAATGGGTAAACATTATCAAATCTCCCCGGTAATATAACCCTGGCATTTAACTCAAGATCATAGACATTCTTTTGCAAAGCATCCCGCTCCTTTCCTTCGCCCAATATTATTAAGTTAACGTCCTTGTATTTATTACTAATCTTATGAAAGGCATTTATCAATATGTCAAATCCTTTTTCTTTTATTAAACGTCCAGCCGAAACTATATATTTCATCCTGTTTATAAATTGTTCGGATTGCGCTTCAGGCTGAGTTATTATTGATCGCAGATCGATTGGGTTATGGAGCACTTGTAAATTAATGTTACGGGCAATATTGGCTATACCATTTTGCAACTGTTGCTTCATAAACTCTGTTTGGCATATTAATAAGTCGAGATTCTTGTAGCCAAGTCGATAAAAGAATTTGTACATTAACAATTTGGCACCGCTATACCGTTCGAAAATTGAGGTTGATTCTCTTCCTATTAAGTATTTGGCTCGTAAAATGCCACATTTTTTATAAAACCCTAATATCCCATTATAATAAACGTTAGAACTATATACCCTTTCGAAAAAGAAACTTCTAACTTTCAGCATAAAAATGAAGGAGTAACATAGCCCTGAGATATTACCTCCTTTACCATAAAAAAGATGCGCATTCTTATTGGTATCTAAATTACTCCAACCGTCATCAATTCTTTTTACGCCAAAATATATGTACACTTCGTCACCTATACTCAAATGATAAGAGGCTATCATTCTTAATATCTGCTCTGCGCCCCCAAGTTCGTCACTGGGAAGCATTATAAGAATTCTATTACTCCTCATTACTATATCAATTGAGCATAACAACTACTAATTTTATTTATGCCGAACCTTGCCTGGATATCATTGGCAATATGGTCTCCGTCCCAGCGCCTGTTACATGCTTCAACTATACGTTGTTTGAAATCAGATAATTTATGCTGATCTACAACATATCCATTCTTTTCGTTGATAATGTGCGACAGCCCGCCAACATTAAAAGCCACTACTGGCACTCCGACAGACAAGGCTTCTATAACCACATTAGGAAACCCTTCTGTAAAAGACGACAATACAAATAAATTGTGAGCTGCAATAATTTCGGGTACATTGCTTATCTGGCCAAGCATGTAAACCCGTTTTTCAAGACCCAATTCAATTATCTTTTGTTCAATGTTGTACTTTAAAGGCCCATCGCCAGCAAGGGTAAGATGATAATTTACTGGTAAATCTGCTAAACATTCCAACAATCTAAAATGTCCTTTTTCGTGCGACAGCCTAGCTACAAAAATCATTTTGTTTATCTCTCCATTGTCGATCGGGACATGCACCTGTACCTTGGGTTGAGCTACAGGATTAGGGATTACCACCATTTTAGTGTCTTTTATATTGTAAACTTGGTTAAGAGCGGCTTTCATTTCCTGCGATTGGCAAACAATGACATCAAACTTCCGGTAAACCAGCTTTATAAGATGGCCGGTAATTTTGGCCTTCATCCCTGCATAAACATGCATAAGGTTAGGTATATTAGATTCGCGCGCAATTAACCTGGGAATATTTGCAAAGAACGAAACATATCCAAGCAGAATATTTATATGGCTGCCTGTAGAGAAAACTGCATCGGGCTTTTCGGCACGTAATAGAGAAACCAATTTGAAAAAAGATTTTGATGCCTTTATTGTATTTAATTCAATGAGGTTTACTCCTACTATCGGCGTTTCAAAAAAATTATCCCGGCTGTCTAATAAAATCAGCGTTACATCATATAAACTCTTATCGAAATTACGCACCAATAAATAGAATACCCGTTCAGATCCACCAGCTCTTAACGAACTAAGAATAAAAAAGACCTTTTTCTTGCGCATGATAATTTGGAGCAGCCTGATATTTAAGCCATGTAATTAGCACAATAAGATTCCATATTGTGGGGTAAAAATTCTTTTTTCTCTGCATGTGCAGATCAATACTATTTAAAATATACTTTGTATTTAAATCCAGTGGAATCAATTTTAAATTCTCTTCGGTAATAGTATCATAAACAAATGGCTTCAGTTTATCCCTAAACCATTCTTCAAAAGGCATAGTAAAGCCTGTTTTAGGCCGGTCTAACATTTCTTTTGGTATAAATTTATAGGTAAGATCTTTCAGGATACGCTTTTTGTTTCCTTTTTGATAACGGAAATCAACTGGTAATGTACGCGCAAATTCGATAATACGATAGTCTAACAATGGGCTTCGTACCTCAAGGGAAGCCGACATTGACGCACGATCTACCTTTACATTACTATCATTTTCGAGCCATAATTTAATATTGATATCAGCCGCTTTCTGTAGGTCATTATATTTTAACTTCTTAATAGCACCTACATCCTTATGATTTGTTGACACAGGATAATTAAATATGGGCTGAAAGGTCTCAAATATCTTTTGAATGAACATATTCATGTCAGGGTACTGCAAAAACGCACTGATTATTTGAGCCTTGTAACTATTGGAAATATTAAGAACATTGCCTGCGAGAAATCTTATTAGATAAGGTACTCTATATAAAGAGCTTGCTTTATTAATTATATCAAAATGATTGTATCCCAGAAAGCCTTCATCCCCACCATCGCCGCTTAATGCTACAGTGACATATTTTTTTGCCGATTTTGACAACAACATTGAAGGTATGGCCGATGAATCGCCGAAAGGTTCATCATAAAACTCGGGTAATTTCTGTATAAGATCAATTCCATCCTCGTAATTGCATTCTATAGTGGTATGATTCGTACCTAAATATTTTGCGGTACTGGCAGCATGTACACTTTCGTCGAAACGTCCTTCATTAAATTTCACCGAGAATGTTTTTAGCTGAGTGCTGCTCACCCTGTTGGCTATTGCCGAAATAAGACTCGAATCAATTCCACCCGACAAGAAGGCTCCCAAGGGAACGTCAGACAACATTCTTATCTTAACCGCATTGGTTAATAACGATTCGAGATGTTCGAGGGCATCATTATAGGAGTGCGAAAAGCTCAATGAGTCAGCATAATTTAAATCCCAGTACTTAGTAAGCTTTATATCGTTATTCCCCAATGTATAGGTAAAGTAGTACCCCCCGCTTAGTTTAAAGACATCTTTGTAAACGCTTTCGGGCGATGGTATATAACTATAAGTTAGAAACGATTCTAAAGATTTATCGCTTATTTCCAGATCATTACCTATGAGAATTTCGTTTGGCTGAGAGGCACACTCGAGCGTTGAATTATGAACACGATAAAATAATGGCTTTTTCCCTAAACGATCTTTTGCCCCAAACACGCGTTGATTTTCCTGATCATAGATTACAAAAGAAAACATACCATTAAAATGTGTAACGCAATTTTCACCATAAGCCAGGTAAGCCGCACAAATTACCTCGGTATCTGAGTCGGTAGAAAATGTAAACCCCTTAGCAGTTAACTTTGTGCGCAGATCTAAGAAATTATAGATCTCTCCGTTAAATACGATCCAAAGATGAAGATATTTAAAGGGTTGATTGGAGCGAGCATCGAGATCAATAATAGCTAAGCGGTTGTGTCCCAATATAGCTTTGTTGTCGACATTAATAAAATTAGAAAAATCAGGCCCTCTGAATTTTATCCTATCAAGTTTTCTAACAATGATTTCGTCGTTAAATATTTTTGTAGTAAAGTATATTCCACACATAATACTAAGCTTTTAAAAATGGTTTGTGAGTACGGTCAACAATCTTTTCGATAGCTTCCTGGTAAGAAACTGTAACGTCAAAATCTTCACTGGTATGCAGAGTTGACAACCCATTTTGGATATATTCCTGGTAACTGCCAATAATTTTTGCGGGGTTTCCGCCAACAATCACGCCGCCTGGTATTGATTTGGTAACGATAGAACCTGCCGCAACAATTACATCATCTTCGATTATTACACCAGGCATAATTATAGAGTTTACCCCGATGAAAACATTGTTACCAATCTTTACACTACGATATAGAAACCTTCTGCCTTTTTTATCGTTCATCAGCCACGTACTACCGTCGTGCGTGAGGATCCTTACTCCGCTTGTAATCGTTACTTTGTCTCCTATTTCAATTAGGAAGGGTTCAGAGCTAATAATCATGCTGTAAAGGCGGCAATTGTCGCCAATTTTCACCCCTTGGCGCCTATAGAATTCTACCGCGCCATATCTATGATATAATATTTTATTCCTGAATATTTTAAATACCCCAAGCATAACTAATTGTTTAAATTCCGTTATTATTCACTCAAAATTTGTTAATAGCTTTTTTAACTTCGTTAATAATATTCTCCCACTCCTGGCTTATATTATCTATAGCGTATTTATCTAAACTCTTTAAAGCAACATCGGTCAACTTACTCAATTCGGGGGGATTACTCATGATCCGATTCAAATATAGTTCAAGCTGGTTTATATCTCCTGGCTCGTAAAGAAATCCGTTAACACCGTTCTGGATTATTTCCTTAGGCCCCATTGGACAGTTGCTAGACACTACTATTGCTTTGTAATTCATCGCTTCCAATAAAACATTTGGAAACCCTTCGCTGATAGAAGGCAAAACAAATATTGAGGCTTTATGATAAAAAGGCTTTACGTCTTTCTGAGTACCCCAAAAAACTGTTTTGCTCACTATCCCTATTTCTACAGCAGTCGTCATTAATGCCTCCTTCTCCGTACCTTCTCCTACAATCCACAGACTATAGTCAGGATACTGATTTATTAACCGACTGAACGCAGTTAATAAATCTTTAACACTTTTATCTTTTGACAAACGTCCTGCAAATAAAATAACTTTCTCCTTTTCTGGTATTGGTTCTGTATCAACAGATATTGGATTTGCAATTACAACGTTTCGCCTGGCTTGCAAATGTTTTCTAATGGCAATTTCTTTCGCCTCATGCGTTTGTAATACCAAGGCATCAGCAAACCTATATGTCATTTTTCTTAGGCGCTGCCAAAAGGGAGATATGTCGGCAGAAAATAACTCCCCTCTTTCAGAGACGATAACTGGTATACCAACAGTTTTCGCAGCGCAAATGGCTAAAACATTATTAGGGGTAATAAAACTAATCAGTACATCTGGTTTAGTTGATTTTAAGAGCTTACGTAAGGAATTTACTCTCTTTATATTAAATGCTAAATGATTCCGATACGAGTTGTTGTAGGTTAAATCTAATTTCTGATGAATGATATTTTCGTTTAGGGCGTAAAACGACTCGTTATTGTTCCAACTTATTATATTCACCTTATGTCGGGCTGAAAACCAATTTGACAAAATTGATATCACTCGTTCAGCTCCGCCCGAGTCCATACCACCAATAAGAAACGATATTTTCAAAATGTTATATTATAAACAAAACTTACTGTTTTATCGGGAAAAAGTTTTAGGCAAAACCCCGTCATATAAAACCTCAACCTTAACTTCTATTTCCTCATTATCGATATCTGATTGCAAATAACTTTTATTGTACGCCCAAATACAGCTCAGTAAGATTATATAATTATTAAAAAAATTATGGCTAGTAAGCAGAAACATAGCGATTGCTATATTGGCAAAAAGCAAATGTATTTTTGTTTTTAAAAACTTCCAACTCTTAAAGATCATAAAAATAAAATAGATTGTAAACACCATAAAAGGCACAATTCCAGCCTCACCTAAAATCAGCAGATAAGAGTTGTGAACGCCTTCTCCCTGATCAATTCCTCTAAGCGCCCCAAACCCATTACCTGAGATAGGGCTATCGAGTATCTTATCATAATATTTCGCCCAAGTGTCGGTACGGGAGTCTTGATTTAAATCGGCAATCTTGGATTTCGAGTCCAAAACATCTTGAAACTGACTAAATCTAAGACCATTCAGATTAAATGTTTTCGCGAAAGAAAGAATACCAATAATAGCAACAACACCGATAACTAAACCTTTTATATTCTTTAAATTGACCGAAGCGTGAATAAGATTTAGTATTACCCAAATCAAAATAAATGTTCGCGAAAAAGTTAGCAACCCTAAAAAAGAAAACAGAAACTGCCCCGTTCTTTTTACATAATGATTTTGCAATCCTAGAGAACCACAATACCCAATAAGGCAAACAAACCCAGCGTAATTAGGATTAATGTACAAACCACTGGCCCTGCCATAGTTATCTGGAAAGAACAAAGGTTGTATGATTATACTCAAAGAGCCTACTAATAGAAACATGAAAAAATCCTTTTCGGTACAATCTTTTAAAAGGGTGTTACTACAAATAACTATTATAAAAAACTTAACCGCCTCCAACATGTAAATCTCCAGATCGGTTTTAAGCTGAAGTCCAGCGATTAAATAATATAATATTCCTAACCATATTAATGGCCGGATGGGGGTACTTTTGGCGTTTGAGATATGGTATGCAATGAGCAGTATAAAGGAAAGATAACTTAATATCGAACTTAAATCACTGTATCCTAAATTGAGTGTAAAGGAGGGGATGTTCCAAAAAAACAAGCTTAATATAATATACCTTATATACTGCATTTTTTTCTTTGATAGACCACACAACAAAACAATATCAAGCAATTAACAAAATAAACTGCAGATGTACTTATCGCTAACCCATATAAATTAAATGGCTTAATCAGCAAAAAATCTAACCCAAAGTTTAACAACAAACTTAACAATGAAACCCAAGCCATAAGATGGTTTTTGTTAATACTTGTCAAAAATTTAACCAGTACAATACTGCAAATATAAAATGGCACATACAGTAAAAATATTTTCTGCACGTTCGAAACAATCATGGTGTCGCTGTGCAGAAATTTGCCTCTTTGAAAACAGTAAAAAATTATCTGATCGGAAAATAGAAATACAACCGCACTTAGTAAGACGGTAGCAAAAAATGTAATTTTCAGAATTTTAAAAAGGTCATCGTACGCTTTTAAAAGATTGTTGTTGACTTCTTTCGCAAAGCGAGGAAGCAGTACATTACCTAAAGCCATTACTAATACCCCGGCAACAAAAGAAGGAATTTTAACTCCATAGTTTATTGCTGTTATGGATCCAACTAATAACTGCGCCGCAAAAAATTGATCTACAAAGCTATTCATTCCAATTAGAAATCCCGATGACGCTTTAGCTGGTAATTGTCTTATCATCAACCTGAGGTTGGAATTTAGACGAGGATATTTAAATTGAATCTCTTTAAAATAAATTGCGCTTAATAAAAGAAATAAGAATTCCAAAAAGCTCCCCATAAGCATTCCAATGGCCAAAACTGAAACACCTAATTGGTCATTGAAAAATATGATACAGGCGACTACGCTAAATGTAGTTAATATGGGATAAATTGTAGTGTATAGAAACTTGCCTCCGACTATCAATAGTGAACTGAGTAAGGAAGAATATCCCCAAAAGAACAAGGCCGGTAGTATCCAGTAAAATTGAACCAAAATAAGGTTGTAATAGCTGGCAGCATGCCCAGGATATAAATACGGTAAAAACGTATCAGTAGAGAGGATGCATATTATGCAAAATACAATGGCAATACAAGTGACAATGATAAAACTAACGGATTGAAATATTCCCTTTTGTTTACTTGAGGCTAATTCTGCTATATAATTAGGGATAAAAATATTACTTAGCGAATCAACAAATACATTGTTAATAAATGAGGGTATAAGCACCGCGATATAAAAGGTATCTAAAAGTGCTGAAAGGCCAAATGTATGTGCTACGAGGCTTTCCTTCAAAAAACCCGATCCTTTTACAAAAATATTAACCCCAGAGACCAAAAGAATATTAATAACAGTTGTGTTAGTTAACATTCCTTTTAGCAGCAATTTAATTTTCCTACTCCTTTCTCCAGGCTTCGTTCTCACTTCTTCAACAAAATCGACATTTCCTTTTTGCATTAAAAAATATTTGCAGATCGACGGTATAAAAATCAACGTCAAATATGAATAAATATATCTGACGTAATAGCTACAAAATTATAGCCCTGATTATACTTCGGTTCTTTTAAAGCTATTTTGTTCAGTATACCATTTGACAACATTTTCAAGCCCTTGCAGAGCTGAAAACTCAGGATTATAGCCTATCAATAGCGCAGCTCTAGAAATGTCAGCGAGGCTATGCTTAACGTCTCCTTTTCGCTCCGTGTTGTATATTGGATCGATGTTTATCTGGCAGAGCTTACATATTTCTTCCCAAAGTTCATTTAAAGTGGTGCTTTCACCATATGCAATATTAATTACTTCAGATTTAACGATATCTTCAATAAATAAGGCTTTAATATTTGCCTGTACTGCATTTTCAACGAAGGTAAAGTCTCTGCTCGTTTTGCCATCACCATTGATAAGTGCAGCCTTCTTATTTAAAGCGGACTTTACAAATAGCGGGATCACTGCAGCATACGCACCATTAGGGTTTTGCCGTGGACCGAACACGTTAAAATAGCGCAACCCAACCGAATGAAAATCGTAAGTTCTTGAAAATACTAAAGCATAAAGTTCATTAACATACTTCGTTATTGCATAGGGAGATAATGGATTACCTATTTTATCTTCAACCTTCGGCAGGTCTGGATGGTCTCCGTAGGTGCTCGAGCTGGCGGCGTATACAAACCGTTTCACGCCTGCATCACGCGCTGCAACAAGCATATTTAAAAATCCGCTAATATTAACCTCGTTAGTTGTTATCGGGTCGTTAATAGATCTTGGTACAGAACCTAAAGCAGCCTGATGGCTTACATAATCGATACCCTCGAGCGCCAATCTACAAATTTCGAGATCACGAATATCGCCCTCTATCAGTTCAAAGGAGGGATTTGTTAAGAATTGCTCTATATTTTGCCTCAACCCTGTTGAAAAATTATCAACTACTCTTACTTTCTTGGCGTTGTATTTCAATAAATACTCTACAATATTAGAGCCTATAAACCCAGCTCCACCGGTAACTAAAAAGCTGAATTGAGTTAAATTTTTTGTGTGATAGGCTTTATTGTACATGATTAATTTAAAATAGTTTATGAAATCTTCTTATTTAAAAAGCTATAGTCTTGCGTCTATCAAATTTTTAGGCAAAATGCCTTTAACGTCATAGATTACATGGTTCGATTTGCAAAGCGATTTAATATCCAGGTCTATAAATTGATCATGTGATACGGCTAGTATTACCGCATCACAATTATCAATTAATTGAAGCCCCTTTATAGATTCCCAGCCGTATTCATGTAAAACTTCTGCAGGTTCAGCCCACGGATCGTGAAGTATAACATTGGCCTGGTAGTCTTTTAACGCTTTTAAAATGTCAATTACTTTCGTATTGCGTACATCCGGGCAATTTTCTTTGAAGGTGATTCCGAGCACCAATATTTTGGAGTTTTTAACTGGGATATCTTTTTTCACCATCAGTTTAACAACCTCATGAGCTACATACTCACCCATGCCATCGTTCAGCCTTCGACCCGCTAAAATTATTTCGGGATGATAACCAATTTCTTGCGATTTTTGCGCCAGATAATATGGATCTACACCAATGCAATGGCCACCAACTAATCCTGGCTTAAATTTCAAAAAATTCCACTTTGTACCTGCGGCTTGTAATACCTCATCGGTATCAATTCCTAAACGGTTAAATATCTTGGCTAATTCATTAACAAACGCAATGTTGATATCCCGTTGCGAATTTTCTATTACCTTCGCGGCTTCCGCTACCTTGATGGATGCGGCTTTGTATGTCCCTGCGACTATTACCGATTTATAAAGCTGATCTATCTTCTCTGCTGCGTCTGGGGTTGATCCAGATGTAATTTTAAGGATTTTAGCTACAGTATGTTCTTTATCGCCCGGATTGATGCGCTCCGGAGAATAGCCTGCAAAAAAATCAACGTTAAATTTCAGTTTCGAAACTTCTTCCAAAACAGGCACACATTCTTCTTCGGTAACGCCGGGATAAACAGTGGATTCATAAATTACAATATCACCCGCTTTCAGTACCTTTCCAACCGTTTTACTTGCCTTATATAAGGGTGTAAGATCAGGTCGGTTGTTTTTATCAACCGGTGTAGGAACAGTTATGATATAAATATTGCTATCGCCGATATCGTCCAATACACTAGAACAAATCAGGCCATTATTACTATTTGTCGTATTGATAACCTCACTTAATAATTCGTCGTCAACTTCTAATGTGCGATCTTTCCCTGCTTTTAGTTCTGTAATCCTTAATTCATTGATGTCAAATCCAACCACTTTGTAACGCTTAGCAAATTCAACAGCTAACGGCAATCCAACATATCCTAAGCCTATAACACTTATTTTTACATTGTTGAGCTCAATATCCATATCAATTATTTTATTCGTAGTTAAATTTATCTTCGATTTTTCTGTTGCTTATTTCTTCCTTTTTTCGAGGATTCGTCATCCATACCATAACCGCCATACCCTCCGTAACCGTAGCCGTAACCATAGCCATAACCATAAGCACCTCCGCGCGATTTTTTAAGATCATTCATAACCATTAACAAATTATTCATTTTAGCATTTTGGTATATATCCCTGGCAATATGGAGCTGCTCTTTAAATGTGTAATTATACCTGACGATATAAATACTCGAATCCGCATACTTACCTAGGGTAAAAGCATCCGCCACTTGACCTATTGGTGATGTATCAACAACTACAAAATCATATTTTTCATTCAGCTGATCCATCAAGCCGTCCACTCTTTGTCCCAACAGCAGTTCTGATGGATTAGGAGGAATAGGGCCGGATGAAATAATATGTAAACCTGGTACTTCCTTAAAATCATGTACAAGATCTTCAATCGTGAGTTTTGGATCTATTAAGAAATTAGTGATTCCATTTGGAAAGGGGGCAAGGTTGAGATCTTTTAACATTTTTGGCTTTCGGATATCAAATTCTAGAACAGCTACTTTTTTACCGGTTAAAGCCAAACTTGCGGCAAGATTTATCGAGAAAAACGTTTTACCCTCGCCACTTCGGCTGGAGGTAACCATAATTACTTTATTTTTACCCGTAGAAGTAAATTGAAGATTTGATCTGATTAAACGGAACCTTTCTGCCATTTCAGATCGATTATTGCCCTTGATAATCAACGTCTCTAAAGTATCGTTATGCGTTATTTCACCCAATACCGGAACCTCTGGAATAATCTTCGTTACGTCGTTTATAGACTGTACTTTAATATTTAAAAGCTCGCGAATATAAACACCTAAAATGGGCGCACCTAAGCCAGCAACCAATGTAAGTAAAAAAATTATTTGCTTTTTGGGTGCAACAGGAATATCATCAACATAACCTCTATCTATAATTCTCGAATTTGCAACAGCTGACGAGAGGGAAATGGCCGCTTCTTCTCTTTTTTGCAATAAAAAAGCATATAGCGCTTCCTTCACCGCCTGCTCACGCTTTATATCTGTTAAACCTCGCTCAATAGTCGGTACAGTTTTAATACGTGATTTAAAGGCCCCATACTTTTGATCTATACTATTACGAGTGATTTGAAATCCACTCTTTATATTCTTCAGATTCTCTAGGATATTTTTCCGTAAGTTTAATATCTGATCGTTAATCCCGGTAATAATGGGACTTGCCTCCTGCACCGTTTTGAGGAGCCGGGTTCTTTCTAATTGGAGAGAATTGAGTTGTTCTATCAGGCTATTAAGTGTCGGATCTTGAATGCCCAGTGAACTTGGTATTAAACCATATCTATTTTCGTCTTTACTTAAATAGCTTTCAATGGCATCCAGCACACCAATTTGAATATTAATATCATTTGACTTATTTGCATATTCTGTAGATTGATCCATAAAGGCCTGAGCATCAACAGAAACATCGCTAACTTGATTGCTTTTTTTAAAGCCCTCTACATTTTTTTCTACCCCGGTAAGCTCGGTAAGCAAATATTTAAGACGCCCATCTATAAATCCGATTGTATTTTGCGCTAGTAGATTTTTATCCTCAATGGCTTCCTGATTATAGTCATCTATCAGCTTATTTAATATATCCGTTCCTTTTTCTGGAACTGGATCAACCAAGCTTAGTGCTAATACACTTGCGTCCTTATTAACAACTGTTAGATTAAGTTTACTATCGTAATAAAGCCCCAACTTCCTCAGATCATTAAATTTCACTAAAAAAGCTTTACCTTTTTGAATGTGGGCATTACTTGTAACCGTAAACGAAACGTACGGCAAATTAATTCTCTCACCAAAATGTACTATACTGGTTTCATGATCAACATCTACCTCAAAAACATTTCCGTCTGATACTGTTAACTTTATACTTTTTAAATAAGCGAGTGAATCAAGTTTATTGATTACGATATTTATAGGCAGGGATTTTCCATATAATTCGGTAGTTTTAATAGTGCCTACCGCATAACATGTTGCTCTAAGTGAAAGATCACTTAAAACTTTCTGCATTAATCGCCTGCTTTTAAGTACTTCAATTTCGTTGTTTACACTCTTGGTAGACTTAAAGATGTCCAAGTCTATTGCTGATGCAGCGTCGGCAAGATCGGCACCCTTTTTATCATCTTTAATTAGTATTGTCGCATTGATACTATATTGTGAAATCGCATATCGTAAATAAATACCGGCACAGATCATGGTTGCTATTAACGAAATCACAAACCAAGGCCAGACGCGCAGATATTGAACAAAAATATCCTTGAAGGAAATATCCAGTTTTGAATTTGAAGTATTTTGATTGTTCATTAGTTAAATAATAGTCTCGAAAGCAGGATACCTATAATAGTGGCGCTGGCCACAATTATTGAAGTTGTACGTGTATTGTTAGTTAACTGCAGTTTTGATTTATCAGGCTCTACATACAAAACATCGTTCTGCTGTAGATAGAAATAAGGAGAGTTCAGTATATCTTTGTTGTTTAAATCTAAGCGAACCATGGTGCGGTCATTTCCTGTTTGTCTTATTAACAAAACATTTTCGCGCCGACCATAAAGGGTAAGATCTCCCGCAAGCCCTAACGCCTCTAAAACACTTACCTGATCATTCTGAATATTAAACGTAGCGGGCTTGTTTACCTCGCCAATAATCGTAACTCTAAAGTTCAGAAAGCGCACGTTTACTATTGGATTTTTAACATAACCATTTAAGGCGTTATAAAGCTTATCGCTTGCCTCTTCCTTAGTTAAGTCAATAAGTTTAATTTTTCCGATAACAGGGAAATTGATATTGCCGGCGCGGTCAACCTCATAACCAATTGGTGTTTGCGAGCTTGTTGGGGTTGGTTGCGTTGGATCTATTGGCCTAATAGGATTATTATTTACGCCGCTGTTAAACAAAATGTTTGATTCGGGGCTTAAAGTGCTAACATTAATGCCAAGAATGTCACCACTTTTAATTTTACTTTCGGCAATATTTAGGATCCTGGTTTTATAAATTGAAGAATCAGCCAAATCACTGAAATAAACCAAATTCCTTTTAGAACTACAGGAAGATAATATGATTGAGGCGAGAGCGAACAGTAGTAATCTTAATTTCATTAATTTCTCATTGATAGGCTATATCAGAAGCATAGAGGCTCGTTTGCTATGTTGATAAGGCGCAAATGCTGAGCAAATATATCAAAACAAACCATAAATAATTTAATTTAACAGTTAATCCACGCCATACCGCCACACAATATATTTTCGTAACAAGAATGTTATAAATAACTTCGTTCGATAAATTTATTAATCTGCGGCTAGGTTTTCCAAGTCGGGGCAATCAAAATAGCATCCGGCATAAAGTGCAACCCGCCTCATCTTTCAAAATCATATAAATAATGAGAGAAGTTGTTTGATAGCATTCCTCTATCGTGACTATAACGGCAGGAGTTGGAAAATAATATAGCGTTTAACATGTTACCCGCGGAAACTAAACTGCACAAGTGCTTACCGGGCAGTTGTTGGACTAATAATCATTTTTACTGAAAATTTGCCAATAAGGTGTATCTCTGTTTCTAACACATATTAATATATTCTTAAATTTAAAATTGGTATAAAACAAGGTTAAAAGGCTTTCAACCGAATATTCTGCGTGGAACGGCTATAATTACTATCTAATATATACAGTAATTATGAGCATAGCAAGAAATTGCAATTACATAGCAGGCAGATCGATAAATTACAAGACCCTGTAGAGCTTGGTATCTCCGACCAATTTAAAGCGACATATGTAAAGTTAATCCGGTCATTCCGCCCGATACAACAGGTAGTACCTGATAGTTGAAATTGATTTTGTTTTGTCGGTTTTGTATGGATTTCCTTTGAGCTTGCTTTTTTTCCCAGGCACGCGAGCTGAGTACTATACCTTTTCCTATCAATGTACCCACTATGCCGCCGGCCACCATATCTCCCACCCAATGCTGATGAGCGTCTACATCGGCAAAAAAGAGCACAGTAACAGCGCCATATGGTATCCAATAGTTATTGAACTCCATCGCCATAACTTTAGCTACCGCGAAATAGGCCGTAGCATGCATAGATGGAAAAGAAGTACCGCTTGGTCCAGTAGTAAAATTTAGCCTATGGATGGCAAAGAAATCGTATGGATTATCCGTGTAGGGCAATTTTGCTGGCTTGCCGTCACTGAGGGTTAAATCCGGCCTTCGCCTGCCAAATATGGATTTTAAAAAAACCTGCGAAATAAGGTAAGAATAGACTAACGCTTTTGTTGAATTAAGCGCAGCCATTTGCCCGGTTTTATAATTTGCTATAAGCGAACCCGCATACAGACCCATGATAGAATAATTTAGGTAAGCATCATTTCCGTAAAAGAACCGGGAATTTCCAGGATTGGCAAGTTTTGGAAACTTATATTTAACGTTTTTCTCTACGTTATCCTGATACCACTGAGTAACCGGTTTGTCGGCTAGCACAAATAAGGCTATGCCACCTGCATAAGCTGCGGTTACTCTCCAGTCTTTTGATACGGTCTTACCCATTTGTACAAAATCACCAGGCACACCAAACACAACTGTTTTCCAGACCTCTCCGGCAGTTTTAAACCGGCCGTCTTTAACAGTATCAGTTAATATTTTGGTACTGTCGATATCCGCTGCAACACCAACGGAATCTTGCTTTCGTGCTATACCAGAAAAAGAAATGAATGAAAAAAGGAATAAAATGGCGGTACGTTTTGTCGATATCGTCATGAATAGGGATAAATGTGGGCGCTAATATAACGAGTAAACCTAATTGCCAGCAGGTTAAAATTGCTACAAATTCGATAGATACTGGCATTGAAACGTTTACAACTATCGAAAGCAAAGCCCATTTATTTATATGGCACTCCGGTAGGCAACCGGACTATTCCAAATTTAGGAGCCTAAATACAATTCTGTTTCGCCCTCGAATAAACAGTTGACGATGCATATTCAGAATTTTAAAGTCTAATTCCATGTACTTTTGTCAGCACTGTAATGTGCAGCCAAACAACGCGTGTATCGAAATTCAGGGCATAAAAAAAGCCCCGCGGACTTGCGGGGCTTTGCTCCTGAGGCTGGGCTCGAACCAGCGACCCTCTGATTAACAGTCAGATGCTCTAACCGGCTGAGCTACTCAGGAATCGTTTTCCGTTTGGAGTGGTGCAAAAGTATAATTTCTCCTTTAATTTCACAATATTTGCACAAAAAAAAATTAAAATATTTTTTCATGAGTTTGTTAGTTATTGGTACTGTGGCGTTTGACGCAATTGAAACACCTTTTGGTAAGACTGATAAAATTGTTGGAGGCGCTGCAACGTATGCAAGCCTGTCGGCATCGTATTTTTATGATAAGGTAAAGATAGTAGCCGTTGTCGGCGATGATTTTCCGCAAAGTGAGATAGAAGACCTCAACCAACATCATATTGATACAGAAGGCCTTCAGGTGAAACCGGGAGAGAAATCTTTCTTTTGGAGCGGTAAATATCACAACGATATGAACAGCCGGGACACGCTTATTACGGAGTTAAATGTACTTGCTGACTTCGATCCGATCATTCCGGAGAGTTATCAGGACTGCCAGTATTTAATGCTGGGTAATCTTACCCCGCAGGTTCAGCAAACGGTAATTAACCGTTTACAGAACCGCCCAAAGTTAATTGTTATGGACACCATGAACTTTTGGATGGATATTGCAATGGATGATCTTTTGCAAACAATTAAAATGGTTGATGTGCTTACCATTAATGATGCGGAAGCCCGTCAGCTTTCTGGTGAATACTCATTGGTAAAAGCAGCTAACAAGATTTTAACCATGGGGCCTAAATACCTGATCATTAAAAAAGGCGAGCATGGCGCCTTACTTTTTGGCGAAGGCAAGATCTTTTCAGTACCTGCGTTGCCGCTTGAAGAGGTATTTGATCCAACCGGAGCCGGCGATACTTTTGCTGGTGGCTTTATTGGCTATATGGCCAAAGCTGGCGAGGTAAACTTTAACAACATGAAAAATGCTATTGTTTACGGTTCGGCGCTGGCGTCTTTCTGCGTGGAGAAATTTGGTACAGAAAAAATCAAGAACCTTGCTAAAGAAGAAGTTGCTGCACGTATACAAGAATTTGTGAACCTTTCTAAATTCGAAATTGAAGCTTAAGCAATAATTGCGTCCATTATATCGTTTAACGCCTGTTTATTGTAATAAATAAACAGGCGTTAATTTTTAAATATACCTTTGTACGCGTCGGTATCTTAACATCTATATGAATTTAACACAATCCAGCAAAGCTGCCAATCCAGAGAAACTGATCTGGTTTTTTCTGCTCGGCTGGACATTATTGAACGCGGCTCAGGCTTTTACACTTGGCCTGCACTCCGACGAGGCTTACTACTGGCTATACTCACGATTATTGGATTGGGGATATTATGATCACCCTCCGATGGTAGCTGTTTTTATCCGCATCGGTTATTCGATTTTTCAGAACGAATTTGGGTTACGGTTAATAACCGTTATCAGCAGCACGCTGGCCATAAGATTGTTGTGGTTAACTATTCGCGGTTATGGTGTTGATGCACGGCAGTTTATCCTAATAGTTGGCGGCGTATTCATATTCCATATTTATGGTTTTATTACCACGCCTGATGCTCCGCTGTTCTTTTTCACCGTATTGTTTTATTACTTCTATCAGCAATATCTAAAAAAAGACAGCTGGCAATTAGCAATATTAATTGCACTTACACTTGCCTGCTTGTTGTACAGCAAGTATCATGCTGTATTGCTGATTGCTTTTACACTGGCCGCCAACATCAAGGTACTTAAACGCTGGTCGTTTTGGGTGATACCGATTCTAGCTACTGTTTTATTTATACCGCACATTTACTGGCAGGTTAGCCATGGGTATCCATCGGTAAATTACCACTTGTTCGAGCGTTCGTCAGAGGTTTATGATTTTGCGCATACCTACCAATTTATACCTGGCCAGTTATTAATGGCAGGGCCACTTATCGGGTGGCTTGTATTTTATTATGCTTTTAAAACACGTGTTAAAGATGCATTTATCCGCACCTTATTAGTTAACGCGATAGGCACGCTTATTTTCTTCTTAATAAACACTCTTAAAGGCAATGTGCAACCGCATTGGACGCTGATTGCCTTCGTACCGCTAAGCATGCTGGCATTAATCCGATTTAAACAAGGCTTTACGCCACCGGCCTGGTTTAACAAACTTGCCGTAGCTAACATCCTATTGATCGTATTATTAAGATTGGCTCTGATTTCCGGCCTCCCGGTTATTGCACATTTAAGGCCTTTCAAAAGTTTTTTCGGGTTTCGCGAGTGGGCGCAACAGATTAAGCAAAAAGCGGGCGATGCGCCAGTGGTATTTCTTTCGGGTTTTCAGGAACCCTCTAAGTACAGTTTCTATACCCAATCGCTAAAAGGATTCGGTTATGACAGCCGTTACTATCGCCGCACGCAATTTGATATTTGGCCGCTGGAAGATAGCCTACAACACAAGCGCACATTATATATTTCGGACGTGGTGGATACTGCCATTGTAATGGATACCTTGAAAACCCACAACGGCACCTACTATACATCATGGATTGACGATACCCGTACCTACCAACGTGTTGATATCAAAAGCGATAATTACAAAGTGGTTGCAACGCCAGGCGAAATCAAAACATTCAATTTAACCATCACCAATCCGTATAATACCGTGCTGGATTTTAGCAATACAGGGCAAAGGCACCAGGTATTTATGGGCGGTTGTTTTATTCAAGACGACCGTTTAATCTATGCTCTCTTGGCACCGCCAAATTTCAACCAAATTAGGCTTCAACCTCACCAAACTATACATTTTACATTTCCATTACCTGCTCCAATGCAAAAAGGACATTATGAGCTGATTTTCTCTATCAGAACCACTCCTTTTCCTGGCGGCAGAAACAGCAGGATCGTTAATTTTACCGTTCAATAATTTATAGATGAATAAAAAAATCTACCTCTTACTCAGCTTTCTATTTTTATCCGTACTTGCAGCAAAAGCGCAAGGCAGCCTCGATATCCACTTCAATGGTTTTGGCTTTTTAGATAACAGAGAGTACAAGGCGTTTACAGAACGCTCACGCACTTATTCGGGCATGCGTACCCAGTTGGATTTAGGTATCAATCTCGATAGTACAAATCACTTTATCATTGGTGCAAACGGCATCCACGAATTTGGGGCTCAACCTTATTTTTTAAAAGTTGATCCTGTGGCCTACTACAGCCACGAAAGCCATAAATGGTTATTCAATGCAGGTATGTTTCCACGTTATGGCTTGGTAACTCAAATTCCAAGGGCAATGTTTAACGATACTTTGCTTTATTATCGCCCAAACATCGAGGGTTTACTAACCCGCTACCAAACCGAATACGGCTACCAGACCCTATTTATCGACTGGGTAAGCCGCCAGACCGCTGTAGATCGCGAACAGTTTATTTTCGGCATGCTCGGTAAATACCTTCCAAACCCTAAAGGGCCGTTCTATATCATGAACTATTTCACGATGTTACATGATGCTGGCCCGGCAGTATCCATTCCCGGAGACCACATCCGTGATAATGGCGCGGCACAGATTCGTGGCGGATTAAATTTCAAGCAATCCACATTCGACTCCCTTTCTGTCGAGGCCGGGGGGATGATCTCACTCGAACGTACCCGTGTTAATGACGGTGGTGGCTTTAAGGTGCCTGCGGGCTTTGTAGCCAGCGTTTACGCAGGCTTACGCCGCTTTGCTTTCTTTGATGAGTTTTATGCTGGCCAGGGCCATCATATTACTTATGGCGATGCCTTTTACGAAAAGAAGATGTATAACAGGCTCGACATAATCTATTCTCCGTTTTTATTCGATGGCATCAAAGGCCAATTTGTTATCAGCCTGATGCAGTCGCCGGGGCAATGGGGCGATAGCCAGCAAGCCTTCAGGATAACTTATGATATCGGCCGAAAGCGGCTGGTAAAATTTAAAGATTAAAAAGAAAGGCGGCTATCTAATCGATAAGCCGCCTTTCTTTTAATTGGCAACACAAAACATTTCTTCAGTCAACAACTTTCTCAGCTATCCTGGCAGCAAAATCGTCCAGACTTGTGGTGCCGGTATTACTCAGAATAATAATGGTAGACCCGTTTTCCAAAACGTGAAATAACATGGCCTGTGCACCCATGATAGAACCCGGTCTCTTTATTATCGTATACATTTTATGATTGATATCATAGTCTTTATAAACCCAAACGCCGTACCCATATTCCCCAAGACCCGATGTAAACATGAGGTTTAAGGTTGCTTGTTTTAACAGCTTTTTACCAAACAAGGCATTAGAAAACTTGAGTATATCATCAACGGTTGAATACATTGCTCCGGCAGCATACCAATTTTCTATATAAACAGGCAGATCATTTACCAGTGCTTTAATATCAGCCCTATAAAAGTAAGTATCAGCCATTCTGTCAATGATATTTTGCTGATGGGCAATTCCAGAATTAGCCATCTGCAAAGGCTGGAGGATATTTGTAGTCAAATTCTCTTCAAAAGTTTTTCCGGTAACATGCTCAATGATTTTGCCGAGAATGATGTAGTCGGCATTGTTGTAATCCCAAACCTTGCCGGGTTCTGTCTCTAATTTGCCGCTGCTAAATAAAGTCAGCATTTCGTCGCTGGTATATGGATGCTGATACTGCGGAATGCCGTTTTTAAGCACAGATTCAAAGGTTGCACCCGTATCCATGTTGTGGATACCTGAAGTCATGTTTAACAACTGCACGACACTTACCTTATCTGCGCCTTCGCCTTTATAATCGGGCAAGTAGGCGCTTATGGTTTTGTTAAGATCAATTTTTCCTTGCTCGTAAAGCTGCAGAATAAGTACCGATGTAAAAGCCTTTGTAATAGATGCAACCTTGTAACGCGTATCGGGATTGTTAGGCACATTAAGTTGAAAATTAGCCAGGCCAAAACTCTTTTTGTAACCCACAACGCCCTCCTTTGCAATAAGTACAGTGCCGTTAAAATTGTTCTTCACCACGAAAGAATCAATAAAAGCACTCACCTTTAATGGTTGAGCGACAACGGCTTGAGCCGTTACCCAAATGGCTACAATCAAATATACTTTTCTCATAACTTGAAGCATAGAGAACCCACACTGAGCATTTTATTGCTTAGCGTAATTTACGTTTATAGAAGATTGTGAGATACATAACCAGATGACTACGCCATCCGGTTATGTCTTTAGAAAAGAGGTGGGTATTAACTACCGACCTTTATGTACACTTCCACTTCCAGAAGCAGAGGCATTAACGTTTTTAGCCGAACCAGAGTAACTAACATCACCAGAACCTGATACCGAGGCATCCAACTTTTCATTTACGTTTACAGCGGCATCGCCCGAGCCAGATACCCGAACAGTTGTATTTGTTGTAACGAGGCCACTGCCAGAGAAATCACCGGAACCAGATACCCCCACGCTTGCGTTTACTGCGCGGCCCAAAAGCTTCATATCGCCCGAACCGGATACACCGATCTCTACGTCTTTAGTATCTACCTTACCAACCATATCGCCTGAGCCGCTAACTTTTAATTTTAATGAAGGGGCAGTAATTCCATCCTTAAAAAAAACATCGCCCGACCCTGATTCTGTGATACTGTTAAGTTGTTTGGCAGTTACATATACAACTGTTTTTTTATGATTCCCACCAAACCAGTTAAAATTACCCCAACTGCCACTTTTAGTATAGATCTTTAACACACCGCCATTAACTTCGGTTATTAATTTATCCATTACGTCTGCGGGCGCTTCTACCTTAACAGATTCGGTATTTCCTTGTGTAATATATACATCAAAGGATCCGCCTGCATTTATAGCATTAAAGCCCGTTAAATGGCGGTCTTGAGTATCAGCAAACGCGTTTTCGACGCTTGCTACTAATAAAAAAGCGAAAATTGCTTTGGTCAGTGCTTTCATAATATATGTGTTTATAACCATAAGATGCCATAAAGTGGCAACAGGTTACAAGCTTTATCAAATTTATTTAACAACACCAATGCGCTTTGCAGCTATTAAAGCCTAATCGTGCGAAAATTTGTAGCCTACTCCCCTTACCGTTTGCAGGTATTGAGGCGAATCTGGATTATCTTCTATTTTTTTACGAAGCCTTACAATATGCATATCCAGCGTACGGGTATTAACATCGGCATTGTAGCCCCATACCTCCATCATCAGTTCTTCGCGGTTTATTACCTTGTTCCGGTTTTTGAGGAAGTAAAGTAAAATGCGGTTCTCTAAAATGGTAAGCTCTATCTTTTTGCCATCTTTAATTAAAAGGTGAGTATTTGGATGGTGCTCCATATTGGCGAAACGATAGGTTTCCGGCTTATCGCTATTAAGCGAAAATTTGATCTTATTATCGATCATCGCCACCAATACATCCATATTGTATGGTTTGGTAATATAGTCTGATACACCAAAGTTATAAGCCTCGATCTTGTCAACATCCTGGGCCTTGGCCGTCATCATAATTACCAGCTTATCAAATCCGTTCTTGCGGATATTTTCGCAAACTTCAGATCCCTGCTTACCTGGCAACATCCAGTCTAACAATACGATATCCGGATTTTCATCCATAATCATTTTTTCAGCATCGTCACCATTTGATGCCTCTAAAACCCGGTAACCTTCTGTCTGCAATCTTTCGGCAACCAGAAAACGCAGGTTCTCATCGTCTTCTACCAGTGCAATTTTTATTTCTTGATTCATATACTATGTTTCGTATGGTAAGGTAACCGTAAACTCCGAGCCTTGGTTAATTTCACTTTTAACGGTTATATCCCCGCCCATAAAATTAGCCAGTTCTTTACAAAAAGCCAAACCCAGGCCTACGCTACCATTTTGGTTATATTTATTCTCTATTCGGTAAAATTTCTTGAATATGTTTTTGATCTCATTTTTAGGAATGCCTATCCCTTTATCCATAAAAGTAAATACAATATCCCGCTTTTCGTGTATAACGCTTATAAACAATTCTTTATGCTGCGGGTGCGAATACTTGTAGGCATTCTCAATTAAATTCTGAAATAAGCTACCCAATAGAACCGGGTCTGTATAAAAGTTATATACGTTTTCTATTCGGTAAGCGATCCTAAAGTCCGGATATTTAATACGGAAGGTTTCGATGTAACCGGTAACAAATTCTTCAATGTTTACCTCTTCGCGCTTAAGCTTGATAGACCTGTTTTCTATCTGCGTAAACGAAAGCAATTTATTCATCAGATCATTAAGCTTATCGGCTTCCTCATCCAGTATGCGGCCATAATGTTTACGCTGGCGTTCGGTAAGATCTGCCTCGCTGCGCAGGTTAGAACCCGCAATTTTTATTACACTTACCGGCGTTTTAAACTCGTGGGTAAAGTTGTTAATGAAATCGTACTGCAGCTTAAATATTTTAAGGTTAGTGCTCAGATTCCGGTAAATAAGCCAGCCCAAAAACACCAATAAAAGATAGATCAGAAAAACCACAGCAGCTGTAGGCATAAACCGCTTGTTGACTTCAACCTGCAAATAATCTGCAGATGCCAGGAAATACAACTTGTAATCTGAAAAAGCACCAGGAAATGCAAGCTCAGTAACGTGTTGTTTACTCTCATCATCAAGCGGATCATATACTACCGGCTTAATGCTGATATGTTGATACAGCTCGGGGTGGCTATTGGTAACATGCAAAGCATAAGGATCCAGATAAAAGGTGATCATGTTTTGTTTATAAAACGATGATGACGGCTGGCCATTTTGTTGCAGTGTACGGTAAGCCTTTATCTCCTGTCTGCGTGGAACATTTAGATAACTGATCTTATCTGGTTTGATGTCGTAGAAGGTTTTAAAAATTTCATCCTGGTTGGGCACACGCGATGTATCTGTATTAGCAATGTAGTTACCAAATTTTACCGCCATTTGCCTAAAATCCACATCTTCTACATCTGGCCGGCGAATACTGAGCAGGCGCCCTTTGTGGAGCTTGTATTCGTAAATTGATTTTACAGTAATGCCCAGTCGATAACTGGAAGAACCGGGTGACAAAGGTTCGCTGCCAATGCGCACATCATAAAACATGGTGCGCTTTACAAAAGGATAATCTTTAAATACCGTAGCCGAATATTTACCTGCAGAGGCGGAGTCCAAAAAGCCTTGGTAAGAGGTGATCTCATAAACCTTGTTCAGAAAAAGATCATTGTAGGGTTTTAGCGTTTGCTCCAGTACATCTATTTTCTTAGACGCAAACTCGTTCTCGACATAGCGCCGTGTTAAATTGTAGACTATGAAGAGGGCTATAACAAGCGTTACCGAAATCAGGACAAAGAATGCGATGATGAGTGAAAAGTTTTTCTGGTAGCCCTGTTGCTGCGGTTTCATAAGCTAACAGTTTTATGGTTTGCCACGCATATTGTCATCGAGGTACTTCTCTATCTGGGTGTACATCTCGGTTCGGTTATGTTCGCTACGGAAATAAGTACGCTCGTTGTCTTTAAGCACATAAGTAACCGGCACGTTATGCCGTTTTAGCTCCCGCACATATTGGTTTAACTCACTAATATTGGCCCTTGGATCTTTAGCGCCCTGAAATATAAGCAACGGCGCCTTTATTTTATCCGCATGGAAAACCGGCGATATTGCTCTTAGCTGATCGGCATCAGTTTCGGGATTGCCTACCATTTCGTAGGTCATTTTTAGATAGGGCTTTAAAAACGGCGGTGCATCTTTAATATAGGTAAAGAAGTTTATCAAACCATACTGTACTATACCACAGTTATAAAGTTCGGGATGGTTTGACATACCATACAACGCCGAAAAACCGCCGAAGCTGCTACCAAATATGGCTATTTTTTTAGGATTGGCCACTTTTTGGTTTATCAGCCAATGCACACCATCTGTAATATCCTGCTGCATTTTTCCGCCAACCTGTTTAAAGCCCGCACTGTGAAAAGCTTTACCATAGCCAACCGTTCCGCGATAATTAACCTGAAATACAGCATAACCTCTGTTAGCTAAAAACTGAGCTTCGGCATTATACCCCCAGCTAGTGCGGCTCCATAAACCATTACGCAGTAATAACACTACTACTGGTAAGTTGGTTTTCTTTTCGCCCTGGGGCAGTGTCAAGTATCCTTTTATATCAAGCCCATCCGAAGCCTTAAATGTTATTGGCTTCATATCACATAACTCGTGCGGCGCAATGCTGGAGTTAACATCCCCCAGTTTGGTAAGTTGCTGGCTTCCGCTTTCATATAGGTAATAAGAACCCGGATTTTTATCGGTGCTACTGCTTACAATAAACTTACACTCGTCGCTATCGCGGTCTGCAATTTTTATTTCATTTCCCGGTAATTGGCTTATCAATTTATTATATAAACGCTGCGCATCACCACTTAAAAAGTTTATCTGCGGTTTGGCATCGTTCCAGGTAATGTATTCTATCTCTCGTTTCTTCTTTGAATAACCAAAATCTTCTACGTCACCTTTTTCTGTGGCAAATAACACTTTTTCTTCGTGTCCGTTCTCGGCATTAATTTCTACCAGGGCGGCCTTATCTCTGTTTACATTTGAGATTGCGTAAAAATTATTTTTAACGCCGGTAAACGCAATTGGTTGCACCAGGTTCTTAAAGTTGTTTACAATGATTGGTTTGAATGCCGCTTTATCATCAGCCCGGAACAAGATAGTCTCGTTTACGCCATCAGAAGCCTTAACCAATCTGATCTTGCCATCCGGATCCGGATACCAGTCTGTAAGATTGCCTGGGTTTACAATGTAAGGCACTAACTCACCTGTACGGATATTTAAACGGTAAACATCAAGGTTGGCCGGGTCGCGTTTGTTGAGGGCGCAGGTAATAATGTCTGGACTTACTTTGTTCCGGCTTAATACCCTAAACCTTACGTTGCCCAATGAAAGCACATCTCGCAGTTTACGGGTAGGCACATCAAGTGCATACATCTTAAACTGATCTAAGGCAATAATATCCTGATTCAGTACAATCTGGTTATTATAGGTCCAAAAGTAATCGCGCACACCATAATCGGTAAACGAGGTTACCATAATTTCTTTACCGTCGCTAAGTGTGCGGATAAAAAGGTTTTGTTTCTCTTTATAGGGTTTAAGGTAAGAAACGTACTTACCGTCTGGAGATAATTTGAAGTAGGTTTTCTCAGGCGTCTTAAAAAAATCGCGTACAGGTATCTGCCTAACCTGCGCTTGCTTACACGAGCTGATTACGATAATTATAAGGCTTAAGAAAAAAAATTTAACGTGGTTTATCATGTTGCACTAAGGCCGTCGCTATATCTAATTAGGTCAAAGTAGTTAAATTTAATAATTCGCTACAAAATTGTCACTACAATTTTACCCGTTAGCCACGTTATTAATTAGTGGTGAATGTATTGTATTTTATTAAGTATTTTTGGTTTAGATGAAGCGTTATTTAGTACTGATAGCTATTTGCCTGTTTGCCAACATTAGGGCGCGGGCGCAAAACGGCGAGTTGCAACTTGCCCAGCAATACAAGCTTAATGGCGACGAGCAGAAAGCCTTCGATATCTATCAGAAACTTTACAAACAGGATAATGAAAATTACTTCAGCTATTATGTTAACAGCCTTATCTCATTAAAGAAATTTGACGAGGCCGAGAGCATAACCAAAAAGCTTTTAAAAAGGCACCCCGCCGATTACCAATACACGGTAACGCTTGGCCGCATATACCGTGAGCAGGGCAATTCGCAGAAGGCAGATGAGGTTTATGATAACCTCGTTAAAAACCTTCCACCCGATCAGGCTTTAATAACCAGCCTTGCTGCCGAATTTTACCAGGCTGAGAATGCCGACTATGCTATCAAGATTTTTTTACAAGGCCGCAAGCTATTACATAACGATCAGTTATACACCATGGAACTCATAAGCCTTTACCGCTACAAACGCGATAAGATGGCTATCACCAATGAGTACCTCAATTTTTTGCCCGCTAATCCAGGCTACCTTAACCAGGCAGAAAACACTTTTGCTACCGTTTACGAAGGCGATGCCGACTATAACCAATTACGGTTTGAGTTGCTTAAAAGAATCCAAAAACAACCCGAGGTAACTATTTATGCTGATATACTCACCTGGATGTATATGCAGCAAAAAGAGTACGATCAAGCATTGAACCAGGCACTTGCCCTAAGTCGACGCAGGGACGACAAGGGGAGCAGCATTTACGAACTATGCCGCACGCTCTCTAACAATGGCGCTTATGATGAGGCCATCCGTGGATATAACTTCATTATAGAAAAAGGCACTAAGGAGGATCCTTATTATATACCGGCAAAAATTGATTTGCTCGATGTTAAAAATCAGAAGATAACTGCCGGCAAATACACCGATGCCGATCTGTTTGGCCTCGAACAGGATTACCTGAGCTTACTTAACGAGTTTGGCCGAAACGGTAGTACCGCTTTCGCTATGCAACGATTGGCAAACCTGCAGGCATTTAAGCTGCATAAGTATAAAGAAGCTCAAAAACTACTGCAAGATGCCATTGCCTTGCCCAACATAAGGCCAGCACTGCAATCATCCTGTAAGTTAGATCTGGGCGATATTTATTTAATGGATAACCAGCCCTGGGAGGCAACCTTGGTTTACAGCCAGGTAGAGAAAGCTAACCCAGGCACTCCCATTGGGCAGGATGCCACCTTCCGTAACGCCAAACTTGCTTACTATACCGGCGATTTTACCTGGGCAAAAGGACAACTTAATGTGTTAAAAGCTGCAACCTCTCAGCTGATTGCTAACGATGCGCTTAATCTTTCGCTGATGATTACCGATAACACTACGTTTGATACCACCGGTAATGCCCTGCGAATGTATGCCCGGGCCGACCTTTGGATATTTAAAGAGCAGCCACAAAAAGCACTGATGACGTTAGATAGCATTGACAAAAAATATCCCGGAAATTCTTTAACGGATGATATTTTAATGGCCAAAGCGAGGATTTATATTCAGCAAAAGGATTATCAAACAGCAGTGCTTTCTTTAAAACAAATAGCAGAAGCACATCGTTTTGACATATGGGCCGACGATGCTGTTTACATGCTTGGCGATATCTATGAAAACCAACTGAATGATAAAACATTAGCCCAAAGTTATTACCAAAAAATAATAACCGACTATCCCGGCAGTCTGTGGATTAACGAGGCAAGAAAACGTTTTAGATTATTAAGAGGAGATAAGCCCGACAGTTCGTCATAATTTATATTTTTGTGCTAATGATCATTTACAACGAAACCTTCGTGGTTGACGACACCATTCACGAGCAATGGCTTGCATGGGTAAAAGAAAACCACATCCCCAATATTATTGCCACAGGCGATTTTCAATCTTTTCAGATATTAAGAGTACTAAATTCGCCCAATGAAGGTGTTACTTACTGCATCCAATATTTTACGGATCACGTAAGTAAGCATGAGCATTTTATGCTTTACCACATGAACCCAATCCACATTGCCCATAATCAGCAATTTGAGAACCGGTTTGTATTGTTTAACACCCTAATGGAGCAAATAGACTAACCAAATGAAAGTTACTACAACGGCTATAGAAGGCCTGCTAATCATAGAACCACGTATTTTCCCCGACGATCGTGGTTATTTTTACGAAAGCTATAACAAACAAAAATTCGCTGACGTTGGCATTACTGCCGATTTTGTACAGGACAACCAATCGTTCTCCCAAAAGGGAACGCTGCGCGGGTTACATGCACAAGCCCCTCCTTTTGCACAAGGTAAACTAGTACGCGTATTGCAAGGCAGGGCCTTAGATATTGCGGTTGATATCCGTAAGGATTCGCCAACCTATGGCCAGCATGTAAGCATTGAACTAACGGGCGAAAACCACAAACAATTTTGGGTACCACCAGGCTTTTTACACGGTTTTGCTACGCTTGAAGATAATACCATCTTTACCTATAAGGTTACAAACTTTTACGACAAAGCCTCAGAAATCGGTGTAATCTGGAACGATCCGTCATTGGGTATCGGTTGGGGTATTGCAGATGCAGAAGTATTACTTTCACCAAAAGACGAGGTATTGCCTGCTTTTAAAGATTTTGTAAGCCCTTTTTAGATATGGCAGTAGCAAATGGCAATAGCGGCGAACTTTAAAATAAGTAAGTTTTTTACTATCGTTGGTATTGGCCTGATACTTACAGGTGATATTATTGATGGCGAAATTACAGCTGGTAATTTTATCCAAATTAACTTCAATAATATCACCTTTGATTTGATAATTGACTCAGTAGAACACGTCGATTATACGGCACCCAAAAGTCTGAGGTAGGCTTAATACTCAAAGCTGTCGATCCATCGATAGAAGAAAATTTGAATTCCTTATTGGGTGAAATAATTCTAGTATGGAATAAACTCTGACGATGTTACACTTAATAGGTACGAAGCAACCCCTCAATTGTTATTCGATCTGTATAGCTACGAGGTTGCTTCGTTCCTCGCAATGACATTATAATTAATCTGTCACATTAATTAATCCACCCTCAAATCCTTCGGCATCCTGCCGTGTAGTAAAAATTCGGCCCAATTAGCATTCCCATTTTCGCGGGCGGCGTCTGATGCAGCGTGCCAGTCGTAAGTAACCTGTACCTGCTCTATGTTTATATGATCGCCGTTTGTATGTACAATGGCGTATTTGGCATGTGGGCTCATAGATTCCATGGCGAAGCGATGCTCATACTTTTCAGAACCCAGATAAGCGGGCAGACCAACACTACCGGGGTTAAGAATAATTTTATTGTTAGAAAGATAAACTGTACGGTTAACATGCGAATGCCCGCACAGGATAATCCGCTCTTTAATATCCTTTACTTTTTCTATCAGGTCTTCGTCGTTGTAAACAAAAACGCCGTTGGCTGTAACTTCTTCCAATAAATATTCATTGTCACTCTCGGGCGTGCCATGGCATATAAAGAAAAGCTTGTCGAGCGTAGCCGTTAATGGTAATGCCTTTATCCATTCGATGCTCTGCTTAGATAGTTCTCCTTTTACCCGCTCCATTTCGGGCTTGGCCGATTTCATACCGTCGCGTTCCAGACTTTCCAGAATTGCCCTGTCAGTATTACCCCGGATGTTGACCATCGGGTTCTGGCGTAAAATCTCTGCTACGCCTTCCGGCTCCAAAGCGCCATAAAAGTGATCGCCCAGGTTAATAATGGTTTCTATCTCCCGCGATTTAATATCCTTCAGCACGGCCAGCAAGGCACGCAAATTTCCGTGAATGTCTGATATGATGGCATAAGTTTTCATAATGCATAATAACAAAAAAGCCCCTGCTTTGTAGCAGGGGCTGTCAATTATTTTGTTATTAAGTTGTACAGTTCGTCGAGTTTTGGCGTCAGTACAATTTCAATCCGTCGATTGCGGGCGCGGGCTTCAGGCGTGTTGGCTGGGTCAATAGGTTGGTACTGTCCTTTACCCGTTGCGGTGATCCTTTTAGGGTCCATATTCTCTATCTCCACCAGGTAACGGCTTACCGATGTAGCCCGCAATACACTCAGGTCCCAGTTATCTTTAATTTGGCCTAGGTTAATTACCTTTTTATCATCAGTATGGCCTTCTATAGCCAGGTTAATATCCTGCTCCTTGTTAAGTACGCCGGCAACTTGCTTTAAAGCAGCCTTACCTTTATCGTCAATAACAATACTTCCCGAAGGGAATAATAGCTTATCTGTTAACGATACGTATACCTTACCGTTTCGTATATCAACTGTTAAACCGCTTTGCTGAAACCCAAGTAATGCTTGCTGCAACTTTGCTTTAAGCGCGTTAGTAGCCTCATCACGGCGTTTCAAGATATCTTCCACCTCTTTTAAACGGGCTTCACGTTTTTGCAGATCGCTCGAAAGTTGGTTTACCCTCGATGAACTTTTACTCAGCTTACCATTAGCTTCCGTATAACTCGCATTTAACAGGTTATAGCCGTCATTCAATTCTTCGTATTTTCTATTCAGGTCTGCAATTTCGTGGTGCATACGGGCGGTATCAGCTTTTAATTGGTCTACCTGTGCCTCTAACGAGGTAACGCGTGTAGAAAGGGAATCGCGCTCGGCAACCATAGATTTGTACGCCTTGGTAGAAAGAACTTTGCACGAGTGCATAGTTAAGCATAGCACAGCTGCAAGAAACAAATATTTCAGTTTTATCATAGGGTTAAAAATTAGGCAATAGCATTATTCAGAAACTCGTTGAGCGGATATATTTTGGCTAATACATCGGCAACGGTTTTATAGCTGTCTGGCTTTAACAAAGCCGCATCGCTGAAATTATGCATCCCGATAAAATCCTTAATCTTCAGCAAACTCACATCCGGATGAGCCGGATCGTACCCGCGCGGTATAGTCTTCAGGCTATTTTCATTCCTGATATCACCAAACAACTTCTGGTATTCTTTATCATCAACAATAGCCTTTAGTTCGGCAGCATTGTAATCAATCTCCTGGCGGATGGCTTTGATATGTTCTGATGATGGTTGCCAGTATCCCCCACCCGCAAACGAACCGCCTGGAGTAATGTGGATATAGTAACCTGTAGTGTCGGGCTTGTTGTTAAACTTCGACGACAAGCCTATGCCGAAATGACTTTTATAAGGGGTTTTATCCTTGCTAAAGCGAATATCCCGATAGATGCGTTGAACCGCTTTCTTAGGGTCGATCTCGGCCACGCCCGGATCTGTTTGAGACAACTCTTTTATCAGGGCAGATGCGAATTCGAGCATGTTCTCGCGGGCATCATCATATCGGTCTTTGTTGTCCTGAAACCACTCGCGGTTGTTATTCAGGCTTATATCTTTTATAAAATCAAACGTTTTCTGGCTTATCATCTGTATCCAAATAGGGTTGATATTTAACTTTTGGTGACAACCAATACAAAAGCACAATTCTGGAATATCGGAAGTTAAAAGGAGCAAGTAAAAAGCAGCCTCCTAGTATGGTGGCTAAATATAACCAGGGAGAAGTACTGTTTTGGGTTAATACAAACGTGGCCACACCGATGGTAACCGATTCAGCCACATTTAAAGCATAGCTAACATACATGGCCGCGTAAAAGTAACCGGGTTCTATTTCAAATTTCATCCCGCAGTTCGAACAAAATTCGCGCATGTTATTACCACCAAAACTGTAGGTAGCGCCATTAAACATATTGCCTCTGCGGCAACGCGGGCATTTGCCCTGCAACATGGCTTTTGATTTAGGAGTTTGGCCCATTTTAAGTTGGCTTAGCTATAAATATGAGGCAAACCTCAGCAGATGTTAATTGAGATGGATCTTGTCGGGGCGCATGTTAAGATCAACATCTTTACGACGGTATTTCTTGTACCAGATATACCCTGCTGCTGCTACCGCCAGGTAAGGCGCCGCCAACAGGTACATAATGCCATTGTTTAATCCGTTGGTTTCGTTATGGCCGCTTTTAGAGTTAGACTCTACCGTTGCCGTACACATAGCGCATTGCGCCTTTGCGGGCTGTATGGCTAGTAAGCTTAATGCTACAAACATAAACGCGATTAACAATTTCAGGTTTTTCATAACGCAAATTTACAGCTAAAAAATTTAAAAGTTATAATACGGTGATATCATCAAATAAACTATCACCCCGGTTACGGTAACATATAACCATATAGGGAACGTCCATCTTACCAATTTCTTATGTTTTGCCACCTGCATTTGCAAACCGCGATAAAAGCTTAAGAGTATTAAAGGTAGTACGCCAGCAGCCAATATAATGTGGGTAATGAGAATAGTTAAATAAATCTTTCTTATACCTCCAACAGCCGCAAGCTCGTCAGAAGATAAAATATGGTCTCCATTTAAATCGCCAAATTTGGTATCTGGTGATAACCAATGAAATATAATGTATGATACCAAAAACAACGATGATAAACAAAAGGCAACGATATTGATGGTTTTATGCACTGCTACATCGCCTTTACGGATAAAATATAAAGACAATAATAGTAATACACTACAGGTGCCGTTTAGTATCGCATTAAGCTTTGGCAGGTAGATGGTAAAAGAAGGTAGCGGATGTGGAACCGGCAGCACTTTCATACTTAGGATAACCACCACTAAAAATACAAATATCGAGATACCCGCCACAAAGCGGAATATCAGTTTATCATTATTGATCATTACAAATCAGGAGCTTTAATTTTTCTTAATTCTTCGGCTATCTGTACCTTAATTTCGTCGTTAAGTCGGTTCATATCTATTATAGACGAACCCGAATAATAACCGCGGACACGTTTATTAGCATCAATTAGTATCAGTTTATCATCCAGCGCAAATTGCCCGTCGCCAACATGAGTAGCATTCACCAAAAAGCTTTTGGCTGCCAGGTTATAAATAGTTGTAGTGTCGCCGGTTAAAAACTGCCATTTAGCCGTTGATGCAAACTTATCAGCGTATTTTTTTAAAGCACCAACCGAGTCGCGCGTTGGGTCAACAGTAATGGAAACAAAATGCACCATTTTATTGTGGGCATATCCCTTTACCAAACTATCCAGGTTGGCGTTTACACTATCGCAAACTTCGGGGCAATGGGTATAAAAGAATCCTGCTATGAAAATCTTATTATCAAAAGACTTTAAGGATACCGGCTGGTTATTCTGATCTACCAGATTGAAGTCCGCTAGTGTATGGTAAATAGTATCCGGGATGTACTTACCGTGAAACTTGTGCCCGGTTTTGGCAACCACTTTAGGACCATAAAATGGCAGTGGCTTATAGCGGTTTTTACCCTTTGCGGTTAGTAAATAATATAAAAATCCTGGTACTGCTAAGATGAGTACCAGGATCATTACCTTTTTAACAAGTGCTGAGCTTTTGTTCATTACGCTCTCAGATCGATCCAGTGGTGGCTTTCGTTAGTAAGTACCAGGATCAAACCGATGATGAACAGAACAGGCACAACTACTGCATAAATCAAACCTACTTTCTCAAACTTTAAGTGCATAAAGTAAGCGATAATGTAGAATGCTTTAAACAGCGTTAATACGATATAAACAGGGTTAGCTGCTTTTAATGGGATAATGCCGTGTGGCACTAAATATAATGCGATAATAAATTCGATAGTAGTAATACCCAAAAGTATCCAGAATACACCCCAGATTTTCTTTTTGGTCATTGATCCATGCTCTTCGCCTTCGTGGTGAGCTGCGTGTGTTGCTTCTGATGACATATAATTGATCAGTTAATGTTTTAAACTAAATAGAAGAAAGTAAATACAAATACCCAAACTAGGTCTACAAAGTGCCAGTAAAGGCCAACTTTTTCAACCATTAAGTAGCTACCGCGTCTTTCGTAAGTACCCATCAATACGTTAACTAAAATGATGATATTAATAATAACGCCAGTAAATACGTGGAAACCGTGAAAACCGGTGATTGTGAAGAACAGGTTTGCAAACTGTTGGGCATACGTATGAGCGCCCGCTGGCAACTGACCATTCTTTAACACGAAAAATTCTTTTAAAACTTCGTCTTTAGGTATGCTACCCCACCAAAATCCGTCGTGGTGTAAGTGTGTCCACTCAAGCGCCTGGCAACCCAGGAACATGAAACCACCTATTACCGTCCATACTAGCCAAACAGCAACTTCCTTTTTAGCACCACGGTGCCCAGCTTCCACACCAAGTACCATTGTTACCGAACTCATGATGAGGATAAAGGTCATTAAACCTACGAACACCAAAGGTGCACCATGTTCAATTAAAAACGGCACTGACTGGAATACCATATCAGGCGCAGGCCATGTGCTTGAGCTAAAGCGCAAAGCACCATAAGCAATTAATAATGACGAAAATGTAAAGGCATCCGATAAAAGGAAAAACCACATCATTATTTTACCATATTCAACCGAGAATGGCGAACGGCCGCCAGACCATGGTGTGGTTTTAACTTCGTCAATTGGTGATACTGCTGTACTCATGTGTACTTAAATAGAATTGTTTAACGTTGGTTCAAAAGTAAAAAAACATAGAGATAAATCCATATAATATCAATAAAATGCCAAAATATTGATGACATTTCCATGTTATACAGATTGAGTACCTGTGGTGTATTCTTGTAAGATTTCACCAGGGTATTTATTATTAACAGCAAACCTGCTAAAATGTGTAGCAAATGTGCGCCGGATATTACATAAACGAAACTTATAGAAGCATTAGGGTTAACCAAATGCTGGTGCATATCTATAAGCGCTTTCCAGGCAAAAACCTGTAACACAAAAAAGGCAATCCCTAAAAATATAGTCAACCATAAAAACAAGCGCTGCTTTGCAAATTGCAAATGTTTGGCTTCGCGGCTTGCTAAAAACATAGTAAGGCTACTTAATATAATAGCACCTGTACTGTACATAAAAATTTGCGGAAGTTTAATAGTAAGCTCGTGCGTCTTACTACCTCCCACATAAACGATAAAGCCACTCGTAAGCGCCATAAAGAACATAAACGATGTGAATAGAAAAATCCACATGTTAAATTTTTTAGGCGCCAGGTTAAGCCTGTCTTTCTCTTGCTGTATCTGAGCCATCATTATCACTTACCTATAAAATCAAATAAAAACATTAACTGCACAACCGGCAGGTACAAAAACGAGCCGAACATTAATTGTCGGGCGGCTTTAATTTCTAACGTGCGCATCAGGTTAAAGGCCTGATACAAAAATATCAAACTACACACTAATGATACACCACCTACATAATAACCGCCGTAACCCATATAGGTAGGTAACAGGCTCACAGGCAGCAATATCAGTGCAGTTACAAAGGTAACTATTGCACTCGTTAAATCGCGGTTTCCGGTAGGTAAAAGTCTGAAACCACCTAATTTATAATCATCGTCCAATACCCAGGCAATAGCCCAAAAATGTGTAAACTGCCACATAAACTGAATACCAAATAGTATCAGTGCTATTTCATCAATACTTGGATGTGCCGCTACGTAACCAATTAGTGGTGGCAAAGCACCTGGAATAGCGCCAACAAACACTGCAATAGGTGACTTACGTTTTAATGGTGTATAAGCAAATGCATAAAGTATGATCGAAAACACTGATAAAAAGCCGGTTATCAGGTTAAGTTTACCCAGTAGGTAAGTGCCTAACAGGCCCATAAACAATCCTATAACCAGCGCCTGTCCGGTAGTCATCCTTTCCGATGGCAACGGACGGTCTGATGTACGGGTCATCAGTTTATCCAGATCCTTTTCTATAATCTCGTTAAAACAGTTAGCAGCACCTGTTACCAGGAAACCACCAACTATTAGCATCACCCAATTCATCCAATTGATGTGGCCCCAGCCCGTATAACCAATTGTCTCCTGATTAGTAACCCTACTTCCTATTAAAAAAGATATAGAAGCTGAAAATACTACCAAAAAGGTCAATCGGAGTTTAACCAGATTTTTGAAATCTTTAAAATTCATATCGTTCCCCCCTTCATTCCCGATGCCTTTTGCAGGTTAAGCAACAAATAAAATTGCGCCCCAAATACTAAGCTGGCTAATAAAATGTGCGCTGCCTGTGCAACTGGTGGCAGCATCCAGTATGATAAAATTACGCCGGTTACGATTTGCAGCAATATCATCAGAAACGTAAAGCTCATTAATTGCTGTTGCATCGAATGGCGGTTAAAATTCTTGCGGATCAAGCCATATAGCACCACATTGATTACTAAAACACCTACAGCAAGCGTGCGGTGGTTAGCAAATACGGCGCCCACGTTTTTTATCCAATCTTCACGATATCCTTGTAAATGGTTCGACACCGCATCTACTTCTTCGCGTACATCTGTGCCGATTACAATCTGTACTACGCTAATAATTAATGATAGTACAGCAATAATCAGAATCAAACCATTGCTCTTTCCAGCTTGCCTGTTATAAGTACTGGCCAAATGGTATGTATAAATGCTCACCGCCAGAATTGCCAGCGCCAATAACATGTGTACCGTAACTATCCAACTGGTTAAGTTGGTAGAAACCACTATAGATCCAAGCCATCCCTGAAAACCAACCAGGATAAGGTTGATGATACTTAATACGGGTATAGCTTTAATATCCTTGCCATAGCTAAAAGAATAAACCACACTTAGTATCAGGAATATCCCAGCAATAACACCCACCAAACGGTTGGCGTATTCTGTCCAGGTGTTGGCGGCATTAAAATCTTCTGGAACCATTATCGACTTGTCTTCGCGGATGCGTTTAGCCAGGTTACTGTAACCAAATACATCAAGCGTTTTAGCAAAGCGAAGGTTCTTTTTTAACCTGCCGGCCACATAAGCCTGCTTATAATCTTTAGGGAGTTGTGAGACATCTGTAGGTGGAATGTACCGGCCAAAACACTTAGGCCAGTCCGGACAACCCATGCCCGATCCACTGCTACGAACAACGCCACCGGCCAGTATCACAACAAAAAGCGAAATAATAGCAAGTAAGTTAATTTGCTTAAATTTTGTTCGCTTTGATGATTTACTCATTTATAGAATTTTCCTAAAAAACTTAGGGTATCCGTCCGGTAAATGTAACGGCGCAGATACCCTAATATATTCAGATCTTTTAATCTGTGATTACTTTACTTCTTCTTGTACTTTTTGAGTTTTCAACCACTCATTGTATTGAGTTAATCCAGTTGGATTATCTTCAAAATCATGAGGAAGGTTTGAAGTCATAGTTTGTGAGTACGGAGTAGTTTGTGGTATAAAGTCTTCCTCAGCGCCTGGTTTACTGTAATCGTATGGCCAACGGTAAACGGTTGGGATTTCGCCAGGCCAGTTACCATGGATACGCTCAACCGGAGTAGTCCACTCTAATGTAGTAGAGTTCCAAGGGTTTTGAGTTGCTTTTTTACCGAAGAATATTGAATAGAAGAAGTTGAACAAGAAAGCTACCTGTGCCAGGGCGGACATAATTGCTGCCCATGTAATAAAGGTATTAACAGATAACCATTGTTTTAACGACTCAATTTCAGTGAATGCATAGTAACGACGAGGTACACCGTCCAAGCCCATAAAGTGCATTGGGAAGAATACCAGGTAAGCACCGATAAATGTTAACCAGAAGTGCAGGTAACCTAATTTCTCGTCCATCATACGGCCGAACATTTTAGGGAACCAGTGGTAAACACCGGCAAGCATACCGAATATCGCAGCAGAACCCATTACTAAGTGGAAGTGGGCAACTACAAAGTAGGTATCGTGTAAGTTGATATCTAAAGCGGCGTTACCTAAGAAGATACCGGTAATACCACCAGAGATAAAGAATGATACCAAACCGATAGCGAAAAGCATACCCGGTGTGAAGCGGATATTACCACGCCATAATGTTGCCAACCAGTTGAATGTCTTAACCGCAGATGGTACAGCGATGATCAATGTAGTGATCATGAACACACCACCCAGGAACGGATTCATACCGGTTACAAACATGTGGTGACCCCATACGATAAATGATAATACTGTAATACCAATTAATGAGTAAACCATTGCATGGTAACCGAAAATTGGTTTACGGCTGTTAACAGACATAACCTCTGATGCAATACCCATTGCAGGCATAATAACGATATATACCTCAGGGTGACCTAAGAACCAGAATAAGTGCTGGAACAAGATTGGGCTACCACCTTCGTAGTTCATTACCTGGCCTTGTACAACAATTTCTGATAAGTAGAAACTGGTACCGAAGCTACGGTCGAATACTAATAATACAACACCTGCAACTAATACAGGGAATGCAAGGATACCTAAGATAGCAGTTAAGAAGAACGCCCAGATAGTTAAAGGCATTTTCCAAAGGTCCATACCTTTAGTACGCATGTTTAATACAGTACTTACATAGTTGATACCTCCCATAAGCTGTGATGCTACGAACAATACCATACTGATTAACCACAGGGTCATACCTTCTGCAGAACCTGGCATTGCCTTAGGTAATGCAGATAATGGAGGATATATTGTCCAACCACCACCGGCAGGGCCTTTTTGTACAAAGAATGAAGCCAGCATAATAACGCTCGCAGTAAAGAACATCCAGTAAGATAGCATGTTCATAAACGGCGAAGCCATATCACGAGCGCCTAACTGGAATGGGATAAGCAGGTTACTGAAAGTACCGCTCAAGCCTGCAGTTAATACAAAGAATACCATAATGGTACCGTGTATAGTTACAAGCGACAGGTAGAAGTTAGCATCTAAACGTCCGCCTGGTGCAAAACGGCCTAAAATTGTTTCCAGAAAAGGAAACGCTTTGTCCGGGTATGCTAACTGGATACGGAACAGGATAGACAAGATCATTGCGATAACCGCCATAATAATACCTGTGATCAGGAATTGCTTGGCGATCATTTTATGATCCATGCTAAAAATATACTTACTTATAAAAGTTTCTTTATGGTGATGTCCATGATCGTGATCATGATGTTCAACTCCGTCGTGATGATCGTGAACTGCTAATGTTGACATAATAGCTACTCCTGAATATTAATTATTTAATGCTAACCTGTTTTTAACTCCATCCTGCTGTGGCGCGTTTGCGTCAACCATCTTCAGCTCTTGTTTAAGCTGATCGCTCAGGTATGGTTTTTGGTGCGAAAGCCAGTCTTGGTATTCGGCCTCAGTTACAACCCTTACAATTCTCCACATGTTATAGTGGCTTCCTCCGCAAATTTTGTTGCAATACAGGTGATACTCAAAATCTGATTTATCCAATCTGTTACGCATTTCTGCAGTAGTGATAGTCGGTGTAAATTTGAAGAATGTAGGTAAACCTGGTACAGCGTTCATTTGCAAACGGAAGTTTGGCATGTAAACACTATGGATAACGTCTTGTGCAATGATGTTTAATCTGATCGATTTATTAACCGGCAATACGATAGTATCGGCTGCTAAGTCGTCAAGGCTGTTACGATCTTTGAAATCAACACCTACTTTGTTGGTACCGCTAACTAACTTGTAGTTTTTCATACCCAACTTACCATCTCTTCCCGGGTAACGAATTTCCCAGGCAAATTGGTGGCCGGTAATATCAATATTAATTGAAGCTGGTTCGCCTTTAGCATCAACAGTGTTAGTGATAGATCTCCAGGTAAAGAAACCAAAGATTACCAATACTGTTAAAACGATAGCCGGAGCAATAGTCCAGATTTTCTCGATAGTATTATCGTGCGGCAAATAGTAAGCTTTACGCTTATCAGAACCGCGATAAATAAAGGCAAACGTAAACAGTAAGATCTGTGTGCTGATAAATACAATTACGGTAATACCGAAAGTAGTCCAGAACATGCTATCGATAGTTTTACCATGTAATGAAGCGGCTTCTGGTAAAATCATGGAACCTTGAACACTGAATGACCAGTAAACACCAACCATACCTATAACCAGGAACGCCAACATCAGCGTACCCATTACATTATTCCATTTGATACCTTTTTTACGTTGCAGTTTTAAGGTTAGATCATAAACCTGCAGAATTTTACCAATGATGCCTACTATGAAACATACTACTAAAAACAGCAGTACATAGTAAGATACGCCAGTCCAAACGCTTGGTGCGTTCTCGGCACCGGTTGCAGCAGCTGGGCTGGTTGCATCGGCCGCCATTACCATGCTGCCGGATAACATCAGCACGCTGAACAGCGAAAGTAATTTATTATTTATCAGTTTCTTGAATGCCATTTTAATAGATCGGGTTTGGTATTCTCAATGAATTACAAAGTTAGCAAATATTATATTTGGTGATGAAGGCTCTCGTCCATAAACGGATGTTTTACCGGGGCAAGAGATTTAAACTTACTTAATGCGTTAAGCATCAGGAAGCTGAACAAACCTGCAAAGCCAAGGAAAATACAAATCTCCTGAACACCAAATGCTCTGTGCTCTGCCACAGTACCAGGCATAATCATTAGGTAGTAATCTAACCAGTGACCAATGATCAGTACAATACATACAGTAGTCATACGGCTGTAGTAACGTTTTGCATCGCGAGACATTAACATAAATAATGGTGCACAGAAGTTAAGGATGATATTTAACCAGAACCACCATTTATACTCAGGCTCCCATCTTTTGTAGAAATATACAGACTCCTCAGGCATGTTAGCATACCAGGTAAGGAAGAACTGTGCAAACCATACATAAGTCCAAAAGATAGAGAAACCGAAGATCAGTTTACCTAAGCTATGGATATGGTTTTCTGTGATCCAGTCAAAATAACCGCTTTTCTTCAACAAGATCAGGGTTAACGCAATGATAGATAAAGTAGCTACGTGTAAAGCTGCTAAGTTATACCAGCCGAACATGGTTGAGTACCAGTGTGCTTCTAAGGACATGATACCGTCGAAAGCAAATACCGGGTAAGTAAAACCGAATACCACTAAGAATATCAACGCAATCTTAAAGCTTTTGCTGTAGTTGCTCATGCCGCCCATTTCGTCCTCTAACTGAGAATATTTAACCAGCATTAAACCAAATGCAGTGTAAGCTACCAGGAACACAACAATAGCACCGATAAACGACGGGATGCTTAACACTGCAGATTTGCCTGCGATAATAGCATCGTAATTCTCGCTGCCCGGAGTTGTTAAACCGTGGGTTGCCCAGTGTGCATATAAATAAGGCGCAACTACCGTCTTGCCTTCTTCAACAATATTATGTGTAGTAAACAAACCTGCTACTACAACAAGCACAAAAATTAGTGCTGCTATAGGTAACACACGCACAAAGGCTTGTGGTATCCTTAAAAAGGCTGCAGACCAACCTGCCTGAGCTGCATACTGATAAGCAAGGAAAAATACACCGCCTATACAGATACAAACAAAGTAATAGCTCATCAGCAATAAGTTAGAGAATGTACGCTGTACACCCATTTCGCTATGATCTAACAAAAAGCCGTACAAAATTCCAACTACACCGATAACAATACCTATTAAGCTCCAGGTTTTTGCTTTACCTGCAAACTCAAATTGTTCATTAAAACTATGTTCAGTTTTCATTAATTAATACTTATAAGGTTTGTAAATGGTGAACATACAATACTACTTTCCAGCGCTCCTCTGGTGATAATTGCGATGCGTAAGAACCCATGGCATTTACACCGTAAGTAATTGTATGATAAATTTTACCGTCTGTAAGGTCTTTCATCGCACCACCGCGTGATGACTGGCCTTTTGAATATGACGGTGGAGGAGGGAAGCCATGCGCTACCACTGTACCATCACCCTGTCCGGTTACACCATGACATGGAGCACAAAAGTGTGAGAACAATACTTCACCTTCTTTAAAGTTAGCCGGAGTATTTTTTAACGGATTTTGAACCTCACCACTTGCCTGATCGTAACCGGCACGGGTGTTTGGATAATCAAAACGAGTAAACCCTAGTGGTATAGTTCCGGCTGGCGGAAGCTGCGCTGTTTTACCGTCCTTAAAATTCGGATTTTTTTGATCCGGATCATAAGCGATATGTTCATACATATTGGGAGCATACTCCCATCCGGTACTTTTCTTGTCTTTACAAGAAGTAACGAAAATGGCAGCAGCGATAGTAATAGCTGTTAAACCCAATATTCTAAATTTATTCATAGCTAACATATTTTCGTTCGTTATGCTTTACTTCAACTGCACCGGCATCGGTTAAGATTTTGGTGATATCATCATGCGGTATATTTCCTTTTGCATCAATAGCGATCACAAAGCGATCGTCTGTTGCACGCAGATCCATTACACGTGGCGCACGGCCAGGGAAAAGGTGAGTTGCGTAGAAGAAGGTAAATACCATACCGAAAGCGGTCCATAAAATAGTCCACTCAAAAGTGAACGGAACAAAATCCGGCATTGCAAAGTGTGGTTTACCACCAATGTTCATTGGCCAGTCGTGAACCAGTGTGTAATAAACGATGCTGAAAATTACACTACCACCAAGGCAACCGAAACAAAAAGCTGCATAGCCTAAGCGAGATTCTTTGACGCCTAATTTATCCTCAATACCGTGGATTGGCATCGGGGTATACACATCATAGATCGGAACACTGTTCTTTTGCAATTTTTCGATCCCATGCATCATTTCATCCGGGTCATCGAAAAGACCCAATATCATTTTAGTCTTGCTCATGGTTATACTTTATCGTAGTCGGCCAGCTCAACGCTGTCGAATTTTGTTAATGATTCTTTATAGTACTCTACCTGCTCTGGATCAAGGTGACCTTCTTTTATCAGTTTCAGTTTAGACTGCTCGCTCGAAGTTTTCAGCAACAGTTTCACCTCGGCCATTGCCACAGAAGGTAATACACGGATAAACAACAGGAACATCACAAAGAATACACCGATTGAACCTACGAAGATACCAACGTCAACCCATGTAGGATAGAACATTACCCAGCTAGATGGGATGTAATCGCGGTGTAAAGAGGTTACGATAATTACGAAACGCTCAAACCACATACCGATGTTCACGATGATTGAAAGCACCCATGATGCAGGAATGCTTAAACGGATCTTTTTGAACCAGAATAACTGCGGGGTAATTACGTTACAAGTCATCATGCTCCAGTAAGCCCACCAGTATGGACCGGTTGAACGGTTAATGAACGCGTATTGCTCGTATTCAACACCTGAGTACCATGCGATGAAAAACTCTGTGATATAAGCCACACCCACAATAGAACCGGTTAAGATGATGATCTTGTTCATCGATTCGATGTGGAACATGGTGATATAGTTTTCCAGACCTAATACTTTACGGGCAATCAGCAACAGGGTTTGCACCATGGCGAAACCTGAGAAGATTGCACCCGCAACGAAGTAAGGCGGGAATATGGTAGTGTGCCATCCTGGTTCCAATGACGTAGCAAAGTCAAAGGATACGATGGTGTGTACCGAAAGTACAAGTGGTGTTGAGATACCTGCCAGGATTAATGACACGGTCTCGAAACGTTGCCAGGTTTTTACTGAACCTGTCCAACCGAATGAACAGATAGAATAAATACGACGGCGAAGGCCGGTAGCACGGTCGCGGATAGATGCGATATCTGGTAATAAACCTGTATACCAGAATACTAATGATACAGAGAAGTATGTAGAGATCGCAAACACGTCCATCATCAACGCCGAGTTCCAGTTAACCCATAAAGAGCCGTATTGGTTGGGCAGTGGTAATGTCCAGTAAGCTAACCAAACACGCCCCATGTGGCCGAAAATGTAACATGCCGCACAAATAACCGCAAATATGGTCATCGCCTCAGCAGAGCGGTTGATGGAGTTACGCCAGTTTTGACGGAACAGTAATAATACCGCCGAGATCAGGGTTCCGGCGTGACCGATACCTACCCACCACACGAAACCGGTGATGTCCCAGGCCCAGCCTACCGTTTTATTCAAACCCCACTCACCTATACCGTACCAAAACGTCCAGCTGATGGAAACTAACCATAACGATGCACCAAGGCACGCTACGATAAAGCCGATCCACCACGCTTTGTTTGGTTTGTTTTCAACCGGAAACAATACATCGTTGGTAATCTGGGCATACGTAATGTCTTTACCCGTAATTAACGGTTCCCTGATTATTGATTCACTATGAGATGACATATATTAAATCTCTTTTGTAAAAATTAAGCGCCTAATTCAGTTGTATTTCTAATTTTTGCCTGGTAACCTATACCTGGTTTCACGTTAAGCTCTTCCAGTACATAATAAGTTCTTTCGCTCTTCAATGCTTTTGACACTTCTGAGTTAGGATCATTTAAGTTACCAAACACAATAGCGTTGGTTGGGCATGATTGCTGACAAGCCATTTTGATTTCGCCATCTCTCAATGGGCGTTTCTCTAATTTAGATTTCAGCTTACCTGCTTGTATACGCTGTACACACATGCTGCATTTTTCCATTACCCCACGGAAACGTGTAGTAACATCCGGGTTTAATACCAGCTCGGTGTATTCGTTTTGTACGTAGTTTTCGAAACGAGAATCGTTCCAGTAGTTAAACCAGTTGAAACGACGCACTTTGTACGGGCAGTTGTTTGCGCAATAACGGGTACCTACGCAACGGTTGTAAGTCATCTGGTTTAAACCTTCAGACGAGTGCGTAGTTGCTAATACCGGACAAACAGTTTCGCAAGGTGCGTGATCGCAATGCTGGCAAAGCATTGGTTGGTAAGTAACCGATACGTGGTCAAGATCATCAAGCTTGTTGATTTCTTTTTCTTTAGTAACAGTTTTACCGTTATCGTTAAAGCTATAGTAGCGGTCAATACGCAGCCAGTGCATTTCGCGGCGGTTACGTACTTCTTCGCGGCCTACAACCGGAACGTTATTTTCTGCAGTACAAGCTACCACGCAAGATCCGCAACCGGTACAAGCGTTAAGGTCGATAGCCATAACCCAGTTATAAGCCGGGCGTTCGTACTCATCCCACAAATCGTAGGTTTCTTTACCCTCGCCTTTACCTACAATAGAAGCCGGAGCCTTTTTGTATTCGGCCAAAGTACCTTCGTGGATTACACTACGACCTTCGTATGAGTGGTGAGTTTGAGTTTGAGCAAATACATATTTCAATGCACCTGTTTTCTTAAACTCAGCAGCCGCGGTAGTTTGGAAAGTACCGTTGCGGAAGGTTGAGAATGGGAATGCATTCTGACCAACGCCATCACCTACTTTACCTGCATTGGTACGTCCGTAACCAACGGCTACTGATATAGTACCCTGAGCCTGGCCTGGTTGCAATAACACAGGTAAGTCGATAGAGTAACCGTTAGCAGTAATAGTGATGTAGTCACCTTCTTCAATGCCTAATTTCTCAGCAGTTTTAACTGCCATGGCAGCAAAGTTATCCCAGGTTACTTTCGAAACCGGATCTGGCAACTCTTGTAACCAAGGGTTGTTTGCTTTCTTACCGTCACCGATGTTAGGGCTTTCAAAAATCTGAAGCTCTAATTTGCCATCGCCGCTTGCAGCAATTTGCGAGCTGTGCGTAAGTATGGTTTGTGCAACAGCGTTAAGATCGCGATTGAAGCTGTATAAACCTGCAGCTTTAGCCGGTGCTTTAACAAAACCTGTTTGCAATAAAGTTTCCCAACCGTGTTGGCCCGATAAGCCAGCAATTGATAAAAGACCTTTATCCCAGGTGTTGCGTACGTAAGTGTAATATTCTTTAACCGGGTTATCAGACCAGGTAAGCAAGCTTTGCTCTGCCTGACGGGTGTTGTAAACCGGGTTAATAGTTGGCTGAACGATGGTATAGTAACCGGTTACAGCGTTTTCATCACCCCATGACTCCAGGTAGTGGCTGTTAGGAGCGACTACGTTACATAATGAAGCGGTTTCGTCAGCATATGGTGCAAAAGATACTTTCAGCTTAACCTTTTTAAGGGCTTCGGTAAAGTCTTTAGCATTATAGAAATCGTAAACAGGGTTAGCATTCAGGAAGAATACTGCGTCAACCTCGCCACGTTTAACTTCGTTAACAAACTCAACAAACTCAGCGTCGTTACCGGCATATTGTAATGATGGGTTATCTAAATCGATAGTAGTACCGTAGCTACCTAATAAAGCGTTGATAGCGTTAACCAACACTTGGGTAGCAACATCATTGCTGCCTGCAACCACTAAAGCGCGGCCTTTAGCTGCTAATAATTCTTTAGCTGCAAGGGTAATCGCTTTATCTGTGTTAGCGTCGCTTACTTTTTTAGAACCTGGTAAAGTAGTACCGCTTAATGCATTGTATAAGCTAATAATAGCCAAACCTTCTTCAGATGGCTTAATTGGCATACGTACATCGGCATTACTACCGGTTAAGCTCATACCGCTTTCGAACTGGATGTGGCGAGACATTTTTTTCTCTTCCAGCGCTTTAGCTGCACGGTTAGAAGCATACTGGCGGCTAAACTCAGTATGTGAAATCCATGAACCTAAGAAATCGGCGCCAAAGCTTACTATGATATCGGCTTTATCAAAGTTGTAGTGAGGCAATACTGCTTTACCAAAACTGTTTTGATTAGCCTGGATGATACCGGTATAAGATACCGCATCATAATCAATATGCTTAGCTGTTGGATATTGTGCTATGAAATCTGCAATTACACCCAGTGTTGATGGGCTGTTGACTGTAGATGATACTAAGCGGATTTTTTTGCCGCTGGCTTTGATACCTGCAAGCTGTCCTTTTACAAACGAGTCTAACTGGCTCCATCCGGTGTCGCCACCATCCTGCATAGGATTTTTTAAACGGCTTGAATCATAAAGATCCAATACCGAAGCCTGCACACCTGCAGATGTACCGCCTTTACCAAACACATCGTTAGGGTTACCTTCAATTTTAATAGGGCGACCTTCGCGTGTTTTAACCAGGATAGCGCTGCCTTCGTAGCTTGAAACATAAAAGTTAGCTATACCCGGGGTTACTTCCTCTGGTTTAATTAAGTAAGGGATTGATTTGTGAACAGGCACTTTCTGACAAGCAGCAAGTGATACAGCCCCAACACCAAAGCCCAGCGCCTTTAAAAAGTCGCGACGAGGGGTTTTAGATTTTAATCCATCACCGCTCAATATTTCTTCGATAGGAATAGGTTCCGCAAACTCGTGTTTATTTTTCTCAACAAACTCCGGTGTTCTGTTCAGCTCCTCTATACCTTTCCAGTATTTTTTATTGCTTTCCATTTAAGCTATATAAACTGTAATTGCTAAGTTTTAATTTATTAATAGTGACACTTCGCGCACTCTGTACCGCCCATTTCGGCTTCGGTAACTTTCTCGCCTTTTTTAATGCGATCGTGAATGCTAACCATGTTTTCGTAGTAAGCATTACCCTTACCATTAACACCGGTACGTTTGTGACACTGGATACACCATTTCATAGTAAGTGGTGAGTATTGGTAAACTTGTTTCATGGTTTGGATTGGACCATGGCAACGTTGACACTCGATACCACCAACTTTAGTATGTTGAGAGTGGTTAAAGTAAGCGAAGTCTGGCAGGTTGTGGATACGCACCCACTGGATTGGCTTAGCTTTAGTACTATCGTATTTCTGAGTTGCCGGATCGTAACCCAAGGCGTCATAGATCTTGTGAATCTCAGGCGACTCTGTTTTAACCACTTTATGGCAGTTCATACAAACGTTAAGTGATGGAATAGAAGCATTCTTGCTCTTGTAAGCACCACTGTGGCAATACTGGCAATTGATTTTCATTACACCTGCGTGTAACTCGTGCGAGTATTTAATAGGTTGCTCTGGTTGGTAACCCTGGTGAACGTTAGTGTTCCACATGGTAACCCAAGCCCAGCTACCCATAGCTATAGTACCGCAAAGAATGATAAAGAATACCAGTTTCTTGTTTTTAGCGATCTTTTTCAGCGTAGCTAAACGATCAACTTTAACAACCTCTTCTTCTTCAACTTCCTCTTCTGGTAAGTTTTGTTTTTTAAGTAACAGTTTCTCTAGTGTACCCACTACCCTGTTTAATACCAGGATAACAATTAAGGCAATAACGATAACGCCAATTAAACCGAAGATCAGCATGTCGCTTGGTCCGCTTTCTGCAGCAGCCGCACCAGTAGCGCCACCCGCAGCAGGAGCAGTCTGCATTTTTTTCCAGTCGTCGCGTACGTAAGCAATAATGTTTGCCACATCGCCGTCAGACAGGTTGGTGAACACGTTCATACCAGCCTGATTGTACTCATTATAGATCTTAAGTGCTTTAGGATCTTTAGCTGCAATCAAAGCTTGGTTGTTCTGAATCCAGTGGGTTAACCATTTGTCATCAGTTTCTGATGAAATAGCTGGCCCCAACGCCGGACCCGTCATGCGTACATCGATTTTATGACACGCGGTACAATTTGCCTTAAATAAAGCTTCACCTTTAGCTGCATCTCCCTGCGCGTGGGCCGTAAAACCCATAGCAGCAAAGCCCGCAACCAGTAAAACCGTCCTGGAAAATTGTTTTAAAATCAATGAGATATTTCTCATACAGTGTATTTGTGCTAAATAATTCTATTTTATATTAATGCAATAGCTTGCAGATGATAAGCTGATAAGCATTTTTTGCAGTCCACAAAAGTATAATTTATTACATTATCGCTGACAAACTAATGACACATAATCTTAATTTATAATCTTTCTAAATAAATGCGAAAATGCCCTTTAACTTAGCGCTAAAGGGCATTTGCTATATTGCAAGCGTATGATATTTGTTACACAAATTTTGCCAATATTTGCAATTATCACTTATTGCTTTAGTACCCAGGCAAAAATTAATGGTGCAACAATAGTTGCATCACTCTCCACTATAAACTTTGGTGTGTTAATATCCAGCTTACCCCAGGTAATCTTTTCGTTTGGCACAGCACCTGAATAAGAACCGTAAGAAGTAGTAGAATCAGAGATTTGGCAGAAGTAGCTCCAGAACGGAATTTCGGGCATTTCCATATCCTGGTAAAGCATCGGTACAACGCAAATCGGGAAATCGCCGGCTATACCGCCACCTATTTGGAAAAAGCCAACGCCTTTGCCACCTGAATTCTTCGGATACCAATCTGCCAGCCATGCCATGTACTCAATACCGCTCTTCATGGTGGTAGCTTTAATCTCGTTTTTAATTACGTAAGACGCGAAGATGTTACCCATAGTAGAGTCTTCCCATCCCGGAACGATAATCGGGAGGTTTCTTTCGGCAGCAGCCAGCATCCATGAGTTTTTAGGATCAATCTCGTAGTATTGCTCTAACTCGCCGCTCAATAATATTTTGTACATAAACTCGTGCGGGAAGTAGCGCTCGCCTGCAGTATCTGCATCTTTCCATATTTTGTAAATATGTTTCTGCAAACGGCGGAAAGCTTCTTCTTCCGGGATACAGGTATCTGTAACACGATTATAGTGGTTCTCTAATAAATCCCACTCCTCTTGCGGACTCAGATCGCGGTAGTTAGGCACGCGTTTGTAGTGCGAGTGCGCAACCAGGTTCATGATATCCTCTTCGAGGTTGGCACCGGTACACGAAATAATGTCAACCTTACCCTGGCGGATCATCTCTGCCAGCGAAATACCTAACTCGGCGGTGCTCATGGCACCTGCCAGTGTGATCATCATTTTTCCGCCTTCCAGCAGGTGGGTTTCGTATCCTTTGGCTGCATCAACCAAAGCCGCTGCATTAAAATGCAGATAGTTACGCTCAATAAATTGAGATATAGGGCCTCTTGTAGTACTCATTATCAATTAAATAAATGGAGTGCAAAGGTAGTACTTTTGATATAAAACTTTTTATAGAAGAATGTTTTGGGAATTTTGAGGCAATAATTGTTTCTACAGATGTGGATAAAGTAAATACGAACTACCTACACCCGTCGTCCTGAACTTGTTTCAGGATCCCACAGGACGAGTAAAAGATAAGTTAGGTTTTATACACTATTATTTAATCTTAGTAAATCAATGTCAGTAGTTCTTCGTTGCCGTCAGCCCCGCGTTCCGCTCATACGCCTGCGGGCCTTAGGCACGGGCCGGTATCCGCTGCAATCGGGTTTAGATTTTTTGAGGTTGTGCTTGTTTGATGAATAGCAAAGCTCCCTATCACAAGCATACTTAACATGTGAGGTGCTGAAACAAGTTCAGCATGACGGATAGAGAAAGTGCACCGACGAACATAACCTAATAATTGTGGCCTCTTGATTTTCGGATAGCACCGCCCCTGCCAACGCACTGACTTCAGTAGAAAATAAAGCAGCCACGAGTTCTTTCTTGGTACTTCTTTCTTGCGGAAAGAAAGAAGTACATCCACAGACGATTCATAAATCCCCCTACCCTTCCTAATGGAAAACGGACTATACGCTATGAAGCCTCTTTAAGTCGGGGATTGCTTTCCCGATAGCCATCGGGACAGGCTGTACCCTGCAAAGACGGAATAATTAAAACCTTTTACTAAAAAACTTGTCTTGATTCCTGACTCTCAATTCTTGACTCTATTTTCCTTTCTTTGCACATTCAACCTCGTACATGAAACGACTATTTACTTTACTATTTCTACTTACTATACTTACCCCTGCTATTGCTCAAAAGAAATTACTGCCCGGCTTTGTGCGCCGTATGTTGTTTGAGAAGGACAGTACCCGCAAAAGCAGTTTCTTTTTATTGCCCGTATTAGGCTCAGCACCGGAAACGGGTGTTGAAGTCGGCGGATCCGCTCTTTATTCGTTTTACACCGATACCATCCACCCGGGCACGCGTGTGTCTAATGTTTTCGCTTATGCCACCATTACTACCAAAGGCCAAGAACGTGTAAGCCTGAGCACCAGCTACTGGGCACCGCAAAATGCCTGGCACTACATCGCTGCGGCTAGCTTTATTAATTTCCCCAATGATTTTTATGGTATAGGTAATAATACGCTTAAAGCCAATCAGGATCATATTGGCCAAAAACGTTTCAAAGTAAACTTTGAGGCCGACAAGCACCTCGGCAGCAATATTTATTTAGGCGTAGTAGCCGGTGGCTTCAACTACAGCTTTAACGATAAGGAACCCGGCGGCATTTACGAAACCGACCCGCGCATGGAAGATCCAAGCGGCGGTGCCAGTGTTTTCATCGGCCCAAGCTTAATTTATGACACCCGAAACAATAACACTTATACCACTAAAGGTATGGTGATCACCAGCTATTTTAACCTGATGAAGGGAATATTTGGTAACAACAGTTATACTGGTGGATTTTTCAATATCGAGTATGCACAGTTCTTTAAACTAAGTAAGCGCTTTGTTTTAGGATTGGATATACAGGATCAAAACCTGACTGGCTCGCGTTCGCCGTTTTACCTGATGCCTGCCCTGGGCAGCGACGAAATGATGCGCGGCTACTACAATGGCCGTTACCGCGACCGTAACCTCATTGCCGGCCAAACCGAACTCCGTTACCGCTTAAGCGACCGCATCGGCGTGGTTGGTTTTGTAGGTACGGGTACGGTTTACAACAAATCTTTAAGCTTCGACGACCTGAAACCTAACTACGGTGGCGGCCTTCGCTATTTCTTCGACGTAGAAAAAGGCCTATCTATGCGTGTAGACTACGGCTTCGGCGAAAAACGCCCGGGTGAAAACAGGCAGAGCGGATTGTACTTGAGTTTGGGAGAATCTTTTTAGCAATTTATTAATTAGACAATTTGTCGATTTGTCAATGAAATGAAAACTACTCCCCTTGGTGCGTAGAAATATATTTATTGTTATTCCAATAAATATATTGACCTGCAATTTCATCTCCATCTTCCCTACTATAAATACTAATAGCGGGAAATTTAAGGTTTACTCTTTTGCTACCTGTTATATCTCCATCGGTATTAAAGGTTGGCTTATAAGCATATCTACTTTTAAATACTCTCCAACCATTGAGCCAATTAGTATCGGAAAAAGTTTCATCGGCAAACTTTTTTCCACAACCGAAAATGAAGTAATTATTTTGTCCACCGTTAATAATTAAAAGCCCTCTCTTTTTGCTTTTTAAATCAATTATCTGTACAGCAATATCATTTTGTTTATCTCCATTAAAGTCAGCTTCAAGAAAGGCGGGCTTACAGGGTTGAATAACCTTGTATTGCTTCTCTAATTTTAAAGAACTAAATGATTGTAGAAACCATTGTGGAAGATTATTAGTCTCAGCACATGCTTTTAAATTAAAACCTACAATTAATAAAGCTATTCCAATTGCTTTCATTGACAAATTAGCTAATTAACAAATCGACAAATTAAAACCTTATCTTAAAATCTTCCTTCGGCTTACCTTTTCTGAAAAACACCAATCCTATCCAGAACAGATCTACCGTAATGGTAACATCTGGGTGGGCTTTAATTTCGGCCCAGGCTTGCTTCATGCCCTCGCTCCAGTAAATATCGTCGAAGATGAGCATCGAACTCTCGTGAACTTTAGGTAATGCCCAATGGAAATAGTCGAGGGTGGCTTGCTTTTGGTGGTTGCCGTCTATAAATACAAAATCTAGTTTGGGTAGTTCATTAATTAGTCCCGGCAGAGTATCGTTGAAATTACCGACAATTAGCGTAATGTCTTTAGCGCCTGCATTGTTAAAACCTTGCTGAGCTACGCCGGCAGTTTCGGGGCAACCTTCTAAAGTATAGATCTTTGCCTGCGGTGCCGCATATTGCAGATACAGCGAGGTGATACCTAAACAGGTGCCTAATTCTATAATGGTATCGGGTTTATTATCGGCGGCTAAGCGATAAAGCAACTGTGCAAGTTTGCGGGGCTTAAGCGCGTTTTTGGCAATCTGACGTACCTTTTTTTGCTTGTTATTATTAACGTGCGAACCCGCGCCAAGGTCGGTTACGGTGATGGTACTATCGTCAGCCAAAAGTTTTTTTCTGAAATTTTCGACTTCGGCATACACTTTTTTGTCCTTAAAATCGTAAATTACTTCATCTACCAGCCGGTAGACAAAGGGTGAATGTAACCCATGCCTGGTTTTTGCGTTGAACTGGTGCAGCAAATAATCTTTAGCGAATTGCCATTTAAACATGGCTGTAAAATTATACAAAGGATTAATATTTATGTCATCAATGATTAACCCTTCAGAAATAAACTCACTCATAAAATTACTGGACGACCCTGACAGGGAAATATTCGACCATGTACACGATAAATTATTTGAATACGGCGATGTTGCCATCTCATACCTCGAATCGGCTTTTGAAGAAGCTTTTGATCCTATCCTACAGGAACGAATAGCCAACCTGGTACACGAGATCCAGTTCAACATGGTAAAAAACGATTTGAAACTTTGGTATCATGGAGGCAGTTTCGATCTTTTACAAGGAGCCCTTATTGTTAACAAATACCAGTATCCCGATCTCGACGATCAAAAGATCATTAATCAGATCGAAGACATCAAACGTGATATCTGGATACAAATGCAGCACGAAGGCAGCCCCGTAGAACAGATCAGGCTGATAAACCATATATTTTATAACATCCATGGCTTTAGCGGCAATACAACCAGCCACCAGGATCCGCAGAACAGCTATCTGAGCCAGGTGCTCGAATCGCACAAAGGGAACCAGATCTCATTGGCTATTATCTATTCTATCGTTGCCCAAAAACTCGACATCCCCGTTTATGGTGTAAACCTGCCCCAGCACTTTATACTGGCCTACCTCGACGAAAGTAAAGAAAGCGAGTTTGAAAGCGGCATCCTGTTTTACATTAACGCCTTTAACAAGGGCTTGGTGTTTGGCCGCCGCGATGTTGACATGTTTTTGAAACAGTTAGGTGTTACCCCCGACAAGCAGTTCTACGAACCCTGCTCTAACGCTGACATTGTTCGCCGCATATTACGCAACCTCATCAGCTCCTATGAGGCCTTAGGATCTACCGATAAGGTTAATGAGTTGAATGAGTTGCTGGAGATTGTGTTGGAATAATGATTGACTGAAAGAGGGAGTGAATTAGTGAGTTTCGTGCATTCGTAAATGCTGTTGTCATTTCGACGATAGGAGAAATCTTGTACATCGTTAAAGTATTAAGCAGAAGATTTCTCCTATCGTCGAAATGACAAAATTAAATGAAGTACTATTTTGTCCTAATTCTCGATTCCTGACTCTTTTATTTAGCCCATCCATTAGCCTGTAGCCAGCCGGTTAGGCTTACAAACCAATCTTCGTGCGAGCGAGGGTTGTGGAGCCCGAAGCCATGGCCACCGCTTTGGTAAACGTGCATTTCGGCTTTAACGCCTGCTTTCTGTAGCGCGTCGTAAAACATCAGGGTATTTTGGATCGGCACTACGTCATCGTCTTCTGCGTGGATGATGAAGGTTGGCGGGGTATCCTTAGTTACCTGCTTTTCGTTGGAATACAGGTCGGTAAGTTCTTGCGGTGGCGTTGTACCCAAGAGGTTATCGCGCGAACCCTGATGCGTAAGTGGGCCCATGGTAATTACAGGGTAAATCAACATCGCAAAATCGGGACGGAGGCTGATATTATCCGGGTTGGCAATTACTGCCTTTGCATAGTGAGTAAGTTCGGTAGAGGCTAAATGCCCCCCTGCAGAAAAACCCATAATACCCACTTTTGAAGGATCGATCCCCCACTTAGCCGCATTTTGCCTTACCATTTGTATGGCGCGTTGGGCATCCTGCAATGGGCCAATAGTTTTATCAACCATTATATAATCGCTTGGCAATCGGTTTTTAAGCACGAAAGCAGTGATGCCAAGTTGATTAAACTTCTCTGCAACTTTGTAGCCTTCCTTATCTATAGCCAAACCCGCATAGCCACCACCTGGACAAATTACAACAGCAGTGCCATTGGCAGTGCCCTTAGCCGGGAAAAACGGAGTTAGCTGCGGATTAGTTACCAGGGTTACCCACATACTTGCCGTATCGAGCTTTTCCCGGTAAACACCGGGTGCCGGTTTGCTGTTAGGCACACCGTTCGGATATAAGGCGATAGGCTCTGCCCGTTGGGCGTAGGCGAAAGTTGTGGCAGCGGATAATAACATGAGCGCGGCAAGTAGTTTTTTCATTGTAAGATTGCTTAGGCTAAATGTGGTAAATATCAGCGTAGAAACAAAGTAAGAATACAAAATGTTATCGCACACAGGTTAATAATCAGCAATGCTTTACCCTTTTGCTTATAGCTCACATTATAAATACTAATGCACAGCATTGTGAGAGACACTAAGAAAAAAACAAAGAAGAAAAGCATTCCTATTCCTGGATTACAAGGTCCATCGGTCATGGGAGACAATATTATCAATATCCCAAGCACTATGTAAAACGCCGTTAAAAGCCAGGCTTTACTATTCATGCCTTATAAAGCTGTTAATATTTTGATGTTAAATAGAATTATAAATCAGAAAACTACCCCAACCTAACAACGCTATTAGGTTTATTAAGATATTTACTTTACCCATCCTTTTGGTTCTAAAGCTATTTATGCTGACAACTAATAATACCATTGCCAACGGCCCGAATAAAAAGCTTGATAGAAAATCAAGATTAGGCGAACATGGGCCACTTTTAAAGGCTGGTGAATGATTGAAGAAAGCAATAACTCCAAGTAAAAACAAATACAAGCCCAATAATTGCCAAGCCTTTCTATTCATATTCTTTAAAGCGCCAAAGATTTTCTCACACTATATTGAATTGCAAATCAGTACTTCTAAACAGTTTTAAAGAAAATAAATACCCCTATCCAAAATATAAAGCAAGCGATGCTATTTATTAAGAGCATCGCTTTACCTCCATGACCTATCAAACTTTTAAAAGCATATATTAACGTCAATATTGATGAAAATATACCCCCAATTATAACAAGGCAACAAACAGCGATTACCCTTAGTTGAGAATGCCTTGTACAGCGAAACATGATACAAGCGCTAATAAAATCACCACATAAAAAGCTGATGTTATTTGAGCTGTTCTGTTCACAACCTTTTAAATATTAACCAATAACGGAGAAACGAATTATTATCCTTTATCTCCGCCAAACTCCATCAGGTAAGCTTTCAGGAACTCGTCGAGCTCGCCGTCGAGCACTGCCTGGGCGTTTGATGTTTCATAATCGGTGCGCAGGTCTTTTACCAGCTTATAAGGGTGCAGCACGTAGTTGCGGATCTGCGACCCCCACTCTATCTTTTTCTTGTTACCCTCAATGGCGTTGGTTGTTTCCATACGCTTGCGCATTTCAATTTCATACAACTGCGATTTTAGTAAACGCATGGCGTTTTCCTTATTCTGCAATTGCGAGCGCGACTCCTGGTTTTTGATAATAATACCCGAAGGTTTGTGATATAAACGTACGGCAGTTTCTACCTTGTTTACGTTTTGCCCACCGGCACCACCCGAGCGGAATGTTTCAAACTCCACATCGGCGGGGTTAATGTCTATTTCAATAGTATCGTCCACCAATGGATATACATATACCGAGGCAAATGATGTATGGCGTTTCGCATTAGCATCAAACGGCGATACGCGCACCAGGCGGTGTACACCATTCTCGCCTTTAAGATACCCGTACGCAAACTCGCCCTCCAGTTGCAGGGTAACGGTTTTAACACCGGCCACGTCGCCTTCCTGGTAATCTTGCTCGGTTACTTTGTAGCCATTCTTCTCGCCCCACATAATGTACATCCGCATCAGCATACCGGCCCAGTCGCAACTTTCGGTACCACCTGCACCCGCTGTAATCTGTAGAACGGCATTCAGCTGGTCTTCTTCGGCCGAGAGCATATTCTTAAACTCCAGCTCTTCCATGGCTTTGGTAGCCAGGTCAAACTGCTCTTTCATTTCGGCTTCGGTAGCATCGCCACCCTGGTAAAATTCAAACAGTACACCTGTATCATCAACCGTAGAAGCTACACGTTGATAGGCGTCCGTCCATACTTTTTTGGCTTTGATAGAAGCGAGTACTTTTTCAGCTTCTTTTGGATGGTCCCAAAAATGTGGGCCTATGGTTATTTCCTGCTCAGCTTGCAGTTCGGTCAGCTTTTTATCGATGTCAAAGATGCCTCCTCAGGGAAGCTGTTCTATCCCTCAAATCCTGGATCTGTTCTTTAGTCATAGTAGCAAAGATATAAAATACTCGGTCAGCATTCTCACAAAAAAGGCCTGCTAGAATTAGCAAGCCTTTTTAATATTATGTTTCGGCACCCCGGCTACTTACGCAGCAAGGTAGTTGTTCACCAGCATGGTGAGATCGGCGCCTCCGCTAAGTTTCGATATAAAGTTTTGTACCGCAAACTCGCTGTTTTTATCGCCGTTAGATTGCTCTACCATTTGCTGCATTACGGGCATAATCAGTGCCGTTGCGGCAATTAGGGCAGCCTTAGGATCTATACTATAAAACTTGTTAAGCTTATTGGCAAACCGGTTTACGATACTGGTTACCATAGCGCTATTTTTAATATCTGGAAACTGAAACATTTTCACCAGGTCTTTAAGTCGGCCGCTTTCCAGCTGGCCTTTTAATACCTCTATAATAGAACTTGAAGCATCATTCATAATTGCTTCGCTTTTTTCGGCCGGAATATCCGGGTTGTTGATCACGGCGTTGCCGGCATTACTTTTTACAAGCAGGAATAATTTCTCGAACATAATATTAAATTTTTAAGATAAATTATTTACGCGTACAGAACTAAATGTCGCGCCTTTTTATCGGCTTTGTATCACTGAAAACGGATTGGAAAAAATAATTGCATTGAAATGATTTCCGCGCAGCACAACTTGCGGTATTTGGCGTTATCTAACCAAAAAACAGATTTATTTTAAATACTGCTTTAAACATTTACTGCTATTTTTGACAAAACAATTCAAATATGCTGCCAAACACAAATTTCACCGAAACCAACGCCTACAAGTACTTAGCAGATCATTACATTGATATTACTGCTACGCATTTGAAAGATCTGTTTAAATCTGACAATCAAAGATTTGAGAATTTTTCGATTAGGTTTAATGATATTTTGTTCGACTACTCTAAAAACCGGGTGGACGAAAAAACAATCGCTTTGCTGATTCAATTAGCAAACGAGTGTAGCTTAAATAAGGCAATTGAAGCCATGTTTGCAGGCGAAAAAATTAACGTTACCGAAAACCGTTCGGTGCTGCATACTGCACTGCGCAACGTAAGCAATACCCCGATTTACTCGGACGGTAAAGACGTTATGCCTGAAGTAAACGCCGTGCTCGACCATATGAAAGCCTTTAGCAAGGCCGTGATTAGCGGCGAGTGGAAAGGGTATACCGGCAAAGAGATTACCGACGTGGTTAACATTGGTATTGGCGGTTCCGATTTGGGTCCGGTAATGGTTACCGAGGCATTAAAATCATACAAAACACGCCTTAACGCACACTTTGTATCTAACGTTGACGGCACGCATATAGTTGAAACGTTAAAACACCTTGATCCGGAAACTACCCTGTTTCTGATTGCTTCTAAAACATTCACCACTCAAGAAACCATGGCCAACGCACATAGTGCTCGCGACTGGTTTATTAATTCGGGCGGTAAGGACGAGGATGTGGCCAAGCACTTTGCCGCGCTTTCTACCAACTCAAAAGGTGTATCGGAGTTTGGTATCGATACAGCCAACATGTTTGAGTTTTGGGATTGGGTTGGCGGTCGCTACTCGTTGTGGAGCGCTATCGGCTTATCGATTGTGCTGAGCATTGGCTTTGATAACTTTAAAGCGCTGCTAACCGGTGCTCATAAAATGGACGAGCACTTCCGCACCACGCCATTTGAGAGCAACATCCCTGTTATAATGGGTTTAATCGGCATTTGGTATAACAATTTCTTCGAGGCCGAAACCAATGTAATTTTACCTTACGACCAATACATGAGCCGCTTTGCTGCCTACTTCCAACAGGGAGATATGGAAAGCAACGGTAAATCTGTAGACCGTAACGGCAACGCCATAGATTACTCAACCGGCCCGATTATCTGGGGCGAGCCAGGCACCAACGGTCAGCACGCATTTTACCAGCTTATTCACCAGGGTACTAAAATGATCCCTGCAGATTTTATCGCACCGGCTATTTCGCACAACCCGCTAGGCGAACATCATAAAATGTTGCTATCGAACTTCTTTGCACAAACCCAGGCTTTAATGAATGGCAAGACCTTGGAAGAGGTAGTTGCCGAACTGAAAAAAGGGGGTAAAACTGAAGAAGAAATTGCTACAATTGCACCGTTTAAAGTATTTGAAGGCAACCGCCCTACTAACTCCTTCCTGATTAAAGAAATCACACCGGAAAGCTTAGGTTCATTAATCGCGGCATATGAGCACAAAATATTTACCCAGGGCATTATCTGGAATATCTACAGTTTTGACCAATGGGGTGTTGAATTAGGCAAGCAACTGGCCGGTCAGATTCTACCCGAACTGAATAACAACGACAAGATCACTTCGCACGATTCGTCGACCAATGGGTTGATCAATCAGTATAAAGAGTGGAAGTAATTTCATAGCGTCGAGAATCGAGAGACAAGACTTTCCTCTCTACGCGTCATTGCGAGGTACGAAGCAATCCCCGATAAGCAGAGCCGCTCTGTATAGTTCGTGATTGCTTCGTACCTCGCAATGACGCTTTTTTATTTATGTAACGCCAACCGTCTCATTTTCTGCACAATAAAATACCACCAACATACTAAACCTTTGTATCGCTTAGTCATCATAGTATTATAAACTTTATAACACTTTTCAACCATGACTAAACCTATGAAAACCTTATTGGCGGCTTTATTTGCTGCTGTATTAACTTCGTGCGGAGCTATTCACCAACAAGTAGATCTTGTATCTAAAGTAAACACCTCAGTATTGGCTATCGGTATGAGCAAAGCCGATGTTACTAAAGCTATGCACAAAAAACCTTACAACACGGTACAGGCCGAACGCATCCCCGACAGCAACACCTTGGTAGAGGTTGTACAATATACCCAATTTGACGACAATGGTCCCTTGGAAAGCTATTGGCTGTATTTTGCCAACGATAAACTGGAGCGATGGGAATTGGCACGCCCCGGGCACAGACCTGTAATTTAACTATTGAAAGACGGGGGAGCTTATGATTGCTCCCCTTTTTTATTCCGCCTGCAAATCGGCCATGATTGCTTTTAACTCTTTAAGCGGTCTTCCATAAGTGCGGTTAACATGCAAATTGATAAAAAAATATGTCGCCAGAAAAGAGATCAATATAGAGCCAAAAGTGGTTAGCGCACTTAGTGGTGTAAAGCCAACACTAAATATTGCTACCAAAAAATCGGATGCGCCTTTGCCCCAAACTATCCCTAAAGCCACTGCAACTGCAAGGGGTGTGGTACATAGATTAAAGGCTTTATACAACTCCATGTTAAGTTCTAACTCGTAAGCTGCTTTGCCCGCACTATCTCTTAGATTGGTATCATATCTACTGATGGCTTTATAAAATATGTAGAAACGGGTAAAATAATAACACAGCAAAACCGTGAGTGCAAAAAGCATAATGCAGGCTATGTTAAAAAATAGCGGCACCTGCGGGTGCCTGAATAAAAACCCGGCCATTATAGCATAAGATATTATGGTACCGATCAATTCGTTGCGCATATTGCGGCGCACCCGTTGAATTGCCGACGATGTTTTACCACTTATAGCATCATGCAATGAATTTATTTTGCCTGGGCAATCTTCTTTCCAGGCATCCTTTAAATCATCTATATTCATAATTCATGCTTTTTACAATGTCCTTTAATTTGCTTTTAGTACGGTTTAAGCGCACTCTTACGTTCCCTTCGCTAATGCCGAGGCTTTGGGCAATATCTTCATAGGGTTGATCTTCCATGTAGAGGAAAATCAGCGCTTTTTCCACTTTGCTCAATTGTTGCACAGCCTTAAAAAACAAGGCCAACTGTTCGTCTTTTTCTGTGTCGGTTGGTAGTGCTTCAAGGTGATCCAGTTTTTCAGGAAGTTGCTCGCTATCAGGCCTGCGTTTTTGCTTTTTGAAGAACTGGATAGCCGTATTTAAAGCAACCCTATACATCCAGGAGCTGAATTTGCTGTTACCTTTAAACGAATCGAAAGCAAGCCACAACTGCAATATCATTTCTTGCATCAGGTCGTCGCGGTCGGCCTCGTCATCCTGGTAAATACGGCTGATCTTAAAGAGCATTCCTTTGTGCTCTTCAATCAGTTGCATAAACCGGGTTTCTTTGGATTCCACTTAAACTTTGCTTTTAATAATTACACAGAGTTAGTGTAAGGAATTGAATTATGTTACAAAGGAAGTTAGAAAATATTTAGAAGATAATGTTATATCCCTCCTCGGGGAGGGGCGGGGTGGAATCGTGTAGTAGCAGGGAGGGGTTATATAATTGGCTTAGCAAACTTTACCCCTCCCTGCTTTCGCTCATGGCAACCGCACCCCTCCCCAAGGAGGGATGAACGCCATTAACGAAAAGAGGCTGCATTTTCATGCAGCCTCTTTTCGTTATTTATCTTTTGTCATCCTATGCGACAGTTTTTATTGACTACTTGCCGTCACTCATTTTCACCTGAAACAACTTATCCCATTTCTTACCGGTTACAAACATTCTTTTGCCGGCGGCGTCCCAGGCAATGCCGTTAAATACATCGGCGCTTGGGTTGCGGTCGTTTTTGCCGGGGTACAGTGTCGAGAAATCTGCGCGTTGTAATACGGCCCCGGTTTTAGGGTCGATCACGATCATGGTATCGGTTGTATAGATGTTGGCGTAAATTTTACCATCTATATATTCCAATTCGTTAATCTGATTTATAGGGCCTTTATCATCATAAACATCAATGTAGCCAATCTGGCGATAATTAGTTTTATCGAGGAACCAGATACGGTTGGTACTATCGTCCATGTAAAGCTTTTTATCGTCCGAGGTCATACCCCAGCCTTCCACACCAACATTGTTGGTGAAGGTTTTCTCCAATTTGAAGGTATTGAGATCGTACACGTAGCCAATCTTTTCGGTATAGGTAAGCTGAACGATTTTATCGTTTACAATGGCAATACCCTCCGCAAAAATCTTAGGGTCGATATCAACCTTTTGCAGCACCTTGCCATTGAGGTCGGTTTTGCGCAAGCTCGATTGGCCTAGTCCTTCCGCCACACGGCCGCCATCACTTTCGTACAGGAAACCATTGTGATAAATCAAGCCTTCGGTATAGCTGGTGGTATCGTGCGGAAACTCGCGCTCTACCTTATAGGTTAATATCTCAGGTTCTTTGGGTGCTAATACTATAATATTGGTAGCAGCATCCTCGTCCTTACCTCCCTGGTAAACTTTAACCGTAATGGTTTTGATACCCATTTTTAGGGTGTCAGTTTTCAGCGTAACTACCGACGAGTCTTTCTTCACTGCCAGATGCACTGAATCTAAAAGATATACCACCGAGTCGGGTTTAACGGAAGCGCTGTAGCTTATTTTAATGGGTACATCGGTACCTGCCTTATATGATGACCCCGCATCAGGGCTAATCATTACATTGAAGCCAGTGTCGGCGCTTTTGTTTTTACAGCTAACTATTACAGAAACAGCTGCTGCGATAACTAATATTTTAGCAATTTTCATTAATGATATATTATCAGGCCGTGGGCCAAAATGCATCTTCTATGTGTTTTAACGTGTGAGTTTCACCGCGGAAAAGTACCGAAATAATATCGAAACGTACTTCGCCCTGGTGGTTCATCAGGTAAATATATTCATCTGCAGCATCCGACAGTAATTTTTGTTTCCTTGCATCCACAAAATCTTCGGGCTGCCCAAAGCCGGTACCCGTGCGGGCTTTCACTTCTATAAATATAATAACGCTGTTTTTCCAGGCAATAATATCAATTTCTGCTTTACCATGGGTCCAATTCTCGTCCAGAATTTCATAACCCAGATTTAGCAGATGTGTTTTGGCCATCAGTTCACCTTTTCGTCCTAAGTCGAGGTGTTGCGCCATTTCTTATTTAATAATAACAGAGCCCAGGTAATCGGAAATGTGTTTTTCTACTTTTTTAAGCTGCAGATAGCGGCTCATCAATATATCCTGGTCTTCGGGGCTTTGGGTGGTTTGGAGTTCTTTACGAATACCCTCGAGCAGTTTGCCCACCTTTTGTTTCTTGAGGTGAAAAATTGCGCCAAGGATAGCCGCACGCAAATGATCAACCTCATCGCTGATCAATATCTTGTGCATCTCGTACCAGTTTTCGCTTAGCGTGTATTTAGTGGTTAACATATCGATAGTTAAGTCAACTATCTGCTTGTTCTCGTGGTGGATAAAGAATTGATCATCTGGCAGTTCACCATTTTCCACCTTACCGCGGTATATATCGGTAAACTCCTTACATACCGGGTTATCAAACGTAACATCGCTCAATTCGGCTATCATAAACGGACCGATATAGGTGTTGGTAATGCCATCCCAGTCAATCATCCGGTTACCATAAAGTAATAACAGTCGTACAATCTCGCGCTCCTGGTTTAAGCCATTATCAGCCTCTTTGGCAGCCGCTTCTTTGGCTTGCGCTGCTTCAATAGCATAATAATCATCCGGCTCGGGGCTTTCTTCCTGCGGCTGGTATTGCTGATCGCGTTGTTGCCCCGACCCCTGACCAGCCTTTTTGGCCTTGGCCATCCGCATTTTGTTCAGTTCGGATAGCAACACCCGCTCTTCAATCTGCATCTGATAGCTACACTCTTTAATAAAGATGGAAGCTTTGATCTGATCTGGAATTTTGGCAATACTCTCTACTACCTCGCGTATCACCTCTGCACGGCGAAGCGGATCGTTACCGGCATCTTTAAGCAGGATGCTGGTTTTATAGAAAATAAAGTCTTTCTTATTTTGGTCGATGTACTGTTTAAAGGCGCTGCTGCCTACGCTACGTACATACGAATCGGGATCGTGCCCGTCGGGGAACAACACCACTTTTACGTTTAGACCTTCTTCCAGGATCAAGTCTAATCCACGAAGTGATGCCTTGATACCCGCCGCATCGCCATCGTATAAAATGGTAATGTTTTGGGTTAAACGCCCAATTAAACGAATCTGCTCTACGGTAAGCGATGTACCAGACGATGCCACCACGTTTTCGATACCAGCCTGATGCACCGAAAGCACATCGGCGTAGCCTTCTACCAGATAGCAGATATCCTGATCGCGAATAGCCTTTTTGGCAAAAAACAATCCGTAAAGTACGTTCGATTTATGGTAGATCTCCGACTCGGGCGAGTTAACGTATTTGGGTACGTTTTTATCGCTTTTGAGTGTACGCCCACCGAAGGCAATAACCCGGCCGGTAAAACTATGTATAGGGAACATTACCCGGCCACGGTAACGGTCGTACAAGGTTCCGTTATCACGTTTTACGGATAAGCCGCTTTCTACTAAAAATTCTTCCTGATAACCTGCACTGAGGGCTGCGCCGGTAAATGCTTCCCATTGATCGGGCGAGTAGCCGAGCTCAAACTTGCGCATGATCTCGGGTGTAAAGGCACGCTCTTTAAAATAACTCAAGCCAATGTTTCGCCCTTCTTCGGTATCCCACATGGCTTCCTGAAAAAACTTAGCCGCAAAACCCGACACGATCATTAAGCTCTCGCGGCGGTTATCGGCCTCCTTGTTTTCGGTAGACTCTATAGTTTCTTCAACATCGATGCCGTACTTTTTTGCCAGCCATTTTAGAGCTTCCGGATAGGTAAACTTCTCCAGTTCCATTAAAAAGGTAACCGCCGAACCGCCTTTACCAGAAGAGAAATCTTTAAAGATTCCCTTCGCAGGCGACACGGTAAAAGAAGGTGTTTTCTCGTTTACAAAGGGAGAAAGGCCAACGTAGTTGGAGCCGCGTTTTTTAAGGTTTACAAACTCGCCCACTACCTCCACAATGTCGGTAGCTTCCATTATTTTGTCGACGGTGAGTTTAGTGATCATGCTTTTTTAGAAACGGCTCTTTTAAGGGACAACAAAAATATGCAATTGAAGATTGAACCCTGTGTGTAATTTAATATTTTTTTCGATTGATGTATCAACCTGTTAATAATGCGATTACTAACATAACAGCAATCAAACGTAAATCTGTGAAATCACATGGCAAAACATTACTTTTGCCATTCACATTTTTATTGGATATGAGTAAGCGCATTAAAATTAAAGCACTGCTGGAAAGCACAGAAACAAACATTGAGGTTACAGTTAAGGGTTGGGTACGTACATTCCGTAACAATCAGTTTATCGCTTTAAATGATGGCTCTACTAATAATAATATCCAGATTGTAGTTGACTTTCAAAACACCGACGAAGCCCTACTTAAACGCATTACTACCGGCGCAGCACTTAGCGTTACCGGTACATTGGTTGAATCGTTAGGTAAAGGCCAGAAATTCGATATCAAAGCAACTGCAATTGAGGTACTGGGCGACAGCGATCCGGAGAAATACCCGCTGCAGCCTAAAAAACACAGCCTGGAGTTTTTACGCGAGATTGCACACCTGCGTTTCCGTACCAACACATTCGGCGCGATATTCCGTGTGCGTAACAGTCTGTCGTTTGCAGTGCACAAGTTTTTCCAGGAGCGTGGGTTTGTTTACCTGCACACCCCTGTAATTACCCAGTCGGATGCCGAAGGTGCCGGTGAAGCATTCCGTGTAACCAACCTCGATCTGAATAACTTGCCACGTACCGAAGATGGCGAGATTGATTACAAACAAGATTTCTTCGGAAAATCGACCAACTTAACCGTATCTGGTCAGCTGGAAGGTGAACTTGGTGCGATGGCTTTGAGTGATATTTACACTTTCGGCCCAACTTTCCGTGCCGAGAACTCAAACACCACCCGTCATTTAGCTGAGTTCTGGATGATCGAGCCTGAAATGGCTTTTTATGACCTGGCTGATAACATGGACTTAGCCGAGGCTTTATTGAAATATGTAATTAGCTACGCGCTTGAAAACAACAATGAAGACCTCGAATTTTTAGACCAGCGTTTAGCCGACGAAGACAAACAAAAACCGCAGAACGAGCGTGCTGAAATGAGCCTGCTTGATAAACTTCAATTCTGTTTAGACAATGATTTCCAACGCCTGACTTATACCGAGGCTATCGAAATTTTAAAGGAATCGACCCCGAATAAGAAGAAAAAGTTCACTTACCTGGTAGAAGGTTGGGGAACAGACCTGCAATCGGAGCATGAGCGTTACCTGGTTGAAAAACATTTTAAAAAACCGGTGATCCTTACTGATTATCCGAAAGAGATCAAATCTTTTTACATGCGCCAGAACGACGATGGCAAAACCGTTGCCGCTATGGACATCCTGTTCCCGGGTATTGGCGAAATTGTAGGTGGTTCGCAGCGTGAAGAGCGTTTGGATAAACTGGAGCAACGCATGGATGAAATTGGCATCCCTAAAGAAGAGCTTTGGTGGTACCTGGATACCCGCCGTTTTGGCGCTTGTCCGCATGCTGGTTTTGGTTTAGGCTTTGAGCGTTTGGTACTATTTGTTACCGGCATGGGTAACATCCGCGACGTGATCCCTTTCCCAAGGTTCCCGAAAAACGCAGAGTTTTAAACCTCTCCAAACCTCCCCGAAGGGGAGGCTTTAAGATACAAAAGCCGCTTTATGAGCGGCTTTTTTTGTTTCTAAGCATAAAGTTCCCTCCCCCGGGAGGGTTAGGGAGGGGTAAGCGTTGAATGCTATTCTTTGGCTTACTGAAACCCCTCTCCGCCTTTACGCACAATCGCCCGCACCTCTCCCCAAGGAGGGAATTTTAACTCGCGAAGTTTTGTTCTTATCTTTATATAAACCAACACATTAACCATGCTTGCTAATCAACCGCTGCACGCATTTGTGCCCACCCTGGACTTTGAAAAAGCCTCAGAATTCTACGGACAAATTCTCGGCCTGCCGCAGGTATCGGCCAATCCGTATGCCTTGGAGTTCGATGCCAACGGCACGCTGCTCCGCGTTAGCAAAGTGCAGTCATTTACACCGCATCCTTTTACGGTACTGGGTTGGGGTGTTGATGATATTAAAAAGACTATCGAAATCTTATCAGCAAAAGGTATAAAGTTTGAGCACTTCGGCCTGCCCGGTCAGGATGAGTTAGGGATTTGGACGGCTGACAGCACCACCAAAGTAGCCTGGTTTAAAGACCCGGATGGCAATTTGTTATCGCTGGCGGAAAGTAAGTAACTGTGGTGAGTGGCAGTAGCGGTTATCTCCTCCAATTTGTCATTCTGACGAAGGAAGAATCTTCTGCGAATGCTTAATGAAGAAGATCCTTCGCTATCGCTCTGGATGACAAAAATTTATAGCTAAACAAAAAGAGACACAACCTTTTGTGTCTCTGCGGTATGCTGTCTCTCGTCTCAATTCTTGTCTCTTGAATCCTGATTCTATTCCTTCTTATAACCCTTATGCAAAATCAAAAACGCAGCCCGCTCTTCTTTATGAAAAGGCACGTTCCAGTTGCCCTGATAGCTTATTTTGGCTGGCAATAGCGTACCATTGTAACTGTTAAGCTCGAGATTCATTTGCACGTTAAAATCGAAGAACATGTTGCTGAACTTCATATCGATGTAACGGCCCAGGATCTGGAAAGTGCGGGTATCAAAGATGGTGGTCATCTCGTTTATCATCACATCATCGTCGCTGGTGCTGGGCTTACGGATCACTTTAAAGCGGTATACGGGAATTGAGTCGAGGTAGGTACCACGTGCAAACTGATAGAGATAGTACTCGCGCATATCCTTGCCGAAAATCTCTGTTTTGCTGCTCAGGAACGGAATGCCTGTAACCTTTGTACCCGGACGGAAGATCAGTGTTTTCAGCTTGTCCTTATACGATTCGTTCTTACCCCCTCCAGGCAAGCCTTCGCCCGCTGAGAAATCCGAATTGTAGGCATTCTGGAAGATGTAGTCGAACATCTCTACCGTATACAGCTGGTATTTGCCATTCTTTTTGTAAACGTTACCGCTATCGCGCTTGGCGAGTGTTTCAATTACGTGTTTACCGTTAACATCGCCGTGATGGATTTTGCGGTAGATCTTACCATCAACTTTGTTCTTCTTGTCGAAGGTATAGATCCTGTTCTCCGCAATAAAGTCGTAGCCTTTCATGTTATGAAAGGCTTTATAAAAGCTGGTATCGGCCAATACCGCGTCAATAAAATCCTGCGCGTTTAGCTTGTGCGATTTAATATTAACCACCGCCGTATCGATCACTACCGATTTGATGGTATCGGGGTTAAAGCGCTTAATCTCCTGGGCATGCAAAGCGCAGAACCCCGTCAGCATAAAAGCTATGCTTAAAAGTAGTTTCTTCATGTAATGGGGTTAGTTCCCTAACTGTTTCAACGCAATGTAAGCCATTAAACCAGTGCTACCCATTAAGGCCGACTCTTCGATATCAAATGTTGGCGTATGTACCGAAGAGGTGATTCCGCGGGCCTCATTACGGGTACCTAAACGGTAGAAACAGCTATCGGCCACTTGCGAGTAGTAAGCAAAATCTTCGCCAGCCATCCAGATATCCAGATCGAGCACGTTGTCTTTACCTAAATAATCAACCGCAAAGCCTTTAACATTGGCGGTCAGCTTTTCTTCATTAATAAGGTATGGATAACCCTTCATAATAGTAAACTCGCATTTAGCCCCCATGCTTTCGCATAAACCTTCAGCCAGTTTCTTCATGCGGATATGCGCATCGGCGCGCCATTTTTCGTCCATAGTGCGGAAAGTACCCTCCAGGTAAACCTCATTAGGGATAACGTTGGTTGCACCGTTGGCAATTACTTTACCGAACGATAGTACCGACGGATTTTTAGGATCAGCAAAACGGCTGATCACCTGTTGCAATCCGGTTAGCATATGCGCGGTGATAATGACGGGATCTATATTTTGCTGAGGCTGGGCGCCGTGGCCGCCTTTACCAATAACTTTTACATAGATCTCATCAGTAGAAGCCATATATTTACCAGCGCGGAACCCCACTTTACCGGCATCAATAAAAGGCATTACGTGCTGACCAATAACCGCCTGCGGTTTCGGATTTTCCAACACGCCTTCCTGTATCATCAGGTTAGCACCTCCGGGCAGTTTTTCTTCTGCGGGTTGAAATATCAATTTTACAGTACCTGCAAACTCGTTACGTAATTTAGAAAGAATAGTAGCCGTTCCTAACAACGACGACGTATGCGCATCGTGCCCGCAGGCATGCATTACACCTACGTTTTTCGATTTGTAAGGTACATCGTTAGCCTCGGTAATTGGCAACGCGTCCATATCGGCTCGCAGGGCAACTACCTTGTCCGACGGTTTTGTTCCGGTAATTAATCCAACAATTCCGTTATCGGCCATGCGCACGTAGGGTATTTCCAGCTCATCTAACTTAGCGGATACAAAAGCCGAGGTAGCAACCTCCTCAAAAGAAAGCTCGGGGTTAGTATGCAGGTGGCGACGATAATCGACCACGTTATTAAAAATTTCTTCAGCTATAAGCTGTATACGTTCTTTAATCATTGTTACTGTGTATCTGACTCCAGTTTTGGAGGATTAATTTTCTCTGGGATAATGAACATCAACGGAAACCATGGCCGCAGTTGTTCCATCATTTTGGTGGCTTCCAACCGGGTACGAAAATCGCCTACCCTTACTTTAAAGTTGGGCTCGAGGTAAGTAATATACGACTGTACGTCGGGATAGTTCTGTACAAATTTGGTTTGGGCTTTGTAAGCAGCAGCACGGTCGGAACCGGTGTAGATTTGCACCCGATAGCCCGATGAGGAGAAACCGCTTTGCGCACTGCCGCTGTTAGCGGTTAATTTACGTGCAATCAGCGTATCCACTCGGGGATCTTTTATCACCTCTACTTTGCCCCGGGTTTGGGCAAATGTGGTGGCTGATAAAAGCATAAAAAAACAGCATCCGGTGATATACAAAAGGGTTTTGTAAGGGGATACTGTGTTTTTCATTTGTAAATAATGTCTAAAAAAGTATGTCATTGCGAGGAGGGACTACGAAGCAACCTCGTAGCTCTGTATTCGACGAGGTTGCCACGCTATCGCTCGCAATGACATGTTATTCAATTTCCTACAACAATGATTTGTCATTCTGAACGTAGTGAAGAATCTTCTTAAAGCGATTAAACTAGCGCAGAAGATTCTTCGTTAGCACTCAGAATGACAAAGTAAACGAATTACGCTTCGCCTACGCCGTGGCAGTTTTTATACTTTTTACCGCTACCGCAAGGGCAAGGGTCGTTACGGCCTATTTTAGGGTCAACGCGTATAGGAGTTGCTTTTGGCATGTCTGGCATATCAGCTAGTTCGATACCGCTTGCATCCTGCATCAGCTCTGGTTTCGAGGTGCGCATGTTACGCATATCGGTTTTAGGCTGAGGCCTTGCTTCCTGAATCTCATCTGGCTCCTGCTGTTGCGGGATACCACCTCTGAATAAGAAACTTACCATCTCTTTATTCACATTAGCCAACATAGAGCGGAACAATTCAAACGCTTCGAATTTGTAAACCAATAACGGATCTTTTTGTTCGTAAACGGCGTTTTGTACCGATTGCTTTAACTCGTCCATTTCGCGCAGATGCTCTTTCCAGGCATCATCAATCAGCGACAGGGTTACGTTTTTCTCGAAAGATTTAAACACTTCCAAACCGTGATTTTCAACTGCCTTTTTAAGTGGCACTGCAACTTGTATACCGTGGATACCATCTGTAAACGGCACTACAATATTTTCTACATACTGGCCGCGGGTATCAAATACATCTTTCAATACTGGGAAAGCCTGCTCTGCAATAGCATGTTGTTTGCGGTGGTAAAACTCGGTTACCTCGGCGAATATTTTATCGGTTAATTTAGCAATGTTAGCGCCTGCAAATTCATCTGCGCTAAGTTCTACATCTAAAGAGAACAGGCGGATCAATTCTAACTGAAGGCCATCGTAGTTTGCAGCTTCTTTGTATTCGGTAACCACATCTTCAATTACATCAAAAATGGTGTTGCTCAAATCTACATCCAAACGCTCGCCAAACAGGGCGTTTTTACGTTTTGCATAAATTACAGTACGTTGCGAGTTCATCACATCATCATACTCTAACAAACGCTTACGGATACCAAAGTTGTTTTCTTCTACTTTCTTCTGTGCACGCTCTATTGATTTGGTGATCATCGAGTGCTGAATTACTTCGCCCTCTTCGATACCCATACGCACCATCAGGTTAGAGATACGCTCTGATCCGAATAAACGCATCAGGTTATCCTCTAATGACACGAAGAACTGTGAAGAACCCGGATCGCCCTGACGACCGGCACGACCGCGTAACTGGCGATCGACACGACGAGACTCATGGCGCTCGGTACCAACGATAGCTAAACCGCCGGCTTCTTTAACACCCTCGCCCAGTTTAATATCCGTACCACGACCGGCCATGTTGGTAGCAATGGTTACGGTACCCGCTTTACCAGCTTCGGCCACAATATCAGCCTCTTTCTGGTGCAATTTGGCGTTCAGTACGTTATGCTTAATGCCGCGCAGCTTAAGCATACGGCTCACTAATTCAGATATCTCAACAGATGTTGTACCCACCAGCACCGGGCGACCGGCTTGTGTAAGCTTAACAATCTCGTCGGCAACGGCGTTGTATTTTTCACGAACGGTACGGTATACCAGATCCTGACGGTCATCGCGTTGGATACCTCTGTTAGCAGGGATCTCCACTACGTCGAGTTTATAAATCTCCCAGAACTCACCTGCTTCTGTAACCGCAGTACCCGTCATACCGCAAAGTTTGTGATACATACGGAAGTAGTTTTGCAGTGTTACTGTAGCAAAAGTTTGGGTAGCATCTTCAACCTTAACGTTCTCTTTAGCCTCTATAGCCTGGTGTAAACCATCAGAGTAACGGCGACCATCTAATACACGGCCGGTTTGCTCGTCTACAATTTTAACTTTTCCTTCATCAAGGATATACTCGGTATCTTTTTCGAACAAAGTATAAGCCTTTAACAATTGGTTAACCGAGTGGATACGCTCAGATTTGATAGAAAAATCGCGCATCAATTCATCCTTACGATGAACTTTTTCGTCGGCGCTCAGGTTAGATTTTTCAATCTCAGCAACTTCACCACCTACATCAGGCATTACAAAGAAGTGAGGGTCTTCGCCCGAAGCTGTGATTAACTCGATACCTTTTTCGGTTAGTTCAACCGAGTTATTTTTTTCATCTATTACGAAGAACAGGTCGGCATCTACCTTAGGCATTTCCTTGCCCTGATCTTGCATGTAGTAATTTTCTGTTTTTTGCAGGATGGTACGGTTACCACCTTCGCTCAGGAATTTGATCAGCGCCTTGCTCTTAGGCAAACCACGGTGTGCACGTAATAAAGCTAAACCGCCATTATCAATACCGGCTTTACCTTCGTTAATGCCTTTTTTAGCTTCGTTTAATACACCGTTGATATATGCTTTTTGCGCATCAACCAAACGCTGGATGCGTGGTTTCAACTGATAAAACTCATGCTCATCACCACGAGGGATCGGGCCAGAAATAATTAATGGTGTACGGGCATCGTCAATTAACACGGAGTCAACCTCATCCACCATCGCAAAATGCAGTTTGCGCTGCACTAATTCTTCCGGTGTGCGGGTCATGTTATCGCGCAGGTAGTCGAAACCGAATTCGTTGTTGGTACCGAAGGTGATATCGGCCATGTAGGCTTTACGGCGCTCTTCAGAGTTTGGCTCGTGCTTGTCGATACAATCAACAGTTAAACCATGGAACTCGTACAATGGGCCCATCCACTCCGAGTCACGGCGTGCCAGGTAATCATTCACGGTTACAATGTGTACACCCTGGCCTGCAATAGCATTAAGGTAAGCCGGCAAGGTAGCCACCAAGGTTTTACCCTCACCCGTGGTCATCTCGGCAATTTTACCCTGGTGCAATACAATACCGCCAATCAGCTGTACATCATAGTGCACCATATCCCAGGTAACTTCGTTTCCGGCAGCTATCCAGGTATTGTGGTGTATGGCTTTATCGCCTTTAATAATAACGTTTGCTTTTTTAGCAGCCAGCTCGCGGTCGCTTTCCCAGGCAGTAACCTCAATGGTTTTATTACCGGCAAAACGGCGGGCGGTTTCTTTAACCACAGCAAAAGCTTCGGGCAGGATGCTCATCAGTAACTCTTCGAGTGCTTTGTTGCGGTCCTTTTCTAACTTGTCTATCTGGGTATAAAGGTCAACCTTAGCGTCAACAGCAAGTTCAGGATCTTCTGCCTGTTCTTTTGCCGACTGGATGTCATTATCGATATCTGCAAGGCCTTGTGCAATCCGCTCTTTAAAATCGAGCGTCATGGCGCGCAGTTCGTCATTGCTGATGTTTTCGAGTTTCGCAAACTCAGCTTTTATTTTTTCAACTAAAGGTTGTATACTTTTTAAGTCTCTTTCCGATTTATTACCGAAAAGCTTACTGATAAATCCCAACATGCTGTTTATAATATATATTCACTACCAATCAACAATTACGCCATAGAAGTGTAAAAGTCATAATGGCAGGTAAAGTTAGGAAAATTTCTGTTTTCTGTGGCCTGTTATCGGTTTTCGGTATTACACTCCTTACCCAAACACCTTGATTATATGGCAAAAACGCTCTTTTATTGACAACTGACAACTAATAGCTGACAACCGACAACTTTACTTAAAGTAGGTTATTCTTCGTTGGGTAACGATCCCGTTGTTATCGGTTTCGTCCATCGATAGCCAGTTAAACTTTTTATCGTAATTAAAGTAGTGATATATTTTGGAGGTACTTTTTCCATCAGGCTGCTTTTCCGTATTGATGATCATATTATCTAATGCATCATAAGCCATGGTATTAGTAGATAGTATTGCCCCCGAAGGATTAAGATATTCGATACCAACCGTATTTCCTTTATCGTATTTGTAACGTTGCCGCCATATCTCTTTTCTATCAGCGCTAAATCCGGCACTTTCTGTCACATTGCCCGAACTGTTGTAATAAGAAATAATAAAGTTTATCAGTTTCTGGGTGTTATCATAGTTGCGAATTTCAACTCTGCTGCTGGTCTCGTCGTATTTATATAAGGATTGCAGGTGTACCAACCCGTTTTCATAATAGGCAATCTTCTTAAGCAACCTCTGCCTTCCATCATAAAAATAGGATACCTTTACAGGCTGCTGATTTGAGGCAGCTTCGGCATACAAAACAGTTGAGATGAGATTACCGTTTTGATTATATTTTGATATTAGTCTAACAACAACCTTCGGCTTCTTTAAACTACTATCGCTGTAATTCACTACGCTCTCCGTAATTACAGAGTCTACATTGCCTTTCAGGTTTTCTTTTTCGAGATCGCTCTTTATTTTCTGAGCGAAACCCACTTTACCCAGCAGGCAAATACATATTAATAGTAAACAGGCTTTCATGCTAAAGGCAAATTACGATTGTTTAAGTGTTAGGGCAAATTGAAAAGCGGTATTGCTCTAGCGACAACTGATAACCGACAACCGAAAACTCAATTCAAACATCTATCTTTGACCCCCATGAACATCCTGCTCATTGGTTCTGGCGGTAGGGAAAGTGCCTTCGCCTGGAAATTATCTCAGAGTCCATTATGCCAGCAATTATTTATTGCACCGGGCAACCCCGGTACGGCCCAGTTTGGCACCAACGTAAACTTAAAAGTCACCGATTTTGAAGGCCACAAGGCATTTGCCCTGGCTAATAATATCGACATGGTTTTAGTTGGCCCCGAAGAACCCCTGGTTAAAGGCATCCACGATTTCTTTTTGAACGATGAGCAGCTGCGCCATATCCCGGTTATCGGCCCGCAGCAAGAGGGTGCTCAGTTAGAGGGTAGCAAAGATTTCTCTAAACAGTTTATGAACCGCCACAACATCCCAACGGCAGCTTCAGAAACTTTTACCGCTGATACATTGCAGCAAGGTTTAACCTACCTGGAAACAGCAGGCCTGCCTATCGTGTTAAAAGCCGACGGACTGGCTGCCGGTAAAGGCGTATTAATTTGCACCACGCTTGAAGAAGCCAAACAAGAACTTACCGAAATGCTTACCGAAGCCAAATTTGGCGAGGCAAGCTCGAAAGTGGTTATCGAACAGTTTTTACAAGGCATCGAGCTCTCGGTATTTGTACTGAGCGATGGTACCAACTATAAAGTATTACCCGAAGCCAAAGATTATAAACGCATTGGCGAGGGCGACACCGGTTTAAATACCGGCGGCATGGGGTCGGTTTCGCCGGTTCCATTTGCAGGTAAGGATTTTATGGATAAGGTACACGAACGCGTGATTATTCCGACCGTAAATGGTTTAAAGCAGGATAACATACCTTACAAAGGATTCATTTTCATCGGACTAATGAATTGCAATGGCGAACCGTACGTTATCGAATACAACTGCCGCATGGGAGACCCGGAGACAGAGAGCGTTTTACCACGTATAGAATCTGACCTGGCCGACCTGCTTAAAGGCGTAGCCGAAGGCAATCTGCACACCAAAGAATTGAAAATTTCCGACAAAGTTGCCGCTACCGTAGTTTGCGTAGCAGGCGGCTACCCTGGCGAGTACCTGAAAGATAAGGTAATTACTGGCTTGGAAAATGTGCGCGGTTCCATCGCGTTCCATGCTGGTACTTATGCCGATGGTGAAGAGATCAAGACTTCAGGTGGCCGCGTATTAGCCATTACATCTCTGCAAGACGATATGTTTACCGCCCTGCAACAAGCTACTCTGGATGCCAGCCGTATTTATTATGATGGTAAGTATTTCAGAAAAGATATTGGGTTTGACCTTTTGTAAGAGAGAGTCGGGAATCGAAAATCAGGAATCGAGACATTAAAAAATGTTTCATTGAGGAACGAAACAACCCCGTAGCCATACAGATAGAACAAAAAGCGACGAGGTTGCCACGCTATAGCTCGCAATAAATAACACAAGTTACAATAGACAAGAAAGGCCTTCGATAATCGAAGGCCTTTCTTGTTCTATATCGTACCCCCTCTCCTTTGGAGGGTTGGGGGTGAGGCTCTACGCCTTACTCTGTTTTATCGCTTCCTTTAACACCGCCTAATAGCTCGCTTAACTTCGCTGCCAGGTCGTCGCCGCGCAGGTTCTTGCCTACAATTTTCCCTTTGGGATCTAACAAGAAGTTTTGAGGGATTGCTTGTACGCCGTATAATTTGGCGGCATCGTTATCCCAGAATTTCAGGTCAGAAACATGGGTCCAGGCAAGGCCATCTTTGTGGATAGCGGCCATCCATTTATCCTTAGCATTCGGGCGATCTAACGATACGCTCAGGATGGTAAAGTTTTTGTCTTTAAACTGGTTGTAAGCCTTAACCACGTTAGGGTTTTCGCGGCGGCAAGGGCCGCACCATGAAGCCCAAAAATCAACCAGAACATATTTACCGCGGAATGATGATAGTTTTACCGTCACACCATTGGTATCAGCCATAGCAAACTCCGGAGCGGTTGCACCATAAGCTACGCCTTTAAGTTTATCTAACTGGTCGGCATATTTTTTACCCGAAGTACTGTTTTGTATATCAGCGCTCATGTGATGAAACAGTGGTTCCAAATCTTTATAATCTGCGCTGTAAGTATAGTTACGCAACGCATTTAAGCTTACCAGCGACGATGGATTATCCTCAATAAATTTTCTGGTGGCTGCTTTTTCGCGGTTATCAATAGCTTTTTCTAACGCATCAAACTCTTTCTTTTGGTCTGGAGTTATATCGTTACCCAATGCCTTTTCTTTAGCACTGAGCGCTTCATATTCTGCGTCGGTTGGTTTTAAAGCGGCTTGATATTTGGCGCTTTCTTCGGCAAGTTTGGTACCGCTAACCACAGCGTTTTTAGCCAGATCGGGGCTGTTTACCAGGGTTGTTCCTTTGTTATCGATATACAGTTCAGTGTAATCTGCCGGAGAGTGGATACCATCTCCCTTGGCATTAAAGTATAACGCGCCCTGTGCTGGGTCTGTTAATGTACCTTTAAATTCGAAAGCGCCGTTTACCAACACGGCCGAGTCGGTTACACTTTTAGTACCAGCACGGTAGCTTAAGTAAACTTTAGCCGGTGCATTATAGGTACCTATCTTTCCTTTAACTACAAAGTTGGGGCTTGTTTGCGCAAAGCTTAATGCCGGTAAGGCAATCATTGCGGCGTATAATGTTTTTCTGATCATGCTAATTTGAGTTTTAATAAGGTGGTTAAATTCAAATATATAAAATACATCTTTTAAAAAAAGTAACTTCTTCGTTTCAAGGTTGCAATGAATGAACTGTACTGAAACAAACTGCCCAATCGCCCCCTTCCCGTGGGGTGCCGAAACAAGTTCGGCATGACGGCAAGGGCATATAAAACGAGCAAGGCCGCGATTACCCGCAGCCTTGCTCGTTTATCTTGCTTGCCTCAACTACATGGAGGCAGGAAACAGCTTAGCCAGCTTATTATCTAAATCAGCTCCTCTTAGGTTTTTGCCGATTATTTTACCTTGCGGGTCTATCAAAAAATTTTGCGGGATGGCGCGTACAAAGTATAATGCAGCGGCTTCGTTATCCCAAAATTTAAGATCGGATACCTGTGTCCAGGCCAGGCCGTCGCTTTTGATGGCCGACTGCCAGGCGTCTTTAGCACCAGGTTTATCTAAAGACACCCCCAATATGGTGAAGTTTTTGTCTTTGTATTTGTTAAATGCTTTTACCACGTTAGGGTTCTCTTGGCGGCAAGGGCCGCACCATGATGCCCAAAAATCAACCAGCACATATTTGCCACGGAAAGATGATAGCTTTACTGGCTTACCATCAGCATCGGGTTGGGTAAAATCGGGAGCCATAGCGCCTATAGCAGTAGCTTTTAACCCATTTAAAGAGGTTTCGAGTTGTTTACCTGCTTCAGTTTCTTTCAGGCTTAGGTCTAAGGCATTGTATAGCGGCAGCAGCGGTGCAGGGTCGGCAGATGGGCCGCCAAGCGAACTTAGTGCCAACAGGCTTAAATAGCTTTTAGGATTAGCTTTTACAAAGTTCATCAATATACCTTCCTGCTCAGATTGGGCCGCTTTAAACCGAGCTTGCATCATGTTCTGATACTCTGCCGATTGTTGTTGGGCCAGCGTTGCGCGCTGTGCTTCCTGGTATATCTTTTTACTTTTTTCGTTGATGGGCGTAAGCTGCGCCATTAACTTTTTATTGTCATCATTAATCTGCGAGCCAGTTATTTCAGCCTTCTTAACAGAATCCATGGCGCTCACATTAATGGTTCCTGGCTCTACATACATCATTAAAGCATCGGCAGTATTATCTAAACGCTGTACGCCAACGCCCTTATGGTCGAGCACCAAAACAGCATTCACCGGGTTTAATACAGTACCTGTAATTTCAAAAGCGCCCAGGCTAACGTTAGATGAATCTACATACCTGTTAGCACCAAGCGAGTAAAACAAGTAAGCTTTGGCAGGAGGCGTTGCATTGGCAATTTTACCTTTAATAGTAAAAGCTTGCGGAGATTGTGCCATGCTTAATGCCGGTACAAACAGGGCTATATATAAAAATAGTTTTCTCATTAATTAAATAATATCAGGGAGTTAAACGTAAAAAGGCCTCGAATAGATATATACAGTTCTTAGTTTAATTTCTGGTAAGTACGCCACCACAGGTCGGGCATTTCGCCGGATACTGCCAGCTGGTAATCTTCGTAACGGCAGGGCACTAAATGAAAACGCTCGTTAAGCGAGCCGCTGGCCGGGTAAGGTACCTGCATCCACCAGCGGTCGGACTTTTTGCTTTTTACAAACACCAGTTCGTGATCGTCGTGCGTGAGGGTGGTTTTATAAATAAGGTATTGCGATTTTGGATTGAGCGGAAAATCGGCCTTGCGGTTATAAAAGCCTTCTACAAAATACCATATCATTTGCGCTATCAGCATAGCGGTTTGTCCGTTTACATCATAAGCCGGGTTAAACTCGTAAAAACCAATTGAGGTTAGTTTATCATTAAAACCTGCGTAACGGCAAATCTGGCAAGCCTCTTCGCCATAAAAACCATTGGGCGATGCATTAGCGTTACCCATAGCATCGGCACCGCGAATAGCGCCGATATCAAAGCTGATCATGCTTGCATTGCGGATTACCGGTTCAGCAACCTTAATCTGCCCGCTCAGTTCGCCCAAACGGTGTACATCAAACAGCAGCTTATCCATCACACGCAAACTTTCCTGACTGGTAAAATAAGTTTGATAACCCAGGTTGCTGAAGTTAAACAGGTAATTAGGTTCGTGCAGGAATATTTTACTTAGAAACGAAGCCGATGTAGTTTCAATATCGCCGCGCTCAAAATCATCGTCTAAGTCAAACGCCTGGTCTATCACTACCAGGTCAACCCGCTGCTCCAGGTCTTCGTATGCCATAAACTGGGCGTAGGTAAGATCTTGGCCCCCGCCGATAATGATCGGCAGGATATTAGCGCGGATGAGCTCATTAACCACTGTTTTAAGCGCCACGTACGTATCAACAACAGTAGCACCGCGACGTATGTTGCCCAAATCGGCTATCTTAACGGCAAAACTACCTTCGTGTAGTTGGTACAGGCGTTCGCGCACGTAATTGGGTGCTGTAGAACAGCCCTCGTTGTTAATGGCATAGCGGTCTTCCATTACGCCGATGATAACCATATCATACTGCTGTTCTTCCAGATCAGGAAACTGGTCGGTAAACACGTCAATCTTGCGACCCAACTGACTGGTATTAAAACCGTCTTTAGGTGTAATATTGCTTAGATCAACGGGCGACAGAAAATCTGTTAATGACATAGGGATGCTTTACAAAAGCTCAAATATCAATTTAATTCGATTAATTTGCACTGTTTTATAATAAAATTACAAGCATGATACTGGTAACCGGTGCAACAGGTTTTTTGGGTGCTGAGCTGGTTAAACAGCTTGCCGAACAAGGATTAGCCGTACGTTGTACCCGGCGTAGCAATTCTGCTACCCCCCAAACACTACTTCCCTATAGCCATCTCATAACCTGGGTTGAGGCTGATATATGCGATATTTTTGCACTTGAAAACGCCATGGAAGGGGTTACGCAAGTATATCATTGCGCTGCATGGGTATCTTTTAAGCAGGCCGATAAAGACCCCATGATAAGTACCAACGTTAACGGAACAGCCAATGTGGTTAACGCTTGTATTGATGCCGGTGCCCGTTTGGTACACGTAAGTTCTATTGCCGCCGTAGGCACAGCCAAAACCGGCGAACTGATTACCGAGAAGCATTTTATTGAAGAAACTCCCGTTAACAACATCTACGCGATATCGAAACTGGAAAGCGAGATGGAAGTGTGGCGCGGCATTGCCGAAGGTCTGGATGCCGTAGTGGTTAACCCATCTGTAATTATCGGCGCCAGCGCAGGCACCGATGGCAGCGGACAAATTTTTGAGACCATACGCAAAGGCATCAGTTTTTATAGCGGCGGCGCTATGGGCTTTGTTGACGTAGCCGATGTAGCGCGTTGCATGATTGCCCTGATGAATACCAACATTACCGCCGAACGCTATATCCTCAATTCTGAAAACTGGTATTATAAAGATCTTTTTACCACCATTGCTACCCGCTTCGGCATAAAACCTCCATCCCGCGAAGCCAAACCCTGGCTGCTGGAACTAGCCTGGCGTGGCGCTGCCCTTGTTGGCAAATTAACAGGCAAAGACCCCTCTTTAGATAAAATATCCGCGCAATCGGGTAGCCAGGTGCTTAATTACGATAACAGTAAGATTAAACAAGCTATCGGCATTGAGTTTAAGCCTTTGAGCAAGACGATTGATGAAGTAGTAGGCGCCTTGAAAGGTTAGCTTTGCCCTTCACCATGTCATTGCGAGGTACGAAGCAATGACACGATTTAAAACACTCTGCTACCCTCCCGATTACCTTCGCTACCGCAAGCGTCCCGCTTGTGCTTATTCTGGATAATTGATAACAAATAAATGAAAATGACTTTTAAGTAGGAACACAGTGGTGCGTGTGGAATTTTGCACCACTGCACCACCTCTGGTAAATCGCATTAAGTACAAGATCATCCCCCCTCCTAATTTCATTTTAATCTTTTTGCTCAAGTTAAATTTTGCATTTTTGCGCAATAAAATTTACCAGGTATTATGAGTCAGTATTATATCATCGATTTCGACAGCACGTTTACCCAAGTAGAAGCCCTCGATGAACTGGCTCGAATTTCGCTCAAGGACCACCCGGACCGTGAGCTGATCTACAAAAAAATTGAAGATCTGACAAACGCCTCAATGGAAGGCCGCCTATCATTTACCGATAGCCTTGAGCAACGTGTAAAACTACTCGAAGCCACCCGCGACCATTTGAAACAACTGGTTCGCCACTTGCGCAAAAAGGTATCAACCTCGTTTTCACGCAACAGCATTTTCTTTAAAAACCACCAGGATGAGGTGCTCATCGTGTCTGGCGGGTTTAAAGAATTTATCATTCCGGTAGTGAGCGACTATCATATTAAAAAAGAAAACATCTATGCCAACACCTTTATTTTTGACGATAACGATAACATTGTTGGATATGACCGTACCAACCCGCTATCGCAAGAAGGGGGCAAAGTAAAACTCCTGAAAGAGCTCAATCTTCAGGGTGATATATTCGGTATTGGCGATGGCTATTCAGATTTTCAGCTGAAAGAATCGGGCATGATCAAAAAGTTTTTTGCTTATACCGAAAACATAGAACGTAAATCGGTAACCGAAAAAGCCGACCATATTACCCCAAGCTTCGACGAGTTTTTATATATCAACCGCCTGCCCCGTGCAATCTCATACCCCAAAAACAGGATCAAATGCCTGATAGCCGGTAATGTTGATGAAGAGGCAATTGCCCAAATGCAAAAGGAAGGCTACAACGTGCGTCAGCGCGATAGTATTGAAGAAAAATATCTGGAAGAAGCCGGTGTGCTCCTTTGCGCCGAAGATGTGCAGCCAACACCCGAGGAGGTGGCCAGTGCGCCCAGGTTAAAGGTTATTGGTTGTTTTGGTAAAGTAGCCAGCCGCAAACTGGCCGACACGGCCTGCGAAAACGGTGTAATTATTTTCGACGATGCCAAGTACAACCCTCGTAATGTTGACTTTATCCCTAAACGGGTAATTGCGTTTATGAACGAAGGTAAAACGCACACCAGCATTAATTTCCCAGATCTGCAACCACCGCGCGTAAGTAACGCTCACAGGCTTATCCACATTCACGAAAACGTACCGGGTATCCTGGCCAAAATAAATGATGTATTTGCCCAGCACAACATTAACATTGTGGGTGAATTTCTGGTAACCAACAACCAGATAGGCTACGTAATTACCGACGTAAACAAGGGTTATGATACCGAGGTATTAGACCAGCTTAAGGCTATCCCTCATACTATTAAATTCAGACTGCTTTACTAGTGGTTATTAGGTTATTAGGTTATTAGGTTATTAGGTTATTAGGTTATTAGGGAGTTCCCGCCTAGCCTTATTGTTTTACTTAATAACTAAACTACTTCTCTAGGAGTGGTACAACTAGTACCGGTACATCCGAGTGGCGTACTACGTGTTCAGCAACGCTACCCATCAGCAAGCGGTCTAAGCCAGATCGGCTGTGGGTGCCAATAACAATCAGATCTGCTCCAAATTCTTTACTACAATTGATAATACCGTCGGCAGTAGAACCGTAATCGGTAAAATGGGTCACCTCAAGGCCTTCTCCATATTTTTCAATCGTAGCATCAATGATATTTTCTGAGATTTTGTTCTGAACGTCTAAAACCTCCATACTAACCAGGTCGGCGCTAGTATCCATAGGCATTCCTAAACCAGTATCGTTAACGGGCGACTGTATAAAAGCGGGTTCTATAATATGCACCAGACCAACTGCTGCCCCAAACTGCTTAGCCAGATCGAACCCTGTTTTGGTGGCATGTTCAGAGAACTTGCTATTGTCGATGCCTATAAGTATTTTATTAAATGCTGTCATGATGGTTTATGTTATAGCTATATAAACGCTGAAAGAAAAATATGTTTGATTTTAATGTTAAAGGCAGAAATTTTACCGCCTATATTTTTCAAACATCCTTTGCCAGTAGTCGCTCATCACTTTTTCCCCATCTTTACGTTGGGCACTATAAATTCCTGAATCTCCGCTAAAAAAATAGGCGGTAAAACAGGCTATGGCAAACAACATGGCATGTTCACCGCCGAATAATTCAATACCCATTAAAGTACAAGCCAGTGGCGTGTTGGTAGCACCGGCAAATACAGCGATAAATCCTAATGCAGCAAACAGGCTTACTGGTGCGTTTAAGAAATCTGCCAGTGTGTTACCTAAAGTTGCACCTACGTAAAACAGAGGCGTTACCTCCCCTCCTTTAAAGCCGGTACCTAAAGTTATTGCGGTATAAATAAGTTTCCACAACCAACTAAATAAATCGGCGCCATTTTGCTGAAATGCTGATACAATGGTTACTGCGCCGGGATGTTCTGGTTCTACACCTAAACTCAGGTAATCGGACTTGCCTATTAAAAATGTAAGAGCAATAATCACAATCCCTCCGCAAACAGGCACCAGCCAATCAATCTTAATCATTTTTAAAGAGAAGTTCTTCACTGCATGCGTGGTGTTAGCGAATAACCAGCTTGCCAACCCAAAAATAGCTGAAGCGAATATCACCTTCATAAGCAACAACAGATCGAGCGGGAGATGGCGATGATAATATTCGGCGCTGGTTTTAACCACGTCTATATGATATACAGTGTGGTGAATTCCCCAGAGGGCAACTGTTGCGTCGCCCACAAAACCGGCGATAAGGCAGGGCAGTAAGGCATTATATTGAATACGGCCGATGGTGATAACTTCTAGCGCAAAAATGGCCCCGGTTAATGGCGTTCCGAACACCGCTCCAAAACCTGCTGCAATACCGGCGGTGAGTAGCATCTTTTTATCAGCTTCGTTTAATTTAAAAAGAGATACGAAGAAGTTGGCTATGCTGCCACCTATCTGCACTGCGGTGCCCTCGCGGCCTGCAGAACCGCCAAAAAGGTGCGTAATTACCGTGGTAATTAAAATAAGCGGTGCCATACGTTTGGGCACGCCCCCGCCCGGTTCATGAATTTCGTCGATAATGAGGTTATTTCCACGCTCGGCAGAGCGGCCGTAAAGTTTGTATAAGAAATGAATGGCAACACCCGTCAGCGGTAACAAATAAAGCAACCATGGGTGCGCAAACCTATAATGAATGGCCCAGTTTAAAAGCCATAAAAATAGCGCCACCATACTGCCAATAGCAATAGCCACAGGCAAAGCAATAACGGTACAACGAAAACTGTAAATGATTGTTGAAAGCTGGGAATTGAGAAATTTTTTCATAAACCTACATGCAAATAAATAAAATTATCTGAGTAGGCGTCATCAGCTTTTTAGGGCGGTTCAAATAGGCAGCTCACCATTGCCTTTAAGTACAATACAAATATGGGTTAAAAAAGCATTGGCTGCAATAGCTTATTTCTTTTTCTATTTTTGTACATGCACTTTACACCCGAAATTACAGACCGGTTAGAGCTGTTACAGCAGAAGTATGAAGCCATGGGGCAAGACATGTCTTCATATCTTGATGGGTTACTATATGCTGATTTCCTTACCTACTGGGACTATATCCACCTAGATACGTTATTGAGCCTGCAAAGCCCCAAAACGCCGTTCCCTGATGAGGAGATCTTCATTATGTACCACCAGATCACCGAGCTATATTTTAAACTTACCCTGCACGAATGTAAACAAATTGCTGCTAAACAAAACCTTACCGCGGAGTTCTTCACAGCTCGATTAAAACGCATCAACAGCTATTTTAATGCCCTGGTTAACTCCTTCGAGGTGATGGTTGAGGGGATGGAAAAGGAGCAATTCCTTAAATTCCGCATGTCACTGCTACCTGCCAGTGGTTTCCAATCGGGACAGTACCGTATGATCGAGATTTATGCCACAGATTTTGTAAACCTGGTTGCTAAAGATAAACGCGAAGAGCTAAGAGGCGCAACCGTTGAGCAGCAGTTCGAAGAAATTTATTGGAAGTTTGGCGCCACCGAATTATCGACTGGTAAAAAGACACTGACGCTTAAACAGTTCGAGAAAAAGTATGCAGCAACCTTTATCGAGGTAGGAAAAAACTGTGCTGATGTTAATTTCAATAAGCTCTATCATAATTTAGAAGCTGCCGGACAGGCTACTCCACAATTGGCGGATCAGCTACGTCAACTGGATACCCATGTTAACGTAAACTGGCCATTGGCCCACTATAAATCTGCTGTAAAATACCTACACCGCGAGCCCGAAGAAATTAAAGCTACCGGTGGTACCAACTGGCAAAAATACCTGCCTCCGCGTTTTCAAAAACGCATCTTTTACCCGGAGTTATGGACTGCCGAGCAGATTGAAAATTGGGGAAAAGCATGGGTTGAAGGAGCGTTGAGTTAACGTTTATTCTTAGCCACCTTCGCTTCTATCAGTTTTTTGATCTGATCGAACTTTTCAAATTCGTTGTAGACAACAAAAGCGTTTCGCGACTTGGGTTGGGTTTTAAGCTCGATGCCTTTTACGTGGGTTTCAATTGATGTAATATTGGCAATTGAAACCTGCTTTGGTTTCCCTGATTCGGTTAACGTAACGGCGGTATCGCTTACTTCCAGTTTCATCGTGTCGATACGCTTGTTCGATCTTATGATACTCATAATCAATAGTGCAACAGCTAATACAGTCACACCCGCACTTAGAATAATAAAACGATAATCGTACCCGGTTCTAACCAATTGATAGACAACCAATCCTATTGGGAATAAATAAGGAACCAATAAACTGATATTCGACTGGCGTTTAAATGCGTCGGCTTTTTTCGGATCTACCCGATAGGTATGTACTGCTGTTGCCATAATATGCCGCTAATGTCCAACTTTTCGGGCTATAATTTCAGATTTGGCTTATAAAATTCATAAATTGCCACTTTTCAAATCTATTGGGCCATGACAGACACACTGGACATCAAAATTACTAAAACCACCCATTCCCGTTTACAAGAAACGGACTTTACTAACCTGGTATTTGGCCGTACCTTTGCCGATCACATGCTGGTCGCTGATTACGAAGACGGCGAATGGAAGAACTTCGAAATTTTACCTTATGGCGAAATTGCCCTTAGCCCAGCCATTTCTGCGCTGCACTACGGACAAGCATTTTTCGAAGGAATGAAAGCTTATAAACATGCTGATGGCCAGGTCTCCGTCTTCCGTCCGGATAAAAATGCTGCGCGTTTCAACAAATCTGCAGAGCGTTTATGCATGGCCGAACTGCCTGAAGATCTTTTTGTACAGAGCATTGCCGCTTTGGTAGATATCGACCGCGACTGGATTCCTGCACAAGCAGGCCACTCTTTATATATCCGTCCGTTTATGTTTGCTACGGATCCATATTTAGGTGTAACACCATCTAAAACCTATAAATTTATGGTTTTAACCGGTCCCGTTGGTCCTTATTTCACCAAACCACTGCGTGTTAAATTCGAAACAAACTATACCCGTGCTGCCGAAGGTGGTTTTGGTTATGCCAAAGCTGCAGGTAACTACGGTGGCTCTATGCTGCCATTTAAAAAGGCGGCCGAAGAAGGTTTCGACCAATTGATCTGGACAGATGCAAAAGAGCATTTATACGTTGAGGAAATGGGTGCGGCAAACGTAATGTTTATGTTGGACGGCAAACTGGTAACCCCATCAACCCGCGATACTATTTTAGATGGCGTAACCCGCGACACCGTTCTTGCATTGGCAAGATCATGGGGCGTACCTGTTGAAGAACGCCGCGTATCTATAGCCGAGGTTGTTGAAGGTGCAAAAAGCGGTAAATTAACAGATGCTTTCGGCGCTGGTACTGCTGCAACTATTGCACCAGTAGGTTCATTAAATCACGAGGGCGAAGAATACACCTTAAGTGATCCTTCAACCCGCGAATTCTCTCAAAAGGTATTAAAAACTTTAGACGATATCCGCTACGGAAAAGCCACCGATACTTTCGGCTGGAACTATATGGTGTAATTTTTAGTATCAAGTAGAGAGTATCAAGTAACAAGACCGCAATACTCAAGCTTACATAAAGAAAGCGCCTTAGATCACATATCTACGGCGCTTTCTTTATCTTGCTACTTAATACTCGTTACTTGATACTACCCTTATTCAACACTTACTGTTAATCCTTCTTGTTGTAATATTTTTCGGTAAACTTCCATCTCCGTAAAAGATCCTTCCAGCACGGCACATTTACCTTCGTTGTGTACCTTCCAGGCTATTTTTTCTGATTGCGATTCTGAATAATCCAGGTACTTCATCATGCAGTAAATTACATGATCAAACGTATTCACATCATCGTTCCACAAAATAAGACGGTGCACTTCTTTCAGCCCGGCCAATATTTCTTCAAGGGTGAGGGTCTCTTCCTGTACTTCGGTTGGCATAATTGTATTGTAATTACAAATTTACTTAAAAACCCATAATAAACACACTAAAAATGTGTTATACATGCGCATTAGAACATTTTAACAAAAACCCCTATTACAAATGAGATCGCGTTTAACCGCATTTGCCTTGGTTGCGGCAGCACCCCTGCTATTCTCGGCACATGCAAAAGCACAAGCCAAAACAGACAACACACTAAAAGCCCCACCAACCGAAATTACTATTGACGGCAGTCTGAAAGACTGGGGTGATAGCCTGCGTTATTACAACGAAGACAAAAAAATATACTATACGCTGGCCAACGACAAGGACAATCTATACATGGCCATCCGCGTTAACGACCGTACAGAGCAGATCCGTATTATTGGTGCAGGCCTAACTTTAAGCGTTAACCCCAAAGGCAAAAAGAAAGAACAGTACAGCATTACCTTTCCGGTTGGGGGCACCGATAATCAGCCTGCTTTTGGTGGTGCGGGCAGCAATGGCGGCGATAAACAACCCAACCCCGACGAGCTAGACAAGCAGGATCGCGAGGAAATGATGCGCGCCAGAATGACCAAGCTGCGCAACATACAGGTAACCGGGTTTCCGGATATTGAAAGCGATATCATTACTACAGCCAATACCTACGGTATTAAAGTAGCCCTTAATCTTGACGAAAGCGGCCAATTAGTTTACGAAGCTGCTATACCCCTAAAATTCTTCCATGCGGATGCGCCAGATAAAAGCGAATGGGCATTTAATATCAAAATAAACGGAGTAACTCATCCCAACGCTAACAAAACAGCAGGCTCACCCGATGGCGGTATGGGCGGTGGCCATGGAGGCATGGGCGGCGGAGGCGGTCGCGGCGGAATGGGTGGCGGCGGCATGGGCGGCGGCCGTCACGGCGGTGGTGGCATGGGCGGCGGCCGCGGCGGTATGGGCGGCGGTGCACAGGGCAGCACCGACCACTCAGAGATGTCCAAGTCTGTGGATTTCTGGGAGAAATTCTACCTCGGCAAAAACTAACGGATTACGTTACTCAACCTTATAATGATACACATGGCGGCCTATATGGCCGTCACTATCTATACCCTCAATCACTATCCGGTAAGAGCCCTTACTTCCAGCATTAAAAAACCCTAAACTGGCTTTCCCATCCTTATCAGTCACTAAATTAGGTGCCCAATATATCGTGCTGCGCATGTCGGCAAGCGTAGCGTTTACTTTAGGATCATCATATTGAGGCGAATAAAAAGTACGGGCAAGGTAAAAGCCTTTAGGCGAATAGGTAATTACCCCAGGCGAAAAACGTTGGTAGCTATTGCCCTCGTTGCCTCGTTTGGTGTTTACTATAATTACTCCGTTGCCTCCTCTACTGCCATACAACGACGTATAAGCTCCGCTTCTCAGTACTTCAATACTACTAATATCGGTGTAATTAATTTGGGTCAAAAAGTCTCCTTCAACGTAAATACCATCTACAATTATTTGCATTTGGCCGCCGCCACGAGTAGTGTAAGCATTTCCCTGCCGAAACGTTACACCCAATAAACGGCCCTGCAAGCATTGTGTTATATCTGGGCAACCTCCCATCAGCGCAATATCTTCTGCTTTAATCACCTGATCTGCATTACCAGCACCGTTAAGATTTGACGAATGATCAACCGGCGGCTTTTTCTTCTCGCGAATAGTAACTTCTTTAAGCAATATGTTATGGCTACCCACCCCGTACTTCACCTGTGTTTGATATAATGAGCGACTGCTTTGCAGGTAAGGAACTATCTTACTATCAAAATTTACATCGATATCTGGTGCGTTAACATTCGCTGTGAGTTGCTGCCGGGTAACATTGTCCAGATCAATGTCTACAAACTTTTTACCCTTGGCATCGCGTGCCTGGATAACAAATTTAAGGCTATCCTTAAAAATCAGGTTCTTAAATTCGAAACGCCCGTTAGCATCTGTAAGCGTATCTAACACAAAAGCACCGCCCGCGGTAGTAAACAAAGTAACCTTGCCACCTACAACCGGTTTGTTGCCGTTATGCACCCGACCCGATACTTTCAGAGTAGTCTCGGGCGTATATATCGGCCGTGCAAACGAGTCGCTCATTAGCTGTTTCCACTCAAACCTGCGATAGCCTTGTGTAAGCATCAACACATCGAGGTCAGCTTTCTCCTGCTTATCATCCTTGTGGGCGAAGTAATAATTTGGTTTTTCGATATAACCCTTAATATCCGAACTCAACAAAATACTGGATAGGATAGTTGTTTCATCCGACTCATCAACCGGCACCTTAGTTTCATCTATTACTGCTGCTGATAAACTGGCTACGGCGGGTTTGTTATCCGGTGTATTGGCAGCTATCTGTAAATTCATTTTCTCACGTTGCGCATAAGTTTGCTGAGGAGAGATGAGATCCAGCTTCAGGTCATCAGCACCGGTGGTAAAAATCAAACGCTCATTAACGGCTTCACCAGCTGCGTTAAACAACGTAAGCTGTGTAACACCAGTTGGAAATCTATTTTTGGTTACTTTGGTGGCAATTATGCCGTTTTCTACTTTACTCTTAGCTGCGTAATATACATTCCCTCCCGATTGCGCTACTAAATTTACCTCTGTACCAACAAGGCCAGGGCTGGCTGCTATACGTACCGAAATATTGTCGGGATCATAAGTATTGTTGACGCTCAAAGTGTAGCCCTGCTCCAAAGCTTTTGGTAAGGCAAATGTACCTTTAGAGCCATCCTCGAAAGTTATTTGAGCAGTGTAAGTTTTACCGGCCTCCGGCACTACCATAAAAATGCCCATACCCAAGTGTTGGGTTGTTATAGTTGATATCTCCTGATTATTGTTGTCGATTAATACACCATTTATATTCTTCCCTAAACCATCAGCACCAACAGCCTTAAAAGCAACCTTAGTTGGGAGCCCATTAACGAGATTACCACTCTCTGGAAAAAATTGAACATCAACTTTGCCAGATAGTGCCGTAACAGGGAGCACTTTCGTAACAGTGTTTTTTTCGTCTATTTTAATTTTGCTGACTATACGCGCCTGTTTGTTTTGCGTTTGCGCCATCCCGGCAAATGACAATGTCAATTCACCTTTACTATTGGTTATACCCTTACCTCTCGCAATATTTTTTGAGCCAGCCACAATTTGGTACGATACTTCTTTATTGGCAAATGGCGCACCTGCTAAATCCATATAAGTTATTGTTGCATTTACAACCGGCTGGCCGTTTTGCGTGGTATAAGTAAAAGCAGTATGCGTAAAAACATTGTTATTCAGCGCCTTGCCTATATGGATAGTTTTATCGAAAAAATAATCGGGTCCGGCATTTCGCATCCAATTTGTATACGCACGAACGCGGTAGTTACCTTCGTTAAGCGTGTCTGGCAGCGCAAAATCGCCATTAGCGAGACCCGAAACAACCGGCAGTTTGATAGCTTGTAATATCGAGTCACGGTCGTCTATAAGTTCTACATTTAAAGCACCGCTTAGAGCCGATAGCTCGTGCTTTGGTCCAACGGTAATGTAAGCCTTAAACCAAATATCATCGCCAACGGCATAATAAGGTTTATCAAAATGCAGATATACTTTCTCCTGCGGATAGGTATCAAGCCATTTCTGTAATTGGGTAGTTGCTTTTTTTATCGGGTCGTCATCGGCTTTAACAAAACCAAAAACAATTGCACTGGTAATAAAGGCAAGCAAATAAAGGGGTATCTTCTTGAAGGTCATAAGGTAAGGGGGTATTCCTATTAAACGCTCAGGAAGCGTAAAATGTTGTGCGCTAAAAGCTATTCTTCCACATCATGCTTTCAACCGGGCGGGTGGTTGGGTTATTGTATTTGGCATTCCCTTTGGTATTGTACAGGGTTTCAATATCACCCTCTACGCTAAAGTAAATCAGCTGGCCGATAGGCATGCCGGGATAAATTTTAACAGGCTGTGCGCACGAGATCTCCAGTGTCCAGGTATTGCAGAAACCAACGTCGCCTTTACCGGCCGTGGCGTGTATATCAATACCTAATCTGCCTGTGCTCGACTTACCTTCCAGAAAAGGAACGTGCTTATGTGTTTCGGTGTATTCTACTGTTACTCCCAGATAAAGTGTATTGGGCTGCAGCACAAAACCATCTTTAGGTATTTCGAAATGATCTATCTCGTTATGCGCTTTAGCATCAAGCACACGGCTACGGTAAGTTGCCAAATGTTTGCCCAAATGCACGTCGTATGAATTGGTACCCAGATTCTCTCGGTAAAAGGGTTCTATAATGATATGCCCTTTCTCAATCTCTTCTAAAATGCGCTTGTCCGATAAAATCATATGTAAGTACTAGTTAGCACGACTAATTTATAATTATTTGACATAAGTTTGTCACTGATTTTGCAATTTTACTTTTATGGCTATAGCGTACCGCCATCAGGTGGACCCGGATACTGAATTTGCTCTCTGGAAGATTGAAGAAGAGGCGGATGACCTTTACAGTCAGCTGCAACTCAACAACAAAGAGAAGGCTTATATTGAAAAGCTGAGCAAAGGAAAAAGAAACCTGCATTGGTTAGGTACGAGGGTTTTGCTACGTAAAATGCTGCACACCGACGAATATATAGATAGCCAAGTTGATATACACGGCAAACCTTACCTGGTAAACATGCCTTACCACATTTCGCTAAGCCACTCTTTTGACTATGCAGCCGTAATGGTAAGCAAAAGCGGCCCGGTAGGCATTGATATAGAACAAGTGAAAGAAAAAGTAGAGCGCATTGCCCACAAGTTTATGCGCCCCGAAGAAATGGCGTTTATAGATCCCGCAAATAAAATACAGCAACTATATGTATGTTGGTGCGCTAAAGAAGCTGTTTACAAGTGCTATGGGCAAAAAGAAGTTTCATTTGCCGACAATATACTACTGCAGCCTTTCCCCCCTCAAAACCAGGGAACAGTTTCTGCACGACTATTAAAAGGTGAAATAGATATACCGTACCAGGTTCAGTACATGCAGTACGAAGATTACATGGTAGGTTACGTAAAAGGACAACAATGAAAAATAAGCAGGTTGAATACCAGGACTGGGGCCTGATAGATTATAAAGAAGCATGGGACAGGCAGGAAGCCATTTTTGCCGATACCGTAAACACCAAAATTGCCATTCGCAATTTGCAGGTAGCAGGCGATGAAGCACCAGAAGATCTGGCTACTAAAAACTATCTCATATTTTGCGAACACCCGCACGTTTATACGTTGGGCAAAAGCGGCAAAATAGATAACCTATTGCTCGACGAGCAGGGATTGAAAGAAAAACACGCGGCTTATTATCCTATTAACCGTGGTGGTGATATTACCTATCATGGCCCGGGCCAGTTGGTGAGTTACCCGATATTAGATCTTGATAATTTTTTTACCGACATACATTTATACCTGCGCACACTAGAGCAGGCCGTAATTAATACCATTGGCGAATTTGGCCTTAAAGGCGAGCGTTATCCGGGCTATACAGGCGTTTGGCTAGATGCCGATAATGAGCGTGCCCGTAAAATTTGTGCCATGGGCGTGCGCTGCAGCCGCTGGGTAACTATGCATGGTTTGGCCCTAAATGTAAACCCCGATCTGGACTATTTTAAAAACATAGTGCCTTGCGGCATAGATGATAAAGCAGTAGCCTCCATGAAGCAGGAACTGGGCGAAGAGGTTAATCTAGGAGAAGTTAAAAAAATCCTTAAACACCATATTTCCGTATTGTTTGATATGGAGATAGCTGGATGAAGATATTAGGAAGTATATTAATTGCACTTTCAACCGTTGCCGGTTGCAGCAAACAACAAATGGATACTGTTAATAATTTACCCGCAGCTACTGCGTCAATACCTGCTACAGATACCGCCACTACCGTTACCTATTTAGCGCTGGGCGATTCCTACACCATCGGCGAATCTGTACCACAAGCACAGTCATTCCCATACCAGTTAACTGGTCAGCTAAAGCTTAATAAATTTAAGGCAAGTGACCCAGTGATTATTGCGAAGACCGGATGGACAACTAACGATCTGAAGTATGCTATTCAGGCTGCCAATTTAAATAAGACCTTTACCTTTGTTACCCTCTTGATTGGTGTAAACAACCAATACCAGAATTTCGACATCAATACCTACAGACCCGATTTTGTTGAATTGCTAAACACCGCTATCCAATTTGCTGGTGGCAATAAACGACATGTATTTGTGCTATCAATACCTGATTATTCGGTAACACCTTTTGCGGCAACCAGTATGAAGCAACAGATTGCTGATCAACTGAATGTTTATAACAACATCAACCAGGCCGAAAGCGATAAAGCGGGCGTAAACTACCTTAACATTACCGGCATTTCACGCACGGCAGCTACCGATGCTACGCTTATTGCCGGAGATGGCCTCCACCCGTCTGCGCTGATGTACAAGTTATGGGTTGACCAATTAGTAAAACAGGTTGCCAGCGGTCTTAACGCAAAGCCTTAACATTCCGGTAAACTCAGAGGAATGTTGATGGCTAGCCCACCGTCGGATGTTTCCTTGTACTTCGAATTCATATCCAGTGCGGTTTGCCACATCGTTTTTACCACGGCATCTAAACTCACTTTGGCGTTATCGGGGTTAGTTTGCAAAGCCAGCTGCGACGCTGTGATGGCTTTAATAGCACCCATGGTATTACGTTCGATACATGGCACCTGTACAAGGCCACCTATCGGGTCGCAGGTTAAACCTAAGTGGTGTTCCATGGCAATCTCTGCGGCCATCATCGCTTGTCGCTGTGAGCCCCCTAAACACTCTGTAAGCGCCGCTGCCGCCATTGCTGATGACACACCTATCTCGGCCTGGCAACCGCCCATAGCCGCAGATATGGTTGCGCCCTTTTTAAAGATGCTTCCAATCTCCGATGCCGTAAATAAAAACTGAATGATCTTTTGCTCAGTATAGCCATCGCAAAAAACCAAATAATATTGCAGCACTGCAGGTATAACTCCGGCAGCACCATTGGTTGGCGCCGTTACCACACGACCGAACGAAGCGTTCTCTTCATTAACGGCCAGTGCAAAGCAACTTACCCAATCTAATATATTTTTAAAACCATAGCCTGTTTCACGAATAGCAGTTACCCATTCGTCAAAATTTTGGTATGGGTTAGCCCCTATCAACTTTTTATTGAGCGAAGCTGCACGACGGGCTACGTTTAAGCCACCTGGCAAATAACCTGTGGTGTGGCAGCCACGATAAATACACTCTTTAATGGTATTAAAAATATCCAGCGTTCGCGACTTTGTTTCGTCTTCGCTGCGCCAGGCCAATTCGTTCTCCATTACCACTTCCGAGATCTTTAAACCGGTTTTGCGACACCAGTGCAGCAGGTCGCCGGCAGTATCTATCGGGAAGGGCAAGTCAACTTCTTTTGAGGCATCGGATTGCTCGTTCTCTTTAACCACAAAGCCGCCACCTATCGAATAATAGGTTTCTGACACAGCTTTACCATCGTTCAAAAATGCCTGAAAAGTTACTGCATTGGGGTGAAAAGGCAGACTTTCGTTAAACAAGAACATCAGGTCATCATCAAAACTAAAGCTAATTTGATTTTTGCCGCCAAGCGTTAGCTGATGATCACGTTTAATCTTATCTACTTTGGTGTTGATCTGTGTTACATCAAATGTTACAGGGTCGTCGCCACTAAGCCCAAGCAGTATGGCGATATCTGTACCATGGCCCTTACCAGTTTTTGCCAATGAGCCGTAAAGTAGTATTTTAACCTGCTCTACAGCAGCTACAACTTCACGCTCCTCCAACAAAGCAACAAATTGTTGAGCGGCACGCCAAGGACCTAAAGTATGCGAGCTGGATGGCCCGATACCTATTTTAAACATATTGAAAACAGAGATCTGTTCTTTTTGCATCAAACAAAGATATAGAAGTTTTAAACGGATTCGGCTGATTTAAACGCTGGACACCAGATCAGGTACCAGGCAATTTTACACCCGCTGCGCGAAGATCAACGATGATTCGCTCTTGTAGGCTCAGCTTAGTTTTAAGGAAATTTTTGGGGTCAACCCATACATTAACTACGTATTTTATACCGTCTATTTCTAAGGCTAATACACCTACTGTAGTACCGGGCGTTTTAAGAATATTAGGAGTTTGGCTGATTGCATTTTCTATAATGCTTTTCACCTGTTCCGGATCTGCCGCATACCCCAGTTTAATATTTATATCAAGCCTTCTTTTCCCTTCGCGGGTAACATTAACAATTACTTCGTTAAATAACTTTCCGTTGGGGATAATAACCGTTTTGTTATCAGGTGTTATGATTACCGTATAAAATATTTGGATGGACGTAACCCGACCGTCCTGTCCCTGTGCAATGATATTATCGTCCAGCTCAAACGGTTTGAGTAACAATATCAGAATCCCGCCTGCGAAGTTTTGTAATGTTCCAGATAACGCCAAACCTGCGGCAACAGTAGCAGCACCAATTACTGTGGTGAAAATGGTAAGCTCGATACCCATAATCTCCATCACCAGTATAACCAGCATCAGGTAGAGCGAGGTAATAGAAAGGCTTAGAAAGAAGGGTTGTAAGGATGAATGCACCTCATTTTGGCTCATCCGCTTTTGAATGGCCGCACGGATCAGCTTAATAATCCATAACCCAATAAAGAAAATGATGATGCCGACGATAACCCGGGGACCATTAGCGAAGATCCAATCGTATGCTTTGGTGTAGAAGATGTGTATATCCATTTAAGGATACAAAAATAAGACTTTTATTAAATGAAACTTGCCAAAACGGCTGGACCTTTGAATATTACCCATTCAAAAATTCGGCTTGGTATATGTCTGCGTTTGCTAACGATGTTTCTCATAACATCGAGATATAATCAAAGCCTATGCCCAGATTATCACATCAGCCTAAAAATGTGCAAATAAATATATTGATGACAAAGAAGTTAGATATTCTTAACATTGAGGGCCTTAGGTGTACTATTTATACTAAAACGGAAAGTAGTATAAATAGTACACTCCTAATTTGTGTATGTTAAAATACACACTGCAGTACACAGATTATGCGATAGATACGCTGCTCGCAGCCCTGCGCTTAGCCACATTTGATCCGAGCACAAGCATCAATACAACAGCTATAATGTTGGTGATAATTTTAAAATAAAGATCTTTTGTAGCGGGCCCCATAAAGCCTACAAAACTTATAGCCCACGAGCCAAGCAGCACACCAAAAATAAGGGCAAACCGATAGTTACTTTGCCACTGCGGGGCGACCACAAAACGAGGAATAAAGATCAAAGCAAAGACGGCTAACAGCAAACCAATTCCCACCGAAATTAGCGGTGACACATTAGGTGCAATACCAAAAGCTAATAATACAATTCCGTATAGTAATACCGCCCACACAGCGCCAACTAAACCTAGTAGCCAGGGTAATGGCGGCGTAAGTGGCGTGGTGGCGTACTGCTTATTCTTAAGCACGCTAATGGCTATAAAAACTAAAATAAGTATAACTACAAACGCTGTAATAATAGCGGGCGCCGGTGGGGTGTAGATTGGCAAATGAAACACTTTCGGACGGGCAATGCGGGTCCACGAGAACCAGGCGAGATAGCTGCCTAAAACAAAGAATATAGAAGTGATGATCAAACCCGCTTTACTTACCCAGGTTTCCCCGGCACGATCGGAAAATATCAGTTCGACCAGATACACCGGCAGAAAGACAACGAATACGGATTCATAGATTAGCGCCCAGGTTAAATAAACATAGTTAATACTAAAGCTGCGGGCATAGGTTACCCCTTTAAGCCGTATAACCAGTGGCGCGAATGAAGTTTGTTGTATCAGGCATTCTTCGGCTATTGATAAGCCAATGGCCATGAGCAACATGCTTATCCAACCCAAATTCCATTTACGCACTGCGGCCCTGATGAGCAATGCACCGCCGCCCCAAACGCACATTTCGATAGGCAATACAAATATCGAACTAAAGCGGGTTGCCCCTGGCAGCACTTCTGTAAGCATAGGTGCCATGAATACCAAAGTAAGCGCTGGCGCCATTTTCTGCAATCGGTTCATAATACTTTCAATTATATCTTAATATTTAAGTATCTTAATATTTAAGATAATACAAAGTTGATATTATTATTCGAAAAATCAATAGTTCAATCCAAAAAATATTTATCGAACCTCCTGATTCTCAGCAAACAAGGCCGCAAAACAAAAAAGGCCTGTCTGTTATCCAGACAAGCCTTTTTATATATTAGTTTGGAGATGATTACATCATGCCGCCCATGCCGCCACCCATTGGAGGACCGCCTGCGCCAACTTGAGCATCTTCCGGATCGTCAGCCAATACACACTCTGTTGTTAACAACATAGCTGCAATAGAAGCTGCGTTTTCTAAAGCTACACGAGATACTTTAGTTGGGTCGATAACACCGGCACCAATTAAGTTCTCATAGTTTCCGGTACGTGCGTTGTAACCGAAGTCTGCAGTACCTTCTTTAACTTTTTGTACCACGATAGAACCTTCGATACCAGCATTCTCACAGATCTGACGAAGAGGCTCTTCGATAGCGCGACGGATGATCTGGATACCAGTGTTCTCATCTTCGTTTTCACCTTTAAGATCGGCGATAGAAGCGACTGCGCGGATGAAAGCAACACCACCACCAGCTACGATACCTTCTTCAACAGCGGCACGTGTAGCGTGTAATGCGTCATCAACACGGTCTTTTTTCTCTTTCATTTCAACCTCAGTTGCAGCACCAATGTAAAGTACAGCAACACCGCCAGATAATTTAGCTAAACGTTCTTGCAGTTTTTCGCGGTCGTAATCAGATGTAGTTACTTCGATCTGAGCCTTGATCTCGTTAACACGGGCTTTGATATCCTCAGTGTTACCTAAACCATTGATGATCGTAGTATTATCTTTATCAATAGTGATTTTTTCTGCCTGACCTAAGAAAGAAAGATCAGCAGTTTCTAATTTGTAACCTCTTTCTTCAGAGATAACAGTACCACCAGTTAATTTAGCGATATCTTCTAACATTGCTTTACGACGGTCGCCAAAACCTGGTGCTTTAACAGCAGCAACCTTCAGTGAGCCACGGATTTTGTTAACTACCAAAGTAGCTAATGCTTCGCCGTCTAAATCTTCAGCAATAATTAATAATGGTTTGCCAGTTTGAACTTGTTTCTCCAGGATAGGAAGTAACTCTTTCATAGAAGAGATCTTTTTATCGTAGATCAGGATATAAGGGCTATCCAGTTCAGCTTCCATTTTATCTGCGTTGGTAACGAAGTACGGAGAAAGGTAACCACGGTCAAACTGCATACCTTCTACAGTTTTAACTTCGGTTTCAGTACCTTTTGCTTCTTCAACAGTAATTACACCTTGAGAACCAACTTTAGCCATTGCATCGGCAATTAAAGTACCGATAACTTCGTCGTTGTTAGCAGAGATAGATGCAACTTGTTTAATTTTATTGTTGTCTTCGCCAACAGTTTGAGATTGCTCTTGCAGGTTTTTAACAACCGCTGCAACAGCTTTGTCAATACCGCGTTTCAAATCCATTGGGTTTGCACCAGCAGCTACGTTTTTAATACCTGCAGTTACAATAGCTTGTGCTAATACAGTAGCAGTAGTAGTACCATCACCGGCAACGTCAGCAGTTTTTGAAGCTACTTCTTTTACCATTTGTGCACCCATGTTTTCCAAAGGATCTTTTAATTCGATCTCTTTAGCAACAGATACACCGTCTTTAGTGATTGATGGTGAACCGAATTTTTTATCGATGATTACGTTACGGCCTTTAGGACCTAAGGTTACCTTAACCGCGTTAGCTAAGATGTCAACACCGCGCTTTAAAGCGTCACGTGCTTCTACATTATATTTTATTTGCTTTGCCATGTTTCTTTTAGTTATGAATGAGTGAATTTTGAAGGCGTGAGTGAACTATAAATAAGAGTAATAGTACCCGCCCTTCTATCATTAAATTACAATACTACGCCGATTATATCAGACTCTCTCATGATCAGGTAGTCTTTACCTTCGTGAGGTAATTCCTGGCCACCATATTTTCCGTATAATACCACGTCACCTACTTTAACGGTCGATTTTTTTCCATCGCCATCTTCTTCAGATACAGCTACAACAGTACCTCTCTGAGGTTTCTCCTGTGCAGTTTCGGGGATGTAAATACCAGATGCGGTTCTTGTTTCAGCTGGTGCAGGCTCCACAATCACTCGGTTGGCCGTGCCAGCAATAGGCTTAATGTTAATTGACATAATTATATTTATAATTTATTTTATTAGTTCTATTGCACCTTGTGCAGCATCAATAATGCCAAGTGAACGTTTTGTTAAAAATTGACACCTCGGGCTGTACAATTGTCATACTTTTAACAATAGGTTTATCCCGCAGTCACATTACAAAAACATGACAATGCCAGCATGGCAGTTATGTTACCTAACAAAAAAGGCTTTGGAAAATTTCCAAAGCCTTTTGTCTGATATTTTGTTCAGCTTACTTTTTAGCAGGTGCCGGAGGTAAAACCGGGGTGCTAACTGGTGCTGTTGGTTTTGATGCTTTTTCGATCTGATTTTGATACTCATTAGCACCGCCTGCTTTTACTGAGCTGCTTTTTACGGCTACGTTAATGGCTAATGATAATACCATTAAAGTGATTGCTAATACCCATGTACCTTTTTCAAGGATGTCACCGGTTTTTTGCACGCCCATTAGTTGAGACGATGAAGAAAAGTTTGAAGATAAGCCACCGCCCTTAGGGTTTTGAATAAGTACAATAAATCCTAACAGGATACATACAAGGATGGCTACGATAATTAAAATAAAATACATTTTATAACTAGTTTGTTCTGTTTTCTAATTTTTCAATCTGACCCGCAAAGTAACTACTTTTTTCCGGATATCTCAACATTAACTTTTTATAAGTTGCTATGGCCTTGTGAAAAAGCATTTGATCTATATAAATACGGGCTAATGTTTCGGTTACCAGTTCTTCACTGTCTTCGGCGCTGTTACGGGCTTTGTTTTCGTTATCCAGTTTATCGCTGCTTGGCGGCTTTATTTGCGGTTCTTCCTGTATAAAGCGATCGATAATGGCCTCTTCCTTTTTCTTTGGATCGATAAAAACAGGCTCTGCTTTCTCCTCGGTTAACTCGTCAATAGTTGGCAAGGCCGAAGGCTTGGCATACGGTTGATAAATATTTGAATGCTCCCTGCGCGTTTTATCCAACCACCACAAAAACGAATACGGCATATTATCATCATGATACTTTGCCATAGTTTGCTTGTCGTCTTCGGCAGTTGTTGCCTCGGGTAAAGCAGCCGGCTCGTTTACCAGCGCATCTCTAAATGCAAAGTAATCAGCGGCGTAAATATTTTCGGTAATATGAGTTTCGAGATTAAAGGCCGGTTTTTGATGCTCTTCTGTTTCCTGAACAGCCGGAGTTTCGGTATTTAACTGCTCGGTGTAATTTGTATAATAAGGCTCATCTGCGGTAATGGAAGCTATAGGTTCATCACTCGCCGTAGGCACCGGAGCAATCTGTATATCGTCGATTCCTACAATCTCGTCATAAACTTCATCCTCTGCAGCTGGTTGATCTGCCACGTGATGACCATTGCTACTGTGACCACCTTCGCTAAACTCTTCTTCGTAACGAATAGCCTGCCATTCGGGATCATCCGGCAAAGAAGATAAAACAGGATCGGCCGGTGCGTTTTCGTGCGCAATGGGCACTTCTTCTAACTGCGTATTGGTATAATACAAAGGCTCGGCCGGCGGGTTGATATTGGCAGGCGTTGGTTGCCAATCACTCCATACCGATTCCGATTCAACAGGTTTTATCTCTGCTTCGGGCTCAATGGTGTTCTCCGGTTCAACTTGTTCCGGTACATCTATATGAGCTTCGGCTTCAGCTACAACTTCTTGCTCAGTTATTTCGGGTTCAACTATTGTTTCTGATTCAGCTTCGGGCTCTGCATTTACTTGCACCTTAGGCGCGGCGGCAATATCCTCTGGCTGGCTTACAGTTTCTTCGTCTGTAAACTGTGCCCAGTTGGTCTCGCTGCCCAATTTACGGCGATTAGCTTCGGCCAAAGCAATATCTTCTAGGGCAGGATCGTATTCTGCAAAAGTTTTTTCGCTCAACGGGTTTGGAAGCGGTGCGGTATTAAAAGCAACCTCATCCAGATTTATAATCTGGCTTGGCGCAACCACGGGCAGTCGTTCCTTTACGTTTACCAATCTGTATAAGGATTGCCCGTTGTAATATACCGACGCATTGCTTACTAATTGCTTATCGCCGCCACGAGCAAGTAACACATGTAACAGGTTACTCTGCGGGTACTGACTAAGTATCTTTTTTAATTCCTGCGCATGCAGCTCACTATCAGTCCGGTTGGCTAATACATCCCACAAGGCTTCCGCCAAATTATCATTTACCTGCTGCTCCACGTGGTTGAAAGTACTAATTGCCTACCAATTGGCAAAGGCTTTGTTAAAAATATCTTCGGTTATCTCGGGTAATATCTGCGCTACAAGCTTCTGTTCCTGGCTTCCTATATCGCCCGAAAAATCGGCCCAACGTGAAAAAGATTGCTCGAAGTTTAGCTTCTTATCAATATCATTTACATACTTAACGTTTACCGTAATAGTTAAACGGCTTTTGCTTGCAATAGGCGGCGCAGTATTGGTATTGGTAGCCTGCACAGCAACCGGACCAATGCTATAACCCACAATACTGCCAGACATGGTGGCATTGCCTTCACCTCTTACTATACTTAAACTGGTTTGAGAACGTATGCGGGTTTTTATTGCCTCCGTAACCGATTGACTAAGGCTGGTTAGTACATACGGCGCATTATTTTCGAAATACTCTACGTTGATGGTTTTTAATCCCGCTGGTATAGATATCCCATCCAACCGGTATGCGCACGATTGGCTTATACAACACAATATAACGATGGCGACAATAGAAAATAGTGCCCTTGCTTTGAACATGCTTATAAATTTAGTTCTTTAATTTTTCGGTATAAGGTACGTTCTGATATACCCAGTTCATTGGCGGCCAGTTTACGTTTACCCTTATGTTTCTTTAATGCCTTGCGTATCAGGTCCGACTCTTTTTCTATTAACGATAAAGACTCTTCTACCTCCTCGGCATGCGTGGTTATAAAAGATTCGTTACTGCCGTTGCTGCTGTTATTTACAGTAACGGGCTGCTGCAAAGTAAATTGTGCATCCTGATTGTTAGGAATTTCGATATCCCTGTACAACTGACTGATAGTCTGCGAATGGTTGGCATAGTTTGGCGAACTACCACCATGCTCCATCATATCTGCCACCAGTTTTTTTAGTTCAACCATATCGCGCTTCATGTCAAAAAGCACCTTGTATAGAATGTCTCTTTCGGAGAAATCTTCTTTAGGCTGATTTCCTATGCGCATCGGCAGGTTTGAGCCGCTTCCCTCCTGGGGGATATAGTTCAACAGCGTTGCACCGGTGATGGTACGGTCGCGCTCTAACACGGCCAGTTGCTCTGCAATATTTTTAAGCTGACGCACGTTTCCCGGCCACGAGTAATTGGAGAGCACACGTTGTGCATCGTCATCCAACTGCATTGGGGGAGTGCGGTATTTATCAGTAAAATCTGATGCGAACTTGCGGAACAGCAGGTAAACATCTTCTTTTCTATCGCGCAAAGGCGGTATACGCAACGGCACAGTATTTAATCGATAGTACAAGTCTTCGCGAAATTTACCTGCTTTAACGGCGTCATAAACATCCACATTGGTGGCAGCAATTACCCGCACGTTAGTTTTCTCTACTTTTGATGAACCCACACGGATAAACTGGCCTGATTCCAATACCCTCAGCAAACGGGCTTGAGTACCTAATGGCATCTCACCTATCTCATCTAAAAATATAGTACCGCCATTCACCGTCTCAAAGTAACCTTTACGTTCGCCGATGGCTCCAGTATAGGCTCCCTTTTCGTGACCGAAAAGCTCTGAATCTATAGTACCTTCAGGTATCGCGCCGCAGTTTACCGCAATAAACGGCCCATGCTTACGCGGACTAAGCTGGTGTATAATATGCGAAAAAGCCTCTTTACCACTGCCGCTCTCGCCGGTTATCAGTACTGATATATCCGTAGGCGCCACCTGGCTGGCTATGCTTATAGCCCGGTTAAGCAATGGCGAATTGCCAATGATACCGAAGCGTTGTTTTATTTCTTGTACGTCCATAAGAGAGAATCAAGAGTCGGGAATCAAGAATCGGGACTCTGTTCAATAACAATTAAGATTTGACTTCAGATAACTCTTTGTCGTTTACTATATATTCACGAAAGTTGAAAAGCATCTTTTGAACTTCACCTAACAATTCGAATACGCTTCTCAGCACATCCACGGAACCGTAACCTCTACGCTCGCAAATAATCAACGGGGTTTCCAATTCATACGATGACGAGATCGATGTAGACAAAAATTCTGCAAAATGTACGTTTGTCCGTTTTCCGCTCCCTTCAGCAATATTTGAAGGAATTGATACCGAACATCTGTTAATCTGATCGATTAAATTATACTTTTCCATCACGGGCAATCCTTTAGAAAACTCGAATACCAAATCAGCCAGATCCATTGCCTTTTGCCAAACCTTCAGATTCTTGAAATTGTGTCTTACTGGCATTTTTCTGTCCCGATTCTTGATTCTCGATTCCTGATTCCCTCAACTAATCAACAATCTTACCCATCAAAGTAGCTGTGGTACAGCGTTCAGCAAGCACATTTACGTATTGACCGGGTTTAAAGCGTTCGTCGACCGGGAAAATAACCATCGAGTTCTCGTCGCTTCTTCCGCAATAGTCGTTAGCCGATTTTTTTGAATAACCTTCAATCAGCACCTTTTGTACCTTACCAATTTTTTCTAACAAGCGCAAATGCGCGTGCTCCCTTTGTTTAGCAATGACTTCGTTTAAGCGACGAGCTTTCACATCCTCTGGAATATCATCAGCGTAGCGTTTTGCTGCCAAAGTTCCGGGACGCTCAGAGTACATAAACATATAGGCAAAATCATATTTCACATAATCCATCATGCTTAACGTTTCGGCGTGCTCTTCCTCCGTTTCGGTACAAAAACCAGTAATCACATCGGTTGACACGGCGCAACCCGGAAGTATTTCCCTGATAGCATCGATTCGGTTCATATACCACTCGCGGGTGTATGTACGGTTCATAATGTCCAACACGCGGGTGTTGCCAGATTGTACCGGCAGGTGTATGTATTTACAGATGTTATCATACTTTTTCATGGTATATAAGACCTCGTCGGTAATATCTTTTGGGTGCGAGGTAGAAAACCTAACCCGCAAATCGGGGTTGATTTGGGCTACCATTTCGAGCAGGTTGGCAAAGTTAACAACAGAAGCCTCACCTAAATCTTCAGAAGAAGCGCCCTCAACAGGTAACTCCCTCTCCTCCGGAGAGGGCTGGGGTGAGGCCGCAGCCTTCCATTTATATGAATCCACATTCTGCCCTAATAAAGTAACCTCGCGGTAACCTTCGTTAAACAGATCGGTACATTCTTTTACAATAGATATGGCATCGCGACTGCGCTCGCGGCCGCGGGTAAAAGGTACTACACAGAACGAGCACATGTTATCGCAGCCACGCATAATAGATACAAAGGCGTTGATACCATTGGTATTTAACCTAACCGGATTAATATCGGCATATGTTTCTTCGCGCGACAGCAACACGTTTACAGAACGCTGGCCGCCGTCGGCTTGCTCTATCAGGTTAGGCAAATCGCGATAAGCATCGGGGCCTACTACAATGTCAACCAGCTTTTCCTCTTCTAAAAATTTCGATTTCAGGCGTTCGGCCATGCAGCCCAATACACCTACCACCATACCCGGGTTACGTTGTTTGGCAACCTTAAATTCTTTCAGGCGGTTACGTACGCGCACTTCCGCATTTTCGCGAATAGAACATGTATTTATAAAAATTGCATCTGCAATTGTAAAATCATTGGTGGTTTCGAAACCTTTATCCAAAAGGATAGATGCTACGATCTCGCTGTCGGAGAAATTCATGGCGCAGCCATAGCTCTCAATGTACAGCTTACGGCCATTTTTATCAGCCTTAGTTTCCAGCATTAAAGCTTCACCCTGTCTGCTCTCGTCATGTGCTTTATCCGGAAGTACCAAATCCATCATCAGTATTATCAATTAAAAATGTTTGCAAAAATACATAAAAAACAAATACGCAATGACAGTTTGTCAGCTTTTAACAAAATCATGATTTTACTGTTGTAAAATAAACTTCTATCCGATGCCCGAAAAACATACCACGCCAAAAGCCCCACGCAGATGGCCTTATATCGTACTTATTATCCTGCTACTCATAGCCGGCACAAGCTACTTCTACTATCACAAATACATTGCAAGCAACCGCTGGAAGCCTATCTTACAAGCTAAACTCAAAGAATTGGTCACCAATTCGAGCGATAGTTTATACCATATCGAATACTCTAATTTCGATCTTAACCTTAAATCGGGCGATGCCGTGATGACTAATTTTAAGCTGATACCCGATACCAATGTGTATAACAAACTGGTTGCGCTACACAAGGCGCCCGATAACCTTTTTACCCTTGGCGTAAAGCAACTCACTATTAAAAACGTTGGTGCGCGCAGGGCATATCAGGATAAAATCCTCACGATAAGCCAAATCAGCATAGACCAACCCGACCTAACCATAGTGAATAAGCGATTGCCTTTTAATGATACCGTTAAAGTGGGCAAGCCTAAAACACCTTACGACATGATTAGGAAGGTGTTTAAACAGGTTAAGATAGATTCTATTGCCTTAAAGGATATCAGCGTAAACTACATTAACAAAAGCAACCCGGTAGTTAAAAAGAACGCCTTTAAGCACCTCGATATTAACATATCAGATATTTATCTCGATTCGCTGTCGGCAAAGGATACCAGCCGGTTTTATTATACCAAAGGCGTTCAACTTACACTGCACGATTATCGTTTGGCCACGCCGGATAGCCTGTATTATATCAAGCTCAAACAGATCTATTTTTCTACCGCCCAGCGAAAAATTATATTAGAGAAAGTCGGTCTGCACCCGCGTTTTAGTCGTAAGGGATTTTACGAAAAATTAGGCCATTCGCAAGACCGCTTTACGCTCGACTTTAAACGCATTGCTATTAATGATATAGACCTGCAACAGTTTCTACGCAACCAGAAGATTTATGCCAACACCATGGATGTAAGCAACGCCAATGTAGAAATCTATAATGATAACGTTTATAAAGGGCGCACCAAAAAATCAAAAATTGGTAAAGACCCACACCAGGCACTGCAAAAGGTGGCTGTAGACCTGCGACTTAAGCGGCTTAATATATCCAACACCGATATAACTTATGCAGAACATGATGCCAAAAGCAACTATACCGGCATGATTACGTTTAACAACACTAATGGATATTTCAGCAACGTAACTAACGATGCCGATGCTAAAAAGACTAATCCGTATATGGTTGCCCACCTGGATACCCGCTTTATGAATGCCGGCAATATGAACATCAATTTTAAGTTTAATCTTACGGATAAGGCTGGTGCGTTTAATTACTCGGGCAGACTGGGGCAATTTAACGGGCAGGTATTAGATAAACTGGTGAAACCACTGGCCATGATCCATGTGCAATCTGCAGATATAGATCAGCTGAAATTTAACGTTGATGCTAATAACTACGGCGCAAAAGGGATGCTGCAGTTTTATTACAAAAACCTCCAGGTTGATTTTTTGAAAAAAGACGAAGATGCAGATACATTGAAGAAAAAAGGCATGGTATCTAAACTGGCTAACTCTTTTGTAATTGAGGACAGCAACCCGGACAAAAAGGGCGCTTTCAGACCGGGGCCAATAAGCTTTACACGCCCGGCTACGCTTTCGTTTTTCAGCTTACTGTACAAAGCTTTATTAACCGGTTTAAAGCCCAGCGTTGGTTTCGATGCCAAAACCGAAAGTAAGGTTAGTAATATTCTGCATATATTTCATAAGTTTAAAGGGGCTGATAAAGACAAAAAGAAAAACGACGAATCGCCTAAGAAACCAGATGACCCAACCCAAAAACCTGATTAATTAATGGCGTTAAAGTTTTTAAAGCAAAGGTGGCAAAAAGTACTATTTATCGTTATCCTGGTTTTTGCAGTTGTGATTTTGGTATTGGCTATGCTGGTAAACCGGTATTGGTCGCCCATTTTATCTGATAAGCTGAAAAGCACGGTTGCACAAAGTACAGATAGCCTGTACGAGGTTAATTTTGATGATGCGCAATTACACGTATTGCAAGGCAAAATCGTTATTCATAACATCACCTTAAAACCCGACACCGCTGTTTATAATCGCTTAAAGAGTGCACACCTTGCTCCCAACAACTTATACGAGCTGCATGTAAAAAAGCTGGTATTAAACCATATTCATCCTTTTAGACTTTACTATTCGCACAAACTGGATCTTGGTGAAGTTATTTTAAGCGCACCCATGCTCCGTGTATCATATCAACTTAACCACGCCAAAGATACTGTTGTAAAAGACAGGCGCACTTTATACCAGCAGATCTCCAAATCGTTAAAAATGATTCACATCGGCACAGTGATGCTTAACGATGTAAAGCTGCGATACGAAGACCATAAAGGTGCCAAGGTTGCCGTGTCGGAATTGAAAGACCTTAATCTTAGCGCTACCGACCTGTTGATAGATTCGGCAACCCAATTTGATAAAAGCCGCTTTCTGTATTGCCGCGAAATGGCTGCAGAGCTCAACAATTACAGCGGTAAGTCGGCCAATGGCTTATACAGTTATAAAGCAGAACTCATTAAGTTCTCCACCCGCACGGCACAGCTTAACGCTTACAATTGCTCGCTGATAGCAACATACGGCCCCAATGAGTTTTTTGAAAAGACTTATCGCGATCGTTTTGTATCGCATCTCGACTCGCTGCAGCTTAATAATTTCGACTTCGAGATATATAATAAATACCATACCATCAGGGGTTCAAACCTGATACTTAAAGACGGCAACATCAACATATTTGGTAACCCGCGTACTGATTCGGCTAAGTTAACCGAAGATAAGATCGGAAGTTTCCCCAATGAGGCCATCCATCGCATTCCAAACCTCAAGATCGATACCATAAGCCTCAATCATATTAATTTGAAATATGAAGAGTTTAACAAAAAAACTAAGAGAGCCGGCTTTATTACCTTTAATCATATTAACGGGCATGTTTACAACGCTACAAATGATTCTGCCTCGTTATTAAAAAACAATATGTGCCGAATTAATCTTCACAGCATGTTTATGAATAAAGGGAATCTGGATATCAGGTTCAGCTTTAATCTTACCGATAAACTCCGCTCTTATAGTTATAAAGGTAATATGGGCCCGATAAATATGCAGGCCATCAATCCGGCGGCAGTTCCCTTGGGTTCGGTGTTGATCAAATCGGGGCAACTGAATGGATTAACGTTCGACATACATGGCAACAGCGAAGCAGCAACAGGCAATGTTACCTTACTTTATAACAACCTTAAGATCAAATTGCTAAAGGCCGATACCGTTCAACAAAAAATGAAACGAATGACCATCGCCTCATTTTTCGCAAATTCGTTCATCATTAAACATAATAACCCCGATGTAGCGGGTGAGCAACCGCGAACAATTTCTGTAAACTACAAACGCCCGGCTAATTTCCCTTTCTTTAAAACCGTGTGGAAAACCATGTACAGTGGCATTAAACCAAGTTTTTTTGATGAGAAACTTCAACAGGATATGAAAAACCGACTGGACGAGCATCAAAAAGACAAACTCATTCATCAGCAGAAAAAGCAACAGCGGATAGAGACGCGTGAAAGAAAACGAAGAATAAAAGCCGCTTACGAAGCTCAGAAAGCCCGAAATCAGAATATTTAGTATTTTATTTCCACCCCTCTCTTTAACCCGCCGAGAAAAATATTGGTTGGAGATGCAACGTTTAAACTATTTATTTTGTCTATTATAAAAACGCAATAAAATTATAAACTATGAAAAAATCAATCTTTGGCTTGTTTGCCGCGGTGTTAGTGATGGCAGCAACCTTAAAGGCTTCGGCACAAGACGCTTCACAACAAACACGCAATGTATCGGGCTATAGCAAAATAGGTATAGGCGGCCCTTTTAAAACACGTATCATAATGGGCGATAAAGAAGGTGTTGTACTTAACATCGACGCAGATTATATAGACAAGGTAGAAACCGTGGTTGAGAACGGCGCATTGAAAGTTCAATTCAAAAAATCAACTTTCAACTGGTCGCAAAGCTATAATATAAAAACCGCCAACGTTACTATCTACGCTAAATCTCTATCTGGTTTGGCTAACAGTGGCTCTGGCTCGGTAACTGTAGAAGGCGCTATCTCATCCCCAGATTTCGCCCTGGCATTAAGCGGTTCTGGTTCTATTAACATTCCAACGGTTAAAGCAACCGGCGAATTTAAAACGACCATTAGTGGTTCTGGCAGTATCACCATTGCTGGTAGCGCCCCATCTGTAAGCGCGGTAATCAGCGGTTCGGGCGAGATCAAGGCTAAAGAATTCAGCACCCAAAATGCCAGCGTTACCATCAGTGGTTCGGGTAATGTATACTTAAAGGCAGACAAGCAAATTAACGCAACACTAGTAGGTTCGGGAAGCGTATTTTACTCTGGCAACGCACAGGTAAACTCACATAAAGTGGGCTCGGGCACCGTACAAAAGATGTAATTCTTCGTTAACTATTAACTGAATATATATCTAAAGCATCGCTGGCAACGGCGGTGCTTTTTTTATTGAAGCAATAGTTTAAGGTTAACACCGAAGTTGCTGAAAGCGGTGTTAAATGCCTGCGAGGTATAAGGTTTGGTGATGTTAGAGTCGAAGAAGATACTCATGTTAAACCGCTGATTGATCACATAATCAATAGACGGCCTATAGGTGATGTTCTTGGCTCCCGATGATATTTCCGCACTCTCCACATCGGCACGGTATATCAGGGTTTTATTATCCCTGATAGCTACATCCAGCTTAAAGTTCATGTCGTTATTTAGCTTTACATCACTAAACCAACCAAACGGGAACCTGAAATTTTTGGTACGATAACCGAAGCCCAATACCACTATATTTTCGTTTTGCTGGGCTAGCTGGCTGTTCAATAAACTCATGCTAAGCGTACGGCTTTTGCGGTACTCAAAATTAGTAGTAACACTATTCTTAAACCTAATATCCATGCCCAGCAGCGGTACAAACTGCTCGAAAATGGTAACCTGCGAAAACTGATAGAAGGGCAGGAAGTCGTTATTAACGTCGCGGGCAAACGAAGCGCCGCTTTGCTCTTTGTATTGCAGCAGGGTATTATAACTATTAATAGTATACGTTGAACGATAGCCATGCCGCAGGTCGAACGAATCGAACAAATCCTGGAACCATGGGATACGGCTTAGTCCGTTGTAAGTGATCTGCCAGTTCGGAATCGGGAAACTCGGGAAACTATTAAGGCTGGCATTCGCCGCATTTTTACCCGTATAAGCAGCCAGGAAAGATGAGACCAGTACGTTTTGTTGATTGGCGCTGTAACCATCGCCGTAGCCATCAGTCGTTCCTTGTGAATTAGGGTTTTGCTTAGCCAATCTTTGCGAAATAATAGTACGGTTATCCAGCATTTTCTGGAAAGTGGTTGAGGTATTGTCAACACCCGAAACCTTAGAGAACGCTGTTGCAATAGACATGTACGAGATACTGTAATCGCCAGTAGTTATCGGGCTCAGGTTTTCGAAACTATTGGTAGTAGCCAGGTATTTAAAGTTGGTTTGGTAGTTACGATCCCGCGTTCTAAAAGCAGTAAGTTCTATACGCAGATCACGGAACGGTTCTATCACACCCCTGAAGTGCATATCTTCATTCAACGTATTTACATAAAGCTGATTTTGCAGCGTATCTGTTGAAATCCATCCATTTGCCGCAGCCTTAGGTCGCAGATCGGCCTGGCTACCCAATAAGAAACCCAACCCTGGCGCATTGTACGTAAAATCCTGCCCTCCAAAGTTTGAGTTTGGTAAATAACCAGGTAAAAATGTACCCTCTGTACGGGTATAGTTACCACCCAGATTTTTTATACTGGTTAACAACCCGATAAAGAACCTGCTCACCCCGCTTCCATTCTTAGCGTTTTGATCGGCACCGCTTTTACGAATAAAACCAAACTTGTTGTACAGGGTCATCATGTTCAAGGTTGGGTTCAACTGTATGGTGCGCGAGTTTTGGATGCTGTTACCCACATCGTATTCCGAACTATTTAAAGCAAACTCTGGCTGGCTTTGCCAGTTAAAGTGGGTGCTATACCGTGCTACCATACTCACAAAATCCAGCCCTGGTATTTTGTTAAACGGCACATTGTAATTAAAGTTGAGCGTGTGGTTATAGTTGGTGGTACGGCCCAGTTTCAGGAGGTTATCCCAAAGCGTATCACGTTTTAATCCGTTAACGCGGCCTGCAGGTTCGTCAACTACCGAGAGGTTGGTAGCGTCGATATCCATCTGCAGGTTTTTGGTAAGGTTCCAGCCTATGCCGTAAACCCGGGTAATCAGGAAGTTTTTGTTAAAAGTGGTCGGTATCGGGATGTAGTTATTCGGGTCGTTATTACGCAGCGTATTTTCCGAATAAAAACGATCGAAGTTGATACTAAAATTTAACCGCGAAGGCAGCAAACTGTAGTTAAAATCCTTAAGCAAAGCCAGCAGGTTACTTTTGATCACCTTATCAAAAGGGGCATAATATTTAGGCTGATTGTTATAGTTATAAGCCAGTGCTACCCTATAGGTTTTCTGCAAATCACTCTGGGTAATAAAATCGTGGTGCTGGTACTGGCTATAAGCGTATGTTGCGTTAAAGTTCTCTATATCCCACACATGATTCTTAGCCGCAGGGTCGGTTTTAACTTTATGAATATTGGTAAAGTTTATACTCTTCCGCATGGTATAATCCTGGCTCACGCTCTTTATCGAGTCGCGCTCCTGCGATGTTGTGGCCGCCGCCAATGACGATTTGAGCAATATATCCGGCGAACCAGGGTCATACTGCGGCATGGCGGTTTGGTTAGATACGTTTACAAACATCGGGATGTGGATACCGCTCCTATCCGGAAAAAACTTGCCGAGCTCAACGTTGGTAGCAATATCATATGCCTGGTTATCGCTCCGGCTCCTATCGCTCACGCCCTGATCTATCGCACCGAAACCGATGGTGCTTTTACTACCCGCGAGTGATACGTCGGCAAAATCAGCAAGCTTGGCATTAAGGCGCGCGGTAGCAGCCCAACCTCCGCGCTGGTCAAAGTCTGTTAAGCGCAACTCGTTAAACCACACAATGGCGCTCTTGTCGGCTCCATCATCCGCAGTATTGGTACTGGCACCTTTGTAAGGGTTACGCACCCCAAGCATAATCGTTCGCAGGCGGCTTAGATCCGGCTGGCCCTTAATCGTAATCTTATTATTACCATCTATCAAAGTATATGGCTCGGTTAGTGGCCAGGGCTGCCCGTTAAGCCGCGCATGGTTACGCGCCAGTTTAGCATTGGTTAATAGTTCGAGTTGCAGGTCGAGGTTATTTTCCTCGGGCCATATCGCATTGGGGTCGCTGGTATTTGGCAATGTTACCTTTAGCGGAATCTCATACTCGTAGTAGTTATCCTGGTAATCTACCCCCAAACGGATAAACGCGCTCAGGTCTTTATCTTTCAACTGCGCACCCTCTGCGTGGATAAACATGTTAATGTTTTTGTACGATCGCAAGTCGTTATAAAACGTACGGTAGGCTGCCCTCGAGTAACCGTCGCGCAGGTTATTCACCGTTACCGAAAGCGACTGCTCATTCAGCCTGGTGTCTGTACGCAGGTTATTGTAGTCGCGCTGGCGGGTAATACCGGGCGGCACTACGTAAGGGATCGGTGTACGGGTACCGTTCTCTTCTATATTCACCGTACTTACATCGAGGGTAGAACCATCGAGCGGCGGATTGATCAACGCCGGATCGGCTATTACCTTAGTGGTGCTATTCTCTGTATTATAGTTACGCCACTCACCACGTTCAAACTGTAAACTGGCGAAACGCAGTACGGCAGTATCTGCAAAGTTGGTCATAAACATCCGCACAAAACGGATGGCTTTAAAATCTTCGATGTTACCAACCTTGGAGGTGTAATCCGTAATCGGTATTCTAAACTGGTACCAGGTAACAGATTGGGTTGTGCCGTCGGCCAGTTTTACCTGCGAGGTGATCTTATCCGTAATATAATTTTGGCCAACTAACAAATCTTGTGGGCGCATAGATACCTTATATTGGAAGTACTCATCGGCCTGGCTCATGTTATTATCCCTGTTGATGTCTTCGCCATCTGGCAAAGAGGTAGAGGCCGAAGTTTCTAACCCAAGCTCGGCTTGTGACTGTGCCGCTGTTTTAGAGTTACCTTCAACGTTATTGTACTTGCTATAACGCTGTAAGATACCCGCGTTAGCCTGATCCAGCGCCGGGCCGCGATAGTATTGATAGTTATCTGATGAAGGGTCGGCGGTTGCAGCAGTTGCAGCCGGAGCCGCTAACACACTCTTTACTTGTTGTACGTAAGGTGCAAATTTTGCACGCTCATCGGCATCATTTAAACCGTCCAAACCTACATCTTGTAAGGCGCGCGAGCTTTCGTTATTGTCAAATGCGTTAATCACCGGTTGTAAACGAGGTACACGCCCCCATGCAGTTTCATCAACCTGGGTTAAGTCGCCGTTTACAGGCAGACCATTCTCCAAACTCTTACGACCGTCTTTTAAAATATCTTCGGAGATACTACCTAAGTTGAAGTACAGGTCGCCACCAGCTGATTTAGGTTTATAGATAAAGGGGTCCATCACCCAAAATGAAATAAACTCCACGTTTAAAGATTCGAAATCGTTAGTCTCAATTTTGCGGAACATACCCCCCCAACGGTTGCGCGGATTTTGAAGCGTACCATCACTGTTAATACTGGTGGTGGTATAGTTATATGGACCACGTATAGTTGGATAGTAAGCTAAATCGAGCGTTGGCAAAATAAGCGGCTGCCCGGTTACCGATTGCTTGTAAGGGAAAACCTCAGTTTGCAATACCTGCCTTACATAATGGTTTGATAACTCAACTTTAGTATTCCCGGTTAAAACCGAACTGGTATTGGTGTAAAATATAGGGTCGATATTGTAAAAGGCCAGCCTTGCGCGGTTATAGCCGTAGCTCAGATCGTTAAATGTTTGCGATTCAGGAAACATTTGCGGCGTACCCGAAAGCTGCCAGGCGATAGCACTTTTAATATCGATGATAGACCGGCTGTTCTCAAAATCGTCCAGATAGGCCGTACCTTTCTTAGAGCCGGCAAAGTTTAAAGCGCTGGGGCTTCCGGGTAGCAACTGGGCAAACTCACCATTAAACGTAACGGTAGACGGCGCTTTTGTGTTGATCAAAGGAATCTTATCCACCAACCGCGTCAGCATCCTGGAGTTGGCGCTATAATTGGCATCAAAGCCCCAGATGGTATTGGAGATAGATTCCTCGCCAACAATTTCTTTTTGGGTGATTGGCTGCTCGGTAAGGTGCATAATAGTAGCTCCCACGCTCAAATTATTGTTCACCTTATAATCCAACCGCGACCCATACAAAGACCGCTGTTGTACACCGAACAATTCGTTATTTTCTATCCTTACCGTAATGGGCTGGCCCGATGAAAGCAGGGCGGTATTTAAAATACGAATCCGACCGCTGTTATAGTCGACGGTAAAGTCTGTACCTTCTACCAGCTTCAGGCTTCCGGCGTTTACGATAACCGATCCTTGTGGAATATTTAAGGCATTCAACTGATAATCTGACCCGCCCTGCGAGGAGAAAGTTCCCTTAATAACATACCGGTTTAATTGCGGAAAAAATTGCTGTGCAATGGTTTTGGTACTATCATACAAAGGTTGATAAGTGTACCGGCTAATGAGATCTGTTTCACCAGGTGCAAACTTGGTAGCCAGGTCGGAACCGAAAGGCTCGATCGTAGGGAACATGACTCGCCCATTTTGCGAATCTATCGTGATGCCCTCTAAAAAGTCGAAATAACCATCGGGTTGCTTATCGTTCTGCTGGTTTAAATTATCCAGGCCAGCGAGTTGGAGCCAGAGTTTGCTGGTGGTTCGCGTACCCTCGTCCATAATCGGCTTTTCAATTCCTGATTTCTCATCCAGGCGGCTGATGATCATTTTGAAATTGGTTGGACTGATCTGATAAGCCCCCAGCGAATAGATGTTTTTCATCATCAAATCCCAAGTTGGCAAGTTGGTTTTCAGCAGTTCGTTCTTGAGCAATTTTACATACAACACGTTAGGATTAACCGGATCTACAGGTATATCTGTAGAAAACTCACCCACCTGATACTCTACGCCGTTATAGGTATAGCGATAGGCTACGGCCAAAACCTCGTCATTATTAAGCGGGTAGTTTAAAGAGATATAACCCAGTTGTGGGTGCAGCGTAAACTCTTTTTCGGTAAGCTTACGTGCATAGGTAAGTTTAGCATAGTTATCTGTAGCGCCGGTAGACTGGAAGTATTGTGCGACAGCATTTGAGTTAGTCTGCCTTGCGCCTGCAGGCAGGTTACGTAAAAGGTTGTTTGATTGCTGCGGAAAGTTATTACTTAAAAAACCTGCCGGTAGGCCCGAACCGCCCGCCCCGCTTATCAATGTGGTATTATAAGGGTGATTTTCGCCCAAGTCCAGGAGGCCTAAGATATCGCGCGAATCGGTAGTGGTGCTGGTACGGTTAGTGGTCCAAACCTCAATTTTAGTAATGTTTACATTGGTACTGATGATTGGGATATTAGCCAGCGCCTTGTTGTAATTATTGCGGAAAAATTGAGATAAGAAATAGTGTTTGTTAGCCTCGTAATCGGCCGGCGTAAGCCTGAACTCGCCCTGCTGCGATCCATTAGTGATGGTAATGGTTTTCGACTGCGAACGTTGTTGCGAGAAAATACTGGTTACGTTAAGGTTACCAAACTTCAATTTGGTTTTTACCCCGAACAATGCCTGACTACCCGTAATTAATGAGGTATTTAATGGCATGCTAACAGTACCAGCCTCAATCTTCTGGATAATCTCATCGGCATGCCCGGTATAATCCAGCTTTACCTGGTTATCAAATTGAAACTGGGCATCGGTATTATAGTTGGTAGATATCTTCAGCTTGTCGCCAATGTTACCCACTACGTTCATCTGGATCTTTTGGTCGAAGTTAAAGTTGAACACACTGCGCTGCTTGGTATTAAACAGCGGGTTTTGATTACTATTAACCTGGCCTGCAAATATCATTTCTGCCGATCCCTGCGGGCGGATATCGATGGTGGAGCTACCGAATATCTGCTCAAACGTACGGCTGCGGATATTAATCTGCGGTATAAAGCCCGGCTGTTGCGAGGCGTATGCGTAATTATCAGAAAGTTGTTGAAAGTAGTCGCGCTGGTTTTGGCGCTGCATTAATTCGAGATACTGTGAAAAAGTTAGGTATTGTGGTGCCCTGTAATACAAATTACCAACTTTCTCTATCAGAATATAACGGTTGGTTGCGGCATCGTAAGTTATGGTACGTACCAGGTTCGGAGGGTCGGGCACTAAAACACCTTCTCTTAAACGTGTATTTCGTGTTCCCGAATTTCGTATTTGTTGTTGTACAGTAACAGAATCCCGGCGAACTGGCGCAGTGGCTGGTTGTGGTGTACGGGTGGTATCTTTAGGGGTTGTGGGGGTTGGCTGTTGGGCAAAGGCGTACTGGCTACCGCCAAAAGCAGCAAGCAATAAATAAAAAACTACAACTTTGAGCGTAGGGTTTTTAATCAAGCGTTTAGTACAAATTCTTCTATAAATTTATAAATTTTTTAGTGCAGCTTTTATCAATTGCTCCACATTTAGGTCTACATTTTTCTTCATCTCACTGTCCAACACCTTCTCCGCAATATTGCGTGCAAATCCCAGCATAATCAATGCACTCAGCGCTTCGTCTTTTACAGTATAATTTACCGGAACATTTATCAGCGTATCCGGTCCGTCTTTTTTCAGTTTATCCTGCAGCTCGAGTATCAGCCTCTGGGCCGACTTAGGGCCGATGCCCTTTATGCGCTGAATGGTTGGCACATGCCCTTTCACAATAGCATCCTGTATCTCCTCGGGCGTTATGGACGATAGCATCATCCTTGCCGTGTTAGGGCCGATGCCCGACACCGATATCAGGTGTAAAAACAAACGCCGCTCGCCTTCGTCGCCGAAGCCATAAAGGGTGTGGGCATCTTCTTTTACGTGTAACCAGGTGTACAGTTTAAAACGATTTAAATCGCCAAGCTTTGCGTAGGTATTAACCGAAATATTAATGTGGTAGCCGATACCTGCCACATCAATAACCGCATAAGCCGGCGATTTAAACACTAATTTACCCTCTATATAGTCGAACATCTATGGTAATGCTAATATACTTCTAATATAAGTTACGCCTTTTGTTCATTTTGTTCCTTTTGCTGTGCATCCAGCACGGCAATAGTCACCATGTTCACTATTTCTCGAACCGAGCTGCCTAATTGCAACACGTGCACCGGTTTGCTTAAGCCTAACAGGATAGGCCCTACCGCTTCTGCGCCACCGAGCTCCTGCAACAATTTATAGGCAATATTGCCCGACTCGAGGTTGGGGAATATCAGCGTGTTTGCCGGTTTACCATCAAGGGTTGAGAAAGGGAAATTATCACTCAGCAATGCCGAGTTTATAGCGAAGTTTGCCTGCATTTCACCATCCACAATCATATCAGGGTATCGCTCATGTAATATACGTGTCGCCTCCCGGGATTTCTCTGGAATACGGCCGTCGTTTGAACCAAAATTTGAATAAGACAGCAGGGCTATACGTGGCTGTATGTTAAAATGTTTCACAGAACGGTCCATTAATGCCGTAATATCCACCAATTCTTCAACTGTTGGGTCAACATTAACCGTAGTGTCTCCAAAAAACACCGGGCCTTTAGGCGTAATCATTAAGTACATACCGGCAACACGGCTTACACCAGGTTCGGTACCTATAATTTGGAGGGCCGGTTTAACGGTACTTACATAGCTTTTAGTTAAGCCAGAGATCAACGCGTCTGCCTCGCCAAACTGCACCATTGCGGCACCATAATAGTTACGGTCCCACATCAGTTTTTTGGCTTCATAAAGAGTAATACCCCTACGCTGGCGTTTATTGTATAAATATTCTGCATACTCATCTACACAAGGCGCATTATCTTTACGTGGGTCGATGATGCGGATATCGCCCAGATCCAATTCTGTCTCTTCGAGAATGCTTTTGATCTTTTCTGCGTTACCCAATAATATCGGGGTAGCAATACCCTCGTCTTTAACAATTTGGGCTGCTTTTAAGATCTTGTAGTTATCTGCCTCGGCAAATACCACGCGTTTTGGGTTCTCTTTAGCTTTGAGCGATATGTTGCGCAGCAAACGATCATCTTTACCGATACGGTTACGTAATTCTTCGGCATAGGCATCCCAATCGATAATCTGTTTGCGAGCCACGCCCGATTCTACCGCTGCCCTGGCAACCGCCATAGATACCTCGGTGATCAAACGCTGATCCATTGGTTTAGGGATAATATAATCTTTACCGAACTTTAAGTTTTTAGCGTTATAGGCCAGGTTAACCGCTTCCGGCACCGGCTTTTTAGTCAACTCAGCAATTGCATGTGCCGCTGCGCGTTTCATTTCTTCGTTAATGGCAGTTGCCCTTACGTCTAACGCTCCACGGAAAATGTACGGGAAACCCAATACGTTGTTTACCTGGTTAGGGTAATCAGAACGACCGGTAGCCATAATAATGTCATCGCGGGTAGCAACACCTGTTTCGTAATCAATCTCCGGCTCCGGGTTGGCCATAGCAAACACAATTGGGTGCGGTGCCATGCTGCGCAGCATATCTGGTGTAACTACGTTACCCGCTGAAAGACCAACAAATACATCGGCATCTACCATAGCATCGCTCAAGGTCTTAACATCGGTACGGTTGGTAGCAAACTGCATGCGCATTGGATCCAGATCCGTACGGTCGTGGTTTAACACACCATTAATATCAAACATTACCAGGTTCTCTTGTTTAACGCCCAACGACAAGTACATTTTTGAACAGCTAACTGCTGCTGCACCCGCACCGTTAACAACCATTTTAATTTCGCTCAGCTGCTTGCCCTGTAATTCGCAGGCATTCATCAGCGCTGCGCCCGAAATAATGGCGGTACCATGCTGGTCGTCGTGCATTACCGGGATATTCATCTCAGCTTTTAAACGCTGCTCTATTTCGAAACAGGTTGGTGCCGAAATGTCTTCGAGGTTAATACCGCCGAAGGTTGGCTCCAGGGCTTTAACTATATTCACAAATTCGTCTACCGTAGTGGCATTGAGCTCCAGGTCGAACACGTCTATATCAGCATATATCTTGAATAAAAGGCCTTTACCTTCCATCACCGGCTTACTGGCTTCGGGGCCAATATTACCTAAGCCTAATACAGCCGTTCCGTTGCTTATTACAGCAACCAGGTTGCCTTTTGCGGTATATTTATATACATCGTCAACATTTTTAGCAATTTCCAAACATGGTTGCGCAACACCCGGCGAATAAGCCATGGTTAAATCTCGTTGCGAATTGGTGGGTTTAGTAGGTACTACTTGTATCTTTCCCGGGCGCCCTTTTGAGTGGTAATTAAGCGCATCGAGTTTACGGTTGGTTTTATTCATTCTTCTCTAATTCAGGCGGTAAAATTACAATTCTTTTTCAACTGTGTACAAAAACAACATGCCCATCAGTAGCTATATTACTGATGGGCATTTAATTAATTATTTAAATATTTTTTTGACTTACAAACCTGCTGCAATAGCCGGTTTAGCATACTTAGTAGCCATGGCAGCGGTTTGCGTACCCGTAGGGTTAAGTTTTATGGTTTGCCCCGGCGAAGCCTTGTCGCCACGCATGTGGTTCCATTCTCTCAAATCGTTTAACTCTATACCATATTTGTCGGCAATAGTTGCCAAAGTTTCACCGCGTTTTACGGTATGTATTACGGGAATATCTTCTACAGCACCCCCGCTAAAGTCTGCGGTGGCAATTACAGGTGTGGGGGCCACGTTGAGGGTGTTATTACTTAAACCTGCATTTAATGCTATCAACTTATCTTTAGGTTGCTGCGGGATGATTAACTTCCTCGGCGCTGCGGCTGTACCGTTGATAACTAATTTTAAGTATGAGGGATTTAACGCCGCCAATTTATCTAAACTGATATTCAATACCCGGGAAACATTATTTAGCGACACAAAATTCCTGATCATTACCGTATCTGTTTGCAGTGGCATGCTGCACTCTTGTGCTATAATGTGGTGCTGATCGGAATAATTCATTAAATAAGTAACTGCGATATAAGCAGGCACGTAACCACGGGTTTCCACAGGCAAATACTGGCGGATAGACCAATAGTCCATCGCATTGGCTTTTTCTATAGCGCGCTCTACACTTCCGGTACCGCAATTATAAGCCGCAATGGCTAAAAGCCAGTCGCCAAATTCCTGGTAGGCATCTTTGATATACGCAGCAGCAGCATAGCTGGCTTGTACCGGGTCGCGGCGTTCGTCGACATAGTTGTTGATATTCAAGCCATAGGTACGCCCCGTGGTCGACATAAACTGCCATGGACCAGTTGCTCCTACTCTTGAAACCGCGTTGGGATTCAAGGCAGATTCTACTATAGAAAGAAATTTAATCTCTTCCGGAATCCCGGCATCGCGGAATGCTTTTTCATAGATCGGGAAATAGTATTTGGCAAGGCCCATCATACGGCCCATCTCGTCGCGGCGGTTGGTATAGTTATCAATATAGCTCTGCACAAACTCGTTGTAATCCAACGGCACTTCTTTTTGGATAGAAGTTAAACGGGTTTTCATAAATCCACCTGACGCTACGGCAGGTGCTGTATTCGCACGGGTAACCACAGCAATAGCAGTGTCTCTACGAAACTGAGTAACCGGGAAATTTTTAGTGGAGTTAGTAGAGTCGGTTTCTAAGCCCGGCCCGGCGGCGGCCAGGGTTATTTTTGAAATTAGAACTAGAGCAAAAACAGTATAAAATCTAATCATTACCAAAGGTGTTAAATACCTGTGATTCAAGGTTAAATTCGGTATCACTAATATAATTAATTTAACTTAAATTTAAAAAACTTTTTGAAAAATTCAGCAACTCTTGTTCGTCGAATCTTTTGGCTACCAGTTGTAAACCAAACGGCAACTCGCCCTCGTTAGTCTTTGCAGGTAAAGAAATTGCAGGCATACCCGACAATGAAGCTTGTACGGTAAAAATATCTGCCAGATATGATACCACAGGATCCTTCTCCTCCACACCTAACTTAAACGCAGGAGTTGGTGCAGTGGGTGTCAATATAAAGTCATAAGTGGCCAATATTTCTTCAGTTTTTTCACGGATCAACCGGCGCATCCTTTGAGCTTTGGTGTAATAGGCATCGTAGTAGCCTGCGCTTAATATAAAGGTGCCCAACATAATACGGCGCTTAACTTCTTTACCAAACCCTTCCGAGCGGGATAGCTTGTAAGTCGACATCAGATCTACCGCTTTGGGGCTGCGGTATCCATAATGAACCCCATCATACCTGGCAAGGTTAGATGACGCTTCGGCCATGGTTAATATGTAGTAAGTTGGCACTACATAATCCAGGTATTCAAAAGAAACCGGTTCTACGGTATGGCCGGCTGCCTTCAGATTATTTATGGCTTTGAGTAAGGCAGTTTTGATATGCTCGTCCAATCCCGGGCGCTCTAGTGCTTCGCGCAAGTAGGCTATTTTTTTAGGGCTTTCAGTCTGGTTAAGCTCAGTGCTATATTGTAGGATTGACTTTTGAATTAAGGTGCTATCGTAAGCATCAGGCCCGCCCATTACTTCTAATAATAGCGCTGCATCTTCTACCGATTGCGTAATGCTACCCACCTGATCAAAGGAAGAGGCATAGGCAATAATACCGTGACGAGAGATGCGGCCGTAGGTAGGTTTAAAACCTATCATGCCGCAAAAGGATGCTGGCTGCCTAACAGAACCACCGGTATCTGTACCGATAGCGGCATGGCACATACCAGCCTGTACACTCACAGCCGAACCTCCGGAAGAACCTCCCGGCACAACGCTTTCATCGGCGTAGTTTTTTACCGGGCCGTAGTAAGAGTTTTCGTTAGAGGCGCCCATGGCAAACTCGTCGCAATTGCAACGGCCAATGATCACGGCATCTTCTGCCAATAGCCTTTCAACTATGGTAGATGAGTATATAGCTGTATAATTATCCAATATTTTGGATGATGCAGTTGCTTTATGCCCCTTATAGCAGATATTATCTTTAATGCTGATAACCATCCCCGCCAACCTACCTGCAGTACCGGCTTTAATTTTACCGTCAATTTCGGCAGCTTGATTTAGGGCTTCATCTTCAAACACTTCGTTAAAAGCATTTAAATGAGCGTTAGACTTTATTTGTGCCAGGTAATTTCGTACCAGGCCTTCTACAGTGATATCACCATTCAGCAGATCGCCTTTTATTTCACTTAAAGAAGTATAAGTCTTAGTCATGGGCTAAAAATAAAAAAACTTATTAGTTGAAAGCATATTTCAACTAATAAGTTTACTAACCCGGTATACTAACCGGATAAAATATTACAGAAAACGCCGACTAATTACGCGTTTGTTTTCTCTTCGTTTCTAGAATCTGAGTGCTCGCCATTCTGAGCATCTTTAAATTCTTTTACGCCTTTGCCTAAACCTTTCATTAGTTCAGGAATTTTCTTTCCGCCAAACAGAATTAAAATTGCGATGATAATCAGAATGATTTCTGGTGCGCCTAATCCACCCATGATGATTTTAATTTATATGATTAATATTATTCTTGTGTCTTAACTTTTATGCTCTTCGTCAGCCTTGTGTTCTTCACTTACGTGAGAAAGACTGATATGGTTCTCTGATACGTGATTAACCTCCGGATTGTTCGCTAAATGAGAAAGATCTGCATGTTGCGCTTCGGGGGTAACCTCAGTATGTTCTGCAACTGGTGTTTCGTGTTCTTCTACAACCGGCGGGGCAAACGGATCAGAAAGTGCTACGGTATTAGCTACCACAGGCAGGTCTTTATCCGGCTCTGGTTCAACAACCGGTGTGTTCTTCTCTTCGAAATTGTTGATCTGGTTATGCAGTTCGCGCTTAACGCCTTCTGAAGCATCTTTGAAATCGCGAATCCCTTTACCTAACCCTCTGGCAAGCTGCGGCAGCTTTTCGCCACCAAAAAGCAACAATGCTACAAAGAGTATCAGTATCATTTCGGGAGTACCGATGTTTAGAAATAAAAATACGGGGTGAAAAAACATATTATATGAATGAATTTACAAATATAGACATTTTAACTTTTACAAAGTTCAATATAATTTACTGACTAGCAAGCCATAACTTAGGATTTACAGCATTTTGACCTTTATATAACTCAAAATGCACCTGTGTTTCTCCTGTAGACCCATCTGTGGCCACAGAACCAAGATTTTGTTTAATAGCTACCTTATCTCCTTTTGATACACTTACCGAACGAAGATTGGCGTAGGCAGTAAAATACTCACCATGCCTAACTACAACGAGGTATGTACCGCTAATATTGTTTACACTGGTTACCTCGCCCGAGAATATCGCTCTTACCGCAGCACCTGCATTTGTGCGGATGTCGATACCCGGGTTATCTGTTTTAATACCTTCTATATAGGTTAAACCAAACTCTTGCGTGATTACGCCGTTAGCTACCGGCCAAGGCAAACGGCCTTTATTACCCAAAAAGTCGTTTGATAATTTGGCAAACTCTGGCGTTGCATTCAGCAACTCGCTATTGGTTGAAGGTTTAGCAGCAACCGGTGCAGCCTCTTTAGGTGCCGACCCCGGATTAGCAGCATTGGCCTTTGCTCTTTCAGCAGCCAAACGCGCGGCAGCGGCACGTGCTTCGGCTTCGGCCTTACGGCGGGCTTCTTCTACCTCGCGGCGGATAGCCACACGGATTTGCGATTCTATTTTAGCTTTTTGTTGTTGAGCTTCTTTAAGTTGTTGTTTCAACTCGCCCTGGTGCTTAGACAGGTCGCTCACCACTTCCAGTTGGCTGTCTTTCTCTTTACCCAGTGTTTTCTTTTCTTTCTCCTGATCTTTCAACAGGTTAGTTTGCTCACTTTTGGTGCGGTCGAGCTGATTGATCTTCACATTCAACTCATGTTGCGTGCCCTGGATAGACTCCGCCTGGCGCTGGCGGTAATTACCGAACTGCTGCAAATAAGTTAACCTTTTATAAGCCTGGTTAAAATCCTGCGCGGCAAAAATAAACATCAGCTTATTGTAGGCGCTCTGGTTGTGATAGGCAAACACAATCATGGCAGCATACTCTTTCTTTAACTGATCGAGCTGGCCTTGCAGCGTATGTACGTTGTTGGTATTTTCGTTAATCTGGTTGCCCAATAAGCGCACTTCTGAGTTTAAGGTGCTGATCTTTTCTTCGCGAAGGCTGATCTGGGCCTTCAATATATTAAGCTGCTTTAACGTAGTCTTTTTGTTTTTAGCAGTTTCCTGGTATTCGTCTTGTAGCTTTTCCAGCTCCTCGTTCAACTTATCGCGCTTGCGTTTTAGTTCGGCACTGCTTTGTGCAAAGGCATTTACGGCCATTAACGAAAGCATGCAAAAGAGTAGGGATCTTAAAAATTTCATCAAACCAAAAATACAATTTTAATCTACCTCTGAAAACCTCTTAGGCACACTGAACGGAAATTCGAGTGGCTGATCAAACTCAGCCTTCGAATAATTTAGGTTGGCTTCTATGTTTTTCTCCTTCACTTTCGAGTTAAATGAAATCTGCGAAGGGATAACGCGGTTGGTAGCCTGTATAAAGTTGCTGTAATTTATATTTAAGGATTGCTCTTCCTGATTATTGTTTAAAGTTGTACTGCTAACCTTCAAATCTGGCCCTACGGTTAACTGGTAGATCAGATCTTGTAAAGTGCCGTTGATGATTACGTTGCCGTTTGATGGCTGCAAAGTTCCGTTATCATTTAATAACTCGGGGATAGCGTTGCCCACCAGTAATGATTCTACCGTTTTATAGTTTATCTGCTGGCTGGCATATTTATAAATATAGCTGAAAGGTTTTTTAATATAAACACTTTGCAGCCTGTTCATTACCTGTATACTATCGGGAGTGATCAAGGCGCGGGCAACTTCTATACCTGCAATTGCGGTAATAGAAACCCAGATTTTTTGATCTTTAAGGATGCGGATATTCAGCGTAACGTCATTGCTATTGCCATTAATGTTAAGCTTTGTTTTTGCCTTGCCGGCGAAGGTGTTAAAATTTACTTGTTGCGCACGAATGGCAGCCAGTTTCTTTTTAGCTGCACTTGCTGCGTTATCTGCGTGACTTGCATTAGAACTGTCGACCGCGTTGCGGGTAACCAATTGTTTTTTGGAATGACAGCTTGCCATTATAATCAGACTGCTTAACAACAGCAGGCTATTCGATATATTTCTTCTCATTTATTTTCCGCTCTAAAACCGACGACTGCCCTCCATAGGCTTTAGCCTTTTTCCAGTTTTCTACAGCAGCCTCTACTTTACCTAAGTAAAACATTATGTCGCCATAATGTTCTACCTGTACGGCATTATGGTCCTTATCATTTACCAAAGCCTTCTCCATCCACACTTTTGCTTCGGCGTATTTCTTTTGTTTAAACAGTATCCAGGCGTAAGTGTCTTCAAATGATGCAGTAGATGGCTGCAACTCATTTGAGTGTTTCGACATTTGCTCCGCCTTATCCAGTTCTACTCCTCTTACCGAAAGATAGTAGGCATAGTTATTTAACGTATAAGCGTTGTCTGGATTGTAGCTTAACGATTTATCGTACGCTTCGTCGCTCAGTTTATCGTTTTTCAGTTCGTGATAGCAATCGCCCACGGCCGAATAACTTTGCGAAAGTAGCTCCTTATCCTGAACTTCTAATGAAGTTGCATTTTTTACGTAGCCTAATCCTTTGTTGTAATTTTTCTTTTGCATCCAGGCCACGCCTACCAGATAGTTCATCCAGGCTTGATTAGGGAAAAGCGAAAGTGCATTCTCGCCGTCCTTTATTGCGGCATCTATATCATTATCCCCTATCTCTATACGCACCAATTGCTCGTGCACCACATACACCTGATCATTAATGGCAAGCGATTTTTGATATTGGGCTTTAGCGTCTTTATAATATTGGTTTTGAACCAGCATATCGCCGTACAAAGCAAAAGCACGTGCCTCTGTAGGGTGTGCTACCGTTACAATCCGGCTTAACTCCAGCGCGCTGGCTTTGGCATTAGGATCTGGAAACTGTGGCACATAAGCCATAATGATCCTCAGTTTTTGATCTACTCCTAATTCGGGAATGGCAAAGGCTAGTTTTAGTTGGTTATAGCTGGCTTCGTAACTTTTTTTATTGCGATACATATCCGCCAGTTCCAGATGCACATAGCCGTTTTGCGGCTCTATCTTTTCGGCTTTTTGAAAGGTGGCTAAGGCATCATCAACAAACCCGTTAGAATTGTAAACCTCGCCCAACATCAAATAATACTTAACCTGGTTAGGATTAGCTGCAATAGCGGCTTTTAAACCAGCTGTGGCTTTATCAACCTTACCCTGCATCAGATAGATCTTTTGCCTTTTCAACAGCAGATCGTCGGTAGGGCCGGTTATTTTTTCTAACTCATCATAAGTCTCTAGTGCTTCGTCGTATTTTTTATCGATAGATAAAGCGTTAGCTTTATCTATATAGTAATCGGCGTTATCACCGTTAAGCCTGATGAGCTGGGTAAACACATTCTCGAGCTTAATGATATTATTGCTTTTTTCGTAGCTGGAAGCCAGCGCTACCCAATACCATTCGTTATCTGGTTTTAAGGTTGTAGCACGTTCCAGTAATTGTTGGGCAGTGGCTTCGTCCTTAGTTATTTTTTTCAGATTAGCCAGCTCGTACATTGCTGCATCATTATTGGCATCAATCTGTAAAATGCGGGTAAAAAGGTCGGCGGCTAGCGTTGTGTTCTCGATGGTTTTTTCGCGCAGGGCTGTAAAATACATCTGCTTAACCATCAAACTATCGGTCGACGTCATGGCTTTGGCGTGCGGCTGGGCCACAGCGTTTTTATCGGCGTTCTGAGCAAAACACAGCGCCGGTAAAAAGGCCATTGTTATCAACGTCAGTTTTAATTTCATGGCTTTAATTTTTGCCAGTATGGCCGTAACCGCCCGCTCCTCTTGCGGTATCATTTAATATTTCGGCTTCTTCCCAGCTTACTTTTTCATGGCGTGCCACAATCATTTGGGCAATACGATCGCCGGTATTAATTTCAAAAGCCTCGGTAGAAAGATTAACCAATAGCACCTTGATCTCGCCGCGATAATCGGCATCAATAGTACCCGGCGAATTTACAATGCTTATACCATGTTTATAAGCCAGGCCGCTACGCGGGCGGATTTGCGCTTCAAAGCTTTCTGGTAGTTCGATATATAAACCAGTCGGGATCAGCTTACGCTCCATTGGCTGCAACACAACGGTAGCTTCCAGATCGGCGCGCAGGTCCATACCTGCCGAGTGGATAGTTTCGTAACCCGGTAACTGATTTTTAGATTTATTGATAACTCTTACGATCATTTTTTTCTTAGTAAAGCTATTAATTCTTTTCTTTCTAAATATAATGCTGCAGCACCAAAACCTATAAATAAAGCATTTCCAATAAAGATATTACGATGGAATACACTAAACGATAAATAAACAAGGAGGATGGATGCTATTATATACGCTAAATTCTTTTTTAAATTATAGGGTATCGGGTAATACTTTTGCCCCCAAACATAAGACAAAACCATCATTACCGCGTAGGCTATAAACGAGGTCCAGGCTGATGCTATGTAACTGTATTCGGGTATAAATAATACGTTCAACACAATGGTTACTATCGCCCCCACGCCCGAAATATAAAGCCCGAATTTAGTTTGATCTGATAATTTGTACCAGATAGAAAGATTCATGTAAATACCTAAACACACATAACCAAGTACAAGCGGAGGTATAATAGGCAATCCGGTCCAATAAAGTGCAGTTTGGGTGGCATCGTGCCCCTTTATAAAGTACTTTAATATTTCAATATTCCCGATCAATGCTACAAACATTACACAAACTGTAATTACAAAATAGTTCATGATACGGGCATAGGTATCGGCGGCATTTTTATTTTTTGAGTAGCTAAAGAAAAACGGCTCGGCCCCTAACCTGAAGGCATTGACAAATATGCTGAGAAAAACAGGGATCTTGCGGCATGCTCCGTAAATACCCACATCGCGCAGACTATTGGCGTTTGCCGGTAGTAGCTTGCCCAATAAAAGATTATCTAAATTTTCATTAATAAGGTATGATAAGTTGGCTATTAAAATAGGCCAGCTGTAGCTATACATCTGCATCAGCATTTTCTTATCAAGGTCGAAACGGATCTTAACCAACTCGGGCAGCAGCAATATCAGTGTAAAAATGCTTGATGTAAGCTCTGAAACGAAAACATAGCCAACCCAACCTTTTACATACCATTGGCTAATCCAACCTGCGCCGATAAAATTATGTTTTACCCAAAATGGTACTACATATATAAAGGCAAGATTGCAGCCCACAAATATCAGTACACTTGCAAGTTTAATTGCCCCATAACGGCCGGGCTTGCCGTCGGCTCGTATTTTCACAAAAGGGATAGCACACCATGCGTCAACCACTACGGTTGCAAAAAAGAGATAGGTATATTTTAAAAAGTCGGATTGAGTAGTGCCGATAACAGCATTATGGTTGTGTTTAGAAGCGTGTTCTATATCAATAAAATTGGCAATGTTACCTATAAAAGGCAGGCTAAACAGCAGGAAAATAATGGTAACCCCAAGTACAGACGCAAACGCATTATTATAAACGCGCTGCTTATCATCCGAATATTTATTGAGATACCTGAAAAAGGTAGTCTCCATGCCGAAAGTAAGCGCAGCATTAACCATTGATACATAGCTGTACATGGTGGTAATAATGCCGTAAGCAGCGAGCGGATACGCACGGGTGTAAACAGGTGTAAGAAAAAAGGTTAGCAACCGGCTCGCTATCGTACTAAGACCATAAACCGCGGTTTGGCCGGCAAATTTTTTAGCTGTAGACAATGTAAACTGTTTTTATGTAGCGGCTTATTGTACCGGCGGTTTCTTCAATACTTCAAAATTACGATAGTTTTTTAATTCGCCATCAGTAGTGGTTAGGTTACTAACCCGGGCTGCTTCGGGGCCATCTTTACACCAGTCTAAAAATATATCTAACAGCATTTCATCAGCTTCTGCTGCTATAAAAACGTTGCCATCGTCCTGGTTTAACACATAGCCTTTAACACCAACCTGGTCGGCAACGGCTTTGGTAGACTGCCTGTAGTTTACACCCTGTACCTTGCCTTGTACAATAATATCAATGTGTTTGATCATACAGGCGCAAAAATACAGTTAATTACCCAAAATGGAATTTATGCAATACGTTTAACCCTGGTATCGGCAGTTATCTTAAAACCATCCAGGTCGCTAATAAGATTAAGCCCCGGTGTTTTACCTACGGTAAGGCTCCCTTTTTCGTCGTCGATGCCTAAATATTGTGCGCCGTTAATGGTACCCCATTTCAGCAACCTGCTCAGTGTAATACTTGGCACCTGATCCTGCAGTAAACGCATTTCTTCTAAAAGATTAAGGCTCGTGTTTGATGCCAGGCTATCAGTACCCAATGTAATGTTGAAACCTTGCTCTAAAAACAACTCCGTTTTAGGCAAACGACCTTCGATATACAGATTGGCCCCCGGACAAAAGCACCAGTTTATTTGCCTGTCGAAACGCTTGATGAAATAAATATCTTTCAAATTGGTGCAGGTATTATGCACCAGCAGTATCTTTTGCTTGTTGGTAAGTAAGGGAATAATAGTTTGCAGCGAGTTACGGGCCTGCGGTTTAAAATAGCTGATATCGATACCAAAACCCTCATACAGTTCTAAAAACTTGCCGGTTTTATAACGGTATAATTTGTTCTCATCCTCACACTCCTGGTTGTGGATACTGATTAGGTTAGGGTGGGTTTCGCAGTACTCACGTAGCAACTTAAATAAGTCTTTCGATACAGAGTAGGGTGCGTGCGGGGTAATGGACGCGCTTAGTGGTTTAAACTCCTTTACCAACTCCAGTCCATTGTCAAAAACTGTCTTGGCATTCTCCGGAAGAAAACTAAACAGCTCTATAAACGTATGATAATATAACTTGCTTTGCTTTTTAGCCTCCAGGCTGATGTTGCTATTAGAAATATCGCCTACGGCCACTATACCGTTCTCATACATTTCGGCGTCGGCTTTTAGGGTAGCTTCAATGGCTTCAGAACGGTCAACGTTTCTGAACTGTTGCACGTGTCTGATAAAGTCTACCAGCCCGGTACTTTTGCTTACCTTATCTTTAAGGTGCGAAAGTTCGAGGTGGCAATGGGTGTTGATAAATCCTGGGCACAAAATACCGCTTAGTTGCTCAACAGGGGCATCTGGCGGGGGTTGGTTACCAACTGCAACGATCTTTCCAGCGTCGTCAACAGTTACTATACCATTTTTAATCGGATCGGCATCAATAGAAAAAACGTAATCGGCTCTGTAACTTTTCATTTAACAATAACTTACTATATCATCTCAATACACCCGTTTGAATGCAACGATCCTAATTAACGAAATGCAATTAACCATTAGTTGTTGTTTTTTAATTTTTACATTTAAAGGAGGCGATTTAAAATTTGATTTTTTAAAATTCTGTACCTTTGCAACGTGAACAGCAATAAAAGTAAAATTGACATCCGAAGCCTTAGCTTAAACGCTCTGCAAGAGCACTTTGTAAACATGGGCGAAAAAAGCTTCCGGGCCAAACAGGTTTATGAATGGTTATGGAAAAAATCGTGCTTTTCATTCGAGGCGATGAGCAATATTTCAAAAGAACTTCGTCAGAAACTGGATGATAACTTTACGATCAATAACGTAAAAATCAATAACTCACAGTTTAGTGCTGATAAAACTATAAAAAATTCTTTTATTTTACACGATACTCATTTAATTGAGGGTGTACTGATTCCCGCCGACGACCGGATGACGGCATGCGTATCATCGCAGGTGGGATGCAGTTTAACGTGTAAATTTTGCGCTACAGGCTACATGGAGCGTAAGCGCAATCTTAACCCAGACGAAATTTACGACCAGGTTGTACTGATAGATCAGCAGGCAAAAGAGAATTATAACGTTCCGCTCACCAACATTGTATATATGGGTATGGGCGAGCCTTTGCTTAACTACGCCAACGTATTAAAATCGATAGAAAGAATTACTGCGGAGGACGGCCTTAATATGTCGCCACGCCGTATTACGGTTTCTACAGCGGGCATTGCCAAAATGATCAGGAAGTTAGGTGATGACCAAGTTAAATTTAACCTCGCATTATCGCTGCACGCTGCAAACGACGAAAAGCGCGATACCATTATGCCCATTAACGAGCAGAACTCCCTGCACGCTTTGGCAGACGCACTTAAGTATTACTATGCTAAAACCAAAAACCCTGTAACCTACGAATACATTGTTTTTGACAATTTTAACGATACCCTGCAAGATGCTGCCGAACTGGGCAAGTTTTGCAAGCACTTACCCTGCAAGGTTAATATCATAGAATATAACCCCATTAGTTTTGCTGCTTTCTTAAATGCCGGCGAAGATAAAATTGAAACCTTTGCCGCCTACCTCCGTAAGCAGGGCATAATAACCAATGTGAGGCGCAGCCGTGGAAAGGATATTGATGCAGCCTGCGGGCAACTAGCTATCAAAGACAAGGAGAAAGAGAAAGCTGAGGCCCTTTAACCTTTGTAATATTTTTATTACCGACCCAAAATGAAGTTTACCCGCGGATATATCGCGGATTTTTTCTCATTGTTGTTTCCGCAGCTGTGTGAAGCCTGCAATGAGACTCTATCTCGCCAGGAAGAACTGATTTGTACCAACTGCTTGTACAATCTGCCTTACACCAACTTTCACCGGAGTAATGACCATATTGTAGCGCAGCAGTTTTGGGGCAAACTACCGCTCGAAGGCTCTTTTGCCTTATTTTATTTTACTAAAGGTGGCAACGTGCAGCGCTTAATGCACCATTTAAAATACCGCAACAAACCACAGATCGGCACGCTGCTAGGAAAAATTGCCGGCAGGCAACTAAGTACTCACGATAAGTTAAAAACGGCGGATCTGATAATCCCCGTTCCACTCCACCCTTCGCGTTTGCGCAAACGAGGTTATAACCAAAGTGAGTATTTCGCCAAAGGCCTTGCAGAAATTATGGAGGCAAAGGTTTCTACCAAAAACCTGCTTCGCGCCAAGGCAACGGAAACGCAAACCCGGAAATCTCGATTTGAGCGGTTTGAAAACGTAAGTGAGGTATTTAAGATTAATGATCCTGCCGCGCTTGCTGGCAAACATATTCTGCTGGTTGATGATATCATGACCACCGGCTCTACCCTCGAAGCATGCGGCAATATACTATTGCAAATAGAAGGGGTAAAACTGAGTATTGCTACAATGGCCTATGCAGAGTAAGCCCCACCAATCGTCACAAGTTTTTTACAAACGCGCCTTATTTTCATAAAAAAATGAATTTTATTTCACTGATAATCAGAACAATAAATATTTATGAAAAATATTGCCGAAATAATGAAACTTTTTTAACCCCTGGTAGCGTATAAATACCCGGAGCGTTTATTAGATAGTTAAGCAGGGATCATCGAAAGATATCTCTGCTTTTTTTATGCCCCGAAATATTGGAGATTATTGTTTCTGGAATTTGCTTAGCTTATCAAAAAGCACTTTAGGGTCAAACGGTTTCAATACATAGTCGTTCATACCCGCTTCAGATATCTGCGCCATTTGATTATTCAGCATAGAGGCTGTTAATGCTATGATAGGCAACTGTTGAAAATACGGTGCCTGCATATTTCTGATCTCTGTTGCTGCTTCCAGTCCACCCATTACCGGCATGTGGATATCCATTAATACAACATCGTAGCTTTGATTCTTATCAATCATTTCAATAGCCTGGGCGCCATTTTCGGCAAAGTCGGCAGTTGCACCCCATTTCTTTAGCACCTTACTAAGCAGTAACCTATTGATCTGGTTATCATCAACCACTAATGCATGTAAATTTAATCCTGACTCCACCTCGTTATTTTTATTTGCACTTACACCCTTAACCTTATTAAAAGTTACGGTGAACCAAAATGTAGATCCTTGTCCGGGCACACTATCTACGTTTATTCTCGAATCGTGCAGCTCTACCAGCCGCTTTGTAATAGACAAACCTAAACCTGTACCCCCATATTTACGGGTGGTATCCAGTTCGGCCTGTTTAAACGGTTCAAATATAGTATTTAACTTGTCGTGTGCTATACCTATCCCGGTATCTGTTACCGCAAATCGTATCCGCACGCTGGTTGCAGATTGTTCAATTACCTTTAAATCAATAGTTACTCCGCCCTGCCCGGTAAATTTAATGGCATTACCAACCAGGTTCATTAATATCTGGGTAATCCTGGTTTTATCGCCCAATACACATTCCGGCAATGCTTCATCAACACTTTCTTTAAGATAGATGTGCTTATCGCCGGTTTTATATTGCATAGAGGCAGCCACACCGTGCACTATCTCGCGCAGATTGGTGTTAACCTTTTCCAGTTCTATATTACCAGTATCTATCTTGGCAAAATCAAGCACATCATTAATCAGCGTTAACAGGTTCTCGGCAGAAAATTTCAGGATATTGAGGTTCTCCATCTGAGATTCGGCGGGATTATCGTCTATCAATAAGTTCGACATCCCGATAACTGCATTTAGTGGTGTCCGAATCTCATGGCTCATTACCGAGATAAACATATCCTTGGCACGGCTCAGCGTAATGGCTTCTTCCTTAGCGTGTATCAGCTCTATCTCTACTTTCTTTTTGGCGGTAATATCTATAATAACTTCGATGTACTTATCTACCTCGCCGTTTTCTTTCAATATAACGGAGTTGATCACCGAGATCCATAATGGCTGGCCGTTTTTGCGGTATACCAAAAGATCCACTTCAAAAGATTGTTTCTTTGCCGATAACTCTCTGGCCTTTTCGATGATGCTAACATCTGTTAGTTCGCCTTTTAAAACGTCGCCGAGATGCTTGCCTTCAAAATCATTTACTGTATAACCTGTAATATTGGTAAACGCGTTATTAACCCACTCTACAATTCCCTGGCTATCATTAATAACAACACCGCTTAATGTATTGCTGGCCACCAGCGACAGCAGGTTTAACTGTTCTTCTACCTTTTTTCGTTCGGTAATATCGAGTGCTACCATAATCTGGCGCTCAACTTCTCCGGCTGCGTTAAAGTGCGGACTATTTGATAAAAATACCCATACCGGCTCTCCGTTCCTACGGTAAAGTTTTACTTCCATATCATAAGGGATATGGCGTTCCATCATATCAACTGCCCGCTGCAGCTTGGCAAGGTCAGTTTCGGGGCCAACAAGCTCCTGCCCAAATGACTTGCCCTGCATTTCTGAAAGTTGATATCCGGTTATCTTTTCAAACTCCTCGTTCATCCACATAACCCGTGTTTCCGCATCTCTTATCAGGATACCGCTTGGCGATTTACGGGCAGCTGATGACAGGATCTCTAACTCCTGCTCAGCATTTTTACGGGCTGTTATATCTATAATTACACGGATCTGTTTATAAACTTCGCCGTGCTCATCGCGCAGTACAGAGTTAATTACAGATACCCAAACCTTCTCGCCATCCTTGCGGGATATTAAAAGATCAACCTCGTATGATTGTCTGGTACGGATCAGTTCATCAAATTTCTCTACCACAACCGTGTCGGCCAGTTTCCCTTTCAGCACATTTCGTAGTGGCTTACCATATACATCTCCGCTATTATAACCGGTAATCAGTTCGAAACCGGCATTAGTCCATATTACATCATCATTGGCGTTACTGATAACAATACCATTGTTAACCTTACTAGCTACTAAGGAAAGCAGTTCGAGTTCTTCTTCTACCTTTTTATGCTCGGTTACGTCGCGGCCACTGGCATACCACCTGGGTCCTATCGCTTTTACACTCCAGCTAATCCACTTTAAGTCGCCATTGGGAATAACGATCGGGGTTTCTATTGCGAATGATTTACTATGCTTACTGGCATCGCTGCGCATCAGCTTAAGAATTTCTTCGCGCTTATCGTTCGGAAAATATTTCCAAATGGGTTTACCCACAGCATCTTCGGCGGTGTAGCCAAGCGTATTAATTACAGCTTGATTGACCTGCTCTATAACAAGGTCTTTATCGGTGATGATATGAATTTCGGGCGAACTGTTGAAGAGGTTGTAGAACTCTTTATGCCATTGCAGGTTTTCTTCGAGTTCTTTTTTCTGCTTGCGCAATACGAGGTGCGATATAACCTCGGCAGCTAACGTTTTCAGCGCGTCGCGTTGTTGATCATTAAGCTGCCGGGGTTGAGTATCAATTACACATAACGAACCGATAGAAAATCCCTGCGGGTCTACCAAAGGAGCGCTTGCATAAAAACGTATTTGCGGGTCGGCAACTACGTATGGGTTATCATGAAACAGCTCGTGTTTACTAGCGTCTGGTATTTCTACCATCGCATCGCCCATTATAGAATATTGACAAAAGGAATCAACCCTGGCGGTTGATTCCAAATTTAATCCTTTCTCAGATTTGAACCATTGCCGCTCCTCATCTATAAATGAAATAAAGGCCACCGGTACCTCGCATATATAGGAAGCAAGCCTTACGATAGCATCATATTGCTCTTCGGGCAGGCTGTCCAATATATCGTAGGACTGCAGTGCTTTTAGTCTTTCGTTTTCATTTGCTGGAATAGGGTTCCGGACAACTGTCATTTCATTTCATCACTTTTACTTATATAACGGAAATTTCTCGGTAAGCAGATGAACTTGTTTACGTATTTTCTTTAAAGAATGTTCTTTATCGTGATTGTTAATAACGCTGTCTATTAGGGCTACGATGTCTTCCATGTGTTTTTCTTTAAAACCCCTGGTTGTAATGGCCGCTGTACCCACACGGATACCCGATGTTACAAACGGCGATCTATCGTCAAAAGGCACCATATTTTTGTTTACAGTGATATCTGCTTCACCTAAAGCTTCTTCAGCTGCTTTACCGGTAATATTTTTATTACGGAGATCGATTAAGATCAAATGATTGTCGGTACCGCCTGATATGATATTATAACCCAAGTCTGTAAGTGCCTTGGCCATAGCCGCACCATTCTTTTTGACCTGTACAATGTATTTCATGTAATCATCGCTTAGAGCTTCGCCAAAGGCTACAGCTTTAGCGGCAATAATGTGCTCTAACGGGCCGCCTTGTGTGCCAGGGAAAACAGCAGAATCTAACAATGCCGACATCATACGCACTTCGCCTTTTGGAGTTTTTAAACCCCATGGGTTTTCGAAATCCTGGCCCATCATAATCATACCGCCACGTGGGCCGCGCAAGGTTTTGTGGGTAGTAGTGGTAACGATATGGCAATGCGGAAGCGGATCGCTCAATAAACCACGTGCAATTAAGCCTGCCGGGTGAGAAATATCTGCTAAAACTAAAGCGCCAACCTCATCGGCCACCGCGCGGATGAATGCATAATCCCAATCGCGTGAATAAGCCGAAGCACCGCAGATGATCATTTTAGGGCGTTGCTCTAAAGCAACCGCTTTCAACTGATCGTAATCAATTAAGCCGGTCTCCTGTTTTACACCGTAGAAATGCGGCTCGTATAATTTACCAGAAAAGTTAACCGGCGAACCATGGGTTAAGTGACCACCGTGCGACAAATCAAAACCTAAAATTTTATCGCCTGGTTGTAAGCAGGCCAGCATTACTGCAGCGTTGGCTTGTGCGCCAGAGTGCGGCTGTACGTTAACCCAAACTGCATTAAACAACTGTTTTGCGCGTTCAATTGCAATGGTTTCGATCTCATCAACCACTTCGCAGCCACCATAGTAGCGCTTGCCCGGTAAGCCTTCAGCATATTTGTTGGTAGCTACAGAACCTGCGGCTTCCATTACCTGCTTGCTCACGAAGTTTTCTGAAGCAATAAGCTCTAAACCTTTTTCCTGGCGATCCTGCTCTTCATCAAGCAGGTTAAAAATTAATTTGTCTCTTTTCATAAAATTAAAAAACAGCGATGTGTATTAGTTCTGGTCAGCGGTTTCCGTGGCTGATACCCAAAAATTGTTATAGCCTGTTCCAACCTGTATATCAACCAATTGCTGCTGCAACATTTCTAATAAAGCTAGAAAATTATATACAAATTGTACCTTATTTTCAGACATTTTAGATATGGTTGCAAATTCCAGCCTTTTGTTAATAGCTAACAGATCGGATAGCGCTTTCTTTTGTTTCTCTATAGTGTATGGATATTGCACAACCGTGTGCGTTACGGGCTCGGTACGGTTAAGATAGCGTTTGGATAAACGCTCGTAAACCAACATCAGCCTGTAAAGGGTTATAGTGCTTAATTCTTCGCCCGGCAGGGGTACTTCTTCTACCTGTTGCAGGTCGTAAGCAATATTGCCTCGTTTTTCCTGCATCAACCGCGCCTCTTCCAAGGGGCGCATCTCTTCACATATCAACTTAAATTTCTTGTACTCTATCAGTTTCTGGATCAGATCTTCTTTAGGGTCAATCTCACCGCCGCTTTCGGCATCGTACCTTGGCAACAGCATCTTAGCTTTAATACGCATCAGGGTAGCAGCTACGAAAATAAACTCGCTGGCTACTTCCATATTGAGGCTGCTCATTTGCTGCAGATAGTTCAGAAAATCGTCGGTAATGCGCGCAATAGGTATGTCACGGATCTCCAGTTCATCGCGCTCGATAAAAAACAGCAACAGATCAAACGGTCCCTCAAACTGTGGTAATCTTATTTCGAAATGATCCTCAGACATAAAGAGCTCAAAAATAAGCTATTCAGATTTAAAAGGCGAAGACTGATTGCATCAAACATTTTTTAACCTTCATTGTCAGTTATTTTAGGAAATAAATAGCTTACTTTGTAAGTTCAAATAGTGTAAAGGATTTAATGCAAGTACCCGCCGGAGATTTACTACAAAAAATTAACTCACCCGCTGATTTAAAGCAGTTTAGTGAAGACGATCTCGAGCTTATTTGCCAGCAGTTACGCCAGTATATTGTTGACGAAGTTTCGGTAAATGGTGGCCACTTTGCGGCAAGCCTTGGTGTAGTGGAACTAACCGTTGCACTGCATTATGCGCTAAACACCCCTTACGACCAATTGGTGTGGGATGTTGGCCACCAGGCTTACGGCCACAAAATACTAACCGGTCGTCGCGATAATTTCCATACCAACCGTATTTATGGCGGCATCAGCGGTTTCCCTAAACGATCTGAAAGCTTATATGATACTTTTGGTGTAGGGCACTCGTCAACATCTATTTCGGCTGCTTTGGGTATGGCTGTGGCTTCGCACTACAAAGGCGAGAACGACCGCCAGCACGTTGCCGTAATTGGCGATGGTGCCATGACTGCCGGAATGGCCTTCGAAGCACTTAACCATGCAGGTATCGAAAACACCAACATATTAGTGATATTGAACGACAACTGCATGTCGATTGACCCCAACGTTGGTGCGCTGAAAGAATATTTAACAGACATTACCACCTCTAAACCATACAACCGTTTTAGGGATGATATTGCATTTGTATTGGGCAAACTATCGCAGGTTGGGCCCGATGCATTTAAAATAGCTAAGAAATTAGAGAAGAGCATTAAAGGAACCCTGCTTAAACAAAGCAATTTCTTCGAAGCGCTTCAATTCAGATATTTTGGCCCCACCGATGGGCACGATGTAAAGCATTTAGTAAAGGTTATCCGCGATTTAAGCCAGATTCCAGGCCCTAAGCTTTTGCACTGTGTTACCGTTAAAGGTAAAGGCTACGCACTTGCCGAAAAAGACCAAACCAAGTGGCATGCCCCCGGTTTGTTTGATAAAATTACTGGCGAAATTAAAAAGGCACAGCACGATAAGCCCCAGCCTCCTAAATTTCAGGATGTGTTTGGACACACCATTATTGAGCTTGCCGAGCAGAATGAAAAGATAATGGGCATTACGCCTGCAATGCCATCTGGCTCATCGTTAAATTTAATGATGAAGGCCATGCCTAACCGCGCTTTCGACGTGGGTATTGCCGAGCAGCATGCGGTTACATTTAGCGCTGGTTTAGCTACACAAGGTCTGGTGCCTTTCTGTAACATTTACTCCAGCTTTATGCAGCGCGCTTACGACCAGGTGGTGCACGATGTGGCTATCCAGAAATTAAACGTGGTGCTATGCCTCGACCGTGCCGGCTTAGCTGGTGCCGACGGCCCTACCCACCACGGCGCCTATGATCTGGCTTACATGCGTTGTATCCCAAACATGACGGTATCTGCACCAATGAATGAGGAAGAACTCCGCAACCTCATGTACACTGCACAGCTGGAAGATATGGGTCCGTTTGTGATCCGCTACCCACGTGGCAATGGTGTAATGGTTGACTGGAAACGCCCTTTCAAAGCGATACCTGTTGGTAAAGGCCGCAAAATTTGCGACGGCGAAGAAATTGCAATTTTAACAATCGGCGCCATTGGCAACGAAGCCGTTAAAGCTACGGCCACCCTTAACGCAGATGGCTACTACCCTGCACATTACGATCTGCGTTTTGTTAAACCTTTAGACGAGGCTTTATTGCACGAGGTATTCCAGAAATACACCAATGTAATTACCGTTGAAGATGGTTGCCTTGAAGGTGGCATGGGAAGCGCGGTATTGGAATTTATGGCCGATAATAATTACAGCGCCCGCGTTGTACGTTTAGGCATCCCCGATAAATACGTAGAGCACGGCGAACAACCCGAGCTTTGGGCCGAATGCGGTTACGACGCTGCTGCCATTGTACAAAAGGTTAAAGATATGGGCGTTAAACAGGCTCAGCATATTATTGCTTCTTAAAAGAGAATCAGGAATCAGGAATTAAGATATATAAAACCACTTGGCATGTCGCTAAGTGGTTTTTTGCCATTCAGAGCGCCAGCGAAGAATCTTCTACACTATGTTAGTTCGCATGCAAAGCGTTATATTAGGTTATGCCTAATTACAACTTTTTCACTTATATTCTTACAAATTCAAGCAAAACTGTATTATACACAGGCGTAACAAATGATCTTGGCAGAAGATTATATGAGCACTACTTCAACACTGATTCAAAAAACAGCTTCACATCTAAATATAAGTGTTACTATTTGGTATGGTTAGAAAGGCATCAATATATAGATCACGCAATAGAACGAGAAAAAGAAATTAAAGGTTGGTCCCGTGAAAAGAAAGCAAAACTAATTGAACAAGAAAATCCACTTTGGCGCTTTTTAAATAAAGATATCATGGAATGGCCGCCTATACTGGCTTAGACCCAAAATACGCATAAGATTCTTCGCTATCGCTCTGAATGACAAATTAGTAAAGTCCCGAATCTCTTGCCTTACTGCTTTGCCTTCACTACCGTTTGTCCAAACCTCAAAGTGTTTACATCCAGCCCCAAGGCTTCGAAACGGTCTTCGTCTATATCTATTACAACGCCACGCTCGTTAATTCCCTTTCCGCTGAACTCTACTTCTATCCCAATGTTTGAGAATGCCGACCGGATAAAATCGCGCAGGGTTTCTGGTTCATCGTCTGGAGATGCGGTTACATGCTGGTCGAGATCTTCTACCACAAGGCAATCGTGGCTGCCAGAGGCTATCTTTTGTATCTCGGTGATGATCTGGGCTGTCATGATATTATAAATGCGATAGGTCTGCGCCTTCTAAAAAATCTTCCAGTTCTGCATACCATTCGGCACCGTACTTGCGGATCAGTGGTCCTTTTAAAAACTCGTGTACTTTTACCTTCAACTCATTACCAAATGAACATGCCGGGCTGCAAATATTCCAGCGATCATAGTTCAATACATCAAACTCGGGATAAGCTGTAATACGGATTGGATATAAGTGACAAGAGATAGGCTTTTGCCAGCTTATCACACCTTGTTCGTAGGCTTTTTCAATGGCACATTTGGTTATGCCATTTTCCCAGGTTACGTAAGCACACTCTTTATTGGTATCAACGCAAGGGGTGGTATAGTCACCATCGAAATCGGTTACATGGGTTCCTTGTTCTTCAATAGCTTTAATACCCTTAGCTGTCATAAAAGGCTTAACCTTCGGATAGATCTCGCTCAGTATGCCCAACTCATCGTGGTTAAGCGGCGCACCCGAGTCGCCCTCTATACAGCAGGCGCCCTTGCACTTGTTAAGGTTACAAACAAAATTCTCTTTCACTACATCCTCGTGCAGCAATACACTTCCAACTTCTATCATCTTATTTCGCTACTGCGTTTAATGGGTATTTTAACCCCTTTGCATCGGTAAGTTCCATGGTAAGGCTGCCTACCACAACTTCAACATGGGCCTTAACTGGTATACGGTTATTATCGTCGGTTATCCAAAGGTACAACTTACTATTCTTACGGAAAATTTTACCAGGTATAATGGTTGGGTTAAACTTTAAGCAGTTAAAGGTACCTAGGGCACACTTTACTTTTTCGCGGCCTATAAAGGTAATGCTGAGTGTTTGTACGGCATTATCTAAAAAATAACGCATATCAAACGTCTCCCCTGTTTTCAACTTTGATACATCCAGGTTACGTGCAAAGTAATAGGCCGACGGAAAATCGAACACCTTACCGCTGAAAGGATAAGTGCCGCTATTAGCCGTTATCTTATCATCCTCCCTGTTAAAAGTTACTTTATCGGTATGGTGCCAGCTGCCTTCGTGCCTGTTTTCGGTGTATAAGTAAGGTAATAGGGTGGCCTTGTCTATATAAGATTCGTAACGGTTACGTACTTTGTAAAACACATCAAAGCTGCCAGCTGTGGCGCCATCGGCAATAATATGGAAGGCTGGCTTACCATTAAAGTTTACCTCGCTGTCCTCTATTTTCAAATGAGCTTCGGCAGCTGTAAAAATGCCGTACTTCATTTTGTAGTTCAACAACTCACCCGATTTAAAAGCCGTATCAGCAATTTTATCGGGCATGGTAACCTGATTAAATGCCAGTAACACAAACCCGGAAAAAAGTATCAGCGCAAAAAAAGCCTTCCTCATCTATAACCTTTAGTCTTTTCTTTTATAAATAGGCACGGTAGAGCATGGCTCTCCAAACATCAGGCTTTTGGCTAGCGGCGTAAGCTTACTGGTTAATGCCACGTAAGCCGCCGTAGGTACTGGTATATCGCCACAACCTTTAATTACCAGGCGTTGATCACGATATTGCTCAAAATCGGTTTTCTCTATTTGTTTTTCAAACAACTTAGCCTCTACCGTATCAGCATCACCAAAAACAACTTCTTTGGCATACGGTGCAATACGGTTAGCAAGCAACATAAATGCCCATGCCGGTACAATGGCATCGGCACTACAGGTAATACCAACTATTTTATCCTGGTACTGTGCCCAGTCATGTGCTTTAACAAACTCCCTGAAATCCTTTTCACGCAATATTAACCCGTGGAACAGGTTCTCAGCTATATCGTAGACAACGCGTTCGCCAGCCGGATAAAAATCAGCCGGGTCTAGCGTTACTAATCCGCTCTGCGCCACCTTATTCACAAAATTTTCCTGAATTTCCATAGCTCCTTAAAATAAAAAATCCGGAACAGGTACTATAACGCTGTTCCGGATATAAAATTACGCTATTTTATCCTATAAGAATTTAGCGCGGTAATCTTTTACATTAGCCTTATCTTTCAAAGCATCGAAGATCTGGTTGTCGGCACGTTGTAATATAGCCTGACCGATCTGTTGCTTCTCTCTAACCGAGTTGGTTAAAGGCGCAGGGTTAACAAAACCATCAACCAGGTATACATAAACACCTTGTGCACCTTCAATTACTTTGCTAACCTTGTTTGGTTGCGAACCGAAGATAGAACCAATCAGTTTGTTCTCTTGAGCGATACCTGGCAGTACAGGGTTTGCAAATACGATGTTCTGAATAGGTACAACCGGAGCACCAGCTTTCTGACCTACCTGATCTATCGAGGTAGCTCCATTTGCAGCTGCCTGTAATTTCTCTGTTAATTGTTTTGCTTTTACAATATTGCGTACAGCAGGCTCAATTTGTTTTTTAACAGCAGCCAGTGGCAAAATACCTTCTGGTTTAATCTCCGTTACACGAGGTACAATGTATTGGTTACCTACAGTAAATGCTTTGTCAGCAATATCGCCATTATCTGCTTTAAATACCCATTTAACAACTTCACGAGCGTTATCTAAGCCTGGCAGGCTTCCTGCTAAGCCGTTAACATCTGGTGCAGTTTTAACTTCCAAACCTTCTTTTTTAGCCTGCGCATCGAAGTTACCTCCGGTTGCTGCAGAAAGGAAAGTTTGCGCTTTGCTGAAAGCAACCGACTGGGTTTGGCTGCTTGCCTGTAAAGGACGATCTACAGTAGCTACTTTAACTACTTTAGATGAACCTTTTTGATCTTCGATTTGGATGATGTGAACACCAAATTGAGTAGTGATCACTTTCAGGTCGCCGGTTTTGCCGTTAAACACTGCATCTTCAAATGCAGGCACCATAGCACCACGACCGAATGTACCTAACTCGCCACCTTTTTCGGCAGAACCCTTATCAGAAGAATACATTTTAGCCATATCAGCAAATGGTTTGCCGGCCTCAATTACTTTCTTAATGCTATCTGCCTTAGCCTGTGCCTTAGGTAAACCACCTTCGGTAGCAGGGTTAATAAGGATGTGACGTGATTTTACTGAATCCGGACCAACACGCTCATCAACCAGTTTAGATACTTTGTAGCTTCCGTTAGAAACATACGGGCCGTATACAAAACCTTTAGGGGCGTTGAACATGATAGAATCGATAGCCGGATCTAACTGACCTTTGCGTTGGAATGCCAAGCCAGCTTTATTTGCATTATCAACAGCGTTGATCTGTACAAAAAGCGAATCGTTAGTGCTTGCTTTAAAATCTGCAGCCAGTTTATCTGCTTGTTTCTTAATGGCAGCGGTATCTTCTTTCGAAGGAGAAGCGTTAAAGCTTACATATTGGAAGCTACGTAACTCCTGCGCGTTTTTAAATGATGCTTTGTGCTCATCGTAGTAAGCCTGGAAATCGTCATCGCTAACGGTAACCTTGTTGTCTGGCAACGAAGCGTAGCTTAACGTAACATATTTAAAGTTAGCTAGCTTGTTTTTTGCTTCGTAATCGTCGTTTGCTTCAAGAGAGTTTACATATAAACCATTGTGAACAATGGCCAGGTATTTCTCCATCTTTTTTGCTTCGATACGTCCGGCAACAAACTCAGCCCATTGTGCACGCATTGGGTCTGATGCTGGTGTATTCTGCATGTTGTTTAAAAACTGGTTCAACTGTGCGCGGTCAAGCTGGCCTGTTTGCGGGTTGGTAAAGTTACGGGCAACTTCCGGATCGGGGTTTGTGCCACTAATCATGCTGCGGGTTTCATCTGCACCAACAACAACACCAATTTTATCAACTTCTTTTTTGAAGATGATTTGGCTTAAGTACTGGTTCCAGGTAATGTTTTGCACATAACTGGTTAACTGCGGCGTAAGGCTTTGGCCAAACTGCTGCTGATACTGTTTTGTGTTTTGATCTAACCTTGCATTAAATGCATCATACTTAATTTTCTCCCCGCTGATCTCGCCTACTGTGGTTTGATCGCCAGAGAAAAATGATTTACCATACTGCACTACTTCCCCTGCAATAAATGCAAAAAGTGCTAAACCGATAACAACGACCAGGATCGTCCCCATACGGTTGCGCAGAAAACTCATTATACCCATATACCTGTATTACTTTATTATTTTTGTTTTTGTATTTCTATTTAGTTAAAAGAGCGCGCAAGATACAATTTTTACCAAAATATTACATCACAAAATTTAAGTGCTTTAAAACAATATTTTATGGTGTAATGTTTTGCTTCACGTTAAATTTTCCGGTGGTTTGTGTGATATCCCAGGGATCAAATTTCTCGTTGGTAGTAAGCGTACTTCCGTAAATTACACTGCCATCTGTAGAGGTAATGGAAACCGGCTTTTTCGAAGTTACTTTGCGGGTGGTTTGATCCCAAATTAATTGATCCGACCTAAAAACGTCGCCCTTCTCATTAGTGGCAACTACGTTTTTATCAAGCTCTATCAGTTTTTCGTTTATACGGCGCACGCCATACTCTGAGGTAATGGTACTTGTGGTAACGGCATTACTATCCAGAAAAGATATTTTAACGCCCTTGGGCATTTCGTCGTAAGGATTCTTAGTAGTATACTGCATCAACAGCGGGGCCTCCATGTGGATCTTTACTTTAGCCGAGTCGCTGTAGATCACATCTACACCTGTTGTGCGCTGCACGGGGGCGCTTGTTTCTTTGGCAGAGATCTCCTGAATTTTCTTCAGATCGTTTTCGCAGGCACATAACAAGGTTGTGGCAAGCATTAGCAGCCAGATGTAAGGCTTAACCATGTACCCCAACCTGTAAAACATTAACAGCTATGATTAATCGAATCTGTACTTACGGAACCACTTATCGTTAAGTGTGAAACCGATATGAAAGTTATAAAATCTTTCTTTGATCAGGTCGTTTGCTAAAGTACCGCGCTGGCCAATCTCGGCAGATATGTTGATCTTATAGAAACTTAAACCGCCGTTATTGGCAGGTGCAAGTGGCAAACCAAAACCGAAAGTGATCGCTTTTTCGTTAATATTAGTGCCGTTGATTTGTACGTAGGTTTTCTCGTATGTAAAACCTAAGCGGTAGTCAACAGCAGCCAGGTAGTTATGCAATTGGTTGATGTTTGGTGTATACTGACCACCTATGTTAAACGTTTGGGTATTTTGCAAACCCTGATTTACACCGGCAATGGTTAGTTTAGACCAGTTACCTATGCTATAATCGGCACCGACTAAAAACTTCTGATCTTTTTGGAATGTAAAACCAAAGTGATTGATAAGCGGTAGTTTAATTTTGCCGTTAGGCGATTGCTGATTCACAATAGTATCGGCAGCTACGCTCTCGTCGCCCGTAGAGAAATTTTTCTGGTACTGGCTGGCCACAAAACTATTTTGGGTATTAAGGCTGCTTGATGCAGAACCCGAGTAACCGAAGGTAAAGTGTTCGCCTTCTTTAATATCAAATGTAAACTGGGCACCAAAGTCATAATTAAGGCCACCTACTTTGTTACTTTCTTCTATACGGCTGTTAAGCACCCCGTATGAGTTAGGGATCTCAACCGAGCGAAATTGCTGCAGGTTACCAAATATGTACGATACGTTACCACCCAGGTAAAGGTGCTTACCTAAACCAAAACCGTAACCGATATAAGCTTTATTTAAATCGCCATCGCCTGTGTAAACGTTATTTACTGCGTTGGTATCAGATGCAAGGCCTGTACCGAAGTTGCTGCGGGTTTGTAGAAAGTTGTAACCCATCTCAGAGTAAGGCTTTAAACCAAAGCTTAATGCCGAACGCTGGCTTACCGGTATACCAAATGCAATGTGGCTTAAACGGTAGTTGCTGTTGGTTTGCGATTGTACACCTGTTTGGCTAAGGGTTACAATATTGCTATATACACCAACGTCAATAACCGTAAAATTCATAAAACCGTATGAAGCAGGGTTTTCTGAGTTGATGTTGTTATAACCATTAATGCGGTTAACACCGGTTGCTATACCACCCATAGCACGGGTTTGTGGCAGCAGGTCCTGGTTTAACTCACCTAAACCATATCTTGAGTAAGGGGAACTAGTAGTAGCAGTTGATTGGGCCATAACTGCTGCAGAAGCAGAAACAGCCACCAGAAATAGTACTATAAAACGGATATATTTAATCATTATGCTCTTTAATAACTGCGTTTAAACCCCGTAAAACAAGGGACGGTTCAATTTTAATATAGGGGGCAAAGATGCTATTTTTCAATAGAGTATCCAAAAAAATACCGTCGCCCCCGGTTAGTATGATATTGAGGTTTGGCTGCTGTTTTTGATAACTTTTAACAAAGCCTTCTACCTCGTATTTTATTCCATTCTGAACACCCGATACCATGGCCGAAACGGTGTCGTCGCCATAATTATTATCGAATGCCTCATTTTTATTAACCAATGGCAGCCCATCAGTATAATTATGCATGGCCTTGTAGCGCATGTTCAAACCCGGCGATATGCTACCACCGGCATAGTTTTTACCGGCATCTACATAATCATAGGTGATACAGGTGCCTGCATCAATAACCAGGTTACCGGCACCGGGATACAAATCAACCGCACCTGCCACCGCAGCAAGCCTATCCAGCCCCAGTGTTTGTGGGGTGCGGTAATGGTTATGCACCGATTTTGCCATCTGGTAGTTAAACTGGTAAAACTTGGCTTGTTTATGGAGCTGGCTCTGCCATTGTTGATCTCTTTTCACCGATGATGCGATCACCTTTTCGATATGATATTCGGCAATGACATTATTTATAATACCGGCGTCGGTTACATCGTAATGGTTAAACCACAGCATTTCCTGATCATTAAAAACGGCCAGCTTTGTTTGCGTATTACCGATATCAATAACCAGGTTGGGCATTAGGCTTTAGCCAAAGACAGTATCGACTCAAATATCACCAAGCCATCCTGATTAGCCAACAGGCTATCTGCAGCACGCTCTGGGTGAGGCATTAAACCAAACACATTACGGGTTGCGTTACATACACCTGCAATATTTTGGATAGCGCCGTTAACGTTGGCCTCGTCGGTTACGTTACCTGCTTCATCGCAATATCTAAATAACACTTGATCGTTATCATTCAATGCTTTAAGGGTATCGGCATCTGCATAGTAGTTACCCTCGCCATGCGCAACAGGTATCTTCAACGGCTGCTGCAGGTCGGCTTGTGCAGTTAACAAAGAGTTGTTGGTTTCTGGTTTAAGGTAAATATTGCGGCAAATAAACTTGCGGCTATTGTTGTGCAGCAATACACCAGGCAGCAAATGCGCTTCAACCAAAATCTGGAAGCCATTGCAGATACCCATTACATAACCACCACCTGCGGCAAACTTAATTACCTCTTGCATAATTGGCGAAAACCGCGCAATTGCGCCAGAACGCAGATAATCTCCAAAAGAGAAACCGCCTGGTAAAACAATAAAGTCGGCTCCCTGCAAGTCATGATCTTTATGCCATAACCTAACCACCTCCTGACCTAAAACTTGCTCCAATACGTAAATGATATCCTCATCGCAGTTGGAACCCGGAAATATAACTACTCCAAATTTCATGTTACAAAACTAATACAACACCTTGAACCTGAACGAATGTAAAAGTTAAAAAGTGTTAAACTGAAAATAAATAATGCTGCCAACCAGCAGCACAAACAATAACTCGTAGAACCAACGCTTGGTAGCGTATAAAAAATAGTAGGCAAAAAACACAGCTGTTGGCACTACGCACAACAAAAAGTGACTCAACCTAAACTCTTTTACATAAAATGCAAGCCCGGCAATTATAAAAAGCAACAGTAACAACTGGTACGATTTACGGATCTGCACGTAGCTTTTATAGAAAATCTGCTGTATTTTAAAGAAACAGAGCACAAAGATAAGCAATACCGGCGCCAGTATAAGGTAATTCCACTGGTTGATATGGATGCTATTAGGGAATTTAGTACCCAGAGGCAGCCATATAGTATAAAAAGTTTGCAGCCTGTTATTAAGATAATAATACACCGCCAGGAAGAAAAACACGGTTACATAACCAAACACACTGGCTATCCAATCGCGGATATCAAACGGGCGGAACAGTATTAAAGCCAGCCAAACTACCAGCATGAGATACACAAAGGGCAGGTATATAAGCGAACCTACAGCTACGATCATCCCCAGATCATAGGCTGCCGACTTGGCATTATCTGTTTTATACAGCCCGAAGAGCTTGAACAGCATCCACAGGATCAAAAAATTACAGATAAGCGGCGGGCTTAGCATCAAAAACGGGGTAAACATGCTTGATGCCACCACATACATTAATGCAGGCAAAAAGCTGGGTTTACCCAACAGGTTATAAAAGTTAATGAGATAATTAAAGATGATAGCCTGGCCAAATACCAACCCGGCAGCCAGCAATATATTTGCTGTTGGCGAAAAAGCATTTTCATAAGCCACCGGTACCAGCGAGCGCGTAAATGATTCGACGAAAATAAAATCGAGATGATCTGGTGCTTTAATGATGTAGCCCAACCGTACAACAAGCAATACAAAAGCCAGCCAGACGATATTTATAGGGTTGTATATTCTGAAAAGATTGATCATTTACCAGTACTGCCGCAAAGATACCATAAAAACGGCTTATGCTAAAATTGCTTGTGGTTTAGCATACTGCTTTACCAAATTATCTACAATTTGTGCAGTTTCATCTTTAAAGTCTACCACAATCTTTTTATCATTTGCTATCCAGTTGGTTAGGTGTTCGGTAAAATGATGATCGATATGATGCACCACCGGCACGCCCAACCTCGACGCCGCCAGTGCATTGCACTGTTGCTCGTATTGGTTTATCATCGGTATCATCATCACCTTTTTGCCGAGGTATAGCGCTTCGGCCGGGCCTTCGAAGCCACCGCCGGTAAGCAGGCCCTCACAGTTGGCCAGGCTAGTGTTAAAAGCATCGTTGTTAACAGGCAGCACTGTTACGTTGCCTTCGCGGAGGGGTGTTTTTTGGCGCTTAGAAAATATCTGCCACTCTACATCCTTTACCTGGCTCAAATGTTTGATTAATAATTGATCGTTATAAGCAGGAAGATAAACCGTGTAGTGACCTTTGTTAGCGGTTTCCATAGCCCGAATTTCGCTGCGGATGACCGGCGTATGGATAAAATCGTCGTACCGCTCAAAATGAAAACCAACATGATATGTGGTGGGCGAATAGTATTTAAACAGCCACTCAGCATAATTCCATTTGGCAGGCCTTGGTGTTTTGGGCGATACAAATGAGCATTGGTGACTTAGCGACACCGATGGCACTTTTTGCAACTTACAAGCCCAGGCGCTCACCGGTTCAAAATCATTAATAACCAGATCATATTGCTGCAGCGGGAGGCTGTGCATATCTTTCCATAACTGGCGTAGGTTCATAATTTTATAGGTGGCCCATTTATCAACCCCGCCGTTGGTACCGAACACAAAGCTGAAACCATGATATTGGTATTTTAAAGGCTGTGACAATGAAACTTCTGCCTGTGTGCCGCTTATCAGCAGATCAACTTCGCCATGTTGCTGCAACAGGGGCACTATTTCGCGGGCGCGACTGATGTGGCCATTCCCGGTTCCCTGTATGCCGAACAATATTTTCATAGGTAGCTTATGTTAAGGTAACAGCACAAAAATATATTTAATAATGATATGCCACCTCCTCCATTTTTTTGGTGAATATGATACCATAACGCCAATCGGGCGAAAGCATCTCGTCTTTGTTAAACCTGCCGCCATGCTCGGGAAATGTTTTATACACCAGCCAGTGGCCAATGCTGTAGTTACCCGATTTGAGTTCGATCTTACCATTCCGAATATTGAGTTTTATAGCGCAATCATTTTGTTGATAAACGCGGTCTAATTCAACACTGGTTAAATACTCACCGCCTATTTTTTCCCATAGTGTTTTTATCGATTTAAAATTGGGTACCCTCGCAAGCCTTTTATTACTATTTGACTGCCGGGCGGCAGTGTCAATAGAAAAAACTCTTCTGTTGTCGGTTTTGCTCATCAGGCTGTCGGCGTAAAGCAAAATCATTTTAGAGAGCGAATCATAGAGTGGCAATCGATCTGCAACACCTTTATCAAATTTGGTAGCATCTACTACCTGCGCCAGGGTACGGCTGTCGTGTTTTTTTTGAAAACCGGCATAATACCAAAAGATAAAAACTACGAATAGCAAAAACCCTAAGAGAATAAAGAATGTCGATCGCTTCATTACATCTAATATCGCGATTTAGAATCAAGAAACGAGAATCAGGAATCAAGATAATGTTTCGTTGCCATTCACCTAGCCGACTTACTCCGCCTCTTGTTTAAACCTCTCGAGGAGGGTTTTTACATCGAGCTTGTTGTCAAGGTCTTCGGCGTCGGTTTTGTCTTCTTCATCAACCTCGGTTTCAAAATCGGCGGGTTGATATTTGAAGATGTCCCATTTGCCTGCGTTGTATTCCAAAGCAGTCAGGCTTTCTACCCAGTCGCCGCTGTTGAGGTATAATACAGCACCGGGATTGTCGGTAGCAGTTATGGTGCGGATCTCTGCGTGGTGGATATGCCCGCAAATCACGTAATCATATTGTTTTTCAACGGCCAGATCGGCGGCTGTTTGTTCAAATTGATTGATGAACTTCACGGCATCTTTAAACTTAGCCTTTACCTTTTGCGAGAAGCTCATTTTCTGCTTTCCGATGGTAGTTAAGAACCAGTTTACCATACTGTTGATGATGATCAGTGTATCGTATCCAACTGCGCCCAGTTTAGCCAGCCATTTAGAGTGCTGCATGGTAACATCAAATACATCACCGTGAAAGATCCAGGCTTTTTTACCGTCGATGTTGAGCACCACTTTATTAAGGAGTTGGAATGTACCGAGATTAAAGTCGGCAAACTTGCGCAGCATTTCGTCGTGGTTACCGGTAAGGTAATATACCGGCACGCCTTCTGTTACAAATTTCAGGATGCGACGAACGACCTTCATATGGCTTTCGGGCCAGTAAGATTTACTAAACTGCCAGATATCAATAATGTCGCCGTTTAAAACAAGTACTTTGGGTTTAATACTTTTCAGATACTTCAGCAATTCTTTAGCGTGGCAGCCGTATGTGCCCAGGTGGACATCAGAAATAACCACGATATCAACTTCGCGTTTTGCCATTAATTAAGCCTATAATTCAGGGCCGGTGTTTTACCAGCACAACAATCTTATATGGCCCGATTTTTATATTAGTTCGTCCTCTTCTTCGTCAACCATCAATTCATAAGGGCTAACGTATAAGATGGCTAATAACAGCACCAGGCCGGTTATGATTAAATAAGCAATGTTGAAACTCATTTTAACCTTTAATTAGTGACAAAATTAAGTGAAGTAAATTATCTCATTGTTAAGACGGTATTAAATATCAGGATGTTACAGTTGGCGAAAACTTTTTCAGTTTCGAATATCGGATTTCGATTTCGGATCTCATTTCTTACAACTAAACCTCTTTTATACCCTAAAATACAACAGACTTGGCGCATTGTTTAAGGTTTAACGGCGATATGATAAAAAGTTGAGAATAGATGTGCTAAATGTGTTGAAAATTGGTTTGAACCGGAATTTTCAGAATTTAAGAATTGACAAAATTTCCGCTGGCGCGAGATGAATACCGCACCGCTGTCGCAAGTTTAGCGCAGCCTAACTTGTGACTTGTACTGTTGAAAGCTTTCAGCTTTCGTAAGGTGAAACCTTACATTAGTATAGCCACAAGTTAGAAACTTGCGGCAACTGGGGAGGGTTGGGTGAGGCTCCTACGCTCAGGCTAACCCCCGCTTTATCCTATCCAACTGCTTTAAATGATGCTCGGTATGTATCCGTACAAACTTTAGCCATTGCCCGGCATCGAGCATGCCCATACGCGGATGTTTAATCTTATAATTTGGTGGCGCATTTTGCAGCAGGGGCATCAGCGTTTCTAAACGGTTGCGCACACGGATAATGAGGTTACGCGCTTCTTCTTTATCTATCTTTTTTACAACGGCAGCCATTTTATCGGGCGCTTTAACGCGCGGGAAGATGCCGGTTAGCAAAACAATTTTGCCGAATATATTAGTACCCTTACTGGTAAGCATGCCTGTTTTACGGGCACACTTTTCTGCAGCAATCAGCGATCCGAAATCCGCCTGCAGGATATGCGCATAAACTTCGGCATAACTCCAGCCGCCATTTGGAGGGGTGAGGTCGAATTGATTGTCCGGGATCTCATCCAAACGATGGCGATACTGGTCTAATGCCGCTTCTATCCGTTTACGCTGCTGGTTTATATTCAAGGCCTTATTTTCTGACTAACAATTTGAATGTAGTCAAGTTTGGATAGATTACCAAATATGCTAAGGCAGGTATTGGAGTACCACCTTAGCATGCAGCGGCCACACTACTTAACTTCTCCGATACGTTGTACCTTTTTACCAGCAGTACCCAGCAAACTTTGCGTAGCCACGCCTTTAACATTGTTTGAACCTGTTGCATCACTAAAATAAGCCTGGCTGTTGTTTGTAAGCGCAAGTTTATTGTGACTGTACTTGGTAATAGTATATGAAGGAGTTACAATGAATATTTGCGTACCCAATGTGCCGCCCATATAAATACTGGTATTATTAGTGAATATGGTATCTGATTTTCCACCCTGGGCAATCATGCCATGCTCTTTAAAATCAATGATGTTGTTATTGGCATCTGCTGCAAACGAAACCAGGTCTATTGAACCACCGGTTGTGCCATTTTCTACTTCATAACTGGCGTTGCCGGCATAAATCTTAACATTTTTAACAGCCGGGGTTGCGTTACCGCCAACAAGCATTCTAACCTGATAAGTACCCGATTTGGTGTAAGCATGTTGCGGGTTCGATTCTTTTGATGTCTGTCCATCGCCAAAGTCCCAATCATAAGTACTGGCATTAACAGATGTATTGCTAAACAACACAGGTTCCGATAAATAATAATTAGATTTTGAAGTAGTGAAAGCAGCCGTTGGAACTTTTTCTTTTTTACAGCCAGATAAAATAGTTATTGCCGCACAGGCAATGAGCAGGATTTTTTTCATTAGAAATTGATAAAGTTTAGTGGCACTAAAGTGCCATTAAGTTGAGATATAACCAAAAACTTTATCCAACCCCGCACAGATCAGCTGATAATCAGAGACTTTTAATTTAATTTTATCCCTACGGTTAATCTGCTGAATAATGGATATCCGTCTTGCTAGAGTGGTTGGTGAAAACACCAACCACAGGCTAAAATGCCTGCAAGTATTAAGCACGCTTTCAAACGCGCAAGAGAGTACAAGCCCTATCATGTTAATAGAGCTAAACGCCTTACCCGGTCGATGTAAACCGGCTGTTGGTCTATTGGTTTTTTTGTTGCCAATTACATTTACTTGTTTTACGCTAAATAACTAAGTAACACTAAAAAGAAGCATACTATTTATAACAGCTATACTTAATTTTTCTTTAAAACTTTAGCTGTATGCTTAACAAACTGAGAGCCTTTATAGGCCATAATAAGTACGAAATTCTGGTAGTTAGCTTTTTGCTGTTAATATTTGGCGATACCCCGCGCAGCATGACATTCTCTATCCTCTTTCTACCCCTGCAAAATATGCTGGTTGCAGTGGTAGTATTTTTCGATCAGAAGAAAATGCGCTACGCAATTACTGGCATGATTGGGTTAACGCTTGCCATTTCGTTATTTAACTGCTGCTATTTTACCCGTGTTGGGTCGGGTGCTATACTGGTTATCTATTTTCTATATTTTATGCTGATATCTGTTAAAGTGTATCAGAAAATATTTACCACCCGCCGCGTATCGGCCGAAATGATGGCCACCGTATTATGCGGCTTTATTTTGCTTTGCCTTGCCGGTGCCATTTTGTTTATCACCATCGAGGTTAACATACCTCACTCTTATTCAAACATTGGCTTAGGGCCGGTTCGCTTTTCTAATCTATCATATTTTAGCTTTACAACCTTACTAACCATTGGCTATGGAGATATCGTACCACTAACGCTAACCGCAAAAAGGTCTGTAATGTTAATGGGCATTACCGGGCATATTTACACTGTTTTTTTAACCGGCATCATTATCGGCAAGTATATACAAGCAGGCACAAAGCAACATTATACTGTAGAGATCCAATAGCTTTTCTTACCTTCTGCTTCTTTGCTACAGTAAGGATATCAAATCACTTAAAGTCCTTATCTCAACTTTCACGGTCTCAGGTTTTGGCAATCCTGCGGGGTTAAAATAAATGGCATCCATACCGAAATTAAGTGCCCCTAACACATCCGCTTCAATGCTGTCGCCTATCATTACGCTTTCGTGCTTTTGGGCGGCTGCCAGGTTTAGCGCATGCTGAAAAATGGCCTGGTCGGGTTTGTTAACACCAACAACTTCGGAAATGATCACATTATCAAAATATTGGGCAAGATTAGTGTTGATCACCTTTGTTTCAACCGAATCGCGGAAACCGTTAGAAATAAGGTGCAGGGTATATTTATCTTTCAAATACGCCAACGTTTCGTGCGCACCGGGGAAGAGATTGAGCTTGGTAGGCCCCATACGTACATAGTGATCTTCAAACTCAGTTGGGATTACCTCAGGCTGCAAACCCAGATCGAGAAAGGTTTGCTTAAAACGCATCTCTCGCAAATAATCTTTAGTAATACGGCCCATGTGGTACTCTGCCCATAGCCGGTGGTTATGCGCAGTATAGGTCTCAATAAACAAATCGGCCGAATGCAGGCCGAGGTCTTTTAAACCATAATGTTGGTAAAGTTCGTGCAGGGTTTCTTCGGCATTTTTATCAAAATCCCAAATGGTATGGTCGAGGTCGAAGAAGATGTGGCGGTATTTCATATTAATTTGTCGATTTGTTGATGAGGTTATTTGTCAATTGAAATCGATATGCAAATATGCGCATTAATCTTTTCGTGCTACAGTGAATATCCAAGGTATACCCCTATTTAGTAACAATGTAAACATCATCTAATACGGATGCCCGCCTATCATCCATTAACAATTTGGGCAAAATATTTTCGCGGGGATAATCTTTAAAAGCCTTCACCAGATGGTAATTAATGTGGTTTGCTTTTAAATAGTCTAAGCTTTCCTGATGGATGTAGTAGTAACTACTAGCTGAATTTGATTGCTGACCAAAAGCTGAAATTGGAATAAGCTGAACGGGTTTGTTAACGCAAAACTGAAAAATATTATCCTTATTCTCTAATACAAAAATCTTGGCTTTTGTATCCGAGTTTAAAAATCGGGCAGCACTGATCTCCGCTTTAAATGAGGAAAGGCGTGGGTAAAAAAGAATTACAAGGTAGGAATTAATCAGTATCATAATGGCACAGCTCATATAAAACACGGGCTGCAATCCGGCTTGCCGGGGCTTAAAAATGTAAAACAAGATAATCGCAAGAAGCACGAACCAACAGATACTAATAGCAACTTTTAAGGCCGGTGTTAAGGCGAATAAGAAATTGATAATACAGATAAGCAATATAAACACTACAATATACAAGGTTTGCGAGGCCATGATAAATTGATGAAACCGTGGCGATGTTTTGCCGCTAAGCGCATCGGCAACGATTATCGAAAACAGCGGGAATAAAATATTGGTATAAAAAGGCAGCTGAAAACCCGATAACGAAAACAATAATAGCAAAACCAGGCCGCCGCTTAGAGTATAATATTCTGCCAGTTTCTCCTTGCGTATTATCTTACGTACATTATTTACCAAGGCATAATACAAAACAAAGCACCAGGGCGCATACGCCCAAAGTAAGGTATGTAAAATGAAAAACACACTACCCGATGAGCGCCTGATAGGCCCGGTATTTAAAAACCTGCCGAATTGGCTATCCCATAAAAAGAACCTTATACCCGACACTAACTTATGCCCAAACACTACCTTTTCGGGATGGAGATCGAATTGCTGGTACAACGCTATTAACTCTGGCAAAACCAAAACAATGGTAATTAACAGCAGTACAACATAACGTGGTTGCCAGAGTTTATTGAGCTGTTTAGTAAGCAGCAGTTCGCCAAATAATGCGCCATAAATTCCAATTAAAACAAAAAGTCCTTTGGTCATCACTGCAAAGGCAGTTAACACTGCGGCCAACAACAGGTGGGGAATTTTGAAGGTGTCTTTAAGTTTTGAGAGATGGTAGATAGCACCTATTAAAAAACAGAAAAGATAAGCTTCGGCCCTCACATCGGTGTTCGACATAATGCCGTGTTGAGTAAGCAGGGCAACCAATACGGCTATGCGAGCAACATTATCGTTGTAAAAACGACCGGCAAACAGGTATACATAGTAAACGCCCAGAAAGAAACAGGCTACGCCAGGTAGTTTATAACTCCAGTAGTGGATCCCGAAAATTTTATACGAAATCATAATCATCCAAAACGGGAAGTGTGGTTTATCCAGCCAGTCGTGATTATAAGAAAACAAGCACCAATAATTATGATGATAGATCATCTGTTTGGGTACCGAGGCGTACAAACCGGGGTCGTCGGTAAAAAAAGGCGTATTTAATCCCAACAGGTTAACTGCAACTCCCAGAATGAGTAAAAGCAGAAATATCCGTTTATTTATAACCATACAAATTGCTATTTGCAGGCTGAAACTATTGCCCAATAGTGTAGAATTTTTGTCGGCGGTAAGTAGGCAAACCGATAGAATTCGCGAGTGAATTAAAAGGACGAGTGGTGCATGCCTGTCATTAAAAAATACTTATAAGTCATTAAAAGTGGTGCATTTTCAAAAACAGCCTTTCTGATTTACTTCACAAAAAACTATCCATCAATTATTTATGATTTAAAAACACGCAAAATGACTTTTAAGTAGGAACACAGTGGTGCATGTGGAACAATGCACCATGCACCACCTTAAAATACCTGGGCGAATACACAATTATGAATTATCATAAACAAATAGTCAAATTATCTCATTAACAAATCAGCCACGGTTTACCCAAAGTAATTTTTGCTAAGTTGGTTAGCAGTTGCCCTTTAGTTATCGTATTTTTGATGTAATGGATTTTAAACTAAGTTCACAATACGTTCCCTCCGGCGATCAGCCCGAAGCCATTAAACAATTGGTTACAGGTGTAGAAGCGGCCGAAAATTATCAAACGCTTTTAGGCGTTACCGGCTCAGGTAAAACTTTTACCATAGCCAACGTTATAGAGCAAACACAAAAACCTACTCTGGTGCTAAGCCACAACAAAACGTTGGCAGCCCAGCTATACGGTGAGTTTAAACAGTTTTTCCCGGAAAACGCGGTTAACTACTTCGTGTCTTATTACGATTATTATCAGCCCGAAGCTTTTATACCTACCACCAATACCTACATAGAAAAGGACCTGCAGATCAACGACGAAATTGAGAAACTTCGTCTGCGTACCACCTCTGCCCTCATGTCAGGCCGAAGGGATGTGATCGTGGTATCGTCTATCTCCTGCATCTACGGTATGGGTAATCCCGAGGATTTTTCGAACTCGGTGTTTAAGTTTGCCGTGGGTACCCGCATTAGCCGCAATGCATTTTTGCATCGCTTGGTGGAGATTTTATACTCACGCACCACGGCCGAATTTAAACGTGGTACCTTTAGGGTAAAGGGCGATACCGTTGATATTTACCCAGCCTACCTGGATTATGCCTACCGGATTTCGTTTTTCGGTGATGATATTGAAGAGCTAAGCAGCTTCGACCCTGCCAATGGTAAAACCATCGAAAAGATGCAAAACATGGTACTTTTCCCGGCTAACCTGTATGTGGCTCCTCGTGATAGGTTCACCAAATCTATCTGGGCCATACAGGAAGAACTGGAAATGCGCAAGCAGCAATTTATAGATGAGCAACGTTTCCTCGAAGCCAAACGCCTCGAAGAAAGGGTTAACTACGATTTGGAGATGATCCGCGAGTTGGGCTATTGCTCGGGTATCGAAAATTACTCCCGTTTTTTTGATGGTCGCAAGCCGGGAGCGCGCCCTTTCTGTCTACTCGATTATTTCCCTGATGATTACCTGATGGTGATTGACGAGAGCCATGTGACTGTTCCACAGATTCGCGCCATGTACGGTGGTGACAGGAGCCGAAAGATCTCCTTGGTTGAATATGGCTTCCGTTTGCCGGCAGCCTTAGATAACCGCCCCCTCAATTTCCAGGAGTTTGAACGTTTAGCCCCACAAACTATTTATGTAAGCGCAACACCCGGCGATTTTGAATTGGAAAAATCGGAAGGTGTGGTGATAGAGCAGGTGATCAGGCCTACAGGTTTGCTTGATCCAGAGATTGAAATTCGCCCCATTATTAATCAGGTGGACGACTTGTTAGATGAAGTAGATAAAACCATTAAAATGGGCGACCGCGTTTTGGTAACCACGTTGACCAAGCGCATGTCGGAAGAGTTAGCCAAATATATGGACCGCCTGGGCATCAAATGCCGTTACATCCACTCCGAAGTCAAAACTTTAGAACGCGTTGAAATTCTAAGGGGATTGCGCCTGGGAGAATTTGACGTGTTGATTGGCATTAACTTACTTCGCGAAGGCCTGGACTTACCCGAGGTTTCATTAGTTGCCATTTTAGATGCCGACAAAGAAGGATTCTTGCGTTCGGAACGTTCGCTGATCCAAACCATTGGCCGTGCTGCTCGTAATGATCGTGGCCGTGTGATTATGTACGCTGATACCATTACCGAGAGTATGCAGATTACGATGGACGAAACCAGCCGCCGCCGCGAAAAACAAATTGCTTACAATACCGAGCATGGCATTACACCAAAAACCGTAGGCAAGTCAAAAGAATCAATTATGGAGCAAACTTCTGTAATGGATTTCAAAGGTGGCGTACAACGGCCTTATGTAGAAGAAGAAAATATCATGAGCATGGCCGCCGATCCGATTGTGCAATACATGAGCAAGGGCGATTTGAAAAAAGCTATCGACAACACCAAAAAAGAAATGCTTGCCGCTGCCAAGGACATGGACTTTTTACAAGCCGCCAAACTGCGCGACGAGATGTTTGCACTGGAGAAAAAGCTGGCAGAAAAGTAATTATTTAATTAGCTAATTTGTTGATCAGTCAATTTGTTAATTAACAGGTGTGGCTTAAAGGACTACAAAAACAAATTGTTTTTTCATTGTCAAATCAACAAATTAGCTAATTGACAAATTGATATCCCGTAACAACCAGGCACGTTTTGCGTTAAATGTTATATACTTATATTTGTAAGGTTAAATTTTTGAAATATGCTTTTGATCCGCTTTCTGATCATTTCAATATGTATCATGTATATCCTGCGCAGCTTGGTAAGGTTCTTACTGCCTGCACTTTTTCAGGGTATGGTAAACAAGGCGCAGCAACAACAAAGTGCACAACAGCGTCAATATCGTCAACAACAAAGGCCAGCTGGCTCTATTAAAATAGATCATATTCCACCTGCTCAAAAAGGTGCAATCCCAGATTCTGAAGGTGAGTTTGTTGATTACGAAGAAGTAAAATAACAAATTATGGTACCCGAGGAAGTATTTAAACGCAGGCATTACGGCACACCACCGCTATTTTCGCTTATTATAGTCAACAGCGTTTTAATATGCTTTATTGTGCCTTTTTTTGCAACCTGCGGCACTATTCACTGGCTTTTTTGGGTATTTCTGGCGTTACTCTCTACTTATAATTTCTTTACCGTACGTCGTTATCGCGAAGAGCTTACCAAAGTTATGCTCATTGCTTACGGTATCAGCCTTGTTGTAGAAGTTGCTGGTATTCTGCTGTTCCTGCACAAAACGTGCTCGCCAACACTATAAAAACTAATCGTTTCTATTCTCGTTCAAATTTCTATTTTTGGAGATTAAATTATTTTTTAAACACGAATGGGCAATTGGTTTAAGCGAAATGGGACACACTTCGCCATTATCGGAATTTTCATAGTAATTTGTTTCTTGTATTTCACGCCGGCCTTCCAGGGCAAAACCCTCGGACAAAACGACGTAACCCGTGCGCAATCCACTCAAAAAGAGATTATGGATTACCGTGCCAAAGACACTACCATTTTATGGACCAACCAGATATTTGGCGGTATGCCCACTTATCAGATCTGGGCGCCATATACCAACAACATTACTACCCACATTATCGACGGCCTAAAAACCGTTTTCCCAGCTCCGGTTGATACGGTTCTACTACTGTTGCTGGGCGCTTATTTCCTTTTCTGTGTGTTGGAGCTTAACCCCTGGCTTGCTGCTGCCGGTGCCATTGCCGTCACTTTTTCATCTTACAATTTTATAATATTGCTGGCGGGACACGCCAACCAAGCCTATGCAATAGCTTTTTTTGCGCCTATACTAGCAAGTATTTTACTAACCCTAAGGGGCAAATATTTTACGGGCGCAACGCTAACAGCTTTATTTCTTGCTATTGAGATCCGCGCCAACCACATTCAAATGACCTATTATTTAATGCTGGCTATTTTGGTCCTGGTTATATTCGAAATTTATAATGCTATAAAAAACAAAACTACAGGCTCTTTCTTCAAAGCAGTGGGCTACCTTGGCGCTGCAACGTTGCTGGCCCTTGCTGTAAATGCATCAACCCTGTGGAGCACTGCAGATTATGCTGGTGATAGTTTACGTGGTAAATCAAATCTTACTAAAAACGCTAAAGAACCAAGCAACGGTTTAGATAAAGATTACGCATACGAGTGGAGCGAAGGCATTGGCGAAACTTTTACCATTTTGGTGCCTAACCTGTATGGCGGCGGTTCATCAACGCTATATTCGCTTGATAATACTTCTAATGTTGCTAAAGCTTTTACTTCTAAGGGTGTGCCCGAAGATCAGGCGATAAACTATGTACAACAATTAGGCAGCGTTGGCCTTTCAACTTATTGGGGTGATAAAACTTTTACCGAAGGTCCGTTCTATTTCGGCGCTATCGTTGTTTTCTTATTCGTATTAGGCTTGTTCATTGTTAAAAATCGCCTTAAATGGTGGTTATTAGCGGCTGTTATACTAAGCTTCCTGCTTTCTTATGGCCGCAATCTATCGTTCTTTTCCGATCTGTTCTTTAACTACTTCCCGCTTTACAACAAGTTCCGCGTGGTAGAGTCGATCATGGTTATCGCCGCGCTTTGCTTCCCGATTCTGGCTTTCCTTGCCGTTAACGAGATCATTGTTACCAAAGACAGAACCGAAATTTTCAAAAAGCTAAAAATTGCATTATACATTGTTGGTGGCGTTACCCTATTATTAGCTGCCGCGCCAGATATGTTCTTTACATTTAAAACAGCGCAACATCAACAAATTATAGATTACCTAACCCAAGCCTTTAAAGGCGACAGCGGTTTTGCTAATTCTATTGCAAATGCAATCGTTCAGGATCGTATTAGTTTGGCACGTATGGATGCCATCCGCTCGTTAGTTTTGGTGCTAATCACTTTCGGTATACTGTGGGCATTCATCAAGCAAAAATTCAACGCTACAGTATTATCGCTGATCATATTAGCAGCTACGTTGTTTGATATGTGGCAGATAGACAAACGCTACCTGAAAGAAGATGCCTTTGTTGCCAAAACAGATGTACAGAAACCACAACCACGCGAGGTTGATAATATTATACTACGTGATAAAGATCCTGATTACCGCGTATTCGACTTAACACAACCGGTTAACCAGGATTTCATTACTCCGTATTTCCATAAATCAATCGGCGGTTATTCTGCTGCAAGGTTGAAACGTATTCAGGAAGTATTTGACAATCAGTTTAGCAAAAGCGTTAATCAGGATGTATTGGATATGCTGAATACTAAATACATCATCACCCAAGACCCCAAAAACCAAACTTTAAGTATGCAGGTAAATAGCGGAGCTTGTGGCCATGCTTGGTTTGTTAAAAATGTGCGCTATGTTGACAATGCCGATCAGGAAATGCAGGTGATCAGCAGTTTCTCTCCAAAAGAAGAGGCCATCGTAGACAAAAAGTTCCGCAGCATGATTGATGAAAAACAAACAGGCGTAGATCCTAACGCAACGATCGAGCTAACCAGTTATTCGCCAGATCATATGGTATATCAAAGTGGTTCTACAGCTACGCAAATTGCTGTATTCTCTGAGATTTACTATGACAAAGGCTGGAAGATGCTGATTGACGGCAAAGAAGCACCTTATTTCCGCGCCAACTATTTACTGCGTGCCGCACAACTACCGGTGGGTAACCACAAAATCGAGTTTATCTTCCACCCGGCATCATACTATACCGGCGAGGGTATCTCATTAGCTGGTTCAATATTATTAGTATTGGCCTTGGGCGGTGTTGTTTATACCGAGAATAAAAAGAAGGCTGCAAAAGCGTAAGTATTCTTAATGTATATACAAAAAAGGCCGATAATTAAACTATCGGCCTTTTTTTATTTGAACTGCTTTTTAATTCGTTTTTCATTAGGAAGGGTCGAGTGCTTTATGAATCGTCAGTGGACGTACTTTTTCTTTTCTCTCAAAAGAAAAAGTACCAAAAAGAAAAGTCGCAGCCGGGCCCTGTCGCTATGAATGTGCAGTGCTTTAGCAATACCTATTGTTACCGCAACATTGCCAATGCTGCATGGGGAAAGGCGATGTTGAGACAATCGTTAGTTCGGACATAAACCAGTTGGCTCATCACCTTGCGCGCTGGCCTAGACGCAAAAGCGTGGCCGTGTATTGGATTTGTGTGGAGGAGCTTTTTTGCGTCTTGATCTTTTGGTTACTTTTGGATCAAGCCAAAAGTAACTAAGCCCCTGCGGCTATGAGCAGACTGACGCAAATAACTGCACATCACAGTCATTATAGCAATTACTTTGATCAAAGCATTAGACCCTACGAGAGAGGGATTCTCGTACCCGGAATAACGCTTCGAGATTAATCATTCGTTCTTCTATTCTTTAACCAATACCAACCCAAATTAAAGGCAATAATGCCGTGGTTAAATATGGTAGGTATCAATCCATAATATTCCCGCATAATCCGGAAGCGTTCTTTTAAGCTTTGTCGATGTTTCTTTTTAGACATCCCCCCTACCAAGTATTTGGCTACGTAGTGATTTACGTTGACAATCTTCTTCGCTTTTTTAGCCGCCTTTAATATCCAATCAATATCGGCACTTAAGGAATAACGTTTGTCGTAGGGTTCGGTTAACGAGCGTTTGATGTAAATAGCTTGGTGACTAACGCTCATACCATATTTAAAATCGCGCCAGGTAAAGTTTTTGGGCGCCTGATGCCTGCGCTGGCCGAGGCTTTCACCGGCATCATTAATCATCTCAGTTTCGCCATAATAAATGTCGGCATCGGGAGAAGATGCAAAAATATTGGCTACGGTATTCAGGGCGTAGATCTCGTCACCCGAATTCATAAATAGTACGTAGTCACCAGTTGCCAAGGCAAGCCCTTTGTTCATAGCATCGTAAATGCCTTTGTCGGGTTCGCTTACAAATACGTTAATACTTTGGCGGTACTTGTTTAGGATATCTAATGTGCCGTCGTTGGAGGCACCATCGATAACCACATATTCTATATTGTTATATGTTTGGCCGATGATCGATTTGACGGTACGTTCTATGTCGCGTACGTTGTTATAAACTATAGTTATGATGCTGAGTTTTGGCTTAAACATTAGCTTTTGTCTTGTTAGAAGTGCTGGCCGATTTAATAGCCTGTTCGTACAGCTTAATATGCTTTTTTGCAATGGTTTTCTCGCTAAAGTATTCCATCACAGTATCCCGAGCCTGTGTTTGTAAGAGTTGCTGGTCTGCGTAATTTATCGCCCACTCCATTCCCGCGGTAAAGCTTTCAGCCGATTTGTAGGTAGCCAGGTAACCATTATGCTCGTGCTTCACCATATCGGGTATACCTCCAGTTGTAAACGCTATTACTGGTGTACCGCAAGCCAGGCTTTCCATAACGGTATACGGGAGATTATCTTCCAATGATGGAATCAAAAAGGCATCTGCAGCGGCATAGCATTCGGCTAGCTTTTTCTCGCTTCCGATGGTTCCCAAAAACGTAGTTTTAAAAGGGAATACAGGTAATTGGTCAGATGCGCGGTTGCCAAATATTACCAATTCAACATCATCAGCTTTGATACCAAGTTTAGTCTTTAGCAGCTCGAAGCTCTCCATCAGGTATTCAGTCCCCTTATGCAGATCCTTACGCGATGGCATGAATCCACTTAAAAAGATAAATTTATCAGTTGGTAAGCCAAGCAATGCTTTGGCCTCTTTCTTGTCCCGCGGACTAAATATCCCAGTATCCAGGGTATTGGGAATCTGTTTAATGGCTTTATCCTTCATAAGGCTGCTCATTAGAACTGAATTGAGCATCCACGAGCTTGGCGCAACAATAGTAAAGTTCAGCTTTTTATAGGCTTCATTTTTTTGATGCCATATTTTGTTCGATATATCGTCTTCCGAACTCTTCTTCAGCAGTGGGCAATGACCGCATTCGCGTTGGTAATGATCGCAGGTGTAGCGCACGTGACATCCGCCAGTAAAGGCGTTACTGTCGTGAAAAGTCCATACCACAGGTTTGTTCAGTTTAGCGATTTCGGCTAGGTGTGATGGGTTCAAGAAACTATGATTTACCCAATGCAAATGCACCACATCAGCAGCCTTAATATCCGGATGATCTATTACCGAACGCCCGAACCAACTGAAAGAAAAAGGGGTACGCATGTTTGGTTTCAAATAGCGCTTGCCCAGCACGCGTTCTAATATAATGGTTGCAGCCGTGTACCCTTTTTGTAATACGGTTTTATTAAAAGTGCCTATATCCGGATTTTTACCAAATTTGTAGTGCACGATTACCTTAGAATCAATATTTTCGTCAGATAGTGCCCGGTTTAACCTCAGGCAGGCCTTACCGGCGCCGCCGTTACCATCATAAGTGTTTAAATGCACTACTTTCATTGTGTCCAAAAATACATTTTATTAGTATCAGAAATAAAGCTCAATAATTATGAAAAAACTTTACCTGCTTTTGTTTTCAGCATTTCTAATCAACGCCTCGGCATCTGCTCAGCGTCAGGAGGTTTACTTTACCTCTTACCCTGCGCTAACACCCGATGGCAAAACAATTATTTTCAGTTATGAGGGCGATTTGTGGAAAGCAGATGTAAACAACCCCGTTGCTGTAAGGCTTACGGCCATGCAGGGCCAAGAGACTAGCCCGCGGGTATCGCCAGATGGTCAGTGGCTGGCATTCTCGTCTAACCAGTTTGGAAATAATGATGTTTATATAATGCCAATGGCAGGTGGCGATATCAAACAGCTAACTTACCACGAAGCCAGTGACGAGGTTGACTCCTGGAGCTGGGATTCCAAAACTATTTACTTCACTTCAAGTCGTTACAATGGTTTTAGCTCCTATAAGGTTAGTAAAGATGGCGGTACACCTGTCCGCGTGTTTGATAACTATTTCAACACCATACACGGCATATTTGAGCACCCGCAAACCGGCGAGCTATTTTTTAGTAATACCTGGGAGAGCTACCGTTTCCCTCAACGTAAACATTACAAGGGGGCGTATAATCCAGATATTCAATCTTACAACCCTAAAACCAAGGCTTATAAACAATACACCAATTGGATAGGTAAAGATTTCTGGGCTACGCTTGATCAAAAAGGAGATATTTATTTCGTGTCGGACGAGGCGAACGGCGAGTACAATCTTTATACCTTTAACAACGGCACCAAAACCCAGCTTACCGATTTTAAGACCTCTGTTAAACGCCCTTACGTAAGTGCTAACGGTAGTAAGGTAGCCTTCGAAAAGGATTATCAATTGTTTGTATACGATGTGGCGTCTAAACAAACGCAGAAGCTTAATTTCACCATATTTAGAAACAATGTGTTACCTAAACAGCAAGAGTTTGAGGTTACCGGCCATATCGAAGCAATGGACGCATCGCCGGATGGTAAGAAGTTAGCGTTCGTATCGCGCGGCGAACTATTTGTAAGCGATATTGAAGGCAAATTTATTCAGCATATCGACCATGGTAACGCCGAACGGATAACCGAGGTAAAATGGCTGGCGGACAATCGCACCTTGATCTTTAACCAAACATTAGGCGGTTATGTAAACTGGTATACCATTAGTGCAGACGGCAAAGGCACCGAAAAACAAGTTACCAGCGACAAACGCAGTAATCGTTTGCTAACCCTTAATAAGACGCGCACCCAAGGTGTTTACCTGAGCGGTCGCGATGAGGTGAGGGTAATAGACCTGAAAACTTTAACTAGTAAAACCATCGCTCATGATGAGATCTGGGGCTTCCAGAACTCCTCTCCGGGTTTTTCTCCTAATGGCGAATATGTGTTCTATAACGCTTATCGCAATTTCGAGCTGGACATTTTTGTGTATAATGTAAACAGCGGTAAAACCACTAACCTCACTAATACCGGCGTTACCGAGTCAGATCCGTTTTGGTCGCCGGATGGTAGGTATATTTATTTTGCTACTTCGCGTACACAACCGGCTTACCCTTATGGGCAGCACGATGCGCATATTTACCGCATGCCGCTTCAAAAATTCGATGAAGATTTTAAGTTAGATAAGTTTAACGACCTGTTTAAGGAAGAGAAAAAAGAAGACGTTAAACCAACTGATAAAAAAGACAAAAAAACCGGCGATAAAAAACCGGTATCGCAACAACCTGCGCCGAAGCCGCCTGCAGACATTGACATCGATACCGATAACCTGATGAAGCGCATTGAACTCATCAGCCCCAACTTCGGCACGCAAGGTTCTCCTTATGTAATACAAAAAGGCACCAAAACCTTTGTGTACTATGTATCTGATCAAATGGAGGGCAAGCGCGGCATTTTCCGTACCACCATCGAACCATTTGAGGCCAATAAAACCGAAAAGGTTGGCGGCGCAGATGCCGGCGGCTATGACATTGTGAGCAGCGGCGATAAATACTATGTGTTGGCGAACGGCAACATCTTCAAGCTAAATCTGGATCAAAATAAAGTGGATAAGATCGACATCAACTATAAATTCGATCGCAACCTTGATGGCGAGTTTAAACAGATCTTTGACGAGGCCTGGGCCGGGTTAGAAGAGAACTATTATGATGGTAATTTTCACGGAGTAGACTGGACCGCTATCCACAAGCTATATGCCACTTACCTACCCTACTTAAATAATCGTGCCGACCTGCGCCTGATGCTGAATGACATGCTTGGCGAACTTAATTCATCGCACATGGGCTTCAATAGTTCGGGATTAGAGGAACGCACCACGTTACGCTACCGCACTATGGAAACCGGTATTAGCTTCGATAATAATGAGCCTTACAAAGTGGCCTCGGTTATTAAACATAGCAATGCCGACCATAAAGGAATTAATGTGCAGGCGGGTGATAAATTGACTGCGGTAAATGGCGAACCTGTTGACGAAAAGCAAGATCGTAATTATTACTTCACCAAACCATCCTTAGATAGCGAGCTGCAACTTACTTTCGACCGCGGCGGCAAAAGCATCGACGTAAAGATACACCCCGAATCATCAAATGATTTGAGAGGTAACCTGTACGACGAATGGATAGACAACAACCGCAAAGAAGTAACTACCAAAAGTAATGGCCGCATTGCCTATGCGTATATGAAAGCCATGGGCACAGGCGACCTCGAAACGTTTTTAGAAGACATGGTTGACGACGCTTACAAGAAAGATGCCTTGATCCTCGATCTTCGTTATAACACGGGAGGGAACGTACACGATGCGGTGCTCAACTTCCTAGCACAACGCCCTTATCTGCAATGGCAATATCGCGATGGCAAACGCACGCAGCAACCGAACTTTGCTCCTGCTGCTAAGCCTTTGATATTATTAGTTAACGAACAAACCTTAAGCGATGGCGAAATGACCGCTACCGGGTTCAAGGCCTTAGGTCTCGGCAAAATTATAGGTACCGAAACCTACCGCTGGATTATTTTTACCAGCGCTAAAGGTTTGGTTGACGGCTCCAGCTATCGTATACCTGCATGGGGCTGCTTCACGCTGGACGGCAAGGATATTGAAAAAGAAGGCGTAAAACCTGATATTAACATCAATACCACCTTTACCGACCGCTTAAACAACAACGATCCGCAGTTGGATAAGGCCATCAGCGAGATTATGAAAGAGTTGAAATAAAAAATAAGGGGCGGCAATACCGCCCCTTATTTTTTGCTATATTTTGCTTATATTTAGTGTATTACACTTACCTTCAAATGTTTACACTATGCATTATAAGTTTATTAAAGCATTTTTTCCGGCTTTAATAATTATAATTTGCAATGTGGCTCTGGCACAAACCACCCCTACGTTTTCTTTCACTACCCCAACAGGTACGATTAGAACGTGCGCTGGTATAGCCTCTGCCAACTATCAACAATTTACGGTTAGTGGCCGTAATCTAACAGGCGACATCAAACTGGTTATTCCGCCGGTAACTTATGTAAATAATAATTCTACTCAGGCTACCACTCAGCAAGCCTGGGAAATGACCACCACGCCCAATAACCTCAGCACATTTGGTTATACACTTAACATCCACCCGGTAAACGGCCAGGTAGATAACGTTACTATTTACGTGAGGATGGGTGCCGATAACCTTTTTCCACAATGGCCGGCCAGCATAACAATTAGTACCGACGGCGCGGACGCCAGCCAAACGGTATATATAACAGGCACACAAGTGCCACTTGCCGTAGTAGACGCGGTTAACCAAACTATTTGCAATAACACTTCTACCCAAAAAATGGTCTTTACCGGCACAGGCACCGGCTACTCCTGGACTAACGACAAGCCAGAAATTGGACTTGCAGCCAGTGGAACAGGAGATATCCCGCCATTTGTTGGCACAAACTCCACCTCCGAACCACTTAGAGCAAATATCACGGTAACTCCCCTTGGTGAGTGCACAGGCACGCCGCACATATTCCATATTACCGTTAACCCAACCTTGCAGCCATCCCTAAACGTTAGCGCAGATAAAACCATCCTCTGCCCCGGTGAGGTTGCCACGTTCACAGCAATACCCTTAAATGTAGGCGACTTGCCCATTTACAAATGGCTGGTAAACGGACAGACTACAGGCGGCAACAGCATTTCGGGCGATAACACCTTAACCTTTGTAACAGATAAACTTAAAGATGGCGATCAGGTAACCTGCACCGTAACAGGCAGCACTTATTGCTACATGCCCTACACCAGCACACCTATTACTATAAAGACTGCGCCCCTGCCAGAAATACATTTTAGCAGCAACAATTACAATATCTACCCTAGCCAAAGCGTAACCTTGTTGTCTATTGCCAACACCGATATTACCAGCTATTCCTGGAAACCGACAACTGGTTTAAATCATGCCGACATTCCCAATCCAACTGCAAGCCCGGCGGTAACTACAACCTACCAATTAACTGCTACAGAGGCCGGAGGCTGCACTGCAACAGCCAACGTAACGGTTACGGTGCTCCCCAAACTTAAAATCAATCTGGATATCCCTAACACGTTTACGCCTAATGGCGATGGCGTTCATGATACATGGGAGATACCTAAACTAGCCGACTTTCCGCAAAGCACTATAAAGGTTTATACCCGTTACGGTAGTTTGATTTATCAATCTGTTGGTTATACCAAGAGCTGGGATGGCACCTATCAAAACCAAAAACTTGTAACCGGTACTTACTATTATGTAATCGATCTAAAAATTGACGAGCCACTATTTTCTGGCTTTGTTTATATTCTGAGATAAAATAGACCGGTAAAATATTACGCTTCAGTTTTTTTCATTTTCTTTGCGCTTGATGAGCAACGAACTAACAGATCGTAAATTCTGGGCAAACTACTGGGAATCTAAAAAAGGATTGGCCTTTAAAGTGCCTGCCAATTATACATTTCACAAGTTGTTTAAGGATACCTTACAGCAAAACAAAATTAAAACGGCTATTGAGCTGGGCGGCTTCCCGGGATACTATGCCATTTTTCTAAAGAAGTATTTTGGCCTCGATACTACACTGTTTGATTTCTACATCCATAAGCCAACGTTAACAGAAGTTTTAGCGGCTAACGAGCTCACCGAGCAAGATATAAAGGTAATAGAAGGCGACCTGTTTCAATATCAGCCCGAAGAACTATACGACCTGGTTTTATCTGCCGGGCTAATTGAGCATTTTAACGATACCAAAGATATTATTGCCCGCCACGTAAACTTCCTGAAACCGGGCGGAACGCTATTTATTACCTTACCTAATTTCACCGGCGTTAACGGCTGGGTGCAGCGTAAGTACGATGCCGAAAACTACAGCAAACACAACATCAGCAGCATGGATCCTAAATTGCTTGCCGACTGCTGCAAAGCCTTGGGATTGAAAGATGTGAAAAGCTATTATTACGGCAGGTATTCTATCTGGCTGGAGAACAAGGCTCAGCAGCCAGGTTCTGTTAAAGCATTTTTTAAACTGCTTTGGTTGACGGGTAAAGTAATTACTAAAGTGATACCTATTGAAAGTAAATTGATGTCTCCTTATATTGTTGTTACAGCAACAAAGTAGCTGTCTTGAACCAGAATTTTCTGAATTAAGAATTATCAGGATTAACTCTTTTATAATTCTACCAGTCGTTTAATTTCTAAATTTCAGGTTAAGAAAACCGCTGCCTAATAAACCTCACCGCGCGCTGTAGTAACGTACCTTTACGATTCTTTAGAAAGTGTTTAATAGCCTCATAGGCCACTTTGCTTTCTTTAATCTCCAACGGGAACCCTTTCAACGGCTTACGGGCGATATTTACATGGTACATATCCTCGTTGTTGGAGTGCACGCCCGAGCCATCGTGCCCTATGTTTTGAATTAAGGAGTGCGATGGATTAAGCGTTAAGCCGCCCCTTAAAAATATAGAAGCATACCACCGTATAGCCCAAGAGTTGTTTTTGCCGGCTTTAAACTGTTCCATCTGTTTCCAGAAGTTCATGGTGCCTTCTATCGAAAAGCGGTGCTTCTTTTCCGCATCAAACTGACCCATCAGTTTATCAATATCCGGTTCGAAGTTTTTCCATGCCCGGGCCCAGGTTGCCCAGCCCCAACTGGTAGCCGCGCGATAAAAGAAAGCAGGGGGCAGTTTATCTGCCTTCAGATCGTACATATAAGCGCCGATGTGCATTACCTGCTCTTCATCCTGATAACGCTGCAGCGCCTCGTTAAAATACTCCAGCGTGTAAGGTGAGGATAACAGGTCATCTTCAAACACGATAACCTTGCCATAACTATCAACCAACTGGCTAACGCCACTTATAATGGAGGCGGCCAAGCCCATATTCTCTTTCCGTTTAATCACCTTTATGGCTTTAAAACCTGTTATAGTGTTTAACAGGTTTCGCACCTCTTCTACACGAGACTCATCCGCTGGAGTTTTTGCAGCATCGGAGAAAATGTACAGACGCGACTCTTCGGCCAGCAAATTTTGTTGCAGGTAATTTATAGTCCGCCGGGTATGGTCGGGGCGGTTATAAACAAACAGCGCAATAGGAGCAAGATTTTGCAAAATCTCTTAATTGATTATATACCTAGGCAATTATCTGCTTTGTAAAAAATCGAGGTAGATTTTAGATAGAACAAGCCTGGAGAAATACCGCTAAACGGCAAGTGCTTAAAGCCTTTGCTTAGCAGAAATTCAACGCCACTTTTGTAAAACTCGCGTTCTGAGTCATCGAGTACAATTACACCATTTGGCGATAGGGCTTCCACCGCTTGCTTACAGCAATTTACGCGGTCGCGGCCGTCAACAATTATAATATCGAATTTCTCTCCCAGCTTAATTGGCAAGCGGCTGTAGTCACCGTCTCTCTCCAGTTCGCAAAAAATAATCTCTGAGTTGGCAGGCCTGTCTTTCGACATGGTTTCGTACCAGCTTTTATCATGCTCCACCGAAACTACAATACCTGCATACTTTGCATAAAAACGCGTAGAGTTACCAGAACCATATTCAAAAATAGCGAGCTGTTTGTTAATGCGGCCTTTAATAAAATCGATAAAACTATAAGTAACCCAAGGTATAGGATTGCCATCGCCATCAACGGGCTTTTTAGAATCGAAAGATTTAAACCAACCTATATCGTTCAGATAGCCTTTGCTATTGAATGAAAGTAAAGAACGAAGCCTTTCTGGCTGCGAAACCAGTTTCAGAAGTGCAGATATATTACTCAACGCTTTATTAGTTTTTGAATGAGTGAAATTAAGAATAATGACTTTAACATCATTAAACCCTGTTTGCTTGTTTTTGGTATAAAAATTATAAAAAAAGTGGATACTCCGTAAGCGATCAGCGTTGCATATGCTGCTCCGATGATGCCATATTCAGGAATCCAAAAAATGTTTAATACTACATTTACTATAGCCCCCATACCCGTACGCAGCATAGCTAATTTCGTATAACCTTCGGCAATTAGATATTGACTGCTGGCTACACCTAAAAAAACAAAAAGCCCAGCCCACACATGTACAGATAATATAGGCGCACCGTTCCAGAAAGCAGGTTTATATAGTAGATGATAGATAAATGTTGAGCCCAAACTCATAGTTATTGCTATGCCTAAACTTAGCAGCACCATCAAGTCATACATATTTTGAAGTCGTTTATGATATCGGTCTACATCTGTTTTGCGTGCATTCATGATAGCAGGGAATACAGACGACACTATGGCAACGGGGATAAAGTACCAGTTTTCGCTTAAATCTGCGGCGGTTTTATAAATACCCAATTCGCTTGCCTTAGTATACATCGGTATCATAATTTGATCTATTTTCATATAAATAGTTACCAATACTGCCGAGAATGCAAGCGGCCACGAATATTTTAGAAGATAGCCTGTCAATTCTCCGTCGTACTTCCAATCACCAACCTTTTCTCCTTGCTTTATATAAGCTACGATGTAACCGGTGGCCAATATAATGGCATCCAGCAGTAAAGAATAAACAAACCATATAAGAGGCAACTTCAACAAAATTAATATTAGCTTTATGACTGCCGATATAACATTGCCGGCAACATTTACATACATGATATGCTTACCCTGTACACGCGACTGAAAAAAGCTGTCAATAATATTTACCGATTGTACAACGGCCGTAAAAGCTACTATTAATACATATTTAAAAGGAGTTTCTAAAGGTTTAATACCGGTAAGTAATTGGTAAGCAACGTAAACAAAGGGCAATGTAATAACACCGGCGGCCAGTCGCATCCAAAACGCTGTTCCTAGCAAAGTATTTTTTTTCTGAGGGTTATTTAGCAATTCACGCGTAATAAATCCATCAAGGCCCAAAGCAGCTATTGCCATAGAAAAAGTTACGATGGCCATCGGATAATTTAGTATTCCAAAATCTTTAGGGCCAAGGTATCGTGATAACAGAAGGCTGTTGATGATGAATTTTACAATCATGCTGCCAACACGCGCCATTAAAAGCATGCCAGCATTCTTAAAATACTTTTCTAAAGCTTGCTGATCAAATCCGGGGATACTTGGTATGCGCATATTAATTGGCAAATGTATAAAAAACAAAAGAGCCTGCTGTAATACAGCAGGCTCTTTGAATTATATTAGTTGTTTACTACCAATTATTGGCTTGTAAACTTCTTAGCGTTAATCTTTCTTTCGTTTTCGTTAAGGTAGATTTTACGGATACGGATGCTTTGAGGAGTTACTTCGATGTACTCATCAGCCTGAATGTATTCCATAGATTCTTCCAGTGAAAACTTGATAGCAGGTGCTATACGAACGTTGGTATCGCTACCAGATGCACGCATGTTGGTTAACTGCTTGCCTTTAGTTAAGTTAATAACCAAATCGTTATCGCGGATGTGCTCGCCTAATACTTGTCCTTCGTAAATATCAACTCCCGGATCGATGAAGAAACGGCCACGGTCTTGTAATTTATCGATAGCAAAAGCAGTAGTTTTACCAGTATCCATTGATACCAATACACCGTTAGAACGGCCTGGGATCTGACCTTTCCAAGGCTCGTAAGCTTTGAAACGGTGAGCCATAATAGCCTCGCCACCGGTAGCAGTTAATACGTTGTTACGTAAACCGATAATACCACGTGCAGGGATATCAAATTCTAAGTGTTGTAAATCGCCTTTAGGCTCCATTACCAACAGGTCGCCTTTACGCTGGGTTACCAATTCAATTACCTTACCTGCAACATCACCTGGTACATCAACAGTTAAAACCTCAACCGGCTCACATTTAACACCGTCAATTTCTTTAACAATAACCTGTGGCTGGCCTACCTGTAACTCATAACCTTCACGACGCATAGTCTCGATAAGTACAGATAAGTGAAGGATACCACGGCCATATACTAAGTAAGAATCAGGAGATTCGGTCTCAACGATTTTTAACGCCAAGTTTTTCTCCATCTCTTTGTATAAACGATCGCGCAGGTGACGTGATGTTACAAACTTACCTTCTTTACCAAAAAACGGTGAAGTATTGATGGTGAACAACATGTTCATGGTAGGCTCGTCAATTTTGATAACCTCTAATTGCTCAGGGTTTTCAAAATCAGCAATAGTATCACCAATATCAAAACCTTCGATACCAACTACAGCACAGATATCGCCAGAGCTAACCGAAGTTGCTTTAACCTTACCTAAACCTTCGAAAGTATAAAGTTCTTTGATTCTTGATTTTTGGATAGTACCATCGCGTTTTACTAATGATACCGGCATGTTTTCTTTGATAGTACCACGAGCAACACGACCGATTGCGATACGGCCTACGAAAGATGAATAATCTAACGAGGTGATCTGCATTTGTAAAGTACCTTCTGCAATAGGAGCTGGTGGAATGTTTTCCAAAATAGCATCCATTAACGGGAAGATATTATCTGTAGGCACTTTGTAGTCTGTGCTCATCCAGCCTTGTTTAGAAGAACCGTAGATAACCGGGAAATCCAGTTGCTCTTCAGTAGCCTCAAGGTTAAAGAACAATTCAAAGATTTGCTCATAAACCTCTTCAGGGCGACAGTTCTCTTTATCTACCTTGTTTACAACCACAATTGGTTTTAAGCCTAAAGCCAAAGCCTTTTGAGTTACGAAACGGGTTTGAGGCATAGCACCTTCAAAAGCGTCGCAAAGTAATAATACACCATCAGCCATTTTCAATACACGCTCTACCTCACCACCAAAATCGGCGTGACCAGGGGTATCGATAATGTTGATCTTAACGTCTTTATATTTAACCGAAACGTTTTTTGAAACGATGGTAATACCACGCTCACGTTCCAGATCGTTGTTATCCAGAATCAGTTCACCGGTTTCCTGACCATCGCGAAAAATCTCGCAGCTGTGCAGGATCTTGTCAACCAATGTAGTTTTACCGTGGTCAACGTGTGCTATAATAGCTATGTTACGAATTTGATTTTGCATGAAAATATGCCTCTTATATTTTGCGCAAAGGTACGCTTAATTTATTGCATTTTAAAGCATTAACAAGTAATTGCAGTGTCAGATGTTTTATTTGGAGATTTAATACTGCTTAAGTGTTAAGACTGTGTTAGTTCTAGATTAAGATTGATGATTGTTTCGAACTTAGGTTGCAGCGGACTCACCCCTACTTAAAGTTATTGCGATGGGTACTGAACAATAATTCCCTCTCGAGAGGAGAAGCACAGACTGCGCAATTTGTAGTTGCGCTCAAAGAGGTGTGTCATGCGGCAAATTTTATCTCTTATAGACAAAATACGCCAACACAAAAATTATAAGCAATTGCGTTATATACCCTACCCATATATTTTTTCTTTGGTCTTTGTAATTTAATTGAGATTTAAACGAGCCTTTGAATCCCTTAAATGCCCATAGAATTATGGCTCCTATCCATATTGCCGCAAGTATCGGCCCATGTGGATCCGGGGTCTCAAATTCCTCTTGCATGATTTATCGCCTCATTCAAAAAATTAGGAATAATCGTATTATACGCATGCATCAGTTTCCCTTCATCATACACTTCGTCAAGCATTAGCCTATAACCACCTTCCCCATACTCAGCAATAACATCCCGTTTATTATCATCCATTAACAAACGTATTTGCATAATATCCGGCGCGACCTCCGGGTGAAATTGAGTGGCTATAAAATAGTCACTGAAACGGATGGCCATTAACCCACGAGGCAAATCATCCCCTCTGTCTCTTTCAATAGCAAGCAAACTGGCACCCATTTTTTTGAAAGCGTCTATATCCGGATTAATTACCTGCCAGCTGCGCGAGTCAACTGCATAAAATGGATCGCTTAATCCTTTAAACATTACATCCTCATTTCCACCATGTACAAAATCTACTTTCACTACCCCAAACGAAGATATATTGCGAAGCGAGACCTCTCCCAGTTTATACTGCCTGCACATCAGTTGAAAGGAGTGACAAACAAACAACACATGTTTTTTGGGCTTCTCGGGAGAAGCATTGTGTTCAAAGAGTTCGTCAACCAATTTGAAATAGTTTTTATCCCATTCTTCTGCCTCACTATATGGATTGCCCGGGCCACCACTCGAAATGTAAATGTCAAAGCTGGTGTCTGGAAGCTGATTGGACTTTCGCACATCAAAAACCTCCCAGGCAAGTTCAACATTTTTTAGGAGTCGATACTGTTCCAGTATTTTCTCAAACCCACCGATGGCCTTGTTGGCTGTGCCATTGTATAAGTCTAATATGGCTACTTTAATGGCTTGCTTGTTGTCGGTCATCTATCAATTCGTTTTTAACACGTGCAAATTTATATTATCGCAGCCCTCATAAACCTACAACTCTATAATATTAACTGCATTAAAATTTTATATTTAGCCAACCAATAAACGCCAATAAATTATAAATGAAGAAAAAGATCATCTTAACACTTCAGAAATTACTCGGATACGAGAACTATCTCTATTACTTTTCCAGGTTTAAAGCTTTTTTACTTAAACACGATAAATACGAACAGGGCTTTCTTCAGTTTCTGGATCTCATACCGCAGGGCACAACATTGCTGGATATCGGCGCCAATATTGGTATCACATCTGTGCCGATGGCTAAGAAATTTCCATCCTTAACGCTACACTCTTTCGAACCCGTTCCACCGAATATTAGTGCGTTAAAGCGTGTTATCAAACACTTTAAACTTAAAAATGTGGTACTGCACGAAATCGGCTTAGCCGATGCGCCCGGCGAACTGAAAATGGTGATCCCTATTATAAATGGCGTTAAAATGCAAGGGCTTTGCCATATGTATAATGAAGCAACCGACAGTCCAGACGAAGGCGAGATTATCACCGTACCCGTAAAAAAGCTGGACGATTTGGATTATTTACAATCGGCAGAAAAAATTGCAGGCATTAAAATAGATGTCGAAAACTTCGAATACTATGTACTTAAGGGCGGGCAACAATTATTAACCAGGCATAAACCGGTTATTTACTGCGAACTATGGGATAACGAAATGCGCCCCCTGGTAATGAACTATCTTAAAGAACTTGGCTACGCTGTAAAGGTATTTGAGAACAAAGCCCTTGTTGATTTTAAAGATCAGGAAGAAACCAACTTTATATTTATAAGCCAATAATGCCAAAATAGTCCGGGAGCTTACATTATCATCCATGTATCAATAATAACTTAATGTTATTTACGTACTTAATATTATTGTATTTTTGCACCATGGTTCAAACAATCATTATCGTAATACTTTTCGCAGCCGCTCTGTTTTATGTAGGCAGAATGATGTACAGAAGTCTTACAGCCAAGAAGGCTTGCGGTTCTAACTGCAAATGCGGCGTTGATTTTTCTAATATCAAACCCGAATAAGCTGTATATTACATCGGCTTTTTTCATTTCATACAACCTTCATAGCAAACTTTTAATTTTGTTTAAAGTTTATCCAATTAATGGCTAATAGGCAAATATTTCAATCTGATACTCCCAAACGCTGGAACCGTTTTAAATGGTTAAGCCGTGCTATAATTATTATTCTGGCCGCCGCCGTAGTAGCTGCAGCTATTACCATCACTTCAAAACAGTATCCAACCTTACCAAATTTAGCGCCTGCGCCTAAAAAATTCAGTAAGGAAGAGTTAGATCAGCTTAAAAGATCAAAACGATATAAAGATTTTAAGATTGAGAAGGCAGAAATACAGGCTTTAGCCCGTGCACGCAGGCAGCACCAGATTACCCACCCCAACAATAAAGACCGTATCAATGCAGGTTTTTATCGCCCCTGGGAACCCCAGGCCTATAACTCGCTGGTAGACCACCTGGGTAAACTGGACATGGTGGTAACCGAAGGCTTTTCGGTAACGCCGAATAACGATACCATTACCGCCAAAATGGATACGGGTTTGTTAAATCTGAATAAGAAGTATCACAAACCTATTGTCGTCTCCCTAAGTAACTACATTAACTTTAATAACGTTAGCGGTGCTTTCGACAGGGACGACGTAGTCCGTATCACCAAAAGCAAGCAACTGCGCACTGTTTTCATCAACAGCATTATTAAAAACCTTACCAAATACAATCTTAAGGGTATTAACTTGGCGTTCGACGATATACAAGACCGTAATACGCCTCAGTATAATGCTTTTGAGGAAGAACTTTATAGCACCCTGCACAGTAAAGGTTTCTTAGTTACCCAAAACGTTATTCCCGACGACGAGCAGTACGACCTTAAAAAAATCCAGAAATTTAATGATTACATATTCGTTATGGCTTTCGATCAGCATAACGAACAGAGCAATGCGGGTGATATTTCGCACCAGCACTGGGTTGAAGAAATTCTCGACAGGGTTTGCAGCATCGTCCCCAGCGAGAAGATAATCTTAACCGTTGCCGGTGGCGGTTACGATTGGACGGAGAACAGTGTAGGTAAGTCAATCGGATATCAACAGGCTATCAGCACGGCGCAAGAAAATAACAAAAAAGTTATTTACGACCCTGCTTCGGCCAACCTGCATTATCAGTATTTTGATAAAGACAGCTTGCCGCATACCATTTACTTTACCGATGCAGCTACCAATTTCAACATTATCCGTATGGCCGATGATTGGGCTACCGGAGGTGTTGCCCTTTGGCGTCTGGGGGCAGAAGATCCGCGCTTGTGGACCTTCTTCCAAAAAAACCTATCGATAGATTCATTGCGTAAAACCGGGGTAGATGTTAAACGCTTAAGCACAGTTGGTTTAAATGATAAAATTGATTACGATGGCGATGGTGAAGTACTGGATCTCATAACCACCCCACGCACTGGTTCCATTGATGTAAAAATGGATAGCACCAACTTCGTGATCACCAATCAGACCTATATTAAGCTGCCTACCAAATATGTGATCAGGCGCTATGGTTATTCGCCTAAAAAAGTGGTGTTAACTTTTGATGATGGTCCCGATCCGGATTACACACCGCGCATTCTAGATATTTTAAAGAAAGAAAATGTTCCGGCAGCCTTCTTCGTAGTAGGGGTAATGGCCGAAAAGAATATACCAATTTTGCGGCGCGAATTTGATGAGGGTTACGAGATTGGTAACCACACCTTCTTCCACCCCGATATTTCTACCGTAAGTATCCAGCGCGTAAACCTCGAGTTAAACGCGACCAGGCGCTTAATAGAATCGGTTACCGGGAGAAGCACAATTCTGTTCCGCCCACCTTTTAACGCCGATGCCGAGCCTACTACCTTGGCCGAGGTTATCCCGGTTGCAGAAAGCCGCCGCCAAAGCTATATCAACATCGGCGAATCTATCGATCCATGGGATTGGCAGCCTGGTGTAACTGCCGATAGTATTATTGCACGTACCATCAGGTATCACGATAAGGGCTCGATGATATTGCTGCACGATGCCGGAGGGGATACGCGAGAGGAAACAGTTAAGGCACTTCCAGCCATTATTCATTACTTTAAATCGCACGGCTATCAATTTACAACCATAGCCGACGTGCTGCATAAAACCAAAGACGACCTGATGCCGCCAATTAAGGACGATGCCAACAGTGGTATTACCGGCAGCTTGTATAACATTTTTATAGTAGGCTACTTTTTGGGCAACTGGTTTATCATGTACTTGTTCTTTACGGCCATATTCCTGGCAATGGGCCGTATTCTGATGATCGGTATATTGGCGTTGAGGCAGTATAGTGAAGATAAAAAATCAACTCCTGCAAGGTTAGCTAACCCGAAACTTCAACCGGTGAGCATCATTGTTCCGGCATATAATGAAGAGGTTACGGCTATCAAAACAATCGAGAGCTTATTAAATCTGCAGTACCCGTCGCTGGAAATTATTTTTGTAGACGACGGATCTAAAGATGCAACATTTGCAGTAGTTGACGCCGCTTATGGCAACCATCCTTTGGTTAAAGTATTAACCAAACCTAACGGCGGTAAAGCATCTGCCTTGAACTTCGGTATAGACCGCTCTAATCACGATTTTGTGGTTTGTATCGATGCAGATACCCAGCTAAAAGAAGATGCAATCTTCCACCTCATGACGTATTTCACGGATGATGAGATCGGCGCTGTGGCTGGTACAGTAAAGGTTGGTAACGAAAACAATTTGATTACCCGCTGGCAGTCTATCGAGTACATTACGGCTCAAAATATGGATCGTCGCGCGTTTGACTTACTGAATAGCATCACCGTAGTCCCGGGCGCAATTGGGGCTTTCCGTAAGGAAGCAATATTTAAAGCAGGTGGCTTTACTTATGATACCCTTGCCGAAGATTGCGATTTAACCATGCGCATACTGAAACAAGGTTACATTGTTAAAAATTGTGCCGAAGCCGTTGCGTATACCGAAGCACCTGAACAGTTAGGCGCACTGTTAAAACAACGTTTCCGCTGGAGCTTTGGCGTAATACAAAGTTTCTGGAAAAACCGCGATGCGCTGTTCAATAAGAAATATAAATTCTTCGGTATGGTTGGCATGCCTAACATTTTGATATTCCAGATTGTGTTGCCACTATTCTCGCCGCTGGCAGATTTGCTGATGATAATCGGTTTATTTAGCGATAAACCGGGTAAGATACTTTTCTATTACTGCGCATTTATTGTGTTGGATTGTATTGTATCTGCTATCGCCTTCTGGATGGAGAAAGAAGACTACAAAAAACTGATATACATTATTCCGCAACGTTTCATCTGGCGACAGCTGATGTATTACGTGTTGTTTAAATCGATGCGTAAAGCCGTAAAAGGCGAGTTAAGTGGATGGGGCGTACTAAAACGTACCGGTAATGTAAGTGTAAAAGAGACTACTGCTAAAGAATAGCAGTAGTTTCTTTCTTATTATTTTTCTATCAGGCAAACTGCGTAAGCAACTACACCCTCTTCCCTGCCAATAAAGCCCAACTGCTCATTAGTAGTTGCTTTGATAGAGATATCTTCTTCACTGATGCCTGCGGCCTTGGCGATATTAACTTTCATATCAGGTACGTGCGGATTAATCTTTGGTGCCTCGAGGCATATCATGGCGTCGATGTTACCTATAGACCAACCTTTCTCTTGCAACAGTACAACTACATGCTCCAATAACACCAGGCTGCTGATTCCACGCCAGCGCTCGTCTTTGTTAGAGAAGTGATAGCCAATATCACGCAGGTTTGCTGCGCCAAGCAGGGCATCGCATATCGCATGCAATAACACGTCGGCGTCCGAGTGGCCAAATGCCCCCGAATGATGCTCTAAATGAACACCGCCAACAATAAAAGGATGATTTTCTTTAAGTTGATGTACATCAAACCCAAATCCTACACGTATCTTACTCATTTGGTTTTTGGTTTACCCGATTGGAAATTGATCAACACCGAAAAACGAAGGGTATTGGCCAACGGACTTTTTTGCTGACTGGCAGCAAGATAAGCAAAGTCCAGATCGAAAATATCATATTTAAGACCGGCACCCAGGGTTAGGTACTGCCGGTTTCCTTTGCTTGGGTTTTCGTAGAAATACCCAGCACGCAAAGCAAATTGTTTATTATACCAGTACTCCAAGCCTGGCGAGTAACTTATTTCTTTCATTTCTTCGCTAAAACCGCCCGGTGCATCACTAAATGATCCAAATACGGCAGCAGGTACAGATTTATTACCCGAGGTTATATTGCCCTGGGCATCATACTTAGTGGTGGGTACCAATAATTTATTAATATCAAATGCAAAAGTTAGCTGGCTATATTCGTCGATATTTAACGTATTGGCAATACCGACTTTTAAATTAGTAGGCAGATAATATTTATCACCGTTGTTGGTGTAGCTTATACTTGGCCCAATATTGGATATGTTGGCGCCAAAGGCAAACAATGATGGTTTGCCCAACTCTTCGCCGGGATGCTGATAAAAGAAAGATACGTCCGTAGCGATATCATTAACCGAGTTTGTTTGCTGCCCTGCGGAAAAAGTACCGTTGTATAAATTGGAATGTATATATCGCAGCGTTAATCCCAACGAAAACTCTTTACCAAACTTACGCGCAAATGTTCCATCTACAGAAAACTCATTGGGCGTATAAGTACCCAGGTCCTGCTGGCTTTCATCAACCAATTGAATAGATCCTAAATTAAAATACCGCAAAGAGGCACCAATGGTATTTCTATCGTCCAATTTATGGGCATAGCTTAAATAAGAAAGGCTTACATCAGGCACCAGCTTATGCAACCATGGGCTGTACGAAATACCGAGCGCATTATTGCTTTCTAAAAAGGCAAGTTTAGACGGGTTCCAGAAGCTTGCATTTACATCGGGCGATAGCGCAACTCCTGCATCGCCAAGTGCGCCCGAACGTGAATCGGGGCCAATATTTAAAAACGGAACGCCTGTAACAATAGCGCCGGAATTACTCCCGTTAGTGTTAGTTCCACCTCGGCCTATAACCTGGGCAAGGGATTCAAATGGCGCTAATAAACTAAATATTAGCACTATACCTGTTAGTTTCGGCAACAACTGCTTTTTCAAAATTAACTACTGTTTTGGGGCTAGCAGGACAATAATATTGTTATTCTGTCAGTTAAACAATAAGCAACAAAACTAATTACAACACTTTTACATAAATAATTGTAACTCAAGTTCTATTTTGCCGTAAAAAGCTTAATGATTGGACTTCTTTTTTGAACGTCTGTCAATAAATTTGCGAATTAGATATTTAAAAAATAATTATATTTACATTCTGATAACTACATGTACGATATGACTAGAAATTTTACTTGGTGCGCAGTTGTGATATTGGGAATGGGTGCAATGCTAAGCAGTTGCAGCAAGCATCCTCAATCTGCAAAAACAGGTATGCGTTACAACGATAAATACAATGGAGGTTTCCAGGTATTTGCTAAAACTCACCCCGCCCCGGGACCCGGTTTAGTACCAATTGAAGGTGGTACATTTGTACTGGGTGGTAGCGCCGATCAAGATGTTACTTACGATTACAATAACGTACGTCGCCGTGTAACAGTTCCTTCATTCTACATGGATGATACCGAAGTTGCCAACGTGGATTGGTTAGAGTATTTACATTGGTTAAATATCAACTATCCTGGTGATAGAGAACTATATTACAATGCACTGCCCGATACTTTGGTATGGCGCAGCCCGCTATCTTACAACGAGCCTTATGTTGACAACTACCTGAGACACCCTTCTTTTCAGGATTATCCCGTAGTAGGTGTTACCTGGGATCAGGCTCAAGACTACTGCATCTGGCGTACCGACCGTATGAACGAAAATATTTTACGTGAAAGCGGCAAGCTGGCTACATGGAAAGATGCTTCGGGCAAAGGCGGGGGTAAAAAAGCACCTGCTGGTGGCGCAACTGCAGCTGGTGGCAGCAAAGAGCCATTTAACACGGATATTTATTTAAACGGACAATATAAAGGAGCAGGCATTGATGGTAAAAAGATGATGCCAGACTTGAACCCTAATGCTAAACCGGCACAAGGCAGCAAAGGCAAGCCTACACGCCCTGTGAGCATGGAAGACGGTATCCTAAAACAAGCTTACCGTTTACCATCGGAAGCTGAATGGGAATATGCTGCTTTAGGCCTTATCGGTAACACTGAAAACGAAAATATTACCGACGGTAAAATGTACCCTTGGAATGGCATGGGCGTTCGCTCTGCCAAAAGAAGAACCCGCGGTTTGATCTTAGCTAACTTTAAACGTGGTGATGGTGACAATATGGGTGTTGGTGGTTACCTGAATGATAAAGCCGATATTACTGCTCCGGTTAGATCATATGTACCAAACGATTTCGGCTTGTTTAACATGGCTGGTAACGTTAATGAGTGGACTGCTGATACTTATCGTCAAATGTCTTTTGAGGATGTAGATGATTTTAACCCGTTCCGTGGTAACGAGTTTAAAGACAAACGTATGGCTGATGCCGAAAAAGGCTTATTAGCTAAAGACAAATACGGCCGCCCTATTAAGGATCCTGCAAAAGCAGGCAAAAAGAAAAAATGGAGCGAGCTTAGTGTTGAGCAACAACAAGCTGCAACAGTTAATAACGCTAACGCTTTACCAGCTGGTATTGCAGCAGCGCCGCCTGCTGGCACGCCAGCCGCCACTACTACTCCTGCTGCAGTTGCTGCAAATGGCGAAATTAAATCTGCCGCTGCGGGTAAACCATACAACCCGGATGCAAGAGGTTTTGAAGACTCTACCAGCAGTGTATTATACGGAGTTACTACGCTGGTTAACGACCACTCAAAAGTGTACAAAGGTGGTTCGTGGAATGACAGGGCTTTATGGTTAAACCCAGCTACCCGTCGTTTTATGAATGAGGATGACGCTAGTGCCGAAGTTGGTTTCCGTTGCGCAATGACTATGGTTGGTGCAACTGAAATTCACCCAGACAGCCGCCCTCACTTTGTTGAGCGCAAGCCAAAACCTTACAAAACAAAAGCTAAATAAGCTAACAACATAAAAGCGAAAGGCCGTTCAGTATTGAACGGCCTTTCGCTTTTTATAGCCTTTTATAGCATCAGGCAGATTAGAAAGTTATCAGCACCTGCCCCTTTTCTACTTTATCTCCCGCCGCAATTTTTACAGATTTTACAGTTGCATCTGCGGGAGCTTTAATAATGTTTTCCATCTTCATTGCCTCCAGTACAAAGAGGCTATCTCCTTTTTGCAGTGTATCACCGTCTTTTACAAATACCTTTAAAACCAGACCAGGCATAGGTGCTTTAAGATCGCCAACTATACCACTATTTAGATGATTTAAACCCAGCTGCTCTAACAAAATGTCAAATTGATCTTTAGATGTAATGGAATATAAATTTCCATTTACTTTAATCTCCGCTGTTTTAGCAACCGGATCAAAGCTCACAACCTCTGCTTCGTAAGACAAATTGTTATGAAGTATATGGTATACCGAAGGGCCAATCTTCGCAACGTCGGCCTCAATTGGTAGTCCGTTTATAGTCAGTGCACCGTTTTTACGATCGGCAGAAAAGTCTTGTTTATTGTTTACTTTTATCTGATACATATAGCTTTATTGTATTAGCGCATACTGAACTAAGTTAGCACCCATTTTAAGGGCTTTTTGGCGGGTTTCCTGCGCATCGCCGGCGTAGGTTCCATAATCCTCCCAGCCGTTGCCTAAATCGCACTGATAGTCGTAAAAACAAACTACTCGGCCTTTGTAGATTAACCCGAAACCTTGCGCCCGTTTATTATCGTGCTCATGAACTTTAGGCAATCCGTTAGGGAAATCATATTTCTGGTGATAGATGGGATGATTCAACGGCAACTCCAAAAAATCAAGCTCAGGAAAAACCTTTTTCATCTGCGGACGAATAAACTGATCCAACCCGTAGTTATCGCAAATATGCAGAAAGCCTCCACCAGTTAAATATTTGCGGAGGTTACGCACTTCCTGATCGGAGAATACCACGTTGCCATGGCCTGTCATAAAAACAAATGGATAATTAAAAAGCTGGGCACTACCAACCTCTACCGTCTCTTCTTCGGCCTCGAAATTGGTGTGCAGATTACTGTTGCAAAATTTAATAAGGTTAGTTAGTGCAGTCCGATCGCCATACCAGTCACCACCGCCATTATACTTTAAGCGGGCCAGTCGATAGGCAGGTTTCGTAAAACTACACACCAATAGACCCAGTCCTATTACAATAATGCTTAACCTTATTTTCATTAGCGGTTTAAAAAGTTAATTTCAAAGCAGGCTTCAAGTGCAGCGGTTTCGGTACGCAACCTGCTATCTCCTAAAGTTATGGGTTTAAAATCACTTTTTAAAGCTTCATCTATTTCATGTGGGGTAAAATCACCTTCGGGTCCTATCAATACCAGGTAATTTCCGTTTGGCTCTATGGCCGATTTCAGGTCGATCTTATCACCCGGCTCGCAATGGGCTATAAACTTTTGCCCGGTGAAGGGCTTGCTCAGCAATTTGGGTAACGCTATAGCTTCGTTCAATATTGGGTGATAAGCCTTTAACGATTGTTTAACGGCTGCCGTAATAATTTTATTCAAACGATCTACCTTGGCTTCCTTTCGTTCCGATCGTTGGCAGATGATTAACGAAATCTCATCAATACCAATTTCCGTAGCTTTCTCCAGAAACCACTCTATACGTTCGATATTTTTAGTAGGAGCAACCGCTATGTGCAGATAATGATTTCGCTTTTGGTATTCCTGTGAAGATGTTGTAATACCCAGCAAAGTACGTTTAGGATGCGGATCTACAATAGTAGCTGTATATAATCCGCCCCTACCGTCTATCAGTTGCACCTGTGCGTCTTTCTCCAAACGGAGCACACGGATGCAATGCTTACTTTCTTCTTCATTTAGCTGGTAGTGCGATTGCCCAGCTACCAGATCGGGTGTGTAAAACAGGTGCATAGTGCATCAAGTTTAGTGCAAATCCACAGTATCTTCCTCGTTAAGCAACAATTCCAGCTTAACCGATTCGATGTTCTGGTCTGATTTTCTCAGTACCGTAATATTATAACCGTTAGCTTCTTTCTGCTCGCCAACATCTGGGATCTTACCAAAAATATGGCCTAACCAGCCCGATACCGTATCGAAATCGCCATCCTCCGGCAAATCGTGCGGTAACTGTTCGTTTACGTCATATATGGGAGCCAAGGCGTTCACTATAAATTCGCGATCGTTTACCTTTTCTACGATAGGCTTTTCCTCGTCGTATTCGTCCTGTATCTCACCCACTAGTTCTTCAACAATGTCCTCCAGGGTAACCATACCGGCAGTACCGCCAAACTCGTCCAACACAATGGCTATCTGAATACGTTTTTGTTGCAACTCGGCCATTAAATCGCTGATACGTTTAGTTTCGGGAATAAAGTATGGCTTGCGGATAATGTTCTTTAAAGAAATCTCCTCCTGGCGTGCCAGCAGGGGTAAAATGTCCTTAGCATGCACAATACCAATAATCTTATCTATGGTATCATCATAAACAGGCATACGCGAATAACCTTCGGTAATTAAGGTCTCCAATAATTCGGCAGGAGTAGTATCCAGATCTATACCGGATATCTTGGTACGCGGAACCATGATATTTTTTACAACGCGCTCGTTAAAATCAAAAACGTTTTTGATCAGTTCGTGCTCAGACGAATCGATTGCGCCGCTTTCTTTACCTTGCTCCAAAATATATTGCAGTTCTTCGGAACTGTGATGTGCATCTTCGCCATGTATAGCCTTCACACCAAAAATGCTCAGAATGAAGTTGGCAAAGGTATTTAACACCCAAATAGCTGGCCTGAACACTACGTAGAAAAAGCGTAGCGGTAAAGATACCGCCATGGCAGTACGTACCGAACGTTGTATAGCCAGTGTTTTTGGAGCCAGCTCACCAAATACGATATGCAGAAACGTAATAGCAATAAACGCGACAACGTGACTTGTGCTGATAATAAATGACGAGGTAATTTCTAAGCCGAAAAACTTGAAGAGATTGAGCATTATATTGGTCACGACAGATTCGCCGGCCCAACCTAAGCCCAGAGAGGCAATGGTGATACCCAGCTGCGTAGCAGCCAGGTATCCATCCAGATTATGCATTATGCCGCGGGCAACTTTAGCCATCTGGCTACCTGCTTTGGCTTGTATTTCTATCTGCGACCCTCTAACCCGCACTATTGCGAACTCTGCGGCTACAAAGAAACCGTTGAGGAGAACCAGAAATATGGTTAAAAATATATGAAAACCGTTTATGTCTATATTGGCAGGGTCCATTCAGTATTATTGTTGGTACTCGGGGAAAGTAGAAGTATAAAGCTCCAAACTTTCAGCAATTACTTTATGGGCGTAACGTCGGCCTAGCAGATGCTCAATGGTAACGTTTTTGCCCTCCAGTTTCTTATAATCCTGGAAGAAACGAACTATCTCTTTCATAGCGTGCGGAGGCAGCTCATTCAAGTCGTTGATGTAATTAACAGACATGTCGTTTTTAGCAACGGCGATAATTTTATCATCCTGCTCGCCATTATCCACCATGTGCATTACACCGATAACCTTAGCCTCGATAATAGACATTGGGAACACGTCAACAGAACATAAAACCAATATATCCAACGGATCTTTATCATCGCAATAAGTTTGCGGGATAAAACCGTAGTTAGCAGGATACATTACAGAAGAGAATAAAACACGATCAAGTTTCAACAAGCCTGATTCTTTATCTATCTCATATTTAGCTTTGGATCCTTTAGGGATCTCGATGATTGCATTAACTACTTCAGGAACATTTTCGCCTGTAGAAACCTGGTGCCAGGGATGTTGTGTACTCATTATTGATGTAAAGTGATGATTTAACTTATGTTTCGTTTTTAGATAGTGTTTTTTTGAAAAAAGCAATAACTAGCGGAATTGTTGTAATTATTATTAATGCCAGTATAATATACTGAAGATAATCTTTTAATTGGGGATATTTTTTACCTAAAAAATATCCTGACAATGTTAAGGTACAAACCCACGCTATACTGCCTATAATGTTGTATAAGCTAAATTTTCGGAACTTAACCTTCACAACACCTGCAAAGATAGGAGCAAAAGTTCTGATTATTGGAAAAAACCTTCCCAATATAAGTGCCATTCCTCCGTATTTTTCATAGAATTTTTCGGCCATTACAATATACCGCTTTTTAAAAAAGATCGAATCATCTTTATTAAAAACAAGCGGGCCTGTTCGATAACCAAACCAGTAGCCCATGTAATTACCTAATATGCCTGCTATAATTAACGACGATACCAATGTGAACACAGGCACGTCGAAAGCTCCTGTGGCGCATAGCAGCCCTGCCATAAATAGCAGATAATCCCCCGGTAAAAAGAAACCGAAAAACAATCCTGTCTCAGCAAATACAACAACAAGCAAGAGGTAAAAGCCCCCCTGGCTTATAATAGATTTAGCATCGGTAATATTATGCAGGTGATCCCAAAAGCTTTCCATTCACAATATTCGTAAAACTACAAATATTATATTAAAATGAAGTATAGCCCAGATTAAATGAAGTTGGAAATAATACCCGGATAAATACCTATAAGAATGGTTACAAATGCCGATAAGCCTAACACAAAACCGAAGTAGCCTGGTACAGCCAAAGCAACACGCTCCGCGGTGTTACGGAAGTACATGGCTATGATAACCTTAAAGTAATAGTAAATGCTGATAATAGCGTTAATAACAGCTATAACAACCAACCAGATATGGTAGCGCGATATTGCGCCCGAGAACATAAAGAACTTACCTATAAAACCAGCAGTTAACGGAATACCAGCTAATGAAAGCATAGCGATAGTTAACACAAAGGCCAGGAATGGATTGCTTTTACCCAAACCGTTAAAGCTATCGAAATCATCGCTGCCGGATTGCTGCTGAACTAATATTAATACGCCAAAGGCGATGATAGATGCAATTGAATATGCTGTAGCATACATAAACACCGAGTTAGCAGAAGCAGTACCCAAAGCTACGATAGCGAATAACAGGTAACCTGCATGCGAGATGCTCGAGTAAGCCAGCATACGTTTAAAGCTATGCTGATACAACGCGGTGATGTTACCGATGAATAAAGTAACAACTGTGATTACCAATAATACCGGCATCCAGAAATCGGCAATACTCGCAAAACAAGCAGAGAATAGTCTCAGGAACGCGGCAATACCAGCAGTTTTAACTACGGTAGACATAAATGCAGTAATCAACGATGGCGAACCTTCGTACACGTCTGGGGTCCAGAAGTGGAAAGGTGCAGCACCAAGCTTAAAGCAAAGGCCTACAATAATCATCAGGATACCAACGTAAAACAGCGGATCGATGTTACGCGGGTGAGTTAAAGTATAGTCGCGGATAACTGCCAGGTTGAATGAACCTGAAGCTCCGTATAATAATGCGATACCAAACAATAAGAAGCCCGTCGAGAAAGCTCCCATCAGGAAGTATTTTAATGAAGCTTCGTTCGATGCCACATCACGCTTTCTGATACCTGCCAATATGTACAAGCTTACCGACATGATCTCGATACCGATAAACAGCATTACTAGGTTGTAGTATGATACCATAACCACAATACCCGCCAATGCAAATAACATAATAGCATAGTACTCGGCTACGTGCTCGCTGATTCTTTCGAAAAAGCCTTTCGACAATAACACGATCAATATAGTAGAAACAATAGTTATCACAGAGAAGGCGATCGCATAACGATCGAACAACATCATGTCATGATAAATAGGCTGTGCATTGCTGTTCCATTGAGCCACGGCCAAGCCGGCAGCTACTAATAAACCAATAACAGTAACCGGTAGTAAAGCATTTTTAGCTTTGTATAAGCCCAAATACAACAGTACTATAGGTAAGACAGATATCAGTATTAAGGTATTCATTTTTTAAACTCTTCGCTAAATAATTATGTCGTGGCTTTGGCTATTAATATTTGCCTGCCCGTAAAATTTTATCATTAACAGATTGTACCAGTTCTTTAACCGAAGCATCAGAAAGGTGCATCACAATATTCGGGAATACACCAAGGAAAACAATCAAAACACATATAATACCCAACACCAATTTCTCGGTACCGGTAATGTCGGTAAAAAGTAGGGTAAGTGCATTGGTTTCACCTTGCATCACCTTCTTGTACATACGGAGCATATAAACCGCACCCAATATGATGGTTAAACCAGCAGACGCAGCCAGCCAGATGTTATACTCATACATACTGTTCAACAGTAAAAACTCACCGATGAAACCATTAGTTAAAGGTAATGCTACCGTACCTAATACAATGATCAGGAACGCGATGGCAAATTGCGGAGCAACCTTCGCTATGCCGCCCATCTCGTTCAGGTCGCGCGTTTTTAACCTGCGGCTGATGATATCCATAATGAAGAACATACCCACTACGTTGATACCGTGGTTCAGCATCTGGATCATAGCACCTTGTACGCCGCTCATTGTCCAGGCAAAAACACCTGCGGCAATTAAGCCTACGTGAGCGATTGACGAATATGCGATTAAACGTTTACCGTCTTTTTGGTTAAAGGCAATTAGTGAAGCATACACGATGCCTATAACAGCTAAAGTGATCACCACGTATTGCCAGTGGTCGAAACCAAGGGGCACAACAGGGATCATCCAGCGGATAGCGCCATACACACCCATCTTCAGCATAATACCCGATAATAACATGGTACCTGCTGTAGGCGCTTCGGTATATGTATCCGGCTGCCAGGTATGGAAAGGAAATACCGGCATCTTGATAGCAAACGCTAAGAAAAACGCCCAAAACACCCAGCTCTGTTGTTTTAAAGAAAGGGTAAGGCCATAAAAGTCTTGAATATCATAAGTACGTGCAGGCGTTTGTAGGTGCAGGTAGATAATGCCTAACAACATAAACAACGAGCCCGCGAAAGTATAAATGAAAAACTTGATGGTAATTTTGATGCGGTTCTCGCCGCCCCAAAGCGCACAGATAAAATAAATTGGCAACAGGGCTGCTTCCCAGCTTACGTAGAACAAGAAACCGTCTAACGCTGTAAATACAACCAGCATGGCGCTTTGCATAAACAAAATAAGCGCATAAAATGCGTTGGCATTTTTATGGTTATGGTTATAAGATGCTAAAATGATAATTGGTACCAGTAAGGTATTTAATAATACCATAACCATGCTAATACCATCTATACCCGCCGTGAAATAAATACCCAGTTTAGGTATCCACGGATAGTCTACAGCAAATTGGGTGCTTGCATTGGGTACAAATTTGGTAATAAAGAAAACAGCAAGCCCAAGCTCAATAACAGAAAACAAAAGCGCCGCATGCTTTGCTGTTTCGTTTTTAAACAGCAACACGGCAAGTGCTGCAACAAGTGGTAGAAAAAGTAATATAAGAACCGTCATTTCCTAATTGTAACGCTTGTGGCTAAAATTTTAAACTATAAACCAATACGGCAATAATACCTATCACCATCATAAATATGTAGAAACCGACATTACCAGTCTGCAATAAACGCAAACCTTTGCTCGATTCTACGGTACCGCTTCCCAAGCCATTCACTAATCCGTCGATACCCATTTTATCAACTACTTTATAGAAGAACACCGAAATCGCATCAAGCGGCTTGCGGATAATCGTATCATATAATTCGTCGATATAAAATTTGTGGTATGATAATGCTGTTAGTAGCGGACGCTCTTCTGTATCCGCTACAGGGATATCTGCCTTGCTGATATATTTGATATAAGCATAGACCAATGCAATAACCGCAGCACCTACAGAAATAGCCATTAGTCCCATTTCTGGAATACCGCCTTCGTGGCCGCCTTCTTTAGCTTCGCCAAATAATGGAGTTAACCAGTGTGCTAACCACTCGTGACCTCCTAATATTGCCGGAATGTTTAGGGCACCGCCAAATACCGAAAGAATAGCTAACACGATCAACGGGATAGTGATAGTTGCCGGCGACTCATGTAAATGATGCTCTTGCTCGTGTGTGCCTCTGAACTTACCGAAGAAAGTAAGGAACAACATGCGGAACATATAGAACGAAGTGAACATAGCCGTAATAACACCGATGTAATACATAATCGGGCTATACTGGTATGTATGTGCTAAAATTTCATCTTTAGAAAAGAACCCTGAGAATGGAGGAATACCTGATATGGCAATAGTCCCCATCAGCATAGTCCAGAACGTAATAGGCAGTTTTTTGTAAAGGCCACCCATTTTACGCATGTCCTGCTCGCCGCTTACCGCGTGAATAACAGAACCTGCACCAAGGAATAACAACGCTTTGAAGAAAGCGTGTGTAATAACGTGGAAGAATGAGCCAGTATAAGCGCCAACGCCTAAACCTAAAAACATGTAACCTAATTGAGATACGGTTGAATAAGCCAGTACCTTTTTTATATCTGTTTGAGTCAATGCAATCAGCGCAGCAAATACTGCAGTTGCTAAACCAATAATGGCAACAATGTTGGTAGTAAACGGAGCCAGATCGAACATTACGTGCGAGCGTGCAATCATATAAATACCTGCTGTAACCATGGTAGCAGCGTGGATCAGCGCCGAAACCGGAGTTGGGCCGGCCATCGCATCTGGTAACCAGGTAAACAATGGAATTTGCGCCGATTTACCTGTGGCACCTACAAATAACAACATGGTGATCAGGGTAAGCACATGCGTTACCTTTGCACCATGTAAACCTGGCACCTTAGCAAACACTTCGTTAAAGCTTACACTGTCGAAGTAATGGATCATTAAAAATATAGCGATCAGGAAACCCAAGTCGCCGATACGGTTCATAACGAAGGCTTTTTTAGCAGCATCTGCATAATCGGCGTTGGTAAACCAGAATCCGATAAGCAGGTATGAGCATAAACCTACGCCTTCCCAACCTATAAACATTACTACGTAGTTAGAACCCATAACCAGCAGCAGCATAAAAAATACGAACAGGTTTAGATAAGCGAAAAACTTACCGAAGCCTGCATCATCATGCATATAGCCTATAGAGTATAAATGGATCAGGAAACCTACGCCAGTGATGATCAATAGCATTATGGCGCTTAATTGATCTACCAGGAAAGCAAATGGAACGGTGAAATTGCCAACCTTAATCCAAGTGAATATGTTTACTTCGATAGGGTGACCGGTTGATTGTACTTGTAAAAATGCTTCAACACTTAAACCGAAGGCAACGAGGATAACCAGGCTACCAATGGCACCGATCAGATTTTTAGGTAAAGCATTTCGGCCGAGTCCGTTAATAATAAATCCTGCAAGAGGCAGTAAAGGAATAAGCCAGAGATAATTATTCATTGTTTTACGTTGGACGTTTTTTACGTTTTACGTTAGACGTGATACGTTTTTACGTTGTCTTCTTTTTAACCTTATTGTATATTTTACTGAGATCAAATTCGAAACCCAAAGCCTTGGGCACGAAATTCGAAATCAAAAACTTACCATTTCAATCTGCTCAACACATTGATATCTGTTGAGTGCGTATTTCTGTAGATCATTACGATGATAGCCAACCCAACAGCAACTTCTGCTGCGGCCAGTGCCATAACGAAAAATACGAATACCTGTCCTGATGCATCGCCCTTGTAAACAGAGAATGCAGTAAGTAACAGGTTTACGGCGTTAAGCATCAACTCAACCGACATAAATACTACGATAGCGTTACGACGGATTAATACGCCGATTACACCGATAGAAAAAATAATTGCGCTTAACAGGATGTAATGATTAAGCGGAACAGTTTGTATGGTTTCTGTGATGTTTGCCATTATACAGTTGCTCTTTGTTCTTTTTTAGCCAATAATACCGCACCTACCATTGCTGATAAAAGCAACACAGATGATATCTCGAACGGCAGTAAAAACTCGTTGAATAAAACTTTACCTAAGTTTTTAACTAAACCTAGATTAGCATTTTGCAATATAACCGGGTCTGACTTTGCTGTTAGCTTTAATGTACCAACTAAGGTTACCAGTAAACAACCACCTGCAATTACACCGGCCAGCTTAACCAAATAATGCTTGCCAGGTTCGGCGTCCTTATTAAGGTTGAGTAGCATCATCACGAATAAGAAAAGCACCATAATAGCCCCCATGTAAACGATAAAGTTTACTACAGCCAAAAATTGTGCGTTTAATAAAACGTAATGGATGGTAAAGGTGAAAAAGGTGAGTATCAGATACAACACACTATGCACCGGATTTTTTGCAAAAATTACCAGCAGTGAAAAGAAAATAGATAAAAATGCGATGAAGTAAAATGTACTCATGATGTATTACAAAATACCTTTGCTCATTTTAAAAGATGGGCAAAGGTATAAAACTTCTTTATTGATTTAATGGTGGCTCAACTAATTTGTCTTTGCCGTATATAAAGTCTTTTCTTAAAAAATCCGTAGGTACAATATCCCCGTCCAGATAAATAGCCTCTTTAGGACAAGCTTCTTCGCATAGTCCGCAGAAGATGCAACGCAACATATTGATCTCGTAAACTGCAGCGTATTTCTCTTCGCGGTACAGGTTTTCTTCACCCGGCTGGCGCTCGGCTGCCGTCATGGTGATGGCTTCTGCAGGGCACGATAATGCGCAAAGGCCGCAAGCTGTGCAACGCTCCTTGCCTTCTTCATCGCGTTTAAGCGAGTGCTGGCCACGGAAGTTTTCAGAAAACTCACGTTTTTGCTCAGGATAGCTGATGGTTACCGGCTTCTTAAAAAAATGCTTCATCGTAATGCTCAACCCCTTCGCAATCTCTGGCAGATATGATCTCTCCAGCAGCGTGAGTGGTTTAAAGTCAAGTACTTTTCGCTTATTACTTAATGGTTCCATTATCCTAGTTCCGTTCTATTTAAAAAAGGTCATAAAAAGGCCTGTCAACACAATATTAAAGATAGCCAATGGGATCAAGGTGCGCCAGCCCAGGTTCATCAACTGATCGTAGCGGAAACGCGGGATAGTCCAGCGAACCCACATAAAGAAGAAGATGAATCCGAATACTTTAGCAAACATCAACACTACACCTAGTATAACCGCAGCGTTAGGGCCTACCGACGCAGCAACCGAATCCATAAAAGGATAGTTATAGCCACCAAAATATAACGTAGCCATTACTGCCGATGAAATGAACATATTGATGTACTCTGCAAACAGGTAAAAACCAAGTTTCATCGATGAATATTCGGTATGATAACCACCTACCAACTCGGTTTCACATTCCGGTAAATCGAATGGGCTGCGGTTGGTTTCTGCAAACGCACATACTATAAAGATGATGAAACCTAGTGGCTGCTTGAAGAAATTCCAGGTGAAATAACCATTAGCCCAAAAACCATGTTGCTGTGCAGCGATATCTTTTAAACTTAACGACCCCGACACCATAATAAGCGCAATGATAGATAAGCCCATAGAGACCTCGTAACTGATATTTTGCGATGCGGCACGGATAGCACCTAATAACGAATACTTGTTATTAGAAGCCCAGCCACCGATCATGATACCATAAACACCTAAAGATACTACACCGAAAATGTAAAGGATACCAACGTTAATATCTGTAACCTGAAGATCAACTGTTCTGGAACCAAATTGTAAAGATTGTCCCCACGGAATAACTGCAGAACCGATACAGGCCGTCATGATGGCCAGCGATGGACCAACAATGAACAATAAACCACTTGCACGGGTTGGGATAATCTCTTCTTTCATAAACATTTTACCACCATCTGCTAACGGTTGTAAAATACCCCAAGGACCAGCTCTGTTTGGGCCTACCCTATCCTGAAAAAAGGCAGCAACTTTACGCTCGGCGTAGGTAGAGTACATAGCAACTACCAGGCTGATCAAAAAGATCACTACAATAAGTATAAACTTTATACCGATATCTAAAAGTTCCATTATAGTCTTGTCTCCCTTTCAAATTGATCTTTATTCGCTTCCTGCAATAATGGATTAGTTTTAACCACAGGCAGCGGCTTTAATGTATCGTAATGGTTTGAGCTGATAACCGATTTATGAGAAACCTTACGCGGGCCTTCAATAACCCAATCAGCAGTTTTCTTTTTATCAAAACGGCAGGTGTTGCAGATAAACTCCTCAACCTCGCCATATACATCTTTACGGGCAGTAACGCGGATAACATCCTCGCCTTTGTACCATAAAGTAACCTTACCATTACATTTTTCGTGATCGCAATCGCGGTGTGCTTCTACAGGTTTGGTAAACCATACCCTGTTTTTAAAGCGGAAAGTTTTGTCGGTTAATGCACCTACCGGGCAAACGTCAATTACGTTACCAGAGAAATCGTTATCAACTGCTTGTTGAATATAAGTCGAGATCTCGGCATGATCACCACGGTTTAAAATACCGTGTACACGTTTATCAGTAATCTGATCGGCAGTGAAAACGCAACGGTAGCAAAGGATACAACGCGTCATGTGCAGCTGGATCTTATCGCCAATATCGATACGCTCAAATTTACGACGATCAAATTCGTAACGTGTTTTGGCCGAACCGTGCTCAAAACCCAGATCCTGCAGGTGGCATTCGCCAGCCTGGTCGCAAACAGGGCAATCCAGCGGGTGGTTGATCAACAACATTTCTACCACACCTTTACGTGCTTCGATAACCTCGGGCGATGTAATGTTTTGCACTTCCATGCCATCCATTACCGTGGTACGGCATGATGCTACCAGTTTTGGCATAGGGCGAGGGTCTTTTTCAGAACCTTTGCTCACTTTAACCAAACAGGTACGGCATTTACCGCCACTGCCTTCCAGTTTCGAGTAGTAGCACATAGCCGGTGGAACGATGTCGCCCCCGATCTGCCTTGCGGCATTCAGGATGGTGGTTCCCGGCTCTACTTCAACAGGTATTCCGTCTATTGTTACTTTAAACATTATTAACCTTTATTTCTAATAAAAGCGAGGTAATCGCCGTTCATTATTCTCTTATGTTCCGGGCGAATCGCTTGCTGATAAATATATATCCAGCTTTCGATGGTTTCGCCGTTGGGTATTTCTATCTCTTTCTTCTTCCTGATGTATTCGGGCTCATTATCAAACAAGCCTTCATATTCATCAAGTATTTCAAATACCTTATCTATTTCGCTAACAAGGTATATTTCACCTTTCACATCTCCGGTTGGTTCTTCAACATAACCGGGGTAGTTTCCTAAATCATACAAAGCGCCTTTTACGGTTGCTTCGCTGATAAATTGCAAGTGCTCCTCTACCGGAAATCTTGCCTTATGCTTAAAGTCCTTCAGTAATGTTCCGTAAACAAACAGATACTCCATTGTAGAACTTTATAATATCTATCACTTCATTCAGAGCCTCACCCAACCCTCTCCGGAGGAGAGGGCGTTGCCTCCTTTTTTAAAAGTCTCCCCTATCGGGGGAGATTTAGAGGGGGCTTCCCCGCAATGACGCCTGTATTTCTCTTATCCTGCTTTCTCCGCAATAACCAGCGGATCAGCATAATGCGCAATACCATAGTTACGTGTTACCGCTGTTGCCGCATTGGTAACGTGCCATTCAAATTCATCTCTGAAGTGGCGGATCGCACTGGCTACAGGCCAAGCTGCTGCGTCACCCAGCGGACAAATGGTATTTCCCTCTATCTTCTTAGAAACATCAACCAGTAGGTCCATGTCGCTCATTTTACCGTGGCCGTTTTCTAAACGATGTAAAACTTTCTCCATCCATCCGGTACCCTCACGGCAAGGCGAACATTGTCCACAACTTTCGTGGCTGTAAAAACGGGTGAAATTCCAGGTATTACGAACGATGCACTGATCTTCGTCGAACGCGATAAAACCGCCCGAACCCATCATGGTACCGGTAGCAAAACCACCGTCTGATAATGATTCGTAACTCATTAAGCGAGCTTCGTTGCTTATCGTTTTTAAGAATAAGTTAGCAGGTAAAATTGGCACTGATGAACCACCGGCAACAACCGCTTTTAAGCGTTTGCCATTGGCAATACCACCACAATACTCATCGGAGTATAAAAACTCTTCGGCCGGTAAACCTAAGTCAATCTCGTATACACCTGGTTTCTTAACGTTACCACCTGCAGAGATCAGTTTAGTACCTGTACTACGGCCAATACCGATTTTCGCATACTCGTCGCCACCATCGTTAATAATCGGCACAACAGCAGCGATAGATTCTACGTTATTTACCACAGTTGGGCAGCCATACAAACCAGCTATCGCCGGGAAAGGTGGCTTAATACGTGGGTTACCACGCTTGCCTTCCAATGATTCTAACAGTGCAGTTTCTTCACCGCATATATAAGCACCGCCCCCTGGCTGAACGTAAAGTTCCAGATCGTAACCTGTACCCAATATGTTTTTACCTAAAAAGCCGGCGTTCTTAGCTTCAGCAATTGCCTTTTCCAGTATGCGGATCTGCGGCATCATTTCACCACGTACGTAGATGTATGATACTTTAGCGCCCAATGCATAGCTGGCAACAATCATCCCCTCAATTAATAAGTGAGGGATATAGGTCATCAAATAACGGTCTTTAAAAGTACCTGGTTCTGATTCGTCGGCGTTACAAACCAGGTAGCGTGCTACACCTTCTGGCTTAGCCAAAAAGCTCCACTTCATACCCGTTGGGAAACCCGCACCACCACGGCCACGTAAACCCGATTTTTTAACCTCTTCTACCACATCCTCTGGCGAAAGGGTTTTTAAAGCCTTTTCAACAGAAGCGTAACCACCTTTAGAGCGGTAAACATCATAAGTATTGATGCCCGGTACGTTTATATGTTCAAGTAATAATTTGCGTGCCATTAGTTATTAGCTTTTGCTGTTAAATCACTAATTAACTGATCTACCGAATCCGGTGTTAAATTTTCGTAGAAAGTATATTCAGGGCCAATCTGCAACACCGGGCCAAAGCCGCAGGCTGCAAGGCACTCTACGCCTCTCCAGCTAAATAAACCGTCGGCAGTAACTTCGCCTTCCTTAACACCTAATTTCTGTTCTAGGTGGTCCATTATTTTCTCGGCACCTACTAAACAGCATGGGCCGGTACGGCAAACTTCTAAAAGATATTTACCCTGCGGACGCAATAAGTACATGGTATAAAAGGTAGCAACCTCATAAACCTCTATTGGTTCAATATTTAAGTAAGCAGCTACTTTATCCATAGCCACCGGACTTAACCAACCTAATTCGGCCTGTACGTCGTGCAGTATAGGCAACAAAGCCGACTTTTGTTTACCCTCCGGATAGCGGCTAACCTTATCAGCAAATTTGCTCAGCAAATCGGCAGAAAATTCAACAGGCTCCTGGGTATGTTCAACTTTAAGCATCTAACTCTCCGGCAATAATGTTTAAACTACTCATGTTAATAATGGCATCAGACAGCATCATGCCGCGGCTCATTGGTGCATACATCTGATAGTTGATGAAGCTTGGCCTGCGGAAGTGCAGGCGGTAAGGCGAGCGGCCGCCATCGTTAACCAGGTAAAATCCAAGCTCGCCGTTGGTTCCTTCTACACTATGGTAAACTTCGCCAACCGGAGTTTCAATTTCGCCCATCACTATTTTAAAGTGATAGATCAATGCTTCCATATTGTTGTACACTTCCTCTTTTGGAGGCAGGTAAAACTCAGGCACATCAGCGTGGAATATATTTGGATCTTCTTTTTCTACTTTAGCCAGGGCCTGCTCAATAATGCGCAAGCTCTGCCACATTTCTTCGTTACGTACCAGGAATCGATCGTAAACATCGCCTGTTGTACCTACCGGAACTTCAAAGTCGAAATCTTCGTAAGAGCAATATGGGTTCATCGCTCTAACATCGTAGTCAACACCGGTAGCACGTAAGATCGGGCCGCTCCAGCTATAGCTTAAAGCAGTTTCGGCGGTAACGGGCGCTACGTTTTTAGTACGATCAACAAATATGCGGTTACGGTTAAACAAGTTCTGAAACTCGTTTAACGCTTTGGGGAAATCTTGTAAAAACTTACGGGTTTTGGCAAAAGCGATATCATTAAAGTTACGCTCGAAACCACCGATACGGCCAACGTTAGTTGTCAAACGCGATCCGCAAACCTCCTCGTAAATTTCATAAATGGCTTCGCGGTGCTCCATCATGTAAAGGAAACCGGTAAAGGCACCGGTATCAACACCCAATACCCCATTACAAATAATATGGTCGGCAATACGCGAAAGTTCCATGATGATGATACGCAGGTAGTCCACACGTTTAGGTGTTTGGATACCCAACAGCTTCTCAACCGTCATATGCCAGCCCATATTGTTAATCGGGGCCGAGCAATAGTTTAAACGGTCGGTAAGTGGCGTAATCTGATAAAACGGCCTGTGTTCTGCTATTTTTTCAAAAGCACGGTGTATATAACCAATGGTTGAAACACCGCTTACAATACGCTCACCATCCAACTGCAAAACGTTTTGGAAAACGCCGTGGGTAGCGGGGTGAGTTGGCCCTAAGTTTAGGGTTGATAACTCACTTTGTAAATTAGTGTCGGTATATGCCGGAAAATCTTGCATCGTTCTATCTTCCAAAAAAATAATCTTTTTTATCTACCCTGTTCGGATCTTCCAACGGATACTCTTTACGCATTGGGTACACCGTCATATCATCCACATTCAGTATGCGGCGTAAATCGGGGTGACCGGTAAAGTTAACACCAAAGAAATCATACGTTTCGCGTTCCATCCAGTTCGCGCCATGCCAAAGCACCGTTGCCGAAGGCGTATTTACATCACCATCAGCCAAAAACAACTTAACACGGATGCGGATATTATTTACCAGGCTATGCACGTGGTAAATAACGCCAACCTCTTTGCCCTGTTGCTCCGGGTAGTGTATAGCAGTAATATCTGTTAAATAGATAAACTGTAATTCTTTATCTTCTTTTAACCAGCCTAATACATCAATAATTTGCTCGCGTGTTGTTTCAACAGTAAGCAAACCATAGGGCTCAGTTGCATTGGCTACTTTATCGCCAAATTGCGCAGTTAACTTTTGAAGCAGCTCTTCGTTGGTTATCTTACCCATTATAAAATTCCGTATTTAGCTAATAAAGCCTGGTACTCAGGCGTATCTCTTCTGCGTAAAGATTCTGTTTGAACCAATTTCTGAATATTCATGAAGCCATCGATAATAGCTTCGGGGCGCGGAGGGCAACCTGGCACATAAACGTCAACCGGAATAACCTCATCAATGCCTTGCAAAACAGAGTAAGTATCAAATATACCGCCGCTTGATGCACAAGCACCAACAGCCATTACCCAACGGGGTTCGGCCATTTGAAGGTATACCTGACGAAGCACAGGCGCCATTTTTTTAGAAATAGTACCCATAACCATCAGCAAATCGGCCTGACGCGGCGAGAAACTTAAACGCTCGGCGCCGAAACGAGAAAGGTCATAATGTGAAGCCATAGTGGCCATAAATTCGATACCGCAGCATGACGTTGCAAATGGCAAAGGCCAAAGCGAATATGAACGTGCTAAACCAACGGCTTTATCAAGAGATGTGGCGAAAAACCCCGCCCCCTCTACACCCGCAGGCGCATCAACTATTTTAATATCACTCATTGAATTATCTCAAAAAAGATATGTTACCCGCTTAACGGATATACACAAAATTACAAATAAATTACGTTGCTAATGCCACTGTGGGGCTTAGCGAAGCGTATTTAGAATCAATCTAAACCTATTCCCAGTCTAAAGCGCCCTTTTTGAGGATGTAGAAAAAGCCAAGCAACAGTGTACCCATAAAAATGAACATTTCGATCATGCCATCTTTACCCAAATCGCGGAAGTTTACCGCCCATGGATACATAAAAATTACCTCCACATCAAATAATACAAACAGTATGGCTACCAGAAAGTATTTAATGGAGATAGGGGTACGCGCATTACCAACTACTTCGATACCCGACTCAAATGGGGTAAGTTTATCTTTTGTATTACGCTTAGGGCCTAGTTTGTGGGTAGCAAACATTGTTGTTACCACAAAACCGATGGCTACAAGCATCTGAAATATAATCGGCAGATAATTAACCGGTAAACTGTGTACTTCCATGGTGCAAATATAGCAATGAGATAAAATAAAAAAAGACCTCTTTTGCAGAGGTCTTTTTTTATTCAGCTTTTAAGCTGAATGTTGTTTTTATTTTCCTTTAGCCGGCGCTCCGCCTTTTTTAGCGAAGTAAGCCTGGACTGATTTATTTGTTGGATCCAGATCGCGGGCCTTGGTGAAGTTATCGTCAGCCTTCGCAGCATCCTTTTCTTTAAACTGATAGAAGTTACCCATGTAAGCGTAAGCTTCTGCTAAGCTTTTCTTCTCAGTGTCTTTTACACCACGTGCAGTAACCTGGGTAATATAAGCTTCGTAGTATGGCTTAGCAAAACCTTTGATGTTGTTTCTGTCGGTTTCGCGCAACTCACCAATACGTGCACGGAATAAAGTTACGTCAGGAATTGGAGTTGTTGCTCTTTGCTGAATTTTGCTGAATGCAGAATCTGCATTGTTAAGCATGTTGGTATCAGCTTTAGCTTTAATAGCAGGATTAGTGTTGTAGTAATCATCCTGATATGCATAGTAGTAGCTAACGCCCTCGTTCAGGTAATCCTGTAGTTTAGGGGCTTTAGTTTTTTCAGTATAAACTTTGTAAGCCTCACCTGCCTGTGCATATTGCTTTTTAGCATAGTAGTTTTTAGCGATCTCAACGAAAACATCTGTCTGAGTTGAATCTAACTGGTACGCTTTACGTAAAGCCTGGATACCTAGTGAATCCTGACCTGATTTTAACTCTAAACGGCCTAAGTAAAGGTAGTCACGAGGGATGATACGTTTTTCACCAGCCTGGCTAATCCATTTGTTCATTGCAGTTAAACCGGCAGCATAGTCACCGTTTTCATAAGCCGAATAGCCTAAGTAACGGTAAACACGCAGGTTTGAACCAGCTGACGCTGATAATGCAGCAGCTTCTGTTTGCAATGTTTTGTAATCACCAGCCTGGATCAGGAAGTCGGCATAACGCATGCGAGACTCTGTAGACATATCCGTTAAGCTGATATATTTACGGTATTGATCAGCAGCTTGTTTTACTTTTTCTGACGCCATTTTTGGATCAGTTAAAGCCCAACGAAGATCAGTTTCAGCCCACTCACGGTAAGCAGGACCGAAATTAGGGTCGATGCTTAATGCCTTTTGGAATTGCTTTTCAGCATCTTCAAAGTTGTTGGCAAATTTCCAAAGTACACCAATCTCTACGTTAGCAAGGGCAGACTGAGGATTAATATTGGTAGCATCTGAGTAATATTTATAAGCCTCAGAGCTTTTTAATTGAGAGCGGTAAGCATCACCTAGGGCGATGTTAACATCAGCATCTTTAGGGTTTGCAGCAAGGCCTTTGTTCAAAACAGCAATGGCCGCGTTTGCATCTGCTGCAGAAACTGCTTTTGCACCGTTATTTAATAACAGATAACCTTTACCAATGTATAAATATGGCTTGCTGTCTTTTCCCGCCATTGAAGTTGCTTTATCAAAATTTTGAGTAGCACCAGAGTTATCTTTATCTAAATGCGCCAGCACACCTAAACCTGCATAGTTTAATGCTGATTTTGGGTTAGCTGCAACACCTTGATTAAATACTGCTTTGGCAGAATCTGCATAATCTTGTATGGTGTATACCCAACCTAAATAAAAGAAATTCTCATCTTTTGTAGGTTGTGTAGTGGTAAGGTTCTTTAAGATTGATTTAGCTTTTTGATATTGTTCGGCGTCAATAGCTTTTTTGGCGTCGGCAAGACTCTGCGCAAAAACTGATGAACCTATAAATACCAAGCCCGCTGCGGCATACGCTACTTTACTTATTAGTTTCATGGCTTAATTTATAGTTTGTTAGTTACTTTTTAATATTAATTAATCGCTGCGGTATCGAATCTGGCAATAAGCCCGACTTTAAAATGATCCGCTGCCCCCTTTCGCTTGTTATAAAATCCGCAAACCCTCTACCCAAGCCCAATTTGCCTGTACTGTTAATAATGTACAAACGGCGACTTAGCGGATATTGCTTTAGAGCAAGTGTAGTCTGTGAAGGTTTAAAGTACTCGTTGGCAAATTCTTTACTTGCTTCATTACGTACGCCAACAATTTTAACGCTGTTAGCGGCAGCAGCATAATCAGCATCAGGGTCGTTAAGCCAGCTGAAACCGATAATGCCAATGGCGTTCTCGTGCTGGTTAACATAATTTAGTACTTCTTTGTTAGATTTTAACGCGTAGATATTTTTTTGCACCAACTCTTTACTCCCTGTAAACTCTTTCAAATATCTTACCAAACTTGAGTTCGGATTATCAAAAACGATACTCTTGTCTGTTTTAGTATTCCCGGCAAGCATATTTTTTATGTCACTTACCGTTATCAGCGTATCATTTGACGCTTTATTAACAATTATCGCTACTGCATCAACTGCAAATGGCAATATTTCTGGTGGTAAGGTACGATTTTTCAAAATCCTTACCTCATTTGTGTCCAATTCTCTCGACAAAATAGCCACCCTAACACTATCATTTAAGAAACTACGCAATACAGCATTCTCCGTCTGGTAGTTAAACTTCGGTTTTGCCTCCGTATAAATACCGGTAAAAACAGCCGCCTCTTCGTCAACAATTGGTTTAAATGATTCGTCTGCTGCTATGGTGATAGTGCCTTTGTGGGGCTCATCGTCATTGGCATTATAGCTGTTAACTTTTTGCTTACATGTTATGAATAACAATATTGCGACAAACGTTAGCAGTATTAGCTTAATGCTATTATTCATTTGCATCATCTTTCTTAAACAATCGTGAAAATCTTAGTATGGCATAGATTATTACCAACGATCCGAAAAGGATACGCTGCACTTTAGATAGATTTAGAGGCATTCTGTCCCAAAACATGATCATAAGGCCAAGGGCCAGTATGAAAACAAATGTAGTAGCTCCTAAAATAAGCAAAAACCGCCTTTTGAGCGATTTTTGCTTATCATGAATTTGATATGACATGAAGATTATTATTGATCTTGCAGGGTAAAGCTGATTGGCACGGTGTATTGTTGCCTTACAGGTCTACCGTTTTGGATACCTGGTTTCCATTTCGGAGAAGCTTTCAATACACGTACTGCTTCTTCGTCTGTACCGCTACCTAAACCGCGTACTACGTGAATATCTGTAAGTGAACCGTCTCTTTCAACAACAAACTGTACAATTACACGTCCTTGAACGTTATTTTCACGTGCTACGGCTGGGTAACGAATGTTTTTACCAAGGTAAGCACCAAATTTCTCTAAACCACCAGGGAACTCTGCAGATTGCTCAACAGAAGTAAAGATCTGGTTAGGGTCCTCCTCAACAACTTGTTTAACGTCTGATTTACCAACCGGCTCATCAATACGGATCTCAGCGTTAGGGTCACCCTTAACATCTTGCTGACCTGGGTCTGCAGTTTTTAATTCAGTGATAGTTGGTGGATCTTTTTCACGCACCTCGTTATCTGGCTTCACAATCGGAGGCGGGAAACGAACCTGGTCTACCTTTGGTTTAGGCGGCTCAGGAGGCGGCGGAGGTGGTTTTTTAGTTTGATCTACTGGTGGCGGTGGTTGTAATACCACATCCGTAATTTTGACTTTCTCGTCAGCTTTCGGAATGATACCCGAAATCCAATTGATGATAGTTGGCAAAGAGATAACAAAAACAAACAGTACGATAGCTATCACCAAAGACTTATTAACATTCTTCGGGTTTTCTTTTCTTAGCTCGTAAGCACCGTATTCTTTGTTACGACCTGCAAACACAACATCAAGCCATTCGGGCTTCAATATGTCTAACTTTGATCCTAACATCTTTTAGGTTTTATTTTTTAAACGCTATTAATTAACTAATATTATTTATAGATGCCTTGCTTGGTAAGCTCATCTACTTCAGCTTTTGTAATGTCAACAATACCATAGCTTTGAATGTTTGCGATTGCCATTTCATCAAGAATGTCAACTGTGTTTTTATACACAGATTTATCACTTGGTTTAATGATTACGAACATATCTTTACCGGTTGATGCCTTAACTTTCTGACTGTTTTCAAGCAATGTTTTACGGATGCCGTCTTTGCCGTATCCTTCAACTGTAGGTGCAGATTTACCAGGTTCACCAATGTACCATTCTAACTTGTCATCGCTGCCAAGTAAAATAGTCATGGTTCTGGAAGCCGCTACCGCCATGTTGTCGTCCTGCTTTTTCTCATTTTTATCCGGCATTGTCAAGTCCATTGCCTGGGGCTTGTTCAAGGTAGTGGTAAGCATGAAGAAAGTGATCAACAAGAACGCTAAATCTACCATTGCTGTTAGATCCACACGAGTTGATGCTTTCTTACTTCTTACCTTCCCGCCTTTGCCCTCCTTGGAGGAGGTGTCTAATTCTGCCATGTTTTATTTTTTAGCACTTCTTAAAGAAGTAATTAAACTAAACTTGTTAACTTCTTGTTTCTGCAGGATATCGATAACCTTTTTAATGGTCGGATACTCTTCTTTGCTATCACCTTTGATAGAAATACGCAGATCTGCGTTATTCAAGGCTCTAGTAGCTAAACGAGCTTCACGAACCCAGTTAAACAATTCGTTACTTACCGAGTCGGTAGGGATACCTGGTTGTTTAAAGGCCTCGCGCTGATCGCTCTCCAAATCCAGGTATTGTTTCATCTGGTTCATTGGCACACCAACAGCCTGCATGTTCGCGTATCTGGTCTTCTCGGTTGGCGTAAAAGAAATATTGCCGTATTTCTGACCCATTTGCTCAAGAGTTGCCTCGCGAACCTTTGCGCCGGTGATGTCAAAAAACACTTTACCTTTTCCAACTACAAGCGTAGCGATATTTTCTTCCGGTTGTTTAATAGTAACTGTCGAAGCAGGTACATCCAACTCTACCGGATCTGGTACTTTTGGTTTTGCTGTTAAGATGAAAAACGTAAGCAGCAGGAACGCAACGTCGCACATGGCCGTCATGTCTGTTACTGTACTTTTTCTTTTAATTTTTACTCTGGGCATATTGTCTGTTTATTAAAAATATCAAGTGAAGGTTATATATATCCCCTCTTATAAAAATAAGAGGGGACCAAAACTATACACTAAATATCTTAATGTTTGTGAGATGCAGCAAATGTTTGCACAATGCTGAAACCAGTTTCGTCAATAGCATAAGTAAGTTTATCAATCTTAGAAGTAAAGATGTTATAGAAAATGATTGATAAACATGAAGTTAAGATACCGATAGCGGTGTTGATCAACGCCTCAGAGATACCAGCTGCCAGTTGTGATGAACTTGCTGCACCTGAAGTACCTAAAGCCGCGAAAGCCGCGATCATACCACGTACTGTACCTAACAGACCGGTTAAGGTACCGATTGATACTAAAGTAGCGATGATAGTTAAGTTTTGCTCTAACATTGGCATTTCCAATGCAGTAGCTTCTTCGATATCTTTTTGGATAGCTAAAGTTTTTTGCTCAACATCCATGTTGGCTTCAGTTTCCATTTCTTTGTATTTCTTTAAGCCAGATTTGATAACGTTTGCAACAGAACCTTTTTGTTTGTCGCACTCTGCAGAAGCTGCATCGATGTTACCAGCATTTAAGAAACCTTGAATTCTTTTAACAAAGGCATCAACGCTGCTTGTACCAGAAGCTTTACCGATTACAATAAAACGCTCGATAGAGAAGATAAATACCATTAACAGGTAAGTTACAAGTACAGGTACAATTGGGCCACCTTTGTGTACTGTACCAAAATAATCGGCTGGATCACCTTCTGGGTTACCACCTTTAAAGTGACTTGGGTCACCTAAGATGAACATATAGATCAAGATTGCTACTACAAATGCGATTGGAATTGCAAGTGTAGCGAATACGCCTGAAGTACCTGAGCTTTCCTTTTTAACCGGTGTAGTTGGTTTTGGTGCGTTTGCCATTACTTTTTAAATTTTAGTTTTTAGTTTTTGTTTATAATATAAGTTAATTAATGTGCATGCTCTAAATGCGGATAACAAAGCTAATGTTTTAATTATTACAATAGCTTACTTAACAATTATTTAACAACATCAGAAATCCGCAGTTCTCTAAGTTATTAAGTAACATCTAATCGTCAAAAAAATTGTATCACCCGCAGACAATTTTTTACAATAAAAACTATTTTTTTTAATAATAACAAGCAATATCCTACAAAAAGTGTGTAACTAAGGTGATATAGTGTCGATTTCACAATTACTGAGTGAAAATATCACTTAGTTTACAGCTTGTTATACAAAGCTAAATTATTAAATAAATTTTAACACTTTGTTTATTAGCTATTAAATTATCCGCCTGCCTTTTTTGCTTTGTAGCCGTCGGCTTGCAGATAGCCAAGTATTTTATCTCTAAAATCGCCCTGTATTAGTATCTCGCCATCTTTTACAGAACCACCTGTCCCGCATTTCGACTTTAGTTTTTTTCCTAAGACCTCCAGATCTTCATCGGTTCCAATAAAGCTGTTTATACGTGTTACCAGCTTGCTTCCCCCTTTTCTATCCAGAAAGATCTTCAAATTTTGTTGCTGCGGAGGCAACGTATCCTGGCCATTATTGTTTTCTGTTTGGTACTGAAAATCAGGATCGGTTGAATAAACTACCCCAAACGTCTGCTTATTTTTATTTGCCATAACCCTTATTGTTTATAGGCTTTGCCCACTATTACATTTAATATACCGGGCATCACTTCAATTTGTATATCAGTGCCAGAGGTTTGCGGTTCACCGTCCAGATGCACCGGCCCTGCCTGCTGACGCTTAACTTCAATCTGTTTGCCCTTAATGATCTCTACATACTTAGAGTTTTCTGCCGTTTTAAAGAACATGCGCAATCCCATCTCCGGAAAACGGTATAGAGGGAAGGGTTTAATTACACAAACGTCTATCAACCCATCCTGTACGGAAGCCTTTGGCGAAACGTGGGCATTATTACCATACTGTGATGAGTTTGCAAAACTGAGCATAAATGCTTCGCGCTCATATTGCTTTCCATCTATGTTCAACAGGTAAGCCTGCGGTTTATAATTAACGATTTCTTTTACAGCAGATTCAAAATAAGTAATAAACCCCCTCTTTTTTTGATGGGAAAACACTTCGCTAATATGAGCGTCAAAACCCATTCCTGCCATATTAAAAAACCATTTGCCATTAAATTGTGCGCCATCTATAGTTTCTACGTATAAATGGTTTAGGTTTTTTATAGCTTCAGCCGTATCCATTGGTATATCCAGAAACCTCGACAGCCCATTACCAGAGCCATATGGTATTATTGCAAATACGGCTTTGCTGCCCGCCAAAGCTGATGCAATTTCGTTCACAGTGCCATCACCACCAACGGCCACAATTATATCATAATTATCTATACCTTGTTTAGCTAATACACGCGCTTCGGCCGGGGCCTGGGTTAATACTATATCGTAGGTAAAAACATTTTTATCCAGATGGAGGTCTATCAACGCCGGCACTTTATCCTTGCTTTTGCCGCCTGCAACCGGGTTGATAATAAACAATGCTCTCTTTTTCAATTTCGGACTTAAATAATGGCATCAAAAGTAAACCTTATTTGGCTTTAAATAAAAATGTTTTAATTTTGCCGATCGGAAGTGGACTGATTTAGTTTGTCTTACACAGTTGATAAGACCGGATTGCAACCACATAAAAAAGTGCTAAAACCGTGCTCCTTTTTTCAGATTGCCTTGCGCAGCCCCTTCCCTTTTTTCTTTATAATATCTGTACTTAAAAAAAATTTATGTCATATTTATTCACTTCAGAATCTGTATCAGAGGGGCATCCGGACAAAGTTGCCGACCAAATTTCAGACGCTTTAATAGATAATTTTTTAGCTTTTGATCCTGAATCGAAAGTGGCTTGCGAAACTTTAGTTACCACCGGGCAAGTTATCCTCGCTGGTGAGGTAAAATCAAAAGCTTATTTAGACGTACAAAAAATTGCCCGCGATGTGATCAACAAAATTGGTTATACCAAAGGCGAATACATGTTTGATGGCAGCTCTTGCGGTGTATTATCAGCCATTCACGAGCAGTCGCCAGACATTAACCAAGGCGTTGACCGCACTGCTAAAGAAGAGCAGGGCGCGGGCGACCAAGGTATGATGTTTGGTTATGCAACCATCGAAACTGATAATTACATGCCATTAGCGCTGGATATCGCACACGCCTTGTTACTAGAGTTGGCTGCTATCCGTCGCGAGAATACTGAGATCAAATACTTACGCCCAGATGCCAAATCGCAGGTTACTTTAGAGTATGATGATAACAACCAGCCTCAGCGCATTGATGCTATTGTAATTTCTACCCAGCATGATGATTTTGACGAGGAAAAAGCAATGCTTGCTAAAATCAGCGAAGACATTATCGGCATCCTGATCCCTCGCGTTAAGGCACGTTACCCTAAATATGCACACTTCTTTAACGATGCTATTAAATATCACATTAACCCAACTGGTAAATTTGTTATTGGTGGCCCACATGGTGATACCGGCTTAACGGGCCGTAAAATTATTGTGGATACTTACGGTGGTAAAGGCGCACACGGTGGAGGTGCTTTCTCTGGTAAAGATCCGTCAAAAGTTGACCGTTCTGCTGCTTACGCTACCCGTCATATTGCTAAAAACTTAGTAGCGGCAGGTATTTGCAACGAGGTGTTGGTGCAGGTATCTTACGCTATTGGTGTTGCACAACCTATGGGTATTTACGTAAACACTTATGGTACCGGTAAAGTAGATTTACACGATGGTGAGATTGCGAAAAAAGTTGAAACTATTTTCGACATGACCCCTTATGCTATCGAAACCCGCTTTAAACTGCGTAACCCTATTTACAGCGAAACTGCAGCTTATGGCCATTTTGGTAAACCAAGCGAAACAGTAACCAAAACTTTTTACACCCCTAGCGGCGAATCGATCTCTAAAGAGGTTGAACTGTTTACCTGGGAGAAATTGGATTACGTTGAAAAGGTAAAAGCCGCTTTCGGTTTATAAGATAATTCGATATTATGTTGAGAAAAGCGATCTGAATATCAGGTCGCTTTTTTTATTGGCAAAGAAGCGATATCATTTAACGATTACTATATTTATCCATGCACCACCCAACCCACAACCCCTGGAAAATTACAGACGAGAATCCGGTTTACGATAATGCCTGGATCAATATAACGGAATACCAAGTACTTAATCCATCAGGCAATCCGGGTATTTACGGTAAGGTACATTTTAAAAACCGTGCTATCGGGGTATTTCCGTTGGATGATGAAATGAATACTTACCTGGTAGGACAATATCGTTTTACCATTAACCAATACAGCTGGGAGATGCCTGAAGGCGGCGGTCCATTAGACGAAGCCCCACTGGATGCTGCCAAACGTGAGTTATTAGAAGAAACCGGGTTAAAAGCTAAATACTGGACGGAACTACAAAGAATTCATCTTTCTAACTCTGTGACAGACGAATTAGGGATTGTATACTTAGCTCGTGGTTTGGAGCAGTTTGAAGCCGAACCCGAAGAGACCGAACAGCTGATTGTTAACAAAGTACCCTTTAACCAGGTTTACCGAATGGTTTGCAATAATGAAATTACCGATTCGCTTACTGTTGCCGCTGTTTTACGGATACAACTTTTAATATTAGAAAACCGATTGCCGTAAAAGCTGTTTTTGCATTTAGCACAAAACCATAACTTTGCCGCCAAATGAGAAGACTTTTCGGAATCATATTAACGCCTATACATTATATCGCGTTCGGCTTATTGCTGGTAATTTTCCAACCTATACAGTGGTTTTGCTATCGTTTTTTGGGTTACCGTGCACATAAATATTCGGTTGATATTTTAAACTGCGGCCTTACTTGCACCTATTATTTATTAGGCAACCGTGTAAGTTGGACAAATAATCAAAATTTGCCGCTCGACAGGCCGATGATTTTTGTAGCCAACCACCAAAGCATGTATGATATCCCTCCTATTATATGGCGATTAAGTAAATACCATGCTAAATTTATCTCCAAAATAGAACTTACTAAAGGTATCCCATCTATTTCTTATAATTTAAAAGTAGGTGGTGGAGCGAATATTGACCGCAAAGATCAGCGCCAATCCATTACCGAGTTAATGAAATTAGGTGCCCGGATGAAAGAGAATAACTGGTCTACCGTAATATTCCCTGAAGGCACACGCGCCAAAGATGGCAACATGAAATTTTTCAGGGCCGCCGGTATTGCCACCATCCTCAAAAAATGTCCGGATGCCTTACTGGTACCGATCGCGGTAGAAAACTCATGGAAAATGGTTCGATATGGATCATTTCCGCTAGATACTTTCGAGCATTTAAAATTTACGGTCCTCGACCCAATAGATCCGAAATCATCAGCAACTATTGAAGAAGCTGTACAAAAGTCTGAAGATGAGATCAGAAATTTTCTAGGACAACCGTTGTCAGAACCAAGAGACAAGAATCAAGAATCGAGAGGCTAAATTAAGCTCCCTCTCCTTCGGCGAGGTTTGGGGAGAGGTTAAATATTCTTATCCTCTATCTTGTCAAAAAAGGCGTCGCGGTAGGTATCGCCAATCGGTATTACTTTATCGGCTATACTAATACGGCTACGCTCTATGCTATCAATCTTATTTAGTGCTACGATGTAAGATTTATGCACGCGGATAAAATGCTTTTCGGGCAATGCGTCTTCCATCTTCTTCATATTCTGCAATGTGATAATACGTTCTTCCGGCGTGAAGATGGAGATATAATCTTTCAATCCTTCTATAAACATAATATCGTGCAGATACACCTTTTGTATTTTATGCTCCGTCTTTACGAAAATAAAATCGCTCATAAAATCGTCGTACTGCGCTTGCTGTGGCTCTTCTTTAACCGCCGCCTTTGCAACAGCCGGGTTAATTACAGTTTGAGCTTTCTGCGCCGATTTAAAGAAACGATCAAAAGCTATAGGTTTCAGTAGGTAATCAACCACATCAAGCTCATACCCTTCTAATGCGTACTGCGGGTAGGCGGTAGTCAATATTACTTTTGCACGGCCATTGGATATTTTCAGAAACTGCAAGCCAGTAAGTTCGGGCATTTGAACGTCTAAAAACACGAGGTCGATGCCTCCATCCTGTACTAAAGTTAAAGCTTCTATAGGGTTTGTGGTGGCCTTCACCAGCTCCAAAAAAGGCACTTTGGAAATATAATCTTCCAGTATGTGCAGGGCTAAAGGCTCATCATCAACTACCAGACATTTGATCATGGCTATAAAACTAATGATAATTCGCAAGAATAAGTATCCGCTTCGTTGTGTATTGTTAGCGTATACTTATCAGGATATAATAAATTTAATCGGCGTTGTACGTTGTGTAACCCTATCCCACCTGCCGCATCGCGGTTATGCTGGTGCTTTTTGTTATGCACGTAAAAATTCAGTTTACTTTCGCTAACGGTAAGTGTTAGTACAATTGGATGCTCGGGGTCATTGGCAACGCCATGTTTAAAGGCATTTTCTACAAACGAGATCAACAATAAGGGTACAATCCGCTGGTGATCAACTTCTCCATTAACCGTATAATCTATAAAGGCTTTGTTCCCAAAACGGATCTTTTGCAAATCGATATAGTTTTGCAGGTATTTAAGTTCCTTATCCAGATCAACCTTGTTATCATTACATTCATAAAGCATATACCGCATAATTTCGGATAGCTTTAAAACAGCTTCTGGCGTGGTTTCCGACCGTTGGTAGGCCAGCGAATAAATAGTATTTAGAGAATTGAACAGGAAGTGTGGATTAATCTGCGACTTCAGAAAAGAAAGTTCGGCAGTAAGGCGTTGGTTTTCAAGGTCGCGCTGCACACGTTCATTTAAAAACCAGTCCATGGTAAACTTCAGCACAGTACTCAGAAACACAAACATGATGCTGGAAAACAGCGTGCTCAGGAAGTATACGCCAAAGGTTAGTACATGACCCTTCTCCATCAGCGTGCTGGGTCGGAAAAAAACTGCGAAAGCGTATTTACCCAACCCAAACAATATTACCGTTATAATAAGGCTAACGGTATATAACCTGAATTTCTTTTTATTAAGAAACAAGGGAATGTATACCAGGAGGTTAATGTAGAACAAACCTATATTAACTGCGATATAACTTAGGAAAATAACCAGTGCCTGGTTCCAGCTCATTTTCGTGTTGCTGTGGATAAGGAACACAAAAAATGAGATCACACTCACCCAAAAAAACACATGCCAGAAAACTTGCCAGCCTTTTTTCATGGCATTAAAGATAATATTAGCATCAAATTAACCAGCAGCTATTATATGTATACCCCCGTTTGACCGATGAACGGGCATTTTGTTACGATGAACAGGAAACATTTATTATTAAGGCGTTCATCTATAATTGCAGCCAGTTGGTCTAAATGATTTTAGCATGAAATTATTTAAATGTTCCTTTGTTATGTCAAAACAATCACAGAAATGAAAAAGCTTATCTCTAACCTTAATCCATTTATATTATTACTTATACCTGTAATGATTGCCCTTGTAATGGGTATCAGCTACCAGGTAGAACAAGCCAAAGAATTTGCTGCTGATAATACAATTGCTCACGCAACTTCGCTGTTTCATAAAAGCGTTGGTGTAGTTAAAGCTGTTTGCGCTATCGCTCAACAAACTATTTGGTAATAGCATCGGATGGGCTGCCGTTTAATTTCGGCGTCAATCAAGTAGTAAAGTAATTATCACTTAATGTACCCGATGCAGTAAATGACTTTTTAGAGTCAGACAGCGCGGGTAGACCAACTAAAATAAAAATGCTGCTCAACTTGCTTAAATCGCAAGAGGGCAGCATTTATTTTTTTAGGCTCGCCCTAAGGCAATACCAGTCTACCTAACAGGTTTTGGATACACCATCTGGCTTTCATGCCCGTCAGCGTCAACAGCCTGTACGGCGAAGAAATAATTATCCTTCGAATAATCTAATGTGGCTGTAGTATCAGTTACATAAAATTTCTTTTCCCAATAAGGGCTGATGGTTTCGCGCATTAACACGTAGTAGCCAGCTGGCTTTTTGCCTGCGGCAGGTGCTTCCCATTTCAGGGTGCTTTTATTGGTTAGGCCGCTTGTGGTTATGCCTACGTTTTGTGGCTCGGCCGGGGCTAAAGACAGGTTAGCCAATACCGAAAGGTTCATACGGGCAACTTTTTGAATATAGTCGTAATCGGCAAATTCGGGCATATCGCCATAATCTGTGCCGTTCTCTTTACGCACATTTTGATGCTGGCGGTTAAAATCCTCATTCATCTCGGTAAATCTTACGGCTGCGAAACCCTGTTTCAGGAAGGGCGTATGATCGCCGCCACGGAGAAAACGGTCTCGACGATAGATCATTTTTACATCCAATTGCGGCACATAACGCTCAGCCACTTCTTTAATGTAGCGGGCCAGTTCGCGAGATGGGCTGTCATTTTCGCCACCGTTATTGATCAACGCAGCTAAAACTTTTTCGTTACCGGCATCAGCCACGGTTGAGGCAACGCCTTCGCTAAATACACGCACGCTGCGGTTATCTTTCAAGCCGGTTTCCATGCCGTAGGTATTACCCACAATGTCATTATTTAACATGGCATCAACGGCCCATTTCTCGTCTTTGGCACGTTTGGCCACGTTAGTAGATCCATTTAAACCTTGCTCTTCGCCTGCAACAGCCATAAAAATAATGGTAGCAGGGAAAGACCGTTTAGACATTACCCTCGCAATTTCCATTGAAACTGCGGTGCCCGAGGCATCATCAACAGCGCCGGGGGCAAAAGACTTAGCGTCCATCACATCGTTCACCCTCGAATCATAGTGACCAGACACTATATAGATCCGCTTATCATTAGGGTCTGTTCCTTTTAAAATAGCAAGTACATTTTTTAGCACCGTCGGCTTATCAATACGGCCACCAGCGGGTTGGGTAAAAGTGTCGAATTCCACATGCATGCGCCCGCCCGAGGCCTTTGCATAACCTTCCATTTCGGCTTTGATCCAGTTGCGGGCTGCACCTATACCTTCTGTTTTACTCAGGGTGTCACTTAGGGTATGGCGGGTTTTAAAGCTCACCAGCTTACGCACAATGGCTTCGATATTTTTTGATGATACTTCATCAACCATTTGATTAATGGCCGCATCCTGTTTTATTGTAGTGGTTTGTGCCGCTGCCGGCAATGCGAAAAGTAAAGGGAGTAAAAATTTACACTTCATAGTTTAAAGGGAGTTAGTATCGCAATGTAATATATAGAAGCAAGAGACAAGATACAGGAAACAAGATTTTTACTTTGACAGAAGGTAGCCAGCCCGATATTAATAGTTGATCGCGGGAGCAGATCTTCCATCTCTAACTATTTTTAAGTTATTTTTGACAATGCATTCCCAATGAATGGTCCATATTTTTGCTGTCTAAGTAAAGCATTTATGAAAGTTTTAGTTACCGGTTCGGCAGGCAGATTAGGTTCGGTTACCGTTAATCATTTAAGAGATTTCGGGCATGAGGTAACAGGCCTTGATATGATTTCTTCGTCGACTACAGATATCGTAGCCGACATTAGAGACGGGGCAGCTGTACTCCAGATTGCTCAGAAATTCGATGTCATAATCCATTCGGCAGCTATACATGGTAAACATTACGAGCTCAATTATCCGCGCGAAAGTTTTATAGATGCCAATATTTACGGCACACTAAACCTGCTAAATGCCAGCATTAAAAACGGAGTAAACAAATTTCTTTACATCAGCACAACTTCAATCTATGGAGACGCCATGGTTGATGCCAACCAGGCCGTTTGGGTTACCGAAGAACTGAACGAACAACCACGGGATATCTACGATATTACCAAGCAAACAGCTGAGCAACTATGCAAGGATTTCTTTTATAAGGAGGGTTTGCAAACCTCAGTTTACCGCGTCGGTCGTTTTTTACCCGAAGACGATAATCTGAAAGCTAACCACCGCCTGTACCGTGGCCTCGACGAGCGGGATGCAGCGGAAGCCTTACGACTCGCTTTGGATCACAGCTTCGCGGAATTTGAGATCTTCAACATCACAAGCGGTTCGCCATTTAACAAAGAGGATGTGGTTGCGTTAAAGCATAATCCCGTGGAGGTTATTAAAAAGTATTATCCTGACATAGAGAAAATGTACGAGTCAAACGGCTGGGCATTACCAAAAAGCATTGATCGCGTTTATAATTGTAATAAAGCCAAACAACTGTTAAGCTACAACCCCAAATACGTATTTGAGTACCTTTTAAGCTTAAACAACTAAAACCAAACGACTGCTACTGCCATTACCCCTGCCACTGCCTAAACGTCCTCCTCGTTTACCTCTAATATTTTGCCGGGCTGTTTAAAGTTGGTGCGTACAAAGCGGCACCAGTCGCAATCTGCCTTGCCACAACCTGTATTAAACTCGTGGTTCATGATTTTTTGATACACGGTTTTAATCTGGTTGCTCACCAATACTAAATCATTGGGGTTGATCACAAATTTCTCCTGGTAATATTCACCCTCGCTGATAGGTTCAATAAAGTCGAATACGGCACTTACGGCATACCAATCGTTGGTGCGGTCGTTATCTACCAGTAATTTGTAAAACACCGCCTGCCGCCAGTAATCGCCACCGTTTTCGTTATCCGGGCTGGGGCGGGCAAGCTTTTCTTTGGCATATTTTAGCTTTCCGGTTTTATAGTCCACTACGGTAACCTGGTTGCCACTAAACTCAATTTTATCGAGGTTACCTTTTACCGGTACGCCCTCAATGGCTAAATTTTTAATGCTTCGCTCGGTAATTGCTACCTTATTCCATTTAGGCACATGCAGTTCATAGTAGGCAGGCAGTATCCGTTCGCCATAGCTTAGGCGCAGTTTAAAATCATCTGTCGAAAACAGATCTCTGTTGCGGTACATAAACCAGCGGAATTCTTTCAGAAAATCATCCGTCGAAACAAACTCGTCGTTATTATCCTTCAGCTTCCTGAACACGCGGTTAAGCGCATAGTGTACTGCCGAACCAAACGCCGCGGCAGAACTTAAACCCGATGGTACGCGGATGAGGTTTTGGAAGTAAAACTTCAGCGGGCAATCCAGATAGCTATTTAAGTGCGATACCGATAGCGTATAGTTTTGAAGCAGTACATTGATGTATGCATTATCAATCAGATCAAGCGCAGGCTTATCGTCCTCGTTAAATTGTGTGGCCATGTAGGTAAACAGCGCATCAGCACTCACCTGCGGTCGTTGAACTTTTAATTGGGTCTCGGCCAGTATTTCGCCCACAAATTGCGATGCTTCCAAGTCTTTACCTTTTTTATCTTGTGCCGGGTACGAAATAAAAAGATGTTGCTTGGCGCGGGTTACTGCTACATAAAATAACCGCCGCGATTCTTCCTTTTGTGCCATATCATCAGTGGCGGCCTGTATCAACGTATCGGGATAGCTATAGCCCATATTACGGCCTTTGGTGTCCCAAACTTTTTTATTGCAACCGATGAGGAATACGTATTCAAACTCCAAGCCTTTAGAACCGTGTGCCGTAAGAAAGTTAACCCCGTTTTCGGAGTAGATCACCTGGTTTAGATCCAGCCTGATGTTGTTACGTTTCATCAGTTCGATGGTCGCAATAATGTCCTTAAGCTTAGTCTCGGGTGTTTTACGATGTTCGTCTTTAATAAAGTTGAAGAGGTTGGTAAGTACTTCCATGTGCCAGCCCTTGTCGGGCTGTTTCATAATGTAGGCCAGGATCCCCAATTTGGTAACTACCTGCTGAAAAAACTGCTGCAAGCTTAAACTGGCTGATGCTTTAAGCAACTCCTCAATATCGCTTACCAGTTGCTTCATCTCGGTGTTCTGTATCGCATCAAACAATCCAGGCTGACGCGCTACACTAATCTCGCTGATGTAACGGCGGATAGATGTTTTCTCGCCTTTCTCCCAGGTACTGTAGTTAACCTTCGATACCTCGATACTGGCACGGGCAATTTCAACGGGCTTAATGTTGAAGAAATCGTAATGCATAATCTCGAACAGCAGATCATCGCCGCTATAGGGCGAATCAAACTCTGCAGCGAGGTAGCGGAGTATGTTGATGATCTTCTCGCCAAAAGACAGTGTCAATATGTCAATCTTCCGTTTAGTGTTAACGGCTATCTTCTGCATGTCCAAGTAGTGAATCAACTCCTCTGCCTGGTTATGGTTGCGGTAAATCACGGCTATTTCGCCCGGTTCAACGCCCTCGGCTATCAGTTTTTCTATCTGATTGCCAACATCAACCAGCTCGTGGTCGATATTGTCATATTCGCGAATCTCGGGCTCAGCCGCAATTTTATCAAAACGCGGATGCGAGGCCGTAAGATTTTTGTTGAGCCGGAGCTGACGGGTTAAACGCTCCTGGTTATTATCGATTAATATCTTCGAAATATCCAGAATAGCCTGGTTAGACCGATAGTTATTTTTAAGTACTACGGTATGCAGTACGTTGGCGTAATCATTCGCAAAGTCCAATATATTCTTCATGTTGGCACCCTGGAAACGATAAACCGATTGGTCGTCGTCGCCTACCACAAACACGTTGGGGGTATCCCAGTAATTAAGCAAATGTTTTAGCAATTCGTTTTGCGAACCGCTGGTATCCTGAAATTCATCTACCAGGATATATTGGTACCGCTCCTGGTACCTTCGCAACAGGTCTTCATTTTCGCGGAAAGCACGCAATACCCAAATGATCATATCGTCATAATCGTACCGGTTACGCATTTTCATTTTTGCCTCGAAGTTGCGGTACTCGGCTACGGCGGCCAATAGCTTCTTCATTACCTCGTGGGCAGCATCAATATCTTTTTGCTTCAAGTCGCCTTTTTGGATACCACGGGCAGCGTTGGCTTTTTTATAGATAAACTCTTCGCGGTTGGGCAGGTCTTCGAGATACTCGTTCACAGCTCTCTCTATCATTTGGGCATCCCAGTTCTCATTCTTCATGGTAGAGAACAGCCTCTTTAGGCGCGGAGCTTCGTAATAGATATCGCCGGTGAAACGTTTCAGCAGGTGATCGTTCGAAAACTCATCTACCAGTTCGCGAAACAGCACGGCAGATTCCAGGTCGGTTAAGGGCTCTAAAGTAAGCTTGCCGAAATAGTCGAGGTTCTCCTGGATTACCTCATTACAAAATGCGTGGAAGGTATAAATACCAATACGATAAGCATCCGGACCGATAAATTCGAACAAGCGTTTGCGCATGGCAACGGCACCGGCATCGGTATAAGTTAAACACAAAATCTCGTCGGGGCGGGCATCGGTATCCAGTAATATCTTACCTATCCGTGCAGCTAATATCTGGGTTTTACCCGTACCGGGGCCAGCTACCACCATCACAGGGCCGTCTATGCGGTTAACGGCCGCCAATTGTTCCTCATTCAGTCCTGAGATGATCTCCTGAAACTTTGCATTATATCTTTCTGCCAGTGCTTGATTCATTAGGGGTAAAGTTACAAAAAGGTTATACGTTGAACGTAATACGTTTTACGTGCTGGCATGTTCGCGCCACTGTCGTTCTTTTGGAGTTAACCCCGGAAATGTGATGTGGTTAACCTGTAATAACGTTTAAATTTTGTCCTTGCGAGGTACGAAGCAATCTCGTCGCTAATGTTATTCGATCTGTAGATTACGAGATTGCCGTCCCGACTGCCGTTGGGACTCGCAATGACAAATCAGAGAATCCAGCTATAGCTAACTACCGCATCACCACACCCATGCCATTGGTAAAGAACAAATTAACGCTTACCGGCAATTTACCTGTTGGCTTTAATTGTTTGGTGATCACCTTGTAGGCCGCCTGTTGCATAAACTCGTCTTTTTGATAGCAGGCAAGCAGCGCTCCGGCTTTTTCTATACCCGGCAAACCTGCAATAGTATACGGGTTTGCAAAAACGCTGACAACCGTGTTAGGGTGTGCGGAAAGTTCTGCGATCAACAACTTTACATTTGTGCTATAGTCTAACTTACTGCCCGGGCGCAGGCGTGTATCATGTATCCCAATAATTACCTGATCGAAACCTTTCAGACCTTGCAGCATGGCATTCATATCGGCAACGGGCATATCTTTACCTACATAAAATGGCGTACTATTGGTAAAGTAATGACCGAGTTGCTGTTGGTATGGGGTAAGTTCGGTAACGCCAATACTGATCAACGCCGTTCTTTTATTAGGGTTTAACGAATTGATCAGCGTATCGCCTTTAAGCAAGGTAACTGCGGCATCGCCCAGTTGTTGTACCAGCGCCTTGGCCGCTGGGTTATTAATATCTGTGCTGAGGTTAGCCGTATTAACCGGCTGATAATTGTTTAATCCTAACCAATATTTAGCAGCCAATACTTTTTTTACACGGGCTATAAATTCGTCCTTGGCAACTTTGTCTTTGCGGATGGCTTTACGGATGAGTTTAATGGCGCGATCAGAGTTTTCGGACAATTCCAAAATATCATTGCCTGCGATAAAAGCGCGAACGTCAGCTTCGGCATTGGGGAAGTACTTGGTTACGCCCTTCATTTCCATGGCATCAGATACTACCAACCCTTTAAAACCTAAAGAATCTTTGAGGATGCCGGTTATGATGGGATGCGAAAGTGTAGATGGTAAGCGCGGTGTGGTATCTAAAGCCGGAATATTCATGTGTGCTATCATAATGCCGCTGATACCTGCTGCTATAGCCTCGCGAAATGGATACTCCTCTAACGAATCCAGACGTGTGCGGGTAAAGGGCAGTTGCGGTAAGTCCTGGTGCGAATCTACGTTAGTATCGCCATGGCCAGGGAAGTGTTTGGCCGTAGTTAACAAGCCGCCGCTTTGCATGCCCTGCATGTAGGCTATACCTTTTTGTGCAACATTATATTTATTATCGCCGAAAGAACGATAGTTGATCACCGGGTTATCGGGGTTATTATTAACATCCATATCGGGCGCAAAATTCATTTGCGCACCTATGCGTTTAAACTGGGCGGCAACTTCCTGCCCCATTTTATAGATCAGGTTATTATCCTGTATAGCACCCAGCGTCATCTGGTAGGGGAATGATATGGTAGAATCCAGGCGCATGCCTAAGCCCCACTCGCCATCCATCGCAACAATTAAAGGTACATGGGCTAACTTTTGGTAGGTGTTAGTCAACGCAGCCTGCCTGCCCGGTCCGCCTTGAAAAAAAACTAATCCACCAACCTGCTGGTGCCTTATCACTTCGCCAACCGAGTCGGCATAAGCTTGCCCCTTGTTAGTATGGGCACGCACAAAAAGCAATTGGGCGACGCGTTGCTTTTTGCTCAGTTTATTATAAACCGAATCAACCCATTGGTTTTGTTGCGATAGTGATTGAATAAAAGATGTTTGTTGCTGTTGTGCTGATACACCTAAACTGATCAAACAAAACAAGGCGAGTAGCGGCAAGTATAAGTAGTTTTTATAAGGAGTCATCCCGATGGTTTATTGGTGACAGACAACGCAATGCGCATTGCCTTAATTAAAATTTTTAACAGCAAATAAACCTTTGTGTTTAGATGCCCTCTAAAAATAGATTTTACAAAAATAAAAACTCAATTATGAAAAAACACTTCTTTGTTGCAATCACCCTGCTTTTAATGGCGGGTTCGGTTAGCGCCCAATATTATCGCCGCCCCCAACCGCGCCGTCATGAGCGTACTTACGACAATAACTTTCGCCCCGCATTTAGCATTATAGGTGGTATAAATGTTGCCAACGTTATTAAAAGCAGCGGCAACTATCAATTTGATACCGACACCAAGATTGGAGCAAACGTGGGTATCGGTTTAGATCTTCCTATACTATATCCGTTGTCATTCGCCCCCGAGGTATTGTACTCTCAGAAAGGCTACACCGCGCAAACCGGATACGGTCAGTTTAAACAACGTGCCGATTTTATTGATGTACCCTTGTTAGCCAAATTTCATGTGGTGCCGGGCTTTAATATTGTGGTTGGTCCGCAGATTTCGTTTTTGGTATCCACTACCAATACCTATAATAACGGGTTCTCGCAGTCGTCGCAACAGTATTTTAACAATACTACTGATGGTTATAATAAAACCCTTATTGGCGGTGTGGCCGGTGTAAGTTTCGATTTGAGCCGTAACGTGGAGCTACGTGCCCGTTACAGTCTTGACCTTAATCGTATTAACGACGATGGCGATATCTACGTACCCAATTATCGCAACCAGGCCTGGCAGTTTGGCTTAGGCTTCAGATTTTAAGTTTAGTTTTGTGTAAGTGATTAATGAGTGAGCCATCCGGGGTTAAATCCGGGTGGCTTTATTGTTTTAATTTAAAAGGTTTGTTACAAACCGCATTTGTTTAAGGTTAAAGTGGTAGCATTGTAAAATATCTGCCCAACATACACGTTTGTGTACCTATGCCCGAAACGCCGACCATGCAACAAAATCTGATAAACGAGGAACCAAAGAAGAAAAAGAATTATGCTTTTATCGATGTGATCCGCTGTATATCTATGATGAGCATCGTTTATGAGCACAGCTTGGGCAGCTATGATTTTCCTACTACTTCATCAAAATACTGGCCTTACTGGCTATTTGTACAGGCAGGAAAGTTTGGCACAGTAATATTTTTTCTGTTATCGGGCTTTTTAATCGGCGACAAGTTTACGGATTATACACCGGGGCAATATCTTAAACGCCGATTTGGAAACACATTTGGCCCTTGGCTTTTTTGGTCGCTGATTTTTGTGTTATGTTTTGCCATAAACACGCATGTTAAAGACCGAATGTACCACGAGCACCGACTAACATTGGATGCAATACTTGACGAGATAAAGCAAGTATACTTATATACCAATTATTGGTTTATCATCAACTTTATGGTTAGTATAACGCTTCTGCTCATCTTTAAAAAATATTTGTACAATATATATTACGGCGCCGTACTGTTAAGTTTTACTATATTTTACTGTATTAATATACATTATGAATGGATAGACCCTATTCATACAGTTGCCATATTAGGGTTTGTATTTTTCTTGTGGCTTGGAGCACAAATGCGCAAGCATTGGCATTTAGTAGAGATCCAGATTCAAAAAACGCCATATTACCTGCTCATACTTTTTGTGCTTTTAACCTACGGAGCATCTATGTACGAAATTGCCATTCTTAAAGCAAATAACAGTATCGACCCAATCAATACACTACGGATCAGCAACATCTTATTTTCTCTCGCAGTATTTGCGTTGCTTTTAAAAATAGGAAATATAAAATCTATAGGATATTTAAAACCAAGGGAAACAACCTATGGCATTTACCTTATACACTACATTATTGTAGTATTTGCGGTACCCGAAATATTGAGACCTTTCCATCCGGAGATCCAGAGCCAGCCGGCTTTGCCGTTTTTCGCTATAAAGATGCTCTCTTTTGTAATGGCTTATTGTATTACATGGCTGCTAGTGATGGGTATTAATAAAACACCAGTCAGAAGACTAATCGGTAATTAAAACCCTTAAACTATCCCTAAGCCACGCACTTCTACTTTTGCTTGATTCATTATAACATAAAAGTTACATCACTGAAATTCCATTAGAGGGGGCATAACCGTCTTAGTATATATTTTTTTGAGAACCAAACTTTTACATAAATTACGTCAATTAAAATTTCTTTTCAGTTAATAAAATACAGGGCTATTCTCATCGTTTATTTTCCATTTTAGAAATAAAACCACCAATTAATTCCAATAAAGAAACTTTACTCTTAATTTATTTATTGTAAATTAAATTTATAGGCATATATTGCGCCAGGTTTAAATTCCTAAACTTTATCATTTTATTTACACATGAAAAGAAATTTATTGCTATTTCTTTTTGCGGGAGCATTATGGACTTCCTGCAAAAAACAAGACATCCTGTCTGAACAAACACCAACAAAATCTGCTGTTAAAAAACCAAACTCATCCGGCGATGGCCTATGGGATGTACTCGGCTATGGCTACAACGTGCTGGGCGAGTATGCGAATCCTAATGCTAGTACTTTTAAAGTATTAGACATTGATCGTTTGCAAGCCGATTATCCTGACAGAGTTGAAACTGATTTATCAAAAACACAAACTGCAAACCTTAATGTTGGCACAGATGCTATAAGCTACCTAAAAACCGTAGCGCCAAATATCTCTGTCGGATCTGACAATGCTCTGTTTAAAGCTACAATTAAAGCATCTTTTAAAGACACATCGGCATTTTCATCACAATATGTTTACAGTAGCTACAATCTGATTATTCAACAAAAACGCCTTAAGATAAACGCAACAACCGATTTACTTAAGAACTATTTAAATGCTACATTCTTAACCGATGTACAAAATCAATCGCCTGCCTATATCGTTAGCCATTACGGAACGCACGTACTAATAGATGCCATATTGGGAGCAAAACTTAGTATCATGTATCAATCTGCCACTACAAGCTCGGATAGACAAACCGCGTCTTCTGCAGGTTTAGATGTCGGGGTTGGAAAAATTTTCAGCATTAATACCGGAATAAATTCTACAACCTCACAAAGCAGCAAGAATTACAGCCAAACTATTCATTATGCAACACATGGAGGCGATCCATCAAGAGCGCTGATTGGAGATATCGCTTTGGGTTCAAGCACCCCTCCTACGGTAAATATTTCCAACTGGCAAAGCAGCTCAACGGTGGCAAACTCAGAGCTGATTGATATTGGCACCACAGGTCTATTGGAATTATCAGAATTGGTACCCGATGCTACCAAACAAGCAGCATTACATGACTACATAGTACAGTATCTCGCAGCCAATAAAGCATCGTTACTTCCAGCACCTGTTTATGGTTATTATAATCCATCACAAAATAAACACATTCTTAGCGCCGATCCTAACCTAACGGCCATAATCCCTGGATATTCAAATAAAGTATTAGGTTTCAATGCTTATAATGTGCAATACGGTGGGACTGTGCCGGTTTATCAATTCTCAAATCCTAACACATCAGACCACTTCTACGCAACCAATCCAGATTCGGTTTCTCCAACATCGTGGGTAGGTTACCAAAAAGATGGCATTACGTTTTATGCTTATACAACTCAAGTACCGGGTACAGTTCCTGAATACATATATTATAACGCGACAACGCATGATCATATTTTTTCCACCATTAGTAACTACAACGCTGGTGCGGGCTGGGTTTCTCATGGAATTGGATTCTACGTTTTCCCATTAGCCACAAACTAATATAAACCTGTAACTTCTATAAGAAAGGGTCGATACTTTAACTTTGTATCGGCCCTTTCTAGTTTTAGAATCACCAAAACGGATACCAGGTACTTGTAGTATTTAAATACGTTCTGATTTTCCGCTCCTTGTGTTAAAAACTTCCAGGCCCTTAATTTCATTTAAGCGAGCCTCGCCCGACGCATAGGTTAACCGGCCTTCTTTATCACGGCCTTCTCTAAATTGAGACAGCACATAACCCTCGGTAGCATTAACTATTTTTAAATCTTTAACAGCGTCTTTTCTTACAAAGTACGCATTATTACCGTGGCTATTGCTGCCTACAAAAGCATATCCTTTTTCTTCGGCCATGTCACACAGTGCGGGTAGCGATGCACCGAAATATAAATTACTATAATGCTGTTTGGTACGATAAAAATCCGCTTTGTAAGGCACCGTCCAGGCATTGTCCTTTCCAAAAATACTGTTGTATTCCACAATTACAATTACCGGCGAAATACCCGTTATAGCCTTCCAAACCCAATAATCGTTACCATCAATATCTACGTGCAACAGTCCTATCTCGCCTTTAAATCCATTTTGTGCTATCAAATCATTTATATTCTCGCAGGTAATAAAAGCGTTAAGGGCCGTTAGGTTATATTTCCAATACAGATCGTCTTGCCTAACCCGCTCCATGTTCTCTGCAGATCCATCCATAATCAGACCACTCCAGTTATTATTCATTAACAAAAACCTGGTATTGGCTTCAGTATAATCCTGCACACCAAATTCTATAAAGGTTTTGGTTTTAATATCCAGATAGTTGACCAAAAATTGGATAATGCCATCATCTCCCCATTGTGAAAATACCTTAAACTCGGCCAGTTGAATATTTTGTAAAATGTTAGGCGTATTGGCGTTATTTAACCGGGATAGAATATTAGCCTGCAATATTTTTTGAACGCTTGTTTCTTCTTTCAGCAAAGAAATTTGTTGGTTTATTAATTGAAGTGCGGAAGTTAATTTATGGTTTTTTAACAACATAGTGCAGGTAGGATTTGGGGCAAAAATACCATTTTAGCATTAAGTTAAATGCTTAATTGCAATTTCGGTATGATATGGCTTGGGAGCCTAGCTATCAAATCTGTTTTTATTTGATTTGATCTTTACAGATTTTCGTGCGATTTTCTTGCCCCATTTAGTTTCATACAACTTTGTACGGAACTTAGAAGCCGATAAATAAAAGTCGCTTATGGTAGTTACTATCCGCCTGCTACGCATAAAATACGCATATTTATCAATCAGGCTTTCCTGAATGCGGTAATAATCTTTATTAGGGTTGCCGAGGCTTTTGTGGGTAATCTTAAAATTAATTGCATAAGCACTATAACCCAAAAGCTCGGCTATTAAACACAAATCGGTTCCATATAAGTGGAATCCTTTCAAATTTGATGATAGTGCAAGATTGGCAGAACGTTTTACGACGATAAAATTCTCGTCTACACTGGCAACCTTGTGAGGTAGCGTCCCTACCATTTGATGCAAGCCATCGGGGTAAGCCACATTTAATACATACCGACGATACAAATCTCCCTCAAGCCCACCGGCATTGCTTAAAATGCCCCAGTTTTTATCGATAACAGCTATATCATCTATACAATTTCTTAATATGCTTATATCGTCGAAGTTTATTAAAATATCCTGATGGCATAAAATAATGTACCGTCCTTTTGCATGCTGCAAAAACAAATTTAACCCAGCGTAGGCATCAAAACTGTTGTCCGTACTGTTATCTATATACCGAAATTCACAAATATCTTTACTAAAGCCTGCATCTATAAAAGAGGTCACCATTTCAGCATACTCTGCTTTATTAGTTACCAAGGTGCAGACAGAGAACTCGTACTCGGGCTGTATCCCTACCTCCCTGATAGCGAAATCAAGATTAGCTGTTTGCTCCATTTATCAAATCATTTTTATTTAACACCACCTTATGAGGGAAATTGCCCGATTGTGCAATCACCTACCTGCAAGTTGGTGATACAAAGAAATGGTTTTATCAATACATTTCTGTAGCGGGAAAAGCTGCAATCGCTTTTTCCCTGCTTCAACAAGACTATTCTTTAATTCATCATCAACCAGCACGCTCAAAACTGCATCTGAAATATCGTTAACGTTCTCGGGGTCGAAGTATTTAACTGCATCTCCGCCCACCTCGGGAAAACTACTGGTATTACTGCATAGTACTGGGCAGCTATTTTGGAAAGCCTCTAATATCGGAAAACCGAAGCCCTCATACAACGATGGAAATACAAAAGCCTTTGCGTGCTGATAAAGTTCTGTAAGTTCATCGTCGGTTACACTTAGCCTTATGCATCGATGGATTATATCAATATCGGTTAAAAATTTGATATCGGCCTTGCTAAATGGCATACCTCCCGTGCAAACCAAATACATGTTATCGTGCTGTCGAAATATTGGCACCAATGCTTCGGCCAGTCGATTAAAGTTTTTGTATATGTCTCTACTGCCAACGTATAAAATAAAAGAGTCTGGTATATCCAGCGTTCTGGGAACTTTTACTGGCGAAAACTCCTTGATATTAACTCCATGATAAATAACCTCAATTCTATCTTCAGGTATATTCAGTAGCTCTATTAAATCGTTTTTGGTAGAATTAGAAATGGCAATTACCTTATCTGCTTTAACAACCACATGGCGTTTGTACCCCGATACGATATCATCTGTCAAAAACGCTTCCGGGAATCTTTCGTGAATCATGTCGTGCACAGTTACAACGAATGGCTTCTTTATATATGGTAAAAAATAAGGATGATAATAAGTAGGATGAAAAACATCGTAGTTTCCCCGTTTTATTAAGTATTTGCTATAAGCCCGATTCCATTTGATCTCGCGCTTATTCTTTTTACTTAATAACTTTTTAACAAGGCCACTCTTGAATGGTAAAGGTATATCCTTGATGTAGTAGTTATTGGTATATAGGGTTGCAACTTCGCATTCAATATCAGCGGTATGATGTATTTCGGAAATAATATTGGCAAAATATCTGGTTATACCACCATATCGCTGCTCGCTAAAATGCTGATAATCATAAAGAACCTTTACCATTTTGCTTATTTTGTTTTCGCATTAATTTATATTTCCTGAACCTGTATCTCGTATACACCCATAACCCGAGATACTTTTTAACCATATGGTTATAATGCTGATAATACAGGGTGTCTACCTTATTGGCAGAAAAGCCACGGGTGTCATATATAGCTACCAGATCGTCTAAAAATTGCCATTTAAAGCGCTTATCGGCAAAGCATCTGATATTAAAGTGTTGGTCGGCCAGAATTTTGTAATGCGTTTCGTATTGATAATAATCAAAAACCTTCTTTGGATAAAATATACTCTGATGGCATATTTCCATCTTAATAAAGTCATACTTCTTATAAGCTTTGCCCCTTATATCGCCCCATAATACCACTTTAGCATAATATACTACATGGCTATTACGCAAAGCGTTTACAACCTTGTTAAAGCCGCCCAACAATCTGTCATCGGCCCCCATAAAATACACCCATTGTCCGCGGGTATATTCAACAGCTTTATTCATGGCATCATAAATACCTTCATCGGGTTCGCTGCGCCAGTAGTCAATTTTATTGCTGTATTGTTGCAGCAGTTCGAGCGTGCCGTCGGTACTGCCGCCATCCAGCATTACCAATTCCACATTTGCCGAACGATAGGCCAATACATTCTCCATAAAACCAGGTATTAACGAAACGGCGTTATAAACTACCGTTATAATGCTAAGTTTTGGCTGCTTTTTGCCTTCGGATTGTAAACGTATGCCGCCTTCTGTCATAAAAGCTCAGATCAACTATTAAAAGTTTGCATATCAATAAGCCTCCTGTACAAGCCATTGGCTGCAAATAATTCGGCGTGCGTACCCTGTTCTACAATTGTACCCGCTTCCAATACCACAATAATATCTGCACTTTGTATGGTGCTTAAACGGTGTGCAATTATAAGAGAGGTACGGTTTTTCATCAGATTGTTCAACGCATCCTGCACTAGTTTTTCTGACTCTGTATCCAATGCCGAGGTTGCTTCGTCTAACAGCATAATAGGAGGATTGGCCAGTACAGCGCGCGCAATACAAATACGTTGGCGCTGCCCGCCCGAAAGCTTTGTACCCCTATCGCCAATATTGGTTTGGTAACCGTTTTCGGTTTCCGTTATAAAATTGTGGGCGTTGGCAATACGTGCGGCAGCTTCTACCTGCTCTTGTGTGGCATCGGGCTTACCAAAAGCAATGTTGTTAAATATAGTATCGTTAAACAATACAGACTCCTGGTTAACAATACCCATTAGCGCACGAACGGAGTTGGTAGTCAATGACCGCAGATCATGGCCATCTATCAAAATCTCGCCTTTTTGAGGTTCGATAAAACGTGGGATGAGGTCCATCATGGTAGATTTACCACCTCCCGAAGGACCCACCAATGCAACCGTTTTACCTTTTGGCACGGTAAAATTAATATTCGACAATACCACTTTTTCGTCGTAGGCAAAGGTTACGTCCTTAAACTGTATACCTTGAATAAAGTCGGTTATTGGTTTGGCGTCAGGTGCGTCAGTTATGGCAGGCTTGGTGTCTATCAGTTCCAGTACACGCTCGCCTGCCGCGATACCCGAGTGTATGTTGCTAAATGAATCTGAAATAGCCTTTGCTGGGCGCATCAACTGTGAGAATAAAGCGATATAGGCAATGAATTGTCCCGGACTTAGCTCCGATTTGTGGTTCAATATCAAATAACCACCATACAATACAATAAAAGCCACCATGGTAACACTCATCGCCTCTGAAACCGGCGATGCCAGTTGCTGACGCCTGGCCATGGACTTGGTTATTCGTGAATAATTTTTATTCTCGCTGTTAAAACGACCTTTGATAAAATCAACGGCGTTAAATGCCTTAATAATTTTTATGCCAGAGAGCGCCTCGTCCAAATAGCTAATCATATTTCCATAGGACTGTTGGGCCGCAATTGCCTGCGCCTTTAAACGCTTTACAATCCGGGAAATAATAAACCCCGAAACTGGTATTACCAACAAAGAATACAGGGTAAGTTTGGTTGAAATTAAGAATAGCGTAACCAAAAAGGCAATAAGTGTAACCGGCTCCTTAAAAATAACCTGCAGCGTACCTGTTACCGAATATTGCACCACCTGTACGTCTGAAGCAACTTTGGATATGATATCGCCCTTACGCTCATTGCTGAAATAACCCAAATGGAGGTTCATCACGTTATCAAAAACTGCTTTTCTGAAATTTAAAAGCGTATGTACACGCAGGTTTTCCATAGTGCGGGCTGATAAGTACCTGAACAAGTTGCCTAATATAACCGCAGCTATAATTACCGCAACTACAAACTTTAAAGCCCCCCAGGCCCCATAATTACTTACATAATACTGCAGATAGTATTTAAACCAGGCCTGAAAATCAAGAAAAGAAGTTGGTTTTGCTAATTGAACGCCATGCGCAGCCGCGCTAACACTGGTTAAAAACAATGTATTAAGTAACGGCCCCAGTAATGCCAGCACCATCGTGCTGAAAAATACGTACAGGAGCGTAAAAATGATATAAGGAATGGCAAACTTCTCAATTGGTTTTGCAAAAGAGAGCAGCCTGAAATATGTCTTCATCTAGTTTCTAAAATTCTGCAAAAGTACTAATAACGGCGGGATTATTTATTTAACATAAATTTACTTGCTACCAATTTGAAAAATCTGCAACGACAACAAGGGCTTTTACCAAGTTTATTATTCTAAAATAGTTGGAAAACTTTGGGTTGGGAGACGCCGATTGCTTATTGGCAATTACCTATATTTCGTAACCTAATTTACCAAAAATCGGCCCCCAAAATTCCAGGTAATTATCCCAATCATGGCAGCCGAAGGGTAGTTGGTATCCATTAAGCCCGTAGGCAGTTTGCGGGGCATATTCAAAAGCAAATTTTAACCCGGTTTGCCAATCAGGGATGTTAAGCATCTTCTTCTTTCTATTAACCTCAATACTCCAAAAAGCATCTTCATTATATTGATGAGCGGTGTATGCCAGATATTCTTTAATCTGCTTATCCATACTAACGCAAACCTCATAAAATGGTCTTACTCTTCGTAATGAGAACCCCCCGTTGCCAACCCTGTTTTCAAACTGATATTTGTTAGGCACACCACGTTTTTTAAGATTAAACTCGGTAGATAAATATTGCTGAGCTTTTAACACCGCTGCCTTAAAAGGATTGCTTACTATTTGTTTCCTAATCCACGGCGCACCAATATAATCCCAATTTTGGCTGCACCAGTCGGCAAGCTCATCTTTAAAAACAAAAGCATCCATCTGATATATCAGGATGTATTCGTATGCCAAAAACTGCTCATAAAAGATTGGCGACAGCATTAATTTATTGTACCCCTCAATACCTTTAAAAAAACTGTCATCAAAACTTACTTCTTCTTCAATTGATACCATGTTAGCGTCAACCGGTATTTTTAGACTATTGGGCTTTATAGCAATTTTGGGGTAAGCGGCTAACACGTTTTCGCACTGTTGCAGCGCTATTTTTTCGTAAGGGGATATAGCATCGCGATAAAATGGAATTACAATTGCAACTTTCTGTAACATGTTATTACTGCTTATTGAGGGGATGCGTTATCTAATAGTTTAACCACCGACTCGAAATGATCCTGAAAAAGAAAATCATAAGCGTTATCACCTTCGGGTACCACATTTATAACCTCGAAAGCTACTTCCAATATCCGTGGCACCTTCAATGCCTCTGCCAGTGAATATGGAAAGGATTGGTTACCGATAAAAAATTTACAACCGGCAATTATTTGTGATAGTTGCAAAAAATCATTGCCTTTAATCCACTCTATTTGGGGCAATATAACCTTCATGGCTTCGTACTCTTCTGCAACGCCTATAAATTTCAGGTTCTTGTAATTGTTTAAAAACGAATAGCTGATCGATGTATTTTGGTAGCGCATACTACGGGCAATAATAATACTGTCTGCATAGTTTATATCAGGCTGCACCCTTAACCAGCTTTTATATAACTGTGGATTTACCCCCGTTATGTAGCCACACCAACGGGCGATATTGCCTTTGTCCTGATGGATGAGGCCGGCCCGGAAGTAATCCAGATCAATCTGTACTTCTTGATTTTGATATACTTCACAGGTACTTATATAAGGTTGCGAACTTACCAGCGGTATTAGCATATCGGCCATTTTTTGGTTAAGCATAACATTGCCAACCGGATGGCTGCCATAATTTGGAAGATTTACCTCCCTGCCTAATTTAAAGTATAAATTAATTGCAGCGCCCGTAAGTTCGTGTATACGTTTAATGGTAGCCAAGGCGTAAATTATATCTCCGGCGTGGCCACTATGTATTAGATTAAGCTCACCTGCGGCCTCACTTAACAGCTTTATTTTATCAAGGCTATTTATCCGGCCCGAGCCCTTTAACGATTCGGCAAAATTGGTGTTCTTATAATTGGTTAAATCCCACTTATAGGCTTTGTACTTTGGGGTATCTGTAAACTTTAAAAACAGCTTGCTTACAATATTTCTCTTTTTAAACATGATACAATTAATTACCGTTGTAAACAACTATGATATAACTGGAGATATTGATCAGCCGCCTTATCCCATGAAAATTTTTCGGCCTGTATAACCATCTCATTTGCTCTGTTCTTAACCTTAAAATCATGCATCCCTTTGGCAAAAACCTCCTGCATATGTTGTGGCTCGAAACTATCAAAATAGTAGGCTGCATCTTCGCCTACCTCGGGCAACGATGTAAATTTTGACAAAAAAACAGGCTTTCCAAAATACATGGCTTCGATTACCGGCAAACCGAAACCCTCCGCAATTGAGGGAAATAAAAACGCCTCACAATTCTTGTAATACCAGGCTTTATCATCATCGCTCACAGGGCCGGTTATGTGAACTCGGTGCATACAGTTATATTTTTCGGCCTCTTCGATAATTTGCTGCTTGTGGGGAGTTTCTATCCCAGCTATAACCAAATGATAATCATTACCAACAAGCAATGCCGGCAAAAAATGAAACCCCTTTTGTTTAGATAACAGCCCGATAGTATATAAAAACGGTTGTGAAGGCAAAAATACAGGCAGATGATTTTCGGGAACAACCAGTTTATCTGCGCCGTTGTAAATTACACTTAATTTGTCTTTAACTTCTGGAAAATAGTGCAACACATCGTTAGCTACGAATTGTGATATCGTTACAACCCTGTCGCAATAGGCCATGTTTTTTCGCATTCTATTCAGATACCGTTCGATACTGGCCGGTTTGCTTTTTTTAACATGAACTTTGTTCATATCGTGCAAAGTCATAATCCTTAGGGCTTTCACCCGTTGCGGCTTCAGCCGAAAAGTATGATCTGTAAAGTGAACGATATCGAACTTATTACCGGCAGAAAAAAAAATTTTGTGCCAGACTGATAATAAATAAATACCAACCTTGCCAGCAAACAGTGCTTCAGTTATTTTAAAAACGTAGAAACTTAGTTTAAACCGTCCGTGATTTTGCCTGATCAACGCATCGCCCAGCCCTTTACCAAATGAATAGTACCCGCGGTTAAGGTCCTTCATAGAATCGAAAGTTATTAAAACCGATGGTTTGGACATTTGCTTATTTAATAATTTTATAATTACGGTATTCGCTTACGCGCCAACCGGTTAAATCTTCTATTTTTTGCAAGACCTTACGCCTAAAGTTCATTTGCTTTTTCAGCTTATCCTGATCTATGTTTAGGTTCCAGTTGGTTGCCGCTATGCGCGGTTGCATTACAGCCGGATGTGTACCTGTAAACGGCAATAAGCGGTCGGCATTGTGGTAACTGAACTCAAAGGTTTGGGGCAGATTTTCGGCCAGCCAATTGTCGTCATGATAAAACTGGTTAAAATTACGCAGTTTATTTTCCAAACCTTTTGGCGGCTTTACCCAACCATAGTGGTAAATATAGGCATCAATAAGTTTTACATTGATCTTGCGGTCGCCCCAACGAAAACCCTGTGCATCCCGGTACGAGTGGATTGCTTTATTATTACGTAACACCCTTATCTCGCGCCGATACCAGCGGCGCGAATGCCCGTAATAATCGTAAGAACCATAAAAATGCAGGTATTTAAACAACAATCCCTCTACGCGCATATTGCTGAGGTTGTCTTCCATTGCCTTTTTTATAACCGGCAGATATTGCTCGTGCACACACTCATCACCCTGAATGTAAAAGGCCCAGTCGGCGTCAGGCGATATAGCGTTAAAAGCCTTATCAGTTTCAACGGCGAATACAGAACCTCCTTCGCGCAGGGATTCGTCCCAAACGGTGTGGATTATTTTGACCTTAGGAGAGTTAATCCCTTTAATCAATTGTTCGGTTTCGTCATCGCTGTTACCCAGGGCTACTACAAACTCATCGCATATTGGCAATATGGACGTTATGGCTTCAACAACCGGATAGTCGTTTTTAACCGCGTTTCTGATAAAGGTAAAACCTGCTACTTTCATTTTTAATGCCTGCAAATATAAGGTATATGTACATAAGCGGTATGATTGCGTAATTTCAATACATTTGTTATGAAATGCCAGGCTCCAATACTACCATAACTCCTCATTACACCAATTTCAGATCGGTGGCAAGGGCATTAACCATGGTGGAAAATGATTTGGATGGTGCAGCAAATTTGCTTCAGAACTTAGCTATCGACAATAACATACCTATTATAGGAATAACCGGGCCACCTGGTGCCGGCAAAAGCACATTGGTAAACAACCTGATCAGCGAATTAATTACGGATGATAAATACGTGGCTATTCTCGCCATCGACCCCACTTCGCCGTTTAACTTCGGCTCCTTACTGGGCGACCGTATTCGTATGGCTCCGCATTTTAATAGTTCTCAAGTTTTTATCCGGTCGTTGGCTACGCGTGGTTCGTTGGGTGGATTATCGGGCAAAACCATAGAGATGGCCGATGTATTACGCGCTGCCGGATTTGATTATATATTAATTGAAACAGTAGGCGTAGGACAATCGGAAGTAGAAATTGCCGGACTGGCTGATATTACCCTGGTAGTTTTAGTGCCCGAAGCCGGCGACGAAATTCAGAACATCAAGTCGGGATTAATGGAAATTGCTGATGCCTTTATTATTAACAAGGCCGATCGTGCGGGTGCTGATGAATTTGCTGGAAAACTTAAAACGTTATTAACCGATCAGCATAATAGCATCCCTGTCTTTAAAACTGTAGCCTCAGAAAATACAGGCATTAACGCGATAACTGAATTTATTGCCGATAGCCCGTTCAAAACCAACGAACGCAAAGCTTTCCTCGCGGCTGAAAAAGCATACCATATAATAAAGGAGCGCCGCATGGCCGAAGTAGACAAAAAAAAGCTCCGGCAACAAATTGCCGAAGCCTTAATTAATGATCCGCAGTTTAATTTATATAGGTTTACCGCGGAATATTTCTTAAACGCTTCTTCATCGGGGAAGATTTAGGAGGGGTTTTACGAGTTCATGATCTCTTCGATATGATCTGCCTCAACCGGGATATCGGCCATCAAGTCTACATTTCCATCTTTGGTAATCAGGATATTGTTTTCTAAACGGATACCTAAACCCTCCGCCGGGATATAAATACCAGGCTCGCAAGTTAAAATGTTACCTACTTCAAATGATTTGTAACGGCTGGCGTAATCATGCACATCCAGGCCCAAATGATGTGAGGTGCCGTGCATAAAGTACTTCTTATATAGAGGTGCCGCAGGATCCTGGTTTTTAACATCGGTACTATCCAGCAAACCGAGGCCAACAAGTTCGCTGGTCATAATTTTGCCAACCTCTTCGTGATATTCATTCCAAACTGTACCAGCCACAATTAGTTGGGTTGCCTGGCGCATTACACGTAATACAGCATTGTATACATCGCGTTGGCGTGCAGTAAAGCGGCCATTAACCGGTATAGATCGGCTCATGTCGGCATTGTAGTTAGCATACTCTGCACCAAAATCGAATAAAATCACATCACCGTCTTTACAGATCTGGTTATTATCTATATAATGTAATACATTGGCATTTGGCCCCGACGCTATAATTGGGCTATACGCATGCCCGGTTCCCCGCTGCCTGATAAATTCGTGGATGATCTCGGCCTCTATTTCATATTCGCCTACACCGGGTTTTGTAAATTTCAGCACACGCACAAATGCATCTCGTGTAATTTCGCAGGCTTTTTTGGTTAGTTCAATTTCTATATCCGATTTTACAACCCGCAAATCGCGTAGTATGGGTGCCGAACGTAAAAAGTTATGCAGCGGATATTTTTCTTTCAGCGTTTGATACTTTCTGACATCACGCGTTGGTATTTCATACACATAACGGTCGTTCTCATTGGTATTAATGTAAACGTTCTCGGCATAATTAATAATGCCATGCAAAACGCTGTCGAAGCTGTCTAACCACAAGATAGTTTTGATGCTGGATGTTTGCGTGGCTTCTTCTTTAGTGTACTTGTGTCCTTCCCATATGGCAATGTGTTCACTCGTTTGTCTTAAAAAGAGTACTTCTTTGTATAGTGGATTAGGACAATCTGGAAAAAGCACTAATATGCTTTGCTCCTGATCTATTCCCGACAAATAAAAAAAGTCGGGATTTTGCTTAAAAATGTAATTCTGGTCGCCACTACGATTAAATTCATCGTTAGAATGAAATATAGCTATAGACTGGGGCTTTAATCGGGAAACGAAATTATTTCTATTCTTAGTAAATAATTCGCTTTTGATGGTAGGATATTTCATACTTATTATTGTATTATACATTTTTTAAACAAATTTTTATTCTATTTGTCTAAGTAAATGACAGTTTTGGAACGGTGTTTGGTAACGTTTCAAACATAATTACTAATTTTGAAAAAAAAATCACAATTAAAATTGTTTAATCTAAAAACTATGAACTATTCTACATTAAAGAAAACAGTCGCTTTATCAGTTGCGTCTTTGATGGCTGTAGGGATGGTGAAAGCGCAAACTTCAACCACTACGACCACAGACACAACGAAAATGTCTTCTGGCACTACTACTGCTAAGGTATTTGGCGGTAGAGGACAGTACAACACTTTTAGCCTTGGTATCAACGGCGGCGTTACCGCTCCTGTTGTTGCTACAGGTGGTTCTAATGACTACACGAACTGGAAAACCAGCTATGGTTATGGTGCATCATTAAGATGGCAAGTAGCTCATTCATTCGGTATCCAGGGTGATTTCCACGGTGGTAAAGTAAAAGGTACCAACGAAGATGCACTTAACGGTATCCGTGATGACCGTCAATCTTTCGACACTAAATTCTACAGCGGAACTTTAAGCGGTGTTGTTAACGTTGCAACTATCGATTACTTACGCCGCAAAAATGCAATTAACTTCTTCGTTACTGCAGGTGCTGGTTTAGTATGGTACAACCCTACTATGGTTTTAGGTAATGGTACTGACTTCGTTTACCAAAACGCTGATGGTTCTAACCACTATGTTAAAAGTTTAGTTATCCCTGTAGGCGTAGGCGTTAAATTCCGCTTAGCTGATTCATGGGCTCTGAACTTAGGTTACACTGAAAACTTCACTGATGATGACATCCTTGATGGTTTAAACAGAGGTTACCCTTCTAAAGACAAATACTCTTACGGTTATGCTGGTTTAGAGTACACTTTCGGTCCTAAATCTAAAGCTAACTTAGACTGGGTTAATCCAGTAGCTATGATGTATGATGAACTGTATGATGCAGCTTTACGTCAAGAAGTTGAAGCTTTAAAAGGCCGTGTATCTAACGTTGAAAACGCAGTTAACGATCTGAAAAAAGATTCTGATGGTGACGGTGTTTCTGATCAATTCGACAAATGCCCTAACACTCCTGCAGGTACTGTAGTTGATGGTGCAGGTTGCCCATTGAAAAAAGATACAGTTACTGTTGGTGGTGCTGCTGCTCCAGCTGCTTACACAAACATCCAGTTTGACTTTGATAGCTCAGTATTAAGAACTTCTTCTTACCCAACTTTAGATGCAGTTTCTGCTGACTTACGTTCAAACACTGCTAAAACTGTTGAGTTAGATGGTTTCGCTTCATCTGAAGGTACTGCTGCTCACAACATGCGTTTATCTAAAGATCGTGCTAACTCAGTAAAAACTTACTTAGTTAACTCTGGTGTTGAAGCAAGACGTTTAAAAGTTAAAGCTTTTGGTGAAACTAAACCAATCGCTGACAACTCAACTGAAGAAGGACGCGTTCAAAACCGTCGTGTTGAGTTCTCACAAAAATAATTAACACCAAAATTAGTATTACGAAAAGGCGTCCCGGTGGGACGCCTTTTTTGTTTAACTTTGTTTTATGTACTTCTTTCGCAAAAAGGACCCGAACAGGCCCGTGAGCTTTAATCTGAAAGTAATGCATTTTATTAATGCACTGGCTATTATCATGTTCCTGGCCGGCATCATCTGGAAACTGATTGATGTATTCCTGATCAAAAAGTGAAACTATACTTATGAAAACTATTATAAACACCACAAAGGCGCCTGCGCCTATTGGCCCGTACAGCCAGGCTGTAGCCACCGGAAATTTATTATTTGTATCGGGTCAGATAGCCCTCGACCCGCAAAGCGGCGAATTGGTTACCAGCGATATCCCGTCTGAGACCAAACTGGTAATGGAGAACCTAAAGGCTATTTTAACCGAAGCCGGTGCAGACTTTTCCTCAGTTGTTAAAACCACCATCTTTTTAAAAGACATGGGCAACTTTGCAGTAGTTAACGAAATTTATGGATCATACTTTACTGATAATTTCCCCGCCCGCGAAACCGTACAGGCCGCCGCTTTACCCAAAAATGTAAACGTCGAAATATCTGTAATTGCTACTTTGGCTTAATGAAACAAAAAAGAGCCTCATTTATATATTTGCTGGCGGCCATTGGGGCTGCTTTTATATGGGGCTTTTTAACTATTCCGTTAAAGCACCTGCACCATGTGGGTTATGCTTCATCACAGATTCTCTATTACCGTGTGTTTACCTCGCTAATTATTATCTGGATCTATAATCTGGTGTTTCGTTCAAAAACCATAAGCAAAGATATATCGACTTTAAAAGCGATGCAGCCGAAACAACGCAGCAAAGCTTTATGGTTGCTGTTTGCCACTGGGGTTATGATCACTGGTAACTGGTTCTCGTACATTTATGTAGTAAACCATATTAGTGTTAAGGTAGCGGCTTTTGCTTATTTCATTTGTCCGCTTTTAACTGCAGGCGGTGGATTTTTGATACTCAAAGAACAGCTTTCGAAAGTTAAAGTAGCGGGCATTGTCATTGCATTATTAAGCATTGTTATTCTTTCTACCGGCTCGGTTACAGATATGCTGTGGTCATTTGTGGTGGCTATATTTTACGCTATTTACCTCATCATTCAACGGGTACTAACACAGTTCGATAAAATTAATATGCTGGCTTTGCAGCTACTAATCTCTGCTTTGATGCTATTGCCATTTTACTCGCACGAGTTTAATGGCTTGCCTCAATCTTCAGATTTCTGGATAAACATTACCGTGGTTGCCGTGCTGTTTACGTTGATACCTTTATTACTTAGTTTATTTGCATTAACAGGTATTCCGTCATCAACCTTGGGTATCACCATATACATTAACCCTATCATGACCTTTGTGGTAGCCTTTGTATATTTTCACGAAGCGTTTGACCAATCACAGTTGCTGGGTTATATACTGCTTTTGGCTTCGGTTATCGTATTCAACTGGGGGATGATTGACAACCTGTTCAATCGCAAAAAAGAAATACAAACTCAACTTATTTAAGCTCTCCGGTTTGGATCAGGTATTTAAAACATCGGTTGATTATGTTAAGGGCGTTGGTACTACCCGTGCCGAGATGCTTAAAAAAGAGCTGGGCATCTTTACTTTCGAAGATCTACTGAGGCATTTCCCATTTAAATACATCGATCGTACCAAGTTCTATAAGATTAAGGACATTAATGCCGACCTGCCACATGTACAGTTAATAGCCCGCCTAACTCATAAAGAACTAATTGGCGACAAGCGCGTTAAGCGCTTGGTTGCGCAAGTGAAAGACGATACCGGCACTATGGAGCTTGCGTGGTTTCAAGGCATCAAATGGGTCGAAAAAACGTTAGTCCCCGGCCAGGCTTATATTATTTTTGGCAAACCCGGTTCGTTTAACGGTAAGGCCCAAATGGCTCACCCGGAAATTGAACCTTACAGCCCCGAAGCACTTAAACGCAAAGGTAATTTAACCCTGCAACCCGGTTATAGTTCTACCGAAAAGCTCAAAACGTTTTCGTTGGATAGCAAGGGAATCCAAAAGCTTACTGCCACGCTGTTGGAACAGCACGGCAAGGATATACACGAAAACCTGCCGCAATATATTCTGCAAAAGAACCGCCTGATGGGCAGGCAACAGGCTTACCGCAGCATCCACTTTCCCGAAGATGCTACTGCCCTGCACGAAGCCCAACACCGGCTTAAATTTGAGGAGCTGTTTAACATTCAGCTTAAATTACTAAAGAATAAACTTCTGCGCACCCAAAAATTCAAGGGGTTTATATTTAGTAAGGTTGATCAGTATTTCAATACGTTTTATCAACAGAAACTTCCTTTCGATTTAACCAACGCGCAAAAGAAAGTATTGAAAGAAATCCGACAGGATACGCAGCGTGGCGTACAAATGAACCGCTTGCTGCAAGGTGATGTGGGTAGCGGTAAAACTGTGGTGGCATTAATGACGGTACTGATGGCGATAGATAATGGTTTCCAAGCATGCTTAATGGCCCCAACTGAGATTTTGGCTACACAACACTATCATTCTATCAAAAGCTTAGTGGGCGACGATTTTATTGAGGTAGCCCTGCTAACCGGTTCCACTAAACAAAAGGCCCGCAAACCTATCCACGAAATGCTGAAGGACGGCCGCCTGCAACTCTTAATTGGCACTCATGCCCTGCTAGAAGATAAAGTTCAGTTTAAAAACCTGGGGCTTGCTGTGATAGATGAACAACACCGTTTTGGCGTGGAGCAACGCTCTAAACTATGGCACAAAAATGCATTACCACCGCATGTGCTGGTGATGACGGCAACACCCATCCCACGTACATTAGCCATGACTTTGTATGGCGATCTGGACGTTTCCGTAATTAACGAGCTACCCGCAGGGCGTAAGCCGATAGAAACCATTCACCTTTACGAAAATCAGCGCTTGCGCATGTTCGGCTTTATGAAGCAGGAGATTGCCAAAGGCCGGCAGGTTTATGTAGTTTATCCACTGATTAAGGAGAGCGAAAAACTCGACCTGAAGAACCTTGAAGATGGTATCGAAGTCATGTCGCGCGAATTTCCGTTGCCCGACTATCGCATCAGCATAGTGCATGGTAAACTGGCGGCAGCAGACAAAGAAGCGGAGATGCAACGTTTTGTAAAAGGCGAAACCCATATTATGGTGGCTACTACCGTAATTGAGGTGGGTGTTAACGTGCCCAATGCCTCGGTAATGATCATCGAGAATGCCGAACGCTTCGGCCTGTCGCAACTGCACCAGTTACGCGGGCGGGTTGGTAGAGGTGCAGAACAATCGTTCTGTATCCTGATGAGCAGCCATAAACTAAGTCGTGAAGGTCGCATCCGCTTGGACACCATGGTTTCTACCAATGATGGCTTTAAGATCTCCGAGATCGACTTAGAGCTGCGCGGCCCGGGTGATATTGAAGGCACCCAGCAAAGTGGCGTACTCGACCTTAAAATGGCCAACCTGGCCACAGATCAGGAATTGCTGACTAACATTCGCCACCAGGTAGAAGACATCTTCGAACAAGACCCACAGCTAACGCATCCTGAAAACCAGATCTTACATCAGATGCTGCAAACTAAGAGTGGTGGGTTAACTTGGGATAAGATCTCTTAATTTTCAATATTTAGATTTGTCATGGTGAGGTACGAAGTAACCTCGTAGCAATACATATCGAATAGATTTACGACGAGATTGCTTCGTACCTCGCAATGACATAAGCGAAAAAGATACAGTCCCTCACATTCGTTACTTTGACTTTATCCCCGAAACCTTTAACTTTCCACCCACAACATACCCTTTATTGCATGAAACTAAAACCCCTACTTTCTGCCCTATTAATTGGTGCGGCTAGCTTATCGGCAAGTGCCCAAACTGACTCTGTAACTATCCGCAAAATTTATGACGAAGCACTTGTTAACGGCCAAGCTTATGATAATTTGCATTATCTGTGCAAAAACATCGGTCAGCGTTTAAGTGGATCGACCAATGCGCAAAAGGCAGTGGAATGGGGCAAAAAGCTGATGGAAAGCTACGGCTTTGATAAAGTATACCTGCAAGAAGTTATGGTACCACATTGGGTTCGTGGCGAAAAAGAACAAGGTTTTATCATCGACGGCAAAACCCGCACCCCGGTTGCACTGGCTGCATTGGGTATGTCGGTTGCTACACCAAAAGAGGGCATCACTGCCGAGGTTATCGAACTGCACGACCTGAAAGAATTAGACGCTTTAGGCGCTGATAAAATAAAAGGCAAGATCGTTTTCTTTAACCGACCGTTCGACGAGCGTTTTATAGAAACCGGAGCAGCTTATGGTACTGCTGGCGATCAGCGTCGCTCCGGTCCGGACGCTGCTTCTAAATACGGAGCAGTTGCCGTTATTATTCGTTCGTTAACATCAGCTTTGGATAACTATCCGCATACAGGTACTACCAGTTATGGTACGGTTAATACGCCTATACCGGGTGCGGCATTATCAACTGTTGCAGCCAACAAACTAAGCGAAACCATTAAAAACGCGAAGGGCAAACCGGTAAAATTCTTTTTGAAGCAAAATTGTCAGACTTTACCAGATGCACCATCATTTAACGTGGTGGGAGAGCTAACCGGTACAGAAAACCCGAATCAATTTGTTACTGTAGGTGGCCATTTAGATTCGTGGGATTTGGCAGAAGGCGCGCATGATGATGGCACAGGTGTAATGCAATCGGTAGAAGTGCTGCGTATTTTCAAAGCAATGGGCTACAAACCTAAACACTCTGTACGCGCTGTATTATTTATGAATGAAGAAAATGGTGGCCGTGGCGGTAAAAAATACGCCGAGCTTGCTGTCCAAAATAAAGAAGAACATATTGCCGCCATAGAATCTGACGAAGGTGGTTTTACCCCACGCGGTTTTAGCTTCGAACGCCCATCAGCAGAGTTTTTAAAACAAGTAAATGCTAATTGGAAATCATTACTCGCCCCTTACGAAGCAGATATGCTGGTTGCCGGTGGTAGTGGTTCTGATATCGGCCCGTTAAGGGGTTCAGTACCCGGAGTTACCTTGATTGGTTTCCGCCCTGATTCGCAGCGTTACTTCGATATTCACCATACACCAAATGATGTTTTCGAGAATGTTAACAAACGCGAATTACATTTGGGAGCGGCTGCAATGGCTTCGTTAATTTACCTGATAGACCAACACGGCCTGAAATTTTAATTTTATTAACGGGATTAAAAACTTCAAGTCGTAGCTTTGCGGCAAACATCCACAAATTAGCGTGCCAGACGAAGGAAATAGTCAACCCCAGAAAAAAGATTCTTTTGCAGCCCTTAGATTCAAGGACTTTCGCGCATACATTGGTATGCGCTTCTTTTTTACGTTTGCTTATCAAATGCAAACAACTGTACTGGGTTTCTACATTTATGAGCTAACCCATAGTAAAGTAGCCATTGCATTTATCGGTTTAGCCGAGGCCATACCGGCGGTGGGCATTGCCCTTTACGGCGGCTATATTGCCGATAAATACGAGAAGCGTAAAATGCTGCTTTTGATATTCGGTGGGGTATTTCTGTCGTCATTAGTTATGTTTACGGTAACGCTGGATAGTCTGGCGCATATCGATCATGGCTGGATATTGTACGCCTTGTATGCCATGATATTTTGCAACGGTATTGCCCGGGCGTTTTACGGGCCTGCCACGTTTACCGTTTATGCGCATAGTATCCCCAAAGAGGTTTACCCTAATGGCAGCAGTTGGAGCAGCTCGGCATGGCAGGTGGCTTCTATTTTAGGCCCCTTAACCGGAGGGCTTTTATATGGATTTGCGGGCAAAATGATTCCGGGTTTGTCGGGCATTACAGCCAATTTTATTGTTGTACTCGCGTTTTTATTTATCGCTTTAGTATTGGTTTACCGCCTGCGTAAGTACCCCGCGGTATTTATTCCGAAAGAAAACATATGGGTAAGTCTAAAAGAAGGGCTTCATTTTGTGTTCAATAATAAAATGATGTTCTACGCCATGAGCCTCGATCTGTTTTCAGTATTCTTTGGTGGCGTGGTAGCATTGCTGCCTGTTTATGCTCTTGATATTTTAAAGGTAGGCTCAGAAGGCTTGGGCATTATGCGTATGGCGTCTTCATTAGGTGCTGCGCTAACGATGATAGCTATGGTTAGGTTCTCTCCAATGAACCGACCTTGGCGCAACCTGTTAATCGCTGTGGCAGGTTTTGGCGCCTCTATTATAGGCTTCGGTTTATCGCACGTGTTCTACCTATCCATAGTTTTCTTGTTCCTACAGGGTGCGTTTGATAGCGTGAGCGTAATTATTCGCGGTACCATTATGCAGCTCCTCACCCCCGACGAAATGCGCGGACGTGTATCAGCAGTAAACTCTATGTTTATCGGTTCATCTAACGAGATCGGCGATTTTGAATCGGGTATGGCAGCTAAGATATTAGGCACTACACCAGCGGTATTGTTTGGTGGCTGTATGACGTTGTTGGTAGTAACCGTCACTTTCTTTAAAACACGAAACCTGATACCAAGTACCCTGAAGGATATACATTCGCCGGAGGCTACGGAGACGGTTAGTTAGATCGTTACTCGGCGTTGATACTTGATAAGAATTTATAATTTAGGAGAATGAAAACGGTTCTCTTGTTATGTATTTTCAGCTGTTTATTTGTTGTATTTTCTTGTTCTCAAAAAAACACATCGCTACCACCACCAGTAACCAAGCGAACCGTTAAGCCTGGCGATACTATTGCGTATGCTATTATCGAATACAAAAAAGAATACCGACCATATTTAAAAAACATGGTCACCTCTGCAACTCTTAGCAAGCAGGAAACCTCCGAAATTGAGAAGCTAACTAGCACCGCCGTAGCACGATATAATACTGCACAAAAACGTCGCAACATGCAAATAAATAACATATTATCTTATTACAGACAATATATTCCAGCTATTAATGCTAACGGAGAAAAAGAAGTTTTTGTGAATTGCTTTTGCGATGCAATGGGCTCTGATTGGCAAACATCCATCGTTATAGTTAGAGATGGTGGAAGTTGTTTTTTTCAGTTTAAAATTAACTTAAAAACCAAAAGGATCAGAGATTTTTATGTAAATGGTGAAGCGTAGGGGGGGGCTTAAGGATGCTATTCTCTGCCAGGTTAGTTGAGCCACCTACACATTCGCAACTTCTTACTTTGTATAGTTTACCTATCCTATGGGATCCCGAAACAAGTTCGGGAAGACGGGTGGATTCTGTTCTTGGACGAGATTAAGCGTGATTTTGAATCGGGCATGGCAGCTAAGATAGGTACTACACCCGCTGTATTGTTTGGTGGCTGTATGACGTTGTTAGTGGTAACCGTCACCTTCTTTAAAACTCGCAACCTTATACCAAGCACATTGAAAGATATTCATTCGCCGGAGGCTACGGAGCCGGTAAGTTAGGGTCCTCTTCCTATGATTTTAACCAAAGTGTCATTGCGAGTGATAGCGTGGCAACCTCGTAGCATGCACAGCGAATGTGCTAGCTACGAGATTGCTTCGTACCTCGCAATGACACAGTTTTTTCGTTTTTAAGAGGGGTTCGCTATCGTCTTCACCAATCGCCAAAACAAATAAACCAATGAACCACCGATAGGTACAACTACCATAATGGCAACCCAAAGTATTTTGTTGTTTCTGTCGATATTTTTGTTTCCGATGGCGTGGAGCAGGGTGAAGACGAGCAGCGCAAGCCACACAATCATCAATATTAAGCCGAGCGTTCCCGACACCATCGGAAGATTTTCCATTTTTCTACACGTTAGCCAAAGGTTCTTCTGTGCTATACTTTTCGCCTATCTGTTGACGCCACATGGCATAATACAATCCCTTTTGCGATAGCAAATCGGCATGTTTGCCCGATTCGATGATACGGCCTTTCTCCAACACATAAATACGGTCGGCATGCATTATGGTAGAAAGCCTGTGGGCAATCAGAATAGTGATATGGTCCTTCAACACCGAAACATCTTTAATAGTTTCTGTGATCTCTTCTTCGGTTAAAGAATCCAGGGCCGATGTTGCTTCGTCGAATACTAACAGATCCGGCTTACGTAATAAGGCACGCGCAATTGATAAACGTTGTTTTTCGCCGCCAGATACTTTTACACCGCCTTCGCCAATCACACTGTCTAGACCTTTATCGGCACGTGCCAATAAGCTTTGGCAAGCCGCACGATGCAGTACATTCATACACTCCTCGTCGGTAGCATCGGGGCGAACAAATTTCAGGTTTTCGCGGATGGTGCCTGAGAACAGTTGAGTATCCTGCGTAACGAAACCAATCTTCTCGCGCAGCTGATCCAGATCGATCTCTTTACTCAATACATTGTTGTAAAGAATATCGCCATCCAACGGCTGATACAAACCCACCAATAGTTTCACCAAGGTAGTTTTACCTGATCCCGATGGACCAACAAACGCAATAGTTTCGCCCGTGTTTACCTCAAAACCAATATGATTTAACGCGTTGCGATTGGCCGTTAAGTGCTTAAAACTTACCTGATCAAAAGTTAACTTCTTCAGCTTCTCAATCAGCACAGGTTTCTCAGGCTTAACATCGATAGGGATATTGAGGATACGCTGGAAATTACCCAGAGAAACCTCGGCTTCGCGCCAGGCCAGGATAACGTTACCCAGCTCCTGCAACGGGTTAAATAAAAAGAAAGAATAGAAAAGGAAGCTAAAGTATTGTCCCGGTGATATTGTTTGTTTAAAGATCAGTATCAGCAATACTACAACCATGGTACTACGCACAAAGTTTACTGTTGTGCCCTGTACAAAGCTCATACTGCGTACATACTTCACTTTCTTTAGCTCCAGTTCAAGGATCTTATAAGTGGTATTATTTAAGCGTTCTATTTCCTGGTTAGCCAGGCCTAAGCTTTTTACCAGTTCGATGTTACGTAACGATTCGGTGGTTGAACCAGCCAAGGCTGTGGTTTCGCCAACTATCTTTTTCTGGATGGTTTTTATCTTACGGCTCAAAGCCATGCTTACAAAAGCAATAACGGGTATAGCTGCAAAATAAACCAAAGTAACCTGATAGCTTACACTTACCGAATAAACGATCACAAAGATCATCCCGATAAAGCTTACGAACAGGATGCTGATAAACGAAGTAATAAACTTTTCGCAATCTAAACGTACCTTTTGCAGCACACCCAGCGTTTCGCCGCTGCGCTGATCTTCAAACACCTGGTAAGGCAGTTCGAGCGAATGGCGTAAACCATCGGCGTACATTTTAGCGCCTACCTTTTGTACAATGATGTTGGTATAATAATCTTGCAGGTTTTTGGCTATACGCGACACCATAGCGGCACCAACAGCCAAACCAACCATACCAATTGCTCCCCACACATAGGCATTAAAATCAAGTTTGCTTCGTTTTTCGATAAAGCCGTCAACGATACGGCCTGTTATATAGGGATCCAGTAAGGAAAAACCAATGTTAAACCCTGCTAAAACCAGGGCAAAAACCACTACCCAACGGTAGCGCGACAAATAGGATAAGAGTATTTTCATGTTTCAACACAAAAATAAAAAAGGGAATGGCGTAATCCGCTCATTCCCTTTAATTTGACATTAGGTTTATTATTGCTTAAACCGTCATGATATCTTTTTCTTTCGCTTCTGATAATTTATCAACTTTAACAATGTAAGCATCAGTCAATTTCTGAACTTCGCCTTCACCTGTTTTGATCTCATCTTCAGACACGCCTTCAGATTTTAATTTCTGAATTTTAGCGTTGGTATCTTTACGGATGTTACGTACAGCGATCTTACCGTTCTCTGCCTCTGCTTTAACCTTTTTAACCAAGTCTTTACGACGCTCTTCGGTTAGTGGAGGTACGTTTAAGCGGATAACGACACCATCATTTTGAGGATTGATGCCCAGATCTGCTTCTTTAATTGCTTTCTCGATAGCGTTAAGCAAAGATTTTTCCCAAGGCTGTACAATAATGGTACGGGCATCCGGGGTGTTTACGTTGCCTATTTGTGTTAATGGAGTTGGTGTACCATAATAGTCTACCATAATGCCATCAAGCATGCCTGGGCTTGCTTTACCGGCACGGATTTTTGATAGCTCATTATCTGTATGATCAACAGCTTTGTCCATTGATGCCTTTGCATCATTCAACTGTTTTTTAACGAGTTCGCTCATTCTGAATAAATTTTGTCAAAAATAGTAATTTAGAGTCAAGAGACAAGAATCAGGAATCAAGACTTATTCTTATATCGTGTTCATGGATCAAGAAATCAGAATTCCGACACGTCTTTATCTCGATTCTCGGCTCTTGATCCTTGATTCCAACACCTATTTTACAAGTGTTCCTATTGCCTCACCGTTAGCTATGCGCTCGAAATTACCTGGTTTGTTCATATCAAATACGATAATTGGTAATTTGTTTTCCTGGCAAAGAGTGATGGCTGTCATATCCATTACGTTTAACCCTTTAGCGTAAACTTCACCAAAGCTGATCTCATCGTAACGGGTAGCAGTCGGGTCTTTCTCCGGATCGGCGGTATAAATACCATCAACGCGGGTACCTTTCAATACCACATCGGCTTTAATCTCAATGGCACGTAATGATGCTGCTGTGTCGGTAGTAAAATAAGGATTACCTGTACCTGCACCGAAAATTACAATGCGGCCAGTTTCCAGATGCGTCATAGCACGGCGACGGATATATGGTTCGCAAATTTGCTCCATTTTAATGGCCGACTGCAAACGGGTTTGTACACCAATGCCTTCTAACGCGCTTTGCAAAGCCATACAGTTAATTACCGTAGCCAACATACCCATATAATCGGCCTGAGCACGCTCCATGCCCGATTTCTCGGCGCTTAACCCACGGAATATATTTCCACCTCCTACAACAATGGCTATTTCAATGCCTGCATCAAACACTGTTTTAATATCATGAGCATACTGCAATACACGGTTATTATCAATACCGTATTGTCTGTCACCCATCAATGATTCGCCGCTAAGCTTCAATAATATCCGTTTGTATTTCATATAAATAGTTTAGTTAGAGTTTTTTACAGGTAAATCAGAAAATTGATACATCTTTCCGGCCAGGCACGTAGCTTTAACCTCAAAAGTATCACTAAAAATTACTAAATCCGCATCAAATCCTGCTTCGATGCGGCCTTTATTTAAACCGGCAAGTTGCGCGGGATATAAAGTTGCCATATTAATAGCCTCTGCAAGGTTTATACCAACCTTTTCTACACAATTTTGCACTGCTTTAAGCATGGTAAGGCTCGAACCAGAGAGTGTGCCATCAGGCATTACATATTTATCGCCAACCAACTGGTGTTGATATGTGCCTTCAGTAGCTGCAGTAACTGCGTCGGTTATCAGGAAAAGCTTATCGCCCAGTTCGCGTTTAGCCAAACGAATCATCGCAAAATCTACATGGTTGCCATCGGCAACAATGCTGGTGTAAGGCTTTTCTTCAAAAATTGCAGGTATGTAACCAGGCTCACGGTGGTGCATTTGCGGCATGGCATTGAATAAATGGGTTACTGCCGGTATAGGTTTATTTAAAAAGCCCTTACCCTGCTCGTAAGTAGCATTGCTATGGCCCGATGATATAATCACTCCTACATTATGCAGATAGTCAATCACTTCCTGATCCTGCAATTCGGGTGCTATGGTTATCATTTTAACCTCGCCTTCGGCGGATTCTATCCAGCGCTTTACTTTTTCTAAGGTAGCTTTATGGATCAGTTCGGCAGGATGTGCGCCTTTTTTAATCGGATTTAGAAAAGGCCCTTCGAGGTGCAAGCCCAAAAAGTTGCCTATGCAGGTTTTCCGATAGGCCTTGGCGGCCTCGATGCCCTGCTCAACAATTGGGTCAGTATTGGTGCCTATGGTGGCAAAAAAGCCGACGGTGCCCTGCTTAATCAGGTCATCTTCCAATTGCTTTAGAGCAGCAATCTCGGGCTTACCGGCAAACAGTTTGCCTCCACTACCGTAGATCTGCAGATCGAGCAGTCCCGGAGCAACATAAGCACCATGAAGATCAATTTTTTCTGACCCGCCGGGAATTTCGCTTTCGGCTATTACGGCTTTTATTTTTTTGTCCTCAACTAAAATTGCTTTGTTGTTGGTAATGGTACCATTGTCAATAAGTTGCAGATGATAGAAGGCAGTTATCATGTAAACCAAATGTAAGGACAAAAAATCAACTTCAGTATTCAGTCTTTGTCATTGTGAATGCCGTGAAGAATTTTGTTCAGCAGGCTTCTCACAAAAAATCCTTCGCTATCACTCAGATACCAGAAGGAGACAAAAATAAAAGGGCAAAAAAAATCCCCTCGTTTAATAAACGAGGGGATAAATAAATTAAGCTCCTAAAACTACTCGCTTAAATGCGGTAACGGTCAGGCCTTTCTCAACACCGTTAAGGAATTGAGAGATATTTTTAGATGGGTCTTTAACAAACTCCTGGTTTAACAAAGTATTGTCTTTGTAGAATTTGTTTAATTTACCTTGAGAGATTTTTTCAACCATTTCTTCTGGTTTACCTTCAGCGCGGATTTGCTCTTTAGCAATTTCCAACTCACGCTCAATTGTAGAAGCATCAACACCGTCTTTATCAACAGCTACCGGGTTCATAGCAGCAATTTGCATTGCAACGTCTTTACCAGCTTCATCAACACCAGCAGGGTTAGCGTTTAAAGCAACCAATACACCTAAACGGAAGTTACCGTGGATGTAAGGAACAACTTTCTCGCCAGCTAACACTTCGTAAGTGCTGATAACGATACGCTCGCCGATTTTACCTGTCATGTCTAATAATGCATCAGCAATTTTAATACGACCGGTTTCGGTATCAACTTCTAATTGGCCAAGTTCTTCAACGTTAGCAGGTAAGCTGTTTACAGCTACGTTAGCAACTGCATTAGCGAAAGCGATAAACTCAGCGTTTTTAGCAACGAAGTCAGTTTCGCAAGCTAAAACGATGATCACACCGTTTTTACCATCTTCAGAAGTACGTGCAATAACAACACCTTCGTTTGACTCGCGGTCTGAACGGCTTGCTGCTACTTTAGCACCTTTTTTTCTTAAGTAATCAATTGCAGCTTCGAAATCACCGTTAGTTTCGGTTAAAGCTTTTTTGCAATCCATCATACCTGCACCAGTTTGCTGACGCAGTTTGTTTACATCAGCTGCAGAAATTTGTACTGTAGACATAGTTTTTTATTGTTATGAGTTGCGGGTTTATGAACTGCGAGTTAGCAAACTCATATGACCTGTAACCCGATTTAATTTTAAGTTTTTATGAAAAATGATGAATTGCAATTTTCATGCAATTCATCATTTTAAATATTTATCCTCACTCCCCTTTAGGGGTTGGGGGCTTATTATTCTTCTGTAGCGGGAGCTTCAGTTTCAGCCTCAGCTTCTGCAGCAACGCGTTTTGCGCCACGGCCACCTGAAGTGGTTTCAGGAGCATCTGCTTTAGTTTTTGCAGCTACTGCTTCTTTTTCAGCTTCGTCTTCTTTTTCGCGTTTACGCTCATCTAAACCTTCCTGGATAGCCTGGATAATGATACCGGTAATCAAAGAGATTGATTTGGTAGCGTCATCGTTAGCTGGGATAGGGAAATCGATGTTAGAAGGATCAGAGTTAGTATCCACCATTGCAAAGGTTGGGATGTTTAACTTTAATGCTTCAGAAACTGCGATATGCTCTTTCTTAACGTCAATTAAGAATAATGCTGCAGGTAAACGGTTTAAATCAGAGATACCACCTAAAAGGGTTTCTAATTTAATACGCTCACGTTGGATCATTAAACGCTCTTTCTTAGAAAGGTTGCTGTAAGTACCGTCTTTAGTCAATTTATCGATGTTTGACATCTTTTTGATCGACTTACGTACGGTAGCAAAGTTAGTTAACATACCACCTAACCAACGCTCGGTTACGAAAGGCATGTTTACTGTTTTTGCGTAATCAGCAACGATGTCTTTCGCTTGCTTTTTAGTAGCTACGAACAAAACTTTACGTCCTGATTTTACAATTTGTTTAATAGCTGCAGCAGCTTCTTCAACCTTAGTTAAGGTTTTATTTAAATCGATAATGTGGATACCATTACGCTCCATGAAAATGTACTGAGACATTTTTGGATCCCATTTGCGGGTAAGGTGACCAAAGTGTACACCTGCGTCAAGTAAATCCTGATATGTTGTTCTTGCCATTGTTGTGTCCTCCTGATATTAACGTTTACTGAATTGGAATCTTCTACGAGCTTTTCTGCGACCCGGTTTCTTACGCTCAACCATACGGTCATCACGTGTCATTAAACCTTTAGCGCGTAAAGCTGGTTTCTTTTCAGCATCAAGTTCAACAATAGCTTTCGCAATAGCTAAACGAACGGCTTCTGCCTGTCCTTTAACACCACCACCAGCTACATTTACAACGATGTCGAATTTACCCTCTGAACCAGAAACCAGTAAAGATTGGGTAGCAACGTATTGTAAAGGTAAAGTAGGGAAGTATTCTTTGTAGTCTTTACCGTTAACGGTAAGAGCACCATTGCCGTCGTTTAAATAGATACGGGCAACAGCGGTTTTTCTTCTGCCTGAAGTGTTTGTTGTTGGCATTTCTTTTCTCCTTTAAAAATTAAAAGTTAAATGGCTTTAGGGCTTTGTGCTGCATGAGGATGCTCGGCACCTGCGTAAACGTGCAGATTGCCAAATAAGGCGCGGCCCAAACGATTTTTAGGTAACATACCACGTACAGCTTTTTCTACTACACGCTCTGGATGTTTTGCCATTAACTCCTTAGGAGAAATGAAACGCTGACCACCTGGGTAACCAGTGTAAGAGATATATTGCTTAGTTGCGAATTTATCTCCGGTCAGTTTTACCTTGTCTGCATTGATAACAATAACGTTATCGCCGCAGTCTACGTTCGGGGTGAACCCTGGCTTGTGTTTTCCTCTGATGATCGCTGCGATCTTAGAAGACAAGCGCCCCAAAATCTCGCCATTAGCGTCAACAACAACCCATTCTTTGTTAACGGTCTTTTTGTTGGCTGAGACAGTTTTGTAACTTAACGTATTCACTTGCTTTAAATTAATTTAATTAAATACTTTATTATACCCGCATTTTTCGGGACTGCAAAGATACAGACATTTGTTTAATTTACAAGGGCTTTGTAAGGAAATTTGCATTTAGTGCTCAGGCATTTAGCATAGCATGCTTATAAAATGTCGAAAAAGGCCATTTGTAAGCACAATACATAAGTTAATCGGGGCTTATAAACTGATTGTCAGTATCATTTTGAAGCATGAATACCAGATATTCCTACCAAAAACCCATGAAAGTTAAAGCGTGTACCAAGTATTGATTTAACGGAGTCTGGGGTACACCCATTTATTTATCTGTAACAAGCGCTTCAGATTCGGCGTATACATACGCATATCTTATCCATAGCCTATGAACCTGAAATCTACATTCAAAACACTCACAATACTTTGCCTGCTTGCAACCCTAATTACCGCTTGTAAAAAAGACACTTCAGCTCCTGATGATGAAACTACAAGCACATCAAATAGCTACCAACCCCTAACACTGAATTCTAACTGGAAATACGCTGTCGATTTCCCAACGAAAGACACTACCGTGATGACCATTACATCGGGCACCAAAACCTTTAATGGCAAAGTGTATCAATCGATACAGAGTAAAGGCAAAAGCGGTACCTCCACAGGTTATTATTTTAACAAAGACCACTTTTTTAACATGCGCAACAGCGCCGCAGGCACCGGCGACGTAATTGATTTTACTTATTTAAATGATACGGCAAAGGTAAATTATACCTGGACGGCCAAAATCACAGACGATGGCACACTTGATGGCATCCCCGCCCGGATGACAGGCAAAATTGTTGAAAAAGGAATCTCAAAAACCATATCAGGCAAAACTTACAGTAAGGTTATCCATACTACCGTTAACTTGCAATACGCTTTGAGCGGCTCCAGTTACGACACTTATGCTACCTACGACTTTTACGTGGCCCAGGGTATAGGCATTATAGAAATAGACTCCAGTACTTATGGAATTACCAGTACAGTGAAGTTGATTGGGTATGATATAAAGTAGTTGAAAATTACTTTAACGTTTATTAAAATAGGCTGATTGCAGGGTACTGCCAATCACAAATTTCGCACAATTACTAATCATTTAGTGTGACTTCTAACTTAGGCATCCGGAACCCACGGTAAAACACCCTGTTCATTTTGCATCATTCCTCAAAATATCTATTTTAGGACAAAACTTAAACTTTATACATGATACATCTAAAAAATGCATTTGCTACAATGGCGGCAGTCTGCCTCATTACAACCCTTTTTACATCATGCAAAAAAAGCGGCGCAGATTCGCCGGATACTGCAACTTCCGATACTTATCAGCCGCTTACACTTAATTCTACCTGGAAGTATGCAACAGATTACCCTGCCGTAGATACAACCGTAATGACCATGAGTTCGTCAACTCAAACTTATGGTGGAAAATCCTATCACGTGGTACAAAGCAAGGCCAAAGTAATTGGCAATGCAAACACTTATTTTTATAATGGCAATCACGTTTATAACTGGAGAAATAGCTCGGCGGGAGCAGGGGACATCGACTTCACTTACCTCAACGACACCGCCAAAGTAAACTACACATGGAAGGCAAAAGTTACAGATGATGGCACGATAAGCGGCATACCAGCACAAATGTTGGGTAAAATAATTGCCACTGGTATTTCCAAAACCGTTGCAGGCAAAGCATATACCAATGTAATTCACACTACGGTACAGCTGCAGTATGCACTTACCGGCTCCACCTACAGCACTTTTGCTACTTATGATTTTTATGTTGCTAAAGGTATCGGCATTATCGAAATGGACGCCAGCACCTATGGGGTAAAAAGCACATTTAAGCTGCTTAGTTATACGATAAAGTAGTTAATAAGTAATTTATCGCTGCGGTTTCAGCACCCGCAGTTGGTAGACATATTTTGTGAAGCTTTATCTGGACAAGTGTTCTGAAAGGATTTGCTTGATAAATAATCTAATCTAAAATCCCCTCCGCAACGTCTTGCGGAAGGGATTTTAACTTTTAATATAATAATAATAATCCATAATTAACCAATGGCATACTAATTGCAACCTACCTCTTGTATTGCAAACGCAATACAGTATTACAAAAATCTATTATTATGGAAACCATTGAAAAATCAGTTGAAGTTTTAAACGACTTAATAGAAATCAACAATGACCGTGTTGAAGGTTTTGAAAAAGCAATTGCAGACCTATCTGACAATGATGCCGACCTGAAATCACTGTTCCAAACTTACTCGCAACAAAGCCGCAAAAACACCCAGGAACTTACCCAGGCGGTAACCAAATACGATAACGATGTGCAAATCGGCTCGAGTGTAAGCGGCGCCATTCACCGTGCGTGGATTGATGTTAAAGCTGCTTTTACCGGTAAAGACCGGGCCAGTATTTTATCAGAGTGCGAGCGTGGTGAAGATGCCATAAAAAAAGCTTACCAATCTGCGCTAAACAGCGGTGACCTCTCTGGCGAACTATCCGTAATTGTATCGCGCCAGGCACAGGAGCAAAGACTTGCCCACGACAAGGTGAAAGCTCTGCGCGATAGCGCCAAATAATAAGATATTAAAAACTTTAATAACAAAAGGGGCGCTTAGTAACTGAGCGCCCTTTTTGTTATTGGTGACGTACTTTTGCCAACAATAATTTATAGTAAAATAAATAATAAATGACTGTTAAATAGCACAATGAATAGGCCTTAGTTGCAACAAAAACAGCAGTTGATCGTTTTACATTGTACTAACTGCACCAACAAGCCATCAAAAACTGACAGCTTGTAGACAAAATTTTTCGTACTTTCGCAGCATTTATAAACGCCTACATATAATACCGTTATAGTGATTATTCTTATATTCTTTCTGGCACACTGGTTTCTGTCGCTCTTTTTCCAAACTTTCTTTCTACACAGATACGCATCTCACAAGATGTTTACTACCCATAAGTTTTTTGAGCGCACATTCCACGTTATGACCTTCATTTGCCAGGGTTCATCATTTTTAAACCCTAGGGCTTATGCTATTATGCATCGTGAACATCATGCTTACAGCGATACAGAGAAAGACCCGCATTCGCCGCATTTCTTTACTGATGTTTTTCAGATGATGTGGAGAACAGTGATCAGTTTCCGCGAACACGAAAAAAGACTTAGAGAGCCTGAAGCTCGTTTTAAAGGCAATTACCCAGAATGGCGTTTACTCGATTACTATGGCTCTACCATGGTGTCGCGCGTTATTTTCGGTTTACTATACGTAGCTTTTTATGTTGCATTTGCTACACAATGGTGGATGTACCTATTGTTGCCTATCCATTTTATGATGGGCCCTATCCATGGCGCTATTGTTAACTGGTGCGGCCACAAATATGGCTATGCCAATTTCGATAATAACGACAAATCGAAAAACACTACGCCTTTCGACTTTTTGATGCTCGGCGAGTTATTTCAGAATAACCATCACAAGCACCCTAATAGCGCTAACTTTGCTAAACGCTGGTTCGAGTTTGATCCCGTTTACCCGGTTATGAAGGTGATGCACTGGGCGCGCATTATCAGATTGCGCAAACCGGCATACAACTAAAATAATTAATAGCCTGCCAAAGGCTACGATAATAATAAGTATACAACCATGAGCACTTCACACCTGGCCCAAACCCTCAGAGGTTCTGAGATTATTAAGATTGGCGCCGAGATTAATGAGCTGAAAAGACAAGGCCAACAAATAGCCAACTTAACCATTGGCGATTTTGATGCTAATATTTATCCGATACCTGCCGAACTAAAGCAAGGCATTATTGATGCATATGAGCACAACCAAACTAATTATCCGCCGGCGGATGGTGTTGCTGCCCTGCGTCAGGAAGTGTCTGCATTTTTGAAAAAACATTATGGTTTAGACTACAGCGCCAATCAGATCCTGATCAGCAGTGGCTCTCGCCCATTAATCTATTCTACCTTTTTGGCTTTGATTGATAAAGGTGATAAAGTGGTTTACCCTGTACCATCATGGAATAACAACCACTATTGCCACCTGCTTTCGGCTAACGAAGTACAGATTGAAACCCGTGCCGAGCACGATTTTATGCCAACAGCAGATGATATCCGTCCGCACTTAAAAGGCGCTACCCTGCTGGCATTATGCTCTCCACTGAACCCAACCGGCACCATGTTCGATAAAAAGGACCTGGAAGAAATCTGTGACCTGGTTATCGAAGAAAATGCATCACGTTTACCAGGCGAAAAGCCGTTGTACCTGATGTACGATCAGATCTACTCAAAACTTACCTTCAACAAAGAGCACGTAGACCCGGTTAGTCAGCGCCCGGCGCTGAAGGATTATACCATTTATATCGACGGTATCTCTAAATGCCTTGCAGCAACAGGTGTGCGCGTAGGCTGGGGCTTCGGTCCTGAGAAAATCATTGGCCAAATGCGTTCGATAGTTGGCCACATGGGTGCCTGGGCTCCAAAAGCCGAGCAGGTTGCCACAGCCGAATTTATCAAATCTGAAGAACCGCTGAATAACTATCTCAATCATTTTAAAGGCGAGATACAAACCAGCCTTTCTACCTTATACGATGGTTTTCAACAATTAAAATCTGAAGGTTTCAGCGTTGACGCTATCCAGCCAATGGGTGCTATTTATTTAACTGTAAAGGTTGATTACGTTGGCAAAACCACCCCAACCGGCGAGGTGCTTAACTCACCAGCAGATATTAATTTCTATCTGATTAAAGAAGCTAAAGTAGCTTTGGTTCCATTCTCGGCATTCGGTACTGATGATAGTGTTACCTGGTTCAGGGCTTCGGTTGGTACTTGTACTCACGAAGAGATTCGCCAGATGATACCGCGTATTAAAGATGCGCTTGCTAAATTAAGTTAGACGTTGTACGTTTTACGTATAACGCTCATAAATATTAAAGCCTTGGGATTAATAAATCCTGAGGCTTTTTTCATTTCCGGCAAGGCCAATTAAAACATAAATCAACTAAATTGTATTTAGGTATTTAAACACATACGTTTTACTTACCCCCAATTTACGTAAAACGTCTAACATCCCTTGTAGTAAGATGACAGACAGAAAATCGGCCGAGAAGGTAAAGAAAGAACTAACCTATATCCAAAAAGTGTGGCACACTGTTGCCATAGTTGCATTACTGGTTATGGTGATATTAATAGCTCGCGTTGCTTTTAACGTGTTGTTGATGGTACTTGCCGGCGCACTTATTGCCACTTATTTTCATGGTCTCGGGGATATTATTCAGCGTAGAACAAAATGGGGGCGCAAGCCGGCCATGTATGTATCTGTCGGTGGTACGTTCATCCTCTCGGCTGCGTTACTTTGGTTTATGGGGGCCAACATTCAGGTGCAGATCAAGGAGTTAAGTGACACCCTGCCGCACACAGTACAAAGCGCCAAAATTAAACTTTCGCATTCGGAGATCGGACAAAAAATACTCGATTATACTTCCACCGACGACAATTCGCAAAAGCTCGTAGCAACAGCAGGGCAATTTTTCAGTACCAGTTTTGGGGTGCTTGGCAATATCTATATCATTTTATTTTTGGCCATATTTTTTACACTCAGTCCATCCGTGTATAAGGATGGGATTATCCTACTCGTCCCGTCTGACCGGAAAGATCTCGCCAAATGCATCATCGACCGTATTAGCCTATCGTTAAAAGGCTGGCTCAAAGGCATGTTGCTTTCTATGGTATTAATAAGCATTATGTTGTTTATCGGCTTAACTATAATGCATATCCCGGCTGCGTTGGTATTGGCGCTTTTTGCCGGCATGTTAAAAATCATACCCAACTTTGGTTCATTGGTTGCCATGATACCGGGCGTACTCTTAGCACTTACCGTCAGCTTCAATACAGCCATCATCGTTTCGCTTATTTATATCGTATCACAAACTATAGTAAGCAATGTGGTTACGCCAATTATACAAAACAAAATGATTAAGCTCCCCCCTGCATTAACCATTATTAGCCAGGTTTTAATGGGGACACTTTCAGGGGCGTTTGGAATTATACTGGCTGTTCCGCTTTTATCAATTGTGTTTATTTTGGTTGATGAGCTCTACGTAAAGAAGATAAACGAGCCCGAAAATCAAACTAAAAACACCAACCCCGCATTGGCGGATTGAATGCATGAGACAACTTATATCTATTAAACTTTCTGCAAACACCAGGTAGTCATGCACCGCAAGTTTTGCACGTTGGTGGTTTTAATAGGCTCATAAAGCAGACCGTTAAGGCTTTCGGTATATTGAAGCAGCAAGTGCTGGTTAACCAAAAAACGTTCGCTGCCATCTGGCAAAAGATAGCGACCGTTGCCTAAGCTCTGTACGAGTGTTTCAATCCCGATATCTGATGCAAGCCTGGCGAATAAATACCCTCCGGGCTTCAGCACCCGCCACATCGAGTGTATCATGTGATCAAAATGCTCGGAGTTATTGGCAAAGTGCAAGACCGCACTACTGATCACCAAATCAAAATAATTATCGTTAAAGGGAAGTTTCTCAGCCGATGCAACTACAAAATTCTCAACTGAATTAGCAGGAGCCAGGGTTTGTGATAATTGCTTAACTGCTGATACCGCATCGGGATTAGGATCGATGCCATACACCTCGTAGCCATTCTTTAAAAAATAGATCAGGTTACGCCCGCCTCCGCAGCCTGCGTCGAGTACCTTGTTGCAATTATTGTAAGTGCCTTTAAGTAGTTGATCGAAGAGGTAAATATCTATGTTACCGTAAAGTTGCTGAAGGTCCGATTGCATGGACCGAACTTACGCTGCAGAAATGTACTTCACAAGGCTTTTTTTAGCCACAGGCAATAAAGTTTGCTCCAGTGGGAAGGTAATATCACTTTGTACATGATACACCGCAGGGTTGGGCAGGTGCTTGCGATGCTTGACCAGATCCAATTTAATAGATTCGGGTGTGGTAACAATACCCTGCTCAAAGGTATTTATAAACTCGGTGTTGATACCTCGGTATTGGTCGTCTTTATTTTCGAAAAATGTAATATGATACTCGTAAACCCAATTAGTTTTGCCTTTGCCATTACGCAACGTAAAATAACCGTGAAAGGGCAGTAGGGGTACTACACCTACCGGATCGATATTGATACGACTTTCTACAAAATCATATAGCTCTTTACCGAGCTGTATAGCCGGATCCATTTTGTTGATGGCATAGGTGATAATGCGCTCAATTTCAAACATGGAGTTATCATCGGCCACCATCTTTTTGTAGGTAAGTGTAACCGCTTCTATATCGGCCTTACTTAAACGTTGCGGAAATGCCTGTTGTAATACGGCCTTGTTATGCTTAAAGTCCATCAGGTTGTTGTAATGGAAAATCAAGTCTGTGAGGTTTGGATATAGCCGTGTTTTATCAAAATGGCAGTTAATTTCCTGGAGATAATCGAGCAAAATGTATTTCTTATGCTCAAAGTCAATACAACCGTCAATAAACCAATTAATACCTAACGATTTCATTTCTGATTAACTCCTTTCTGTTACCCTTAAATTAAATTAAAAAAAGCAACTTTGCAATATATGCCCACCGGAACACTTTATCTGATACCAGTTCCGCTTGCCGATGCTGCAGCGGCAAAGTCTTTTACGCCCTACCTGGTACAAACCATTAACAGCATTACCGAATATATTGTAGAGAATGAGAAAACCGCACGCCGTTTTTTAAAAGAGGCCGGGTTGCAAATTCCTCAAAGCCAACTGATACTGCACGATTATGGCAAACACAGCCGCAACAATGAAATCGGCACATTTTTTACCGGGCTAATGGCCGGCCGTGATGCCGGGCTCATGAGCGAAGCTGGTTGCCCCGGCGTAGCCGACCCCGGTGCGGATATTGTTGCCGAAGCACACCGTCGCGGTATAAAGGTAGTGCCGTTGGTTGGGCCAAGTTCTATCCTGCTGGCCATTATGGCTTCCGGATTTAATGGGCAAAGCTTTACGTTTCACGGTTATTTGCCTATTGATAAAGGCGACCGTAGCCGCAGGCTTAAAGAGCTGGAAAACCTGGCCGAACGTTTTAAACAAACGCAGTTGTTTATAGAAACACCTTTCCGCAACAATGCGTTATTAGAAGAAATGTTAAAAACCTGCAAGCCCAATACGCGTTTATGTATTGTCTGCAATTTAACAGGCGAAGACGAACTGGTGAAAACCCAAACCATAGCGGCGTGGAAAAAAGCCACACCCGATCTTCATAAAAAACCGACTATCTTTTTACTTTTTCATGCCTGATGAAGTTAATAAGCCAAAACACCAAAGTATTAATTATAGGCGCAGGGCCGTCGGGTTTAATGATGGCCGCTCAACTGCTTAGATACGGCATTGAACCTATTATTATCGATAGTAAACTTGGCCCTACAGATTATTCTAAAGCACTGGCCGTTCAGGCGCGCTCTATGGAAATCTACAGGCAAATGGGTTTGGTTGATGAGGTGTTAAAAGGCGGTAAGCCCAATACTGGCTTACATTTTTTTTATGATGGCAAACTAAAAAGCACTTTAGAAATTGTTAATACCGGTGAGGGCGAAACCCCTTACCCATACATCTTTATTTACCCTCAAAGCAAAAACGAACGGGTATTAATAAATGATCTGACCCAAAAAGTAGTGCCGGTTTATTGGGGCACTACGCTAAAATCGCTTAAACAAAACGCCAAATCGGTAGATGCTATAATTACCGGCGATGGCGAAGATGTTACCATAACGGCAGATTGGGTAATTGGTGCCGATGGTGCGCATAGTGAGGTACGCCATCAGCTTAATATTCATTTTAATGGCGATACTTATCCCCATTTATTCTACCTGGCCGATTTTGTATCCAACCACGACGATGAATACATTGGACTTAATCTAAGCGCTAAAGGCTTCGCTGGCTTTTTCCCTACTTCTGAGAAGAATGGCTATCGTTTAATTGGCAGCATGCCGAACCAGTTGATGGACAAAGCCGATGTAACTTTCGACGACATCATCCCATTTACTGAGCAGATTACGCATAAATCTTTAATTGTAAACAAGTGCAATTGGTTTACAACCTATAAGCTGAGCCACCGCATGGCCGATAAATTTAGAAGTGGCAGGTGCTTTTTAATCGGCGATGCAGCGCATATCCATTCTCCTGTTGGCGGGCAGGGTATGAATACCGGTTTACAAGATGCCTATAATCTGGCCTGGAAACTGGCTGGGGTTATTAATGGCAAGCTATATGAAACAACATTGAATAGTTATGCCGCGGAGCGGATGCCGGTAGCCAGTCAACTACTTAAAACCACCGATAGGCTGTTTAACATCATCATGTCGAAATCGTGGTTCTCACAGGGGTTGAAAAAATATGTACTACCGCAAGCCTTGCAATTGTTGTGGAAAAATGAGTCCATAAGAAAAGCCTTTTTCCAGCGGGTGTCACAGCTAGATATCAATTATCGACACAGTAACATCAATCTGCATCTCAGCCACGCACATCGAATCAAAGCCGGCGACCGCCTGCCTTATTTGAAGTTATATGATGAGAAGAAACAGGTAGAAACAGACTTACATGCCTGGTGCAGCAAGCCAGGATTTACCCTGATACTTTTGGGGCGCTTGCCCGAAATGGAACTATTGGCCTTTGCCCGCTGGATTACGCAGTATTATGGCCCGGGATTGAATTTCTTCTATCTGCCGCCTTCCGATAAAAATCAGCACATATTTGATGCTTTTGAGGTAAAAACAGATCATGCTAAAGCATTGGTGGTAAGGCCCGATAACTATATCGGCTTTTTAAGTGATACCGTTGATATGGACATCATTAACAACTATCTGCATAGCAATGCAGGGCTTATTCGCCTTTAGTTATTACTGATAAACAGCTTATTATATTTTATATGGCACAATCATTGTATCATTATATTAATATATGTATAATCTGTTATCATAATGAGCAAGCGCATTTTAGTTGTAGACGATGATCCGGGAGTATTGGAGGTATTAACAGACATACTTTGTGAGTATCAGTTTGATGTTAAACCTATAACCCGTGGCGAGAAGGTATTTGATGAAATTAATGGATACCACCCCGACCTGATATTAATGGATGTTATGCTATCTGGCATGGATGGCCGAAATATTTGTAAAAGTATAAAATCCGATCCTAAGCTAAACTGGATACCGGTAATACTGCTCTCGGCAAATGTAAATGCCTATAACGTAATGTTTGATAAGGGGGCCCCTAATGATTTTCTATCCAAGCCTTTTGATATGAATAATCTTATAGACCGCATTGAACGCCAGCTAACCGCGTAATTTAGCCGTGTATAGTTTCGGCTTTGCCGTAGTTTTTGATTACCTCTGCTTCGTAAACCAGAAAATCTTCCCAGCGTTTATCTACATCTATCCCGTCAGCATATTTCTTTGCAAACTTCAGGAACATGGTGTAATGGCCTGCCTCGCTGATCATTAGTTCGCGGTAAAATTCAGACAGTTCCGGGTCTCCGATATTTTCAGACAATACCTTAAAACGTTCGCAGCTGCGAGCCTCTATCATGGCTGAAAACAGCAAACGGTCAACGCGCTGAATGCTCCTACCCCCGCCTTTGGTCAGAAACTTAAATAGCTCGTTCACGTAGTTATCTTTCCGCTCGCGGCCCATAGTATATCCACGTTTAATAATAATGTCGTGTACGCGCTTAAAATGATCCATTTCCTCGCGCACTAAATCGGCCATTTCCTGCACAAGGTCACTAAGGTCAGGGTTTTGTACAATAATAGTTATGGCATTACTGGCTGCCTTTTGCTCGCAATAAGCATGGTCTGTTAGTATCTCTTCGATATTACTTTCTACCACGTTTTTAACCCAAAGAGGGTCTGTTGGCAGCTGCAGTTTTAAAATGGTTTTCTCGCTCACAAAAGTAAAGATACGCGAAACAGTGTTAGGAATTATATGTGGATTGGGTACACTTCTTGGAAAGCGGGTGTAGCACAGAGGTGAGAATATGCTACCGCCCGAGTAATTGTTAATTACATTGCAAAAACAGCAGGTTGAACAGGGGCTTCGGCCGTAACCTCGCGATTTTTAACCTGTGTCCTTGCTTTCTCAATGTTCTGCCATAGCAGTAACTCATCTACCAGTTCATCAACAGAGAATGTATCTGGCAACTGATTAATTAGTTCGTAAACTTTGTGCTTCGTTAACATATTAATCTCTTTTTTCTTGTGGACAAAGATACAGTTTTACCTATACGAGGATCAACTTTATACAAATTTGACAATTTGTTAACGTGGCAGGAAAAAGATTGTTTTACCGGTATAAATTCTTGTTCTCAATAAATTTCAGAACTGGGTCTGGCACAAAGTATTGCACATTTTTTTTTGCTGCAATAGACTTGCGGATGAACGTTGCTGACAGCTCCATCAAGGGCGTCATGGTGATAGTTACAGAGGGATGATTTGCCAAATCTGCATTTTCATAGCCTGGCCTTGGGTATACAAAAACGCGGTAATCGCGCAAAATAAGCTTATAATTTTTCCATTTGGGCAACGAGATCAGGTTATCCGATCCCATTATTAAAGCAAACTCGTGCTCAGGATATTTTTCCTTAAGCAGGGTTAGGGTGTCAATGGTGTAAGACGGCTGCGGCATCTTTAGTTCAACATCGCTTACTGAAATGTTTTCAGAGTTATCAGTTGCCAGGCGAGCCATTTCCAGCCTATCGTAGGTGTTAATCAGGTCGCCTAGTTTTTTAAAAGGGTTTTGGGGCGATACCACCAGCCAAACCTTGTCTAGTTCGGTATGGTTGGCCATATAATTAGCAATAATTAAATGGCCAATGTGCACAGGATTAAAAGAACCGAACAGTAAGCCTATCTTCATTTTCTAACAACTGATTTTCGCAATAATATAAGCAATATATTATAAAATCAACAAACAAAAAACCAATTGATTGCTAAATTAAAATCAAAAAGCTTAATTGTTTATAAAATCCTTCACCAACTGTTCTGCTTCGTTACAAGCGGTAGTCAAATCGTGGTTTTTTAGAATAACATCAAATCGAGGCGCATAGTTTAGCTCCTTTTCGGCTTTTTCGAATCTCTCTTCCAGCTTCTGTGCACTATCAGTACCGCGGCCGGTAAGTCTTTCTTTCAATACCTCTAACGATGGAGGTTGTACAAATATAGCCAAGGCCTGATGCCCGTATTTACGTTTTAGGTGAAGGCCACCCTCCACGTCGATATCAAATATTACGGTTTTACCGGTTTTCCAGATTCGCTCTATTTCTTCGCGGAGCGTGCCATAGAATGTGCCTGAGTAAACCTCTTCAAATTCAACAAAGTGCTTTTTGGCAATGCGGTGCAAAAATTCTTCTACACTGATAAAATAGTAATCTTTACCATGTTGTTCATCGCCGCGGGCATCGCGGGTGGTAGCCGAAATAGAGAATTCCAGCTCTGGCATTTTAGAAAGCAGGTGATGTACGATGGTGGTTTTACCAGCGCCAGATGGGGCAGAGAATATAACCAGTTTACCTTCGGGCATATTGTATAAGTTGATTGGATGAGCAGTTGATTAAGTTGATTGGGTTGATCATTTTGAACTTATTCAACCTAATCAACATTTTAAACTAAATCAACTAACTACAATACGTTTAACAGTTGTTCTTTAATTTTTTCGAGTTCTTCTTTCATGCCTACTACCAGCTTTTGGATAGCAGCGTCATTGGCTTTTGAGCCAAGGGTATTAATTTCCCTGCCTATCTCCTGCGAAATAAAGCCTAACTTCTTACCATTGGCATCTGCGCTTTTAAGGGTTTCTAAAAAGTAGTCGCAATGGCTTTTAAGCCTTACTTTTTCTTCGGTAACATCAAGCTTATCTATGTAGTAGATCAGTTCCTGTTCCAGGCGATTCTGATCAACATTTTCGCGGCCAACGGCATCGGCCAGGTAAGTGTTTAAACGCTCACGAACCTGGGCTACACGCTTAGGTTCTTCGATAATTACCTGTTCCAAATTTTGTAGGATGATAGCAATACGGCCTTTCAACTCGTTCTCCAACACATTGCCTTCATCAACCCTAAATTGTTGAAATGCAGCCATTGCCTGTTTAAAGGTGCTTTCGGCCATCTTCCACTGCTCATCAGATAAAGTCTCCTCGTCGTACTTAACCACCTCTGGTAAGCCCAGGGCTAATTGCAACAGATTAGTAGCAGGCTCGTTTAAGCTCTCGCTTACTGCCTTTAACTGATCGTAGTATTGTTTCAGTAATACCGTGTCGATACCAGCAGCTTTAGTTGGGCCTTCTGTTTGCTCAATGTTAATGCTGAGGTTTACTTTGCCACGCTCAATCTGCTTGTTGCAGTCGGTACGCAGTTGAAATTCTTTCTCAGAAAATGCTTTGGGCATGCGCAGCGACAACTCGAGGAATTTACTATTGAGCGATTTGATCTCAACTGTATATTTGGTGCTGCCAGAGTCGGAAACAGCTATGCCGTACCCTGTCATTGACTTTATCATGTGCAAAGATACAGTTTTGTTGGTAAAATTGAATAGTTGATTATCCAGTTGACTAAGTTGACTGAGTTAAGCCATTGATTACGTTGTTTTTAGCACTTCGAAACTCACTTTACCCAATCAACCCTTCACTTATTCTACCCGATATCCCGGATCTTCGAAAATATTTACGTCAATCACAGCTTCCGCGTTTTTTAGCAGCATGCGACAATCGTCGCTCAGGTGCTTGAGATGGAGCACTTTACCGGCCTTATGATAACGATCGGTGAGTTTGTTTAAGGCATCAATGCCCGACATATCGGCTACGCGGCTGTCTTTAAAGTCTATGACTACTTGCTGCGGATCACCGGCCACATCAAACTTCTCGTTAAAGGCCGTTACAGAGCCGAAAAAAAGCGGGCCATATATCTCATAATGTTTAACACCTTCGGCGTCGATATACTTGCGCGCCCTGATACGCTTGGCACTTTCCCAGGCAAATACAAGCGCCGATATAATAACACCAATTAAAACCGCCAATGCCAGGTTGCGCAACCAAATGGTGATTAAAGCCACCAAGATCCCGACAAAAATATCCTGTTTAGGCATTTTGTTAATAATACGGAAGCTCAACCACTCAAACGTGCCAATAGCCACCATAATCATTACTCCCGTCAGCGCCGCCATTGGCACACGTTCTATAACCGGCGCACCTATTAAAATAACCAGCAAAATGGTAAGCGCAGCGATAATGCCCGATAACCTCGCCCGCGCGCCCGCCGACAGATTAACCAACGTTTGGGCTATCATTGGGCAACCACCCATCCCATAAAAGAAACCATTTAGTATATTGGCACTACCTTGCGCAATACATTCACGATTGCTATTGCCTTTGGTGGCGGTCATCTCGTCGACCAAATTCAATGTTAACAAGCCTTCTGTTAAACCCACACCAGCCATAATTAGAGCGTAAGGAAAAATGATTTGCAGCGTAACCAGATTAAAGGGAACCTGCGGAATATGAAATGGAGGGAAACCACCGCTTACGGCGGCAATATCTTTAACCATTTTGGTATGTATACCAAAACCTAACACTACTAAAAACACAATAATAATAGCAATCAGCGATGGTGGAACAGCTTTAGTTATGCGCGGCCATATCATCACAATGGTCACGGTTAGCGCCACTAAGCCACCCATAATTAACAGCGGCGAACCTGTGAGCCAATGCTCCTGTCGGTTAGTTACCGTTTTAAACTGCTCCAACTGCGCCATAAAGATGATCACTGCCAAGCCATTCACAAAGCCATACATTACCGGTTGAGGCACCAGCCTGATAAATTTGCCCAGTTTAAAAAGCCCCACCAGTATTTGTACAACACCGGCCAGCGCCACCGCGGCAAATACGTAATCTATGCCGTGTGATTTCATGAGCGCGATGAGCACAACAACTGTTGCGCCCGCACCACCCGATATCAAACCAGGTCTTCCCCCAAATATGGATGTAACTAAGCCCATAATAAAGGCTGCATACAAACCAACTAATGGTGGAAAGCCTGCAAGGATTGCGAACGATAATGATTCTGGGATCATCGTCATGGCGACGGTTAGGCCGGCTAGAATTTCATTTTTATAGTTTACTTTCTGAGAAAAATCGAAGAGATTTAAGGAGGACTTCATGTACTGCAAAGGTAGTGAATTAGTGGGTGGTTGATTGAGTTGAGTAGTTGATTAAGTTTTATTCTAACCATTTAACTTGTTCAACCACTCACTAGTGTTTAACACTTTTTCACATTTGCGTGACTTGCTTATGGTTACCTTTGTAACTTATGTTTAGGGGAACTTTAAGAATACTAATACTTTGTTTATGTGCTATTCCACTGTTTTGCCATGCGCAGCAGGTGGAATCGGTAAGGGGTATTGTGTTTAAAAAAGGCATGCTCGAAAAAATTGCCGACGCAGACATCACCAACCTCAAAACCAACGTTACTACAAAAAGCAATCTTTACGGCGAATTTAATACAAGAGTAAGTGTAGGCGATACCTTGTTGATTAACAAGGAAGGCTTTACTCCATTTAAACAGCCAATTACCAGCTTTAGCACCTTATACATTTCATTGCTGCCCAGCATTACCTTAAACCAGGTAACCATAAAAGGCCAAACCAAAAAACAAGAATTAGATGAGGTGATGGGCGTATACCGCAGCAAAGGACTTTACTTCGACGGCAAACCACCACCGTTGGCTTACGTGTTTAACCCGCTGACAACCATTAACGAACTCTTCGGCAAAACAGCTGGCCAGCAACGCAGATTTGCACAGTTTGCCAAAAATGAAAATGAAGCCACGCAAGTGGACCGTAAATACACACCCGACCTGGTTTCGAGAACTACAGGTTTAAAGGGGGATAGTCTGCGCTTGTTTATGTTAAGCTACCGACCAGCACATGATGATATTGTGAAATGGGGAGACTACGAGGTGATTGTATATATCAAAAAATCGTACGAATCTTTTAAGAAGACAGGCTTTATAACCCCTGTAAATATCTTTAAATCAAATCCCTAAAGCTTCGCAAGCTTTTTCGGCTGCCAGTTTTTCAGCGTGCTTTTTACTAAACTCTTTACCGAGGCCCATTACTTCGCCATCAACATTTACAACAATGGTAAATAATTTAGTGCTTTCGCCTTCCTGGTTAGGGATGTGTTCAAATATAATATCCTTACCGTGACGCTGGCACCATTCTATCAACTTACTTTTAAAGTTGGTTTCGGTTTGCTCAAGCGTATGGATATCAATGTGAGATTTAATGATATGGTTGATCAGGAAGTTTTTAGTGAAATCGTACCCTTTATCCAGGTAAACTGCACCAACCAATGCCTCAAAAGCATCGCCCAATAATGATCCTTGCCGGGTGGCACTGATCATGCGGTTATCGTATTCTATCAGCTTTTCGAAGCCTAGTTTTCGGGCAAGTTGGTTAAGATTGGCACGATTAACAATCTTAGAGCGTAGTTCGGTTAAAAAGCCTTCATCTTTATAAGGGTACAGTTTAAACAGCACTTCGGCCACAACACTGCCTAAAACAGCATCGCCTAAAAACTCTAGGCGTTCGTTGCTGTTCTTTACCCCCTTCTTAACACTCTGTGCTACAGACTTGTGGCGAAAAGCCAACCGGTATAAAGACAAATTGCCCGGCACAAAGCCGAGCAAATTTTTCAATGTCTTTACGTACTTTCTGCTTGGGGATAAGTAAAGTTTATAAAACCGTCTTACTGGCATTCAAAGATTATTCTTCGTACTTTTTAAATATCACCGAAGCATTATGACCACCAAAACCGAAACCATTACTTTGGGCAGCACGCACTACACGTTGCTGAGCCTTGTTAAAGGTAAAGTTGATTTTAGGATCGAACGCCGGATCATCAGTAAAGTGATTGATCGTTGGCGGTATAATGTCGTGTTTAACAGCCAAAATAGCTGCAATAGCTTCAACCGCACCGGCAGCACCCAAAAGGTGACCTGTCATTGATTTGGTAGAGCTAATGTTGATACGGTAAATCTCTTCGCCGTAAGCTTCTGTTATGGCCTTAACTTCCTGCGGGTCGCCTATTGGTGTAGATGTACCGTGTACATTCACATAGTCGATATCTGCAGGGGTCATGTTAGCATCTTCTAATGCTGCTTTCATTACCAGTGCAGCGCCTAAACCTTCGGGGTGCGGAGCAGTCATGTGGTATGCATCGGCACTCATGCCGCCGCCCATCATTTCTGCATAAATTTTCGCACCACGCGCTTTAGCGTGCTCCAGCTCTTCCAGTATAATAGTACCTGCGCCTTCACCGGCTACAAAGCCGTCGCGGTCCAGATCAAACGGACGCGATGCAGTTGCAGGGTCATCATTACGGGTTGATAAAGCGTGCATGGCGTTAAAACCACCAATACCAGCTTCATTGATAATAGCCTCAGATCCACCTGTAATAAACATATTAGCCTTGCCCAAACGTAAGTACGTAAAGGCGTCAATCAACGAGTTGTTTGATGAGGCACATGCAGATACAGTGGTGAAATTTGGTCCGCGTAAACCGTATTTGATAGAGATATGGCCAGGGGCAATATCAGCAATCATTTTAGGGATAAAGAAGGGATTGAAACGTGGATTACCGTCGCCCTTTGCAAAGTTCACAACTTCGTCTAAAAACGTTTTCAGACCGCCAATACCCGAACCCCAGATAACACCTATACGGTTGGTATCCAGTTTATCGAAGTCAAGGCCGGCATCTTTAACCGCTTCTTCGGTAGCATAAAGTGCATATTGAACAAAGGGATCGAGCTTACGGGCGTCTTTGCGGCCCAGAAAAGCATCGGCATCGAAATTTTTTACCTCGCAGGCAAACTTTGTTTTGAAATTGGTTGTATCAAAACTTTTAATAAAGGCAGCCCCACTCACTCCATTGATCAAACCGTCCCAGTATTCTGGAACGCTATTGCCAATAGGAGTAAGTGCGCCAAGCCCGGTTACTACAACTCTTTTAAACTCCATTTAAACGTAGTAAGAGGAGCTTATTTAACGTTTTTTTCAAGGTAAGCGATAGCCTGGCCAACAGTACCAATAGTTTCAGCCTGATCGTCAGGAATAGCCACGTTAAATTCTTTTTCAAACTCCATGATTAATTCCACGGTGTCTAATGAATCTGCACCCAGGTCGTTGGTGAAGCTTGCTTCTGGTGTAACTTCACTTTCGTCAACACCTAATTTTTCTACGATAATAGCTTTTACTCTTGAAGCGATATCAGACATGGTCTTTGATGTTTAATTGATTAATAAATTTTCTGTGCAAAGAAAGTCAAATTCTATTAAATATCAAATCTAAAATCTTTGCATAATTTTTCGGCTAATTAATAACAAAGTTTTAGGCCTACGGTTTCAATTAGTAGTTTTACACCATAATTATATAATATACTGATTTTGAACAAGCGGATTTTAAAGTTTGAGATCGATCTGGACTTTGTACTTATCGCCGTAACTTCCTCTTTAAAGGACTATCGCATCTGTTATTATATTAATAAACAGTTAAATTTTAACTTCGTAAGGCAGCAAGATTTGGCTGTTGACATACACCATAGTAATGATCCGGTGCTGTTTTCTATCTTCCACCATTACTGGGAAGCGAGTGAAACAGATTTCTATTTTATTGCCAACAGAGGCTCTGACGGCCTTTTAATACCCGAAATGCGTGGCGTTGATTATTTTCTGATGATCAAAAATTACATCGATCCGAAAGATCTCGACACCATGATTACCCAGTTAAATAAAATAACAGAAATAGTAGCCGCTGTAAAGATTGATCCTAAAAAAATAAAATCCCGTGAAAATCTTTTATTTTAGCGCAAAATTTAAAAACGTCTATAATATAACGACTTTACATTATATAGTATAGCCAGTTTAACCCCGCATTAATATGAAATTATCTTATAACAGAACCAAAATTGTGGCTACCATGGGCCCGGCTTCGGCCAAAAAAGAAACTTTACTGGCCATGGTAAAAGCAGGCGTAAATATTTGCCGCTTAAATTTTTCGCACGGTAAAGCCGAAGATCATCAAAAAGTTATCGATACTATTCGCGAAATTAACGAGCAGTACAAACTTAATATCGGTATCCTGGCAGATTTACAAGGCCCAAAAATCCGCATTGGTTTAGTTAAAGATGGCGGTATCCATTTAGTAAATGGCAAACACGTAAAAATTACCACCAATGAGTGTATTGGTGACGACGAGCAGATCTATATCACTTACGAAACGTTCCCTCAGGATGTTCAGGCTGGCGAAACTATCTTATTAGATGACGGTAAACTGCAGCTTAAAGTAATTGAGACCAACAGAAAAGACACTGTTATTTGCGAAGTATTACACGGTGGTATCTTAACCTCACGCAAAGGCGTTAACCTGCCAAACACTAAAGTATCTATCCCAAGCTTAACCGAAGAAGATTTGGTTAACCTGGAGCAAGCTTTAGCTAATGATGTAGAGTGGATCGGCCTTTCTTTCGTACGTAACGCAGAAGATATTGTTGAATTAAAACGCATTATTGCACGTAACGGTAAAGCATCACGCGTTATTGCTAAAATTGAGAAACCAGAAGCTATTGAAAACATCGATGCTATTATCGAAGTAACCGACGGCGTAATGGTTGCCCGTGGCGACCTGGGTGTTGAAATGCCTTTGGAAGAAGTTCCATTGTTGCAAAAAATGATTGCACGCAAATGCCGTGCTGCTTCAAAACCGGTTATCGTTGCTACCCAAATGCTGGAGTCTATGATCACTACCCCGCGCCCAACCCGCGCTGAGGTGAATGACGTAGCTAACTCTGTATTAGACGGTGCTGACGCAGTGATGCTAAGCGGCGAAACCTCAGTTGGTGAATTCCCGGTTATCGTTATCGAAACAATGGCCAAAATTGTACGCAACGTTGAAGAAATGGGCTACCCATATAACAGCAACAAAGAGGTTAACGAAGATCCGGCTTCACAAAACTATTTGAGCGATGCACTTTGTGGCTCGGCAGTTTATTTATCTGAGCATACCAATGCAGTAGGTATTGTGTCTATGACAACTTCTGGTTACACCGCTTTCCAGATTTCGAGCTACAGACCAAAAGCAGGTACTTATATCTTTACCTCTAACAGAAACCTGCTTAACGCATTAAGCTTACTTTGGGGCGTAAAAACTTTCTACTATGATGGCTTAGAAAGTACTGATAAAACCATCAGCGATGTAAACGCTATTTTGAAATCTGAGAACCTGATCGATGCAGGTGATGTTGTGATCAACACTGCTGCTGTGCCAATTGCTGCACAAGGCAAAACTAATATGCTGAAAGTGACCGTTGTAGAGTAACATCTGCTTAACGAAACACGTATAAAAGAGGGAACGGTTATAATAATCGTTCCCTTTTATTGTTATATAATATTATCCCCGTTAATTAAACTAGAGTGCAAAAATATTTGAGCCAGCGGTCAAATCTGCTGATCCTTATTGTAGAAGTCGTATTATTGGCAGTAAATATTCTTGCTCTTTTCAATGATGCTTCATTCGTAATTACCAGAAAAGTAGCTCAAGCCCAAATACTACGGGTAGAGAGAGTAAAATCACCCAACCCATATAAAGTAACTTTAAGATACGACAATCAGTATCTTAATGCTACTGTTATAAGTTACGTTGATGATATAGACCGTTCATACGGTGAAGGATTACAAAAAGTAAAAACTACTGTAGATGTTTACTATGGCCGATATTTCCCAGGAGAAATTTACCTGGCAGACTATAAACATCCAAATGCACGGTTCTTACTGCTATACCCCATTTTTATGCTGGTTATAGGCATTGCGATATACTATCAGATATCGGCCAGACGAGCGCTCAAGCAACAAGTTGTTTAAAGCATGAAAAGGGAATGATTATATAATCATTCCCTTTTTTATTTTTTAGTTCGGTTGTTACCGGCTTATTGTCGGTTTTGTGTTCTGGCCTGCGGCAAACTATTTGCCTGCGGTTGTACGGCCGGGAGGGGTATTAACTCTTACGTTTCGATTAGTAAACTTCAGCTCTAAAAACCTTGCCTTGAAGTTTACCAATTTTCGCGAAGCGATAATCCCAATACATTCTTAATATACTCATAACGCCGTGTTTTAGTAAAATTTTTTGACCAGTATTTAACGTAATAGTTTAATGTACTTAATATTAAAGATACTTTAACTTAGCAAAAGTATGAAATTTTTATTTAAAAGTTGCTATTTTAATAGTTTTCAACACATACAATGCATTGTAAATCAAATAAATAAATTTTAATTTACAATTTCACGGCACTTTTAGTAAACAGGTGTTGAAAACTCAGGAATGCAACCAGAAGCCCAGAAAGATAAATTTGAGTTAAAACCTCCTTATCCCTTTTTCAGGTAATTACTTTAACACAAATTTAACGTTATGGGCAAGAGCATTACTAAAAAAGCGGGCCAGCAAGGGCTTAAGTTGAGCAGATACTTCAGCAAAGAAGGTACCGGTGTTTATGATCTTTTTAATTACGAAAAGCGATCGTCGGTGATCCGCAATCCATCCGGAGATGCCGTGTTTGAGATGAATGATGTTGAAGTACCCTCAGCATGGTCGCAGGTTGCCACAGATATACTTGCCCAAAAATATTTCCGCAAAGCCGGTGTCCCCCAACCCGATGGCTCTCTCGGATCTGAAAAAAGTATAAAACAAGTTGCCCACCGCATGGCCAACTGTTGGAAAGACTGGGGCCTGCGTTACAACTACTTCGCCACAGCAAAAGACGCCGATATATTTTACGACGAAATTGTTTACACCATAGTTGGCCAGCTGGCTGCACCAAATTCGCCGCAATGGTTTAATACCGGTTTGCATACTTCTTACGGCATTACCGGTAAACCACAAGGCCATTACTACGTAGACCCCATTACCGAAGAACTTACTAAATCTACCTCTGCATACGAGCGTCCCCAACCACATGCATGCTTCATCCTTTCTGTTGATGATGATCTGGTAAACGACGGTGGTATTATGGACCTATGGGTACGTGAGGCGCGCATCTTTAAATACGGATCTGGAGTAGGCACTAACTTCTCCAAAATTCGCGGCGAAAGCGAAAAGCTTTCGGGTGGGGGCTATTCATCTGGCCTAATGTCATTCCTCAAGATCGGCGACCGCGCAGCAGGGGCTATAAAATCGGGGGGAACCACTCGTCGCGCGGCCAAAATGGTTTGCCTCGATCTAGACCATCCGGAAATTGAAGGATTTGTAAACTGGAAAGTTGAAGAAGAAAAGAAAGTAGCTGCGCTGATAGCCGCCGGCTACTCGTCTGACTATGAAGGCGAGGCCTATCGCACTGTATCAGGCCAAAACTCCAATAATTCGGTACGCATACCCAACAGCTTTTTTAAAGCGCTTAACAACGGTGAAAGCTGGGGATTAACCAGCCGCATGACCGGCAAAGTGATGAAATCCATTTCTTCGCAAAAACTTTGGGATGATATCGCTTTTGCAGCTTGGGCATGTGCCGATCCCGGGGTGCAGTTTGATACCACTATTAACGAATGGCATACCTGCCCCGAAGGTGGCCGCATTAATGCGTCGAACCCTTGTTCAGAATATATGTTTCTGGATAATACCGCTTGCAATTTAGCCTCCATTAACCTGGCACATTTCTTCGATAAAACAACCCGCGTTTTTGACGTAAAAGGATTTGAACACGCCTGTCGTATATGGACTATAGTTTTGGAAATTTCCGTATTGATGGCTCAGTTTCCATCAAAAGAAGTGGCTCAACTCTCATACGATTACCGCACCCTCGGTTTAGGTTATGCCAACTTAGGCTCAGCTTTGATGGTTAATGGCATTCCTTACGATAGTAATAAAGCACGGGCAATCGGCGGTGCAATTACAGCTATAATGACCGGCACTGCCTATGCAACTTCGGCCGAGATGGCCCGCGAGCTAGGCACTTTCAGCCGTTACACAGAAAATAAAGATCACATGTTGCGTGTAATGCGCAACCACCGCTACGCGGCTTATAACTCTACCGAGAATTACGAAGGTTTGGAGATATTACCTCCGGGAATAGATCAGCGTAACTGCCCGGACTATCTATTATCTGCGGCATGCAATGCATGGGACAAAGCAGTAGAAATGGGCGAACAGTATGGATACCGCAATGCTCAAACTACCGTAATTGCTCCTACCGGAACCATTGGTCTGGTAATGGATTGCGATACCACAGGTATTGAGCCCGACTTTGCCCTGGTTAAGTTTAAAAAGCTATCAGGTGGTGGCTACTTCAAGATCATCAACCAGGCAGTACCCGAAGCTTTACAAAATTTAGGTTATCAGGAACACGAGGTTACCGCGATTGTTAATTATGCCAAAGGAGCCGCTACCCTAAACGGCGCACCGCACATTAATCCGCAAACTTTACTAACAAGGGGTTTTACCGAAAATGATCTGGAAAAACTGGATAAGGCGGTAGTTTCTGCCTTTGAAATTGGCTTTGTATTTAATATCTCGACTTTAGGCGAGGACTGCTTAAAACGCCTGGGCTTTACAGCAGAACAATACAATTCGATGGATTTTAATCTGTTGCGGGCTTTGGGTTTCAGCAAAAAGCAAATTGCCGAAGCCAACGAGTACGTATGCGGCACCATGACCATTGAAGGTGCGCCTTACCTAAAAGTAGAACATTACCCGATATTCGACTGCGCTAATAAATGCGGAGCGAAAGGAGAGCGTTATATCCACGCACATGGCCACATCAAAATGATGGCTGCCGCACAACCTTTCCTATCGGGCGCCATATCTAAAACCATTAACCTGCCTAACGAAGCAGTGGTTGAGGAGATCAAAGATTGCTACGAACTCTCGTGGAAACTGGGCTTAAAAGCTAACGCGCTTTATCGCGATGGCTGTAAATTATCGCAACCGTTATCCACCAAATCCGATACCAAGGAAGAAGAAGATAAACTGGAAGCCGTTGAAGAAGTTTTGGGCAAAGCTGCCGAATTAAAACTCAGCGACCTTACTCCCGAACAGGTTTTGGAGGCCGCCATGGCCATCATGGAAAAATCTAAGGACACCGAATTTATGCGCAAGCTGTCGCGTGTGGTGCAGAAGAAAACCCTGCCTGCTAAACGGCGCGGATTTACGCAAAAAGCCAGTATTGATGGGCAAACAGTCTTTGTTCGCACAGGCGAATATGAAGATGGCACCCTGGGCGAAATATTTGTGGATATGCATAAAGAAGGGGCAACCTTCCGCTCATTAATGAACTGTTTTGCGATAGCCGTTTCTGTTGGTTTGCAATATGGCGTTCCGTTGGAGGAATATGTAGAGAAATTTACTTTTACACGCTTTGAACCTGCCGGTATGGTAATGGGGCACGATAATATTAAAAATGCAACCTCCATTATCGACTATATCTTCCGGATGCTGGGCTACGAATACCAGAACCGTACAGACCTGGTGCATGTAATAACCGAGCAGCACGCCATTATAGGCAATCCGCAAATAAAAGATACCGATATCAACCCCTATCAGAGCAATGTTTATCAGCCCGTGGCGGTATCAAGCCAAAGCCCTCAAAAACAGCTAAGTGTTGATTTGAGCATGGGCGTACAAAGCGATGCCCCCCCATGCAGCGTGTGTGGGCACACCACCCTTCGCAGTGGCACCTGCTACAAATGTTTAAACTGCGGCAATTCTATGGGTTGCAGTTAATTTGCCCTATCGATAGCAAAAGGACGGTTGTTTAACTTTTCCTTTTGCGTTATATATATAGTTAGTGTAATGTGTGAGCCCTGCTTTTTTTAGCGGGGCTTTTTTTGCGGGATATGCCGCGATGCTACGAAACAAAAAAGCCGCCTGCCCCATTACAGGCAGACGGCTCCTCTCAATCAATCGTTATATCTTATTTACTGTATATGTTAGCAGTATTACGGTAACCTGATGAGGTATTGGTATACCAATCTATATAGTTTGTGCCCGATGAACTTGCCCAATCGCTAAAGTGCAGGTAAGCCTGATTAATTGGAATAGTTTCTATCGGCCAGCTAAACGTATCGCTGAAGCTGATAGCCCAAGGCCAGTTTTCCTTGCTCAGGTAATAACGACCTGTGGATGGCGACGAGTTATCATCACCAGTACCAAATAAGGTTGTGGTAGCCTTATCGGTGGGTGCAAAGTTTGGTAAGTGCACCTCGTAACCACGGCGCAGGTTACTGATCAAAAATGGATTAAATGCCGAAACCGTTAATGTTGACGCTGCAACAGGTGAAGCAAAGTTAATATCGATGGCAGCCGTTTTTCCATTGGTGACCTTATCTTTAGTGGTCAACGTGTTTATAAAGTACGCCCCGTCAGGGTTTTTAATCAGCGCTTCGTGGTTGTCAAACGGAATGATAACCGCTTTGGTTTGGCCGGCTTCGACACCGTTAGATGCAAACTGAATATAACCGCTGATAGCCTGTTGACCCGTTACCGAGGATACAGCAGAAGCGGCGACCGGCAACTGCACACCAAAACCGTTATGGAACGATGCACCTGCAGCACCTACATTAAAGTTTCCTTTTAACTCAACAACCTGGTTTGATGCATTGCTGATGAATGCATATTGGTAGTTAACCAAAAGGTCATTCATGTCATAGTCGCCTTTGGTTGGAAAGTTGTCTTCAAAAGCCAAGGTAGCGTAAGTGCTTGACGTTGGGTAGTAGCTGATATAAGCACGGGTTGGATCATTAGGGAACGCATCCTGTGCATCGGCAACACCATCACCATCAGTATCACCACCACGGTCTATTGTAGCCACGTTAGTGCCCGATATAGCAGTAATAGGGTTAGCGGTAGCATATACAACCAAATCGTTAAAATCATTATCAGATCCGCCAGTTTGCCTGTTGGTGTCTTCAAAGCCCAGCAGGTAAAGCTTATGTACATCATCATATAACATCACCGAATGCTTTCTTAAAGCAGCTGTATTTTCAGGATTAAAGCTATCCTGTGAGTAGAATTTAGTACCTGTAGTGCTTACACCGCTACCAGTCCAGGCATTTTGTAACAGTACAAACCCAATAGAAGTACCTGCGCTGAAGGTTCCTAGTTTTACTTTATCACCTGAGATCAGGCCGCCGCCTGAACCTGATGATGAAGCATTAGGGAAAATATAAGTCACCTTATCGATACCGCCCAACAAAGTACCACCCGAAGATAATGTTGGCGGGTTGGCAGTTGAATAAGTATAATAGGCCAAAGTGTTTTGATATCCTGCACCCTCCGAAACAAAGGTTACCCATACATCAGAAGTTGCAGTAACGTTGATGGTGTTAACGGCTGTGGTAGCAAGGTAACTTGGATGAGTTGTTGTTAAAGGAGTTCCTTCTGGTAGTGACGCATTTACATACGACAATAACGAAGCATCAATAACATCGCCGGTTGCCTCCAGGTACGCAGGGCGGCCAAGGTTAGTTGGACTTTTAAAAGCATTTGATGTAGTGTAGCCTGTTGGATATCCAAAATCAGTGGTTAACAAGCCATTAATACGTACACTGCCTGTTGCGGTACTGGCGGCAGTATTGTTAATAGCATCGGGCATAATATCACCGCTATAACCCGTGCTGCCACCAATAGTGGCTGTAACTGCATTATTATTAATCACAGCAGTTGCGTTGTGCATCAGGCCGATGTAAGCAGGATCGATAACCAATTTATCGTAGTAAGCCGGCACGGTTAACTTAGCCGATATATTACCCGATTTATCAGTTACTGCCCTAAATAAAGCATCGGTGCTACCCGGCGCGTAAACACTTACCACAATACCGGCAAGCGCACTGTTGCCATTGTCTTTAAGCGACAAGTTTAAGCTTACATTTTTAGAAGTGGCAAAATTAAAACCATCTGGGGCAATCTTGTTAACAGGGGTTGTTGTGCCGCCATCGCCCGAATGGTCTTTCTTGCAGGATGCGAACAAAGCCGCACCGGCAACAAGGCAAAAAGTAAGAATCCGATTCATAAAATTAATTATCAGTAAATAAATTTTTTCGCCTTATACGCTCAATTAAATTAAAAGTTATATTAAAACAACAATTAAATAATTAAAAGTTACAATAGTCGCACAATAATTAACACAACTTTGTAATGAGCATCAGGAATTAATTTAAAATACGTAAGAGGAGATTTTTAGGCCGAGATCATTTTATTCATTTTGCCAATAGATAAAATGGTGCTAACCAAGGGGGTTTTCTGCGGAGCGATTTTCAAAACCAAAACAAAATGCCCCGCAAATTTTAGCAATTTGGGGGCAGAATTGATATTTCTTTTTGAGAAAATTAACAAACGAGGACCTTCTGTCGGGGTTTAGTAGCTTAATCCGTTATAAATTAGTTAGACGGAAGCTTTTTTGTTGTGATCATAATAACACCATTACGTGCCTTTGCACCATATAGTCTTACCGCACTTTCGTTTTTAATTACATTAATACTTTGAATATCATTAGGTTTTATGCTCGACAATTCGAACGCAGGCATCTCCTTACCATCCAGCAAGTATAAAGGTTTTAGTAAGGGAGCATTATTAGTTATGCCGTTGGCGTCGTTTTTAATAATAACCTTTGTAACCGCTTTATTGGTATCAATATCACGGCGAATGAAGGTAACATTTGCCACTGCATTGCCTGCTTTTGAGTCAGCTTTAAAAGATTGTACAAAGAATAGTTTCTTATGTTTCGCCGTATCAGTTTCGGGAGTAACCTTATCCTCGACGGTGGTAAAATCTATCGGCACTGCAAATTTCACACGTACTGTTTTGCCATCCTGCATACCAGGTTCCCACTTAGGCGAGGTTTCAATTACTCTTAACGCCTCCTCATTCGCATCTGTATCATCACCCCGTAAAACCTTAGCCCCCGATAACGATCCATCTTTTTCAACAACAAAACCTACAACAACCCTGGCTTTTGTACCTTTTTCGCGCATGCTTTCGGGATACTTGATATTCTGCTTCAAATATTCAGAAAATGCAGATACCCCTCCTTTAAATTCTGGGGCTATTGCCGCTGATGTTAATAATTGACTACTATTGGTGTCTCTTTCAACTTTACCTATCGGTAAGGATTTAGCGGCCGGTTCAAAGTCCTTAACTTCCGGAACAGCCAACACGGTTGTAGTTAGCTTTCCATTCTGGACGGACGATGATATCGTGGTATAAACATCCTTTAACTCTGGTGCTGTAGCGGGTACCCGCATCACTTCTTCTGCTCTATCGTTAATAATATTAATTACACGGGTTGTCCGTGTTGTGGCCGACGATAAAATGATCATCACCGCAAACAGCGGTGCCGACAAGCCATATTTGAGCAAAGCCGTACGCTGCGAATTGTTTTTTTGCAGCATCAATATTCTTTGCTTCAATAAACTATGGCTAAAGAAAGGATTCACCAACTCATGCGCCGGTGTTTTAAAAGTTTCGCTTAGCAGCAGCAAAGCATATTCTTGTTTCGAAGCACCAAATTTTACCGCGTTGCGATCGGCAATAAACTCGTGGATATGCTTTATAGCCTTACGGTACAGGTATACTGCTGGATTAAACCAGTTAATAATCATAATAGCCTCTATCAACAATACATCGGCCGAATGCCACTGTTGTGCGTGCACTTCCTCGTGCGCCATGATAACATTACGATTGCTCAGCTTGTCGCTTAGCTTAATGGTCTTAAAAAACGAATAAGCATCATCGGTTTCGGGATTGCGCAGGCTGCGTTGCAGTAAATAAAACTGCAGCGCAAAACGCAGCGATAAAAGCACAATACCAGCGACGTAAATAATAGCAAATGCCTGGCCAATGGTAAAGTGGCTTTGTACCGGCTTGATCTGATAAATCACCACCGGGTCGAGGTGATAAATAGTTTGTTTGATCTGTTGGGTAATAAACAAGTTGCGCGCCCAGTCGGCCTGTATCAGCGGTATTAAAAATGATAGTATCGCGGAACTAACCAGGTACACCCTGTTTAACTGAAAAAACGTTTCGCGGCGAAGCAACAGGGCATAAAACCCATAAAAGAACAACAGGTAAACATTCGCCAGTATCAGATATTGCCACCAGGTCATATGCTCAATTATTTATCTTTCAACTTTTCAATCAATTTCAAAATCTCATCGGCTTCTTTCATGTCTATCTTTTCCTTTTGTACAAAAAAGGAGAACATGCGCTTCACCGAATTATCAAAGTAGCCGTTCAGCAATTTATCGGCAGCAAAATTTTGGTATTGCTCTTTGCTGATCAGCGGGTGGTATTCGTGGCTTTTGCCGTAAGCGGTATGGCCAACAAAACCCTTAGTTTCCAGTATCCTGATAAACGTCGATACCGTATTATAGGCTGGTTTGGGTTCCGGCAATTGGTCGATAATTTCCTTTACGTAAGCCTTTTTAAGTTGCCAAAGCACCTGCATCAGTTGTTCCTCTGCACGTGTCAGTTCTTTCATTTCCATATTCAAACGTTTTAAAGCAGCTGTATTCAGCCAGTTATATCTTTAGCTATAACCAGCTGTAATATTTACATTTAGCTACTTTTATATAAAAATGCAACTAATAAATTAGTTGTGCAAATTTTTATTACAGAACATTATCTTGCCAATGGGGTTAATAATCCCAACAACTTAAATTGTACTAATGCATATCACTTTTCACGGTGCTGCCCGCAATGTTACCGGCAGCAAACACCTTATACAATTAAAAGATGGCACTAAAATTTTGCTGGATTGCGGCATGTTCCAAGGCCTGCAAAATGCTGATGACCTTAACGGCCATTTCGGCTTCCGTCCGGATACGGTAGATTGCTTAATTTTATCGCACGCGCACATAGACCATTGCGGTTTAATACCCCGCATGGTTGCCGAAGGCTTTAAGGGTACTATTTACTGCACCCCGCCAACCATGAACCTGGCTCGTATACTAATGGCAGATTCTGCGCGCATTCAAACTTCGGACGCCGAATACGCCAACAAACATCGCGATCGTAATAGTCAGGAATTGGAAGTGCCGCTTTATAACGAAGAAGATGCGACCGCCGCCCTCGGTTTGTTTAAGGTAGTAGAATACAACGAAGAATTTGAAATAACACCCCGCGTAAAAGTACTATTCACCGACGCAGGCCATCTCATCGGTAGTGCTGCTATCAGCCTAAAGATTTTGGAGGATGGTAAAGAAACCCGCATTACGTTCAGTGGCGATGTGGGCCGTTACGGTGATATGATATTGAAAAGCCCGCAGCAGTTTCCGCAGGCAGATTACGTTTTGCTGGAATCTACCTATGGCGATTCGTTACACAAAGACTTAAAACCTATTGAAAATGCCCTGCACGACATCATTCAGCATACATGCATGGTGAGGCATGGTAAAGTAATTATCCCCGCCTTTAGCGTTGGCCGCACGCAGGAAATACTTTATGCATTGAATGCCCTTGAACTCAGAGGCGACCTCCCCGATGTGCCTTATTATGTTGACAGCCCATTGGCCGATCAGGCCACACAAGTGATCAAAGACCACCCCGAAACCTACAACAAATCTGTTAAAGAGGTAATGAAGGTTGATGCCGATCCATTTAGCTTTAAGGGGCTGCGTTTTACCCAATCTACCGAAGAATCAATTGCCCTGAATAATGACCCGCGGCCATGTGTTATCATCTCGTCATCAGGTATGGCAGAGGCGGGTAGGGTGAGGCACCACATTCGTAATAATATCGATAAAGAACGTAATACCATCCTCATTGTAGGTTACTGCGAACCATCATCCTTAGGTGGCCGCCTGTTGGCTGGCGATAAGGTGGTTAACATATTCCACGAGGATCATGATGTTAAGGCCGAAGTGAAATCCATCAAATCAATGAGCGCTCACGGCGACTACGAAGACCTGCTCAGATTTATGAGCTGCCAGGACCCCGCCGAAGTAAAGAAGGTATTTTTAGTACATGGCGAGTATGATGTACAACAACACTTTGCTAAGAAATTGGAGGCAGTAGGATTTAAGGATGTGGAGATTCCGTATCAACATCAACAGGTAGAGATTTAGTGGTGCATGGTGCAATGTTCCACATGCACCACTGTGTTCCTACTTAAAAGTCATTTTTGATAAATATTTTTTGTTAGCTACTGGTTATAAATCAGTTAAAAAACAAACTAAGTTATCAAATGGGATGGATGCACCACTTTTAATGACTTTTAAGTATTTATTGCTGCTGACATTTTGGAGTTAATAGATAGAGTTGCTTACCAGCACCGGCAGGTATAAGATTAGTCTGTCAGGATGATGTGCTCGAAGCCTCAACTTACAGAGCAACCACTCATAATCCGTTTTTCATTAGGAATGGCAGTGTGAGTTATGAACCGTCAGTGGATGTACTTCTTTCTTTCCGCAAGAAAGAAGTACCAAGAGACTTAGCGTAGCGATCTCATGAACACCCCAAAATAAACACATCGTGAATAACACTCGTGGCTGCTCAATTTTCTATGAAAGTGTGTGCTGTATCAGCTTCGTGCTATCCGAAAATTAAGATGCCACAACTGTTAGGTTATTTGGGGTTCGTCACAGCAGTTGCAGGTATTATAAAATAGATCCCCAGTGATGAGTGGTTAAGAAACAAAAAAAGGACAAGAGCCTCAACTCTTGTCCTTGTATCATTTGTCCTTTATGCTAAAGAATTACTTGCTCAGGTACATCGATTTCTCTTTGTACAGGTGGCGGAAGTAAGGGTCTTCCAGGTTAGGGATAAAGCGAATAGCTTCGCCGGTAGATTTCATTTCGGGGCCTAATTCTTTGTTTACTTCCGGGAATTTATCGAAAGAGAAAACAGGCTCTTTAATGGCATAACCTTCCAGCTTGCGCTCTATAGTAAAGTCTTTTAGTTTGTTCACACCCAGCATAATTTTAGCTGCGATGTTGATATAAGGCACATCGTAGGCTTTAGCTATGAAAGGCACCGTACGCGATGCACGCGGGTTAGCTTCGATCACATACACTTTATCGTTTTTAATTGCAAACTGTATGTTTAACAAACCTTTCACATTTAATGCACGGGCAATTTTTTTCGAGTATTCGTCCATCTGGCTGATCACGCTTTCGCTCAGATCAAACGGAGGTAACACAGCATACGAGTCGCCAGAGTGGATACCTGCAGGCTCAATGTGCTCCATCATACCGATAATATGTACATCCTCGCCATCGCAAATCGAATCAGATTCTGCTTCAGATGCGCGGTCTAAGAAGTGGTCAATCAGCACGCGGTTACCTGGTAAGTTTTTCAGCAAGTTCACTACTGCTTTCTCCAGATCCTCGTCGTTAATTACAATGCTCATGCCCTGGCCACCCAATACATAACTTGGGCGAACCAACACCGGGTAACCTACTTCGTGTGCTACTTCAATTGCTTCTTCGGCAGTTTCTGCAACACCATATTTAGGGTAAGGGATATCCAGGTCTTTCAACAAGTCAGAGAAACGGCCACGGTCTTCGGCAATATCCATATCGTTGAAAGATGTACCGATAATTTTGATACCATGCTCGTGCAACTTCTCAGCCATTTTCAAAGCTGTTTGGCCACCCAGCTGAACAATCACGCCTTCTGGTTTTTCCAGTTCGATAATATCGCGAACATGCTCCCAGAATACGGGCTCGAAGTATAATTTATCAGCCATGTTAAAGTCGGTAGAAACCGTCTCCGGATTACAGTTAACCATAATGGCTTCGTAACCAGCTTCTTTAGCAGCTAATAAACCGTGTACACAGCTATAATCAAACTCAATACCCTGACCGATACGGTTAGGACCCGAGCCTAATACAATGATCTTCTTTCTGTCAGATACGATCGATTCGTTCTCGCCTTCGTAAGTTGAGTAGTAGTATGGTGTTTTAGCCTGAAACTCTGCAGCACAGGTATCAACCATTTTATAAACACGTTTTAAGCCTAAAGCTTTACGGCGTTGGTAAACATCCTCTTCGGTAGTATTGCCGCCCAGTATCCATGCAATTTGCTGGTCTGAGAAACCTTTTTGTTTAACCGTTAAGAAGATATCCTGAGGGATGTTGTTTACCGAGTAGCGGCGTAATTCATTTTCCAGGTTAACCAGTTCTTGTATCTGGTTCAGGAACCAGCGATCTATCTTAGTTGCTTTACGTACCGATTCAATTGGCACTCCTAAGCTCAGGGCGTCATAAATGTGGAATAACCTATCCCAGCTTGGATGCTCCAGGCTATCCATAATTTCATCAAGGTTGCGGCTTTGGCGACCGTCGGCACCAAGGCCGGCACGACCGATCTCTAAACTTTGACATGCTTTTTGCAATGCCTCGGTAAAGCTGCGGCCTATACCCATTACCTCACCCACAGATTTCATCTGTAAGCCAAGTTGCTTGTTAGCGCCTTTAAATTTATCGAAGTTCCAGCGAGGGATCTTAACGATCACGTAATCCAAAGTTGGCTCAAAATAAGCCGAAGTGGTTTTGGTGATCTGGTTTTCTAATTCATCCAGGTTATAGCCGATAGCCAGTTTAGAGGCTATTTTGGCAATAGGGTAACCGGTTGCTTTTGATGCCAGTGCCGATGAACGAGATACACGAGGGTTGATCTCGATTGCGATAATTGCCTCATCAGCCGGGTTAACCGAAAACTGTACGTTACAGCCACCTGCAAAGTTACCAATGGCACGCATCATCTTAATAGCCTGGTCGCGCATTTCCTGGTAGCAGCGGTCGCTCAAAGTCATGGCAGGTGCCACAGTAATCGAGTCGCCGGTGTGGATACCCATTGGGTCAAAGTTTTCGATAGAGCAAATGATAATTACGTTATCGTTGCTATCGCGCAAAAGCTCCAGCTCATATTCTTTCCAACCCAAAACAGCCTGCTCTACCAATACCTCGTGGGTAGGTGAAGCCTGCAGGCCACGGCTTAACGCAGCGTCAAACTCTTCTTTTTTGTGTACGAAACCTGCACCTTTACCACCCAGTGTGTAGCTTGGGCGGATAACCAGCGGGAAACCGATTTCCTGCGCTGCTTCTTTACCTTCTAAAAACGAGTTGGCAATTTTTGATTTGGCTACGCCAACACCGATATCAACCATTAACTGGCGGAAAGCCTCACGGTTTTCTGTTTTTTCGATGGCAGCAATGTCAACACCAATAATACGCACGCCATACTTTTTCCAAAGGCCTTGCTCATCAGCTTCGATACAAAGGTTTAATGCAGTTTGGCCACCCATGGTAGGCAATACGGCGTCAATTTTTTGCTCCTGAAGTATTTTTTCGATACTTGCAGGGGTAAGCGGCAGCAGGTAAACATGGTCGGCGATAACCTTGTCAGTCATGATGGTTGCCGGGTTGCTGTTGATGATAGACACTTTAATGCCTTCGTCTTTCATCGAAAGAGCTGCTTGTGATCCTGCGTAATCAAATTCGCAAGCCTGGCCTATAATAATAGGACCTGAACCAATAATTAAGACTGATTTAATGGAGGTGTCTTTTGGCATAGTTATTTAAAGTCAAAAGTTGTTAGACAAAAAGCTCAAAAAGCATGAGTTTTTACCGGTTAATACTATGCGCTGGAAGCAGATATTCCGACTTTCAGCGTCGGGATGCAAAGATAGGACTTTAAATATTACAACGGCCTAATATTTTGATTTTTATACTGGCGTGATAAATGCCGTAAATCATTACTATATTGGATATTAAATCTGCACACCTTATCAGCCTAAAATAACCGGTGCAGTATCATTTTAACCAATTATTCCGTTATAAATAAATATATGGCTACCGGGCTATATTTAAAGGTACAACAGAGCTGAGACTATGAGAATTGTTTTTACTACCCTAATAATTGGCATGTGTATAGCCGTGATTGGCTGTGGTACGATGCAAAGAATGATTAAATCGAGCTTTCCTTACACGGCTACATTAACCGTACCCGCATCGGCAAAGGTAGGCACAACGCAATCGGCAATAAGTACCGGTAGCAGCTTTGACCAAAACTTTAGCAAAAGCGGCAATAACGCTACCCGGTTAAACAATGTGCGCATTGTATCGGCCAAATTAAAATCAACCAACCCATCCAGTTATAATATAGGCGATCTGAGCTCAGTTAAAATATATGTTTCCAAAGCCGATGGCAGCGACGAAGTACTGGTGGCTTCCCGCACAGACATTAGCCCCACTGCCGGCAACAACGTTTCATTGGATATTGATAATACGAACTCTTTAGACGAGCACGTGCGCCAGCCCAACATCCGGGTTAGGATGATATATAAGCTCCGCAAACAGGCCGATGTTGATGTAAGCCTGCATGTGGTTTTGGATGTTACTGCGGATGTGGCTGAGAAAGATTAAATTACTTAATCAGTTTATTATCTGTATCGGGGAAAACTAAAATCGGTTCATATTTTTTCGCTTCTTCCATTTCCATAGAAGCATATGATATAATAATAACAATATCGCCCACCTGCGCCAGACGTGCTGCTGCGCCGTTAAGGCATACAATGCCGCTGCCCCGTTCGCCCTTAATTACATAAGTTTCAAAGCGTGCCCCGTTATTATTATTTACAATCTGCACCTTCTCATTCGGGATAATATTGGCTGCCTCTATCAGATCTGCGTCTATCGTAATGCTGCCTACATAATTCAATTCGGCCTCGGTTACTTTAACGCGGTGGATCTTTGATTTTAAAACCTCAATAATCATTTTACAAAGTTATAATATAGTATTTGGATATTGGTGGAGTGAAAATCAGCGGATTATCATATTGTCTATCAGCCTTGTTTTACCCACCTGCGCAGCTGTTAATGCTATTAAGCGCGGTGTTGTTTCGGCAGCAGGGTGCAAGGTATCCGCATCTGCCACCTCGAAATATTCGAGTTTAACGCCATCCTCAGCATTGATCATATCAATAGCCTCTTGCCTTACCTGTTGCAGATTTTGCCCGTTAAAATGCTTTGCAACCCAGGTTAATGCTTTAGATAATACCAGGGCGTGTACGCGGTCGTCGGCCGATAAATGGATATTACGCGAACTCATGGCCAACCCTTCGGCCTCGCGGCTAATAGGCACCATTACCAGCTCAACAGGCATGTTAAGTATTTGCACCATTTTGGTTATTACTAATACCTGTTGATAGTCTTTTTGACCGAAGAAAGCCTTGTCTGGTTTTACAATATCAAACAGCTTAAATACTACCTGGGTAACCCCCTGGTAATGCCCCGGGCGAAACTCGCCTTCGAGCAAATGCTCCAGATCGCCTAAATCAATATGCCATTGCTCATTAGCGGCATACATTTCATTTACCGTTGGGTTAAACAAAACATCACAGCCGGCAGCAGTTAATTTCTCTATGTCGCTCTCAATAGGGCGCGGATAATTCTGCAGATCGTCGGGATTGGTAAACTGGGTTGGGTTCACAAAAATACTGCACACGGTAGTGCTGCATTGCTGCTGCGCCATGGCCAGTAAAGACAGGTGCCCTGCGTGCAGCGCCCCCATGGTTGGCACCAGCCCAATGGTTTCGCCATTTTGGCGGCATTGCTGCAAATACTGTTGCAGCTCGTGTTTGGTTGTAAATATTTTCAAACCGTGCGTGGTAAAAAGTTGGCAAAGTTGTGCTTTTAATTAAAAAAAACCAAAAGTTACTTGCATAATCCATTGATAGTTCTTAACATATTGTGTATATTTGCACACTCAATTTTTTTTGAGCGATATTAAAATTTTTAAATACTGATTAGAATGGGTAAATCTAAGCTTCTGTTTATAACTCATGAAATGTCGCCTTTCCTCGAACTCACTAAAATTTCTGAAATAACAAGGCAGTTGCCACAAGCAATGCAGGACAAAGGATTTGAGATCCGTATCCTGATGCCACGTTTTGGAAATATTAACGAGCGCAGGAACCGACTACATGAGGTAATACGTTTGTCGGGAATGAATATTATCATTAATGATAATGACAATCCGCTGATCATTAAAGTGGCTTCGATTCCTTCGGCACGTATGCAGGTGTACTTTTTAGATAATGAAGAGTATTTTCAGCGTAAGCATGTGTTCAATGATAAAGACGGGAAGTTTTATGCGGACAACGATGAGCGTATGATTTTCTTTTGCAAAGGCGCATTAGAAACTGTTAAAAAATTAGGCTGGGCACCAGATATCGTGCATTGTCACGGCTGGATGAGCTCTTTGGTTCCGGCTTATTTAAAAAATACTTACAAAGACGATCCAACCTTTAAGCATTCGAAAATAGTTTACTCTATTTATGAGAATGACTTTAAAGAACAACTGGATGCCGATTTTGCACGCAAAGCTGTAATGAGCGATATGACCGAAGCACATACCGAAGCCTACAAGCCAGGTACCAATGCATCGTTATATGGTGGCGCTATCCAGTATAGTGACGGTATTGTTTTGGCGAGTGAAAACATCGACGCAGATGTGTTAAATAATGTTAAAAACAGCCAAAAACCGATTCTGGAATTTAATTCTACTTCAGATTTCGAAAATTATTACAATTTTTACGACGAAATAACCAATGACGAATTGGTGAACGTTGCTTAAAGATTTGAGGACATATATGAAATTTTTCCGACTAGACTTATTAACCCTGTTGATAAGTCTTTTTATTTTAAATAGTTGCACCAACCAGGATAAACTGGGCTTGGCTGTAGATCCGTCTCAGGCCATTGAGGGGTCTATAATAGACACGGCTACCTTGTTAACTAATACTATCCCTGAGGATAGTGTGGTTACGTCTGGGTTAGCCAAAACGCCGCTTGCTTATTTTAAAGACCCGGTTATCGGTACTTCAGAAGCGAATATCGCTACATTGTTAAGTTTACCGGGTAGCGCTGCTTACACGCTGCCAACAGGTACCATTACTATCGACTCGGCATTGCTTGTGTTGCGTTATAACGATGGTTTTTATGGCGATTCGCTTACCTCAAAGTATAAAGTAAATGTTTATCAGCTTGCTGAAAAACCAAGTCCAACTCAGGTATACTTCAACAATAAGACCTGGAGTGTTAATACCGGTGCTGTTTTAGGAACACAAACTTTTAACTCGCGTACGCATACTCCAGTTAAGATTACTGATATTGTTAGCGGTGCTAAGGACACGCTTAAATCTGTAGGTGCCCAATTGCGTGTAAAGTTGGACCCTAACTTTATTTATGCAAACCTTTTTGGCGCATCTAACGCGGTGTTAAATAACAACAGTTTATTCCAAAACCAGGTAAAAGGGCTTTATATTACGCTCGATAAAAATCAGGTTGGTAACGGCGGCCGCTTTATGCTTAACCTCGACTCGAGCCGTATAGATGTTTATTACAAAGCTACAACCAGCACAGCAGTAGATACTACCATTGTATCATTGCCATTTGCTAACCGCGCTGCCGAAATTAAACACACCTACACTACCGAAGTCAAAGCAGCTTTGGCAGGTACAACACCACAACAAACTGTTTACCTGGAGGGCCTGGGTGGTTTACGTACTAAAGTAAGTTTCCCATATCTTAAAAATATAATTAAAGATGCTGGTACCGATGTAATATTAAACCGTGCGGAGTTAATTGTCAGCGCAGCGCCGGGCACAGATATACCGTACATACCAACACCGAAGTTGAGCATGTACCGGTACGATATTGCCAAAACACGCGTGCAGTTGCCAGATGCAACCGGCGGTACTAATGCAAGCGTTGTAGATCCTCGCTTTATTAGTGTAACCACCTTTGGCGGTTATTATTCAAAATCGCTTAAAGAGTATCACTTTATTATAACGGGCTATATATCCGATCTGATGCGTGGTAAAACGGTCGATTATGGAACATTTATAGCCCCTGTTGATACCACCAACACATCTACCGTTGATATTGCCGCTACCGCACAAACTGGCGGTCGGGCTATAGGAGTGGGAGGTATAACCAATAAGGCTTCGGCCAGCTATCCATACCGTATGAGGCTCAACATTACTTATACAAAGGCAACCAAATAATATACGCCCCCTGCTACAACAGGGGGCTTTTTTTTGAGGTCAAATTATTAGCTTAGCAAACTTTTTATGGTATAGCTGCTTACCTTTGTGGCAGTATTAATCAAACACTCTATTTATGTGCGGAATTGTAGGATATATTGGGTTTCGCGATGCGTACCCTATAGTTATAAAAGGCTTGCACCGTTTGGAATATCGTGGTTACGATAGTGCCGGCGTTGCATTGCTTAATAAAGACGAAGAACTTAAAGTTTATAAAAAAGCCGGTAAGGTTAGCGATCTCGAAAACTTTGTAAAAGGCGTTGATACCAGCAGCACCATTGGCATGGGCCATACCCGCTGGGCTACTCACGGGGCGCCCAGCGACCGCAACTCGCACCCACACTCATCTGGCGACCGTAAGCTTACCATTATTCACAATGGTATTATAGAAAACTATAACAGCATTAAAGAAGCCTTGCTTGGCAAAGGCCACGTTTTTAAGAGCGATACGGATACAGAGGTATTAATACACCTTGTAGAAGATATACAAACAGAAACAGGTTTAGAACTGCAGGAAGCCGTGCGCGTTGCCCTTAACCGCGTTATTGGCGCTTATGCTATTGTAATTATGAGCGAAGATGAGCCGGATCAGCTTATTGCAGCTCGTAAAGGCAGCCCGATGGTTATTGGTGTTGGCAAAGGCGAATACTTTATCGCTTCTGATGCCACCCCGATTGTAGAGTACACCAAAAATGTGATCTACTTAAATGATAACGAAATTGCCTACATCCGCAGGGATGACCTGCTGATCAAAAATATTGATAACACGGTTCAAACCCCGTACATACAGAAGCTTGAGCTGCAATTAGAAATGCTCGAAAAAGGCGGCTACGACCACTTTATGCTGAAGGAGATTTACGAACAGCCACGCTCGGTACGCGATTGCCTACGCGGCCGTATTTATCCTCAACAGGGTAAAGTGCAGTTAGGCGGTATCAAAGAATACGTAGAGAAACTTAAAAACGTAGATCGCATTATCATTGTGGCTTGCGGAACCTCATGGCACGCAGGCCTGGTTGGCGAATACCTGATTGAAGAATATGCACGTGTACCGGTTGAGGTTGAGTATGCATCTGAGTTCCGCTACCGCAACCCGATCATCACCGAAAAAGACCTGGTAATTGCCATTTCGCAATCGGGTGAAACGGCTGATACGATGGCGGCAATTGAGCTAGCTAAAGAAAAAGGCGCAACCATTTTTGGTATCTGTAATGTGGTTGGCGCATCTATACCTCGTTTAACACATGCCGGGGTTTATACCCACGCCGGACCGGAAATTGGTGTAGCATCTACCAAAGCATTTACCGCACAGGTTACTGCCCTTACCTTAATGGCGTTTTACATTGCGCAGCAACGCGGCACTATTACCGAAAGCAAACTAATAGAATACCTTACCGAACTTAACCAGATCCCAACCCTGATTGAAACCGCGTTAAAAGCAAACGATCATGTTAAAATGATTGCCGATAAGTTTAAAGATGCAACCAATTGCTTGTTCCTTGGTCGCGGAAGTTCGTTCCCGGTTGCGTTGGAAGGTGCATTGAAACTGAAGGAGATCTCTTACATCCACGCCGAAGGTTATCCTGCTGCCGAAATGAAGCACGGCCCTATCGCGCTCATCGATGAAGACATGCCGGTAGTATTTATCGCTACCAAAAACTCATCGTACGAGAAAGTGATCAGCAACATACAGGAAGTACGCGCCCGTGGCGGACATGTTATAGGCATCGTTTCTGAGGGCGATACCGTAGTTAAAGAAATGGCTGATTATGTGATCGAAATTCCGCAAACATCTGAGGCATTTGTGCCTTTACTGGCCACCATCCCACTGCAATTACTATCATATCATATTGCGGTAATGCGTGGTTGTAACGTAGATCAGCCTCGAAATCTTGCCAAATCTGTGACAGTTGAGTAGACTGTCATGCCTATAGATAAAATCAATAGTTTGTATCTTTGAAAAAAGATACAAACTATATGACCATTGTTCAGCTCGAATACATTGTTGCCGTTGACACCTATCGAAGTTTCGTTTCTGCAGCCGAAAAATGCTTTGTTACCCAGCCTACCCTCAGTATGCAGGTACAAAAACTGGAGGATACTCTGGGCGTAAAAATATTCGACCGAACTAAGCAGCCCGTAGTCCCTACCGAAATTGGCAACGATATTATTGCCCAGGCCCGCGTGATGCTTTCGGAGCATCAAAAAATCAAAGAAATTATCAGCGACCGCCAAAAAGACCTCGCCGGCGAACTCAAGGTTGGCATCATACCTACCGTTGCGCCTTATATCCTGCCCAAAATCATTAATCAATTTATTGCTAAATACCCACAGGTGAAGCTTGTAGTATGGGAACAAACTACCGAGCAGATCATTCAACAATTGAAATTAGGGATGATAGATTGCGGAATACTCTCAACCCCATTGCACGAACCCCAGTTAACTGAAACCCCACTTTTTTACGAAAACTTTGTGGCTTACGTAGCTAAGAACAGCCACCTTGCTAAGAAGAAAAACATCAACCCGGACGATATTAACATGGAAGAGCTTTGGATACTGAACGAAGGCCACTGTATGCGCGACCAGGTGCTTAACATTTGCCAGCGACGCAAAAGCAGCAAGGGATTTCAGCATTTCGAATACAATACCGGCAGCATAGAAACCTTGAAACGTATGGTTGACCAAAATAACGGCACTACCATTTTACCAGAACTGGCGTTGGTAGATCTAACCGAAAAACAGCTTGACAAGGTCCGCTATTTCAAATCGCCCGAACCTGCCCGTGAGATTAGTCTTGTAACTCAAAAAAACTTCATTAAACGCCGTATGATAGATGCACTGAAGGCCGAAGTATTGGAATTTGTACCCAAACGAATGAAGAATAAAAAGAAGAAAGATCTGATCGAGATCTAATCTTATAAAAAACATTCTGGATTTTTTTTGGATTTTTTAAATGTGAAAGATACATTTGCGCAATTATTTATAATTGGTCTAAATAAAAATCATGCGCAAAATTTTACATCTCCTCGCCTTTATATTTTTAGCCGTACCATCAGCCCTGGCCCAAAGTGGCACGATAAGGGGCACGGTAACCACATCAGACGGACAGCCAGCTGAAGCCGTAAGCGTTGGAATTAAAGACAGCCCCAGGGGCACCATCACCAACGAATCGGGCCGCTATCAACTAAACAACATTAAATCCGGAACATATACCGTTAAGGTAACGGCAGTTGGCTTACAGTCTGAAGAGAAATCGGTGACTGTAACCAAAGGCAGCATTACACTAAATTTTATGTTAAAAGAGAACTCAAGTTCTTTGAAAGAGGTTTCGATCTCAGACCGCCGTCAAAAATATAAGGTAGACGAGCCATCTGCTACCTTACGTTTAAACGAGCCGCTGGTTCAGATTCCTCAAAATATCCAGGTAGTTACTTCAGATCAGATCAAAGATCAGCAGATCTACAATATGCTCGAAGGTGCATCGCGCAACGTAAGCGGTATCACCATGCAAGAGCACTGGGGCAACTATGCCCGCGTTAACGCCCGTGGCGACAGGCTTGCACCTTTTAGAAACGGTGTAAACCTGGAAGCAGACTGGGGGCCGTTGAACGAAGATATGGCCTTTGTAGATCGTATTGAATTTGTAAAAGGTCCCGCTGGTTTTATGCTGGCTAATGGCAACCCATCGGGCTTTTATAATGTGGTTACCAAAAAGCCTACAGGTGTAACACGCCAGGCTTTTGAATTGAGTGCAGGTAGCTTTGATAACTACCGTGCTACTGCAGATTTTGACGGCGTGATAACCAAAGACGGTAAATTGCAATACCGCTTGAACCTGATGGGACAAATGGCAAAAGACTGGAGGCCGTATGACTTTACCAATCACTTCGGCATAGCACCGGTACTGCGTTATAAATTCGACGATAAAAACATGATCACTGCTGAGTATACTTACCAATATCAGCGTATGAATGCTTTTGGTACAGCTTACCTTTTCTCAACAAAGGGCTATGCATCTTTACCACGTAGTTTCACCAATGCCCCATCTAATAGCCCTGCAACGGACATTTATGACCAAAGCGCTTTCTTAAATTACGAACATAAGTTTAATGACAAATGGAAGTTTACGGCACAGGGTTCGTATTTTAACTACAAGCAAAACGGCTACAGCTACTGGATCAACAGCATTATGGATAACGGCGATGTAGACCGTAACCTGGGTTTGTGGGATGCCAGCAACCGCATTAAAAACCTGCAGGCCTTTGTAAATGGCGAAGTGCAAACAGGCTTTATTAAACACCGTATTTTAGGTGGTGCTGATTTGGGCGACAAATACTACATCGCAGATTATAACCAATCTGGCTCGCTTGATCCAAACACACCTTTTAATATATTTAATCCAAACAATGGTCCGGTAACGCTGCCTGTGTTTAACACCTCAGCACCATTGAGCGAACGCGGTTTAGGCACTGCTACTTCGCAAAAATATCAATCTGTTTATGCGCAGGATGAGCTTGGCTTTTTTGAGCAAAAACTACGCTTAACTATTGCGGGCAGGTTTACTCACGCCACCGTAGTTGACCCATATGCAGGCTCCAGCGCCAGCAGAAAAGTTACACCGCGTTTTGGTATCAGCTATTCCCTCGATCCTAATACAGCCCTTTACGGTGTTTATGATGTTGCCTTTATACCGCAAACAGGTAATATATTTGGCGGCGGCTCTGTTAAACCAATTACCGGCAACAACCTTGAAGGTGGTATTAAACGCGATTGGTTTAATGGTAAATGGAGCACGTCATTATCGGTTTATCGTATCCTGAAAAACAACCAGCTAGTTGCCGACCCCGACAGACCTAACACGCCTTACGTGGTACAACTCGGTCAGACCAAAACCAACGGTATCGAGTTTGATGCGCGTGGCGAAATTATCAGTGGTTTAAGCTTAATGGCTAACTATGCCTATACCAATTCACGCATTTCTGAAGATACCGACCCTAATAATGTAGGCACGCCGGTACCCGGCTTTGCCAAACACGTAACCAATACCTGGTTAAGCTATCGCCTGCAGCGCGGCAGCCTTAAAGGCTTAGGATTTTCGGCAGGTTATCAATGGCAACTGGATCGTATTCCGTGGAGCTTAGGCACCGGAACATCAGATCTGCCGAATTACTTCCGCCTGGATGCTGCAGCATCATATCAGTGGGGAAAGTTCAGTCTGGCTGTTAACGTAAATAACGTATTAAACACCTACCTGTACTCGGGCGGTCATGAAGACTACCTAAGCTCTGAAGGCAAAACTGTTTATACCTGGCAGGCAGAATCGCCACGTGCCGTACGTGCTACGTTAGGTTATAGATTTTAAGTAATTCGTTAAAACTTTACAAATTAAACGAACAAAGTAAGCCGGGCAATGCCCGGCTTACTTTGTTTAACGGCATCACGTAATGTGATCCAACAGCGCTTAGTTGTTTATAATAAGTCTAAATAGCTTTGATAATTAAAATGTAAAACATACATTTGCGCCATTCTTTATAATTAGTCTAAATAAGCATGATTAAACTATCCACAAACAAGTCTACCCAATTTCTAATATACATACTGGCGGCAGTGCTGAGCTTCGGCAGCACGGTTAGCTACGCACAAACCCCAAAAGGAACTGTAAAAGGTAAAGTTATCAATGCCGAAGGGAAAGCTGCTGACAACGTAACCGTTAGCTTAAAATCAACCGGTTCGGTTACTGTTACAGGTGAAGATGGTATCTTCTCGTTAAAAGCACCCGCAGGCAATTATAAGCTGAGCATATCGCACGTGGGTATGCAAACCAAAGAGGTTGATGTAGAAATTACCGCCGGTAAAACTACCGTGGTTAACGATCTTACCATCAGCTTAAACAGCAGCGGTTTGCAGGAAGTTACCGTAAAAGGCGATAAAGTAAACCGCTTTAAAAGAAAGGTAAGTACCGACGTTGCTAAAATGCCGCTTGCTAACCTCGAGAATGCACAATCATACACATCTATCAGTCGTGAACTATTAACCGAGCAAAACCTTTTCACTGCAGACGAGGCCGTTAAAAACGTATCGGGTCTGCAAAAAATGTGGGACGCTACCGGTCGTGGTGGTGATGGTGGCTCTTACTATACTTTACGTGGCTTTGTGGTTCAAACCCAACTACGTAATGGCGTTGCCGGTAATGTTACCAACTCTATAGATGCGATAAACCTTGATCGTATCGAGGTAATCAAAGGCCCCTCTGCAACATTGTTTGGTAGCGCAGTAACCTCATATGGTGGTTTAATTAACCGGGTAACCAAGCAACCGTTTGATAATACTGCAGGTGAAATTACTTACACCGGTGGCAGCTATGGCCTAAGCCGTGTGAGCGCCGATGTGAATACGCCATTAGATGCTCAAAAGAAAGTGCTGTTCCGCTTAAATACAGCCTATACCAATCAAAACAGTTTTCAGGATAATGGCTTTAGCAAAAGCGTTGCCGTTGCTCCAAGCTTATTATACCGCGTTAGCGACAAGCTATCTTTCCAGGCAGAGGCTGAGTTATTTTTCGGCAGAAATGCTTTAAATACTTTCTACTTTTTCCCTTATGGACAAACTATTGCCCAGTTAGGAGTTAGCCGTGCAGATGATCTGAACATCGACTATACGCGTTCTTACTACGATAAAAGCTTATCACAACGTTCAAGAAGCGCAAACTATTTTGCACAGATGAACTACAAGATCTCTAACTCTTGGAAATCAACAACCAGCTTTACATCGGCAAGCAGTTTTTCTAACGGTTTCGGACCCTATCTCTACCTGATATCTAAAGATTCTGTATCGCTTAATGACCAATCGACCCGCAACAGCAAATCGACCACTACCGAGGTTCAGCAAAACTTCAATGGCGATTTCAAAATTGGTAAAATGCGTAACCGTATGGTTATTGGCCTGGATTATTACCATGTAAACTCTAACCAGTTTTTCTTCGGAAGCTCGTTCGGCAATGCACCACTGCAAAGCAGCACCTTTAACTATAGCAACTTCAACAAAGCCAATTTCGGTGCTATTTATGATGCCGGTAACTACGGATTTACCTATCCGCTTATTTACACTTCGAATACCTACAGTGCGTATGTATCTGACGTATTTAACATAACCGACCGTTTAATTGCATCTGCAGCTTTACGCGTTGATCGTTTTGATTACACAGGTGTGGAAGATGCATCTACCGGTATTAAGTCAGGTGGTTACAAGCAAACTGCATGGTCGCCAAAATTTGGTCTGGTTTACCAGCTTGTTAAAGACCATGTATCGTTATTCGGTAACTACCAGAATGGTTTTAAAAACCAACCGGGTGCCGATTTTGCCGGCAATGCGTTCAAACCTGAGCAGGCAAACCAAATTGAAGGTGGTGTTAAGTTAGATGTGTTTGACGGTAAATTGAGCAGTACTTTAAGCTACTATGATATTAAAGTAAAAGACATTTTACGCGCCGATCCTGCTCATCCAAACTTCTCTATCCAGAATGGCACCCAGGTGAGCAAAGGACTTGAAGCCGAAGTTATTGCTAACCCGTTAACTGGTTTAAATGTGGTTGCGGGCTTCGCTTACAACGACTCAAAATATATAAACTCATCTGCAGATGTTGATGGCCTTCGCCCGGGTGTAGCCGGTTCGCCTTACACTGCTAACTTATGGGTTAGCTACCGTTTGCAAGCACCAAAACTTAAAGGTTTAGGTGTGGGTTTTGGCGGTAATTATACCAGCGATAACAAAGTAATTAACAGCCGTAGCCAGGGTGTGTTCATCCTGCCGTCTTACACCATACTTAACTCTACCGTGTTTTACGACAAGGGTGTTTACAGAATTGGCTTATCTTGTAATAACTTTACCAACAAAGAGTACTATACAGGATACTCGTCTGTTAACCCACAAATGCTGAGACAATATTTAGCAAGCTTTGCATTCCGTTTCTAAAAAAGGCAGTTTATGACTCCATTTAAGAAAACTATATTATTCTTACATCGCTGGCTCGGTTTTATTACCGGGCTAGTGGTGTTTATAGTGAGCATTACCGGATGCCTTTTTTGCTTTCAGGATGAGATACAGGATGCCTTTTATAAGTACCGCAGTGTTGAACCTCAGCAAAAAGCTTACATAGCACCTTCTGTGTTGAAACAGAAAGCCCTGGCGTTATATCCCGACGGTACATCAAACTACACCTACTACTACGGTAAAGACCGCCCTGCAGGTGTAATGGTGAACAGCAAGAAAGCGGGCTTCCTGATCGTATTCTTTAATCCCTACACCGGCGAGCAAACCCATGTGGAAGATTACGCCAAAAACTTCTTTGTTATTGTTGAATACATTCACCTTTATCTTTTGCTGCCTCCTAAAATAGGTGCAATGATAGTAGGTGTTTCGGTATTAATATTTGTGGCGATTATGATTACCGGCCTGGTACTTTGGTGGCCCAAACGCAAATCGGACCGCAAACGTAGCTTCAGCATTAAATGGGGTGCCAAATGGAAACGTGTTAACTATGATCTGCACAATGTATTAGGTTTTTACGCCACAGCTATTGCCATCATATTAGCTATTACAGGTGTATCTATGACTTTCGATTGGGTTCGCGAAGGCATTTACAAAGCCGGAAACCTGGGCAAAACCTATGCTGCTGAAAAGGAAGTGATGAAATCGGACTCGTTGCTTAAAGGTAAGGGCGTAAAATATAATGTGGCCGACGTCGCCTTGCCTTATGCCCAACAACATACTCCCGACGCCAAAATGTTTTTGGTTTATACAGACGACGCAGCATCTGGCACTGTAGGTATAACTGCCTACAACAAATCAATGCATTTTGCCTACAGCGACGAGTACTCATTTGATAAGTATACGGGCAAACTGATTAAATTTTTACCGGATACCAAGAAGAGCCTCGGCCTGCGCCTCAACGACATGAACTATGACATCCACGTAGGGCAGATAGCAGGTTTAACGGGTAAAATTCTGGCTTTTCTGGCCAGTTTAATTTGTGCCAGTTTACCGATAACAGGTTTTATCATATGGTTAGGTAAACGCAAAAAGCCCAAAAAAACACGCCAGGTAAAGCACGCTGTTGATAGGCGGGCAAAGCATGCGGTGTAAACACGGACACTAAATTCCGACTAACGTCATGCTGAACTTGTTTCAGCACCCCATTCGCTAAGTCTAAAGTATACTGTGCAATCACCTTGTCCTGTGGGGTGCTGATCCCAATCGCCATCGGGACAGCATGACGGTCGGGGTAATTCACTAACTAAATCTAATCTCCACATCATCCGTTAACGGATGCCCTGTGCAGGTTAAAATGTAGCCGTTCTTGATATCTTCCGGCGTAAGTACTTCATAACTCACCACCTCAACCTTGCCTTGGGTACAACGTGCAAAGCAGGCCGAACAAGCCCCACTACGGCAACTGTAAGGCAAGGGAATATTGTTTTGCAAAGCTGCCTGTAATATCGATTGGTTTTCGCCCGCCTGTAGGTCATGCCACTCGTTCTTAAAGTAGATCCGCATTTTACGGGGCGGGAAATTGGTTATACTACTGGTAACCGGGATGGTTTCGAGCACAAAGTTTTCCTTGCGGATATTGTCGGCACTAACGCCCATGTAATGCAGTGCGAACTGAACCATGCGCATGTAGGGGAACGGGCCGCAAATGTAGAACAGCGTATCTTGATAGTGTTTATTGGTAAGTTGATTGACTAGTTTCTCCAGCATCAGGTTATTCAACCGATTGGCCTCGTCACTGATCATATATTTTACCGACAGGCGATCTGGATACTTCGCGACCATTTCATCTAAGCTCGATCTAAAAATAATATCGTTATTACTTTGGCTGCTATAAACCAACGTAAACTGAAGATCCAACTTAGTTCTTAATGCATGTTTCAGTTGTGCATAAATGGGCACAATGCCGCTTCCTGCCGCAAAATAGATTAACTGTCGAGGTTGGCCCTCGGCGGGTAAAACGAACCTGCCCGCAGGCTGAATGGCGGTTAGCTCATCACCTGCTTTTACATGCGCCAGCATGTAGCGTGAGATCTCGCCGTTTTGGATACGCTTTACCGTAATGGAAAGCCATTCTTCATCTGGAGAAGAACTGAGCGAATATGACCTGGTGATCTCTTCGTGATGATGATTGAATATCAGCGTAATAAACTGTCCAGCCTCATAAACAACCTTTTGCCCGTCGGCTGGGCGAAGGTAAAAAGTAGAGGTGTCGCGGGTTTCTTGCTTAACGCTGTCTACAATAAGCCTAATTGTATTCATTTAGTTGGTGAGTACAAGCTTACCAAATTGCGACGAGCTCTCCATTTTAGCAAAAGCCGTTTCTGCATCCTTCATCGTAAAAACCTCGTCAATAACTGGCACTATCTTTTTATCGCTTACCAGTTTCAGCATGGCTTCAAACTCCTGTGGTGTGCCCATAGTGGTGCCCAGCAGTTGCAGTTGTTTCCAGAATAATGGCCGCGCATTAAAAGCAGGAATGTTACCGGCTGTGCCACCAAAAGTTACAATACGTGCCCCCGGGTTACAAAGGTCTATCACCTTGGCAAAATCACTTCCTAATGCGCTATCAATTACTACATCAAAACCGCCTGCAAAGTGCTTTAGCTCTTCGGCCCAATCCTGCGCTTTATAGTTTACTCCGGCGCAGGCGCCCAGATGCCGTGCGCGATCTATCTTTTCGCCACTGCCCGAGGTTACAAATACCTTGCATCCCGCAGCAACAGCCCATTGCAAAGCAAAAGTACCAGTGCCCGAACCTACGCCAACAATAAGCACCTTATCACCAGCTTTAGCGTTTCCCTTGGTAAACAAGGCACGGTAAGTGGTAAGCCCGGCCAATGGAATTGCGGCTGCTTGCTCCCAACTCAAATGTGCCGGTTTATGGTAAAGATATTTAGTTTCGACTTTAACATACTCGGCCAATGTACCGTACTCCGGAAGGCCAAGAATTTTAAAATCGTCTGATTTAACCTGGTCGCTATCGCCCCAGTTATGGCTTGGATTAATGATCACCTCCTGGTTTAGCCAGTGTTGATCAGCCTCATCGAATACCTCGGCAACAATGCCCGAGCCGTCTGAACCCAGTACCGATGGATATTTGATCCCGGCATATTTACCAACCGTTATCCAATAATCGCGGCGGTTAAGCGCCGCAGCTTTGATTTGTACCAATGCCTCGCCCGGGCCTAATACTGGTTTATCAATCTCTTTATATACAATTGGCCTTGCGGCGCTTTCTAATACTACTGCTTTCATAGAGCCCCCTAACCCCCTAAAGGGGGAATTGAATTACTAAAATACTATTTGATAAATAAGAAAGACACAGAATTGTTTAGACCCTCTTCTCAGAACATGACTTAAAACAGCAAAGCCATTGTAATTACAATGGCTTTGTGATATTTTTTCCTAAAGCCCTCTCCTTTAGGAGAGGGTTGGGTGAGGCTTTGTTAAACCGCTTTTGTGTATAATTCAGCAACGTGGTTCCAGTTAACTACATTCCAGATAGCTGCAAGGTAGTCTGGGCGACGGTTCTGATATTTCAGATAGTAAGCGTGTTCCCAAACGTCGATACCGAAAATCGGAGTGCCTTTTACTTCAGCAATATCCATTAACGGGTTATCCTGGTTAGGGGTTGAAGTTACTGCCAGTTTTTTATCAGGCGTAACAATTAACCAGGCCCAGCCAGAACCGAAACGGGTAGCACCGGCTTCGTTCACTTTAGTTTTGAAATCGGCAAATGAACCGAAAGTGCTTTTAATTGCATCACCCAGTGCGCCGGTTGGCTCGCCGCCACCGCTCGGAGAAAGCAATGTCCAGAATAAAGAGTGGTTATAGTGACCACCGCCATTATTACGTACAGCTGCAGGGAATTTTGAGATATTTTTAATTATATCTTCAATGCTGCTGTTAGCCTCCGGTTTACCTTCAAGAGCTTTGTTTAAGTTAGTAACATAAGCCTGGTGATGCTTGCCATGGTGAATTTCCATGGTCATTTTATCAATGTGTGGTTCCAGTGCGTCGGTTGCGTATGATAGCGCCGGTAATTCGAATGCCATAATCGTATTTTTTAAGGTTAAATGAATGTATACAAATATAAAGCCCCATGTTCAATATTTGTTCTGTTAATGTCAAGTTTTCTGTCGGCGGGCTTTAAAGAAGTCTTTTACTAACTGGCTGCATTCGTTCTCGCGGATACCGCCTGTAATTAACGTCTTGGGATGCGTGATCTTTTGATTTAAACGACCAAATCCCAGCCTTGCATCATAGGCACCAAACACTATGCGCCCCACCTGAAACCAGTAGGACGCGCCTGCGCACATTACACAGGGTTCCATGGTTACATATAACGTGCATTCGGGGAGGTATTTACCACCCATGTAATTGGCTGCGGCGGTAAGCGCCTGCATTTCGGCATGGGCCGATACATCATTCAGCCGTTCGGTTAAATTATGTCCACGGCCGATGATCTGACCTTTGCAAACCACAATAGCGCCAATAGGAATCTCGTCTTCGGCTAAAGCCAGTTTGGCTTCGCGAAGCGCCTCGTTCATAAAAAAGTCGTCGGGCGAAATGGTGGCCTCGTCGTCGAAATTAATGTATCTCATATTAGTCTGCTCCCGTTTGGTACCGGCCTTTCAACGGCGGTTAATACAATATCTCCGTTTTCATCGGCCAAGCCGGTCACCAGAAACTCCGACATAAATTTGCCTATCTGTTTTTTCGGAAAATTAATTACGCCCAGTATCTGCCTGCCCACCAATTCTTCCTTAGTATAATGTTTTGTGATCTGTGCGCTAGACCATTTAATGCCATGCTCGCCAAAATCAACCTTTACTTTATAGGCAGGCTTTCTCGCTTCGGGGTAATCATGCGCCTCCAATATCGTGCCTGCATGCAGGGCTACTTTCTCAAAGTCGTTCCAGGTAATGGTTTCCATAGAAGGCAAAGATAAATTTTAGTTACGAGTTGTGAATCGAGAGTCAAGAGTGCATCTACGCTTTATTTCGCAAGTAACTTAAATTCAACTATTACATAACTGTAACAATCGGTAAATTTCTCAAGTCTATATTACGAAATGAAACAACTTTACATTTGCATCCTGATTTTATTGGGGGTACTTACTATTGATAAAACTTACGGCCAGGCCAGAAATTCGATAGGCTTTGGTGGGGGCATTAATATCCCTTTGCCCAACGGTTACAGTACCGGAAGCAATTACTTTTTGCAAGGCAGCATTAAACTGGCTAACAAAGTAGAATTAATGCCGTCTATAGGCGTGGTGAACATCGAAAGCGATAAAAAAGGCGTATACAATGGCTACTATTTTGTAGGCTCGGGGCGAAGTGTAAGCCTCATTTACTTAAGCGCTACTGCTAAATACTATTTTAATAGCTTGTTTTTTGTGGTTGGCGGTGCATCCTTAAACGCAGGCGGCGATGATGCCGGCAGCTCGGGGGTGGGTGCCCATGCTGGCGCGGGTGTCAATTTAAACCTCGATAAACATAACGCCCTAGAATTCACAGGCCGCTTTGAAGCATTGCCAGATTACGACAAGACAGTTCCATTGATAGGCATACGTGCAGCATATCGGTTTAATTTTGGGAGGTAAAACCCGACAGCCTACAACTGGTAACCGACAACTGCCAACCAAATCTTTATCTTTGCGGCATGATTGATGTGATCCTTAAGAAAGGAAAAGAAAAAGCGGTAATGCAAAGGCATCCCTGGTTGTTCTCGGGCGCTATAGATAAAGTGAAGGGCAAGCCAGCCAATGGCGATGTAGTACGTCTGTTGAGTACAGAGGGTAAGTTTATGGCTTACGGCTTTTACAACGCACAATCGCGAGTGGCCCTGCGGCTGCTGGAGTGGAACGAAGATATTGCTATTGATGGCGATTGGTTCCGCAAAAAAGTGGCAGTAGCGGTATCGAGCCGTAGCGAACTCTTGGCTGATGGCAGCACCAATACCTGCCGACTGATATTCAGCGAAGCAGATTATCTGCCAGGCCTGATTGTAGACAAATATGCCGACTACCTTTCTTTACAGATCCTTACATCAGGCATCGAAAACAATAAAGCCGTTATTATCGACGAGCTGCAAAAGTTAATGCAGCCTAAAGGTATCTTCGACAAAAGCGATGCATCATCACGCGAGCACGAAGGTCTGGGAGCATCCGATGGGGGCGTTTTAGCCGGTAGCCATCCGCCCGAAATTGTGGAGGTTAAAGAGAACAATGTAGTGTACGGCATCAACATCGCCGAAGGACAGAAATCCGGCTTTTATTGCGACCAGCGCGATAACCGGCACCTTGTTGCAGCACATACTAAGGACAAAAAAGTATTGGATTGCTTCTGCTATACCGGCGGTTTTACCCTCAATAGCCTTAAAAATGGCGCAGCATCTGTTACCAGTGTTGACAGCTCGGCATTGGCCATTGATACGCTGAAACAAAACATAGCTTTAAACGGACTGGATGCAGCCAAACATACTGCCATACAATCTGACGTTAATAAACAACTACGCAAGTTTAAGGAAGAAGGCGAAACCTTCGACCTTATTGTGCTCGATCCGCCTAAATACGCACCATCGCGCTCGGCGCTAGTTCGTGCGTCGCGTGCCTATAAAGATTTGAACCGTATTGCCATGTTGCTGCTCAACAAAGGTGGCTTACTGGCTACCTACTCATGCTCAGGTGCTATGGATATCGATAACTTTAAACAGGTACTGGCCTGGGCTGCATTGGATGCCGGTAAAGAGGTACAATTTATCACCCAGTTTTGCCAACCCGAAGATCATCCGGTAAGGGCTTCTTTTCCCGAAGGAGAGTATTTGAAGGGGTTATTGTGTAGGGTGCTGTAGTGGGAGTCCTGAGGTCAGTGAGGTCAGAAGTCCAAAGTAGTTATAGCCAAGGGAACGTACTACTGTGAATATCCAACCGTCATCCTGAACTTGTTTCAGGATCCCTTTTGCTAAGTTTGCACCTGTTTGATGAACAAATAGGACGACGTAAACCTACCACGTGGGATGCCGAAACAAGTTCGGCATGACGTTTACTCATTACATAAAAAGCGCTGGTACACCTCGCGTGGGCCAGCGCTACTTAATTAAACAAACTAATTAAAACGCAATCATTATAACTAGTATCACTTATCGAGCGTTACTTTGGTGTAGCTCGATTTGATGGTAACTGTTTTGTTTGAACCCTTTTTGCCAGCGTGGCCCTTATAGGTTTTATTGGGATGATAACCGCGCTCGCCGTCTACAGGGCTTTTATCGGTTACATTAACCGAGGCATTGTTATAATCAAACCCACCCATTTTGGTGCTGATGTCGAAATCAAAATCATCATCTGCGTTTAGATCAACTTTGCTAAATGAGGCATCAACATTAAGTGCTTTCAGGCTTTTATCCAACTCGCCCACTTTCAGGCCAACACCACCCCTTGTATATTTGAGGGTAATATCGCCCGATGTTTTTAGCTTATCTACATTCAAACCCGCGAAACTAACTTTTGCCTTTAATTTATCGGCGGTGCCTATTTTTGCGTTACCATAGCTGATATTAAACTGATCGCTGTTGAGTGTGCCGATATTGGCATCGCCAAATCTGATGTTCAGCTCGTTAAGGGGGCTTAATAATTGCTGGGCAACAAGGCTCGAAAAATTGAGGTTAAGAGATACCTTGCCAATCAGATCGGGCACTGTTACTGTGCCGAATTTATTGCTGAGGTTAAGCGCATTTTTGGCTGGCATATAAACGGTGTAGTTAACAACTACTCGTTTAACATGCGTTTTACCCGAATCTGTCCACGAGCCCCAGTTATTGTCCTCGTCGTTTTTTTCAATATAGGTTTTGAACGAAACGCCGTCGGCATCTTTGCCGTCTTTAATACTAACCTTGTCCAGTATCTTTTGGGCCGAGGCGTCATCGTCGCCATCGGCTTTAATTTCTACATCAACCTTTACCTCGTTTTTCTCCCAGGTATTTACCGCTACCTTACCAAATACGTTTTGTATCTGTACCTGATCTGTTGCGCTAACCGGGTAACTTTTAGTATACGTTTTAGTTTTTTCTTTCACCTCACCGCTGGCAATCTTTTTATCAATAAAGTCGTCGCCCCGGGTGTAGGTGTGCGCTGCGCCTTCTGTGTAATTATAATTATACCGGGTGTTAACTCTGTCGCCCATTTGCTGCATGTGCTCGGCCGTTTTTCTCCACTCCTGTGCACGCAAATCGTTCATCTGCTTTTGCACGTCGTGCATTTGTGCTTGCAGTTTGCGCATCTGCTCGCGATAATAACTTTTGTCGTGCCCGGTGGTGTCTGTTTGGACACTTACCGAAGTCGAAATTTCTGTTGTGACATTTGAACTGTCGGCCGATTGCGCGGTTGAGCTTTTGGCTGCAAAAAGGCAAAGCATGGCCAGGGCAGTGTTAAAAACTACTTTCATAAGGTGTTATTTAGGTTTTAAGAATTGGGGTTAATCGAACTTAACGCTGCCGAACGAGGATTTGATAGTAATTACCTTATCGCTATTACCCTTACCTACTTTACCTTTATAGGTTTTGGTTGGGTTAAAGCCGCGCTCGCCATCTTCCGGTGTTTTGCTGGTGATGCTCACCGGCACATCGCCGTAGCTGAAGCTGCCGTAACGTACCGTGATGTCAAAATCGGCATTTTGGTCGTTGCCGATGCCAAGCTTAACACCCGAGTAGGACGTATTTACCGACAGGTTTTTTACGCTTTTAGCCACATCGGTTACCTGTACGGTGCCGCTATAACGTGCGTTGATATTGCCAGAAGTTGTAAGCTTACCAATTTTGGCCGAGCCGTAGCTTACATCAGCATTAAGGTTGTCACTCTCGCCCAGGTTAAGGTTTCCGTAGGCAACATCTATTATACTACCCGACAGGTTATCGATAGTAGCACTGCCGTAGCGCACCTTAATTTCGTTGGTGCTGTTACTCAAATTTTTAGCGGTAAGGCTGCCGTAAGAGCTGTTAATAATCAGTTTGCCACTCAGATCGGGCAGTTGTGTGCTGCCATATTTATTGCTCACTGTTAAAGGCATTTTAGCGGGCATGTATACGGTATAATTGATCTCTATTTTGCGTACATGCGATTTGCCCGAGCCAAACCAGTTACCCCAATTGTTATTACCATCCCTATCGTAGTTGGTTTTGAATGATATTAACGAACCGTCTTTGCTATCGGCAATGGTAACTTTGTCTATCAGTTTTTGGGCTTCATCTTCCTGGTCTGCGTCGGCTTTGATCTGGATATCAACCTTAACTTCGTTCTTGTTCCAGGTGTTTACAATAATTTTTCCAAAGGTGTTATCCAATTGTAACCTATCGTTACCATCGGCGCTATAGCTTTTGCTGTAGCTTTTGGTTTTCTCAAAGGCATCGCCGCTTTGCACTCTTTTTGCGATGTAGTCGTCGCCACCTGTTATACCTACCACTGTGTTTACACCAATGTCGTTTGAAATAACCCCCAGGCTTTTACTTAAGCCAGATACGTTTGTTTCGTAATTATAGCTATAATTAAGTTTATTAAGGCTCTTTAGCTTCCTGCTGCTTTCGCGCATTGCCAAAGCATTTTTCTTCAACTCTTCACTGCGCACGCTATTTATTTGCTTTTGCAGGTCGCGCATTTGATCCTCCAGCTTACGCATTTTGTCGCGATACTGTTTGCTATTATTAGTGTCTGAATAAGTATAAGGTGTAGCTGGTGTTGCTGGCTCGGCCGGTTTAGCCGGAACTGCTGGTGTAGCCTGCTGTGCCTTTGTGCCATTTACGGCGGCCAGGCAAAGCAGGGTAAAAAGGATCTTATTAAATATTTTTGTTTTCATCTTGACTTTTAATTTGATTGTACTGCTCAATAACGTTTAGTTGCTGGTTTAAAACCTCGGTCTGTATCTGCAAGTTCCGGATCATTGCTCGTAGCACACGCTCCTGGTTAGGGCTGGTTTTTAACTCGTTATTCAGTTTTTTATAGGTCGAATCCATTTTAGCGATCTCGCCGCTAAACTCTTTATACAACTGCGGGTCTGCCTTGGCTATCAGGTGCAGTTCGTTGCGTTTCTCTTTCACCAGCGATGCATAGTGCATTTGCTGTTTGGCATACTCGGGATTAATGGCGGTAAGATCAACGCCGTTTGGCCTTTTTTCGTTGCGCAGGTAAAACACGAAACCTATGCCCATTACCATGATAATCATGGCGGCCACTCGTAGTACGAAGCCAAGCGAGAAGGTTTTTGTTTCGCGCTTTTTTGGCGCTTCTGTTTCCTCCGTAAAAGTCAGTTGGCTTTCTATATTATCCCATAAAGCGGCTCTTGGCTCCAATTCGTCAAATTCATCACGGTTGTCGTGTATGAAATCATCTAATCGCTTGCTCATGCTACTTTTCCTTTCTGTTTTAAAATCTCGCTCAGCTTTCTTTTTGCTCTTAAAAACTGGGTTCTTGATGTATTTTCGTTAATTTTTAATATCTGTCCTATCTCTTCGTGGTCGTAACCTTCCAGCAGATAAAGTGATAGCACCACACGGTAACCTTCGGGTAAAAGCTGTATGGCGCGTTTTACCTGTTCTACCTGGTATTGGATTTCGTCGTCGTCAAAACCTTCATCGTCGGCAATGTTTTCCAGTTGTTCACTTTCCATTTCCACCAATTCCAGCCGGCGTTTGCGCAGCAGGTTGATAGATCGGTGAACAACAATCTGTTTCATCCACAGGCCGAAGGTTGTTTCCTGCCTGAAATCTTTCAGTTTGTTAAAAGCATCCACGAACGATTCCTGCAATACATCTTCGGCCTCCTCAACATTACCTACTATCCGGTAGGCCACGTTAAGCATAGCTTTGGAGTACAAACGGTAAAGCTCGTAGCAGGCTTTTTTACTTCCCTGCTTACACTCTGCCACCAGGCTGTAGTGTTTGTCTATGTAAACGGCTTCCAATGTGATTAGCTTTCAAGAATAAGAGACGCAACATTTATTTCAACGTTGCACGAAAGCTAAAAATTAATGAAAAGAATTGAGAAAATCTTCAATAGCGGCCACGGCATTGGTGTAGCGCTCGGGCCCGGTGCCCGAAATAACAGTGTAGCGGGCATTTAATGCCTGCAACTCCTGGTGCCAAACGTCCATAAAATGTTCGCGCATGTTGGGGAAATCGCGCAAAGGATCATCTTCCCAGGGCAGGTCGATGTTTAAAAGTAAGTACAGATCGTAGGGGTGCTTGGGCAATTCGTCTAATACCTCCTGCGGCGACTTTCCGAAAAGCTGATCGCTCCAGATCTTAACGGTTATAAAGGTGGTATCGCAAATGAGCAGTTTGTTGGCCTGGGGTTCTAACTCCTTCTCCAACTCCAGCTGGCCATAAAACATGTTGATCTCATCCTGCCAGGTGTAGTCGCCCTTGAGGTTTTCGCAATAGCCGCGCGCAAACTCGGGCACCCAAACGGTGTTAAAGTGTTCCGCAAGATATTTTGACATGGTTGATTTGCCTGTTGATTCGGGGCCTACGATTGCTATTTTGAAGATGTTGTTTTGCTTGTTCATTACTACATAGTGTCATTGCGAGCGACAGCGTGGCAACCACATCGCATTCTTTATTAATATGTATAGCTACGAGGTTGCTTCGTACCTCGCAATGACAAATTAAAAATTAAAGGCGTACCAGGCTTTTACGCCCCCTGCTTCCTATATTCCTTCCTCCAGTCCAGATACCCAACTAACGCAATTATAGCATAAACAGCGTACATAAATGCAGTAGGTTGCAAATGTTTTACAATGTAAACACCAACATAGATAATATCTACAAATACCCACATCAGCCAGTTCTGGTAAATTTTGCGGGCCATAAAGAATTGTGCTATAAGGCTCACGGCGGTGCAAAAGCTATCAAGATAAGGATATGCTGCTGGCTTGTAATGCAGTTTGGGAGCGAGGGCTATTAAGGTGTAGCCGAGTGATGGTGTAATTATGGCGATAGCAATAACGGTCCAAATGATTTGCTTGGTAGTGATAGACACCACGGGTACTTTTACTTCGGGCGCTTTTCTATGGCTCCAGAAATACCAGCCGTAAATGTTGGCGCCGAGGAAGTAGAACTGCAAGCCCATATCAGCATAAAGCCTTGCTTCAAAAAATATGAAGATATACAGCGTTACACTGATAATAGCCAAGGGCCAGTTCCAGATATTATTAACGGCCGCCAGGTATACGCACAACAGGCCGGTTATAACTCCAATTAATTCGATCCAGCTTTGCTGGTGAAACCAATCTAACAACATTTGATTAGATAATTTGTCAATTCGGTAATTTGTCAATATGAGCTCCCCAACAGGATGCTAAGAATCGACAAATCACCAAATTAACTAATTGACAAATTGAGGAGCTACCAAATCTTCACCCGTTTATCAGGGTCGATCCACATTTTGTCGCCTTTTTTGATGCCGAATGCTTCGTAGAATTCCGGCACATCGCTAAACGGACCGTTTACACGTAAAAATGCCGGAGCATGTACGTCGGTAACAATTTGATTTTTCAGAGCTTCTTCGCGCTCGTGGCCTAACCAACCCAGACTATAACCCAGGAAGAAACGCTGCATTGGTGTTAAACCGTTAATCTTTTTACCTTCTTTATATTGATCAGTTTTTTTGAACGCATCGATACCGATTACAATACCGCCTAAGTCGGCAATATTTTCGCCTTGTGATGCCTTGCCGTTAACGTGCAGACCATAAACGGTGTAATTGCTGAATTGGTTAATAATACCTTGCGCACGCTGGGTAAACTTGGCTGAATCCTGCGGAGTCCACCAAGCTTTCAGGTTACCCTTAGCGTCAAACTGGCGGCCTTCATCATCAAACCCGTGGGTAATTTCGTGGCCAATGGTTGAAGCTGCTGCATAGCCGTAAACTACGGCATCATCCACTTCATCGTCTTTAGCGCCCGGGATCATAAACTGCGCAGCCGGCAATACAATTTCGTTATTTGATGGATTGTAATAAGCATTATAGGTTTGTGGCGTCATATCCCACTCGGTGCGGTCAACCGGTTTGCCTATTTTGTTAGCCTCGCGTTTGTACCAGAAGATATTGGCATTAATTACGTTTTGCACGTAAGGGCCTTTAACAATTTCCAGGTTCGAGAAATCTTTCCATTTATCAGGGTAGCCAACTTTCGGGTTTACTTTCGATAATTTATCAAGCGCTTTGGTTTTGGTTTCGCTGCTCATCCAGTCCAGCTTTTCGATGTGCTCTTTAAAGCTTGCGCGAATAGCATCCACCAGCTTTACATAACGCTCTTTAGTTTTTTCCGGAAAGTATTCTTTAACAAATAGCTGACCCAGTACTTCGCCCATCAGGTTATTTTCAGCGTCGATAACTTGTTTCCAACGTGGTAATTGCGATTTCTTGCCAGATATCACCATACCATAAAAACGGAAGTTCTCATCGCGGAAGGCTTTACTTAACTGGCCGCTAAACTCCGCTACCAGATTCTTACGCAGGTAAGTTTTCCAATCATTAATACTATAGGTAGTTAAAGCTTTGCTCAAAGCACGGTAGTACTCCGGCTGGCCAACTATAACTGTATCTATGTTTTTGTATGCCATTTTGGCAAACAAGTCTTTCCAGTCAATCTGCGGGGTAAGCTTGCTTAAGCCTGCCAATGGCATTTTGTTATAATTATGATACGGATCACGCAGGTCTTCGAGCTTGCGCGAGCTATCTGCCAAAAATTTTTCTAACGCGTAAACCTTTTGAGTGCCTGCCTTTACGTTGGCATCATCAAGCCCCGATAATTTTAAAACAGTTGGCAAGTGCGTTTGCTGATAGTCGTTACGGATCTTAACGCTTTGCTCATCGGCGTTAAAGTAATAGTCGCGGTTAGGCAAGCCTATGCCCGATTGATACAATTGCAGCATCATCTTTTCACTATTCTTAGCGTCCTGCGCAACATAAGCGCCGATTGGCGTAGTAACGCCAATTACAGAAAGATGTGCAAACTCATCGAGTAGCGATTTAAGGTCGGTAACCTGGTTTATTTTATCCAACTCCGGCTTCAATGGCGACAGGCCTTGTTTCTCTATCTCTACGGTGTCCATACCGCTGTAATAGAAATCGCCTATTTTTTGCGAGTTGGTTCCTTTGGCGGCATTTTCTTTTAAGGCATCCTCGTTAATCTTTTTAAGGCGGTCGCGCAGTTCATCGCTTACCAGGTTGCCAATTCCCCAACGCGAGTAAGCAGCAGGGATCGGATTCTTTTTTATCCATCCACCATTAGCGTACATAAAAAAGTCGTCGCCGGGTTTTACTGTGGTATCTAAATTTTTATATACAGCATCGTGCGCTGCATAGTCGGGGGTTTCGTTACTGTGGCAAGCACTAAATAAAGAAGCAGCAAATAGCGCGCAGAGGGGCGCTGCATAAATTTTTTTAATCATTGTTTTAAATTGTAGTCCTTTTTGTACAGAATTTCAGAATTGCTGTATAGAAAATAGGATTTGTTTAAAAATTAATACACTACTCAATGGGTGGTTTTAATAAATACCTTGAAAAAATCCGGATAAGGAGACATCGAAATAGTAGCAAATCTTACGTAAGGTGTCGAGCCGGATATCAATTTTGCCAGATTCGAGCCTGGCAATATTAATATTTGTTTCGCTGTAAAATCGCTCCTGCGTAACCTGGTTCTGTCGTCGCAAGCGTTTAATCTGCAGGGCAACCTTCTTCTTAAAGGCATCCTCAGAGTTGTTAAGGTACTCAAAATCAGTTAGTAACATCGTCAGTTAGTTTTTTAGGGGTAATTATTAGTAAGTATATACTTAACAAATGTAAAATGCTATGTTAATGTTATACTAACAACAACCAATGTGAAAATAAACAAATTCTGACGTATTAGTAAGTACATAATTAAAATTGTGGCTCTACTTTTGTAATGTTATTAATGACTCTGCATTATACTGTGAAAAATATAAAACAACATCTACCTGTGAAAAATAAATTGTTTTAGAATTCTCAGACGCCCAAGCTGAGGTTTTTTGTTCTTTGTTTTGGGTTTAATCAATAGTTTAAATTAATTAGGGGAAAGGGAGCTTCGCAAGAGCTCTCTTTTTTTATGCACTATTTTTACTATGCGTGCATAGTATTATATTTGAAAACCAACATATAACCATATATGAATTTCGAATACACAGAAGAGCAACTGATGATCCGTCAGGCGGCAAGGGATTTTGCACAAAACGAACTGAAGCCGGGTGTGATAGAGCGCGACGAACACCAAACGTTTCCGGCCGAACAAATGAAGAAACTAGGCGAACTCGGTTTCCTGGGCATGATGGTATCGCCCCAATATGGTGGCGGAGGTATGGATGCTATCTCCTATGTGTTGGCAATGGAGGAGCTTTCGAAAATTGATGCATCGGCCTCGGTCGTGGTGTCGGTAAATAATTCGCTGGTATGCTATGGACTGGAGCATTATGGCAACGAATTTCAAAAAGAAAAATACTTAGTGCCCCTGGCTAAAGGCGAAGTAATTGGCGCATTCTGCCTTTCGGAACCCGAAGCCGGATCTGACGCCACTTCGCAGCGTACCACCGCTGTTGACATGGGCGATTATTACCTGCTTAATGGCACCAAAAACTGGATCACCAATGGAAACTCGGCTTCTACCTATATCGTAATAGCGCAAACCCACTCCGAAAAAGGCCACAAAGGGATTAACGCTTTAATACTGGAAAAAGGCATGGAGGGTTTTACCGTTGGTCCTAAGGAAAATAAAATGGGTATCCGAGGGTCCGACACGCACTCGCTGATGTTTACCGATGTTAAGGTACCCAAGGCTAACCGCATTGGCGAAGATGGTTTCGGCTTTACCTTCGCTATGAAAACATTAGAAGGTGGCCGCATAGGTATCGCTGCGCAAGCCCTGGGTATAGCATCTGGCGCTTATGAGTTGGCGTTAAACTACTCAAAAGAACGTAAAACCTTTGGTAAGCCATTGTCAGATCACCAGGCTATACAATTTAAACTAGCCGATATGGCTACCGAAATTGACGCCGCACGTTTGCTTTGTTTAAGGGCTGCATGGTTAAAGGATCATGACATGCCGTACGGCTCGGCAAGCGCAATGGCCAAGTTGTTTGCCTCAGAAACAGCCATGAAAGTTGCCGTAGAAGCGGTGCAGATACACGGAGGATATGGCTTTGTAAAAGATTACCATGTAGAACGCCTGATGCGCGACGCCAAGATCACCCAAATTTATGAGGGTACTTCGGAGATTCAGAAAATTGTCATATCGCGCGAACTTTTGAAATAATAGGCTGGCTTTACTACCTTTGGCATAAAACGACTATTTTAGTAGACTATGAAATTCAAAGGCTTTATCCTTGCAATATTAATACTATCCGCTACTGCAAGTTTTGCACAAAAAAAACTAAGCACAGGTATATGGCGCGGCACCCTACAAATCCCAGCCGGCGAACTGCCTTTTAATTTTACTGTTAAGGATACAGCAGGGCATCAGCAAATAGCTATTATTAATGGCAATGAGCGTTTCCGTGTAAACGAGATTGCTGTTAAAGACGATTCGGTGTTGATCCAGATGCCCTTATTTGATTCTGAATTCAGATTGAAATTTGAAGGCGCAAACCTGAAAGGGAATTGGATCCGCCACCTGGGTGAGCGTGATGTGTTTATTCCGTTTGAAGCAGTGCCCGGTGTATCATACCGCTTTAAAGACGTGCAGCCTACAAAATACACAGTTGCCGGCAGGTGGTCGGCTATTATTGGCGTCGACCAGCCAGATACAACAGTTGCAGAGTTTCAGCAGACAGGCAATAAAGTTACCGGTACTTTTTTGACCACTACCGGCGATTACCGCTATTTAGAGGGCTCTGTTTCTGGCGATAAACTATCGTTATCTTGCTTTGACGGTGGGCATGCTTTCTTATTTACAGCAACCTTAAAGGATGAGAATACCCTGGTTGACGGCTTGTTCGGTAAAAACCCATGGCACGCTAAACGCGACGACGACGCCAAACTGCCCGATGCTTATTCACTAACCTTTTTGAAACCTGGGTTCAAGAAACTCGATTTCTCTTTCCCTGATCTGGATGGCAACAAGGTTTCATTAAATGATCCACGGTTTAAAAACAAGGTGGTTATTGTAGAGATTATGGGTTCGTGGTGCCCTAACTGTATGGATCAGACAGCCTACCTGGTAAAGTATTATAAAAAGTATCACAAAAAAGGAGTGGAGGTTGTAGACCTTGCTTACGAGCGCACCGCAGATTTTAACAAATCGAAGGCGTCGTTATTGCGCGAGAAAAATCATTTCAACGTACCCTACCCGATGTTAATTACTGGTTATACCAGTAACCCTAAAGAGGTTGCCAAAAGCTTACCTGCAATGGCAAACTTCTTCTCGTTCCCAACTACGCTTATTATCGATAAAAAAGGCGACGTGCGCAAAATATACACCGGCTTCAGTGGCCCGGGAACCGGTTATTACTATACCGATTTTGTAAGCCAGTTTGAAAAACTGACTGATGATTTGCTTTCGGAGAAATAACTGGAAGAGAAGCAAGAATCGAGAATCAAGATTTAGACAAGAAAGGCGATTGGATGCAATCGCCTTTCTTGTTTATTTTATCTACTTGCTAATTTTTGGGTAGGGTAAAGCAAAATGTGCTGCCTTCGCCAGGTTTGCTTTCGGCCCAAATGCTGCCCCCGTGTAGCTTTACGATCTCGGAACATAAATATAGCCCAATACCGAAGCCGGATATGTGGTTTGCCTCTGCGCCTTTTACGCGATAGTAACGCTCGAAAATAAGCGGCAGATCTTCTTCGCTAACACCAATACCCTCGTCACGGACGCATACTTTAACAAAATCATTATCGGCAGAACAGCTAATGTAGATCGTTGAACACAGGGGCGAATACTTAACAGCATTGCTTAATAAGTTGTTAAATACCTGGCTTATTTTTTCACGGTCGGCATTGATCCATATTTCTGGCGAGGGTTCAATCCTGATCGAGTGCCCCAGCATGGTGGCAGCCGCATCGTCTTCTACCTCCTTCATTAGGTCGGATAGATCAAACAATTGATGATCTATCTGAATCCTGCCCGATTCCAGTCGTGAGACATTGAGGAACCCATTGATCATCCGGGTCATTTTACCAAGCTGCGTTCCCGCTCGCTCTAACATGCCCGCCGCAATGGTATCGTTATTTTGGATAGCTCTTTTCTGCGCCACTTGCACATTGCTTATTACGGATGTTAGCGGCGTTTTCAACTCATGGCTTACCATGCTGATAAAGTCGTTCTTGCGCTGCTCATTCTCTTTTATATCCGAAATATCGCGGGTAGTGCCTGCTATCGCTTCTACTTCGCCCTGGGCATTAACAACGGGCGAAAATATATAGTCGTAAATCCGCTTGCCCAGTGTGGCATGAGGGAAAGCAATTTCGCCGCGAATCGATTCTTTAGTTTTTACAACATGGTCTATCTCACGTTCGTGCATTTCGGCGTGCCAGGGTTCATAACCATTATCGAGCAAGCCTTTGCCAACGGCATCATCCCAGCTTTTCCCCCACATCTTTAGCAGTGCCGGGTTGGCAAATGTGAAGATATAATTGGGGTCGAAAACATATACCAAATCGGGAGTATTGGCAGCAACGATCTCATACAGCCGTCTCTGCGTTTCGGCTTCATCTCTCGCTTGTCTAAGTGCCTCTTCGGTTGCCTTGCGGCCGCTAACATCACTGGCTGTGCCGAACCATTCTATAATATCGCCGCTTTCATTTAAGATAGGGACCGCTGTTGATAATACCCATCCTATAGTACCATCGGCGCGTAAAACCCGATGCTCCAATCGAAACATTTGCTTTTTACCGAGAGCCTCGTCAATGGCATCTTTAACCACTTGCTGATCTATGGGGTGAATGTATTTTTGCAGCCAATGTTCGTCAGGTTCGCCTGTATCCAACAAAAAATTCCCACCGTTAAGTTGACGCATTACCTTCCAATCAGCGCTCATACGATAAACCACGTCCGAAGTAGCGGTTACCAGCGTACGAAACCGTTCTTCACTTTCACTAAGCCCTTTATAAGCATTAAAAGGTTGGTTCTCTGTCATGCAACGTTATATTGGTATTAATCAACTCTATTGTTAAACGCAAAATATAGATAATGGTTGAAAATTTTAGCTAAGCGTTCTCTTCCCAAACCTCGCACAAGTTCAAAATAACTTCTACTGCTTTTTGCATATCCTGTACAGAAACCCATTCCTGTTTACCGTGAAACGCGTGTTCGCCAGCAAAAATATTTGGGCAGGGTAAACCCATAAACGAAAGGCGCGAACCATCAGTTCCCCCGCGGATACTTTTCAGTTCAGGCTTTAATCCGGCACGTTTAATGGCTTCGATGCCATATTCGGTTATCTTGGGATGCTGGTCCAGTACCTTTTTCATGTTGCGGTACTGCTCTTTTACCTGCAATTGGTACGTTGCGCCAGGGAAACCTTTAATTACCCCGTTGGCAATATTGCGGATCACATTGGCATAGTCTACCAGTTTCTCGTCTTCAAAATCGCGGATAATAAATTCTATAACTGCCTGCTCGGCATGGCCGGTAACTGATACCGGGTGTACAAAACCTTCCATATCTTCAGTACCTTCCGGCGATAACTCCAGCGGTAAGGCGGCAATAATTTTACCTGCTATTTTGATAGCACTCTGCATGTGGCCCTTGGCAAACCCTGGGTGCGAGCTTATACCATTAATAATAAGTTTGGCGCCATCGGCAGAGAAAGTTTCGTTCTCGAAATGGCCTGCGCTTTCGCCATCCATCGTATAGCCTACATCAGCCCCTAGCTTTTTAAGGTCGGCTTTATCTACGCCGCGGCCTATTTCTTCGTCGGGGGTAAACAGTATCCTGATTTTGCCATGCTTAATTTCCGGGTGATTAATTAACTGGTAAGCCGCATCCATAATTTCGGCTAAGCCTGCCTTGTTATCTGCACCAAGCAAAGTAGTACCGCTGGCGGTAATCACATCGTTGCCGATCTGGTTTTTCAGATCGGGGTGCTCGTTCATTTTCAGCACAATGCTGTTATCATCCGGCAACACCAAATCTTGTCCCTGGTAGTTTTGATGTACCAAAGGTTTTACACCCTCACCGCTGCAATCGGGCGAAGTATCCATGTGCGAGCAGAAGCACAGCACGGGGACGTTTTCCTTATCGCTGGTAGCCGGAATAGTGGCATAAACATAGCCGTGCTCATCAAGCTCGGCATCAGTAATCCCTATGGTTGTCAGTTCTTCCACCAACAGGCGACCTAAATTCTTCTGTTTTTCTGTAGAAGGGCAGGTTTCAGATTCGGGGTCCGATTGGGTATCTATAGTTACATAACGCAAAAAGCGCTCGGCAACGGTAAAATTTAATTGGCTGTTCATACGCAAAAATATTTGTGCAAATTAGGGCTTTATTTACAGCTCTATCAATCAAAAATTTAAAATGACCGGCTATGGATGTTGAGCAAATTCGAGACTACTGTTTAGAGAAACCAGCCGTTACCGAAGGTTTCCCCTTTGGCGAAGAAACACTGGTTTTTAAAGTAGCAGGCAAAATTTTCTTACTGTTCAGCCTGGATAGGGGCAGTCAGTTCAACGTAAAATGCGACCCCGAACTTGCAGTAGAACTGCGCGAGCAACACCCAGAAGTGCAACCAGGCTACCACATGAACAAAACTCATTGGAACACAGTACGTACCGACGGCTCGCTAACCCGTAAACAACTTTGCGAAATGATAGACCACTCGTACGAGTTAGTTGTAAAAAGTTTACCGAAGAAGGTTAGGGTGGAAATGGGAGCCCCCTCTAAACTCCCCCTGCAGGGGAGACTTTAAAACAAAAGCCCTCTCCTCCGGAGAGGGTTGGGTGAGGCTCTTCTCCGGTTACAACATTAAAGAAACACACATTATGAAAAAACACATACTCCTTCTATCCTTAATTTTCTCGACTTTATTTGCCTCGGCACAGCTTACGCCTTTTGAATTAAGTAAAGACAAAAACTACACCGCCAATTACGCCGAGATTATGGCCTACTACCATCAGCTGGCGCCCAAATATCCGCAGATGAAACTAATTGATTACGGCATGACGGATATTGGCAAGCCGCTTACATTGGTGGTTTTGTCGAAAGATAAAGTATTTGACCCGGCACTAATTAAGAAACAGAACAAACGGGTGCTGCTCATTAACAACGGAATCCATCCTGGCGAACCGGAAGGCATTGATGCCAGTATGATGCTTACCCGCGACTTATTGAAAGGCAACAAGCTGCCCAGCGATGTGGTGATTTGTATGGTGGCGGTTTACAATATCGACGGCTGTTTAAACCGGGGGCTATCGAGAATTAGTCAGAACGGCCCGCGGGCTTATGGTTTTAGGGGCAACGCGCGCAACCTAGATCTGAACCGCGATTTTATTAAGGCAGATAGCCGGAATGCCCTGGCCTTCGAGCAAATTCTGAACACCTGGAACCCCGAAGTATTTCTGGATAACCACACCAGCGATGGTGCCGACTACCAGTACGTAATGACGCTAATTGAAACCCAGAAAGACAAGCAAAACCCAATACTGGCCAAGTATACTTCCGAAACGCTATCGCCCGAGCTATACAAACGCATGAAGAAAAGCGGTTACGAAATGATACCTTATGTAGAGAGCGAAAAGGGCACGCCCGACTCTGGCATTGTATCGTTTTTAGAAACCCCGCGCTTTTGTACCGGCTATACGGCACTGCATAATATCATTAGCTACATTACCGAAACCCACATGCTGAAACAGTATGACAAGCGTGTATATTCTACCTACGATTTTATGGATCATCTCATTAGCATTGTTGAGCGCGACCACGAAACCATTGGTAAGTTAAAGCAGCAGGCAGATGCACAGGTAAAGGCGCAAAAAACCTTCGCCCTAGATTGGGATCTGGATCAGCAGCACTACGATACCATTAGTTTTAACGGCTATGAATTTGGCCATAAGCCAAGCGAAATTAGCGGCTTACCGCGTTTATATTACGACCGCACCAAGCCCTACACCAAAACCATTAAATACTACAATACTTACAAGGCAACTGCCTTTGCAGATAAGCCGGTTGCTTACGTAATTCCACAGGCATGGGGTAAGATTATCGATTTATTTAAGCTAAACAAGGTGGCTATGCATCAACTAACGCACGATACTACGCTTAACCTGCAGATGTATTACATTGCCGATTACAAAACAGGCCAGCGCCCGTACGAAGGGCATTACCTGCACACCGGGGTTAAGTTAAATCCGGTGCAGGCCAACATTAAGTTTTTCGCAGGCGACTATGTGGTTTATACTAATCAGCCGATAAACCGTTATATAGTAGAAACATTAGAACCACAGGGGGTAGATTCATTCTTCGCCTGGAATTTCTTTGATTCGATGCTGGGTCAGAAAGAGCATTACTCCGACTATGTTTTTGAAGATACTGCTGCCGAATACCTGAAAACTAACCCCGAACTGCAAAAGAAACTGGCCGACGAAAAAGCGAAAAATCCTAAACTGGCTGCTAGCGCAAGTATGCAACTGGAGTTTGTTTACCACAATTCGCCCTGGTTTGAGAAAACGTACCTTCGCTACCCGGTCGGCCGTTTGCTTACCGATACAAAACTTGATATCAACTAAAAATGCTTGAATATATAATGCTTGCGCCGGTTGCTTCGGCCATATTTGCAATCACGCTGATTGCTTCTTTAATTGCTTTTTATAACGAAGAGTTTTATGCCCGATGTACCCTGCACCCCTACAGCGTGTCGCGCGGCGAGCGCATTTATACGCTGATCACCAGTGGCCTTATCCATCGCGATTGGGGGCATCTGTTTTTCAACATGCTGTCGTACTATTTCTTCGCCTTCCAGTTAGAAGCCGGCTACTTAGGGCATTGGCAATTTGGGGTACTTTATACAGCAAGCTTAATATTAAGCGATTTACCAACCGTTCAAAAACACAAGAATGATCAATGGTATCATAGCCTGGGTGCCTCAGGAGCTATCAGCGCAGTAATTTTCAGCTATATTTTGTTTAGTCCGCTAAGTAAAATGTACCTGATGCTCATCCCTGTGCCTATCCCTGCCATACTATTTGGGGTGATATACCTGGTGTACTGCGCCTGGGCATCCAAACAATCGCGCGATAACATTAACCACGATGCTCACTTCTTTGGCGCCATCAGCGGATTGGCTATAACCATTTTGTTGTACCACCAGATAATCCCCGAGTTTTTGCACCAGTTTGGGCTGTAGTAAGAAGGGAATCAGGAGTCGAGAATCGAGATAGAAAACGGGAGACATTATGAGTTACATCTTTGTCAGGCTGAGGCACTCGAAGCTCAAACTATACAGAGCTGATTTGCTAACGGGGCTTCGAGAGCCTCAGCCTGACAATGCTTTATTATTATTAAGTAACTAATCTGTCCGTCCGCTTCCTCCCCCGTTACACTCAAACAAAGCGGACACATAAGCGTCACATCTGCTTTTATTAACTCCCTCTCCCCCGGAGAGGGCTGGGGTGAGGCATCTTCGAACCTACTTTCCCAATCCCAAGGTATCTGCCGGTTTAAAATTACCGTCGGCATCAAACAGATGGCTAACCGGATGATCGGGATTCTTGATGATCTCCAGTAACAAGTACCCCCACTTCTTCCAGAAATTTTCCAACACCTGGCCGTAGGTTTTTACCTGCCACTCGTCGAAAAGTGGTTTGGCGCTATTGCCGCGTAGTTGGTTGGCTTCGATGTAAATTTCGTTGCCAATGGGCATAATGTCGTAGTTAGGCAAACGGTTAAACAGGTATGCCGAGTAAAACACACGTGCCGAAAACTCTTCGAACTGTATGGGGTGCAGTACCTTGTCTTTAATCTTATCGTAAGTTTCCTGCTGATAGCGGCCTACAGTACCATTGTCTTGCAGGTTAATGATTAGGCCGAAATCGTTGATCCTTAAAGAGAACGTAACCGTGCTCACCTCATCGCGGTAGCTGAACTCGTTTTCGAGGTTATCTACCTTAAACAAAAACAAGCTGTAAGGCTTAAACTCGTCGAACTGGATGGGTAGCGACAATGTTTGCAGCATTACATGCAGGTTGGTAAAGCGCTGCAAAATAGATTGCGAAACGCTAAACTCTTCGCCTTCGGCGTTTTGCTGGCGCATGGCGGCCTGCAGCTCGTTAAAAATAATACCGTGCAACCACTTGGCAGCCCACTGAAAAATGCGCAGCTCGTCCAGTTGCTTTACGGCTTCGTAGCCAACAGTAAAAGCTGCTTCAATTTCCCGTTCAAGAGGCTCAACATAAAGCTCGTTGGCCTCGGCACTGCAAGGTAATTTGAGGTCTTTATAGGTCGAGATACTTTCGTCGAGTAGTTTAAAAGGCTTGTCGTGCAGGTCGTACCGCGTCATTAACCATTGCGGAAAAACGTGGATCTGCTCTTCAGAACTTTGAAGCGGCTTGCCTGTTAAAAAGCATAATTTTTTGCTTGCTTTAAAGCTCTGAAACGGGTAATAAATTTGCGGTGCCATGGCTGCAAAGATAACCATGATTTTTACGTTAAATTTTTAGCTTTGATTTTTAACATGAAACTGACTTACCGCCTCTACGAACTCGATCTGAAACACCGTTTCACCATTGCAAAATTTTCGCGCACCTCTACCCCAATTGTGTTGGTACAGATTGAGCACGAGGGCTTTACAGGCTATGGCGAAGCCTCAATGGTACCCTACATGGGCGAAAGCAACGAAACAGCCGCCCAATTTTTAAGTAAGATAGATGTAAGCCAGTTTAGTTATCCATTTGATTTTGGGTCGATTTTAAGCTACCTCGATAGCATTGCCCCCGGTATGCCCGCCATAAAAGCTGCCGTTGATATTGCCCTGCACGATCTGGATGGCAAGCTGCAAAACAAGCCCTGCTGGCAAATTTTCGGTAGCGACCCTGCCTTGATGCCTGCTACCAGTTTTACCATTGGTATTGATACGCCCGAGGTGATTAGGGAGAAGATTAAGGATGCCGCCGACTGCAAAATAATCAAAGTGAAGCTTGGCCGCGATAGCGATAAGGAGCTTATAAACACCATACGTTCGGTAACCGACAACCCCCTTTTTGTGGATGCCAACCAAGGGTGGACCGACCTGCAACAAAGCCTCGACATGACCCACTGGCTGCACCAACAAGGCGTGTTACTGATTGAGCAGCCCATGCCAAAAGCCGATCTTGACAGCAATGCCTGGCTTACCGAGCGCAGCCCAATACCCATTATTGCCGACGAAGCCGTACAACGCCTCGACGATGTTACCCGCGCCCAAGGCGTTTATCATGGCATTAATATTAAGCTGATGAAATCGGCTGGCTTGTACGAAGCTCAACGCATGATAGCCAAAGCCCGCCAGCTTGACCTTAAAATATTAATAGGCTGCATGAGCGAAACCAGCTGCGCCACCCTCGCCGCCGCCGCCCTCGCCCCCCAATGCCACTGGGCCGATCTGGATGGCCCCCTTTTAGTGAGCAACAACCCATTTGCCAAACCAGCTTTTAGTGATGGAAAATGGGTGTTGAATGAAGATGCGGGGTTAGGGTTAAGAGGTTGATAATCTAACGGCATTGTCAGGCTGAGGCACTCGAAGCCCCCGAACTACAGAGCAATTAACGTGTCCGTTTGATTAGACAGAATTTTCAAATTCCCCCCTTGGGAGGGGCGCATCGGATTGAGCTATGGCAGGGAGGGGTATCATCGCAATTCAATCGCAGAAACCCCTCCCTACACCCCCCCAAGGAGGGGAATCGCACATCCCCATGCGCTTTTATGACAAACTCTGTCTAATCAAGAGCTATTCCCCTCTTGAGAGGGGGTGCGGCTGGCATGTGCTGTTGCAGGGGTGTGTTTCTACGAAATTCGCTTACAGAAAGAACACACCCCCAACCCCTCTCGAGAGGGGAATAATTTGCTTAGGGCTTGTCTTGCATTCCCACCGTGTCATTGCGAGCAATAGCGCGGCAACCTCGTCGCATACATGGTCGATCTGCAGAGCTACGAGGTTGCTTCGTCGTACCTCCTCGCAATGACATATGATATAGCTACCCCTCCAACCTAAACCCGATTGCAGCGGCACGCAGTACAGCGGAAAGCGGGGCTGCCGGCTGCCAAAAGCTACCAATATTAATTTACAAAAAAAGCCAATACTCCAATGACCAACAACTAATGGCTAATGACTAATGGCCAATGACCAGTGGCTAATGACTAACACCCAACCTGCCCATATCCTTCAACTTTTTGTTAAAATACCATAACAATTGGGCCGGGCTATTAACTAAGTTTGTGTAAACCACTCGAAATCAAAATCATGAGAACCGTTGCCACCTTTATTTGCGCCTGCTTTTGTTTAATGCTTTGCACCTCGTTTCAGCCTGCGGGCAAATGGGTGAACCTGCTGGATAAAGACCTGAGCCGCTGGAGCACCTACCTGAGCTTTAAGCATACCGATGGCGACGGTGGCAAGATACCCAAAGATGCTGCCGGAAACGATGTTAAGGCCATTGGCTACGATAAAGATACCGCACAAGTGTTTAGCGTGGTGATGGAAAACGGCGAACCAATGCTGCGCATTAGCGGCGAAATTTATGGCTGCGTGTTTACCAAACAGGCCTATGCCAACTACCGCCTGCGGCTAAAAGTGCGCTGGGGGAAAAACAAGTTTGTGCCGAGGCTGAACGAATACAAAGATTCGGGCGTGTTGTATAACTCGCAGGGGCCTTCGGGGGTTGATTACTGGCACTCGTGGATGCTGGGGCAGGAGTTTCAGGTGGGCGAAGGTACCATGGGCGATTACTGGCCGATTGCTTCGTCGCGGATGGATATACGGTCGACCAAGCGGCGGGATACCACCACCTATATTTTCGACCCCAAAGGCGAAAAACGCGAATACGGCGGCTATTGCCAGGCCATTGCCGACTACGAAACCAAAGCCGACGGCGCATGGACCAACCTCGAACTCATCGTTTTTGGCGATAAGGCCCTGCACCTGGTAAACGGCAAGGTAGCTATGGCCCTCGCCAATTCGCGCTACAAAGACGGCGACGCGATAAAACCCCTCACCCAAGGCAAAATCCAACTCCAAAGCGAATCGGCAGAGGTGTATTACAAAGATATCCAGCTACAGCAAATTACCGAAATGCCGAAGGAATATGCGGGGTATTTTAGGTAGGGGAAGCTGCTTTGTTACTGTTATACCACAAGCGGGACGCTTGCGGGAGCGGGGGGTGGTCTCCCGTTCGTGGTTATGAGACAACTACCCGCACAGAACCCTCCACACTCTAACCATTGTGGCCTCTTGATTTTCGGATATCACCAGCCCAGCTACAGCAGAAACTTTAATAGAAAATAAAGCAGCCACGAGTTCTTTCTTAGTACTTCTTTCTTAGTACTTCTTTCTTAGTACTTCTTTCTTAGTACTTCTTTCTTAGTACTTCTTTCTTGCGGAAAGAAAAAGTAACATCCACCGGCGATTCATATTACCCACTGCCTTTCCTAATGAAAAACGAGTGTGCGCGTACACTTAGCATGTGGGGTGCTGAAACAAGTTCAGCATGACGGGTGGAGGTATTAATATGGGAGTGACAGGTGCTACCTATTGACTTATGCCCCTAAAGCAACTATATTAGCCACTCACATAACCCTAATGTTAATGAAAGCATTGATGATGTGTTTACCGCTGGCTACCTTGTTGGGTGGTTCGGCAATTGCCCAAACTACTACTATGAAAACGCTGCCTTACCCGGTTACCAAAAAAGTGGATACCGTTAACACCTATTTCGGCACCACCGTGCCCGACCCATATCGCTGGCTCGAAGATGACCGCGCCGAGGATACCAAGGCCTGGGTGCAGGCAGAAAACAAGGTTACACACGCCTACCTGGATCAAATCCCCTATCGCGACGCCATCCGCAAACGCCTGGAGGTGTTGTGGAATTACGAGAAATTTGGCGCACCGCAAAAGCAGGGCGAATGGACCTACTTTAGCCGCAATAGCGGCTTGCAAAGCCAAAGTGTTATTTATCGGCAGAAAGAAGGCCAGGAGCCCGAGGTTTTCTTAGACCCTAACCAGTTTTCTAAAGACGGCACTACATCATTGCAGGGCCTCGACTTTACCAAAGACGGCAGCCTGGCAGCCTACCAGATCTCTGAAGGTGGCAGCGACTGGCGCAAGGTGATCATCCTCAAAGCATCAGACAAAAGTGTTGTTGGCGATACCCTGCTCGACGTAAAATTTAGCGGTATTGCCTGGAAAGGTAACGACGGCTTCTACTATAGCAGCTATGATAAGCCCAAAGCAGGCAGCCAGTTAAGCGGCATGACGCAGTACCACAAACTGTATTACCACAAGCTGGGCACCTCGCAAAGCACCGATAAACTCATTTTCGGCGGCGAGCAAACCCCACGCCGCTATATTGGCGCTTACTTAACCGAAGATGAACGTTACCTGGTAATTACAGCTGCCAACAGCACCACCGGCAACGAACTTTATATTCAAGACCTTAGCCAACCCAACAGCACCATTGTTAACGTGGTTGCCAATTTCGATAACGACCATATTGTGGTAGATAACATTGGCAGCAAACTATACATCTACACCAACCTTTATGCGCCTAATCACCGTGTGGTTACGGTTGATGCCGCCAACCCCGGTGTTACACATTGGAAAGATCTGATTGCCCAAACCAAAAATGCCCTTACGGTAAGCACCGGCGGTCAGAAGATATTTGCCGAATACTTGCAGGATGCTACTTCGCTGGTGCTGCAATACAATATGGATGGCAAGCTAGAGCATACCGTAGCCTTGCCGGGTGTGGGTACGGCTGCAGGCTTCGGCGCTAAAAAAGAGGAAAAGGAATTGTACTATACCTTTACCAGCTATGTTTATCCGAGCACTATATTTAAGTATGATATCGCCAGCGGAAAATCTACCGTGTACAAAAAACCTAACGTACAGTTCGACCCATCGTTGTACGAGAGCAAACAGGTTTTCTATAAATCTAAGGATGGCACTAAGGTACCGATGATCATCACCTATAAAAAAGGCATCGTGCTTAACGGGCACAACCCTACCATGCTGTACGCTTACGGTGGTTTTGGGGTGAGCCTTACGCCTGCCTTTAGCACCAGCAATATTGTGCTGTTAGAGCATGGCGGTATTTACGCGGTACCTAACCTGCGTGGTGGCGGCGAATATGGCGAAACCTGGCACCGTGCGGGTATTAAGATGAAAAAGCAGAACGTTTTCGACGATTTTATAGCCGCCGCCGAATACCTGATAGAACATAAATATACATCGAAAGATTACCTGGCTATTTCGGGCGGATCTAACGGCGGCCTGCTCATCGGCGCCACCATGACCCAGCGCCCCGACTTATGCAAGGTGGCTTTCCCGGCTGTGGGTGTTATGGATATGTTGCGCTACAATAAATTTACAGCAGGCGCAGGCTGGGCTTATGATTACGGCACCGCCGAAGATAGCGAGCAGATGTTTAACTACCTGTACCATTATTCGCCGTACCATGCCCTTAAACCTGCCGACTACCCTGCCACCATGGTTACCACCGCCGATCACGACGACCGCGTAGTACCAGCACACTCGTTTAAGTTTGCAGCCCGCTTGCAGGAAGATCAGCAAGGGCAGGCACCGGTGTTAATCCGCATAGAAACCAACGCCGGTCACGGTGCAGGGCAATCAACAGCCCAGGTAATTAATCAGCAGGCTGATAAATGGGCATTTATGTTTTATAATATGGGCGTGGCTTGGTAGAAGCAAGAGACAAGAATCAGGAATCAAGACAGAACAATGTAGGCTGTCTAATTAGAAGGGCGACTAATGATGGCGAAGAAGATGCTTCGCTATCGCTCTGCATGACAAAAACAGGTTGACGTTTTATAAAGTTTGTCATTCCGACGGAGAAGGAACCGACCGCAGGAAGCTCATTAATACCTACTTAAATAAAAATCTCATTAATAATCTTCTGCGCTTTGGCAGTCTGATTAGAAGAGCGGCTAATGATAGCGAAGAAGATGCTTCGCTATCGCTCTGCATGACAAAACAGTTATAAGTCTGCCCTCCGCCAGTATCCGCAGTGTATCGGGGAAGGAAACGGACGGACAAGAAGTTCAATAACAAAGGACGAAAGATTGAGGGATTGCCCCTTTGCCTTTCGTCCTTTTATAATTAGGAATTCTTTTTTAGCTATTCCACTTCTGACTCTACGTTTTCACTTATCTCTGCTGTTTCATAACCAAAATTAGATGCCGGATACGGCACTATAAAGGTTTCTTGCACCCGGGTAGAACGTTGGAAGTAGGGTATCCAGATTAGCCCACCAACAATGGCGCGGGTTAATGCTTTGACGGTTGCTTCACTTGCCGCGTTGTTCAGGATCGAACTAAGAATACAATCGAGTAAGGCAAACAAGATACAGAAGGCATACAAGCCCGTAATAAATTTGGGTAAGATATCTCGCCTGTTTATTAACAAAACAAAGCAGAATATCGAATAGCAGATAAGCATAATATTTCCCGCCATTTCGAAAATAATTGTGGTTTTATAAGCCCAAGCACCCCGTACCACAAAGTTGTGCCATTTATTTACATCAAAAAAGCCGGCATTTATTGTTGTTGCCAAAACTGCGATAGGGGTTACAGCCAAGCCAAGCGCAATAAACCACAGCCAACCGCCTAACGGTACAAAGCTAGAGCCATAAGTAAACATAATGCCGGGGGTTTCGGTGCGGTAAATTTTAATGCCGATGGCACCTAATGCCAAAGCCAGTAAAATGGCGCCGCCTATTAGCCAGTAATTAGGCCTGAAGGGCAGAGCGTTAACATCGGGCGTGTAGGTAAAACTAAAAGAAAGCTTGTTGTCAGAAATATCTTTTACACTTTCGCGGTACTCGTCAAATTTGTCAACAGCAATGTAGTCTTGCCGGGCCTGGTAATAATATTTAAGATTCAAGGTGTCTCCGTTCGTCGATCTGTCCGCCGAAAAACGGAAAGCATCCTTATCTACTTCTGTATGGCTATTTTCAACGTTCCAAGTAGATGGTAAAACCAGTTGGGCTGTATAATACACATTGTTAGGATAAGCCACGGCTATAGGTACACGGGCTGTATTAGATATCGAAGGCAGGTTATCGTTAATGTAATTGGCATATACCGATCCATTGTATTTTCCTGTCTCTTTATCTAATTTAAGTATAGTCGGCAACGAGTAATGCTCTATAGTAGTCAACTCGTTTTTGCTTTCGTTATCAACTACCGTAACCGAATCTTTAGTACTTATTTTGGGGTAGATCTTTTTATAGTAATTCAGATAATTTTTCTCGGTTTCGGCCATACCGGTAGCAGCCAGCTGGCTTCGCATATCATCAGCCTCATTTAGGGTATAGGTAGATTTTACATCGAGTTTCATAGCCCCCTTTTCATTAGCAATGCTATAGGTTTCGGTCACTACTCTTTTACCGGCTTTGGATGGCGGTATGCTGGTGAGCTCATTACTACCTGCTTTAACCACCAGCCCTTTACCATAGTTGGGGAAATAAATATTAGTGCCGGCACCCCGTTGGTAGGAGATTGTGGCGTCTACCCACACCTGCTTGCCATTTACATTAGCGGTAACCACCGCGTGGTTAAAGGCATTAGGAGTTGGAATAAACTGCGCTATATGCCCTTCAATATCGGCGTTAACTAACACTATATTGGCATCAATACCACCTGCTTGTAGTATTGATGCCAGCAACAGCGATTTATCTTTACAATCGCCATAACGCTGGTTATAAACCCGCTGGGGGCTATTGGCACGGTGCGAATACTGACCAATTTCTATCCCCATGTACCGCACTTCATCCTGCACCATTCTAACAGCGCTATTAAAATATTTTTCTTTATCATTACCCGCTGCTGCTTTAAGGGCGGCAACACGCATAGCCAATTCGCCGTTGAGATGGGTATCAATAGGGTTTATCTTTAAGGCCCAATCTGTAACCTCCTGCCAACTATTGTAATCGCTTATCTGTACATAGGGGTAGGCGTTATACCAGCCGGGTTGGTTGTTATAGTCCCACTCTGGTTTTACCTGATAGCTTTCCCACTCGTAGCATTGCAGCCCATTTTTTATCGACGATATGCTTTTAACGGGTTTATTAAATTCTTTAAAATGCAATTGCCGCTGAGGTAATACCAACAGCGCTTTATAAAGGTGCGCAATAGGCTGCGAGCCTTGAAAATAAAGATCGCGGCTAAATTTGTTATCGAAAATCGGGTTTCGGCCGGTTATGGTATAAGAGTATTCTATGCAGTCGCCTTTGCGGATGTCGTCTAAAATGCAATAGGCCGAGTAGCTGCCCTGGTAAATAAAATCGGCCAGTTCTTTCTCGTCGGCCAACACTTTAAACAACCCGGGCTTTAAGCGCGACAATGGCTTATTGTTACGCCAAACAGTAATCTCGTGAAAGGCAATTTGCTCGTAAGCAGGGTCAAAGCCAACCGAAATTTGTGATGCGTTCTGGATACCTGCCTCAGACACAATCTCGAGAATGTTATGCCGGTAATCTGCCTGTTTTTCCACGTGGATCTGCTCTTCGTTTAGCTGGAAGAAATAGCCGTTCTCCACTTCGCGCGCAGCAATTTTGCCGGTATAGGGATTTGGAGCATTGAGCCACAAAGGCTTAGGTTCGATATGTACAACGGGGGTGCCAGCGTAGGCATTGGCTAAAACAAATGCGCACAGCAGGACGAGGATGAGGCGTAGGTTAAATTGCATAAGGACCCTCAAGGTACGCAGCAATATGTAAATTTCAAAGTGGCAATTCGGGCAATTGTGCTGTTCGGTTTGTCCGCAGTGTATCGGGCAGGGGAGCGGACGGACGGAAGAATAGTAAGCATAAAAAAAGGACGAAGGGTAGAGATTTCGAGCCCCTTGCCTTCGTCCTTAAACTCGTAACTGTATTATTGCCCTTCAACCTTTAGCTGGCCATTGGCATTAGCTATTTCTTTGCTAAGTGCCAGATCTGTAATATCTAACACAGAATTAACGGTATTGCCCTGCATATTTTTACAGGCTGCCGAAAGGGTAACCTTTATATTTTGCGAAGAACTACGGTACGACCCATTTGGCGTAAACGTAGTTGCCTTTGAACCGGTTGCCGGGGCAAATACTAATTTTCCATCGGCATTGTCAACCTGCTTTATAGTTGCAATATTGGTAATATTTAGTGTAGAATCAACATAAACGCCTGCTTTGTTTTTGCATTGGGCAAACAATGTAACCAAAACATTGTCGGCCGAGTTGATAAATGAACCAGCAGGAGTAAAGTTTTCTACCGGTGCTTTTGCAGGGGTGCATTCGTCGGCTGTACATACGTTTACTGCTTTAACAATATCTGCAATTAAAAAGCCCGCACTTGCCAATAGTAAAGCAACCTCAGCAATAAACGCAATACCTTCGGTAGCAAACCAAACGGTAAACTGCGCAATGGCTATAGCTGCTGTAGAAGCCCAATCGAACCAGTTGGCTTCTTCTGCCCATGTTTTTATCAGCATTTTAAGGCACGATGCCTTGTATAAACCACCTGCTATTTTGAAGAATACTTTAGCTTTTTCATAAAAACCAACTGCCGCATCAAAGCTGTTAAACAGCCGCATAAACTTATCGGCCACAGGTCTGAACTCTTGCAAGAAAGAATAAACCACCCGTTCATGTGCACTGCCGTTAATACCCACCATGCTCAGCACAAAAAACCCGGCGCTTACCATAGCCTTTCCAACAGCAAATTCGCAAGGGGTAAAGCCGGTAGAAAAGCTAAAAAGTTCGTCGTCTGTACTATCTGAAACTATCTTGCCCGGCAGTTTAAGAGCTTGCACTGTGGCAGCCATCTTATTAGCCGGCGCACTTTCAATGCTTACCTCACTTACCGGCAATTCGGCTATTTTGCCAAGTGGACTGTTAGGATCCGGTTCGGTATCCTTCAAAATATTATCGACAAGCTCGTCGTTGTACTTTTTAATAGCTGAGGCTTGCTCGGGAAACCAGTTGCGGAGCTGGTCTAATGCGTTTTGAATACTCTCCTGATTTAAAGGTGTAGGTTCCATAAAATAGACAAGGTTTAAGTTATTTATTGGGCTTAAGTTACAATGTTACCGTTACGATCCTACAATAAAAACTAAATTTATTTTGGGTTTTTAAACATAAGTTGAGTTTCACGGCCACTACAAACGATATAAATTTTCTTATAGCCAACAAATTTGGAGAGCTGTAAACCGAAAGGCAATCATTTTGATTAGCACTAACCGCTGTTCGAAGTCTCCGACTACAGCACTTCTAATAAGAAAATAGGGGTGTCCGCCATATCCATAACCAGGAAGGACAAGGGAACGGACGGACAGAATTCTTCATGAAAACAAAAAGGACGAAAGATCAAAGGTTACTCCTTTCTCTTTCGTCCTTATCTTGACTCGCGATTCCTGATTCTCTTTTCACCTTATTCCTTTGCGTAATGCAAGCAAACTACACCGCCGGGGAGGGCAATTTGTTCAACCAGCTTAAGTTTAATCTGCTCTTGAATATGGTTAAACAGCGAGATGCCTTTGCCCAGGATAATTGGGTTTACAAACAGCCAATATTCGTCGATAAGGTTATGCTGCATTAAATATTGCGCAAGGTTAGGGCTGCCGAACATAATGATCTCGCCTCCCGGTTGTTGTTTAAGTTGGTTGACGCGGTCGGCCACATCATCACTTATAATAGTAGCATTGGGTAAGGTTTGCCCGCGCATGGTTGCAGATACCACGTACTTTTCAACTTTATTATACCAGGTAGCGTGCTGAACGTCATGCTTAGATGCATTCGGCTTATCTGCCGCGGTGGGCCAATAGGCCTGCATAATCCCATAAGTACCCCTGCCATATAAAGCGGTATCGGCCTTTTGGGTTCGTTCGTACGCATATTCGAACATTTCTTCGTTTACCGTTACCCAATCCATTTCGCCCTTGGGTCTGGCGGTAAAGCCATCTATGGAGGTGTGCATAAATAAGATCAACTTTCTCATTGTCTGTAATTTAAGTTATGCAAATCTAAAGATAGGCACCTGATTTAGTGCGGCATAAAACGACATTTATAGAGGCTGGGCAGGACAAAACGAACTACGATAGGTGCAAACAAAAAAGGGCGAAAGATCAAAGATTGCTCCTTGCTCTTTCGCCCTTATCTTGTCTTGATTCCTGATTCTCTTCTAAACTATTTCTGTCTGAAGAAGATTTGGATCGGCACACCGCTGAAATCGAAGTTTTCGCGTAGCTTGTTTTCTATGTAGCGGCGGTACGGTTCTTTGATGTACTGTGGCAGGTTACAAAAGAAAGCAAACATTGGCGATGAAGCGTTGATCTGCGTAACGTATTTAATCTTCACAAACTTGCCTTTAAGTGCAGGCGGCGGATAGTGTTCAATAAGAGGCAGCATCACGTCGTTAAGCTTGGATGTCGAGATCTTCTTAGCGCGGTTTTTATACACATCGGCTGCAACATCCAACACCTTTAATACACGTTGCTTTTCGGTTACCGAAGTAAACACGATAGGCACATCGGTAAACGGCGCAATTTTTTCGCGGATGGCTTCCTCAAAAACCTTAACTGTTTTGTTATTCTTTTCGATCAAATCCCACTTGTTCACTACCACCATAATGCCTTTTTTATTTTTTTCGGCCAGGTGGAAGATGTTGATATCCTGCGATTCGATACCCTCCTGGGCATCAATCATCAGGATAATTACGTCGGCTTCTTCCAACGCTTTAATGGTACGCATTACCGAGTAAAACTCGATATTCTCTTTTACCTTGGTTTTTTTACGCAAACCTGCAGTATCAATCAGCATAAAATCGTGCCCGTACTGGTTGTAGTGGATATGGATACTGTCGCGGGTGGTACCGGCAATTGGGGTTACAATATTACGGTCCTGACCAATCAGTGCGTTAATGATAGATGATTTACCTACGTTAGGGCGACCAACAATAGCGTATTTAGGGCGGGTGTTTTCTTCCACCACATCATCGTCGAAAGTTTTAACAACCGCATCCAGTAATTCGCCCGTACCAGAGCCAGTCATCGACGAAACACTGTATATCTCGCCAAGGCCTAAGCTGTAAAATATGGTAGCATCGGCATTAAGCGAAGTGTTGTCAACCTTATTTACTACTACAAATACCGGCTTTTTGCTTCTGCGCAGCAGGTTGGCAATCTCATCGTCGAGGTCGGTGATACCGGTGGTAACGTCAACCACAAATACAATAACGGTAGCTTCTTCAATAGCAATGGTTACTTGCTCACGGATGGCAGCCTCAAAAACGTCTTCGCTGTTAGCTACATAACCGCCGGTATCAATAACGGTAAAGTTACGGCCAATCCATTCGGCTACACCGTAATGGCGATCGCGGGTTACGCCGCTCATATCATCAACAATTGCTTTACGGGATTCGGTTAGTCGGTTATATAGGGTTGACTTGCCCACGTTTGGGCGACCTACAATAGCTACTATATTGCTCATTTTTTTATGGGATTAAAGAACCAAGAGCCATGCAACAAAGAAAAAATGGCTTTGTTACCGGTAACCCTTGTATTCCTATTTATATTAAACTTACTACCTGTAAGTTAAGTATTGCTTACTTTCTTATTATGCAATTAAAAACATCAACCAAGCCATCTTGGTGTCGGATTCCTGTCTCTTGCTTCTCTTAAAATTAGTCTTCGTACCCGAATTGTTTCAGGTAGTTCTTTTTGCTGCGCCAGTCGGTAATTACTTTTACAAACATCTCCAGGAAAATCTTCTTCTGGAAAAACTCCTCCATGCTGCGGCGTGCATAAGTACCAACAATTTTAAGCATCTCGCCGTTTTTACCTATGAGGATGTTCTTTTGCGAATCGCGCTCCACAATAATCTCGGCGCTTATGCGATATAGCTTATCGCCCTCTTCAAACTTGGTAATAATAACCTCGGTGCTGTAGGGGATCTCTTTTTTGTATTGTTTAAACACCTGCTCGCGGATCATCTCCGAAGCAAAGAAGCGGTCGTTACGATCGGTCAAAAAGTCTTTCTCGTAATAAGCAGGGTGCTCGGGCAGGTTCTCCAAAATGAAATCCATAATGGCTTTCACGTTATGCTGGTGCAGGGCCGAAATTGCAAAAATTGCTTTCGGGTTTAGTTTTTCCTGCCAGTATTCAATTTTTTGCTTAACGGTTTCTTCGTCGCTCTGGTCAATCTTGTTAATCAATACCGCAATCGGTGCATCCGATTTTTGCAGTTTGATCATTACATCGCCTTCGTCGTACTTCTCGTTAATATCGGTAACCAGCAAAATCAGGTCGGCATCTACAATGCTTCCATCAACTTGGTGCATCATGCTTTCCTGCAACTGGTACGCCGGTTTAATAACGCCGGGGGTGTCAGAAAACACAATCTGATAGTCGTCGGTATTAACAATACCTAAAATACGATGACGCGTAGTTTGTGCTTTGGGGGTAATGATAGACATTTTCTCTCCCACCAGCGCGTTCATCAGTGTTGATTTACCTGCGTTGGGTTTACCAATAATGCTTACAAAACCTGCCCTATGACTCATATAAAAATATTTAATTTTTTATTTGGAGTACAAAGAAACGAATTATATCTTTGCAGTCCAATAAAAAACACAAGATAGTGCGGGATGGAGCAGTTGGTAGCTCGTCGGGCTCATAACCCGAAGGTCGTAGGTTCGAGTCCTGCTCCCGCTACCCAAGGCCTTTCAGAGAAATCTGAGAGGCTTTTTTATTTTAGCTCGTCGGACTCGTAACCCGAAGGTCGTAGGTTCGAGTCCTGCTCCCGATACAGGACGAGTAAAAAGCGTTTAGAGAATTCTGAGAGGCGTTGTTCTTTAGTTTATCTAACTTATATCTGCCTTTTAACAGATATAAGTTAGCATATTATTTAGTAGGAAGGCAAATAACTACTCCGCCCTAAGATTTTTTACCGGGTTAGCCAGTGCTGCTTTAATGGACTGGTAACTTACCGTTAACAATGCTATCGCCATAGATAAAACACCTGCCATCGCGAATACCCACCAACTTATACCGATACGATAATTATAATTCAGCAACCACTTATGCATTCCCCAATAGGCTACCGGGGAGGCTATGATAAACGAAATTATGATCAACGAAATCAATTCCTTAGATAATAATCCTGTAATTTCCGTTACCGAAGCACCTAAAATCTTCCGGATCCCTATCTCTTTCACCCTATTTTCGGCCATGTAGGCAGCTAAGCCAAACAGCCCAAGGCAGGAAATAAAGATAGTCAGGCCGGCAAATAACGCTGCAAGTGATCCCAGTCGCTGCTCGCTATCAAATTTCCTGGCGTAGGCCTCGTCTACAAATTTGTAATCGAAAGGGTATTGCGGATTATACTTCTTAAAAATCCCTTCTGCTTTTTTCAGGTTATCAGCGGTCGAATTCTTACCGTTTAGTTTGATTTGGATTGTGTTGAAAGTCATAAATCCTCCTTTAGCGCCACATAGCAACAAAGGTCTCGTTGGCTCGTAAGGATTGGTTAAAATAAAGTCTTTGATTACGCCCACTATATGCCAATCCACACCCAGATCACTCACTTTTTTTCCTATCGGTTCTTTAAACTTCATGACTTTTAGCGCCGATTCATTAATGATCAAACCAGTGGAGTCCGTAGGGAATTGCTTCAGATCAAAGTCCCGACCTTTAATAAATTGCAGTCCGGCGGTTTTACCCAGTGCCTCATCGGCCATATAACGATCGAAGGAAATTTGTTGATCAGGATCTTTACCTTCCCAGTTTTGTCCCCAACCATCGCTCCAACGCTCAGTGAGGGGCGAATTAGTTTTTGATACCGCTATAGCAATCCCAGACGTTAATAAATCATTTTTGATAAGGGAGTAATTCTGAGAGATATCGCCCGTCAGGAAATGATAAATCAAATGGTCGCGGTTATAACCCGTTTCACGATTCCGGGCATAATCAATTTGCTGCTTAATAATAATTGTACACGTGATAAGCGCTATAGCAAAGGTAAACTGGACAATAACCAATATTTTACGCGGATTTACGATTGCATCTACTCTTTTAAATGTACCTTTTAATACTTTAACCGGCTGAAAAGATGACAAGAAGAATGCTGGGTAACTTCCCGCCAAAAGACCGGTTAAGAGTATAAATCCGACGAAAAACAGCCACGTATTTAATACCTCAAAATTGATAAAAAGGTTATTTTGGGTGAAATTGTTAAATGCGGGCAGGCAAAGCAACACAATCATTACCGCAATGATTCCCGCCAAAGTGGCCATGATAACGGATTCCGTAATAAATTGTATAATAAGCGAATTTTTTTGGGCTCCTGCTACCTTTCGTATACCCACTTCTTTAGCACGTTTTTCGCTTCGGGCTGTGCTTAAGTTCATAAAGTTTATACAGGCAATCAATAAAATGAATGAAGCTATAACACCGAGCAAGTTAATGGATTTAATTCGCCCGTTGCCATCCTCTACACCATTGGTAAAGCTTGAATGCAAACGCCAGCGTTCTATAGGATATAAGAAAAACTCCCATTTAAATTTCTTTGCTTCTTCATCATAGCGTTGTTTTAAAGGTCGTACTTTGGCCGATGCAGCGGCGAAGCTAACATTACGTTTTAATAAAACATACGTTGATGTACTATTATCATTCCAGCCTAAATCTTGCGCCTTTTCAACCTTTATGGCATTCCATGGCAGCAGATAATCGTAATTAAAACGTGTATTATCTGGCATATCTTTCAATATACCGCTAACCGTATAACTGTCTTTATTGTCGAGGGTAACCATTTTACCCATAGGGTTTTCGTCGCCAAATAAGGCCTTTGACGTCTTTTCTGTAAGTAAGATGGAATGTATTTCGTTCAGCGCTGTGGTAGCATTCCCTCTTAATAATGGAAAGCTAAATACCTGCAAAAAACCTGTATCTACTGCCGCACCTGATATCATCATTTTTTTTTCGCCTACCGAAAAAAGCTTGTTGTTTACATCCTTTACCCGCACAGCACGTTCTATTTCGGGCACATCCTTCTCCGTTACTCGGGCCAATGGGGCAGATACATGATTTGATACGCCCAGGTCGCCATGATCGTTAACATGGTTCCAAACCTCATAAATGCGGTCCTTATTTTCGTGAAACCGATCGTAACTCACTTCGTTTTGAATCCACAATAAAATCAAAATTGCAGAAGCCATGCCTATAGCCAACCCCGTGATATTTAAAAAAGAAAATCCTTTGTTACGCAACAAACTACGATAACCTATCTTGAAAAAATATTTGATCATGATTCAATCTTTGCTGGTGTAAGTGGATCATTATATGCAACAACCAATCAAGTGCCTAAAATACAAGATTGTGATTTTAAGCAACTTATTTAATATTTAAAAATCAAAAACGTCCGCTTTTGGTACAAGATGTGTTCGGATTTGATCTGGTATGTATGGATTAAAAAGGGATTTTATAACAACAAAACCAAGCTTGAATAGACTGGATAATTATAGCTAATTGCCTGAACCTTTCCGACAAATGGTTCGACTTTAGTCCTATCCCGCTATCCAGAAAGAAAAGCCTTAATAGAAATACTGAGGCTTTTTTTGGGTTCAGGATGTTTACTCATCAATTGTGAATCAAATCGTTACCCCCAAGCCTTGTCGCCATCATTATATACCCATACCTTCACCCTGATCTCCGCACTTCTATAAATCTAACTACCACTTTACAATAGTCTGTCCATTAATAGCCCTTTTACGGCTGCTAACTTCATTTACTGTGAAAATTGTGTCTTAACCCCAACATAAATCACTCGTTATGAAAAAGTTTCTAATCATTTGTACTGTGTTTTTGGTATTTAATTTTTCTTGTAAGAAAGAGAGCGGAGAAGAAATAACGCCAGCAACAAAAACCCAACCGCTTGATGTTGTACCAATGGCCCATGCTGCTCCCCGCCAGTTTATTGTAATTGATGGCAAGTATAACACGTCGGGCAACGCCGACGGTAACGGCTTAAAGGCATTATTTAACAGGCCTCTGAGCATTTTTGTTAATGCTGATGGATCGTTGTTAGTTGCCGATCACGATAATGGGCTTATCCGTAAAATTAAATCAGATACTGTTGTTTCCACATTGCATTTTCCGATGGTGAAAAATGGCGTAAGTTTCGAAGGCGCTTTTCCGTTGGATGTTGCCGAAACAACAGATGGCGCTATCGGAATCACCGGGACGGTGGACACCCCAGACTTCAATTTTTATTATGGCTTATGGGTCTTTAATCCTAATGGACAATCGGCTGGTTATTCGGTACAGCCACATAGCAACGGGATTGAGTATGGCGGTATAGATAAAGATGTCAACGGCGGCTATTTTTGGTATACCGGAGATACTGGAGTAAGCACCATATCGTCAACCGGAACCGGCTACAGTAGCAACACAACCAACAATGTAAACGGCGGCAGGGAATTTGGGTTTGGAGATCTTAGTTCGTGCTCGAACGGTGTAAAATATATTATACAAGGGGCTGGGCTCTATAAGCTAACCAAGGAAGGTGTATTGGCTAGAATTTTAAAGAATTTAAGTTTTAATAACATTAGCAGTATATGCGCAAGCACTGGTGGAGATAAATTATATATAGCAGATAACGGCGTTATCAAAGTGATCAGTAACATGTCGGCCGCTACGGCGAGTGTAACCACGCTGCTGTCAGGACAAGAAGTTTCTTATATCGCTTTATCAAACAGCGAAAAGTATTTGTATTTCACAAGCTCGGCACATCATACCGTAAATAAACTAACACTTTAACTCACCAACACGAGCCTTTCAGAGAAATTCTGAAAGGCTTTTCTACTGCTTACGGATGTGACAAAAAAAATTAGAAAAAATTTGCGCAGTTGATTGACTGCATTTATATTTGCAGTCAATCAACTGCATATATAAATGAGACGAGATGTTTTCCAAGCCGTTGCCGACCCCACACGCAGGGCTATTTTGGGCTTACTGGTAATGGGAGCCATGACACCCAATGCTATAGCAGAGCACTTTGACAGCACAAGGCAAACGATATCGAAGCATATTCAAATCTTAACCGAATGCGAAGTACTGACACAGAAAAAGATCGGCAGGGAAATATACTATCACTACAACCACGAAAAAATGAAAGAGATTGATGTATGGCTGGAGCGTTTACGCAAGATGTGGGAACAAAGCTTTGATCAGTTAGATAATCTCCTAGACAACATTTAAATAGCTATGGCAGGCAATTGGGGAGTTAAACAGACTTTGCCCTAAAGCCGCCAGATGAATTGCGAATTTTTGAATAACCCAAATATAAAACCACTTAAAATGACAAACATGATATTCGAAAAAGACCTTGCTGCTAAAAAGATTCATGTAGTACGTGAGTTTAACGCACCAGTTGAAAAAGTGTGGAGAGCCTGGACAGAACCTGCCCTGCTCGAAAAATGGTGGGGACCGAAACCCTGGGTAGCCAAAACCAAATCGATGGACTTTACAGTAGGCGGCGCCTGGCTATATGCTATGGAGGGGCCAGAGGGACAGAAGCACTGGAGCTATGTAAAGTTTACCACCATAGAAAAAGAAAGCAAGTTTGCTACCGACGCCATGTTCTCCGACGAAGAGGGCAATACATTGCCGGGCGCACCGGTAAGCCATTGGGATAATAAATTTATGGCCGAAGGCAATAAGACCAAAGTAGTGATAGACCTTAGTTTTGATAATGACGCCGATATTAAAATGTTGGTAGAAATGGGATTTGAAGGTGGCTTTACTATTGGCCTTAACCAACTTGAAGAATTACTGGCTATAGAACAGGCATAACGTTTTTTTGACAAAGATCACAACCTATTCAAAATCCCACCAATCTGCTGTCCTGGGCACATCGCCCAGGGCATAAGGTTCTCCGATACGCGGAACGTGTACCGGCATACCCAATTTTGCTGCAGCTGGGAGAAGCGTTTTTATAGGTTCATTCCAGGGGTGATTAGCTTCCGGAAACTTGGCCCAATGGATAGGTTGCAGCAAACGGGCACGCAGATCAACAGCGGCCTGGGCCGGTTGCCCAAGGCCCATGTGAACATATATCTGATTATACTGCCCACACTCTAAAAGCGCCAGATCAAACGGGCCATATTGTTGCCCTATCTGTTTAAAGTGGGTGCCATAACCGCTGTCGCCACTATAAAAAAGCCGGTATTTATTTATTTGTATCACATAAGATGCCCAAAGTGTTTTATTTTCTGTAAGCACACGTTTGCTATGGTGCTGTGCCGGTGTGGCAGTAATCTGAAGCCCACCGGGCAGCGTTGTGGATTGGTTCCAATTCAGCTCAATTATTTTCTTCGGATCAAAACCCCAGTATACGAGATCCGACCTTACCCCCATGGGCACTACGGCCATTTTAATACGGTCTTTCAGCTTTCTCAGAGTGCTATAGTCTAAATGATCGTAGTGATCGTGCGAAATGATCAACACATCAATTGGCGGCATGTCCTCAGCCTTATAATTTTTAGTACCCTTAAACGCTTTTAGCACTCCCGGCACCGGCGATGCCTGGTTACTAAAAACCGGGTCGATGAGTATATTACCCTGCGCGCTTTTGATCAGCAAAGATGAATGCCCGAACCAAACAATGGTTGGCGGAGTTGCAGCCAATGTCAGTAAATTAGTTTTTACCCATGGCAGATCAGTAGCGGGGCGGGTAGGTTTCTGGCGCTTACGGAAGATAAAAAGAAAATGGTCGTACTTGGCGGTAGAATCGGGATGTTTGGCCAAATTTTGGAAGGCGCCATCTTTATAATTAGGCAACGTATCCAGTCGGGCAAGCTCATCACCTGCAGGCTTTTTCCCCAGCGATTTTATAAACCCACAACCAGTAATTGCTGTCAGCAATAATGCGGCCATTGCGTTCTTCCAACAACCATTCTTCATACCTTCAAAAATGCTAATAATAGAGGCGATAATGAATACCTGTTGAAATAACTACCTTGCCTTTGGTAAATAACCTAAGCCGAGAAGTTTTTAAAGATAAAGCGGTGCCATCTTTCGCCAACTTTTGGGGCTGTGTGCGTATCCCTGCCAGGTATAAAACTTGTGATTTATGCCTTTCCAACCCAATGCCTCGCTAAAGTCGTAATTATCGGGCATAAACGGATCGGTTTCACCTATTGCAATCAACATATCCAATCGACGGATAGCATCAAGCATGCATTGATCTTCCATATTAGCCATAAACTGGCGGGGCATATTAAAATAAATATCCTGGTTATGGTAACCGTTAAACAGGTCGCGAAAATATTGAACAGATCGGGTAAGATCATAGCGGCCGCTCATGCAAACCAGCTTATTGAATAGCTGGGGATGTTTAAGGGTAATATTTGCGGCATGATAAGCTCCCATACTGCAGCCGGCAACTTCAATATCATTATTGGGGTTTATGGTATTCATTAGCGGCAAAACCTCGCAAAGTATGTACTGCTCGTACTGCAAATGCCTATGCATCTTCTCGTGTGGCTGTGCCCAGTCATTGTAAAAACTCTCACAGTCAACACTATCAACACAGAATAACTGAAGTTCGCCATTGCTTATACGATCGCGGAGGGATTCGATGATACCCCAGTTCTCGTAATCATAAAAACGGCCCATGCGCGGCGGAAAGAAAAGCACGGCTCTGCCAGCGTGACCAAAAACCAGCAGCTCCATATCCCGACCCAAGCGATCGCTATACCACCGGTGATATTCCCTGTTCATCAGTAAGGTTACTTTTTGCTGAAAGATCTGCGTTGCAGATTAACTACCCGTCAAAATACGGTTAATTTATGAGCTTATGGCCTTCTTAATAATATCCGACCAAAGTGCATAGCCTTGCGCACTCAAATGCAGGCCATCCGGTGCAAAATATTTGGCGTTTGGCTTTCCATCTACGTTAAGCATCGGGTTAAAAACGTCAATAAAATGCCAGTCGGGATGATTACTTGCTATATCCTCCGATATAATTTTGTTGGTAAATCTAAACTGATCGGCCATGTTCCAACGGCTGAAACTGGGTTTTAAAGAAATAAAATAGCAGGGTATGTCACCAAAACGTTTAGTTGTTTTTGCAGCAAGTTGTTGAAAAAAGATAAATACTTCTTCGGGATGCCTGCCATCGCCCAAATCGTTGTCGCCGGCATATAAAACCAGGCGTTGAGGCTTGTACCCAACCATTACACGATCAAAAAACCAGGTACATGCAGCCATTGTAGAACCCCCAAACCCAAGATTAACAGGATTAAATTCCTCCAGATCCTTTGCGAGGCTGGTCCACAAACGGATAGACGAACTGCCGTAGAACAGCGTATCAGGCTCGCGGATTACCTTAGTCCGTACCCGCTCCAGGCGTTTTATCTCGTCTTCGTACCAAAACATTGCTGCACTTTTAAATATCGCCAAACCTAAATAAATGATTGCAAACCCCGCATTATAAGTGCAAAAAGGTGTATGATATTGTCAGGCAATATCATACACCTTAATAAAACCGATGGCCTGGTAGTTCTTAATAAGCATTTACACTGGCAGGACTATAGCCAAAAAGCTTTTTGAACGCAAACGAAAAATGGGAAAGGTTTTCGAACCCCGCGTCGAGATAAACTTCGGAGGGTTTACGCTTTTGTTCAACAATTTGATAATGAGCCAGCTCTAATCTTTTCTTAGTTAACCACCTGCCTGGTGTATTTTTAAACGCGCTCTTAAAATCTTTCTTAAATGTAGTAAGGCTCCTGCCGGTTAGGTAGCCAAACTTTTCTACCGGCAGGTTAAACATGAAATTTTGTTCCATAAACTGCACCAGGTCCAGCTTACCCGGTGCTTCAAAATGCCCCAGCAAGCCGTCGGCCGCATTGTTAATGGCGCGCAAAACATGGATTGCTTCGGCCACTTTCAGGGCTGCGATATCGCCAGGCAGCGCATCGGCCAAATCAAAGTACGGCCCTAAAGAATTAAACAGGCTTTGAAGCAACGGATGATCAGTAAAAACTACCGGTTCATTACTCCTTGGCGCCAGTGGTTTAACATTGCTGTAATAACGTTTTAATCGGTCGTTGCGAAAAACAACTGATATGGCCACACAAGGCTCCCCGTTCATAGGCAGTTTGCTCATTCGCCCTAATTGGTCGCGTGGAAACAAAACGGTATCACCCGGAAAGAAGCGAAAACAACGGTCGGCGGCAACAATCCTTACCTCACCTGATATCACACGCACGAGCGCAGGCTGCGGGAGTGTGAGCTCCCGGCTGTAATGGGCTTCCTTTTTACATGACACAAAAACTTCGGCAACCTCCATAGTGCAAGTTACAATAAATTGAGCCTTATGAGACTGTCTGCCGTGGCCAATATCGCCTCCTGGGTAGTACGCGGCGACCAACCTAACATGCGGATAGCTTTAGCACTGGTGGTATTCATATTAATACCCAACAGGGGCACAATGCTTTTAATTTTAGGATCTTTCATTGCCAATACTTTCAACAGGGTGTTTGGCAATTGCTTTACGTTTACTTTGGCAGCAGCTTCCCCGAGGTTCTCTTTCAATATCCTGGCTACGTCAATCAACCAAATACTTTCGCCTGCAGTGGCAATAAATCGTTCGCCAGCTGCAACAGGATTGGTCATGGCGCGCAGGTGCAAGTCGGCAACATCGCGTACATCAACAAAGCAGGAGTTAATTTTAGGCGAACCAGCCATCTTACCTGTCAACAGGTTTTTAATAATATCGATAGAATGCGAATACGCTGGTCCCAGCACAGGCCCCATTACCGCAGTTGGGTTAACCGCAGCAAGCTCTAACCCATTGCCCTCGCGTTCAATAAATTCCCATGCTGCTTTTTCGGCTAGTGTTTTCGACTTTTGATAAGCCGGCGCAGTTGTCGTGTTTGTCCAGCTGTTTTCATCATAAGGTTCCGTTTGGTTAGGGTGGCCGTAAACCACCGCCCCAATGGCCGATGTTAAAACTACGCGTTTTACGCCAGCATCCCTGGCTGCACGCAGTACGCGTAATACACCTTCGCGGGCAGGAACAATCATTTCATCTTCGTGCTTGAAGTTGAGTTTAGGCGTCGGAGACGCCACATGCAGCACATAAGTGCAGCCTTTTACAGCCTCTTCCCAATGATCGCCGGCAGAAAGATCGGCCTGAATAAATGTTAACCTGGCACCTGCGTCTACCCCACCTTCTTGCAACATGGCCCTTACCTGTGGTTCCCGATTTAATGAGCGCAATGTTGCCCTTACTCGATAGCCTTCATTTAATAATTGAATTATGCAATGCACGGCTATAAACCCGGCACCACCAGTAACCAGCACTAATTTTTCGTTATTCGAACTTGTATTCATCTTTTTATTTATTTGATGAAGCAAAATTCGCGTTTATCGAAACTGAAGATTTTGTTTAAAAGTCGTAGTCTACTTTGTTTAAAAGTCGCGCATCGAAAATTACTTCTCCCGAACACTTGAAGGACTTAGTCCGAATTTCTGCTTAAAAGCTCTGCTAAAATGTGAGGCGGTTTCAAAACCACTTTCAAAAGCAATTTCATTAATGGATTTCTCGCTGTTTACAATAAGGCTTTTGGCGTGCAGCAGCCTTTTTTCTAAAAGCCATTTACCCGGCGTAGTATTAAACGTGCTTTGAAAATCTCGTTTAAATGTTGACAGGCTCCTGTTACTTAGTTTCGCAAATTGCTCAAGTTTAAGATTGAAGCGGAAGTTATCGTCCATTAACCGTTGCAAAGCAACGGGGCGTGGCTCATGAATCAGCGCGCAGAAATAAGCGAGCATCTCTTTATTAAAGGGGTTATCGGCAATTGTGAGGATCAGCTCTTTAAATTTAAGCTCCAGAAGTAATGGATCAGGCTCTTTCGATTGGCCGAAATAGGAAGACATCGATAAAAAGAAAGCCTCCAGTGTTTGATTAGTTTCCAGCGCAATTACTTGTTTGTGTGTGAGCCTTTTGCGATCAGGCATATCAAGTTTGGCACTCAGGGTGTGGCATATAAACTCATCGGGGATAAAGAAAAGCACGATACAAAACCCAATATCCCAAAACTGCTCGAGAATAAAGGCGCCTTTACGCATAAACATACAGCTTCCCTGTTCAACTGGATAAACACCATCGGCAGTATGCCATATCTTCTTTCCCTCCACCACATAAAAAAGGCAGTTGTATTGGGTCCACAACTCGGCAAATTTAGTTTTCATTAACCGGGCTTCGGCGGGGCAATTGAATGCCGTAATGAGGCTATCATTACAGTTAAACTGGCGGTGATAATTGGGATACTGTAATACCCTTTCGTAAAAATTGATCATTGCGGGCGCAAATCTGTGATTAATAATGTGGCCTTTAAAGTCATGATTATGAACGTTTAATATAAGTAAAGAAATTGGGTTTCATTTAACTTTGAAGAAAACAAAGTACTATGAATCCAAACAAAGCTCTATGGGAGAAAGGCGACTTTACCAAAATCGCCGAAACAATGCGCGCCAGCGGAGAACAGCTGGTTGCCGATCTGGGTATTACTAAAAACATGCAAGTGCTCGATCTTGGCTGTGGTGACGGAACAACCGCCATACCGTCGGCCAAGCTTGGTGCAAATGTACTGGGGGTTGATATCGCTGAAAATCTGGTAGCCGCCGGAAACGCACGGGCAAAAGCAGAAGGACTAAGCAATTGCACTTTTCAGGAAGGCGATGCTACCGATTTGCACGGCATTGCCGATAATACTTTCGACATGGTGGTAAGCATATTCGGTGCGATGTTTGCCCCGAAGCCGTTTGACGTGGCCAAAGAAATGGTTAGGGTTACCAAACCCGGCGGGAAAATTGTAATGGGTAACTGGATCCCCGGCGATCCTACACTGGTGGCTCAGATCCTCAGAATCAGTTCCGCTTATACCCCGCCACCTCCCGAAGGTTTTGTTAGCCCAATGCTTTGGGGTGTAGAAGACCAGGTAAAAGAGCGTTTTACAAGTGCAGGTGTCTTGCCTGAAAATATAAGCTTCAGCAAAAAAACGTTTACATTCAATGTCGATTATAAACCTGCAGAATTTGTTCAGTTATTTAAAGCATACTATGGGCCAACAATGAATGCTTTTGAGGCGGCAGAAAAAAATGGAAAGTCGGCAGAATTGCAACAAGAACTGGAAGCTTTGTTCGCTGCTCAAAATAAGAGCAGTGATCCGAACCGTACTTCGGTAAATGCGACCTTTTTATTGGTTGAGGTAAAGAAATAAGCCATCTGCGTTACAGTTCCCGAATCTTGATATTCCTAAAAGAAACACCCTTGGTCCAATCCTGTAAAGCTATTCGGCCATAGCTATATTGGCCATATTCTGGATAGGCTTTGAAATGGCTGTTCTTAATTTTATCAGCCCATTCGGGGGCTTTTAGATCTTGTTCGGCGGTAAGTGTACCATTTAAATAGAATGATAGCTTACCGTTTTTTTGTATAATTTCGGAATGATTCCATTCGCCGTTCGGCTTGTTTTTGGCTGGATGTAATTGCGGGCCAAAGGCAAAAAGGCACCCCGATACTTTACTCGGAATTGATGCGTCCTGATGCTTATCACCAAGCAATTGATACTCTGGCCCCGATGCCCAGGCTGTAGGAATATCTTTACGCTCCAAAACATTTACAAACACTCCGCTATTCCCGGTTTCCGGTATCTGCCAATCGAAAACAAGATCGTAATTAGTAAACGAGTCATCAGACACGAGGTCGCCGTGATCGATGTTGATATCGGGATTACAATATAAAGTGCCATCTTTTACTAACCAGGTGTTACCAATATTACCAACGTTATATAAGTGCCATCCGGCTGTCGAGGTTCCATCGAACAAAAGCTTCCACTTTTCGCTTTTTTCTTTCTCGGTTAATTGATTTTCCTTCGAAGCTTCATTTTGGCAAGCACCAAACAAAAGGGACAGCAAGCATAAAGCGGCTAATTTCTTAAATGTCGACATATTGGCTATCAAGTGGTTTTGAGGTTTGCATTGGTTATGCAGTATTGTAAAGATATAAATGAAAAAGAAATGAGCAACATAGGGGCATAACAAATATAAATCTCCCAAAGCCTCGAAACTTTGGACAGCAAAACGATAAAAGGTGTTTTTTAGGCTATACCTTATTCATGCGTTATCGTGATAAACATCTTCTCTTTCTTCTCAATACCTTTAAGTGTTGCCACCAGATTTGCCACCTTGCTGGCGCAATTCCAAATTTTGGTTTGCATATCGCTTTCGGCCCCTACAAGAATACAGCCTTCCGAATCGGCTGCGGTATTACCTCCATGAATTCTGATCCCTTCAAAAAATTTAACATTCAAAAGTAGTGGCAAATATTTCTGAAAATGATTGCTAAAGCTCAAAACCACTTCATAGCGGCCATAATCAATAGCGGTTCTGTTTTTAATTTTGCCGCTGCCATCGGGCATTAAGTTCCTTACGGTGTCTTCGCATGTAAAGGCATAAAACGCATCATTTAAAAACATTTTTCCCAAAGTACAGTCGGGTTTAAACACCGAACGGATAAGTTTAAGTTCCATGATTTTTATTTTTATGATTATTTATAATTACGATTCAGCCCCCCCCCGCAACCCACTGTGTTTCAGCGCAAGTTTATTCCCTGGCGGGGTGTTTTAAATTATGTATCAACCCCGAACACCCACTGTTTCAAAAACGATCAAACTTTACTTATACAATATCGTAATTATTTGACTACCAATACAATAAAAATATGGCACCTGATTTGACGCATGTTAAGCCAAATCAAATGCCATGGATTCCAACAAGAGGTTTATCATCAGGCGTACCATGTCGCAAGAGCGGTTTGAAGTGCTCTGGAAAAAACGCATGGAAGGTGAGTGCACCCTAAGAGAGTTAGCGGAAATGGATGAAATTATCAACCGTGATCCGATGGTTCGCCAGTTTGTATTAAAGGAAATGGAAGATGCGGAATTGCCCCCGCGCAATGACGAGCCGAACACTTCACCGCCAGCAACACCCCAACTTAAAACCCTTGGCGACAAGATAAAGTCGTTCTTAAAGCGACTGATCAACTTTTTCATGAGCGATTCGGAATGGGTAATCAGTTGACGCTCGTTTAATCTGAAAAATTATGAGGAAACTAATTGCAGCAATCAACATGACGCTCGACGGCTTCTGCGATCATACAGCGTCAGTTGCAGATGAAGAACTACACAAGCACTACAACGAATTATTAAGTAATGCAGGCGCCCTTTTATACGGCAGAACAACCTACCAGTTAATGGAGAGTTACTGGCCGGCTATTGTAGAACACCCCACCGGCAATAAAGCAGTTGACGAGTTTGCTGTACTTATAGATGATATTCAGAAAATCGTTTTTTCGCGTACGTTAAAAAGTGTCGACTGGAAAAATTCTGTATTAAAACACGAAGTGATTAAAGATGATATTTTAGAACTGAAGCAACAAGCCGGCAACAACCTTTTTGCGGGCAGCCCCGGTTTAATAGCAGAGTTTATAAATCTTGGCTTAGTTGACGAATACCAGATCTGCGTGCATCCAATTATTTTAGGAAGCGGGTTGCCGTTATTTAAAAATATGGCGAACAGAGTTGATTTAAAACTCTTAAAAACAAAAGAATTTGCTTCGGGCGCGATAGTTCAATACTACGAGCCGACCGCACCCAGGGTTTAAGCCAAATAAAGACCAACGTTATAACCATTCTGCTATCACTGTCTAATGTTTCTTATAGGAGGATGCCGGTATTCTTTTTTTGCATCTTTCTATCTGCAATATGCGTATAACGCCAATAGTTTTAATATATTAAGATAGATACCTCTATTTAACTTGACCTGTCACTCTTTTTATTTTACATCGTTCGGGAATCGGCTACTTATTAGCTATACTTTTCTGTTTTCATTCCTAGTACTATGCTCCGCCAAAGTTTCTGCTCAAAATAACGTTTACACATCTCTTGGCTTTTCTGGTTATCATCTTTTTTTAGATTCAAATACAGCAGCGAATGGTCATTTACTGGATAACAAGTTTCGGAAACAATATTTGGCAATAATTGAGAGGAAAAACAAAGAGCTCGAAAGAAAATACAATGAAAGGGGCTTTTTATTTGACAATCAAGCCTGGCCATATCTGCAGTCTATAATCGATCATATCATCCGGGAGAATCATCTGGATAAAAGCCATTATCACTTCTTCGTCGACAGATCATCGGTAGTTAACGCCTACAGTTACGAGGACGGAACGGTGGTATGTAACCTGGGACTGGTAAGCATTGTGGAAAATGAAAGCCAGTTGGCTATGGTTCTTTGCCATGAACTGGGACATTGTATTCTAAATCACGTCAACACAGCTATTCTTAAACAATTAAGTAAGCTTAGTTCGCCCGAACTTTTAAGACAAATCAAGGCTATCCAGAAGAACGGATATAATCAAAAAGAGAAGCTGGAGAGTTTGATGCTTAACACAATTTTTGATGAAAGGAGGCATGATCGTGAACAAGAAAAGGCCGCTGACTCATTAGCAATGATCCTATTTTCGCATACAGAATATAATGGGCAAAATGTTTCCGGTATTTTTGACCTCCTAGACTCTGCCGATAAAAATGTGGCGGCGATAAACATCAGTACCTTTTTTAAGCGAGAAAGCATTGATCTCGATGCCGAACTTTCGCCCCCCGACAAACCTCTCGGTTTTGGGAATCAACTCAGCAAAGAACGATCAGATTCCTTACAAACACATCCCGATTGTGCACAACGAAAAGTATGGATGCAAAATTTTTTTGCCCAAAGTCCTAAATCAGGAAAGGACTACCTTTTTGCCAATAACTCACAATTAAATGAGATCAAGAAAATGGCTTGCCTTAATGCGGCACTTTATTCTAAAGATCAAAATCATCTCAGCATGTACCTCTTTCAACTCATACAAGCCAGCGCATACTATCCCCAAAACGCTTTTATCACTGCTGAGTTGTTTACCACCATGGTCAGTTTAAGTAAACATATGAAGGCACACACCCTTCACCAGGTGGCAGAAAATCAATATAATACCGACGATAAGAATGACCAATACACAACGCTGTTAAAACTATTGGACAATTTAAGTTCGTGGCAAATGGCAGACATCGCAACCAGATACTTTAACAACAATAAACTATTAATTAATGCTTCTACCGAAGCCCTAAACACAATTAACAACCATTAAGTAAAATGAAACTACGACTACTTGCTACTGCTCTTTTATTTTTGAGTATAAGAGGATCTGCCCAAAACGTTACCAAGGTTTTCGACAAAGTAAAAGATGTAACTGTAAAAGACTTCGGAAGTATTAAAAAAAACAACGTTATAAAAGGTTATTACACTTTCTATGAGTTTGATAAGGTGGACAGAAAAACAATCTTATTCAGGCTGAATCTGCTGGATGAGAATTTAAATCCAATTGGTACAGGCGATATTACAGGGCCTAAAAGCTGGTCGTTGCTTACCAGTGGGTTTGATGGCACTAACTTTTGCTTTAAATTTTACGACGAAAAAGAGAAAACAATAGAACTAAGGGTATACGACCAACAAGCTAAAGAAATAGCTGCAAACACATTAAAAACCAATTACAATACTAACAGCAATACCTACCAAACTTTTGGCCAAATTGTGGGCGCCGATATTTATACTGTTGGTAATGCTGGCTTTTGTAATTACACATTTAACGACCCCAACAACTCGTTTGTAATTACCTACATCAATAATAACAGCCAGGCTTCGTGGCAACAAACTTATGAGCCAGAAGCTAAATCAAAAGCTGTAGTACCCAAGTTTTTAACAGGCGACGACGAAATGATTCTTACAGGAATAACAAGAATTGATAAAGGCCTTTACAGTTTAAAAACAGCGCAGTCTATTGCGGCATATAACACAAAAAATGGCAGCAAGCTTTTTGATGTATCAACAACTTTTGGCGAAAACCATGTTGTACCGATTAATGCAATACTTGAAGACGGAAAAATAACTATTATAGGTCTTAATTACTTAAGTGAGAAAACATACACTTCGGCTCCTGAAGGGTTAGCTTTTATACAAATGGACCGAACCGGAAAAGTTTTAAAAAGCAGCTTTAAAACTTTTGATGAGTCTTTTGGTAAATATTTACCGATAGAGAACCACCAGCTTACCGGTGGGTATTATTTGTATTTCCACAATATAATCCGCTCAAACAGAAACACCAATTTGATTATTGCAGAGAAATTTAAAAAGGCAGCTGATGCAGGCGGAATTGCGCTATCATTAGTGGGAGGAGGACCTATAAAGCTTAAATTAGAAAACATGGTAGTTTTGGAATATGACCTGGAAGGGAATATTAAAACCGCAACAGAAATTCCTAAAGCAATGACCTCAACTGCGCCATTCCCTTCGTACTCCGGTTTTTTTCCAGCCTATTATCTGGCTTCGTGGGCTAATGGATTAGGCTTAATGGACTACATGTTTACTACACAAAACAGCGACAATTCTGAAATTGCGTTTAGTTTTGTTGATCATGGCAAAATTGATGACGCCTCGAAAAGCACCGATAATTTTGGCCAGATAAAATACAAGAATGGGACGCTTACTACGGATAAACTACCAATTAAGGACGAAAAAGCCACCCTTTCGAGATTTTTACCAGCCAAGTCGGGCCATGTACTCCAAATGAATTACTTTAAAAAGGATAAGAAATTAGAAATGAATTTAATTAAACTCAACAACTAAAAGTAATTAACTTCAATTTCGAAAAGCCTCTCAGGTAAACCTGGGAGGCTTTTTTTATTAAACCCGGCATATTCACCAGCAATAATTCTGCATCGCCAAATGCCAGAGAAAAACATAATCTGTTTCACTTTTCAAAATATCCGATTCGTTTTGTTGCAAATCACAATGCGTTTCACTTTAAAAGATGAAACGCATTGAAGTTAAATTTTACCGCATTTCAACAATACGCAGATATATTTGCACATATCCCAAAATATCTGTGAACCGGATATTTGTAATTGGCGTTTCCGTCCAATTAATTAGCCGCAACTATCTCAAGCAAACGCCTCCGCAAAAGCCCTAAAAGTTGAATCTATTTTTCATTTATAATTTAATTAAATCTTACAGCTATGAAAAAACTTTTAATCCTTAATCTTATTGCATTGTTTGCTTTCGGGCTCTCTGCCAGGGCGCAGATCCAGCAGGGCAATGTATTTGTTGGTGCAAACTTTGCCAACATAAACCTTGGCTTAGATAACGCAAAGGTTTTTAGCCTTAGCATATCACCCAAGGCAGCGTGGTTTGTACAGGACAATGTAGCCCTGGGCGGATATTTAAACTTTGGCGTACAGAGCGCGCATAACAGTAACACCATTATTAATTATGGGGTGGGTGCATTAGGCCGGTACTACACAGGGTCTGACGTAGCCATTATACAGCACGGGCGCTTTTTTGCTGAAGGTACCGTCGGCTTCGGCGGACTAAATGCCAGCAACGGCGGTGGCAATACCAACGGCATCGATTTTAGTGTTGGCCCTGGCTTCGCTTATTTTGTTACACCCAATATCGGCATCGAAACTTTATTTAAATACAACGGCGTAGGCGGCTTTGGCAGCGCAGGCTATCAGAGCAATTTAATGCTATCGTTTGGCTTGCAAATTTATCTGCCCGGCAAGGGCACAGCCAAAAAGATGGCAGGCGACGTAAAGTAATTGATATTTACACATTTTATTTACCAAACAAAAACCGGCCCCAACATGGGGCTTCTTTGTCGAACACAACGCCTGGACATTTATATCCAGGCTTTGTGTTTAGGGGTGATTCACTTTATTTAAAAACTGACACAATTGGAGCACCAACCGGGTGATTTGCCACGAAATTAAATCCAAGCAAATTGGCTATAGTTTGAGCAATCTGATCCTGATAGATTTGACCGGCAGATTTCACTTCTCCGGTGACAGGGGTGTCGGGACCAATTACAGCCAGCCAGGTTTCATTTGAATGTGCGGTATTAGAGCCATGGTCTGTCCATTGATTTATCAACCCGCGCCCGTGATCGGGGCATATCACAAACGTGGTTTTATCTTTATAGAGCGGATCGTTCTGATACATTTTCCAGAGATTGCCAATCATCGTATCTAAATAATGGATAGCGTCAAGGTAAGAATCATATTGCCCTGCGTGCGCAAGATCGTCGGGGTCATCAAAATCTATATAGGTAACTTTTGGATGGTTAGCCGCGATATAAGTTTTGGCAATGGCGTAAGTATTTAAATCCCAACGAACCCCTTTGCCAAAGTAATCTGGCAGATAATTTTGCAACTCGTTAGCGAGCTTCTGTGATTCGGTAAGGTTTGGCCCTTCCACACTCTCAAACGGATTAATGAGCGGCATATGATTGCGGTCGCGGTTTACAATCTTTGCAACGGCATCCCAACCAGATATGGTAACCACTTTATTTTCGTAGCCTTTTTGTTTATTGATAAACTCAAATACGTTAATGTTAGGATTATTAGGATACTCGTTAGAATTAACCAAACTATCATAATAGCCGCATATTGTTTCACTGCGCCCCGGGTAAGAAAACCAATACTTATTTTTAACATTTACTTTGTTATCTAAATCCCGGTTACCATAAAGCTGACCTTGTGTAGTCAGAGTGCTCCAGAAAAATGGCATCAATTTTTTACGGCGTTCATTTGATGTTGCAGCCCAATATTTCCTATAAAGTTCGACAGAATCCTGACGGCGAAATTTTTTATTGCTCAAAATAGCAGAGTCTGCACCTCTGAATATTTCTTCCCAGCGAAAGCCATCGATAGAAATAAATACTACATTTTGAGTTTTCTTTTTTTGGGCAAAGCCACTAAGTGCGACAAGTAAAAGCAGAAAGGTTAAATATCTTTTCATAGCGTGAAGTTGTTTAGCAATTCTAAACATTGTATATAAATCCACAAGCAAGGGATTGTTAAATGTCTGTAAATAGTATTGCGTTGCTAAGAATGCTTTTGCTTAGTGACAATACTATTAAGTTATTAATGCGAATCAAGGGTTAAAAGACAAGATAAATAAAAGCGGCAGCAATTTTACCAAAAACATGAATAAGCAAACCCTTTGTTGATCTGACCTTACTGGCTCTCTGTATATCCGTTTTTGT
>NZ_WWEO01000042.1 GCF_009928685.1 Mucilaginibacter agri | reverse complement strand
CTGAGGTTGCTGTTGTTGATAATGTTGGTAATGTATTCAAACTTATTGGAGTATCTCCATTCACAAAACCAGCGTAACTAGCTGTAAGCGCTGGCACAGCCGCCCCGTAAACTTTCGTTTGATTATCTGCGGTAATCATCAGTGAAGCAGGTGTTACCGTTAGGGCACCCGGCACATAACTGATTGTGTAATTGGCATTCACTGCACCGCTTGCCGTGATCGCGTAAGGACTACCTGCTACTGATGAGGCCGGGGTTGCTGTTGTTGATAAAATTGGCGATGTAGTCAAACTTAATGGAGTATCTCCATTTACGAAACCAGTGTAACTGGCTGTAAGGATCGGCACAGCTGCACCATAAACTTTTATTTTGTTATTTGCAGTAATCGTCAGTGAAGCAGGTGTTACCGTTAGGGTACCCGCCACATAAGTGATTGTGTAATTGGCATCCACAGCGCCACTTGCAGTAATCGCGTAAGGACTACCTGCTACTGATGAGGCCGGGGTTGCTGTTGTTGATAAAGTTGGTACTATGGTTAAACTTGCCGGGGTGTCACCATTTACAAAACCGGTATAACTGGCTACTAAAGTTGGCACAGCTGCGCCGTAAACTTTTGTTTGATTATTTGCCGCGATCGTTAGTGGTGCCGGGCTTACCATACTTGTTGGTATATTTACCGTTTGATTTACAGCGCCCGAACTCAAACCCACGCCGCCAGCATTATACGAACCCGCTGATGCAGTTGATTTTAGCCGAACATAAAGCGTAAGTGACACCGTGCCCGAACTACCTGCTGTAAAACCTGAAGAATAAGTTGTTCCATCGCTACTTACTTCAAAAGCTGGATTCGAAGGCGTAACGGTAATACCAGCGCTAAGCCCGGTACCCGTAACGCTAATGCTGCTCCCGCTTGATGCGGCACCATAAGTGGTAGTTAACACGGTAAAGCTACCTGTTGTAGTAATAGAAGCAGCTGCTGCACTTGTTGTAAAACTTGCATCAGCACCATAAGAGGTACCAACGCTGTTAGTGGCATAAGCCCTATAATGATAAGTGGTACTGGCAGCCAGACCGCTAACGCCAACACTTATGGCGCCGGTGCCCGTACCATTTGTTGCTTTCAAATCTGAAATTGTCGGATTGGCTGACGTACTATAAACAACACCCTTTTCGGTAACCGAAGCGCTGCCATCTGAAGAAACATTACCCGCTAAGGTGGCACCCGAACTGGTTATGCTTGAACTTGCTCCGGTAGTAACTGTGGGTGCGGTAACGTACGATATAGAAAATTGCGTGGCAGCAGCATTGTTGTTTCCGGCAGCATCCTGCGCAACAGCTGCAGGTATATTAACGGTTACTGCACCGCTCGCCGATGGGGTTACATTAAAAGCATAAGTAGTGCCACTCCCGCTAAATCCACTTGCCGTTCCGTTAGATATAACTAAATCTGCTGCTGTAAATCCGGTTACCGATTCGGAGAAAGTAGCAGTAAACGGAATTGGTGATATACTGGTTGTGCCACCTGAAGCCCCGGCACTGCTGGTGATTGTTAGCGTCGGGGATGTTTCATCAATTGTCCAGGTGTAGCTTGCTGGCAGTGACGTGTTACCCGCCATATCTACAGATCTGAGACTGAAGGTATGTGCGCCTGCAGCTAAACCGATAAAAGATATAGGAGACGTTGATGTGTTATAAGGACCTCCATCGAGGCTCGACTGATAAGAAGCGATGCCCGAAGCGTCGGTACCTGTAAACGTAAAGGTTGCACTGGATGAATTGGTAATGGATGGAGGATTACCGGTAATGGATATTGTTGGTAAGGTTTTATCAATAGTATAAACTTCTCCTGCTGTATATGGGATGTTAGAAATTGTCGGACTCACACCTATGCCTGTCACATTTAGTCTTAGAGTACCATCTCCTATGCCGGTATTAACGGTAACTGTGTAAGTTGTACCGCTGCCACTTACTGCTGAGATCGCTGCTGCTGTTAAAGTACCTGTGGTTGTCAGGCTGAAAGACGATGCGGTTACGCCGGTAACACTGCCGCTGAAAACCGCATTAAAACTCACATTGCCCGTGTTTGTTGGCGTGCCCTCAAGTCTGGTAACGCTGGAAACGGTTACCGCTGCAGCACTGGTTGTAAAACTTGCATCAGTTCCGTACGAGGTACCAACGCTGTTAATGGCGTAAGCTCTATAATGATAAGTGGTACCCGCAGCTAAACTGCTCACATTAACGCTTATTGCGCCCGTGCCAGTACCATTTGTTACTTTCGAATCTGATGTTGTTGGATTGGCCGAAGTACTATATACTATACCTTTTTCGGTAACCGAAGCACCACCATCTGAAGAAACATTACCAACTAATGTAGCCGTCGAGCTGGTTATACCAGAACTGGCCCCGGTTGTAACTGTAGGTGCAACTGTTGAACCGGACAACTGCCCCGAGGCGGAGGTCAGTATCAAAGTCCCACCGCCCCAAGGTCCTGCCTGCCAGTTACCAGAAGTTAGATCGGGCGGATATGGCGATCCACTACCAGACGCATACCACTCAACGTCCGGAGTAATCAATGTATAAGTTGGTGCTGGCCCAACGCCGCTCGCCCCGAAAATTATTTCCCAGCGGTTTAAAGACGTATTCCACCGGGTTTGGTAAATAGCATCATAGGCGCTTGCAGACATTGCAGGGTAAGTTGAATATATGTAGCGTCCGGTGCCATCCTGAACCGAAAGCCTCGTCATCACAATATTGGACTCAAATGCATCTGAAAATGTTATGCTTTGTGCATACGCATTTATAGTTCCGACTAAAACCAATAAAAAGAGTAAAATTTTTTTCATCTAAAATCTCGTTAAATCCAATAAACCTTTTCAGCTAACCGTGCAAGCGCTGCAAAATGAGGCCTATGCTGCCACATGAAACCCATTGTCGGGAAATGCGGATTGATATATCCCGACAATGGGTATTCAATTTCTAACTATTTAATTTCTTGCCGGATATTGCCCTTGCATAGCTATGATGTAATTAAGCGCCATATAGGGTTGCATATTAGATACAGGTATGCTACCACCTGCTACACCAACAGTAAGGGGATTCATTTGTACATTAGGCACAGCATTTGTGTAACCGCTATCTCCTCTGCCTTTACTAGCAAATAAATCATTCGTAGGGTCGGAAACTGTCCCCGTAGCACTCACAGCATTTACGGTATGCGTATGCCGAGGAAGATTTTCCTGTAATAATGTGGTGCTTTCAGAGCCAAAAACTTCGCCCAACACACGTTGGCTAAGGCCTAGCCCGGTGCCCACACCAACGGGTATAGAACCCTGTAAATTGGGAAGCGCGAAAGTGTTTTTGCCATCACCACCATAAACGGTGCCTAAAAGTGCGAATAAGGCACTATATTGACGTATTTGTATAAGCTGCCCCTGACAAAAGGCCCATCCAGCTGGTGGGTATGTGCCTGCAAAAAGCCGTATTTCGGCTAAAAATACATTGTCCATAATATTTATGATAATAGGTTTAAATTAATTTCTTGAAGGATATATACCGGTTGTGGCAATTACAAAATTGAGCGCCAAGTAAGGTTGCTGTGTTGACACAGGCTGCGAAGAACCAGCCATGCCTAACTCATTGGGAGCCATAACCGCATTAGGCTGGCCGGTAGAATAATCGTTATCTGCCGTGCCGCTAATAGCAAAATAGGCACCCGAGGGTGCAGCGGTATTGCCAGCCGCATTATTGGCCAGAAACATGTGATTGTGCATCGGTAACTGGTTTGCCGTTAACGTGGCGCTATTTGTGCCCGAGATTAAGCCTTGAGGATATTGAGTTGAAAACCCGAGAGGTATACGCCCCTGAAGATTTGGCAACCCAAAGGTTTGTATTCCGTTTCCGCCATATATAGTACCCAGTAGGGCAAATAGTGCCTGATTTTGCGCTATAGGTAAAAGTTGGCCGTTACACAAAGCCCAACCCTTGGGTGCAAAGTTTTGGCTAATTATTTTTATTTCGCCTAAATACCAATCCATTTTATTTTTTGATTAAGGTTTATAAGAGGTTTAATTTTGAGATGGCCAGATGCCATATAATGAAATAATAAAGTTCAACGCAAGCGATGGCTGAATGATATCGTAGGGTTGGCTACCCCCCGCAAAAGATACGGACTGGGTACCCATAGTTACATCAGGGGTAACGGTGCCGAGTGCGTAATCGTTATCGCCCGTACCTGTGTTGGCAAAAAGCGTATTTTGCGGGGTATTTGTATTTCCTTCTGTGTTTTGCACGTTAACGTTATGGGTATGCATTGGCATTTGCCCCTGTGTAAGCGTTACAGTTTCTGAGCCGCCGATCTGACCCAATACCACGGGGGCTAACCCTAGACCGGTGCCCATATGTACCGGCGCTCTGCCCTGCATATTGGGCAATGCAAAAGTTTGCTGGCCATCGCCGCCGTAGGTGGTTCCAATTAAGGTAAAAAGGGTTTGGAACGTACTAATGGACAAAAGTTGTCCCTGGCAAAACGCCCATTGCGCCGGCGGAAAATTGCCAGGCCAGATTCGGATTTCTCCAACATAAGGTTGCATAAAAAGAATGGTTTAAGTTTATAAATTCAATTAAATATGTTCTTGCTGATATTGAAAGATGCCGTTTTCAAGCCTATCACCCTTTTGCACCCCCATGGCAACAAGCTTAAAGCCGGTCACAAAACCTTCGCTAAGTTTTAAAACATTTACTCTTAAAATTCGCCGGTCCATGCATTGCACATATAACCCGCTACCATCTGCATGTATAATTGTACCACCTGCAACACCAGCTTCGCCCGTAGCCTCAACCGGAGATACTTCCAGTATTTTTACCAGTTGTTGCCTAAAAGTTGTTACTGCTCCACCTCCCCCTGGGTTACATGCGTTTACAAGCGCCTCTATTTGCGCGGCAGTATGTAAATCCCAGTCAATGGCCAAATCGTTAGCTGTGGGTCTTGGGTAATAGCTTGCTATAATTGTGTTAACAGGCAACTCTGCAATGCCTTTATCTTTTTTCAGCTGATCTATCAGCTGAACGATCATATTAACAGCCAGCACACCGTACCGACCATCTGCTACGCCCCAGGTTTCGCCGGGTATAAATGGCAATTGCTGCTGCATTACTACAGCACCTGTATCAAACCCAGCATCGACCCTATGGATACTTACGCCACCGGCAGTTTCGCCATTCTTCATTTGCCAAAACAGCGGGTCGGGCCCCTGATAGGCAGGTAATAAACTAAAATGTACGTTGTAAAAACCTAGTGGAGGAAACTCGTAAAGAGCAGCAGGAATTCGATAAGAGAACCCGAACATAATCACTGCATCGGGCCTGTAGTCGGTAAATAATTGCTTAACGGCTGTAAGTAACCCCGCTCTGTTGATCTTTAAAAATAAAATATTCTTGCTATTGCAAAAATCTTCAATGCCGGTGTGGTGGTCCCGAAGTTTATCTGTGGAAACAACAGCTTGCAAGCTCCCTTGCGCGTTGAGATAATCCACTACGGGTAAACAAGAAACATGGTTAGAAAGTATGACTACTTTTAACATGATGCGATAAGTTAGGTTGGCTAAAATTACTTTTTTTTAAATGTGATATGCAAATATTATTTCAACTAATTGCAACGAAAAACAAACTAATGGTTAAATGTCCTATATTCATATGATATTTAACCTTGTCACTTTATTCATTTTTAATAGCTAATTAATGATAGCTTACTCCAAAGCAAACCTAACCGTTCCCATAAATTCTATCAGAGCAGATCTTGAGCGAATTGATCAAAAATGGCATGCTCATTTTAACAACTTGCATTACCAGGGCAACTGGACGGTATTGCCCCTACGCACACCCGGCGGCACAGATAGCATAATACCTGAGCTCATGAACGCAGATACCTTTGAAGATCATCCAAACATGGAGTTATTTCCGTCTGTTAAAAAATTGCTCGGGCAGTTTAAGTGTGATATTATGTCGGTAAGGCTATTAAACCTTTGTGCTGGTTCGGTTATAAAAGAGCACCGTGATATAGAGTTAGCCTTCGAAAATGGCGAAGCACGTTTACACGTGCCCATCATTACCAATCCGGATGTAGCGTTTTACGTAAACAGTGAGCGGGTGATTATGAACGAAGGCGAATGCTGGTATATAAATGCCAACCTGCCGCACCGGGTTACCAACAATGGTACTACAGACCGCATACACCTGGTTATTGATTGCAAGGTTAACTCGTGGCTAAAAGACTTGATCTTAAACGCCGATATTATCGCCTTCGCTCCCGAGGAAGGACATTCGCCCGAGGTATTATTACAAATGATAGTATCATTAAGAAGCCAAAACACACCGACAGCCAATGCAATGGCCGATGATTTTCAAAAACAATACAACACCTTATCTACCATTAATAATGAACAATAACTCAGATATAACCAACTGGTTACCTTATAACTTAAACGCTACAGACGGCTATAGCTGTAAATGGGTTTACACTGACAAGATTGAATACACGGAGCCATTTTTTTCTGAAACAATAGGAAGGTGCTTCTCGCATACTTTCAATTCGAGTAAGTTTAAATCATATAGCGATATTAATGTTTTGCCAGAGTGGGTCTCCAGCTTAAATTGTGTAGCACCAACTGCTTTTATTTTCCATGTTTCCAGATGTGGCTCCACCTTAATATCGCAGTTATTAGGGTTAAGCAACCGGCACATTGTATTGGCCGAAGTTACGTTTATAGACGAAATGCTCAGGCTTACCAAAACCAATACGCTTATCCCAGAATTCGACACCGAACAATTATTACAAGCAGCCATAGCCATTTACGGACAAAACCGCAGCGGCTTAAAAGAGCGTCTTTTTATCAAGGCTGATAGCTGGCATATCCATTTTATGCCTTTGCTTCGCAAACTATATCCGCAAGTGCCTTTCATACTACTTTATCGCCGCCCTGACGAGGTTATCCGTTCGCATCAAAAACTACGGGGTATGCAGGCTGTTCCGGGAGTTGTGCCCAATGAGTTTCTGGGAATCGATCCAAATTCTACCTCAGCTACAGATTTAGACGGGCACATGGCCAAGGTTTTAGAGAGCTACTTTTCGGCATTTATCCGCGAATCGCAGCGCGACCCGCGCACTTTACTCCTTAACTACAATGAAGGCATTATGAGTATTATGCAAAGCTTCTGCAACTTCACAGGCGTTACTTTGCACGTTAATGATTGGGAAGAGATTATCAAACGCAGCCAATACAACGCCAAATACCCGGAGCAGATTTTTACAGAGGTACAACCCATCGAGGCCGCACCCTCCTATCAGCAACAAGCCTTTACTCTTTATAATCAGCTTGAGGAATTACGGATGGCTCAAGCGTTGCCAAAATAAAGTTCAACATCCGCTCACATGCCTCCTCTGGCGTTAGCAGATGCGTACAAATATGCAGGTCGGGATTTTCGGGTGCTTCATAAATGTCGTTAACCCCCGTTAGATTATTCAATTTTTTGGGGTGATTGTTTAGTAATAGCGCACGTTTGTAAAGGCCTTTGGTGTCGCGCGCAATTAAGGTTTGCATAGCGCAATCTACCCATATAGTTTTGGCACCGTACATTTCTCCCAACTCCCTCCTGCTCTGTTCAAAAGGGTTAATGGCGGCTATAATGGCAATGGTACCTTGCTGCGCGTGCCGGTGAGCTTCGGCGCCCAGCCTCCTGATGTTCTCGATACGATCTGCCTGCGAAAAGCCCAGATCTTTACACAAGCTTTGCCGATAGGTATCCCCATCTATGACAATACAGTTTAGATTTAGTTTGGCCAGGCGCGCTCTCACCAAATTTGATAGCGTAGTTTTACCGGCACCAGATAATCCGGTGGTTTGTAATAAAAGCATTAGGTTATAATTTACAGCAATATCTGCAAAAATATTTAATCCTACTGCCCGGCTTTTAAAGTTAACAATGAGCTAAAGATCCAACCTATCGTTTTAACACTTTTTGAATCAACTAAAACTTCTGATTGCGTATTTGTAAGGTACACCCTGCTCCATTGGCCTTTGGTTTCTATCAGGCCTACCTCATAACCTTTGCTCAATTTTTTCTTAACAGACGCGCTTGTTGAAGCTTCGCTGCGGAAGTTTGTTCCCTCCGTATTTATAACAAAAATCTTCCCGGTATTATCGGCATGGCCAAACACGCGGTTTTTAAATGTGGCCCAGGGAAAAGCGGGGCCGGGGTCGGCTTTACGGGCTGGTGATATGTCGTCGTGACCAATAGCTTGTACCAGCGCATACTCATCAAATATCACCTTCCCCAATTCATACAGAGCCTTTAGTTGCGGGTCGGGAAATTTGGACCAATAATGGCTATTGGGCCAAAACTTATGTTTATGATCAATTTTCATAAACTTATCGCTGCTACTGGCCGGATAGGTTTTGGTACCGCCATCGGTACTGCGGCTAAAAGTGCCGTCGGCATGTTTGGTAACGAAGCCGGGATTAACCAGCTCTATGCCAATAGCGTGGTAATTCATGCTATCAACGCCATCCCATGTACTGGTGCCCGCATGGTTAGCTCTACAATTAAAGGGGATAAGCTGGGTAATAGTACCATCTACATTAAGCACAATATGCGCTGCGATATGATCGGGGTTGTTTTTAGTATCCATAAACCAATTGATTGCCGACGATGCATCGTCGGTTGCCGTATAATGGATAATCAGGTAATCCGGGTCTATTGGGTCGCGTGCATTTCCGGATTTGGAGATCTTAATTTTTTCGTCAGCTGTTTCCGCAACCAACCAGTGATCAACTATTTTCATAATCGACAGAATTTAGGTGTAACGTTTTGGTTTCAAGTTTATTAAAGTTACAGAAAACAAAATCCATAATACTAGTCATATCAGAATAAATAAAAAGCCGAACCATCAAACACATTTGGCATCCCAAATCATAAACAACCATTTAAAACCTACCAAATTCAGCATTCTGCCCCTTAAATCCTTCTGCTTCCGCTTTGCTACCTTATTTCCTTTTATTGGAGGTGTATATCTCAATACAATGCAACAACGGAGTTCATCCGATACCTTAGATACAACCAATAAATCAACCTCATGAACACAAACCAAATCTACTGGCAGCCCATCATCAACAAACTGGGTAAATATCTATTTGCTATTCCCTGGCTTATATTTGGAATTCAACATTATTTATACGCCACCTTTGTAACCAGCCTGGTGCCTGTTTACATGCCTTTGAAACTGTTCTGGGTATACTTTACCGGCACTGCCATGATGGCTGCAGCCGTTAGTTTCATCATCGATGTTAAAACTAAGCTCACGGCCTGGTTGTTGGCTGCCATGCTATGTCTGTTTATCCTGATGCTGCACATACCGGCCTTAACTACTAAATCGCCGACCATGATTGGCGGGGTAAGGGCATTGCAAGATTTGGCTCTGATGGGTATCGCTTTAATACTGACCGGACATTTAACGGCTGTTTCTGTTGGGCGTATATTTTTTGCACTTGGTATTTTGGCAATGGGCTGCCTGCATTTTATGCATGTAGATTTTATTACCGGCAAAGTCCCACCTTACCTGCCTGCCGTTAATTTGCTCGATTATATTGTTGGATTTATAATGGTGCTCACCAGTTTTTGCATTATAGCAGGCTGGCAACTAGTACGAATCAGTTCTTCTTTGGGTGCTATTCTATTAAGCTTAACGCTGCTGTATTATATTCCGGTACTGGCCGAAAATATTTACAACGGCACCTTGTGGACCGGCTTTATGTTAAATATCGGACTTACCGGTGGCGCTTTTCTAATGTCGTTGGAAAGGGAATTTGATCTAAAGGGCCGACTTTATCCGGGGGTTAACCGGCACGCCGTATCGTTTTAATTTCTCGTAGATAACCCCGGTTTCGTAGGGTTTAGTGAGGCAATCTTGCATCCCTGCCGCAATTACTTCGGGAAAAATATCTACAGAAGCCGACGCTGTTACAGCGAGTATTGGAATATTTGCTTTAATAGGGTCGGTAAGTGCCCGAACATTTACCGCAGCCTGGTAGCCATCCATTATGGGCATTTGCAGGTCCATTAAAATGAGGTCGATATTTTGATCTTTAAGTTTTGCCAGTGCTTCTTCCCCGTTAACAGCTAAAACGGTTTTGATGCCCCAGTTGTGCAGCATTTTTTCGAGCAGCATGGCATTAATGCGGTTGTCTTCGGCAATTAATATATTTAATTCTGGCAACTTAAATGTACTACCAAATAACTTTGGCATTTTCAGTTTAGGGTCGGCTAGCGGTAAGTGTAATTCAAAAGAAAACTCCGAACCTTTACCTATCTGGCTCTTTACCTTAATAGAGCTGTTGAAAAGTCTCAACAGCCGCTTAACAATAGGAAGTCCCAGGCCGGTGCCGCCGAAATGCCGGGTGGTATCTTTAGCGGCCTGCGCAAATGGCTCAAAAATAGCCTGAAACTTGTCGGCGGGTATACCAATACCGGTGTCTGTTACTTTAAACTGCACCTTTATTCTTTCTGCGTCTTTTGCCAAAAGATAAACATCAACCTCTACCTTGCCCTTATGTGTAAACTTAATAGCATTTCCAACCAGGTTATAAATAATTTGAGTTAAGCGGGTTGGGTCAGAAATTACCCACTTCGCCTTTAAATCTTCTTCAATGTTTAGAATCAGTTTCAGGTTCTTCTCGTCAGCTTTTAATCTTAAACTCGAAAATATCTTCCGCAACAATTCAGAAAGATCTATCGGGATGTTTTCCAATTCTATCTTATCGTTTTCGCTTTTATGATAATCCAAAATATCATTCACCATAGATAGCAAGCTAACGGTCGAAAACTCGAGGATTTCGAGATTTTCCGTCTGCTCTTTCGAAGCGTTTTCCTTTAACAAATTAGAAATACCTATAATGGCGTTTAAAGGTGTGCGCAACTCATGCGACATGGACGAAAGGAACAGGGAGCGCGAGTCGGCCAGTGCTTTTACCTCGGCTATTTTAGTTTGTAATTCTCTGTTGAGGGCGTCTTTATCGGCCGCATTGCGATGGTAGGATTTGTAGAACAAGTATTGAATTAACCCTAAGCCAATAAAATTAAGAAAAATACCTATTTCGTAACCCGGCGACGCTAACCGCTGAGGGGCGAACTGGAAAAGATTATTGAACTGAAGTTTAATAAGCAAAAATATCAACACCGGTAAAATTGCTAACCCGGTGTAGATTATTGCCATACGACCATTCATGAGGTAAAACGCGCACAACATGGTCATAATAGCTGTTTGTACCGTAATAACGTTAACGTTTTGAATAAAAACAAGCAGGTTTGACCAAACAACAAACAATGCTGTAATGAGTACGATATGTGATATTATCTTAATTTGCTGTGGCTTATACAACAGGTATTTTAATACCGAAAAGAATGTCACAAAAATTAAAACTGCCCTGCTTGCCTGTAAGTATTGATGGTTGATAAGTGCTACCGGTATAATAACCAATATCTTAATCAGAGTTAAAATCAGCATTAGGAATGCGATTTTGATTTTGGCTTTTACAAAGTTATCGGGCTCGGCCGCGAGTACTTTTTTAAGGGAAAAATTTAGTATCGGAAATTGGAGCGACATTGTTATAGTCTAAGCGTAATACAATATCGTAAAAAAGTATTTAAATAATTGATAGTCTTTCGCTAAGAAATATTTATGGAGCGCTTTTTTTTATGAAATCGGCAAATTGTTACTGTTTTAGAAGGCCTCATTTAAGCCCAGAAAGAATCCCTTATTACCAAATTTGCCAAAAGCATAATCCAGGCACAAGTTGGTACGGGTAGCCTTGTTAAATAATACCCTTAGCCCGCCACCGCCACCGGGTTGAAATACCTGAAATAATTTGGTTCCCTGCTCGTCATTTGCTGTTTGCAAACTGCCGAATGCCACACCACTTAAAAACTTGTTGCGCGTTATCGGGAAACGGTATTCAACCTCGGTATCGTTAAATTGGGTACCTTTAAAATATTGGGTGGTATAGCCCCTGCCACTTCGAAAGGCGCCATCGCGGCCGGTACCCGGCAATTCGAGATAAGGTACATTACCACTGATGAGGTATGACCCCCAATTCCAGAAAGCTATTACGTGCTCTGGGTGGCTATCTGATAAGCTGATGTATTTCCTGAAATCGGTAGTAAATTGTACTGAACTCTTGGTGCTACCAATCCAGGTTTGATTAACCCGGAAGCCCACGTCGGCATAAATACCTTTGTAAGCACGGTTTTGGTTATCGCGCGAAGTGTATTCTGCGTTAAACAAAAATCCATTGGCCGAGTAATGATCAGTAGGGAAACCGTGCTCGGCATTATAAACATTAGAAGGTGTTAAAGCCGAGGTATCCTTATAATCCATATTTCGGCGGATATCAAATGATACCCCTGCCCCCAGGAACAGGTTTTTATCAATCTGTTTATAAACCTTCTCTCTGATGTTGTAAAACTGCGAATGGATTACGTAAACTTTTCGGCTTGGATCTGCAAGCGCCTTTTGTGCAGGGTCACCACTGTCTATCTGCCTGCCAATGCCTATCCCGAAGTCGGGCGTTACGGTTTTTGCGGCCACAATATTTCCCTGGAAATTCCATTTATTGCCAGGCGTAAACACGTTATGGTTAACATAAAAATAAAGGATCCCCTTTGTTGTGATAGATGCCGACGTTGCCGCAACCGACAACAGTGTGTTTGGATCACTCCCTAATTTTCGGCCCGCAACGGCTTTGATGCCTATTTGTGCACCGATAGTTGGGTTAGCCGCAATGTTAGGTATAATGGTAATGCCCGATTTCTTTTTTAGCGTATCAGCCTTCTTTTTAGGATGGAATATATTGCGCACCAAGTCGTTAAAATCGTATTGTTTATTAATATTCTCTACGGGGGCTGGCTTAGTCTTCCGCAACGAATCTTCTTTAAGCGAATCTACAGGGGCACTAACCTGCCCAAAAGCCAAACTGCTTACCCCAGAAAATAACGCTATCAATAGCACCTTTACTAAAGTAGCACCAACTCTCTTGCGCCCTGGGTTGTAAGTGAATAAGTATATAGATGTCAAATTATTAAAATATCGGTTGTAATACATGCGTGTACTTTTAACCGCCAGACAGGGTAAATGTTTTTATATCCAGCCTCCTCCCTTTTAAATCAGCGCTTGTTATCGCCCTATCAGTTTCACCCCAGCTTACCTGAATTGCGACTTCGCGAATTAAGAGCGTGTAACGAAATGTGTAGATTTTATTTAATTAAATTGGCGTTCAGTCGCTTACAACTGTATTTAAAACAATTTTATTTTTTCTCTTGCACAAAATACTTTTCTGTCTATATTTGCACTCCCAATGCGAAAGTAGCTCAGTTGGTAGAGCACGACCTTGCCAAGGTCGGGGTCGCGAGTTCGAATCTCGTCTTTCGCTCAAATGCAAAAATCCCCTCAGCAATGAGGGGATTTTTTGCTTTAAGGCAGTTTGTCGTTGGGTCGGTTCAATAGTTTATCACATAATATCTAACTTACCATTATGAAACACGAAGATGTGGTTGCCGCTCTCAAAGCCATCGGCGAAAAAGGTGCTACAACAGGGCTAAGTGCCGAAGATTTGCAAACTTTGAAGTCATATACCCTGATTGATATTACGGAAGATGCCAAAACCCGAAAAACAGTTTACTCTCTGACTAAAAAAGGCCGAGTAATGCTTAAGGCAAATTCCTAACAGACAATCTAAAAATACTCTAACACTCCTTCACTGAGAAACACTTTCCCCTGAGATTATCTTTACAGTTCTACACAATTCCTGATCGTTAAAAAGCCTCGTATTGGCTTTTCATATCTTTATACTAAATTCATATTACCATCTCATACCTATACATATAAGCATATCGATCCGTTAGCTATAGCTTATTTCGTGCTAATTGTATAAATTTAAGTATAGTTTATAATTACGTTGAAATACTGGTTTTTATGACGCCTTAAAGTCGTATTTCGTCCACTATAACCTTATCTTAATATGTCGACGTTACCTCTCTTCTTGTTGAACCCAGGTCTGGTTACAAATCCTGTGGCCGGTGTTTCTCCTCCCTCAGATTTTTTGAACGACCTGATTGCCATTAGCATGGTGCTCTTTATGCTCAGTGTAATTGTTGAGAAAATAACTGCGCTTATCAGAAAATACGCGCCATTTAAAATGGGCATGTGGTTATCGAAAAGAAACGTAAAATTTTGGCAAAACATCGGCAAAAAGTCCCCGCTTAAACAAGTACCGCTTAAAAAAATAATAGAACGCGAAGTATACTCCCTTAGCTTTATTATCGGCTTATTCATTGCCGTAACTTTCCGGGTTGATCTGTTTAGAATGATTAGTGCCGAAAATGCTAAAGATGTACTTTTTTGGACAAAGCCAAAATGGGATAGCTACGACGGGTTCTGGGACACTTTATTACTGGTGATATCACTTGGCCTAACCGGTTTTTTTCTCACATTCGGATCCAAATTTTTTCACGACCTGCTCGAAACGCTTTTTCAGGTTAGGGATGTTAAGCAAAAACTGCAAGACGAGAATACATTTAACCAGGGCAGCATAGCATCGTTCGACGAGTTTTTTAAAACCAGTTACGCAACGATGGTTGATACGGCCATTACCCAAAACCAACAACTACTAACCAGCCCCGATATGATTGGCCCTCCCCGGCACGGCAAAATGCTTAAAAATGGGCAATGGGTTGATTGTATAGAGATACATTTAACGGGTGCAGCCACGGGTACAATCCCTCCATCTGTGGTAGCTACATTAAATTCGGGGCAAAAAGTGAGTGTCCCAGTAAATATTATCAGTGATATTGGTACTATTAAAGTATTAAGTAGCCAGGGCGACACGGTAGATGCTACAACAAACCCAACTTACCAGGGAACTATATGTTGCCGTATTGTTGGCCCGGATACAGTTAAAAAATTACTAACCTGCAGCCATGTTATAGTCGGCGGATCGGGTAAAAACTTTTTTGGAGCAATAAGCCCCCCCATTGCCGCACAAGTAGGTGGCATTGCAGGGGCACAATTTGTTTGGGCCCAATGCGATATAAGCCACGACATGGCATTGTTAACCGCTGCAGATAATGCGTTTAACTATGCAATACAACCGGGCAAACCACGGGTGCTTGGAGCACCCGATTTGATGAAAACAGTGACCGTAGTTAGACAAGGCGGCAATACGATCAAAGGTAAAATCGTAAATTACTGTGTTACCGATAAAATACCTATTCGTTATACGGAAGGCTTTTTGGGTGTTATAAACCTCATTGTGCTATCAAATGTAACTACTAACGGCGACGATGTAACTTACGTAACGCTAACAGCCGGAGGTGACTCGGGCTCGGCTGTATATGATACTAATAACAATCCTATCGGGATGATCATTGCGGGCGATGATAAATTCTCCTATGCGCTCAGCTTGGTTAGTGTACTCAATTCAATTCAATCCACTATAACTACCTAATTACAATTGCATATGAAAAAAACATTACTAATATCGCTGTTCGCCATGGCAAGCGGGCTTTGTAAAGCCCAAACTACAATCAGCATTAACGCAGACACGATAACTAAACCTACTTATAAATATGAAGCCGATTTAAGTAAAAATATAACACTGATATTTCTGAAAAACCCAGCTGCAACATCAATAAAAATTACGGATGGTGAGGGAGGTGCGAAGACCATAAAATCCAGCTTTTCTAAGGCAGAACAAGTCTCCTTTACATTCCCCATGGCCAGTGATGGGCGGACACTAACAGGTTCCGCCGGGGGCATACCCCCCTTGCCATTTATTATAAAAACGCCGGTAATTATTAATTATAATGGCCATACACTAACTATTAGCAACAAAACATCAACTATTGCGGGCACAACTTCAACAACTGGTTTAAAAACCGCAGCCGGCACGGCAGCGCCGAAAGATGATACACCTGATAAAACAATATCACCTATGCGCGGCATAGAAATTCATGATGCCATCTACGCAAGCAATCTTTATAATGCAGGTAAAACAACCGATTTAATCGCTTTGCTCAACGACATTTACACTCTCTCTAAAAAAAGTGGCGATCCTGAAACATATAACTGGAAAAACAACCCTTTCATTAACCCGGTTTTAAACAACCTATCTACATATGATGCATTGATTGCAAACCCGCAGGGCGGTGTAAACCTATCAGGCTTTATCAGCGGTGTGGGCAACACCGACGTAACCACCGTTGTAGACGGTATTGCTAAATTTCTGGTTAAAAGAACTAAACAAGAGCTAACGGTAAACTTCTTCCAGCATTTTAAAGAACTGCTGAACAAACCCAAATACAAAGACATTAGCTTGCTATTTCCTAATACGGTTCAAACTCTTAACAGCATTGATCAAGACATTTATCAATATTCTAACTATATCAACACACTTAGATCGGCATTTGAACAGGATTTCAGCTTATTGTTAGATAACATGCCAAAGGTTGTTAACGAGGGCAATTTTAAAGACTATTTTGCCAAACACACAGATGTTAAATACTCGGCACTTTTAAGTTTGTTTGTAGCCCGCGAATTGATCAACGATACTCATCCGGGTAAAATAATCGAAACACTGCCGCAGGTGGATGTAGACAGCTTAAGTCAGCCATTTCCCGGGGCCATCAGCACCATACAGCTATTTTCAAAATCGTTGCGTGCGCGGGGCAGCAAACAATACTGGACCACACCAGATACCTTAAAAATGTTGATCAGCAAAGACGACCCTGAATTTATTGCTGCAAAATTTTATCTCGGTTTTATTTACGAAAAAGCTAAGTTGATTTCGTTCGGGACGGCTAATAATTCTTTGGCCGAATATCTTAAACCTGTTGCAGCTAGCACCGACTCCATCAAAAAATACATCGCCTATATCCAGAAATTTGGGCAGCTTACGCATAATGTAGAATCAAGCGTTCTGCAGATTAAAAACAATACTACTAACCAGGAGCCTGATGCACTATATCATCGGCTGTTCGACAACTTTGCCGATGTACTGCAACAGGTTTACGAAGTTCGCGCATTGCCGTATATAAATAAATCGGTATCATTTAAACCTGTAATGGCCGACTATATTATGGCATTTCGAAAGGCCAATGATCTGGCTATGGATATAGCGCAAAAAAACTATGGTTCCTCCGCTACGGATGCCTTTGCGCTATACATGCAGTTTTTGCAGATTAAGCAGGATCAGCCGACAATAATTAATAGCAACAAACTTACTATAGCCAACAGAACTGATACCCTAACGGCGCCAGCTACCCCTTTTAAAGCACTGGCAACTGTAAACAGTAAGGGAACTACCAGTACTGCCGACTTTGCTAACAATCAGGTAGCTATACAAGATGGCGCTATCCAGGTTGGTGCTTTTTTGTCTAAATACGGCAATTTTATGGCTAACATGGTTAAAGCCAAAAACTCCGACGATGTTGAAGCAGCAATAGATGCCATCGCCCTTCCGGTAGGCAGTGCCTCACTAAAAAAGCATTCTCCTTTTAGTATTGCCCTTAATGCTTACGTAGGCCCCTATTTAGGAGCCGAAAAGATAAAAGGTGTGGATGATAAATATAAGGCAAACGCCTACGGCATAACCGCTCCCATTGGCTTCAGCATCAATTTTGGTCTGAGCCCCAAAAAACCTGGGGCAGCTTCTTTATCAGCTTTCTTATCTGTAATTGATTTAGGGGCGCCAGTAGCATTCCGTTTTGCAGACGATAAAACGGAGCAGGTGCCTAGCATAAAGCTTAAAGACATTGTATCTCCGGGAGCTTTCTTGTCTTTCGGAATACCCAAGGTACCAGTATCTCTTAATGCCGGCTGGCAAATGGGACCTCGATTAAGAGATCTTACTGACACTAACGCCACCACTTCCGGATCTACTTATGGCCGATGGAGCATTTCCCTGGTAGTTGATATCCCGATTCTAAATTTCTATAAAACTAATTGATCGTCAATAAAAATAACTCATTAAAAAAAATCCCTCCAGCTCAGAGGGATTTTTTGTTTATAACAGGTCAGCTTTCACTCATATCCTATCATTATATCCGATTTTCGTTAATTTCGTGCTTTACCTGCAACTAAAACAATTTTCCAATGTCGCTCAAAAAACTAATACCCATAGCAGCCGTTGCTTTCAGTACTTTAATTGCAGCTTGCACGCAAAACGGCCAGCTCAATAAATCAGACAATCCACAGAACGAGTATCTTAAAGATGAGACCGAAGGTATCAAAACCGGTGGTGTTCAAATGATACAGATTAACACCCCAAAAGGCAAGTTTAATGTGTGGACCAAGCGCTTTGGAAATAACCCTAAGATTAAATTACTGTTATTAAATGGCGGACCGGGTGCTACGCACGAATATTTTGAATGCATGGAAAGCTTTTTACCGGCCCAGGGCATTGAGTTTATTTACTACGACCAGTTAGGTACCGGCAACTCCGACAACCCTAAGGACACAACCATGTGGGACCTGCCCCGCTACGTTGAAGAGGTTGAACAAGTACGCCAGGCCTTAAAACTGGATAACAGCAACTTTTATCTGTTAGGCCATTCATGGGGCGGCATACTGGCAGCGCAATACGCACTGAAATATCAAAAGAATTTAAAGGGCTTGATTATCTCTAACATGATGATGAGCGCTCCCGATTATGGTAAATACGCCGATAGCGTGCTCGCCAAACAATTCGACCCAGTTGTATTGACCAAAATACGCGCACTTGAAGCCAAAAAAGATTTTGAAAACCCCGAATATATGGGCTTGCTGATGCCGAATTATTATGCCAAGCATATCCTGCGCCGGCCGATTGATAAATGGCCTGAGCCTGTTAACCGTTCTTTTGCAAAGATCAATAAGTCGCTCTATGTAACCATGCAAGGGCCTAGCGAATTTGGCATATCGGGCAAACTGGCTAATTGGGACGTTAAAAGCCAATTAAAACAGCTTTATGTACCAACTTTAAGTATCGGTGCACAATACGACACCATGGATCCGGTGCACATGAAATGGATAGCTACTCAGGTGCAAAACGGGAGTTACCTATATTGTGCCAATGGCAGCCACATGAGTATGTACGACGACCAGCAGACTTATATGACCGGCCTTATCCGTTTTATTAAAGCGATTGATGCCGGCGAAAAGAAGATAGACTAAATAAACTATTTATCGTTTTGTGGGAATATGCGGAGAACCTTCACAAAGCGGCTTCGATAAGCTGGATACAAGGATGTTTCGGTAACGCCGTAAGCCTTGCCAGATGTGGAGTGAATAAACCTTGGGGCATCGCCCTTAGGGGAAATAATGATGCCCATATGCCCCACGGTACGATCGGTAGTGTCTGTGCCGGTAAAAAGGATCAGATCTCCGGCTTGGGCGTCCTTCACATCAATCTGGTGGTTTACGTAAGTAAAATCAACCGAACTGCGCGGTACAGATATGCCGAAATGGTTAAATACATAGCTTATAAAACCCGAGCAGTCGAACCCGTATTGCGGGTCTGTTGAGCCATATTTATATGGGATGCCTGCAAGTGTTCGCGCAAAGCTTACCAGTTCGGCAGGTTGGGTAGCACCAGTTACAATGTTAATTGGCGCATTTGCAGTACCAGGTTTAAGTGGATTAATAGGATGATTATAAACTGCGTTAGCAACATCCTTCGTTCCAACATCCTCGCTCGATGGTTTATCGTTAGGCGTACTGCAAGCATACATCCCCAGCATAAATACAAAACAGCTCGTATTAAATCGCATCTCGTAAAAAGGTTTATCTTCAAAAAAATAGCCAGGCTATCATTATAACCTGGCTAAAAAAAATATAGCTGTTCTAATTAATTTATACTACTGTATCTCGTCTCAGGAAACCCAGGATTAGCGAAATAATAGCAATTACTAATAAGATATGAATTAAACCGCCAGCTGAATAAACAAATTCACCTAATATCCATCCGATAACCAGGATAACAGCGATGATATATAATAAAGATCTCATGACTTGTTTTTAAATGTGTTAAAATTTGATTAATTAATGTTTTATAACACTTACAATACAAGATGTATACCATAACCATTTATTTGCTTTAAAACAAGATTTTCACTACAAATACTCCTATTTTGTGTATGATATTGTCTTAAATATTAAAAATAAAGCGTAGTAATCAGGACAGTTTGCAGACAATACTATGACATAACCAGTATTTAGTTCTATCTCAAGACAGCAAGAATCGGGTTTTGTATTAGCACGCGGCGATCTACTTTCGTTCTCAACAAAATAAGATTGCATGCACATCACATCAAGGCCCTCCATTTTATATTTCGGAACACCGGTAGTAATCATCAGCACTAAAAATAAAAACGCTACGGATAACCTTGCTCCTATGTCGTCTATATTTTGGCTGGGTTGGCGTTGCGTTATTGGCTTGGCGGCGGCATCACAAACTACTCAAAACTTGTTGCGTACCCGTCAATGCGTTTTAAACCTTCCTTCTGTTAATGAGGTAGCGGCTGTAAATCGCCTTGCGAAAACTACCGGCACAGACCCCGTTCCTGAAGGCAAACGACTAAAGGGCTATCGTTTTGAAGAAGATAAATTCGGCATAGCCAACCTTAGCAGATTATCAGCATTAACGGTTAACGCCTATCGGGTACAAGAATGCCCGGTACATTTGGAAGCTGTTGTGGAAGCCACACATGGCCTTGCTGAAAATGATGCCGACATGCGTGGCAAAATAATCACATTCGAACTGCGTATTCAGCAAGTACACATCGACGAGCAGATATTAATAGATGGAAACCCTGACCGTATAGACCCTGATAAATGGCGGCCCCTTATCATGAGCTTTCAACAATTCTATGGTTTGGGTGATAAAATCCATTATTCTACCCTGGGCGAAATCCCTGAAGAATTATATAATACTAAGGACCGCAGCATGGCTAACGCTTAATAAAATGATATTGAAATAGAATATCTTAATGGTTAAGATACTTAAAAATCTGATATTTGTTTAACGCACGAAAATCAGATATGTCGACAGAAAATCCAACCAGTATTTACGACCTGATGTGGGCCGTAAGGAAATTTACCCGCTCCTCGTTAATATTACAACATATGATAGCACAAGACATTGGGCTAAATGTAACCGACACCGAGTGCATGGATTTTCTGCAGGAAATGGGGCCATCAACCGCAGGGGCATTGGCAAAGGCCACCCGCCTGACTACCGGAGCCATTACTAATGTAATAGACCGACTGGAGAAGGCCGGTTTTGTAAAACGTAGCGCCGACCCAACCGATCGCCGTAAGGTAATTGTAACCTTTGTACCCGACAAACACACTAATGCCAAAATACATTACGCAGCGCTGAGTACCGTAGTAGCAGAGTTGTTTTCCACTTACACAGAAGAACAACTGAAGTTTCTGACAGATCACACCAACGCTCTTAATGAAATATACCAGGAGCAGGCACTCAAAATAAAAGAGGACAAATAAACTCAAAAAGCCGCCCTGAATATTCAAAGCGGCTTTTTTTATGAGCGTGTCTTGATTCCTGACTCTCGATTCTTGATTCCCGGAAACTATTTCCCGTCCAGTCCTCCCCTGCGGATGGCCTTAACCGGCACCGGCCATTTAATGCCTTCGGTTTTTACGGTTGAAGTTTTCTCCGGGTCTTCGCTTGCCATGTAGGCCATTATAGCTGCTAACATCGCGTTATTGCGTAAGTCGTCGAAGATCACCTTATCATAAGTATCGCGGTTGGTATGCCAGGTATAATTAAAGTACGACCAGTTAAGCGATCCCAACGAAAAGCCCGGCGCACCGGCAGCTACAAACGAAGCAAAATCGGACCCGCCACCACCCGGTTGACCAGGGAAGTTGGTTTTAATACGATTTTTGATAGTATCTGGCACAGCCTCTAACCAACGGCCCAAATAGGTTTTGGCATCAGCAAAACCCTGGCCCGATAAGTTTACCACACGACCGGTACCGTTATCTTGGTTAAATAGAGCCTGCAAGTTCTTCACAATTTCCGGGTGATCTTCTACAAATGCACGTGAGCCGTTCAGTCCTTCTTCTTCGCTACCCCAGTGACCCACCAGTATAGTGCGTTTTGGATGTGGATAGAATTTCTTTAACAGGCGCATAGCCTCCATCATAGTCAACGTACCTGTACCATTATCGGTTGCACCGGTACCGCCATCCCACGAATCGAAGTGAGCTGATAGCATCACATATTCATCGGGTTTTTCGGTGCCTTTAATTTCGGCAATGGTATTAAAGGTTGATACTACACCCAGTTCCTTAGATTCTGTGTGCATACTGATCATCGGTTTGCCGCCAGATTCAATCAAGCGATAAAGCAAGCCGTAATCTTCTAAAGCAACGTCAACAGTAGGCACTTTTTTGGTGTATGCACTAAATATTTTATCAACCCCAAATCCGGCCGACCAGGTGTTGGTTAATATCCCCGCCGCACCCGCATTCTCTAAAGCCACCGGTAAGGTTTTGGTAGTGTAACCGGTTTTAGCAATGCGCTTTTTCCATGCGTCGGTCATCGCGGTACGCTCAGCCTTCATTTTATCGAATGATTCTTTCAGCGCAAATTCCTGCCAGTTATAATCCGGGCGACCGGTTGGTTGGTTCATAGAAATCATCACAAATTTTCCTTTGGCGCTTGGCATCCATGCGGCGTAAGCGGCCGAGTCGGCCAAATCCGGCAGTATAATAACTTCGGCAGTTACAGTCTTTTTACCCATACCCGGGCTCCAGGCAAGTTGGGTCGCCTCCAAAGTTCTTACCCTCGGCGATACCATATCAATATGCGAAACCCCACGCTCCCATCCGCGCCACTCGCCCCACTTTTCATTATGGGCTTGTATGTCCCAGCTTTTGTATTTATCTACGGCCCAGTCGTTGGCCTGTTTCATTTGCGGCGTACCCACCAGGCGCGGGCCAATCTCGTCAAAAAGCTCGTGCGCTAACTTTTCTAATTGCGAGTTACTGTTCTCCTCTTTAACAATGGCGTCAATAACTTCCGATTTGCTTGTTTGTGCAAAGCTGATGTTACTGCAAAGTGTTACGCCCAAAACAAGCGGCAAGGTTTTTTTCCAAATGCTGCGGGCCGAATAGTGGTTTGTGGTTTTCATGTACCTAATTTATAAAATTGAGCCGGGGGTACAATAATTACCAGCCGCTATAAACCCTAACCGCATAACATTTTTACAAATTGCAAAAAGCAGGCAAAGCTTTGATCTACATAAATTACCTTAGCTGCAGATGAAAACGGTTAGCATTTTAGGTTGCGGATGGTACGGCAAAGCGCTCGGCCTGGCGCTTTTAAAAGAAGGTTTTACAGTAAAAGGCTCTACTACCTCTTCAGAAAAACTTACTGACTTTGCCGCCATTGGAATAAAGCCCTACCTCATAAACCTAAGCGCTGAAGGGATAGCATACGATCCTGATTTTTTTGATTGTGATGTACTGATCATCAGTATACCTCCAAATATTCGTAAAACTAGTGGAGACGATTTTATACAGAAAATAGAGCGGCTGATAGAAGTCATTAAAAAGCATCAGGCTGCTCAAGTGATCTACATCAGCTCCACAGGTGTTTATGGTGATGATCAAGGCGTGGTAGATGAACAAACTATTCCTCAACCCGATACGGAATCGGGTAAGATAATGTACGAAGCGGAAAAGCTTCTGCAACAAGCTTCCGGGTTTAAAATCACAGTCATCCGCTTTGGCGGACTGGTTGGCCCTAATCGCCATCCCGGGCGATTCTTCGCCGGTAAAAAAGACATACCAAATGGGCAGTCTCCCGTTAACCTTATTCATTTGGATGATGCAGTTTGTATCACATTGAGCCTCATCGCAAAGCAAGCCTACGGACATGTATTTAATGCGTGCTCGCCAGATCATCCGCATAAAGCCGACTTCTATCGAATGGCAACCCAACACTTTGGAGCAGAGCTTCCACAATTTAAAGACGAGCTGATCAGCAGCAAAGTGGTGAATTGCTTAAACGCAAATAAGGTTCTTAAATACAAGTTTAAGGTTACGGATTGGTGGACTGTTTACGGTGCCTAACCCGAAATAATTACTTCTTGGTAAACCGCATTATGGCTATATCGCCCATTATAAAATTAAGCGTGTTACCATCGCTTACCGACCAGGTGTTTACTTTTTTGAGGTTATCTAAAAAAACGGTTTCGCCCTGCCCAGTACAAAACATTTTGGTTAATGCCATTGGCCCGGTAAAATCTATTTTATGGCCGGTTACCATTAACGGGCCATTAAAGCTATTACAACCTGTATTACCACTCACCCGCTTGGCAGCCATATCGAAGTTGATCACCGGTTTTTTTGTGGGATATAAGCTATCTACAGCTGTAGATCCTGCAACATAATTAAGTTCCCAACTACCTGCCAGCTGGGTAGTATCGGTTACCTTGGTGGTGTCTGACACCGCGGCTGTTGGGTTTGCCTTTTTTGCGCTGCTACAGGCAAACATTACACAGGCGATAAACGAGCATAGGATTAGTTTTTTCATGGGTGATGTTTTAATGGTACCGTTTTGATATTGATAGTTTTTTATGGCTTCCTGCTATTAAAAAAGCAATCCCGCTAAATGCAAGGGCTTCAAACACGCTGGTCAACTCATTTCCATGGCCGGTATTAGGGTCGGCAATGGCGCGTGGGATGTGCAGCATAACAAGCCAAAGGAATATCATTATACCCAACAGCGTTGCAGCCAGTGTTGTTTTAACATTAATTATTATGGCTATGCCTGCCAGCATCAATGCAATGCCGGCAAAGTAAGTCCAGAAAAGGTTACCGGGCAGCCACTCGGGAACCAGCATTTTCACAAAATCGGGATATAAAAAATGATCTATGCCAAAAAGGATCATTGTTACACAGAAAAAGCACCTGCCTAAGGCGCTCAAAATCCGAAGCGGTGTGGGAATGTCATAATATTGGGGTAAGGAGGCTGCGACTAAAAATGCACCTCCCGCTAAACTGAGCTCTTTTAGTGGATCTGTCCACACGCCCAAATGACCCGGGTAATGCGCCAGCTGGTAAGGCAATTGAAGGGTAAATACAAACAATAGCAACACATACCCTAATAGAATAGACGCGGCATGAGCTTTCAGCTCAAAAACAATAAGCACACATGCCGCAATCATTAGTAAACTTAACACCCAGGTAAAGATCAGTCTCCCCTGCTGAAGCCATAGCGGATAAGCGGGCGGAATAATTACTGGCCTTATGTCGCCTACTATTAATTGCTGTACGGCAATAGCTATTAACGCAACCGCAAAAAAGAAGCGCCACAACCGGTTATAATTCTCCATTTCGGGTTAAAATTGGTATAAGCAATATACCAATTTATAAACCAATCTAACTGCTTTACAACAACTTATAGCTAAATACTATTGAACCACCTTTAGGGCATTAACATCTGGAATACCGGCAGCATCTGAAGTGGTGAAGTAGATATTATTGCTAACCGTAGGCACCGTTGTAGCCTGCTGATTAACGATATAACTATTTGGGTTTGGCGCCGGGAAGTTAAAGCCTACGTTGTCGTAAACATCGCACTTGCCGCCAAATAAATCATACACATCTACAACAACACCATACCAGTCTTTGCTTAAATTAAGGTTGCCGCAGGTATTGTCGTAAATTTGGGCATTGGCATAAGTAGTTATCCCCGGCATTATTTCTGATGCAAAAGATTGCACCTCGAACGCGGAATACTTGCGCGAATTTACCACCACGTTGTTATAGATCAGTACATCTTTAGGCGTAGTACCAAAGCTACGGATCCAGGCCCGGATGGCGTTACCCTGGTGATTTTTAATAAGGTTATGGTGGAAAGAACCACTACCCTTAATCATAAATATGCCGTTATGGTTATTGTTAGTAGGGTTAACATCGGTAATGGTATTGTTGTGGATGTCGTAACCATCTACGTTGGCTGCAAAAAACACCACCCCGCAATCCGATTTCGAAAAATTAACATCTGCAATCTCCAGGTTTTTGATCAGCCCGGTTATTACACCATTCACCGCATCGCCACCAAATTGCATAAACATTTGCGAGTTGGTGCAGTCGAGACTTAGCAGCTTCAAACCATCGGTATAAGACCCCGCCAAGCCGGTGTATTTGATAGTGCCACTGTTATAGATGGCGATATTACCAATGTTATTAAAAGAGAAGTTTTGGATGGTTAAATTGCGTGTGGTACCAATTAAGGTAATGGAATGGTACGATGGATTATCTCTCGATACAAAACCATCATCAATACCAGCGGTGCCATTACCTGCAATAGTTAAGTTGCTCACGTTGGTAATATGCATATGGTCCCAGTTGCCCGCCATTTGCACCAGGCCACTGTTTTTAATATAGATTGGGCAGCCAGCATTAATGTTTTGCACGTCGATACTATTGTATGTGCCGCTCTTTACACTAATCAGATCATTACACTTGAGGCCCATGGTATTGCCATCAATAAGCAATGACCCGGAGCCTTTACCAACCGGCAATGTTCTGCCTGTAACTGGTGTTGTTGCTGCAATTGTTGTGGTAATGCTATCTGTAACAGGATTAATGCTTTCGGCCTTTTTGCACGATGTAAGAATTACAACTGACGCAATGGCCCCTAAAATTGAGTAGAATTTGATTTTCATACGCCCCTTTCCGCTTTCTGTAGATGTGTACGCAAGCTTAAATCATAAAGTTGCCATAAAATCCGAAAAAGTAACATTTTCGTTACTAAATGACTCGAATGTATTATATTGAGGCAAAATGATTAAACTGAATGCTTAATAGACGGTACTAAGATCTAACTTTATTTTTCGCTGTGAATAGACAAAAAGCTATACAAAATCTGTTATTAATTGCCGGTATTGGCGTTTCTTCGGGTACTGTTTTTAAGTTATCGCTCCCGGAGGAGATCAGCGTTAACGAACTTCCGCATAAAAAATTGTTACTGGCCGAACTGGCTGACACAATTATCCCCCGTACTGACACCCCGGGCGCTAAAGATGCCGGAGTTGAAGACTTTATCATCAAGATGATTCGTGATTGCACAGATTCAAAAACTCAACACAACTTCTTGAGGGGATTGTCTGGCCTGGAAAAGTATAGCACAGACAGTTATGGCAAGCCATTTACAAGCTGCAGCGAAGCGCAAAGAACCGACATATTAAAGCATTTTGAGTCGAGGGCTACTTACCGCATTAATATTATTAACAAGATCAATAAAAAGCTGCTGGGTGTGCCATTCTTCGTAAAACTTAGGGACCTTACTGTAGAAGGTTATTGCACATCGATGCTGGGTGCAACCAAAGGCATGGCATATGATTATATCCCCGTAACTTTTCAGGCTTGTATTCCAATTACTCCAAATCAAAAGGCTTGGGCCACTAAATAAATTTATGTTTACAACAGGTACTTCAGAGGCTAACGCAACTTATGATGCAATTGTAGTTGGCTCGGGCATTAGTGGTGGTTGGGCAGCTATGGAACTCTGCAAAAAAGGATTAAAAACCCTACTGCTGGAGCGTGGCCGCAACGTAGAACACATTAAAGATTATCCCACAGCCAGCCTCAATCCCTGGGATTTTGAATACAGGCTTAACAATACCCCACAATTTGTTAAAGAAAGCCCGATACAGTCGGGAGGAACAGACCAGGGCAATGCGCATTTTTTTGTAAATGATACAGAACACCCCTACATTCAGCAAAAACCATTCGAATGGTACAGAGGCTACCACATGGGTGGCCGTTCGTTAACCTGGGGAAGGCAATGTTACCGCCTGAGCGACCTTGACTTTGAAGCTAACGCTAAAGAAGGTATTGCTGTAGACTGGCCTATTCGCTATAAAGATATTGCCCCTTGGTATGCGTATGTAGAACGTTACATAGGCGTAAGCGGTCAAAAAGAAAACCTGTCGCAATTACCCGATGGCGAGTACCTGCCCGCTATGGAGCTTAACTGCATTGAAAAACATTTAGACGATACCCTGCGCAAAAGCGGCCACGACCGCCTGCTTACCATTGCCCGCGTAGCCAACCTGAGCCGTGGCTGGGACAACCGAGGCCCATGTATGAACCGTAATCTCTGCTCGCGCGGGTGCCCTTTTGGTGGTTATTTTAGCAGCAATAGCTCAACCATACCCGCAGCTATGGCAACCGGTAACCTCACCATCAGGCCCTACTCTGTTGTGGCTGATGTAGTGTATGATGAGCAAAAGCAACGCGCCAAGGGTGTACGCATTATTGATACGCTAAGTAATGAACATTTTGAATACCATGCTAAAGTGGTTTTCTTAAATGCATCTACCATTGCTACCGCGGGATTATTGCTTAATTCAAAATCACACCGTTTCCCTAACGGCTTTGGTAATGATAGCGGCGAAGTTGGCCATAACCTGATGGATCACCACTCATCTGCAGGGGCGCATGGTGTGCATAGTGGTTATAAAGAATTTTACTACAAGGGCCGCAGGCCGTGCGGGTTCCTGATCCCGCGTTTCCGCAACTTGAAACCGGGCGACGGACTGGATTATACCCGCGGCTACAACATACAAGGCCACGGCGAACGCGCCGAATGGCGCGACCCGATTGGCATTACCGGCTTTGGTGCCGACTTTAAGAAGAAACTTACGCATCCTGGCCCATGGACAGTTTGGATGGCCGGTTGGGGCGAATGTTTACCCTATCATGATAACCAGATAAGCCTGAGCGATAAAAAAGATAAATGGGGATTGCCTATTATCAATATCGATTTTTCTTTCCGCGACAATGAGAATAAGATGATGGCGGATATCCGCAAAACCTCTGGCGAAATGCTGGATGCTGCCGGATTTAAGGATATCGATACCTTTAACTATGGCAAACCAGGCGGTTCTACTGTACATGAAATGGGAACAGCCCGCATGGGCCGCGATCCGAAAACTTCGGTGTTGAATGGCAACAACCAGGTACACGCCGTCAAAAACGTATTTATTACCGATGGCAGTTGTATGACTTCGTCGGCAAGCCAAAACCCATCGTTAACTTATATGGCACTTACTGCCCGTGCAGTTGATTTTGCCGCGGACGAATTAAAGAAAGGCAACTTATAATTACACCATTTCATCGGGCGACCAATCGTTGCTGAAACTGCCCATCCACTGATGATACATCTCGTCGCCGGTGTGCTGGGTAAATTCGATATTGAGGGCATTAACTTCCAGTTGGAGCAATTCATTAATCACCGCGACGAGGGCCTTTGATAGCTCTGTTCTTACTTCTACAGATCGGCCAGCTCTGATGTCGCACATCAATATTGCGGCTGGGTAAGGCTCGCCTTCGCTGCAACGCCAAACGCTGCCTTCGCCCAGCTCACGGATGGTTACGGTTATACGCTTAACACTTGCGTTCATTATCCGGGCGTAGATCTCTCCCATCTGCTTGGCTAATTCCTGCTTAACAGCAGTTGGATAGGTTTTGGTTACTTCTAATTGTAAATAAGGCATGCTAATTTTTAAGTTATGGTTTCATCACCAGGGCTTTATTATATTCAAAATTCATGCGGGCAATATGTAGCACCGAAATAGATTGCGGGCACTCTACCTCGCAGGCTTCTGTGTTAGAGCAATGCCCAAAACCTTCTGCTTCCATCTGATCTACCATGTTTACCACCCTGTCCGCAGCTTCCAGTTTGCCTTGAGGCAGCAAAGCCAAATGGGTTATTTTAGCAGAGGTGAACAAAGCTGCACTTGAGTTTTTACAGGTAGCCACACATGCACCACAGCCAATACATGCTGCGGCGTCAAAGGCTGCTTCGGTTACATCATGCGATATCAGGATGCTGTTAGCCTCCGGCGGTTGTCCCGTCGAAGCAGATATAAACCCGCCTGCCTGTATAACACGGTCAAATCCGCTACGATCTATTTTTAAATCGCGCACTATTGGAAATGCGGCTGCCCTGAAAGGTTCGATGTAGATCGTGTCACCATCTTTAAAACTGCGCATATGCAGCTGGCAGGTAGTTGTATTAGGTAGCGGCCCATGTGCCCGCCCGTTGATCATCATACCACACTGGCCGCAGATACCCTCGCGGCAATCATGATCGAACTCAACTACGCGCTCGCCTTTACCCACCAGAGTCTCATTCAGCAGGTCTATCATCTCCAGAAACGACATGTGCTCCGATACATCATCGAGCATGTAATCAACCATTGCTCCCGGTTGGGTAGCTGCTTCCTGACGCCATATCTTCAACTTCAATCTCATTGTCAAATCGTTTTAGTGTTAGGTTATTTATAGCTCCGTACAGCAAGTTCAACATTTTCAAAAACCAACGGCTCTTTGTGCAGTTCCTCTTCTGCTCCACTGCCCTTCCATTCCCAGGCAGATACAAAGCAAAAATCCTGGTCGTTACGCACGGCCTCACCGTCTGGTGTCTGATATTCCTCTCTGAAGTGTGCCCCGCATGATTCTTCTCTTGTTAGCGCATCATAGCACATTAGTTCTCCTAATTCGAGATAATCAGTCACGCGGCCGGCCTTTTCCAATTCGCTGTTTACGGTGCCGTCACCCGTTATCTTAAGATCATTTTTAAACGATTCGCGCAACTGTTTGATATCCGTTATGGCTTGTGTCAGGCTTTCTTTGCTACGCGACAAGCCACATTTATCGTAAAGGAGTTTACCTAGTGTCTTATGAAAATAATCAGCTGACAACGTTCCTTTGCTTTGCAGGAATCGGTCCAATTGTGCCTTAACAACTTGTTCTGCTTCTTCAAACGCCGGGTGATCTGTGGTCACCTTTTCAGCCTTCAATTCATCTGCCAGGTAATTAGGTATAGTATACGGGGCAACAAAATAGCCATCAACACAGGCCTGCAATAAGGAGTTTGCCCCTAATCGGTTAGCGCCATGGTCTGCAAAGTTAGCTTCACCTAAGGCAAACAGACCGGGGATGGTGGTCATTAATTGATAATCTACCCAGAGGCCGCCCATAGTAAAGTGCGCCGCGGGCGAGATTAGCATAGGCTGTTCGTAAGCATTAATGCCGTTGATCTTCTCGTACATGGTAAACAGGTTACTATACTTTTCTTTGATCTTTTCTTTACCCTGCTCTTTAATGGCTTTAGAGAAATCGAGGCATACGGCATTCTTCATCGCCCCAACTCCGCAACCTGCGTCAATACGTTCTTTGGCAGCGCGGGAGGAGATATCCCTTGGCGAAAGGTTACCAAATGCTGGGTATTTGCGTTCGAGGTAATAATCGCGTTCTTCTTCCGGAATGTCTTTGGGTTCGCGCTCGTCGCTCGCCTTTTTTGGCACCCAGATGCGGCCATCGTTACGCAAAGATTCGGACATCAGCGTTAGTTTAGACTGATGCTCGCCAAGTTGCGGTAAACAGGTTGGATGAAACTGGATCCAGCTTACCCCCGACATAAATGCCCCCTTTTTATGCGCCCGCCATATAGCCGAGCTATTACAACCCATAGCCAGCGTAGACAGGTAATAAACCTTGCCATACCCACCCGTAGCCAGCACTACTGCGTTAGCGGCGTGGCGCTCAATCTGCCCGGTAAGTAAATCTCGGGCGATAATGCCTTTGGCTTTACCATCAACCACTACGAGTTCGAGCATTTCGTGCCGGGTGTAGGTTTTTACTTTACCCAGGCTTTCCTGTCGCATCAGTGCCTGATATGCGCCTAACAAAAGTTGCTGACCCGTTTGTCCCCTGGCATAAAACGTGCGCGACACCTGTACCCCACCAAAAGATCGGTTATTTAAATACCCGCCATACTCTCTTGCAAAAGGCACGCCCTGTGCCACAGCCTGATCTATTAATTGAGCAGAGCATTGCGCTAACCGGTATACATTAGCCTCTCGCGAGCGGAAATCACCTCCCTTAATGGTATCGTAAAACATCCGGTACACGCTGTCGCCATCGTTCTTATAATTCTTGGCTGCATTTACGCCACCCTGTGCGGCTACAGAATGGGCCCTGCGCGAACTATCTTGAAAGCAAAATGATTTTACGCTATAACCCTGCTCGGCCAATGAAGCCGCGCACGATGCGCCGGCTAACCCCGTGCCTACCACAATAACATCCAGCTTTTTACGATTAGCCGGGTTAACCAGCTTGGCGTGTTCTTTATACTTATCCCACTTATCGGCCAAGTCACCAGCCGGAATTTTTGCATCTAACATCATTACAAGCTATTTAAGTAAACATAAACAGGCATTGCCATAAAGCCCAGTATAATAACCGTGGTATACACCCAGCCCACTACCTTTACCCATCTAACATATTTGGGATGGAACACACCCAGCGTACGTGCCGCGCTAAAAAAGCCGTGCAGCAAATGGAAACCGAGGGCTATAAGGGCAACTTCGTATACCAAAACATACCATAGTTGCTGATAGGCTTTTTCTACAATGGTGTACAAGTCCTTATTTCCCTTAGCATCAAGCGGCAGGTTGGTAAACTTGTACTGATACCAAAAATCTTTAAAATGGATAATAAGAAACAGGAAGATGATAGTACCCAGCAAACCCATGTTTCGGCTGTACCATACGCTGGATACTCCGCGCTTATCGTACACATATTTAGTGCCGTTAGCCTTTGATTTCTTGACGGTAAGTATAATGGCATAAACGGTATGACCGATGATGGATGCATACAAAACATAGGCTATAATTTCGATGATGATATTGCCGGCCAACAAATGCGAATACCAGTTAAATTGCTCGCGTGCCCTATCCGGCGGCAAAAACAGTTGCAGGTTACCCAGCAAATGAATTACCAGGAAGAAGCACAGAAAAAGCCCGGTGCCCGACATCCAGAGTTTATATTGTAGCGAATTTGTCTTCATAAGTAGATATTATTTTTCATAAATTTTGGAAAGCTGTTTAGCTATATGTTACCATAAACCGATTACCTTCCACCATAAACCACCCACAACAAACCAAATAAGCAGGAACAGTACGCTGATAAAGAATCCCTGTTTCCACCAGTCTTTCATATCCACATAAGTGCTTCCAAAAAATATAGGCGCTGGTCCGTGGCCGTAGTGGGTGAGCGAACCCATTAACGTGGCGCAGGCCCCTAAAAATACAGCCAGCATAGTTCCCGGAACACCTACCGAAATACCTACCGCCAAAAACACCGAATACATAGCTGCCGCCTGTGCGGTTGCACTGGCAAACATGTAATGGCAATAAGAATAAACCAGTATGATAATCGGAAATGCCGTTTGCCAGCTCATGTGCGACATTTTTGCCCCCACCAAATGGCCAAACCAACCAATAAAACCTAGCGAGTTGAGGTACGACCCCATCATTACCAATGACGAAAACCAAACGATAGTATCCCAAGCCCCTTTTTCAGATTTTACATCCTCCCAGGTTAACACGCCGCAGAGTAATAAAATACAAAGGCCTATTAAAGCGCCGGTTGTGGCATCAACTGCGAACAGGTTACCGAAAATCCACAGCACCAGCAGAATGATAAAGGTGGCCACCATTAACCATTCTTGCACCGTCACGGCGCCCATTTCTTTCAATTTCACAGCAGCCATAGCAGGTGCATCGCCGGTTTTTTTGAGTTCGGGTGGATAAAATTTGTAGAGGAATAACGGTGCTAATAAAAAGCAAACCAGGCCGGGCACTGCTGCTGCCATAAACCAGCTACTCCAGGTTATGGTGATGCCGAGATCTTTAGCAAATTTTTGCGCCATGGGATTGCTTGCGGTAGCGGTTAAAAATATCACCGAGGTAATCATGTTGGCATTGTAGCTGCTCAGCGTTAAAAAGGCGCCTATTTTGCGATGGGTTTCGGGCTTTTCGGGTTCAGAACCCATGTTAACCGCAATAGATTTCATAATGGGGAATATCACACCTCCTGCCCTTGCTGTGTTACTGGGAATTGCAGGTGCCAAGATCAGATCGGCAGTATTAAGGCCATAAGCCAGCCCTAACGAGCTTTTGCCGAAGATGCGGATAAAATTGTAGGCCAGCCGCGTACCCAAACCTGTTTTAATAAACCCGCGCGCAATAAAAAAGGCCAGCCCAATAAGCCATATCGTAGAGTTGCCAAAACCACTTAATGCATTGGCGATGGATTTTGAAGGACTACCGGGTGCCAGCACCTGCGTAACGGCACACAACGTAATACCAATCATGGCCATGGTGCCCATAGAAGCGGCTTTTAAAATAATACCGATAATGGTTGCAGCAAATATGGCCAGCAAGTGCCAAGCATTGGGTTTCACCCCTTCGGGAGCCGGAATAAACCAGATTATTAACCCAATTACCGCTGTAATGGCCAACGAACGCAGGTTAATCTCTTTCATAGTTAAAGGTTTTTATATTAAAAGCGCACCTGTAATTGCAGGTACCCGAGGTTGTGCGAGTATGTGGTTGTTAAAGGGATATCGTTTTTATACATATCGATAGAAACGCCCATCTGTACCACGGCGTAAAAATCGTCGGCAAATACGAGGGATACGTTGGGGATAATGGTTTGATGCGGATTGCTATCGAACTTGTAATTTTCATTGAGATACTCATATCGCGACGAAAACTCAATAGCCCGTACCCTCGGCATATTAAACGAGTAGCGCATAATAGGGAACACATAAATGCCCTGCATCCGTACCTGCGACAATGGAGGCCGCGGAACGGTATAGGTATTGTAAAGTGCCAGATTTGTACCGTTTTTATACTCTGTGCCGAAAAGGAACTGCCAGTTGGTACTGATTTTTGCCTTACCTATCACATCTGCCCCCCAGGCGTCGCCCCCACCATTGCCCTGGCTGCCGAAAGCTCCGTTAATACCCACTATCATCGTTTTACCTATAGTGGCCTCGAGCCGGCCATATACATTCTTCTGATTGTCGTTATCGACAGGTTGGTTACGGTTGTTGCCATTATAAACGCCGGCGTAATATCTAACCGGCAATTGCCCTTCGCCGGTTATGTCGCCAAAAATGGATAGACCCACCTGGAAACTTTGCCAGCCACTTGCACCGAATGCATAGTATTGGTTGGAATAATCGAGCGTACGGATCACATCTACAGGCATGGCGTCTTCAATACCGAAAAACGGCCTGAATTGCCCCGCCTGCACGTTTAAATGTTTATTAAGCGTGTATTTAACGTAGGCGTTCTCTAAAACCTTGTTGGTTGGGTTACTGCTAAACTCGGCAAAGTTGAACATCAGATTGGCCGAAAAGTGGTCGTTAACTGTACCCTTCACCATAAAACGTACACGTTTAAGCAGAAAGGTATTGGTGATCTTGCTATCCGAGTTTTCGTTGAAATTTTTGCCGTTAACATCCACATCGCTGGTGAGTGAATTAACAAACCGGGTTTGCAGTAAACCCGAAAAGCCGATGGAGCGCTTATAGGCAGAATAGTTGGTGATGGTGTCCTTATCAACCCCGGCAATATCTGTTTGCTGGGCGAATATAGGTATACAAAATAAAAAGAGGGATAGCAGTATAAGGCTGAATTTCATGTGGTTAGCAGGTGATTTATTTAAAGCTAGGCGATTTAAATTTACCATACAAGTGAGCCAATGTTAATTTTTGGAGTATTCGGCGCACTTTCGGATTCTAATTAGTTGTGCCCTTGAAGCTAATTTAGACACTTAACCACCAGCCTGCATACTTTCACAATCACCAGAATGTTGCACATTTTGATGTGAAACGACAAAGCCCGGTGTTAGGGCACCGGGCTTTGTTAAATATATAGTCTTCTGTCTTAAAAACCGCTATCGTCAAGCGCGAAGGTATTCTTGCGGTTTTTCCATTTGCCTTTCGTAAAATCCGGGAATTGTTGAGGCATATTACCCTCTTTGATAGATTTTTCGGACAAGGGCGTGATAGCGCTCATGGTAACCGAATCATAGACATCTATCGGCGTTTGTTTCTTTTGCTTCACGGATTCAACAAAAGCATTAAATACAAACCAATCCATACCACCGTGCCCTGCGCCTTCAGCTTTGCTTTCGTACTTTTTCCAAAGCGGGTGGTCGTACTTGGTAAACCAGTCGGCAACAGGATCCCAAACGTCGTTCTTTTTCGATTGATGTTCGATGTAAACACTCTTGGCCACATCCATCCAGATACCTTTTGTACCCTGCACCCTAAAGCCTAACGAGTAAGGCCTTGGCAAATGCGTATCGTGCGAAAGCAATACGGTTTCGCCATTAGCACAATTGATCATGGTGGTAGTTACATCGCCATTTTTATAATTGATCTTGGCATTTTTATTACCGGGCGCCATTTCTTCAACATAAGCAGCCAGTCCCCTTGCTTTCGAACTGAAAGATACCAGGCTGGTAAAGCGGTTGCCATAGTTAATATCTACATAATGCATAGCTGGCCCTGCACCATGAGTTGGGTAAATATCGGCATCGCGATCTATATTAAATTGGGTACGCCACTGAGCTTCGCTCAGTGCATTAGGCCCAAATTCCACACCATAGCCATAAACGTGCTTACCATCGTTAAACAAAACATCGCGCAGGTTGTGCTGGTAGCCGCCTTCTACGTGCACCAGTTCGCCAAACAGGCCTTGCCTAACCATATTAAGCACAGCCATAACATCGCGACGGTAGCAAACATTTTCTAACGTCATGTAGGGCATACCGGTTTTTTCAGAGGTGTTAACAATATCCCAATGATCTTCCATACTTAGGCCCGCAATTACTTCGCAGCCCACGTACTTACCGGCGTTCATGGCATCGATAGACTGCGGGTGATGAAACTGCCATGGCGTGGCAATAATTACGGCATCAATATCTTTACGATCCAACAGTTTTTTATAGGCATCCAGCCCACCGGTATACTCCTGCGGCATGGCTTTGCCCGATGCCTTAATCTGTTCGCGGCACAACTGCAGCGATGATTCCTGAATATCGCAAATGGCAGCTATTTCAACATCGTCGCGCAGCAAACCTTCGGCAATATGGTTACGGCCACGCTCGCCAACGCCGATATAGCCCAGTTTAATTTTGTCCTTATTGGCAGCAAAAAGGCTTCCGGTAGGTAGTATGGCAAAACCGGCCGCCGCTATCGAACTTTGTTTAATAAACTCTCTTCTTTCCATTTTGTAGCTGTTGTTGTATTATCGAAAAACGTAATTGATTGATGGGAACGCGGCGGCAAAATAATGATTCGGCCTTATAAATCATTAAAATTCACAAAATGTTCACACCAATTTTGAAGTCGTATTAGTATGTTTGGTATACAATCCTGCCTTTTATGCTCAATTACATTTTAGCCGGCTTTGGCCTTAATCCAACCCAATACATTGTAGAACCATTTGGTTCGGGCCTCATTAACCATACGTACAAAGTATCTGGCAATGGAAAGCAGTATATTTTGCAGCAGGTTAACACCCAGGTATTTAAGGCGCCAGCTGATATTGTCTGCAACTTAAAGCAACTGCAGGACTACTTTAACCAAACTCACCCCAGCTACCTTTTTGTAGCGCCGCTACCAACCTTAAAAGGCGATACCTTGATGCAATCGCCATTGGGTAATATTTACAGGCTGTTCCCTTTCGTGGAAGGCTCGCACACGGTTGACGTTATTGGCGACGAGAAGCAGGCTTTTGAAGCAGCAAAGCAGTTTGGCAAGTTTACAGCCCTACTAAAAGATTTTGATGCCAGCAGGCTAAAATATACCCTTCCCGATTTTCATAACCTCAACCTGCGTTATCAGCAATTTATTGCAGCCTGCGAAAACGCAGATAGCTTACGCCAGAAACAGGCATCCGCAGAAATAGAACAAGCGCATGAATTTGAGCACATTGTACAAGTATATAACCAATTAATTGCTGATCAGGCGATCCCATTACGGGTTATCCATCACGATACTAAAATCAGCAACGTGTTGTTCGACGACGAGCAAAACGGCTTGTGCGTAATAGACCCTGACACCATTATGCCCGGCTATTATTTAAGTGATGTTGGCGACATGATGCGCACCTACCTTTCGCCTGCTAATGAAGAAGAAACCGACCTGGAGCAGGTATATATCCGGCCGGAAATATTTAGTGCCATTTGCCATGGCTACCTTTCGGAAATGGGCAGCATACTAATCCCTGCCGAACTGAAAAACTTTAATTTCTCTGGCCAAATGATGATCTACATGCAAGCTCTCCGTTTCCTGACCGACTTTCTGAATAACGACAGTTACTACGGAGCCAAATACGAGGGCCATAACCTTAAACGGGCGAGAAATCAGTTTAAGCTACTTAGCGAATATGCTAAGGCCAGCAGCAATTTTGAGCAACTGGTAAAGTAGACTGATCGAGCCTAAATCCAGGCTAAAAACGCCGTTTCAATTGTAATTTTTTTGTATTTTTTGATTTAACGCACTATTGGTGAGGGGCTATATTGTGCTTTATAGTTTACATAACATTGATTTACTGTTAGATATATTTCCATCAAAGAAAATATTAATAAATAAACGAAACCAATTACATTAAGATTACGTAGAACCATACAATTTTAGTAGACTTAAAAGCGTTGTTATTGGACATTTTTATCTAAACATCTATGAATTATTTTCCTGACCCCAAGCACCTGTTAGGGTTGCTCGAAGAGCTCCTGGAGCGGATCAAAAATTTGAGTTCATACGCGTATAGCGAAAGCAATGCGTTCGCCCTAAATGTACTTAATCGTAAACGACACGAATTAATCAAAGCACTCGATCTTTTAGGCTGGAACAATGAAGAAGAGATTGTAATCCACTCGAGTACAGACAATGCCATATTGCTTTGCTACCGTCAAAAGCCACAACGCAACAGTGAAAATACATTGTCGGAGTTTTACAAGCAGGGCATTAACGGCCTGCAACACGAAGTAGAAGTTTTTATTGAAGTGGTTAGCCGCTTTCTGCGGAAAGAAAAGAGCGCCTAACCCTTTGTCCCTAAAAAATACCCGGCCAAAAACCGGGTATTTGTATAACATTATTCCCCCTGCCTTTCGCCGGCTCATTGCTCCTCTCCAAATCACCTCCCAGGCGCAAATCGCATCTTCATTTTACCGCGTTATCTCATATTTGCATTTCAGTTTTTACAATAGAAAACAATTAAGCGTATCTTGCATTATACATTTTCAACTATAAAAAACTATCGCTATGAGTTCTATGACCACCCTTTCGGAAATTATTGAAAAATTACGAACCGAAGGCTACACCGAAGATTTTAACCTGACCGAAAATTGTATTTCGTGCGCGGGTAATGAAGTAAAATTGCATCCGGAACAATTTGTAGTGGACAGGCATTTCCGTTTTGAAGGAGACACCAATCCCGACGACGAAGCTGTGGTTTACGCCATTTCATCTATCGACGGTGAAACTAAAGGCGTATTGGTAAACAGTTACGGTGTGTACAGCGACCCGCTGAGTGACGAAATGGTTAAGGCATTAAAAGACAGGGACGACCTGTAAAAAAACATATCCCTATTGCTGAAGCCCTTTGATACATCAAAGGGCTTTTTTGTTGAACTGCATTTCTCACGCAACTGTCAACTTATTTCAAACAATCAATTTAAACAACTGATTTAATCAAATGATTAATAATTTTGACACACAGTTTTAAACAACTGTTCAATTTATTATTAACAGATCAAATCATGGCTGAAACAGGCTTCAAAAAGTGGATTATCACCATCACAGTTATCACAGCTTCCTTGCTGGAGCTTATTGATACCACCATTGTAAACGTATCTATACCGCAAATTCAGGGGAATTTAGGGGCAACGTTAACAGACGCTGCCTGGATAGTAACGGGGTATAGCGTGGCTAACGTTATTATATTACCTATGTCGGGCTGGCTGGGTAGTTTCTTTGGGCGAAAGAATTATTTTCTGGCTTCAATAGTCATTTTCACTGTTGCCTCTTTTTTATGTGGTAACGCGCATACATTAACAGAACTGGTAAGCTTCCGCATACTGCAAGGCATAGCGGGTGGCGGTTTGCTTTCTACTGCTCAATCCATATTATTAGACACCTGGCCGCGCGACCAGGTGGGTACAGCCACGGCTTTATTTGGTTTGGGCGCAGTTGTAGGCCCTACTTTGGGCCCTACTATCGGTGGTTATATTACTGATAATTTCTCGTGGCCATGGATATTTTACGTAAACCTGCCCGTTGGCGCACTCGCAGCCACCTTTACGTACATGTTTGTACCCGAAACACCTAGAGATGGCCGCGACAAGCCCATAGACTGGTGGGGCATTGGCTTATTGGCTGTAGCTGTAGGCAGTCTGCAAACCATTTTAGAAAAAGGCGAAGACGAAGATTGGTTCTCTACCGGTTACATTATTGTATTAACAGTATTGGCCGTATTCGGCACGCTGTTGTTTATCTGGCGCGAGCTTAGCACAGATCACCCTATTGTAAACTTCAAGATCATGCGTCACCGCAGCTTTTCGGCGGGGATGGTTACTTCCTTTGTGTTAGGATTAGGTTTGTATGGTTCTACCTTTATCTTCCCGGTATTTGCACAGAGCTTACTTGGTTTTTCGGCACAGCAAACCGGGCTTATCCTATTGCCGGGTGGCGTGGTTACCATTATTATTATGCCGCTAATGGGTGTTATGCTCAACAAGGGAGTACCTGCCCAGATATTGGCAACCGGCGGTATGATCTTGTTCTTCATATTTTCGTTAATGCTAAGCAATTCAACGCTAAACATCGGTAGTGGCGATTTCTTCTGGCCGCTGGCTATTCGGGGTGCGGCCTTGGCCTTGTTGTTCGTACCGCTTACTACCCTTGCCATCGGGGGCTTAAAAGGAGCCGAAATTGGCCAGGGTGCTGGCTTAAACAACATGATGCGCCAATTAGGCGGGTCGTTCGGTATAGCAGGTTTAACTACCCTAATTCACATCCGCCAGGCAGTGCACCGCAGCAATTTGCTTACTAATATCAATGCTTATAACCCCTACTTTGTGCAACGCTTTAATGGTTTGGTACAAAACTTTATAGGGAAAGGTAAAAGCGCCACTGACGCTACGCGCATGGCTTACGGAGCAATTGAGGGTACCGTAGTAAAACAAAGCATGTTGCTTACTTATAATGATGCTTACTGGATAGTGGGTATTATGATGCTCTTTAGTATTCCGTTGCTTTACCTGGCTCCATTTAAAAAGATGAAAGCCGTGGCAGACACGCATTAAACTTAAAGCCGTAATTATCTCCACAAATCATAAATTTGGGAGATAATTACGATAATGATGAGTTCGACAGTAGAGATCAGCACGGAAGATAAGATTAAGGCAGCAGCCAAGGCTGTATTTACGCGCAAAGGCTTTGCGGCTACAACAGTGCGCGATATTTCTGCCGAGGCCGATATTAACCTTTCGCTGGTTAATTACTATTTCCGCAGCAAGGAGAAATTGTTCGAGTTAATCATGACCGAGACAGTACAACAGCTGTTTGATCAGATACAGCCCGTGGTTAACAATCCATCCACTACCCTGTCCGAAAAAATAGAATTACTTGTAAGGCATTATATTGATATGATTAGTCAGAACCTCGACTTCCCCTTATTTATGGTGAATGAGGTAATGTCTGGGGCCATACAATCGTCTATGGTTACCAATATCCTGAACATGCAAAAGTCTGTTTTTGCCAAACAGATACTGGATCTTAAGGCAGAAGGCAATTTTGATTTTGACCATGTGCATATTATGATGAATATTATGAGTATGACCATTTTCCCTTTCTTTAGCCGTGAGGTAGTTATTAAATCAAATACGATAGATAACGAACAATTTAACCGCTTGATTGAAGATCGTAAGCGTTTGATCCCTATCTGGATTAAGCAGATGCTCGGGATTCAATAGACTGGTACGGTGACAACACCGACCAAAAGCAGGAATATTCAGTAGCTGAAATTGTATTAAAAGCCCGGACCGGGACGTTATGATATAAACAAAAAACGACATGGCTACACGAGCAAATAAATACAATTTAGTACTAACCCAAATATCATACGCTAACGGCGACCCCGGCGATAAAACGCCAATAGACATTAGCTTTGAAAACCACGACGAGATCTTCGGCATTATAGAACGCATCCAACAAAAGGATCCATTTAACGACCCTGCCGCGGCAGCGGAATTTGCCCTTGGATTAAAATTGTTTAGCGAGGTAATGCTCAAAAACCGTGACAACCCATTATTTAGCGACCTGCTACCTGCGTTTAAGCCTTTTATGCAGAAGTTGAAGACTTTATAAGGTTTAACTGGTGCGATGACAACGTTGGGGGTCTGAAATTTTCTTTAGCGAAAAGTGCCCCCCCAATTAAAGCCACCGATATTTTTCACCGCACCACAAATTCTCTCTCGAGAGGGGAAGCACTGACAATGCAATGTGCACTGCCATTCATGGGGTGTGTTATTTGTAAAGTTAAAAGCCCTCCTTCCGTTACCATCCCGACTGCCATCGGAATGGTTAGGTACCTAATAACTCAACTCCGCCATAACCGGAAAATGATCTGACGGGTACTTGCCGTGATAGCTATCTGTCAAAATCCCCCAGCGTTTAACAGTAAATTGTTTGGTGGTGAAAATATGGTCGATGATCTCTTTGTCCTGCAGTTGCTTACCGAAATCGTTAAATGACGTGTTATTGTCGTACGCGTGTTTTGCCTCCCCATGCGTGTCTTTCAATACGCCCGAATTGGCGATGCGTTGATAGCAGACGGTGGTGTAATCGCCGTTGAAATCGCCGGTTAATAATACCATTCCGTTGCCTGCTATTGTCTTTATTTTTTGCAGAATAAGCTTGCTGCTTTCTTCGCGGGCTACCACACCCTGGTGATCGTAATGAACATTAAAGTACCAGAACTTTTTACCCGACTGTTTATCCTGCAAATAAACCCAGGTACAGATGCGGTTGCAGCAGGTGGCATCCCAGCCTAAAGAAGGTTTTTCGGGTGTTTGTGAAAGCCAGAAATCGCCTTTATCCAATAACTTAAACCGATCTGTTTTATAAAATATGGCCGAGTGTTCACCCGCATCCTTGCCATCGTCGCGGCCCGCACCATAACGGCTGTATTCGGGCAGGGCAGTGTTAATATCGTTCAGTTGATTTAATAACCCTTCCTGCGTACCGAATAAATCGAATTCGTGAAAACGGATGAGATCGGTGGCAGCCTGTTTACGGTTTACCCAAAGATTGCCGGTATCGCGCGGGTTATCGTATCTCAGGTTAAAGGTGGCTACAATAATTTTCTGTGCATTAGCCAATTGGCCTACACAAATAAATAAAAGGGCCATGAAAACGATTTTTGGAATACACTTCATAAGCATTGGTTTTCGATAATAGTAGTATGTATATTGTGTCGCAATTTATAAACGAGTTATGAAATACGTGTTAATTCTTTTGCTTTTGCCTATGCTGGCAAGTGCGCAGACTAAAGTTACCAACCAAAATGTGTTCGATACCATCCCCTTTATTCCCGAACATACCCAACAGCGCCTGGACGTTTTTGCGAAGGAACCTGTTACCACCGGCCACGTAATTTTCCTCGGCAACAGTATTACCGAAATGGGCGACTGGAAAAAGGTACTGAATGATACTACCATTGTAAACAGAGGTATCGGAGGTGATATCACCTTCGGCGTATTGAAAAGGCTGAATGATATTGTGCGCAGAAAACCGTCAAAGTTATTCATCTTACTGGGTATTAATGACATAGGCAAAGATATTCCGGATGCGGTAATTGCCGACAATTACCTCAAGATTGTGAACATCATCCACGCGCAAAGTCCTGCTACCCAAATCTACGTACAAAGCATTTTACCCCTCGACCCAACCCACGATCGTTTCCCTCAACATTACGATAAGCAGGAGCATGTGATCAGCGTTAACAAATTGCTTAAAGCTAATGCTACTGTTGGCAAATACACCTTTGTAAACATCCACTCCTTATTTTTGAATAGCGAAGGCCGTCTGGATAGTAAATACACTATTGAGGGGTTGCACCTTAAACCAGAGGCTTATGTAGTTTGGGCTGCGTACCTGAAGAAAATGGGTTATTTATAAAGGAGGTCTTTAAACTTCTTGTCATTCTGAACGACAGTGAAGAGTCTTCTAAGCTATACTTTTCTAATAAAGAAGATTCTTCCTCCGTCAGCAAAAGAGAGAATCAGGCCATAACAAAATTTTCTACTGGCAGAACATTGACACCGAAAATGACTTTTAAGTCTCTAAAACTGGTGCACGACCAGTTTTACCAGAATAACCAATTACAATTATCTTACTAACTACCAAATAGATAGATAACGACAATCTTAAAAAATGACTTTTAAGTAGGAACACAGTGGTGCATGTGGAACTTTGCACCATGCACCACCCGGCGGCTTGTTTAAGCCCAGGCTTTTCGTAAAAACCGAAGCCAGTTTCCGTGCATCATATTCTGGATGTCGGCATGGCTATATCCCCGTTTTTCGAACAATGCGATAAATTTCTGCAGGTCGCTAATATCTTCCAGATCATACGGGCACTGCTCGCGGCCAAACGCGCCATCGAGGTCGGTTCCCATACCTACGTGGAGTGTGTTACCTGCCAACTGGCAAATATGATCGATATGATTTACGGCCACTTCGAGATTGCAATTCATGCCCTGAGGTGTAGATACCCCCCTAACCCAATTAGGCACCATCATCCAGGCATCTAATGCAGCCCCTATAACTGCGCCCCTGCTAATAAGCGCCTTAATCTGTTCGTCGCTGTATTGGCGGTTATGGTTAACCAATGCCCGGCAGTTATTGTGGCTGGCCCAAACATGGCCGTTGAAATGGTCTAAAGCTTCCCAAAAGCTATCGTCGCACAAGTGCGTAGCATCGAGGATGATGTTAAGCCTTTCCATTTCCCTTAGCAAAGCATGGCCGGATTCGCCCATAAAACCTGTGGCATCTGTACCTTGCGCGTACCTGCCTGGCCCATAATGCGCAGGGCCAACCGCACGCAGTCCATAGCGCCAGGCCGTTTCGAGATAGCTAACATCGATTATAGAATCGGCACCTTCCAAACTCAGGATATATCCGATGGGTTTATGCTCGTTTGGTTGGCCATCGTTCCAAAGCATTACGTGGTCTTCAAGGGTTTCGAGGTTGTTTACCTGCACCATTTCACCGGCGGCTTCCATGGCTTTATACCAAGCCACCTGCCCCTGCGTTTGCGCCCAGGCCTGTTGCGGTGAGTGCCAACCGGGAAGGTTATTTCCGGGAGCCACAAAGCGAGCTATCTGCGTAGCTACTACCAAGCCAATGTTGCCTTTCCGCAACTCGGGTAGTGACACGGTTGCCTTGGCACGATCTGGTTTATCGGCTAAACCTTGCTCACGTTTGTTAATGGCCGAAACGGGCAGCCGCAAATCGCGGTTCCATTCCATGGCGTTCATACTCAAGTCGAGGTGGGCGTCTACTACAAACATTAAACGGTTATTTTACGGTCGCGGGCTTCGTTGAGCCACTCGCCTGTTATCTGATTATTTTCGATGGTGATAGCACGTTCGTAAACGGCCACTGTTGGGCAAATGTGATATGGTACGCCGTATAGCACATCGCCCGGTTTGTAATGATGCCCCGCACCCGCTTCCATCACCAGATGCTCCTCGCTTTGGCTTACAGGTGCTAACCCGGCTGCATTTAAGAAACGTACACGCTTGTCCAACGGACTTTCTGATGCCACCGATTTATGCCCCAAATCCAAACAAACTTTCGTTTCATCGGGCAAAGACACTACCCGGGTAACCACCAAAGCTGCCGGCAAAAATTGTTGCTCTGCAAAAGCTTCCTGGTAACCGGCATCCCAATAAACAAAAGTACCGGGACTGCATTCTACATCGGGCTGAGCTGCATAAAACGGAAACGTTGGCGAGCCACCTGCGATGACAACGGGTTTATCTGCCCCAGCGTTCACAATATCAGCCTGCAACTTTCTAACGGCTGCAATGATGACTTCACTTTTCATGTTCCGCATATCGAGATCCGCTTCGTGGATATGGCCATCGTAAGCATGGAGGCCTACAGGTTTTACTCCTTTTAACGTATTAGCAGTTAAATAAAGGTTTTGAGCCTTCTCACCCGGAGCAATCCCCGTTCGGTTCATGCCGACGTTCAGATCTACATAAACTGGTATTTGTATATCATGCACCAAGGCTTCAACCGAAATAGCTTCCGCTTCCGCAAGGTTATCAACCAAACATGCATACTGCGTGTCCGGATATTTCTCTATGATACTTATAAACCGCTTCAGTTTGGGGCCAACCGGCTGATAGGCAAGCAAAACGTCTGGCGCCTTACACATGCCCAGTATTTCTGCTTCCGCAATTGTGGCGCACTTAAATTTACTGATCCCCGCTTCTATCTGAAGCAGGGCGGCATGCTTATTCTTATGCGTTTTAATATGCGGCCGCAAGCGCGAAACATCGCCAGCCATATTTATTGCCAACGCGATGTTATGCCTCACCCTGTCCGGATAAACCACCAACGCCGGCGAATCCAGCTGATCTACGTCCTTAACTTCGTACCAATTCATTGAGGCATAAGTAATTATGCTAATTCAAATAGAGCTTCCACTTCAACAGGGATATTATCTGGTAATGAGCCCATGCCTACCGCGCTCCGAACACCTATGCCATTCTCGGTGCCCCAAACTTTGGCAAACAGCTCGCTGCAACCGTTTATAACGTAAGGGTGCCTTTCAAACTCGGGCACGCAATTAACCATACCCAATACTTTAATTACCCGTTTTACCTTGTCAAAACTGCCGATATTTTTCTTGATGGTTGCCAGCATAGCTAAGCCTACTTGTTGCGCGGCTAATTTGGCCTCTTCCATATCCATATCTTCACCCACGCGACCTATTATGAGGCTACCGTCATTCTGCACGGTTCCATGGCCCGACAGGTATAGATATTTGCCATCAACCAAACAGGGTTTGTAAACACCAAGGGGTGAAGGTGCGGGTGGCAATTCGAGTCCTAAAGCTTCAAAATTTTGGTCGGGAGTATTCATTTAAAATCGGTTTTAATTTTTACAATATTAAAACTTATCTAAACAAATACTTAATTTTTTACGTAGAGAGTATCGAAACTTGCATCATAAAAAAAGGCGTCCATTAGGGTGGACACCTTAGTAATTTTTATTGCAACATTACTTATACGAAGTAATGAACCACGGCAACGCAAACAATGGTTGCCAGTATGATGTACTGCAGTTTTTGTTCGATAGTTAGTGAAACAATAGTTTTCATTTATTTGGAGGTCTTATTTCAAATATATTGGCATGGCAAACACGCAACAATAGATAAAATCATTTTTGTAATAAATTAAACATTTTCGAAACTGCTTTGTATAAAGCACCTCGGTATATCTGTTTTTCTTACAAACATTGTAACCAAATAGTGAAGTTTAAGTGAATTTTAATATTCGTTTTTTTACCAGTCAAGGGTGAAAAACACCCTTTTTTATATAAAATTCTTCCTAAATAAGCCAACCGAACTAATTAAACGTCAACTTTACATTAATACGTTTTTACCTCATACTGACGGTGTGATAGTACTATTGCGTTTTAAAACCCTTACTTTTGCACTTTATTATTATGAGTAAGCACGGAAGAATTTTAGTAGCCATGAGTGGTGGAGTTGATAGTTCGGTAGCATCGGTGATGTTGCATGAACAGGGCTACGAAGTTATCGGGCTTACCATGAAAACCTGGGATTATGCCTCATCTGGCGGTAGCAGCAAAGAAACTGGCTGTTGCAGTCTGGATAGTATTAATGATGCCCGCGCTTTAGCTGTTGGCTATGGCTTCCCTCATTATATATTGGACATCCGCAACGAGTTTGGTGATTTTGTGATCGACAATTTTGTTGACGAATATCTTGCCGGCCGTACCCCTAACCCATGCGTTTTATGTAACACCCATATTAAATGGGATGCTCTACTGAAACGTGCCGATAAACTCGATTGCGAATTTATTGCTACGGGCCACTATGCAAATATCCGTCAGCATGATAACGGCCGTTACGTAATATCAAAAGGCCGCGACGAAAACAAAGATCAGTCTTACGTGCTTTGGGGTGTATCGCAACAAAACCTGGCTCGCACCAAATTCCCGTTAGGTAGTTTTACAAAGGCCGAGATTCGTCAGATGGCTTTGGATATGGGCCAATTAGAATTGGCGCATAAAAGCGAGAGCTACGAAATTTGTTTTGTGCCTGACAACGACTACCGTGCATTTTTACGCCACAAGGTTGAAGACCTGGACGAACGTGTAGGCGGCGGAAACTTTGTTTTAGAAGACGGTACTGTAGTTGGCAAACATCAGGGCTACCCTTTTTATACTATCGGCCAGCGCAAGGGCTTAGGCATTGCATTGGGTCAACCAATGTTTGTTACCCGTATTGAGCCTGCTACCAATACCGTGGTACTAGGTACGCAAAACGAATTAGAACGTAAACAAGCCTGGGTTAAGAATCTTAACCTTATTAAATACGAAAACATACACCAACCTTTAGAAGCGGTTACCAAAATCCGCTATAAAGATGCGGGTGCCGAAAGTGTGATTCAGCAAATGGGCGACCATATGAAAGTAGACTTCCTGCATAACGTATCGGGTGTTGCTCCGGGCCAATCGGCAGTGTTTTACGAAGGAAACGACTTGCTTGGTGGTGGTTTCTTAATGTAACAATTACACCGCCTTTTCGTAGGAATTAACGCCTCCTGAAACAATATCGTTAAAAATAAATTTTCTTTAAAAACACGTCTCAAAATTCGTGTTTCATTTTCCTTTGTGTTTATTTGCAGAAAATCGACTATTAATGGCAAAAAATTTACTCATAGTAGAATCACCGGCTAAGGCCAAAACCATCGAAGGATATCTGGGCAAAGACTTCACTGTAAAGTCGAGTTATGGCCACATCCGCGATCTGGTTAAGTCTGAAGATGCCATAGATATAGCACACGATTTTAAACAGAAATACGAAGTACCAGCCGATAAAAAGCAGCTGGTAAGCGAACTTAAAAAGTTAGCTAAAGAAGCAGAAATGATATGGCTAGCGTCCGATGAGGACCGCGAGGGAGAAGCAATATCATGGCACTTGTATGAGACGTTAGGATTGAAAGAAAACAACACTAAACGTATTGTATTTCACGAAATTACCAAACCAGCCATACTGCGTGCTATCGAAAATCCACGTACTATCAACTATAATTTGGTAAACGCCCAACAGGCACGTCGTGTGTTAGACAGGCTGGTTGGTTTCGAGCTTTCTCCGGTATTATGGAAGAAGGTTAAGCCATCACTTTCTGCCGGTCGGGTACAATCTGTTGCCGTTAGATTGATCGTTGATCGCGAGCGTGAAATCAATAAGTTTCAATCAGAAGCCGCCTTTCGTATCGTGGCCATTTTTGGTAAAGGTCGTGAAGCTTTTAAAGCCGAATTAGGCGAACGCTTTGCCAAACAAGAAGATGCCGAGAAGTTTTTGCAGGATTGTATTGCCGCCAACTTCAACATCAACTCGTTAGAAACGAAGCCAGCCAAACGAGCGCCGGCTGCACCTTTTACTACATCGACATTGCAACAGGAAGCCAGCCGTAAGTTAGGTTTCTCGGTATCGCGTACCATGTCGGTAGCCCAGAAGCTATACGAATCTGGTAAGATCACCTATATGCGTACCGACTCGGTAAACTTATCGGATACCGCTTTAGATGCAGCCGCTAAAGAGATTAATGAGGCTTATGGTGCGCAATACCATCAGCTTAGAAAATATAAAACCAAGGCCGCCAGTGCGCAGGAAGCTCACGAGGCTATCAGACCTACCTATTTCAACGAACATACTACAGACGGCGACCCTTCTGAACGCCGCTTGTATGAATTGATCTGGAAACGGGCCATTGCATCGCAAATGAGCGAGGCCCAGTTTGAGCGTACCGTTGCCCGTATTGGTATTTCAACCCGTCCCGAAGAACTGGTTGCGAACGGTGAGGTAATGAAATTTGATGGTTTCCTAAAAGTGTACCTCGAATCGGTTGATGAGGATGAGGATAACCAACAGGATGATGCCAACGCAATATTGCCTCCTTTAACGAGAGGACAGCAACTGTCGTTAACTGACATGACGGCTACCGAGCGTTTCTCTCGCCCACCGGCACGTTATACCGAAGCAAGCCTGGTAAAAAAATTAGAAGAATTAGGCATAGGCCGTCCATCAACCTACGCTCCTACTATCTCCACTATCCAAAACCGGGGTTATGTGGTTAAGGAAGAGCGCGAAGGTAAACAACGTAATTTCAGGGTATTAACTTTGAAAAACGGCGCTATAACTAAAGACGAAAAAACCGAAACTACAGGTGCCGAAAAGGGTAAAATGTTCCCGACAGATATTGGTGCGGTGGTAAACGATTTTTTAGTACAGCACTTTAATGGCATTGTAGACTTTCACTTTACCGCCAACGTAGAAAAGCAGTTTGATGAGATTGCACAAGGTTTAAAAGAGTGGACCGATATGATCCGCAAATTTTACAACCCTTTCCATGAGGAAGTTGAATCTACCATCCAAAACGCCGACCGTGCAAGCGGCGAGCGCGATTTGGGAGTGCACCCTGAGAATCGCAGACGCATGTCGGTACGCATTGGTCGTTATGGTCCATTTGTACAAATTGGCGAAAATGACGATGAAGATAAAGTTTACGCCAGCTTAAGAGCAGGGCAAATGATCGAAACCATATCTTTAGAAGATGCCTTAGAGCTATTTAAACTCCCTAAAAAGGCTGGTATTTTCGAAGAAAAAGATATGACTGTCGCCATTGGTAAATTCGGCCCATACATTCGTCATAACAGTGCGTTTTACTCGCTACCGAAAGGCGTTGATCCGTTAGAGGTTTCCGAACAACAAGCAATAGATATCATCCTCGAAAAGCGTAAAAAAGACGCCGAAAAGCTAATGAAAACGTTTGACGAGAATCCTGATGTTAAGATCTTAAATGGTCGTTGGGGTCCTTACATCGAATTTGGTAAGCTAAACGTTAAGATCCCGAAAGGTAAAGAACCTTTAGAACTTACTTACGACGAATGCAAAGCATTAGCCGATGCCATGGAGAAAGAGCCTAAAAAAGCTGGTGGTAAAAAATTTGCTAAGAAAAAATAAAGCCTATGAAGCGGCTTATACTGTGCTTCTGTTTCTTATACAATTGTTGCCTTGCACAAACTAAGCAACACATAAAAGTCACCCCTTTGGGTAATGGCTTTTATGTGTATGAATCATACGGTGTATTCAAGGGCTCAGTAGTTGGCGGAAATGGCTTGTTACTAAGCACACCGAAAGGCGCTGCAGTGATTGATACTCCCTGGGATGATGATCAAACGAATCAGCTGATTGACTGGGTATCCAAAAACCTAAACCAAAAGATATTATTTTGTGTAAGCACCCATTATCACGATGACCGCATTGGCGGCATTAGGGCGCTTCAGGTAAAGGGAATAAAAACTTATGCATCTGCGGCTACAAGTGTTAAAGCTTTGGCCGAGGGCTATCCCAAAGTATCACAAACGTTTAAGAACGATACTGTATTGCATATTGGAAATACTCCTATAGAGGTTTACTACCCCGGCGCGGGCCACACTGCCGACAACGAAGTGGTTTGGTTTCCGAAGCAAAAAGTGCTTTTCGGCGGTTGTATTATCAAAAGCACCGATGCCAACTCACTAGGCAACATAGCCGAAGCTGACTTGAAGGCGTGGCCAATAAGTATAGAGAAACTGATTAAACGCTATCCGGATGCTGTAACCATCATTCCGGGTCATGGCGATTGGACCGACAATAGTTCGATGCAACACACGTTAAAGTTGTTGGAGAACCATAATAGCGGTACTACAAATAATTAATAAAGCGAAAGCAATTATACCTATGAAAAAAGATCTGCCCAGTAATATAGTTGAAGATATAGCCATTGCAGTTGCCCTCGAAAAAGAAAGTGTTGAAAGTAAGATCTGGTATGTGTATGTGATCAACCTGAAAGATGAACCAATTGAAAACGTATTGGTTACCTCAAAAGGCTACGGAGAAAAAAACGGCGAGCACGTAAAAACCTCTGTGCTACGCCATATGATCCCGCTTATAGAACCTAACGCATCTGCTCTTATTGAGCCGATAGACGAAGCTACCTTCGGTTTAACAAATGAGTACTGGTTAAGCTATTACATCGGTCGCGACATCTTCGACAAAAAATTTATTTTCCTGCCCGAAAGCGTAGTAGAATCAAACTTCATCCGCATCCCCGTGCTTAATAAACCAGGGGTGATGATTAGGTAGCTGGTTAGTTATTGGTTATTGAGTTATTACGTTGTATGTGTGCTTTTTCAAAAACCAATAACTCAATTACCTAATAACTATAACCTACTTAGCTTTAAACAACCCGTATTTTAGGATACAGTAGATAGCCCTTACGCCGTCCTTCCATCCAATTTTCTTGCCGTCATCATAAGTACGGCCATAGTAAGAAATACCGACCTCATAAAGGCGCAAATTAGGCACACGCGATAATTTAATAGTTACCTCCGGTTCGAAGCCAAAGCGCTTTTCTGTAAGGTGTATTGACTGTATCAGCTTTCGGTCGAACAGTTTGTAACAGGTTTCCATATCCGTAAGGTTCATGTTCGAAAACATATTGGATGCAAAGGTTAGCCAACGGTTGCCTATGGTATGCCAAAAGAAAAGGATACGGTGTGGGTTAGCACCCATAAAACGCGATCCGTAAACTACATCGGCAAAGCCTTTGCAAATCGGTCTTAACAAGTCGTTATACTCTTCCGGATCATATTCTAAATCGGCATCCTGGATAATCAGATAATCACCGGTGGCTTTAGCGATGCCGGTATGCAACGCGGCACCTTTACCCTGGTTAACATCATGTTTAAAATACATAATTTCTAACTCCGGGTTTTGCTCGCGGTAACGGGCAACCGCTTCCTCTGTGTCGTCTTTAGAGCAATCGTTAACAATAATCACTTCTTTCGCAATATCATCAATCAGCTCAACTGCTTTAATCTTATTTAATATCAGGTGTATGGTTTTGCCTTCGTTATAAGCAGGTATTACGATTGATAATTTGTTTATTTTCATAGATATGTATTAACGTGCAGATGATATTTGTTAAATATGGCTATGCCATACGGGCTTAAATTATAAAAATTATGCCAAACCTCAGTAAAGAGCTTTCCAAAGCGCGCTAGCCCTCGCCCCATTACGCAGTTTTTAACAACAAAATTTACTAATTTGCCAGCCTACACAACCTCCTATTTCCCATGCTCGAAAATTACGATCTGCATAACATTATGGTGCTTGATATTGAGACTGTTCCACAACACAGCAGTCATGATGATTTGCCGCCGATAATGCAGAAACTATGGGCAGCCAAAACCAAATATCAGCGTAAAGAAGAAACCGCCGAAGATTTTTATGCCAACGCAGGCATACTGGCCGAGTTTGGTAAAATCATCTGTATTTCGGTAGGCATGTTCACAGGCGGCAACGGCTTTAGGGTAAAATCATTTGCCTCGCACAGTGAAAAGGAACTGTTAGAGGAGTTTGCTACCATGCTAAATGGCAGAAGGTCTGATCTGATATTATGCGGTCATAATGCTAAGGAATTTGATTTTCCATACATCTGCCGTCGTATGTTAATCAATGGTGTAAAGATGCCTACGCAGTTAAACCTACATGGTAAAAAACCCTGGGAGGTTAACCATCTCGACACCATGGAGCTATGGAAATGTGGTGATTATAAAAATTTCACTTCACTTAACCTGCTAGCCGCAATTTTCAATATCCCGACCCCAAAAGACGACATTGATGGCAGCATGGTAGGTCATGTGTACTGGGTTGACAACCAATTAGATCGTATCAGCACCTATTGTCAGAAAGACGTGATAGCGACGGCACAATTATTGAAACGTTTCCGCGGAGAAGAATTGATACCGGAAGAAATGATCGTTTTTGTTTAGAGGCAGGAAACAAAAGCCAGGAATTAAGGCAATTGGGGGGACTTATTTCTCTATTCCCGATTCTTGACTCCCGATTCACTCTTCTTGTCTCTTGATTCTCGATTCTTGATTCTCTTTTCCCTATCTTAGCCCAATACATACATCAATGTCTAAAAAGAAAAACAGTAATAATTCTGTTAAGCACGTACTAACCCAATTAGTACTTGATGTTTTTGAGAAAAACGCCAATACGCCTTTAAATTATAAGCAGGTATCTGCTGCGCTGAATATCAACGATCCCGATTCGAGGGGGATAATCCTGGAGATTCTGAAGGATGAAGTTTTTAAAAGTGTTTTAAAAGAAACCGCCCCCGGTAAGTTCCAGCTGATAGAACTTAAAACGTTTGTTGAAGGTAAGGTGGATATGACGGCCGACGGTTCGGCATTTATTATAACCGATGAGGTTGGCGAAAGCGACATATTTATCGCCCCGCGCAAGCTGCGCAACGCCCTTAATGGCGATCGTGTTAAAATTTACGTTTACGCCAAAAGTAAAGGCCGCCGTAAAGAGGGCGAGGTTATAGAGATCATTAAACGCGCTAAAACCGAATTTACCGGAGTAGTAAAACTATCTGAACGATTCGCGTTTTTCGTACCCGATGACCGTAAGATGCTGCACGACATCTTTATCCCGCTTAATGAGCTTAATGGTGCAAAAAATGGCATTAAGGCCGTTGCAGAAATAACCGAGTGGCCAACTGACGCTAAAAACCCTATAGGCCGTATTAAAGCGGTATTGGGTGCTCAAGGCGAAAATGATACGGAGATGAATGCCATACTTGCCGAGTATGGTTTCCCATTATCATTCCCTAAAGAGGTTGAAGAAGAAGCTGAGGCTATTTCTGATGTGATCACCGCTGACGAAATTGCACGCCGCCGGGATTTCAGAGATACATTAACCTTTACCATCGACCCGTTTGATGCTAAAGATTTTGATGATGCCATTTCCTTTAAAATATTGGAAAACGGCAACTACGAAGTCGGGGTACACATTGCTGATGTTGCCCATTACATTATCCCTGATTCGGCCTTAGACCGCGAGGCTTTCGACCGCGGCACCTCGGTTTACCTGGTAGACCGTGTGATACCAATGCTGCCTGAGCGCCTTTCTAATGGCTTGTGCTCGCTTCGCCCTAATGAAGATAAGCTTTGCTTTGCCGCTGTTTTTGAATTGGATGAGAAAGCTAATATCGTTGAACAATGGTTTGGTAAAACGATTATTCACTCTAACCGCCGTTTCACTTACGAAGAAGTTCAAGAAGTGATAGAAACCCAACAGGGCGACTATATCAGCGAGATCTTAAAACTTAATGAACTCGCCCACATTCTGCGCGACCGTAAGTTTAAAAATGGGGCCATCAGCTTCGAAACTACAGAGGTTAAGTTCAAGCTCGATGATAATGGCAAACCTATTGGTGTTTATGTGAAAGAGCGTAAAGACGCACATAAACTCATTGAAGATTTTATGCTACTGGCCAACCGTAAAGTTGCCGAGCATGTAAGCAAAATGGGCAAAGGCAAACATAAATATACATTTGTATACCGCGCCCATGATACACCAAAGCCCGATGCTTTGGCATCTTTTGCTACCTTTGCGGCAAGGTTTGGATATAAGATTAGCATGCGCTCGGATAAAGAGACTGCTAAATCTTTAAACTACCTGATGAATGATGTGGAGGGGAAAAAAGAACAGAACGTTTTAACACACCTGGCTATCCGTTCGATGGCTAAGGCGATATATACCACCAAAACTTCGAGCCATTATGGTTTGGCTTTTGACCACTACACACACTTTACATCCCCTATACGCCGTTATCCTGATGTGATGGTACATCGGTTGCTGTTCCACTATTTAAATGGCGGACAATCGGCCAATGCAGACCATTACGAGAAACTTTGCCAGCACAGTTCGGAGATGGAGAAGAAAGCGGCTGATGCAGAGCGTTCGTCTGTTAAATACAAACAGGCCGAATATCTGAAAGATCAGATCGGCAACATATTTAACGGTGTAATATCCGGTGTTACCGAATGGGGAATGTATGTAGAGATCATCGAAAATAAATGCGAGGGTATGATACGCCTGCGCGATATATCAGATGACTTCTACACACTCGACGAGAAAAATTACGCCATCATCGGCCAGCGTAAAAAGAAGGTTTACCAGCTGGGCGATGAGGTACGCATCAAAGTTAAAACCGTTGATCTGACCAAGAAACAGATCGATTTTTCTTTGGTGATTGATTAGGCTACAAGCATTATATGACTACATTAAAAGATCTGCAGATCATTATAGACGAGGCAGTCAAAAAACTATCTTACCCTGCGCATCCGGCGGATTTATACGAGCCGATAACTTATATTTTATCCATAGGCGGCAAGCGCCTTCGCCCTGCCCTGGTGTTGATGGCCTGCGATTTGTTTGGCGGCGACGTGCTATCAGCCGTCCCCCCTGCCCTTGCTATCGAGGTGTTCCATAATTTCACGCTGATGCACGATGATATTATGGACAACGCCCCCCTGCGCCGTGGCCGTGAAACGGTGCACCAGAAATGGAATCCCAATGTGGGCATCCTATCTGGAGATGCCATGTTGATTGAAGGCTATAAGCTGATGATGCAGGTTGATAACAACATTCTGCGACCCGTATTAGAAATCTTTAATACAACCGCTACTGCCGTTTGCGAAGGCCAGCAGATTGATATGCAATTTGAGCAGCAGAACGATGTGCATATAGATGAGTATCTAGAAATGATCCGCCTGAAAACGGCCGTTGTTTTGGGCGGTGCGTTGGAAATTGGTGCTTTGATAGGTGGCGCTACCGGCAAAGATGCAGAGCTGCTATATACTTTCGGCGAACAATTAGGCATTGCCTTCCAGCTCCAGGATGATATCCTCGATGTTTACGGCGATCCCGAGAAATTTGGCAAACAGGTAGGCGGCGATATTATGGCCAACAAAAAGACCTACCTGCTAATTAAAGCCCTTGAAACAGCCGACACTGAAAGCCAAAACGAACTAAACCATTGGATCTCTCTTAAGGAATTCGATGCCGCTGAAAAGGTTGCAGCAGTAACCGCAATCTACAATAAACTACAGATCAGGGAAAATGCGGTTAAAGCGATGCAAACCTATGCAGATAAATCATTTAAAGCGCTTGAATCGATCGATCTGCCAATGGAACGTAAACAATATTTGAAGGAATTTGCAGAGGGGTTGTTGAGTAGAGATAAATAGGATTCTGATACTGTATCAAATAAGCTAATCTATTCAATTAAATTAGCTTCATATTAGATAAAAGTTGACTTAAGTTTTTACAAGGATGAATCACATAGTAGCACAAATTGATGAAAGCGACTATCAGATATATAGTGATTTCCTAAATATTAGTTTAGACGGTCAGTTTTTAGATGAGTACTTAGAAGTTCTCTATCCAGGGGAAGCATATAAAGGTACTATTCCCACATTGCTTTTCTCGATGGAAATAGAGGCGGAAAGCGAAGTAGTGTGGAGGCGAATTTTACCCGAACTAAATGCTAAAACGGTATGTCCGATCCTAATGTGTCCAGATGATCGTGATTTTTCATGTACGATTGTCGTTGCCGAAATTGAATGCTTAAACGATACAATAGTTTGGCATAAGATGGGGTTGGATATTTCACAAAACCATCAACCTGAATTTATCGGATCAAGCGTCAGATGGTTTGAAAAAGTTCCCTCATTTCAGTTTTCCACATTAGATTATCTAGCAATGATTAATGCTTTTAAAATTCAATTTGAAAATGATAAAGCGGAATGGATTGCCCGAGAACAGATGATACAATAGTCTATTTGTCCAAATAATCCGGCGGATAAAACTTCTGACCATATCGCTCGCCTATCTCCATCAACTTCTTAATATCATCGGGGCCTAATTGTGGCGCTGGTAAAAACACACCGGGTTCAACTGGCTTACCTATTTCCAAAAACATATCATCCATACCGGCAGGCATTACGTAGCACAGCAAACGTGCAAGCGTATCCGTTTTGTTTTTAAAGCAGTGCACCATCCCTCCTTTCGGAATGTTTATGTATGTACCTCGTTTCGCGGTGTAGGTCTGTTCTTCCGTTTTTATTTCTACCTCTCCATCGAGTACATAGAATGCCTCCTGAATTTCGACATGGGCATGTGGCCCCGGTCCGCCGTTTGGTGGGACAAGCATGTCTATCACGGCATATTCGCCGCCGGTTTGCTTGCCCGAAATAACTACGCGATAGTTACCGCCGGCTACCGAAACACACGGACCATCGGCATCCGTTGTTATGGTTAGTGGAATTAATTGTGGGTTCATGATTGATGAGTTAAAGTGTTAAGGAATAAACGTTTGAAAGCTTAAAGGTTTTGGATGTGAGGATATTATTTGCCTTAAACTCTACCGTCATCCCGAACTTGTTTCGGGAACCCACCTGCTAAGCATGCGTCAAACTAATCGCTCGACCTGGCATGCGATGTGCTGAAACAAGTTCAGCATGACCGGCGGTAGTGGTATTTAGAACAAAAAAGCCGGACTGTCTTTGCAAACAGCCCGGCCAAATTAAAAGTAAAACAAACTATCTTGTCTGATTAAGACGAACAGGTTACGCAACCTTCTTCCATACTGCAGCTAGGGCCGCTGGTTTGGGTAAGCTCTATACTGTCCAGATCATTCATTTGTACGTTAGGTTCTGGTGCTGGAATAACCGGCTCCATTTCTTTACTGCCTTGTTTCTCAACCGTAAACTGTACCGCCTGGGTAGCTGCTTGTGTACGCAGGTAATACATGCCGGTTTTTAAACCTCTCTTCCATGCGTGGAAGTGCATTGAGGTTAGCTTTGATGTATTAGGGCTATCAACAAACAGGTTTAATGATTGCGACTGACAGATATACGCACCACGGTCGGCCGCCATATCAATCAGGCTACGTTGTTTAATTTCCCAAACGGTTTTGTATAGTTCCTTCATATCAGCCGGAATCTCAGGGATGTGCTGGATAGAACCGTTAGCCGCGATAATGCTGTTCTTCATGGTGTTGTTCCACAAGCCCAGGTTTACTAAATCTTTAAGTAAGTGCTTGTTAACAATAACAAATTCACCACTTAATACACGGCGGGTGTAAATATTTGAGGTATATGGTTCAAAACACTCGTTGTTGCCAAAAATCTGCGAGGTTGATGCTGTTGGCATTGGCGCCATTAACAGCGAGTTACGCACACCATGTTTAACGACTGCTTTGCGCAGGCCTTCCCAATCGTGACGGTCGGTTGGTTTTACATCCCACAGATCAAACTGGAATTTACCTTTTGACAATGGCGAACCTTTAAAGGTTTCGTAGGCACCTTGCTCAATGGCCAGGTCTTTACTTGCTGTCATGGCAGCAAAGTACATGGTTTCGAAGATGTTTTTGTTCAACACCTTAGCCAATTCACTTTCAAACGGCAAACGTAGCATAATGAAAACATCGGCCAAACCTTGTACACCCAAACCAATCGGGCGGTGGCGCATGTTTGATACGCGTGCCTCTTCTACGGGATAATAGTTGTTATCGATAATACGGTTAAGGTTTTTGGTTACATCGTAAGTGATCTCATATAATTTATCGAAATCAAATACATCTTTATTTACAAAGCGAGGCAATGCTAACGAAGCCAGGTTACAAACAGCCACTTCATCAGGGCTGGTGTATTCCATAATTTCGGTACAAAGGTTACTGCTCTTAATAGTACCTAAGTTTTGCTGGTTGCTTTTGCTGTTGGCAGCGTCTTTATATAACAAGTACGGTGTACCGGTTTCTATCTGTGCATCTAAAATGGCAAACCAAAGGTCTTGTGCACGGATAACTTTGCGGGCACGGCCTTCTTTTTCGTATCGGGTGTATAGGGCCTCGAACTCCGCACCGAAACACTCAGACATACCTGGCGCTTCATGCGGGCAGAACAAGCTCCATTCGCCGTTCTCTTCTACGCGTTTCATAAACAAATCGCAGATCCAAAGGGCGTAGAATAAGTCGCGTGCGCGTGCTTCTTCCTTACCGTGGTTTTTACGCAGATCAAGAAAATCAAACACGTCTGCATGCCAAGGCTCTAGGTAAACAGCAAATGCACCTTTACGTTTACCGCCACCCTGATCTACGTAGCGCGCTGTATCGTTAAACACGCGCAGCATCGGGATAATACCGTTACTGGTACCATTTGTTCCGCTGATGTAGCTACCGGTAGCGCGTACATTGTGGATAGCTAAACCGATACCACCGGCACTTTGTGAAATTTTTGCAGTTTGTTTAAGGGTATCATAAATACCGTCTATGCTATCATCTTTCATAGAAAGCAGGAAGCATGATGACATTTGCGGTTTAGGGGTTCCCGCATTAAAAAGGGTTGGCGTGGCGTGGGTAAACCAGCGTTCGCTCATTTGGTTATAAGTGCGGATAACGCTTTCGATATCTTCTTTGTGGATACCTACAGAAACGCGCATATACATATGCTGAGGGCGCTCGGCAATTTTACCGTCAACACGCAGCAGATATGATTTTTCGAGGGTTTTAAAACCGAAATAATCGAAACCGAAATCGCGGTCGTAAATAATAGAGCTATCCAGTATATCAGCGTTCTTGCGAATTATTTCCATTACGTCATCAGCAATTAAAGGCATTTTACGGCCATTGTGCTCGTCGGTATAATCGTAAAGTTTCTCCATTGTAGCCGAAAACGACTTAATGGTGTTTTTATGCAGGTTGCTTACCGCAATACGGCTTGCCAACAAAGCATAATCCGGGTGTTTAGTAGTAAGTGATGCAGAAGTTTCGGCAGCCAGGTTATCTAGTTCGGTGGTAGTTACACCATCGTACAAACCTTCAACTACTTTCTTCGCTACGTCTATCGGGTCAACCAGCGCACTTAAGCCGTACGATAGTTTCTGAACGCGTGCGGTTATCTTATCAAACTTTACGCTTTCCTTGTTCCCTGCTCTTTTAATTACAAACATTAATTTCCCTCCTTATTTTAAACTGTAAACTGATTGATACTGGTTTCTTAAAAATCTTCATCCAATGAAAATGCCTGGGTGTCTTTGTTACTTGTTAACACACCAGATTTCTGGTAATCTCCAACTCTTTTTTCAAAGAAATTGGTTTTGCCTTGCAGCGATATCATCTCCATAAAATCAAATGGATTGGTTGCGTTGTAAACCTTGGTGTAGCCCAGTTCGGCCAGCCATCTGTCGGCCACAAACTCAATATATTGTTGCATCAGGCGTGCGTTCATACCAATCAGGTCAACCGGCAATGCGTCGGTAACAAACTCCTTTTCGATAATTACCGCATCCTTAATAATTTCGTGTACACGCTCTTCGCTCAATTGGTTTTTAAGCATGCCGTACAGTAAGCACGCAAACTCGCAATGCAAACCTTCGTCACGACTGATCAGCTCATTGCTGAACGTTAAACCAGGCATTAAACCACGTTTTTTAAGCCAGAAGATAGAGCAAAAACTACCAGAGAAGAAAATGCCTTCCACCGCTGCGAACGCAACTAAACGCTCGGCAAATGTGCCATTCTCTATCCATTTTAAAGCCCATTCGGCTTTCTTTTTAACACATGGCACCGTTTCCACAGCGTGGAATAACCTGTCTTTTTCTTTATTGTCTTTGATGTAAGCATCAATCAGCAACGCATACGTTTCTGAGTGGATGTTCTCCATCATTATCTGGAAACCATAAAAGCAACGGGCTTCGGGTAACTGCACTTCGCTCATAAAGTTTACCGCCAGGTTTTCGTTCACTATACCGTCGCTGGCAGCAAAAAACGCCAAAATGTGCGAAATAAAGTGTCTTTCGCCATCATTCAGGTTATTCCAGTCTTTATTGTCTGCACTCAGGTCAATCTCCTCGGCAGTCCAAAAACTGGCTTCATGTTTCTTGTACATTTCCCATATGCGGGGATAATTGATAGGCAAGATCACAAACCGATCCTTATTCTCCTGTAATAATACTTCTTCCTGTTGCATAGCAATTATATATTTTAAGCGTCTTAAACCTGGTTTAGATAGGAGACAAAAAATCCTGTGCCGAAAAAATTCCCGGCAGCGGGTTGGCCCTAACAAAACCTTATTCGTGAAAGTTGTAACAAATAAATTTTTGGTGGCAGGTAAGGCTATATTATGTGAGCCCGCAAGACGCTCTTCTTTGCCTTTTTATCACGAAACGCCTTTAACAGCGCGTGAGCCAACAAAAATTGTTGCATTGAACTTGAATCAAATCTAATGTAAAAGTGGGCATTTAGTGTGCATTAGTTTTTAACAAAACCTCGAGTTATCAACAATCCGTGATTTTTTTTGTGGCGATAATCGTTACCTTACAAACTATAAATATTGATAATGAAACCCTTACTATTTATATTCTGCATGTTAGCTTCTATGTCTGTTTTTAGTCAAAAAACAGACACTCTATTTTTGAAGGACCTGCTGCAATCGCACCCCGAATTATTTGCAGGAATCCTTAATCATCCTACCCAAAACGAGGTGCAGATATTGTATACGCGCATTGATCGCGACGAGCACAATATACCTCATTTTAGCTCTTACAGCTATCGTTTAAACCCACACCACTACTTTTATCCAGCCAGTACCGTAAAGCTACCTACAGCTATTTTTGCTTTAGAAAAGCTTAACGAATTACATGTTAAAGGCCTCAATAAAAGTGCCATTATGATTACTGATAGCAGTTCTAAAGCACAAACCAAAGTTACTACAGACACCTCTGCAGCCGACGGAAAACCCAGCATAGAGCAGTATATTAAAAAGATCTTATTGGTTAGTGATAACGACGCTTACAACCGCTTGTACGAGTTTGTTGGCCGGGCTGAGATCAATACCAAACTGAAAAAATATGAGCTGAATAACACCCGCATTATCGGCCGTTTAGCTGTTGGCGATGGTGGCGATAATGCTCGGGCAACCAACCCAATCCGTTTTTTTAAAGGTGATAAATTGGTATATAGTTCGCCCGCCCAATATGATGTTAACAACTACCCCATGCAGCTGGAAAACATGCTACAAGGTAAAGGCTATTTAGACAGTAAAGACCAACTGGTTATGAAGCCCTTTGATTTTAGCGACAAGAACGTGTACCCACTTGCCGAGCAGCAAATGGTGTTAAGACGATTATTATTCCCGGAGGCTTTCCCCAAACAGCAGCAATATAATTTAACTAAAGATGACTACAAACTCATCTACCATTACATGAGCATGTTTCCCACAGAAAGCGAGCACCCTACTTACAAACAACCCGACTACTACCCCGCTTATTGCAAGTTTCTGTTTTACGGCGCAGATAAAAACGCTGCTATAAACCCTGATGTGCGTATCTTTAACAAGGTTGGCGATTCGTATGGTTACGACATTGATAATGCCTATGTCGTTGATTTTAAAAACAAGGTAGAATTTATGATCTCCGCGGTAGTGCAATCTAACGAGGACGGCATTTATAACGACAATAAGTACGAATACGAAACCGTATGCCTCCCATTCCTAAAAAATTTGGGACAACTAATTTATCAATATGAATTAAACCGCCCAAAAGCGATAAAACCAGATTTGACAAAGTTTAAGTTTAGTTACTGAGTTAGTTATTAGGTTAGTGGGTTATTGAGTTATTTGTAGCCTCCCTTTTACATTCATGTTCAGAAGTTGCCAATAACCAAGTAACTTAATAACACACTAACTATTATCTAAACATTTTTCATTTAAAGAAAACATCACTTTAGCTAAGCTGTTGAATTTATACATACCTATAAAAAACAGCGAATTATGACAACCACGGCACTACAGCGTACAACAATGTACCATGGCGAAGACAACGCCCATATAAACTTAGAATGGCCCGAGCGATATGTTTCAATAGCAGCAGGCGTAAAACTTGGCTTTTCGGGACTGACACATATTTTTAAACATCCGTTTACCAGCATATTAAAAATGGGTGCTGGTGGCTACTTGCTTAACCGGGGCATAACCGGCCATTGCGAGTTATATAGCAAATTGGGTAAAACCACTACCGAGCCTATCAACGTTAACATCCGCTCATCATTTACAGTTAACAAGCCACGGTTTGAGGTATATTCATTTTGGCGCAAGCTGGATAACCTACCCTTGTTTATGAAGCACCTGGAAAGCGTAGAAGTGCTCGACAACAAACGCTCGCACTGGGTACTTAAACTACCAACCAATGTAACCACTGTAAGCTGGGATGCCGAGATTGTAAAAGACGAGCCCGGCGAAATGATTGGCTGGAGTTCTTTACCAGACTCGACTATTGACAATGCCGGTAAAGTACGTTTTCAGGATGGCCCCGAACCTGGCACTACGCTAATTGATGTAGTAATTAGCTACCAACCTCCTGCAGGTGGTGTAGGTACCGGCTTTGCCTACATTTTAAGCCCCGTATTTAAAGGGATGGTTAATGAAGACGTGCGCAACTTTAAACAGTATATGGACATTGAGGACGCAACGTACACGCAGGATAATGACTAGCGCAAAATATTCAGCTTAATAGATAAAAGAAAAACCCGCCGATGGCGGGTTTTTCTTTTATCTTAAATATTGCTTAGTATAAACGGATCATATTTACCCAGCTGCTTAAAGGCAAAATTAGCCTTAGCCTTACTGTAAGGTTCTATTTTGGTGCCTGTTGTGAAATGGGTAAGACTTGCAAAATCAATAGATTTTCTATCGAATATTGATTGGCCCACCAATTTTCCATTTTTAAATAACATCACCAGGCAAATGCTATCGTCAGTATCGACACCGGTAGCCAATATCTCCTTTTCATAATGCTGCAAGGTGCCATCAAACTGCTTTTTGCTGGTATAAGGTCCTAAAATATATACCTCGTCCCAATCTACCTCCTTGTAAGCGCTCAACTTTAAGATGCCCTTCTTTTTCTCTTTCAGGCTTTCGTTAACGTATTTCTGCATGGCGCTATCCACTTTAGAGTTACAGGCAGAAAGGGCGAACAGGCAAACAGCAATGAGTAGCAGTTTTTTCATCATTATCAAGTGTAAAACAAAATTAACAAAAAAGGCCCCGATAAATCGGGGCCTTTTTCAATATTATGTTGTTGCTTATTTAACAGCGTCAACAATAGCTTTAAAAGCATCAGGATGGTTCATCGCTAAGTCAGCTAAAACCTTACGGTTCAAACCAATTTCTTTAGCGGTTAACTTACCCATTAATTGAGAGTAAGAAATTCCATGCTGACGGGCACCAGCGTTGATACGTTGGATCCATAAAGCTCTGAACTCTCTTTTTTTAGTTTTACGGTCACGGTAAGCATACTGTAAACCTTTTTCAACTGTGTTTTTTGCAACGGTGTAAACCTTGCTGCGTGAACCATAGTAACCTTTTGCAAGGTTCATGATTTTTTTTCTGCGTCTTCTCGACGCTACTGCGTTAACTGAACGTGGCATTTTTTTGCGTTTTTGGTAGTGAGTGTCTTGTTAAAGATCTTTAATACTCTAATACCTGGTTAAAAATTTGTTTCCTGTAAGAAATTACTTGCCGATACAAAGCATACGTTTAACGTTACCCATATCTGCGTCAGATACCATGCTGGTATGACCAAGGGCACGTTTACGTTTTGTCGACATCTTGGTTAAGATGTGGCTTTTGTATGCGTTCTTTCTTGCGATTTTACCTGTTCCAGTAAGCTTAAAGCGCTTTTTGGCACTGGAATTGGTTTTCATTTTTGGCATAACTCTACTATTTATTTAATGTGCAGATGTGCTGAAATGTAAATTTGCAGATAAACTGCTTTACTAATCTTTACAACTGCGGTGGTTGCTACTTATCGCAAATCCATTTGCACATCTGCACATCCGGAATTTGCACATTTATTATTTTTTACCTGCCTTAGGTGCAACGGTTAAAAACATCCGTTTACCTTCCAGCTTTGGTAGTTGCTCTACTTTACCTACTTCTTCTAAAGCTTGCGCGAAGCGTAACAATAAAATCTCACCTTGTTCTTTGTAAACAATGGCACGACCTTTAAAGTGCACGTAAGCTCTCACCTTTTCGCCGTCTTCCAGGAATTTAATTGCATGCTTCAGCTTAAATTCAAAGTCGTGGCTATCAGTATTCGGGCCGAAACGGATCTCTTTAATTACCGTTTGCTTAGCGTTGTTCTTTATCTCTTTAAGCTTTTTCTTTTGCTCGTAGATAAACTTGTTATAGTCAGTAACTTTGCAAACCGGAGGTACAGCATTTGGAGATATCTCAACCAAATCCAGTTCCTGTTGCTCAGCTATCGCCAAAGCATCACGTAACGAATACACACCCGGTTCTACGTTATCACCAACAAGGCGAACTTCCTGAGCCCGGATAAATTGATTGATATTATGTTCAGCTTCCTTTTTTTTGAAGGGAGGGCGTGGCCCCCTGCTAAAATTTGGTTTATTTAATGCCAAGTTATACTGTTGTTTCTTTAATTAATTGTTGTTTAAAATCCTCAATCGTTAAACTTCCCAAATCGCCTACACCGTGTTTACGAACTGAAATTGTGCCCTCGGCAGCTTCCTTTTCGCCCACTATTAACATATAAGGGATCTTTTTGACTTCGGCGTCTCTGATCTTTCTACCAATCTTCTCGTCACGGAAATCAATTAGCCCGCGAATATCGGAATTTTTTAGTTCATCTGAAAGATTTTTTGCATAATCTTCAAATTTTTCTGATATAGGCAGAATAATAAATTGATCTGGCGATAACCACAACGGGAAGTTACCGGCGCAATGCTCTATCAAAACAGCCACAAAACGCTCCAGTGAGCCAAATGGCGCACGGTGGATCATTACCGGTCTGTGTTTCAGGTTGTCGCTACCTGTATACTCCAGCTCAAAACGCTCTGGCAGGTTATAATCTACTTGGATGGTACCTAACTGCCATTTACGGCCTAAAGCATCTTTCACCATAAAGTCTAGCTTAGGGCCATAGAAGGCAGCTTCACCATACTCTACCACGGTGCGTAACCCTTTTTCTTCAGCAGCTTCAATGATTGCAGCCTCGGCTAAAGCCCAGTTTTCGTCGCTACCAATATATTTAGATTTGTTATCCGGGTCGCGTAATGATACTTGTGCGGTATAATCTTCAAAGCCCAGGGCCGAGAAAACATACAGTACAAGGTCGATAACCTTCATAAACTCCTCTTTAACCTGATCGGGGCGGCAGAACAAGTGCGCATCATCCTGAGTAAAGCCACGTACACGGGTTAAACCGTGCAACTCGCCGCTTTGCTCGTAACGGTATACGGTACCAAACTCTGCATAACGAACCGGAAGGTCTTTATAAGAGCGTGGTTTGGTTTTATAGATCTCACAGTGGTGCGGGCAGTTCATCGGTTTTAAGAAGAACTCCTCTCCTTCCTGCGGGGTTTTTATCGGCTGAAAGCTATCCTTACCGTACTTCTCGTAGTGACCAGAAGTTACATACAGGTTTTTATGCCCAATGTGCGGCGTAATTACTTGCTCGTAACCGCTTTTAACCTGTGCACGTTGCAAGAAGTTAACCAAACGCTCACGCAGTGCAGTACCTTTTGGTAACCACAATGGCAAGCCCATACCTACTTTTTCAGAGAATGCAAAAAGCTCAAGCTCCTTACCCAATTTACGGTGGTCACGTTTTTTTGCCTCTTCAATAACACGCAGATATTCGGTAAGTTCGCTCGACTTAGGGAATGTAACACCGTAAATACGGGTTAATTGTTTGCGGGTTTCATCGCCACGCCAGTATGCACCGGCAGTATTCATCAGCTTAATTGCCTTAATGAAACCAGTATTAGGGATATGCGGACCGCGGCACAAGTCGGTAAAATCGCCTTGCGAATAAAAAGTGATCGAACCATCGGGCAGGTCCTTAATCAGGTCCAGCTTGTATTCGTCGCCTTTTTCGGTAAAATATTCAATAGCGTCTGCTTTGCTAACCGGCTTGCGGATAAACTCCTCTTTAGCCTTAGCCAGTTCCAGCATTTTATCTTCGATCTGCTTAAAATGATCTGAAGAAAATTCCTGATCGCCGAAATCCACATCGTAATAAAAACCGGTTTCAATAGCCGGACCGATACCAAATTTGGTACCCGGATAAAGCGCTTCTAAGGCTTCGGCCATTAAGTGGGCGGATGAGTGCCAGAAGGTTGATTTACCGGCATCGTCGTTCCAGGTTAATAATTTTACGTTCGAATCTTCTTCAATCGGACGGCTTGCATCCCATACCTGGCCGTTAACTTCGGCAGCCAGCACGTTACGCGCTAAACCTTCGGAAATGGATTGTGCAATTTGCATGGATGAGATACCCTTGTCATACTGACGAACGGATCCATCGGGAAGTGTAATGTTAATCATCTACAACTATGATTTATTGTTCTATAAAATATTAAGATAATCAATCACCTACTAAGTGATTTATTTCGAGCTACAAAGATACGATTTTTTAGGGGGATTTTTACTGATTGCCGAAGATGATTTAACCGATACTATTTAAATGATCTGGATAAATTAACTCGATAAACGGAGCCTGAATACTAGCATTATAGAGCTTAAAAATAATTTGCGCTAGTAATTCTTTTATCGTAGTAGCGTCTTTGAAAGGCTTATCATATAAATAATTAAGCTTATTATTAACTTCATTTATCTTAAACCCTTTTGTTTTAAAAAACAGCAACGGACTCTTAGCGGCCATATACTGTTGCGCCTCAACTGACGCATCAATAGAGATGAGTAGATTTTGGTGGTTGTTTAAGCTAAATTCAAAATAGATATTTTCTTGTTGATTGATATATAATTTAAACCCTGCGAGTTTCCCTTTATAAAGATCAAACAACGCGTTATCTATTTCCTGTCCGTCGTAATATGTGTATTTCTGTTGATTGAGCCTATTAAGCTTTTCTTCTTCGTCACGAATGCTCTTCTGACGGTTTTCAGACAGAAATCTATCGTCAAACCTGCCCATTCGTAATGACGAATATTTATACATATCCAAAATTCTTAATATATGTTCCTTTTCGAAATATAGCGGATCTCTCAATTTATAGAGCGTCTCTAACTCTCTGTTAAGTTTATTACGGGCTTGGTAATTGTGGTGGGCATTTAGATAGTCTTCGTCTTTAACGCAATCGTCAATTGACTTTTGGATCAACTGCTTTTCGAACTCTAACTCAGCTATTAATTCGTCTAGATCGGATTTCATAGAAATATCGTGACAGGATGCTTAAAGTTAGCCACTCAAATATTAATTCACTAAAGAATTTTCAGTTGGATCTCAAAAAATCGGAAATCGAACATCCGAATTCCAAAATCTCTCCTATATATTTCCCCAGCCACCGGCAAGCACATCAGCTATGTGCATGGTCTTTAAAGGGAGTTGTTGCTTATCGATATAGCTTTGCAGGTGCAGTAGGCACGAGGCGTCGGTAGATATAATGTAATCGGCATTTACAGATAAGGCGTGGTCTACCTTCTGTTGTGCCATAGCGCTGGATATGGCATCGAACTTAACGGCAAACGTTCCGCCAAAACCACAGCAGGTTTCGTTGTCGGGTAGTTCAACCAACTCCAGTCCGTGAACTTTTTCCAATAATTGGCGAGGTTCAGCTTTGATCTTACATTCGCGAAGGGCACTGCAGCTATCGTGGTAAACGGCACGACCTTCTAGTTCCGCACCAAAATAATCTACATTGAGGATGTTGATTAAAAAGTCTGAAAGCTCGTAGATATTTCCTTGTACCGCGCGGCATTTGTTGTGTACGGCCGTGTTGGTAAACAGGTCGTTGTAGTAACTGCGTACCATGCCAGTACAGGATGCCGAGGGTGATACAATAACACCATCAGCCGAAAAATCGTCCAGAAATTTACTGCCGATGGCTTTAGCTTCGTCCCAAAAACCAGCGTTAAAAGCCGGCTGACCGCAACAGGTTTGAGCTGTGTTATATTTTACCGTGCAACCTGCTTTCTCTAATACCTTAACAGTATTAAAAGCCGTATCGGGATACATTTGATCAATAAAGCACGGGATAAATAACTCAACCTTCATCAGCCTAATAAATTACAAACCGCTAATTTCAGAATTTTTATGACTTTTCCGTTCTGCCGATAGCAAGGAAAACAATAAAATCAATCCGATTATAAAAAACACTCCCAATATCAGGGCCGAATTACGCATACTGTGGGTTAATGATTCGATAAAACCGAAGCAGAACAGACCTATAACAATGGCCAGCTTTTCTGTTACGTCGTAAAAACTAAAATAGGATGCGGTATCGGTAATATCCTGTGGCAAATATTTAGAATAAGTGGAACGAGATAAAGATTGGATGCCGCCCATTACCAAACCTACTACTACAGCCAGCATATAAAACTGTGTAGCGCTGGTAATTAAATAAGCAGATATACACACTGCTATCCAAAGAGCCACTACACCAATAAGCACTCTAACGTTGCCATATTTATCTGATAGTCGCGACATCAGTGTAGCACCGCCGATTGCAACCAGCTGAATTACTAAAATAACTGCTATTAAACTCGTCTGTGGCAAATTCAACTCTTTGGCGCCGAAGTTAGCTGCCACCAGCATAATGGTTTGTACCCCCATAGAGTAAAAGAAAAACGCTGGTAAATAACGTTTAAGCAGCGGCATTGCGCGTAATTTTTGCCAAACATGACCCAGCTCTTCAAAACCACCACTAATTACGTTGTATTTGTGAGATACAGATGCGTTAGGTTCGCCCTTAGGCAAAAATGCGAACGGTATTTGGGCGAAACCAATCCACCACACCCCTACCAGTAAAAAAGAAATACGGGCAGGTAGACCGCCATCTGTGATACCAAATAACTCAGGTTTCAACACAATTACAAAGCAAATAATCTGGAGAATAACGCTACCAATATAGCCATAAGTAAAGCCTTTGGCGCTAACCGAATCCTGCTTATCTAAAGTAGCAATTTGCGGTAGGTACGAATTATAGAACACAAAACCTCCGCAATAACCAATAGCTGCTATCCCGAAGAAGATCATGCTCATATTTAAGGTATCGAGCTTGAAGAAGTATAAACAACAGCAAGCCAATCCTCCCATCAACGTAAAAAAACGCATATAGCTTTTCTTGTTGCCTTTATAATCGGCAATAGAGGTTAGGATGGGCAGCATGAGCACAACCAGCAGGTAGGCTGCAGCCAACACATAATCAGAAAGGGCCGTGTTAATTACCTTGTAGCCAAAAAAGGTAACCACATCGCCGTGCTCTTTGGTGGTAGTTATTGCCGTAAAATATGCCGGAAAAATGGTGGATGTAATTACCAGGTTATACGATGAGTTGGCCCAGTCGAACATGGCCCAGGCGCGGATGGTTTTAGGGTTGTTTTTAGCTTGCATGCTGATGCTAAGATATGCAATTTGCGAAGCATAGCAAGTGTTGTAATGTTGTTGGTTAAATGTTATTGTAATTTCTAAATTTGGGAGAATAATTCTATATCATTATCATTACCATAAAGTATGAAAACAATAAAAACACTTTCCCTATCCTTAATACTGGTGTGCATTGTACTAGTTGCCAATGCACAGGCTAATACATCTGTTGATAAAATTGCACAGGCATACTTAGGCCTAAAAAATGCACTGGTAATGAGCGATGTTAAGGCTGCTAAGACCAAAGCCGCTGCGCTGCTTACGGTATTATCTGCCCCGGTTGACAAGACTTTAAAACCAGATCAGCAGAAACTACTATCTGCCAATTTAGAGAAATTAAAGTTCGACAGCCGCCACATTAGCGAAAGTGATGCGTTAGACCACCAGCGCGAACATTTTGAAAGCTTATCTAAAAATATGTACACCGTATTAAGCGGTTTAAAAGCAAACAGCACGGTACTTTATCAGCAGTATTGCCCAATGAAAAAAGCCTACTGGTTAAGCGAAAAGCAAACTATCGAAAACCCCTACTATGGCAAAACGATGATGGATTGCGGCGAAGTTAAAGCTACTTTGAAACCGGCAGCTAAATAAGCCGAAGTATTAAGCAATAAATAATTAAAAAGGTGATGAGCAAACGCTCACCACCTTTTTTGTTTAGTTTTAGTTTGTAGTATTAATAAGAAGCCGGAGCTGGCTGATTATCCGTAAGATTAATTTTGGTGCGGTTGATGTAAGGATAAATGGCTATCAGCAAGATAACCACCAATATTACCCAGCTGATTAACTGGTAATAGTCCATACTGTACCGCATTAAAGTTTGTGCGTTTACCGAGCGTGTTACTAAACCGTTGGCGGCTTTAGCGGCCTGGTCGGCAGCCATGCCACGACCCATTAATGCTTGTTTGTAACCGGCAACCCGCTGCACTGTAGCGGCATCCACATCGGAGATAGAATGTTGGAAACGGTTAAAGTGCTCACTCTGCTTAAACAATGAAAAATAGTTGATAAAGGCGATGCTAGAACAAAAGCCGGCAAACCTGAAGAATACCCCGGTAGCCGAAGCCGTACCACCCAAATGACCAGGCACGGATGATACCGTGAAAATGATCAATGGTGCCATCAGCATACCCGCCCCTAATCCCTGCACTATTAACGGAATAATAAATTCGGAGGGGTTAGCCTGTATGTTAAACAAAAAGCACATCCATACATGGAAAACGAGCATCAGGCTAAACCCCAACATCAGGATAAAGCGTATAGGCCGATGCGTTAGCAACATACGTGACGAGATGATTACACCCAGAAATATACCAACCATATTAGCGATCAGCATGTCGGCCACGTGAAATGGGTCCATGCCTAAAACAGCGGCAAAATAAGTGGTTGTAATACCCAAAGCACCACGGCAGATGTAGAGCAGAAATATTAGTGTAAGACCCACCACAAAATTTCGATATTTAAAAACCTCCAGCGTTAAATAAGGCCGTTTCAGGCTTAGTTGCCTTACAATGTGGATGGCTAATAAAACACCGATTGCCACAACCGACCAAACAATGCGTTGATCTTGAAACCAATAATATTGCTGGCCATACAATAGCACATAACCAAGAAGGCTCAGCATTAGGGCGTAAATAATAAAGCTAGGCCAATCTACCTGGTAAAGCGGAAATTTCTTGTCGAGCCTCACATTATTCATCATGATGAACAACAGGATAGCACCTGGTACATAAAAGTAAATGATAAATTTATACAGTACGTTGTAATTAAAATTATCAACAACCGACGCGGTTACCAGTGTGGTAAGCGGCGTTATACAAAGCAGCAGACCGTAAAACAACGAATAACCGATCTCGCGGGCACGTTCGCTTTTAAGCCTGCTGAATATTAAGGTAATACAGATACTTGTACTGGCGCAATTAGCCATACCCTGTATAAAACGGAAGGCAAAAAGTACATGCAGGTTACGTGTGCTATAGCATATATACGATGTGATTACCTGCACCGCTGTAGAAATAATGAGATATTGTTTAACTGCTATAAAACTGAAGAACCGCCTCTCTAACGCAAAGAAACTGGCAACAGCGGCATAAAATATCACCATAGAATATTGCACATCGGCTGGTTCGATACCATAGTAACCTGCGGCTGCGCCGCCATTGGCTGTTGATAAACCGAACAAACCCAGCGATGGCACGATGACCATAAATATGGCCCCGCGAATGAGCCATTCGGAAGCCCAGCCTTTAAATACCGGCATTGCTTTTCCTGTGCTCATGGCTTTACTTTTTACGGATGATAACGTTAGTGTTCATCCCTGCACGTAACGGCTCGATAGTATTTACTGCATCCGTTAACCTGATCCGCACCGGGATACGCTGAACAATCTTCACAAAATTACCGGTAGAGTTATCTGGTGGCAATAAGGAAAAGCTAGAACCCGTAGCCGGAGAAAGTGACACGATGCGACCGTTAAATTTTTGACCGGGATAAGCATCGGCTTCCACCTCGGCATTATCGCCAACGGCCATGTGTCTTACCTGAGTTTCTTTAAAATTGGCAATAACCCATTTCCCCGCATCCTGATCTACAATGAAGGCTAAAGTTTGCCCCGCAGTAATGGCTTGGCCTTGTTGTATAGTCCGGCGACCCATTTTACCATTGTAAGGCGCAGTAATAATGGTGTAATCAACATTGAGTTTATTACGACCAACAACGGCTTCCCTTCTTTTAATCTCAGCCTGTAATACGGCATTTTGTACACGGGCATCGTTTACTTTCGACAACGAGGCCTGGTAGTTTTCCATAGCAGACTGGTAGTCTGATTTTGCTATATCCAATGCAGCCTGAACATTCTCCAGTTGTTGTTTAGTTGCTGACTCTACTTCGTAGAGTTTTTTGTAACGGTCGTAATCCTGTTCTTTGTTTAGCAACTTCGCTTTGGCGGCTGCAATTTGCGATTGGCTAACCTGCGAAGTTTTAGAAGAAGTTTCGATGCTGCTGTTTAAAACCTGTACCTGCGCACGTGCATTTGCCAACGCCGCTTCGGCTTCTTGTTGTTGTATGGTGTATTCGCTGTTATCGATAACAATCAGCGTATCGCCTTTTTTAACTTCCTGGTTTTCTTCGTAACGAATATCGCGGATGTAGCCCGACACGCGGCTTGTTACCGGGTTAATGTATTCTTGCACCTGCGCGTCGTCGGTTTCTTCGTACAGGTATAAGTTATATAAAGATATAGCTCCCCATACGATGAGGCCAAGCAGTATTACACCTGCTATCCACGCCGTTATGCGGGTAATTAGTTTATCTGTTTGGGTATATTGTTCAGAGGTGCTCATGGTTTAAAGATTTCCTATAACTTCTTGTAATTTGTAGTACTGCATTTGGGCAGTTATTTGTGCTGATGCCAGGTCGAAACGGGTTTGCAATAGCTGCGTGTTGGCTTCGAGCAAATCGGTTACCAGCGAAGTTTGATTAAAGTATGTGTTGTTAATGATCCTTGAATTTTCGGCAGCCTGTTTAATATTGGTTTGGGCTACATCTATACGGTTTAAAGCTTCTTTATAACGCAGGTAGGCTTCGTTTACCTGTTGCCTTACATTGTCTTGCGTGTCTTCATGCTCCACCTCCTGGGCCCTAACTTCAATTTCTGAAGCTTTTACTTTGTGCTTGTTATGGTAAAATGCCGAGATCGGGAACGATGCGCTAACACCTGCCATACCCAAACCATATAAGTACCCTCCGTAAGGGAAAAACTGGATCTGTGGATAGCTATAAGCATAATTGGCAAACAAACCGATTTTAGGCGAAAGATTAGCCTTAACATCTTTTAATTGAAGGCGGCGCAAATTGGTTTCCTGTTCCGAAATTTTGTTCTGGAAGGAATGACCGTTTGCATCGGCCAGGTAATCGGCGTAAGACTTACTGCCCAGCGAATCTGCAGACGTTGTATTTATCGGATTAACCACCAATTCATCTGGCTGACCGATCATAATATTGAGCTTTTGATTGGCTATCGCGATATCATTCTCGATGGTGGTAAGCGTAAGTTTTTGTTTAGATAATTGTAACTCGGCACGCAGCACGTCGCTTTTTAATACTACGCCATTTTTTTGCAATTGCTTAATACGCTCCAGTTGCTTTTCCTGTTCGGCAATATTGTTTAGCATTAATTGTTTAAAAATGATGCTGCGTTGCAGATCCAGGAAGTAACCAGAAGCACGGAGTTTAATTTCAGAAACTGTTAAATTCTTCTGCTCCTCTTTAATCTGCCGGATAGTTTTTTGCTCTGCTATTTTCAGATCGGTTTTACCGCCGGCATACAGGTTAAAATAGGCATCAGCCCCAACCTTGTAATAGGTATGCAATACCGGGTATTGTGTTGGTGTATGAAATATCCCGTTTTCAAACATGGGCATATTGCTTACGTAAGCATATTCGCCTTCTGCTTTAATATCTGGCAAACGTTCGGCTTTAGCATCTTTTATTTCTTCGTCGCTGCTTTGCACGCGCAGCTGCTGTATTTGTATGCTTCTGTTATATTGTACAGCTTTTTCCCAAACCTGCGGTAAGGCAAGGTTTACAGCGGCGCTTGCAGCGCTTTGCTGCTGTGCAAATGCACAGTTTACCACCAGCACCAGGCCCAGTAAAATGTACAACCGCTTATTGATAATATGTATCATAAATTTTAATACAAATTTACCTACACCATTTTCGCGTAATTTGATGTAAATTGCCTAACATTTGATGATTCCAGCCACAACACGATGCAACCATTAAGCTCCGCAGAACAGTTTGTTGAGATAGACAGGCACCGCAAGTCTGTATATGTAATGCATCAGAAGGCAGAACGACGCTTCCCTGTGCATCAGCATAAAAAAGCGCAATTATCCTATGTAGAGGGCGGTATTGCCTATGTACACTTTGTGGGCAACACCTTTGTTATCCCAGCACGGCATTATATATGGATACCGCCCGGAGTGGATCATTTTTTACAGGTACGACAGTCGGAAACCGCAGTTGTCCGCAATATTTATTATCCAGACGATAATAAGCATATTTTTTATCAGCATACGGGCATATACCCGGTTAATAACCTGCTATATGAAATGATACATTATACCGAAAACTATGATGAAAACGTTGAACCAAATAGCAGCGACTACGCGTTTTTAACGGCTATAAAAAGTATACTGCCCAACTTAAGCCCGCAAAATGTGCCTATAGTGTTACCTACAACTACCAACGAAAGGCTACGGCCCATCCTGCGTTACCTTTACGACCATGTCGCCCAGCCACTTACGCTAAAATCTGTAAGTCAGAAGTTTAATATTGCCGAACGTTCTTTGTCCCGACTTTTTCAGACTGTATTAAGTATTTCCTTTCTGCAGTATTTAAAACAAGTTCGTATGGTACGGGCGGTAGAACTAATGCTACAAACAGATCAAACACTCAGTCAGATCGCCTTCGAAACCGGCTATCAAAGCATTTCAGCATTCAGCAATACGTTTTATCAATTGGCTAATATGCGGCCTTCCGAGTTTGCGCAGACTATAAGATAGTTTGGAGGAGGAAAGACAAAAGATTTCAAATAAAGGAAATGCCTATGTCTCATTCACTTTAGAGTCTTTACCTAAATATTTACCATAATCTTTTGCCGCCCTTAAAATTAATTTCGCAGCCCACTTACTTATTGGTTTGACAGGTATCAGCTGAATATTGACTTCCGATTTGGTGATGGTTCGATTCCATGTACCTGCTACCTGCCCATTGACAACTATCAGCGATTTAAAGATCCCATTACCGGTGAGCTTTACGCAATCAACCGGCAATACGTCGCTGCGGTATTTGTAGGCTATGGTGTACTCGTCAAATGCAGGGAGCAACTGAACAGATTTTATCGGCTTAGCCGTCGGCGCGATTGGCGAAAACCAATAAGCTTGTCCATTAACAACTTCGTTTGCCAAATGTGCTTTGTTCAGCTCGATACCGATTTTGCAATCAGGCAAGCCTAAACCACTCCACCATGCGAAGTCGTAAATAGTAGCCGGACCGCGACTCTTAAAATAGGTTTTAGCGAGTTTACCAATAGCCTCTTCCCTATCAATATCGTTCACTGCCACAACGCGCTCGTCCATTAAGGCGTAAGTAAACTGTTTGCCATGTTTAGGGCCGCTACAAATCAGTCCATCCAGCTCGGCATCCATTAGCAGAAAGCCCAGGCGAATATCGTCGGTATTAATCTTTTTTTCGTTCAGGAAGGGTAATAATTGCTCGCGGGTTAAATGCTTGCCGCCGTTTAATGCTGCGGTTATTATGGTCTTGCTTTTCTTTAAAATTGTTTCGTCAATACTCAGTCTTTTGTGCAAGCCTTTACTCATCGCCTTTATTTTTGGCGAAGTCAGTTTCAGCATCCAGCGAATATCTTCGGGGGCAACAAAATGCCAGGTAGGGCGCAGTACGTGGGTTCGCAGGATTGTCCCTTTGTTGAAAGCTTTCTCAATAGTATCATCCGTAATGCCTTTTACTCGATTTGCAATAGCCCATTTCGCCGACGCAAATTCCTGCGATTGAATGCAACCCATCCAACTCACCAATTTTTCAACAGTGGTAAAGTGCGGATCAATAAGTTGTTGGTTTACTTGTCGGAGAAAGGCAATATCCTGGCTATTCATATATAAATATACATTGCTAATGCACCAAGTTAAGCCGAACTATTGACAACAGTATGTCAGTTGGTGCTATTGCTCGATGTAGACATTCAAGGGAAAAAGAGAGACGGATTAATAATCTGTTCTTTGATCTAACAGGCGGCCTATATTGTCGACATCATCCTGATTCAAACTCTCACCTTCCAAAATATGATACCCCCCGTTTTGATAGCGGCAAATAACCCCTATTTTTTCCCCGTTTCTATACAGTGTATACTTTGCGCCTGTAGAGCCACCAGGCTCGAATATGGCATCGACACTACACGCCTCGTTGGCAATAGTACACGATAAATTGATTTTATGGCTCATAATCGGTTATTTAAGGGGTAAGCTATGACTACTGTCGCTGTCCTTTGGCACTCATGGTTGGATTGGTTTTCAACGGATAAGCTACCATAACTTCTTTAGCATAAAACGTGCCGTCAATCAACTGTTGTCCTTCATCTTTCTCGGCCGTAATCTCATCAACTTTAAATGATCGTATAGTACAAGTTTTATAATCCACATCGGGCAATTTAAAATTGAATGTTGGCGACAGCGAGAACTTTGCATCTGCATTATCGATCGTGTAGATCTTGGTTTGATAAGATATTGCGGCTGTTTGCGCAACCATAGAGACCTGCTGGCCCGAGGGTACATTTACCTGTACTGAAACCTTCGCTATTCTGAATTTATACTTACCCGGGTTAATGAGCTTTGCGGTTATCACCGTGTCTTTACTTGGTGCTACCATCGTATGGGTTTCTACATCGGCAGTTTTGGTATAGTAAAACTTAACCGTCTGCGAGCGCCCTATTAGTGCAGACAAAGTTATCAATGATATAATAACTAATGCTTTCATGGCTTAATCCAGTTTTTTGCGGAAATTGATTTCCGTTAGTTTAACATCCAATGTTTGGTTTAGTGATAACCTGCATTGGTTAAATAATTTATAGGATATTATGTGCAGGTCGTCGTTGGTTATTGAGTCGTTTCGCAGATAGCGCTCGTAATAAAATTCAAAAGTGGCTACGTACTTCTCCACGCTATCAGTTGTGTAAAGATGATACGACCCATCGCGTAGGGTTTTAAATTTATTAAGTTCCTTTCTTAGCGAGTCCATCGATGTGCTCTGGTTATTCATCATTAGGCTTACCTGATTGGTAATATCCTCGTAACACTTAACCTGTTTGTAGAAAAACTCCTTTCTAATCTCACGTTCTGTGGTTTTATTGTATTGGTATACGCCGATAATAATGGTAACTGCGGTAATTAAATGTGGTATCCAAGCCGAAATATCAAAGCCAGACTTTCGTTTATCGCCAGTTTCTTTCTGATCCATACACACTAATTTACTAATAATTAACAATCTAAGAATTTATACCTATTAATTGTAGTAAAGTGGATAGCTTGAAGAAAAAACCTAGGCCAAGAACTGAATAAAATGATTCTTAAGAGTTTTCTCCGAAACATTTAATATAGGTAAACAAATGACAAGCAACGACAAAATGACGAGTATGGACGAATTAACCTGGGAGAAAGAGCTGGTTCAATGGGAAATAATAAGACTAAGTAACGAGTTTAAGAGTTGTAAAAAAGGCCCCCTTTGCGAACTCATGATAGCAAGAGAACTGGCAACACTTACACTGAAGTTAACGTTTCTACTTAGAAAAGGCGCGGGTAGTGGCAGGCTTAATTGAAAATTATAGCCGAGAAGCATCACAGCCCTCCACGATAACAATTAAACACATTAAGGATATATCAGCATTTTACTGTAACTGCAGAACTTAACATCTTACCTCAAACAATAAAGCCTCGCCACCTATTTTACAGGAAATAAATCTTTGCATGGAAGACCTGGAAAATAAAAACAATGAGTCGGCAGCGAAACCTAACGATCATCTGGCAAATGAGCGAACATTTCTTGCCTGGATAAGGACGAGTATCGCCATGATGGGTTTTGGTTTCGTGGTCGTTAAATTTGCTTTGTTTATCAGACAGATTTCTTTGGCTGTAGGCAAACCAGGTATGGTACCCGTTTCTAAGGGTTATTCGGCCGAGATTGGCATTTTTTTGGTTGCGATAGGCGTGATAATGGCTATATATGCTTATATCCGTTATCGGATTACAGAGCATCAATTAGTAACAAACACGTTTAAACCGTCTTATTTGTTAGCTATTTTGGTAACTGTGTTAATACTACTATCGGGTGTTGCGCTGGTATTTTATTTGATACCAAACAGGTTTTAATATCAAATATTTCTCAAATAAAAAGGCCTTCAAAGAAACTTGAAGGCCTTTTTATTATAATATGTCTTCTGCTTATCTCCAGCCGCCACCTAAGGCACGGTAAAGGTTAACAGTAGCTTGCAGTTGTTGAAGTTTATCACCAACACCGTTCAATTGCGCAGTTAATAAACTTTGCTCCGACAATAATACATCTGTATAGTTGGTTAAAGAGTTATAACGAAGCAACTCTTTGGTATATTCAACAGATTTTTCAAGCGCTTTTAGTTCCATTTGCCTGGTTTGTTGTTTAGATACCGCATTCTGATAAGAGAACAAAGCGTTTGAAACCTCCGAGCCGGCAGTAAGGATAGTTTGCTGAAAGGTGTTATAGGCCTCTATCTGTTGCGCCTGTGCAATTCTGTATCGCGCTTTGTTTTGCCCCCGGTTAAATATAGGTTGGGTTAAGCCGCCAACCAGGTTATAAAATATTGAGTTATCGAAAAGGTTTTTAAGTTGCAAAGATGAAAGCCCGCCTTGCGCTGTGATGGTTAACGTCGGATAAAAATACGAATGCGCCACATTGGTATTCTCAAACGCCGAGCGGAAAGCAAATTCAGATGCCTGTACATCCGGACGGTTGCGCAACAACTGGCTGGATATACCCACATTTAAATCTGGTATAGTTTGTTGTTCTGCAAGAGCAGCCCTTTTTATAGGCCCTGGTGTACGTGCCAGTAATATAGACAACGCATTTTCCGTTTCGCGGATACTTTGTTTAATATCTGGGATGCTTACCTCGGCTGCGTAACGGTTTGCCTCACTTTGTACTACCGCAGCACCGTTTACCACTGCCCCTTCTTTCAGGGCTTTCATGGTTTCAACGTCTTCTATCCGGTTTTTTACTGTTTGCTCAGTAATAGCCAATTGCTGATCATAAGCTAACAGGGTGTAATAGTAGTTAGCAATATCTGCAATCAACTGTGTTTGTACGGCACGCTTATTGGCTTCGCTTTGCAAAAAGTTAGCCACCGCCTGGCGTTTTAAACTGCTCAGCTGCCCCCAGATATTCACTTCCCAACTGGCGCTTAGGGCAGCCTGATAAGTGGTGGTATTGAGGTTGATGCCGATACCTGCAGGAAAATTCAGCGCTGCCTGTGACGACTTAGCTTTGGTAGCTTGCAACGAAGCATCTAAGGTTGGGAAATAGGCCATTTTAGCCGACCGCAATGTTGCCTGCGACTCTGCAATTTTAAGGACTGCCGTTTGCAGATCAAGGTTTTTATTGATGCCTTCTTGTATCAGTCCCTGCAAAACAGTGTCGGCAAACAGCGATTTCCAGGGCAGGTTAGCTATAGTAGCCGTATCCTTACCCGAGCTGTCGCGATACATATTATCGGCCTGCACATCCGGTCGCTTGTATTTCTTTGATACGTTGCACGAGGCGACGATCATGCCCCCGGCCAAAGCCAGGACTATATATTGATAATATCTTGTTTTCATTTTAGTGAAATGCTTTAAATAAATGCCTACTCCTCGTCGTCATCCTCTTCTATATCCTCTACCACTGGCAAGAATTTCGGTGTACCGCTAATGCGCTCCTGCAGGTTTTGGAAAATGATAAACAGTACCGGAATAACGAACACCCCGAACAGCGTACCGATAAGCATACCGCCTACAGCCCCCGTACCGATAGAACGGTTACCCACCGCACCAGCGCCAGAGGCAATCATCAATGGCACTAACCCCAGTATGAAGGCGAAGGATGTCATTAAAATTGGTCTTAAACGTGCTGTTGCACCCTCTACCGCAGCCTCCGCTATGCTTAGCCCATGTCTGCGGCGCGCCACTGCATACTCTACAATCAGAATTGCATTCTTGGCTAACAAACCGATAAGCATAATCAATGTGATCTGCAGATAGATATTGTTTTCTACACCGAAAACTTTAGCGAATAGAAATGCGCCCGCCAAACCAATTGGTAACGATAACAATACTGCAAAAGGCAGAATATAGCTTTCGTACTGCGCACTTAGTAAGAAGTAAACAAAGATCAAACACAATAAGAAGATAAATACCGTTTGGCTACCGCTCGAAAGCTCCTCGCGGGTAAGGCCCGAATATTCGTAGCTATAACCGACAGGCAAGGTTTGCGCAGCTACCTGCTCAATAGCTTTAATGGCATCACCCGAACTGTAACCCGGTTTTGGTGAACCTTGTATAGCAATTGAAGTAAACAAGTTAAAGCGATTAATTGCCTCGGGGCCGTACACACGTTTCAGAGTAACGTATTCCGAAATAGGCGACATTACATTGCTGGCGTTGCGCACGTAGATCTTATTTAAAGACTCGGGCGTTCCGCGATACTGTGCGTCGGCTTGTATCATTACGCGGTATTGCTTACCAAACTCGTTAAAGTTTGAGGCGTACAAACCACCATAATAGCCTTGCAATGTGCCAAGCACCGTGCCAACGGATATGTTAGCATCTTTACACTTAGCCACATTAACATCCACCTGGTATTGCGGGAAATTAATATTGAAGGACGTCGCCGCGTACTGTATTTCGGGGCGTTGATTCAATGCACCGATAAACTTGTTACTTACATCGGCAAACTTGCTGATATCGCCACCTGTTTTATCCTGCAACTGAAACTCAAAACCGCTGCTGTTACCAAAACCCTGTAAAGTTGGTGGGGCAAAGAATAAAATCTGTGCGGTTTTAATACCAGCCGTCATACCGAACAATTTGCCGGTTAAACTGGTTAGGTCCTGCCCTTTTTCTTTACGCTGATCCCATGGTTTCAGCTTAATAACGATCATGGCGTATGATCCGCCTGCACCGGCAATAAAGTTTTGCCCTGTGATTTGTAAAGTGGTCTCTACTTCTGGTAGTTTCTTTACAATTTCATCAACCTGCTTGGCTACAACTGCACCACGTTCTAAAGATGAACCCGCCGGTAGGCTTATATTGGCAAATAACACGCCTTGGTCTTCATTAGGTACGAAACCTGTTGGTGTAGTTTTCAACAAAAACCAAAAGATAACACCAAATATGGCAATGCCTAACACGGCCAGCCATTTTCTGCCCACCAGAAAGTTTACCGAGCGTTTATACTTACCCGTAACAGTCTCGAACGATGTGTTAAAGGCATTGTAAAAACGCTGCAAAAACGTGGTTTTGTGGTGCGCATCTTCTTCGTGCGGTTTTAGCAACATGGCGCAAAGTGCAGGGCTTAGTGTTAAGGCGTTTACTGCCGAAATTACGATTGCGATAGCCAGCGTTAAACCAAATTGCTTATAGAAAACACCTGCCGAACCGGTAATAAATGATACCGGCACGAACACCGCAGCCATTACCAACGTAATAGATACAATGGCCCCGCTGATATCATCCATGGCCTTTATGGTTGCTTTACGGGCCGATTTGTAGCCATGGTCGAGTTTGGCATGCACGGCTTCTACAACTACAATAGCATCATCCACCACAATACCGATGGCCAGCACCAGCGCAAATAAGGTAAGCAGGTTTATGGTGAACCCAAACAGGTTAAGGAAGAAAAATGTACCGATAATAGCAACCGGAACGGCTATGGCTGGGATTAATGTGGATCTGAAATCTTGCAGGAAGATAAACACCACGATGAACACTAATATAAAGGCCTCGATCAGCGTATGGATTACCTTATCTATCGACGCATCCAGGAAATCATTTGCATTTAACATCGAAGTATAGTGCACCCCTGGAGGGAAGCTTTTAGATGCAGTTTCGATTGTTTTCTCTAACTGTTTAATCAGTTCATGCGCGTTAGATCCCGCAGTTTGATTGATAGCCACACCAATTGATTCAGCTCCGTTAGTTAACGTTGTGCCAGAATAACTCAACGAGCCCAATTCTACCCTTGCCACATCCTTTAATCGCAATATCTGACCATTACCGGCAGATTTGATTACGATATTTTCAAATTCAGCAGGAGACTTTAAGCGTCCTTTATATTTGATGGTGTATTGGAAAGACTGGTTACTGTTTTCACCAAATTTACCTGGTGCAGCTTCCACGTTTTGTTCGGCAAGAGCCGTATTAATATCGTCCGGTATTAAGCCATAGGTAGCCATCACATCTGGCTTTAGCCAAATGCGCATCGAATAATCTTTAGAGCCGAACACGCTGGCATCACCCACACCACTGATACGTTTTATCTGCGGCAATAAGTTAATGTTGGCGTAGTTCTGCAAAAAGGTCTGATCGAATGATTTATTCTCGCTGTATAACGAGAAGATCATCACCATACTACTTTGACGTTTAGCGGTTGTAACACCCGCCTTGGTAACCTCGGCTGGCAGTAAGCTGGTTGCTTTAGAAACCCTGTTCTGCACGTTTACTGCCGCCAGATCGGGGTCGGTTCCTAATTTAAAATATACGGTGATAGAAGCGCTACCATCATTACTGGCGGTAGAGGTCATGTAAGTCATGTTCTCTACACCATTAATTTGCTCTTCTAAAGGCACAATAACGCTGTTCATTACCACGTCGGCATTGGCACCCTGGTAAGATGTTGAAACCTGCACCGTTGGGGGCGCTATTTCGGGGTATTGTGAAATAGGCAACGAGGTTAACCCCAGTATACCCAATATAACGATGATGACCGATATTACGGTAGACAGTACCGGCCGTTCTATAAATTTGCGTAACATAATAGTTGTTTATGTTGAATATTTTGAAACGAATGCCTTGCGGCGTTCATTAATAAAAAGCCCGGGTTATTTGTTAAGGTCCTGATAAACTTTGCCGGCGTCCATTTCTTCGGGTTTAACTTTAAGTGAGTCTTTTAACGAGCTGTTACCATCGTAAACAATCTTGTCGCCTGCTTTTAAGCCACTGGTTACCACGTAAAACTGACCTGCTGTAAGATCCATTACATCAACCTCGGTGCTTTTCACCATACCATTAGCATCAACTTTGTAAACGAAATGCTTACCCTGTAACTCATAAGCTGATCGCTGTGGAATAAGGATACCGTCTTTAATCAACTGCGGAATACGCACACCGGCGCTGGCGCCGCTTCGCAGTAAACCCACCGGATTTGGGAATCCGGCTCTAAAACTTGCCGAACCGGTTTCGGTATTAATTAAACCGGCTATTGTCTCTACACGACCCTTTTCCGGATAAGTACTGCCATCTGACAGGATCAATGTTACTGCTGGTGTATTGGCTAATTTTTTATTCAGGGTATTACCTTTTACATTTCTCGAAAAATCCAGCAATTGCTTTTCATTGAGCGAAAAGTAGGCATATACCTTACCAATATTTGATACCGTAGTTAAAGGACTGGTGCTGGTGCTACTAACCAAACTACCGGTTTTATAAGGCAATGTACCCACTACCCCATCAACAGGGCTGGTAATGGTGGTGTAACCCAAATTTACTTTAGCGGTATTATAGGTAGCCTTAGCTTGTGCAAGCGCAGCTTTGCGTGCAGCTAAAGTGTACTCAGCAGATTCGAGTTCGTAGTGACTAATAATATCCTTTGCAACCAGTGGTTTAGCCTTGTTAACAGCAAGCTGGGCTGAGCTAACATCGGCCTCGGCGCTGCTAATGGCCGCGGCAGAGTTATTTACATCTTGTTGGTATTGCGGTGCGTTTATGCGGAACAACAATTGGCCCTTTTTCACCACGGAGCCCTCATCTACATAAATCTTATCTACAAAACCATCTACTTTGGGGCGTATCTCAATGTTTTGTTCACCCTGTATAGTTGCCGGATAATCGCTGTTGAGCGTAGCCGACTGCGGAGATATAGTAAACACCTGGTAGCTTGCGGGAGGCTGAGGCCCTCCTGCGGCAGCACCTGCACCTTGCTTTTGGTTGCCACCGCATGACGCTAACACAAGCGTAGCGAAAGCTGCTACAGTACCCGGAAAGATAGCTTTTTTCATTTTTGTTAATTGGGAGTTCATATAGATTTATGTGTGTATTGACTTTTTATATTTGAAGTTTATGTTTGACACTTTTGTCAATTTTTGAGCAAATTTTTTAGCTAAATAGCATGTCCACAATCATTTTTTTGCGGCTTTGCATCAGTTTATCGTATTGGGTATCATTAATTTCGAGTACAATTTTAAATAAGGGACGGGTTAACAAAGGATAAGCCATTAACGAGAACAGGTTCATTAGAAAATTAAAGGGCTTCATTTTCTTCACCACACCCAAATCCATTTGTACTTGAATTTCTTTCAAAAACTTTTCCAAAACCGGCGACCGCTGTTTATGAGGTATCTCAAATCCTAAAGAGTTGATTTCGCTGATCATAAAAGCTTCCTGATAAGGATAGGCGGTTAATTGAGCAGAAAACAGTTCGATAAAGTTTTCTATCTTTTTCTTAAAATCGATATCTGAGATCAGCACTTCGTCCATCCGGCTAGCCATATCGTGCATCGATTCATCAAAAACCTGTTTAAACAGCGCTTCTTTAGAACGGAAATAGTAGTTGACCAATGTACGTGTTACCCCCGCTGCGTCGGCAATATCCTGCGTAGTAGCATTCATTTTTCCTTCGGCAAAAAAGATGCGCTTTGCGGTATCTTTAATTAATTGTTCTGCCCCTGTATCTCTTACAGCCATTTTTACAACATTGTTTGACAACTTCGTCAGACAAATGTGTAAATAATCATTTTTTTTAATGTCAAAAAAATGCCATTTTGAATGAAACATTTCCATCGCCCACAAGTAGCCTTTACACATAACTACCTGGCTACCTATTTTTTAAAACAAATAGTGCTCGTTTTCAAAAATAGTGTGAAAGTTCCACCAAAAACTTCCCATTTTTTTATCAATGTGCAGCGGGCGCACTTTTCAAACAACCAAAGCAGATATATTGCGGCAACGCTCCACCAATTTAAAGATTTGTTTACCCGACACTCTAAACCTATAGTTTGGAGTCAAATGCTTCAGTATGAACAGCGTTTTAGTCTGCCTTTGTTTATTGCTTTTGTTATTCGCCATCGAGTTGACGTATTTACGCATTGCTCGATTTTTTAAAATTGTAGCAATACCTAATAATAGAAGTGCTCATTTAAAAAGCACCATAGTTGGAGGAGGCATAGTTGTACCGATATCTTGCCTGCTTTACGCCTGCATCTCTCATTTTCAGTATCCTTTTTTTCTCAGTGGCTTATTAATATTAGCACTCGTAAATTTTATTGATGACATGCTGGACGTGCCGATAAAGTTTAGACTATTGGCCCAGTTTGCAGCAATAGCGCTTCTACTGTTACAGTTCAATCTTTTTTCTTACCCCATCGCATTGATAGTGGCAGTTGTTGGCTTTTTAATTATTTCTTTTAATGCATACAATTTTCTCGACGGAATTAACGGAATGTTGGCGGCGCATACGATGATGCAATTGGGCTGCTTACTTTACATTAATCGTTTCAGAATTCATTTTATCGACGACAGGTTATTGATAATTGTCACTGCGGCTACAATAGTCTTCGCCTTTTTTAACTTCCGTACTAAGGCTGTTTGCTTTGCTGGCGACGTAGGGAGCATAACTACTGCCTTTATTATTTGTAGTTGCATCATCAAACTCATACTGGTCAGCAAAAATTTTCTCTTCATAAACCTGTTACTTGTTTACCACCTCGATGCGATTACCACATTTATATTCCGTTGGATACAGGGGCAAAATGTTTTACAGGCTCATAATAAGCACTTCTATCTATTTTTAGTGAATGTGTTAAAATGGCCGCACCTTAAAGTTGCTGTACTATATGCCGGTATTCAGTTATCTATAAATTTATTTATACTATACCTCTTCGATTTAAAGGGCAGCGATTCCAATTTTTATAATATTCCGTATACCGTCTTATTAACCGGAACAATGGCTACGCTCGTCGTTATTACCCGTATTGGTTTAGAAGGCAGCGATTTATTCAGAAAAGCGCCGGACAGGACATTCCTTGTCGCCAATCAAAAGGCCCCCAAAAACTATAAAGTCATTTAACAGATAAGTCTACAACCTAACCTTAACCCGCTGGAGCTTATGAACGTCTTAACTATCGATCTGGAGGAATGGTTTCATGTTGTGTATGACAGTGATGAGGCTGAATGGGGGAACAAAGAGAGCCGGATATTAAGAAATGCCGACTTTGTTTTGGAATCTTTAACGACTAATAACCTAAAAGCCACTTTTTTTACCCTCGGCTGGATAGCCAGGCAATACCCGGACTTGGTAAAAAAAATACATGAGGCCGGCTTCGAAATTGGCTCCCACTCAGACACACATCGCGCAGCCTACAAATTTTCGAAAAGCGGGTTTAAAGCCGATGTTAAAAGGTCGGTAGAGTCGTTGGAAGCGCTGACGGGCGAAAAAATCAGATCATTTCGGGCACCGTACTTTTCCCTCAATAAATTTATTGCACACTATATCGAAGCACTTGTTGAAAATGGCATTGAAATCGACAGCTCCATTTGTCCGATAGAGACGAGATATGGCGGTTATAAAGAATTCCCTTTTAATGAACCTTGCTTAATTAAATCCAACGGCATAGCCATAAAGGAATTTCCTTTAAATACCGTCAACATTTTCAATAAGCGCACCATATACTCAGGAGGTGGTTACTTTAGGTTGCTCCCACTCCTGCTAACCAAAGCGCTAATTAAGCAGCAACCTTATAACATGACCTATTTCCATCCACATGATTTTGATAGAGCACAGCCTCCAGCCAATCTCCCTATGTTATCTGACATCCGACGAAGAGTTGGGGCAGCAGCAGCGGGTAACAAGTTTAGGAAGCTGTTGTCAACGTTTGATTTTGTTGATATCTACGCTTCAGACAAGCTAACTAATTGGGATAACGCCCCGGTATTAACACTTTAAATATACGATAAGTGAACAGGTTTTTGAACTGATGATGTATGGATAAATCGTATGATATAATATTTGTAGGTGCAGGGATTTCGGCTGCATATACACTAATACACCTGCTAAATTCGCTCAACTCTCCTGCAAAAGTCAATAGCAAGCTTAACATCCTTGTAATTGAAAAAGATAAAGAGTTTTGGACAGGCTTACCCTATGGCAACCGAAGTGGAAAAGACGCTTTGATAATTACGCCATTAAAGGAATTTATTCATAGGGATGAAACTGCATTATTTTTATCATGGCTGCAACGAAATTTCGACAATTGCTTTGAGAGTAAAAGTACACGTCGCGGGAAACTCTTAGCCGCCTGGCTAAAGAAAAACGCAGCGTTAATTAAAGCCGGCAATTGGCAAGATTTACACATACCGAGATATTGGTTCGGGCTTTTTATAAAAGAGCGTGTAAACTGTCTATTAATTTCTGCCGCCAATAAAGGCTATATCAGCTATAGTTTGTTAAATGCATCAGTTAGCGACGTTCGGAAGGAAAAGGCATTTTACGAAGTTGTTTTAGAGAGTTCATCAACCTATTATGGTAAAAAAGTGATCCTATCTATAGGAAGCGCGCCCGCCAAATTTGTGAACATCGCTTCGTTTGATAAAAGCGTGAAACCACGGCAGCTATTTATAAATCATATTTATGGCGAAAGCCTCCCCGACACCTTACGTAGCATCACAAAAACACTAAATGATGGTTGCGACAGGTTAAAGAACGTTCTTATCATAGGCTCGAACGCTAGTGCTATAGAATTGATCTATCATTTAGATGATAAAAATTTAAATAGACTCGATAAGCTTTACGTTATTTCTTCCTCCGGAATATTTCCTGGCCGTATAAACAATAAACCTGTCAAATCACCATTTGTCCCACCAAATTTGGTTGCATTGGGAGAATCAGAAGAGTTTACCGCAGATCAAATTTTCCAATGTTTTATTAAAGATTTAAAGCTGGCCGATAACCTGACTATAGATCGCGAAGATTCTTACACAAGCGTAAATTCTACAATCTTAAAATTGGTTAATGAATTAAAGCCTGACGAGCAACTCCGCTTTGTATTGCACTATGGCGATAAGATCGGAACGTATTATAGACGGGCAGGAAGCGACTATTTTGATAAAGTACAATTATTGGAACAACATAAAAAGATAGAGTTTATTAAAGGGAACTTTGAAAAGGCAAGTGAATTTGGATTTGAATACAAAACCCCGGCGACTGAATGCAAGGTGTACATTGATAGTAAATTGGATATCATTATAAACTGCACGGGATCAAACACGCTAAACAAATATAGCCCGACATCCGGCTTGATCAAAAATTTAATTAACCGCAAAATCTGCAAAATCAATCCATCAGAAAAAGGGTTCCGTGTAAATAACAACTTTGAAGCCGATACCAATTTTTACATTATGGGACCGCTATTGGCAGGCAACATTGTTGGCAAACACAAAATATGGCACGCCGAAAGCTGCAAACGTATTTATGAGCTAACATTTGATTTAGAAAAGCATCTGTTAAAATAGTTCTTGCCACCTGGTTACCGCAATTTTAATCTATAAAAGAGGCTTGTCCTTTTGGGAGCAAGCCTCTTTAAGTTAACGATTCGATCTCTCTATTTATAAACACTCGTTTGATATCCGTCTATCGCGCGCTGCGGAGCGCGGTCTACATAGAACTGACGGTCTTGAGGAGCCCAGGTTCCTAACCCATCTACATAACGGTTGAACATACAGAACGCAGCGGCTATCAATACTGTATCATGTATCTCGGTATCTGTTGCACCTGTTTCCCGCGCCAACTCTATTTGCTCAGTACTAACCTGCTTCCCTCCCTTTTGCACACTGCCTGCAATTGTTAGTAATGCCTTCATTTTATCAGAAAGATCGGTCTGATTAAAATCATGCTTAACGGCATCAATTTGCGCAATATTACAGTTTAAGTAATGCCCGGCAACAGCTCCGTGAACATTCTGACAAAAAAAGCAATCGTTTAGGTAAGATACGTAAGTAGCAATCAACTCCCTCTCGCCGCGCGAAAGCGAGTTGTTGTCATCCCTCAACAGCACCTCAGCTATATCATTCAGCGCGTAAGCCGTATCCGGGCGATAAGCCATCAAGCCTCGAATGCCTGGGAGATCATTATTTAATTCGATATATGCCATGACATTAATTAAACGGTTTGCGGTTTAGGTGATACGTAGCCATTGGTAGCTAAATGTTTGCCCATTTCTACATAGTCTTCGCGGTTTGGTGGCGTAAGCGAAGCGAGGCCATCTACATAGCGGTTATACATACAAAAAGCAGCTGCAATAAGTACAGTATCGTGCAATTCGCGGTCGGTTACGCCTTGCGCGCGGGCGGCATCCACATCGGCCTGGGTAACTTCTTTACCCAGTATTTGCACCTTACCTGCAATGTGCAGCAAGGATTTCAGTTTATCGCTTACGGGTGCACGTTGCATATCTATTAAAACCTCATCAACGGTAGCTTCGTCTTCGCCATACAAACAACGCGCGGCGGCGGCATGGCTGCTCATGCAAAACATGCAGTCGTTTCGGTATGATACATAGGTAGCGATCAGCTCGCGGTCTGCTTGCGAAATCGGTGATTCGTCGCGTAGCAAAACCTGTGCTAACTGGTAAAGATATTGCCCGGTTTCGGGACGGAACATAACTAGTGAACGAATACCAGGTACGCCAGGGGGAACATTAATGTGTGCCATATTTTCGATTTTATAGAGGTTAAATAATTATTGATTATGATTAGTAATTTTATAGTCGGTAACAAAGATTACCACGATAAGGCCGATGATAAAAACCAGTGAAAAAATAAAGATTGCGTTACTATAGCCACCCAAATAGTTAACCAACACGCCTACAAATAAAACAGCTAGCCCCGTAAATATGCGGCCGATATTAAAGCTAAAACCCGTTGCCGATGCCCGCACTGCAGTTGGGAAAAGCTGCGGTACGTATACCGACAATACTCCCTGACTGATGCCGAAAAATAAAGCCAGCATGGCAATCTCGGCATAGATCATTGGAGTAAATACTGTGTTAGTTTTAAACAGCAGAAATGAGAATACAGAACATACGCTAAAGCAAATGATCATAGACCGGCGCAGGCCGGCCATATTTACAAACCAGCCCGAAATAAAGCCACCTGATAAGCCGCCCATGCCTAAAAACATCATGCTTAACCCACGCTCTTTTTGAGCGTCGCCTGTGCTGATGCTTTGTACCCAGGTAGGCAGCCACGAGAATATGGCCCATAGGCCGACAAGCATTGTCCCAAAAGTTATGGAGCTTATAAACAACTGTTTGCGGTTGACCGGAGAGAACAGCGCCTTCGATTTATCGGGTGCCAAGGCTTTATTGATTCTATGATTTACCCATTGATCCGACTCTTGTATCGCCCAAATACCAACTAAGGCTATTAAAACCGGAATTATTCCAACATAAAAACCTTCGCGCCACGAACTAACAATATTGTTAATTACACCGGCAGAGAAAATTCCCACAGGAAAAGCGATCGACAATATACCCGTATAAATGGCTTTGCTTTTAGTTGGCCATATTTCGCTGATTAGAGTGAACGATACCACCAGCACCCCACCTACCCCAAAACCGCTCATAAAACGGCAGAGCACAATACCATACCAATTTTGCATAAAGCCGGTTAACATGGTGAACAAACCATAGCAGCCGATAGAAAGCAGCAATGATTTCTTACGACCTAAGTTATCGCAGATCATTCCCCACGAGAAACCGCCGAGTGCCCAGCCAAATATAAACAGGGCATTAATGTACCCGCTTATAGTGTTCATTTGTTCTGCGGATTGATCTCCCTGTAGTTCTTTAACTACTACCGGCAAATAAACCGACATAAGGGTTGATACAGTGCCCCCAAGGGCACTGCTTAAAAAACATAAGGCAAATAGTACAGTACGATAGGTAGCGGTATTGCTACCCTGATAAACCACTTGAGGTTCCTGAATCATTGTATCCATAGCTGTTATTTTAATAGGTTATCAAAAACTATTGAAACGTAGTAAATACCCCCCACCGCAGGCGAACCGTAGGCTTGTGAAATATGCTTATTGAAGATGTTGCTACCTCCCAATTTTATCATAGCGCCCATTTTAGGCAGCTTTTTGTTGATCTGGGCATCAAACATAGAGTAGGCATTAATACGGCCTGGTTGATTACCAGCAAATGTACCGTACCAGTCAAATGCGCTTTGCCAGTGCCAAGCCAGGTTAAAGCCGAAATCATTAACAACATTTGAATTGGCAAATGTGGCATTGGTGCTGTATTTCGGTGTGTTAAATGGCGCTATGTTATTTGGATTGGCATTCTCGAGGTTAAAGGTTGCAATGGTTACGTTACCGCCAAGGGTGTAGTGTCTTGGCAACAGGTAGGTAAGACTAGCCCCACCCCCTTGTTGCGACACTTTATCGGGTGCGTTAGTATACAGTTGATAGGCATGCACATTGCCATTTAAAATGTCAACTGCTGCTGCTGTATTGATTTTCCCGTCGGGGCCTATTACGTTATCCGTTGGCTGAATTACTACTGTATTTAAAATAAAATTGGTGTAAGAGCTGTAGTAGTAGTTAACGTCTACAACCAACTTTTCAGCTATCAAACCTTTGTAGCCAACTTCAAAAGCTTTTTGTTGCTCGGGTTTGATATAGGCTACGTTAGATTTTTTAAGTAGGTCTTTGTTATCAGCAACAGCTTGCGGAAATGGTTTGCCGGCTGCAACCTGGGCACCAAATGCCGAACCAAACGCACTTACTGAGCTTGCCGTAAATGAGTTTTCATAAACATTTAAGCCTTTACTGTTATTAGGCGCGCCACCCAATATGGTAATTGGGCCAACGTTTAAGTGGATGTACTGATCAACTGGTGTGGGGTTACGGAAACCGGTTTGGTATGATGCCCTGAAGTTATGGTTCTCGGCAACGGTGTACACGGCCGAAAAGCGTGGTGTAAAGCTGCCATCAAAGTTTTCGTTTTTATCGTAGCGTAAAGAAGCTACCAATCGCAATTTATCGTCGAACAGTTTTTTACCTGCCTGTACAAATGCGCCGTACTCCTTAATGGTAACCTTATTGGTTTTATCATCAAACAAGCTTCCATTGGTAAACATATCGTAGTAACGGAAACTACCACCAGCAAGCAAATCAAACACCTTAATGCTGTTGCTGAAATCATACTGACCATCTGCATGATAAAACTTGCTGTTACTAAACACGCCTGCGCCACTTAAACCATAATTATGTATCGAAGCATCCTTTGCCTGGTCGAAAGCTGCCGTACCTGGTAAAAACCTCCCTTTGTCTGCAAAAGCCCGGGCTGCACTATTATCATGCGCGGTTACTCCGGCAATTGTTCCGTTAAAAGCGCTCGAATAGCGGGTGAACCAGGTATCGTCTGCTTTATCGGGTGTTACCACATTACCACTTAGATCCTGCACCCAATCACGATTGATGAATTGAGCAAGGGAGCGGGTATTGTAAGAGTCGTGCGAATTTTCGATCACCTCATATCCTCTTACAAAGAAATTGCTTCCTTTCAATTCTATACGGTGGGTTTGCAAAACGAAGTTATTTAGATCGAACCTGCTGCTCCCGGTATAGCTGGCGGTACCGCGGCCGTAATTATATTGATAAAGTGCTTGTAAATTATTCGAGATTCGGTAAGCAACCTGTCCGTTTAGTTTTAAACTATAAACATTATAGTTCATCAGGTCTTTCTCTTCGTAACCGGTTCTGGATACCAGGCCAATACCGGGCAAAGTACGAGACACTTCATCTCCGTAAATATTCAAAGCGTCGCGGCCTGGATTATTAGGTCCACGCAAGGCTGGAGAAGTAGAAGCACTAATATCCGTGTAGTTGTTGGCATACCAATCGGTACCGGTTAAATAAGACGCATTGAGTTTTATAGCAAATTTATTGTTGAATGCCTTGGCATAACGGGCGGCAAAATCATAAAGGCCTTTGGGATCTGCAAAGCTTTCACCTACGTGGTTCAATCCGGTTTTAACCTGTAAACTTAAGCCCTGATATTGAAATGGGTCTTTGGTATGCATCATTAATACACCGTTAAAAGCAACCGGGCCATATAGTGCCGAAGCAGCACCAGGTATAATCTCTACACTTTCCATGTCAATATCCGATGCACCGAAAAGGTTACCTACCGAAAAGTTAAGTCCGGGGGTTTGGTTATCTACACCGTCTACCAGTTGTAAAAAGCGCGAGTTACCTGTACTGTTAAAACCACGGGTATTGATTTGCTTGTAGGTAATACTGCTTGTTACGGCTTCAACCCCTTTGAGACTTTGCAAACCATCGTAAAAAGTGTAGGATGGATTTTCGATAATCGCCTTCGGTGTCATCTTTTCAATGCTTACAGGCGAACGCATAATGTTCTCACTTACCCGTGATGCAGCGGTAACCACTTCGTTTAACATAATAGAAGTTTGTGCAAGGGGCAGGTTTATCTCCTGATTGCTTTTAGTTACGTCAACATACTTTGTTTGATACCCTGTTGATGAAATGCTAACAGTAAACGGTATTTGTATTTTATGGAAGGTAATTTCAAAACCACCCTTAGAATTGGTTACTGTACCGGCGATTTTGCCCTTAACCATAATGTTTGCGCCATTTAAAGGCTGATGAGTAATGCTATCTGTTATTTGCCCTTTAACGGTAACATCCTGGGCGTAGAGTTTAAATGAAGTTAATAGTAATATAATCAGGTAAAATCTTTTCATTGTTTTGAGCGATTAGGGAATAGTTTTGGATAATTATTTCTTAAGATGATCATAACCTTGCGGCAAGCGAGTATAACCATGGTTAACCAGCCGATCTGCCAGCACATCATAATATGCAGGGCTATCTGGCAACGCGGTCGACAAGCCATCTACATAGCGGTTATAAAGACAGAATAGCCCGGCTATTAGCACCGTATCATGTATTTCGATGTCTGTTGCACCTGCTGATTTTGCTCTTTCTATGGCTGTATCACTAACAAGTTTGCCGCTTTGGCCTGTAAGTTTGGCAATGGTTAGCAGCGCTTTCATCTTTTCGCTCACGGGAGCAGTTTCTATATCTTCTTTAACACTTTGGGCCGTTTTCGTTTCGCCTAGCAGCAAATCGGCTGCTGCAGTATGAGCGGTTGTACAAAATTTGCATTGGTTGCCGCTAGACACTACGGTTGCAATAAGCTCGCGCTCTCCTTCGGTTAGCGACGACGGCCCGCGTAATAATATCTGTGTAAGATCGCGAATGGGCTGGGCCGATTCTTTTCTATATTCTAATAAACCGGTAATGCCCGGTAAATGAGCTTCTACGTTAATAAATGGCATAACTTTATGATTTTGAGGTGTAGAATAATAACCCCTGATAGCAGTTGCAGTAATGCTATTTTTTCCCAATTACCATTATAGAGGTGTGCAAATTCAATGAGTGAATTTGGTTTGACCGTACATAACAGGAATAGTATTACAGCAAGCTGCTAAAGAGGAACTGTGGTTTTTAAATATTGCCGTGCTTAAGAGATTGGCCCGTGTAAGTATTTTTACCAATTACCATATAAGTATGTGTACAAATCCATTTACAGGATTTGATAAAACCATATACAATAAATACTTAACAGCACTAATGCGTTAAACAAAGGAAAATTTAAAACAGGAGTTATGCCAACAATTCGGGAGGTTGGAATGGGGTACCAGCATATAAACTGGTATGCTTTAGCACTGTTGTGCTTTTTGTAGTGGTGATATCAGTTGGTCGACTAGTAAAATCGAACAGAATAACAAAGTGGCTATATTCGGATAGATTGATTTTCTTACCAAAAGTGTTGTCTTTCTTGCTTATGGGCAAGTCTTCTATGTTTTTGGCATAAATGATGTTGGCGCTCACCAACCTGGTTTTCTCGTAATTGGGTATGCACATTACGTACATAGTATCGCGGGTGAGCTTCAATTTAACGTAGTTATAACAACCCTGACGAAACTGAATTTGCCCGCTAATGCGTTGATAGCTTGTCCAACTGGTAATTTGTGGCATGTTAACGGGCACTTTAACCTCAACCAGATCATGCACATTGAACATGTTACGGCTTATCTGCTCGTTCATTAATTTATCCGATTTATAAATAAAATATTGATAAAGCACAGCATAGCCTCCCAGGTTAAACAGGTGGATAGATAATAACACTATGGCTATCAGCTTTTTCAATATCGACTTATAGTTGGTTATGTAAATATTATTTTAAAATATCATTTATACAAGAAAAAGTTGTGAAAAATACGCTTCAAAGCACTTAAAACAAAAAAGCCTTCAAATTTCTTTGAAGGCTTTTAAATCTCAGTGCGGAAGAAGGGACTCGAACCCCCACGCCGTGAAGCGCCAGATCCTAAGTCTGGTGCGGCTACCAATTACGCCACTTCCGCGGGTTATTTTTGAGATTGCAAAGATATGATTTCAACCTTGTTTTCACAATCTTTTTTACAATTAATTGCTTTAAGACTGATTTTCAAGCATTTTAATTATTTCGGCAAAATATTTGGAGGCAAATTGAAGCCTGCTTCCGTACCAAGAAAACATTTCGCCATCCACCAAAAGAACTCGTGCATTTGGCAACATCGACTTAAATTCGTCGACATGCCGTTGTTTAAATGGATATGGTTCCGATGAGAGCAAAACAACGTCCGGATTTAATTCGGCGAGTTTGCTGGCATCAACTTCGGGGTAACGGGTATCATTTAAACAGTTTACCAACCCACATCTCGATAACATATCGTCTATATAAGTTTCATTACCCGCTGTCATATATGGTTTACGCCATATGAGGTAAGCTACAGATAATTGTTTTGTGATTGGAACGAGTTGTTGAAAACCTTCTTCTATATCTGAAATCAACTTTCTGGCTTCGGTAGGCTTGTCTGTTATATCGCTAATATTTTCAATCATCTGTAAAGCACCCGGAAGGTCATAAACATCGCTTATCCAAACCGGGAAGTAATTCATCAACTCCTCTATCTGGCTGCGCTCGTTTTCTTCTTTATTAGCGATGATCAGATCTGGCTGCAGGCTTTTGATCTTTTCGATATCGAGTTGCTTGGTGCCCCCTATTTTGGCTTTAGCGGCAACGCCTGTTGCAGGATGGATGCAAAACTTGGTTACACCAACAACCTGCTCCTGCAAACCTAAATAGAAAAGCAATTCGGTTTGTGAGGGAACTACAGAAATTATCCTTTTGGGGTTTGCCGGTATCGTTACTTCGCGGCCAAGTTGATCGGTATGGGACTTTTTAGAAGGCATTCTTATCACCTTTGGCAGTATTCCAAAAGGTTAAAAAGATGATCTTCAGATCAAGTAGAAACGACCAGTTTTCGAGGTACCAAACGTCGGCCTCTACCCTGTTAGACATGGCCTCAGTATTTTTAGTTTCCCCACGGAAGCCGTTTACCTGCGCCCAGCCGGTAATACCGGGTTTAAGAAAATGGCGCACCATATATTTCTCAATCTCTTTAGAATATTGCTCAGTATGGCTTACCATGTGCGGCCGCGGGCCAACTACGGACATGTTACCGATAAGTACGTTAAAAAACTGTGGCAGCTCATCAATATTGGTACGGCGCATAAAGGCACCTATTGCAGTAATGCGCGAATCGCCGCGGGTGGCTTGTTTCTTATCAGAATCTTGATTAACCTTCATGCTGCGAAACTTATAGCATTTAAAGTTCTCGTTTTCGCGGCCCGAACGCACTTGTTTAAAAAACACCGGTCCACGCGATTGCAGCTTAATAATAATAGCTAATATTGGAAATAACCAACTAAATATAAAGACAAGGATAAATAGCGAAAAAACAATGTCAAAGGCCCTTTTAATACAGCGGTTAAGCACACTCTCTAAAGGCTCAGGTCGCAGCGATATAACCGGAATATGACCGAAGCTTTGTACCAGGGTTGGCCTGTTACTATAGCTATAATATTCGGGTACCAGCTTAAAGCGAATCATGTTCTTATCGGCCTCCAACATCAAACGCTCTATAGATTGAGCCTCGGTGCTGGGCAATGCGCAAAAAATCTCGTGCACTTTGTTTGAGATCACATAATCAACACAAGCATCGGTTTTACCCAAAAACAAATCAACATCACTAACGCGGGCAGGGTCATCGTCAAAAAAACCCACCATATTGTAACCGCGATCGGGATTATGCTTAAAATAATTATACAGATCTTCTCCTACACGGCCGCCGCCTACAATAATCACGTTTCGCTTATCCATCAGCACACGGCGGTCGCCACGGCGTATGGTAAGGAATATCAGTTTCCAGATTCCGAGTAAAAATCCAAATAAAGCAATGGAACAAAACAAGTATTCGCGGGTGATAAAGTAGGCCTTGGTACCAATAATGATGATAATGGTAACACAAATAAGCCCCACAAATATTAAATAAGTTTTAAAAACACTGCGGTAAGTGTTAATAGAATCTTTGTTTAATACCGACTCATACAATCCGGATATATTGGCAGACAAAAGCCATATCAAGTTAAAAACCAACACAATAGGTAAATAATTTTTATTATTTATCCACATTATGAACGATTTGTCTACGATAAGGTAGGCTATAACCATACTTATATTTAATATAATATAATCTATAGTTAAATTAATAGCCTTGATAAACGTAGCGTACCTGTGAATCATATATAAAAACTCCCGACGAAAATTAGAGGGTGGCGGGTAAATGCTGCGCTAAAATAATATAATTATTTGAGATGAAAATGAGATTGGAAATTTAATAGCATAATGCTTATCAAATTTTCAATTTTTAATTAAAAATTAAGTATAGGTTTCAAAAACTAACAATGGGTTAAAATTTAGCTGTGAAGAAATATTTTAATATTGTGCAGAAACTGTTTATCTATTGTATATCTGGTAAACACCACCCACGGTATGCTTTTCTGCCGAACCAACCAGCACCGTTGTGATCTTCTTTTGCATCATAATTTCTTCAGCCTCATCCAACAACACGTCTTCATCAATAATAATTGGGGTGGTAGTCATTATTTCTGTGATATTAACCGTTGCCAAATCAGTATTCTTCAACAAGGCGCGGCGTAAGTCGCCATCGGTAATAACGCCTTTTACAGCATCCGCTTGCCCTACTATCACCATACCTAAGCGCCCTTCCGACATTTTAAGCAACAGATCCGTAAAAGCGGCATCCTCATTAATGAATGGAATACCTTCGCGCTGCATCACATCCTTAACCTTGGTTAAAAGCTTGCGCCCCAAGTTTCCGCCGGGATGAAAACGGGCAAAATCGTCGGACTTAAAATCTCTCGCCTCCATCAATGCTACCGCTAGTGCATCGCCCATAACCAACGCAGCCGTAGTTGATGACGTGGGAGCCAAAGCCAGTGGACATGCTTCGCGCGTGATAGTTATTGACAAATGGTAGTGACTATGTTTAGCCAATGTAGACTCACGATTACCCGACATGCAGATAATGGTATTACCATTCCATTTTAAAAACGGAATGATCTTCAACAGCTCGTCAGTTTCACCCGAATACGAAATAATGATGATTGTATCCTTTGACTCAACCATGCCTAAATCGCCATGGAAAGCTTCACCAGGGTGTAGGTAAAAACTCGGCGTACCGGTACTGGCAAGCGTGGCTGCTATTTTTTTACCGATAAGCCCCGATTTGCCGATGCCGGCAACAATCAGTTTGCCCTCGGTATTTAGTATCGCGTTTACCACTTCCGTAAAACTATCATCAATAGAATCGGCCACATGTCGCAGCGATTCTATCTCAATATCAAATACTCTTTTGGCTATCTCGTTCATGGTATTAGCCCAACAGCGGTAAAATTACGCTTTCCAGTTCGTGCAGCTTAACCATATTAGGGCCGTCGCTCAGGGCATGGTCAGGATCGGGATGAGTTTCCATAAAGTATCCGTTTGCACCAAAAGCTTTAGCCGCTAAGGCCATCATCGGCACAAAAGTACGGTCACCGCCTGTTTTGCCGCCTGCACCACCAGGGCGCTGTACCGAGTGGGTGCAGTCCATACAAACTGGATAGCCAAACTTCTTCATATCATAAATATTGCGAAAATCTACCGCGAGGTTATTGTAGCCATACATGTTGCCACGCTCGGTTAAAATAACCTGGTTGTTACCAGCTTCAATCACTTTCTGCGCGGGATACTCCATATCCTGCCCGGAAAGAAACTGTGCTTTTTTAACATTTACAATCTTTCCGGTCTTAGCGGCAGCAACCAATAGGTCTGTTTGGCGGCATAAAAATGCGGGAATCTGCAAAATGTCAGCAACCTCGGCTACCCGCGCAGCCTGGTAACTTTCGTGTATATCTGTGGTAACTGGTAAGTTAAACTGCTCTTTCACCTTTTGCAGCATCTCCATCCCTTTTTCAAGGCCCGGACCACGGTACGAGTGGATAGATGTACGGTTAGCTTTATCGTACGACGACTTAAACACTACCGTGATATTATATTTTTGACCTATAGTGGCAACTTTTTCGGCCACCTGGTAAAGTAATTCCTGATTTTCCATTACGCACGGGCCGAGTATAAAAAAAGGGCCTTGCTGTATTTGTTCAAATAGCATAGTGAGATTATATAGGTACAAAGATGATGATTTTTTTGTTGTGATGTGTTTGTTGTCAGTTGCCTGATCTTTGATAATTAAACAAGTTACCGGGATATGATGTATACTTTTAAGCCATACATTACATTTGCAACGAGGTTATCTGACAACAGACAACCCATAACAGATAACCGACATGATTAACTTTTTTGAATTCTACGATATACCCGAGGCTTTTGAGTTAGACCAGGCAAAACTTAAGAAACAGTTTTACGACCTGAGCAAGAAATATCATCCCGATTTTTATGCAAACGAAAGTGATGAACGCCAGCAGGAAATACTGGAATTATCTACCATAAACAATAAGGCTTACCAAACGCTCTCTAACCCTAATAAGCGCCTGGCCTATATACTAACGCAGCATAATTTGTTGAATGAAGGTGCCAAACCACAGCTACCCGGCGACTTTTTAATGGAGATGATGGACATCAATGAGCGCCTTATGGAGGTGGACGGAGCCGAAGAATTAGCCAATATTACAGCCGAAGTGTTGGAAATTGAAAATAATTTACAACACAACCTCGACAAATTAACATCAGACTATCAGCAACTTGACCATACGGCGAAAGAGAATCGGCTCAATGGAATCGCAGATATTTACTACAGACAAAAATATTTGTTGCGGATTAAGGAGACTTTAGATACATTTGCAGCCCGGTTCTGACAATCGGAATGCCCAGCTGGCGGAATTGGTAGACGCGCTGGTCTCAAACACCTGTGGGAAACCGTGCCGGTTCGACTCCGGCGCTGGGTACAGAGTAGATCCCGGTCTAAAAATAAAAGGGTTGATCTTAACGATCAGCCCTTTTTTATTTAACATTCTCAATTTATAAATCATGCTTTATGGCATGGCTTACTTCTATAAATCACTTCCATTGGTTAATTGCTGTTTAATTGCTTGTTAGATCATTCACAACAGCTTTTACTTTCCATTTGGTATACTTGCTGGTCCATTTAATTAGACCATAATTTGCCTCGAGTGTATTAGTTTTCTGCGGCTCGTCAAACAATTCATAAAGAAGTACTGCTCCTACATCGGGATTATTTTTAACCTTTTGTATAAAAGAAGTAATGAAATCGCTTTGCAAATCTTCAATGTTTGAAACATTACTATAACGTTGCCCAACTTCGGTAAACCAAATTGGCTTATCGAAAAGAGAAGCAAGTTTAGTAGCAATATTGGTAATCTTCATGGAGTTACTTGGCGCTGCCGCCTCCATTTCCGAGTACCAATGCCAGGCTACAATGTCAAATTTAACGCCGTAGTCAATCAGCATTTGCATATACGCAAAGTGCAACCAACTTGCATTGATCATGGTTTGAGCTGTTGGCTGAACTGATTTAATGCCATCTCTCATTCCTTTTAAATAGGCTGCTATCAGTTTAAATTTCGCCAGATTATAATCGGTACTTTTATCACCATTGCCGGAACGGATAACATCATTATCCAACTCGTTCCCCAATTCGTAATAGTCGAAATACTGTGAATTTTGGGAAGCGACTGCGCTGCCTTTTAAACGGCCTGCTGTGTAATTGTCGTTTTCAGACTTGTCTAAATCAAGCGTGGTTGCATAAATCATGGGGAGGATAGAAATACCGGCCGCTTTTGTGGCGTTGTAAAGTGGGATAAATGAACTTAAGCTTGATATAGTACCGTCGGATTTAAAGTTAACGTCTTGGCGATAATAGGTCATACCCATTTGTTTTAACAGCGCAACCTGCTGGTCTATACTAACCGCTAAATATGGATCGGAACCCAGCGAATGACCATTAACACCAAATATCTGCGAACTGGTTTCTGCAACAGCTGACGCGCTCACGGTATTGGCTTTCGCAAACACAATATACTGGCATTGTGCGCCTACCGCCGGGGTTGCCATTGTGCCTCCCAAAATAACCGTGCCGGCATTATAGGTTTTGCTATACAAAACAAACGAGCCCATTTTGGTATCATCTGTGGTAATTGTGCTTGTAAGTTTTTTCCAGCCAGATAACCAAGCCGGAACTGCGGTCGCCCGCCCGTCATAAGCAATATAAACGGTCGAGCTACTGCTTAGCTTAAAGGATAAAAACGAGGAAGAAGTATTCGCCTTGTCATCATTAGCGGTTTTGATCAGTGTAGCACCCGATAACGAAGTCGGAACCGAAGTTAACTTATTTGTACGATCAATATAATAAGTTGATCCATTGGTTAACGTACCCGTTGCGTAGGTTTTACCTGTAACAACATTGATACTGGTTAAAGTATTAGCCGAAGCCAATGTTGTAGATGTTGTTGCAACCTCTACCGCCGCGGGTTTTATGGGTGATACTAAAGTTGATGAATCGTCTTTTTTACAGGAAATTATTGCCGTTACTGCAAAAAGAAACAATAGATAGATTTTTTTAGGGTTCATAAAGGACTTTTAAAAAATAAATTATCTAACTGTATTTTCAGCTCCTTTAACGGTACTCCGATCTCAATGTTACTTTATTTATTATTTATTTAACTAAAACGCAATTAAATGATATTAATGTGATAATCACTATTTTATTGATATTGCCAACAATTCACCGAGATACACGATCATTTTGCACTCCTTTCCCATACTTCTTGACGTTCTTTTTAAGCATTAAAAGTTTAAGACCCTAATGGATGGCGAAAAAAACCGCTTGTCAATTGATGCTATTTATCAGATATTTGCTAATACTGTAATTGCAGCTCACCAAACATTGCCGGCTGTAACTTGTTACTATCCCGGGCAAAAAAAACTATTCCAATCAATTTGCCCGCAACCAATTATTTAGTTAAACCTCCAATCATCAATCAAATGAAAAATCAATTGCTTAGTGACTTACATATTGTCTCTAACATTAAAAGTCTAAGAATTTCTAAAGCATATAGTCAGGACTATCTGGCAAACAAATTAAACATCTCTCAAAACGCATATAGTAAACTCGAACTCGGCAGATCTAAACTCACTGTTGACCGGCTACTTGAAATTGCTAACATATTGGATGTTGAGATTATGGAAATATTTGTTATACAGACGACCGAACCAGATCATAGTAAAGCTATTCATTTTGATAGAAAGGCAACAAACCAGTACCACTGGTCGTCACGGGTAGAAGAATAGTTATTATGAATTAACAAGGCGGAACGCCTTTCTAATCGATGTCAAAGCTCATCTTGGAGAGATCCAAACCAGCGACATGGAAATGCTAAAGCATGCTCTGTCTTGCGGCTCCATTCCAAGTTTTTTTTGCCCAAAACTCATCGGCCGCGACCTCGTGTCAGGTGGCGGGTTTATTTAAATAGCCACCTCCCAATCAAACTGCAGACGCCTGATATTTAAATCTTTTACTTCGAAATTTCGAAGAGAAATTTTTTCCAAAGACGATTTTCACGCAGAATTCCTTTTAAAATCCAGGCATTTTTATCAGCATTTTTTATCAAAATCTTAGCATTCTTGAGACAAATTGTGATCCATGATGAGAAAATTTGAGAATTTTTTTCACATAAAGGAAAACATTTAGTGATTTCAGCAAATGGCTGATAATCAACTTTTTCCATAATTACGTTTATTGACAATATTTTTATAAAATCTTTAATTTATTTACCAATAGTTAATAAAATTCGCAATTATAGTAACCTATCAGGTGCATTATTCGTTAAAGTTGTCAAAAATATAGCTGTTTATTTAAACTTTAAGATTGTATGCATTTTAAGAAAAGCCCCCTACTATTCCTTTTTGCGCTAACCTTTATTTTTTCTTGTAAAAAAGACGATCAATCGTCATTAGTAACCCCTTCAAACCCCTCTGACTTAGATGTTGCTACAACAACATTATCTTCTGTAAATGCTTTTACCAGCGTTAAGGCTACTTCAGGCAAAGCCTATACAACAGGCACTTTATCAAAAGATTCAACCTATTACATCGACCGCACAAATAAATTTACCGCTGTGCCCGACTCTTTATCAGGTGCTGCTATGGTGAAAACCGCCAACGACGATAAAGCAAATACTTCTTCATCGTTTCTTTCTTTTACATTGAGTAGCCCCGCAACAGTATATGTTGGTTATGATGCAAGAGCAACCGCAGTGCCAGCCTGGCTGTCAGGTTGGACAAAGCTTTCTGCAACCCTTGGTACAGATGATGCCAAAATGGGTTCGTTCGTATTATACAGCAAAGCATATAATGCGGGTAGTGTAATATTGGGTGGTACTATGGCTCCCCCTGCAGCCGGTGCGCAGTGCCAATACGTTGTGTTTGCAAAAGCAAATACTACAGTAGTTGCTTCGCCAAGCGCACAGATTGCTACCAGCTCTCAAATATTTGGTGTTAACGGCCATTCACTGGGATCTGATCCTTACCTGGCAGTTGGTATAGACCAACAGATCGCCCTGCTTAAACAAATGGGCATGACCTACTATCGTCAGGACATCAGCTTCAAAACTGACGGTACCATTTCAAGCTTAAGTTCATTCATTCCTATTTTTAATGTAACTAAAGCAGCTGGAATTACCATATTACCAATGGTTTATTCTACTACGCTTGATTTAACCAAATCTGAAACTGATAATTACAACGCAGGTCGTTTAAAAGGCAGTGCAGTTGCTTCTCAAAATTCGCAATATTTTAAATATTATGAATTAGGTAACGAGCTTGACAACAAAGTTATCTTATCTGGCAATGGCGATAAAAGCACAGATTACGATCTTACCAAATTTAAACTTGTAGCAGCGTACTTAAAAGGTATGGATGACGGTATCAAATCTGCACAACCTACTGCAAAAACAATGATTAATGCTAGTTGGTTACACTTTGCTTACACGCAAATGCTTATCGATTACGGCGTAAACTTCGATATTGTGGCTTGGCACTGGTACTCTGATATGGAGGCTGCCGGACCTGGTAACTCAATGAAGGTTACAGATATCGCTGCCAAACTTGCCAGCCTTTTCTCAAAACCAATCTGGTTTACAGAAGTGGGCGAGCGTTACAAAAATGTTGCTAACATCGAACAATTACAGAGCGACTTCATTACCTCTTTTGTTAAAAAGGTTAAAACTAACCCTAACGTTGGTGCAGTGCTTCTTTATGAATTATTTGATGAGCCACAGAAATCGAGCAATGCATTGGAAGCAAACTATGGTTTAATAAAATGGACCAGCAATTATACCAAATGGCAAGTAAAAACTGTTGTGAATAACCTTACCGTTAACTAAGATTAATTGCCATTAACACCGGATGTGTTAATTATTAAAACATTCCACAAAAAGCCCTCAGACATAATGCTGAGGGCTTTTTTGTATTTATTCGAGGGGATTTGGAAATAATTTAAAAGGCAAAAAACTTACCCTGCCTACCAAGCATCAGAGTTATACCTTCAAACCACCGAAAATACTAAACAGCATAACAGCCAGTACGATTATAGTGATACCGGTGTACATGCGATCTTTTTCCAGAATAAAGCCTAAGAGAGAGAACGCAATGCGTAGTATAGGTGTAGCTATCAGCACAATAATGCCAGCCTGAATAATTCCTTTGGGGCTACCGTGGCGTAAACCAGATAAAACTTCGCCCGCCGTAGTAAATCCAGCTTCTGTGCCAACAAAATGATGGTAAGCAGGTACTGGCGAACCACCTAACTGCAGCATATAAAAAATCCCCCCTATAAGCACAATCAGGCTGGCTCCTATAACGCCCACACGTAATTGCATGCCTATAAATTGTTCGATATCGTGGTCGCCTGTAAGCTTTCTTGAATTATCGTTTTTCATATTAATATTATTGATAAGGGATTAAAATTGGTGGTTAAGGCCGTTATAAATCATTTCGGCAGCAACAAAACAAATAGCTACACAAAAAATGTACTTAAGTAATTGCGGATTAAGGCGGGTAAGCAATTTTGACCCCGTAAACGCTCCTCCTAACACACCCAGCACCACAGGAAAGGCAATACCAGCATCCATATACCCTCTTTGCAGATAAACAACCGCGCTTGCTGCCGCGGTTACGCCAATCATAAAGTTACTGGTGGTGGTGCTTACTTTAAAAGGTATGTGCATGGTAGAGTCCATAGCCAGTACCTTCAACGCGCCAGAACCTATACCCAACAAACCCGACATTACGCCTGCCAGGGTCATGATAGAGAAACCTGCTCCAACATTTTTAAGATAATATTTAACCTCACCCTGCGGCGTGGGATAACTACTGTTAAGTTTGAGTTTTAAAGCAAGTGCACTACCGCTTTGCAGCGCCTCCTGGTTCTTTTTCCGAATGGTCATTGCGGCAGAGAACAGCAAAATGGCGCCGAACAGTATGGCAATTGTATTAGTGGGTGTGTAAACAGCAATAATGGCACCAGCTACAGCACCCAGTGTTGTTGCTATCTCCAGAAACATACCCAAACGAATATTGGTGATCCCTTCCTTAACATAGGCACTGGCTGCACCCGATGAATTAGCAATTGAAGCCAGCAAAGCTGCCCCGATTGCGTACCGGATATCGACATGAAAAATAAGGGTTAATAAAGGTATAACAACAACGCCCCCGCCTAAGCCGGTGAGCGAACCTACCAGGCCGGCCAGATAAGCCCCGGCCAGTAAGATTAGGGTAAATGTTAAAATAGTCATGAATGGTATAAATTAGTAGTTGTTTGCTAAAATGGTTTTGATGGTTTGCAGCGCAGCATGTTCTTGTTGTTGCGCTATCGCATTAAACAGGTCTTCGTGCAGATGATGGCTCATGGCAAACTGGGTGATCCCCTGTGTTTCCCGTTTCGAAAAAAAGGAACGGATGTTCCCGGTGAAATACTGATACAGATCTACCAATACAGAATTCCGCGAAGCCTGGGCAATTGCCATGTGAAAAGCAATATCCGCATTGGTACAGGCCAACCGGTTTTCTTGGAGAATTGCAGTTTTACGCTCTTCCAACCGCTGCCGCATCTCACCCAGATCTTCATCGTTGCGGTGTTGCACGGCCAATCTCACTATTTCCTCTTCCAACAATACTCTCACCGCATTAATCTCATCAAAATCTGCACGTTGCAGGCGATTCGACATATTTTCAACTGGCGTGGCTTCGTTAACAAAGGTGCCCGCCCCCTGCTGTACTTTTAAAAATCCACTGATGGCCAGTGTCTTAACCGCCTCGCGGATAGACGAGCGACCAACACCATATAGTTTCATTAACTCCGGCTCGGCTGGTAGCTTTTCGCCGGCCTGATATTTTTTCGATTTAATATCCGATTTGATCTTGTCGGCAACCTGGTCTGATAATTTCATATACCGTATGTTTAACGACACAAACATACGATGAATTATTTAAACATCATATGTTTAAATTTAAAAAAACAAAACCCTTCCGCTATTCACTGGACAATTTATTTAAGTCAAAAGATTTTGAAAACGACTTTTAGCGACTTGAGCTGAAAATATTTCACCAGACCGGCACAAGCAAATACGCCCTTATGGTATTTTGATACCATAAGGGCGTATTTGCTTGTCTGTAAAAAAATTATAGAATATTCTGTTAGGCGATGCTTCGTTTTAGGGTGATCACCGCTACTTCGGGCCACATACCGATCCGCCCTTTCAGGCCCAGGAATCCGAAACCACGGTTTACATACAAAAAGCGTCCTCCATTACGATAAAGTCCCGCCCATTGCTTATATACGTATTTAATTGGACTCCATTTAAGGCCAAACAATTCGATGCCGAATTGCATGCCATGTGTATGCCCCGATAAGGTAAGGTGAATGTGTTGATCATGATCCAAGGTTACCCCTTCCCAATGCGAAGGATCGTGCGACATTAAAACCTTAAACGCATCATCTGGAACATCTGCCGTCGCTTTTTTTAAATCGCCATACTTATGAAAGCCGCCTTTGCCCCAATTCTCTACGCCTAATAAGGTAATCGATTCCTTATCTTTCTGAATAGTCACCGCCTCGTCCAGCAACAGGCGAAAGCCAATTTCGGAGTGAACGTTTTTTAATCTGGCCAGGTTAGCGTGTTTAGCTTCGGCGCTTTCCCATTGCATATAATCGCCGTAGTCGTGGTTTCCAAGCACCGAAAATTTACCCATCCGTGCTTTCAACCCGGCAAAAGCAGGTATCCATCTATCCATTTCCGACGCATGGTTATTAACCAGGTCGCCGGTGAATAGTATAACGTCACTTTGCTGTGCATTAACCAGGTCCAACCCTTTTTGCACGCCTTCGGCGTCGGTAAAACTACCGGAGTGTACATCGGTTATCTGGCTTATGGTGAACCCATCAAACGCTTCGGGCAGATCGGGAAAATAAATGGTTTCGCGCCTAACGCGGTAAAAATGCCTGCCGCGCGTAATGCCGAATAATACGATAAGGAACAGCACAGCGGCCATACCTAAAGTAAGCTCACTGACCCATACTGCCCTTGGCGGCCATCCACGAAACAGGCGGGTAATATCTTCAATTAATAATATAGGCACTGAAAATAATCGGGGCACAAATGCCAGCAACATTAATCCCATTAGCCAGGTAATTGCCGTTTGTTGCATCCGCGAACCACGGGGCACAAAAATTACGGTAACTATGCCAGTTACCAATAACAGGTCTATCAACCAGTAACACCATAGTAATAAAGATGAATGAACCAGTGTTTGCACGGCCTGGTTAAAATATATGTCGGCACCCAGCCAAAGCAGTATAATTAGAGGAAGTCGTTTTGCCATTTATTGATTACGCTGAGCGTGTATTTTTATAGGTAGACGATTGAAAGCTGAAAACATTTTAAAAAACTATAAAATATTTTTTAACGCTACTAACTTACCCTTGTCTCCTATTTAAACTCCTTCAATAATTCACGCTTAACAACCTCCATATCCTGTTTTAGCAGCTGATAAACATGCTCATATTGGCTAATCAGATCGAGGGTTTTGAAACTATACTCGCCATATAAAAATTCAAGTTCTTCTTCCGGGGCGTGTTTAATAAGCTCTGCAATTTCCCTGATCCGGATAAATAAAGAATGCGATTTAATGTTCTCTTCGTTAATTTCGCTGATGGATAGTTTCACATCAAAATACAAGGTCACCAGGTTATACTTCCAGTTTTCGGCATAGGCTTTAGCAATCAACTCTTCGGTATGCTTAACCTCCTTGCCAATAAACTCAATGTTCTCTACACTATTTAACTGACTGCGCTTCATCCAGTAATCTATAGACTTTTTAAGCAGCGCCATGGTTTCCCCATTTAAATAATAGAAGTTTTCACCCACCTCAATCTTCTTATTGCGGAACGCCCTTCTTACCGCTATACTGTCTTTACGTTTGTCGGCATAATAACTAAATATACCAGTCATCAATTGGGTAAGCAGCGCTCCGGCCAGACCCGAAAAGGCACTAATTGCTATTATTAAATCACGATCAACCATACCCTAATTTAGCTTAAATACACTGTTTTGTAACAAACAAAATATTATGCAAATGGTTACAAATCAACGTCTTTTCAAAACCTATAACTAGGATAACTAAAAGCCGAACCGCATCATTCGCATTAATTTTTTTGCTTTCTATGAAATTTGGGGATATATTTAAACACTATTTGATTTCCGTTAATGGCCATTACCCCATCTTCCCCAAACGAGCAAGAACGTTTGGCTGCTTTACAATCATATCAAATTCTTGATACAGAAGCAGAAAAAGACTACGACGACCTCACTACGCTGGCGTCAGCTATTTGCCAGGTTCCCATTGCATTAATCAGTTTTGTTGACGATGAACGGCAATGGTTTAAATCGCACCATGGGTTAGCTGCTTCAGAAACACCGGTAGAACAGTCTTTCTGCGCGCACGCCATCGCCTCGACTCATGATATTATGATTGTGGAAGATGCCCACAAAGACGATCGTTTTAAGGATAATCCTCTGGTAACGGGCGAACCCAATATCACGTTCTATGCCGGCATACCTTTAGTTAATGAAGATGGTTATTCATTGGGTACACTTTGCGTTATCGATCCTAAACCAAAGATACTTTCCACTCAGCAATTAAATGCACTGCGAATTGTTGCAAAGCAGGTAATGGATAAATTAGAATTGAGGCGAAAATTGCAGACATTAGAAGGTGCAAATCATTCGCTTAAGTCATCGCAACAACAAATCACCCAACTAAATACCCATCTTAAATTTAACGATGCACGTACCCGTTCGCTCATACAACAAGCTCCGGTCGCCATTATAGTTTTTCGTGGTGAGGACTTGTTTATAGAAGCGGTTAACCCACCAATGCTAACTTTATTGGGTAAACAAGGCGATATTTTAAATAAACCACTATTAGAAGCCATCCCTGAATTAAATGGGCAAGAGCCTTACAAGTTATTATACAGTGTATTAAAAACAGGTAACCCGGTTTATGGATACGACACTGCTGTTAAGCTTAAGCGTAACGGTGTAGAAGAAACCGGCTATTATAATTTTAGCTACTCCCCCTTAATAGAAGACGGTGAAATTACTGGCGTAATTGATATGGCTGTTGATGTTACAGAACAAGTAAGGGTTAGAAAAAAGATTGAGCGTACAGAAGAATCGCTTCGCATGGCAGTAGATGCGGCCGACTCCGGCACCTATTCTATGAATACACGTACGTTTGAGTTTTATGCATCGCCTAGGTTGAAAGAACTATTTGGTTTTAATCGGGACGAAGATATGTCGTATGAAGCGTGTATGGCCTGCATTAGGGAAGACTACAGACTTACGGTGCAAACTTTGACGGAAGCATCTTTATATCAGGGTGAGCGTTTTGAGCTGGAATATCCGGTAATTGGATATCACGATGGCGAGGAGCGTTGGTTACGGGGATTGGGCACTGTACAACCAGACAGCCACGGAACCGACGTTTTTTTCACAGGAATTATAACAGACATTACCGAAAGAAAAGAAGACGACCAGCGTAAAAGTGATTTTATTGGCATGGTTAGCCACGAATTAAAAACACCGCTTACCTCTATGAGCGGCTACGTCCAAATGTTGCTGCGAATTGCCGGTAAAGATGGCCATAGCGCAATGATACCGATATTGGAAAAAGCCAGTAAGCAAGTATCAAAAATGACCACCATGATCAATGGTTTCCTCAATGTTTCGAGGCTCGAGTCGGGCAAAATCCATGTCGACAGGCAACGTTTCGATATTAAAGACCTTATCAAAGAGGCCGAAGAAGAATCTATATCTACCATCGCCACACATCGTGTAATTTTTAAACCTGTTGAAACCAGTTACGTAGATGCAGATAGGGACAAAATTGGTCAGGTGATTAGCAATTTTTTAAGTAACGCCGTAAAATATTCAGCGCCAGATACAACTATTCATGTAGCTTGCATAACCTTAGACGGCTACGTACAGGTTAGCGTAACAGATTCGGGCATGGGCATTAATTCGCGTGATATTGAAAAACTTTTTGATCGTTATTATAGGGTCGAGGGAAGTGAAATGGTGTCTATTTCCGGCTTCGGAATCGGACTTTATCTCTGTGCCGAAATTATTAAAAGGCACAATGGCAACATTTGGGTAGAGAGCGAAAAAGACAAAGGTTCCACATTTTATTTCAATTTACCACTCGCCTAAATATTAGAGAATAACTTTATCAGTCAAGATTTATTTGAATTTATATAAGTACTTATATAAATTTGCCACGTGAATTATTATGACTCTGCGGGCCTGCTGGTATTAGGCAGCCGCTTTCGCCGTTTAAGCGAAAACTTCCTTACAACCGTAAATTCGGTTTATCAGCAACAAGGCATTAACTTCGAGGCAGGTTGGTTCCCGGCTTTTTATCTATTGAAAGACCAACAACAGATTTCTATTAAGCAACTTAGTGAGGCTATGGGCTGCAGTCATCCTGCGGCAAGCCAACTGGTTACTACCTTGAAGAAACAGGGATTAATAATAGCTGCCCCCCACCCTAATGATGCACGCACGCAAATGCTAAGTCTTACTCCCGAAGGACAAAAACTTTTAAAGCAAATAATACCCGTGTGGCAGGCCATACAAACAGCTGTAGATGCACAGCTTAACCCTGTAGCTACAGCCCTGTTAAATTTGATGCCCGTTTTAGAAAGCGTATTGAACCCCAGAGAACTATCAGAAAAAATTAAAGAGCAATTAAACCATGAATAAGACATTTGCTTACGGAACTGCCCATTTGGATGTAACCACTTGCCTGGCCATTGCATCAGGAAGCGTAAAAGGGATCCTTACTACCGAAGCAGTTGATAATATTAACCGTTCTGCCGCTTATGTAGAAGAAATACTCGAAGGTACCGAGTCTGTTTATGGCATCAATACAGGTTTCGGTCCGCTGTGTAACACCAAAATATCTAAGGCCGACGCCCGTAAGCTGCAAAGCAATATACTGAAAAGCCACAGCGTAGGTGTTGGCAACCCCATTCCTGCCGAAATTGCCAAGCTGATGCTGATTACCAAGATGCATGCATTAGCCCAGGGTTACTCAGGCATTGCACTAACCACACTCGAGCGTATTATCTGGCATATCGACAATGATATTGTCCCTGTAGTGCCTGAAAAAGGTTCCGTAGGCGCTTCGGGTGATTTGGCTCCTTTATCGCATCTGTTTTTGCCATTGATAGGTTTGGGCGAGGTTTATTTCGCTGGCCGAAGAGTACCTGCCTCGGAGGTTTTAGAAAGTTTCGGCTTGCCGCCATTGGAGCTTGGCCCCAAAGAAGGCCTGGCGTTGATTAATGGCACGCAGTTCATTCTTGCATTTGCCATAAAAGCGGTAGAACGCCTTGATAGGATGTTGTTCACTGCAGATATAGTCGGTGCATTATCGTTAGAAGGTTTAATGGGATCAGCGCGACCATTTGATGAACGCTTGCATGAATTACGACCACATAAAGGTTGTATTCAGGTGGCCGAAAATCTGCGCCGTTTATTGAATGGCTCTGAGATTTTAGTTGCCCATGCCGATTGCGACCGTGTGCAAGACCCCTACTCGCTGCGCTGTATGCCGCAGGTGCATGGCGCTTCGCGAAATGCCTGGTTGCATTTAAAAGAATTGGTTGAGGTGGAGCTCAATTCGGTGACAGACAACCCAATTATATTCAATGCCGAGGACACTATTAGCGGTGGAAACTTCCACGGCCAGCCATTGGCTATGGTATTGGATTATGCTACCGTAGCTGCTGCCGAATTGGGCAATATCTCTGATCGTCGCTGTTACCTGATGAACGAAGGCCGTTATGGCCTTCCTAAATTACTGATCAATGATGCTGGCTTAAACTCGGGCCTAATGATACCACAGTACACCACGGCAGCACTGGTAACCGAAAATAAAACGCTTTGCTTCCCTGCAAGCGCCGACAGCGTGCCTACCTCGCTTGGGCAGGAAGATCACGTTTCGATGGGTAGCATCAGTGGCCGTAAGCTGCACATGGTATTGGATAATCTCGAATATATTTTAGCCATCGAACTCCTATATGCAGTACAAGCTATGGATTTTCGCAGGCCATTACGCTCTTCTGCAATACTGGAAGCATGCCATGCCCTGGTACGCAAACAAGTTCCTTACATCAATGAAGACCGCATTTTTGCCGAAGATATCCGGACATTACATCAACTAATAACAGGACCCGATTTATTGGAAGCCGCAAAATAATACTGCAGGTTCACAGCCAAGTACCTTATTAAACCTCATATTTTGCTAATTAAATTAGCAAAATATGAGGTTTAATTTTATCTTTGTTATCGTTAGCCGATAACAGAGATGATAGTTACAGACAAAATATATGGCAGTTTCAGGATAGACCCGGTTTTGGCCGAATTGGTTAATTCGGCACCAGTTCAACGGTTGAAAAACATCCATCAGGGTGGCGCTATATTTCTGGTTAATCCTGCTATCAACCACACGCGTTACGAACATTCTATCGGCGTACTTTATCTGGTTAAACTTTTGGGTGGAGGTTTAGGCGAACAAATTGCTGCTCTATTGCACGATGTTTCGCATACAGCGTTTTCGCATGTAGCCGATTACGTTTTTGATCATAACGACGAAGATTATCACGAAACCATTTTTGACGAAGTGATCAATCAGTCTGAAATCCCCGCCATACTCCGTAAATACGGCCTTAACAGCGAATTTCTTTTTAAACAAGATTATGCCATACTGGAGCAACCTCTACCCCAACTCTGCGCCGACCGGGTTGATTATACGCTACGCGACCTTTTTAATGCAGGCTTAATAAGCCTTAGAGACATACAACGTTTTTTACCCGAACTTACCTTGCAGGACGGCAAAATGGTGGTACGCAGCGAAGCTGCCGGGCAATGGATTAAAGACAAGTTTACCCAACTTAACAACGAGTACTTTAAAAAGCCCGAACACGTTTATGCCAACCTAATGATGGCCGAACTGTTACGCGAAGCCTTAGCCAATAACTTACTACAAAAGACCGAGCTGCTAAACAACGATTTAGAAGTATTGAATAAACTTGTCGCTCACGAAAGCACAAACAGAAAGCTCAATGCCATTAAAACCCTCGAGCGTTTCAATCAATTCCACAGTAAAGGCGCGGCTGATCGTTTTAAACGCCGCGAGCTTCACCCCGCCATATTGGTTTAATATTTAGTTTAATTGCAAATTTGTTGGTAATTTGATTCATGTTAGGGCCAAACCCAAGCCCAATACCTGAATTTAAATGAAGAAAAGCGAAACGATAAACCAATTCATCAACTTTTTCTGGACCATCCTTTGCTTTTTGCCCATCCTATTTTATTGGCCTGGTAAGGGATATACCTGGTTGATTGTTTTTATTGTTGCCGGCTTAATTTGGGGATTATTGCCCAATAAGTTGCTCCGTTATTTTCAATTGAGTAAGCGAGCGCGATTTTATGAATCTACTGGAGTTAAATTTATCCGCAGCTATGTGCAGAACGGCACGTATGCCAACCGGATTGCAAGTAAACCAGGTACAGCGCCCAAAGTAATTGCTAACCGAACTGCCGCAAGAAAATACCTCAACGCCATCAACCTGTATGAGCGGTTTCATTTGGCTTGCATGGTATTTTTTATACTCACTTTTATCCATGCACTCGTTAATGGTCAATACGTTATCAGCCTGCTTATTTTTATATCGAATATCATTTATAACCTAGCTCCCATTTTGCTTCAGCAATACAATAAACTGCGGGTGATGCGGGTGTTGAAATAAATACAATTCTCAGGTGCGATTCCCTCCCCAGAGAAAGGCGTCCCATGATTAGACAGGCTGTTAAATCCCCTCCCTCAGGATGGGTGCGTCGGTTTGTGTTGCAGCAGGGAGGGATCTCGTTGTAATTCAAGTGCAGAAACCCCTCCCTACACCCTCCCAGGGGAGGGATCGCTCATCCCTATGCGCTTTTGTGACAAACTCCGTCTAATCATAGGCTATTATTTTCCAAAGGGAGGGAATTGTTTTAAATTAGATTATCACTTATATCGTTTTACTTGAGTTATGGGTAAACAACTCCTGTAACTTGCTCTGCATAATTCCACAACTTTTTGGCAACGGTCTCATCTAAGGCATTGGCCGTCATAGGAAGTAATGCGGGATAACCACGATACCCACCATCCTGATCGGGACTGTAAAGTTGGCCGCCTTTTGCGTTTGGATTTACAGCTGCATACAAAGAAGGCAATGCACCTTGCCATGGTTCCATTAATCCACCAACACGTTCAACCGCTGCGTTATAAGCATCTTTATCCATGTGACGCGATAGTTCTGTTTTGTTTGCGCCAGGTTGCGCACCTGTCGACATTATCTGATCGCCTGCCGCATTTATTCGGCGTTGCAATTCGTTAGAAAAAAGCAAATTCGCCAGTTTGCTTTGAGCGTACTCTCGCATCGGATCGTAAGATTTTTCTGATTTCAGATTATCAAAATCTATCTCTCCCCGTAAATATGCCATACTGCTTACCGAAACAATACGCGAACCAGGTGTAACTTTAAGCAAAGGATACAAATCCCCTGTAAGGGCATAGTGGCCTATAAAATTAACGCCGAATTGCAGTTCGAAACCATCATCGGTTTTGCTTGCAGGCGGTATCATTACCCCGGCGTTATTAATTAAAATGTGTAGCTGTTGATGTTTTTGCTTGAAGTCATCGGCAAATTGCTTTATCGCTTTCAAGTTCGCCAAATCGAGGATGGCTGCTTCTAAAGTTCCCGAACCGTTTTGGCCTTCAATTTTGGCTATTGTCTCCTGTGCCTTACTCAGGCTGCGGCAGGCCAAAATTACATGTGCACCAGCGTTATACAATGCAAGCGCAGTTTCGTAGCCAATACCGGCATTTGCGCCAGTTACTATTACCGTTTTCCCGGTTTGATCTGTGATATTATCTTTTGTCCACATAGTTAAAATATTATGGTACAAAGGTTGCTAAACAATTAGCCTTGCAGATACGGATATAAAATCAAAAAGTACAAAAATCAATCATTTGCACTTAATCTGAAATTCTTTGGGGTTGTATTAATCCTTGTTTTAAAGAAACTCGAAAAATGGTTGGGCTCTTCGAAGCCGAGCGACCATGCAATTTCGGCGATAGTCCAGGTGGTACTGCGAAGCAGGATCTTTGCTTCTTGTAATATTCGATCGTTAATTAGTTGCGTGGTGGTTTGTCCGGTTATTTCTTTTAAAGCCTTGTTAAGGTGGTTAACATGGATATTAAGCTGAGTAGCAAATGCCGAGGCCGAGTTCAGTTTAATCCTTTGATTGTTAAACTCCACTGGAAACTGTCGCTCCAGCAACTCGGCAAACAAACCCGCAATACGCTCCGACGCATTTGAGCCGATATGTTTATTACCGTGCGCAGGCTGCATCTTTTGCGCGCCGTGGATGATCTCCATTACGAGGTTACGCAACAAGTCGTATTTGTAAACATATTCGCTCTGCAGTTCGGCATATATCTTTACGAACAGGTTATCATATTCTATCGCTTCTTCGGTAGTTAGCGGAATAACTGCCATATCAGGATGTTGAAAAACAGGATATTCGCTAATGCTGTTAAAGCGGTTGAAAAACGCTTCTGTAAAGATACATACGTATCCCGTTTGCTCTTCACTAATAGTTTCCCAGAAGTAAGGAATCATAGGATTGGTGAATACCAGCACGCTCCCGTTCGCCTCGATGCATTGATCGGCATAATAAATTTTACCCTGCCCGGTAACCAGGCTAATTTTAAAGAAATCGCGACGGTTGTAGTTAACGCTCCTATGCTTCGATAGCCACAAGTCTTCTACTCGGAAAATATTAAAATGGCCGATCTCATTATTCGCAGGCTCTTGTACCGGGTTCCGGACATTTTTGTAGAATGATTTTAACTCAACAAACCGCGACATCCTCAAAGATACAAAAATCAAACAAATCTAATTTGATTCTCGGCTACCGTTCATAAGTCTCATACTGGCTTAGCAAAGCATCATAGGCATTTCCTTCCAAACCCAAAATTTTAGCAAAAGCCGGTTCCGTTTTCATACCTTGTTGTTTGAGTTTAATGATCTTTTGCCTGAAAAGCTCACCATTGTCGTTCAGTAGCCAATACTCTACAATCATGTGCCGATATGCCTCTTGCTGTTTAACAGGTATGTTTTGGCCGAAAATTTCGATCTCTACACCTTCAATGTGAAAATTAGCGATAATGGTTTCTTTATTCTGAATAATAACCCTTTTAATAGAAAAACCAGGATATGATGAGAAATGGTTAACCAGCAAGTTATAAAACTCATCTGCGTTACTCCAGCAACAAATAATGTCGAGATCGCTGCCATCAACATCAATTTCAATGGGAATAGTTCCGGTAAGTAATGGCGAGTACGGCTGCAATATTTCAAATACAGCGTGCCCGGTTAGCAGCTTGTAAGCATGTTGCTGACGATTGTTACCATCTTCCAAATATGCTGTCGCATCGAACTTTTCCATCAGTAAACGTAAAATTAAGCGTATAAAATTACTATAGCATATTGTCATCAAAAAAATGATTTTAACTATTCAAAAGGCGCTTTTACGATTTTCTGATAGCTTTGCGCAATGGAAATACTATCAGGAAAAACAGCGTTAATAACCGGCGCCGGCAAAGGCATTGGCAAAGCTCTGGCTATCGCCTTAGCTAAAGAGGGCGTTAACTTGGGTCTCGTTGCCCGTACGGAAAGCGATCTGCAACAATTAGCCTCTGAGATAAAACAGTATGGTGTAAAAGTTGCCATTGCTACAGCTAACGTTGGTGATATCAACGAGGTAAACACTGCTGTAGAGAAAATAAAAACAACCTTAAACCGGATTGACATCCTGATCAACAATGCCGGTATAGCAAGTTTTGGTGGCTTTTTAGACCTGGCGCCCGAGCGTTGGGAAGAGATAATCCGCGTGAATCTTTTAGGGGTATATTATGTAACCCGGGCGATTTTACCGGGTATGATAGAACAAAAGTCGGGCGACATCATCAATATTTCATCAACAGCAGGCCAACGAGGTGCGCCCGTAACCAGTGCCTACAGTGCCTCAAAATTTGGATTGATTGGTTTATCAGAATCTCTGATGCAAGAGGTGCGCAAACACAACATCCGTGTAACATCGCTAACCCCAAGCACCATTGCAACCGAATTAGCCGTAGACCTCAAATTAACCGACGGCAATCCCGACAAGGTGATGCAACCCGAAGATTTTGCAGAGTTTGTGGTAGCCAACTTAAAATTAAATCGCCGGGTATTTGTGAAAGAAGCCGGTTTGTGGTCAACTAATCCATAAATAAAAAGAGGCTCCCTACATTCTTAGGGAGCCTTCTTTATTTAACCTTATATCTTAGCCAAAGCACATCATTTTTCAGTTCCTTAACACTCAACAGCTTAAGTTTTGTAGGCCCCGTTTTCGGCAGATCTTTATTTATTTCAAATAATGTCGGGGTGCCTGGTGTGCCATCTGCTATAGGCAAATGCAAAAAGCTCAGCTCATCTATCAACCCTGCATTCAGCATAGACCCGTTCAAATGTCCGCCACCCTCCAGCAGTAAAGTTTTAATATTAAAAAGCTTGCGTAATTTTTGTAGCACAAGTTTAAAGTCGATTTCTGTTTTGCCCGCAAAAACATAGGAAATACCTGTTTGCTGCAAATGATTAAGGTATTTATCAGCTACCTGTTCGGTCAACACAGAAATAATGTGATCTCCATCTATTTCCGACTGTCTCCAGTTCAACTTCCCGTCTTTATCTATCGCAACGGCAAAGGATCCGGCTTTCGATTCAGCAATATAATCAGCACGACTTATCGGCGCTTCCGGATCTTTTAAATGCAGCGCTTCGTCTCCTGCAAAATCTCTTTCCATGGTAACGCGGCCACACATCCAGGCATCAGCTTTGTGCTGGCTGCCGGTTTTTTCATAGCTGTCACGTCCTTTTATTTGTCCCCATTGTTCGGTTAATGTCCTTCCGTCCACAGAGCTCATCATGTGGCATATTACGTATGGTTTTTTCATGATAGTATGCCTCAACAACAGAACCAGGCACATTTTTGTTCATGAAGTAAAGCTTTATTTGCCTAAACCGTCGGGCTGAAAATCGAGCGAGATTGAATTCATGCAGTATCTTTTATGTGTTGGCGCAGGGCCGTCATCAAAAATGTGGCCCAGGTGCGAGTCGCAACGTGCGCAAAGCACCTCTGTACGCTCCATGCCGTAAGAGCTGTCGCTTTTGTAGATCACGCTATTTTTACGCACTGTTTCAAAAAAACTCGGCCAGCCGCAATCGCTTGCAAACTTAGCATCCGAGCGAAATAATTCGTTACCACATACCGCGCAGAAATAAGTTCCCTTGGCATATTTGTTCCAATATTGGCCGGTAAATGGGCGCTCGGTAGCGGCTTCTCGGGCTGTGGCATATAGGTCAGGTGGCAAAATCTTTTTCCACTCGGCGTTAGATACCTTTAAATGTTTAGTATCTGTGTTTGAATAATATGGGTTGTTCTCGTGGCCTTTGCTCGATTTTATATTTTGAGCAAAAGTACCCGAAACGGAAAGCAGCAAAGCAGCCGCAATAAATAACACTTTCATTTTATCAGAGATTTATAACTGGTTAATAATAGACTCAGTCTTAGTCTTTTAGTTTATTTTTAAATACTTCCTTAAACTTCTCTAACTCGGGCTGTATTACAAATTTACAATACTGCTGGTTAGGATTTTGGGCATAAAAATTCTGATGGTAATCTTCGGCTTTGTAAAACACTTTGTACGGGGTTACCTCGGTAACAATTTTGCTTTTGTAAGCCTTGGCTGCGTTTAGTTTACCGATGTAATAATCGGCTTTTTGCTTTTGCGAGGCGTTGTGGTAAAATATAGCCGAGCGATATTGGGTGCCCTCATCGTTACCCTGGCGATTAAGTTGCGTTGGATCATGCGCAACGAAAAAGGCTTCCAGCAATTCATCATAAGTAATTACAGATGGGTCGTAAATAATGTTACAAGCCTCAGCATGCCCGGTTGTACCCGTACAAACCAGTTTATAACTTGGATTAGCCACATGGCCGCCCGTAAAGCCCGAAACCACTTTCTTAACGCCCTTCAACTGCTGAAATTTGGCTTCTGTACACCAGAAACACCCGGCAGCAAAGGTGGCAGTATCTAAAGTTTTGGCTTTTACGGTGGACGAACTTTTAACAGCATGCGCAAAAGCGCCGGTACTTAGGGTTAGTAATACTATTAAATAACAAAGGGTCTTTTTCATAGTTAATTTTTCAGGATGCTTTTATTAGCGTTCACGTATATAAACGTAAAAAAGTTGTCTGCGTATTGGCATCCTAAATACAAACATAGTGCTTTTAGTAAAATGTGATGGTTGGTTGACAAAAAGCCTTACTATCTTTAGCTCATGGCCGAACTCAAATTATTTATGATACTACTGGGCTGCAAACCAGCAGGACGACATGTTGAACAACACGATTTCTTTTTCGGTATTGCCCCAAAACTAAGCGACCTTGTTGACGAGATTAAAAACTACTGGCCCGAGGCTGACGGTAAGATCCATTTAGATGGCTGGCGCGAAGTGAATGCTGTAGAAGCTTACAGGGTAACAGTTGTGGCTAAAGGCAATGCATCAATCCAAACAGATAAATTATTTTTCATTAATCTGGGCGGTTATTTGCCTAATAGATTTGAAGAGCAGCATTACGTAATACTTACCGCCAAGCCAAATTATGCTGCGGCATTAAAGGAGGCCAAATCAACGTTTTTCTTTCAAAACAATAAGTTTCCGGGTACCAATACTCATATTGACGACAAATACGGTATTGACGTGGATGATATTTATCAGATTGAAGATATTCTGTCACCTGTACAAAAGGAGCTTTACGAGATAGAACTGGTGCCCGAGGAAGGTTTACCTGAAGATGAAATCCACCTAGGCTATTTCAAATTGGATTTGCTATAAAATGGTGGCTCCCCGCCGACTGGCAAGGGAGCACTTTTGTTAATTAACTAACCCTCACTAAAGGTTCTTATAAAACATAATAAACTGCTGTACTATTAGTAACAATCACCTGCTTTTCAGCTTCTACCGGCGATTCGTCTTTAAGCATCTGGCGCAAGTTGGTTTCAATATTGCGGCTGATGGTTGTTGTTGGTGTATCGGTTGGTTTATTCTCAAATGGATCTTGCAGGTGAATAGCCATTTTTTCGATCAAGAAGAAAGATGATGAAATGGCAACTACCAATGGGATCTGGAATACTCCGAAAAATTCGATCAATCCAAACGGTAATATCAATACAAACAGCAATACCAATATGTGGATATAAAAGCTGTATGTAACCGGGAACACCGTATTTTTGATACGCTCGCAGCCCCCCATCGAGTTAGAGAAACGGGTCAGGGTTTCGTCCATAGCAACCTGCTGATATTCGTTAATCCAGTTCATTCGCAGCAACAGGCGCAGGTCGCGACCATGATACTCCATCAGGCTTAGCGGTACGTGGCTAACTTCGCACACGGATTGTTTTTCCTCCGGAGAAATGAGCTTACTTAGCCCTTTTGATCCTTCCTGGCCACGCAAATGCTGGCTCAGGCTATAGCACCAGGCTATCTGTCTTTTAATCATGCGTTCCTTCATAGCTCTTTTGTCTTCATCACCGTAAGAGTTATCGATAAACGTGAGCACCTGACGAGCAAACGTGCGCGAATCATTTACAATACCGCCCCATAAGGTACGCGCCTCCCACCAACGATCATATGCCTGATTTGAGCGGAAAGCCAGCAGGAGGGAAATAATTGTACCTAAAATGCTGGGTATAGCTATAGGGATAGATACGCCCGGAAAATTGAAATTGGTATGGGCAATATAAACTGCTGTTGAATACAAGGCCAGCAGGGCCATCTCGAGTTTTATTTTACCGAAAACGTAACTGATCGGCACATTTTTCTTTAATAACATAGGGTTGTCGATTAAGGTTAAACGTTTTGTGTTTCTAATTCTTCTTTAAGTTCGGGCACCTGTGTGGTGATAGGTAATGTAGGGTCGGCATCAATAATCGGTTTGCCACCGCGATAGATGAGCACGGCTGGATCAATGCTTTTTTCGGTCAATAATTCATAGTCGTAGTTCTGAAGATTTACGATAGCGTGCACATCATTTGCATCCAGGAAGTTTTTAAAGGCTGCTACTGTGTTGCCATAAAAAAATTCGATATGTATGTCGATCACATTATTAGTTTCGTTGCTTCTGATCTCGTTACAAGCCCTGTAAAAAGCATCTGGAATATGGCGATACTCTGCCGAGCGGCGCGATAACATCAGCAGCTCGCTGATAGAATCTGTAATGCCAAGCATGTGCACCATCAGCACATTTAGTTTGTGCGGATAAACCTGTTTAGCCAATTGCGGGATGCAATTGAGCGACTGTAATTTAAAGTCGGTTGGAATGAGCAGGGTTTTCATAGGCTATTAGATTATGTGTTGTGCTACATTTGTTATAATACAATTGTAGTCCACAATAATTAATAACCTCTAAGAGACTTATTAGAATTTGATTAGAGTTTTAAATACCTGCTGAAGGTAAAAAAACCTGTATTTCGGTACCAATGTTAACTTCCGACCGGATACCAATTGTGCCTTTATGCAACCTGATAATATTTAGGGCTAAAGGTAAACCAACACCATGCCCCTTAAACTCGTGCGTGTTCGAGGCCCGGAAGAACGGCACAAATATATGCTGCAATTCAGTAGACGGTATACCTATCCCCTGATCGGAAATGGAGATGATCACCCGGTTGCCATCCACCCTAAGTTTAACGGTAACCAGCCGAAACTCGGAATATTTGCAGGCATTACTGATGATATTGGTGATGGCCAAATTAAGCAGGTTATTATTACCCGATACATTAAGCAGGTTCTCGTTACCGGGCAGGTCGGCGAAATCAACCTCGATATTACTTTGTGGCTGGATTTTTTTAACGGATCCTATAGCTTCCCAAATCAGCTCATCGATACGGATGTTTTGCCAGTTTTGCTTCTGACCATCATAGCCCGATTGCGCAAGGGTTAGCAATCCGTTTAGGATTTGTGTGAGCTTATTAGTTTCGGACTGTATAGTACCCAATATATCTCGCTGGTTAGCATCCAAGCCCTGCTGATTTAAGGCAAGCTCTACTTCACTATTAATAATCGTAAGCGGCGTACGCAACTCATGCGAAGCATTGCTTACAAAGTTATTTTGTGTTTCAAAAGCCGTTTCTAACCGGTTAAGCATGTTGTTGAAGGTATGCGACAATTCGGCTAACTCATCTTTTCCATCATCGTCAAGCCTCATATGCAGGTTGCTTGATGTTATGGTATTAACCTTGTCTGTAAGTTTACGGATTGGGGCAAATGTGTAATAGGAGAATGCCTTACCCACAAAAAATATAATAATCAGCGAGCCTAAAAAACCATAGAGTAATATCTCCTGCAGATCCTGAATCTCTTGCAAACCATAGGGGTTTTGGGCCGATACCACAACCATGTATTTATTCCCATCTTTGGTTACTATTTTTCCGGCGAAAAACTTCTTGTCGCCTTTATACTCTGCATTGCCGTTGGCTGTAATTACATCGAAAAATTCCGCAGGTAAATCAACATTGACAAAATGCCCTGATGCATCTGCCTTTATTACCTGTTCCTTTTCACCTTCTAATTTTTCGAGATAGCGGTTACGTGCCTCTTGATACGCAATCGTCTTCTCGTTAGGGAACAGATTAACATCGGCAGTAATGTTTACACGGGCTTCCAGCCGGGCAAAAAAATCTTTGTAATTAAAGCGGGATTCGAAGTATAAAATAAAAGCGTTAAGCAGCACCAATATTCCGGTAGAGAGGGCTAAGTAATGCAGCGTTATTTTGGTTTGGATCCTCATTTATTCGCTGTCTTTCATAATATAGCCCATCCCAAACACGGTTTGAATAAATCGCGAAGTATTATTTTTATCCAACTTTTTACGCAGGTAATTAATATACACGTCTACCACGTTGGTGCCGAGGTTAAAATCGATATCCCAAACATTTTCTAATATCTGAATGCGCGATAATACCTTTTTCTGATTTTTGATAAAGTACTCCAGCAAACGGTATTCGGTAGAAGTTAAGTTGATAGGCTGACCATCCAGTGTTACGAGTTTGGCATCTGCATCTAATTCCAGTCCGGCAATTTTATAAATATTGGCAGCGGGTTTGGGTTCGCCTCCCCTCCTTCTCAGTAAAGTTTTTAAGCGTGCCGCCAGCTCAATCATCTGAAAAGGTTTTACCAGGTAATCGTCGGCGCCACTATTAAGTCCGTTTACAATGTTCTGGGTCGAATCAAGCGCAGTAAGCATCAGTATAGGCACCTGATCATTATGCTCGCGGATGCGTTTACAGATCTGGATACCGTCCATATTAGGCAGCATCAGGTCCAGAATGATCAGATCGAACGGATAGTCGATAGCCATTTGCATGCCGGTTAACCCATCGGTAGCCACGCTTACCTCAAAGCCATGCTCGGCAAGTCCGCGTTTGATTACCGATACTACATTGGGTTCGTCTTCTACTAATAATATTGCCATTAATCTGTTATATACACTGCGTTGCTAACGCAAAATGGACCTGAAAATGATGTGGGGTATTGAAATGAACTCCCAAATCAACGAAAAATTATACTAAAGAATAGAAACACAATTAAACGAAAAAGTTTTAAAACGCGTTGGTAGCCGTAATATCCTATTAGCATATCGGAAATTTCCGATATATATCAAACCAATGTCATCTCTCCATTATTAATTGGTATATCGGAAATTTCCGATATACCTTTGTACTATGGATCAGGTAGAAATTTTTAAAGCGCTTTCAAATAAAACCAGGTTACAGATCCTCAACTGGCTTAAAGAGCCCGAATTAAACTTTCCCGGGCAATTAGAACATGCCGGTTTGGAGAACGGTGTTTGCGTTGGACAGATACAAGTTAAGGCAGGTCTTACACAGTCGACGGTGTCAGAATACCTTTCTATCCTTCAGCGCGCAGGCTTGGTTCAGTCAACCCGCATAGGCCAATGGACTTACTACAAGCGTAACGAAGAAGCATTTGAGGCTTTAAGCAAAATCATTCAGACAGATATTTAATACATCACACAAATGAGCACAGATATTTTATTCAGACCATTTAGTCTGAAATCTTTAAACATAAAAAACCGCATTGTAATGGCGCCCATGACACGTTCATTTTCGCCAAACGGTGTACCCGGCGATAACGTAGCCGAATATTATCAAAAACGCGCCGAAGGCGATGTTGGTTTGATCCTTTCTGAAGGAACGGTTATTGACCGTGTATCGTCATCAAACGATCCGAATATTCCGCATTTTTATGGCGAACAATCTTTAGCCGGCTGGCAAAAGGTAATTAACAATGTACATGCAGCAGGTGGCAGCATGGCTCCGCAAATATGGCACATGGGGGTTATGTATAACCACCAATCTGGTTGGGTACCGTCACAACCATTTGAAGGCCCATCAGGTTTAAACAACCCTGAATTGAAGAACGGTGTTGCCATGACCGAGAAAGACATTGAAGACACTATTATTGCTTATGGTAAAGCAGCTGCCGACGCTAAACGCTTAGGCTTTGACAGCGTTGAACTGCATGGGGCACACGGCTACCTGATAGACCAGTTTTTCTGGGAAGGCACCAACCAACGCACAGATGGTTATGGTGGTAAAACCTTAGCAGAACGCACCCGTTTTGGCGCAGAAGTAATTAAAGAAGTGCGCAGACAAGTAGGCGAAGATTTTGCACTGATTATCCGTTTGTCGCAATTTAAACCATCTGCATACGATACCAAATTGGCTAAAAATCCAGAGGAAATGGAAGCCTGGTTAAGCCCGTTGGTTGATGCCGGAGTAGATATTCTGCACTGCTCGCAACGCCGTTTCTGGGAACCAGAATTTGAAGGCTCGGATCTTAACTTTGCAGGCTGGGCTAAGAAAATAACCGGTAAAACAACCATTACAGTAGGTTCGGTTGGTTTATCTGGCGATTTTTTTGGTGCATTTAAAGGTGAAGCATCTGAAGCGACATCATTAGATGAATTAACCCGCCGCATGGAACGTGGCGACTTTGACCTTGTTGGTGTTGGCCGTCCGTTATTGGCAGATCCGTCATGGGTTAAAAAAATCCACGAAGGCCGCACCAACGAGCTGAAAGGCTTTACAACTGCAGCACTTCAAGAATTAGTTTTAGATTAATGTTATCAACTCCATATATATCCCAAAAGCCTGATGCTCGTGTATCAGGCTTTTTTCGTTTGCACCGGTATTTGCTCGTAACTCACAATACGATTAGCCATCCCCCTAAAAATAAATACATGGAAGGGAAACATCGCCGCCCAATATAACCTGCCTAAAAGTCCATTTGGACGAAATGTGGCTACCTGGCTCAAAAATTTCTTGCCAGGGCGTTCTACAATTTTAAACTCCAGCCAAGCTTCGCCGGGCAGCTTCATTTCGGCATAAAGCAACAAACGTTTATTCACTTTATCGGCAAGTAGCACACGCCAAAAGTCAATCGTGTTACCCGCGAAAACATCTACGCTGCTGGTACGACCCCGCCTTAGGCCTACCCCTCCTACCATCTTGTCCATCACCCCGCGGATACCCCAGATCCAGTCCCAGTAATACCAACCCCGGTTACCTCCAATGGCCCATATGTTGCTCATCACCTTGTCGGTATCCTGCTTAAACGGAAGTTTAACCTTGTATTCTTTGGTTCCGTTTTGCGGCACTTTAATCTGATCCATAAATGCCGGGTTAAGGTAGCCTATGTTCAGGGCGTCTTTCCAGCTTGAGGCAATAGAGTTTTGTTCAATCTTCTCAAAGGCCAACTTCAACGCTTCTTCATAACTTAAACACTCATGCGGAATAATTTCGTTGATCTTGTGATCTTTGACAACGGTTTCGTTCTTCATGCTATCCACCAGGCTCTGCGCCAGCGAATAACTTGTCGAGGTCACGAAATATAACCAGTAGGATGATATTTTAGGCGATAGAAAGGGGATTGTGATAATGTATCGTTTTAGCTTTCGCACTTTCGCATACCTTAGCATCATCTGTTTAAAAGACAGGATATCCGGGCCTCCTATATCAAAAGTTTTGCCAAGAGTCTTATCATTCAGCAATACATTTTCGAGATAAAACAAAATGTCGCGTATTGCTATTGGCTGGCATTTGGTATTTACCCAACGGGGCACCGTCATAATGGGCAGTTTCTCAGTCAGGTCGCGAATGATCTCGAATGAGGCACTTCCGGAGCCAATGATTATTGCAGCACGCAACACCGTTAATTGTGCATTACCTGCCGACAAAACATCCTCCACATGCCGGCGCGATTTTAAGTGATTAGATAAGTTATTATCGTTGGTAATGCCACTGAGGTATATGATCTGCTTGCAGTTTGTTTTATCAAGTGCATTCAAAAAATTCTGCGATGAGCTGGCTTCCATTTCCGAAAAGTCATTTGCCTGCGCCATGGAATGCACAAGATAATACGCAGCATCAATATCTGTTGGAAAGTTCTCCATCGTTTCAGCCTTCAGCAGATCTCCCGTTATTAAAGTTACCCGGTTAGCATAATCACTATTTTCTCTAAAGCGGCGTTTATCCCTCACAAGACATACAATATCGCAACCCTTCTCGAGCAGAACAGGAATCAAACGTGTCCCGATATATCCGTTAGCACCAGCCAGTAATACCTTCATACCATTACAACAAGGTATTGGGATAAAGGTGTTTAATTGATTACAACGCTATTGGTTAAACAACAAAAAAGCCGACTTGCCTAAAAAGACAAACCGGCTCAAAAAGAAAAATTAAGAATATAATATATGTCAGATATTAATAGCGCCCTGACCAGATGCGATCAGGTAAGCATCTTTTAGTGCTTCCGAATAAGTTGGGTGAGCGTAGCTAATGCGGTACATATCTTCGGCAGTAACTTCGTACTCCATACCCACGACAGATTGTGCGATAACATCGGCAGCACGAGGGCCTATGATGTGTACGCCCAACACTTCGCCATATTTAGGCGATACGAGTACTTTTACAAAACCATCAGTATCCATCGAAGCCCTTGCACGCGCACTGGCCGAATATGGAAACTTGCCTGATTTATATTCTATACCTGCAGCCTTTAATTGCTCTTCGGTTTGGCCTACAGACGCAACCTCTGGCCATGTGTAAACCACACCGGGAATTAAATTATAATTGATATGCGGTTTTTGCCCGTTTATAACTTCAGCCACAAAAGTTCCTTCGTCCTCAGCTTTATGGGCTAGCATTGGGCCATCAATAACGTCACCTATAGCATAAATATTTGGCACATTAGTTTGCAGCTGACCGTTCACTTTTACTTTGCCATTTTTCTCCGTCTCTATACCAGCGGCTTGTAAATTCAATCCATCGGTATAAGCACGACGGCCCACAGCAACCAGAACGTAGTCGGCGGTAATTTCCTGTTCTTTACCGTCTTTATCTAAAAATTTAACGGATGACGATTCGCCCAAGTTAGCAGCGGATTGTACTTTACTGCTTAGCAACATTTTGATGTTTAGTTTGCTCAAGGTTTTGTATAAAGCCTTGCCTAATTCGCGGTCCATAGTCGGGATCAGTGAATCGGTATATTCTATAATAGTAACGTCAGTGCCGATACGGGCGTAAACCGAGGCTAGTTCCACTCCGATTACACCACCGCCAATTATGATCATTGATTTTGGCTGGGCGGGTAATGACAGACTTTCTGTTGAAGTAATAATGCGTTTTTTATCGATAGTTACCCCAGGTATGCTCGATGGTTTTGAACCTGTTGCAATAACAAAATATTTGCTGGTAAGTACGGTCTCCTTACCATCAGCAGTAACTTTTAAATGGGTATTATCTACAAAGCTACCCAGCCCTTGGTGAACATCGATCTTGTTTTTTTTCATCAGGTAGATCAGCCCCGAAGTATTTTGGCCAATTACCTCACTTTTGCGTTTAATAAACTGGCCGAAATCTAAACTGATATCGCCGTTTAGGTTGATACCATGTGTTTTAAACTGCTCTTTAGCCTGGTGAAAATGTTCGGTACTATCCAATAAAGCCTTTGCGGGGATACAGCCCACATTGGTACAGGTACCACCCAAAGTATTATATTTCTCCACGATGGCCACTTTGTAACCCAATTGCGAAGCCCTGATGGCACCGGTATACCCACCTGGACCGGAGCCTATATATACTACATCATATTGATTTTCCATGAGTTTGCTTTCCATGATTTGAATTATGTAAGCAATATATCAATAAATGTACCGATTGGTATATTATGCCATTTTAGCAGAGTTATAAAACAACAAAAGCTCCTGACATGCAGGAGCTTTTGTTGTTTTGCTTAATTGGTAATTATAAATTAAACCCGTAATTTTTAGCCCATTTATCTTTAATGTTGGCACGGGCATCAATAAACTCCTGGTCGGCACCCAAAGCAACGGCATCCAGCGGGAAACGGAGCGGACGGGTACCTTTTGGTTTCTCAATCAGTTCCAAAATACCATCGGCAATGGTTTGCGGGTTCATGTTAAAATCGGCCATTTTACCAAATAGAGCTTGCCCCATTGCGCCGAAACGGTCGCTTGCTTCTTCGCCATAATCTGCCAGTATTTCAGGTTTATCAGCGTTTACTCCAGTTTTGGTACCATTCGTCATTTCGGTTGGATAAACTCCTGAAGGGATCGACACATTCTCGATGCCGTAGGGCTTCAACTCTAGCTGAAAACCTTCTATCAACGATTCCATTGCAAATTTAGAGGCCATATAGGGCACCATAAACGGCAGCGTAAAACCGCTGGCACCGGTAGAGAGATTAATGATCAACCCATCTTTAGCGGCACGCATGCCCGGCAGCACAGCCTGATAAGTACGCAACACACCGTAAAAATTAACCTCGAAAAGGCTTTTCACCTGGTCTATTGTGTAACCTTCTATTACACCAAAGCCACTTAAACCAGCGTTGTTTACCAGCACATCTATTTTGCCATATTTATCCAAAACTTGGTGTACGGCGTTATTTACTGATGCATCATTGGTTACATCTAATTCGGCTACTTCTATATTAGGGATGGCATTAAGCTCACCAGCAGCTAGTTGGTTTTTGCCTGTAGTACCACGCATACCTGCAATAACTTTATAGCCTGCTTTAGCTAAAGTGATGGCGGTTAACTTACCCATTCCTGTACTTGTTCCGGTTATTAAAACTACTTTTGACATGATTTCTATTTGTTTTTGTATTACAAAGTTGCAACGCAAACAGGTTCCGGAACGTTGATATTTGGTAAGAAAGAAATTGATAAATGTCAAGAAAGAATACTTAGGCTTACTGGACTATAATGCAAGGCCAGTAAATGTTTGAAGGGGTTACGGTTGCATGAATGTTAGTCTGCTCATGGCCGCAGGGGCCTAGTCACTTTTTCTTAGACAAAAAGTAACCAAAAGTCAAGTCAAAAAAAAGCTTCCCCACACAAGGCCAACGCAAGGCCCGCTTTTCTGACAGGCCACCGCTCTGAAAAGTTAACCCGACCAACCACTATCTTATCATAACTGTCTTCATGTGGCCTCTTGATTTTCGGATGGTACCGATCCTGCCTAAGCACTGCCTTTAACAGAAAATAAAGCAGCCACGAGTTTTTCTTTGGTTACTTTCTTTTTTCGGCAAAAAAGAAAGTGACATCCACTGACGGTTCATAAATCACCCCACCCTCCCTAATGAAAAACGGATTCTGCGCTATTTAGGGCAGTGCTAATCGTCTGAGATTGCTTCGCTATCGCTCGCAATGACGCGCGGTAAAACTAACGTGGATTCCATGATTACTTCTTCGCGCTAACCTTCCTAACCCTGCTCAAAGTTTCGGCGGTAACTCCCAGATAAGAGGCAATCATATGCTGAGGAATACGAACTGCAAAATCGGGGTACTTCTTCACAAAATCGAGGTACTTTTCTTCGGCCGTGTAACTGATGGAAGCATGGATCCGGTTTTGCGAGGCAACGAAACTCCTTTGGATAATGTCGTGCACCATGTCATTAAATACCGGTATTTCCTTGCAAATGAGATCAAAGTCCGGTTTGGCGATCAGCACAATTTCTGAATCCTCTATGGCATCCACGTTAAATTTAGCGGGATTGCCGGTTAGCAGACTTTCACGATCGCCGGTCCACCAATTTTCTTGGGCAAAACTAAGCACGTGCTCCAGGCCCTTGTCATCAACCGTATAAACTCTAACACATCCCTTTTGTATAAATGCGTTAAAACGCCATACATCGCCTTGTTGCAAAAGGTATTGCTTTTTGCGAAGTTTCTTTAAGGTAGCCACAGACGTGATCCGATCGAATTGCTCGTCGGTTAAACTGATACGGCTGTCGAGGTATTTTCTGAAAACTTCAAACACGATAATTTATTTTACAAAGAAAGAGATGATAAAAATACCCAACACGATACCCACAACCATAATTACGTAAAGCAATATCTCGTTGCCGGCAAATTGCTTGTATTTGGTCCAGAAACTTATGTCCAGCTTTTCTTTCTCTTTCATTAATGGCGGTTAAGAAATGGCTAAATTAGCGTTTTAAAGCAGGGTTTCAAACCTGCTAAATACCTTTACATTGGCGTTATATTTATATACCAATTGGTATTTTAATTATTTTGTACATTTGCGCAAATTTTTAAAATAACAACATGTTAAAAAGAGTGGTAGTTACCGGCCTGGGCGCATTAACCCCTATCGGTAATGATGTAAAATCATTCTGGCAGAATATCGTGTCAGGGAAAAGCGGTGCAGGCCGAATCACAAAGTTCGATCCTACCCTGTTCCGCAGTCAGGTTGCTTGTGAATTGAAAGATTTTAACCCGGCCGACTTTATCGATCGCGCCGATCTGAAACGCACCGATTCATTTACCCAATACGCTTACGTAGCTTCAGATGAGGCTATCAAAGATTCGGGCTTCGATTTCAGCAAAATGGACCCGTTTGATGTGGGTGTAATCTGGGGTTCGGGCCAGGGCGGGATGGAAACATTTGAAGAGCAGGTTACAGGCTTTGCTCAGGGCGATGGTCATCCTCGTTTTAACCCATTCTTCATTCCTAAAATGTTAATCAACATGGCATCGGGCATGATTTCCTTGCGTAATGGTTTTATGGGTATCAACTACACTACCGTTTCGGCCTGTGCTACCTCTAACACCGCCATTATGGATGCCTTTAACTATATCCGCTTAGGTAAAGCTAAGATCATCGTTACCGGTGGATCTGAAGCGCCTATTAACCAGGCATCTTTCGGTGGTTTTAGTTCGATGAAGGCCATGTCGACCAATAACGATGATCCTACTCACGCATCACGTCCGTTCGACATCAATCGCGACGGCTTTGTAATGGGCGAAGGTGCAGGTGCCTTAGTTTTAGAAGAATACGAACACGCCATAGCGCGCGGCGCACATATCTACGCCGAGGTTACCGGAGCAGCCATGACAGCCGATGCTTACCACATGACTGCTACCCATCCCGAAGGTTTAGGTGCGGCTAAAGCTATGCAATTGGCGCTAGGTGAATCTGGCTTAACTATTGCCGATGTAGATTACCTGAACATGCATGCAACTTCTACCCCTGTTGGCGACTTATCAGAGCTTAAAGCTATCCTGAACTTAACCAAAGGCGAAAAGAATAACATGCAGATCAGCGCCACCAAATCAATGACTGGCCACCTATTAGGTGCGGCAGGTGCTATTGAAGCGATTGTTTGTTTAATGGCTATTAAAGATCAGGTAGTACCTCCAACCATAAATACCGAAGTGCTTGACCCTGCCATTCCAGACAGCCTGAATATTGTGCTTAAAGAGGCCATCAACCACAAAATTGATGTAACCATGAGCAATACCTTTGGCTTTGGCGGCCATAATGGTATTGCCGTGTTTAAGAAAATGTAAGGTTGGAAATAGATATAAACAAAGAAGGCCCCGAATATCGGGGCCTTCTTTGTTTATATAATTGTCATTCAGAATGTAGCGAAGAATCTTATTCGCCGTGTAGGTTCGTTATGTTAGGTAAAGAAGATCCTTCGCTGGCGCTGGATGACAAATTAGTTAAATCACCTTTTTCACTCCCGGAATTTTCACAATTATAGCTGCCAGTAAAAAACTACAAACTACCACCAATGGTGCTACAAACAATAATTTAATGGCCGGGTCGATAGCCAGGTTACGGAAAGCAAGTGCCGTAGAAATAAGCACCAACGGATGAAAGATATAGACGCCAAACGTATAGCGCGACAAGTTCTGCAGCAATACAGAAGGCTTATTCCACAGCTTTTTGCCGTATGATAGCAGAGCTGTTATAATAGAAAAACCAATCAGTTGTTCCCAAACAGCATATAGTAAAGATTGCCAGTGCATTCCTCCGGAATACCATTCCAAAGGCGTGTTCATCACTACTTTAATTACATAAAAAACAGGAAAGAGTATAACGAGCAGAATTACCAGACGCGCCATTTGTTTGCCTGTTTTATCGGCCAATGTGGCAAGCCAGTTATTGTCGGCGGCTATTAAACCCACAATAAATAACACTATGTATTGCGTGAAATATGACAGTTGAAAACCAAGCGGCTTCAACACCCATCCCACAGGAAATACCGTTCTTACTAAAAAGCTTACTACCCCGGTGGCAATTGCAGCCAAAACAATGGTTCCGGTTTTAGGAACGGCGGTTGGCTTAAGCCTATAGTTTCCTGCAATTAATTTCCACAAAACATAAATCAAGGTAAATAGTAAAAGCGCAGCTACAAACCATAAAACGCCAAAATCTATCCATCCATCAAAGCCTCCGAGGTATTGCATGTATGTGATATGGTGGCCTTCGGCGAAGTAATAAACCAAATAGCTTAATATAGGCGATAGTACGAATGAATAAAACACCAAGGGTATCCCCAGCCTGATCAGCCTATCGGTAACAAAGCGGGCTGCACCTTTTTTTCGATAAGAAGATGGGATAAAGCAAGCCGACAAGAAGAAAAAGAAACCCATGAAGAAAGCCTGATTGATAGCCACGAACATAGTCATGGGGATAATGGCGCCAACATGAGTTGTTTTTTGGCTATAATACCAACCGCCAGGTGCACCATAGGTTATAAAAGTGTGGTGCAACACTACCAATACAGTAAGTACCACTTTGAGATGGTCTATGTAGACAATTTTCTTAGGCGGCTCGGGTATTAGTGCTGATGGGGAAGTTTGGGTTGACATGGGGGTTCGTTAGTCCCCTAAAATAAAGATAAAACCCTTATTATCAATTTTGCCATTCAGAACGAGGTGAAGAATCTTCTTCGCTATGCAGGTTGTTATGCTAAATAAAGAAGATTCTCCCCCGGCGCTCTGGATGGTAAGTATTATTCTCCTCTTGAGTTCAACACCAACAAAGCCTGTTCTGGCGATGAAAGATATAGTTTATACATATCTGCGGTCTGCCCCACGTAGATTTCCGGAGTATCATTTGTAAGCCCATCCAACAACTCGTCGGCTACCTGTTTCGGCGGAATACCATTATGGCCGCCTATTTCGGCAGACAGTTCGGTATCCACCAGCGGAGGCATTAATTCATAAACCTTAACACCAGTATCTTTTAACGCATAACGCAACGACCGTGTGTAAGAGTGTAGGGCAGCTTTACTTGCAGCATAGGTTGGCAACGATGCACCAGGGGCAAATACCACTATTGAAGTTACGTTAACAATAGCAGCTTCTTTTTGGGCACGCAGCACCGGTAATAGTTTTTCTGTAAGGCGAATAATGGCCAGATAGTTGGTCAGCATTTCGTCACTGGCTATGTCGAATGCCTTAGGGCTGTCGGCCAGGTGATGCACCACAGCGCGGCCTGCGTTGTTGATCAAAACATCCAGGTTGGGGAAGTTTTGATTAATATAGTCTACCAGTTTATTGGTGTCATCTTCGTTAGATACGTCGCCTTTAAAATAGCTTACGCCTTCAATTTGCGCTGCGGCCGCTTTTAGGCGGGCTTCGTCCCTACCGGTTATAATTACTTTATTGCCTTTTGAGGTTAATAGTTTTGCAGTTTCAAGTCCGATACCGGCACTACCGCCAATAATCAGGACTGTTTTATTACTAATGTTCATTTTGTTATTTGATTTTATATTGTTTGTAGATATGAATTGACTTTTGATATTAATGGTCGGACACTACCACGCCTGCAGGCAGCTTTTTAGCACGCTTCATGACAAATAATAAGAGCGGTAATGCAAGGGCAAAAAGCAAACCTATCAGAAAATAAGAATCGATATAACTCATTAAGGTTGATTGCTTTACAATTGACAGATCGATTACTTTTAAGGCTCTTATTTTGGCGTCAAGCAATCCGAGTCCCTTTTGTTGGAAGTAGTGTGTATAAGAATTAATGCGGTCGATATTGGTAGGATTATCAGTAGTAACATTACCGATTAGGTCTACTCGGTGCGAAGCAACACGACGTGCGGAATAGGTGTTAATGATAGATATTCCAAATGAGCCGCCTAACTGGCGCATCATATTGTTTAGTGCTGTACCCTGCGGCATATCCTGAGGTTTAAGTGATGACACAGCTAGCGTACTCAGCGGAACGGTTAACAAAGCCATGCCCAGCGCTCTGAAAATAAGCTTCAGCGTAATGTACCTGGCCGAAGTATCCAGGCTGATATGCGACATAGACCAATTGAAGTAAATGAAACACACAAACCCGATAAAAATGATCAACACCGGCGATACACCGCTTTGAAGCAACTTACCCGACACTACAAGCGCAAACACTGCCAATATAGCTCCCGGCAGTAGCAATACACCGGTTTCTGAAGGTGTAAAACCTAACAAACGCTGCGCAATTACCGGGGTTAAAAATATGGATGTAAACATCCCTATCCCGGTAATAAAGGTGAGTATGGCGGCCACGCTTAATGATTTACTTTTCATAACCCGAAGGTCAACAACGGGATAATCGATAGACAGTTCGCGGATGATGAAACCAACCAAGGTCACCACGGCAGTTATCGTTAACACAAGGATATAAGTTGCAGCAAACCAATCATCCGTTTGGCCGCGTTCTAATACCGTTTGCAACGAGCCGATACCGACTATTAATAACGCAATACCCCACCAGTCTATCCTGTTTATATTTGCTTTAATTGGCGATTCGGGAAGCAGGAAATAACATGAAATAGCCACCAGAATACCGATAGGTACGTTGATGTAAAAAATCCATGGCCACGAATAATTTTCGGTAATGTAGCCTCCCAATGTAGGGCCGATGGTTGGGCCAATAAACACACCAATACCAAACAAGGCACTGGCGGTGCCCAGTTTTTCTTTAGGAAATTGCTCATACACCACAGCTGCGGAAACCGACAACAGTGCACCACCGCCTAAGCCTTGAAAGAATCTGAAAAACACCAGCATCCAAATACTTGTTGCCTGCCCGCACATCAGCGAACAGAGTACGAATAGTATGATTGAACCGATATAATAGTTCCGGCGGCCCAGGCGGTTGCTTAAGAAACTCGTCATCGGAATAATAATAACATTGGCAATAGCGTAGGAAGTTATCACCCAGGAGGTATCCTCCAAGGTGGACCCCAGATTACCGCTCATATAGTTAAGTGCTACGTTAACAATAGACGTATCTATCAGCTCCATAATGGCAGCCAGGATAACGGTGAAGATGAGGAGTTGTCGTTTTAGAGGGTTCATATATTTTATACCAATTGGTATATTTTAATTTCTGCGTTTACTATTTTTCGTTCGTGATTGACGATGCAATATTAATACATAAAATATACCAATTGGTATATTTTATGTCAAATTTTTTAAACTTTCATCTGGCTTATCAGCACCTCTACTGTCTTCAGAACAGTATCCAGGTTAGCCTGACTATCGGTAGTTTTCGCAATCATGATGCCGCCCTCAATCAATGCAACTATTGATAAGGCTATTTGATTATGATCCAAACCTGCTTTAAACTCTCCGGCTTCTACCCCGGCTTGTATCAGGTCTTCAATTTTCTTCTTCCAGCCGAGTACTGCTTTGGCAGCACGCGCTTTTAACAGGCCGTTGGTATCATCGGCTTCAATAGCAGTATTCAATATGGGGCATCCTCCTTTAGGAAACACGCCACGCATATATTGATCATACACCTGGGCATAAACCATCAATTTATCATGGTAGGTTTTCACCTTATCCATACGTTGCTTAATGGCTTCCGAGACCTTGCCGTGGTTATAGTCAAATACACACAAGGCAACTTCTTCCTTATTCTCAAAATTGCCGTAAATACTGCCTTTGGTTAAGCCCGTGGCCTCGGTTATATCCGACATGGAAGTACCAGCATATCCTTTGGTATTGAAGATACCCGATGTAGTTTCGATAATAAACTGCCGGGTACGTTCTGCCTTTGATAACTGATTTTCCATAACACAAATATACCAATTGGTATTTTAAATAAAAGGATTATTATTTAATCTGACAATCATTTTGCAAACTCTGTCGCTAGCGCATTCAGTTCCTTTACTGAAGTAGTTGCTTTCCCATCTTCAATAACAATCCTATATCTAAAGGTTACCGACTCTCCCTTGTTTAAATGAAGACTCTTAGCGGATTTACCATTGGTAAAAACCTTTTCTCCCAGTGGATTTGCAGCAAACAACCCATACCCCCTCGCATGCCAGAAGGTAGGATAGTTCGGATTTTTAGGATGATCTATAATAGCAATACTCACCGAATCAGCCCCCATTTTGCCGTAAACTTTGCACCATACACCTCGTGTACTCCAGGCATCATTGCCTTGTTTGCCTTCGCTGGTGAGGTAATTGCCGTTGGCAATATGGTCGTCGCCGGCTTTTACCACGGTTACGTTGCCTTTATTATCAGTAAACTTTTGGTCTTCGGTGGCCGGAATTTGTAGCTCATGTGCAAGCCGTAGCCCCAGCATACCGTCTTTAGCATCGGTAAACAGACATTCTTTGGCGGCTTTCAGGGTGGTCACCCTGTCTATGATTCGGCGGTTAGCTGTTCCACTAAACTCAAAATGAGTAGTTTCTTCTAACTGGATTTCATTCTGTTGGTTTACCCAGTTTGCATGATAGCCCAGTTTGCCCAAACCTCCGCTGGAAGTTTCTAAAATCTTATCCGTTTTAATCCACCCATACAAATGCTTTTTATCAGCAGGTATGGCGTACGAGTTATTCCAAAAATCCAATCCGTTAAGGTTCTCAAAATTAAACCAGGTACCGATGTGATGTGGGTGATCAGTAGGCTCGCCCGGTTTCGGATCAAGCGGAAAGCCACGAGTAACTACCTCTCCATCGGCGGCGCGCAAAGGATAAAGCACGGGTTTCTCCAATGTGTCCGGGTATAGGAAACTGGTAAATGGTTTGCTTCCTATAGAAATGTCTACCCTGTTACCGGGTTGCATAACAATTTTCACCTGCTCCTTTCGCTGGGCAAACAGGGCAACAGGCATAGAGAAAAAGCAAATTAACAATCGAAACTTCATCGGCTAAAAATTAAATACCAACGCCAGTTGAGGCATTTCACGCTTCAAATATTTTTAATGGAGCGACTACGCTCAAGAGGCGGATTCTGTCTCACATCTCAAATCCAATACCTCACGTCTTAAATACTTTCCCGTTCACCATTACTTCCTGTGTTTGCTCATCAAACGTGGCTTTACCGCCTGTATGCGAGGCTGCTGTGGTCATAATGTTGGCTATAGAGTGCGCGTAACCTACATCTACTGGGGCATGAGGTTGCTGCCGGCTGCGTACACATTCCATCCAGTTACGTACATGATTCGAAGTCAATATATCGCCACCTGTATTGGCAGCAACGGCAACCTTGCCTGTATTAGCCAAATCCATTTCCGGTAATAGATTGGGTTTCATATTCATGTCAGCGGCCATTTTTTCGGTAAGCCCACCTCGTGGCGAAACTTTGTTGGTGTTTAAGTTCAGTTCACCACCGTTACTGTAGTAGATCTCAGCCGGATTTTCGTCGCCATTGTGCATACGTGAGGCGAACGTTACCTGGAAACCGGTCGATAGATCGTCCAGCGGACCGTAATCAAACACGGCTGTTATGGTGTCCCAGTTTTTACGTCCATCTTTCCACTTGTAAATGCCGCCGTTGGCTACTACACTTCGTGGATGTTTTAAACCGCTAAACCAGTGTACAGTATCTATCTGGTGGCTCATCCATTGCCCGGGCAAGCCCGAAGAATACGGCCAGAATAAACGGTATTCTAAATATTTCCTTGGGTCAAATGCTTCGTACGGACGATTAACCAAAAAGCGTTTCCAATCGGTATCCTGCTCTTTTAACAGTGCAACCAGCTCGGGCCTGCGCCAGCGACCGGGCTGGTTTACGTTCCAGGTAAGCTCAACCATAGTTATTGGCCCAAATTTGCCCGATTTGATAAACTCATCGGCCGCCATGTAATTAGCCCCGCTCCTGCGCTGTGAACCGATCTGCACAATTCGGTTAGTAGCCTTAACCGCTTTCAGAGCCGCACGATTGTCTTCCATTGTTTCTGCAAAGGGTTTCTCTACGTAGGCATCGCAACCAGCTTTAACGGCCTCAATGGTGTGTGTTGCATGTTGAAAGTCGGCTGTGCTGATAAACACCGCATCAACCAGTTTCTTATTATAGAGCTCGTCGTTGTTACGGCAGGCTACAATATCGTGACCCATTTTCTCTTTCCATGTAGCTACGCCTTCGTCGCGACGGCGGTTCCAGATATCGGATACTGCCACCACATCGAAATTTAGCTCCTTATAGTGATTCATGAAGCTGGGCAAATGCGAGTTTTTGTGCCGATCCGAAAAACCGACAACACCGATTCGTACCCTATCATTCGCTCCAATAATGCGCTTATAGCTCTGCGCCGACCAGCTCACTTTTGAAGCCAGAACGCCACCGCCAAGCATAGCAGTTTGTTTAATAAACTTACGCCGGGAATTTTCCATAAAGTAGATAATTGGTTTATTATAAGCCGCGGTGGTTAGCCGCGGCATTTAAATGTACAAAGTTTACTGTATAAATTACAGTTCTTTAATTTTTATGCTGCGGAAGGACACCTGGTTGCCATGATCTTGCAACAACAAATGCCCTTTGGGCGCCATGCCGAAGTTTGGCCATACCACATACTTGCTAATCTTAACCGCATCCAGAAACTCCTGAGAGCCGCGCACGTACTCCAATACTTTAACGCCATTAAGGTAATGCTCTACGCGGTTATCAGGATGTACTACAATACGTCCATTGTTCCATGCACCTATTGGGCGGATAAACCGTTTTTGTTTTTGGGCTGGGAATAGATCATATAACGACGCCAGCGTGCGGTCGCCATTACGGCCCAGTTTAGCATCGGGATGTAGTTCGTCGTCCAGTACCTGGTATTCGAGACCGATGTTGGAGCCATCGGTTTTCTCGGCAAGGGTTACAAAATATTTGAGGCCGCTATTTGCCCCGGGTGTCAATTTAAATTCGAAAGAAATGTCAAATGCACCATACTCTTTAGTTGTTACAATATCCCCTCCGTTCTGTGATTCTTTTCCTTCGGATGAGAGTACGGTCATTGCGCCATCGGTAAGCGTCCAGCCTTTTGAGGGAAACGTAGTGCCTTTGCCGCTCACCCACCCATCAGATGTCTTACCGTCGAACAAGAGCTTCCAGCCCGATTTTTCTTCATAACTGCTCAAATGATTTGGCACATAATCAACCACGTAAATCCCTTCGGGGAAAGCTGATGGCTTAAGGTTGGTGGTTTGTATTTTGATGTTCTTGAAATATACATTTTTGCCGGCTTCTTCAGGTTTAGTAACAGCGTGCACCTGCAGGCCGATGAAGCCTTTATAATCAACAGTATCAACCACATACGCAACCGGAATATTGTTAACCCAGGTTTTCATCTCGTTGCCGATACATTCGATGCGGATGTGATTGTATTCGCCAATTTTAAAAGCAGTTTTAGCTTCGGGATGTAAATCGAGTGGGTAAAGCCACTCCCGGCGGCCTTCATCATAAATCCCTCCCGACCAGGCACGCTCCGAAGGGTCAATTTCCACCTGGCGGCCGTATACCCGGTTGGTATGTCCAGGCGTATTAAAATGGCTTCGGGTTTGGATTCCAGAGTTACTGGTGGGGCTTTCTACTTTGGCATCCAGTTCCATTATAAAATCTCCGTACTCCTTTTCGGTAACCAAAAACGTATTGCCCGAATTGGCTACACTAGTACCTACAATTTCGCCATTTTGTACTTTGTAGGTGGCTGTTCCGGCTACGCGTTTCCAACCTTTAAGTGTTTTTCCGTCAAATAAATTTTGCCAGTTGTTAGTTGTTTGGGCTACGGAAGCGCAGGGCTTCGCCATTAAGAATAAAGCCAGCAGGATACCCGGCTTTACAAGCAGATTTTTTCTCATAAGTAGTAATAGGTTTTTTAAATTTAGTAATAATTATTATTTGCTAACTTGTTATAAACCAATTTTCCTTTAAAATTATTCAGCACGTGGTTAACAAAATCTTTGTTAAGCTATTTTGTTTTTGCTTTTTATTGATTTGTGCGGGTAGTTCACTGGCACAGGCACCCAACATTGCCTATCAAACCCCAAAAGTTTATGTAATTAATACCGGCATACCTCCACTTTCGCCAACAAATACCGGGGGCGCGGTGCCTCCTAATACTTATGGTTTGGTTACGCGCTTTGCCGGCAAAACGGGCGTAGCAGGTTCGAGCGGAGGGCCGCTAGGCGTGTCGGAATTTACCCAGCCCATCGAAATTACGACAGACCGGCTTGGCAATGTTTACGTAAATGATCCTCCTATCAAGAGCATCCGAAAGATCTCCCCCACGGGAAATGTAACTACTATTGCGCAGGGTGTACCTGTAACTGCCGGAGTAATGCAAGACCCTAATAATTTTGACAACCCACGCGGCATGGCTGTAGATGGTGCCGGCAATGTCTTTGTGGCAGACGAAAACAATAATGTTATCAGAAAAATAGCCCCTAATGGCGTAATCAGCATTTTTGCGGGTAATCGGACTGCAGGATCGACAGATGGACTCGGCACAGGAGCAACCTTTAATCACCCATCAGAGATGACTATTGATGCCAATGATAATATTTATGTAACTGACAATAATAACGGCGGCACCAATATTATCAGGAAAATAACACCAACGGGCGAGGTAAGTACTTTTGTGGGAATTTCGGGAGGATTAAATTCTATTGGAGGGATTACGATCAATAAAGCCGGCGATCTGTTTGTAACTATACCAAGCGAAAATGCGATTAAAAAAATAACTTCTGCAGGCCTTATAAGCACCTACGCTGGCAACGGTGCCTTAGGAAGTGCTGATGGTAACTTAACAACCGCTACCTTCAATTCACCGACCGGGATTTCGACCGATGGCGCAGGCAATCTGTTTGTTATTAGTCCACAGGATAACCTTGTCAGAAAAATAGCCACAGACGGTACAGTAAGCACTTTTGCGGGACAAACCACTCCCGGCAGTGCCGATGCAATCGGTGCAGCTGCTAGCTTTAATTCCCCTCCTGCCATTGCGATGGACGCCAACGGAAATGGTTACATAGCCGACGCGGGTAATCATACGATCCGCAAAATGTCGACAACGGGTTACACAATCGACAAGCCTCTGGCCCCGGGATTATTTTTCGATACAAACACTGGCATTATTAGCGGGACGCCAACGGCGACATCCGCCTCCACCAATTATACCATAACGGCTTATAATGCTTTTGGCAGCAGCAGTGCAATAGTCAGAATAACAGTGATCGTAAATACGGCGCTTGTTTTTAATCCATTACCACCCAAAACTACCTGCGACGCTGATTTCGATCCGGGCGCAACCAGTGTAAACCCCATTATTTATACAAGCAGCCAAACCAATGTCGCCACCATTATTGATGGCAACATTCATATTGTAGGCGCAGGCACAACAATTATTTACGCACACGACGGGATTGATGCCATTCCTCAAATTTTAAAAGTAACGTTAGTTCCCAAACCAGCAATTAGTATTTCAGCCGTTCCAAACCCGGTTTGCACTGGCGACCCAGTTATTTTCACGGCATCCGCTGATAATACAGGCGACAATCCAACTTATCAGTGGTTGGTTAATAGCATTGGTAAAGGAAGTAATAGTTCTACCTATACAGATGTTTTTAATAATGGCGACATCGTAACATGCATGCTTACAGCCAGCACTGCTTGTACAACGCCAATTCAAAGCAACCTGATAACAGTTACTGTAAATCCTTTGCCAACAGTAAGTTTCAGCAATAACAATGTATCTGTAAACCTTACTAAAAGTATAACGTTGAGGCCCAATGTAACGGGCAACGTAGTTAGTTACTTATGGAGTCCGGCAACGGGTCTTGACGATATCAGCAGCCCAACGCCTGTTGCAACGCCTTATGTCACTACCACCTATACAGTGTTGGCAACAACTGATGGAGGATGTGTTGCTCAAACTAGTATAACAGTAACTGTGATTAATGATATTATTATACCTAACGCTTTTACTCCCAACAATGATGGCCGTAATGACCTTTGGAACATCCCTTTGCTACAATTCTTTCCGGGGTGTACGGTTAACGTTTATAACCGATATGGGGCATTAGTTTTTCACTCTGTTAATTACAGCCAGGCATGGGATGGTACCTTTAATAATTCGCCTTTGCCTGTAGGTACTTATTACTACATCATCGACCCTAAAAATGATAAGCCGATATTGTCTGGCCCGGTTACCATCATCCGGTAATTTGGTTTTGTGTTATTATTCGGCTATGGTAGAAATTTTTACGATCTCGCGAATTTTGCAATCAAGCTCATTTACAGCCCTCTCCATTAGCATTAACTCTTCGGGGTTTGCTTTATAACCATCCTCTTTAAAGAGGTACATAAGCCCCATAATAGATGCTACCGGCCTGCGTAATTCGTGCGATTGGATATGCGCTATCGTTCTGAAATGCTGATTCTGGTTTACAATCTTTTGCTCGTGATGCTTGCGCTCGGTAATGTCTGTTGCGTTATATGAAATACCTACAATTTCGCCTTCCCGGCTATAACAGGGTTCAAAGGTTACCTGCCACCAAATGGTATCCTGGTTGTAAACTACCTCACGTTCGTATTTTACCACCGTTCCGCTTAGCGCTTTTTCGTAATCTATCAGAAAATCTTCGAGATATGGCCCCTTTAAAATTTTATCTACATTAATGCCAGGATATAAAACGACGTTATGATGGCTCTGGAGTAGCTCGGCCATATTTTTATTAAATACGATTACCTCCAACTCCTTACCAATAAGCAAATGACACGAAGCCGAACTTTCGAAAAACGACATTAGTTTAATCTCTGTTTCCCGGGCAGCAGTATACTGCTCTTTAACAACACGCAAACTATTATCCAACTCTATAAGTTGCAAAATGCGTTTGATAAGTATTTTCAGTAAGTGTTGCTGCTGCGCTCCAATTTTCTTTGGCTGATGCCCCATTAATATAAGGTTACCAGCATGATAACCATCGTGTGTAAAAAACGGAATTGTTAAATAAAAAGAAAACACTTGCTTATTAACTTTAACAGCATCGTTAGCAAAGCGCTGATTTTCTGCTATATCACTAATTACAAGCATTCTTTTTCTACGAGCCAGATAGGTAAGCAACCGCGAAGACTTAATATGCTCCTCTGCTTTTTTTGAAAGAGTCTTGTTGGCGTAAAGCACCTCAGAGTCTTCGAGCACAATCGAGGCAAATTCTACCGAAAAGAGTGATGTCGCCATGCAAGCCAGCTCCCTGAGTTCATTTTCTCGGTTAATGTCCAGGCCTAATAACCTGTGAGTAGCTTGCTGTTTTCGGTAGGGGTCTGCTGCCATTGGGATATTATACGTATAAAGCTCGGCTTAGGACTAATTATTTTATGCCAAGCATAATAATGTTACAATTATCGCGCATGTCAAGACCTTTCCAATTGATGAATGTCCTTTGAATCGATAATTGTTTTACCGAAACCTTTGCTGGTAACATTGATCATGGCTAGTCCAAGTTCTTTCAAGGTGCAAAAACCGTTAGGGAAAAGCGCCCGGCCAACTGGGTATAACCAGTTGATATATTTATAAAAAGCGTGCGCATTTTTTAGGCCCGGCGTAGGCTTGATAAATCCCGGACGAAAAGCGAACACCTGCTTAAAAGGTAATTTCATTAAATCATTTTCTGTTTTGCCTTTTACTCTTGCCCACATCGAACTCCCCTTCTCGGTGCCATCTGTACCTGCGCCGGATACGTAACAGAATGTCATATCGGGTGAGGTTTCGATTAAGGCTTCTGCCACATGCATGGTTAACATGTAGGTCTGCTTATAATATTCGGGTTCTTTTTTACCCACAGAAGTTACCCCCAGGCAGAAGTAGCAAGCGTTGTAACCAACCAACTGATCTTTTATAGGTGACAGATCAAAGAAGTCTTGATGAATAATCTCTTTTAATTTCGGATGCGTTACACCCAAAGGCTTGCGATTAATAATCAACACAGCTTCTACCTGCGAATGCTGCAAGCATTCGTGCAATACGCCCTCGCCCACCATGCCGGTGGCACCGGTAATAATAGCTCTGATCTTCTGTTCTGTATCTGTCGGCATAACAATGTACTTTATTATTTAACCTTTTTACCGGTGCTCACCCACGTGAGGGCATCCAAAATTAATTTGCCCTCCTCGGCGTTATCAAAGGTGTGCGAAAGGTCGTTGTTATTATGGTGCTCATAATCAATATCGTTATGGCCCATATTAAAGTACACCATTTTATAGTTTTTGTTGGTCCAAACCACCGGATAATATCCGCTATGCCAAATCTCGCTCTGTTTAGGACCAGTGCCTAAAGGAAAACTAGCAGAATCAATAGCCAGCAAGATATCGATATCCGGGTTTTTACGCAGATCCTTTTCCCAACGGTACCATTCATTCGGCGCTGTCTTAAAGGTATGCTGTATATTTTTTGTAACCGGATGTGTGGGATCTTCTACACGAAGAATGGCCGATGTGGGACGCCATGTGTTACTACCATATTGGCCTGAACCTAAGAATATGTTATGATACCAATCCCAATTTTGAGGATAATCTGAGGGGGTTAAGGCAAAGGCGGAAAAATGGAAGCCTATCCAACCACCACCATTGTCCATATATTTTTGAAAGGCTTCGCGCTGAGCAGGATCTTCGGGGCGGGTATCTAAAAATATAACGGCCTGGTAGTGCGAAAGGTATTCGGCATTAAGGTTGTTCCAGTTGTTGGTAGAGTCATAAGCAAAATGATATTTTTCGGCCATTTTCGGAAACCACTTATTAGCTTCATGTACAAAACTTATATGCGCCTGATCACTCTTCGCAGTATAAAAAGCAATTACTTTAAACTTGGGTTTAGTACTTTGAGCCGATGTGCCAGACGCCGAAAAAAGCATTACGCAAGACAGAAACACCCACATTACGGGCTTGTAAACCAGGTTTAACATGTTGATACAGGAGGTTGATATAGCGATAAAGCTAACATATTTTTAATAAAAACAAATAGTATCAAGAGAGAGATGGTAGCTTTTTATTAAACAAATAAACCGCGCAGATGGTTAAATAAGTAACTAAATTATAGCCCCCATGAAAACCGAGTTAAACAAAGGGAAGACTGCCGATAAAGGCAAAACCAAAATTGAAACCGACCTGCCGATGAGCGAAAAGGATGAAATAAAAAAGGCAGAAGAGAAAATGCGCCAGGCCCAAAAAGGGACTAAAAGGCCCTAAATATGGTGATTGAATACATCTTTCAATGCCCGCCGGGCAGCTTGGTAACCGCACATGCCATGCACTCCCCCTCCCGGAGGCGTTGACGCCGAGCAGATATAAAGACCTTTAGCCGAGGTGCGATATGGCGACCATCTTAACGCAGGCCGGGTGAATAGCTGCGCTATGTTTTGCACACCTCCATTGATATCGCCGCCAATGTAGTTAGGGTTATAGCTTTCCATTTGTTTGGAGTCCATCACGTGCTTTGCCAGTATCCGCTCGCGGAAACCATGGGCAAATCTTTCAATTTGCTTTTCGATAGCATTCGTCATATCAACCTGCGAGCTATTTGGCACATGGCAGTAACCCCAGGCTGTATACTTCCCTTGTGGGGCGCGGGTATTATCAAACAAACTATGTTGGGCCAATAATACAAATGGTTTATCGGTTACTTTGCCCGCTGCAGCCGATTGTTCACTTGCTGCTACCTCGGCATATGTACCACCAATATGTACGGTCGCTGCCTTATGGCAGGCTTCGGCTGTAAAGGGGATTGGTTCAGCCAATGCCCAGTCTACCTTAAAAACGCCCATGCCATATTTATATCGCTTAAGCTGCCATTTATAAATAGCCGATAGGTTATGGCCTGCAATCTGCAATAATTGCCGCGGTCCAACATCAAACAAAATTGCCTTAGTATGCGGCAATTGCTTCAATGAATTAACCATCATACCCGTTTCAATCCTTCCGCCCAAGGCCACAAAATGAGCAGCCAGCGATTCGGCAATTTGTTGCGAACCACCTTTGGGCATGGGCCAACCTTTATCGTGCCCGGCTAACAACAAAACTAATGCTATAGCAGCTGTAACCGGTTTATCGAGGGGCATCATACCATGCGCTGCCATTCCGGCCCACATCGCTTTGGCCTGTTCGGTTTTAAAATATCGTTTGGCTATGCGCTCCGCAGATTGAAATGCCTTCAAACCAAAACCGGCAAGTTTAACGGGGTTCTCCGGAAATTGTAACGGCGCTAAAATATCCGGCAAAATATCGGGCCAGGATTTTAATAATGGCTGGATTAAGTTCAGATAAGCCTGCTTATCGATGCCAAAACCGGCAGCAGTTTCAGCTAATGAAGTATGGAGCACTCCGGCCGTACCGTCATCAAGCGGGTGCGCGGCTGCATAAGGCGAATAAATATATTCCAGTCCATACTTTTCTAGCGGTAAACTCCTAAAAAATGCAGAACTAACTGCCAGGGGATGAATTGCAGAACACACATCATGTTTAAACCCGGGCAAAGTGAGCTCGGCAGTGCGAAGTCCTCCACCAATGGTTTCTCTACCTTCTATCAATAATACAGACAGACCAGCTCGCTGCATAGTAATTGCAGCCGCCAATCCGTTTGGCCCCGAGCCAACTACTACGGCATCAAAATCGTGGTTCGTCAAACTAATACTTTATTGGGCATGAAGTTAAACTATACCGCCCATATCGCCTAATATGTATTTATTTATGCGATGCAACGCCCCAATAACAGCCGTTACGGATTTGCTTTAATCCCGTACTATCAACATCGGTCACTAGGTCGTATTGGTTTCCTGTATTAATATAGTAAAGCTTTGCATCCTCGTTGTTATAAATGTAGGAGCCGATCTTACTTTTCGTTTTATCCTTCGTTTCGTTTACGATTACCTCTATACCGTTGGTTATTTTACCGCCGTTGGTACGTATTTTAGGTTCTGTTGCAGCTACCCAATTTACGGTGTAAGAAATACCCGATGCCGGTTTGCCTGCTATTATTTGTTTGTAGCTGCTGGTTGATTGTACATTCTGAAGCAACAACTTAGTACATGGATTTGATATGGTTGCGTTACCGTAGTTCTTCTGCGGGTTGTTGATCACGCTGTCTTTTTTATTATTTACAACAACTGTTGTTTTGGTGATATTTTTGGAGATGGGCTTAGGTTTGTCTTTACAGGCCGAAACAAATATTATAGCCAGCATGAGGGTTAATATGTAAGGTGTGTTCTTCATCATTTATTGGTTTATGATTATACATACAGGCCTGCAAATTGTGTTAGTATCAGAGGTTCCCAATGACAATATTATAAAGTTTTCTACTTCCAGAAACGTCAGATTAACAGCTAATTTACGTTCATTAAGCCGCCTGGATGAAACATTGTCCGACTAAAACGGTTTTGGGTATTAAACCTCTGTTTAAAAAAAAATTAAGCAACATTATTGTAAAAATGCAATCAATGTAATCAGCTCTGCAAATATTTTATTAATTATGCAAACCGATTGAATGTACATTTGCAACGTTCAAATTTAAAATGAGTAACCAAACATCCATAAAACAAGAAGCTGATATAGTATTAATTGGTGCAGGCATTATGAGCGCTACACTTGGCGCCATGCTAAAAACCCTGCAACCCGACCTCACCATCGAGATTTTTGAACGATTGGACGTTATTGCGGCCGAAAGTTCTGATGCGATGAATAATGCGGGCACGGGACACTCTGCTTTTTGCGAACTAAATTATACACCTCAGCTTCAAGACGGGACTGTTGATATCTCAAAGGCCATAAAAATTGCCGATCAGTTCGAGGTATCAAAAGAGTTTTGGTCGTATTTGATAGAGAAGAACCTCATAGAGTCTGCCGAAAGCTTTATCAGTCCTGTAGCGCACATGAGTTTTGTTTGGGGAGAAGAAAATGTTGAATACCTAAAAAAAAGACACGAAGCGCTGATCAAAAACCACCTTTTCGGTGGGATGGAATACAGCGAAGATACCGAGCTGCTGAAACAGTGGATACCATTGGTTATGGAAGGCCGCGATCCAAACGAAAAGGTTTCGGCCACTAAAATGGATCTGGGTACCGATGTAAACTTCGGCTCGTTAACCAGCAGCCTTTTCAATTATCTAAAACAACAAACTGGTGTTAATATGCACTTGCGCCACGATGTTACAGATATTAAACGCAAAGGCAGCAATTGGGTTGTTAAAGTTAAAGACTTACAAAACGGAGGCAGCCGTAAAATAACCACCAAATTTGTATTTGTTGGCGCGGGTGGTGGCGCATTGCCACTACTTCAAAAATCGGGCATACCGGAAAGCAAAGGCTTCGGCGGGTTCCCGGTAAGCGGGCAATGGCTGGTTTGTACTGATCAAAACATTATCAAACGCCATCAGGCTAAAGTTTATGGCAAGGCATCAGTTGGTTCGCCGCCAATGTCTGTACCGCATTTGGATACCCGGATGATCAACGGCACGAAGGCGCTTTTATTTGGCCCTTACGCTGGTTTCTCAACCCGTTTCCTTAAAAAAGGTTCGTTGCTTGATCTTTTCAAGTCGATCAAATTAAATAACATCCGCCCGCTGTTATCAGCAGGTATCGATAATATTCCACTAACCCGTTACCTTATTAGCCAGGTAATGCAATCGCAGGACGATCGTGTTGCTGCCCTTAGAGATTATTACCCTAACGTAAAAAGTGAAGACTGGAAATTGGAATATGCAGGTCAGCGTGTACAGGTAATTAAAAAAGATCCCCGTCGTGGGGGTGTTTTGGAATTTGGTACCGAGGTAGTGACCGCAGCCGATGGCAGCATAGCAGCTTTGTTAGGTGCCTCTCCCGGTGCATCAACCTCAGTGCCTATCATGATCCAACTGATAGAACGTTGTTTCAAAAACCAGGTTAAAACTACCGAGTGGCAAGCCAAGCTCAAAGAAATGATCCCGTCTTATGGTGAATCGTTATCTAAAAACGTTGAACTGGCAAATGCTACAAGAGAGCGTACTAGTAAGGTTTTGAAACTGGTTTAAACAGTAGTTTGGATCTGGTATAACGTTACATGATGTCCTTACGATCTGTATGCGACGAGGTTGCTTCGTCGTACCTCCTCGCAATGACACATTTGTAGATTTATTGTTTCCATTTCACTGTGAAATAAAAACAATAAACCAAGCCACCTTCTCGTTACCTTCATCAAGCAAAGCAAATCAGAAATCAATCCGCCAGCTGGCCAAACGAAATCCGAAATAACATTACCTTTGCCTATCATATATGAAAATATTAGTTACAGGTACTGCGGGCTTTATTGGCTTTTACGTAGCACAAAAACTGGCCGCTCAGGGGCACGAAGTTGTAGGCGTTGATAACATTAACGACTATTACGACATCGCCTTAAAATATGGCCGTTTAACTGCCTCGGGCATCGATATTAAACAGCTTACCAGTACTGCCCCAATCCAAAGTTCTACATACCCCAACTATAGTTTTGTTAAGCTGGATATTGCCGATAAACATAAAGTTCACGAGCTGTTTGAGATCTATAAGTTTGATGTAGTATGCCACTTGGCTGCGCAGGCCGGGGTGCGATACTCTATCACCAATCCTTATGATTATGCTTTGAGTAACCTTTCTGGCTTCTTAAGTATTCTGGAAGGCTGCCGCCAATCGGACGTTAAGCACTTGGTTTATGCCAGCAGCTCCAGCGTTTACGGGTTAAATGCTAATACACCTTTCTCAGTACATTCGGGTGCAGATCATCCGGTGAGTTTATATGCGGCAAGCAAAAAAAGTAATGAAATGATGGCGCATAGCTATAGCCATCTCTATAATTTGCCAACCACAGGTCTGCGTTTCTTTACCGTGTATGGACCATGGGGGCGCCCCGACATGGCCTACTTTAGTTTTGCCGACGCTATTATAAAAGGCAAACCAATCAACGTATACAACAACGGCGAAATGCAGCGCGACTTTACCTATATAGACGATATTGTTGAAGGCGTGATCCGCGTAATTAATAAACCGGCAACTCCAAATTCTGCATGGGACAATAAGCACCCCGACCCTGCTACCTCAAGTGCACCCTATCAGCTTTATAATATCGGCAACTCATCTCCGGTTAAGTTACTTAGCTTTATTGAGGCTATTGAAAATGCAGTGGGTAAAAAGGCCATCAAAAATATGCTCCCGATGCAACCCGGCGACGTACTCTCTACCGATGCCGACATGAGCGACCTGGAACAGCATTTTAATTATCACCCTAAAACTGATATTCAGGCTGGGATAAATGAATTTGTAAAATGGTTTAGGGAGTTCTATAAAGTTTAGAATCAAGAGACAAGAATCAGGAATCAAGATTTCGCTCTTGCTTTTTAATGCCTAAGCATCCATACTTAAGCATCGTTTAAAAATTTTTAATAGTAAATAATTGGGTATGGACACCCGTTGGTTTAAGGCTCAAACAGCGTTGTTCAAAACCGGCAGTCGCATAGACTGCATGTTATTGGCTAATGACTATTGACTATCAAATCATAAATTCCTTTCGCAATTACCAACCGAATTATCGGCACATCCATCTGTACTTTAATTACCTCCAAATGAACACTGCTAAATTGAGGCCTTATTTTGAGATTTCCGCTGGCGGTGTTTTGACAGCATTATTCTAATTTGGCGATTTGGTAATTTGTCAATTAGAACTCGCTTTAGCATGCTATGAACTATGAACCATCAACTATGCACTATCAGCTAATGCCCGAATGAAAAACAACCAACCTTTTTTATATTTTTGCAAGCGGTTATGGTTTCAATAAACCTATGGCCCATTCAATATTAAATGGATATATCTGTAGTAGTACCTTTATTTAACGAGGTTGAATCGTTACCCGAGCTAACCGCGTGGATAAGCCGCGTAATGGCCGAAAACAATTTTAGCTACGAAGTATTATTGGTGGATGATGGCAGCAAGGACGGATCGTGGGAAACCATTTGCGAACTTAATAAAGCCAATCCTGCCATTAAAGGCATCAAATTCAGGCGAAATTATGGCAAGTCGGCAGCGTTAAATACAGGCTTTGAAGCAGCCAAAGGCGATGTGATTATTACCATGGATGCCGATTTACAGGATAGCCCCGACGAGATCCCCGAATTATATCGCCGTATTACGGAAGAAAATTTCGACCTGATTTCGGGATGGAAAGCTAAGAGATATGATCCACTTAGCAAAACCATCCCTACTAAGCTTTTTAACGCAGCAACACGCAGCATGTCGGGTATTGATAACCTGCACGATTTTAATTGTGGTTTGAAAGCCTACCGCAAAGCGGTGGTAAAAAACATAGAAGTTTATGGCGAAATGCACCGCTATATTCCTGTGCTGGCCAAATGGGCAGGCTTTACCAAAATTGGTGAACAGGTAGTTGAGCATCGCGCCCGAAAATACGGTAAAACCAAATTCGGCATGAGCCGCTTTGTCAACGGTTTTCTCGATCTGCTTTCTATCTTCTTTGTAGGCAAGTTTGGCAAACGACCAATGCACTTTTTTGGGTCTATGGGCGTGTTGAGTTTCTTTACCGGTTTGATAATCACCATTTGGATTATTGCCGAAAAGTTGTACCATATTGCCCATAATGAAAAGTACCGCGACGCAACCGAAAATCCCCTGTTCTACATTGCGTTGGTAGCCATTATACTGGGTTCGCAACTGTTTTTAACAGGCTTTGTATCAGAACTGGTTGCCCGCAGTTCTAACGACCGCAACAACTACCAGATCGAAGAAACAGTTTAATTAATTTGTCAATTTGATAATTCGGCAATTTGTCAATTATTTCATGCGTCAATTATTCCATCAACAAATTAACAAATCGACAAATTAACACATTGAAGTTTTCTATCATCATACCGCTCTACAATCGCCCGCAGGAAATTAAAGAACTGCTGGAAACGCTTGTATTGCAAACCTATAAAGACTTTGAAGTACTGGTGATTGAGGATGGTTCTGTTAAAGATGCAGCCTCCATTGTTGATAGCTTTAAAAATCAACTGAACGTACGGTACTTTGTAAAACCAAATGCAGGCCAGGGCTTTGCCCGTAACTATGCATTTGAGCGCGCCGAAGGTGATTATTTTATCATCTTCGATTCGGATTGCCTTATTCCGTCCGATTATCTGGAGATTGTTAATAACAGCCTGCAAACAAACTGGCTGGATGCTTACGGTGGCCCCGATGATGCACATCCGTCATTCACTCCTATCCAAAAAGCCATTAGCTATTCTATGACATCGCCATTCACTACCGGTGGTATCAGAGGCAATAAGCAAGCTATTGGAGGTCAGTTTCACCCACGTAGCTTTAACATGGGTATCTCTCGCCAGGTTTGGGAAAAAGCAGGCGGCTTTATTATTACCCGTTTAGGCGAAGATATTGAGTTCAGCATCCGCATCCATTCAATGGGTTTTAAGATAGGTCTGATACCAGATGCTAAGGTTTATCATAAGCGCCGCACCAGTTTCTACCAGTTTTACAAACAGTTACACTTTTTCGGGAGGGCGCGTATCAATATCTACAAGTTCTTTCCGGGCAGTTTAAAGCTGGTTCATTTCTTCCCATCAGCATTTACCATATTCCTGATATTTAGCTTATTTGCTAACATTTTAGCGTGGCCTATTGCACAACTATGCAATATTTTTTTGCTTGTGTTAACTTTGTTAATATTTTTTCATGCCTGGGCTAAAAACAAATCGGCAAAAGTTGCATTTTTGAGCGTAATAGCTGCCTTTATACAATTAACCGCTTACGGGCTGGGATTTATACAGGATTTTTGGAAGCGCGTAATTTTTAAACAGTCATAACCGGATATGTATCATCCTTTCTCTATTGCAGAAACTATAAAAACGTCATGGGGTATCCTGAAGAGCAACTTTGTCACTATCGTTGTTTATTCGGCTATCATTTTCCTGATATTGTCTGTAATGGGTTTTCTGGGCGAATTTGTTATTGCTGCGGTTGATAGCTTCTGGGCACAATCATTACTCTCTGTAGTGGTTCTTATTGTGCAGGGCTACACCACTTTGGGATTATATAAATTGATATTCACTTTGATTGATAGCGAATTCTACGAATTTGAGTTCAAGCAAATCATCCCTACCATTCGTATGGTTTTCAACTATATCATCGTGATATTTTTGCTGGCTGTTGTACTTATCACTTATTTAAAAGTCTTGGATTACTGCTTTGCAGACTATCCGATCGGGGTTTACGTTGGCCGCACTATTGGTTTGCTGGTTGGTTTATACCTGGCTTTCCGTTGGATGTTTTACATCAGCTTTATTGTTGATGAAGATTGCGGGCCGATCGAATCATTAAACTCCAGTTTCAGATTAAGCGACAATAATCTTTGGAAAATTGTAGGCCTAATGCTAATCATCTTGCTCTTTATTGCCATTCCTGTACAAATAGCACAATTCTTCCCGGCGGCAACCTTGGCTATTATTATCACTTATCCTTTTGTAAATATCATACTCATTGTAGCATACCGTAAACTGATCTACAGCCACCTCGATGTAGACGACGATGTTACCGAAACTATTTAACTATGGGGTTTAAAGCATTTGTTGGCAAGCTGTATGCAGGTATTGTGCAGAAGAATATTGAGCACATGCGTAAAAACGGCGTCGGCCTGCAGCATAAGACCTTTCAATATTTAATTAACGAAGCGACCACTACTATTTTTGGTGTCGATCATGGGTTTGCCGATATTCATAGTTATGAAGATTTTAAAAAACGTGTACCGATACGCGATTACGAAGACCTGCGCCCATACATAGACCGCATTATGCGCGGCGAAGACGACGTGCTTTGGCCCGGACGACCGGCATACCTCGCTAAAACATCGGGTACTACATCTGGTGTAAAATATATCCCAATCTCTAAGCAAAGCATGCCCGAGCATATTACTGCTGCCCGTAACGCCTTGCTCAATTACGCTTACGAAACAGGCAATACAAAGGCGCTAGATGGTAAAATGATATTTTTGCAAGGCAGCCCCGAAATGCACGAGATTGCCGGGATACCGGTGGGTCGCTTATCGGGTATTGTGGCGCACCATGTGCCCTCTTACCTGCAAAGCAATCGTATGCCTAGCTACCAGACCAACTGCATTGAAGACTGGGAAGAAAAGGTAGATGCCATTGTTGATGAAACCATCGATCAGGATATGCGCCTTATTTCGGGTATACCGCCTTGGTGCCAGATGTATTTCGACAGGCTTTCGGCAAAATCCGGAGGCAAAAAGATCAAAGACATTTTCCCTAATTTCAAACTGTTTGTGTACGGCGGTGTAAACTACGAACCTTACCGCGCCCGAATTGAAGAAAGCATTGGCTTCGCGATAGATACCATCGAAACCTACCCTGCATCTGAAGGCTTTATTGCCTTTCAGGATTCACAGAAGGATAAGAGTTTGCTGCTGATGGTTGATGCGGGTATGTTTTACGAGTTTGTGCCTGCAGAGGAGTTCTTTAACGACAACCCTACCCGACTTAGCCTCGAGGATATTGAGCTTGATAAAAACTATGCGCTGATATTAAACACCAGTGCAGGTTTATGGGGCTACAGCCTTGGCGATACCATTAAATTTGTATCGAAGAATCCATATAAAATTCTGGTAACCGGTCGCATCAAGCATTACATTTCTGCATTTGGCGAACACGTTATCGGCGAAGAAGTGGAACACGCCCTGATGAAAATTGCTACCGAAGAGGGACTGGACGTAACTGAATTTACAGTTGCCCCACAAGTAAACCCAACAGCCGGACAACTGCCTTACCATGAGTGGTTTATAGAATTTGGGAAAGCACCTGCCGACCTTCAGGCTTTCGCCCAAAAGGTGGACAAGGTTCTTCAACAAAAAAATATTTATTACGCCGACCTTATTGAGGGTAACATTTTGCAGCCTTTAATCGTCAAAGTGTTAAAAAAGAATTCGTTTGTTGATTATATGCGTTCGCAAGGCAAACTTGGTGGGCAAAACAAAGTTCCGAGGCTGGCAAACGACAGAAAGATTGCCGACGAGCTAACAGAATTTATATTAAATTAATAACTTTAACATTTAAGGCCTGTCCTTAGTTTTTTCGAATTAGTTAACAAGAGTTCCGGCTTTAGAACATGTCTGAAATAAATAATCGTCTGAAATACATAGCCATATTAGGCTCTACCGGCAGTATCGGTACGCAGACGCTGGAAGTGATAGAGGGAAATGAGCAGTTGTTTAAGGCACATGTTTTAACCGCGCAAAACAACGCCGAACTGCTTATTGCACAATGCCTCAAATTTAAACCGGCCTATGCCGTTATCTGCAATACCGATAAATACCCCCAGGTAAAAGAGGCGCTTGCCAACACCGACACCAAGGTGCTTGCCGGGCACGACAGTGTGAAAAGCATTGTAACCGATGGCCAAATAGATATTGTGCTGACCGCCATGGTGGGCTTCGCTGGCTTGGAACCTACAATTAACGCCATTAAGGCAGGCAAAGATATTGCCCTGGCTAACAAAGAAACTTTGGTAGTAGCTGGTGAATTGATCACGGCCCTGGCTAAAGAACACAACGTTAAATTGCTTCCTGTAGATTCCGAGCACTCAGCCATATTTCAATGCCTGGCTGGCGAGGAGCAAAACCCGATAGAAAAGATTATCATTACGGCTTCAGGCGGGCCTTTCAGAGGTAAGACTGCCGATTTTTTGACCGATGTTACCCGCGCTGAAGCATTAAAACATCCAAATTGGGTGATGGGTGCTAAAATAACTATCGACTCTGCTTCGTTAATGAACAAAGGTTTGGAAGTAATAGAGGCAAAATGGTTATTCGATCTGCAATTGGATCAGATAGATGTGGTTATTCACCCACAGTCTATTATACATTCTATGGTACAGTTTCAGGATGGTTCTATCAAGGCACAAATGGGTTTGCCTGATATGAAACTACCTATACAATACGCACTTACCTACCCTAACCGCATAGCTAACCAGTTCAAACGGTTCGACTTTGCAGCATATTCTAACCTTACCTTCGAAAAACCGGATACCAAAACATTCCGTAATCTACAGTTAGCTTATAATGCGTTAGATAAAGGTGGTAACGCGCCTTGCATTATCAATGCTGCTAATGAGGTAGCCGTTGCCGGATTTCTAAACAATGAACTGGGCTTTTTAGCCATGAGCGATGTGATTGAAACCTGCATGGAACGCATCGCTTACGTAGAAACCCCTGTTTTGGACGATTATTTGAATACTGACAAAGAAACACGCATCTTAGCGCAACAATTAGTGAATCAAATGCCTAAGGCATTAACATATCTTGATATAAAATAACGAATGAGTATAGTGATTATGGTAGGCCAGCTTATACTGGGCCTTTCAATTTTGGTAATTTTACATGAGCTTGGGCACTTTGTGGCTGCACGCGCATTTGGCATTAAGGTAGAGAAGTTCTACCTGTTTTTTGATGCCTGGAATATTAGTCTATTCAAATTTAATTATAAAGGCGTTGAGTATGGCATCGGCTGGTTGCCTTTAGGCGGTTACGTTAAAATTGCCGGCATGATAGATGAGTCTATGGATACCGATCAGTTAGCAGGTCCACCACAGCCTTGGGAATTCCGCTCGAAACCGGCTTGGCAGCGTCTTATCGTAATGCTTGGCGGTGTAACCGTTAACATTGTTTTAGGTGTGCTGATTTTCTGGATGCTTACGTTGAAATATGGCGAAACCTACATCCCTAATGATAGTGTGAAATACGGTATTGTACCGGGTGTTGTTGGTAAAGAGATTGGCCTGAAAGCAGGCGACAAGATCACTGCTGTAAACGGTAAGCCCATTGTGCGTTTCGACGAGCTGATCAGCTCAAAGGTTTTGATGGGTAATACCCAACTTACCGTAAACCGTAACGACCAGATTCTTCAAATTACCGTGCCGGGCAACATTTTAAATGATGTAGCCGACTATGGCATTGCCGAGTTTGTTCGTCCACGTACCAAGTTTGCTATAGACTCGGTGGTTGCCAGCAGCTATGCGGCGAAGGCGGGTATATTAAAAGGCGATAGTATTAAAGCGGTTAACGGCGTGCCAATTACCTTTCAGGATGAGTTGACCACGCAAGTTAAAGAGTACAAAAACAAGCAGGTTAAGCTATTGGTTAAGCGCCATAACGATACGCTTACCCTAACCTCTTCCGTTAACAAAGAAGGCTCTTTGGGCTTCCCTGATGGCAGTTGGGGCGTACGTTTGACACAGGATGAGCCAACAACAAAAAACATCAAATTTGGCTTTATGGGTGCCTTACCTGTGGGAGCATCAAAAGCATGGGGTACCTTTGCTGATAATGCCAAAGGTTTAGGTAAGGTATTTAAAGGCGAGGTTAAAGCAAACAAAGCATTTACAGGCCCTGTGGGCATAGCAACTATGTTTGGCAGCCATATCGACTGGACCCGTTTCTGGAGCCTGGTAGGCCTGCTTTCAATGGCTCTAGCCTTAATGAATTTATTGCCAATCCCGGCCCTTGACGGTGGCCATGCCTTGTTCCTGATTATTGAAATGATCAAAGGCAAGCCGCTGAGCGATAAATTCCTGGAGCGTGCGCAGATCGTCGGATTTGTTATACTCGTTACCTTAATGGTATTTGTTTTCGGTAACGACATCCTGAAACACGTAGGCAAGAAATAAATTTATTAGTAGAGACACAATATCTTGTGTCTCTACTAATAAGAAAAACCTGTTTGATTTTCAGACAGGTTTTTTTGTTAAATTTAACTATGGCAAAAAATAAAACTACCGAAAACGAAAGCAGTGTTACCGATTTCATTAATGCCGTAGCCGATGAAACCAAACGCGCAGATAGCTTTGCCATCGCTGAGTTAATGGAACAACAAACCGGCCTGCCACCTAAAATGTGGGGACCATCTATTATAGGATTCGGCACCTATCATTACAAATACGAAAGTGGCCGCGAGGGTGATGCCCCGTTAATTGCGTTTTCGCCCCGTGCAAGTTCTATTGCGTTATATCTGGGTTCTTCTTTCAGCAGCAGGGAACAATTGTTGGCTAAATTTGGCAAATACAAATCTGGCAAAGGGTGCATCAACATTAAAGGCTTGGCTGACGTTAATGTAGATGTTCTCAAACAAATGGTCCACGACTCGTTTACCCACAAAGGCGATGCTCATTGTTAAGCTATCATAGCTTACATCTTAAGGCAGCTGTTGGATAAATCTCAAACACATCGTCTGTGGTATTTACATGATAAAACATGTTCACCTTCGATCCTACTGCCCAACGTTTGCTCAAATTATACCATACCTGCGGCTCGGCAAAAAAGTAGAAACGCTTGCCCGACAACCCCGCCGTTGCGTCATCGCCGTGATTACGGTTTTCTGTCCAGATAGAAAAATCTCCTGCAAATTCGGCCTTGTAATTAAACAGCCCACGGTAAAAATACATGGTGTATAAGAAGTCGTTACTAGGCTTAGGGTAAGGCACATATTTATAGAACAAGATCGCGCTCAAATAGCTTTGCCCTATTTTAAATGGATAGCTTATCCCCGCCGAATAAGTATTGACGATATAATAGCTATACTGCTTCGGTGTAGTAATGCCCAAGCCGCCGCTGTACTGCAGATCTAAAAATACCTTGGGTCGCCAAAAACGGAACTCCTGCGACACCTGCATATAATATTTGCCTATATTGTCTTTATCGCCGGTAAAATCTGCCTGGGTCTTAAGCAGAAATGAGCCGGGTTTGATAAATGCGCGACCAGTATCTAGGGTTTTAAAATATTCGAAGTACAAAGTCGGAAAGTTCTTAGGGTTCCGTTTTGGGTCAATTGTATGCCTCAAATCATAATGTAATTGTAAGGTTTGAGAAAAGGCATTAACGCAAAACAAGGACAGAAAAATTAAGGTTATAAATTTCATATTTTAGGGTGTTGATTTACCCTGCAAATGTGCCCTGTACATTTCTGGTGCTTCGGAATTGTACAGGAAATCTATAGAATTGTATCGTAAATATGCCGGAATACGCTTTCTGTTAATAAACACACCTATAATGAAAGACCTTAATGATGTTGCTTTTATCCGTTTATTTAAAGAGGCTTGCCAAAAATGCTTTGGCTACCCACTTACAGCCCCCCTATCCGAAACAGAAAGCAAACATTTAGGTAACCAGATATTAGAAGCCACAGGTTTAGTTATTGGTGCCAAAAGCTTGAAAAACTATTCGATACATGTGGTGAGTGATGGTTTGACACGAACGGAGAATCCCTCTGTTGCAACGCTTGATACGCTGGCGAGGTACGTGTTGAATGCTCCCTACACGAACGAAATCCGCCGAAAAGACCAGGAGGGGCACTTCCCTTTTTGGTTTCAATACAAGGGAGGGTTCGCAATACCGTCAGAAAAAGTGAGGCAGAAGAGACCCTTCCCCATAAAAAACCTGCTTATTATAAGCGGCATTATCATCTTTGTTGCCGTTGGTATGCTTTTGATGATCCATACATTCCACAAAGCGTCTGCGGTTTTTTATAAAGATAACTTCCATGTGGTAAACGAGAGCGTGTTGACCAAAGATGGCTGGATAATTAAAGATAAAGACACTACCTGGTGGGCCAAACGTAGCAAAAAGATCGGCCAACTAACCCTCTACACCCTTCGTGGAGACAACTGGGCCGACTCGGCCAATAAGCCCGCCATTAAAAACCTCTTGATCCGTAAGCTGACCTCAGATTGCTTCGTTACCGAAATACATTTGGAGAACTTTGTTCCATTGCAAAACTGGCAGCAAGCCGGGATATTGTTGCTAGAGGATAGCACTTTAAACAGTAAAAGTATGCGCATGTCTATCGCCTATAACGATTACTTTGGAGGATACCATAAGCCGAACGAAATTATTATTCAAGCTATTACCTCCAACAGCGACGACCTTACCAAACCCGAGGAAATTGTGCATTTGCCGGTGCTGGCTTTCGAGAAAGGTAAAACAGAACTGGTAGCCAGAAACATGCTCCAGTCGGCCTTGAAGATCATTAAAAACGGCAATCACTTTAGGTTGTTGTACTCGGCAGGTGCCCGTAATAATTTTGCCTACAAAGAAGCATTGAGCAAAGATCTTGATTTTGAGCCAAAGTATGTCGGGATTTTTGCCCTACAGGGTTTTGTTGATAAACCGCAGCCTATACCGGCACCATTCAAGTTTTTTAGTGTAACAGATATTCCCTGTAACTAAAAAGAACCGGTTATTGTAATAACCAGTCCTTATAAATATCATATTTGGTTCTCTTAAACCGTAGGGTCGGCAGGTGCCTGATAATCGTCGGTTAAATACCGGGGTTGCTCCTTTTTAAAGATAGCAGCAAATATCATCGCCACAACAAAAATCATAATGATTGAGATACCGAAGTGCGCAATAACCTTGGTTGGAGTATCTTCCTTCTGCTCATCAAATTGCTTCTGGATCTTCTCCATCTGTTCATCTATCTTCTCCTGATCAACATTCTTCTCTTCCATAATCTTAGCCGAAGCATTTTTCACAGCCTCTTGGGTCTTCTCAACCATTTGTGGCTCAATTACTTTGGCAAATAATAGATTTGTACCTACATAGTTAACAGCATAGCTTACCAAAAACATTACAAAAAAGCCTGTTACCGCTTGTTTGAAATTCCAATATCCCCCTATTTTCTTACGCAGGTCGATGGCAAAAAATACGGCAACAACGATAGGAATGGTAACCGAAAAAATAAGCGGACCGAACGACACCATGTAGGGCGATGACGCCATGGTGGTAACATAATAGAACGAAAAAATAGTCATCACTATTACGATAACACCGAGTAGCAATCCGCTCATGGCGGCCTTTTTCCTGATATCCTTATCCGAAATTGTCATAAATTTATTAGGGTTTAGTGTTTATTTAAAGGTATCTAATATAGCATAAGCAGCTGAATCAAAAGCTATATCAACTGCATTTGCCTTAAAATCTTCGGGTGAGCTTTCGCCATTTTGCACATCCTGAAAAAATACCATCATCGGGTAAAACAGTTCTTTCAACTCCGACTCGATATCAATTTCCAGCGCTACGCGTTTAATCTCGCTTACCGGGCTTTCTATAAGAATCTGATTGGCTATTACGGGTTCGTAAATACGATATTCGTCTTGAAACTCATCTTCATCAACCAACAAAAATTCTTTCAGATAGTCTTCTAATGATGGCTCAATTTCTTCGTCCTGGCACTCATTAAGGTACAATAGCAGGTTAAGCATTTCGGTACCACGCTCCAGCGTTTGCTCTTCAATGTCTTCCCATTCTTCGGTTTCCAGATAATCTTCTTCCAGTTTCTTCACGTCTTCGCTAAAGAAATTGATCATCAGCATATCGAAGAACACCTCACGAAGAGGTTCCAGTTGCGGCATATCGTCAAATACGGCATCCACATCATCCACCTTGGTCAAAAAGTCTTTATCCGAAGAAAAAGCTTCGTCAAACCGAGCTTCGGCCGTAGCCTCTACCGGTTGGTATTTGTTAAACGCCTGCAAAGCAGCGCGAATAGCCGCATGTATTTTTGGATCTGTCATCTCAATAGGTTTTATATAAAACTATAAAGTATTAATGATTTTGCTGTTGTTTATTTATTATTTGATAAGCCTCAGTTACTAAAGCTGTCATTTTAGAATTATTAGCTCTTAATTTACCAACTATACTATCATAGCTTTTTTTCCTGTAATCGGTATCTTCTATATCTAAATAAAACTTCCAGAAAGATATTGTATCGCTATCTGTATAGGTATTTAGTAGTCTAATTATAGTTGCAAACTTATCTATAGTAAAGGTTTGCAAATTATTTTGAAAATATCCTACTGCGTCTGCGTCCCATTTTCCATTCAAAGAAATTCCAACAAATTTTGTTGCTTTTTTTTCCGAATCAACACATGCTAAATTAAATAACTTATCAATGTGCAACTTTGCTACATTATACAAGGGAGCGGCACCTTTTTTATCATCATATCCATATATCGTGCACAAATCCTCAAATGTGGATGGAAAATTCTTGAAGAATTGTTTTTGATAATTTATAGAATCTGAATGCTTGTGAACAAATGCTTTGTCATAAGCTATTTCTAAATAATGAGTTTTTTGCGTGTTATTAGTGATTATTTTGATTTGACCTTTCGATTTAACGGTGATTAAACCCATAGTTAAAAATAACGCTCCCGCAAAAGCTTTAATCATTTTTATGATTTAAATAGTTGGTTATTGTTACAGGTTAACAACACTTGTCCCCTTAACGTTTGACCAATAAATGGCGAATTATATGATTTAGATAGATTATTGTCTTTGGTGTATTCCCAATCTTGCTGCAAATCAACTACTGTAAAGTTGGCGTAAGCATCTTCTGCTACGCAAATTAAAGGGGTTCCGATAATTTTACGCGGGTTAACAGATAGTTTCTCGGCGATCATCTCGATTGACAATCCTGCCTTTAAAGCCAGCGAGAATGCGGTTTGTAGACCGATGATGCCGTATTCTGCAATCTCGAACTCTACGTTTTTGTATTCCACCTCATGTGGCGTATGCTGGGTTACAATAGCATCAATGGTGCCATCTTTTAAGCCGGCTATCAGCGCGTCAACATCCTTCTGGATACGCAACGGCGGTTTCACTTTATAAAGGCTGTCGAAGCCCATAAGGGCATCGTCTGTTAAGACTAAGTGGTGTGCAGCCACATCGCACGTAACCTTAAGGCCGCGCGCGCGCGCCTGCCTGATCAGATCTACCGATCTCCAGGTTGATATTGTTGAGAAATGTATAGGCGAATTGGTGTATTCTGATAAGTAGAGATCACGTGCCACCATCAATTCCTCGGCCAGCGAAGGGATGCCTTTCATGCCCAACAATGTGCTTACTTCGCCTTCATTAACCTTGGCTTTGCCGGCTATAGCTGTATCTTCCGGGTACGAGAATATGAGTGCATTGAATCCATGTGCGTAAAGTAAGGCACGTTCCATCAGGCCAGCATCTTGTACAGGATGATTACCGTCTGTAAAAGCACGGGCACCGCTTTGGTACATGTCGTACATTTCGGCCATATCTTTACCTTCGCGTTTGTATGAAATAGCACCAAGGGGCACTACGTCAACCAAACTACCCTTCGATTTATTAACCAGGTATTCTACCTCGGCTTTAGAGTGTACAGGTTTTGCCGTGTTTGGCATTAGCGCCAAACCTGTAAAGCCTCCGGCAGCCGCTGCGGCGGTACCGCTGTGTAAATCTTCCTTAGTTTCGTAACCCAGCTCGCCAATGTTGCAATTCAGATCGAAAAAGCCAGGCAACAAGTATTTACCCGTGGCATCAAAACTTTCGGCATCTGATGTAAGATTGGCCCCAATTTCGGTTATCACACCGTTTTCAATTAAAATATCGGTAACCTGCAGATGAAAGGGAGAGTTTGGGTCAACAATGGTAGCAGATTTGATGAGCAAATTCATGAATGTTGATTTGTAAACCAGTAGTGTAATATGACCTTTCTTTGCTTTAGGAAACCACAGTTTTGACCGGTTTATAAAACCTTACCAACAGTATTTCGGCCGCCAGAAAAATCAATGCCAAAAGTATGCAAAGTTTCCATAATTGTATACCAAAATTTGTTTCGGCGAGCATGGTTTTTATCGACGCACTTCCGGGTGTCAATACAACGCTCTTTTTAGGGAGTAAGTTTTGCAGCTGGCTTTTGGTTAAATAATGAAGATCAGACTCCGACCGGCTGTTGTTAAACGCCAGCCATTGCACTACGCTATCCTGCTTCATCAATCGGTAATGACCGGGATTTTTCAATTGATCTGATAGGTAAAGCAGTGTACTTCCCCCCTCCCTGCGCACGTCGGGAATAATCTTTTGATTGCCCTGCGTTAGTGTTAATATTTCATTTGGCCCTAATTGAATGGGAGCTGTTTCTATAGATTCACTGTTACCCAAGGTATAATATAAAGCTTGGTCGTGCCCGCTCAGCAAGGCAATCCTCAGCATGGTGGTAACAAATAACGCGTGTCGAGGCAGGTTGCTGAATGTCTCGTCCAACGGAACAGCGCTTACATAAACCTTACCCTGTCCGGCTTTAAACTGTTCCCAAAAAGGTTGCCCGTTTGTTAGGGTAAGCAATTTTTCGCCACCCGAGGCCAAATTGCTGTTCAACTGGTAATAGACCTTTACCGATGGCAGATCGGGGTTCTGCGGCATATTTTCGAACGTATTACGGTAAACCTGCGCTTTGAGGTTGATACCGGAGACCTTCGTTGTTTCTTTAATTAACTTCTCGGGGAAAGCAGCATTTAATGATTGCAATAAAGATTGATAGCTTGCCAAATCAGCATCAGCAGCCGGGAATACGGTTAGCGTCCCACCCCTTTCTACATAAGCCTTCAATTGCTGCGCCAGGCCGCCAGAAATAGTTTTATTATTACTCAAAGTAACTAACGGGTATTGTGTTAAGGCGCTGTAATCAACATGACCATCGGTGGTTTGCGTTACTTTAAAAAATGCATCGCTGCCAAAAGCGGCGCTAAGGTATGGGTCGGGCTTATCTCCGCTTACCAGCAACACGGGCATTTGCGCTTGTACAAAAAAGCTAAAATAAAACTGATTGTCGAAGGTTACCGGATTATCTTGTAATTGCAACTCTGCGCGCTGCCAGCCTGCCTGCAAACCCGAAAAGGATAAAGTGTCGGTTAAGCTGGCTCCTGCACCAAGTGTATAACTGCCCAACGCCTTTTGCGAATCATTAATTAATAACTTAAGAGGGATGTTAGCGGCCTTCTCGTCTGCGTAGTTGTGTAGCTTGACCACCAATTTTTCGTTTTCGCCAGGGCGATGTATGGCACTGAGCAGCCACACGCTATCTACGGCGATATTAGGTAATGTATTGGCTTTAAGCTGTATAAAGTTAATTGTAACGCCTGTATCGATAACCGGCTTGCTGTTGCCCATATTCTGCTGAAAATCGGAGACTACAAACACTGCGCTATTTGTCCCCACACTATGCGTTAGGCTTTGCTGCCTGTTGATAATAGCCTGAAGGTTGCGACTTTGTGCACTGATGTGTATAGCATCAACCGCATCATTAAACTCATCGCGACTTAATAAAAGCTGATGTTTGCCCTCAAAATCTTGCGTTAATATCTGGAAACGGGTATTTATATCATAGCTCTGGGCAATCTCTTTAGCGCGGGTTTTTGCTTCGTCCAGCAAAGTTCCTTCGCGGCTAAGGGCTTGCATAGAATAGGAATTATCTACAAATATGCTTACAATTTGCCGTTGACCGGGTGTAGCGGATGCTTTGCCTGGAAAATATGGCCTCGCAAATGCGAGAATCAGAAAAGTTAGGGCGAGCAGCCGTGAGGCAAGTATCAGCCGCTCTTTTAAATTACGACCAGAAGCTTGCTGTTGCTGTACCTCTTTTAAAAACTGCACATTACTGAAATATACTTTATGATACCGCCTGAAATTGAACAGGTGTATCACGATGGGTACAATCAGGGTAGCAAGCGCAAATAAAAAAGCGGGATAAACAAACTGCATTTTAAAGATAGCCTCAAAGTCAAATATGCAAAATTGCGGCTTAAATAAGGTAGGTTGATTAATTATTGTTCCTGATGCAGTACGGGTTCGCTAACAATGGCTAAAGCAACAGTAAACACACTACCCTCGCCGTAGCTACTCTCGATAGTAAGGCTACCATTGATCTTTTTGATCAGGTCGCGAATAAGCATTAAGCCCATACCGCTGCCGTCTTCGTCGGCAGTGCCTTTAGATGTGTAATTACTTAACCCTTGTATCCGGCTCAGTGTAGTGGCATTCATGCCTGTGCCATTATCCTTAACAGATATTTTAATCTCCGCGCCCGTTGCTTCGGCTTCAAAAACCACTGCACCATAACGGTTGGTAAATTTTACAGCATTTGAGAGCAGGTTACGGAATATAATCTTCAGTACTTCCAGTTCGGCATATAACTCAAACTCCGGTTCAACCAGGTTAACTGCCTGAATCTCCTTTTTTTGCAAGGATAGTTTTTGTTCTTCTATCAGGCTGCTTATCATATGCCGCAGATTTACTTCCTGTTTAATTATGCGGCCATCATGTACCTGGCTTTTAATCCAATACAATAAATTATCGAGCAAACTAACAGCACGGGTATACTGTGCTTCGAGGTGATGAAACAGATGTCCCGCCTCCTGATTAGATACCAGATTGAGATTTATCAGATCGATAATACTTTTAGTATTGGTAAGAGGGTGCCTTAAATCATGAGATATAATAGATAACAATTTATTTTTCAAGCTATTATCTTCTTCCAATATGGTATTTTGCCCCAATATCTGCTTGTTAAGCCTGTCTAATGAGTTGGCGTGCTCTTTAATCTGCTCATTCTTCTCGTTAAGCTCGGCAGCGTAAAGCTTGGCTTTTTTATAGTTATAGCTAACGGAAAATACCAGCAGCACCACAATGAGCATCACTATAAGAATACACAACAATATGATACTCTTAGTTTGCGACTCCTTTTGTATGCCCGAAATTTCTTGCTGAATGGCCAACTGCCGTTCTTGTTGTTGCTTTAATACTTCTACAAAAAGCACGGCATCATTTCTGTTTGCCTCACTATTAATGCGTTCTACCTCCAGCAGGCGTTGCTGCCATTTGGTAACGGAGGCGAGATCATGCTGTAAATTAGCAGCTTTGACAAGTATTTCGAGCGCCTCCACCATCAATTTATATGCATGTACACTGTCGGCATTTAACTGTGCGGCATTGGCATAGCTAATGGTCTTTTTTAACTGTCTCTGCTTTAAACTTACGTTACTTAAACCAATGTACGATAATGCCTTTCCATATTGATCCTTTGTTAATGTATCAACGCGCAAAGCTTTGTTGTAATAAATAATGGCAGAATCTGCACCATTAATATCGGCATATAGCTCGGCGCGGTTGAAGTATGATTTTTTTTCGCCGTACTGAAACTTTATCCTTTTAGCCTCTGCGCAAGCATCATCATATATTGCTAAAGCTTCCGGATACTTTTTCTGAGCTTCTTTTAGTAAACCCATACGCAGTTTGAGGTTTACGATCTCTATCTGCTTATTTAATCTTTTCAGAATAGCTAAACTCTTGTTCAAGAGATTTTCTGCTTCGTCCATATTACCAAACTTGCGCTGTATGGTGCTAAGGTGTTCCTCAGCGCGGGCGATATTATAAAGGTCATTATTTTGGCGACTCAACTCAATGGCGTGGTTATATAAAACTTGCGCTCTTTTTGAGTACCCTCTTTGATTAAATACTTCCGCCTGATATAAGTAGTTTACTGCAAGCCCTTTTGTATAATTTGTTTTAATACACATTTGCTCCGCATCGGTAAGCATTACCATTGCAGTAGCTATGTTGCTATGTATTTTCTTGTAAGCGTTTTCGTTAAGGGAATCAATGCGGGCCGGGGTTATGACATCAGATTTACTTGCGTGCGCACCTGCCTTAAAATTTAAAAGCAACACAACAGCCAGCCCATAAAGTAAAATTCTCTTAATCATTTATTTAGGCACATTGATTTGTGACCATTAGATAAGCCTTATTACGAATTAACAAAAAAATTGTTTCGAAAGCTAAATCTCAAACAATCTATCCATCATATTATTTATAACATTATGTTACAATGGTATATCGGCTGCTCGGGTTTCTCTTATAAAAGCTGGGCAGGCAAATTTTATCCTGCTGATTTACCTCAGCGCAAGTGGTTTGAATTTTATTGTCAACATTTCAACACGCTCGAGCTCAACGTCACTTTCTATCGCTTTCCTCAATTAAAAACACTGCAGAATTGGTATAACACCAGCCCCGCTGATTTCAGGTTTTCGGTAAAAGCACCGCGAACGATAACGCATTACAAACTGTTTACGGACACTACCGAATTAATAACCGAATTTTATGATGTAATTGATAAAGGCCTAAAAGAGAAACTTGGCCCGGTGTTGTTTCAGCTTCCACCCCGTTTTGCTTACAGCGAGGAACACTTGGAAAGAATTACGAGCAACCTGAATCCATCTTTTAAAAATGTGGTAGAATTACGCAACCCTAGCTGGTGGCGTGATGATGTATATGAAACCTTTGCCAAATACAATATTACTTTTGTCGGCCAAAGTCACCCTAAATTGCCAGACGATTTGATACAAAACACACCCATGGTTTACTATCGTTTTCATGGTGTTCCCGAGTTATATAAGTCGTCTTACTCGACTAAGTTCTTGAAAACTATAGTGGATGGTATTAAACAAAACAACCACACTAAAGAAGCGTGGTTGTATTTTAATAACGATATAGATATGGCAGCTATCGAAAACGTCAGGGAGGTGCAAGAGTTGATAAAATAATTTGTTGATTTGTTAATTTTTCAATTTGCAGTGATCGATTAGCTTATTAGCAAATCGACAAATTAGCTAATTATCCTCTGTGTCTTCTCTTTTTCTTGGTTTCTGTTTTATGTGTAGTCTTCTTTTTAGATGATGTGCTGCTGCCTTCCTTTTTAGGCTCTTCTTTAACCGTGGGTTTATCTGCCACTGCAGCTTTTGAGGCCGATGTAGTATCTGTACTAACCGTGCGCACCGAGAAATTATTGCTGTGTAAGCTATATTCTAATAAACGCTTCTCGCCGGTTGGCTTTGCTGATGTACCACTTCCTTCATAGATTGGAAATTCGCGCATCATCTTGCTGTCTTTGATATAGATATTATCGTTACCGCGATAGCCCTTCCGCTGGTTAACCGTCATGCGGGGAAAATCAATCTTTTGCGACTTATTTCCGTTGTATTCATATACAAACACATTGGTAAAACGTGAGGTATCAATAGATTTAGCCTGAATAATAATCTCGGGATTGCCGTCAACATCCATATCCGCGTTAAGCACGTCCTGGATGGGGCCTTCCAGATCGCCGGTTGTGGTGTCATATTGCTGCTCCGACGAGTCGGACCGTAAGATCATGTAAGCGCCGCCGCCAGCGGCACCGCGCCCCCAGCTTAAAACATCATAATACTTACCGGGTGCCACCTCTATCATTTTGTGATATTTAAAGGGCTCCTCTAATTTTGGCTTAGTCGGCGCAACAGGCACAGAGGTTTGTGCAGTTTTCTGATCCTGACTACAGGATGCAATACCCGCACAGGCCGCAATAAGCAGTAGTACAGTTTTAAAATTCATGTTTGTATGTTGTATAAATCAATTAGCTTAGTTAAACAAATAATCGGAGGTGATGTCCATTTTTATTTTTCCCGGCTGCGTCCAGTAAAGCTGTAATGTACCCATCGCCCACACATCAAAATATTTTACTTTAATGCGGTGATAACCTTTTTGCAGCAATACTTCGCCTCCGCGCTCGAAAATGCTGTGTTTATTATCGTTACTCACTACCAATTGGTCGTCTATCATTAACACCGAACCGTCGTACGATTTTAATGAGAAAATGTACTTACCATCGTTATCAATACGAATATAGCCATCATATATTATTCCGAAGCCACCTTTGTAAGCCTTTTTAAAGTCCGTGGTGTAAAAGCCTTTAGCCACGCCGGTGTCTATGGTGGCTGTAGTGTTCAATTGATCTGTATTGGCGAACGAACCCGACATTACCTGGTATTTAAGACCTGGCTTTGTTGGCTGATAAGCCACAGCCGGCAGCGGGGCTCGATTATACATGGTTCCCTTGGTTACTACGCTACGGCGACCGGAAGGTGCAATCACGATAGTTTGCAGCTGGCGATACTGATCTTGCGGAACATCAACAGTGAGCGGATGTTCGTAAACTTTATCAGTTTCGCGTGGAGTATAATTATCTATACTATAATAAATTTTTGCCCCTTCTACCGGACTTTTCAGGTTAACATTTAATGCCGAACCCATCATAATGCTATCCGGTGCGCCAATAGCAGTGGGCACCCGATAGTTGATGTTATTTTTATCTAACCAGGCCAAATGCTTTGGCAACCGGTTTTGCTGAAAATCATTAAAATCCTTATTCGCTAATGGTGTCCAGGCAACTTCTGCCAATGCCATCATACGTGGTAACAGCATATATTCTAACTTGGCTTCTGTGGCTATGTATTCTGTCCAGATATTGCCTTGCACACCAATAATATACTTCTGCTGATCAGGCGTTAACGCGGCCGGAGTTGGGTTGTAGCTATACGTTTTGGACAAGGGCGCGAAATTTCCAATACCAAAAGGCTCAAGGTCTGATTTACCTTGTGCATGGTCGAAATACAAACCACCGCTGCCCGGTGTCATAATTACGTTGTGATGTTGTTTAGCAGCCTCTATACCGCCAGCTTCGCCACGCCAGCTCATTACGGTAGCATTAGGTGCTAAACCGCCCTCTAAAATTTCGTCCCAACCAATAACACTGCGACCTTTGGAGTTTACAAATTTCTCTATACGCTCTATAAAATAGCTCTGTAAACCGTGCTCATTTTTAAGTTTTAATTTCTTGATGAGATTTTGGCAAAAAGCGGAACGTTGCCAGGCGTCTTTAGGCGTTTCGTCGCCGCCAATATGGATGTATTTCGAGGGGAACAGGTCCATCACTTCGGTTAAAACATCATCTAAAAACGCAAAAGTTTTATCCGACGGGCAAAAAACATCGTGGAAAACGCCCCAGGTTTGCGCTACCTGGTACTGTTTATCAGGGTCGCAGCTAAACTCTGGGTACGCGGCCAAAGCAGCTGTAGCGTGACCCGGCATTTCAATTTCCGGAACTACGTTTATGTATCTTTCGGTAGCATATCTAACTACATCGCGAATTTGATCCTGCGTGTAGAACCCACCATAAGGGGTATTATCATATTGTTGAGGTGTGCGGTCATGATAGTTACCAATTACCGTTTGAGCGCGCTGGCTGCCGATTGAAGTTAGCTTAGGATACTTTTTGATCTCGATGCGCCAGCCCTGATCATCAGTTAAATGCCAGTGGAAGGTATTAAGTTTATAAGCCGCCATCAAATCAATGTATTGTTTGATCATCTCTACCGAGAAAAAATGACGGCAAACATCAAGGTGTAAACCACGGTAGCCAAAACGCGGATAATCTTCTACCGTTAAACAAGGCAGTTCTACACTACCCGAGCGCGTTAAAGGCAAAAGCTGAATCAATGATTGAACTCCATAAAACAAACCTGCCCCCTTACCTGCAACAACAATTTGCTGTGGGGTAATCGTTAGCTTGTAACCTTCGGCAGATAAATTTTCTGTGCCGATTGAAGTTAGTACGATAGTATTAGCTGCAGTGTTATTGCCGGTGTTAGCGATCAGCTGATTACTTAAGGCCCATTTACTTTTAAGATAGTTACTGAAGAATAAAACAGCCTTGTTATTTACAGAATCGGCAATAATGCGGGTTTCCTGACTTAGCACAAAACTACCTGCAGCTTTGGTTAAGCTTACAGGGGCCGGTATTAGCCCGGCGTATCGGTCGGTGGTTTGTGCATTAGCGTTGGTATACAAAGCGGATGATAGTGCAAATGATATTGAAACTATAGATAATAACCGGTTAATTTTTCGCATCAGAGAATTACGTGAGAGTTTTAATTGTCGAGCCGTGAAATTAATAGATTTTTTTACTTACCGCTAAATAAGCCGTGTAAAAAATGGAATACGTTTAACAACGTGTTTGCTTTAAACACAAAAATTGTGCGGTATATTAGTATATGATTTAGAACTGAAGCCATGGAAAAGCCAATCTTCATCCCCATGTTATCTATTAAAAGCGGGACTTTTAATATCGATTTCTATAAAAACGTATTTGGCGCAATTGAGCTGCGGCGATTTAGCAATGATGATGGCAGCATCCATGTTTCAGAATTATCCATTAACGGCAGCATGTTCCGTTTACACGAGGAAGGGATAAACCTCAAAAGCCCATTAGATTTTGGAGTAACAACGGTTGATGTCCATTTAATGGTTAATCATGTTGATAGCCTGATGGCCAAAGCAATCGAATTTGGAGCATCGAATGTTAGCCCGGCAGTAGATTATGAATATGGTTATCGACAGGGAGAATTTACGGATCCGTTTGGACATCGATGGGTAATTGAAAAAGTGATATAGTATTTCGCTTTATTCCCGCCGTCATTGCAAGAGACGGAGCAATCCCCGATTTACAGAGGTTCATGCTATGATTAATGTTAGTCCGCTCATAGCCGCGGGGGCTTAGATACTTTTGGCTTGATCCAAAAGTATCCAAAAAATCAAGACGCAAAAAAGCTCCAGCGCACAAAATCCAATACACGGCCACGCTTTTGCGTCTGGGCCACCGCTCTGCATATTTTCATGAATCTGTCCCCGTGTAGGTCGTATAATATCAGAAAATCGAAAGGCCACATTATCAGGTGGCGTTAGATTTGCGCTATCAGTTACCTGTTTTCTTTTTGTACTCCCTTCTTCACCCAAATGGCAATGATAAGGCACAAAAAAAGCCATTCTTTCGAATGGCTTTTCAAGATTATATTTTAAATGCTTAAACAGCTTTTGCAATAACTTCGGCGTCTTCTGCGTATTCTTTAGCAGCTAAATATCTTTCTGCTTCTAATGCAGCCATACAGCCTGTACCTGCTGCTGTTACTGCCTGACGGTAAACGCTATCTTGCGCATCGCCACAGCAGAAAACACCTTCTACGTTAGTTTGGGTAGTACCTGGTACAGTTTTGATATAGCCTGTTTCGTCCATATCTATAATACCTTTAAAAATATCCGTGTTAGGGTGGTGACCGATAGCCACAAAGAAACCAGTAACGTCGATCACCTTTTCTTCGCCAGTTTTGTTGTTAAGTACCTTTACACCGGTAACTGCCTGACCATCGCCTACAATTTCCTTAGTTTCAGTATTGTAAACAACCTCGATATTTGGAGTAGCCAACACACGGTTCACCATCGCTTTTGAAGCACGGAACTCGTCGCGGCGAACCAGCATGTATACTTTACGGCAAAGTTTAGCCAGGTAAGTTGCTTCTTCGGCAGCGGTATCACCGGCACCTACAAGGGCAACATCTTGTCCTTTAAAGAAGAAGCCATCGCATACAGCACAGGCAGAAACGCCAAAGCCATTATATTTTTGCTCAGACTCTAATCCCAACCATTTTGCAGATGCACCGGTAGAAATAATTACCGTATCAGCCAGGATCGTAACGGTTTCGTCAACTACTACCTTACGTGGGAAGCTTGTAAAATCAACAGAACTCACATAACCAAAACGGATATCAGTGCCAAAACGCTCAGCTTGTTTGCGGAAATCTTCCATCATTTCGGGGCCCATAATTCCTTGCGGGTAACCAGGGAAATTCTCTACATCTGTGGTTTGGGTAAGCTGACCACCGGCTATCATACCGGTATATAAAACGGGTTTAAGATCAGCACGGGCAGCATAAATTGCAGCAGTATATCCGGCGGGACCTGATCCGATGATCAGGCATTTTACGTGTTCAGTATCTTGAGACATTTGATTCTTGAAATAGTATACAAATTTACAATTTATTGGCTAAGCGCCCAAAATAAACCAGTCAGTATATTGTAGTAATTATAATCGGTTGTGGGTTATCAGTTGTCGGTTGCCAGCACTTGGCATGCGTTAACAAGCAATTAAGAACCGACAACTGTTAACAGAAAACAGACAACTTACTTTCCCACATTGGCTCTTAACACCCTTATAAAGTTTCCTCCCAAAATATTCTGAATATCGCGGGTGCTGTAGTGGAGTTTCATCAATTCGGCGGTTACTTTTGGATAATCGGCTACGCTGTCTAAACCTAAGGGGAAAGATTCGGAACCGTCGAAGTCGGAACCAATGCCCACATGGTCGGCGCCTATTAATTTCACCATGTAGTCGATATGCTTGATCAGCAAACTTAGTGGTGGACGCATAGCGTCAGACTCAGCTTTATGTTTTTGACTTACTGCAATGGTAGCCAAATCTCCATCGTGATAGATGTTAAACATCGAGTCGATCTCGGCCTTATGTATAGCCAAAAACGCATTCTGTTTTTTATTATAGGTACTATCTAAGAAACCGCTATAGAAATTCACAAATACCACTCCCCCATTTTTGGCGATAGCTTTTAACTGATCATCTTTTAGGTTACGTTGATGCGGGCACAGTGCATACGCGCAGCTATGCGAAGCGATAACCGGTTTGGTTGAAACTGCCAGGGCGTCATAAAAGGTATGTTCGCCCACATGCGAAACATCCACCATTACACCAAGATCGTTTAAACGATGTATTATTTGCTTACCATAATCGGTAAGGCCGAGGTGCGGCAGCGAATCTGCTTTATAGCGTTCCTGATAAGCTGATGTTGCCCAAGGCGTGCTGTTGTTCCAGGTAAGGGTTAAATATCGCATACCGCGTTTGGCAAGGCTGTCGATATAATCAATCCGGTTCTCTATCATGTGGCCGCCTTCTACGCCAATAAGGGCGGCAAGCTTTTGTTTTCGTACCGCTGCAGCCAAATCATGCGCGTTGTTTACTAATTGCATGCGATCGGGATTGCGGGCAATCAGCGCATAAAGAGAATCTATTTCGCGGTTAGCCATAGCATAAGCTTTCCCCGGTCCATAATCGGAGCCACACCAGATAGAAAAAACCTGTACATCCAAACCGCCCCGTTTAGCACGTACCAGATCGAAATTACCTGTAGTTTGGAGTTTTCCCAAATCGGCATGGGTGATCAGCTGGTTGGTAAGGGCATCGTTATGGGTATCAACCAATATGGCGCGCTGATGTAATAGCAGCGTATCCTGAGCATTTACACGAAAAAAAGAAACGAGGAGTAGCAGGAAAAACAGTTTTTTCATGCCTCCAATATAGGGAATTGTTGATTGTTTTATAATTAATCAGGAAAGCACCGAAATGCAATCATTTAAAATAAAAGTTAAATAATTATTGTACATTGTAACAAACAATCACCAGCATGATCATCTTAACAATTATTTATTTATGCAAACGATATGAGGTTTGGGAGAGAGTTAAGGCGATTATCCTTTTCAAGAAAACGGGCATAGCTGCCGCGTGAACAGCGCAAAAGCTATTTTTTGCTTAGTAGTTCGATGATCTTATTTTTATCAGCTATCTGACTTTCCAACAATTCTATTTGCCGTTTAAGGCCTTCCCGCTCGGTAATGTACAAGCCCTCGGCTTCGGTAGTGTACACCTCGGGTCTCCATACAAAGCCTTTTGAATTTGGCGGAGGGACAAACTCTTCGAAAAAAATATTAACCGGCAAATTCAATACCTCGGCTATCTTCTTAAGCGTTTTCACCTTCATGCTGTCCGTAGAGAGCATTTTATAAAAACCTGCTTCAGTCATATCAATGGCCGCAGCAAGGTCGCACAGGGTCATTCTTTGATGCTTAGCATGCTGACGAATATTGACCTCTATCCTGGCGAAAAAAATATCATCCTGATTGTCAGCGTTATACATCAATTTAATATAAAAAAGTTAGGGTTTATTGGTCTATTACTTAACTTTACTTTTGTATGTAAAAGCAAAACTTTGCTTAAACATAGAAAATTTTTACTAAAAAAAAGATGCCTAAACCAGTTTTTAAGTACTGCATTAACGAACTGCTAAACAAATTAACCGTTAACGATTACCGCAAAGCAATACTTATTTTACCCCAACTGCTTAATATCAGCCAGAAAACCTTTAATAATTATCGGAAAATTAAGTTTGATGATAAGCAGGATATCCCTCACGAAAAGGTAGTTCTGCTAGAAAAGTTATTTGATATTAAACCGGGCGAACTTCAGAATTTCAACTTCGAAATTGAACCAATTTTCAGCATTAGCAATAACGTTGTTGAGGCTGTAAAGGTGGAAAGGTAGAATCCAAAATCGTCATGCTATCCCGATAGTCATTAGGATCGGCGACTCAAATGATTAGTGTACAGTTTGGTTAATAACCTGCCCGGTGGGGTGCTGAAACAAGTTCAGCATGACGGGCCGTATATAACCTATACACTAAGCCTAAATCAGATTTCTGTCTTTAAACCATACCTCATCGGGTTCGGCTTTGAAGGTATCCATTAGGTTAACCAGTTCTATCGCGTCTGTAGAGGTGATCACCAATTCGCGGTTTATAGGTTTCAGAAATTTCTGTTCAACCATCACGTCCATTTGTTTTAGCAGGAAATCGTAAAAGCCGTTTACGTTTAAAATGCCAATTGGCTTTCTGTGTAAGCCAAGCTGCAACCAGGTTAACACTTCAAAAAATTCTTCGAGGGTGCCGAAGCCGCCGGGCAACATGATTATGCCGTCGCAGAGGTCATTCATCATCTGCTTGCGCTGATGCATGTTTTCCACTACATGCAATTCGGTTATGCCGGTATGGCCAACCTCTTTATTCATCAAAAACTCCGGGATCACACCAATAGCCTTCCCACCACGATCAAGAATTGCGTTGGCCAGCAAACCCATAACACCTACCCTGCCACCGCCAAATACCAGGTTCATATTACGGCTCACCATAACCTCGGCTAATTGATCAATAGCAGCACTTAGAACAGGGTCGCCATTAAAGTTGGCACCACAGAATACGCAAATGGATTTCATGTTATCGGTTGATTAGGTTGATTAGGTTGATTAAGTTGGAGTGATGCAAAGTTATTATCGTTTCAAAAACTTAATCAAATCCAACCTAATCAACCATAAACTTATCGTGTGTAGTTTGGAGATTCTTTAGTAATAGTTATATCGTGCGGGTGTGATTCGCGCATGCCGGCTGCTGTGATGCGTACAAATTTGGCATCCTGCAGATCAGCAATATTGGTAGAACCGCAGTAGTGCATACCGGCGCGTAAACCACCAACATATTGGTAAATTACTTCAGCCAGGGTACCTTTGTACGGCACTCGACCTACAATACCTTCGGGTACTAATTTAGTAACAACGTCTGTTTCATCCTGAAAGTAACGGTCTTTAGAACCTTGCTCCATTGCATCAACGGAACCCATACCGCGGTATGATTTAAATTTACGGCCTTCGTAAATAATGGTTTCGCCTGGCGATTCTTCTACACCTGCAAACAGTGAACCTGCCATAATAGAGCTTGCACCGGCTGCAATGGCTTTTACGATATCGCCGGTTTGTTTAATACCACCATCGGCAATAACCGGGATGCCTGTGCCTTTAAGAGCTTGTGCACATTCATATACGGCATATAATTGAGGCACACCTACACCAGCCACAATACGGGTGGTACAGATAGAACCTGGGCCAATACCCACTTTAACGGCATCGGCACCTGCGTCGGCAAGAGCACGAGCTGCGTCGGCAGTGGCAATGTTACCAGCTATAACCTGCAGGTTAGGAAACAATTGTTTGGTAGCCTTAACCATATCGATCACACCTTTAGAGTGGCCGTGAGCGGTATCGACGGTAATAACATCTACACCTGCAGCAACGAGAGCCTTAACACGATCAAGATTATCGCCAGATACACCAACGGCAGCACCTACGCGAAGGCGGCCATGCTCGTCTTTACAAGCTTTAGGGTAATTTTTAAACTTCTGGATATCTTTAAAGGTTATAAGGCCTACCAGCTTGTTATCTTTATTTACAACAGGTAGTTTTTCTATCTTGTAGTTCTGTAGTATTTCCTCTGCCTGTAAAAGCGTAGTACCTTCGGGAGCAGTGATGAGGTTAGTAACCGTCATTACTTCACGAACAGGCTTATTCATTTCTTTCTGGAAACGCAGGTCGCGGTTAGTAATGATACCTACCAAAACGTTGTCGGCACTTATAACCGGGATACCACCTACGCGGTATTCTCTCATTATTTTAACAGCGTCAGAAACAAGAGCGTCTTCGTGAAGGGTAATCGGATCCTGGATCATCCCGCTTTCCGAACGCTTTACACGGCGAACTTCTTCGGCTTGTGCCTGTATGCTCATGTTTTTGTGCAGTATACCAATACCACCCGCCTGTGCAATAGCAATAGCCAGTTGCGAACCGGTAACGGTGTCCATTGCTGCAGAAACAATAGGCACATTAATTTTAATAGTGCGGGTTAAATAAGAGCTGGTGTCAACGTCGCGGGGTAAAACTTCAGAGTATGCCGGTACAAGCAATACGTCATCGTATGTTAAACCTTCGGCGATAAATTTTGAGGAGTCGAGCATGGCAAATAGGGTTATTTGCCGGGCAAAGGTAGCAATTATTTTGGATTTTAGAAACCCTCTTGTCGAATTTGAGGCTTAATGCAATTATATAGCATTAAGATTACAATTTGTTAATGACCTCACCCCAGCCCTCTCCAAAGGAGAGGGAGTCGAAGTGATCGTTATGAACAAAACGTCATTACGAGGTACGAAGCAATCACAGACTTAGAGCCGCTCTGCTTATTGGGGCTTGCTTCGCACCGTAATGACGTGCTGGAGAGTCAATCCGAAATCGAACATCCGAACTCCGAAATTCTTTTAATACTTCCCTACTATCACTTTATACATTTTATCAAAGTCTAGGTATTTATTGGCAAGATCTAAAACATCCTGCGGCGTAATGGCTTTAACAACGTTGGTGTAGCGGTCGTAATAAGCATAATCGAGGTCCGAGAAATATACGTTCTTAAATTTATCGGCATGCGAAAACACATTTTCCAGGCTACCCAAAAGCGAACCCAACATATAGTTACGCACCAGGTCAAGTTCTTCCTGGGGCACCAATTCGGTTTTCAGGCGATTGATCTCTTTCTCAATTTCGCTTAAAGCGTCGCGACAAACGTCGGCACCTACTTCTGTTGCAATAAACAGCGCACCACCATGCTTAAGTGCACTCATACCCGATCCGATGCCGTAGGTATAGCCTTTGTCCTCGCGGATATTGGCCATTAACCTCGAACCAAAATAACCTCCCAAAATGGTGTTAAGCACTTGTAATGCCGGAAAATCCGGGTGTGAACGATTAATGCTTCGGGTACCTATGCGGATGGCCGATTGTAAGGCTTCGGGCTTTTCGATAAAATAGAAAAGCTCGTTGGATGATTTTACAGCCGGTTGGCTTATGTCTGCGGATTCGGGACCATTAGCCCAGCTGGCGCCGAAAGCATCCGTAACCAGGTTTAAAACCTCGTCGTCGATTTTTCCGGCTAAAAATATATCACAGTTTGATGGTTGATACATTTGCTTAAAATGCGCCAGCATATCAGCTCGTTGAAGTTGCTGATAATCGGCACCATCGCCTGCAAACCCGTACAACGATTCACCGTAAATCGCTTTATTAAATGTGCGACGTGCTACCACGTCATTTTTCTGCAAGCTAACCTGCAACTTTTGTTGCTGGTTACGAATATAGGTTTGCAGTTCACTTTCCGGAAATACAGAATCGGTAATAATATCTTTAATAACCGGCAAAGTACTGGCGAGGTGCTTGCTTAAGCTATATAGCGTTACAACAGAATTATCATAACCATATTCTGCTTGCAAAAACGCGCCATAATAATCTATCTTATCGGCAATTTGCGAGGCTGTTAAGGTACTGGTGCCTTCGGTTAGCATAGTTATAACCGCACTATTCAGCAATGGTCTATCTGCGTTAAAACGCACGTTGCCAAACACCCATTCTATGCGCACCAGATCCTGCTCGCCCGAATTAAAATAATACAGGTTACTGCCATTCGGCAATTTGATATGCTTAGGCTCAACTAACTTAATATGTTCAATTGCACCAAAATGTGGTGCCAGAGTTCTGTCTAACATCATACTGGTTATTCAGTTTCTTCTATTTCTTCAGTCGCAGGTTGGGCAGCAAGGTATACCAAAGTCGACGAATTTCCTTTGCGGAATATCCGGTTTGCCTGCTCTTTAATCTGCTCTGCAGTAATTTGCAAATATTTATCAGCTTCGTGGTTCAGGGCTTCGGCATCACCAAGCAACTCGTAATATGCAAGGTTCATGGCCTTATCCAGCAAAGACATTTCAGAGAACATCAATGTAGATTCGGTTTTATTTTTCACCTTGGTTAGCTCGTCTTCGGGCACTTCTGTTTGCTTCAAAAGCTCCAGTTGCTGCCAGATCGCTTCTTCAGCTTGATCAATACTAACACCCTCGGTCGGCTTACCTTCTACCACAAACATCCCCGTATCGAAGCTTCCAGTCATGTATGCATGAATATCGCTAAATAGTTGCTGGTCTTTTACCAAACTACGGTATAAGCGCGATGAATTGCCACGCGACAATACATCACCCATCAGATCTACTGCGTAGTAGCCATCCTCCAATCTGCCAGGCGCCTGGAAAGCGATATACACGTCGTTTAACGGCACATTGGCTGTCACCGTTTCGCGGCGGGCTTGATGCTGTTCAGGTTCTTGCGGAAGGTTGCGTACATATTTTTCGCCCGCAGGTATCGGTCCAAACCATTTTTCGGCCAGTGCTTTGATATCTTCCGTTTTTACATCGCCCCCAACTACCATAATAGCATTTTGAGGATTATAGTGCTTTTTAAAGAAAGCCTTTACATCTTCAATGCTAGCGTTTTCGATGTGCGAAAGCTCTTTGCCAATAGTTGCCCAGCGGTACGGATGCTGTTTATAAACCATTGGGCGTAAATGCAGCCAAACATCGCCATAAGGCTGATTGAGGTAGCGCTGCTTAAACTCCTCCATTACTACGTTGCGTTGTACCTCGAGGCTTTTTTCGCTAAAAGCCAGGCTTAGCATGCGATCACTTTCGAGCCAGAATGCCGTCTCCAGATTCACAGCAGGCAGCGTAATGTAATAGTTGGTGATATCGTTACTGGTAAAGGCGTTATTTTCTCCACCCACGCGCTGTAAAGGCTCGTCGTAAGTGGGTATATTTACAGAACCACCAAACATCAGATGCTCAAATAAATGGGCAAAACCGGTTTGTGATTCGTCTTCATCACGGGCGCCAACATCATATAAAATGTTAACTACCGCCATTGGGGTTGTATTATCTTCGTGTACGAGTACGCGGAGGCCGTTATCTAAAGTAAAACGGTTAAATTTAACCATGTATTAATCTATTATGTATTGGGCAAATGTATAATTTTTAGATTAAACAAGTTTACACCACAACCGTCAAGTGTTCACAATCGCCCGATTTGCGTAACCTGTAAAAAAAATGTCGCGCAATTAATATCTTTCCCACCCCTTAATATCACCATCGCAAATGACTGATAAAGAACAATTGATACAGCAAATAAGCGTCGCCATGGGTAAAACCAAAGTGCTGGAGTTGACTAAGATCGTTCAAAAAAATAACTTTAAGCTACGCGACCTTATCGACCTCACTTTTGATGGTAATAAGAAGTTAGCATTCAGGGCCGCATGGTTGCTTGAGAATGTCTTTTTACAACGCCCCGAATCTTATTTAACAGATATAGAGTACTTGATAGGTAATTTTGCCAATGTGACAAATGGCAGCTGCCAAAGGCATTATGCCAAAATAGCCATGCACCTCACCTCCCCTAAAGCTTTGCCCGCTATACAGCAAAAGCTGCAGGATATTGATATGGAAATCGTAGTGAACCAATGTTTTGAGTGGCTTATAGATCCGAAAGTTTTAATTGCTGTAAAAGCATTTGGTGCAGAAACAATCTTTAATCTGAGGCATCGCTACCCTTGGGTAGCGGACGAGCTTTCGGAACAGCTCGAATACCTGATGCGCAATGGCAGCCCGGCAATACAAAGCAGAGGAAAAAAACTGCTAAATTATTTACATCCCTCTGCCTAAGCAAAGGGATGTAAATGATATTAATTACTGTTTGCTGTAGGGCGATCTTCGCCTTTAAGGTTATCGCTTACCTGGTGATGGTGCAGCTTAGCCTCAATAGCCGACGAGCTGTTGTTTGCATAAGTACCATAAGCATCAACCAAAACACCTTTAAGATTATATTTTGTTGATGATATAGCGTACACGATAGACATATCTGATGGGTTACTCGCACCTTCGAAGCGGTAAAATTCGTTTACTTCAAAATCGTCGGCATTAAGCTCAATGTTTTGAGATTTATCCTGAATACTGTCCGAACCGTCCTCAAAACTCAGGTTAGCAGTATATCCTCTTTGTAAAAGGTCGTTAGTGGCGTCCACTAAGGTTTCATAATTTTTCATAGGTGATGTATTTGTTAAGCAACACGCTGTTTACTGCCTGTCCTTAATGTATAAACCACCGAAGCGGGAGGATGTTTTCAATTTCCTGATTAGTTAATTTGCCAATTTGTTAATGATTCATCATAAAGCCGGCAAGGGTAATACCATCAGCAAATTACTGATTTCGCGAATTGACAAATTAATTATCTTTGATTACATGTTTGTACTTTCTAAGGTCCTTTTATTTCTGCTGTTCCCCATTACTTGGGTATTAGCATTTATGGTATATGCCATTATAACTAAAAAACCACGACGGAAACAACGACTGTTGATTATCAGTCTCATTGTATTTTATATTTTTTCGGCACCTGTTATTCTGGATAATTACGCCAGACTTTGGGATTACCCTCCTGTTGACGCCGCAAAGCTTCCGAAGTATAGCTGCGCAATTGTTTTGGGAGGGTTCTCATCAGAAAAACGTGATAGCACAGGTATGTTTAACGGTGCTTCAGACCGGTTTATACAAGGCTTAAAATTAAAAGCCATGGGGAAAGCTTCCCATATACTTATCACCAGCGGCAACGGTAGCCTAGACCCTGATGGCTTTAGCGAGGGTGATTGGGTATATACGCAACTAAAACAGCTTAACATTCCAGACAGTGTGATATTGATAGAGAACAAATCGCGCAATACGATAGAGAATGCCCTATTTACCAAAAGGCTCCTTGTTCAAAAACACCTGCCGCCTCCCTATTTGCTGGTAACGTCGGCATTTCATATGCGACGCTCACAACTCATATTTAAAAAAGCGGGATTAGAGACTGTGCCCTACCCTTGTAATTACACTGCAGGTTTTGGCAAGTTTAGCATCTTTGCATTTTGGCCCAGCACCGAAATATTTAATACCTGGGGATATTATACCAAGGAGCTGGTTGGCTATGTGGTAGCCTGGCTGAGGAAGTTTTGATTCAAGTTGTTGATTGTGCGATTTGATAATTTTACCTGGCTCAATTGCAGATCAGAGATTGTTCCAGACTTACAGCGTAAACTTTGAAAAGAAAAGCGGTATAAAACAAAAAAGCAGCCATTACAGCTGCTTTCTATTTCATTAATTCACTGAAGTCCATTAGCCACCGGCCAACTCACTCTTCTTCACAAATCATCTAACTCACGTATCAACTTCACACACTCGTTAACTGATAAGCTAACGGACAAGTGAATCAACGAACATTTATTATTCATTCAGGAACACAAACTGGTTATCGAACATATCCAGTTTAATTTTACTGTCTTTATCAATTTTACCTGCGAGAATTTGTTTGGATAACTCGTTGAGGATCTTTTTCTGGATCACCCGTTTTAATGGCCTTGCTCCAAATTGAGGATCATAACCTAATTGCGCCAGCCAGTCTAAAGCCTCTTCGCTGGCGTCCATGCTTATACCCATTTCCGCAAGGGTAGCTTGCAATTGATGGAACTGTAGCTTAACGATTTCGCCAATTTCATTACGGCCCAGTGGGGTAAACATAATGATCTCGTCTATCCTGTTTAAAAACTCCGGACGGATGGTGCGCTTCAACAGATCAAATAACTGATTTTTAGTCTGAGCTATAATATCTTCCCTATTATCGTCGTCCAGGTTCTCGAAATTTTCCTGGATCACGTTCGAACCAATATTCGAAGTCATGATCACAATGGTATTCTTGAAGTTCACAACACGACCTTTATTATCTGTTAAACGGCCATCATCCAACACCTGCAACAAGATGTTAAACACATCCGGATGGGCTTTCTCGATCTCATCCAGCAAGATCACACTATATGGTTTCCTGCGAACAGCTTCGGTTAACTGACCACCTTCATCATAACCAACGTAGCCCGGAGGCGCTCCGATAAGCCTTGATACCGCGTGACGTTCCTGGTACTCCGACATATCGATACGTACCATTGATTGCTCGTCATTAAACAGATACTCAGCTAAGGCTTTAGCCAGCTCCGTTTTACCCACACCTGTTGTACCCAGAAATATGAACGAACCGATTGGCTTGCGTTTATCCTGCAAACCCGCACGACTGCGACGTATAGCATCGCTGATTGCCTCAATCGCCTCTTCCTGACCCGCTACACGCTTGTGTAACTCATCTTCCAGGTTAAGCAACTTTTCGCGCTCGCTTTGCACCATTTTACTAACCGGGATGCCAGTCCAACGGGCAACTACACCTGCAATATCTTCGGCGGTAACCTCTTCTTTCAGCATCCGGCTGTCGCTCTGATTTTCGAGCAAAGCAGCTTTCAGTTTATCTATCTCTTCCTGTGTTTCGCGGATGCGACCGTAGCGTATTTCGGCTACTTTACCATAATCACCTGCACGTTCGGCCTGTTCGGCTTCCAGCTTATAGTTTTCAATAGATTCAACTTTCAGGTTGATCCCATCTACCAGGTCTTTTTCGCTTTGCCATTTGGCGCGCAATTGATCGCGGTCGGCAGAAAGGTTGGCTATCTCCTCGCTCAGCTCTTTAACCTTGCGGGTATCGTTTTCGCGTTTAATGGCTTCGCGCTCAATTTCCAGCTGCATAATGCGGCGTTCCAGCTCATCTACGGCTTCCGGCACTGAGTCCATTTCCAAACGGAGTTTAGAAGCAGCCTCGTCCATTAAGTCAATAGCTTTATCCGGTAAAAACCGATCAGCAATGTAACGTTGCGACATCTCTACCGAAGCAATAATTGCTTCGTCGAGAATACGCACTTTATGATGGGTTTCATAACGTTCTTTTAACCCGCGTAAAATCGAGATGGCATCTGCCGCATCCGGCTCATCAACCTGCACACGCTGAAAACGACGTTCAAGGGCTTTATCCTTCTCAATATACTTTTGATACTCATTGAGTGTTGTAGCACCAATGGCCCTTAATTCGCCGCGTGCAAGAGCAGGTTTAAGGATGTTTGCAGCATCCATGGCACCTTCGCCACCACCTGCACCTACCAGCGTATGGATCTCATCAATAAACAAGATGATCTCGCTATCGCTTTGGGTTACTTCTTTAATAACTGCTTTAAGGCGTTCTTCAAACTCGCCTTTGTATTTGGCACCTGCAACCAGCGCACCCATATCTAAAGAGTACACCGTTTTCGTTTTCAGATTCTCAGGCACGTCGCCTTTAATAATCCTGAAGGCAATACCTTCGGCAATAGCAGTTTTACCAACGCCCGGCTCACCTACCAGTACGGGGTTATTTTTGGTACGACGTGACAGTATCTGTATTACACGACGGATTTCCTCATCGCGGCCAATAACCGGATCGAGTTTACCAGATTCGGCATACTCGTTTAGGTTACGTGCATACTTATTCAGCGCATTGAAAGTGGCTTCAGCATTCTGGTCGGTCACTTTGTTATCTCCGCGTAGCCCTACTATCGCCTTTTTAAGATCTTTTTCAGTAACACCTGCATCTTTCAATGCATTGCCGGCTGGGTCATTTACAGAAAGTATCCCCAGCAATAAATGTTCTACCGATACAAATTCGTCTTTAAATTCTTTTAAATAGCTCTGCGCTTTTTGCAATGCCGAATTGGCATTAGACGACAGGTATATATTGCTACCACTTACCTTCGGATACGACTCGATCTGCTTGTCGAGTATCTCATTAAGACGGGTAATATTTACATTAAGTTTCTTTAACAGATACGATACAACATTCTCATCAGCCAGTAACAAACCCTTAAGCAAATGCGAATTCTCAATCGCCTGCTGCTGATTGGCAGTTGTAATTTCTGAAGCCTTTTGTACGGCTTCCTGTGCTTTTATAGTATAGTTGTTAAAATTCATATCTCCTTTATTTCAATTTACTTGCCATTAGTTAAAATCAGCAAAAATGACAGCTAAAAGCGATTTTAAGCGACATTTTGTCTATCGCCGCTACGCTAATACAAACAATAAACCAGGCTAAACGTTTAAACAATATATCTCTATTGCTATGAAAAAGATATTCTTTGCCGTACTGTCGTTATTCGTATTGGTTGTGTGTTTTGTTGCATATCTTTTTAATACCGGAAAAAGTGGCGGTGTGGTAGATTAAAATAAGAAGTTGACTCGTTGATTGAGTGAAGTGGTTGATTAAGGTTTAGACACTAATGACTAATGACTAACGACCAGTGACTAATGACCAATAATAATACGCGTCACAACATTTATTTAATGATTAGTGAATTTATTTAATAAATTTGAGTAATCATTCCCTAATTACGTTGGAAACTTACTTTTTCAGAAGTATCCCTGCAAAATATCGAAAGGGCTATCGCAAACACTACATGCTTCAAAACCTGAAAGCTGTATACATTGCCGCCATTATTTTTTTCGGGCTAAATATTATTCTCCGCCTTTTTTATTATCTCCTTTCCGAAGGTTTAACACACGCACAAAACTTTCCTGAGTTTAATATCACCAATTGGATTTTTATCGCCATTACACCATTTTTTATTTTGGTGAGCAATTATCAGATAGCCGCTTTTAAAAAGACTAACAAGCTTGGCCTGGGTATATCTGCTACCATTATACTATTTTGCATTTACCTTATAACTGCCGGACTGGCATCGAGCATTATTGCCACCCACGACCCGCGCAACAGCATGATCTTGTATCTGGTGGCCATATTTAGTGTGGCGATTGTCTTTTTGTTTGAATACGAGGATACCTTGATGCTCACCATTATAACGGAGATCATTTTTACAGCAGCGCTCTTCTATTGCAATATCGATAGTACGGAAATTTTATATAACCAGGTAATATCAGCTTTCCTGCTATCGGGATTCTTTTTTATGTCGAGGTACGCTTATTCATTCAGGGCAATGCATTATGTACAATTGGTAGAAATAAAAGAAAAAAATACCGAGATAGAAAAGGCCAGCGCCTTTAAAAACGACGTACTTGGCATGGTGGCTCACGACTTGCGAAACCCGATTGGTGCTATTGAATCCATTGCAATGATTATGGAGTTAGATGAATTGGACGACGAAACCGCTGACAGTGTGTATATGATAAAAGCTTCTTGTGTTAAGGCAATGTCTATCATAAACGACTTGTTGGAGGTAGCCCGTAACGACGCCGATAACGACCTTGCAACGCAGCGACTAGAATTAAATGAACTGCTAACGAATATTATAGAGATGTGGAAGTTTCGGGAAAACGTTAAAAACGACATCGTGCTTATAAGCAGTCAACCACAGATATTTGCTTCGGTTAACGTAGAGAAATTTCAGCGGGTGATAGATAACCTCATTAGCAATGCTATTAAGTTCTCTAACGAAGTTGATAACGTAGAAGTGAATCTTAAACAAAATAAAGACGATATCCAGATAGAAATAAAAGACTATGGTTTGGGTATCCCTAAAGAAATGCTACCCCACATCTTCGACCGTTTCTCTAAAGCCGGCCGCCGGGGAGTACGCGGGGAGCAATCAACCGGTTTAGGTTTGAGCATTGTACAGCAAATAGTTGAAAAACATCACGGCAAAATTGAAGTACAAAGCGAAGAACGAAAAGGTTCTACTTTTAGAATTAGGTTGCCGCAATCTGCATAATGCAAATTGTCGCTTTGTCATCCAGAGCGATAGCGAAGGAGCTTCTGCAATTGCAAGGTCTACATGATGTGACGAAGAAGATTACTCCTACGTCGGAATGACAAATGTGAGAAAACTCAATCCGCAATTCACCCTTTCCACTTCTCACTCTTCCACACCGGGATAAAACTTTTCACTGAAATTTACTAAAAACAACTCTTGCCGGGCACGTGTGCAAGCAGTGTAAAGCCAACGCAGAAAATCGGTGTTTACCATATCATCTGTAAGGTAACCTTGATCTACAAAAACAGCATCCCATTGGCCGCCTTGGGCTTTATGGCAGGTAACGGCATAAGAGAATTTAATTTGAAGGGCGTTATAATAAGGATTCAGCTTTAATTCGTTTAATTGGGCGCGGCGGTTAGGGATGTGCTGGTAATCTTTCATCACCTCGGTATAAAACTGCTTCTGATCTGTTTGTGATAGTGCCGGCGATTCGGCTGTGAGCGTATCCAATAACACTTTACATTCTATCGTACGTTCTTCGGCGTAATCTAAAAACTGCAGTTGTACATCGGCAAAGCGGAGGCCATACATTTCTTCAGTACGGCGAACGCGTCTTATTACGGCCATATCTCCGTTGGCAATAAAACCTGTACTATCGTCTTCTTTGTTATCCTGCAGCCAGAAATAATTGTTGCGCACCACCATTATCTGGTCGCCACCAGTTAGCTCCTCCTCACGGTATAAAATGCGGTTACGGATCTGCTGATTATACATGTTGGCGTTTTTGTTAGAGCGGCAAATAATCAGCGTATTCTCTTTTCCGTATTTGCGGTATGCATATTCGAGGCCTTCTTCCAGGCGCTCGCCCGTCATGCGGTAAACGTCTTTAAAGCCCTTGGTAGTTATCTGCGGAAATAGCTCTTCTCCTTCGCGAATTATGTCACGAATACCGGTAACGTTGTACAAAATTCCCGATTGCTTTTGTTGTCTAAGTACGTCAGTCAGTTCATAACCGGCAACTTCGAGACCGAAATTATCGGCCATTAGCTTGGCATCCAACGCAGGACTATAATCCGATCCAACCGGCGGCAACTGAGCGGTGTCGCCCACCAACAACAGTTTACAATTCTTGGTATTGTAAACATACTCCACCAGATCATGCAACAACGATTCGCGGCTAAAACCGCCAGCCTCATCAGTAATCATTGAAGCCTCATCCACGATAAAGAGCGTATCCTCGGCCAGGTTTTGCGCCGGCGCGAAACCTTCGTCGACGTTCATTGCTGATTTTTTTCGGTAAATACGTTTATGAATGGTAAAGGCCTTGCGGTCTGAGTAACCTGTAATAACTTTAGCCGCCCTCCCCGTAGGGGCTAACAGAACAGATTTTAAATTATAGTATTTTAAAGCCTTAACCAGCGCACTGATAATAGTTGTTTTACCTGTACCCGCGTAACCCTTCAAAATAAAGCAATCGTACCCCGTATTACTCCTCAAAAAACCATCGAGCTTTATAAACAGTTCTGCCTGTTGCGCAGTAGGCTCATGTGGAAATGCTTTAATAATATAATCAACAGCGGGCATGTAATTAATTTGGCAATTTGTTAATTAGTCAATTTGAAAATGATAATCGCCTTTGAACAGCGAAGTTATTAAATAAGTAATATGTTGGGTAATGACTTTCGGCCATGAACTATGAACCATTGGCCATGAACTAATGACTATTGACTAAGATAAATTTATATTACATTTGCCCATAGCATGACCGGCAATTCTAAACTGTATTTTGACGATAATTTTAGCGCAGAAACGACTAAATATTATACCCTTTTAATTCAGATCAGAAATACTGATTTTTCTTTTGCAGTGGTGCATCAGAGCACATTGCTGGTTTGGGGTAAAAATTATCCGCTGGTCGAGCTGGCTTCCCCTAACGAGCTAGCGCCCTACCTTAATCCAACCGATTACCACAAGGTTGTTATTGGTGTTACGCCAACGGTGTTTAACATTGTACCTACGAAAGTATTTAATGAAGAGCGCGTAACGGATTTTATGCGCGTGTTGGATGTGCAACCATCTGACAAGGCTTATAGCCAAACCCTGGATTCCGACAATCTGGTTTTGTTTAAAGATAATGATCAATTATTGCCGGTACTGACCACAAGATACCCCTATCATCAAATTGTATTTAATTATAAGTGTTGGCTACAGACTATTTCTGCAGATAATTTAGATAGCATCAACCTGTATGTGGATATACAACCCAACGAGGTGCATTTTGCCAGCTACAAAAATAATAAGCTAAGATTTTATAACAGCTTTAACTACGCCGGCGCCGATGAACTGGCTTATTTTACTGCACTTGTTGCCAATGATTTGCAGCTTAATCAGCTTACTACCCACTTAATAGTAAGTGGTGACATTACTACCGGCGACAGCAAACTCGCCAATATCAGTGAGTTTTTCCCTAAAATAGATATTAGCCAACTGAAGCAATTAGAACAACTGCCCGAAGGCGTTGAACCACAGCAATTGCTTTCGCTTACCGCTTTACTATTATGCGCATAATTGGCGGTAAACTAAAAGGCCTAAGGCTTAATCCGCCTACCAATCTACCTGTACGGCCAACTACCGACCTGGCTAAAGAGGCACTGTTCAACATCCTCCAAAATCAGATAGACATGGAAGATCTCAAAGTACTAGATCTGTTTACCGGTACCGGCAACATGGGCTTCGAGTTTGCATCGCGCTATGCCCAATCTGTTTTATGTGTAGATCACAGTTTCCATTGCATAAAGTATGTAACCGATACAGCCAAGCAACATGGTCTCACCCAAATTAAAACTTTAAAGGCAGATGTATTTAAGTTTCTGGAACAGGAAACCGAACAGTACGACCTGATATTTGCCGACCCACCATACGACATTAGCCGAATACCCGAAATAGCCACCATTGTGTTTGAACGCAATTTGCTTTCGGCTGATGGCCTATTGATTGTTGAACACCAGTCTATGCAAAACCTAAGCAACCACCCTGCTTTTGTTGAGCAAAGGCGGTACGGGCATTCGTCGTTCTCATTCTTTCAAAAAACGCAACCCGAATAATACAAATAACATCACAATTCTAAACCTATCACATTCATGAAAAAAACACTATTAACCTTCTCTTGGGTAATTCTTTTTGCTGCGGTTTTGCAGGGATGCCATTTCGGTACATTCGGATCATGGAAAAACGATCGGATTGAGCCCAAAGTTAGGGAGGAGATTGCCGTGTTAGACAAGAAACTGTTTAAGGCCATTATGACCCAAGACGTTGCCGGGGTTAAACAATTATTGTCACCAACATTATTAGAGAAATCAGGAAAGAAAGTTGACACTATTGTAAATACTATGGGCGGCGCATTTAAGGCCACCGATTACAAACTGCTCGACGAATATTACACCAAAAACACCAGCGAAAATATTTCGAACGACATTCCGGCAGGCAAAGATGGTGGCAACGATTATACAATTAAATATCTGGCACTCAATAAAGAAATGTATGTTTCGCTAATGGTATCAACCAAACTACCGATTAACTGTCTAATAACAGCGGTATATGGTAAATACAATGATGGCTGGAAGCTTAACATCCTTCATATTGGCGAGTACAACATATTAGGCAAAACCGGACCAGATTATTATGCTGAAGCTCTTAAAGCTTATGACGATGGGAACGTGGTTGATGCTGTGAACATGATATCTACAACCGGTGAAATAGCCACGCCGGGGGGTGAATACTTTAAGTATAACAATGAAGCTGAAATGAAAGACTTTTACGAGAAGGTTATTAAGGAGGCTAATAAGCAATATCATTTACCGATGGTATTAAGCCAGGTAAAAACTATCCCCGAGATTTTTTCGATAAGGCCGCAAATGGTTTCAGATTTTGGAAAACAAGGTGTATACCCCATGGTTGGTTATAAATCGGGCGTTGCGCTTACTGATACAGTTGCCCTTAAAGCCGAAAATGATGCGATACAAAAAGTAGTTGGAACCATATTTAAGGGCATCGATAAAAACAAAGCCTACATCCTATACCGCGCTTTTGACCAAATACCCGATGGACAAAACTATGTTAAGCATTACGGTTTTATACAAAAACTAAAGTAAGAGCACTTGCAATTTAAATTCTAAGAATATCTGTACTTTCGGGCATCATTTGCCAACTATTCAAAACAGCATATAGATACTATGAAAATCGCCCTGTTTCCCGGCTCTTTTGATCCTGTTACCAAAGCGCACGTTGATATTGTTGAACGCTCTTTACCCCTGTTTGATAAGGTTTATATTGGCGTTGGGGCAAACAGCAGTAAGCAAGGTTTTTTGAGCATAGCTAAACGCGAGGAGATATTACGCGCAGTCTTTGGCCACGAACCTAAAATTCATATCGTAGCATACGAGGGCCTCACCATTGAATTTTGCCGTAGCATTAACGCGCAATACATGATAAGGGGCATACGTACGGTTTCGGATTTTGAGTACGAAAAAGCCATAGCACAGATGAACCATGCTCTGGCTCCCGAAATAGAAAGTATTTTTATAGTAAGCAAACCGGGTTACTCCTCCATCAGCTCAACCATTGTGCGCGAAATATTAAAGTACAATGGCGATGTGAGCAAGTTTATCCCAAAAGCGGCGCTTGACTGTTTGTAATCAATTTGGTCTTAGTCATTACCTCTGCAATAGACGGGAAAGTATTGGCTAAGATCTGATCCATATCTTTTTTGTCGAACCATCTTACATCGGTTATCCCCTCTTCTATTTGAGGTTTAAGTTTTCCTTTGCCTTTAAACTTCATTTTGTACCAATGCGATTTTTTGATCACCACCTGGCCACGGGTAACATAAGCGTGGTAGGTTTTGCAGATTTTTGCACCCGATTTATCGATCTCAATCCCGCATTCCTCTACCACTTCGCGCACAGCACCAATTCGCGGGGTTTCGCCTTTTTCAAGTTTACCTTTAGGCAAATCCCATCTGTCGAGACGATAAATAAATAGAAATTCGCCCTGTTTGTTCTTAACCAAGCCACCGGCAGCCTCAATAAGCGGAACACTTTTAAGCACTTTTTTCAAGAAAGCCTTTGCATCATCAGTAACTACAAAAAATGTATGTTTAGCCGAATTAAGTATCGCATAATAGGTTTTAGCAAAATCAAACTGCTGTGTACCAATCTTATCCGCATCTGGTGTAACCTCCGGTGCAGATTCTGTGATAATAATCACCTTGTCGTTAATATAAATTCTGTAGTTTTGAGCCATGTTTAATAAAACTGAGATTGAACAGCAGGTAGCTGAATTTCTGCTGCAAATTAAAGCAATAAAACTACAACCTAATAATCCTTTTACATGGGCTTCGGGTTGGAAGTCTCCTATTTATTGCGATAACCGCATCACATTGTCTCATCCCTCTATCCGCACCTACATCCGCCAGCAACTGAGCGTTTTGGTTCAGGAAGAATTTGGGTCTGTTGATTGCATTGCCGGCGTGGCTACTGCCGGTATCCCCCAAGGCGCATTAGTTGCGCAAGAACTGGGTCTGCCATTTATTTACGTACGCGCCAAGGCAAAAGAACATGGCACAGGCAAAATGATTGAGGGTGAAATTATACCCGGCCAACGTGTTGCGGTAATCGAAGACCTTATTTCTACCGGCAAGAGCAGCTTACAAGCTGTAGAATCATTACGCGATGCCGGATACAATGTGGCCGGCCTTGCAGCCATTTTCACTTACGGCTTTGATGCTGCAGTAGAAAATTTTAAAAATGCAAAGTGCCGCTTTTCAACTTTATCCAACTACAGCGCCTTGTTAAAATATGCAGAGCAACATGGCGATATTAAAACCGCCGACCTGGAAATTTTAAGTAAATGGCGCGAAAGCCCATCTACCTGGGGACAATAAAATATTGAACTTTCAAAATTAAAAAAGGCCTTCCTAACTATTGTTAGGAAGGCCTTGCTATATATATTTGTTTAATCGACTATGAACCCATCATATCAATTAAACAGCTTTACTATTTAGTAAACTTTTCTTTTGTCGACTCTGTAAATAGCAACTACGATGTTTACTACAACAAGGCCAATAATTAATCCCATCATCTTATTATTTGTTTAAATTCAGAATAGGTTATGCAAACGTTATTCCAGTATTTATAGTCGGTTAAGTTTATAAAGCAGTATTACGGGAGTTTTGTTTTCTAAGTTACTTATTAGTTAATAAACTTTACAACCCAGCGGTGTACGATAATAAATCTAATATGAACACTTTATTAAAAAAGTGTTATAAAAACAGCGTTTTAACGGCTAATCTTATAAAATACTGTTATTTAACGTACCTTTGCAGCAAATAAGATAAGGCGCAAAAATGATCACGGTATCCAATTTATCCTTACGTTACGGTAAGAGAACTTTATTTGAAGACGTAAATATTAAATTTACGCAAGGCAACTGCTATGGAATAATTGGCGCAAATGGGGCAGGAAAATCCACATTTTTAAAGATATTATCGGGGGAAATTGACCCCACTTCGGGGTCTGTAAGTTTCACACCCGGTGAACGTATGGCTGTGTTAACACAAAACCACTATGCGTTTGATGAGTTCCCGGTTATTGAAACCGTACTTATTGGCCACAAAGAGTTGTATAGCACCATGAAAGAGAAGGATGCTATATATCTTAAAGAAGATTTTACCGATGCCGATGGCGAACGCGCGGGCGAACTCGAAAATCTTTTTGCCGAAATGGATGGCTGGAATGCGGAGAGCAATGCAGCTACCCTATTGAGCAACCTGGGTATTACAGAAGATCTTCACTATAAATTACTAAAAGAATTAGACGGTAACCAAAAGGTACGTGTATTATTGGCACAGGCCCTTTTCGGTAAACCAGATATTTTATTGCTGGATGAGCCAACCAACGACCTGGACATCCATACCATTGGTTGGTTGGAAGACTTTTTAGCAGGTTACGAAGCTATTGTACTGGTTGTATCGCACGACAGGCACTTCTTGGATACTGTTTGTACCCACGTTGTGGACATCGACTTTAGCAAAATGACTACCTACACAGGTAACTACTCCTTCTGGTACCAATCGAGCCAGTTGGCTTTAAAACAACGCTCTGACCAGAATAAGAAAATGGAAGACAAGGTTAAAGAGTTGCAGGAGTTTATCCGTCGCTTCAGCGCCAATGCTTCTAAATCGAAACAAGCAACCAGCCGTAAAAAAGCGTTGGATAAGATCAATTTGGATGAGATCCAGCCATCTAACCGTAAATATCCGGCTATTATGTTTAACCAGATGACCCGTGAAGCTGGCGACCAGATTCTGCAGATTGAAGGTTTAGGGAAAACTGCTAACGGCGAGGTACTATTCAACAACCTTAACTTAACCGTTAATAAGGGCGACAAAATTGCTATGCTATCTCAAAACAGCTTGGCTACTACTGCGCTTTATAAAATATTATCTGGCGAAGACACCGATTTCCGCGGAACCTTTAAATGGGGTGTGACCATTAACGTCGCTGAGATTCCAATTGACAACGCGGAATATTTCAAAAACAAAGATGTAAACCTGATCGATTGGCTGCGTGAGTACTCGCCAGGCGAAAAGGATGATCAGTTTATCCGCAGCTTCCTGGGCCGTATGTTATTTACCGGCGAAGAGGTATTAAAGAAAGCCGCTGTATTATCGGGTGGTGAAAAAATGCGCTGCATGTTTAGCCGTATGATGTTACAGCAAGGTAACATGTTGCTATTCGATGAGCCAACCAACCACCTTGACTTGGAGTCGATCACCGCGCTGAACAACGGTATGAAAGATTTTAAAGGCACCATGTTGTTTACCTCGCGAGATCATGAAATTACCGAAACCGTGGCAACACGCGTTGTGGAGCTTACTCCTAACGGTACTATCGACAAATTGATGACCTACGACGAATACATTAACAGCGACGTTGTGCAAAAGCAACGCGAAGAATTGTATGCAATGGCATAAGCCACAAGATAGTTTAAAACAAAGCCCTTTCGAAAATTCGGAAGGGCTTTGTTTTTTTATACTTTATCACATAATCAACCGAACTCCGCCCAGCTCGGATACCTGGTAAGGAAACCTGTTGCCCGGCGACCCGATGAACATAAAGTTTTTGGGGATATGCCAGTCGTTAGATAGTTGCTGGATAAGCTCGGGGCCGAAAGCACCTTCGAGTTCTATAAAATCAATCGTTATGTGTGGATATGCCCTATCCAATACCTCCACATCTTTCTTTAAAGCGGCATTATTGGTGCCATGTTCTTTTACATTTACAATCTTAAGTTTCTTCGTGGTTTCGTTACCCTCAATATACATCAGTACATTATTAATGGTTTCTACGTTGTCGCCTTTGGTAAAGAACACTAATTCCTGCGAATTAACTTTAACCAACGTTCGCTCCAGCCACTTATTGCTTACCACCGCAAACCCTCTGAAGGGGCGGTACAAATATTTAAGCATGTAAATAATGGCGCGTATAATCCGTGCCCGGTTAAGCATCACCGTTGTAAACAGTAATGCTGGAATCAGATATTTTATAAACACGTAAAACGAAACCAAATTAAGTTTCATATTGCCAAAGAAGGCTGCTATAATCAGCGCTACAGCAAGCATAACTGACAATATTGGCGCTTTCTCCGGACGTGGCAGCTTTCTGCGCTTTATTTTTAACAGCAAGTTTCCAATCCCAAATAAAGCCATTACCGTTAAAAACGAAAACGTGTAAACCCCGGCCAGATCAGCCAGGTTGCCACGGGTAACTAGCAGTATAGAAACACACATCACAAAAAAACCGACTACAATACGATAGCTAATGCCCCGCTTGTTTTTGGCCAGCAGAAAATTGGGTAATATCCGGTCGAGCGTAATGCGTTCAGCTAACCCTGTTACCCCTACATATGAGGTAAGCACAGCACCACTTAAAACCAATACCGCATCTATCGAGATCAGATGCCCGAGCCAGGCCCCGCCTGTAGATTGCCCCATAAACGATAACAAAGATTCCTGATGGCTACCAATCACACCCAAAGGAATAATACTTAAGGCCAGTAAAGCAATTACCGGATTAAAGAAGCTAACCACTGCCCACATATTGCGAAGGGTTTTTCTGAAAACGCCAATCTGCTGCTCCTCCACAAAATTAGCCGAACTTTCGAAGCCTGAAATGCCTAGCATCGCGGCAGAGAAGCCAAAAAATAATGCCTTAACCAAACTTCCTGAGGCAACCGGTTGCTGCCAGTTATAGGTAAAGATATGCCAGCCGTTATGTAGTAAATACCAAATGCCAGCCAATACCAGCGAAGAAAGTGAAACCAAATGCAGAATAAAAATAATAACTGCCACGATGGCCGATTCGCCGATACCTATAATAGCCAGCATCATAAAAATAGCCAGCAAAAGTATGGTTGATGGTATTAAGGGAATACTGTGAATATCACTGAGATAGTACATGGCCTCGTGTGCCGAAATTACAGCCGTAGCCATATAGGAAAGAATAGTAAGACAAGCCGCAACCGAGGCCAGCCGCTTTGAAGCTGTATTAAGCAGCACATTATATGCCCCACCGTTTAAGGGCAGCGCCCCCACCACTTCGCCATATATTTTGCGGAATAAATAAAGTACGAGAGCCACTATTAACAACGAAACCCAGGCATATTGCCCTGCGTAAATAATAGTAAGCGCCGAAACGTACAGGCACGAAGAACTGATATCGTTACCGCAGATAGCCGTTGCCTGCAACTGGTTTAGTTTATGAATATTGCTTTTTACCTCGCTCATTTTAAACTTATTAGTTGCTGGTTTGCTATATGCTCAATATCCGTTTAATAACATTGGTTTTAAATTTATTTTCCGTCAATGAGCAATCTCAATTTGGGCGCTTTATATCTTACTGATAACCAGGCTTGCATTCTTTTGCGGTCGGCATCGGCAATAGGGGTTTTAAAAGTTGCAAGAACCAGTTTAACAGTGTCTGCTTTGGTTTTATCGGTGTGGTAAACAACCGTTTGGTTAATGCCAAATGATTGTATAGTTGGATATAAAACCTTCAACTCGTTAAACACAGCGGTGTCTTTCGATAGTTTCGAGGGCGAAGTAGTTCTTACAATTGTATCGGTAACCGTATCCCCTTTAAATTGCGTGGCATAAACCTCATCCAAAATACTAGCCTTAATCTGCGAAATATCAATGTGCTCGCCTGCATCGAGGCCTTGCCTGATATTTAGCTTTATGCCTTTTAAATTATAGTTAGCCAAATCTTTAGATAATGAATCTATCTTTTCTGGCTTAAGATCTTTACCTATCAACAACAGATCTATCCGCTTAAGATTATAGTGAAAAGCTTTGGATATTACCTGCGTATTTTTAAACTTAAACTCTTCTTCTACAAACCTGCGGGCATTAGTTTCAAAAATACTTCGATCGGCTATGCGATAGGCCATCAATATACTTGGCAGAATAGTTATCACTACAATAATGATAATGTAGCGATTAACCTTTTTCTCCTGCCCGGCATCGGCCAAATGCTTTTTACGCATTTTGATGTACCGCGATATTACAAAGGTGGCAATGGCAATAAATACGCTGTTAATAAAATACAGGTAAAGCGCACCTAAAACATAATACCAATTGCCAGTCGCTATACCGAAGCCTGCGGTACACAATGGTGGCATTAACGCCGTGGCAATGGCTACGCCAGGTATTACATTGCTCTTCTCCTTTCGCGAGGCCGCAACCATACCGGCTGCACCACCAAAAAAGGCAATAAAAACATCCCATACCGAGGGTAAAGTACGGGCCAATAATTCTGATTGTGCCTCGTGTAAGGGCGTAACAGAGAAGTAAATTGTAGATGTTATTATACCGATTAAAGTGGCTACAAGGAGGTTCATCAATCCTCGTTTAACCAAATCGAGATCGTTGATACCGATGCCCAGGCCCACGCCCATTATCGGCCCCATAATGGGGGATATCAGCATGGCGCCAATAATTACCGCAGTTGAATTTACGTTAAGACCAATTGACGCAATGAAGATGGCGAAGATAAGCGCCCAAAGGTTTACCCCTTTAAAAACAACATTACTAACAATACTGTCTTTAATTTCTGCATCAGTAGCCCTTCCCTCCTGTAAATTGAACCGGAAGGACAAAAACTTCTTTATGTTTGCTAATATTTTACCCATTTGCTCCTTGTAATCTCCTGGCAATTTTGCCAATGGTTAAGCCCTGTACTATAATCGAGAACACAACAATCATATAGGTAATGAGCACAAACTCATCTCGGTGCATTTCAGTACTCAATGACAGCGCCATAGCTACAGATAGGCCGCCTCGTAAGCCGCCCCATGTGAGTATAGCAACAGCGTTTTTCTCAAAGGCTATTTTGTTCCACTTTAATAAAACCACTGGAAATATTACCGATACCCACCTCGCAAACAGCGTTATTATTATGCAGATAAAACCAATAATCAATGTCGACTTATCTATTTTGATGATCAGCATTTCTAAGCCGATCAGCATAAATAATATGGCATTAAGCACTTCATCTATCAGCTCCCAAAATTTACCTACGTAATCGCGGGAGATATCCGACATGGCTTCCGCTTTAACCTTATTACCTGTTATAAGCCCCGCCACAACCATAGCTAACGGGCCCGAAATATGTAATTCGCCCGCTGTATAATATCCACCCATTACTACAGCAAGGGTAATCAGCAGCTCTACTTTATAATCGTCGACCGAACGTAGCGCCCAAAAACCAATATACCCTAGTAACGCCCCAAAAGCGAGTCCGCCACCCGCCTCCTGTAAAAACAGCTTACCAGTGGCCAATAGCGAAAAATGTTCGGTACCCGTACCTGCTATTTCGGCTATGGTGATAAAAATAACCACTGCCACGCCGTCATTAAATAACGACTCGCCCGATATTTTTATCTCTAATGACTCCGGAATTTTTGCCTCCTTCAATATGGCAAGCACCGCGATGGGGTCCGTTGGTGAAATCAACGAACCAAAAAGCAGGCAGTAAATAAATGGAATAGGCGAGCCGAAGAGTTTAAACAGATAGCATACCGCCCCGCCCACTAAAAATGTGGATATTAGTATACCTAAAGTTGCCAGCAACAGCACTGGCCATCGCTCTTTTTTAAGCTTTGCAAGATCTATATGTATCGCGCCCGCAAACAACAGAAAGCTTAGCATGAAATTCATTAGTACATTCTGAAAATCAACCGAGGTTGCCAGCTGAATTGCCTTAACAGAAATAAAAGACTTAGATCCGAACGTGAGTAAAATAATGCATATAACAAGCGAAATTGCCATAATGCCCACCGTAGGAGGCCATTTAAGCAAGCGATGATTAACGTAAGCAAATACAGCCGAAAGTACTATGGTGATGGTTATGATCTCTTGTATTTCCATTAAATAAATATATAAAGCAAATTCATCGGAAGCCAAAGAAAAGCATCTCTGCACTAACGGGGGCTATTAGCGGCATTGTTCCCGAAAAACTTAATGATAGCAAGAAAAATTTAAAAAACCTTGATTAAGGCAATTAAAAGCAGGCTCAATCTTAAATGTGCAACACTATTACGCAGTTGCAGGCTATTTTAAAATTATTTCAATTCCACACTTACTTATTGTAGCGTTTTGTTAAGAAATTTCGTCATAAATGTAAATACTTTATTACTTATAAGTCTTTGCCGGATAAGTATAAGTATATTACTTTCGAAAAGTAGTTACCTAATGCATCACATTATAAAAAGATTTTTTACCACCGCATTCATTTCTTCCTGGGTACTTTTTGTCAAAGCACAATCTGCTTCGGATAGCTTGTCTAATACCACCATAAAAGACAAACTGATACAGCAATACCATGCCGGCATAGGCCAACAGTCTAACCTGTACAACGGGCCTGTTTATGAGCCAAATAACATTATCGTTAAAGGGAGCGCCCTTTTTAGTTCGCCCGATTGGATAACAGGTTCCGTTATCTACGATGGGGTTCCTTACCCTGGCACCCGTTTAAAGTACGACATGTACAAAGACCAGTTGATCAGCCTGCTGTACAATAACTTTTCGTCTTACAACCTAATGACCCCACGTGTCTCTGCTTTTGATATAGACGGGCATCATTTTATTACCGTGCCCGACAAACCCGATATGGATGGTTTTTTTGACGAACTCTATAAAGGAAAATCTCAGGTACTGGTTAAACGAAAAATGGTAGTACAAAATTCCAGCTCGTTAGATAAGTTAGAAAAGGAATACGAATACCATACATATTATTATGTAGGTATAAACAATCAATATTATAAAGTAAGCTCTCCCAGCGATATAGACGGCCTCTTAAAAACACATAAAAAAGAGGTGCAGAAATACGTGAGAGCCAATCGATCGAACTTCAAGAAAAATAAAGAACTGGCAATAGTAAGCGCAGTATCATACTACGACCAAATAAGCAATAATTAATGAGAAAACTTTACCCACTGGTTTTCTGCTTTATTTTAAGTTATAGCCAGGTTTTTGCCCAAAACAACCTGATATCAGCTAATTTTCAGCAGGCAAACATCCATCAGCTTGTTACAGAAATTGAACGGCAAACCACATTCCATTTCTTCTACTCGCAGCCACAGTTTGATAGTTTGCGGGTTACGCTAAACGTCAACAACGAGAGGGTTGAAAATGTGCTTACCACCGTATTTAAAAACACCAGTTTCCATTTTGCTATTGATGGTCAGCGGATATTCTTAACCAAAGGCCGAACCATTACTACCGAGGTTGCCACCAGTTTTGCCGACAGAGATGCGAGCAGCCTATCGAGCGAACAAAATCTGGCTGCTTTTACTTTGGGTGCAGCTGCAGATAAGAACGTAGCCAACGCCACTACCGAAAACAAGATATATGACATTGGTATAAAAACCAACACGTTTAAAAGCGGCAACGCCGTACTTGCCGGTTACCTGCGCGATATTAAATCGGGTGAGCCGATTGTAGGTGCAAGTATTTACGTACCCGAAACTAAGTCGGGCGTGGCTACTGATCAATTTGGCTATTATAGCCTTAACATACCTCGGGGCAGGCATACATTGGTAATAAAGGGCCTCGGTATGCGTGATGCCCGTCGCCAGATTGCTCTATACAGCGATGGTAAACTGAACATCGAACTGCAGGAACAGGTAACTACTCTCAAAGAAGTAAAAATATCAGCCGACAAAGTGGCCAATGTGCGCCGTACAGAGCTGGGTGTAACCCGGCTAGATATTGCCAGCATTAAGCAAGTGCCGGCCGTTTTTGGCGAACCCGACATTTTACGTGTTGTACTAACCTTACCGGGTGTTCAATCGGTAGGTGAAGCAACAACCGGATTTAACGTGCGCGGTGGTGCTGCAGACCAGAACCTTATCTTGCTGAACGACATGACCATTTATAACCCGTCGCACTTTTTCGGGTTTTTCTCTGCATTTGATCCGGATATCGTTAAAGATATCCAGTTATACAAGAGCAGCATTCCGGAAAAATTTGGAGGCAGGCTATCATCTGTACTCGATGTAACCGACCGCGAAGGCAACAAAAAGAAATTCACCGGTTCGGCCGGTATTGGCCTAATTACCAGCAGAGTAAGCATAGAAGGGCCTATCGACTCTAACCGCACGTCGTTTATTTTTGGCGCGCGAACCACTTATGCCGATTGGTTGCTGAGCACACTTCCCAAAGATTACCGTAATAGCAGTGTGTCTTTTTACGATATTAACTTTAATCTAAGCCATGAGATAAATGCGAAGAACAACATTTATCTAACTACCTATCTCAGCCACGACAATTTTAAATTGAACAGCGATACCGCTTATGGCTATAATAACAAAAACATAGCGCTGAAATGGAAACACAACTTTAGCAATAAGTTATACAGCGTAATTACGGGCGGTTACGACAGATATGATTATAATGTAAGCAGTGATGTTAACCCTGTTGATGCTTACAAGCTTAACTTTAACGTTAACCAGACTAATTTTAAGGCCGATTTTACTTATTACCCAAGCACTAACCACACGGTTGATTTTGGTTTGAGCTCCATTTATTATAAGCTTAACCCCGGCTCAAACCAACCACTGGGTAACGAATCATTATTAACACCAGATGTTGTGCCTGCTCAACAGGCGCTTGAAAGTGCTATTTATCTGGGTGATAAATGGGATGTTACCAGCAACCTAACTATTAATGCAGGTTTAAGATATTCGCTATATAACTACCTCGGGCCACATACTGTTAACTACTATGCACCCGGTTTACCAAAAGAAAGTATTAACCTGGTAGACAGCGTACATTACAGTAGCGGAAAAGTGATCAAAACTTACAAAGGCCCGGAAATCCGCCTTTCTGCCAGGTATAGCCTTAGCCCAGATTTCTCCATAAAGGCAGGGTACAATACGTTAAGGCAATATCTGCACCTGTTATCAAACACAACAGCCATTTCGCCTACGGATGTATACCAACTTAGCGATCCTAACATTAAACCGCAATACGGCGACCAGGTATCATTCGGTATCTACAAAAACCTGAAATCGAACACCATCGAAACATCTGTTGAGGTTTACTACAAACGCCTCAGCGACTACCTCGATTATAAAAGCGGAGCAACCCTGGTGTTAAACCATCATATCGAAACAGACGTAATAGAAACCAAGGGTAAAGCTTATGGCGTAGAGTTTTTTGTAAAAAAGAACGCCGGAAAACTTAATGGATGGTTAAGCTACACCTATTCGCGCACCTTCTTAAAACAGGATGACCCTAACGCTGGCGAATTGATTAATGGTGGAGCCTACTACCCTGCCAATTTTGATAAACCACACGCAGTTAATTTTACCGGCAATTATAAATTTACCCACCGTTACAGCGTATCATTAAACACCACCTACAGCACAGGCAGGCCAATTACGCTACCTGTATCCCGCTATTATTATGACGGTGCCGAGCGCGTATTATACTCAGACAGGAACGAGTACCGTATTCCAGACTACTTCCGCATGGATTTTTCTTTGAATGTGGATGGCAATCATAAAGTACATCAGCGTACACACAACTCTTGGACATTCGGTGTATATAATTTAACAGGGCGCAAAAATGCCTACTCTACCTTCTTTGTGCAGGAGAACGGCGTTATCAATAGTTACAAGCTATCTATATTTGCTAACCCGATACCTTTTATTAACTACAATATTAGATTTTAGGTGATGGTGATTAAGAAGATAAATGGGTATTTATTAATCTTTGCAATAGCATTGGTTGTGGTGGCCTGCCGCGAAGTTTATACGCCACCCACAACTAGCAGCAACGGCAATAATCTGGTGGTAGAAGGTTTGATTAATAGCAGCGCCGACAGCACTATTATTACATTAAGCCGCACAGTTAAGTTAAACGATTCTACCATATTAAAACCTGAATTAGGTGCTATTTTATCTGTCGAAGGCGATGGTGGCAGCACCTATAATTTAACAGAACTGGGTAAGGGTAAATATTTTTCCGTAGGCCATGTATTACCGACAGCCAATAAATACAGACTGCGGATAAAAACAGGAAATAGCACCTATCTGTCAGATTATGTGGAAGTTAAACTATCTCCGCCTATTGACAGCCTCGGATGGAAGGCCGATGACAATCAGCTAGTGATTTACGCCAATACTCACGATCCGAACAATAAGACAATCTATTATAAGTACGGTTACGTTGATACATGGGAGTTTCAAACGCCATACCAGTCGTTTTACAAATCGGTGAATAACGTTGTTGTTCCCCGTAACATGATTACCGACGATGTGCATACCTGCTGGCAAAGCAGTGTTTCGAGCCATGTTAACCTTGCCTCTTCGGCCAAATTAAGTGAGGATGTTATTTACCAGGCACCCGTTACTACTATCCTGCCTAATTCGGAGAAATTGAGCGTTGACTATAGCATACTGGTTAAACAATATGCATTAACTAAGGAGGCTTTCGCTTTTTGGACCAACATGCAAAAGAACACCGAGCAGCTAGGGAGCATTTTTGATGCTCAGCCGTCGCAGATGCAGGGTAATATCCACAATGTTAATTCACCTGCAGAGGTAGTGGTAGGCTATATAAGCGTTGGTACATTTTCCTCGCAAAGAATTTTTATCAAAAAAGAGCAGCTACCCAAATCGTATTTCTCGCCAGATGTTTATGCCTGTCAAACGGATTCTATGTGGTATAGTCATCCAATGACCCATGGAGAGGTAAATGATGTGGCAAACTATATTTATACCGGACTTAGGATCCCATTATATCCATTCGGTATGGCCGTAGTATTAGGGTATGTGAGCACCTCGCCAATCTGTGCAGACTGTACTTTAAGAGGTATCAACAAAAAACCCACATTTTGGCAATAATCTGTACAATGAAAGGCATGTTTAAATATTTATTATTGTTATCAATGCTCAGCGTAGTTGCCTGCCGTGAAAGCTATACCCCACCCTCAACCAGTAGCAATGTAAGCAACCTGGTTGTAGAAGGTCTTATTAATAGCAGCGCTGACAGCACCATTATCACGTTAAGCCGAACTGTTAAGCTAACAGATTCTACTATACTTAAGCCCGAACTTCATGCAATTTTAAGCGTTGAGAGCGACGGCGGGTCGACCTTTAACCTTACTGAATTGCCCAAGGGCAGATACTACTCGGTAGGCCATATTTTACCGCTTACTAACAAATACAGGTTGCGCATAAAAACCGCCGATAGTAAAACATATCTATCGGATTATGTAGAAGTAAAACAATCTCCCGCTATAGATAGCTTGAGTTGGAAAGCGCAGCCCGCGGCCCTACAGGTATATGCCAGCACTCATGATCCAAAAAACAGCACTACTTATTACAGATATGATTATGTAGATACCTGGCAATTTCAAACCGCCTACCAGTCATTATACAAGGTAGTAAATGGCGCCATCGTTCTGCGAGATATAGTTAATGATGATGTTTTCACATGCTGGCAAAGTAGCGTATCAAGTCGTGTCACATTAGCTTCATCAGCTAAATTAAAACAGGACGTTATTTATGAGGCACCCGTAATTACCGTTCCGTTCGACTCGGAAAAACTGAGCTTAGATTACAGTATATTGGTTAAACAATATGCACTAACTAAAGAAGCCTTTGCTTTTTGGACCAACATGCAAAAGAATACCGAGCAGCTAGGGAGCATTTTTGATGCGCAACCCACTCAATTGCAAGGTAATATTCATAACATTAATGATGCCACCGAAATAGTTGTAGGTTATCTGAGTGTGGGTACCGTAACCCAGCAGCGCATTTTTATTAAGAAATCCCAGTTACCCCGAAGCTATTTGGTTAAAGACCTCTATAGTTGCCATGCGGATACGCTCCTATACAATAGAAGCATGGTAAATGAAGTAGAACGATATATACTTTCTGGTATCGAATTACCGCTATACCCTGTAAATAGCGGCGGCGCAGCGATAGGCTTTATGGGAGCGCCCCCCGATTGCGCAGATTGTACTTTAAGAGGAGTAAATAAGAAACCAACATTTTGGCAATAACATGCAGATGAAAAGATTTTATAGCGCAATAGTAATAGTACCTGCTTTAATGAGCACATTATACGCAGGCGCCCAGGTATTGCCGCAGGTGCAGCAATCATTAAATGCTTATAATAGCAAGGCTGCATTTCAGGAGAAATTATTTGTACATACCGACAAATCGTTTTATATAACGGGCGAAATTCTATGGTTTAAGATATATAATACCGACGCCATGGAAAATAAACCACTTGATGTAAGCAAGGTAGCCTATGTGGAGATTTTAGACCGTCAGCAAAACGCCGTGGCTCAAGCAAAGGTTAAGCTAGACAAGAGCAGCGGCAGCGGTTCGTTAAGCATCCCGATTACTTTAAGCGACGGCAATTATAAATTGCGCGCATATACCAGCTGGATGAAGAACTTCGGCCCGGATTTTTTCTTTGAGAAAACCCTTACCATCATCAACCCGCTAAAACCATCTGATAATATTGAGGCAACTAAGAAAGCGCTTTCTTACGACGTTCAGTTTTTCCCCGAAGGTGGCACTTTAGTAAAAGGCCAACGCAGCAAAGTAGCGTTTAAAGTAACCAGTAACCTCGGTACTGGTGCCGATAATTTTAATGGCGCTGTGCTCAATCAAAAAAACGATACTATTGCACGTTTTAAGCCCCTAAAATTTGGCATGGGTAGCTTCGTATTTACACCACAGGCTGGAAATACTTACCACTCGGTTATTGTAGTTAACAAAACTACTTATAACAAGCCCTTCCCTATTGCAGAAGAAAATGGTTACACTATGCAGCTAACTGACAATAAAACCGGGCAATTGAATATTGAAGTGGCAGCCGCAAATATCACCGACAACGAGCTTTACCTTTTTGCCAACACAGGCGCTAAGATAAAAGTTGCCAAAGCGAATCAGTTGGTTAATGGCAAAGCAGTATTTACAGTTAACACGGCCGATCTTGGCGACGGCGTTTCGTACCTAACTATCTTCAACGGTAGCAAGCAACCTGTTTGCGAGCGTTTGTATTTTAAACGCCCACAACAAACCTTGAACATTGCCTTAAATACTGATAAACAGCAATATGGACTACGTAATAAAGTTCAGGTAAGTATCGCTACTAAAGACAACGCAAAAGCATTGCCGGCCGATCTATCAATGTCGGTTTATCAATTAGATACATTGCAGAAACAAACTAATGCCGATATTCAAAGCTATCTTTGGCTAAGTTCGGAGTTAAAGGGAAATATCGAATCACCAAACTATTACTTCGGCAGCCACACCGCCGAAAGCGACGAAGCACTTGATAACCTGATGCTGACGCAAGGATGGCGTAGGTTTAACTGGAATAATGTACTAAGTGGTAAAACGCCTTCATTTAAATTTTTGCCTGAGTTTACCGGGCATCTTGTAACTGCTTTGATTACCGACAGTGCAACGAAAAAGCCAGCTGAAAATATTACTGCATACCTGGGTATACCAGGTAAACGGATACAAATGTACACTGCAAAAAGTGATGCTGCCGGGCATCTCATCTTTAACACCAAAGATTTTGTTGGCCCGGCTGAAATTGTTGCGCAGACCAACTTCGAGATTGACAGCACCTATCATATCGAAATACAAAGCCCTTTCTCAGAGCAATATAGTGCAACACAGTTACCAGATTTTCAACTGAGCTATGCCGTTAAAAACTTATTAAAACAACACAGTATTGAAATGCAGGTGCAAAATATTTACTCGGGCAACCAAATGCGTAGCTATTACGATCCGGGGGTAGACAGTACTGCATTTTATTACAAACCGCGCAAGACCTATAAGCTGGATGATTACACCCGCTTTAGTACCATGGAAGAAGTGTTGAGGGAATATGTGAAAGAAGTATTTGTAGCCAAAAGAAAAAAACGCTTTAACCTGGATGTGTTAAGCACCGAAGGCTTCTTAGAAGGCGGCAAGCCACTAGTTATGCTGGATGGGGTACCCATTTTTAACATGGATAAAGTAATGACTTTTGATCCATTGAAGATAGAGAAGCTGGAAGTAATACCTCTTCAATATTTTTATGGCCCAACAAACAACCTCGGGGTGCTGAGCTTTACAACTTACAAAGGCGATTTCGGCGGATTTGAAATAGACCCGCGATCCGTGGTAATGGATTACGAAGGCTTGCAACTCGAACGCAAATTTTACGCGCCTGTTTACGACACCGAAGACAAACTTAACAGCCGCACGCCCGACTACCGGAATGTATTATATTGGTCGCCAACGGCGGGTACGGATACAAATGGTAAAAACCAGTTAAGCTTTTACACCGGCGATCAGCCCGGCAAATATATCGGAGTGGTACAAGGCATATCTACCACGGGAGCGGCTGGTAGTAACTATGTTATTTTTGAAGTAAAATAGCATTGAGTTAATTTTACAGGGGCACAACAAAAAGGCTTTTTAAGCTTGCGAAATTTTTGTTCCTTTGCTACCCACCCAATCACGACTCCGTAGCTCAGTTGGTAGAGCAACAGACTCTTAATCTGTGGGTCCTGAGTTCGAGCCTCAGCGGGGTCACAAAATAAAAGCACAGTAGTACTCAATATTACCGTGCTTTTTTATTTACTTTTCATACAGCAATAGTTTAGACATCGTCTTTAACATATACTTCGATAGCTTTATGAGCAAGCTTGCTCATAAAGTCCAATATCTGCTCTGCTTGCTCATATGTGACTCTTATTTTATCGTTTGCTAATATTTCAATTGCTCTTTCTGGGGTCATTGGTTTTCTAAAATAATTCATAAAATAAAATCGAGGACTTATAAACAATAAGTTAGTTATTAACAACACACTACTTTTGGTTGTAATATTCTGTAAATTAGATAAATATATACTCTAAAACGCTCTATTTATTATGGATACTTTAAAAATGCGTTTCAAACTTCATGAACTTGAGTTTGAAATAGAAGGACAGCAAGATACTGTAAAAGAGGAATTCAAAAATTTCAATGAGAACATTTTGACACAACTTTTATCAAAAATAAATATTACACAACTTCCGAATACAGAGAAACCAAGCATTTCAACGGATACTAAGCCTTTTGAAATAGGACAAGGGCAACCTATCGACAGAAAAATTGACGCTGATTATCCAACTCTTAAGGATATTAAAACTCGTGATTTGCCTAAATCTGAGGCAGAATGGCTATTGATTTACGCCTTTTACACGACGGACTTTGGTAAAAACGAGTTTACAAGGGCAATGTTGTCTAAATCGTATGAGGAAAGTGGTAGGAAGACAGATATCCGCATTGGCAATCTAACTAAGAATTTAAATAGCTTAGTCACTGGTTGGTATATTAAGTCAACAAATGATACAGACTATATTATACTAGAGGCTGGAAAAAGAAGAATTCAGGAAATTCTTGATGGTAAGTCAGTTGCAAAACATAATGGTAAAAAGTCTTTAAAGCCAAAGTCAAAAAGTAAAAATGACGAAGTTGAAACCGAGGTAATACAAGAAAGTGTAAAGCAAAAAAGCAAAACTCCTTCGACACAGCAAGTCACATTTGTTGATTTAAAATATAATGTAAAAGAGATGACTTCCTTAAGAAATTACTTTAAAGAGAAGTCTTCAAAATCCCAAAATGAAGAAGTGCTATTAGCGATAAATTGGTTTATGGAGAACAAGTCAAATGATGGCGCGACACTTGAAGAAATTGGTTATATACTTAAAATCGCTACTTCCAAAATGCCAAATGCTCTTTCACAAGTTTTAATAAATTTAAAAGGCCCCAAAGTGAATTTTGTAGAAAAGAGTGCAGATGCTAAATACGCCTTAACTTCTTTGGGTATTATGCATATTGCAGACAACTTTGCTAAAAGAGATAAATAATGTCTTTGTCGATTTTTATTAAAAAAATACCTGATTTTGAAGAGTTGAGTTCAGGAGCTAAAATCGAATTTTTCGTATACTATTTATTGAATGAACTAAAAAAAGATGGTGTCAAACCGAAAGACGTGCAGACATGTTTTGATGAACTTCATTTATCGCCATATTCAAATATATCGGGCTATTTGAACAGTAATTCAAAAAGGGGAAAATCTCAAAAGTTCCTTAAAAGAAAGGATTATTTCTTTCTTGAGAATGCTACCAAAGCGCGAATAGATACCTTGGTTATTTCGGAGCCAGTTCTTGAGCCAGCTGATAATCTTTTCCCATTAAGCATTTTTGATAATACCCGTGGATATTTGACAGCATTTGCAACCGAAGCATCGTGTGCTTATGATTATGGTTTGTATAATTCATGCTTCTTTATGCTACGTAAGTTAATGGAGACACTAATTATTGAATTATTTGAGCGACATGGAATTGATTCTAAAATAAAGAATGGTGGTGGCGGCTATCTCTTTTTAAGTGATTTAATTAGCAAACTTGTGGGGGAAACTACATGGCATTTAACAAAAATCACAAGAGAGGATTTACCAAAGATTAAAAAATTGGCAGATTCAAGTGTGCATAGCAAAAGATTTGCTGCAAAGAAAACCGACATTGACAATATGAAAACAGAAATAAGAATTATTTATCAGGAACTCGTAAGCCTGATAGATTATCCAAATTGGAAGTAAATGTTGCCTGCTAAAAGAAATAAGAACCAATATTTAAGTAAAATCGCAACTTCACTATTTAGCGATGAAGATTATAATGATTATAAAGCAGACTTAATAATATCATTAGAGCAATCTAACTTGTCTTTTAGAGACTTAAGCTATTTTTTGTTAACAGTAGACCATTTTTATGGAAGAATGTATAAGAAAGGATTTTTAAGTTATTCCATGACTGAATTAGTTCAACTAAAAGCCGATGAAATAAGACAAGGATCAATTGAAATCATTATTGAGGACATATTAAGTAAGCTACCACTTAAAGAGGCAGTTTATTTCTATTTATTAATAAAACACCTACCGTCTGGCTTAAAGTCAATCTCAGAAACTGCTAAGAACTTTTCCGAAACTTTTTACAATTATGAACGAGCAAAAGTTGTGAGGCAAGCAAGAAAGTCTTTAAGAAAAAATCTAAAGAACGATGACTTACTCAAAGATCTAACCGACGATGAAATTGTTAAGCTAGCTCAAAATCTACAGAAGAGATATCAAATTGATACAAAACTCGTAGAAAAGGCTTCTCGTTTTGCAAATGAAAAACTTAAAGGCGTAACCATAAAAAGGCGAAAGAAAAATTAGTAATTTTGTATTACTAACTCCGGGAATTAATCGATTGCCGGAGTTGGCCGAGTGGTAAGGCGTCACCCTGAAAGCGTGAAGTCGCCGTAACAGGCGCGGGGGTTCGATCCCCTCACTCTCCGCAATAAAAAGGGGGCAAAAAGCATAAACAGCTTTTTGCCCCCTCTAAACGGATAAATTATTTTTCTTTCAACGCGACGATTTTCTTGCAATCGGCTATAAATGAGTTCGATATGTGTACCTTATCGGTCACTTAATAACTAAGCACTTATGTATAAAAACATAGGTGCTTTTTTCTTGATCTTTTGTTGCGCTTTTAGTGGATTTATTCCCACAAGATTTTACCAATGGCGGTGACGCCATTTATCTTGGATTGATCAAAGATTTGTAACTTAGAATATACGCAGTTATCGCTACTGAATACTCCGAATCACAATAAACCATGATAGGAAAAACTAAGGCTTACAGTTTTATCTGCTGCATAACCATATTCTGTTTCCCTACATCAGTTTTTGCCCAAGGCCAGAATTCCGTGATAGCCTTTGCAAGTGATACCCAGGCGCCTCTGTTTGTCGAGAAGATCATCCGCAAAATAAATCATAATGAGGAAGCCACTAAAATGATTTTCAAGGATGTAATTGCAGTGCACCCTTCCAGCCTGTTTATACTTGGCGATGTTGTATCATTAAGTTCTGAGGATTCTAAATGGAAAAAGATGGATACCTACCTTGCATGGTGCAAGGATAGTCATATACCAGTTTACGCCACACTAGGAAATCATGAATTTCTGTGGAGCTCAGATAAAGGGAAGAAAAAATTTCAGTCAAGATTTTCGATGCATAAGGCCACCGGCTATTTGGAAGTGGTTGACTCGGTAGCAGTGATATTACTGAACTCGAACTTTAATAAGATGAAATCTCAGGAAATAGCGCAGCAAGATGATTGGTATAAACAAACAATAAAACAGATCGACAGCAACCCGGCTATCAAGCTGGCGATAGTGGGCTGCCATCATTCGCCGTTTACCAATAGCACGGTGGTTAGCCCATCTGTGCAGGTGCAGCAAAAATTTGTACCTGCTTTTATAAGTTCGAAAAAGTGTGTACTATTTCTCTCCGGGCATTCGCACAATTTCGAGCGTTTCAAAGTGCAGGGTAAATATTTCCTGGTGATTGGCGGTGGCGGTGGCCCCCATCAGCCTTTGAGGACTAAAAATGAGTCGACCCAGGAACTCTCTCCTGATTATAAACCGATGTTTCATTATCTGGAAGTGCGGCGGAGCCAGGATTCACTACAAGTAATATCTCGTCGGCTTAAGTCAGATTTTTCCGGCTTTGATGATGGATTGAAATTTAATGTGGGCAACTAGGGAATTCGAAAATCAGTATTAAAACCGATAGCCACCCACAAACAACAGGGCAATATTTCTGTCAACAAAACCGCTGGAATAGTAAAACTTGGCCTCTGTACTAATAGAAAATCGGTTACCGAGCATTTTGCGGTAACCAAGCGTGCCGCCAAAATCTGCCACCGAAAAGCTGGACGCACTAAAATTGTCATTATTCTCCGTCTCAATTTTATTGAGCAAAACAGATTGCCCCATCGAGAAATTGGCATAAAAACTTTGCAGAAACTTCATAGATACCACAATCTGGATCGGGATGGCCGTGTTTGCAATATGAACATGGTTAGGCTGTGGGGTATTATAGGTATACAACCGGTAATAACCGGTTTCGACACCGAGGCTTAACAAATGTTCGGGTTCCCACATTACCCTGCCGGTAAATGAGTAATTAAAGTTGTTAACATAACTCTTTCCCAGCTCGAGGTTATTGAAATAATAGTTAGGGCCAACTCCTGCATAAACAGCAAATTTCTTCCTTTTCGGTTTGGTATAATCGGATGTCTGCGCAATGGCATGTAGCGAACATGCTATAACCAGCAGTTTAATAACAATTATTCGTTTTAAATTCATATTCATCCACATTGGTCAAACAAACCCTTAATGAAGTGCATAATAATCGTATACCACGTAAGGAGTATTATCCGAAATAAACCCGTCAAATTTTCCGTTCTGCAAATAATCCGCAATAGTAATTTTATCGGTTAACGTCCAGCTAAATGATTTTATACCGAGCGAATGTCCCTTGTTTACATCGTCCAATAAAAGCCCCATTGTAAACCGAGGCCCAAAAAACTGACAATGATTATCAATCGCATCCTGCAAGCTCAACTCACAGAGGCAAGGGAGATCAGCGCCATAACTTGGTTGCTTCTGAAATTCAGTTATAACGCCTTTAGATGGTAGGCCGGCAAAAATTATCACGTTCCTGTTTACGGCCTTGGCGTGGGCATAAGCGTTTCTAACCACAGGTTCTAGATACTTAAATATATCCGGGTCGCCTTTTACGTCCATCCAAACATATTTCATATTGGTAGAATCTATAAACGCCTGAAGAGCCTGGGCTAACGATGGTATCTTCTGCCCGTCTATCAAGCGTACGTATTGTTCTAAAAAGTCGAATGTAAAATCTTTAAACTGACCATATAGAGGGCCTTTTTGTGTAAGCCGGTTATCGAACGAGTCGTCATGCATACATATCGGCACGTTATCTTTTGATAGCTGTATATCTATCTCAATTGCGTTTGCTCCGTAGTCTTCTGACTGTAAAACGCCGTTTAACGAGTTTACCGCAAATGGCGAATTTGTTTTGATCGGAATAGCGCCATGGGCTAAAATTGTAAATTCGTGCGTTAGCACATATTGCGAAAACGGCCTTTTATATTTTAAGCTGATAGATTGCTGCGGAGACTTAAAAATACCTTTCAACTGAATATTTGTTGCTATACCATTTGCAAGTAAATCGGCCGCGCCATCGGCTTTTGCTACCGAAAAATTAATGGTGCCCTGTGTGCCGTTTTCCGTATATCGCCAGAAACCTGAAAATTGAATTGAGCCATCCGCAGTATTTAACCCGTAGCTAAGGATAAAAACTATACCGCTTTGGTTACTAAAAAAAGACACTTTGCTTTTGGATACTTTGCATACAAACTCGGTACCCAGGCTAGAACTGCCGTCGCTAAGCGAATATACACCCTCCATGTTTTTCATAACAGAAGTGGCAATCGGTGCTGTATTAGCCAGGTTTTCATCCATATTAACCGGTGGAAAAGTGATCTGGTTCTTGTTGCAGGAAAAGAATACGATTAAAATCAAGAGCCAGCGGGTATGTTGATGTTTCATATTCATGATCATTAAAAACTAAGACCTAAATCAAACTCCGGAAGCCAATAACGATACTGGTTAACCGGGAACGCAGGCCAGGCGATGATATGGTATTTCAGATAGTTTAGCTTAAAACCAAAAGATAGCAGGTTATCCTTCCACAATCTTTGCTCAACGGAACCCGTTATACTATACCCGTTTAAAAAGGATGGATAAGAAATGGTATGGCCGGCTTGCGTTTCACTAAGTGAGCTGGTTAAGTACAGATCTCCGCGTAACACCGCAGCTATTTTTTTAAAGCTATAACCAACTGTTAGCGATGGCTGTTGTTCCCAGATATTAAGTGTGGTATTGTAGCCAAACTGTTTCAGAAAGCCAAGATTATAAGCAACCTGGTATCCCGCACCGAAATGCACATTGTTTACTGAGTAATTCCAGAACGGCCCAAAATTGAGCCGATAGGATATAAATAATGTTGACAGGCTAGATTGTAAATTAAACCCGTAAGGAAGCGTGTATTTACCCGCATAACCAAGCATTGGCGCAGTTAGTGTTTCTGTGATCCAATCTTTAGGGATAACTACATATTGTACAGAAACCTGTTGAAAATATTTGCCTTTGGGCAAAGGTTGTGGCAATAAAAAACTGTGTTGTTTGATGTCGAAACTATCAACCGCAGTCTTCTCTTCTTTATGATCAGTGGTTTGTGCATTACAGTATCCAAACGCGCAAAGCATTGAGAGCAATAGAACAACATTAATCTGCTTTATATATAGGGATATTCTCATGCAGGGTATTTTAGCATTCGGGCCCGAACTTCTTATGTTAACCATTCATCAAAGTCCCCAAAAGGCCTATTTCTAAAATTATAAAAAACTGATTTTCAACCCGAAAAGTTATCGACCTAAAGCGTTTCACATTTCAACATGCACCAAATAAGTGTCGCCTGGTATCGAAATCCTGATTTTTATCCCACAATTTCATAAAAGTCCGTAACTAAAAAGAGGTTGGCGAGAAAACTCGCTCAACCTCTTTTATAAATGCCATATATAAAAGCACCTACTTTAATGAATATCGTTGTTAGTCAACACTAAGGTTACCTACAACCATTTTGGCTTTCCATTTAGTATACTGTGTGGTCCACTTTATGAAACCATAATTTGCTTCTAACAAATTGGGGGCCTTAAAGGGCTCGTCAAACAACTCGTAAAGAAGCAGCGCACCAACACGATGATTTGCCTTAACCTTTTTAGTAAACGACATAATGAAATCGTTTTGTAATTGCTCGATATTGCTAACTGCTTTATAGCGCTGCCCAACCTCGGTAAACCAAATTGGCTTAGAGAATAAACTCGCAAGCTTTACAGATATATCGGTAACTTTTAACGGGTTACTTGGAGCTATACTCTCCATTTCAGAGTACCAGTGCCAGGCCACAATATCAAACTTCACACCATAATCAATTAGCATTTGCATATAAGCAAAGTGTAACCAACTGGCATCTATCATTGTTTGGGCTGTAGGTTGAGAGGCTTTGATACCATCATTCAAACCTTTTAAGTAGGCTGCTACGCGATTAAATTTGGTGATATCGTAATTGGAGTTCTTATCACCATTGCCCGACAAAATAACTTTGTTATCCAACTCGTTACCCAGCTCGTAATATTTGAAATACTTTGAATTTTTTGCAGCAAGGGCCGTCCCTTTTGTCTTACCGGCAGAATAATTTACACTCTCAGATTTATTTAAGTCGAGCGTAGAGGTGTAAACCATGGGTAAGATGGTAATACCGGCCGCTTTAGTTGCATTGTAAATAGGGATAAAACTATTTAAACTTTCAATAGAGCCGTCGGAATTAAAGTTGATATCCTGACGGTAATAAGTCATATCCATTTGTTTAAGTAGCGCAATCTGCCCGTCTATACCAACCGCTGTATAAGGTGGCGAAGAAATAGAGTGCCCATTAATGCCAAATATCATAGAACCGGTAGTTGGTGATGTAACTGTACCTCCCGCTTTGGCAAATACGATGTACTGGCAAAGTGCACCTTTTGCGGGGCTTGCCATAGTACCTCCAAGAGTTACATTGCCCGCAGCATATGTTTTACTATACAAAACAAATGAGCCGAGCTTAGCATCATTGGTACCAATAGTGGCCGAAAGTTTTTTCCAACCCGAAAGCCATGAAGGCAACGTAGTGCCTCTCTTATCATACCCAACGTATACAGTTGATGTACTGGCTAATGTAAATGATAGAAATGAGGTGGATGCATTCGCTTTGTCGTCATTTGCCGATTTAATAAGCGATAAACCGGATAACGAATCTGGAACTGAAGTTAGAAGATTACTCCTATCAATGTAATAAGTTGAACCCTTAGTTAAAGAACCTATTACATAGGATTTACCGGAAATGGCGTTAACACTGGTTAAAGTGCTTGCCGAAGATAATGTAGTAGTTGAGGTAACATCAATAGTAGAAGGGGTTGGGAGCGTCGAAGTGGATGCTAATGCCGGAGGATCATCCTTTTTACAAGAAAACGTTAAAAAAATTGCAAGGAGGAACAATAGGTAAAATTTTTTAGGGTCCATAGATTAAATTTTAAGTATCAGTCGTTTTTAACTACTTCCTTAACGGGTATGTAACAAATATATTACAATTCATATCAGATTTATTAATTTATGCGAAATAAAATACCATTATTATAAAATAAATAAGCGGAAAGTTAAATATTGAAAAACTTGGTTATCAACCAGTTGTTCACTTTTAGTAACGTTTTCCTTTAGATGAAAAAAAAACAGGAAAAGGTTACTTTTTTTACAAATTTTGTCGCAGATGGATAGCTAACTATCAAAACTTCGTAAAAATATTAACAAATTGACATAAAGTTTTAACCTATAAGAAAATGGTCTGAAAACGAGAAATTTTCGGATTTGTGCTTATTGAGGTTACAAAGTATGAGAACCTATGTGTTACATAGTGTGATTTGTACATTTATTACTAATCGTAAATTTGGTATATATTCGAGGCTGAGTAGTAAAAAAAGGCACATTTATTGATGTATAAATCCTCCTTCTCACATTCTCAAAATACATACACAAAAATAGGTCTCCATTGTTGATGAAGAGTATTATGTATTCTTTTCGTTTAGCTTCTTTATAGATGCCATTTTATAGCATTTTTTACTAACAAAGGATTCTACTGAGAATTTCGTAACCAAAATTCACTAGTATACAGTAAGGCCACAAAACATAAAGTCCCTTAGCTATGCTAAGGGGCTTTATTGCTGCAATGCGCCGATTTATGAAATAAGTGTTAACCTTTTAATCCTTTAATCCAATCCTGGAATTTTCCGAATTGCTCGGCAAAAAACGATTCGTGTTCCTCCTCCGCTTCCGGGTTTTCCACTAAAATATGTTCGTAGTAAGTACCTTTTAATAGCTTTTTTAACAAGCCTTGTCCGGGGAAAGATTGATAATCATTCAGCGCCTGTGCAGCCTTCAACAAGTGGCGGATATCATACTGAAGCGGGATGATATCGGGCACCTGTTTGTTAAGGTCTAACAATTCGTATACGGCAAGCCTGCCGGTTCTAACCGAGCTTTCCATGGTGAATACGATATCATTGTTTGTTTCGATAAATTGCCCTACTAACGCCAAATTACGGCAGCCCTCGGGTACAACTCTTGGCCGGTCCCCTTTTGCGCGCGGCATAAACATGGAGGTTATGTAGGGCATAAAAGAGCTGCGCACAATGGTATTTTTTACCACGTTATCCAATTCTTCTATAATCCCTAAGTGATAGCACAATTCGGCCAAAATCTCATCGCCTGTGCAGGCTGGCATCGTTTTTTTAACGTAATCGCCTGGTTTATCCATAAACAAGGCATATACCCAAACCACCAAAACATCGTCTGGCTGTTTTGGAAAATGAGGTTGCCTGTTGCAGGTAAAACTCATCAACCAGTTGGAATCTGTAATGGTGATGATCCCGCCCGTAACAGTTTTACCAGAATATGGGTCGTTTACAGATAGCTCCTTCAGTTTATTTACAAATGCCGATGGTTTACAGGTTAAAGTTGCCGACTCCCAGGCTGATTTCTCGATATTGCTGCAAAACTTTTCCGGTTTGCCGAATACATCCGATTTGGCAGCCAGATTCTTCCACAATTTCCAGCCACCGCTTTGTCCGCTTGTACTGTTGTCTATGCCTATTATCGGCGCAGTTTTATTGTCACCGTAGTAGGTATCTTCTGTCATCGAACCGGTGGTCACAATAACGCAGTCGTCTTCTTTAACCGGGATTATCACGTCTTTACCGTTCTGTTCGGTAATTATACCTTTTACCACCTTGCCATCGGTGTTAATCGTCATGTCCAGATCCTTCACCAGCACGTTGAGCTTGATTTTTACCCCTTTCGATTGCAGGAACTTTTGCAAAGGCGTTACATAGGTATCGTACTGGTTATACTTCGGAAATACCAGGCAGGAGAAATCCTTCATCCCATCAATAGCATGCAAAAAACGATGCATGTATAGCTTGCATTCTAACAGCGAATGCCAGTTTTCGAAGGCAAACATAGTACGCCAAAAAAACCAAAAATTGCTATCTAAAAAAGACTCACTAAAGTAATCGGCAATGGTAAGGTCATCCAGTTCGTCCTTTTTCTTCATCAGTAATTTAACAATCGCCAACTGGTCTTTCTTCGCCAGGTTAAACTTGCTGAAGTCCTTTATTTCACCTTTGTTGTGAATCAGCCGCGCCTTAGAGAAGTTGGGGTCGTTGTCGTTCACCAGGCGATATTCGTCTAATACTGTGTACGGTGCCGGCAGCTCCAACGCAGGAATATCCTGAAACATATCCCAAAGGTTCTCATAGGTCATATCCATTTCCCGGCCACCGCGGATGATGTACCCGTCTTTGGCATTTCCTGCGCCGTCTAAAGATCCGCCATCAACGTGTAACTGGTCCAGAAATAAGATGTTTTCTCCCGGTACATGGCCATCGCGAATAAAATAGTAAGCCGCTGCCATACCGGCTATTCCGCTCCCTACAATGTAAACCTTGGTATTGTTGTAGGATTTTGTGGGAATACCCTTGTTGCGCTGGTAATTACCAATTTGGTCCGAAAACGGCATCGACTTGCCGGGTTTGTTCATCTGCACTTCGGTGCTCGAATCCGGTTCGTGATTTACGTGCCCCTGCTGGCTGTTAAATTTGGATGTGTTCATAGATTGTACTTCAAGATGTTTGATATTTTTCAACAATAAAGAATTAGTATTGTGCTGCGCTAAGGCAGAACGAAACACAAAATGTGTATAGGGAAGATTGAATTGAAACGTGCGCTAAACTTAGAGACTACCTCCCAACCCGCCTTGCATGGCAAGCACAATCTCGTTGCAGATTGTAAAATGGAACTGAATGCACGGGTTAGTATGAATACAAGATGTCTGTGGCAAATGGACTATCTCCTACCTGCTTAAAATTTATAAGTTATGCCCATTACCAGGCCGTAGTCGGTATTTGCAGCGCCAAAATCGGGTGGTTTACTATCATAGTTCCCGTACAGATTGGTTGTGAAATAGAAATCAGACATCAGCTCCCACGAAAAGCTGACATTACCGTCGTACCTGTACCTTCCCGATTCGGAAAGGCTTACATAACCCGCGTTGGTCATGGCAATTTGCATATTGGGCTTTTTAAATTTGAAGTAATAAAGCTTAACCAAAACGGGCAGTTCCACCAACAGCCCCGAGGTTGTACCCTCAATACTTCTTTCCTGGTTAACCGATAGACCGGATGTAACCATTAACTCAAAATGCTGTTTAGATATCAGCTTATTGCCCGCACCTGCCATTATTTGAAAACGATGTGCAAGCGATAGCTCTATATTACGCTGATAATTTAATAAGCCGGCCTCAAACCATGTCGAGTTCCCTATATAGTGGTTAGTGCCGAGTTGTACGTTTTCCTGATCGCGGGAAAACCTGGAAGAATCGATACTTCCCAATTCGCTTACCGTTAAGTCGGTTTGAAATGAGCGGGTACGATGTGTAACCGTTCCGTTAACGTTAAATTGCCCGATACCAGATGAACGGGAGAAACTCAACCCTGCCGACACCTTACCATCCAGTTGGTTGAAAAAATGCCGCCTAAAAGGTAGAATCGAACTAATATCGGTCCAGGCGAGTTTAGTGCGATTAGCACCATCCACCAAATAAATGGAATCCTTTTCTGCAGCCGGAACAAGCGTGCCATACATCCAATGCCGATTTACAGTCTCAACACGCAGTGTACCCAAAGTAGTATGAATAGACTTAAGTTTATATGCCTTAACACTTATAAGCCCAATGCCATCGGAGTCGAAATTTACCAGGCCACGAGACATTTGCTTAAACTCGCCTATTAATAATTCGTTATTCAAGAAAATCAAAGTGTCTTTCCGTGCCTGGGCAAAACCATCTGCTATAAACAGAAAGCTTAAAATAAAGATGCATGCGATGTACTTGCCTTTTAGCAACATGTAATCTGGTTTAGCTTCTTAATTTGATAAACATGTCCTCCCAACTTTGGAAATAGTTAAAAATAGATGCTAGATCCTGCTTTTGCGTTAAGCACGACATCAAATCTTGTTTCATAAAAAAAATTGAAACAAGAAGGCTAAGGCATTTCATGTATAATCAACTTTAATCCAATTGTCAGAAAATTAAATAATATTCATAAGTAAATAAACGTTTACTTATATTTGTATTATCATTAGAATTAATAGGAGAATTTAATAATGAGGCCAAAGAATTTAGGAAAGGAAGAAGCCATTCGCACTATTGCTTTGCAAATCATTGCCGAGGAAGGTTTGGAAAACCTTAGTATGCAAAAGCTTGCGAAAGCGGCCGGGATATCGCCCCGCACTATCTATATTAAGTATAACGACAAGGACGACCTTCTAGTAAAGCTATATGTAGATGTGGTTTTAAGCGAATACGAAAAGGCCATTCTCAAAGGCTTTAATTCAGAGATGAATTTTGCCGAGGGGATAAAAAAGCTGTGGTTAAATGGATTTGAATATCTGAAAAACAACAAACCCTACTTTGCACTCATTCAATACGGAAAGTCGTCACCCCTGCTTAATAAAGCCTACCAAAAAAGGGATATTAAACAAGGCGATTTCTTTGGGCCGATCATTAGTTTTCTTGACCGGAATATGCAGGCGGGCATTATTAAAAAATTCCCACACGATGTATACCGCGCTTTGCTCTTTTCCCCTATTCTCGAACTGATTAACGAATATTTTGACTATACCGAACGGCCGCAGCAGATTATTACCGACGAAGTGATTTTAGCATGCTGTGAGGCTATAACCAAAGGTGTAACACTTTAATAAAAACAACAATGAACAACATAGAAAATAAAAAAATAGCTATTGTTGGCGGTGGCCCGGGTGGGCTAACGCTTGCCCGCCTTTTGCAAATGCAGGGCGCAAATGTGAAAGTTTACGAACGCGATGCCAATCGAAATGCCCGCGCACAAGGCGCAACGCTTGATTTGCACGAAGAATCGGGCCTGGCCGCACTACGCGAAGCTGGTTTAATGGATGCCTTTAAAGCAAACTATCGCCCCGATGCCGATAAGATGCGCATTATGGATAAAAACGCAATTATTATCTTCGACGACCATGCCGGCGATATTCGCCCTTTGGACCGCCCCGAGATAGACCGTGGTCCTCTGCAAAATATCTTACTGGATTCGTTACAACCCGATACCGTAGTTTGGGATAGCCATTTTGTAGATATTTCAAAAGAAGGCGACCAATGGCAACTGAACTTTAAGAACGGCCAGACAGTTACGGCCGATATAGTAATAGCAGCCGATGGGGCCAATTCTAAAATAAGGCCATATATTACTCCTATTAAACCTTTTTATTCGGGCGTTACCGCCATTGAGGGTGCGGTTTACAATGCGGCTACTGTAAGCCCAACCATGCATAATTTGCTCAAAGGCGGAAAAATATTTGCCATGGGCAATGAACAATCGCTGATCCTGAGCGCCAAAGGCGACGGCAGTTTGAATTTTTACGCAAGTTTTAAAAAAGACGAATCCTGGAGCCGCGATTGCGGGATAGATTTTACCGACAAGGCGCAGGTATTAGCATGGTTTAAAACAGAGTATGCCGGCTGGGACACGATCTGGTACGAATTGTTTGAGAACGCAAGCGCAGCGTTTATTCCGCGGGTAATGTATTGCATGCCTCTGGATCAAACATGGGAATCTCAATCGAACCTAACCATGCTGGGCGACGCAGCGCACCTGATGCCACCTTTTGCCGGCGAGGGTGTAAACATGGCAATGCTTGACGCATTGGAATTAAGCCGTTGCCTGTTAAATAGTGATTTCGAAAACACACAACAAGCTATAGCGGCCTATGAAACCCAAATGCGTGAGAGGGCTTCAGAAACAGCAGCTATTACCATGCAGTCCACAACAGCATTGCATTCGCCGGAGGCTATTTCATTTTTGATGGATATCATTAGCTAAACCAGTAGCGCCCATGTAAAAACAGTAAAGCCACCCGATTAGGGTGGCTTTACTGTTTTACTAATACGCTTTGATTTTTTTAACTTTGCGAATGGAAGAATCGCAAGCTACGGAGAAAGTACCGTTCGAGTTTAAAATATCGCCTACTGAGTTTGCACAGTTTAAAGTGGCCACCATATCGGAAGGAAAGTGTTCGCTGTCTTCGTATAACAGACGCGATTATTACAAGATCTCATTTGTTACCAATGGTAGAAGCCAGCTGCTTTATGCCAATCGGGGTATCCAGATAGACCAGCCGGTATTGGTTTTCACTAATCCTATGATACCCTATTCATGGGATGCTGACGAAACTTATACCGACGAGATGTCGGGATATTTTTGCGTTTTTACCGAGGAATTTTTAAATGATAGTGCAAGGCCGGGCAATCTCCAGCAGTCCTCCTTGTTTAAGCCTGATGGTAACCCGGTCTATTTTCTGAACGATGAGCAGGTTAGCTATTTAACCAGCATTTTTAGCCGCATGCGCCACGAAATTGATAGTGAATACGTATACAAGTACGATTTGCTGCGCAGCCAGGTAAATCTCATTATTCACGAGGCCATAAAGATGCAACCCGCTATAGCTTATTTTAGTCCACAAAACGCGGCCTCGCGTATTGCCAAATTATTTATCAATTTATTGGAAAGACAGTTCCCGGTAGATTCGCCCAGGTTTGCGCTGAAGCTAAAAAAAGCAGGAGATTATGCCGATCGGCTGTCCGTTCATGTAAATCATCTCAATGCCGCCGTGCAGGAGTCTACCGGCAAATCTACCACTACACATATCAACGAAAAAATTATAGCCGAAGCCAAGTCTTTGCTCATGCATACTGACTGGAGTGCCGCCGAGATTGCGTTTAGCCTCGGTTTCGAATACGCATCTTACTTTAACAACTTCTTTAAAAAACACACCGGTCTTACACCCATGACCTTGCGCAAATCGCTTTGAAAAGTATAACTATTACTTTGAATTCTGTAAGTTAAACTCCGGTGTGCTGTTATAACTTTGGGTAAATAAAATTTACCTGTAATGATACAAACCAAAGGATATGCAGCGCAAAGCGCTGAAACAGATTTAGCCCCCTGGGATTTTGAACGCAGAGAAGTCGGCCCGCACGATGTGCTGATTGAGATAGCCTATTGCGGTGTTTGCCACTCGGACCTGCACCAAATTAAAAACGACTGGTTTCCGGGTGTGTTCCCAATGGTGCCAGGGCACGAGATTGTGGGCAAAATTAGCCAGATTGGCGATCACGTTAAAAAGTTTAAAACCGGCGACTTGGGTGGCGTTGGTGTAATGGTAGACTCTTGCCGCACCTGCGAAAACTGCCAGAACGGACAGGAGCAATTATGCTCGGTAAGTCCTGTACAAACCTACAACGGCTTAGATAAAGATGGTAACCCAACTTATGGTGGTTACTCCAATAAAATTGTGGTGCATGAAGATTTCGTACACCATATCTCAAAAAAACTTTCGTTGGCCGGCGTTGCACCACTGCTTTGCGCGGGTATCACTACCTACTCCCCTCTTCGTAACTGGAAAGTTGGCAAAGGCGATAAACTTGCAGTAGTAGGCCTCGGCGGTTTAGGCCATATGGGCGTTAAATTTGGTGTAGCATTAGGTGCAGAAGTTACTATTTTAAGTACCTCAGAATCTAAAAGAGCGGATGCCGAAAAATTAGGAGCACACCATTTTGTGGTAATGAGTAACCCCGAAGAAGTCGCGGCGGTAAAAAGCTCGTTCAACTTTATTTTAGATACGGTTTCTGCCAAGCACGACTTGAACCTATATCTTTCCTTACTAAAAACAAATGGTGTATACATTTGCGTTGGCGCGCCTGCAGAACCTTATGAATTACCCGCATTTGCCTTGCTAGCAGGTAATAAAGTAGTTGCCGGCTCTGGCGCTGGAGGCTTGCCGCAAACTCAGGAAATGCTCGATTTCTGCGCCGAGCACAACATAGTAGCTGATATCGAACTCATCGACATTAAAGATATCACCACCTCATTCGACCGTATGGTTAAAGGCGATGTTAAGTATCGCTTTGTTATAGACATGGCTACCTTATAACAGAAAAGTCCCCTTGCTAACGCGAGGGGACTTTTCTGTTTTCCATAAGCTTTAGTTAGTAGCGCCGCCATTCACCAACAAGTGTTGGCCATTTACGAATGACGACAGGCTACTGGCGAAAAACTCTGCCACATCGGCTACGTCTTCTACTTCGGCCAGCCGCCCCATCGGGCAACTGTCAAGCAGTTGTTTTCTAAGCTCCGGGTAGCTACCTGCTTCGGCAAATATGCCGGAGTGATCTACCGCAAATGGAATGATAGAGTTTACGGTGATACCTTTATGGCCAATCTCTTTCGAAAGGATATCAACCAGGTAACGCGGCGTGGTCTTACTCCCCCCATAAACCGCCATTCCCGGTACCGGGAACGAAGTTGTGCTAGATGCGATGTAAATGATGCGGCCGCCATCCTCTACATTTTTGGCCGCCTGCTGCATGGTAAAGTACGTTCCTTTGGTGTTAATAGAAAATACACGGTCGAACTGCTCTTCGGTAAAATCAACTACTGGCGTCTCTACCAGCTCAATACCCGCATTGGCCACCACAATATCTATTTTACCGAATGCGGCTTTTGCTTCTGCAAACAATCGCTCTATCTCGGCTACTTTACTTATGTCTGCCTGTATGGCAATTACTTTTACGCCCATGGCGTTAATACTGCTTACCACTTCGTCTGCAGATGCTTTATCGCGCGAATAGTTGATTACAATATCCGCGCCCAATGCGGCATAACGTTCTGCAATTGCCTTTCCTAAACCTCTTGCCGAGCCTGTAATTAAGGCTACCTTATTTTTTAATGAGTTCATGATTCTAATTGGATGATTTGTTGATTTGTTAATGCGCTTGTGTTTCTTGTCGCGATTCCTGACTCTCGATTCTTGATTCCAAATCAAGCCATTGCCCCATTTAAGCCAATGTTTTGGGCAGAGATCCATTTGGCATCGTCGCTTGCCAGGAAGACTACTGTTTTTGCAATATCTTCGGGCTCGCCAATACGGTTAAAAGCTGATTGTGATGCAAGGCGATCTATCAATTCCTGCGGTTTGCCTTTGGTAAATAATTCGGTATTTGTAGGGCCTGGTGATACGGAGTTTACGTTAATTCCTCTGGCCCCTACTTCTTTGGCAAATACGCGGGTTAACTGTTCTACAGCGGCTTTGGTGGCTACGTAAGTACTGTAAGTAGGCATCATTACACGGGTAGTGGTTGATGAGAAGTTGATAATACTGCCATTGTCGGCCAGTTTGGTGGCTGCTTCGCGAAGCGTATTAAATGTACCGCGAACATTGATGTCGAACTGGCTGGTAAAATCTTCGTCGGTGGTATCTTTCAATAATTTGGTGATCATGATACCGGCATTATTTACCAGCACGTCTATTTTACCAAAGTGTGTAATGGCGGCATCAAACAGTGCGGCTACTTCATTGGCCTTGCTCACATCGGCCTGTAACGCAATGGCTTCTCCGCCTTTAGCTATAATGCTATTAACGGTTTGTTCGGCAGCTTCGCGGCCACCCGCATAGTTTACAATTACTTTGGCGCCTGCTTCGGCAAGTTTTTGGGCAACTACCGCGCCTATGCCTCTTGAGGCTCCTGTTACCAAGATTACTTTTTCTGATAGCGTTTTCATATTTCCTTTGTTTTAAATGATAAATCAAAGGTCGGCCGATTAACGCCTGCAGAATTGCAGATATCAAAGCACTACATGCAAATATTAAAGATGTGGCAGAGCAGGTCGCAAAATCAGCCTAAACAAACCCAAAGGCCGCAATACAGTCCATTTTGATCATTATCTATTCATGTTTATTACCCAAAAAACATCGTTCGTGTAGGGAAAAGTGTATTTGGTGTAAGTTATATGGATACTAAACTAATGTTCAGCATTTTTAAGTGCAGATGTTGATCCGGAAAGTATTACCTAGACCCTTTACTTATCCGGATTCAACATCTTAGTAGTAACTGCTGCGGAAAAGAATTTGTGCAATAATTACCTACACCGGCGGCCTCCCGGTTAAAGGATTGCACCTCATTAAAGTAAGTAAGAGATTATCTGCCGCAGGGTGCTGTAAACGGTTACCCAATATATCATGGAACAAAAAAACTGGTTTGCTGCCTTAACCGCAAAAAGGCAAAATACGGTAGAAGCATTAAAACTAACGGGGCTAAAAACGTTTACTAACCACATTATTAGCACTTACCACGAGCCGGCCCATTTTATTTATGAATTAATCCAAAATGCGGATGATGCAAAAGCCACCAAGGCGAGACTTGAACTTAGAAAAAACGGAGTTTTGTTTTCGCACAACGGAAGTGTCAGCTTTTCACTAACCGACCCTGCTTTAGAAAGAGAACCCGAAGTTTCTCCCGGTCATATCAACGCCATTACAGCATTCGCACTTTCCCCAAAAAAGGACGACATAACCAATAACATAGGGCGTGCAGGCGTTGGCTTTAAGTCGGTTTTTCAATATACACGCACACCACACATTTACAACCCGCCATACTGCTTTAAAATAGAGCAGTTTGTTATACCGCGCGAAGTTAAACCGGAGCCCGAATTTCTTCACCATGCAGAAACTACTGCATTTTGGCTCCCTTTTGACAGAGATGATAAGTCGGCAGAAGATTGCTACGAAGCGATTGACGAGCAACTGACAAGGTTTAAAAACCCAATGTTGTTTTTGAAAAGCCTCCGCACTATCGATGTTATCACGGTAACCGACTATAATAGATTTACAAAAGAGCTCGAAGAAATTATTACCAGCCCGCCCGTATCCTATATCAAAACCGCGCGGGTTAAATTAAACAATGATACCCTTATCAAATTCACCCAAAAGGTAAAAATTGTTGATCAAACCTCAAAGGCTTACTTCTTAACTATCGGCGTTGCTTTCGTACTTGGCATCAACAATCAGATTGCAATTGGGCCAGAGCACGACCACTATTACCGTTATGCCTGGTGCTCTTTGCCCACCAGGCACGAAACCAGGCTTAACTACGCGGTAAATGCTCCTTTTATACTTTCACCAAATCGCGAAGCGTTAAAAAACAATCGTACAGAAAACACACAACTTATCAACGCGCTCGCGTTGTTAATGGAAATGGCGCTTAAAAGCCTCAAGGAAATGGAATATTTGGACGAGTCTTTCAACGACTCTTTACCCGATTTAAAATATATAACAACCGGCTTTATGCCAATTGCAAAGGCGGCTATTAAAGTATTCAATATGGTAATGTGATATATCTATATTTCGCTTAATATATTATTTACAGCTACTTACGGGCTTTTAGGGCTAATTTTCCTTAAATTAGTATATCCTTTAAAAAAATAAAGTCCCCTTGCACTCGCTGCTTGGGGACTTTAAACCTAAACCTTATCACAATAGTGAGCAGAAACTCACCATTCCACAAAAGTAGGTTATAAAAATGAAGATTTAATGATTAATTTATTATTGCTTGTAACAGTAATGGGGTAACGATACTTTATTAAAAAAATAACTATCACTTTAATATTAGTGTCGTAAAAGGCTACATAAATAATTAATATGAAAACGCCCCTTTCTTTTTTACCGACACTGGTACTCCGGTGCCCTTTTTTTAGCCCGCAGGATTATCATCCAGCACGGCTTAAGGACATGCTCCATGATGAATATTTTAAACAAGCAATTTATTTGGCCAGCCCTCATTTGTTCCAAGCCCTGGCAGCCAAACAATTCTCCATCAACAATCTAACAGACAAAGAACGCACTACGTTATTAAAGTACTACAATCGCATGTGCTTCAGGCCTACTCCATTTGGTAGCTTTTCTACCCTTAGCCTAATAAACTGGGGAGAGCAGGGTTGCGCACAGCTTAGCCAACCTGGCGATGTGAATTTTAAATTACTGGCCGATCAAGGAGTAACGCAAACATTAACACCATTTTTACTTAGTGGCGATTCAGGTTTACAAAGTTACAGAGGCAACCCAACTCTCTACAATACAGGTAAGGAGTTTCGTTACATTAAAACCCAGCGCGACAAAGAGACCGGTAAAGTATCCTACCAGCTCGAAGCTTACGATACAAGCCGTTTTATTAAAGGCCTATTAAAGTTTGCCGAACAATCTTTTGTCAATTATGCCGACATCGTTAATTACACTGTACAATGCGCCGGCTGCAGTTACAACGAAGCGCGAGCATATACCGACTTTTTGATTGGCGCTCAAATCATTGTTCCACAGCTAACTACCAGTATATTAGGCAAAGATGCATTACAACAACTGGCAACAAGCCCTGCGCTTATGGGCACGCCAATAGCTATAGCTGTTGATGCCATAAACAGGGCAATGAAGCCTGGCAATTTTCCAGCGCTTGCGCATATTGAATCGGCAGCGAGAGATTTCGCAGCCTTATATAGCGTACTTAACGAGCCTTTACCCAAGCAATGGTTTTACAGCAGCGTAGAACGCCAAGTAACGGGCACGCTAAGTAACAATTATCAGCAACAATTATCCGAAGCGCTAAATGCCCTTAACATATTAAATCAACCGATACAGGATTCGAAACTAACGGATTTTGTAGAGAAGTTTAAAACCCGGTACGACAGGCAGAAAGTACCATTGCTACAGGCACTCGACCCCGAAAGTGGTCTTAGCTACGGACCACCGGCGCCTTATATAATTAATACACTGCTTGAAGATGTTCAGTTTTACGGCGCCAAAGAGACGGAGGTTAGTGCAATAAAATGGTCTACTATTCATCGTCTCATCTTACAAAAATGGCAAAACGTTACTGGCGAAAAAAACGAAATCAGGCTGCTTAAATCCGATCTGGAAAAACTCGAGAAACCGCAGCAACGTCCAATGCCGGCTTCCATGCCTATACTTTTCAGCACCCATAAAAGCCGGGTTATTATTGAGGCAGCGGGCGGAGCTTCGGCCTTATCAATTATTGGCCGATTTACGCAGTTTAGTCCGTCGGTGTTGCAAATAGCTAATACCATTGCCGATATTGAACAGCAGAACAACCCCGGTGTTATTTTTGCGGAAATTAACCATTTATCCGACGATCATACTGACAACATAAACCGGAGGCGATCTGTTTATAATTATGAGATCCCACTCACTCAAACCAGCGCCAACCTCGGCAAACAACAACTATTCCCTGCCGATCTCTTGTTGTTTGTAGACAACAATGAACTTGTGCTTGAATCAGCCAGCCTGCAAAAAAGAGTTATTCCCCGCTTTAGCTCTGCCTATAACCACAACATTAATCAGCTTAGTCTTTTTCAATTCCTGTGCGATTTGCAGCATCAAAACATCCAGAGCAATTTTACTTTCGACATTGAAAACCTATTTCCAGGGATGTCGTCTTATCCGAGGGTAACATACCAGGATACAATATTATGCCTTGCCAAATGGAATTTATGCGAAAAAGACATAATATATCTTTGCCCTTGCAATAATGAAGAAGCCTTGAGCAGGCTTGAACAATGGCGTAATGAATTTAATTTGCCACGCTTTGTTACCCTTAGTAAATCGGATCAGCAGTTGGTTTTTGATTTAGATGATCATGACTCGGCATTGCTCTTCACCCAATGCCTAAAATCGAACAGCAAAGCAGTTATTCGCGAATATATCGGTGTAGATGAAAATGTTAAAGATCACCGCGGTTATACTATGGTTAATCAATTTATTGCCCTTATGGTATCGGGGGCTCCTACTTATAGTGCCCTGGTACACTCGCCCGAAACCAAAGCTATTAAAACTACACGAAACTTTATACCGGGTAGTAAATGGCTTTATCTAAAAATTTACTGTGCCCAACCAAGAGCCAATGAACTACTTATCCGAGTGCTTTTTCCACTGCTGAAAAACTTTAACACGTGCGATATCACCTCGTGGTTTTTTGTGAGATATATGGATAGCGGCCCGCACATAAGGCTTCGATTTTTGGTTACAGAAACCGGTGTAAATTATATATTACCGGCGCTAAAAGCTAAACTTTCGGCAGATATTAGCTATAATCTTGTACACGAATATCAGGCTGATATCTACCGGCGCGAACTGGAACGTTACGGGGCGGATTTAATTGACGACGTAGAACAATGTTTTGCGGCAAGCAGTCAGTTAATTATTCATTATCTTAAGCTTAATTCTACATCTTCATTTTGTTATAGCTACCATAGCCTGGCGTTTGTTTCTGTGGCAGAAATTGTTGATCTGTTTTTCCCATTTTTAGCAGATCAGATTAATTTTTTAAATCAAATGGCCAATACGTTTTACCAGGAGCATCATGATCAAAAAAATCTAAAGCTGTCCCTCGATCGTAAATACAGGATATTAAAAGACGAGATTGCTGCATTGCTACACCCAGATTCGTTGTATTATGAGACCCTCAGATTAACACAACACAGAATTAAACTTTTTGATATGGTTTGGAAAATAGTTCGCCTATGCGATAAATTTTCTCACGAAAGAAAGGTACAACTAGCTGCAGACCTCATACATATGCACTTAAACAGGCTGTTTGCAGAGCAGCAGCGTACCCAGGAAATGATAGTTTACCACTGCCTGTTAAAGCACCATCGAACTATTCAGGCGCGAAACAACCAGCAGATTATCGTGGCTTAACAAATCAAGGTCAGTATCCCGCTGACCTTGATTTGGAAAAGTAAGGTTTAGGTATAAAGAACGCTAAAATAGCGAACTGAATCGAGTGCTATTTCTGCCTGGGAATAAACACAGTAGAAACACTGATCACAGTATTAGTAGGGTCTGATAAGTTTGACCCTGTATGAGTTCCAAAAGCATTATAGTTGAATAATGTCCTGGTTTTAAATTTCAATTTGGAGGTCGCTGTTGTTTTCATATCAATAACTTTCCTCTAACTTAACCAAGCACAAACATTGCATTAAATTATTTACATCAAATAGGTTTTTATATGGGTGAAACCCTATTTTCGCGAGAGATATGAAAATTAAAAAAAAGTATTTGTACCATGTAATTGCATGGATAATCTTTATAATTTATGAAGTTTCAGTTGTAGTAATTATCCTGGGCAGGATTAATAATGCGGTAGATTATTTTGTCCACTATCTTTTTAATATTTTCTTTTTCTATTTTAATACCTGGCTAGTACTCAAATTCGCATTCGAAAAAAAAACCAGAATACGATTTATCCTCTTTTTTTTACTGGAGCTCATTGTTTTTACGGCTATATCTTACGAGATCAACGTTACACTTCTATATTTTAAAATACCTGTTTCGAAACCTCCCTCGCCGTTTGCTATGTTCTTACTGCCAACCTTATGGCGCGAACTTTATTTTCTGGGGATAAGCAGTGGTTACGCATTCGGTTTGCACATTATACGGTCGCACCGTAAAATAATTGGCATGCAGCAACAAGAGTTATTTTACATACAAAAACAAAACATACTCGAAACTGATCTACTTAAAGCTCGGAATGCATATTTAAAACTTCAGATAAATCCCCACCTGCTATTTAATACACTTAACTTTGTGTATAATACGGTACGCAAGTCATCAAAAGAAGGTGGTGAAGCAGTAATGTTATTATCTGACATTACGCGATATAGCTACCTGGCCACCAATGCCGAAGATTTGATTGTAGTAAATGATGAGCTTGAGCAGATCACCAATCTGGTTGCGCTCAACCAAATACGTTTTAATAACACGCTGGCTATTGATCTGGACATTGACGATATCCCGGACGAGTATCAGATTATTCCCCTGGTATTGCTCACCCTGGTTGAGAACATGTTTAAATATGGCGACCTGCAACAAACTGAAGACCGCGCCAGCATTACAGCTCAGGCGGTGGGCGGCCAGTTAATTTTTGGCACTTACAACAAAAAACAACATGGTAAATTGGCAAAAACCAGTGATCAAACAGGTATAAAAAACATGATTTATCGTTTAGATAATTATTACGCCAATAATTATAGCCTCGAGGTTATTAATAACGAGGATAATTTTGAAATTTTATTGAAGGTTAAGCTATCTGTATGAAACTAAGCTGTTATATAGTTGATGATGAAACACATGCAATAGAGGTCTTAGTTGACCACATTGCGAACATAAAAGATTTAAGTTTACTGGGCTATAATTCGAACCCGGTAACTGCGCTGCATGAGGTTAATGAGAAACATCCAGACGTACTTTTTTTGGATATAGATATGCCCAATTTAAACGGCATCGAGTTCAGCAAGCTAATTAAACCAGATATAAGAGTTATTTTCACTACAGCCTCGCCTAATTTTGCTTTAGATGCCTTTGAAATTTCAGCTTTTGATTATCTCCTTAAACCTATCTCTTATTCACGCTTTCAACGTGCTATAAACAAATTAAATCAGTTTATAAGTATCAATGATAATCGCGACGCCAGATCTGCAGAAAAGGAAGATTTCTTCTATATCAAATGCGAAAATAAGGGCAAAATGGTTAAGATAAACTATGATGATATCATGTACGTAGAGTCGAATAGCAATTACGTTATTATTAGTACAAAAGACACTAAGTACAATACTTATTTAACCCTCAAAGAGATAAAGGAGCGGCTGCCCGACACCTCTTTTTTCCGCATCCACAAATCTTTTGTGATAAACCATACAAAAATCAATTACATTGATGGTAACCAAGTGGTATTGACTGATAAAAGCGTATTACAGTTGGGCAATACTTACCGCGAAGCTTTTTTTGATTTGGTGAACCGCCATATTATTAAAACATCGAGGCAATAATTATTTGCCTCGATGTTTTAGTTCTATAGTAGATTGATATCTTCCAGGTGCTGGCCAAAACGGTAAGTCAGCGTTACCTCGTGCGTTGAGTTATTAAACCTTCCAATGTTGTTTGATGCGGTACCAAACTGATAGCTGTAGCCCAACCGGAAATTACTCATCATAAAGCTAAGGATACCGGCCATCTCGTTATTGGTGCGATAATCGGCACCTATACCAACCACTTGCTTTAAATAAAGGGTTGTAGAGAAATTGGCAATAAATGGTATCCCTTTAGTATAAGTAGCTAAAAATGCCGGTTTTATTTTAATGTCTTTGCCACCGTCTAACAAAACCGCCCCCGAAAAATTATAGTGGTTACGGAAATAATTATTATCCTGTATCGAGGCCGAACCAAGTGAAGTAAACGTTAATTCGGGAACTGCTACACCTACAAAAAATTTGTCGGTGTAAAACATTACCCCAAAACCTAAGTTGGGTTTGTTCTGTCTTACATCATCCCGAAATGCAGGATCGTTAGAATCTAGCGACGAGTAATTGGCCACATAGTTACGGAAACCGGCATTCAACGATACGCCTAAAAAGGCATTCTCACTCAACTGGATGCTTTTGGCAAAGAAGGCATTGATCTCGGTAAGGTGTTCAATGGCGAGCTGATCGCTTTTTATAACAACCCCTGCTGCTCCATTCATGGCTTCTAACGGAAAGTTTGCGTTAAAGATAAATGCGGATGGCGCACCGCTAACACCTACCCACTGCTTGCGCAACAAGGCATTTAATGAACCGTTTTTATCCAGCAATGAATAAGCCGGGTTTAAGGGCGTTTGGTTATTCATGTATTGGCTGTACGTAAAATCTTGCTGAGCGTGTGCGGCAAAACCGCATGCAAAACTTATGATACATGTAAGTATTAGTTTAGTAATATGGGGCGTTTTATTATTCATTTTCACTATTCGATGTTATTAATACTTCAATACAAAGTAGCCGGTTAAGTGCCTGCCTACCCCGTCGGAACCGATGTATTCAACCAGGTAGAAATAAGTACCTGCCTGTTGCAAGGCACCTGTGAAGTTAGAGTGGCCGTCAAAAACCTTAGTTGTATTGTTGTAGCCGGTAATCTCATAAACTCTTACACCGTTTCTGTTTATAATAGTTATGCGGTTCTCCGGGTGTTCGCTAATACCTTCAATGTAAAGGAAATCGTTAATGCCGTCGGCGTTTGGCGATACGGCCGGGTGTATAATTACGTCGCGGGTAGCATCTATAACTTTAAGTTCCCTAACAACGGCCACAGCAGGATAGTAATTTGCATTACCTGCCTGGTTTACCACTATACCGGTTACGCCAATACGCAACGAACTAAGTGTTAAGCCATTTATTGTTGCTACCGTCTCATCATTAACCGTGAAACTAACCGGCAAACCAGAGCTCGAAGTAATACCGCTCAAATCATAAGTGGTACCGCGCATTTGTGCCGGGATACTCGCAAAGTCGATAACCTGGGTAGCCTTGTTCACAATTAAAAACTGGCTTACCGATGGCGTGGTATTATAAGAAGGATTTGGTGCCAGTGATGCTGTAATGGTAACGTAACCTGCCCCTACAATATGGATCTTACCGTCGACAATAGTTGCTATTGCAGGGTTACTGGTAGTATAAATTATCGGTTCGCCGGTTGTAGACGTTGCTCCTCCATCGAAATCTGCATCACCATAGGTTTTAACAGGCAACTTATCAAATGTAATATCGCGGCCAATGGTGGTAACTGTTAGCGTTCCGCTTACATACGTGATATTGTAATTACCAGATGAAGCACCACTAAGCGTAATAGGATAAGTACCAGCAGGCGATACCTGTGTAGCGGTAGTAGCCGCAACTACCGGGATGATAAGGCTTGCAGGTGTATCATTATTAACAAACCCATTGTAGCTTGCCGTAAGCGTTGGGTTTGGCTGATAGTAAGGGCGTGATACGTTATCTGCAGATATGATCAAAGGCACTTTAGTTACATTAATAGCCACCTCTTTAGATACTACGTTGTAGTCAGGGTCTGTCGGTGTAAACACAACCTTTAGCGGTTGATTAGTACCCGCGTTAAGCACAGTGCCCGCTGCCGGCGTGTAAGTAAATGTACCCGCTACGCTGGCGGTTGCATACAATTGCGCATCGCCCAGGGCTGTGCCATAGCTAATGGCTACCGGATTAGTCCAGGTTACTGTCGGTGTAACTTTGTTTACATTAACGGTTACCGTTGCAGGTACCTCGCTGTAATTGCCATCGGTTGGATGGAATAATACTGCTATTGTACTTGGTCCTGCTGCGGTATAAATAGTTGCTGGTGGCGTTGTAGCACCATCGTAAGTGAATGTACCGGCTACGTTAGCATGCGCATTTATCATAGTGGTGGTTACCAGCGTGCCGTAGTTAATAGTTACCGTACGATTTAAAGTAACCACCGGCATTATTTTATTTACGTTGATGGTTACCGTGTTAGTTACGGTATTATAATTGGCAGTACCAGTTGGGTGGAACACTACTGTTATTATACTTGTCCCTATAGGATAAATGGTTGAAGGCGGTGTAGTCGAACCATTGTAGGTAAACGTACCCGGTACATTGGCGTGCGCGCCAATCATGGCGGTAGTTACAACCTGTCCATAGGTAATATCTACCGGGTTATTTAACGCAACAACGGGATTTGCTTTATCAACATTTACAGTCACCGTATTGGATATGCTGTTGTAATTGGTACCATCTGCAGGATGGAATACAACAAGTATGCTGTTTGGCCCGGTTACCGGATAAACGGTTGATGGTGGCGTGGCCTGTCCATTATAGGTAAACGTACCTGGTATATTAGCCTGTGCATTAATCATGGCCGCGGTTACCTGTGTACCATATGTAATATTCAACGGGTTGTTTAAGGTAACTGCCGGGCTGGCTTTTGCTACAATAATATTAACCGTTTTAGATACACTGCTGTAAGCCGCTGCATCTGTTGGGTGGAATACTACCGTTATATTATTAGAACTGCCTGCCGTATATAAGGTTATCGGCGGTGCTACCTGACCATCGTAGGTAAACGTACCCGGTACATTGGCTTGCGCGTTGATCATAGCGGCGGTGATAAGAGTACCATAAGTAATGTTTATCGGCGTATTTAGGGTCACTACCGGCATCGTTGTGGTAACGTTGATGCTTACATTATTGGTTACTTCGTTATAATTTTCATCTATCGGATGGAAAACCACAACCATATTGTTCGACCCGGCTACCGTGTAAATAGTTGCCGGAGGTGTAGCTTGCCCATCATAAGTAAATGTACCCGGTACATCGGCCTGAGGATTGATCATTGCTGTGGTTACCAGCGTGCCATAAGTAATATTAATCGGATTGTTTAAGGTTACTACTGGGTTTAGCGGAGTTACGTTAATGGTTACCGTATTTGTAACGTCGTCGTAATTAACGGCATCTGTCGGGTGGAATACCACAACCATGCTGTTAGGCCCCGCTACCGGATAAATAGTTACCGGCGGAGCGGATAGCCCGTCGTAAGTAAATGTACCCGGTACAGACGCGTGTGCATTGATCATAGGTTTAGTCACCAATGTTCCATAAGGAATATTTATAGTAGTATTCAAAGTAACCACTGGAAGGATCTTACCCACGTTAATAGTTACCGTGGTACTAACTGGCGTATAATTAGCATTATCGGTTGGTGTAAATACTACCAACATGCTGTTTGCCCCACCTACCGGATAAATAGTCGCAGGAGGAACGGGTTGCCCATCGTAAGTATATGTACCCGGTACGCTTGCTTGCGGGTTAAGCAATGTTTCTGTTACCGGCGTGCCATAACCAATATTTAACGGGTTATTCATGGTAACTACCGGGGTTGCCCTGGTAACCGTAATTACAACCGTATTGGACACAGTTTGATAATTATTTGCATCTGTTGGATGGAAAACTACCACCATACTATTTGGACCGGCCACAGTATAGGTAGTTGAAGGCGGCGTGGTTTGTCCATCGTAGGTAAATGTACCAGGCACGCTACCCTGCGCATTGATCATTGCTTCCGTTACCTGCGTACCGTATGGAATGCTTACCGGACTATTTAAGGTAACTATTGGGTTAGCCTTGCTTACACTGATGGTAACCGTGCTGGTTACATCCTGGTAATTTGCTCCATCTGTTGGATGAAATACTACTTGCATGGTGTTGGGGCCGGCCACCGTATAATTAGTTGCAGGTGGTGTAGTTTGCCCATCGTAAGTAAAAGTTCCTGGCACACTACCCTGCGCGTTAATCATCGCAGTAGTTACCTGCTCGCCGTAGGCAATGCTTACCGTGTTGTTTAGCGTAACCAAAGGCGCAGCTTTAATTACTTGTATAACAACCGTTTTGCTTACGCTATTATAATTGGTTACATCTGTCGGGTGGAATACTACCATTATGCTATTAGGACCAGCCACTGTATAATTACTAGCCGGCGGTGTAGCTTGTCCATCATAAGTAAATGTACCTGGCACATTGGCTTGTGCGTTGATCATAGTAGTTGTTACCTGCGTTCCGTAAGTAATATTAACCGGGTTGATTAGGGTAACTACAGGTATAATACCGGTTACGTTGATCACCACAGTAGTGCTTACGCTATTATAGTTAGCTGCATCTGTTGGATGGAATACCACAACCATGCTGTTAGGTCCAGCTATCGGATAAATAGTAGCTGGTGGCGTAGGTTGCCCATCGTAGGTGAAAGTACCCGGTACACTCGCCTGCGGGTTGATCATCGCAACGGTAACCGGTGTGCCGAAATTAATCTCCACAGGGTTGTTCATCGTAACCAATGGCGTTGCTTTGTTTACAACGATGGTTACTGTGTTGCTTACTTCCTGATAGTTGCCTGGATCTGCCGGGTGGAAAACTACCTGCATGGTGTTCGAACTATTTGCAGGATAGATGGTTGTTGGCGGAACTGATAACCCATCGTAAGTAAATGTACCTGCTATATTGGCCTGAGCATTTATCATGGCAGCGGTAACTTGCGTACCGTATGCAATATTAACGGTATTATTCAGCGTTACAAGAGGCGTATTTATAGTTGCATTTATAATTACGGTGTTTGTTACCTCCTGATAGTTAGCAGCATCTGTTGGGTGGAATACTACCTCCATGCTGTTCGGACCATTTACCGAATAAAGTGTAGACGGCGGCGCAGACTGACCATCGTAGGTAAAAGTACCCGGCACACTCGCCTGAGCATTGATCATAGCGGCGGTTACCTGGGTTCCATAAACGATATTGATCGGAGTATTAAGTGTAACTGTTGGAATTGCCTTTGTTATGTTAATAGCCACATTGTTAATTATCGGGCTATAGTTAACCGCATCCGTTGGATGGAAAGTTACCACAACACTGGCTGGTGTATTTGCCGGATAGATAGTTGCCGCAGGCGCAGCCAGACCATCATATGTAAACGTACCAGCTACATTTGCATGAGCATTAATCATAGCCGTGGTTACCAAAGTTCCGTAGGTAATATTTACAGGGTTATTTACTGTAACTACCGGCGCTACCGCACTTACATTAATGGTTATGGTACGGGTTACAGGTCTGTAAGTAACAGCATCAGTTGGTTGGAAAACTAAAACTATACTGCTTGTGCTGCCAACAGGGTAAATGGTTGCCGGAGGTGTAGCCGAACCATCGTAAGTAAATGTACCCGGAACACTCGCTTGCGCATTAATTAAAGCTTCGGTTACCTGAGTGCCATAATTAATGTTGACAGGATTGTTAAATGTTAATACCGGCGTGGCCTTGTTAACATTAATGGTTACCGTATTAGTTACATCATTGTAGTTGGCACCATCAGTTGGATGGAATACAACCACCATGCTATTTGGTCCGGCAACGGTGTATATAGTCGACGGCGGTGTAGCCGATCCATCATAAGTAAATGTACCCGGAACATCGGCTTGCGCGTTGATCATTGCCGCCGTTGCCTGTGTACCGTAAGCTATACTAACCGGATTGTTTAAAGTAACTACCGGGTTAGCCTTACTTACGTTAACCGTTACCGTGTTAGTTACAGTGCCATAATTAACATCCGTAGGATGGAAAATTACTGAAATACTATTTGTGCTATTTACAGGATAAATAGTTGACGGTGGTGCAGCCAACCCGTTATAAGTAAACGTACCCGGAATATTTGCGTGCGCATTAATCATGGTCGCCGTTACCTGCGTACCGTAGGCTATATTAATCGGATTATTTACAGTAACTACCGGAGTTAATGGAGTAACATTAATGGTAACTGTGTTGCTTACAGAACCATAATTAACCGCGTCTGTTGGATGAAATACCACAGTGATGGTGTTAGGACCCGCTACGGAATAAACAGTTGCAGGCGGCGTAGCTTGCCCGTCATAAGTAAACGTACCCGGTACACTTGACTGCGCGTTGATCATAGTTGCAGTTACCGGGGTACCATAGGCAACAGTTACCGGGCTATTTAACGTAACTACGGGGCTGCGTTTGTTTACATTAACAGTTACCGTGTTATATATCGTATTGTAGGTAGCATTATCTGTTGGATGGAATACTACCTGTATGGTGTTATTACCATTTACAGGATAGATGGTTGAAGGTGGCGTCGAAGCACCGTCATAAGTAAACGTACCCGGCACACTTGCATGTGCGTTAATCATGGTCGCCGTTACCTGGGTCCCGTAATTAATGTTTACAGTATTATTCATGGTAACTATCGGGTCGGTGTTGCCGATGGTAATAGTTACCGTGTTAGTTATTGGATTGTAGTTGCTAGCATCTGTTGGATAGAATACCACTTGTATGGTATTTGCACCTCCTACCGGGTAAATAGTCGACGGTGGCGTAGGCTGGCCGTCGTAGGTAAACGTACCCGGCACATTAGCATGCGCATTAATCATAGCTGCTGTTACAACCGTACCATAAGTAATATTTACAGGATTTGTTAACGTAACCCTCGGATTTCCCTTAGACACATTAATATTTACTGTATTACTTACTTCGCTATAATTAGTAGCGTCAGTTGGGTGGAAAACAACCTCTATTGTGTTAGGTCCGGCTACTCCATACAGGGTTGCAGGCGGCGTAGCTTGCCCATTATAAGTAAACGTACCCGGTACATCCGCCTGTGCATTAATTACGGCAGCTGTTACCAGGGTTCCGTAGGTAACATTTATCGGGTTGTTTAAAGTAACTACAGGCAGTAATTTATTTACGTTAACCGTTACTGTGTTAGTTACATTTCTATAATCGGCGGTATTGGTTGGGTGGAACACAACGGTGATGGTATTCGAACTACCCACCGGATAGATAGTTGCCGGCGGCGTAGCCTGCCCATCGTAGGTAAAAGTACCAGCCACATTCGCTTGCGCATTAATCATGGCTTCGGTAACCTGCGTTCCGTAAGTAATATTTACAGGGTTATTTAAGGTAACCACAGGCGCAAGCTCATTTACGTTGATAATTACTGTATTGGTTACCGTATTGTAATTAGCCGAATTTGTTGGATGAAAAACTACCACTATGCTGTTAGGCCCCGTTACGTTATAAATGGTTGCAGGTGGTGTGGCCTGGCCATCATAAGTAAACGTACCAGCTACGTTAGCATGCGCATTGATCATCGCAGCAGTAACCTGCGTTCCGTAAGTAATAGTTAACGGATTGTTAAGCGTTACTAGCGGATCGGTTTTATCGACATTAATAATTACGGTATTGCTAACCGTATTATAATTAACCGCATCCGTTGGATGGAATACCACCAACATGCTGTTAGGCCCGGCAATGGTATAAATAGTTGACGGCGGTGTTGCCTGTCCATCGTAAGTAAAGGTTCCCGGCACGTTTGCGTGTGCGTTAATCATTGCTGCGGTTACCGTTGTTCCGTAGCTAATATCAATCGGATTATTTAACGTTACACTTGGATTGGCCTTGGTTACATTAATAGTAACATTATTAGTTATTGTACCATAATTAGCATCTGTTGGATGGAATACGACAACCATATTATTTGGTCCTGCTATACTATAAATTGTCGCAGGAGGCGTTGCCAGCCCGTCGTAAGTAAAGGTTCCCTGTACATCAGCGTGCGCATTGATCATCGCAGCGGTTACCTGCGTACCGTATGCAATATTTATAGGGTTATTTAACGTAACAATCGGTGTTATTGGGTTTACGTTGATAACAACTGTATTGGTTACATCATTATAGTTAGCCGCGTCTGTTGGATGGAAAATTACCACCACATGGTTCGGCCCGGCTATTGTATAAATTGTTGCAGGAGGCGTTGCCAGTCCATCATAAGTGAATGTGCCCGGTACGCTGGCGTGCGCATTAATCATCGCCGCAGTAACCGTTGTGCCGTAGGTAATAGTGAGTGGATTGGTAAGCGTTACTATCGGCGATTTTTTGTTTACGTTGATGGTTACCGTTTTGGTAATAGTGGTGTAACTGGTTGCATCCGTTGGATGGAACACCACCTCGATACTATTAGCCCCACCTACCGGATAGATGGTTGAAGCCGGCGCCGATAACCCATCGTAAGTAAACGTACCCGGTACATTGGCGTGCGCATTAATCATAGCTGCGGTTACCGTTGTGCCGTAGTTAATAGTGATTGGAGTGTTAAGTGTAACTACAGGTGCTGTATTGTTAACATTTATGATTACGGTATTACTTATCGGACTATAATTAACCGCATCCGTTGGGTGGAATACCACAACCATACTGTTAGCCCCCCCTACCGGATAGATGGTTGAAGGCGGTACCGATAGCCCATCGTAGGTAAACGTACCTGGTATATTGGCATGTGCGTTGATCATGGCAGCAGTTACCTGTGTACCGTAAGCAATAGTTATGGGGTTGGTAAGCGTAACTACCGGATCAATTCTGTTTACATTAATAGTTACCGTGTTGGTTACATCCTCATAATTGGTAATATCTGCTGGGTGGAACACCACCACCATGCTGTTTGGCCCTGCTACTGTGTAAATAGTTGATGGTGGTGCGGACAAACCATCGTAAGTAAACGTGCCCGGTACGTTGGCTTGCGCATTGATCATCGCCTCGGTTACCTGCGTACCGTAAGTAATAGTTACCGGATTAACCAACGTTACTATTGGGGTAGCCTTGGTTACATTGATGGCCACAGTATTGGTTACTGCCTCGTAGTTGGTCGCATCCGTAGGATGGAATACTACTACCATACTGCCGCCCGTAACCGGATAAATGGTGTTAGGCGGAGTAGCCTGACCATCATATGTAAATGTACCTGGTACGCTGGCTTGAGCATTAACCATTGCCGTTGTTACCTGCGTGCCGTAAGCAATGTTAACTGGGTTGGTTAGCGTTACTACCGGAATAGTTTTAGTTACGTTAATAGCTACAGTATTGCTTATCGTATTGTAATTAGCTACATCCGTTGGGTGGAATACTACTGCTATGCTGCCACCTGTTACCGAGTAAATTGTGTTCGGCGGCGTAGATGCCCCATCATAAGTGAAGGTGCCTGGCACATTTGCCTGCGCATTGATCATAGCTGTAGTCACCAACGTTCCATAAGTAATGTTTACCGGGTTGGTTAGCGTTACTACAGGGATGGTTTTGGCTACGGTAATTACTACTGTGTTGGTTACGGAGTTATAATTGGCTGCATCAGTTGGATGGAATACCACTACAACGCTGCCCCCCGTTACTGGATAGATGGTATTTGGTGGTGTTGAAGCGCCATCATAGGTAAATGTACCCGGAACATTCGCCTGCGCGTTAATCATCGCTTCTGTTACTTGTGTACCATAAGCGATAGTTACCGGGTTAGTTAACGTAACCGTTGGATTAGCCTTGGTTACATTAATAGTTACGGTATTGGTGACAACCTCATAATTGGTTGCATCCGTTGGATGGAATACCACAACCATGCTGTTAGGGCCCGCAACGGTATAGTTGGTTGAAGGCGGTGCAGATAAGCCATCATAAGTAAACGTACCCGCTACGTTTGCCTGTGCATTAACCATGGCCATAGTTACGTGCGTTCCGTAGGTAATATTAATTGGGTTAGTAAGCGTAACTACAGGGTTGGCTTTGGTTACATTAATAGTTAGCGTATTGGTAATAACCTCGTAGTTGGTTGCATCGGTAGGGTGAAATACAACGGCCATTGTGCTAGTACCTACTGGATAAGTAGTTGTAGGTGGCACTGTTAAACCGTCGTAAGTAAATGTACCCGGTACGCTAGCTTGCGCGTTGATTAACGCTTCTGTTACCTGTGTGCCATAATTAATAGTAAGCGGGTTGGTTAACGTTACTACAGGGTTACCTTTGTTAACAGTGATCGATATCGTCTTATCAACTGGCTGATAATCGTGATCATCCGGCACAAAATGTGCAGTTACAGATGAGTTGGCTATTGTTAATACATCGCCTGCTACATGGTTATAAGTGATAGGGCCAAGCAAACCACCATCGGCACTTGCATTAAGCTGGGTACTTACCAATGGAGTACCGTAACTTATTGAGGCCGGGCTTGGCAACCATGTTAAGGTTGGCGTAAGCTGACTAACGTCAATAGTCAGTATTTTTTCAACCGTGTTATAATCCGAAGCGTCAGTTGGTGTAAATATTGCCTTAATCTGTTGTGCAAGCCCCGCATGCAATATACCAGATGCCGGCACATAACTAAAAGTACCACTTATGCCGCTATGTTCTACTGCTGTTTGTAAGGTTGATACATCGGTTTTTGCAGGTACACTCGCTGGTAGTGTCCAATCTATAACTGGCGTAGCCTTAGCAACAATTACGTCAACGGTTTTATCTATCTCAGCATAATTATCTGCATCGGTAGGTAAAAACTTAACTAAAATGCTATTAGGGCCTGCTACAGTATAAAGCGTTGCCGATGGCGCAGGGTGTCCGTCGTAAGTAATATCGCCCGGAATATTTGCATGAGCATCTATCATCGCAGCGGTAACCGGAGTACCGTATGTAATATTAACAGGTGTAGTAACCGTAAAAACCGGTATTGCCTTGGCTACATTGATATTTACATTAGTAGTTACATCATTGTAAGCGGCGGCGTTGGTTGGGTGAAACACAACCACTATTGTATTCGGTCCGGTTGCACTGTAAATGGTTGAACGTGGCGCCGCTTCGCCGTCGTAAGTAAACGTACCCGGCACACTGGCCTGTGCGTTGATCATGGCTTCGGTTACCAGGGTGCCGTAAGTTATGTTAACGGGGTTAGTTAAGGTTACTAAAGGCGTAGCTTTAGGTATCACAGAAACCTCTGCCGAATAAGCGCTTTCGTTGCTTACACTATTAACAGCCGTAATTCGATAGTAATAAGTTGTGCCATTTACTAAAGGCGTATTGGCAGTTGTATAAGTTGTTACCGCGCCAGATACCGAGGTAAGCAGTGTTGTAGGATTAGGGCTTGTGCCCCAGAATATTTTATAGCTCAATATATCATCCGCAACCGGGTTGGCAGTCCAATCTAATTGCACCTTTCCATCAAGCGAGGTACCAACTAAACCGATAGGTGCGGCTGGTGTTGCATTAAAGTAAGTTACCGAATAAGTAGCAGCCGCATTGCCGTTGCCATTGTTATCAAATGCCTTGTCGGCCGCCAGATCTACCGTTACCAAACCATTATTATCCGGCTCCAAAGTGGCTGTATACACACTTTTGCCCAATAAAACTGCCACACGCTGGTTTGCCTGGTCTACTACATAAAATTTGCCGTTCTTATCGGCTGCAATATCGGTCGGGAAGTTAAATTGATTATTGGTAGTACCTGGATTAGTACCGCCTAATTTACCCAAGAAAACTCCAGCGGTAGTAAAAGCCTGCACACGGTGCAACGTGTTATCAACCACATAAATTTTACCTGTGCCGTCTGCTACGATACCTACAGGCGTATTAAACTGTCCGTCGGCACTACCGGCACCACCAATTACAGTAGTGAAAGCACCAGCCGAGGTAAACTTTTGTACACGGCCATTTCCCGAATCCGTTACATAAATATTGCCAGCACCATCGGCTGTAATGCCAGAAGGACTGTAAAACTCACCGTTACCGTTACCGGCCGAGCCAATTGTTTTGCTAAAAGAACCGTCACTATTAAACACTTCGATACGGTTATTACCAGCATTGGCTACATAAATATGACCATCGGCACTTATATAGATGCCCCTCGGTATGTTGAGCTGCCCGTTACCTGAACCGGCTGAACCGATTGTTGTTAGAAAATTGCCATTGGCGTCAAATACTTCAACGCGTCCATTGCCCCTATCCGAAACGTAAACGTTGCCGCTACCGTCTACTGCAATGCCGGTTGGCGTGTTAAATTGCCCATCGCCTGAGCCAGCAGCGCCGAAAACTCCGGTTTGCGCGCCGCTTTCGTTAAGTATTTTTATACGACTGTTGCCTGCATCAACAACGTAAATAATGCCATTGCCATTTGTTGCAATGCCATTAGGGTTTGAAAATAAAGCATCTGTATTACCACTGGTACCCGTGGTTCCGAATTGTGCCGAATAAGTTAAGGTTAATTTTTGTGTAAGATTGGTTAGCTGTGCGTTAGTTACCGTAAAAGCCGAATTTGAAATTGTACTTACCGGCCTGGCTGTAGTTATGGTGATGGTTATAGGCGAACTGCTGACCGTGCCTGTTGGACCTGATATTGTGGTACCAACAGGCGTTGTCGCCGGTGGTACATAGCGCTTTGCCGACGCCGTTGCGAAAGTGATATATCCAAGAAGAAAAGTAACAGCAAGTAAGAGTTTTTTCATAGAAACAACTGCAATAAAATTCAGGTAGCAATAGTATTTAATGAATGGAACGTTGTATAGAAAAATCTCATTAAATCCTGTAAACGATATGTACAACAAATAGTTATACAATTGCTCAAATATAGCCACAAATCGTAAATTTTATAAATGTGACAATAGTACCAAATTGTAACATTGGCGTTACAATGAAACTTTTCCTCGACTTCCACCAACACTTCAACCCGCAGAAGCTCAATAGCTTAGCTAAAATTACCAGTTTGGCAAAAAAGCTAGTCAAAGAGTTTAATGTTTTGAAAATTTCATAATCAGCAGGGTGATTTAACCCAAACTACCTGAAGAAAAATACGGTACGGTATTTTGCTTTGTTTGGTTTGTAAAACCGCTTCTAAATTAAATTATGTCCTCTTTTGGGCGCCAGACTGATACTCTGATAACCTTTTTATGGCATTATTTTTCATTTTCGTTCAAATAAAACCCCTCTGTTTTATCTTTATTTACCATTTATCAGTTATGATCAACCACATCAAATTCAACACTTTTCGCTTTATGCGTCATGCTTTGCTAGCAACCGCAATAATTGCGCTGGCTCAAACAGCCAATGCCCAGGCCGAGCTACAGCCCTGGGGAAATTTAACCGGTATACGTAAGAGCGGACAGCTATTTGAATTTGAATCGGCCATAAGTGTTGTTTGGAAAAGCGAAAAAAATGCTACAGAAACCCGTAAAGAAGAGCAACAACCTAAATACACACGAGCCGGCAAAAGTCAGATCGTAAACACCGCGATTGATAGCTTAATATTGTCAGAAACCGTTACCGAGGCGGGCAACGGCAAAGCAAACATCAACCTAACAGTTACAGCCAAAAAAGATGAAGCTATACAAGGGGTATATTTCAAGCTAAAATTACCCGCTTCATACAGCACAATGTCTGTAAATGGTGCATCGCCTTCTCCCCTCTCTGCACTAAACAGTACAGCAAAGGAAGTATTGTTTAGCGCTGGCAACCAACAAATAAAATTATCGTTAGATGAGCCAACCTCCATAATCATAGAAAAGTCTGATAACAGCTTTGCGCTATTGGTGCCCGTTCAAACAGGCAATATGACTACCGGACAAACTGCCAGCCATGAACTTACATTAACGGTGGACGGCGAAATAAACCGCAACCCGGTGAACATTCAATTGGATGCCGCGAACCAGGGCCGGATATTTGAGGGCTTTGGCGGTAATTTCAGGTTGCAGAACCCTAAAACAGATCCGCAGGTTATTGATTATTGTTTAGATAATATGCGTGTGGCATGGGGACGGGTAGAAATGCCCTTTGCACAATGGCAGCCTGATGAAAACAGCGACCCGTTAAAACAAGATCCTAATACCACCCTCAATCCTCATGTGAAAGCATCGATGGAGATGGCGCAGCGGTTGCAAAAAATCGGCATGCCAATTATCCTTACGTCGTGGAATGCACCCAAGTGGGCTATTATTGGCGAGCCTAAATCGCGCCCAAAGCCGGGCGAGCAATGGGGCAACCCGCTTAATTACCAAAACATACAGACCACTTACAAATCTATAGCCGACTACATTGTATACTTAAAAAGCAATTTTGGGGTGGATGTAACGCTGTTTTCCTTCAACGAATCGGACCTGGGCATCAACATCCGTGTTACCGGCAAAGAGCACAACGAACTGATTAAAGGGTTAGGCGCTTATTTCGTATCCCGGGGACTAAAAACCAAAATGTTATTAGGCGATAATTCCGATGCCACCACCTACGAATTTATTTATCCCGCACTAAATGATCCGGATGCAAAGCAATATATCGGCGCAGTATCCTTTCACTCGTGGCGCGGTTGGGACACCCCTACTTTACAAAAATGGGCCGATGCTGCCAAAAAGATCGACATGCCCCTCATAGTTGGTGAGGGCAGTATTGATGCCGCAGCCTGGAACTACCCCGACATTTTTCAGGAGCAGGTATATGCTATTGAAGAGATCAACCTTTATATGCGCCTTTTGTCCATTTGCCAACCTGTAAGCATCTTACAATGGCAACTTACCGCCGATTATTCGCCATTAATTGGTGGCGGCATTTTTGGCAATAACGAACCCTTGCATCCCGGCCAGCGTTTTTGGAACTTAAAACAACTGGCATCAACCCCTAAAAACGTATATGCAATAGGTTCCAAAGCTGATGCGCCGAATATTACCTGTGCTGCATTGGCCAACAAGCAAACGCCAGATGTAGCGGTGCATCTGGTAAACAACGGCCCCAAGCGCGATATAGTAGTTTCGGGTATCCCGGCAACCGGTAAAAAGCTGGTGCTTTATATCACCTCTAAAAAACTATCTATGAAAAAGAAGTCGAATATTAAGATAGTAAATGGAAAAGCGAGCTTTACCGTACCAGAGGTTTGTTTTGCAAGTTTAATTACCGAGTAGAGTATTAGGTTAACTAACGCACTTTCAAACTACGGTCTACCGTATTAATGAGGTATTCCTTTTTGTCATCGGCATATTCCCAAAACATTATCCCGGCCATTTTATACTTCACCACATAGTTGCACTTTTTAGCGACCGACCACTCGTCGTCATAAGAAATAAACTGTTTGGTAAGTGGGTTAAACAAGTACGAGGCCATAGCGTCGCGATCGCGATAATACTTAAACCCGCTTTTGTTTATCAGGCTATCTTTTAAATAGGTGTAGCCACCGCCTCGCATGTGCTGCACGGTTTTCATCCCTAAACCATATTGTTTAACATCACTAACTGATGAGGAACGGCCATAAAGAGCAATGCCCATCACTAACTTCGAGATCGGCACGCCGGCTTCAACAAAGTTTTTGACCGCCTCATCTGCATCATCGCGGGTATTATATTTTTTAGAAGCATACAAATTGGTATGATGTACGGCAATGCCAAGGCTATCCTGAAAATAGTCGTAAGTCATCATGTTCACATAGTCGAGATATTTAGCAGCTTTATCCATTTCAGTTTGCTGTAAAAATCGTTTAAAGCCACCCACTGCGGCAGTAAGCAATAATTTCTTGCCTGTTTCTTTTTCAAGCCCATCCAGTTCTTCGCGTAAGGCCTTAAACATAAGGGTATAGTTTTGCTTATCTTCCAAACGGTGTATGTTACCATTTCCTTTGTCGGCAGGATATTCCCAGTCAATATCAATTCCGTCCAGGTTATACTTCCGCAGGATATCGACAGCACTTTCGGCGAAAGCCTTGCGCGATGTATCGCTCAGAGCCGCATCGGAGAAATTTCCACTCCAGGTCCAGCCACCAATAGAGATCAGTACCTTGAGGCTCGGATTTACCTTCTTAAGCTTCAAGAGATTCTTAAAATTGATGGTATCGGTTTTACGGTGCCTAAGCCAGGCGCGGTTATGCTGCACATCAACAAAAGCATAATTAATATGGGTTAGCTTGGTAGCGTTTACCATGCTGGTATCAAACAAACCTTTGTAACCACCAACGTAGCCAATAACCACGTATTTACTTTTCTTATTACTTTGAGCTTTAGCCGGACAAATCAAACCGATCAGGGTTGCAACAAGCAAACTCATCGGAACAAGTTTTTTTAATAAGGGCATATTGTATTATTAACGTGGTTTAGAGTATTGTAATATAATCAGATCTTAAGGCGCAAATGCTTTTTCTCCATTAAACCCACCAGCAATATGGTTACCAGCGATACAATAACTGCACGCAGTAAACCTACCGCGCCGTTATTAATAACGTAAGCGTATTTAAGATGAAAAAGCTTTAAAAGAAACACCCAATAGTAAGGTATCAGGTAACAGGTAAGCGTACTGGTACCAGCCGGCCGGATGGTTTTAAACAGATTCTTTTTACCCTGGATATCTACCACATATATAAACAGGTTAAACACTAGTATAGTAATACCCGAGCAGATAAACACCCAGGCCGGTGTAGAACGGATTTTGGAGATACCATCTGCATAAGGACGAATGAGTAAGCCTGCAGCAATGAGCAGCACACCTATAATCAGAAAAGCCGTGCTTACCCTAACAGCTTTACCCTCTCCCATCCAACGGGTATACAAACGCGAAATAATTACACCGCCCATGGTTAAAGCCATTGCCGAGCCATCGCCTATAACCCATAACTGATCGGGTAGAATGCCGGTATGGTTAGCAATATTTATTGCCACAAATACAGCTAAAGCGCAGGCAAGTACCGCCATATTACCCTTAGATGCAAAGTAGATAAGCGCACATACCAGGTACGACCATCCGATAATACCCAGTATACCCCACCATGAAGTTTGCATCCAGACCGGGTGCTCGGGTGTGCCGCCTTTATAAATGGCAGCCATGGCAATCAGCAAAACTATACCGAAGCCGATGAGTGTATGCTTAGTGGACTTCTTTATTGTCTCCGGATAATCCAGCCAGATGAGAAAAAACGCTGTTGTTATAATAAGCGCCCATGCTGCCGCCGGTATTAAAGCCGACTTTGAATTATACTCTTCGAGATTAACATGATAAAAACCCATTATCAATAAGGCCGCACTACGACTCAGGATATAGGCAAGAATCTGCATCGTCGATTCGCCCTTCTTAATCCTGCTGTTGATGGCAAAAGGCAACGACAGCCCAAGTATAAATAAGAAAGCAGGAAAAATAATGTCAGCAAAACCAAGGGCATCGGCATTGCCATCAGCGTGATCTATCCAAAGGGGAATATTTTTTGTAAGGTATAGGTCGTTAACAAATATCATGAGGAACATGGTAACGGCACGCAGCACATCTATTGATAAAAGGCGGTTGGATAGTTTTTGCATAATTGGGTTTGGGAACTAAACTTACAAAAGCTTTTTAAGAGTACATTATAAATCTGATACAGAATATGATAACACTTGCATCTTCACCGTGCCTGCAGCACTAGCATAGAGTGTTTACCGAGCTGAAAACCCTTAATTATGATATGAAAAATATGAACTGTTTTTAAATGACCGTAAGATGATTTAAAAAAAGACAGACTTGTCTGTTTTATTAAATTCCATTTATACATTTGTATTATGAAAGATCAGGTAGGAGTTAAAGAAAGGATCATGAACACGGCATGCCGTTTGTTTTATGAACAGGGCTACCAGGCAACAGGTATAAACCAAATTATTGAGGAAGCCCAAATTGCCAAGTCGAGCCTGTACCAACACTTCGCGTCTAAAGAGCTTTTGTTGAACGAATATCTGCAAACACATAAAACCCAGTGGGCAACCGAAATTGCAGATTTTACCAAAGACGTGCCTGATGGCAAAGAAAAACTACTTGCGTTTTTCGACTTTAGAAAAAAACGCCTGGAGAAAAATCATTATAAAGGTTGTACATTTTCGCGTGTAGTTTATGAGCTGCCTAACCTAGATGAGAGTTCGGCCGATATTATTAGGACACATAAGAACACTATTAAGGCTTTTATTGCCGAACAGTTGGAAGTTATTAAAGATCCATTTCCCGAAGATGCACTCAACAAAATGACCGGGATGATATTCAATCTTTCGGAAGGTGCTGTATTACAATCAACGCTGTTCAATACCTCTCAACCACTCGACGACTCTAAAAAGGTAGTAGCGCATTTGCTTCAAACCGTTTAAAAATTCACCATTAATTATCTATCACTTTAACTTAAATATTTATGCAAACAGACTTGTCTGTCTCTACTCCGGTTACGGATACAGAGAAATTTCCATGGCTTATCCTCTTCACAATATTACTGGCTCCGCTTATTACCGTGATAGATGTTTTTATCATGAACGTAAGCTTGCCCACTATTCAGGAATATTTTAAGGCGTCAGATGCCGCGGTTCAGGGTATTATTGCCTCCTATCTGGTGGGCTACTCTGTATTCTTAATTACAGGCAGCCGTGCCGGTGATCACTTTGGCCGTAAAAAAGTATTTATGTTGGGCTTGCTGGTTTTCACACTTGCTTCGGCCCTGTGCGGTTATGCGGCTACTATTGAACAGCTAATCGTTTTCCGTTTTTTACAAGGTATTGCTGCAGGGTTTGCCGTGCCGCAAACGGTTACGCTAATTCAACTTAACTTTAAACACGGCAGTTTCCGTAGCAAGGCACTAGGATATTATGGTATTACATTGGGTATTGCTTCGGTAATGGGTCAGTTTTTGGGTGGATATTTTGTCACTGTTCATTGGATGAGCGAGCCTTGGCGCATGATTTTCCTGATTAACGTGCCCATAGGTATATTGGCCGTTACGATGGCAACATTCTACATTCCGGAATCTAAACTTACCAGGAAAGCTAACTTTGACATAGGCGGCGTACTTCTGCTAACAGCCGGACTATCAGCGCTCATCTATCCTATCATTCAAGGTCGTGAATTAGGCTGGCCAACCTGGACATTTGAGTTATTGGCTATAGCATTTGTGATTCTATTCGCGTTTATTCGACACCAATATATCCGGGTTAAAAAGAGTAAAAGCGCATTGGTGCCTTTACACCTATTCAAGATAAGAAGCTTTAATTTAGGCTTGGGGATGGTATTCTTTTACTTTGCACTGTTTAGCGCATTCCTGCTGTCGTGTGCGTTGTTTCTGCAAACCGGGCACCATGTAGCTCCGTTAACATCGGCTTCTTATTTTATAATATTGGGCATTGCCTTTATGTTCTCATCGCACTGGTCTATCAAAAACGGGTCGAAGTTTGGGCCGTGGATATTGCAGGTAGCATGTTTACTACTCATTGCATCTTTCGCCATCCAATACATCTGGTTCAGAGATACGTTCCCGTTTGCAGCTATTATTGCGGCGTTTTTACTTTATGGTTTGGGAGCCGGTTTGCTTGTACCCTCATTCCTTAAAATCGCACTTAAAGACGTTCCGCACGAACAAGCTGGTGTGGCCAGCGGTGTCTACTCCACCGTACAGCAATTTTCGTCGGCCTTAGGTGTAAGTATGATTGGCGGGGTATTTTTCTACGTGCTACACAAACAAGGCAGTTTCGATGCCGGTTATCATGCCGCCCTGTTTTGCCTGATGGGTTACGCCCTCGCTGTATTTATACTGCTCGCTATCTTCAAAAAAACAGACAGTAATAAGGGTGCATTATAATTGTGTTAATATACAAACAGCAAAGGCCTCCCCAACGCGGGAGGCCTTTGCCCTAACTGACTATATAAAGAACGTACGTTTACTTTTTACGTTGGATGATAAAGCCGTTATTAACGGTATCCATCCCAATTTTCGGATAATATTCCATAGCAGTTGGTGCTGATAAAAGCAGCATCATACATTGGTCGCCCAAGGTCTCTTTAGTAAGGGCCACCAGTTTTTTGCCAATTCCTTCCTTTTGATATTCTAACTTTATAGCCAGATCTGCCAGGTAAGCCGTGTAATAAAAGTCTGTTATAGTGCGCGACACACCTACCAACAGATCACCATCCCAGGCAGTAATCACCAAATTTGAATTTTCGTATATCTTACCAATACGATCGGCATCCTCTGTGGGGCGTTTTAAACCAGCACTGTTGTACAGGTCTATAATTTGCTGTGTTGTAGGTTTAACGTCGGTTTTATACGTGATATCCATTGGGTTAAGCATTTATCTTTAAAGCGATATTCAAAAATAAATTACAGATGGGCTTTGTTCGTCAGCCAGAAATTAAAAACAAGGTAGTCCAGTAAAAGTTCATAGGCGATGCCTTTAAATTATAGCCTATTACCCTGCCGGTAACATTATCGATAAATATTTGTGTGCAAAAAGCATTGTTAATACATTGGCCTTCTTTAATTTTTTGAGGTAAACGATGATCAAACTTTACAAACCTTTATTCAGCATTTCGCTTTTGCTGGCAACAGCAGCGGGTTATGCACAGCAAGTACAATTGAGCCCCAACGTACAGCAGGCGCTTAATACAGTTAGCCCGGACGAAATTAAGGCGCACATAGCGTACCTGGCCGATGATAAACTTAAAGGCCGTGGCCCGGGTACAGAAGGTTATCAAATGGCGGTTGATTATGTAGTTGATCAGTTAAAATCCCTCGACGTTAAACCTGCTGGCGAGAGCAATAGCTGGCTGCAGAAAGTACGTTTGCGTAAAGCATTTATCGGCGATGCCGCCCTTAGCCTAAGCAATGGCCCTGCAAACACAACTGACATCAAAAAAGGTAAGGACTATGTAATATACCCTAACCCAGTTTTGCCAAAGGTTAGCGTAAATGCTCCGCTGGCATTTGTTGGCTACGGCATCAGCGAACCAGGTTTAGGCTACGATGATTACGCCGGGATGGATGTTAAAGGCAAAATTGTGATCATTACCCGTGGCGCGCCGGAGAAATTCCAGTCTTCAGTATCGGCGCATGTGATGAACGCTTCCCAGATATTGAAGGTTGCTGCCGAGCATGGTGCGGTGGGCGTAATTATGGCATCTACTGATTCTACTGCGCGCATGGCAAACATCAGCCGAGGCGTTTACAGTATTATGGACGATAAAGGCGCTGTATCGGTATCACGCACTTATTATTCTAAGCAATTGAGCTTATACGCTTCTATTAATTATGCGTTGTTTAATGCTTTGCTAAGTCAGGCAGACAAGGACCTTAAAACGATTTTACCGCAATTAAAAGCCGGAACGCCGGCCTCCTTCGCATTAAAAGCAAGTGCCAGCGCATCGTTAAGCTCCACTTACGAAGACATTATGAGTTATAACGTTATTGGTAAAATAGAAGGCTCTGACCCTAAATTAAAGAATGAGTACGTGATTCATAGTGCGCATTTAGATCATTTGGGTATCGGCCCTGCTATCGAGGGCGATTCAATTTACAATGGCGCTCATGATAATGCATCGGGTGTGGCCAGTGTGCTAAGCATTGCCAAGATTTATAAGAACATTCAGATTAAACCGAAGCGCTCGATACTGGTGGTATTAGTCACAGGTGAAGAACTCGGCGACCTGGGCTCTAACTATTTTGCCAAACACCCTACCGTTCCGGTTAAAAGTTTAGTAGCTGATGTTAATACCGATATGCCTACTATTATCGCGCCGCTACTTTCGGTTACCGCTCTGGGTGCTGAGCACTCTTCATTAGAGAAACAGGTGGCGCAAGCTGCAGATTATTTCGGCCTCAGCGTTGAACCCGACCCGGAGCCCAAGCAGGCCCGTTTTACCCGCAGCGATCAGTATAGTTTTGTGTTACAAGGTATCCCGGCCTTGCATATTAAATATGGCAGCAAAACGGCCGACGGCAAAAACAACCTGAACGATTTTGTAGCAACATGGCGCGCCAAATACTACCACAAACCGCAGGACGATATTAATGGCATTTTTGATTTCGAGGCGGGCAAAAAATACGCCCAGCTTAACTTCCTGATCGGCTACCTGGTGGCACAAGCCCCGGCAAGGCCAACCTGGAACACAGGCGATATATTCGCAACCAAATAATTTGAATTAAAACAACCGCCTGCATTTTTTAAGCGTTAATAAAATACAACAGCTATTTAACCCGATGAATACCCCTATTGCCCTGGAAACAGATTCGCTGATTACAAACCTTAAATGCCCCGAATGTGGTACGCTGCATAATGCTGCGGTTATCAATACCGTTTGTATTAACCCGGCCTGTCGCTCTACGTTGTTCGCGCAATACAATTTAACTACTGGCATAAACAAATCTGTTTTACAAGGCCGCCCAGCTACTATGTGGCGTTATAAGGAGTTTTTACCCGTTACGGATGATAAAAACATTGTAACGCTCGGCGAAGGCTTTACGCCCATTATTCCCTTACAAAACCTCAATAAATTTGCCGGGGATAATGAGGTATTATGGAAAGACGAAGCGGGCAACCCGACAGGCTCGTTTAAAGCGAGGGGCATTAGCGCCGCGGTTTCTAAAGCCAAAGAACTGGGTATAGAAGCTATTGCTACGCCCACAGCCGGTAATGCAGGTGGCGCATTAGCCGCCTATGCCGCACGTGCCGACATTAAGGCTATAGTATACATGCCAAAACAAACGCCGCAGGTTTTTAAAGACGAATGTCGCCTTTATGGTGCCCAACTTTTAGAAGTAGATGGCAACATCAGCGATTGCGGTAAACTGATTAACGAGCATGCGTTGCTTAACAATTGGTTTCAGGTGTCAACCCTCAAGGAGCCCTATCGCCTGGAAGGTAAAAAAACAATGGGCTACGAAATTGCGGAACAGTTTAACTGGCAATTACCCGACGTCATCCTCTACCCCACCGGCGGCGGCACCGGGCTTATCGGCATCTGGAAAGCTTTTGACGAAATGGAACAAATGGGTTGGATAGGTAGTAAACGCCCCCGCATGGTGGCTGTACAATCTGAAAGCTGTAATGGTATCGTAGCGGCGTTTAATGCAGGTAAGCAAGTATCTGATTTTGCGGATGGCGGCTTTACCATTGCTAACGGACTACGCGTTCCAAAACCTTATGCCGATAAACAGATCTTAAACGTACTGCGCGAAAGCAAAGGTGCCGCCCTCACCATCAGCGACACTGAAATGAGCCATTCGCTCAAAGAGATTGCCCGCTACGAAGGCATGCTCATTGCGCCGGAAGGTGCAGCCCTTTGGCAGGCCTTCAAGAAACTAAAAGCTTCGCAATGGATAAAAAATGGCGAACAGGTTTTGATGATCAATACAGGTAGTGGGTATAAGTATCTGGAGAATATTGATATTTAAGATCAATCTGCGATACGTTATCCTGAACTTGTTTCAGGATCCCACGGGAAAAGTCTATACCCGGACTGTTGTTCTACTTAACACGTGGGTTCTCGAAACAAGTTCGGGACGACGGGAGCTAATTAATTGTTCACTAAAAATCAAGGCAGATATCTAAGAATATCTACTTCAAATACTTATCCAAATACCCGCTTTTCTTTAAAAACTCCGGATAGTCTTTAATATTGAGAATATCGTGTATGGCTTGTTTTTTATCTTTCGCTTTGGCGTAATAGGCTGCGGTTATCTTATAGCCTATCCAGTAACCAAGATCATTCGGGCGATCGTCTTTTTTAGAAGTTCCGTAAAGCCAATCCTGGTAATCGGTACCATTCATTTTTGAAACAAATTCACGGCAAAGTGCATCGGCATGAGCGTCGCCGTAATTATTGGCTTCGTCATCTCCGCGGGTACCAGATATCATTTCGCCCAAAAAGTCTGCGCTTCCTTCTATTATACTTTGCTGCAATAATGCCGGGCTTCCGCTTTCGGGAAAAGTCTGTTGAAAGTGAATAAGCTCATGCGCTACGATATATGGTATATTATCGACATTGGTTTGCATTTCAGCCCCGATAAACAACCCCTCTTTACCAGATGTGCCGCCCGAATTGTAAGCGCCAATAACAAAATAAACAGGGGGAAACTTAGCTTCGGGATACAAATACTTCAAGGCATAAAACGTGCTGCGGCATTGCTTTTCTTTCAACTTTATTTTCAGCGTGCTCTCCCGCACTTTAGCATAATCGTTCTGCCGCTTCTTTACCATCTTAAAAAGGTGGTCGGCATTTTGAATCCGATCGGGTGTAAAGCCGCTTATGCCTTTGCTGCCAATGGCAATGTAACCCGGGCCAAACGGATTTTGAGTAGTGTCCTTTTTAAACTGATCAAAGGCTTTCCAGAAATTATCAATGTCTGTAGCAATAAATTTGGCACTATCTGGTGAGTTAGAAAAATCGCTCTGTGCAAAGGTGTAGCTGCAAATGCAAAGTAGTAGTGCGGAGAAAAGGATGGTTTTAAGTTGCATGGTCATAGGTATGTTTTTATCATAGACGACTTTTATGATGTTATGGTTGCATGGAGAATATCTAAAATATGTCATTGCGAGCGTAGCGCGGCAACCTCGTAGTGTACATAGTTATTCGATCTGCATAGCTACGAGGTTGCTTCGTTCCTCGCAATGACATATTCTTGTTTTTTCAACCTTACTTCAACCGCTCATAACATTGGTTGGCAATTTCCAGTTCCTCATTCGTTGGAACTACTAATATTTTCACCGGCGAATTCGGAATATTAATTTCGCGGATGCCTGGTTGACGGGTGTAGTTTTTGTCGCGGTCGATATAGATGCCTAGATACTGCATGTCGTCGCAGGTAAGCTGGCGTACCTGGGCGTCGTTTTCGCCAACACCAGCTGTAAAAATAATGGCATCTAAACCGTTAAGCACGGCCGCATAAGAGCCAATAAATTTTTTAATGCGGTAGGCGTACATATCATAAGCTAGTTTGGCATTCTCATCACCGTTTTCAATCGCTTTGGTGATGTCGCGCATGTCGCTTAAGCCTGTAAGACCAAGCATACCGCTTTGTTTATTCACCAAATCGCTAACCTGATCTATGGTATAACCCAATTCGTTAACCAGGTAAAATATAACAGTTGGGTCGATGTCGCCCGTACGGGTACCCATAATCAAACCACTCAGCGGACCGAAGCCCATACTGGTATCCAAAGACTGACCATTTTGAATGGCGGCCATGCTACAACCGTTACCTAAGTGAATAGAGATCAGCTTAGCATCGGGCTTGTTTAAATAAGCAACCGCCTGCTCCGATACATATTTGTGGCTGGTGCCATGGAAACCATATCCCCTAATATGCTGCTCGGTGTAATAAGTAGTAGGCAGCGCAAAACGGTAAGCTTTAGCTGGGCGCGTTTGGTGGAAAGCTGTATCAAATACCGCTAATTGCTTAGCATTGGTAAAGATAGTTTCGGCCACCTCAATCCCTTTATAGGCCGACGGGTTGTGCAACGGCGCTAATTGAAAGGTTTGCTGAAGCTCTTCTTTTACATCTGGTGTAATTTCAGTTAGTTCTGTAAACCGCTCGCCGCCATGTACCACGCGGTGGCCTACCGCAGTTATTTCCGAAGCATCTTTAACCACGCCGGTTTCGGTAAGCAGGTGGTTTACCTCATTCAGCCCTGTCTCATAGTCTGGGATAGGCATAGTTTGAGTTATTGATTTTTCCTCGCCGTCGATGTAGGTTTTATGGGTAATACTGGCATCGCCATAACCTACACGTTCAACCAAACCAACACAAATAGGGCTGGTTGACGGCATTTTAAATAACTGATATTTGATAGAGCTACTGCCTGAGTTAATTACAAAAATATTCACTTCAATTGCGTTTTAAAGGTTTACTGATTGTCCTGGCATTGTATGGCGGTAATAATTACCGTGTTAAAAATATCATCGACCGTGCAACCACGACTCAGGTCGTTTACCGGTTTATTTAAACCTTGCAACATGGGGCCAATGGCCAGTGCGCCGGTTTCGCGTTGTACGGCTTTGTAAGTGTTGTTACCGGTATTCAGGTCCGGGAAGATCAATACACTCGCCTGGCCGGCAACTTCAGATCCGGGTAGTTTGTTGCTACCTACAACTGGGTCTACCGCAGCGTCATACTGTATAGGGCCTTCTACTTTAAGGTCCGGACGTTTGCTCTTAACGATCTCGGTAGCGCGACGGACCTTTTCCACATCCTCACCCTCGCCCGAGGTACCCGATGAATAAGAAAGCATAGCCACCCGTGGCTCAATACCAAAACGCTGACTGCTTTCTGCAGACGAAATGGCGATCTCGGCAAGTTGCTCGGCTGTCGGGTTAGGGTTAACCGCACAGTCACCAAATACCGAAACACGATCTGGCAAACACATAAAGAATATCGATGACACCACCGAAATACCCGGTTTGGTTTTGATGAACTGCAATGCCGGCCTGATGGTGTGCAAGGTGGTATGTACCGCACCCGAAACCATACCATCGGCATGGCCTTTATAAACCATCATGGTGCCGAAGTAAGATACGTCGGTCATTAAATCGCGGGCCATTTCGAGGTTTACATTCTTATTTTTCCGCAACTCGTAAAGGGTGTTCACATAATCGTCGTAATACTCGTCTGAAGCCGGGTTGATAATACGCACAGTGCTCAGGTCGAGGTCAATATTCAAGCGATTAACAATTCCGGTTATTTCGGTAATATCGCCCAGTATGGTGAGGTTTACAATACCCTGGTTCATCAGGCGGGCTGCAGCCTTCAAAATGCGCTCGTCGTTACCTTCGGGTAGTACAATATGCTTTTTAGAACTTTTGGCCCATTCGGTCAATTGGTACTGGAACATCCGAGGCGTAATTCCAGATGGCTTAAAGGTAACCAGTCGTTTGTCCAGTTCGCCAATATTTACGCAGCGGTTAAAGGTATCTATAGCCAATTGGATCTTCTTGGTATTGTCGGGTGTAATTTTTGAACGGATAGCACCAACCTCGTTACTGGTTTGGAACGTACCAGATTCAACGGCGATAATTGGCACCACATTCTGCAAACCGTTAATCAATCTGATGATCGGTTCTTCCGGCTCCATACCTGCCGTAAGGATAATGCCCGATACTTTAGGGTAACTTGTTGATGAATTAGCTTGCAATGCGCTAATGATGATATCGCCGCGGTCGCCCGGGGTAATGATAACCACGTTCTCTTTCAGGTAGCCCAAAAAGTTAGGTACCTGCATAGCGCCGGTAACAAAATTATCGGCCTGGTTGCTGAGGTAGTTTTCGCCAAAAAGCAATTTACCATTCAACTTCTGGTTGATCTCTTTCATGGTAGGGCTTTGCAAACCCTTCTCGGCGGGGATAACAGCAAGTAATATCTCAGCGGGCAATTGCTGACGAAGCAACTCTTCTACATCCCTCGCACTGTCTGGGTTTATCTTATTGGCTATCAGTGCTAAAACCTGCACCTCGCGTGCCTCGAAATTATGGATGGCGGTTAAAGCGCCATTCACCACCTGGGCCGTGCTTTTGTCCTCGCCCGAAACAACCAATATGGCTGGGGCACGCAGGTTTTTGGCAATTTGAATGTTTATCTCAAACTCAAACGCAACACCTTCGCCCATATAGTCGGTACCTTCAACTACGGTAAAATCATACTTATTTTCGAGATATTTAAACTTGCGGATAATGGTATCTATCATTTCGCCCTGGCTTTCCGTTTCCATCTGGCGCATAGCGTCTTGCCAGGTAAAGGCGTAGGTATCTTCGTAGGTAGTAGGCAAATCGAAGTAACTTACAATAGAATCTATATGATTTTCTTTTTGCTCAAACTGGCTCTGGCTGATGATGGGTTTAAAGTATCCAATTTTTTGCGCTTTGCCCAGGAGCGTATTTACAAGACCAATGGATACAATTGATTTTCCGGCGTGAGGTTCTGTACTGGCAATAAAAACGGTTTTGATCATCTTATTATTCGATTACACAGATTGTAATATGATTTCACTGATATAATGCTACGATACCGGTTTTGTTTGGGCAATACCGCTTTGTAATAACAAAGATCATCGTCTGCGCCGCAAGTTAGTTACTACAGCCGAAATTAATTGCTCTCTACCTTAAAATTACCAAAAGCCAACAAAAAAGCCGTAACAGTTGGTGTTACGGCTTGTGATTAATATCGAACAAAATCTATTGCTTTAAATCTTTCAGGTATTTCAGCATGTCATCGTTAAGATTTACACCATACCCGTGCAGCTTTTTGGTATAAAAGGCTTTCATATCATTCCACTGATAATATGGATAAGTGGTGCTTTTTAAACCCGTAATACGTACTTCTTTTTCGTTGAGTAGTACTTTAACCAGGTAATTGTTGCTGCCTGTTTTTTTATAGAAAATCCACTGGATATTGGAACTTAAGGGTGCAACTTGCGCCGGCTTCCAATCTATGTTAATTCGTTTAATATCTGTAGTTGGCTTATCAGCAGTGCTAATACCTAACAATGCTGCAAAAGGCGCGATGGTTTCAGCATGCGCAAAACGAAGCTGGGCGTTATATTTACCCCCCGCCATAAACTCATCAGCCGTTTTAATAAAGTTTACCAGCAGTGGTGCTGCAATGCGTACTTGTATGCCGTTAGCGTTTATGCCAGGTCCTTTTTTGAAGAAATCGTCGGCAACGTCAACCTTACCAAGGTGTTGTAGCTCATCGCAAGTGAAGAACGCCTTGAAGTTCAATTCATCCGGCGTAAAGCCAGCCTTGCTGATCTCATTTTTCAACGAATAAACAATCGTTGTAAACCCGAAAACATCACCTGCAAATTTGTCCAGTTGGCTGGCTGATAGTTTACCCGCAAAATCGGCAGTAAACATTCTACCAGCAAGTGCTTTATTTACTTCGGCAATGCGTTCTGTTTTTTCAAGTGACACCATTAGCGGCAACCAGGGGCCACCTTCTTCAAAAGCAAAATAAGCTGGTGATGCATCGTAAAAGCGCAGGTTTGTATCATCATTATACCTGTCTATAGTTGGCTCAGCTTTTAATCCTTCTTTCAGCCCGCTTAAAAAAGCATCGGCACTTTGTTTGGTGCGTACTTCCTTGGTAATACCCACATTCAGATTTAACTGTTTGTCAAATATGGTTTTTTGCTGCGCGTACATGCGGCGGCCAATGTCCTGCAATTCGGTACGGCCTTCATCTGAGATAGATTTAGTATCCACACCTTCCACCTTTTCCAGTCGGGTTATCATCTGTTTCAGTTGCTGGCCTTGTGGTGTCAAAGCCCCGGCGCTGTCTGCCTTTTGCAGTAAACCATAGGTATAGGCAACCTTTACTTCTTTAGTTAAATGCCTTGCCCCATGGCGGCCAACATAGTTTATAAACACCGGCTCATAACCTTTTGGTCCTGGGGTATATTTCTCATTCGGTGTAGGATAAAGTGTTTTGGTACCCAAAAAATTATCGGGGCAGTTTTGTGCGAGAGCAGCAGTGCTAATGGCGCTGCAAAGCAAAAGAAGGTTGAATATCTTCGTCATAAAAAAGGTGTACGAATATAGCGTTTATGAAAAACCCGGGAGCACTAAACGTACTCCCGGGTTTTAGTATGAAACTTTACTGATAATTAGTGTTGGTTACCTGTACCATCGTTTTGATAAGCACCGATATCTTTACCCGGAAGTGTAATTGTTGTACCAAAATCGCCTGTGGTCTTCACAGCCATCATAGGCGAAAAATCGGTTTTCCCTTTACCCAATGCAGGCGACGAGGTTTGCAGCTTAAAGTTGCTGGTACCAATGCCAATAACTGCATAAGGCTGCAGGTTGGCACTAATTGGGCCTGGGTTAGCTGTAAAGTTGTACTGGTTTACATCATAACCGTAAAACTTCGGATCGTTTTGCTGTGGGGTTGTTGACATGATATCGCCAGACTGTTTAGTACCCACACCATCAACCGAGTAAAACTGGGCTACAATAGCAGGCGAATAACCGTACAGGTACTGGTTGTTGTATTTAATATTAACCACATCGGCATCGCTGGTAATACGCGGACCGAAACGGCAGTTAACAACCAAGTTGTTGTACATACTTCCACGGGCACTTTTCTCATAATCTATAGAGCCACCACGGCCGGTTTTGGTTTGGCGATAGCCACCATTAACCATAGTGTTGTTGTACATATTTACATTACACTGCGTACCGGTAGTACCGGCATCCGATGCTTTTAACGAGTTGGTAGCTGCGCCAATGCACATGTTGTAAGCTAAATCGCCAACGGTACCGCTCTTCATATTGAAAAACTCGCCGCCTACACCACCGCAAAGTTCGAAGGTGTTACGCATAATGCTGATCTTACCGCCCGATACACGGATGTTATCATCTTTAGAACCAAAGAACCACGAATCTTCGATGATGAGGTTTTTAGTAATGTTGGCAAAGTACATGTTATAGCGAGGGTCGCCAGAAGCATAGAACGACTGATCATCATTAGTACCTGCTGGGGCACCGCCAAACTCAATATGCGTCCATTTAATAATGGCATCACCACCGGCAGGGTTTGGCTTGCTTGGGGTTGGTGCAGCCGGGGTACAGGTTATACCGCCCCACCAGCCTTTAAACACGTTTGTATAGTTCTGCGCTGCAGCCTGCGTATGCAGGTCGGCGGCGTTTTTTACGGTGATATAGTTAGGTGCATCTTTAGTACCCAAGCTAATAAAAGTACCGTGCATAAAAATCTCCGGGCTGCTGGCCGGGGTTGCGCCGTCGCCTAAAATAATCAGGTGCACGCCGCTTTGCATCATCAGCGTATCGCCATCGTTAACGGTTACGTCGCTTTTAACGTAATAAGTTTTGCCGGCAAGCATGGTACCCTTTACCGTTCCGGATAAGGTATCTGATTTAATACCGTTTGCGGTAGAAACAAGCGGCTGCGAAATGTTAACCACTTCGGCTTTGTGGCAGGCACTTAGCATTACACCCAGGCTAAATACTGCGGTTAATTGAATTAATATCTTTTTCATTGTCCGTGTAATTATAATTTGTAGTGTAAACCAAGTATGTAATATTGTCCGTAAGTATCGCGGCGTACAAAGGTGTTTTCGCCTGCAGTTTGGTATTCAATAGCCTGGCCGCTCGCACCTGGTTTACCCAGTGGAGGGTAAGGCAATTTGATAAACAATTTGTATGGTGTGTTTAACAGGTTGGTAGCTTTACCATAGATATAAAGGTTTTTATAAACCCTTTTCTCTGCCGAGAAATCCAACGTGGTGAAGCCTTTTTGCCATACATCATTATTTAAGTAAGCCGATACACTATTGATACGCTCGCCGGTGTAAACTGCTGAGATCTGTGCATCGAAACCACTCTTAACGTCTTTGTATAATAACGAGATGTTACCGATGTTTTTAGACTGGCCTTGCAGCGGGCGGCTTTGATCAACCGTGCGGAAGGTGTTGTTACCGTTGGCATCTTTATAATCCTCACGTTTAGTAGTGGTGATTTTAGATTGGGTAAAGGCATAGTTAGCGCGGATACCGAAGTGACGAACATATTTGGTAACATCTACCTCGAAACCATAGTTATGTGCAGTACCAAAGTTGCCCGCTTGCGAAACATAGTCTAAAGATGAACTTTGTTTAACCAAAGCATATTCGATAGGGTTTTCAATTCGTTTGTAAAACACACCAGCTAAGAACTGGTCCAATGCTTTAGGGAAAAACTCGTAACGTAAATCGTAGTTATCCGCAGTAGCATGTTTCAGGTAAGGGTTACCCACCTCCTGATAATCCGCATCAGGATCGCCGGTAGTGTGCGGAATTAACTCGTAAAAGTTAGGGCGGCTAATGGCCGAGTAGTAAGTAGCACGGATGTTTTGTTTATCATCAAGCATGTACTTTAAGTTTAAACTTGGTAAAAAGTCGTAGTACTTAATCGAACCTGTTTTACCTAATTGGGTAACCGGCAAGGCATCTACCCAGTTTTGATCAGTGTGCTCATAACGAACGCCACCCAATACCTGTAATTTACCGGTAGTAAATTTAAACTGACCATACGCACCGCCTACGTTTTCTGTAAAATCATAGTTAAGCGGATCTGAAGGAGTACCTTGCAGCGTTGACACGATAAAGGTGTTGTGATCAATATTACCGTCATAATACTGGGTTGACTGTGTTAACGGTAAACCTAAAGTATACTGATCATAAGTACTGTTACGGGTTTTGTTACGGTACATACCACCTACGCTAAACTCAACTTTAGTATTAGCAATGGTTGGCGTATAAACAAAATTTAAGAAACCGCTTTTATCCTGATCTGAGTTGTAAGCGAAAGTTTGGGTCTGACCTTTTAAAGCATCGATAGTAACCGGCTGCTGCAATACAGAACCATCGGCCTGTAAAGTACGGCCGGTGATTAACGCCAATTGGTAACGGTTTTCATTAGCAGTTGCTTTAGAGTAGATACCAGTCCAGTTTACGCTGAAGTTATCGGCTAATTTGTGGTCGCCGTGCAATTGGAAGTTATAGATCTTTTGCACCATACGGTCGCTACGAGGGTTTTCGGTAACGCGGCCCTGGCCAATACCTGTACGCGCCAGGTTTAAGCTGGTATCAGATACATAGCGATATTGATTCTGTGCCAGGTCTATAAACGAAGCATTCAGATCAACGTGGTTATTACGGTCAAATTTATAATCGAAACGGCCGATAGCGCTTGTACGTTGTTGTTGTGTGCTGTAAGTACGGCTCTGAATGTCTGTAACTAGTGGGGCATTGCTAACAGGGTCAACATCTGTTTGGAAGAAAACACCATTAGTATTTTTGTAGATATTTTGATAGCTCAACGATACCAAAGCACCAAACTTTTTATCGGCAGTACGGCCTCCTACACTCAAGCCCGCGATAGTACCCAATGGTAATTTAGAGTTGGTAAAATGTTGCGGATTGTTAGAGAAATCGCCAATGCTGGCATTGTAGTTATTGCCATTGTTGATCCTTGGCGAGCGGAACGTTTTATCGTTGTTACCAAAGTTGGTAAAACCATTGTCGGCAACGCTTTGCGATAAACCGGTACCCAGGTTAAACTTCATGGTAAAATCGTCTGGTGCGTTTTTTAACACCAGGTTAATACCGCCACCAATTGCATCACCCTCCATATTTGGGGTAAGCGATTTATAAACTTCCAGGCGCTCAATAATGTCGGCAGGAAAGATATCTAAGGGTACGTAACGATTTTTGTTATCAGGGCTTGGAATTTTAAAGCCATTTACCAAGGTATAGGTATAACGTTTTTCCATACCACGAATAATAGCATACTGGCCCTCGCCGTTGTTGCTACGCTCTATTGAAACACCCGATACACGTTGCGTAACGTTGGCAACGGTAATATCCGGAGATACTTCAATAGTTTTGGCAGATACCGCGTTTAAAACCTGATCAGAGCGTTGCTCCAGTTTACGGGCGCTTTGATCGCTCTCGCGGTTGCCATGGCCTGTAACCACAACGTCGTTAAGGTTATTAACTTTAGCTTCTAATTGTACTTTAACAAAACGGGTGGCGTTGGCAGCGAGCTCGATATTGGTTTCGTATTTTTGGTACGATACATATTTAACTTCGATCTCGAGATTGCCGGCAGGGGCGTTCTTAAAAATAAAGCTACCATCCAAACCAGTCCCGGTTGACTTGGAGTAACCCGATTTATTTTTTAAAGTAACAACGGCGCCCAACATAGGTTCGCCAGTCTGTTTGTCGGTTACAGTACCTCTTACTAACGCAATGTTTTGGGCAAAGTTAACGGTTGAATAAAACAGAAGAATTAACAGGGGGAGAAGTTTTTTCATCTATGGGATAATTTATCCGCAAAGGAATAACTGCTGTATAATGGCATCATCAACCCTGTGTTAACATATTGTAAAGCATTGTAACATTATTAACGTTGGTTTAAAGGAAAGGAGAAATTGCTTACACATGTGCCACCTTATCTGGTTTTACCCACGTACGCACTATCTTTGCGAAAATGGACTACTTTAAAAACCTCCTGAATCTCCTCAAAACAGAACGTGATGAAGACCGGCGCGCATACCAGAAACTAACTGAAACCGCTTCTGTGGCCGACCGCCGCATGAATGGTATTACTTGGTATCCGATTGCCATTAGGGGTACAGAACCTAGCCGCGGGGATTATATCAGCGTAGAGGTTGAGCGCACAACCCATCAGGATGTGAGCCATCAGTTGCGGTTCGGCGCATCGGCAGCCTTGTTCTCTAACTTCGACCCAAAAAAAGATCGGGTTGAGGGTACTGTTACGTTTCAGGGTGGCAATAGGCTTAAAATAACTTTACTTACCGAAGAACTCCCCGACTGGGCACGCGACGGCAAACTAGGCATCGATTTGTTGTTTGATGATAACAGCTATGATGAAATGCAGAATGCATTGAAGCTTGGAAGTTTACTTGCCGATAAGCCTGCGGAAGGTAAGCTGATCCAAATTTTGACGGGAGGAAAACAGCCTTCGTTTCGATCAGAAACGGGATTTACAAAACCTACAGGGTTAAATCCATCGCAGCAAAGAGCGATAGAAAAAATTATTGCAGCTAATGACCTGGCTGTGGTTCACGGCCCTCCGGGAACAGGTAAAACCACTACCCTTGTGCAGGCTATTAAAGCCTTATGGGGGCAAAACAGTAAGCAGATTTTAGTGGTTGCACCAAGTAATACGGCTGTAGATCTGTTGAGCGAAAAGCTTGCCGGTGAGGGCATGAATGTATTGCGGATTGGTAACCCGGCCAGGGTATCCGATAGGTTGACGTCACTTACCTTAGATAGCAAAATGGCCGATCATGCCATGACAAAAGAGATTAAGAAACTCAAGAAACAGGCATCCGAATACAAAAACATGGCACATAAGTATAAGCGCAGTTTCGGCAAGGCGGAGCGCGACCAACGCAAGGCCCTGTTTGATGAAGCCCACCGCATAATGCGCGACGTTGATAAAACCGAGCAATATATTATTGATGATGTAGTGGCCAAGGCGCAGGTAATTACCGCTACACTTGTGGGTGCCAACCACTATACCATCCGCGGGCTGAAGTTTGATACCGTGGTGATTGACGAAGCCGGGCAAGCGCTTGAGCCCGCCTGTTGGATCCCGATTTTAAAGTCGCAAAAGGTTATCCTGGCGGGCGACCATTGCCAGCTCCCCCCTACCATAAAATCGGCTGAGGCGGCACGGAACGGTTTAAGCACAACCCTCTTAGAGAAATGCGCGGACTTGCACCCCGAAGCGGTGGTTTTATTAAACGAGCAGTACCGGATGAACGAAAGCATCATGGGCTTTTCGTCGAAGATATTTTACAACGGGGAGTTAAAGGCTAATGATTCTGTAGCCCACCAGCTATTATTTAAAGGCGATGCCGCCCTCCATTTTATTGATACGGCGGGGGCCGGTTTCGACGAGAAACTGGAAGGTACCAGCAGCACCAACCCGGAAGAAGCCGCTTTTTTACTAAAACACCTAGATCACTTGCTTGGCGAACTGGACGCACATTATACGGCGGATAATTTCCCGACGGTGGCCGTGATATCGCCTTACAAAGAACAGATCAGGATCTTGAAAGAGCAATTGCCCGACTTTCCACTATTACTTTTACACCAGGATAAAATTACGGTTAACACCATTGATAGTTTCCAGGGACAGGAACGGGATATCGTTTACAACAGCATGGTACGAAGTAATACCGATGGCGAGATTGGCTTCCTGTCCGACATTCGCCGCATGAACGTAGCCATGACCCGCGCCCGCAAAAAACTAGTTGTAATTGGCGATAGTTCTACCCTTTCTAAGCTGCCTTTCTATGCCGATTTCATTAGCTATGCAGAGCAATTGGAAGGTTATAAAAGTGCCTGGGAATTTATGGGCGACTAAGTTTGGTTCGCTGACAACATATCGTCAATTACTAACTTAAAAGTCAGCAAAAGTGGTGCACTGCAAAATACGCCATTAAACTTTATTTTCTCAACTAACTTATAATAAGATAAATATGTTACAATAATAACTAAAATGACTTTTAAGTAGGAACACAGTGGTGCATGTGGAACATTGCACCACTGCTCCAATTTAAAGCTGTGGTTGCAGCACCCTCCAAACGTTTTCAGCCACAATTTTGGCGCCCGTTGGGTTGGGATGTATGCCGTCGGCCTGGTTTAATTTCGGGTTGCCGCCAACGCCGTCTAATAAAAACGGCACTAAACCAATGTGGTTTTTCTCGGCCAGGTCGGGGTACATTTTTTTGAAGTCGCTTACATATTTCTGGCCCATGCTTGGCGGCACCTGCATTCCTAATAAAATAATTTTCGCTGCCGGATATTTAGCTTTTACCTTATCGATTATGGCCTGCAGGTTATCAATAGTTTGCTGAACGGAATTACCACGCAAACCATCATTAGCGCCTAGTTCCAACAAAAATATATCGGGCTTTTGTTTCAGTACCCAATCTATGCGGCTCAACCCTCCTGCCGAAGTTTCGCCGCTTACACCTGCATTAATTACGTTATAAGGCAGTTTCAGTGAGTCGATGCGTGCCTTAATCACCCCGGGAAAGGATTCCGACACATCGTCCAAGCCATACCCGGCTGTCAGGCTGTCGCCAAAAACCAGTATTGTTTTGGTATTTGTAGCAGCTTGCTTCGTAGCAGGTTTGCTAGTCGCGGTATCTGTTGCAGTATTATCCGAAGTCTTTTTATCGCCGCACCCCATTGCCAATAAGGCAAATAAGGCTACAGCACATTTCTTAAATTGATGCATTGTTACAAGTTATACATCGCCCCTAAGTATCTCGAGAGGCGGTTTATTTAAAATACCCCGGCTATTCAGCAAGCCGATGGTAATAGTTAATAAAGTGATAGCTAAAAATATGCCACCCGCCGGCAAAACATCTGCCGAGAACGGAATATCGAAGCTAAACTTAGCCAGCAGCCAGCTCCCTGCAAAGGCAATGAGTGTACCGGTTAAGGCCGATAACGCGCCCAGAAACAAATATTCCAATGCGCTGATCACTAAAATCTGACGGCGGCTTGCACCCATGGTTCTTAATAAAACGCTCTCTTGTATCCGCTGATATTTACTGATCCGTACCGAAGCAATAAGCACCACAATACCGGTGATAATGCTAAAGCCACTCATAAATTTGATAATGTCGCCTAGTTTATCCAACAGTTCGTCGAGGATGCTTAATACCTGGCCGAGATCTATCAAAGATACATTGGGATACTGTTTCACTACCGCTTGCTGGTATTTGGCCGACACCTCTTTGGACGGTACATGCGTAAGCATGGCATAAAACTGCGGCGCATCTTCCAATACCCCGGCAGGAAACACCACCAGGAAGTTGGTCTGCATCTTGTTCCAATTTACCGTGCGGATGCTGGTTACCAGCGTTTTCACAGGCGAACCCTGTACGTTAAACTCAATATGGTCGCCAATTTTAAGGTGGTTGCGTTTGGCAAAGCGGTCTTCTATCGAAACCGGCACTTCAGCTCCGTCTTTAGCTTTCCCTTGCCACTCGCCATCGATAACCTTTTCGGTCGGCGTTAAGGTATCGCGATAAGTTACCCGGTATTCGTTGGCAAATACGTGAGGCGAGACTTGTATCGTGGTATCCTTTTTAACCTGCGCCGCGTTTTTGCCGTTGATGGTATTAATGCGCGTAGTAACCACCGGCACCTGCTGTATTACAGGTAAATGATATTGTGTGGTTAAACCTGCCAAGGGCTGTTTTTGTGTGGGCTGAATATCAAACAAAATCATGTTGGCTGTATTGGTTGTAGCCGAAACGCTCACCTGCCTTACCAACATACTCTGTATAAAAAACAGGGTACAAATAAACGCAGTACTTAAACCGATGGACACCATCAAGATAATCGTCTGATTATTCGGGCGATAGAGGTTAGCAAAACCCTGTCGCCATAAATAGCTCCATGAGTTGCTTATCAGCAGTTTGGCCAGCCACATCAGCAGTTTGGCTATTAAGGTTAAAATCAAAAAGGCGATGAATATACCTATGGTAAAAGCGATGCTCGCCGGCCAACTATCCAGTTGGAAATAGCTGAACACTACAATAAAGCCCACAATCAATACATATACCAACCAGCGTAGAGGATCGCGCAGCAGATTGACGCTTTCGTACGACATTCTGAGCGTATTTAAAGGCGATATATTACGGATAGCAATAAGCGGCAGCAATGCAAAAAGCACCGAGATAATTACACCTAACAATACGCCCTGCCCGATAGCCATCCACGATAGATCTGTAGTAACCGTAATCGGCAGAAAATCTTTAAAAACCAGCGGCAATAAATATTGGATCAAACTACCTAAGGCTGCACCAATGATAGACCCTATTAAACCTATACTGATGATCTGTATCAGGTAGATTAAAAAAGCCTGCGTTGACCGCACACCCAAACAACGCATGATGGCAATAGAAGCTATCTTTTCGCGAATGTAAATATGGATAGCACTGGCCACGCCAACGCAACCCAACAGTAGGGCAATAAAGCCAACCAACGACAAAAACTTAGTCAGATCGGCAAAGCTACGGCCCGTATTTTCTTTACGGGTATCTATGGTATCATAGTTCAGATTTGCCTTCTCCAGTTTAGGTTCCAGACCCTTAATCAGCTTGGTTACATTTACATCGTGGTCATATTTGTAGTAGTAATTGTAACTTATGCGGCTACCTTTTTGCATCAGCCCGGTTTCGGTAAGATATTGTAAAGGGATATAAACTATCGGCGCTATACCCGCCGAAATACCGGTTTGACCCGGCGCTTTGTTTAACGTACCAGCAATTAGAAAAGTAACGCTGCCTACCTTGATCGAATCACCCACCTGCGCATTAAACTGCAGCATCAGCGTTTGGTCTACCAAAGCTTTTTTACCATTCTTAAAATCAGTCCCGGCTGTAATTGGCGTGGTTTCCAAACTTCCATAATATGGAAATTCGCCTTGCAAAGCGCGTACCTGTACCAGCCTTGTTCCATTTCCTTTGGGGAAATAGATCATGGACGCAAAACTCCGCTCCTGCGATCTGCGGTCGCCAAGGGTATTAAGCGTCTGCAGCATCGAAGCATCCACCGGTTTGTTGGAGGTGATAGACAGGTCGGCGCCAATTAAGGTAGCAGCCTGGTTGTCTACATCCTTTTTAACGTTGTATCCAAACGAATAAATAGCCACGATAGCCGCGATACCAAATATAATGGCCGAAATAAACAGGAATAACCGCGACCGGTTTTTACGGCTGTCGCGCCAGGCCATTTCAAAGAGCCAGCCCAGTTTAAGCGGCGGTTTCTCCAATTGATACGGCTCAGGCATTGATGTTCGTTTTTTCGTCCGACACCAGTTTGCCGCCTTTAATCCTGATAATTCGCTGGGTTTTTGCCGCCAATTCCAGATCGTGTGTTACTACTACCAAAGTAGTTCCGGCTTCTTTATTGAGGTCGAAAATTAGTTTAATTACCTTCTCGCTGGTTTCGGCATCGAGGTTACCTGTCGGTTCATCGGCAAATAAAATTTTAGGCTGATTGCTAAATGCCCTCGCCAGCGATACCCGCTGCTGCTCGCCGCCCGAAAGCTGTGTTGGATAATGATGCCCGCGTTCGGCCAGGCCTACTTTATCCAGTAAGTCGAGCGCACGTGCGCGGATATTGCGTTCGCCCCGCAGCTCCAACGGTACCATCACATTCTCTAGTGCGGTAAGCGTAGGTAACAGTTGAAAGTTTTGAAATATAAAACCTACGTACTGGTTGCGTACCTGCGCACGTTTATCCTCGCTCATGTTACCCAGGTTGATGCCGTTAAGCTCAACCAAACCGGAGCTGGAGCGGTCTAAACCTGCACATAGCCCTAATAAGGTAGTTTTACCGCTGCCCGATGGGCCAACTATGGCATTGGTAGAACCCGTAGTTACCGAAAAATTAATATTATCGAGCACCGTTAATGTGCGGCCGGCGCTTTGGTATGTTTTGCTGAGGTCAGCAATATGAAGTATGTTTTCCACTCGTTATTCTGTGTTTTTACGTTTGATACAGCGTTATGCCAATTGTTACGCAGTTAATATACACAAAAGCACGGCGGAGAAGTTTGTGATGTTGTTGTGACAGAGAGGGGGAGTTTAATCAGATTGTCATTCAGAGCGCTAGCGAAGAATCTTCTGCGTAAATACATTGGCGTCGACGAAGCATGCTTTATGCTGGTGAAGAAGATCCTTCGCTAGCGCTCTGGATGACAAAAAACTTGGATGTTTATCTTAATTCTTTCCTAAATTATCAACCTTATCGTAATACTCATTCTGCAATTGCAAGGTTTTAGTGTCAGCTTTTACTTGCTTAAGGGCATCGGTAAAGCCGGCTACTTCATGGTCTACAATTAGTTTGCCTAACTCATGGGTAGCTTTTTCGCCTTGTCCGGCGTAGTGGTTAGGGTATGATGCATACCACCAAATCGGAGTGTACAGATTTGTTAACGGCAAGCGTTTTTGATCTGCACCAGACTGTTCGGTTCCTTTTTCTACATGGATCAAATCTGGACGAAGCTCTAACATAGTCGAGGTTTCGCGCTCGCCTGCGTGCAGATCTGTCGAAGGATCGGTTTTGCGCAGTTTAGCATATTGCTTCTGAAACTCCGGATCACTACCCGGCGTGTATAAAAACACCGCATAGTTATGGCGCTTGTTCAACAGGTTCTGCATAAAAAATTGCAGGAACTCCGGGTTGCCGCCGTGCCCGTTAATGATGATGATCTTTTTAAAACCATTACGACCGATCTCATCGCAGGTAGCTTCGAGCAATTGCATAATCAACACGCCGGGCAATGCAAAGGTGCCGGGCTGCTGCCGGGCTTCGTTTATCTGCCCGTAAAAATAGTCAGGGAATACAACAGCATATTCGTTCTTCACCACACGGGCTGCGATTTCGCGCACATGGATCAGGTCGTTACCCAAGGGTGAGTGCGGGCCGTGCTTTTCTAAGATCCCGATAGGCAATACACAGGTTTGAGATGATTTTTCGAGGGCTGCCGGCCAATCCACTGCGCTGAGTTCGTCCCAACGGGTTGGTAACTGCTGCGCAAAGGCGCTACTGCATAACAATACACTTAATGTAATTAAAAGGCTTTTCATAAATTGGTTAATTGAGGTTCCCTAAGTTAATAAAGCCATTTAACTTTGCTAATGGTAATCAAACATTTACAATGTATTTATATTATGCTTATTTAATATCTGCACCTGCAAACGTATATTAGCATTGACTTATGGAACGCCGAAAATTTCTTTCATCAACAGCCCTTTCGCTGGCTGCCTTAGCATTATCAGGTAATAAAAGCTTTGCTGCTTTTGCACAATCAGCTCCCTATCAGTTTAAACCACTGCGTAGAAACGTGGGCATGTTTGCCGAGCAGGGCGGCACTATTGCATGGCTATCTAACAAAGATGGTATTGTGGTGGTTGATGCCGAATTTCCGGCTCCGGCTAATGACCTGATTGCCGAGCTTAAAAAACAATCTGATAAGCCTTTTCAATATTTAATTAATACACATCATCACGGCGACCATACCTCGGGCAATATTTCTTTTAAAGGTTTAGCCAAACATGTAGTAGCGCAGGATAATTCGCTTAAAAATCAAAAAGCGACGGCACAAGAAGCCAAAACTGAAGATAAACAGCTTTACCCGGATATTACCTTTACCGATCGCTGGAAAACCAAAATTGGCGACGAGAAGATCAAAACCTATTACTGGGGAGCAGGCCATACCAATGGCGACAGTATGATCCACTTTGAGAATGCCAATATTGTACACACCGGCGACCTGGTTTTTAACCGTATGTTCCCTTATGTTGACCGTAAGTATGGTGCATCTGTAGTAAACTGGGCACAGGTTTTAGAGAAAGCACAAAAACAATTTGATAAAGACACTTTATTTGTATTTGGCCACGCGGCTGATCCTGAAAAAGTAACCGGCACTTTGGACGACCTAAAGGCCATGCAAAATTACATGGAAAAACTTGCGGCGTTTGTACAGGCCGGCATTAATGCAGGCAAAACCCGCGAAGATATTTTAGCCGCAACAGCTATACCCGGCGTAACCGACTGGCAAGGTCAAGGCATACAACGCAGCCTTACCGCGGCCTACGAAGAACTTACCCTCTAAGCAATTCAATCAGGCTGAAAATAACAAAAGGCCCCGATGATATCGGGGCCTTTTAACCAAATTAACCAACCTAATATTTTGAGGCTCGCCCCCGCTATATAGTTGTGTTTTTAATAAACCGGCCTCTCACCTCCGGGTTATTTTTTCAATTAATCAACCTTATAAACAAGTATCTCAACTCTCGTTTATTGTAGTTTCTTTTAAATAAGCCGGGCTCTCACCCCCGGCTTGTTTACCAAATTAACCAACCTCATAAACAGGGATCTCATCCCCTGCTTATTGTAGTACTTTTTAATAAGCCGGGAGCTCAACCCCGGCTTATTCTGTTAAAACCAATTAAACAACTTTTATTTTAATCTGTAAGTAATTCCTGCGTTGATAACGTAATCGGCAAAGGCTGCATCGCCATGAGCCGGGTTGCCGGTTAGTTCTGTTGTGATATGATCTGCAAAGCTTACGGTACGGTCGCGCACAACAGCAACCGGCACATATAAGTATATAGACAGGTTTTTAACCCTGTAGGTTACACCAGGCTCGGCCGAAATGATATAACCTGGTCTACGGAAACCTGCGCTTCCGCCAATAAGGTCGCGAGATGGCAAACACTCGTCGCGCACACCCGCTGTAAATACAAATTTTGACACGCCATAGCTCACACCACCTCTGATCAAAAATTGATCGGGTACACTCATTACATCGCTGGTATTAGCCACTGCACTTGCCGATGGTACGCCGCCACGAGCGCTCGATGTTCCGTTCTGCTCGCGTGGATTTATTAAGTAATAGAAGTTACCGTACAATCCGAAATTGTGGGTAAAGTTGTAGTAAGCGTTTAATTCTGTTGATATACCGGTACCGCCATCACCTAATTGGATCGACTGGTCAACCGGGCCTAAACGACGTGTTCCATTAGGTCCAACGTTGTAAAAGTAGTCTTGATAAGTATAGTTTCCGGTGGCAAATTTAATACCTAAACCTGCCTGTATGTTACCCTTGTGGGCTTTTTCCGGGTTTAATAACCATGCATAAGTTGTAAAGCGGATATCGCCCAAACCAAATGAACTGGTAGTGTGGCGCTCGGTACCGCCATGCTCATATAATGACGAACGGGTGTTGGCCAGGATCGGCACATCTACCGAAACAGACCAGCGTTGATTGAAGATCCTGGTTAGGGTAAGGTCTTGCGTGTAAGAGTGGTTTATCACGTTGGTACCTTGCTCTATACGTTGTTTTTGTTCGTCCTTCCCAATAAAGTGCCTGAAAGAACGGTAGTAACGGCTATTGCTGTTAAACAGCCAGGTACCGCCAGAAGTAGTAATGCTGTCGGGGTGCTCGTCCATAGAGCATAAACCGCCGGTGCTGCGAATAGCTACACAGCCTTGGGCTAAAACGTTATTAGAATATAATGCGCAAATAAATAAAGCAGAAACTGCCAGTACTCTTAAAGTAAATTTCATCTCAAATTGTAAAAATCGAACCGTTGTTAAATCGTAATAAAAAATTGGGAACAGAGACCGACAACCTGACTAGCACAGCATCTTCACAGAGATATATTGAATAATATCATCTGCAGATAAATAATATATAACCAGCACTAAAAATGATTAGCACAGCAATACATTAAACCGATAAAGCAAAAATGAAGGATCTGTAATGTTGATCTGGAAAAATGATTTACAAAGGCATATTAAGCCATGTAAAAGCATTAAATGATCAAAACCGGAAATTTATTAACAACGGAAGTCGGGAGGCTGTCCACGCGTTTCTACAAACGGATTAAGCAGGCATGAGTAAGTATTATTATACTCTTTTTTAATGAATACCGGGGTAGCGCTAAACTGGTAGTTTAACGCCTGGTAAACATACTGTAGGTCGATGGATTTTTTAACCAGATCATGCCCTTTCTTACTCATGGGCGTGTCGGTTATTTCTTTGGTTAAGATTACGTTGGCGTTAACCAAATGAGTTTTAACGGTATTTGGGATACATAGCATGGCCATTGTATCCGCACTCATTTTTAAGCGTACGTAATTGTAAAAAGTACCTTTTACTTGTACCTGACCTTCAATGTGCTCATATCGGTTCCAGGCATGCATACCGGGCAGGTGCACAGGTATTTTTATTTCGATAAGCTTCTTTTGGGTTTTGCTATCGTATATCTCTCTAACCATTTGAACATCAGACTGATGGATGAAATATTCGAATACAATAGAGTATCCTCCTGTTGTAAACAGGTGGATTCCTAAAAGCATTATGGCAATAAATCGTCTCAAAGGGAACTGATGGTTCTTGGTTTGTGGAAGTGAATGTATAATTATATTTCGACAAATAAAAATTATTTTATATTTACTATAACTAATTATAAGCTTCATGGATATTAGCACAATCAACTGGCTGGCCGTATTGGTGGCAGCATTAAGCGCGTTTATGGTAGGCGGCTTGTGGTACTCAACTGCCTTGTTTGGCAAAGTTTGGATGGCAGATTGTTGCCTCGACGAAGAAACCATTCGCCGCCGGGGAGATAAGGTTAAGATATTCGGCTTAACCGGCTTGTTTTCGTTGATTATGGCTGCTAACCTGGCCATGTTTCTAAACGATCCCAAAACAGACATCCAGTGGGGCACCACGGCGGGCTTGCTGGCCGGTGTATGGACGTTTAGTGCTATCGCTATCCATAGCCTGTTCGAGCTAAAATCCTGGCGTTACATTTTGGTTAACGGTGGTTACAGTGTGGTAACGCTTACTATTATGGGCGCTATTATAGGCGTTTGGCGATAACAAAAAAGAGGTGCAAGCATAAAGCCGGCACCTCTCCCCTTCCTATTATATATATTAATAAGATTTCTTAAGCCGATAAATTATCCAATTCGGCCATGTCTTGTTCTGTCAATTCAACAGATGCGGTTTTCATATTTTCTTCCAGGTGGTCTACGCTCGATGTACCTGGTATCAGCAAAATATTATCTGCATGGTGCAGCAGCCAGCTTAAAGCAACCTGGTGCAGCGTAGCATTATGCCTGTCGGCAACTTTCTGTACGGCATCTAAACTGCCGCCGCCGCTAAGCGGGAACCATGGAATAAAGGCAATATTTTGCTCCTTACAATAATCCAAAACATCTTCCCATTTGCGGTTATCAACGCTGTACATATTTTGTACTGATACCACATCGAAATAGGTTTGCGCTTTTTTAATATCATCTACACCTACTTCAGACAGGCCGATATGTTTGATCTTACCTTCTTTTTGCGCCTGCTGTAAAAACTCGAAGCTTTTTTCGGCAGGCACTTTAGGATCAATTCGGTGTAGTTGATATAAATCTATCTGATCCAGTTTCAGGCGTTTTAAACTACCTTCCAAGGCTTCTTTTAAATGCTCCGGACTCGAGTCTATCGGCCACTCATCCGGACCGGTACGCAGCAAACCGCCCTTGGTACCAATAACCAATCCTTCGGGATATGGATATAAGGCCTCGGCAATCAGTTCTTCCGACACGTAAGGACCATAGCTATCTGCCGTATCTATAAAGTTAACGCCCAATTCAACGGCGCGCTTTAAAACACGGATGGCTTCGTCTTTATCTGCCGGCGGCCCCCATATACCTTTGCCGGTAATACGCATAGCGCCATAACCAAGGCGGTTGATGGTTAAATCGCCGCCTATACTAAAGGTTTCTTCAAATTTCACGTTACTCATTGCTTTGATGTTTAAAGGTTAAAAAACACCCGAAGTAAGCTTTATGTTTAGCCAAAAAAGTAAAGCAATTGTAATATATATGTTAACGGCAGATTGCGGCCATTATATTACACTTCTGCTACTTTAAAGGGTTTAATATCGACGGTTTCCCATACCCCCTGCGTAACATAAGGATCGCTCTTTTTCCAGGCCTCCAATTCTTCCTCCGTTTCAAACTGAACGATCATGGTTGAGCCAATCATTTTACCTTCTTCGTTAAGCATAGCGCCGCCTATAATAAAGTTTCCTTTTTCCTTCATTTCGCGCACACCATCCAGGTGATGCGGGCGTACATTCGTACGGCGGTTAAACGCCTCTGTATCTGTAAAATCGTATGCGGTTACAAGGTATTGAGTCATGATTGTAAGTGTTAAATTGATGTTTATATTGCGTTTAAACAAGTATAACCAATGTTCGTTTGCTTTGTGGTTTAATAAAAATTTAAATCGAAACGGAATAACTGTATTTTTTACAGTATTTTTTACATATTTGTTTTCTTTGAGATAAACCAATTATGATCGACCAGTTACATCAACAGTTTAAAACGTTATTTAATAGCGATGCCCAGCATTCTTTTTTTTCCCCTGGCAGGGTAAACCTTATTGGCGAACATATTGATTATAACGGAGGCCTGGTAATGCCCTGCGCCATTACTTTTGGTACTTACTTGCTGGTTGCCCCCAATACGGAAGGTAAATTCAGGCTCAGAAGTGTAAATTTTGAAGAGCAACTGGATATCCCTTTGCAATCTTCTTATCAAAAAAAAGACAGCTTTTGGTTTAACTATCCTCTTGGTGTAATAACCCACTTTTTAAACGATGGCCACGAGTTACAAGGACTGGATATGCTGTATTACGGTGACATTCCAATCGGGTCTGGCCTTTCTTCGTCTGCTTCTATCGAGGTGGTTACTGCTTTTGCCCTCAACCAGCTATTTAGCGCGGGGTATAGCAAATTGGAACTGGTTAAACTATCCAAGTGGGTAGAGAATGTTTTTATTGGCTTAAACAGCGGGATTATGGACCAGTTTGCAGTTGCCTTCGGCGAAGCTGAAAAAGCCCTGATGCTAAATTGCGATACTTTAGAATATGAGGCAGTAGATTGCCATTTGGGCGATTATCTGCTGGCCATCATCAATACCAATAAACCGCGTAAACTGGCCGAATCTAAATACAACGAGCGTGTGCGAGAATGTCAGCAGGCATTAGCTGCCTTAAAAACAGAACTCGATATAGAACATCTGTGCGATATTGATGCTGCCACTTTTAAGCAGCACGAACATTTAATTACCGACCCTATCGTTAAAAAACGTGCAACCCATGTTATTGAAGAAAACGACCGCGTTAAACTTGCCGCCCGCGAACTTGCTGCCAATAATCTATTGGAATTTGGCAAGCTGATGTATGCCTCGCACGACTCGCTGAGTAAGCTTTATGAAGTAAGCGGTATTGAGTTAGACACTATCGCCGACTATGCCAAAACAAAGCCAGAAATTGTTGCAGGTGCCCGCATGACCGGTGCCGGATTTGGCGGTTGCGCTATCGCTTTGGTAAAAAAGGATGCTTTTGACGAATTCTCCAAAGGAATTACCGAATTTTACACGCAAAAAATTGGCTACGCCCCTTCCGTTTACAGTTCGTTGATCGGGATGGGTGTTGGCGTGTATAATGAGGCTAAGCATGCGTAAACTAAAACTGGACGAGCTAAACCGTCCATCTGTTTCTGAATTTAAAGCACAGGACAAACTACCTGTTGCAGTGGTAATGGATAATGTGCGCAGTATGCACAACGTGGGTTCGATATTTCGCACCAGCGATGGTTTCGCGGTAGAGCAGATTGTGTTATGCGGCATTACCGCCCAGCCCCCACATCGGGAAATTGAAAAAACCGCTCTTGGTGCTACCCAATCTATCGACTGGACTTATGAAACAGACACCCTAACCGCCGTTGAAAAACTGAGACAGGAAGGTTATGTAATAATAGCCGTAGAGCAGGCCGAGAACAGTATTATGCTCAACACCTTTGAACCCGAGCAGGATAAAAAGTATGCCCTTATTTTCGGAAATGAGGTAAATGGTGTGGCCGATGATGTAATGGCAACCATTGATCACTGTATCGAGATCCCCCAGTTTGGTACCAAGCATTCCTTTAACATAGTGGTTTCTGCAGGCATTGTACTTTGGGATTTTTTTGCGAAATTGAACCTGTAACGTACAGGTATTATGAACCCAATAGTTAAAAAACTGCTCATGAAGCCAGGCTCGCACTGGCTTATTGTTAACGCTCCCGAAGATTATATTGCTTATATAGACCCGCTGCCCGAGGGTGTGCAACTTAGTTTTGAAAGCAGCGGCAAGGTGGACGGCGTGCAACTGTTTGTTAAAAACAAAGCAGAATTGGGCGAGGTATTAAAGGCCGTTCAGTCTTCGTTAAAACACGATACTGTGATCTGGTTCACCTACCCTAAAAAGAACACCTCCATCCCTACCGATCTGGAAATGATGGGCAGTTGGGATGAAGCAGCTAAATATAACCTTCGTCCGGTGGCTTCTGCCGCTATCAACAACATCTGGACGGCCCTCCGTTTTAAACCCCAAGACCAGGTTAAGGTATCTGCCTCTCGTAACTCCGAAATTAAAACCAACGATTACTCGGCCTACATAGATGTAGATAAAAAACAAGTTACCCTACCACCCGATGCACTCGAAGCGTTGCAACAATCGCCCGGTGCATTGGCCATTTTTAACCAGTTAGCTTACTCGCACCGAAAAGAATATGTAGTGTGGGTACTCAGCGCCAAGCAAGAGAAAACGCGTGTTGCAAGGGTTGAGAAAATGGTAGAGATGTTGTTAAGTGGGAAGCGGAATCCGAGTGAGAAGTAGTCCTATATTAAATAATATCTTATCAATTCATGAATAAATACTCATTCAAAAGACTGTTTTGGTCTTATAACTTCTGTGCCATTCCATTATCCCTTTTATGCGGCATTTTATCATTTTTCAATATTAAAGCTATCTATTTTAACGGTGCGCCAGCCTATGGCGTCAAGGCATTGATAATTTCGATTTTGATCCCACCAATCTTCGGTGCCGTGTGGGCAATTTGTAATTGGATAGCGCTAACGTTCGGAGGCTTATTGTACGATAACTTTCTAAAGTTGACTAGCAAATCGGATAAGGATTAACTCCTCCATTTTAAATTCGCGTCATTCCGAAGTAAAGCCATTCCCGAGCTATGGGAATGCAATCCCCTACTTACAGAGTTGGTGTCGTGATTAACGAATGAGTAACTATTCCAGTCTTGTGATATATTGAATGTTATTCCGCTCATAGCCGCGGAGGCCTAGCTACTTTTGGCTTGATCCAAAAGTAGCCAAAAGATCAAGACAGAAAAAAGCTCCACCACGCATGCCAACCCTCGGCCCCGCTTTTCTGTCTGGGCCATCGCTCTTGGAAAGTCCAAAACTGACTGCAAGAACAGACCTAATGTCACCTCTTTTTTGTGGCCTCTTGATTTTCGGGTAGCACTATCCCTGCCCAAGCACCGACTTCCATAGAAAATAAAGCAGCCACGAGCTTTTTTTTGGTTACTTTTCTTTGGCGGTCAAAGAAAAGTGACATCCGCTAACGACAATAAATCACCCTGCCCCTACTAATGGAAAACAAATTATAATAGTGACCTGCAAATTCGGGGCTTCTAGTATCAGCGTGACAAAATTTTGTTTCGCCGGACGATGCAATTCACATTTGACAGAACCTTTGGATACTCGCTCTGTTATACTCCCATGGCAAACTTCATCGAACTACTAGACAAAAACGACCGCAACACATTAGTCAACGTAGACAATATAACTTCTATCGTGATCTATAAAGACCCGGAAGAAGAAGTACGCATCTATCTGATCGGCGACCAGGAATCATACATAACCGTGAAAGAATCTTATGAGGAATTGAAGCAAAAGCTTCAGGACTGGACAAAAATAAACCTGCGATAGCCGGGACCGACTACCGCAGGTAAACTACTGAAATTATAGAGTGATTGACTAAATCCGTTGTTAAAACGCTTGTTCGTAAAAGTTAACGGCTTCCTTGCTTTCTAAAAGCGTGTGGCCGGTTAAAAACTCGTCTACTTTGCGTGCGGCCTCACGGCCTTCTGATATTGCCCAAACCACAAGAGATTGTCCGCGGCGCATATCGCCACAGGCAAATACTTTGCTTACATTGGTTCGGTAAACGCCTTCTTTGGCTTTAACATTCTTGCGTTCGTCAAGCTCAACGCCTAACGCTTCCAGCATACCATCATATTGCGGGTTTACGAAACCCATTGCCAGGAATACACGCTGACAAGGTATCTCGCGCTCCGAACCTTCAACCTCCGCAAACTTGGTTGGGCGACCTAAAAAGTCGGTTTCCCAGGTTACATCGGTCACCTTCAAGGCACGTAAGTTGCCCTGATCGTCACCTAAAAACTGTTTGGTATTGATACCGAAATGTCTTTGAACACCTTCCTCGTGTGAGCTGGTGGTTTTTAAGACCATAGGGTAGCTTGGCCAAGGCATAGCGGCAGTACGCTCTTTTGGGGGCTGCGGCATAAACTCAAACTGAAGAATTGATCTTGCACCCTGGCGGTTTGAAGTGCCTACACAGTCGGAACCGGTATCGCCACCGCCTATAACCACTACGTCTTTATCTGTGGCTAAAATATCTTCGGCCTTAATTTCGGTGCTGCTTACGCGTTTGTTTTGCTGTTTCAGGAAATCCATTGCAAAGTAAGTACCCTTAAGCTCGCGGCCAGGGATAGGCAAATTACGTGGAATGGTTGAGCCACCTGCCAAAACAACTGCATCGTAACGGCGGGTTAACTCATCGGCGGCAATGTCTTTACCTACTTCTGTATTGCAGATAAATTCAACACCGTCGGCCTCCATTACCTGTATACGGCGATCGATAACCCATTTCTCTAGTTTAAAGTCGGGGATACCGTAGCGCAGCAAGCCTCCCGGTTTATCATCGCGTTCGTAAACGGTTACGGCGTGGCCAGCTTTGCTCAGTTGAGCAGCCGCCGCCAAGCCTGCAGGGCCAGAGCCTACCACAGCAACCGTTTTACCGGTTTTGATGATCGGCGCCATTGGCTTAACCAGGTTCTTTTCGTAAGCGATTTCGATAATGTGTTTCTCTATTTCCTCAATAGCAACAGGCGGCTTGTTAATGCCTAACACACATGCAGATTCGCACGGCGCAGGGCAAATACGGCCTGTAAACTCGGGGAAGTTGTTGGTTGAAGATAATATCTCGTACGCTTCAACCCAGTTTTTGCGGTAAACAGCATCGTTAAACTCCGGAATAATGTTACCAAGCGGGCAACCCGAATGGCAAAATGGTATACCGCAGTTCATGCAACGTGCCGATTGTTCGTTAAGCTTATCAGCAGTATACAGACCAACAAACTCGTTATAATTTTTAACCCTTGCTTCGGGCGCTATTTTACCAGGAAGTTCTCTGTTAAACTCCTGAAATCCGGTAGGCTTTCCCATATTATTTGCTGATAGCTTGTAATTCTGATTTTTGTAAAACTTTCTTGTACTCTTTCGGGAACACTTTAACAAACTTAAGTTTGGCTTCGCCCCAATTTGCCAGCAGCTTTTTGGCTACCTCACTTTGGGTTAAATGCACGTGTTTGTTAAGTAGTGTCAGAATCTGATCTTCGTCTTCTTTAGCTAAAGGATCCAGATCCACCATCTCTGCGTTGCAGTTTTCGGCGAAGGTTTTGTCCTCATCATAAATCCAGGCAATACCACCGCTCATACCTGCGGCAAAGTTGCGGCCTGTTTTACCCAAAATCAACGCGCGACCGCCGGTCATGTACTCGCAGCCGTGGTCGCCTGTACCTTCAACAACGGCCGTAGCGCCCGAGTTACGTACCGCGAAACGCTCGCCAGCCATACCGCGTGCAAACAACTCGCCCGAGGTAGCGCCATACATAGCTACGTTACCGATAATGATGTTATCTTCTGGCGTAAAGGTTGCGTTTGCAGCAGGATAAATAGCCAGCTGTGCACCAGATAAGCCTTTACCAACGTAGTCATTGGCTTCACCTTCCAGTTCGAAAGAAACACCTTTTGTTGCAAAAGCACCAAAGCTTTGTCCGGCAGAGCCTTTGAATTTAAAATTGATCGTATTATCAGGCAAGCCTGCAGAACCGTATTTCTTAGAGATTTCGTTTGATAACATGGTACCAATGGCACGGTCGATGTTCTTAACGTCGAACGTAGCGAATACTGGGGTTTTATCCTCTAAAGCATGCTGTGCAGCTTCTAACAGTTTCCAGTCGATGATCTCGGCCATACCGTGATCCTGGCTTTCGCTGTTGTAAAGTGTTAAACCTTTTTGGTTGGTTACCGGGTGTAAAATACCAGATAGATCTACCTTTTTGGCTTTCCAGCTTTGGATGTTATCTCTAACGCGCAAGAATTGTACACGGCCAACCATTTCCTGTATAGTACGGAAACCAAGCTCAGCCATAATTTCGCGCATATCTTCGGCAAGGAAACGGAACAGGTTTACAATGTGATCGGGCTGACCGCTGAACAGTTTACGTAACTCAGGATCTTGCGTAGCCACACCAACAGGGCATGTATTCAAGTGGCATTTACGCATCATGATACAACCGCCGGCAACAAGGGCTGCAGTAGCAACACCCCATTCTTCGGCACCCATTAAGGCTGCGATAACCAGGTCGCGACCGGTTTTCATCTGCCCATCCGCTTGTAACACTACGCGGCTGCGCAGTTTGTTGCGTACCAGCGTTTGGTGCGCCTCTGCCAAACCAAGTTCCCAAGGTAAACCAGCGTGTTTGATAGAGCTGATAGGCGATGCACCTGTACCACCATCGTAACCTGCAATCAGGATCACGTCGGCATGTGCTTTGGCAACACCGGCAGCAATAGTACCAACACCTGCTTTAGATACCAACTTAACGTTGATACGCGCAGCACGGTTGGCATTTTTAAGGTCGAAGATAAGCTGGGCTAAATCTTCGATGGAATAAATATCGTGGTGCGGAGGCGGAGAAATTAAGCCCACACCCGGTGTTGAGTGACGCGTTTTGGCAATCCAATCGTCAACCTTGTGGCCTGGCAGTTGACCGCCCTCACCTGGTTTTGCACCTTGCGCCATTTTAATTTGCAACTCATCGGCGTTAGTCAAGTAGTTTGACGTTACCCCGAAACGAGCAGAAGCGATTTGTTTAATAGCCGAACGCATCGAGTCGCCGTTAGGCATTTTCTCGTAACGCATTTCGTCCTCGCCGCCTTCGCCTGTATTGCTTTTGCCGCCAATGCGGTTCATGGCAATGGCCAGCGTACTGTGCGCTTCGTGCGAGATCGAGCCGAATGACATAGCACCTGTAGCAAAACGCTTCATGATGCTTTCTGCCGATTCAACTTCCTCAATCGAAATAGCCTCGCGGTGATGTGTAAAGTCTAACAAACCACGAATGGTGAAATGCTTTTCGGTTTGCTCGTTAACCAGTTTCGCGTAGTTTTTGTAAACAGCGAAGTCGTTAGTACGGGTTGCATGTTGCAGCAAGTGTACTGTTTGCGGGTTAAACAAGTGAGCCTCTCCCCTGCGTTTCCACTGGTAAATACCACCTTCCTGCAGCAAGCGGGTTTCGCCTTTAGAGTGGTTAAAGCCCATACGGTGTTTACCTAAAGCTTCGCGGGCAATTTCGTCAAGCCCTAAACCTTCTATACGGGTAACAGCACCGCAGAAATATTTGCTAACCACATCTTTATTTAAGCCCAGTATCTCAAATACCTGCGCCCCATGGTACGATTGCAGCGTAGAGATACCCATTTTAGAGAATATCTTCAACAATCCATCGCAAATAGATTTGATGTAGTTGTAGTATAATTTGTCTGTAGGCAAATCGGTTTCCATATCACCGGTTGCCTTCAAGTTTTCAATTGTTGATAATGCCAGGTAAGGGTTAATAGCACTTGCACCAAACGATAATAAAGCTGCAAAATGGTGTACTTCCCAGGCATCGCCAACCTCAACTACTAAACCTACCGAGCCACGGCTACCTTTTTTAATGAGGTGGTGGTGTACGGCAGATACGGCCAGTAATGATGGTATAGGCGCATGCTCAGAATCAACCGCACGATCCGAAAGGATCAGTACTTCAAAACCATCTTCCACTGCATCTTCGGCATAGCGGCAAAGCCTTGCAATACCTTTTTCTAAAGAGCCCGGCTGGCCATCGGCCTTAAAGTAAGTTTGCAGGGTTTTAGCGTGGAATAAACCGGTATCGATACTGCGTAGTTTCTCCAGCTCGTTATTATTTAAAATCGGATGCTTAAGCTTTACGCAATGGCAATGCATTTTATCCTCGTCGAGCAGGTTGCCATTGTTACCGATAAAGGTAGCAAGGCTCATTACCAAACGCTCGCGGATAGGGTCTATCGGCGGGTTGGTTACCTGGGCAAAGAACTGTTTGAAATAGCTCGACAGGTGCTGAGGTTTATCAGACAATATAGCCAAAGGCACGTCTGTACCCATAGAGCCAATAGGTTCTTTACCATCAATAGCCATTGGCTTGATGATCACCTCAATATCCTCACGGCTATAACCGAACACCTGTTGGTAACGGAAAATAGATTCGCCAGAAAGACTTGTAAACGCAACACGCGGTTCTGCAAGTTCTTCTAAACGGATCTGGTAGTTATCTAACCAACGGCCATAAGGTTGCTGCGAAGCTATCTGTTGTTTAATTTCTTCGTCTTTAATGATCTTACCTTGTACGGTATCGATCAATAACATTTTACCCGGTTGCAGGCGACCTTTGCTGATAACCGTGCTTTCGTCGATGGTTAATACACCGGCTTCAGACGCAGCGATAACGCGGTTATCATTAGTAACTACATAACGTAGCGGGCGCAGACCATTGCGATCTAACAAGGCACCAACTAAACGACCATCAGTAAATGAGATAGCAGCAGGGCCATCCCAAGGCTCCATTAGGGTAGCGTGGTATTCGTAAAATGCTTTTTTAATAGGGTCCATCTGCTCGTTGCCGTCCCATGCCTCGGGTACCAGCATCATCATTACATGTGGTAAAGAGCGGCCTGAGTGTAATAGCACCTCGATGATATTATCAAGGCAAGCAGAGTCAGATTGGTTATTGTCGATCACAGGCAATAACATCTCCATTTCTTCGCTGGTGAAGTAAGATGATGCCAGTGATTTAACACCTGCGTAGAACCAGTTCAGGTTACCGGTCAGCGTGTTGATCTCGCCGTTGTGGGCAATCAAACGGAACGGCTGAGCCAGTTTCCACGAAGGGAAAGTATTGGTAGAGAAACGGGAGTGGATCATGGCAAAGCCTGATGCCACACGTGGATCTGCCAGATCTGTAAAGTACTGGCGTAATTGGTATGTTGTTAACTGACCTTTATAAATAATGGTTTTGCTGGATAGCGAGGTAAAGTAAAAGTGCTCGCCAGCCTGCGGTACAGTTTCTAAAACTGTTTTGTTAATATATCTTCTTAATACAAACAACTTACGCTCAAAAGCTTCGGCTGTAGTAATACTGTGCGGTTTCGAAATAAACAGTTGTTCTGCATCAGGTTCGGCTTCGCGGGCAGTTTCGCCAATAACGGTATTATCAACCGGTACCTTGCGGTAACCTAACATGTGAAGACCTAATTTTTCGGCAGCACTGCTAATAATATTGCGGCAAGCCTTTTTAAGTACCGAATCTTTCGGAAAAAAGATCATCCCTACGCCGTAATCTCCGGGTTCGGGTAAGCTCATTTCCAGGTTCGAGCATTCTTCCATTAAAAACTCGTGCGGTAATTGAATCAATATACCTGCACCGTCACCACTATCGGGATCGCAACCGCAAGCACCGCGGTGTTCCATGTTTTCGAGAATAGTAAGGGCATCACGGACAATCTGATTAGACTTATGTCCGTTAATATTGGTTATAAAACCTGTACCGCAGGAGTCGTGTTCAAATTCGGGCCGGTACAAACCCTGCTGGGGGCAATCAGTTAAATCCATATCAAAAGAACCAAAATTGAAAAAGGTGTAACAACGAAATTACGTTTTTCGAAAAACAATTAAAAACATGCCCTAACTTTTAAAAAGGTTGCAACAAAAACTAGTTGGTAAGTAGAATTAATATTAATTTAACAACAATATACAGGTATAAATAAAAAATCCTCAATCAGGCAGACCTTCTTAGTACTAATTAAATGATTAATCTATTTTTGCAGCTTAATTGTAACGGGTATGTTAGAAAAAAATAAAGCAGTATTCTTAGACCGCGATGGTGTGTTGAACCAGGAGATGGGCGACTACGTTTGTAAGATAGAAGATTTCCATGTATTGGAGCACAACTTTGCTACGCTTAAAGAACTGCAAGACAGGGGCTATCTTTTAATTGTTGCTACCAATCAGGGCGGCCTGGCTAAAGGCTGGTACACTGAAGAACAATTGGCTGAGATGCATGCCCATATGAAAAAACTTTACGCCGAACATGGTGTTGAGTTTACAGATATATACTATTGCCCGCATCACCCTAACTTTACCGGCGATTGCGATTGCCGCAAACCTAAACCCGGTTTATTGTTAAGAGGTATTGAGCAATACAATATCGATCCATCTAAATCATACTTTATCGGCGACCGTGAGCGCGACGTAGAAGCAGGTACCGCCGCAGGTGTTAAAGGTATATTAATTAACAGCGACCAGCCCATCAGCGACGTTTTAGACCTGATTGACTAAGCTTTAATAAATAGCATGAAACTAAACAGCTATCTCAGAAATATCGATTCGGTTATTGCAGCTGCAATTGGTTATTATGCTATTTATCTTTTTACCAAATATAATGGCATCGGCATATCGCCCGATTCTATTATGTATACCAGCGCGGCACGCAGCCTGCACGAGCATGGTACGCTAACTACATTTAACGGCCATGCTATCGTCGATTTCCCGATATTTTACCCGGTTTTCTTAGGCCTCAGCTTCTTTATAAGCGGCATAGACCCCGTTGTGGCAGGGCCAGTTATAGATGGTTTACTCTTTGCCGGCGTGATACTGATAAGCGGCTTGCTGATGCAGCACTTTGCCGCTAAAAGCATTTTATATAAATGGCTCGTACTAGGCGCCATTATATTGAGCCCTGCCCTGTTGCAGATCTATACCTATTTATGGTCCGAAACGCTGTTTATATTTCTGGTATTTGCTTTTTTTATCACTTTCTCTCAGTATCTAAAAACACATACTTATATAACGCTGGTGGTTGCCGCGCTTGTGGCAGGCATTAGTTGCATAACACGTTATGCAGGTATAACCGTAATTGGTACCGGCTGTTTATTGTTATTGATTGAGAGCACTTTCCCCTATAAAGAAAGATGGAAGCGAATATTTGTGTTTGGTGCCATATCCTGCTCACTGTTGGTAGCCAACCTTATTCGTAATCGTTTAATGACGGGTACCGGCACCGGCCCGCGTGAGGCATCAATTACCGGATTTTGGCAAAACATGATTTACTTCGGCGGTACCATTGTAGATTGGGTTACCATACCAAGCGAGGCGGATTCTGTGGCATTGGCCGTGGGTATTATTACTATTGTGGCCTTAACGATAGCATTATGGTTTCATACCTTCCGCAAAAACCTGAACAACTACCTGGTTATTGCCATCACGTTTTCCTTAATATACGGGCTGTTTATTGTGCTGTCATCGACCTTTTCGAGGTACGAGCGCATTAACGACAGGCTTTTGGCACCGATGTATATCCCAATGATATGGGCACTTACCTGGTGGATAATCCACATGCCTAAACGCTGGGGGCCTAAAATTAAGATTCCTATATATGTCGTTTTCGGCTTGAGTGCTTTATTAATAGAATACCGTTTATACAAGATAGACTACCAACGCTTTGACGACCAATGCGATTACGGTAACCCCGGTTATACAGACGATACCTGGAAAGACTCCGAGATTACGAAATACATGCGTCAGCATCCCGAACTATTTAAAACCGACGCCCCTATTTATTCTGATGCGCCCGAAGCTATCTACTTCCATAGCGGGCATACAGGTATTAAATTGCTGCCGCACCGTTATTTCCCTAAAACGGTAGAGCAATTCATGGGGCAGAAACACTACTATCTGATTTGGTATAAAGACCTTGACAATCCCGAGCTGATTAACCTGCAATACATTCAGCAGCGAAAAAAATTAAAAAAGCTACAACAATTTGCCGATGGTGGCATTTATGAATACAACGGATCGGAAAATCCCCAAAATTGATAAACTACTGTTTTGATAGGATTTGATTTGGTATTTATAAATAACTGTATATATTTGCATCGCTCACCACAAGTTAGCTATAGAAATGAAGGTTTTCACATTACATCATTTGCACCTGCACCATCGCCACCATGTGGCGATCAAATAATGATGTTTCTACGTGAAATATTGAACCTCCGTTTATCTTATAGTATAATTAATTCCCAGCTTTGAAAACATTAAAAATAGCGATCCAAAAATCGGGTCGGCTCAACGAAAAGTCCGTTGAACTGCTTAAAAATTGTGGCTTGAATTTCGAGAACTACAAAAGTTCATTGATCTCGCCGGTGTCTAACTTCCCTCTGGAAATCCTTTTTCTTCGCGATGACGATATTCCCGAATACGTACAGGATGGCATTGCCGACTTAGGTATTGTTGGCGAAAACGTAATCCAGGAAACCGAAGTTAAGGTTAACTACCTGCAAAGATTAGGCTTTGGTAAATGCTCATTAAAAATTGCCATTAGCAATAACAGCGACATTACCGACCTGCAACATTTAAACGGCAAATCTATCGCCACTACCTACCCTGCTATTTTAGGTAAGTTTTTAAAAGAGAATAAGATCCAATCAGAGATCCGCAACATTTCTGGTTCGGTAGAAATTGCTCCGGGTTTGGGTTTGGCTGATGCTATTTGCGATTTAGTATCAACCGGTGGTACGCTGAAAAGCAACGGTTTAAAGCCATTTGCCGATGTAATGTCGTCTGAGGCGGTACTGATCGGTCGTAACGGTGATGAGGATAACATCCTGATCCAGGAGCTGATCCAACGTATCCAATCCGTATTGCGCGCTAAAGAAACTAAATACGTGGTGCTTAATATCCACCGCGATAATTTGCCTAAAATAATGGATTTACTGCCGGGCGTTAAAAGCCCTACTATAGTACCACTGGCCGAGGCCGATTGGGTGGCAGTGCATACGGTAATTCCCGAGCGCGATTTTTGGGCCCGCATTAGCAGCCTGAAACAAGCTGGCGCCGAAGGCATTGTGGTAATGCCGATAGAGAAAATAATTCTGTAAGCCCTGGTCTTTGGACCAGAATTTATAGGATTAATGAATTAACAGAATTTCACATTTTTAAAAGTCCCTCTCCTCCGGAGAGGGCTGGGTCCGAAGGACTCCTATGGAGGTGAGGCTATCATGTTAAGAACATACAATTATCAGGATCTGAACACCGAGGACCTGCAGCAACTGGTTCAACGCAATGTTGACCCGGCTAATGAGATCCGCACTATTGTGGAAGATATTATTAGCAACGTACGCGAGCATGGCGATAATGCCCTCTTAGATTACGCCCGCAAGTTTGATAAGGTGCAGCTGGAAAAGCTTTATTTAGATAAAGCCGAACTGGCCGAACTGGCGCAAGCCCTACAGCCCGAGCAAAAAGAAGCGCTTAAAACTGCGTATCAAAATATCTATAAGTTCCACCAATCGCAATTAAGTAACGAGGGCAAAATAGAAACCATGCCCGGCGTTACCTGCTGGCGCGAAGCAAGACCGATTGAGAAGGTTGGCCTGTACATCCCCGGTGGTACTGCCGTTTTACCGAGCACATTTTTAATGTTGGGTATCCCGGCACGTATTGCAGGTTGTAAGGAGATTGTGGTTTGCTCGCCACCACAAAAAAGCGGAAAGGTTAATGCCTTTATCGCGTATGTGGCCGAATTGTTAGACATTGACCGTATTTATTTTGCAGGTGGAGCACAAGCCATTGCAGCTATGGCATATGGTACCGAAAGCATCAGTAAGGTTGATAAGATCTTTGGCCCTGGCAACCAGTTTGTAACCAAGGCGAAAACCATTATCCAATCTACCACTACCACGGCCATTGATATGCCGGCCGGACCATCGGAGGTTTTGGTTATTGCCGATGAAACAGCCAACCCAATCTTTGTGGCTGCTGATTTATTAGCACAAGCCGAGCATGGTATAGATAGTCAGGCGGTATTAGCGACCACATCTGAGCAAATGGCCGAAGCTGTAATTGCCGAACTAAACAAGCAGCTGCCCGTGCTACCACGGGCCGAAATTGCCGAACAGGCCATTAAAAACTCGTATGCAGTAGTGGTAAGCAGCCTTAATCAGGCAATGCAATTCAGCAACTTATACGCGCCCGAGCACCTGATACTGGCAAGCGAGAACTGGGAACAAATTACCGGAGATATTATCAACGCGGGTTCTGTTTTCTTGGGCAATCTTACTCCCGAAAGCGTGGGCGATTATGCATCTGGCACTAACCATACCCTGCCAACAAGTGCTTACGCAAGGGCATATTCGGGCGTATCGGTTGATTCTTTTGTGAAGAAGATCACGTTTCAGCATATCAGTCCGCAGGGCATTACCAATATTGGCCCAACAGTAGAGATATTGGCAGAGCTGGAAGGTTTACATGCGCATAAGAATGCGGTTACGGTGAGATTAGCCAAGTAAAGACAATGAAAAACACATCGTTGATATTAATTTGCGCTTTCACTGTGGCTTGCAGTACTCATAAACAGCCGAATAAGGTAGAAACTGTTAAAAGCACAACCGAAAGAGCTGAGGTGGTTAATAAATTTAAACCCTATAAATTAATTGGCGATTATACTGTGATTGATACCGGCGAATATTCAAACGGACCGATGGGAGGTTTATACGCTATCGTTAGAAGCCCTTCCAATTACATCGACACCATTGACTTAGGATATGGTATCAGACGTATTGGGGATGCCTTTTTTTATGAGAGCTTATATGGCGTGAAGAACTATGATGATTCTCCGGGATCTAAACACGATTTGGGACTCGATTTTGGTGAATATTATATTATCGATGGAAATAAAAAGATAACGTTAAGTAAAATTGCGCCGAACTTTGATAAATATTTCTCGTCACCAAATATAATAGATAACTCATTGTATTACTGGCAACTCGACAAATCAGATACTACGGGAAAAATAAAGGTTTCGGCTACGCGATTTGATTATAAATCAGGCAAAACTCAAGCAGTGTATTTGTTTGAGGATTATGTAGAAACTGATGACAGTGGATATTTTCCAGCACCCTACCTTCAACATGACACCATTTACTTTGACAATGGTAAATCTCAATTAAAGAAATTTTCAAAAGATTTTAAATCTTACAATTAAGCTATGTTCGATTTACAAAACATACTCAGAAATAACATTAAAAACCTGGTTCCCTACTCATCCGCACGCGATGAATTTAAAGGCGAAGCCAGCGTTTACCTAGATGCAAACGAAAACGCATTCGGTTCGCCGCTTGACAAGGCATACAACCGTTACCCCGACCCAATGCAGTACCGGGTTAAAATGCGCCTGAGCGAAATTAAAGGTGTGCCTGCCCGCAATATCTTTTTGGGCAACGGTAGTGATGAGGCTATCGATATCCTTTTCCGCGCGTTCTGTAACCCGGGCGTGGATAACGTGATATTAGTACCGCCAACTTATGGCATGTACGAGGTTTCGGCCAATATTAATGATGTAGAAACCCGCAAAGTGCCTTTAACTGAGGATTACCAGTTGAATTTAGAAGGCATTTCTGAAGCCATAGATAAAAACACCAAGCTGATCTTTATCTGCTCGCCCAACAATCCTACCGGTAACTCTATCGACAGGGATGATATAGAAACCCTGCTGGCCAATTTTAACGGCATTGTGGTGGTTGATGAGGCGTATATCAATTTCAGTCGTCAGAAAACATTTATTCAGGAACTAACTGAATATGCTAACCTGGTGGTTATGCAAACGCTATCTAAAGCCTGGGGACTGGCTGGTTTACGCATCGGCATGGCCTTTGCCAGTGAAGAAATTATTGAGGTAATGAATCGGGTGAAACCGCCTTACAACATCAATGAGGCTTCGCAGGAATTAGCCTTAAAAGCACTGCAAAATACCGACCTGGTAAATCTTTGGATCAAAGAACTTTTGGCCGAGCGGGATAAATTAGTTTTAAAGCTTAAAGATTTTGATTTCGTGCTGGACATCTATCCTTCCGATGCCAACTTTATTTTGGTTAAAACTACCGACGCCAACGGCATTTACAACTTTTTGGTACAGCATGGCATTATTGTTCGCAACCGTACTAAGGTCGAATTGTGCGAAGGTGCGTTGAGAATAACTATCGGCACGCCAGACGAAAACCAAAAATTATTAGAAACTTTACAACAATACAAATGATCGGTCCGCAAAAAATATTGTTTATAGACAGGGACGGCACCCTGATTAAAGAGTGTGCCGACGAGCAGATAGACTCTTTCCATAAGTTAGAGTTTTACAACAAAGCCCTGCAATACTTACCCCGCATTGCCGCCGAGCTTGATTTTAAGCTGGTAATGGTAACCAATCAGGACGGGCTTGGAACCATCAGTCACCCCGAAGAAAACTTTTTTCCAGTTCAGGATTTAGTGATCAAAACCTTTGCTAACGAAGGCGTTGTATTTTCTGCCGTGCATATCGACCGCACATTTCCCGCTCAAAATGCGCCTACGCGCAAACCGGGTACTGCTATGCTAACAGAGTATTTCGATACCGAAAAGTACGATCTGCAAGGCTCATTCGTGATTGGCGACCGTAAAAACGACGTTTTACTGGCGAAGAATTTAGGTGCGAAAGCCATTTGGTTAAACAACAATTCGGGCTTAGGCGCAAAAGAATTTACTGACGAAGAAAATGCAGCCATTAAAGAAGTAATCGCTTTAGAAAGCACCGATTGGCAGAAGATATATGAGTTTTTAAAACTGGGCGAACGCGTAGCCGAACGCCGTCGCACAACTAAAGAAACTGATATTTTTATCCGCATTAACTTAGATGGCACCGGCGAAGCCAAAGTAAAAACCGGTTTGCACTTCTTTGATCACATGCTGGATCAGATTGCGCGCCACGGTAGCATCGACCTGGAAATTGAAGCCAAAGGCGATCTGTATATAGACGAGCACCACACCATCGAAGATACAGCTATTGCACTGGGCGAAGTTTTTGCAACAGCATTAGGCGATAAACGCGGCATTGAGCGTTACGGCTTCTGCCTGCCAATGGACGACTGCCTTGCGCAGGTTGCCCTTGATTTTGGCGGCCGCAACTGGCTGGTTTGGGATGCAGAATTTAAACGCGAAAAAGTGGGCGATGTACCTACCGAAATGTTTCTGCATTTCTTTAAATCGTTTTCAGATGCGTCGAAATCGAACCTTAACATCAAAGCAGAAGGCGATAACGAGCACCACAAAATAGAAGCAATATTTAAAGCCTTTGCCAAAGCCATTAAAATGGCAGTAAAAAGGGACGCAAATAATATGGTTTTACCAAGCACTAAAGGGATGTTGTAACATCCCCAGCCCCCTAAAGGGGGTGCAAAATATCATAATGGAAAATCAAACGGTACAAAATACAGATCAAAGCAGTCCGCTCCCCCTTCAGGGGGCTGGGGGGCTTGGAATAGTACGTTACGGCGCGGGAAACATTTTCTCCTTAACCTCTGCATTAGACAGGCTGGGCATTGCCTATGGTATGATCAACGAGGAAGCCGATTTCGAGAAATTCGACCGATATATTATCCCCGGCGTAGGTCATGCAGGCGCGGCCATGACCAAATTAACAAACACGGGCCTGGTACCAAGTATTAAAGCCTTGCAAAAACCAACTCTGGGTATTTGTGTTGGCATGCAGCTGCTTACCTCCTATTCTGAAGAAGGCGACTCTGATTTGTTAGATATTATCCCGGTAAAAACACTCAGATTTAAGGACGAGCCTGGCTTTAAAGTGCCGCACACCGGCTGGAATAATGTGTATGCGAAAGAAGGTAATCCACTATTTGAAAATATTCCAACGGGCGCTCATTTTTACTTTGTACATTCATACTATATTGAGTACAATAAATCGTACACATTAGCGTCAACCAATTATATTAATAATTTTTCGGCATCAATTTGGCATGATAATTTTTTCGGAGTACAATTCCATCCTGAAAAGTCAGGGGAGTACGGCGAAACTTTACTTAAAAACTTTTCAAAACTTTAAAGAGCATGTATATAATCCCTGCCATCGACATTCTCGATAAAAAAGTAGTTCGCCTTCGCGAAGGTAATTACGAACAGGTAACACACTACGATGTTACGCTGGAAGAAATGATCGAAAGGTACCAATCCAATGGCACAAATTTCATTCATGTTATAGACCTGAACGGCGCTAAAAACGATTTCAGCAACCAGGAGTATCTGTTCAATGTGATTAGAAAAACAGATATGAAGGTGCAATACGGCGGAGGCGTGCGCAGCATTGATAAAGTTAAAGAACTGATTGATGCAGGTGTACACCGCGTTATTGTGGGCACACAAGCCATCACCAACCCAAGCTTTTTAGAAGATTTGAGCAAATCACTTTGTGGCAAAGAGCGTTGCTCGGACCAAGTGGTTGTCGCCATCGATGTATTAGACGAAGTAATCAAATATTCTGGCTGGATGGAAAGCTCACCGCTTAAACTGATGGATTATGTCGATAAATGTCTGGCACTAGGCTTTTACCGCTTTTTATGTACCGACATTAACAAAGACGGCAAATTAGCGGGCGCAGGCGTTGATCTGTACAAAAAACTGCTCGATCACTCCCCTTTCATTAAACTGATAGCCTCTGGAGGTGTAAGTTCTATGAAAGATATCGAAGAGCTCAGCAAGATCAAGGTAGAGTCGGTAGTGGTGGGTAAAGCCATATACGAAGACCGTATCAAGATCGAAGAGATCAAAGACTGGAATTTACAGGCTTTGGTGTCGATATAAGAGCCCCCCATCCCCCTGAAGGGGGAACACTATGTAAAATGAAGAAAAGCAGAATGTCATTAGGTGCCGGACATCTGATATTTAAGAATGCTGAAATACTACGTAATAATCCTACTGCTGCAGAGGTCGCCTTGTGGGGTTATTTGCGAGGTGGCCAATTAAACACAAAGTTTAGAAGACAGCACCCACTTGGACTTTACATAGCGGACTTTTATTGCCATCAACATAAGGTAGTCATTGAACTTGATGGTGGCATTCATTTGCGATCAGATGTTTTAGCAAATGATATTGAACGGGATTTATATCTCAATAGCGAAGGCATACGGGTATTGAGATTCACCAACAATCAAATCTTCCAAAATATAGAAATCGTTTTGAATCAAATAAATAAAGTTCTTAACTCCCCCTTTAGGGGGCCGGGGGGCCTCGCTAAACGAATAATCCCCTGCCTCGACGTTAAAGACGGCCGTACTGTTAAAGGTGTAAACTTTGTAGACCTGCGCGATGCCGGCGACCCGGTTGAATTGGCCTGGAACTACTCGCGCCAAGGTGCCGACGAACTGATTTTCCTCGACATTACAGCCACTCACGAACGCCGTAAAACCATGATTGAGATGGTAAAGGCTGTGGCCAGGCAAATCAACATCCCTTTTACCATAGGCGGTGGTATTAACGAAATTGCCGATGCCGACGCACTGTTGAATGCAGGTGCAGACAAGATCTCCATCAATTCTGCTGCCGTACGTAACCCCGGCTTTATCGACGAACTGGCTAAGGCTTTCGGAGTGCAGTTTGTTGTGGTTGCGGTGGATACCCGTCATGATGGTAACGCCAACATTGTTCACCTCAATGGTGGCCGTATCCCTACGGAAAAAGAAACACTGGACTGGATCAAAGAAGCTGAAAGCCGCGGCGCGGGCGAAATCCTGCTAACCTCAATGGACCACGACGGCACTAAAGCCGGGTTTGATAATAATTTATTGAAGGTGGTTAATGACGCTGTAAACATCCCGGTTATAGCTTCGGGCGGTGCTGGCAGTGTGGAACACTTTGTTGATGTATTTCAGAAAACCAATGTTGATGCCGCATTGGCGGCTTCGGTGTTTCACTACGGTCAGATATTAATCCCCGACCTGAAATCCGCCTTACGCGAACAACAGATTAACGTTAGATAATACGATATTTGCAGCTTGAGTAAGTTGCCTGATTAGTCGCCCGGGCGATTAAATAATACTAAAATGGAAATAGATTTCGATAAAACCGACGGACTGGTTCCGGTTGTAATACAGGATGCACAAACTTTAGAGGTGCTGATGCTGGGGTATATGAATGCCGAAGCCTATCAGAAAACCATTAAAGAAAACATAGTTACGTTTTTCTCCCGCTCTAAAAACCGTTTGTGGACCAAGGGCGAAACCAGCGGTAATTTTCTGCATGTGCAAAGCGTCCACATCGATTGCGATAAGGATACGATTCTGATCATGGTTCGCCCTCAAGGCGCTACATGCCATACGGGTAGCCGTAGCTGCTTTGATACCGCTTATAACCAAAACTTCATACTGGAGCTGGAAAACATCATTCGCAACCGTTACGAAGAGCCGCAGGAAGGATCATACGTAAACAAGCTACGCAAAAAGGGGCTTAACAAAATAGCCCAAAAAGTAGGTGAAGAAGCCGTTGAAACTGTAATTGCAGCCTTAGCCGAAACCGAAACCGACATGATCAACGAATCGTCGGACCTCGTTTTTCACTTATTGGTGTTACTTCGCGAAAAAGGCTTATCCCTAGAAACTATCGCAAAAAATCTGGAAGGCAGACATGCCCCCCAGCCCCCTAAAGGGGGAGTTGAATAATAACTCTACACAAAAAAATTTAATCCTGGTCTCCCCCTTTAGGGGGTCGGGGGGCATATGAAAGCAGAACAAGCATTTGAATTAACGGGCCACCAGAACCCGATATTTGCGGCAGAGTTGTCGCAGAAACCGGGCTTATTGTTTACGGCCGGAAACGATAAAGGGTTGGTAGAATGGAGCCTTACACGGCAGGAATTTATCAAGGTGATGTTCCCTGTCGCTGGTTCGGTATATGCAATTCATTGCCCTGTTGGTTTTCCGTTAATGTTTGCAGGCTTGCGCAATGGCGATGTTTTGGTATTCGACTTTATTCAGCAAAAGATCATTACTACTCTTAAACAACATCTAAAGCCAATCTTCGATATTAAATCCATCCCCAACAAGCAGGAGCTGTTGGTTGCTTCAGAAGATGGTTCTGTTTCGGTATGGAATTTACAGGACCTAACATTGCTGCACATTATCCGTGTATCGGCAGATACCGTACGTTCTATAGCTATATCGCCCAATCAGCAGCAAATGGCTTTAGGATGTCGGGATAATCACGTAAGGGTTTACAATACCGAAGATTATTCGCCTGTAACAACCCTGTCCGATCATACGATGGCTGTGTTTACTACTGCCTATGCTAATGATGGCCGCTATATGCTGTCAGGCGCGCGAGACGCCCAGATCAAAGTATGGGATGCTGCCTCATTCGAATTGGTTAAAAATATACCGGCGCATTTATTTGCGGTTAATCATATTTTAAGCCACCCTACGCGGCCTTATTTTGCCTCGGCAAGTATGGATAAAAGCATTAAGATTTGGGGGGCCGATGATTTTAAACTCTACAAGATCATCAGTCGCGAAAAAGGTTATGCCAATCACCTCCTATCCATCAACAAACTGGCCTGGGATGGCGATCAATTAATCTCTGTGAGCGACGATAAGCGTGTATTAGGCTGGGATATCGAATTTTAAAAGTATCGCTTAATAATGCGCAGTTTGTGCGTATAGCGCTTAAATTCTTCCGAGTAAATACCCTGTCCGTCAATGCGTTCAATCTTCACCTTTCCAGAAGCGTGAATAATCTGCTCGCTGTTTAACATGATGCCTACGTGTACAATACGGCCTTCGTCATTATCAAAAAAAGCAACGTCGCCGGCTTTTGCTTCAGGTAAAAAATCTACCACTTCGCCTTGCTCTGCCTGTAGATAAGCATCGCGTTTTAAAGTCAAGCCATGCTGACGAAACACTGCCTGCACAAATCCTGAGCAATCGATTCCAAAATGGGTACGACCGCCCCAAAGGTAAGGCGTGTTTAAAAAGGTTTTTGCCAAGGCAATAATATCGTTATTGTCGGGTTTATTATTTTCGAGCTTATACTGTTCCTCAGCTATCGTCAGCACATTATCCGCTATTCCCGGCAGTGAACTACCAAACGGAACATAAAGTGAAGAACCATCAGACTCTTTTATAATCGTATTAATAGCACTGCCAGTAAGCTTATTTTCTTCGCTAAAACTACGGTATTCGTCTTCACCTATGATTGTAATCTGATTAAAGCTGATCCAGCCTTCGTAGCCATCGTGCGCGGCTATAATACGCGCCCATTTCTCGGTGCGCTCCATTATCTCGTACACCTCACCAAACAGCAATTGCGAAACCATTTCACTCTGCTCCCGCGCTTCTTTACGCATGGGGACAATTGCCAGATTACTGATACCGTATTCCATAGTAAAGGCGAAGATAATTAAAAAATAGAGTCGAGAATCAAGAGACAAGAATCAAGACCGTAGAATGGCCTCATACTTTCTTAAATTGTCAATTTAAGCAGACGAACCCTTCGTAACCTAATCAATGTGGCCTCTTGATTTTCGGATAACACTTTCCCTACCTAAGCACCGCCTTTAACCGAAAATAAAGCAACCACGAGTTCTTTTTGATTACTTTTTCTTGCGGAAAGAAAAAGTGACATCCACTGACGATCATAAATCACACCGCCCTCACTAATGAAAAACGGATTGCTACTTTATGTAAGTTAGTATTAACAGGTCAACGACTTAATTCCTCAAAAAGGCGTGATTAAAAACAAAAAAGGGTTCCGAAAACTCCGGAACCCTTTTTAAGCTAAATAAGCGAAAGCCTATTCATTCATATGAAGCCAGTCTTTTTTAGCTAATAATTCCTCTTCGCTTTCGCGGATATCTTCGTCGTCAACACAACAATCAACCGGGCAAACGGCTGCGCACTGTGGCTCGTCGTGGAAACCTACACACTCGGTGCATTTATCGGGTACAATGTAATATATATCGTCAGACAGAGCTGCCTGGGTTTCTTCGGCATTTAGCGTGTTGCCATCGCCAAAATCAATAACCCCGCGCAAACCTGTACCATCCGAAAAGCGCCACGCAGCGCCAGCGTCATAAATAGCGTTATTCGGGCATTCCGGTTCACATGCCCCGCAGTTTATACATTCGTCGGTGATTTTGATCGCCATAATTATTAAAGTCTTATATATCTGAGTTACCTTTGTATTGCGGTATACCCTGCAAATATAACAAAAAAGACTTTCGGGGGTTTAAAAAACCTTACCCTATATGATGCTAACAGACAAAAATTACATAATAAAAGTATTTACTACCCTTGGGCAGCGTTTGTCATTGCCAGATGAAACACTTTCAGCCGTTATCAACAACGAACATTATCACAACGCCTGGTTCACGCAGGTCAGTGTAATGCAGGCTGTTAAAGCAGCAGGGAAAATGCTGAATGAAGACGATCTTACTACCTGGCTAAACAAATATAATCACCTGCCACACAGCCCAAAAAAAATTGGGTTAATATTGGCCGGCAACATCCCTATGGTGGGTTTTCATGATATTATCTGTGTGTTGGCAACCGGTAATATTGCATTGATCAAACTATCGTCGCAAGACTCGCGTTTGATACGCCACGTAATGCAAATGTTGATTGATATTGAGCCAGCATTAGCCGAACAGATCGTGTTTACCGAGCGCTTAGAAAACTTCGACGCCGTAATTGCTACCGGCAGTAATAACACTTCGCGTTACTTCGATTATTATTTTGGCAAAGTGCCTAACATTATTCGCAAAAACCGTAACAGTGTGGCTGTAATCAGCGGTTATGAAAGCAAAGAAGAACTTAATAAGCTGGGTTACGACATTTTCGATTATTTCGGCTTAGGTTGCCGCAACGTGTCGAGCCTGATGGTGCCGCTAGAATACGATTTCATTCCATTTTTTGAAGCCATAGAAGAGTACTATCCTATCGGCGATCACCATAAATATCATAACAATTACGATTACAACAAGGCCATTTACTTGGTAAACCGTGATAAGCACCTCGACAATGGATTTCTGCTGATTAAAGAAGACGAGCGGTTAGCCTCGCCCCTGGCTGTAGTGTTTTATCAATATTATGACACGCTGGATTCGGCAGTTGATACCTTAAAAAATCGCAGCGAAGATATCCAGGTTGTAGTAAGTCAAATGCAACTGGAAACCGGCAACCAGGTAGTGCCATTTGGACAGAGCCAGCACCCACAGTTATGGGATTACGCCGATGGGATTGATACAATGCAATTCTTGTCAAATCTTTAAAAGTTCATAGTCGATAGTTCGTAGTTCATGGCCGGCTTTACTTGTCAAATCTTTAAAATAACGATACCTTTGATAAGTGGCCAGCAATAGTTAAAGATTACATTTTTTTACTATGATCCATGAACCACAAACTATGAACTAAGGATGTACATTATAAAAGTAAAAGGCGTTGCCAAAATACCCGACTATGTACAGCTGCGCGACGAAAAGTTTACGCTGCTGGCTTATTTCAGGGTTGACAGGCCCGAAAAATCGCTGGACAAGGTTGGCTTGGCCGACAAAGCCGACTACATTATGAACCTGGTGAAAGAATTGCCTTTTGGTCAGATTTTAAAACTCGAACTCTAATTAAGATGATTGGAAACTCCATTATAAAGCTTCAAAACGTTGATATTTTTCAGCAAAAGCACTTAGTGCTGTCAAATGTCGACCTACACATTGATAAAGGCGACTTTGTTTGGCTTATTGGGCAAACGGGTTCGGGTAAAAGTAGCTTGCTTAAGGTAATTTACGGCGATATTAATATATCATCGGGTAGCGGCCATGCGGGCGGTTACCAGTTAAATGGCCTGGCTTCTAAAGACGTACCTTTTTTACGCCGCAAATTGGGCATCGTATTTCAGGATTTTCAGTTATTGACCGACCGCACCATTGAGCAAAACCTGCATTTTGTAATGAAGGCAACCGGCTGGACCGACAAAAAACTGATTGCCGATAAAACCATGGACGTGTTGGAGAAAGTAGGCCTACGTTCGAAAGTTAAAAAAATGCCGCACGAGTTATCCGGCGGCGAGCAGCAACGCGTGGTTATTGCCCGTGCGTTGATCAATGACCCCGAATTGATACTGGCCGATGAACCAACCGGTAACCTCGACCCCGATACTTCTGAAGAAATTGTAATGCTGTTGAAACAGATCAGCCAATCGGGCACTGCGGTGCTGGTTGCGACACACGATTATCATATCATTCGGGCTTTCCCGTCGCGCATTATCAAATGCGAAAACGGCAAGGTTTTGGAAGACGCGCAGATTGCGTAATAGTTCATAGATTATGGCCAATAGTTCATAGCCAAACGATATCTATGAACTATCGGTCATGAACCATGATCTAACTGCTACTGCCACTCTAAAACTGCCACTACAACATCCCATCTGCCACATTGTGGGTACTACTTAAACAAATACTGCCAAGCTGGCTGACATACGGCTGTGGCAGGATACTTGATTTGGACTGATTGAATATGATTTTTAAGAACATGCTGAGGAAGAAAAAAGCTGCCGAGGCATCTGAAAATATAAATAACGTGACTACAGAAAACACCGAACAAAACGAAAACCCGCTTGCGGACGAACTGAATGTTAATCCGCAAGGCGAAACTGAGGAAGCTCCAGCAGCTGAAGCACCCCAGTTATCTCCAGAAGAAAAATTGAAAGCCGACCTGGTAAGCGCTAACGACAAATATCTGCGTCTTTATGCAGAGTTTGATAACTTCCGTCGCCGTACCAACAAAGAGCGTGCAGAAGAACGCCAAACCGCTGGTAAAGACACTATTGCTGCTTTACTACCCGTGCTTGATGATTTTGAACGCGCTATTAAAGCTATGGAAACCGCTACAGATGTTATCCCTGTTAAAGAAGGTGTAGCGCTGATACAAAACAAACTAAAAAGCATCCTGACCTCAAAAGGCCTGAAAGAAATGGACACCAAAGGCACCCCATTCGATGCCGATATTCACGAAGCTATCACCAGCATACCTGCCCCAACAGATGATCTGAAAGGCAAAGTAGTTGACGAGCTTGAAAAAGGCTACCTGCTTAACGATAAAGTTGTACGCTTTGCTAAAGTGGTTGTAGGAGCATAAGTTTAGTTATTAAGTTTATTAAGTTATTGGGGTATTGAGTTTTAGTGATTGCCTAAGAGTAGTAACTAAATAACTCAGTAACCTAATAGCTCAAAATATTATGGCAAAAAGAGATTATTACGATATACTGGGTGTAGCTAAAGGCGCCAGTGCGGATGAGGTTAAAAAGGCCTACCGCAAAATGGCCATTAAATACCACCCGGATAAAAACCCGGGCGATAAGCAGGCGGAAGACAACTTTAAAGAGGCTGCCGAAGCTTACGAGGTATTAAGCAACCCGGAAAAACGCCAGCGTTACGACCAGTTTGGCCATGCAGCTAATGCAGGTTCTGCCGGCGGTGGCTACGGTGGTGGCGGCATGGATATGAACGACATATTCAGTCAGTTTGGTGATATTTTTGGCGGTGGCAGCCCGTTCGAAGGTTTCTTCGGTGGTGGCGGTGGTCGCCAGGGCGGTGGTGGCCGTCGTGTAGCACGCGGTAGCAACCTGCGCATTAAAGTAAAGCTAACCCTTGAAGAAATTGCCAACGGTGCCGAAAAGAAAATCAAAGTTAACAAGCAAGTTAGTTGTAAAACCTGCGATGGCACCGGTGCTAAAGATAAATCTGCTTTCCAAACCTGTTCTACCTGTGGTGGTTCGGGCGCGGTGCGCAGGGTAACTAACACCATTTTAGGTCAGATGCAAACTACCAGCACCTGCCCTACTTGTAATGGTGAAGGTAACGTGATCACTTCTAAATGTAACGTTTGCCATGGCGACGGCGTTGTACGCGGCGAAGAAACCATTAGCATTAACATTCCGGCCGGGGTAAGCGAAGGTATGCAGTTAAGCATGAGCGGCAAAGGTAATGCAGCCCCTCGCGGTGGCGTGCCGGGCGATCTGATCATCCTGATTGAAGAAATCCCGCACGAAACGTTGAAACGCGATGGTAACAACATTATTTACGACCTGCACATTAACTTTGTTGATGCCGCATTAGGGTCGAGCGTTGAAGTACCTACCATTGATGGTAAAGCCAAGATCAAAATTGATCCGGGTACCCAGGGTGGTAAAATATTAAGATTAAAAGGCAAAGGTGTGCCAGAGGTAAACTCTTACCACCGCGGCGATCAGTTAGTTCATATCAATATTTGGACCCCTAAAGCCCTAAGCCGCGAAGAACGCGAAACCTTAGAAAAACTACAAGGCTCACCAAACTTCAAACCTAATCCGGGTAAAAACGAAAAAAGCTTTTTCGAACGGATGAAGGAATACTTTGAATAGTTTTACAATCAAGAGACAAGAATCAGGAATTAAGACCTGTTAGTAATATAGAAAGCCCGAAGTTTAAATACTTCGGGCTTTTTTGCCTCACAACGCTCTCTAAGGAGAGGGTTTCTGATGATTTTAAGCGCGCCAATATCATTGATTAATGTCAGCCCGCTCATAGCCGCGGGGGGCTTAGTTACTTTTGGCTTGATCCAAAAGTAACCAAAAAATCAAGACAGAAAAAAGCTCCACCGCACAATCTTACCCTCGGCTCCGCTTTTCTGTCTGGGCCACCGCTCACGAAAATTTCATGCCGAACCCATCAATACATTGACATAACCGCCCTAAGGCAGCATTGGCAATGTTGCGGCAACCACAAGTATTGCCCAACCACCGCAGGTTCATAGCAACAGAGCCCGGCTGCGACTTTTCTTTTTGGTTCTTTTTCTTTTGAGAGAAAAGAAAAAGAACATCCACTGACGATTCATAATTCGCACTACCCTTCCTAATGGAAAACGGATTGCGTATTATCTAAGTTAGTGCTACTCGGTCGGGGATTACTTCATACCTCAATGACGTAAGATATATGTTGCGGTTAATAACGGTAAAAACGTCCTTAAATAAATAAGGAGTAGCTCGCCTACTCCTTATTTATATTAACTAAACTATTTACCCTTGCATGTAAAAAAACTTGATGCAAATATGCTGCAGGCTTGTTTTGTTAATGTAAGGTCAATATTAAATCTTAGGTAATTTTACAGCTGTGGCATCAATTCGATAACATGCTGTTTAAATATACGATCGAGAATTTCCTGGGTTTCGTTGGGGTAATTTACTTCTACTATTGTATCGTCGTTAAGCCAGTTGGTAATGATTTCCTCGTGTTTGGATTTTAGACTTTTAATAACCGGTACGCCCATTGATTTTAGCGCGGCCGCGTTTAGCTGTTGTTCGTATTGGTTTTTCATGGGTATTACCAACAGCTTCTTTTTCATAAACAGGGCCTCAGCCGGGGTTTCGAAACCCGCACCACACAGCACACCTTTAGACGAAGCCATGCTATTAATAAACTTTTCGTTATTAATGGGCTGTATGGTGATGTTACGGTGCTTCAGTGACTTTTTGTTATGCTTGGAGAATACTTCCCACTTTACATCTTTATAATTAGACAACTCCTTAATTAACCGGGCATCGTCATAAGCAGGCAGGTAAACGGTATAGTGACCGTCGTTAATCACCTCGATATTACGAACCTGCTGACGAATAACGGGTGTATAGATATTATCGTTAAAAGATTTAAAGTGAAAACCATACTGCTCGGTAACGGGCGCGTACTGTTTTAAAATTAACCGGCCCACCATATCGGAAGATTCTGTTTTGGGCGCTTGACGGGCCAGTACAGCCGCCTGGTGACTAAGCCCGATGCAAGGCTTATCGTGCAGGTAACAGGCCCATGCAGATACCGGTTCAAAATCTGTAATAATGAGATCATAATCGTGAACCGGCAGACTGTTAACCTCTTTTAAAAACTTACGAAAACTCGACTTATAGAAAGTTTTCCAAAGATCTACCCCACCCTTTTTGCCGAAGATAAAACCCATGCCATGACATTTATATTTCACGGGAAATGGCAACGAAAGGTCGCCTTGTATGCCGCTAACCAATACATCTACTTCTGCCATGTTTTTAAGCAGTGGCACAATATCCATCGAGCGGCTTAGATGTCCATTTCCGGTTCCTTGTATGGCGTATAATACTTTCATTAGCTGCGGCTAGGGTTATAGTTTAACATTTGCCTAAGATCACAACAAACGTGTTAACTAAATATCAGCAAGACATTAAATAATCAGCCCTCCAATGTTAACCGTTTCGAAGGGCCTCATGTATCTCACCAAACAATAAACCACTGCCACCGCCATAATGTTTAATTACAGGGATATTTTTATTTGCAGCCATTTGCTCCAATTCAGCTTCCTCGCCTTCGCTCAACGCACTGCCTATTAAAAGCAAATTGTAGTTGCTTTGGGCCAACAAGGCCGCAACCTGTGCGGCGTTTGCCGCGCAGGTTGCATTCCATTGTTCGTTATTATTTATTAATCGCTGTATGGTTTGGAGAATGCCATCGTGACCACATACAGCAAATATTTCAATCTTTTTCATAAGTAGCTGTGCTTCTTAAAGTTCCATCGGAACTTCCATTAACAATATCTCCGCATCAGTTTCGGCTTTAACATTAAGGCTGTCGGCTAGGATGCCCATGCCATCGCGTGCGTCCAAAAGCTGACCGTTAATGGTTACGCTGCCGCTTAGAATGAATGCATATACGCCATTAGTTTTGTCGTTCAACTGATAGGTAGTCTCAGCGCCCTTATCAAATTTGCCCATGTTAAACCAGGCATTTTGATGAATCCAAACACCGGCATCTTCTGCATTTGGTGAGAGGATTTGGTGAAACACATTCTTCTCTGTCAAGTCGATTTTCACCTGATCGTAACGTGGCTTAACATTGCGTTTGTTAGGATATAACCATATCTGCAAAAATTTAACCGGTGCAGTTCCATTCTTGTTGTACTCGCTGTGATAAATACCGGTGCCGGCACTCATGGCCTGTATTTCGCCCCTGTTAATCACGGCCTCGTTACCCATACTGTCCTTGTGCACTAAATCGCCTTCAAGCGGTATAGAGATAATCTCCATGTTATCATGCGGGTGATCACCGAACCCGCGGCCTCCATCAACGGTATCATCATTTAATACCCTTAGCACACCAAAATTCATGCGATCGGGGTTATAATAGTTAGCGAAGCTAAAGCTGTGATGGCTTTTTAACCAGCCATGATCTGCTGCCCCACGTGTTGCTGCTTTATGTATTACGAAGTTTTCCATTGCTCTAAATTGATACTCAAAGGTACCACGCAATGCATGAAAGGAACTTGACCTGGATCAAGAAAGGTGGAAGATTGTAAACTAAATTAGGTTGTTTTAATGCTGTAATTGACGGCAGTCCGCTCATAGCCGCGGGGGCCTAGTTACTTTTTCTTGATAAAAAGCAACCAAAAATCAAGACAGAAAAAAGCTTCTCCGCGCGAGGCCTACGCATGGCCCGCTTTTCTGTCAGGCCACCGCTTTGTGATGGTCTTATAAGTCACCCCGATCTATCACCGTTTTAACATCACCGTCTTACGGCAGCATTGGTAATGTTGCGGCAACCACTGTTTCTGCCGAACCATTAAACTTCATAGCAACAGAACCCGGCTGCGAGCTTTCTTTTGGTTACTTTTCTTTGGCGGTCAAAGAAAAGTGACATCCACTGACGTTCATAAACGCACACTGCCATTCCTAATGAAAAACGGCTATGCCGGGTAATTAGCGTGTGGGGTGCTGAAACAAGTTCAGCATGACGGAAGGTTGATAAAATTCCTACGCTACAACCATTACTTTCTCTTCAACAACTTACTCTGCATTCTGCTCAAAAATTCAGGCGTAACTCCAATATAGGTAGCGATGTCTTTTTTGGGAAGTGTGTTGATCAAAGTTGGGTAGCGCTTGCAGAAATTGTTGTAACGGTCTTCCGCCGTAAGACTGAGATTGTCCATCAGGCGTTGTTGGTACGATACCAGCGAGTTTTCGGTAATAATTCGAAAGAAACGTTCGAACTTGGGGACTTTCTGATAAAGGATTTCCTGGTTTGCTTTGGACAATAATAGGAGTTCCGTTTTCTCGATAGCTTCGATATTGAGGGTGCCAGGCTTTTGGCTGATCAGGCTGTACATATCTGCCATCCACCAGCCTTCGGGTGCAAAGCTGAGTACATGTTCAAAACCATTGTGGTCTACCGTGAAACCTCTTAAAACTCCCGAAATGGTGAAGGCAGAGTATTTGCAGATTTCGCCATCCTCCAATAAAAATTCTTTACGCTTGAGGGATTTCTCTTGCAATAGAGATACGAAAAAAGTTTTCTCCTCCCCCGTTAGATTAATGAATTTAGCGATGTTGTGCAGAATGAGATCGGTAGACATACAAAAAATGGTTCCTGAATATTGCTGCACAATATACAGAAACCATTTGTAAACCTATTTATTCGGGCTGTTGGCTGGCCAGTAACCTGTTCCATTCGGGATGGCGTTTTAGGTAGGCCTGCACGTATAAGCATAGTGGAACTAACTTAAGATCATGAGCTTCGAGATACTCCAATGTTTTGGTAACAATGGCGGCTGCAACGCCTTTGCCTTCCAGTTCGATGGGCACATCTGTATGGATGAGGTAAGCCTTACCATTTTTGATCTTGTAATCTATAAAGGCGCGGTGCCCTTCTACAAATAACTCGAAGTTATGGATAGCTTCGTTATTGATCAGTTGGATATCCTCGTAGCTCATAGATAAAGTTATTAATTATTTGTCGAACACCAATTGATTCGCCAGATCAATTTCTTCCTGCGTAATGGTATGCGGGCGGCCTTTGTAAATCTTTAGTATCACGTTGGCATCCATAGCGGTTAATTGTTTAACGCTCTGTTGCACCCTACTTACAGGCACATGCGGATCAGGGTCGCCGGTGGTGATTAACACGGGAGTCGCCTTGAAACTGCCGGTGTAGTTTGCCAGATTTAATTCTTCGCCAATCAACCCGCCGGTAAAGGCAACCGCGCCGCCATATTGCTGGGCATTACGGGTAATATATTCCAGCGTTAAACAGGCTCCTTGCGAAAAGCCCATAAAATAGATCCTATCTGTAGGGATACCATCTGCTTCAATCTGTTTAACCAATTGGGTAATTACGCCCAGCGCCGAACTTAGCGCGGGTTCGTTATCCTGAACGGGCGCTAAAAAGCTATAAGGATACCAGCTATGGTTAGTAGCCTGTGGTGCATATATCGCAAAATCGGCAACATCTAACTCGTTGGCGAGGCCAACCATATTATGGGCGGTGCTGCCACGGCCGTGGAGCAGTATTAATGCTCCTTTGGCTTCCTGTGGCTTAACACCGGCGGTTATAATTTTATATTCGTGGGTGTACATGATTTATTAATCTAACTTTGGTAATACTTTTTCTAACGCGCTGCGGTGTTGTTCATACTGTGCAGGCAGTTTCAGGTTTAAGCCTAATTCTTCTAAACGCTCGTCAACTGCAAAGCCAGGGTTGTCGGTAGCTATCTCGAACAGTACGCCTCCCGGTTCGCGGAAGTACAGTGAGTAGAAGTAATTACGGTCGATTTTCTCGGTAATGTGCAAGCCTAAGGCAACAATCTTTTCGCGATACTGCATCAATACTTCTTCGTTTTTAACCCTAAATGCAACGTGGTGAACAGAACCACCAGCAACGTGGCCAGCCACTTCGCCGGCTACCTCAACTAAGTCAACAATAGCGGCATTATCAACCGCATCGGTAACAAAACGGTAGCGGTTTACATGCTGCTCCAACAATTTATAACCAAATACGCCGGTTAAAATATCGGCAGTTGGCTGCATTTTATTAGTGGTAATAGTGATACTGTGAAAACCTTTGGTAGCGTTCTCAGCCTTAACTTCATCAGTTTCCCAGGGCAAACGGTTATCTGGTGTTTTAGAAGCAATTAATTCTAATTTCAGGCCATCTGGATCTAAGAAGGTTAAGTACTTTTCACCAAATTTCTCTGCTACTTTGTTGTAGGTTACGTTGTGGTCTTCAAAACGTTTCAACCAGAAATCGAAACTATTTTCGGGTACAGAATAACCAATCTCGGTAGCCTGGCGTGCGCCCCTGCGACCGGTTTGTATATTTTCCCAAGGGAAGAAAGTTAAGATAGTACCGGGGGTACCAACTTTATCGCCATAGTAAAAGTGATATGTTTCGGGGTCGTCAAAATTCACGGTTTTTTTAACCATGTGCAAACCCAATGTTTTGGTATAGAAATCGAAATTACGTTTGGCGTTGCCTGCAATTGCAGTGATGTGGTGGATGCCGTTTATTGAATTTTCCATTGTTTATGTTCCTCTTTTTAAAGTGATGTTTCGTGTTTGATTACATAGCAAAAGTACGGCCCCTTGCAAGCCTTACACTTGATGTAGGACAAGAAGTGAATTAGATAGTGACATTTTTGCATTGGGATTCTATTTGAGAGAACAAGACACAAAAACTGGAACTATGTAGATAGCAATCCATTTGTGAAAGCACCCGTACAATATCATATACTTAGCCAGATTGAAAACAAAAATCGCTCGCAACAGGCTGGCTCGAAAAGCATCCCTTGGGAAAATGAGCCATTATGAAGACATATGCTCAGCGTAATTTCATGTACAAATCAGTTTTACCTTTATAGGTAATGAAGAGCAAGTAAAGGTTGATTAGAAATACGTTGTAAAAAACTCAGGCTAGGCATGCGCCTAGCCTGAGTTTTTTACAACATGACTATAAGTACCTCTCAATTATAATGCTGCTTAATCTGGATTAATAAAACTCCAGTTCTACCCTACGATTTTTTTGCCTTCCTTCGGGGGTTTTGTTAGAGGCTATCGGCTTGGTATCACCAAACTCGGTTGCAGCTATTTTAGATTGATCGTAACCCTTTTCAGTTAAATAATCTTTCACTGCCTGGGCGCGGGCTTTCGACAAATTCCAGTTATACACGTATGCACCTACATTATCTGCATGGCCAGATACTTTAACTGCCGATTTATTTTCCTGCAATGCGCTGACTACTTTATCGAGTTCGGCATAGTAGCTCTTTTTTATGGACGACTTGTTAAAATCAAACTCGATATTTCCGAACCCCAGGTTCTTCTTACTCGCTACCGATTTTCTGGCGGCACTTAAATTACTTTTGTTTGATTTACTTGCAGAGGCACCAGTTACTACCTTAGCGGCATACCCGATGGTTACTGTGCAGGCCGCTATAACCAGCAACCCGACTTTTTTCGCAATAGATTTCATAGCAATTTTGTTTAATGGTGTGATGGATAATAATTGGTTTAATTATAGTATTACTCAATAAAATTAAATAATACAACAATCATCAACCTATATCACCGCACCCCATAATCTTACACTATCGTACTCCGTTAGTGTTTAAATAAGCTTTTAATCTTTGTACATACTTAGCAAGTATATTATCGTGGCCGATAGAGATTAGCCACAACGAGGGAACTAACAGGCCTGTTATCGTTCCTGCGAGAATATAAAGCCAGAAACCTTTATCGATCTTGATAACGGTAACGGTTTGTGGCTTATTTGACGAATTTAAACGTCGTAATAAAGTTTTAAAGTGCTCTCGTTTTTCGAGGGTAGACAGGTAACGCTTTACCGTAACCTGCTTTTCTCTTTGATAGTCCTTTCCAGAAATCCCCGAATCACTATCCCTGGCAGAAACTTCCGAATCGTTTTTCGCAGATGCATTTTCATTTAAAAGGTTGTCTATCTTCTTTTTCTCGGTCACAATTTCGTCCAGAATTGAGTCTTTAACGTTCATCTCTTTCATTGTAACCTGGCTGAGCAAGGTTCCATTAGGATGTCTCTCCGTTAATAGCTGTTGTTTACGTATGCGTATCGTATTTAAGCGCTCGATTAGTGATGATAGTTCCTTATTCGCCAGGTTAAAAGTGTTAGGTGCGATAGAAAATTGCGTTTCAGGAACATTGATATAGGAGGCCAAAACTTGCAGTATAGCCATTTGCTTTCGATACCGTTCTTTCTCCGTTTCGTTTATTCTGGGCGTGGGCGAATTATCGTTTTCGATGCTTACGTCGTTTTTCCCATTAACCAAAAGCCGTTGATTTAAGCTGTCGAGTTGTTGATCTGTGTATCTTATAATTGCTTTAACCTGTTTAATATTTCTATCACTTTGCCCATACAAAAAGCTAAGCTGTCGCAAGATACGCTCGGCTTGCTCCGGATTTTTATCCTCCATGTATAAAGTAAAGTCGATATCATTCATGTTTAATGGTATCAATTTTACAGATTCGGAAAGATCGGCTACAACAGCGTTTAAAGGAGTAATTTTGACAAGCAAAGCTGGTTCAGGTCGAAGAAAATCCGTTTCTTTTCTGATCGCAAACGCAATATCATCATACACTACCCTGCTGCCAAAAGCATGTTTTGATTGGCCCCCTTTTCCAGATACCAGGAATATGCTGTCGTTTAATACACTTATAGTAAACTGTTTGCCTGCGGCCGATCTTTTTAACAAATGAAGTTCTATAGGCAAATTCACCTTGGAAAGCTCTGTATTACGAAAAAAGCCTTGTCTGTAATATTTAACATCCAAGTCTAATGCCTCTACCGTATTGGCGAGCGGTACTTTCGATGTTAATAAAGATATGTGCCGCGCCTGGCTTTCCGTTGTTAAAACCGAGTCTTCGTGCACCACAATGCCCTCTATCGAGTCTTTATTTGAGGAGTTTACGCCTTTAACAGGTATCGCAATAGAAATTCTATAATGATTGGCACTTAACGCATAACAGACTAGCGACAGCAATAAACAAGAAATAAGTGAATACCCAAACAACCTGCGATTTGCCAAAAGTGATTGGTAAACCAGTTGCTTATTGGAGGCTATATCTTTGATATTCAACATTTATGCACCGCGATGTAATTGAATTACAATCGTTACGCTTGTAATGTTTTTCTGCCGACAATTAGAGCTTTATGTTGTTAAATGGCGATTAATGAAGCACCTAATTAGGGCTTGTATAGATTATAAAGTGATTGGTGACGACACCAACCGCAGGCTGCAATGTTTAAGGTTTCAATTAGTGGACGTTTTACCGCCCACAATTCTTTTAATCTTTCTTCCTTTCTCCTTCACCACTGGCGCCTCCTTAATCTCAAAACTTCCCTGCAAACCTTCGGCGGAGTTTCGGCCAATCCAAACTTTATAGATACCTGGATCGGTAACCAGTTTCATTTGCTGGTTGTGGTAGGCCAAATCAGCGGCGGTGAGTTTAAACGTTATCATTTGTTTTTGGCGTGGGCTGAGGCTTATCTTTTTAAAGCCTTTTAGTTCTCTAACCGGCCGCACCACATCACCAACCATTTGTTGCACATAGAGCTGCACAATGTCGGTTCCTGCTCTTTCGCCCACGTTTACGATTTCGGCCGAGATCTGGATGGTTTCGCCTGGATTTATCACCGTCTTATCCTGAACTAAGTGATAATAATCGAACATAGTGTAGCTTAAACCATAGCCAAAAGGATACTGTGGCAGGTAGCCGGCATCTAAATAATGAGAAGTATTACCTAACGAACTTTGCCATGCCCCTACGGGGATGCTATCTAATGCTACATAAGCCTGTTTTGTTGCAGGCCGACCGGTATTGGTATGGTTATAATATAAAGGTTCCTGCGCACCTGTTTTAGGCCAGGTAACGGGCAAACGGCCTTCGGGAGTGTAAATGCCGGCAAGCATATCAGCAATGGCCGGGCCGCCCATGGTGCCCGGGTGCCAGGCCATCAACACAGCGTCAACTTTGTTTAAGATATTGCCCAGTGTTATCGGCCTACCGGCCATAATTACGAGCACTATTGGTTTACCTTCCTGGTGCAAAGCGCTGATTAAACTATCTTGTGCGCCAGGCAGGCCAATATCGGCCCGGCTATGCGCTTCGCCGGAGAGGATCGCTTCCTCCCCACCGAAAAATACAATAGCGTCTGCATCGTGTGTGGCTTTCACGGCTTTAGAGAAACCATCAGTACCACGGTCGCGGCTAAAATTTAATCCGGGTGCATAAAAAATATTGTCTTTACCATACAGTTGCTGCATAGCCGTAAGTGGCGTGTGTGTGTCTTTAGCATCGCCATCAAAAGTCCAGGTACCTAACTGCTCGTGGGGCGCATCTGCCAGCGGACCAATTACAGCTATTTTCTTTACATTTTTGGCAAATGGTAAGGTTATATTGTCATTTTTTAATAACACGGTGCTTTCTATAACTGCTTTCTTTGCAGCTGCAAGGTTGGCATCGGTAAGTATAACCTTGCCGTCTGGAGTTTCTGTATACGGGTTATCGAACAAGCCGAGACGGAATTTCAACCTCAATATATCCCTCACGAGCGTATTTAATTGGGTTATAGATACCTTACCGCTCGCCACAAGTTCCTTCAAATTCTTTTCGTAGGTATTGCTGGCCATTTCCATATCCACACCCGCATTGGCTGCTTTTGCGGCGGCGTCGCTGCTGTCCCGGGCGAAGCCGTGGGTGGTCATTTCTACAACGCCGTTCCAGTCGCTTACCAGCATACCGTCGTATTTCCACTCGTTGCGCAAAATACCTTTCAGCAAAAACTGGTTACCGGTTGATGGTACGCCGTTAAGATCATTAAAAGCGGCCATAAATGTACCTATACCGGCATCTTTGGCGGCGGCAAAGGGCTTAAGATAAACATCGCGTAATAATTGCTCCGGGATATTTGCCGAGTTATAGTCCCTGCCGCCCTCGGCCGCCCCATAACCTGCAAAATGCTTGGCGCATGCTGCAATACTATTTGGCGCCGACAAGTTATCGCCCTGAAAACCTTTAACATAAGCCTTAGCCAATAACGAAGCCAAATAAGGATCTTCGCCCGGCGACTCGGCTATGCGGCCCCAACGGGCATCACGGGCAATATCCAGCATGGGCGCAAAAGTCCACCGTATACCATTGGATGATGCTTCTGTTGCTGCAATGCGCGATCCCTGTTCTACAATCTCCGGATCCCAGGTGGCAGCTTGCCCCAACGGTATGGGGAATATCGTTTTAAACCCGTGGATCACATCGCGGGCAAATATTAAGGGGATATGGCGCGGGCTTTCTTCTACAGCAATACGCTGCAATTCGTTCACTTTTTCTATATCAACCACATTAATTACCGAACCCGCCCTACCCTCGCGCACAGCATTTTTTAACGCCTCCGGCAATGGCCCTTTAACCCTGCTTGATGCCCCGCGCTGCGCGGTTTGCCCAATCTTATCGTCGATGGTCATTTTAGCTATCACGCTATCTATACGCTGCTCGATGGTTTTGCGCGCAGGCGTTTTAGGCGGATGAATAGTAAACGCACTAATACCTATTGCGATACCAGCGACGATAGTTATAGGCAATATGTTTTGGGTAAAGGATTTGGTCATTTGTTTTTGTAGGCTGTGATTGTTTTCCGCAATGTTGGCCAAAAATAAGGTGTCCGCCAATCATACGTAAGGTCAAATTAACAACTTTCATTGCAAATTGTGCCGAAAATTAACGACAACGTTTTTCCAAAGCTATCTGGCTGATTTTAAACTGATGTTGTAACAAATAGCCACGCTACGCATCCAACAATAACACATTGTTAAACCAATAAACTGGCCGATATGAAATGGAACTTAAACTTTAAGCGAAAAGCCGACCAAAACAAGCCTAAGAAAAGCAAAACCCGCGAATGGTTTGATGCCATTTTATTTGCTGTAGTGGCTTCAACCATTATCAGGGGTTTATTATTTTCTGCCTACGCTATACCTTCGGGTTCTATGGAGGGTACGCTTTTAACGGGCGATTACTTGTTTGTAAGCAAGTTTAACTATGGCCCGCGGATGCCTATTACCCCGGTATCAGTTCCGTTTTTAGAGGCACGCATCGGCGGCTTTAAAACTTACTGGGATGGCCTGCAATTGCCATACTATCGCCTCCCCGGTTTATCATCATTAAAAAAAGGCGATGTAGTTGTTTTCAATCTCCCCTCCGACAGCTTGAACGGACCGGTTGATATGAAAACCAATTACATTAAACGCTGCCAGGCCGAGCCCGGCGATGTATTAACCATAGTAAACTCGCAGGTTTATGTAAACGGAAAAGCTGCTAAAAATGCACCTAAGGCGCAAACATCATACGTAGTTTCTACAGATGGACAGGAGCTAAATCCGCAGGTTATTCACGATCTGCATATAGAAGTGTACCAGCAGTTAACCAACACCGATTTTATTATGATTATCCCGGTTGATAGCTATAATAGTTTTAAAAGCTACTCGGCTATCAAATCCATAAAGCCATACTTAGATCCGACTGGTCAATTTGACCCCGGAATATTTCCGCACAATGCCTTGTATAAATGGAACAATGATAATTTTGGCCCGCTAAAGCTCCCTAAAAAGGGTTGGAAGATCAGGCTTAATGATTCAACCGTGGCATTATATAGCCGTGCGATCCAAAACTACGAAGGCAACAAGCTTACGCACGTTGGGAATAACTACTTCGTTAACGGAGCCAAAGCCGACACCTATACTTTTAAAGAAAACTACTATTGGATGATGGGCGACAACCGCCACAATTCAGAAGACTCGCGCGTATGGGGTTACGTACCGGAGCAAAACATAGTAGGCAAAGCAATGATCACCTGGATGAGCATTGACAGCACCGAGAATATTTTTAATAAAGTACGTTGGAGCAGGATTTTGAGGCCGATTGAATAGAGCGATTTAATAAATTTGTCATTGCGAGGGACGAAGCAATCTCGTAGCTATTCAAGTCGAATATACATTGGCGACGAGATTGCCACGCTATCGCTCGCAATGACAAATTGGGGGTTAATGACTTTATTTCAATACCAACACCGGCTGCGCTGCATCGTTATACAAACCTTCCGTAATACTATTATGCGTTAGGTTATAAAAGAAACTATGCTTGCCAGGCAAGGCGATGATCATGTTAGCATTATTCTCATTTGCAAAAGTAGTTATACCGTGCAAAATATCCCGGTCTTGCTCGTAGTAAACTTTGTGGTCGAAGTTTTTAAGGATCTGCCCTAGCTTCTCTTCCACAATAGCCCGTTCTTCGTCCGTTTCGAAAGGGTTTTTAGAGGCATCAACATTAAGCACCAGCATTTCGGGATGAAACCAGTTGTAGCGGCTTTCGATAGCGCTAAGCAACTCCGTGTTTAATACAGTTTTAAAGTCTACAGCCAGTACCACTTTCTTAACCGGCTGGTGTTTATAATTAACCGGCACAATGAGCACCGACACGGTACTGGTGCGGGCTATATTAATCAACAGCTTGCTGATGCTGCTATGCTCTACGTAGGTATTGCCATCGCTGCCCGCTATGATCAGGTTGGGTTTTTCCTGCTCGTTAATCTGTTTAACAGAACGTACCAATGGATCTTCGGTAATAGCAACCTGCACCTTAACCTTATTATCAAGCCGGGCGGTCAAGGTATCGCAAAGCCCGTCGACCACAGCTTTTATGCGCGCGCGTTCGCGATCCATATCCTCCTGGCATAGCTGCACATAATCGGCAGAGGGAAGGAATTGCGTGTAAACGGAGGTGTAATAAGTAGACAGTAAAATAATACGGTCAACCGGTGCGTATTTGCAGAATTCGGCAGCATAATCGATTACATTCAGCGTAGTAGCGGATGAATCGACAGGTATTAAAACAGTTTTCATAGTATATATAGTTTACAGACAGTTAGTAGCCGGCCAAAACTATGGGAGGTTGCCAACCATCTTGTTTATTAATTGCAAACAAGTGGTAAGATCTTTAGTATCAATATCCTGCGTGGCTACAGTATACATTTCGGTAGCCCAGGGAAAAATTTGCGCTTTCAGCGCGTTAGCATCGTCGGTTAAATGAATCAGTTTGTTACGGCGGTCGTTGCCATCCTCTACCCTTTTCACCATGTTGCGCTTCACCAGGTTATCAATAAGATAGGTCATGCTCGATTTATCTTTCAGCGTAATGTCGGCAATCTCCTGCTGATTAATTCCGTCCTTGCGCCACAGGCATGATAATACTTCCAGCATCTCAAACGTGAGGTTAATGTTATGCTCTTTCATGCGCAGCTGTATGTTTTGCCGCGATTTATTTCGCATTTCCATCATTGCCCGTGCAAGCTCCATCGCCATATCTGCTTTACTTAACTCCGCCATACTTACAACAAGTTTTAATGAGCCGCATCTGCAAGGTTTACTTTGGCTTTGCTTGTTTTAATAAATATCAGAACAATAGGCACACAAACCAAAAACATTACGCCTACCCATAAAAATACATCCATATATGACAATAGGGTGGCTTGCTTATTCACCGCGCCATCGAGCATAGCGTAGGCAGTTTGCCGCGAGGTAAGGCTGTCCAGACCGTTATGACGCATACCGGCGGCCATTGAGGCTACCCGTTGTTGTACATTGATATCGTTAACGTTTAGATGCGAAACCAAAGTGCTGCGATGCACCTGCGTTTGCCGCGATACAAAGGTAGAGATGAGCGCCACCCCGAACGAGCCGCCTAATTGCCGCATCATACCCGAAAATGCTGCTCCCTGGCCAATCTCCGGCCCTTTTAGGGTAGACAGCGACATAGTACTTACCGGCACAGAAAGCAAGCCTAAACCAAAACCGCGGATAATTAGGATCCAGAAAAAATCGCCGCTGCTGGTGTGTGGGGTTAGTATGGTGTATGAGAGGTAGCTATAAATAAAGAAGATAACCATCCCCACCGCAATTAAATATTTCTGCGGGATCCCTTTTTGAATCAATATCGCAACTACCGGCATCATTACCGCTACAAACAAAGTACTCGGTAGTTGCAGCATACCCGATTGCTGGGCCGTCCAACCCAGGAGGGATTGGGTATAAAGCGGAATTACAAAAGTAGAACCAAACAAACCCAGGCCCATTATAAATGATAGTAAAACCCCAATACGTAGGTTCCCATTTTTAAGCACCCGCAGGTTTACAATTGGATATTTATAAGATAGCTCGCGCCAGATAAATAAAAACAAACCTAAAAATGCGGCGACGCACAAAACAATGATAGCGGTGCTGCTAAACCAATCGTCTTCCTGGCCTTTTTCTAAAACATATTGAAGTGACGATATGCCTACAGTTAATAAACCAATACCCCACCAATCAACCTGACTGGCAGGTCGCTTCTCTTCATACTGCGGGCTGCGAACATACTGTAAGGTTAACAGCGTAGCAATAATGCCTACGGGGATGTTAATGTAGAATATAAATGGCCAGGAGAAATTATCTACGATATATCCACCCAGTGGGGGCCCTAGCGTTGGGCCAACAATAACCCCGAGTGTGTAAATAGCCTGCGCCATTGCACGTTTTTCGGTAGGCCAGCTTTCGGTAATAATCGTTTGCGAGGTTACCAGCAATGCGCCGCCTCCCATGCCCTGTATAAAGCGAAAGATTACTAACTCCCAGATATTATGTGCGTTACCGCATAGAAACGAACAAATTGTAAATATTACAACCGAAGCTGCAAAATAATTACGCCTGCCAAATTGCTGCGATAACCAGCTCGTCATGGGCACAATGATCACATTGGCAAGCGAATATGCGGTAATTACCCAACTAATTTCGTTAAGTGTTGCACCAAGGTTACCCCTCATATCATTAAGTGCTACGTTAACAATAGTGGTATCGATAATTTCTAAAAGGGCACAAAAAACGGCTGTTATGGTGATGATGATCCGCCGCGGGCCATATTCAACTAAAGATTGGGCTTGCATTTAATATCAGGAAGTATAAAACAAAGTTAAATAATTGATAGTTTGATTTCAAACTAATTAATTTCAATTTTACATTCCAACCACATCAGTGCTAACTTACAGACTACCAGGTCCCCTACCCCTAAAAAAACTTAAAATAACGTTAAATAATTTCACTAGTAGTAAAATCAACGACATTAAGCCGATTTAAATATGTACCTTGCATACTTATTAAATACAATACAATGCAAAAAGAAGGAACAGTAAAGTTCTACGATACCACTAAAGGTTTCGGCTTTATTTCACAAAGCGAAAACAGAAATGATGTTTTTGTTCATTCAACTGGCTTAATCGACGAGATCCGTGAAAACGACAAAGTATCTTTCGATATCGAAGAAGGCAGAAAAGGACCAAATGCGGTAAATGTTAAAGTAATCTAAGAAATACTATAAATTTAATCGTGAGCACCTGCCTTTAAAGCAGGTGCTTTTTGTTTTTTAATAATTAAAACCCTTACAGTAAAATATGGCAAAATCCCAGGCAACCTTCATGAAAAAGCAACTCGAAAAAAATCGTCAGAAAAAGAAAGAGGATAAAGAGTACCGTAAACAACAACGGAAGGAAAACGCTTCAGGAGGAGATCTGGATAGCATGATGGCTTATGTTAATGAATTCGGCGAAATTGTATCAACTCCACCCGATACCAAAACCAACAACACAACAGATAAATAGCATTTATCTTCCCATAAAAATCCAATAGTATACCCAATCCGGTTAACTATTGGATTTTATTTTCTATCTCCATCCTCCCCTTTCATGTGTTAAAATAGTACAACAATTTGTTTGTTTATTATATAAGCAAACAGATTTTACATGCCTACTTTTAGGGTCAAAAGTTTGTATACCTGTTTAATTTTTAGCAGGCAACCAATTGTACCGTTATCATCATGAAAATTAAAATCCCGGGCATAATGCTCTGCGCTGTTTTGGCAGGCTCGTCGTTAAACGGCGTATATGCCCAAACCAAACCTGTTAATACCGATGCCAAAATCTCGGCCATTATTAAGAAACTCACACTCGAAGAAAAAATTGCGATGGTGCATGCCAACGGCCTGTTTTCATCTGCCGGGGTAAAACGCCTGGGCATTCCTAATTTGGTGAGCGATGATGGCCCGCTGGGTGTTCGCGAAGAGGTTAAACCAGGATGGGGATCAGCTAATTTGAAAACCGACTCTGCTACATTTTTTCCTAACGGATCGGCCCTGGCTGCAACCTGGAACCCCGATCTGGCTTATCGTTATGGACATGATATGGGCGAAGAAGCCCGCGCCCGTAATAAACAAGTAATGTTGGCCCCGGCGTTTAACATTGCACGTACTCCTTTATGTGGCCGCACTTACGAATATTATTCTGAAGACCCTTTCCTGAACGCACGCTTAGCCGTTGCATCTGTCAAAGGCATCCAAAGCCAGCATGTGGCAGCCTGCGTAAAGCACTACGCTGTAAACAACCAGGAGGTTGAGCGTGGCCGCGTTAACGTTGAGGTTGACGAACGTGCATTGCGCGAAATTTACCTGCCAGCTTTTAAGGCTTCTATTACAGAGGGGGAGGCATGGACCATCATGTCGGCCTATAACAAACTGCGCGGTGTTTACTGCTCAGAAAATGATTACCTGCTTAATCAGATCTTAAAAGGTGAATGGGAATTTAAAGGCCTGGTAATGAGCGACTGGGGCGGTACGCACAGCACGGTAGCCGCAGCCAACAATGGCCTCGACCTGGAAATGGGCTCCGGCGAAAAATATGATACTTACTACTTTGCCAAACCATTACTGGATTCTGTAAAAGCTGGAAAAGTTAGCGTAAAAGTGATAGACGAAAAAGTACGCCGTGTTTTATGGGTAATGTATAAAACTTCTTTAAGCAGCAACCAACCTAAAGGTAGCATTGCTACTCCGGAGCATGGCAAAACTGCCTACGATATCGCATCAGAATCAATTGTATTATTAAAGAACGACAAACACCTGTTGCCGCTAAATACATCGAACATAAAAAGCATTGCCGTAATTGGCGATAACGCTACCCATACATTTCACCTGGGTGGCTTTGGCGCTGGTGTAAAAGCTAAATATGAGATAAACGCCCTGGCTGGTTTAAAGAATCGTTTGGGTGGCATCGTTAACATTAAATTTGCGCAAGGTTATTGGGGTAAATATGCCGAACCTTCGCCTGCTAACCACAACGGCGACGATTTTAACAAATCAGACCCTGCCTTGGTGGACGAAGCTGTAGCTGCAGCAAAGTCTACCGACATGGCTATCCTTTTTGTAGGCGCTAACCGCGACTACGAAAGCGAAGGCCGCGACCGTAAAGACCTGAGCCTGCCATTTGGCGAGCAAACCCTTATCGACGCCGTTACTGCCGCCAACCCTAACACCATTGTAGTGGTAGTTGGTGGTGCACCTTATGACATTGGCGAGATCAAGAAGAATAACCATACCATTGTATGGTCGTGGTATAACGGCTCCGAAAACGGTAACGCACTGGCCGACGTTTTAACTGGTAAAATCAACCCATCTGGCAAGTTGCCATTTACCTTCCCGGCTTCATTAAGCCAGTCGCCTGCACATGCATTGGGTGCCTATCCTGGCCAAAACCTGCAAGTTGAGTATAAAGAAGGTATTTTAGTTGGTTATCGCTGGTTCGATACCAAAAAGATCGAGCCCTTATATTGCTTCGGCTATGGCTTATCATACACCAATTATAAATATGATGATTTGCATACCGATAAAACCGTTTATACCGCTGATGACAACATTACCGCAAGCATCGAGGTAAAAAATGCCGGCAAAGTTAATGGTAAAGAAACCGTTCAACTGTATGTCAACAAATCTGGTTCTAAAGTTGAGCGCGCCGAAAAAGAGCTTAAAGCATTCAAGAAAGTTTACGTAGCAGCGGGTCAGGCTGTAACCATCAAACTCAAGATTCCGGTAAAGAATCTTGCTTATTTTGATGACTCTACAAAAAAATGGATTGTAGAACCCGGCAAATACAAATTACTGGCCGGTACTTCATCACGGGATATTAAACAAACCGCAAATATTACTATCAACTAATATCATAATCAATTAAATCTCAATCTCTCTCAACTAAGCCTTTCAGTTATTACTGAGAGGCTTTTTTATACCTGTATGTTGCCAACAGGTCAAATTAAACAGAGTTGCTATTGCAATATTTTATTAAAGAATATATATTATAGCTTTGTAATCATACCCTCGAAAATACATGTTATCTGAACCCTCATATTTGGCCGCCCGCATGGTGGCTTCTACTATAGAATCGCACTTTGCAATGCACCTTACCGAGGCGCGCAAAATGGGTAAAACAAATCTGGCCAGCGACCCACCAGTATATATCATCGAAGCAATTATCGATACTGCATTTTGGGCAAGTTTACAGCGCGAGGAAGGGCATTCGCCTAAAGTTTCTATAGCTTATTTAAGTCCCGAGCAGGCGGACCGACCGCTGAACTTTGGCCGTAAGTTGAGATTAACACCGCATAACCTCAACAAACTTTCGCCCGCGGTAGAAAACCCGGGGATCCATTTAGCCGTTTGGAACGACGGCGACGACGCTTATATATGGGGTACTACACACGGCATACCACATATTTGCTTTGTGATCGAAGTTATCGAACCGGGGCTGGTAGTTATTAAACACAGCCGCATTGATGGTTTTGGTAAGTTTGTAAACATAGCCATATTAAAAGGCGACAAGATTAAAATAGTAGATGAAACCAACTCGGGCATGTCCGATTGCCCGGATCTGCTGGCTTCGCTATTAGGGATGCCGCTTCCATCCTTCTTATCTAACTCAGTAAATGTTTGGGTAGAACTGGCCGCATCCATGCAAAAGCATCACCGTGGAGGTATCGTGCTCCTGGTGCCTTCAAATTCCGACGAGTGGCGCAAATCCATTGTGCAACCTATTGGTTATCCGGTAATACCGGCCTATACAGTAATAAGCGAATTAATTGCGCAGGATTCTATTTTCAGAAAAACACTGGAATGGCAGGAACGCCTGTTACAAGCCATTGACATTATAGGCGGCTTTACAGCTGTAGATGGCGCCACTGTTTTAACCCAAAATCACGAACTGCTAGCCTTTGGCGCTAAAATTACCCGGGCAGATGGCAGCGTACCCGTTGAGGAGATTGTGGTTACCGAACCAACGATCGACTCAACACCATGCCGCATGCATCCAGCGCAGAACGGAGGCACCCGCCATTTGGCAGCAGCCCAATTTGTACACGATCAGCACGATGCCATAGCACTTGTAGCTTCACAGGATGGCAACTTTACCATATTTGCCTGGAGCAATAAACTAAAAACGGTGCATGCGCACCGTATAGATATTTTGTTGTTGTAAAAGAATATTAATCAACTTAGGAGCTATAGCCTAATCCATAGCCGGCATACCATAGGCAATCCATTCTTCTTTTGATGGGCCGTATAAACCAGGCACAGGCAAACCAACCATTCGCATAATAATGGTCATCTGGCTGCGGTGATGTGCTTCGTGGGCGATGAGGATGGATAGGATATTACCCTTCTTCCAGTTCTCGTTATACATCGGCACCTCTTCTTCTAATGATGAGTCGGTCCATTTACCGGGGACGGTTTGGGCCAATAAAGCACTGTTGCGTTTGTAAGCTTCTATAACCTCGGCAAGGGTGGCGGGTATAGGCTGATGTTCCAGTGGGTCGCTGTCAAACAGGCCGGCGCGGGTACCCATTTCGGTAATAGTTTGGGTAATGTGCCAGGCCAGACGTTCGAGCGAGCGAACACCCTCGTTTATTTTTTGCGACTTGGTTTCTTCAGTTATCTCAGAAAAAATTTTGACAGTGTTACTTTCCTCATTTTTCCAATCGTTGAGAAAATCCTGAATGTGACGGTACATAGAGCGTTAAATAATTTAATTACAAAGATTAAAAAAAGCTTCGAAGCATAAGCATGTTATTTTTAAACATTGATGTTTGAACTTTAAATCAAAATACAAATTATTATACCTATATTTCTTTCTTTACATTTGCACGTTGTTATAAATACTAATGCTGTCGAAAAAAACCAAATACGCTATTAAAGCGCTGGTAATTCTGGGTAAAAATGCAGATCAGCCCCCTATGCAGATCTCTAAGATTGCAGAGCTTGAACGAATACCCAAAAAATTCCTGGAACAAATACTCCTGGAGTTGCGCAACTCGGGCTTCCTGTACAGCAAAAAAGGTGCAGGCGGCGGCTACAGCCTCAACAAAGATCCTAAAGACATTTACCTGGTAAGCATTATGCGGATTACCGATGGCCCTATTGCCATGGTGCCCTGTGCCAGTTTAAATTTCTACCATCGTTGCGACGAGTGCCATCAGGAAACCACTTGTGGTATCAGGGATGTATTTATCGAGGTTAGGGACGCCACGCTGAAAATTCTTTCGGAAACCAGTATTGCTGATATCATAGCACGCGAAAGCGGGCTTTCCCTCATCCAATAAAAAAAGTCATCTCAAAACCATTTCGTAAAATTTTCAAATAAATACTACTTATTCCGTATAGTATATATATATTTGGGGTACAACAACGATGACAAATAACTATACAATAATGTGCGCCATGATTTATTGCTGTATTAACAAGCGATAACACAGGCTGTTGCTGTATAATTTAGAAAATACACGCCCCTTCAGCCGCAGCCGAAGGGGCATTTTTATAACAACATAATTTGCAAACATGCAAAGTTTTAGAACAGAGCTGGAAAACCCGATAGTAGAGAAAGATATTATAGATCTGGAACGGAAGATCCGTGCCTTCCGTGAGGGTAAGATACATGACGAAAAATTCCGCAGCCTGCGGTTGGCACGCGGTGTTTATGGCCAGCGTCAGCCGGGTGTGCAAATGGTGCGTATTAAGCTGCCATTTGGTAAGGTTACCTTTAAGCAATTGCTGCGTATTGCCGATATATCTGACGAGTATGGCAGCAGCAACCTGCACTTAACCACCCGCCAGGATATCCAGATCCACTATGTTAGTCTCGACCGTACCCCGCAACTTTGGGCTGAGTTAGAGCAAGACGATATCACCCTGCGCGAAGCCTGCGGTAACACCGTACGCAACGTAACGGCATCGGCTAATTCAGGAATCGACCCGCAGGAGCCTTTCGATGTATCGCCTTACGCACATGCTACATTCGAATACTTTTTGCGTAACCCAATCTGTCAGGATATGGGCCGTAAGTTTAAGATCTCATTTTCGTCGAGCGAAGCCGATACGGCTTTCTCTTATATCCACGATCTTGGCTTTATTCCGAAACTGAAAGAAGACGGCAGCCGCGGTTTCAAAGTATTATTAGGCGGCGGCCTTGGTGCCCAGCCTGCTATTGCAAATGCGGTAGAAGAATTTTTGCCAGAAGATGAACTGATCCCTTATATCGAAGCTATCATCCGAGTGTTTGATCGTAACGGCGAGCGCAATAACCGTAATAAAGCCCGGATGAAATTCCTGGTGCAAAAGATCGGATTGGATGAATTATTGCGATTAGCGGCTATCGAAAAGACAGCCAACAAAGTAAAAAGCTTTAAGGTAAACCGCGATGCGATCGCTCAGCCGGAAGCACCTCAACCAGTTGAAAACCCGTTAGCGGTAGAAGACCTGAAAAATCCGCTTCGTTACGAGCAATGGTTAGCTACCAACGTTTTTGAACAAAAACAAACAGGTTTTTACGGCGTATTTGTAAAAGTACCTGTAGGCGATATCCATTCGGATGTGGCACGCAAGTTTGTAGATGCTATCCGCCCTTATGTGGCCGATGAGATCAGGGTTACGCAGAATCAAGGCTTGTTATTAAAATATGCCCGTAAAGAATCTCTGCCTACCTTGTATGAAGCATTGGAAAGCATAGAACTGGCCGCGCCAGGCTTCGATAGCGTTGCGGATGTTACCACTTGCCCTGGTACCGACACCTGTAACCTGGGCATCTCCAACAGTATGACCTTATCTAAGGTGCTGGAAGACGTGATCTACAACGAATATGAAGACCTGATCTATAACCGCGAAATTAAGATTAAGATCAGCGGTTGTATGAACTCATGCGGTCAGCATGGTTTGGCGCATATTGGTTTTCATGGCAGTTCACTAAAAGCGGGCAAAAGCGTGTTGCCGTCAGTGCAGGTGTTATTAGGCGGTGGCACAGTTGGCGATGGCTACGGTCGCGCAGCAGATAAAGTAATTAAAGTACCCGCCAAACGTGCTACGCATGTTTTAAGAGCGGTTTTGGATGATTACAAACAGAACTCTATTGCAGACGAAACCTTCCACGCTTACTACGATCGTTTCGGTAAAGACTATTTCTACCAGTTATTAAAACCGTTGGCCGACTTAACCACCCTTACCGACGATGAGTTTGTAGACTGGGGCCACGTAGAAACTTTTGCAACCGCCATTGGCGTAGGCGAATGTGCCGGTGTGGTTATAGATTTAGTGGCTACCCTGCTTTTCGAAACAGACGAAAAATTAGGCTGGGCAAACGAAGCCTATAATGAAGGCCGTTGGGCCGATGCTATTTATCATAGCTACAACACCATGATAAGTGCAGCCAAGGCTTTACTGCTTCAAAAAAACGTTAACAGCAGTACGCAAACCGGTATAATCAAAGAGTTCGACGCTAATTATGTTGACACTAAAGAAATAGAATTAAGCAGCAGCTTTAACGAGCTGGTATTACAGATCAATCAAAACGAACCATCTGAAGAATTTGCAACCCGCTACTTAGCAGAGGCAACTGCATTTTTAGAAGGCGTAAAATTAAAAAGAGAGGCATTAGTATAATCATGATACAAACACAAATTAAAACCACCGTTAAAGAACCACGTATTACACTGGTGGGCGCTGGCCCGGGCGATGCAGACCTGATAACAGTAAAAGGTATTAAAGCCCTGCAAACTGCCGATGTGGTATTATATGATGCCTTGGTAAACGACGAGCTTTTGGATTTCGCTCCTGCTCACGCACAAAAAATATATGTAGGCAAACGCTCTGGCGACCACTCTTACTCTCAAGATGCTGTTAATAAACTGATGGTAGACTACGCCATTAACTACGGGCACGTGGTGCGCCTAAAAGGCGGCGATCCATTTGTATTCGGCCGTGGTTATGAGGAGTTGGATCATGCCGCGTCGTACAGCATCCCGGCGCAGGTTATTCCGGGTATTTCGAGTTCTATCTCGGTACCGGGTCTGCAGCAGATTCCCGTTACACACCGTGGTTTAAGCGAAAGCTTTTGGGTGGTTACAGGTACTACCGCCGATGGCCGCATCTCCAACGATCTGTATGAGGCAGCCCGAACTAAAGCAACTGTAGTTGTATTGATGGGCATCCACAAACTGGCCGAAATTACAGAGATCTACAAAAAAGAAGGCAAAGGCAAATTACCTGTTGCGGTAATACAAAGCGGGTCGACCAAAGAAGAAAAGGTAGCTATTGGCGTTGTAAACACCATAGTTGAGGTTGCCGAAGAAAATAAGATCAGCTCGCCAGCTTTAATAGTTTTGGGCGATGTAGTATCGCTGCATCCTAAGTTTCAACCGATAAGGGAGTTTTATGACATCGTTGCCCAGGAATAATAACTCGAGCACATTGAGCGAAGAAAAAACAGAGACCGGTAATCAGCTATTCCCTGTTTTTTTAAAGCTGAATGAATTGCATACCGTACTGGTTGGCGCCGGAAACGTTGGTTTAGAAAAACTAACTGCCCTGCTTAACAACAGCCCGGCTGCAAAGGTAACTGTTATTGCCCTTAAGGTTTCGACAGAGGTATACCAATTGGCTATTGAAAACACCACGGTTACCATCCGCGAAAAGCAATTTGAGGAACAAGACCTTGACGGTGCCGATCTGGTTATAGCCGCTACGGATGATAGCGTGTTAAACAATTATATCCGCCAGGCTGCACATGAGCGTAAGTTATTGATCAACGTGGCCGATAAACCTTCGCTATGCGATTTCTACCTTGGTTCTATCGTACAAAAGGGCGACTTAAAAATCGCCATATCAACCAACGGCAAATCGCCAACTGTTGCTAAACGTCTTAAAGAAGTTTTAAACGAAGGACTTCCCGAAGAAATTGATACTACCCTGCAACAGCTAAGCACCCTTCGCGATTCGCTTAAAGGCGATTTTACGGAGAAAGTAAAAAAGCTGAACGAGGTAACCTCCGTACTTGTAAAACCACAGTCGGAATTCAAAAACCTGTTCCGCTGGTTTATCTGGGGTACAATTGTAATATCTATTGCAATAGTAGTTTCCATTTTATGGTTCAGAGACCCCGAGTTTAAGGATTATGTGCAAGGTATAGACCCTATATTTTATTATTTTTTAGGTGCCGGATTCTTATTCGCATTTATAGATGGCGCCATCGGCATGTCGTACGGCGTTACTTCAACTACCTTTTCCTTATCAATGGGCATCCCTCCAGCTACCGCCAGCATGGGTGTGCATTTATCGGAGATTATGAGTAACGGTATTGCAGGCTGGATGCACTATCGCATGAACAATATTAACTGGAAACTATTCTGGCTATTGCTTTTCCCAGGTATCGTTGGTGCAGTTACAGGAGCGTACCTCATTTCATCGTTAGAGCATTATGCACAATATACCAAGCCAGTGGTATCGGTATATACGCTCATTTTAGGTGTTGTCATCTTCCGCAAGGCTTTAGATTTAAAAGCTAAAAGAACATCAGGTAAGATCAAAAACATCCGGTTCCTGGGTCTGGGTGGCGGTTTTATTGATGCCGTTGGAGGCGGCGGTTGGGGCTCCATTGTGTTGTCATCGTTGATAGCCGGTGGCCGTAGTCCCCGCTTTTCATTGGGTACGGTAAAATTATCGAGGTTTTTTATCGCCTTAACGGGTTCGCTTACTTTTATGAGTTTGTTAAGCGGCACGCGCTGGGCAGCGGTTCTTGGGTTGGTATTGGGTGCTGCATTGGCCTCTCCTATCGCTGCAAGAATTTCTAATAAGATTTCAACCAAAGCCATTATGATGTCGGTATCTATCATTGTAATATTGATCAGTATCCGCAGCATCGTCAATTTCGTATTAAAGGTATTTTAAGGAAATGAGCAAAGTTCTCGAACATATAAAACAACATACCGAAGGTCTTAGCCCTGTGGAAGCCTTAGCCAAATTGGCTGAACTCTTTCCAGGTGAGATCATCTTTTCTACAAGTTTTGGCTGGGAAGATCAGGCCATTACACACATGATCTTCAAAAACAACCTGCCTATTAAGGTATTCACTTTAGAAACCGGCAGGCTGTTCCCCGAAACTTATTACGTTTGGAACCGTACGCTCGAAATGTATGGCAAACCCATCCACGCTTACTATCCGCAGCATGAAGCGCTGCAGCGCATGGTAGATGCTAAAGGGCCAAACTCATTCTACGAATCTGTTGACAATCGTAAGGAATGCTGTAACATCCGCAAGATAGAGCCATTAAAACGTGCATTGACTGGTAATAAGCTGTGGATCACTGGCATCCGTGCCGAACAATCTGCCAACCGCCAGTTTATGGAACCTATGGAGTGGGACGAATCGAACCAGATCGTCAAATTCCATCCTATTTATAATTGGACATTGGATGACGTAAAGGAATACATCAACGTAAATAATATCCCATATAACGTACTACATGATCGGGGTTTCCCGAGCATTGGCTGCGCGCCATGTACGCGTGCTGTACAACCCGGCGAAGATTTTCGCGCCGGACGCTGGTGGTGGGAAGATCAATCGAAAAAAGAATGCGGCCTGCATGTAGGCCATGATAATAATTTAATAACAAATGAGTAAGTACAACCTGGATTACCTGGACGAGCTTGAGGCAGAGGCAATCTATATTTTACGTGAGGTTGCAGGCCAGTTTGAAAAACCTGCGCTGTTATTTTCAGGAGGTAAAGATTCTATAACACTGGTACACCTGGCCATGAAAGCATTTCGCCCGGGAAAATTTCCTTTTCCACTGGTGCATATCGATACCGGCCATAACTTTCAGGAAACGATAGACTACCGTGACGATATGATTAAACGTATTGGTGAAAAGCTGATAGTTGGTTATGTGCAGGAAGATATCGATAACGGTAATGTGATTGAACAAAAGGGTAAAAACGCAAGCCGCAATGCATTGCAAACCGTTACGCTTTTAAATACCATTGCTAAACACCAGTTTGATGCTTGCATCGGTGGTGCCCGTAGAGACGAAGAAAAAGCACGTGCTAAGGAGCGGATTTTTTCGGTACGCGATGAGTTTGGTCAATGGGATCCCAAACGCCAACGCCCGGAGCTTTGGAACATCTTCAATGGTAAAATTCACAAAGGCGAAAACGTACGTGTATTCCCGATCAGTAACTGGACAGAGCTGGACGTATGGAATTATATACGCCGCGAAAATATCCCGTTACCTACTATTTACTTCGCGCACCAACGCGATTGCATTACCCGCAATGGCCAGCTAATGGCTGCATCTGAGTTTTTGAACATGGATAGCGATGATGTAATTGAAAACCGCAACGTGCGTTTCCGCACCGTAGGCGACATGACCTGTACCGCCGCTGTAGAATCATACGCATTTGAAATTGACGATATTATTAACGAAATAAGTGCCTCTAAAATAAGCGAACGTGGCGCACGCATGGACGACAAGGTATCTGAAGCTGCCATGGAAGACCGCAAGAAAGGAGGCTATTTTTAATGGAAATACTAAAATTTATAACCGCAGGCAGTGTCGACGATGGCAAGAGCACACTAATTGGCCGATTGCTTTATGATAGCGAGTCTATCCTGGCCGACCAACTGGAAGCCCTACAGGCATCGAACCGTAAAAACGACGACGGCACCATTGACCTGGCGATCTTAACCGATGGCCTCAAGGCCGAACGCGAGCAGGGTATCACCATAGATGTTGCTTACAAATACTTTCAAACGGAGAAACGCAAGTTTATTATTGCCGATGCCCCAGGCCATATCCAGTATACCCGTAACATGGTTACCGGCGCATCTAACTCCAACCTGGCTATTATCCTTATAGATGCCCGCAAAGGCGTTATTGAGCAAACCATTCGCCATTCGTTTTTGGTATCATTGCTGGGCCTGCCCCAGGTAGTGGTGGCTGTAAATAAGATGGACATGGTTGATTTTAGCGAAGAGCGATTTAATACCATTGTTAAAGATTATCAGCAACTGGCAGCAAAGGTTGGCTTGCAAAATGTAACCTACATTCCGGTTAGTGCGCTTAAAGGCGATAACATTGTTAATCCATCGCAAAATATGGGATGGTATAGTGGTAAAAGCCTTTTAGACCATTTGGAAACTGTCGAAATAGCTATTGACGCGGCCGCAACGCATGCCTATTTACCGGTACAATGGGTGGTTCGCCCGCAAACGGATGAACTGCACGATTATCGTGGCTATGCCGGTCGTATTTTAAGCGGATCGTTGCGGGTAAACGATAAGGTAACTGTTTTGCCATCGGGCTTTACCTCTACTGTAGAACACATCGATTTATTAGATCAGCAATTTGAAGAAGCGGGTGCAGGCCTTTCTGTAACCGTTAGACTAAAGGATGATATCGACATTAGTCGCGGAGATATATTAGTTAGCAGCGCCCTGAAACCTCAGGTATCGCAATTGATAGAGGCAGACCTGTGCTGGATGGATACCCGTGCTTTGGATACCTCGCTTACTTATCTAATTCAGCATAACAGTAAGGTTACCAAGTGCCGCATACAAGAGGTATTGTACAAAGTAAACATCAATACCCTCGACAAAGAGTACGAAGAAGAATTTAAACTAAATGACATCGGCCGCATTATCATTAAAACTGCTGAACCATTGGTATTCGATTTGTATCAAAACAATAAAAACAGCGGCGGCGCTATTATTATAGATAGCCGCAGCAATGTAACTGTGGGAGCTTTGATGCTGCGTGCCGCGGTAGATTAAGACCTCTCCCTAACCATCTTCGAAAGAGAAGAAACATAAGAGTTTTTCTAAATCACAATCCATCACTCTAAAACAAAAAGACCGCCGATAAATATCGAGCGGTCTTTTTGTTGGAACCTCTCCCCAGCCCTCTCCAGAAGAGAGGGAGCAAAACTAAAACGTCATTGCGGTACGAAGCTTTGTCAGGCTGAGGCTCTCGAAGCCCCAAACTATACAGAGCGGCTCTGCTTATCGGGGATTGCTTTCCCGATTGCTATCGGGACGGGCTGTTCCTCGTAAGGACGCCGGTTATTTTACTCTTTGCGAATGTCCACTTTCCTCCTCCTTCGGGGAGACCGGGAGAGGATTACTTACTCAACAACCCATCCAATGTAATTGATGCGTAATACATGCCGCCAATGGTTGGGCCACCGGCATATTGTATGTAGCGTTTATTTAGCAAATCGGTAGCGCCAAACTTAAAGCTGGCATAGTATCTTGGCACACGCAGGGTAACCTGGGCATCAAGCGTACCAATGGCAGGCACGTTGCCTGTAACCAGTGGGCTTTCCCACAGAAAAGCTTCCTGCCATTTGTATACTACGTTAAAGCCTACGTTTTTAAATACCTCGCGGTTACCGAATGATATATTGCTCGACCACTCTGGCGTATTAAACCCTGTAAGGAATATATCCGAACTAGTTTGAGCCTTCAATTTATTAAAGCTCACGTTGCCCGAAATTGTATACCTTCTATAAAAGTTGTAGCTAAGCGCAGCCGACGATCCGTAGTTATTATAAATGTTTTTAGCATTGGTGTATACGCGGTAGCGGCTTTGTCCCTGGCTTGCAGCGTTTGTTGCCGTGGCGGTTGTAGGGTCGCGGTTAATGTCGAGCATGGCTAATACGGCTGCATCGGTTCCTACGGTCGTTCCGTTAGGTACGTAAACCTGTATCTGACCTAAAAAGCCGTCGTAGCGGTTGGCATAGGCATCTATATCCAAAAACACCTTACTGTCCGCAAAAATCCCCTTATAGCCTACCTCAAATGAAGTAATCTTTTCAGGGCGTGCTTTCGGCAGATCAGCCACTTCTAATAGGTTTCTGTTGGCCAGGGCCGTGGCATCAGTACCACTAGCCGCTCCTGGCGCGGCTTTCACAGCTGCATTAAATGCAGCAACCGAAGCCTGGGTATAACTGTTGCCTAAATAGCCTAAGCCATCATTAATAAACGGCAAGCTACCTACACGTTTAACACGCCCATTGTTTACGTAAGATAATGCTTCAAACAACGACGGGAAGCGGTAACCGTTCTGAAATGTAAACCTGAAATTATGATTCTCATTTGCCGAATAAACTGCAGCTAAACGCGGTGTAAATTTCGGGTCGAAGTACGGGTTATAGTCACCACGGATAGAACCGAATAATTTCAGCTTATCATCAAAAAACGTTTTGGTGATCTGTACAAAGCCGCCGTACTTTTTATAGTAAACATCATTACCAAAAGTACCGTCGGCCAGTGGTGTATTGCGGTCGTTTATCGGGCGGCTAAAGTCAACAAAGTTATTACCATCGGGGATGATCTGGTAAATGCGCACATCGCCACCCACCAAAAGATCAACAACCTTTACTTTGCTGGTTAAATCCCATTGCGCTTCTGCATTGTAAAAATGACTGCGCTGCCACAGAGCGGCACCACCGGTAACTGGTGCATTAGGCAACAAGCTCGATTTAATATCCCAGTTATTAATACCAATTATAGTCTGTTTTAAAGCATCAAAGGCAGGCGTACCAGGTTCTACCCTGCCAGCATCAGCAGCGGCACGTGCAACAGCATTTGCATCGGCTAGGTTGGCAGATGTTAAGCCACCGTGGGTGTTTCCATAAGCAGTTAATGCGTTTTTATAAGTAGTGCCCCAGGTTGCATTACTGGCGTGGTTAAGGTCGAGGTTATCGGCAAGGGGTTTTACGTTGTAAGAGTTGCCTGTATTTTCGATAGACTCATAAGCACGCACCAAAAAGTCCTTACCTTTTAACTCCACCTTATGGTTTTGTACACTTGCGCCATTTAACGAGATCTTGTTACCCCGCTGAAATACGCCATCGAGGTTACCATACCGGTAAGTATAAGACAATTGTAAACTTGGGGTGAATTTATATGCCAAGGTTCCATCAACTTTTAAGTTATGTACCTGTGGGTCAACCAAATCAACTTCGTTATAACCAGTACGGGCAACCGTAAGATTTGGGCGGGCAACACCATCAACCACAATACCTTTTATAGATACTGTATTACTGCCGGCCAATGCATCATCACCATATTTGTTCCACCCGTCATAGGCAGCATTATTTTTGCCGGTAAGCTCGGGGTAAGCCGGGTTAGCTGTTAAAAGGTTGCCAGGGTTTTGGTCTTTACGGGTGTCAGACTGCCAATCTTTACCCTGCATATAGCTGAAGTTAACTTTAAAAGCAAATTTATTGTTAAACGCTTTCGCAAAGCGGAAAGCATCCTCTGTTAAAAGACTCGCCCCAAGATTATCATTACCTACGTGGTTTAAACCAGTACGGTGGTAAAAGCTAAGCCCCTGGTACGTAAAAGGATCTTTAGTGAATAAGTTCGACAAACCGTTGATGGCATTAGTACCATATAATGCAGATGCCGCACCCGGCGTAATTTCTACACTGGCAATATCCAGTTCGGTTGGGCCAATGGCATTACCAAGCGGTACACCCAAAGTAGCCGATTGCAGATCTACACCATCTGCCAGTTGCATAAACCTAAAGTTATTGGGGCTGTTAAAACCGCGGGTATTAGGCACTTTAAGCGTAATACTGGTAGTGGTCATCTGCACGCCTTTAACGTTCTCTAAGGCGTCGTAAAAACTAGCACCGGGCGATTGCTTCAAAGCGTTGATAGTCAATTTTTCTATCGCTACCGGAGATTTAAGCAGCTTTTCTTCCCTTCGGGATGCGGTTACTACCACCTCGTTGGCTAACAAGTTTTGGGTAATGAGCTGGATGTTGAGCTGGCTGTTAACGTTTTTTATCTCGAATTCCTGAGGTTGAAAACCTACATAGGTAAACACCAGGGTATATGGAAATTTAACGTTGGTAGTCAGGCTAAATTTACCGTCTTTATCGCTCACGGTAGCGGTGTTGGTACTTTTGATCCGGATAGTTACACCGGCAAGCGGCTGATGCTGATCGTCGTCTACTTTACCACTAAGTACATAAGTACCATTGAGTTGCGCCGACGCAAAAGTGGGCAGTAAAACCATAAGTAGCCCAAGCAAACGTAAATACGTAGAAATTTTCATGAAGTGGGGGTATGTATTGTTGAGGATTTAGTTAATGATTATTGTTATACGGACGTGGAAGATCAGGTCAGCAACAACAGCAGCCATTTAGGCAAATGGGGTAAACGAGTACGTCGAAAAAGCTCCGATTAATATACATTGTCTATAGAATAAGTAGACAAAAATATTAATTTATATTTAGTATCAAATATTTTTGTCAAAAAATATAATTTATTGTGTTTATGGAGCTTAAAACTAAGTACATATTGCTAATATTGCCATTCAACACTTCCTCCTATCCATGGCTTTTAATTATCAACGTATCGTTATTAAAATTGGCTCTAATGTTTTAACCCAAAAAGATGGCCTGCCCGATGTCAACCGTATCAGCAACCTGGTGAAACAAATTGCGGCCATCCATGCCTCAGGTAAAGAAGTTATTCTGGTATCGTCGGGTGCTGTGGCTTCGGGCCGGAGTTTAATTACTTTGCCGGAGAAGGTAGATAATATTGCTGCACGCCAGTTATTGGCTTCCGTTGGGCAGGTAAAGCTTATTAATACCTACGCGCAATTATTAGAACAATACCAGATCCTTTGCTCACAAGTACTTGTTACCAAAGAAGATTTCCGCGACCGCACGCATTACCTCAACATGAAAAATTGCCTGGAGATATTGCTGCAGCACAAGGTATTGCCTATTGTTAATGAGAACGATGTGGTTTCGGTAACCGAGTTAATGTTTACCGATAACGACGAACTGGCCGGCCTTATCGCTTCTATGCTGAACGCTCAGGCATTGATCATCCTGAGTAATGTGGATGGTATTTATGACGGTGATCCTAAAATTCCCGGCTCGGCCTTACTGGAAGAGATCAGCAAATCGGATATGGATTTCTCGTCTTTTATCAGCTCGAGCAAATCGCAGTTTGGTCGTGGGGGAATGATCACCAAATCAACTATGTCGCAAAAAGTGGCAGCTTTGGGTATTGCAGTACACATTGCCAACGGCACTAAAGATGATATACTGACAGACCTTTTAGATAAAGATGTAAAACATACCCGCTTTATCCCTAATAAAAAGGCATCGGGCAAAAAGAAATGGATTGCGCATTCGGCTAATTACGCTACCGGTGTTGTTAGAGTAAATGATGGGGCGAAGACTGCCCTGACATCAAACCGGGCCACAAGTTTACTGCCTGTGGGTATCATAGATATTATGGAAGATTTTAAAAAGGGTGACATTATTAAACTGGTTGACGAGCAACAAAAGATCATCGGCCAGGGCATAGCCGAATACGGCGCCGATAAAGCCCGCGAACGCATCGGCAAGAAGCACGAAAAGCCGCTGGTGCATTACGACTACCTTTATTTACAAGCTTAAAGCATGAGTTACTCCCAATATTTTGAAAATGCGGTTATAGCAGGCCGCGCTATTGCAGGCCTTGCGCCTACTGTCATCAATCAGGTCTTGGTTGATGTGGCAGACGCAGCGGTTGGGCGGACTGAATTTTTATTGGCTGAAAATCAGAAAGACCTCAATCGCATGGACAAAAACGATCCGAAATACGATCGTTTAAAATTGACTGCCGAACGTATTGAAGGCATAGCTAACGAGATGCGCAATGTTGCAGCAATGGAAAATCCGCTGGGCGAAGTATTATCGAATGATATTTTACCCAATGGGTTAGACCTATCGAAGGTTCGGGTACCGCTTGGTGTTGTGGGCGTAATTTACGAGGCCCGCCCAAACGTTACTTTCGATGTATTTGCACTTTGCTTTAAAACAGGAAATGTTAGCGTTCTGAAAGGTGGCAGCGATGCCGACTTCTCTAACCAGGCTATTATCTCCATTATACACGGCGTACTTCAAAAGCACAATATCGACGTCAATGCTGCTACCCTATTACCAGCTGATCGTAGCGCAACCGAAGCTTTATTAAGTGCTGTTGGCTTTGTAGATGTGCTGATCCCACGTGGTAGCCAAAGCCTAATTAACTTTGTTCGTCAGCATAGCAAAATACCCGTTATAGAAACCGGTGCCGGTATTGTACATACTTATTTTGACGCTGATGCCGATCTGGAGAAAGGCCGGGACATTATCTTCAACGCTAAAACACGCAGAGTAAGCGTATGTAATGCGCTGGATTGTCTTATTATTGCCAGCAGTCGCTTAACCGATCTTCCTGAACTAACCAGAACATTGGGTGAAGCCTCTGTAGAAATCTTCGCTGATGAAGCATCTTACAAAGCCTTAACAGGCCACTACCCTACCAATTTATTGCAAAAAGCGAATGAAGAGCATTTCGGCACAGAGTTTCTGTCGATGAAAATGGCAATTAAAACAGTAGATACTTTCAACCAGGCATTGGATCATATTGCCCATCATAGCTCAAAGCATAGTGAAGCCATAATTTCGCAAACGCCGCAGCATATTGAAGACTTTTTAAATAAGGTTGATGCCGCTGCCGTTTATGTAAACGCTTCGACGGCCTTTACCGATGGTGCCCAGTTTGGTCTGGGTGCCGAAATTGGTATCAGCACACAAAAACTGCATGCTCGCGGTCCAATGGGGCTAAAAGAATTAACCAGCTATAAATGGATCGTAAAAGGCGATGGACAAACGCGTTGGCCTTAATAGAAAAAGCAGCACAAAATGTGCTGCTTTTTCTATTATAAAGAGATGTTGTTTTTAGAAAGCGTAAACAGCTGCAATCAGAAATTGCGAAGCTGATTGGGTAAGGCTATGGTCGCTTGCAGTAAACACCTTATCCTGGTTATGATCTAACCTTACTTCCGGGATTACGGTTAACGGACCTGCGTGGATATTTGCAGTAGCAGTTAAACCTGTAACCGATCTGCCTGGCGCAGGGCCTACAGTTAAATAATCGCCGCTTTTGGTTTTAAAGTACTCACCTCGTAAACCTAAGGTTACTATTGGAGATACAGCCAATTGAGGGTATAAAGCTACACCGCTAAAACCACCGCTTGTACCGCTAGGTGCTGAAAACGTAGCTGCGTTTAAGCCTAACTTAAATGCTGTAGTAATCTGATAGTTGGTAGTTAAGTCTACTTCGGTGCCCGATTCTGCTCCACCAATGAAGTTAAGATAGGCAGTCCAACCGGTAACAGGCACTACCATCAACTGTGCTCCAAAGGTGTTTACTTTCTTGGCCGACTGGTAGTAGTTCCACTTATCGTTAAATATACCGGCCATTAAGCTCACCTTATCCGAGAATGTGTAAGTAGCCTTTAAACCCGCATTTTGGAACGGACCGTTAGTGAACAGGTAAGAAGTTGAATAGTTGAAGTTACCAACCGGAGAGATTACTTCATAGCCAACAAAGGTCGACATGTAACCAGCGGTCATGTTTAACTTATCAGTCAGATCGTACGAAACATACAAATTCTGGATATGGAAACTGTTGTTAACCTCATCATAAGTACCGGCTGCGGTAGGTAAAGACTGTGCCTGACCACGTGGACCGAACGATAACTCGCCCAGAAATGAAGCCTTGCCTACTTTTTTCTTCAAGCCCACGTCTATCATACCTAATGATATGGAGTTTTGCTCATTGGCAAAACTGGTAGGTATGTTTACACGCGATTTAAGGCCAGAAAAATCGTATTTATAATAAGCGTCAACAGAACCAAAAACGGTAATCGGCGGAACTTCGGCCGGGGCAGCAACCTTGGTTGTGTCCTTCGTGTCCTGCGCCTGGGAAAGCAATGAAACAGAAGTTAGAAGTGATAGAAACAGTAATGATTTTTTCATATTGAATTGTTTAAAGGATTGTTTGTTTTAGATTGAAAGTCAAGTATTTATCAAATTTCCATTAGTTACAGTTTGGGCATAAGAATAGCTGCACGCCATTTAAGGCATGAAAAAACGCTTACGAAATTTTAAAACAGTATTAGGTAGAAATGCCGGTTAAATCTGGTTCGATAGTATGGGGGGCTGCACAAACCGGCTATTTGTTGCTTCGAAAAAATATACACACCTCGAAGCTAGTGTTGTTAGTTAGGTAGTTTATTAAAAAGGCGTATGGACCAACAACCATACGCCTTTTTCTAATATTTATGCTGAAACGGGATTCTTAACAGAACCACCCTCAAATAAACCTTGGATATCGATATCATCTTCATCCTCGTTGTAAGCAGATGCACCGTGTTCAAATACATCCAAACCGCCTTTAGCAAGTTCGCCATGCTCTTCAACACGCAGGTTCCATGGGTTAGGTAATTTGCGGATCAACCACATCATGGCAAAACATACTACAAATGTTGCAGCAACAGTAGTACCGCTACCAATAGCTTGCAGCTTTAAAAGGTTAAAACCACCACCGTAAAATAAACCTGTTACGGGAGCTGAGTTATCGGCACCGGTTGGGCCGGTAAAACCATATTGGCCAGATGCAAACAGACCTAAAGAAAGTGTACCCCAGATACCGCAAAGGCCGTGTACCGGAACTGCACCAACTGGATCGTCGATACGTAAGTATTCTAAGGCATAAGTACCAGCGTAAATTACCAAACCAGCAACACCACCTAATAAGATAGCGCCAAGCGGATCAACCCAGTAACAAGGGCAGGTAATAGCAACCAAACCACCTAATAAGCCGTTAACGGTGAAACCAACATCAAATTTTCCTTTAGTTGGGCCAAACCATAAAGCCAGGTACATAGCAACCATACCGCCCGCACAAGCTGCCAAAGTAGTGTTTGCAGCAACGCGGCCAATACCTTGCATATCCATTGCAGATAAGGTACTACCTGGGTTAAAGCCATACCAGCCAAACCATAATATAAATGCACCAACTGCCGCAATGGTTAAGTTGTGTGCTGGTGGTAAACCACCTTTTTCTTTATCATCACGCAAAAATATACGACCTAAACGTGGGCCTAATACGATAGCACCTGCTAATGATGCAACACCGCCAATGGTGTGTACCACAGTTGAGCCTGCAAAATCAAGGAAGCCCATAGCAGATAAGAAACCGCCTGGTCCCCAGGCCCAGTGACCAATGATTGGATAAATGAAACCAGTGATACCGATACTATATAATATATCGCCACGGAAACTGGTACGGCCAATCATAGCGCCAGATACAATTGTAGAGCAAGTATCAGCAAAGGCATATTGAAATACCCAGTGAGCCAGTACCGGAATACCTGTAGCGAGGTAAGTAGCCGGAGCACCAGATAAGAAGAACCAATGATAACCTATGAAACCGTTACCCTCGCTAAACATAAAGGCATAACCTATAGCCCAGAACAGGATACCGCAAAGGCATGTATCAAAAATACATTCCATTAATACGTTAACAGTTTCTTTTTTGCGGGCGAAGCCAGCCTCCAGCATCACAAAACCTGCCTGCATACCAAATACCAGGAATGCTGCAACCAATGTCCAGATGGTATTGGCTGTGTTAATGAGCGCTGTTTCGTGAGCAGTGTAAGTTTCGGCAGCATGAGCAGGTGTTGCGATCATGCCTGGAAGGATCATCATGGCAGCAATTACGATAAATGTGCCAATAATTTTGCCAAAAAAGATTGCAAGACCGATACGCCAGTTGTTTTTGCCCATTTCAAGCAACGAACTGTAGAATTTACTTTGTCGCGATGTGGATTCCATACATTAATTTGTTTAAATTGTTTAAGAGTGTTTAAAAACCAGTTATTATTTAGTGAAAATTTGAGTTCTTGCTAATTTCATTATGAATAATCCAATCAAACCGTCGCAACTTTGATTGTTTTTATGAAATTAGAAATAAAAAACATCAAAATCATATATTTTTTACCCACAAATGATATTTTTATTAAATCATCAAAAATAAAACCTGTTTATGTTACGTAATTATTAATTTTTCAATAAAATATTTGTTTTAAAACAATTTTAATTCGAAAAATACTGGTTCACCCATATAAAAATTCGAACATTCTGCTAAAAAGGAATAATGTTTTGTACAAAACACTACTAAAAAGATGGAGAAAACCGTCTTTTGATGGAGAGAATTTCAAAAATCAGGCAATTATTTCTTGTTACTATATATATAACTTAACTTTATTTACCTAAGCGACATATTTCAATAATTACGGTTAACTTATTTAGATATATGCACTTAATTGTGTGCATTTGCCTGTAACAATACTTATATATATACATAATAAGCATCAAATCACTGATTATTCGCTAATAAAATAACCCATTTTGATATTTTCACATTTTTAAACTTCTAAAAACATCGACAATTGCGAATTATTCAATTAATACCCCAATTTTATTTACTTTTAAAAAAAATAGATAATAAACTATATTTTTGGTCGTTATTTTTATAAAATTTAACATAAACTGCATAAATTCACACGTTTTAATTAAAATATATTAATCGCTTAACCCTAATTTTATAATTTTAAAAAAGCATGGCAGCTAAACTTGAGTACATTTGGCTTGATGGTTACAAACCAACACAGAGTTTAAGAAGTAAAACTAAAATCGAAGCAGATTTCAGTGGAAAATTGGAAGATTGTCCAAACTGGAGCTTTGATGGTTCTTCAACCGAACAAGCACCAGGCGGTTCATCGGACTGTATCCTGAAACCAGTATTTATTTGTCCAGACCCTCAACGTAAAGAAGGTTACCTGGTAATGTGTGAGGTATTAGATTCGCACGGTAACCCGCATGAGTCAAACGGTCGTGCGCACATCGAGGATGACGATAACGATTTCTGGTTCGGTTTTGAGCAAGAATATTTCTTATGGAACCCTGAAACCAACAAACCACTTGGCTTCCCTGACGGTGGATACCCAGGCCCGCAAGGCCCTTACTACTGTTCAGTTGGCGCAAACAATGCTTTCGGACGTAAAATTGTTGAAGAGCACCTAGACGTATGTTTAGAAGCTGGCTTAAACGTTGAAGGTATCAACGCTGAGGTTGCTGCCGGACAATGGGAATTCCAGATCTTTGCTAAAGGTGCAAAAGAAGCTGGTGACCAAATTTGGGTTGCACGTTATTTATTAGAGCGTATTGGCGAAGAATATAATGTAGCTATCAACTGGCATTGCAAACCGTTAGGTACTTTAGACTGGAACGGTTCTGGCATGCACGCTAACTTCTCTAACACTACCTTACGTACAGCTGGCAGCGAAGATGTTTACAAAAAAATCCTTGAGGCTTTCCGCCCGGTAGTTAAAGAACACATCGAAGTTTATGGTGCTGATAACGATCAGCGTTTAACCGGTAAACACGAAACTGCTTCTATCCACGATTATAGCTATGGTGTATCTGACCGTGGTGCTTCTATCCGCATCCCGCTTTACACCGTACAAAAAGGCTGGAAAGGTTACTTAGAAGATCGTCGCCCTAACTCGGCTGCAGATCCATACAAAGTTGCTGCCCGTATCATCAAAACTGTTAAATCAGCAGGCGTATAATTTTAATACAGCCATCAAATACTCAAACGGCCCGCGGTAAATACCTCGGGCCGTTTTTTTTGAGTCAAGAATCGAGAATCAGTAATCGGGATACACTCCCATTACCAATGATTTGCGCTATCTTGATTCTTGTCCCTCGATTCTTGATTCTATCAACTAAGCCAGCATGACACCCGACTGCGCTACCCTGTCTTGATTCTTGACTCTCGATTCTTGACTCTCTTCCCTAGGCTTCTTCTTTAAAGAAAACTTTGTAGTAATTCATGGCTTTACCATCGTCGAAGCCTTTTTCTATCAGATCTTTATTACCGTGGATATAGATGTGGAAGTTTTTGTCCAGCTTTAATACACTTTTATAAACACGGGCCTGTTTTTTCACAGCCGCATCGTTAATCTCGAAACTATCGGGTATCGGGGTTTCAAATTCGTTTTCGTATTCCTTTTTAAAATTCAGGAAAGACGCCACGCCTTCGTCATTACCGATCACCTCTTCGCCAAACTCCTTCATATCGAAGCTATCCTTCTCTTTAAAATATTTCATAGAGCGGTTTAGCAGGTCAATTTTGTCGGCTTTGCTCATTTCAAACTCATCGTCGAGTTTTTCGGTGACGAAAGTTTTATAAACGCCCATTACATTGGCGGTTTGGTTGTAATTATCGTTACGCACGCGGAGTTTCAGAAACTCATCTTTCCAGTACACGGCCTGCTCGGCGCCGTTAGTTTTGTCGATCACGGCAACCTTGTAACCCTCCTCTTTATCTATATTAAAGATCAAGCAACCTTTATCCAGCTTATTAATGTTGATGGCCTGCTCCTCGTAACTTACGCCGAAACCTTCGTCTTGCGGGTATACTTTCAAATAAGTTTCCTTAGTTTCCGACTTAAAGATCCCAATGGCATCATGCTGCGCCCCTTCTATTTGCACCTGGCTAAAATAAGCCACATACAACTCCCCTGCTTTAATTTTCGGGTGATTGCTTACTTCATACAAGTGCTTAGCCAATTGGCGGCTATTCTCTTGAAACGTTTCCGGATCGTCAAATATGGCGGTTGCAAAATGGTAAACCTCGTTCAGGTTCAAATCATCATTACCATGAAAAAAGCGGTAAACATCCGGCACTTTCTCGTACGGGCTCAGAAAATACTGCATCAGCAAACGGCTCAGCAACTCGTCGTGCAGTTCAACGGGTTGTTCGGATAGTACAAAACGCTCGTCCTGAGCTTTATTACCAATATGATGGATGGCCAGTTTGTTAAGTGTGGCTTCTTGAGAAAATATCATAATTGGTGACGAAGTTAGGGTTAAGTAATGGCAGTGGCAAGTTGTAGTAGCACGTTAGTGCTATTACTCCCTGCTCTCAACTATCAGGCAGAACTTGTTTCGGCAACCCGTGTCGTGAACATTTGAGCAGTAACTCTCCACTCAGTTTCCCGGTTAGAGAGAATCAACGAGAGTTTTTCGATTTGATAAAATCATACAATTCTTCAATTGCATTTTTTAATGGGGGGGAGACTAATAAATCTTCCCATTTATATTCTCTTTCCATTATTCTAGCATGCACAAAATTTGCTAGTCCTTTTTTATAACTATAATTCAATGTTCCCCCACCCGATGGTGCTTCGAATTTTCTAAACCCATTACCTAACTTGAATTTATTTTTAAAATATCTGCCAAGCTTTTGTTTATGGTTTCTAATTGGGAAGCACTTGTCCACGTCCTCAACATTACATTTCACCTCATCAATTAAATAATCTCTTAATATCCTATCAGGTGTCATGTTTTCAATTTCTGGCACCTCAGTTTGAACATACTTAAAATTATTTTTATCTATTTTACTATACCTCTCGTGTTTTTCTCCGTTAAAATCAGAGTCAGCTAATAAGAATACATTTGAATTAATAAAATATGCTTCTATCTTATCGTTTGATATAATAGGAGCTTCTAAATCATTATCCGATCTTTTATATTTTAATTGATTTTCAAAATTGTAATGAATTAAGTTTTTGCCTCCATATTCTATAAATGAAAAGTGCAAACCTTCTTCCGGTCTAAATGCATTAACATTTTGACTATCACAATAGGCATATAGAAAGCATTGTAAATAAAACCTATCGGTTATACCTTCGACCCACACTGTACAATTACTTATCAACACGGATGTATTAAATACGCCCAACGCTTCTAATGTGTTATATTCATTTCCTGTAAAGGATGCAATGTTTGACGATCTTTCATCCCTCCTGCTGAAAACAAAAATTTCGCAATCCGCTGGTCCTAAAAGAGCTTTGGAAAGGATATGATTTGAATGAGTATTTATAAAGAACCTTAATTTCTTCTGACGTATATATTCATTTTCCGAAATCGCTGCCATGAAAATATTTTGAAAGCCTGGATGCAAGTGATTCTCGGGTTCATCAATAAAGAGCCAAGCTCCATCTTCAGCAGTAAATATTGGGAAAAATAAGTTTATAATGCTTTGAATTCCATCTCCAAGATTTTGAATAGATATATCTTCCAACTCGTTAGGTAGACTGACAATAATATTCTGGTCATTTTCCCCTTTAGACTGTTTGGAAACTATTTCTATTTCTTCTGATTGGAAAAAAGTCCTCCCAATAAATTTCTCAAATGCAACAAATGCCTTTCGTGCTGATCCGGGTCCGCTTCTCGCGAACACTATTTTTTCATACAATGTCAGTCCTGTTTCTATACTTAATTTGCTGCTAGGATTAGGAAAATGTTGAGATACGATAGTATCTAAAAAGATATCACTTTTTGTGCCTAGAAGAACTCTCGAAGTTCTTAGCACAGGGATATATATTATGGATTTAAAACAAGACTCAAATTTTATATCTAATAATGTATATAGATAGTCTTTTATCTGTTTTAGTTTATTGCATTTGCTTTCACAGTCGGGAATCCTGTAATATGAAAATTCTACTCCAAGTATATACGATATGCCGAATATATCAGTCGGCGTAAATGTATTTTCAGAAATGCTCACACAATTATTAGAAACAGTTGAATGATAAATCGTATATAATAAGTCAACTGTATAATACATTTGAGCGATCATATCTAACAATTTAGCAAACTGTTCTTCTGTAGCTGTAGCTATTAGGGCTTTATTAATTTGTGTTAAGCTGCTCCTTAATTCGAAAAAATCTACTTGGCTATTTTGACCAAAATATTGCTTTATATATTCAAATCTTTTCAGCGGGTTTGAAACAGAATGAAATTGAAGCTGAATTAATTTTGAAGATAAGATAGGCTCAGCTATATCATCAAATAAAGTTTGGCTGTCATGATAGGCCAAATTTAAATTTTCTGGTCCGTCGATAATTACTTTAAAATCCTGATTTATGATATTTCTTAAAAAACGACTTTTTCTCGTGTTATTTGATCCAATTATTATATTAATATCTTTAATATCTTCTAAAAATATAGCGTCTAATCCGCCTTTGAAGAATTCTTTATTATTGTCAGCAAAAAGGAGATATCTCATTAATAAAGTAATTAATTGGGAACACAGTGATTTATAAAAATAGAACTAAAATTTTAAAATAACTCCCCCTCACCTAAACCTAATGAAGCGGATACAAGCCCCGTGACTAAGATTCGTGTCGTATAAGCTGACACGTGCTGCTTGAAACAGAAAAGCACAGGCATTGCTTCTCGAAAATTCCAATCTTAACAATTCGATACTTTGCCAACCTAATGCTATCCCCAAAATCACTAATAACTGTACAAAAAACACTTTATATACAATAAACATCAATCTTTATTTTAAATTAGCCTTGCCTAATAAACCCAAAATGAAGAAGATAGCTGTTTTATTTTTAGCGTTAACTTTTACACAACTAAGTGCACGCGCACAAACCACCTCGCAACTTCCCCGCATTATCAACAACAATGACCGCCATGCTTTCCTTGTCGACGGCAAACCGTTCTTAATCCTCGGCGGGCAAGCGCATAACTCGAGCGCATGGCCTGCCATGTTGCCAGGCGTATGGGCGGCGGCAAAGCAAATGCATTTAAATACCCTTGAAGTACCGATTTATTGGGAACAAATTGAAGCTCAGCAGGGCAAATTTGATTTTTCGATAGTAGATACGTTGCTAGCCCAAGCCCGTGTAAACAAAGTAAGACTGGTACTGCTCTGGTTTGCCACCTGGAAAAACGGCAGCAACCATTACATACCTGCCTGGATGAAACAAAATGCAGCAAAATATCCGAACATTGAGGGTAAAAACGGCAAACATATCGATTCGCCTTCGCCGCATGTGCAGGCTACTTTAGATGCAGATGTTAACGCTTTTACACAGGTAATGGCTCATCTCAAAAAGGCCGATCCACTGCATACCGTAATTATGGTGCAGGTAGAAAATGAGCCGGGAAGCTGGGATACAATCCGTGATTATTCGGTCGTAGGGCAAAAGCTATTTGAAGGGCAAGTACCTGCCGAACTGTTAAAGGCCGACATCCTTAAAGCCCTTAATGTAAAGGTTGTTACAGATGGAGCATGGAAGGATGTTTTTGGCGATCGTGCCGATGAGTACTTTCAGGCCTGGTCAATAGCCCGCTACATTGGTAAAGTTGCTGCGGCTGGTAAGGCTGTATACCCATTACCTTTATATGTTAACGCAGCCCTGCGCGACCCCCTCACTAACCCTATGGCCAACAGCTACGAAAGCGGCGGGCCGACCGACAATGTGATCCCAATTTGGAAAGCCGCAGCACCCGCCATCGATCTGCTCGCTCCTGACATTTACCTTTCGGGCAGCGAACGCATACTCAAAGTAATAGACCTTTACGACAGACCGGATAATGCCCTGTTTGTACCCGAAGCAGGTTTTAATAAAGATAATGCCAAATACATGTACGAAGTTATTGCCCGCGGTGGCATCGGGTTTTCACCATTCGGCATAGACCGTATTGATGACGACCTGACTTCGCCCGAAAGCAAAGAGCGCTATTTCCCTTATGCACAAACCTACGCTACGATGGCGCCAATGATACCACAACTCGCACAATGGGGCTCTGAAGGGAAAATCCAAGCCGTTGTTGAGCGCGAAGACCACGCCGAACAGACTATCCACCTGGGTAATTGGGATGCTACCGTAACATTCGGTTCGGGCCGTGGCGGCACAACGCCCAATACCGAAGCCAAAGGTAAAGCCATGATTGTTAAACTGGGTGATAACAAGTTTGTAATCCTGGGCACGCACAGCCACATTAGCTTCGCACCCGCCGGATCCAATGCAGGCAAGGCATGGCAATATCTAAAGGTTGAAGAAGGCAGGTATCAAAATGGGGTATTTAAACCCATCCGCATCCTAAACGGTGACGAAACCGACTGGAAAGGCCCCAACTTCGGCGATGCTACAACCGTTTTGCAATGCACTGTTATAGCGAGATAGACATCTTGACCATAGACGATGGACCATGGTCAATCGACTAATGACTAATGACTAAATAGCCGGCGGTTGTAATTTGCCTTCGTGATAGGCATCTATTTGCGCGCCAACAGAATCAATATATTCTTTAGGGACATCATGGGTTGTTGGCCCACCTGAGTAATGCCAACCGTCTTCTGCTTTTTTGAGGTTGAAATAAATGTCGTCGGCTGTGTTTTTATTTACAAACAGATATTCGTCGCCATTCATGGTAACCGGTCCGGCAAGTGTGGCTCCATCCAGGGCATCGATATAAGCGTTAAATAAGTGAGTGGGCATACTGTTGGTATTGGTAATATATACAATAAGGCAATTACCCTTTAAAGGTTTTAGGTAAATGAAATTAAGCCTTCAAATAAGCTAAGACGCTTCTTTTTCTTCGCTCATTAAATATTCAGGCCTTTTTAAAACTACAGTTCTATTCGTAAAATCGAGAATAAGAATTGCGAATGCCACTTCGATAATAGCCATAATCATAGCGTAAATATTTACATTGCTAAACCTATTATTGTAGTCGCTCAACCCTCCCCATATAGCCCAGCCATATGCAGCAATTGTTAAAACGCAATATAACTTAATCATTGGCTTGGTATACTTCCCCCTATCAAAAATAAAGACTAATAAAATGACCTGAAAAATTATTGAGAATATGTTGGTAAAGCTGTGTCGTACAACGGCGTTATAAATGTCCTGGCATAAAATCTGCCCTATATAAAGTATGAGCGATTGAAAAAATTTCTCATTGATAAATACAGCTCGCTCTCGATAAATGGTCATTATTATAATTGTGATGATACAATTATAATGCTTTTGCGTAAATAATAATAAACCCTCGGCATCAAATAAAAAAGGCCGCTCCTTTTCAGGAAACGGCCCGTTCTTGTGTTTAATCAGTAAGTTAATAGGTGGTCATATTGTACATCTCAATCTGTGGCCGGTATTGCTGCTGCCGCCATACCAGTGGTTGGTGCCTACAAAGTAATTATAGTTGTTCCAGTAGTGGCCATTGTTATTGGTGAGGGTAAATTTGTACGTACCATCAACGTAAAAATCAACCTTATGTACGTTGCCACTTTGTGCCTGTACTTTAAAAGTATGATAACCATTATCGCCCACAGAAATTACCTGGGTAATGTAGCTGCCACCACCTTGCAGGTAACCCTTTAAAGCATTATCATTCAGCGTTTTTACAAAACCCATTTCGTTACCATTCCATTGGGTTACGTTGTCGCACAAAAATACCGCTTGTTCACTAGCCGAACTGCTTGCACTGGTGCCACCTTTAAAGCAGCCATTAAACTGGAAACCGGTTGAATTTTGTCCGGAGCTTTGTTGTGCTGCATCAATGTCAGAACTGCAGTTACCCACAGGCACACAGATACCATTTGTACCAGAAATTAAATAAGGTGTGCCATTGCAAGTACCCACAAATTAAATGCACTTTGTGGCACTGCTGCACGTGGCACAGTGGCCGGAGGCGCATCTGCCGATGCTGCCTTGTTAGCGTCTTTTTTACAGCTTAAGCAAAAAGTTAAGCCCAGCATCATTGCGCCAAGCGTAAATTGGTTAGAAATCTTTCTCATCCTATTGAAATAATTGGTTTATAGTTAGACAGTTATACGCCGGCAACTTTCCTAAAGTTTCATTCCGCATTACTGTCCAAAACGGTATTCGTCAATTAAGGAAACACGTTATGAACTCCCATCTAAAAAGATCTTTCAATGTTTAATTCTGTCGCGCGGTTCTGAATTCGACGGCTTTGGTTCTAACATACTGAATCAGTTCATAGTCTGTAGCTTTGCGTAACCAGTCGGCAGTGGGGAAATACTTGTCGGTAAAGGTTTGGAGTGAATCGCCTTGCAAATTGGTAACATGGCTGATCATATTCTTATTATATCGCGATTGAATATAGTTGGCCTGCTCATCCTTCAACAAAGTCTTTTGCAGCTTTGTGACATGATTGCTGTTGCGGGTAAGATAGCCTAGTACTTGCAGTAAATCTATACTTACCCAGGCGAAGGGCACGTTTTGCGGAGGCGGTACAAACACATCCGTAATGCGGGGTGCATGATGGTTAAACACTTGGGCAAAGGCCAGGCGGTTGTTAATAGAATCCTGGCGGCGGTTGCGGCTGGCTGTAATGTTTACCTGGTTAAGTACGATAGAAATACGTTGCAACGAAACGATGTTGCCATCGGTCATGGCTTGTTTTACAGGTAAAATATAATGCTTATAGCCGAGGGCTATCATTTTGATGGTATCGCCCAATCCCGAAGTTTTAATTTCAAACTCGCCATTTTCGTTAGTGTTGCGCCGATCTACACTACTCACCAACATTACTCCTGGTATAGGCTGGCGGGTAACCAGGTCCACAACTTTTCCGCTGATGAGTTGCGCTTTGGCTCCAAAACAGCTTATAATTAAAGGTAATAAGATAAGGCATTTATGTATCGGCATGGCTTGGATGCGCAAAACATTTGCACTGCGCACGCTAAATGTAGCCATCGACGCCTTACCCTCATTAGCCTTTAACAAAGTTTAACGCGGGCTTTAACAAAGTTTAACAGATGCTAATTAGCTGGCCCGCTCACGAGGAACTTCTGTAACCAACAAAACGCCTAAGCCAATAATCATGCAAGTAAACGACATGATATACAATGTAGCGTGGCTAGAAAAGGCGCTTACCTCAGCATTTCTGTTCAGGTTTAAAACATAGTTGAACAACCAAACGCCAAGGCCCATCGCAAACAGGCTGCAAAACACGCCGGTAAAAAGTTCGATCTTAATCCTTTTCATGTTCTTCTCTTTTAAGTTTCTATTAAATTAACTTAAATCGAACTCGTTACATCTAGCACGCCCGAATACAGGACTAAAAAACATTGAATTATCGTATTAATTACGAACGCTTAACCTTCTGTTAATTTACTGATATATAAGACCTTTGGCGAACCAACCCTGATACCAAAACGACTTAAGAATTAAACCGTTAGTATTTATCTATAACTTTATATCCATTCAGTTACCCAACTGATCCCCTCGGTGTATAAATAATAATGCAGGCACCCAGCAATGCCACGGCGGCACCGATAATATCATATTTATCGGGCCGGAAACCGTCTATCTTCCAGGCCCAAAGCAGCGCCAGTACAATAAATATCCCCCCGTAAGCTGCATATACCCGGCCGAAGCTGGCAGTTTGCCAGGTTGCTACCACACCGTATAACGCAAGGATTAAACCTCCTACAATAGCGTACCATAAAGGCTTACCCTCTTTAAGCCATAGCCATATGAGGTATCCGCCACCAATTTCGCATAGACCGGCCAATATAAAAATGAGGAAAGATCGTATCCAGATCATAAGTTTTTTGTTGAGATTAAATATAGCCAAAAAGCCCCGTTTCTTTCCAAAAACCGTGTTTTCAGATTTCCGCGGTATATGATTACGGCCTGTTCGTCGGCACATATATGCTCTTTATCGATACTTCACCATACTCTCATACTGTAAGTTGAGTTTTAACGTCAATGTAACGGTTTTTAAAAGGCATGCGCCCGTAAAGCCTCAACATAAAACTTACACTAACTGATCTGGATGAAAAGACTTTCCGTACCCCTGTTACTATTTCTAACTATTGCCTGTACCCACGCGCAGGCACAACAGACACAAAAAATTCTCAAAAAATCTATTGTCGATCATTTTTTCTCCTGTCCGTTAGACGAAATGCTCGATACCCTGTCGCTCCAATACAAGGTGCGTTTCATTTTCGAACGTGAGCCGATACACGGCATGGATGTGGTAGAACACTTTTTTAACGAACCATTGATAGACGCGTTGAAACTGGTATGTAAGCAAAACGACCTTCAGTATTGGATCGAAAACGACGGCACTATTTATATTCTGCAACAACCCGATGATCTGGACAGGCTAAAGCAATTGAACGCCATGAATAAAAGCCTGTCGGCAGTTAAACCCAAAATGCTCGAACCACCCAAAGGCCCTCCTACTCGTTTTATGTTTTCGATATCGGGCCGCGTCGTTGACCAGAACACGGGCGAAGCTTTACCCGGAGCCATTGTTTCGGTACGCAATAGCGATGTAAACACGGCTACCAACACCAGTGGTAACTTTACCCTGCTTAACGTACCTGCCGATACCTGCGTGCTGGAAGTATCGTACATGGGTTATCAGCCCGATAAATTCAGGCTTGACGACGAAAAGATCAAAGGCTCGATGGTGCTGCCGCTGTTCCCTTCCATGAACGCATTGAACGAGGTTGTAATTACCGATAAAAAACACGGCGTTATTAATACCGACAGCAAAAAGGTTAGTGTACTACAATTAACACCCGCCGCACTGGATAAACTACCAAATATTGGCGAACGCGACATTTTGCGTTCATTTCAATTAATGCCGGGTGTTAGCGGTACTAACGAATCATCGTCAGGAGCCTACGTTCGTGGTGGTACACCCGATCAGAATTTGGTGACCTTCGACGGTTTTACCGTTTATCAGGTAGACCACTTATATGGTTTCTATAGTGCCTTTAACCCCAACGCCGTGCGCGATGTAGAAATGTACAAAGGAGGCTTCTCCTCTAAATATGGCGGCAGGTTGTCGGCGGTAACAGAGATTCGTGGTAAAGACGGCAACAAGAACGAAACCAACTTCGGCGGCGACTTGAGTTTGCTAAGTATCAATCTTTATGGTGAAACACCATTGAATAAAAACTCATCGTTTCTGGTGGCATTTCGTCGCTCGTATCAGGGGCCTTTGTATGATAAGATCTTTGGTCAATTTAACAAGAGCACTACAACAACTGGTCCGGGTGGTGGTGGACCGGGCGGCGGTCGCGGTTTTATGAACCAAACTACGCCATCGTCCTACTTCTATGATTTTAACGCCAAGTATACCTATTCACCTTCGGATAAAAACACCTTCAGCTGGACTTATTACTCGGGTACAGACCATTTGGATAATAGCCGGGATTTGAATTTTCCATCATTTGTAAGCAGCTATAGCAGCGATTTAAAAGTTAATGACTACACCAAATCTGGCAATATCGGTACTAGTGGCAAATGGGTGAGCACCTGGGGCAAAAAGTTGTTCTCTAATACAGTTATCAGCTACTCGCAATTTAACAGCGACCGCGACCGTGGTACAACCGGTACGGTGACCGACAGCGGCACTACCACCAACATTAACAACGGCACATATGAGTATAACCGCTTAAAAGACCTCAGCCTAAAATCGGACTGGGAATGGCAGGCCGGTTCTAAGTATAAAGTATTATTTGGTGGTTATGGATCTTATCTTGATATCAAGTACCGGTACACCCAAAACGATACCACTTCGCTTATTAACCAGCACAATAACGGAGCGATTACAGGGGGCTACACCGAGTTGCAATATGATCCTAACAGCGATCTTCATATTCAACCAGGTATACGCGAAACTTATTATTCGCCAACCGGTAAAATATACACTGAGCCCCGGCTCTCGGCAACCTACCATTTTACAGATCGCTTTAATCTGAAGATGGCCACAGGGCGTTTCTACCAGTTTACCAATCGCGTAACCCGTGAAGACATCCTAAATGGAGATCGCAATTTTTGGGTGTTGGCAGATAAAAATAATATGCCTGTAAGCAGTGCCAATCATTACATCGCCGGTTTTAATTACGAAACCAAAGATTTTTTAATTGACATAGAAGGTTACTACAAACAATTGAATGGCCTAACAGAATACTCCATTCGCCAGCAAGGTGGTGGGCCATTTAATGCCAGCACCACATCTACCATTACCGAGAACTATTACACAGGCAACGGTTGGGCAAAAGGTATCGAAGTTTTACTGCAGAAAAAGGTTGGTGTTTATACCGGTTGGATTGCTTACACGCTGGCGCAATCTAAAAGCAAGTTCGCCGCTTATGGCAACGATTATTTCCCATCTGATCAGGACGTGCGCAACGAGTTTAAGTGGATAAACATGTATCACCTGCAACGCTGGAGTTTTGCCGCCACCTGGATCTTCAGCACCGGGCACCCTTATACTGCCCCGCTTGGCAGTTACACTATTAACACGGTTGATGGCAACAAGGTTACTTACCTTACCATCAGTGATAAAAACGCTGAGCGCTTACCAGCCTACCATCGCCTCGACCTATCCGCCACTTACGACTTGCTGAAGGTTGACGGACGCAAAATAGGCAGTATAGGTTTCAGCTTATTTAATGCTTACAACCACATTAACACCTGGTACAAAGAGTACACCATACAGAACAATCAGGTGGTAACCTCAAACGTAAATTACCTCGGCCTAACCCCTAACATTACCCTAAGCTTAAGATGGAAATAAAAATAAAACACCTGTTTTTCTGCCTCCTATTTGGTATGCTGGCATTTGCATCCTGCCAGAAAAACTCCGCAGATATATCGATACCCAATAAACCGGTTGTGGTTGGCTATCTAATACCTGGCCAACCTATTAGTGTAAAAGTATACCAGCAAAAAGCGCTCGATGATACGGCAACCTATGGGGCTGTCATAACTGGCCTCAGTTTGAAACTGTCGGACGGGTCACAAACCGTTACACTTACCGAGAGCGCAAAAGGTACGTATACCTACAGCGACGCCTTTTTAACTACCGGCAAAACGTACACTCTACAATTTACCTATCAAAACGCTCTGGTTTCGGCACAAACTGTCTTGCCTGCCAAACCTGTTAATTATACCGCAACCAAAACGCTTATTAACCTGCCAACGGGTACAGGATCGCCTAATAGTGTAGATTCTGTAGCCGATACCTTCCGCTGGAACAACCCGGACTCGTTATATCATGTTTTGGTGTTTAAAAATGATGAGACAGCCCCCTTCCAGGTAAGCGGACGTGGCACGCCGTTGGTAAACTTTACCGTTAACGTAAACAAGACTTCGGAGTATCAAATCTATTACCGTTCATTTAATTACATAGGCACCTACCGGGCAATATTATACGGTGTAAATAAAGAATACATTGATCTGCTTAATGCACAGTCGGGATCATCATCGCAGAACCTCACTAACATCCCAACCAACGTAAACAACGGATTAGGAATTTTTACCGCCATGCAAGCCGATACTATAAAGCTTACGCTAACACAATATTAATAAACAATCCCCCTGCTTAAATGAAGAAAGCCCCCAATTATTGGGGGCTTTTCTGTTTATGAATTAAAGTGTCCACGCTTCAACCTGCGGAGTTCTGTCTTAGCTCTTAATTCTTAATTCTTTTCAATCCTTCTCCACCAATTTCATTCCGCACTTGGGGCATACACCTGGTTTTTCTTCACAAACCGAGGTGTCCATTACGCAGGTATATTTACATTTAACGGCAGCCTGTTTCGGGTTACCGGGTGTAGCTTTCTTAGTTGGTTGTGAGCATGCCGAGAAAGCAAACACCACCATTATGATTATCAATTTTTTCATAATTATTTATTTTTAATAAAGGCTGCAAAGCCAAATAACGATGCCACCAGTATTCCTAATGCAGCCAGCATAGTAACAATGTCGCGGATATCTTTGCCGGCCCAGGTCATGCCGAAGTATTTGTGCAGGAAGATAAACGAAAGGCCCTCGGCCCTGTCAATCCCGGCAGTTTTGGTTGATAGCTTGGCCGTCGCAGTTTCTATATACCAGTTCTCGCTTTTAAAGCTTACCTGCTCAACCGGCAAACGCTTATTGTTAAAACCGTAGTCGTTGTTAAATTGCTTAATGAGGGTTATGGAATCTGGTGTCTGAGTTCCGAGGTTCGAGACCGGGGCTCCGCTCTCTGACTTCCCGCCCTTATCGTCGGTTATTCGATAATAATTAGCCAGATAAGTTGCCAACTGTTGATCGCCATTCTTAAGCTCTTCGCCGCTTTGGGTATCGAAATAGGCCATTTGCTTGCTCTTCTCCAATACCTGGTAGTAAACCCGGTTATTGAATTTAACAACTGAGACTTTTTTGATTAGGCTATCGGCAACAGGCAAGTTAAGATTAGATTGGATGAGCAGATCTCGGTTAATTACCTGCTCAAAGGGTTTACCTTCGGCCTTCATATTATGCAGTTTTACTAACAGGTGAAAGGCTGCGCTTATCACAAACGTAAGCATAACAAAAGACACAATCAGCCCCAGCTGGCGGTGAAAACGATGCACAAAGCGCCTATCTTCCCCTCCTTTTGCTTTACGCTTTTGACTGATTTCTTTAAACCGGTTCCAAAATAATCCATAAACGATAACACCAGTCAGTAACGAAATAAATAGCAAACCAATTACACAAACCAATACAACTATTCGGGCTTTTTCGCCCGCGGCATCGCCCAAAAATTGCCAGGTATGAAACTCTTCGAACAAGCCGAGCATTACTTTCCGGGTATTGTTATTGAAAGTTCCTAAACGGCTTTGCCCTGTTTCTACATAAATGGTCATAGCATCGGGGCGGTTCAATTGCACTTTCCATACCGGCAACAGGTGATTTATGGGCTGATATTCGCTGTCGAATTTAGTTTGCAGTGTGATACGTTTTACAGGCGAAACAGAATCCTGCGTAAAATAGCGGGTTAAGTAGACTGCGTAAGCCTCATCACCTTTAGCGAGTAACTTACCATCTGTTGCTGAATAATATTGGTATGTACTGTCGGTTAACAACACCTGGTACCAGGTGTTGTTATTAAAATTAACCAGACTAAAATTGCGAATTTGTGTCAAATGGTTCTGATCCAGCACTTGCTGAACAGTCAATTCCGGCTGCATTTTATCCTGAGAAAGCGGTTTAAATACCTCCTGCGGAATAAACGGGCGAAACCAATTAGACATAAATGGGTGTGAAAGTCCGCTCAACGTCCAGCAGATTACTGGTACGAGCGCAATCAACCCCACAATACGATGCAGTTGATAAAAGTTTCGGCGCAGTTTATTTTTTAACGAGCTTTCCATCATTTAATATTTTGAAAATGAGTAACTGATACCCAAAGTATAGGTGCGCGGTGGCGCAGCATTATAGGTATCGCCGTATTGGTTACTGGTTACCGTTGTTGCGTAAAGCTTGTTGGTAAGATTTAATACGTTAAACCAAATGCCCAATCCCTTCAAACCCGTTTGCTTACACTCATAGCCAAAACGCAGGTTATAAATATCATAACCGCTGTAAGTTTTGGTATTGGCCGGGTCAGTGAAATAATGATTGATATGCTGCCACTCCGGGGTTATCCTGAAACCGGGTAAGTAGTGCGGCTTATAAGTAAGCTCGCTGTTTGCAATCCATGCCGGGGCATTGCTCATGCGGTTACCATCGTACACCAGGCTATAGCTCTGGCCGGTGGTGTAATTAGTACGCACTTCGCTATAATTAACATAGGTATGGCGGGCATTAGTACCGCTGAAACGGAAGGTAAGATCCTGCACCGGTGCGTAAGTTACCGAATACTCTACCCCACGATGGCGCGTTGCACCTGCGTTCTGGTTTTGGGTAGTATTATCGGGCAAAAGTTGACTAATGATCTCGTTATGCCCTTCCAAATCGAACAGGCTTAGTTCGAAGTACATTTTTTTGTCAAGTGCCGAGAACCATCCCCCTAATTCATAGTTATCAAACGTCGCTTGTTTCAAAGGCGTTAGCTGGCGCGAACTGTATAAGTCGCCGGTCTCTGGCGGTTGAAAACCTACGCTAAAGTTTCCGTAGAAGCCCTTGTTGGCACCCAGATTATAAGTAAAGCCCAGCTTTGGCGCAACAATGTTAAAGTTGTTGCTTTCCTGCTGCTTGTATTTGGTATTAGATGGCGGCAGGCCATTATCAAAATCATAATGCACCCTATCGTAACGCAAGCCGGCCACAATACGCAAAGCTTCAAAAGGCTTTATTTCGTATTGCGCATAAGCAGCTGTATTGAATAACTTAATACGATAGTCGTCAATATAAACACCTGTATTAGTAAAGCCCGTATAGTAGTTATTAACCTGATCTTTCTGAATATTCAGGTATTGAGCATAGTATGAACTCGGGCTGTCATCCATATAAGCGCCTACTATAATGCGCGAATGCAGAAAATCAAAGTCGGTACGATGCTGTGCAAGCAAGCCATAGCTGCGGAATTTTTGATCATTTACCTGTCCGTTAGAGCTTACATACTGGCCGCTGCTATTACGTACATCGGCTATGTAATAACTTGGTAACTGTGCTGTTGAATTATCGCGAAAAAAGGCCGTAACAAACGTATTGCTCTTCTCGCTCCAGCTATGGTCTAAGCGAACATTAGCTCTGAACGCCTCTACCTTTCTGTAGGTAAAACGCTGGTTGCTACCATAGCTGCGGTTATAGAAATGGGCGCTATCCAAGCTTCCCGGCGTCTGGGTATTAAGGTAATTGTAAGATGCAGCCGCTGTCAACTTGGTATTGTTATCGAAATCGTAAGTGGTTTTTATGTTGGCTGAGTACTTATCAAAATCTGAATAGTCTTGCCAGCTATCTTTCTGGTGAGCGACGTAACCGCCTGCGTAAAAGCCAAACTTACCCGATGTAAAACCTCCATCGGCATCAATCCGGCGGTAATTATAATTATCGCCCTGGATCGAAATATTGCCAGCATAACCCGAAGGCGGGCCCTGCGTTATGAAGTTAATAGCTCCGCCTACAGAGTTGCTACCGTATAATGATGATGCCGGCCCTTTGATAACCTCTATATCTTTCACTCCCGACATGTTGATCTCGTACAACGAATTATGGTTAAAAATACCGGTTGGACGTATAGGCAGCCCGTCTTCCATATACAGATACAGTGCGTTATATGTTATCGGTTGGCGGATGGCCATGGTGTGTTGTTCGTTGCCTAAATTAACCATATATACACCCGGCACTTTGTTTAACAACTGGTAAAGCGCGGTGGCTTTGGTATCTTGTATCTGTACAGAATTAATTTTGCTAATGGCGATCGGTGCATCCTGACGCGCTTGCTTTTCGCGACTGGCGGTTACCACAACAGGCTGCAAATCTAAAGATGACGGCTGCAGCATAATCTGCATCTTATCATGCGGATTAATGATCTGCGTCACATAACCTATCATGCTTACTTTAAGCGGGCGACTGGCGCTTAATGCAAAGCGGCCTTTACTATCCGTAACCGCTATGTTTAAGCGAACGTTTGCGGAGGTATCGTTAATGCAAACGGCTACGCCGGGCAGGGCTTCGTGCGTAATGGCGTCTACTACGGTGCCATTAATATGTTGACTAAATGCCGTGTTTATAAGCCCTATAAAAAATATAAAAATAAGGTAATAACGTTTCATTATTAATAGATGAGGTGCTCTATCCGATTGATGGATACAGTACCAGTTGGTAAAATACAGATCGGCCCAAACCACAAAAAAGGGTTTAGCGAGGGCATAGCAATGCCTTACACGATCAAATTTGAATTAATAAAAGAGTGGGAAACGTTAAGCCCGTGGAGGCTGAAAGATGGAGGTTTGATTTTTCAGAAGAGCAAACGGAGCTTCGCGTACAATGAGTGTTGTACAGTCCTGCTCTTTCAACGAAAAATGATCTGGCTGGGTGATGATGGCAACCTGGAAACTGTTTTTCTGATTTTCGCGTTCAGCAGCTTTTTCCTTATCGGCGCTTTGCTTCAGCTTTTTCATCAGATAACATCTTCCGTTACAGTGCATCCATGGCCGCGCTTTGTTTACGCAAAACTTTTCGGCTATGTACTTCTGGTTCAGATCAAAACCCGCCACTACAAAGTACTGCGAAAATTGGGCGCTAAACAACCCAAATAGCAGTAAGATACAGAGAAACCGGTTCTTCATTTGGCTGCAAAAGTAAGGATTGATTCCGGATATCGGAAGACTGATTCGGAATTTATGGAGGGTGTTGTAAACACGGCATACAAGTTGTCCCCTTGGACGAGCGCTAGGGAGGGATTTACTTTCCCTTCAATTGAACTTCATCAACAGGTGAAGCATTTCTTAAAGCAGCCAATGCAAATCCAAGATCATCACATTTGATAGGGTATTTTTTGGATGCAGGGATATTGCTCGGATCTTTATAAAAGGCGATTAAATTCTGCTTTAACGCTGGGCTAACATATTTAAAATTGGTCTTCTGCAGGCTTATTAGCAGGTTGGCATAGGTTTGATCGGTAAGATCGTATTCGCCGATAGCAGTTGGCCGGCCGGTATCAAAGTCAATGTTGGCCAACGATAAACTTTGGTTTTGTACCAAAATAAGATCTTGCTTATAGTGTACCAATATGGTATCGAAACTTTGTACAAAGTATCGCTCGCCGTCCCTGCCAGGATCTACGTATTTAAGCGTTTTCAACGGGCCGATCTTTGGCAGCCCATTAATCATCCATGCCAGAAAGTTGGCCCAAAAACCGGGTTTCTCCTCACCTTTTCCAAACTCCTGGTGATACTCCCGCTTTTTCATTTTATACTTAAACTGCTTGGCCGTCATACCTGGATCGCGCGCCAGTATGGTATCTTTTTTTGATTTCCAGGTGCGTTTAACCAATGTAGGCATAAGGTTTTTTACACCCCACCTAAAAGTAGATACGCTGCTTTCGAAGTTGCCGAACAATTCATCGAGCGACAGTCCGTATGTTTTCATAAAGGCCCTTGATAACGCACCTTTGGCCACGTTAAACCCAATAAAATCGTGGTATGATTGTGAGTTATAATTTCCCCGTGCAATCTGCAATACATCGTAAGAGAACTCTACCCTACTGTGCGAAACATTATCATCACCATAAGTAACTGTGTTGCCATATTTCTTTTGCAGATCTTTATAAACCAGTGGTACGGTATGGTTGGTAGCTTGCGAGTGCCCAAATTCGTCGGCTCGGTAGTGCGAAAGAGCGCCCAGGGCAAATGCGTACTCGTTAAGGTTTTGGGCTTCTTTAATTAGGTTTTCTATCATGTCGCCGCTGCGGACGTAATGCATCAAATCGCTGAATTGAGCACTACCCATGGGAAGATAGCCCATATCGGCCACCATAGCACCCCCATAAACATAAGAATGTGCTACCAGCATAGCCGAATCTGTTGTCATCGGGAAACGCTTAAGCAATAAGGGTTTAATTTCTTTTGTCCAGCAGGCATCAACGATAGCTTCGTGGGCAAGTATAGCATAAGCGTTTGCCTTTTTTATACCCACCATTATGCAAATCAGCATAAAAAATAAAGTCCGGGTAAAGAGGCGTAACATTGGTGTATATCAGAAAGTATTAAAAACGTTATGATGCTAAAGCACACTTATGGGCATAATGTTTTAGCATTATGGTAACTTATTAGTACAATACCAATTTTTATCCGATAACGAAAAAAGATTGCTTAAACCGATGGTTCAACCGGCTAGTCGATCATACCTGCTTCGTGTAAAAACTGTAAGATCAGGCGATCTACCGCTGCGCTTTTATACTGATCCTCGAGGGTAAAAAAGTCGAACTCATCAATCTCCGCCGAGGCCTTCAGTTCGCCCGTGTAAGCCCCGGTATAACAAGTCATCTTAACAACAGTACCATCGGGATGTCCGTGGGCCTGAGCTTTAAAAACACCTATGTACCTTACCTCCGGAAATGATACCTCTATATTTAATTCTTCTTTTAGCTCGCGCGAGAGCGTTTCCATATCATTTTCGCCCGGCTCCCGCTTTCCTCCCGGTATGTACCACACTGATTTTCCGTTTGAGCGTGTGCTCAAAATTTTTCTGTCTTTAATATAAACAAACGCAATCTTGTCTATTGTCTTTAAATCGGCTGTCGCTTGGTTGTTATCTGGAAATTCGGCCATACATTAATATTGGTTTCGTCAAGGTTGATGTCCTGACCGGTCCCCCGGATGAGGCATAAATCTATTTATTCTAATTCTGGTGCGTCGCTAAGTACCGGCTCCATTTTACCTGCCCTTCGCTGCCAGAAGAAGTAAATGATCAGCCCTGTTAAGATGATACCGCCAGCCGTAACAATGTACACCAGGGGGCTAGTGAGCAGAATAAACAGCCACACAATAATGGCAATAATAGCAGGCACAGGGAACAGCCACATTTTATAAGGCCGCACATCTTTGGGTTTATTGTAATGCCATAGGATAACACCAAACGCCTGACCCAAAAACTGGATTATAATACGCATGGTAACAATTGCAGTAATGATCTCCTTCATTTTAAAAAGCAGGCTGAACACAAATGCAAATGCACCCAATATTAATAACGACACATGCGGAAACTTTTTGGTAGAGTGGATTTTTCCGAAGATCGGAAAGAAATTACCATCAATGGCCGCCGCATAAGGCACGCGCGAATAGCCTAGCGTTACCGAAAACAGCGATGATAAGGCTATAATGAGGATTAAGCCAGTTGCAAATCGGGCCACCCCGCTATTGTAAATATGCTCGAAATAAAGGCTCACCGGGAACTGCGATTTGGCCACATCCTGCCAAGGCAAAACACCAAGGATCATGATTTGCATACCGAGGTACAACACCGCAATACCTGCTATTGAAATAAAAATACTTTTAGGGATATTAACCTCCGGCTCCTTGATCTCTGCACCAAGATGGCAAACATTGTAATAGCCTAAAAATGAATAAGCCGTTTTTAACGAAGCCTGCCCTAATCCAACAAAAAATAAAGGAGTAAAATCCCAGGCGTCTTTGCTAACCGTAAATGCCTGCTGGCTGTTAAATGCATTAAAGCCCGAGGCGATAAGCCAGATAAAGGTACCGCCAGTAATGATCCAAAGGATTACAGAGATCTTACCCACGGTTTTAATATTGCGATACAACAGTAGCACCAGCAAAATAACCAATGCACCGCTTACCAGCTTTTGTTCCCAACCGGTTAAATGCACCAGGTAAGTAAGGTATTGCGAAAAGCCAATGGCCCCGCTGGCTATAACCAAAGGTGCCTGTATAGTGGTTTGCCAGATAAATAAAAAGGCAAACATTTTGCCCCACTTGCCATAAAGATTCTGTAAAAAAACGTAGCTACCACCTGCTGCAGGCCATTTTGCCCCCATTTCGGCCCAGATAGATCCATCCATAAATGCTAGTAGCGCGCCTACCAACCAGGCAATGATACATTGAGGCCCTTTCATGGCGCCCACAATAAACGGGATGGTAATAAACGGCCCTATCCCCACCATATCGATCATATTAATGGCTGTAGCCTGGGTGAGCGATAAGCCGCGCTCGAGCTGGTGTTTTTCGTTCATTGACTTTTATGGTTGGTCATTAGTCATTAGTGAATCTACCGGCGACAATTTGTTTTAAATAAACAAAGATCAACGATTAATGACCGTTGACTAATGACTTATGACTATAACTTGAGGCGATTAAATTAACTAAGTTGTTTGAGTAATTAAGTTCTACAGGTTAAAAAGATGGAAAAATGACAAACTGCGGCGAACAAAGGCGATCCCGAACATGATTAAGTGGAACCCTCAAAGCGCAGCCTTGATACAAAAGAAGACTTTTAAGTCATTAAAGTGGTGCATGCTATTGTTTTTCAATGTAGAACAAATAACACAAAATACTAATTATCAACACAATACAAATAAAGTAAACACAAAATGACTTTTAAGTAGGAACACAGTGGTGCATATGGAACATTGCACCATGCACCACATGTGCACATTTGCTAATCAATAACTAAAAACCTAATAACTAACCAACTTCCTACCCCATTTCTCCAATACGGCAACAATCTCGTCTAACTTCATGGGTTTGCTCAGGTAATCGTCCATACCTGCTTTTAGGCAGGCTTCCCTATCTTCTGAAAGGGCATTAGCAGTCATGGCGATAATAACAGGCTGATGTGTAAGGTTTTGCCTGATAAACTGCGTAGCCTCCAGCCCATCCATCTGAGGCATCTGTACATCCATAAACACAATGTGATACGGCTTATTCTCAACGGCGTTTACCGCATCATGGCCGTTGGTTGCCAAATCGGCATGGTAACCCATTTTGGCAAGTACCTGCAGCGTAAGTTTTTGGTTAACTTCATTATCCTCCGCAATTAAAATATCCATCGGGTAACGCTTCGCCAAATCTTCGCCGAAATGTGCCCTTACTGATTTTTGCTCCTTAAATACGTTTCCGTTGCTTTTCAGCTGATCGATGATCTGCTTCTCCAATACATGATGCTTGGTAGGTTTGCTTAGCACTACATTAAATAGGTGGGGCATTTGCCTGCTTTGTTCATTCCCTACCGAGCTTAGTAAAATAATTGGCACCTTAGGATGAGTACCTCTAACAGTATCGGCAAATTGCGCCCCGTCCATTCCGGGCATACTCATGTCGGTTATCACCATGTCAACATCTGGGTGCAGTGCCAATAGTTTTAGCCCCTCTTCTCCCGAGGCAGCCATTAACGGTATGTGCTGCCACTGTTTTAATTGAGTTTCGAGGATGCTGCGGTTGGTTGGGTTATCATCCACAACCAATATCTGTTTGTTAAGCAGCCCCGAAGTGTTAAGGTTTACATAAGTGCGCTGGGCGTTAATACCCGCCTTTGTTTTTATGGTGAACGAGAATGTAGAACCCACACCTACTTGGCTCTCCGCGCTTATTGTACCGCCCATCAACTCCACCAGTTTAGTACTAATAGCCAAACCAAGCCCCGTACCTCCATATTTACGAGTGGTGCTCGAGTCTACCTGCGAGAATGGTTTAAACAGCTTGTCGAGCTTATCGGCCGGTATGCCTATACCTGTATCACGAATGCTAAAACAAAGATCAAAATAAGTATTATCATCGCCCCTCTTCTTAACATCCAAAAACACTTCGCCCTTGGTGGTAAATTTCATGGCGTTACCAATCAAATTTATAAGCACTTGGCGCAAGCGTTGGCTATCGCCCTCTATTTGCGAAGGTACATCGTGGTCGATCTGATAAACCAGGTCGAGATCGAGTTTAGCTGCCTTCGTAGCAAAAACATCGAGCACGTTTTCAATACAATCGCGCAGGTCGAAGTCGTGCTGTTCTATCTCCATGTTACCCGATTCTATTTTAGAGAAATCGAGAATATCATTAATCACCATCAGCAACGAGTCGCCACAGGTTTTAATAGTCTCCACATATTCATCCTGCTCCGATGTTAGTTCGGTAGACGATAGCAGCGTTGCCATACCGATCACCCCATTCATTGGCGTGCGAATCTCATGGCTCATGGTGGCTAGAAATGTGCTTTTAGCTTTGTTGGCTTTCTCCGCTTCTTCACGGGCAGCCTCGGCCTCTTCACGTAACTTCCGCTCGTTGGCCGACATATGGGCCAGCCTATCGGTACGTTCGCGCACCTGCGTTTCGAGCATTTCCTTTTGGGCATTGATACTGGCAATACGTATTCTGAAAACCGTGTAAATGCCAACAGCTACCAACATCCCGGCCAAAATTTCAAACCACCAGGTACGCCACCAAGGCGGAATAATGGTGATCTTCAACCCCTTGCTCTCCGGCGACCATCTGCCTTTGCTGTCACGGTATTTTATTATCAGGGTATAGTCGCCAGCAGGGATATTGGTGTAGGTAGCAGTATTACGCTCGCCTACATAATTCCACACCTTATCAAATCCCTCCAAAATATAAGCATATTGTTTCCGGCGCGGCGAGCTGTAGTCAAGGGCCGCAAAATGAAATGTTACCACAGATTGCTTATAAGATAGTGTCAGCCGTTCGGTATCAGTAATGTCTTCTTTAAGTGGCGATGGATCATTTACACCTCTGGCAATACGTACTGTTTTATTAAAAATCTCAAAGTGCGTAATAACCAATGGAGAGAACCCTGCAGGCTTTAAAATGTGATCGGGGTTAAAAACATTAAACCCGTTAAGACCACCAAAATAAGTTGTTCCATCAGGGGCTAAATACGCCGAATGCGGTTTAAATTCATCGCCCTGTAAGCCATCCTCTGTAGTATAATTATCAAATGTTTTATTTACTGGATCGTATTTAGCAATACCATTGTTGGTACTCATCCATATATAGCCGTGTTTATCTTCCCTTGCTGCGTAAACGGCAGCACTCGGCAAGCCGTCTTTTTGGTTTATAACCGTAAACTTACGGTTTGGGTAATCAAACTTATCGAAACCCGAATAGGTGGATAGCCATAAATTATGCTTGCTGTCTTCAAAAATATCGGCAACGGTGTTATTGCTAATGCTGTTATGCTTTTCATCATGCATAAAGCGTGTAAAAGTGTTGGTTTTTCGATCGAGCAGATCTACGCCGCCATCGTATGTACCTACCCAAAGATTATCGTGGCTATCTTCAAATAGCGAGTAAACCCGGGTGCTGCTCAGGCTCTGCGGATTGTCTTCATCAAAATAATAGTGCTTAAAGGTATGGGTTTCCTTGTCGTACTGGTCGAGCCCGCCGTCGTAAGTTCCAATCCAAATCTTTTTATCCCTTGTTTGCAAGATGGCGTAAACATTGTTTGACGATAGGCTGTTGGCATTATTCTCTTCGTGCCTAAATACTGTTATCTTTTTAGTGGCATGATCAATTAAACTTATGCCATCGCCCCAGGTACCTATCCACATATCGCCATCGGCATCCTGCACTATCTTCAGCACGTAATTTCCCGAAATGCTGTTTTTGTCCTTATCACTGTGTTTGTAAACCGTTATCTCGCCCGTTTTCGGGTTCAGCTTATTTACGCCGCCGCCGTCGGTTCCTATCCAGATGTCTCCGGCCTTATCGCCTTCAATATCCAGTACAAAATCGTTCGAGAGGCTATTGGGTCGCGATGTATGTTTATAAAGTTTAAAACTAAGCGTACTGCGTTTAAATAGGTTTATGCCACCGCTAAACGCGCCAAGCCACATATTGCCTACCTTATCGCGGCAAATAGCGTAAAAAGAGTTGCCTTTTAAACTGGTTTCGTCAATATCATCGTGCAGGTAGGTATAAAAGCGCTTTTCGGATTTATTATAAATACTGATTCCTCCGTTTTCAGTCCCTATCCACAAATTGCCATCATTATCTTCGTTAAGGGTCATGATGGTGTTGGCAGAAATACTGTTAGGGTTATCGCTATGTACGAAGGATTCAAACGTACCCTTCTCCGGATCAAAATGGCAAACGCCCCTATCGCGCGTGCCTATCCAAAATTGATGTGCTTTATCTTCGAAAATAATATTTACAAAATTGCTCGACAGGCTCTTCGGATCGCCATCCTTATGTTGGTATTTTTTAAAACTGAAGGTTTGGGGGTCGAAAAGGTTTAAACCCGCATTGGTGCCAGCCCATAATCTATGCTGACTATCAATAAACACACAGCGAACGTTATTGTCGCTAATGCTGTTTACGTCAAATTCGGTATGTATAAAGTGGCTGAACTTTTTTGTCTTGATATTAAAGCAGTCGAGCCCTCCCTTTTGAGTTGCCACCCATAAATTGCCTTTATTGTCCAAAGCCAGTTTGTTAACAATGTTGCTCGAAAGGCTATGCGGATCGCGGTTATTATGCGTATAGCGATAAAACCTGTCGGTTTTCCTATCATACATATTAATACCGCTGCTTTGGGTAGCTATCCACAAATTGCCGTTTTTATCCTCAACAATATCCTGCACAAAGTTACCACTCAGGCTATTTTTATCGTTAGGGTCATTACGGTATATAATAAACTGGTAACCGTCGTAGCGGTTAAGGCCGTCTCGCGTGCCTATCCACATAAAGCCCCTGCTATCTTGCAAAATGGCGCTTACGTTTACCTGCGATAAACCTTGTTGTGTGCTGATATGCTCAACTTTTAGGGTTTGCGGCTGCGCATAACAATACAACGGCATTACTAATAACAGGGGTATTAATACGCGTATACCTTTAAAAACAAGGCGGCGGCTAATCATTATAATTGGTTATGTAAGAGGTAATATTTGTTTATACGTAATTACTTACTATTAGGATGCAGACCTACCTAATAAGCAATCATACTATTTGATAAATATAACTTTTAATTAATAATAAGTTCATGGACTGCTTAAAATATGCCTCAAAAAAGTTACAACACAATTAAGGCTCAATTACATAAATTGGGCATTAATTACTCTAAACTAATATGATGCGCAAATTTACCGGCTACGTCTCGTGCCTTCTGCTGTCGGCCTCAATGGCAGCTGCACAATCCATCCCCTCGCCCAAAGAACATTTTGGTTTCAACATTGGCGATGATTATCAATTGGCAAATTACACTCAAAGTGAGGCTTTTATTAAAAAGCTAGCCACATCCTCCAGAGCTAAATATGTTGATATCGGGCTGACCGAAGAAGGCAGACATCAGTTTATGCTAATCGTTTCGTCGCCGGAAAATATTAAGCACCTTGATAAATATAAAACCATAGCCCAAAAGCTGGCCCGTGCCGAGAACCTGACCGATGAGCAGGCTCATAAAATGGCAAACGAGGGCAAAGCTATTGTTTGGATTGATGGTGGTTTGCACGCCAGCGAAACCGTAGGTTCGCACCAATTATTAGAAACCGCTTACGAGATGGTTACCCGTACCGATCCTCAAGTGATGGAGATACTGGATAAAACCATTATTCTTTTTGTGCATGCCAACCCCGACGGACAAGAGTTGGTTGCTAACTGGTACATGGGCGAAAAGGATCCTAAAAAACGCAACATGAACGTGCCTCGCCTTTGGGAAAAATACATTGGCCACGATAACAACCGCGACTTTTTTATCATGAACATGAAAGAAAGCCAGAACATTGCCCGCCAGCAATACCTGGAGTGGATGCCCGAAATTATTTATAACCATCACCAAACAGGCCCTGCGGGCTCGGTAGTGGCAGGCCCACCTTACCGCGATCCGTTTAACTACGTTTTTGACCCGCTGTTGATGACGAGCATTGATGGCGTTGGTGCCGCGATGGTAAGCCGCCTGAATGCCGAAAACAAACCAGGTTATACCGAACGTAACGGCACCAGTTTTTCTACCTGGTGGAACGGGGGTTTACGCACAACCGCTTACTTCCACAACATGGTAGGTTTATTGACAGAGATTATCGGTAGCCCTACGCCATCGGAAATCCCGGTGGTACCCGAGCGTTTAATACCAAGCAGTAATACACCAAACCCAATTACCCCGCAACCTTGGCACTATAAACAGTCTATAGACTACTCGGTGTCGCTTAACTTTGCGGTGCTTGATTACGCTGTGCGCAACCGCGATGAGCTGCTCTACAACTCTTACCGTATGGGTAAAAATTCGATAGAGCATGGCAGCGCCGATTATTGGACATTGTCGCCTAAACGCGCCGAGGCTATTACTGCCTTGTATCAAAAAGATAAACCTGCAACAACCAACAATGCTAATCGTGGCGCGGCAGTTTCTTTTGGTAACGAAGGCAGGGGTAATAACATCCCTGTAAAATACTTCGATTCGGTATTACGCAACCCAACCCTTCGCGATCCACGTGGTTATATCATCACCTCAAATCAACCCGATTTCCCTACTACGGTTAAGTTTATTAATGCGCTGGTCAAATCGGGCATTTCGGTACAAAAAGCAACATCTGCTTTCACTGTTGCCGGTAAACAATACCCTGCAGGTTCGTATGTGGTAAAAACAGATCAGGCGTTCCGTGCGCACGTAATAGATATGTTTGAGCCGCAGGATCACCCGAACGATTTCCAATACCCTGGTGGCCCTCCTATCCGCCCTTATGACATTGCAGGCTGGACACTAGCCTTCCAGATGGGTGTAACTTTTGATCGCATACTGGATGGCTTTAGCGGCCCGTTTGAACGTATCCCGTATGGCCAGATTCAAAATCCGCCTACTACAACAATACCAGCAGTTGCCAAAAATGGCTATTTGTTAAGCGGCAACGTGAACAACTCCTTTGTTGTGGTTAACGATCTGTTAAATGCAGGTATACAGGTTTATCGTGTTAAAGGCGACCTTAAAGGCACAACCGATGCAACCGCAGGCACTTTCTATGTACCATCTTCAGAAAAAGGCGCTAACTCTGTACTTGCTAAGTCAGCGCCGCAATATGGTGTTACCGTAGTTGCAGCCAATAAAAAGCCGAAAGATGTGGTTAAGATAACCCCCGCTCGTATCGCTTTGTGGGATACTTACGGCGGTTCTATCCCCTCAGGTTGGATCCGTTGGATGATGGAGCAATACCATTTCCCATTCAAACTGGTTTATCCGCAGGAAATTGATGGAGGCAACCTGAAATCTAAATACGATGTAATTGTGTTTGTAGGCGGCGCTATACCAGCCCCAAGCCGTCGCGGCGGCGGTACAGCCGGCAATGGTGGCGGCGAATTCTTTGGTCGCATGCCTAAACCGGAAGACCTGCCAGAAGAATTCCGCGGAATGGTTGGACGTATCACTCCAGAGAAATCTATTCCTCAGCTTAAAGAATTCTTAGAAGCAGGCGGTAACATTGTTACCATCGGCACCAGCACCAACCTGGCTTATCAGTTAGGCCTGCCCGTTAAAAATGCCTTGGTTGAACCGGGGGCAGCTGGCGATGAAAAACCGTTATCGGGTGATAAGTTCTTTATCCCAGGTAGTGTGCTGCGCGTATCATTAGATACCACACAACCTGCCAACTGGGGTATGTTTAACGAAGCCGATGTTGATTTCGACAGCAGCCCGGTATTTAAGTTAGATGCAGATGCTGCCACCAAAGGTGTTAAACCTTTAGCCTGGTACGCCACAGATAAACCACTGCGCAGCGGTTGGGCCTGGGGCCAAAAATACCTGAAAGATGGTGTGGCCGCCTTCACCGCACCTGTAGGTAAGGGTACGCTATACGCTTTCGGGCCGGAGATCACCTTCCGTGGACAAGCCCACGGCACCTTCAAAATGCTCTTTAACGAGCTCTACAACAAAACAGCAAAATAATTGCCGATACGCTATAGACCCAAAAAGAAACGCCCCGACCGTATGGTCGGGGCGTTTCTTTTACAAGCAGTTTTTATTTCTTGTTAGCCAGCACCTTGTCGGCTAATTCGTTGGTACCGTCTATCTTGTCCTTATTTTCAAGTCCAAGCAGCGCTACTATCATTGGATAAATATCTACGTTTTTAAATGCAGGGATCGTAAGGTTCTTTTTAAAGTTTGGCCCCCATGCGTAGAAAATGGCGTGCATATCTTTAACAACAGCTGGGTCGTAACCATGTGCCCCAGGGTTTAATTTTCCTTTATAATTATTAAAAGCTGTGGGCCAGTTGGCTACTAGCAAAATATCGCCTATACGATTGTGCCAGTCGTCTTTGGCTCCGTAATGCCATGCAGCAGGTATATCCGAACGCAGATAAACCTGATAGCCTTTAGCCTGAGCCTTTATTTCATCGTAAGCGGGTTGGATATACTCCGGTTTCTTGGCATAAAGATGAATCAGCTCACCTTCATCGGCACGGATAAACTTAGTGGTATCCAAGGCAATTGAAGGTGTTACCGGCGTATGCTCGCGGTTAACATTTGTCATCCCATGATCTGATACAACTACAAAATTCACATCTAAACCGGTAGTCTTAACCGCTTTGGTTAGCTCATAAATGGCAGAGTCAACAAAGTGAACTGCCTTATCTGTCTCCGGTGCATCTGGACCATATTTATGCCCCTGATGATCAACTTCGGGGAAGTAAAAGGTAATCAAATGTGGGCGGCGTTCTGCAGGCTGTTTAAGCCAATTTACAACGGTTTGGATTCGATCGTTTATACCAATCTGCTCATTGTATTTGTAATAATAAGTAGGATACTGCCCTTGAACATCAGCCTCCGAACCCACCCAATAAGAGCTGGCCGAAAGCATTTGCTGACGTTCTGCAAGTACCCAGAGTGGTATACCGCCATACCATTTACCCTCGGTGGCGGTTTTTGATTTGTAGGAGTAGGATGCCTTGAAATTACGATCGTAAAAGTAATTCTGTACTAATCCATGATGAGCAGGATACAACCCTGTTACCAGCGTGTAATGATTGGGAAATGTAATTGACGGGTACGAAGGGATCATTGACGTGGCGTGAACGCCAGCTTCGCCCAACGCTTTTAGATGTTCGGCATTGTGGCGTTCGGCATAATCATATCTGAAACCATCTATTGAGATCATGATCACATAGGGTTTCTTCTCTTGAACGGCACTGTTGCGTGTGGAAGGGTCAAACTTCTGTGTAGTATCGGCCTGGCTGTAAGCCAAACTGCTCAATAACAAACCACAGATTAGGGATAAGCAATACTTCATAAAGGGGAGTGAATACTAAAACGCTTCAAATAAACGAAATAGTTATGAAGGAATTCTGATTTTGAGGTTAAGGTATTAGAATTGTTGCTTTTGGCGAAAAGAGTCGAGAAGCCTCACCCCAGCCCTCTCCGGAGGAGAGGGAGCTAACAAAAAAAGGCCCCGATTAAATCGGGGCCTTTTTTTGTTAGCTAAATCTTAATTCTTGTCTCTTGATTCTAATTACCGTACTTCTCTTATCCAAATATTTCGGAAGCTGATTGGCTCGCTTTTGTCGCCGTGGGCTTGCAATTTAATTGGAGATGCACCATGCTTAATGCTATATGATGGCTTACCGATATATTGGGTTGGGCCTAACAGTGTAACGTTGTTTTCAACCAATACACCGTTAAATATTACGGTAGCACGTGCAGGGGTTTTTACAGAACCATCTTCATTAAAAGTAGGTGCTGTCCAGATCACGTCGTAGGTTTGCCACTCGCCTGGCTTAAGGCTTGGATTAGCCAATGGTACAAATTGCTTGTAGATACTACCAGCCATACCATTAGTGTAGGTCTTATTCTCGTAGTTATCCAATACCTGCAATTCGTAACCTGCATCGCCTTTACCAATTGATGCTAAGAATACACCGCTGTTACCACGTGCCTGACCTGTGCCTGTAATGTTTGCAGGTACGCGCCACTCGATGTGTAACTGGTAGTTATTAAATTTTTGCTTGGTTTCTATGTTACCTGTACCTTTTTTAACAGTAAGGATACCGCCGCCAACGGTCCATTGCGCTGGGCCGCCATTGTCTACAGAGGTCCATGCATCCAGGTTTTTACCATCGAACAAAATAATGGCGTCAGACGGCGCGCTTTTATACTCTATTTTACCCGGTGTTACCTTTGGTGGCACGGGTTCATAAATTTCGGTGTCTTCGGGCTTGGCGTTTTGCTGTGCTTGTGCCATATAAAACCCTCCGGCTAATAATGCGGTGAAAATAAATTTTACTTTTCTCATAACAGCTTAATTAAGCAAATAATACGGTTTTCAGATATTTACTACTTTCTGCGATACTTACATAAGGATCGATCTTGAAGTTCTCTTGCTCAACAATAAAGTGCTTTATGCCTGCAGTTTTTGATTTTGCGAAGATCTTTTTAAAATCGATAGACCCCTTGCCAACTTCGGTATTTAACTCAGGCTCGGCTTTGTCCATATCCTTTACGTGCACCATCGTAAAACGGCCAGGATATTTCTCAAACCATTCTATAGGGTCCTGTTTAGAGCGAACGGCCCAGTACAAGTCCATTTCTAGGGCAATGGTAGTTTCTTTGGCCAGCACTTCGTATAAACAAGTACCTTCTATGTTATCAAATTCGAAATTGTGGTTGTGGTAAGCTAATTTGATGCCTGCTTTTTTAGCGCGTGCAGCAGCTAAATTAATTTTGGCTGCAACATTTTTCAAATCTGCCTTGGTTTTTCTGAATTTTTCGTTCAGATAAGGGATGGTCACATATTCCTGACCGGTTATGCGTGCCGCTTCGATAGCTTCATCCAGTTCGCCAAACGTTCCGTCAACAAATAGTCTGTCCATGCCGTAGTGGCCACTTGGTGTAGTTAAGCCATTAGCTTTTAAAACATCGCTAAACTCTTTCGCGCTAAGGCCAAAGAAGCCGTGCTCTTTGCTGTAACCATAAGTTTCAACTTCTTTATAACCCGCTTCAGCTATTTTAGCTATCACCGCTTTAGGATCTTTTGGCAATTGCTCGCGAAGGCTATACAGCTGTAAGCCTGCTTTGCCATTAATTTTGGCGGATGATAATCTGGGTAGCAATAGCGCGCCCGCTGTAAACAAGCCCGCCTGGGTTAAAAATGCTCTTCTGGTAGTCATTGGTATTTATAATTTTAGTTTATACTCGAGTTCAATTGGGTTGTAGATTACACGTCGCAAATCTGAACGCATTTGCGCAAAGCAGCTAACTTATCCGGGTTCTTCGGTGTAAACTCCTGTGCTACATACCCTTTATAGCCGGTAGCCACAATAGCCTTCATAATAGCCGGATAATATAACTCCTGTGTGTCATCTATCTCATTACGGCCCGGTACGCCACCGGTATGATAATGCGCAATGTATTTATGATACTGGTTAATGTTGGTGATGATATCGCCTTCATCTATTTGCATGTGGTAAATATCGTACAACAGTTTAAAGTTGTCTGAACCAAGCTTTTCAGCCAGTTCTGCACCCCACCAGGTACGGTCGCATTGGTAATCCTTATGGTCTTTTTTGCTATTCAGCAATTCCATTACCAACGTTACTTTGTGTTTCTCTGCTAGTGGTATCAGTTGCTTTAAGCCGGTAACACAGTTGTTCCAGCCTTCCTCATCGCTCATACCGCGGCGACTGCCGCTAAAGCAGATGAGGTTTTTATAGCCGGCCTTGCCTACCAACGGTATCATTTCCGAATAATTTTTGATCAGCGTTTCGTGATATTTTTTATCGTTGAAACCTTCGGTCAAGCTTATTTCGGCACCGTTACACATCGGCGAGTCGATACCATATTTCTGGATAATTGGCCATTGCGTTGGGTTCAACAGGTCGATACCTTTTATACCGATCTTTTTAAACTCCACACAAAGTTTCTCCAATCCGAAACTCTGGTAAACCCACCAACAAGCCGAATGGTTAATGTTTCCTTTTAATGGTGCATCGTGTTCCATAGCTTCGGCTTCTGAGGTAAATGGGGCCAACATCCCGGCAGCCGACAAAGCTGCGGTGCCTGCCAATATATTTTTAATAGCCGATCTGCGGTCGTGTTGCATTGTATTTTTAATTATAGAATGGTTTATTAACAATTGGTTTAATTAAACTTCCAATGTCATGTCTTTGGGTTCGTCCAGATCAAGCTTCGGATTGGTAGCCATATTTGTTCTATCGCGGAATAGTAGCAGGAAAAACACTAACACCACACCTGCGATACCTGCAGGAATTAACCAAACATGGAACCAGTTGTGTGCATTGTCGCCTGTTTTGTAAGAATCCACAATCGGGCCTGAGATCAGGAAACCAATCAACATACCTACGCCATAAGTTGCCAGTGTGATGAAGCCTTGTGCGGCACTTTTAAAGCGCTCACCAGCCAGGTTATCAGTATAAATCTGGCCAGTTACGAAGAAGAAATCGTAGCAGATTCCGTGCATAACGATACCGGCAATCAGCATCCAATAGTTACTGTCGATATTACCGTAGGCAAAGAATACATAACGTAGTACCCACGCAGCCATACCAAACGCCAGCATTTTCTTAACACCTAACCTTACAAAGAAGAAAGGCATCAGCACCATAAACAACAATTCAGAAACCTGTCCGAAAGCTTGTTTACCGGCAGCGCCTTGCATACCAACTTCGTTTAAGAAAGGGTTTGTGAAATTGTAATAAAACGCCAATGGGATACAGATGGCAACTGAAGCTAAAAAGAACACCAGATAAGAGCGGTTCTTTAATAACTTAATTGCATCCAAACCTAAAATATCGCTGATAGTAGTGGCACTATCCTTTTTAACCGGAGGAGTTTTAGGTAAAGTAAAGCTGAACAAACCTAAAATTAAAGAAGCTACTGCCGCAGTTTTGAAAGTTAGATCGAGCGTGCCGTTTTTCTCCCAGCCTAACCAGCCGATAGTAAAACCCGCGATAATCCAACCTAAAGTACCCAGTACACGAATCGGCGGAAACTCTTTGCTCGGGTTGGTCATCTGACGGAACGAAATAGAGTTAACCAGTGCCAGCGTAGGCATATAAACAATCATGTAAATCAACACATAAGGATAAAAGGCTGCAAAGTTTGGAGCGCTTGAAGCCATCCAAAGCAATATTGCACCAATAATGTGCAATACACCTAATATTTTTTGTGCCGAAAAGAATTTGTCTGCAATTAATCCAATGATAAATGGAGCTACGATAGCACCAATAGATTGGGTTAAAAAGGCTACTCCAACTTCTGTAGCAGAGGTTTTAAGATTTGTAAGCAAATAAGTACCTAACGTCACGAACCATGCGCCCCAGATAAAAAACTCCAGGAACATCATGACGGAAAGTCTCAGTTTAACATTCAGGTTCATAAAATAGGTTTAATCGGTTAGTTTGGTTTATTTAATGGTAAGTATGTACGAAACCATTTCTTTAGCATCATCAACAGATAATGAAGGGTGTGCGCTCATTGGCACATCGCCAAAACTGCCAGAACCACCTTTAATTACTTTATCAGCCAGTTTATCAATATCAGCCGATGTATATTTTTTAGCAACGTCTGCATAAGCAGGGCCAACCAATTTGTCGTGCTCTTTGTGGCAGCTTAAGCAATCTGATTTAGAGATCAGCTCAGCACCTTTTGATGATGAGGCTACGCCTCCTCCAGTTTTTTCGGCACCTGTGCTACCAGCGGTATCTTGTGCTGCGCTAGAGCTTTGAGCTACTGCAGCCTGGTCAGTTGCAACAGTAGAATCGGCGCTAACTTTATCTGATTGAGAGCCACCACCGCAGGCAGCCATTATTGTACAAAATGCAGCTAATGTTAAAATGCTAAATGTCTTCTTCATTTTTGATTGTTAGTTTGTTGAGTTAGATTCCTAATATTTTATTGTTTAACGAAGCATCGATTCCCGATGCAGCAAAATCATCAAAAACACGATCAGTTACGTGTATGATGTGGTCTTTTATAAACTGTGCTCCTTCGCGGGCGCCATCTTCGGGGTGTTTTAGAGCGCACTCCCACTCCAATACAGCCCATCCCGGAAAATCGTACTGAGCCAATTTACTGAAAATAGATTTAAAGTCAACTTGTCCGTCGCCCAAAGAGCGGAAACGGCCTGCACGGTCTATCCAGTTCTGGTAGCCACCGTACACACCCTGGCGACCCGTTGGGTTAAACTCGGCATCTTTAACGTGCATCATTTTAATACGTTCGTGATAGATATCGATATATTCCAGGTAATCCAGGCATTGCAACACAAAGTGCGATGGATCATATAATAAGTTAGCTCTTGAGTGATTGTTTACCTTTTCGAGGAACATTTCGTACGTGACACCATCGTGCAGGTCTTCACCTGCGTGTATCTCGTAGCAAAGGTCTATGCCCTGTTCATCGTAATAGTTCAAGATTGGTGTCCAGCGTTTTGCCAATTCGGTAAAAGCCGCATCAACCATACCCGCAGGGCGTTGTGGCCATGGGTACATAAATGGCCATGCAAATGCACCGCTGAAAGTTACGCTTGCTGCCAAACCTAAATTTTGCGAAGCTTTAGCAGCGTATTTTACCTGCTGAACGGCCCACTCCTGGCGTGCCTTCGGATTTTTACGATAAGCTTCTGGTGCAAAACCATCAAACAGATCGTCATAAACCGGATTAACCGCCACCAACTGACCTTGAATGTGGGTAGATAGTTCGGTAATTTCTAAACCGGCTGCGTTTACAATGCCTTTGATCTCATCCGCATAAGTTTTGCTTTCAGCAGCTTTTTGCAGATCGATGAAACGGGCGTCGCCGGTTGGCAACTGTAAACCTTTATATCCTAAACTGCCTGCCCATTCGGCAATTGATTTAAGATCGTTAAAAGGCGCTTTGTCGCCTATAAATTGTGCTATAAATAATGCAGGTCCTTTTATGGTTACCATAGGTATATTGGTATTTTAAATTGTAAAGGGTGTCCACTTCTGATCTGATTTACCCGAGGCAATTACATTTTCTGTAAACGCCATGCCACGTACGCCTTCTTCAACGCCCGGATAGTCGAGCCACTCGGGCTGTGCTTCTGTACCTTCCAAACCTGCCTTAACGGTAAGCGCAAAGTTTCGGTACAAGTTGGCAAATGCTTCGAGGTAGCCTTCAGGATGACCAGCCGGAGTGCGGGTATTGTGCTGAGCGTAGCTACTAGTGTAGCCGCCGCCCGTGCGATAAATTTCGGCAGGTTTATCAGGCCAGCGAACGATAAGCGAGTTGCAATCAACCTGCTGCCATTCTAAGCTGCCTTTTTCGCCTGATACGCTGATGCGTACGTTATTTTCTTCACCGGCTGCAATTTGGGTGGCTATTAACACACCGCTTGCGCCGCCGTCAAACTTCAATAATACAGCACCGTCGTCGTCCAGTTTGCGGCCTGGTACCACAACGTTTATATCAGCACACATGTGCGATACGCTTAACCCCGTAACATATTCGGCAAGGTTAAAGGCATGGGTACCGATATCGCCCATAGCACCTGCTATTCCGCTTTTACCCGGATCTGTACGCCAAGATGCTTGTTTGTTATCAGCGCCTTCTAAAAATTCACTTAACCAGCCTTGAGGGTAAGAAACATAAACTTTGCGGATCTTACCGAGTTTACCCGATTTGATCAGCTGTTTAGCTTCTTTCACCATCGGATAGCCGGTGTAAGTATGAGTAAGGCAAAACAGTTTGCCTGTGCTTTCTACTACAGTTTTCAGCTGTTTGGCTTCATCGAGCGAAAAGGTCATCGGTTTATCTAAAACCACATGGAAACCATTCTCTAAAGCCATTTTAGATGGCTCGAAGTGTACGTGATTCGGCGTAACGATGCTGATCACCTGCACACGCTGATCTTCCGGCAGTTGTTTTTCCTTTTCGATCAGTTCTTTATATGAACCGTAGATGCGGCTTTCGTCTAACCCTAAGGCTACACCACTAGCTTTCCCTTTTAACGGGTCGCTGCTGAAAGCGCCGCAAACCAATTCATATTCACCATCTATACGTGCGGCAATGCGGTGTACGGCGCCTATAAAAGCCCCTTGTCCGCCGCCGATCATTCCTAATCTTAGTTTCATTCGTAAAGTTAAAGTTCCTATTTGTTTGGTCGCATACCTTATTTGCAAGGTAGCAATTATTACAACCCCGTCATTGCGAGGAACGAAGCAATCCCAAACTATACAGAGCGGCTCTGTTTATAGGGGATTGCTTCGTTCCTCGCAATGACGAAATATTGATCCGGCTACTATGCTAACGCCCAGGCCTTGTCGCCTTTTTTGTAAGGATAGTTACCGTCAAATTTACCCGGTACAGGCAGATAACGCAATGCCTGGGTACAACCTACCTCGGAAGTAAAGTAGCCCAACAGCGTTAACTGCTTAATCATATAGTAAAAATGGTTTGGATCTTCTTTCTTTTTGGTTTTGGTGTAAGCAGCCTGCTCTTTATCCAGATCAGCCAACACAGCGGTACGCTGTTTAACATCTGCCTGCATAAATTTGACACTGAATTTTTTGTCAGCAGCCTCATCTATTTTACCCAGACCATCTAAGAATATTTTCTGGTCATCGGCAGTATAGCAGTCGCGTACCATTACACCCATAAACTCGCCAACCTTAGCTTCTTTAGCACCAGGGGTGTTGGTTTTAGGTAAAATAGTATCTGCAACCTCGTTTAAAAAGGCTACGTGATCTTTATCAAAAAGGTCTTCAACCTTACCGGCTGAAGGTTTACAACCCGACAAAAAGAATTCTGCACCGATAACTGTTCCTCCCAGTATCCATGCCACTCTTTCAATAGCTTCTCTTCTGTTCATAGTTTTATTTGGTTACTATGTTATTTGGTTATTGAGTTTTTTTAATTAATTACGCACCCAGGTTCCAGCCCTGGCGGTATTCGCGTTTTACATATTTGTTCACCGCATCAAAGTTGCTCACTTTCATAGCAGTATTATCCCACTCGTACTTGAGCTGACCGCCTGGCAGATCGTGACCGCGAACGGCAAGATTTGCCATCAACAATGCCTCGGTAAGCGGACCGGCAACTTCAAATGAAGAACTTAATTCTTTTTTACCATAACCAGCGATTGAAGCCTCAACCCACTGTGCATAGTGGCCGTCAGCCTGTCCGGGTACGCGAGCCCATTTTTGTGGTGCCTTAGCTTCTGCAGTACGCGATTTTGGTAACAGCGTTGCTGCTTGCGAATAAGTACTTGCAAACATTTTACCCTTGGTGCCGATAAACAATGTTCCGTTACCGTCTTCACCACCCCATTTTTCGTTAGGGCCAAGTTCATCTGGTCTTTCGGGTTGTATACCACCATCCATCCAGTGCATGGTTACATCGCCCTGGGTTTTTGCGGTTTTAGGGAAAGTTAAGGTAATATGGCTCGATGGCGGGCAGCTTTCAGGGAAAACGCCTTTTTTAAATTCGTCTACATATACGCTACCAACGCTGGCCTGCACACTTTTAACATACTTTAAATCAAGCACACGGAATGGCGCCTCAACTAAGTGGCAGCCCATATCGCCTAATGCGCCGGTACCGTAATCCCACCAGCCTCGCCAGTTAAACGGAACCAGTTTATCTACATAATCTTTGTATGGTGCAGTTCCTAACCACAAGTCCCAGTTTAATTCCTTAGGCACATCCGATTTAGTGGTAGGCCATTGGATACCTTGCGGCCAAACAGGTCGGTTTGTCCAGCAGTAAATGGTATGTACATCACCAATTTCGCCTGCATCGTACCACTCGGATAGCTGGCGGGTACCATCGTTAGATGCACCCTGGTTACCCATTTGAGTAACTACCTTATATTTTTTAGCAGCCTCGGTAAGCATACGGGCTTCATAAATATCGTGAGTTAGCGGTTTTTGCACGTAAACGTGCTTACCCAGCTGCATGGCATGATAAGTTATGATGGCATGGTTATGATCAGGAGTTGAAACAGACACAGCATCAAAGTTCTTGTGCTCTTTGTCGTACATTTCGCGCCAGTCTTTATAGTATTTCGCTTTAGGGAAATTAGACACCGTTTTTGCTGCGCGGCGGTCGTCCACATCGCACAGGAAAGCGATCTCGGCTTTTCCGCTTTTGTAAAAGTTTGCAATATCGCTCTCACCTTTTCCACCCACACCTACACTGGCAATTACCAAACGATCGCTTGGTGCAGTGAATCCTTTACCACCCAGTACATAGCGCGGAACTATCATGAAACCGGCTGCGGCTAGCGCACCGGTTTTAAGAAAATCGCGACGAGAGGATGTATTTTGTTGCTTCTCTTCGGGTTTATTGTCCATTGGTTGGATGAATTTTAAGTAGCTATTAAATGTTACCTTTCTTTAATTCTTCAACAGCATGATTAGCAGCGCGGGCTGTTAATGCCATATAAGTAAGCGATGGGTTTTGGCAAGCAGCCGATGTCATGGCAGCACCGTCGGTTACGAATACGTTTTGCGCATCCCAAACCTGATTCCATCCGTTTAGTACAGATGATTTAGGATCGCGGCCCATGCGCGCAGTACCCATTTCGTGGATACCTTTACCAAGAACGGCTTCCGTATTGTAGATGTTCACGTTTTTAACACCTGCAGCCTCAAGCATCTCTTTGGCATCGTTAGCCATATCGATACGCATTTTGGTTTCGTTATCTTTAATAACGGCGTTAATAACCGGTACAGGTAAGCCCCATTTATCTTTTTTGGTTTTATCCAGGTAAACGCGGTTATCGTGGTAAGGCAACGTTTCGCCGAAGCCACCGATACCCATTGTCCAGCCGCCTGGTTCGCCCAAGGCATCTTTAAATTCGCCACCTAAGTTTAATTCAGGGATATCGCGGCTCCATCTTTCGCGGCCTGCACCACCCTGGTAACCAAATCCACGGATGTAATCGCGTTTATCGCCATCCAGGTTGCGGTAACGTGGTATATAGATACCGTTTGCACGGCGCCCGAAAGTATATTTATCTTCATAACCCTCAACAATACCAGATGCGCCAACACCTAAGTGGTGGTCCATCAGGTTGTGGCCTAACTGACCGCTGCTGCTGCCCAAACCATCCGGCCAAATGTCGGTAGCTGAGTTTTGCAGAATCCAGGCAGTATTTATTGTTGATGCGTTAAGGAAAATAACCTTAGCATAGTATTCGTAAGTTTTGTTGGTTTCGGCATCCAGTACCTCTACCCCTTTAGCTTTTTTAGTGTCTTTATCGTACAATACCTTGGTTACAATGCTCCACGGACGTAATGTAAGGTTACCGGTTTTGGTAGCGGCAGGTAAAGTAGCAGATTGCGTGCTGAAGTATGCGCCGAACGGACAACCTAACCAGCATTTGTTGCGGTATTGGCAATTAGTACGACCTTCGTGCGGAACGGTAATGTTAGCCGTACGACCAATGATCATATGGCGGTTACCTTTGTAGTATGCTTTTAAACGTGCAGATACATCTTTCTCTACTATGTTCATATCCATAGCCGGCATAAAGTCGCCATCTGGAAGGATAGGCACCCCATCACGGTTACCAGAGATACCAGCAAATTTCTCTACATAGCTATACCATGGTGCCAGGTCGGCATAACGGATTGGCCAGTCAACAGCTACGCCATCTTTTAAGTTGGCTTCAAAATCGCTGTCGTGCCAGCGGTATGATTGCCTGCCCCACATTAGTGAGCGGCCGCCCACGTGGTATCCACGGAACCAGTCGAAAGGTTTTTCTTCAACGTAAGGGCTTTCCTTCTCGTTAACCCAATAATCTTCGTTAACCTCGGTTAACACGTAGTCGCGTTTTAAAACCGGGTGGTCTTCGATCATTTTTTGGGTACGCCCGCCGCGGTGTTCAAACTCCCACGGTGCCTTGTTGGCGTTTACATAATCCTTAATGTGCTCAATATTGCGTCCGCGCTCAAGCATCAGCGTTTTTAAGCCCTTTTCGGTAAGTTCTTTAGCTGCCCATCCGCCGGAGATTCCCGATCCAACAACTATTGCATCATAAGTATTGTTAGCTGACATAAAAAGAGAGGTATAATTTGGTTATTAAGGCCACCAATTTGGTTAGCCCCGCCTAATGTATGAAATTTTTTATTTCATATAAATACTTCATTGTGTTTTTCTCACACAATGAAGCTATTTATATTTAAACTATGTAATATTACCCTTTTTCATTTCGCTTACGGCATAGTCTACCGCCCTTGCGGTAAGTGCCATATAAGTTAGCGAAGGGTTTTGCGTCGATGTTGATGTCATACAGGCACCGTCTGTAACAAATACGTTATTACAGGCATGCATCTGGTTCCATTTGTTCAACATAGATGTTTTTGGATCGTTACCCATGCGCACCCCACCCATTTCGTGTATGTCGAGACCAGGAGCCTGTTTGCTATCATAGGTTTGGATGTTTTTGAAACCGGCTTTGGTGAACATCTCTGTCATCTGTTCAAAATAATCCTGCTTCATTTTAGCATCGTTATCATCGTAAGAGATATTGAACTTTAACAACGGTACGCCCCAGGCATCCTTTTGATTCGGATCTAAAGTAACCGTGTTCGATTTTTTAGGTATAGTCTCGCCCATCATGTGTGAGCCAACTTTCCAGTTAGTTAACGAAGGGTTACTAAGATTATCTTTTAAAGATTTGCCTACGCCACTTTCGTCGCTGTGGGCCCAACGTGATGCGCTGAAACCTGCTGCATAACCACGTAAAAAGTTCGTTTCTTGCTTTTTAACGTTACGGAACCTCGGAATATAGCCACCTCCCGCCGGGTTGCGGCCATCGGTCATCAGGTCCATGTCACCATCGTACTCGGCCGAGATGCGGGCACTATAATTATGGAAAGCTACGTATTTACCCAAAACGCCGCTATCATTACCCAATCCGTTAGGGAAACGCTGCGATTTAGAGTTAAGCAATACCAGGTTAGTATTAATAGCCGCAGCGTTAACAAATATAACTTTGGCATAGTACTCCATAACCTGTTTTGTTTCGGTATCCATAATACGCACGCCGGTAGCTTTGCCTTTTTTATCATCGAAGATTACCTCTTGTACCACAGAGTGCGGTCTCAACGTAAGTTTACCTGTTTTTAACGCCCAGGGAATAACGGTTGAGTTGGCACTGAAATAACCACCAAACGGGCAACCACGCTGACAAAGAATTCTCTTCTGACACATCACTCTACCCTGTTCGGTATGGATTGGCTGCGGCACAGATAAATGGGCGCACCGTGCGCTGATCACATTTCTGCCGGTATAATTACCACTCACCACTTTGCTGAAATGCCTTTCGACACTGTTCAACGGAAAAGCTGGTAGAAACTCGCCATCGGGCAGGTTGTCTAAACCATCTTTATTGCCAGATATACCCGCAAATTTCTCTACATAACTATACCAGGGTGCAAGGTCTTTGTAACGAATTGGCCAGTCTACGGCGAAACCATCGCGCGCCGGGCCTTCAAAATCGTATTCGCTCCAACGTTGGGTTTGGCGTGCCCACATTAGTGATTTACCACCAACCTGGTATCCGCGAATCCAGTCGAAGGGTTTATCCTGTACATAAGGATGCTCCGTATCTTTCACAAAAAAGTGCATTGCATCCTCACGGTAAGCATAGCAACGGCTTATAACCGGGTTAGCTTGTTGAATATCGTAAGGTACTTCGCCCCGATGCTCAAACTCCCAGGGATACATATTAGTAGTGGGGTAATCTTTGAGATGCTTTACATCGCGGCCACGCTCTAACATCAGAGTGTTCAGGCCTTTCTCGGTAAATTCTTTGGCAGCCCATCCACCGCTCATTCCCGAACCTATGATAATAGCATCAAAGGTGTTTTGCTTGGCGCTGTCAGTATTAAGATAAGCCATGTTTTAAAGTAGCTTTAAAGTTTTTAGCAGGATAATCGGGATTGTAACGGCCAGGAACCAGCTCGTATACGATTTCCTTGGTCATAAAATATTTAGAATTGGTATAACCGTAAATGGTTTCGCCTTTGGTAATGCCGTAAAACGTAAGCCTGTCATCTGCATCAGCCGGTTTTTTTGCGTTTTTACCTTGGGCTTTTTGATTTTCGGCCTGTTTTTTCTCGAGTTCGTTCAGCAAGCTTTCGCGCTGCGCCTGGCTTGCTTCGCCAAATGATTTACCAAAGCGGGTTTCGGCATCAGCCTTTAGCTTATCTAAACCAGACATAAATGCATCCTGATCGTTTTTGCTAAAGCAATCGTCAACCATTTTCAAAACAAACAAATGCAGGCTCAGATCTTTAGCCCCCGGGGTTGTGGTTTTAGGGATAATGGTTTCGGCAACATCAGCCAAAAATTTCTCCTGATCGGCACTTACATTAATTTTTTTAAGGGCGATAGATGCTTTACCTGTTTCGTGCAAACAAGATGGCAACAGTGCAGCACCGCCAATAACAAGAGCCAGATTTTTTATAACAGTACGCCTGTCCATCAAATCAATAGTTATAATTGGTATTAATAATTAACTTCTTAGCTAACGCTAAAATGCACCTAGGTTATACATGTGCAAGTTACATTTATTTTAAAAGGACTTAAACGTAACCCCACTTTTTCATGATTTGTAAATCTTTTTTTACACAATCAACCGGGTCTTTTCCCTGGTACGATTCCTGTTCTATCATGAAATGTGTGGTCCCTCCCGATTTGCGCGCCAGCGTAAGTATCTCTTGCATAGGCATTATACCTTCTCCAAGCAAACAACTGTCGTACCCATCACCAAGGTCGCCCTTTCCGCTGCTCCTAATCTCGTCTTTTACGTGCAATAATTCAAATCTTCCGGGATATTTTTTTAAATAGTAAATCGGTTTAGCACCTGCGCCTATCATGTTTCCAAAATCCATTTGTTGTGCAACCAATGCCGGGTCGGTATTCTGTAGAATAAAATCGTAAAGGTTGCCGTCGCCCATCTTAGTGGTAAACTCAAAGTTGTGGTTATGGTATCCAAACTTCATACCGTATGTTTTGCATAGCTCGCCGCATTTATTAAACTGTTGCATCAGCCGCTTAAGGCCTTCTGTGTCGCTGCGCAGATTTTCATCCAGCCAGGGGCTTAGCACAAAATGCTGGCCTACTTCAGCGCTGTCGGCTATTGTCTTTTTCCAGGTATCAGTAAAGTCATTCTTAACGGTGTCCCAATCTTCGGCCCCCATGCGGCTGTGGCCGCTTGGCATTTTTAAACCAAGGCCTTCCATCAGTTTTTTAAACTCTGCCGGGGTATAGCCATAGAACTTGCCATCGGCATAGCCAGCATGTTCTATATAGCGATAGCCACCATCGGCCAATTGTTTAAGCGTTCCGGCCGGGTCGGCCTTCATGGCTTCGCGTACCGAGTATAGTTGTAAGCCAACCAATTCTTTCCCTGCTGCCGAAGCAAACAGGCTATCTTTTAATAACGCTGTGCCGGCAATAGCCAACGCACCGGTTTTTATAAATGTTCTGCGTGATGAATTCATTAGGTAATTATTTTTCGATTGGAAAAGTTGGAAATAATAACTGTGAGTTGCTTACAAACGCCAGGTGCTTACTATCTGGTGCCCAGGATGGCGTATTAATAGTACCCTGGCCACCATATAAATAAGCAACCACTTTAGGTTCGCTACCGCCTTCTATTGGCAACATGCGCAGGTAAACATGTTTGTAAAACGGATGATCTCCGGCTGCAACTTCATCTTTCAGGAAAGTAATAAATACGATCCATTTGCCATCTGGCGAAATATGCGGAAACCAGTTATTAAAATCATCATGAGTGATCTGTGTTTGTTCAGAGCCGTCGGGCTTCATGCGCCAGATCTGCATCAGCCCGCTACGCACAGAGTTAAAGTAGATGTATTTACCATCAGGCGTATATTCCGGACCGTCGTCGAGGCCGGGCGCGGTGGTCATACGCACTTCTTCGCCACCTTTAGACGGGATGCGGTAAATATCAAACTCATTATTACGCTGACCGGTAAACACCAAATATTTGCCGTCCGGCGACCAGCCATGCATGTAGCTTGGGCCAACTTCGTTCATACGGCGAGGCTCGCCACCCGTTACAGGCACTACCCAACCAATAGAACCATTACTGCCTGTTGTAGAGCTACTAATAGCCAGCATTTTGCCATCGAAAGAAAGCACGTGATCATTATTATTCTGATTAACAGCACCTGTATTAAGCACAGCAGGCGTGTTGGTTTTCAGATCATATTTATATAACAGGCCTTCCTTATTGTAGATCAACGATTTGTTATCGTTAGTCCAATTTGGTGCCTGCAGAGATTTTGGCGTTTGATAAATGATACGGCTGTTTTGCGTAGCCACATCTAATATTTCTATCGCGCTGCCAATATATTTCTGATAACCGTTCATCGTCTTATCGGCAGGAACAACAACGCGCACATTGTTAAAAACTGCTTCTTCTGTAACATCCGGATTGTGCGAGCATACAAATAAGCCTACGTATACATCGTCGCCCAAGTCAACGTCTTTTATCTCTTCGCTTACAAAAGTGTTGCCCTTGCGCGCTACAGACATGGTATAGGTATTGCCGTGGCGTTCCAGTTGAATTACATCAGCACCCGTTATTTTAGATTTAATTTCTTCTGTGGTAGCACCTGTAGTGCGGCGGTATTGCAGCGAGGTTAAGCCATCGCCATGTTCAACCGCGTTAACATGTGCCGAAGCAGTATCCAGACTGGTTCGCACCATCCAGCCCCATTTGCGGTGCTGCTCTACCCCTTTGCCAATAAAAGCGGCGTTGGTGCGAAGCAGGAAATCGCCTTTCATTTTCTTCCACACAAAATGAAATTCGTCATGGTTTGCCCAAATGTTGGTACCCGATCCTTTGATATTATACTGCTGCAGGGCGGCGTTGTAAACAGCACTTCCGGCATGTTTAACCCGGCCTACATCGGTTTGTCCGTCAAATATTCCGGGGCCGCTCTGTGCATAAGCAGAAAGCTGACATGCAGCAGTAACCATTAAGCCCGCCACAAGGCAGCGCAGGGATTTGCTCATAAAAATTTGAAATTTAGGTATGCTCGTAATTGATTGCGCCTAAGTTAAAAATTCCGGCATACAATCAAATACCTCATTCCTATTAATTTAGTGTACTATTTTGTCAGCAATTACGGTTTCGTTCAAACTTTTTCAGTCATTATTTATTGATGGATATATGACGATAACCAACTACCCTGGAGAACCCTTCCCGCTTGGCGCAACCTGGAAAGGCAATGGTGTAAATTTTGCCTTATATGCCGACAAGGCCACTAAAGTGGAAGTCTGCCTGTTTAAAACCCCTAATGACGAAATTGAATATGCCAAGGTGGACATGATTGAACGCACACACCAGATATGGCATGTTTTCATACCCGATCTTAAACCCGGGCAGTTATACGGCTTCCGGGTAGATGGACCCTACGAACCCGAGAATGGTCAGCGTTTTAATGCTAATAAATTGCTGATAGACCCCTACGCTAAAGCCATTGCCGGACCAATAGAATGGCACGACTCGCTATTTGGATACGAATTGGGCAGCCCGGACGAGGACCTGAGTTTCAGCAAAACAGACAGTGCACCTTATCTGCCCAAAAGTGTAGTTGTTGATCCCGCTTTCGACTGGGAGGGCGATAAACAATTAAAAATCCCTTATACCGATACCGTAATATATGAAGCACATGTACGCGGTTTCACCAAACTTAATCCCGACATACCCGAACACATGCGGGGTAGCTATGCTGCTATAGGGCATCCCTCTACCATAAAATATTTGAAAGACCTGGGCATAACCACCCTGGAGCTGATGCCGGTTCACCACTTTTTAGCAGACCGGCATTTGAAAGAAAAAGGACTTACAAATTACTGGGGATATAATACTATAGGATACTTTGCCCCCGAAGTTTTGTATTGCTGTAATGGCATTGCAGGCGAGCAGGTTACCGAGTTTAAAAACATGGTAAAGGAACTGCATAAGGCGGGTATCGAAGTGATACTGGATGTGGTTTACAATCATACCGCGGAGGGCAACCAAATGGGGCCGACCATCTCTTTCAGAGGCGTTGATAATGAAAGCTACTACCGCCTGGTCGACGATAACAAACGTTTCTACATGGATTACACCGGCACGGGCAACACCCTTAATGCCAACCTGCCGGGCGTGTTGCGTTTAATTATGGATAGCCTACGCTACTGGATAACCGAAATGCATGTGGATGGGTTTAGGTTTGATCTGGCTGCTACGCTGGCTCGTGAGCTGCATGAGGTTAACCGCTTAAGCGCATTCTTCGATATTATCCACCAGGATCCTATTATATCGCAGGTTAAGCTTATTGCTGAACCCTGGGATATTGGCGAAGGCGGTTACCAGGTAGGTAAGTTTCCGGCTGGCTGGGGCGAGTGGAATGGCAAATACCGCGACTGTATCCGCGATTACTGGCGTGGAGCAGATAGCCAGCTGGCTGAGTTTGCCGAACGCTTTACAGGTAGCTCTGATCTTTACCGCGACGAATTCCGGCGACCTACAGCAAGCATCAACTTTATTACTGCACACGACGGTTTCACCCTTAATGATCTGGTAAGTTATAACGACAAGCATAACGAGGCCAACGGCGAAGAAAATAACGATGGCGAAAGCCACAACAGATCATGGAACTGTGGTGCCGAGGGCGAAACTGAAGACGAAGCTATTAACCAATTACGCGAGCGTCAGAAACGAAATTTCTTAACCACGCTATTCTTATCGCAAGGGGTACCTATGCTGGTGGCCGGCGATGAGATAAGCCGAACCCAGCAGGGTAATAACAATGCTTACTGCCAGGATAACGAAATCTCATGGTTAAACTGGGAGAAAGCCGACAAAGATCTGCTGGCCTTTACTCAAAAACTGATTCATTTACGACACAAACACCCCGCGTTCGGTCGCCGCAGATGGTTTAGGGGAGCACCTGTTAAAGAAGGCGGGCTGGATGATATAGCCTGGTTCTTGCCATCGGGAGAGCAAATGAATGATGAGCACTGGAATCACGACTTTGCTAAATCACTGGCTGTGTTTATGAACGGCAAGGCGCTTCGTTGGCGCAACGCTAAAGGCGAACAGATTATCGACGATAATTTCTACGTGATCTTTAATGCTCACGATCAGCCGTTGGATTACAAGCTTCCTGCAAATGAGTATGCAAAAGACTGGATTGTAGCATTAGACACCAGTAAAGATTTTGTAGAAGACGCCGACAAGTATACTGCAGAACAAACAATTAAGGTAGATGGACGCTCCATAATACTGTTGCACCACCCCTTAATTCATACATAACCATGGAAACGGCAAGAAGGACAATTGGCGTTAACATTAATAACAAAGGTGTTGATGCGCTGGTTTGGGCACCTAAAGCCCAGCAGGTTAGCCTTCGCATTTGCGAAGGACGTGTAGACTTACCTATGCAAGCGGAAGCGCATGGCTACTGGTCGTTACAAACAGATCAGCTTAAAGAGGGCGATCTGTATCGCTTTGTACTCGACAGGGAGAAATTTTTGCCCGACCCTGCATCGTTGAGCCAGCCTAAGGGTGTGCACGAGGCCTCACAAGTTATCGACCTGAGTGCTTTTAGTTGGACGGATGAGCATTGGCATAATACGGCCATGAGCAACTACATTATATATGAGCTCCATACCGGTACATTTACTCCCGAAGGAACTTTTGAGGGTATAGAAAGCAAGCTCGACTATCTGAAACAATTGGGCATTAATGCTATTGAGATTATGCCGGTGGCTCAATTCGCAGGTGAACGCAATTGGGGGTATGATGGTGTATATCCTTTTGCGGTTCAAAACAGTTATGGAGGTGCAAAAGCCTTACAGCATTTGGTTAACGCCTGTCATAAAAAAGGCATCGCTGTTGTACTTGATGTAGTTTACAATCACATCGGCCCGGAGGGTAATTACTTCGGCGAGTATGGCGCCTATTTTACCGATAAATATCATACCCCCTGGGGTAATGCCATTAACTACGATGATGCCTGGTGCGATGCCGTGCGCCGGTATTTTATAGAAAACGCTCTGATGTGGTTCCGGGATTTCCATATCGATGCCTTGCGGTTAGATGCAGTACATGCCATTAAAGATTTTAGTCCACAGCATTTGTTGGCCGACATTAAACAATATACTGAACAACTGAGTAGGCAAACTGGTCGTCACTTTAATCTTATTGCAGAGTGCGACCTAAACGATACCCGGTTTATCAACCCGCTTGATAAAGGTGGATTTGGGATGGATGCCCAATGGATTGATGAGTTTCACCATGCTTTACGCGTTACTGCAGGCGGTGAGATCAGCGGTTATTACGCAGATTTTAACGGCATTGAACATTTAGCTAAGGCCTATAATGACGCCTATGTTTATAACGGCCAATTCTCCGACCACCGGCACAAAAACTTTGGGGTAAAAACGGATAATCCGGGTGAGCAGTTTATTGTATTCTCACAAAACCACGACCAAGTAGGTAACCGTATGCCGGGCGAGCGGAGCAGCCAACTATTTAGTTTCGAAATGCAGAAGCTAATGGCAACTGCCGTATTCGTTTCTCCTTTTGTACCGATGCTCTTTATGGGCGAAGAGTGGGCAGAATCAAACCCGTTCCAATATTTTGTAAGCCATACCGATCCAGAATTGGCCGAGGCTGTACGCAAAGGCCGCAAAGCTGAATTTGCAGCCTTCCATGCCGAGGGTGAAGCACCCGACCCGATGAGCGAAGAAACTTTTACGCATTCGAAACTACAATGGCAATTGATAGATGAAGAGCCGCATAAAACTATGCTGGCTTATTATAAAAAGCTCATCAGCCTGCGTAAATACCTTTCGGTAATGTCAAATCTTCATCGAAACCAGGTTAAAGCATCGGCAGATAAAACTATCCAAGTACTAACGGTACAACGTTGGTTTCAGGGCGAATACATGGTAGCGTTGATGAACTTTTCGAACGAAATTCAACAAGTTTCACTACCCGCAACCGACAGAAAATGGGTAAAACAACTGGATTCCGCCGACCCCGATTGGAACGGGCCGGCAAAGAGCCCGGAAATTGCAGATTCAAATTCAACAGTAAGCATGCAGCCACAATCGGCACTAATTTATTGTATTGGATGATGGCTGAGTTCATTGGGGTGGGTCGTCTACGCCAGGAATCTCCCCCATCACACCACCCATCCTCCAATTTGATTTATTCAATATAACAGCCTAACATCATCATGTATAATCCTATTGCCACATATCGACTCCAATTCCATCAACAATTCTCTTTCGCTGATTTTGAAAAGATCATAGCCTATTTGCAAAAATTAGGTGTAAGCACTATTTATGCTTCGCCTATTTTTGAATCAACTCCCGGTAGTGCACATGGATATGATGGCGTTAACCCCAATCGCATCGATCCCGAAATTGGTACAGAAAAACAGTTGAGAACCATCAGTAAGAAACTTCAGGATCAACAAATAGGCTGGCTACAAGACATCGTTCCTAATCATATGGGGGTGCATGCCCATAACCCGTGGTTAATGGATGTATTGGAGAAAGGCAAACGATCACTTTACGCTAACTTTTTTGATACCGGATTAGCCAGCGAACTCTTTCCTGATGCGCAAATTATGATGCCGTTTTTAGGGAACCCGCTAGCAGAGATAATTGAAAACGGCGAACTTAAAATTGCTTATAAAAACAAACAACTGGTATTCCAATACTTCGACAATAGCTGGCCTTTGAGCCTGCAGAGCTACACCGCAATATTACATAATGATGATGACGAATTACCTGCAAACTTAAAACCACTCGTAGCGGAGATAAACGCAACTTTAAGAAGCCGCGACGATAAGCGCTTCGCCTTAAAATGGTCGGCATGGTTGGTTAAGTTTAACAATGTGCTTAAACAGGCCGAGGCTAAAGATTATTTGAATGACTCTCTCGATTCCATCAATAACAACTTAGACTTGCTTGGCCAATTTGCAGCCCAGCAAAACTATCGCCTTTGCAGCTGGCAGGAAACAGATTCCAATATTAACTACCGACGCTTTTTTACAGTGAATAGCCTTATGTGCCTCAACATTCAAAAGCCGGATGTATTTGAGCACTACCACCGCATGATTAAACAACTGGTGGACGAAGGCGTTTTTCATGGCTTGAGAATAGATCATATCGATGGTCTTTACGATCCCGAGGGCTACTTGAATAACCTGCGCGAGTTAGCCGGGGATGACACCTACATTGTCGCCGAAAAGATATTGGAACAGGGTGAAACGATGCCATCGCAGTGGCCTTTACAAGGCAACACCGGTTACGACTTTTTAGCCCAGGTAAATAACCTTTTGTCCGACGGCTCTTCGCTTAAAAAATTCAACAGCTTTTATGAAGAACTAAGCGGCGACCAACAACCTGTACATAAACAAATTGAAGTAAAAAAGGCCAATATCCTTTCGGCCAACATGCAAGGCGAATTAACTAACCTGGTTAACTATTTTATCAAACTAAAATTAACCGACGAACGGACGCTGAAAGCAGTTGGTAGAAATAATTTAAGGCAGGTTATTGCCCAATTATTAATCCACTGCCCGGTTTATCGCTATTACGGCAACCGTCTGCCACTTAAATCAATTGAGGCAGAAAACATACAAGCCATTTTAAACGCAGTTGTTAAGGAAAATAAGGAGCTGAAACCAGCCTGCGAATTACTTGATAACGTGTTGTTGCAAAAGCCTTACGAGAACCGGGCTGGCTACAATCAGCGTGTGTTAAGATTTTATCAGCGGCTAATGCAATTTTCCGGTCCGCTGATGGCTAAGGGGGTTGAAGATACGCTGATGTATACCTACAATCGCTTTGCCGGCCATAACGAGGTGGGCGACGCTCCGGATGCGTTTGGCTTACCGGCAAAAACGTTTCATAAATTAATGAAGCAGCGGCAAAAACAATGGCTGCTTTCTATCAATGCCACATCTACCCATGATACTAAACGCGGCGAAGATGTACGGGCCAGGCTTAACGTGCTCACCGCGTTGCCCCAAGAATGGATAGACGCCGTTAAACACTGGGAAAAACCTTATCAGGAAGCAGCAACAGCTATACCTACGGCCAACGATAGATACTTTATTTATCAAACAATCGCGGGCGCCTACCCTATGCCCGGTGCTGATGAGGATAACTTTGGCAATCGCCTGAGCGAATATTTGGTCAAGGCTTTGCGCGAAGGCAAGGTAAACTCTAACTGGGCGCAACCTAATGAAGAATATGAAAAAGCAACGATCGATTTCGCAGCCGCGCTATTAGATAAACAAAGCGATTTCTGGCAAACCTTTCAACAATTTCATCAAGATATTGCTGACCAGGGCATCATCAATTCGCTAGCACAGCTACTACTTAAATTTACCTGCCCGGGTGTACCCGATGTTTATCAGGGTTGTGAATTGTGGGACTTAAGTTTGGTAGACCCCGACAACCGCCGACCAGTTGATTATCAGCTTCGGAACAGATTACTGAATAAAAAACTTCCTGAAGATGTGGTAGAAGCGCTTAGCCAGTTATGGGCCGATCGGTATAGTGGGCACATTAAACTTTGGCTTACCCAAAAACTGTTTACTGTGCGGAAGACCTATGCAGATCTATTTTCCAAGGGCGAATATCTACCTTTAAAAGTAAAAGGTGTTTATAAAGATAATGTGCTGGCATTTGCACGCAGATACCAAAATCAGTGGCTAATTGTTGCGGCTCCCCTATATACCGCGGGCATTTGCAAAGCGCAACAGAAAGACATTACAGGCCTCGATTGGCGTGATACCCGGATTGTATTACCTGACGAAGCTCCTGCAAAATGGCAGCATCAATGGTTAAACCTGAAAGGAAAGATTGAGCAGGATGGTGTATTGCTGGCCGAAATCTTCGGCGAAATGCCTTTTGCGATACTGCACGCTGAACAAGCAGACAATGATCGTGGAGCGGGCATTTTAATGCATATTACCTCCCTGCCATCGGCATTTGGCATTGGCGACATGGGACCGGGCGCGAGAACCTTCGCTAATTTTCTAAGTGAGAGCGGGCAAAAGTATTGGCAGCTACTACCGCTGAACCCGATAGGGGCAGATCAGAATTACTCGCCATATAGTTCGCTAAGCAGCATGGCGGGTAATGTGTTGTTAATTAGTCCGGTTTTATTGGCTAAAGATGGTTTATTGGACGAGGATGAACTGCATAATTTTCATCTACCCCAAACGGATAAGGTTGAGTACCAAAATGTAGAAGACCTTAAACACGAGCTATTTGAAAGGGCCTATGAAAATTTTTATCGCAACGATTTCAAAGTGCTGAAAAAGGAGTTTGCAGACTTCTCCGTCAAACAAAGTTACTGGTTAGATGATTTTGCATTATACGCAGCGTTAAGAGAAAACCACGACGGGCAACCCTGGTATCAATGGAACAAATCATTCAAAACAAGGCATACACCAGCGTTAACCCGCTTTGCCGGGCGGCATACCCAGGCCATCAACAAAATTAAATGGCTTCAATTCATATTTTACAGGCAATGGTATCAGCTTAAAGATTATTGCCATACCCTCAACATTAAGCTTTTGGGCGATCTGCCTTTTTATGTGAGTTATGATTCGGCCGATGTTTGGGCTAATCAGCAGTTTTTTGCTTTGGATAAACAAGGCGGCATGGCTGGTATTGCAGGCGTACCACCCGATTATTTCAACGCCGATGGCCAGCTTTGGGGCATGCCTGTCTATCGGTGGAAGGCGCTTAAACAAGATGGCTTCCAATGGTGGATAAATCGCTTACGTAAAAACATGGAACTGTTTGATCTGCTAAGGCTTGATCACTTTCGCGCATTCTCAGCGTATTGGGAGGTCCCCGCGGGAGAAAAAACCGCCAGAAACGGGCGTTGGATGCAAGGTCCGGGGCCGGATTTCTTTAAAAGAATGCAGCAAGCACTTGGCAGTTTACCATTTGTAGCCGAAGATCTGGGCGATGTTGATGCCCCGGTTTTCGAACTGCGCGATGAGTTCGAAATGCCGGGTATGAAGGTGCTGCAATTTGCATTTGGTGAGGGCATGGAGCAATCGATATATATTCCCCATAATTACGATACAAACTTCCTGGTATACACAGGCACCCATGATAATAATACCACCGTTGGCTGGTACAATACCAATATAGATAAACAAACTATTGAGCGGTTAAAGGCTTACACCGACAAACCTGTGAAATCGAAGAATATCCATAAGATATTAACTAAAATGGCCTATGCTTCAACAGCTAAAGTAGCTATAATCCCAATGCAGGATGTGTTGGGCCTGGATGAAAAATCACGGATGAACAACCCGGCCCATGCAGAAAACAACTGGCTATGGCGATTGCTGCCCAAATTGGTTGAGGATGATACAGTGGCCAACTTGCTTAAACTGGTAAAAATATATAACAGGCAGTAAAAAACGCAGCAATACCTAGTGCTTAATAATAGCCTTTCGTTCCAGTACGCAGCGCTCGCCTTTGAGCAGATTGAGTAGCTTTTCGGGATCGTTAGGCACTTTAATATGGCGAGACTCATGTTTGTAGTTTTGTTTCAACTTTTTTCTTTGGATGGCTTCTATAAAACGCCTCACCTGTTCGCGGTTCTCGACAATTAAACCGGGTACCTGGGCGGGGCGGTTATGCTCATCTTTGGCCACCATGGTAAAATAGCTGGTGTTGGTATGCTTAACTACGTTGGTTTTTACGTTTTCCGAAATTACACGTATGCCTACCACAAGCGAGGTATTACCGGTGTAATTTACCGAGGCCATTAAGGATACGATCTCTCCTACTTCTACCGGCTCCAGAAAATCAACACCATCAATAGATGCCGTTACGCAATAATTACCCGCATGCTTGGCAGCGCATACGTAAGCAACTTTGTCCATTAGTGATAATAAGATTCCCCCGTGTATTTTGCCGCCAAAATTGGCGTACGAAGGTATCATCAGTTCGGTTAGGGTAGTTTGCGAAAACTTAATGGTTCTAAATTCCGGAGTATCTTGCATAATCAAATTTAACAGATAAAAGCTGGTTTCAAATTAAAGGATATTGCTAAAAACATATATTTACACTATGACCAAAACGTATCCATCTAAAATTAACTATTGGGTATATCTACCGCTGATAGCTTTCATCACTTATTTTATAAGCAGAGCAGTAATAGAAGGACAATGGGCCGGTGTGATTGTGGTGGGCACGGTTTCGGTATTTTTAATTATACCGATGATATTTATCACCCGCTACCGCATAACAGACACTATACTAAATGTAAGAAGCGGGTTTATAATTAATAAGAACATCGAAATCGCCAAAATTAAGTCGATAGAACCCAACCATAGTATCCTGAGTGCGCCTGCCTTATCGTTTGATCGTATTGAGATATTTTATAACACTTACGATAGCGTAATCATCTCTCCAAAAAATAAAGAAGATTTTATAGAAACCCTTAAGCAAATTAACCCCGCTATTGTTAGTGAAGTATAGTATGTTAATTTTGGCCTACTAACATCCCGTAATTGTGAAGCATATTTTTATTTACCTGTTCGCCTTTTCTTTGCCACTATTCTGTTCAGCACAAGAAACTGTTGTTATTAAAAGCAAACTCCCCAGCGGTGTAAAAGAACGTATCACTGTTTTAAAAAGTGACAACAGCATACGCGAAGGCCTTTACCAGGCGCTTATAGACAATAAAACCGCACTGGCAATTGGCAGATACAGCAACAACAAAAAAACCGGCTATTGGAACTTCTATGACACTGCCAATCATTTGCTGCAGCGCTACAACTATACCACCCAAACTTTAACCTACGAAGCGCCGGAAGACAGCACCTCCAATTGCAAGTATATTGTGGACAAATTGCTCACCGACACCGACCATACTACCAAGCCCGTAATTATCGGCGACCGCTTCTATGGATTTCTTAATTATGCCGGCCTTTTCAGGCTACCGAAAGACATGCAGGGCATTGATAACGAAGCCGTTATTGTAACAATGGAACTACTGGTTAGCCCGGGTGGACGATTAGCTGATTATGTGGTACACTTTCGTGCCCCGGTTAATAATTACGACCGTAAAGTGCGGCTTAATATTGATTTGCTAAGTGAAGAGGACAAAACTTTTATCCCGGCAACGGTTAACGGGCAGCCGATAGCCTGTCAGATATTTATCCGTTGCTTTTTAGATGTACGGGGCGAATTGAATTTATATTGAGACAAATTATGATATAAAAAGAGCCCTCGTTTTGCGAGGGCTTTCTTTTTATTAATGATGGTGATGTCCGTCTGGTCCGTGGGCATGTCCGTGCGACAGCTCTTCTGGGGTAGCCGGGCGTACATTTAATATGTTACCGGTAAAGTGCAATTCCTGCCCAGCCATTGGGTGGTTAAGGTCAACAATAACTGCATCTTCTACTACAGATACAACCTGTCCCTGGAAACGGTTGCCCTGGTTATCTTGCAACGGCAGAATGCTGCCTACCTCTGGCATGTCCTGGCCTGCAAACATTTCTTTTGGCAGGTTTGCAACAGCTTCGTCGTCATATTCGCCGTAAGCATCGCCGGCAGGCAAACGAAAGTCGAACGCGTCGCCGGTTGATAAGGTCGACAAGTTTTCTTCGAAGCGTGGCAGCATTTGACCTGCACCAAACAAAAATGTTAATGGTTGCTCTTCGGTTGTTTTTTCTACAAGGTTTTCAGTGCCATCCTGATCAACATATAAATTATACGTTAATGATACGACGTGTTGAGGCTCGATTTTCATTAGTTAAATATTTTATTGAATAAGCTTTTTACGCAGTAATTTGTTTTAGTGCCTGCATAACATCTTCGGCAGGTAAACCACAGGTTTTATCTTTACAGATAAATATGCGGGTGGTATCACCAATTCTGCCTTGTAACAAAGGTAGGTTTTCCTCGCTACCTCCCAACATAATTTTGTTAGGTATGTAATTTTCTTCGAATTCGATGCGGGTTTTATCTGCATTAACACCCGTTATGGCAACCTCGTAAGTCCCAAACACCTCTTCCAGCAAAAGCATAGCCCAGTTAGAATATACAGAACCGTACTTGGCCATGTAAGGCATCAGGTTGCGCAGCAGTTGGGCGGCAATGGCGTTATACTGCTCCTCTTCAAACAATAATCCCAGCTTTTTAAGGTCCCGCGCCATTACTGAGTTAGATGCAGGTATCACTCCATCCATAATTTCGCTTTTGCGGGCAATTAGTTGTTCGTTATCCGCGGCCGTGTAAAAGAACATGCCTTCCGCCTCGTCGTAATAAAGCTCAATTGCCAGGCCTGTAAACTCATGGGCTTGTTGCAACCATTTGATGTCGAATGTTACCTCGTATAACGCTATCAATGCATCGATCACGTTAGCATAGTCATCTAAAAAGGCGATCGGGTTAGTTGATTGATGGATACGGATCAACTTGCCTTTATCATCAACCAGGTTGTTCAGAATAAACCCGGCATTCTTAATAGCCAGATCTAAATACGCTGGATTATTAAACGCGCGATAAGCATCGCAAAGCCCTTTCAGCATCAATCCATTCCATGAAGCGATGATTTTATAATCGAGTCCCGGTCTGATGCGTTGGCTGCGTGATTCGAATACTTTGGTACGGAGGGTGGCAATTTTCTCTTTCAGCTCGGCTTCACTCATACCCAACTTGCCGGCAAGCTCTGCGTCGTCATCCTTGCGGAAAAACACATTTGTTTCTTCTTCCTCCCAGTTGCCATCTTCTGTTATATTGTAGTAGATGCAAAATAGCGTAGCATCCTCATCCAATAGATCATCTATCTCGGCTTTTGTAAACGTATAGAATTTACCCTCCACCCCTTCGCTATCAGCGTCAAGTGCTGAATAATAGCCGTTATCTGGTGACGTAAGTTCGCCCTGAACAAAGGCGATGGTTTCATCAACTATCTGTTTGTAAAGAGGGTCAGGATTCCAGGTATAGGCTTCGGCGTAAAGGCTGATGAGCTGGCCATTATCATAAAGCATCTTTTCGAAATGCGGCACATGCCAGCGGGCATCAACCGAGTAACGGGCAAAGCCGCCACCAATATGATCATAGATACCACCGTAAGCCATTTTCTTCAACGTAAGTTTAACGGCATTGGCAACACCTTCGTCTTCCATCAGGTGGGCGTAACGCATTAAAAACTGCCAGTTATTGGGCATCGGGAATTTCGGTGCGTAGTTCATCCCCCCCTCCTTCGGGTCAAAGTGCTTGCGCCAGGCGGTAACAATAGCCTCCGGATCGGCCTTGGTATATTCCGCTTGCTCGGTAATAAAATCAACCGACTCGTATTGCTGAATACCTTGGGTAAGTTTCACGGCATATTCTTCGGCTTCGGCGGGCTTTTCGCGGAAAAACTCTGCCAGGTTAAGCAACAGGCTCACCCAGTCACTCTTACGAAAATAAGTACCTCCATAAATAGGGCGTTGATCTGGCAAGCAAATGCAGTTAAGCGGCCAGCCTCCACGGCCGGTCATTAACTGCACGGCACTCATATAGATCTGGTCTATATCGGGGCGTTCTTCGCGGTCTACCTTAATACAAACAAAATTATCGTTCATTACAGCCGCCACCTGCGCATCCTCAAAACTTTCATGTTCCATTACATGGCACCAGTGGCAGGCCGAGTAGCCAATGCTCACAATAATCAGTTTATTTTCGTCGCGGGCCTTCTGCAAGGCTTCGGCACCCCAGGGATACCAGTCGACGGGATTATTAGCATGTTGCAGTAAATATGGTGATGCAGAATTGGCTAAACGGTTCATGGGGCAAAGCTATTGATTTCGGGATTTGGATGTTCGATTTCGAATTTATTTTACATGATAAACAGAGAGGATTAGGTTTGGTTGTTAATATAAGCTAAGTAGATGTCGACGACTTCCTTGCAAAAGCGAACGCATGTACGTTCGCTTTTGATACACCTGGCTGCATGCAAACATTATAATAAACTAATAATCAATAACTTAAAACATCGGCACAATATTTTCAGCTTCTATTTTAGCATTGTCATATTCGCGGACTGATATACTGAACGTTATGATTAAGAACTATTTAAAAATTGCCTGGAGAAGCCTCAGTAAGAATAAATTTGCGGCTCTGATAAACATTGGCGGCCTGGCTGTTGGTATGGCTGTAGCCATGTTAATTGGCCTTTGGATGTGGGACGAGCTTTCGTTTGATAAATACCACGATAATTATAACCGCGTTGCCCAGGTTATGCAGAACCAAACCTATAATGGCGATGTTAATACCAGTAGATCCTTACCCATACCGTTTGGTTACGAGCTCGAAAAAAATTACAGCAGCGATTTTAAAAGTATCGCCATTATATCGCAGGTGTGGCCGCATATTTTAAATGTAGGGGATAAAAAATTGGCCATATCGGGCGGTTTTATGCAACCGAGCGCAACCGAAATATTTTCTCTTAAAATGCTTAGGGGTAACCGCGATGGATTAAAAGACCTTACCTCTATCCTGCTTTCGCAGGCATCAGCCAAGGCGCTGTTTGGCGATGCCGATCCGATGGATAAAACCGTGTTGATTGATAAAGCGGCCTTTAAAGTAGCCGGTGTTTATGAAGATTTTCCGCAGAACACCACGCTTCATTATATCGATGTAAGTTTTATTGGCCCATGGGATTATTATATGAATAATTTAATCCGCAAAGGCGCTTCAACCGATTGGGGCGACAACTCGTATCGTGTGTACGTGCAGCTGGGAGATAATGCTGATATCGACAAGGTGTCGAGAAAGATCCGCGATATTAAGATCAACCATTTAAGTAAGGAAGACGCCCGCTATAAGCCTCAGATCTTTTTACACCCTATGAGCAAATGGCACTTATATTCTGAATTTAAGAATGGGGTTATAGTTGGCGGAAAAATACAATATGTATGGATGTTTGGCATTGTGGGCTTATTTGTATTGCTACTGGCCTGCATTAATTTTATGAACCTTAGCACCGCCCGCAGCGAGAAACGGGCCAAAGAGGTCGGTATCCGAAAGGCAGTGGGTTCGTTGCGCAGCCAGCTAATCGGTCAGTTTTATTGCGAATCGGTGTTAATAGCCATTATTGCCTTTGGAGTTGCGCTTGTTCTTGTTTCTTTAATCCTCCCGATGTTTAATCAACTGGCGGATAAGAACATTGTGATTTTGTGGGGTAGTCCAACATTTTGGCTGATGGGTTTGGGCTTCAGTTTGTTTACGGGATTAGTGGCGGGCAGCTACCCGGCTCTGTATCTTTCATCTTTCAGGCCGGTGAAGGTATTAAAAGGAACCTTTAAAGGGGGACGGTTAGCAGCAGTACCACGCCAGGTGCTGGTAGTACTTCAATTTTCGGTTTCGGTAATTTTAATCATTGGCACTATCGTTGTTTTCAAGCAGATCCAGTTTGCCAAAAATCGTCCTGTTGGCTATAACCGCGAAGGTTTAATTGCCATACCAATGCCGGTAAAAGACCTGCACACCCATTTCGAAGCCGTGCGTACTGACCTTATTCAATCGGGCGCAGCTGTAGAAGTGGCAGAGTCTACCAGTTCAACTACCCACGTTAGCAACAACACTAGCGGCTTTCAATGGCAGGGTAAAGATCCGGGCCTGGTAGATGATTTTGCTGTGGTAGGTGTAACGCAGGGCTTCGGTAAAACCGTAGGGTGGCAATTTACCGATGGACGCGATTTTTCGCCGGAGTTTGCAACAGATTCGTCGGGCATTGTAATTAACGAAACCGCTGCCAGATTTATGAACCTTAAAAATCCGATTGGCCAGCGCGTTCGATTTTGGGATAAAGACCACCGCGTTATTGGCGTGGTAAAAGACATGGTAATGGATTCGCCCTACGAGCCGGCCAAGCAAACCGTTTTTTACTTTAACAAAAAGGAAGACGACGCCTATTTTATAAACATCAAGATCAATCCCAAACTGGGTGTGCACGAGGCTTTGGGCAAGGTAGAAAACATTTGCAGCAGATACTCCCCTACGGCACCATTCTCGTACCGTTTTGCCGATGATGAGTATGCCCAAAAATTTGAGGACGAAGAGCGCGTTGGCAAACTAGCCAGTTGGTTTGCAGGACTGGCTATTTTTATCAGCTGCCTGGGTTTGTTTGGCATGGCATCCTATATGGCCGAGCAACGCACCAAAGAAATCGGTGTACGCAAAGTACTTGGCGCTACGGTTTTCAGCCTGTGGCGTTTGCTGTCTAACGATTTTATAATGCTTATCCTCATCGCTTTGATGATTGCTACTCCCGTTGCATACTATTTTATGCACGGCTGGTTGCAGCACTATGTTTATCATACTGCGTTATCATGGTGGGTATTTGTGGTAACGGCATTTGGAGCTATTGTGATTACACTACTTACAGTTAGTTATCAAAGCATTAAGGCTGCGTTGACAAATCCGGTGAAGAGTTTGAGGAGTGAATAACCTCTCCCCAGCCCTCTCCAGAGGAGAGGGAGCTTTTGGTTTAATTTCGAATTATCCGTGTTGTCATCGACGATAGGAGAAATCTTCTGCGTAAAGAAAGGGCTTGTATGCCGATTTAATACAATTTCAAACAGATTAAACTCTTCAATACTTGCCTTCAAATCTTTTCATAATTTAGGCCTACTTAAATTATGAATCACAATACGAAACTTAAATGGGCAAAATTTATACTTTTTATTGCCGGCATATATAACATTTTCTGGGGAAGTATAATTTCGTTGTTCCCACAGGTAATATTGTTTGGTAATCCGTCTACAGATTTCCTGTTAATAATATTAAGATGTGTTGGCATGCTAGTAGGAGTTTATGGCATTGCTTATTACTTTGCTTCAAGAAATCCGAATAAATACTGGCCTTTAATTCTAGTGGGGTTTATTGGTAAAGTACTTGGTCCGATAGGCTCTGTCTATTATATCGTCTCGGGCACACTAACTCCCTCTTTTTTTATCGTAAACATCTTTAATGACATTATTTGGTTGTATCCGTTTGGTTGGGTTATTTACCAGGCAATAACTCAACAATATGACAGTAAAGTAACCTTTGATAATCCTAAGCCTTTATATCAAAAATTTCTCGGAGAAGCATATGATAACTTATCACCCAATTTAAAGCAATTTCACCAGTCGAAAGGTAGAATGAAAGCTCAAGGAACATTTAAAGTAACAAGGGGCAATAACTTTATGGGCAAAATATTTGCCAACATAGCAGACCTGCCATATAACTCAGATTCTGCCGAGGCAGAACTGATCGTAGATCCTTTATCGCACACAGAAATTTGGAGTAGAAGGCTTGGTGATAAAAAGGTTGTATCAAAACAATGGTTATCCGAGGGCTTGCTTGTTGAGAGGTTTAAAATTGTAAATATCTATTTACTTGCCCGAGTAACTACAGTTGGCGATCTAATAATTTACGATGCCGCTGCGACGATTATGGGGATTGCTATGCCTCCATTTTTTACACCCACAGTATATGCAACCGGAAAGGATGTTGGTGACAGTGTACTTATCGATGTCGAAATTAGTTTCAAACCATTTGGTCGCATTATTAACTACAATGGTTTAGTAAAGGTAAGTACAGATGTATAATTACAAAAACTACATTAACAAACCAATAAACTACTCTCCGATTCAACCGCTCAACTCAACACCAATAAACTAATCAACACCTTCCTCTACTTCCCGAGTAAAACACTAATTTTACGCCTCAAAACAGAGGAGCAGAATTGGATTATTTAGAGGGACTAAATCCGGAGCAGCGGGCTGCAGTATTGCAAACCAAAGGCCCCGTAATGATTATAGCAGGCGCAGGATCTGGTAAAACACGTGTTATTACCTATCGCGTGGCACATTTAATACGCCAGGGTGTAGATTCATTTAACATACTGGTACTTACATTTACCAATAAGGCGGCGCGCGAAATGCGCGAACGTATTACACACGTAGTTGGCCCCGAGGCCAAAAATTTGTGGATGGGTACTTTCCACTCGGTGTTTGCCAAAATATTAAGAGTAGAGGCCGAAAAGATTGGCTACCCAAGCAACTTCACCATTTACGATACTGACGACAGCAAAAGCGTACTAAGGGCCATTTTAAAAGAAATGAACCTGGACGATAAGCTGTACAATGCCAACTTTGTATATAACCGTATTTCGGCAGCGAAGAATAACCTGATCGGCCCGCGTGAGTATAATTCGAACGAGCAGATCCAGGCGGACGACTTTTCTACCGGCCGCGGTCAACTGGGTAAGATCTATGAAACCTACGCGGCGCGTTGCTTCCGCGCAGGCGCTATGGACTTTGACGACTTGCTGTTTAAAACCAACGAACTGCTGCGCGAACACCCGGATACCTTGTACAAATACCAGAACAAGTTTAAATACCTGATGGTGGATGAGTACCAGGATACCAACTTTTCGCAATACCTGATTGTTAAGAAACTGGCAGCCATTAACGAGAATTTATGCGTTGTGGGCGATGACGCACAGAGTATCTACGCATTCCGCGGTGCCAATATCCAAAACATCCTCAACTTCGAGAAAGACTACCCTGATCTGAAAGTGTTTAAACTAGAGCAAAACTACCGCTCTACCCAAAATATTGTAAAAGTTGCCAACAGCATTATTGCCAATAATAAAGAGCAACTTAAAAAGAATGTTTTCTCTGAGAAAGACCACGGCGACAAGATCAAGGTGATGCGCGCTTTCAGCGATAATGAAGAAGGTAAGATGGTGGCCGAAGGCATACTGCAGGATCGTGCTAACAAAGGCATGAAATGGAATGATTTTGCCATTCTGTACCGCACTAACGCCCAGTCGCGCTCTATGGAGGAGGCTTTGCGTAAGCTGAATATTCCTTATAAAATTTACGGCGGACTATCGTTCTATCAACGCAAAGAGATCAAAGACCTAATCGCATATTTCAGGCTGACGTTTAATCCTAACGACGAAGAAGCACTGAAACGTGTGATCAATTATCCTAAACGCGGAATTGGCGATACTACTGTAGACAGGATTATTCTGGCCGCAGATCAGCATGGTATTACACCTTTTGAAGTGGTAGTTAACCCAGGGCAATTTATGGATGGCCGCACATCTGCTTCTGTAGGCAATTTCGGCACCATGATCCAAAGTTTCCAGGTAATTGCCAAAAACATGACAGCTTATGATGCTGCCTTGCATATAGCGCAGCACTCGGGTTTGTTAAAAGATCTTTACGAAGATAAATCTGTAGAAGGCCTCAACCGCTACGAGAATATCCAGGAGTTATTGAACGGTATTAAAGAGTTTGCAGAACGTGAGGACATAGAAGAAAAAGGCCTCGACGTGTTTATGCAGGATGTGGCTTTATTAACTAACGACGATAACGATAAAAACAAAGACGCCGATACGGTATCGTTAATGACCATACACTCTAGCAAGGGTTTGGAATTTAAGCAGGTAAACGTAGTTGGCTTGGAAGAGAACCTGTTCCCTTCGCAAATGTCATTAAACTCGCGCAGCGATCTGGAAGAAGAACGCCGCCTGTTTTATGTGGCTGTAACCCGTGCAGAAAACAAACTAAGCATTAGCTACGCAACGTCACGCTTTAAATTCGGCACGTTGATTAACTGCGAACCAAGCCGCTTTTTGGATGAGATTGATGCGCAATACCTCGAACTCGACTTCACGGCTAAACCAGCACCTACAGGCAATCCTTTTTATGAGGACGAGCGCAAAGCCTGGAATCGTAAGGAAGACAGCTTCTCGAAGCCAAAACCCGCATCTGCAGCACCAGTAAAAACAACATCGATATTGGCGAAAGCACATGTGCCATCGGAAAATTTTGCACCGTCTGATACCTCGAATCTGCAAAACGGAATGGAGGTAGAGCACGAGCGTTTTGGTTATGGTAAAGTAATTAATCTGGAGGGCAAGGCTCCGGATATTAAGGCAACCATTTTCTTTAAAGAGATTGGTCAAAAACAGCTGCTTTTAAAATTTGCGAAACTGAGGATCGTTTAACTGGGGAATTTAGTTTACCAGTTTCCTATTTTGGGGAAATAAATACACACTTACTACATACGAAAAACCGCTTATCGCTGCGTATCGTACATATTTAGTGTGTGGCACATTAATTGGCTAACAATTAATACCCTTTTCTCTAAAATTAAACTGAACTACTACATGAACGATCCAAAAATTAAATCAAACAAATCTGTAGGGAAAAACATTCGTACGTTACGGCACAAACGCGGGTGGAGCCAAGAAGATATTGCCAACAAACTGGGCATCTCTATTCCTGCATTTTCAAAAATTGAAACCGGTGTAACCGACATTAATCTTTCGAGGTTAGAGCAAATTTCAAAAATTTATGAAATAAGCGTTGTAAGCTTGTTAACGCTCGAAGAAGATGTTATCGAACCGCAACTTATTCAACTAAATTCGGTTCAGAAAAAACTGGTTGACCGCGAGTCGGAAATTGCCCATCTGCAACGCAAAGTAATTGAGTTGTATGAAGAGCTTCACAACCGTACTTCTTTTGCCTCGTAAATAAAAAATGTACTTAGTGGTGTTGTCAAAAACTTACACTTCTAAGTACACATTTTGTTTCTCCCCTACCAAAACCCATAACCTTAATGACATTTACTTTCTCTAAAGTAAATACCGTTTCTTATTATTTCTTATTGCCACAAAATGTGATCCGATACACAAAAAACTACACAATCGGCACAGGGTTTGGCATACCTAAACTGTAATTATCGCATATTAAAACTACCTTTTATAAAACTACCCGCAACAATGTCAAACTACTTAATCTCTATATCGGATGATCAGGAAGCTTCAAAAAAAGGCACAATTCATGATCCTGGCAGCAAGCTTAAGGTAACGGTTTTTGATTTGCTAAAACCCAATTTTAAGCCCCGTAAAGGAGAAGTACAATATTTTGTAACCAACGGACCAGATACGTTTGCATTTGAGACCGAGGGTTACCAAAAACAACGACATCTGCTTATACTGAGCATGATATCCAGGTATTGTATCTATTTGGGCTTATTTGAGGCGCAGATCCACTCGTCGCTGCCGTTCGGCAGATAATCTCAGTTTAAGGATAGATAGCAAAATCACATCCCGGTGCGTTCCGGATCATGCAGCATATCGCTCATGTCCATAATTTTGTTATCTATCTCAGACACGCACTTATCCATCATATTAAAGCACTCCTCTTTGTTCACCAAGCCTTCTTTTTCGAGGTTAATAAGCCCTTTGAGGGTGGCTATAGGCCCGCGTATCTGGTGCGACAGGTATGACGAGTATTCTGAAAGCTTTTTATTCTTGATCTGAAGATCTTTGGTACGCTCGTCAATAATCTCTTCGAGGTGATGATTAACCCTATCAAGGTTATCCTTTTGCTTGGACACCTCGTCATTAAGCTCCGTAAGCCTTTTATTGCTTTCAGCCTTACGGCGAATATTGCCGATAAGTAATACGATTACGATCAGCAATAAAAACGCCACCACCGTAATACCCCAAAAGAAGTTACGATCGCTTTTTTGCTTAAGTATGGTTAGGGCATTTTCCTTTTCTTTTTCCTCCTGGCGGTGTTTTACCTGTAGCAACGCTATACGTGCAGACACGTAGTTTTGAAAATCCGTACTGTCTTTCTTATATATCTCCTGCAGGTAATGTAAAGCCTTTTCAAAGTTTTTGCGCTTTACTTCGAGTTGATAAGAGGTATATTTAAAATCGCTAAGCATACGCTTGCTTTTAACCATCTCAGAGTAGGCTATACCCTCATCAACAAATTTTTCGGCCTGCGGAAAGTCTTTTTTCGCTATGTATATCGAAGAAAGCGTAAGGTCAATACTGGCAATTTGCTGCAGCCTATTATATTTTTTAGCCTCTGTATTGGCTGCCAAAAGCAATTGTTCGGCCTTATCGTACTGGTTTAAGTTAAAATAAGCAACGCCCATATCCTGCATACAGGTTATCCTATATTCCGTATTATTTAGCTTAATAAACAGATCATTGCTCTTATTGTAATATTTAAGCGCCTCATAGTAATCTCCCTGACGGGTATAAACGTTACCGATGTTGAGGTAAATAGAAGCGATCAGATCTTCGTCTGTTAAATCGGTTGCTATCTTAAGCGATTTTCTGAAATATTCTAAGGCTTTATCGTAGTCATTATCGCGATAAAGGTTCCCGATATTATTATATACTTTAGCTTCGCCAATTGTACTTTTTGCGATTTGAAAAGCCGAGAGCGCATTAAGATAGCTTTCGATCGCCTTTTCAAGTTCATTATTATAATCATATCCAACACCCATTATACGGTACGACTCGGCTATGCCGTAAGCGTAGGATATTTTTTTGGCAAGTTTTAAGGCTTTTTGTGCAGAAGCGATGGTTTGCTCAGCGTCAGAACGGCGTATTTTATAACCATCACTGTTCAATTTGTTAACAATCGCGGTATCAGGCGCAACATCGCTAAACAGGTTACCGTAAACGTTTACACTAATAAATATTAACAACAAAATTACAGTAACTTTTTTCATTAAATCATTATTACGTGTAAGGCTGATGAAAGTTATAAAATTTAATTACAAAAGTACTCATATGATACAAAAAACTTCACACCAAAAAAATAAAAAAAAATTCTTTGTAAATTGAAAAACATCTTTACATTTGTGGTGTTAAACATTTAATAATCAAATAGTTACAAAATATTTTTGACAGAAAAATTATGAGAAAAATTTTATTTGCAGCGGCAATTATTTTAACTGCGTCTTTAAACGCATGCACTAAAGACAATAGCGTACAACCTACTTCAGCAACAGCTAAAAAACTGGCCGACGATGGCAACAAAAATGATCTTGGACAAGCTGATGGTAACAAAAACGACCTAGGTCAGGCTGACGGCAAATAATCTCTTAACAATAAATTAACATCAAATTCTTAACAAACGACATCATGAAAAAACTAATCATAGCAGCAGCAGTAATCTTAACCGCATCTTTCACCGCCTGTACTAAAGACAACAGCGTACAACCTACCTCAGCAACAGCTAAAAAACTGGCCGACGATGGCAACAAAAATGATCTTGGACAAGCTGATGGTAACAAAAACGACTTAGGACAAGCTGACGGTAAATAATCTATATCAACAATAACAACCCCAAAAACATAAATACAAACAACATCATGAAAAAATTAATCATAGCAGCAGCAGTAATCTTAACCGCATCTTTCACTGCATGCACTAAAGACAATAGCGTACAACCTACTTCAGCAACAGCAAAAAAATTAGCCGACGACGGTAACAAAAATGATCTTGGACAGGCTGACGGTAACAAAAACGACTTAGGACAAGCTGACGGTAAATAATAATTAAACAAAAAGGACAACCCCAAAAACATATACAACGAACATCATGAAAAAATTAATCATAGCAGCAGCAGTAATCTTAACCGCATCTTTCACTGCATGCACTAAAGATAACAGCGTACAACCTACTTCAGCAACAGCAAAAAAATTAGCCGACGATGGTAACAAAAATGATCTTGGACAAGCTGATGGCAACAAAAACGACTTGGGCCAGGCTGACGGTAAATAATAATTAACAAAGAATACAACCCCAAAACATATATACAAAACGAGATCATGAAAAAATTAATCATAGCAGCAGCAGTAATCTTAACCGCATCTTTCACCGCTTGTACTAAAGACAATAGCGTAAAACCAACCTCATCAACTGCTAAGACGCTAGCCAACGATGGTAACAAAAACGACTTAGGACAAGCTGACGGTAAATAATCTTTCAACATACAAACCAACCCCAAAAACACTAAAGAACTACATCATGAAAAAATTAATCATAGCAGCAGCAGTAATCTTAACCGCATCTTTCACTGCATGCACTAAAGACAATAGCGTGAAACCAACTTCTGCAACAGCTAAAACGCTGGCCGACGATGGTAACAAAAACGATCTTGGACAAGCTGACGGCAAACCGTGATATAACCTTTTATAGATACACTTTTATTCAGAAGCTCCTTAATATTAAAACAATGAAAAAACTAATCATAGCAGCAGCAGTAATCTTAACCGCATCTTTTACCGCTTGCACTAAAGACAATAGCGTGAAACCAGCATCAGCAACAGCTAAGACACTGGCTAGCGATGGCAACAAAAACGATCTTGGACAAGCTGACGGCAAACCATAATTAAGACTACAGATTAATATTCCGATCAATTAATTCAGAAACCCGCTAATCATCAAAACAATGAAAAAAGTAATTATAGCCACCACATTAGTAGCAGCAGTAGTATTTACAAGCTTAACCGTAAGCAGCAAAAGTTCGATGACAAAACAGGCAGAACTGCCAAAAATTGAAAAGAGTGATTTTGCAAGTAAAGGTTTTGCAGCACAACGCAACGATCTTTCTTCTGCAGACTAAGAAATAAGCTATCGGGTAACGATCATCTTTTTACTAATACGTTGCCCCCCTACCTGCATCATATATATATATATGCCAGGTACAAGATCAGCCATAGAGGTTGTCAGTTCGTGATAACCAGAACTTTGGTAATCGTCATAAACATCTTTCACGATTGCCCCGTTCATATTATAGAGTTTGATCTGCACCCTGCCGGCCTGAGATAAACTGAAACCGATTTTAGTGTTGTCTTTTACAGGGTTAGGATAATTTTGGTTTAAGCCAATTAATAACAGCTTATCTTCAATTGCTTTATTGATAGCGTCAAACCAAACAAAAGCAATCAAATTATTACCCTCTGGATTGGGATGTAATCCATCGGGATTAAAAAGTGTAAAATCCCTGCCCAGCGCCTTATTAATATCGGCCACATAGAGATGGTTGTCGGCAGCAATCTTTTTGTAAAGCGCGTTAATTTGTTTGATATATAAATTAACCGTCTTATTAAAATCGTTGTTTTTATCATTAATAAACTGCAGCGTACCAATTATCGGAATCAAATTATTCTTCAAGGATTCCTGAACATAATACCGCATATTTTTCTCTGTTGTACTAATCCTTGCTTTTTTATTGGCCAGGTCAAATGCATCATTAACCCCCATCAGTATTAACATAAATCCTGTGCGCCCGGCGATAGCACCCGGAAAACGCGCTAAGCCCTGCGTAGTAGTTTCGCCCGGAATACCATTATTGGTAATATCAACTACCTTCCCGGTGTAACAATGTTCAAAATCCGCCTGTAAAGGTGCCTGAAAAGTACTACCGATGCCATGCACCGTGCTGGCACCAAACGTAGTAACAACAATACTATCCTTACTATAAAATTTAGACGCTGCGCTGCAACTTGGAACCTGGGCATGCGATGCCTCAGAAATACATATTAGGGAGAAAAGAAAGAATGCGATCTTCCTGAAGTTCATTGTTTTAATTTGCCTATTTTAACTTTACAGTATCTTCTAATAACCTATGATGATGCTTTGAAACAGATAATCATTACCATAAGGTATAATTATCAGGCAAACCAAATACCAGAGTTCAACAACCTGTTTAAATTAGGGGCGCAATATACATAATATCTTAACTGGCAACATATTAAATCAATGTTAAGCCTTGTACAAATTACGTATTTGTTTAACATTTTACATTAGGGATATATTTTGCGCGGAATAAAGCGCAAAATGTTCTACAGCATAAATATATTTGCTGCAAACTTTTTGTAATGGAACAAATTAAACAATATATCGATCAGCACCGTGACCGCTTTTTGGACGAGCTTTTCGAGTTACTGCGTTTCCCATCGGTTAGTGCAGACCCAAAGTATAAAGATTCGGTACTGCAAACAGCTGACTATGTTGCAGAGAAATTAAAACAGGCCGGTGCCGACAACGTAGAGGTATGCCCCACCGCCGGTTATCCGATTGTTTATGGCGAAAAAATTATAGATGCATCATTACCTACAGTTTTGGTTTATGGCCACTATGATGTACAACCGCCAGATCCGTTGGAGCTATGGAAAACCCCTCCATTTGAGCCAACCGTACGCGACGGTAAAATCTATGCCCGTGGCGCTTGCGACGATAAAGGCCAGTTTTACATGCACATTAAGGCTTTCGAGCTGATGATGCAAACCAATACGCTGCCTTGCAACATCAAGTTTATGATTGAAGGTGAGGAAGAAGTTGGATCAAATAACCTTGGCATTTATGTAAAAGCCAATAAAGAAAGACTGAAAGCCGATGTGGTATTGATTTCTGACACCTCGATGATTAGCATGGAAAACCCGTCGTTAGAGACTGGTTTACGTGGTTTATCATATCTTGAAGTAGAAGTTGTTGGCCCAAACCGAGATTTGCACTCCGGTGTATATGGTGGCGCAGTTGCTAACCCGATCACCATCTTGTCTAAAATGATCGCTTCATTGCACAACGAAAACAACCATATTACTATCCCTGGTTTTTATGACAATGTTTCGGTACTGACCGACGATGAGAAGAAAGCATTAAACTCTGCTCCTTATGATGAGGCTGAATACAAAAAAGACCTTGATGTGGAAGAACTTTGGGGCGAAAAAGGTTACTCAACTTTCGAGCGTACCGGCACGCGCCCAACGCTTGAGGTAAACGGTATTTGGGGTGGATACATTGGCGAAGGTGCTAAAACAGTACTCCCTTCAAAAGCTAATGCCAAAATCTCGATGCGTTTGGTGCCAAATCAAACTTCTGACGAGATCACTAAAAAGTTTACAGAACATTTCGAGAAAATTGCACCCAAATCTGTTAAAGTGACTGTTACTCCGCACCATGGCGGCGAACCTGTAGTAACTCCTACCGACAGCATAGCTTACCGTGCAGCCCAAAAGGCAATTGCCGAATCATTTGGTAAAGAGCCTATCCCAACCCGCGGTGGCGGCAGTATCCCTATTGTGGCCCTGTTTGAGGCCGAATTGGGTATTAAAACTGTATTGATGGGTTTTGGATTAGATAGTGATGCTTTGCACTCGCCTAATGAGAAGTACGATATCTTTAACTACTATAAGGGCATCGAAACACTGCCTTTATTCCATAAGTATTACGCCGAATTAAGTAAATAAAATAACTTCTGGTTAAATTATTAAAACAAAGACGTAACCAGGCTGTTGCATTAGTAACTAAATTATAACAGTTATGGCAACTACTAAAGGAAAAACAGCGTCAGACAAAAGTGAGGCTTCAAGAGAAATGAGGAGCCCGAACACATCGAAAGAAGAAAAGAGCGCAGCTGCTAAAAATCTGGCAAGCGGTTCAAAAAAAAGAAGCGGTAAATAACCGCATAGAAAAGAAAAGCCTCCCGCAACATCGGGGGGCTTTCTTGTTTTTACACATTCTGTGTCTATCTTTATCGCCCATATGAGCGTTATGCAATGGGATAAGCTGCTATCATCAAAAAGATGGGGCAATGAACACAAAAATTATTCAGATCCTGACCAGGCGAGATCACAATTTCAGGTTGATTACGACCGGCTGATCTTTTCTTCGCCTTTCCGACGCTTGCAAAACAAAACACAGGTTTTCCCCCTACCGGGAAGCGTGTTTGTTCATAACCGCCTAACACACAGCCTGGAAGTGGCCAGCGTAGGCCGATCTTTAGGCCGCATATTTTACAATAAACTCAAAAAAGAAAATCCCAAACTCGACGACGAGCTATCACTGATCAGCGAAGTTGGTAATATCGTAGCCGCTGCTTGTATTGCACACGACATGGGCAACCCAGCCTTTGGTCACTCGGGCGAAAGCGCCATTTCTAATTATTTTATTGAAGGCGAAGGCGTAAAATATAAAGATCAGCTAAACGACTACCAATGGGCCGATCTGATTAACTTTGAAGGTAATGCCAACGCCTTGCGAATCTTAACTCACTCATTCACCGGTAAAGGTAATGGTGCATTTGCGCTCACCTATTCTACCCTAGCTGCCATAGTCAAATATCCCTGCGAGGCTATTGTGGGTGGAGATAAGAGCCATATCTACACCAAAAAGTATGGTTTCTTTCAATCAGAAAAAGAGGCATTTGAGAAAATAGCAGTAGAACTGGGCTTAGCCGAGGCACAAGCCAGCCCGATGATCTATAAGCGCCATCCTTTGGTTTATTTAGTAGAAGCGGCTGACGATATTTGTTACACCATTATAGATCTGGAAGATGCCCATCGCCTTAAAATACTTTCGTACGAACAGGTAGAAAGTCTTTTATTACCGCTTTGCGACAGTGCCTCCTTGCCAGATAAACTAAAGAATGATTTTGGCGACAATGATGCACGGGTAGGTTTTATGCGCGCGATTGCAATTGGTAAGCTAGTTACGGCTTGTTCTGACATCTTTTTTAACAATCAGGAAATAATCCTAAACGGCGACTTTAACAAAGGCCTTACCGACGTATTACCCGATAACCTTAATCCGGCCTGGAATGCTATTAACAAGGTTTCGGTAGAAAAGATCTACAACTATAATTCGGTAGTGGAAATTGAGGTGGCCGGCTATAAAGTTATGGGCGGACTGTTAGAAGAGTTTATCCCGGCATTGATTAACAACAATACCAAGTATCACAAGAAACTGGTAAACTTGATACCTACGCAATTTATTAACGATAAAAAGGACCTGTACTCCCAGATACAAAGCGTGTTAGACTTTGTATCCGGAATGACAGATATTTATGCAGTAGAAATGTACAGGAAGATTAAAGGAATTTCTTTCCCTTCTATACACTAAACTTCTCGCATTTAGCTAAAAAGTCGTCGTCAGCATCGGCACCAATGCCCGGCGCGTCTGAAATATGCAGGTGGTAGCCATCATAGCTTACACCGCCAATGCACGGGTCTTCAAGGTGGCCCAGCATGCAGGTATCCATGTCGTAAAACTTAATGTTGGGGCTGGCATACACAAAATGTAGCTTGGCGCTTAGCGCAATGCGGCTTTCGAGCATACCACCCATCATACATGGAACATCTTTCGAAGCAGCTTCGTCATGGATCTTTTTAGCCTCAAAGATCCCCCCTGATTTTGCCATTTTTATGTTCACATAATCGCAAGAGCCGCTGTTGATCTGCTTGCGGGCATCATGATGATTGTAAACACTTTCATCCGCCATAATCTTCACCGGCGAAAGGTCCATTAGTTCAGGCAGTTTATCATCATGCCAGGTACGCATTGGCTGCTCGCAAAATTGGATATTATAGCCGGCCATACCTTGCAGGGCAAATACGGCATCTTCAAAACTCCAGCCTTGGTTAGCATCAATACGAATTTTAATTTCCGGTCCCACAGCTTCGCGAATTTGTCTGATGCGTTCTACATCGCCCTTCGCGTCTTTACCTAGCTTAACTTTAAGTATTGTGGCACCATTATTTTTAAATACGGTGGCCTTTGCAGCCATTATCTCTGGCGTAGAAATGCCGATGGTAATATCACTCTCAACGGGTCGGCGTTCGCCACCAAGGTATTTATACAGCGGTAAACCAGCTGCTTTGGAAGCAATATCATATAAGGCTATATCGAAAGCACTTTTTATCGTCGTGTTTCCAGCGGTAAAATCGTGCAACTGCTGTAAACGGGCGGGGATATCCAATGCATCCTTTCCCTTCCACAAACGGGCAAATTCTTGTGCCATTATCAAGCAGGTATCCTGGGTTTCGCCAACTATCATCGGGAAGGCCGAACATTCGCCAACACCATAAACGCCACCGTTAGTGTGCACACGTATAAAGGTATTCTGCGCATATTCCATAGTACCGGTTGCAATGGTGAACGGCTCCATTTTGATGCTGAAACGATATATATCTATCTCTGTAATTAAAATTTTATCCTGTGCCAATGTCAATGTTTTGTTAAAGTATCTCTGTAAGGGCGAAAATACAATAAGTAGCTATATTTTACAGTTTATAATACTTTGTACATTAACACAATTAATTTATATTTGCGTTACTACAAGATAATATTTACATTTTCATTTTTAATTGCCCGTTGCCCAACGCAATAAAGCGCATTAAAAACGACAACAAATTATAAGCTTTTAATATTTTAAATGGCCACACTTACAAAGCCTGTTTCTGAGTTTGACTACAACTCGACCAGAAAAAAATTGATCCTGTCTGAATACGGTCGTAACGTACAGAACATGGTAAAATACATTGTCGACCTGCCAACTAAAGAAGAACGTAACCGCTACGCACAGGTAGTAATAGACCTGATGGGCTTTTTAAACCCACACCTGCGCGATGTGGCCGACTTTAAACATAAACTTTGGGATCACCTGCACATTATATCCGACTATAAGATTGATGTTGACTCGCCGTACCCAATGCCCGAGCCTGAAGTATTAGCTGCTAAGCCAGCTCCGCTTAGATACCCTAACCAACGGATTAAATACAAACACTACGGCAAAACCATCGAACTGATGATGGACAAAGCCAAAAGCATTGATGAGCCGGCGCGCCAACAGCACATGGTGCAAGCTATTGCCAACTTCATGAAAATGGCCTACGTACAGTGGAACAAAGATTCTGTTGCCGACGAAAGCATCATTTCCGACTTGAAATCAATGTCTAACGGTGAGCTGAGCCTCGAAGAGAACGTTAACCTTAATCGCGTTGAATACCGCACACCACCGGCCAATAATAACAACAACCGCGGCCGCAGCAACCAAAACAACAACCCGCGCAACAACAACCAAAACAACCGCAATAACAACAATCAGCGTAATAATAACCAAAATAACAACCGTAACCGCAACATGGGCGGCGGCAAGAAATACTAATAATTAGGTATTGGCTTTTTGGTAGTTTAAGCATCTTTAACGTAACTTAGCCCCCTGCTTATGCGGCATAATTTATACGTATTTGCGGGCGCTATGCCTGCTTTGGCATAGATAGTGTATGAGCAGCCTAAAGTTAAAGAAGATACATGAAGAACGCATTTGTTATACAAGGTGGTAAACCCCTTAAGGGAGAAATTATACCACAGGGCGCTAAAAATGAGGCTTTGCAGATCCTTTCTGCAGTGCTGCTAACCAGCGAGCCAATTACCATCAGCAACATACCCGATATTGTAGACGTTAAGAAGCTTATTGAGCTGCTTGGCGACATGGGAGTTATAGTTACCCAACTCGCTCCCGATACTTACAAATTTGAGGCTAAAGATATCAATACCGACTTTTTCTCGTCGGACGAATTCAAAGCCAAAGGCGGCAGCCTGCGCGGATCTATCATGATAGTTGGTCCGTTACTGGCGCGTTTTGGCAAAGCGGCTATTCCTAAACCAGGTGGCGACAAAATTGGCCGTCGCCGTTTGGACACCCACTTCCTTGGTTTCGAAAAGCTGGGCGCCCGTTTTGATTACAATCCGGATAACGGCTTTTATAATGTTGATGCCAGTGATTTAAAAGGTACTTACATCCTTTTAGATGAAGCATCTGTAACCGGTACAGCTAATGTTGTAATGGCGGCTGTGCTAGCTAAAGGTACTACCACTATTTATAATGCCGCATGCGAGCCATATCTGCAACAGCTTTGTAAAATGCTGAACCGTATGGGTGCTAAGATAAGCGGCATAGGCTCAAACTTATTAACCATAGAAGGCGTAACCGAACTTGGTGGTACAGAGCACCGCATGCTGCCGGATATGATAGAGATCGGTTCTTTTATTGGTCTGGCTGCGATGACCGGTTCTGAAATCACCATTAAAGATGTTCATTTCGACGAGCTAGGCATTATCCCCAATACTTTCAGACGTTTGGGTATTAAGCTCGAGCGCCGCGGCGATGACATTTTTATCCCTGCTCAAGATCATTACGAAATTGAAACCTTTATCGACGGCTCTATTATGACCATTGCTGATGCGCCATGGCCTGGTTTCACCCCCGACCTGCTGAGCATAGTGTTGGTTGTTGCCACTCAAGCTAAAGGTTCGGTACTGATTCATCAAAAGATGTTTGAGAGCCGTTTATTCTTCGTGGATAAGCTTTTAGATATGGGTGCCCAGATCATCCTTTGCGATCCGCACCGTGCTACGGTTATCGGTTTAGACAAACAAGTTCAGCTTCGCGGTATCTCAATGACTTCACCGGATATTCGTGCCGGGGTATCCTTGCTAATCGCCGCTCTTTCGGCACAAGGCCAGTCTACCATTTACAACATCGAACAAATAGAACGTGGTTACCAGCATATCGATACCCGCTTAAAAGCACTAGGTGCCGATATTACCCGCATCTGATTTCAAGCGAAATAGACTAATAAAAAAGCCATCCCGACTAACGTTGGGATGGCTTTTTTATTAAATCTTGTCTTCCAGATTACATCATGGTGGCCAGCATAATACCGCTCATTATGATCATTAGTCCATCTTCAATAATGGTTACAGTGCTCATGGGCAGGTTAAATACCGAACCTAAACAAGCACAACGGATGGTCTTTTTATTAAGTACACTTTGTAGTACGCCAACGATGCTAATGGTCATTACAACGAGTGTTACAATATTAGTTATCACCGGCTCAATATTTAGTGCGAAAGCCAAGCCCAAAACCAGTTCAAGCAGTGCATAGATATATCCCCAGCCTTTAAAGCGGCGGGCAACAACATCGTACATAGCGTAACTATCGGCAAAGCCATCCAGATCGAGCATCTTAAAGAAAGAGAATGTAAGGAAGAAACCTGCCATAAATACCCGCATCGCCAGTAACTCATCGAAACCCAGAACTGTCGAACCCGCTATTAGTGATATGGTAAGGATGTAGCCAAAGATTAACAAAATGGGCTTATAAGTTTGTAACCAGCTTTTAGGTTGGTCCTCATTTGTAAAAGTTGCAGTAGGCATGGCCACATGAGCTTCGCTCAACTGATATTTTGGGTATTCTTTTAAAGCCTCTTGTAATGCTGAAGTAGCCACATGCTGGTCCATTGCAACGTGTGCCTCGCCGGCGGCTAAATCAATATCTACATGCTTTACGCCGGTAACTTTTGAGAGTAGAGTTTGTACTTTATATTGGCAACCGGTGCAGGTCATCCCGGTTACTTTATAGGTGTGTTCCATTTTAGATTTTGTTTGTACAAATGTACAGCGTAGGCCTTGAGCAATTATTACAGAATTTGTGGATTGATTTACAACATTTACAGTTCTTCGATATTACGCCGTTTGTTTGATCGGATGGCTTTAAAATAACCCGGCGTTAAGCCCGTAGCCTTTTTAAACTGGCTTGAGAGATAAGCTGAACTGCTATACCCCATCTGATAAGCTATTTCGTTCAAGCTAAGTTCATCATAGATCAATAATTCTTTGATCTTTTCGATCTTTTGGCTGATGTAGAATTTTTCTATCGTGGTGCCCGATACTTCCGAAAAGAGGTTACTGAGGTAATTATATTCATAAGGCAGATCGCGGGTAAGGTACTCGGATAGGTTCACCTGCAATGGTTTGGCACTGTAATGCACCAACTGGACGATCATATTCTTGATCTTCTCTACTAGTCGCCCCGTACGGTCGTCAATAAGCTCAAAACCCAAATGGTGCAGTTGTTTATCCAATTCGGCTAATTGCTCGCTATTGGGGCTTTCCAATATTTCAACTTCGCCCAATAGTATGTCGGTAACATGGTAGCTTTCCGATTTTAAGAGATTGTCAACCGCCATAATACAGCGTTTACAAACCATGTTTTTAATGTGCAGCGTACTCATAAATTTATAAACGTAAAGTTACAATTATCTAAATACCGATTTCTTAATTAACTTTAGCAGAACCAAACAACCAAAATGCCATACAGAAACCGCAAGCCTACGTACGGAAACTTCATTTTAATATTTGTAGGGATCAAGATACTCTTTAACCTTTTAGCTATTTCGCACTTTGGGTTTCACCGCGATGAATTGCTGCATTTAGCGCTGGGCGATCATTTAGCCTGGGGATATAAAGAAGTACCGCCGTTTATTGCTTTTCTGGCAGCTATTGTGAACCACATATTCGGCAGTTCTTTAGCGGCCGCCCGCATTTTCCCAACTCTATTTGCAGCGGGTATGGTTTGGTTTACAGGTAAGCTGGTTGTCGGTTTTGGCGGCCGCAGGTTGGCTATTACTATTGCCTGTTTAACATTGATATTTTCGCCTGCCTTTGCAGCCAGCGACTATCTTTTTCAACCTGTAATATTCGATCAGTTCTGGTGGCTACTAACCGTATGCCTGCTGGTAAAGTATCTCAATACCCAAAATGCTAACTATATGTATTTGCTTGGCGTGGCTGCAGGTTTAGGAATACTTAATAAGTACACCATGTTGTTTTTTGTAGTAGCTCTGGTTATTGGGTTGTTGCTTAGTAAACAGCGCAAGGTGCTTTTGACCACACCATTTCTGATAAGCGCGGGTATAGCTTTCGTTATTGTAATGCCTAACCTAATTTGGCAGGCTACTCACCATATGCCGGTGTTTACCCACATGTCTACACTACAAAAACAACAACTTAATTATAATAACCCCATGGATTTTGTGGTGCAGCAATTTTTGGTGCATGGCGTGGGCATATTTGTCTGGGTTACCGGTCTTGTTTGCTTATTTGCATCGTACAAAATGCGGCGCTATATGTTTTTAGGCATCGCTTATCTGGTGGTATTTTTGTTTTTGTTTAAGATGAATGGAAAGGCCTACTACCTTTTCCCCGCCTACCCTATGTTATTTGCTGCAGGTGCTTATATGATTGAAGGCTGGATAAAAACCAGCTGGCGCTTTTTACGCACCTTAACAGTTTTATTTCTCAGTTTGCCCAACTTGATATTGTTCCCGGTAGTATTACCCTTTCTTACCTTAGCTCAAACGTTAGACTATATTAAGTTCGTTACCGAAAAAATGCCATTCTCTAAGTTTATCGTAACCTGGGAAGACAAGAAACAGCACCCCTTAACCCAGGATTATGCCGATATGTTAAGTTGGGAAGAAATGGTTGCTAAAACAGCCAGAATCTATAACAGCCTAACACCCGAGGAGCAAGCACATACCATCATCGTGGCAGATAATTATGGTGAAGGCGGCGCTTTCCAACACTTTGGCCCTGCGTATAAATTACCGCAAGTTGTTTGCCTTAACAGTAGTTTTGCCCTGTGGGCACCCGCTACCATCGCCCCTAAAAACATTATCTATGTAAGTGACGATAAAGATGTGAGCGACCTCACTCCGCTTACCACGAGCAGTACATTGGTGGACGAGATTACCAACCCTCTTGCGCGCGAATATGGCACAGGAATTTTCCTTTTAAAAGGTTTAAAACCGGCTATTACGCCTCTTTATGAAAACGATTTAAAACAAAAGCTAAGCCAATAGATTAGTAGATGTGCGGATGTGCAAATAATTTGTTGATGAGATAACTTGTTGATTTGTTAATTGCTCATTTAATAACTCTTTAATTCTGTAAATTTTGGTTCAAGACAATGCGTGGCTTAAAAACTATTATATTTCTTATCATCTCCAACACCTTCATGACTTTTGCCTGGTACGGGCATTTAAAATTTAAAGACTACTCGTGGGGTAAAAACCTGGGGTTATTCGCCGTAATCCTCATCAGTTGGGGGTTGGCCTTCTTTGAATATCTTTTTCAGGTACCAGCCAACAAAACAGGCTTTAAAGGCGACGGCGGCCCTTACAGCTTAGTACAACTTAAAACCATTCAGGAGGCTATTACGCTTACCGTATTCATGATATTCACAACAGTATTCTTCAAAACCGAGCGTTTGGGATGGAACCATTTGGTTGGTTTCGGGCTGATTGTGCTGGCTGTGTTTGTGATATTTAAGAAATGGTAATTGGATGTGCGGATATGCAGATGTGCACATGATTTTAATGAGGTGATTTGTCCATTTGTAAATGATCTACCACGGTTGTCATTCAGAGCACCGGCGAAGAATCTTCTGCGATGTTAAGTTTACGAAATGAATGATGAAGAAGATCCTTCGCCGGTGCTCTGGATGACAAAGAAAAAAATTACACAAAAAGAAAAGGGTGTTAAGCATTCCGCTTAACACCCTTTTCTTCTCATTTGCACATCTGCACATTCAGTACCTATCCCGCCATTGCGTTCAGAATATCATATTGTGTAATAATTTCAATTTTACCTTGCTCATCCTCTACCAGCACAGCAATATTCTCGCGGTTGATCATTGAGGAAATCTTGTCTATCGATGTATTCAGATCAACAAACGGGAATGGCGTAGTAGTAATGGTTTTTATCGGAGCCGATTTCAGCGCCGGGCTTTCGAGCAGGGCATCTAATATATCGCTTTCAGTAATTTTACCTATTACCATACCTTGTTGCGTTACCGGTATTTGAGAGATATTTAACGTTTTAATAGTATTTATAGCCTCCAGAACGGTTTTCTCTGAGTCGATGGTAACTATTTCTGAGCTTTCTTTTTTCTTGATGATGTCGCGTGCAGTAAGCTTTTCGTCGGTTAAGAAACCGCGTTCGCGCAGCCAGTCTTCGTTATACATTTTGCCCAGGTAACGGGTACCATGATCGGGGAAAATGATCACTACCACATCGCCTTCTTTAAACATATCCTTCATTTGCAGAACACCTGCAACTGCCGAACCCGTAGAGTTACCTACAAAAATACCTTCCTTCAAAGCAACTTCGCGGGTTGTTAAGGCTGCATCTTTATCGGTTACTTTTTCAAAATGGTCTATCAGGCTGAAATCAACGTTCTGAGGTAAAAAGTCTTCACCAATGCCTTCTGTAATATATGGGTAGATCTCGTTCTTATCGAACTCACCGGTTTCTTTATATTTTTTAAATACAGAACCATAGGTGTCGATGCCCAAAACTTTAATATTAGGGTTCTTCTCTTTTAAATACTTAGCTGTGCCAGATATAGTACCTCCTGTACCTACACCTGCTACCAGGTGAGTAATTTTACCTTCTGTTTGTTCCCATATCTCCGGACCGGTTTGCTCATAATGAGCAGCCGAGTTAGAAAGGTTGTCATACTGATTAGGCTTCCATGAGTTAGGCACCTCACGCTCTAAACGTGATGATACGGAGTAGTACGACCGCGGATCTTCGGGCTCAACGTTGGTTGGGCATACGATAACCTCGGCGCCGAAAGCCCGTAGGGCATCAAATTTTTCTTTTGATTGTTTATCAGTACTGGTAAAAATACACTTGTAGCCTTTAATTACAGCCGCTATTGCCAAGCCCATACCGGTGTTGCCAGATGTACCTTCAATAATGGTACCTCCTGGTTTAAGGCGGCCATCGCGCTCGGCATCTTCAATCATTTTAAGGGCCATGCGGTCCTTAATAGAGTTACCGGGATTGGTTGTTTCAATTTTAGCTAAAACAGTAGCCGGTATATCTTTTGTAATTTTATTAAGCTTAACCATGGGCGTGTTGCCAATGGTTTCGAGTATATTATTGTACCACATATTACTGCAAAGATGCAAATAAGGCACTGAATATTCAGTGCCTTATCTTATAAAAGTATATTAAAATGATAGACTTTAATTTTAGAACCTCAGGTGTTTTACTGTGAGCCCGTTATTAATCAGTTGCTTTAAAGACTCGATACCGATCTTCAAATGCGTTTCCACATAGCTTTCGGTAACCTTCGAATCGCTTTCGGCAGTCTTAACCCCTTCAGGGATCATCGGCTGGTCTGACACCAACAGTAATGCACCGGTCGGGATCTTATTAGCAAACCCGGTGGTAAATATGGTAGCAGTTTCCATGTCCACCGCCATAGCGCGTAGGGTTTTCAGGTATTTTTTAAATTCTCTATCGTGTTCCCAAACGCGGCGGTTAGTGGTATAGCAGGTACCTGTCCAGTAGTCTTTACCAAAATCGCGCATGGTGGTTGATATTGCTTTTTGCAGTGCGAATGCAGGCAGTGCGGGTACTTCTGCAGGCAGGTAATCGTTTGATGTACCTTCGCCCCTAATGGCTGCGATAGGTAGTATCAGATCGCCCACGTTATTCTTCTTTTTTAACCCACCACATTTACCTAAAAAGATAACTGCTTTAGGCTTAATGGCGGTTAACAAATCCATCACAGTTGCCGCCACAGAGCTACCCATACCAAAGTTGATGATGGTAATGCCGTTGGCGGTAACGCTTTGCATTGGCTTATCTAAACCCATAATTGGCGCATTGTCGTTCCATTCGGAAAACAGCTGCAGGTATTTAGAAAAATTTGTTAGGATGATGTATTGACCAAAGTTATCCAGCGTACGGCCGGTATAGCGCGGCAGCCAGTTGGCTACAATAGATTCTTTGGTTTTTAGTCCAGATTTAACAGGAGATTGGACCTCTTTAACCTGTTTAGCTTGTTCAACAATTGCTGGGTCCTTTTTTACTTCGATTTCTTCGTTCATATTGCCTCTTTTAACATTGCCTCTCACCATGAGAGGACTTTTTAACCTACAATGCCCTCTCCGGGTAGAGAAGGCTGATTTTATCAATAAAGATAATTCTATTTTTGAAGCCAGAAGGCTTTGTTTGAAAAGTTAACCTGTGTGAAACACAAGCTTTTTATACAACAAACCCCGGTACTGTTGGAGTACCAGGGTTGTTTTTAAAACGCATGCAAATATACTAAAATATATTCACTTTTTGTTAGCCTAAGCTACTTTTAACTTTTTAAGGTCTGATTTCTCAAACTTCTCGTGCGCATAATCCAAGGTCACATTCAGTCGTTTCACATCTTTTTGCGATGGGAACTCGAACATGGCATCGATCATAATAGCCTCGCAAATAGAGCGAAGACCACGCGCACCTAACTTAAATTCCATTGCTTTATCAACAATAAAATCAAGCACATCTGTTTCAAACTCCAGCTTTACACCTTCGTATTCGAACAGCTTTTTGTACTGCTTTAACAGCGAGTTTTTAGGCTCGGTTAAAATGTTGTGCAATGCATCGCGGTCAAGCGGGTTCAGATAGGTTAAAATTGGCAAACGGCCGATGAGCTCAGGAATTAAACCAAAAGATTTAAGATCCTGAGGGGTGATGTATTTGTAAAGGTTTTTCAAATCAACCTCACCATCATCGTGTTTCAATTTATATCCTACTGTTTGGGTTCGTAAACGGTTGGCAATCTTACGCTCAATGCCGTCAAAGGCACCGCCGCAAATAAACAGGATATTGCTGGTGTTTACCGTAATCATTTTCTGATCAGGGTGTTTACGACCACCCTGAGGTGGTACGTTTACCATGGTACCCTCTAGTATCTTCAACAGCGCCTGTTGTACGCCCTCGCCAGATACATCGCGGGTAATAGAGGCATTATCGCTCTTGCGAGCAATTTTATCAACCTCATCAATATATACGATGCCTTTTTCGGCAGCTGTAACGTCGTAATCTGCAGCCTGTAGTAAACGGGTAAGGATACTCTCTACGTCTTCGCCTACATAACCAGCCTCAGTAAGTACGGTAGCATCGCAAATACAAAACGGCACGTTAAGTACTTTAGCAATGGTTTTAGCCAATAAGGTTTTACCTGTACCTGTTTCACCAACCATAATGATGTTTGATTTTTCAATCTCTACTTCATCTTTTTCAATGCGTTGGTTAAGACGTTTGTAGTGGTTATAGACCGCTACAGACAATATCTTTTTGGCATCGTCCTGCCCTATTACATACTCATCCAGGTGCGATTTGATCTCGGCCGGTTTAAGCATAGTAGGTGCAGCCGGAGATGCTTTTACTTTGCGTACCTTAAGCTCTTCAGCCAAAATCTCGTTGGCCTGGTTTACGCATTTATCACAAATGTGTGCATCAAGCCCCGCTATCAGCATCAGGGAATCCTGTTTACCGGCGCCACAAAATGAACACCTGATTTCCTTGCTGTTCTTATTCATCTGAAATTGGTTTTATATCAAAAATAATTAATCCACCGCACAATAGCAACTTCACTATTATACAATAACATTAAACTGCGAAAGCAGCTTAATGTTATCATTTTTTTAATTTTTTATTCTTTGGTTGCGCCGCGCAGAATCTCGTCGACCATACCGAATTCTTTTGCTTCTTCAGCAATCATCCAATGGTCGCGGTCTGATGCATCCCAAACTTTCTGGTAAGGTGCACCACTATGTTTAGAGATGATCTCGTACAACTCAACTTTTAACTTCTGGATCTCGCGGGCAGTGATCTCGATATCCGAAGCCTGACCTTGCGCACCACCCAGCGGTTGGTGAATCATTACGCGTGAGTGTGGTAAAGCGGCACGTTTGCCATCGGCACCAGCACATAACAATACAGCAGCCATAGAAGCAGCCATACCGGTACAAATAGTAGCCACATCGTTTGATACAAACTGCATAGTGTCATAAATACCTAAGCCTGCATAAACCGAGCCACCTGGTGAGTTAATGTAGATCTGAATATCGCGTTTTGCATCTGCACTCTGTAAAAACAGTAATTGCGCCTGGATAATGTTGGCAATGTTTTCGTAAATGGCATCACCTAAAAAGATGATACGATCCATCATTAAACGAGAGAAAACGTCCATTTGTGCTACGTTCAACTGGCGCTCTTCGATAATGTAAGGCGTCATGTCAACCGGGCGGTGAATAGCGGTAGGCATCATTTTGTGCTCAACGCTCGATATAAATTTATCTACAAACAGGCTGTTAATACGGTGGTGTTTAACGGCATATTTTCTGAACTCGTCTTTATTAATATTATTCATAAATCTGTGATTAAGTAATTACTGTTAATAGTGGTAAATATACTTTTTAGGCCGACAGTTTAATAACCGCCTGCCTTTTTTTACATAATTGTTAAGCGCTTGTTTGTATTTGTGCCACGCAGGCTAAATCGAACATTAAACGCAGCGCTTAAAACTAAGTTTTTTATAAAAAATAAAAGCAACCGGATGAATCCGGTTGCTTTTATGGTGTTAGTCGTATTTTAAGAAGTTCGCTTATGCAGCTAGCTCAGAAAACTCTTTAAATGTGATTTCTTTTTTGTTTAAAGTGATGATATCTTTCAGATAATCTAACACTTTAATTGCTTTTGCTTCTTCGAACATGCGATTAGCGTTCTCTTTATCCTGTAAAAATTGTACAGTATATTGTGCTAATTGCTCTTCTGCCAAAGGCTGAGGGCTATACATCCGGAACTGAGCATCTAACTGACGTTTTGCTTGTTCAAAAACCTCTTTGTACTCGATCTTCAAATCGTTGTTGGTAACAACTTTATTGGTGATCAAAGTCCATTTTAAGTTTTTAGCAAAATCATCGTAACCACCCGCAAGTTCTTCGTCGCTCAGTTTTTCATTTGTTGCTTTTAACCAACGTTTCAAAAACTCGTCAGGCAATTCGAATTTAATTTTCTCTAAGCTGTAGTTGTAAAGATCATTCTGCAGTTTGCGATCTGCATCCTGAACCATCATGCTTTCCAGCTCTTCGGTAATTTTAGCTTTGAACTGCTCTTCGGTGGTTACATCAGTACCTTCACCAAATATTTTATCAAAGAACGCCTGATCAAGGTCGCTTTCGTCTAAACGGTTAACGTTCTTAACAGTTAAACGGAAGTTTGATTTAAGATCAGCAGCCGCTTCTTCGTCGATTTTTAATAAACCAGCAATTTTTGCAGCATCATTGTTAAATGCTTTCTGGATATCAAACTCAAGAACATCTTCTTTCTTAACACCGATAAAAGATGCTTTGATCTTGTCGTCCTGGATCTGCTCGATACGAACAGAAGCATTCAGTTTAATACCATCTTCAAAAACAGAACCATCTGGAGAAAGCTGCGCTAATTCGCCATAAAGCACGTCACCATCTGCCGATACGTCAGGATTTGTCATCTTTCCGTAGCTGCGACGCAGGTTTTTGATACGAGACGCTAACGTTTCGTCATCTACCTTAATTACGTATTGGTCTAATTTATCTTCTTTAGAAAAATTAACATCAAATTCTGGAGCCAAACCAACTTCGTAGTTAAACTCAAATTTGTCGTTAAAATCCCAGTTGTATTCAACTTTATCATCAACCTTAGGTAAAGGCTGGCCTAATACTTCCAGCTTCTCTTCGGTAAGGTAATTGTTTAATGTATCTGATAACAGGTTGTTGATCTCATCAAGCAAAATGCTTTTACCATACATTCTTTTTACGTGTGAAGCAGGCACCATACCCGGACGAAATCCCGGAATTTTAGCCTTTTTTGCCTGTTCTTTTATCGCTTTATCAACACGTGGCTGGTAATCTTCAGGATTAAGGTTAATGGAGATAACCGCATTAAGCTTACCTGTTTTTTCCTGTGAGATGTTCATCTTATTAAAGGAGTTATGTTTTTTAATTTATAATTGACTGCCAAACGCAGTCAGTTTTTCGAGGCGCAAAAATAAGGAATATTTTTAAAATTCAGGTTAAAAAAAATGTCATTACGAGGTTCGAAGTAATGACGCAATGAAGGTAAACCAATAATCAAAAAAACTATCTGGCTGCAATGTATAAATAAAAGCTATACGCCGTCAAGATTGCGCCGATAGCCAAAAAAACTAAGTTAATTTGCCTGTCACTTCCTTTAACTCTAATTTGACTATGGTCATCGACTGAATATTCAATCTTAACATTGTTATTGTCTAAGTACTTTTTAGGATAGTGGCTATTACGATCCTTTGCAGTAATCCATTCACCATCTTTCAATTGAAACTTAATGATTGCAGAATACAAGCGATCACCGGTATTACTAACTTCTAATTCCTCGTGTATAACTACACCATCTGTTTCTATTGCATTTCTGAAAACTTTACCATCGTTAATCCTTCGAATCAAAACAAATACAATAAAAGAGACTCCGATTAAAAAGGGATATAGTGTTTGGCTGTCAATATTAAAGTTCATTCAGATAATAAATTGCGATACGATAAAACAAATCAAAACAAAAAACGGCGGATCGTCAAATCCACCGTTTCTATTATCTAAATCCGAAGTTGAAAATTCGAAATCCGAAATTAATCAACCTTAGTCACCTTCGAAGCACCAGATTTTTGGTTCTGTATAGTTGAAGGGCTGCCCTTGTACTGAACGTCTGAAGCTCCAGTTGTATTAATTTTCAGGGTTTTCAATACGTTGATTTCGCAGTGGCTTGCACCTGCAGTTTCAATACTATAATCGCCGGTAGGCATATCAAAGGCAAAAACTTTACCGCTACCACTCATGTCAATTGTGTGAGATGCAGCCTGACCGCTTAAATGCAATTCGTTAGCGCCGCTTGCGTCGGTTTTAATGTTGGCTGCGTCCAGATCAAGTGTAATACGGTTGGCACCACTCAAGTCAAATTTAATGTTCTGCACGTTCAGCTTGCCTTCGCCGGTTAGTTCTATTGCGCCTTCGGCCCTGATCAGTTGCAACTGACCTACGCCAATGTTGATAGCCATATCAGTTTTTGAGCAAAGGCTCTTTTTAGAGTAAATGTGCAGCGTACCGTTACTGATGCTGGTGCGAATATATTTCATAAGATTGTCGTCTGCTGTTACTTTAACATCCATAGAACTATCCTGTTTAAGATGCACTTTAAAGCCGCCTTGTATTTCTATACGCTTAAAGTTACCCAGGTTGCGGGTTTCGGTATTTGCGTTGCCCGAACCTTTAATGCACCCGAATTGGCATGATGAAAACACGCATAATAAGGCTAATACAGCAACGGAAAGGACGATTGTTATCTTTTTCATGATTGATTGTTTTTATAAGAGTTTAGACCAGTGATTGAAAGTGTAAGTTACACCAAAAATAAAAAAAGCCATCATTTTTTGATGGCTGGGCATATATTATATAGAACCTTTAAAAGGTGTAGTATTACAAACCGGCTACCTGCTCTACTTTGTTAAAGCCTTCAAAGCTTACAGTACGTATTAGGTTATCTGCTACAAAGTTGGTGCTGTTTACACTTGCAGATTGGTTGTGTTTTAAGTTACAGTTGGTAACAGTACCTGTAAGATCGGCTGCAGCCTGGTCGTTTACGGTGATGTTAGCAGTATAAGCATCCAGTTTTAAGTTGGCAACTGCGTGGTTATAAAGGTTAACATCTAAGTTGATACCAGATAATTCGCCGAAAGATTTAACGGTTGCATTATCGTAAGCGCTGATGCTTTGTAATTCTGCCGCGGTTACCCAAACTACCAGTTTTTCGGTTTTGTATGATGAGATGCGTAACACGCCGTTTTGATTTTGAACCAAAGCATTTTCGCTGTAGTATTTATCATAAACTTTAACATTATCTGTTGTACCGTTTGATACATATAATTCTACGTTGCCACGAACCTCAATTTTGTTGATGTGTTTTACATCTGTTAAGGTGGTGCTTACTTTGCTGATATTTTTGTTTGCTGCGAAGGTTGCTGTGCTGCTTGCTAATGCTAATGATAACAATGTTGCAATGGTTAAAATTTGAGTTTTCATATTCTGTAATGTTTTGATGATCTGTTGATTGTAATAGCTTCTGTGCTATTTACGATAATAAGACGCCCCCATTTCAGAAACGTTACAGGACCCAATAGCCAATACCGGGTATAATATGTAAACAGGTAGTTTTACTCGGCGAACGCCAAGTTTTTATCGGCGAAAAACGCTATAAATAGTACACTTCGCCGTTGGTTTTTAGCTTGCCAGCGTCTAAAAGCAACCTTATTGCTGCTAATTTTTCGTTTTGATGATTTCCGTTGAGGGATGAGATCAGCTGATCGAGGGTTAAAGGCGCCGAACTGAGTACCTGAAAGATCTCATTGGTCAGCCTTTCCGATGTATCTTGCTGGTTATTCTGGCGCTTTTCTTTTAAACAAACATCGCAAAGGCCGCATTTGGGGGCATCGTGCTCATCAAAGTAATTAAGCAATTGCTGGCTGCGGCAATGTTCTACTTCCGTGTAGTTAAACACCGCCTCCATTTTGCGGCGATTCAATTCTTTACGCTCATTAATATAATTAATACTGATAAGCATGTTAGCACCGTTTTGCCGCGGTTTTAAATAAGTTATCTGCGGTTTATCTGTTTGAGGCAAATAATTGAGTACACCGAAATCTTGTAGTTGTTTCAGGTTGTCTACGATCATCTGCACCGTGGTATTAGTGCGACGGGCCAGATCAAACTCGCGTATATTAATGTAATGATCAAACGCCCCGCCATACGATCGTAGCAACACTTTAATGAAAGGATCCCATGCCTGGTTTTGGATCTGGAAATTATAAAGTTCTTCATTACCAACCTCAAATCGAAAACGCGATGGCAGAAAGACGCTTTCGTTAATAGACAAGTATTCATCTTGCTCTAAAAACTTAAGGGCGTTAAGGGTTTTTATCGGATCGAGTTTAAAGCGGCTACAAAAATCTTTAAGGTCGAAATCAAAGCTCAGCCCCTCACCTGCTCCGTAAGCCAGTTGAAAGTAATTAGCCAGATAATGGTAAGCCTGTTTAATCTCCTCAAGTGAAGGGTAGCCGGCTTCAAATTTTTTCTCCTGTTTTACACGGTCGGCACTATGGTATAGCAGTACGGCGTAGGCTCGCTGCTCATCCCTTCCCGCGCGGCCGGCTTCCTGATAGTAAGCTTCCAGACTCTCGGGCAAATCGCGGTGAATCACAAACCGAACATCCGATTTATCGATCCCCATGCCGAAGGCATTTGTTGCTACCATAATATTGGTAACATTCTTTTTCCAGTTTTCCTGCTTGGTTGATCGCAGGTCGGCCGGCAAACCGGCGTGATAATACTCAGCCCGCAATCCGTTCTCGTTAAAGAATTTGGCCAGCTCAAATGTATCCTTGCGGCTGCGCACATATACAATGCCGCTACCTTTTGCCCCCCGTGCTACCTGTAACATCCGCCGAAGCTTGTTCTCTTCATACTCTACCAGGTAGCTGATATTTTTCCGTTCAAAGCTTTTCTGGAATACTTCCGGATTTTTCAATTGCAACTTCTCCAGAATATCAGCTTTAACATCGGCTGTTGCCGTTGCGGTAAGCGCCAGTATTGGTACCTGTGGATGAAGGTTGCGCAACTCTGCAATATGTAAGTAAGGGGGGCGGAAATCATACCCCCATTGCGAGATACAGTGCGCCTCGTCAACTGCAATGAGGTTCACCTTCATATATTTGATACGCTCCTGCACCAGTTCAGACAGTAAGCGCTCGGGCGAGAGGTAAAGAAATTTCACATCGCCATAAATGCAGTTATCTAAAGCAAGATCGATTTCGCGCCTGCTCATACCCGAAACGATAGACGTAGCATTGATACCTTTGGCCTGCAAATTTTCTACCTGATCTTTCATCAAAGCAATCAAAGGCGAAATTACCAGGCAAATACCCGACATGGCCATCGCCGGAACCTGGAAACAAACCGACTTACCACCGCCCGTAGGTAATAAGGCTAAGGCATCCTTACCATCCAGTACAGCAGTTATGATTTCCTCCTGTAGCGGGCGAAAGTGTTGATGGTTCCAGTATTGCTTTAAAATTTCGTGTATCGTCATTCGGCGGATGGCAAATATCGTAATTTACAGGTTCTATCTGAAACCTGCGAGTAGCCAATTATAAAACGCAGGGAAATCGCCATTCCATTGCTTTTCGTTGTGTTGCGCTCCTTTTATAACCACAACAGGAGTATTAATTCCGCTCACACCTTTAGCACGAACCATTTCAGCCATTTTTTCCATATCGGATACCATGCTGTCGCTTTCGGCATCGCCGCATACAAAGTAGAAACGCTCTTTATTAGTGAATTTCTGCTTTTGTACAAAATCATAGATCTGCGGTGACGCTGTCCAAAAGGCTGGCGAAAATATCCCTGCCTGACCAAATACTTCCGGATATTTTGTTTCGGCATACATAGAGATTAACCCGCCCATCGAACTGCCTGCTATTGCGGTATGTTTGGCATCGGTTAGGGTGCGATAATGTTTATCAATACACGGCTTCAGCGTTTTAGCCAGAAAATCTACATAATCACTTCCTCTTCCCTTATCGTCTCTAAAATCATAAGGGTTATATTCACTCATGCGATACTCTCCACCATGATCTACACCAATTATAATACACTGATCTTTCCCAGGCACCTTTTCCATCAGTTCGTCTATGCCCCATTCGCCATAACTTGCAGTAAACTCATCGAACAAATTTTGGCCATCATGCATATAAATTACCGGGTAGCGGCGTTTGCTGGTTGCATAATCTTTGGGCAGGTATACCCATATCCGTCTTTGCCTACCAAGTTGTGGCATTTCAAAATGTTCGGTTATAAGATGTACTTGCGAGGTAGCAGTATGTTGTTTCACTGGAGCAGCAAAGTTATCCTGCCAGTCTTCAACGGTTAAATTAATGGTGGTATCACCGTGTATATTTAGTGAGCGATTCTCCATCTGCTTGCCGCCTGCGGCACATTCTACTTTTTCCCAACTACCATGGGTAATTTTATAGCTGTAAATACCGGGCTTAATGCTAGTTATGAGGCTGTAATTGCCTCCCTCGTTCTTCTCGAGTTTCCAGACGTTTTCCGAGGGTTTCCAATCGTTGAAATTACCTGCCAGATAAAGCTCTTCGGCAGCCTGTTTTGGCGCAGTATTTACATGCACTTTAAAGGTGATTTTTGGCTGTGCATTGCTCAAAAAAATTTGCCCAAAAAGCAAAAACGCGCAGAAAAAAGTTTTTTTTATCATGATTAACTGTATTAAGAACATTTATTTTACCGGGAACGTTCCCGGTAACGTTTACATAATTGTTAAATTAACGAATGTGTAATTTTGACACCTTAATTTTTTATAATCCTTATTTATTACAAATTAAGCAGGAAATTCCAGCCCAAACACAAAAACTTCCGCTTCGCTCAATGTTTCCTAAAAGTTAAATTAACAACACAAAAAGTATCCGAAATTATCTTTTATATAAAATTTGCAAATATTACTTGTAACTGTAAATTAGTCGCATGCTGTTTTAGCATAAACAAAGTAAACCAATTTAGGCCTTCCATAGCCTTAAATTTATTAACAGAAAAACTAAATTAAATGGGAAAAACCTACTCAAAAAAGTATGTGCTTCTTTTTGCGTTCCTGATGCTTTCCATCATGGCATTTGCGCAATCCGGAAGCATCAGCGGTAAGATTGTTGATGAGCACAATCAGCCCCTACCCGGTGCAACACTAACAATTGACGGCACAACCCTCGGCGGTGCTGCTGATGCCAATGGTAACTATAAAATTACCGGCATAAAACCGGGCACCTATACCGTTAGGGCTCGCTTTGTTGGTTATGACGACGTTGTAAAATCTATTTCGGTAAATGGTCCGGTAACGTTACCGGTAAACATGTTACCAAGTAACAAATCATTAAGTGAGGTGGTGGTTATCGGTTATGGTACCCAACGCAAAAAAGATCTTACTGGTTCGGTAGTTGCGGTTACCTCTAAAGATTTTAACCAGGGGCCTATTACTACGCCAGAGCAATTGATCCAGGGTAAAGTATCAGGTGTGCAGATCACTTCAAACAGTGGTTCACCTGGTTCTGGTAGTACTATCCGTATCCGCGGTGGTGCGTCTTTAAATGCAAGTAACGATCCGTTGATCGTTATAGATGGTGTGCCTATTAGCAACACCTCTATCAACGGTGTTGCTAATGCCTTAAGCCTGATCAACCCTAACGACATCGAATCGTTCAACATCCTGAAAGATGCCTCCGCAACCGCTATCTACGGTTCACGTGCATCAAACGGCGTGTTAATTATCACAACCAAAAAAGGTGGTGCTAATGCGCCCTTCACTGCTAACTTCAGCTCGTTAAACTCGCTGTCGGTTAAAACCAAGGAAGTCGACGTACTTAGTGCAGATCAGTTCCGCGATTTAGTAACAGCAAACGGTGGTGCATCGCAAGTTGCCTTATTAGGTAAATCAAACACCAACTGGCAAGATCAGATTTATCAAACCGCTTTCGGTACTGATAACAATATTAGCTTTAGCGGCGGCATTAAAGGTTTGCCATACCGCTTATCTGTAGGTTACCTCGATCAGGATGGTATCTTAAAAACCGACAACTTTAAACGTACTACAGCTGCCTTAAATCTTAACCACGGCTTTTTGCGCAACAGCTTAAAAGTTGATGTTAACTTAAAAGGTACTTATACTAACAGCGTATTTGCGCAAGGTTCTGGCGCTATCGGCGCGGCTATCTCCTTCGACCCTACTCAACCGGTTTATTCCGGCAACAGCAAATACGGTGGCTACTACGAATGGTTAGATGCATCAGGCAATCCTAATACTTTAGCGCCACGTAACCCACTTGGTTTATTAGAGCAACGCCAGGATACAGGTACCGGTAAAAGAGGCATTGGTAATGCATCATTTAACTATACTTTGCCTTTCTTTAAAGACGTACAGTTAAATGCAAACGTAGGTTTTGACGTTTCTGATGGAGCAGGTCAAACCTATGTACCTGCTACAGCAGCTGCTTTTTATACTCAAAAAGGTACGCTAAGCCACTACTTTCAAGAGAATACCAACTACGTAACAGATTACTACGCGAAATATGCGCATGACTTTAAAGATATTAAAAGCCATGTAGATTTCACTGCGGGTTACTCATACCAGTATTATTCTTTTTACACCCGTGCACAGCAAGGTTATGCAGCTGATGGTGTTACAACTGTTGGCTTGCCATCAAACCCAACTAAACCGCAATATTATGTAGATGGTTTCTTTGGCCGTTTAAACTATTCATTTAACGACAGGTACTTGTTAACCGCAACCATCAGAGACGACCGTTCTTCACGTTTCTCTGATCTGCACCGCAATGGTTACTTCCCTTCTGTAGCTTTAGCGTGGAGATTAAAAGAAGAAGATTTCTTGAAAGGTGCTGATTTCTTATCTGACTTAAAATTACGTGTAGGTTATGGTGTAACCGGTCAGCAAGATATTGCCAGCAACAACACTACCAACAACTCTTACTACTTCCCTTACCTGGCACGCTATAGCCCAAGCAATGGTGCTGCAGCTTACCAATTTGGTAATACCTACATCAACACCCTGCGTGCTGAAGCTTATAACCAGGATTTGAAATGGGAAACTACCAGCACCAGCAACGTGGCTATTGATTACGGTTTCTTAAATGGCCGCATCAGCGGTAGTTTAGAGTATTACTACAGAAAAACAAAAGATCTGTTAGTAGATACACCAATACCTGATGGCACCAACTTAACCAACCACTTGTACGCAAACGTTGGCGACCTAAACACTAAAGGTGTTGACTTTAACGTAAACATCAATGCAGTAAACACTAAAGATTTCCGTTGGGATATCGGTTACAACGTATCATTCAACAAAATTAAAGTAACCAACATCTCTTTAACCGGCGATCCAAATCAAATTGTACCGGTAGGTACTATCGGTGGTGGCGTGGGTAACACTATCCAGCTGTTAAAAGCGGGTGCTACTCCTTACGCATTTTACGTATATCAACAAGTTTACGGTGCAACCGGCACCCCGCTTGAGGGTGTATATGTTGACCGCAACCAAAGCGGCAGCACAGCTGATGACAAATACCTTTACCAACAGCCAAACCCTAAAGTTTTTATGGGCTTCAATACCAGCGTAACCTATAAAAAATGGACTGCGTCTACCAGCTTACGTGCAAACATTGGCAATTATGTTTACAATAACGTAGCGGCAAGCACTGGTGCCTACGCAGGGTTTAAATTCTCTGGCTACCTGGGCAATCTTTCTTCAAGCGTATTGGATACCAAGTTTAACAACTATCAGCTATTCTCAGATTACTATGTACAAAACGCTTCTTTCGTGCGTATGGACAATGCCAACCTGAGCTACAATTTTGGTAAAGTAGCCAAAACCGCTACGCTAAGAGTTACCGGTAACGTATCTAACGTGTTTGTGATAACCAAGTATAAAGGTCTGGATCCTGAGGTTCAGGGTGGTATAGATAACAACTTCTACCCTCGTCCAAGAGTGTTCTCATTAGGTGTTAACCTGGGCTTTTAATCTTATTTAAAGAGAATTATATGACAACAACATATTTCAAAAAACTGGCAGCCATTGCAATTATTGGTATGGCAGTAACGGTATCATCTTGTAAGAAGGACCTTACCCCTAATTACGATCAGACTACCGCGAGCGTTTATAAAGACTTTGCTAATTACAAACCGGTATTAGCCCGTTTGTACGCTGGCTTCGCTATCAGCGGCCAGCAAGGCCCGGCAGGTAACCCGGATATTGCAGGTATAGATGAGGGTTTTTCTAACTACATCCGTGAGTATTATAACATGCAGGAGTTAACTACCGATGAATCTATCATAGCATGGAATGACGGTACTGTACACGATCTGCACGATATGGTTTGGAACAGCCAAAACGAGTTCATCAAGGCGATGTACGATCGTATTTATTATCAAATTGCAGCTTGTAACGAGTTCATCCGTCAAACTACCGATGGTCAGTTAAGCAGCAATGGCATTACTGGTGATAACCTTACTCAGGCTAAACATTTCCGTGCAGAGGCCCGCTTTTTAAGAGCGTTGAGCTACTGGCATGCTATCGACCTTTTTGGTAGCGTACCATTTGTTACCGAAAATGATGTAGTAGGTACATTTTTCCCTGCTCAAAAATCGCGTGCTGAGATTTTTGCATACATCGAGGGCGAGTTAAAAGCTATCGACGGCGATATGGTTGACGCCCGCGCTAACGAATATGGTCGTGCTGATAAAGCTGCTGTGTATATGTTATTGGCTAAATTATACCTAAACGCGCAAGTATATACTGGCACTCAACGTAACACTGACGCTATTACGTACTGTAATAAAGTAATTGCTGCCGGTTACACGCTAGAACCACACTATCGTAACCTGTTTTTGGCTGATAACAACAACTCTAAGGAGATCATCTTCCCAATTACATTTGACGGTTTACATACTACCGGTTACGGAGGTATGACTTACCTGGTACACGCCGCAGTTGGCGGTACTATGAACCCGGTTGATTTTGGTATCAACGGAGGCTGGGCAGGTGTACGCACCACCAAGCAATATGTAAGCTTGTTTACTGATATAACTGGTAATACAGACAAACGTGCCGTTTTCTACACAGATGGTCAAAATCTGGAAATTAAGGACGAGTATGCATTTACAGATGGCTATGCCATTGCGAAATTCAAAAACGTAACCTCGGCAGGTAAGGCTGGTTCTGATAACACAGGAAACTTCCCTGACACCGATTTACCGATGTTCCGCCTGGCTGATGTATACTTAATGTATGCTGAAGCAGTATTGCGCGGCGGTACAGGTGGTGACGCTGCAACCGCGCTTAACTATTTTAACCTGGTACGTACACGTGCTTATGATGGCAGCACGGCCGGTAACATCAATGCAGGTCAGTTAACACTGCAAACCATTTTAGATGAGCGTGGCCGTGAGTTATTGTTTGAGATGCACAGAAGAACCGATTTAATCCGTTTTGGCAAGTTTACCGATGCAAGTTACGTATGGGCCTGGAAAGGCGGCGTGATGGCTGGTAAAGGCGTAGAATCATACAGAAATGTTATGCCTATCCCATCAACAGATTTGATCAATAACCCTAATCTGAAACAAAACACAGGATATTAAAATCATGCCGGGTAAGGTTTAAACCAGCCTTGCCCGGTTATGCCATAAACCAATTAGAGAAAACGATATGAAAAAATTGTTTACAAGATCACTTTTAATGGCTGGGGCAGCATTGCTAATGCTTTCTTCGTGCAAAAAAGAAGGTGAAAAAGTTGTAGCCACCAGCGGAACTCCCGGCACTTTAGCGGCTTCTGCAACCACCATAACATTAAGCAAAGCAAACGCATCTGCTACAGCTGTAACGTTTACAGCCACCAAAGCCAATTTTGGTTACAGCGCTGCTATTACCAATACACTACAGATAGATTTAGCTGCTGATAAATTTGCCGCACCAAAAGAGGTAGCAATTGCCAACGGAAGCCTGGCTTATACTAACATAGATTTTAATGCATTACTATTGAGCTTAGGCGCCACGCCAGGCACAGCAGCAAGTGTACAAACCCGTGTAAAATATGCTATTTCACCAACAATTGCTATCTATTCTAATGTAGTGACCATGACAGTCACTCCTTATGCATTAGTATCTTTTGTGTATGTACCGGGTGCTTATCAAGGTTGGAACCCAGCTGTTGCAGACAGTCTTATTTCGCCTGTTAGTAACGGTATATTTACCGGCATTATCAACTTTGTTGGATCAGATCCTGGCTTTAAGATTACCACAGGTAAAAACTGGAACGCTGCCTACGGCGACGCAGGCGCAGGTAAAGTAAGTTTAAGCGGCGGTAACCTAACTGCACCAGGCAGCGGTAATTATCAGATTGTACTGGATGAAAATGCCAATACTATAGCCATGAAACCTTACCAGATCAGCATCATCGGTGATGGCGCGTTGGGTTGGGATGCCGGAAACGACATCGATATGAAATATAACAACGGAACGCAAACCTGGAGCGCGACCGCTACGTTAAAAAGCTCAGGCTCAATTAAATTCAGACTGAACCATGCATGGGATACCAGCTATGGTGGTTCTAATGGTGTAGCAAGTACGTCGGCTGGCAACATTCCGGTACCTGCAAATGGCACCTACCTGGTTACATTTAGCGAAGCCTCTTTAACTTATACCCTGACTAAGCAATAACATATTGATTAGAATTGTTGATTGATTTAAAACCGCCCCAGTGAGAGGGGCGGTTTTTTTGTGGAATTAAATTCCGCCTTTAAGCAGCCGAGTTTATTTCGAACGATGACGGGATAAGTCACAAAAAAAGCCCGCTATAAAAGCGGGCTTTTTGTTTATACCATTCCAGCAATTATCTGCTGCTGATGTCTTTGTAATCTCTATCGCTTACGCCTACGTAAATTTGACGAGGACGGCCAATTGGCTCTTTGTTGGTCTTCATCTCTTTCCACTGTGCAATCCAACCGGGTAGACGGCCTAAAGCGAACAATACGGTAAACATTTCGGTAGGGAAACCTAAAGCGCGGTAGATGATACCTGAGTAAAAATCTACGTTAGGGTAAAGTTTACGCTCAACAAAGTATGGATCTTTCAATGCCACCTCTTCCAGTTTCTTGGCAATTTCCAATACTTCGTCGTTAACACCTAATTTTTCGAGGATATCGTCGCAAGCCTTTTTAATGATCTTGGCACGTGGGTCGAAGTTTTTGTACACACGGTGGCCAAATCCCATCAAACGGAACGGATCATTTTTATCTTTCGCTTTGGCAATCCATTTATCGGTATCGCCGCCATCAGCTTTAATTTTCTCCAGCATCTCGATAACAGCCTGGTTAGCACCACCGTGAAGTGGTCCCCACAGAGCCGAAATACCGGCAGAGATAGAAGCATATAAATTCGCGTCAGACGAACCTACGATACGCACGGTTGATGTAGAACAGTTTTGCTCGTGATCAGCATGCAGGATCAGCAACTTATTCATAGCATCAACAACAACCGGATCTACCACATACTCCTGGGTAATTTCACCAAAGGTCATGTGCATAAAGTTGGTTACGTAGTCGTGCTTATTTTGCGGATAAGTTACCGGATGCCCTAATGATTTCTTGTGAATCCATGAAACCAGGGTACTCATCTTTGCGATCAGCTTAATAATCTCCAGGTTCACTTCTTCAGTGGTTAGCCCTTGTTTAAGCGATTCTGGGTTAAATGCAGCTAAAGCGCCGATTAATGAAGAAAGCTGCCCCATAGGGTGTGATTTTGACGGAAAACCATCAAAAAACTTCTTCATATCCTCGTGTACCAAGGTGTGGCGGCTTATTTGATATTCAAAGTCAGTTAGCTGTTCTTTGGTTGGCAGTTCGCCATAGATCAGTAGATAAGCTACTTCAATAAAAGTCGATTTTTCGGCTAGTTGTTCAATCGGGTAACCGCGATATTTAAGTATCCCAAGTTCACCGTCTAAGAAAGTGATGGCACTTTTAGTAGCGCCAGTATTTTTATAACCAATATCTAAGGTAACGTAACCGGTTTGATCTCTAAGCTTCGAAATATCAATTCCCTTTTCGTGCTCGGTACCCTCTATAACAGGCAGATCAATAACCTGATCACCAATTTTAAGCTGTGCGTTTTCTGACATAGAAATATAGAAGTATAATTGTGTCTACCGCAAATGTAATTAAATCTGCGTATTTCAAGCCGCTAAGGTAAGGCGCGATTGTAAATTGTTTATGTATTTAAGAACATTTTTTCGTCAAAAAGAAGAAAATCAATTTGCCAATTCGGCAATTTGTTGATTTGTCAAAGAAAATAGAATTAGATAATTTGTCAATTCGACAATTTATTGATTTAGGCACTAGCAAATTATCGAATTAGCTAAGTGACAAATCAATTGGACCTTATTGCTTCCACTGGATCTAATCTCGAAGCAAAATATGCTGGTACTATCCCCGAAATAATTCCGATGATAACAGAAGTGCTTAGGCCAACAATGATATTTTTCATATCCAGCACAATTTTCATTCCTGCCACGGCTTTCACCGCGAGGGTACCGAGATACACAAACCCCAGCCCTATCACGCCTCCAAGCAAGCATAGCACTATGGCTTCTATTAGAAACTGAAGTAATATAAAGTAATTTTTAGCACCCAATGATTTTTGGATCCCGATAATTGGTGTACGCTCCTTAACAGATACGAACATGATGTTGGCAATACCAAAACCACCAACAAGTATGGAGAAACTACCGATAATTAAACCAGCAATGTTTACCACGTTGAAAAGCGTATCCAATTGATTTGATAAGATGGTGGTTTTATTCAGCGAAAAATCGTCTTCTTTTTGTGGGCCAAGCCTGTGGATAGAGCGCATTAAACCGCGCAATTCACTTTCTACTTCCACGTCGGTAAGGCCCTCTTTACCCTTTACAACAATCTGCGGGCCGTACTTATCATTCTGCACATCAATTAAGTTGCGGGCAAAATTTAAAGGAATCTGGATCACCTTATCGTCAGAAATACCCAGAATGTCATCGCCCTCTTTGGTGTACACGCCAATGATGTTTACGTAACGGCCCATAATTTTAATACGCTTGCCTAAAGCATCACCATTGGGGAATAAATTATCGGCAACATCGGCACCTATAACAGCAACCGGCGCTCCTGTTTTCGATTCCATATCGGTAAAATAACGACCGCTTGAGAAATCAAAGTTCCAGGTTTTATCATGGTCTTGCGAAGCCGCCCAGATACTCACACCTTGTATGGTGTTACTACCGTATTTAACAGTACGGCCATCAACGCTTATTTCATATGATATACCGTAAGCGGTTTGGCTACGGCGCTGCAATTCGGCAAAATCGCGCAGATTTGGTACGGGGCGCTGTATATATTTCCACCATGGGAAATCTTCGCCGCCTATCCAGGGCCATTTTTGTATGTATATACTATTACTACCGAGCTTGTTAACGCTCTCCTGCAGGTTATTGCGCAGGGTATCAACCGCCGAAAACACGGCTATGATGGTAAAAATACCAATTGTTACACCCAGCAATGATAGCAGGGTACGCAGCTTGTTTTGCCTTAGCGCATCGAAGGCAAATAAAAAGCTTTCCCGAAATAGTTTTAAAAATATCATACTTTGCAACATTTAGACGGCATCGCTGTTGTTTGGTTACAGTGTTTTAAAAATATAATATCGGGGCTGCTAAAGCTTTGAAAACCAATGCCATTTTTAGACCTTTAATATTACTATTTTTTTTGTAAATTTGCGCGCTTAATTTATACCCGTATAAAATGAAATTATCCCAGTTTAAATTCAACTTACCCGAATCATTAATTGCACACAACCCGGCGCAAACCCGCGACGAGGCTCGCTTAATGGTTTTACACCGCGATTCTGGTAAAATTGAACATAAAATATTTAAAGACGTTTTGGATTACTTCGACAATAAAGACGTAATGATCCTTAACAATACCAAGGTTTTCCCTGCCCGTATGTATGGTAACAAGGAAAAAACTGGTGCTACGATAGAAGTGTTTTTACTACGCGAGCTTAACAAAGAGCTTAGATTATGGGATGTGTTGGTTGATCCGGCTCGTAAGATCCGCGTGGGCAATAAACTTTATTTTGGTGATGACGACCTGTTGGTTGCCGAGGTTGTAGATAACACTACTTCACGCGGCCGTACTATCCGTTTCCTGTTCGATGGTACCGACGAAGAATTCCGTCGTAACATCGAGATCCTGGGCGAAACACCACTTCCAAAATATATTAAACGTAAAGCAACTGCAGAAGATAAAGAACGCTATCAAACCATTTTCGCTAAAAACGAAGGTGCGGTTGCTGCCCCTACTGCTGGCTTACACTTTAGCCGCGAGCTAATGAAACGTCTTGAATTAAAAGGTGTTGAATTTGCTGAAGTTACATTACACGTTGGTTTAGGCACCTTCCGCCAGGTTGAGGTTGAAGACTTAACCAAGCATAAAATGGATTCGGAGCAATTTATTATTGAAGAAAAACAAGCTAACATTGTAAACCGGGCTATTGAAAATAAACACCGTGTTTGCGCTGTTGGTACTACTTCTATGCGTACTATCGAATCTGCAGTATCGGCAAATAAAACACTGAAGGCTGCTAACGACTGGACCAGCAAGTTTATCTTCCCTCCTTACGAATTCAGCATTGCTAACTCGATGATCACCAACTTCCACACACCAGAATCAACGCTGTTAATGATGGTTTCGGCGTTTGGCGGCTACGAAAACGTAATGAATGCATATGAAATTGCGGTTAAAGAGAAATACCGTTTCTATAGCTATGGCGATGCCATGCTAATCATCTAATCACAGATTTGAGATATTAGATGTGAGATTTGCGAATCCTTACATCATCAAAACGCCATTGCTTACAGCAGTGGCGTTTTTTGGTTACCAAACAAAATAGATTCGATAAATTAGCGTCCAATGCCAACAACAGACAACTCACAACAGACAATCCAAAATACATACGCCATAATAGTAGCCGGAGGAACGGGCACGCGCATGCAAAGCAACGTACCGAAGCAATTTTTGTTACTCAACGGTAAGCCTGTAATGATGCATACAATTGAAGCCTTTCATAACAGCAGTTATAAGCCCCAAATAATTGTTGTACTACATGCCAGCTTTCATGAGTACTGGGCTGAGCTTTGTACCGAGCATCATTTCACTACCCCGCATACTTTAGTTAACGGAGGTGAAACGCGCTTTCATTCGGTAAAAAATGGATTGGATATGATAGAAGACACTGACGCCCTTGTTGCCGTTCAGGATGCAGTACGCCCACTTACCGCAACGGCGACCATCGACGACGCTTATAGCCATGCACTGGCCCACGGCAATGCCATAGTAGCTGTTAAAAGCCGCGACTCTATTCGCCAGCTTAGAGACTGTATATCACAACATTTGCACCGCGACGAGATTTACCTGGTGCAAACCCCGCAAACTTTTCAATTTTCGTTGCTTAAACGCGCTTACGAACAACCTTTCGACAATACCTTTACTGATGACGCAAGCGTGGTTGAGCGTTCGGGAGTAAAAATAAACCTTATTGAGGGTAGCCACTCAAATATCAAGATCACCTTCCCAGAGGATATTGCCATTGCCGAAGTGATACAAAAAAAGCCGCTTAGTACTAAGCAGCTTTAAACTATTAATCACTTTCCTTAAAATTGTTGGATCATGCTCGGCGGATAACGCCTAGCAATAATGCTATAATTGCAATTACAAGCAGCACGTGTATTAAGCTGCCTGCAGAATAAACGAATACGCCTAATGCCCATCCTATAATCAGGATAACGGCGATGATGTAAAGTAAGCCTCTCATTGGGTTAAAGTTTTAGTTTGATAGATAAATGTTATGTATCAATAACCAAAACCGAATAAAAAGGTTGGCACAAAATAAAAAAACCTTGCTATTGCAAGGTTTTTTCTTCAGACTTATTTAATATTCGTCTTCATTAAAAAAGAAATCATCTTTGGTTGGATAATCCGGCCAAATTTCTTCAATATTTTCATACGGCTCGCCATCGTCTTCCAGTGCCTGTAAGTTTTCAATAACTTCCACAGGTGCTCCTGAACGGATAGCATAGTCAATTAATTCGTCTTTAGTTGCAGGCCATGGTGCATCTTCTAAATGCGATGCGAGTTCGAGTGTCCAATACATATATGCTATATTTTAGTTGTCTGTTTTAGTTATTTGTTCTATTTTTTACTTTTCGCAAAAGTATAATAATTTCAATTTGATTATCAAATTTTTTTTACAACAATTTTCACGCCCGTGGTATCCATTGATTTTCAGGCACCTGTTGCTCATAGCCTATTTTTCGGGCCAGTGTAAACAAGTAGTCGCTTAAACGATTAAGATATATAATTACCCTTTCGTCAACCGTGCTTTCTGCAGCCAGCTGCACACTTAACCGCTCTGCCCGCCTGCAAACGCAACGGGCTACGTGGCAAAACGATATGGCATTACTACCACCAGGCAGTATAAAATGTTTAAGCCCAGGCAAAATTTCATTCATTTTGTCCATCTCCTGCTCCAACAGCTCAATATCAGAATCATTAAGGTCAGGTATCACCATTTTAGACCGCTCCGGGTCGGCAGCCAGTGAGGCACCAATAGTAAACAACCTGTCTTGTATTTCTTTCAACAGACCTTTATCGTACTGGCTAATCTCCTGGTCGCGTATTAAACCTATATACGAATTGAGTTCGTCAACAGTTCCGTAGCTCTCTATGCGGATATGGTGCTTCGGCACGCGGGTACCTCCTATTAACGAGGTCAAACCTTTGTCGCCGGTTTTGGTATATATCTTCATAGTTAATGCAATTAAATAATTTTGCGCTGTTTTTTAGCAGATGTGAATAATTATTTAAATGTTTACATTTTTAAACTAAACGCAGGGATTATAATCCTATTAAAATAGCACTTACTTATGAAATTGTCCGCTTTAACCATAAAATTTAATTCCCTGTTATTCGGTGCATTGCTTATTGGAACAGTAAGCTGTGGCTACACAGAAAAAAAAGCCCCTGCTGAAAAAGCAGTCGAGCCCCCCGCACGACCGTCTATTTCTACGTTGATTAACGAAAAACAGTTTAATGATCTTTTTCCACAGCGCGATAAGTTTTACACTTATGCCGCTTTCATAAAAGCGGCTAACGATCTGGCTAATATTAAAGTTAAAGTAACACGCCGTGCGGTGTCTGTTTATCAACTGGTACGCACAGACAAGTCAACAGGCAAAACTGCTATCGTTCGTCAGGACCCTGATTGGAACGAGGCCTGGGCCAAAGTAAAACCCGACAGCACTTATACTATCGACTACAGTGGCTTTTGCGCCGAAAAGGATGTTGCTAGTAATAAAAGGGAACTGGCTGCATTTTTTGCTCAAATTGCTCACGAAACCCGTCATGGCGAAAATGGGGCTTACAATGATGGCTTAATGCTGATACACGAAAACAATACCACCCTACCCTACAATGGCGATAGCGACGAATATCCCCCTGTAAAGGGACAACTTTATTATGGCCGCGGGCCGATGCAGATTAGCTATAATGGTAACTACGGCTACGCCTCTGATTGCATTTTCGGCGATCGTAAAGTGTTATTGAACAATCCGGCATTGGTTGAAACAGATCCGGTAGTAGCCTTCAAAACAGCTATTTATTTCTGGATGACTCCTCAAACCAAGAAACCATCGGCACATGATGTGATGGCCGGCAAATGGCAGCCAAATGCTAACGATACCGCAAAAGGCCGTAAACCAGGCTTCGGTATGATCATTAATATTGTAAATGGCGAAGTAGAGTGCAATCACGGCGAAAACATGTACAACATGAATGACCGCATTGGTTTTTATCAATATTTCCTGAAAAAATTAGGAGTGTCTGATCCAAACTGCGTATGCTCTTGCGCTACTATGCAGCCTTACCGTTATTAAAATTTGAATACTTTGCTGTAAAGCACCTTGTACTGATCAGATACCTCATTGTAAAGCTCGAAGGAACAATCACCCGCATTATAGCTGGTTACAGAAGCTTTGGCAAAACTGGCGAAATCGGTTTGATTAGAATGAAAGCCTTTGTAGCCCGCTGTTTTGATAATAGAGTTACCGTATTTCACTACATACTGCACACTGTCTGATGAAGTTGCGTACACGTTGCGACTTAAATAAATGTATTTATAGGGCAGTGTGGTTAATGCGTTAATCTCATAGTAAGGATCACCTGGTGTTTTGGCAATGGCAGCAGTAAGATTATAGGTGGAGTTATAAAAATAAAAACTGGCCGCCCATTGATCATAGGCCTTGTTGGTTGGACCTGTTAAAGTAGTACCTGCTGTGGTAGTAATATTTGTAGAATAGCGATACATATATTGGGTGTTGGTAGTATCGGCATTGGTATAAACCTTACATAGCGCCTGATAGCTACCGCTTGGCAAACCGGTATATGAAACGCTATAGAAACTTCCTCCCCTTACTGCCTTTCTGCGGATGGTATCTTTACTGCTGGTAAAATAAGTGATCATGGAGTCGGTGCTCGACAATGGTATCCCTGCGCTCGAGAAAGAAACGATAAGTTGAGCATCTGTTGTTGTCGGGGTGTCTGTACCGTCAACTTTTGCACAAGAAACAAACAACACAGATAGTAGCAGCAACAGCAAAAAATCCCTCAACCGGTTTAAATTCATAAGAACCAATAAATTCCCTATAATCAATACTATAACTAACGTAGTTGATTGCAAAAATATATAAAAATCCCTATAAATAGAGGAAGATTAGTCCTGAAATAAGTGCTTATGAGACTTGGGAATTTATATAATGATTTATAGAAAGGTCTTGATTCTTGACTCTCGATTCTTGCTTCTAAATCTTAAACCACTTCTCTCTCAACCTTCGCAATATTCTCGTTGGCGTAATCCTTTTCAATTAAGCCGTCGCGCATACGTACAATGCGGTGGGCATGCAGGGCTATATCCTCCTCGTGGGTTACGAGGATAATGGTATTTCCTTTAGCATGGATATCTTCCAACAGCCCCATAATTTCCACCGAAGTTTTGGTATCCAGGTTACCTGTAGGTTCATCGGCCAGAATAATAGAAGGATTGTTTATGAGGGCACGCGCCACGGCTACACGCTGGCGCTGGCCGCCTGAAAGTTCGTTGGGTTTGTGATCTATACGATGGCCAAGACCTACGTTTTCTAACGCAGCCTTAGCGCGTTTTTCGCGGTTCTCTTTATTAACCCCCGAGTATACCAGCGGCAAAGCCACGTTATCTAACGCGCTATTACGTGGTAACAAGTTAAAGGTCTGAAAAACGAAGCCGATCTCTTTGTTCCGCACTTCGGCCAGATCGTTATCCGTCATGTGGCTTACATCGATGTTGTTAAGCACATACTTGCCCTTGGTTGGTGTATCCAAACACCCCAAAATATTCATGAGGGTTGATTTACCAGAGCCCGACGGACCCATTAACGCCACAAATTCGCCCTTATTAATTGTTAATGATACCGATTTCAGCGCGTGAATTACCTCCGCTCCGATTACATATTTACGTCCGATATCATCAATTGTAATTAGTGGCTCCATATATGGTGTTGTTTTTTCGGGTTTTGACTGCGGGTATCTACCAAATGTTACACCCGGCCTGCATTTTTATCTGTCTTAGCATCGGCATGCTCGCGTGTTTCTATAACCTTCGGTATTAAAAAGTAATTCTCGTCGTGCTCAGGTGCATTTTGCAGGGCTTCTTCGTGTGTAATAACCTCCTTAACCACATCTTCGCGAAAGGTATTTACCTCTTCAGTCATATACACCAGTGGCTCTACGTTAGAGGTATCAATCTCGTTCAGTTTCTCCATAAAAGAAAGTATCCGGCTCATATCGGCCATCAACTGTTCCTTCTCATTGGCATTTACTTCTAAACGGGCCAGGTGGGCTATTTTATCAACTGTATCTTCAGTAATTTTCATGCTTTTCAAATTTTTGCTGCATCAACCCAAACACTTCATCTCTTAGCTTATCAGCGTCATCCAGCGTCAAATGCGCCGTTTCTATCGGCTTATGTACATACACATCGCAAATACCCGGGCGGCTGCCATAACGCAAGCCGTCGTCCCAAAGCTTTCGCCACGTGTTTAACGAAGTTACGGGAATTATCGGGATTTTAAACTCTATGGCCAGTCTGAAAGGGCCGTTTTTAAACTCGTGCAAAAATGGAGGATATACGTCTGGGATCTTTCCTTCGGCAAAAATAATAATGCTGGTTCCTTGCTGTAAACGTTCGGCGGCACTCTTAAACGCACGGAACGACGACATTTTGCTTTCGCGATTTACAGGTATATCAATAGTTTTAAAAAACATTCGGGTTACAAAGCTATCGAGCAGCTCCTCTTTCCCCATAAAGCAATAATTGCTTTTGGTTAGCAGGCTGGCGCTTGTAATATCCAGGTTAGATGTATGATTGGGGCAAATAATATAGGTTTTACTCCAGTCTATAGGTTGCTCATATTTAATGCGATAAAAAAAGCCCGACAAAAATGATGAACTAAAACCCCATATTTTCCGAAAGAAATTCATTCCCCGGTAGCGCGAGGGCTTACGCGAACAGAAGTATAAGAAAGGCCAGAGAATCCAAAATATTAACGCAACGCAGCAGATGTAAAAGTAGGTATGGGCTTTCTTCAATATCAATTTCATGACCACCAAAAATAGAAAAATTCCTTACTTTCGCACCCTATGGAAACTGTTGTTAGCGGTATTCGTTCAACCGGGAAATTACACCTGGGCAATTATTACGGAGCTATCCAAAACTTCGTAAAAATGCAGCACGAATACAATTGTTATTTTTTTATTGCCGACCTGCACTCATTAACCACGCACCCTACTCCAGGCGACCTGCATGGTAATGTAAAGCACGTTTTAGTTGAATATCTGGCGGCAGGGATTGACCCAGAGCAATCTACTATATACATCCAAAGCGACGTACCCGAGGTATCTGAACTATACTTGTATTTAAATATGAATGCCTATTTGGGCGAATTGGAACGTGCTACATCTTTTAAAGATAAAGTACGCGCCAACCCAGATAATGTTAACGCCGGCCTGCTTACTTACCCGGTATTAATGGCGGCAGATATCTTAATTCACAAAGCCATCAAAGTGCCAGTGGGTAAAGACCAGGAGCAACACCTGGAAATGGCGCGCACATTTGGCAATCGCTTCAACCGCTTATATAATAACGAATACTTTCCAGAGCCCTATGCTTTTAGCTTTGGCGAGAGTTTGATTAAAATACCAGGACTTGATGGTAAAGGGAAAATGGGTAAATCCGAAGGTGAAGCCAACGCGGTCTACTTATCAGATTCACCTGAAGTTATCCGCAAAAAGGTGATGCGCGCAGTTACTGATAGCGGCCCCACTAGCGAGAACCAGGAAAAGCCGCAGGAAATTCAAAACCTGTTCGACCTGATGAAGGTAGTATCTACGCCAGACACGCACGATCATTTTAACGACCTGTACAATAAAATGCAGATCCGTTACGGCGACCTGAAAAAGCAACTGGCTGAAGACATGGTTATTGCAACCACCCCTATACGCGAAAAAATAAACGACATTGCCGCCAATAGCGATTACCTGCGTAAAGTAGCCCAACATGGCGCCGACAAAGCCCGCGAAAGCGCACAACGCACCATTAAAGAGGTAAGAGAACTAATTGGGTTCAGGAATTTTTAAAAGAAGTTCATAGTTGATAGATCATAGTTCATGGTGTATATTAGCTGAAGTTGATATGCGCGGTTGAAAAATGGCTATGAACTATCAACCATGAACTATTAACTAAAACAAACATGCACATTGCCGTTGTTGGAAACATAGGAGCCGGAAAAACCACATTAACCGAATTGCTGGCCAAAAATTATGGTTGGGAACCGCTTTACGAAGCCGTTGATAATAACCCCTACCTCGAAGATTTTTACGGCGACATGAAGCGCTGGAGTTTTAACCTACAGATCTATTTCTTGAATAGCCGCTTCCGTCAGATTGTAGACATACAGAGCGGTGGCAAGGATGTTATACAGGATCGTACTATTTACGAAGACGCCTTTATTTTTGCAGAAAATTTGCACGATATGGGTTTAATGGCCGGTCGTGATTTTGAGAATTACAACAACATTTTTGAGAATATCACTTCATTTATTAAACCACCAGATTTGCTGATCTACCTTAAAGCATCTGTGCCAACACTTGTAAACAATATTCAGCGCCGTGGCCGCGAGTATGAAATCGGTATCCGTTTGGATTACCTTTCTAAACTGAACGAGAAGTACCAGAAATGGATAGATGGTTATAAATTAGGCAAACTGCTTATTATCGACAAAGACAACCTCGACTTCGCCAACAAAACCGAAGACCTGGCCAGCATCATAGACAAAATAGAACGCGAAATACACGGGTTGTTTTAGTTATCAGTTGTCAGTTGTGAGTTGTCAGTAAGCTCCAACCAGACCGACAACCGACAACCGACAACCGACAACAATCCCTCACATGCAAATCCTCGGCATTATTCCTGCACGTTACGCTTCTACTCGGTTTCCAGGCAAGCCATTGGTTGATATTGGTGGTAAAAGCATGATACAGCGGGTGTATGAGCAGGCTAAGAAGTGTGCATCCATCAGCGAGGTAATTGTTGCTACAGATGATGACCGCATTTTTGAGCATGTACATGCCTTTGGCGGCAAAGCGGTGATGACTTCATCTGAGCATCAAAGCGGTACCGACCGCTGTGCCGAGGTTGCCCTAACCCATCCAGAATTCGACGTCATAATTAATATCCAGGGCGATGAACCATTTATAGACCCTGAACAGCTAACTAAGGTAGCCGCTTGCTTTACCGATCCTCAGACTCAACTCGCTACCCTGATTAAGAAAATTTTAACCGAAGAAGAGTTAAATAACTTCAACTCACCCAAAGTGATCATTAATCGTTTTGCTGAGGCAATTTACTTTTCTCGCTCACCCCTGCCGCATATCCGCGGGCAACAAGCAGCAGATTGGCTGCAACACTTCACCTATTTTAAGCATATAGGCGTATATGGTTATCGTGCCGATATTTTACAGCAGATCACCAAATTGCCTATCTCATCATTAGAAAAAGCCGAAAGTCTGGAGCAACTGCGTTGGATAGAAAATGGATACCGTATCAAAACCGCCGAAACCGAGCTGGAAACCTACGCCGTTGATACACCGGAGGATCTGCTGAAACTTCCACGTTAAATATTTTCCTTGTTCCAATAAAGGACAAAATCTGCATTCGTCTTTCATTGTCCATCAATATTCATTCGTCCAAGTAATGAATAAGATGAACAGTATTTAAATTAATCGAAAAACTTATTTATGTGGCATTATGTTAGGGTATTATACAACCTGCGAGTGTATAATAATTAAACATTGTACAACTAAGTTTCGTATGATATAATTAAATTACATTAACCAATAGCCACTAAATTTCAATCCGTTTGTTTTCATGAAGATACAGCAGCATCACTATTTAAACGGCACATGGCTCGATTACTTGTCACCCGATTTTGATTCAAAGCAATGTCAATTGGTACTTGCTTTTGGCTCGGCAGAATATGTGCAAAAACCCGAGATATTTACGCATCTGAAAAGCACTTATCCTGCTGCCAATATCATTTTAGCATCCACCGCGGGCGAAATTATTAACGATAGTGTTTTTGATGATAGCGTGGCGGTAAGCGCTATTCAATTGGAAAAATCTCGGTTAAGCAGTGTTGTCACCACCGTTAAGGAGCATGAGAGCAGCTATGCAGCTGGCAGTTTTTTAGTCAATAAATTAGATACCAAAGGTTTACGTTTTGTTTTTGTGATTTCAGATGGCATGCACATTAATGGCAGCGACCTGATTGCGGGAATAAATAGCCAGCTCCCGGAAGGCGTTCGGGTTACAGGCGGCCTGGCGGGCGATGCCGATCGCTTTAGCCGTACCTATACTGGCCTAAACGAGCCAGCATCAGAGGATAACATCATCCTGACGGCTTTTTATGGTGATGAGTTGCAGATTGGACACGGGTCATCAGGTGGCTGGGATGAGTTTGGTCCCGAACGCACCATTACAAAGTCTGATAAAAACGTGCTTTATGAAATCGATGGTAAAAATGCACTCGACCTTTACAAACAATATCTTGGCGACTATGTAAAAGAGCTTCCCGGCTCTGCCTTACTATTCCCTATATCGTTGCGCATCGCAGGTTCGGCAGATAATCTAGTGCGTACCATTTTAAATATCGACGAACAAAATAAATCTATGACCTTTGCCGGCAATTTACCCGAAGGAAGTAAGGTTAGATTAATGAAGGCTAATTTTGATAAACTGATAGACGCATCGGCAAAAGCTGCAGGCGATGCGGATACTGAAAGCGCCCAATTAGCCATTTTGGTGAGCTGTGTGGGTCGCAAACTCGTATTACAGGAACGTACCGACGAAGAAATTCTAATTGCCAAAGAAGCGCTTGGAGATCACATTAAAATAACGGGCTTTTATTCGTACGGTGAATTATCGCCTTATAACAGCAGTTCTAAATGCGAACTCCATAACCAAACGATGACGATTACGACGTTATCTGAGAACTAATTGAGTTTCAATTTCGTATTAATGCACAGATGGATTATCATTACCTCCTAAATAAACAAATATCAAAACAGCTTCCGGTTGATTACCAGAACGATGAGGTAATAAAAGCATTTTTAACCACCATCAATAATTCGTACAATAACTTCGATAAATCCAAAAAACTCGCCGATCATGCGTTTAATATCAGCGAGCAGGAGTATCAACAAGTTACAGCAGACTTACACGAGCAGAATGAGCTAAAGCTCAAATCTATCCAGCAATTAAAAGAAGCCATTAAGGCCCTCGATCCCGAAAGCACACTAAATTTTTCGGAAACCGGTGACGACATGATCAATATTATCTCCTTTTTGCAAGAGAAGATCATGAATGCTAAAGAACTGGAGTTAGAGTTGATCCATGCTAAGGATGTTGCGGAGAAAGCGGCAATGGCAAAGTCGCAATTCTTATCGGTAATGAGCCATGAGATTCGTACTCCGATGAATGCAGTAATAGGTTTTACCCACCTGCTACTTCAGCAAGATCCAAAGCCATCGCAAATGGAGTTTTTGAACCTGTTGAAGTTCTCTGCCGAAAACCTGTTAGTGCTTATTAACGACATACTCGATTTTAGCAAAATAGAGGCCGGGAAACTGGAATTTGAAAACGTGGACTTTAATCTGAAAGACCTTATTTCGAACATACGGCTCTCCCTGCTTCAAAAAGCCAACGAAAAAAATATCCAGCTTAAACTAATGGCCGACGAGGATTTGCCTGATGCCGTAATTGGTGATCCCGTTCGTTTAGGGCAGATATTAACCAACCTGATAAGCAACGCCATTAAGTTTACCGAAACAGGTAGAGTAACGATATCGGCAACGTTGACCCGCGCAGATAAAGATAATGTGATGATTGATTTTGAAGTGGCAGATACAGGCATCGGTATTGCTAAAGATAAACAGACTGATATATTTAACAGTTTTACCCAGGCCAGTTCAGATACCACACGCAAATATGGCGGTACAGGCCTTGGTTTAACGATTACCCGCCGTTTATTGCTATTATTAGATAGCGATATTCATTTAAAAAGTGAACCTGGCAAAGGCTCGGTATTTAGCTTTAGTTTGAGCTTTAAAAACAGCACATTAAAATTAAAGAGCAGCCTATCTGATAACGACGACAATTATAAAGCTAAAAGCTTGCGGGGCACACGTATCTTAATTGCCGAAGACAATCAAATTAACGTGATACTTGCCAAGCAATTTATGAAACAGTGGCAGGTAGACTGTGATATTGCAGAAAATGGGGAGATTGCCTTATTGTTAGTGCAAACCAACAATTATGACATGGTGTTAATGGATTTGCAGATGCCCGAAATGGACGGCTATCAAACCACAGAGGCCATCCGGAACCTGCCCGATGCCAAATATCAGAAACTTCCTATAATTGCGCTCACAGCATCGGCTATGCTCGATATTAAAGACCGTGCGTTTACAGTCGGGATGAACGATTATATAAGTAAGCCATTTAATCCCAACGAGTTGTATAAAAAAATCGCGTCATATAGTTCGAATAACCAGATATTGAACTAGCCATCTCCTATCTCGCCATCCTAAATGATAGTGAAGCATCTTCTTCACCAACCTCGCTCTTAAAGCCGTATTCTTTTGCTTCTTTTTTACAGCACCGGGCAAACAATCGTAACCTGCTCAACCTCAAATCTCCAAATTTTCAAATTTTTAAATCGCTGCAATAAATTTCTATGCACATTATGTCATTTTCTCAACAAGTATCCCAAACCCCGTAAATTTTCTTACTTTTGTATCCCGTACACAAGAAATCATGACTAAATATATATTTGTTACGGGCGGCGTTACTTCGTCGTTAGGGAAGGGTATTATATCCGCTTCTTTAGCCAAACTCCTTCAGTCGCGCGGGTATCGCGTAACCATCCAAAAATTTGATCCTTACATTAACATCGACCCGGGTACGTTAAATCCGTACGAGCATGGTGAATGTTATGTAACCGAAGATGGTGCCGAAACCGACCTTGACTTAGGCCACTATGAGCGTTTCCTAAACACTCCCACCTCTCAGGCAAACAACATTACAACAGGTCGTATCTACCAAAATGTAATCAACCGCGAGCGCGAAGGTGCATTTTTAGGTAAAACAGTACAGGTTGTTCCGCACATTACAGATGAGATCAAACGTAATTTCAAGATTCTCGGCGAAAGCGGCCAGTATGATATTGTTATTACAGAGATTGGTGGTACTGTAGGCGATATCGAGTCTTTGCCATTTGTGGAAGCCGTACGCCAATTCCGTTGGGAGCTAGGTTCGCACGATTCATTGGTGATCCACCTTACCCTTGTGCCTTTTCTGGCAGCTGCAGGTGAATTAAAAACCAAACCGACCCAGCATTCTGTTAAAATGCTTTTAGAGTACGGTATCCAACCGGATATTCTGGTTTGCCGCACCGAGCACCATTTAACGCAAGACCTACGCAAAAAGATTGCTTTGTTCTGTAACGTAAACGTAAATGCGGTTATCGAATCTATCGACGCTTCAACCATTTACGATGTGCCTTTGTTGATGCTGCGTGAGCAATTAGACAAAACCGTACTGAGCAAATTAAAGCTATCTAACAAAAACGAACCGGATCTGGAAAGCTGGAAAGACTTTTTGGGCCGTTTAAAAAATCCTACTGCTGAAGTACGTATTGGCCTGGTAGGTAAATATGTAGAACTTCCGGACGCTTATAAATCAATTACAGAAGCCTTTATCCACGCGGGTGCCAAAAACGAGTGCAAGGTTAAAGTGGAATATATCCACTCTGAACAATTAACTGTCAGCAATGCGGTAGACCGACTGAAAGGTTTGCACGGCGTATTGGTTGCACCAGGCTTTGGCGAGCGCGGCTTCGAAGGTAAGATTGAGGCCATCCGTTATGTACGTGAAAACAACATTCCATTCTTTGGTATCTGTTTAGGTATGCAGTGTGCGGTAGTTGAATTCGGCCGCCATGTATTAGGCTTAAAAGAAGCCAACAGTACTGAGATGAACCCGAACACTCAGTTCCCGGTTATTGGTATGATGGAAGATCAGAAAAACATCACCGCTAAAGGTGGTACTATGCGTTTAGGAGCGCAGGATTGCGATCTTAAAAAAGGTACAAAAGCCGCAGCTATATACGGAAAAACACGTATCAGCGAGCGTCACCGCCATCGTTATGAGTTTAATAACGAATATCTGAAAAGCTACGAAGAGGCCGGTATGATTCCATCTGGTATTAACCCTGAAAACAATCTGGTAGAGATAATTGAGCTTAAAAATCATCCATATTTTGTAGGCGCACAGTTTCACCCAGAATTAAAATCAACAGTAGCAAATCCTCACCCACTTTTTGTTAACTTTGTCGCCGCTTCGCTGGCTTTTGCCCGCAAGAAATAACTGTACTATAGATAGATAATGGATAAAAACACGTTCACGGGATTATTCCTGATCATGCTGATCATGGTTGGCTCATTCTTTTTGCTAAAGCCATCAGCAGACGAAGTAAAGAAAGAGCAGCAAAAGCAGCACCTGGATTCGCTTAAACGCGCAGGATTAGTTGATGCCAAAGCTACCAAGGCCGATACTTCTGCAGCCGCTGCTGCAAAAGCCGGTGTAGTTGATTCTGCCCTATTAAAACTGCCATTTGGTGCTGCAACTGTAGGTACCGAGCAATTAATTACTTTAGAAAATAAAGAAGTTAAGTTAAAAGTGAGCACCATTGGTGGTCGCATCTACTCGGTTGAACTGAAGAACTATCAAACGTTCGACAAAAAACCGTTGATCTTATTTGACGGTGCTCAAAGCCACTTCGGTTTTAAATTTACAGCAGGCGGCAAACCTATCAATACTGATGAGTTGCACTTCACCCCTACTACTCCGCAAGCAGCAAATGGTGCCTTAACCATGCGTTTAAGCTACAGCCCAACCCAGTACATTGATTATGTATACACCATGGGCCCGGAGTATAAAGTAAACTTAACGGTTAAGCCAGTAGGTTTAGAAGCAGTTATCAATAATGGTAATACATTGAATCTGAGCTGGTCGGCCAGTTTACACAAACTGGAAAAGGATATTAAAACCGAGCGCCAGTATTCTACCGTTTACTATCATAACACAGATGGTGATGTTGATTACCTGAGCCCTGCTAAAGACGAAACCAAAGAAATTGCAGCCGATGCGAAAAAAGTTGACTGGATCTCTTTTAAACAACACTTCTTTTCAAGCGTGTTGTTCTCAAAAGCAGGTTTTGCTAAAACTAATTTTGCTACTACTACCGATGTAAACGGTACTGATATTAAGCAAATGCGTACCGATGTAAGCATTAACGCTGATGCAACAGGTACTTACCCCCTACAATTCTATTTCGGCCCTAACCGCTTCTCTACATTGAAAGCGCAAGGCGACGATCTGGAAAAACAAATTGACTTAGGTTGGGGTCCATTGAAATACATTAACCGTTTTGCGGTATTGCCGGTATTTAATTTCCTGCAACAATTTAACTGGAACTACGGTATCATTATCCTGGTGCTTACCCTGTTGCTTAAGCTAGTACTTTCTCCGCTTACCTACAAATCATACCTTTCAATGGCTAAAATGCGTGTGCTGAAGCCGGAGATGGACGAGATTAAAGCTAAAGTTGGCGAAGATAACCCAACCCTGCTACAACAGGAATATTTGAAGCTGTACCGCAAAGCCGGTGTTAACCCGCTTGGTGGTTGTTTGCCTTTACTGCTGCAAATGCCTATCGTAATTGCTTTCTTCCGCTTTTTCCCAAGCTTATTTGAGCTTCGTGGCCAAAGCTTCCTGTGGATGCACGATTTATCAACTTACGATACCATCCTTACTTTCCCTGCGTTGCCTTTATTAGGTTGGACTCACATCAGTGCCATGTGTTTGCTGATGACTATTTCTACCCTGATCTATACCTACTTTAACAACCAGGTATCGGGTGCTACAGGTCAGATGAAATACATCGGCTATATTTCGCCGCTTATTTTCTTCGGTGTACTGAACAGCTACCCAGCAGGTTTGAACTACTATTATTTCCTTGCCAACATGATGACCTTCTTACAACAATACCTGATCCGTCAGATGGTTGATGATAAGAAAATTCACAGCCAGATACAGGAAAATAAGAAGAAACCAGAGGACGCGAAGAAAAAGAAAAGCGGGTTTGGTGCGCGCATGGAAGAAATGATGCGTCAGCAACAGCAAGCAAATCAAACTAAAAAGAAATAAGTTGACTGTGTTGAATAGTTGATTAAATTCTTCTAATACTAAAAGCCTCCTGATGACTTCGGGAGGCTTTTTTTATGTATCGCCAAATCAGGTGTCCACGCTTGATCTTTGCTTTTGGAATAAGCGTCCACGCTTAAGAACAACGGCAGCCCGGGCGCTTAAACTAGCGGGCCTTCAACAAATGATACAAATCTGTCATTCTTTACGCCCTCCCATCCCATATATTTGCAGCATGGAGCTTAACTTATTTGATAAACAGGTTTACACCAACCGTAGAAATATATTAAAGAATACCATCGGTGCAGACGGAATTATCCTGTTGCTGGGCAACGAGGATAGCAGCATGAGCTATAAAGACAATTGCTACCCCTTTAGGCAAGACAGTAGCTTTTTATATTACTTTGGTTTAGACACCCCTTCTATTGCAGCTATTATCGATACCGAAACCGGCGAGGAAGTAATTTTCGGTAACGAGCTAACGATAGACGATATTGTTTGGACGGGCACGCTTCCATCGGTAAGCGAAATGGCGGCAATGGTTGGCGTTGCCAAAACCAGTCCTACCGACCAGATTATACATTATGTGCATAAAGCACAAGCATCGGGCAGGCGTGTACATATTTTGCCTCCCTATCGCCCGGAGAATAAAGTTAAGTTGGCATCCTGGTTGAACATTAGCTTAAATGATGTAGCTGAGCACGTATCACTAAAATTAATTAAGGCTGTAATTGCACAACGCGTAATCAAATCGGCACTTGAGATTGAAGAAATGGAGAAAGCTGTTTCTATCAGTGTTGATATGCAACTCGCAGTAATTAAAAATACCGCCCCTAGTATTAAAGAATATCATTTGGTTGCCAAGGCGCTTGAGGTTGCGCAGGCCGCCAACGGGCGTTTGGGCTATCCTGCCATTATAACCACTCACGGACAAACGCTGCATACCCACTATTACGGAAACACCTTACAGGAGGGCCGTATGGTGCTCAGCGACATCGGTGCCGAAAACAACATGCACTATGGAGGCGACCTTACCCGCACTTTCCCCGTTGGCCGTAGTTTCACCAGCCGACAAAAAGAACTTTATGAGGTAGTGTTAACAGCGATGGATCATGCCATCAGTATGCTTAAACCCGGCGTTAGATATAAAGATATTCACCTTTCTGCCTGCCAAAAACTGGCAGAAGGCTTAGTGCAGGTGAACCTAATGAAAGGCGACCCGGCAGAAATAGTTGCTGCGGGCGCGCATGCCATGTTCTTTCAATGCGGTTTAGGCCACATGCTGGGTATGGACACGCATGATATGGAAGATTTGGGGGAACAATATGTTGGTTATACCGATGCACTGAAAAAAGAAACAGAAATATTCGGGCTAAAATCGCTTCGCCTGGGCCGCGAACTTCAAAGTGGATTTGTATTGACGGTTGAACCAGGCATCTATATCATCCCGGAATTGATAGATCGCTGGCAAGCTGAAAAGAAATTTACTGAATTTATAAACTATGATGTGCTAAACACCTATCGCGATTTTGGCGGCATCCGTATTGAGGATAACTTTTTAATTACCGATACAGGCAGCCATTTGCTAGGTAAATATTTGCCAAAGACATTGAAAGAGATTGAAGCGTTGAAGGGATAAGTATCGGACTCAATTAACAATTTGCCATTTCGACGTAGGAGAAATCTTGTACGCTAAGAAACTAACTGGATAAGATCTCTCACTATCGTTCGAGATGACAAACAAAAATTATAAAATCAAAAAAAGCAGGATGCTCCAAATCGGAACATCCTGCTCAACTAAAATAGGCACTACTCTATTTTACAATTGAAACCCGTAGGCTACCCTTAAGCCCACAGTACCGTAGTTATTTTTATCGCCGGTAAAACTATCGTACCGTACGCCAACATCCCAGTGGTTATTAGCCCAGCCTGCAGATGGCGCCAGGATAAGTTTAGTTTGACCGTCGCGAAATAAGCCATGTTCCAAAACCTCAAAGCCAGCCCCCGCTTCGGCAGCCAGATAGATATGCGGAGCAACGAAGCCTTTAACACCACCTTTAAGTGGTATCACGCCGTAGCTGCTGTAACGTACGTCCGTTCCGGGAATTTTTTTGCTAAAGAAGTGGTCGCCACCGGTTTCAAATAAAACCGCAAAATTATTGGTAATACCATATTGTAAACGGCCTGTGCCGCCCAAATTAAATGTCGAATAGTTGTGAGCATTCCCGGTAGGTACGCCCACCGCGGCACCTAAACTAAATGTGAAATGGTTTGCCGGTGTAGTTTGCGCCTTGCTTTGCGTCGTCAAAAATAAAGCAGCGGCCGCAAACGTTACTTTTATCAGTCTCGATAGATTTTTCATTTGTAATAGTGGTTTTTGTATTCTTATTTATTGGTATTACTGCCACTATTGCCAATAGGTTGCCTTCGGCATTTATTTTTCATCGTAGACGACCTGCATTAAAGAATCAACAAATTATCAAATTAACAAATTATCTTAACTAATATTATTAGCAAACTTCTTACATTTGTACATAGTGAGTACGGGGAATATGTATGCAATAGTCGATATAGAAACTACAGGTGGACACGCCAGCGGAAATGGTATTACCGAGGTAGCTATTTGCATACACGATGGTAATGAGATAGTTAAACGTTACCAAACGCTTGTTAACCCCGGTCGCGAAATACCGATCTACATACAGGCTTTAACCGGCATTAATAACGAAATGGTGGAAAATGCTCCGTATTTTAAAACGGTGGCCCATGAGATTTTCGAACTGCTGCATAACAAGATCTTTGTTGCCCATAACGTTAATTTCGATTATTCATTCCTCAAATATCATCTGGCTACGGCCGGATACGATTTACAATGTAATAAGCTTTGTACGGTAAGGTTAAGCCGCAAAATTATTCCTGGGTTAATTTCATACAGCCTTGGTAAACTTTGCTCGCATTTAAGTATCCCTAACGAAGCACGCCACCGTGCTGCCGGCGACGCTCAGGCGACTGCTACCCTATTTGAGTTGCTGTTGCAAAGCGATACCAATAAACACATTGCACAAGCGCTTAAGCAAAAATCAAAAGAGCAAGTATTGCCCGCCAACCTGCCTAAAAGCGATATCGATAGCCTGCCTTATACAGCAGGCGTATACTATTTTCACGATCACAAAGGCAAGGTGATTTACGTAGGAAAAGCCGTAAACATCAAAAAGCGTGTTTGTAGCCACTTTACGGGCAATAATTCGGGCTACCAACGTCAGGAGTTTATGCGCAACATCCATCGCATTACCTTTCAGGAATGTGGTAACGAACTGATGGCCTTCATTCAGGAAACGATCGAAATTAAACGCTTGTGGCCTGCTTACAACCGGTCGCAGAAGAACCTCGATTTTGCTTTCGGTTTATATTCTTATGAAGATCAGCGGGGGTATATTCGCCTTGCTGTTGACAAACGCCGCAAATACAGCACGCCGGTACATACCTGTGGATCGATGGTTGAAGGTCGTAACCTGTTGTTGGAATTAATAGAACAATTTGATCTTTGCCCAAAGCTGTGTTTTATTCAGAAGAACGATCAGGTCTGTACCGGCAACAATGGTTTAAATTGTGCCTGCGAGGGTCATGAGCCTGCGGACGAATATAATGCTAAAGTACAAGCAGCGATAAATCAACTTAAGCACGCACTGCCAACTTTCGCCATCCGCGATGTAGGCCGTAACGACGAAGAACATAGCTGTATTTTAATTGAAGAAGGTCGTTTTTATGGCATGGGCTATGTTTCACACTACTTCGACACCGATAATATTCAGCAGCTCAAAAACACCCTTACGCCCTATCCTGGGAATGATTATATGCGCAACCTGGTAATCAGTTACGCCGAACGCTACCCGCATAAAAAAGTAATGTTTGGCGCTAATGCTATGGCGCTGTAATTTCCACAACCATTCTGTTTATTTCAAATAAATTAATTTTATTTCCACACAATATAGTTTATGCGGGGTTATTTTGATATATATCATTTACCTGTATAAACAAATATTATGGACAGCATTAATCAAAATCAGCCCGAGGACAACTTGAAAGACCTGCAGGGTACGGAGGCTAATAGAAAAATAAAAGAACTAGCGGAAAACGCAGAATCGTGCTTTTTCATCACCAATATAAAAACCGGCATACCGCTTTCGGTTCGGCCAATGTCTATTCAGGAAATAGACGATGAAGGTAATTTCTGGTTTTTGAGCGCGGACGATAGTCACAAAAATGAGGAAATCGGTCACGATCCGTTTGTACATCTTTTATTCCAAGGGTCGAAGTATGATGGCTTTTTAAATATTTATGGCACTGCCGAAATAAGCCGGGATAAAACTAAGATCAAAGAGCTTTGGAAGCCGATCTTAAAAACCTGGTTTACCGAAGGTGAAGATGATCCACGCATTAGCGTGGTAAAAGTGGAACCTTCAGAAGGATATTATTGGGACAATAAACATGGCGCAATGGTAGCTTTCGCCAAACAGGCCCTTGGCGCTATTCTGGGTAAAACACTCGACGATTCTGTTGAAGGAAAACTGGTAGTGTAATGTACGCCTAACGTGGGACGTAATATATCAAACGTTCCTTCGAAAATAAAGGTGCTGGGCAAAATGTACAGCACCTTTTATTATTTACCACACAAAAGTCAAAGCTCTTAAACTAAATACCAAACCTAATCTCCTTTTACCTAGCTTTACGTATATCAAGGGTATAACGTCGAACGTTCAAGGTCCAAATTAATGAAACGCATTGTCAACAAGCACCCTTTAGCAATCCGCTGGTTTCATTGGATTAATTTTCCGTTGCTCGCGGTGATGATCTGGAGCGGGCTGCTCATTTACTGGGCTTATGACCCCTATGCAATAAAACTCTTTGGCGTCACGGCTTTTAAGTTTTTTCCTCAATGGTTTTATCATAAACTAAATGTTGTGCACCGCCTTTCGGAGGGAATGGCATTCCACTTTGTTTTTATGTGGTTGTTTGCGTTAAATGGCTTGCTATATGTGCTATACACTATTTTTTCCGGTGAGTGGCGGTATCTACTGCCACAAAAAAGCTCCTGGAAAGAGGCATGGCTTGTTGTGCTGCACGATCTGCATATCCGTAAAACAGTGCCGGAACAATTGAAATATAATGCAGCCCAACGAATAGTCTATACCGGGATTATCATTATGGGCTTAGGTTCTTTAATTACCGGACTATCTATTTACAAGCCGACCCAGTTTAACTGGTTGGTATTTTTATGTGGAGGTTATCGTACAGCACGGCTCATCCATTTCACCTTAACCATAGGTTATTGTTTGTTTTTCCTATTGCACATTGTGCAAGTAATCCTGGCCGGGTGGAATAATTTCAGAGCCATGATAACCGGCTTTGAGATAAAAAACGATAACATACCCATTAGCAGACCTAAATCTTCTGCACCTGTAATGCCACAAATTCCCGAAGCCGATGCCAAAGCCAAATAAAATCGATACTAAACGCTTTACCGAGGGCGAACTGGCTGATAACAAAACCATTAACCGCCGCACCTTTCTATCGTTTCTGACATTTGGGGTATCTGGCGTAGCCGCCTTTTTTGGATGGAAAGCACTTTATAATGATCCCATTGAACCTAAAGGTATTACAGGTGGTGCACGCAAGGCCTTGCGAAATGTACTGAACGCCAACGAACAGGTGTTTAACAAAACATTACCTGCAGGCCACATGGCTAAAACTTACCCTCTTTCGGTGGCGGCCAAAGTGCCAAGGGTTAATGGCGATATTGGTTTAAAGGGAACTGATGCCAACAACTGGATAGAGGTAATTACGTCGCCAGGGAATATTCTTAAAGTCACACTGGACGATTTAAAATCACTCCCTAAAACCGAACACGTAATAGATTTTAAATGCGTAGAAGGCTGGGACCAGATTATGCATTGGGGCGGGGTAAAATTCAGCGATTTTATGATGCATTATCAGTTGGATAAACAGGCTGCAATGGAATACGTTGGCTTGCACACCCCTGATAATAAGTACTATGTCGGTATAGACATGGCCAGCGCCATGCACCCTCAAACCCTACTTTGCTACGAGATGAATGGCAAACCGCTATCGCAAGATCACGGCTACCCTCTTCGCTTGATCATACCGGTAAAATATGGCATTAAAAATCTAAAACGAATAGGTACACTTTATTTTAGCAACCAACGCCCGCCAGATTACTGGGCCGAAAATGGCTACGACTACTATGCAGGCCTATGATAGTTGTGAATAGGTGAAGGATTGAGTTAGTTATTAGCATTCTGTATTTCTACGAACCGTCAACTATTAGCTACCAACTATTATATTTGCTTAAACACTAATATCACAAGCTTAGCTATCCCCTTACGCCTAAGCAGATTCAATCATTTATAATGTCCGCATCTAAAACACCTATTTATACTGCCTTAGCAGCTAACCTTGGTATTGCCATTACAAAACTGGCTGCCGCGGTATTTACCGGCAGCTCGGCTATGGTTTCCGAAGGTATTCACTCTCTCGTTGACACCAGCAACGAAGTTCTATTACTCTTGGGTATTAGCCGCAGCCAGAAGCCAGCGGATGAAAAACGACCTTTCGGATACGGGAGGGAGCTTTATTTCTGGTCGTTTGTGGTGTCGTTACTGTTTTTTGCCATGGGCGGCGGCTTTTCTATCTACGAGGGTATCGAACACCTTATGAATCCTGAGCAGGTGAAAAATCCTATCTGGAACTACATCGTACTATCCATCGCTTTTACTTTTGATGGGCTCTCTTTTATTACAGCCATGAAAGAATTTAATCGCCAACGAGGCAGTACTCCATTTTGGCAGGCCGTAAAAGAAAGCAAAGATCCCACCACCTTCGTTGTGTTGTTTGAAGATGCTGCCGACGTAATTGGTATACTCATTGCTTTTATCGGCATTTTTCTGGGTCAGCTACTGCAGAACCCTTATTTTGATGGCATTTCCTCTATATTGATCGGCTTGTTGCTTACCGCTGTGGCCATAATACTGGTTCGCGAAAGCCGCAGCTTATTAATGGGCGAAACACCCGATGCGAGCGAACTACAGGACGTAATTAAAATTACAGAAAGCCACGCTATGGTGAATAGGGTGGTTAAGCAAATGGCGTCATACCTCGCACCCGAAGAGGTAATTATCGCCATTAAAGTAAATTTCAAACAAGACGTTAAAAGTCAAGATATTACGACTGCAATAGACGAAATGCGAACGAATATTCAAGCGAAATATCCGCATTACAAGCAGTTGTTTATTGAGCCGGCGTGAACTATTCGTTCCTCGCAATGGCGTATGTAAAGGATTGCTACTTAAAACCTGCAACTAAATAACTTCCGCTTTCTCAAGCTCTGCCTGCATTTGTTGTTGCAGCTTCAAAGCTTCGGCACGGGCAGCTTCTGCAAAATCTTCACCATTAGAGGCGTAAATGATACCGCGCGATGAGTTAACTAACAGGCCACAATCTTTGGTCATCCCATATTTACATACGTCTTCCAGGCTGCCACCCTGTGCGCCTACGCCGGGTACCAGCAAAAAGTTATCAGGCGCAAATTTGCGGATATTGGTAAATTCTTCCCTTTTGGTGGCACCTACAACGTACATTAAACGGTCGGCACTGGCCCAGGTATTGGCTTTTTGGATCACCGCTTCGTATAAATGACCGCCTTCTGTTGGCAAATATTGAAAATCCTTACTGCCTGCCGACGAGGTAAGCGCTAAAATAATTACCCATTTACCCTCGTATTTAAGGTAGGGCGTTACGCTGTCGTTACCCATATAAGGCGTAACGGTAATAGCATCGAACCCCATTCCAGATGCTTCTTCATTAAAAAATGCCTGCGCATACTGATCTGATGTATTACCTATATCACCTCTTTTGGCATCGATAATGCTTAAACAATCCTTAGGCAAATAATTATAAGTGCTTATTAAACTTTGCAACCCTTTTATGCCTCTGCTCTCGTAAAACGCCGAATTTGGCTTATAGGCCACACATAGATCCTTTGTTGCGTCGATGATGCGTTTATTAAATTCTAACACCGGGTCAGCGTGATCACGTAGAAAAGCTGGAATTTTTTCAACATCAGGATCGAGGCCGATACATAAAAACGTTTTTTTTCGTTTAATCTGTTCTATAAGTTGCGATCTGGACAGCATGCAGAGAAGAATTTATGTTTTTTCAGAGATCAAAAAAACTAAAAATAACCGGAAGTGTTGTCTGAATGTATATATTTTTCAAAAATTTTGAAATAAATAATATTAATAGTACAATTGCATTGTTTTCCTGACAAAGTTTTCTTGTATCTGAGAAACGATCAATATCCCAGTTTATACAGATTTACAATAATACGAACACTTGGTTTTTGCTAGGCAGATTGCAGGCGAACTTCTTAATTTAAAATTCCTTTTTGAACTATAATTCCTCCCATGTCGGATACAATTGAATTGAATGACAAACTCGTGTCTGAGTTACGCCAGATAGCTAAAAGTATGGGCATTGCCGAAGCTGACGAACTACGTAAGCCTCAGCTTATTGTCCGCATAAGCGAGCAAAATGCGCTCATAGAGCAAGCACGCGCCCAGCAGAGTGCGCTATCTGATAATTATGCAGAAATTACTAAAGATACAGACGTAACCTCTGCCGATGCAGAAGGCGATGACGATAAACCGCGCAGCAAAAGAGCACGCAGTGTTAAAACAAAAAAAGAAAATCAGGACAACACAGCGGTAGAATCAACCTTGTTTGATGGCGAACCTGCGCCTGAAGCCCCTAAAAGACAAAGAACTGTTGTAACAACAGCTGCGCCTAAAGCTACAGAAGATACCATCGAACGTGAATTTACGCCTAAAACTGATGCACCTGTTGCACCCGAAGTACGCCAGCCACGTTTCGAAAAACAACAACGTTTTGCCAACAATGGCAATACCGGTAACGGAAACGGTGGCAACAACAATCAGTCAAAACAGCAGGAACCTGCAATAAATCTTGATTTTGATAATGTTATCGTAAACGAAGGTGTATTGGAGATCATGCCAGATGGTTATGGCTTTTTACGTTCGTCAGATTATAACTATTTAACATCTCCGGATGATATTTACGTTTCACAGTCGCAGATTAAATTGTTTGGCTTAAAAACAGGTGATACCGTTCGCGGAAGCATCCGTCCTCCAAAAGAAGGCGAAAAATATTTTCCATTAGTACGTGTAGAAGCCATTAACGGCCGTATACCTGCTGAAGTGCGCGACCGTGTTCCTTTCGATCACTTAACGCCGCTTTTCCCGCAAGAAAGATTAAACCTGTTTACTGACCCGGGAAATCAATCAACCCGTATTATGGACCTGTTCTCACCTATCGGTAAAGGACAGCGTGGTTTAATTGTGGCTCAACCTAAAACAGGTAAAACCATGTTATTAAAGGATGTGGCCAATGCAATTGCTAAAAACCACCCCGAGGTATACCTAATCATCCTGCTAATAGACGAGCGCCCAGAGGAGGTGACTGATATGGCGCGCAGTGTACGTGCTGAGGTTATCTCATCAACATTTGACGAACCTGCAGAACGCCACGTAAAAATTGCCAACATTGTGTTGGAGAAAGCAAAACGTATGGTAGAGTGCGGACACGATGTGGTTATCCTATTGGATTCAATTACCCGTTTGGCACGTGCCTACAATACAGTAGCCCCTGCATCTGGTAAAATATTATCGGGTGGTGTTGATGCCAATGCGTTACACAAGCCTAAACGCTTTTTTGGAGCGGCCCGTAACATTGAGGATGGCGGTTCGTTAACCATTATCGCTACGGCGCTTACAGAAACCGGCTCTAAAATGGATGAGGTTATCTTTGAAGAATTTAAAGGAACCGGTAACATGGAGCTTCAGTTAGACCGTAAATTATCTAACAAACGTATATTCCCTGCTATTGATCTTACCGCATCGAGCACCCGTCGCGACGATTTATTATTGGATCGCGAGACCCTTCAACGCATCTGGATATTACGTAACCACCTGGCGGACATGAACTCTCAAGAATCTATGGAGTTCTTACAAGCGCAGATCCGTGGCACCAAAACCAACGAAGAATTCCTTATTTCAATGAATTCGTAAAAAAATTAAGGTTTTATGAACTAAGATTAAAACACTTAAGTTCATAAAACCTTAATAATAGGTTGCTATATTTACAATCGGATGAAGAGACGAGTAAAAAAGCACTTACCTAACGCAATTACCTGCGCTAATTTGTTTTGTGGGTGCGTAGGCATAGTATTTGCGTTTCAGGACAACCTGGTGGTTGCCTCCTATTGTATATTTTTGGCCGCTATATTTGACTTTTTCGACGGACTAGCCTCCCGTGTACTACAATCATTTTCGGGCATAGGCAAAGATCTGGATTCGTTGGCCGATATGGTTAGCTTTGGTGTTTTGCCTTCTGTAATACTGTATGAGCTTTTCTTACAGGCTCCGCAGATAGACCACGTTAGCAGTATACTTAATTTTATTGCTTTCTTACTGCCGGTATTTTCGGCGTTAAGGTTAGCTAAATTCAATATTGATACCCGTCAGGCAGAAAACTTTATAGGTTTACCCACTCCAGCCAATGCAATACTCATTGCATCATTCCCTTTAATACTGCGTGAGCATAATTCATTCTTTACAGACTATATCCTCAATCCATACTTTTTATCGTGCTTTGTATTGATAATGTGTGCTTTACTGGTAGCAGAAATGCCGCTTATGTCGCTTAAGTTTAAGAACCGCGATTTCAACACAAATATATTCAGGTATTTACTGCTATTATTCTCGGCTATTTTGATTCTATTTTTTAAATTTGCCGCAGTTCCGGTCGTTATACTTATGTATATCGCCCTATCAGTAATCCAATTCAGAAGAATAGCCAAATGACAAAATTCCAGGCCGAAATAGACGTAATGCCAAAAAAAGAAATTCTTGATCCACAAGGAAAAGCAGTTTCAGGAAGTATGAAAAACCTGGGTTTGGCCGAAATCGATAATATCCGTATCGGTAAACATATCTCTTTAGAGATCCATGCAGAAAGTGCAGAGGTAGCCCATGCTAAGGTTGAACAAGCCTGCAAAAGCCTGTTAGCTAACCTTATTATGGAAAGTTACACTTTTGAAATAAAAGCTGTTTAAAGCTGCGCTGCGGCCTCTGTTTTTATTTGTTGAAGTTTACGCAGGTTACCTGTAATTACGCTTCTTACTTCGTTAAACTTAGTGGTAATCAGGTGCACATCGGGTGCACCGGTTTTTGCCAGGTGCTCTATTTCTTGCATAGCAGTCTGGCTCTCCAGCATGCCGAAGAAACCCAGATTAGGTTTTAATTTATGAGCAGAAGCAGCGGCGGCCGGCCAATCGTTTGCAGTAATAGCAGTATCTATAAGGTGCAGTAATTCAGGTGATTGTTGCATAAACATATCTATCGACTCCACGATAAACTCATTACTGCCGTCGGCTATCTCGTATAAAAAGGTCAGATCAAGGTCTTGGTTATCAGCCATAAGAGGTATTATTAGTATTATATTCAAAGTTATAACTTTTTCACAATCAAGCTATCGGTAAGCTCACTTTTCAATTGTAAGATAGTCTTTTTTAATAAAGGGTGCACAAAATCAGGGGCCAATTCTGCTAAAGGTTCTAAAGTAAATCTTCTTTCATGCAATCTCGGATGAGGCACAGTTAGGTCAGGGTCGTCATTGATCTCCATTTCGCCGTAAAACAAAATATCGATATCGATGGTACGCGATCCCCACTTCTCATTCCGCTGCCTACCCAAAGAAAGTTCGAGGTCGAGTATTTTTTTTAGCATCGCCCTTGGCAACATATCCGTTTTTACTATCACTACCTGATTTAAATAATCAGGCTCTCCCTCCTTTCCCCACGCTTCGGTTTCATATATCGACGATACTTTTACCACATCAGCAATATTTTTTATGCCGTTAATGGCCTGTTTCAGAAAAAGTTGCCTATCGCCCAGGTTACTTCCCAATAACAAAAAAACCTTAATCATGTTGTAACAAATATTATATAACGGGTTCTAAACATTAACATAGCTTATTTGCTAAGTTTGCATAGATAAAAAGATTTATACCACTTAATGAAACAATTTTTCAAATTTGTATTAGCCACCATCGTCGGACTAATTTTTGCAACAATTATTCTGATCTTCGTTCTGATAGGTATTGTGGCCTCGGCCAGCGGTGATAAAAGCGAAACAGTGGAGTCAAACTCTGTGCTAAGTATTGCTATCGATCACCCTATTACAGAGCGCACCCCTAATAACCCGCTTGCCGGTTTAAGCTTTTTAGGTTTTGATACCGATAAAACCATCGGCTTAAATGATATTCTGGCCAATATTAAAAAGGCCAAGACAGACGATAACATTAAAGGTATTTATCTAAGTCAAAGCTACATGCTTTCGGGCCAGGCTACTACAGAAGAGATTCGCAAAGCGCTGATCGATTTCAAGAAATCGGGCAAATTTATTGTAGCCTATGCTGAGATCTATACACAAAGTTTTTATTACCTGGCATCTGTTGCCGATAAAGTCTATATCAACCCAAAGGGCATTTTCGATTTCAGCGGCTTTAGTTCGCAAATTACTTTTCTGAAAGGGACGCTTGATAAACTGGGGGTAGAAGTGCAGGTTATTAAAGTAGGCACTTACAAAAGCGCGGTTGAGCCTTTTGTGCTCACCAAAATGAGCGATGCCAATCGCGAGCAGGTTACCTCTTATATGGGCTCGCTGTATGATTACTTTTTGCAAGGTATAAGCAATAGCCGCCATTTAAATGTTGATTCATTAAAAAGTATTGCCAGCAATCTTAAAATCCAGTATCCGGAAGACGCTTTAAAATACAAACTGGTTGACGGCCTTAAATATAAAGATGAAGTATTGGACGATTTGAAAGACCGTACCGGTGTTAAACATAATAAAGATCTGAATAGCATCAGTATTGACGACTATACCAAAGCTGCCAGCGACAAAAAAGACGATGAAGGATCATCAGACAGACGTATTGCGATGATATACGCTTCGGGCGAAATCAACGGTGGTGATGGTGATGATAACAGCATCGGTTCTGACAAAGTATCTGCAGCTATCCGTAAAGTACGTTTAGACAATAAAGTTAAAGCTGTAGTACTGCGTGTAAACTCACCGGGCGGTAGTTCACTGGCATCGGCAGTGATATGGCGCGAAATTGTGCTTACCCGCAAGGTGAAGCCGGTTATCGTATCGATGGGCGATTATGCTGCTTCTGGTGGCTATTATATTGCTTGCGCAGCCGACTCAATTATCGCCGAGCCAAACACTGTTACGGGTTCGATAGGTATTTTCGCTATTCTGCCTAATATGCAAAAATTCTTCAACGATAAATTAGGTGTAACCTTCGACGGCGTAAAGACCGGCAAGTTTGCTGATCTTGGCGATATCAGCCGCCCGCTTACGCCAGAAGAACGCGCCATACTGCAAACGCAGATCAATCACGGTTATGACGATTTTACTAAAGCCGTAGCCGAAGGGCGTCATAAAACGCAGTCTTATATAGACAGTATTGGTCAAGGCCGCGTGTGGACAGGTTCGCAAGCGTTAAAGTTAGGTTTGGTTGACCGTTTGGGGAACATTAATGACGCCATTGAGTCTGCGGCCAGAAAAGCTAAAATAACAGACTATAAAGTTGTCACCTACCCCGAACAAAAAAGTATCTTCAATAAATTTGGCGCTGGTTTTAGTGCCGAAATGAAAACAAGAGCGATACAATCTGAGCTTGGCGAAAACTTTAAGTACTACGAGCAAGTGAAGGGTTTGCAAAATATGATGCGTACACCGCAGGCCCGTATGCCTTATGTAATCACCATAAAGTAACAATTTTACATTATCGGCTGTTAACGTAAACAATAACAGCCGATAATTAATTATTAACTATAGCCACTCATTTGGGTGGCTTTTGTATTTTTACGGCAAACCAATATGGAAAATAAACCGATAGCGCGTACACTTAGGTTGCTTTCGCAACTAATGGAATTGCATGACGAAAATCCGTTTAAGATTAAGTCTATTGCCAATGCGGCTTTTAAAGTTGATAAACTGCCCTTTCCTATAGCTGGTAAATCTTTAGCCGAAATGGAAAAGATAGATGGCCTGGGCAAAAGCACGGCAGCTAAGATTGCAGAACTACTTGAAAATGGAAGCATAACCGACTTAACCGACCTATTGGCCGCAACACCAGAAGGCATTGTAGAAATGCTGGGCATCAAAGGCATCGGCCCTAAAAAGATCGGCATAATATGGCACGACTTAGGTATTGAAAATATTGGTGAATTGCTATACGCCTGTAACGAAAACCGTTTAATTGAAGCCAAAGGCTTCGGTTTAAAAACACAGGAAGAAATTCGGAAGGTATTAGAGTTCCGCATGGCCAGCAATGGCAGCTTCCTTTACGCGCAGGTTGAGGCAGAGGCCGAAGAACTGATGGACCAGATCAAAGCTTTTATGCCGGGTGCGCTGATCGAGTTTTCGGGACAGTACCGCCGTCGCAACGATATCATTAACGAACTCTCAATTGTTATTGGCACGCGCGATGCAGAAATAGGCATTGATGCACTCAAGGGTTCAGATCTATTAAAGAATCTGGTTGTTGACGACTGCCGACTGAATGGGGAGTTGGAGAATGGCCTATTAGTAGAACTTATCTGCGTTCCGAAACACAAATACTTTAAAGAGCTTTTTGTACAAACGGGTACCGAAGAACATGTTGAAGCCGTACTGGCCCGGATTGTTGATGATATACTTCAACCCGAAAGCGAGGAAATCATTTACGAAAAAGCTGGACTGCCGTGGATTCATCCTGAGCTACGCGAAGGAAAAGATATTTTAAATCGACCTGTACAACCACAACTCATCACTTTAGGCGACTTAAAAGGTTCTCTCCATAATCACAGTACCTGGAGCGACGGTGTAAATACGCTAGGGGAAATGGCCTTGTATTGTCGCGATCAACTCAAACTGGAGTATTTGGGTATCAGTGATCATAGCAAAAGCGCTTTCTACGCTAAGGGGTTAAGTATAGAACGCGTATTACAGCAACACGAAGAAATAGATCAGCTCAATAAAAAGTTAGACGGCTTCCATATATTCAAAGGCATCGAAGCTGATATATTGTATGATGGGTCTTTGGATTATGAGGATGAGATCCTGAAAACATTCGATTTTATTGTTGCCTCAGTTCACTCCAACCTTAAGATGGATGAACAAAAGGCAACCGAGCGCCTAATCAAAGCCATCGAAAATCCGTACACTACGATATTAGGGCACCCCACCGGCAGACTATTGCTTACCCGTAAAGGGTACGACATTGATTATAAAAAAGTAATTGACGCTTGTGCGGCAAATAATGTAGTTATCGAGATCAACTCCAATCCACTTAGGTTAGATCTCGATTGGCGCTGGCAATCGTATGCACTTAATAAAGGTGTGATGCTATCCATTAACCCCGATGCACACCGAAATGAAGGGTTCCACGACATGAAATATGGTGTATTGGTGGCCCGCAAAGGCGGTTTAAGCGCTGAACAATGTTTAAATGCTATGAACCTACAGCAAATAACAGAAATTTTTAATAATAAAAAGCCGAAAGCATAGTTTAAGCGGTATTCAATAAATATCAATGTTATTAGATAAAGTTAACACCATAAGGCAAAAGCAGCAGCAGCCCAACATATTGGTAATTGGTGATCTGATGATCGACCAGTATATCTGGGGCGAGGCTACCCGGCTTTCGCCCGAGGCGCCGGTACCAATTGTAAACGTGAAACGCGAATCTGTTACCCTTGGCGGTGCAGCTAATGTTGCTAAAAACCTTTTGGCACTAGGTGCTAAAGTTACTATTGGCGGTCTTATTGGTAATGACACGCATGGCGAACAATTATTATCAATATTACAGGGGGATGGGATCGATACTCATGCGATAATTACAGATAACACCCGCCCCACCACCGTTAAAACGAGGGTATTAGCCGGCAATCACCAACTGGTACGTATTGATAGAGAAGTTACCAATCCGGTTAATGCTGATTTAGAAGAGCAGATTTCTGAAACGTTAAAAGACAGTATAGCGCAAGCCGACATCGTCTTGTTTTCCGATTACAACAAAGGATTGTTCACCCCATCGCTAACGCAAAGTTTAATTACTGCTGCTAAAGCCGATGGCAAAAAGGTAATTGTTGATCCGAAGGGATTGGATTACTCTAAATACAAGGGTTCATTTATTATCAAACCCAACCGTAAGGAATTGGCCGAAGCAGCAAAGTCCGAAAAGATTCATAACCTGGAAGATCTGCAAAAAGCAGCGAAGATCATTTTTGATGAAACCGCCGTCGACTATTTGATCGTTACTTTATCCGAAGAAGGGATGGTAATTTTAAGCGAACTAGCCTATCAGTTACTCCCGGTAAAAGCTACTGAAGTATTTGATGTAACCGGAGCCGGTGATACGGTGCTGGCAACCATTGCCTACTTTATTGCACAAGGTTTAGAAATTGAGGAAGCCAGTGAAGTGGCCAACCACGCCGCAGCAATTGTGATAAAACATGTAGGCAACGCAACAGCATCTGTAGAAGAAATCATTGCTGATATGCAAAAATAAAACGTCAAAATACTAGTATTCAAATAAATATACAATTTAATTAAACTATTAATTTAACGTGAGCAGTATAGAAACTACATTGGTTAATAAGGTATGCACACTTCCGGCTCTACTTCAAAAAGTAGCCCAATGGAAAGCGGATGGACAAAAGCTCGTGTTTACCAATGGGGTTTTCGATTTGATACATACAGGACACATCACCTACCTGGCACAGGCTGCCGAACTGGGCGATAAGCTCATCATAGGTCTTAACTCCGATGCTTCGGTTAAAAGATTAAAGGGTGAAAGCCGACCAGTTAACCATCAGGATAGCCGGGCTTTGCTGCTAAGCGCTTTCTTTTTTATTGACGCCATTGTTATTTTCGGGGAAGATACCCCAGCCAATCTTATCAACGCCATTATGCCAGATATACTCGTAAAGGGCGGCGACTACACCATCGAAAATATTGTTGGGGCTAAAGAAGTAATGGCCAATGGCGGTGAAGTAAAAACTATTAATTTTGTCGAAGGGTATTCATCTACCTCAATAATCAACAAAATCAGGACCCAAACTTCCTGAGGCGATAGCATATGAAGATACTGGTGATCCGGTTTAGCTCAATGGGCGACATTATTTATACCACTCCGGTGGTACGTTGCCTTAAGCAGCAATTGCCAGATTCTGAGATCCACTTTTTAACCAAGCCTGCCTTCAAATACATTTACGATGCCAACCCGCATCTGGATAAGTTACTCCTTTTAAAAGAGAAGCTGAGTGATACCATTCAAGAAATTAGACAAGAGAAATACGATTACATTATCGATCTGCATAGCAACCTGCGTACTTCGTTAATTAAGTTGCGCACCGGCATTAAATCTTCCACTTACGATAAGCAGCGCATTCGAAAATGGCTTAGCCTCAAATTCAATTTAAAGTTGATTGAGCCGATTCACCTGGTGGATCGTTATTTGAAAACGGTTAAGTTTTTGGGTATAAGCAATGATGGCCGGCCGATTGACTATTATATCAAAAAGCAACATCAGTTAGCTGATCTGGTGCCTCTAAGCCACCAATCGGGCTATGTTGCTTTTGTTATCGGCGCTACACATTTTACCAAAAGGATGCCTAATGAAAAGATCATCAACATTTGTAGACAGATACAAAAACCTGTTTTACTTTTAGGTGGTAACGATGTAAAAGCCAATGGCGATATCGTAGCTGCTGCCTTGGGAGATAAAGCTTACAATGCCTGTGGTATTACATCGCTGGATGAATCTGTTTTTTTAGTAGCCAACGCTGTCAACATTATTGGTTTCGATACAGGTTTAACCCACATCGCCGAGGCGTTCGACAGGCCTATAGCCTCCGTTTGGGGAGGTACCGTACCGGAACTATTGGGTGTACAACCCTACCAGGTTAAAGATGCGCTGGTGGCGGGCATAGAATTACCTTGCAGACCATGCTCTAAATTCGGCTTGTCGCAGTGCCCGCTGGGCCACTTTAAATGCATGAACGAAATGCCAGAACAACCCTTAATAAATTTTGCCAATCAATGATTTTAAGATATAACATGAAATACATTCTAGTCTGTCTGTTCAGCATTTTAACTATTAACTGTTACGGCCAGAAATTTAGTTGGGGGGTAAAAGCAGGTGGAGGAATTGCAGATCAAGGTATTAATAATAAAGATATTATATCTGTTAATTCAATAATTACTTTAAACTTTGCCGGCATAGTAAGATACAGCCTGCCACATCAGTTTGATATCCAAACAACATTAGGCATCAATAACCGTGGGGCCGAAATTATCGAAGATGGCATTACCACTACCCCTAAGATTACCTACCTTGATCTTCCCGTTAACCTCATCAAAAAGTTCAATTTTCCGGGTTTGGGTATGATCTATTTAGGCGGAGGGCCTTACGCTGCCTATGCGTTAAGCGGCAAGTATAAGTTTGAAACCCCTAACAGCGTATCATCAGAAAAACTCGAGTTTGGAAAAGATAAAGACGTGCAACGCTACGATGCAGGCCTTAACTTCACAACCGGTTTAGAGCTTAACAATCATTTGTTATTCGATATCCGGTATGCTTTGGGGCTTAAAAATATCGCATCGCAACCATCACTTGATACCGGAACATCGAGCATCAAAAATCGTTTATTAACCGTTAGTTTAGGGTACTTATTTGAATAGTAATTATTTGCCTATGAAAAAGTTACTAATAATCAGGCACGCCAAGGCCTCTCACGATAGTGATTACGAAGATTTTGATCGCCCGCTAAAAAAATCAGGCATTAAAGATGCCGAGCAACTCGCCAAAAAGCTGGAAACCGAGGGATTGATACCACAAAAAATGTTTACCAGCCCGGCTTTGCGGGCCAAAACCACTGCGGAGATCGTTGCAAAACATCTTGATTTACCTGAATTGGGTTTTATTGATGAAGTATATGAAGCCTCAGAAAGCGCCTTACTGAAGATGATCAACCAATTTCCAAACCAGTATGATTTTGTGGCCCTTTCGGGCCATAATCCGGGTCTAAGCTACATAATTACTTACCTCACCGGAGATTATTGCAACCTTGATACCTGCGCTGCGGCGCTCCTTATATTCGATACAGATATTTGGAATGCCATATCAGCCGATACAGGCAAAATTAGCTGGTTTAACGAGCCAAATTGATCTTAGCTGATACAATATGCCTTACCCGGCAGGGAGCGTATAAAGCCCTGCATTTCGAGGTTTAGCAGGTTCATGCTTAGCAAGCTGATCGGCATGCCTATTTTAAGGGTAAGCTCGTCTATAGCGATAGATGGGCTTTGCCCTAACACTTCCATAATTTGCCGCTCATCTGCCGTTAGATCCATTGCCATCATTAGCTGGTTGGGTTTCTTAATAGCTTGCTCTCCCTTCTCCCAGCCTAATGTAAAGGCCAAATCAGCAGCGTTAGTTAGCAGCCCTGCTTTATGATGCCTGATAAGGTAATTACACCCTTCCGAAAACTCATCATTAACGCGCCCAGGGAATGCAAATACATCGCGGTTATAGGAATTAGCTATTTCAGCTGTAATTAGCGCTCCGCCCTTAATACCGGCCTCTACAACAATGGTAGCATCAGCCATGCCTGCCACAATCCTGTTCCGCGCTGGAAAGTTCTCCCTGTCCGGTAGTGTACCAGAAGGATACTCACTTAAAAGCCCTCCATTGAGCATCATTTTGTCGGCAATAGAGCGATGTGCAGCAGGATATAACCTATCGAGCCCATGTCCAAGCACGCCTACAGTAGGTGCATTTAATTTAAGGCACTCTTTATGGGCCGCAATGTCGATACCATAAGCCAAACCACTAACCACCAAAGCCCCATAGCTGTGCAGCTCCTCAACAAGCTCCCTGCAAAGGTCTTTACCATATGCAGTAGCTTTACGCGTGCCCACCACGCTTATAACGCGTTGTGTATTAAGATCCATATCCCCGCGTGCGTATAATAGCACAGGCGCGTCGTTACATGCCTTTAGGCGCTTAGGATACCGTGGATCGGTATAAAAGATCACATCTATATTATGCTTAGTAACATATTCAGCCTCCTGCTGAGCCCGCTCAAGGGCCGATTTAAAGTCTATTTGCTGAATGGTTTTAGCAGCTATTCCAGGCACTTTTCCAAGCTTAGAGGGGTGTATAAGGAAGACATTTTCTTCATTTCCTGCGTAGGCAACCATAGATTTTGCCAGTACAGGGCCAATGTTTTTAATAAACGTTAGGGCGAGTTGGTGGATAAGGGACATAGTATTCCCAAAGTACTGATTCGGTGTTTAAAAGGCAATATTTTGATTAAATAACTGTATTTCAATTATATAAGCACCAACAAACTACATTAATAGTTCTCAAACTATAGAAATAGTAGCAAAACACTCATTCTAAACTATAAAAATAGTAACAAAACTATCCTTATAGTTACATTAAACTATGGATATAGTTGCTATTTTTGAGCAAAATGAAGGAGTTAACCAAAGCAGAAGAGCAGGTAATGCAAATCCTGTGGCAATTAAAAGAAGGCATCGTTAAAGACGTTTTAGCGAAGATGCCGGAGCCAAAACCGGCCTATACAACCGTTTCCACGGTGGTAAGGGTATTAGAAGGGAAAGGATTTGTTGGCCATAAGGCCTATGGAACATCGCATGTATACCATCCCCTTATAGGTGCTGATGAATACAAGAAACTGGCTTTTGATAAGTTATTGAAGACTTTCTTTAATGATTCGGTAAAGGAGCTCATCTCCTACCTTGCCAAAGAAAAGCAACTGAACATAACCGATCTGGCAGAACTGATCCTGCTTTCGGAACGAGGGAAGAAATAACAAAGATTAATAGCGAGGCAATTTTAAAAATCGCATTATCTATTTAAACTATAAGATTAGATAAAGCTTATAAGCAATTTTAAAATAGATTTTTATGAAATAAATTTAAGCGCCTGAGAATTGAATAAAAAAATAATTCCCGCCCATACTGCGGGTTATCGCAAGGATACAAACCATACAAAAATGAGAAAGCCCGACCAGTGACTGGTCAGGCTTTCTCATTCTATTTATCTATAAAGATGGTTATACTTTAACGTAGATTACTTGTTTGGTATCAAAAAATTCACTTTTAAAATAGTTCTTCAGGTCATAGCGCTTAACCGGTAAACGCGACTCCGCTATCTCTTCTACCAAGTCTCCCCCTTTAAGGTATAAGATACCATTAGCCAAAGTATTTTTGGATTGCTTGTTAAATTTATCCTTAACCCACGGATAAAACTCCTTTAAACGGGTTACAGCACGTGAAATCACAAAGTCAAACCTCTCGTCTACCTGCTCCGCGCGCAAATGCGCAGCGCGCAGATTAGTAAGCCCCAAGGCCTTGGCTACCTCCTGAACAACCTTTATCTTTTTACCAATAGAATCAACCAGGTAGAACTGTGTTTCGGGAAACAAGATGGCCAGCGGAATTCCAGGAAAGCCTCCTCCTGTCCCAACATCAAGCACACTTTCACCAGGCAAAAAGCTCATTACCTTAGCTATACCTAAAGAATGCAGTACGTGCCGCTCATAAAGCTGATCGATATCTTTACGCGATATTACGTTAATTTGGCTATTCCAATGCTCGTACAGGCCTTGTAATTGGGCAAATTGCTGCAGTTGAGCCGGTGTCAGATCAGGAAAATATTGCAGAATCAGATCAGAGGTCATTTTTGTTTCGGCGGTTTATGATATTACCCAGCAGATATTTAGCCCTAAAAAGTTGAGCTTTAACCGTACCAAGGGGCAAACTCAGCTGTGTAGAGATCTCTTCATAGCTCAGCTCGTCAAAATAGCGCAGGGTTATAAGGTTGCGATATCGGGGTGGCAAACTGTCTACCAGCGCTTTAAGTTCCTGAGTTTGTTGTTTTTTGATCGAAAATTCTTCCGGGTTCAGTTCATCCGCTGCGATTTGCATTGGCCGTTCGTCTCCATCATCATCAACCATACCATGTAAAGACATGGTATTCAGTTTCTTTTTGCGGATAAAATCGATACAATTATTGGTGGCAACTCTAAACAGCCAGGTACTGAAAGCAAAATCGGGTTGATATTTATCGAGTTTGTCAAATGCTTTGGCAAAGGTTTCAACGGTGAGATCCATCGCATCTTCCTTATTATTAACCATTTTAAGCGCCATAAAGTAAATAGAATCTTTATACCGCTGCATTAAACTCGCATAGGCTTTCTGGTCTCCCTCCCGTGCTTTAAGCACAAGCTGGAAATCGTTCTTGGCATTCTCGGTGAAATGATTATTTACTTCCATTGGTTAGTTTTAATTAGTGATCCAACCAGGCCAAAAACATTGACGTACAAGTAGTATAAGGCGTCGGCTATTGGCATGTACCAAACAAAGTCTTTACCTCGTAAAGTAGTAAATTGTTTTCTATAAACCAATATCTGTGCCACCCAACGCAAAACAAATAAAATGAACGCAATGAACAGCGCTGGTTTAAATGCCAAACAGGCAAAAAACAGGGCGTAGAATAGGAAGCCAGTAATAGCATCAAGGCTTAACCGGCGTTTGTGTTTCCCCTTATAAAGCTTACCAGCGCCCATATGGCGCTTTTTTTGGCGAAACCAGCTTCCAAAGCTGGTTTTAGGTTCGCTAAAAACAAAAGATTCGGGACTTGCCTCTACTACGGTATTATATTTTGTAGCATTCTGATTAACAAACAGGTCATCATCGCCCGACAAGATGTGCATATGTGACGCAAATCCTTTGGCACTGAAAAACAATTCCTTACGATAAGCCATATTACGGCCAACTCCCATGTACGGATCGCCTTTTAGGGCTGAAGACAAGTAATTTATAGCCGTTTTAATAGTTTCGAATCTGATAAGCGAGTTTAAAAGACCCCTTTTTTTATAATACGGCGAGTATCCAAGTATTATTTCAGTCTCGGTATTTTCGAAATGAGCAGCCATTCTGCTGACCCAATTTTCTGACAAAGGCTCGCAATCTGCATCAGTAAACAATAAATTGGGATACTTTGCGGCCTTAATGCCCATTGTTAACGCGAATTTTTTGCCGGTTTTAAATTTACGACTCTCGGTAACGTTAACAATTTTAAGATGAGGATATTTAGTTTCAAATTCTTCCAGCAAATCCGCCGTACCGTCTTGCGAACAATCGTTTATAACAACAACCTCAAATTCGGGGTGCTTTTGTTCAAGAATACCGGGTAGATATTTGCCCAAATTTTCAAACTCGTTGCGTGCGCTTATAATTACAGAAACCGGGATAGCGGTCTGTGGTAGCTCTTCCGCAGATTTATAGCTATTTAGCTTGTTTTGCCAGCCTAAAAGATAGGCCATCTGAACAATAAAACAGATGCCTAATACCCCCAATAAAGCCGCTTGTATTTGTATATCCAATCTCAGAAAATAATATGCGGCAAAAATGTTAAAAAAACTGTGAATTAAAATCTTAACTATGAAAATAATGATTCGGGATTAAAAGACTGAAAATGTTATTTTTGCATTCTTACAATGAAATTTAATTTACAAGCTCAAGATCCGTTATCAAAAGCCCGTGCAGGCGAAATAACAACCGATCACGGAACCATAAAAACGCCCATATTTATGCCTGTGGGCACTGCGGGCACGGTAAAAGCAGTACATCAGCACGAATTAAAAAATGATATCAAAGCACAGATCATACTGGGCAATACCTATCATTTATATCTCCGCCCAGGTTTAAACACGCTCGAAAAGGCAGGCGGATTGCATAAATTTATTGGCTGGGATAGGCCAATATTAACGGATAGCGGCGGTTATCAAGTCTATTCTCTTACAGAAGTACGCAAGATTAAGGAGGAGGGCGTTACTTTCCGCTCCCATATCGATGGCTCTAAACATTTGTTTACCCCCGAAAATGCGATAGATATACAGCGTACCATTGGCGGCGATATTATTATGGCCTTTGATGAATGCACTCCCTACCCTTGCGAGTACAATTATGCGCGCCGATCTATCGACATGACGCACCGCTGGCTTAAACGCTGCTGCGACCGTTTTGACACTACCGAACCAAAATACGGCTACAGCCAAACCTTTTTCCCTATTGTACAAGGCTCTGTTTATAAGGATCTTCGCGTAAAATCAGCAGAAGTAATTGCTTCTTTCGAACGCGAGGGCAATGCCATAGGCGGCCTATCTGTAGGCGAACCAGCCGAGGAAATGTATGCCATGACCGAATTGGTTTGCAATATATTACCGACAGAAAAACCACGTTATTTAATGGGCGTGGGCACACCGGTTAATATACTGGAAAATATTGCCCTGGGTGTTGACATGTTTGACTGTGTAATGCCCACCCGCAATGCCAGAAACGGCATGTTATTTACTAAAGACGGTATCCTGAACATGCGTAACGAGAAATGGAAGAACGATTTTTCGCCAATTGAAGCTGATAGCGATTTATGGTCGGATAGGGAGTATAGTAAAGGTTATTTAAGGCATTTATTAACATCTAAAGAAATATTGGGTGCACAGATAGCCACTTTACATAACTTGCATTTTTATTTATGGCTGGTTAGCGAAGCTCGCGAAAAGATTATCTCGGGCGAGTTTTACGACTGGAAAAACATGATGGTTAAGCGTTTAGCACAAAGATTATAATATTGCATGAAGGGTTTATTGGATCGCTATTTGAAGGTTATCGACTGGTATATTATTAAAAAATACCTGGGTACTTTTACATTTACCATTGTGCTTTTTATGGTAATTATAGTCGTTTTTGACGTTTCTGAGCACCTTGATAACTTTTTAAAGCACAATGCACCGCTTCATGCTATCATATTTCAGTACTACGCCGGCTACCTGCCCTTCTACACTAACCTCTTGCTGCCACTTATTAACTTTTTAGCGGTAATTTTCTTCACGGCTAAGATGGCCAATCAAACAGAAATTGTACCGATACTAAGTGGTAAGGCCAGTTTTAACCGTTTCCTGAGACCGTATTTCGTGTCGGCCTCGTTGATATTCATTGTATTCTTCTTCGCAAATATATACCTGATACCTTACACTAATAAGTTGGATGTAACCTTCGAAAACGTTTATTTTAACGAGGTTGACCCCACCAAAAGCGACCTGCACATGCAACTGGATAAGGGAACTTATGTATATCTGCAATCGTACGACAACACGGTACATACCGGCTATAACTTTGTTTTAGAGAAGTTTAAGGGTGATGATCTGAAAGAAAAACTGGTTGCCAACCGTATTGTATTTGATTCGGTTAAACACGTATGGTCTTTACAAGATTACTCGGTGCGTTTTGTTAATGGCATACACGAAAAGCTACTTAATGCACCAAGAAAAGACACAGTGCTTGATATGCGCCCCAGCGACTTCGAGATACACGACAATGTTTACAGGGCGATGTCTATGAATGAACTTAACAAGAACATAGCTCGCGAGCAAACCCGAGGCACAGGCGCTTTAACAGACATGTTGTTTGAGAAATATCGTCGTTTTGTGTACCCGCTTTCATCATACGTATTAACATTAATAGGCGTTTCTATCTCCTCACGCAAGGTTCGCGGGGGCATTGGGTTACCATTAGGTATAGGCATATTCTTATGTTTTGCCTATATTATTGTCGACCGTTTTGCAACCGTATTTTCAACCAAAGGGGGTATGCCGCCGTTAATTGCTGTATTTATTCCTAACGTAACTTTTGGTGCCCTGGGGTACTACCTGTTGCGTAAAGCACCAAAATAACAATGCCATTACCAGATCAACAAGGCGCGGGTTTAAACAAAAACCTGCTTATTTTGCATTTTACAGTTTTCATATGGGGGTTCACCGGCATCCTCGGAAAACTCATCGAAATCACTGCAATTAACCTGGTCTGGTACCGCGTTCTTATCGCCTTCTGCACGCTTTTTCTATATTTCAAATTCAATAAAACTGCCTTTAGGATAGATATAAAAACACTTGTCAAGCTATTGTGTACGGGCGCGTTAGTAGGAGGACATTGGATCTTATTCTTCGGTTCTATCAAGGCTTCTACCATATCGGTATCGCTCGTTTGCCTCTCCTCCATCACTTTATTTACGGCTGTTTTTGAGCCCATATTCAACAAAAAGAAAACCTCTAAACTTGAGATTACTGCCGGGATATTAATCATCATTGGCATCATTTTGATCTTTAAATTCGAGTCGCGCTACACTAAGGGTATCATCATGGGCTTATGTAGTGCGGTGGCGGCGAGCCTCTTTTCCATCATCAACTCTAAGTTTGTAAAGAAATTAGAAGCTCCTATTATTGCTTTTTACGAATTAGTCGGCGCCTTCTTTTGGATCAATTTGTTTCTCTTAGTAACCGGAGGCTTCGCCACTCTGGGCATTCCGAGCATGTCAGATATTGGATACTTAATCATCTTAGGTACGGTGTGCACATCACTTGCATACGTTGCCGGGGTATCTGTAATGCGCGAGTTTTCGGCTTTCAAGGTGGCCCTCATTACCAACCTCGAACCGGTGTATGGCATCATTATGTCATTCCTGTTCTTTGGTGAAATGAAACTTATGACGGCCGGTTTTTGGGTAGGCGCGATGATTATTCTCTCAACCGTTTTTCTTTTCCCCTTCGCCCAAAAGCAGATCAGCAAGTATCGTTCCCGATAATTTCCCCGTCAAATCCGGCGTTCTCTTATTTAACTGCACGTTAATCTACAGCTTAACCTGTAACTCATCGTTTGTAGTCCCCAATCGAATTGTTCGATCTCGCGTCAATAAACCCAATTTCCCCAATAAGGCTTAGTGTATAAGTACGTTCGTAATAAATTTCTCAAAAACTACTCTCAGAATCTATGAAACAGCACTTTAAAACACCAAAATATTCATAAATTCAAATAGATAATTTTATTATAAACAATTAACAATCAATTATATAGTTAATTTAAAAAAACCATTACTTTAAATAAAATAACTTATCTCAAATAACAAAATCTAATATTTTTAGCATTTGTTTGTTATTAAATAAAAAATACATTATATATACTTATATATCAATATTTTAAATACACTTAATTAAAGTAAATTTATTTTTTGAGTTTCTTGGAATGGAGCGAAGAGTTGGTGTAATGAACAAACACTTTAAGCAAATATTAAAAGTGTTTAACGTTGTAAAAAAGTTGCGCAGATCAAATATTTTTGTGCAATCTTAAGCGACCTATATTTAACTTAAATGAAATAAAGCGGTAAATCTTTTGCTTTTGTATACGCTTTTCCCCTTTCCTATGTTGCAATTTTAAACCCGTACCCTGGCAACAAAAGCAGCTTTTACAGGTTGTTAAAAAAGTGCATCTTTAGTATCAGAAGTAAAAATATACCATGAGAATATCTACCATAATAGGCATCGTTATTACAGTTCTGCTAACCGTTATTATTATGCAGAATACCGAGCCCGTAAAATTCACAATTCTGTTTACAGATGTGTTTTTGCCCAAAGTGGTTTTACTGGCCGGCTTTTCAATAGTTTCATTCCTGTTGGGAATATGGGTTGGCAGACCGCGCAAGGTAAAACGGTTTTCTGATTACGACCACGAACACGACGAAGGTTCGGACATACGCCCACCTTCCGGCACCCTGAGCGACGAAGACAGAGATTACATCAGCTAATAGCTACATTACCCAATTCACTACACTATGAAAACTACTATTGGATTTATCGGCCTCGGTAACCTAGGTACCCCTATTGCCAAAAACCTGATAGCCGCTGGTTACCATCTTCAGGTTTACAACCGTACACTTTCAAAAATCGACGAGCTCGATCAGACATCGATAACCAAATGCGGTTCTCCGGCCGAAGCCGCCAAAAGTGTAAATTTTATTATAACTGTTTTGGCCAATGATGCCGTGTTGAGACAAACCGTTGTCGGCGATGAGGGTATTTTAAAAACACTACCCCTGAATGCCATTCATATTTCCATGAGCACCATTGCTCCAGACACAGCCGAGGAACTTGCCGACCTACACAAGCAAGCGGGCAACAGCTACCTGGCTTCACCGGTTTTTGGCAGACCTGATGCCGCGGCGGCAAAAATGCTTTGGACATGCATCTCCGGAGAAGCGGAAGTTAAAGAAGCAGCAAAGCCAATACTCGAATGCACAAGCAGGGAGGTAATTGACTTTGGCGAAAAAGTTGGCTCGGCAAACGTGGTTAAAATAAGCGGTAACTTCATGATCCAGGCATCAATGGAGATGATGGCCGAAGCCTACACTATGGCCGAGAAGTTTGGAGTAGACCGCGGCATCGTGGCCGAGTTTTTTGGCAACACCTTATTTAATGCCCCGATATTTAAAAGCTACGGAAAAGCTATCGCGGAGAAAAAATATGAACCCGTCGGTTTTACAACCGAGTTGGGATATAAAGATGCCAGCCTGGTGTTGAAACTTTCGCAGCAAAGTAAAACTCCTATGCCCTTTGCCAATATTATTCACAATCGCTTACTGGTTACCATAGCAAAAGGCCGCACCGGCGCCGACTGGGCAGAGGCCTTCGGCAAAGGAGTAACGGACGACGCTGGAGTCTAAACATTATAGAAAACACTGCTCTTTGCTTCGAGATGTTCAAGCGGGGGCAGTGTTTCAAATATCCCGAACACCGAAGCACCGCTCCCACTCATACTTGCGTACAAAGCACCTGCGTCATAAAGCGCTTGCTTTACCTCACCTATCAAAGGATATTTCGGGATCACCGTTTTTTCGAAATCATTTTTAATTCTGTCTCTCCATTGGGCGACCGGTAGTTTGATCAACTCTTTTAGCGACTCGGCAGATGGCTCTGCTTTTACTCCACTGTAAGCATCGGCAGTAGACACATGCACCGGAGGCATCACCAAAACAATTACATATTTACTCAGGTCTAATTCCAATAGTTCAAACTGATCACCTTTGTCGAAAGCGTAAACCGGGTCATTCTCAATGAAGAATGCACAGTCGGCACCAAGCTTGCGTGCGTAGTTCTGCATGTCTTCAACAGAAAGTTTGAGATCAAACTGATGATTGATCAGCTTGATAAAAAAAGCAGCATCGGCCGAACCTCCGCCAAGGCCGGCCCCTATCGGAATGTGCTTATGAAGATGAATTTTCAGCGGCGGAAGCTCGAAGTCTGAATTAACGAGCTCATAAGCTTTGATACAGAGATTGTTTTCCTTGTCGCCCGGTATAGTTATCCCGGAAGAAGAAAAACTTAACTGAGGGGCTGTAATAGCCTCTAAAGCGTCTTTAATTTTTACAGGGTAAAAAATAGTCTCCAAATTGTGGTAGCCATCTGGCCGTTTGGTAACAATATTTAACCCGATATTAATTTTGGCGTTAGGAAAAACGATCATAAACTTATTAACAGTTGTGCTATATTATGCACAACTGTAGGATGTCAAATTTAGATTATTTTTCTTTGCGTTTGGGGGATTGTTGAATAGTTGATTAGTTGAGTGAGTTGATTAAGTTTTAATCTGCTACTAATAAACTGAATCAACTCAATCAATTACCCGCTTAATCAACTAATAAAAATGAAGCAATATCTCGATCTGATGCAGCATGTGCTGGATAACGGCACGCAAAAACACGACAGGACAGGAACAGGGACGATTAGCGTGTTTGGCTATCAGATGCGATTTAATCTGCAGGATGGTTTTCCGTTGGTGACCACCAAGAAACTCCACCTCAAATCCATCATTCATGAACTGATCTGGTTTTTGAGCGGCGACACCAATATCAAATACCTTAAAGATAACGGCGTGCGCATTTGGGACGAGTGGGCTGATGCCGAGGGCAACCTTGGTCCGGTTTATGGATACCAGTGGCGTTCGTGGCCTACACCAGATGGCGGACACATAGATCAGATCAGCCAACTGATCGAAATGATCAAAAAGAATCCGGATTCACGCCGCCTTATTGTTTCGGCCTGGAACGTGGCTGATGTTAATCAAATGGCGCTGCCGCCATGCCATAGCCTGTTTCAGTTTTATGTATTAGATGGAAAGCTATCGTGCCAGCTTTATCAACGTAGCGCCGATATATTTTTGGGTGTACCTTTTAATATCGCCTCTTACGCCTTACTTACCATGATGATAGCCCAGGTATGCGACCTACAGCTAGGCGACTTTATCCACACCTTCGGCGATGCACATATCTACAACAACCACCTCGAACAGGTTAAACTACAACTAAGCCGCGAACCACGCCCGCTGCCAACCATGAAGATCAATCCGGAGGTTAAAGACATCTTCAGCTTTAAGTTCGAGGATTTTGAATTAGAGAATTACGATCCGTGGCCGCATATTAAGGGGGCGGTAGCAGTATAAGCTAATTTAATTGTATTATCTTAGCCAACCGTCATTGCAAGATACGAAGCAATTCTAACTAGCAGAGCAGTTTTGTAAAGTTCGGGGATTGCTTCATACCTCGCAATGACGTTAAGGATTTAATTAATGAGTCAATACATTACTATAGTGGTTGCGATTTCGCAAAACCACGCCATAGGCAAAGACAATAAGTTGCTATGGAATCTCCCTAAAGACCTTAAACACTTTAAGGATATTACTACCGGACACACCGTGATTATGGGGCGCAAAACGTATGAGTCTGTGGGTAAACCGCTACCTAAGCGTCGCAACATTATTATCACCAGACAAAGTATCACGATTGAGGGTTGCGAAGTGGTGAGCTCTATCGAAAACGCGTTGGCTTTATGTGCCGATGAAGAAGAAGTGTTCATCGTTGGCGGCGCCGAAATTTATCGTCAGGCTATGCATTTAACTAATCGCATCTATTTAACTATAGTAAAAAAAGATTTTGAGGCCGATAGCTTTTTCCCGGTTATTGATGAAAAAGAGTGGAAAATAACCGAACAGGAGGACTTTGAGCCGGATGAAAAAAACAATCTCCCCTTCTCATTTATTACCCTCGAGCGCCGATAACACGGTAGCTGTTTTTTTGTTTCAATTAAAATTTTACGGTAAAAAAATATTATTAGATTTGCCGTCTTGTTTAAAATGCTTATAAACTAATTAATTATACATATTTAATACACAATGCAAGGTAAAGGGGTTATTAAGTTTTTCGCCATATTGCTGGCAATTGTATGCTTGTACCAGCTGTCATTTACGTGGGTTACCCGCAAGGTGGAAAGCGACGCCAAAGAGTATGCTAAAGGAAACACAGAAAAAGAAAAGGCGTATTTAGATTCGATGTCATCGCAACCGGTTTACCCGTTGCTAAAACACACCTTCCAATATTGCAAAGAGCGTGAACTAGCTTTGGGTCTCGACCTTAAAGGTGGTATGAACGTTACCCTGCAAGTATCGTTAGGCGATCTGATCAAGCAATTATCAGACAACAACACGGATCCTGCCTTTAACCAGGCGCTATCTAAAGCAGAGATTGACTCTCACACCAATCCTGAAAACTACATTACACTCTTCATTAACGAGTATAATAAGATTGCACCCGATGGTAAACTGGCCCCAATTTTCGCTACTAAAGAAAATCAGGAACACATTAAATTCAACTCAAGCAATAGCGATGTTGAAAAATACCTGAAAGATCAAGCCAACACTGCCGTTACCCAAACTTATAACATCCTTACTACGCGTATCGATAAATTTGGTGTAACTGCACCAAACATTCAATTGCAGGAAGGTACCAACCGTATTTTGGTTGAATTGCCAGGTGTAACTGAAAAAGACCGCGTGCGTAAGCTATTACAAGGTTCTGCAAAACTGGAGTTCTACGAAACTGCTGAAAATGCTGAAGTAGCACCATTGCTGAACAACATTAACAGTTTGTTAGCCGCTAAAATCAAATCTCCGGCTAAAGACACTGCAAAAGCAACAGATTCAACTACTCTTGCTGCTAAGAAAGATACTACCAAAGGTTCTTTATTAAGCAAGGTTCAGAAAAGTACTGCTAAAGATACCAGCGCATTAGGTAAAACACAGGCTGCTGCACAAAACCCATTATTTGCGGTTTTAGCTCCTTCTATTTACCAAGGTCCTAACGGACAAGCTCAATATGGCCCAGGCCCTGTTGTTGGCCGTGCCTCACAACTTGACACTGCTAAAATTGACGGTTTCCTGCGTTTACCGGAGGTAAAATCAATCATTCCTCAGAACCTTAAATTTTTATGGAGCGTTAAGCCTATCGAAAAATCAAAGGTATTTGAATTATATGCTATCAAACTTTCTGGTGCTAACAATGGCCCGGTTTTAACAGGCGAGGTTATTACAGATGCAAACGCAGATGTAAACCAATCGCAAGGTGGTTTTGAGGTTACTATGGATATGAGCTCTGAAGGCGCAAGCAAATGGAGAGAAATCACCGCTGCTGCTGCCGGAAACGCTACAGACCCTAACGATAACCGATCTATCGCCATCGTTTTAGATGATAACGTAGTATCTGCTCCACGTGTAAACGGTGAGATTGCAGGTGGCCGGTCATCTATCTCTGGTAACTTTACTCAAGAAGAAACAAAAGATTTAGCCAACATATTAAAAGCTGGCCGTTTACCTGCTCCTGCACGTATCGTTGCAGAAGACGTAGTAGGTGCCTCTTTAGGTGTTGAAGCAATCCACGACGGTTTGATGTCATGTCTGATCGGCTTAATCGTGGTATTGGTGTTTATGATTGCTTACTACAACCGTGCAGGTACTGTTGCGGTGGTAGCGGTATTCATCAACGTATTCTTCCTGATGGGTGTGTTAACCAACATTGGTGCTGTATTAACCCTTCCGGGTGTTGCGGGTATCGTGTTGATATTAGGTATCTCGGTGGATGCGAACGTATTAATTTACGAACGTGTGCGTGAAGAGATGGCTTTAGGTAAATCGTTACGTTTATCTATCGAAGATGGTTTTAAACACGCTTTATCTTCAATCTTAGACTCTAACATCAGTACGTTTATTACTGGTTTAATCCTATTCATTTTCGGTACCGGCCCTGTACAAGGTTTTGCTACTACGTTAATGATTGGTATCGTTACTTCATTATTCTGTTCATTACTGATCTCTCGTTTGATCTTCGAATGGATGTTAGGTAAAGGCTGGGATATCAAATTCTCAAACCCATGGAGCAATCATACCTTTAAAGGCGCTAACTACGCGTTTGTTAAAAACCGTTTCCGTTTCTACGCTTTCTCTGGTATTTTCATCCTTGCGGGTATTATCTCTATGTTTACACGTGGTTTTAGCTACGGTGTTGATTTCCGCGGTGGCCGTACCTATGTAGTACGTTTTGACAAAGAAACTGATGTAGAAAATGTACGTAGTGCCTTAACTGCTACTTTTGGTGAAGGTAAAACTATCCTTAAAACTTATGTAGATAACAAAAATCAGGTTGGTATTACTACCGACTACATGATTGACGATAACACCACTACAGGTGACGGTAAAGTAGAGGCTACCTTACGTAGTTCGTTAACCAAGGTTAACCCTAGCTTCCAGATTGTAAGTCAGCAAAAGGTTGGTCCAACCATAGCAAACAGTATCAAAACTTCAGCTATCTGGACCGTTATCTTCGCTATCCTGGTGATCTCGGTTTACATCCTGATCCGTTTCCGCAGATGGCAGTTCAGCTTAGGTGCGATGATCGCAACAGCTCACGATGCCTTGCTGGTACTATCGTTCTTCTCGTTATTCTATGGTTATTTACCGTTCTCGTTAGATATCGATCAAAACTTCATCGCTGCCATACTGACAGTAATTGGTTACTCTATTAACGACACGGTGGTTGTATTTGACCGTATCCGCGAGTTCTTAGACCAAAATAAAGGCAAAAACGAAGATCAAGAGGTGGTTATCAACCGCGCTATCAACAGTACATTAAGCCGTACCATTATCACCGCTTTAACGGTAGTATTTGTGTTGGTTGTATTGTTTATATTCGGTGGCGACGTTATCCGCGGTTTCTCGTTCGCATTATTGATCGGTGTGTGCTTCGGTACTTACTCGTCGATTTGCGTAGCTACTCCAGTTATCGTGGACTTTGGAAAAAAACACCTGAAATAAGAATAATTTCAACGTAAATAAAAAGGCTCCAAAGAACATTTGGAGCCTTTTTTGTTATATCACTTTATAAAACTTTACATTAAGTTATGGCTACAACAGAGCAATCAAAATTTCCAAAAGTAGTAATTATCGGTGGTGGCTTTGGCGGCATAGAGGTTGCCCGTAAGCTTGCCAACGAGCCGGTAGAGGTACTGATGCTTGATAAGCATAATTATCATGTTTTTCAACCACTGCTTTATCAGGTAGCAACAGGTAGCCTCGAGTCTGAATCTATTGCGTTCTCTATCCGCAAAAACTTCGACGATCAGAAAAACTTCACCTTCCGTATTGCAGAAGTTACCTCCATAAATACCGATAAAAATACGATTGATACCACTATTGGTGAAATGGCATACGACTATTTGGTTGTAGCAACCGGCTCTACCACCAATTTCTTCGGCAATAAAGACATAGAACATTATGCTATGCCAATGAAAAGCATACCGGAAGCGCTTAATCTGCGCTACCTGATATTGCAGAACCTGGAGGAAGCGGTGTTAGCTAAAACTCACGAAGAGCGCGAAGAGTATCTAAACTTCGTACTAGTAGGTGCCGGCCCTACCGGTGTTGAACTTGCAGGCGCTTTGGCCGAATTACGTAACCACGTACTCACCAAAGATTATCCCGAACTAACCAAAGATCAGATGCAGGTTTACCTTGTTGACTTTCTACCGAAAGTTTTAGGCCCCTTTTCCGAGGAGTCCTCAGCTAAAGCCAAAGATTTTCTGGTAAAAATGGGCGTTAAGGTGGAGTTAAACGTTAAGGTGGAGAGTTATGATGGCAAGATCATAAAATTCGCTGACGGGCGCGAAATACGCACTAAAAACGTAATCTGGTCGGCAGGTGTAATGGGGGTTGTGCCCGAGGGAATTTCTAAAGACACCATTGAACGCGGTAATCGCATCCGCACTAATAACATTTGTCAGATTAATGGCCTAACCAACGTATTTGCGATTGGCGACGTTGCTGCGATGATAACCGACGAAACCCCTAAAGGGCATCCGGGTGTAGCCCAAGTGGCTATACAAATGGGCCAGAACGTAGGTAAAAATATTGCCAGCATAATCAATGGCAAACCTACTGAACCATTTAAATACAACGACAAAGGATCATTAGCAACCATTGGCCGCAATAAAGCAGTAGCCGATTTGGGCAAGATCAAATTTCAGGGGTTCTTCGCCTGGCTGATCTGGATGTTTGTTCACCTGGTATCGCTATTAGGCTTCAGGAACAAAGTTGTGGTATTTGTGAACTGGATAATGAACTATATCAATTACAACGGTGGTACGCGCTTAATTTTACGCAGATTTGAACGCGAGGCCCTACCCCACGAGTTCGATAATATGCCGAAAAGTGACGGGTAAGGTTTAATCAGAGAATGAGTGAGTTTTGAATGAAAGAATAAAATTATCATCAAAGATTCGCTCATTCTATCATTCACTCATTCAAAACTATCTCCTAAGCACCATCTTATAATGCTTTATTCCAGCCTCTTCAAACTCCGGTCCGGATTTCTCGAAGTTAAATTTCTCATATAAGCCCACAGCGAGAATTTGTGAGTTGAGGTATACTATTGCATCGTCTTCGGGCAGATCGTTCAACACAGCCTTTACCATAGCCTGTGCAACACCCAGGCCGCGATATCTATCAAGCACGGCAAAACGCTCCAGCTTGTAACCGTTTTCTGTTTTACGCCAACGGGCTGCTCCTGCAGGTTCGCCATCAACGGTCGCCAAAAAATGATTGGAAACTTCATTGTTTTCCATCTCCAATTCCAATGGCACCATTTGCCCTATTACAAATACTTCGTTTCTTATGGCGTAGGCTTTCTCTAAATCGGCCGGATCAATTACTTTTTGGGCTGTTACTACTGGTGTCATTCTTAGTTCCTGAATTCTTATGTCTTCTTGCTGTTTTATTGCGCTGGTTAAATTCGGCAGCGTCTATGGTATGCGTACAGCCTAAATCGTCTTCTTTTTTAGCCAAATCAGAAAGGCGCACGTAGTATTTGTGAATTTGTTCTATTTCTTCTTCACTCAGATCTTCGATATTAACCATGCGGTTACTGGCACCCTCGTGCGAAGCGATCAGTTCGTTCAATTTTAAGTGCACTGCTTTCGAATCCTTGTTCTGCGCCTTTTGGATCAAGAATACCATTAAAAAGGTAATAATAGTAGTACCTGTATTGATCACCAATTGCCAGGTATCTGAGTATTTAAATATCGGGCCGGTTACTGCCCAAACGATGATTACAAGGGTAGCAATTATAAATGCGGCCGAGCTACCGGTGGCTACCGTAGCAGCGTTTGCAAAACGCTCTATAAGGGTAACTCTCTTAATTTTGTGTTTCTTAGACATAGGGGTTAAACACTTATGATGAATATGAGTTCTAAAATACGCATAAAAAAAAACGCCAATGCAAATGCACTGGCGTTTTAATAATTATTCGCTTTAAAATTACAGCTTACTGTTAACGTCTAAGCAGTTAAGATCTGCAAATGCCTGTGTTAAACGCTTTACGAAAGTTTCTTCGCCTTTACGTAACCAAACACGTGGATCATAGTATTTTTTGTTTGGAGAATCATCGCCATCAGGGCTACCGATCTGGCTTTGTAAGTATCCTTCTTTAGCTTTGTAATAATCTTTAATACCTTCCCAGAACGCCCATTGCATATCGGTATCAATGTTCATTTTGATAGCACCGTATGAAATAGCCTCGCGGATCTCTTCCTGAGATGAACCAGAACCACCGTGGAATACGAAGTTGATTGGTTTATCAGCAGCCAAGCCGTGTTTCTTTTTCAAAAACTCTTGTGAGTTATGTAAAATTACAGGTTGTAACTTAACGTTGCCTGGTTTGTAAACACCATGTACGTTACCAAATGCAGCTGCAATAGTAAAACGAGGGCTTACTTTTGATAAGTGCTCATAAGCATAAGCAACTTCTTCTGGCTGAGTATATAAACGAGAGCTATCAACATCGCTGTTATCAACACCGTCTTCTTCACCACCGGTTACACCTAGTTCAATCTCGATTGTCATGCCCATTTTAGACATGCGTTCGAAGAATTTAGATGAAATTTCTATATTCTCTTCGATAGGTTCTTCAGAAAGATCTAACATGTGTGATGAGAACAATGGTTTACCGGTTTCGGCAAAGTGTTTCTCTCCGTAAGTTAACAAACCATCTATCCATGGTAAAAACTTCATGGCAGCGTGGTCTGTGTGTAAGATTACGGCAACACCATAATGCTCTGCTAATAAATGCACGTGCTTTGCAGCAGAAACGGCACCTAAAATACAAGCCTCCAGTTTTGAATTATCTAATGATTTACCGGCGTAAAACTGCGCGCCGCCATTTGACAATTGAATGATAACCGGTGAGTTAACAGCTTTTGCCGTTTCCAAAACCGCGTTAATAGAATTGGTACTGATTACGTTAACAGCAGGCAATGCAAACTGGTGCTTTTTAGCTGCTTCGAACAGTTCCTGCACCTGGTCGCCGTGCAGTACTCCTTTATAATTCTTTAAGTCCATTACAATTTTATTTGACGCCGAAGTTATAAAATTTATTGATTAAGCGATTATGTATCTTGATATTATCCTGTACAAACTACACTATGTTGCATAAAGTATACCTTTTTGCTATAGTATTTTTAAAATTCAACAGTATATCAAACAATTAAGTGAGTTAATTTTTTTGTTTCTTTGCACTTACTACTAAACAAGGAATATCAATGGCGTGGTTTAAACGTGAATCAAAAGGAATAATAACTACTACCGAAGAAAAAAAGGAAGCTCCGGATGGTATCTGGAATAAGTGCCCGAACTGCAAAAAACCATTACACTATACAGAACAGGTTGAAAATCAATATGTATGCCACTATTGCGGCTATCATTTACGTATTGGTTCGGCCGAATATTTTTCTGTTTTGTTTGATAATAATGAGTTTACCGAGCTGTTTGCCGACCTGCGTTCTGGCGACCCACTTCACTTTGTTGATACTAAAAAGTACACAGACCGATTAAGAGACACCCAAGCAAAAACCGGTTTAAAAGATGCTATCCGCGCTGCGCATGGCAAAATCGGTGGTGAAGATATTATGATTGCCTGTATGGATTTTAACTTCATCGGTGGTTCTATGGGTTCTGTGGTGGGCGAAAAGATAGCCCGCTCGATAGATTACAGCATCCAAAACAAAGTGCCTTTTCTGATGATCTCAAAATCGGGTGGTGCGCGTATGATGGAAGCTGCTTTCTCTCTGATGCAAATGGCTAAAACATCGGCTAAGCTGGCTTTACTGTCTCAGGCACGTGTACCTTATATCTCTTTACTAACCGACCCAACAACTGGCGGTGTAACCGCATCTTACGCAATGTTGGGTGATATTAACATTGCCGAGCCTGGCTCTCTGATTGGTTTTGCGGGCCCAAGGGTTATTAAAGAAACCATCAAAAAAGACTTACCTAAAGGTTTCCAGACTGCAGAGTTTGTGCAGGAACATGGTTTCCTAGATTTTATTGTAGATCGCAGAGAAATGAAGGAGAAATTAGCTTCGTTTCTGAAAATGATGAAAAATTAGGTATCATCATTTCATCATCGCAAGGAACAAAGCAATCCCAAGCTTGAAGAACCGCTCTACATATCGGGGATTGCTTCGTACCTCGCAATGACGCGGTGAGAAATAAAACACAAAAAGGCTGTTATCAATCGATAACAGCCTTTTTACTTTAGGCCTAAATCTCACGACTTTGGCTAAGAACTTATATACCTTCTGTGCCTGGCTCGTGACCAGTCATGCGTCCTGTTGTACGGCCATGCGAACGGCTTTCGAAGTCGGTTTTAGCATGACCAACAGACGGAAACTCATGCGGTGCTGGTGGCGTTACGTCATTTTGCTCGCTGTATGATGCATCGCTTTCGGCATGATCCGGGCGGGTCGGCTCTTCGGCAGGATACAAAGCATCCTCTTTACTTGCCTCTTCCTCATCAGGTGTTTCGTTCGGATGAAAGTCGGGCTCCGGTGAATCAACGTCATCCTCATCGCTGTTCGTTACTGCGGCAATTTGGTCTTTATCACCGGAGTCCTCGATCAGATCATCGTCCTCATCCAAATCTACATCATCCAGGTCCTCATCATCAAACTCGGTATCATCCTCATCCAAATCTACATCATCCAGATCGTCGTCATCATCAATCAGATCGTCGTCGTCGTCAGGATCAGGCGTAGCTACGCTTTGAAAACGTCCATAATTTATCTCGTCAGTTCTATACTGATTATCCCTTTCATTAAGGAATGTGTCATTAAAAGCTGCCATAATCTTCGTTGTTTTGGTTTTTATAATAAACCTCTCGGGCTGCGGGATTGTTTTTTGAAAAACAACAAAAAAGCACAACCCTTTGCAGAATTGTGCTTTAATAATAGCGGTATAACTTAACTATCCTTTAGGCGTTCACCAGGCAGATTTCGCGTATTTTGTTTACAGTATAATCGATCTCCTCTTTTGTTGTGTTCTTAGAGAAAGAGAAACGCACTGCAGGCCTGTCTGGGTTAGCTCCAATAGCATTAAGCACATGTGAGCCAATGTTGGTACCCGAACTGCATGCACTACCACCAGAGGCAGAAATGCCCGCAATATCAAGGTTAAATAACAACATGTCGGCCATTTCCATTTCTGGGAATGATACATTCAGTACCGTATAAAGACTCTTTTCCGGGTTTGTTTCGCCATTAAAGTGAATACCTGGTACTTGTTGTTTCAAACTTTCCATCATATAGGTTTTAAGGCCTTGTATGTGGTTCTGGTGTTCGGCCATATCTGCGTAAGCCATATCCAAAGCTTTGGCTAATCCTGCAATGCCATAAATATTTTCGGTACCACCACGCATATTACGCTCCTGCGCACCACCGTAAATCATTGGGTTGATTTTAACCTTATGGCTGATATATAAAAAGCCTACGCCTTTGGGGCCATGCAGCTTATGGGCAGAGCATACCATAAAATGCACTTTAAGCTTGCTCAGATCATGTGGATAATGTCCGGCAGTCTGCACAGTATCGCAATGATAAATTGCATTATACTGCTCGCAAAGCTCCCCTATACGTTCAATATCGTTAAGCGTACCCAATTCGTTATTGGCATGCATGATAGATACCAGGCTGCGCTCGTTCTCCTGCAATAATTTTTCGAGGTGCGCGTAATCAACTTCACCTCTCTGATCAACATCAACAAAGCTTAATTTAATTAATCCGGCCTTCTCCATTGCTTCTAAAGTATGCAACACGGCATGGTGCTCTAATTTGCTGGTAATAGCGTGTTTTAGCCCATAATCCATAATTCCGCAACGGATAGCCATATTATCGGCCTCGGTGCCACCAGAGGTAAAGAAAATCTCAGCAGGCGACGTATGCAGCAATGTAGCCACAGTACGACGTGCTTTTTCTAACAATGAGCGCGCCTCTCGGCCATGTGCATGTATCGACGAAGGATTACCAAAGTGGCTTTCCATTACTTTGTACATTTCTTTTAGCACCTCCGGATCCATCGGAGTAGTAGCGGCATTGTCTAAATAAACGCGCATTTTAATTTAGTGATTTGTTAATCTTCATGGTTCATAGTTGATAGATCATAGTTCATGGCCGAAGAGTTCTACTATGAACTATCGGCTATGAACTATGAACCCTATCGGATTTGCAATATTTCTTTAATATCGTCAATTATCTTGTTAGCCAGGCTATTTGCTACCTGTTCTGAACTTGCTTCAGAATAGATGCGGATAATGGGCTCGGTGTTGGAGCGTCTTAAGTGCACCCACTCTTTGTCGAATTCAATTTTTAGCCCATCGATAGTGCTATGTGGCTGCTTTTTGTATTTTTCTTCTACTTTTAACAACAGGGCATCAATATCCATTTCTGGTGTTAAGGTGATTTTGTTTTTAGAGATGAAGTAGCTTGGGTAAGTACCGCGCAAAACTGACACCGATTTGCCAAACTTAGCCAAGTGGGTTAAGAATAAAGCTATACCAACCAAAGCATCTCGACCGTAGTGCAACTCCGGATAAATAACCCCACCATTGCCTTCGCCACCAATTACAGCATTGGTTTCTTTCATTTTATTAACTACGTTAACCTCACCTACAGCAGCGGCTTCGTATACACCACCAGCTTTCTCGGTAACGTCGCGCAGCGCACGGGTTGACGAAAGATTTGAGACGGTATTGCCAACAGTATGCTTCAATACATAATCAGCTACAGTAACCAGGGTATACTCTTCGCCAAACATGTTACCATCTTCAGATACAAAGCAAAGACGGTCAACATCAGGGTCAACAGCAATACCTAAGTCCGCCTTTTTGCTTATCACCTCTTGCGATAAAGTTCTCAGGTTTTCGGGTAATGGCTCCGGGTTATGCGGAAACTTACCATCGGGTTCGCAGTAAAGTTCGTGCACTGTTTTTACACCCAACGCTTTTAACAAAGCCGGTATAAAAATACCTCCTGTTGAGTTAACGCAATCAATAACAATTTTAAAATCGGCTTTGGCAATTGCGACCTTATCAACCAAAGGCAAGGCCAATACAGCGTCGATATGCTTTTGCAGGTAAGTGTCGTCAACAGTAACCGTACCCAGATCGTTTACATCTGCGTAGTCGAAATCACTGTTCTCTGCAATATCGAGCACTTCTTTACCGTCGGCATCGCTAATAAACTCACCATCGGCGTTTAATAACTTTAACGCATTCCATTGTTTAGGGTTGTGACTCGCCGTGATAATAATACCACCGGCCGCCTGTTCTCCCGGAACCGCCACTTCAACGGTTGGTGTGGTGCTCAAGCCAAGGTCGATAACATCGATACCTAAGCCTTGCAGCGTACCTATAACCAAGTTATTTACCATGCTACCCGAAATACGGGCATCACGGCCTACAACAATCTTTTCTAAACCCGACTGTTTAACAGCCCACGATCCGAACGCTGATGTAAATTTTACTATATCTAAAGGGGTTAAGCCCTCTCCCACCTTTCCGCCTATTGTTCCGCGTATTCCTGAAATCGATTTTATTAGTGTCAAAACGCTTTTTTTATTTGACGGCAAAAATACAACAATTGGGCGATAGTAAGTAAGGTTAACAACTGTTTTACACCCCGGCGATAATGGCTATATTTGCGAACCTGTTAAAATCCAATGCCCGAACATTTGTTACAGCTCGACCGGTTTTTGTTCCATTTTGTAAATCACGATCTGAGTAATCCGTTTTTCGACTGGATAATGCCCTGGTTGCGCAATCCTAAATTCTGGATCCCCCTGTATGCCTTCATTTTAGGTTTCAGCATCTGGAAATATAAAAAGCAAGGTATAATTATCATTTTGTTACTCGTTGCCACTGTTGGCGTTGCTGATTTTACCAGCGCCACACTGATTAAAAATGTGGTAAAACGGGTTCGCCCCTGTAACGATCCAGCCGTTAAACCAACGGATATAAACCCGGTTGGTTGTGGTACAGGCTATAGTTTTCCATCTACTCACGCAACAGATCATTTTGCAATGGCACTCTTTCTAATATTGGTGTATTGTAAAAAATGGCGATGGATTTGGTTTTGGGCTATTTTATGGGCGGGGCTTGTTAGCTTTGCCCAGGTTTACGTAGGTGTGCACTATCCTATTGATGTTACCGCCGGAGCAATCTATGGTTCGTTGATAGGTATTGGATTTGCATTACTACACAAAAAGCTTCAACCCGCATTTTACACAACATGATCTGGAAATCGCTTTTATTGTTCTTTGCTGCCTTTTTAGGGGGCATGTCTGTTTTCTTTTTTAAAGGCGATAACCACAAACAGTTGAGATTAATCCTCTCGTTCAGTGGGGCCTATTTGTTTGCGATAACCGTTTTGCATCTCATTCCCGATGCCTATCATGGTAATGATAACCTCGTGGGCGTGTTTATACTGGGAGGATTTTTGTTCCAGATTGTTTTAGAGCAGTTTTCTGACGGGATTGAGCACGGCCACATGCATGTGCATGAAGAAGCCGCCTTTCCGGTCGGCATTATGGTTAGCCTTTGCTTACACGCATTTTTAGAGGGCATGCCTCTGGCTCAAGGCCAGCAAAACCAGTTGGTGTTCGGTATTGCCTTACATCATATCCCAGCAGCCTTTGCGTTAGGTACCGTTTTGCTTAGCAATAAGCAAAGCAAAAACTCCACCATATTCTTTATTGTACTGTTTGCTATAATGGCCCCAGCGGGCTTCTTTTTTAGCGAGGCGCTAAGCAATGGCAATATTGGTAACCTGCAGCATTACTTCAACCGAATTATGGGTGTGGTTATCGGTATCTTTTTGCACATATCAACCACCATACTATTTGAAGCAGGGCCCGATCATAAGTTTAACAGGCGCAAACTAATAGCAGTATTATTGGGCGTAGGAATAGCTTTAGGTGGCTTTCTGACAGAGTTATAGTTAACCCCTCATTTTATCAAGCAAGCCGCTTAACGTACGGGCTTCATCTTCAGTAAGGTTTTCCTGGATCATATCGCTGGTTTTAACCTCTTTGTCCATTTTGCAAAGGATGGCCAGGCCTTCTTCATTGATCAGGATATCTACCGCGCGACGATCTTTATTATTAGTGCAGCGCGAAACCAAACCTTTTTGAACCAAACGATCTACAATACGCGATGCGTCAGACATCTTATCAATCATCCGTTCCTTCAACAAATTGATGGTAGCCGGCTTAGGGTGCTGACCACGTAGGATGCGCAGAATGTTAAATTGCTGGCTGGTTAAATTGTATTGCTCGAAATGATAGCGTAAAAGATTATTAAGCCATCCATAGGTATAATTAAGATTTACGACTGCACGGTGGTAATCGTCTTCAAACTTACCTTGTATCTCTTCATCTATTTGCATACTCTACTCTAAAATAAAAAAACTGCCCAATATGTTTATTTATTTTTTTCCTGCTTGGCGGGCTTCTCTCGTCCATAATCCCAAGGGCAGTGCAGGCATTTATTTTTACAACAATATCCCCTTTTTAAATGATACTCACGGGTGAATACAAAATTACCATCCTCGTTGATATAATAATCAATATTGGGTTGTAACATCAGTTTAAAATTTTTACAAAAATAGCATTCCCGAAGTAATTTTTCAGATGCTTCCCATCGCCGTGTAAGGTCCAGATCTGTTGGGGATCAGTCTGTTTTACGGCTTCTAAAATATCATTCCAGTCAGCATGGTCTGATATGTATAATGTATCCTGAAGGTTTACCTGTAAATTTTTCCACCCCGAAGCAAATAGCCTTTTCACACCATCTGCGCGGATATAACTGTTAAAGGTAAACGGCGGCACAATGTAAACAAACTCTTCCTGATTTTTCATTAATTTTCTACCATAAATTTGATAAGGGCCTAACTTATACCCGCTTTGCTCATAAATTGTATTGAGCGGCATTATCTTATGGTGTACTAATATCTTCTTCTGCGGCGTATATTCGTTGATCATCGCTATCAGGCGCTGGCTTTTACCCAAACCATAGGCACCCAGCATGATATTCATCTTAATATCGTTCAGCTTTTTAATCTCGGCCACTGGATCAGGGTGTGTTACGGCGGGATTAGCAAAGGTACTCTCGGTTATCAACACATCGGATTTATGCCATTCTATAGGCTCGCAGGTGGGGTCCGTCTGGAGTTTAAAGTCGCCCGTGTATAAGTAACTTGTGCCATCGTACTCCATCAATATCATAGCCGAGCCCAGCATGTGGCCTGCTGACATGAACGTGAGCTTCACCCCCTTTATCATAAACGATTGATGCCAACCAGTTATGTTAAATGCCTTGGCCGCACTTTTACCATACCGCAATTGCATAAATGCCATTGTGGGTTCAGTACAATACACCTCGGCATTGCCGCTAACGGCATGGTCAGCATGGGCATGTGATATTACAGCCACAGCCACTGGGTGTTGTGGGTCTATATAGAAATCGCCGTAAGGGCAATAAATACCCTTATCGTTAAGGTAAATAAAATCGTCGAGTATCATTTGGTATTGGCTAGCGCTAAAAATTGTTGATGCAGCGCCAGCACTTGTGGTATAACTAATTCAGAATCGTCATTTTTAATGCTGAAGTCGGCCAGTTTAAGCTTTTCTTCTTCTGACATCTGACGGGCATCGCGGCTTTTGGCTTCGTCCATGGTAATATGATCACGTTCTGTTACGCGCTGCATCCTTATCTCAAATGGGGCAGTAACAATCAGGCTGTAATCGCAGAGTTTGTAAGAACCGCTCTCAAACAATATTGCAGCTTCCTTAATCACATACGGAACATCTGCATATGCCTTTACCCAGCTATCAAAAGCTCTGAATGTGGCTGGATGTACCAATGCATTAAGCTTAGCCAACTCGGCAGGATCATTAAAAACCTTACCCGCAATGTATTTACGGTTAAGCGAGCCATCTTCAAAATAGGCTTCGTTACCAAACGTTTCTTTAATACCCGCAATTAGCGGGGCGTCATTGGTCATTACTGATTTCGCGGCCGTATCGGCAGAAAACACCGGCACACCAAGTATCTCAAACACCTTGCTCACGGTGGTTTTACCGCTGCCAATATTACCGGTGAGGCCTATCTTCAACATTACTTTTTAACAATAAAATCTATGTTCTGAGGTTCTATCTTCACTATTTTACAAAACGGCGGTATGCGTGCCAGCTTTACAGGTAATACAGTATAATTCCTATCACTCCAAAGCGCGAGATCAGCAGTCGCTTCAAAGAAATCTTCGTCTAGCTCCGGATACTTGGTAAGCGACGTTGTAAAAGTAACTTTGACCTTCGCCGGAAAGATCTTTACGTCGTAATAATGCACATTACCAATAAGCTTTACGGGTATATCCAATGTCTTTTCGGTAAACTCGTCAACCGGAATTTGCACCTGTACCGCTTTGGGATAAATACTAAGATTGGCCTCATGCACCGGTTGAAGATTTACTTTGGTATTTACAGTTTCATTAATACCTTTTAATTTCAACGAGTCGGTATTCCAAACCTTGATCTTATCGATGACATTGCTGGGGCCGCTAAGAGTAACATAAGAAGGTTTAATAATCACATTGTCAGACAGCGCGAACTGTTGCTGATAATTAACATCCAATATCAGCTTTACAGGCACACGTTTGGTACTGCGGTTAGTAAAGTCAAAATATAGAGTATCAGGATCAAAACTAATGATCTTTTGATCGGGATCTTTACGCCGGTTAATTTGGTCCAACTGGCTGTTAAGGGCAATAAAATTCTTGCTTTCTAACGAATGCAGATCAATGTTAACGCGCTTATCAACTGGTTTAAATTTGGAAAAAAACATATCCCATCCAGTGCCCTGCACCATCACATCAACGGTGTCTGATTGGAGTGCTCTGAAAGCACGTTTTTGCGGCATGTTATTGTAAACCAGCAAACGTTTAACCTTGTAATTATAGTTATTGGTAAGCGTGGTAAGCATCCAGGCTAAAGTAGCTAACACCAGGCAGGTAATAAATGCCGAAACACGCCTGCGCTCTGATGTTGATAGTTTTACAATTGCCATTGGATGATGTATTATTTAAATTAAAATGCCGCTCAATTAATACAACTGAACGGCATTTTATATAAAAAAGCTTGCTTTTATGCCTTTACAGCCGGTGGAGTATTTAACGCTTTCGATGCATCTAATGATATAGAAGATTTATCGAATTTGATTTTAACGCCATTATCAACTTCTACTGAAAAAGTTGTTTCGCCGATTTCTGCAATTTTACCATGTATACCAGCTGTGGTAACTACTTTGTCGCCTTTTTTCAGCTCGTCAACATATTTCTTTTGATCTTTTTGCTTTTTCATCTGCGGACGGATCATAAAGAAGTAAAATACTACGATGATCAGTACCATAGGGATCAATGACCCTAAATTACCAAAACCGCCTGCAGCTTGTAATAGAATTGTTGCTATCATTTTTGTTTATTAATTACTTGTTGGATTGGTAACATCACCAATCAGGTGTACCCTTGTTTCGGCAGGGTTTGTATTAGCTGTAAGCGTTATTTGCTTGTCTTGCAAGCCCATTTTGCCAGCGCTATTAAAAGTCACTTTGATTACACCACTTGCTCCCGGGGCAACTGGTGCCTTAGGAAATTCGGGTTTAGTACAGCCACAGGTGGCTGTTGCGTTGGTGATAATTAATGGCGATTTACCGGTATTGGTAAACTTAAAATCATAGTGCACCAGGTCACCTGCTTTAATTTTGCCAAAGTCGTGCGTTTCGCGCTCAAACTTCATTACCGGAAGCTGCCCTGCGGGTACACTTGCCGTTGCGGTGCTATCACCGGTGTTAGTTGTTGATTTAGCGGGGTCACAAGCAGTCAACATTCCGACTGCAATAATGCCTAAAAAAACTTTCTTCATGTACTTATTCAATTAATCCTCTGCCGGTTTTACGGATTCTGTTTTCGGCTTTTAATTCAAATAAAATTTTGTCCAATATACCGTTTATAAACGAATTGCTTTTAGGTGTACTAAATTCCTTGGCTATCTCCAGATATTCGTTAATAGTTACTTTAACCGGCACCGAGGTAAAGTTAATAAATTCGGCAATGGCCATTTTCATTAACAAAGTATCCATCATGGCAATACGCTCGGGCTCCCAATTTTGGGTTTTGGCGCCTATAAGTTCCTGGTATTCGTCGTTATGTCTAATTGTTTGCTCAAACAGTTCAACAATAAAATCGCGGTCGTCTTCCCAGTTGCCGGTAATTTCGGCCAGCTTGTTTTTAGATGGTTGATCGAATGAGAAGTTTTTGAATGTTTTGGCGATCAGCGCTTGCAATACATCTTTATCAACCGGCCATACAATAAATTTATCCTCAAAAACCTGCTCGGCAAGAGACGATTTAAGGATTACTTTTTTGAAAATAAATTTGATGATGTCTTTATCCGTTTGGATGGTATCGTCTTTAAACTCCAGGTATTCGGCATACTCTGGTGAGTTTTTAAGGATAGTGAACAGCGCTTTTGAAAGTTCCGGATCAAAACTCCATGATACTTTATACCTCTTAACGGCTGCGATATAATCGCCATTTTGCTGTAGTGATGTTAAGAAGCGGTTTTCTGTGATCTTAAGGTTGGGTTTTAGATCGTCGGCAGTAGGCAGGTACTTGTTGGCACGCTCCTCGGCGTCTGTTACGGCATGGTTTGCCACTTCAGCTATCAGCGATAGCATCCATACGTACATTTCATAAACCTTGTCTATGCTCTGCAGCAAACCTTTTTCGTGTAATTTTAGGTCTTTTTTGTCTGTTTGGTAATAAGCATATAAAGCTTGTAATACTTTTACCCTAAGGTGCCTTCTGTTTAGCATTGAATAAGAACGATTTTGGGCAAAGCCCGTGTTATATTAATATGATGATTTAATTCTTCTGATGTCTGTGATGCGCTTTTCGGCCATTTTGTTAGCAGCTTCTATAGTGCTTATGTTCTCAGCTTTAGATAGTTTTAGTATGTTGCGGGTAGCGTCGTAAATATTCTCAGTTAACTGCAGGCTACGTTTTTTGCTGAAACCAGCCAGTTCCGAGTAGCAATTGATCAATCCTCCGGCGTTTATCACGTAGTCGGGGGCGTATAAAATCCCTTTTTCCAACAACATATTGCCATGAATGGTTTCGTCTTCGAGCTGATTATTTGCCGAACCCGCAATAATCGCACATTTAAGTTTACCTATAGTACTAGTATTAACCGTGCCACCTAAAGCGCATGGCGCGTAAATATCAGCGCTCAAATCAAAAATGGTGTGATTAGCTACCGGCTGGGCACCATATTTTTTTGCTATCTGTATTACCCGTTCTTCGTTAATGTCACTTACATAAACCTTGGCATTCTCTTCGCGAAGCAGTTTAACCAGGTTTTCGCCTACGCTGCCTATCCCCTGCACTATTACAGATTTACCTGCCAGGCTATCGCTTCCATGCAACTCCCTTACCGAAGCCTTAATACCCATAAACACCCCTCTGGCTGCTATAGGCGTTGGGTCGCCGCTACCGCCCATGCTTTCGGGCACACCCGTCACATGTTCTGTTTCCATGCGGATATATTCCATATCCTTTGGATTGGTGCCCATATCTTCGGCTGTAATAAATTCGCCGTTTAAGTTTTTTATAAAGCGTCCGAACCTGCGCATCAGCGCCTCTGACTTATCCTTACGCGGATCGCCAATGATAACCGCACTACCACCACCCAGGTTTAAACCCGACATGGCAGCTTTATAAGTCATGGCTTTAGACAGGCGCAAAACATCTTTCAAAGCATCCGTTTCTGTTTTGTAAGCCCACATACGTGTACCACCGAGCGCAGGCCCTAGCGTAGTATTGTGTATAGCGATAATTGCCTTTAAACCGGTATCGGTGTCATTACAGAAAACTACCTTTTGATGACCGAACGCGCTTAGAAGGTCAAAAATTGTATTAGGAGAAGTATCCGTCGATAACATTGCGTTCGGTGGTGAATGAGTTTGCGTACAAAAATAGCGGTTTTTTTCCATTGTGACAAAAGTTAATTAGTCCTGAAATAAGTAAGCGCTATCTTAAAAAAATCATTCCAATCCAATCTTACACACTTTCGGACTTAACCTCACCGCTTCTTCTTTTGAATTGCAAACAGCATAGCGTACTTTTGAGCTTTCGGCAAGTTCGGTTTAGGGACTTTCCGTCTACCAGACATACGGACTATTTATAATGAAAGATCTTGCCTACCTCAATAAATACTTTTATAAATATCGCTGGTACTTTGGTCCGGGTATTTTATTCGTAATTATATCCAATATTTTTGGTGTGCTGCCTGCGCAGGTTATCCGCGTGGCGTTTGATCTTGTTACCGAAAACATTGCCATCTATCGCCTTTATTCAGGTTTTAACAAACAAAATCTTATTTACGACATATTTGGTTCAAGCCTGCTGCTGTTCGGTGTATTGGTATTGGTGCTTGCATTGCTTAGGGGTATGTTCCTATTCTTTATGCGGCAAACATTAATCTTGATGTCGCGGCATATTGAATACGACCTTAAAAACAAGATCTACCAGCACTATCAGGAACTTTCATTAGCCTTCTATCGCCGTCACAGCACCGGCGACCTGATGAACCGCGCTACCGAGGATGTAAGCCGCGTGCGGATGTACTTAGGCCCGGGTATTATGTACACTGCCAATACCGTTGCCGTGTTTGTATTAACAGTGAGTATGATGCTTACCGTTAATGTACGCCTAACCTTATTTTCTGTGTTTCCGCTACCAATATTGGTGCTTATTATCTATTATGTAAACAGCATCATCAATTTCCGAAGCGAAAAGATACAGGAACGACTGTCTGCACTTTCCAGCTTTGTCCAGGTTACATTTTCGGGCATCAGGGTTATCAAATCATACGTGCGCGAAGATTTTATACGTGACAGCTTTACTGCCGAAAGCAATAGTTATAAGACGCATTCTATGGCGCTGGTTAAAGTACAGGCCATGTTTTATCCGCTTATGCTGCTGCTTATTGGTGTAAGCAATATTATTATCATGTACGTTGGTGGCGTTGAGGTAATGAAGGGAACAGTTACCCCGGGCAACATTGCCGAGTTCATTGTATATCTTAACCAGCTTACCTTCCCGGTTATTGCATTGGGCTGGGTTACTTCGTTAATACAGCGCGCTGCAGCCTCACAAAAACGGATCAATGAGTTTTTGCATGAGAAATCGGAAATTATTTCGACCGGTCCAGCTCACCTCGTAAGCGGACAGGTTGTGTTTGACAATGTATCTTTCACCTATCCAGAAACCGGTATACAGGCATTAAAATCTGTTTCGTTCAGGGCTAAACCAGGCGAAATGGTAGCGATTATTGGCCGTACCGGCTCTGGAAAATCAACTATTGCAAACCTTATTATGCGAATGTATGACGTGGACAACGGCAGCATTTTAATAGATAACAAAGCCGTGGATCAGATCGATCTGGAAAACTATCGTTCGCAAATTGGTTTTGTACCCCAGGAGGTATTCTTGTTTTCGGACACTATTGGCCGAAATATTGCTTTTAGTGCCGATGTAATGGATCAGCCACGGGTTGAGCAGGCCGCTAAAGACGCAGCTGTATATGGCAATATCATTGAATTTGAAGAAGGCTTCGACACCATGATCGGCGAGCGAGGTATTACTTTATCCGGCGGACAAAAGCAGCGTGTATCAATCGCAAGGGCCATATTTAAACAGCCGCAAATCTTGATTTTTGACGATTGCCTTTCGGCTGTTGATACACGTACAGAGGAAGAAATTCTGAACAATATGGGGCAGATTATGAACGGTAAAACGAGCATTATCATTGCCCACCGTATATCGACGATTAAAAATGCTGATCAGATTTTGGTGCTAGATCAGGGGGAGATTATTGAACGCGGCAACCATGATTTCCTGATGCAACAAAAGGGCGCGTACTTCGATCTTTATGAAAAGCAATTGCTGGATGAACAAGAAAACGCATAATATCCACTAACTACAATTATGGATTTAAGAAAAGTGAAAGTTGGCGTAGCACAGGCAACCCCCGCCCTGTTCGACATGGCCGGGACTGTTGAAATTGTCTGCAACTGGATAGATAAAGCCGCACAGCAAGGTTGCGAACTTTTACTTTTTCCCGAATCATTTATTCCATGCTACCCACGTGGTTTAAGTTTTGAGGCGGTAATTGGCAAGCGCACCGACCGCGGCCGCGAGATGTGGCTGGATTACTGGAATAACAGCATCGAAACCACTTCGCCCCATATCAAAACTATTAGCGAAGCCATTAAAAAAGCCGGGATAATGGTGGCCTTGGGTGTTACCGAAAAGGAAACCATTGGCGGCACGTTGCACTGCAGCCTACTTTATTTTGATAAAGACGGCACCCTGCTGGGTAGGCACCGAAAACTAAAACCCACAGGCTTAGAACGCTACATTTGGGGCGAAAGCGACGGCACAACGCTAACTACACTGGATACCGATCTGGGCATTATTGGCGGACTCATCTGCTGGGAGAACTACATGCCACTGGCGCGCATGAGCATGTACACCAAAGGCGTACAAATCTACCTCGCTCCCACTGCAGATGCCCGGCCATCATGGCAATCAACCATGCAGCATATTGCTTTAGAGGGTCGCTGTTTTGTACTTGCCTGCAATCAATTTGTAAGAAAATCTGACTATCCCGAGCAGTATCAATCAGAATTAACCGATGAGCCGGAAATTATGAGCGCCGGGGGTAGCGTAATTATTTCGCCAACGGGCGAGGTTTTAGCTGGCCCGCTTTGGAATGAAGAGGGGCTACTCACCGCCGAACTTGATTTTTCGGTATTGGCAAAAAGCAAACTTGATTTCGATGTTATAGGCCACTACGCACGCCCGGATGTGTTTGACTATATCGTAAATAAACAACCAGATACTATCAGGGTTGGATAATATCCGGATTTATATCTCCTATTAATCTTTAACTGATTTGCTTACACAATTTTAAATATCACTATAAGCAATAATAATATTTTATAATTCAGCATTTTTTATAGGCAAAAATTTTAGCCCAGTCTTGCTTTTTTCAGGCCCTGTGTTACCCGAAAACGATTTTTTGAAATTGTTTTAAAAAAGTTAAACTATATTTCAAATATTACTTGCAGTTTGAAAATTTATTTATATTTATGCCAATCAAACTAAGACACACTTTTAAACATGGGAGATTTTGACAACAGAGAGCGGGAAGAGGTTTTCTCAAAAAAGATAAGGGCCGGTAAACGGACCTATTTTTTTGATGTTAAGGCAACACGATCTAACGACTACTACATTACGGTAACAGAAAGTAAAAAACGCCTAGAAGATGGTGTTTTTGTAAAACACAAGATCTTTTTATACAAAGAAGATTTTGAAAAATTTGCTGAAGGCCTTAAATGCACTGTTGACTATATCAAATCCCACCAGGAAGTTGTTGAAAAACGTTACGAATTTGGCGAGGGCGTAGAAGTTGCCAAAACAGCCGACGAAGATTTTTCTTTCGAGATATAAAACAATCACTACAATAAAAAAGCCCTGCTCGGTAGCGAGCAGGGCTTTTTTATTATATCTTATTTGATTAAAGGAATTGCCTCAAATTCGCATAATTAACACGGCAATCGAGAAGTAAATAATCAGTCCGGTAACATCTACTAACGTGGCCACAAATGGTGCGGATGAGGTTGCAGGATCTAAGCCTAGTTTCTTCAGTAATAATGGCAGCATAGAACCTGCCAGTGATCCCCAAAGCACGATACCTATTAGTGCTATTCCTACTGTAAGGCCTACAAGTATCCAATGTGGCCCATAAACGTTACTAAACATCGTCCATACATAAATGCGGAAAAAGCCAATGGTACCCAACGTTGCCCCCAATAAAAAGCCCGATAAAAGCTCGCGACGCATAACCCGCCACCAGTCGGCCACTGTGACCTCACCCAAGGCCATGGCCTGGATAATCAACGTAGAAGCCTGCGAACCGCTGTTACCACCGCTCGATATGATTAACGGGATAAATAGAGCCAGCACCACCGCCTTTTCTATAGCGCCTTCAAAGAACCCCATAGCAGTCGCGGTTAGCATCTCACTTAAAAATAAGATGATAAGCCAGCCTACACGCTTTTTAACCAGTCGAAGCAGAGGAATATCAAGATAAGGTTCGTCAAGGGCTTCGGTTCCCCCTATTTTTTGTATATCTTCAGTATATTCTTCGTTGGCGATCCAAAGGATATCATCAACAGTAACTATACCCAACAAGATATTATCGTCGTCGGTAACTGGCAGAGCCACACGATTATTCATCCTAAAGGTATTAATAGCTTCCTGTTGCGGCTCATTTACATTGAGTGCAATTAAGCGGCTATCCATCAAATCAATGATCTTGGTTTCGGGCGCTACTAACAATATTTCACGGATACGGATATCGTCTAGCAGGACACCCTTGTCATCAACTACGTAGATCACATCAATGGTTTCGGAGTTCTTACCAAACCGGCGAATGTGGCTTAGCACTCGTTGTACATCCCAGCTTTTTTTAACGGCAATGTAGTCTGGCGTCATCAAACGGCCAACGCTATCTTCTTTGTAACCCAATAAGGATAGAGCTTCTTTACGATCGTCGGGCGGCAGGTGCAGTATCAGGCTTTTCACGGCATCGCCATGCAGTTCGCTAAATAACGCGGTGCGGTCATCGGGCGGCAACTCATTAATCAGCTCTGCAATCTTTTTCCCAGAAAGTTTTTTGATAATGCGCTCCTGAGTCGGGAAATCCAGGATTCTGAATACGTTAACAGCGCGGTTTAAAGAAAGCGTTTCCAGAAACATGGCAGCATGCTCTGGTAGGTCATCAATCAATTGTTCGACATCCGATATATTAAGGTTGTTCAAATAATCCTGCAACTGGTTTTGATCGCCTTGTTCCAGCAATGCCTCTACTTGCTCAACCATTTCTTCCATATCGGTGCCTCCTTTTACATTGGTATATTTAATAAACTGCTAACGCTGGCAAAAGTCGTTTATTTTTTCAAATTATCCCGATGAATTTTATGTTATCTTTGCGGGATTTTTGTGGGGTGGTTGATTGAGTTGATTAGGTTCATTGAGTTGATTAAGTTCTGACTCAAGCCTGTCTAAATTTTCAACTACTTAACCCAATAAACATAAACAACTCAATCAACTAAGAAATAAAATGGGTTTACAATGTGGTATAGTAGGTTTGCCAAACGTGGGTAAGTCGACACTTTTTAACTGTTTATCAAATGCAAAGGCACAAGCGGCAAACTTTCCGTTTTGTACCATTGAACCAAACGTGGGCGTAATTACCGTACCCGATGAGCGTATTACCAAGCTGGCGGAGCTGGTAAATCCGCAACGGATAGTGCCTAACGTTATCGAAATTGTTGACATTGCCGGCCTTGTTAAAGGTGCCAGTAAAGGGGAAGGTTTGGGTAACCAGTTTTTAGGTAATATCCGCGCTACAAATGCAATAATTCACGTTTTGCGTTGCTTTGATGATGATAACGTAATACACGTAGACGGCTCGGTAGATCCTATCCGCGATAAAGAAATTATTGATACCGAGTTACAATTGAAAGATTTGGATTCGGTTGAGAAGAAACTGCAAAAAGTTGATAAATCTGCAAAAGTTGGCGACAAAGACGCTAAAAGAGCTCAGGAAATCTTAAACGTTTACAAAAACCATTTACTGGCAGGTAAATCTGCCCGTACTGCCCCAGTTGCTGTTGAAGATCAGGATGTAATTGAAGACCTTTGGTTACTTACCGCTAAACCAGTAATGTACGTTTGCAACGTGGAGGAGAAATCTGTTAACACCGGTAACGCTTACGTAGAGAAGGTTAGAGAGGCTGTTAAAGATGAAAACGCCCGCGTACTGATCATTTCTGCCCAGATTGAATCTGAAATTGCTCAACTGGAAACTTACGAAGAACGCGAGATGTTCTTAGAGGATCTAGGACTGGAAGAATCAGGCGTAAACAAACTGATTAAGGCAGCATACCAATTACTTAACCTGAGCACTTATTTTACTGCAGGTGTACAGGAAGTTCGCGCATGGACTATTACCCAGGGTTTCACAGCACCGCAAGCGGCAGGTGTTATTCATACCGACTTCGAGAAGGGCTTTATCCGCGCTGAGGTAATCAAATACGACGATTTTGTGAAATACGGTTCTGAAGCTGCTTGCAAAGAAGCTGGTAAAATGGGCGTAGAAGGCAAGACTTACATTGTGCAGGATGGCGACATTATGCACTTCCGTTTTAACGTATAAGTTAAAACGATCTATATAAAAAAGCGGGAAAATCAGATTGATCTTCCCGCTTTTTTGTGCGTATATAATTCAAGGTTAAAACAACGATTGCGCTCCCAGGTAGTTATTGATTAGCCTTACCAGCTTATCGCCAATATCTAAGGCCTTACCTTTACCAATCCCCTTGATCGCTGCAACCTCATCAGTAGAGCGGGGCAGTTTTTCGGCAATCAATTTCAAGGTTTTTTCTGGTAAAACAGCGTGCTCCAGCATCTTTCTGTCTGCGGCAACCATTTTACGCCAAAGCAACAGATCGTCGTACAAGCGCGGGTGCGTCAACGGCTTCTCGTCAGGCACTTTACTCTTTTGAATAGGCTTATAAGCTGCATCTGTTTTACGGCGAGCGGTTAGCAGGGCATCTATATTGAAGTTGCTTTTTGCTACCAAAAACAAAGCATGTTTAGTTAACAAGAGGCTTAAACAGTTATCCAACAGGCCTGTAAACCTATGTTGATCGGGAATATTGTCCCAGGGCGCTGATACCATATTGTGCATGGCAGCCGTTACTTCAGCTATCTTCGGGATAAAATACCCCGCGGCCTTTTTTAGCCTTTCTAAAAAAATCGGCTGGTTGCTTACACCTTCGTCATCCGATAAAGCGTTTACTTCCTGCCGTACAAAGCGATCGGCAACTTTGGCTACGTCAGTCGTCAAAACAGGATCGGCTTGATTATAGAGGTCTATAATTGGCCCCAATGGCAGCAGTTTCAATAGCTGACCTAGTTGTTTCCAGCTTGCGGTAATGGCTTTGAAATCCATCAGGTTGGTAACCAGTCCACGTTCATACAGATGGATAGATTGCTGTAAAAGCTGTTGATCCGGTGGCCTAATAACTGCACCATTCATAAAACGCACCACAGCAGGGTCCGTAATAATATTGTTTTGTTGCACAGGGGCATTCAGTATCAATCCCTCCAAGCTACGGCAACGGCTAAGGGCCACATAGGCCTGTCCATGTGCAAATGCGGCACTCACATCTACAATTGCCTTATCAAAAGTTAGGCCCTGGCTTTTATGAATGGTAATGGCCCAGGCCAGTTTCAATGGATATTGCGAAAACGAACCGGAGTTGTTCTCCGTTATTTTTTGATCGGTTTGATCCAACCCGTATTTAATATTTTGCCATACTTCGGGTATTGCAAGAAACTCCGAGCCATCGTCCGAAAACTTTAATGTAATTGCTTCGCCACTTATGCTCTCCACACTGGCCGTACGCCCATTGTAATACTGTTTTTTGCCCGATGAATCGTTCTTAGTAAACATCACATGCGCCCCCACTTTCAATTGGAGTTCTTCATCCGCAGGGTAAGCGTCCTTAGGGAAATCGCCACTAACAATCGCTTTAAAGCGATGCAGCTCACCGTCCAACTGTTCCAATCGCTGACGATTGATCTCTCCTACTAATTGATTATGGGTTGTCAGGGTAATATGGTCTTCCCTATCTATCGTATCCGATGCATTTTGGTAACGTTGGTTCAGGATATCAAGCAAATCTGCATCCAGCGCAGCGTTACGGATGCCATTCAAAATATCGATAAACACAGGATCTGACTGGCGGTACACCTTAGTTAACTCAAACGTAACTAGTGGTGACGCCTTGAATACCTGACTCTCAAAAAAATACGGGCTTGCATAATAAGCACTCAAAAGCGACCAATCCTGGTTAGCCACCGGGGGCAGTTGGTAAAGATCACCAATCATTAAAACCTGCACCCCGCCAAATGGTTGAGTAGAACCGTTTATATTTTGCAGCACTCGGTTAACGTAGTCTAGGATATCGGCACGCACCATACTGATCTCGTCTATGATCAGTAGTTCGAGGCATTTCAGCAGTTTTATTTTATCGGGGGCATAATTGGTGTTACCGGCATCCTCGCTGGCAGGTACAGGCGGCAATGGGCCAAACGGAATCTGAAAAAAGGAATGCATGGTAACCCCGCCTGCGTTTAATGCGGCTACCGCAGTCGGCGCAACAATGGCCAGATTTTTAGTAACCTCATTCTTAATTTTACGGAGCAGTGTAGTTTTACCGGTACCCGCCTTCCCGGTCAAAAAGATAGGCTGATTAGTGTATTTAATAAAGTCTAAAATAAGCTCCTGAGGTGTATTTTCGTTCGTCATTTACCGTTACTAATGTTTTCTCCCTGCCCCGCTTAAATACACTTGGCATGCGCCAATTACTAAAATAATTGGCATCGCAAATTAGCTATTTTTAGTTTGGTTATCTAAACCAAACTAAAATTTAGGAAGATCACAGTTTAGCTAAAATTTATGATGAGGCTATTAAAAATCAATTCACAGAGCTACAGTTAAGTGGTGCGTTCCAACTGCACCACTGTGTTCCACTTTGCGGACTAATAAGTCTGTATCACAACCTTATTAAAGCTACAGTAAACTAAAAATCAAATAATTACAAAAAAATATCTTTATTTCGAACTCAAAAAATGTTCCACTTCTGCATACTTTTAAGTATGTTTTCGGAACGAATAAGTCAGCAAAGCTCAACCATTGCACCAGTCCGTTAGGCAGGTTGATTCTGCTGTCACATACAAGTTCGAAAATCACTTCCACTACCCTCCCAGAAAAGGTTAACGCAATAGTTTAAGAATATAAAGCCATTATTTGATTTTATTGTTATTCAGGTATATTTGATTATCAACCTTATTAAAATATGCCACTCGAGAACATCCGGTTTACTCGTCGCAACAGCTTGATTGGGGCAGGCGCAGCCGTATTTATTTTAGCCTTTTCTTTATTTGTAATTTTCAGACATCGCCACAAAACTGAGGTCGACCGTGCCTTTAGCAAGTATATCCAATCTTATACCGCGGGGGTAATTTCTAAAGAAAGCAGCATCCGCATAAAGTTGGCTAATGAGGTGCAAACCATTCATGCGCAAAACGAACCCTTAAAGGATGGCACCTTCGATTTCTCGCCATCGGTAAAAGGAAAAGCTTATTGGGTAGACGCCCAAACGGTGGAATTTCGACCCGAACAGAAACTGGATCCGGACAAGAACTATGAGGTAGATTTTAACCTAGGGAAAGTAACTAAGGTACCCGATGATTACGAGCATTTTGTGTTTGGTTTTAAGACGATCAAACCCGATTTCACTGTTGATTTTGATGGGTTACAAACAGCAACTTCCACATCGCTCGATAAGATGAAACTGACCGGTGTTGTACAAACTGCCGACAATGAAGAACCCGCGAAGATTGAAAAACTGCTTAGCTCTAGTTACACTTCCAACGTTAAAATTACCTGGGTACATCATCCTGCAACTAAAACTCACGAGTTTACTGTAAATAATGTACCGAGGCCAAACGGGGGTTCTGCCAGCCTCGCCATCAACTGGGATGGCAGCGCGCTGGATATTGACAAAAAAGGGCGCTCTGATTTTGAGATTCCGGCGGTAGGCGTATTTAAATTACTGGCAATTAAGGCCATTCAGGAACAAGATCAGTATGTGCTTTACCAATTCTCTAATCCAATCAGAATCGGCCAGGAATTAAATGGACTTCTAAGCCTGAGTAATGTAACCGACCTGGCCTATACCATTGATGGCAGTATGGTAAAACTCTACGCACCAGACCGCCTAAACGGAAATTATACCGCCACGGCAAGCGAAGGAATAGAAGATATTACTCACAAAAAACTCACCGAAAGCTTTACCGCTAACCTGTTTTTCGAGAATCGTTTACCCGAAGTAACCATACCCGGCAAAGGCGTTATTTTACCAGATTCGGGCAAGCTGATGATGCCTTTCGAAGCTGTTAACCTTAATGCCGTTGATGTAAGCATCATTAAAATTTACGAGAACAACGTACCGCAATACTTCCAGAATAATGGGTTCGACGGTTCGGAACAGCTAAGGCAGGTTGGACGTCCGGTGGTGGAAACAACCATCAGGTTGGACGAAGACAAGAGTCTTAACCTAAACAAGAAGAACCGCTTTATGCTGGACATAGACCACCTAATGCGCACCGAACCGGGGGCGATTTACCGGGTGGTGATTGGCTTCCGTAAGTCGTATTCGTTATATAACTGTAAGGTTCAAAAAACTACCGCTAAAGAAGCCGATAACAATACAGACGAAGATGGAGATGAAGGATACGGCGGCTATGACAGTGGCGTGCACGACGACGATGACCAGTTTTGGCAACGATACGATAGTTATTACCCCGAAGGTTATCGCTGGGACGAAAAAGACGATCCCTGTACTGCTTCTTATTACAGTAAAGACCGCTGGGCAACCCGCAACGTTATCGCTTCAAACATAGGGCTTATTACCAAACGGGGGAATGATAATAGCATGCTGGTAGCGGTGACCAATATTCTTACTGCCCAACCAATGGCCAATGTTGATCTGGAATTACTTGATTTTCAAAAGCAAGTAATTTATAAAGGATCGTCGGACGGCGACGGATTCGCTAAATTTATGCTTAAACGCAAACCATATCTACTGGTTGCTAAAAGTGGCAAAGAGCGTGGTTATTTAAAACTGGATGATGGTAGCGCATTGCCTTTATCGCGTTTTGATGTGGGCGGCGAGCAAATTCAGAATGGATTAAAGGGCTTCATTTACGGCGAGCGCGGCGTGTGGCGACCGGGTGATTCGATATTTGTATCCTTCATTCTGGAAGATAAATTAAGGACCCTGCCACCAGATCACCCAGTAGAGTTTGAGTTTTATAATCCGCAAGGCCAGCTATACAAACGTATTACCAAAACAAATTCGGTAGATGGGTTCTATAGTTTCCATACGGCAACCACCACTTCATCGCCAACCGGCAATTGGATGGCCAAGGTAAAGGTAGGTGGTGCTGTATTTGAAAAAAGCTTAAAAGTGGAAACAATTATGCCTAACCGCTTAAAGCTTAACCTCTCATTCGGCGATAAGGACGAATTGATTAAAGGCGCCAGCAGCAACGGTGTACTTACAGCAAAATGGCTGTTCGGTGGTATCGCTCAGAACCTTAAAGCCAAGGTCGATGCCTTTTTATCGCCACAAAATACCAGGTTCAAAAATTACAATGGCTACGTATTTGATGATCCCACCCTACCGTTTGGAACCCAAACTCAAACCATTTTTGATGGCAAGCTTAACGCCGAAGGCACCGCGTCTGTTAATGCCGACGTGGATATTGAAAAGCAGGCACCCGGTCAGCTGAAAGCAAATTTCCTGGTTAAGGTTTTTGAACCAGGAGGTAATTTCAGCATTCAACAGGTTTCGATGCCTTATAATGTTTACAACGGTTATGTGGGCATCAAAGTGCCCGAGGGCAGCTCACTTAGCGGAATGTTAACTACCGATAATACGCACAGCATAGATATTGCCGATGTTGATGTTAATGGCAACCCTTTTCGCGGCGTTAGGTATGTGGATGTAGAACTTTATAAAATACAGTGGCGTTGGTGGTGGGATCAAACCGGCGACGAGATGAGCAACTTTACCCAAAACCAATATAACAAACTGGTGCAAACCCAAACCGTAGTGGTAGAAAATGGCAAAGCCAAATGGGACTTACGGGTTAACCAAGCAGATTGGGGTCGCTATCTTATTAAAGTTAAAGACCGCCAGAGCGGGCACTCTACCGGCAAAATTGTTTATATAGACTGGCCAAACTGGGCAGAGCGCTTGCAGCAGGACAATCCGACTGAGGCAGCCATGCTATCTTTCACATCAGATAAAAAAGCTTATAAAGTTGGCGAAGAAGCCGTACTCACTATCCCTACCGCCAATGATGGCCGTGCGTTGATTAGTTTCGAGAACGGCAGTAAGGTGGTGAAATCTGCCTGGATTGATACCCGCAAAGGCCAAACCCAATATCGCTTTAAGGTTGACGAAACCATGGCACCCAACATTTTTGTAAATGTTACCCTGCTGCAACGGCATGCTCAAACCTTAAACGATTTACCGATACGCATGTATGGTGCTATACCACTTAAAGTTGATAATCCGGCGACGGTATTAAAGCCGGTGATCAGTATGCCGGATAAGATCAGACCGGAGACAGCATCAGCCATTACGGTATCGGAAGCATCGGGTAAGGAAATGACTTATAGCATTGCCATTGTTGATGAAGGCATACTCGATCTCACCAATTATAAAACACCCGACCCGCATGAAGCATTTTATGCCCGTGAGGCGCTCGGCGTTAAGACCTGGGATCTGTTCGACTATGTAATTGGCGCCTACGGCGGTGATCTGGAAAGAATACTCAGCATAGGTGGCGACCAATCTTTGGGTAACAACAAGAACGTGTCTGTAAACCGGTTTAAACCAGTGGTGAAATTTTTAGGGCCGTTCCGTTTAGGCAAAGGCGAAAGGCAGACACAGCATTTTACCTTGCCGCAATACATCGGTTCTGTAAGGGCGATGGTGATAGCGGGGCACGATGGTGGCTATGGCTTTGCAGAGAAGGCTGTAGCCGTTAAAAAGCCATTAATGATATTGGCAACCTTACCACGGGTGCTAGGTCCATCAGAAAAGTTCCAGTTGCCGGTTACCGTTTTCGCAATGGAGAATAATATTAAAACGGTTAATGTATCTATCCAGTCTAACGCGTTTAACAGCGATGCAGGTAATCAGCGCATAGTAAGCTTTGCTAAACCCGGCGATCAGTTAGTAACCTTCGATTTGGATGTGAAGAGCATGGTTGGCATTGGCAAGGTGCGCATCACAGCCAAAAGCGGCAGCGAAACAGCGGTTCAGGATGTAGAACTAAATATCCGTAACCCTAACCCGCCGATGACGCGCGTACTGGAAAAAACGCTCAACCCGGGCGAAAGCTGGAACACAAGCTACACTCCCGCCGGTATGATTGGTACCAACAAGGCCACATTGGAAATTTCTGCTATACCAGCCTTAAACCTGGCTAAAAGGCTAGAGTACCTTATCCACTACCCTTACGGTTGTGTAGAGCAAACTACCTCATCGGGCTTCCCGCAGTTGTATTTAGATCAATTGGTGCAACTTTCACAACAACAGCAGGCAGAGGTTCAGCGCAATATTAAATCCACTGTCAACAGGCTCGGCGGATTCCAGCTTCCGGGCGGGGGCCTTAGCTACTGGCCGGGTGTTGGCGAACCCGACGACTGGGGCACCAACTATGCCGGGCACTTTATGCTGGCCGTGCAGGCCAAAGGTTACAGCCTGCCTGTAGGCTTTTTAGATAACTGGAAACGCTATCAAAAGCAACGGGCTATAAATTGGGTTTATGATCCGCATAAAGATCCTTACGGCGATCTCACTCAAGCCTATCGCTTATATCTGCTTGCTATGGCACACACGCCTGAGCTTGGCGCTATGAACAGACTGAAGGAGTCTAAATACCTGAGCGTACAAAGTAAATGGCGGCTCGCGGCGGCTTACAAGCTTTCCGGGCAGCCAGAGATTGGTTTGCAGATGATCAAAGGTTTAAGTACAACCATTCAACCATACAACCAACTTTACGGCACTTATGGCTCGGACCTGCGCGACGAAGCCATGATTCTGGAAACGCTTACCCTTTTGGGAGATCATCAGCGGGCTAATAACGTATTGCAAAGCGTGGCAGCGCACTTGTCGCAGGATAGCTGGTATAGCACACAAACTACTGCGTATGGTTTACTAGCGGTTGCGCAATATTGCGGTCAAAATAAATCGGGCAATAAACTGATGTTTAGCTATCAAAATGGCAACGCCAAAGGCACCATTACCTCGCCCGCATTTATATGGCAGGGGCCGCTTACCCCTACCGGCGGCCAGGCACTGGTGAAAAATAATGGCAATAACCGTCTTTATCTGCGACTAATTCAGCGAGGGCAACCAGCGCCGGGGCAAGAACAAGTGACCGAAAACAACAGCGATGTACTGCAAATGAACGTAAGTTATATCACACTTAAAGGCGAGACTGTTGATGTTTCATCGCTGAAACAGGGTACAGATTTTGTCGCGAAAGTCACTATTAAGAATCCTGGGCACAAGGGCCGGTACGATAATATGGCGCTGTCGCAGATTTTCCCTTCTGGATGGGAAATTTTAAACACTCGCATGCTGAATAACGATGAAGTGTTTAAATCATCTTTATCAGATTACCAGGACATTCGCGATGACCGGGTTTATACCTATTTTAAACTCGACGAGCGCGAAGAACATACGTATTACGTAATGCTTACGGCGGCTTATACGGGGCGTTACTATTTACCGGCCACTTATTGCGAGGCAATGTATAATGCCTCTATCAACGCAGTAGAAAAAGGCAGATGGGTAGAAGTGGTGAAGTAGGCAGCGGGACAGAATTTGTAAATGATTAAAAAGCCAAAAATTACTAAATCAAGGGCAGCAATACTATTAATAATATCGGTATTGCTGCTCTTGTTTTGGTTTTGCCTGCCCTCGCCGCTCTTCAACAGTCCAACATCTTATGTGATAGACGATAGCGACGGTGTCTTATTGGGCGCATCCATCGCTAAAGACGGGCAATGGCGGTTTCCGTATGACGCGAAGGTTCCGGAGAAATTTAAACAGTGTATTATCGCATTTGAGGATAAACGTTTTGAGCATCATCCGGGTGTGGATCTATTGGCGTTTAGCCGCGCCATCCGTCAAAATATAAAGTCCGGGCGCGTAAGTAGCGGTGGTAGTACGATTACTATGCAGGTGATCCGCCTGGCTACTCATCATAAACGCACCTACTGGAATAAGCTACTCGAAATGATAATGGCTTTACGGCTGGAGCTAACCCACAGCAAAAGCGAGGTATTGGCGTTGTACGCAAGTAATGCTCCCTTTGGCAGCAACGTGGTCGGCCTCGATGCTGCCTCGTGGCGGTATTTTGGCCGAAGCCCAGATCAACTCTCATGGGGCGAAATGGCGGCCATGGCGGTTCTGCCTAACTCGCCTTCATTGGTTCATCCCGGCAAAAACCGTGTGACTTTGCTTAAAAAGCGTAACCTGCTTTTGGACAAGCTTGGTGCCAATGGCATTATTGATCAGAATACGGTTATGCTTGCCAAGTTAGAGCCCATGCCCAATAAGCCCGTTCCCCTACCCGAATATACCCCCCATTTACTTGCCAGATTCGTTGCAGAGCATCGGGATAATCCAGCCGGTCATACCCGCATTACCAGCACCATTAAAGCATCATTGCAACAACAGGTAAGCGACATTATTGAACGTCATCACACCGTACTAAAGGCTAATCACACCAACAATATTGCTGCCATAGTACTCGATGTAGAAACCGGCGCAGCATTAGCCTACGCCGGTAACATCTACCATACCAACGACCCGTTGATGGAAAGCAGCGTGGATGTGATTGGCGCACCGCGTAGTCCGGGGAGTACTTTAAAGCCATTATTATATGCGGCGATGTTGCACGATGGATTAATTCTTCCACATACATTAATCCCCGACATACCTACGCAAATTGCAGGGTACCATCCCGAAAATTTTGATCTGGGGTATGATGGCGCTGTACCTGCGTCAAAGGCTCTTGCGCGTTCCTTAAACGTGCCTGCGGTAAAGCTTTTGCAGAAATATAAGTACGAACGTTTTTACGATTTCCTGAAGAAAGTAGGCATCACTACACTAAAACAGCCGGCTGATTTTTACGGGTTATCGCTCATCCTCGGTGGCGGCGAAAACTCGCTTTGGGAACTTACCGGCGCTTATGCAGACATGGCAAGGATACTTAACCACTACAAAAAATACAATGGCCTGTACAGCCCAGCAGATTACCATTCGCCGGTATATGCGCTTAGCTCGCCAGAAAAACCTAAATTACAGAAAACAGGCCTATTGGATGCCGGGTCTATTTTTTACACGCTGGAAGCTATGGAAGAAGTGATGCGGCCAGGCGAGGAAATGCTGTGGCAACAGTTTGGTTCTACACAACGCATTGCCTGGAAAACCGGCACCAGTTTCGGCTTTCGTGATGGTTGGGCAATAGGTATTACCCCTAAATATGTTGTGGGTGTTTGGGTTGGTAATACCACGGGCGAAGGCCGCCCTAATTTAACGGGAGTAAATACCGCTGCACCTGCACTTTTTGAAATTTTTCGCTTATTGCCTGTGGCACGGGATTGGTTTGAAAAACCTGTTAATGAAATGGTGAAGATCAAGGTTTGTCATCAGAGCGGTTTCCGGGCGGGTGAATATTGCGATGATACTGATGATATGTGGGTGCCTGTTGCCGGACTAAAATCTCCGGTATGCCCTTATCATCAACTGGTACATCTCGATCTTAAAAGCCAATACCAGGTAAATAGTGACTGTGTATTACCCGATCAAATCATCAACCGGCATTGGTTTGTGTTGCCGCCCGCAATGGAGTATTACTACAAAACCAAAAACTATCTGTATCACACACTCCCTCCTTTCCGCAGCGATTGCACCGATGCAGATAAGCAACAGCCATTGGAGGTGATATATCCCAAAGATGGCGCAAAAGTGTACATACCGATTGAAGCAGACGGAAGCAGGGGTCGTATCATTTGCAATGCAGCACACCGCCAACAAGGCGTAAAGATATACTGGCACCTCGACGATAAGTTTGTAGGCACAACGGTCGATTTTCATCAAATGGCATTGGAGCCGCCACCCGGCAACCATATATTAACCTTGGTTGACGCCAGCGGAAATACTGTTTCATTAAAATTCACTGTCCTACAGAAAAACAAATAAGTTTACTTGGGTCTCATTTGTCGAACAGAAGCCAAGTAGACATTAATTTCGATTAAACAAGATTTTGGTGAATATAAATAGTTCCTATTGTGTACCAACCATCTGTTTATCCTAAACTTACAATTAGTTAAAGTGCAAAATATAAGTTTGCTGCCCGAGTAATGGTAAGTTTGTTTCTGACGCTGGTTCAAAATGGCACTGCGACTGAGCTTCAAAGCAAAAACATGAGAGGTTCTCGGGAAACAACTAAACACCACTACCTTATAATATCACTATGACATTTAGAAAGAAACTGCTGCTTATCTTTTTTGCTACCGGATTAATACAAAGCGCGTTACAGGCGCAAACCCTTAGCGCCAATAAAGGGCACAGTCATAATGATTACCATCAAAATATTCCTTTTCTACAGGCTTATTTTGCCGGCATGGGTTCCATTGAGGCCGACGTATTTTTGCTGAATGGCAAACTTTACGTAGCGCACGAAAAGAAAGAGATCGCTCCAGATCGGACCTTAAATAATATGTACCTAAAGCCACTGGCAACTTTCTTTGCTCAACATGGCAACAGGCCATATGCCGATACCGCTCAAAAATTGCAACTGGTTATCGATGTTAAAGAAGATCACGAACATGTAATACCCGCATTGATTAAAGAACTGGCCCCTTATCAAAGGGTATTTAACAACCCAGTCAATAAATGGGCGGTAAAAGTAGTGTTAAGCGGAGACATGCCAGCTCCTGCTCAATTTAAAGACTATCCCTCTTACATCTATTTCGACGGCAGGCCTAATATACCTTACACTAATGAAGAATTAAAGCACGTTGCCATGATTAGCGATGATCTGGGCAACTACACCAAGTGGAATGGCAAGGGCACCCCTACACCGCCAGATTCGGCGAAACTAAGTGGTTTGATCAATGCGGCCCACGCAATGCACAAGCCTTTCCGGTTTTGGGCAACGCAAGACAGTCCAAATACCTGGATCCAACTGGAGAAATTAGGTGCAGATTGGATCAATACAGATCATCCGCAACAATTACAGGACTTTCTATCCAATCGCAGCAAATTAGAATATATCAACCCAACTCCCTATCCCGTTTACCAGCCTACCTACAAAACAGACGGCACAGATAAAAAAGTTAAAAATGTTATCTTGTTAATTGGCGATGGTATGGGGCTGGCACAAATTCAGGCCGGATTAACCGCAAACCATGGTAAGCTTAATATTTATCAATGCAGCAACATAGGTTTCTCACAAACCCGGGCCGCCAATTCGGATAATACCGATTCTGCAGCGGGTGCTACTGCGATGGCTTGCGGCGAAAAAACTAATAACCGGTATATCGGAAAAGATGCCTCCGGAAAATCTATTACCAACCTTCCCGACATATTGGCTCAATACGGTATTAAAAGCGGCATTATCAGCAGCGGCGACATAACCGACGCTACCCCCGCAGCCTATTATGCGCATGTGCTCGACCGGGAGCAGTCTACAAACATTGCAGCCGATCTGTTGACCAGCCACGTTGATGTATTGATAGGCTCCAATCAAAAAAGTTTTCTTAATAACCCCGATCAAAGTTTAATGAGTAAACTGTCAGCTAAACAATATCACCTGTCTACATCACTGGCCAACATGCAAACTACAGGCAACGGCAAGCAGTTAGTATTACTTCAAGACGCTGATACCCGACCCATAAAAGATGGTCGTGGCGATATGTTGAAACAAGCTCTGGTGCAAACAATACACCTTTTATCACAAAACGAAAAAGGGTTCTTTATTATGACCGAAGGCGCACAAATAGATTACGGCGGCCACGCTAACAATTTGCCTTACGTAGTTACCGAGCTACATGATTTTGATAAAACCGTAGCCGAATCCTTGAAATTTGCCGACGAAGACGGAGAAACATTAGTAATTATCACGGCAGACCATGAAACCGGTGGCTTAAGCCTGCTCGATGCCTCTACCAGCAATGGAATGGTCTTAGGGTCATTCAGCACAAACGATCATACCAGCATAAACGTGCCGGTATTTGCTTACGGGCCACACGCCCAGGAGTTTAAGGGCACTTACCAAAATACAGAGCTATACCACAAAATATTGAACTTGCTAAGCAAGTGATACTACACAAACTTACTGAGAGGGATACAGCTGACTAGTTCAGCTGTATCCCTTTAAACCGAAGGATTACTCCTCTTCGTCGGTGTCATTTACAGGGCCGTCAACTTCGCCATCTTCATCATCGAACAGAAAATCGTCATCATCGTCAACAACAGTCTGGTCAACATCCGATTCTTGGTCCTCGTCTTCGTCTGGAAATTGCGCAAAAAAAACATCGTTTTCTGCAACCTCTGTCTCTGTTTCAAAATAAGTTTTCATGGGTTCGCTTTTATTGGGTGAATTACAATATGCATACCGCCTGTGAATTCAATAGAAAGCGAGCATTAAATAATTAATTAAAATTCAAGCACATAGGCCGGCTATTTCCAGGTGGCTATATCATAAACACACATTATATACATGCGTTCACCAGAATGTTACTTTTCACGGCGCTAAGCTTGGCAAATAATTCATTTTAATGTAATAATTTGGAAATACTAGAAGGGTAAATTTGTTCCATAACCCCAGATAGACGATGCGAACAGCAAATTTTTGCCCTAAGCACCTGACATTATCCCTTTTCTCATTGCTGATTTTAGTCAGCCTTAATTGCTACCCCCAAAATCATTCGTTATTAAACGCTTTTGCTCACAACGATTACTGGCACAAGCGACCGCTTTATGACGCATTAGACAACGGGTATACGCATATCGAAGCAGATGTTTACTTACGGAACGGGCGATTGGTAGTGGCTCATATGCTCCCTATTTTTAAAAGAAGCCGTACGCTGGAGCGCCTTTACTTTGAACCCTTAGAAGAATGTATTAACGGTAAAAATCAAACCTGCCCCGAATATCCGGTAATGTTAATGATAGACATAAAATCTGAAGCCAATAAAACCTATGAAGCTTTGGAGCAAGTGTTTAATAAATATAGATCCATTATATCGGGTTATGAGAATGGCATTTTTATTCAGCGTCAAATTACCGTTGTTTTAACGGGGCACAAACCCTATACCCTACTCAAAGCCCAGCAAAACCGTTTAGCCTTTATTGACGAAGACCTAATGCGTGCACAACAAGATACCCTGGCAAAAAATGTATATCAAACGGCAAGTTGCAAATATTCGAGAGTATTGAGGTGGACGGGCAATGGCAGCATGCCCCTCATGGAACGCCAGCGATTATGTGCTTTAGTGCAAATAGCCCACCGGTTTGGAAAAAAGGTGAGGTTGTGGGCATCGCCAGAAAATGAGATAGTTTGGAAGGAGCTATTAAACTGCGGTGTAGACTTAATTAACACAGACAAACTGGTTATACTAAGGGACTTCCTACTTTCCGATTCTAAAAACTACGCAAAAGCCGACTAGTTAATAACCATCATTTAGCCGCTTCATAATTTGATAATCTTAACTTCTTATTATTTAAAGGTTGCGCATTTACTTTTAATTATTACAACAACCAGCCTATAAGCTATTAAGCCACCGCATGAAGAAAAAGGTACTATTTATTACCGGTTCTCTTAATCAAACTTTGCAAATGCACCAGATTGCAAGCGAACTTCCTGATATGGATTGTTGGTTTAGCCAGCTGTTTACAGACTCGCGCATCGGTAACTTTCTGCTTCACCGAACCTCCATTTTTAATGGCGTCATTATGTCTGATAAGTTCAGATTAAAGTCTGAAGCTTATTTACGACAGTATGATTTGCAGATAGATTATAGAGCCCAACTCCATACCTACGATCTGGTAGTTTATTGTTCTGACATGATAGTGCCTGTCCGTATGCGACAGACTAAAACTATCTGGGTGCAAGAGGGCATGGTTGATAAATATACCATACTAAGTAAAATAGTTAAGAAACTGGGCTTGCCACCCTCGCTATGCGGTAATACTTCGCTAAATGGCTCATCAAACGTTTGTGATATATATTGCGCAGCCTCGCAAGGTTATAAAAGTTACTTCGTAAAAAAAGGCACCGATGCCCACAAAATAGTTGTAACCGGGATGCCTAATTACGATGATATAGAGCAATTTCTGGATAACGATTTTCCACACCGCAATTATGTAATGGTAGCCACTACCGATATGCGCGAAACCTTTCGATTCGAAAACCGTCCCGCTTTTATAAGAGAAGCGGTGCAGATAGCCAATGGCCGACCGCTGCTGTTTAAACTACACCCCAACGAAAACTTTGAAAGAGCAGAAATCGAGATTCGTCAGCACGCGCCTGCCGACACGATGATTTATAAGTCGGGCAACACCAATCATATGATTGCCAATTGCTGTGAGCTCATCACCCAATATTCAACCGTGGTGTATACCGGTATTGCTTTAGGTAAAAAGGTGCATTCGTGGTTTGACCTGGAGCAACTGGAACAACTTTGCCCCGAACAAAATGGCGGAATATCGGCTCAAACAATTGCCGGTATATGCCGCAGATATTTAAAACACAATGGCGACAAAGCCGACTTTAATCCGCAAATGATTCCCGTGCCTAAGAAGACTGTACACGAGTACGCGGAGGTATTATTATCTAAAGATTAAGTGAAGATGGCAGATAACGTTGTAATTATTGTACAGGCTCGTACGGCGTCGAGCCGACTACCAGGCAAAATAATGATGCCCATTTTAGGCAAAAGCTTGCTTGCCCGCATGATAGAACGCTTGCTTATTATCCGTCACCGTGCTACTGTAGTTATTGCCACATCTACCAATGCCGAAGATGATGTTATTGTAAACGAGGCTAATCTATTAAAAGTCCCTTATTACAGAGGGAGCCTTGAAAATGTACTCGATCGGCATTACCAAGCCGCTAAAATGTATAACGCAGATGTGGTATTGAAGATCCCTTCGGATTGCCCGCTAATAGATCCGCGGATTGTTGACGATGTGCTAGATCACTTCTTCAACAACAAAGGCAAGTTTGATTATGTAAGCAACCTGCACCCCGCTACGCATCCCGATGGTAATGATGTAGAAGTAATGACGATGGACTGTTTACAAAAAGCCTGGGAAAATGCCGCCCGGCCCCTGGAATTAGAGCACACTACTCCATATATCTGGGAAAACCCGCAGTTGTTTAGGACCGGGAATGTGACTTGGGATACAGGATTGGATTATTCGATGTCGCACAGGTTCACCATTGACTATCCTGAGGATTATCAGTTTATCGAACGGGTGTATGCAGAGTTATATCGCACCCGCGATAATTTTTCTTGCCAGGATATTCTCGACCTGCTGCAACGTAAACCCGAGATCTATGAACTTAATGCCCGGTATGCCGGCGTAAACTGGTACCGCCATCATTTAGAAGAACTTAAAACTGTAACCTCCGAACAAACCCGGCAGATAGACTTACATACTGTTTAAAAATTATATCACCAATAATAAACTGGTAAATAGTGCATCAAAATAATTATAACGACAAGGAATTAGAGGCAATTGCCTTGAAAGTGAGAGCGCATATTATACGCATGTCTACAGGTGGCGGCTGTTTTACCGGCGCGTCGCTTTCGGCCGTCGACCTCATTGTGTATTTGTACGGCCGTTTTTTGAATATCACACAGGCTAACTTGAACGACCCCGAGCGCGATTATCTTTTCTTATCCAAGGGGCACGACGTACCTGCCTTATATGGCACCCTCGCCGAGCTTGGAATTATTCATAAAGAACGCCTGGACAATCATCTTTCTATTGATGATTCTATCTACTGGCATCCTAATACCCGTATTCAGGGGGTCGAATTTCATTCAGGCTCCCTGGGCCATTTACCTTCGGTTGCCGTAGGTGTGGCTATGGATATTAAGATTTGCGGAGGCAGTAATAAAGTGGTATGTATCCTCGGCGATGGCGAACTGAACGAGGGTACTTGCTGGGAAGCTATGCTGGTGGCAAATGCCTATAAGCTTGATAACCTAATCTTCGTAGTAGATCGCAACCACTTCCAGGCCAATGTTCGTACCGAAGATCTGATCCCCTTGGAACCACTTGCCGATAAGTTTGAAGCATTCGGCGCTTCGGTAAAACGTATCAACGGACACGATTTTAATGCCTTGCATCAAGCTTTTAGCAGCTACCCGTTTCAGGAAGGAAAAGTGAATGTGGTAATTGCCGATACTATCAGAGGTAAAGGATTGCCCAGCATACAGGAGCGCGCAGACCGCTGGTTCTGTAATTTTTCTGCGCAGGAAGTCGGTCAGCTGCTCTTAGAACTGCATGGCCACGACACTACATCTTTAACATCAGAAACTTTAATTGTCAGATAATATGACATACGAAGAACTACTCACCCAAACAGCCTTAGCCGACGAGCAGATTATTGTAATGACGGCTGAAAACCGTGCGCTGGTGCGTAACCTGCCCGGCATTTTAGGCAAACGTTTTATAGATACCGGCATTACCGAGCAAACCATGATTGGCGCAGCAGCAGGTTTAGCCTTGCGCGATCGGGTACCTGTTGTACATGCATTGGCCGCTTTTTTAACCATGCGTGCTTTCGAATTTGTACGTACAGATGTAGGTATCGCTAATCTGCCGGTTAAGCTAAGCGGCTTTATCCCCGGTTTTTTATCAGACGCCAACGGGCCAACACATCAGGCTATTGAGGACATTTCGATTATGCGCGGCATTCCAAACCTCACCGTATTTGCACCGGCAGATGAAGACGACCTGATTAAAATGCTACCAGAGATCTGGGCATCAGACGACCCTGCTTACACGCGGATCAATACACGCCAAACCGGTTATGAGCATACCCCATTTGAAATAGGCAAAGCCGAGGTTGTTGCCGAAGGCAGCGATGTAACTATTCTCACCTATGGTTTATTGTTTGAACAAGCTTTAATTGCGCTTGAGTTTCTTAGGAAAGAAGGCTTATCAGTCGGCCTTATTAATATGCGCAGTTTAAAACCGGTTGATGAGGAAGCGATATTAAATGCAGCTTCGCAAAGCAAGCTGCTGGTTACACTGGAAGATCATTTTTTAACCGGAGGCTTATACACTATAGTAGCCGAGGTATTATTGAAATACTATTCCACTGCACGAGTGCTTCCGATAGCCTTAAGCGAAAAATGGTTTAAACCGGCTTTATTGCCCGACGTATTGCAGCACGAAGGGTTCACCGGCAAACAAATCGCCGAAAAAATATTGGGTTATAAAACCCGCTATCAGCAACCACCAGTCTTAACACCTCAGTTTTCAGAATAAATTATTAGCATGGCTAACAAAATACAGCTAACCAACAATTACCCAAGCATCGCCGAGTCCGATGCCTTGTACCAACGTGCTTTAAAAGTCCAGAAACCTGTTACCCAAACCCTGGCTAAGGGCCCAGGTCAGTTTACTAAAGGCATAGCGCCAAAATACCTGGTAAAGGGCAAGGGCTCTCACGTTTGGGACGCTGACGGTAATGAGTTTATTGACTTTAACGCGGCTATCGGCCCGGTTTCATTAGGCTACGCCTACCCTGCTGTCGACGAGGCAATCCGCCGTCAGTTAGAAGATGGCATTACCTTCTCTTTAATGCATCCGCTCGAGGTTGAACTGGCCGAACTGGTACAAGAGGTAATCCCGAATGCCGAAGCCGTTAAAATTGCTAAAACAGGCGCTGATGTTTGCTCTGCAGCTATTCGCGTCGCACGTGCCTTTACCGGTCGGGATAAAGTGTTTTGCTGTGGCTATCATGGCTGGCACGATTGGTATATCGGCATCACCAGCCGTAACGCGGGCATTCCTGAGGTTATTCAAGACATGACCTATACTTTCGAGTATAACGATATAGAATCCATCAAAGCCGCGCTCGACGAAACCGTGGCAGCTTTAATACTGGAGCCATTTATTTTCGAAGCACCAGCCCCGGGCTTTTTACAACAACTGGCAGAGGCGTGCAAAGCAAATGGCACGCTGCTCATTTTTGATGAGATGTGGACGGGCTTCCGCATTGCTCTAGGAGGTGCACAGGAATATTTTGATGTAAAAGCCGATCTGGCTGTTTTTTCGAAAGCCTGCGCTAACGGAATGCCTATCGCCTTATTAACCGGCAGGGCCGATGTAATGGAGTTGTTTAACTCGGAAGTGTTTAGCTATACCACCTTCGGCGGTGAGGCTTTATCATTAGCGGCATGCGTGGCTACCATTAATGAGCTGCGCGATAAAGATGTGCCTCAATACCTCAATAAAAAAGGTGCTTTATTAAAAGACGGGTATAACAGTTTGGCCAAACTATTCGGCATGGAGCAGTACACCAAATGCGTAGGCTATAACTGCCGCAGCATGGTAACGTTTACCCCTCAGGCTGGTAATGCGCTCGAGCTGAAAACGCTGATGCAGCAGGAAATGATTAAGCGTGGCGTACTATGGGCTGGTTTCCATAACATGTGTTATAGCCACACAGATCAGGATATTGCTTACACCTTATCGGCCTATCATGAGGTGTTGCCAATAGTGAAAGAGGCCATTTTAACCAACAATGTTAAAGGCTATTTAAAAGGTGAAGTATTGGAAGCCGTTTTCCGTAAGGTAAGCAACTATAATATTAAACCAAAGGCAGTTGCCGAAGCATAATATGGACCTGTTTTCGTTAAACGGAAAAACCGCTATTGTCACCGGAGCTTTGGGCCTCATCGGCAAAAAACATTGTGAAGCATTAGCGCAGGCCGGTGCCCATGTAGTGGTTGCCGATGTAAATGAAGAAGCTGCCGTTGCCTTTGCCGCTCAGCTTGGCGACAACCATTTGGGTATTGCATTAGATGTAACAAACAAGGCATCAGTAACAAAAGTACGCGATGCCGTTGTAGACAAATATGGATCGATAGATATACTGGTAAACAACGCCGCTATTAACGACATGTTCGAAAACCCGGCAATGGCCAAAGAACTTTCCGCATTTGAGAATTATCCCTTGGATGCCTTTCAAAAGTCTATCGACGTAAATATAACCGGTGTGTTTTTATGCTCGCAGATATTTGGCGCTATAATGGCCGCACAAAATAGCGGAAGCATTATCAACGTAGCCTCAACCTATGGCATGGTTGGGCCCGATCAGTCCATCTATCGTAACGAGTGCGGCGAACAAACCTTTTATAAGTCGGCCGCTTACCCCGTAACCAAAGGAGCTGTAATCAATTTTACAAGGTTTTTGGCTTCGTACTGGGGTAACCAGGGAGTGCGGGTAAATACCCTTTCTCCGGGCGGTGTAGAGAATAATCAGAATGAATTTTTTATCACTAACTATTCAGCTAAAACGCTTTTGGGCCGCATGGCACAGGCTAATGACTATCAGGGTGCATTAATATTTCTGGCAAGTGAAGCTTCGGCTTACATGACGGGAGCTAACCTGGTAATTGACGGTGGTTGGACAGCAATTTAAACTCTTTAATTTAATTATGATAAACGAGATTTTAAAACAGAAGGCTTCGGCCATTAAATTACTGCTTACAGATTGCGACGGAGTGTTAACCGACGCTGGTGTTTATTATGATGAGCATGGTGAAAGCCTTAAAAAATTTAACATGCGCGATGGCATGGGGGCAGAACGCCTACGCAAATTTGCAGGTGTAAATGTTGGTATTATCACCGGCGAACGCTCGCCTTCAGTGGTTAAACGTGCAGAAAAATTGCAGATCACCGAGTTACATTTAGGTATTAAAGATAAGCCTGCCATTTTTAAAGAAATAACAGAGCGCCTTGGTTTAGAGCCGCATGAAATTGCCTACATCGGCGATGATTATAACGATATTGAGATTATGCAACTGGCTGGCCTTACAGCCTGCCCGGCTGATGCGCTGCCTTATGTAAAAGTATATGCTGATTTTATTTGCGAAGCTAAGGGTGGCGAAGGCTGTTTCAGGGAGTTTGCAGAACTGATTATCGACGCTAAGAACAATCTGAAAGTTAAAGACGGAACAATTACCTTAAACAACGGCCGGGTAATTGGTAAGGGACATCCCTGCTATATTATTGCGGAGATCGGAATTAACCACAACGGATCTTTAGAAACGGCCAAAAAGTTAATTGACGAAGCGGTAGCTGCTAAAGCGGATGCTGTTAAATTCCAAAAGCGCACGCCAGAAATTTGCGTACCTAAAGACCAATGGGAGTTAATGCGCGATACCCCCTGGGGACGCATAACCTACATCGACTACAAGCGCAAAACAGAATTTGGCATTGCAGAATATGCGGCAATTGACCAGTACTGTAAAAAACTGGGTATCGACTGGTTTGTATCTGCCTGGGATGCGCCATCGGTTGATTTTATGGAACGCTTTGATACCGTGATCTACAAACTGGCTTCGGCATCGTTAACAGATTTTGAACTGATTCAACGGATCCTGGAAACAGGCAAACCACTGATGCTTTCAACAGGTATGTCTACCATGAAAGAGATTGAGGATACCATGGCTTATATCGATGAATTTGACCCTAATTATCCGTTGTTTATCGCTCATGCCACCTCTGCCTATCCTTGCCCTCCGCAAGAGTTAAACCTAAAGATGATCCAAACGCTGGAGGCCAAATACGCGGGTATACCAATCGGCTATTCTGGTCACGAAACGGGTTTGGCAACCACTGTTGCCGCGGTAGCTATGGGTGCCACTTTTGTTGAAAGGCATTTCACGCTCGATCGCGCCATGTGGGGATCTGATCATGCAGCATCTGTTGAGCCGCAAGGGTTTCAACGTATGGTACGGGATATCCGCGACGTGGAAATTGCAGCCGGCGACGGCGTTAAAAAAGTATACGAATCTGAGATTGGCCCGATGAAACGCCTGCGTGTAAACATCAGCCCCGAGTATAAAGAGAAACCTGTTATTTAATAATGTCACAGGATAAACTACTAACAATCACCACTACTATACTGGTTTGCTGGGTAATTTTCATAATCGCCTGGGAACGCATCAGTCCGTACCGTAAAGGCCTTCTCTTTTTCAGGGAAGGCTTTTGGATTGATTTGGTATGGTATACGCTGATTCAAAGCTATTTTTTAAAAATCCTGATCTTCGACTACATCATCGCTCCGTTGCAGCATCATTTTAATTGGGATCATTTTCAGTTTGTAAAAAACTGGCCGATAGCCGTGCAGGTGATATTCTTTGTAGTGATTCACGATCTATATATCTATCTCTTTCATCGCTTTCAGCATAGCAACAAGTTTTTCTGGCGAATACATGAAGCCCATCACTCGGGAAAAGAAGTTGATTTCTTAGCGGGTTCTCGCTCGCATGTAATGGAGATCATTATTAACCAAACAATCGAATTTGCTCCCATCATTTTGTTAGGAGCGGCCCCGGAGGTAATTCCTATTAAGGCCTTACTTGATGCGATGTTCGGCATGTTTATCCATGCAAACGTGAATGTTAAAATGGGTAAGCTACGTTACGTTCTTAACTCGCCCGAGTTGCATCTATGGCACCATGCCAACTACCAGGAGGTTTTTCATGCCAATTTTGGCACTAAACTTTCCATTTGGGATTATATGTTTAAAACAGTTTATAACCCCGGCCATGCTCCCGGTGATAAACCTGAGAATTGGGGTTTGGGATATGCTTACCCTAAAGATTACTTTTTACAGCACGCTTTCTCGGTAAAACGCTTTGATGAGCAGAAATTACTTAAATACAAGTGGTTTAAGAAGTACTACCACCTTCGCCCCAATATTATAAAACAAATGGCTGCATGGTGGAACAAAGCCCCTGTTCGTTTAAAATATAACCGTTACAAGCTGCAAAAGGCCTATACCACCAACGCCGCTGATCAACATAAACCTTATCCTAACTCATAACCATTGGCCTGGATTTATTTAATAATAGCTGCAGTTTTCGAAACGGCTTGGACCTATTCGGTTAAGTACCTCAATTTCGGCAATTTTAAGTCGTTAAGCTGGGGCAACTTTTATAAAACCAATACCGGCCTGCTCGTTATTGCACCGCTTATCGGTTACATTATTTTCGGTATAGCAAACGTCTATTTCTTTTCTTTGGCCATTAAACAGCTCTCAACCGCAACCGCCTTTGCCGTTTGGACGGCTGCTACCCTCGCACTTTTAAAGCTTGCAGACGTGCTCTGGTTTAAGGAGTCCATCTCCTGGATTGAAGTTTTCTTTATGTTACTCATCATGACGGGGATTCTAGGATTGAAATTTTTCGCAATAGCTAAGTAACCGGTATATTGAATTGCCCACCTATTGGAGTTCACGAGAAGTTGATGCCTTATTAAATATGCACTACGAAACGATCTTCTAATATGGCGGTCAGTTCAGGGCCTGGTTGTGTTTCATGCGACAATGTATAATATTCGCCTGTTAAGTCCATTCCACTTTCGGTCTTTTTAATACTGATCTTTAAAAAGCCATGTTTGTTATCACAATAATGCTCAAGTTTAACCCCATCAAATAAGGTGCTGTTCGCCGTGAAACGTTCATCGGCTTTCGATGCGACAGCATGTAGCTCGTCAAAACCACCAGCGCCGGCAACAATATAAGGCACAGCTAAACCATCGGCATAAGTCTTGGCAAATCGTTGATAGTTATGCACATGCCCACTAAAAACAATATCGGGTCTAATGCCCGTTTCCAAAAAAGCTCCCTCTAAAAATTCGATCATCGGTATACTCGATCCGTGATTTATATCGGCCGAATAAGGGGCATGATGCAAACAAATAATAAGTGCTTTGCCAGGCCTTTTTAATTTGGTCGTTCGAAGTTCATTGATAAACCATTCTCTTTGCTCCTTGGTAATTACGCCGTACTTCGGCACATTACTATGCAGCCCGATTATGGTACCCAGGGGCATCTCCAGGGTCCAGTAAACATTTGGCTGTATCATACTCTTCCGGGCATCTTCCCCGCTAAAGATAACGTGTCGGCTCACGGTATCGCAAAACACCGTTTTAAAAGCATCCAGGCTGTCGTAACGTTCCAGGCTATCTGGGTTAACATCGCTATCGTGATTACCAGCGATAGCCAGAATCGGACCCGGGTAATTATGAAAAGGTTTAAAAAACTGGCTCTTGTAACCCGAGGCCTCGCCGTGCAGATATACCACATCGCCCAAGTGATATAAGAACTTTGGTTGTTCTTCAGGTAAATTCGCATTATACTGTTCTTCCATTACTGCCGCAATCAATTGCTGAAAATTGGTATTACGAATGCTTCCTGTATCCCCTACCATATGAAATACAATTTGTTGTTCACCGATTTCTGGGCAAACCTGTTGCAAAGCCAAATGATAAGGATAATTGCCTGTTGGCTGCGGCAAAGGCCGGAAATTAAAGCTATCGTCGGGTTGGTTCTTTTTGATTACAGGCGTATTGTATTTTGCGGCAGCGATTACAGTCATAGAAAGGAATAAGCCCGAAAATACCAAACTGATATTAAAGTAGGGTTAAATTATAACTCGTTCATCCAACTAGCCTAAATAGTTACTGGTGAAAGCAAGAGCTTGTTAAGCTGCTGATATTATCAATAATTTAAAAGTGGGAGCAAATCTATCAAATCATCAATTATTTTATCAGGATTAGCGGTTTGCAATTGCTCTGCAGTATGAGCACCTGTAGTGATACCTATATTTAATCCGCATCCGGCATTTTGGCCTTCCTCAATATCAATAGTCGAATCACCTACCTTTACTACGTTATTGCTATTTGTAATTCCAAACCTTTGCATCGCAAATACAATCATGTCTGGGTCGGGCCTGTTCTTATCCACATCAGTTGCCGTCACTAGCCCATCAAATTCTACACCTTCTTTCCAACCAAGTTTATCTATAATGGACTGAGCTGTAGTTCTGTCGTACCCGGTATTTAAAATGGTAAGTATATTACGCTCTTTTAATGCGGCAAACAACTCTTTGGCATTGTTTTGTGGCAGTACCTCCTCGCGCTTATAAGCCTCCGTAAGCTGTAAAATAAAGCTTTGGTATATACGATCTGTGAGCGCAGGGTCTTCTACACCGGCAAATACCGAAAGTATCGAGCGTATTGCTTGCTTTTTTTCTTTTCCAGCACCTTCTGCTAATACTTCTTCAAGAGAAATTTCAAATCCGGCTTTGTTGATTGCTTTCTGTAAGGTTTTGTAAACGAGGTTATTTTCGTTTACGGTGGTACCTGCCATATCAAATACTACCATTTGTGTTTTATTTTGCATAGTTCTGCTTTAATATCAACTATTCTAATTTAACGCCTACCCGCATTGGCTTTTATTCAACAGATAAATCTAAAGCCATCAATCGTACACGCAATCTAATGTTTAGCAAAACTAAACTTAGTTTACAAACATATCAAAAATTGCAGGTTAAGTTTATATTATTTTAAGTGCTGTTATCCAGAAAAAAGGTTTCGACGGAAAGCATTAAAGCTCGCAACCAATTTTACTGATATATCATCGGCAGAAAGCACATTAACGAAATAACGCTGCTTAAAACCTCCATGTAAAGAATTAAAAATCTAAAAATAAACACCTTACAGATTGGCATAATTATTACTTGACTATGCGAATTCCTAGTATGTATACTTGCGATTTTGGTTGATTGTGGCACCACAAACAATAGGCACCTGCGGGCCGTACCAGGGTGAACACCAATAGTGGGATCGATTAACAGATGTAGCCGAATATTGCATGGTTGAGCCGCAAATAAGCTACTACCTGTCGACGTTCAGATATCAAGGCTGTAAAAACAATAGTTAAGCACAGATATATTAATATTGTAATACCATTAAGTCGAAAAAAATTGAAGAATATTCTTTCTGCCGATAATGAAGTTTTGCTTGGGTTGAAACAAGCACATAGTGACGACCTTTCGGTACCGACAAGTTTTCCGTTTTACACCGTAATTTTAATTATGGAGGGCAGCGGCATTTATCATGCTGATTTTGGGAACTTCCCATTCGCCGGTCAAATGCTTTTATTTTCGACTCCGTTACAACAGATCCACATTAGCGCCGACAGCGCTTTTACTTATCAAATGTTGCAATTTCATGGCGACTTTTATTGCATAGAATATCACAAGGCACAAGTATCTTGCAACGGACTCTTATTCAACAACATTTATATCGAACCATCCGTAAAACTAACCAACCACGAAGCGTTAGCATTTGAGCGGTTACTTGCCGATATGGAGCAAGAATTTACAGCAAACCCGGCCGACGATATTGTTTTGCGTTCGTTTCTCCAATTATTCCTGGCTAAATCAAGTAGTATCAAAATGCGCTCTATGGATGCAGCAAATCAGCAAAACGAACGCGACGAGCAGATGGAGCAGTTTAGCAAGCTACTGAATACACACTTCCTGCAGCTCCACAAACCTACCGATTACGCCAACTTACTGTCTATGACGCCCAATAACTTTAGTAAACGGTGTACGCGGTATTTTAAAAAATCGCCTTCGGTACTGATACAGGAGCGAATTATTTTGGAGGCTAAGAAAAAACTTCACCTTACACGGTTAAGCATTAAAGAAATAGCTTACAGCCTCAACTTTTCAGACGAATTTTATTTTAGCAGATTCTTCAAAAAATTCACCCAGGTATCTCCGCAAAGCTTCCGCGAAAAGGCCGGAATATCCATCGTAGCCGATATGCCCGAGTAATACTCGTTCCTTTAACTTATTAACATCATTGCGCCGATAAATCTTTTTATTGGCTTGTCACATTTGTCCAAAGGTTTGCTCTTTTAATCCATGTTATGGCATTATTAGCTAGGCTACCTTTGATTTATAATTAACCAAGACCCAAAATACATCGCAGTTTCTGTCACGAATAATAATTGATTATTAAATAGTTATGAAAGCACTCATATTAGAAGAGTTTGGTAAACCTTATCTATTAAAAGAGGTTGATAAACCCCTTGCTGGCAAAGGAGAAGTATTAGTTAAAATATTAGCAAGCGCCGTTAATCCGCTCGACCTGAAGATTAAAGCGGGCCAGGCTGCGCATGCCAAGGCTAAATTACCTGGTATTCTAGGTATCGACATGGCTGGCGTGGTTGAATCAGTTGGCGAAGGCATAACACGATTTAAAGCAGGCGACGAAGTATACGGGATGACAGGCGGCATAGCCGGTGTACCGGGTTCGTTGGCAGAATACGCTGCTGTAGACGAAGCGCTTTTGGCTATTAAGCCGCGCAATCTTTCTATGAAAGCAACAGCCTCAATACCACTTGTTTTTATTACTGCATGGGAAGGTTTGGTGGACCGGGCCAACATTGGCCCTGGAAAAAAGGTGTTGATACATGGCGGGGCCGGCGGCGTTGGGCATATTGCAGTACAAATTGCCAAGGCACTCGGTGCTGAGGTGTATACTACAGTTGATCCATCAAAAGTCGACCTGATAACTGGCTATGGGGCTATTCCTATTGATTACAAGAACCTTTCAGTAGAAGAATACGTGGACAAATATACCCATGGCGAAGGGTTTGACGTAGTACTGGATACTGTTGGTGGCGAAGTGTTAGACGCATCATTTAAGGCAGCTAAACAATATGTTGGTCATGTGATTAGCATATTGGGTTGGGGTTCGCACTCTTTAGCACCGCTTTCTTTCCGTGGTGCAACCTATTCGGGGGTGTTTACTTTATATCCGTTAATTTCGGGCAAAGGCCGTGCACATCACGCAGAAATACTGCAAGAGGCTACCAAGCTAATTGACAATGGCCAGCTAACACCCAATGTTGCCCCTGGAACTTTTACGCTTAACACTGTTGAAGAAGCATACGCGCATATGAACGGCGCTAAGGGCAAAGTAGTTATCGATATAGAACATTAAGGTTGACAAAAAAGACAAAATAGTAGGGAGAAATTTCTCCCTACTTGACCCTTCTCCCCCAATCCGCCAACTTTGTATTTTAATTAATACTACGACTACCATGGAACAAAAAGCATATTTAAAGATCGACGAAAAAGAATTTGCCGGTAAACGCATTTTGGTAACCGCCGGTACTAAAGGTGCGGGCCGAGCCATATTTGACCGACTGCTGAAAGTCGGCGCCAGCATAGTAACTACAGCTCGCTCCATTTCCGAAGGTATTAAGCCCGAACAATTCATTGAAGCAGATATCACAACAGTGGAAGGTACTCAAAAGCTCATTGCAGAAACACAAAAACGCCTGGGGAGCATCGATATACTCATCAACACACTGGGCGGCTCATCAGCCCCAAGCGGTGGCGTTATGGTATTAACCGATGACGACTGGCAAGATGCATTAAACAAAAACCTGCTGGCAGCAGTAAGACTAGACAGAGGATTTTTACCTCAAATGCTCCAACAGAAATCGGGGGTTATTTTGCATATTTCTTCCATCCAAAGAAAAATGCCTTTATGGGAAGCAACTATAGCCTACGCCGCAGCTAAGGCAGCGCTAACCAATTATAGCAAAGCTATTTCGAAAGAACTGGCACCAAAGGGTATCCGCGTAAATTCTGTGGCACCCGGCTTTATCAATACTGATGGCGCACAAGGTATGATCGATAATATCGCTAAACAAAATGGCGGAGATAAAACAGCTGCATTGAAAACCATTATGGACTCGTTAGGTGGCATACCTATGAACCGACCTGCCGAACCTGCTGAAGTTGCAGAGCTGGTTGCCTTTCTGGTTTCAGACCGCGCGGCTTACCTTAACGGTGGTGAGTTTACTATTGACGGCGGTAGCGTGCCTACCATTTAATTTACAGCTACATGAAAACGGAAATTCCCACGATAATTGCCGCGTATATAACCGCTTCAAACGCTAAAGATATCTCTACTGTTGCTTCTCTTTTTGCGAAAGATGCGGTGGTTAAAGACGAGGGCGCCAAGTACGCAGGCGTTGAAGAAATTGTAAATTGGCAAACCAAAATACATAAGGCCTATGATTTTAGAATGGAGGCCAAACAGATAATAGAAATTGAGAACGGGTTCGTTGTTACTACGACACTGTCGGGAAGTTTCCCCGGTAAAAACCCGATTGATGTTGATCAGCGTTTTAAAATCAACAATGGTTTAATTGCCGAACTCGAAATCAAATAACGCTTACAGAAAGTTAACCTTTTGTGAAATAACCCTTTTCAGATGTTCCCTATTGTTATCGCCCCAATTGCCAAAGGCGGTAATAATGGGCAACACAGAAAAGCCAATATAGGTGAGGCGATACTCCGCCTTCAGCGGCTTCTGATCATAAATCGTTTTTGAAACAAAGCCATCTTCCTCAAGACTCTTTAGCTGCATGTTAACTACCCGCCTGGAAGCCTCAGGGATTTCTTTATGTAACTGGCCAGGGCGCATTATGCCCTGGCCGATATAATATAGAAGATGAATTTTCCATTTGCCAAATAACACTTCTCTTATCAAATCCAATCCGCACTCCTGCTGAATCGGGATCTTTCTTTCCTTCAAACGCATCTTAGTTTTTAAAAGAATGTTGTTAAAGTTTTACAACTCCCGTTTGCAATAAAAAGTTCAGATTATCTTCGAGGTGCCAATCTTCATAGATTTTGCCTTTGCGGATATGCAAAATGTCAATAGCAAAAAATTGTATAGCTTTTCCCGATGCCTTATGCCTCATAATTGCACCCGTGTTATGGCCGGTATAGATTTGGCGGCAAACCACCTTGTCTTTTGTTATAATGAGGTCTTCTACGCTACACCGCAAATCGGGCACCGCTTTCCTAAAATTTGCTGATGCAAACGGAATGCCCTTATAGCCTTGAGGCCTGCCATCGGGCAAGGTATTGTCGTGAAAATCAGCCGATACAGCCTGTCTCAGATATTTTTCATTTCCGGTATTCCAGAAAGCATAAAACATCAGGCTGGCTTGCATTAGTTGGTCGGCTTCAGCTTTAGTAAGGCTTTTATCTACGGTAAGCAACTTGGGTTTTGGTATATCATTATTGTGCTGCTGTGCGTTAGCGCCTGCTGCAATTAACAGTAGCCCTACTAAAGAATAAATAACTTTAAAAGAGTTTTTTAAGGTTTTCATAGTAATATCAATAATTGTTTTAATTGCGCTTCCTTTAACTCAAATTATACCCGGAACAAAAAAGTTATTTATACCTTCTACATCAGAAAGCATAGTGGTAATGGATGATATTTTACCTTCTTCCAACAGGAATATAATTGCAACATATTCGTCGAGAATTAAATCTTCCCGGCTTGCAGTGTTATGTAATGACAGGGTTACGCCCTCCATGCCGTAGAGGATATGCTGCAACTGAAACATTACACCAAACTTTTTTAAGGATTGCGCTCTGTTGATCACTGGGTCTACCCCTTTAGCTGGCCCGGATAGTAAACTGGTTCCCGGAAGTGTCCACACTACATCTTCGGCCATAAGCGTACGCATCAGCGACCAATCGTTACCACGCATGGCGGTTAAGAAAGTGTTCGCTATTTCGAATTTCTGCTCTTCTGTTGACGGGGTGCTAATTTGGTTTATGCTATGCATGAGGAAGAAATTAGATTAGGTAAAAAATGATTTTATTGCTTTAGAAAGTTAACCACCAAACTATCTATATCGATAACCTGTGAGAGGCCTGAGTCGAGCGAGTATCTTTCAAGAATGTACGATGCCTCGTTATAAGCTACCCAAACCGTTTTTTATCATCCTGCCAGGCTATTACCTTGAGCGGCAGGTCGAGCGCCGTAACAGGGTTGGCAGATATCAGCAACCCTCCCTTAGCCGGGTTGCCAAACATGATAAATTCGAGCGGATCTATCTTCACTCCATTTTTGCTTAGCTCCGCCTGTTGATTGATACGAGCGTAAACTGTAACCCCGTTCTGCTTTAGTTTTGATTCTAAATGATCGATGGTTGCTTTTACAGTAAGCTTACTTTCCCGAATGATAATTCCTCTCGAATTCATATTTAACTTTGGTTATATGTTGTTATAGTACCTGCGCCGCCGGAAAATCAACCGGAACGTTGGTAATAGCAAATACATAATTGGTAAATATCCGCACGGTAACCAAGCCAATGAGTTCCATTAACGCGGCTTCATCAAGACCAGCGTTGAAAAAGTTATCAACTAGTCCTTCGCCCGGTTTACCCTTAGTTTCGGCAATTGACTTTGCCAGTTGCACAATGGCATTAAGCCTGGCGTCGGCAACCTGCCCGCGACGCACGGCTAGGGTATCGTCCGTGGTCAATCCATTTTTTATGGCCAACATTGTATGAGCTGCTAAACAATACTCGCAACGGTTAACTTCGGATACCGCCAATGCTATGGACTCTCGTTCTTTAGCATTAAAAGCCCCTTTACTTAGTGTAGCATCAAATTCCAGAAATCCTTTTAATGCGTTAGCCGAGTAACCTACTGTAGCATAAAGATTTGGTACTTTACCTAATCTTTTTTGCAGCTGCTCAAATATTGCCTGTGATTCGGCACTGACTTGCTCCGCTGTTGGAACTGCTATTTTTTTCATTTTTATAGTTTTTATTATTTTGATTTACGACTTAAATAGATCCGGGCGGATTCGCTCGCGGTGATAACAGCGCCGCCAAATATCACAAGGTCTTTAATTACTAATCGACCTGCTCCTGATAGAAATGGGAAGCCCCAGTCCTCACCTCCCAGCTTGGGTACCCAAGCTTCGGGCGTGGTAATAAGAAAAGATAGGGTACCAAGCGTCATCAGCGCGACCAGCAAACTGGCTATCATACTTGGTAGTGGGGCTACTTTATAAAGGGCTACGAATATTGCCAACGAGATAAGAAATAATCCCAAACCCTTAGAAAAGCCATAGGTATTATTTTGCTCCTGCCAATCTCTATTGGCTTTCACCAATTCGCCTTCCTTATTTTTGTGGGTCTTATATTCTTTAGGGTGATTGTAAAAGAAAGACATAAATGGACTATTAGCCACAAAAGGCACAATACCATCTGCTTCGTATGCAAAAAACTTTAGGCTACCTATCCAAAAAAATACGACTATTATACCAAACCTGATGGCTTTTTTGCCAAACTGATCAAGGACTGCTATAATATTGATGAATAATTTGTTCATGATATTTATGTTAAAAACTGTGATTGTATTACATGTCAAAAGTAGCCCGACTTGTAACGCCAGTACATGGACAAATAAGGCTGATGCTTGGACTTATATGACAGGTACCGAAATGACATAAGAAACATTCATGCCAATAGTCAAAAACTTATAAATCAATATTTTATAGTTAAACAAAGAGTATAAAATCAGCTTTATTTCGTTGATGGTTATTTAATCTGATGAAATAACGTTGGTTCGCAACATACTGCCATTTTTTTGGCGAGACCAAATTAAAGGCGACTAAATAGGCAAACTCATAAGGAACGGATCGGGAACAGTATCTTAGTCTGAGCCTTATCTCTTCCTGACGCTTTCGGGAGCAAGAATGTCTAACTGAAGCAACATTCTGCCTGGTTCATACCGATGTTAATTACTACAGCGCGGAGGGAAGTTACTTTTGTAGTGCCTGCCGGAAAAAAAACAATCTGCAGGATAATCATTAACCCAAAATCATCTTAAAAACTATGGAAACTACATCAAAGTATGGCCGTCGCAGCTTCTTAAACACTATTGCACTTACCATTGCAGCAGCTGAGTTTGGCGTACTGAACCCGCTAAAAGCACAAGGCAAAGCTGCTTCGAAAATTAGCAATAGCACCGCCTTGTCTACCAACTCATCGTTCGGTCAGATTAAACAAATAAAAGCCGGCGTGCTCGATGTTGGTTACGCTGAAGTAGGCCCTGCAAATGGTCCTGCTGTTATCCTATTACATGGTTGGCCTTATGATATCCATAGTTATACCGAGGTAGCCTCCTTGCTGGCGGCCAAAGGTTACCGGGCAATAGTACCTCACCTGCGCGGCCACGGCAGCACTCAATTTTTATCAGCAAAAACTGCAAGAAACGGCCAACAGTCTGCCATTGCCGCAGATATTATCGCATTGATGGACGCCCTTAAAATAGAGAAAGCCATTGTCGGTGGGTTCGATTGGGGTGCGCGTACGGCTAACATTATAGCTGCATTGTGGCCAGAGCGCGTTAAAGCTATGGTTTCTGTCAGCGGTTACCTTATCGGCAGTCAACAAGCAAACAAAACTCCGCTGCCGCCTAAAGTTGAATTAACCTGGTGGTACCAATTCTATTTCTCGACCGAGCGTGGCCGCGAGGGTTACGAGGCCAATCGCCGTGATTTTAATAAACTGATTTGGCAAACCGCATCTCCTAACTGGAAATTCGATAATGCTACTTTCGAAAAATCGGCTGCGTCATTTGATAACCCAGATCATGTTGCCATTGTAATTCACAATTATCGTTGGCGCTTAGGCCTTGCAGAGGGTGAAACAAAATATGACGACTTTGAAAAGGTCTTAGCTACCGCGCCGGCCATCACCGTTCCTACTGTTACGCTGGAAGGCGACGCTAACGGTGCGCCACATCCAGCTCCGGCAAATTACGCCGCCAAATTTAAAGGCAAATATGCACATCACACCATTAGTGGTGGCATAGGCCATAATTTGCCGCAAGAAGCGCCACAAGCTTTTGCCGACGCCATTATTGAGGCAGACAATTTCTAATAAAGCAATAGCCCGCATGGTGCATGCCATGTGGGCTATTGTAACTTCAGAATATCTTAATAGCATTAGCTGGGTTTCAACTTAAAACAAGCTCCATTTTTTTCGACAGGCTTACCTCTTTTTTAATCATATCAGCAATACTGGTACTGGATAAAATTTTGACGTCTGCAGCCCAAATTTCGAGGTAGAGGTCCCTGATACTACAGGTTTCTTCAACCGAACACTCTTCACAACGACGGTAATGAAACGCACTGGCGCACGAGACCTGCGCAATGGGGCCGTCGGCGAAGCGCACCACATCAATCAAAAAAATTTCTGTTAGGGGTTTAGCGAGAAGATATCCCCCACCAGTACCCTTTTTACTAAATATATAACCGGCTTTTTTCAATTCCACTAAAATACTTTCCAAGGACTTTTTAGGGATATTCTCCATTTCAGCAATCTGTGAGCCTAATAAAAGCACACCCTCTGCTTGCTTGCCAAGCAGGATCAACGTTTTGATAACATACTTAGCTTTCTTTGACAACATATTTTGTTTGTTCCTTTAAAAAGTAAAATTTCATAACAAGGCCAGAATTAACCATGGTGACAACGATATCATAATCAATCGCCAAACAGGCTTGTCGATAATCCTTGTCCGAAGGTTGATCAAACTCACCACCTTATATTATGAGCCGTGAGCCTTCATACTCTATGGCAATCAATTCCTTGCAACACATTCCCTCGCCATAACCGATAGAATTAAAAAAAGAATCGTTGCAAATATAAATTTATTCTACTAAGTCTATAGATTTTATATAATTTATATAGATTTGTCCCATATCTACTGAAGCATTTAGTTATTATGAGAGAAAAAATATTCTGGATCACGAGCAGCCAGCGATGCCCCGATGGAGATATTATTTATGCGCAAGGATCGGGTCTGCGTATCCGGGTGTGTAGATTAAACGGTTACAGCTGGATACCTACCCCACGCGAGGTTCAGCTGTATTGCCTTATTGGGGATGAGATGCTGGCTTTTGAAACTATTGCTATAAAACCCGACGATGCACGGGATATGGCTGGTGCCGTGCGTTGGTATGCAACATATCACGGTAGCGATGAAACATTAATATACACCCAGCAACCGCAACTTGCCCATAATTATTTACAAGATCGCAGCCACATACTTTAGCGGTATCCGCTACAGTGTCGCCCATATACATTATCAAAAACTACTAATTATTATTCATCATGAATCCACTTGTTATATCACATGAGCACCCGGATTGGTTCAAGCCTCTTTTTACAGAACTCGAAAAACGGAGCATACCTTTTGAAACGGTAAATCCAACACAACATAACTATCGGATCGACGAACCGAGACCTGAATTCAGTGTCTTCTTTAACAGGATGAGCCCGTCAGCCTATTTGCGGGATGGCGTACAGGGCACCTTCTATACCCTTAACTATCTTAAACATTTAGAAGATCAGGGCGTAAAGGTGTTGAACGGATACCAAGCCTTCACCTACGAGACCTCCAAAGCTCTTCAGCTGCAATTACTACAAAAATTGGGTATCAAATACCCTAAAGCCAGTGTAATTAACCATGTTTCGCAGATCGAAGAAGCAAAAAAGGGACTGCGTTTTCCGATAGTAGTTAAAGCCAATATTGGAGGCAGCGGAGCCGGTATCGAGAAGTTCGATTCGATAGAGGAAGTTCGCGAGGCGATCGGCAATAATCAAATCGATTTGGGCATCGATCATACAGCGCTGGTTCAGGAGTTTATTCCATCGCGAGGCGGGTATATAACCAGGGTAGAAACACTCGGCGGTAAATACCTATATGCTATCCGTGTTTACACCAATGGTGAAAGCTTTAACCTTTGCCCTGCCGACATCTGCCAGACTACTGCAGGAACAGAACTGGTACGAAACGCCTGCGCGGTTGATGCCCCTAAGAATGGCCTCAGGGTGGAGGCTTATACACCGCCACAAGAGGTTATTGATCAAATTGAAACCATTATGCAACACAGCAAAATTGATGTGGGCGGTATTGAATACATCATAGACGACCGCGATGGGGAAATATTGTTCTATGATGTAAACGCGCTATCCAATTTCGTTGCCGACGCAGTAAATGTGATTGGCTTTAATCCGCACGAGAAACTGGTAGATTTTATAGAACAACAGTTGGCAACACAACTCACCAAAAATGAATCTTTAACCTTTTAATTTTTACCTATGAGATATGGCTATTGGCTGCCTGTATTTGGCGGCTGGCTGCGCAACGTTGACGACGAACAAATGCAGCCAACCTGGGATTACGTAAAAAAATTGGCCGTTAAAAGCGAACAAATCGGCTTTGACCTGGCGCTAATTGCAGAATTATACCTAAATGATATTAAAGGTGAGGAGGTTGACTCGCTTGATGCATGGTCGACAGCTGCGGCGCTGGCCGCCGTTACAGAAAAGCAGGAGTTGATGGTAGCCGTAAGGCCCACATTCCATAACCCTGCTCAGCTCGCTAAGCAGGCTGCAAATATCGATCACATTAGTGGAGGTAGACTTTCACTAAACGTAGTATCTTCCTGGTGGAAGGACGAAGCGGAGAAATACGGGATAGCTTTTGAACAACACGACGACCGTTATGCACGTACAGCAGAGTGGCTTAATATTGTAGATCATTTATGGAAACAGGATCACTTTAATTTTGAAGGAAAATATTACCAGGTAAAAGATAATGTGCTGCAACCCAAACCAGTTTCCGATCCTCGCCCACCTATATACGCCGGGGGAGAATCTGAAGCCGCTAAAGACTTGATCTCTTCTACCTGTGATGGCTATGTTATGCACGGCGATTCGCCCGAACTGATTGGAAAGCGTATTGCCGACATGCGCGAGAGACGTGATAAAAAAGGTTTGCCTCCTATGAAGTATGGTGTAGCGGCTTACAGCATCATTCGCAATTCGGAACAGGAAGTAAAACACGAGATCGAACGCATAACTAATGTTAAGGAAGGCAGCTCGGGATACAAGAATTATCAGCAATGGTTATCCGGTACGCAGTTAGAGCAGCAGGTATCTTTATATGATTATTCGGTGTCCAACCGTGGCTTGCGTTCTGGTTTAACCGGCACGCCGTGGCAGGTGCAAGACCGTGTGGCCGAATTTGAAAAAGCGGGCGTCGATTTCTTTCTGCTGCAATGCAGCCCTCAATTAGAAGAAATGGAACGCTTTGCAGAGACAATCATAGATGCCAAAATTAGTGTTTGATCCGAAGCTATAAAGCAAGAAAGTCGCGGAGAGATTTGCGGCTTTTTTGTTTTATCTCATTTCCAACAAAATAAGGATCGAAAAATGTGGTCTTTTTGCGATTTATTTTAAAACAACTTGCATACCTCAATTAAATTTAGTTTTTTTGTCTACTATTTCTATAGATTTTATATACATTATCAAAATGAACCCGAAACAACTTTCGCTCTATCGTATTTCCCGACAGGGAAATCAGAGTCTTTTACGACTTAATTCTGCACTTACTACTTCTTTATACAAAAGCATTCCTGCCGTCATGTGCAACAACTGCTGTTGTTGATCTCCCCGTTATCTAACGGATAACAACTCCCTCAATTTGCTCAAAATTTAAAAATGTAGCTGCTCCGCGGCAAGCATTTGTATTGCTCAAAATCAAAACTTAATGTCATGAAGCACATTTACAAAATAAGTGCGTTACTCTTTCTGTGCCTAACCGTAACTCAGTTAACGTGGGCACAAACACAACCTACTATCAAGTCGAGGCTATCCGGCCGCATACTCGACGCAGCAAATAAACAGCCCCTTCCCGGTGCGGTAATCCGCATTAAAGGGGTTACCAACGGCGTTTCGACCGACAATGAGGGGAAATTTACCCTGGTTACCGGCCAGGCACTCCCCTACACCATTGTGGTAAGCTATACCGGCTACCTTACCCAAGAAGTTGTGGCAACTGGCAGCCCGATAGATGTGCTGCTTAAAGAAAATATCAGCCAGTTAAATGATGTGGTAATTACGGGTTACAGTACTCAGGAACGCAAATACATTGCAGGTTCTATCACCAGTGTAAGCGGTGATGTGATAAAAGACCAGCCAGCAGCCGGGTTTAACCAATTACTACAGGGTAAAGCTACCGGTGTGCAAGTGCTCACCAATTCTGGCGTTCCGGGCGGAGGTATTACTTTCCGCGTACGTGGTAACAACTCTATTAATGCTTCGGTAGACCCGCTTTATATCGTCGATGGTGTTTTTCTAAGCAATAACGACCCGGTTACGTCATTTGGTAACCAATCCGGCTCCAACCCAATTGCCGATTTGAATGTGAACGACATCGAAAGCATACAAGTGTTAAAAGATGCTAATGCTACAGCCATCTACGGATCATTAGGGGCTAATGGTGTTATTATTGTAACCACCAAACGCGGCAAGCGCAATACAAAAGGAAAGATCAACTTTAATACGTACCAGGGCTGGTCTTCGGCAATTAAAAAGTTTGAGGTTACCGACGGCCCCCAAACAGCGTTGCTTGCAAATGAGGCTAAGATCAATACCGCGGCAGAAAATAACACCGCTCCTACCGGGTTGATCGCTGATCCGGCTTCTCAACCTACTTACGATCGTACGGATGATCTATTCAAAGTTGCACGCTCACAGAGCTATGATCTTTCTACGCAAGGCGGTACCGAAAACAGCGATTATTATGTAGCGCTGGGATACCTAAATCAAGAGTCTATTATTAAGCCATCTAACTATAAACGTTATACAGGCCGTCTTAATTACGATAATAACATAACCAGCAAATTAAAAGTTGGTACCAGCATTAACATCAGCCGGTCTGACCGCAACTTGAGTGGTAGCGACAACAACCCCCAGGGCGTTATCAACTCTGCTCTATTTGTGCGCTCGTATCTGCCCGTTTATAACGCTGATGGAACCTACGCCCGGTATGGCAGTTTCGACAACCACCTGGCGCTAATCAATAATCTTGATAATACCAGTATCGGTTGGCGCACCATTGGCAATTTATTTGGCGAATATTCTTTTACGCCAAACTTAAAATTACGAAGCAGCTGGAGCATAGACGGCGAAACCGAAAATTATAACAGCTATGCCAATACGCTCATCAGCGCAGGTATCGCAACAAACGGCTCTGCTACATCGTCTATCACCCAAAACTATGTTTACACTAATGAACAGGTTTTAACCTATATCAAATCTTTCGGCCGGGACAACAGGCATAATATTAATGCCCTGATAGGCAATACCCTGAATACTGTCACCAATAATTCTACGGGCAGCAGCGGCACCGGGTTTGCCACCAACAGCCTAACTTCCGTAAGCTCGGCAGCTACCCGCTCTGGCACTTCAACTCAGCAAACCTCTAAGCTGGTATCGTTTTTTGGCAAAGCAAGCTACGCTTATGACGATAAATATATTATCGACGGTAGTATACGTGCAGACGCTTCGTCAAAATTCGGCAAAAACAAGCAATGGGGTTATTTTCCATCCGGCGGTATTGCCTGGCGCGCCGGTCAGGAGGATTTTATCAAGAAACTCAACTTTTTTGATGAGTTGAAATTTCGCGGAAGCATTGGTTTATCTGGTAACCAAAACGGCATTGGTTCCTATGCAGCCTTAGGCCTGTGGTCGTCCGGTGCCAACTACCTGGAGAATGCTGGTACAGCGCCTTCGCAATTGGCTAATCCCGACCTAACCTGGGAAACTACCAGACAAATAGATATCGGTACCGAGTTTACCATTCTTAAAAGGAGGCTGACCATTAACTTCGACTACTATAATAAATATACCTATGACCTTTTGCTGAATGTACCTGTGCCCTACCGTTCCGGCTTCGCCAGCTACCTGCAAAATTATGGTGCGGTACGGAACAAAGGATTTGAAGCTGCCATACACTCTTTAAACATTAACACAACCAGCTTTAAATGGACCACTGATTTTAACATCTCATTTAATACTAATAAGATTGAAAAACTGGCTTCGGATATTGCACAAGGTGCTTCGGGCCGTAATATTTCCCTCCTACGCCAGGGTTATCCTGTTAACTCATTCTGGCTTTACAAGCAATTGTCTGTAGACCCACAAACAGGTAATGCCATTTATGACGATGTAAACAAAGACGGCAAGATCACTTCGGCTGACAGGCAGATTGTGGGTAACGCGTTGCCGAAGTTTACAGGTGGGTTTACTAATAATCTGAATTATAAAAATTTCGATCTCAACTTCTTCTTCTATTTCCAGCAGGGTAATAAGATCATGAACATGAACGATTTCTTTATGATCCATGGCGGTACACAAGCAAACATCGGTTTTGTACCTCGCCAGCTAGACCGTTGGACAACACCGGGACAGGTTACCGACATCCCAAGAATGACCACCTATAGCGGCAATCCAGACCAAAATGGCGGTTCGGCAAATAACTATGGCGGTAATGTGGCGAGCTTAAGTAGTCGCTACCTGCAAGACGGTTCATTTATACGCCTTAAAACACTCACGTTCGGTTATACTCTCCCATCGGCCCTAACTAAAAGTATTGACGTAAGCCGGGCGAGAATTTACCTGCAAGCAACCAACCTGCTCACCTTTACCCACTACGATGGCCTGGACCCGGAAGTAAGTTCACAAAGTGCCAATCAGAATACCGCGGGGTACGATTGGGCCACAGTGCCTCAACCACGTACCATTCAAGTAGGTGTTAACGTAACCTTATAATTAAAGCCATGAAAAAGATATATCTATATAGCTTATTACTGATCATACTTTCGGCATCAGTATCCTGCAAAAAATACCTGGACGAGAAGCCCAATAATGCCATTGCAACCGAGGACGCCATTGTAGATGCGGGCACAGCACGTGCGGCGATAATTGGAGCTTATGATCGCATTCAAAGTTATTACGCGGCCAACTACCCAACGCTGGGGACCATCACTGCCGATAATGTAATTTTCAACGGTACGTTAAGCGAATACCTACAGTTGGACCAGGACGCTATACCGACAGATAACGTAATTACCGTTGCAACCTACCAGGGCATCTATCGGGCCATAAATTCTGCTAATAGTGTTATTGCCTATGTACCGGCGGTAAATGACCCTTTGCTTACCTCCGCTGAAAAGACGAAAATTTTGGGCGAAGCATACTTTATCCGTGCGCTCTCCTATTTCGATTTGGCACGTGGCTGGGGCGGTGTACAATTGCAGTTGAAACCAACCACCGACCTAAACGGATTAAAAGGTATAAAGCGAAGCACCCTCGATCAAACTTACGATCAGGTATTGGCCGATCTTACCCAAGCCGAGCAGTTACTACCCGAAGATGCCACTACCCGTAACCGTGCGCAAAAAAGCACTGCACGTGCTCTGCGCGCGCGTCTGCACCTGTACCGCAAACAATGGGCAGACGCTGAAGCATACGCAACACAGGTAATTGCAAACACCAAGTATGCCCTGGTTAAACCTTACAAATCATTCTTTGCGTCTCCTTTCCTTACTACCGAATCCGTATTTGAACTTACTTTCTCGGCTAATGATAAGAACGGGTACTGGAGCAGCTGGTACCCAAGCTCTTCGGGTGGGTCGTTTACACTGAAGCCATCAGATGGTATTGTGGCTAAACTAAACAATCCACTTATCGGCGGCTCGCGCAACGCACTTATAGCCGGCACCAGCCCAAGTGTTTATGGTGTTTTGTATAACACCGTAGCTACCAGTACAGATCCGTCGTATGTTATCCGAATAGCTGAACTCTACCTTATCCGTGCCGAGGCCCGTGCCCAACAGGGTAAGCTTACCGGTGCCAATAGCGCGGCATCAGATCTTAACATTATTCGCGATCGTGCAGGCCTGGCGCCAACTACAGCAACCACACAGGCCGACCTGCTGCAGGCAATAGAAGATGAAAACAGTGTTGAATTTGCCTTTGAGGCACACCGCTGGTTCGATTTGGTGCGAACCGGACGAGCCGGGGTGGTTTTAGGCATCACTAACCCTAATCGCTATTTATTCCCTATTCCGTTGTCGGATATCCAATCAGATCCGGATGTTACCCAAAACCCAGGCTACTAACTCACATTCTGAAAATCAATATTCAATGAAAACAATCCGTAAAATAACCAGTGCACTAACGGCACTGGTTATCTCCCTGCAACTGGCATCAGCGCAAACCAGTTATTATTTCCCTAAAACCGGGGCCACACTTGATAGCAGTATCCCTTCACCCGAAAAGTTCCTGGGTTACCCCATCGGCTCATTTTACACCCGGCACGATCAGGTAGTGGCTTACTTTCGCGAACTGGCACGGGTAAGCAACCGCATCCATGTACAAGTTATCGGTCACACTTATGAGAACCGCGAACAAATTATCGTTACGGCAACCTCACCTGAGAACTATAGCCGCCTGGAACAGATCAGACAGGAACACCTTAATCAGATTGATCCGGCTAAACCAGCCATCAGCAGCAGTGCCCCGGTTATTATTGATCTTGGGTATGGTGTACACGGCAATGAGACTTCGAGCACCGAAGTAAGCTTACTTACAGGTTATTACCTCGCAGCCAGCAATGATCCCGAAACTTTAAAATGGTTGAAAGAAGCAGTGATCTTTATCGACCCTTCCCTTAATCCCGATGGGCGTGATCGCGCAGCGAATTGGCATAACGCTTTCCACTCTAACCCACCGGTGGCAGATCCTATCGACAAAGAGCACCAGGAAGCTTGGCCTGCGGGGCGCACCAACCACTATTACACCGATCTTAACCGCGATTGGCTAAACCTGGTACAGTTAGAAAGCCGCAACCGCGTGGAGTTTTTTCACCAGTGGTATCCAAACGTTCAGATTGATTTCCATGAGCAGGGCACCAACGCTACCTATTATTTCGAACCTACTCCCAAAAGCCATTACAGTCCTATTATTCCACAATTTCTATATGATGAAGGTATAGTATTGGCTAAATACAATGCACAGGCGCTTGATGATATCGGCTCACTTTATTTCACTAAGGAAGGTTACGATAACCTTTCGCCAATCTATGGTTCCACTTACCCTAAATTCTATGGCGCGGTAGCTGCTACATATGAACAGGCAAGCTCGCGGGGTATTGTACAGGAATCGGCAAACGGCATCCCGCTTACGTTTGCATTCAGTATCCGTAATCACCTAACCACAAGTTTCTCTACTATAAGAGCATCCGTTGCAGAGAAAGCTGGCTTGTTTAAAACACAAAAAGACTTTTTTAAATACGCTTTAGAACAAGGGCAAAAAAGCCCAACCAAGGGCTATGTGTTTGGCGATGCAAAGGATGTGAACCTTACACAGAAATTCCTTGGGCTGCTGTTAGAGCATCGTATTAAAGTATATGCTCTGAATGACAATCTAAGCCAGGAAGGCAAAACATTCCAAAAGGACAAAGCTTATATCGTGCCGTCGGATCAGCCAAACTACCTCATCGTGCATTCTATATTCGAAGAAAATGCGCTTACTGATAGTATATATTACGATAACACCGGCTGGAGTATTATCCATGCTTATGGGCTAAAATATGCAAGGTTAACAACTCCGGTAGTTAAAGGCAATATTGTAAGCAGCACTAATGTTCCTAAAGGTACAGTAGAAGGTGGAAGGTCTACCCTGGCTTACTTACTCAATTATACAGACTATAATGCGAGCCGTGCGTTGTATCATCTGTTAACAAAGCAGGTTATTGTTCGTGCAGCCTTTAAACCATTTACCGCCAATACAGCAGCTGGGAAGCGCAGTTACGGCAGTGGTTCATTGGTAATCCCGGTAGAAGGGCAAACCATTTCGCCAGACTCCTTATACAAAGCCCTGCAAGATGTTGCAGCTGATACGCATCTAAACTTCACAGCGGTAGGCACAGGGTATAGCCTCGAGGGTATCGACTTAGGCAGCAGCAATATCCGCGCAATCAAAAAACCTGAAGTGGCACTAGCCTTTGGCCAGGGTGTGACTTCTTCTGAAGCAGGCCAGGTTTGGTTTTTGCTTAATCAGCAGCTTGATTTACCGGTATCCAAGATCGACCCATCAAGTTTCCAACGAGCTGACCTGAGCCGTTATACGGTACTGATTCTTCCTGGGGGCGTCTATAATGCCTGGGACAAGGCCACTGTCGACAAGATCAAAGACTGGGTTAATGACGGAGGTACGCTTATAACGTTTCAGGCCGCAAGTTCATGGGCTATAGAGCATGGCATTTCAAACGAAAAAGTTGCACCGGCGGCATTTAGCGGTCGCGACGGAGGTAATGCTCCGACGGCACAAGTAACAGCCGCGCCGACAACTTCTGGAGAAGCCACCGAAACGCCGGCACGCAGACCAGCAGCCGCAAACGGTAAACCTGCTACAGGTGGCCAGCGCGACAGCAGCGCGATAGCCAATAATGCAGCACCTCGCAGGCGTGGTAATGGCAGCAGGCTGGATTATAACCGTCAGGAAGAAGTGGAAGGTTCTAAACGGATCAATGGCGCTATTTTCCAGGCAGATCTGGATATTACTAATCCTCTTGCATTCGGTATAACTACCCGTAAGTTGTTTATCAATAAAAATGGGGCGACTATTCTGCAGCAAAGTGCAAACCGCTATAGCACAGTGGCACTTTACAATGCAAAGCCTTTTGTTAACGGCTATGCACCAAAAGAAAGTGTTAGCAGTGTGGCCAATTCTGCGGCTATTATTCTGGCCAGCAGTGGCCGGGGGAAAGTAGTTTTGTTTGCCGATGACCCCACCTATCGCGGTTATTGGTTAGGTACAGGCAGGATATTCCTGAACTCATTATTCTTTGCTAACCTTTCGGGTGGCAGAGCCGGTGCTCAACAAGAAGAAGAACAGTAAAAATAACAATAGCTATCAAAGCTGCCCAATTGCAGCTTTGATAGCTATTATATTGCTAGTATAAACCGAATGGATTAGGCGCCCTCACGCCTCTTCGAATAGCTTATTTTAAGGGCATGAATAACGAGCAACTTTACTTCTACTCTTCGGCCGAACCATTTGAGCTGTAGTATAAACTTGTATTTTCGGAACCGAGATAAACCTTATTAATACTATTACAACGCCATTTGATAAAAACCCTTGGTATCCTCATACCATTTTGCATTGGCCTGGCTATCCGTGTAAAGCATATGTCCGGATAAATAACGGTGTACAGAAACGCTATGGCTCCTTATTTGATTTGCATATAGATTGACAGTGGATGATGGCGTTGCAAGGTCATAGTCGCCACTTACAATATGTACTTTAAGATCAGTATCGCCGCTTAACAGTTTTCTTAAAACCGGCACAACATCCAGATAACCACCCGCTGCTTTCGCCGGCCCATAGTTCCAATTTGGTGTTGCTATTGTTGCAAGGTAGGCTAACGGGGTCTTATAATGTAATTCGTTTTGCTGGTATTGCTGAAAAGCCTGCGGGAAAACAGCACGCAAAGCAACTTCGCTGGGATCGGCCACGGCAGACGCTTTTCCCGTTGCTCGGCTGTCGTAAGTTCCGGTTACTTCACCTTTTTTCTTAAGTATTAAGCGACTGAACTGAACATCTGTAACACGCCCGTTTAAACGGCGCAATGTACCAGTGTCTATCCCCGTAAAGTAGCTCAGCGTATCGATAACATTTGCAGGTAGCACATTGAGGCCCGTTAAGGCGTTGCGATAAGTGCCAAATGCAAATGCAGTCACCTTTTTACTCAGTTGTTCAGGCGTAATTTGCTGTAACTCGGGTGTTAATTGATTGTGATACTGAGCGGTTGCTGCATAGGTAGGCAAATAATAAGGGTAAGGCGCATCATTCCTTTTACGGAAAGTAACTAATTTGTAATTCAGCGCCGGCGATATAAGCGTTAATCCCTTAACCGGAATTTTAAAAGCGGTTCTTATGTAGGCCGTTAGCCCTACTGCTCTGGCCGCACCATAACTTTCGCCCGCCAGGAATAAAGGGCTATTCTGCCTGTTGTTATCAGTCAGGTATTTTTTAATAAACTGTCCAATTATCTCAACGTCTTCCTGATAACCATAAAAACACTTTTCATCTGCACTATTAGAAGCGCGACTAAACCCCGTGCCCACAGGATCAATAAAAACCAGATCTGTAAAGCCTAGCCAGGTATTAGGATTATTTTGATAGCCATTTTTTCCTGGAACTGCCCTAACCGGGCCAAAAGACCCCATATGGAGCCAAATAGATGAGGAGCCGGGGCCGCCGTTAAAAACGAATGTAACAGGCCTGTTTGCTCTTCGTACAAGATAATCTGTGTAAAAAATTTGAGCTTTACGATGTTGGCTATCTTCAACATTCACATAGCCCGCTGTTGACTGATAGTTCACCACAGCACCATCTAACCTAAGCGAGTGTAATCCAACTGCCTTTTTGAAAGCCAATGACTCTGTTAAATCATGCAATGGTATGTGGCTGGGTATTTTTGCCCATGAGCTAAACAGCAGTAATACAAAAACTGCAAAAATACTGGCGTTCGGGTATAAAATAGATGTAAAACGTTTACGAGGAAGTGGCATTTAAGGGTATTCGATTTTAATGTATGATGGAACAGCTGGAAAGCGGAAAGCCGCCTGGGAGTTAAGAACAGCAGCAACACATCGCCGCTTTAGCAAGCGGCATTCGCATTAAATCGTTTTTGATACCTTTAAAAAGCATATATATGCAAACGTATCGATTTATTTAATCGAATCAAAATAAATATACTATTTCCATAGATTTAATAGTTATAAATAAAAAATCGAAAATTTCAGATTTGCATTGTGGCCGAAAAATTGAAATTAGACGCTTTATAACGCTTACCATAGCTTGAATTAAACCCAGGTATTTATAAAATCAAAGAATGTCAACCTTTTTAGGCGGAAAACCAAAATGGCGCGAGAAGCTGGCGGAGAAACTGGCCGGATTGCTAAATCCAACCATATAGGCCACTTCGGCAACAGTAGCAATTTGTCGTTTCAACAAATCATGTGCGTATTGTAAGCGAATAGTCCGTATCAATTCGCCTGGTGCCTGGCCAATCAAATCTTTCAATTTCCGGTGCAGTTGTGTGCGGCTTAACCCCATATCTGCCGCAAGGCTCTCGGCGTTATAGCCTTCCTCCGGCAAGTGCTCTTCTACCGTCTTTCTCATGCGTGCAACAAAATCCTGCTCCATCGAAGGGAGTCTTAACGTATCGTTAAACCACTGATCTTCCTTGCTGTATCGTTCGCGCAGTTGGTTGCGGGTACGCAGAAGGTTTTCGATCTGCGCCATCAATTCAGGCTCGTCGAACGGTTTGGCCAGGTAGGCATCTGCACCGGTTTTAATACCATCAATCCGACTATCTTTATCAGTTTTCGCGGTGAGAATAATAATGGGGATATGACTGGTTTTTTCATCGGATTTAAGCTGATCGGTTACCTGATACCCGTTGAGGTTGGGCATCATCAAATCAGTAATAATCAGGTTAGGGATCTGCTCAATCGCAAAAGAAACCCCTTCTGCCCCATCTGTAGCAGTGATTATACGGTAGCTATCGCATAGCAATTGCTTCATAAAAAGCCGCAGTTCATCGTTATCCTCAATTAATAAAACCAGTGGCTTCTCATCATCGGGTTGCTCTGGTTGAGGATAGTTTACCGATAGTTCAATCATTGGTTCCGGCGCAGAGTTGCTTTCTATTTGCAGATAAGCATCGGTTGGCTGATATGATAATTTGATCTGTATCTCCGTGAATAATCCTTCCACGCTTTCGGCTTTAATTTCGCCGCCTAATAACTCTACCAGTTCTTTGGTAAGCGCGAGGCCGATGCCCGAGCCCTCTGCCGAGCGTGTATCTGAAGGGTCGGCCTGATAAAACCGTTCAAAAATGTATGGTAATTTTTCAGACGAAATACCGCTGCCATTGTCTCTAACGGTTAATAAAAAAACAGGGGTTGATTTGTCAATCGTGGTTTCTAAGACTACCTCTATCATTCCTCCGCTAGTAAATTTCATAGCATTAGATAGCAGGTTGAGCACAATCATATCCATTTTGCCGTTGTCGCCGAGTTGCCAAAGTGAGTCGGATTGGGATGTAAAGTTAATCGTGTTCTGTTTTTGAATGGCTATAGAAGCGTAAGCCTGCAAATGTGTTTTAATGACCGCTACCAGATCAAACGGCCTGTTGTCAATTTCCATCAACCCGCTGTCCAGTTTACTCATATCAAGTAACTGGTTAATTAGCCCAAGTAAACGAGTAGCATTTTGAAGAATCAATTGTAAATATTGCTGTTGTTCCCCGTTATCATTTTCTTTCAGCATTTGCTTTGCCGGGTTAATGATCAGCGTTAACGGCGTTCTAAATTCGTGGGTAAGGTTGGTGAAAAAGCGAGATTTTATTGCGTCTAACTCTTTTAATCGATTCGCTTTTTCGTGCAACTCAGAAGTGCGCAAAGCCACTAATTGCTCTAAACGCTTTGCTTCGCCGGCAATCAGTTCTGTTTTTTCGGCTTCCTGGGTAATGGCTTGTGCTGATAACGCCCTTACTTCAGTTAGTTTGCTCACCAGATTCTGGTTAGTTCGGGCAAAATCGAGGGCTAAGTACAGCGATAGGCAAATAGGAAGTACCAACTCACCGGCACTAAGAACAAATACCCTTAACGAGCTAAGGTAATAAGGCCAAAGACTGAATACATCCGCCCAGGCAAAAACGTAGAGTACAAATACGGCAGTTACACCTACCCCAACCAGCCACACGCCCTTTTGCTTTTTCCTGATAATCTGGTATGCTGACCAGCCGCCATCTGCAATACAAATAAGGAACGTCAGCGAAAAATAATCATTCCAGTTGCTGAATGGGAAAAAGATGTATTTAATTATATATGCTAAGCTTATCAAGCTTAAAGCCAACATTCTGCGTCTCGGCAAGCGCTCATTATTCAAAGCATAAAGCAATGTCACGGCCGACCACATGATCAGTACTTTACAAACATAGGTTGCCGATTCGGCAATTAGCTGCACAGAAGGCATCCTGGTTTGATAATAAAGGTATATCCCAAAGCCATTGATTCCAACCATGAGCACAAATAGCGCATAATAAAAATTGATCCTTCTTTTAGGATAAAACAGAAATAAAAAGAAATGCAAAAGGCCGAGGATCAACTGTGCGGCCGCAAACCAGGGAACGGTGTCCAGAAAGAGGTTATTCTGCCGCATCCGATTCGATACAGAGGGATAATCTCCTATATTGACCTGGAAACCGTAGAAATCTGCATATGTAGCAACATAGTTAGTGTAATGGATACTAAGCAAATGCGGACGGCCGTCGCTAAGCCACAACGGGATAATATCCCTCGGTGCCCGGGCTGCTTCCATCGTAGACGCTGAATTTCCAATTTTGCCGTAACCACCAATAGGTTGGCCATCCAAAAATATTTCGGAAGCACCATCGTGGTTTATACGGAGAGCTAATTTTTGATTAACCAGGTCGGGAGTAGCGCATAGCCAGATGGCAAACCATCCTTGTCCGCGCCAGTGGCGAGGACGATTCGACGCTCCAAAACTGGTATTTTGCAGGGTGTCCCAACCTGTAGTGTTTAGTGGAGAGCTTTGGTTCTTTAACGGCCCGACATGGAAGTACCAAAGCGAATCCTGCAATCCTATCTCATGTACTTCATTAAACTTGGCGCGGTCTATTATCACAGTATGTTGACCATACGAAGGCTGCGTTTGGCAGATTAGCAGGTTAACCATTACGAGGTAAAAGAATATCGACGCACGCACCATAACAATTCTTTGAAACGTTAAGTTACTTATACATTTCTGAATAATATTAGTTTTGAAATGCTAATCAACAAAGAACTAGCGCTTTAATCTCGTATTGGTTTGCAAACCAATACAGAATAATAAGCCGCCAACCATAATTACGGGGTTTGCGCTATTCTGTTTTAGAAGATCTCCTGATGTTGAGATCAGTTTTCAGAATGATGGATTGCGAACTGATATGTTGCGATGAGGTATTTAATCTATTCAGCAGTACAGTAATAACGCTATCAGCTATTGCTTCTATGGGTTGGGCTATTGCCGTAATTGGCGGCGAGAAAAGTTTAAACACATCATAATCATCAAAAGAGATAACTGCCAAATCTGTCGGAACTTTTATACCCAGTTCGGTAATAGCTTTTAACCCACAAGCCCCCACGTGGTTAGTTCCAAAAAAAACAGCGTCGAGATTCTTATTTTTCTTCAGGAATGCGGCTATGGGGGCCGTAATGAGATCGTCATTTTGGTTAAAATCTATTTCTTTAACAAATGATTCGTATCCACTCTCGCCCAAAGCCCTGTGATATCCTTCCAACCGCGCCAGCATATGGGTTTGGTTATTAGCGAAGGTTATGTATGCAATTTTTTTATAACCTTGCTGTATCAGATGCCTGGTGGCATTATAAGTGCTAAAAAGATTATCTATCTCAATAAAATCGGTGCTAACATTCGGCAAATGTCTATCGAACAATACTACGGGCATACCCGCTTTTACTAAAGAACTGATATCATCTTCTATACCCTCTGGAGGGGCAATAATGTAGCCATCGACATGCCTGTCCCGAAACATGCTTATTAAATCGCGGGTCTTTGCTGTGTCGTTATCAGTGCTGCAATAAATTATTTTATAACCGTTTTTATAAGCGCGATCTTCTATCAAGCGAGCTATAGAGGCAAAAAAAGGGTTGGAAATATCTTCAACCATCAAACCTATGGTGTTAGACTTACCGGTACGTAAGCTTTTGGCAAGCGGGTTTGGCTTGTAACCTACCTCGTCTACAAATTTTTGCACCCGCTCAACCACTTCCCTACCAATGCGCTTTTCCTGGGCGCGGCCATTTAATATAAATGATACGGTGGTTTTTGAAACATGCAGGTGTTTTGCGATATCGGCGATTGATAGTTTTTTCAAGTGCTTTAGTTATAAATCAAATATATAATATATATCACAAATAAAATGTCAATTAAACAGTATTAAATCGATTTATCGACATCCTAACACACCTTATAGCGTATTTTTATTTAATTTGTTATAAGTATAACCAAATAAAAATATCACAGCATAACATATTATCGGAACGTAATAAGCTGTAGCTACATTTTGGTTAGCTACAAGCCCCATCAATGGGGGGAAAATACCGCCCCCCACAACCCCCATCACAATAAATGAGGCTGCCTGCTGGGTTTTTCGTCCCATATCCTTTAGGCCCAAGCTAAATATGGTTGGGAACATAATACTGAAAAAGAAGTTGATGAACAGTAGTGCGATAAAGGATACCCAACCAAAACCCTGTGCCACAATAAGGCACATCATAATATTACATAAAGCAAATGCCGCCAATAGTTTATTGGGAGCAATATAACGCATAACCACTGTGCCTACCGAACGGCCAACAACCATCATAATCATACTAAGCGAAAAAAAGTAGCCGGCCTTTTCGTCACTCATATGCATTATCTCGTGTCCGTAGTTAATAAAATATGCCCATGTGCCGCCCTGAGCTGCCACATTGAATAGTTGGGCTATAGCGGCAAATACAAAGTGCTTATGTTGAAAAAGCTTTTTATCGGTATGGGTTAATGCCGTTGCTACATCGGGTACCGCCGAAGTTTGATGAGGATCATTTAACACAGGCACCTTCACAAATGCAAATGCTACACCGATAATGGCTATTACGCTACCAATAACGATATAAAGGTGCTTTACAGAGACAAGATCATTAGAATGCTCCTGACCAGCCTTTAAAATAAAGTAGCTGCCAACCAAGGGGCCTATCACACCTCCTAAACCATTAAACGCTTGCGAAAAATTAATGCGTTGGTCACTTGTGCGCTGGTCGCCTAACCATGCTACAAACGGATGCGCAACAGTTTCGAGCGTTGCCAGGCCGCAAGCCAGTATAAATAAAGCAAACCTGAAGAAGTTAAATGACTCTACATCGGCAGCAGGGATAAACAAAAATGCCCCGGCAGCATATAAAAACAGACCGAGCAGCACGCCGTTTTTGTAACCGAATTTTTTCATGAATATTCCCGCCGGAATCCCCATTACTGCATATGCCCCAAACATCGATAATTGCACTAATGATGAACGGGACTTTGAAACGTGCAACACATTTTGAAAATGCCTGTTCAGCACATCGCCCAGCGTTAGGGCAAGGCCCCATAGCATAAACAGCAATGCCATGAACAACAAAATCAAAAGGTATTTACGCTCGGTAAACCGGGGTTTAGCATCCATCAATAGCGCTTGCTTTGGTTAATTTGGTTATGTAAATTAACTCAAATCTTTACAGGTTGCAAAAGTCTGCTACCGATTTAATCATAAAAATGCCCAATATTCCCTATAGTTGTATTAATACGTCTTAGTGGTAAGCATTGAAAATCAACGGTCTTTCCCAATCGAAAACTATTCTATTTTTGATAATGAAAATGGCTTATCTTCCAATGCAAGCCCTCTTTGCATGTTCGGTTTATCTCCCATTTCAAAGTGTAGCACCCCGCCATTCATAATATCCTTATGGCTTATCCAATTGTGTGTATATGGCTTGCCATTTAGCGTTGCCGACTGGATGTATACATTCTTACTGCTGTTATTATTGGCTTCTATCGTAAACTTGTTGCCATTCTCCAGCGTAATAGTCATCTTATTGAACGCCGGGCTACCTATCACATATTGATCAGTACCGGGACAAACGCTATAAAAACCCGCCGAGCTTAAAACATACCACGATGACATCTGCCCTTCGTCTTCATCGCCGGGATAACCGTTTTCTGTGGCATTATACATCTTGTCTATCACCTCACGTAAATGTTGTTGTGCCTTCCAGGGCTGCCCCGCATAATTGTACATATAAAGCATGTGATGTATAGGTTCATTCCCTTGTGCATATTGCCCCATTTTAAAGGCTGCCATCTCGGTCATTTCGTGGATTACTGCACCATATCCTCCTACCTTTATCGTGCCCGGCTCGGTAAAAACTGAATCCATTTTGCCAACAAATGCCTTATCTCCGCCCATTAAATTTATCAAGCCTTGTACGTCCTGAAACACCGACCAGGTCCAATGCCAGGCATTACCCTCAGTGTATGGCCCGCCCCAATCCAGCGGATCAAAAGGCTCTATCCAATTACCTTTGGCATCTTTGGCCCGCATAAACCTGGTTTTGGGGTCGAACAGGTTTTTGTAGTTATACATTTGCCTCCCAAATACATTTTCGTAATGAGCATTTCCGGTTTGTTTAGCTAATTGGTAGCCACAAAAATCGTCGTAAGCAAACTCAAGCGTCCAGGCTGTTGCGCCTTGCGTTTGCTGACTAAATGGAACATAGCCATCTGTAAAATATTCTTTCCATCCGGGGCGACCATTGGCACTTCCCCAAGGGCCTTTATTGGTGGCTTCGTGATAATAGGCATCTAAAGCACGCTTGGGATCAAAAGTACGAATGCCTTTAACCCAGGCGTCTGCCAATAATGATATAGCGTGATTTCCCAGCATGCCTCCAGTTTCAGCAGGAAATGACCATGCGGGCAGCCAGCCACATTGTTCCTGCGCATCTAACAGGGCCTGTGCATATTGGCCCTCCATTTTGGGATGCATAATGGTATTAAGCGGAAATTGCGCTCTAAAGGTATCCCAAAAACCATTGTCGGTATACATGTAGCCATCGTGCAGCTTACCATCATAAGGACTGTAATAATATGGCTTGCCACTTTTATCGTACTCAAAAAACTGGTGCGAGAACAGGTTGGCATGGTAAAGACATGAATAGAATGTGGCTTTCTGTTCTTCCGTGCCACCCTCAACCAACATCCGGCCAAGTAGTTTATTCCAAACCTGGTCTGCAGCTTTTCGGGTATCGTCAAAAGAGCGGAAATGTCCTAATTCTGCGGTTAATGTTGTTTGCGCCTGCTCCGGGCTGATGTATGAAGATGCAACTTTAGCCTGCACCAAATCGCCATTTTTAAATTGGAGATAAGCACCCACCCCCTCACCTTCGGCAGAAGTATTTTTGGTGCTTATCGTATTATTTTTATTCTCCCAGGTACCATAAGCCACAAAAGGTTTATCAAACGTGATCACGAAGTAATTTTTGAAACCTTCCGGAGCCCAGCGGCAATTATTTACCCAGCCGGTTATCTGATGCCTGGCCACATCAATTTTCACCATACTCATTTTGGTATAACCGTCGAGTACAAGGTATGAGGCCGCCCCTTTGGGAAAAGTAAACCGCAAATGCGCTCCGCGCTCTGTAGGGCTCATTTCCGTAGTAATATTATTATCGAGTTTAACCCGGTAATAGCTTGGCTGGGCAATTTCATTATCGTGGTTAAATGCAGTAGCCCGCTTGTTCTCATCAACCTCTAACTTGCCGGTTACGGGCATCAGGCTAAATACAGCGTAATCATTAACCCATGAGCTGCATTGATGCGATTGCTGGAACCCCCGAATGGTTTTCTCAGCGTATTGATACTTCCAACCATCGCCATTCTTACCGGTTTGCGGCGTCCAGGTATTCATGCCGAATGGCAGCGATGTAGCGGGATACGTATTACCGTACGAAAACTCGTATTTAGTATTAGTGCCCTGCCGGGTATTAACATACTTAACCAAATTAAGCTGCTGACCAAAAACAGCACTACACCACAATAATGCGGCGCCAGCAAAAAAGCCTTTTATTATTCGCATCCTTTTGAACTTTCCGTAACAGATTCAACAGTTATTTGATAGTTGCTTTGTACATCAGGTCTGCAACGTATTTGTTGCCCTCGTCATTTAAATGCACGCCATCTTTGGTTAAAATGTCCTTCTCTTTATTTTCCGGATTATTCTTGAGGCCATACTCGTGAAACAGGGCACGAAAATCTACCAAACCACAGTTATACTCCTTAGCGATATCACGGATGTATTGCGAATATTTATTCAGATCACCATCCAGTTCATTAGTATAATCTGTTTTTTCGCCAACAGAAGCGGGTGTACACAATACTAACTTAATGTTTTGAGCCTGGAATTTTTTGATTAGCGCGGTATAAAAACGTCCAAACTTAACATAGTCTGTACCTGTACCAGCCAAACGCTTATGCCAAACATCGTTAACGCCTACCCATATTACTACCACATCGGGCTTTTTAGTAAGCACATCGTTTTCGTAGCGCAGATACAGGTCGTAAATTTTGTCGCCACCTATACCTGCACCTGCCACGGTATAATCGGCATCTTTATGTTCGTCTTTCAAACGTTGCTGTATAAGGGTGATAAAACCCTTTGGCTGTACCGCATATTCGGTTATCGAATCGCCGAAAAAGACAACGTTTAGAGGTCTTTTTTCTTTGAAGGAGAATAAGGAGAACGCCAGCAATAAAAAAAGTACTTTTTTCATAATGTATGATAGTTTATAAATCGATTTAGTTATTTGATACAATTACTTATCATTAAGTTGATATTGTTATTTTATTGGAACTTCACCCGGATAAATCTTGGCCTGTACAAGTTAGGATGTACTTTAAGATCTTTTATAAATTCTATAGAATTGATGTTGTAGCTAATTAGCAACTCTCCGGGTTTCGAGATGCTCGGATGTGCTTTGGCATTATAGACCACAAAAGTTTTCTCGATCAAATCCGGCTTGCAATCCCACAACTTAATTACGGGGCCAAATGGACCTGTTGGGCTAGCACCTATACGCATGCCCACCGTGGTACTCATTGCATCCAGCTGAAATATTAATGCATACCTGCCGTCTGGCAAAGCTGAAAGGCTTAACTCGTTAGATACGCCATTGGTAAGGGTTGCGGCAGCATACATATCTCCTACCCAGGCTTTGCCATCCCAAAATTTCCACTGTTCAAAATTCTCAAATTCTTTCGGGAGCACCCGGGCAACCAACAATTTTTTGGCTTTGCCTTTAACGCCATAAACGTAAATATAACCGTCGGGCTTCCGCGCTCCTGCTTGCATTGTATTTACGTAGATGCCTGCACCAAATGAGCCGATGTCGCCCTGCTCGTCTGTTAAGTAAAACGGAGTATCCATTTGCTCAACTTTCTTAAAAGGCGGTTTGCTTCCAGCCGGAATTTTAATAAGCGTGTTGCCCACCTCTCTAAATCCAAATGCTTCGGTGCTTACGTTTCGCACCCTGTAACCGAAGATGTATAGGTTGTTATTTAGCGCCTGGTTTACAAAACCGTCGCCCAACCAATAATAGTCGGCTGTATCGGTTTTAGGTGTTTTAGGGATGAAAACCGACTCCGCTTCTCCTTTGCTGTCCTTATCCCAGTAAAACTTCATTTTCTCATTTGCTGGTTTATTGCCTCTTAAAACAGCCACTGAGTTGTGAATCATTTTATAACCAGGCTGCATGGTGTTGTCTTTAATTTCACCTACCATGGTATCGCTAAAAATAAAGAGCACGCTATCGGTCGGATTTGTTTGCTTGCCTTCAAGTCCGGTAAATGGTATCGTATAAATACCATCGCCACCAAACCAGCCCTTAGTTCGCTTCAATAAGGCCGACCACTCGGGCGCCTCCTCAACAGTGAATTTGATCTTGGTGAGATCAGGCGTTTTTTTAACCTGAGCGTGCGCTTCAACCCACAATAAGCAGGTTAACAAACTAACAAACCGAATACTTCTAATATTAAGCATCTCACTAAATTTAATTCACATAGTTAATAAATTTAATGCTTTACAGACGCGCCGTTGCCAAAGTATTTGCTAAAAAACATTGCCTGGTAGGTTATAGAGTTTGCCCAATAATCCCAGCTATGACCACCCGGCCTAACAGTATAATCGTGTGGTATTTTACGGTAAAGCAATAGCTGATGCAGATTTTGGTTTGAGGCATACATCATATCATCGTAGCCACAATCAAAGGTAATAGCAAGCGAGTTAGGTTTGATCAGATATAACATATTTACCACACTGTTCTGTTCCCAACGCTGCGGGTTGTCGATGTATTTACCTAGTACCTGTTCAATCCCAAATCTGTCTGAAAATTGCCTGATGTCTACCCCACCGCTCATGCTGCCCGCAGCGCCAAAAATATCCTGATGTTTAAATGCCAGCAATAAAGCCCCGTGGCCCCCCATGCTTAAACCGGTTATAGCACGCGATTTTCTATCGGCAAGAGTAGCAAAATGTGTATCGATGTATTTTACCAATTCCGAGGCAACATACGTTTCGTATTGCGAATCCTTGTTTACCGGACTGTCAAAATACCAGCTGGCATAATCGCCATCCGGGCAAACTATCAATATATGATAGGTGTCGGCCAATTCTGTGATGGCCGGTACCTTTTTAATCCAGTCGCTGTAATTGCCGCTAAAGCCGTGCAGCAGATATAATACCGGTAGTTTTTTACCGGTAGAATAATCGGCTGGCTTTATCACAACAGCTTTAATATCCTTATGCATAGCGGCGCTATGGGTGATAACCGTGTCTACAACAGCTGCTTTGGCTTTGATACCCAAACAAATGTGCAGTAGTAAAAACAGAATAAAGGTCTTGGTGCTCTTCATCAATCAAATAGATTATTATTTATCGGCTGCAATTATTTGTACACGGTGCGTGCGCGGTTTGTTGATAGCGTAGATCTGGTCTGTTAACACATCCATTTCTTTTTGCCAGGCATCGCGCAGGCTTTTGTAACGGGCACGCATGTAGTTATCTTTATTGCCGTTAACAAACAGGTCTTTGGGGGCATACTTATTTACACTGTCCATGGCGGCAATGTTGTCTTTATACAACAGGTTTTTCCCTTTCAAAAAGTCATATTCCATCCATAAGTACATACGCAGGCGACGTTCAATATCCCAACGTTCTTCATTAAGTTCGCGGATTTGGATAGCTTGCTGATACTGCGGTGTCTGGCTGATTTCCGCCATATTTACGCCATTGGCAAATTGCTCTGCCGACCAGGCACCCATTTTGTCGCCATCAATTACCAGGTTGTATGAGCCAGTTTTTAAGTTTTTAACAGTTAATACTTCCTGGTTAAACTCTTTATTAAACGGAATTACCTTTAAAGCGTCTGATTGCTTTTTGTGGTTGCCCCAACCGCGCGGGATGGTGTCTAACGGATAAGGTAAAGAGTTTGCTAAGTAGTCAAACGAGAGTGCATTGGTTGAGCCTGTAACATTGGTTATTTTGCAATTAACCGTTTTATCAACGCTTTTTGTAGTTGCATTGATATTGACATCTGCTACTGCCTTGTTTTCTAAACCTTGTGCTTTCAGAAAAATAGCGGCCATAACCAGGTGACCATCATTGTCTGGGTGAACCCTGTCATTGGGCGTTAAGCTAAATGTCGAATCCTTTGCCTGTTCGCGCTTGTTAATCTCCGACATTGGGTGGAAGAAATCAACAAAGCCCCAATGGTTGTCTTTTGCAGATTGCTGCTGATGTGCAATTATGGTTGCCAATGCAGCACCCTTGTGAGGCCATATATTTTTGGTAGTAAATTTTGTAGTTTCATCATAAGGCGAGCCACCTATCAATATGGTTCTGATCTGTGGCCTTTGTTTCAGTTTAGTAACAATGGTATCGTACGTTTTATAGCTGTTAACCATTTTTTTGTCGAAGGTGGCTTGTGCATCCGGGCGGCTCCATTCAAAATAACCGCTATCGTTCATTCCCCAGCTAAGGGTTAAAACTGTTGGCTTTTTTGCAAGTACATCATCGTCAAAACGGGTTGCTATCTGGCCTATAGCATCACCGCCTATACCGGCGTTAAAACAGGTGATGCGCATATTGGGAAAACGTGTCATGTAGTAAAGCCAGATATACGAATGGTAATGCCCCCCATCGGTTATACTGTTGCCTACGAAAACTACACGGTCGCCCGCTCTAAAAGGTGCTACAGTTTGCGCTTTTACAGTCGAAAAAAACATACTGCCACCAAGCAGCATACAAAACAGTCTCTTCATATGATCTCAATTTTTATATTGTTACCGGATTGTTTACTCCGCTAATATTCCTATTTAATTTATCCCCCAATCTTTGTTCGGCTCTGGTGCCATGGTTAGTTCGAGCACGCCTCCGGCTGTTACATCTTTAAAATCGATATGGCATTTGTTATATGGTTTGCCATTTAGCTTAGCGCTTTGGATGTAAACATTTTTGGCCGAATTATTTTTAGCCACAATGGTAAAAGATTTCCCAACTGCATATTTACCATCTAGTTTGAAGGTTATTTTATTGAATACGGGGCTGGTTATTTCCTGCCGCGTATCGCCCGGACAAACGGGGTGTAAACCTGCAGCTGCCAATACGTACCATGCCGACATCTGGCCAACATCCTCGTTACCCACTAAACCTTCAACACCGTTTTTATAAGCCCGGCGACATATTTCCCTCGTCCATTTTTGGGTGAGCCAAGGCATACCTAATCGGTTGTACAAAAATGGCACATGATGAACCGGCTCATTTGCCTGATTGTAATAATCGTTCCACATCATATTCTCCGGCGTTTTAGCGAACAGATTATTTAAATCGGCAATTACCTTTTCTTTGCCGCCCATTAACTTAACCATACCGTCAACATCATGTGGTACAAACCAGCCTTGCTGATAGGGATTGGTTTCAAAAGTTCCGTACCACTGCGTTAGCCTGCCAGAATCGGGCCAGACAACCCAATTGCGGTCTTTATCTTTAGGGCGAAACCATCCCTTTTCTTTATCAAAAATGTTATGATAGTCCTGACTGCGGGCAGCATATTTGGTTACGTCGGCGGGGTGATTTAGCCACTTGGCCATTTGCGAAACGCACCATTCGGTATATGCATACTCCAATGTTAGAGCAATACTATTTGATCCAGGTGTATAACCCACATCACCGTTACCAAACTTTTCGACAGAACCTACTGAAAGGGCATAAGCCTCTGGTACGTTGAAATTGCGGATGCCTTTTGCATAAGCGTCCGTTATAACGGATACGGCAGGGTTACCAAACATGCAGCCGCTGTAGGCATTAAGCAGTTCCCAACGTTCCAGGTAATTCTTATTTTTCTCATCCGCCAATGTTACCAGCGAATTGATCATATCATTAACCAGCGAGGGGTTAATAATAGTTTGAAGCGGCATCTGACTGCGAAAAACATCCCAGCCACTAAATATGGTTCGCTTTTTGAAATTTGCATTTTGATGAGTTTTACCATCGCCTCCCCAATATTTCCCGTCGACATCATTAATAATCCGAGGATCTATCATGGTATGGTACATAGCCGTGTAGAAAACGGTTTTCTCCTCCGGTGTTCCGCCCTCTATACTCACTTTTGTAAGGGCTTGGTTCCATAAGTTTACCGCACGTTGATGAGCTGCCTCGAAGTTCCAATCTTTAAGTTCTGTAAGCAGATTGTTTTTGGCACCGGCAATACTTACATAGGAGATACCAGATTTTAATATAACTTGCTCATTGTCTTTAGTTTCGAAATCGGTAAAAAAGCCCAGGTGTTTTCCCTGTTTTTCTTTGACACCTTTTAAAATGCTTGAGTGCGCAACCATGTCCTGATATTTGGCGCTCTCCACGTCTTCACGTTTACGACTTTGCCCATCTGGAATATCAGCACTCCAAATACCGAAGTTTTTCAACGGCTTGCTAAATTGGGCATAGAAATAAACGGTGTAGTCGGCATGGCCATCACCGTTACCCCAGCCACCGCCATCGGGTGTGCATTTCATCCAGCCTTCTATCGTGTTAGCGTTCACAACCTTTACGTACTGCAATGTTGAAGTGCCGCCCACTCGCCTCGCCAGATCAACCTGTATCCTCGATTGCTTGTTTTGAGGAAAAGTAAAGCGAAGCATACCGCTATGAGGGGCAGCCGTCATTTCGGCTTTAATATAATGATCGGTAAGCAGCACGCTGTAATAACCAGCTGAAGCTTTTTCGCTCGATTTTAAATAGGCAGAGCGATAGCCCCCCTCTGGATTGACTAAAGTACCAGCGCTTGTTCTAAGCGTGCCGGCGGTTGGCATTACCAAAAAGTTGCCCATATCGCCAAACCAACCGATTCCGCTCATTTGGGTAAAAGCAAAACCTTTTATGCTTTTATGTTCATAGCTATAGCCCGAGCCGTTATCTCCCCCAGTGATGGTGTTGGGGCTAACCTGCACCATGCCATAAGGCGTAGCAGCGCCCGGAAAGGTTTTACCAAGCCCATGATAAATGCCTGCTGCAGATGCACTGCTGCTTGCGCCTATGAATGGGTTTATGTATGAAGCCGGGCTTTGTGCTTTAACCGTCGATACAAGCATCACAACAGCGGCAACTGTTGAAAATTTAAGAAGCCCTCGAATTTTATTGAACATATATCTTATAACTTAACTGCATTTGCTAATCTGATTGTCCGGATACCAAATTGCGGTATCCTAACCGTTGTATATATTTTACTGGCATGTTTATGCAAACCCAGCTTGCCGGTGTAGCGTCCGTCAAGCTGGGTTAGTAGTGCGCTGCTTGCATTGCAATTAAAGATAATTTTACCTGCAGCAGCACTACCTGCATTAAACACCCTAACCAACAAATCTCCATTTTTGAAATTTATAGTAGTTACCTCGTACCCTGCTGGTACAGTAACTAACGAGCGGCTCATACCTTGCGGATGTCCGTTTGATAATATAGCCAGTAGAGGTTCGTTCCATTCCGCGCCTTTTGCCCAAATGTCCGCTTTATCCCATTTCCCGGCATGAGGCATCAGGGCGTATCTAATTTCAGTCGGCCCATTGATGGTATAATTTCTGCCCCACAAACCCATACCCGAATACTGTACATTAAGCGCCAGCGGAAAATCAGCCCCATGAGCATAGCTGGTGGTATGATCCGTAAACAAGGCCATGCCGTATTGGTTATCGCTGTCAGTAACGTCTACCCAATTAAGTATTACGTTATTTTTAATGCTGTCCCAACGGGTAAAAAACGTATTCTCCAACTTGCTCTCGGTTACATCAAAAGGTGCATTTTTATAAACCTTTTGATGTTTTAAGTTAAGCGGGAACATGGCTAGCAGTTTATTACGATCGTCATAAAATGCTTTGGCGGGTTGCTCCATTTTATAAGTGCCGGGTTTCGTGTCTTGCCCAATGCCAGGGTTGCCCTTCCAGTCTATTTTTAAGTTAACATCAATACGTGGCTGGCCTTGTGCTAATGAAATAGTCTGCGTAAAATCGTTACCTGCAATTTTACCTCTTATGGCTAATTTAAAATTGAGCGGCCCGTTTTGTAGCACTTCAATGTTTACTATACTATCGGCGGTTGATTTAAAGCCACCATTGTTATAAAAATTGCCCCGCAATTCGTTAAAGCTGCGACTATTGTTCTGATCTATAAACTCTTTGTTATTTAGCTTTTTCGCAATCAAACTTTTAATAACACCGCCGTGTAATGTATCAAGTTTAATGCGATACAGGTCTGTTTCTATCTGATAAATACCATCGCTCAACTTTGTAATACTGGCTAGTTTTGTTCGGTTCGATGTTTTTTGTTTAAGCTGATAAACGGCGTAACCAATTGCAGGAACATTGGCTTTAAACATAATCCGGTTTGCGCCATTTGTAGACACAACGTCCGACGGCACTTCATTACCTTTGCCATCAACAATAGATGTGTTAACAGCTGAATAGTTACCCGGCAAATCGACGGCTACATTTTCGTTGCGGTTAACCCCGGTTGTGTTATAAACCGTAATAAATTCGCCCTTATCACTTGCGCGATTAAGTGCATGTCCTGCAGCGGAAATAATGCTATCGCATATATTATTCGTGTGGGTGGTCCAGCCGGTAACTTTATCGGCCCAGGTATCTCCCGGTTTGCCATTGTAAGGCACTATCCAGCAATCGTGATGCTGCGACAGCAGCAGGGTACGCCATGCCGAATCTAAAGCAGCCTGTGGCCAGTTGGCATTTCCGTATAATTTAGCTATAGCTGCCAACTTTTCTGTAGAGACCAGTTTGTTTTCAGATACCCTAACCTTCTGTGCTATCTGTTGTGTAACCTGCGAACCCCATACCAGGTTCACCAGCATGTCTTCCTGCGATACTTTCCAATTCTCGCGTGGATCATTTTTGGCAATGTTTGTGAAATAGTTTCGCCAGGTTACGTAGGTGCTTTTAACATCGCCATGCTGCCCATTACCAATAAATGGGCCATTTTTCCACCCTGCATCTTGCAGTGTCATACCAATTGGGTGTGCCATTCCATCAGCCACAGCACCTTTTATATATTCGGGAGAATTATCCCACGCAATGGTTTGCCATGTAGATTTAGGCGAAAGCTTTTCCACATCATATCTTGGCGATGCAATAATTGCCGTGCCGTCCGGCCCTATCCAGTTGACCAATTCACCGCTATGCGAACGTGTGTAACCACCAAAACAAGTATTCGGATTCTTAAGCGAAGCATATTTAAACCCGAATGATTTTAGTATTTGCGGCAAAGCACTGGTGAAGCAAGGTTCCTCTGTAGAATAGGTTGTAAAAACGGCTTCTGGAAAATGCGCCTTGATCATTTTCATACCATATCCTAATTGCCTGATGATACTCTCGCCAGATATATTGTACATGTAACTTTGCGCATAGGCCGGGTTAATGTACTCTATCCTGCCCTTTAAAGATTGATCTGCGAACAATGCTTTGAATTCGGCATAAGCAGCCGGATCAACCGCGCGCGCCCTGTCCCAGGTTTCGGGTTCTAATTCAATGTTGATTTTCCAATCAGGATTAGCTTTGAGCATATCTGCCATAAAGCGGGTATTCCAATCAGGATAATGACCCCAAATCCCCCCGTGAAAACCATCTATATAGTAGGCGTTTTGAGCATTTACTGCCTGAATGGTAGCCAGGCATAGTGCAAACAACAACGAGTATATTTTCTTAGTCATTAATTGTTAGTTGAAATTATCTCGAAACGGTGCATTACCGGTTTATTGATCACATATAACTGGTTAGTCAATAACTCAATTTCTTTTTGCCAGGCATCGCGTATATTTTTAAACCGTGCCTTACGATAAGTTGGCACCGTGGCGGCAACAAAAAAATCTTTCTTCGCGTATTTCTGCAGCGAATCGACCGTGGCATTACTATCATTAAAAAGCATGCCTTTAGGTTTTAGAATAGAATAATGGATCCAGTAATATTCGCGCAGGCGGCGTTCAATCTCCCAGCGTTCTTCATTAAGGTGCATTACAGCTAACGCCTGCTGATACTGTGGTGTGTTATTATTAATTGCGAGGTTAATTCCCTTATCAAAATCAGTTGATGTATAGCTCCCTACAGTCTCCCCATCTATCTTCAATTTATAACTACCAGCTTTAAGGCCCTTTACCTGTAAAATCTCCTGATTAAACTCCGTGATAAACGGAATCAGTTTCAAAGCATCTGCCTGAGAGCGCGTAGGCCTGCCAAAACCGCTGGGAATTGTGTCGGTTGGATAAGGTAAAGAATTAGCCAAATAGCTAAACTTAATAGCTGATGATGAAATTGATGTTGCTGATACAACACAATTTTCGGCCTGGGCTACTTTTTTTTGCGAAGCGCTTATGACAATATCGGCCACTTTTTTACCTGCCATGCCCTGTGCCTTTAAAAAGGTGTAAACCATTACCATTTGTCCGTCGTTAGTGGGATGGATGCGATCGGCGTTATTAAAAGTAAACATCGAATCGCGCTGTTGCTCACGAAGGCTAAGCTCTGTGAGACTGCCATTAAAATCTACATACCCCCAACCATTTCGGTCTGCTGCTCTTTTCTGTTCGGCGGCTATTCTTAATATGGCCTCATTTTTTTTCAACAAAGGCTCTATTTTAATTTTTGATGTTTCGTCATAAGGCGGCGACGAGATCATAATTTTCTTAACCTCCGGGTGGCTTTTGAGCTTGCTCTCGATTAAGGCAAAGCTTCTCAATGAGGTTGCCACCTTTGCATTATAAACAGAATCTGCTTTATCGCCTTTTAATCTTTGGTAGCCTGTATCATTCATTCCGAAAGTAAGCGTCATCACGGTAGGCTTGTGCGCAAACACATCACCATCCAGGCGCTCCAACATTTGCTGCGAAACATCCCCCCCTATCCCTGCATTAAACATGGTTACCCGCATGTTAGGGTAATGGGTTAAATAATACAGCCATATATAAGAATGATAATGACCGCCATCGGTAATGCTATTACCCATAAACACTACCCTGTCGCCTTGTTTAAACGGCTGAATGGTTTGCGCATTCACGCCTAACCACAAGCAAATAAGGGTTAAAAAGACTAGTAAATTCCGTTTCATAATAGGCAGGTATACAGGAAGACAGACAAGCTGTCTCCCTGCAATGCAATTAGTGTTTAGGATAATTATTTACTTAAGTTCGGATCTTTTTGAATCTCGGTTAATGGTATAGGCCATAACAAATCTGTTTCGGCAAATGCACGATTATGCATCGGCGCTTTATAACCTATAATATTTACAATCTTGTTGTTATCTACATCAAACGCCTTACGTGTTCTTTGCATGTCGAACCAGGTTTGAAACTCAAAGGCCAGTTCCCAATAACGTTCTTTTAAAACATCATCAAGCGCAATTGTTGAGGCTGCGGCCGCTGTAGGGAAAGCACGCTGATGCACTTTGTTATACGATGCAACGGCTATTGGATCCGATGTTGTACCGCCATTTAAACTTGCGCTGGCTTCGGCACACAGTAATAAAACATCTGCATATCTTATCAACGGGAAATTAGAACCGTCTCTGCCGCTAATCTCTGCCTGATCATTCCAGTATTTATAGATATATGGCATTGGCAATTTGATAATGTTTGAAGGATTACCATATTGGCCATGTTGCGTGTAGTAAAAGTTCTCTTCGGCAACACGTTTATCACCAGCGGCATATGAGTTGTAGAAAGAACCCGCAGGTGCCATAGCACCGCTATAAGAAGGCTGGATACTGATCGGTAACTCTGGATACGGCATTAATGTAAAGTGCATGATGTTAGGAATTGTATTCTCATCGTGCTGAATCATAAAGATATGCTCACCGCTGTTGTAGTTAGCCGGATTACGCAGATCGGCGTAGTTGGTAAACAAACTAAACTGACCGCTTTGTATCACCTGGTTAGCTTCGTCATAAGCTTTCTGGTAGTACTCCTGGCCCTTATTAAGCGGGTATCCTGCCATAGTAATATAAACTTTGGCTAACAATGCCTTGATGGCGCCTTTAGAAACATGGCCCGTTTTATCAGTCCAGTTTAAGCCGGCTTTTTCGGCAGTTGTTAAGTCAGATACAATCTGATTGTAGATACTTTCAACAGGTGCACGCGACAACTGAGTATCGTTTAAGTCTGTTGTAGGCGTGGTTTTAAGCGGCACACTGCCAAATAATCTTACTAATTGAAAATAGTAATAGGCACGCAGAAAGTAGGCTTCTGCTAAGAAATTATCACGCGTAGTGGCATTAACCACTGTAGAATTGCCCACGTTAGCGATAATGCTATTACAGTTTTCAATCGGATAATAAGAAGATGTCCACCAGGTTTCTAAAGAACTGTTAGCATTGTCTATTCCGCCTAGCTGAATAAACTGATTATCTTCATTTCCGCTAGGCCTTGGGCGCTGGCAATAGCCTGTAATGTATTCCAAGCTGAACACAGGACTTACAGCCACACCAATGGTGGTAATAAACGGACTGTTTAACCCAAGGTAGGCACCGTTAACTGCTGCTCTTATTTGTTGGCTATTGTTATAGTAATTGTCTGGCGTTAAAAGGCCATTGGTTTTTTCTTCCAGAAACTTTTTACATGATGTAAGCGCAACTGAAAGTATGATGAGTGATAAAAATATCTTTTTCATGGCGAATGAATTAAAAATTAGCGTTAAGGTTAATAGAGATAGTGCGTGGTTTCGGATACTGATAAACATCCACACCCTGATTCAGAGAAGCATCGAATGAGGTTGCTTCCGGATCATAACCTTTGTATTTTGTAAATAGAAAAGCGTTCTCTACATTAACACCTAATGATAGGTTTGTCATCTTTATCGCTTTCAACCAATCTTTATTAAACTTGTAGGTAAGGGCAATGTTTCTAACCCGTAAGAATGAACCATCTTCTACGTAGTGGCTATCTGCAACTTCGTGGTCTGAGTATGGGTCATTTGCCAAACGAACCTGTGCGTTAGTAGAGTTTTGATTTTGCGGGGTATAAGCATTTAATACCTCGGCATAACTGTTAACGTTAATGGTTGGGCCTGTCATGATAAAGCGGGTAAGGTTAAGCAGTTTGTTACCATACATAGCCTCCAGATCTAAAAACAGCGATAAGTTTTTGTAAGTAAAAGTGTTGGTAAAGTTACCTTCCCATTTAGGCATGGCGTTACCGAGGTCAGTACGATCGCCAGCGTCTTTAACACCATTGTTGTTTAAATCGGCATAGCGTAAATCGCCCGGTAGTTTGCCAAATTTGGCGGCTTCGGCAGCTTGTGCTTGTGTCCAAACCCCTTGTCTTATGTAACCATAAAACTCGTTCAGCGGTTCGCCTTCCATTATGCGGCCACCCCAGGTATAGATAATATCGTGATTGATATTTAACACTTTCGAGCGGTTTACCGAGAAGTTAATGCTCGAGCTCCATTTAAAATCCTTGCTTACAATGTTCTGCGTATTTAAGGTTAGCTCAAAACCACGGTTTCTGATTGAGCCCAGGTTTTTATAAGCACCGGCATAACCAGATGTTGCTGGTTGTTGTACAAAATAGATAAGGTCTTTAGTTATTTTATTGTAGTAATCTCCGCTGAAATCTATACGGCCGTTAAGAAAGCTTACATCTAAACCCAAATCCAATTGTTGAGATTTTTCCCATTTCAAATCGGGGTTACCAAACGTGGCTAATGTAACAGCTGAGGTTTTTTGCTGATTAAATATTGATTGTGTACTGTTATATAACGATACGGTAGGGTAATTTCCAATTTCCTGGTTACCAACCAAACCGTAGCTACCTCTTATTTTCAGATCGCTGATAACAGACTGCAACCCTTTAAAGAAGTTCTCTTTCGAAACCCTCCAGCCTGCATTGAATGCCGGGAAATAACCATATAAGTTATCACCACGGAATTTAGAGCTACCATCAGCCCTGAACGAAGCACCGAACAAATACTTACCGTCGTAATCGTAATTAACACGGGTATAGAACGAGTTTAACTGATTTTCGATCTGCGATGAAGAAGGCGTTTCGATAACGGTACCAGCACCCAGATTGTAATAACTGAAAGTATTGTCGAAGAAATTTTCAGAACCTGTTTTGGTGGCAGAGGTAATATAATCGTACCAGCTTGCACCTACAATGGCATTAACATGGTGTTTACCAAACAGATTATCGTATGAAAAATAGTCCTCATTACTCCATACAGAATTTAATGTATTGGTACGTTGTGCTACCCCACCTTGTTGTTGCGATACACCAAACACATCGTTACCAGAGAAATAATTCTCGTAACCCGAATTTAGCTGACCGCTAAATGATGTAACGAAATTTAAATGTTTAGCTAAATGGAATGTACCCACAAAGTTGCCTAAAGTTGAGATGCGGCCGGTTACATCCTTTACATCTTTTAACAATCTAACCGGGTTTTCAGAATCCTCTTCGCCCGGGTAATCCCCTTTGCGCGAATAAGTTCCATCCGGATATTGAACCGGCATAAATGGTAGAAACTCATACATCTCTCTTACCGCATTTAAGCCAAGGGTATTGCCTTCAATATTGTTAGATTGGTAACCGCCAGCGTTTAAACTAGCTTTGATATTTAACCAAGGTTTTACATCCCAGCCTATGTTGATGTAACCATTTAACTGCTTGGCATAGCTGTTAAGCATAATACCTTCATTGTTTTTGTAAGAGATGTTCGCCAATATGGTGAAGTCATCCTTACCACCAGAGAAAGTTAAAGAGTGCTGATGAGAAATTGCTGTTCGTGTTGCCTCTTTCTGCCAGTCGGTATTGTATTTCGGTGTACCATCTACGTTAAATAAGTCGCTTTTGCGTGCAAAATTATTAGTTGGATCCAAGTGAGGAGCTAATCTGCCCGGAACGTATTCGTATTCTCTTTTAAGTAACTCTAATGCCCCATTAGCATCAAGCAAATTGATCTCATGTTGCAAAGTACCAAAGCTAACCGTGTTGTTAAACGAAATATCCGACGAGTTCTTTTTGCCCAATTTAGTGGTAATCACAATTACACCGTTCGCACCGCGCGAACCATAAATAGCAGTTGAACCGGCATCTTTATATACATCAACAGATGCCACAATGTTAGGATCAATTGAGTTTGGATCTGCACCTACAACGCCATCAATTACATATAATGGCGAGTTAGATGAGTTGATAGAACCAGTACCCCTGATTTTTACCGCTGGGTTACCACCTGGTTTTCCAGAGTTGGTCATTACGTTAACGCCAGCCGCTTTACCTGCCAAACCCTGTAATACGTTTACGGTAGTTGGCCTCTCCGTAATGGCATCGCCTTTAACAGAGGCGATTGAGGTAATTAGATTTGCCTTTTTAGATGTACCATAACCTACAACCACAACTTCGTTAAGCGACTTATTACCAGGCTGCAATTGTATTTTAAGTTGCGATGATGATGCGGTTACTTCACGGGTTTCGTAGCCGGTAAAACTTACTTGCAGTACTGCACTTGCATCCGGAACGCTTAGAGAGAAAGCACCATTAACATCTGTAACGGTACCCGTCGTTCCGTTTTTAATTTTTATTGAGGCGCCCGGTAATGGCTGGCCCTTTTCGTCGGTCACAACACCCTTAACCGTAATAGCGGCATTAGAGAGTGCACCGGAAATGTTTTTTGCTTTTGCAGAAATGCTGGGTTTACTAAAAGCAGACGTGCTATCGGTAAGCGCCAGTGAAAGCCCAAGCAAACAATAATACGAGAAACGCAAGGTAGGTTTTACCCTCCCCATTTGAGTGTAAAGCTTTTTTTTCATAATATAATTGGTTACGATTAAAATATCGATTTAGCAAAAACTTACAAAAACATTCTCATTGTTTTATTTAGGCAATATGAAATTGTAAATCGATTTAGCAAAATTATAATTATTAATTTCTCCAGCAACCAATTTTTCCATTTTTATTTAATTGAAATAAATTTGACGTTATAAATTAATAAATTACATTAAATAAGCACTTAAAATGCTAATAAATCGAATTAGCAGATCATTACATTACAAAACAAAGGCGTTGTTGCCTGGCTTTAATTGATACAGTTTTGCTTTCCACACAAACACGCCCGGGATGTTTTTTGGCACGTTAATGTCGACCTTCCATTTGCCATTAGCAAGGGCATAGTTAACGGCTACCCTGCCCTTAGGGTGAGGAATTTCGCCGCCGATATTGGTCAATTTACCCAAATGGGGCTCGATCTTAATTTTACTAAAGCCAGGTGCATCACTGTCAATGCCTAAAACCGTTCTGAAAAATTCGATGTTCGGGCTCGAACCCCATGCGTGGCAATCAGAACGGGAAGTGTTTACATCCGAATACTCTGCCCATGTTGTGAGCCCCATAGCTATATTCTGTCGATAAATGTCGAGCCATTTTATATAATCATCCCCCAACCCTGCTTTTACAAGCGCCTGGTTCAAATAATATTTAAAGTAGACGGAGCATTGCGTTAGGGAGGTATCTGTAAGCATTTTATGAGCCAGCGCAGGCATTTCTGCCTTGCCAGCTACGCCCGTAAGAATAGCTAATGAATTAACGTGCTGCGAAAAGCCGGTTTTCTCTTTGGTATCGGCGTACATTCTCCTACCTGCGTCCCAGTATTTACGTTGTATGGTGGCTTTTAGCTGAGCAGCTTTATCGCTATAAATATGGGCGTAGTCTTTCAAGCCAATTTTAGCTTCCATTTCCGCAGCCCATTGGTAAGCCCACAGTAACTGCAGGTCGTAAATAGCTGCGCTGCCATCCTTGTCTTTAACCTCGCCCCACATATTACCTGCCCAGTCTACAAAAGCCCAGTATGGAGTATCTTTTAAAGAGCCATCGGGCTGTTGGTATTTGCTAAAGAAATCCAGTACTCCCCTTTCGCCAAGCAACTTGTCTTTAACAAAATCGTTGTCGCCCCGATACATCCAATAATCGTGCAGCATACCAATATACCATAGTGAAAACGGTGATATTACCTGCGTGCCTTTTGAAGGGTAACAACTAGCAGTAATACCCTCTGGTAACCGCGAATGATCCATTTGATTAAGTGCATTACGCGCTAATCTATCATCATTGGTATTGTAATATGAAACCATTGCCTGTATGCGGGTATCGCCAATATATTGCAATTGTTCGTAGTACGGACAATCTGTATACGTCTCCCAGGCATTTAGCCGGGCTGTGCGCCAGCCAATATCCAACATTTGGTTAATTTCCGCATTCTCTGTATTAATTACCGATGTACGCTTAAAAGGATAGGCTGTAAATGTTCCATACAAATCATTGATAGTTAAAGACTCGTTTTGGGTTTGTACTGATACCCTGATGTACCGAAACGTTCGGAAGTTTAAAGTGGTAAAAGATTGCACCTCGTCGCCGTTAGAAATCAGGCTGTCTATTCTCCCAACGAACTCCTTTCCCGCCACTTCATTTCTGTTACCTTTTTTAACGCCACCGCTCCCCTTTTCGTAAAGAGATTCGGCATAACCTACCGATATACCGGCATCCTTACCTCCACTAAAATTTAAGGTAACATAGGCATTGGTTTCAAAAGTTTGATCGAGCAATATGGAGGCGTAGGTATGCGCGGGAATAATTAGCGGTGCCTTTTTCTGAGGAAACGTTTCAGGAATACTCACCCCAGTAACATTGCGTAATTTAACCAGGCGTTGGTAAACCAGCTCCCGGGCCGGCAATGTAGATTTTACCAATGCCCAATCTATCCCCCATGCTGTTCCTTTGAGTTTTCCATCTGCAACCTTACCAGCATTTTGCCAATTAGTATCATCATAATTTACAGTTGTCCACTCACCTTTAACGGCTTTGTTCATGTCTACCATTTCGCCTTTACTGGCGGCGAAAAAGTAAACCGGTGTGGGTTTGTGCCCGCTATCCCGAGTGCACTTCCAGGTATTATTGGTATTTAATATTTCTTCACTTGCCGAATTTCCTTGCAAAATAAATCCAGTCCTAACGCTGATCTGCGCCGCCGGGCTGTATTGGCCCTCATTCCACACCAATGCCGACACTGCATTTTTACCGGCAGCCAGGTAAGGTGCAAGATCTACTTGCTCATAATTCCAGAAATAGGTGTCGCCCCGCGCAGGGCCCAATGAAACCAGTTTACCATTAACAAACAATTTATAGCGATTATCAGCAGAAACGTTTACAATAAAGGTGACTGGCTTAGTCGCAACATTGAATTCTTTCCTGAAATAAAAGACACCGTAATCTACTCCTTTATCACCTGGTTGGGCTATCCATTGTGCATTCCATTGTTTTTGGCTTGTGTTGCCGACTGACGACTGCGCTAAGGAATAATTAATGGGGCATAAGCTGGCTACGAAGAACAGGATAAAGAATAATGGTTTCATTGATGGCTGATAATTGGATAGCAATAATACCATTTTGACCTTAAAAACAAAAATAAATCGGTTTAGCAATATTTTATATTTAAACAAATCCAAGCCACATCAACAAAAAAGGGAGGCTTTATAACCCCCCTCACGCAATACTGAAACTTTATTCTCTCCCTCGTATTTTCACTATCATATTATATCGAGAACAAACGGTTATTTTACTATTAACTTGGCTTCCTTGCTCACAGTTGGCGAGACGGCGCGCACAATGTAAACGTGCGCATTATTATTAACCGGTAACTGAATGGTGGTGGCATAGGTGCCATCCAAACCTGTTCTGCCTTTTAATGATTTTAGCTTTCTACCGTTGATATCATACAAGGAGATGGTAAGATCTTCGCTTTTTTCAAAGTTCTTTATTTGAACCTTAACCTGTGAAACTGTGGTCGGATTAGGGTAAAGTACTAACGAAAGATTATCAGAATCAGGTAGCTTTGATTTCAGGCTCGCGCTGTCGGCGCTCAGCGTAACGTAATTATTATCTGCGGCGAGGCGAAGTTCAACCTCTTTTACAGAGTCTTCAACACTCGTAACGCTCAATTTTACGACTCTGTCTGCCATGCCAAATGCCGGTGCGTTAACCCCAAAAGTTAACGAACTATTTGGCTTCATGGTTAAGGGATTATTTTTATCAGGCATTGGAATGCCATTGATAGAAAACTCATCAGCGGCGGGCCCTGTAATGGAAATATCCTTTACGTTTAATACCCCATCTCCTTTATTCATTAAGGTTACTTCGTAGTTTTTATAAGATATCAATCCTTCTATATTAGCAGTTTTTGTTGCAGTCACATTCATTATGGCTGCGGGTGCGGCATTTGTTGTATTTACCTTTAGTAGCGTAATCTGTGATAAAAGATTTGGATTGGTATTCCAGTTATACTCGATAACGTATAAGTTACCGTTAAGGGGGTCTTCCTCAAGATTGATTGGATTGGCAAATCCCGACATACCGACCAACCCCATATTACCGGAACCCGTGGTAACCTTTACAATATCGTAAATTGCATCGTTACTGGAAGCTGTCATTCCCGGAACGGCCACTTTCGAACCGGGCTCCATCACAACGATGTCGCCACCACCACTAAAGCGGCAAACCAATAGCTTATTTTTAAGCGCGCCATTAAACGTATTGCTCTTGTATTCAATAGCACCATCCGGCGAATGATTTAGTCCAAAGTCATAAGCATATCCTCTATACGATGCATCTGCTACGGTACCCGCCGGGTAAAGTGGATTGTCATCAACTCCCCTATTTTCCACGTATTCCCCTCTCAACGGATTCGGATGGCCGTAATAACCCACGCCTTTCAACGGGTTTACCCGGAACAACCAATCCTTTTGTACCTGGATGCCGGTGGTTGCCGGCACATCCGGACCATTATAGAAAGTGCCATCTGGTCGCCTCGTGCCCGCTACGGAAGCAGGCGAATTGCCGCCACCTCCCGAACCATTGGTTGGCAAATACAACTGCCCATTACTGTGCCAGACCAAATCAAAGGCATTGCGAACCCCGGATGCATAAATCGTTACCGGCGAAAGTGTAGAATACGGATTATAAGTGCCGTCACTCATGCGTATATTATTTGATGGTGCTGCATTGATAACACTCAACGTTGCAGTTGTTTGAACATTTAATGGCAATGTGAGTGTTTTAAGCTTAGCCATATCGATGCGCAAAATAGTACCTGAGAGCAGACTTTCTGAACGCTGCCAATCATTATCAAACGCACCCGCCGAACTATTGCTACCCTGGCACATGTATAATGCCCCATCCGGACCAAACGCAAGGCTATTGGCCATGTGGTCGCGGGTGGATCTTGGCAGCTTAGTAACCAGTAACTGCTCAGTGCCTAAACTGGGCCCGCTCAGTTTTGAAATATTTCCGTCGAACGCGGGTGAATTAATTAGTCCGCTTGATGAATGCGTAACATAGCAAATTAAGTTATTTGCCGTTGATGCCGGGTCAAACACCAAGCCAATAGCCGATCTTTTCCCGTAGATAGTAACCAGCGTAGATATAATTTCCTGGTTTGTCAGCATTCCGCTGGTCGGGTCAACCGCGTATCTTTCAATAGAGCCATCAAGCCTTAGCGCGTAAAGTTTGTGGTCGGGCCCAAACCTCAGGGTTGTATAATTCTTTTTCTGTGTTCCGGGTATCGCAACCTTGGTAAACTGGGCGTTAACAATACTGGAGGAGTCAATTGTTCCATTACCGGTAACAAAGGTTGAAGTAAACGGTGCAAATGCGGCACCGCTATAGGATTTAACACCGCTGCTGATCACAAATTTATACATCGTATTAGGTAACAGCTGCGTTAGCGGCGAAAAGCTAATTGCATCGCCCCCGCCTGTGCCCTGCACCAGTCCCTGAACCAGTGTTGACGTTGTGTCTACAACCTTAAATAGCTTTACCGTATTGCTGGTAATAGTACTGTTGTCAACCCCGCCCTTAAATCCCGACACCACCGGCACATGCAGGTTGTTTGCAGCTACACTTACGGTATTGATATCCACATTAACCGAGCCGTTTGCAGGCGACGAGGAAATTACATATGGTTTTAACGAATCGACAACCCTTAATTGGATATCCATCGTAGCGCTGGTATTACCCAATACTGACGCTTTGACCGAAGCGGTATAAGTTCCGACCGGCAGTGAAGCCGCGGCGCTGTAATCGTAGGTCATTAGCGGAGTAATACCTGTTTGCACAGACTTAAAGGAAAGCCATCCTGTAGCCCCGGCTCCGTATGTGGCTGCAAAGCTATACTGGATAGAAGTATTGTTAGAGTTACTCACGTTTAATGAAAATGTTTGTGGTGTTTTTGTCCCTTTTTGAATCAAAATATTGGGGGTATTATTAGACCATGCCAGGTATGGCGAAATACTCACCGGAACGACCTGAGCAAAATTTATCCGGGTGTTCATGCCACCATCGGCGTTTATTGTCAGGTATTCATCTTTAACAGGTACCCTTACGGTTGTTTGTTTAAATCGTGTCGAGGTGCCCGCGTTACCGGTGGGCACAAAGCCACCAATAGCCTTAACACCTTCTACATTGATATTATAACTTTGGGTCGCATTGTCCACCATTCCATCACCAACGCCAACGGTAACATCATAGGTGCCATTAGGCACATTCATTTCCCAATAAGATTGTATCTTGGTTCCAGAGAAAGTGCCCACTATATTGCTTGCCTGCATGTGAATCAGTGTAGCCAGGGTTATGTCCTCGGGAGTGTTGCGGTTAAACCCGTTTTTAGTAAGATCTATCGGTGTAGCGTCTGACCTCTTCCGCCAGCCATATGTTAACCCGGTTGACTGATACAACCCATTTCTGGAACCAATTGCCTGCCCGAAATCCCTAACCCAGCCTTGAGGCGGGATCGTTGCCGGATCCTGAAAATTAATATTAACACTATTGGTAGTAACACCTTTAACGATGACCAGTTTAACGACTAGCGTATCTTTTTGGTAACCGGTGCCATTGGCTACGATTAGCCCCCTATAACTTCCGGGATCCAAATCGGTTTTGATATTTGCACTCCCCAGGCTTATCGCTCCGAGCTTACCGGCAGGGGCTGTTAACCAAGTAGCATTAAGCGTGCTGAAAGTAATAGTAGGTGTGCCTGTATTGGCCGTTAAATTAGTGGATTGTGAGGTAACTGCACCACCTCGATAAATTGTATACACCAGACTGTCTGCCGAAAATTTTAAAAAATTAGGGGCATTTTGTACTACATTTTTGACGCTAAAATCGTCAAACGTATAGGTGACGGCTGTTGATGCACTCCTATGGGTTGCATAGATCCCGGCATAGGCAGTGGTACCTGTTAACCCCATGCCAGCTATACTTACAGAGGTTTTTGGATAAGATGATCCTACGTTGATATAAGTTGCACCTCCATCTAATGAATAGAAGCCATCCGCTGAATTGGCTGCAGAATCTATTACAAGTCTTAACCGCACTGTGCTTAGGTTTAAATTTTTGATGGTTGACGATATCCGTTGGTCTGTATTTGCCGTGCCCGCTACCGCACTTGAAACATCATTTGCCTCCTTGTGTAATTCTACACTGTTTGCCCTGCAAACCAACTTAAGTGAGTATTTATCATTAAGGCCATACCACAAGCCAGCTTGTTGAGACGAAGTCCCGTTTAAAGGGTTAACGAGTGAAACTTCAACAGTTAGCTTACCTGCTCGTACCACCGGAACACTTAAAATATTAATCTGATTGTTGTTGGTTAAATAATCAATCCCTTTATTGGTTGTTAGCTTCAGGCGCCCTCCGGTAATACTGAGTTTTGAAGGCTCATAGCCAGGCACGCCAGAGACCGAAGCTGTTCCATCTGCAGATAGCCGCGTACCCGAATAGGGCATGGCCACAGTAAACCCAGTTCCAATGCCAGCTTTATCGGCCAAAGAATTAGGTACTGTGGACGTAAACGACAATGAAAATGGAAGGCTGACGGGCAACTGCGAACAAGTTAATGTGCTGTAGGGCGTACACGGAGCGGCCGATAAATCCTGATGTGCTACCGGAGATACGGGGCTCAACAGATTAAAGGCCAGGAGCAATCTGGGAAGTAAATTGGAGATCATACTGCGAGTTTTTATTAGATAATAAATATGACTATTGGTGCCCGACAGATGATCTATAAATACTGGGCGTGGTAGCGTGCACGTAATGGTACTGATATTCTAATTTAGCCTTAGGTTAACCCGTCCAAATGACAGATAACCAATAAGTTATAGCTGGCCCTTCCGGCACTAGAGATGTGCCTACATTCATCGCAGATAAATCGATTTACTACAATGATAATAGAAATAATGGAAGTAGACGCTTCTAGAAAAGGTTATGTATAATTATTTGGGTAATTGTGTTTATAAATGATATGATAATGAACATTGGCGACGCGAGTACTAAAGCAAATAAAACTATTGCAACCAATTTATTCACCAACTATAAATACGATATTCAGCCATTTTAATATATATTTGCGCCAATTGCTCCCGTAGTTCAATAGATAGAATTATGGTTTCCGGCACCACGGAACCATACCATCAACTAGCTGATTTACGATTGTTTACACCAACAAAACAACTCATTGTAAAATATTCGTAAAACGTAAAATCATTCCCCGAATAAAGAATTTTAAATTTTGAGGATTAAAAGCATTTTGCCGTAATTGCTAATTACTCCAGCAGCTCTGCTGGCAAAAACAAAGCGTTTTACGAGCCATCCCCATGGTTGACAAAAAATCAGGTTATCGATATTTCCTAATGTTTATAAACATGTTAAAACAAAAAGCGCTGAAAAAATTAGTTTAGTAGAAGACTATCATCACCTGGAGTACATTAGCGCAGACAGTGATTGCGCCGACATCAGAATACGTGACCTGGAACTCGCCGATGATATGGAGCACGTATTGGACCAACTGCCAAAAAGGTGCCGCGGAATTTATATATTAAGCCGGATTGAGAATTTATCCAATACAGACATTGCCAATCAGCTTGGCATTTCCAGACGTTCTGTTGAAAATCAGATCACAATAGCCGTTAGGCATATCAAACTAAACATAGAACATATAGCGGTAATGGTGATTACTGTCGGCTATTATTTGAGTAACAAATGATATCGTTGTTCACTCGATAATACTTATCTATCATTTTTCTGTTCATGCTACTCCAATCTTCTACCATTTTAATATCTTTGCCACCAATAGCTCCCGTAGTTCAATGGATAGAATTATGGTTTCCGGTACCATCGATATGAGTTCGAATCTCGTCGGGAGCACTTGTAAAGGCCTTCATTTTTTGGGGGCTTTTTTTATTGGCAAGCATTTGCTTCTTTTGGCTTATATCGCTTAACTTCGTTACAAGCACTTACTATAAACCAGTTAACCATGTCTGCAACTTTAGTAAAATCGGGATACGCGCCTGTAAATGGGCTGCAAATGTATTATGAGATTCATGGCGAAGGTAAACCGCTTGTGTTAATTCACGGTGGTGGCTCCAGCATATATGTTACGTTTGGTAACATTTTACCGCATCTGGCCCAGTATACCCAAATTATTGCTGTCGATCTGCAAGCTCACGGCCGCACGAGCGACCGTGATGCACCCGAAACATTTGAGCAAGATGCAGACGACGTTGCTGCACTTATTGAATATTTAGGTATTCAGAAAGCCAACATATTTGGCTTTAGCAATGGTGCCAATACAACAATGCAGGTTGCAGTTCGCCATCCCGATATTGTTGATCACCTGATCGTAGCCTCTGGTTTTTATAAACGCGATGGCGTTTATCCCTGGCTTTGGGATTTCCTGCAAGAAAAGGCCGAGTTGAGCAATATGCCACAACCTTTACAGGATGCCTATATGCAGTTAAATAATGACGTGGAGGGTTTGCGAAACATGCACAATAAGGATCGCGACCGCATGTGTAATTTTAAAGATTGGAGCGACGATGACATCCGCGGTATCAACTCCCCTACGCTGATTATGATAGGCGACCGCGATGTTGTAACACCCGAGCATGCTGTTGCTATGTACAGATTATTGCCCAATGCCCGGGTATGCATACTGCCAGGAGGCCATGGCGATTATATCGGCGAATTACTGATGAACCCCAAATACCAGGATGCGCCAGAACGAACCGCAGGTATTATTAAGGATTTTTTGGAGCATAATGCTTAGAGGTTGGCAAATTTTGCTTTTTTCCAATTGAGAGTAATATTCCCCGATTTTAATATAGCTATGACACAAGCTCACCCCTGTAATTGGTAGTTTTACCCCATGAAAAGAAACAGCGTTATCTTATGGGTGGTTGTTGGTGTTGCGGCAGCGTTGGTTTTGTGGATTTTTTTATCACAGCCCGGTACGGCAGACCTGAAAGGAAATTTTAAAGAGATAGCATTTACCCGTAACGAGCAAAATACGGGGCCGGTGGTGAGAGTTTACGCTGTTACCCTATCTGATACACTTTGGAAAGAAATGACGGATTACGGCAATTTTATGCCTTACAATAAATACGGGAATACCAAAGTGTACTTCTTCTTGAATAATAAACCTTATCCCAAAGAGGTTACCATAGGCGATATTAACTTTGATAGCAGCTTTAACAAATATTGCATCGGCCTGTACCAAAAAGACGTAATGAGCCAGGTGAGTCTCAAAAAGATGCCGTTTAGGGGACAATTAACGGAAATGCGTTAAAGCTCGTGAATGTACAACCGTAGTTGGTTCTTTAGCTTTGCATTTTCATGCTGTAATTGTTCTACCCGCTGTAGCATGTTTACAATAGCTTCGATGCCTGCTATATTGATATCAAGGTCCTGGTGCATGTGGATCATCTTCTCTACCTGATGAAGCTCTGCAAAAGGGATAAACTTCTGCGTTTCAACATGGGTGAGCTTTACCAGGCCGTTTTCTTCAAGCGAATCTATAAACGTGTATTCTATGTGGTGGTAGTTGCAAAATACAGTTACTTCTACCATTTCTTCTGCTGACATAACTATAGGTTTTGTTGAGACTGTTTCAATTCTGTGAATAACTCTTTCTGCTTCTCGGTCAGTTCGGTTGGTATATCAATCTGGTAGTTGATGTACAGATCGCCAAACTCTTTATCTTTTTTATACACCGGCATGCCTTTGCCTTTTAGTTTAACCTTGGCACCGTTTTGCGTCCCGGCTTTTACAGGTACCTTTACTTTACCGTTAAGGGTGTCTACAATCACCTCACCGCCCAAAACAGCGGTATAAAGATCAATGCTGACCGTCTTTAAAAGGTTATTGCCGTCGCGCTTAAACTGAGGATCGTCTTTAATTACAAAGGTAATGAGCAAGTCGCCTGCCGGGCCGCCATTGGTGCCCGCGCCGCCATGGCCTGCTATCTTAATGGTTTGACCATTCTCTACCCCAGCCGGAATAGTTATACGAATATTTTTACCATTCACAGTCAGCGTTTGCTTATGCGACTCGGTCACTTCTAACAAATTAAGGTGCAGTTCTGAATGATAATCCTGTCCGCGATATTTGGCCTGCCTGCCCCGGCCTCCACCCATATTGCCAAACATGGATTGAAAGTAATCGGAGAAATCGCCACCATCGCCAAAGTTTTCAAAATTGAAGCCGCCACCTCCTGCATCCCCCCCGCTGTAGCCACTATATGTACGGCCGCCTTGTTGTTGCTTGGCTTGCTCGTAAGCATCGGCGTGCTGCCAGTTTTCGCCATATTGGTCGTATTTTTTCCGTTTATCGGCATCGCTCAACACTTCGTTGGCTTCATTTACTTCCTGAAATTTTTTATTTGCTTCCTTGTCGTTAGGATTTAAGTCCGGATGATATTTGCGCGCAAGTTTACGGTATGCCGATTTGATCTCTTTTTCAGACGCATCTTTTTTGAGTCCAAGCACCCCGTAATAGTCTATATAAGCCATGGTTGAAAGGTTTGTTTATTTAACAGATTAACCGCCCGATGGTTCGTTTTTACTGTAGCTGAAATGTAAATAAAGTAAGCAAAGTCTTACACCAATGGCATTTATTAACTTATGATTAAAATGATTATTAGGTAATTGTAAAATCACCATCAAATAATGATACCTTTACCGCATACAATGGAACAAAGAACATATTTAGCCACCTGGAAAAAGTACATCCCGGTAATTCGTTTGCATCTTAAGAAGAGCATTACAGAAGATCAAAGTTTTAAATTAAATATTACAGACTTTGAATCGGCCGGCGACCGTGGAAAATCGGGTTATACTTTTAACATTCAGATGGAGAATGGCAAAGTAACTAACAACATCAGCGGCTCGGCGGTAGCTCGTGATCTTTATGAAGCCCTTAAAGCTGACGACGCTATTAAAGCGCTATTACAAGACAAAGCCATTAAAATAAGCGTGGGTAAAACTTTTATGTTCACCATAAAAACCACTCACCTGTCTACATACAGATAAGATATAGAATCCCTATTAAACAGAAAGGGCCCCGAGATTCGGGGCCCTTTCTGTTTTTGAAACTATATTAATCACACTACTTTAAGAAAGTCTTCCATGTGCGTTGTTACGCCGATCCTGTTCCAGGAGTTAATGGCGATGATAGCCATTAAGATGTAAGTAAGGTAAGCAGGCTCAAAAAGGGCCGCTGCTTTGTTATAAGTCTCGTCAGACACCTTATTGCTAATAAAGGTAACTTCTTCTGTAAGGGCCAAGATAGCGCGTTCCTGCTCGTCGAAAAACGGTGTGTCTTTCCAGACTGAAACATTGTATATGCGTTGCTCTGTTTCACCTGCTTTGCGAGCATCGCGGGTGTGCATATCAACACAGTAGGCACAACCGTTAAGCTGCGATGCCCTGATCTTGATGAGGTCTTTGTGTTTGGTAGTTAATGGTGTACTGTTTACATATTGCTCAAAAGCCAGCATCGCTTTATACGCTTCGGGATCTCCCTGATTTACTTTAATTCTGCTCATTGTTTTATCGTTTTGATAAAACAAAGTTGAGCATAAACATGCCCTCAAAAAATGAACTGAGTTTAAGAAAATCAGATTTTTTTTGCCCGAAGCCTGCTCATAAACTGCGGTGTAAAGCCCAAATAGCTGGCCAGCATATATTGTGGCACCCGCTGCAAAAAATCGGGGAATAATTTGGCGAAGTGGCGGTAGCGCTCTTCGTCATTCATATTAAAAATAAAGCCTATACGCCGCTGCGAGGCAACAAAAGCCTTTTGCATCATAGCCAAAAAGTAAGCTTGAAGCTTAGGAATACGCTCGAAAAGCATCAAGCGGCTCTTCTCTGTTAATAGCAATACTTCTGATTCTTCTAAAGCCTGGATAAAGCAATTGGATGGTTGTTTACTTAGCAGACTATCCTGATCGGTAATCCACCAGTTCTCGAGCCCAAACTGAATAATCTGCTCGTTGAGCTTGGTATTCACAAAGTATTGCCTCAAGCAGCCCTTCAACACAAAATAATTACCCTGGCAGTGTTTACCTGGTTCCAGCAGATACTGCTTTTTCTTTAACCGTATTACTTGCAGGGTCTCGCAAAGTAATTGCTCTTCGTGCGCTTCTAATTGCACATACTTTTTAATGTGGTTTAAGATTTGCGGGTACATAACACAAGGTAGAGATTAATTTGATTATTACTAATTGCTGCTGACATAGGGTTGTCATTAGCCCGCCGTTTATTTGTTTAAATCATTATAAAAAACAATAACAATGGAAAACGCACAAGCAACCGAAACAGTACAAATTATTAGCCCCGAAGAATTATTAGAAAACTGGCTGGGGCACCGCCGCGTAACGCGTCGGGTAATAGAGGCATTCCCCGAAGATTCATTATTTCATTACACTATTGGCAGCATGCGCACTTTTGCCCACATTGCCAAGGAAATTATGGGCATTACCGGCATTGGTGTAAAAGGCATCGTAACCAACGAATGGCAATTTACACCCGAGCTGGATTACAACGCCAAAGAATCGATAGTAAACACCAAAGCCGAATTGCTGGCGGTATGGGACAAGGTAACCGAAGACCTGCTTGTTTGGTGGCCGCAAATAACCCCGCAAAGATTCAGGGAAAAAACTGTAGCCTTTGGCATGTATGAGGATACGGTGTATGGTATGCTACTCTATTATATAGACAATGAGATACACCACCGTGGACAAGGTTATGTGTACCTGCGCTCCTTGGGTATAGAGCCACCAGCATTTTGGGATCGCAGTTAATTCAGCTCCTTGCAATAAATAGTATGGTGCTGATGATGTACAATATATTTAACCGTAATTTTGCGTTAATATATAGTTAACAACAGACATCATGAGCAAGTTTACCGTACCAGATAAAGTTCTATATATATGTACCGGCAGTAAATGCGCCAAACGAGGTGGGAAAAGCTTGTACAAGTTGACAAAATCCTTCAACAAACACCACCACGGCGATCAGGATATTGAAGTAGTGAGGATAGAATGTACAGACCGATGCGATTACGCACCGGTCTGTACTATACAGCCAGATAACATCTGGCTAAAAGAATATTCGGAGAAAGAAGTGCTTAAAGTATTGCAATCTCTCACTCAAAAGAAAATCGATTTGGTTTAAGCTTCGCTGTCGTATTTAATATCGCCAACGTGCTTATCAATTTGCCAGCGACCAGTACCTTCTTCGCCAATAACCTCAAACAGTTCTAGCGCGCGGCGTGCTTTGTGCTCTTCTTCGCGCTGCTCTTTCAAGAACCAGTTTAAAAATTCCATGGTTACATAGTCCTGCTCTTTGTGGCAAAGTGCTGCTATGTTTTTGATTGATTGGGTTACGCTGATCTCCTGATCCAAAGCATCTTCAAATACTTCGCGGAAAGAGTTATATTCTATTTTGATACCGCTAACATCAGGCGAAATAGCCGTTGCACCCATATCAAGTACATATTTAAAGAACCTCAACTGATGCTGTCTCTCCTCTTCAGCCTGTTTGAAGAAATATACAGAAGAACCATCGAAACCATTTCTGTCGCACCATGAAGCCATGGCTAAGTATATCGATGATGATTGTGCTTCTTTACGGATCTGCTGGTTTAAAAGGCTCTCCATTTCGGTTGAAATGAGGCACTTTATACGCATTATATCTTTCATTTTAGTTTCGATTTAATGTATCAATACAGGTTATATAACAATAATAATGCTATAAATTGATACTAAAAAAATTAGTGCTAATATGAAATGAGTCTTAATACGATTAAACGGCCAAACGGTGCAGCCTATCGTATATGATATGGTTAAGCTCTAACATGGTAAAGGTACCTTGTAGCAACTCTTTTAAAGCTATGATCTCTAAAGTAGTGAGAATATACGTATGGTCGCAGGCACAGATAAATACAATTTCCATATCGGCACTCCTCTTCGGGTTAAGTAGAAGGGCCTCAACATCTATATGGTAAACTGCTTTACGGAGTTTATGCAAGCAGCGGTAGTCGAAACGGTTAACCTTACCGGCAAAATCAATGTACCAGCAATTGTCTTTATCGCATTGGTAAACTGCGCCCGAAGCTGTCGAAAACACTTCGGTAATACTCGGCTTAATACAAATAGTTTCTGTCGCTTGCATCTATTTTCTGTTGCATTGCGAAACTCGGAATTATTTATAATTAATCCAAATAAAGTAGAAAAATATTTCTTGAACCGATCTGAATTTTACAATTTTAAGGGCATACTTCCCCTAGTCTCCAATTAATATAATTCCTGACTACAAAACGTTCAAGCCGGGGTACTTGAACGTGCAATTAATGTGTTCGGTGTTATACGCTTTCTACAGCGGCAACAGCCTTTGCTTCGTCATTAGCTAATACCAAAGCAGTTTTATCGATCTTAATTTTATCGGCTAATCTTTTAGCAACTTTTTTGGCTTCTTTCTCGATGGTTTTAGAAAGTTTTTCAACGTCCTGACCCAGTTTGCCTGCTGCTGCTTTAAGTTCTGTAGCAATGCTTACCTGGATGTCTTTAGCTGCGTTTTTACGTGCGGTTTTTACAAGTGACTTTAGCTTGGTCTTTTTCATATTGTAGTATCTTCTGTTTGGTGCAAAAGTAGATTATAGTAAAGTTAATACAATATTATCATTATGTTAAGTATGTCCGCTTAAATTAACATTTACTTATCCATTAACATTCAACAATTTACAATTGCTTAAACATTACTTGACATTTACAAATGCAACATTGTGTACATTGCGTTATAATTCCCGGCATTGATATAATCCCCTAAAGTTGCCGGGGCGAGCAGTATGAAACGCAGAGACTTTGTAAAAAACGCTACCCTAACCGCTATAGGTGCATCCATTATTAGTCCGCTGGGCGCTTTTGCCGGCGAACACATAACCCATCTAGAAAGTGATGACCTCACCGGCCTCAACAAAATAGCCGACGACTACGCCATGCATTTTATGGCTATAGGCGACTGGGGCCGTAATGGAGAGTATGATCAACTGGAAGTTGCCAGGCAAATGGGCCTGTGGGCAGCAGCGCATCCTAATGATTTTGTAATTTCGGTTGGTGATAATTTTTATCCCAAAGGTGTTATCAGTGAGCAAGACCCGCTGTGGCACTACTCGTTCGAGAATATTTACACGGCCCACTCACTCCAATGCGATTGGTTTTCGATACTAGGCAACCACGATTACCTCAGCGATCCGGAAGCGCAGATCCGTTACAGTAAAGTAAGCCGCCGTTGGAATATGCCTGCGCGCTACTACACCAAAACGGTATCTTTAGGCGCCGACAAGGGCAAGGCGATGTTTATTATGATAGATACCGACCCGATGCTGCACGAGGCACTGCAACCGCAGGTTGCTACCCAAATGGTCTGGCTAAAAGATACCTTAAAGAATGCACCAGCCGATGTGAAATGGAAGATTGTAGTTGGGCATCATCCCTTTTATACTGTTGGGCCGCGCATCACTAATTATGATACCCTAACTGTGCGTAAAGTGTTAGCTGATGTTTTTGAAGAACACAAGGTGGATATCTACCTCTCGGGACACGATCATTCCCTGCAACACCTGAAACCAGAAGGTTTTACTCACCAGTTTATTTCAGGTGCGGGATCCGAGCTAACTGACGTGCATACAGGTATCCCATATAGCCGTTTTGAGGCATCACAGCATGGCTTTATGTATTTTTCTGTAGATGCAGGCCGGTTCAATATGAAAGCGATTAACAAAGAAGGGGCCATATTGTATCAGACAGAATTGACCAAATAATAAGGTAGAACAGGGTTAATAACCTAGACATAACTAACAGTAAAATAACTATTTAACCCTATAGAGCAGGTTTTCAAGTTTGAAAACCTGCTTTTTTTTCGCCTGAAAAATACTTTTCGGATAAAAAGAATGTTTTATGTTTACAGCGTTCAACCTTAATATAATTTATACAAATGAGAGTTTTAAAATCCAATTTAATCTTAGTTTTCGTAGCTTCATTAGCTTTTACACTACCTTCTTGTAAAGCAAAAAAAGCCGTAGTGGCTCCAGCTGCGGATACGGTTAAAACCGAACCAGTTGCACAAAAACAACCAGAGCCTGCACCAGCTCCAGCACCGGCGAAAGAAGAACCAGCACCGGCACCAGAAAAACCTAATCTGAACTTTGCTAATATTCAGTTCGAATTTAACTCGGGCGTACTAAAAACAGATTCATATCAAACACTTGATCTGGTTGCCAGATCATTGAAAACAGCATCGACTACGAAAGTAGCTTTAAACGGCAATTCATCTGCCGAAGGCAGCACAGCACACAACATGTCGCTATCTTTAGACAGAGCTAATGCTGTTAAAGCTTACCTGGTTAATGCAGGTGTAAACGGCGATAACCTAACTACAAAAGGCTATGGCGAAAGTAAGCCAATAGCCGACAATGCAACCGAAGAAGGTCGCGCGTTAAACCGCCGTGTTGAAATTAAGGTTCTAAATTAATTTCCATAAAAATGTTATAAAAGAGGCCTTTAGTTTTTACTAAAGGCCTCTTTTATATTTGATGATTTTCATCTTACTGGCGAAGCTTCATCGCCTGATTTAAGATGTTATTTATATCCCCTATCGGTAAATCTTCCGAAGGATCTATCAGCATAATCTTCATGCGGGCCCGCTTCTCCTGTATCAGATCGGGGTGATCTATCAACTTGCCATCAACCATGCCGATGTAAGGCAAGTGAAACTTTTTGTGAACCCATAAATAGCAAAACATTTTGCCTTTGTAGTAGTAGAAAGGCATTCCATATCTCCAGGCCTCCGTGATGGCTGCATCATAATCCAGAATGTGTTTTCTTAAAAACTGAAGGCAGCTTCTTACGGGTTCATCCTTTTGCAAAAAATAGTCATCTATCGGCCTAAGCATATCATGATCATATAGGATTGCTATAGTAAATATCGGCTTATTTCTTATACCACTAAAACAGAAAAGCCCCCGAAATAAATCGGCAGGCTCTTCCTATTAAACTCGAACTAAAGAATTAGCTATTTACAGGGTGTACATACCACCGTCTGCAACCAGTTCCGCACCTAACACGAAAGTAGAATCGTCTGAAGCGAAGAACAACGCTATTTTAGCGATCTCTTCAGCATTACCAAAGCGGCCAATTGGAATCTGGCTTAATATGCCATTACCCATTTGTTGTAATTGATCATCGCTAATACCTAATTTTTCGCTGGTATGCAGAGGTGTAACAACCGGGCCTGGGCTGATAGCGTTAACTCTTATACGACGTGGCAGTAATTCGGCAGAAAGGTTTTTGATCAATGATAATAAAGCTGCTTTACTTGCTGCATAAACACTTGCACCAGCCATACCAATGTGTGCATTGATAGAGGTATTGAAGATGATAGAACCACCATTGTTTACCAATGGCAACAACTGTTGCAGGGTAAAGTAAGCGCCTTTAAAGTTTACGTTCATAATCTCGTCGAACATATCTTCGGTCATGCCATCAACTGAGTTAAATTTACCTAAACCAGCATTGATGAAAATAATATCAATGTTTGGAGTGATCGCTTTAACTTGCGCCTGGATTTGATTTACCTGAGCCATATCGCCTGCATCTGATACAATACCGTGCGCATTTTCGCCAAGTTGGGCAACAGCCTCATCGATAGATTTTTGGTTACGGCCGGTGATGATCACCTTAGCGCCTTGGGCTACAAATTCCTGTGCAGTTGCGAAGCCAATACCGCTGTTTCCGCCTGTTATAATTGCTGTTTTACCAGTTAACTTTTTCATATCTTTATGTTTTATTTATGATTTGTTGAGTCAAAGTGACGGATAATTTAAGTACTGCACAAGAAGGTACTTTTTGGTGTGAGACGTACCTTTTGGTAAGTTATGCGCCCATTTAAGATATTGGCATACAGCGATTTTTATTATGACAGAGAAACGACACAAGAACTTCAATTGTGCTATGGAAGCGTCGCTCAGCGTGATTAGCGGCAAGTGGAAGATGACTATATTAAACAGATTACTGGCTGGCCCAATACGTTATACCGAGATCAAACACCTGATACCCGAGATAACCGAAAAAATGCTCACCCAACAGCTGCGCGAACTGGAGGAAGACCAGATTGTACAACGCAAAGTTTACCCTGTTGTACCGCCTAAGGTAGAATACTTCCTCACCGACCTGGGTAACCAGCTTATCCCTATTTTTAAAGCCCTTGAGGTTTGGGGCAGTAACTTCCTAACCGCCAGCACCGGCGAAACAGTTAACCCCGATAGTAGTTGCTATGTGGCTAAAAGTAAAGCATCTGTGAGTGAGGATGGTAAATTGGAAAGTGTAGAAAGATAAAAGCTTCCAAAATGTGCTATAACACATTACCATAACTAAATGATGCAGGCTAACGCTTTTATGCAAATCCACCATTTTTTCACGTCCTTTTATCATTCTTAGGCAATAATCCATTTATCTTAAGCAAAGGACTCTAACACCCACTGTAAATCAACCAATTACAAACAGAAAAACATTCCTTCAAATATTTCGTTATTATTTGTCGATATATTTATATCGCTATATTTATAAAAAACAAATACAGAAATTTATGAAGTTTCCAATAGTAATTCCGGCGCTGCTTGTTGTAGCAGGTTTAGCCTCAAGTTGCGTAAGTAGCAAAAAATACAAAGAGCTGGATGCCAACTACACCCAACTACAAAACAGCACGCGCGACCTAAGCGTAAAATACCAAACCAGCGAACAGGCGCTTGCCGTGGCCAACAATCGCGTTAAAAGTTTAGAGGAACAAATCTCTTCTGAAAAGGCAAACACACTGGCTTTACAGGATGCCCTTAACAAGTGTTTAAACTCGAGCAGCCAGGGTAACGTAAACATAGCCAAACTGGTTGACGAGATTAACAGTTCTAACCGCTACATCCAACAACTGGTAAATACCAAAAACAAAAGCGACTCACTTAATATGGTGTTAACCAATAACCTAACTCGTTCATTAAGTCAGCAGGAAATGAAGGATGTTGACGTACAGGTGTTAAAAGGCGTGGTATACATTTCACTTGCCGACAACATGCTATACAAATCTGGCAGCTACGAAATTTCGGATAAAGCCAATGAGACTTTAAGCAAAATTGCCAAGATCATTAAAGACTATAGCACTTACGACGTGCTGATTGAAGGTAACACCGATAACGTACCAATCTCTCAGAAAAACATCCGCAACAATTGGGATTTAAGTGCTATGAGAGCTGCATCTGTAGTTATGGCATTGCAAACCACTTTCCAGGTTGACCCTAAACGCTTAACCGCAGGCGGTCGTGGTGAATATAACCCTATTGCCAGCAATGATACCCCAGCCGGTAAAGCACAAAACAGACGTACACAGATTATCATCACTCCAAAACTGGATCAGTTTATGGACCTGATAGGTAAAGCTCCTGAAAAACAGGATCCAGCTCCAAAACAATAATCTTAAATTAAAGAGCATAAAAAGGCCTCCAGATTTGGAGGCCTTTTTTATTGGTGAAAAAATTAACGGGCTTTAGCTCAATTCTTATTTTATGTTACTGATCCTGAATGTAAGGTTTACCCGTTCTTTCATTTTCTTTGCCGACTTGGCAATTCGATGTTGCCAATGATCCTGAAAATCGCCTTTCATTAGTAAGTAAGAACCGTTTTCTAACGGAATAGAATATTTGATGCTAGGATTGACCTTATTACGAATATCAAAAACCCTTACCTGACCTAAACTAACCGAGGCGACTATTTTATTACGTCCCGGGATGCCATCTTGATCGTCGTGCCAGCTTACTGAATCGTTGCCGTTTCGATAGTAATTCAGCAAAACTGTATTAAACTTCACACCAGCGGCTGCTTCTACTCTTTCACGCATCATCAACAAGTCGTCCGTCCAGGGTAATGGTGGCGTATTACCTCCCGAAATAAAGAAATCAGCATCCGAATCGCCGCACCAGGCAGTTAGCCTTGGAGTAAGCACCTCCTTACCATACATCATAACCGAACGTTGTATCCAGGGAGTTTCATTAATAAATTTCTTTAAAAGATGCTCGCTCTCCTGCTTACCAAACATACTGGGGATATAATCGGCTATGTCAATAGGCAGACTGCTAATACTGTCCTCAAAAAAGCTAAGTTGATCCATAAGTTTAGCTGTGACAAAAAGAGTGCCTGTTGCTATCTATCCCCCTATATGTCATGCTGAACTTGTTTCAGCACCCCACGAGACAAGTAAATAACCTGGATAGTTAGCAAAGCAAATGAGGTCCCGATCCCAATCACTATTGGGATCGATGACAATATCTTATCTTGAAAACTCCTCTCTACAATTTCCTAATACTATACCCTAACCCAATATTAAGCGAAACAAATATGGCGCTCTGACCTTTGTCGGGGCCATTATCTAAGGAGTGACCGTCTACTTTCCAATCGCTACGTGCTGCGTTAATGTAATACCCAGCTCTGATACCTATAGGGATATTACGCTGTATCTCCACACAGTTATCAATTCGCTTTGTTTTCATTTTGATGAGATAATCATAGCCGCCTCCCAATTCGATGCCGAAGGCTCCCTGATATAAGGTTTTGCTCGATGTACTTGTCAATAGTTCTTGGGAGAAATCGTTAGTGCTTTCCTCACGGGCTTTATCTTGAATCTTAAGCATCGCAGCAGAGAAATTCAATCCAACAAACGGAAACAGGCGAAAATCCGGCGTCTTCACTACGTTATAACCAGCTCTGAAATACAACTGTCCCTGCCCATATTTGGCTTTTAAATTATTCCCATTTTCCGAAGTAGATAACGGCGTAAGGCCTATACCATCTTCAAAGATCCATTGTTTATGAATATGGTTCATGGAGAGGTTAATCCATATGTCATTCCCGCTTAGCGATGGTATATTGTTGTTATTGAGGATCCGGTTAAGCTGATCGAAATTGTTGTTCCGATAGGTAACCTGTATTTGGGCAGCCCCCGCGATAGTACGGTTAAACCAGCTTTTGCCGTCGGACGTGGTGGTTTGGGCCGTGGCCATATGTGCCCCAAGCAGCATAGCGGCTAAAAATAATAAGTTAAGTACTTTTTTCATAAGTCAGATTTTAGTAGATATATTTCGTTTAAACACATTCTTATAAGTACGTTATAAGAAATATTGTTTCTAACAGACTTACGCTTTAAATGAGTAAGGGGTTTACCTAATTCCATAAAACAAAAAACGCGGCACAGAACGGCCGCGTTAGCGAATACAATACCTTGTTTAATATTTTAGTTTGCAGACTCCGTCGAACTCCAACCGTCGCTCCAGCCATTGCCGCCGTTGCTATCTTTAGAAGTTTTCACCATCGTATCATATTTAGTGGCTTGCGAAGGCGTTAATACCGCTTTGATTTTATTAATAGTGCTTACCCGAAGTGGTTTTATGTCAGCCATCATTTTATTAGTATTGCCATTCTCAGCAACTTTTATCTTCTCAAATTGCTTCGACGAATCGTCATAAATGCTGGCTATTTTGAGGGTTTGCGAATCTGTTAGCTTCAATTCCTTTTGCAGATCTTTGGCCTTGTTCAACGGGTCCGGGCTAACCGCATGTTTAGTTTGCGCATTTGCAGCCGTTACCAGCAAGGCGGCGAAACAGCATATTAACATTAACCTTTTCATGTGTTTTTGATTTATGATGATTTATATAATATAATATCCATTAAACACTTATAGTTTTCGATATATAAAAAAAGTGACCATTTGGCCACTCCACCCTTATATATAGTTACTTAATAGTATTAAAAATCTTATTATTCTAACAAGTCAATTTATTGCGCTTCAACTGGTTCTGTTTTAGTAAGCTTCAGAGGGCCGCTATGATAACCCTCACGGGCACGCTGGGCCCCCATCTGGTCGTACAATTCTTCATCATCCGGCTGAAATGTAGCCAGCCCGTCTACATAGCGGTTATACATACAAAATGCAGCGGCAATAAGCACGGTATCGTGTACTTCGAGATCGGTGGCACCTTCCTGGTGAGCAAGCTCAACATCAGTTTCAGTCACGCTCTTGCCGCCAATTTGTACCTTGGCAGCAATACGGAGCAATGCCTTCAACTTGTCGCTAACGGGGGAGGTTTCCATATCAGCTACAACAGCTTTTACAGTCTGGCCATCTTTGTTCAGTTGATGCTTGGCAATGGCACCGTGTATGGTAGCACAATACTTACAGTCATTAAGACTTGATACGTAAGTTGCAATCAGCTCTCTCTCACCGGCACTTAGCGTTGGATGCGGATTGTGGAGCAAAGTTTGGGCTAAAAAGTTAAGCGGAACTGCTGTTTCTGGCCTGAAGGTGAACAGGCTTCTGATACCCGGCAAGCCCGCCGGCAGGTTGATGTGTGGCATGATGATTTAATAATTGGTAATTCAATATCCAAATAAAATCACAATAAAACAATTGATTTTATGCTGATTATGCCACTAATTGCTCAAATAGCTTTTCGAGGGTTTGAGCCGCATCCAGGCACAGTCCGGGATGCACTTTAGAAGCCTGCACAACGGTGCTGCGCGTGGCGGTTATCCAACGAAAACGCGAAGCTGCATCAAGTGTGGCAATAGGCCCTCCCTCTTTGTTGCCGAGGCATATTTGTGTAAGGGCGTTCAAGTTGTCTGTAAGCACATCGATGTCGAGATCTGAGCATAACGCACGAATTCGCGGTTCGTTCACCGTAAATTTAATACCTAAAAACTGCGGACGTTTACAGTATAAGATAACACCAACATTTATAAATTCTTCGCGCTCCACCCTTGGTACAACGCGTATAACGGCGTACTCAAATAAGTGATTCTCTGGCATGTTGTGCTTCTTTTACAAATATGTCCGACGATGCAATGCGCGTCGTCAGGAAATCGAAATATACATCGCGAACAGCCTCCGGGGTTTCATTTTCAAAACCCTTGGTCAGCCATTCGTCGGGTATCAGGTTAACAATGGTGCGGATCTTATCAGGGGTTAAAATAGTTTTAAATTCTGTATCTACGGCTTCCAGTTCGCTGGCACGCGGCAGCAATACGTGATCTTTAACCTGCGCAAATGGACGTTTGGCTTGCTCTTGCCAGTTATACCACGAGTGATGGAAGTATAACGAGGCGCCGTGATCTATCAACCATAATTCTTTATGCCATATCAGCATATTGGTATTGCGTGGGGTACGGTCTACATTGGTAATCAGGCAGTCGAACCAAACAATTTGAGAGGCCAACTTAGTATCGAGTGTTGTCACCACCGGATCGAAAGTAATGGCGCCAGATAAATAGTGTAATGCCAAATTTAGGCCTACGCTGGCCTTTAGCAAGTCCTGGATCTCTTCATCAGGTTCGGTACGGCCGAAAGCAGTATCTAGGTTGGCAAATACTAATTCCGGGATCTTAAAACCTAATAAGCGGGCAATTTCGCCACCTATCAGTTCGGCAATCAAAGCTTTTAGACCTTGCCCGGCCCCACGAAATTTCAGCACATACAGAAATTCGTCGTCGGCCTCGGCTATAGCAGGTAGAGAACCTCCTTCGCGAAGCGGTGTAACATAACGGATTACGTTAACAGTGCGTAATTGTGGTTGAAAATCACTCACGATATCATGTATTAATTAACCGGATGTATGGGCACGAAAATAAGCGTTTTTTGGAAACGAATGGTCGGGCGATATTATTTCTTGCCTTGGCTTTGCCCTTTTGCCCCACTGCCACCTTTGCGTTGTGGCCTTCTCCCCCCTTTACGACGATTATCAAACTGAGGCTTTTGCTCAGGTATCGCGCCGATATCGGCAGGCAAAGTTATTTCCTCTATTTTTTTATCAATCAATGCCTGGATGTTTGCCAGCCTGCGCTCGTCATTACGGTTAACCAAGGTTACCGCAGTACCGGTGGTAGCCGCACGGGCCGTGCGGCCAATGCGGTGGATATAGTCTTCCGGGTCGCCGGGCACGTCATAATTGATAACCAGATCAATACCTTCCACGTCGATACCGCGCGACAAGGCATCAGTACCAATAACTACAGGTAATTGTCTGTTCTTAAAATTCAGGAGTACCTCTTCGCGTTCTCCCTGATTCATATCCGAATGGAAGGCTTCCGCATTAATATGGGCAGCTTTAAGGTCTTTTGCCAAAGCCTTTACCTTCTCTTTGGTGGATGCAAAAATAATAGTACTGGTATAAAGTCCGCTGCGGAGCAATACCTCTATCAGTTTAGTTTTTTGGGCATCATGCACCTTATAGATCTGTTGACTGATACCTACAGCCGGCTGTGAAATAGCAATATTAATTTGTTCCGGATTTTTCAATATCGAACGCGCCAACGTGCGGATCTTACCTGGCATGGTGGCTGAGAACAGCAAGGTTTGTCGATTAGCCGGCAAATAGGTAATAATGCGCATAATGTCCTGAAAGAAGCCCATATCCAGCATACGGTCGGCCTCGTCGAGTACAAAATATTTAAGATGGTTTAATTTCAGCGCTCCCGAGGTTAGGAATGAGATCAATCTTCCCGGCGTGGCAATCACAATATCCACATTGTTTTGGATACCGCGCTTTTGCTGTTCGTAAGCCATGCCATCGCCACCGCCATAAACGGCTAATGAGCTTACTTCGGTGAAGTAGGCTAAGCCCTCCACCTGTTGATCTATTTGCTGAACCAACTCACGCGTTGGCCCTAAAATAAGTGTACTGATCTGATGGCCGTGCCCCGAATTGCTGATACCGTTTAACACCGGCAGCAAATAGGAAGCAGTTTTACCCGTACCTGTTTGCGCACAGGCAATAATATCTTTACCTGCCAGTATTACAGGTATGGCTTGGGCCTGTATGGCGGTTGGTGTATTGTATCCCATGCTTTGGACACCCTCTGCCAACTGCTCGTTGAAATTAAAATCCTTAAAAGTCACTATCGCTAAAATAAAAAGCACAAGTTAGGAATAATGTTGTGGTTATCAGCATTTGTGAGTTTTAAGTACAAATTAGGAAGGTGGCCTTGCGAATGTTTCATCCAAAAATTTTTTTTTCGAAGCCGCCAAAGGGTGGTGCATGGTGCAATGCACCATATGCACCACTGTGTTCCTACTTAAAAGTCATTTTCATGTGAAACCGCCTATCTTACATCTGATTATCAACATCTTAACAAACAACTTCACTGACTCAAAAGACGAATGCACCACTTTTTATGACTTTTAAGTATTTTTTGAGTTGTAAAGCTCCAGATTCCGTCAAATATTCCGCTATTACACTTCGAGCATCTTAATTACACATGGCAGCCAAATTCTTTACCTTCGCGGCAAATACGTACCTTATCATTCTCCTGAAAAATTTGAATTTATAAATGGCAGCTTCGAGCAAAAACAAAATAGGTTTATGGGCCAGCACTTCGCTGGTGGTTGGTAATATGATAGGTGCGGGCGTATTTCTGATGCCGGCAGCCATGGCTTCTTTCGGTAGCGTGAGTCTGCTGGGCTGGGTATTTTCGGCTATCGGCTCGTTCTTCTTAGCAAAGATGTTCAGTAACCTAAGCAAGCTACTCCCCGAAGGAACCGGCGGCCCCTATGCGTACACACGCCACGGCTTGGGCGATTTTGCCGGCTTTTTAGTAGCCTGGGGATACTATCTTGCCACTTCTTGCGCCAATGCGGCTATTACGATCTCCTTTGTAAGTGCACTAAGCACTTTCTTCCCCATACTTGCAACCAGTACACTTGCCGCAGTGCTTACAGGCTTAAGCGCAATCTGGTTACTTACGTGGGTTGGCACCAGAGGCATCGCTACCTCGGGCAATATGCAATTAGCTACTACCATTTTAAAGCTACTCCCCCTATTTGTAATAGCTATCGGTGGATTATTTTTTATCCACTTCGATAATTTCCACCCTTTTAATAGCACCAATACTTCTGTATTTGGTGCCATTACGGCTACCGCCTCCATGACGATGTTCTCCTTTATCGGAATTGAGTCTGCAACCATCCCATCGGGCAGTGTGGCCGACCCTGGAAAGACCATCGCAAAGGCGACGATGCTTGGTTTGCTTATCGCAACGTTGGTATATGTATTGGGTAGCGTAAGCGTTATGGGCATTATTCCGCCTAAAATTCTGCAACATTCTGTTACCCCGTATGCCGATGCAGCCGCTTTTATGTTTGGTCCGAGTGCACGGTATTGGGTTAGCGCAGGCGTGGCTATTGCCGCTTTCGGTGCCTTAAACGGCTGGGTATTGGTGCAAGGCCAGGTGCCATTCGCCATTGCTAAAGACAAGCTTTTCCCGGCCATATTTACCCGGCAAAACAGCAAGGGTGCGCCTTACGTAGGTATGATTATCAGCAGCATTATCATCTCGCTGTTTATGGGTATGAACTACACCAAAGCCCTGGTAGAGCAATTCCGGTTTCTGTTACTATTATCGGTGTTTATGATGCTCATCCCCTATCTATTCTCGGCCGCCTCGTACATTATTATCAGGGTAGAGAAAAAGCCCCTGCAAAGCGGCGGCTGGTTATCGGCCATTGTATTAGGTCTGCTGGCCTTTGTATATTCGTTATGGGAAATTGCCGGCGCCGGACAAAGTTCTGTTTATTACGGATTTATCTTACTCATGGCAGCTATTCCGTTCTACGTTTGGGGGGCTTATAAGAAGAAAGTGGGTTGAGAAGAGAGCCAAGAATCGAGAATCAGGAATCAAGATGCCTCAGCCCAGCCCTCTCCGGGGGAGAGGTAGAAAGCTTTGGAGAGGCGCAATTCCCTCCTTTGGGAGGGTTAGGGAGGGGTTTCTGCGATTGAATTGCGACGAGACCCCTCCCTGCCGCAACACAGACCGACCGCGCCCCTCCCGAGGGAGGGAATTTAAAAGTTATGCCTTTTATGGGTTCTTACGATCCCAAGGAGATAGAGCAGAAATACACGTTACGAAAAAGGCCTCTTATCGAGGCCTTTTCTGTTATTTCGTATACTGTTTATCCAAAAACAAATATCGCTCGTGCGTTGTGTCTGGTTCCAGCTTGGTGGTTACGTTTATGTTGATGTATTGTACCTTGCTGCCTGCAGTGTTAGGTGCCCATTTAGGTAGGCCGCCACCGTTGGGGTTTGCTGTTTTGATGAAGTTGGCAAAATAGTCTTCCATGGTTTTGGATACTTTGTAGTCATCAGGAGTCCAGGCATAAACGGTGTTAGTGGCTAAATTACCTAAGGCATATTCAATTTCAGATGCGTGTGCAGCACCGTCGTAAGCTACGGGTGGTTTTGGTTTGTTGGCATCCGCGTCGTTACCCTTAATTACACCGCCAGCTAAACCGGCAGTTGCATTACCCATTTTAGCTGTCATTGGTGGGCGGTTGCGAGAGAACAAGTAACGGTATACAGGTTTACCGCCAGTTTTGGCCTGCAAATCTGCCCATTTCCAGGTACTGTATGATATAAAACGGTCGCTCGCCAGTTCTGTGGCAGATTTTATAACCTCGGTTTCATTGTTCCCAGGATACATTCGCAACACCTCGTCGGCCTGTGTCCCATAAGCCTCGCGCACCAATTTCTGGTAGTTTTCTACTGTAGGTGCTTGTCCGCGCATAAATGCCTGGTATGGTATCTCAGCTGAATTCCATCCTACTAAAAGCGGAACCTGGGCCTGCTCACCTGCGTTAAAAATATCAACAGGCATTTTTGGTAGAAAATAGCCATCTACCACCGTTGCGTTTGGCGGCATGCCTGGTTGGTAAGCGTCATCCAATAATTTTTCTGATGGAATAGCCCGAAGATCTGCCAGAGAATTTGCGCCAACCTTGCCTGCAAAGGTAGTTCCGTTCTTTTCGCCATCGGCTAACGGAATTGGAAACAGGGTTGGGTTAAACGGCGCGCCACTCTCTCCAATAGCACCTGCTATCAGATTCTTAGATAGCGGCGAAGCCATCTGCGCACATACCGAGATCGAGCCGGCAGATTCGCCGGCGATGGTTACGCGTTTAGGGTCGCCACCAAAGGCTGCAATATTCTTTTGTACCCATACCAAGGCAGCATTTTGATCGAGGTATCCATAATTACCCGAAGCTTGGTGAGGCGATTCTTTGGTAAGTTCGGGATGCGAAAAGAAACCGAAAACGCCTAAGCGGTAGTTAACCGTTACGGTAACAATACCTTTGGTTGCCAGGCTCTCGCCATCGTAACGCGGTTCAGAACCGTCGCCTGCAACCAGCCCCCCGCCGTAAAAATAAACCATAACAGGTAAGCCAGCATTGGCAGTTTTAGATGGTGTCCATACGTTCAGGTATAAACAATCTTCGCTCATCCCATCCGAGCGAAAGCCCATATCGCCAAAAACCGGTTTCTGCATAGCGCGCGGTCCAAAATGATCTGCCTTGCGTACACCTGTCCAGTCTTTAACCGGTTGAGGCTCCTTCCAGCGCAGGTCGCCAACCGGTGGCTGCGCAAACGGTATACCTTTAAAGGTGCGAATGCCATTAGTTTGCGCCACCCCTTCCAATTTACCATTAGCAATGGTAGCCTCGGTAGGTTGTTGGGCAAATAGGTTAACTGCAGCAAGCTGTAGTAAGAGCAGTAAATAACTCCTTAATTTCATGTTTGTTAGGTTTAATAAATTGAAGTTAGCAAATATTATCAGTTTACAATCGTATCACCGATTATTATTGTATCAATTTGTTACAATAATAATTTATATGTTCTGCCCGGTCAACTTTTTATTTTATTTTCGTTGAACATGGCAGGTAATTCTGAACAAAAGGCAAGTCAAATAGATTGGGCGGCGTTTATGCCCGGCCTGGCTTTGGATGCCGTTATATTTGGTTATCACAACGGCCAACTGAAAATCTTGTTACTGGAATATAAAAACACGCCATTGTTTGCGTTACCTGGAGGCTTTATCCAACAAGACGAGGATCTTAACAATGCCGCCAAACGTGTGCTGCACGAACGTACAGCTCTGAGTAATATCTACCTCGAACAGTTTTATGTTTTCGGCGATTTAAGCCGGCATAATGCAAGCCAGCTTAAACAGATTATAGTGGCCAACGGGCATTTTATTGATGATAGCCACTGGTTATTACAGCGCTTTATTTCCGTCGGGTATTATGCCCTGATCGACTTTACAAAAGCCATCCCAACTCCCGACGCGATATCCGACAGCTGCCAGTGGTTTGATATAACCAATCTGCCGCCAGTAATGCTGGAAGACCACCAGGAGATTATCAGAAAAGCGCTCGAAACCTTACAAACCGATCTGGACCGTAAGCTGATTGGCTTTAACCTCTTACCAGAAACCTTTACCATGGGCGACTTGCAAGGGCTTTATGAGACCATATTAGGCAAACCATTGTTACGACCGGCATTTCAACGCAAAATGCTAAGCCTGGGAATATTGGAGCGGATAGCCAAAAAACAAACAGGCATGGCGCACAAGGCACCATACCTCTATAAATTTATTGGCGGATAAGTAATTTAAAGCCTCCGCACTTTTAACAATAGCCCCCTTCCCATAGTAATCAAAACAATAAGCCTGCAATTCCCTTTACTGTAAAATATTTTTGCTGATATGAAAAAGATGATTGGATTTGCCCTGATAGTAATTGGAATTATTACGTTGGTTTGGACGGGCTTTACTTACACTAAGAAAGAAAAAATTATTGACGCAGGACCGTTGCAAGTATCGGCCGACAGAGAAAAAACAGTGGCGTGGCCCCCTTATCTTGGCGGTATTTTATTAATTGGAGGCATTATTATCGTTGCAACGTCAAAAAAAGGCGAATAAGCGGTTGGGCTGCGTAAGGTTCCGTTACTTTGTAGTAGAACGAGACCCTGAGCATCCAAATAATGAATAAAATAATACTATCCTTTGCACTGATTTTTAGCGTAATAGCAGCCCACGCACAGGACAACTGGAAATTAAAAACCGAAGACGAAGGCATTAAGGTTTACATGCGTTCGGTAGAAGGTACGAGCTTCAAGGCTGTTAAAGTTAACTGCCAGTTAGAGGCTACCCCGGCACAATTTGTGGCCGTTATTATGGATATTAAGAACAGCGTTAGTTGGGCTTATCATACCAAATCGGCCACCGTGTTAAAGCAGGTTTCGCCATCGGAGTTGTACTATTATTCGGAAGTTGCTGTGCCCTGGCCGGTAGAAAACCGCGATTTTATATGCCATATTATGGTAAAGCAGCATCCTAAAACTAAAGTTATAACCATTGATGCGCCCTGTATTGGCGACTATATACCGCAAAAACAGGGCATAGTGCGGGTAACGCAATCTGTAGGCAAATGGGTAATAACACCATTAGGTAATAATAAACTGGACATAGAGTATACCCTGGCCCTGGATCCGGGTGGTAATGTACCTGCATGGCTTATTAATCTGTTTGCAGCCGAAGGCCCTATGCAAACGTTTAAAAGGTTAAAGGTACAAGTACAAAAGCCTGCCTATCAGCACGCAGATCTGGCATATATTGCAGATTAACAACCTGCGCACTTAGCTTTTTTAAGAAACTTTGGCTATATTGTGGTTGTTATCAATATCGTTCAGATATTAATCTATTTTATAAAACATAGGCAAATACCCCTTTAGGATAGCATAAGTAACAGATATTTTATAAATATCCTGTAAAACAGCATACTATCTAATTAATAGTATCCGTTTAATAACAAATGTGAGCCTTTAACTTTTGCCAAACTACCTATGGAATTACAACATAAAACAATACTAGTTGCGGATGACGATGTAGCCATTGTCGAATCAATATCGAGCATCCTTAATTATGCAGGTTATGAGGTGATGCATGTTTATGATGGCACATCGGTGATGGAATCTGTAAAAGCCCAGCCCGATCTGGTAATACTGGACATTGCTATGGCCGGCCATAATGGCTTAACAGTTTGCAAACAGTTAAAACGGCAAAGTTCTACGCAAAAAATACCGGTTATTATTATTTCCGCCGGGCACAATGTACGCCAGTCGGCCTTTGATGCGGGTGCCAATGATTTTTTAGCAAAACCGTTTGATATGGATGTTTTACAGGCCAGGATTTCGGCTTTATTGGTTTAACACCTCTACCAACCCTCTCCGAGTGAGAGGGCTATAATTTCACCCAATTTTCTTAACATCGGCGAACGCCAAACAAACCTTATCGCCTACCGACAAACCTTCGACATATTTTAGTTGATATAATCGTTGATCAGCCAATACTTCCATCATTTCATTATCAATACTTACTATCTGCCCAATTAAGTTTATTTGGCCTGCATTCGTGGCAAATCCAAAAACTTCGGCAGGTCTACCGACTTTCAAGACTTTTCCCCCATCAATTGAAATAACACTTTTTGCCAACTGATAGATCTCCGCAATATCATGGCTCACTAGCAGAGCGCTAAACTTATACTCTTTTTGAAACTGCAATAACTCTTGTTGAAGTTGTAACCGGGTTTCATTGTCGAGTGCAGATAGTGGTTCATCCAGTAATAGCAATGATGGTTTGCGCACCAAAGCACGAGCCAAGGCCACACGCTGCTTTTGTCCACCAGAAAGTGTTGCGGGTTTATGATTTGCAAAAGCGGTTAATCCGGTTACAACAAGTAGGTGTTTAACAAGCTCCTCATCTACATTTTTACTGCAGGCGTATCTGAGGTTTCCCTCAACCGTCATGTTCGGAAACAAGGCATAATCCTGAAATACGAAACCAATATTTCGCTTTTGAGGAGGCAGGTTAATTTTGTTTTTGGTATCCAGCCAAACTTCGTTATTCACCTGGATAAAACCTTCGTCGGGCTGTGTTAACCCCGCGATAATCTTTAATAATGATGTTTTTCCTGAACCCGACGGCCCGTACAACGCCGTAATATTCTGTAAAGGCAGTTCTGCATCCACCACCAGATCAGCAGGTCCACCCGCCATATTCAGTTTTTTGCGAATGCTGATACTAATCATAAAGCCAAACTGTTTTTAACGAGGCGTTTGTTGATGATATACACCAGCAATAAAATACAAAACGAAACTGCTAATAATACCCCCGAATAAATATGCGCGGCGTGGAAATTCAAGGCCTCGGCCTCATTATAAATAGCTATAGAAGCCACTTTGGTAACGCCGGGAATGCTTCCGCCTATCATTAGTACCAAGCCAAATTCGCCGAGCGTATGGGCAAAACTGAGCACAATACCGGTAAGTAAAGCCGGGCGAATATTAGGCAACATTACTTTAAAAAAGGTATCTGTTTTTGATCGGCCTAAGGTCCACGAAGCTTCTTGTAGGCTTTCGGGCAGGGCTTGCAAGCCACCTTGTATCGGATGCACCATAAATGGCAGGCTATAAATAACCGAGCCAATAACCAACCCCGGAAAGGTAAAAATAAGCCTGATATTAAACCACGATTGTAGCAGCCCACCAAAAGCATTTGCCGGGCTCAAAGCCACCAGTAAATAAAAACCCAGTACAGATGGAGGCAACACTAATGGCAAACTGATAAAAGCTTCGGCCACGGGCTTTAACCTCGAGCGACTTTGGGCTAGCATGGCAGCTATCGGTAAACCGATAACCAGCAGGCATATCGTAGTAATTGTAGCCAGTTTAAAGGTAAGCCATAAAGGTTGCAGGTCTAATTCCATTATTTATAACCATAGGCTTTTAAAATCTTCTTTGCTTTAGGCCCGAATAAAAAGGTGTAGAATTTCTGCGCATCCAATAGCTGCTGACCGGAAGATGATTTAAGAATCACTACGCCCTGGGCTATCGGCTGATAAAGTTTCTCGCTCACTTCAACCCACTTGCCTTTCCCCTTTTGTTCCGGATCGAGCACTATGGATTTGGCTGTAAAAGCAACTTCTGTTGCACCGGATAATAGGTATTGATTTACCTGGGCAATACTTTCGCCGTAAACTATCTTATCTTTTAGCTGGACGGTTAGTTTCAATTTATCTAACGTTTGCATGGTGGCTTCGCCATAGGGTGCCAGAGATGGGTTGGCAACAGCTATCTTGGTGTATACAGAAGAAATAAGATCTGAAGGCTGGGTAAGTTTGGCGCTCTTATTCAACGTCCACATGATTAGCTGGCCATAGGCATAAATACGCGGCTGGTCGAGCGTGAGGTTTTTGTCCGACAGCTCTTGGGGATACTTCATATCGGCAGATAAGAAAAGATCAAACGGGGCGCCCTGCTCTATCTGCGTAGTTAACTTCCCCGATGAGCTGACGATGAGATCGGCATCAACGCCGCTTTCCTTTTTAAACTGTTCCGCAAGTTTTTTGGCAACAAACTGCGCATTGGCAGCAACTGCTACGCGCAGTTTTTGTGCCTGTGCCCAGCCAGAAAGTGAGATGAGCAAGCAAGCAGTAATTACTATTCGAAGTTTAAATTGCATCATAAACGCATTGCACCTTATTGCAATGCAAATTAATACAATTAGCGCATTTTTTTGTTAGTGGCTAATATGCTATTACAGCATATTGCTGTATAGCGGCAAAGCTGGCAATAAGAAAAGCAAGTATGGCTAATGCCAAATAAATATATTCGGGAGTACTGGTGCTTTTCAGCCTGCGGAAAAATGATATGGTGCGTAGCATTTCCTGTTCGTGATGGGCGGTTTCGGTAAATTGCATTATTTGCTAGTTAGTAACGCAAATTTATTAATGCCTGCTATTTTACGCACCCCGTATTTTAACGGTATTGCTGCGTACTTATACGCTTCGCCAAAATCTTTTCGCAAAAAGGTTACCTTTCAATAAATAGGGTATCAAAGACTATATATACTTATTACAATGCTTGTTTTCGTAATTCCGTTGATACTAATTCTTATTGCACCTATTATGCAGATTGTATTGTGCCGGTTAAGAATCAAAGGCAAAATAAAATCGACAATCGGCGTAATTACCGCTCAAATGATGTTATTGGGATTGGTGCTTCCTATTTTAGCAACATATATTTCTATGATGAGCTTATCCTCGCGCATTAAGTGCGTTACCGGATGTGTCACCTTTGCTATTTTTGGAATATTCCTTGCCCTCTTTTTTGTACCGGCATGGGGTGTTATCAGCTACTTTATTTACCGATCAAAACATAAAAATGATATTTCAATAACAACCGGTACTCCACGCGCTTAGTCTATTGCTTATATCCCATCAATAGCTCATATCCTTCTTTGTTTCCCTTTGCATGGGCATAATCAACGGCGTTTTTACCATACTGATCCTTATGTTTCGGATCAGCCCCGCTTGCAAGCAATATTCTGATCAGTTCGTTATGGCCAAACATTGCCGCGAAGGCTAGTGCTGTAGAATCGGTGCTATTAACGGCATTAATGTCAGCGCCATTTTCTATCAATGCGATCACGGCTTCGTTATAACCTTTAAAACAAGCCCCCATTAGCGCGGTGTTGCCCATACTATCGCGCAATTCGGCATCGGCACCGGCTTCTAATAAAGCTTTTAAAGCATCAACGTTATTGTAGTAAGCAGCGATGATCAGTGGGGTTGCACCCCGGCTATCGCGGCCATTAGCATCACCTGTTTGTAAAGCATTTTTTAGCTCTTCTATGTTGTTGGTTCGGGCTGCTTCGAAAATATCCATGTTTGGTTAGTGTTGATGTTTCACAAAGTTAATATCCTTAGCTATTCCCAGTCATCGATATAATTTATGGGCTATATATGACATAGATAAGGCCAATAATCCACTGCAAAACCATAACTTGGTATATTTGTTGGCTGAGATTATAACATAAATGGAAATACTGCTGTTTGGAATTACACGCGACATTGCCGGCAAACCCAGAATAACCGTGCCTGCCGACACGCCGCTGGCTACCGTTGGAGATTTGAAAACCTGGCTGGGCGATCAATATCCTGCCATAAAAGCGCTAAGTTCAGTTGCAATAGCGGTAGATAGTGAGTATGCAGAGGACAGTCAAACTATCAGCAGCCACAGCGAAATAGCTTTGATTCCACCTGTTAGCGGAGGATAATTAAATATGCTGATCCGTATAGTTGAACATATTGATTTAAACGAAGCACCCGCTTACCTGGTCAGTGAAGAAACCGGCGCTATAAACCTGTTTGTGGGTACCGTGCGTAACCATAGCAAAGGCAAAACGGTATTACATCTCGATTTTGAAGCCTACGAGCCTATGGCGGTAAAAGAAATGGAAAAGCTAGGATTACAGGCTAAAGTTAAATGGCCGCTTTACGAAGTAGCCATTATTCATGCTGTCGGCCATAAATTACCGGGCGAACCTGTGGTAGTTATCGGCGTATCATCGGCCCATCGCGAAGCTTCTTTCGAGGCCTGCAGATGGTTAATAGACGAATTGAAAAAGACCGTACCTATCTGGAAAAAAGAGTTTTACGAAGACAATAGTGTTTGGGTTAACGCCCATCCATAACCTAAAAATGAAAGAAAGTTTATTAGTTGATCAGCATGGGCGGCGCTTAAATTACCTGCGCCTTTCGGTTACCGACCGCTGCAACTTCAGGTGCTATTACTGCATGCCTGAGGAAGGGATCAACTTTGCCCCGCGCAAGGAACTGCTTTCATTTGATGAAATGTATCAACTATCGTCGCTTTTTGTTGGCTTGGGTGTCGACAAAATTCGTATTACCGGCGGCGAGCCTTTTGTACGCAATGGTATTATTCCGTTTTTATACCGACTGAGCGAACTGGACGCTTTAAAAGAGATTACCGTTACCTCTAACGGAACACTATCGGCCCAACACCAGTCGGCGTTAAAGGAGATGGGCATTCGTAAGATAAACATCAGCCTGGATTCGCTTAATGCCGAACGCTTTCATCGCATTACACGCCGCGATAGTTTTGATACTGTTTACCGGGGTGTGCTTGGGTTATTAAACGATGGCTTTGAGATTAAACTCAATTGCGTTGTGGCCGAGAATAAGAATATTGAAGACATTATCCCTTTTATAGAATTAACTAAAGACCACCAGCTGTCTGTTCGCTTTTTGGAAGAAATGCCTTTTAATGGCAGTGATACCTTCGGTTACTCGGGCTGGGACCATCAGCGTATTTTTGATCATATCAGCCAAAATTACCGGGATATTAATAAGCTTATTAATGAAGATAGCTCGACTTCCGTTAACTATCAAATACCAGGCTACCTGGGCAGTTTCGGAATAATCCCATCATTTAGCCGAACGTTTTGCGGCACTTGTAACCGCATCCGCTTATCGGCCACCGGCGAACTACGAACCTGCCTGTATGGCCCTCCCGCAGCCAACCTGCGCGATTTATTGCGCAGTGGAGCCACAAACCAAGACCTGCAGCAAATATTATTAGACGCAGCTGCTAAACGCGAAAAGGACGGGTTTGCTGCGGAAGCACTAAGTCAGGAATCAGTTCACACTTCCATGTCGGTATTAGGCGGTTAAATTTTAATATATGAGCACCGCTAACAAATATAGCAGACAAACGCAATTGGCCGGATTTGGTCCCGCGGCACAGCAAAAGCTTCAACAAGCTAAAGTACTTGTAATTGGCGCAGGCGGCCTGGGTGTGCCTGTTTTGCAATATCTTACAGGTATGGGTGTCGGTACAATTGGGATAATAGATGGAGATACCATTAGCATCGATAACCTGCACCGGCAGGTATTATACACCGAAGCCGAGGTAGGTAAGTTAAAGGCTGAAGCGGCGATTGCTACCTTGCGAAAGCTTAACTCGGAAGTTGTATTTAAATTATATCCCTACTATCTGGACATTAATAACGCGTTAGCACTTATCAAAGAATACGATCTGTTGATTGATGCCAGTGATAATTTCGGCACCAGGTATTTAATTAATGATGCCTGCGTGATACTGAACAAGCCTTACATCTACGGCGCAGTACAGCAATACGAGGGGCACGTAAGCGTATTTAATTACAATGGCGGGCCAACCTATCGTTGCCTCTATCCAACCGTTCCTCAGGCAAATGAAATACCCGATTGCAATACAGCCGGGGTGCTTGGCGTAGCACCGGGCATTATAGGCTGTCAACAGGCCTTACAGGCTGTCAAGGTGATAACCGGCGTTGGCGAAACCCTGTCTGGCTACCTGCAGATCTTCGATCTTGACCGTAACGATCAGTACAAGATTAAACTAACGAGCGTTCCCGAAAACCACAACATCAAACATTTGCAAAGTAATTATGATACCCCCGCCTGCGAAAAGGGTGGTAAACTGGAAATAGAAGAGCTTTACCGCTGGTATACCGACGATAAGCCATTTTTCTTAGTTGATGTACGCGAAACTAAAGAGTTTAATCATGAACACTTGCAGGGCGCACATTCTTTTCCGCTCTCTGCCTTAAGTGACAATATCGATCGGCTGCCTAAAAACCTCCCTTTGGTTACCATTTGCGAAATAGGCGGGCGAAGCGCCAGAGCAGCTACCACCATCAGCGAGGCGGTGCCCGGCAGCACCGTTTACAATGTAGTTGGCGGCATGGAAACCTGGCTCGATGAGGTTGGTGAGCAATTGGTAGTATATCCCAAATCAGAAACTGCCCCATGATAAGCGTAGAAGAGGCTTTAGAGATTGTCCGTGCGCAGGTGCGTGATTACGGTATAGAGGAGGTTGATTTGTTACAGGCAAGTGGCCGCGTTTTGGCACAGGATATTATTGCCGACCGCCCCTACCCGCCATTTAACCGGGTAACCATGGACGGTATTGCTATTAACAGCAAAGCCTTTTTTGCGGGCAAACGCTCATTTAAAATAGAAGGCATCCAGGCGGCCGGGCAACCGCAACAGCAGCTGGCCGATAGCGATAACTGCCTCGAAGTAATGACAGGCGCCATTTTGCCCGCGGGCAGTGATGCTGTTATTCCTTACGAACAATGCGAGATAACTGATAACATCGCAACGGTTATTATCGATGAGATTGAAATACTGCAGAATGTCCACTTAGAGGGCACGGACAGCAAACAAGGAGATAGGATAATTGCTGCCGGCACCAAAATCACCCCTGCCGTTATTGGCCTTATCGCTGCATCTGGGTTGGCAATCGTAGAAGTTAAAAAGCTGCCTAAGGTTGCCGTATGTGCCACAGGCGATGAGCTGGTTGAAATTGATCAACAACCTTTGCCTCATCAAATCAGACAGTCTAACAGTTATATGCTCGTTGCAGCATTACAGGCCGAGGGCATCCATGCGCAGCGCTATCACCTGCGCGATGAACCGCAAATAATGTTTGAGGAGCTAACCACCATCAGCAATTATTACGACGTTGTTTTGCTTTCGGGTGCGGTATCTAAAGGCAAGTTCGACCACCTGCCTACGGTGCTCAACAGGCTCAACATGCATACGCTATTTCATGGTATAGCGCAACGGCCGGGCAAACCTTTTTTGTTTGGCAAATTACTTAACGATGTGTTAATATTCGGCTTTCCGGGCAACCCTACTTCAACCTTTGTATGCTATCAACTTTACTTTAAAGCATGGTTAAGCAAATCCATGGGTTTAAACGTGGCAATGCCTAAAGCCGTTTTGAGTAAAGCCATCAATTTTAAGCCTAACCTTACCCTGCACGCATTAGTAAGTTTATCTTATACTGAAGGTAAAATTATAGCCACGCAAATAGAAAGTTCCACCTCCGGCGATATGGTGAGCCTGGCATTAACCCAGGGCCTTTTAAGCCTTCCCGCCAACCGGCAAGAGTTCGGCACAGATGAAGCTTTTGATCTAACGATTGTTTAAATTAGATCGATGATGAGATACACAAGCAATTGCAACGGGGTTTTCTCAAGGTTAAGTTCAAGTATCCTCATACTTGTTATTTGTCTGTTTAGCTGCAAACCCAAAAATGATCTTCAACTCGAAAAAGTATTCCAGAGTTCAGATCACCTAAAATGCGACAAAGTATTTGCCAATAGCAGAAAATCTATCGTAGAACTTAATGAGATCCTTGTGCAAACCGGTGTTGTAGACACTTCAGAAATCGTTGGTCCACCTGCAGCAGTAATACATGTACAAGGCAAAGAAATTATCCTAAACCTAATAAAAGGCAACAAAGACGGTGATAATTTCAACCAATTATATGCTGGTAAGGACTATAAGCTATTGTTAAATTATAAAGCTAAACACTATGATAATCGCACGGAATACGTGGGTTATTGCGAAGTGTGGCATCAAACACTACATTCTAAATTTGATGTCGAAGGGTTGGATAATACACTTTAGCTTGCTTCTCAAAACAAACACGGCCCAACATTGGTAGTAGCCTTTGAGCAAAAAATAAATCGCTATTTTTAACAACAGGTAATGGTTAACTTGTTGCCAGATTTAAACCCTATGAAACTAAAATTTTTACTTACTGCGCTTTTGTTACTAACAATTCGCTTCAGTTATGCGGATGCAATTGTAATTAAGCATTTTATAGTTAAAGCCAATCCTTTCGCTAAAGATGAAATTGCTATACTGGCGGCCGACTCTACCAACGAAATTAATGAACAGGTTAGCGGTAATTTTATTTTTACGGTAAATGGTTTTGAGGATACCTTAAAATTTGAGAAGGGAACAGCTTTTTACCGCCACAAAATAGCCAAATCGAGCTTTGTATATGTAAAACACCATAACGACGAAGGTACTTTTGGCACCCTGTATTATTTATATAAAAGTAGCAACGACATTGTACCGGTGCATATTAGTTGGGTTTGGTTGCTGGCGATACCGGCAGCATTGGTTATTCTGGGCTATCTGTTTAAGAGGTTTATTATTATCGCCGTTATCTTGTTCCTGATATTCATGTACTTTAACCATTCTAACGGATTAAGCATGCCCACATTTTTTGAAAGCGTGCTAGACGGGTTAAAGAATATGTTTTAGGTAAGGTTTAGAATGGTAAACCGATACCAAAGTTCAGTTGCATAAAGTTATAGCTATCGCCGCCATTGGCATTAGAGTAAGCGCGCTTAAAGTCGCCGGCCTTAAACAGTTCGTTAAAGTGTTTAACCAGCACCCATTGGTCTGAACCATCGAATTGAGGATCTTTGAACTTAAAGGCAGCGTCAAACCTCAGGATAAAGAAGGTAAGGTCTAACCTGAAACCTGTGCCAATACCCATAGCTGTTGTCTGAAATAAGTTACTCAGCCTGAATTTACCGTCGTGATCTGGCGTTACTGTGGTGCCAACATTACTTAATGCATGTAAACCCCAGATGTTTCCAAAATCTATGAAAGACGCTCCTTTTAATTTCGAACCAAAAAAGTTGTTGGTTAAATTATAGCGATATTCCATGTTACCGATTATCTTAATCTGGCCCAACTGGTCGAGATATTTCAACTGACTTCGGGCAGCATTACCAACAGAATCTTGCGGATAATAAGTACCACGGTTAAAGCCCCCAGGTCCTAGGGTACGCGGCAACCAGGCACGAATATCATTAGCCCCACCTGCATAAAAGTTCTTTTCAAATACCAGCTCCTTACTGTTGCCATAAGGCACGCCTATACCTGGGTTTAGCCTGAAAACAAATTGTTGCTCGCCTACCACATGTTTGTAGAACCTCACATCGGCCTCAACTTTAGAGTATTGTGAAAAAGGGTAACCAAATATTTTATGTTCGCCTAAGGTATCTTTTGGTGTATTTAATGCCCTGGTAAGCAACGCAAGCGTATTGCCACCTACATCAATAAATCCGCGGAAGTAAATAAAATCTTCCAGGCTGTTTAATTTGTTGGCGTTTTGTTGATAGGTGTACTGACTCCCGATGGTAAAAACAGTACGCCCAATAAGGTAGATGTACGAGAACCTGTTATATTTTAACAATTGACTATAAGCACCGGTATCGATAACACCCTTCGAAAATTCAATGCTGATAGGCGTTAAACTATGCAATTTGCGACTGGTTTCGGCCCAATCATACGTAAGGGAGTTAATAAAGCTCTGCCTTTTAACCAGATCTTTTTGATAAAATAACTGGTAACTGGTAGAGAATGTAGTATGCGGCACACCATATTTACCCAAAATAGGCAGGTTAAACGGCGATATAATACGCGGATAAATAAGGTTAGCGCCGACCTTAAAATCCTGGTTCTCAATAGCAGAGCTATTAGACCCACGGCTGTTATCAAACAATACGCTCCAGTTGGTTTTAATCTCTAATACAGTAGCGCTTTTAAACATATCCCGGTGGGTAAATGTATTGCCCAGGTTATACCCTATTCTACCACCGCTAAACAGGAATTCACCCTCTACCCTGTCCGACATCTGTTTCAATGGGATAATATCTATCCTCGAGTCGAGTCGGCGGTTTACGCTGTCGGGCAATTTATCGTAGCTTGGGTTAGGCACGTTTCTAAAAGCATTAAGCTCCGAAAGCCGTGATGTGGTAAGTGTTTGCTTATCGATATCGTATAACTCACCCTTCTTCTGAAAAATGTAAGTAGTAACCGTTTTGGGCTTAAACCGCTTAGAGTAATCCACAAACTTAAATTGTGAATCTACCTGTACAGTGTCCGGATGGCCAGACGAACGGCCGTTACTATTGAAGATAGTAATCAGCGTATTATTGATCTTATAGGTAGGATGATACTTTTTCCCTATCGGATTATCGATCAACACCTTAACATCAACAACGTTATTATTGAAGGTTGAATCATAATTAAAAGTAATGTACTGGCGAAAAAAGTCGAAATAACCATTTCGTTTCATCACCAGGTAAAACTCGTCGCGATCATAAGCCAGGCTATCTTTATCAAAACGCCCTCCGGGCTGGATGTGGGAGAAACGAATGCGATTAGCCCGGTAAAGAGCACGCACTTGAGGGTCGACAATACTATCCTGAAATTTTCGGATCTTAAACAACGGCCCCTCTTCGGCCTTAAAAAACAGGGATGCCCTTTTATTTTTAACGGTGATAGAATCGGTAACCTTAGCCTTTAGATAGCCTTTGTTATTCAAAAACTTTTCGATCTGCGTACGCGAATATTCTACCAGGCTGCTGTCTAATATAGCAGGTGGATCGCCTATATTCTTTTTCCCGTTCTTGCTAAAGGTGAGGTATAACTGTAAGTTGAATTTATTGTTAGGTTGCTGATTCTTATCAACATAAGTTAATGCGGCTTCAGAAAACTCCTTATCTACACCCGTAATTGTTACCTTACGCACAAGTGCCTGATTATCTTTAAGTTTTCGGGTAAGGCTACAACCAGAAATTAAAAACAGAAGTAAAATAGTTAATATTGTAAGGCGGTAACCGGCCGGCTTTATATATGCTTTCAAAATCTCAAATCAGTTTAATAACATCCTTACAACATAAAAAATTTCGCCATCAGCATAACCTGTTTATTGTTGAGGGGCATAAATCTGTAATAGAGTTTGCCCAATCTAACTATAATTTGGAGACGGTATACTGCACCCCGGAATTTGCCGTAAAATTGCTGAATTTATCTAACAAAATAAATTTTCAGGAAATTTCTGTTACCGACATGGCACGCATCAGCTGCTTAAAAACTCCGCCCGGCGTATTGGCCTTGGTTAATATACCCGTTTCTCCGGTATTAGATTACAAGCTTTTGAAAGAAAAGTTTTCATTAGCCTTAGATGGTGTGCAAGACCCTGGTAATATGGGCACCATTATCCGTACGGCCGACTGGTTTGGCATTGAGCATCTCATTTGCTCTGAAGACACGGTTGACGTTTATAACCCTAAAGTAGTACAGGCCACTATGGGATCGCTCTCGCGTGTGCAGGTACATTATACCGATCTGAATACCACCCTCCCCGCTTCGCGGCTCGAAATTTTTGGCGCATTGCTTAACGGAAATAACATTTATAATACTACATTTGGCCCCGAAGGAATATTGATAATGGGCAACGAGGGGAACGGAATACGCCCCCAAACACAAGAAGTTATCAACACTGGGGTAACCATTCCGCAAGCTGGAAAGGCTGAGTCATTGAACGTTGCGATGGCAACAGCGATATTCTGTTCGGAGATAAAACGAAATACATTAAAATAAAAATTGTTCTGCAGAAATAAATTACTATTTTTGCAATCCGAAAAAATGGTCGGATGGCCGAGTGGCTAGGCAGAGGTCTGCAAAACCTTTTACAGCGGTTCGAATCCGCTTCCGACCTCACATAGGAAAGATTAAAAAATTAAGACGATGAGTGTTACACGTTTAAAAAGAAAAGACAGAAGAAATAAAACTGTATCTCGTTTAGAGGTTCAATTTCTGAAATTAGCTACAAACTTAGAGTTTGGTAGCCGCTCTAAAGAGCCTAAAAACAGCCAAATCACTAAGAACAACGCTGTTTTAGCTAAATTAGTAGCAGGTAAATAATTTTACCTTCAAAATTTATAAAGTCCTGTTGGTTATACCGACAGGACTTTTTTGTTGATACGCCCTATTAGCGATGGGCCTTCGTATATAAAACCCGTGTATAGCTGCACCAGCGATGCACCTGCGTTTAGCTTATCTATTGCATCCTCAGCCGAATGGATGCCTCCTGCCCCGATAATCGGGAACGCATGATTTGACTTCTCTGCCAAATAACGAATAACCTCGGTTGATCTTCGGGTTAGCGGCTTACCACTCAATCCCCCGGTTTCTTTAACAACTTTTTGTGGCGATACCAATCCATCCCTGCTAATGGTAGTATTAGTGGCGATAATGCCGTCTATTTTAGTTTCAGCAACAATGTCTATAATATCATTAAGCTGCTCGTCGGTTAAATCCGGAGCTATTTTTAAAAGCAGAGGTTTGCGGACACCATCTTTGTTATTGCGTTTTTGCAGTGTGCTAAGAATTTCGGTTAGCGGCTTTTTATCTTGCAGCGCTCGTAGTCCTGGTGTATTCGGCGAGCTTACGTTCACTACGAAATAATCAACCACATCAAACAAGCGATCGAAGCATTTAATGTAATCGCTTACGGCATCCTCATTAGGCGTGTTTTTATTTTTGCCAATGTTACCGCCTATCATCACCCCTTTTTGTACTTCAGGTTGAGTTCTGCGATAAGCAGCGATACGCTCGGCGGCCATATCAACGCCTTTATTGTTAAAGCCCATCCGGTTAATCAGCGCTTCATCGGCAGGCAGCCTGAACATGCGGGGCTTATCATTACCCGGCTGAGGCAGCGGGGTTACCGTCCCCACTTCAATAAAACCAAAACCAAGATTGGCCATTTCGCTAATATATTCGCCGTTTTTATCAAAACCTGCAGCCAGGCCAACGGGATTCTTAAACTTCAGTCCAAAAACCTCTTTGATAAGGCGGGTATCGGCAACATCCCACAAAGCTCTGCTTATTGCGCCGCCTCCGGGGGCGTGGTTAAATCTTTTAAGGTTTTTGGTAACAAAATAATGCACCTGCTCGGGATCGAACTTGAAAAGTATGGGTTTGATTAACGAATACATGCTGCAAAGGTATCCATTTTTACTTTTGGCCTTTGAACTTAAAAAACAATATTTACTTTAGGAGAGAGTTCATAGATCATAGTTGATAGTTCGTAGCAAAAGGCTATCGCCTATTTCGGCCATGATCTATAAACCATGATCCATGAACCCCACTAAAAAACTACCTACTTATGAATAGTCGCCGCGATTTTATTACAAAAGCTGCTACAGCTACTGTTGCAGCCGTTACTATACCTGGCATAATAAACACTGCTTTAGCCGCAAGCACATCAGGCAAAAAGAAAATCAGCATTGATACCGGAAATGTAATTCTATTTCAGGGCGATTCCATTACCGATTGGGGCCGCGATAGAAAACAAACCGCACCTAATACTTCGGCCATGCTGGGTGGCGGCTATGCAATGCTGGCTGCATCGGGCTTGCTGTATAAATATGCCGGCAAAAACTTACAGGTTTACAACAAAGGCATTAGTGGCAACAAGGTATTTCAACTGGCCGACCGCTGGGATGATGATTGCCTGAACCTGAAGCCAAATGTACTAAGCATACTCATCGGCGTAAACGACTTTTGGCATACCCTTAACGGCAGCTACAAGGGCACCATAGAAAATTACACTACGGATTACAAGAAACTGCTGGATCGCACCAAACAAGCGCTACCAGATTTGAAATTGATTATCGGCGAGCCGTTCGCCGTAAAAGGCGTAAAAGCCGTAGACGATAAGTGGTACCCGGCATTTGATGAATATCGCGCCTCTGCAAAAGCCATTGCCGAACAGTATGATGCTGTATGGATTCCATATCAGTCCATCTTCGACAAAGCATTAGAAACCGCCCCAGGCAGCTATTGGACTACCGATGGTGTACACCCAAGCGTAGCCGGAAGCCAGTTGATGGCACATGCGTGGTTGGAAACAGTGAAGTAGTAGCCCCCCAGCCCCCTAAAGGGGGAGTGATAAACAGTTTAAAGCCCGATTCATTAATAAAATCGGGCTTTTTTATGACGTGCAAATCGAAAAACTCCCCCTTTAGGGGGTTGGGGGGCTTCTTCTATTTTAGTATCTTTGCGCGTAAATGATTGCTATAAATAACCTTACGTTTGAGATTGGTGCAAGGGCCCTGTATGATGAAGCTAACTGGCATATTAAACCCGGAGAAAAGATTGGCCTTATTGGTGCCAATGGAACCGGTAAAACCACGCTTCTTAAAATAATAGTAGGCGACTACTCCCCTACATCGGGCACCGTATCTAAATCTAAAGAACTTACCATTGGTTATTTAAACCAGGATTTACTTTCTTACGCCTCTGATAAATCTATTCTACACGTAGCGATGGAGGCTTTTGCCCGCCAAAACGAACTGCACACTGAGATAGAGAACCTGCTTAAAAAGCTGGAGACAGACTACAGCGAAGAATTACTGAACAAATTGAGCGACAAACAACACGAGTTTGAAACGCTTGATGGTTACAACATTGAATATAAAGCACACGAAATTTTAGCCGGTTTGGGCTTCACCGAAGAACAAACCCACCGAAAGCTTGCGGAGTTTTCGGGGGGATGGCGAATGCGTGTAATGCTTGCCAAAATACTTTTGCAAGCTCCGGATATTTTGTTGCTGGATGAGCCTACCAACCACCTGGACTTACCCTCTATCCAATGGCTGGAAGATTACCTGAAAGCCTTTGAAGGTGCAGTTGTTATTGTATCGCACGATAGATGGTTTTTGGATAAAGTAATTAACCGTACGGTTGAATCGCGCAAAGGTAAGCTTACGGTTTACGCGGGTAACTACACATTCTACCTGGAAGAAAAAGCCCTGCGCGAAGAAATTCAGCGTGGTGAATTTAAAAACCAGCAATCAAAAATTAAACAGGAAGAAAAACTGATCGAACGTTTCCGTGCTAAGGCTTCTAAAGCTAAAATGGCGCAATCGCGTATCAAGATGCTCGATAAAATGGAGCGCATTGATGATGTGGATGATGACAACCCATCAGTAAACTTCAAGTTCAGATTCTCGAAGCAATCCGGCCGTGCGGTGTTTAACATCGAACACTTAAGCAAAAGCTACCCTAACCTTTCTATATTAAATGATACGGAAGCGGTTATCGAGAAAGGCGATAAAATTGCCCTTATTGGTGCCAACGGTAAAGGTAAATCTACTTTGTTACGTATTGTTGCCGGTGCCGATTTTGATTTTACAGGTAAGGCAGAAACCGGTTATAATGTAACCAAGACCTTCTTCGCGCAGCACCAGTTGGAGTCGTTGCATTTGGAGAACGAGATTTTAACCGAGCTACAAACCTTCGCCCCAAAACATACGGACACCGAGCTTCGCTCTATTTTAGGTAGCTTTTTGTTTACCGGCGACGATGTATTTAAAAAGATCAAGGTATTATCGGGTGGCGAAAAATCGCGTGTGGCACTTGCTAAAGCCCTTACTGCCGATGCTAACTTCCTGATACTGGATGAGCCTACCAACCACTTAGACATGGCTTCGGTAAACATCCTGATCCAGGCTTTACAGCAGTACGAGGGTACCTTTATTGCCGTATCGCACGACCGTTATTTCTTAGATAACATTGCCAATAAGATTTGGTACATCGAAGATCAGAAGATCAAGGAATACCCGGGTACGTATGCCGAATACGAAGAGTGGAACTCTAAACGTAAGCTGGAGCCTAAGGCGGCTGCCCCTGCTCCAAAAAAAGAAGAGAAAAAAGAAGCTGCCCCGGTTAAACAACAATCGGCAAATGATGATAAAGCCAAGCAACTAAAAAAACTAAACGGCGATCTGCAAAAAATGGAAACTCAAATTACCGATCTCGAAAACGAGGTTAAACAATTTGAAACCAAATTGGCCGATCCGGACGTATATAACGATAAAACGAAGCTCAACGATACCAATACTGCCTACAAGCAAAAACAAAACCAGCTGAAACAAATTCAGCAGCAATGGGAAACTTTGGCCGAGCAGATAATGGAATTAGAAGCATAATAACCATAGAGCTTAAGGAGAAAAGACAAAGGATGAAAAGAGTACAATTTAGTTTCGCGATCGTCCTTTGTCTTTTTTCTTTTCTCCAAAAGTCCTTTAGCCAGGTCATCTATGACAACCGGGTCTATCGACCAAGCATTAAAACGGTTGAGTTTTACAACACGGCTAAAGAGGGCTCTTTCCCGGTAATTGGGCTGGGCTCTAACGAGCAGCTTTTACTAGCTTTTGACGATCTGGGCAGCAATACGCGCACTTACAACTACACCATAGAGCATTGCGATGCACAGTGGAACCCGTCGCGTATATCTCCTACCGAATACCTGACCTCTTTTACAGAAGACCGTATTATGGACTACCGCTACTCGGTAAGCACCTATCAAAAATACATTCATTATGAATTGGTATTGCCGAACCGTAACGTTGCCCCTAAAATAGCCGGCAATTATTTGCTTAAAGTTTACGAGAACGGCGACTCGGGCACTCCGATTCTTACACGCCGATTTTACGTGGTAAATCCAAGGGCTAACATAGCCGCCGAAATTGCGCCATCAAACAATGTAGCGTTACGCCAAACCAATCAGAAGATTAATTTCCAGATTGATTTTAACGGCATTGTAATACAAAACCCTTACGGGGACGTGCGGGTGGCCATCATGCAAAATGCACGGAGCGAAACCACCCAGTTAAATACACGTCCTACATTTATCAGGGGAACGTCGTTGTTATACAGCGATATTTCTGCCAATGATTATCCGGGTGGTAATGAGTATAGACATTTTGATACCCGTTCATTAAGATTAAATTCGGAACGTATTGCCCGCATATTTCGAGACACGGTAAACACAGTTTTATTATTAGCCGACCGTAGTCGAATTGACGATAACTACCTCTTTAATTACGATAACAACGGGGGCTTCTACGTCCGCAATCAGGAAGGCAGCGACCAGCGTGTAGATGCCGATTATGCCCAAATTTACTTCAACTTAGGCATGCCAGGTGCCACAACCGGCCAGGATGTTTATGTAGTTGGCAAGTTTAATGACTACGTACTCGATCAGCGCAGCAGGATGAACCTGGATGCCGGTAAGGGCCGCTACTTCTTTAACACCCCGCTTAAACAGGGCGTGTATGATTATCAATATGTATTAGTTAACAAAGATGGCAAGCCTGATTATACCACCCTGGAAGGCAATCATTTTGAAACTGAAAATGACTATCAGATCCTTGTATACTTCCGCCCGCCTGGTGCACGCTGGGAAGAATTAATTGGCTACAGATTGCTCAACTCGGGGAGGAAATAGATTGGTTGAATGGTTAAGCGGTTGATTAAGTTGATTAGGTTCTGATCAGCTACGCTTAAACTACTCAACCACAATTCAACCCTATCAACCATTTACTTAATCAACCAATAAGCTATATTTGCGCCATGCTAAAAAAGACATCCACAGATAGTTATACCGTAATGAATGAACTGGTATTGCCCAATGATACCAACACCTTTGGCAACCTGATGGGCGGCCGTTTATTGTACTGGATGGATATTGCCGCAGCCATGGCTGCACAAAAGCACTGCAATCGCGTGGTGGTTACTGCATCTGTTGACAACGTATCTTTTAAGCACCCGATAAAACTTGGCGATGCTGTGATGATAGAAGCAAAAGTTACACGTGGTTTTAATACCTCTGTAGAAGTGCGCCTGGATGTTTGGGCACAAGATCTGCCATCGGGCACTAAGATAAAAAGTAATGAAGCTTATTACACCTTTGTAGCCCTCGATAAAGAAGGTCACACGATAGCCGTGCCCGAGCTTACCCCCGAAACCCCCAATGAACAGGTACTATACGACGGTGCCCTGCGCCGCCGCCAGTTACGCCTGATACTCGGAGGCAAAATGCAACCCGACGATGCTACAGAGCTAAAAGCGCTGTTTATAGAAAGCCAAAAGGGATAAGTAATTTCTGGCCTATTCCAGATACTAAGAACCATGAACTATCACCTATGAACTTTACCTCACGAATTCAGCTTCAGCAAGGCGATATTACTAAACTAAAGGTTGACGCCATTGTAAACGCAGCCAACAGCAGCCTGTTGGGTGGCGGAGGCGTAGATGGCGCTATACATCGCGCAGGCGGAAGCCAGATATTAGATGATTGTCGCAAGATCATAGCCCGGCAAGGTGGCTGCAAAACAGGCGAAGCCGTAATTACAACCGGCGGCAAACTGCCCGCCAAATATGTAATACACACCGTTGGTCCGGTTTGGAATGGTGGTAATAAAAACGAAGATCAGTTATTGGCCAATTGCTATATAAATAGTTTGAAACTGGCAGTAGAATACAACGTTGAGAGTATTGCCTTCCCCAACATCAGTACCGGCATTTATCATTTCCCAAAAGATAGAGCGGCAGAAATAGCAGTGAAAACTGTAGACGATTTCTTAAAAACCAACCAACAAATTAAACAGGTAATATTTATCTGTTTCGACGACGAAAATTTGCAGTTGTATAAAGACTTATTAGGTAACGGATCATAGTTCATAGATCCGGCAATTTTGGATTTCGGCCACTATCTATGAACTATGCGCTATAAACTTATAGCCTACTCACCCGAGCCTAAAGCTACAATACGGTCAAATTCTTCCTGCTTCATACCCATTACCGATAAACGGCCCTGGCGAACCAAGCCAACATCTTTCAATTGCTCATCGGCTTTAATGGTTTCGAGCGTAACCGGAACTTTCAGGCTCTCAACCGGCGAAAGATCTACTACAACCCAGTTTTTATCATCAGTAGTTGGGTCTTGGTAAGCCTCTTTTACTACTTTGGCAATCCCTACCACTGCCTTACCCTCATTGCTATGGTAAAACAGCACCAAATCGCCCTCCTTCATTTCACGCAGGTTGTTACGCGCCTGGTAGTTCCGCACACCATCCCAAAAGGTACGGCCATCCTTATTAAATTTTTCCCAACTGTATTTAAATGGTTCTGATTTTACGAGCCAGTATTGCATGTGATTTGAAGCGTTAAATTATGTTATAAGCGAATGCCGCAAAAATGCCAAAAGGAAGCGAGATATTAAAATACGTTTAATCAAACAATTTAATTGAGCGGATACAATACTGGTATATTAGCCATATGATTTTCAATCAAAGTACAACGATTTATGATGGCGAACGCTATGAAATTAATGGCTTGAATATATGGGACTATTCTTGGATTAATACGGGCAAAAGAATACAAGTGAAAGATTCTGTTTATGGCCAGAACCACATATTCCCTGTTTACGAGATTGCAGCTAATGGCGCCACTGCAACATTTGCAGCAGGTGAATATTCAAACTGCGTTTGGGGTGTCTATCACGATAAATAAATTACAGCTGCCAGAATTACAGCTACTATCACCCCAGTAAATATCCAACTTCGTGTATGGGCAAAGTTAACTGTCCACCCTAGTCCGCTTCTTTTGGGTACCATTAAATCAGCGTCATTTTTATTGAAATAAAATATTCCAAGCTTGAAAAGCGAGGGGTTCTGTTTATCAAATTGGTTCATACGACAAGGTTATTTTTATCAAATCTAAATATAATTAATTTTAACCCTCAGTGTATCTTTTAAGATTTTTTCAATAATATTGCGTTAGCAACCCTATGAGGAAACTTTTTGCCATATTTTTACTCAGTATACACCTGTACAATCTGGGCGGATATATAGTATTGTTTCAATATTTCATTTACCAATCTAACCATTTTAAAGAAGAGCAAATTAGTAAAAACCTTTACAAATCTTCCGACCTGGTTGAGGTAAAGATCCCTGTTAACCTCCCTAATATAAACAACTGGAACCATTTCGAACGGATTAGCGGCACTATCCAACTGCAAGAAAATTGGTACAACTACGTGAAGCTGCGGATGACACGCGATACTTTATTCGTAATGTGCGTGCCCAATTACCGCACTACCAAGCTTATTAATGCTAATATTATTTATGCCCGCGAGGTAAGCGAAGCGCCATTAAATGCTAAAAAGCAAACGCTCCCATTAAAAAATATCTCGATTTTTAAATATATACCGTTAACTAGCGAAATAGCAACAGTTCCTTCTATACTAGTTATTAAACCGGCTCCAGTTTATATGAATCCGAGCGCTGTCAGTCCGCACCTCGATGTATTGGGGCAGCCCCCGGAAATGGTTTCCTGATTCCACCACTTCTTTTCCGTTTACTCGACCGGCTAAGCCACATTTGTGTGCAATGCCCGTATATTTTATTTAAAAATCATGACCCTTTTATACAAAAAACTATATATATCGGCCCTGTTACTCGGTGCTGCACAATTAGCCAGCGCGCAAAAACATAAATTAAAAGATACCGTAACACTGGATAGCGTACTGATACGCGAAACCCGTCCTAAATACCTTCCCAATGTAAGTGGTACTAATATATTTGCCGGTAAAAGAACATTTAGCGTAGTACCTGCCGAAGGTAAGGCCAACCTGGCTAACAACAATACGCGCATGATATTTGCGCAGGTACCCGGTGTTAACGTTTGGGATATGGATGGCGCCGGCCTTCAACTTAATATTGGCACACGCGGAACGGACACGCACCGCTCAATAGAAACCAATATCAGGCAAAATGGCTACAATACCAACTCGGATATGTTTGGTTATCCCGAAGACCACTATACGCCTCCTATGCAGGCCGTAGGTGAGATCCAGATTGTAAGGGGATCAGCAGCGTTGCAATTTGGCAGCCAGTTTGGTGGTATGGTGAATCTGAAGATCAAAGACCCCGACACTACTAAGGTATTCGGTTTTGAAAGCGAGCAGACGGCCGGCTCTAATAAATTTTTCAACTCTTACAACGCAATTAGTGGCAAAAGCGGAAAGATTAGCTATTACGCCTACTATTCGAGCCGTACCGGCGATGGCTGGCGACCTGACGCCGCTTTTAACTATCAGGCTTACTACGCCAATATCAAATACCAGTTTAATGATAAGGGCAGTTTAGCATTCCAATTTTCGCGAATGGATTACCGTCAGCAAATTGCAGGTGGATTAACCGATGCGCAATTTAATGCCGACAACAGGCAATCGACCAGGTTCCGTAATTTCTTTAACCCGGAGATCAATATCCCTGCCCTGCTATTTAACTATAACTTCAGCCCAAATACTAAACTCGAAGTTACTTCACATTTGCTTTGGGGGCAGCGTAACAGCGTACAGTTTATTGCCAATCCTAACGTGCCCGATACGGTTAATACCAGCATCAAATCATACAACCCACGCCAGGTCGACCGCGATTACTATACTGGCTTCACTACAGAAGCCCGTTTATTACATAGCTATCAGTTAGGCAATCTTAAAAGCACCTTCACAGCGGGTATCCGTTACTTTGATGAGACTACCAAACGTCGCCAAAAAGGTACCGGCACAACAGCTACAGATTTCGACCTAAGCCTGATTAAACCTTATGGTATCGACTTGCATTTGCACACTGATAACTATGCTGCTTTTGCCGAAAACATATTTAATATCACTTCTAAATTTTCGGTAACACCGGGTTTCAGGTATGAGATTATCAAAACAGATCTCAATGGTGTAATTAACAATGCAACCTTCCCGGTAAACTATAATTCAACCCGCAACTTCCCGTTATTCGGTACAGGTTTGCAGTATCAGCTTACCGGCACAAGCCAGTTATATGGTAATATTTCGCAGGCTTACCGCCCATACATTTATGCAAATGTTACCCCTGCCGATCAGCTTAGTGTTATCGACCCTAATCTTAAAGATAGCAAAGGATACAATGTCGATTTGGGTTACCGTGGCCACTTAAGCTATATCTTTAACTACGATTTTAACCTATACTACGTTTACTACGGTAACCGCGTAGGCAGCCTTACCGAAACGGCAGCCAATAACTCTACATATCTATATGTAACCAATATTGGTAATGCAGTAGCCAAAGGGATCGAAGCTTATACCGAACTTTCTTTACTCCGTTCTATCAACCATTCGTCGCCAAGCGATTTGAGGATTTTTAACTCATTAAGTTACGACCATGCACGTTATACCAGTGGTGCTATATCTCAATCGGGTAAAAATGTTTCGTTGGTTGGCAACTGGGCCGAAGGAACGCCGCAATGGATTGACCGCGCTGGCCTAACTTATTTAAGCAAGCATGTAGTAACCACATTGCAATATAGCTATGTAGGCAAAAGCTACAGTGATGCCAATAACACCGCCTTTAACCCTACAGGCGCCAGTGGTGTAGTACCGGCGTATCACATTTTTGATGCATCGTTTAACTACACCTTCTTAAAGCATTATCATTTTACGGCTAATGTGAACAATATATTTGATGCCAAATACTTTACCCGCCGTATTAATATGTACCCTGGCCCCGGCATTTTGCCAGCCGACGGGCGCACATTTAATATAGGTTTTGGCGTGAAGATATAACGATACACCGTCGTGAAAAAGCCCCGTGCATAACATGTACGGGGCTTTTTATTTTAACTAAAAATAAATTTTGACACATAATCTTTTTCACTTTGTTATATAAGGAAATGAAATTAACTTTATAGCAAGCCTTAAAACCAAATCTCCTTTTCGGCAGTGCAACTGTGCCGAAAGCCGTGCCAGCTAACCTAATTTGAAAACTAATGGACGACCAATTAGCCATAAATGAAGCGGATATCAGCTTCGAGATCCTGTTTCATCAGAACCCACACCCGATGTGGATTGTGGATGTTGATACACTGCGATTTCTGCTGGTGAACGAAGCGGCTATTAAGCATTATGGTTATACTTACCAGGAGTTTTTGCAGATAACGCTCAAAGATATCAGGCCGAAAGATGAACATGCGGACATGAAGGCCATGGTTAAACGGATAAAACACAATGAAACTGTTACTAAAAACCTTACCCATATCAAGAAGAACGGCACCTGCATCTATGTACAAATTACCTCCTATCGTGTTATGTTTCATCAGAAAGCCTGCCGCATGGTATTGATTAACGACATAACTGAACAACGGGTTAAAGACCAGAAAATTAACGATGCCTGGGTGCGCATTTACCAAACCCTCGAAAGCATTACCGATGGTTTTATTACCATAGATCCGAAATGGCGCATTACTTATTGGAATAAAGAAGCCGAAAGTACTTTTAGTATCCCCAAAGAAACAGCCGTTGGTAAACTGTTTTGGAAAATATGCCCGCATGGTAAAGGCCATGAGTTATTTCAGCGCCTTAAAGAGGTGATGCATACCGGCGATAAATCGACTTTTGAAATTTACCTGGACCGCTACGATAAATGGCTTTGTATAACAGCATACCCAGGCGCTAACGGCCTTACAATATATTTTCAGGACATTACGGGCCAAAAACGTGATGCCGAGCAGATACAGCTTAAAAACAAGCACCTGGACGAAATTGCCTATATCAACTCGCACATTATCCGTAAACCCATTGCCAATATTATGGGTATCGTTAACTCGCTCGAAGACGACCTTATAGGGTACGAGTACTTTGAAAACGCCTTAAAAATGCTTAAAGCCAGCGCTGAAGAACTGGACCGCACACTGATGGTGATTAACAACCGTGTTGAACAGGTGAATACCGTATTACCGGCTTCGCGGAAAAAACACCTATCTCAATAGTTATTGGTTATTAAATAAACTTTTTTCTTCAGGATCTGTTGGTTTGCTAATAGACTAAACTATTATGAAAGACGGATTATTTGAGTACGGCGATGCAGTAATTATTGCCGGTACCAACGAGAAGGGTATAGTGAATATACAACAAATGAACGAAGACGATGCCGTTGAGATAAAACTCGATTCGGGCAATATAAGCCAATACGACGCTGACGATCTTGAATTTGACCTCGATTATCAACCGGATACAGGGGAATAGTAGGTTGATTAGGTTGATTAGGTTGATTAGGTTGATTAGGTTGATTAGGTTGATTAGGTTGATTAGGTTGATTAGGTTGATTAGGTTGATTAGGTTGATTAGGTTGATTAGGTTGATTAGG
>NZ_WWEO01000041.1 GCF_009928685.1 Mucilaginibacter agri | reverse complement strand
TAATCTTCTTTAAGATACTGATTTTCAAGGCTTTAACCAAATATATTCGTCGCTAAATCGCTCACAATCAACGATTTATCTCCTGAAGTTATCAACATATTTCGACTCTTGATTCGCATTATTATCTTCACCTCTAAACTGATCTTACTGTTTGATGCACTTACCTTACGAACAAAGACTCGGACACAAAGCTGACTTCCGTGTAAAATATAAATTTATAGATCATAAAAATGGCGGCAGGAAACAGCTGCCCTTTCAGGGTATACGCTCAGATTTTTCCTATGATGAAGGTAACAGCGTCTATATAATTTGGCCGGAGTTTGAAGATGAGAACGGGAATGTTGTTCTGGAAAATGACAAGCCTGTAGCCGTGGAAGGGACGGCTTTGATGTGGATAGTAATTCCCGAAAGGCGAGGTATACATAAAGAGATGATTAAGGTTGGCACAAAATGCTTTTTTCGCGAAGGCATAATAACAGCAAGTTGCGAAGTTATTGAAGTCTTGAATTTGTTTAGCAACCCAACACAATAATACAAGCACAAAGAAATCAGACTGAGGCGTATCACAATTGAAAACTTTTAATTATCCTTGTGTCGTAAGTACGCAATGGGCCAATAAACCCGGGCGTAACCGATTATAACACAGCCTTCCAAATAGGGCAACCGATACAACCTTTAACCAATTTAAACTAAATGACTAAAGCTCCTGCTTATCTCGAAACCAAGAATCATTACGAAATTCTCGACGGTTTACGTGGTGTAGCCGCAATACTGGTGGTTATATTTCACGTTTTCGAAGCCTACTCCGGCAACCGTTTCAAACAGATTATTAACCATGGCTATTTAGCCGTCGATTTCTTCTTTGTGCTGTCCGGCTTTGTGGTTGCTTATGCGTACGACGACCGCTGGGGGAAAATGACGCAGTGGGATTTTTATAAACGCCGCCTTATCCGCTTGCAGCCGATGGTGATTATGGGCAGTATTATTGGCGCTATTTTCTTTTATACACAAGGCGGTCAGCTTTTCCCGCTGATTGATCAAACACCTGTTTGGAAGATGCTGCTGGTTATGCTGGTTGGCTTTACCATGTTACCGCTGCCTATATCTATGGATATACGCGGCTGGCAAGAAATGCATCCCTTAAACGGACCAGCATGGTCGTTGTTTTTCGAATACATTGCCAATATTTTATATGCACTTATTTTCCGCCATTTCTCTAAAAAGGTACTTGCGGTATTTGTAGTCATATTTGCCCTGGTGCTTATCCAGTTTTTAGTAATGGGCCCGCAAGGTGACGTTATAGGCGGATGGAGCATTAATGGCACTCAACTATACATTGGGATTACCCGCTTAATGTATCCGTTTTTTGCCGGGATACTGCTTTGCCGCGTGGGCAAACTCATACATATTAAAAATGCTTTTACAGTATGTAGCCTAATGCTGATTGTGGTTTTCTTTATACCTCGTATCGGCGATGAGCATACACTCTGGATGAACGGCATTTATGAATCGGTAGCCATCATCCTGGTATTTCCACTGATTGTTGCTATCGGCGCGGGTGGCCACATTACGGGCAAATTTGCTCAAAAGGCATGTAAGTTTTTAGGGGACATATCTTACCCTATTTATATTACCCACTATGCGTTAATTTATACTTACACTGCGTGGGTGATAGACGACAAAATACCTTTTGCAAAGGGCATGTGGTATGGCGCTGTTTTAGTGATAGCTAGTGTTGCTATTGCCTGGGCATGCCTTAAGTGGTACGACGAGCCTGTTCGCGAATGGCTTAAGAAACGTTTCCTGATGAAGAAAGTAGCTTCGAACTAAGCATAAATTTAACGCAAATAAAAGCCCTGGCAGGATAACCTGCCAGGGCTTTTATTTTATTGAGCAGTCTTTTAAGACAGGTTTGCTTTAAAGAAATCAATAGTACGTTTCCAGGCCAGTTCTGCTGCTGCTTTATCATAACGTGGTGTGGTATCGTTATGAAAACCGTGGTTGGCGTTTTCGTAAATAAAAGCCTCATATTTTTTGTTGTTAGCTTTTAACGCCGCTTCGTAGGCAGGCCAGCCCCCGGTAATGCGGGTATCCAGGGCGGCATATTGTAGCATCAATGGTGCTTTAATTTTAGGTACATCTTCAACAGCAGGCTGGGCGCCGTAGAACGGCACGGCTGCGGCTAAGTCGGGCAATCGAACGGCCATCATATTAGCTATGCCGCCCCCGTAGCAGAACCCAACTACACCAACTTTACCGTTGCAGTCCTTATTGTTTTTGAGGTAATTAAAAGCATCAATAAAATCCTGTTCCATCTCACCTTTATCGCGTTTGGCTTGCATTTCACGGCCGGCATCGTCATTACCCGGGTATCCGCCAAGTGGCGTCAAAGCATCCGGTGCAATAGTTATAAAGCCGGCGAGGGCAGCCCTCCGGGCCACATCTTCGATATATGGATTTAAGCCGCGGTTTTCGTGTACAACCACAATTCCGCCCAATTTGCCTTTGGCGTCTACGGGCTTAGATAATAAAGCCTTGATGCTGCCACCGCCATTTGGCGAATCGTAATGAATATATTCTGATTTTAAGCGCGGGTCATCTGCCTTAACCTGGATGTTATCCTCATAGTTCGGCATCAGGAAACTCATCAACGCAGGCACGGTTAAACCGCCCACTGCATAGAGCGACAGTTTTTCCATAAATCCCCGCCTGGTAATACGGCTATGGGCATAATCATCGTACAGGTCAAACACTTCTTGTTTAACATCTTCTTTATTAATCTGGCTCATAAGGATTTGGTGGTTTTAAATCAAATTTAACTATTCGAAACAATGGGCTCCTATGTCAATCAGTAACAGTCTCGTTACCTCGAAGTTTGTCATCAATCCCAAATAAACGCGATGCTTTCCTTACCCAACCATGACGCACAACCAATTAACGAAAGGCTATTTTTATGCCGATAAAACTTACTTATGTTAAAACCGCCATCAGTAACAATCCCGATAATAAAATCGTCGAGCTTCGACTTTTTGAACCAGCTAAAACAAAATAACAACCGCGATTGGTTTGCTGCCAATAAAGAGATATTTCAAAAAGAGCAAGCTGTGATTGAAAGTTTTGCCCAAGCCCTATTGAACTTACTGAACACACATGATGTAATTGAAACCCCTTCGGGTAAAAAGAGCTTATACCGCATTTACCGCGACACACGCTTTTCTACCAATAAAACACCATATAAATCTCACTGGAGCGGTAGGTTTAGCAGAGCCGGCAAGCAACGTCGCGGCGGCTACTACTTCCATATCGAACAAGGAAATACTTTTGTTGCAGGCGGTTTCTTCGGCCCTAATCCGGCAGACTTAAAGTTGATACGGGATGATATTGCTTTTGATCCAACGCCCGTGCGGAATATTTTGAATAGTGAATCTTTCACTACTTCGTTTCAAATGTTAAGAGGCGAACAATTAAAAACCACTCCAAAAGGTTTCCCCGCAGATCATGAAGCCATAGACTTGTTAAGATATAAGCAATTTTTGCTGAAACAGAGCTTTACAGATGAACAAGTACTAAGTCCAGACTTTTTAAATTTCGCAAGTCAGGGTTTCAAAAATATGCGCCCATTTTTCGACTATATGAGTGAAGTACTTAGTACAGACATTAATGGCCTGGCGATATAGTTACTTCCTTCTATTATTAAGATAACGCCTTACCGGGGTGTCGTAAAACACCATCACCAAATAGGCAAAACCCGTTAAGAGTATCATCCCCACAATAACTATTGATGTAAATTGCGTTGTAGAGGGTTTATGGCTAACGTAATAATTCATCCACATCCATATAACGGCATAATGCGTCATGTACAGGGGGTAGGATATATTGCCAGAAAAGTTGCACAATTTTTTAAAGCCGGAGGTTAACGTTGCACCCGCACCTAATGACACTATTAACGGGAAATAGAATAACACTACCAACGGCTCGGTCAACCAGTTCCAATCTTTATTAAAAGGCATCACGAAGGTTAAGAACAATAACGCGCCTACGCCGACAAAGCCCAGTTTATTTTTAATAATGAAGTTAAAACGGTAAACGAGCATCCCTGCCAAGAATGAATAGGAGATACGCGCAGAGCCATCCCAAAAACTATCCTTACCCCAGCCACCCATTACCGAGCCAGAACGGTGGGCAACAAAGCAAAGACCCACTGCCGATATCACAGCTAAAACCACAAGCCATTTGCGGTTTAATCTGCAAAGCACAAGAGCGTAAACAACATTGGCTACGTATTCCCAAAACAGCGACCATGCGGGGGCATTTAAATTAAACAGATTGAAGCTGCGCTCCGTTACAATCGGGAAGGGGATCATCAAGATAGAACACAGGAAAAGCAGTACAATCTTCCCCGCACTGTACAATTCAGGGTGCCCGCCAAATGGATCGAAAAGGAACGCCAGCAGCCCCAGCACCGAGCCAAGAACAACCAATGGATGCAGGCGGATAATCCTCGATTTAAAAAACTCTCCAACTCCCATTTTGCCAATCCTGTCGTCATAAGCATAAGCAATCACAAAGCCCGACAAACAGAAAAAGAAATCAACCGCAAGGAAACCATGCGCCATAAAATTATCCTTATAGTCGGCAATGGCCATTTCCATAAAATGGAAAGCAACTACAGACAGGGCGGCAATGCCACGTAATCCATCAAGAATTTCGTAATGTTTTTTAGTTTTTAAAATGCCCGGGGTCGGTTGGTTAGTACTCATTAAATTCGGTTTATACGGTAGCTGTTTGATAACTGCAAAAGGTTGTCAAGGTTATCGCAGCCCCAAGAATACCGAATAATATCGAGTTTTTGAAAACTTATACTTTTTGAATGGTGCCTTTAATGTTGGTAAACAACCCGCAGCTGGCAGTCCAGTTGGAGTAAACGGTTTCATTTTCATAATCCTGCACCTGGGTTACTGTAGTGCCATTCTCTTCCTGCCAGGTTACGAGATATAATTGCGGGCGTAATTCGGTTAGCTTTATGGCTACGGTTTCGGTTATATTTTGTTTTTGACCTTCTTTTTCGATGATGTTAAAAGTTAGCGATGTTTCACTATCGAAATTCAGGGTAGCCTTAGCCATGCCGAAGGTTACCAAATATTTGTTGCCGATAATATCCATAATTCTTCTCTATTGGTTACTATAAAGTTCGGGATAACCCTGGTTTAAAACCCTTGTCATAAAAGACTATTTAGGGGTGCGTTTGCGACAACATCTCGACCACTTATTTATCATTGTAAACAATTTGATGCCAATTAATTACGCTATTTAAAAAGTGTTAAAATATTTGACTTTAGCATTTAATTCTGCGTAACTTCATATAACCAATATAATATCTTAAAAAAGGAGGTTTTTATGAACATGGTTCAAAAAGTTGAACACTGGGGCGATGTGCATCATGCTAAATGGCTGGATGCTGTTCGCATAATACTGGGCATAATAATTTTAGGCAAAGGTATTTCTTTCATTAGCCAAACCAACGTACAGCAAGACTGGCTGCTGCAAAACAACGGCTTCGGGTTTTCGAGCCTTGCAGCTATGGTTATTATCCACATTGTGGCCTTTGTGCATATTGTGGGTGGGGCGTTAATAATTATGGGATTGGTTACGCGGTTTGCCGTGGTAATACAGATCCCTATTTTATTAGGAGCAATATTTTTTGTGAATGCCACCCGGGGGCTATCATTTGTAAATTCAGAATTGTGGTTATCCGTTATAGTTTGCATGCTATTGATTATGTTCTGGGTAGTTGGCTCAGGCCCCTTTTCGGTAGATCATTGGATGAAAGTTCATAGTCCGAATTATAAAGCAGAGTAATATATAAGTGTCAATTTAATGGAGAATGAAAGGTCTTTCAGCGTAGCTGAGAGGCCTTTTTTGTTGATGCAATGGCACTTTGCAAACCTTTTGCGCCTGTAACTGTCTTTTTAGGCATGAAATACATCGCATTATTTTGCATCGCATCGTTATCCATTATATCATGCTCATCGCCCGATAATAAACAATCGGCTACTGATACAGTGGTTGCCGGCGACACCCTGGCCAAATCTGCAACTACCGAAAAAACTAATGATACGCCCACTACTTCGTCTCTATGCTTTCTGCGCACAGAAGGCAAAAACAATAAAGACAGTACCAGTATTGAACTGGTGATAAAAGGCAGCGAAGTAACCGGCCAAATGAACTGGCTACCTTATCAAAAAGACAGCCGTAAGGGTACCTTAAAAGGCACGAAGACAGGCGACATCATCGCTGCCCAATGGAGCTTTATGCAAGAAGGTATGCAAGACACCCTGAACCTGAAGTTTAAACTACAAGATACCTTGCTTATGCAAAAGCCACTGAAGCTAAATACCAAAACCGGCCGTGAAGAAACGGACGACAGCAAAGATTATTCGGTTAGTTATCAGTCGAGTAACAAGCTACATCATTAATGACACAAAATAAACACAGGTTTCTGCTGCTTAAGCAGAAACTTATTCTACCTTTGCAGTCCAATATAGCGCGGGATGGAGCAGTTGGTAGCTCGTCGGGCTCATAACCCGAAGGTCATAGGTTCGAGTCCTGTTCCCGCTACCCAGAAAAGAAAAGCCTTAGATGAAAATCTGAGGCTTTTTTGCGTTTAGCTAAATTTCGCACTACGTTTCCGAGCAATAAAGCCTTCTTTCGTTTCGAGTACCATCCGGTAGGTAATAGGGATTATCGCAAGTATGAAAATAGTACATTTTAATCTTTCTGAAATCCCACTAAACTTTGAATAAAACTTTGAATAACTAATGATGCTATCCGGATAGCGAGCATTTCAATTGGTAAATTTGCTTTCGGCGGTTTTTGTGAATATTTAGTCCGTAACTCAACACTACTTGGCAATAATACTTTTGCTTTGTGTGGAATGAGCACTAAAGTATCCTAAAGAAACAGGTATAATATTTGTCGGCGGATCGGATGGTGTAACGCTGCCACCCGGCCCAACCTGTGATTGCTGCGATAAGGTAAGCCAGTACAGATAAATAGGATCATCTATGCATTGCATTTCCACAGTCACCGTATCGCCCACGTGTATAGCGCCGCTGTCACCATCTCCGCCGCGAAGAACCATGTTGGTGGCTAGCCCGTTATTAAACTGGTCATCGGCTACAAAAACATCTTTCACCTGCACGCCGTTTACATACTCAACAAAACGGTACTGATTAGCAATCCTGGCAGGATCATGATAGTAAACAGTAATTTGCTTTTTGGGGTTACTGCCGCTGCTTGCCGGCTCATTTTGTGAGCTTAGAGAATCTAAACTAACAACCTGCGGCATGGTTGAAACAGCCGTGTAGGTAGTACCTTTAATAAGCACTGTCATAGTATAAGTATTGCCCGGCACCCCGGTTAACTGATTATTAGTATAAGTGCCCGACGGCCCTTCTGTAAACGGATAGCTATTGCCTGATTGATCGGTTACAGTTACTGTTGCACCGGTTACGGTAGGATAAGTGTTGGTACTGGTGAATGGCACATTAGTGCTTAATTTAAACACCTGCGAGTCTGTGCCATTGGTAATATTACCTTCGATAACCAGTTTACCGCTTTCATCATTTAGTTTTAGATCAACAACCTTTGTGCATGACGAAACGAACAGCAGTAAACAAGCGATCAGTGTATAAAATTTAATGTGTTTCATCTGAGTTAAAATTTGAAGTTCCAGGTTACTGATGGTATTGGTGTTGCGAAAATGCTGGTTTCTACAGCTTCTGTGGTATTAGGCATGGTTTTACTATCCCTGAAGGTGATAGAATACGGTTCGCGGCTGCCGTATAGGTTGTAAATGCTAAACGTCCAGCTGGAGTGATATTTTTTATGTTGCTTGCCTTCCAGTGTAGCGCCAATATCCAAACGATTAATGGCTGGTTCGCGCGATGCATTGCGAGCCGAGTAGGAGAATGTGGTTAATCCACCGACCTCGTATTTACCTGTTGGATAAGTAACTGCCTGGCCAGTGCTGTAAACAAAGGAGCCCGAAAACGACCAGCGTTTAGTGAGTTGGTAAATACCAACTAATGAAAGATCATTCCGACGATCTTGCGGTGCCGCGAAATAATTGCCATTATTTATAGCAGCAAACTTATCTTCTGTTTTTGATAGGGTATAGCCAACCCAGCCGTTAAACTTGCCATATTTTTTCTTCAGAAATAACTCCAGTCCGTAAGCCCTGCCGGAACCATAAACTAATTGCGATTCTACATTCTGGTTAGCAATCAGCTGTGCACCGTCTTTATAATTGATCTGGTTTTGCATCCATTTATAATACACCTCTGCCGAGAATTCGAAAAGGTTATTATCAAAATTTCTGAACCAGCCGGTAGAAACCTGATCTGCGATTTCGGGTTTAATATTATTGCTGCTCATTACATACAGATCGGTAGGCGAACTTGTGGTAGAGTTGGTAAGCAGGTGTATATTCTGTGTATTTCGGCTATAAGAGAATTTAAGCGAGCTTACACTATCCAGCTGATAATTGGCAGAGAACCTCGGCTCAGGATTAAAGTAATTTTTTACAACACTACCAGATCCGTAAGTTTTAGTCGTGTTCACATTTCCTAACGCATCATAGGTACTGAATGACCCCGGACCGAATAAAGAGAAATCGCTAAACCTGATACCATAAAGTATGCTTAACTTATTACTCGCTTTCCATTCGTCGCTTACATAAGCAGCGCTCTCAAGCCCATAACGTTGCTCTACGTTAATATCGTTAACCGTATTTGTTGACGATGATATATTGCCAGGCGCAATAGCATGATGGATCACGTTGATACCAAACTTTATCCGGTGATTATCGCTGGCGGCATACTGAAAATCTTGTTTAAAATTCAGGTCGTTTATTTTAGAAGTAGCTTCGAAACTGTTATTGCTCTCAAAACTTTGAATCACATAATTGTAGTTACTATAAATCAACGAAGTGTTTGAAAACAGCTTAGGGCTAAAAATGTGATTGAACCTGATGGTACCGGTTTTGTTCCCCCAATTGGTGCCGAAGATATTGTCCAGCCCGATAACATCCTTCCCAAAATATCCCGAAAGGAAAATGGCGTTATTTTGGTTGAAATGATAATTGAGTTTGGCGTTCACATCGTAGAAATACAACGAGCTACCTTTGATGGACGAATCTTTTGAAAGTTTGGTAAACACATCAACATAGGTTCTTCTGGCACTAACCATATATGACCCTTTGCCGCTGTCAATCGGCCCTTCCACTTTTAACCGTGAGGCAATTAGTCCCAACCCGCCCTGTACCGTAAAGTTTTTACTGTTACCGTCGTTCATGTTTACATCCAGCACAGATGAAAGCCTGCCGCCGTATTCTGCCGGCATGCCTCCTTTGTATATATCCACACCTTTAATGGCATCGGAGTTGAAAGTGGAGAAGATACCGAACAAGTGCGACGCATTATATACAGGAGCACCATCCAGTAATATGAGGTTCTGGTCGGAAGAACCACCACGCACGTAGAAGCCTGTATTGCCTTCGCCTGCTGATTTTACGCCGGGCATTAATGCAATGGTTTTCAGAATATCTTTTTCGCCCAACACAACCGGCACTTTGTTAATCTGCGACATGTTTAGTTTTTCTACACCCATCTGGGGCGAAACGATCTGATCATTATTGGGACGATTAGAACTGATTACCACTTCACTTAAAGTGCTTTTAGCCTCCAGTTTGATGTCTGATGCCTGTGCTTTATGTAACGATACTTGTTTAATATGAGATTCATACCCGATGTAAGAATAGATAAGTGTATAATCGCCCTCGGGGGCCGAAAGCGAATAGAATCCGAAATTGTTGCTGGATGTACCACTTTGTGGCAGCTCTTTAATACGTACTGTTGCGCCAATAAGGGTTTCACCTGTGGAGGCGTCTTTAATCGTACCGCTGATGGTTACTCTTTTTTGGCCGAAGGCAACAACTGTAAGCAATAAAAGCGGAACAAAAAATAAAAGGGGTTTGGGCATGGGTGTTCAAATTTGACGCAAACCTATACGTAGTAGCTATGCCAATTTTTCATATTATACCAAACACTTTATTTATTATACCAATGATATTATATGGTATAGAACTATAATTTGCGAAATCTCATTTTCGTCTGATTCTTTTTAATTTTCATTGAGCAACCGCGCCTTGTATTTTTATTTGGTATAAAAAATAAAGGATTTGGTATAATAGGATAATACAGACAAGCAGGATTATCTAACTTCAAAATTGTTTAACGTAGATAATATGGGGTCGATAAATAGGGTAAAAACTTTTAACAATGATATTATCCTGAGATTAATTGTAGAACCGCGGTACAAGGTGTTGCGGCATTTACTCTTAATCATTGTGTTGGGTATTGCTTTTTACAATGGCAAAATGGATTTTATTGGTCCTGCAGATATATATGTAAAGATCAGCATATTGTTAATTGTGCTTTCTTTATTATATCTTAATATGTATTGGCTGGTGCCAAAATTACTTTTCAAGGATAACTACTTTGGCTATTTTTTATGGAGTGTGGGTTTATTTACCCTGGCCCACGTAGTAGGCTATTATTCGCGGCTTTTTATTATTAATTATTTCGGGCAAACTTATCCAATTAAAGAGCAGAACTGGGTAGCATTCTATTTAATATTTGCGGTATTGATGGGCGCCTCGGCGGCGGTAAAACTCTTCCAACGTTGGATAACGGACTCTCAACGGATCAATGAATTGGAAACAGCAACAATACAATCGGAATTGGAGAACCTAAAAAAACAGATTAACCCCCATTTTCTATTTAATACCTTAAATAATGCTAATGTATTAATCCATAAAGATCCCGAAAAAGCATCTCAGGTATTAATGAAATTAAGCGATCTTTTACGATACCAATTGTACGACAGTGCCCGCGGTAAAATCTTTTTAAGTTCGGAAATTCACTTTTTAGAAGATTTTTTAAACCTGGAAAAAATACGGCGGGATAACTTTGATTTTACTATTACACAGGAAGGCCCATTGAAGGGCATCGAGATTGCACCATTGCTATTCATAACTTTTGTTGAAAATGCGGTTAAGCACAATATTGATGCTGAGGAACGTTCATTTGTATATATATTCTTTGCGGTTGTAGCCAAAGAGCTAAATTTCCATTGTATTAATTCTAAACCAAGGATAAAGGCTAAACGTAATGGCAGCGGTGGCTTAGGATTGGCAAACGTAAAGCGAAGGTTAGAATTACTCTATCCGGGCAGGCACCAACTACGGATCATGGATAACACCGAAACCTTTAATGTGCATTTAACGATAAAAATATGAAAGCAATTATTGTTGATGACGAGCCCTTAGCGAGAGAAGCAATACAGCTTTTAGCCATGAAAACACCCAATTTAGAGGTGGCAGAAACATTCAATAGTGCGTTAACCGCTTCAAAATATATAGAGGAATCAGGTATTGATCTTATCTTTTTGGATATAGAAATGCCGGGGATGAATGGAATTGAATTTGCCAAAACAATACCAGAGAAAACCCTTGTGATATTTACAACTGCTTACCCAGAATATGCACTAGAAGGATTTGAACTCGATGCAATTGATTACCTGGTAAAACCGGTAAAAGAAGAACGCTTTAAAAAAGCAGTTAATAAAGCTTTTGTCTATCATAAATTATTACAGGGCGAGGTTGCTAAAACCGAAGTTCAAAATAAGGGGGATGATTATTTCTTTGTAAAATCGGAAAGAAAGTTTGTTAAAATATATTTTAAGGATATCCTTTTTATTGAAGGGCTGAAAGATTATGTAGTAATGCAAACAGAAGATCAACGAATTATGACAGCAATGAACATCAAGACTATTTACGAACAGTTGCCACAAGATATTTTTGCAAGGATTGGAAAATCGTATTTGATCAATGTAAAGGAGATTGATTCATTCGATAACAATACGGTGCTGATAAGGAAATATGAAATACCAATTGGTGGTTCATATAGGAGCTCTTTTTTTGAAAACTTCGTAACCAGGAAAATTATTGGCAGATAAAATATAATTAGCCTGTAATCGATTTAGAAAATAAAGCTAAGGTATTCGAACTTAGCCTTGTTCCCGCTACCCAGAAAAAAAGCCTTAGATGAAAATCTGAGGCTTTTTTGCGTTTGTACTATTCTGCAAATTAGTATTGCCGTGACGCTGATATGTTCAATAATATTAAAAACTGAATCCTTGTCGGTTCCGTTTAATAATCGCCTCTTCCGTTTTAGGGATCAGTATATCTAGGCCAAAATCTACTACTTCAGATTGCACCTGCTCAATAAACGGGCGAAGACTTGTATTGTACTCCTGAAAAGCAAGTTCAAAATTTCCGTTATGTTTCCCAAAAGAGTCGGCCAGTGCAGCTGCACCGTCGATGGCCAGTGATCCGCCCCTGCCCGCAGCAGGCGACGGGCAATAGCCGGCATCGCCAACCAGCGCTACCCTGCCTTTTGTCCATGAGGGCATTTTCATCTGGCAAAGTTTGTCGAAATAAAAAGATTCGGATTGCCTGATTTCTTTCAGCAATTCGCGGCAGCGCCAACCCGAATTTTTATATTGCTCGGCGATCATATTGCGCATCTGCGTTTCGTTGCGGTAATCATACTGCACTTCTTTTTGCGAAAAATAGGCGAAGCAGATATCAGTTTTTCCGTTATAGGCATTCAGCATCACCGTTTTGCCCACCTCGCTATACAGTTGGGTAGTATTTTCCGGAATCAGCAGTTTATCAACAATAGTGATGGAGAAATAAGCCTGAAGAAAAAGGGAGAACTCTTTTTCTTCACCAAACCATAAGTTGCGTACTACGGAATGGATCCCATCGCATCCGAATACCAGGTCGAACGACCGGGGCTCGCTATTTTTAAATGTGACATGCATTTGCTCGTCATCTTCATTTAACCCGATGATGGTTTCGCCATAGATAAATTCAACCTTGTCCCTCACCAACCCGTGCATCAACTGTAGTAAGAAATCTCTTTCCACCTCATATTCTTCCTGTTCATGGTGCTCGTGATGATCTGTTAGTTGGGTAATATCGTCCGCATTTTTGAACTCTACTCTTTCCATCCGAAGCCTATTAGCATAGATTTGCTCAAACAGCCCCATGTTATGCACTATGTCGATGGTTTTGCCCAGTATATTAACGGGAGTGCCACCCTTTTTTAAACCCGTCGCAATTTCTACGACAGTTACCTGATACCCGAACCGGTTCATCCAGTAAGCTGTAGAAAGCCCGGCAAAGCTTGCGCCGGAAATTAGTACTCTTTTATAATGCTTCGCCATTTTAAATACCTTCTTGTTGATGCAAAGGAACAGTAAAGGGATGCAGCGAAATAGGCATAAACCAGGAAAGACTTGGACTAATCGAGGTTTTGCTGCCTGAAGGCTATAGGCGACATACCCGTAATCTTTGTAAACAACCTCGAAAAGTAAGGGTAATCATCGTACCCCAAAGCTATAGCTATCTCTTTCAACGATTGGCCGGAATGATAAAGCTGCCGCTTGGCTTCCAAAATTACGCGTTCCTGAATGTGCCTCGAGACAGGTTGCCCGGTTGTATTTTTAACGCATTCGTTGAGATAGGGCATAGAGATATGCAGCGCTTCCGCATAATCCGCAGGGCGTTTCTTCTCGGCAAAACTTAGCGCGAGTTGTTGCCGAAAGCTCCTGGTTATTTGTTCCTGCCTGCTCTGATGTTCATTAGGACCTATTTTTTCGAGAAAAAAAGAGACCACAAGGGCAATAAGCGCGTTTCCTTGTTCCCTTAATAATAAATGATATAACGGAACATTTTTCCTTTGCCAGAATTTCATTAATAAAGAGGTGGTGTCCGAAATCAAAATAAACTGGTCGTCGTTAAGTGGGCTTGGGCTGGCGGGAGAAATATCTTCAAGCTGCTTTAAAAGATCATTATTTAGATAATCATAATCTAAAGCCCAGGCACAGACCGTTACTTCTTGATATCCAATGATCCGGTGTACCTGATCAGGGTGCATATAGATGAGCGCCGGAGCTTGGATGTCATATACCTGGAAATCAATTTCCATACTAACGCTGCCTTTTTCCAATAAAAAGAAGGAATGCCGGTCATGCCGTTCGGGTTGTTCCCATTCTCCTAAAGGCGGCAAAGATTTAAAAGAAACCCTGTCGATAGTAATGCGCTCTCCAGGTTCGTTGCCGAAGCTATTTATAGGGATTCTATTAGACTTTTTTCGCATTGGCTGGCCTCTGAAATCAAAGATATGCATTCAGACAGGCAAACCTACTACCGATGCTGAACGAGTGATAAAACAACTTTACACGCTGTTTTTTTCTCCCAACGAGCTATCAACCAGGCAATGAAACTCAAAGTAAAGATATCGTCGTTTTCTTTCTTATCAAGCTGATTTAAAACTGATTTCTGGTATATTGACTCAAAAACCACGTCGGGCTTTTGCAGGTATTTTTCAACCAGCCTCAGATATACCAGCACTCGCTCTTCCGATGTTTTCAACAGATACTTCTTATATCGCCTTCGGAAGCTGTTTAACCGAGACATGGCAAGCTCAATGTTGGAAAACTGCGCCTGAACCAAAATTTCCATCAGATTTTTTCTAATAGTCCATAACATGCCCATTTTTTTTTCGTACCACGCATCGGTACGCGTCAATAATGTAAGTTGCTTCAAACTTCCGCGATCATTACACAGGGCTAAAAACATGGTAAGGCATATGCGTAAATCTTCGATATCTTCTGGTTTAGAGGCATGCTTTGCACCTGATAATGATTGCTGCAAAAGCGCAATCGCGTCTTCAGCAAAGTCCGTAAAGAATAAATTGAGTGCAGAAAGTAACTGGTGGCGTAAATAAAATAATGTATGATAGCGATTATCCGCCACCATTAAATCCATCATTTCCGCAAGGTAAGACCCGCTCCGACCGAAATCCTTTCGCCTTAGATGAAAATTCGCTAAGAAATACAAGATAGATATATGGTAAAAAAGATGAGATTCCTTTTTATATGACCGCCCCTCTATAAATTGATTGGTTCGGTTGATGTAACGCTCTATCAATTCGTAATTCTGCTGTATCGCCGCATATTCATTCGCAATGAAAAGAATTTGATAAATGGATTTATAGGTCATCAAATCCTTTTCGGAGATTTTGTATTTCCGAATTGTTGTAAGCATTAAGGCAGTCAAATTAACAACCTTTCCTTTTAGATGTATTTCCTGCAACTCCTGCCTCAAAAAAGCATAAGCTATATTGAGTTTGGCTTCGCGTTGCATATCCAATTGGTTCTGCAGGAAACGTGCGGTTAAAGCTTCAAAGTTTTCTGCGCCCTTTAAATGGGCATACTGTATCTTCAAAAGTAATAGCTCGTTTAACAAATTAAATTGCTCCAGATGTTCGGCCAGCCGCTCAGCTTTATCCAAACATTTAAACCCAACCTTCACCACATCATTTTCTAACAAAAAGCGCCCCACTACGAGCAGGCGCAGTGCATCATAACTATCGGAATGACCATTCTCAAAGATTCTCTGCGATAAAAACAGCAGCAAATTATCTTGTAGCCGTTTACGCAAAGCATGGTAAGCATCTTTATTTTTTGCTGATTTGTAAAGCTTATTTAAGCCATCTATATCGTCAGTTTCTATCAAATCAAACAGATGCAGGTTTTTTACGTCGTCTCTTTTGTTTTTACGTTGTACAGATTGCCTGAACAGCTTTTTTTCGGCATTATTTAGTAAATTAATTAAGTCAGACAGTGAATCCATACAAATAAACAAACGGTACCTAAAGGTAAAATAATTACAGATTTATATCGTCAGTAATTTTATAAATCTGACTTTACCTGCTCCATTTTGCAGCCGACATTAGCTTCCATATTAATCACTAAAACAAAATAAATATGGAACCGCTACAACACAAAACAGAAGAGAACTCATCGATTGCAAGAAATGTCGAAAACGTTAGAAACCCATTTAAACCAACCGCTGCGTTTATCGGCGCATCCTGGTTTGCTTTATTAACGGGAACCGTAGGATATTGCATAGGCCTATGGAATGCCAGTATCGAGTTGAACGAAAAAGGTTATTATTTCACCATTTTATTATTTGGCTTGTTCGCAGTAATCTCTGTACAAAAAAGCGTAAGAGACAGGGCTGAAGGACTTGCCGTTACCGAACTTTATTACGGGCTGAGCTGGTTTGCCACTATTGCATCGATGATACTATTAACCATTGGCCTGTGGAATGCCCATATTACGCTAAGCGAAAAAGGCTTCTACGCAATGGCTTTCTCTCTAAGTATGTTTTCGGCAATTGCTGTGCAAAAGAATACCCGCGACGCAAAGATGTTCGCTGAAAAAGAGCTGTAACGTAGCGGTTGCCTCCCCGCAGCGCCTTGCTTAGCAAGCCTGCGGGGTTCATTTACAAACTCTATCATTTTCTTACCCCTTCCCTGGCTTTTTCTAAGGCTACCTGTGTATAATGAAAGTCTCGATCAAAAGATTGAGACTTTCATTATACATACCCATTGGCAGCCATCACATTAATGCGCTCTGCCTTGTTCGCTATCGGCGCCGCCGGTATCCCGTTTAGACGGCGTGTTGGTTAGCTTTCCGAAACTATAAGTAAAAGTAAGGGTGGCCACCTGTGTATCCACAAAGTTATGATAGGTTGCCGTAGCGCCTTCAATATTGGTTATAGTTCCGCTGGGGCTAAACGAATGAAATATATCGCGCATGTTAAACCTTATGGAGCCCTTGTTATTCAATATCTTTTTCTGGATCGCAGCGTTAAGCATGCCGGTTGGTATAGAAACAAACTGCCCATAAGTACCACCAGTATTATAAAAACCGCTTATCTCGGCACTCCAGGTTTTTGATAGCGTAAATTGATTACTGCCATTGGCCCCGAAGGTATATTGAGATTGATGCAGATAGCCGGAATAAAATTCGCCCTCGTAAGTATTATTATATACTTCGGCATACAAATTTACGGTCCACCATTTGGTGGGTTGCAGGTTGGTATTGGCAGAGAAATCCAGTGTCTTTTGTTGCCCTATATTGCCGGTTGTGCTTATAAACACGTCACCACTCTTATGAATGGTTTCATTTTGCACATCTGTTGTTAAGTTGTATGAAACAGCAAGCGTAAACAGGCTTTTATAATTATAGGCCAGTTTATAATTATCAGTAAACTGAGGTTTAAGAAAAGGGTTACCCGAGAAATAAGTGAACTTATCTACAAAAAATGTAAAAGGGTTTAAGCTTCCATAATTCGGCCTGCCTATACGGCGACCGTACGAAGCAACCAGCACATTATGACCAGCTGTATCGAGTTTATACGAAAGATAAGCCGTTGGAAACAAATTGGTATAATGGTTAACAAAGGACGAATCCGGCTTTTGCGCGTTTCCTAGTTGATGCCCTGTGCCGTTTGTATTCTCTAAACGCAAGCCTGTTTGTATGTCGAACCGGCCTAAGGTTTTGTTAAAATTGATGTAAGCAGCATTGATGTTCTCTTTATACAAAAACCGGTTGGTGTTATTATAGTCTATAGTGCTTACCCCGTCAACCAGGTTAAAATAGTTGGCAGCATTATCTGTATTTACGTAGCTGCTTTTAACCCCCGCCTCAAACTTTGCCTTGCCTCTTAACGGGTGAGTATAATCTGCCTTGGCAGAGTAAATATTTATGGTAGAGGGTAGGTTATCGGTTATTGTTTGCGAATTGGTTAGCGTACCATCGGGCAAGTAAGTGTTGTTAACAAACTCCTGCTCGCCATTAGATATATCGCGGATATAGTCCAGATCAAATGAAAATACCCTGCCGGTACTATCGTACTTATGGGTATAGTTTAAGTTTACGCCTTTGCTGCTAAATTTACTTTTGGAGGTATTGAGGGTGTTAATGGTAGAATCCAATTGGCCGTCCTGTCCGTAAAGCATACTAAAAACCGGGCTGCTATCATGCTCTGGCGACCAGTTGCCGGTAAATACCACGCCCCAGGTAGTTTTAGGCGACATGTAATAATCCATCCCAACTTTAACATTAGTATTATGATTTGTGGGTCTGAAATAAGAAATATCCGCCAGGGATGAGGTTTGCACACCGTTGGCATCAAAATAATTGCGGTCGATCTCCAGCCTTCTGAAAGTTTTTTGATAATCGTACGAGAGGTTTGCAAACAGGTTCACCTTATCTACACGATAATTAAAATTAAGGCTTTCGCTGGTACGGCCATAAAAACCTTGCGCAATGTTAGCCGACGCCACTGCATTAAAACCTTTAACGCTGTTCTTTTTGGTTTTGATGTTGATTACACCCGCATTTCCTGCGGCATCATATTTTGCGGGAGGGTTATCCATTAACTCAATCTGGTCTAAAGAAGATGAAGGTAATGAGCGTAAATAAGTTGCCAGGTTAGCCGCAGAAAGGTAGGTTGGCTTATCATCAATCATTACCATTACGCCGCTTTTACCCTTAAAGGTAATGTTACCATCGGCATCTACCTGTACACCGGGACTTTTGGCCAGCACCTCTAAAGCATTGGCGCCGGTATTGGATATCAGTGCCCCAACGTTAACCACCGTACGGTCGACCTTTTGTTGTACAAAAGATTTTTGTGCGGTTACCGATACTTCATTCAATGTTTTACCTGCGGGCGATAAAACAAAAGCAGGTAAATTAACCGCTTTTTGCTGTCCGACTTCCACCAAGCCGCTCCGGTAGTTTTTATAACCCATAAAGGTGGCCTTTATGAAATAGGTATTGCTTTTTAAGTTTTGAAAAGCGAAACTACCATCCTGCTTAACCAATTGGGTACTTGTCACTACCGAATCTTTGGCGGTAAACAAGATCACGGTTGCACCGTCGAGTGGCTTTTTGACTTCATCTAAAACCGATCCTGATATTTTGCCGCCAGCGGTTTGCGCATTGGCAAAATTGAAAAATAACACCACAAATAAGATTAAGAAAAACGGGGGCAGTAGTTTCATAAACTACAAGACTACCAATTACCCGGTTGTGTTACAGAAAAAATGAGATTTAACAAATAATTAATGCGTGAAGGGACGGGTGATTGTTTTTCTCTATTAAAAATTTACCTCAGATGTAGAACGGTTCAATTTGCGTATTCCCTCAAATTTGATAAGTTTGAGGCTATGAACCAGCAACCTGCCCCCGGAAACCCGGTTAGTAGAATTCTTACTGCAAGCCTCATCGGCACCACCATTGAGTTTTTTGATTTTTACATATATGCCACCGCTGCGGTGTTGGTATTCCCCAAATTGTTTTTCCCAACGGCTGATCCTACTTCGGCCACACTGGAGTCGCTAGCTACCTTTGCTTTGGCCTTTTTTGCGCGGCCACTGGGTGCAGCAATATTCGGTCACTTCGGCGACCGTAAAGGCCGTAAAGCTACGCTTGTTGCTGCCTTATTAACCATGGGGCCATCAACTGTAGCGATCGGGCTTTTACCAGGCTATAATGCTATCGGTATTGCAGCGCCAATTCTGTTAGCAGTGTTTCGCTTTGGCCAGGGGCTTGGCCTTGGCGGCGAATGGGGTGGTGCTGTACTATTAGCTACAGAAAATGCCCCCGCACACAAAAAAGCCTGGTACGGCATGTTTCCGCAATTAGGGGCACCAATTGGGTTTTTGTTATCAAGCGGTTGTTTCTTTATCCTAAGCAAATGTATGAGCGAAGAGGCCTTTATAGGTTATGGCTGGCGCATCCCTTTTATTGCCAGTGCACTGCTGGTTTGGCTGGGTTTATATATTCGGCTAAAAATATCCGAAACGCCAGAGTTCTCGAAAATTATAGACAATAACGAGCGTTCTAAAGTGCCCTTTGCCGATGTTTTTGTTAAACATACGGCTGCTATTACCTTAGGAACACTAGCAACCATTACCACTTTCTTGCTGTTTTATTTAATGACCGTGTTTACCCTAAGCTGGGGCACTTCGGCGCTGCATATTCCCAAAAGTACTTTCCTGATCATTCAGATGATCTCTATGCTATTCTTTGGTTTGGGCATCCCACTTTCGGCTAAACTGGCCGACAGCTACGGCCGCAACAAAATGCTTATTGCGGCAACTGTTTGCATCATCATATTCGGGCTTATTTTTGCACCGTTTTTTAGTACCGGCAATTTGGTTATAACAGCGATATTCCTATCGGTAGGCATGTTCCTGATGGGGCTTACTTATGGCCCTATAGGTACTGCGCTTGCAGGTATTTTCCCCGCAGCTGTACGTTATACGGGTGCTTCCCTGGCCTTTACGCTGGCTGGCATTTTAGGGGCATCATTAACGCCATACCTGGCAACTACTTTAGCCCACAACTATGGCCTTCCTTATGTGGGTTATTATTTAACGGCGGCATCAACTGTTACGCTGCTAGCTCTTCTTGGAGCCAAAAATTTGATGAAACATAACGCGTAATAATTTTAGGTTACACCACGCTAACCAATAACGGTTACACTTTCAGTACACAAATCGATAATGAGATAAATAGTGGCTACATTTATTTAAAGCCACTATACCATGAAAATCAACACCTTGTTATTTATCACCGTGTCGCTTTTGAGTTTCGCACTTAAACCCGCCTCGGCCCAACAGATAGATACACTGAAAGAGAACACCGCGATAAGGCAGTTAGTTAAAAACTACGAAGATGCCTGGAACCACCATGACCCCAAAGCTCTGGCTGCGAACTACCGTACCGACGCCACTTGGGTAAATTGGTTTGGTGCTTATTATATAGGCAGGCAGGATATTGAAGATCATTACCGAACAACGCATAATACTTATTTTAAGATAAGCCATTATTACACCCGTGCGGTGGAAGATATACAATATTTAAAACCAGATGTTGCCGTAGCACACGTACGGACCGGCTTAACAGATGATACCCGCTATCCGGGTGAAACTTTTGAGTTCAGACGAATGATCGTGCTGACGAAGCGAGATGGCGTGTGGCTCATTCAGGCCGGGCAAAATGCGAAGCTGGAAAAAGGTATAAAGTAATTACTTAATTCAACACCTTAGCAATAGCTTTACCCCAAAACTCGCCCAACGCCGCCGAACCTTTTTGATTTGGATGCAGATAGAAGGTTCCGATAGGCCCGTGTTCGGCATGCATATCCGTAAGGTAGTTCTTGCTGAAATAGGCGTATGCTTTTTCGTCCCCTAAAAAAACCTGACCGGGAAGTAGGCTTTTATATTCTTTTACCAGCGCTTTAATCTGCGGTACATAGCTTAACAAACGGTTTCGGCCTTCTATCAAATAAACTGCGCCATTTTGGGTGCTGTCGCTATACCACAAAGGCTCGTTAATAATAATCTTACAATTAGCGTAACGACTAAGCAAGCTATCGGCAATGCTCTTAAGGTTGGCCTTGTAGTTTTCGGGCGATACCGGTGCGCCGTGCGTACCTTTTACGGCACTATCATTAGTGCCCAGCATTATGCTAAATACTAACGTAGCCGACTGATCTCTATAAAACTCATCGGCTGCTTTAACAACTTTCGGGTAAGCATTATTTTCTGTCGGCAAAAAGTCTAAAGTGGTAAAACCGCTGCGCCCCTGGTTATTAAAGTGGATGCTTTTAAATTTACCGGTGCCTGTTAAGTAAGTGGCGGCCTGTGCGGCCGGCCCTTGCGTACTGGCATCCGGAACCATCCGGGCTTCGGTAATACTATCGCCAATAAAAATAATATTGTAGCTATTATTGCCTACCAGGCGAAAACCTAAAAATGCAGCCGTTAAACATAAACAGCAAATAGTAAGTATTCGTTTATTGAGCATGAGAAGCGTATTGATGCTCTCTAAATTATCATTTTAATTTGAGGATCTATCATTTCATACCCTCCATAAAAAATACATTAAACTTATGTCCATCCGGGTCGGAAAAAACAAAACCGTAGTAACCCGGGCCAAATTCTTCGGGTTGTGAAACCAGGGTGCCGCCCGCCACTTTAATTTCGTCCGCCCATGCATCTGCCTCAGCCTTACTTTGAGCCGCGAGGGTAAATATAATTTCATTCCCCTTTTTCAGATCGGCTAAGTCGCCCTTCATGGCTGGTTGCAGGCTGTCTTTCAAAAAAAAGTGCATGATAAAATTATCGTCGCCGAAAAAGAAACTAACAAGTTCTTTCGAGCTGTGCGGACCATTAGGCTTAAAGCCAAGCGTGGTATAAAATTTATTTGTGCGTTCCACGTCTTCTACGGCCAGGTTAGCCCACATTTTCTTAACGTTCATAAGTTTTTAAATTGGTTGTTAAGGTTAATCAAGGCAATTATTATTCCACAATATGTGCTGCTTTACACGCAAACAGCGCATAAAAATGCCTCTTATATCCCAGCACTGTTTTTTTTTGTAAATTGGATTGCCGAAATCCTATTTATCCGTAAACCTTAACTATTCCTTAATGATAGCGGACGAGTTTAAAATAACAATACACATGGTTATGAGCCTCGACGGTATTATCGCTAAACCAGATAATAGTATTGCCTGGTTCGATACTCCCGACCGCTACGAGAACGGCGTTAACATAACCGACAGCGAGAGAGTAGAATTTCTTAAAGCTATAGATTGTTACGTAATGGGCGCCGCTACTTATGAGCTTGCTCTGGAGCTTTCGAAAAATTATGGCTGGGCTTACGGCGATAAGCCGACCATTGTATTAACCCATCGCGATCTGCCTGTTGAACGGCAGTCCGTCGAAATTTATTCAGGCGATTTAAACCAACTGGTGAACAACCGTTTAAAACCTCATTACAAAAATGTGTGGCTGGTGGGCGGGGCCGAACTGGCGAAAGATTTCATTAATTTAAAACTGGCCGATGAGATCAGGGTATCCATTATACCTGTAATTTTAGGTGAGGGATTAAGGTTGTTTAAGCAAATAGAACACGACCAGCCCCTGCACCTCAAAAATGTAACACCCTACAAGAATGGTATGGTAGAATTGATTTACGAAATAAAAAATAGTTAATTAAGCAGTTGATTATACTTGCAGCTCTTTTATCGGTAATAATTGGAGGTTGTAAAACCTCGCCCGCCGATTGCTTAGGCAAAAAATAGTATTAAACAGCGTCACACCTAAAATATGCACCGAAAAATATTAGTTAATGGTTTGCGAACGGTTACCGCATTGCTTTTACTACTATCGCTTCCGGTACTTTTCTTAGTGTCGAGAAGTAGAGAAGGAGAAATGGAGGATAGCACTATGGGGTGGATTGCCTCGATCTTTATTATGATATTAGCCCTTTTTATTTACAGTTTGAACCTTTCAGAATATTCTCCCAAGCCTGTATACAGAAAGAAAAGTGATCAGGAACTGAGAGAAGAAATTAAGAAGCCGGCCCTAAGAAGACATAGGAGTTAACGGCTAATGTCGCGAATTATGGGGCGGTACTTTTTCAATATAATACTACTAATATAATTAGCATTATTATTACCTTTAAGCCAAAATCATCTGCATATTTGCACGCTTGCACATCTGCACGCTTGCACATCTGCACATTTAAAACATGGCTAAAGTTAAAACATCCTATTTCTGCCAAAGCTGTGGCTACGAGTCGGCTAAATGGCTGGGCAAATGCCCATCGTGCCAGCAGTGGAATACTTTTGTAGAAGAAATTATAGAGAAGCCCAACGCATCCATCCCCGATTGGAAAAACACAGGCTCTACCACTCAACAACGCGCCAATAAAGCCATTGCCGTGCACGATATCACCGTACATGAAGAACAGCGCTATGTAACCCCCGATGCCGAGTTTAACCGTGTATTGGGTGGCGGCATTGTAGCAGGCTCATTAATATTAATAGGCGGAGAACCGGGTATCGGTAAATCTACCCTGATGCTACAGCTTGCACTCAACATGCCTAAGCTAAAGGTGCTTTATGTATCGGGCGAGGAAAGCGAGAAACAGATTAAGATGAGGGCGGAGCGATTAAGCCCCCTGCCCCCTAAAGGGGGTGTTAATCTGCAAAACGAAACTTCTACTCCCCCTTTAGGGGGCGGGGGGGCCAGTGGCTGTTTCATCCTTACCGAAACCTCTACCCAAAACATATTTAAACAGATAGAGCAACTGGAACCCGAACTGGTGGTGATAGACTCTATACAAACCCTATACTCCTCCCATATCGAATCTACGCCGGGGAGTGTATCGCAAGTGCGCGAATGTACTGCCGAGTTATTGCGTTTTGCCAAAGAGAGCGGCACACCAGTGATATTGATAGGCCATATTACCAAAGATGGCATGATTGCCGGCCCTAAAATATTAGAACACATGGTTGATACCGTGCTGCAGTTTGAAGGCGACCGTCACCATGTATACCGCATTTTGCGGGCTGTTAAGAACCGTTTCGGCTCGGCATCTGAGTTGGGTATTTACGAAATGCTGGGAGTAGGCTTGCGGGAAGTATCCAACCCGTCGGAGATCCTGCTTTCGCAACGCGATGAGCCCTTGAGTGGTATCACAATTTCGGCAACCCTAGAGGGTATGCGCCCAATGCTGATAGAAACACAGGCATTGGTGAGCACCTCGCCCTATGGCACGCCTCAGCGCTCGGCTACGGGCTTCGATACCCGTCGAATGAATATGTTATTAGCTGTGTTAGAAAAACGCTGTGGCTTTAGATTAGGAGCCAAAGATGTATTTCTGAATATTACAGGAGGTATCCGGGTAGAAGACCCTGCCATCGACCTGGGTTTGGCAGCTGCCATCATATCCTCGCACGAGGATATGCCGATACCGTTTAAAACGTGCTTTGCAGGAGAGCTTGGTTTATCGGGAGAAATCCGCGCGGTTAACCGCGTGGAGCAACGTATTGCAGAGGCCCAGAAATTGGGTTTCGAAAAGATATTTATTTCAAAATATAACCTACCCAACGCCAAACAAGACAAGCATCAACGCATCGACCTATCCCGCTACACTATAGAGATTATCCCGGTAGCAAGTATTGAGGAAGTGTTTAGTTTATTGTTTGGGTAAAACGCCCCCTTTTCGACTGAGAGATAAAATAATAGTTTGTCATCCGGAGCGCCAGCGAAGGATCTTCCTGAATATACCGAGCGGCTATGCTAAGCGTAGAAGATTCTTCGCTGGTGCTCTGAATGACAACAAATTAGACCATAATAAAAGAGCCTTTCTGCATCAACAGAAAGGCTCTTTTATTATAACTTTTAATACGAACCTTAGTTCTCAGTAACCACTTTACGGATACGGTTGTTGTTAGCATCAGATACGTAAATAGTTCCTGACACAACAGCTACGCCTGATGGCGAATTAAACTGTGCCGCAGTACCAACACCATCGGCAAAGCCATAAACACCACTTGTACCAGCAAGGTCTTGTAATATATTGGTGGTTGAGCTAAATCTTAATACACGGCCAACAACGTCGGTAATAAAGAGATTATCATTATTATCGAAAACAATTGCTCCCGGGTTACCCACCAATTTGGTTTGTAGCGAGTTACCTATAAACGTTGTAACAGCGGTAGTAGAAAGTACTATTTTACGGATAGCGTGGTTGTTATTATCGCACACATATAAATCGCCCTTAGAGTCGAAAGCAAGGCCGTTGGGATTATTGAAATTGGCAGCAGTACCGGTAGTGCCATCAACAAGTGTGGTATATCCGCTACCTGCAAGCGTACTTACTACGCCATCGGTACCAATTTTACGGATACGGTTGTTACCGCTATCTGCAATGTAAATATTACCTGTTGCATCAACCGCAATACCTTTAGGGTTGTTAAATGCAGCTTTAAGGGGCGAAGAAGAGTTGGCGTAACCCGGTGCTCCAATACCGGCAACTGTAGTAGCAGTACCATCGGGCGTAATCTTAATAACCAGATTGCTTACCTGGTCTGTTACAAATACGTTACCCGATTTATCAACTGTTAATGCGTTAGGGCTCGAGAATGCAGCAGTAGCAGCAGGACCATCGGCATGGCCGTTAACACCGCTTCCGCAGAAAGTACTTACCACACCTGCGGTAGTTATTTTGCGGATCACGTGGTTAAACTGGTCGGCCACGTATATGTTGCCTTGTGCATCTGTGGCAATGCCAAGTGGGTTATATAGTTGCGCAGCGGTACCGGTGCCATTTACCAGGCCGCCAGTTGCACTACCTACAAAAGTACTTACAGTAGCACTTGTAACGGTGCTTGGCGTGCTGGTGGTAAATTTAACCACACCGCCATAACCAGTTCCTGCACCATTAGTTGCGTATGAACGTACGTAATAAGTAGTACCCGCCGTTAAGCCGGTTAGCTTACTCACAAAACTTGCAGAGCTAAGGGTATCTGTAGTATGCGTATCTGAAATTGTTGGGGTTTGTGAAGTAGTGCTATAGCAAACACCCACCGTTGTAATTACCGAACTGCCGCCGTCGCTGATTGTTCCGCCGCTGGTAGCAGTGGTGGTAGTTACTTCGGCAAGTATGCTGTTGGTTAAAACCGTAGGTGCAGTTGTATTTGAGTTTGAATCTTTACTGCAACTAAACTGCAGTAATACAACAAAAAGTAAAGCGGTTGTTAATGTAATTTTTACGAGTAGATTTTTCTTCACTGAGCTATAAACTAAATTACCTGAAATTATTGCGGCGGTATAAATTAAACAAAGCCGGTTATTGTGCAAAGCTACACCATTGTATCGGTTATACAATCTTGCAGCCTGCCACTTTAACTATATTTTAACATTTTTATTACCCCTTGCCATCTTTCTTTTTGTGCAAAAGGCAGTATTATTTAAACGAAACCGGCTAAATGCTGTTAAACTGAATATGAAAGGGTTAATAAAACTTATTTCCGTTGTTTTGCTCATAGGAATTTCGACAGCAGTATTTGCGCAAAAGCCAACGCCTTTGCCGCATGGAATGGTGTTTGGCGCATCACCCTCCAATATTGGGCGAATGCCTGCGAGTAAGCTCGAAAGTTTTATGGGCAAACGCACGCGTACAAGCGCCGTTATCTATGGCAAAGTGTTACAGGTTACCAAGAGCAAAGGCGGCTGGTTTGATATGGATGCAGGCAATGGCAAGATCATAGCTGCGCACTTCAAAAACTATGACATTACACTTCCAACTGATTTGAAAGGCCGCGAGGTGATCATAGACGGTGTTGCCGAAAAACAATTTATTGCCGACGATATGCAGCACATGGCCGGCGATACCGCGCAGGGTAAAAAACAACACGAAGTAAAAACTAACCCGAAAGAAAAACTCACCTTCGAGGTAAAGGGCTTAATGGTAAATAAATAGAATTTCGCGCGAGTGAAATATCTTTGATTATAAAACACGAAACCCGGCAAAAAAGCCGGGTTTCGTGTTTTATTTGCTTGGCAAAATTAGTTGGCAGGTGCCGGAGGTGGCTTTGGCAACTCTTTGCGCGGCATCATATCCGGGCGCTGCGAAGTATTGTAAACGAAAGACGCTACGATGGTTGCGGCTTGTTTCAGATCGTCTTCGCTCAAACGGTCGTAAGTATCCTGATTGCTGTGGTGAGTACGTGTGTTATAGTCCATTGGTTCCTGAATAAATTGGAAACCCGGGATTCCTACTGCATCAAACGACAGGTGATCTGTACCACCGGTGTTGCTGATGGTTAGCGTGCTTGCACCAAGATCCTTAAACGGCTCTAACCATGATTTAAAGATAGGAGCAACAGCCTGATTGCCCTGCAAGTATACACCACGGATTTTACCTGTACCGTTATCTAAGTTATAGTAAGCAGACACTTTAGCTTGTTCTGGTTTCAATGCCATTGTTTTTGGATCGCCGAAGTGGTTGGCAACGTAGCCTCTTGAGCCATACAAGCCTTGTTCTTCCGAACTCCAAAGCGCTATACGGATAGTACGTTTCGGTTTAAAGTTAACCGCTTTTAAAATACGCATAGCCTCCATCATTACGGCACTTCCAGCAGCGTTATCTGTAGCGCCAGTACCGCCATGCCATGAATCAAAGTGACCGCCGATGATCACCAACTGATCTTTCAGCTTTTTGTCGGTGCCTGGTATTTCGGCAATAACATCGTAACCATTTAAATCGTTAGTGAAGAATTTGGTTTGTACATCAGCTTCCATTTGTACATTGATGCCCCCGTTTAACAAACGGACAATACGCAAATAGTCCTCGCCGCTGGTCTCCAGCTCTGGTGCTACCGGCTTAGCATCTTCGGCGTACGAAGCGCCGTTGGTAGTAAACACAGTACCATCTGTACCACGAGCCTGGCTTAATACTAAACCAACTTCTTCCTGAACAAAAAATTCGCTCATAGCCGTACGCAATGCACGCAGTTTACGCATAGCTGCAAATGCAGGGCTATTTTGCGGGCCGCCTCTGCGGTCACCCGCAGCTGCTGGTTGCGCGGCTGCCATTTTCTCCAGTTCTTCGTCGGTATAACGGCTAAGGTCTGGCTTGGTGCTGCGCACTAGTGCGGTTTTGGTATCTGTAATTACAATTTTGCCTTTAAGTTTTCCTTTATATTGGTCAAGGTCTGTAATGGTATCGGCTTTAATTAAAACAACATCGCCTTTAATTGGGCCCGCGGTACTTGGCGTCCAGGCCTTAGGTACAGCTATGATAGCATGATAATAAGGCACAGTGATGGCCGCATAGTTTTTCTCAACTTCCCAGCCTTTTCCAAATTTACCCCATGATTCCAAACCGGCATTAGCCAATCCCCACGTTTTAAGCTGACTAACAGCCCAGTCTTGTGCGTGTTTTAAACCCGGCGAGCCAGACAATCTTGGTCCGGAAACATCGGTTAAATAAAATGCGGTTTTCATTACCTGCGAATGGTTCAATCCCTCTTCGCGGATTTTCTGCACCATCGCCTGGTCAACAGTTTCCTGCGCAAAGGTGGCAGTAAAAACCGAGGCAGATAATAAGGTTGTTAAGAGTAAATTTCTCTTCATGTTCAATAGTTTAGTTTTAACAAACATATCAAATTGTTAGGCAAATATTGAGCTGCAGGGATTAACAATAGTGTTACAATATATCACCTATTATTTAATACTAGCCTGTAATTGAACCCATTAACTAAACCTCAAATAACTACAACAAGCCATAGCTCAAGGCTTAATTCTGATTCAAGATGTTTATAGAAGAAGATTATTAATGGGTCATTTATTTTTATAGATATTAATAAGCTTCTACGATCGGTGCTTCACTGCCATTGAGAATAACAGGACGAGAGACGGAATCGAAGAATCGACTTTCGAAATCAAAACCTTAATTCACAAGCAACTTATATCCCCTGCCATGCACGTTGATGATTTCAACCGAAGGATCTTCCTTTAAAAACTTGCGGATCTTGCTGAGGAACACGTCCATGCTGCGGCCGTTGAAATAATTATCATCGTGCCAGATGTTCAATAGGGCTTCTTCGCGGGTAAGTACCTCGTTTTTGTGGAGGCAAAGCAGGCGTAGCAGTTCGGCCTCTTTGGTTGATAACTTTTGCTGATGCCCGTCGGAAGTGATCATTTGCTGGGTATAATCAAAATGATATTTACCGATGTCGAATTGTGATTGCTTAATCTCTTCCTTAGGTTCGGCACTTCCATTAACGCGCTTAAGTAAGGCGTTAATACGCAATAATAATTCTTCTATACGAAAGGGCTTGGTAATGTAGTCGTCGCCGCCAAGGCTGAAGGCCTGGGTTTTGTCTTCTATCATGGCCTTTGCGGTGGCAAAAATAATGGGTATGTCCTGGTTAATCTTGCGCACTTCTTTACCTAGCGTAAAGCCATCTTTTTTGGGCATCATCACATCCAGTATCAGCAGGTCAAAATCCTCTTTGGTAAAAGCTTTTAACCCTTCGTCACCGTCCTTGCATAAAACAACCTCGAATTTACCTTTCAGCTGCAGGTAATCCTGTAACAGCAAACCCAGGTTCGGGTCATCTTCAACCAGTAGTAGTTTCTTCATATTATTTTATCAGGCCAGTGAAAATTTCAACTCAAACTCCGATCCCCTATCTTTTTCAGACCGAACACTAACAGAGCCATTAAGGCGCTTCACGATGGTATTAACATAGCTTAAGCCCAAACCAAAGCCTTTAACATCGTGCAAATTACCGGTTGGTACTCGGTAAAACTGCTCAAATATTTTAACCTGCTGGTCGCGGCTCATGCCTATACCTTCGTCGGCCACCTTTACAACCAACTCGCCATTGGTATTTAACGTAGTGATGGTAATTTTAGGTGCGTCCTTGCTATATTTTAAAGCATTATCTACCAGGTTATACAACACGTTAGAGAAATGCAGCTCGTCCGCCGCGATTACGGCATCTTCAGCATCGAGGTGGAGGATAGTTTCGGCATTGTATTTTTGCAACTTTAACTCCATGCTATCCAGCACGTTGGCTACCGTTTCATTAACATCAACCGTGGTAATATCCAGCTTGAAGTCGTTTTTCTCAATCCTGGCGATGTTCAACACCCTTTCGATGTGGCTGCCCAACCGGGCATTTTCTTCATAAATAATACCCGCAAGTTTCGACACCCTGTTACTATCCTGCGCAATTTCCACATCGCGAAGAGCTTCGCTGGCTATCATTATGGTTGATACCGGAGTTTTAAACTCGTGGGTCATGTTGTTAATGAAATCCGTTTTCATTTCGGAGATCTTCTTTTGCTTCACTATAGTATATATAGTATAGCCGAAGCAAAGAATAAGCACCAGCATCAGCGTGCCGCTAGTGGCCATGGTATAAGTCATGCGGCTTAGCAGAAATGAGTTTCGTTGCGGAAACGTAATCCTGATCTTGCCGGGGTCGTTAATAACCTCTTTGCCAAATATGGCAGTTTCATAGCTGTTAGCCGGCAAAAACTGGGCTTTCTGATCAGTATTCAGCGCCCGCGAAAATATCAGCGAGTCGTTATTAGCCGTGGTAACCTCGTAACTAAAAGGCAAAAGGATCCCCTTATTCTGAAATTCGCGCCGAAGCACCGAATCTATCCAAATGGAGTCGATACGTTTCGTAAGCGGCTGGCCCATGCGCTGGTATTCTTCGGCCAGGTTTTGAATTGGGTTTTGAGGTGGCGGTTCTTTCCGCAGGCTCTCCAGCGAGTCTGTCGCTAACTCCCTTTTCACCATCCGGATCTGGTGATCTTTTTGCTTACGGATCTGCTCGCGCTCCCAGAGCGGATTTATTTGCGGTATAATAATAGTTTGCGGACCGAACTGCGGGTCGTTGTAACTATATTTAACCGTATCGTATTTAGCCAGCGACAAGCGCTTTTTTGGAGCCTGCTTTGCCGGTGCATTCACAATCTCCGGCGTTAAACGCTGATGTACCACCCCGTATTCATCTACATACTCGTAGAAACTTATTTTATAGTTAACAGAACCTTCTTGCGCCAGGTTAAACATTTCTTCATCGAGCTTATTGCGCAGAATAATGCGTTTTAGGCTATCGCGAAGCAGGGCTATTTTATGTTGATGAATGCTTTGTTTACGTTTAATGCGGGTGCTATCGGTATCGGCCATCACATGGTCGAGCGTACTTTTGTGGATGCTTTTTACAATGAGGCTGTAGTTTTTCTGGCGTACATCCTGCTCATTATTCGCCCTTATTTTTTCGTTAATAAAGTTCAGCGCATCTATCTTGCTTACTTTGGTAACTACGTTATTAAGCACTTCGTTAACCGTACGATCAAACAAGGCAGATTGCATAACATATGATTGCCGCAAAAAATACATTTGCATAGCCATTACACCCAACAGCGCAAAACCCATCAAACCGGTAATAAGGCCTATACTTCTCTTTTTCATTACCTAACAAAAATATTTCAAATAAGCTGACGTTGTTAGCCTTTAACAATTTTTAACATTTGGAAGCCAACTTTTAACACATTGGCATTAAGGAGTTTATTAGCTTTGTGCTACAAACTTTAAATAACCATGAATATCAGGAACCTAAGCACCAAACCCGGCTTCGAATTTATTTTCTCGGTTGGCATTGCAGCCATATTTATATTGCCTGCCGCGGTAATGGCGCAAAGCAACAGAAATATAGAAGTAAATATAAACAACGGCGATACCATTGTTAACGGCAGGAACATTAAATCGCTTTCGCCTGTGGAGCGCGACCAGGCCATGAAAGACATTAACACCATTAAAGGCGTGAGACGTGGCGACCGTCGCATGGAAATCCATATAGACCGCAAAGGCGATGACAATGATGGTTTAGGCTACGCCGATAACATCGTAAAAACGCCCGACGGCTACATTGTAGAAGACAACAGCAAAAAGCAGTTGCATTTGAAAAGGATCATGAAGGATACTACTAAGTATACCATGAAATTTAAATTTGATGATGGGCAGGCTATGGATTTCCGCGGACCAGATGGCCCGGGCGGAGGCATGGGAATGGCCTATGTACCAGGCCCGCCTCCACGTATGCGTATGCGCGGCATGGAAATGAAACGCCGTGGTTCACAAAGTTTCTCTTACTCTAACGTTGATGCCAGCGGCGTAGAAACCAATGTATCGTACCGCGTTGCCGACAAAGAAAACAGGATGGATGATGGCGATGGCCCTGAGGTAAGCCCACTACCCTTAACCGACCTTAAACTGATAGCCGATTTTACCACAGGCAAAACCCAGCTAACCTTTAGCTTGCCAACCAAAGCACCTGCCACTGCAGAACTTACTGATGGTAATGGTGCTGTTGTATTTAAAGATAAAGTTGCAGGCGGTAGTTTTAACAAAAGCATTGCTATGCCACTAAACGGCCATTACAACCTGGTTGTGAAACAGGGCGGTAAAACAGCTAGTAAAGTTATTTTTAAACAAGACTAAGTTTTAGTTACCCTATAAATGCAAAGCCCGTTAAGAAAATTTCTTAGCGGGCTTTATGTTTGTAAAAAACTCATCAATTACTTAAACGCTGGAAGTATATTTTTTGCGAGTTTGCCTATGTCGGGTTATTGAATTTGTGATTGATAATTTATAGAGTTCATTTGTCAGACGGGTAAATCACTTTCCAGTCATTTTTCATATCTGCAATAGCCCATTTTTTTGCGATTGCTTCATCGAGCCCCTTATCTAATGTACCTATGTGCGATTTGCGGTCGTAGGCCCATTCCCGTACCGAGTCTGTATGATGTACATACAGTTCAAAGTTTTTCAGCTTGTTTGAGGCTGTCCATTGTAGCATTTGCAAGTCTCCGTCCGAATTACCGGCAGCAAATACAGGCTTGCGCCCTATGAATCTTTGAATACCAACAGGTTTGCCGTCTTTATCATCATTAAATTCGAGCTCAGGTAATTTGACTATTACCGGGTTACCATTATTATAGTCAAATTTAGATTTGATACTGCTGCCAATGATCTGGTCTTTCGGAATACCGTAAACATCTTCGGCCCAGGCACGCATAAAATCTATACCGCCGCCTGATACAATAAACACTTTAAAATTGTTCGCCTGCAGATACTTGACCAGCTCCAACATGGGCTGATAAACAAGGTCTTTGTACAATTTCTTTTTAACAGGGTGTTTGGCGGTATCTATCCATTGCCGTACGCTGGTATCAAATTCATCGGTGGTCATTCCCGAATGCGTTGTGGCAACAATTTGCAGTAATGCTTTTTCGCCTTGTTTCATCAACTCGGGCATATTGTTTTCCAACAGGGCTTTGTAGGGCTGTGTGGTTTTCCATTCCGGATGTTTTGGGGCCATGGCCTTGATTTGATCCACAGCATAAAAAAACTGGAAATAAAGCGGTTGCTCTGACCACAAAGTACCATCGTTATCAAAGGTGGCGACGCGGTCGGCTATAGGGATAAAGGTTTCGCTGCCCGTATCGGTTGCGGCTTTAACGTAGTCGATAATGCTTGTTTTAACCGGGCCACTATTCCAGGAAGGAAGCGGGTTGGAGCTGGTATCCTGTTTACCAGTGCTCTGATCGGTTTCTGCTTTTTTCGTGCTGGAATTACAGGCCATAGTGAGGCAAATAAACGCGCTTATTGCCATATAGTATATCTTTGACATGATAATCTATTTAGGTAAAAAATAGTAACGATCAATTAAACCATTGATGTTAAATAAAAGGTGCATGGAGTTAGTTGCTCCGCACACCTTTTTATATATAAATACTATTGTTTATCCGGAGTAGTCGGCACGTTATCTAGCTTGATACCTTTTTCCTGCAATAGCTTTTTGGCCTCTTGAATAGTCCTGAATTTGTTTATTTCCATTGGCCCGGTATAGGTTTCGCTCTGCAGTGGGCGTGGCGGGTACTTAATATAAGTTTGCATGAGTTCTTGTATGGCCTTGTTAAATATTGCCATAGTCCAGGTTTTCTCTGTAAAACTATTCATAAACAGGTCATATCGTTCTTGTGGGTCTTGCCATATATCGTAAATGGCAGGCGCAGTAGCCACGTAACGCTCATCCCCGCGCCAACCCAATTGTTGCCCAGGCATATCACTACCGGCCATTGCGCCATTATCTCCCCGGGTATTAAATACAGCTTTCCATCTTCCTATCCTTGCAGCACCAGGCGAAAGTTCTGACTCTGTAAAATAAAACCACCTGTCGCGCAGCGGCGGCCCCTGTTTGAACAAAATGTTTGACATGTCATAGCTATCGAAAATAGTTGGCTGTCCGGCGCGGTCTTTAGTTGGCAGAGGGATGCCAGCGAGGCTGGCAAATGTGGCCATTAAATCGAGCCCGCCAACAATATTGTGGTCGTCGGAACCTGCTTGTATCTGACCCGGCCACCAGGCAATTGCCGGTACGCGACTACCACCCTCTCTGTCTGTACCTTTAGATCCCCGGAATGGGGTATAGCCGGCATCCGGGTGTACATCCTGCCAGGCGCCGTTATCAACAGTATAGAATACGAAGGTATTGTCAGAAAGCCCCAATTTCTTGATCTCATCCATTACGCGTCCGACGTTATAATCCATCTCCATTACACAATCACCATATTTACTGGCTGCCGGAGATTTGCCTTTGAACTGTTTAGATGGTAAGTTCGGCTGGTGATTTTTAGCAAAGTTTACGCACATAAAGAAAGGGTCTTTTCCTTTGGCATAATCGTCCAACTGTTTTATCACATTTTCCGTCATCATCATGTCTAACTCGGCAATGTTATCTTCGGTTACTTTACTTATTTCACGTGATTTACCGCCGGCTTCCCCTTCCAATATGCCTGTTGTTGCTTTTTGATAGAAAGTAAGCATATCGGGATTCATATCTGGATTCCATGATTTAAAGGCATATGTATATGCATTGAGGTGATAAAGTACCACGTTTTTCATAATGTCGAACCCATGTGCAATCGGCATAGCATAGTCAGCTTCGCCTAAGTGCCATTTGCCCGAGAAGAATGTTTTGTAATTAGCTTGTTTTAATACCGAAGCCAATGTCCACTCTGCGGCAGGTAAACCACCTCCCTGCCCTTGGAAGGCTACGGTAGTCATACCGCTGCGGTTAGGGATGCGGCCAGTTAACATGGCTGCCCTTCCCGGGGTACAGCTTGGCTGGCCGTAAAAGTCCCAGAACTGCATGCCTTCTTTAGCCATTTTATCCAGGTTAGGGGTTGGCATACCACGGCCAACGCCACCACCATATACACCGAGGTCTCCCCAACCGGTGTCGTCGGAGATTAGCATAATAATGTTAGGTTTTTTAGGTCGTGCTTTTTGCTGTGCAAAAGAACTTATGCAGGTAAAAGCAAAAATACTAATCAGCACAAGTACCAGGGTTTTCTTCCGTTTCATGATTGTTATTTGTAGGTGAATAAAATTTAACGACTATAGATGGCATTAATCAAACGCCGTTTTTTTTAGCAACTGTAAGTTGGAGGCAGATAGTGGCAGAGATAGTTGGTTAGGGGATAAAAAGCCACAGGGGTGCATTGTTAAACGAGTGGCGTTAACGTAATTTAAGGGTCGTTCTGGAATTTGGTAAAATCCATGCCTTCGGGTCGAACTTGTTTAAATAGCGGCAGTTACGCCGACGAGAGATACAAAGTAAAACCACAAGGGGGACCCAGTCATCATAATTTATAGGCTAAGGGGTTGCAGATTAAAAAATGCAACATACTTGCTGTTTAACTAGGCTGTTTGTATCGAATAGGCAATTTAATGGGGTGGAAAAAGGCTAAAAACACAAAGCCCGTTAAGAGATTTTCCTAACGGGCTTTATTATGTTTTCGTTGTAATGCTGCTGCTTAGAACGGCAGATCATCATCGTCCGGCGCAGCGCTCAGGTCAACTGGTGCGGCATACTCTGTGGTAGCACCTGTAGCGCCACCAACCGGAGTAATTCTCCATAATTGTAAAGAGTTGAAGTAGGTTTTTTTACCTGTTTTGTCAGTCCAAGGGCGGCCTTTTAAGTTAAAAGCAACCTCTACATTGTCGCCAACTTTAACACTGTCTAACAGGTTGCAACGGTCCTGAATAGCCTCAAATTTGATATACTCAGGGTATTGCGGGTTCTCAATATATTCTAAAATCAGCTCTCTTTTTTTTAAGCTGTCGGTAACCTGCATAGTTGCAGATACTTCGTGTACTTTTCCTTTAATATCCATGTATCAAATTTTAAACTGTAAAGTTAATGTTTAACAGATAAATTCATACATTTTTAATTCATAAATTTGCCCCCCACATGGAAGTTTTTCAAACGGAGAGTAAAATCATAATTACCTGCAACAAAAGGCTGTCGCCTTACTTGCAGCAGGAGGTAGAAGCGCTGGGCTTCGACATTAAACGCAGCTTTTCAACCGGGGTTGAGTTATTAGGCACTGTAAACGACTGCATTACGCTAAACCTTAATTTAAGGTGCGCCAGCCAGGTACTTTACCTGCTAAAAAGCTTTACCGCCGCAGATCCGCAAGAACTTTATGAAAACCTGGTTACCATTGAGTGGGAAAAGCTCATTGATTTTTCGGGCTATTTCTCGGTTACTTCAAACGTTAATAATGAGCATATCCGCACCCCGCTTTTTGCCAACGTAAAGGTTAAAGATGCCATTGTAGATCGTATTAAATCTGCTAAAGGTATCAGGCCAAATTCGGGCGCCGACCAAAACAAAGCCGTTGTACACCTTTACTGGCAAGATACCGCCGCCGATATCTTTATAGATACCTCGGGCGAAACCATTGCCAAACACAGTTACCGTAAAATACCGGGTAAAGCACCTATGTTAGAGGCCCTTGCCGCAAGTACTATTATGGCTACCGGATGGGATAAAAAAAGCACATTTATAAACCCGATGTGTGGCTCAGGCACGTTGGCTATCGAAGCCGCTTTGTTGGCTACCGAAAAAACTCCTGGCTTCTTCCGCATGAACTACGGTTTTATGCACCTGATGGGTTACGACGAGCAGGTATTTTTCGCCCAACGCCGTATTTTAAAAGATAAAGCCATAAAGCAGCTCGATTTTAAAATTATCGCTACAGATATATCTGACGATGCCGTTGAAGTGGCGCGTAAAAACGCGAACACTGCGGGTGTAGAACATTTAATAGAGTTTGCTGTTTGTGATTTTGCCGACACTGAAGTACCAGAAACTACAGGCGTTGTAATGTTTAACCCCGAGTATGGCGAGAGGCTTGGCGTGCACACCAAGTTAGAGATCACCTACAAACGCATTGGCGATTACTTAAAGCAAAAATGCCGTGGCTACAAAGGGTACATTTTTACAGGTAACCCCGATCTGGCTAAGAAAATAGGGTTAGCAGCTAAACGCCGTATAGAGTTTTATAATGGTAAACTGGATTGCCGGTTGCTGGAGTACGAATTGTATGATGGCAGTAAACGTGAACCAAAAGTTGATTAATTAGATTAAATGAAGAAAGTATTTACGCTGTTTGCAGCCTTATTAATTGCAGGCATGGCAATGGCACAAAAAGAGCTGGCATTCCCATTTCAGGGTGGGCAGCCGGTAATGACCAAATTTTTCACCGATAATTTTATTGCTTCGTCAGATATTAAACAGCAAAATGCTGCGGGCCTGGTTATCTTAAAATTTAGCGCCGATCAAAAAGGCGCCATCAAAAAAGTGATTGTTTATTATGCTGATGATTTTACCTTAGTGCAGCCCGTGGCCGATATCTTAAAAAAATCGGACCATAAATGGATTGTTCCCGACGGCGAAAAACTGCACGACTTTATCCTGCCGGTGTCTATTGCTTTTAACCAGCCAACTACCGGCGTAGCTGAGGCAAACAAAACCTTTATGGCCTACTATAGCAAGCGTAGCCCTGTGCTAACCAACAACCAGATACCGTTAGATCTGGCTACCCTATTGCCAAGCCTTACGCTTAAATATGATCTTGGGCAATAAATACTAAGTATTTATACGGATATTATAAAGAGCTCTTATACAGGGCCCTTTTATTTTATACCACTTTGAAAAACAGGCCAAATATGCCTTTTAATTAAAGCCGATGGCTTATTGTAACCAATAGTATAAATACATGCTGCAATAAGCAATCATCAAAAAATGTTTAAATAGTTATATTTTGCTTTTTTAAGAAGTTTATCTATATATTGCAAGGGATTAAGGAAACATTGTTACTTTTTTCGCGTTAGAGAAAACAGGCCATAAAAAGCCACACATGTATTAAATTAGAATTAATGAACATTTTTGTAGGAAGTCTGCCTTACCAATTGAAGGAAGAAGATTTAAGAGAACTATTTGAAGCTTACGGCGAAGTGAGCTCAGCAAAATTAATTATTGACAGAGAAACCGGCAGAAGCAAAGGTTTTGGCTTTGTTGAGATGTCTGATGACGAAAGCGCGCAAAAAGCTATCGATGGTTTAAACGGAATCGAAGTAAGCGGCAGAAGCATTGCAGTTAGCCAGGCCGAAGAGCGTAAAGCTGGTGGCGGCGGTGATCGCAGAGGCGGTGGCGGCTTTGGCGGTGGCAACCGTGGTGGTGGCGGCTTCGGCGGCGGCAACCGTGGTGGCAACAGCGGTGGTGGCTATGGCTCAAAAGGCGGCAACAGCAGAGGCGGCCGTTACTAAATATTAAAAAGCACCAGCCAATAAGGCTGGTGCTTTTTTGTTATTGCTACCTGTGAAATATACACTGGCCCCATTCATCTAACAGGGCCAAGTTTATCCTATGCTTTTTTTGCAATAGGTTCTACTTGTATTGTATTACATAGCAGATACTGATACCTTAAGATCATTAACGTTAGCCGACTTGCTTTGCGGTGTAGCGAAGATATCTTTTGATGATACTTCTTTGCCGTAAAAATTGGCATTTGCCTTTTTGTCTACGGCCAGGTTAGAACCTGCAACGCTTAAGCCTGCAAATAATCCTTTGCTGCGCGAGTACGAATACACTTCGGCGTTAAGCTTAACGTCGGTGCTTGCTGTTGAACTGCGCCCAACCGGTCCTGCCGCTGCAGATATGTCGCCTCCGATCTGGAAGTCGCCGCTATTCATTTTGGTTAATACACTTTTGTGCCTGAATACCAAAACCAGGTCTACAGATTGCACCCCAATCTGCAAGCCGAAACTACCACCTGTAAAAGAAACAAATACCGGATTGCTCCATTTGCCATCTGCTAATTTTACCATTGCAACACCTTTGCCGTGTTTACCCCCAACGGCCAAACTGGCATTGATCATACTTGGGATGATAACAATCCCTTCCGACATTTTGATCAGATCAGAGGGGATACTTTCTTTCATTTTAGCAAAGTCCTTCAAAACAACGGTTGATTTTTGAAGGCGCTCGTTCTCTTTGCCCGCATCCGTGGCAGATGTAAGTACAATGAACACGCTCAATAAAAGAGGGATCATTAATGTTTTCAAAGTTTTCATTAGATGTGATTTTTAATTGTATATAATAATATCTAGTCATAGAACACGCCTAACAGTCAACGGTTTGATGAAAACTTCGCCTTTAGTTAAAAAATGTAACCCACATTACAATTGGTCATCTTAAAACGACTTACTTACCTGGTTAATACCTAACAATTGCTTAATATTGTATTAACCCGATACTGAAATTTAATAAGTTTATTTGCCCATTAATCGGCCATGCTAAAACTATTGGCGGGTCGTTTATAAGTATTTAGTATTAACACTGTAATTGCTATCTTTCGCACATAAATAATCAGTTGATGAAAACCACCATATTCGGACAGGCGTTGCCAAATAACAACCAGATATTTTATAGTCTGTTTAACAAAGGCGCAAGCACCAGTTATGATATGGCTGCATTGTTATACCAGGCTACCGGCTCAAATGATCTGCAAGACCAGAAAATGAACTTTAACCACATCAGCAGGTTGAAAGAGAAAGCCAGCGGCCTCAAACATCAGGTTTTGGTGGTATCTGGTAAAGCTTTTATCTCGCCGTTTAGCCGTGACGATATGTATGCTTTGGCTTCATCAATTAACAGCGTTTCTGACTTTATTGATATTGCAGCCCGCCGTATCAACTTCTACAACATACAGGTAATTGCCCCCATTAAAGAGTTGGCGGGCATTATTGTAGACAGCTGCACCTTGCTGGTTAAATGTGTAGAGGCAATGAATGACCTAAGCCAGGGAGATATCATTACCGGTTATTGCACCAACATTAAACAACTGGAGCATTACGCAGACCAGGTGTATAACAAAGCGCTTGCTTATTTATTAGATAACGAAACCGATGCACTGGAGGTTATGAAATACTCCGAGGTATTTGCCGCGCTGGAAAGAGCTACCGATAAGTGCGAGCATGTAGTTAATGTGATAGAAAGCATTATTATTAAAAATACTTAGTAGCCGCCCCCCGCGGCTCTTTAGTTTTCTTTTTTAAAGCTCAATTCTCTTTTTTTGAGTAAATTTTTCCTAAAAAATAAATAAAATGCCTGCGGCGTATTATTTATTAATTTATATTGCTTGATAATAATATATCAGCCAATATTTACCGTCACGGAGATTTTATTATCAATCACAAAAGCATTAGGTGCTATTGCGAGTCCGCGTTTATTTTTTTGTGCTATGATTAATATTCTTTTGGTAGAAGACCATAAAATTGTGAGGAATGGTGTCAGGTCTCTTCTGGAAAAAGACCCAGGGTTCAATATCACAGGCGAAGCTGCTAATGGCATCGATATTTTACAAATGCTGGACGCCGGTACTGAGGCCGATATTATTTTGGCCGACATTAACATGCCGGGGCTAAGTGGCCTGGAGTTAATTGCCGAATTAAAAAAAACCACACATAAGGCCAAAGTTATTGTATTGACCATGCTCGACCACGAGCGCTATGTAGCTAAGGCATTTAAGGCCGGAGCGATGGGCTATCTATTAAAAAACACCGGCCCCGATGAGTTGATATTCGCCATAAAACACGTACACACAGGCGGCAAATACCTGTTTAGCGAATTGGCTGTAAAACTATTGGACCGCCTTTCTAACGGTCGTGATATTATGATACTGGACAACCCTTCTGATATTGATTTCTCTAAACGCGAAACAGAGATCTTAACCTTAATTGCAGAAGGCTTTACCAACCAGGAAATAGCCGATAAGCTGTTTACCAGCAAGCGTACCATCGAAGGCCATCGACAAAGCATGATCGATAAAACAGGCACACGTAATACCGCTGCATTGGTAAGGTTTGCCCTGCTAAATGGCGTAATAAGTTAGGCCTGCTCATAGTATTATATAAGTAGGATAAGTAAAAATGTTTTATCCTACAGGAAATATATTAAACCACCAATAAAATCAAGTAGTTTCCGCAGGGCTTTTGCAAGTATTATTACGGGTATGATATTTTAAAACAAAGTTACATTTACTATTAATAATATTTATTTGTAGTGAAGATGCATCTAGCCCCTATGTTTTCCAAATATCTAATAATCAATTTTCACGGCTATCAGTTCTCGCTCCGGAATCATACTGGTAACCCTGTACATGTTTGCAATAAAGCTATACAAGAGTGGCCCGTTAAAAACCATGCGTATTCTTAAAGCAACATAACTACTTATAGAAACATCTACACCTACCCCATTTTTTAAAAGTTTAATAGCACCAGGAATGTTAAGTAACTCCGGAATTAACAAAGTATTTCTAGTAGGATACATTGGTAAAGAACCCAGGTGGCACTCGTTGGGCAACGAACCCAAAATGCTATGCTTCCCCATGGTTACCACAGAATTTATTAAAAAAAATGGCAGCACGATAGAGCACATCGAATGGCATCAGATTAGAGTGTCGACAGGTTTTGCCGATAGCGAAAGCGCATTTAAGAAGGGACAGCTAATTTACGTACAAGGTAAAATACAAACCCGCCAGTTTACAGACGAACAGCAGGTAAAGCGCTATAAAACAGAAATAGTGGTGCAATACATACAAGTACTAAACAGCCTTGCCGAGCTTAACCCAACCGAGCACGCCGATGAACCCCCGGTTACGGGATAAACTCCTACTGTTGCCTGTTAATACAACTTCACCATCGTGCGGCTGCTTTTGACATACTCAAGTATACGCTTAAGTTCAACAGGCGATAAAGAAGCAGGCGCATCATTGCCAATATATACTGCACTTAAAGAAGTGTGATAGTAATATAGCGTGCTATTGTCTTTGAGATAATAAATATCACTGTATAGTCCGGCTTCCGACGTGATAAGCTTACCAGGCACGATAGTAGAGGCCGGTAAAAAAAACTCACAATGATAGTTGCCGCCTACCTGCCCCCAGCCAACCGGTGTTATGGTAGTAGTGTCGGTATCATACGGGCCATGTTTTTCCAGCAAATTATGTTGAAAAGGCAATATACTTTTTTGATACAGGATGCTGCAGGTTTGCTTATTGGCGTTTTCGTAAAAGTAAATAAACAACTCTCCGGTTTTACCTGCGTCGGGCATTGGCGAACTTCCCGAATTGGGATTCAGCGTGTACGTGCCCGCATACCATCCATGTATTAAATTTGTTTCTGATGTGGTTTGTGAGGTAAGTTTAGGTAGATTAAATAGCATAGAGTAAAATAAAATCATCGCGACAACCTCCTCTTTACCCCGTAAAGGGTACTTTTTTTAATAATATGACAGGTTTATCGTTATGCTAAAATCGACATTTATTTTTAAACATACTACAAAAAACCATACTCTTTACGAAACGCTGCACGCAATAGACTGATAAACAAGACATTAATCAGCAATAGCAGTTGTTCGTCGATTTTTACCCGGATTGCCCGTTAAGTCGTCGCCCATATCCTTGCGGGCCAGCTCTGCAAATCCTGTTAACTTCCGCACCATTTCGGGATACAATTGCTGCACATCATAAGCTTCTCCGGGGTCGTGCGCCAAATCATACAGCGCCATTGGTACATTTACTTTACCAATTGGCCCACCATTGCCATTTTTGCCATGCAACCCGGTATACGTACCAGATAGATGAGGCAATACCAGTTTCCAATTTTTATAACGCACCCCTTCGAGGTTGTTCTTGCCGAAATAGTAAAAGAATACTTCGCGCGGGTCTGTTTGGATTTTACCAAGCCAAACAGGCAAAAAGTTAACACCGTCTATCTGTTTTTTAGGTAATCTGGCGCCGGTTGCCGCAACAATAGTAGGCAGCAGATCCATATTGGTCATCAGCATACTGTTAATCCCGCCGGCTGCTACTTTGCTTGGCCATATTAACCAAAACGGCACACGTGTTCCGCCTTCCCAGGTGGTTGATTTACCTTCGCGAAAGCCCCCAGATGAGCCGGCATTATCTCCATAATTTAACCATGGGCCGTTATCACTGGTTACTATCAGAATAGTATTATCAGCCAGCTTTTCCTCTCTTAGGGTTTTTAATATTTGCCCAATCGACCAATCCAGCTCCATAATCTCGTCGCCAAAAGGGCCCAATTCACTTTTTCCCTGAAACCTCACCGACGGTGCTAAAGGCACATGCGGCATAGTATGCGCCAGGTATAAAAAGAAAGGCTTACTCTTATTTTGCTTGATGAATTTTACCGAGCGCTCTGTAAGCGTACTGCACAATTCTGATAGTTTTTGTTTCGATGTGATAGAATCTACTACGCGGTCGCCCTCTATCAAAGGTAGCGGAGGCCAACTGTAACGAATATCATTCTTATCGGTAATGAGGTTACCCTCATGGTCACGGTTCCAGATATCATGCGAATACGGAATTCCATAAAAAGTATCAAAGCCATAATGCGTGGGCCAAAAAGGTGCTTTGTTACCGAGGTGCCATTTACCAAACATGGCAGTTTGATAACCGTCTTGCTTCAACAACGAGGCGATGGTTTCTTCATCAGGATTTAGTGCGCGCTTATCGCCGGGCAGCATAGCGCCCGTCATGCCGATACGGTTAGAATAGCAACCCGTTAAAAACGCTGCGCGCGAAGCGGTGCATATGGGTTCGGCTGCGTTATAATGCGTAAAGCGTGTGCCTTCTTTAGTCAGCCGGTTAAAATTGGGAGTGGGGATGCCTGTCATACCATAGGGTTCGGTATCACCGTAACCCATATCGTCCATCAGAATAACAATAACGTTAGGTTTTTTAGATTGAGCGATAGCGCCAAGCGTTAGCAACACTGCCCATATCACAACGAACATCTTTCTCATAGGCTACAATTATAACAATAGCCCCCGAGTATAGATGCACCCAAACATTATCAATTTTATTACAAAAACGCCAGTATCTGATCTATGCGTTCTACCACCCTAAAGTTTTCGTGCTCGATGGTATGATTTATTTGTTCGTGTACCCAGGTAATATGGTAGGGTACGTGTACAGCGTGCCCGCCTATATTAAGCACGGGCACAACGTCTGACTTCAGTGAATTTCCTACCATCAGCAACTCCTCGGGCTTGATATCCAGATGGCGGATGAGTTTGAGATAGTTTGCGTCGTCCTTTTCAGACATGATTTCGATATGGTGAAAATAATGGCTGAGACCCGATTTTTTTAGCTTGCGTTCCTGATCCAGCAGATCGCCCTTGGTGGCTACCACCAGGCGATATTTGCCCTGCAGGCTTCGCAAAACCTCTTCAACACCATCCAATAACTCTATCGGTTCGTTCAGTAGTTTTTTGCCGAGTTCTATGATCTTATCAATGGTTTCAGCACTAACAGTACCCGCAGAAATACGGGTGGCCGATTCTATCATCGATAACATAAAGCCCTTCACGCCATACCCATAGAGTGGCAGGTTGTCCAGTTCGGTGCGCACCAACTCGCGCTCGAGGTTGTGCATAGAGGCATAACCCTCCAGCAGCTGGCAAAAGGCCTCCTCCGTTTTACGAAAATACGACTCGTTTACCCAGAGGGTGTCATCAGCATCCAACGCTACTACTTTTATACTCATGGCATTATCAAATACGGATACAATAATAGGCAACATTTATGTAATGCGATAATCGGCATCATTTCAAAACACCAAACAAACATTTGCGTAACCAAATGGTTACTTATATATTTGAAACCGTTTGGTTACAGATAAGTATTTGAAATGAGAAGAGATGTATTTCAGGCCATTGCCGACCCAACCCGCAGGGAAATTATTAACATGATAGCGCGTCAGCCACAAAACCTGAATGCGGTGGCCGATAATTTTGATATCAGCAGGCCTGCTATATCCAAACACATTAAAATTTTAACCGAATGCGGGCTGATAGCCATTAAACAGCAAGGTCGTGAGCGTATTTGCGAAGCCCGCCTGCAAAAGCTGAATGAAGTACAGCAATGGGTAGCGCAATACCATAAGTTTTGGACAAACAAGCTGGATGCCCTCGAAAACTTTTTAGAGGAGGACATATCGGCAAAACATAAACCATTAAAACCATTGAAGAAATGAAGAATGAACCATTTGTAATTGAGCGCACTTTGAATGCACCAGTTGAGCGCGTTTGGCGTGCCATTACAGACAAAAACGAAATGAAGAACTGGTATTTCGACATCCCCGAATTTGAAGCTGAAGTGGGTTGCGAGTTTAGCTTTATTGGCGGAACTGAGGAAAAACAGTATGTACATTTATGTACCGTAACCGAGGTTGTGCCCAATAAGAAATTAACCCACAGCTGGCGTTATGAAGGCTATGAAGGCAACTCATTTGTAACCTTCGAGCTGTTTCCGGAGGACGGAAAAACCCGCCTGAAGTTAACCCATGAGGGCATTGAAACATTCCCGCCGCTTGCCGATTTCGCCAAAGAAAACTTCGCCGAAGGATGGACTTATATTATTGGCACGTCTATTAAGGATTATATTGAGGGAAAGTAATAAACTATAAATGCAACCATCCTTGTCATTCAGAGCGCCGGCGAAGAATCTTCTGCGTTTGAATCGGGGGCGTCCTGCGTAGCATACATCCTGATCGTGTGAAGAAGATTCTTCGCTGGCGCTCTGAATGACAATTTAGCTTTAGGTTGGTGTTGTCACCAACCTATAATCTCCTATCGGCTTCTTTAATGGGCACATCATTAATACTTGCATAACGCTTTTGCATCAGGCCGTTCTTGTCAAACTCCCAATTCTCATTACCATAAGCCCGGAACCATTGCCCCTCGGCGTTATGAAACTCATATTCGAAACGCACGGCAATGCGGTTATCGGTAAAAGCCCATAGTTCTTTTTTGAGCTTGTATTTGTGCTCGCGCTGCCATTTGCCGGTTAAAAATTGCACCACTTCCTCTCGGCCGTTAATAAACTGTGAGCGGTTACGCCACTCGGTATCTACAGTATAGGCTAAAGAAACCCGTGCAGGATCTTTACTGTTCCAGGCATCTTCAGCCATTTGCACTTTTTGTTTGGCCGTTTCGAGATTGAAGGGTGGCAGTGGGAATTTCTGTTCCATCTTAAAATCAATTTTGATGAAAGCAAAATTACCGTATAGTATACCACAATTACTGGTTGTAATTGTGGTATTTGTGGTACTGTTTACTGTTTATCAACCTATCTTCTCCCATTTGCCTGTGACAAGGCTTCGATATATAGCATCAACCACGCGCATATCTTTCAGGCCTTCTTCGCCGGGCACGCGGGTTGGTTTGCCGGTAGCCACACAGTTGGCAAAATCGTCCATCTGCGCTGCCTGCTGCACAATCTGCGGAAAATCGATCGGTCCTTTTGATGTTTTGCCCAATATCGGTCCGTAGCCATAGGCTGGGTCAAGCTCAAAGCTGCCACGTTCGGCCTGCGCCTTAAGATAGCCCCAGTTATTATTGTAGCTCGATTTACCTTTGGTATGTAAACCGTTTGGGAATTTTAACTCCCAAAACACCGTTTCGTCAACTTCTTTAAAAAAATCGGGGCGGTTTTTTTCCTGGGTTGCTTTTACGGCAACGGGTTCCATGCCTGTGGTATAGCGCGCGCCTTGTATAGCGTAAATGCCCATGTCCATTAAACCGCCGCCACCAGCCATTGCTTTCTTTAACCGCCAGGCGTTGGGGTCGCCGTTATAAACGAAGCCGTTGCCGTTGTCCATCCCGGTAATTTTACCGAACACTTGTTTCTGTCCGAGGCGCATTACCTCCATGGTATGCGGCTCAAAATGCAAGCGGTAACCGATAGACAGCATTCTTTTAGCCTTCTTGCAAGCAGCAATCATGTCCTGGCAATCATGAGCGTTAAGGGCCATGGGTTTTTCGCAAATTACATGCTTACCGGCCTTTGCCGCTCTGATGGTGTACTCCTTGTGCAGAAACACGGGCAGCACCACATACACAATGTCAATGTCGGGGTTGTGGGCAATGGTGTCGAAATTCTGATAATTGTAAATATTCTTTTGAGGAATATTGTACTTCTTGGCCCAGTCGACAGCCTTTTGCGGGGTGCCGGTTACAATGCCTGCCAGATAGCAGTTGTTCGTTTTCTGCAAAGCTGGGGCAAGCTGCCCGCCGGCGTAGCCGCCCAGACCCACCAACGCAATACCCAGTTTCTTTTTAGATGGCCCGGCAAAGGCTTCGAGCGTAGAGCTGAGGGTTAGCGCGCCTATACCAATTGCTCCGGCGCGTATAAAGCCGCGCCGCGATAATGTAGAAAGTGATTCCATAAGAAGATGATTGTTTGCTGATTTAACAGCAAAAACCGTGCTTAGGAATTTGATATAAGTTTTTGGATAACAAACTGTTACTCAGCGCTAGACATGCTATTGTCGTAGTAAGTTGCGTCGCTTATAATCAGCCCGCTTTTAAAAGTAAGTATGGTGCAGATTGGTAAGGTCCACTTTTGGCCTTTTGCCGAGCCACTCGATACAAACTCCACGAATACCTTATCGCCGCTTGCGGTTACAGATTTAAGCTCATCATGAATATCGGGGAACATTTGCTGCATCTGCCTGTACTTAGCGGCAGTTTCTTTACGGGTTTTGGCAACATATTGCTGGCCGAAGGATGGATCTAAAAATCGCGCGGTATCAACATAATAGCCAGCCATTTTATCCCAGCTGTGTTGGTTAAACGCGTCAAACATGCCTCTGGCAGCTTGCTCGTTGCGGGCGTTGGTTTCGGTTCTGGTGTCGTGTTGCTCACATGCGGCAAGCATTAGCGAAACAATTATTAATGAAGCATATTTCATAATAATAATTTAGGTTACCTAATTTAATAAATCACTTATTAACAGGCAAATAAGATGCCGAAAACTAGGGAGTATAACTACCGTCGCCCCGAAGCAATTCATCAAACCGATAAGCGTTACTGCTTACAATATGATACAACAACAGTACAGATACACATGCAAAAGGCACGGCCGTAACCAAGCCGGTAAGCGATTCATTATCGTTCTTAGCGTTTGCTGTTAAATAAGCAAGGCCAGCATACATGAGCAAAAGCCCTATGAAAGTTAAAGTCCCCTGAGTTAGCCCGCGCTTTTTGAAGAAACCAAGCACCAAAAACACTTGTCCAACTAACGAAAATAAAGCAGCAGTGGGTAGTAGTTGTGTATAGCTATCGGTAAGCGCGAAGTATAAACCGCTCTTCAATATCAAAGGCAGTAAAATGGCCTCTACAATAACCATAAAGCCAGTGCCATTACCGAGGCCCACCAGTATGAGCATGTTGGTTAATAACGCCCAGATAATTAATTGTTTAATATTCTTGTTGACAGGCATAGCAATGGGCGGTTGGTTGATACACAAAAATAGAGTAAAAAACCACTTAATTAGCGCCTAGACCGACATTTATAAACTTGAATACCGTTCTTTTCGTCGTTGCTTTTGCGTTTTATGTTCCGCTAATTTTGCTTTTCAGCCTGCGGACGTTGGCATCGAGCAAGCTGATATTAAAATCGGCATTGCGGTCTAATGGATATTGTTTTAGCTGGCCAATTCCCTTCTCAATGTCTTTTATCTTTCGTTCGATGTATTTCATTGCTCCTGCTTTTGCCATTTCCATAGCCTTTGCTTTACAGGTGTATCCATAGTACATCTCATTGTCGGGCGGCAAACTATAGTAAGATGGAATAGAGCATAAAACGTCAAGAAGCGGGCCTGCCCATCTTTTTGTAGGGGTAGCGTAGATTTTTAGCGGACGAAGGTCGTTAGTGGAGACCTCTATTACTTTAGTGCTATTTTTATACACACGATAATATCGGGTGAAATTATTTCTCTTCATGATAAGGTTGAATGATTATCGGAACGCGCTTAAATATCTCCGTCAGAAAACGGAATGTTTAGGCCAATAGCAAAAAGGGGAATTAAATATACTTTTATTATTTGATAATCAACTAGTTTTAATATTTTTTTATGGGCGCAAAAAATTATCCATTGAAGATCGACAAAAGACACTAACGCCCCCCGCTTTATTAGACATAGTGTTAACTATTATACCGGTAATTTGTGCATTGCAGGTGCGTTGTAATATCTTTACGATTATGAAAAAGCAGGAAGTACTGAATGATGTATTGAAGAACTTTGCCGCATTAACCGAAAACGATATTGTAGCCAGTTTGCACTTCTGGAAACTGCGCAAAATTGCCAAAGGCGATTTCTTTAATATGCAAAGCTTTGTATGCACAGACCTGGCGTTGATCGTTAAAGGAATTTTCAGGGTATACTATGTACACCCTAAAACCCAGGAAGAGAAAAACATGTACTTCTTTTCAGAGAATCAGTTCCTGGTATCGTTTCGTAGTTTTATTACGCAGTACCCCTGTTACTACTTTATAGAGGCGCTGGAAGATTCCGAAATTCTATCTATCTCTTATACCGATCTGCAATACCTGTATACCACGTCATCCGGTTGGGAAAAATTCGGCAGGTTGCTGGCTGAGCTGTTTTTTAATTATTCGCAATCGCGCACCGAAGAGTTTCTGTTTAATACCCCCGAAGAGCGATACCTGAAAATGATAAATGAGCACCCTAACATTATTAACAGGGTTGCTGCTTACCAGATTTCGTCTTATCTGGGTATCAAAAATCCATCGTTAACACGCATTAAAAAACGGCTGCAACAAAAAACAGCGTAAATAGGATTACCGGCTGACAAATGGCCCTTTAATTTTAACCTAAGTTAAAATTTCGGTTTGCAATGGTTTGCAACTTTGCTTTATCAAATCACATAAATCAAAGCAAAATGTTAACCACTAAAGAAACCACCAGCCCACAAATTACAACAGCACGCGCATTGCGTTCGCTGTATATTACACGTACCATATTTTCTGTAACCTGGCTTTTACTCGTAATAGCCTTTGTTAAAACTTCGCCGCTTATTGCTACTGTCCTGTTAATAATTTATCCGGCCTGGGATGTTATAGGAACCTATTTTGACATTAAGGCAAATAAGAATAACGGACCGGTAACCACCCAGTATGTGAATGCTGTAATAAGTATTATCACAACCGTAGCGGTAGCAATTGCCGTTAGTAACAGCGTTGCAGACGCATTGGTTGTGTTTGGTGCGTGGGCAATACTCACAGGCGCTATACAATTAGTGCTCGGCTTACGCCGCAGGAAATTGCTGGGCGGCCAGTGGCCTATGATCATAAGCGGCGGGCAATCAGTAATTGCCGGTGTATCGTTTATTGCCATGGCACATTCGCCCAATATGGGTATTATCAACCTGGCCGGATATGCCGGTTTCGGCGCTTTTTATTATCTATTGGCGGTTATCAGTCTAAGTAAAAGCTTGCGTAAATCAGCCGTTAATTAATTCCCTTTTGTGCCTGCCTGCTAACGTGGGCAGGCATAAATTTAATTGCCGCTTAGCGTTACACCAAATAGGCTATAATGTTATTTTTGCCGCTAAAGAGGGCATAAATGGAACAATTAACGCACGACGATAAGGTTTTTGAAGATATTACTTACGCCGATAAAACGATTAAAGGCCGAGAGTTTCAAAGCTGCACGTTTAAAAAGTGCGACTTCTCTAACAGTAATTTTCTGCATAATAAATTTCTGGATTGCGTGTTCGAGGGCTGTAATCTTTCGATGATGAAACTTGGCGGCTCATCCCTTAGCAATGCTGAGTTTAAGAACTGCAAAATACTGGGCGTAAACTTCAGCGAGTGCCAGGACTTTTTGTTCAGCGTAAGTTTTAAAGATTGCATCCTGGACTACGCCTCTTTTATGGGTAAAAAAATGGTGAAAACCAGCTTTGTAAACAGCTCTTTAAAAGAGGTAAGTTTTAGCCGGGCGATACTCACAGGTTCTGTTTTTGATCAAACCAATCTGGAGAATGCCGTCTTCAATGGCACCGATCTTAGTTCGGTAAATTTTACCACCGCATACAATTACACGCTAGATCCCGAACTGAACACGCTTAAAAAAGCCATATTCGCAACCCAGGGCATACATGGCTTGCTGGTTAAATACAATATCAAGATTGTTTAACTGCCCACATGCATGCTGTTAATTGCCTGTGCCAACGCGCGGTTAAACTCTGCAGGAGCCTCTAACATAGGGTAGTGCCCTGTGCCCTTAATAGTAAACAGCCGGAAGGGGATTTGCTTTTTCTGCATACCTGCAACTGCCGTAGGAGATGGGTCGCTGTTGATGAGATATAGTTTCTTACCCGCTTTCTTAATCTCGGTAGCATCATCCAAATCGCTGCGTTGCATACAAGCTGCAGCAATGGAGCTATCGCAGGTTAGCGCGCCATTAATTACACGCTTTTTGATGCTATCCGGCGTAGACTTCGAGAATAATTGTTCGTTAATATATTCGGTAGCAATGGCCGTAAAGTGGTGCTTTAAGCTATCTATGGCCTTATCGTAAGCTTCATTTGCCTGTGCGGTAGGTGGTGGCGCTATGCCTACGTACTTAAAATTATCAACACCAACCAGGGCTATTACGCGCTTAGGATCATTAGCTGCTGCCTGCACTACGATGTCTCCGGCCATAGAGTGGCCAATCAATACCACGTTTTTAAGATCAAGCTCGGTCATCACTGCATTTACATCTTTGCCGAAAGCCTGCGGACTCCAATCTGTCCGGTTTTTACCCGATTGGCCAAAGCCTGGCAAATCAATAGCAACAACCCTGTAGTTTTTGCTGAAGTAATCGGTTTGGTTATGCCAGTAGCCTTTATTTATACACCAGCCATGTACAAACAGCAGGGTAGTATCGCCCTTGCCAGTGTCGATATAGGCAATGTTTACGCCGTTGTTAGCAATTTTAGGTTTAACGGCCGTATGGTGGCTACTGCATGCAAAAAGCGCCATACAACAGGTGAATAAAATGCAAAATATCTTATTCATAATGAGTAGTTTAAGGTTTAATGCAACTTAGCCAAATAGGTAACGGGATACAAATAATAAGGCGTTATTTAACCTTATTTAACAATTGCCCAGCTAACCGCCAAGTTGGTGTTATAACCGATTTTCGCTACCTTCAACAAAGCAAGAATCGGGTTTTATGCCATCCATTTGCCGGGTACTTTTGTATCATTAAACGTTAACAAATTATGGAAACGCAGCAAGAACTTGATTATAACCGCATAGCCGAAGCCATTGAATTTTTCAGGCTCAACTATAAACGCCAGCCCACTTTAGAGGAGGCCGCCGAACACGTTCATCTCAGTCCGTTCCACTTTCAGCGCATGTTTAAAGACTGGGCGGGCGTAACTCCCAAGCAGTTTTTGCAATACATAAGCGTAGAACATGCCAAGGGTATTTTGAAAGATAAACAGGCATCACTTTTTGAAACTGCTTATGAAACCGGCCTATCGGGCACAGGCCGCCTACACGATCTGTTTATGAAAATAGAAGGTATGACACCGGGCGAATACAAGAACGGCGGCGAACAATTGAACATCAACTACAGTTTTGCCGAAAGCCCGTTCGGTACCCTGCTGGTGGCCTCAACAGACAAAGGCATCTGTTATATGGCTTTTGCCGATGGGAGCTATCCTGAAGCTTTTGCCCAATTACAAAACAGATTCCCAAATGCCACGTATCACCAGGTATTAGACCAGATACAACAAAACGCCATCTTTATTTTTACGCAGGATTGGAGCAAGCTGAACGAAATAAAACTGCACCTCAAAGGCACACCATTCCAGATAAAAGTATGGGAAACCTTACTTAAAGTACCTATCGGCGGCTTAACCACTTATGGTAACATAGCCGGCGAATTGCAGAATCCTAACGCTTACCGCGCTGTGGGTTCGGCCGTGGGCGATAACCCGGTTGCTTTCCTGATCCCCTGCCACCGGGTAATTAAATCAACGGGCGAGATTGGCCAATACCATTGGGGCAACGGCCGTAAGAATGCTATGATAGGCTGGGAAGCAGCCAGGGCACTGACGATGTAAATGGTTGGTGAGAATCAAACAGAAAAAAGCCAAAATTCAATTGTCATTCAGAGCGGCAAAGGGAAAGTGCGATTCCCTCCCTTGGGAGGGAATTGAAATCTCTCGAATACCTATCATCGTATCCTGCCAACCACAGGCAAATCAAAAAAACTTACCACATGAACAACATAATCCAAAGGTTACAGGAAAAAGACTGGGCCGATGCAAGCAGTAGCCTCAATAATAAAGGCTACGCCATACTAAAAGATATACTTACCCCAACCGAGTGTGAAGACCTGATTGCAGGCTACAACGCACCTGATAACTACCGTAAAACCGTTGTTATGGAACGTTACCGCTTCGGCATAGGCGAGTACAAATATTTTAATTACCCGCTGCCCGACCTGATAACCCAGATCCGCGAAACCGTTTACCCGCACCTGGCCAAGGTAGCCAACCTTTGGATGCAGGTGCTAAATATTGACAAAACGTTTCCGCTGCAACATCACGAGCTAAAAGCACAATGCCACGAAGCCGGACAAACCAAACCCACTGTTTTGATATTAAAATATCATGAGGGAGGGTTTAATACCTTGCACCAGGACCTGTATGGCGATATCTACTTCCCCATGCAGCTAGTCCTTTTTTTAAACGAACCCGGTGGCGACTACACCGGCGGCGAATTTGTACTGACAGAGCAGATACCGAGGGCTCAATCTAAAGCTATTGTGCTAAAACCAAAGCGCGGCGACATATTGATATTTACTACTAACTTTCGCCCGGTTAAAGGCAGTAAGGGTTACTATCGCGTAAATATGAAACACGGTGTAAGCGAGCTTCATACCGGCGAACGCCATACCTTAGGAATTATTTTTCACGATGCGTTAAGCTGATGGACCTCTTTAATACCGCAACTAATAACAATTTATTGCCCTATGATGGCGAGGTAAATTACTATGGGCGCATTATGCCTCCTGCCGAGGCAAGCCGTTATTTGCAGATATTGCTTGACACCATTGCCTGGAAAAACGATGAGGCTATTATTTTCGGAAAGCATTTTATTACCAAACGTAAAGCGGCCTGGTATGGTAATGCCAACTATGCCTACACTTACTCTAACACTACCAAGCAAGCACTTCTTTGGACTAAAGAACTTTTAGAACTAAAGATAATGGTTGAGCGGCTTACCGGCACAGTATTTAACTCCTGCCTGCTAAATCTATATCACAACGGCGACGAGGGTATGAGTTGGCACAGCGACGATGAAAGCTCTTTAGGACGCAATACCACAATTGCCTCATTAAGCTTCGGAGCCGAGCGAAAATTTATGCTAAAACATAAAGTCAGCAAACAGCCTGTAGAGGTAATGTTAGCCAACGGGAGCTTGTTGGTTATGAAAGGCAGCACCCAAACTAATTGGCTACACGCCTTGCCCAAGACTAAAAAGGTGAGTACGCCAAGGGTGAATTTGACGTTTAGAACGATGATTGTGTGAAGAGAGCCAAGAATCGGGAATCAAGAATCGAGATAAGGCAACAATTACAGAACAAACCCCTAATTAAAGTCTGTGATAACTTGGGGGCACTAAAATTCCCCTCTCGAGAGGGGAAGCGAGGGTATTGCAATTTGCAGTAGCATTCATGGGGTGTGTCCTATTCGGCATTACGATATTTGACGCAAGGCTGATGTCGCCACCAACCTTCCCATCCATAGCATTCTCTTCCAAACATCCGCTGGCGAGACATTGACAGCGAAAAAGACTTAAAAGTCATACAAAGTGGTGCATTTTTATTTTAGGGGACGCCAAAGAAAATCGTAAAAATTTATAAATCAACAACATAAAAACAAAAATGACTTTTAAGTAGGAACACAGTGGTGCATGTGGAACTTTGCACCATGCACCACTGTGCGGCGTAAAATAGCGCCTTAAACCTCAGCCTAAAGTTGGTGTTATCTCCCACCTTAAAAACCTCGAAATAATTACGGATTTTTGCAGCCAGGAACAAGGCTATACATGTATTCTAAAGATCAGGCATCGCAACTTAAACAGGCTTTCTGGACTGCTTTCGGGCAATATATTTCGCCCCAGCTTTCGGCCGAAGGTATGAGGGTTAACTGGATAAATTATAAAACCGGAATCAAGAACCTGTACTTTCGTATGCATGCCGATAAGCGTTCGGCCAGCATTGGTATCGAGATCACACACCCCGATGCCGGTATCCAGGAACTGTTCTTCGAGCAATTTCTGGAACTCAAAAATATCCTTCACAGTTACCTTGGCGAAGAATGGGAATGGCAATTACACACCACCGATGAGTATGGCAAAACTATCAGCCGTATCTCCAAAGATGTCGGTCCCGTAAACGTGTTCGAAAATAACGACTGGCCTAAACTGATCTCGTTTTTTAAACCCCGCATCATCGCGCTCGACGAGTTTTGGAGCGACGCCAAATACAGTTTCGACGCGCTAAAGTAGCCTTAGTGCGCTGCCATCATTTCGGACGCATCGGGCACAAAATGATGCTTAATATTCCTGCGGCCAATGAATAAAACCAGTGCTGCAATTATAGATGTGATGCCCATAATGGCGGCCATGGGCAAAGCAGAATAGCTGTTAAACATACTTACCCCTGCTGAAGCCAAAGCCCCTATACCCAACTGTAAAGCCCCCATCAAAGCCGAAGCCGTACCCGCATTTTGCGAAAATGGTGCGATAGATAAAGCTGCCGCATTAGGGTTGGTAAGCCCAACGCAGCACAGAAATAAAAATATCATCACTATGGTGCCATACATACCGAAAAAGCCACTTTCGGCCCCTGCACAAAACACAAGGGAGATAATCACCTGCGCAACAATGGCAACCGGCACCACCTGCTCGCTTTTAAAGCGCTTTAACAGCACGTTGTTCACTTGCCCTGCGCCGATCAATCCTACCGATAATATGGCGAATATCCAACCGTAAGTTGTGCCACTAACCTTAAATACATCCATAAACACCAATGGCGATCCCGACACATAGGCAAACAAACCTGAAAAGGCAAAGGCCCCCGATATGGCATAAGTATAAAATTGTGGCTCTGCAATTACGGATAAAAAACTTTGGATGATAGGCTTGGGTTTTAAGGAAAAATCTGGGTTGGGTTTATAACTTTCGGGTAAACTGAATATCACCGCTATCAACATTAGCGCAGCTATAGCGGCCAGGGTAATAAATACCCACTGCCAGCCAAACGCCGCAGTTACGTATCCACCAATTGTTGGCGCCAGCATAGGCGAAGCACTGATCACCAGCATCAACAAGGCAAATACTTTAGCGTTGTCCTTAGCCGGAAACAAGTCGCGCACCATAGCCACCGAGGCAACTGCTGCTGCACAACTGCCTATAGCCTGTACAAACCGCAAAATGATAAGCGCCTCGATGCTCTTAACCAGCAAACAACAAACCGATGCTATGATGTATAAGGTGAGGCCGATATATAATGGCTTTTTACGGCCAAAGCGATCGAGCAACGGGCCATAAAGTAACTGCCCGGCCGAGATACCTACAAAAAAACTGGCTAATGATAGTGATACCTGTGCCGTAGTGGTATGCAGATATTTTGCAATAGCCGGGAAACCCGGCAGGTACATATCTATAGAAAACGGCCCCAGCGTGGCTAATGAGCCCAGTATGAGAATCAGAAAAAAGTAGCGTTGCCTGGTCATGTATAAGTGCAATCAAATGGAGTGCAAAGATGTGCTTTTAGGTTGAGCCTTAGGTTAGCCTAAAAAATTATTACAAAACTCACACCATACGTAATCAGGCAATGCTGCCTAGCTCTATTCTTCAGCCGCTTCTTCGCCTTTAGTGCCCAACTCTACAATGTCGCCTTTTTTAAATAAGATGGCTTTAAGGGTAGTGCGCCAGACATCTTTTTTGCGAAGCAGGAACTCGAGGTCCATGCCAAAGTGTTTAAACTCTTCCTGCTGGGCGTTTTGCATAATGGCTTTGGCGTCTTTATCTTTTTCTACGGCAATGCGTTGCTCGTACCAGCTAATGGCTTCGGCCTCTTCGCAAAGTGAGGTGATCATACGGGCAAAGGTGCGGGTCTCTGCCGATAGTTCTTCTGGTGGTTCGTGGTACTGGTCAAATGACATATCTTCTTTATTTTAATTTGATAAAGAAGATATGCTATGTTTTTGTTTTGGGCTGAAACTTAAGCCTCCGAAACAGCTTGTTGCAAAGCTGCCTCAGCATGCAAAATAGCTGTATCGAATACCGGAACGCTACAATCTTTTTGGCCGATCAATAACGGAATCTCTGTACATCCTAAAATGACGCCCTCTGCACCACGAGCAACCAGCTCATCGATAATCTGTAGATATTGTTTCTTAGACTCCTCCTTACACACACCCCGCACCAATTCATCTACAATAATCTGATGAACAATAGCTTGTTGGCTTTCATCGGGCACAAGCGGATTAAGCCCATTCGCTAACAATTCGTTTTTATAAAAGCTTTCAGCCATGGTGAAACGTGTTCCCAGAAGCCCAATAGTTTTGATTCCCGACTTCTTTATCTCTTCAATAGTCGGTTGCATAATATGAATCAGTGCTAAATTAGTTCTACTTTGAACCCCGTTGAAAACCTTGTGCATGGTATTAGTGGCTATAAGCCCCAAATCAGCTCCGGAATTCTTAAGCAAATCTGCAATGCGTACCATATCATCTTCTATCTTATCCCAGCGGTTCTCATCCCGCCAGGTGTGGTAGTCTTCCAGATTCACGCTGTAGACCAGTATTTCGGGGTATGAGTAATCGCCAAACAGCTCCACATATTTGCGAGTGATATACAGGTAATATGATACGGTTGATTCGGGGCTTAGGCCGCCGATAATTCCAATTTTTTTGTGCACGTGTTTATAATTATCCCCAAACCAAACTGCTGGCCCCTAATATAGCGGCGTCTGCAAAGCGCAGTTCGCTAAACAATAGTTGGACTTGCCCCTTAAACGTTATCAGTAAATGCTCTTCCATTGCCTTTTTAGTCGGAGCCATCAGCAAATCGCCAGCTTGTATTACACCGCCAAAAAGTATAATAGCTTCGGGCGACGAAAACATTACAAAGTTAGATAGAGCTTCCCCCAAAATTTGCCCCGTAAATTCATAAACCTTTTTGGCCAGTGCATCGCCTTTGGTAGCACATTCGTAAACCACTTTTGAGGTAATGTCCTTGTCGTCGTAATTTTTAAGCAGGGTATCTTCTTTCGAATCCTTTTTCATTTCTACCGCCGTAATGGCTATACCGGTAGCGGAACAATAAGATTCAAGCGTGCCTTTTAACCCGGTAGACCAATGAAGACGGCCACCCGGACGGATTATCGTATGCCCGAGCTCGCCTGCATTACCTTTATCGCCGTACAATAGGCCGCCGTTAACCACAATACCGCTGCCGACGCCAGTGCCAAGGGTTATCATAATAAAATCTTTCATGCCCTTGGCTGCGCCGAAGTTAAGTTCGCCAAGTGCCGCCGCCTTGGCGTCATTATTTAAAACGCAAGGAAGCTTAAATTTCTCACCAACCAACTTGGCAATAGGTACTATACCTTTCCAGTGCAGATTGGTTGCATTTTCGATACAGCCGGTAAAATGATTGCCATTGGGTGCACCAATGCCGATACCTTTAATGTTGCAATCCTTGTTGTATTTATCCAATATAGACTTCAAGTGATCGTACAAGCCGTCGACAAAGGATTCGATGGTTGGGAATTCGGCGGTCTTCATTTCACCTTCTTCCAAAATATCTCCCCGGTGATTTACAATACCATATTTAGTATTTGTACCACCCACATCAATCCCTATTGCTAAGCTTGTATTTTTCATATTCTAATATCAATCAAATAATGGATACAAAACAAATTTTCCAGGCTTTGGATTGCGCATTACAGATAAAGATTTAACTAAACAGGATTTAATTACACCCTGGTGAAGTAATATAATTGAATAATACCACGAAAATCGAATATATACAAAACAAAAGAGGCCGATATCACTATCAGCCTCTTTCTATTATCTCATCGGCAAATGCCAGAATCAACAAATTATAACTTAATTTCTTCGTCTTTCGTGTTGAAGAAATGGAACTCCGTGATCTGGTAGGCGGGATTACTCTTCACCTTTATCCACTGGCCATATTTAAAATACCATTTAATCTGGCGGGTAAAAATTCCTTTTTTAATGTATGCCTCAATGTAAGGGTGCACACATAATGTAATGCTTTTCTCGTTTTGCTCAACCAGTATGTAATTGAAATTAGTTTCAATATCATCCAGCAGCAAAATACTTGGCCTGATTACGCCTGTGCCATGGCATGCCGGACAAACTTCGCTGGTTACAATGTTCATCTCCGGGCGAACGCGTTGCCTGGTGATCTGTACCAACCCAAATTTACTTGGCGGCAAAATAGTGTGCTTTGCACGGTCGTGCGCCATTTCGTTGCGCAGGTAGTCGAACAAATCTTTACGATTTGTTGGCTTGTGCATGTCAATAAAGTCAATCACCACAATACCGCCCATATCGCGCAGCCTAAGCTGGCGGGCAATTTCGCGTGCGGCTTCTTTATTAACCTGGAAAGCGTTTTCCTCCTGGTTTTCTTTATTGGCTGTACGGTTACCGCTGTTTACGTCGATAACGTGCAATGCTTCGGTGTGCTCAATAACTAAATAAGCACCACCAGCCAGGTTTACAGTTTTACCAAAGGCAGATTTAATCTGTTTCTCAACACCATAGTGTTCAAAAATGGGTTCCTTGTGCTTGTGTAACCTAACAATGTTCTCCAGATCGGGTGAGATGTCGCGCACATAAGAGCGCACTTCCTCGTATATCGAACTATCGTTTACATAAATATGCTGAAAATCGGGATTTAAAATATCCCTCAATAGCGTTGATGTACGATCGATCTCGCCTAAGATCTTCTTAGAAGGTTCCGTTGCCGGCAGCCTTGTAATAAAAGTTTCCCACTTCGATACTAAATCGAGCAGGTCCTTTTGCAATTCTACTACGCCTTTATCTTCAGAAACTGTACGGATAATTACGCCAAAATTCTTTGGCTTAATACTTTCTACAATTTTGCGCAACCGCGTACGCTCAGTATTGCTTTTTATCTTTTTAGAGATAGAAATAGCCTCTGAGAAGGGCACCAACACCACATACCGGCCAGCTATAGACAGGTCGGAACTGAGGCGGGGGCCTTTGGTTGAAATTGGCTCCTTAGCGATCTGTACCGGTATAAGCTGATTTTTAGTAACCACTTCGGATATTTTACCCGATTTGCTGATGTCGGCTTCGGCTTTAAAATTATCAAGCAATTTAGCCTGATAACTACCTCCGCGTACCTGCTTGGTTAGTTTTAATAAGCTTTGTACCTGTGGGCCCAGATCAAGGTAATGCAAAAAAGCATCCTTCTCGTAGCCTACATCCACAAAGGCAGCATTAAGCCCCGGCATAATCTTTTTGATCCGCCCGAGATATATATCACCAACAGTATAATTATTGCTGGCTTGCTCTTTATGAAGTTCTACGAGTTGTTTATCCTGTAATAAGGCAATAGTAGCCCCGTTTGGGGATGAATCGATAATTAATTCTTTTACCAACTGCTACTCCATTTCTTATATTGCGGCGTGGCCGCAAAAAGGTAAAACAAAAACAAAAAAAATTTACCTGCCTCTCTTGTAAAGAAGCAGGTAAGCAAGCTAAAATAGCTTATTTCTTTTTATGTCTGTTTTTTCTTAAACGTTTTTTACGTTTGTGGGTAGCCATTTTATGGCGCTTACGTTTTTTACCGCTTGGCATAGTCTAATTTTTTTTATTGTTAATTAATCTTTTAATTCTTTGATAAACTGATCAATGCGCTGGTTAAAGGCCGGATCGCCGGTCATTTCCTTGCATTTTTCATAAGCTTCTACAGCTTCCTTTTTCATACCTAGCTGCTTATAGCTTTCTGCCAGGTAGAAATAAGGCTCAATATCAGGTTTCCCTTGCGCAATTACCGATTTAAACCTTTGCACCGCCTTATCATACTGTCCAGATTTAATTGCAAACTGGCCCAGGTTCATATTAGCGTTACGGTTAGTTGGGTCTTGCTTTACCGCATCCAGCAATAAACCTATACCCTGCATAGGGCTTGGTGCACCGCCGTTTACATAGGCAACGCCTAAGCCGACTTCTGCATCAAGGTTTGCTGGTTTTAATTTGCGGGCATGCTCAAATGCTTCTACAGCGTTAGCTACATAAGCAGGTTGCACGGCAGTATCCTGCGTAAATTTATAAGCTTCGTTAAAACGGTTACCGGCATTAAGCCACTGATCAAAATCATTGCTCTTGCGGGCAAGATCCAGATAGTAGAAGCCTGCAGGTGCAAACTGATTAACATCATCCCATTGTTTGGCAAGTTGTTTTTTAACGGCCAGTTTCGCTTCGCCTTCGGGGGCTTTGCTCAACTGATCTTCCAGTGTTGCAATTTTTGCGGCCAAAGCCGGACCAATTGCAGCTTTTGCACTTGCTGATACCATCTCAACACTAACCTGGGCTACAGGGCGGCTGCCCTTATCGGCCATTACCCCATTAGCGTGCCCCGATTCGTCTTTTGGTTTCACCAACCCTTTAACCGGTAAAGAATACAAATAGCCCACAACCACAATAACTGCGAGGATGATAACTATTTGCTTCTTATTCATCTTAATTGCTATAAATTATTTGCTTGATTTGGTTTTGTTACCAGTCTTAACTTTCTCAACAAAAGTTTTTGCTGGTTTAAAACTTGGAACAAAGTGCTCTGGTATAATGATGGCAGTATTTTTTGAAATATTACGGGCTGTTTTTTTCGCTCTTTTCTTAACTACAAAACTACCGAAACCTCTCACGTATACATTTTCGCCACCTACCATAGAGGTTTTTACTACTTTAAAAAATGCCTCAACAGTTTCTTGAACGTCCATTTTCTCGATACCTGTTTTAGATGAGATCTCAGCTATAATCTCTGCCTTGGTCATACCTTATTTTTCTTTAATTATATGATAACTACTTAACTGTTTTGGGGTTGCAAAAGTATGGCTTTATCTGGAAACATCGAAATAAAACGGTGTATTTTTTTTGTTATGCCTTAAAATGGCTGGATAATGCCATTCGGCTGACAATAACTACTTTTGTTTACAATGAGTTTTTCTAATGAAATTACCAGCTGGTACAACAGCAACAAACGCGATTTACCGTGGCGTAACACCACTGATTCTTACACTATTTGGCTCTCCGAGATCATCCTACAGCAAACCCGGGTGGAGCAGGGAATGCCCTATTTTTATCGCTTTTTAGAGCGCTACCCAACCGTTGCCGATTTTGCCGCTGCTACTGAGGATGATATCCTGAAATTATGGCAAGGGCTGGGTTATTATTCGCGCGGCCGCAACATGTTAGCCACCGCGAGGCTTGTAAATGAGCATTATAAGGGAAGGTTTCCAACGCAATATAACGAGCTAATTAAACTCAAAGGAGTTGGCGAATACACAGCTGCGGCTATCGCCTCATTTTCCGCCAACGAAGCCAAGGCTGTTGTTGATGGTAATGTGTACAGAGTACTCGCCCGCTACTTCGGCATTAGTGAACCGATTAATTCGCCCGCCGGCAAAAAGCTTTTTCAGCAAACAGCAAACGATGTGTTAAACATGGAGCATCCGGGTTTACACAACCAAGCTATGATGGAGTTAGGGGCCTTGGTATGCAAGCCCAAAAACCCAGCATGTGGCATTTGCCCTATAAAAACAGATTGCTATGCCTTTTTAAACAATGCAACAACGCAACTACCGCAAAAACTTAAAACAGTTAAGGTTCGCGAACGTTACTTTCATTATTTTTTGGTTACCAACGGCAGTGAGATTTTGATGAACAAGCGGGGACCAAAAGACATATGGGCTAATATGTACGATATGCCGATGATTGAAACATCTGAGAATATGAACGCGTATGAAGTATTAAACCTTGCCGAATCGATTGAATATTTCGGCCATACTCCTCAGGTTTCAGAAGTTTCTGGTCCGCACAAACATGTACTTACGCACCAGCGATTAAATATTAATTTTATAATTTTAAACAGCAGGGAGATTAAATTAAAACAAGAATGGTTTTACGCAAACGAAGAAAAATTAAAAAATCTTGCCATGCCACAAATCATTTTTCTATTTTTAACTAATTTTTTAAATTAGAAAACAATCTCTCCCTCTTGTAATAAACCATTATGTCAGGAATTAACAAAGTAATACTCGTAGGCCATTTAGGTAAAGACCCCGAAATACGTCACCTGGAAGGCGGAGTAGCTGTGGCAAGTTTTCCATTAGCCACCTCAGAGACCTTTAGCAAAGATGGGAAGAAGCTTGAACAAACCGAATGGCACAATATTGTTATGTGGCGCGGCCTCGCCGATGTTGCAGCCAAGTATTTGCAAAAAGGAAAATTGGTTTACATTGAAGGCAAGTTAAGAACCCGCTCTTTTGAAGACAAAGAAGGTATTAAAAAATACACCACCGAAGTTGTTGCCGAAAACTTTACCATGCTTGGCCGCAAAAGTGATTTTGAAGGCGAAGGGGTAAAGCAATTTAAACCCAGCGAAATGGGCACCGGCTTTAGCGCCGACGGGGAAGATGATCTCCCATTTTAAGCAATCACAAACAATCGCATAACGCCCTGATAATCATCGGGGCTTTTTTATTTTACGGGCTTTTTGGTTTATCTTAACAAAACAAATTAGCCTAGAATGAAATATCACTTTACTTATCTCCTTTTCTCTTTTCTTTTTCCCGTTTTTGGAATGGCGCAGTCGGCCAAACAGATTGCCGCTTTCGACCAATATGTACAAAAAGGTGTTACCGATTGGGAAGTGCCCGGCCTGGCCATTATTGTGGTAAAAGACAATAAGGTTGTGTTTAAGAAAGGCTATGGCGTATTAGAGAAAGGGAAAGCCGGTATGGTTGATACGCAAACGATGTTCGGTATAGCATCTACCACAAAAGCTATGACTGCTGCCTGCGCGGGCATTTTGGTTGACGAAGGAAAACTACATTGGGAGGATAAGGTAACTGACTATTTGCCCGACTTTCAGCTGTATGACCCTTATGCAACCCGGGAGCTCACCGTGCGCGATTTATTTTTGCACGATAGCGGCGTGGGCAACACCGACTATTTATGGGGCATGATGGACATTAAATCGGACGAAATGCTTCGCAAGCTGAGGCTAGTTAAGCCTCAGTATAGCTTCCGTTCGGGTTTTGTTTATCAAAACATGTTTTACCTGGCAGCAGGAAAAGTAATAGAAAAAGCAAGCGGCATGCCTTGGGAAACCTTTATTAAAACCCAAATTTTCGAGCCGCTTCATATGACCCGCACCGTAGCCTCAATTAAAGACACTAAAGGGTTGGATAATTTAACATCGGCCCATATGAAGATAGACAGTGTGATTAAAAAGGTACCGCTGGATGCAACCGATCAGATAGGCCCTGCCGGAGGTGTATGGTCGTGCGTGGATGATATGGGCAGGTGGTTACAATGCATGCTGGATAGTACAAAGTACGGCGACAATAAACGCCTATTAAAAGCGGATACCTGGGCTTATTTGTTAGCACCGCACACATTAGTAACTGAAGAAGAATTTTATCCTACAGCCCAGCTAACCCACCCGCATTGGGAAACTTATGGCATGGGCTGGTTTCAGCAGGATTATAAAGGGCAGATGGTTAACTTCCATACCGGTAGTTTAAGCGGACTTATTGCCATTAACGGCATGCTGGTTGATAAAAAAATGGGGGTGTACCTATTAGCCAACCTCGACCATGCCGAGTTACGTCACGCCCTGATGTTCAGGGCCTTCGACACCTTTGCACTCGGTGGTGAAACCGATTGGAGCGCCGACTTTTTAAAGCTCTACAAGGGAATACAAGAAAAGCAAGACAAAGTAGAAAAAGAGACAATTGCCAAGCGCGTGATGGGAACCAAGCCTTCACTGCCCCTAAGTGATTATGCCAGTAAATACACCGACCCGCTATATGGCGAAGTAAATGTTAAGGTTGATAAAGACTCGCTGGTGGTAGATATTAATCACATACTCACGGCTACTGTAACCCACTGGCACTACGATACTTTTGTTGGTAATTACAGCAACATAGCGTATGGCAAAGGAGGAGTAAGCTTTACTTTAGACCCAATAAGCGGGAACGTAAGTACTATCAATATTGACGGGTTTACCCTGAACAAAGTTAACTGATAAAAAACAGGGCAACGGCGTTATTATTGCCTTCTGTACCATTGCAAACCTATGCAGCTGGCATTTGGGGGGCAATTGATAGTTAAGGCTAACGAGTCTTTTTTTGCATTGAAAGCATATGTATATGTGTTTGCAGCACCTTGTCCGCTTAGTGCCACCAATTGATCTTCGGGAACGGGAGTAGTGCCATTATCCTTAATAGCATAGTTAGTTACATTACTAAATGCTAACTGATTAGTTGTGAGCGTATAGCTGCCGGTGCTTTTGTAAAAATAACCCAATAATTTATCGCTAACCGGATCGAATGCACTCTGTTTTATTTCAAATTTGCCGTCGCTATTAAATGTATACGTTGTAGCCCGGGCTGTTGCATTTGGATAAATTTGCTTATTGGCCCAGGTGCCTTCAATGCCCCCATTATTGGATTTAGACGAATCCTTTTTACACCCTGCTACAAAAGCAAACAGTACTACTGCTAAAATTAAAGCTGCGATCGGTTTCATAATTGCTGGTTTTTAATCAATACGCAGCAGCTCAACAAATTGTAACAGGCAAGAAATAAAAAATCCCTCCGGTATGCCGAAGGGATTTTTTATTTCGCTTATCTGCCTCCCGGAGGACAATGTTCTTTCAAGTACTGTGTAAACAGTGTGCGTAAATGTTCCGTTGTACCTTCCCCCTCGCTTATGGCGTGAGTGCGGTTAGGGTACGACATTAGCTGAAACTGCTTGTTATACTTTACCAGTTGGTTAATCAGTTGCTCGGCGTTATCGTAGTGTACGTTATCGTCGCCCGTGCCATGAATATACAGCAGGTTACCTCTTAGGTTTTTAGCATAAGTAATAGGCGAACCTTTGACAAATGGCGCGCGGCCGTCGGCATCGGTTGGTACGCCCATATAGCGCTCCTGGTAAATATTATCGTAGGTAAGCTGGTTGCCAACTGCTGCTATGGCGATACCTGTTTTGTAGATCTCCGGGTATTGGAACATCAGGTTCAATGTTGATGAACCACCACCACTCCAGCCCCAAACGGCTATGCGGCTACTGTCAACGTATTTCCATTTCAGGATTTCTTTAGCAGCCATGGCCTGGTCGCGAATGTTAAGCGTACCGATGTTTTTGTAGATAGACCTGCGCCACTCACGGCCGCGCGGGGCCGGTGCGCCACGGTTGTCAACTGAAATGTAGATATACCCATCATCGGCCATGCTGCCTTTGTACAAGCCGTTACGCGATGCACCAAACCGATCTGTCACGGTTTGCGAAGCAGGTTCGCCATAAACCATAAATACAACAGGATATTTCTTTTCAGGATCGAAATTGGTTGGTTTAACCATCCAACCATCAATGTCGATGCCATCAACAGTTTTCACCCTGAAAAACTCTGCTTTATTTTTTGCAGCCGCCGGATCAACCTTAATTAAGCTGCCGCTGATGTGTTGGTGCTGCGGTATATTAATGACTTCCGACACCGGACGGGTATAAATATTTGAGAAGTTATGCAAAGCCAGTTTGCCATTAGGCGACATTTCATAGCCATGCGTACCTGGTTGATCTACCGGGGTAATCCGATCAGGCACGGTGCTGCTGCCATCTAATTTAACGCGGTACAAGTAGCGCTGCATCGGGTTTTCGGGGGACGCTATGAAGTAAATAAAACCGTTGGCTTCGTCTATCAGGCTTACGCTTATGGCGTCGTAATCGCCTTTGGTTAATAGTTTCTCTTGCCCATCGCGGTCTATTTTGTAAAGGTGTTTCCAGCCGTCTTTTTCGCTGGCCCAGATAAAGGATTTGTAGTTGTTAACCCAATCCCAACCAATCGGCTCTTCCTTTACTTCAACCCAAGCTTTGTCCTTGTCGGTGCTGATTAACCGAGCTATGCCGTTGGATACATTGCAAATAAAAATCTTACTTTCATTTTGCGGACGGCTTAATTGCTGCAAGATCAACTCGTTTGAGTTGCCAGCCCATTCCATTCTTGGGATGTAATGCTGTATGGCATCGCCCGGCACTTTCATCCAATTGGTTTTGCCGGTGGCAATGTTTACCACACCTACTTTACAAGCACTGGGGTCGGTACCCGAAACCGGATATTCAACCGGCACAACATGTGAGTAAACTGAGTCAGTTGTATTCAACATTAGGTAATTACGGATCTTTCGGGCATCAATTTGCCAATAAGCAACAGAACGGCTGTCAGGCGACCAACGGAAACCATCGCGACAATCCAGCTCTTCTTCATAAGCCCAGTCGAACGTACCGTTAATGAGGCGTGTAGTGCCGTCAGTAGTTAATTGCTTGGTGGCGCCGGTAGCAATATCTTCTACAAAGAGGTTATGCTCGCTTACGTAGGCTACCTTATTGCCATCGGGCGATATTTTGGCAAACATTAAAGATGATACCGGTCTGGCTGCGCCAATTTGTTTCAGCTTGTTGGTCGTAAGGTCGTACAACCAGTAATCGCCACGTGTATCGCGTCGCCAAACCTTTTTAGTGTTGTTGTTGATCAGGATCTTTTTTCCATCGGCAGAAACTTCAAACCTGCGGATCTTCAGCGTATCATTATTCTTGAGGGCGAGCTTGCTCCGGCTTAGCAATACGGTTGCTTTGGCATCGTCGCGGGCATCATCAATCATAATGTTGCCGTTCTTCAGGTCGTAATAGTGGTAGCCATCTTTAGTCCATTGGGTGTCGCTTTGGGCATTAGCGGTGTTTCCAACTGCCATTACAAACGCTAGGGCAATTGCGGGGGTAAAACATTTTTTAATATTCATTTAGATCAAAATTGTATCAGATTCGTTACTAAGTATCGAAAGTAGTTTGTAAATATCTAATTTTATCGACCTATGAAGAAGCGCTCCCATGTTTTTTCGGGATTTTTACTGATTTTATTAATAGCGAGCCATGCAACACAGGCACAAAATGTTAACCGCAGTAGATTTATCCCCGATAGTATCGATAATTATATTAACCGCGCGCTAACCAACTGGCGTATTCCCGGTGCAGCAGTTTGTATTGTAAAAGATAATCGCATTGTGCTGTTAAAGGGCTACGGTATTAAAGAGCTGGGGGTGCCAACCAAGGTAGACCAGAACACGCTCTTTATGATTGGCAGCAACACCAAGGCTTTTACCGCCACCGCGCTGGCCATGCTACAAGATCAACACAAGTTATCGTTAGACGATAAGGTAACCAAGTACATCCCAGATTTTAAACTCGAAAATAAATTAGCCACACAAGAGGTTACCATCCGCGATCTGCTTTGCCACCGCTTGGGCATAGGAACGTTTCAGGGCGACTTTACTTACTGGACCAGCAACTTAACCCGTGGCGAAGTAATGGCTAAACTAGGAAGCGTAAAAGCGCCTTATCAGTTCCGCACTAAATGGGGGTATACTAATGCTGCATTTGTAACGGCCGGCGAAATCATCCCACGTATTACGGGCAAAACCTGGGAGCAATATATAAAAGAAAATATTTTTGCACCACTGGGCATGACTAACTCTTTATTGCTCAGCGCCGATTTTCCGAAATCTATCAACAAGGCTTCGGCACATACCCTGGTCGACGGTAGGTTGGTAGCCATACCATTCCCTCAATTAGATAACCTGGCACCGGCTGGGGCTATCAGTTCTTCGGCGCAGGATATGAGTAAATGGGTTTTCTCCTTGTTAGATCAGGGCAAAGTTGGTGCACGACAAGTGATACCAACAGCAGCCATTGAAGCTACCCGCCAGGCGCAGGATATTGTATCGAGCGGTAAACGCATTACCGGCGAAAGCTATTACGAGCTGTATGGCTTAGGCTGGTTTTTGCAGGATTATGACGGCAAGCGATTAGTAATGCACGATGGTGGTGTTAATGGCTACGTATCGTCGGTTACGCTGGTGCCCTCGGAACACCTGGGTATTATCATCCTAACCAACAGCGACCAAAACAGCCTGTACGAAGCATTGCGCTGGGAGATACTCGACGCCTACTTTAACCGCCCTTTTCAGGATTACAGCGAAAAATACCTTGCCGGTTTCAAATTACGTTACAACAACGAATTGCAGGCCAACCAAAAACTACGCGATTCGGTGGCGCTTAACTTAAAACCAGCGCTATCCTTAAACAGCTATACTGGAAAATACACTAACGAACTGTACGGCAACCTTACCGTAAGCAAGGGCGAAAACAACGATCTGGAGGTGCGTTTCGAACATCATCAACGCATGTATGCCAAGCTGCAACCGTTGGGAGGCAATCGCTTTTTCGCTATTTTCTCTGATCCGGAATTTGGCAGGGCGGTGTTCCCGTTCAATGTGCAAAACGGCAAAGTAACCGGCCTACATGTTAAAGTGGCCGATTTTATTGAGTATACGCCGTATGAGTTTAAGAAAGATTAGGTTGACTTGTTGATGGGGTAACTTGGCAATATCTCCTTCGTCCGTCCGTTTCCTCCCGCCATACTCAGCGTTACAACGCCGGACAGCTGTAAATATAGCCTGAAGACTATCGGCAAAGTAGTTCGAAGCCCGGAGACTTCGAATAGCACAGAGTAAACTTTAAAAATATAATGATTTCAAAAAATGTCATTCCGAGGTACGAGGAATCTTCTTCGCCATGTAAGCCGGACTAGCATTGCGAAGAAGATGCTTCACTATCGTTCAGAATGACAAAATAGAGAGAGTCGTTATTTACCCTTCCCACCCATATAATCCAGCGTCAAATCGCATAATGCTTTCACACCCAATGTAAATCCGCTCTCATCAATATAAAAATCGGGGGTGTGGTGCGGTGGCGCTTTCATCGGGTCGCCGCCTTTGGGCATGCCGCCTAAGAAGAAGAACAGTCCGGGTACTTTTTGCTGGTAAAAGCTAAAATCCTCCGCACCGGTTACCGCCTGGCGTAACAGCACGTTATCGGCACCCGCAACAGATTGCAGTGTAGGCAGCATCTGGGCGGTAAGCTTTGGATCATTATAAGTTACTGGGTAATGATTGCTGTACGGAATTTTAACCTCGGCAGTTGCGCCGTTTGCTTCAGCGGTTTTGGTGGCTATGGTTTTAACGCGTTCTATCAGCATTTTTTCGTCAGCAGCGCTTAGTGCACGCAGGGTGCCCAGCATTTCTACCTTTTCGGGGATAATGTTAGATCTATTGCCGCCATTAATAGCACCTATAGTTACCACGCCTCCGTTTTGGGTAACATCCAGGTTGCGGCTTACAATGGTTTGCAGGTTATTAATAATTTGTGCCGAAACCACAATCGGGTCGATACTGCTCCAAGGGTATGCACCGTGCGACGAGCGCCCTTTAACCACAATCTGCATATCATTAACCGCAGCCATTGTGCCACCCGGGCGATAGCCTATTTTGCCAACTTCGGTTTGTGAGTTGATATGCAGGCCAAAAATCACGTCGACCTTTGGATTTTCCAATACACCTTCTTTTACCATTAGTTCAGCACCACCTTCTTCACCGGCAGGCGGCCCTTCTTCAGCAGGTTGAAATATGAATTTTACTGTACCGTGCAGGTCGTTCTTCATAGATGCCAATATCTCGGCAACACCCATTAATATCGCCACGTGCGAGTCGTGCCCACAGGCCGCCATTACGCCCACCTCGTTGCCATTATACATGGTTTTTACTTTAGAGGCGAAGGGGATATTTACCCGCTCGGTAACCGGCAAACCATCCATATCGGCACGCAACGCTACAACCGGACCGGGCTTGCCGCCCCTAAGCACACCCACTACGCCGGTATGCGCTACGCCTGTTTTAACTTCGATCCCTAAAGATTGAAGGTGCTTTGCTACAATATCTGCCGTGCGCACCTCGTGGTTACCCAGTTCGGGGTGCTCATGAAAGTCGCGGCGCCAGGCAATTACCTTTTGCTCCAGGGCATCGGCCTTTTTGCTTACGGTAGCGTGCCTAGCCGGGGTTTGCGCAAAAGCGCTTAAGGATAAAAATGAGAATACTAAGGGGTAAAGTTTTTTCATTATGCTTCAGTAAGTTAGTTGAGACCGTAAGATAATGAAAATACTGATACGATGCAGGGGCGTTAAACAGCAAAAGCGGCTTTTAGGGCCGCTTTTGACATATTATATAGTTGAGTTAAAACTTGATCAGATCTACCGTAAAGTCTAACACCGAGTTTGCAGGTATTTTACCCGATGCGGTATTTTTGTAAGCAAGCGTGCTAGGGATAAGCAGCCTGATACGGCCGCCTTTGTTAATATGCGGAATACCGTACTGCCAGCCTGCAATAACGCTGGTTAACGAGAAGGTAGAGCTGCTGCCCGAATCGAACAAAGTACCATCGAGCAGGTAGCCTTTGTAGTTAACGGTTACAGTTGAAGTAGCGGTTGGGTAGGCGCCATCTCCTGCAATTACCACCTGGTAGTAAACGCCTGACGGGTCTTTCACTGCGGTAATGTTGTTAGTTTTAATAAAGGCCTGAATGGTGGCGTCGTCTTTAGCTGCCTGGGCAGTGGCATCATAAGTAGATGTTGTCGAATCGTCTTTTTTGCTGCACGATGCCAGGCCAACTACGGCTGTTAAAAGTAGGAATAGATATTTTTTCATGTGTGTTTTGAGTCCGGAAGTCGGAAAGACCGAGAGTCCGGGATTTTGTTTTTGTGTCTGTACGTTTGTTTACCGTGAATTGTAACGCTGGATTTAAATAAAAAGTCCGAAAGAGAAAAAATATTTCTTCCGGACTTTCAGGCGTGCTTTATTTCGGACTATTAAACAGTAGTCTTAATTTTCAATTCGGTCATTTGGGCATCTGCAATGGTTGATGGTGAATCTATCATTACATCGCGGCCCGAGTTATTTTTAGGGAAGGCAATCACATCGCGGATAGAATCCAGTCCGGCGAAGATGGAAGCCAGCCTGTCGAAACCAAAAGCAATACCACCATGCGGAGGTGCACCATATTCAAAGGCATCCATCAGGAAGCCGAATTGCTTTTGCGCTTCTTCCTTGCTAAAGCCTAAGTGTTTAAACATTAAGCCTTGCAGATCTTTATTGTGGATACGGATAGATCCACCACCAATTTCTGTACCGTTAATTACTAAATCATAAGCATTGGCGCGTACTTCGCCCGGGTTAGTATCCAGCAGGGCAATATCCTCTGGCTTAGGCGAAGTGAACGGATGGTGCATGGCATGGTAACGGCCGCTTTCTTCATCAAACTCCAACAGCGGGAAATCGATAACCCAAAGCGGTGCGAAAGTATTTTTATCCCGCAAACCTAAACGCGTACCCATTTCCAGGCGCAGCTCGTTCATTTGCTTACGTACTTTATCGGTATTACCGGCAAGAATTAAAATTAAGTCGCCTTGCTCTGCACCGAAAGCAGCAGCCCAGTTAGTCAGGTCGTCTTCGTTAAAGAATTTATCCACTGATGACTTTAATGTGCCATCGGTATTGTAACGCATGTATATTAAGCCAGTAGCACCAATTTGAGGGCGTTTTAACCACTCGGTCAGCTCATCTAATTGCTTACGGGTATAACCCGCAGCACCTTTGGCGTTGATACCAACCACCAGTTCGGCATTATCAAATACGCTGAAATCTTTGCCCTTTACCAGATCGTTCATTTCTACAAACTCCATCCCGAATCTGCGGTCTGGTTTGTCTGATCCATATAAACGCATGGCATCGGCATAATACATGCGCGGGAACTCGTTTAGTTCAATACCTTTCACCTTATTGAACAGGTGACGAGTAAGGCCTTCAAATATATTCAGAATATCTTCCTGGGTTACGAAAGAAAGCTCACAATCAATCTGGGTAAATTCAGGCTGACGGTCGGCACGTAAATCTTCGTCACGGAAACATTTCACAATTTGGAAATAACGGTCGAAACCGCTTACCATCAGCAATTGCTTAAATGTTTGCGGCGATTGCGGCAGGGCATAAAACTCGCCCGGGTTCATGCGGCTTGGCACTACAAAGTCGCGCGCACCTTCCGGGGTCGACTTAATTAATACCGGGGTTTCCACCTCAATAAAGTCCAGATCGCTTAAATAACGGCGAACTTCCTGTGCCATTTTATGACGCAGGATGAGGTTGTTGCGGATAGGCGCACGGCGTAAATCCAAATAGCGATATTTAGCACGCAGTTCTTCGCCGCCGTCGGTATCATCCTCAATCAGGAATGGAGGAATTTTAGCCTCGTTTAATATTTCGATACCCTCAACAGCGATTTCAATTTCGCCGGTAGGGATCTTTGTGTTTTTGTTAGAGCGTTCTAACACCTTACCGGTAACCTTGATCACAAACTCGCGACCAAGCCCGCGGCCCTGCTCGCGCAGTGCAGCATCGGTATCTGTATTAAAAACTAATTGCGTTAAACCATAACGATCGCGGATATCAACGAAAGTTGTACCGCCTAAATCGCGCGATTTCTGAACCCATCCGGTTAAGGTTACTGTTTCACCTAAGTTACTGATGTTTAATTCGCCGCAAGTGTGTGTTCTGAGCATAGCTTCTTAAATTGTCAAAGTCTGCAAAAGTGTAGAAAATGTGCGGAATTATGGAAAATAGTATCGGATTTTTTTCCGAAAACGGAATATTTTCCACTTTCATATTTGTCATCTCGAACGATAGTGAGAGATCTTTTGCGATAATTTATTGTGTGTTGTCATGCTGAGCTCCGTCGAAGCATAGAGGTTGGCCAACTGCGTCCGGTCTTGAACCAGAATCTTCAGAATGTAAGAATTAACAGAATGTTTTAAGTTCAGGTCTCTGTCTCACTCATAATCACTCTTTCACTCATCAAATATAGGCGTTGCCTTCGGTCGGGCTATCCGCTCATACTGCACGGGCATTAGTCACGGGCCGATATCCGCTATTACCACTAACGCGAGAAATTCTTTATAAAACTTATAAAATTTCGATAAACTACTTAGCTTAGAAAATGAAAATAAATGATGCGCAAATTATTCCTGCTACTAATAATAGTGCTTACCGGCTGCCATTCGAAAAGTGACCACGCTGCACAAAAATTAAACGATACCTTGGCAAAACTTCGGATTATGACCGATTTCAGGCCATTGGATAGCACGGAAGCTTACTCATTTATCAACAAATATTATTTGCCGCGATTAGATACCATACCTACCGGGCGCAAAATTTCTATAACCCCATTAATGGGAGGTGATTTTAAAGAAATATTTGAAAGAGATAGCATTCGTTTAACCAAAGAATACCAAGCTAAAAAACAGAGTATTGAACTTTACCCGCCGTCACCAAATTTTTATGACAGCTCTTATAGATGGAATAGCAAACATTTGATAAATACTCAAATAGTTGCAGGTATAGAGAATTTAGATCGACATTCGATCTCGAATCTTTCCAAATGGCACAAAAAGTACGGTTGGGGTTATATGTGCATATCGTATCCTCAATATAATCCACATACAAATAAATTGTTTATACGCGAATACATTGAAAATGGGGATTGGTGCGGCACTGGCAGGGAAAGAACTTTTTTTTATACAAAAACAGCAGACGGCTGGAAACGCGATTAAACGAGATGATTATTTTCGAGCGCTGTCATGCTGAGCTCCGTCGAAGGATAAGCCACCCGCGCCATGCTTCGAGTGCCTCAACATGACAGCCCCATTAATCCGTTTTCCCCAATTCCTCATATTCCAAATCAAATACTATATTTGCCGTATAATTCTTAAGGGGTGCCTTGCTTTGGTTGCAAACAAACTGCAGATTGTTTACCAAACTGAAAGACAGGCTGAGATCATACCCATGGAGAGAAGTTTTAAGTACTGAGTTTTGAGTTCCGAGTCGTTTCCGGCTATGAACCATGAACCAGCAATTAAGAACTTCCTCCTGCACCTGATCCGGGTAATGCCGGCGTAGGGATGAGGTAAAAAGTTAAGTGTACTGCCCGTTTACTCCCTTATGGGCAGATGGTTTAACTCATGTTATTAGTATCACATTTTGAAAAATTTATTTCTGGCGACAATCGCCTTGCTGCTGCCATTTTGGGCGTCGGCGCAATTCACGCTATCAGGCACTGTTATCGATAGCCAAACCGGCAACACACTTCCGGGTGCAACCGTAAGCATTTCTAAAGCACAAACCATTATTGCCGATGCCACAGGGCATTACCAACTTGGCGGCCTTAAAAAGGGCAGCTATATTCTTCACGTAAGTTTTATCGGCTATACCTCCGTAAATCAGGAGATCAATTTATCGGCCAACCTTACAAGCGATATTAAACTAACAAGCGGCGCAATTATTACCGAAGATGTTAACGTAAGCGCCACAAGGGCAAGCAGCAAGTCGCCCACGGCCTTTACTAACCTAAAACGCAAAGACATTCAGAAAAATAACCTGGGGCAAGATCTGCCGATGCTTTTAGGTGGCACACCTTCGGCGGTCACCACGTCAGATGCCGGTGCAGGCGTGGGTTATACGGGTATCCGTATCCGCGGGTCCGATGGCACACGCATCAACGTAACGGTTAATGGTATTCCGTTAAACGACTCCGAAAGTCAGGGTAGCTACTTTGTAGACCTGCCCGACTTCGCTTCGTCAGTAGATAACATACAGGTACAACGTGGCGTGGGTACATCAACCAATGGAGCCGGTGCATTTGGTGCCAGTATTAATATCCAAACCACCACCCGTCGCGATTCGGCTTATTTGGAACTAAACAATTCGGCCGGTTCTTACGGAACGGTTAAAAACACCGTACAATTAGGTACGGGTTTATTAGGCGGGCATTTTAGTTTTGATGGAAGGCTATCGCGCATAAACTCTGATGGTTATATCGATAGGGCCTTCTCTAAACTGAAATCATACTTTTTGAGTGGGGCATACTATGGTAAAAACAGTATTGTGCGGGTGAATGTATTTTCGGGACAGGAGCAAACTTACCAGGCCTGGGACGGCGTTCCGGCTGATAGCATCGCCAAAGGCAATCGTACTTATAACGAGTTGGGCTACATTAACTCAAGCGGCACTTATTATAAAAATCAGACCGACAATTATACCCAAAACCATTATCAGTTATTGTACGATCAGCAATTGGGCAGCAAGCTGTCTTTCAGCGGCGCATTACACTATACCAAAGGTTATGGTTATTACGAAGAATACAAGAACAACGCAGCAGTAGCTGACTATGGCTTAACACCGGTTGTGACAGGCGGTGTTAGTATCGACGAAACAGATTTAGTTAGGCGCTTGTGGCTTAATAACGAGTTTTACGGTTTAACCTACAACTTCAAATATCAGCCTATTAATCCGCTTAACATTATTTTAGGCGGGGCTTATAACGAGTACAAAGGTGCGCACTACAACAACATCGAGTGGACGCAGTTGAGTACAACCGCAAGTCCGGATTATGAGTACTCGCGCGATGATGCTAAAAAGAAAGACTTTAACACGTTTGCCCGTGCAGAATTGCAGGCAGGAAAGTTTTTGCTCTACGGCGATTTGCAATACCGACATATTAATTACTCGTTCCTCGGCTTCGACAGAAACCTGAACAATGTTCAGCAAGCAGTTCAACTTAACTTTTTCAATCCCAAAGCTGGTATTACTTATGAGTTGAACGATCATAACAACGTGTACGCATCCTTTGCTGTAGGTAACCACGAGCCTAACCGCGACGACTATACCAACTCTACGCCAGACAGTCGCCCGAAATCTGAAAACCTGAAAGATTTTGAATTAGGGTACCGCACCAACCAAGGTATATTTACCGGAGGCATCAACGCCTTTTACATGCTGTACAAAAATCAGCTGGTGTTAACCGGATCGTTAAATGATGTTGGCGCAGCCATCCGTACTAACATAAAAGATAGCTACCGTGAGGGTGTAGAACTCGATGGTCGTTTGCGTATTACCCAACAATTAAGCTGGGCGGCAAATCTTGCCTTCAGCAGCAATAAGGTTAAAAACTTTAAACAGTTTCTGTATAACTACGACACCGAGGCTTATGTAGAAACCGATTACAAGAAGACAGACATCGCCTTTTCGCCAAACGTTGTCGGCAATAGCGAGATCAGTTTCCGCCCGATTAAAAACGGTGAGATTGCCCTGATTAGCAAATACGTAAGCAAGCAATATTTGGATAATACTTCGAACACAAACCCGGCAGGAGTGCCTTCTGCTGGCGAAAACGAGTATGCTGTTAACCGTTACCTGAAATCGTACTTCGTAAACAATATTAGGCTCAACTACAATTTCAGCATCAAATCTGTTAAGAACCTCGGGGTAACCTTGTTGGTTAACAATATATTCAGCACCAAATACGAGGCCAATGGCGCAACCTATCCGGATATTGAGGGTGGGCAGGTTGTTAACTACAATTATTACTATCCACAGGCTCCGCGAAACTTTTTGGCATCGCTTAACTTAAAATTCTAACCCATGCATCAATGGCTTGAGTTGCTGGCAGAACAAATTCGGCAAACCACTTTAATAGAGTGGCTTGCCGTTATATTGGGCGTCGCCGAGGTTTTGCTGGCGCGAAAAAATAACATTTTGCTTTACCCAGCGGGTATAGGCGGTTCTGCCATCAGTATCATCCTGTTTATTAAAGCAGGTTTATTTGCCGATGCCGGATTAAGCTTTTATTATGTAATAGTAAGTGTCTACGGCTGGATTATCTGGAGCCGCCGCAAAAACGAGCCGCCTTTGCAAGTTGCCTATGCCAGTAAACAGGAGTGGCTGATGACATTGCTCATTGCCTTTGGCGGCGGGATAGCCATTTATTGGATCCTCATCACTTTTACGCCATCAACCGTGCCAATTATGGATGCCTGGGTAACCTCATCTGCATGGGCAGGCACCTGGCTGCTGGCCCGCCGGCGGATAGAGAACTGGGTTATACTTAACGTAAGTAACCTTTTCGCCATTCCGCTTTTATTTTACAAACATTTGCCGCTGTTTGCCCTGTTAACTCTCTTTTTGTTCGTGATAGCCATTTTTGGCTTTTTCGACTGGCAGAAGGTTTACCGTAAGCAGCAGCTCCAAACATTAGTCCATTAACCTATGAATGATATAGAACATCCATCGGTATTGCTGAAACCAAAGTGGGTTGAGGTGATCCGTCGGGAAGCCTTGACCGCAGAGCAGGAAGGACTTTTACAAGCCGGTCAACTCGATTTAATCTATCAGCAAAACTGGTTTAAGTTACTCGTACCCAAAATATACGGTGGACTGGAAATGCTACTGCCTGAACTGATCCGCATGGAAGAAGCCCTCAGCTGGGCCGACGGCAGCCTGGGTTGGGTGGTTACGCTTTGTGCCGGTGCGGGATGGTTTGGTGGATTTATTAATACCGAAATAGCCGCGCACATTTTTGCTGACCCTAAAGTTTGTTTGGCGGGTAGTGGCGCATCTACAGGAACGGCAACCCAAACCGACCATGGTACTTACATTATTAACGGCAGTTGGAAATATGCCAGCGGCGTAAAACATGCAACCCAGTTTACGGCAAATTGCGTTATTAAACAGGGTGAAGAAACAGTTTTAAACGCCGAGGGTACTCCGCTAATTCTTCCTTTTGTTATCGATAGCCAATACGCCACGCTGATACCAGCCTGGAAATACGTAGGTATGATGGGCACAGGCAGCCATGCCTTCGAGATAAATAATTTAGAGGTTAACGCCAACCGGTGCTTTAAGATTGATGCCGATGCCAAGGCGATTGACTCTACGTTATACAACTATCCTTTCCGTCAACTGGCGGAGGGTACACTGGCTGCAAACCTATCAGGTATGGCGCTGCATTTTGTTGACCTGTGCGGGCCGATATTCGAAGAGCGGGCGAAACTACCCAAGCTTACTACAGCCAACCGGGTTACACTAATGTACGATCTGAAAGAAGTAAAAACCAATCTTCAAAACCTTCGCAATGAGTTTTACGAGACCCTAGACACTTCATGGCGAAACTTTGACGCAGGGTTCGAGTCGCCCGAAGAGCTGCAATCGGTAAGCCATACCAGCAGGCAACTGGCTATTGCAGCCCGTGAAAGTGTAGATAAACTTTATCCCTACTGCGGCCTGGTTGCGGCATCGCCCGATAAAGAAATTAACCAGGTTTGGCGCGATCTGCACACGGCAAGCCAGCATTCGTTATTGACGTTCGCCGAATAGTTATCATATTGTTTATCCATTCATAACAAAAATATCACACGCGTTTTTATTTACAATCGTGATATTTGCGACAAAATAAACGCCCCTATCGATGAACATCAAACATTTTATACTTGGTATTTTAGTAGTAGCCGGCACCTCGGCTTCTGCGCAAACACGTAAAAAAGCAACTGTTGCTCCGGCGGCGGCGACTTCTAACGGCATTGCCCGCCCCAAACTGGTTGTGGGTATAGTGATAGATCAGATGCGCTGGGATTACCTGTATCGTTACTACGATCGTTATCAGGCAGGCGGCTTAAAGCGCATGCTTAACGAAGGCTTCACCTGCGAAAACACCCAGATAGATTATCTACCTACAGAAACCGGCCCTGGCCATAGCTGTATATACACCGGTTCGGTGCCCGCTATACACGGGATTGCTGCTAACGATTTTATTGAGCAGGCAACAGGCCGCCATTTATATTGTGCAGGCGATTCTACCGTTCAAAGCGTAGGGAGTATTTCTCCTGCCGGACAAATGTCTCCCCGTAACTTACAGGTTACCACCATTACTGATGAACTGCGTTTAGGCACTAACTTCCGCTCGAAGGTTATCGGTATTTCATTGAAAGATCGCGGCGCTATTTTACCAGCAGGTCACACAGCAAATGCCGCTTATTGGTTTGACGATGCCAGCGGCAACTTTATCAGCAGTACTTATTACATGACCGATTTGCCTGCCTGGGTAAAAACCTTTAACAGTAGCGGTAAATTACAAAGCTATTTAGGCCAGAAATGGAATACGTTGTATCCGATTGACACCTACGTACAAAGCACTACAGATAATTCACCTTATGAGGGTAAGTATCGCGGCGAAACTGCTCCGGTATTCCCGCACGATCTTTCAGTGATCAGCAAGAAGGAAAACAGTGGTAACGGCGCCATCCGTAGCTCGCCTTTTGGCATCAGCCTAAGCATTGATTTTGCTGAGAAGGCTATTGAGGCTGAGAAATTAGGACAGAATACCGTGACCGATTTTCTTGCCCTGAGCTTGTCGTCAACAGATTATGTTGGGCACCAGTTTGGCCCGAATGCTATCGAGACGGAAGATACTTACCTACGCTTAGATAAAGACCTGGCAGCGTTTTTCAGCTATCTGGATGCCAAGATTGGCAAGGGTAACTACACAGTATTTTTAACGGCTGATCACGGCGCAGCACATAACCCTAAATTTTTACAAGACCGCAACGTACCTGCAGGTTATGTAAACCCAGGTATCATGGCCCGCGACCTGAACACCTTGTTAGAGAAAAAGTATGATGCAAAAGGTTTGGTACTCGATGCCAATAACTACATGATCAACTTTAACAATGTATTGATTGCGAATAAAAAATTGAGCATCGACGCTATTAAGGCTGATTGTATCGATTGGTTGAACAAACAGTCAACCGTTTTATTTGCAGTAGATATGGCCAACGTAAATCAGGCCAATCTGCCCGACTGGATCAAAACCCGCATTATTAACGGTTACAGTAAAGAATTTAGCGGCGCAATACAGGTGATATTAAAGCCGGGTTATTATGCAGGCAGCCCTAACGCCACCGGCACAACCCATGGCACCTGGACAGCCTACGATACACATATTCCGCTGGTATTTATGGGCTGGGGTGTTCAGCATGGCGCATTAAACCGTGAAACGCATATGACCGACATTTCGGCCACGCTTGCAGCCCTTTTACACCTGCAAAGGCCCGACGGCTGTATTGGTAATCCGATCAGCGAGTTGATTAAGAGATAAGTATGAGCTGACTTGTTTATTGAGTTAAATAAGTTTGATTGGGCGAAGTAAAACAGTTTACTTCGCCCAATTGCTTTTATGACTATTACTATTAACCTGCGCTCATGAAAAAATATATTTCCCGTTTCCATTACCTCACCCAAGACCTGCCCGAACGCTCGCACGTTGAACAAGTGCAGATAGCCTGCGAGAACGGTGCCAACTGGATCCAATACAGATGTTTAACGAAGTCGGACGAAGACCTGGTAGAAGAAATCCACCAGATAGCTGCCATTTGCGATGATTGGGGCGCTACGCTGATCTTAACCAATCATTACCACCTCTTAGACCGGGTTGATGCACAGGGTGTACACATAGAAGATGTTAACGCCAATTTTGAAGCAATACGTCAACAGATTACGGACGAGAAAACCATGGGTGCATCAGCTTACACAACCGAAGAAATATTAACACTACAAGCCGCAGGTATAGTAGACTATTGTGGCTACGGCCCTTTCGCCAGTACAACAACCCGAACGCATGATCGCCCGTTGCTGGGTTTTAAAGGCTATAGAGAGCTGGAAGAACTGCGGATAGATTTACTACCTGTAATTGCAGTGGGCGGTATCCGTTTGCCAGACGTAGAACTTTTATTAAACACCGGCATACATGGCATTGCGGTATCGTCAGCAATTAATCTGGCACCCGATCCTGGCGAAGCTGTTAAGGCTTTCTACAGAGCAGTTTATTAATCATTTCCCTTTCAACCAATTTTTAATCTTTTTAAAAATGTCTTCCTTACGGGGCTTGGGTTTACCATCGTGGGTTAGTAGATTATTGTAATGGTTTTCTAATTCTATCGCGTAATCAACTTGCTCGCAATCGTTTTTTAACTCTTCAATATAAGGCAACACCCTCTCATTTAACGCGCTGTTTTGAGATACCGTTTGGTAACCGCTTCGCAACGTTGGATTCGGATTAACGTTGATTTCCCCGTGTCCGTTTTCGGCAAAGTAATCAACCTGATATATCTCGGGGTTTAATTTTTTGAGGCGCTGTGTGCCTTTGCGCTCGTTGCGCCAGGGGTGTTCATTTGGGGGGAGTTGATTTAGCAAGAATTCCCGGTCCCAAATCGTAACCTGATGCGACATCAAGTAGCCAGACGCCTCGTTATCCAATTTAGCGATAGTGAACCCTTCAATTCCGTATCCGGCCGGCTCTGTCTTATAAACATCTGAGCTGGTTAGCTTTACTTGTTTCCACTCTTTCTTTTCAATCAGGGTAAATAATTCGCTGAAAAACTCAGGATCAACCGGTTTATTCAACCACATATCTTCCTGAAAATAAATCACATATTTTTCAGTGATCTCATGCCGCAACAAGTGGGCCAGGCGGTTACTCCACTCGCCCGAACCGGAGCGGACATTCTTAAACCCATCAATAGTTACCTCTAAATTTTCGGTGGCGAAATAATAATTACATGGAATTTTAAAATCCCAGTATTTATTAAAGAAGGCCGAAAAGCCCTGATATAAAAAGCGGTACCTGTCGCAGGTATGCACAAGTAAGGCGAAGTTAGACGAGTTTTTTGTGGCCATAGTAAACAGGTGTGCAAAAATACAATTAGCTTTACCAAACTGGTTAAATAAATTTCATGTCGTCACATCACATTGTTAGGGAAAAGCAAGAACCGGCTTTATTGGTACTTAATTTAAGCGAGTTTTCGTTCGAACTGCTTGGCCAGTTACTGGAGTGGAGCCCGACGCTTATTGCCATTCCCGAAACCGCCGAACAGCTTCACAACAACCAGATCAAGATCGACTGGCTGATTGCCAACCAACATATCAACGACCTTCAATCTGATGTAAAACTAATTCCGGTTGAAAATGAGCAGTACCTCCAAACAGCCTTTTTTCAATTAATAGATCAGGGTTACAGGGCGGTAAACATTATCACCGATCAGTTCGACGCCGATAAGTACCTGCCTTATGCCAGCCAGATAGATTTAGTGGTTTACCACAACAACGAGAAAATCTTCCCCATTAAATCCGGCTTTAGTAAGTGGAAACCGGCAGGCGATAAAATTCGCCTAATTAGCCAGTCCCCAAGCTTTTCCTATACCGGACTTATACCTTTAGACGATCAATCTTTCGAAACTACAGCTGATGGTTTTGTCACGCTTACCTTCAATGAGCCTTACTTATTCATTGCAGAAACCATTTAAAAACGGAAGCGCGTAGTGGTGCATGGTGCAAAGTTCCACATGCACCACTGTGTTCCTACTTAAAAGTCCTTTTGCAAAAAGATTTAACTTAAATAACTAATATTAAATACGTTGCAAAAACACCTTTTTCGTTAAGAATCTTCCCGTGCACCACTTTTGATGACTTAAAAGTCCTTTTTTAATTGGCAAGTTCAGGCATTCATGCTTAAATTGATGAATTTTTAGGTGCTCGATCCACGCAAATAAATACCTCATAAAAGCACCGCAATTAGCAAGGCTTATGCATCCCCTCAAGAGTAAAGCAGAACCCTTTCCAATGTTAACAGATTGATACAAACAGCTCTAATTTATCCATCAATTTAAACACCTCTATAACAAATGAACTGAGCGATAGATTTTAACTATACAGCAGCTTTCATCAACAAAATCAGCGCTTTTTTGTCTTTCACTATCTAACAATTACTATAACCTGTATATTGGGTTTGTAAAACAACCAATTATTTCTATATATATGACTTCTTCGAGAGTAACCTTAGCTTTACTGGGGCTTGCCATGTTATCATGCGGAAGCAAAGGCAGTGCACCAGTGCCAGATACCACCACCAAAACCACTCCAGCCGACAAAGTATACACTTTTGAATCTACCCCGTATTGGGCCGATGAGTTTAACAGCGGCGCCAAGCCCGATACCTCCAAATGGGGCTACGATATTGGTGGCGACGGCTGGGGTAATCATGAACTCGAATACTACACCAATGCAAGCAATGCCGACATTAGCAATGGCAATCTTAATATTAACTTACGTAAAGAAAAATTCGGCAATAATAATTACACTTCCGCCCGCTTATTTTCAAAAGGGACTACGGGCAACTTCACTTACGGCAGGTTCGAAGTGCGTGCTAAACTCCCTGCGGGAAAAGGCACATGGCCTGCCATCTGGATGTTACCTACAGATTATGTTTACGGCGGTTGGCCAAAGTCGGGCGAGATTGATATTATGGAACATGTTGGCTACGACCCTACCAACATTCATATAACCGTACATACAGATGCGTACAACCATACCATAGGCACTCAAAAAAGTGCGGAAATGAAAGTGCCTACCGCGTTAACAGATTTCCACGTATACCGGGTAGACTGGACTCCCACAGCTATTACGGGCTATATCGATGATACTTTGGTATTCACCTTTAAAAATGAAGGCACCGGCAGCGCGGCTTGGCCTTTTGATAAACGCTTTCACCTGATGCTTAACCTGGCCTACGGCGGCGATTGGGGTGGGGCACAAGGCGTTGATGATAGCGTATTGCCGGCCACTATGCAGGTAGATTACGTGAGGGTTTACAGGGTAAATAATCTGTAAAGTCATTTTAATGTAGCCTTAACAAATTTTTAAAGGTTGATTAAACTTTTTAACGCGCCCTTCGTCATACTAATACCAACAGCGATAAAGCGCTGGGATGAAGGTTAAATTATGAAACGCATATATCAATTTTTTTCACTAACGTTTATAACAGGCCTACTAACCCTGTTTGTAGCAACAAATGCTGATGCCCAACGTGGCGGAGGCGGCCACGGTGGTGGCGGGGGCGGTGGTTCTCGCGGCAGCGGCGGTGGTGGAGGCGGTGGCTTCCATGGCGGCGGTGGCGGTGGCTTCTCTGGAGGCAGTCGCCCAAGTGGTGGTGGCTTTTCAGGCGGAGGCCGTCCTAGCGGCGGTTTCTCAGGCGGAGGTCGCCCAAGTAATGGTTTTTCAGGCGGAAGCCGTCCGGGTGGCAATTACTCAGCCCCGCGTGCCAACAATGGCATAGGTGGCTCTTATAACGGCCATCCAAATGCGGGTATTGCACCAAGAGGCAACTATGGCTACGGTCACTACAACGGCGGTCGTCCGGGTTATACCCCCGGCCGTCCGGGATACGGGCCAGGCAGACCAGGTTACGGATACAACCGTCCGGGCTACGGAGGCCGCCCAGGTTATTACAGGCCAGGTTATGGCTACGGTCGCCCGGGCTATTATCGCGGTCCGTTCAGAGGCGGCTATTATAACTACGGAGGCTTCTACGGCCGTTATTATGGCCCACGTATCGGTTTTAGCATAGGTGTATTGCCTTACGGTTATTACCCATTCTATTACGGTGCCGATCAGTATTTCTATAGTGGTGGTTACTTTTACCAACAAAACGACAACCAATATACCATTGTTGAACCACCTATAGGTGCCGAGGTTAACAGCCTTCCGTCAAACGCACAATCTATCGTGATAGACGGCCAGCAATACTACGAAGCTAACGGTGTGTATTACCTGCCAATAACCCGCGACGATGGCACAACCGCTTACCAGGTTACCGGTAAAGACGGTCAGTTAAGCACAGGCGCAGGCAGCAATTACGAAGACGACCCGAATGCTTATCCGCAAGATCAGCAAATGCAACAAGGCCCTAGCAATTTGCCAAAACCGGGCGATGTTTTACAAGCCTTGCCACCTGATTGCAGAAAAGTAAAAATTGGCGACGAAAGATATTATGTTGATCCTGCCGGTATCTATTACCACGAAGAACGCGACCAATATGGTCAGAAAGTTTACCGTGTAACAGATGTTAGCGACGACAATCAATAATAAAGAAGCTAAATAGTTCTATAGTGTTTTGACAAAGGGGATGAGGGCGCAAGGCTTTCATCCCTTTTTTATTTCAAATAATTCCGTCCCTTGGGATGCTGTAGGGAGGGGTTTCTGCGCTTGAATTGCGACGAAACCCCTCCCCGCCACTACGCATTTCCATCGCACCCCTCCCAAGGGAGGGAATTGAATCCTGCGAAAGCGAAAATCTCACGAACACGTATTTCTGTTTTCGCAAGGTCTCTCGTAGAGTACCCTGAGCACTTAGGTTGATCTGCTATATCAAGGCAGGGTCCTCTGCGAGAGACCCTGCGCGGACAAATAAATGATAAATACTGATTGGTCAGCTTTGCCAACACAAACTAAACTAATACTCATCCCGTAAACTCTTATTCAATTTTTTCATGGTGCCAAAAGCCTGTTTAAATGTTAATATATTTAGGAGTCCAATTTTGTATCACGATGAAGTATTACCTCTGCCTACTGTTTTGCCTTACAGTTTACTTTTCGCAAGCCAAACATAATCCTGCCAAGCTCACTCTTTTTGCGGCCAACAATCCCAAAATACAATACACCGGCCGCATTGATTTTGCCGATCCGCTGAAACCACGGTTCTGGTCGCCGGCGGTATATATTCTGGCTAAATTTAAGGGCTCTTCGTGCGAAGTGATCCTGAACGATGAAGTACGATACGGCAAACTGCACAACTATATAGAAATAGCAATAGACAATAATAAACCTTACCGCCTGCAAATTACCGGCAAAGTAAATGTAATTAAAGCGGCTGAGCATCTATCCGGCGGTGAACACACGATAACCATTTGCAAGAATACCGAATCGGGCATTGGCTATGTAGAATTTGCCGGTATCCGGTGTGTCGAATTGCTAACACTGCCTGCAAAACCCGCCCGTAAAATAGAATACATTGGCGACTCTATAACCTGTGGCAGCAGCATGGATCAGTCTGCAATTAAATGCGATTCGGGCCAATGGTATGATCAGCATAATGCCTTTATGAGCTACGGTGCCGTAACTGCACGTGCACTTAATGCCCAATATGTGCTGAGCTCGGTTTCGGGCATTGGCCTTATTCATAGTTGCTGCAGTATGGGTGTTACTATGCCACAGGTTTTTGATAAGGTTGATATGCGGGCCGACTCGGGCAAATGGAACTTTGGCCTTTACAAACCCGACGTAGTTACCGTTTGCTTGGGGCAGAATGATGGCGTACAAGACTCTACAGATTATTGCAGCGCCTACGTTAAATTTATTGGCGATATCCGCAAGCAATACCCCAAGGCTAACATTGTTTGCCTGAGCAGCCCAATGGCCGATGAAACACTGAGCCCGGTGCTAAAGAAATACATAACAGCCATAAACAATTATGTAAACAAAGCGGGCGATGCCAAAGTAAGCCATTACTTTTTTAGCAAAAGATATTTCCATGGCTGTGGCACGCACCCAGATATGGCCGAACACCGGGAGATGGCAGCCGAGCTAACAGCCTACATTAAGAAACTTAAAAATTGGTAGCTAATTCTATTTACTTAAAACATAGCGCGGAGTATGGGTATTACTATAAGGTAAACAAACACAAAACGTTATGTCAAAAAATCATAATCACCAGCAATTAATACAAACACTTTTAAACTGCGTACTGGCCTGCGAGCATTGCGCAACCGCATGCCTGGGCGAACAGGATGTTAACATGATGGCTGGCTGTATTAAACTCGACCGCGACTGCGCCGACATTTGCAGCCAGGGAGCTCGTCTTCTACAGCGCGACTCGGTTATAGCACACCAATACCTGGTTTTGTGCGAAGAGATCTGTCGGCTTTGTGCCCAAGAATGCGGCAAGCACAATATGGATCATTGCCAGCAATGTGCCGAAGCCTGCCGCCAATGCGCCGAGGCTTGCCATGCGCACCACGAGCCCATTACCCAGGACTAGCAAATCCGTTAGAATTTAATTATTCAGGCCGGTTGAGATTTTAACCGGCCTTTTTTATTTCATATCGCAAAAGCATCTTCTATGTCCAATCACACAAAATAACTTAAAAGTCATGAAAATTTGATTTTTTAGTCATCTGTTTCTCCTTATTGTATTTTTTAAAATACAGTTTTAAACAAGGCTCAATTTAAAAAAAGCCTTTTTTGCCTTCAAGGAAAAGCTTTGGCACGTTTGGCATAATTATCGTATTAAACCTAACACAACTAACTAAGAAAAAAACATTAACACAACCGATATGAAAACCATTAACAACACCGACCTACTTTTAAGATCAATCGATATTCAATTGAAAAAAATGTTACAGGCTGATTTGAAAGCATATCGTACAGCCCAACACAAAAACGGCAACAACCAGGGAGCTAAAAAAGCTGCCTGATCTATATATATCCTACCTATGATGAAAATAAAAAGAGTCCATAATTATTGGACTCTTTTTTTGTTTAGGAGGGTATAAAAAGGGGCTGTCACACTGAGGTACTCGAAGTGTCGCGCGTAGAAGCCGGCCCATCTTGCTTCGTCCAAACAAGCGTCGGAACATTCTCGGCAAGTAATCACAGTCGCCTCCAATTCAACAACATCCAAAAGCCATCGTTCTTCTTCCGCATCACCCATATTATCGCTATTTTAGCGCTGCAATGTTAACTGTAAGCCAGCTGTTTATTTACCCCATTAAATCCCTAGGCGGCCTTGCTTTAGATACTGCCGAGGTCACCGACCGCGGTTTGAAATACGACCGCCGTTGGATGTTGATCGACGATAATAACCGTTTTCTGTCGCAGCGTGAGTTTGCACAAATGGCTTTGCTGAGCGTAAGTATAGAAGCCGCCGGTCTGCGCGTTACTTACTTAAAAGATGGCTCGTCTATAGGTATCCCTTTTATACCGCAAACGAACACCGACATTCCCGTAACTGTTTGGGATGATACCTGTACAGGCACATTGGTTTGCCCTGATATAGACAAATGGTTTACCAATGTGCTGGGCATGAATGCCCGGCTGGTTTACATGGCCGACGTATCGCGTCGGGAGGTTGACCCAAGGTACGCGCACGAACAGCAGATCACCTCCTTTGCTGATGCTTATCCTTTTTTGCTTATCGGCCAGGCATCATTGGATGAATTGAATACCCGCCTGCAGAGCCCGATCAGGATGGACCGTTTCCGGCCCAATATCGTTTTCAGCGGTGGCGAACCTTTTGAGGAAGATGTAATGCCGCACATTCGCATAGGTGATATAGATTTTTACGGCGTAAAACGCTGCGCACGATGTGTGATGATCACCATCGATCAGCAAAGCGCAGCCAAACACCCCGAACCCTTGAAGGTGCTGGCCAAATACCGGGCGCAGAACAACAAGATCTACTTCGGCCAAAACCTGTTGCATAAAGGCACAGGCAACATTAGCGTTGGCGATGTATTGGAAGTGGTAGCAAAACCCGCCGCTATCTTGTAGCATTTTAAAACAAAAATGTTATAATGTATCTTTAAACCCAAATACTTGTGTTAAACAGCCCCCAGTATGAATTTTGCCAGCGACATTAATCCCGATGAGATTGATATACTCCGCGCGCTTATAGAAGGCGCCCCCGATCCAATCGGCTTATATGTTGGGCCAGAAATGCGAATCCGCGTGGCTAATAAAGCTATTCACGAAGCCTGGGGCAAAACAGAATCCGTTGTTGGCAAAACCTTTCGCGAAGCTTTACCAGAGGTTGATGGCCAGGGTTTTAACGAACTGCTCGACCAGGTATTTACTACCGGCATTGCCTACGAAGCAAAAACACAACGGGTAGACTTTTTGCGCGACGGTAAAGTTCAAACCTTTTATTTTGATTTTGCTTACACGCCACTTAAAAATGCAAATGGCGAGGTATGGGGCATCCTAAATACCGCCAAAGACCTTACCGAACTTGTTTTAGCCAAACGCCAGGCCACCGAAGCCGACGAACGCAGAAGCTTTACACTTGCCGCCGCCGGCATTGGCAACTGGGACCTGGACATTCTGAATAATACTGTTTGGTGGGATGATCGTTGCAAGGAGCTTTACGGTTTCAGCAAAGATGATATCGTTCCGTACAAAGAAGTATTAAAGTACATGCACCCTGTCGACAGGCTAAAGGTAGATAAAGCGGTGGCCGCAGCACTAAGGCCCGAGTCGGGGGGCAGTTATGATGTAAAGTTCAGGACCATTGGCGCCGATGATAACCGCTTACGCTGGCTGCATTGCCAGGGCAAGGCTTATTTCGATATCGAAAACAACCCTATCCGCTTTTCGGGCATCGCTCAGGATATTACCGAACAAATTGCTGCAGACGAAAAGGCAAAATCGGCCGAGCAGTTAACCTCGCTGGCTATTGAAGCGGCTGGTGCCGGAACCTTTTTCCTCGATATTATTACTGATGAGACGATTTATTCGCCTACGTTTATTAAAATTCTAACCGGCCAGGATGAGGCGGAGTTGAGCCATGACGACATGATCGACCTAATTCATCCCGATGACCTGAATAAACGAAAACAAGCCTTCGAGATTGCCATGGAAACAGGCAAACTCCATTACGAGATCCGTTTTACTTGGCTGGACGGCTCTGTACATTGGATAAGGACACTGGGCTCATACATATTTGATCCCGAAGGCATTCCCGTTGTGCTGATGGGCATATGCCAGGATGTTACTGCCGAGGTAGAAGCCCGCGAAGAACAGCAACGTCTGCTGTGGCTAATAGAAAACAGCAGCGATTTTATTAGCCTATCCAGCAGCGAAGGCCATGTTACCTATGTAAACAAAACAGGTATAGAGTTGATGGGGCTCGAAAACCTCGAAGCTGCCAAAAGACATAATTCGGACTATGTTTTACCTTCCGAGCTGGAAAAACTTCGCGAAGAAATAAACCCTATATTGTTAAGAGACGGCCGATGGGAGGGCCAGGTAACCTATAAACATTTTGTTACCGGCGAAGCAATACCCGGCCAGGGCATAACCCTTTTACTGCGCGAACCCGTTACCGGCAAGCCGCTGGGTAGGGCTTCGTTATTTAGAGACTTACGCCCCGATATTGCCGCCCGTAAAGCACTTGCAGACCGGGAGCAATTATTCAGGGGGATTACTACTGCCTCGCCAACGGCTTTGTGGATGTCGGATGCGAATGCTATGATCACTTATGTAAACCAGATCTGGATAGACTGGACCGGCCATCCATTGGAAAGCCACATGGGCGAAGGCTGGCTGAGCACCGTATTGGAAGAAGATGTACAACAGGCTATCGACAAGTTTTTAGGCGATTTTAAAGACCGCAAGTTTCACGAAAGCCAATTCCGGATCAAACATACCGATGGTACCCTGCGTTGGATAGTTTGCACAGGCAACCCTCAATATAACGAAGCCGGAAAATTTTCAGGTTACATCGGTGCTTGTGTAGATATTACCGAGCAAAAGCAACTGCAGAATCAAAAAGATGAGTTTATTGGCATAGCCAGCCACGAGCTTAAAACGCCAGTTACCAGCATTAAAGCCTACGCCCAGGTACTCGAAGCCATGTTTCTAAAGAGCGGCGACGAGCGTAAAGCCGCCATGCTGGTAAAAATGAACAATCAGATAGACCGCCTTACCAGCTTGATAGGCGACTTATTAGACGTAACCAAAATTCAGTCGGGCAGGTTGCAGTTTAACGATACCTGGTTTGATTTTAACCAACTGTTGCTGGAGCTTGTCGAAGACCTGCAGCGCACCACCGAGCGCCACCAGATTATACCCGAACTGCAACCCATAGGCAGCGTATATGCCGATAAAGACCGCATAGGCCAAGTGCTTACCAACCTAGTTACCAACGCTATCAAATATTCGCCCGATGCAGATAAAATTATCGTTAAAGCCAAGGTGGTCGATGGCGAAGTATCCGTATGTGTGGAAGATTTTGGTATCGGCATCAGCCATGATAAAAAGGACAAAGTTTTTGAGCAATTTTACCGTGTAAGCGGCGACAAGCAGCATACATTTCCGGGCCTGGGTTTGGGATTATATATATCCTCCGAAATTGTTAAGCGCGAGGGCGGCCGTATATGGGTGAACTCCGTGCCGGGACAAGGATCTACCTTTTGCTTCGCTTTGCCTATTAAGCAAATGTAAAATGCCATTGTGTTCCAAATACACAATATTAATGCATTGTATATCAGGTTAATTTACTATTGGTTAAGTTGAAAATATTTCTTCTTTAACTTAACAATTTTTATAAGTTTGCTTCACCTGTAAATAACATGCTTAAGAAGATATTAATAGCCGACGACGATCCGGGGATTGTGGACGCCGTTGAAATGATGCTCAATTTTTATGACTACGACGTAAGAACAACTTACGACGGACGCGATACCCTTAAGCTATCAGACGAACAACTTCCCGACCTTTTTTTACTGGACATCTGGATGTCGGGTGTGGATGGCCGCGATATATGCCGCGAACTAAAAGCCAGCGATAAAACCCGTCATATCCCTGTACTAATGATCTCTGCCAGTAACGACGTAGGTACCTCTGCCCACGATGCCGGTGCCGACGACTTTATGACTAAACCGTTTGACATGCAACAACTCATTACCAAAATTGAGAATTTGTTGGATAAACGAGGTGAGGTTGTGGAGATGGCGTAAGATTCTTCTTAAATGCTGTGCTCTTAATGAACGTTAGCCGCTGTGCTTCGTTACTGTTTTAGTCTTTGTAGGGTCTCCTGCAGAGGCGACAAAGAATGAAAATGGATTATGCATTTTATACTTAGCGAGTGGGGTGCTGAAACAAGTTCAGCATGACGAATAGCGGCTAATAATGGGGTTAAGGATAAAAACAAAAAAGTCCCACCGATAAGGGTGAGACTTTCTTTAAAGCTGTAATGCTTATTTCTTACCAGCTCTCTTATTCAAATCCGTAACCGGGATAGTGATCAATCTGCCGATTGGCTCGTTACCGCGATAGGTGATCATTTTTAGCTGAAATGCATCTTTCGGTATTACAACCGGGGTAGTGTATTTCGGGTAATGATTATCCGGAAAGGAGTTATCGAATGTGTAATAAATATCCAGGCCTTTCATCTCGGTGCTTAAAAACACCTGCACTTGCTGATCTGCGGTTTGGCTTGCGGTGATGATAGGATCGTATACACTTGGTGCATATTTAATATCGGCTACTTTAAAACGGTCGAACTGTGTTTCTACACGAGTTACAAAGTTGTCCCAGTTTTTCTTTGCCTTCGGCGACCATAGCGTTTCAGATATGGCAAAACCACGCGGCCAGGTCATGTACTCGGCATGGCGCATATTGTAAACTTGTTCGGTCCAAAGGTTAGCTTGCCCACCTTTAATGTATTGTGCATCTACGCTGTCTGGCACGGGTTCAAACGCGTAGGTTTTAGATAGACGAAGCGTTGCGTAAACACGTGGCTCTATAGCCACATCGCCGTTCATGTAATCCAGGTAGGCGAAAGTGGTAGGGCTCATCACCACCTCGTGTTTAGCCTTGGCAGCAGCAATGCCACCTTCCATTCCGCGCCAGCTCATTACAGCTGCGCCAGGGGCAAGTCCACCTTCCAAAATCTCATCCCAACCCATAAATTTCTTGCCTTTAGATTCTACTATCTTTTCCAAACGTTTCTCGAAGTAGCTTTGCACCTCTTCCATGTTCTTCAGATTTTCTTTCGCCATCAGGTCTTTTACAGCCTGACTTTGTTCCCAGAAATTTTTAGGGCATTCGTCGCCACCCATGTGGATGTATTGGAACGGAAACAATGGAGCAATTTCTGTTAATACCTTATCTAAAAATTCATAAACTTTTCCGTTGGCAGGGCAAAGGGTGTTATCAACCAAAGCTTTCGGTGGGCGAACGCTCCAATCCATAATTACTTCACCCGAACGTACGTGGTAGTTCTCGGCACCAGGCGTGCAAGATAATTCCGGGTAGGCAGAAACAGCGGCTAAGCTATGACCGGGAACATCAATTTCTGGCATAATATCAACAAAACGATCTTTTGCATATTTAACCAACTCGCGAATATCATCCTGAGTATAGAAACCTCCGTAATTTCTTGGCTCGTCGGCTGTTGGGGCAGAGAAGGTCCCGAAATAGCCTACTTTTTTAACGTTGTATGCGCCAACTTCTGTTAGCTTCGGCAAGCTTTTTATCTCAATTCTCCAGCCTTCGTCATCTGCCAAATGCAGGTGCAACAAGTTAAATTTATAGCGCACCATGTTATCAATGTATTGCTTAACCTCTTCTTTGGTAAAAAAGTGGCGGGCAACGTCAAACATCAAACCCCTCCATGCGAAGCGTGGGTAGTCGGTTATTTTAGCACATGGAAGTGTCCAGGTTTTCTTAACAACGGTAGGGCTCTCTATTTCTTTAGGGAATAACTGCAGCAAGGTTTGCACACCGTAAAATAAACCGGCTGGCTGGTTTGCTGTAATTAAAATATTCTTGGTAGATACTGTTAGATGGTAGCCCTCGGTGCCCAATACCGCATCGGCTTTAGTGTTTAAAGCTAGCTTTACAGTATAAACAGGGCCGCTGGTTCTTTCGGCAATAGTAACTGCGGTAGCGGTGGTCAGTTTCTTTTTCAGATAATTGGTTACCGGGGTAACACCGCTGCCAACGCCTTCAACAATAACAACTTTTGGTAGGGTAAATGTTCCGGGGGTTTCTATAACCTCTACCGGTTGAGGGATAATGGCTATTTTTTTAGTTGCCTGCCCAAATGATGAGATGGCAAGGCTACCAAGAAAAGCGAGAGCTATGAGTTTCTTCATAAAAATTAAATGTGAGAGATTTTAATTGATGTAGATATAGACTGCAAATTATAATTATGCAGCTGATTATGCAACTTAAATTTAGGTTGCATATTAACATCTTTACAATGCAGGCAGGGTCCTCTGCGAGAGATCGCTGCGAGGACAAAAAAGTCGACCCCTTATTTAAGTTGGTGGTATTAGCACTGGCATTGCCTTCCCAAGAAACCTCTCCCTAAACCCTCCCAAGGGAGGGAATCGCCGCCGCATTTTTTCCGTCTAATCGATCATGAACTTTACATACAAAAAAAGCGACCCACAAGGGGCCGCTTTCAGAGTTTAGTTAGTGTGGTGCGTGTATTATTGGGTCAGTTCGGTTATCGGCGCAGCCGGTGCAAGCACCTTGTGCACTTTTAACACATTGATGTTTTTATTCAGGTTGAATTTTCCCGATTCTTTGATATCTTTTGATGAAGCACCGATTTTTACTTTGTAATCGCCGCTTTCGGCAATCCATGTTTCGGTAGCGGTGTCAAATGAGGCCAGGTCGGCGCTGTTAATGTTAAAGGTTAACAATTGTGCTTCGCCCGGTTTCAGCAAGCGGGTTTTAGCAAAGCCTTTCAGCTCGCTCTCTGGCTTGTTAAGCATTTTGGCTGGTGCGCTAATGTATAGCTGCACAACTTCTTTACCTGCTCTTTTGCCTTTATTGGTAACCAAAACAGTGGCAGTAATTTTGCCGTTAAAGCTTGCACTGCTCAGTTTAAATTTGCTGTAGCCGAAATCGGTATACGATAAACCGTAGCCAAATTCGTAAGCTGGTTTAACATCGAAAGTGTTGAAATAGCGGTAACCTACATAAATACCATCATCATAAGTAACCTCGGCAGGGCGGCCCATTAGTGGGTTGGCAGACTCGCCACCCGGTAATTCTTTACCCGGGAAAGTTTTAGAGTTAGGCACATCGCTGTAAGCCATTGGAAAAGTTGCTGTTAGCTTACCAGATGGGTTAACCTTGCCGCTTAACACGTCGGCAATGGCGTTACCGCCCTCTAAACCAGGGTGCCATGCTAATAAGATAGCATCTGGTTTATCGCGCCAGCTAGCAGTTTCAACAACACCGCCGATGTTTAGTACCACAACTACATTTTTTTCTTTACCGTGGAAAGCTTTGGTAATATCCGCTATCATGGTTTGCTCGGCTGCGGTCAGGGTAAAATCGTCGGCTTCTTTACGGTCGCCACCTTCGCCTGCAATACGGCCAATGGTAATAACTGCCACATCAGCTTTTTCGGCTTTTTCTTTCAGCAAGTTTTCGTCAAGCGGCATCTCGGCAATAGGAGCCGGTGCCAGAAACATCATTTTAGGTTTTGGACGTTTAGCTTTTTCTGCAGCGATGTAAGATTTATAATTATCAGCTAACGACGGATCTAAACGGTAGCCGCTGTTTACCAATCCCTGGTTTAATGAAATCACGTACGCCTTGTTAACATCACCACTACCTGTGCCACCGGCAATCAGATCGTAAGATGTGTTACCGAACAGGGCGACAGTTTTGCTGGTTAAAGGCAAAGCATGGCTCTCATTTTTCAACAACACCATACCCTCGGTAGCAGCCATACGGCTAACTTTAGCATCAGCTTTCAGGTCTGGCTTGTCAGAGTATTTGTAGCCTTTAAACGTTGGGGATTTAAGCATGATGTTTAAGATATTGGTCACATTTTTATCTAATTGTGCCATCGTGATCTTGCCATCTTTTACACCTTCAATAATGGCCTTGGTTTGCATCGGGGTACCCGGCATTAATTGGTCGTTACCTGCATTTACCTGTGCCACAGCATTTTTACCGCCAAACCAGTCGGTCATTACATAGCCTTTAAAGCCCCACTCGTTACGCAGAACAGTAGTTAATAAATCTTTACTTTCTGAAGTATAAGTGCCGTTAATGAGGTTGTATGACGACATTACCGTCCATGGCTGTGCTTTTTTAACAGCAATCTCAAAACCCTTCAGGTAGATCTCGCGCATAGCACGTTCGCTCACAAAGGTGTTCAAGTTCATGCGGTTAAACTCGGCGTTGTTTGCTGCAAAGTGTTTGATTGATGTACCCACGCCATTGCTCTGGATACCCTTTACAAAGCTGGCAGCCATATTACCGGCAATCAGCGGATCTTCCGAGTAGTACTCGAAGTTACGGCCGCCAAGCGGGTTACGCTGGATGTTCATACCCGGCGCTAACAGGATATCGATACCGTACTCCAATACTTCGTGGCCAAATGCAATACCTACATGGCGAACCAGCGAAGTATCCCATGATGAGGCCAGTAACGTACCCACCGGGAAAGCGGTAGCATAATATGTGCGGGTACTGTCTTTATGTCTTATTGGGTTGATACGAACCCCGGCAGGGCCATCGGATAATGTAAGTGTTGGGATACCCAAACGAGGTATAGCGTGCGAACGACCGGCAGCGCCAACCACTTTCTCGGCAATATTATCAGCCGGGTCAATCGGTGGCAGCATACCCGGAGGGATACCTTCAATATTAAAGCCCATGCCTACTATCAGTTTCACTTTTTCTTCTACGGTCATAGCGGCAACAACATCTTTTACTGGGCTTTTACCCAACTGGGGCAGCGTAGCGGCAGGTTTTTTTTGGGCACTAAGAAGCGAGGGCATCAGCAATGCCAGGCATAGTACTTTAATTGGTTTCATAATAGTTTTAATTGGTTTATACTCTACCTTTGTGTAAGAGTGACACAATGTAAGATATATTTATTCAATTATAAAAATATTTTTAAATATAATTTCATAACCAACTATTAATCAATAATTAAAGAGTGTAATTCCAGCCGTCCAACCTAGCCAGCGGGTAAAATATGTATTGCTAGTTGAGTGATGATTGGACTCATCTTTGACATAGGCATAGCCATTAATGGCCTGTTTTTGGTCGGAATAATAATAGTTGTAAGATGGGCCGCCGATAATACTTAATGAACGCCCCAACTTAATATTTATGCCGACATCCAACCGGTTGAGCAGGTTGGTGTATTTGGTATCGCCCTGATAAAGGTACCGGGTGCTGATCTCCGTGTTCAACGCCAGCCACTTAAAAACATTGATCTGGTTACCAAAGCCAAGGCCGCCCTCGTAAAGCTTTTTATTACCGGATAGATCAGCACCCACCAACACGATGTTGTGCAGCATAGCCGTGCCTGTTTTGTACAACAGGTTGGCATCTACGGTTTCGTTAGTATTGATTACGATGCGATGATACCCATGCCTCACTAAATTAATAAGGCCAATGCTGGCGCCCGACGAGGTATCCGATATATTGATAAGCCCGAATTGTACACCGCGCAGATTGCGCGCGTAATTAAACAAGGGGCCGAACTGAACCCCGCTGAATTTTCCCTGGGCTATGTTGCCAAGCGCAATTTGTCCGCCTTCTGCATCCCCCGTTGCAATGTTCATCGCAACAGAAGCCTGCACCCCTTCCATCTGTTTGCTGCGGTTTAGGCCAATGGCTAACTGCACACCATTAAGCCTTCCTTCTGCAAAATTAAACCCACCACCAAACTGAAACCCTTTTACTCCGGAAAGCACATGATTAAAGGCCCCGGCCAATTGGATACCGCTCATGGTGCCGCCCACTTCGTTAAACACGGTAGCCATTTGAAAAAAGGTAACATCACCACGATCGAGGTTAAACACACCGCCAACTTCGGCACCATTTACGCCAGCGTTGTAGCCACCCGCAAGGTTTAACGATACTTTGTTAACCACCTGCCCGCTCAGCGAGCCATGCGAACTTAACCCGGGCACAATAGATGCCTGGAACGGCTGACGGGTAATTAACCCGCCTAAATTCACAGCCTGAATTTGCTGTTTAGTGGAAATAAAGAAACGCCCCAAGCCTGTCTGATCTAACCGCGAAAGATCACCAGGCAGATAAGTGAATTCATTATCGCCGGATGTGCCATTAATAGTTACGTCGGACAAGAAGGTAACCGTAGTATCCCGGTAATTTTCTTTGCTGATGGTTAAGGTTATTGGCTGCACCTCATTCTTCAGTTTGATATCGAAGTAGCCGTTCTGATCTGTTAAGGCGGATTGCAACGTACGCCTGTCGTACACGCTGGCGTTGGCTAACTTCTGGCCGTTTTGTTCATTAATAATAAACCCGCTGATGTGATAGCTATGATCTTCGTTCATCACCTTATCTGTAGTAAGCGTCAACCGGGAAGGTGCATATCGCAGGATGATAAAGTTCTGGGCTTCTCGATATTCAAAGCGATTACTTAATAGTTGATCAAGCGCTGACTTGACCGATTGATTTGCGATATGTAAGTTCACCAAACTGTCTTTCGGCACCAGGTTGCTGTTGTAGGAGAAGGTAAAGTTGCCCCGCTGCTCCATTAAATGCAATACTGTACCCAAACGTTGTTGACTTGCATTAATGGTAATGCTTTTCTGCAACACGCCCTGCGCGTTGGCGTACGTACACACCAATAGCATAAGGATTAACGTTAAGATCCTGTATTTAGCAGCAGCAATAACCATAAATTATTTCAGAAGAATGGTGTTACCTTCATGTGCTACTTGCACATTAAAAGTTTCGGCAATTACTTTCAACACCTGGTCTAAAGGTTGTTGTTTAAATACAACCGTTATTGGCAGGTTATTTAGTTTGGGGTTAGCAATTTTAATCTGTGCGTTATAAACTTCGTTCAATTTATCTACCAGTTCGTGCAGCGGGGTATTATCGCATACCAGTTCTTTGGTAATGTAATAGTTGTACAGCTTGCCTTTACTTTCATTTTTTAGTAGCTGCGTACCGGCTTCATCAGCAATCACCTTTTCGCCGGGATGCAGCAGTACTTCCTGCCCATGGGCGCTTACCTTAACTATACCGGTTTCTACAGTCACTTCGGTTTTCCCTTTACTGTTCTTTACGTCAAAAGACGTTCCCACTACGCGAACCGTTACATTTTTTATACTGATAATAAAGGGCTTGGTTTTATCGGGCGCTATTTTAAAAAAGGCCTCACCACTTAACTTAACCGGCCGCTCGTTGCCCTTGAACCGAGATGGGTACGAGAGTTCTGAATTACTGTTCAACGTAACCACCGAACCATCTGACAAATGTTCGTCAACCACATTGACACCGCTCGACCTACTGATCATTTTATTACTTTCCGACTGGTTGCGCATAATGTACCCGATCAGGCATACCAGAACTATCGAAGCGGCCAACTGTATCCAACGATTCTTTATCTTCGATTTTGGCTTATGATTACCATGTGCTATGGCCATTCGGCTTTGTAGCCTCGCCCAGGCTGCATTTTCATCAACATTTCTGTTAGCGCCAACGCCCTCGCTTTCGTCCCAAATCAGTTTAAAATGGGTATAGTATTTTTTGTTGGTTTCGCTTGCGTTTATCCATAGTTCGGCATTTGTTGCCTCCTCGGGGCTAGCTTCACCTGCCAGGTATTTCACCAGCAAATCATCTGTTATATGGTTATCGGGGCTATTCATTTTTTAAATAAACCGGTTAAGAAAAATAAAACAAGTGGTAAAAATTCAGCCAGCTTTACCCGCAATATTTTTAACGCTTTGCCCATCTGGTTCTCTACTGTTTTTATCGAAAGATTAAGCTGATCTGCTATTTGCTGATACTTCAGATGTTCAAACCTGCTCATCTGAAATATGGTGCGGCATTGTTGCGGCAGTTCGTCAAGCGCCTTTTGTATGTGTTGCCCTAATTCGGCAGTCAATACTTTTTCGGAAGCGTGCCCAGCCAATGCCTCCCCCGACTGATTATAATGTACCTGAAACGCATCCCGTGTTTTTTGGTGCTTTAAATAGTTAAGGCTTTCGTTATGCACCGCGCGATACAGATAGCCTTTTAATGAACCATCCGTTTTTAGCTGACTGCGTTTTTCCCATATGCGGCAAAACACGTTCTGCACAATTTCTTCGGCTTGATCGTCGTCCTTCATAAAAGTATAAGCATAGGCGTGCAGGCCCTTAAAGTATTGCTTAAATACCTTTTCAAAGGCCTGTTCGTTTCCCTGTTTTATTAAACCAATAAGACCGCTGTCGCGTTGTTCCAATTTAGGAGATAGGTTATTGTAATCAAATATAACCTGTTTCTCCGATAATATTAATGGCTGTACTATCAAACTTTTAGCATGGGTTTTAAGCGATTCTTAATGATCATATCTTTCACAAAGCCGGGCAGCAAGCCGTTTAACACAACCAATAATCGATTGATCCGGCCGGGGATTATCTCCCGCTTACCTGCCAGCAACCCCGTAATAGCTTCTTGTGCAACACGGTGGGGTTCTGTGATAGTGGCCCGTGCAACACCTTTTAGCGAGTGATTAAGCACCAGCAATTCGGGTTTAGTATTAATGCCACCCGGGCTTAATAAACTGATACGGATATTGGCACTACCCAACTCCAATTGCAGGCAACGGGTAAAGTAGCTGATAAAAGATTTAGTAGCGCCATACACCTGTTTCCGGGGCACCAAGAAACGGCCGCCCAAACTGCCCACATTTAGCAAGTAGGCTGTTTTACTGCTATCCAGCTGTGCTAAAAACAAGCGGGTGAGCAGCACAGGGGTTATCACGTTCAACTCTATTTGTTTTTTGTAGAAACCGATACTTCGATCCTCAAACCAATCCCAATTGCCCAAGCCTGCATTGTTAATGAGAATGTGGGCGACAACCTTTTTTTCATTAAGCTGATCAAATAGCAAAGTATAACTTGAAGCATCAGTCAGATCCAACTCAAACTCCATCACCCTTACCTGGTAGTTTTGCCGGATATAGTTTGCCAATTGCGGCAAGCCAGATAACGGCAACGACACCAGTATCAAATCAATATTTCTTGAAGCCAGTTCGAGTGCAAATGATTTGCCCAGCCCTTCGCTTGCTCCGGTTACAATGGCTGTTAATTGCATGTTTTTTTAATATAGTTTATGGTGCGCGCCAGGCCTTCTTCAAAGGGCGTAATATGGTAGTTGAGTTGCGATATGGCTTTCTGACTGCTATATTTTTGATCGCGTTTTAAACGCTCCGCAAACTCAGGCAAAAACACCGGCGGGATGCCGGTGATCGTAGCCTTTAACCACTCGGCCCGACTGTAAGCTTCAATCAGTTTCTGCGGAATTTTCACCATCCCGTATTCCATGCCCGAAACATACTGAAGCGTGTTAAAGAAGGTATTAAAGCTGACATCCTCGCCACCCAAAATATAACGTTGCCCTGAGACACCCAACTCCATTGCTGCGATATGACCCTTAACCACATCGTCCAGATAAGCATAGTTGGCAACCTGCTCCCCCTTACCTGGAATGATGCGCCACCTGCCTTTTAAATACCCGCTTACCATTTTACCCACGGTGTTACTATCGGTAACCGGACCCTCGCCATAAACACGCGATGGGTTTACAGTTACTACATCCAGCCCTTGTTCGGCAAACTTGCGGGCTTCTATTTCGGCCAGGTATTTGGTGCGTTCATAGTCAATGGCAAATCCATCTATCCGCGGATCGTCTTCGTGCATAGGATGTTTAATGGTTGGCCCCCAAACGCCGCAAGTGGATGTGTAGACAATTCTCTTAACCCCCGCTTCGCCGGCGGCATTCAACAGGTTTCGGGTGCCGATAACGTTGATGTTATAATAATCGTCTTTGTTACGGCACCACATTTTGGCAAGTGCCGCGGTATGATAAACCTGATCGATACCTATAACAGCGTTCTTTAAACCAGGCACATCTAAAATATCGCCTTTAATGGGTGTGATGTTAGGATGATCAATCAGGTAGGGGTGATCGGTATTGCGACATAAGGCTACAACTTTTAAACCGCTTTGGGCGAGGGAAAGGCTCAAACTTCGCCCTATAAACCCGGTTGCGCCGGTAACTAATATTTTCATGATGGGTGTAGGATTAAGTTAACTGGATCTGGATTTTGTAAAACGAATGATGCAGTTCGGCCTTGCTGCAAATGCCATTTGTATAAGTGTAGTAATTGTAATTACCGTCGGGCAAATCAATGCGGTAGGTATGGGTATCGGTTTTCTTTACCAAGATGAACTGCTGAAAATTATCCGAATAAATCTGTGTACCTTCGGCAGGTTCATGCAGGTAGAGCATAGTCATATTAGTGCCTATTTGTTTTTGATTGAGCGATCCGGTTTTACCATCATCAATCAGTTGGTAGCAATCGCCAGATGCCTTGGTATACTTATTGGCCTTCTCTTTGCCGTTTACCGTGCGGTACACGTGCGAACAAATGAGCTTACCGTTGCGATAGTGCGAATCTTCCTGCACATTTACAGCGATACTCATTATAAAGCGCATCTTCACTTCAGATGTTACCTTGAGGTATAGGTCCTCGCCATCCTGCTTTTGCTGTAATTGCATACGGCCAACAGTGTTGCCATTGTGCAACACGCTATAGTTTAGTATCTGATCTTGTGCAAAGGCGCCGGGTGGGATAATCATCAGCGCAATTGCTACAATTGTCCTTCGCGAAATATTTAGCAGGATATCTAAAGAAATATTGTGGCTAATAAGAAACGGCAGTCCGTACTTTTTAAAAAGCCATATTACAGATGCAATGATCATAGCGCTTCGGTTTTTAATTGTTTCTTACAGGTTGCTTTATATCTGTAATACATCCCCTTAAAACTTTACCCCTATGCCGGCTTCAATTTTTTTTATTTATTTTTCAGGCTGCTACCTAAATACCGTTATGAAGAAGCTTTTACTGCTCTGTTATTTATTTCTGGCTTGCATGGTTGCCACCAGGGCTACCAGTAAATCGCCACGCTTTCATGTTTTAGCCTTGTACGAAAATGGCGGTCATCATGTAGAATACTCTAAGGTAGCCAAAGTATGGCTCGATAAGCTAGCTATCGATAGTAACTTTGCCGTTGACTATATTCAGAACACCGACAAAATAAATGAAGCCTTTTTGGCGCACTATCAATTATTTATCCAACTCGATTATGCCCCTTACGTCTGGAAAGCGCCAGCCGTGGCCGCATTTGAAAAGGCTATTGAGCAAGGCACCATCGGTTGGATAGGATTTCACCACGCCACCTTATTGGGCGAGTTTGATGGCTATCCGATGTGGCAATGGTTTTCGCAATTTATGGGTGGTATACAGTTTAAAAACTATATCGCAACTTTTGTACAGGGAAAAGTAAATGTGGAAGATACGCAACACCCCGTAATGAAAGGCGTACCGGCGTCTTTCCTTATCAAGCAAGAGGAGTTTTACACGTACAATAAAAGCCCACGGCCTAACGTACACGTAATAGCAAGCGTTGACGAAAATACCTACACCCCAAATTCCGATATTAAAATGGGCGACCACCCGGTAGCGTGGACCAATCCTCATTATAAAGCCCGAAATCTATACATTTTTATGGGACACTCACCCAACCTTTTTGACAACACAGCATATACCACACTTTTCCGAAATGCGATATTTTGGGCCGCACACCGATAATAACCTAACTCCTAAAACCGATGAAAATATTAAGATCTGCACTAGCAATTGTTGCGATACTGTTAAGTCTGCAAGCCTCGGCTTCGACAGAAATATTTGTAAACCAGGTGGCTTTCGATAGCGGTGCACCCAAAATAGCAGTGGTTGGCCTTGATGAAAAACTGACCCGCAAAAGCGTTTTCAGCCTCATCAATACCGCCACCAATAAAACTGTATTTACCGGCGTGCTAAGCGGCCCCATGCAGGTGGATGACTGGACGCCCGGCAAGTTTTATTACTACGCCGATTTCTCGTCAGTTAAATTAAAAGGGAATTATAAGATCAGCACCAGCGTGGGTAATGCGCTTACCACATCAACTGGTTTTGCGATAGATGATAATGCACTGGCTCAACTCACCATTCCATCTATTATTCATTATTACCATAACCAACGAGCCACTACCCCAGCCGAGCTCAATGCAGATAAGCAGGTGCTGCTTTTTGGCAGCAACGAGCGGGTTGATATGCGTGGTGGCTGGTGCGATGCCTCGGGCGATGTGAGTAAATACTTTTCGCATCTCGCCTATGCCAACTTTATGTCGCCTCAGCAAATTCCGTTGGTAACCTGGTCTATGATAAACACAGCCGAACGTTTGCCCAAACTAATGGCCAATTTAAAGGTGCAGGACTCGTTGCGAAATGAAGCGCTATACGGAGCGGACTACATGATGCGGGCTCTATCTAAAGATGGCTATTTCCGCATGATCGTGTTCAGTTACTTCAATAAAAATCCTGATGCACGCCGCGTGGTTGGCCTGCTTGCCAATAGTGTTACTACTGATCAATATCAATGTGCCTTTCGTGAGGGTGGAGGAATGGCTATAGCTGCACTGGCCCGGGTATCGCGTTGGAGCAAACATGGCGAGTATACTCAGCAACAATACCTGGCCGCAGCCAGGCGTGCCTTTGCACACCTGCTGGTAAACAACACCAAATACGACGATGACGGCAAAGAGAACATCATAGACGATTACTGCGCCCTGATGGCAGCCACCGAATTATGGAACGCTACCAACGAGGTACAGTATCGCGCAGAGGCCCGCAAGCGAGCAGCAAATTTAGAAAAACGCTTAGCCCCCGAAGGTTACTTCATTGCCGACGACGGCAGTCGCCCGTATTGGCATGCATCTGATGCGGGTTTGCCTGTTGTTGCCCTATGCCGGTACTTAGGCAAAGAAAGTGACCCGGCTTTGCGCAGTGCAGCTACAAATACTATTCGGAAAGCACTGGAGTATAACCTGCACGTTACTAATGATGTTGTTAATCCATTTGGTTATGCACGTCAAACCTTCAGATTAAAAGACGAGATTAGAGAAGGCTTTTTTATCCCTCACGAAAATGAAACCGGCTGGTGGTGGCAGGGCGAAAATGCCCGCCTTGGCTCTTTGGCTACCGCCGCAATTGAGGGTAGCAAAATATTGTACGCCGCCGATCATAACCAGGCGCGTAAAGATTCGCTGGCAGTGTATGCTTCGCAGCAACTCTCGTGGATATTGGGTTGCAACCCTTACGCCATGTGCTTTATGTACAAATTCGGTAAAAATAATGTGCCCTATATGAGTTCCAACTTTGGGCATGGTTCGCAACGCGGGGGCATCTCTAACGGCATCACCGGCAAAGAAGGAAATGCGGATGGTAGCGGCATAGATTTTAAGAAAGAAGATAAAGGCGATGAATGGCGCTGGACCGAGCAATGGCTGCCCCACGCCGCCTGGTTTTTGGATGCGGTAACGGCTTTTAGCGTTGATAAATAGCAGCAATACTTAATTAGAATATATAATTTCTCGAAATGGTATCCATATCAAATAAGGTGTTTATACGGGTTGTCTGAGGCTCTTTTTATTGTTATATTTAACATACCGCCCCCCAATAACCTTTAAACCATATGTCGCCATGTCAGTACAAAAAATTTTGAATGAAGACTGGTCGCTGATAGATGACAAAAAAATACCCGAGCACCGCGGATATATATCATGCGAAGAAGTAAGCGAGATTGATTACCTGATAGCAGTGTTCAGGAAACATTATCCTACTAAATCTGAAATAGAAATAATTTATGCCATAGCTGCCGGCTGGCGATGCTCCAGCAGCCCTAAGCCCAGGCAACAATTTATTGAGGCAGTAAGCTCCAAATTATTTGCCCGCGAGGCAATGATTGCGTAAAAACTTGTTTTAACTCTTAAGTTTCAGCAGAGTCTCTTAAGTCCTGGCAGGGTTTCTCACAGGAAATCCTGCCATTTAGGAACTTACCGCCCACCGTTTGCGGCTACAACTAAAATGTTTAGACCCGCGAATGTATCTTTTTCAATTGCAAACCCGTATACCAATAAGAATCTGTCACTTAACATGAAATACCGGGTGCTTCCATATACTTTAAAAGTTTGGCTTACCAGCGTGGCCCTGGCACCTGTGTTGCAAATGTTTGTACAGCTAATAACCCAAACACCCTACAAATTTAATACGTTACGCGATGTAGTTGTTTACCTGCTGTATATGCTGGTATGTGGTTGGTTATTTTCTATCCCGTGTTGGCTCTTACTTTTATTTAGTGCATGGATCACTAATCTTTTTACTTCTAAAACAAGGTTAATTAAAATCATCCTCACATTTGCGGGTATGGTAATAGCCTTGCTTCCCTTTGTAACTTACGCTGGTAATTCGTTGCCACAATATAATAACCCCGATTTCGCGTGGGTGATGTTTTATCCGCTAACTATTGGCCTGGGTGTATGGATGTATAAGCTCAAGCCTACTGCTCAGGTAGCTGAGACACATACACCTCATTTCGATGAGCACATTGGCCATACGGATGAACCGATTATTACTTAAATAAAAAAGCCCCCGGCAAACCAGAGGCTCTCTATCTTTCCAAAAGTCTTGATTCTTGTATCTCGATTCCAGACTCTACTTAAAGTTATTTTTTGCTACTGTTTTTGATGATGTTCTTAACTTCTTTTACCAGTTTAATTTTTAGAACAACAAAGGTGGCGCCTACCAATACGGCCGCCATCACAAATTCATAACGGCTATTCTGAAAACCCCATATCAGGGTAATAATACATAGAAATATACCCACAGTATAGAGGGTATTAAGCACTATTTTGCCTTTCATGCTTAGTAAACGCTAATGGTAGGGTCTATTTCGGCTTGCCAGGCTAAGATACCGCCTTGCAGGTTAGCCAGGTTGGTAAAGCCTTGTTGCTCTAGCTGGTATAAAGCCACCGCGCTGCGTTTGCCGCTGCGGCACATAATAACTACGGGTTTATCCTTGCTTATTTTATCAGTTTCAATTAAAATGCCACCCAGCGGAATGTTCTCGCCGTCAAGGTTCGACATCTGGTATTCAAAGTCCTCGCGCACATCGATCAGTTGAAAATCTTGTCCGCTATCTTTCATATCTTTCAGTTCCTGTACTGTTACTTCTTTCATGGTTTAATATTATAAGGCAAAGGTAAGTTTTTTATGTTATACAAGTTGTTTGTAACAATCAAAGCCTTAGTGCGTTTCATAGGTGTAACAAAGAAGTAAAACACGCTATAAATCAATGAAAAAAGTAACCCGTTTCTTTTGGTTCTGTTCGGGCGCACATATAGGCACATTAAAAAAATACCCTATCGAGCATAATAAATATGTGGGTATTGGTGCCACCATTTTCTTTACCGCATTATTTGCATCCCTGTCTGGCGGATACGCTATGTACTTCGTATTCAGCGGCAATGCGTTTGCCGTAGGCTTCGCAATTCTGTTTGGCTTACTATGGGGTACCGCCATTTTTAATATGGACCGCTACATTGTATCCAGCATAAACAAACAAGGCACCACCAATCAGCAAATACTGCAAGCCTCGCCACGTATCCTGTTGGCTATTATGATCGGTATCGTAATTTCCCGCCCGCTCGAACTTAAGATCTTCGATAAAGAGATCCGCCAGAAATTAAAAACCGCTTATCTAAAAGGACAGCACAGCAAGATAGACACCCTGCAGAAAACCTACCAGCAGAAATACGCTATGGAGCTTGGCCACAATCTCGATCTTAAAAAGGAAAAAGATTCGCTGGAGAAAGACATTAACCATTCGCGCTACGAACTCAACCAGGAGGTTTTTGGGGATAAAACGAACCAGACTTCCGGTATTTCGGGCTATGGAACTTACGCCAAGCAAAAGGCCGCGATACTAGCCGAAAAGGAAAATCGCCTCAAAACGGTTACCGACGATCTGGGTAAGATGGACAACTACCTTGGTGCCCGAAAAGATTATGAAGGATTAAACAGCACGCGTTTATTTACCGACAAACAATTGGACAGCCTCGCCAACGTAGCTGGCTTTGCCGACCGAAACTGGGCTTTAGGGCAGCTCTCGTACAACACCAACGGCACCCGCGATCTGGATACCTATATGGCGCAGTCATTTATAGGTTATCTCTTTATTTTGTTCGAATGCTTACCGGTATTTGTTAAGCTGATGTCGCCGAAGGGGCCTTATGATGTGGCCGTTGCAAAGCTCTCTGAAGCCAACATTCACTTTGCCGAACGCGATAAAGATCGCGACATAGCCGTTACCGACCAGGTTTATGATTACCAGCTCGAAAATGACGTGGAGCATCGAAAGAAGATCATCACTGGGCAATCGGATTATGACATGGAGCGGCAGAGCTATGATTAAGTAACAATATCGGGGCAACAAATAGTTTTTTAAGGTTTATCTCTTAAATTCGGGACCATATTAATTTAGTCCCCTCATGAAAAAACTATTACTTGCAGCAAGCGCCCTCGGGCTATGGTCGGCCACTGCGGTTGCCCAAACCCTCACTCCGGTTGCTTATTCTATATCTTTTCCTAATGCCGTGCACCACGAGGCCGAGGTTACCATGCGTGTAAAGCAATTACCGGGTGGTCCGCTCAGAATGCGCATGAGCCGTTCGTCGCCGGGCAGGTATGCCACGCACGAATTTGGCAAAAACGTTTACCAGGTAAAAGCCTTCGATAAAAACGATAAACCATTAACCGTTAATCAACTGGAAGGCGATGTTTACGAGATCCCTTACCACGACGATGGTGTTAAGATCACTTATACGCTTTTCGGCAACATGGTAGACGGTACCTATGTAAGTATAGACGAAAGCCACGCACACCTGAATATGCCTGGTACGATGATGTGGATCTATGGCATGGACAAACGCCCTATAACCGTACAGTTTCCGGATGCAGAGCAAAAAGGCTGGCGCGTAGCCACGCAACTAAAACCAGAAGGTTTTAATACCTTCTCGGCTCCGGACCTGCAATACCTGATGGATAGCCCAACCGAGCTTTCGGATTACAAGCAATACAGCTGGGAAGTGGTTAACACCGACGGCAAAAAAGAGGCAATCCATTTAACCACGCACTCTAACGACGATCAGGCCACTATTGATAACTTTGGTAAAATGGTACAGCGTTTAGTGCTGGAAGAAAAAGCCGTTTTTGGCGAGTTGCCGACTTATGATTTTGGCAACTACACCTTCATAGACGATATTTATCCAACCAACTCTGGCGATGGTATGGAACACCGCAACTCTACCTGCATAGTACAAACGTCGGCAAAAGTAGCAGGTAACGAGAAACGGTTATTAGGTACGTTTTCGCATGAGTATTTCCACAGCTGGAATGTGGAGCGCATTCGCCCTAAAACATTGGAGCCCTTTAACTTTGAGCATGCCAACATGAGCAATGAGCTTTGGTTTGCCGAAGGCTTCACCCAATATTATGGCGAACTATTGTTGAGCCGTGCTGGTTTTAATACGCCGGAAGATTTTTACGGTAGCGCTGCGGGGTTAATCAACTCTGTATTGAACACGCCGGGAGCGACTAACTATTCGGCTGTACAGGCGAGCCGCTATGCGGTTTATGCAGATGCGGGTGTAGCTATCGACCCTACCAATAAAAACAACATTTTTAACAGCTATTATGTATACGGTGGCGCTATTGCATTAGCGCTTGATTTGCATCTGCGCAGCGAGTTTAACTTAACGCTCGACGATTACATGCGCCAGGTATGGTTAGCACATGGTAAGGTAGAAAGAGCATATACTATTTCAGACCTGCAAAACGTACTGGCTAAATTCACTAAGAGCCCAACATTTGCTGCCGACTTCTTTAAAAAATATGTTTACGGTTTAGATAAAAACAACTATGCTGCTTTGTTAGATAAAGCGGGTTTAATATTGCAACATGCTAACCCTGGTAAGGCCTGGGCTGGGCGTATCGCAGCTCCTGCATTTCGCGGTAGCGAGGGCATGGCGCGCAGTGTTGGTACCGAAGGTTTGTTAATTACCTCGAGCACATTACAAGGTACACCTGCTTACAAAGCCGGCCTCGATGCCGGCGACCGTGTTACATTGGCTGATGGGCAGCCCGTAAAAGATGGCGCCTCATTTAATGCTATTGTAGCAGCTAAAAAACCGGGCGATAAAATTGAAGTAGCATACAGCAACCGTACCGGAGAACATAAAACTACCATTACCCTCGCAGAAGATCCTTCTTACGAAATTGTATCTTACGAGAAAGCAGGCAAAACACCAAGTCAACCACAATTAACCCTACGCAACGAATGGTTATCAACCAAAGTAAAATAATGATGAAGAAAACTTTTATAGCCGCTTCGCTGGTATTATCGAGCGCTTATAGCTTCGGTCAGAATGTAGATAAACTGATCAAACAGGATGATATTCTTAAAATTATCACAACGCTAACTGCTGATGATATGCAGGGTCGCGCCACCTTTACACCGGGCATTGAAAAAGCTGCCCAGTTTATAGAGGGCGAATACAAAAAAGCCGGCCTTGAGCCACTGCCCGGCGACGACGGCTTCCGTCAGAATTTTAAAATGACCCACACTACGCCGGTAAAGGTAGAGGCAAGTATTAATGGTACTGCCGTAGCCGGTGATCATGTGGTGGCGATGACTAACGGTAACTTTAAGTGGGCAAGCAATGCCGATGTACAGGTTATTAAAGTAGGAGCCGATCAAAACTTCCAGAAAGAATTTGGCACCATCAGAAAAAGCGGCAAGAACTCACTGGTATTGGTAGATCCGAAATTCGAAGCATTTTTCGGACGCATCCGTGGTGCTTTCGGCAAAGGCAGCAACTCATTAAAACCGGCAGAAGGCGGCCCTCAGATTGTGTTTGTTTTAGGCACGTTTGACGATGTAAAATCTTTTGATGTAAACGTGGAGATCAAATCTGAGCAACTACCGTTGTTCAACATTGCAGGTATGATCAAGGGCAAGACCAAGCCAGACGAGTACGTAATTTTCAGTGGCCACTACGATCACCTGGGGATTATTAAACCAATGGAGGGCGATAGTATTGCTAACGGTGCTGATGATGATGCATCTGGTACAACGGCTGTCATCACCCTGGCTAAATACTATAAAAAGTTAAACAACAACGCACGCAGCATTATCTTCGTTGCCTTTACTGCCGAAGAGATCGGCGAATACGGTTCGCAATATTTTGCTACGCAGGTTGATCCGCAAAAAGTATCTGCCATGTTCAACATCGAGATGATCGGTAAGGCATCAAAATTTGGTGAAAACTCGGCATTTATTACAGGTTACGAACGTTCGGATTTTGGGAAGATTCTGCAAAAGAACCTTGACGGCACCGCGTTTAAATTCTATCCGGACCCTTATACCGAGCAAAACCTGTTTTACCGCAGCGACAATGCTTCTTTAGCCAAAGTAGGCGTACCGGCTCACACTATCTCAACTGATCAGATCGACATTGATAAGTATTATCACACTGTGAAAGACGAGTTGAGCACGCTGGATGTAGCTAACATTACCGCTACCATTAAGGCTATTGCTTTAAGCTCTAAAACTATTATTGCAGGCACAGATACGCCAACCCGTATCCCACCACTTAGCGTAAACTAAGGGATAAGCGGTTTCTGCATTATATAATCATTCATCCAATATGGGCCTATGGCAATGTCTTCTTCGCGAGCAATGTCAAAGCCCATTTTTTGGTAAAAGGAGAGTGCTGTGTTGTGTCGATTAACGTTCAACAACAGCTTAGTGGCCCCTGTACCGGCTGCAATACGGCTTACGGTATTTATCAAAATACGGCCATAACCTTTGCCCTGAGTTTCGGGCAGGCAATATAGCTTGTGCAGTTTGTAGGCAGCAGGTTCAGCAACATAAGGCGAGTATCCCGCAAAGGCAACAGCCTTGTCGCCTTCTTTTAAAAGCAGAAAAATCTGCTCTCCTTCTTCAATTTGCTTTTTTATAGTATCCTCATTATAGATCAGATCCAACATAAAACGAATCTGCTCTTTCTCCAATATTGGTGAATAGGTAGGCCACCAGGTATCTTCTGCCAATTGGCGAATGGTAGATACATCGGTAATGGTAGCGGAGGTGATGGTATGCATGCGATCGGTGATTTAACAGCTAAAATAAGTTGTTTATTTTAAAGAACCCACTCATCCGCACCCGATATATCCCCTTTGTCATTTCGACGATAGGAGAAATCTTATGCATTTAACATTAACGCTATACACTATTTCTCCTATCGTCGAAATGACAGAAGCTTTATTTTACTTGCTCACTATACAGTCTGCCCACCAACGGCAAAATAAGCCTCCAAATCTGTTAAGGTCGACGAGTTGGTTTCGATATCCTTAATGATCTTACCTTTCTCCATTAACAAAATTCGGTTACTTACGTCGGTAACGTGGTTTAAATCGTGGCTGGATACTAGTGTGGTTATGCCCTGGCTATTTAGCTCCTTCAATACGTTTTTGAGGCGGATCTGGGTACTCGGGTCAATATTGGCGAAAGGCTCGTCGAGCATAAGCAGATCGGGTTTTTGGAGCAGGCAAGCAGCAACCCCCACTTTGCATTGATTTCCTTTAGAAAGATCGCGGATGTATTTGCCACGTTTCAATATTTCACCGTTAAAGAAATCTGCTTTTCCGGCCAGGTATTCATCTACCTGCGGGCGGCTGTATTTGTGCAGGCCGCCGATAAAATAGAAATATTCCTCGGGGGTTAAGTAGTCTATTAAAAATCCTTCGTCGAGATAGGCTGCAGTATAATTTTTCCAGTGCTCGTGGCCAGCCACCACTTCACCATTAGATAACACCTCACCACCATCCGGTCGAATGAGATCGAGCATCATCCGAAACAGTGTTGTTTTACCGGCACCGTTATTACCAACCAAACCAATGCTTTCGCCTCTGGCGATATTTAACTGCGGGATATTTACTACAGGCACACCCGCATAAACCTTTTTTAAGTCCTTTATTTCAATCATAACTATTTCGCTCTGAAGCCTTCGGCTATGGTGTATCTTTTTTCGTTAAAATCTTTTTCGAGTTGTTTGATCCAGTAACTGCGGGTGAGTATAAACAGCAAGCCCACAATACCAATAGCAATAAACGCAATATCGCGATGCCCAAACGCGGCGAGCGGCCAGTAAATTAAATATGGCCCTATCATTAATGGCAATCCCAGCAGCATTTGCGTAGCGCCAACGCCCTCCCAGTTAAATGATGCCCCTTTCGACAGATCGATGCGTTTGTAGTTACGGTTAGCGAAGAAGAGCACAATGGTGGTATTAATTCCGAGGTTCCACAAATACATGCAAAAATGGGCTAGCAATATATTCCAACCAAAATAAACGTATGGGATAGTGAGTATAAATACAAGGGTTGATATTAGGGTAAACAGCAGATACTTGCCCCTTAAAAAATCTTTAAAATCAACTTTGCTGACCAGTATGCCATCAAAATGATTGGCCTGCCAGCTAAACATAAACTGGCCGTAGCTGATAATAAAAATACCGGTCATAAATATAGCTGGCAACAATTTGATTCCCGGCGAGCTCTGATATTGCGGATTGGTATAAAATATCAAACCATAAAACATAAAGAACAGTGAAACCACCAGGGAAGACCGCGGCCTTTTATTGCGCAGTATGAGCTTGATCTCGTTTGCCACCAAATCGCCTATATGGCCAAAGTAACCCAGCAGCGGTATTTCTGTACTGCTTTTATAGGCCGATGCCTTGCGCGACCCTAACTCTTCGAGGTACAGATTTTCCTTGAGGTACAGAAAATTTAAATAATACATAGCTGCGCCTAATAACATTGGCAACAGCACTAATACGGGCTGCTTAATTAAATGCCCAAACAGATATGCCGAAATACCACGTATAGAGTACAGGTGCCAGGAGAAATCGGCAATGCCAATTAATATTAACACGCCCGCGGCAACCAAAAACACCCAGCCATTGAGATTGGATTTCCGCTTGATGTATAAAGCCAGGTAATTATTAAAAACGGTGAGGCCCAAAATAGCCAGTATGAAAACCGTTGCTACAGATGCACCGTTTTCGTGCGCAATAATCTTAACTGTAAATGGTGTAAACAGCAGCACCGGCCACAGGTTAAAAACGGAAAGTAGCGCTGTAAATGATAAATATCCAACCACGCTATTGCGCTTAATTGGTAATGTTAAATAGGGCTGCACCCGTAGTGTTGGTAATTCCTGTAATTGCAGGCGCATCAGCAAATCGGCCAGGAAATAGTAGAGCAGGATACCACAGAACCCGGGGATTATGTCCTCATCGGGCATAGCTTTATCGATGATCTTATCCAGATAAAAAGCAACTACCAATACGTTGAGGAGCAGGTATAAAATCAGTATAGCCATTACGATACGTGTGGCCAGATTTTTACCTGTATTTTTCGACCGCCAGAATGCCTTTAACTCGTGTTGTGCAAAAGTAGATATCATAGTGCTGATAAGGCTGGGTTACTTTTTAGTTTAAATAATTGATGGTCAATATAAATAATAAAAATAGACAATACATAGTAAAACAGCCCTTTTTAATTAAAAGAAAGCGCAATACCGGACTGATCTCATGCTATCACGCTTCGTCATCAAGAGATAACAATGTATATTTATATGGTTTATTGTGAAACCTTTGTCTTATCGTTCCGTACATCTCCCTGTAAATGAATAAACGCTCATCCATATGTAGAATCGGTTTAGTAGCCGCAATAGGTTTATTGGCTTTTCAGGCGTGTAAAAAGGAAGCAAAGTTGCAGCCCGATCCTCCTAAAAAGGACACCGTGGCTACTATTATAAGCCCTGTAAACGATGCCGCCCCCGTTAAAACACAGGGCTTTTTTATGGACGACTGGAAACCTAAGTTGTTAACCATAAATGGGCATACCGATGCACCTATACCAATCGGCGACGCAGAAAGCACCGTTACCATATTTGCTCACGATATCGTTAATAAGGTATCGCCATATCTCTTTGGCAACAACGTTAATACCTACATGACGCAGGTGGTTACCGAACCGCTGCTAATGCGGCACATCACCAATCTATCACCTAAAATTATACGCGCCCCTGGCGGCAGCGTTACCGATTTATATTTTTGGAACGCCCAGCCGGGAAAAGTACCTGCCGATATACCCGCACAAATAAATGTTAATAGCGCTACTGTGGGCGTTGACAGCACATTGTGGTACGGCAAAAACACGGCCGCATGGACATTAAGCATCGATAATTATTACCAGGCCCTACTAACTACCAATAATACAGGGCTTATTGCCGTTAACTACGGATATGCCCGTTACGGCACGAGCGCACATCCCGACCAGGCAGCAGCGCATTTGGCTGCCGACTGGGTGCGATATGACAGAGGGCGAACAAAATATTGGGAAGTTGGGAACGAGAATTATGGAATTTGGGAAGCCGGTTACCTAATTGACACTAAGAAAAATAAAGATGGGCAGCCCGAAGCATTAACCGGGGCCCTGTATGGTAAACATTTCAGGGTGTTTGCCGATTCGATGCGCAAAGCTGCTGCGGAAATTGGCGTTAAAATTAAAATCGGCGCTGTAATGACAGCCGACGACGTAGTTGCCGGCTCTACCATCGCGAACTGGAATAAAGAAGTTGCTGCCACCGCAGGCGATGCTATAGATTTTTATACGGTTCATAGTTACTTTACGCCCTATCTGGAGAGTTCATCGGCCGAAACTATTCTTAACTCGGCACATACAGTGAGCCGCGCTATACCTGCTTACCTATTAGCAAGTACGGGAACAGAAAAACCGATAGCATTAGGCGAGTGGAACATCCAGGCTATGGGTAAAAACCAGGCGGTATCTAACATTTCTGGCTTGCACGCGGCAATGACGTTGGGGGCAATAGCTTCTTACAAATACGGCCTGGCCTGCAAATGGAATCTTGCCAATAATTGGGCTAACGGCGATGATATGGGCATGTTTAATAACGGCGACGAACCCGGTGCGTCCAAATGGAACGCCAGGCCGGCCTTTTTTTACATGTACTATTTTCAAAAGTATTTTGGCGACCGTATGGTAAGTTCTACTGTAAGCGGCAACAATGATATCAAAAGCTATGCATCGAGTTTCTCGTCGGGGCATACGGGTACCGTGTTGGTAAACACAGGCACCAAAGACCATCTTGTCAGCATTAACTTCCAGGATTTTACACCCGGTAAAAACTATTATTACTATGTGCTAAATGGTGGTACAGAAAGTGAGTTTTCGCGCAAGGTTTATATAAATGGGATTGGGCCTTCGGGCGTATCCGGCGGGCCGACAGATTATAGTACCATTAGCCCATTTTCAGACATTTGGGGCCCGGGCTCTATCAAAGTCAAGGTTCCTGCGTATGGGGCTGTATTTTTAATGGCCGAAGGCAAGTAAGTACATCGGTATTAAAGTCCTATCTTCGCAACCTTATGTTAACTGTCTTATACCGCGACGAGCACCTTATTGCCATTAATAAACCTCATGGATTGCTGGTGCACCGTTCAAAAATTGCGGATGATACCGATGTATTTGCCCTGCAGTTGCTTCGCGACCAGATAGGCCAGCCGGTTTATCCGGTACATCGTCTCGATCGTAAAACGGCCGGCGTGTTACTTTTTGCGCTCAACAAAGAGACAGACATTAGCATGCAACAACAGTTTATGAACAAGGTGGTAATTAAAAAATACCTGGCTATTGTTCGGGGCTATACTGATCCGATAGGCGAGATTGATTACCCCTTACGCAAAGAGAATGGCACTTTACAGGATGCCTTTACGGCTTATACCACGCTTAAACAAGCCGAACTGCCAGTGGCATTTGGTAACCATCCAACTTCACGTTATTCGCTGGTAGAAGCTACGCCTACAACGGGCCGTATGCACCAATTACGCAAGCACTTTAAACATATCTTCCACCCTATTATTGGCGACCGCACACACGGATGCAACAAACAGAACAAACTTTTTAATGACCAGTGGCAAATGGAAACCATGATGCTGCATGCCTCGTACCTCTCATTTACCCATCCTTTAACAGGCGATATCATTGAGATAGAAGCCCCCGTACAACAAGAGTTTAACCGGGTAATGAACTTAATGAACTGGTAATATTTAGTTCGACAGTGTTTCTTTTACCAGGGCAACCACATCACTAACCATAGTTGGTTCGCGCAATATCTTGTCGTGCCCGGCACCGGTAAATGGCTTGGATACTATAAATGGGCGAGTCGACAGGAAGTCTTGTAGGTAGGGATATGGTGCTATTGCATCTTCTTCATCATAAGCTATCCAATGCTTAAGCTCGGGGCCGAAGGCATAGCGGGCATTCAGTACAAAAGTTGAGAAGTTGTCTTTAAACAAATCCCTGAAATCCTGGAAGAAAACTTCTTGTGCTTCAACAGGCACGTCGTTGGCATTAAGCGTTGCCTTAAAGTTTTCTTTTAAATTTACCAAAGGAGTAAGGCTGATGAGTTGCTTAGGCCTGATGCCGGTTTGTTCCAACGTAAATACGTTGGCCATAGCACCCAACGAGTGACCGATTAAAACCTCGGGCTCGCCGTATTCTTTAATAATTGCTTTAACGGCGTTTACATAGATCAATAGATTCGACCATTCGCCTTCCGAACTGCCATTACCCGGTGCATCAAAAGCGATGATCTGGGTATCCGGGATAGCACGTAACGCTGTAATAAGGTCAGCAAAGTCAGCGGCTTTGGATGCCCAACCGTGCGTAAGCAAAATCTTGCGGCTACCCTCACCCCATATAAAACCATTAAACTCCAGGTCCGATTTACTGAAGTAAGCATCGTTAGCTTTAAGGCTAAATTTGGTAGCCTCATCCATCAGTAAATTAACCGGGTAGCGCACCGCCACTTTGGGCGAATAACAAATGAGTTGCCAGAGCAGTTGAGTAAACTCAGGCGTTGTTTTATCAGTAGCGGTTCTTATATCGTTGATGATGGACTTCAACTTTTTCATAGACGTTCGGGTAGATGATTTGTCCTGCAAAGCTATGACAATGCTTCGTTTTGCAGGACAAATCTTGCAGTTCTGACAATCTATTGATCTGAAACTTGTTATGCCGGCACTTCCACCCGTTTTAGTTTAATATTGCTTAGCGGGTTTACCACCAAAGGGATTTTCTCTATCCGGGTTTCGCTGGTGTCTAAACCAAAGGCTTTGGCCTCACTCTGCGCTAGACCTTTAATGGCGAAATAGCTGTTTAATATGAACCCCTCCTTAACACTGAAATTGTTATTGTACGAAAGGAATTTCTCCATAATAATAAACTGGAAGTCCGCAGGCAGATTGTAGCTGCTTAAGGATTCGTACTTGCTGGTGATATCCAAATCACCACGACTTATCATGTCTTCAACCACCTTGCGGAACAGTACATTAATACGAGGCTGTATGCGGAAGCCCAAACGGAACTCAACGCGGATCACTTTATCGTCTTCCAGCTCCTGCACGCTGTACTCCATAGTAAACGGATCGTCCATGCGCTCGATATGCACAAACCAGTAAACATCGGCGCGTTTGGGCTTGCGGCTTAGTATAGAGTAAATGATCTTTTGCTCTATCTGCTTGCTGTTATTCGCCTTGGTCAGGTAAATTAAATGCGTTGCGTATTTTGGAATACCCTGATCACGGCTCATGGCGTTAAGCATCGGGATGTATTCTTTCAGATCGACAAAGTTAAGAAAGCGGTTATTGATCTTGCGGGCGCGGTACCAGATGTACATGGTAAATATCAAGCCAACCTCAAACACCAGGAAGAATAACCTTTTGAGCAATTTAACAGCATTGGCAACAAAGAAGGAGAACTCTACACTGAGAAACATACACACAATAATCACTACCAGCCACAACGGCCAGTGCTTTACGTAGCGCATAAAGTAGTACATCAGCACGGTTGTCATGAGCATGGCTACTGTGATAGAGAACCCATAGGCAGCTGTCATAGCTTCAGAAGTGCGGAAGTATATACTAACCGCTATACAGCCAAAACACAGTATCCAGTTAATACTCGGGATATAAATTTGTCCGCGAATGTTTGAGGGATATTTGATGGTGATACGCGGCCAGAAATTCATGCTTACTGCTTCGCTAATCAATGTAAACGACCCGCTAATTAAAGCCTGACTGGCAATGATGGTAGCCATGGTAGCGATCCCGATAGATGGGATCAGGAAAAAACGGGGCACAATTTCAAAGAAGGGATTAACACCGGCAAAGCTGGTATATTTATGTTGCGTTAATACCCACGCGCCCTGGCCAAGATAGTTTAACACTAATGTAGTTTTCACAAAAATCCAGCTTACCTGAATGTTTTTACGGCCGCAATGGCCAAGGTCTGAATATAAGGCTTCGGCGCCGGTTGTACATAAAAACACAGCACCCAGCAACCAGAAACCACGCGGATGCTCGGTTAGCAAATGGAACCCATACATCGGGTTTAGCGCCTTAAATATCTCAGGGTAGTGGCAAACCTGCAATATCCCTAAGGTACCCAACATCACAAACCATATTAACATCACGGGACCAAACAACGCCCCAACCACATTGGTACCGAACTGCTGAAAGAAGAACAGCAGCAGCAAAATACCGATAACAATACCGAGGATAAGCATATTGCCCGGTACAAAATCTTTGGCTAAGGACGGAACAAGGCCTAAACCTTCAATAGCAGAGGTTACCGAAATGGGCGGTGTAATTATCCCATCGGCCAGCAAAGTACCGGCACCGATAATGGATGGGATAGCCAGCCACTTACCATACCGGCGCACCAATGCATACAGGGAGAAAATACCGCCCTCGCCACGGTTATCGGCCTGTAGCGTAATAAAGATGTATTTAAAAGTAGTTTGCAGCGTAAGCGTCCAAAACACGCAGGAGATAGACCCCAGTACCAGGAACTCGCTGCCGTTGCCGCCTTCTTTTAATAATGTTTGAAATGTGTATAATGGCGAAGTACCGATATCGCCAAAGATGATACCTAGCGTAATTAACACGCCTGCGGCCGAGAGCTTTCTGACGTGCGAATTCATGAGCAGGGAATTGGATTAGTGCAGCTACCAGACAGGCTATCTGCAATTATAACTAAATAGGGGAATTGTAAATACATAACAATCGTCCAGCGACAACCGCCATGCCATTTTGAAAAAAACAGCGTTTATTCAATTTAAACGAAGATTTTAAATTCTCTCAACGCTCGGTACCACTCCATTTTGGTAGGGTCATTTTTTCATTTTGAATTAAAAAGCCCCGAACCTTTACAGTTCGGAGCTTCAATATTTTGCTTAGATCGATTATTCCAAAGGGCAGCACTCAAATCCCTTGTCGTTAACCAATTGCGCTATTTTTAGCGGACAAAACCCGTCGCCTTGGATACGCAATATCTTATCGCAATCGTCAAGGTCGAAGTTTATCTGGCTATGTGGAAAGTATTGTCGCAGCAGGGCAATCAGGCTTTTAGCTTGGGCCTGTCGCTTAACATTGGTTTTAAATACTTCCACCATATTAAGCCTTTCTTTTGGTTAAGACTGCTGATTACTGTGAGGTACTGAGTCGAAACTAATCATCCACTGAATGCCGAATTTATCTGTGAGCATACCGTAGTAGGACCCCCAAAACATATCTTGCATAGGCATGGTTGCGGTACCGCCTGCCGAAAGTTTTGCATACAAATCGTCGGCTTCTTCCTTGCTTTCGGTATGGATTGACAAACTAAAGTTATTGCCCGCAACTAAATGCTGACCCATTGATTCCAACGCATCTGTAGCCATCAGCGTATTGCCCTTAACAGGTAAGGCCACATGCATAATCTTTTCTTTTTCGGCCACCGGCATACCATCGCAACCGGGTACGCCATCAAAACGCTGTAGCATTGAAAACTCGCCACCGAAAACAGATTTGTAAAAGTTAAAAGCTTCTTCGGTATTACCGGCGAAGTTTAAATAAGGGTTAATTACTAACATAACTATAGGTTTTTAATTTATTAACTACTGTTTGCTATCTGCCAACGCTACCCAATCATTAATCAGGTTTTGCAGCGCAGCGCTTTTTGTTTCAATATCTTCTATGCCGTAAAATCGAGCTTCCCTACGATCTTTCCAATCACCCTCTAATATCCCATAACTGTGAGACAACAAGCCTTCGGGAAACAGGAGGATAAGCTGCACAAACTTCTGCTGCCTTAAGTTAAAGGCAGCCACATCTTTCAGGTAATAGTAGCTTGGAGCATTCCATTTAATACGTTCGGCAATTTTAGGGTTCGCTCCGTTTATAATAGCGCGAAGCTTTTCCACTTCGGCTTTCATGGGGTGAATAAGAGCATCCATAAAGTCGCTGACCTGTTCGGCATCCGGCACTCTTTTTTTCATAACTAAGTTTCCAATACCTTCTTTAGGTTCTGTAAACCTACTTCCAGGTCTTTGCCCATCATTTTATCCATGTTCATAAATAATAGCATAATATTCATGGGGTAGGCCATTTTGCTACTGAAGCCCCAGTTTACTTTGGTAGAATCGGCGCCTATAGCGTCCGTAACCATATGTGCATTGGCACGGCCGTCAAATGGCTTTATAAAATGGAGCTCCGATTCGATCCTTTCACCATCAACCACATTTTTGAGCTCTTGCTCGCCTTTACCAACCTTTTTATTACTGCTGTCCCAGCTCGATTTAAAACCGGGAGTACCGTCAACGCCTTCAAATGTTTTGGCCATGCTGGGGTCCATCATCGCCCAAACGCTGTAGTTATCCTGATTTTTAAGGTATTTAATATAATCGAACACCTCCCGTTGGGGCTTATTGATAATTACGCTGCGACCAACGTTGTATTCGCTTTTAGTAACCGCAGCAACAATTAATACAATGCCGATAATGATTACAACACTGGCAACTATGGTCAGTAAAACGCTCATAATTAGTTCGATTTAAATGGTGCGTACAATTTGTGGTAACATACATATGATATCAGCAGAATGGCGAAGCCCACTACCGGGATAAAGGTTTGCGCGTCCATACCATCTACCGCCAGATGGCCAACAAAAGCCGAGATAATTGAGATACCGAAGCCAACGTAAGCCCACTCTTTATAGCGCGGAGGCACCATTGGCAGTATAAGTAAAAGGCCGCCGATAATTTTGCCTACGGTAAGTTCGATCCTGAAATAATCCGGATAGCCTAAATGGCTTATGCCTTGTTTGGCTAAAGGTGTATTAAAGGTGAATGCAGGCATCACAGAATCGAGCAAAAAGAAGATAGTGGTGAATACCCAGTAAACTACTTTGGTTGTTTTGGTACCTTGTACCGTGTGCTGTTCCATTGCTAAAGTTGTCATGATTGTAAGTTTTAGTGGTTTCTGATTTATTATTCCTGAATCACCGACATGATATTACCCGCCGGGTCTGTAAACCACGCTATAAGCGGCCCTCCTCCGCGGAATATATTATCGTCATCGGTTTTAAAGCCGGGCCAGTCGTAACTTTCAAACTTTACGCCTTTATCTTTTAACTGCTGTACTGCCGCAGCCACATCTTTTACCGGAAAATTAAGTACAGTAAAGCTTGCCGGTGTATGATTAGGTTTAGGATAAACAATAATCTTTCCGCCTCCTGTTATATGCAATGTAAGGATGTGCTCCATTTCAGGATTTTCTTCAACATCTAATCCTAATATGTTACTGTAAAATGCTTTGGCGGCCGGGATATCGTTTACCGAAAATCCACTGAAAGCCTTGGTGTCTTTAAACATATTGATCCTCTCTTTTATAGTTGGTTATAATTTACAATACAAACTTATTGGCAATTAAGCATTTAGAGCGGGTGTAAATACGACAATCTAAGGGGTTGATTGCGAAATAGCGATTGTCTAACTTTATTTACATGAAACATATATCCATACTTATCCCGCAGGGCACTTCCAGCCTTAGCAATATAGAGGGTACCTTTCAGATATTATCTGAGGTAAACAATCTGAGGGCCGAGATGAGGCAGGCACCTTTGTTTAATATACAAATGGTGGGCCTGGCAACGGAGGCGAAGCAGCGCAACGGGCTGTTTACCATAAAGCCGGATGTAGTGTTTGAAGATGTAAAGAAAACAGACCTGATCATTATTCCCGCCATGCACGGTAACCTGCCTGCTGCGTTGGAGATGAACAAGGATTTGCTACCCTGGGTAGTAAAACAATATAAGAACGGGGCCGAAGTAGCCAGCTATTGCATAGGCGCTTTCTTTTTAGCCCAAACCGGCTTGCTGAAGGGCAAGCAATGCGCCACGCACTGGAAACTGGCCAACGAGTTTAGGCGCATGTACCCGGATGTAAACCTGGTGGACGATAAAATAATGACCGAAGAAGACGGCATTTATACAAGTGGCGGGGCCTATTCTTATCTCAATCTATTACTGTACCTCGTCGAAAAATATGCCGGCCGGGATGTAGCCATCCTGATGTCCAAAGCGTTTATGATTGATATCGACCGGGATAGCCAATCGCCATTCATAATCTTTCAGGGTCAAAAAACGCATGAGGACGAGCCGATAAAAAAAGCGCAGGTATTTATTGAGAAAAACTTTCAGGATAAAATCACTGTAGACCAATTGGCTGGCATGCTGGCGCTTGGTCGCCGTAACCTGGAGCGCCGGTTTAAGAAAGCAACTTCTAATACCGTAATAGAATACATTCAAAGGGTAAAAATAGAAGCTGCGAAGAAAAACTTCGAAACCAGCCGCAAAAATATCAACGAGGTAATGTATGATGTTGGGTATTCGGACACCAAAGCCTTTCGCACCATCTTTCGTAAAATAACAGGGCTATCGCCTATCGAATACCGCAATAAGTATAATAAGGAAGCGGCAACCCTTGCATAAGCCGACATGTTCTATCGTAACTTTTCGGTTAAGTTAAATCTTGGGTTGTGAGATTAAAATTAACTGTATAACTTACAGCCATTCTAATTATACCTAAAATTACTATAAATGAAAAACCTGTTTGTATTGCTGGGTGCGTTAGCTATGACTTATAGCGCATCGGCACAAAACCAATTATCTAAAAAAGAACAACAGCAAGGCTGGCATTTATTATTCGATGGTAAAACCACCACCGGTTGGCATACCTATTTAAAACCCGAAGCCAGTGCTGCCTGGAAGGTAAGTGATGGTGCCTTAACCTTAGACCCTAAAGCTGAAGGCCAGGGCGACTTGGTGACCGACAAAGAATACGAAAACTATGAACTTTCGGTAGACTGGAAAATTTCGCCAGAAGGAAACAGCGGTATCATTTTCGGCGTACACGAAGACCCTGCTTTGAGCCAAACCTACTTATCTGGTATAGAAATGCAGGTATTGGATAACGAGAAAGCAGAAGACAATAAAAAGGCGAACCACCTTGCCGGATCGTTATATGATATGAAAGCCCCTGCCGTTGCATCTGCTAAACCGGCGGGTGAATGGAATACCGCTAAAATCTCTAAAAAAGACGGCCACCTGATCTTCTGGCTTAATGGCAAAGAAGTGATCAATGTACAAATGGGCAGCCCGGAGTGGAAGGAGCTGATCAACAACAGTAAATTTAAAACCTGGAAAGATTTTGCAGCTTACCCTAAAGGTAAAATTGCCCTGCAAGATCATAATCACGAAGTGGCCTTTCGTAATATAAAGATCAGAGAGATCTAAAAAAGAAAGCCCTCGAATACTCGGGGGCTTTCTTTTTTAGATCTTATTTTTTCAAGAACGTTAATACCTCGTCTTCCGTTCCCTCAAACGGCCCCGATGACTGGATTTTTAAGCCTGCCATAGCCGAAGCAAATTCGCCAGCCCGTTGTATATCGGCTCCCTTTACACGCTTATAAAGATAACCAGCCATATAGGTATCGCCGCAACCGGTAGCATCAGTAATTACCGCTGGTTTATAAACCGGAATGGTGTAAAACACACCATCGGCATAAATAACAGAGCCCTTGCTGCCCAGTGTTATTACTACTTCTTTAACACCCCAGTCGGCTAACATTTTTGCGCCGGCTTCTATATCATTTGCACCGGTAATTACCTTCATTTCATCATCATTTACCTTTAAAATGGCAACATGAGCCAGTGCTTCGCGCTTGGCAGCCCAATCTATATGATGTACTTTTTCGTCTTTCACCTCGCGCAAATAGCCTTGTATGTCTAACGATACCTTGCCGCGTTTAGCCAGTTCCTTAATTACATCAACAGGGATATCGCCAGAAACCAACGGGCCCAGGTGAAATATTTCGGCATCCACATCCAGGAGTTGATCCGGCGAAAACGGGTCGGCCTGCTGGCGTACGCGTTGTGTGCGATGATCCTGATCTTCGTCGTAAATATTTTCGAAGAATACCGTATGCTCACTAGGCAGCACTTTTACTTCAATGCCCTTCCTTTCCAGGTCTTTTACATAATGAATTTCGGTTTCTGCAATGGCAGTTACCAGAATGTATTTCAGATCCATTTGGCTGATGGCGTTTGAAAAGTAGAACGAAGTGCCACCGGCCATAAACTTTTCTCCATGGCTGGTAACTACTTTATCCAGTGTAATATGGCCTATGCAGCAAATATCATATCTCATCTTAATGCGGAAAAAAATTTTAGTAAGGGGCAAAATAAATATTCTAAAAGTATTTAACTAAATATTTACATTGTATATGTTTTATTCGTCTATACATAAACCCCGTTTACCGATACATTTTTGTCCTGACTGACGCGTTTAAGCACTTTTAAACCGTATACCAGGATTGTTGTATGCGATCGAGTTTCCGGGTATATAGTATTTTCTCAATAAGCACCTGTTTTGCAGGTGCTTATTTATCGTATATTCAAGTAAGACGTTACCAGTTTTAATCCGCGCGCACAGCATGAATAGAGTTTTAAGATTAGTGTTGTTTCTTTTAACAATTGCAAACCTGGCCATTGGCCAGCAGCGTCCGCAGTACACTCAATACGTTTTTAACAACTATCTGCTTAACCCAGCGGTAACCGGTATCGAGAATTACACCGATCTTAAATTAGGATATCGTAAACAATGGACCGGATTAACCGGCGCACCAACAACTTCTTATCTAACCATCAACGCGCCTATAGGTAATCAGTTTTTACAGGGCGATGCAACCGCCTCGCCCGCGGGCGGCTCCGAAAATCCGCTTGGCCGCTCGTATGTTCGTGACTATATGGCAGCAGAACCCCACCATGGTATCGGCTTAATGGTGGTAAATGATAAGGCCGGGCCGCTTACCGAAACCAACATAGATGCTACCTATGCCTATCACCTGGGGTTAAGCCCTAAATGGAATATGTCGGTAGGGGTATCGGCAGGGGTAAGCCATGTGGGCTTAAATGTTGCGGATATATTCCTGGGCGACGACAGCTCTATAGATCCGGCTATTGCCAACAACAATATTAGTCAGTGGAAGCCCGACGTTGGCGCAGGTATCTGGATCTACACTTCTAACTTTTACGTCGGTGCATCTGCGCAGCAATTATTGAAGCAAAATTTATATTTCAGCACCAACACTTCGGTATATAATCAAGGCCAAACCGTACCGCATTATTTCTTTACGTCGGGGGTTAAATTGTTTATATCAGACGATGTATCATTTATGCCATCGGTAATGGTAAAGCTAATTAAGCCTACGCCAACTTCGTATGACATTACCGGTAAACTAGCCTTCCGAGACAGGTTTTGGTTTGGTGGAGCTTACCGGCATAATGACTCTTTTTCTGCCCTGGCAGGGTTCAATATAAGTTCGCTTATTAACGTAGGATACTCTTACGACGTTACCACATCGGCCCTCAACACGGTAAGCAACGGCACTCACGAAATTGTGATTGGCATACTGCTTAACAACCGCTACAAGGTTACCTGCCCAATGCATACCTTTTAGATTTTTGGACAAAAGGCCGATTAGCAAATTGTTTTTCTCCTTTTCTACAAGCCGTGTTTATTTTCGCACTGGCTTTCACCCCTTTTCCTTTGTCTCCCGTCTTCTCAACCACAAGTCCCCCAATCCTTTCGTCTACACATAAGGCGCGTTTAACGATACATTATTGCCCGCGGGTATGCAAAGCGCCAATTTTAGATTAAATAAAATTTGTGATGCCCGGCTTGCCAAAACTTAACCGTCTTTCTTACATACTCTTAATTACTTTAATACTGATATTACTAAGTGAGTTTTCGCAGGCCCAAAGTTTAGGCGACCCTGTGGTGAAGATCACTTTCGGATCGGGAACGGCAACGCGTGCAGGAGCGTTGGCAGCCGATTCGGGCAGCACTACATACACTTATGCCGCCAGTGGAGAGATTGGTGAAAACTATTACACGATTACAAATCAGGTTAATACAAGTGTGCACGGAAGTTTTGTTACCAGCTACGACCACGATTATGAAACCAACGGCCACCAAACCACCGGTTATATGATGGTGGTTAACGGAAATATTCAGGCCGGTACGGTTTTTACCCGCAAGGTTACCGGTCTGTGCGGTAACACGCAATATCAGTTTGGGGTTTGGATAAAAAACGTATTATCCAGCAATGGCATTTCGCCCAATATGGTTTTTCACCTTTATGCTGCCGATGGCATTACCGAATTAGGTACGGGCATATCAACTGGCGATGTACCAACCGGCAATACCTGGCACAATTACACAGCCAACTTTAGCCTTCCATCGGGCAACGAAACCGTAATTATTAAACTAGTAAGCAATGCGAGCGGCACCGTTGGCAACGACTTTGCTGTGGACGACATTACTTTTAGTCCTTATGGCTCAACCGTATCGGCTGTGTTTACACAAAACACCAGTACAACCCAAACTACTTGTGCAGGTTCGGCACAAACTTACACCATCAATGCAACCAGCACTCTGGCCAGTGGCTATGAGCAAAAACTACAGGCCTACATTAATGGTGCCTGGACGGACCTCAGCGCAGCAAGCACGCAAACCAGCTATCCGATAACTGCACCAACCACAGCCGGAACTTATTTGTACCGCTTAGTTTCCGCCACAACAGATAATATTGGTTCAGCGAGCTGTGTGGTAGCTTCTAATAATTTGACGCTAACCGTATCGGCAGGGCCTGTAGCCGGTTTTTCTAATAATAACTCGGGGTGTTTAGGTAGCCCCATAACGTTTACTGATAACTCAACGATTGCCGGTGGCACTATAGATTCGCGAACATGGGACTTTGGAGACGGGCAGACTTCAACAGACCCAAACCCGGTTCATACTTATGCCATTCCCGGCGATTATACGGTAAAACTCACTGTAGGCAGCAGCACCTGTACTTCGTTCACAACGCAGCAAATTCATATCAACGCCAAACCGGTTGCCGGCTTCACTTTTACTACACCCGCTTGTGTGGGTCAGCAGGTAACATTAACAGATAATTCAGCCAATGCCAGCGGCGCAATTACGCAATGGATTTGGGATTATGGCGACGGCACAACGGAGACACGTACTACTAACACGCCATTTACACATATCTACACCACGGCTGGGCAATACAATATTACTTTACAGGTTGCATCCGGAACCTGCTTAAGTGATGCGCTACCACAAACTATTACGATTAGCCCTTTGCCTGTTGTTGATTTTTCGCTACCGGATATTTGCCTTTCTGATGCTTACGCGCAGTTTAACGATCTATCAACCATTAGCGACAACACTCAATCGGAATTTACCTATTTATGGAACTTTGGCGATAGCAATGCAACTTCGGCTAATCCTAACACTTCAACGGAGAAAAACCCCAAACACAAATATTCACAGGCTAATAATTACACGGTTACATTAACCGTAAAGTCAAAATATGGCTGTACAGCGGCGACTGTGTCTAAGCCTTTTACTGTGAACGGCGCAACACCGGTATCGGGGTTTACGGTAGAAAACGTTAACAACCTTTGCAGCGGCGATGCTGTTGTATTTGACAATACCGCCTCGGTTGATTTTGGGAACATCACCAAAGTTATTTTCTATTACGATTACGACAACCACCCTACAGATGCCACAACGTACACCCGTAGCGACAACACCATACCTGCCGATGGTAAGTACACCCATAATTATGGTGTATTTAATTCGCCTTTGACTAAGAATTATCACGTACGTATGATTGTGTATTCGGGTGAAACTTGCGTGAGCAACCCTTATGATAAAACCATCACTATTAATGCTAATCCAAGCGTTACGCTTTCTGCAATCGGCTCCATATGCCAGGAATCTGCGCCGGTTCAGATAACAGAAGATAAACAAGGATTTACAGGCACGGGCGTATTTAGCGGCACAGGGGTTTCATCAACAGGCCTATTCAATCCGGCAACGGCAGGGGTGGGCACGTTTACCATCAATTATCTATTTACTGCTCAAAGTGGCTGTACCTATACATCATCGCAACAGGTTACCGTAAATGCTACGCCGGTTATTACCGCACCGACCACACTTACCGTATTAGAAGGCGGGCAACTTACTATTAATGCCACGGCATCGCCTGCAAGTGGCCTTACCTATAAATGGGTGCCGGCAACAGGGTTAAGTGACGCCACAATTTTAAACCCGGTGGCTAACCCTACAGACGATACTTATTACACGCTAACGGCTACTTCGGCACAAGGGTGCTCGGCTTCTGTACAAGTTTTTGTATCAGTATTAAAAGCTCCCATAGTACCTAATACTTTTACCCCCAACGGCGACGGCCGCAACGATACCTGGGTAATTAAATATTTAGATAGTTATCCAAATGCTACGGTTGACATTTTTAGCCGCTACGGCGAGAAGGTATACTCTTCAGTAGGCTACCCTGCGCCATGGGATGGCACTTACCGCGGCAGTGATTTACCCGTAGGGGTATATTATTATGTCATCAACCCTAAAAATGGGCGAAGTGTAATGTCGGGCAGTTTAACCATTGTGAGATAAAAAGCAGAGGCATGCAAACAATACATACCGCATATACTATTTTTGAAAATACCTTAATAAATAATGGCTCGCTCTAAAGCACCTACATTTTTTATACATGCTGCCGGATGGTTAATCTTCCTGGGCTTCCCGTTATTGTTTATGAACAAAACGCAGGAAACCCGCAGCAGTGCTTTTGTGGTGCTTTTCTCGCCCTTTTACTGGCTGTTTTGTTTAACGTATATTTTTATGTTTTACTTAAATGCCTGGTATCTGGTGCCTCGCTTTGTATTTAAAAAGAAGTATATCCATTACGGCATCATCATTTTAATACTTTTGGGTTTTGTGTATTTTTTGCAGCCTTTTGATAACCTGTTGGAGAACAATCTGCTTAAAAACACCAGATTTGCCACCTCACAAACAGCGCCGCCAATTACACCGGGGCACGATACATCGATTCCATCTATCGGCAGCGACACCTCAGCGCCCGGTGTAAAAGGATTACCCTTTGGCCCGCTACCTCACCAGGATATGCGTATGCAGGATCCACGGTTTAAGCAATCGAACAAAATCATATTCATACATCAGTCGGGCAACATAGATATGGTTGGGCTGTTTATTTTCATTATCGTTATCGGGCTTAGCACTGCAGTAAGCACGGTACAAAAGTGGCAGCTAACGGAACGTATGGTTGTGCGCGCTGAAGCCGAAAAGGCCCATGCCGAACTGTCGTTCCTGAAAGCGCAGATCAATCCGCATTTTTTGTTCAATACGCTCAATAATATTTACGCCCTATCAGTGACAGATAGTGAGCATACCTCCGAGAGTATTATGAAACTCTCTAACATTATGCGTTATGTTACCGATGAGGTTGGTGCAGATTACGTATTGCTGCAAAGCGAGATTGATTGTATTAATGACTACATAGACCTGCAACGCCTGCGTTTGGGTAAAACAACCAAACTCAATTTTAATATTTCGGGCCGCATCATAAATCAAAGGATAGCCCCCCTGGTTTTGATGACATTTATAGAAAACGTATTTAAATACGGTGTAAGTAAACACGAAGCCGGGGTAATTGATATCAGCTTAAATGTAGAAGACAAGAAGATAAATTTCTTTTGCCAGAATCCCATTTTTGAAACTTCTGTATCGGTCAGTAAACGCAAGGGTATCGGTATCTCGAACACCAAACGCCGCCTGCAGCATATTTACCCGGGCAAACATAAATTAGATATCAGTACCAATGATGGTCTGTTCACGGTGAATTTAGAAATTGATTGTTAGCGTATGACGACTTTAAAATGTGTAGCCATAGACGACGAGCCACTGGCGCTGGAGATAATGAAAAAGTACATTTCGGAATTTCCGTCGCTGCAATTGCTGCGTACTTTTGAGGATGCGGTATCGGGGGCTGAATTTTTGAAAAAGAATAAAGTCGATCTCCTGTTTATCGATATTGATATGCCCGACATTACCGGTGTAGACCTGGTGCGCGCATTGGTAGAAAAGCCCATGGTGATATTTACCACCGCGCACAAGAACTTCGCTTTCGAAGGATTTGAATTGCAGGCATTGGATTATTTGCTGAAGCCCATCAACCTCAAACGCTTTTCGGCCGCTGTCAATAAGGCGCTCGATTATGCCAAATACAAAAGTGCCGAGGTCACCGAAGACGAATCGTTGTATGTACACTCAGAGTACCGGATGATCAAAATTGTACTCAAGGATATCGAATACATTGAAAGCATGCAAGATTATATTAAGATCTACCTGCTCAATTCCGAGAAACCGATCCTCACCCTCATGTCGTTAAAAAGTGTGTTGGAAAAATTACCAGCCAATCAGTTTGTACGCATTCACCGCAGCTACGCTGTTGCCAAATCACAGATTGGATCTATCCATAATCGCAAAGTAAAACTACCTAGTGTTGAGCTGCCGGTAGGTAACAATTATGCCGATTTTATAAAAGAGTGGTCGAAATAATGCATCACATTCGTCGGTACATTTACCTCATTGGGCGATACATATTATAGTTTAGTAGCTAATTGTGCCAATTTTATTAAACAAGATAGTTTGGTGGGCTGTACCTTTGGTAATTGATTACATTTATAAACCAGGGCCCGATTTGCAATGAGAATTAAAAAGAATATAGCTACAAGTGAGAACGGGTTTATCTTTAATCCGGCTACGGGCGATTCGTTTTCGGGCAATGCCATGGCATCGGAAATTATGGTGGCCATGAAAAACGGCGATACCGAGGCACAGATCAAACAAAATATTCAGGATAAATACGAAGTAAGCGCAGAGCAACTTAACCGCGACTGGGACGACTGGATATTACAACTAAAAGAGGCCAATTTGCTGGAACTTTAACATGACGACAGCAAATAACTACGCCAGCTTATGCATAGCCGTTACCGGGCTGAATGCCAATGATAACCCCGGGCCAGGTATAGCCGTGATCCGCGCTTTAAAGGCAGGCCTGGGTGATGGTATCCGGATCATTGGCTTGTCTTACGAGTCGATGGAACCGGGCATCTACATGCACGAGCTGGTTAATAAAACCTACCAAATCCCATATCCGACAGCAGGCGTCGCGGCCTTAATTAACAGGATAGAAGAGGTACACGGTAAAGAAAAGTTAGACCTCATCATCCCCAATTTTGATGCGGAGTTATATAACTTTATTAAAATAGCGCCGCAATTACAGCTATCAGGTATCCGTACTTTTTTGCCATCGCACGCGCAACTGTCGTTAAGAGAAAAGATTAATCTGGCCGATTTTGGAAAGCAGAACGGTTTTAGTATCCCGGCAGATCATAAACTATTTAACCTCGATGATTTGAACTACGCTGCCGATATCCTCGGCTTTCCTTTGGTTATTAAAGGCAAGTTTTATGATGCGTACGTAGCGCACACTTTAGATCAGGCGCAAAAATCTTTTTATCAATTAGGTGCAACCTGGGGTTACCCGGTAATAGCCCAACAGTTTATTAAAGGCACCGAAATTAATATAGCAGCATTGGGCGATGGCAACGGCAACAATATCAGCATTGTACCTATGCGCAAGTTATACATCACCGAGAAAGGCAAGGCCTGGGCCGGGGTGACGATAGAAGACCCTAAGCTGATAGCGCTTGCCAATAGCTTCGCCAAAGCAACTAAATGGCGAGGAGGCTACGAGCTCGAAATTATGCGTGATGCCAACGATGAGCTGTTTATCCTGGAGATCAACCCGCGCTTTCCGGCATGGGTTTATTTAACTGCGGCTGCCGGCCAAAACCAGCCCGCGGCATTAGCGAAAATGGCTTTTGACGAAAAAATAGAACCCTTTACCGGATACCAGGTGGGTAAACTGTTTATCCGGTATTCGTGGGACCATGTGGTTGATATTGCTGACTTTCAGCAGATCTCAGCCCTGGGCGAACTTTAATAACAAATTACCATGCAGAAGCTTAAATACGAACGACCATACATCAAAAAACTAAATGCCGGCATCATGAATAAATTCGGTACGCGTACCGATTCGCAGGCATTTACACACATTGATGGCGTGCCGGTAAAAAGCTTAATCGCGGAATACGGTTCGCCGGTGTTTGTATTGTCGGAGAAACAGATCCGCAGGAATTATCGTTCAGCATACCGGGCTTTTAGTACCCGTTATCCGAAGGTGCAGTTTGCCTGGAGCTATAAAACCAACTACCTCAATGCGGTTTGCAAAATCTTCCATCAGGAAGGTAGCTGGGCCGAGGTGGTATCAGGCTTCGAATACCGTAAGGCTATCGGCAATGGCGTACCCGGAAATAAGATCATTTTCAATGGCCCCAACAAACCGAAAGAAGATTTACTGTTAGCAATTGAAAATGATTCATTGATCCATATCGATCATTTCGAAGAATTAACGCTGCTGCTGAAAATAAGCGAGAACCTGACAGCCAAACCACGAGTAGCCATCCGGGTTAACATGGATACCGGTATTTACCCGTCGTGGGATCGCTTTGGTTTTAATTACGAAAACGGCGAAGCATGGAATGCCTTAACCCGAATCGTTAATTCGGGCAAGCTGCAACTGGTTGGCTTGCATTGCCACATCGGCACCTATGTGTTATCGACCGCTGCATACGCCATAGCTGCTACTAAAATGGCTGATCTGGCCTGGAGCTGCAAAACGCAGTTAAAGCAAACGATAGAATATTTAGATCTAGGTGGAGGATTTCCATCAACTAATACCTTAAAGGGATCGTATTTACCAGGTGCAGATACCGTACCTTCCGTAGATGACTTTGCCGAAGTGATTACAACTACGCTGCTTAATTCGGGCCTGCCTAAACACGATTTACCTTTGCTGATTTTAGAAACTGGTCGCGCTTTGATCGATGATGCAGGTTACCTGTTGGGTAGCGTTGTGGCCAACAAACGCCTGGGCGATGGTAAACGCGCAATGGTAGTTAATTTCGGTGTGAACATTCTCTTTACATCTTTTTGGTACGAACACCAGATCAGCCCGGCGCAAGATTTTACGCCACATGTGGAGAACATGACGGTGTACGGCCCGCTATGTATGAATATCGACGTAGTTCGCGAGAGTGTTAACCTACCGTTGCTTAATCCGGGCGACCATGTAGTTGTACACAAAGTAGGCGCTTATAACATGACGCAGTGGATGCAGTTTATTACCCAACGCCCTGCTATAGTACTGATAGATGAACAGCAACAAACTCATCTTATCCGCACATCTGAAACGTTAAACTATGTTGAAGAACCGGAAACAACTCCCCCACATTTAATTAAATGAAACTAAGGATACCAGCCTTTATTAAGGCTATAATTAATACCTACTCGGTACTGTTCTTTTCACAGAGCAGTGCTTTAGGCGTTATTTTGCTGCTGGTAACTTTTTTTAATATACAGATAGGGCTTAGCGGATTAGGCTGCGTGGTGTTTTCCCTGCTAATAACCAAGGCTATGGGCTACCAGCGCGATACTATCCAAATGGGTATTTACAGCTTCAACGCCCTCTTAATGGGTATCGCAATGGGCACCTTTTATCATGCTAACGCGCTGTTTTTTTTATGGCTTGGCGTAGCTTGTTTAATTACGGTTATTACAACCATAATACTAACCGAGCGTTTAACCAAGCTAGGTTTACCCGCACTTTCGTTGCCATTTGTACTTACCTTTTGGATTATATTGTTAGCCGCCAATAGTGTTTTCCATACGGGTCTGCAACAGAAAAGCAGTTATCTACTGGAAGAAATCTACAGCGGCCCCGGTAGTTTAGCGGGCTTTCAGGGATACCTTTCGGCCAAATCTCCGTTTTACTTAAACCTGTTCTTCCGCTCGCTAAGTGCCGTGCTGTTTCAGAATAATATGCTGATCGGCATTTTAATGAGCATTGGTTTGCTTATCCATTCGCGCATTACATTTAGTTTGCTTGTTATCGGTTTTGTGGTTGCCTGTGCTTTAAATGGATTAACCCATACCTATCCCGACGGCATTAGCTATTACCATTTAGGCGCCAACTTTATGATGACCACAGCCGCTATCGGCAGTTTTTTTATGATTCCCTCGTGGCGGTCTTACTTGTGGGCCATTGTTTGCATACCCGTTACTTTTATATTGGTGAATGCGTTTACCGGTTTGTTGGGGCTCTATTATTTGCCGGTGCTGTCACTTCCGTTCTGTATCATTAACCTTACGCTGCTTTACTTTTTAATGCTGCGCAAAATGCCCGGCAAAATGCAGCTCACGCCTGTACAGCACTATTCGCCCGAGCGCAATCTGTACCAGTTTTTAAACCACCGCGACAGGTTAAACGATCTTAAATATTTCAACATTCAGCTACCGTTTATGGGTAGCTGGACGGTTTCGCAAGGCTATAATGGTTGCATTACCCACAAGGGAGACTGGGGACACGCACTTGATTTTGTAATAACCGACGATGATAAAAACACTTACCAGTATCCTGGCACACAACCCGAGCATTTCTATTGCTTCGGCAAACCCGTTTTAGCCTGCGGCGATGGCATTGTCGAAAACGTGGTAGATCATGTCGAAGATAACCCTATCGGAAAAACTAACATTAAAGAAAACTGGGGCAATACGGTTGTTATTAAACATGCAACGGGCTTGTACTCCAAGGTATCGCACTTAAAAAAGAATGCCATAAAGGTTAAACCGGGAGATGCGGTAAAACAGGGAGATTTATTAGGCTATTGTGGTAATTCAGGTCATTCGCCCGAGCCTCATTTACATTTTCAATTACAGGCTACACCTTATATCGGGTCTAAAACATTAGCATATCCGCTATCATATTACCAGGTCAGCAACCGGTCCGGTAACCCCCTCCATAGCTTCGATGTTCCGAAAGAGGGTGATATTTTAAGTTCGCCCGATATTAATAACGCTATTAAAAAGGCATTCGATCTGCAGCCGGGTTATGTGGCAACTATTGCAGCAACAAATGATAAACTCGAAGTTATTGAAGTGTATACCGATGAGTTAAACCAATCGTATTTATACAGCCATGATACTGGGGCTTCGGCCTACTTTATCAACAGCGGCACACAGTTTTACTTCACCAGCTTTTACGGCGATAAGGCATCTCTATTATATTCATTTTATCTGGCCGCCTACAAAATAGTTTTTAGCAATCATGAAGCTGTGATAGCTCAGGATGTGTACCCAATTCAGTTAACCGGCGATAAAATAAGACTATGGTTACAAGATTTTGTAGCACCGTTCTATCAATTCATCAGGCTTAATTATGAAAGCCATTGCGTACCTCAGAAAACAGGATTCGCCATCAGATCTAAACAATTTAGGGCCACCAAACAACTGATGGAAGCTACTATATATATTGGCAATAACGGCCTGCAGGGCTTCGGCATACAAAATAACGGTACCACAATTGAAGCACAATGGACTACAGAAAACTTGTATTGATCATCGTCTTCATACTATGTCTACGGCATGGTGTTAAAGCCCAGGAGAATAGCGTCCAGGTTGCCGACAGCACTTCGGCCGAACTTTCGAAGGCCGGCAGCTGGAAAGAGTTGATAGCCTACGGCCAGCAAACAATTGCCAGCGGGACAAACTTTCCGGGTTTAAGGCTACGCGTTGCCTTTGCATGGTTTATTACAGGCAATTACAAAGCTGCCTTGGATGAATATTCTGTAGTGCTTGATAAAGATACTTACAATCAAACCGCCCGTTACTACGCCTATTACTGCAACAAGTTCCTGAATAACGATCTGCAGGCGGCGTACAACGCCAAGTTCTTCGACAAGGAAACCATGAAGACAGAAAACCTTTCACCCTTTGGTTTCATAGACGCATCGGCCGAGACCGGCAAAAAATATGTAAGCAGCAAGCTTCGCGGCGATGGCTTTTATTCGCGCGTTGGTTTAAGTAACCGGCTGGGCTGGCGTTTTCAGTTAGAAGAATCGGGCATTTATTTCAGGCAGAATATTATCAATCGTTATGGCTTCGGCCCGCACTCCGACCGTGTTATTTTATCGGATGATCAGTTCGAATATTTTGCCAAGTTGAGCTATGCGTTAAATCAGAAGTTTACCATTTTGGGCTCGTATCATTATTTAAATACCAAATACAACAGCACAACATATCATAGTAATTTAGGTTTATTAGGTGTTAAGTATATGGGCACTTATGTTGATGTGCAGGCCGATGTTAATTTCGGGCACATTATTCAGCAACCCATTACGCAGTACAACGCTAAACTAACTTTTTATCCATTGGGCAATCTCAATTTCTACACCATCAGCCGCCTGTCTGATAAGCATTTGAAAGATGTTAACCACTGGATTTATAACCAGGCAATTGGATTTAAGGTATTCAAAAACACGTGGCTCGAGTCGACGGCGGTATTTGGCAGCCAGGAAGATTATCTGGATGTTGACGGCCTGTATGTTTACAATTCTGTTGATAACACCAAATTCAAGTTTAACGAAACTGCTTTTTATCAACTCAACAATCACCTGCAGCTGCAACTCACTTATACCTATGAGCAAAAGGCAGATGCATACTTCCCCGCAAACTATCACCAAAATTCTGTTACTTTAGGTGCTTTATGGAAATTTTAAAGAAACCGTTATTAGTAGCCCTCTTGCTTCTGCTGACTGTAAGGTTGCAGGCGCAAACTAATGCTGTTTTACAGAAAGCTTTTCATAACAGCTATACCGACGAGCTGAATAAGAACTATACGGCAGCCATAAACGACATTTCGCCCTACTATGCCGATAATAACTATGAGATCAACATCAGGCTGGGCTGGCTGCATTATTTAAATCAGAATTACAACGCCTCGCAATCGTATTATCAAAAAGCGGTTAACCTAAAACCGGGCTCAATAGAAGCTAAGTTTGGTTACGTAAAACCTTTATCGTTCTTAAAAAGCTGGGACAAGGTATTAGATCAATATAACGCTATCCTTAAAATTGACCCACAAAATACGCAGGCCAATTATTGGGCAGGGGTAATTTACTATAATCGAAAACAATACGACGCTGCCATCGCGCGCTTTAAAGCAGTGGTTAACCTATACCCTTTTGATTACGATGGCACCCACATGCTGGCATGGTCTAACCTGATGGCCGGTAAAAAAGCCGAAGCCAAACCCCTTTTCGAAAAAGCCCTCATCATAAAACCGGGCGATGACTCAAGCGAAGATGGGTTGAGCCGCTGCAGATAGCTTTGCTCATCGACAAATCTCACCCCTTCATCGATACTCGCTTGTTTTAGCCTAAACAGGCCGTTAGTTTTATATTGAAGATAAGGCAGTTAGCGAAGCGCCTTATACAATAAATCAATTTTAAAACTAAAAATTACCGTGATGAACTTAAAGAATTATTACCCGCTAATGCTCTTAGGATTGGTTTTAGTCATTTTGTCGTCCTGTTCAAAAGAGTCTGCTTCAACCAAGTCGCAAAACACCAGCACCTCAACAACCGCTACATCATCCACCGGCGCAATTGCAATTACCACTGCGAGCACACTTGCTGCAAGCAATTCGAAAGACAGTATTTATCTGGTAGGCTGCATTCCCGGCCACGGCAGAAAAGACACCATTGCCTTTAGCGCTTTGCCGGCCGCCATTAGTCCGTATCTAACAACTAACTATTCGGGATATACCTTTGTGAAAGCTTTTCAGATAGACAGCGCAAGTGTAGTTAACAGCTACATTGTAGTTATAAAATATAACAACAACTATGTAGGTTTAAAATTTAGTGCTGATGGCACCTTCATAAAGGTTCTGGAGCAAAGGGCAGGTGTCGATCTGCTTGGCAAAAATGGCTTTCATCCCGGAGGGCCATTTGATAATCGAGATGGCAGACAACGCGATACTATCGCACTATCGGCTATCCCATCTGTTGTGACAAACTATTTTACTACCACCTACCCAACGGATACCTTGCTCCATGCTTCGGTAACGCGGGATACCACTTATATTTTAATCAGTAAAAATAACGGGCTTTTTGCTACGGCCGTTTCAAATACAGGCACGTTGGTTAAACGCGTACAATTAAATCGAATACTTAAACATACCGCCGTAACGCAAGCCAACCTATTAGCGGCAATAACCACATATCTCAGTACAACCTATCCGGGTTATGTATTTGACAAAGCCTTTGCCGAAAGTGTTAACGGCACGGTGCAAGCATATGATGTATTTATAACGGTAAACAGCACCAAGTACGTGGTTGGGTTTAACGCCACCGGTACCTTTGTTAAGGCCGTTGCTCTCCATTAAACATTACGACTTTCTTTTAGCGCATGCCGGTCGAATCTATTAGAAGCGACCGGCTTTTTTGCATTCATTGGCCAATAATCACCTGCTTTTTAGTATCTTAAAGCGGGTAAATTGGGTTATGATCAAAGCATCTGCAGAAACACTTACGCGTACCTTAAAGCCAATACATTTGTGGGCTATTGCCGTAGGCCTGGTTATATCGGGCGAATACTTCGGCTGGAATTATGGCTGGGGTGTAGCAGGCACCATCGGCTTTCTAATCGCCACGCTTGTAATTACCGTAATGTACGTTACGTTTATATTCAGCTATACCGAGCTTACCACGGCTATACCACATGCAGGCGGGGCTTTTGCCTATAGCTATCGCGCTATGGGGCCTCTGGGCGGGTTAATTGCAGGCTATGCCACTTTAATTGATTTTTTGCTGGCCACACCCGCTATTGCTTTCGCATTGGGCAGTTATTTACATTTTCTCTACCCGGCCATACCGGTGCTGCAATCGGCTTTGTTTTTTAATGTGGTGTTCATCTTCATCAACATTTTAGGGGTAAAAGAGTCGGCTACGTTTTCGGTTTTCATAACGGTGTTGGCGGTTGCCGAATTGCTATTGTTTATGGGGGTCATCAGCCCCCATTTTAAAATGGCAAACTATGTTGCCAATCCAATGCCATTTGGATGGACGGGCATTTTCGCCGCCTTGCCCTACGCCGTTTGGTTTTACCTGGCGATAGAGGGCGTAGCCATGGTGGCCGAAGAAGTGAAAGATCCCGAAAAGAACATACCCAAAGGATATATATCCGGTTTAGCAACCCTCGCGTTTTTGGCTCTCGGCGTAATGATCTTAACAGGAGGCATTACCGACTGGCGCAAACTCAGCAATCTCGATTACCCTTTACCGGAGGCCATTGCCGTAGTGCTGGGAAAAGGCAACGGTTTAACAAAAATATTTGCCAGTATTGGCTTGTTCGGCCTTATTGCATCTTTTCATGGCACTATACTGGCATCGTCGCGGCAGGTATTTGCTATGGCGCGGAGCGGTTATTTACCTCGCGGCCTGGCTAAAATCAATCATCGGTTTAAAACGCCGCATTGGTCGGTTATTGCTGGGGGCTTTGTAAGTTTTGCCGCTTTATTAACAGGCACAACCAGTCAGGTTATTATCCTCTCAGTGCTGGGTGCAGTGGTAATGTATATGATGAGCATGATCAGCCTGTTTATGCTGCGCAAAAAAGAACCAGGTTTAAACCGCACATTTCGTGCGCCGTTCTATCCCCTATTTCCGGCAATAGCTTTAATCTTATCTGCAGTTTGCCTGGTGGCCATCATTTATTATAACCTTACCGTAGGCTATATTTTCTTTGCCGGCTTAGCTGCGGCTATACTCATTTTCGTACTTACCGGAAAGCACAAGCAAGCCATAACAGACGATGCACTTTTAAAACAAGCCACTGCCGTAACCCTCGAATAATATGGCTTATCAACACACCATACACCAGCGGGTTTACCGGTTCGAAGATCTGAAAGATCTGCTGGCGAAGGCTTCGCCATTACGTTCGGGCGATGTGTTGGCGGGAATTGCAGCGGCTACCTACGAAGAACGCGTAGCAGCGCAAATTACATTGGCCAATGTGCCTTTGAAACAATTTCTGAACGAAGCGTTAATTCCATATGAAACGGATGAGGTTACCAGGCTCATTATAGATAGCCACGATACCAATGCTTTTGAACCCATAGCCCATTTAACAGTGGGCGAGTTTCGCGACTGGCTACTTGGCGATGAGATTGATACTTCAACATTGCAGAACCTGAAATGGGCACTTATGCCAGAAATGGTTGCTGCGGTATCCAAACTAATGCGAAACCAGGACTTGATTGCCGTAGCCCAAAAGTGCGAAGTGATTACAAGGTTCCGAAACACCATCGGTTTAAGAGGGCACTTCTCCACACGTCTGCAACCCAACCATCCAACTGATGACCCCAAGGGCATTGCGGCCAGCATGATAGACGGATTACTTTACGGTAGCGGCGATGCGGTTATAGGCATTAATCCTGCTATGGATAGCCCCGCCAGTGTAAGTAATTTATTGGAGTTGATCGATGCGTTGCGACAACAATTTGAAATCCCGACGCAGTCGTGTGTACTAAGCCATATTACTACAACGCTCGATCTGATTAATCGTGGCTCCCCGGTTGATCTATGCTTTCAGTCTATTGCGGGCACACAGCAAACCAATAGTAGTTTCGGCATCAACCTCGATCTTATTACCGAGGCCTATGAGGCAACATTGTCATTAAACCGGGGTACTGTTGGTAATAATGTAATGTATTTCGAAACAGGACAGGGCAGTTCACTATCCGCCAATGCACATCATGGCGTCGACCAACAGACCTGCGAGGCGCGGGCTTATGCCGTCGCCCGAAAGTACAACCCGCTACTGGTAAATACCGTGGTTGGCTTTATCGGCCCCGAATATTTGTACGATGGTAAACAGATTATCCGGGCTGCTTTAGAAGATCATTTTTGCGGTAAATTATTGGGGCTTCCAATGGGTGTCGACATTTGTTATACCAATCACGCCGAAGCCGACCAAGACGATATGGATAACCTGTTAACCTTACTGGGTGTAGCGGGATGCAATTTTGTAATGGGCATTCCCGGCTCTGATGATATTATGCTCAACTACCAGTCCACCTCGTTTCACGATGCCTTGTATTTGCGTAAGGTACTTGGCTTGAGGCCTGCCCCTGAATTTGAACAATGGTTGCTTAAACAAGGTATTACAGATGAAAAGGGCCGACTTACCCATAGCCAGGCCATGGGTAAACTAATCGATCATTTATTCTAACAACGACCATGAAGAAGCCTGCCATAAAAATTGCCGATCCCTGGGACTCTTTAAAAGAGTTTACTGCTGCACGTATAGCCATGGGCAGGGTAGGTAGCAGCATACCGTTAGCCCAATGCCTTGAATTTAAACTCGCTCACGCTCACGCCCGCGATGCTGTGTATTCGACCTTAAACAGCGAAGCCATCATCTATTATTTAGATCACCTGGATATACCCATCATAAAGCTGCACAGCCAGGCGCAAAACCGCCAGCAATACCTGCAACGCCCTGATCTGGGCAGACTACCGGATGAACTAAGCGTTCGGACTTTACAGGAAAATGCAGGAGCGTATGACATCAGTATTATAATTGCCGATGGCCTATCAGCGCATGCGGTAAATAGTAACGCAGTGCAGTTGGTTGAGGCATTGGTGAAGTTATTCCGATCGGCAAAGTATAATCTGGCCCCAATTTGTGTTGTTTCACAGGGCCGTGTTGCATTAGCCGACCATATAGCGCACGGATTAAATGCCCGCCTCTCTGTTATGCTTATTGGCGAACGGCCGGGGTTGAGCTCGGCAGATAGTGTAGGAGCTTATTTAACCTATAACCCTAAACCGGGTTTAACAGACGAATCGCGCAATTGCGTATCTAATATCCGGCCCGAAGGCCTGCTTCATGAACCTGCTGCCCAAAAGATCTTTTACCTGGTACAGGAAGCGTTTAGAAGAAAGCTGTCGGGTGTTGGCCTTAAAGACAATGCAGGTTTACTACCCTCTTAAACCAAAAAAGCCCCGGCATTACACCGGGACTTCAGTAGTCAGTAGTTAATATTTTAGTTTTCTGCCAGCACTTTTGGGTGCTCAAAGTACAGGTACTTAACTTTGTATTGCTTAGCAGCGCTATCAAAGCTGATCAAATCTGCATCGCTGCGAAAGTTGTTTTGTAAGCTGTAACGAAAGTTAGCGCGCGTTGCGAAACTCGCGGCTAAGTTGGCAATGGTAAGTTCTTTAATCGGCTGACCATTAGCTACACTATAGAAATAATGCGTTGATGGCTTATATCCTTTAGTGTGTTGCGCCAACTTTTCGCGGCTGTATAATGTAAAGCCTGCGGTGTCAATTATCTGGTAAGCATCGTTGTTGTAAAAACGGTAATCCTGGTTATTTAACCGATAACCAAAAATTTCGCTTTTGCTTAGCTTTACCTTTTTGCCCTGGTTAATCACACTAATGCTATTACCGCCTAAAAAGGTGTTCAATTGCAACTTATCATTCGCTCCCAGCTGGTAGCTTAATTTGTGTGTTTTGTAATCATTAGTGTTAAGGTAAATACCATTAGCATTTTGTGCTTTTGAGGCAATACCCTGTAACATAAGGATAGCAGCCAGAAGCACTTTGATTGAAGTTTTCATTTTATTATTAGTTGATGTTTATTCCCTTCTAATTCTCCCCACGAAGTAGATTCCCGATTGGTTGTCGCAGTGTCGCCTGCCTGTCTAATAACGCTCAAAAATACATGCTGAAGGCCTTTTACGGCAACTTTTAACAGCATTATTACACAATATTTACACTCATTTGGGATACATCTGATAGTCAGCAAGTTTGATATTAAAACCGCACCAGCAACGCGCCTATAAACCGTGTTTCTGATTTTACCAGATCGGGTTCAAAGTCGCCAACAGGAGTGGTATTGTATCCATCAGGTGATGTTACGCCGCCATGGCCTGCAAAATAGGGTACGTTAACATGGCGGTGTACCAGTTCGATACGGAAGGTTAGATAATCGTTGGGCATAAAATCGAGTGTTGTGGAGTAATCGTAACCCTTAAAGCTATCGCCGGGGTTTGCGGAAAACGGATGTGTACCAACAGCTCCTGTATTTACTGCAGGTATGGGATTGGCATCGCCCGTTGGGTATAACACCAGGTAGCGGCCAGGGTTGTTAATAAAACCACCGCCTACGGTCCAGCCAATGTGGCCTCCATCTAACCATAACCGGTGATAAACCATTCCGCTGGCAAAATATTGTGCAGGGCCTTTAATTGGGTCAGAAGAAAAACCGTTTACGCCGGCGCCACTTTCGTTGCCAATATCGCCGGTCATAGAGAACGCAGCCCGGGTAATAAACTTCCCTTTAGGATTATTGTAATAACGCACCTCGATGCTGTTATCGGAATGGAAACGCTTACGACCGGGTTTGTCTTGTGTATCTGCCCCATAATAGTTGTTGGTTAACCCCTGAAACCACTCCACCGGACGCCATAAAATCTGCCCACCAATGCCTGGCCTACTGTTAAACATGCCATACGATTGCCAGCCGTTAATTAACCACGGTTCGATCTTTAACTTATCGGACACGAAGATCTGCACACGGATACCATTAAAAAACCAGGGTGTGTTATCAGAAGTGAACGACGGCTGATAGGCCCAGTTTTCGGCATTATAATAGGAGAACAATCCGACGTACGACATGAATAAACCGGCGTCCACATTGATGCCATGTAGCGCATTGAAGTGGTAACCTGCATTGGCTTCGCTCAAATAACGATATGCAGTCGAGAGGTCGAACTGCCCGCGGGTAACGCTCAAATCATTACGTGGTACTACGGTAGATCGTGTACCAAATTGGGTTAATAAACTTGCTCTTATGTTATCGTAATGAAAGTCGCCCCCGAACGCAATGGTAGAAATTTCAAATTCATGGTCGCGGGCCAAAGCTGTAGAACCAACCACCGTATGGTCAACCGGGTTATGGTTAGATGCTGTATAGTTCATATCGAATAAGAAACGGCCAGTAAAATATTTGGTGTCGAGCAAAGCTTTGTGGCGACGGTCATTTCCGTTAAGCCATGTAAAATCGCCAAATGCAAAAGGCTCACTTTTAGTTTTTACCGTGTCTTTAGCTAACGTATCGGCAGGTGCCGTAACCGGTTTTTCTTCGGCATTGGCAAAAAATAAGGACATACCAAGAGCCGCAGATAATAGAAGTTTTTTCATTTTAAATTATTGTGTTTGTGTTTTTATATCGGCCTAAGGCCAATTAGTTGTTGAGGTATCCGAGTTCGTTTTTATACCCGGTTGGGTTATTGATAAGTGTGAGGGGCAGGGCTTCGAGCAGCTTGATATATAAGCCGATTCCTTTTTTGATCTCTTCGAGGAAAATAAACTCGTCTGAAGAATGTGACCGGGCCGAATCACCGGGGCCAATCTTTACAGACGGGATATCCAGCCAGGCCTGGTCTGAAGTAGTAGGCGAACTATAGGTTTTGCAGCCGATTGCCAAACCTGTTTCGACTATCGGGTGATCCAGCGGTACCGATGAAGCCCCCAAGGCGCCGGGTCGTACAATAAATTCCGACGAAATATTCTTCTTAATAGTCTCCAGTATCTCGTGGTGCGAAAACACATCATCGTTACGGATGTCTACTGTAAACTCGCACTTGGCAGGTACAATATTATGCTGCAAACCGGCTTTAATAGCGGTTATAGTCATCTTAACAGACGGCAAACCGAAGGCTTGCTGTTGAAATTGATAGGAGCGAAACCATTCGAGATCCTTCATACATTTATAGATCGCATTGTCACCTTCTTCGCGAGCGGCATGGCCCGAGCGTCCGGTGCTAACACAATCTATCACCATGTTCCCTTTTTCGGCAACCGCCATTTGAAGCAGCGTAGGCTCGCCTACTATAGCGAAGGCTAATTTGCCCAACACGGGTAAAATGAGTTTAACACCGTTGCTCCCCGAGTTCTCTTCTTCCGCAGTGGCAGCAAAGCAAAGGTTGAAACCGAGGCCCTGATAACTATAATAATGAAGAAAAGCGGCTAATAACGATACTAAGCAACCACCAGCATCATTACTTCCAAGGCCATATAATTTACCGTTAGTTACCTCGGCGCAAAAAGGGTTTTTAGTATAACCCTCGTTGGGCTTTACGGTATCTAAATGCGAGTTTAATAAGATGGTGGGTTTGCTCTCGTCGAAGTATTTATTGTAGCACCAAACATTGTTTCGTTTACGTTTAACCTTTACGCCATAGTTTAGTAAATGCTCTTGAACCATATCGGCAGCGACAGATTCTTCGCCACTGAAAGACGGCGTTTCTATTAATTTTTGCAGCAGGGCTACCGATTCGCTAAATAGCAGCGAACTTAAAGGCAGCGTTTCCCTAACAGTCACGGGGGCCTGTTTTATATGCTTTATCATGGTGTTTTTGTGATTAGTTTAATTGGGGATTGAACAGCATGGCGGTACAAAGACAGTTGCACCTGTTCTTAGATTCGAGTATGTTATAGTTTACGCAGCTTTTGCAACCATCCCAAAAGCGGGCCTCGTGGACTACTTCGGCATAGGTTACCGGTTCGAAACCCAAGCGGGTGTTCATTTTCATAATAGCCAGGCCAGATGTAATGCTGAATATTTTGGCGGAAGGATATTTATTACGAGACAATTGAAAAATCTGATCTTTGATCTCAGATGCAACACCATTGTTGCGATGCTTAGGTGATACAATTAGGCCGCTGTTCGATACAAATTGTTCGTTGTCCCAGGTTTCGATGTACGAGAAACCAACCCACTCGCCCTGCTCTGTTACCGCAACAACCGCCTTGCCGTCGTTTATTTTTTCGATAATGGAGGCGGCAGACCTTTTGGAGATACCAGAGCCCCTCGCTATTGCAGAACATTCCATTTCATGAATGATCTGGTCGGCAAACATCACATCAGATGCGATTGCCAACCTTATAATTATTCGTTCACTTTCCATTTTGATATTATTTCAATTGCCGTATTAAGCAACTGTGATGGCGGGTATGCCAAAAGAATGCCCATGCAAGTCGCAAAGCACCAAAATGTGCCCTATCATGTTTAAAAGGCTGTTTTATTTTGGAGATAAGATGGGGGGCTCGAAAAAAGCCTCTCAAAATGGAAGGTCTGTTTTTCAAAAAAGATTTTTTTTCGAATGATGTCCAATTCCGGTAACCTCATGCATCATTGAGGTGTAATTCGATTTTAACAACCATAAAAAATTAAGAAAATGGAATCAAGGATCAATCCCTTCGCATTAGGACAAAATGCAATGAAAGTTATGTATGGCTTTGCTACGTACCTGTCTAAATCTTCAATCGAAAAAAATCTGCTGGAGCTTATTTATTTACGTGTATCGCAAATTAACGGTTGTGCTTATTGCCTGGATATGCATGCAAAAGATTTGCGCGCCGCTGGCGAAACAGAACAACGCCTGTACCTTTTAAACGCGTGGCGCGAAACCGACCTTTATACCGAACGCGAATGCGCAGCACTAGCCTTTGCAGAAGCGGTTACCAAACTCAGCAACGGCCACGTGCCCAACGAGGTTTACAGCGCAGCAGCAGAACAATTTACCGATACCGAAATGATAGAGCTAACCATGGCTGTCATTGCAATTAACAGTTATAACCGCGTTAATATTACCTTTGGTGTAAAGGGTGGCAGTTACGTAGTTGGCCAACACGCGGCACCTGCTACGCAAGCAGTATAAACCAGGTTTTAATTCATAAATTCAATTGTTATTAACATCAGGTATCATGAAAGATTTTGCATTGGTATTTCGCCAACCCAATTATGACTATAGCAAGTTTACACCCGAAGATTTTGAAGCCCTTAACGTAAAGTGGCAAAATTGGATGGGTAATATAGCAGCACAAGGGAAACTGGTAAACAATGGCACCCGGCTATCGCCCGAGGGAAAGGTGTTGAAATCCGGAGGCGTAATCACCGACGGTCCCTTTGTTGAAATAAGGGAAATGCTAGGCGGGATAGTTGTCATTAGAGCTAATGATCTGGACGAGGCCACAACCCTTGCCCACGGCTGCCCCGCAGTTGACAATGGTGGAAGCGTAGAAATTCGCCCGATATATACAGGTGCTTAAACCTGCGTTACAAAGCCCGCGTTACCTTCGCGGGCTTTGCTTTTAACTATGAAAAATCAACACGAATTTTTAAAGCAGCTGTTTCAGCAGGAATTTGCCAAAATGGTGGCAGTGATCAGCAAGCAATATGGTTTGCAACACATTGAGCTTGCAGAGGATATTGTAAGCGAAACCTTTCTGTTGGCTACTGAAACCTGGGGCGATAAGGGTATTCCGCAAAATCCGGCCGCCTGGCTATATACAGTTGCGAAACAAAAAACACTTTACCATTTCAGGAGGAACAAGATTTTCGAAGAGAAAGTAATCCCCCAGGTAACCTTAACTCAGGAAACAAATACCGAAATGGGCGAACTCAATTTCTCGCCGCAATACATTAAAGATAGCCAGCTGCAAATGCTTTTTGCTATATGCTCGCCAGCTATTGCCAGCGAAGCACAAATTGGTTTAGCCTTACGTATCCTTTGCGGTTTTGGTATTGATGAAATTGCCGAAGCCTTCTTATCCAATAAAGAAACCATCAACAAACGCCTCTTCCGTGCCAGAGAAAAACTGCGCGCCGACAATGTAAAGATGGAACTACCGCCCCCCGGCGAGATCAATAATCGTTTAGATAATGTACTTCACATCATTTACCTGCTGTTTAACGAGGGCTATTATTCTAAAACCCAAAATCAGACCCTGCAAAAAGAGCTGTGCATCGAGGCCTTGCAACTTGGCCTAATGCTTACCGAATATGAAACTACCAATTTGCCGCAAACCAACGCGCTTATTGCGTTAATGTGTTTTCATGCCTCGCGGTTTGATGCCCGGGAAAATATTGATGGTACAACAATATTATACGATAAGCAGAATGCAGAACTGTGGAATGCCGACCTTATTAACCAAGGCGTGCATTTTTTAGAACTATCCGCCAAGGGCAATGAGGTTACGTCTTATCATTTGGAGGCTCGCATTGCGTATTGGCATTGCCAAAAAGAAGACACGCATCAAAAATGGCAGAGTATTTTGCAACTATACAATCAGCTGCTCATGATCAATTATTCGCCCGCAGTGGCGCTGAACAGAACTTACGCACTTTACAAAGCAAATGGTTGGCAGGAGGCCTTAACCGAAGCAGAAAAGTTAAAGCTGGAAAACAACCACTTTTATTTTCTGCTACTTGGCGAACTCTACCAACATCAAGACTATGCGAAAGCCCTGTTAAGCTATCAAAGAGCTTATGACCTAGCTAAAACTTCGACGGAAAGAAATGGCATTCAGGGAAGGATTGATAGCCTTATGCCGAAATAACTTCACAGAACTATTTATCAGCCAATTCTATCCAAACCGGGCCATGATCGCTGCTTTTTTCCCATCCACGTACATTGCGGTCTACACCGGCTGCTACCAGGCGGGCATCTGTTTGAGGATTTAATAAGAAATGGTCGATACGCAAACCGGCATTACGGCCATAAGCATCACGGAAATAGTCCCAAAAGGTATAAATTGTTTCGGTTGGATAAAGCTTCCTGATAGCATCTGTCCAGCCCTGGGCCATCAACTTTTCAAAAGCCTCCCGCGTTTCTGTGCGAAAGAGGGCGTCTTCAACCCAACGCTCGGGTTTATAAACATCGTGGCCTGTGGGGATCACGTTGTAATCACCCGTTAAAACCACCGGCATACCAGAGGCCCACAATTCAGCTGCGTGTAGCCTAAAACGTTCCATCCATCCTAGCTTATAATCAAATTTTGGACCCGGTGCAGGGTTACCATTCGGCAGGTACAGGCATCCAATTACAATACCATTCACAACAGCCTCTATATACCGGCTGTGCAGATCTTCCGGATCGCCGGGTAATACGCGGCGACGCTCCTCAATTTCGGCATTGCGGGCCAGTATCGCCACACCGTTCCAGCTTTTTTGTCCATGCCATATCGCGTTATAGCCAGCTTCCTTAATGGCTTCTTCCGGAAATTTCTCTTGCGGAGCTTTCAATTCCTGCAGGCAGGCTACATCGGGCTGTGTTTCTTCGAGCCAGCGGAGCAGCACCGGTAATCGTCCGTTTACACCATTAACGTTGTAGGTCGCTATTTTCATGATATGAGTGAATGTGGTTTAATCAAAGATATTGTTATAAAAAACAAGTCGATTTCCGGTTTTAAACTTTTTTTCAAAAAACACTTGACTCTAACCTTAGGTCATAGCTTAGCTTTGTGATAAGCAATTTATTTTAAGCACTATATGGCAACTCAATTAGCTGTAAAACAATTGGCAAACCTGGCCGGGATAAGCGTCCGCACATTACACGTGTATGATAAGATTGGCTTGCTGAAACCATCCATTCGCACTACTGCCGGTTACCGTTTATATGGCGAAGAGGAACTTTTGCGTTTACAGCAGATCTTGTTTTACAAAGAACTCGACTTTCCGTTGAAGGAGATCATCAGCATACTCGACGATGAAAATTTCAACCTGGTAAACGCCCTGCACGAACACCAAAAGGCGCTAATCATTCGAAGAAACAGACTCGACACTTTGCTTAATACCATCGATAAAACAATCACGAATTTAAAAAATAAGACTATGGATAATTACGAAGAGCTATATGAGGGCATGCCCAAAGAGCAGATAACGGCCATCAGAAATGAGGCTATTGAGAAATGGGGAGAGAACGCGGTACTCCGTTCGGAAAAAGCTTTGCTCGAAATGCCTAAAATGGACATCAACCGTTTAAAGGCCGAACAGAAAGATATCACCAACCAACTCAGGTTTAAGTTTCTCGCTGGCCAAGCTCCAGAAAGCGAAGAAGTGCAGGAACAGATTGCACGTCATTACGCCAACATCCGTAGCTTCTGGGGCGTATCCGACCCAACGGATTTAAAGGCCGCCCAATATAAAGGCCTTGCGGAACTCTATACATCGGATGAGCGTTACATTACATCTGACGGTAAGGCCGACGCCGAATTTGCAGCCTTTTTACGTCGGGGGATGATTCGTTTTGCCGACAGAATGTTGAGGTAGAGGACGACTTTTGTTCATTTCGTCAATAGCTATTAGCGGTAGGTAAAAACTATGCCATATTTAATGCAGAGGAGCTTTAGTACCTCATATTATATCTAATTTAAACATGTCTACTAATTGATATAATGATGAAAAATTTAAAACCCCTATTAATGCAATACCTATTTACCCTAGCTCTTTTAATAATAACATTAAATACCGCTGATGCGCAAACAACGGAAACTGCCATCCCTGCCACTTCAGGTACAAGCGTTATTTGGGGTAAGGTAGATGGTGTTACAATTGAAGGATTAGTGCAAGGCCCATCTGGCGCAAATACCGATTTACAGGTGGCTTGCGTTTTCGAATATACTGAGGGTGATATTTTTAATTCGCCGCCGGCGCTGCCCGCCAATTTAAACGGCATGGTGCATTTAGACGAGGCGCTTAACGGCATTATTACCGAATTACGCAAAACCGGGAAGTTTAAAGGACATGCCTTCGAAACTTTATTAATAACGCCACCGGTTGGAATGCTGCCTTCAAAAAAACTTCTTTTGATTGGCCTTGGCGACAGAAATAAATTCGGCCCGGATATGATGATAACCATCGGAAGCGTGGCAATGAGCGAAGCCTTGCGCCTCGGTGTAACCAACTACGCTTTTGCAAGTGATTTGAAAGATGCCGGTATCGATTCTCCAACTGCATTGGTAGCTCAAAACGTTGTGCTGGGCTCGTTCGAAGCATACAGAACCCAGCAATTGCTAAAGGACAAAAAACTGTCGGATTATAAACCCTTAGCAAAGATCTCACTACTTGCCGGCCCAACGTTTTATATGGAGGCTGGAAAAGGAATTAAAGAAGCAATTGTTGAGTTAAATAAATAACAACTTATCGTCCCCTCATCCAGTTTTGTTGTCCGGCTTCATCAAAGAAAGTCCAGGCCACAACCCGGCTTACCTTTTGGCCTTGGGCCATGTTAATGGTTTTAACATTAGTTGCTTTAGTACGCTCTAACGCTTTATAAACAATCGGCAACGAATCTTTTTTGGATACAAGTGTAGAAAACCAAAGGCACTGCTCGGCAAATAAAACGCTTTGCTCAACCATTTGTCTAATAAAAGCGGCTTCGCCGCCAGGAGTCCAAAGCTCATTGTTTTTACCTCCGAAGTTTAGCAAAGCCTTGGGCAACCTGCCGCCATTGAGGTTCTCCCATTTTTTGTTGGTGCCTGCATGTGCTTCTTTTAGCGATGCGTGGAAGGGCGGGTTACAAATCGTAATGTCGAATTTATCGTTGGGTTTGATAATCCAGTTGAAAATCTCCTTGCGGTTGGTTTGCTGACGAAGCTCGATCAGCGGCTCCAAATTTTTATTTGAAGATACAATTCGCTTGGCCGATTGAATAGCCCCCGGGTCGGTATCAGATCCAACAAACGACCAGCCATAAACGCTGCTGCCAATTAAAGGATATACACAATTAGCGCCAACTCCAATATCCAGCACCTTCACCTTACTACCAGTTGGGATGGTTCCACCATTATTTTCGGCCAGCAAATCTGCCACGTAATGAATATAATCCGCCCTGCCTGGAATGGGTGGGCAAAGATACCCGGCAGGAATATCCCACTCATTAACCTTGTAAAAATGCTTTAACAGCGCCTTGTTTAAAGCTTTAACCGCATCGGGGTTACTGAAATTGATCGACTCGTTGCCATACTGGTTAACAGACACAAAATCCTTCAATACCGGGTTGCTTTGGCGCAGCTTCTTAAAGTCGTACATATCCCTGTGCACATTCCGTGGGTGCAGGGTATCCTTTTCGGTTGGCTTTGAGTTTGGTTGTTGCGGCATAATGCTTCGGGCGTGTAATTTCCAAAGGTACGGAATAAAAAGATGCATGTATGGTTATACGACGCCAATACAAATCAAAGGCACAATTATTCAAATTGGTACGGGTTAAAAACATTTCGTAATTTTCAATTACAATTGGATGCACTCGTATGTGGTAAATATTTTCTGAATTTGACCAATATATAGCCAATGAAAGTAAAACATCTTATGCCTCACGCGAAACTTTCGGAATACGTTGAGCGGGTCTTGACGATAGAAAGCGGCGCGCTTTTAGAGCCCTTTTCTTTGGCCTTATTCGCTAATGGCATGCCAACCCTGCTTTTTAGTTCGGCAAAGGGTAGCCTTAACAATAATATAGCAGGCAATATCACGCTGTTTGGTCAAACAGTTTCTCCGGGCACGCTGCTACTTAACGAGCCGTTTACCTTAATTGCCTATTTCTTTAAACCCATTACCCTCTGCTCGCTCTTTAACGTATGTGGGGGGGAGTTAACCAATAACCCAGTCGATCTCAATTTAATTGCGTCCTCAAAAATTACACCCCTACAGGATCATCTGCTTAACATTTCAAATACAGATGATATGCTTTTACTACTCGATAACTATATAGCAGATTTAATAGCCAAAGCAAAAACAGGCTACTCTGCTATACAATACGCGGCGCACAGCATTGCACATAATCCTTCAAAAAACACACTTGCAGCAGTGCAAAAAGAGCTATACTTCTCGGAAAGAACATTTCAGCGAACCTTCGAAAAGCAAATTGGCATTAACCCCAATCTGTATAGGCGTATCTGTCAGTTTAACGCAGCTTTTCAACAATTAAATAGTAGACGTTATGATAAATTGTCGGACATCGCATTTGAAAATGGGTATGCCGATCAAAGCCATTATATCCGCAGCTTTAAAGAGTTTACCAACATTACCCCGAAGGACTATTTCACCGATACCCGATCTTAATAGTGAATTACGATTGTCGGTTTTGTTCTATTTTTTGCAGATGCCTGCTGTTAATTTTGAGTATAAAACAAAAGAAAATGGCAAACACAATGTATCCCTGCTTATGGTTCGATGGCAATGCCAAAGAAGCTGCAACTTATTACTGCGAGATTTTTAAAAACTCGAAAATAACCGATGAAAATGCTTTTGCAGTAGGTTTTGAGTTGAACGGAAATAAATTTATGGGCTTAAATGGTGGGCCTAAATATAAGTTTACCCCGGCAACATCCTTTGTTGTAGAATGTGAAACCCAACAAGAGATAGACTATTATTGGAACAAGTTAGGCGAAGGTGGCCGCTATGATCAATGCGGTTGGCTCGACGACAAATTTGGCGTATCCTGGCAAATTGTACCGGCAGTATTAAAAAGCCTGCTGGCCGACCCGCAAAAGGCACCAAAGGTCGCGCAAGCGTTCATGCAAATGTCAAAGTTTGATATCGCAACGTTAGAAAATGCCTGATGGGCATAAAACAAGATGCCTTCAGGTTTTAAACTGAAGGCATCTCAGATGTTTCTTACCATTCAGATCCAAAACTCATCCGCTCGAGTCTCTACTCGCTCCTTAAACTTTTCACCGGGTTGGCCAGCGCCGCTTTGATGGATTGAAAACTGATAGTAACAAATGCGATAACGATGGCTATACATGCGGCCAGCACAAAAATGGTCCAGTGGATGGGTATGCGGTAGGCAAAAGCACTTAACCAGTTAGTCATGGCGTACCAGGCCAACGGCGTCGCCACAACGATGCCAATGAGTACCAATTTGATAAAATCCTTAGCCAACAAGCCCACAACACCCGTAACCGAAGCACCCAATACCTTGCGCACCCCGATTTCGCGGGTACGTACCTGGGCGGTATAGGCTGCCAGGCCCAAAAGGCCTAAGCATGAGATTAGTATAGCCATGCCGGCAAAATAATTAAACAGGGTGCCTTCGCGTTGTTCTCCCTGGTAAAGATGGTTGAAAATATCATCGAGAAAGTTATAAGAAAAAGGGAACTCGCCATTGTATTGTTTAAACTGACTACCTGCTGCGGCTATGGCTGCAGCCGCGTTACCAGTACGGGTTTTTATGTATAGCGTTTGGTAAACGCTGGGGCGATAAAAGAAAATGGCAGGTGCAATTTTTTCGCGCAAGCTGGCAAAATGAAAGTCTTGAACTACACCGATAATTACGCCGTTTGTTTTTTGGAAACGAAAGGATTTGCCGATAGGGTCTTTCATCCCGATTTCTTTTACGGCAGCTTCATTAAGAATAAAGTGGGTAGAATCGGCTACGGCACCGCTGAAGCTGCTGCCCAATCGCATTTTCAACTTAAAAAATGAGATAAAATCCTTATCAATTCCCATGGGGTGAAGGATAAAGGTTTGGCCTGTTGCTTTGCCCTCCCATGAATTATCACCAGAGATCATGCCATTGCTGATAATGTTGCCGGTTGCCCGGGTTACGCCTTCAATACTGGGTTGTTTTAAAAGTTCGGCCTTTACAGCATCGTAATGGCTTGCGGCATCACGCATCCAAACACCGAAAACATGCGTTTTATCATATCCCAAATTTTTTGATTGAATATATTTGAGTTGCTGTGTGATAATTAAAGTACTTACAATAAGCATTACCGAAAAAGTAAATTGAACAACCACCAATATTTTACGAAAAAGGGCATCGCCAATACTACCGCTTATCTTTCCTTTTAACGCTTTTAAAGGCTCGAAGGATGATAACAGCATGGCCGGGTAAATGCTGGATAATGCCAGGGTAGCTATTACAGTTATGGCTATAATAATCCAAATGTGTGGATCGAGCAGATTGAACACCAGTTGTTTGCCGGCCAGTTGGTTAAATACCGGCATTAACAGGTAGATGGCGAATAACGCAAATATGGTAGCGATGAGGAACAATAACGCAGTTTCGGTTAGGAATTGTGTAAATAACTGTGCCTTACCCGCTCCGATAATTTTGCGCATGCTGATCTCTTTAGCGCGCAGCAACGAGCGTGCTGTAGAAAGGTTTACATAATTGATGCAGGCTATTAATAGAATAACCAGGGCTATGATGATAAAAATGCGTACTGTTTGGATGCCACGATCGGTACCATCGGCATTATACAAGTGCATTTTGTTGATGGGTAGCAATAGGTAGTCAGCATCGGTATCTTCGGCGCGGTGCTTAATGTGTATTTTAAATAAATCGGCCGAGAGCTTTTTTAACGATGCGCCAGGTTTTAGTTTAAAATAGGTTTGATAACTGTAATTACTAAAATCGGCATTCACATCGAACTTGCTGTTCACCAGTAAATATTTCACTTGGTAACTCATGGGCATAATCATATCAAAGTTAATGCTCGAGTTAAGTGGAAAATCGTCAATAACTCCGCTCACAGTAAAGTTTTCCTTACCCTCAGCTGCAATCACTTTACCAAGGGCGTCGGCAGTACCAAAATATTTTCGCGCCGTGCTTTTGGTTATTACAACAGAGTTATCGTTTGCGAAAGGTTTGGCTTTATTTCCCTCTATTAGCGGAAAATCAAAAACGCTGAAAAGAGAAGGATCGGCGAAAGCCACGTTTTGCTCGCCAAAAGCTTTTTCCTTGTATTTATATAGCGTAAAAAACCAGTTGGGAGTTATGCGCACCTGGTCTTGCACATCACTTAGCTCTTGTTTAGCCAGCGGCCCCATAGGCGCCACCGTACTTTCCCAAATTTGTTTACTGGCCCCTGTGCCACCAAAAAGCTCTACACGATAAATATTATCCGTGTTTTTATGGAATCCATCAAAACTTAACTCATCCTGCACCCAAAGCAAAATCAGTATACCAATGGCCAGCCCGGCGGTAAGTCCGGCAATATTGATAAATGAATAAAATTTGTTGCGAAATAAATTCCTCCAGGCGGTTTTAAAGTAGTTTCTAAGCATGACAACAGCAGGTTATTGAACTTATTGTATTACAAAACCATGCCACCTTTTCAAACAGCTGATTAACAATAACTTAAAGCAGAGTCCATTTCCTCTTTCGTTCGGAAGCGGACGATTTGCGTGCGGTTGTATTACAAAGCCCCTTTGTATTTACCTGCCTGTGGGTGAGCATCGACGTTTGCCATGGATGCCCAAGTCGCTAACTACATCAAAGATATTTTTGGCTGCCATATTTTTACACAAAGAAAGCTTTCAGATTTTCGTCTGAAGGCTTTCTCGCCCGTCGGTAGTTCCGGCGGGAATCTAACACACATCCGACGTTTTAATGTCTATTTTACGTATTCACAAACCTACTTTTTGACAGGTGCGAGAATACCCGGATATAGTACGCCATCCGTTTTTAGGTTAAGCCCAAGCAAGTTTGCAATTAGTGGGGCAATATCTTCCTGCCCTATAAGCGGTAACACAATACCTGGCCGAATGCCGCGACCAAATGCCACAAAACCGGTTTGGATTTCTTTAAAATCTGTTGGCAAGTAACCGTGGGTACCTCCCTTTACCGCCGTCAACAATTCGCCTGTGGCGGTAGAACCAAAGCTAATGCCCTGATAAGCTGCTAGGGCCAACGCTGCGTTTGGATCGCCCTGGGCTTCGGCAAGTTGCTTTTTATCCAATACATGAAAAAGCTTTTTAACACCATCAGGTAAATCGGCGAGTGCTTTGTTTACTTTTTCTAAGCTTGCTTTATCTTTCGGATCGCGTAGATGCAGAAATGCCGAGCCGCCGCTGCCCTGGAAATAGGCTTTCCAGTTCTCCTTGTTAGCATCATCATACAGGCCAATTTTTGCCAGCATTACATTAGGATTAAACAGCGTGTGGATATCAACAAAGCCATGATCACCGGTGATAATGAAAGTTGTATTCTCGCGTATCCCTGCTACCTGCACAGCATCCATAATCGTTTTTATAGCCACATCGGCACCCTCAACGGCCGAACGTACTTTATCGCCATCGCGACCCTGTTCATGTTCAAAATGATCTGTAAGCGCAATATGAACGGCCAAAAAAGCTGGCTTGTATTTGCGAACAATATAAGCTGCCATGCGTGCCTTATTTTGGTCGCTGTTGTAAAAATCGAACGAAGCTCCAAATTCGCCAAACTTGCCTATCGCGTTATCCTGTACTTCCTGAAACAGCGATTTAGGGTTCGACTCGTCGTATAGTGCTTTGATCTCGTCGCTTTTTTCGCCTTTACCTTTTGGTAATATAACATATTCGGGTAGGTTATAATCTATCGGCGCGCCGACAGTTACCGGCCAGCTTACACCAGCAGTAGTGAGTCCGGCTTCTTTAGCAGCGGTCCACAAGGTAGGTACCTTAATATCTTTGTAATACCAAAACCATTTGCCGGTAATGCCCAATGGCTCTACAGGTGTGTTATAATAAATACCGTGTTTAGCCGGCAACACGCCGGTTACAATAGTAGTGTGCGACGGATAGGTAACCGTAGGGAAACTTCCGCGAACTCCCTGAGCGTAAGAACCGGTTTTCATGCCGTTGCGCACGTTCACCATTCCCCACGATGGGTCCATATAAAATTCGGGGCGTAGGCCATCGATACTAAGTAATACAACATGTTTTTCCTGGGCGTGTGCCATCGACGCCACCAGTAAACACGCGGCAAGACTTTTGAATAAGTTTTTCATAGATTTTGCCCAAAAATATCCGATTGGGGTAGTCTATGAGTTAACGGGAGATTAAGAGTGTATTAAGGTTCTACTCCGGGTCCGGCTTCGAAGCAATAAAAATAAAAAAGGCCGAACCCTGCCCGAAAATACTTTCGAAGCCGATACTTCCGCCTTGCCGCTCTATAAACTCTTTGCATAGCAACAATCCCAAACCTACGCCTCTTTCGTTATTAGTGCCAAAAGCGGGTTCAGAAGTTATGCGAAAAATATTCTCCTGTTCGGCAGGGGCGATGCCTTTTCCATTATCACTCACTGTTAATTTGCATTTGCCGCCGAGTATTAGGGCATCTATATTGATCGCGCCTCCTTTAGGTGTAAACTTAATGGCATTGCTTACCAGGTTACGCACCACTAATTGCAGCATATCGGTATCGGCAATTACGGTTATTGTATCGTCGAGGTTATAATTTAAAGCGATGCCTTTTTTTTCTGCAAGAGTTTTCTCCATATCTAACGTGCTTCGTAATGCCGAAAACAGGTTGAGCGTCTGCAAGTTTATGCTGGGCCGTTCCATTTGCGATTTTGTCCAGTACAGCAAATTGGATAGCATTTGCATAGTGTTATTGGTAGCGGCCAGCAAATCTTTTTCTAATTCAGGCCGCTCGGTTTTGTCGATTGCATTTTCGTTAAGCAGCCGCAGATAACTTTGAATGTTAATGAGAGGTGCCCGCATATCGTGCGAAATGATGGACATCAGCTTATTCTTTTCCGCATTGCTTTGCTCAAGCAGGCTTTTTTGTAGCGTTATCTCTTCATTTCTTAATTCTACTATGTTCTTCTCCTTATCATAACTCCGCCTGATAAATTTAATAATTAAGTAAATGGTAACTACCGGGATCGGAAAAGCAGTAATACGGTCGATGAACATCCCTTTGGCGCCACTAAAAGGATATTGTACCAATGTAGGGTAGTAATATCCAATGGCATGAAGAATCAAAAAAGTTAGCACGTAAATTATTAACCAGGCCAAATGCTGGCGGTATGGAGAAATGGCTAAGAGCAGTAATAAGTAAGCCGGCCATATTAAATCGGTAGAGCCATTGATACCCGAATTGGCAAAATAATTTACAGAGAAAATAATTAACCCGGCTAGCCCAAATACGACGTCATTATGCTTTTTATGATGATACCGCGAATAGTAATACTGATAAAAAAAGACAGCAGCAAGTATAAGACACGATAAGGAAGCCACATACATCCCTGCATATAAGTCGTACGGAATATAAAAGCAAGCCAAGGCAATAATACAGACACTTATAGAATGAAATATCCTACTCTCTAGTGAGAACGCATAGGTTTCTCCTACAAGCTTAAGCCAAAAATTATTGATCTTTTTAATACAGACAAAATTGGAGACAGCAAATTATTTTTTGGCATCGCAATTAAACTGGCGGCAAACAAGGCAGCCAGTTTCAACTGTGCGAAAAGTAAATATTTTATTCTGAAGTTAAAAAAATGTGACATGTAAAAATCATACAACTGGTTGGGGTAAACAAAATAGTGTATGACGTAAGTCAAATGCTTGTCAGTGCCTACCTATGTCTTTTTTACAAATTCAGATTTAAGCGTCATTGCACCGAATCCATCGATCTTACAATCAATATTGTGATCGCCCTCTACCAAACGAATGTTTTTAACTTTAGTGCCTGCCTTTATACTTTGCGATGAACCTTTCACCGGCAGGTTTTTTATCACCACTACCGCGTCTCCATTTTGCAGAATATTGCCGTTACTATCTTTCACCACCAACTGGTTATCCCCGATAATATCTTCTTCCGCACTCCACTCGTGGCCGCATTCTGGACAGGCCAACAGGTTTTCCATTTCGTAAGTAAAGGTTGATTTGCACAAGGGGCAAGGAGGTAGCTCTATCATATTAACGTTTTGACAAAGGTAAACTGTTAACCGTAATTAGTTATGCTAGTATCGTCCTAACCGGCGTTTAATTCATAAAAAAAAGTTGCCAATGCTATTGGCAACTTTCAAGGAAGGGAAGCTTCAAAAGCCCCTGATTTACGATATTTTGTTTAGAAACCATACATACCGCCCGAAACAGAAATTTGCTCTCCTGTAATCCAGGCGGCATCATCCGAGGCTATAAAAACAACGGCTTTCGCTATGTCTTCGGGTTGGCCTCGGCGGCCAAGCGGTGTATTGGCAATAAACATTTTTTCGTACTCGCTGCCGGCAGTTACGCCCGCACTGGCTGCACCTTCTGTTTCTGTAGCACCCGGTAAAATAGAATTAATACGAACGTTTTTTGCACCCAGTTCTTTCGATAATGCAATGGTGAAAGCATCTAACGCAGCCTTAGTTGCAGAGTACAGGGAGGCCGAGGGAAGCGGGTATTTGCTGGCACCCGAACTGATATTGATAATATTCCCGCCTTTGTCTCCAAATAATTTCAATGCTGCCTGAATAGCTAAGACAGGCCCTAGTACATTGACATTGAAACTCTGGTGAAAAGCCTCCACCGATATCTGTTCTATAGGTGCGTACCCTTGAGAAACCGCGTTGTTAACTAAAATATCTAACGTGCCGAACGCTTTCCGGGTTTCTTCAAATAACCTGTTTACATCTAACTCATTAGATACATCAGCCTGTACTGCAATAGCTATGCCTCCGTTTTCGGTTATGGCTTTCACTACCTTATCAGCTCCCTCTCTGCTCGAAGCATAATTCACCACAACCTTTGCGCCTTCGGCAGCGAAGTGTTTCGCGATAGAGGCACCTATTCCTTTTGAAGCACCGGTAACTACCGCTACTTTGTTTTTTAATCTGTTCATATTGAAAATTATTTAGCTAAATAGGTCATACCGCCATCCACAATAAGTTCGGCACCAAGCATAAATGAAGAATCGTCAGAGGCCAGGAAAACCGCTATTGTGCCAATGTCGGCAGGTTGACCAATCCTGCCTATCGGCATTTGATCTGCAAAGTGTTTTTTTACAGCTTCAATTTGCTCTGCGGGAACAAACTTGTCAAACGCCGGTGTATCTGTTGTTCCGGGTGTTATTACGTTTGCCCTGATCTTTCTATCTAAAAGGTCGCTCGAAAATCCTTTTGCTAAATAGATCACGGCTGCTTTTGCAGCACCGTACAGCGTAAATGATGGATAAGCGCGGTGGGCTGCATTTGACCCGATCAGGATAATAGAACCGCCCTCATTCATATAGGGTAATGCTTTTTGAACAGTGAAATACACACTTTTCAAATTCAGATCAATTGCCTTGTCAAAGTCGGCTTCGCCAAAGGTCGCCACAGTTCCAACGGCTCCGCCACCTGCATTGGCTACAACCACATCTATTTTACCAAATCTTTCAGCTGTTTCTTTAAATACTCTTTCTAGGTCGTCAACATTGGTTACATCGGCATTTATGGCTATAAAATTTTCTCCAAGTTGAGCCACGGCACTTGTTAAAGTTTCCTGATTTCTGCCGACAATAGCCCCGACGGCGCCTTCATTTCTAAATGCCTCAGCAATACCCAATCCGATACCGCTATTGCCGCCTGTAATTACGGCAACTTTATTTTTTAACTTACTCATTGTTTCTTTCTTTAATTATTGAGCAGCAAAGGTAGAGCAATCAAGTTATTTTAAGTAACTTTGTACTGAAAAGTAATAGTAACATCGGTGTAACTAAGTAACATATGAAGTGCGCAATAACAGAGTTCCAGCAGGAACAAAAGAAAAGAATGAGGTCTGTTCAGGATGCTATGGACGCCTTGAACGGGAAATGGAAAATCGCTATTATCTCGTCTATTTGCTGTTACGGTAAAAGAAGATTTTCTGACATTCTGAACGATGTTGAAGGCGTTTCTAACAGAATGCTGAGCAAGGAATTAAAGGAACTGGAAATAAACCAGCTGGTAAAACGGACTGTTTTAGCCACACAACCCATAACCGTTGAATACGAACTAACAGAACACGGCAATACGCTGCAAACCATCATCACAGAACTTTCGGATTGGGGAACGGTACACCGAAAGAAGATTGTAGGGAAATAATATGTTGGGTGTTGATTCGCTTTAGTTACAGACAGCACGCGTGCGCAGCGAGAACCAAGTTTGATTGCCTCCCTTGGGTGGGCCGAGAAAATCTCCCGAACACATATCGTGCTGTCACCGTATCATCCATTTCACAGAAAGGCTGTGACAACTCCAACCTTAGGCTGAAAAACATTAACGTCATGTTTACTTACTTATACGCTATCGCCGCGCTTGAAGGCCCCACCAACGGGAGCAGCGAGGTTGATTTAAACCCAACAATATTTGCCCATTTGTTGAAATCGGCAAAGGTGTAATCGAATCCCGTTCCTGTTTCAATAAGCATATTTAAACTCATCATCATACCAAAAACGTTTTGCTTTCTTTCATCATCTATTATGCCTTCTATAGCTACAAACGCGCCATTATCAGGCAACGCCTCATAGGCTTTTCTCATTAACGAAATCTTATTTTCTTCGTTCCAATCATGCAGGATATTTCCCATTACCACTATGTCTGCATCGGGTATTGGCATGGTGAAAAAGTCGCCGCTTGCGGCTTTCACGCGATCTGGCAATCCGAATTGCTGTATGGTAGCATTTGCAATGGGCTCAACCGGCGGCAGGTCGAAACTTGTACAATGCATATGGGGATTATGCTTTGCAACCATAACAGAAAGCAGGCCAGCTGAACCGCCCACATCAATCAAGGTTTTATATTTCGTAAAATCGAACTTTTGGGCGAATGTTATAAAATTACCCATTTGGATGCCGCTCATGGCGTGGGTAAATTCATTCAGTTTTTCGGGATCTTTATAGATCAGGCCGAAAAAATCTTCGCTCCTTTTTGCTTCATTTTGCGGAAGCCCTGTAAGCAACCCCTCGCCCAGGTTGCCCCAGAAACCATATAAACGGTTGTTCATCATTTCGAGGATGCCTCCAATGTACGACGGCTTATTGCTATCTAAAAATGTATCCGTATCCACCGTATTGGAGTAAATAGCTGTTTCTAAAACCCCATCACGCTTTAAAAAACCAAACCCGGTTAAAGCATCTAAAAAATCATATACATGCCTGTTTGCGCATTTAAGCCCTAAAATGTCTTTAACATCTTCGGCTTTCATCGTTTTCTTTTCGGCAACTATGGTGAATAGCTGAAAGCTCACGGCGGTCAGAAGAATTTTTGAAGCCCAAAAGCCCGTACCAATTTTCATAATGTTTTCGGGCGATGGCTGGTTAGGTTGCTGTTCCATTTTTCCTTAATTGATTATCGGTTTAGTAGGTTGGATTGCCTGGCGGACAATGCTACCGGAGGCTGGCAAAAATCGGGTTATCTAAATTACAGTTATTTATTCTGATACAAGAACAAAAATTTCACAAATAACTGATTGACTGCACAATGCAAAATTGGCTAGCGCATAATCATCGCCTCTCCAATTCCAATACAACCACATTATCTTGGCGCGATTTACCCCTCAAATTGTCGTCTTTACACAGCCTGAAATGCTGAAATATCGCCGATATTTATATTATTGATAGATCACAATAATTTAATTGGAGCGTTATGAAAAAGGCATTAAAAGGACTTAACGTCTTAAAACCGGCATTAGTAATTGCTATGCTTCTTTTTACAGTATTTCGGTCTAAAGGGCAACAAAGCAAGCCTGCCGAAAGTGGCTACATACCCGTTAATGGCATAAAAGTTTATTATGAAGTATTTGGTAACGGTAAGCCACTTGTTTTGCTACATGGTGCTTTTATGACTATTGATGCAAACTGGGGCGAATTAATACCTGAGCTGTCAAAAACAAGAAAAGTAATTGCTATCGAATTTCAGGGGCATGGGCATACCCCGTTTTCGGACAGAAAATTTGATTTGGCCACCCTGGCAAGTGACGTAGATAGCGTAATGAATTATTTGAAAGTTGACAGCGCCGATGTTGCCGGATATAGCATGGGGGGATCCGTAGCTTACCAGTTGACCATACAAAACCCCAAACGTGTAAAGAAATTGGTAATAATTTCTTCCACCTATAAAAGTACCGGCTGGGCCCCACAAGTAACCGAAGCATTTAAAAACATGAAGCCTGAAATGTTTACGAACAGTCCGATGAAAACGGCATACGACGCGGCGGCACCGGACAAAACAAAATGGACAAAGTTTATAGCGCAAATGCTTGCTTTTATAGCGAGCCCATTTGACATGGGTGATAACAATATCGCAAAAATCACGTCGCCTGTATTGATCATTTCCGGCGACAACGATGGACTAGATAAGGTTGAACTCGGAAAAACCTACCAACTCCTGGGCGGTGGCGTATCTGCCGATATGCAGCCGATGCCGAAATCGCATTTGGCCATTGTCCCTTCGCAAAGCCACGTGAGCTTAATGATGCAGTCTAAAATGATATTGGGTTATTTGAATGGATTTTTAAATTAATTGAAGTGGTTTTGGATATTATCCAGAGGCTTTTTAGCTTGCAAGGCTGGTGTTGTCACCAACCTTTTGATTGATGTTCTTGCGGGTTCTCTCGCAGAGGACCCCGCAATTCCCTGCTAACCTATCCTAAAGCGCAGGGTCCTCTTCGAGAGACCCGGCGGCGACGGGTAACAGGACAAATTGCTTCACCACACGGCAGAGCCTTGCGGGAGCATGGGGGAATCTAAATCCTCTTCATTTGCTATTCTGTTTTATAACATGCGACACACGTACGCCAGCAACGGGGCCTATAGTTTTTTAGGGTGAGTGACCTTTTGTATTTCCGAAGCTTTGTCAACATAGCTGGAAAGATTGGTGTTTATATCCACCAACTCCACATCTTCGTTGTTTATGACTCTAACACTTTCGGTCGAAGAATTATAAATAAACCAAAACCCTTTTGAACGTCCCACAAAATATATGTTTTTTACCGTTCGTAATTGTTGTCCATTTTTAAATTTGAGTCTATAATCGAGGTGGGTTTGCGGCGTATTTAGCGCCGTGTAATTGGCAAAGGAATCGAATATTGCATACCAAATAGTAAAAATAACGACCGCTATTACCTTGTTTTTCACCATAAAATTACCTCCAGCTTGGGTTGTATTTTCTTGTATATACATCACTGTTACAACATAAATTACAAATGGCACTACGAAATAATACCAATATCTAATAGGAATTATTAATGCCAAACGTATTCCTGGATCATTTCTGTAAGCTATGACAGTAATAAATATCGCCAAACCATAGGCCATAAGCCCATACAAATATTTCTCTGCCTTAATAAGTTTATTACTCTCGAAAACAAACATTCCCGCCTCTATCGATCCCATAAATATTGCCCAAAATACCGCAGTTGGGGCCATTGCAATAACATCGATGACATCGGTGTATTGAAATATTGGGACATGTAGAAACAGTTGGTAGAAAATAAAAAGCTTAACTACTGCAAAAGTAAAGGTAATCGTAACGCTTGCGGCGGCTAAGCCTGCTAGATTAGAAAGTGATAACAATTCATTATCGCGAACCTCATTTGAACTTTCTTGCATCGTCAAGATTTTAGGGCAGTCCCAATTATATGAAAATACGAAAACCCATGCTTTATTACAATTAGATTTTAAAGCCTATGGTCGGTGTTGTCACCGCACCATTCGACATAAAGCGGACAAGCCTCACCTATCTTAAACAAATGAGGCTTTTCAAGTGGTCCCGACGGGAATCGAACCAATATCTAGAGTTTGATGTTCTTGCTGGGTCTCTCGCAGAGGATCCCGCAATTCTCTGCGCCAACCTATCCTAAAGCGTAGGGGCCTCTGCGAGAGACCCGGCGACGACGGGGAACAAGGCAAATCACGTCATCACAAAGCAGAGCCTTGCGGGAGCATGTGGAAGGGCTGAATTACGCTAGATAGCTTGATATTGCTTCTCTAACTTTTTTTATATAAATATCGGAAAACAACACACCAAAGTTATTATCTTTTCTGGTCGTGTAAAAATAGGGGGCTGCCTGCGGATCATTATCCCAAATCAACACTACGAGATCGCAATAGCTTCCTCCATCTTTTAATAAACGTATACAAGTAACAATATCCCGCGATATGCAATTAGGATCTTCTTCGAGCCTAGGAAACCTTTCGTTGAATTGTGGGATTAAATAGTTTTGATACCCGTCCGCCGTCAAATGCCGGACTATGGCGTTTCCATTTTGATAGCTATTATGAATGAGAGATATGGGCGCGATTTGTGTTGGCTGTTCAACTTTAACCACATGAAAAGCGTAAGTTAATTGATCAAAGCGATGGAAAACTCCTTTATCATAATATACCACATCGAAGCCACCGCCCCAACCATCCATAAGATTTGTTATCGACTGTCTCTCTTGATTTAAAAAAGAAATGCAAGTTAGCAAAGCTCTTTGCTTACAGAAATGAACAGATATTTCACTTTCGTCGAGATATCCAGAGTTTTCAACCAAATGTTTTGTCCAAGCTTCAGCCCCACTACCACAAGATAAAACATCAAGATTCTCACGACTCTGATCATTCAGCCAATTTCCTTTGTAAACTACCATGATCTGATTGTTAGAAAATTCGGGGCCACCAATTGCGAAAAGCACAGAAACGTCATCATTATATTTTAATGTTCCTAAAAGCTCTTTTAAGTTGCCTTTATTCACTCTTCTATATAAGAAATAGTCGGAAATATCAGCCTGTAACTGCTTAATACCGGTTACATTTCCGGCAAAAGCTACGCACAGAACGTCTTGAATTATAATAGTTTTAACGTTAAAATCTATAACTGGGGTATTTTGGGACGTGTGTTTGTTGGTCGACGGCAAAATAACAGGCTTTTTATTTCCGGCTTCGGAAATAGCTCGGTCACTAATAATGACAGGGAAGCCGTGGCCATTAATCATTGAAATAAGTGTCATGTTCGTTAAATAATTAGACAACATTCAAAAAAAGTGTCACAATCCGTAGAAGCGCAAGTCTCCAACCCACATCTTAACACTGGGTACTTGCGCCAGGCTGACATGATAGCTGTTAGCCTATGGTCAGTGTTGTCACCGCACCATTTCGCGTAATACAGAAAAGCCTCATCTGCTTTAAACAGATGAGGCTTTTCATTTAGTGGTCCCGACGGGAATCGAACCCATATCTAGAGTTTAGGAAACTCCTATTCTATCCGTTGAACTACGGGACCGGTTAATTTGTCAATTTGTTAATTAGCCAATTTGACAATGCTGCAAATCTATTATTTAATGTGGAAATATGCTAATGCACATTTCCACATCTGTTTAGCGTATTACCGATCCTTCGCCCATAGCATTTACCGGGGCTACAAAATCGAGTTTACCTTCGGCGTTTTCGGCCATCAGGATCATACCTTGCGATAGGATACCTTTCAGTTCGCGCGGCTCCAGGTTTACTAAAATACTTACCTGTTTACCGATAATAGCCTCCGGCTCAAAGTGCTCGGCAATGCCCGATACCACCGTACGCTTGTCGATACCGGTATCGATGGTCAGCTTCATTAGCTTCTTGGTTTTAGCTACCTTTTCGGCGGTGAGTATGGTACCCACACGGATATCCATCGCTGCAAACTGATCGTAATTGATATTTTCTTTGGTCGGCAATACTGCTTGCTCTACAGGCTCTTCAACCGCTGCCATAGTTAATGAATCTGCCTTAGCTTGCAGTTTATCAATTTGCGCCTGTATCACGTCGTCTTCAATCTTCACAAACAACAACGAAGCCGGGTTCAGTTGATGCCCATCCTTAAATTTCAGCTCCTGATCAAAAGTTACTTCACCCGCTGGTTGGTTCAGCATCTCGAAGATCTTAGCAGATGTATTCGGTAAAAACGGTTGTAAAGCAGTTGCCATGTGGCCTATCAATACCAAACAATTATGCAGGGTATTACGTGCATCTTCGGCATCAACTTTGAAGGTTTTCCAAGGCTCTTTCTCTGTCAAATAACGGTTACCTAATCGAGCCATTTCCATAGCAGTTTGCTGTGCCTGGCGAAACTTATAGTTCTCGAAACTGCTCTCCAGTTCGTCATAGAGCTCACCTACGGTTTTGTTTAGCGTTTCGTCGGTAAAATCAACTTCGCCCGCAGGGGCTGTAATTTTTCCATCGAAAAACTTGTGCATCAACACCATTACGCGGTTTACAAAGTTGCCCAAAATGGCTACCAGCTCGTTGTTTACACGTGCCTGATAATCTTTCCAGGTAAACTCACTGTCGCTGGTTTCGGGTGCAATGGCAGTTAAGTAGTAACGCAACTCGTCAATCTTATCCGGGAAATCGGCAAGATATTCGTGCATTTCAATGCTCCAACCACGGCTAGTCGACATTTTGTCGCCTTCCAGGTTCATAAATTCGTTGGCAGGCACATTCTCCGGCAGGATAAACGAACCCTGCGCTTTCAACATCACCGGAAACACTATACAGTGGAACACGATATTATCTTTGCCAATAAAGTGCACCAATTTAGTTTCTTTATCTTTCCAGTACAGTTCCCAGTCTTTGCCTTTATCAATAGCCCATTGTTTAGTGGCCGATATATAGCCTATAGGTGCATCAAACCAAACGTATAGCACTTTTCCATCGGCTCCGGCAACGGGTACTTTAATACCCCAGTCCAGGTCGCGGGTTACCGCGCGTGGGTGCAGGCCGCCATCTATCCAGCTTTTGCATTGGCCGTATACATTGGTTTTCCAGTCTTTAGCGTGGCCTTCCAGAATCCACTCCTTCAACCACGGCTCGTACTCGTTTAATGGCAGGTACCAATGTTTGGTTGGCTTTAACACCGGCTTAGCACCGCTTAATGCCGAGTGAGGATTGATCAGCTCTTCCGGACTTAATGAAGTACCGCAGCGCTCGCACTGGTCGCCATAGGCATGGTCGTTACCGCAGTTAGGGCAGGTGCCAATGATGTATCTATCCGCAAGGAAAGAATTTGCTTCTTCGTCAAAATATTGATCCGATACTTTCTCTACAAAGCTTCCTTGATTATTAAGGTCGGTAAATAACTCCTGCGCTGTTTCATGGTGCAGTGGTTCGCTGGTACGGTGATAGATATCAAATGATATATTCAGTTTCTCAAAGCAATCTTTGATCAGCGCATGGTATTTATCAATAATAGCGCGTGGGGTAGTACCCTCTTTCATGGCCTGGTTGGCTATGGCAGTACCATGCTCGTCAGAGCCGCATACAAAAACCACATCGCGCTTTTTAAGGCGCAGGTAACGTGCGTATAAATCGGCCGGAATATATGCCCCGGCCAGGTGACCGATGTGCTTTGGCCCATTTGCATAAGGCAAAGCTGCGGTGATGGTATATCTTTTATATTTTTGAGTTTCCAAAGTTTTAAGCGCTTTGTTATAATTTGGCAAAGATAATTTATAAATATGAGCATAACGCCCCCTTATCTTAAAAAAGGCGACCTGGTCGCTATAACTTGTCCGGCAAAAAAATTACCGCAACCTATGGACGATGCAGTGGCGTTGCTACAATCATGGGGCTTACGTGTAGTTTTGGGCGAAACCGTAACTGCATCATACCACCAATTTGCAGGTACCGACGAATTACGTGCGCAGGACATGCAGCGTTTTATTGACGACAACGAAGTAAAAGCCATTTTCGCCGCACGCGGTGGTTATGGCACCATCCGCATAATTGATGATATAAATTTCGACAACCTGAAGCAAAATCCTAAATGGATCATCGGCTTTAGCGACATTACAGTAATACATTCGCATTTACAGGCTAATCTGCAACTGCAAAGCATTCACGGGCAAATGCCCATCAATATACCGGATGCATCGGCTGCTTCGTTGCAATCGCTTAAAAAAGCCCTGTTTGGCGAGGAGCTTAGTTACAGCTTCACAACCGAAAATCACAATCGCGTAGGGCAGGCCAGCGGCGAACTTATCGGCGGTAACTTAATGCTGCTAATGTCCGTATTAGGCTCTGCTTCTGATGTGGATTACGACGGTAAAATACTGTTTATTGAAGACGTAGGCGAGTATATGTACGCCATAGACCGCATGATCTATTGTTTAAAGCGGGCAGGAAAATTTAAGAACCTAACGGGCTTAATTGTAGGCGGGTTTACCGATTTAAAGGACAACGATATCCCTTTCGGTTTTACCGTGCCGGAAATGATATTAACTGCTATTAAGGAGTATGATTATCCGGTTTGTTTCGATTTCCCGGGAGGGCATGTACCTAACAACAACGCATTGATATTCGGTAGAACAGTAAGCCTAAACGTACAGGCACAGCAGGCAGAATTGAGTTTTATTTAACAACAACCTTATATATTACATGGCATATCTAGCAACATTAGGCAAGTACAAAAATTTCGGGCTTCTGGTTATCCGGGTAGGATTGGGCATTATGTTTATCTATCATGGCTTCCCTAAACTGGCCGGCGGCGTCCATACCTGGGAACAAACCGGACAGGCTACCAGATACGTGCACATTACATTTTGGCCTATGGTATGGGGCTTATTATCTGCAGTTGTTGAAACCTTCGGGGGCTTTCTGCTAATCATTGGCTGGGCTTTCAGGCCAATATGCTTACTGTTGCTTATTAATATGATAGTAGCTACTGCAATGCATCTGGGCAAAGGCGATGGCTTAATGGCCGCCTCGCACGCTATTGAGGATGCGGTAATGTTTGCCGGCTTAATATTTCTAGGCCCGGGAGCTTACAGTGTTGACAAGAAATAGCCGAAACCATCCTTCCACAAAAAAGGCCATCGATAAATCGATGGCCTTTTTTGTGATTGCTGATTATTGATGAATAACCAGATATAACTTGCTCACTAAATTGAGTTGTAATAGGTAAGAAGCTTCGCAATATCGCTCTCTTCTTTAAGATTTAAGTTGTTGCTTTTAATATAAGCTTCAAGCTCAGTTTGTTTATCACCTAAGGCCTCAAGAATCGATTTTTTGTCTTTTTTTACAATGGCAGACTTATCTCCATTTACAAGAAAATATTTGGTTGTGCTAACAAATTTCTTGTCGCTTCCAGTTGAACCATAAACGCTCTGTGTTTCAATTTTCTTTTTTGTTTTTTTCAGGAATTGAGCTTTTCCCTCGTTAAAAACTTCGAAATAGGCGTTGCCGTCGTATCCTTGAATATGATAGCCGTTTCTAAAATGCTTTAAAACCGGGTTCCCGTCTTCCGCATAGGAAATGGTGAAATCAACAACGGGTACAGCGAACGATTGCATCTTATCTTCAGCACTCTTAAAATATAGTGCGTCGTCGTAATCGCTATATTTCAAGTCGATATTGGTATATACTTTATCGTCTTTTAGTTTAACTGTACCTTTACCCCATTCGGCATTAACATAGGGTGACCCTACAACATCAGACATATCGCGATCCTGAACAGGAACACCGCCGGCTGATATTTGAACTCCTTGTGCAGATGCCGACTTAACACCGGCGCAGATTAATAGAATTAAAAAAGCTTTGTAAAATTTCATGATAATTGTTTAGTATTTGAAACCTGAAAATAATGAAATAAGTATACAAAAAAACAGAAAAGGCTCAATTAAGAGCCTTTTCTGTTTTTATTAGTTCGCCATGGATTAATATCCAGGGTTTTGTTTCATGTTAGGGTTAGCATCCATTTCAGCTTGAGGAATCGGTAAAATTCTTCTGAAATCTGTTAAACTAACAGTTGGATAAGATGGAGCAGAGTTCGCCATTTGCGGACGATTGATTACCTGGTTGGTACGGGTAAGGTCGAAGAAACGCAAACCTTCAAAAGCAAACTCTTTTCTTCTTTCATTTAAGATATCATTGATCAACTGTGTACCTGTTGAAGCGTATACCAATGATGGATCGCGCTGTGCAACAAATTGGTTAAGATACTTCAATGCGTTTACTTCATCAGCGCTACGTGCGTAGCCTTCTGCCAAAGTTAAAAGCACTTCAGAGTAACGGATAATTTTAATATCATCACGATCTGATTGTGAAACGTTTGGATATTTACTTACAATTAATGCAGGTAAACCGTTTCCTTTTCTTACACCAGCTGTTATAAAAGCTCTTCTGGCATCGGTTGCTCTGTACTGGTTGTACAAATCTGTAGTGGCTAAGAAGTCGCCATAACCTACTGGCTGATCATACTCATAATCTAAACCGTTAGTACCGTTGTTGGTAGCCGTATTTAAAGCCATTTCAAAAATGGTTTCTACTTTATTTGTCGAACCAACGTTGTTAGCCCAATAAGCAGATAAACCTGTTGCAGTTGCTTGAGTATAGCCACCACCTTGAACCACTAATAAAGCAGCGTCACGAGCACCAGCGTAGTCTCCTTTGTACAGATATGCTCTGGCCTCAATCGCTTTTGCTGCATATTTGCTTAAATAGTATGAGCTGTTACCATGGGTAGATGTAGCTGGCATAATAGCATAAGCACTGTCCAAATCACTGATGATTTTGGCATAAACTTCGGTTACTGTATTTCTGCTTGGCTTAATGTTCGGGCCAGTATATCCAGTAACCAGCGCTACTCCGGGAGCAGCAGGGTTTACTGTATACGGCGTAGCAAAGAAGTTAACTAACTGTAAGTAATTTAAAGCTCTAACAATATAAGCCTCTCCTTTATATTGACCTACTGCACTAGATGAAGCAATACTTGTATTGATAATTCTGTTTGCCTGAAGTATTGTATAATAGCTCTGGTTGAATATATCTGCTGCCTCAGCGTTGTTGTTAATGTAAGAGTAATTGTTCTCTTGCAGATACCTGCCCGAGTTGGAAGAACTTACATAAACGTTGTCCGATAATATATCACCTAAAGCAGGGATATCACGACCGAATGTGTTTGAAGTACGCATACTCGCATACATACCATTCACAGCGTCAGACATATCATTCTCAGTTTTTATAGCGTCAGCAACCGGAACTGCTGTAGGGGGTTTCTCATCTAGAAACTCCTTTTTGCAGGATGTAATTCCCATTACACCTGCCATTAATATATAGATATACTTGTTAAATTTCATTGTACTGATTATTAAAGACCAACATTTAAACCAATTGTGAAAGTTCTGATTTGAGGAACTTCAAGGTTGCTCTGACCAGTAAAGCCAACTTCTGGGTCAAACGGCAAGTTTTTGTCGTAAGTTTTAGTCCATAAGTTGGTACCGCGGCCGTAAAGGTATAATTTAGATATACCTAATTTTTTAACTACGTCGAAGTTTTTGAAATCGTATCCAACAACAAGGTTTTTAAGTCTGATAAAGTCTCCTTTGTATAAGAATCTTGATGAGAAAGATGCAGACTGACCACCGTTTGTACCACCGGCAATATATTTAGGTACATCTGTAACCTGGCCTGGAGTAGTCCATGCTCTAAGGTTAGATGCATATTTACCATAGGTGCCATAGTAAACACCATCAGTTAGATAAGATGCCCATGCATCTTGAATATAGTTACCAAAGTTGTAGTAGAAATCAGCAGATAATGTTACACCGTATACATTAAAGGTGTTGTTAAAACCACCAAAGTATTTAGGGTCTGCTTGTTTGTATTGTACACGTGCAGCAGCAGCGTACGAAGTAGTGGTAGCTGTTTTAGTACCATCTGTATACCAAAGTGCGTTACCGTTAGCTGGATCTACACCTGCATATAATCTGGTATACCAGGTTTGGATGTCGTAACCTTCTTTAACATAGATGTTGCTGTTAGAAGACGGGCCTGCAGAAGCAACATATGGAAGGTGGTTAGCTAACTCGGTAACTTTATTATGGTTAAATGAGATGTTAAAGTTTGTTGACCATGTGAAGTCTTTGCTTTTAATAGGCACACCTTTAACAGCAAATTCCAAACCTTTATTCAACATCGAACCAACGTTTTCGTTAATAACCGTAAAGCCGGTTTCGCGAGCGATTGGCACTTGTTGAATTAATTGGTTAATTGTATTTCTGTAATAATCTACAACAAAACCTAAACGATCTTTAAAGAAACCGAAATCGGCACCAACGTCAAATTTAGTTTGTGATTCCCAGGTTAAGTCCGGGTTACCAATAGTATTAAAGTTTTGACCGGTTCCGCCGTTATAGTTGTTACCATAACCAGCAGTTGGTCTTGCAAGATAGTTGGGGTTAGATGAAACAGATAACGAAGCATTACCCGTTGTACCAATTGATCCCCTTAGTTTTAAAGAGCTTAATGCATTTTGTTGTTTGAAGAAATTTTCTTCATCAACATTCCATACACCACCTACAGACCAGAAGTTACCAAAACGGTTATTAGTACCAAAACGAGAAGAACCATCGCGTCTGAATGAACCGGTGATAGCATATTTGTTTTTGTAATTAGCACTCAACAATGAATAGAAAGAGTCGAATGTATAATTAGAAAATGCTGAACTTGCCGCAGTAGGAGTTGATGAGTTAGCCAAAGAGGTTAACAAAGGCTGAGTTAATGGATAACCAGTTCCTGAAGCATTGATGTAATATTGCTGAGATCTTTGAGCCTCGTAACCAACAGTTGCGTTAACATAAAAATCTTCGATACCTGGAACATTGTAACGATAATCTAATTGGTGACGAGTTAACCAGTTGAAATAACGGGTATAGTAATCGTAACCACGGCCACCTGTTGAAAAACCATCACCCATTATTGGGTTCCAGAATTGGTGCTCCTCTAATACATCATAATCGATGCTACCATAACCGGTGTAACGTAATTGATCCCAAATGTTCCATTTTAAAGTAGCATTAGTTAAAATGCGGGTTTGAGATAAGTTTTTAACATCATTTGCAGCTGTATACAGTGGGTTAAATACGCTACCGAAGTTTGTATTACCAGATCTGCTTGTGTTAAGAGTTCCGTCAGCATTGTATGCTAATTGGAACGGACGTAAGAAGTAAGCTGCTAAGATAGGGTTAGCAAATGCACCACCATTAGAAGGAGTGTTCTGGTTTACATTCGAAAAATTGATCCCTGCATTTAAACTGATTCTTTTGCTGATGTTATGATCGATATTTAATAAACCAGTAAACCTGGTAAGATTTGATCCTATGGTAGTTGCTTCTTGTTTAAAGTAACCTGCTGAACTGAAAATTCTTGTATTTTCGTTACCACCGTTAATAGAAACGTTGTATTGTTGTTGTGTACCATTTTTAGTAACCAGATCGTACCAGTTATTGCTTGCACCGTTAAAACCATTAGCAAGATAAGTGTTGATGTCCGCTTGAGTTTTACCGGCATTAGTCATACCCTGTATAATCAAGTTTCTGTATTCATCACCAGTTACTGGTCTGCCAGATTCAGGAACTTTTAAGTTTGAGCTTGCACCAGCTTCTGCATCAACGCGAACAACTGTTTTGCCAGCTTTACCTTTTTTGGTAGTAATAACGATTACACCGTTAGAACCACGTGAACCGTAAACTGAAGTAGCAGCAGCATCTTTTAATACCTGGATAGTTTCGATATCATTTTCATTGATACCAGCCAGCACGTTTGATGTCGTTGAGTTTCTTGAAAGGTCACCAGCGTTGATGATCATACCATCAATAACATAAAGAGGGTTTGAATCAGCACCGATAGAACCAACACCACGTAAACGTACTTGTACGTTTGCACCTGGCTGGCCACTGCTTGATGAAATATTTAAACCGGCAACTTCACCTTGTAATGCGCCAAGGGGAGTAGAAAACGGCTTGTTTTCGTTTTCGGCACCCTTAACTGTTACTGTAGAGCCAGCATAAGATTTTTTAGATTGTGTGGTGTAACCATCGGTTACAACAACCTCTGCAAGCGCCTTAGAATCGGCTTTTAATTTAATTACTGCAATTGTATTGCCATTAAAAGTAACTGATTGAGATACAAAGCCTATATAAGAAAATGTTACAACCTGGCCTGATGTTAATGACAGAGAATAACCTCCGTCGCCGTCTGTTAATACACCTTTTTGTGTACCTTGAATTTTTACGGATACTCCGGGTAATGGCAGTCCGTCGTCTGCGCTTAAAACCTTACCCGAAACTTTTTTGCCTTGAGCAAACGCATTTGTTAATGCAAGCATGCTTAAGAACAAAAGAATAAGTAAATTTTTTTTCATGCGTTATTAGTTTGTTTATTTAAGAGGTCTAAAATAGAGATATTTTTAAAAAAACAAGATAAAATACACATTTTGTTATCCATTACTTAACACAAATGCCATTTTTATGACAATTGTGAAAACGTGGCACCTACCGGAAAGTATGTATTTTTTACACTATATAAAAAAAGCCCTGACGTAAACGTCAGGGCTTTTTTTAAACAAATTGGTTGTAATTACTTATCCCAATATACCCTCCTTAACATACCAGTATTAGCAGGTGTATTTTTATTGTAACGGATTTCGCTCGATGGGTATAACAACGATCTCGGCAACTGCCCATTTAGCGCACCACCGGCAACAGGGGTCAAAGCCGGCAAGCCTGTTCTTCTCCAATCTGTCCATGTTTCCGGGTTTAAAAAGTTTGCATAGTACTTTTGGGTCATGATGTCATTTAGGGTAATATTGCCAGCCGTCTTGGCTACTGTTGCGGCATAATCTGTTGCATCAACTGTTCGTTGCAGGTTGGCCGTTACGCCTGCATTGTAAGCCGTAGCAGCATCAGCCAATTTGCCTGTTTGGAAGTTAGCTTCTGCTATAATAAACTGCACCTCGTCGTAGCTTAGCAAGTATACCGGCGAGTTAGGGCTACCGTATAATGTACCCAAACCACCGTCGCCATCGCTATATACGTCTAAACGGGGATCGCCGGCTGTAGCCAGTTGATCGTATATATAACCATCGAACGCGATATCGCCACGTTGCGAATTAAATTGCTCCCAAGGGTTCTCGGTAGTAACGCTTGCACCGGCAAACTGTACCGCGGCATCATCTGCCGAATTTTTGAAACCTAAGGCTGCTTCGGTAAGTGCCTTGCCGTAATTACTCGCGTCAACTTTAGCAAGATGTAAATAAAACTTTGCCCTCAGGGAGTGTGCAAACCGCAACCATTTGCCCAAATCACCCCCATATAAAATATCGTCGCTTGCGGGCTGTACTGTCGATTCTGTTTTACCTAAATCTGTAATAGCGGTTGCTAACAGATTATCAAGTGTGGCATAAATCTGCTGTTGAGTGTCATATTTAGGTTGCAGATTTGCCGAACCCTGAAAAGCCTCAGAGTAAGGCACATCACCCCAAAGGTCGGTAGTTAAACCTAAGGCATTAGCCATTAAAATACGGCCTACCGCCGCATAGTGCGTTTGCCCGCTGGCATCGGCCAGTTGTATCAGCGCGTGAGCATTATTCATAATACCGCCGTATAAACCAAAAGTCCACATATTATCAACATCATCTGTTGAAACAGCATAACGGTTAGCCGAAAAAGACTGGTTGGCTGCACCCCGTACCTGCTGCATAAAGGTAGCCGGATAGCGAGATGCATCGCCTCCCCACTCATATCCGGTTGATGCAATAATACCCGGTAGAAGGTTAGCCGGAATAGGTTTTTGCAACTGCGTTGGGTCGTTATTGATACCGTCGTAGAAGTATCCTTTTTTACAGGAAGTCACTGCCGTAATAACTGCAAGCAGTAAAATGACCTTCGTAAATTTATATTTGATTATATTTTTCATGTCAATTGTCCTCGATTAAAATTTAACCTTAAGATTCATCCCGTAACTTGCCGTGCCCGGATTGTTGAAATAGTCGATACCCTGCGCAACGGTTGCACCGGTTAAACTGGTTTCCGGGTCAATGCCCTTATAGGGTGTCCAAATGATAATGTTTCGGGCAAATGCACCGAAGGTGAAGCTCTTAAGCGCCTTGCTTCCCTTTCCAAAGAGTAGGTCTTTGAAATCGTAACTAAGCGAAACCTCACGCAGCTTAACAAATGAACCATTTTCTATAAAGGCTTCATTTAAGTTACCGAAACCACCACCATCGCCCTGATACCAGGCTTGGTCTAAAACTACACTTGTATTATTTATGCCGCCTGGGCCGGCAACTTCGTTGCCGCTGCCATCATAGTGAGCTAAATTCCCGTTAGCATCAATGTGGCCATTAACACCCTTAAATACAGTGCTGGTACCGCGGTTATTGGTAATATCTGATGTACCGATAGCGGCTAATGAGCCTCTTGTACCATTCCAGATATCGCCTTTAAATTTCCAATCGACCAAGCCGTATAATGATATTTTTTGATAGGTAAACGTGTTACCGAAACCCATTCTAAACTTAGGGTTGGTATCTCCGATTTTTTCCTGAACGTTTGGATTGGCTAACGGATAGCCTTTTGACGCGGCATCATCTATTACGATGTTACCACTAGCATCTCTGGTATAACCAAAGCCATAAATCACCCCGGCTGGCTGACCCGGAAGCTCTGCAATTACAGTACCTGTAAAGCCATTGAGTGTGATTTGGTTTACGCCCTCGGCTAATGCTAAAACTTTGTTTCTGTTTAAAGCGAAGTTTACAAAGCTATTCCAGGTAAAGTTGGTGCTTTTGACCGGGGTGCCCGAAAGCTGGATTTCTAAACCTTTGTTACGCAACGAGCCCGAATTTAAGGTTAACGAATTATAACCTGACGACCCCGCAATCGGCGCCGGAACAATCAGATCTGTTCCTTTGCTATAATACGCAGTAACATCTAACCCTAACCTATTTCTGAAAAACTGCAATTGGGTACCAATCTCGTACGAGGTGGTTTTCTCCGGTTTCAAATTGGCGTTACCTAAATTAGAGTTAAGACCATAACTTGCTAAGCCGTTTGCCGGGAAACTGATACCCGTTGTTGCACCATCGGCAAAAGCTGTTGGCACAAAAAATGATTGGGTTTGATATGGTGGCGGCGCATTACCCACTTGTGTGGCCGAAAAGCGGATTTTACCAAAACTTAAAACGTTGCTGTTTTTAAGTTCCCCTAATTCAGAGAATACAAAGCTTAAATTCGCTGATGGGTAAAAGAAGCTGTTTTTACCAGACGGCAGCGAAGAAACCCAGTCGTTTCTACCTGTTGTTTCGAAATATAACATAGAGCGGTAGCTCAAGTTTAAATCGTAATAAACAGATGCAGTTCTGTAATTTACAATAGGATTGGTTACGATAAGAGAGCTCGCATTAGCGACGTTATCAAATCCCGGTGCAACCAAACCGTCGCCCTGACTTGCCAGATTGTCAAGCTTCCTACCATAGAAGTTATTACCAATCTTTCCATCAAACTGGAAATCACTCGATATTTTCTTGGTATAATTCAAGATCAAGTCCGAGTTTAAGCTCTTGTAGGTGTAGCGGTCATCAATGATACGGCCTCCGAGAAATGTACTCGATCCAATTTCATAGTATTGATGCCGATTATCCTGATAGGTATCAGTACCTAACCTATACATAGCACTAAAGCCGCTGCCAATATTATAGTCTAACTGTATGTTACCTAAAATACGCGATATATTGGTAGTGAACGGTGCGTTGTTAATAATAAAATAAGGGTTATCATAGGTGGCACTATTTCGGTAATCGCGCTGGGTAGTACCGCTTAGATTGGTTTGCCCGGCGGGTAATGTGTAAGACAACGGATTGTTTGCCGGATCCTTTAAACCGTTTGAGTTGTCGAATGAGATAGGTGTCCGGGTTAAGGCTAGCATCAAACCAGAAGTATTACTACCCTGTTGAGGTAATTTACCGTCACTAGCGGTATACGTTAAGCTGGTAGACGCCTTTAACCTTTTAGAAATCTCTAACTGGCCAGAAAATGCAATAGACGTACGCTGGTAGTATTGCGTTGGCACAATAGAGTTTTGGTAATTGTTACTTACAGATGTACGATAAACTGCCTTTTCGTTACCACCGCTAACGGATACTGAGTTGGTGAAACTGGTACCGGTTTGGTAAAAATTGTTCAGGTTATCATACCCCTGAAACGGAATTTTAGCCAAAGAGCTCGATTTGCCAACAATATCACCGTGCAAATCATATCCGTTAGGTACACCAGTCCACGCCAGTGTATCAGCTTTTGCACCCCATGAATACCTGCTGGTGCTGTTTCTGCCTGCAATTGATCCGTTTTCACCCCGTACCCATTGATTTTGCAATTTCGGCATCCTGTTGACCACGTCGAAAGAAACACCCGTACTAAAATCAACCTGAGTTTTACCGGCTACACCTTTTTTTGTAGTAATAACAATCGCACCATTGGCTGCCTGAATACCGTACAAGGCCGCCGCCGCCGGGCCTTTCAAGATCGAAACGCTTTCAACGTCATCCGGATTAACGTCCATAGCCCGGTTACCATTGCCAACGCTTGCCAGCGGATCCATAGTTTGATTTTGGGAGTTATCAATCGGCACACCATCAATTACAAATAGCGGGCTATTGTTACCCGTTAAAGAGTTGATACCACGCAACTGGATGTTAGTAGATGCACCTGGCGTACCAGATGAAATAGTAATTGATGCACCGGCTACCTTACCCGCCAATGCCCTCACCGGGTCTGTTTGGGCACCCGCGGTTAATTCGTCCGATTTAACGTCCTGCACAGCATAACCCAAAGCCTTTTTTTCGCGCCGAACGCCTAAGGCGGTTACAACAACCTCGCCAAGCTGCTGATTATTGCTTAGCAACACCGCATTAATTTCGGTTCTGCCACCAACCGGTATTTCTAATGTAGTGTAGCCAATAAAAGAGAAGGTTAGTGTAGATCCGCCTGGGACTTTTAGAGAATAGGTACCGTTTGCGTTGGTTTGCGTTCCGATGCTGGAACCCTTAACCTTTACGGTAGCGCCTGGGATTGGCAATCCATCCTCCTTGGCAGTAACGGTTCCTGTAACCGTACTGCTTTGCGCGTAAATTTGTGTAATAGAGCACACAAAAAAGCACAAATACGCAAGTAAATGTTTTTTCATTTTTTTCGAGAAATAATATCAGTTAATAGTTAATTACTTAAAAATAGGTTGTAAAACTGAAATATTAGTTAAATGAGAGAAAATGAATAAGGATTTATCAAAAAAACATACGAATAAGTCATTTTAATAAAAATTAATTCAGTACTATGTATTGCATAATACAATCTAAAACATATATCTTTGTATTATGATAATCGAGAACACCCAAACCCAAATGCGGAAAGGTATACTGGAGTACTGTATACTTTCTATCATAGCCAAGGGGGAGATATATGCATCTGACATTATCGCAGAGTTGCGGAAAGCACAATTACTTGTGGTTGAAGGCACTTTGTACCCCCTGCTAACCCGGCTTAAGAATAACGGCCTGCTCACATACACCTGGGTAGAATCAACCTCAGGGCCACCTCGCAAATACTATCTTCTTTCCGAAGAAGGCAAGATAGTTTTAGCTCAATTAGATAAAACCTGGCAAGAACTCGCCTTTGCGGTACAAACATCTATCGAGGCACGAAACAAGAACTGACCAAAATCACTATAAATCATGAATAAGACAATCATTATAAATATAAACGGCACCGTGTTTCATATAGAGGAGAACGCCTATGAAATACTGAAGCAATATATGACTGCCGTTAAAAGGCACTTCTTCGATTCGGAGGATAGGCTTGAGATTACAACCGATATTGAAAACCGAATTGCCGAACTGTTTACAGAAATACTTCAGCGCGAAGGCCGTCAGGCTGTGATTGACCAGGATGTAAACTTTGTAATTGAACAAATGGGCGCGGTTGAAGATTTTGATAATACAGCTGCCGAGGGTGCCGAAACAGGTTACACCTACAGTAACCGCGAGACCAAGCGTCGCCTTTTCCGCGATCCGGACGACCATCTGGTAGCTGGAGTCTGCTCTGGCATTGCCAATTATTTTGACACGCAGGCCGTTTGGATCAGGCTCGCTTTCGCTGTAGCGCTTGTATTTGCAGGCACAGGCCTGTTCTTATACATTGTGCTTTGGCTGGTATTACCTAAAGCAGTAACCCGTGCTGATCGTATGGCCATGAAAGGCGAAAAACTAGACCTGCAGGGCTTTAAGCGTAATTTTGAAGAAGAACTGGTAACCGTTCGTGGTCGTTTGGCTGATGCACACGAGGGAGCACAACCTTTTATTTATCGCTTCCGCGATTTTGTGCGTGAATTTGTCACCTTCACGGCCTCATTTATCCGCCAGTTTGGCAAGATCATATTAAAGATTATAGGCATAGCTATTATGCTGGGCTTTTTTGGTGCAGCGATAGGCCTTATTATCGCCTTTGTTGCTGCCGTTGCATTCGGGCAAGATCTTCATCTCATATTTCCGTTTAGCATTGCAGGCGAGCGCTACGGCACATGGTTGTACCTGTCGGCCTTTACCGTGCTAATTGTGCCGCTTTTGGCGTTGATACTCGGCCTGGCAACATTCGTATTTAATACCCGTGGCATAAACCGTTCAACCGCTTCTACACTTTTAATTATATGGGTTTGCGCGTTGAGTACGCTTATTTACTTTACAACAAGGGTGATGTCGGGCTTTAAATCATCGGCTAGTTTTGATCAAACCATCAGTTTAGCTCCGTCCAGCATCAATACCTATCATCTTAAATTAGACAAAACACGTTTTTTTACTGCCGAAGACAGCGCGCGCCTTGATATTAAAGCACAATTTCACGGCCTGATTGTAACCGACGATGAAGACGATGATGAGCATACCGAACCTCAAAACCTAAATATCAACATCGAGAAAAGCGATGTAACCCAGCCCGTATTGGTTGAGCGTTACCACGCCAAAGGCTCTACTTATGAGAAAGCCCTGGTAAACGCACGCAATACCAAATACAATTTCTCGCAAAAAGATTCGGTTTTAACTTTCGATTATAAGCTGCATCGTTTAAACTCCGATCAGTGGCATGCCGAGGAAATAGAACTAACCCTAAAGGTGCCGTTAAACACCAAACTGGTAATTGACAGGAACCTCGATCGCTATGTGCATTTCAGCATCTATGATTGCGCTAACACTAATAAATTGCCCGATGCTCCATCTGCCAACTTTATTATGACCGACAATGGTTTGCAATGCAAGGTTGATACCTTGGTTGCCGACACTGTAAAGGTTCACGCCAATGCGAAAAAGTTTTAAATGTTTAAGCCCGGTAATAGTTACCGGGCTTATTATTTTCTGTTCATCCTGCGGGCAACATCCCCCCTGCAATGCCGCTAAGTGCCCCTGCGCCAGCACAAATACTATGTGTGCAGATTATACCGTATATGATGATTTCCTCGACTTTCTGATACCGGGAATAAAAAAGTAAAATTTATCTGTAACCTTTCCGTGTTTTTGCACATCTAACTAACAAAACACAACAATCCGGCAAAATATTGCAGTATAGCCGGAAGCACTAAATTTTAATTAACCATTTAAAAAAGAACTAAAAAATCTTTACCTGGAATTCTATTGCCCAAATTTTACACTACCAATCACACATCTCATGAAACCGATCATCAATAAATTTATATGTTTTATATGCCTCGTTACCGGATTTTCCGCAGCGAGGGCCCAAAGCTCCGTATCTGCCGTAAAGGTATCGGGCTCGCTTGTTAACGAACAGGGTAAACCTGCCGACTTTGCTACCGTAAGCCTGCTAAAAGCAAAAGATTCTGTTGTGGTTAAAGGTGGGCTCTCTAATGAAAGCGGCGCTTACAGCTTTGCCGGTATCCGTCCGGGCAACTATGTGATCAAAGCAACCATGGTAGGCTACCAAAAAGGCCTAACACCTATAACCGTTGGTGCGGTAAACGTTATTGTACCCGTTATTAAAATGCTGCCAGCCAGCAAAACCTTAAGTGCAGTTAACATTGTGGCTACCAAACCCTTAATTGAACGCCGCAGCGACCGCACCGTAGTAAACGTAGAAAACAGCGTTTTGGCTGCGGGTAATTCAGCAATGGAAATTCTGGAAAAAGCTCCGGGCGTTAGTGTTGATAAGGACGATAACATCAGCTTAAACGGCAAACAAGGCGTTACCGTAATGATCAATGATAAGCTTACTTATTTGTCGGCAGCCCAATTAGCCACGCTACTGCGCTCTACAGACGGTAATACCATCCAATCATTGGAGATCATCAGCAACCCATCAGCTAAATATGATGCTGCGGGTAATTCTGGTATCATCAACATTAAACTTAAAAAGAACCGCGAAAGTGGTACAAATGGCAATTTAACAGCAACCGCAGCTTTAGGTAAATATTTTCGCGATAATACCAGCTTAACGCTAAATCATAAGCAAGGTAAATTTAGCTTCTTCGGAACATTGAGCCGCGGCGACAACAAACGCGAAAACAACATCCGCATAGATCGCAGCGTACCCGGCGCAGACAGCACTACCTATTTTAGCCAGAAAACTAAAATGTTGGACGACAACCACTACAACAACTATCGTGTGGGCGCAGACTTCGCCATGACTTCAAAAAACACGCTTGGATTTGTTGCCAGTGGTTATTATAATCCAGATGGCAGCAACAACAACAATACTACTTATATCGGTAGCCAACCTTCGGTATTTTCTTCTTATCAAAACACGCTGACAACCATCAGCCAAACTTATAAGAACTTTGCTTTCAACATTAATGATAAATTAGAGATAGACACCGCCGGACAGGCCTTAAGTGTAGATTTGGATTATTCTAAATTTAACAACAACTCCAACGCCCAATACGACACTTACTATTATAATATAAACGGCACCCCGGCAGGCACGCCATCGATGCTAAGAAACCAAACACCATCAACTATCGACATCCGCACAGCTAAGGCAGATTACACACTCCCATTCAACAAAACCACTAAACTGGAATTTGGCGCCAAATACAGTAACGTAAAAACCGACAATGATCTGGAAGCCCAGATTAGCACCCCGACAGGATATGTTAATGACAGTACCCGTACCAACCACTTTATTTATACCGAAAAAATTGGTGCCGGCTACTTAAATTTCAGCAAAAGCTTTAAGAAAACATCTATCCAATTTGGCGTAAGGGCTGAGAATACTACTTCAAATGGAAATTTAGTTAGCAGCCACCAGGTGGTCGACCGCAGTTATCTTAACTTTTTCCCAAGTGCGTTTATTAACCACACCATCAATGATAAAAACGAAATTGGATTTAACTACAGCCGCCGTATCGATCGTCCAAGTTATGAAGATCTTAACCCCTTTGTTTATTACCTCGATCAATACACTTATATGCAAGGTAACCCGTTTTTAAAACCCCAATACACCAATTCTTTCGAGGTTAACTACACCTATAATCATAACATCAACGTAACTTTTGGTTATAGCCATACCACCGATGTAATTACCGAGGTTATTGTAACCGATACTGTTAAAAAAGCAACTTACCAAACAACGTTGAATCTACAGTCGCAAGATTCTTACAATTTAAATCTTAACGTTCCTTATACTTTTACTAAGTGGTGGAGTGGCAACGTTAATTTCACAGGCTTTTACCTGGGCTTTAAATCTGGTAATGATACCCCGCAACCCGGTTCTGTTTACAATGGATACTTAAACGGTGGCAAAGCAGCCTTCCAGCTTAAAACTACCAGCACGTTTAAAATAACCAAAACCTTTAAAGCCGAGTTTATGACTAATTATCAGTCAGAACTACAATACGGTTATTATACCATTAAACCACAATATAATTTTGATGGAGGATTAAGTAAATCATTCGCAGATAAAAAGCTGAACATAAAATTATCTGTAAGCGACATATTTAACACCCGCAAAAACAATGTGATTGCCCGTTCTAATGATAACATTATCGATATACACCAAAAGAACGAAACCCGCGTAGGGCGCTTAACTTTTACCTACAACTTTGGCAACAGCAAAATCAAAAGCCGCGATCATCAAACCGGCGCAGATGATGAAAAGAACCGCGTGAAAAACCAATAAAAGAGAGTCAAGAATCGAGAGACAAGAATCAAGACTTTCTTCAAAAAGAAGAGAATTACAAGAATTAAGATGATCTGTATAAATTAAAAGGGAAGGAAGATTAAATCTTCCTTCCCTTTTGTTTATTCGCCTAACAAAACATCTTGATTCTTGTCTCTCGATTCTTGATTCTGGCAGCTTACTGTCCTACCATAAACACCGCGTTGCTGAACATCAGTTTTCCGTTTTCCCAGAAACTGCGGAATAGTGGATCGTCAACAAAATAAACTACCGAGCCTCGCCCCATGCTTTCAACACCAATCAACATACCATCTACAATTTTGGCTTTTGATTTCTGCCCCACAAAACCCGATACATAATTGTCTTTTTTAACAGTACCCACGTTCCAGCCCTCGTCGCCAAAAAAGTCGTAAACATCGTCACTAAGTTTAAGGGTATAATAGTAGTTAGGGTAACCAAAACCAAGCGGATGGGTATTGTCGAGATTAATCTTATAGATAGCCCCGGGTACGGATGATTTTAAATCGTCTCGATTGCGGGCTTCATAAGTACGTATTGGTTTGCTTTTAGCGTCGTCCTTTTTATCCTCTTTGCGTTTTATGCCGAATGAGCCTTTGCCAACCAACGCACCAACGGCGTCGCCAAGGGCAATTAACCGACCACCATCGCGAATCCAGCCTTGCAGTTTATCCAAAGGCAAATCGTTATAGTTACCGTCGGGGAAGATAGCGACGTCGAAATCACTGATCTTAATCCGGTTCAAATCCTGCACCCGCACCAAGGTAACAGGGTAATTAATCTGTTGCTCAAACAGATGCCAGATCTCGCCCATTTCTTCTGAATTTATCTGATCGCCGGTTAACAACATTACCTTTGGTTGGCGCATGCTGCGGATAGACGACGAACCCAGATCGGCTCCCTTTTCAACAAAACCCGAAGTTAAGGCAACCGGTTTGCGGTTGTTGCGAGCTGCTATATCGGTTACCATTTTATCAAAATCGGCCCGGTTATTCCCGGCACGCTCAACAACCAGCGAACCTGCGCTAAACTTTTTACCACCCGCTTCAAACGGGGTTTCAGAGTAGCGAACTTTTATATGATTCTTATATAACTCGGCTAAAAACTTCACGTCCGTTACCGATTGCCAAGGCAGGGCATAGGCGTAAGCATGCGTAAGAGTTACCTGCGCCGAGGCTGATTCGGGTGTCATACTTTTTGGCGAAGGGTTAGCAAGTGGTTCTTTCAAACCATAGGCTTTTAACCCATACGCGTAGGGTAAAGACCAAGCAGTAATATCATAGGTATTAGAGTCGGGAATAAAAGTTTTAGGCTCCAGCAATACATTTAGCAAAACCGCTTTCGGTTGGTATGCACTGATCACCATGTCCTTCGGCTTAACATCGAAGTTCTCTTGCTTACCGTTAAAATAGTTATAACCAGCGGCAGTATGATTCAAGCCAAAGCTGTATTTGATTCCGTTTTTGGTAAGCAATTCCGCCAGCATATCCATTTTGTCGTCGTTATCATTTTTGATCACGTAGCCTTTGTATTCGCCCGGCGGGTTGGTGCGGCCGTTATCAAAAAACTTTTTGTATTCGGTAAGCAATTTGGTGGCGTAAGCGGAGGCCATTTCGATGGTACTTAAACCTGTAGTATGGTGGTGCTCTATACGGTCGGCCAGGGTTAGCGTATCGCCACTGCGGGTTAGTACAGCCAGACCAGCGCTAATACCGCCCTGCTCAAACGTCATCCCTATGGAGCCGTTGTAAATAGGATAGGTGTCGCCGTAAGATGGGTATAGGAGGTCAAACTCCTCCTTGGTAAAATAAGTCCAACCGTGCTGATCAAAATATTTGGCGTTGTTTTTACCGATGATGGTTTGAAACTCGCGCTGCCAAACGGTGATATCTTTGTGAAAAGGCTCTGCAGCTGGGGCAAAATAGTATGGGTTATTATAACCTTGTTCGTGGTAATCAACGTGAATTTGTGGCAGCCATTGGTTAAATACTACCAAACGGGCCTGAACTTCTTTTTGCGTTTGCCATGCCCAGTCGCGGTTAAGATCGAAGTAATAGTGATTTACCCTACCACCCGGCCAGGGCTCCATGTGTTCGCGAGCCTGGTTATATGGGTCGGGCGTAACGCCGCGTACCGAATTATAGAAGTTAACGTAGCGGTCGCGTCCATCGGGGTTTAAACACGGGTCTATAATGATCACCGTGTTTTTTAGCCACTGTTGTGTTTGTGCGTTGCCGGTATTCACCAAGTCATACAGCGTTTGCATGGCAGCCTCGCTTGATGCCGGCTCATTGCCATGCACATTGTAACTTAACCACAAAACCACCGGTCCGCCGGTCGAGCCGGTGCCGGGTGTAAGGCCGGCAAGTTTCATATTGTTATCGCGGATCTCGTCCAACCGGCCAATGTTTTCGTCGGATGCTATGAAAGCCAGCATCAAAGGGCGACCCTCGTTGGTAGTGCCATATTGCTGCAGCTTAATGTTTTTAGAAACGCCAGCTACATACCTAAAATATTCGGCAATGCGATAGTGAGGGGTAAACTGGTCGCCAAGTTTGTAACCCAGAAATTCGGAAGGCGATTTGATCTGCTGAGCAAGTGCAGCAAGGCTAAAGCTCAGCATTAAAACAAGTGAGTAAAGTTTTTTATGCATAATGTTAAGCTAAAGCTAAATAAAGAATTTAAAAGTTAGTGTATCTGGGTTGAATAGGATTGATTTTTATAGATTTAGCTACATCATAAGATCTAAATGAAAATTATCGGATTGCACATAGCCCACTCTCATTAGTTATAATTGCGTTAACCTAATTTCTAACAAATTTCAAGCTCCATAACTCTGGTTTTGTTTCCATTTCGTTGTATACAGCATTTATAAGCTTATTCTCCTTGATATCCAATACTAATGTGGCCTGTCTTTGTTCAAACATCAATTGATTAATAATTTCAGGCTGATTTAACGTTTTGTACTGAATTACGTTAGCATGTTTAAGATAACTATTAATCAAAGAGAATCTCATTTTATTAGACCCTATAAATAATCCATTCCCAACAAGACGCTTTTTTAATGTGTCATTTTTAAGAATATCGATATCCATAAAAAAAGCATTATTATTATTCGTGATAAACGCAGTCCCTATCTTTTTGCTGCCCCTCCATATTACCCAGCTTCCAGAATTAAAGTTGATATTCATCTTATTATTAAAATAATCATAGGTAAGCCTTAAACGTCTGATATGATCATATTTTCTGGAGTTAAACTCCTGCAATTTTTGCGCATAAAACATCGCGCTATCTATCAAGCTGTTAGCAAATTTCTTGTTATTAAAGTTGTTATACTCGTCACCTGCCCAGATTTCGAAAGACGACATAGTGTTTTCAATACCATACTCCCCTAAATATGATTTGGTAAGTTTCAATGCGGCATTTCGATAAAACCTACTTTTGATCAAACTTTGGCTATCCCCTGGTAAACTATATAAATTTCCCAACGACCGCATTACAGTAACCTGAGTATATTTTTCTTTGTCTTTTTTAGAGGTTTGACTTTTAGGACTTAATTTGTTATAGGCCAAAAGATTCATATCAATAGCATCTCCAATTTGACCAATTGATGCTAAATACCTTGCATAATCATTTAAAGCTGTTGGCTCCAACATTGCTGCAATTTTATCAGTCATTTTTTTTGATATATCAAAAGTTACCTGATTAATCTTAGAATAATAAATCCCTGAAAGGCTTGCTTTTATATTATTGTCTACGTAAGCATTTGACATCTGTTGATAATACTCCTTCTCAGCATTTTTCAGATCATTTATCTCATTTCTTATACTACTTGCCGCAGAACTGATAGCTGTTTCCTGCTTCTCTTTTTTATTAGAATAAACTGTATAAAGGGAGTTAGCAGCCGTAAATAAGAAGGCAATAACACTTAAGATAAACGGATAGTTTTTATACCACTTTTTACTATCTTGTAGCTTTTCGACTTTGGCCTGAACCTCATTTAGTTCATTTTTTAAATCTCGCAACCCTTCTTCATTGTTGTGTCCATTGGGCGTATTTTCAGAAATATCCATTGTGGCAACTTTAGGTAATTAAATATCTATCAATTAAATATAGTGTTTTTTGCTCCCCATGTACTTGTTCAATCTCAAGTATTTAAAAGAAAGTTCTATTTGGAAATAAAGCTTAATCAGCCCAATAAAACACCCACTTAATTAACCATTATTTACCTTTGTATAATGACACCCCAACAGGCCTTACACAAATATTTTGGTTATACCGAATTCCGACACGAGCAGGAAGCTATTGTTCAGCAGATACTCGATGGCGGAGATGCCCTGGTACTCATGCCGACGGGTGGGGGTAAGTCGCTATGCTATCAGTTACCTGCGGTTTTGCTTAGTGGCCTAACCATCGTAATATCACCGCTGATAGCCTTGATGAAAGACCAGGTGGATGCGCTGAATATTAACGGCATACCTGCAGCTTATTTAAATTCCACTCAGAACCCAAACGAGCAACAACAGATTGTTAGTCGGCTGCAGTCGGGCGAAATCAAATTACTTTATCTGGCTCCCGAACGTTTGTTTGGATCAGAAAGCCGGTTGGTATCATTTCTGAAAACATTGAATGTAAGCCTTATCGCTATAGACGAGGCACACTGTATCTCGCATTGGGGGCACGATTTCCGGCCGGAATATCTGATGCTGGCCAACTTTAAAACAGAGTTTCCGCAAACGCCCGTTATTGCGCTAACTGCTACCGCCGATGATCTGACCCGGAAAGATATTCGCGAAAAATTAGCACTGCGTAAGCCCCGGGAATTTGTATCCTCATTTAACCGGCCGAACATCAGCTACAAGGTAGCGCCTAAACGCGATGCCTACAATCAGTTACTCGACTTCCTGGATGAGCACAAAGAAGATTCGGGCATTATCTATTGCCTGAGCCGCCAGAATACCGAAGACCTTGCCGCTGACCTGCAAAAGCAAGGCTACGCGGCTAAGGCATACCATGCTGGTCTCGATAATGAAACCAAGGCCCGCAACCAGGATCAGTTTCTACGCGACGAGGTTAAAATTATGGTAGCTACGATTGCCTTCGGCATGGGCATCAATAAATCTAACGTGCGCTATGTGGTGCATTACGATCTGCCTAAAAATATAGAAGGTTATTACCAGGAAACCGGTCGCGCCGGTCGTGATGGCTTACCCTCCGAAGCCTTGTTATTTTACTCGGGTGGCGATGCATTTAAATTGCAACGCTTCGCGAAAGTCGACGGTAACGAAGAGCAAAGCCGCATTATGCTGAAAAAGCTGGACGATATGGTAAAGTATTGCCAACTACAAACCTGCCGTCGCCAGTATCTGATGCATTATTTTAACGAGCAGTTTCCCGACCATTGCGGCTCGTGCGATGTTTGTTTAACCGAATTCAAGAAGGTCGACGGAACTGTAATTGCCCAAAAAGCACTCTCGGCTGTATATAGGCTTAATCAGCGTTTCGGTACCGGTTACGTGATCGATTTTTTGCGCGGGTCGCGGAGTGAGAAAATTCGCGAAGAATTTAAACAACTCAAAACTTACGGTATTGGGGCCGATATGAGCAAAGCAGAATGGCAGCGTTATATTGGTCAGTTAGTTATACAAGGTTATTTACAGGTTACCGACGATGCCTATCCAATACTTAAACTCACCGCCGCAAGCGAGCCAGTTTTAAAGGGACAGCAAAAGGTAGAATTCTCTATTTCCGAGGCTATGGAGTTAGAAGTTGCCGAAAACCAGCCGTCGGTTTACGAAGCGGGTTTATTGCACCAATTAAAAACTACCCGTTTTAACCTGGCCATGAATGAGAATGTGCCGGCTTACATTATCTTGTCCGACGCTACATTACAGGAAATGGCAACTTACCTGCCGCAAAGTTTGCAGGAGTTGAGCCGCATTTCAGGCTTCGGTGAGGTAAAACTGCAGCGTTACGGCGATGCTTTTCTAAAAGATATATTAGCCTACTGCCACCAACATGGACTGGCATCTAAGATCAGCACCAGGAAGGTTAAGGCAACCAAGACTAAAGCTAAAAGTCCACGGGCTTCATCCGGAGGTACACAACGCGAAAGCCTGGACATGTATAAATCGGGCATGGATATAGTGGAAATTGCAGGTATCCGCAACTTATCGCCCATGACCATCGAAGGCCATTTATGTTCCTTTATTCAGTCAGGTGAAATTGAAGTGACCGAGTTTGTAGATCAAAAAAAGATCCCAGTCATAAAAGATGCCGTAGAAAGCTATGGCGGAGATCGATTAGCACCCCTAAAAGAAGTATTAGGCGACAATTATAGTTACACAGAGATCAAAGCCGTGGTAAGCTGGCTGAAGCGGGAAGCATAATGTAAAGAACCTTTTTACGGGATGTTTTCAAAATAATCCTTATATATGCCCCAATTTTAAATAAGCTGTTATGGTTATAGAACCCAAAATACGTGGATTTATCTGTTTAACTGCCCACCCTGCGGGATGCGAGCAAAACGTGATCAACCAAATCAATTATATCAAATCTAAAAAAGCGATAGACGGTGGTCCGGCTAAAGTATTGGTTATCGGCGCTTCTACCGGTTTCGGGCTGGCTTCGCGCATTACCAGTGCCTTTGGTTCTGATGCGGCTACTGTTGGTGTATATTTCGAAAAACCTCCTGCTCCGGGTAAACCGGGTTCAGCTGGCTGGTATAATACTGCTGCATTCGAAAAGCAAGCTCACGATGCTGGCCTGTACGCCAAAAGCATCAACGGCGACGCTTTCTCTGACGAGATCAAAGAAAAAACTATCGCCCTGATCAAAAAAGAACTCGGTCAGGTTGATTTAGTAATATATAGCCTGGCATCGCCACGCCGCACCAACCCAAAAACCGGTGTTGCACACAACTCGGTTATTAAACCAATTGGCGAGGTTTTTACCAATAAAACGGTTGATTTTCATACCGGCGTAGTTTCCGAAATTTCGATCAACCCGGCTACGGAAGAAGAAATTGCCAACACGGTTGAAGTTATGGGTGGCGAAGATTGGGCAATGTGGATTGATGCCATGAAAGAAGCTAATGTTTTAGCTAACGGTGTAGTTACTGTTGCTTACTCTTACATAGGCCCAGCTTTAACCGAAAAAGTATACCGTAAAGGAACCATTGGCCGTGCAAAAGACCATCTGGAAGCTACTGCTTTCGAGATCAATGACAGCTTAAAAGCTATCGATGGCAAAGCTTTGATCTCGGTAAACAAAGCATTGGTTACCCAGGCAAGCTCGGCAATTCCGGTTATTCCATTGTATATCTCCCTGCTTTACAAAACCATGAAAGCAGAAGGAATTCACGAAGGTTGCATAGAGCAGATCCAGCGTTTATTCGAACAGCGTTTATACAATGGTAGCACCATCCCTACAGATGATAAAGGCCGTATCCGTATAGACGATTGGGAAATGCGCCCGGATGTGCAAGCCAAAGTTGACGAGCTATGGAAAATTGCCGATACGGAGTCGCTTAAATCAATTGGTGACCTGGCTGGCTATCACGGGGACTTTATGAACCTATTCGGGTTCGAAGTTCCGGGTGTTGACTATACTGCAGATGTTAACGAAGTAGTAGAAGTATCAGGCTTAGTTAGCTAAATGCTTCCTGGCGTAAATAATAAAAGAGGTTGTCTCAAGCATATTGAGGCAACCTCTTTTTTGTATAGCTTTGAATATAACCGAAACACGTGAGCACTATAAACACTTCGCAACAGCAAAAGGCAGAAACCTTTAAACTACTCCATCAACGCAGTGGCTTATTTGTAGTGGCAAACGCCTGGGATGCCGGCTCGGCCAAAACATTAACAAGTTTGGGGTTCGAAGCTATTGCTACCACCAGTGCTGGTTTAGCCTTTTCGATGGGCCGGGTTGATGGCGAGGGTTTAGTTTCCCGTGAGGAAACCTTGTTAAATGCACGAAGTGTTGTTGAGGCTACCCACTTACCGGTATCAGCCGATTTAGAAAACTGTTTTGGCGACGATCCAGAGTTTTGTGCAGAAACTATCTTAATGGCAGCCAAGGCGGGTTTGGCCGGAGGTTCGATAGAAGATGCAACAGGCAATCCGGCTGGCCCTATCTATTGTTTCGAACATGCGTTGGCGCGTGTGAAGGCAGCGGTCGCCACAGCCAAAAGTTTGCCTATTCCCTTTACTCTTACGGCCCGTGCCGAGAATTTAATTCATGGCAGTACCGATTTAAAAGACACCATCCGCAGGTTAGAAGCATTTGCCGAAGCAGGCGCCGATGTGGTATTTGCTCCCGGATTCAAAACAATAGAAGATATAACAGCGGCAGTAAAAGCTGTAGCACCATGCCCTATCAACGTAGTTATGGGCATACCTAACACCAATTTTTCGTTAAACATGCTGGCCGACATCGGTGTGAAAAGGGTAAGTGTAGGCGGTGCATTTTTCCGTGCAGCTTATTCATCCTTTCTTACCGCTGCCGAAGAAGTACGTCAGCATGGTACATTTGGCTTTGGCAACATGGCTACGCCAACAACCGAGTTGAACAAGATCTTTAAATAAAAAAAGGTCCCCCTAAAAACAGAAGACCTTTTACCGTATATATAGAAACGCTTACGCGTTGACGAAGAAATTATTTACCCGCCGACTGATATTGCTCAAACTTCATGGCACGCTGCCTATGTGCATAAGCCGACCAAATATGGTACCCGATACCCACCAAGAAGCATTGCGCAGCATAATCCCAGGTTATGGCCTGAGTAGCCAAAAGGTGCCAGTTAACAAAAATGGCGAATGGCAGATACAAAAATACTGCGGTGATCTCGCCGGGCGAATAAGTTTTGGTTCGGCCGCTACCCACGACATGAAAGATGGCGTTTACTGCCAGTATAGATGTAATAGCCAGCAACCAGGATATGCCTTGTGTGCATGTGCCAAAAAACAAGGGTATAAAAGAAGCTATCACTAAAACCAGATTAATCAAGGTTAACCGGCTTGTGGTAATGCTCGATGCTATTTCGGGTTTGTAATCCCGGTACCATTTGATAAAGCCGCCGGGGAAAACAAACTCTTCTATTATATGTGCTATGATGGCGAGCGGTAGTAACCATGCCATTAAAAAAAACCTATCCATCGCTGAGTAATTCTGTATTACTCAACAAAAGTACCCTGCCCGCGCTCCTGCAACAATGGGCTTGCGGTTAGGCTAATTCTATTTGCGGTGAACGGCCTGAAATACTCGGTGAAAAGTTTTTAGTTTTCCCTCAGGGTCCTCTCCGAGAGACGCTGAGTTTTAAACAGCGCAGGGTCCTCTATCGAGAGACCCTGCTGGAACATCAAAAAATATCATTAATCTTTATATCAAAATAACCTTTTTACTTTTAGCCTGTATATTTACCACATGGTTACCGAACAACTTTATGAGCTGTTTTTGCAGCACCCCGTAATTAGTACCGATACCCGCAAAATTGTACCGGGCAGCTTATTCTTTGCGCTTAAGGGCGATAATTTTGATGCCAACAGCTTTGCACAGCAGGCCATTGAGGCCGGCGCTGCCTACGCTATTATTGATAACGCTCATTATCGCTTAAGCGACCAATATATTTTGGTAGATGATGCGCTAACCCAACTTCAGGATCTTGCCCGCTACCACCGCAAGCAATTGCAGATTCCGGTTATTGGCCTTACTGGCACTAACGGTAAAACCACAACAAAAGAGCTGATCAAAGCCGTATTATCGCAGCGCTTTAATACTTACGCCACCCAAGGTAATCTGAACAATCATATTGGTGTTCCGTTGAGCATTCTGTCGGTTACCCCGGAACACGAAATGGCCGTAATTGAAATGGGCGCCAACCATCAGAAAGAAATTGAGATGCTTTGCACTATTTCGCAACCAACACACGGATTAATCACCAACGTCGGTAAAGCGCATCTAGAAGGATTTGGTGGAACCGAGGGAGTAAAAATTGCCAAGGGCGAACTGTACGATTATCTTAAGGCCAACAACAGAACGATATTTATTAACACCGACAGCCCGGTTTTAGCCGAAATGGCGGCTGCCCGGGATCTGCACGGAACCATTGGCTACGGCACTAAAAACGCAGGGAATTTAATCAGCGGCCACGTAACCAAAAACGCCCCTTACGTTTCTTTGGAGTGGATTAGCCCATCCGGAAAAAGTCACGAGGTCGACTCGCATTTAACGGGTGCTTACAACCTGGATAACATGCTCGTAGCTATCTGCATTGGCACTCATTTTAAAATGGAAGATGCAGAGATCAACGCCGGTATTGCCGGTTATCAGCCAACCAACAACCGTTCGCAAATTATGCAAACGGCCGATAATACGTTAATCTGCGATTACTACAACGCCAACCCGAGCAGCATGGCGGTGGCGATAGACAATATCAGCACCATGGATGCTAAAGACAAAGTTTTGGTTTTGGGTGATATGTTTGAACTAGGTGATGAGTCTGCCGCCGAGCATAAGGCCATTATTCAAAAAGCTATCGCCGCGCCGGTTAACCATCGCATATTTATAGGAAAGGCTTTTTTCGAACAGAAAAATGGATTTACTGCCGATTTTTATGAGACTACAGAGGAAGCTATTAATGCGCTGAAAGAAAATCCTATTAAACATGCTACGGTGTTAATCAAGGGTTCGCGAGGCATGGCTTTAGAGCGATTGACGCAGTTGTTTTAAGGATTGGGGCCTCTTACAGATTATCGAGGGTGTCCCACTGAGGCACTCGAAGTGTATCGCGTAGAGGCCAACCCACTATGTTTCGAGTGCCTCAACATGACACCCTAATTGATTAGTTATTGTCAGCAAAATGACTTTTAAGTAGGAGCATTGTAGTGCATTTGAATCCCTCTACGAAGGCACACGTTCTACAATTAATTATATACCAATCAGATATATAATTAATTTAGTCGAAAATGACTTTTAAGCAGGAACACAGTGGTGCATGTGGTGCTTTGCACCACGCACCACTTACTTAGCTCTTCAATACCAAATCCGCCACTTCTTCGCCAACCAAACTGCCCATGGCTACACCCATGCCATTGCATCGTACGGCACAAAAAACATTGGGTTCAAGTTCCTTAATTATAGGGCTAAGCTCTTCACCAAAACCCATAATGCCGCTCCACCAATAATCTATTTCAACATCTTGATTGGGCAGGATCATTTCGTGAAGATATTTTAGTAAGTGATTTTTGATTTGCTCGGTATTTCCGAAATCGATAGTTTCTTCGGCCTTAAAATTGAGGTTACGGCCACCGCCGAAAAGAATACGGCCATCTATGTTGCGGAAATAATAGTAGCCTTCGTTAAAATGGTAAGTGCCTTTCAGTTTTAAACCGTCTATAGGTTTGGTTACTAATACCTGGCCACGGCCTGGCACTACATCTAGATCAGAGTAAAGCTGTTTGGCGAAGGCATTGTTAGCTACGATAACCTTCTTTGCTCTGAAATTTCCCTGCGAGGTACTTAAACATATGTAATTATTGTTCGTTTCAATTCTATCAACCACACAATTATTCAGCACTAAAACTCCGGTCTCGTAAGCTCTGAGAAGGAGCGTGCGCATCATATATCCTGTATGGATCTGTCCTTCGTATTTATTAACCACCATTCGGTTAACTCCCTGAAAACCAAAGCCTGCAATTTTAGCATCCGCAACTGCATAAATGTCAGTATCACCAATAACTGTACTTAAAATTTTATTTAGGTACGAAATGTTGTCCGCAGCCATTTCCGCTTCCTGCTTTTCTTCGCGGGTAAATAACTCGTAACCGCCATTTTGCTCGTAGCGAATATTGGCATCTCCAAGATTTTTCCGCAGGCGTTGCAATCCCCGGTATTTGTAGTCAACCATGCGCAGCATCTCAACCTCCGACGAGCGACTGATATAAGCCAACTGCTCCGAAACGGTACCAAGACAGGCAAAACCCGCATTTTTTGTGCTTGCACCGCTTGGTAAAAAACCACGATCTAAAACTGTAACTTTAATAGCAGGTTGTTGCTGTTTCAGATGCAGTGCAGCACTTAGACCAACCAGTCCGCTGCCTATAATTAGCACACCGGCCTCGTCAATAAATGCGGTGCGTTCCCAATAAGAAAATGCCTGATCTGCGACTGTCATTTTTTAAAATGCGGAATACTTTTTGAATCACTTATTATAAACATATAAAGATGATACATTTCTCATTTATTACTGCATACATAGGCTACTCTTCTGCCTGGGTCTTGATGATCGGCGTGGCATTGGTGAGTTTTATTGTACAATCGCGTTTCAGGAACAAGTTTCAGAAATATGCTGAAGTGCCGCTTTCGTCTGGATTAACAGGTGCCGAAGTAGCTCAAAAGATGCTGCGCGATAACTACATTATGGATGTGCAGGTGATTTCTGTGGAAGGCCAACTAACCGACCATTACAACCCCGAAGATAAAACGGTAAACTTAAGCCCGGACGTATTTTACAGCCGAAGCGTGGCCGCTGCTGCTGTTGCAGCACACGAGTGTGGGCACGCGGTTCAACATGCCAAGGCTTACAGCTGGTTAAGTTTGCGCACAGCAATTGTGCCTGTAATTAGTGTGGCTTCCAAATTAGTACAATGGACGCTGATGATCGGTGTTATGCTGATGATTTTCTCCAACAGTCCCTATATATTAATGATAGGCATTGCGGCGCTGGCATTGGTTACCTTATTTAGCTTTATTACGCTGCCGGTTGAGTTTGATGCCAGTCAGCGTGCATTGGCTTGGCTAAACAATAACTATAGCGTAATGCAAACCAGCGAAGAGCACGAACAAGCTAAAGACGCCCTCTGGTGGGCCGCCATGACTTACGTTGTTGCAGCACTTGGTTCACTAGCCACACTGTTATATTACGTTTCGTTTTTAAATAACAGGCGCAATTAACCTATAGCTGCAATTAATTATATAAAATCCCTGGCCGATAATCCCGGTTGGGGATTTTTATTTTCCCCGTTTTTGGGCTACCTGGTGCGAAAACCGTATCAATTATTCCACAATTTTCTACACAAAAAACTACACAACTTAAGGGAATATGTATAAATGACTGAAATACAGCCATTTGGTTCAATTTTCAATTTTTGGAGTTTTTTTTGCCTTAACCGAAATCTCAAAAGAGAGATATTACGATAGGTTAAAACGTTATGAAAAAATTATTTACAATTTGTGCTTTGGCTTCTGTTGCAGCCTTTACATCATGTAAAAAAGACAACAATTCGGGAACAACTCCCGAAACAGGTTTAAACAAAATTGCTCCGGACGGTTTCAATTTTTCAACCACTAAAACTGTTAATTTAAATGTTAGCTTAAAAGACAATGTTGGTGGTGCCGTATCTGGCGTTATCGTTAGCGTTTATCTTCCAGGTAACACAGATGCTTCATCATCTATATTTAAAGGCGTTACCGATAAATCTGGTAACCTTACTGCAAAAGTAACTGTTGCTTCTTCAGTAGATAAATTAGTTATCGACCCTGCTTATGTAGGTTTAATGCGTAACGCGACTGCTGCGATTAACAATGGTTCAATAACGGCAGTTATTGGCGGTAAAGACGGCTATAGCGGCGATATTATTCCTGATGCCATTAATACTGTTGCGATTTCTGCAAACTCAACAAAAGCTGTAAATGGTACTACACAGGTAGATGTTGGTTACCCTACCGGTTACACATCTTCAAATGCATTTACCAGCCCAACCAATTTAGGCCGCCCAGCTTACCTTGAGGCTACAGGCGATGTTATCGATGCCTCTTTATTATCTTACATCAACGCATCATTGCCAGAAGGTAAATCAGTTCCGTCTACTCACCCTGAATATTTAGCATCAAGCGCGGTACATACCATAAACCTTACTGCAAAATCTGATGTATGGGTTACGTTCGTTGCAGAAGGTGCTGGCTACCAAAATACCCTGGCTTATTATACCTATAAAACAAGTAATCCTCCAAAACAGGTTACTAGTGGTACCAATTCTAACGGTATCGATAAGGTTACTTATATTTTCCCTAACGCATCTGGCTCGGGTTCGGGCGGCGGTTTAAAAGCTGGCGATAAAGTTAAATTAGGAACGTTTGATGCAGGTACATCAGTAGGCTTCATCTTGATTCAAAATGCATGGACCGGCAGTGGAGTTAACACCAGCAACCAGGCATTCTTTAGCCAGGACGACTTTAACCCAGAAAACACCAGCGCATTAAGAAAGCACAATGTGATGTTATATGATGATGTTCACAAGCTGTACCTATTCGGCTTTGAAGATCAAAACAGACAAAATGGTGGTTCTGATAACGACTTTAACGACTTAGTTATCTACGCTACTTCGAATCCTGTTACTGCAATCTCTAACAATGGCGTAGCTACAATTGATAAAGGTGGCGATACTGACGGCGATGGTGTTCCAGACGAATTAGATGCTTTCCCTAACGATGCTACTAAAGCTTACATCAGCTACTATCCATCAGCAAGCACTTATTCTACTTTGGCTTTCGAAGACAACTTCCCATCTAAAGGCGATTACGACCTGAACGACTTGTTAGTTAAATTCCGTTATACTTTCTACAGCAATGCTTCGAACGCAGTTGTTGAAATGAAAGGTGATTATACTATCGGTGCAGCAGGTGCTTCATTCCACAATGGTTTTGGTGTACAGTTACCAGTTGCTGCCTCTGCGGTATCATCTGTAACCGGTCAAAAATTCATCAGCAATTATATTACGCTTGCCTCTAACGGTGTTGAAGCCGGACAAACTAAAGCAGTTATTGTTCCTTTCGACAACCACGAAGCATTGATCAAAAATGCTGACGGTTCTTACCTGATCAATACGCTGACCAGCAAGGATAAAGTAACCAGCCAAACAGCTACTGTTGATGTAATGTTCAGCACTCCGGTTGCGGCTTCTACTTTAACTCCAACGGCATTCAATCCATTCCTGATCAGCAACCTGAGAAGGGGTTATGAAATTCACTTGCCAGGTTACCTGCCAACTGATAAAGCAGATACCAAACTGTTCGGTACTTATGATGATAACTCATCTGCATCTGCAAACCGTTACTACCTGAGCAAAGAGAACTGGCCATGGGCTATCGGCTTCACCGGCGACTTTGCATACCCTATAGAAGGTATTAACATTAACCAGGCTTATCCTCACTTTGCAGACTGGGCAAGTGGTGGCGGTGTTAGCTTCCTTGACTGGTACAGCAATACAGCTACAGGTTACCGCAATACAAGCAATATCTACAGCAAATAATTTTAACTATCTAATATATCCAGAAAGCCATCCTTTACCCGGGGTGGCTTTTCTTGTATTAAAGCACCTAAGGGTTTTTCACAAGAGAGCTATAACCCCAACAAACACTATAGACAAATTCTATAGCCTATCAAAACATTCAATTTAAGCCCTTGGGCTTTTTAGGCTATATTTGCAATACAATTAACAGATAATACATTATGATAACAATCGGTCAAAAATTCCCCGCTTTTAATAAAAAAGCTGTAGTTAGTATAGAAAAAGGTAAAGAGTTTGAAGATATTTCTTCTGACTATTTAGTTAATGACGATAACGTTTGGACTGTAATGTTCTGGTGGCCAAAAGATTTCACTTTTGTGTGCCCTACAGAAATTGCCGAGTTCAACAAAGCTTATGGCGAATTCCGCGACCGCGATGCACGCTTAATCGGTGCTTCTACAGATTCTGAGTTTGTTCACGCTGCATGGAGAAGAGATCACGACGATTTGCGCGATCTTAAATTCCCTATGTTAGCTGATACTTCAAAATCATTGGCTGAAGAGCTGGGTATTTTAGAGCCAACAGAAAAAATTGCTTACCGTGCTACTTTCATCGTTGATCCAACCGGTATCGTTCGTTGGGTTAGCGTTAACGATTTAAACGTTGGCCGTAACGTTAAAGAAGTTTTACGCGTACTGGACGGCTTACAAACCGACGAGCTTTGCCCTTGCAACTGGGAAAAAGGCCAGGAAACTCTAACTGTATAATTAACCCAATATGATCCCCGTGAGCAAACCTTACGGGGATTCTTATTTCCTGTCTACAAAAAAATTAAAAAAATGAGCGAAACTACCGAAGTAATCCAGGAACTGCTGGAAAGCGTAGCCTTAGATAAATCTTATCGTACCGAAGCCCTTACTTTGTTAGAGAATGGCGAATCGCGCTACGTACGTGACCTTAAATTGAATTTTAACAGCACTCTTACCTCTGAGCATCTTAGTACTAAAGAGTGCGCCCTGCTTGGCCTAAGCACCGCTGTTAACAACAACAATAAGGCACTTACAAACTACTATACGAAATATGCAGAAGAACAAGGCGCTACAGCGGCCGATATTGCCGAAGCTGTTGGCTGTGCTTCTTTACTGGCATCAAACAATATATTTTACCGTTTCAGACACTTCACTCAAAAAGAGAAGTACACACAAATACCTGCACGTATCCGCATGCAGTTAATGATGAAACCTGTAACAGGTAAAGAATTTTTTGAATTAATGAGCCTTGCCATTTCTGCTGTTAACGGCTGCGAAATGTGCGTTAATGCACACGAAGACTCTTTAATTAAATTAGGAACTACCGAAGAGCGCATCTTCGATGCGGTGCGAATTGCATCTTTAGTGACAGCCACAGGCAAGGTGGTTTATTAACACTTGTTAACAAAGCGCACGGCAAAGGCCTCTGTATATTCATACAGAGGCCTTTGCATTTTAATTACCTGTTAATAATTTTTTGTTTTTAACGGAATAAAATATTTAATTTTATAGAAGATTAAGCAACCTTCGTTTCCATTATACAAGTCGTGTGTGCTCGGGGGAAGACTATTTTTAATTGTATTTTTTTGATAAGCCGCTCAGAGGTCAACTGAGCGGCTTTTCTGTTTCTATACCTCGGTCGGTTTTTAACAAAAAATCCCGGCTACTTAGAGCAACCGGGATTTCGAAAATTTATTATCAATTTTTAGTGAGCATCTGCAACAGCCTTTAATTTCTTGAACGGCTGCAAGTACAGAAGCGGTATCGAGAACAGCATCACCAGGCCCGATAACCAATAAGCGTCATCATAAGTTAGCAGCAACGACTGCCGGGTTACAACGCCTTCCATGGCATGGTAGGCCATAGCTGTGGCATCCAGCATCGAACTTCCTTTTGCCATAAATGCATGTACGTAACCATTAAAACGCTCGGTGAAAGCCGGGTTGTATTGGTTAATGTTAACCAGCAGATTGTTTCTGTGTAAACCTTGACGAGTGTGGATGATGGTTGTTAATACCGCGATACCGAAAGAACCGCCTAACTGGCGCATCATATTATTTAAACCCGAACCCTGACCAATTTCTGCACCTTTAAGGTCGGCCATAGCCAATGTAGTTAAAGGTACAAATAGTAAGGCCATACCAACGCCGCGAATAAGCAATGGTATCAACACATCCTTTTCGCCGGTTGCCAGTGTAGAGTGGCTAAGCATATTGGTGAACACAAAGAACAAGAACATGCCTATTGTAGCCATAAACTGGGCAGGTATACCCTTGTTAAGCATTTTACCAATAAATGGCATCATGGCAATGGTACACAAACCACCAGGGAACAATAGCTCTCCTGTTTGCTGCGCATTAAAGCCTAACAAGTTCTGGCAAAATACCGGAAACACAAACACAGATCCATACAAGCCAAAGCCCAATATGAAAGATGTAAACATACCCACCGAAAAACTTCGGTGACGCATAATGCTAAAGTTTACAACAGGGTGATCCGTGCTTAACTCGCGCCATAAGAACAATAAGAACCCTATAACCGCTGCAATGGTAAGTACTAAGATGTAGGTTTTAGCAAACCAGTCTTCACTCTCACCTTTTTCTAATATTGTTTGTAAGCTACCTACAGTAATAGCCAGTAGGATAATACCCCACCAGTCTACCGGTTTACTCGTATCCTTAGGCGTATCTCGAATAAACGTTATAGTACAGAAGGCGGCCAATGCACCTACAGGAATGTTTACATAAAAAATCCATGGCCATGAGTAATTCTCTACGATCCAGCCACCAATGGTTGGGCCCACCGTAGGGCCTACTACCGCACCTAAACCAAATAAGGCAGTAGCGGTGCCTATCTGCTCACGCGGCCAGGTTTCTATCAGAATTGCCTGAGCGGTCGAAATCAAACCACCACCTGCAAAACCCTGCAATACCCTGAAAAGGATTAGCTCATCCATAGTATGCGCATTACCGCACAGGAATGATACGATGGTAAATACGATAATAGATGTCAGGAAGTATTGCTTACGCCCAAACCGGCTTCCCAGCCAGCCAGACATAGGTAATATAATAACGTTGGCAACCGCATACCCAGTCACCACCCAGGCTACGTCTTCGAGGGTAGCACCTAAGTTACCCTGTATGTGGGGTAGTGCTACGTTTACGATCGTGGTATCAATCAGCTCTAAAAGAGAAGCCGTGATAACGGTGATCGTAATGATCCATTTTTTAAAGCCGGTTTCAGCCATAGTTAATTGTAATTATTCTTTGATGTTAACAGAAACGTTTACACTCATGCCCGGACGCAGTTTATCCAAAGTAGCTTTGTCTGCGTTTAATTTAATTTTAACCGGTACACGTTGTACTACCTTCACAAAGTTACCGGTAGCGTTATCTGGTGGCAATAATGAAAACTTAGCACCTGTTGCAGGCGAAAAATTGTAAACAGTACCTTCAATTTTCATATCAGGGAACGCATCGACTTCTACATCTACTTTCTGACCATTTTTAATGTCAGTAAGCTGCGTTTCTTTAAAGTTTGCAGTAATGTAAAGGCTGTTATCATTAACAATAGAAAATAAGGTTTGACCTGCCTGAACTAACTGACCCAACTGAATGCTCTTTTTAGATGTTACGCCAGTAGCGGGTGCAGAGATAGTGGTGTATGATAATTGCAGTTTTGCAAAGTCAACATCAGCCTGACGTTGGTCTGCACTAGTATTGGTAACCTTTAACTGGTCGCGGGTTGTACCAATTTGCACTAATGCTGCATTGTATTGATCTTTTGCTGCCTGGTAGTTCGCTTTAGCAACATCTAAATCAGCTTTAGCCTGATCGTATTGTTGTTGGGTAATAGAACCGTCTTTTACCAGGTTTGCATAACGAGCGTAATCCTTTTGCGCTTTATCTAAATGCGCAGCAGTTGCCGCTACCTGAGCTTTATAGCTAGCAGAGTTAGCTGTAGATTGAAAAATTTGAGCCTGACCAACACCGATACTTGCACCAGCGCCCTTTTGCGCAGCAAATGCCTGCTCTAATTTTACTTTGTAATCGCGGTCGTCAATTTTAACTAACACCTGGTCTTTAGTAACGTGTTGGTTATCTTCAAAAGCAATGCTATCTACATAACCACCTACACGTGCAACAACCGGGCTGATATCGCCATCAATCTGTGCATCATCAGTATCAACGTGCTTGCTGAAGTATATATATTCTTTGATACCGAAAACGATACCTATCAGTAAAACAACACCTAATATGATAGGAACTACCTTATTTGGTTTCTTTTTTGTTTCTTGTACTTCTTGTTCCTGTGCCATTGTATTTCTTGAGTTTATTATTTGTTAAGTGTTCCGGTTGATTTAATTAAGTTATAATATGCAAGGCCGGCTTCGGCTTTGGCAAGCTCCAGGTTAATTTCTGCCTGGTATAACAATGCTTGCGCATCTACACGGTCGGTAACTGTACCGGTAGAGTTTTGATATTTCGATTCCTGTAACTTGTCGTTCTCAGTTGCCTGTGCAATTGATACCTGTAAAAGCGTGATCTTGTTAACTGCTGCAGCATAGTTCTGGTAGCTGCGGTTAACGTCGTCTTTCACGTTATCAATAGTGATGTTTTTGTTAATCACCACCTGGTCGCGTTGGATACGTGCTCCTGCTTCTTTGTTTTTATTAGTCCAAAGGGTACCGAAGTTCCATGAGAAAGATAAGCCTACGGTTAACGGAGTGATATATTTACCATCGGTAGGCAATGGGTTTCCGGCAACATCCAGGTAGTAAGCGGCAGCCGATGCCGATAATTTCGGCGACCTGTCTGCCCTGATACTTTTGATATTGGTTTCGGCAACTTGCGTGCGGATATCCAGCGTTTGCAGCTCCTTACGGTTAACCATCGCCGTGTCAAGGTAGTTTTGCAACGGAGAATTAACCATTGTTGGCGTGCTTAACTGATCGATGTTGATCTGGGTATCTTCTGGCAAGCCTAATAAAACGTTAAGGTTGTAGTTAACTATCTTACGGTTCGATTCCAGATCGATACCGTTAAGTTCGATGTTTGAGCGTTGTAATTTGAAACGCAGTACATCGTTTTTGGTTACCAAACCTTGTTCAAAAAAGCGTTGAGATTGGTGGATCTGCTGATCTACCGAAGTAATGTTTTGTGCAACCACCTTTTTGCTTTGCAATATGCGGTACAGGTTGTAGTATTCATTGATAATGCTAATAGCAATTTCGTCCTTGTCTTTTTCCGAATCAAGTTTGGCAACTTTTACCAGCAAATCTGTTGATTGCTGTGCCAGGCGTAATTTACCGCCGCCCCAAATCAATTCGTTGGCAGATACGGTACCAATGTACGCGTTAGCACCAGTAGGAAGTGCAAAAGAGCTCTCGCCAAATGCAAGGGTGTGCGCAGGGATTTGAGCGCGTGTATACGCCAAGCTTGAGCTTGCAGTAGGCAGGGCCTTGTCCTTTTCTTGTTTCAATTCAGACACGGCCTGATCTATCTTAGCTTGCGACAGTTTTAAAGTTTTACTGTTGGCAAGGCCTAGTTTAAGGGCCTCATCTAAAGTAAGGGTTCTGTCTTGTGCAAAGGCAGCCGTAAAAGTTAGCAGGGTAAATGCTGCCAGCGCCAAGCCATACCGGCCTAACGCTTTAAATTTAAGGTTGATGAGTTTATTTATTTGTGTGATCATGTTCTATTACTAAATAAGGTTTTAATAATGCCTTAAGGAAATTTTTAAGTCGGGGTTTAAATATATTGTTGAGGGCCTCTTCGTCTTTTATATCAAAGCCAAACATTACCGACGATACATATGGCGTATTCATAATATAATTTTTAACCCCGTACATGGTTGCCGTTACCATTTGCACGTCTACATCTTTTCTAAATTCGCCGCTGTCGATTCCCGATTGCACGATCTTGAAAAATTCGCTTACGTTGATCATCAAAATTTTGTTGATGTTATCTGTCAGCTCGCCCCGCTTGCCCATGCTCAACTCTTGATAAAGCATTTTTTGGAAGCAGTTATTGCTGAAGATCCGCTCAACATACATTTCGATGTACTTTTCTATTTTTTCCCAGGCGGTTGTATGCTCATCGCTGTTAATATCAACCAACAGGGTTTTAAATGTGGCAATGCGGCGTTCGAAAATTGCGAGGAAAAGCCCTTCTTTCGAGCCGAAGTAGTAATTAAGCATGGCCATATTTACACCAGCTTCGCCAGATATCATACGCGTCGAAGCTCCGTCGAACCCTACTTCAGAAAATACCCTTTCGGCTACATCCAAAATATGGTCTTTCTTATCTATCTTCTCTTTATCCATTTTTAATTCGGCACAAAATTAATCAAACGATTGATTAATTCAGAATGGATTTGTCTGTTATGTGTAAAGTATTAGCTGGCTATCAATAATTTTTAATCGGTTGATTAACTTTAATTTATACTATTAGCAACAGATTTTGTTTTTCTTTGTGGCAATAAAATTTAGCGCCCCCATATCTTCGATACATAATAATGAAACGTTTTATATCTCTTCTTACTTTATTATTAAGCTTACAACAAGTTTTTGCCCAAACTGCACCCGCATCTAGCATAGCCAATGTTGAACAAGACCTTAAAAAATTAAATGTTTTAGGCAGTGTTTTATATGTTGCCGCACACCCCGACGATGAGAACACACGGCTACTAGCTTACCTCGCCCAGGAGCGCCATTACCGCACCGGTTACTTATCGCTCACCCGCGGCGATGGTGGCCAAAACCTAATCGGTACGGAGCAAGCCGAACTACTGGGCGCTATCCGCACGCAAGAATTATTAGCCGCCCGCCGCACAGATGGTGCCGAGCAGTTTTTTAGCCGCGCTAACGACTTTGGGTTTTCCAAAGGACCTGATGAAACCTTAAAGATCTGGGATCGGGAAAAAGTATTGAGCGATGTAGTTTGGGTGATCCGTAATTTCAGACCCGATGTGATGATCTGCCGCTTCCCAACAACGGGAGAGGGCGGCCATGGCCACCATACATCATCTGCTATTTTGGCGCAGGAGGCATTTACCGCTGCTGCCGATCCCAAACGTTTTCCGGAACAGTTAAAATATGTACAGCCATGGCAGGTTAAACGATTGTTGTGGAACACTTTTAATTTCGGCTCAGTAAATACCACCGACCCAAGCCAGCTTAAATTGGATGTAGGTGGCTATAACCCTTACCTCGGCAAAAGCTACGGCGAAATAGCCGCCGAAAGCCGTTCTAATCATAAAACACAAGGCTTTGGTTCGGCTCGTCAAAGAGGCCAGGCGTTTGAATACTTCAAAACCATTTTGGGTGATGCCCCGCAGACTGATCTGATGGATGGTATTAACACAGGCTGGAAACGCGTACCTGGAGGTAACGAAATTGAAGCTAACCTATCGGTGATCAGTAAAACTTTCGATGCAGCCAATCCACAGCACTCAGTTGCGCCACTGGTTAAGTTATTGGGTATGGTCGAAAAAGTATCAGATGTTTACTGGAGAAATCAAAAAGCCACCCAGCTTAAAAATCTAATTGCCGAATGTGCAGGGCTGTGGTTCGAGAGCTATTGCAATGCACCGGCCTATGCTAAAGGTGATAATGTTGATGTAAGCACCCAGATGATCGTTCGTTCGGATGCGCCGGTAACTTTAACTTCTGTTAGTTACAAAGGAGATGCCGACAAAGCAGATGGCCACGAGAACCTGGCGCCCAACATTTTAAAAACCGTTAATCAAAACATTAAAGCCACCGAGCTTACCCAACCTTACTGGTTAAAATATCCACACGGCATGGCTATGTATAACACAGGCTACCTGGATTCGATAGGTAATGAAGCGCAAAAAACTTTGCCGCAAAACATTCCGCCAGCTATGCAAGCGGTATTTACTATCGCAGGCAAACCAATTACCTATAACGTGCCGATACAATATAAATACGTAGACCCCGCACGCGGCGAAATTTATCAGCCGATTATTGTTGCACCAGTGGTTACGGCCAACATTGTAAGCAAGGATTATATTTTTAACACCACGCAGCCGCAAAGCGTACAGGTTAAACTTAAAGCCTTTACCAAAGCAAGCGGAAGTATCAGCCTTAAACCGGTTAACGGGTGGAAGGTTAGTCCTCAAAGCATTGCGTTTAGCGATAAAAACAAAGGCGATGAATGGACCGCGGTATTTACCGTGAGTCCTGCCGATGGGCCAATTACCAGTATACTGGAAGCAGTGGTTAATGCCAATGGCGAAAAAAGCTCATTAGGCTTTGAGCAGATTCACTACGAACACATTCCAACCATCACGTTATTTCCACCGGCACAGGCTAAGCTGGTGAATATAGACCTTAAAACGGCGGGTAAAAAGATAGGTTATATTGCAGGCGCAGGCGATTTAGTGCCTGATGCATTACAGCAGATAGGATATGAGGTGCACCAATTAACCGAAAATGAAATTGTTAATGACGATCTGTCGAAATACGATGCCATTGTAACCGGCGTACGAGCTTACAACGTAAACCAACGTTTGGCCTTTGAACAACCACGGTTAATGGAATACGTTAAAAATGGCGGAAATCTGGTTGTGCAATACAATAACAACGTTGGGGTGTTAGTAAATCCGGGACCCTATCCCTTCAGTGTAGTTAACCAGCGTGTAACTGACGAAAACGCTGCGGTTACGTTTGCCGAGCCATCTAGCCCCTTATTAAATTACCCGAATAAGATCACTTCAAAAGATTTTGATGGCTGGATACAGGAGCGGGGCTTATACTTTGCTACTAATATAGATGCCAAATACAGCGCACCGCTACTGATGAATGACCCTGGCGAAGCACCTAACAAAGGCTCATTAATTACAACAGATTATGGTAAAGGCAGGTTTGTTTATACCTCGCTAGCTTTCTTTAGAGAGTTGCCAGCAGGGGTACCGGGGGCTTATCGTTTGTTTATAAACTTATTGAGTAACCCAAAAAAGTAAAAAACTCGTTATTTATATCGCAAACGTATTGCTACAGAAATTTTTATGCACTACTTTTGCCCACACTACTTTTAAAAGTTATGACACAACACGAAGAAGAAAAAAATTTCAACTATATCTATTATGTAGTTGCCATGATAAGCGGCATGTTTGTAGGCGCTATTATTGAAAGAGGAGTGATCTACATTTTAGTTGGCGCTATTTTAGGCTTACTAACTGCGGGTTTGTTCCTTAAAACTCTTGCTAAAAGCAGCCACGACTAATTCGCGCTTTGCGTCTTTAATTTAAATCCACGATTGCTGCTCGCAATCAAACAATACAAAAAAGGTATGCTGTATCAGCATACCTTTTTTATTCCCGGCTCTCTTGCCTGTTAGCTTTTTGCCTGAGCAATTACCGCTTCATTTAAACGTACATACTCGTCGCTTTTGTCGGCTTTGGCAAGGGTCACACCTTGGGTGGCAGTAGCAATGGCGCCTGCTTTATCGCCCATTTTTAACTGGATGCGTGCCTTCCATACATTATAATAATAAGCCTTCGGATCGGTTTTCATCACTTCATTCATCCAGCCTAGCGCTTTGCTTAAATCCTTGTTGTTCTCATAATAGTATTGTGCAGCAGCAAAATATGGCTTCTTTTCGCCTTTCATGGCTTCATCTATGCTTGCCATAACACGGGCGTCAATATCCGTTGTTAGGTGCATAGTTACGGCAGTATGCTCCCAGGCAAAGCCAAGTTCGCAGGTGGTAGGCTTAACGTTTGTAAACTGCATGGTAAAGGTTTCTACCAGATCTTTAACAGCCGTTGGCTTCACGGTAAAACGCAAAACATCATCGGCCTGTTTATATTGATATGCGCCCCATTGTTTAGCAGTTTTATTTAAGATAATGGTCCATTCATTTTTACCCGGAATGCTGAACAGGCCATATTCGCCGGCGGGTACTTTATTACCTTCTATGGTTACGTCGTCACTAAATTTAATCACGGTTGCATAGTTAGCACCGGTGCGCCATACTTCGCCGTAAGGCTGTAGGGTGCCTTCGCCAAATATTTTACGGCCCTTAACATCCGGACGGGAGTAGGTGACGGTAACCGTACCCAACCCAAACTCTTGAGTAATCGTTTGCGCCGAACTAGCTTGTGGCATTTTAAACCCCTGTGCATAGGTTTGCAGCGAGCAGCATACAGCCACCAGCAGCATCAGGTATAATTTTTTCATGTTTGTAAAGTTTTATAATTGCTTAAACGAAGATATAAATTCCCCCCAACCCCCTAAAGGGTGAGCAGGAGATAATTTTGCTAAATAAAAAGGCCCAATAATTAGAGCCTTTTTATTTATGTTGTCACTCCCCCTTAGAGGGTCGGGGGGGGGGTTAAAGCACCTTAAAGCCAACCGTCAGAGCCCACATATTCTGGCGTTGGTCATAATCATTATTTACCTTGGTAAGGCCACCTTCATATCTCAAATCAAGAGTAAATGCTGCAACATCAATTCCGATACCGCCTTGGTACCCAAAGATGTTGTTTTTATATTTGGTGAAATCCTGATAAATGAAATCTATATTGTCGGACAGGTTTTTGTCTTTATCCAACACTGCGGTGTAAACCGGGCCAGCCATAATACGGAAATTGAGATTTCGCGGACCGAATGATTTACCTACCAGCAGCGGAATGCTAAGGTTAGTAAAACGCACACTACCCTGTTCGCTGTTTACAGATGGGCTGCTGCTGCCGACTTCAGGAAAGTCAAATTTACCGCCGCCGCTGCCGATATAAATCTCTGGTTGAAAAAAGAGACCGTTGCCTGCACGCATAAATACACCTGCTTGATATCCGGTTATTGGCGACTCCTTAAGATTACTCGTATTGAGTTTAGAAGTATTTACGCCACCTTTTATTCCTAATATAAATTGAGCGTGCGAGGTAAAAGTAATAGCAGTTATAAATAATATACTTAGCAGATGTTTTTTCATTGTTGATATTTTGCTTTAGGTGGTGTTTTTAAATAAAGGCGCAATATGATTAACTCTTTGAACGATAGCAAGCGCTATTTTTATATTTTTGTTTGAAATTTAGAATACAAAACTATGTCAGCTATAAGCATTTCTAACACCGACTGGAAAAGAGTTAAAATTAAACTGAAGCGCAAATATAATCATCTTACCGACGAACAGCTGCAATATAATGCCGGCGAAGAAGATCAATTGATTAGCCGTCTGGCCGATCTGGTTAATCGCGATAAAGAATATGTAATATTCACGTTAAAAAAGGCGTTAGTTAACATCGATAATAACCGACTGTAAAATTTAGTGATTAACTTTATCGTTAATCATTTATAATCTTTTAATTTTCAGGCAATGACGCAGAAAAACGTTTACCGAAAACTTGGTATTACTACCGCCACACTTCTGCTCGCTGTGCTGGTATGGAGCTTTAATGAAGACCTGTTTCAAATATCCAAAAATCTGGATGTTTTTGCATCGGTATACAAAGAGGTTAACATCAATTATGTAGATGATGTCAATTCGGCCAAACTGGTTAAAACCGGCGTTGATGCCATGTTAGACGGCTTAGACCCCTACACAGAGTTTGTGCCCGAATCTGAAATTGAAGATTATAAACTTAAATATGTAAGCACACAATACGGTGGCATTGGCGCTAGCATATTTAATCGCGATAAGAAGGTTTTTATATCCGACGTTTTCAGCGGTTTCCCTGCGCAAAAAGCCGATATCCGCCCCGGCGACCAGCTACTTAAGATTAACGATATCGACCTTACCGGAAAAACCAACGACCAGGTAAGCCAACTGTTAAAAGGCACCAAAGGTGCTGCTGTTAAGCTTTTAACCAAACGCGACGATGCTGCCCCTGTTGAAAAGAGCCTCATCCGCGATGAAATTAAACAGCCTAACGTAACCTATTACGGCATGGTTAGCGGAAATATGGGTTACATTAAACTGGATAAGTTTTTAGAAAACTCGGCCGATGAGGTAACCAATGCGCTGGTTTCCATTAAAAAGAATAATCCGCAAGGCATTATCCTTGATCTGCGCTCTAACGGTGGGGGTATATTACAGGAAGCGGTGAAAATAGTTAACCTATTTGTGCAGAAGGATGTAGAGATCGTTTCGCAAAAAGGAAAGATTAAAGAGAAAAATTTTACCTACCGCACCGTAAGCGCCCCTTTAGAACCTAATTTGCCTTTAGTAGTATTGGTAAACAGCCGCTCGGCGTCGGCATCGGAGATCGTTGCAGGTTCATTACAAGATCTGGACAGGGCCGTGATTATCGGACAGCGCAGCTATGGCAAAGGTTTGGTTCAACAAACATTCACTTTGCCTTACAACAGCTTAGTTAAGATCACCATTGCCAAGTACTTTATTCCATCGGGTCGTTGTGTGCAAGCTTTAGATTATACCCACCGCAAGGATGATGGTAGCGTTAATAAAATGGCTGACTCATCGTTGCACGAATACAAAACCAAGAACGGCCGTTCCGTATATGATGGCAGCGGCGTTTATCCGGATATTATGATCAAGCAGGAGCGTTTTGCCAACATTACGCAAGCGCTGGTAGGCAAGCTGATGATATTTGATTACGCCACTAAATACCGCAACACCCATTCAAAAATAAGTGATGCTTTATCATACAAAATGAGCGACGACGATTATAACGATTTCGTGAAATTTTTGGCGGGTAAAGATTACAGCTATAACACCAACAGTGAGCGTTTGCTTACTTCGTTAAAAACAGAAGCCACTAAAGAGAAACAGTTTAACGAAATACAAGGCGAGTATGACATTCTGAAGAACAAGCTGATGGCCAGCAAAAAGAACGACCTGCAAATCCACAAGGAAGAAATTGAGCAGGTGCTGGAAAACGAAATTGCCTCACGCTATTACAACGAAAGAGGCCGTTATGAGGTGAACTTTAAATACGATAAAGAACTTGCCCAGGCCGTTAAAACCATGCAAGACAAAAATCAGCTTGCTGCCGTATTAAAAGGCACCGGAGAGTACAAGGTTATCGGGAAACCTCAGCTTGCCGCCATGGCGCTTAAAAAGACCGATAAAGATAAAGGCATAGACGATAGCGATCAATAAGATCTCTTTTAACAAAACAAGAAAGGCGCTTTGTAAATAAAGCGCCTTTCTTGTTTATTTTACCTGCGTAGCTTATAAATTTTGTCATTTCGACGATAGGAGAAATCTTCTACCTCATGTCTACGAGTAAAAGGCAATTGCATACCCTTAAACAGCAGAAGATTTCTCCTATCGTCGAAATGACACGCCGGGTATTAATATTTAGAAACCTATAAATACTGGGTTCGCAAAAAAAGGCTTCCCGATAACCGGAAAGCCTTTAAGTTTTATCATGTATAACTGATTAGGTCAGTTTACGTTTAACTTCTACGTTTTCGTAAGCTTCTACAATGTCGCCCACTTCAATGTTGTTAAAGTTCTGGATGTTTAAACCACACTCGTAACCTGCGTTAACCTCTTTAACGTCGTCTTTGTAACGTTTCAGGGAAGCAAGTTCGCCTGTGTAGATAACCACACCGTCGCGAATAATACGGATCTTACTGTTACGGTTAATTTTACCATCTAACACCATACAACCCGCAATGGTACCAACCTTGCTGATCTTGAAGGTTTCGCGGATCTCAACGTTAGCAACGATCTTCTCTTCGTAAGTAGGGGCAAGCATACCTTCCATCGCCGCCTTGATCTCGTTGATCGCATCGTAGATGATAGAGTATAACCTGATATCGATTTGCTCCTGCTCGGCCAGTTTACGTGCACCAGCTGACGGACGAACCTGGAAGCCGATGATGATCGCATCTGAAGCAGACGCCAACAATACATCAGATTCTGAGATCTGACCAACACCTTTAGAGATAATGTTAACCTGGATCTGATCAGTAGATTGTTTCAATAACGAATCTGATAACGCTTCGATAGAACCATCCACGTCACCCTTAACAATAATGTTAAGTTCCTTGAAGTTACCGATAGCCAAACGACGGCCGATCTCATCAAGCGTGATGTGTTTCTGGGTACGTAAGCCTTGCTCGCGTTGTAATTGTAAACGTTTGTTAGCAATTTCACGTGCTTCAACTTCGCTTTCTAACGCGTTGAATTTATCACCCGCAGTAGGCGCGCCCTGCATACCCAAAACCTGTACCGGTCCGGATGGGCCAACCTCATCGATACGTGCGCCGCGTTCATTAAATAACGCTTTTACACGCCCGCTGTAGCAACCCGCTAAAATGGGATCTCCTACGCGTAATGTACCTGCCTGTACTAATACAGTAGTTACAATACCACGGCCTTTATCTAATGCTGCCTCAATAACAGTACCTACGGCACGTTTATTCGGGTTAGCTTTAAGTTCTAACAATTCTGCTTCAAGCAATACCTTTTCCAGTAACAGGTCTACATTTAAACCGGTTTTGGCAGATATCTCCTGGGTTTGATATTTACCACCCCATTCTTCAACCAAAATATTCATGGCCGATAATTGCTCACGCACTTTATCTGCGTTAGCACCCGGTCTGTCCATTTTGTTGAATGCGAAGATAATAGGTGCACCCGCAGCCTGGGCGTGGTTAATAGCCTCTTTAGTTTGCGGCATCACGCTATCGTCAGCAGCGATAACAATAATAACAATATCCGTTACCTGCGCACCACGGGCACGCATAGCGGTAAACGCTTCGTGACCTGGTGTATCCAGGAAGGTGATCTTGCCTTTATCGTTTGGCAGTTTTACCTCGTAAGCACCAATGTGCTGGGTTATACCACCCGCTTCACCGCCAATTACGTTGGTTTTGCGAATAAAATCGAGCAATGATGTTTTACCGTGGTCAACGTGACCCATGATGGTCACAATTGGCGAACGCGGAATCAAATCTTCCGGTGCATCTGGTTCGTCCAGATCCCACTCTTCATCCTCCGGTTTCACAAAGTCAACCTGGTAACCAAACTCTTCGGCCACAATGGTCAAAGTTTCGGCATCAAGCCTTTGGTTGATCGATACGAACATACCTAAGCTCATACAGGTGGAGATGATCTGGGTTACACCCACATCCATCATCGAAGCTAACTCGTTTGCTGTAACAAACTCGGTTACCTTCAATACCTTTGATTGTGCTTCGCGTTCTAATGCTTCCTCTTCCGCGTTGGCAGCAACGTCATCACGTTTCTGGCGACGGAATTTAGCACGTTGCGCAAATTTACCAGATTTACCTGCACCACTTAAACGGGCAAGCGTTGCTTTGATCTGATCTTGTATTTCTTTTTCTGTAGGTTCTTCTTTAGGGCCGGTGCTTGGTGCAGCATTACGGTTAAAGCCTCCACCCGGACGGTTGTTGCCACCTGGGCGATTATTAAATCCACCCGGACGGTTACCGCCACCCTGGTGCGGGCCGCGTTGCTGGTTATTACCAGGTCCGCCCTGGCCACCTTGCTGGTTACCCTGACCCTGTTGAGGGTTTTGGCCCGGCGGCGTATCCTTGCGTTTACGCTTACGGCGCTGATCTGCAGCATTAGTGTTTGACGACGATGCTACTGGCCCGTTGTTGCGTTTAGGTGGGTTTACCGGTAAGGTAATACGGCCTACAATATTTGGTCCGCTAAGGCGGTCGGCCTTAGCTCTTATTACTTCATCTTCCGGTGCTGCGGCTGGCGCTGCTGGAGCAGCTGGTGCTGCAGGCGGAGGTGTTTGTGCGGTCGGTGCAGCTGCTGGCTTAGCTTCAGGCGTTGGTGCGGCTGCAACAGGTGCCGGTGGTGTTACCGGTGCAGCTGGTGCCGGTGCTGGCTTAGCAACAGGAGGTTCAACAGCAGCTGGTGCTGGCGTTGGTTTAACTTCCGGTGCCGGCGCGGCAGCAGCAGGCGCAGGCGTTTCCTTCACAGGGGCAGCCACTTCAACCGGTTTTGATTCCGGTTGTGCTTTAACCTCAGGTTGCGCAGGTGCCTCTTCCTTAACTTCTGCGCGGCTATTTTTGCCGCTCAGATCGTTAAGATCAATTTTACCAATTACCTTAACACCGGGTAAAGAACCCTCGGTGCGGTCGGCAGCCGGCTCTGGCTGTACCTTCGGTTTTTCTGCAGATGGGGCAGGAGAGAAATTACCGGCATTTTTGATCAGTATTTCCTCTGGTTCAAAGTCTTTTGAACGCGTCTGCGGCTCCGCATGCTTTTCAGGGACAAAGCCTGGCTCGTCGCGGCGTATTTTGCCGATATTGATTTGCTTGGCTTCTTCCTTGATGATTTTGTCAGCGCCAAATTGCTTTAACAGGGTAGTGTACATATCGCTGTCGAGTTTGTAGTTCGGCTGCTTCTCTACTTTGAAGCCTTTTGAACCCAAAAACTCTACGATGGTACCAATACCAATGTTCAGTTCTTTAGCTGCTTTAAATAATTTTATCGATTTGTCTTCTGACATTTATTATAACTTTCTCTGTGCTATTTATGCAAAAATACGATTTTTAATTCTGCTTAACGATTTTATTCAAATTCGGCATTCAGAATAGATAAAACCTCTTTCACTGTTTCTTCTTCAAGATCAGTACGTTTAACCAATTCACCCACAGTAAGCGCCAATACAGATTTTGCAGTGTCTAAACCAATACGTTTAAACTCGTCTAGTATCCAGCTCTCAATTTCGTCTGAAAACTCTTCGATATCCACATCCTCTTCGTGCTCATCTGCTTCGCGGTAAACATCAATTTCATAACCTGTCAATTTACCTGCCAGTTTAATATTGTGTCCACCACGGCCAATTGCCAATGATACCTGATCCGGTTTTAAATAAACTGCGGCTGTTTTTTTCTCATCATCTAATTTAATAGAAGTGATTTTAGCAGGCGATAACGCACGCTGAATGTATAGCTGCAGGTTATTTGTATAGTTAATTACGTCTATGTTCTCATTCTTCAACTCACGAACGATACCATGAATACGCGAACCTTTCATACCTACGCAGGCACCAACCGGGTCTATACGGTCGTCATAAGATTCAACAGCAACCTTAGCTCTTTCACCCGGCTCGCGAACAATCTTTTTAATGGTGATCAAACCATCAAAAATCTCCGGTACTTCCAATTCAAATAAACGCTGTAAAAACTCTGGTGCAGTACGGCTAATGATGATCTTAGGATTACTGTTCATCATATCCACCTTGCTAACAACCGCTTTTACGTTGTCGCCTTTTTTGAAATAATCGGCAGGGATCTGCTCAGATTTCGGCAATAACAACTCGTTGCCTTCATCATCAAGCACCAAAGTTTCTTTTTTCCAAACCTGGTAAACCTCACCGGTAACAATCTCGCCTACGCGGTCTTTATATTTTTTGAAGATCTCGTCTTTCTCCAGTTCTAAAATTTTAGAAACCAGCGTTTGGCGCGCAGCTAAAATAGCACGACGGCCAAAACTTTCTAACGTGATCTGCTCTACATATTCATCACCAACTTCAAGGTCGGCATCAATTGTTTTGGCCTCTGCCTCTTCAATTTCCAGGTCATCATCTTCTGAGAAACCATCTTCAACCACTGCACGGGTGCGCCAAATCTCCAAGTCACCATTGTCTGTATTAACAATAACGTCGCAGTTTTCGTCCGTACCGTATTTCTTTCTGATCATGCTTCTGAAAACATCTTCCAGAACGCTCATCATGGTAGGGCGGTCAATGTTCTTGAAATCTTTAAATTCCTGAAAAGAATCAATTAAATTAATACTGGTTGTGCTCATCTTATTTAAATGATATTAAAACCTTTGTTTCTGTTATCTGATCGAACGGAATTACTGTTTCCGCTTCTTCAGCTTTTTTACCTTTAATTTTTATTTGTTCTGTTATCGTTATTTTATCAGCGTCAACAGCGGTTAGTTTACCTTCTTTTTTAGTCCCGTCGGCCAGTTTAAGCCCAACGCTACGACCAATATTTTTTACGTACTGGCGGTTTAACTTTAAAGGGGTATCTATACCCGGCGACGAAACCTCAAGATTATATGGGGTATCTATCACGTTTTCTTCCTCCAGTTGGAAGCCAACATAACGGCTAACCTGTGCGCAGGCATCAATGCCAGCTCCCTTATCACCATCAAGCAATATGATTAAATTGCCATTGGCGTGCATTTTCACATCAACTAAAAAAACTTCGGGTAGCTCGGCTAATTTTTCCTCCACCAGTTCGGTAACCCGTTTCTCAATATTCGCCATCGTAACGTTTAACTGATAAAACCAAAAAGAGGGGGCAATGTGCCCCCTCTTTTCAGATAATGCAAATATAATAACTTTTATTTGATTTTCAAGTAGTTTAAGGTGTAAAAGTGCATTCTGTGTACTGCGGGGTGCTATGTTTCCATTTACCTTTAAGCAAAGTCCACACATTGCTATCATCGTGCAGGCGATAGTAGCGTGCAAAATATCGGCTATGTTGCCGAAATGGGGTGTCTGCCAAAAAAACAAGCGTACTATCTTTAAGCTGGTACCTGCCTGGCTGGGGCTGCTGAAAGTCTTTCATATCCGAATCTGCCGGCATACGATAAACGGGCAGAATGGCCTGCCACTGAGCTGTAGTAAGGCTATCCTGCTGCAAATTTGCCAGCGCATTATAATCGACGTTGTTAAAGCCGATGGCGTTAGCCCCCATCACCTTCACGCCAAATGCTTGCTGATTGTCCTTTTTTACACATCCGCAACAAATTAAACACAATAACCAGACAGTTTTTTTCATATTTGGAAACAGCTACAAGATAAGCATTACCTACCATGAAATTGATACGACACGGGCAAGCCGGGCAAGAGAAACCCGGTGTGATTATAGATAATATCAAATACGATGTTTCGGCGTACGTAAATGATTACAACGAAGCTTTTTTTACTAACCATGGCATGGAGCAGCTAAGTGCACTAATTGCCAAAAAGAAACACAAACTTACCCCAATAGCCGACGATGTGCGTTTAGGCAGCCCTACCAGGCCGTCGAAAATAGTTTGCATTGGCCTTAATTATACAGACCATGCGATAGAGGTGGGCGCACCGATTCCGTCCGAACCGGTTATCTTTATCAAAAGCAATACGGCATTAAATGGACCGGATGATGAGATCATCATACCAAAAGGCTCCGAAAAAACAGATTGGGAATGCGAACTGGCAGTAGTTATTGGCAAAAAGGCTACTTACGTTGATGAGGCAGACATTGCAGATTATATAGCAGGCTACGTGCTGCACAATGATGTATCAGAACGCGCTTTTATGTTTGAGCGAAACGGCACCTGGGATAAGGGTAAAGGCTGCGATACCTTTGCACCAATGGGGCCATTTATAGCTACGCCAGATGAAGTAGACGATATCAACAATCTACGCGTATGGCTAAACTTAAACGGCAAGCCAATGCAAAATGGCAACACCGACGATATGATCTTTAAACCCCATTACCTCGTATCATATATCACGCAGTTTATGACGCTTTTACCCGGAGATATTGTATCAACCGGAACCCCGGCCGGATCGGGAATCGGACTAAAACCACCTGTATTTTTGAAAGAAGGCGATGTTGTTGAGCTAGGCATAGATGGACTTGGCTCGCAAAGGCAAACCGTGAAAGCGTATACAAGCATGTAATTTAAAAGCGATATCCGCCACCAAGCTGCACACTCGATGGTGACAACCAAACATCAGTTGGCATAAATTTATAGGCAAGTCCTATGGTAGCACGCTTAATATTTACAGCCGCGTTGAACCCAACATTATCGAAAGGCAAGCCGGAAATGTATTGTTTCTGGCCAGGGGTATTATTAAGGCCAACTTTAAATGCCAGTGACACCTTGGGTGATACTTTTGCCAAAGCCTCGGTAAAAATGCCGTAGGTAAATAAATCTGTTTTGCGATAAAAAGTATAGTTCTCCGTATTGATTCCCCTTTGCCTGAAAGCAGCATAATCGCCAAACTCCTTGGTGTAAACCAGGTCGAGGCCGATTAAATGCCAGTCGATCTTGTCACCTATAATATAGGGAGATATAGAGAAGTTGGTCCCAAAGCCATAAAAGCTCTTATCAAACCCGTCGGGATTATTTTCCTGATGTCCGTAATAATTGCCCGCAAATCCTAAAACCCCGTAACTGATACTTAATTTAGGATCTTTTAAAGTGTAGGATTGGTAAACGTTCAACAATCCCGCGTCTCCACTTTCGCTAATATTGCCCATGTTGAAGTTTCCTATAAACGCACCCGATGCATAGGTGCCATGCCGCACCGAATCACTTGAATGGGGCTTAGTCATATACTGTACATCATTTTGGAACATGGCAGATGGAAAATAGTGCTTAGCGCACGAAGAAAACATAAGCAGCAGGGCTGCAGCAATAAGGTAAGGTTTCATCAAAAAGTTTAATATCAGGTGTTCGAAAGATATCGCTTTTTTTAATAAAAAAGCCGACACCATTATTACGTGGCGCCGGCTTAATATGCTACAATTAAGTATTTGTCTATTAGAAGATAAAGTCGGTACTTAAAAAGTTAGAATCGTGGTTTTTAACAATCTCATTGATGAGCTGCTTGTTAGTGTCGTTTACTTTAGCAGCAACCAGCGAGCGGATAGAGAATGAGCGAAGAGCATCAAATACAGACAGGGTACCCTCGGCACTATCTTTCCGTCCTGTGAATGGGAAAACGTCTGGCCCGCGCTGACTTTGGCTGTTAATGTTTACCCGGCTCACCAGGTTCACAAAAGGGTCTATCAAATTAGCGACTTCCTGTGCATCATTACTAAATATACTCACCTGCATACCATGCGGCGACTCGATCTGATACTGGATTGGTTCTTCGATAGAATCAAAAGGCAATACCGGGATAACCGGACCAAATTGTTCCTCCAGATAAAGCTTCATCTCCTTTTTAACCGGATAAATTACCGCCGGGAATACGAACGACTCTACCGTTGTGCCGCCGTTTTCGTTAACCACGCGGGCACCATGTGCAATAGCATCAGTAATACATGCCTGTAAATACCCTGGTTTGGTTGGCTCGGCAACGGGGGTAATATTAACTCCCGGTGTCCAAGGCAACCCGGGTTTAAGATTGTTAACAGCTTCGCTTAGTAATTGCAAAAACTCATCGGCCACATCCTTGTGCACGTGGATGATCTTGAGCGCAGTACAACGCTGTCCGTTGAACGACAAAGCCCCTAAAATACACTCGCTAACGGCCAGTTTAAGATCGGCATGCTTTGTAACAATAGCAGCATTTTTAGCGTCGAGGCTCAATACCGCACGCAGTCGGTTGATCTTAGGATGACGTTTCTTCAAATCATTAGCCACTTTGCTGGAGCCGATAAAGGCCAGCACATTGATATTACCACTTGCCATTAGCGATGGGGTAACATTAGCACCACGGCCGTAAACCGTATTAACCACACCGGCAGGGAATGATTCCTGAAAAGCCCTTAACAAGGGATAATGTACCAGTGTACCGTGTTTCGGCGGTTTAAATAAAATGGTATTACCCATGATAATCGCCGGGATCAGCGTAGTAAACGTTTCGTTCAAGGGGTAGTTGAAAGGCCCCATGCACAACACAACACCAATTGGTGCACGGCGGGTTTGCGCCAACACGCCCTCAGCAATTTCAAACCTTGACGATTTACGATCGAGTTGCTTTAATGCGTCGATGGTTTGGTTAATATAATCAATCGTGCGGTCAAACTCTTTAGCCGAGTCGGCGTACGATTTGGCAATCTCCCACATAATGAGCCTAATTACCAGGTCGCGCTGTTCAATCATTTTATAGATGAACTTCTGCATACACTTAATTCGCCCTTCCACACTCATGGTTGGCCATTCGCCACGCCCATTATCGTAGGCCTTCATAGCGGCTTCTAATGCTTCATTCGCTTCCTTTTCGGTGCCGAGCGGGTAAGTTCCGATCAGCTTATGCTTCAGGCCATCGGCAGTAGGTATACATATTGGTGAGTACACCTGGCTAACCTCGCCATCCCATTTCTTCATTTCACCCCCGCTGAGGTATTCACGCTGGTGGAGTTCTTCGATACGGAACTGTTCCGGTATCTGGCTTTCCTCCACAAACAGCGATCTGATTTGATCTTGAAAACTCATTGTGTTTGGTTAATTGTAAAAGTTGATATAATGATTGATTGTTACACGAATTTTTAGCGAATGCAGGGCAATATTTTTTATAAATACCGTTAAACCCCGTGCGGGTCTTTTAGTCTAAATAACAGTTTTATATTTAAGACGATATAATTTTTTTGTAAAAAAGCTCGTTAATAATTCATTCATATCATGAGAACTATCTTAAAACCCCTATCTACCCTGTTTTTTGCAGGTTTACTTATCTTTTCTATTACACCTACAGCCAGCGCACAACGAGGTTTTCACGGCGGAGGCGGCGGCTTCAGAGGAGGCTATGGCGGCGGTTACCACGGTGGTGGCTATTATGGCGGTGGCGTGCGTTACAGCTATCCGCATGTGGGCATTGGTGTAGGAATTGGCATTGGCGGCTTCGGCGGCTACTACAGTTCTTTCGGCTATCCGCGCATTGGTTTTGTGGGCGCATTACCTTACGGGTACTATGGATTTTCATGGGGGCCTAACCAATATTACTATGCCGGTGGCATATTTTATCAACCAGGTGCAAATGGTGGCTACCAGGTAACAACCCCGCCTGTCGGCGCAGAGGTTCCTTCATTACCTAAAGGCGCACAACCCATAAATATAGACGGCATCCAGTATTATGAGTTTAACGGTGTTTACTATAAGGATGCCATTACCCCAGATAACAAACATGTTTATTTAGTTGCCGGAAAAGATGGTGTGTTAAACACCAATCCCGAAGGTATGAACCCAGACAGCACTGCTGTTGATAACAGCGTGCCGCCTATGCCGCATGTTGGCGACATGACAGATCAACTACCGGAAGGCTCACGAAAAATTACCCTGAACAACAAAAAGTACTGGGTAACGACGGATAATATTTATTTAGAAGAAGTTAAAAACGGCGACCGTACCAGCTACCGTGTTGTTAGCATTCCGGGCGACGATCAGGAAGATAAATAATTTTAATTTTTATCCAGAAAAGGGGGAGTGGCTTATGCCGTTCCCCCTTTTTATTTTAACGCTTTTTGAAACCAATCTTCATTTCAATTGTAATGAAAACATTACACACAATTGCATCAACTTAACTTAATCTCGAAATGAAAGCATTACAAATTAAATCAACGTTTTTAGCCCTTATCATAGCCGCATTCTGCATTGTTGCATCAGGTTGCGACTCATTTACCAAGACACAAAAAGGTGCAGCCATTGGCGCAGGTGCAGGCGGTACCGTTGGTGCATTAATTGGCCACGCCACTGGTCATACCGCATTAGGCGCCATTATTGGTGGTGCAGTAGGTGGTACAGCAGGCGCTTTTATCGGCCGTAAAATGGACCGCCAGGCAGCAGAAATTAAACAAAACGTACCGGGCGCTACTGTTGAACGTGAGGGCGAAGGTATTGTGGTTAAATTTGACTCGGGTATTTTATTTGATGTTGATAAAACAGCATTAAAATCAGCAGCCAAAACCAACCTGGATAACCTTGCAGCTTCGCTGGTTAAAAACCCGGAAACCAATATCCTGATCATTGGCCATACCGATAGTACCGGTACCGTTGCCCACAACATGGATTTATCTGTTAGACGTGCGGAATCTGTAAAAGGTGAAATTGTTGCCGGAGGCGTTAACGGTGCCCGTTTAAGCACCCAAGGTAAAGGTCCAACCGAACCAGTTGGCGATAACAAAACAGCAGACGGCCGCGCACTAAACCGCCGTGTAGAAATCGTAATCGTCGCTAACGACCAAATGAAAGCAGAAGCTAAACAAGCAAGCAATTAAGATATGTACTAATTAGAAAAGCCCGCTCTGCATAGAGCGGGCTTTTTTTTATGCTTTAATCACTGTTTATATTCTCAATACCTAAAAGTTCGACACCCTTCGCTAATGATAACTTATTTAATTTTATAGCCTCGTTGATAAATGGCGCTAAAGAAAGATATTCATTTTTAGCATCCAATCTAAAGTAGAACCCATACACCTCAGCATTTTGGTCTTTAAATTCCACGTAATTATTAACCCCTTGGGAAAGAAGGCCGTTAAAGCTCTTCCCAAGTCGAACAAGCCTCTCTCCATAAAAATTATTGAAGCGGAAATTGAGGTTGATAATATCCTTTAATTCGTATATTTTTTCATTTACCCTAATCTTGTCTTTTTCAAATTCAATTCTTCCTTCTAGTAGTCCCTCCAGCGGCTCGTAGAGCCAGAAAGCGCCAACCGTGAAATATAAACCAACTAAAAGCGCAGCTATTAAAAACAAATCTCTACATGTAATTAAAATGCTCTCTGTCGGAACACCTTGAATTAGCCAACTGTAGGCTATTAACAAAGTAGATGTGATGAGCATTATCCAATTAGGCGTGAACCGGAATTTCTTGTCGGGTGTAAATATTAAAAAGTAAATTCTATCCATAGAATCGGAAACTTGTTTAGATATGATCGCAATATACTTGTCCGCGTTCTCATTAATAAATTATTCTACATCACTTTATGGCATTGTATTTACATATCCATTACCTAACTTTGTATCAATGATTAAAAAGTCGATAGCATTGTCTTTGTCCTTACTGTATACAGTAACGGTGCTTGGCTTTGCCATTAACTTTCATTATTGCCTTAACCAGGTATCGTCTGTAAAAATTAACGAGCCGGTTAAAAAGTGCAGCAGCCTGCGCGTGGTTAAAGCCATGAAATGCTGCAAAGACAAAAAGGTTGAAGTTAAGGTAAAAGATGGCCACGAAGTTTCATCGTTGTCATTCTTAGCCAAAACTTTTGTTGTTGATCTGCCGAAGACCTCTTTTATTGATTTCGCCCCGGCCTTTACAGTCCAGCCAGCAGCTGTTGCTTTTAACCGCGGGCCACCGGGCGGGTTAAGCAGTCAGCCACCCATTTATCTCGCCAATCAAAATTTCAGGATCTGAGTAATTAATTATTGCCCAAAACTGGTCGCGCTTTCGCGCAGGCTAAAATCCACGCATTTAATTATTTATTCAAAATTTAAAGATCATGAAATTTCTTAAAATATTTGTAGCCTTATTGGTTACCACCATCAGCATAGCAAAAGCACAATTTACCAAGGCCGAATTACAGGTAAGCGGCCTTACCTGCTCTATGTGCTCAAACGCAACCGAAAAATCATTACGCAAACTCGACTTCATCGGTGATATTAAAACCGATCTTAACCGCAATCTTTTTATCATCACCTTTAAGAAAGATGTGCCCGTTAGCTTAGATCAAATTAGTCAGAAAGTGCAAAGCGCCGGCTTTTCGGTTAACAGCCTTAAAGCTACCTTCGATTTTAATAATGTTAAGGTGAGTAACAACTACCACTTTAACTATAACGGCGCCATGTACCACTTTTTAAATGTGGGCGATAAAACCCTCGATGGACCGGTTGCTGTTACCGTGTTGGATAAAAACTTCGTCCCTGCATCTACCTATAAAAAATACGCGGCCATGCCTATTGCCTGCTATAAATCTGGCACAATGGATGGCAGCCGCGTTTACCATGTAACTATTTAAGGTTCAAAAGTCAGCAAATACTGATTGATGAAGTACTTATACGTGTTGCTGCTGATATGGATATCGGCAGCAACTGCCTTTGCGCAGGAGTTGTATGTAAATACAGAGCCTGCCAGCAATATGGCAACTAACTCGCTTGGCGTACGACTGGAGAACCAAGGCTATTTTAAACCAGATTTTCGCAACCGCACCACGTTGGAACTGATGTACGGGGCAAGCAAAAATCTGATGGTGCATGGTTCGTTATATGCCTCGAACTTTAACACCCTTAATTCACATTTTGAGGGTGGGAGTGTTTATGCCAAATATCGTTTCCTTTCTGTTGATAGCGTTCAACGGCACTTTCGGGGGGCCATTTTCGCGAAAGTATCGGCCATCAACAACCCGATATTTAACCAGGAAATTTCGTTAGAGGGCGACAATAGCGGCGCACAGGGCGGTGTAGTATTTACCCAGCTATTGCACAAGTTGGCATTATCGGGCTCGGCAAGTTATATCCGTGGTTTTAACAATACGCAGAATGATATTCCCGATGGGAATGCGTATAATGCGGCAGCATGGTCGCTATCGGCAGGGTATCTATTGTTCCCCAAAAACTACACCAACTACAAGCAAACCAATTTAAATCTGTATTTCGAATTGTTAGGTAAAGCCAACCCTGGTTATGGGCAAGGGTATGTTGATGCCGCACCTGCCGTTCAGCTCATTTTTAATAGTGTGTTCCGGGTAGATTTTTCGTACCGAACCCCTCTCTGGAACGACATGACCCGCAACAGCGAAAACATGTACCTGGTTAGGCTGGAGTACAATTTGTTTAACATCTTTTAACCCTGCACTACACATGAAAGCATTACTCACACTTCTGCTGCTGACGCTGGGCCTCGGCGTTTCGGCACAGCATCAACATAAAACCGACCCTGCATCTACCAAAAGCAGCAGCGATACTACTATGAAAATGGACCACAGCAAAATGGACCACAGCAAAATGCAAAGCATGCAAATGGACGATATGCCCATGATGACAAGCCAGTTTTCGCGTTCGTTGCCCATGAACCGCGACGGCTCGGGCACTTCATGGCAACCGGACGAGTCGCCGATAAATGCCTACATGATCCACGGTAAAAAATGGATGACCATGATTCATGGAAATATCTTTTTTCGCTATAATAATCAGGATCTGTTTAACGGCGGCAGCCGCGGCAAATACAAATTTGATGCGCCCAACTGGCTGATGGGGATGACACAGCGCAAAGTAGGTGAGCATGGTTTATTCTCTATTAACACCATGTTTTCGCTCGATGCCTTTTTGGTTGGTAACGGCGGTTATCCTTTGCTGTATCAAACAGGCGAATCTTACAAAGGCAATAAACTGGTAGATAAGCAACACCCACACGATCTGTTTTCGGAGTTAAGCGTGGCCTATACGCAGCAACTCTCTAAGGCTTCCGATCTGTATTTCTCCTTCGGCTACCCTGGCGAACCGGCCTTGGGGCCGCCGGTGTTTATGCACCGGCTTTCGGCCATGAGTAACCCCGATGCCCCGTTAAGCCATCATTATGCCGATGCAACGCATATTACTTTTGGCGTTGCTACTTTAGGTTTCAGGGTCGATAATTTTAAAATAGAAGGCTCAACCTTTAAAGGCCGCGAACCCGACGAGTTTCGATACGGTTTCGATCCTATGAAGTTCGATTCGTATTCGGTGAGGTTATCCTATAATCCATCTCGTCAGTGGGCCCTACAGGTATCTAACGGCTGGATCCATAGCCCCGAAGAAATAGAACCACAGCAGAACGTGAAGCGCTTTACCGCCTCGGCCATCCACACCAAAATGCTGAGCGATGATAGTTACGTTAGCACCACGCTGGTTTACGGTCAAAACCATTACAGCGATAACGGCAAAACGTTACCCTCGGCTTTGTTAGAGAGCACTTTGCAATTGAGCAAAACTGCCATTTATGGCAAGTATGAATTTGTACGCAAAGATGCCGATGAATTAGACCTGGAAGACCACCATACCGGGTACAATCCAAACTATAACATTAATGCGTTTACTTTAGGCATTAATCGCACCCTCGGCCAGTTTATTAAAAATACTGATCTGCGCGCAGGCGTTCAGGGAACATTAAATGTATCGCCTTCTGCATTGAATTATCTTTATGGTTCAGCACCAGTTGGCCTAGAAGTTTATCTGCGAATCAGCCCTTCCATTATGAAGATGAACATGAAAAGCAAACATCATGATATGATGATGGACATGTAAGTTGGACGTTTCTTATCTAAATATAGAAAGGCGCGGGATATGTAACCCGCGCCTTTCTTTTTTATGCTTTATCTTAGAAACGTAAAACGGCCCACGTTTAACGTATAACCCTCTAAAACTTCGTATTCAGGATATGCGCCAAATGGTGCCTGCCGTGCCATGAATACATCCCCAGGTTTCTTTTCAACGATATTTCTATTTGTGCATCGGGGTGATAAAATGTGCGGTTCCAATCCGCTTCGGTAAGCGATTCGAACAAGGCTACCATCCGTTGGTGTAAGCCTTCCAATAACAGCAGCGAAGACTCGACCGGCAGGCCATAGTCGCCTAATTTAGCCCAACGATCTTCGTGATATGCCTTAATGGTTGGATTTTCTTCCGTCAAAGCCCATTTAAATCTGATGATAGAGTTCATGTGGCTATCGGCTATATGATGCACCACTTGCTTGATGGTCCAGCCACCCGGGCGATAAGGGGTATTTAGCTGATCATTGGTTAAGCCGATCACTGCCGCACGCAATTGAGCTGGTAGTGCTTTGATATCTGTAATCCATTGGCGGATATCTTCTTCGGTGTAATTAGTTGGCGGAACAAACTTTCCAATAGGGTATCTGAGGCTTTCGTCGGTCATTTTATTCAGTTGTTAATTGTGCTTATTGATTTGGGGACTAAAACAGTTATTAAAAATAATTTATAATATACTTGTGTGAAAAAATTGTTACGGTCGGCAAGTATTACGCCAAATTAGCGTTTTGATATTGCTATTATAAACAGAAATGACAAAAAAGATCCTGTTTTTCCTATTCCTGTATTGCATTAACACGGCTTTTGCCGAAACCATAAAAACGGATGTATTGGTAATTGGCGGCAGCGCCAGCGGAACGGCGGCTGCTTTACAGAGCGCACGCAGCAAACTTAAAACTATATTGGTTGAACCAGGCCCCTGGTTGGGCGGCAGCATGACGGCAGGCGGCATTTGTATACTGGATGCTAACAAAAATTTACCGTCTGGAATTTATGGCGAGTTCAGGAGAAAGGTGATTGAATTTTATAAAAAAACACCGGGTTATGATAGTACTTACAACGCAACGCTTCGGTTTGAGCCAGCCACAGGCGCCGCCATCTTAAAAAAGATGACCGACACAGCTAAGAACCTCACTGTAAAATTAAATACCCCCTGGACAAGCATAAAAAAATATGATACTGGTTGGGACGTTATCATCAACCAGAACGGCGTTACAGCCACCATCAGAACTAAGGTATTAATAGATGCCACCCAGTTTGCGGATGCCGCCACCAAAGCTGGCGCCTCATTAGATAGCCTGAGCGAAACCATGCACGATAAGGGAGAGTCACTCGCCCCCAAAACCGCTTCAAATACTTTACGCGATTTAACCTGGGCTGTAATATTAAAAGACTACGGCAAAGCGGCCAATAAAACTATCTCAAAGCCAGATGGCTATAACCCCAGCCAATACGCCTGCTTAAAAAACAAAGACGTTAAAAAGCTGCTGGCAGATGGTAAACTGCCCAACGACGAATACCTGATTAACTGGGCTGAATGTGGTAACCGCTATGCTGTAAGCGCCGAAGACTTGGTACCCACAAAAAGAGAAGAGCTTTTTAAGTCGCTTCGTCTGCAAACCCTTGGATTAGTTTATTTTTTGCAGACCGAGCTGGGTTACAAAAACCTTGGATTTGATGACACCTACAACACGCCAGACCACTTGCCGTTCGCTCCCTATATTCGCGAATACCGGCACACCATGGGCGACGTACATATGGTGCTGGATGATATTTACAAACCTTATAGCCGCGCCTCTAAACTATACCGCACAGCAATAGGCGTTGGTGATGCACATCCCGATCAAAATAGTAACGACACTTTTGCTTACCCACCGTTCCCCGCATATGGTATTCCATTGGGGGTAGTAGTTGTTAAGGGTTTCGATAACTTACTGGTTACAGAGAATGCCATTTCTGTTACTCACCTGGTTAGCGCAAGTACATGCAATCCTGCAGTGCAAATGGTTTTAGGACAGGGCGCCGGCACGGTTGCCGCGTTTTGTGCCTTCTTTAAAACTACCACCGATCATTTAAACGTGCGGGCCATACAGGGGGAGATTTTAGATTTTAAAGGATATATATTGCCATATAGTGATATTACCTGGGGCGATCCCGACTTTAGGGCGATACAACAAGTTAGCGCTACCGGCATGTTGCAAACCCAAACACAGCCATTAAGTGGTAACGCATTAAAGGTTGTCTTCAATGCTGACTCGTCCGTTCGCACGGCAGAAGTAAAACCGGTTATTAATGAAATTTACACACGGGGGTTTCTATGGTTCAATAAAAACAAACCGGGCGAATATTTTACTGTTGAGAACTTGTTGTCGTTCATCAGTGAGATCACTTTGCAAGAACCTAAACCCCTGCAGATAGAGGTTCAAAAACAATGGAAAACAGCCTATCACTTTAAAACAGATTTCGACCTGAAACAGCCAATAACCCGCCGCGAATTTGCAGTGCTGGCCAACAAGTATTTAAATCCGTTTGCGCGTCGTGTAGATTTGAGCGGAAAGCTTATTAACTAGCAGCCGGTTTCTGCAACTTGCCCGAAATTTCGGGATTTTGCGGCGGCAGGGTGGTTACATTTTGCTCAACCTCAGTTTGTTTTACATGTACCGCATAATCGGCTGGTTCTATATGGCTCCCGTTAGCCTCAGCATACACCTGCGTAAACTCGGCACCAATGTATAAAATGGCCGCCGTGTAATAGATCCATAGCAAGATAATGATAATAGAACCCGCGGCGCCATAAACCGATGTCTTAGCAGAGTATTCGATATAAAGCCCAATTACATATTTACCGAGCATAAACAACAGGGCGGTAAAGAACGCACCGGAGCGCACATCAGGCCACTTAATTTTAACATCGGGTAGCACCTTAAATATAATACCGAACAGCAGCGATATTACAATAAACGTAACACCCACCGTAATACCGTTGATAACCCAAACCGTTATCCCTGGCAGAAAGTGCAGAAGCTTACTGCTTAGCGCTAATATCAGAATATTCAGAATCATAGATACCAATAACAAAAAGCCCAGGCTCACTATTAAGGAGAATGATAAGAACCTGTTTTGCAGCAACTTAACCCAGCCTTTCTTAGGCTTGGCTTTTACACGCCAAATGATATTTAATGAGTCCTGAATCTCTATAAAAATACTGCTGGCACCCACCATCAGCGTTATAATGCCAAATACAACTGCTACGCCGGTTTTACCCGACAGCTCCATGTTTTTAAGCATGCTTTGAATTTGCGCGGCGGCTTCGGCACCTACGTAACCTTTAATTTGTGGGTATAAACTGTTAGTTATAGCATCGTGCCCTAAAAACAAACCAGCAAGCGAAATCACCAGGATAAGCAAAGGCGCTATCGAAAATACGGTGTAATAAGCCAGCGAGGCGCTTAGCTTTAAGCCATTATCACTTGTAAAGCTGGTAAAGGTGGTTTGCAAAACACACCACCACCTGCTTAAATATTTTTTGTTGAAAAACTTCATAAATGGTAGATTGCTATAGGGATGCCTTTAGATAAAGCACCGTAAGCCAATAAAAGTTTAGTTAAACTTCAATTTGTCAGCTTTTAGCAAAGCAATTTTAGTGCCTATCCTCAACGGAGAGCTTTAGGTTGTAGCAATGTGTTTTAAAGTGATACTTACCTGTGCGAAACGATCAGCAGATCGAGGTCTTTGCTGGGTACGTTAAAGCGTTCGCCAATGTATTTATTGGTTAAGTGGCCCTGGTAAATGTATACCGCATTACGCACACCCGCTTTTTGCCAGATCACATTTTTCAAGCCGCCATGTTCGCCAATATCGAGCAGGATGGGCGTAAAAATATTGGTAAGTGCATAAGTAGCAGTACGCGCTACGCGCGATGCGATATTAGGCACGCAGTAATGAATCACATCATATTTTCTGAAAACAGGGTTGGTGTGGTTGGTTACTTCGGAGGTTTCGAAGTTACCACCCTGGTCTATACTCACGTCTATGATTACCGAATTGGGTTTCATCCGGCTAACGATGTTCTCCGAAATTATGCAGGGGCTACGGCCATCATCTGCACGCATAGCGCCAATGGCCACGTCGCAGGTGGTTATTGCTTTTTCCAGTACAATAGGCTGTACTACCGAGGTAAATACTCTTGTACCAATATTATTTTGTAAGCGGCGAAGTTTATAAATTGAGGGGTCGAAAACCTTTACTTCGGCACCTAATGAAATGGCTGTACGCGCAGCATATTCGCCCACGGTACCGGCACCTAGTATTACAATTTCGGTAGGGGGCACGCCGGTGATGCCACCGAGCATGAGGCCCTTGCCATCGAAAACATTACTCAGGTATTCAGCGGCGATGAGGATAGAGGTTGCCCCCACAATTTCGCTCATGGCGCGGATTACGGTAAGCGAGCCGCCTTCGTCTTGCAAATGTTCGAAAGATAAAGCGGTGATCTTCTTATTAATCATCGCCTGCAGGCATTCGGCTTTGAGAGTTGAGAGTTGTAGGGTTGAGATGAGGATCTGACCTGGCTTCATCAGCTCGATCTCTTTCATGGTTGGAGGGGCTACTTTGATAATAATGTCGGCAGATTCGTAAACCTGTTTAACATCATGTACAATTTGCGCGCCCTGCTCGGCGTAATCTTTATCTAAAAAGTTGGCGGCTTTACCGGCATTGCTTTCCAGCATTACATCGTGGCCGTTGTTTACCAACAATGCTACCGACAATGGTGTTAATGTGATACGGTTTTCCTGAAAGGTAATTTCTTTAGGGATGCCTATGTAAAGCTTGTTTTTCTTGCTCTTTACTTCAAGCATCGACTCCTGGGGTTGCATCATTGCCTGCTTGGCAACATCCGAAAACCCACTATATAACCCTGAACTCATGCGCTATAATCCTCTGGTCGATGAAGATAGTAAATTTAAATATGTTCGGCAATAATTTCGCGGGCCGACTCGCTTATTGCCTTGATACTAATCTTTAGATAACGTTCTGGTAACAGGTCGGCAATTTTCTCGGGCCACTCTATAAAACAGTAGGCATCCGAATAAAAATACTCCTCATATCCCATGTCAAAAGCTTCGCTCTGACTTTTTAACCTGTAGAAATCAAAATGATAAACCGTATGCCCATGCCCGCGGTATTCGTTCACAATGGAAAAGGTAGGGCTGGTAACAGATTCTGTAACCCCCAACGCCTCGCACAGCGATTTAATGAATGTAGTTTTACCCGCACCCATATCACCAAAGAATAAAAATATGCGTTGGTTGGCTGCAAAATCTATCAGCTGCTGAGCGGCAGCAGCGAGTTCTGTAATAGAATCTATTTGAAGGTTAAGCGAGGGTTCGTTCATGATAGACAAAATTCAACCCTTTAATTCCATTAAATCCCTTATCTGATGAAACCAGGGGCAGATTATAATAAATAGCCGTTGCTGCTATTATAGCATCCGGCAGTTTAATTTTTTTTTGAGCACGAATGCGAATTACAATTTCCTTCATTTCTGGCAAATACTCTATCATCTGATATTCAGATAACAGGCCTTGAGCGTGTTCGTAACCACCTTCTTGAAACTGAATTCCAGAAAGCACCTCTAATTCTGAAATAAAAGAAAATCCAGGGAAGAAGTCCAAAAAATATTTCTGAACTTCTTTATCGCCGGCTAAAAATTTGATGATGATATTGCTGTCCATTAGCAAATTAATCCCATTCATTTCTCCACTGTCTTTGAAGTTCGAGCGGATCAATGTCGATCTTAATTGAGCCGAAATGTTTCATTATTCGTTCTTTTCGCTCAATATTTTTCTTTTCAGTTTCTTCACGTATGGCAAGAAGCTTCTTTTCCACCTCTTCTGGTGTATCTGTTTGTTTTATTTCTACAACCATACTCAAATATACTAAATATTACTTACTGCTATAAGTAGCTACCGGGATGATCATCTCTTCTAACGAGATCCCGCCGTGTTGGAAAGATTCGTTATAGAAATTAACAAACTGGTTATAGTTGTTAGGATATACAAAGTAGTTATCACTTTTGGCAAACACAAAACTCGAGCTTACATGTAGCTTAGGTAGCATAGCATCGTGCGGGTTACGGATGTGGAATACATCTTTAGCATTAAAATTAAGGTTCTTACCTTGCTTATAACGCAGGTTGGTGTTGGTGTTGCGGTCGCCTATAATTTTGCTTGGGTTTTTTACTCGGATGGTACCATGATCTGTAGTAATAACCACTTTTACCTGTTTGGTAGATAAAAACTTAAGCAGATCAAACAGCGGCGAATGTTCAAACCACGATAGTGTTAACGAGCGGTAAGCCGCATCATCACTGGCCAACTCACGGATCATCTGCATATCGGTACGGGCATGCGACAGCATATCAACAAAGTTGTATACCACCACATTCAGGTCGTTATTCATCAGGTTGTTTACCGAATCATTTAACGCACGGCCCTCGTCGATATTGAGTATCTTGTTATACGATACCTTGCACTCTTTGCGCACGCTGCGCTTCACATTATCACTCAGGAAGTCTGATTCAAAAAGGTTTTTGCCACCCTCGTCCTCATCATTCTGCCACTGGTTGGGGAAACGTTTTTCCATATCCAAAGGCATTAAACCTGCAAATATGGCGTTACGGGCGTATTGCGTAGCAGTGGGTAAAATACTGTAGTAAGTATCTTCCTCTTCTAATCTGAAGTATTCGCTGATGATAGGGTTAATAATCCTAAACTGATCGTAACGTAAATTATCGATAAGGATAAAAAACACCGGCTGGCCACCTTCCAGTTTCGGAAATACTTTCTTTTTAAACAACTGGTGCGATAACATCGGGCCCTTGTCCTGGTTCTTGATCCAGTCGAGGTAGTTTTTCTCAATAAATTTTGAGAACTGCACGTTAGCCTCAGCTTTTTGCAATGTCAAAATCTCATGCATGCCCGAGTCTTGCAGGGTTTCCAGCTCAAGCTCCCAATAAATTAGCTTTTTGTAAACGTCGGCCCATTCCTGGTAACTCAGGTTGTCGTTGAGTGTCATACCCAGTTGGCGGAAGTCCTGCTGATAGGCCATAGTGGTTTTCTCAGTTACCAGCCTTTTGTTTTCGGTAAGCTTTTTAATGGTTAACAATACCTGTTTCGGGTTTACCGGCTTAATCAGATAATCATCTATTTTCGACCCGATGGCATCTTCCATCATAGGTTCTTCTTCGTTTTTGGTAATTAGTACTACCGGCACATCATTATTAAGCGCCTTAATTTCAGATAGTGTTTCCAGGCCGGTAAGTCCCGGCATATTTTCGTCAAGGAAAACCAGGTCGAAATAACCGCCCTTAAACGCATCAACCGCATCGCGGCCATTGGTTACGGTGGTAACTTTATAGCCCTTTTCGTTCAATAACATTATATGGGGCTTCAACAGATCAATCTCATCGTCTGCCCATAGAATTGTGGTTTCCTGCATCTTTGTTGTCAATTTATCTGGGTATAACTTTTCGCCAGCCTAATTGTTGCATGTAATTATAAGTAATTAACAATATTTAACAGATACTCTTAGTAAGGTTTACAATAAATTAACACTTTTGCATCACAATAAGCTGCCGCCTTGAATAAAAAGAAAATAATAAACGACCCGGTATACGGTTTCATTAACATACCTACCGATCTGGTGTTCGACCTTATCGAGCACCCTTACTTTCAAAGGCTAAGATACATTAAACAATTGGGGATGACCCACCTTGTTTATCCCGGTGCTTTGCACACCCGTTTTCACCATGCTCTGGGCGCTATGCACCTGATGAGTATGGCTGTTGAAACTCTTTGCAATAAAGGCCACATCATCACCGCCGAAGAGCAGGAAGCCGTTACTATTGCCATTTTACTGCACGATATAGGTCACGGGCCGTTTTCGCATGCTTTAGAAAAAACCATTGTTCAGGGTATCTCCCACGAGGATATTTCCGTATTACTGATGGATCGCCTGAACCAGATTTTCAACGGGCGGTTAAGCATGGCTATCGCGATATTTAATAACACTTATCCTAAACGTTTTTTACATCAGCTGGTGTCCAGCCAGTTGGATATGGACCGCATGGATTACCTTAACCGCGACAGCTTTTTTACCGGTGTATCTGAAGGCGTGATCAGTTCTGAGCGCATTATTAAAATGCTCAACATTGCCGACGACTATATCGTGGTTGAAAAAAAAGGCATTTACTCAATAGAGAAATTTCTGATTGCCCGTCGTTTAATGTACTGGCAGGTGTATCTGCACAAAACCGTTGTAGCAGGCGAAAACCTGTTGGGTAAAATATTAAAACGTGCCAGAGAGCTTGCATTAGGGGGCGAGAAACTTTTTTCTACACCGGCGTTAAACCATTTCCTGGTAAATAGTATCAGTAAAGAAATGTTTATGCAGCAAGAGCAGCATTTAAAAACGTTTACCTGTTTGGATGATACCGATATTATGGCGGCTGTAAAGGCCTGGATGAACCATGGTGATAAGGTTTTATCTACGCTTTGCACCAATTTTATACATCGCCATTTGTATCATGTTGATATCGCCAACCAACCTGCCGACGAAAATTTTGTAGCACAACTGCTGCTTAATGCTTCGCGGAAATACGGGGTGAACGAAGTTGATGCTTCTTATTTTGTATTTACAGATACCATTAGCAACTATGCCTATAAGCTTGATGATGGAAATATTTTAATATTGATGAATAACGGCGAAACGCGGGATATAACCAAGGCAAGCGACAATCTTAACCTCGAAGCCCTGGTGAAACCTGTTGAAAAATATATATTGTGTTATACAAAAGAGCTTATATAAAACGTATAAAGCCTGTATTATAATAATTTGTTGCTTCGATATTAACATTTAAATTTGCCCGATGCAATTTAGTGCAATTGAAATAGGTTTACTGCTAAACGGAACCGTAGAAGGCAACCCGCAAGCCATAGTAAACCAACTGGCTAAAATAGAAGAAGCCAAGGCTGGCTCATTATCTTTTTTGGCAAACCCAAAGTATGAGCAGTATCTATATACTACGCAGGCTTCGGTAGTAATTGTTAACAACGATCTGGTTTTAACCGAACCTGTTAATGCCACTTTGGTGCGTGTTGAAAACGCCTATAGTGCGTTCTCCATTTTACTCGAGAAATATAATACCATAAAGCTTAACAAAACAGGTATAGAGCAGCCAAGCTTTATACACCCCAGTGCGCAGCTTGGTTCAAATGTTTACATCGGCGCATTTAGCTATGTAGGGCCCAATGTAAAAATAGGCGATAACAGCAAAATTTATCCTAACACTTATTTAGCCGATAATGTAACAATTGGCAATAACACTACGTTATTTCCAGCAGTGAAAGTTTACTTTGATTGTATTATCGGTAACAATGTGATCATTCACTCGGGTACCATTATCGGCAGCGATGGTTTTGGATTTGCGCCTAATACCGATGGTACTTATACCAAAGTTGCCCAAATTGGCAATGTGGTTATCGAAGATGATGTGGAAATTGGCTCTAACACAACGATAGACAGGGCCACAATGGGATCTACCATTATCTCTAAAGGAGTTAAGCTGGATAACCTGATCCAGATTGCCCATAACGTTGAAATAGGACCCAATACCGTGGTTGCTGCTCAAACAGGTATATCGGGCAGTAGCAAAATAGGCGAAAATGTAATTATTGGAGGTCAGGCGGGTGTTGTTGGGCACATCAGCATTGCCAAAGGATCGCAAATACAAGCACAATCAGGCATTGGCCGAAGCATTACCGAAGAAGGAAAAAAATGGGCTGGCTCACCGGCTGTCCCTTATGCAAATAACATGCGCTCGCAGGTAGTTATTAACAGATTGCCCGAGTTAGAAAAGAAAATAAACGAACTGGAAAAATTAATTGCTGAGTTACGGAACATCAGCATATGACTCAAATTTTGATGCAGTCTCCATTACAAATTATGAACGTAAAACAAAGAACCATTAAGACAGCGGTTGCCGTATCGGGCACAGGTTTACACACCGGCGAAAGCGTAACTATGACTTTTAACCCGGCTCCTGAAAACCATGGCTTTAAATTTAGACGAGTTGACCTACCCGGCCAGCCGATAATTGACGCCGATGTTGATAACGTAACCGACACTTCGCGTGGTACTACCATAACTCAAAACGGTGCCAGCGTTAGCACGGTTGAGCACGTTTTAGCCGCCTTAGTAGGTTTAGAACTTGATAACGTACTGATTGACCTCGACGGGCCCGAGACGCCGATAATGGATGGCAGCTCGATGCCTTTTGTTGATACCCTTACCGATGCCGGCTATGAAGAGCAAGAGGCTGATCGCGAGTATTACCATATCCCATACAACATACACTATTCTGAGCCCGACCGTAAGGTTGATATGGTAGCAATGCCTTTAGACGATTATCGTTTTACCTGTATGGTAGATTATAACTCGCCTGTATTGGGTAGCCAGCACGCCAGTATTTCAACTATATCTGAGTTTAAAAAAGAGATCGCCTCATGCCGCACTTTCTGTTTCCTGCACGAACTGGAAGCATTATTAGCACATGACTTGATTAAGGGCGGCGATATTAACAACGCTATTGTTGTTGTTGATAAAACTATCGATGCTGAAGAATTAGCTAAACTGGCTAAACTATTTGGCCGTGATGATATTGATGTTGCCCCGCAGGGTATCTTAAACAACATTGAACTGCGCCATCAAAACGAACCTGCCCGCCATAAACTGCTTGATATGATTGGCGATTTGGCATTAGTTGGTGTACCATTGCGCGGCCACATTATGGCAGCCAGGCCAGGCCATGCTGCAAACGTAGCCTTCGCCAAAAAAATCAAGGCGCTTATTAAAAAGGAAAGAAGCCGCAAACATGTAAAGGTTTACAACCCTAACATGAAACCGGTTTATGATACCGTACAGATCATGGATATTTTGCCGCACCGCCCGCCTATGCTGCTGGTCGACAAAATATTAGAGCTTACCAAAACCCACGTAGTAGGTTTAAAAGGCGTAACCATGAACGAGCCTTTCTTTGTGGGCCACTTCCCTGGTGCCCCGGTTATGCCAGGTGTGCTGCAGATTGAGGCTATGGCACAAACAGGCGGTATATTGGTGTTAAACACTGTGCCTGATCCACAAAATTGGCTTACCTTGTTCCTGAAGATCGAGAACGCAAGGTTTAAAGACAAAGTTTTGCCGGGAGACACACTGATATTCCGTTGCGACCTGGTGGCGCCAATCCGCCGTGGTATTGCACAAATGAAGGGTATTGGTATGGTAGGAGAAAAAGTTGTTGTTGAAGCCGAATTAATGGCACAAATTGTAAAATATAAAGAATCATGATCCAGCCGTTAGCATACATCCACCCACAGGCTAAAATAGCTGATAACGTGGTGATCGAGCCTTTTGTAACTATTCACAAAGATGTTGAAATAGGAGAGGGTACCTGGATCGGTTCAAACGCCACCATTATGGAGGGCGCTCGTATTGGTAAAAACTGCCGAATTTTCCCCGGTGCCGTAATATCGGGCATCCCGCAGGATCTTAAATTCAAGGGCGAAAATACGCAGGTAATTATTGGCGATAACACCACCATTCGTGAGTGCGTAACCATTAACCGTGGCACCAAAGATCACTGGCGTACCGAAATTGGCAGCAACTGCCTCTTGATGGCCTATTGCCACGTAGCGCACGATTGCCAGATTGGTGACAACTGTATCTTCTCTAACAACACTACCCTTGCCGGGCACATTACCATTGGCGATTATGTAGTATTGGCAGGCATGGTGGCCATCCATCAGTTTTGCAAGGTAGGCTCACACGCTTTTGTAACCGGCGGTTCGTTGGTGCGTAAAGATGTGCCTCCTTATGTAAAAGCTGCACGTGAACCGCTTTCCTACGCTGGTATTAACTCTGTAGGCTTACGTCGCCGTGGTTTCAGCGAAGACAAGATCAACGAAATACAAGATATTTACCGCACACTGTTTGTTAAAAACAACAACGTGAGTAAAGCCATGGAGATTATCGAAGCCGATTTCAGGCCGACCGCCGAGCGCGACGAGATCCTAAACTTCATTACCGGCTCGCAACGCGGTATCATGAAGGGTTTTGGAAATAGTTAAATTACTTTGTTCATAGATCATAGTTGATAGTTCATAGCCATATTTTTAAGACAGCTGTTTAAGAAATTTAATTCCATGAACTATCAACTATGAACCATGAACCTTCTATAAGCATCTCCCTCGAAAACGTAGGCCGTCGTTTTAACCGCGACTGGATCTTCCGGAACGTTAACTACAATTTTACTTCGGGCGAGAGTTATGCTATACTGGGGTCTAATGGCTCGGGTAAGTCAACCCTTTTACAAATTCTTAACGGTAGCCTGGGCCCATCTACTGGCAAAGTTACCTATCAACTTAACGACTCTGTTATTCCAACCGAGGCCATTTATGAGCATTTAAGTCTCGCTGCTCCTTATCTGGAGGTAATTGAAGATTTCTCGCTGACAGAAATGATCGATTTCCACTTCCAGTTTAAATCCTTGTTGCCGGGCATAAGCAAAGCAGATATCATTGCATTGCTTAATTTAAATACCAGCCCGGGTAAGCTCATTAAGTACTTTTCGTCGGGTATGAAACAACGCCTCAAACTGGCGCTGGCATTCTGCTCAGAGACCCCAATACTGATGCTCGACGAACCCACTTCGAATCTTGACACACAAGGCATTGACTGGTACCGCGACCTGGTACAAAGGTTCGCAGTCGATCGCCTTACCATTGTGTGCTCAAATCAATTGCACGAATACGATTTCTGCAACCATCAGCTCCACATTGCCGATTATAAAAAACAACCTGTAACACCTTAACGTGTTGATTGTCTAAGGGTATCTTTTTATATTGTCAAAATATCTTAAATCTCCTGATTAATGAAAAAACATGTACTAACAATGATTTCGGCATTGGCTATTGCCGGCACTGCGCTGGGGCAAGCCAAACTTGTTGAAAAAGTAACCAAAAAAGGCAGCGAAATTGTAATACCCTACGAAAAGTATGTGCTACCCAACGGCCTTACCGTAATACTTACCGAAGATCATTCAGACCCATTAGTACACGTTGATGTTACCTATCACGTTGGCTCGGCCCGCGAAGAGATCGGCAAATCGGGCTTTGCACATTTCTTTGAGCACATGATGTTCGAGGGATCAGACGATGCCCCCAAAGGCGTACATGATAAAATAACCATCGGCAACGGTGGTACCAACAACGGTTCTACCAATCGCGACCGTACCAACTATTATGAAACCGTGCCGGCTAATCTGTTAGAAAATATGGTTTGGCTGGAAGCCGACCGTATGGGCTTTCTGTTAGGCCAGGTTACCCAGGAGCGTTTTGAAGTACAACGCGCAACTGTTAAAAACGAGCGCGGGCAAAATTACGATAACCGTCCTTACGGTTTAGCTTCGGAATACACGAGCAAAAATCTCTATCCCTACGGGCACCCATACTCATGGTTAACCATCGGCTATATCGAAGATTTAAATCGCAGCAATGTTAACGACCTTAAAAACTTCTTTCTGCGTTGGTACGGACCCAATAACGCCACGCTAACTATTGGTGGTAATATTAACCCAGCTACCACTTTAAAAATGGTGGAGAAGTATTTTGGCGGCATTCCACGCTGCCCGGCAGTGCAACCGGTTAAAGTTGCACCTGTTAGCTTAACCGCTAATCGCTATGCGTCGTATACCGACAACTACGCCAAACTGCCCATGTTGGTGATCGACTATCCCACCATACCCGATTTTACCAAAGATGTGCCTGCACTTGATTGCCTTGCCGAGGTTTTAGGCCAGGGTAAAAATTCTATCTTATACCAAAGCCTGGTTAAAAAACAATTGGCATTGCAGGCATCTGCTTCGAGCCAATCGTCAGAGTTGGCGGGTGAATTCATTATCCGCATTGTACCACTTCCGGGTAAATCTTTGGCTGATATGGAAAAGCTTTATATGGCTGCTGTAGACTCGTTAGATAAACGTGGAATTACCGACGATGACCTGCAAAAATTTAAGGGTGGGGTAACCGCCAGCTTTATCAACAACCTGCAAAGTGTATCGGGCAAGGTATCGCAGCTAGCCGAGTTTCAGACCTTTACGGGTAACCCAAATAAAACTGCTGATCTGTTGAAAGAATATGCCTCACTTACCAAAGAACAGGTAATGGCGGCTTTTCACAAATATGTTAAAGGTAAATCGGCAGTGATTCTAAGCGTATTGCCTAAAGGACAAGAGCAGGCTATTGCCGGTGCCAACAATTACACAGTAGATACTACACATTACGTAAAACCAAACTACGGTTACGCAGGCTTAAAATATGTAAAGGCTGTTGATAACTTCGACCGTAAAGTAGCGCCGCCTCTTGGCCCTAACCCGGTAACTAAAGCGCCTCTATTCTGGAAAAAAGATTTGACTTCGGGTACAAAAGTTATCGGCGTGCAAAATACCGAAGTGCCTTTGGTTACCCTTAACTTAACCTTGCCAGGCGGTCGTTTATTAGAGGCCAAGGACTTGAGTAAGGCTGGCCTATCGAGCCTGTTTGCTACCATGATGTCGGAAGACACCAAGAAATACACTGCCGAGCAGTTCAGCATCGAACTGCAGAAACTGGGTAGTACTATCCGCGTAAATAGCGATATTGATGGGGTTGTATTCTCTGTACAATCACTTAAAGGCAATTTTACCAAAACCATGGCCTTGTTACAGGAGCGTTTGTTCAATCCATTGTTTACAGAAGCGGCATTTAACCGGGATAAAAAGCAAACGCTCGAGTCGTTTAAAATCGCCAAATCGCAACCGGCATCGATTGCCACCGCGGCTTTTGCCAAAATAAATTATGGCGCATCCAATATTCTAGGCAACCAGGCTTCGGGCACCGAGCAAACAGTTAAAAACATCACCCTGAAGGATATTGAAGATTACTATAGCAATAACATAACTGCCAATGGCGCTAAAGTGGTTGTAGTTGGCGATATCACCGAGGCGGAGCTGTTACCGCAGCTGGATTTCTTAAACAAACTGCCTAAGAAAACAATAGATCTTACGCCACCGGCACCGGCGTTGGCCGTAGCAAAAACCAAGATCTATTTGATAGACGTTCCAAAAGCCGCACAAACCGAATTCAGAGTTGGCTACGGCACCAATTTAAAATATGACCCAACCGGCGATTATTTTAAGCTGTACCTGATGAACTATCCATTAGGCGCCGATTTTACCAGTCGCGTTAATACTTATCTGCGTGAAACCAAAGGCTGGACTTACGGTGCAAGCACCCGTGTAATAGGTGATAAGTATTCTGCTGATTATTTCTTCCAATCGGGTATCCGCGCTAATGCAACTGACAGCGCGCTGGTTGCCTTAATGAAAGAGTTAAACGACTACAGCCAAAACGGACCAGACGCAGCCGAGATTACCAACATGAAAAAGGCTATTAGCCAGGGCGATGCGCTTCGTTACGAAACCGGCATGCAGAAAGCCCGTTTTGTTTCGAGGATCTTAGACTACAATTTACCCGCAACTTATGTTGATGCGCAGAATCAGTTGATAGCCAACATTACGCCAGAGCAATTAAAAGCAACAGCTGCCGAATGGATTAAACCTGGCCAACTAAACATTTTATTGGTAGGCGATAAGGCTGCGATTTTGCCGGGACTACAGAAACTGGGCTATGATATTGTTGAACTAAATACCGACGGAGACCCGCTTGTTTCGCAGTAACTGCTTGATATTTTGCAGTTAAGTCCCTAAGTTTGCGCTCCTATATCAGTTTAGTATGTCAAAAGCATCAGAAATAAAAAATGGCAACATCCTTCGTTTTAACGGGGAGTTAGTGCAGGTAGAAGAATTTATACACCGTACACCAGGCAACCTACGTGCCTTTTACCAGGCGCGTATGCGTAACGTAAAAAGCGGCAAGTTGGTTGAATATCGTTTTCGTACAGACGAAGACGTAACCATTGCCCGTGTAGAAACCAGTGATTATCAATACCTATACGAAGACGGTAATGACCTGGTAATTATGGACAACGCCACTTACGAACAACACAATGTGCCTAAGTTTTTATTTGGTACCGGTGTTAAGTTTCTAAAAGAGGGTATGAACGTAATTGTGGCTTTCGAAAGCGATGAGCCTATTATGGCTAAAGTTCCTGCATCGGTAGAATTAGAAATTACCTATACAGAACCCGCCGTTAAGGGAGATACTTCAACCAACGCGCTTAAAAATGCCACAGTAGAAACCGGAGCGGAGATACGCGTACCTTTGTTCATCAACATTGGCGATAAGGTTAAAGTTGATACTACAACCGGCGCTTATTCGGAGCGTGTAAAAAGTTAATTGATAATTTAAATCATAATCTAAAGGCTCTAATTAGTTAGAGCCTTTTTTGTTTACTAAATTTCCGGTGTCATTGTAAGCAAGGCAAACACCCTCACGTCATTGCGAGATACGATATGTCAGGCTGAGGCCCTCGAAGCCCCCTATATGCTTATCCCCTCTGCAAGTTGGTGATTGCTTCGTACCTAGCAATGACGGATTCAATAAGTTTATGACAAAGCAGGAACTCCGTAAACAATTCATAGAAAAGCGTACCCAGCTTTCTCAAGTAGAGTACGTCGGGATGTCCCAAAAACTGTTGCAGCAATTTCAACAACTTGACCTTACCGCAATTAAATGCATCCATGCTTTTCTACCTATTCATAAACGACGTGAGCCTGACACAACACTGATTATCAATTGGCTAAAAAATAATCACCCCGAGATTAAGATAGTATACCCCAAAACCAACTTCGCCCACTGCACCATGCAAAGCTTTATCGACGATGCCGATTTAGTATTAGAGAACAGCGGTTTTAATATTCCCGAACCTGTTAGCGGTAATCAAGTTGAGTCTGAGGAGATAGATATGATCCTGGTTCCGCTATTGGCATTTGATAAACAAGGCTATAGGGTAGGTTACGGAAAAGGCTTTTACGACCGCTTTATCACACTATGCCGGCAAGATGTGAAACTTATTGGCTTATCTTTTTTCGAACCGGTTGATACTATTGATGACATCGACAAGTACGACAAAGCTTTGCAAGTTTGCATTACGCCAAATAAGGTCTATAAATTTTAAGCTTGTTTAAGGGAGAAAAAAAAGAGCCTCCTATCGGGATCGAACCAATGACCTACTGATTACAAGTCAGTTGCTCTACCAGCTGAGCTAAGGAGGCTTCTAATTTTATAAATCCCGCCAGTCATCACCTGGAAGCGGTTCAAACCAACGGGAGCGCAAAAATATAAAAAATCTTAATTTTTCAAAATATCAGATTATAAATCGAGTTCTAAAAGTACCGGGCAATGATCGGAGTGTTTGGCTTCGGGTAAAATGGCCGCTCGCTTAATATGTGGTTCGAGCGCCGTAGTTACCATATTATAATCGATACGCCAGCCCAGGTTCTTGCCACGTGCACCCGCCCTAAAACTCCACCAGCTGTAATTGTGCGGCTCTTTGTTTAAATGGCGAAACGTATCAACAAAGCCCGACTCCACAAAACCATCCATCCAGGCGCGCTCCTCCGGCAAAAAGCCCGATGAGTTAGCGTTTGATTTCGGGTTATGAATGTCAATGGCTTTATGGCAAATATTGTAGTCGCCGCAAACCACCAATTTAGGATAGGCCAATTTCAGTTCGCTTAGGTAAGCGCCAAACTCATCCAGGAAACGGTATTTGAACACCTGGCGCTCATCGCCGCTCGATCCCGATGGAAAGTAAACACTCATTACTGAAAGCTCCTCAAAATCAACCCTGATGCAGCGGCCCTCACGGTCAAAATCGCTAATACCACAACCATACTCCACATGTTTTGGCGTACGTTTGGTAAATATGGCTGTGCCTGCATAGCCTTTCTTTTCGGCAGGGTACCAGTAGTGCTGGTAACCTAAATCCTCAACCAAGTGCAAATCGGTTAATACATCGGGTGTAGCTTTAATTTCTTGCAGGCAAACCACATCAGCATCGGTAGCCTGTAACCAGGCCAGCCAGTTTTTAGAAATGGCAGAACGAATGCCGTTAACGTTATAAGTAATGATTTTCATAACCTCTCCCCAGCCCTCTCGAGAAAAGAGGGTGGTTTCTTTCACTTGTAATATTTTAAAATCTATTTAACTGCCACTTCAGACTGCGGTAAAGACAACGATGGTGCAATCAGCTTATCCAGCTGTTCGCATTCTTTTTTGCTGAGTAGGGTAACCGTCATGGGTACATCTTCAACAGGGCGATCTTTGGCATCCTTTTTTACAGCGGCGATACGGTCTACCATATCTAAGCCGCTTACCACTTCTCCATACACGGTGTAGTTTTGATCCAGATGGGGCACACCGCCCACGGTTTTATACCACTCGCGCTCCCATGTTGGAATTTTGCGACCTTTTAAACGGGTTTGCTCAAGAGTATCCAATTTACCGTCGGTCCAGCGTTTGCCTTCTACAATATAAAATTGGCATGCGCTCGAGGCTTTTGCCGGGTTATCGTCGCGAGCTGCAGCAAGTACACCGCGTTTGTGGAATAAGCTGTCTTTAAACTCAGCAGGTATAGTATATTTTAAATCACCATTACCCAGTTCCTGGCCTGGTTTGGCGGTCTTAGAATCGGGGTCCCCACCTTGGATCATAAAATTCTGAATCACGCGGTGAAACAATGTGCCGTTATAAAATCCTTCTTTAGCCAGTTTAATAAAGTTATCGCGGTGCTGGGGCGTTTCGTTATATAAGCGGATAATCACCTCTCCGTAGCTGGTTGAGATACGTACATATTGATTCTTAGGGCCTTTAGCAAAGCTTCCAAATGCAATAAGAAGTAGTGAAAAAAGGAGTAAGTGTTTCTTCATAATTAATTAATTTCGAGTTCATCAAAATAATCAATTATTAACGATTTCATCAACATTTCCTGCTCCAGCAGGGTATAGTTAGGTACTTTGCCAACCAGTTTCCAGTGCGGCCAGCCGTCCTGATCCAGGGCTTCCAGTTCGTAAAAACCCATTTTGCTAAGCAGTTTGCAGGTGGCAATATGCATCAGTTCTTCCTTTTGGCGTTTGCTGAATTTCTTTGGCCCCTTACCCAGCTCCTGCACCCCGATCAAAAAAAGCATTACCTTAATATCGGGTACATCGGTATCAAACTCTTCCGAAATGTACTTTTGCAGTTCGGCCCATCTTTTATTGGTTTCAGCTGGTGTCATAGCCTGCAAATTTAACTTATTGGTGCGACTATCCGGGCGGTTAATTAAGTTGCTGAAATGTAAAATATATGCAAACAGGGTGGTGCGTGGTGCAAAGTTCCACATGCACCACTGTGTTCCTACTTAAAAGTCATTTTCGCAATTTATTTAATTTAACAATCTGATATTTAATTACTTGAAAAGTTATGGGTTGATTGCAAAATTAGACTGTGCACCACTTTTGCAGACTTTTAAGTCTTTTTAACACAGTTTTTGTCAGCATTTTAAGTTAAAATGAGCTTCGTAGGGGTCATCTTCTATAAACTTTTAAAGCGCACACATGTATGTAAATAATGCGCAGTCTATTTATCTTTTTAACACTATTATTTTTAGGCGGAAGTGTCGCCATGGCCCAGCCTGATACCATTTCCATCAACCTTAGTAACGTAAGCTATCCATACCCGGTAAAATTTCTTCATCTGCAACAGGATGGCCAACACATCCGGATGGCATACATGGACGTTAAACCCACTACGCCCAATGGTCGTTCAATAATCCTTTTCCATGGAAAAAACTTTGGAGGTTATTACTGGACGAATGTGATCAAAACCTTAACTGCAAGAGGTTTCCGTGTGATCGTACCCGATCAGGTGGGCTTCGGCAAATCGGATAAAGCCTATATCCACTACAGCTTCCATAGCCTTGCACGCAACAATAAAATGTTGTTAGATAGCCTGGGTATTGGCAAAGTTACCATTATGGGCCACTCCATGGGGGGTATGCTGGCTACACGGTTTTCTTTAATGTACCCAAACAGGGTGGAGAAACTATTATTGGAGGACCCTATCGGTCTGGAAGATTACCGCACTTTTGTACCCTACCAGTCTGCCGAAGACGATTACAAAACCGAACTGAAAGCCACCTTCGAGAGTGTGAAGAAATACTACGCAACCTCTTATTTTACCCAATGGAAACCCGAGTACGATTACCTGGTTAAGATAGGAGCCAACGTAAACAAGAGCACTAATTTCCCGCGTTATGCCAAGGTAGCCGCCATGACCTTCGAGATGATCTACGAGCAACCGGTTTGTTATGAGTTTGGCCGCATTAAAGTGCCGACTGTACTGTTTATCGGTAAAGAAGATAAAACCATTGTTGGCAAAGCGCTGCTAACCGACGAAGAAAAAGCCAAACACGGTCAATACAAAATTCTTGGCCCCGAAACGGCTAAAAAGATTCCTGGCTGTAAGCTAATTGAGTTTGATAACTGCGGGCATATACCGCATATAGAGGTGCCCCAGTTGTTTTTGAAGGCGTTGGTGGAGAATATTTAATTCTCAATGTGTCATTGCGAGCGATAGCGCGGCAATCTAGTAGTTATTCCTGGTGGATCTACATAGCTACGAGGTTGCCACGTCGTTACACTCCTCGCAATGACATCAATATAACAAAAAAGCTTCCTATTTAACCTTAGCCAAAATCTGATTCACCGTTAATTTTTCCTGCTCACCGGTGGTCATATTTTTGAAGGTGAGGTGGCCGCTTTCTATCTCATCGCTGCCTATGACAATTACGTAGGGTACGTTTTTGTTGTTAGCATAATCAAACTGCTTTTTAATCTTGGTGCCCGATGGGTAAAGCTCGGTGTTAACACCTTCGGCCCGCAATTGCTGTAAAAGGGGTAGGGCATAAACTTCGCCGCCTTTATCGAACGTGCAGATTAGCACTTTGGTGGTTTGGTTACTGCCTTCGGGGAATAGCTCCAATTCCTGCAACACATCATAAATACGGTCTGCTCCGAAAGAGATACCTGCTCCGGTTAATCCTTTCAGGCCAAACATGCCGGTAAGGTCATCATAACGGCCGCCACCGCCGATGCTTCCCATCGCCGCCTCGTTGGTTTTCACCTCGAAGATGGAACCTGTATAGTAATTTAAACCGCGAGCCAGGGTAATGTCCAGCTCTAATGTAGCGCGGTGCAGTTTAATGTTATTAATGTATTCGAAAATCTCTTCCAGCTCGTGGCAACCTTTCAGTCCTGTTTCTGATGATGCCAGTATATGCCTTAGCTTGTGCAGCTTATCGTAGTTCGTGCCTTCCAGCAAAATAATTGGTTCCAGCTTGTCGATGTCTTCGCGGGTAAAGCCTTTTTCCATTAATTCATTTACCACACCATTAAGGCCAATCTTATCGAGCTTATCAATGGCAACCGTCATGTCGATAATCAGTTCTGGCTTACCTATAATTTCGGCTATGCCCGATAATATCTTACGGTTATTGATCTTGATGGTAAAATCCTTTAAGCCAAGGTTTGATAGTGCTTCGTCATAGATCATGATAAATTCGGCCTCGTTCAATAACGAATCAGAACCCACCACGTCGGCATCGCACTGGTAAAACTCGCGGTAACGGCCTTTCTGTGGGCGGTCGGCACGCCAAACCGGCTGCACCTGGAAACGCTTAAAGGGCATTGTGATCTCGTTCTGGTGCATCACCACATAACGGGCAAATGGCACAGTAAGATCATAGCGAAGGGCTTTTTCGGATATACTTGAAGTTGCGAGGTTTGAGTTTCGGGTTGTGAGGGCCTGCTCATTAGCTTTAGCTAAATAATCGCCGCTATTTAAAACCTTAAAAATCAGTTTATCACCCTCATCGCCATACTTGCCGGTAAGGGTTGATAAGTTCTCCATAGTAGGGGTTTCTATCTGCTGATACCCGTATTTTCGGAACACACTTTTAATGGTATCGAAAATATAATTACGCTTCACCATTTCGGCGGGCGAGAAGTCGCGGGTTCCTTTAGGTACAGATGGTTTAATAGCAGCCATGCGGCAAAGGTAAAAAATTGATATATTAATCGCGTAAATGTTTCATATAGCTGCGTCGGCTCATACCCCTTCCGAAATAACAGTAATATTAGCAGTAACGTTGCGTTCATTTAATAAGGAAACCTACTACTTATGCACCTGGCAGTCCGTTGGTAATGGATGATATTTTGCCGCTATGATAAATTAGAATACGAACAATGAAAACCATCCTGACAACGCCTCGCCTCCGAATACGCCAGTTTGCCGAAAGTGAATGGCCTTTATTTATTGGCATTAGCGAAGACCCGGAGGTAATGCGTTTTATAACTCCCCGCACACCCGAACAAAACCGCGAGTTGTTTGAACAAATGATGATCGATTACCTGGTTATACCAGAATTTGGCCGATGGGGAATATTTGATGTTGAAACCGGTGATTTTATTGGTCTCTGCATGTTACTCGAAGCCCGCCCCGGTTTAAACGGGATAGAGTTGGGATACAGTTTTCACTACGAATATTGGAATAAAGGTTACGCAACCGAATTGGTAAAAGCTCTGGTAAATTATGGCCTTTACGACCAGGACCTGCCAGAAATTTGCGCCATCACCAATCCGGAGAATATGGCTTCGCAACGTGTTTTAGAGAAAGCCGGCTTTACCAGTACCGAAACGGTTTTCTTGTGGGAAAAGAATAATCCGCTCTATCTGATTAACCGGGCAGATCAATAGCGAACACCCAAGCCATTGATAATTAAATTTTTATTCGTTGCTTTGTGTTTAGAATCAATCTAAACAAGGGAAATGAAGAAACTATTACTACTGTTTATTGCTGCCGTCTTTACCGGCAGTGTAAACGCGCAATCTAAATTTGAACAAGACCGAAAGGCCATAGAAGCACTGGCAGGCTTTTACAAAGTTACCTTTAACTACGCCGAAACCTTTGCGCCAGATACTGCTTATAAATTTCACCCGCGTTATAACTCATGGGGATACGAGTGGGCGGTAATTGCCGAAGACTCTCCTAAAAAGATCGTGATCCAGCACCTTTTGGTTGTTGGCGACAGTACCGTTATTAAACACTGGCGTGAAGATTGGGTTTATGAAGACCAAACCCTGTTAAGTTTCGACCATGATAATACATGGAAAAAGGTTAAACTATCGGTAGCCGATCTAAAAGGCAAGTGGATACAGCGTGTTTACCAGGTTGATGATAGCCCTCGTTACGAAAGTATCGGCACCTGGGTGCATGTGGATGGCCGTCATCAATGGCAAAGCGAAACCGATTCGCCGCTGCCTCGCCGCGAGTTTACCAAACGTAGCGATTACAATGTACTACGTCGTGGCAACCGCATTTATTTAACTAAAGATGGCTGGATGTTTGAGCAAGACAATAAAAAGATCGTCCGTTCTGCATCAGGCGATAAATTGCTGGCCCAGGAAAAAGGATATGAAGAATTTACCAAAGCCGATGAAAGCAAATTTGCCTACGCCGAGCAATGGTGGAAACAACAGAAAAACTATTGGGACGATGTTCGCCTCGTTTGGGACGCGGTTTACGCCAGCAACCCGGTTGTTAAAATAGCGGGTAAAAAAGATGGCAAGGTATTATTTGAACACCTCTTCGATCTGGGCGACCAATCTGTAAAAGAGAAATGGGACAGTGTCAAAAATAAGGTCGAAGTGAGGAAAGTAATTGATAGTTATTTGATCAGCAATTCTTAAGAAGAGACGCAAGAGTCGAGAATCAGGAATCGGGATAAAATTAGAAGAGCGGATGGCAGTCATCCGCTCTTCTAATTTTGTCATATTGAGCGATAACGAAACATCTCATTTAACATGACATGAATAACGTAGAAGATTCTTCCTTCGTCAGAATGACAAATCAATTAGGTTCTCGACCGTGCCTTATTTAATGCTGTTTACCCAAAAGCAAATGTGCTCCTATCATAAGGGATTTCACTTTTATACTATAATCGCCGTCCGTGTTATCGGCCGGAAACAGGTATCTGGCTAATATTTCAACACGTTTATTTAATACCACGCCAACCTCGACAGGTATGTTAATCCAGTTCGAATCAAACTTAAACGGATGATCATAAGTTTGGGTGTAGGTATCTATAGTTTCTGTTTTGCTGGTAGTATACGACGACACATTAATGCCAATCCCGGCACCAACATGTATTTTAAAACTCTGTGTATTATAAAAATTATAAATTACTTGGGGAGCTATAGTAACATTTCTTTGGCTTACAGATGCAGTCAGATTATTTATAAGCCCCACGTGCCCCGCTTCAAAATCAAATTTCGACCAAGACAAAAGCAACTCCGTCCGTACGATAAATCTTTGTGATTGAGGCTTAATTAAAAAGTCGATACCGGCACTAATTACCGGTTCAATTGAGTTTTTAAGCCCCGATGTTTCAAATTGGCCGTTTTGTTTAAATGTACCTTGAGTACTGCTCGCTCCTAAGCCTGCAAAAACCCTAAAGTTTGATAGTGCTGAGGGTTTCGCCTCTCCCTTCTTATTATTAATCATATTAATAATAGCCGTTAATTTCGGCTTATTGTATTCTGCAATAGCCAGGCTTTTTAAGAGTGTGCCATTGTCCGGCTGATATTTTTTTGCCAGTAACAAAAGCTGGCCTTTATATATTTCTGTATTTACTATACGGTTATCCTCGGCTGTATTGCTATAAAACACATTATATTTTAACTCCGTTGGCTGTTGCTCCTGCTCCTGTATAAAGTATCTTGCCTTAATATCGTCAACGTATTCGTATAGTTTTACATGTGGCCCGTCAGCTATTATTTTAAGAAACACAGTTCCCTTTTGGCTTGTGGTATCTATACCATATGATAACTGGGTACCTTGGGTTCTGCCCATTGAGATGTATCCTTTATAGGTCTGATATATCTCCTTGTCATTAATATTAAACCCTCTTATCTCTGTTGGTTTATAACGGGTTATTGTACTCCCGACTTTTGCATTTTTAAACGCAATAACATTGGGTGTAATGTTCCATTCTCTGTTGTCAATAAGCCCTCTGGTGGTATCACCTGTAGAATTGATAATATAGCCGGGTTGAAAATTGGTTTGAGAAAAAACAGCAGCAGGAATTAAGCTGCAAAGTAGCAACAGGTAAAAGTATTTCATTAATTGTGATAATATTAGGTAAGGATTTAGTTCTGGGGTATATAATTATGTATTTAATTCTTTAATGATCTCTTTGCAAGCCTCTTCAACCATATCGAAAACAGGCTCAAACTGAGTGTCGTCATAATAAGGATCAGGAACCTCTTTATCGCCCATTAACAGCTTAACTTTCTGAGCTGCCTGTTGGCTGGGCGCCAGAGCCAGCACATCGGCCAGGTTATTTCTGTCCATAACAAAGATCCTATCAAATTCTTCAAAATCTGACACTTTAAACTGGCGACAAACCTGCTTGCTGATATCAACACCGCGTTCGCGGGCAACGCGGGTAGAGCGACGGTCGGGACCTTCGCCCACATGCCAGTTACCTGTACCGGCCGAGTCTATTTCCCAGTTTAAATGCTGCTCATTGACCAGGTGCTGCATAATACCCTCCGCCAGCGGCGAGCGGCATATATTACCCAGGCAAACCATTAAAATCTTCATATTTTAGATGTGCAAGTGAGCGGATGTGCAGATGTGCAAATGATTACAGATTAAGGCATCTCATATTTGCACATCTGCATATCTGCACATTAAGAAAATATCTGATTCAATAAACCCGCTAAGTGTACGCCTGCTTTAAGCAGCTGCTCGTTAACCGTGCTTATATACTTAAAGTTGTACTTGTAGTTTAATGTTTCATCGGGTTTAACGTCGCTGTAAACTTTATCCGCCAATACGCTCGAGTCATAGATCCACTTGCTTATCGGCTCTTTTTGCCAGTCGGCACGCTGTGCTGCGGTGGTATGGTTAATCATTGTAGCGTATTCGGTGTAGCTCAATTGCTGAAAATCAATCAGCTTGCTATCCCAAACCGAGTGCAGGTTTGAGGGCTCGCTAAACCAGTTCACTTTAATATCGTTACCACCCTTATCTGTGGTGTGGCCGGTATGCAGTGGTTGGTGTATGTCTTCTACAATGTGGATTACCATACGCAGGTATAGCAATTTGTTTTCTTTGCTCAGGTCTTTCTTTTTCAACTCACCGATCAAAAACTGCAGCTTGGTATAAGCATCAGTACCTTTGTCGTTGTTCAAAAAGTCAACCATTTCGTTGTAGGTGTATAACTTATCAAAATCTACAAAATGCCAGTTATACAAATAGTTATACGCAGGATCCGACTTAATGAAATCGGCCCAGTTGCTGGTAATGGCAACAGACTCATTGCCTAAAATATCCTGCACGGCTTTACGTGCTTTAGGGCTTAGATAGCTATCGGCAATCTGGCCCGCAATGCGGTGGCCTTGCGTGCCCCATGCCATGGTTTGCGCAGGCACATACAGCATTGCTGCGCCCAATATTAATTTTTTTAAAAAGCTAATTTTCATAATTATAATGCTTTAGGGGAACAAGTAATTTTTTTCTTCAACCGCACGTTAAACGGAACAATGCCCGATGTGATGGTAAACTGGTAAAGCGAATCTGTTTTCTTCAGTATCTTAAAGTGCTCTTCGTAATTGCCCGAACGGAAACAACCACCCGGATCTTTGTAAGAGAAATCGGCATTGCAAAACAAGCCGGTTAGGCGCAGCGTATCGTGCCTTAATTTGTAGCCTCCTTTGGCATACTCTGTCCAGTGGCCAGCGCGCATACACGTATCGTCGCCGTAGTTTACTTTGCTGTGAGTTTGTATCTGTACAAAAAACGAATCGCAGTCAAACTTATAACGGTACAACGAATAGTTAACCAGCTTTTGCTGTATAGCCGATGTGTCCTGCTGCCATTCGCCCTGCAATTCCTCTACGCCCTTACCTTGAAGAGGCGGGTTGAAAGTACAAGAGGGAAGTAGCAGGCCCAAAGTAGCAAGTAGCGATATAGAAGCCTTCGAAGATGAAAGGAAAATAGAAAAAGGACGAAAGACTTTAAAACGATTACACATAAAACAAAAGTCCCTCTCCTGCGGAGAGGGATTTAGGGTGAGGCTTTCGCCGTTTTATTTTAAACTTCCGATCATATCTTCCGGGCGTACCCATTGGTCAAACTGCTCGTTGGTAAGCAATCCAAGGCCAATAGCCGCTTCGCGTAGAGACAGACCTTCTTTTAATGCTGTTTTAGCAATTTTAGCTGCATTTTCGTAACCGATGTGTGGGTTAAGCGCAGTTACCAGCATTAACGAGTTTTCGAGGTGTTTTTTAATACCCTCGTAGTTCGGCTCAATACCAACGGCACAATGGTCGGTGAAAGACACACAAGCATCGCCAATTAAACGTGCCGATTGCAGGAAATTAGCTGCCATTACCGGTTTAAATACGTTTAGTTCGTAGTGCCCGTTTGAGCCACCGATAGAGATAGCCACATCGTTACCCATAACCTGTGCAGCAACCATGGTTACAGCTTCGTTTTGAGTAGGGTTAACTTTACCCGGCATAATAGATGATCCAGGCTCGTTATCCGGAATATGGATTTCGCCAATACCCGAACGCGGACCAGATGCCAGCATACGGATGTCGTTAGCAATCTTCATCAAAGAAACTGCAATTTGCTTTAATGCTCCGTGGGTTTCCACAATAGCATCGTGTGCAGCAAGCGCTTCAAATTTATTTTCGGCAGTTACAAAAGGTAAGCCTGTAAATTGAGCAATGTATTCTGCAACCTTAACATCATAACCTTTAGGGGTATTGATACCGGTACCAACCGCAGTACCACCAAGAGCAAGCTCGCTCAGGTGTTCTAGGGTGTTCTTTAACGCCTTTAAGCCGTGGTTCAATTGAGAAACATAGCCCGAAAACTCCTGACCCAGGGTTAACGGCGTAGCATCCATTAAGTGGGTACGGCCAATTTTAACTACGTTTTTAAATGCATCAGATTTTGCCTGCAATGCATCGCGCAGTTTTTCAACACCTGGGATAGTAGTTTCCATCACCACTTTGTATGCCGCAATGTGCATAGCAGTAGGGTAGGTATCATTTGATGATTGCGATTTGTTAACATCATCATTGGGGTGGATAAAGGTTTTGCCTTCGCCCAGTTTGTTGCCTTGTAATACATGTGCGCGGTTGGCAACAACCTCGTTAACATTCATGTTTGATTGGGTACCCGAGCCTGTTTGCCAGATAACCAATGGGAACTCCGCATCCAACGCGCCGGTTAAGATTTCGTCGCAAACGGCGCCAATCAGATCGCGTTTTTCGGCAGGCAATACGCCCAAATCGGTATTGGTATAGGCTGCTGCTTTTTTAAGAAAAGCAAAAGCTTCAATAATCTCCTTTGGCATAGAGGCCGCAGGACCAATTTTAAAGTTGTTGCGAGAGCGCTCTGTTTGTGCGCCCCAGTATTTATCGGCAGGTACCTGTACCTCGCCCATGGTATCGTGTTCAATTCTGAAACTCATGACTGATAGATTTTTGCAGCGGCAAAGTTATGTATTCGAGGCTAGAAAGAACAGCTTAATATCCGATTTATTACATGAGTTTTTATCTTACAGATTATGTTGACTTCCAATTCAGGACTAATTAATGATATTGAGGATCTAATAATATTAGCCTTTCTATTGGCAATTAAAATTTTAAATTATACATTTCACTGTTTAAAAACCCCAAACCTTATGAGCAAAAAAGTTCCTTTTAAAATGTACAGGTATCATTTGGTGCCTATTAAATCTGAACAATTATCAATTTTTGGAAATGAGTTAACTTTAGACGAACTTAAAATTCAAAAAAACGAATTATTCGAAAGAATACTTGTCGGAAGTCAGTCCTTAAAAGCTCGTTCATCACAATTACCTATTGAGATAAATTACAATCAAGATAACATTTATATTCTAAAATTAGGTGTTGATAGAAAGACAACACTATATAAGGACTTTAAAAAAGTAGATGTCGAAAATCAGCCATTTACGTATATAATTATAAACAACAACTCTGAAATACAGAAAATACTTATTGAAGATAATAAAATTGCTTTCTATGACACCAGCGCGGTTCGTAATATTTTAGAAGTTGCATTTAGTGCCCAACTATATCAATTTTCCTTAACCATACATATCGAACCAGTAGTTGACAAGGGTGAATTTTGGGATTACATTAAAAAATACGAGAAAAATATTGAACGATTAGATTTTGAAATTGTTAAACCAAACCTAGCCAATATATCTAAATCCTTAACTGCTCCCCTCAAGCAACTTGTTGATATTACCAATAGTCATAAAACCACTATAAAACTTAAGGCGCCAGAAAATGGGGTTTTGGAGAAAATAAATCCAGAGAATAAACAACTTAATAGTTTAGTAGAATATACAAATGAAGGCGGAGGAGATGGTATTAAAATGAAAATTAAGGGAGTTAAAAAAACAGTTAGCACGAAGAATATGATAAAAGAAACCTATATAGAATCCATCGAGTTTGAAACGCTCCATCAACAAAAACTCTTAGATACTTGGGAAAAATTATTTGAATAAAATGAATGTGTTTAAACCCATCGGTCTCTTTATAGCTATTGGTTTTTTAGTTAATTATTGCTGTGTTTTGTTACAGAGTGACTTCTTAGCAAACTTCTTACATGCTCAAATTATAACCTTGACAATTACATTAGTAGCCATTACCTCTGCTGTAAGGGGAGTGATCTTGGGTAAATTAACTGATTTAAGTAACACATTCGACGAACTCGACTTCACTTCGACTTTCAAAGAATTAAAAAAATCGATACTTGAACAAGTTTCAATGGTTGGAATTGCGATTGTTTTGCTTACTATAAACTCAAGCAAAAGACTTTCTGACTTGAATAAAGAATATTTTCAATTTTTTACAGACAGTCTATTGATATCCATCCTATTTTACAACATTTATATTCTTTGCGATACTGGGATCGCGATAATAAACATCTTCCAAGCAATTGCAACTAAGTCAAAAGATGATTCCTAAGCAATTAGATACCAGATCCATGGAGATGGAGTATCTGAGGCACTTCTATAATTCTGAACTACATTATCGTTGCCGAATTAAAATATTGAAAGGCGACATTGAGACGGGCCATGCATAAGTTTTAGCTAGCACCCGCACTCCATTTTCTTTTTAAATAAAATATTTAAAACTTTCCTTTTCAACTCATGTATATTTTCTGACTTTCGCGTTAATTAAAGCGATAGTATTTTTTTCAATGAGTTTAGCACCCTTCAAGTTTTTTTCGGCCCTTTGTTCTGTTATTCTGTTAGCATCTTGTTCATCAAAACAACATAACTCTACTACTTCTGCCACGGCAATTAATGTAGCCCCGCTCGATACCCAAAAGTTATTACAATACGACCCCAAAAAGGCCGACCCACAAATAGATGCATTTATGAAACACCTGCACGAAAAAGCTGCCTTTAATGGCAACGTGCTGGTTGCTAAACACGGTAAAATCATTTATGAAAATGCCTTGGGCTGGGCCAATCACCTTACGCGCGATAGCCTGAAAATAGGTTCGCGGTTTGAGCTGGCCTCGGTATCAAAAACACTGACCTCTACCGCTATACTGATGTTAATGGAACGCGGCAAGCTGAAGTTAGATCAGGACGTGCGCGATTTCTTTCCTAATTTTCCATACGCGGGCATTACCATCAAGTTGTTACTTACCCACCGTTCGGGCATGATGAACTACGTATATTTCATTGATGGTGTGTTCCGCAGCGAACACCGCGATCAGCGTAAAGGGGTTACTAATCAACAGGCCATGGATATGATAGCCCAGTACAAACCTGCGCCATTTAACAAGCCCGATAAAAGTTTCCTGTATAACAACTCTAACTTTATGGTGCTGGGTTCTATCGTAGAAAAGGTAAGCGGTATGCCGTATGCCCAATTTATGAAAGAGAACATCTTTAAACCGGCTGGTATGATGCATACAGATGTTTATTCCAAAGCTACTTATGATAAAATCCCGGTTGATGTTGTTGGCCACGATCGTAATAGCTGGAAATATTCGGTGGCGCAAAACTTCTTAGACGGCCCGGTTGGCGACAAGGGGATCTACAGCACAGTTAAAGATTTGTACCTTTTCGACCGTGCCATGCGCGATAACCGATTGATCTCTAAAGCCACCCAGGACTCGGCATATACGCCACGTAATCCAATGGTTCGTGGTCACTTTAACTACGGTTATGGCTGGCGTTTATTTATTGCGCCAAACGAACAAGTGGTTTACCATACCGGCTGGTGGCATGGTTTCCGCCACATTTACCTGCGCGATCTGAAAAATGACATTACCATTGTTTTATTAGGCAACGTGGTTAATGGCAGCTTACTACATTTGGACGATTTATTTAAAATGACTGGCATGCCGATTGTGCGTAAAAGTGCATATAGCGGTAACGGCGATACGGCCGAAGATCAATAAAAAACGGGGCGGGTAGTTGATTTGTTAACTGATTTTTTACTAACTTGTTTATAATCAAAGCCAAATCACTTACCTCCCCTGATAGAATCCTATAAACTTAATCATTAATACGCGCGCCATGTTCGACAAATTATTTGAAGCACAACAGAAAGCAGGAGAGGCCAAGAAACGCCTTGATGCTATTACAGTTACCGGTACCGCCGAGGGTGGTAAAATTACGGTTACAGCCAATGCTAATAAAGTTATACAGTCCATTAGTATTGACGATGAATTTTTTAAAGAGGCCGACCGAGAGGAGATTGAAGAACTGATGCTGGTTGCCCTTAACAAAGCCTTAGAACAAGCCGATAACATAAGCCAAAGCGAAATGGCAGCCATGACCAAAGATATGTTTGGCGGCCTTGGCGGTATGTTTGGTAAATAACATCTTAAACACAATCTATTTATGAAAGTTACTTTTTATGGACATGCAACGGTTCAGTTAGAAACCGGTGGCAAAACGCTATTGTTCGATCCGTTTATTACCCCTAACGAGCTGGCTAAACACATCGACATAAACAGCCTTAAACCCGACTATATTTTGTTAAGCCACGGCCACGGCGACCATATTGCCGACCTGGAAGCGATTCAGAAAAACAGTGGTGCCAAGGTTATCTGTATTGCAGAAATTGCAGGCTGGCTTGGTAAAAAAGGTATCGAAGCCCACGGGATGAATATCGGAGGTAGCTTTACTTTCGAATTTGGCCGTGTTAAAATGGTTAACGCAATTCACAGCAGCAGTATGCCCGATGGTAGCTACGGCGGTAACCCTGCAGGCTTTGTGCTGTACACCAACGAGGGCAAAAACATCTACTTCGCGGGTGATACTGCGTTAACTTATGATATGAAGTTGTTAGCTGATGATAATATCAACTGGTCTATTTTGCCAATTGGCGATAACTACACCATGGGTGTTGATGATGCAATTAAAGCCGCAGCATTTGTAAACTGCCAAAATGTTATCGGGGTACATTATGATACCTTCCCGGCAATAAAATTGGACCTGGAAGAAGCCCGTCAAAAGTTTCTTAAAGCTGGCCTGAATATTCAGCTACCGGGTATTGGCGAATCGATAGATTTATAACCATAATTTTCCTTACATAAAAAAAGCGCCCCGGATATCCGGGGCGCTTTTTTTTTTCATCAAGACCGACTTACATGGTTGGTGTTTTTGTAGTGTCTTTCTTGGTTTTTGTCTTGGTTTTTGTTTTCTCGTTCTTAGTCTTTGTCTTCTTTTTCACAGTATCCTGTGCTAAAGTAGTTTTCGGGCTAACGATAACATCTGCCGAATGGGCAAACACACTCCCCGAACAAATGGCCGCAAGGGCAACAAAACACAATACCTTTTTCATAAATGTAGTTTTTAAAAGTTATCTAATCAGTTCCAAATACTACAATTAATTATGACTGTTGTTTTAATTATATAACGGTGCCGTTTGGTATAACGGCCCTTTTTTTCACCACAACAATGCCGTCCTGCGCGGTGTACAATCCATAATCACCATCTGGTATTACCTCTGGCCCACAGTTAATTGATACATCATTGCCGATGTAACAGTTTTTATCTATAATGGCATTTTTAATGGTACACCTATCTCCAATACCCATTATTGGCTTATCTGTAGCGCGGGCTTCCTGTATCTGTTCCAGTGTTTGATAATTGTCTCCACCCATTATATAGCAGCTTTCTATAACGGTATCTACACCTATACGGGTACGTATACCCACAATACAGCGGCTAAGGCTTTTGGCGTTAATAATGCACCCGTCGGAGATAATGCTTTTATCAAGAAGCGTTCCTGATACTTTTGACGGAGGCAGCATGCGCGCACGGGTGTAGATATAGTTTTTGTCGAACAAATTAAACTGCGGAATGTCGTCAGTTAATCCAAGGTTCGCTTCGAAAAACGATGGGATGGTACCGATATCAGTCCAGTAACCCTCAAACTGGTAACTGATCATCTTATGGGTTTCGATAGACTGTGGGATGATGTCTTTACCAAAGTCCGGGTGTTCGTTACCGTTCAGCAGGTCATAAAGCGCTTTTTTGGTAAACAGGTAAATACCCATAGAGGCCAGGTATACACGTCCTTGTGCAGCCATTTCTTCACTCACCTCCGATGCCCAGCTTTCGAAGTTGGTTTTAGGCTTCTCGATAAACGCGGTAACGTTACTATCCTCGTCGGTTTTTAAGATTCCAAAGCCCGGAACGTCATTTGCGTGAACCGGTATGGTTGCCAGCGTAATGTCGGCACCTTTTTGGATGTGCTCGGCAATCATCTCTTCAAAATCCATTTGATACAATTGGTCGCCGGAGAGGATCAACACATACTCAAACTCATGCACAGTTAAGTGGTGCAAGCTTTGCCTAACCGCATCTGCCGTGCCCTGAAACCAGGTTGCACTGGCGGGAGTTTGCTCGGCAGCAAGGATATCAACAAAAGCCTCACTAAAGCTGCTGAAGTGATAGGTGTTTTTAATGTGTTTATTAAGCGAAGCCGAATTAAACTGCGTTAATACGAATATGCGGTCGATACCCGAATGCAGGCAGTTGGAGATAGGTATATCTACCAAACGGTATTTTCCTGCTATTGGAACGGCCGGTTTTGAACGCGTTGCCGTAAGGGGCGAAAGGCGGCTTCCCTGCCCTCCACCAAGCACAATGCTAATTACTTTGGATATCATAAGTTAGGTATTAAACTTTTGTAAAGTTGTATATATTGGTTCGTCGATTGGTTCCACGAGAAATCAAGTGCCATCATCCGTTTACGTAACAATTGTAAGTGCTCAGTGTTCTGATAAACTGAAAGCGCCCGGCCAACGGAATAACAAATATCATTAACACTGGCGTTATTAAACCGAATGCCGTAGCCGTTCTCATCACCAAAATCAATCACAGTATCTTTTAGGCCTCCTGTGCTGCGCACTATCGGCACGGTTCCGTACCGTAGCGAATAAAGTTGGTTAAGCCCGCAGGGCTCAACACGCGATGGCATCAGCAGAAAATCTGCCCCTGCGTAAATGCGGTGCGAAAGTTCCTCATCGTAACCGATGTAAACTTTGCAGCTTTCCGGATACCTTTCGGCCAGGACCTTCAACTCGTCCTGAATATCTATTTCGCCGGTGCCCAACACCAAAAAGTTTACTTGCCCGCCGAGTTCGTTAACGCTCTTGCCAAAAGCCTCGGCAATCAAGTCGGCTCCTTTCTCACCAACTAGTCTGCCGATGAAAGCTACCAGGGGTTTATCTGTAGAAAGCTCAAAACGCTCACAAAGCGCCTGTTTGTTTTTCTCCTTGTCCTTTATTTTCTTTAATGAATAGTTTGCCGCAATCATTTTATCCGTAGCCGGATCCCAAACCTGGGTATCGATACCGTTGATTATGCCCGAGCCTTTCTGGCCTTCGAGGTAAAATAAATATTCGAGGCCATTGCTTTGTTTGGTCAGCTCGTAGAGATAGCTTGGCGATACCGTTGTATATCTGTCGCAGCATTTAACGGCAGCAGCCAATGGGTTTATGGCATTATTCCACTCCAGCAAACCCGCGGACGCCATATCTATTTCTGGCAACAGGCCAACCTTGTCCCAGCTGAAAGCGCCGTGATATTGGCCGTTATGGATAGTGAAAACCGTTTTAGTTTTTGATATGCGTTTATAAAGCGCCGAGTGCTGCAGCAAAAACGGCACTAAACCCGAATGATGGTCGTGGCAATGAATAATATCGGGCGTTTGCTGCGACCAGTTGATCCAGTCTAAAAAGGCCAGTTGATAGGCTATAAATTGCTCGCGTTCATCGGGATAGCTGTAAACCTCTTCGCGATCGAGCAACCCGGGTATATGTACCAGATATAGCTCGAAGCCCAGCACATTATCGCGCTCCTTTAAGATCTCGAATTCATAGCGTTTAGTGCCTAATAAGTTAGACGCCCGGAACACCACATCAAACTGGTGCTCGCGCACAAACTTGCGGTTGTAATAAGGCAATACAACCGCCGCATTAAGGCCGGCCTGGTTTTGATATTTAGGCAGTGCGCCTACAACATCTCCCAGCCCGCCAACTTTAGCAACAGGATAACACTCTGCACTTAGATGATAAATTCTCATTACGGCTTATATGGATGTTAAGGTAAACAACATTTACCCAATACACAACCACAAACAGGGTTAATGTGTTTGTTTACTCGCCGCTGATTTTTTTAGTGTGCTTCGAGCCAGTTTAAGCCGGTGCCGATCTCTACCATTATAGGCACATTGGTTTTGATAGCGGTTTTCATGTTGTGCTCAATAATTGGTTTAACCAACTCTATCTCGCTGTTAGGCACATCAAACACCAACTCATCATGCACCTGCATAGTCATGCGGGCACCCAATTTCTGGGCTTTCAGCTCCCTATGGATGTTGATCATGGCTATTTTGATCATATCTGCAGCCGAACCCTGGATTGGCGCATTAATGGCATTTCGCTCGGCAAAGCTGCGCACAGTTTGGTTGGCCGAGTTGATATCGCGCAGGTAACGACGGCGACCCATCAGCGTTTGCACATAACCGTTCTCGCGGGCGAAGTTCATGGTATCGCTCATGTAACGTTTTATGCCCGAATATTGTGCAAAATATTGTTCAATCATCTCACCGGCCTCTTTACGCGGAATGCCCAGACTTTGCGATAAACCGAAAGCCGATTGCCCGTAAATAATACCGAAGTTTACCGCCTTGGCATTACGGCGCATGGTACTGTCCACTTCTTCTAACGCTACCCCATACACGTTGGCTGCGGTAGCGGTGTGGATGTCGAGGTTTTTAGAGAATGCATCGAGCATATTTTCGTCTTTGCTGATCTCAGCTATTAAGCGCAGTTCTATCTGCGAATAATCCGCAGAGATAATGCTGTGATCTGCGTCGCGGGGGATAAATGCTTTACGCACCTCGCGACCGCGCTCGGTACGGATCGGTATATTTTGTAAGTTAGGATTATTAGAACTTAACCTGCCTGTTGCAGCCACCGCCTGGTTGTAAGAAGTATGCAGGCGACCGCTCTTCGGGTTAATTAACTCTGGCAAAGCATCCACATAGGTAGATTTCAGTTTCTGCATCTGGCGGAAATCGAGGATATCGCGCACGATGTCGCTTTTGTTGGCCAAGGCTAACAGCACATCTTCGCCGGTTTGGTATTGGCCGGTTTTGGTCTTTTTGGCTTTGGGATCGAGCATCAATTTTTCGAACAATACCTCGCCCAGTTGTTTGGGTGATGCAATGTTAAAACGTACGCCAGCCTTTTCGTAAACCACTTTTTCTAAACGCACCAGGTCCGCTTCCAAATCTTTGGAGAAATCGCGCAGGGTACCTTCATCAATACGCACACCTTCAAATTCCATGTCGGCCAATACGTAGATCAGCGGGTGTTCTATCTCGTGGATTAGCTTTTCTGCATCAGCTTCTTTGATCTTTGGTTCGAAGACATTTTTCAGTTGTAAGGTAATGTCGGCATCTTCAGCAGCATATTCCTTAATCTGCTCCATCGGCACATCGCGCATGCTTAACTGGTTCTTGCCTTTGGGGCCTATAAGGGTAGTTATCGATACCGGTTTATATCCGAGGTAATTCTCCGACAGGATATCCATGCCGTGTCTGGTGTCCGGATCGAGCACGTAGTGTGCCATCATGGTATCAAACAAAGCGCCCTTAACATCAATGCCGTACCATTTAAGCATTAAAATATCATACTTAATATTTTGGCCAACCTTATCTATGTTTTCATCCTCGAGCAGGTCTTTAAACTCCGAAGCAATGGCGTAGGCCTCATTCTGATCGGCAGGTACGGGTACATACCAGCCCTCGCCCGGTTTAATAGAAAAGGAGAACCCCACCAGTTCGCAGTGATTAGCATCTGTACCGGTAGTTTCGGTATCAAAGCAAATGCTTTTTTGCTGCTTTAAAAGCATTATCAGTTCTGCCCGCTTTTCAAAGTCGTCGACCAGATGATAGGTGTGCTCTACGTTGGTTATGTTTTTACCTGCCTCAGGTAAATCTTCTGTGGCAATGTCATTAATCTCCACTGTTAGGGTGGTACGACCGGTTGCCGTTGGATTACCAAACAGATCTGTTTGTACACCAGTAGCTTTAATTTCGGTAATGCTGAAATCGTCGCCAAATACACGGCGGCCAAGCGTACGGAATTCCAGTTCGGCAAACAGCGGTTCAAGTAAATCTTTGCTTGGTGCACAGATTTCTAATCCAGCTTCATCCAGTTCAACCGGAACATCTAATAAAATAGTTGCCAATTTTTTGGATAGCAGCCCTTGCTCCGCAAAGTTCTCCACGTTCTCTCGCATCTTGCCCTTCAGCTCGTGGCTGTTGGCTATGATGTTTTCCATCGAGCCGTATTGCTTGATAAGTGCCTTGGCTGTTTTCTCGCCAATGCCGGGTATACCGGGAATGTTATCAACAGCATCGCCCCATAAACCCAGGATATCGATCACCTTGCAAACATCATCCACTTCCCATTTTTCGCAAACCTCCTTTACCCCGAGAATCTCCATCTCGTTGCCCATACGGGCAGGTTTGTAAATAAATATATTGTCGGATACCAGTTGTGCAAAATCCTTATCGGGGGTCATGCAATACACCTGGTAGCCTTCTTTTTCTGCTTTTTTCGCTAGCGTACCAATAATATCATCGGCCTCGTAACCATCAGAAGTAATTACCGGGATGTTGAAGCCCAGTATCAACTTAAACACGTAAGGCATGGCAGCCGAAAGATCTTCGGGCATGGCTTGGCGCTGGGCTTTATAAGCTGCAAAATCTGTATGGCGCTCGGTTGGTGCTTCGGTATCAAAAACAACAGCCATGTGGGTTGGCTTTTCTTTTTTAAGCACATCTAACAGTGTATTGGTAAAGCCCATTACAGCTGATGTATTAATGCCCGATGAGGTAAAGCGCGGGTTTTTGCTTAATGCAAAATGTGCCCGGTACATTAGGGCCATACCATCCAGAAGAAACAGTTTTTTCATAATTATTGTCTTGAACCGGAATTTTCAGGATTAAAGAATTAACAAAATTCTGGCCATTAAAATTCTAAGTTACGGTTTATATAACTCAACAAATTTAAGATTAATGAGGTAAAGCAGGCAGTCCATTCACGCGTGAAATGAAAATTCAGAAAATTCTTTAATCCTGAAAATTCTGGTTCAGACTATTTATCTAAAACTGCACGTCGCTAAATGATCATTCACCATACCAGTGGCCTGCATGTGAGCATAACAGATAGTCGAACCAAAGAATTTAAACCCCCGCTTTTTCATATCCCTGGCAATAGCGTCCGATTCGGGGCTGGTGGCTGCTACTCCGTGGGTTGGGCAATTGTCTATCGGTTTACCGTCGGGCATAAAGCTGTACAGGTATTTATCAAACGAGCCAAATTCCTTTTGCAATTCCAGAAACAACTGTGCATTTTTTATAGCCGAGTTTATCTTTAAGCGGTTGCGGATAATACCCTCGTCGTTCATTAAACGCTCTACGTCTTTCTCGTCAAATGCGGCTATCTTTTTTGCGTCGAAATTGGCAAAAGCCTTCCGGTAGTTCTCACGGCGGCGCAGAATAGTGATCCAGCTCAATCCGGCCTGTGCGCCTTCGAGCAGCAAAAACTCGAACAATACGTTATCGTCATGCGTTGTTTTGCCCCACTCTTCGTCGTGATATTTTTGATACAACGGGTCAGTGCCGGCCCATGCGCAGCGGTGGATTTCTTGAGTTGATTGGCTCATGGTTCAATAGGTTTTGAGCAGGCAATATACTAATTTTATTAGCACACCGAAACCTGTTGTCATTCAGAGCGACGGCGAAGAATCTTCTACGTAAATGCATCGACGCAAATGCTAATTGAAGAGGATTCTTCGCCGTCGCTCTGAATGACAAAAAAATCACGCCTGATATCCATTCAGCTCGTCCCAATATTCCACAGCACGGCGGTAGTGCGGGATAACGATAGATCCACCTACCAAATTGGCTATCATAAAAATTTCGTTCATCTCGGCACTATTTACACCTGCTTCATGGCATTTGCCGAGGTGATATTTTATGCAATCGTCGCAGCGTAACACCATAGAAGATACCAGGCCCAGCATTTCTTTTGTTTTTACATCCAATGCGCCTTCGGCATAACTGGTGGTATCTAAAGCAAAAAACCGTTTAATATTTACATTGGCGGTTTCCATTATTCTATCGTTCATTTTTTCGCGATAGCCGTTGAAATCATCTACTAATTGTCCCATTATTTTGAGTTATTAATTATTCAGTTACTGAGTTATTGAATTGCAATGTTCGGCAAAATTCTTGTTTTGCAGGTTATGTATCGGCTATCTTTGATGAAGTTGGTAGATCTCAGCATCATGATCTACTCCCTTATTAATGCAAATTACAGCGGCATTGAAAAGGAGTAATGCGCATAAACATATTTATTTTAACCTATGATAACATTTAAACGTACCGACCATATCCACATTTGTGTACCCGAAGAACGTATAGAAGAAGCCCGGAAATTTTATACCGAAGTTATTGGCCTACCGGAGAAATATCGCCCGGTTGAACTGAATGATGTAGGTATTTGGTTCCAATTGCCGGATATTGAATTGCATGTAGGCGTAGAAGACGCGCACCCTTTAACCATACGCCACACCGCCTTTGAGGTTAAAGATTTGGAAGCAGCCCGGGCTCATCTAATAACCAACGGGGTTACTATTCAAAAACAACGCGACATTGCCGGCCGCCGTAGGTTTTCGTTTTTAGATCCGTTTGGGAATAGGATGGAATTGCTGGAGTATATATAGCCTCACCTAAATGGCGAAGCCCTCGTGCATACAAATAACCTAAAAATTAACAATGCATAATCCTCTCCATAGGAGAGGACTTCAAGACTATTCGTAGTTAATTTCTTTAGATGGATCCCAGAATACTTTTTTAAAGTTCTGGATCTTATCTTCTTTCACAGATACGCCCTCTTCTTGCAGCAACTCCCGCCTGCGCGTTGCTGCGGATGGGTCGCCGGTAAGGTGGCCCGTGCTATTCACCACCCGATGATAGGGCACTGGTGGTTTGGCCTTTCCGCATTCGCCCATAGCGCGGCCAACCATGCGAGAGTAATTGGGCGATCCTAAAAATTTGGCAATGGCACCATAAGAAGTTACACGCCCGGCCGGAATTTGCCGGGTAACTTCGTAAATGTGATTGAAAAAATTAGGATCATCCATAAATACTAAGTTAGCGAATACTTCAAATAGTTAATATTCTTGTCGTGCTTCAGGTATTTTTTCTCGTAGTAGGTTTTGATATCCAATACCTCGTTCAAAAACTCTGAATGGTAAACATCTTCCGTCTTTGCGTAAAGTTTTAAACCTTGATCTGCAATAACCTGTGCGGTGTATTCGTGCAGGCCATCGTTATCTGTTTTAAGATTGATAAATGCACCCGGGCGCAAAATCTGGCGGTAGTAATCCAGGAAGCGGGGAGAGGTTAAGCGCTTTTTCTCTCTACTAATCTGCGGTTGCGGATCAGGAAAAGTAATCCAAATCTCGTCGATTTCATTATTGGCAAAGTATTCAACAATTTGCTCAATCTGTATCCGCAGAAAGCCAACGTTTTTAATTCCTTCTTCTATAGCCGTTTTGGCACCGCGCCAAATGCGGTTGCCTTTGTAGTCGACACCAATAAAGTTTTTATCCGGAAACATTTTGGCCAGGTTAACGGTGTATTCACCTTTACCGCAAGCCAGTTCTAAAACAACAGGGTTGTCGTTTTTAAAAAATTCCTTAGCCCATTGACCTTTATAAGGTTTGCCGGCATCTAATTGTAAAACATTATCAAACGTTTCTATCTCAGCAAATCGCTTTAATTTATCTTTTCCCACTTTAAATAATAAAGTGCAAAAATAAAGTTTTACTTACAGCTAAGAGCCTAAAAGATAGAAATGATAGATTCTGTCAGGACGCCTTCGAAAAATCCGGCTCCGGAGCAGGAGCGGGCTTTTTATTTTTCTTGCTAAGCAGGCCCGTAATCAACCCTTTGGCTTTATCCCAAACGCCGGTTACAGAATCTTCGCTGATATAGGTCGATGCCTTTTGCGAAACCAAACCAACCAGCGTTTTAACTAAAAAGCCAGAACCCTTAAACAGGGTGCGGTTTAGTGTAAATGGCAAAGCTACACGCGATATCAGACCTAAAAAGTCTTGATCCAGAATGCTGCTACCGCCTTTATTAGACCGTGGGAAGAAACTTTTTACGATCGAAAATATAGACGATGGACTACTAAACCTCTGTTTAAGGTCTATTTCCTGTTGTTGCTTCAGCTTTTCGAGCCTTATAATTTCGCTATGCAGATCACTTATAGTTCTAACAGTTATATCCATCATTAATTTTCGCTAAATATTTTTTTGATCAATGCGTTAACAATTGGCTGCTTTAAACTGCCCTTGGCGGCCATTACAATAATGGCAATCAAAAGGTAAATTAAGGCAACAGAACCAAAGCCTTTCCAGTAGGAGTGGAAAACATCGGCCAAAAAAAGCGCAAGCGTAAAACTGGCGAACAAAAAGGTTAACAGCAGGCAAATCATAATAGCCATATCTGTAACAACTCCTGCCGCAACTGAAGTGCTTTTATCTATTGCCTTATATTTAACCAGTTTAATACGCGTTTCGGCGTATTCTGTCAACTGCTCCAAAATAGGCGGGTGCATTTGTTGTTTTTGTTCTTGTTCTTCCATTATATTAAAATATGTCCCGGGGTAAATCCCGGGACTGTATTCGATTTTATTTTACTTATGCGTGTTCCAGATCGTCCTGATACTCGTCTTCGGCTCCTTGAATTTTAGTTTTGATGTTATCTACTAACTTATCTTTTAAGCCCAGCAGGTTTTCAATTTCTTTGCCTGCGGTTTCTTTAATAGAATCGCTTAAGCCCTTTAATGAGTCAGCAAGCTTGTCTCGTGTATCGTCACCTTTATCGGGTGCAAACAATATACCTAATGCGGCACCTGCTGCTAACCCTGCAATAAGGGCCAGGATAGTTTTTGAGTTATTGTTCATAGTATTATAATTTTTAAGTTGAGTTTTTGTTTGTAATTGCTGCAAATTTAATTGGCTTTGCCAACCAAATGCAATAACGTTTGCAACGTTGATATTAGTGTTACCACCTAAATATCCGGCCCTGTTTTTATCCGGTCGAGCCTGTCGGCAGCGAGGCGGTTTGTCTCATAAATTTCTACCAGCAGCAAAAAGTACGACAGCAATACCGGCCCGAAAACCAGGCCTAAAATACCAAAAAGCGGCAAACCGATAAACACACCAATAATAGAAATAATGGGGTGCGTATTACCAATACGTTTGTTAATAATCATTCGCAACACGTTATCCACATTGCCAATAAACAACAGGCCATACACCATAATACCAATACCTTTCCAGGTGCTGCCCAGCATAATCAAATATATCCCTGCCGGGATAGAAAGCGTTGGCGCACCTACCACAGGCAAAAATGAAATGAAAGCTCCTATAACACCCCAAAACAAAGCATCGGGTATCCCTACAATCCAAAACCCGTTGGCTAACAGGCCGCCCTGCACAACAGAAATAATACCCTGGCCCAATACATTTGAATAAGTAGCATTACGCAGGGCTACTGCAAACTTTAGCGCATGCTGCTCGCGGAAGGGGGCATATTTTAAAAGCCCCGCCTCAAATTCATAGATCTGCGTGAGCATAAAATACAGCAGAAAATATAACATCAGCAGGGTTAACAAAATGCTCGCTGCGCCACTAACAATGGATGGAAAAAGATCTGTTGCATATACGCTCACCTTCTTCAAAAAATCATCAATAAGGTGGGGTTGATTAAATGTTGATCCGGTAAAGGCGTTAGCTTTTAATATCAGTTGATCGATGAAAAAGGGATCGTCTCTAATTGCTGCAATTTTACTAAGCACCATAATGCTCAACGACAGAAATGGGATCACAATCACGATGAGCGAAAGGAAGATAAACATCAGCGCGGTAAGCGCATGGTTCCACTGGCGTTTTTCGGTAAGGTAAAGATAACCCGGCCTGAAAATGGTAAAAAGCACAATGGCCCCCAATATGGCGCTAAACAGCGACGCAAGTGAGTATATGAGTAAACACCCCAGCACCACAATGCTGATGAGAATTATATTATTGCGCTGCCTGTAATTGAAAATAGACATAAGTGTATAAGTAGCCTTGTATGTGCCATCCCGCCTTTATCGATCCCGTAAAGTTGTTGAATAATACTAATACAGCTACAAACCCTTTAAGTTTTACCGCAACAAAATTGATATTTACAGACGCTGTTCGTCTGTTTTTTTAAGCAGTTCGTTAATCTTAACACACCCCGCAGCAATGGTATCTATGTAAAACAGGATGTCGTCACTAACGTCGGGCAGCTCAAACCTTAACTGCTCAACACAAAGCGTCATGTTAGAAAGCTGGTTTCTGATATCATGCTTCACCATGGCCAGGCCGGTCTTTTCCGAGCCGCTTTTTCCGTTATCATCTGCCATAACTATTTACCTATATTAATGGCTTTCATCTTGTTATACAAGGTTTTGCGGTCGATGTTCAGTATCTCGGCTGCCTTGGTTTTGTTAAAGTTAACCTCGCGCAAAACCTTCAATATGGTATCATACTCAGCTTCGAGTGCTGCATTCTTCAAATCGGTTCTATGCTCTTTTGCCGTTGGCGCTGGCGTTGTTTCGGTATTATGGTGATGATGTGTATGCTCTACCAGGGGCGAGATCTTGCTATAATTAGAAATCTCGAGCGGCAGTGCTTTGGATTGTACAGTTTCACCCTCAGTTAGCAGGGTTGCTCTTCTGATCACGTTTTTCAGCTCGCGGATGTTGCCCGTCCAGCGATAGCTCATAAAGCTTTCTTCTACGTCTGGCGCAAAGTTTTTCACATCACGGCCTAATTCTTTGTTTGCGATCTTCAAGAAGTGATCAGCCATCAGCATAATATCTGTACCGCGATCGCGCAATGGCGGCATATAGATGGTAAACTCGTTAAAACGGTGGTAAAGATCCTCGCGGAATTTGCCTCGCTGAATACCGTCCATCAGGTTTTCGTTGGTGGCCACAATAATGCGTACATCCAAATCAATCTCTTTGGTGCTGCCTATGCGCTTTACTTTACGCTCCTGCACGGTGCGCAGCAAAGCTGCCTGGATATCGTATGAAAGGTTACCCACCTCATCGAGGAAAAGGGTGCCTCCGTTGGCCATTTCGAAATGACCGATTTTGGTATACAGCGCGCCCGTGAACGATCCCTTTTCGTGACCGAAAAACTCACTCTGGGCTAATTCTTTTGTAAGTGATCCACAATCCATCGCAATGAATGGCTGGTCGCGGCGAGGGCTATTTAAGTGAATGCTTTTTGCAACCGACTCTTTACCTGTGCCACTTTCGCCCAAAATAATTACACTGTAATTGGTTGGGGCAACAAGTTCTATCTGGCGTAATAGCTCTTTAGATGCTTTACTTTTACCCACCACAAACTCGCTGGCCATTACCTGCTTTTCTTTACTGCCTGAAGATTTTGAAGGCAATACAGCGGCCTGATCGTCGTCAGATTCGGCCATCAAAGCGTTGTGGGTTTCTATCGCCTTGGTAATGGTATTCAGAATCTCATCGGGATATAGCGGCTTGGTTATATAATCATAAGCCCCCATTTTAATGAGCTCGACAGCCATTTTTATATCCGAGTAGCCGGTAATAATAATTACTCCGGTTTTAGGATACTGCGCTTTAATATTTTTAAGCATTTCGCGGCCATCGGTATCCTCCAGCCTGAAATCGCATAACACAAGATCGTATTCTCCATTCTTAAGATACTCCATCCCGCTGCTTCCATTAGAAGCTGTCGAAACTTCGAACCCATTACGGGTAAGAAACTTCGATAACAATAACGCGGTGTTCACTTCATCATCAACGATGAGAATCTTTTTCATATCGGCACTAAACTTCGTAAAAGGTAAATGTAGATGACTAATAGGTCATTACAAATTTGTTAATTTTATTATTGGCATACGAAAACAAAGGCGATTTTGTTATAAATTATTCTATTCACCTTTAAAATTCGCTTTGCGCTTCTCCAAAAAAGCAGCAATGCCTTCTTTTGTATCTGCAGTGGCAAAACATTTGCCAAAAGCGTTTATTTCTGTTTCAAACCCCTGTGCCGTTCCTGCAGCATTTACAGCTTCAATGGCTGCAGCAATGGCTAAAGGCGCCCGTTGTAAAATTTTGCCTAAAATTTCTTCGGCCTTTAAAATCAGTTCATCCGAACCCACCACGTAATTAACTAAACCAACCCGGTAAGCCTCGTCGGCGGTTATCATATCGGCGGTTAAGATCATTTCCAGCGCTTTGCCGCTGCCAACCAACTTAGTAAGCCTTTGCGTGCCACCATATCCCGGTATCAAACCCAGTGTTACTTCGGGCAAGCCCATTTTTGCGTTATTGGCCGCAATGCGTATATGGCTCGCCAAAGCCAACTCCAGGCCTCCGCCTAAGGCATAGCCATTTATTGCTGCAACCACAGGTTTGCCGCCATTACCAATCAGATCAAAAACATTGATATGTGCCTTTCGGGACAGTTCGGCACCCTGGTTTTGGTCTAAGTTAACAAATTCGGCAATATCTGCACCTGCAACAAAAGCTTTTTGTCCGGCACCGGTAATTATAACCCCGCCGATGTTTTTGTTGCCGAAAGCATCCATAAAAGCATTATGCAATTCGCTAAGCGTTTGCTGGTTAAGGGCATTTAACTTGCTTTCGCGATTAATAGTAATATATCGGATACGGTTTTTATCTTCGATTAATAGATTTTGATATTCCATAAAGTTGTTAAAAATTACGGTGTTGTTGCACCCAGCCGGTTATATAATCAACAATTTTTGCCGTGGCTGTACCAGGAGGGAAGAGCTCACCAACCCCCATTTGTTGTAGTTCGCGGGCATCTGTTTCTGGTATTATCCCGCCACCGGTAAGCAGTACATCATCCATCTGCTTTTCTTTGATCAATTTAATAATTTTCGGAAATACCGTCATGTGCGCCCCCGAAAGAATAGAAACTCCGATGGCGTCCACATCCTCTTGCAAGGCGGTATTTACCACCATTTCGGGCGTTTGGCGTAGGCCGGTATAAATCACCTCCATCCCGGCGTCGCGCAGCGAAGTGGCGATGATACGCGCACCGCGATCATGCCCGTCTAATCCTACTTTAGCAACTAATACCCTTATGGGGCGGTTAAATTGGCGTTCACCCATGTAAAACGAGTTTATTGTCGGGTAAATGTACAAAGAATACGTAAGACGTTGGACGTTATCGGTTAGAGGTTTTTATTGCCGCTAAGCGCGGGAAGAATACGTAAAACGTATAACGTCCAACGCAAAACCTTTTACCCTGATTTTTTTGCTAAATTTGCCTTTCAAGTATATTTTATTTTTATGAGCGAGGAAAGATCGTTGAATTTTATAGAAGAGATTGTTGAAGAAGATATCCGCGAGGGTAAAAACGGAGGCCGTGTGCATACACGTTTCCCACCCGAGCCTAATGGTTATCTGCACATTGGCCATGCAAAATCTATTTGCCTAAACTTTGGTTTAGCACAGCGTTACAACGGCCAAACCAATCTTCGTTTCGACGATACCAACCCCGTTACCGAAGATACAGAGTATGTTGACAGCATTAAGGAAGACATTAGCTGGCTGGGCTTTAAATGGGCCAACGAGCTTTATGCGTCAGACTATTTCGATAAAATTTATGCCTTCGCACAAGCGCTGATCCGTAAAGGATTGGCTTATGTAGATGATAGCACTGCCGAAGAAATTGCTACCCAAAAAGGTACACCAACCGAACCAGGTAAACCGAACCAATACCGCAGCCGCAGTGTTGAAGAAAACCTGGAACTGTTTGAAGCCATGAAGAATGGTAAATATCCCGACGGTGCTAAGGTACTGCGTGCCAAAATAGACCTGGCATCGCCTAATATGCACATGCGAGACCCGATTATGTACCGCATAAAACATGCGCATCATCACCGCACGGGCGACAAATGGTGCATTTACCCAATGTACGATTTTGCGCATGGCCAGTCGGACGCTATTGAGGAGATTACCCATTCGGTATGTACGTTGGAGTTTATACCGCACCGTGCATTATACGATTGGTTTATACAAGAGCTGGAAATTTTTCCATCGCATCAATATGAGTTTGCGCGCTTGAACATGACCTATACTGTTATGAGCAAGCGTAAACTGTTGCAATTGGTTAAAGAGGGTCATGTTGATGGCTGGGATGATCCGCGCATGCCTACCATCAGCGGATTACGTCGCCGCGGTTATACACCTGCCTCTATTCGCGAGTTTTGCGAGCGCATTGGTGTAGCTAAACGCGAAAACATTATCGACCTGAGCTTGCTGGAATTCTGCATCCGTGAAGATCTGAATAAAACAGCATGGCGTCGTATGGCAGTGTTAGATCCGGTGAAACTGATCATTGATAATTACCCCGAAGGCCAAACCGAAGTTCTTCACGGTGAAAACAACCCAGAGGTTGAAGGCGGAGAAGGCGGTCGTGATATTCCGTTTAGCCGCGAAATTTATATCGAGCGTGAAGACTTTATGGAAGTTGCTCCGAAGAAATTTTTCCGTTTAGGACCAGGCCTGATGGTAAGGCTAAAGAATGCCTACATTATTAAAGGCGAGAGCTGCGTGAAAGATGCCGACGGCAATATCACCGAAATTCATTGTACTTACCTGCCCGAATCTAAATCTGGCAGCGATACCAGCGGCATCAACGTAAAGGGTACTATCCATTGGGTAAGCGTTCCGCATGCTAAAACAGCAGAAGTTCGCCTGTACGATCGTTTGTTTAAAGTAGAAGACCCATCGAGCGAAGAGGGTGACTTTAAAGAATACCTTAATCCAGACAGCCTGCAAGTGATCAATGCCTTTATCGAACCCGACCTGGCTACCGCCATCCCGGGTAAAGGGTACCAGTTTATCCGCAAAGGCTATTTTACCCTCGACAAAAACTCAACCGCTGACAAGCTGGTGTTTAACCGCACCGTGACTTTGAAAGACGGATGGGCTAAAAAATAAGCCCCCCGGCCCCCTAAAGGGGGAGTGTAAGAGAGGCCTGAAATAAGACAAAACAGAAAGGCTGCGAATCATCTTCGCAGCCTTTCTGTTTATAGCAAATAAAACTCCTGCTCCCCCTTTAGGGGGCCGGGGGGCTCAATATTTCTTATAAACGTTGTACAAAATATTCAGGTCCAGCTGTGTCATTTGGGGGCTGAGGTCTGTTTGTACAAAGTGGCGTTTAAAGGCATCTATGGTATTGGTGATATTTCGGGTATCGTAACCAATTAACCGTAGCGCGGTTACATAATCGAAATTATCGGGAGCCGGAACAACAATATCGTCGCTCCAGTAGCCGAAGCCTTTTGCAGCAAGGCGCTTCCATGGAAAATATGGTCCGGGGTCTGGTTTACGGCCCGGTGCAATATCTGCATGACCGATAAAATTAGCCTGTGGAATATTATAGTTCTTCTTCAACTGGGCCAGCAGGATTAACAGGCTTTTGATTTGTGGTTCGCTGTAGGGCTCGTTTCCGTTGTTATCTATTTCGATACCGATAGAGCAGCTGTTCATGTCGGTAACACTTCCCCATTTACTTATACCGGCTTGCCATGCCCGAAGGTAGTCGTTAAGCATGTGCACCACCTTACCATCTTTGCCAACCACATAATGCGCGCTCACCTGTGTGCGGCGAAGGCTAAAAGTGCGGATGGTTTCCTGCAACGAATCTTGCGCAGTATAATGCAATATTACATAGTTTGGTTTTCGCAAGTTCAAATTCACGGTACCAATAAACTCCGACGGGATAGGCTGACCCAAGCTATCCGTCAGCATAGCTGGGTTCATTTGTTTAGTCACATCAACTAAACTATCAACTTGCGATTGGTAAAAGCTCTTATTAGCCGCAGCAGCCGGATCAACAAGTTTCTTTTTAGACTTACAAGCCGCTAGGGTTAAAACAAAAAGTAGTAGCAGGTAGGGGTAGTGTTTCATTTATGTTTATAGTTGTATTTCAATAGTTTCCTAAACCCGTCCAGATCACTCGGGTCTTGGTATTTATGTATCATGCTGTGGCAGTTAGAACACAATACAGCAAAATCTTTTTTTGCATTTAATTGCACTTGATCTCCGGTCAATAGCGATATTGGCTTAAGATGGTGGGCTTCGATAAAATTTCTTCCCAGTGTTCCGTAAGCATTTTCAAAGTTAATCCCACAAGCTTTACAATTATAACCTTGAGCCTTTTTAACTTTTTTTGATAACTGAACATTTCTTTCCAATCTTTTATGGAACCGAAAATTCCTTAGGTTTTCGAAACCAGTATAATTTTCCTCGTCGCTTTCAACTTCAATTTTACTGGACGAAATCCCGTCGTTATAGCATAACATTTTATAAATCATCAGAATATCAGTTATATCCTGCTGTAATAACTCTTTCTCTGGAATATTATCAGAAGGATAATATTTGGCGATGATATTTCCTGCCTCATACAATTTAGGATATTTAGAAGTCGTGGATTTAAGCGTCCTTAATCTAATATCCATTTCCGTAAATTTTATGTTATCAATCCCAATTTGTGCTCTAAAATCTTGCGCTCTTATCTTTAAAATATCTTTTGTATCTCTTTTATAAACTTTATCAAGACTTGTTACGCCTTGGTTAAGAGATAAATAAAACCCAGACATATCATCTTTAAATAAAAAAACGGGATAATATCCTGATTGAGCCGATCTTGTTATCAATGTATCGAAAATTGCAATCCATGGGCATGCGGCCCAAACTCCCTGACCAGATGAACCTTGAACTTTATAACGAGTTATATCAAGTATTTCATTTATAGCTTCTGGTAACGTCTTTCTTAAAACTTTTCCAAGACGATGATTAGCAAAATCTTGCCCATATGCTTCTTGATAATCGTTAACTATATATTGAAATAACTCCTTCATGATAATGGCATGAAGGTAAAACTTTTCAATTTCTTAATTTCAGTTTTTTAATTTCCCCTACAACCCCATCTCCCTAAAAGTATTTCCCTTACTTAAATCTCCGGTTTCAAAACCGCGTTTAAACCAGTACATCCGCTGGGCGGAGGTGCCGTGGGTGAACGAGTCGGGTTGTACGGATTGGCCGGCTTGCTTTTGGAGGTTGTCGTCGCCTATCTGGTGGGCGGCATTGAGGGCACTTTCTATGTCGTCGGTGTCTAACACAAGGCCATTTTGGTGGTACAGGTTTTCGTAGTGGGCCCAAATACCGGCGTAGAAATCGGCCTGCAGTTCGAGGGCTACGGAGTATTTGTTGCGTTCGGCTTCGCTGCCGGCCTGGCTTTCGGCATTCTCAACTTTTTGCGAGGTGCCTAACAGGTTTTGAACGTGATGGCCTACTTCGTGGGCTATCACATAGGCCTGGGCAAACTCGCCAGGTGCGCCGAAGCGCTGGCTTAGTTCGTTATAGAAAGAAAGATCGATATATACCTTCTCGTCCTGCGGGCAATAAAATGGTCCGGTTGCTGAACTGGCGAAACCGCAGCCGGCGTCAACGCCGCCGCTAAAAAAGTGCAGGGTTGGTTTCTGGTAGGTTTTTCCCGCTGCACGGAAAAGGCTGTCCCAAACTTCCTCTGTACCGCGAAAAGTCATGCTGGCCAGCTTTTCTTCTTTGGTACGGGCATGGGTTACTTTGGTATTCTGCTGATCGCTTGCTCCCATCTGATTACCACCATTACCAATTAGCGATGATGGGTTAATGCCCGTAAACAAATAAAATACCACACCAATTACCCCAACTATACCGCCGCCGAAGGCTAAACCCCGGCCGCCGCCACGGCTGCTGCCTTCTTCAACATTGTCGCTTTCTTTACCGCCAAACCATTGCATATATTTCCGCTTTAATTGTTATCCATTAACATCAACCGTGATTTTTTGTTTCCATGTAACAAATCCGATGAAACATTCCGGTTTTTCATAAAATTGCGAGTATAAGTCGCATTAAATCAATATTTTCACCTGTCACCCCTTAAAACTACGGCATGAAGAAAACTTTTACACTTGCTTTTCTCTCCATCGCGGCCTTCGCACAGGCACAGCAAACAACGATCAGCGGCTTTTCGTCAGCATCGGCAGAAAAAGAACTGCAGTACGAAAAACAGTTCGACCAATCGCTTAGCGCCAAACGCATTGGCGAAACCATAAAACAGCTTTCGGCATATCCGCACCATTTAGGTTCTCCGGGCGGCAAAGCTGTGGCCGACGCCATTTTAGCTAAATACAAAAGCTATGGTTTGGATGCACACATCGAAACCTATAACGTACTGTTTCCAACACCCAAAACGCGTGTGCTGGAAATGACCGGACCAACGCCCTACACGGCCATATTAAAAGAACCGGCTTTGGCAGAAGATGCCACATCGGGACAAGACGGGCAATTGCCAACCTACAATGCCTGGAGTGCCGACGGCGATGTAACCGGTCAGCTGGTGTTTGTAAACTATGGCTTGCCTGATGATTACGATCAACTACAAAAAATGGGCGTTGATGTAAAGGGCAAAATAGTGATTGCTAAATACGGCCGCTCATGGAGGGGTATCAAACCCAAAGTAGCTTATGAACATGGCGCTATTGGCTGTATCATTTACTCTGATCCGAAAGACGATGGTTTTACCCAGGGCGATGTATATCCAAAAGGCGCTTATAAAGGCGAGTATGGCGTACAACGCGGTTCTGTATTGGATATGGTAATTTACCCCGGCGATCCGCTTACACCTTACGTAGGTGCCACTAAAGATGCTAAACGACTGGATCGTTCAGAAGCGCCGACCATTTTAAAGATTCCAGTTCTGCCAATCAGTTACCACGATGCATTACCTTTCTTAACCGCATTGGAAGGCCAGGTAGCACCGGCAGATTGGCGGGGTGGTTTGCCAATAACCTATCACATTGGGCCAGGTAAAACTACCGTTCACTTAAAACTGACATTCAACTGGGATATGGTGCCTTGTTATGATGTAATTGCCAAAATAAAGGGGTCGAAATATCCCGACGAATGGGTTCTTCGCGGCAACCACCACGATGCATGGGTTAACGGTGCAAGCGATCCGATCAGCGGACAATCGGCCATGTTGGATGAAGCCAAAGCCATGGGCGATTTGCTTAAGACCGGCTGGAAGCCAAAACGTACCATTGTATTTTGCTCGTGGGATGGCGAGGAACCAAGCTTAATAGGTTCTACAGAATACGCTGAAGACCACGCTAAAGAGCTACAACAAAAAGCTGTGGTTTACATTAACTCTGATAGCAACGGTCGCGGCTTTTTAGGTGCCGAAGGTTCGCATGCGCTCGAAGGCTTTATGACCGAGATAGAACAGGCCGTTACCGACCCGCAAACTAAAGTGAGTGTTTACGAACGCGCTAAAGCACGCGATCTGGTAAACGCATCGTCTGTCAAAGCCAAAAAAGAAATTATGGATCGGAAGAATGTTCGCCTTGGTGCGCTTGGTTCGGGCTCTGACTATTCTGGCTTCTTACAACACTTGGGTATTACCACCTTAGATCTGGGCTTTGGTGGCGAAGATCCAAGCGGCGATTACCACTCTATTTACGATTCGTACGATAGCTATTCCCGTTTTAAAGATCACGATTTCGAGTATGGACCTGCATTGGCATCGGTAGCCGGTCGCGCCACTTTACGTATGGCCAATGCCGATGTGCTGCCTTTCGATTTTCGTAGTTTATACAGCACCATTGCTAAATACGGCAGTGAGGTAAAAGAACTTGCCGACCAAATGCGCGAAAGCACCGCGATGAACAACAGCCTGATCAAATCAAACCAATTCGGTTTATCATACGATCCAGACAAGCATTTGCCGCAGCCCGAAATTAAGTCAGAAGTTCCGACGATAGATTTCGGTCCGCTTACCAGCGCACTGGAAAGCCTGAAACAAAGCACTGATAAATTAAGTACAGAGTGGGAGCAAGCCGCACAATCTGGCAAAGATCAGGATGCGCTTAACCAAAAGCTTTACCGCGCCGAGCAGCAGTTACTTTCTGCCGAGGGGCTACCGCGTCGCCCATGGTTTAAGCATACTATCTACGCCCCGGGGTTCTATACCGGTTACGGCGTAAAAACCTTACCAGGTATCCGTGAGTCTATCGAACAACGGAACTGGATAGAATTAAAACAACAGATTGATGTTGCCGCCAAAAGCATTACGCAATTGGCAACTTATCTGAGCCCCCCGGCCCCTTGATAGAATCAAGAGCCGGGGATCAAGATAACACAAGAAGGGCTGTGAAATATTTCACAGCCCTTCTTGTGTTATTATAATTTACAATAAGACTAAAATATACATTTCTCCAACTCCTTATAAATTGCCATATCTTCTGTTATTATTTCTGATAATGATAGCTTAAAGGATTCTGGATTTATACTGGTTGTCATACCACAAATGTTTTTGATTTTAGCCACTTCCTTTTTTACATCTTGGTTTTCAATATCAGTAACTAATTTATCATATTCTACTTCATCAAAAACTATCCCGCTGCTTTGACTGAATTTTTTTAACACCTCTTTATCGAAAAGATAATTTTCGATTTCCCACCTTATTAACATTCGATGATTTTCGGGATTTGTTTTTAAATAAAGTTCTCTGTCTGCTAAAGAATTTGGTCTTCCAGAAGACACATCCCTATCTTTTAATACAAGTATTTCAATATCGGAAAACACTTTAGTTAGTATAGCTAAAGCAACGCTACTACGTTGATCTAATTCTGTATTGCCACCACTGGATATAAATAATGTATCCTGATATTTATCATTAAACACATTGTTGAAAACCTTTGCATCAAAACCTCTTTCCTGCCCACGGAATCCTGGCAAATCTCTACCCTCGCAATATATTATTCTTTTGGGGCTTATTAAGCCTGTTAAATCGTCTAAGGCGGTTTCAAATATTTCTGCCCATTTTGCTCTCGTCTTCCTTATTGGTTTTAAGACATGTGCGGTTGAGCCCCAGTCTGTTCCTTTTTTAAATTGTATTATTTCGCATTCATCTTTTAGCTCATTTTGTAAAGCCCTTAAAAATCCAATACTGTGGGTCGCTAACCATATTTGACAGTTAGGGCCAATCAATTTATTTATTTCCAGCAAAAGATTTTTTTGTATTGATGTATTTATATGTAACTCGGGTTCATCAAATAAAAAAACTGTGTCGTCATATTCTTCTTGTCTTAAATACAAATCCAATAAGATGTCCACAATTTCTTTTTCGCCAGAAGACAAAACATTAAATTCAAATTGAACCCCCTGATCAGATTTTTTAAAAAATATAGTTCCTTGACTTGCTTCTATATCTCCCAAACTAACGATTTCTAAATCAAGGCATCTTTTTAACGAGTTGTTTAAGTCGCCTATTATTTTTTGTTTTGCTTCACTGGGCCTGCAATCTGCATGGTTTAAATATTTATTATATTTAATATTTAAACGTCTATAATTCTCTTCCATCTTATCATCAATGTCCGCTGATGAACTTGCTCCATAGGAATTCAATCTAAGCTCTGTTATCGCCCTTGATTGTTCAACTTTTAAACTTGAGTTGTAACGATATGGGCTTCTAAAAGACAGAAGAGTTTTTTCCTTCCCCGACACTTCTTTTTTACGTCTAACACTTTCATAATCTCCGTCTACAAAATCTAAAAGAATGTTTTGATAGGTATAGTTTGGCTCTCGTTTCATAGAATGAAACTCATAGTTTCGACCTCCTTTATTACCCAGGGATCCATAAGCGCTATTGAGAAACAACATTCCATCAAAAACACTACTTTTTCCACAACCATTTGGCCCTACTAAAGCTATTATTCTTTTGGGATTATCTCCTAAATCGATGGTTAAATCGTAAAATCGTTTGTATCCATTCTTAAGCTGGATCTTTTTTATTTTCATTGAAGAGGTTTAAAGTTCCAATAAACATACAAACGATAATTATAAAACAAGAAGAGCTGTGAAATATTTCACAGCCCTTTTTATATAACAAAGTCTTGTCTCTTGATTCTCGATTCCTGACTCTCTTCTTAATTACATTTTCGGCATTCTGCGCATCATGTTGGCCATCGCGGCAGGGTTGCTCATTTGTTTCATCACCTTGCGCATGTCTTCAAACTGCTTAATCAGGCGGTTAACTTCAGCAATGTCTGTACCCGATCCTTTTGAGATCCTGGTACGGCGGCTCTGATTAATGCTATCCGGGTTTTCTTTCTCAAATGGAGTCATTGATTGGATAATGGCTTCGATAGCTTTAAAAGCGTTATCATCTACCTCTACGTCCTTCATCATTTTACCAACACCCGGTATCATGCCCATCAGATCTTTCATGTTACCCATTTTCTTGATCTGCTGTATCTGGCTATAGAAGTCGTTGAAGTCGAATTTATTCTTACGGATCTTCTTTTGGAGTTCCGCAGCTTGTTGTTCGTCAAATTGTTGCTGAGCACGCTCTACCAGGGAAACCACGTCGCCCATGCCCAAAATACGGGAGGCCATACGATCCGGGTGGAACACATCTAGCGCTTCCATCTTTTCGCCTGTACCGATAAATTTGATCGGCTTGCTTACAACAGATTTGATAGAAAGCGCGGCACCACCACGGGTGTCACCATCCAACTTGGTTAACACCGCACCGGTAAAGTCCAAACGGTCGTTAAATACCTTGGCTGTGTTCACCGCGTCCTGACCGGTCATGGCATCAACCACAAACAAAATTTCATGTGGTTGGGTAGCCGCTTTAACGCGCTCAATCTCTTGCATCATGGCCTCATCCACAGCCAAACGACCGGCGGTGTCAATAATCACCACGTTATGGCCGTTTGCTTTAGCCTGTGCAATACCTTCTAAAGCAATAGCAACCGGATCTTTCGACTCGCGGTTAGCATATACCGGTACGCCTATCTGGGTACCCAAAACCTCTAACTGATCAATCGCCGCCGGGCGATAAACGTCGTCGGCAACCAATAGAGGTTTCTTTTTTAGTTGTGTTTTTAAATAGTTGGCTAGCTTACCGGTAAAGGTGGTTTTACCCGCACCGTTTAAGCCCGCTATTAAAATAATGGTTGGTGAAGCTGATAAATTCAGCTCGGCAGTGCTGCCACCCATTAAAGCAGTCAGCTCATCATTCATGATTTTGGTAAGCAATTGCCCCGGCGAAATGGTGGTTAACACGTTTTCACCTAAAGCCTTTTGCTTTACATCATCAGTAAATGCTTTTGCAGTTTTATAGTTAACGTCGGCATCCAGTAAGGCTTTTCTAATTTCCTTCATGGTTTCGGCCACGTTGATCTCGCTTATACTTCCTTGTCCTTTTAGAACCTTAAACGCCCTGTCGAGCTTATCCGAAAGATTTTCAAACATATCTGGTCAACCTCTTTTATCTCAGTTTTTTGAGGACTACAAAGTTATGATTTTGAATTTATTCCACCGTATCAACTTGCATAGTAAAACTTTTAATTATCAAAGTGTAACTATTTACTTACGAAACGCATCTTATGCTTGTTCTTGCTAACCGTTTATGCCCAGATTTTATACGCTCTTATTCTTTATTTTAATTAGTTTTTCGGCTATCTCTCAGCCTGTTATCAGAAAACTGGCGGCCATTAAAACTACCGTTGCTCCTAAAATAGATGGCAGCCTGGACGACGATGTCTGGAAAAATGTTCCGATAGCAACCGATTTTGTTGAACTAAACCCTACTTCGGGCAGGCATGAAAAGCCGGAAGAACGTACCGAGATAAAAATAATTTACGATAACGAAGCTATTTATGTGGGTGCCCGGATGTATGAAACATCGGCCGATAAAGTAGCCCGCGAGCTAACCACCCGCGACAATATTGCCAATGACGATTTTTTGGGTATTGTATTAGATACCTACCTCGACCGCATTAACGGCAGCGGCTTTTATGTTACCGCAGCGGGCGTACAGTTTGACGCTAAATACTCTAACCAGGGAAATGAAGACCCTAACTGGAACTCGGTGTGGATAAGCAAAGTGAAGGTTGACAATCAAGGCTGGACGGCCGAGTTTAAGATCCCGTATTCGGCGCTGCGTTTTGCTAATAAAGAGGTGCAAACCTGGGGCTTAAACTTTGTGCGAAAGCGAAACTTCGAACAAAAGCAATTATTCTGGAATGAGATAGACCCGAAGAAAAACGGCTTTATAAACCAGGAAGGTGAACTTACCGGGATAGAAAAGGTTACACCACCGGTAAGGTTAGCGTTTTACCCTTATGCATCTACCTATGTAAACCATTATCCATACAATACTACCGGTGTAAAAAACACTACCAACTCTTTTAACGGTGGTATGGATGTTAAATATGGCATTAACGCCAGTTTTACGCTCGACATGACGTTGATACCTGATTTTGGGCAGGTGCAATCGGACAACCGCATTCTTAATTTAACCCCTTTCGAAGTTAAGTACAACGAGAACCGGCCTTTCTTTACAGAGGGCACCGAGTTATTTAACAAGGGTAACCTGTTTTATTCGCGCAGGGTGGGTGGCCAACCGATTGACTATAATAATGCTTATGATAATTTAGCGCCTAACGAAGCCGTTATTAAAAACCCTACCGAAACCAAACTTTACAATGCCACCAAATTTTCGGGGCGTATGGCTAATGGTTTGGGTATTGGGGTGTTCAACGCGGTTAGCGCTCCGGCTTATGCCACCATACAGGATACGGTGACTAATACGTCGCGTAAGGTACAAACCAGCCCTGTTACCAACTACAATATCATCGTGTTGGATCAAAACCTGAAGAACAACTCGGCAGTAACTTTTATTAATACCAATGTTGATAGGTTTGGCAAAGATTATAATGCCGACGTTGGTGGCTTTGTGTTCAGTCTTAACAATAAGAAGAACTCTTACAACCTGAGCGGCTTTGCCATGATGAGCAACCTGTTTTATACCGACAGGCAAACAACCACCGGTTACAGCTATGAAATAAACGCTGGCAAAACGCTGGGTAATTTTACCTGGAATATTATCGAAGACCTGGTCGACAGCAAATACAGCTCAAACGATCTGGGTATTATGTTCAACAACAATTACTTCGACCACAATATTAATATGTATTATAACAGCTACAAGCCGAAGCGTTATTTTACATCTTGGGGTATTTATGGTAACGTGTACTATTCGCGCAGATACAAGCCGAGTGCGTACCAGACGCTTAACTTTAATAGTGAATATTACTTTACCACCAAAAAGGGTTTGTGGCGAGGGTATATCGATTTAAGCTATAAAGCAGCCGGAAACGATTTTTACGAGCCCCGTGTAGCCGGCCTTGTTTATCAAACCCCGGCAAGCGCTGGTATTGGAGGCGGCATAAACAGTAACAGGGCGAAACGTTTTTATGGAGGTATATTTTATTTCTACAGAAAAATAGACCGGCTTAGTGGCTATGGTTACGATAGTGAAGCCTATTATACTTTCCGTATCAGTAACAAATTCTCTTTCGGACAGGATGTGATTTACAGCCCGCGGATTAACTATACAGGCTTCTCGACACTCGACAGCGCAGGTACTACACCAATTTTTGCATTGCGAAATGTGCATACCATCGAAAACATATTTAATCTTAAATACACCTTTAATAACACTATGGGATTAACCCTGCGTGCAAGGCATTACTGGAGCAAGCTAAACAATAAGCAGTTTTATAACCTATCGCCAGATGGCGCTTTGGTTGATCTTACCTCGACCAACTTTAACCACGATAACGATCAGAACTTTAACACCTGGAACCTGGATATGATCTATGCCTGGGTATTTTCTCCTGGTAGTGAGTTAAGTTTGGCGTGGAAGGGCTCGTCACAAACCAACACCGATCAGGCGAGAAATGGTTATCTATATAATTTGCATGATACGTTCACCCAACCGCAAAACAACAACTTTTCGATAAAAGTGCTTTATTATATCGACTACCAGAGCTTACGCAAAAAGAAACACGCTTAACTTACGGAAACTTGTAGATTACACCCAGGGCCAACCCTTCCGAGCCTTGTATTTTTGGCGCGGTATCTTTATCGTACAACGCTGTAGCATTAATTGTTACAGCTATAAGCTTGTTCACCTTTGCAGTTAAAACAGCATCAATACGGTGGTCGATGTTTTCGAGTGAACGGCCGTAAGGTATAAACAATGCATATCGTGTATTTAAATGCACGTTTGGCATAATATCTTTATCATAAACAGCCACGGCTTGAAATGCCAGCTCGTTTAAAAAAGTATGGCCTTTTTTAACCCCGTAACTTGTTGGATTGTTCGGGTCATTTTGCGGCAAATTGCGGTAAAGTGTTGTATCTAACACAAAGGTTTGGCGGGCGGTACCCGTACCCAAACGTAAATCGAACACCTTGTTTGGCTTATACTCAAAACCCAACGATTCGGTAACATAACCGGGAGACATAAAATTGGAGATCAGCAACGGATAACCAGGTAAGGTACCGGTGTCATCGTACTGAAAACCTTTGTCAAATTGCGACTCAAAACTTACCGAACCGAAGAAATACCATGTTTTAGATAATTGGGTTGCTATCTTGTTATCGAAGAATATACGGTCGTTCGTTTTACGCGCCGTTTGCCCTTTGTTGTGCGATTTGCCATATAGCAACAATAATTCACTGGTATAGTCAAAAGGCGCTTTGTTGTATTCTGTTTTATAGTCGAAGTTTCCGCCGATGGCTAGCGAGTTTACACCCCCGCCACTCCAGTTATTACTAAATGCCGTCTGATTTAAATTGATACCAAATGTTATCCATTTGCGCCAGTACGATACTTTATAATCAAGCAAACCAACCGGAACCAAGTTCTGTTCGATGGTAAATGGCTTTGTTACCACAGGCAGTTTAAACCGGCGCAGATCTATCCGGTACTTATTAAGCACTCCTGTGTCTATCTTAACTGTGTCTAGTTTAGCCAGGCTATCTATTCGCCTAAGGCTGTCAGCCCGCTGCAGGCTATCTATATGATGCTGAAGGCTGTCGGTAACCTGAGCCCTTGACTGCAGTGTTATAACCGTAAATAAAAATAGGAGAGAGGTAAAGACGCGTTTAAACATTCAGTAGCAAATAAAAACAAAAATGCCCTTTTAAAAAAAAGGAAAAATATAATTATGTCTGCCTTACAGTTATTTCACATAATTTATCCATGCATACAACTTCCTTTTGTACAAATAATCGGTATTGTATTCATTGGCGTAGGCTTCCCGCTCAAACCATATCATTTCATAAGCCCGGCTATGATTTCTGTAACGCACAAAATTTATGCAATAGCTTAACGCATAAAGCAAATAAAACGGTATAACTAATAATTCGGCTTCCTGTTTTAAATGGATGGTTTCGTGCCGCATTAAAACTTCATCCTCCAAAAGTTGCTTGTTGCTCACCAATATAAACGGAAATAAGGCTATACCCGCAACCTTTAAAAAAGGCGCCACAATTATGGGGTATCTACTTTTTTTCATCATCTGGCACTATATGGGGCAATACCGGCAAGGTATAACGTCTGTTTGGACTGCGCAAGTACCTGCGATAGTTGGCCTTAATGCTGGCTATAAAATCGTAATCGCTTGCTGTAACTACCATGTAGTAACCTGGCCTGTAACGCAGCATAAACTCCGAAAGCTTTGGTTCTGTTAAACCGGTGATATTGCCAACCAGGGTTTTATTAAACCGATAGTCGATAATATTTTCGTGATAATCGCGCTCTATAATTCCTTTAAGGCGTTCCGCATTACGGCCGCTGCGGCTTATCATATTCCAGATAGCATCGATGCTAATACCCGCTCCGCCATAAGGCGAAGTACTTAAAATACTACGGTTGCCTAATGATCCATATATCTTGGTATAATCTCTTTGGGTAGCTTGATAGCGCTCCAGTGGTGTTTTCAGTGTATCGTGTATATCTACCTGTTTCAGCATAATACTGGTTGCCTTAAGGTACACCGCAATAGAACCCGTATTTTTTACCGTTACCGTGTCATTTGCATAATTAACTTTGCTAAAAATAAGCTGATCGCCAATTTTAACGTTAATGTGAAATTCGGCCTGCAGGTTATTGTAGATAGACTCTTTGGTTCGCGCATTTACAATGTTTACTTTGGCTATGCGCTCTTTGCTATCTTTATCAAACACAACACCATCAACAGGTTTCTGCTGAGCAACAGCATGCAACAACGAACCAAAAAAACAAAGAAATATTAACCACCTTTTACTCACAGCACCAAAACTAAACTTACAGGCCGGGCAAATCATACTTTTTAACAATAATTAACAGGCTATCGGGCTATAACAAGTGTTTGCCCTATCTTAATGTTATTGTCAGCCATATTGTTAAGTGCTTTCAGATCATCCACGGTAAGTCCAAAACGACGGGAAATGTTATATAGTGTGTCGCCGGTGGTAACCGTATATGTTTTGTTAACCGGGGCAGCGCCAATTATAGAGTCTTTTGTTGCCTTGCCTATGTTTTCATTAATCTCTGTAAGTACGCGGTCTTCGCGTTTTACTTTTTGAGCCTCATTTTCAGGGCGGTCGTAAACGTCGAGACCATATTTCTGGATAATGTTGATGATGAGTTGCGGATATTTGGGGTTGGTTGCGTAACCTGCATCCTTTAACCCTTGTGCCCAACCCTGGTAGTCGTTTTTATCCAGCTCGAACAAATGGGCATAACGCTTGCGTTTCAAAAACTCCGAATGATCGCGAAACGATTCCTCGGGATTGTTGTACACGCGGAAACAGTCGTTCACCTGGTCGTCGTCTTTAAAATAACTTTGCCCGTGCCATTCGCTGTTACATTTTATGCCGAAGTGATTGTTGGCGTAGCGCGCCAAGTCCCCATTACCAGTACCGGACTCGAAAAGCCCTTGCGCCAGCGTTATACTGGCAGGTATGCCGTACAAATTCATTTCTTGTATAGCAATGGCTTTAAACCTGTCTACATATTGTTGGGTGGTATAAGTAACAAAACCGCCGGTTGGCTCCTGGCGTTGCTGCTTTATCTTTTCGTTGTTATCATGCGCCCGCGTGTTTGAAACAACAGGTGCTGCAGAAGGATAATTTGGCCTGTTAGTATGTACTACCTTTTTGTGCGCAGAACAGGCGCTAAATGAAATGGCGATTAAAAATAGGAGTGCAGTTTTACGCATTAAGCTAAATATTAGGTTGGCCCACAAAAAACAAGTCCAAACTTAACATTTATAATGTGGTTTATTCCACATTTTTAGCAGGCTGTGGTTGCGGCTGCTCTTCGGGCTTCTCGTCGTAAGCATTAAGCTGATATTTTTTGATCAAGCCTAACACCTGTGAACCCCATTTTTTACTGCTGGCATAACCACTACGCTGAATGCCCTTTACCCATCCTAAATAATCATAGTGGTTAAGGCTTTCGGCCAGATGGCTAAACTGCTTACGCTCTGTCATGATACGGGCAAAATCCTGGAAAGAATCGATAGCCGAATCGTATTGTTTATAGGATGAATGTGTTGGTTTACGACCTGTATAAGATACAGGGCTTCTACCTTTTACACCAAAGTGATTGTTTTGCGTACGCGCTAATTTGCTTGTTCCGCTGCCCGATTCGTGCATGGCGATGGCCAAAACGATACTTGCAGGCACACCGCTCTCGTGCATAATGCGAATGGCATTATCTTTGAACTTTTGAATATAAGTTGTAGAGGCGTTTTGTGCTGAAACAGCTGATGCGGAAATAACTAAAGAGACAATCAGTAGGATTTTCTTCATAATTTAAATTTTTCGGATGATCAGGATTCCGTCTCTGACCGGTAGAATTAGTTTTTCTACCCGGGTGTCAACAGCTATCTGATCATTTAGTTTGCGAAACATTTGTGTATCGGCATCTTTTTCTTCGCCATACACCTTCCCTTTCCACAAAACATTATCAATTATAATTAAACCTGCCGGTTTTACTTTATCAATCACCGCTTCGAAGTAGGCTAAATTGCTCTTCTTATCGGCGTCGATAAATACAAGATTAAACAAATTATTCGGAAACTCCAAAATTTTCGGCATCGCATCACCAATGTGCAGCCTGATTTTTTCGCTCATACCTGCTGATTCAAAGTTATTTAGCAGCATGGTTTCCATCTCGGCATTCACTTCCAGCGTATCCAGCTTTCCTCCTTCAACAAGGCCTTCGGCAAGGCAAATTGCAGAGTAACCTGTAAAGGCCCCTATCTCTAAAATCCGCTCTGGGCTGATCATTTTGCTCAGCATACTTAACACCCGCCCCTGGTAATGGCCCGAAAGCATATTCGGTTTTAGCACCTTTAAATAAGTTTCGCGATTGATCTTTTTTAGCGCTTCGGGTTCCGATTCGCAATGGGCATCGAGGTAAGCCTGCAATTTTGGATCTAAAATTTCCATAGTGCAAAAATACGGAAGAGAGTCAAGAATCGAGAATCAGGAATCAAGAGGTGGACGCACTATGATTGTCAACTCCCGCATTGTTATATTAACGATAGTGAAATATCTTCCTCGTTTTTTGTTTTGAACCAGAATTTAAGGAATGTGAGAATTCTCAGAATAAATTTTTCTTATCTTCACAATATCGTACTGTCTTTATAAATATCATTTCTTGTGGCGTCAACTATTTAATTATAGTCCGGCCATTGCTTTGTCTTCACTACAAAGCCATCAATTCATTTTCACAAATTTTATAAAGACAATCCTTATGGATCAGCAATACAAAGTCGCCTTATTGGGCGCAACCGGTAAAGCCGGAAAATATATTCTACAAGAACTGCTAAACAGAGGTTATAAGGTAAAAGCACTCGTCCGGAAGCCTTACGAGTATACCATAACTCATCCGTTATTAGAAATTTTACACGGAGATATCAAAAACCAGGAAACGGCACACACGCTGATCGACGGTTGTAATGTGATAATATCTGCCATTGGCCCGAGGAAAGATGAGCCTCTAATTTCAAGCTTATCTACGCAAAATATCTTAAACGCCATGCAAGAGTTTAGCATCAAACGTTACATAACCCTGGCCGGACTAAACCTCGACATTCCCGGCGATTATAAAAGTGAAGCCAACAAAGCCAAGTCCGACTGGATGCGCCAGAATTTTCCTGATGCTGTAGCCGACCGCCAAAAAGCTTATGATATTTTGGTGGAAAGCGAGGTGGATTGGACCATGATCCGCGTCCCTTGGATAGAACAAACCGATGAACGGAGGGGAATAAAGGTTGATTTATACGATTGCCCCGGCGAAAAAATCAGCACTACGGATTTGGCTGATTTTGTGATTAGGGAAATCGAAGATAGAACTTTTTTAAGAGAGTCTCCATTTGTGGTGAGCAGTTAGTATGCTTTTATCTATAATAACGAAGCAGTCTAATTAGACTGCTTCGTTATTTGGTTTTTCTTTTCTTTACATGCATTAATAAATAATTCACCTAATTCAGTAAGTACGTTTTCAGTATTTGAATCTATTCCCACATCTAAATCAACAGTAAGATAAGCCCTATCTTTTTCGCTATCATTAGGAATTTCCAAGGTTTGGCTTTCGGCATAAAATTCTCTAATTTCTTTAACTACGCCAAGCCGGATTAAATTAGATAATTCAAAATCCTTAATACTATTCGTCGGAATCTCTTGAGCCGCTTTAATATTTCTTTCCAATGTTGACTCTTTAAACTGAAGCATTGTTAATTCATGTTCGTTGTGCCTCAACTCTCGCTTAAGGTCGTCGTATTTTTTATACGCTGATAGACTTTCCGGTGAAAGTTTAGTTGAATAACGCGCCTTCGTTTTTTCAAGTTGACTTATATTGCTAACAGGATTATCTAGAAGCTTCGCTTTTAAAGCTGATATAGTTTTTTGCAAATCTGCTTCTATCGTTAGCTTATTAGTTCTATAATAATTGAGTTCGTTAGTCAATCGAATAACATTTTGTGTTTTAGTGTCAAAAACGCTTTCCAATATTAAAAACTCTGTTCTTGATAGCTGACTTAAAATATATGGAAATACATGATTTTCGATATTCTGTTCGGAGTCAACCATGTTAGATAATAATATTGACCACTTTTCTTCTAAAACTTCATCTTCTTCGATCCCAGAATAATCAAGCATAGGGCAAAGTAGTTTTAAGGAGATATGTTTAGGATTTATACCATTCTCTTCAATTATTTTTTTTGCCTTATTAAGCATTTTTATTTGCCCTTTAAATTTAAAAAAGCTCATTTGATCTTTTATCAATAAACCAGCTTCTTCCACTGCTGGCGAAATAAGTTTGGATAAAAGACTTCTTGCTGCATCAAAGGCTTTTTCAAGTACAGTAGACGTAATATCTATTTTCTTTAATGATGGCAAATCACTCATAGCCAAATATACTTAATATGGTTTACTAATCTTTCGATCGGCCAAGATGACATAAGGCCGGAAATGGGGATATATAAGCCTCATTTAAGTTCATTTTCTACAAATACGCCTTCCGCTCCAACCACGATTGCAGCAGTATCGTAGCCGAAATGTTATCAACCAAACCCTTATTTTGCCTTGCCTTTTTGTTGATGCCGCTTTGCAAAATAACGGCGGAGGCCATTTTCGAGGTAAAGCGTTCGTCCACCATATCAATCGGTATTTCCGGGAAGGTTTTGGTTAGCAGATTCACAAATCCCTTTACATGATGGGCTGATTGCGATGGGGTATTATCCATTTGCTTGGGTTCACCAACCACAAAACGTTCTACCTGCTCGGTTTGCAGGTATTTTTTCAGGTAATCAATAATATGCAAGGGGTGGATAGTGTCCAAACTATTAGCAATCATTTGCAAAGGATCTGTTACCGCAATACCGATACGCTTGGTACCATAATCAAAAGCCATTACTCTCATGGTAGATTTGAGATATGAGATTTGAGATATGAGTCCAAGCTCAATCCATCATACCTTAAATAAGATTTGAGATATGGGAGATGAGATTTGAGGCTGGCTCAATCTATCATACCTGCTTCAAAGATAGGCTTATCCATGCGATGTCTCAAATCTCATATCTAACATCTAAAATCTATTTATTACCTTGCACCAATGCAGTTTAAAGAAATAGTTGGACAAGCTGCCGTAAAACAACGGTTGATTAACTCGGTAAAAGAGAACCGGGTTAGTCATGCGCAACTATTTTTGGGGCCGGAAGGCTCGGGAGCTTTGCCTTTGGCCGTCGCCTATGCCCAGTATGTATCATGCGAAGATCAACAGCCTGATGACTCGTGCGGGGTGTGCGCATCGTGTCGGAAGTATCAGAAACTGATGCACCCCGATCTGCATTTTTCTTACCCATTTTTTGCCAAGCATAAAGATGATAACGCCCTTACTTTTATTGAGCAATGGCGCGACGCATTTTTGGCCAACCCTTATTTAAACCTCGATGTGTGGCGTGGTTACCTGGATGCCGAAAACAAACAGGCTAACATTAATATTGCCGAATGCCATCAGATCATCAAAAAGCTGAGTTTTAAACCCTTCGAGTCTGAATATAAGATTCTGATTCTTTGGCTTCCCGAATACCTGGATAAAACCGGTAACGCGTTGCTAAAAATCATCGAAGAACCTCAGCCCAATACATTGTTTTTACTGGTAGCCCAAAATCAGGACCAGATCCTCAATACCATTTTGTCGCGTACTCAGCTTATCAAAGTTCCGTGCTTAAATTACGACGAGGTGAGAGATTACCTGATAGATCATGGCCAACCCAAAAGCTTGGCCGAACAAGCGGCCTACCTGAGTAATGGTAACTTAACCGAAGCCATCCAGATTTTACAGCAGGACACCGACAACCACCATGGCTTGTTTGTGCAATGGTTGCGTATCTGTTTTGGTAACAAGGGTTTAGAGGCCATGAAACTGGTTGACCAATTGGCCAAAATGGGCCGTGAGAACCAAAAGAATTTTTTACGATACGGCATTAGTTTTTTACGCGAGTGCTGCCTGTTACAAGCTGGGGTGCCAAATTTGGTACACCTGCCGCCTGACGAGCTGGAGACGGCCCGGAAAATGGCTGCTGTAATACCCGTAAATTATGCAGAAGCAATAAGCGCCGAATTAGAAAAAGCGCACTATCATATAGAACGCAATGCGAACCCTAAAATTTTGTTTTTAGATGTATCTTTGCAGATTATTAAAATTTTATTTTTTAAAACGATCCCCCGGGGGACTCAATATATAAACAACTAATATGGGATGTGGAAGTTGCTCAACTGGAGGCGGATGTTCTCCTGCGGGCTGCAAAAGTAATGGCTCATGCCTAACCAATGGCTGCAGCAAACTGGATGTTTACGATTGGCTGTCGCATATGGACATGCCCAACAATTACCGCGTATTTCCAATAGTTGAGATCAAATTTAAAGGTTCGCGCAAGGACTTTTACCTCAATACCGACAATATATATTTAGAAGCCGGCGAGCTGGTAGTTACCGAAACTGCCACCGGAGGTTTTGATATAGGCCACGTATCTGTAACCGGCGAGTTGGTTAGGATGCAGATGACCAAACGCCGGGTAAACGAAGCCGACGTTACCAAAAAAATATTCCGCAAAGCTACTTCTGCGGATGTTGATAAGTGGAAAGCCGCCAAAGACCTGGAGTGGGAAACCATGCACAAAGCCCGTAAATTGGCTTTAGAGCTGGGCCTGCAAATGAAGATAAGTGATGTGGATTATCAGGGCGATAAAAGTAAAGCCACTTTTTATTATACCGCAGAAGGCCGCGTAGACTTTCGCGAACTGATTAAACGCATGGCCGAATCTTTTCGCATCCGTATCGAAATGCGCCAGATTGGTATGCGCCAGGAGGCAAGCCGACTTGGTGGTATTGGCTCTTGTGGCCGTGAGCTGTGTTGCTCTACGTGGTTAACCGATTTTAAAACGGTTTCTACAGCGGCGGCACGTTACCAGAATTTATCCTTAAACACATTGAAATTAGCCGGCCAATGCGGTAAGCTAAAATGCTGTTTAAACTACGAGCTGGATACTTATATGGATGCCCTGAAACACATCCCTGATAATGTGAACGTGCTTAAAACAGAAAAAGGCGATGCCCGTTTGCAAAAAACAGACATCTTTAAAAAAATGATGTGGTTTAGTTATCCGGGTGAAGAAAACTGGGTGCCGTTGCCTATTAACCGCGTTAAAGAAATTCAGCAATTAAACCGCGATGGGGTAAAACCAGAGGATCTCGGCGAAATTATTGAAGTAGAAACCAAACCGGTAAAAGTATTGGATTACGAAAACGTAGTTGGTCAGGATAGTTTAACCCGATTAGACGAACGTAACCGCAATAGAAATAATCGTAACAACAGAAATAAAAAACCAAATCAGCCGAACGGTAACCAGCCGCAACAACGCAACAGTAACCAACCAAGGCCACAGCAAAACGCCGGCCCTAAAGATGGTGTAGTTGCTAAACCGCAACAACAGTCGGCTCCTAACGCCGAAGGTGCTAAGCCAGAAGGGCATAGGAATAACCGGCGCAATAACCGCAGGCACAGGCCAAACCGCGGAGGCGGAGGTCAGGGCGGAGGCAACAACAATGGTCCGGCTAATGCACAATAAATAACCCGCAATATTTAGCAGATGAAAATGGCCGTTTACACCCGGTGTTTATTAGCAATAGCTTTTGTTTTTGCAGCCCTCACAAGCTGTACTGATCCCAAATCTGTTTTCGATCAAAACACCGAGATCGCTAACAGAAACTGGTCGTACGTAAATAAAATTAAGTACGATGTAAAGATCGACGACCCCTCGGTTTTGTATAATTTATACCTGAACATCCGGGTGACCGGCGATTATAAATACGCCAACATGTTTGTGCTTATCAGCCAGAAAGATGGCGCTCACCCTAAACCAAAAGTGGTGCGCTACGAATTTAAACTAGCCAATCCCGATGGCGAATGGCTAGGACAAGGCACGGGTAATATTTACGCTTATCAAACGCCGTTTAAAACGCAATACAAATTTCCGGCAGCCGGTACATATCATTTCGAGATTGAACAAAATATGCGCGATAACCCGCTTCACGAGGTTAGCGATATTGGTTTAAGGGTGGAAAAGGTGCAATAAGCGTTTTTTACTCAACCTTTTGTCATTTCTACGATAGGAGAAATCTTCTGCTCTGTGATCGTACTGTAATACAGTATTTCTTCTATCGTCGAAGTGATAACTGTACTATTTAGTTACAGAACCCTTTCTCATTTCATACGTTATTCCTAAAATCTATCGTATGAAAAAGCTCTTCCATCTATTTATAACCACAGCCATAATTTCTTTATCCGCCTGCAATGGCGCCACTCAAAAAACCGGTGGCGAAGCACGTGACTCCAGCGCAAGCCATGGTAATTCCGGTCCAGCTGATAGCAGCATGGCTACGGAATCGGGTTCGCCAGTGGGTGCTTCCACTTCGGGGAGCGATACCAGCACCAATGGAAAATCGACTGCTAATCCAACTGTGGATAGTGGCAAAACTAATAAGCCGTAAGTATCATCTAGCCCCAACTCCCCACTGCGAGGTACAGCCTGTCCCGATGGGTATAGGGAAAGCAATCTCGTAGCTATGTATATCGAATAGATTTACGACGAGATTGCTTCGTACCTCGCAATGACACATCAAATAGAATAACTAATATTTTTATTAAATACTATTTTTAACTACATTCGTTTGCTAAAATTTTTATCAAATGGGTTTAATTGCTTTAGTTGTTTCGGGTGTGCTGTTTATCATTGCTGTTATTTTATTTATTAAAGCGCAGCAGTCAGATAAAGGTATTTCTAATGAAGAACTTATCCGTTTGCAGGACGAAAATAACGGCCTTAGGATAAACCTTGCACGATCGGAAGAAAAATCGCTTTGGATTAATACCGAAAAGGAAAACATTACCTCTATTTATAAAGATGAACAGGCCCGACTAACGCATGATCTTTTACAAGAACGCGAAAAATTAGCCCAGGCTTTGCAGACTATTGAGCGAGCGCAAGCCTACCAGCAATCGCAACAAGAAAAATTACAGGAACAGAAAGCTGAAGTAGAACAAACCCGCCTGCATTTTCAACGCGAGTTTGAAAACATCGCCGAAAAACTGTTAAAAGAGAAATCGAAAGAATTTACAGATGTAAACCGCCATAACCTCGATGTGTTGCTTAACCCACTGAAAGAAAACATCAAAGCTTTTGAGGATAAGGTAGAAAAGGTTTACCATGCCGAAGCAGCGGAGCGTAATACTTTAAAAGGAGTAATTACACAGCTAATGGAGCTGAATAAACAAATAAGCAATGAAGCGCAAAACTTAACCAAAGCACTTAAGGGAGATAATAAAAAGCAAGGCAACTGGGGCGAATTTATTCTGGAAAAAGTGCTGGAACGATCGGGCTTAACTAAAGATCGCGAGTATCGAATGCAGGCCAGTTATCAGTCTGCCGATGGAAACCGCTATCAACCCGACGCGATTATAGACCTCCCAGACGATAAACATCTTATTATTGATGCCAAGGTATCACTTATTGCTTATGAACGCCTGGTGAACGCCGAAACCGAAGAAGAACGCAAATTATACGCCCGCGCACATGTCGAATCTTTACGAAATCATGTGATGGGCCTATCTGCCAAAAATTATCACGATCTGGGTAAGCTCAACTCCCCGGATTTTGTGATGCTGTTTGTACCGATAGAATCTTCTTTCAGCTTTGCGGTGCAAATAGATGCCGATCTGTTTAGCGATGCCTGGGACAGGAGGGTGGTTATTGTTAGCCCTTCAACCTTATTGGCAACTCTGCGCACCATTGCCAGCATGTGGAAACAGGAAAATCAAAACCGCAACGTGTTAGAAATTGCCCGTCTCAGCGGAGAGATGTATGATAAGTTTGTTGGCTTTGTAAACGATCTGGAAGGTATTGGCAAAAGCATCAAATCAACCCAGGATCATTACGATAAAGCATTTAATAAACTGGTTGATGGCCGGGGAAATTTAACGGTTACTGCTGATAAGATTAAAAAGCTAGGGGCCAAAGCAAATAAGCAATTAAGCCCCCCGACCCCCTGAAGGGGGAGGAAGGGAATAAAGAAAGAGTCAAGATTTAAAAAGAAAGGATGAGAAAATTTTCTCATCCTTTCTTTTTAATATTAAATTCGAATTTTCCCTCCCCCTTCAGGGGGTTGGGGGGTTACGTAAAAGCGTTCCAACCCTGCGCAGTCAACGCATGCACTGAACCACCTTTGGAAATCAGGTTTTTGCCGGCGTTGGGTTCTGTAATGTAACCGATAATACTTACATCCACATCATGTTTAATTTTATCGTAGTCTGCTTGCTTAATAGTGAAAAGCAGTTCGTAATCTTCGCCGCCGCTTAGCGCGCACACCGTTGGGTCGAGGCCAAATTCGCGAGCGGTTTCAAATGTCATCGGGTCTATAGGTATTTTTTCTTCGTACAAATTACAGCCTTTGTTGCTTTGCTTACAGATATGCAATAATTCTGAAGCCAAACCATCTGACACGTCTATCATCGAGGTAGGTTTAATTCCTCTCGATTTTAGCAAATCAACCACATCGCGGCGAGCTTCTGGTTTCAGCTGACGCTCTACGATGTAATCTTTCCCTTCCAGGTCTGGCTGTATTTGCGGGTTTTCGAGGTAAACCAATTTTTCGCGTTCCAACAACTGCAAGCCAACATAAGCTCCGCCTAAATCGCCACTTACGCAAATTAAATCGCCTTCTTCTGCAGTATTTCTGTAAGTAATATCTTTTTCATCGGCATATCCTAAAACGGTTACGCTGATAACCAAACCTTGTTTCGATGCTGTTGTATCGCCCCCAATCAGGTCTATATTGTATTGTTCGCAGGCCAGGTAAATGCCTTCATAAAGTTCTTCAATAGCTTCCAACGGAAACTTGCTCGACATACCGATAGACACCGTGATCTGCTCAGGTATGCCATTCATGGCATAAATGTCGCTCAGGTTCACCTGTACCGATTTGTAGCCTAAGTGTTTCAAAGGCGTGTAAGCTAAATCGAAATGTATGCCTTCTAACAACATATCAGTCGATACCAACACCTTTTTATCTTTCGCATCAAGCACAGCTGCATCATCGCCAATGCCTTTAAAAGTAGTTGATTTGCCGATCACAAAATTCTTAGTCAGATGATCTATCAGGCCAAACTCACCTAATTGTTCCAGGTTAGTTCTTTCGGTATTCTCAAAAAGGTCCATTTGGCAAAAATACAAAAAGCTAATTAGCAATAGCTTATTAAAACTTTAAAAGGCAACACCAATTGTATTTTTTATGGCTTCAACAGTTTCAAATAAAAAGGGCTAATAAATATATATCCGCCCTTTTTATTTTTTAGCTAAAACGTTTTAGGTATGGAGGTAAAAATTACAATCCATATTGAGCTGATATCTCCAGCATACGTTCGATAGGTTTTACGGCACGAGCAATAATATCTGCGGGCACACTTATCTCCGGCATTTCATTTTTAAGGCACAGATAAAGCTTTTCTAAAGTGTTTCTTTTCATGTGCGGGCAATCATTACATGCACAGGTATTATTTGGCGGAGCTGGGATAAAAGTCTTGCCAGGATTATCTTTTTCCATTTGGTGTAAGATACCTGCTTCTGTAGCCACAATAAATTCTTTGGCATCGCTTTTAGTGGCGTAGTTTAAGATACCTGTTGTTGAACCAATATAGTCGGCCAGTTCCAGTATATGTTCTTCACACTCAGGATGTGCCAATATTTTAGCGTCGGGATGGCGCTCTTTTAATTTAGTAATTTTCTCTCTCGAAAATATTTCGTGCACCATACAGGCGCCATTCCACAATACCAGGTCTCGCCCGGTTTTCTCGGCCACATAACGACCAAGGTTACGGTCGGGCCCGAAAATAATCTTCTGATCTGCAGGTAAACTATTTACAATCTGTACAGCGTTGCTGGAAGTACAAACAATGTCGCTTAAAGCTTTTAGTTCGGCGGTGCAGTTTACATAAGTGATAACCAGGTGATCTGGGTAGTTTTCTTTAAACTTTTTAAACAGATGCGGTGGGCAACTATCTGCTAATGAACAACCTGCCTTAATATCGGGTAGTAAAACCTTCTTCTCGGGCGATAGGATCTTAGCAGTTTCAGCCATGAAGTGCACACCGGCAAAAACGATAATATCCGCGTCTGTTTTTGCAGCTTGTTGAGATAGGCCAAGGCTGTCGCCAATATAATCGGCAATATCTTGTATATCTCCTTCCTGGTAATAGTGTGCCAGTATAACTGCATTCTTTTCCTTTTTTAACTTTTCAATTTCATCAAAAAGATCGAGCGTCGGATCAACGTATTCGTCGGCGAAACCCTTGATATTTATTTCTTCGAAAGTATTCATTTTTGCACAGATCAATAAAAACAATAAATCTTATTAATATAAATCTTATTGTTTGTTATAGTGTTAGTAATGTGGAATGATGACCGAAAATTTCTTTTGAAAAATGAGTTATCAGCATGTTATCCACATTTATGTTAATTGTTTTGTCATTTAAAGGTCTGATTCTAAAAGCATTTTATAAAACCACATTTTTATTTAAGACCTATTTTGTTAATTATTTGTTGTGTGTATAAATGTTAACGAAACCTTAATTTCTCCTTAAAAGTTTGGGATAAGTTGTGTCGAAAAACCGTTTTTCACAGGGTTATCCACATTTCAATTATTTATTAGCTATTTATCACCGCAAAATTAACATCTTTTAATAGGGTTGTTAACACAAGTATTACTTTTACACATCTATTAGATGAATTATGACAAAAACTGTGGATTTCCTTGTTGTTGGATCGGGTATAGCCGGATTGAGTTTTGCACTTAAGGCTGCGAAACATGGTAAAGTACTGATAGTTACAAAGGCAAATGAAGACGAATCTAACACTAAGTATGCCCAGGGAGGTGTTGCAGTGGTTGTGGATAAAAAAGATGATTCTTTTGAAAAACATATAGAAGACACTTTAATTGCCGGCGACGGCCTTTGTGATCCTGTTGCTGTGGAAGCTGTGGTTACCGAAGGGCCCGCGCGTATCAGGGAAATTATTGATTACGGAACCAATTTCGATAAAACTAACGAGGGTATTTACGACCTGGCTAAAGAGGGTGGCCATTCCGAATTTCGTGTACTACACTATAAGGACATTACGGGTTTCGAAATAGAGCGCGCTTTATTAGATCAGATACATCAAAACCCTAATATTGAGATTATTACGCATTATTTTGCTGTTGATCTGATCACGCAACACCATTTGGGTGAGCTGGTGGGTAAGCAGAGTAATGATATTAAGTGCTTCGGTATCTACGCTTTAAATACGCTTACCGGTAATGTGGATAAGATATTATCTAAAGTTACGGTAATGGCCTCTGGTGGTGCTGGGCATATTTATTCGATAACTACTAATCCTACCATCGCAACCGGTGATGGTGTGGCAATGGTTTATCGTGCCAAAGGTAAAGTAAGGAATATGGAATTTATTCAATTCCACCCAACAGCGTTGTATAATCCGGGAGATTATCCTTCGTTTTTAATTTCGGAAGCGGTACGTGGTTTCGGTGGTATTTTAAAACGGTTGGATGGTACCGAGTTTATGCAGGAGTATGATGCGCGTAAATCATTAGCCCCCCGTGACATCGTTGCGCGTGCCATTGATGCTGAGATAAAAAAATCGGGGGAAGATTACGTTTACCTGGATATTCGCCATCGCAGTAAAGCCGATATACTGAGCCATTTCCCTAATATATATGCCAAGTGTTTAGATATTGGTATCGACATGACTAAGGATATGATCCCCGTTTCGCCGGCCTGTCATTACATGTGCGGTGGTATTATGGTTGATCATTGGGGCCGGTCGTCTATATTAAATTTATATGCCTGCGGCGAATGTTCTTCAACAGGTTTACACGGCGCTAACCGTTTGGCCTCAAACTCATTACTGGAAGCATTGGTATTTGCGCACCGCATTTATGAAGATGCCGTTATTCAGTTCGAAAATAATCCTATACAAGAAAATATACCCGATTGGGATGAGAAAGGTGTACAGCTTTCTAACGAAGACATCCTGGTAACACACAACCTGCGCGAAATGCAGAAGTTAATGAACGACTATGTGGGTATCGTCCGCTCCGATTTCCGTTTGGAAAGGGCCATGCGCCGCTTAGGTTTACTGCACGAAGAAACAGAGTCTTTCTATAAGCAAACCAAACTTTCGGTAAAACTTTGTGAGCTGCGTAATTTAATCCAGGTATCGTATCTGGTAGTAAAATCGGCCATGAAACGTAAAGAGAGTAGGGGATTACATTATACTACAGATTATCCGCAGCATGCGGAAGTTTTGGAGGATACAGTGCTTTAAATATGAGCGGAAAACGGGGCTCGAACCCGCGACCTTCAGTTTGGGAAACTGATGCTCTACCAGCTGAGCTATTTCCGCTTAATTCTATTGACAGTTGTCGGTTATCTGCTGTCAGTATTTAAAACTATAAATTAATTTTGTAATAACCGACAACAGATAACCGACAACACAAATAATTATGCCTTTAATACTACCTGTAAAAGATAAAAAACCATCATGGGGAAGCGATTGTTTCATTGCTGAAAACTGCACCATAGTGGGTGATGTGGTAATGGGTGATAACTGTTCAGTATGGTTTAATGCCGTTGTTAGGGGCGATGTAAATTATATCCACATTGGTAATAATACTAATATTCAGGACGGTGCGGTTATCCATGCCACTTATTTAAGAGCCGCTACAACCATTGGAAGTTATGTATCTATCGGACACAACGCTATTGTGCACGGCTGTACCCTGCACGATCATGTTTTGGTTGGTATGGGCGCTATTGTTATGGATAATGCAGTAGTGAATCCGTATGTGATTATAGGTGCCGGTTCTGTTGTGTTAGAGAATACTGTTTGCGAAACAGGTTATTTATACGCAGGTACCCCGGCCAAAAAAATAAAGCCACTTACTGAAGAGCAAATGGCTTTATTAAACAAGCTTCCCGATAATTATATCCTTTATTCGAGCTGGTTTAAGGAAGCGTAGATTCGCCCGGTATCTCAACAGCTTCTTCTGTTTCCCAGTTGGCTCTTAAGGGTATGTCTTTGTTATACAGCCATATTTTCTCTGGCTGCGTGCCTCGTTTTACCGAACCGCTATCCCAAACACCGTTTTTGTTATTATCATAAATTACCCTTATCCTGTATTTTCCGGTCAGGTAATCCTTTAAAATAATCGAGGTATTTTTACTAAAGGTTACTGTCTTCAGTATCGTTTTATTATTCGTAGCGTTAAAAATCTGCGCTATATAAGATTTTGAAGTATCAGGCACAGTTACTTTTAAAGTTAAAGTCCCGTAGTTCTCTGGCTTGTTTATCGTAAATTTCTTGATCGACTTTTTATTTTTATCACCATAAATGTCCGTAAAAGCCAATTCGTTAATGGTTAGCGCATAATTAGATTTTTGCTTCCATCGGTATTTAAGATTAATCAACTTTAAGTTTGCCGGGTCTTTTTGCATGGTAAAGTTTACCTGTACAGAGTCTTCTGTGAGCATTAATAAACCTGGGTCGAAATTATCTATGGGTAGGTTAGAGATTAACTGCAGATCTTTACCCGGTTGCAATTGGTTGTCGCCGTCGAGATTATATTTAAATTGAATATTCCGCGTAAAAGTTTCTTTTTTGCTTTTGCGTAAATAGATGGTATCTAACGGTTTTTGCTTATCAAAGAAAGCCACGCGAACAGAGTCAAACTCCATATTACGCAAATAAACCATAGCGGTATCCTTGGTAGGGCTGATGTCTACATACTTGGTTTCGTCAATTTCTTTCGGATACGTTATTTTGATGGAAGGATCGCTCAATTGCTTATTGAAAGTGAAAAAAAGCTTACCATCTCCATCAAACCGACGATCTACCAACCTAAATTTCTCTGGTGTTTGTTTAAATAACCTCAGAGATATGTTCGAAGTATCTTTTGTTAAATGAATAGGGTCTTTTAAAAAAGCGATTAGTTCCTGGTCGTTATTATAGATCTTATCCGGACTTGCTTCTTTTAATGCGTAAATACGATAGTTACCGTCGTGTAAGTTATTTAACGTAAAATTACCAGAAGAATCCGTCGACGTAAAAATCGTTGGTTTCTTTTTGCCGAAAATCGCCGTGTCCTGGCTCGCAGGTATCAACATCACTAAAGCTTCCTTCTCTTTCTCCTGGGTGTCGGTATTAGTTACCGTTCCGGATATAGCGAGTGAATCTATATGCGGACCAGTTGAAAATACATAAGTGAAATTTTTAAGCTGATTACTTTCGTTAACATCCTGTATAGCTTTCCCGAAGTTGATTACGTAAGTGGTATTCTTATGTAAGCTGTCCCTAAAATCTATCACCAAACTTTTTTGACGGATTTTATACTCCGGCGATTTTTCCATAGCCGGGCTCACTACAATCTCCGCATACTGATTAGTAAGTTTAAAATATTCGTCAAACTCGAGTGTAATACTTTTGGCTGCAAAATTCCGGGTCATATTTTCAGGAGTTGCTTTCAGCAATTTTGGCGGAGTTCGATCACGAGGTCCGCCCATTGGCCGTTGGACGCTTGCGCAGCCAAAAATTGTTAAAATGAGTAAAATCGTCAGCAAAAATTCTGGCAAAAAGGCCTGTTTTATTTTTAAGGGCATTTTAGGCGTTATAAGCTATTTTTATCTTTTTATGAATCTTGATATTAAAAGTTGAAAATAATTGATCTGAATAGATTTTTTATAATTAACTGATTATCAATATTTTAAATCTATTTTGACATGTGAATCATCAAAACTGAGATATCTGAAGGCGAAACTCCCGAAATTCGGGAAGCCTGGCCTAAAGTTCTCGGTTTTATCTTCATTAGTTTTTCACGTGCTTCTTTCGAAAGTGAAATTAACTGATGATAGTTAAACTCTGGGTTGATCTCATTGTCTTCCATTTTTTTCATACGGGCAACAATGTCCATCTCTTTTTCAAAATAGCTTTCGTATTTAATTTTGATTTCTGCTTGCTCCACGGTGTCTTGATCGTATGCCGATAACAGTTCTGCTAATGAAGTATCAGCTTTAACCAGATCATTAAAGGTTACCTGCGGGCGGCTCAATAATGCAAACATCTTTACATTTTGAGAAAGCGGACTGGTGCCTAATTCTTCCAGCAAGCCATTAACTGTACCTGGCTCTATCGATTTGCTTTTGGTATAAGCAACAATATCGTCGGATTTTTTTACCTTCTGTTTCACCTTTTCCAAACGCTCATCGTTAATCAAACCTAGTTCATGGCCGATAGGGCTCAACCTGATATCTGCATTATCCTGGCGTAATAATAAGCGGTGTTCTGCACGTGAAGTAAACATACGGTATGGCTCTTCGGTGCCTTTGGTTACCAGGTCGTCTATCAATACCCCGATATACGACTCTGATCTTTTCAGTATTAACTCATGCTTATCGTGTACTATTTGGTGTGCATTTATACCAGCTATTAAACCTTGCGATGCAGCTTCTTCATAGCCCGTAGTACCATTGATCTGCCCCGCAAAGAATAGATTTTTAATATTCTTTGTTTGCAGTGTTAGGTCTAATTGGGTAGGGGGGAAGAAGTCGTACTCTATAGCATACCCAGGTCGGAACATTTTCACGTTCTCGAATCCTGGTATTTTGGTTAGCGCACGGTACTGTACATCCTCGGGCAAAGAGGTAGAAAAACCATTTACATAGATCTCAACCGTATTGAAACCTTCCGGTTCTACAAATATCTGGTGACGGTCGCGCTCGGCAAAGCGGTTGATTTTATCTTCTATAGACGGGCAGTATCTTGGGCCTAAGCCTTTAATTCTACCGGTAAACATAGGCGACTTTTCGAACCCTTCTTTTAAGGTTTCATGTACTTCGCTATTAGTATAGGTTATCCAACAGCAGCGTTTTTCTGTTGGCCGTTCTACATCTGTGTAGGAGAAACGGCCGGGATTTTCATCACCCCATTGCTCTTCCATAACACTATAGTTTAAGCTTCTTCCGTCTACACGTGGAGGCGTACCCGTTTTCATTCTACCCGCTTCGAAGCCTAATTCAACTAATTGTTCGGTTAAACCGGTAGCTGCTTTCTCACCCGTGCGGCCACCGCCAAAACGTTTTTCGCCTATATGTATAGTTCCGTTTAAGAATGTACCGTTAGTAAGTACTACCGCTTCGGCTTCTATCTCTACCCCGATGGAGGTTTTAACACCGCAAACTTTATCGCCTTTTACAATAAGGCCGCTTACCATATCCTGCCAAAAGTCCACATTTGGAGTTTGCTCTAAAGCTAAACGCCACTCTTCTGCAAAGCGCATCCGGTCATTTTGAGCGCGTGGGCTCCACATAGCAGGGCCTTTGCTTTGATTAAGCATTCTGAACTGAATGGTAGTTTTATCTGCTATAATGCCCGAATAGCCGCCCAAAGCATCAACCTCGCGTACTATCTGACCTTTAGCCACACCACCCATTGCAGGGTTACAGCTCATCTGTGCGATGGTGCCCATGTTCATGGTTACCAATAGAACCGATGAGCCCATGTTGGCAGCAGCAGCGGCAGCTTCACAGCCCGCATGCCCCGCACCAACTACAATAACATCGTATTTCTTAAACATAACGTTGATGTTCCACGTGGAACATTGATTACAAAATTAACTCTTATCGTCTGATGTTCCACGTGGAACATTGAATAATGACAGTAGAGCGAAACTCGCCCATATAGCCTCTAGTACAATAAAAGGATAAAACTTAATTAATATAGAAGAGATGCAGCAAAGTACTGCACCCAAAAAGTTCATAAAAGTGTATATTTTACTTTGTGCAGGCAGTTTTTTATAAAGGTTGAGCAAGAATGCCACCAGTAATATAATAACGCCGCTCGAAGCTAATATGTCTGATAGTTTCATTTTAATTCTCCGATAATTCCAGCCATTTTAATGATTTCTCATCCAAGCTGCTGGTTAACTGCTGTATTTGCCTTGCCAGAGTGGCTAATTCTTCATGGTTTAATGTACCAGAGTTTAACGTGTCTGTAAGCTGTTTTACTTCAGCCTCCATAGCAGCTATCTCTTTTTCGAGGTCTTCGATGGCTTTTAACTCTTTAAAGCTTTTCTTGTTGCTCTTTGGTTCTTCCTTTTTAACAGGGGTAGGAGCGGGTGCTTTCTTAGCTTCGGCTTTGTTTTCTTCAACCTCAATTCTCCATGAAGAGTAATTGCCGTTATAGATGTTTACCTGTCCACTTCCGTCTAATATAAATAGTTGGTCAACCAGTTTATCTAACAAATACCTGTCGTGTGATACTAATAGCAACACGCCGGTATAACCCATTAAAAACTCTTCGAGTACATTCAGTGTATCGATATCCAAATCGTTGGTAGGCTCATCTAGTATCAGAAAGTTAGGGTTCTGCATCAGGATGCGCATTAATTGCAAGCGTTTCTTTTCTCCTCCGCTTAGGTTAGTTATAAAACCAAACTGCTTGGCAGGAGGAAATAAGAACTGTGTAAGTAACTGCGATGCCGTAATAGTTTTACCATCGGCCATGGTAATATATTCGGCAACATTTTTTACAATGTCAATCACACGCTCATCTTCAGCAAACGTGATACCTCCCTGGTGGAAGTAACCCATTACCGTGGTTTCGCCTTTAGCTACCTCACCAGAATCGGGTAGGATAGAGGCTGTAATTAAATTTAACAACGTAGACTTGCCGCTACCGTTTTTACCTGCAATACCAATGCGGTCGCCCTTTTTAAATACATAGTTAAAATCGTCAATTACCTTACGACCTTGGAACGATTTAGTCAGATGATCTATCTCGATAATCTTATTTCCCTGGCGCGAAGTTTTAAGGCTTAGCTGAACCTTGTCTTTACTTGTACGTTGGGTGCGTTCTTCCAGATCATAAAAAGCATCAATACGCGCTTTAGATTTGGTACCCCTTGCTTGCGGCATACGGCGCATCCACTCCAATTCTTTTTTCAATAACTGGGTGTTCTTTTGAAATGTTGATGCATCGGATGCTTCACGCTCGGCCTTTTTTTCTAAGTAATACTGGTAGTTGCCGTTGTAAGGGAAGAGCTTGCCATTGTCTATCTCGATGATCTCGTTACAAACGTTATCCAGGAAGTACCTGTCGTGCGTAACCATCACAATGGTTTTACCGCTACCGGTTAGAAGTTTTTCCAACCACTCAATGGTATCAATGTCCAAATGGTTGGTAGGCTCATCTAACAAATAAACTTCAGGGTCCTGAATCAACAGCGCGGCTAAGGCCAAACGCTTTTTCTGACCGCCCGATAGGGTATCTATCTTTTGATTTAAGTGATGGATATCTAAACGACCAAGGATCTGTTTGATCTCATATTCATAAGCCCAGGCATCAGCTTCACTTAATTCTTCGGCAAGCTTGTTAATGGCATCCATGTTCTCCGGATCATTCTCTACCAACTCTTCGTACTGTCTGATCAGCTGTTGCTGTTTATTCTCAGAGTTGAAGATGAAATCGCTGATGGTATAGTCCTTTGGAAATTTGGGATCTTGATTAAGATAACTTACATTCAGATCTTTTGCACGTACGGCTTTACCTTCAACCGGAGCTAACTCGCCAGCTAAAATTTTCAATAAGGTAGATTTACCGGCACCGTTAATACCCACTAAGGCAACGCGTCGGCCGCGGTTAATGCCTATGGTAATATTACGGAACAGCCAGCGGTCATGATAGGAATGGCCAAGGTTTTCACCTGATAAGTATGTACTCACGCTAAATTATTAATATGATCTGATGGATGAATAAATAAGCCCGTATCGGACTTTAAAGATTGTTTATACATGGCCCGGGCAACTGTAGCGCCAGGTATGCTTCTATATTTTTTTAAGCTACCTAAAAGCAGCGGGTTAATTACTTTCATAATCTTGGCTACAACCGCCTCCATTGGGCGTGATTCGGTACGCTCCCCTGTTAACGCTGATGGCCGATAGACATGCAGGCAGGGCAGGTTTAAATGCTCCAATGCCTTTTCGGCTTCGCCTTTGTTACGGGTATAAAAATTTGAACTGTTAGGATCGGCCCCAATAGATGAAACGTAGTGAAATTGCTTAATGCCATTGGCTTTGGCTATTTGGCCCAATTGTACGGGATAGTGGTATTCGATTTTACGATATACCCCTTTATCGGGTGTTTTCTTTTGGGTAGTACCTATACAACAGAACACAACATCGCCATTAAAGCTCGCAGCATGCTTATCGAGCTCATCAAAGTCGATAATAACTTCTACAAGCTTTTTATGCTCTACCGGAATTTCTTTGCGGGATATTGAAATAACTTCTTGATAATCAGACGATTCTAAAAGTAAATTCAATAGTTCTCCACCTATTAGTCCGCTTGCGCCTACTATAATAGCCTTTTTCATATAATATATACAAAAGTATGAAAAACATGTGTGGTTTAGGCTAAAGCGCTGGTTAACAAACAAAGTGTATAGCACGATGTTATATCTCCAAGTAATTTTACTATTGAAACCTAAGCGCTCCCGCGTTTGCTTTATGGGATACCGAAGCACGTATATCGCAGTGGATCAATATAATTGAACCAAAACCAAAACCGGTTTACAGTTGTAGAAAGATACTTAAAACACAAAATATTAATGGCAGAACAGGTATTAACCGGATGGAGAAAATGGCTGGTAGGAGTAGGCGACCAGGGCGTATTTTTTTCGAGGTTTGTTAAAAATATATTCTCGGGAGGCTTCGAGTGGTCGGAGTTTGTGAGGCAATGTTATGAGATAGGCTATCGCTCTATTTCTTTGGTAGGCATCACCTCTTTTATTATGGGCTTGGTGCTTATTTTACAGCTAAGACCCACTATGGTATCCTTTGGTGCGGAGAGCATGCTGCCGCATACGCTGTCGGTATCACTTATTCGTGAAATAGGGCCTGTGATAACAGCTATTATCTGTGCGGGCAGAATAGCGTCGAGCATAGGTGCCGAGCTAGGTAGTATGAAAGTAACCGAGCAAATTGATGCCATGGACGTATCGGGAGCCAACCCAGTACAATACCTGGTGGTTACACGTATACTGGCAACCAGTTTTATGGTGCCGCTATTGGCTTTAATGGGCGATGTTATCGGGCTTATTGGTGGTTATATAGCCTTGAACTTTACGGATAAAATCAGTTTTTTCCTGTACTTCAACAAGTGTATAGCCGCGTTGGATTTTACCGATTTTCTGCCTGCCTTTATTAAGACAATTTTTTTCGGCTTCGCCATTGGTTTTGTGGGTTGCTATAAAGGCTTCAACTCTAACAAAGGAACGGAGAGTGTAGGTATTGCAGCTAATTCGGCAGTGGTTACGGCTTCTTTATGGATCTTTTTTATTGATATGATCGTGGTGCAAATCAGTACCATTTTATTTTATAGCAAGTGATGGAAGAAGTAAAAGATCATATCGAAAGCAAAACCAAATCCGGCAAAAAGGGGGAAGTGGTAATTGAAGTTAAAGGACTAAAAAAAGGTTTCGGGGATAAGGAGGTGCTTAAAAACATCAATCTCACCGTTAAGCGCGGCGAAAACGTGGTGGTACTAGGCCGGTCTGGTCAGGGCAAATCTGTTACTATACAGTGCATTGTTGGCATGCTTACACCCGACGAAGGCTCTGTGAAAGTTTTTGGCGAAGAAGTTCCGGAACTGAGCGATGAAGACCTGAAAGAAATGCGTACCAAAATGGGTTTCCTGTTTCAGGGAGCGGCCTTGTTCGATTCGATGACGGTTAAAGAAAACCTCGAATTCCCGCTTACACGCGTATTAAAGTTGAAAGACCAGGCAGATATAGACAAGCGCATAGAAGAAGTCTTAGAGAGCGTAGGATTGCCTGATTCGGGTGATAAGATGCCATCGGACCTATCGGGCGGGATGCGAAAACGTATAGGTCTTGCCCGCACTCTAGTTGTAAACCCTGAAATTATGCTTTACGACGAGCCGACAACTGGCCTTGATCCTATAACCTCACGTGAGATCAGTCAGCTGATACTGGAGGTACAAAAGAAATATAAAACGGCCTCGATCATTATTACCCACGATATGGAATGCGCCAAACTAACTGCAGACCAGGTTTTGGTAATGGACGATGGCGAATATATAGCCGAAGGCACTTTTGAGGAGCTTCAGAAGAGCGATAATGAATTAGTAAAATCCTTTTTTAATGATATAAAATGAGAACCACATCTTCACAGAAAATAAAAATAGGCCTGTTTGTAGTTATCGGACTGGTTATACTATTCTTAGCCATATTTCTGATTGGCAATCAGAAAAGTATGTTCAATTCTACCTTTACCATTAGCGGTACATTTAAAAACGTTAACGGTTTAATGGTTGGTAATAATGTACGTTTTGCGGGTATTAACGTTGGTGTTGTAGAAGACATTAACATCATATCCGATAGCACAGTTAAGGTTGACCTGACGTTGAACAACAAGATAAAAAAATTCGTCAAAAAGGACGCCAAGGTGAGCATCGGCAGCGATGGTTTAATGGGTGATAAACTGATAGTAATAAGCCCCGGAGGCCTAACAAGCCACGAAGAAGTTAAAGATGGCGATGAGCTTGCGGCAGTGAACCCGTTAGATATAGACAAAATTATGGGCAAACTAACCCGGGTTGCTGATAATGCCGAAAAGATAACTGGTAGCTTGAGCAGTATATTTGATGATGTTGCCCAGGGCAAAGGTACGCTTGGTCGTTTAATACATAATGATAAAATGGCTAAGGATTTGGAAAGCACCGTGGCATCGGCTAAGACTACGGTTAAGAACGTGAATGCCAGCACCGTCACCCTGCATGAAGATTTAAAAGCAGCTCAAAGCAATTTCTTACTAAAAGGATTCTTTAAGAAAAAACAGAAAGCAAAACAGGATTCGATTAAGAAGGTACAGCAGCAAGCCAAAAAGGATTCGACCAAGAAAGCTGACGACGCAAAGAAGGCTCAGAAGGAGCAGGAAAAAGCAGATAAACAGAACTAGTAGAATAATTAAACAAAAAGGGTCCCGATAAATTTTATCGGGACCCTTTTTGCAATATAGTATTGTTATAAATTACAATGCGTTGGTAATAGCCGGATCAAGCGGGGTAGTTTGTGAACGGTAGCGATGGATCAGTTTACCGTTTTCGTCGATCAAAAATTTCTCGAAGTTCCATTTAATATCGCCTGTAAAATCAGGGTTTGGAGCAGTAGTTAAGTACTGGAATAAAGGATCAATATCTAAACCTAAAACGCTAACCTTACCGCTCATCGGGAAGGTAACGTTGAAGTTATCATGGCAAAATGTTTTGATATCCTGCTCTGTGCCAGGTTCCTGACCGCCAAAGTTGTTAGCAGGGAAACCAACTACTACCAGTTTATCTTTATATTTCTCTGATAATGTCTCCAGATCTTTGTATTGTTTGGTAAAGCCACATTTAGAAGCTGTGTTAACAATAAGGATTTTTTTGCCTTTGTATTTTGCCAATGACATTTTATCGCCATCGATACTTTTTAGTTTAAAAGTATAAATAGAGGCGGGAGCTGTTACAAACAGCAAAGCAAAAATTAGTGCTAATGTTTTCATCGTTTTTAATAGTTAGTTTGTTGGGTATTAGATTTTCTGTATTACAATTAGTAATACAAATTAAACTATTTAAAAGGTTACTTTATTCAGATAAAAGTCTTCTTTTTCGGTCATTAGCTTTTTATCTGCAGGCTTTTTATCGGCGTATCCCACCAGGTGCAGAGCCCCGTGTATAACCACCCGTTGCAGTTCGCGCATTTTGCTAACTTTAAACTTCTCGGCGTTTTCCCAAATACGCTCGATAGAGATAAAAATATCGCCTACAATTTTGCCCGGTGTTTCGGAATTATCGAAGGTTATGATATCAGTAAGGGTATCGTGATCTAAATATTGCTGATTCATTTGCAGCAGGTACTGGTCAGAGCAAAAGATGTAGTTAAGCTCTTGTAGCTTGTATCCCTCGGCCATAATAGCTTCGGTTATCCATTTCTTTAATTTCAGCTTATCTGTTAATTTAAAGCTTACATCTTCCTGAAAAAAATTGATAGCGGGCATTAGATCTTAAAGTGTAATTCAACTTCGTTGCCATTGGCATTGAAAATACATTGATCTGAGAGTTGTTTAACTATAAAAACACCACGGCCTGTTAAGTTTTCCAAGTTTGCTTCTGCGGTAGGGTCGGGCAGATTATTGTAGTCAAAACCAGCCCCCTCATCGGTTACCGTCCAGATAACACGTTTGCCTTCTATCTCAGCATTGACGATAACCTTTTTGTTTTCATCAAGCTTGTTGCCATGCACAATAGCGTTCATCACCACTTCGTTTAAGCACGTCATCATATTGGCAAAGGTGTCGTCGCTCACCTCGTAAGTATCTGCTATATCTTCAATTAAATTCTCCAACTCCACTATACTTTCCGGTTTCGACGGTAATTGTAAAGTATAAAGTTTGGTGTCTCCTACGTTGGCCTCTTGCATATTATTTACCATTTAATTGGTCAAAATATTTTTTAACTTTTTGTTTATAGTACAAATTCAGTTCCGGTGAAACAGTTTTAAGCTGTTCGGTCTGTTTTACTTTAAGCTGCTGATAATCTTGCAATGCCTTAATATAACCCGGAGGGGTGTCTTTACCTGCCTGGCTTTGACGTTGCTTATCCTGCTCACGTTCCTGTTCTGCCTTTTCAGCCTCAAGTAGTCGGGTCTGGATCTGTTGTTGTCTTTTTAATGATTCCTCACTAATACGTCTGTTTACGAGATCATTTTCGGTTTGTTCCATTTGTTTTGCAATTTTATCCAAATTGCCTGCCCCATTTTTTCCATCTTTCAGCTCATTTCTATTGTACTGTTCCAGCGCCTGCCGTATCATTTGCTGTTGCCTGGCCATACGTGCTAACTGCTCGCTTTGGCCTTGCTGACCCTGCTGTGCACTCTGCCCTTTATTGCCCTGCTGCATCTGCTCACGCATTTTTTGCATGTTATTGTTCAGCTGCTGCTGCATTTGGCTCAATTGCGCCATGCTTTGTTTTTGTTTCCCTTTGCCGCCCTTTGCATTCTTCATCGCATTCTGCAACTGGTCTAATACTTCGTTCAACATCAGTGCCAAATTATTCATGGCCGTCATGGCATACTGCTGATTTTTATTTGCCTCTGCAGTTCTTCGGTCGCCTAAGTTATCAATTGCTTTGCTAATATGATCATTAATTGAGCTAATTTCCTGATTAACTGTAGATTGTATTTGCGGAACGCGTTTACTTAACGAATATAATGTGTCTTCGGCGGTTTTTAAATTGTCTTTAATATCTTTTTGTTGCTGAGAGTAAGCTACGTAATTTGGGTCTGATGGGTTTGTTGCCTTAAACGTTTGCATCAGTTTTTCTTGCTGAAACGAACTATTTACCAAACTTTTGAGCAGCTCACGTAATTGCTGAGCGTTAACGCTTTCTTCGTCGCCCTGCTGATCTTCGCTATCTTTTTTCAATTTGCGGCCCAGTTGCTGCATTTGTTGAGCGGCTGATTGTTGTGATTTGGAAGCCTTCTTCATGTCATTCTTGCTCAACTCTTCGGCACTTTTATCCATTTGCTGGTCTATCTGCTGCTCATCTTTGGCAGTGTCGTCCATTTTGGGCTGATTTTCCATTTGCTCAGCCGATTTTTTCAGTTCATCCAAAGATTTTTTTACATCCTGAAAATCCTGCTTTATTTTGTCCTGCTGTTGTTGCAAGTCTTGTTTATTTGCGCCCTGCTGCTGTGCTTGGTCGGCCAGTTTTTGTTGCTGATCTGCCAGTTGATCTAACTGGTTAATGTTTTGATTCATTTTCTGATCAAACTCCATTTTTTTATAGAGCTCCAGCATGCGGTCGAGTTCTTTTTTCAAAGATTTGTTATCCGTTTGCATTTTGCTCAGCTCGTCGCGCGTGGCATCTTTTTGTTCCTGCTGTAACAATTGTTGTAACTGTTGCAGCATTTCTTTGGTTTGTGGGTCGAGTAGGTCTTGCAGCAATTTGTCCATCTGGTTCTGCATTTCGGTTACCTGCGGGCTTTGTTTCTGATTTTGCTGACGATTATAAGAGTTCTTTTTATTATCGTCCTGAACCTCTTTTACCAAAGCATCCAGGTCTTTCCTTTTTTGCAGTAAGTCTTCCACCTGTTTCTTTTCGTCGAAACTAAGCGAGCTTTTGTTTAGCAGGTTTTGGTTAAGGCGTTGTGCCTCACGCTCTAACTGCGCTGCCAGTTTAGCGGCCGATTCCATTTTTTGCTTAACCTGCTGGGTACCGTTATTTAGTTCGGTAGCAATTTGCTGTTCGGTTGGCATATCCAATTCACGTTCGGGAGTACGGGCGGTTTTGGGGCCTGCAACAGCATCGTTATCTGCCACCTCAAAATAGTAGCTGATATGGTCGCCCGGCTGGGCCTTCAAATCCTTAATATTCCAGAAATAAAAGAAATCGGATTCGGTACGGCCAAGATCAGCCTTAACCGGTTGTGAATACGAAATAGCCTTGCTTTTTTGGTCGGCTGATTTTACGGTATAATGAAAACGCAAAGAACTGAAGCCATGATCGTCCTGTATTTTGCCGTTGAAGTAAAGCGCTTTCATGCTAACCGAATCTTCTTTTTCTACAGCGTTTATAACAGGCATTTCATCAGCAATAACGTTGATCTGGTAAGAGGCCGAATCGGTATGGCTAACTTGCTTGCTTAATGGTTTCAATAAATAGGCCGACGGTTTGACGATACGTTCGCTGTAATTAAACTCATCATCAGCAGAAGGATCCAGCTGATGGCGGCGGCCATTTACCTCAAGTAGTAATTGATCGGCATGTTGCGTGTGCAGTTTCCAGTTAACCACTGTCCCGGCCGGAATGTTAAGATCGCCGGCATTGCTTATCGTCTCATTACGTTTGTGCAAATATGCTGGATAAGTTAGGGCAGCATCAAAATGTAATAAAGAAGGGCGGGCATTAATTACCACCAAATATTTATCGGAGGTAAATCCGCCGCCGCTTAACCTAAATGTGGTATTCTTTTGCAAATTGGTAAACTGATAGCTGAAACTGCTTACACCATGCTTTTCGAGTTTAAAAGTATGATCGTCGGTTTCGATGTAAAGCGAAGTGGGCAACTGGTCGCCTTTTAGCTTAATGTCCAATTTAAAATCGTCGCCTTGGGTAGCACTTAACTTGCCGTTAAGTACAACAAACTTAAACGGCGCAACCGGTGCAAAATATTGATTGTGTTTAATAAGCCGGCGGGTGCCTTCGGTTAAAATGGCGGGCGCAATAATTGCAAGCAACAATATCAGGGTAACAGGTATTACAACCCATTTTAATTGCTTAACATTTTCGCGGAGGTTTACCGCTGTTGGGAAACGCACCGGACGCAGTGTTTCTATCTTTTGATCGATACTTGCCTCAATGAGTTGACTATGCTGCGGGTTTTGGCTAACAAGCGCTTTAAGCTGCAGGGTGTTTAATAACTTGTCTTGCACTTCGCTAAAATGCTGGCCAATAATTTCGGCCGCTTGTTGGTGGCTTATAGTGTTGCCTAGCTTTAAATATGCCAATAGCGGTGGTAAAACCAACCGGGCTATGATTACAAGGTTAAGCAGAATGAAGCTGTAGAAAATAAGGGTGCGAAAGAAAGCCGTAAAATGACCGAGATACTCGCTTAATGTTGCAACTATATAACCCGTAAACAGAACCGCGCCCCAGAAAATTAAACCACGCAGCAATTTATTGATGTAATATCTTCGGATAAATACATCAATCTTCTCTATCAATAATTGGTAGTTGCCGCCGGGATACATGTATCGAAAAAAATAAAAATACTAAATTTTGTTAAAACGTATGGCTATACACATCAATTGTAGCTATAGCCTTTAGTTGTAAGCAGTATATTTGCAGGCTATATGAAAAACACCATTTTAATACTTGCAGCGGGTGTGGGCCTAAGTATGGCCATCGCATCATGCAAACAATCGGCAAATACAGCAGCTACAACCAACAAAAGTGTGGCGAAAAAAGATTCGGTTGTGAGAAAAGACAGCACACATTTAATTGGTGTATGGCTTGATGGAGATATTAAAACCGAAAAAGGCGAAAATGTTGCTTATGAGCTGGTGAGCCAAGGGACGAAGACTTACATACAGGTAATTACCTTTACCGAGAAAAAGCTGAATATCGACGAAAACCCTGCTATTTCGCCTTCGGCAATGGAATTAAAGAAAAGCGGCAACAAGTATATCAGCCTCGAACGCGCCAATGAAATATATATGGTAAACGCTGCAGGAGAGTTGAACATTTATGACGAAACCGGCATTATTGCTACCTGCAAAAGAATGCTATAAACTACTTTTTAAGGCTATGCTTACGAATCATTTTTCGATAGGCCAGCTTTTTAAAAATATAGGGTTTGTGTTGAAGGTTTAAGAAACGCTTAAACAGATGCTTTTTATCTGCCGACATTTGATCTTTATAAAGCAGATAAAATTTGCGGACTGTGTTGAACTCAGAGCGCATGAAGTGGCTTCGGTCTTTAATGGCGACAAGTATCTGCTTAAAAAGAGCCTTATACCGCGACTTAGGTTTTACGTCGCCGCTAACACTCGCATTATTATCATGCTTTCGATACCGCACAAGCGACTCGGCCAGATGTTCTGCCTTGCCGAAGGTTAATGATACTAAGGCCATCCAGACGTCATGGTACGAAATATCATCTGGAAAATCTGCGAACCGCCGGGCAAGCTCAGGGTTAAACAATGTTGTGCAACCACTCACAAAACTATTGAACATTAACGACTCGAGGTTAAGCTCGTAATGCTGCTGCCCGCGTTCGTTACGGAAAGAAGGATTTATTAAGGAACCGTCGGCATTAACCCAAAACAAATCGGTATGAACCATGCAGGGTATACTACTGTCGTTAATGCATTGTAACAATGCCGCAGATTTTTCGAGTTTTTCGGGCAGCCATTCATCGTCCTGATCTGATAGGGCTACATAGTTTTCAGGCGAAGCCAGGGATACTGCTTTTTTAAAATTGCGTACATACCCCAGTCTCTCTTCGTTTATAAAATATTTTAGCCTTTGCTGCTGCTGATATTTTTCTAAAATGGCAACAGTGCCGTCGGTAGAGCGGTCGTCGCAAACGATGATCTCAACTGGTTTTAGCGTTTGGTTGAGAATAGAAAGAATCTGCTGTTCCAGATACTTTGCGCCGTTATAGGTAGTCATTACCACAGAGATCCTCATCACGCTTGTACTTTAGAAAATTTAGCTTTCACAAAGTTCAGAATTTCGAAAACGAAAGGATTTCTGAAAATCAGTAGCTGTAATAGCAGATACATCAAACCACAAACAGCAACCGAGCTGGCAACCATATATATTAATGGCATAGACAGTTGACGGGCAAAATAAATAATGGGTATAAATATCAGTACTGCTATCAGGGCTTTTAAAATAAGCCACCAGTTGTAGCTGAACCTATAGTACTTTCGGATAAAATAAACATACAATAGCGTAACCACAGCTTCTGAGCAAATGTTGGCAATGGACGAACCGATAGCCTTAAAGTGCGGAACCAGTAAAATATTTAAAATAAGGCTCGTCGCCATTCCGCCCAGCACACACGAAAACATTTCGCGATTCTTACCCGCAGGCACCAACACCAGGTATAAGAACATATGCCCAAAACCGATAATTAGCGGCAGCAGCGATAAAATTTGCATACTGGTGGTGGCGGGTAAAAACTCTTTTCCCGAAAAAAGCATAATAAACTCGGGCGCTAACAAAGCGAGGCCAAATACAACGGGTATGGCAAAAAACACCAGAAAGTTAAATGTTTTGCTCAATGTGTCCTGAATTTCCTGCATGCTATCGTCGGCAAATTGCTTGGCAACTTTGGGCATCAGAATAACACCCATAGAGGTTACAAAGGGTAGGGTGATCTTACTTAATTTTACCGCTGCTGTATATAATCCTACTGTTTTACTATTTGATAAAAAGCCTAGTATAACCGTATCCATATCGGTATACATACTAGCCGCCAGCGTTGTGCCCAGTATAAAAAATAGCGGTTTAAGATGCTTGCGCAACTGCAGATTAGAAAATACAGGTTTAACCTTATCCCTGGTCATAAATAAACTGAGCACGTTGTTACCCATAAAAGAAAAGATCATGATGTAGAGATATACTCTGAAATCGCTGCGATCGCGGACAAATAAGTACAGCAGGCCCAGGCCAATTATTTTAAATAAAACCGAACGCAAAGCTATCGACCGGAACTGCTCCATACCGCTGTAAAGCCACTCGATATAAGTAAAGCCCATTAAGATCAACAAAACTGCTGCAAGGTGCATATCTCTGTTGTCAGCAAAATATGGAAACGTAAATATAACCCCCAAATAAATTACCGATAACGAAAAACAGGCCAGAAAGTGAATAGTGATCAGTTCTGAAAAGACCTGCGAACGGGCCTGGAAATCGTTTTTATGCCGGGCAATTTCCTTTAGCCCGTAAATGGGCACCCCAATATTGGCAATAATGGCAAAGTACTGTGCAAACGAAAACGCAAACTGAACTTTCCCAATCCCCTCCGGACCAATCATCCGCGAAACATAAGGGAAGCTTAATATTGGGAACAATAAATTAGCGAGTGTAAGTAATAAATTATAGAGGTAGTTTTTGGCCATGTTTCAGAATCGGCAGTATTGCTTTAACAAACTAAGCATCGAAGATAGAGTTTTAGTTTTTATTCTGCTTCAACGACGCTTTTAGCGAGCCATGATGCCAAGCTTACAACGTTGTTTTTACTCGAAAAATTATTTTAAATTAGCCCTTAGGCAACAAATCAACGAAGTATGAAACCGTTATTACCAGTGCGCTTTCTGATACCGATAGGTCTTTTGATAATTTCCGCAAGTTTTGTGGTAAAGCATTTTGCAGCCGTCCCGGATTTTGCCGACGGTTTCTTAAAAGGAATAGGCATTGGTATCCTGGTGCTGTCGTTGATCTTTTTGTCGAGGTCTAAGCAAACAGTATAAATATAAACGCCGCTTTAATTAGGATTTAGGTTTCTGCCGAAGGAGATCAATTAATATCCCTATTGCAACCCCTACGGTATAACATAACAGATCACTCCACAAAAAGCCTTCGCCCAAAACCAGTCTTCCGAAAAGGGTATGCCTCAGCTCGTTTATCCACGGGGCTTTATATAGCTGGCTAAACTCAATTGCATAGCAAAACAGCAGGCTGATAATCCCCGCAAATTTTATTGGCTTGCTGCTAAACAGGAAACGGACAATAAAGTAAACCATTAGTGCCCATAAAATATCACCAATAAACAAGGGTATAAATGTGTAATGGCGGGAGATTAAGCCGGCAAATATAGTTACTACAACAAGTACAGAATAAAGCAATCGTGTTTTGCGCACCGGGAGATTTGAGTTGTTCAAATATATGTAGGTTGACGAACAAACACGCGTTTGATTTTAGGGAAATCAACAAAAAATTATATTTGCATTATCAACTCTTTTCGGGATGTAGCGTAGCCCGGTATCGCGCCAGCATGGGGTGCTGGAGGTCGTGGGTTCGAATCCCGCCATCCCGACAAAACCTTTCTTTTACAGAAAACGTCATACTGCAAGCAAAGCCTTTCTACAATAACTTTTTTCCCTCAAACGCGCGGACGGAATTCGCTAAATACCCTCTATGATAACGGCCTATACAAAAGGGATGTATGTCCGAAAAATTGATACTTTTGACGTTTCCAATTCCAAATAACTTATGAATGTTAAATAAGTGTATTAGATTAAAAACAGGTATGCTTATTTTATGCCACTTAACCTTATAACATCGACTTCGCCATATCTATGAAATTCAGGAATGATATACAGGGCTTACGAGCAATTGCCGTATTGCTGGTTTTAATATTTCATCTAAACTCTAGTTACTTACCTGGCGGGTTTATAGGAGTAGACATCTTCTTCGTAATATCAGGGTATTTGGTATCAAGCATAATAATTGATAAAAAAGGAAAGGATTCTTTTAATTTATCCGGATTTTACATCGGAAGAGTAAAGCGAATAGTACCAGCTTATTTGTGCTTTCTGATTATTATTTTTTTGTTGGGTTGTTTTGTTTATTTCCCGATGGATATCGGCGGCTTAAGAAAAAACATCTTTTATGCTGCCATTTTTAACTCGAACAACTACCTGGCATCTCTGGATACCTACTTTGGTGCTTCAAGTAGTGAAAACCCTCTTCTTCATACCTGGACTTTGGCTATAGAGATGCAGTTTTATTTCATATTGCCTCTTTTTTTAATGCTCGTAAACAGAAAATATTATGCCCCAGTCCTTATATTTTTGATAATAGCTTTGTTTGGGTATTCCTATTATAACAGCACATTTTTAAGTAACAAAAGTGGGATGTATTTTTCCTTAGCCGCAAGGATGCCTGAATTTCTTATTGGAACACTCATGGCTGTTAAGGGGAGCTTATTAGAGGTAAAACAGCCCAGGTTTAAAAACTTATGTTCTTTAGGGGCACTAATAACTATCGTAATAACTGCACTTTTACTTAATGAGAAAAGTAATTTTCCAGGTGTTATAGTACTGGTTCCTTGTATTTCTGTAGCCTTTATATTAATCAATTCGGATAGTGTTCTTAATAAATCAATCTTATCGAATAAAGTACTGGTTTATATAGGCGAGTTATCTTATTCGATATATCTCTGGCATTGGGGTTTGATGGCTTTGTTAAGGTATTCCAATCTCAGGTATCAATTTACCTTATCGGAAGTAGCCTTGTTAATGATCGTGATTGGTGTATTTTCTTACTTGTCATATAAATACATTGAATCTTATTTCAGAAAAATACAAACTAATAACCTTATTAAAGTTATTTCTGCGTCATTGGCTATTTTGTGTATTACCGCATATCTTGCACCTAAGGTTAACAACGCAATTTATCCAATCCCCAAGAAATATAGTTACGCTACTTTTGGACTAGATTCTCACTCTGACACATTTAAATTCCCAGAAAGGTTTGGCGATTTAAATAAGAAGAAAGATTCAATTTTATTAATCGGAGATAGCTTCGCATTAATGTATAAACCGGTGTTAGATTATATCGGAAAAAGGCATGGGTTTAACTTTTTAACGGTAACAAACGATGGCACCCCGTTAATACCAGGAATTGCCCGCGAAGATTTTTCAAATAATAGTTTGTTTACCAGATACCAAAAGCTTTCTAAACAAAGCAGTGCGCTAATAAAACAAAGTAATTTGATACTTATTTCATCATCGTGGCGCCACGAAATTACCTCTCTGCCTCAGGCATTTGGTGCTTTTGCTAAATTATTGAGGCCAAATCAAACGGTGATAATTTTATCAAACTTTCCCTCACTAAATAAAAATCCGATAAAAGTTAACAGAGGCGTTGTGAGAAATGTTAGTGTGGATAATAATTACGTTTTGAAAACAAGGCAAATACCCGATGAAATTATAAGGATTTAAAAAAAATATCCTAACATACATGTAATGGATAGCATAAAATACGCGAGTTTTCGGAAAGAAATACCGTTTAACAGGCATACAATTATGTATTATGATGAAAACCATCTGAATATTTATGGAACGGAATTCTTTTCAAGAAAAATAGAAAATGAATTTGTACAACAATGGGATTCAATTTTGAAAAAGTAATTGCGCGGGGTTCCATTGTATCGCCGTTAATTTCGGAGGGGTTATTGTATTACAACACGAAGGATGCTATGATATTAATGCGCCGCATCACCGGTTGTTTATTAAAATAGCAGGTGTAACTTTTGATTATCTTCATGTAAATTAGCCAATCGAATTAATAGTATGAACTACCTTAATAAATCTATAGGCAATATTGTAAGCCTTGGAAAAGAAAAGCACGATGAGTATGTTAATGCTTCGCCATTTCCGAATATTGTAATTGATAATTTTTTTGATGAGGAAATGCTAAGTAAGGTGGCGGATGAATTTCCGGACCTTTCTAAACTAAAAGATGTAAAAGCCTACGATAATCAAAACGAAAAAAAGTTAGAGGGAAAAGGGGAGCGTCATTTTAGCGAAACAGGCAGGCTATTGGCACACTATCTTAATTCGGAGCCGGTGCTTCAGTTTTTGCAGGAGCTAACCGGAATTAAAGAAACCCTGTTGCCAGATCCATACTTCGATGGTGGTGGTTACCACGAAATTAAACCAGGAGGCCTATTGAAAGTACACGCAGATTTCAATAAGCATCAAAGCACTATGCTCGATCGCCGCATAAACCTTTTAGTGTACCTTAATAAAGACTGGGAAGAGAGTTTCGGCGGCCATTTTGAGCTTTGGGATAAGGAAATGACCAGCGCACATCGTAAAGTATTACCGATATTTAACCGGGTGGCCATTTTCTCCACAACTGATTATTCTTTTCACGGTCATCCTAATCCTTTAACTTGTCCGGAAGATCGCAGCCGGAAGTCGATGGCTTTATATTACTATACTAACGGACGTCCTAAAAGCGAGCTGAACCCAAAAGCACATGCCACGTTGTTTAAGGGCAGGGCCGGTGTTGCGAATGATGTTAGTAAAGAACCGGTAACCTTTAAAGAAATTGTGGTTGATTTGGTACCTCCTATTTTGATTAAAGCTGCGAAAAAAATATTAAGGTAACGTTTTTCGGCACCCTTATTTAGGAATTGATCAATAAAGAAGATTGTTGCATAGCGTTTCTGCCTTGAGCAATCATTCTTATTCCATATAAAGAGGTGGCTATGGCGCAGCCAGTGCTAACCAGCGCAATCACTTCAAAACCGGCAAGATGTTGTTTAATCAAGATCATGCCGGTAAAAGCTACAACACAGGTCCAGATCCCCATAAAATAATCGAACGATCTTTTGAATATGTATCCTAGTGGAAAAAAGTGAAGCCCTACAATAAGCGCCATTGCCGGAACAAAATAGTTGAAAAGCTTAATGTTGATCAGCACATTGGCAGTTAAAAATATAGCAAGGCCTTCTAAGGCGCCAATTATCATAAACCACTTATCTTTTTTCTTTTCATCCGCGCTTTTCACACCGGGAAAATCACTTGCCAAAGTTTTGGCGGCATTGCTAAATTTAAGATAGTAGCTTATAAATACCGAAACAATTACCACGAATACAATACCCAAAGCTGCGTAATCTCTGCCATTTAGGTTATACTCAGCCAAAGCAATCAATCCGGCCGTAAAAATGCTCATTAGAAATAAGCCGCCAGCCATGCTGTCGAGCGTGGTTTTTAAATTGATTGTCATTTGCGTTAGGGGTATTAGGGGTTAGAAAGTTAGGCCAATTTAACGAATAGCGGGATTCGTTTCAAAAAAATTCGAGCAGTCTACTTTTTCCGAGGGCATTGACTACCGCATAAATAAGAATAATGGTATTATTGCAACAATAACCAATTTATAAACCTGTCACAATAATTGGCGTTTTTGAGCATTATTTGGCGAGGTGTAAAACAATTACGATTGCAATGCCATGATGCAGCGCCTGTTTAACAGAACCATACCGTTCTGCTTCTTTTTCTTCTTTCTATATAACACCACTGTTCGAGGTCAGGAGCGGGTTGCTATTGACGGTAGTACCCAGGAACACGTTTTTACATTCAATGAGATACAATGGTTAGAAGATCCGCAAAGCACTTTCACCATAAACCAGGTAAAATCGGCAGCATTTGAAAAGCGGTTTCGGCAAAATACCGATCTGTATCCTAAAAACGTTAATAGCAGCTCTGTTTATTGGTGTAAGATTAAAGTTAGGCTGGATAGCTTGCCAGCCGATAAAGAAAGCCTTATCGAATTTTTTGATCAAACTACAGATGATATCAGCGCTTATATCCCGGGTAGAGATGGGTATTATAAAGAATCGAATGCCGGTGCTGCCCATAGCTTTGATAAACGACTTTTTAAGCACAAAAACTTTGAGTTTAAGCTGTTGAATAAGCAAAAGGGTGAGTATACCTATTATTTCCGGCTGAGATCGCGCGAGCGGGTAAATGTTATTATTGTTTACCGTACAGTTGCCCGCTTTATACATTATGCGTTAACTGAATACCTGTGCTACGGGATATTTTACGGCATGATTCTGATCTTCTGCCTCCACAACCTGTTAATGTTTATGGCGGTAAAAAAGCTGCAGCATCTTTTTTACGTACTATATATCTTGAGTGTTGGTTTTTATGAGTTGAGTGTGGATGGCATTGCGTTTCAATACATCTGGCCCGACTCGCCAAACTGGAACCAGTATGCCTATGGTACGTTTTTGTTTTTAATCAGCGTGTTTGCGCTGGAGTTTACCAAGGCGCTGTTGCGTGTGAAAGAGAAAGCCTTGCCGCTTTATAAACTTATTAATATTGTTATAGCGCTCCGTACGGTTTACTACCTGTATTGCTTCTTTTTCGATAAAAACCTATTCATTTATAAGTTTATTGATTTTGTGCCACTTACCATAGCCTTTGGTACCGGTATCTGGATCTGGGTTAACGGGTTTAAACCAGCCCGGTTCTTTGTGGTGGGGTATACATTTTTGTTTCTGAGTTTTTTACTGAAGTCGGCTACGGCATTGGGGGTAAATTACCTCGTTGGTCGTATTATCGGGCATTATAGCCTCAGTATTGGTTTCGTGTTCGAAATGGTATTCCTGTCATTTTCAATTGGCGACCAGGTGCGGTTGCTGCGAAAAGAAAAGGATAAAGCCCAGGAAGAAATCATCAATCAAATGGCGATAAATGTGGCACTGAAAGATTCGATAAATCGTGATCTGGAAGAACAGGTGAGGATCCGCACAGCCGAAGTGGTAAGGCAGTCTAATGAGATCATCGAACAATCTACCTTAATCGAATCGCAAAACGAAGAGTTGATGGCTCAAAACCACCAGTTGGAGATGCAAGCCGAAGAAATTTCGAGGATGAACGTGTTGCTCGAAAAAGACAACATTAAGCTTAAAACTAAGATAGAAAAGGTTACAGACGACCGGGCCATGTCTACCGAACTAAGTTTTGAAGAGTTTAGCGCAAAATATCCAGATCAGGAAACCTGCTACAAATTTTTATCCGAACTTAAATGGAGCGAAGACTACAAATGTTTGCGTTGCGAAAACACCAATTATTGCGCCGGCCGTATGCCTTACAGCAGGCGGTGCACCAAGTGTAGTTATGAAGAATCTGTTTTGCAGCGTACCATATTTCATAACAACCGTATACCTATCAATAAAGCATTTTACATCGTTTACCTGCTATACTCAAGTAAGGGAACCATCTCATCACATCAGCTTTCAGAAAAATTGGGCATCAGGCAAAGCACCTGCTGGTCTTACGCGATCCGCATTAAAAAGGTAATGCTCGAGCGTAAAAAGGAAGTTAAAAAGGGCGGGAAACAGGGATGGAGCCGACTGGTTATTGCAGAGCAGACTTCCTGAAACTTACGCCGAATAGCGTCACGCCGTTCTTAATCCGCTTTCATTCTTTATTAAAAATGGCCCCACCGGGGCCATTTTTGTATCTCCAATCTATTTTTTTTAGTTGTTCATTAAGCGTATCAAAGCGCGCTTTGCTTATTTCCTCAATTGAGTGTCCCTGGTACGCCGATGCCCATTTACAACGTTTTCGTAACTTGTGTTTTAATCGTATCAAATTACTCATAACTTATTAATTATTAGGTGTTTATGATAAATTTTTCTTGCTTTTTAGCTTAAAAGCGCGCTAAATTAGCCCTCACCAATTGATACAAAACACACCCACTTACTAAACTGTACCGGCTAAATGACAGAATAAAATTTCTGGACAGAAGCATCTGTCTATGCGATGGAATTAACCAGGTTTATTTCGCGCAATTATTTTCAGCAGTAGTCACTGCCTAACCAACAAATCAACTCTAACAACAAATTATGATCAAAAAAATTACTTTACTAATTACGTTCTTACTGGCCATCTGTACTTTTTCGTATGGGCAAAACCATACGGTAAAAGGCACAGTTTCGGATAGTAAAGGATTGCCTGTACCCGGCGTTACCGTTAAAGCTAAAGGCACAAGCAATGCTGTAGCGACGGATGCAAAAGGAAACTACAGTTTATCTGTAACCAATAACACAATACTTGTTTTCAGCAGCGTAGGATACGCCACGCAAGAACAACCAGTAAACAGCAAAACATCGATAAACGTTACGATATTAGATGATACCAAACAGCTGAATGATGTTGTGGTAATTGGGTATGGTACCCGCCGCCAAAAAGATGTTACCGGCGCCATCTCAACCGTTAAAGCAGAACAACTCGAAAACGAAAACCCCAACAGCGTAACCGACCTGTTGAAGGGCAACGTAGCGGGTATTAGCGTGGGCATGACTGCAACTGCCAAAGGCGGCGGCAGCGGCGATCTGTTAGTACGTGGTAAAACCACACTTTCGGCAAATACGGCACCGCTTATCATTTTGGATGGGGTTATCTACCAGGGCCAGCTTGCCGATATCAACCCGAACGATATCGAAACCATAGACGTATTGAAAGATGCAAGTTCACTTGCTGTTTACGGGTCAAAGGCAGCAACTGGTGTAGTTGCCATTACCACCAAAAAAGGGAATTCTGTAAACGGAGCCCCAATCATTACCTTAAATGCTAACGTTGGTGTGGCTCAATTAGAGCATAATCAAAAGGTTTATGACGGCCCCGGATTTTTAAACTGGCGTTCTGACGTGCAGCGTGCAAATAACACTACACTTCCTTATTATCAATTTTCAGATCCTCGCAATTTGCCCGCAGGTGTTACTGTAGCGCAATGGATGGCATTAACCGGCGCCACCGGCGATCCTGTTGATCAATGGTTACAACGCCTGGGCCTTGTTGCCAACGAGCGTACCAACTACTTCGCCGGTAAAACAGAAGACTGGGCGAAGGATGTTTTCCGTAATGGATTGCGTCAGGATTATACCGCGAGTCTTTCGGGTAAAAAAGAGGGGATGAGCTACTACATGTCTACCAACTATACCGACAACCAAAACATCATAGAAGGTGCGCAATACAAAAACTATCGTTTCCGTGTGAACCTGGAAGGGGAGGCTTCGAAGTTTTTAACCTTTGGTGTTAACGCGCAGTTTGCATCGAGAGATGAGAGTCCTATAGCCGCCGATTGGACACAAATAGTAAACAATTCTCCCTATGGCGATTTTTATAACCCGGATGGTAGCCTAAGACGTATCCCAACCGATGATAACGGCTTAAATGCACGTAATCCCTTATTAGCTCACCAATACGATGAGCGCATGGCAGTACAGAACACATTGTTTGCAAACTTATACGCCAAGGTGAAATTGCCTTTCGGTATCAAATACCAGTTCAACTTTGCTCCTGATATTGAATCCTACAGAAACTTCTACCATAATTCATCGCTGAATCCTAACGTAACTACGCCAGGTGGTTCGGCAACCCGCTCTATGGAAAACAGGTACAAATACACCATCGATAACTTGTTAACCTGGAACAAAACCTTTGGTGTACATAGCATTGATGTAACCTTATTGGCGGAAGGAGAAAAATACCAAACCTGGTATGATAACGACGGCAACCAGGGTTTCAGCCCGACAGACGACCTGAGTTTCCATAATATTGGCTCGGGTAATTTACCAACTGTAAGTAGCGATGACCGTGTTTATACTGCCAGCGGCTTAATGGCTCGCGTAAATTATTCGTTGTTGGGCCGTTATATATTAACAGGTTCCGTTCGTAAAGATGGTTATTCTGCCTTTGGCCAAAATAATCCTTATGCTACTTTCCCGGCGGGCGCATTTGCATGGATATTTACGGATGAAAACTTTGTAAAGTCGAGCAAGGCATTAAGCTGGTTAAACTACGGTAAGTTACGTGTAAGCTACGGCGTAAATGGTAACCGCGACCTGCAAACCGACGGAACTGTTGACCCTACTATCGCGTTTGCGTTATTAGGCTCGAACAAATACCCAGTTATCAGCGGAGGAACAGCTACAGCAGGAAATGCGTCATTTGTAAACAATATTGCAAACCCCGACCTCAGATGGGAACAAACCGCATCCCTAAACTTTGGTTTGGACTTTGCCGTGCTCAACAACCGGTTGAGCGGTAGCATAGATGTTTATCACAAAAAAACCAGCGACCTTTTAGTTAAGAGAAGCATCCCGCAGGTAATGGGATATAATCAAACTACCGTAATTTCAAACATTGGACAGTTAGACAATAACGGTGTCGAGGTGTCTTTGAGCAGTAAGAACATCAGAAGTGCAAACTTTAACTGGAGCTCTTCGGCCACATTCTCATTAAACCGCAACACATTGAAGCACCTTTACGGACCAACAACGGTAACAGATGCCAATGGTAATACTACTACCACCGAAGCCAATGACCCGGCAAACAACTGGTTTATTGGAAAAGATGTTAACGTAATATGGGATTACAAAGTAATAGGTGTATGGCAAACTGCCGAAAAAACACAGGCAGCACTATATGGTGCGGTACCGGGCGATTTTAAATTGCAAAAACTCGTTAATGATGGCCCTAACCAATACAAGTATACCGATGCCGATAAACAATTTATCGGGTATACCAGTCCTCGCTATAACTGGTCGTTGCGAAATGATTTCAACTTCCTGAAGAACTTCGATTTTTCATTCCTCTTGGTATCGAGCATGGGGCAGTTAAACCAATTTAATCAGGCCAAAAATAGTCCGGGCAGCGTGGGTAATCAACGTCAAAGCTCTTACGTATACCCATACTGGACAGCCGACAACCCAATTAATGATTATGCACGTTTGAACTCGGGCTCAAGCGGTACCTCTTTCAATATATGGCGTAGCTCGTCATTTGTGCGTTTAAACACCATTTCATTCGCTTACACCTTGCCAAAAAACCTGGTGCACAGCATGCACATGCAAAATCTAAAAGTTTTTGCGAATTCGAACAATACCTATGTGTATGCTCCTAACTGGCATTACTGGGATCCGCAAAATACCACCGATGATGGAAGGCCTGGTCCTACTCCAAGAATTATTTCAATTGGTGTAAACGCAACTTTTTAAGAGGGATTTAAAAGATAGAATAACATGAAAACTATAAATAAAAAAGGAATAGCAGCTTTATCATTAGCCGTGATATTGCTAAGTGAGGGGTGTAGTAAAAGTTTCCTCCAGCCAGAATCACTGTCTAAGTTTACTCCGGATGTTTCGTTAACAACCCCGGCTGCAATGCAAACGGCATTAGAAGGCTGTAATACCATAAACAGAAGCGAGTTTTTTGGCGATTCGGCCCCCATGCTTACCGAATCTATTTTCTCTGATGTTGCCGTAGAGGGTACAACAGATAAGACCACACCGGCGCAAGACTTAAACATCAGGATAACCCCGACAGCTAACCTTAACAGCGACGACTATAACAAAATTGGCTGGTACTGGCAGCAATGGTTTAAAGGCGTTCACTATGCCAACACCATTATATCTCGCATAGACAACGTGAAATGGGCTTCCCCTGCAGATCGTAACTCGGTACTTGGCCAGGCATATTTTCAGCGAGCATACGCTTATTACCGTTTATGCAATGAGTTTGGTGACGTGCCATTGATTTTGAAAGAAGAAACAACGGCTAATACAGCATACTACAGCACCAAACGTGAAGTAATTCTGGATAAAATGAGAACCGACCTGGAGTTTGCCCTGGCAAATGTAACCGACAACGGTGCTAAAGGCGAAGTAACCAAAGGCGCGATTGGCCACCTGCTTACCAAAATTTATTTAGAGCTGGGCAAGTTTGATGAGGCCGTTACTACATCTTCGGGCGTAATTAACGGCGGCAAGTATCGCCTGATGACGGCCCGTTTTGGCAGCACTGGTGGCGACGCGACCAAAAACGTAATCTGGGATTTACATCGCCCGGATAATAAAGCAATTGCTACCAATACCGAAGCACTATACCTGGTACTCGACCGTGAAACATTGGATGGAGCAACAGCCCTTGGCTCGCAATTAATGCGTAATACCACGCCGTTTTATGCCAACGCCAACGTAATATTAACGCCTAACAAAAAAACAGGTATTACAGATGCGGTTACCGCCGAAATTCCGCTTTCGCTTTATTACGGCCGTGGCATTGGCCGCTACCGCGGTACACCATATAGTACCAAATACATTTGGACCGATAATACCGACCTTCGCCACGCCCCGGGCATGTGGATGAATATGACCGACCTAGTGTACAACGCGCCGGCATTAAAAACATCGGATCCTACCTGGTATGGTAAAAACCTGGTGCAGTACACTAAAGACAATGTGAACACCATGTTCTTAAACGGCGCTAAAGACACCATCCGTTGCTGGTTTGGCTGGCCACACTACAAAGTGTTCATCAGCTCAACTAATATCGCGGTAGATAAATACTGGAGCCCACCGCGCGGTACAAACACCGACTGGTATGTTTTCCGTTTAGCCGAAACCTATTTATTGCGTGCCGAAGCTTACGTATGGAAAGGCGACCTGGCATCGGCAATGGCTGATCTGAATGCGGTACGCGCTCGCGCCAAAGCAACTTTGTTTACAGACCCAAGTAAGATCAACATCGGTACTGTGCTCGACGAGCGCGCCCGCGAACTATATTGGGAGGAACCGCGCAAAACGGAGTTGACTCGTATCGCATTTATTTATGCGCTTACAGGAAAACCGTCGTATGCTGGCAAATCTTATAATGTGGCCAACTTCGCTACGGCTAACTTCTTCTACGATCGTATTATCGAGAAAAACGATTTTTACAACAAGGGCGTCGTTACCAATTCGGGCAATACGTTTACTATTTCGCCTTACCATGTGTTATGGCCAATACCTAACAACGATATTTTGCTGAATATAAACGGGCATATTAATCAAAATAAAGGCTACAGCGGTTCGGAAACCAATGTGCCGCCACTTGATAAATTGCCGCAATAAGCATACCTACATCTACCTGCAAAGGGGTGTTTCGGGAAATCTCGAAATGCCCCTTTTTTCTATGAACAGAACCTCAAAAGCGGACGATCAGGAAAAAAGTCAAAAAAATGAAAATATAGTTTTAAAAAATGATCTAAGATTATATCTTTGCAGCCCATTCGGGATGTAGCGTAGCCCGGTATCGCGCCACATTTGGGATGTGGAGGCCGCAGGTTCGAATCCTGCCATCCCGACAAAAAGCGATACCAATAAGTATCAAAACCCTCTAAACGAAAAATTTAGAGGGTTTTTTTATGGTGTTTCAAATTCTAGTCTCACTCGCTAACGAAATAAAATGAAAGAGCAATATTCAGTATGTGCCTTTCAGGATTCGAACCTGCCCGCTTACGCGGTTTCACCGGCGAAGTATCACACACTTACGGCATCTTTTATTATGTCTTTTTTTTAAAAGGGCAAAAAGCAACCGATGTTTTTTTTACTGAGCTACTATGCGAAATAAATCGCCGGGTGGATTTGAACCACCGGCCTTCCCTCTCGGGATGCTCTAACCGAAGTATCACCAATTTACGGCACCTTTTAAGGTTTAGGTATTAATAAATTAAAAGAAGAGAAATGGCTAATCAGCGTGTGATTTGGCGTTTCAGGCGAAGTAACACTGATTTAACGGCATCTTCTCTATTTTTTTAAGGGCAATGGAGCAATACGTGCATTTACTGCTCTACCAACTGAGCTACGATGGATTTCCCAAAGGGCGGGATCGAACCGACGACACGATGTAGCACATATTTACGGCACCTTAATATTTTAGGTTCTTAAAAAAGGGTTATAGGCAAGGAGTGTCTTGCTCTCTACGTTTTAACCATCTCAACTACCCTTACGGGGCCGGACTCGAACCGGCGACCTTAGCTTTGGATTGAAGTAACACTCATTTACGACACCTTTTTTATTTTCAATTTTTTCAAAAAGAAGGGTTAAAAGCAATAAGCCATTCTGCACTGTGCTCTATCCAATTGAGCTACCCTTTCGGGGACGGATTCGAACCGCCAACCCCAGCGTCCAAAACGAAGTAAGACTTATTTACGACACCTTCTTTTATATTTTATAAGGAGCAACAGGCGAACGCGGGATGGGGGACCGCTTAGGGACTCGAACCCTCCCACCACAATGCGGCACTGCCCTCCCCCTCCAGTGTGAGCGAAGTACCCCGTTTCTACGGCATCCTTAAGCCCCCCAGCCCCCTAAAGGAGGAGTTGGGCATTCCCTTTGTTCCCCCTTTAGGGGGTTAGGGGGATATTATTAATAGCATCTAATGCTGAGCCTCCGTTTTCTAAGGCAGCTAACACCTCGAAAACTTTATCGCTCCAGCCTGCTATCAGGTATACATTGTTATGCAATAGCTGCAATGGCGCTTGGCCGTAACCTTTCAGATCAAACAGGTAGAGTTTCGCGTTCGGCGATACCTCTGCCTTGTAGCGTAACCATAAGGTTTGGATATGGTCGGCGGTGTTGTTGCTGTTCCATAACTGTGCATCGGTAAATAATAACACTTTGTCCATTTGTACCCTACGGGATAATATATCTTTGATAACAAGGTAGCCATTGGTGGCATAACCCACCTCGCCCTCGCGGCGATAAAACTCCTGTACGTTACCCAATATATTGTTGCGTGGCACGGTGATGGTTTTCCATCTATCGCCAAACATACCTACCTCCACGTTTTTGCAGCGGCTTTGCAGCAGCATAGCCAGCATCAAACCAACATCGTACAACAAGATTTTACTCTTAGCAGATACTGGTGTTTGCATCGAGCCCGAAACATCGCACGCTAACAGCACACGAGTTTCGTAACCGAAGCCTTTTATGTTGGCGGCGCTTGCCTGTACCGCTTTTTCCAAAGCATCCAGCAATTCGCCAGTGTAACCTTTGTTTTGGCCTTGCATTAAAGCGGTCAGCTTTTTAACCAGGCTTTGCGCAGGCACTTTGGTTACCGCAGGGTTGATCAGCTCGCGGTAAGCTGCCAAATAACGGAACGGAAACTGTTTTGCCTTAGCAACCTCATCAGCATTTGCTAAACGGGCGCATACTTTTTCGAAGTGTGCATAACTAACACCCGCTTCCTGTATGTTGCGCAGGTTACGCAAAAGTGCCATATAGCCCAGCTTGCCGCTGTCAATCAATTCTTCCCATTTAGCGCGGAACGCTATTGCCCTGGCCTCATCGCTATCAAAACCAATTTGGCCTAATGCAGATAGTTCTGTTTCCCAGGTATAAGGAGTCTGTAAATCGCCGTTCACTATTTTGTTGAACAATATTTGCTGCAACTGGTCCTTCGCTTTAGGGTGAACTAAAAACAAAGCGTCGCGTAATTTAATAGCACCATCCCGGTTGTATTTAGCAAACTGATATTCATCGAAACGGTTAAACGCTGTACTCAAACCCTTTTGCATTTGTTTTGATAAACGGTTCAGCTTTTTAGTACCGGTACGCTTGTTCAGCAATTCATAGCAGGCCAATAGCTCGGTGATCTCATCTGCACGGCCAACTACGCCATCAGTAACCCGAGCGACCAAATTGTCGCCCGAGTGCAGCCTTGCCAATTCGGTAACCAATACCAGCGGAACCGAACGCATATACATTTTTGTGCGGGCATAAACAGCCAGCTTGCCGATAAATACCGGATCGCACTTAGTAATCAGTACTTGCAGGCGTTTTAAGCGTGTCTCATCTTTTTCGTAAAAGGAATCGTTTAAGCTCCAGGTAACCACTGCGGTATATAGCTCCATTTCTGGCGTTAGCGTAAATGCTTTAGCGCCGGCGTGGTTAACCGTTTGGTTTCTTGTTTTGCTTAACAGGTTGAATTTCATTGTGAACCTCCTTTTTTTGTTTTGTTGATACAAAGATTGGGAGGTGCTGCGCGGTGTATTTGCGCAGATGGAATAATTTTAAAAAAAGTTTAATTATTTTTCACAAGGACGGCTTAATCAGTTTCCAGTTTCCTTCAGAAATAACTTCAATCGTGTCATCTACCATTTTAATAGCAGTTTGATCGTCAATGGCGTAGGAGGGGACGGATAAAGTAGCTGCCTGTTTTTCGATGTTGGCCAGCGTATTGTTTGTAAATCCCGGATAATCCAGGTGGGGATGGATGGCGAAGTCGACGAAATTCAATGATTTGGGGCTTTCTGTCGGCAGTATATGATTTCCGTAAGTGGTGCCATAGCTGGTCATGATCATACTGCCCGCGCTCAGGCCTACATACACTATTTTGTTCAGCAGCGATGGCAATAGATCTGCTAGGCCCGACTGCTGCATCCAATAACAGAGATACTGGCAGTCGCCGCCACCAACCAGTAGCGCGTCGGTTTCCTGCAGTAGGGGAACCCAAAGTTCCTGTTTGATAGTCGGCAAGGCAGTAAGTTCAAGCAATCCTAACGACTTCCAACCCATTTCGCAAAAAGGATCGCCCAGGGTACCATTAATCACCCTTCGCACAATGTCGCCACCGTTTGGTATACCATATATAGCTGTAGGGACGAAAAGTGCAGTGGACTCGGCAACAGGTTTGCCGAGCATTTCTACCAGTGCATTATGGATGCTGGGGTTGCTGATACCTGCGGAAGTAAGAAGAAGCTTCATAAAACCAACCCTTAATTATTACGACAAATGTTATCTGATAAATATACAATGGAATATACAACATTGTAAAGCGCTGCAAACCAATGGCAAGTTAAGCTAATTTAGTTTAACCAATTAGCGCAGAGCGACCTATTCGCCATGAAAAAAACAGCTCAAATATTATCTGTGGTAATGCTATTGTTCGGCATTGCTTGTAAAAAAGAACAGAACATACCCACTCCTGTAACTCCTGATAAGGTAGAGATGGCGGCTTCTGACCTGACAATAACACAACAATATCCGGTCACCCTTATTGCGGGCGGGTCCTATTTCGACGGACCTAGTTTTTTGGATGGAAAGGGTGCCGCGGCGCGATTTGGCTCGGCACCGGGTGGCATTTTTGAAACAGAGGCAGGCGTGCTTTATTTTGCGGATACCTATAACCATGCCATCCGCAAAATAACTACCGACGGTAATGTAACCACGCTTCAACTGCCAACATCTTTAGGGCTTTACTTACCCAATGACGTTTACCGAAGCAAGCAGGGTACACTTTACATTGCTTACATTAAAACGGACTTTCAGTTTTACCTTGGTAAGGTTGATGCTGCCGGAAAAGCAAGCTATGCCACTATTCCCAACAATAAAACCGAGCGCTTTTTAGACCTTGAAGATGACCGGGCAAATGGCTCTTTACTGGCCGCCACCTATCCTAACTTCTATAAATTTGCGGACAGTAGCCCCGAGGGAACGCCAATACATCTTCAATCAGGCTACTTTGCCACCGACGATTATGATTTGCGGACTAGCCCAACCATAGAAGCCCTAGCCACCAGCCAAACGGGCGATAGGTATTTTACGAGCACCTATGGGAAGCACATTTATCTCAAAGATTCCCTAAACAACTTTAAGGGTGTGTTTAAAAATTTCAATTACACCAATATTACCAGTATTGCGGTATCGGCAGATGGAAAAGAAATTTACATAGCCGATGATGGTAGCATCAAAAAAATATCTGCCACCACTAATTCTATTGTTACCCTCGTAAAAAAGGTTGTGGGTAATACACCAGAGGCTGCCTCTGGCACGGGGGTTAAACCAATGGACAGCCACGTGCCTTTGATAGCCTACGCCAATCATTTAACCATTTCGCACGATGGCAATTACCTGTATTTTACCAGTATTGCCGACTTTTCGACCACGATTAATAAAGTGAAGATACATTGATTGCTTTTATTTGAATACAAGTATTAACAAAGCTCTAATATTTGCCTCAAAACCGATCTCGCAGTATGTCTCTCTTAATTATAGCAAGGGCCATTAAGCTGACTGTGCTTCTGCGGCTGCCCTTTAAAAAAAAGCGTGTGTTTACCGAACGGCTTAAACACCGGCATCAAACGTTTTGGGACGATCCGCGTGCCGAAAGCTTCCGTAACACCCCACTAAAAAGCTTTGCTTCTGTAGAACTATTATACCGGGAGCCCCATTGGCAGCGCTTGCTTAGCAATAAAGCCAATGCAATGCACTTCGCGGAACTGAACGGCTGTAGCGTTCCGGAGGTATATTGGCAGGGTAGGGATGTTAGTGAGATTCCATTTGATAAGTTACCCCCTCAATTTGTGTTGAAACCAACCATCGGTCACTCGTGTCAAAACGTGTTTTTGATGGTAAATGGCGTTAACCTGATGGATAAGAAGCCTTACAGCAATAATCAACTCATCCACATTATGCAAGAGGTGCTGTTGCAGGTGCCGCATAATGAGTTTTTGGTGGAAGAATTTTTAATGTCTGAAGACGGGGAATACCGCATACCAACCGATTATAAGCTGCACACGTTTAACGGCGAAATTGCACGCATTGAAGCCATCCACCGCTTTAGCGCCAATAAGGGTATAGTAAGGGTTTTTGATGCAGACTGGAACCGGCAGGAAAACATCGGCGAAAAGTATAAGGACAAAGAAAAAATTACCGATGCGCCACCGGCCTGCCTGCCCGAAATTATAAACCAAGCCAAAAAGCTAAGCCGGCTTTATCAGATTTACGTACGCATAGATTTTTACGCCACAAACCGCGGCGCCGTGTTCGGCGAGTTTACACCCACACCGGGCATCGGTATAGGCTTCACCAAAAACGCTAACCATTTATTTGCCAGCTATTGGGACAGGCATTGTTATGGAATGATATAATGGGTTAACAGATTGCGGTATCGATAGAGCATCTTCGGCAGGCAAAGTCTGCGGGCATATTAGTCCGTAGTCGGGAGGCTACGGGCAGCGAGGGGTGATTAAAATGCTATCGAATTTTCCTTCTCTCTCTCAACATATGCTCCTTCCCTATAATTAAAACATATATAAAAACGGGCCCAATAATTGCGCTCAAATAAAGTTCGGTGGCGGGTGCCAGGTAGGCGCATAGTAGCATGGCAACTACAACGCTAATGAGGATACAGATATTGAAGTTTCTTTTTGACCGTCGTTTCCGATTCGCTTTTATTAAGGCTTCAAGTTCAGCTTGTTTTAAACTTTCATTTTTAACCTGCCATTCTTGTCTTATAGCTTCAGTTTTTATCTTAAATTCCGCTTGTTTCTGCTTTAGAGATACTTCTATCCGTTCGTTAATTTCGGCCCAGTTGTTATAATTTGTAAAAGCAAATTGGGCGTATATAGATAAAAAGTCGATAACATCTTCTTCTAATTCCTTAGAATCAGCAAATGCATAATCATCAAACGAATAGATAAAACTCAGTTCGAAATCTGTAAGTGTAATGCGCCAGTCCAAATTCCAAAGCATTCTGAGGGCATCATCAACATTTAACAGGTTATTACCGTCAGTTAGTTTTTTATACAATAAACCCATTAGCACCCTTGTGCCTATAAGGCTTTCGTTTTCATCAACATACGCACCAATTACCTCAATTAAATTATTTGTAGTGGTACATAACGATACCTCAATAAAAAGGTACCCTGGTTCATCAGTATTCAGTATGATCTCATCAGCCCATGATGTTACATCGTTTTTAGAAACCAAATCAAGTATTAGTCCCCTGCGAAATACTTCGAGCAGTAACAGAAAATCAGCTGGCTTAGGTGATTGCATATTTATTGTAAGGTAATCGTTATTTTATAATTCTCAATCCTCCGGCTTCTCCCTGGCATCGGCCATTCTCACAATTCTTGGCTCAAATTTGGCGAGTACTTCAACCAAATCGTTTTGTGCGGCCATAACCGTGTAGATGTCTTTGTAGGCCATCGGAGCTTCGTCAATATCGCTACCCATTAGGGTAATGCGCTTGTCTATTAAATTGGCAGCAATGGCGGCTTTGTCCAGCGTTTTAAAGGCGGCGGTACGGCTCATGGCACGGCCTGCGCCGTGGCTGGCCGAATTAATGCTGCTTGCATTCCCTTTGCCACGCACTACAAAACCAGGGGTGCTCATACTACCGGGAATGATCCCTAACACGCCTTCGCCGGCTGGGGTAGCACCTTTACGATGAACCATCACTTCGGTACCGTCCGCGAGTTGCTCTTTCCAGGCAAAATTATGGTGGTTCTCTACCATGCTGATGGGTTTAACACCCAAGGCTCGGGCTATTTTATTATGGATTTCGTGATGGTTGGCGCTGGCGTATTCGCCGGCCAGGTTCATGGCAATCCAGTATTCCTGTCCTTCGTCTTTATCCAAATCCAACCAGGCCAAATGTTTGGCCTCGGCAGGGAGCTTGGTTTTGGTCATGGCAATTTTGCTGTAGTAGTCGGCCACTGTGCCACCAAAACCGCGTGAACCCGAATGCGAAAGCAAAGCCAGATATTTGCCGGCCGGGATATCGGCCAGGGCACCTTCGGCCAGGGTTAATTCGCCCCACTCTACAAAATGGTTACCGGTTCCGCTGGTACCTAATTGTGCATAGGCCTTGTCTTTTAACGAGCGGATCACTTTAGTTTCGCCCCAGGTTTTGCTATCAAATAAAGAACTATCAAAGTGCGATTTAGTGGTGCATCCCATACCGAAGTAGGTGTTATCAACCAATATATTCTTCAACTTGTCGGTTTGGGTATCAATAGCTTCAGCGGGCAAATCGAAAATACTTAAACACATTCGGCAGGCAATATCAACCCCAACTGCAAATGGGATAATGGTGTTTGCACTGGTGGCCAGCACGCCACCAATAGGCAGGCCGTAGCCTTGGTGTGCATCGGGCATCAGGGCGCCCGCAACAGCAATGGGCAATTGCACGGCTGTTCGCATTTGCGTAAGGGCGCCCACCTCAATATTTTCCAAACCCCACACCGGGAAATCGGCGATCTCTTCCTTCAGTTTAAAATTGCTGCGCGATTGTTTTACAAATTTGCCTTCCTTACGCAGGGCGATAACGTCTTCAGCAAGATTTTTGAACTTACCGCCTTTTTTTAAAGCGTAGGGCATCGGGTCGTCAATCAGGGCTTCTAAACTGGCCAGTATGTCTGGTTTGGCCATTACATTATATTTTAACAAACCGTTGGCCACGCGGCTAAAGTTTACCAATATCTCTATATCGTTAATACCTAATGCCTTTAATTCGTTGTTGCTTATTTTTTCCTTTTGCTCGCCAGCCTCGTGAAGAGGGAGTGGCGGTGTTGTATTTTGCTTTCTCATAAACCTGAGCTTGTAATTTAATATTTAAAATGTCTCCGGGCTTTGAACCCCCGCTCCGGATTGAGCGGGGGGCGTTTATGAACGCGTTCAGCCTTTCGACAGTACAAAGAGAAATATCAAGTGCGCAATCTATTTGCGCAGTTAAAAAATATTTTTAATTTCGTTTTAACCCGAATTTATAGAATTATGAAATGATCATAATTAAGGGTTAATCAAAACTTATACAATTCGGGCAATTCATTAATTCTTAAAATTCAAGTTCAGACAAACCTATGCCTGTAAACCGCAATGCCCTTATCCGCTACCGTACCATTGACCAATGCCTACAAAACAGGCGAAGGAAATGGACGCTCGACGACCTGATCGAAGCCTGTAGCGAAGCCATTTACGAGTATCAGGGTATTACTACCGGCGTAAGCCGCCGCACCGTACAGGCCGATATGGAAATGATGCGCAGCAACAAACTGGGCTACGAAGCACCTATTGTGGTGGTCGGCAAAAAGTATTATACCTATAGCGATAAAAATTATAGCATTACCAACATCCCGCTAAACCAGCAGGATATGGAGGTGCTGAGCGAAGTATCGGACTTGTTAAAGCAGTTTAAGGGCTTTAACCATTTTACCGACCTGAATGAAATGGTAAGCAAACTGGAAGATAAGATCTATTCACAAAAAACGCATAATACACCTGTAATTGATTTTGAGAAGAACGATAACCTGAAAGGGCTGGAGTGGATAGAGGTGATCCGCAAGGCTATTGTGGCTAAAAAAACGATTTGCATAACCTATCAATCATTCAAGGCAAGAGATGCCAGCACGTTTTGCTTTAGTGGCTACTTGCTTAAAGAATATCGCAATAGATGGTTTGTTTTAGGGCAAGCCCATAAGCGTAGTTCGCCATTGTTAACCCTGGCTTTAGATAGAATTCAGGCTGTTGAAGAATATACCGATGATTACCGCGCAAACAAGCAAATTGATTTAACCACCTATTACGAGAATGTGATAGGCGTTACCAAAACCATTAATCAACGGGATAACGAAGTGATTTTTTGGGCGGATAAGGATACCGCGCCTTATATCATAACAAAACCGCTGCACCCAACACAAAAGTTGTTAAAAGAAGAAGAGGATGGAAAAATATTCAGTATCCGTGTGGTTTTAAATTTTGAATTGGAACGAGAACTGTTGGGTTTTGGCGCCAGGATTAAAGTATTGGGCCCGCGCATATTGGTTAAGCAAATTAAGGTAAACCTAAATAAAGCGTTGAATAATTATAAACCTTTAACTAATGAGGTAGAATAAAAGAAAGGGCCTTAAAATTAAATTTAAGGCCCTTTGTAAATAAAATATTTTCCAGGCCTAATTGGCTGCCATTTTATTGTCAACTGGTTTTGCATCCTTTACACAGCGGAAACCGATGTGATTGGAGGCCGAGCGGTAATCGCCTTTGCCTCGGGTGCCCACCATGTAGCGGGTGCAATACTGGTCGGTGCATAAGAAAGAGCCACCGCGTTGTACTTTCTTTTTAACTCCGGGTTCGGCTGGATCGTATGAATCTGATGGGCCTTTGGGGTTCTTGGTTACTTTGTTGCCAGATACCGTGTTATAATAGTCGGACCGGTACCAATCGGCACACCATTCCCAAACGTTGCCAGCAATATCATACAGACCATAACCATTAGCCGGGAATTGTTTTACCGGCGCAATGCCCTTAAAACCATCAACGCCCAGATCCTTATCTGGGAAAGAGCCCTCGAAGATATTGGCCATCCACTTTCCTTTGGGCTGTAACTGGTTGCCCCAGCTATAAAGTTTGCCTGCTTCGCCACCGCGGGCGGCATATTCCCATTCTGCCTCGGTAGGCAGGCGTTTGCCCGCCCATTTAGCATATGCGGCTGCATCTTCCCAGGCAATTTGTACAACAGGGTAATTGTCTTTGCCTTTAATATTGGTTTGAGGCCCTTCAGGGTGGCGCCAGTCGGCTCCTTTAACGTACGACCACCATTGCATATAGTCATTAAGTGGTACTTTATTGGCTGGCGGGGTAAACACAACCGAGCCCGCAACAAGATTCTCTTCAGGCGCGTCCGGAAATTCTTCGCGGGTTGGCTTTTGCTCCGCAACAGTGATATAGCCGGTAGCTTTTACAAAGGCGGCAAATTGTTTATTGGTTACTTCGCTGGCATCCATAAAAAAGGGATTAACCTCTACGCGGTGAACAGGGCGGGCGTCGTTCATCATTTCCTTGCCGCCATCATTCATGCCAACAGGGTTTACTCCGCCCATGCTATATTCGCCGCCATTAATAAACACCATACCGGCGGGTATTGGCCCGGTGGCCATCGGTTTATCAAACAGGGTCTCCTTAAACTCACGGCCGCCACCTTCCATAAACGTAGCGCTGTCTGACCGGCTAAAACCACTCGGATGGCACATTGCGGGTTCCCTGCCCGGAAAATTAATCCGCTTAACAAAATGCTCTTCTTTGGCAGCTTCCACTTTCGGGGTATCTGCCTGTTGCGCTATTTTGTTGCCAGACTGCTTGCAGGCTGTGATCAGCAACAAAGCAGTTGCCGGCATTAACATGATCCCTTTCTTCATAGCTGTAGTCATTGGTTCACTTAAGTAAAGTACGTAATATTTAACTGCTTATTATCACTTATTTAGGGGTAAGTTTAATCGTTATTTTTCGGCTGGATAAATCACCTTCCAGTCGTTTTTCATATCGGCTATGGCCCATTTCTTGGCAGTAGCTTCGTCGAGGCCTTTATCCAGTGTGCCCACGTGCGATTTGCGGTCGTATGCCCATTCGCGTGCCGAGTCGGTGTGATGCACGTAGAGTTCGAAGTTTCTTAGTTTGTTAGAGGCCGTCCATTGTAGCATCTCCAAATCACCGTCAGAATTACCTGCGGCGAACACAGGTTTACGACCGATAAATTTTTGAATACCTACAGGTTTACCCGCATGGTCGTCAATAAAATCAAGCTCTGGTAATTTGGTTATGGTCGGTTTTCCGTTGTTGTAATCGTACTTGGCCTTAATGCTGCTGCCAACTATCTGGTCTTTCGGGATGCCGTAAACATCTTCTGCCCAGGCGCGCATAAAGTCTATACCACCACCCGAAACAATAAACACTTTGAATTTATTGGCCTGTAAATATTTAACCAACTCCAGCATTGGCTGAAATACAAGGTCTTTGTACAATTTCTTTTTAATGGGATGTTTGGCTGTATCTATCCATTGCCTTACGCTGGTATCAAATTCGTCGGTAGTCATTCCCGAATGCGTTGTGGCAACAATTTGCAGTAAAGCTTTTTCGCCCTGTTTCATCAACTCGGGCATGTTGTTTTCCAGCAAAGCCTTATATGGTTGCGTTGTCTTCCATTCGGGGTGTTTGGGCGCCATGGCCTTAATCTGGTCAACGGCGTAAAAGAACTGAAAATAGATAGGCTGCTCAGACCAAAGAGTGCCATCATTATCAAAGGTGGCAATGCGGTCGGCAATCGGGATAAAAGTTTCGCTGCCGGTGTCGGTTGCCGCTTTTACATAATCAATAATACTTGTTTTAACGGGGCCATTATTCCACGAAGGAAGCGGGTTAGAGCTGGTATCGGCTGAAGCGGCGCCCTGACTGGCGTCGGTTGTTTTAGGGGTATTAGAATTACATGCTATACTGAAGCAAATAAATGCATAAATGACTGTCAGCGTTAATTTCGACATGGTAGTTTGTTTTTGAAAGTAAGCGTTAGTACCCAAAAGTAATTTAGGTAGCTTAACCAAAAGATAGATTTAATGGGAAAATGGGTTCATCTTAAAAAATGCAACATGTTTATTTGCCGCAAAACCCTTGTTCTGAAGGTTGAGCCGGTTTTCGCCTGTTACAGATACTTAGTAGCGAGAAGTCAAATGATTGCGGCCTTTATGTTTATCTTCGGCGCACCAAATAAAGCTTAGAACATATTAGCCATAAGTATGTTGATTATGTACCACAGGACTTTTTCGGCATTTTACACCAATTTTAAATGAATAATGAGCAAAGGTTGAGCAGCAACCAGTTGTTGGAGGTACTATCCTTATCAAAAAATGCCACCGCTATTTACACAACACACGATATTATAATTGAAACGGCCAATGATGCCATGATTGCGTTTTGGGGCAAAGACAGAGCCGTTATCGGCAAACCGTTAGAGGAAGCTGTGCCCGAATTGAAAGGGCAACCGTTTATAGGCATGCTGCAAAAGGTGCTGAATACGGGTATTACTGAGGCCGGTGAAGGTATTGCTGCTGAATTATTAATAGAGGGGAAGCTGCGAACTTCTTATTATGATTTTGAATACCGTGCTATAAAAAATAGCGCGGGAGAAACCTATTGCATATTGCACACTGCTGCCGATGTTACTGCAAGAGTTTTAGGGGAAATGGCGATAGAAAATGCCCGCGAGCAGAAAGAAGCCTTAGAAAGCGAACAGGCACTTAACGAGGAGCTTGCCGCCGCCAATGAGGAACTAAACTCTATAAACCGCGAACTGCATCAAACGGAGGAAAGCCTGCGGCAATTAAATATAGAATTAGAAGATCGCGTGGCTGAGCGAACCCGCGAGCTCACTAAAAACGAAGCACGCTTGCGCTATCTGCTGGCCGATGCTCCGGTTGCGATGGCCGTGTTTACAGGGCGCGAGCTCATTATAGAAGCTGCCAACAAAAAAGTATTAGAAGCCTGGGGTAAAACTCCCGAAATTATTGGGATGCCATTGCATATCGCTATACCAGAATTGGTGGGTCAGGAGTTTTTGGGCATTCTGGATAATGTATACACCAGCGGCGAACCCTATTATGGTAATGAGGTAAAAGCGCTGCTGGAGCAAAACGGGATTATTGAAGAAGTATATTCAAACTTTGTTTATCATCCACTAAAAAATGCATCAGGCAAAACCGATAGCATTATGCTTGCTGCAAATATTGTGACCGAGCAGGTAAAAGCGAGAAAACAGATAGAGGCCAGCGAAAAACGATTTAGGTTTATGTTAAATGCCATACCGCAGCAAGTGTGGACAGCATTACCAAACGGAGCGCTTGATTATGTTAACCAGGTGGTATGTGATGATTTTGGCGACGGTTTCCCCGCAATAGTTGGGCATGGCTGGCAAAAATATATTCACCCGGATGATTTGCCGCTTGCCTTAACCAATTGGGTTACATCGTTAGAAACAGGCGAGGAGTACGTTGTGGAGTTCAGGCTGCTTTTCAACGACGGTGTGTACCGCTGGCACATGGCGCGTGCTCTGCCTTTTATAGAGGAGGGGCAAATTAAATTGTGGTTGGGCACCAACACCAATATAGATGACCGAAAAAGTAACGAGCAGAAAAAAGATGAGTTTTTATCGATAGCCAGTCACGAGTTGAAAACGCCACTAACTAGCATTAAAGCGTTTAACCAACTGATGAAGCGTACCAGCAATGCCGAGAAACAGGAAAGCTTCATAAACAAGTCGTCGGAGCATATTGTCCGGCTGGAGAAGCTGATCAACGACCTGTTAGATGTTACCCGCATCAATGCGGGTAAAATGGAGTACTCTATGGAGCCCTTTAGCTTTAAGATGCTGTTAGCGGATACTGTTGAAAGCGTACAGCATATTTCGCCCACTCACAACATTATTTTAGAGACTGTTGCAGATGTTACCTATGTTGGCGATCAATACCGTTTGGAGCAGGTAGTGAATAACTTTTTAACCAATGCCGTTAAATATTCGCCGGGTGCAGAAAAGGTGCTTGTTAACAGCAAAATTGACCATAATAATCTCATTGTATCCGTTAAGGATTTTGGTATTGGTATAGCGGAGCAGGATCTTGACCATTTGTTCGACAGGTACTACCGCGTTGACAGTACCTCCATGCGTTTTGAAGGATTAGGGCTGGGGCTTTTTATTTCTTCGCAGATAATAAAAGGGCATAAAGGCAGCTTCTGGATTGATAGTGAAGAGGGTAAGGGATCTACTTTTTACTTCAAGTTACCACTTAACGCATCAGGTAAAAGTGCAGCGTAACAGGACGTCCAAAAAAAGAAATTATTCAAAAAAGAAGTACATAATAGCCTGTTAAACAGCGCGTTGTTTCTTAATAATTTAAAAACATTCTTATGACTCAAATGAATAAAATGAATTTCGAAAAATCGTATACAAAGAACATCTGTTAATAAAAAATTTACGTTTTTTGCCAATAGTAAGTGCATCGCGCTTGCTATTGTGATAAGGTTTAGGTTGAAGTCCCCAAGCAGCGAGTGCAAGGGGGCTTCTTTTTTATGGGAATGATTATTGTATGGCATTAGTATTAAAATAAAAATAGCCGATATGAAACCCACTGAAATAGTGATACAAACTTATGAGCAATTAAAAGCTGAGATAACCGGAAAGCTGAGCCATCAGGGCTATCTGCCGGTGCATGATCAGCATGATGACCCACTCTTCTTCAGCCGTTATATGATATGGTCTAATAACGAGGAGGCCCTGCGTTTAACCTGGGATGGTAAAGAGCAATGGTTTGCTCTGGAGGTTACTCAAGACCTGCCCCTTAAAGCGCTATCGGCATGGTCGCAGATTATGGTGGTGCCTTATGATGTGAAAAATAAACAACAGGCGTATTCGGACGATGTTATCCACAAAATAATGGGTAGCCTCGAATAGCTTTGTAAAAAGCACCAATCCTTTAGGTTCGTTTACTAACTGATATCGATGTTTTTAGTATAACCATCACGGTTATTGGCTAGGCATTGGCGTGCTTTTAGCATATATATTTCTTTCATAGGCCGAAAATAATAAGCGGCATAAATTTTTATGAAGCTTTAATTTACAACCCGTTATCTGTGCGTTTTTATAAATGTTTCTGTTAAATTTGACAATCAATTTCTAAATTCATAAATCACAGTTTTAAGGGAAGTGCTCTAAATGGATAAAATCAATATAAAAATACTGGCCAAAGAATTGAATTTATCTACCTCTACCATTTCAAGGGCTTTTAACGGCAGTTCGGACATAAATAAGGATACCAAAGAACGTATCCTCTCCATTGCACGCGAACACAGTTTTTTACCCAACCATTACGCCAGTAACCTGCGGGATAAAAAGACCAAAACCCTTGCCGTTATCGTACCCGAAATTGCCAACGATTTTTTTGCCCAGGCCATAAATGGCATAGAAGAAGTGGCCCGTAAACATGGTTTCTATATACTGCTTTACCGCACCGACGATATTTTTGAGAAAGAGGTTTCGTTTGTAAATTACCTCAACAACGGTAAAGCCGATGGTATTATCATGTCGGTATCTGGCGAGGGTAATGACCACCAGTACTTAAACAACCTGCGCCAGAAAAACATCCCGGTAGTATTTTTTGACCGCGTGTATGAAGATATCGAGGCAGCTACCGTTACCACTAACGACTATGATAGTAGCTTTGCCGCCACCGAACATTTGCTAAAAAGCGGCTGCCGCAAAATAGCTTACCTGGTGGTAAACAAAAGCATCTCTATTGGTAAAACGCGTATGCAAGGTTATGTAGATGCATTGGCTAAACACAAAGTGCCGTTTAATGATGAGCTCGTAATAGATTGCAGTAACGACGAAAAAGTAAACACTAAGATACTTACCAAGGTGCTGCAGGAAATTAAACCCGATGGCATTTTTAGCTCGGTAGAGCGTTTGGCATTTGCAACTTACCATGTTTGCAATACGCTGGGGGTATCGATACCAAATCAGTTAAAAGTGATCAGCTTCTCGAGCCTGAATATTGCGCCATTGCTTAGCCCGGCACTATCAACTATTACCCAACCCGCGTTTGAGATGGGGGTAAAGGCAGCGACCCTATTTTTCGAAGCCCTGGAAAATAAGGATACCAATTTCCCGAAACGTCAACACGTGCTAAAATCAAAGCTGTTTATCCGTAAATCGGCAGAATAACATAAACAGAAAAGGCGCCGATTAAGCGCCTTTCTTATTTATAATGCCTCGCGGCTTGGATAACTTGTAATTATACGTTTACAAAAAGCTCTTCGGCTGGTTTGCGCACTTTAACAAAGTTTGCAGTAGCATCTTCTGCAGAACGGTAACCAATAGTTACGATAACAGAAGTTGTTAAACCTTTTTCCTTCAAGCCTAAAATTTCATCAAATTGAGCTGGATTAAAACCTTCCATTGGGCAGCTGTCAATATCAAGTTCGGCAGCGGCAGAAACTAATACGCCTAAGCCAATGTAAGCCTGTTTGTGTGCCCAAGCAATTTTTTGCTCAGTTGTTTGGCCATTTACAGAACCTAACATCATGCCTTTATAGCCTTCAAGGCTGTCGTGAGGTATTTGTCTTACTTTAACAATCTCGTCTACATATTTATTTACATATGCTTCGTCGATGTTAGTTTCAGCAGCGAAAACAATTAATTGAGATGCATCTGTAATTTGAGTTTGGCCATAAGCAGCAGCTTTTAATTGCTCGCGCACTTCAGGGTTTTCAACCACAATAACTTTGTAGTGATGTAAACCCAATGACGATGGAGCTAAACGAACGGTTGCAAGCAATTGCTCTAATTTATCGGCAGCTATCTTTTTATTTGCGTCGAATTTTTTAGTGGCATAGCGCCAGCTAAGTTTATCAATTAATGACATGTTGTATTTATTTTAAATGTTAAACAAAAATAGATGTTTAAACATTTAAAATGGTCACAGCAGGGTAAACTATAATAGGCCCCTTTCGTGGAGTAATTTACGGCGTTCTTTTTCCAGCCGCTTTTGCTCCTTTTTTTGATCTTTAAGTCGCTGTTTATTCAGTTCGGCGGTGTCAACGGTCTCTGTTTTGGTAGTGTCTTTTTTACCGCCACCAAATAAGCGCTTAAAGAACCCTGGTTTTTTTTCTTCCTCAGGCGCCGGTTCAACAGGAATCGGAACAATGCCGGTTTGGTCATCGTCGCCGGTCTGTTTCATTAAGCTATCAACAACAGCAGGATTAGTATCAACAGAAGGGGCCGGGCGAAGGCTTTCTTTTAAACGTACGGTATAAAACCCGTAGGCGCTGGTGTCGGGATTAGTTAAGCCATTCTTAGCCATTAAGCGGCCAATGAGGTTAAAGTAGCCATGTAAGCGAGGGTTAAGCGAACCGTCGGACAGGAATGCATACAAGCCCTTTTTAGGGTTAGGTACAATGCTGGCCAAGTAAATACTCTCGCCTAGTGTTAACTGTGAGGGGCTCTTAGCGAAGTAGTAATGCGATGCCTCGCCGATACCATAAACATTACGGCCCCATTCAATAATATTAAAGTATACCTCCAGCATCCGGTTCTTGGTCATAATGCCGGTATTCTCTATGGTCCACACTATTAGCGTTTCTTCTATCTTACGTGCCAGCGTTTTTTGGCGACTCAAGAACGCGTTTTTAACCAGCTGCATAGATATGGTACTACCACCGCGTTTAAACTTCTTCTCCTTAAAATCGGTAACGATAGATTTGCGAAGAGATTCTTCCACAAAACCATGATTGCGATAGAAAGAAGGGTCTTCCGCTGTCATAACGGCATTTCGCAAATCGGGCGAAATGTTTTCTAATGGCGTGTAGTTAGAATTTGATGGGCCAATGGTGCGCGAAGGCATTGGCTGACCTTTTTCGTAAGGGGTATAAACAAACTCGTGATTAAGCTTATCGAAATCGGTCTTTCCGTAAGCCAGTATCTTAAAGTTATCCTTATCGAGCCTCGAGTCGAATATCAGATCATCGGGCTTGGTAGCATCTAAATAGAAGTTGAGTTTGTAGTTGAGTTTACCCGAAACCTTCATGCCCTCAAGCGATTCAAACATGCCTTGAGGAAAAGAGTTCCAGATATTTTGAGCGTCGATCCATCCTGTGTGCAATTTTAGCTCGTAAATTTTATTAGGACGAAGCGTGTATTTGATGTAAGGATTAGCCACAATATCCTTCAACCGGATTACCGACGAGCTATCGACAGAAACATAATTTTCACCCACAAATAAATTGGCATCCATGCTAGCTTGCGGCACCACAATATTGTTTGATGATAAAGCCGGGTGGTTAATCAGCATGTTGCGAACAGAGGTATAAGCGTAAATCTTTGTTTCGCCACTGCTGTGCTCAACTTTTACCAGCTTGGTGGTAAGAGTGTCGAAATTAAATTTCAGCCTAAACTTCTTTTCAATAAATGGCAGCTCCACCTTTTTGCCATCGGCGTATAAGCGGATGTCGATATTTTTATCAGATGGGTGCATTTTACCATCAAAATGCCAGATAGATTCGTTGTTGTTGATGTTGAAGGTGGATTTGAGATCACCATCTTTAATAATTGCCGTTGGTATAACCACCCTTACATTATTACTGTCGTCGGCAAATGTGGTGGCGAAGTTTTTAAGATTAAGGTTGTCCGGAATCTTATAGAGCACCTCATTAACCAGGTTATTAGATAATTCGGCAAGGTCTATTTTTGATTTGGTAGAGGTCGAATCCTTTTTCTTTTTAAACAGAAAATCGAAGTTGCGAACGCCTTTTTTACTGGTAAGATTAAGGTGCCCGTCCTGAAGGTTTACATCGGCCAGTTTTACATTGCCAAAAATAAGCGGAAGTAGTTTAACACTTACACCAAATGTTTTGATAGTCAGCAAACTATCGCGTTGCTCGGGCACTACTGTTATATCTGTAAAAGCAACGGTACTGAAGCCCGTAAAATGGGCCGAGCCTATTTTTACATCTAAATTATAATCAGTCTTGGCTTTTGACTTAGCTTTGCTAATCACTTTTTGCAACAACGCCTCGCGCTTGGAGTAGGCAACTGCTCCGCCAATAATCAAAACTATTAGCAGTGAAACAAAAACAATAACGGCGATACGGATATATTTTGGATTGAGGCGATGCATTTGTGAAATTTAACCAAACATAAAACTAAATCTTATCCGTGCAAAACGGTTTTAAGTAAAGTTTATTTCCCTAACAAACCCAAGCACGCCCTGTTTTTATAAATTTGCGCTGATTAAAAAAAAATGACAATAACTCACGAACAAGTACTACACGCCCTGGGCCATGTAGAAGAGCCGGATTTAAAAAAGGACCTGGTTACACTTAACATGATACAGGACATTAAGATAGATGGAACCAAGCTTAATTTTTCTGTTGTATTAACCACGCCGGCCTGCCCGTTAAAAGGGTTAATAGAGAATGCCTGCCGTAACGCCATCAGTCATTTCATCAGCCCTGAAATTGAGGTAAGCATTAACATGACCTCGCAGGTTACTGCACAAAAAAACACCGGTGTGCCGGGTGTTAAAAATATTATAGCCGTTGCATCCGGCAAAGGCGGGGTTGGTAAATCAACCGTAGCCGCTAACCTGGCCTTAGGGCTTGCGCAAAAGGGCGCTAAGGTTGGTTTAATAGACGCGGACATTTATGGCCCATCTGTGCCTATTATGTTTGGTTTAGAGGGCGCACGCCCAATGGCCAGCCAGGTAAATGGTAAAACGCGCATAGAGCCGATAGAGAAATATGGTATTAAATTACTGTCGATAGGGTTCTTTACAGACCCTAACCAGCCGGTGCCATGGCGTGGGCCGATGGTATCAACTGCGGTAAAACAGTTATTTAATGATGCCGATTGGGGAGAGCTTGATTACCTGGTAGTTGACTTGCCACCGGGTACCGGCGACATTCACATCACCGTAACCCAAAGCTTCCCGATTGCCGGGGCGGTTATTGTTACCACGCCGCAAAACGTAGCGCTTGCAGATGCCCGTAAAGGTATAGGCATGTTTATGATGGATGCTATTAATGTACCGGTGTTGGGGGTTATCGAAAACATGTCGTACTTTACACCTGCCGAACTGCCCGAAAACAAATATTACATTTTTGGACAAGGCGGCGGACAAAAGCTGGCAGAGCAAATAGAAGCACCATTTTTGGGCGAAATACCTTTGGTAAAGAGCATCAGCGAATCGGGCGACTCCGGACAGCCGTTGGTGCTGCAGGATAATAACCCAATGACGCAGGCGTTTTTAAACATTGCCGAGCGGGTTGCACAACAGGTTGCTATTTGTAATGCAGGCATTTCAAATAAAATAATTAATTGATTACCTTTACATTTATAAATAAGTATAAATGAGTTTAATAGATCAGGTAGAGGCAGCACTGGATACCATTCGTCCATATCTGGAAGCTGATGGCGGGAATGTTTCTATTGAGGAGATTACTCCTGAAAACGTTGTGAAGCTTAAATTATTAGGATCATGTGGTTCGTGCCCAATGAGCATCATGACACTTAAAGCAGGTATTGAGCAGGCTATTAAAAGAGCTGTGCCCGAAATTACCTCCATTGAAGCCATTAACCTAACAGATATCGACGACCCGAACGCGGTGTTGCCCGAGAATTTGAGATAGTTGTTAAGTTATGTTAAAAATGCAGCTGCATCATATGCAACGCTGTATTTTTGCGTTTTAACAAAACCAATTTAAACTATTGATAGTATTTAATTAGGGTGATTAGTAAGGCAATGAAGCGTTTAGCAGGCATATTATTTTTTTTGATGTTTACCGGGCTTACCGTATGGGCGCAGGAAAAGGAGCAACCATTGGTACAGTTTACCGGCGTTATACACAATGCCGATAGCACCAAAATTATTGTGCCTTACGTAAACATCACTAATCTGTCATACCATAACCAGCTCAACATGTCTAACTACCAGGGGTATTTCTCTTTTGTAGTGCATGAGTTGGATACCCTGCGTTTTACCAGTGTGGGTTATTTGCCGCAAACTATTGTGGTGCCGGCGGGAGGAACAAAAAGCTATACCTTACAGGTTCAATTAAAGCCACAAACCATCAATTTGCCTGTAGTACGCGTATTTCCATGGGCTACTACCGATGAGTTTCGTAAGGATTTTATCAGCATGAAAATTGCAGATGACGATTTAGAGATTGCCCGTAAAAACATCATACGCAGTATATCAGACATTGGCAGAAGTACCCTCGCCCGAGATGCGCAGGAAATACAATCAGCCAATGCCCAGGATATGCACATGCAGTTAATGAACCAGCATTCGCTTACCCCAAACCCATTGTTAAACCCAATAGCCTGGGGTACGCTCATCAAACAGATTGCTGACGGGGACTTTGCCCGCGGTACAGGTAATTAACGGCCTTTTTTAACCGCCGGGAACTTCATCTTGTAATCCACTTTTACCATCCCTCTCGAAATATCATTCAGTCGTTTTTCGATAAGGCGTTTGCGGAGCGGGCTTAGCTTGTCGGTAAACAGCTTGCCCTCTATATGGTCGTATTCGTGCTGAATAACGCGTGCAGCCAGACCTTTGTAGGTTTCTTCGTGGTGCTGCCAGTTTTCGTCGTAGTAGCTTATTCTAACCGTATCCTTGCGGTAAACATCTTCGCGGATATCGGGAATGCTTAAACAACCCTCGTTAAAAGCCCACTCTTCGCCGGTTTCTTCAATTATCTGTGCGTTAATAAAAGCTTTTTTAAACTTAGCCAGTTCTGGCTCATCGTCATCAAACGGCGATGCATCAATTACGAAGAGACGTTTCAAAATACCAACTTGTGGGGCTGCCAGGCCAACGCCGTGGGCCGCGTACATGGTTTCAAACATATCATCAACCAGTTTTTTCAGGTCAGCTTCGTCTTTTTCGATATCACTGGCCTTTTTTCTTAAAACCGGATCACCATACGCTACGATAGGAAGTTTCATAATTGCAAAAATACTGATTTAATCTATTGGCTCAAATAACAGCGTTGTCATCTGTTTATTATCCAGTATCTGGTTGCTTATTTCCAGCACATCATCGGCTGTTACTGCGTTAATTTTTGCGATAACATCTTCCAACGAGTCGATATGATTAAAATCCATCAGGCTTTTGGCCATAGAAATAATGAGGCCCATACGGCCTTCTTCGGCCAAAGCAATCTGCCCGTTAAACTTCTGTTTGGCCTGATGTAATTGTAACGTGCCTAGCTTATTGTCACGTAGTTTCTTTAGCTCTTTATTAACCAGTCGCATGGCGCGATCTGCCTTTTCTACATCTGTTCCGAAGTAGATGTTAAATATGCCGGTGTCAGTTAGCGGGGTATAGCTCGATTCAATAGTATAAGCGATTCCATATTTCTCCCTGATCTCGAGATTTAGTCTGCTGCTCATGCCCATACCGCCAAGAAGGTTATTAACTAATAGTAACCCGCTCTTATAAGGATGCGATGACGGATAGGCCTGCATGCCCATTACGCAATGGGTTTGCGATATCGACTTTTCTGCTTTTACAAACTCTGGTAAATTAACGACCGGTTTAATTCGGTTTTTAACAGCATTGTTTGCCGGTACGCTGCCCAAATGTTTATCAGCCAGTTTAACCAGTTTTTTAAAGTCGTATTCGCCGGCAACACCCAGGATAATCTGCGAAGTATTATAGTTCTGATTAATAAAGCCTCGAACATCGGGCTTATTAATTTTACTAACCGTTTCGGGCGTGCCCAAAATATTGCCGCCTAAAATATGGCCTTTAAACAGCAGCCCTTCAAAGTCGTCCTGAATGGCTTCTTCAGGTTGATCAAGGTAAGAGGCGATTTCATCCAGAATTACACCGCGTTCTTTTTCAATCTCGGCTTGCGGAAAGGTAGAGTGAAAAACGATGTCTTCGAACAAGTCTATTGTGCGCTCCAAATGCTCTTTTAAAAAAGAGGCATGGATGCAAGTATATTCTTTAGTAGTATAAGCATTTAAGTCGGCGCCAACCAGCTCCAGGCGATTCAGAATTTGCGAGGTATTACGGCGCTCGGTTTCTTTAAATAATAAGTGCTCTATAAAATGGGCAAGGCCTTCCTGCTCGGGCTGCTCATCGCGCGAACCGGCGTTTATAATTAAACAACAGTGGGCAATGGCTGATTTTACGGGGTGGTGTAATATACGTATGCCGTTTGATAGGGTATAAACCTGATATTCCATATTTCTGTGACAAAGATACTGTTATTTAGCACGATAACTTTTAAGCTTATTAGGTAGCTTTGTAGCATGAACGTAAAAGTTGCCGACCTGAAGTTTGAACCTCTGATAGAAGAGGACACTATAAAACAAAGAATCGCCGTGCTTGGTGAGCAAATTAGTAAAGAGTACGAAGGCAAGTTGCCGGTATTTTTAGGCGTGCTGAACGGAAGCTTTCTATTCATTGCCGACTTGGTAAGAGAAGTAACAACACCATGCGAGGTTACCTTCACCAAACTGGCCTCTTACTTTGGCGGCACCGTGAGCAGTCTTACAGTTAGAAGCGACATTGAATTGAGTATAGATATCAGTAACCGCGACGTAATTATTGTGGAGGATATTATAGATTCGGGTAATACCCTGGCTTACCTGATAGAGCGCCTGAAGGTTTTTAACCCGGCATCTCTTAAAGTTTGCACGCTACTATCGAAAACGGACGCTATAGAGATCCATATGCCCGAGCTTACCTATATCGGCTTTGAAATAGCAAACGAGTTTGTGGTAGGTTATGGTTTAGACTATAAAGAGCAAGGCCGCAACCTAAAAAGCATTTATCGTATGGTAGGCGAGTAGTTAGCTAACTACTTCGCCGCTCATTTCATTCAACAGCTCTACAGCGCGTTCTATAGTGCCTACACCTTCTATGCTGATACGCAGGGTGTTTTTCACTTCTTTCAGATTAACCTTGCGCGGGTTGTATTGCACGTATTGCAACACCTGCCTAAAAGCGTCGGTCTCAAAATATGGCGATTGCTGGTTGCTGATAAAATAGCCCCGCAGTACATTCTTTTTAAGCGAGATCTTTTCAAACCCGATGGTTTTACCCAACCATTGCAAACGCATGGTGTTCATCAGGTCGTTTACCTGCGGAGGAATTGGGCCAAAACGATCTGCAAGCTGTTTTTCGAATGCTAATAGCTCTACTTCGTTTTCCAGTTTAGATAGTTCGGTGTAGAGGTTGTACCGTTCGGCAATGTTGGTTACGTATTCGTCGGGTATTAATATTTCGAGATCAGTATCTATTTGTGTGAACGAGATAAACGGCCGCGGCTTCTCATCCTGGAAAAGGTCTTTAAACTCATCATCTTTCAGCTCTTGGATAGCCTCGTCCAGAATTTTGTGATACATGTCGAAGCCAATTTCGGCAATAAAGCCGCTTTGCTCAGCTCCCAACAAATTACCACTGCCGCGGATATCCAAATCGCGCATGGCCACGTTAAAGCCGCTGCCAAGTTCAGAAAACTCTTCGATAGCGCTTAGTCGTTTACGGGCTTCTGGAGTCAATGTAGATAAAGGTGGACTAAGCAAATAGCAGAAAGCCTTTTTATTACTTCTACCCACACGGCCACGCATCTGGTGCAAATCGCTGAGGCCGAACATGTGGGCGTGGTTGATGATGATGGTATTGGCGTTCGGTATATCCAAACCAGCCTCAATAATGGTGGTGGCAACCAGCACATCATACTCGTGGCCAACAAATTTCAGCATCACATCTTCCAGATCGTCGCCTTCTAACTGGCCGTGTGCAATGCCAATGCGAGCCTTGGGAACGAGTTTGCGGATCATACCGCCTAGCTGCATCAGATCGGCCACGCGGTTATGGATAAAAAAGATCTGCCCGCCGCGGTCTATTTCAAATTCTACAGCTTCTTTAATCAGCTTGTCGTTAAACACATGCAGTTCGGTAACTACTGGCTGACGGTTAGGCGGAGGCGTTGATATAATTGAAAGATCGCGCGCCCCCATTAATGAGAAGTGTAGCGTACGCGGTATAGGCGTTGCAGTTAAGGTCAGGGTGTCCACGTTAACGCGCATCTGTTTCAGCTTCTCTTTAGTAGATACGCCAAACTTTTGCTCCTCGTCGATGATCATTAAACCAAGATCCTTAAACTTTACATCCTTGCTCACCAAGCGATGCGTGCCGATAATGATATCCACCTTGCCCTCGGCTAGTTTAGCCAGGGTATCTTTAATCTGCTTGCTGGTTTTAAATCGGTTAATGTAATCGATATTGCAAGGAAAGCCTTTAAGGCGATCTGTAAATGTTTTGTGGTGCTGCGCCGCTAAAATGGTAGTAGGTACCAATACAGCAACTTGCTTACTATCTGCCACGGCCTTAAATGCAGCGCGGATAGCTACCTCTGTTTTGCCGAAACCTACGTCGCCGCAAATGAGGCGGTCCATCGGGTGGGGCGATTCCATGTCTTTTTTGAAATCGGCAGTTGCTTTTTCCTGGTCCGGGGTATCCTCGTAAATAAAGGAAGCTTCTAACTCAGTTTGCAGATAGCTATCGGGGTGGAATGCCGTTCCCTGTTGCGCTTTACGTACAGCGTAAAGTTTAATAAGGTCACGGGCTATGTCCTTAACTTTTTTTTTTGTGGTTTTTTTCAGCCGCTCCCAGGTATCGGTACCCAGTTTATTCATTTTGGGTACCATACCCTCTTTACCGCTAAATTTAGAGATACGGTTAAGCGAGTTGATGTTGACATACAATAAATCGTTGTCTGCATATATCAGCCTGATCATTTCCTGCATTTTGCCGTTAACCTCCACTTTTTCCAGGCCGGCATATTTGCCAATGCCGTGATCAATGTGGGTAACATAGTCACCGGGTTTAAGGTCGCGAAGTTCCTTCAGGGTGATGGCTTGCGTGCGCTGATAACCTTTGCGTAGTTTGTATTTATAATAACGATCGAAGATTTGATGATCGGTATAGCAGGCAATTTTCTGCTCGCGGTCAACAAAGCCTTCACGTACGGAAATATTTATCGGCGTAAACTGTACCGTTTTATCCAGGTCATCAAAAATGGCATATAAACGCTCCACCTGTTTAGGCGAATCGGTGAAAATGCAATTCTCAATTTTTTCGGCCTCGTTATTTTTTATGTTGTGGATCAGCAGGCTGAAATCTTTATTGAACGATGGCTGAGGGCGGATATCGAAGTTAAAAGCATTGGTGCCATCGTAAAAAAACTGCTTGCCAAACTCTACAACAGCAAAGTCGTAAAGCTGATCTGCAATCAATTTATCGTCGGTAAAACCAAACTTAGGGTCAATCCAATCCGGGTTTTGGTTTTTTTCATCTGCCGATAGCGCCTTCCAAAGCTGGGTGGCTTTTTTGAAGCCGTCGCGGATAATGTCCAGCGTAAACTGTACATCTTTGATCCATACCTGCGTGCCGGCCTCGGCATATTCGAGCAAAGAAATGTTATTCTCCGTCAAAAACTTCGACTGCACGTTAGGTACAATGGTAATGGTTTTAATCTGCTCAACAGAAAGCTGGCTTTCTACCTCGAAGGTGCGGATAGATTCGATATAATCCCCGAAAAATTCGATGCGGTAAGGCAGGTCGTGCGAGAAAGAAAAGATATCTACAATACCACCTCGTACAGAAAACTGGCCAGGTTCGTATACAAATTCAACACGTTCAAAATCGTATTCGATCAAAAACTCGTTGATAAATTCGATGCTAAGGTTGTTTTGAACAGCTATTTCAAGCGTATTTTTCTCCAGCGATTTACGATCAATCACCTTCTCGGCCATGGCCTCGGGGTAGGTGACGATTAGGCGACCCACATTTGAAGTATGATTCAAGTCGTTCAATACCTCGGCACGAGCCAATACATTGCTGCTATCCGGCTGGGTAAACTCAAATGGTTTACGATACGAGGATGGGAAAAGTAAAACTTCCTGACCGGTAAGATTTTCCAGATCGGCCTGCATATAACTTGCTTCTTCGCGATCTGGCAGCACAAATATCATGTGCCTGTGATGCAAAAACCACAAAGCTACGGCCACTATGGCATCGCTGGATCCAACGAGCCCACGCAGCTGTATACGGGGATTTTTTGAGGCGTTAAGTGCTTTCGCCACTTCCTGCACCCGGCTGTCGCCCTTGTATCGGTCTAATATGTCGCGGATATTCAAAACGTTGCAAATATAAGCAAAAACGAGGCCTAAAAATAAGAGCCTCACCTAAATCCTCTCCAGAGGAGAGGACTTTAAACCCGAAAGTTGCTCCCTCTCCCATGGAGAGGGCGGGGTGAGGCTCTTAAACAAAAATCAAATGTTAAAACAAACAAACTGCTGACAAAAATCCTTTTATGAGTAGCCGAGACAATCGGTGTCATTCTGTAAACTTTAACCAGACATTATATCATGAAAAATGCATTTCAATCAGGTTTAATCATCGGCATACTTAGCGGCTTATGGCTGTTTATTATGCGTTGGGCCGGTTATACTACTTTCAACGACCAGGTTTCACCAATAGAATATATCTCTATTTTGATTCCGATTTTCGGGCTGTATTTTGGCGTTCGCAGCTATCGCGATAAAGAGCTAAAAGGGAATATGGGATTTTTGGAAGCCTTGGTACAAAGCTTTAAGATTTTAATTGTTGGGGGCGTAATTGCTGTATTTGTAGGGATTGTTTATATCAACTATATCGCAGCCGAAAGCAACTTCCGCGATTTTTCGGGCAGAATATTTGGCGCATTGCTTATCGGTTTGTTATCTTCATTAGCGGTATCGCTATTGTTAATGACGAAGCCCGAAAAAGTAGACTAATGTGCTGAAAAAGAACTTCGAATTAATATTTTGGATAATGGCTATCGTGGCCCTGGGTGTATGCAACCCGGCCGCAGATAGCCATTTTACGTTATGCCCGCTCAAGTTAATGGGTTTTAAGTGGTGCCCGGGCTGCGGCATAGGCCATGCAATAGCTTTTGCTTTGCATGGCGAATTCAGGAAATCGTTTAATGCGCATTGGCTGGGTATACCTGCCGTGGTTATAATTTTACATCGCATCTGTAACTTAATTCAAGTTAAAACATCTAAATTTAAAACACACAAACCTTTTGATTATGAGCGTTAACCCATTCACCACGCTACCCGGAGCTACTTACGAAGAGATTAACTTTTTGCAGCACATCACAACCGGGCTTAGTGATACCCAGATGCAAAGCTTTTTAAACATCTATTACGGGAGGCGTAAAAGTCCGCAGGATATAATGATATTTATTTTGTTAGGCTTTGTTGGCATTGCCGGCGTGCATAAGTTTTTAACAGGCCAGATAGTGATGGGTATACTCTACCTTTTTAGCGCCGGTTTTTGCTTTGTGATGACGATTATAGATCTCATTAACTATAAAAACCTGACTAATGAATACAACGAGAAAATGGCTTTCGAAAGTGTAAATATTGCGAGGCTAAACCCTTAAATGAAAGTTGTTTTTTTTACGCTCCTGCTTTGCTATTGTTGCCTAAACCTTAAAGCCCAGCAGGACATCTCTTATAGCCCGGAGCATTTATATCCGGCCGATACTTTACGTAAAGACTTGGCATTTTTAAAAAGCGTACTCGAAGAGGCGCACCCGAGTTTGTACCGGTACACGCCCAAAGATTCTTTAGAGAAGTACTTCGCCGAGGCCGACGGTAAACTTACCGGCCCGATGACCGATGTAGCATTTTGGAAAATTGCGGCTCCACTGGTATCGGCTATACGGTCGGGACATACAGTTCTAATGCCATCCAATGCATTTGTAAACTGGTGCAATAATCAAATGATTGATAGGATGCCATTATCTGTACTTGAAAAAAATGGACATATTTATGCTGCGAGCTTTCCCGGAATACCCAAACCTTTATTTCCGGGTGCCGAAATTATGAGTATCGACGGGCATCCTGCAGCTATGATACTAGCGGAGCTACAAAAGCTCTTGCCAACCGAAGGATATAGCGAGCAATTTCATAGCGAATTGATGGAGAGTAACTACTTCGACAGATTTTACGGCTTGCTTTGGGGGTTTAAACCACAGTACAATATTATTTATAAAGATAGCGCCGGATTAGCGCAAACAACAATCTTAAAGGCTAAAAAAGCGATATACGGAACAAGCCTAGATCAAAATAAGGCTATGCGTAATGGCAAAATTGATGATATTAAAGAATCTGTCGGGGTAACTTATTGCGAAGGCTTGCCCGCAACAGCGATGCTGAAAATATCGCAGTTTGCCTACGTGAACTATTACGAGAGTTTTGACGAGAATTTTTTTAAACAACTTAAGGCCGATAAAATAAAACATTTGATTATCGACATCCGTGGAAACGGAGGCGGGTCTATGGCAATTGGCACCGACATAATGCAATACCTTATTAAAGGGTTTTGCTCCCAAACGGACGGTGTAACGGCGAGGGCAAGAAAATTTTCATTTGCCTCCAATATTATAAAAGATGGCAGCGATGATATAACCGTGTTTAGGCTTATTAATGTGGGCCATCATAAGTATGCCTGGAAAAATGCTGATGGAAAGTGTTACAGTTATCCAGAATACAATTTTAACCAGGATGTTTATCTTTTGGTAGATAAAGGCACATTTTCTGCTGCGGCGTTGTTTGCGGCTAATCTTAAATCGCAACGTAAAATAACTGTTTTGGGAGAAGAAACTGGCGGCGGCGAGGCGGGAACCGACGGCTGGGGATTTGCAATTGTAACGTTACCCCAAACGCATTTGTTATTGCAACTGCCCGAATTTTGGGTGAAAAGCACCTTCGAACATAAAAATAACGGGCATGGTGTAATACCGGATATTGTGGTTTCGCCCACCATTGCCGACAGGGTAAACAACAACGATGTGGTTTTAAAAAAAACGTTTGAAGTGATCAGGAGTAAAACCAAGCCAAATTAATTTACTTTGCTATATATGAAGTTAGCAGAACTCACCAACTACCTCGAAAGCCTTGCGCCACTGGCTTACCAGGAAGACTATGATAATTCGGGCCTTATTGTGGGCCACCCGGAGCAGGAAGTTAGCCAGGCACTGATCTCGCTCGACTGTACAGAAGCAGTAGTAGACGAAGCTATTGCCAAGCATTGTCAGGTAATTATATCGCACCACCCGATTGTTTTTAAAGGCCTTAAAAAGTTCAACGGAAAAACCTACGTAGAGCGCGTGGTAGAGAAAGCCATTAGGCACAACATCGCACTTTATGCTATACATACCAACCTCGATAATGTAACCGGCGGCGTTAACGCACGGATTTGCCAGACCCTCGGGCTGCAGAATTGCCATATCCTTTCGCCGAAGCCCAACTTGTTAAAAAAACTGGTTACTTACGTACCCCAGGCTCAGGCAGAAGAAGTTCGGGCGGCTTTGTTTAAAGCAGGGGCGGGCAACATCGGCAATTACAGCGAATGCAGTTTTAACGCTGATGGTACTGGCACCTTTAAAGGAGGCGCCGGAACCAATCCTTATGTTGGGCAGGTTGGCCAACAGCATCAGGAGCAGGAAGTTAGGATAGAAACGATATATCCCGCACAATCGGAAAGCAAAATACTGATGGCCTTGTTTTTGGCCCATCCTTATGAAGAGGTAGCATACGACCTTTACCACTTAACCAACCAATACAAACAAGTTGGATCTGGTATGGTGGGCGAACTGCCATCGGCTATGAGTGAGAATGAGTTTTTACGCCATGTAAAATATAATATGAAAGCCGAGGTTATACGCCATACAGAACTGCGTGGCAAGGCCGTTAAAAAGGTAGCTGTTTGTGGTGGCTCGGGTGGCTTTTTACTGAAGCAGGCGATAGCCGCCGGCGCCGATGTTTTTATCACGGCAGATTATAAGTACCATGAGTTTTTTGATGCCGAAAAAAAGATTATAATTGCAGACATCGGACATTTTGAAAGTGAGCAGTTTACGCAGCATTTATTATATGAAAATATTCAAAAAAAATTCGCTAACTTTGCCGTCCGTTTAACAGAAATTAATACAAACCCCATAAAATATTTTATTTGATGGAACAAACCGTAGAACAGAAGCTTAAAGCTTTATACGAACTACAAACTATCCATACCAAAATCGACAGAATACGCCAGGTAAGAGGTGAGCTGCCAATGGAAGTTGCAGACCTTGAAGATGACGTAGCTCAGCTTGAGACCCGTATACAAAAGATCAAAGCAGAGCTTGACGATCTTGAAGATGATATCGTAACCCGTAAAAACCTGATCAAAGATGCTCAGGCGAACATCAAGAAATATGAAGGCCAGCTTAGCGATGTGAAAAACAACCGCGAGTATGAGGCAATCTCTAAAGAGGTTGAGATTCAGGGTCTTGATATTCAGGTAAGCGAGAAAAAAATCAGAGAGTTTGAGTACGAGATCGGTAACAAAACCCAGATCTACGAAAAAGCTGCTGCTGATTTAGAAAGCCGTAAAAGCGACCTTGATGCTAAAAAAGCAGAACTAGGTACTATTACTGCCGAAACTCAGAAAGAAGAAGAAGAACTGACTTCACAAGCAGAAAAAGCAAAAGAAAACATCGAACCACGTTTATTAACTGCTTACAGCCGTTTACGCGGTAATGCTAAAAATGGTTTAGCAGTTGTAACTATTCAGCGTGATTCTTGCTCTGGTTGCTTTAACCAAATCCCGCCACAGCGCCAGTCGGACATCCGTCAGCGTAAAAAAATCATTGTTTGCGAACATTGTGGCCGTATTTTGGTTGATGAGCAAACAGCGCTCGAAACCGAAACTGCTTAATCAGTTTTATAATGATATTACCAAGGCGCCCGCAAGGCGCCTTTTTTTGTTATGATCAGAAAATTATTTGTATTAATTACCCTTTTATTTTGCTTTGGCCAGGCCCATGCCAACTTCGATTTTAATAGCAATTGCGTGCAGGCCTACAACAGTTTGCTTAGCTTAAAACTAAAGCGCGCACGCACATTAATAGATCAGGAGAAGGCCGCGCATCCAGATAACGCCATTGCCATATTACTGGATAACTACTACGATTATTTCTGGCTGTTAACCAACGACAGCAAAGCCGACTATGACCGCCTGAAGGATAACAAAAGCAAACGCATTAACTTACTGGAAGACGAGGACGATAAATCGCCCTACTATAATTTTGCTATAGCACAGGTTAATTTACAGTGGGCGCTTATCCATAGCCGTTTTGGTGAAAACACGTCGGCTGGGTTTGAGATTAACAAGGCCTACAAACTGCTCCAGTCTAACTCTAAAAAATTCCCTGGCTTTTTGCCGGATGATATCCCGTTGGGTATGGTGAATGTGCTGCTCGGTTCTATCCCAGATGGTGCATTGAAAAGCACGCTAAGCTTTTTCGGCGTGAAAGGAAACACCAATACGGGCATAAACATGCTGCAGCAGTTAACTGTTAAACTGCCGCACTCGGGCTATGCCATGTATTATGATGAGCTGGTGTTTTATTTAACCTATATACAGGCTTATATTATAAACGATACTGCGGCTTATCAGAAAATGCAGCAATATGTAGCATCGATAGACAACGGTAGCCTTAACAAGGCCTATATTAAGGCTTTTGTGGCAATAAGAACGGGCCATAGTGGCGAGGCCATAGATTATCTGGAACATCGCCCTGCGGGCAGCGAATACCCTTCTTACCCGTACCTGGACTATTTGATGGCCAACGCCAAAATGAACCGCCTGGATACTACTGCCGACGACTACTTCAAAAAGTTTATCAACGAAAGCAAGGGAGTGAGTTATATTAAAGACGCCTACCTGCATTTAGCCTGGAACGCGCTGCTGAATGGCGACGAACACAAATATCAAAGCTACATTCAGCTGGTGAAAACAAAGGGTTACCAGTATAACGATAAAGACAAACAAGCGCTTACCGAGGCCAATAACCCCACACCTAATCCCGACCTGCTTAGAGCACGCTTGTTATTTGATGGCGGCTTTTACGACAAGGCTCTAAAGATCCTTCAGGACAAGAACCCGGCCGGCTTAACGCAGGTGCAGGATAAAACAGAATACTATTACCGCCTCGGTCGTGTGTACGATGCTATGGATAAAGACGACGATGCCTTGCGCAATTATCAACTTACCATTAATGCTGGCAAAGGGACATCGTATTACTACGCACCTACTGCCGCATTAAAAATGGGCAATATCTACGAACGACAAAAAAATAAAACCGAGGCCGTGCATTGGTACAACACAGCCATCGCCTTCAAAAACCATCAGTACGAAAACAGTATTGAGCAGAAAGCCAAAGAGGGGATTAAGCGGCTGGGATATTAGTAAAGGGAGTCAAGAATCAGGATAAGTTCACCACAATGTCATTGCGAGGTACGAAGCAACCTCGTCGCTATTCTTAAAAAGAGGATTACGACGAGGTTGCCGCGCTATCGCTCGCAATGACACAAAAGAGAACCTTTTAAAACAAACTCGTTTGCCTACCACTCTTTGGGGTAAACAAAGTCAAATCATAGCCCGGCATTTCCCTGCCGGCTAGAAAACGGGTGCAAGCCATGCGGTAAAGCTGGTGGATAGACTCGGCTATATTACCATCGCCCGACATGCGGCGACCAAATTCGCTGTCGTTTATCTTTCCGCCGTGGCAGCTTGCTATCATGTTTAAAACCTTATCGGCCTTGTTGGGGAAGGCTTTATAAATCCAATCTGTAAAGATATCGCCAACGGCGCCATTAAGGCGTACAAGGGTAAAGCCTGCATCAACTGCCCCACGGTTGGCTGCAGCGCGAATAATATCGGGAATTTCGTTGCTGTTTAGGCCGGGGATAATAGGTGCTGTCATCACCCGCACCGGGATGCCCGCAGCAGACAGTTTCTCTATTGTGGATAACCTGCCCGAAGCCGTGACTGTGCGGGGCTCCAGCTTTTGGCGCAACTGCTCGTCTAAAGAGGTAATAGAAACATTTACATGTACCAGGTTGAGCTTTGCCAGTTCTATTAAAATATCCAGATCGCGGGTTACGAGGTTGTTTTTGGTGATGATGCTTACCGGGTTACGATACTGCAAAAAAACTTCCAGAAGTTTGCGGGTTATCTCGAGTTTACGTTCAACCGGTTGGTAGCAATCTGTATTGCCCGAGAGCATAATGGGCACCGGGCTGTAGCCGCGTTTGTTAAAGTATTTTTCGAGCAGTTCGGGAGCGTTATGTTTAATGATGATTTTTCGCTCAAAATCCAACCCGGCGCTAAAACCATAATATTCGTGGCTGTTACGGGCGTAGCAATAGATGCAGCCATGTTCGCATCCCTGATAGGGATTAATAGAGTACATGTGGCTGAGGTCGGGGCTGTTAGATTCGCTTACAATCTTTTTGGCGTTCTCGTTATAAAACTGGGTTGCCTCGTTTTCGAGCAATGGTTCGTCAAGCGCCTCGATGTGATCGAGTACATATTTGTTTTTTAGAAATTTGTTGTGGGTGTTTACCTGCGCCCCCCGTCCCTTAAAATATTCGGGATTGTCTTCAAATGGCATACAACAAATTTGCTAATTATTTTAGCAAACTACAATTGTATTAAATTATTTTTTATAGCGTATAACACCAGCCCAACACGGCTTTTGATCTGTAATTTATCAAACAGCTGATCGCGGTAACCATCAACCGTGCGTGCGCTAATGCACATTTGATCGGCAATTTCTTTATAGGTGAGTTCGGTACCTGCGAGGCGCAAAAACTCTATTTCGCGGTTGTTGAGTTTAATATCTTCTTTATGGTGCAGGTTTTTTACCAGGTGGTCGGTTACAAAAGGTGGGTAGTAAAGGTCGTTGTTGGCAACGGTTTTTAAAGCCACTTCAAACTCATCTGGTTCGGAGTCTTTTAACAGATAGCCATTTACACCTAGTTTTACCATGGTAAGTACCTTGTCGGCATCCTGAAACATGGATAAGATGATGATCTTAACACCGGGGTGGTGTTTTTTAAGCCATTGGGTGGTGCCGAAACCATCCATCTCGGGCATATTAATATCGAGAAGGATAATATCGGGTTTTTGGCCGGCGTTTATTTTTTCGATAAGTTCATTGCCGTTTCCGGCCTCGAATAATACCTGATACTCCGGGAACTGATCTATTAATGAAGCAATTCCGCTTCTGAACAGTCGATGATCATCAACTAAGGCTATTTGAATAAGTTCCGTCGGCATACGCGTTTTCTAAAAGCGGATCGAGTGCGATCGAAACTGTACAGCCGTTACCCGGCGAACTTTCTATTGTAGCTACAGCGCCAATTAACGACGCCCTGTTTTGCAGGTTTTTTAAACCAGAACCACGATGCTCATCTATTATGCTGGTCGAGAATCCATCACCATCATCCGCGATGGTCAAATTAAACACTTTTGCCGAATATAGCAACTGGATTTTAAGCTCGCGGGCATTTGCGTGCTTAAGTGCGTTATTTACAGTCTCCTGAAAAATGCGGAAAATTACCAGCTCATTCTTTTCACCCAACGAATACTCATTGCCCTCAACATTAAACGTTGCCTTTACCAGCCCACTTTTATTAATGCGTTCTATTTCCAGCCTGATGGTTTTGGTTAGTCCTGCGGCTTTGATGGTATCAAAGCTCATACTTTTAGATAAATCGCGCAGGTCATTAATAGCTTGCGACAGCAGCTCCCGGCTTTCGGTAATTTTGTTTTGCGCCTGTACCGGATCTTTGGCACTTACACCCAATGAGAGTTTAACAAAGGAGAGTACCTGGGTTATATTATCATGAATCTCACGGCTCACATACGTAAGCGTTTGATCCTGAACTTCGATCTGGGTTTTCAAGATCTCCTGCTTCAGGTTTTGCTCAATGGCAGTGATCTTTTTCTGATGCTCGAAGGTTCTGCGCTGGTAAATAAACAGAATAGTGATAATAAATAATACAAATAGTATCAGGATACCAATAGCTACTGTTAGTAAAACCCAGAAATCAAAACCGTCAGACACTTGCTTTTATATGCTTTTTTGGAACCACCACACTTTTAACAAGTGCTACAAAAATGCATAAATATAAAAGGATATTAGTTAAAAACAATAAAGGTCTAACAGCAGTCCATTGTTTTGAAGCATACATTTGCGCATTTTGGGGATTTAACATTACCGACAGTGATATATGATGCCTCTCCGAATAATTTATGAGGTATAACTCCGATAGGAAATATATAATGCTGAAAGAATAATAAAACAATAAAGCGCCTGCTACCATCAACGTGTAGACGTTTAGCTTTTTGTAATGTGTTATCTGATTAAATATGTTAAAAATATATGCAATAGACCAGATTACAATCCAAAAGCTTTTGGTTGCTACTACGTAATCCAATATCGTTTTAGCAGCCAGCGGTTTTAACTTTAAAAAGAAATAAAGATATCCGCTAACAAATGCCAGGAATATAACAATACTTACTTTAATGAGGGCTTTAATCACCTTAAAGTCAACGTTGATATAAAAGAACCATGCGAAACAGGCATACTCTAAGGGGTTGAAAATAAAACCGGTGAATAGACCATTTTTATTTTTAACAGAAAAATATTCTCCTATCAGCTCTTCAATTATAGAAACAGTAGCTGCTAAAGCGATTGGATACAACTTTGTATCCAATCGCTTTGCAAATAATAAAGATAGGCCCAATATTGAATCTAATAATATTAAGGCAAGAGCAATGTAGTATAGTGATTTCAAATTTATAATGTATATGAATCACCATCACAGCCAGGAGGGCATATGCTTAGATCTTCGTAAACCTGGGTTGCGTCATCGTCAAGCGTAATGTTGGCATTAGTACTGTCCGCACCGATTACTACTAACGAGTGTCCTTGAGGCAAGCCCTGTGCTTGTGCTTTCGGATCTACTACAGCCAAATAAAACCTTACAAACTGGCAATCTGGTTGATCTAAAATTTTTCGTAAATAATCTGCATTAATGGTTAGGGACCGGATATCTGTGTCCGTGCATGCTTTGGCATACGTTTCTACCATTTCTCTGGCCTCGGCCATAGTGATTCTGCGTCCTGCTGATGAAGGATCTTGTGTTACTGACATTTGTGTTTAATTAGGGAGCGAATATAATAATTAGAAGGAATCGCCATCATTACATGTTGGCGGGCAATGCGTAAAATCTTCATAAACTTCACTGTCCGCCTCTCCCTGCAACATAGCTTTATTTTGCGAATCAACACCCACGGCAACTAATGAGTGTGCATTATCAATACCCGCCGATGCGGCACCGTCTTTTAAGCATACATGAAAACGAACGTGTTCGCATCCGGGCTGGTCGATAATTTTTCTTAGATGGTCTGCGCTGATGGTTAATGAGCGGAGATGATGGGGTTGAGCCTTGCCTTTGTAATCTGCGATCATTTTTCTGGCCTCGCTCAATTTAATCTTACGGCCGTGTGGTGCCGGATCTTTTGCTGTTGACATTGTTTTGGTTTAAGAGGTTAATGATAGTTTAATAGCAAGGGCAAAAAATGCGGATATAATAATATTCGCATGCTACAATAATACATTTACCCATCGAATTTAAAAAACGTGTTTTCACGGTATTTTGACGTAATTCAGCAAAAAATACACGCATGGGGTCTCAAATTGCGGAGTATTAAAACACAACGTATTTTGGCGGTGTTTAAAAGCCATGCGTCGTTTCCTTCAAAAATTACTATCCAGGCCAATTATCAGGTTGTCAGACAAATACTCATCAAAACCGAACCACAGGCGGGTGTTTAGTTCGCTTACCTTATTGCGGAAGAAAATAATTAATCCGAAAAGTAACCGTGGAATAGTAATACCGTTTGATAGTGCCGAAGGTCGGTTCATCGTCTTGTCCGACCAGCATAAGGGTGCCCGTGATAACTCTGACGATTTTGCATTGGCGGAGAAAAACTATCTCGCGGCATTGGACTATTATGATCAGGAGCGGTTTACCTATATTAATCTTGGTGATAGTGAGGAGCTATGGGAAAACCTGTTTCTGACAGTTAAGCACCATAATAAGGCTACGTTTGAAGCAGAGAAGAAATTTTTAGACCGCGATGCGTTTGTGAAGATCTTTGGTAATCACGATCTCTATTGGGATAATGACCCGCTGGCGCCCATAAGTTTGTATCAGATTTACAGTAAAAAATTCAAGGTTTATGAGGGGATAATTCTGCAAACAACAATTAACAAAAAGCCGTTGGATATTTACATGACGCACGGTCATCAGGGCGATTTGCAATGCGATGGCAACTGGTTTAGCAAATGGTTTGTATCTAATGTGTGGGCGCCGGTACAGTCGTACCTGTGCATAAACCTCAACACCCCGGCCAACAACAACGACCTGAAGACGGCCCATAATCAGATGATGTACGAGTGGAGCTCGAGGCAAAATAACACCTTGCTGATAACCGGGCATACACATCAACCAGTATTTCAATCGTTAACGCATATCGAAAGTCTATATATTCAGCGAGCGCGGGCCGAAAAAAATAACGATGTAAACGAGATCAACAAACTGAACGTGGAGATAACCAAGCGGCATCTGGAAAATGATAGTTCGCTCGATTTTACAGGTTACCGCCCAACTTATTTTAATAGCGGTTGCTGTTGTTTTGACGATGGTGATATAACCGGGATAGAAATTGCAGACGGCTTTGTCCGCCTGATAAAATGGGAATACGACACACAGGGGAATAGCGGGCGAATTATTTTAGAGGAACGCGACCTTGCGAGCCTTATTAACGAGTTAGAAACTAAAGTTTAAGCTTAGCCATCCAGCAAAAACACATACAATTCTTTGGGGCCGTGCGCTCCCAGCACCAGCGTTTTCTCGATATCGGCTGTGCGGCTTGGGCCGGTTACAACTGATAGCATAGATGGGATTTGCCCCTCATATTTTTGTTTAACGATATTAAATCCATCTTTAAGATCTACCACCAGTTGTGAAGTATAAGCCAGCACAATATGTATAGGTGGATAAATACTCAATCGGCGACCGGCGGCTTCGGCGTTGGAGATCAAGATACTGCCATTGCGGGCAATTAACGCTTCGCATAGGGTAAAACCCACTTCGGCCTGTTCAAAATCTTTATCGGTAGCGTAATAGGGGTATTCGTAACGTTCTAATACCGCTTGCAGGGCTGGTTCCCAGCAGTATATTTTACGCCAGTTACGTTCTTCGGCAAGGGTAAGCAGGTTCTCAATAAATTGCACTTCGTCTTCACAAAATACAAACTGGCCGGCAGCCGCGGTAAATTGCTCGGCAAACATCACTTCGGGCATATCTTCTGCAGGCGGATACATAGGCATCTCCTCGAGATTTGGATATGGGTTATCCCTTTTCTCGAGCAATGCCTTGCGGATCTTTTTAAGCAGGCGCTCTTTAGGCGTGATGTTCTGACTCATTTTATAAAAGTATAAAAATAAAAAAAGCCATTATACCTAAGCATAATGGCTTTTTGAAAAAAAATTAAATTTTATGATTCGCTGCTCGCGCCTTCAATGCGATCAACTTGTGGGTTGGTCACAGATTCGGGGATAGCGTTGTTATCAACTTCCGGGTTAAGAGCAGCTTCGCCGTTCACAAATTTATCGTAAGCGGTGCGGTTCTCAAACGGGCGTTTGCCTAACAGCTCTTCCAGGTCAGATTGGAACAATACTTCTTTCTCCAATAACTTGGCAGCCAGCAATTCCAGTCCTGCACGTTTTTCGTTCAATAGGTCTTTAGTGCGTTGGTAAACTGAATCAACAAGTGCGCGTACTTCGGCATCAATCAGTTCGGCAGTAGTATCAGAGTAAGGTTTGTTAAACTGATATTCGCCTTGCGGATCGTAGAACGAAAGGTTACCCACTTTACCATTCATACCGTAGATTTTAACCATGGCATAAGCCAATTTGGTAATGCGTTCTAAATCGCTCAAGGCACCGGTAGATATTTTACCGAACACAATGTCTTCCGCAACACGGCCACCCATTGATACTACCATCTCGTCGGTCAACTGCTCGGTAGTATGTAAAAACTGCTCCCTCGGTAAATACTGGGCGTAACCTAAAGCGGCAACACCACGAGGAACGATAGATACTTTAACCAACGGATCGGCATGCTCCAGGAACCAGCCTGCAATAGCGTGGCCGGCTTCGTGGTAAGCCACAATGCGTTTCTCTTCCGGCGAAATGATCTTGTTTTTCTTTTCCAGACCACCAATAACACGGTCAATAGCATCTTGAAAATCCTGCATATCAACCGCAGGTTTGTCGCGGCGGGCTGCAATCAGGGCAGCCTCGTTACAAACGTTGGCAATCTCTGCACCCGCAAAACCTGGGGTTTGTGCAGATAGTTTTTTAGCATCAACCTCTTCGGCCAGTTTTAATGGGCCCAGGTGAACTTTGAAAATTTGCTCACGACCAACCAAATCCGGTTTGTCGATAGAAATTTGTCTGTCGAAACGTCCCGGGCGTAATAGCGCAGAATCCAGTACGTCAGGACGGTTGGTTGCAGCAAGGATAATAATGCCCGAGTCGGTACCGAAACCATCCATCTCAACCAGTAACTGGTTCAGCGTGTTTTCGCGCTCATCATTACCACCTACAATATTGTTTTTACCACGGGCACGGCCGATAGCATCAATCTCATCAATAAAGATGATACAAGGAGCTTTGTCTTTAGCCTGGCGGAACAAGTCGCGCACACGTGATGCACCCACACCCACAAACATCTCCACAAAATCAGAACCTGATAGGGAGAAGAATGGTACTTGCGCTTCACCCGCAACGGCTTTAGCCATTAAGGTTTTACCGGTACCCGGCGAACCTACCAATAAAGCACCTTTAGGGATCTTACCACCCAGATTGGTATATTTTTTAGGGTTTTTCAGGAAATCAACAATTTCCATAACCTCTTCTTTAGCTTCCTGTAAGCCGGCAACGTCGTTGAATGTAACGTTGATCTGGGCTTCTTTATCAAACAGCGTAGCTTTTGATTTGCCGATGCTGAAGATCTGACCGCCCGGGCCGCCGCCTGCACCACCGCTCATGCGGCGCATAATGTATAACCATACCACGGCAAACAATACCATAATAATTACGCCCTGAACTAACCAGTTAGATAGTAGGCTTTCGTGCTGCTCAAACTGGATAGAGGTTTTTTGCGAATCTGGCAGGTCTTTTTCAACAACGCCAACGGTTTGCTTTAAACTTTCGTAAGAAGCATCGGTGAAGGTATATTGAGGGCCGGTTTGTACATTAAATGAACGCTGATCGCGGATGTCGTTATAAGTAGGCTTACGCAAGCTGTCTTTTTTAATGTAAACATCTGCAATTACCAGGTCGCCATTTTTATAGGCAACAATGTGGTCAACGTCACGAGGTTTTAGCATTTCATTTTGGAAACGCTGTGCAGTGATAGGTTTACCACTGTTGCCGTTAATAAGGTACGACACCACAATTAAACCTAATATTAATACGGCGTACAGCCACACTATGTTAAACTTAGGCGGCTTTGGTGTAATTTTTTTATTGGAGATTTTACGAATAGTCTTAGGCTTTTCGGATCGATTATCTTTCATGTTTTATATTTCAGCTCAAACGATGTAATCTATAAATAATTAATAAGGGAGAATGGTAAACGGTAGATAACTGTTTAAGCGCTTTGATAGAATTTTATTTCAGCATCACCCCACAGATCTTCCACGCCATAAAATTCACGTTTATCTGTTCTGAAGATGTGTACTACTACATCAATATAATCCAGTAGTATCCACTCGCTGTGTATAAGCCCTTCCTTACGCCAAGGTTCCTGTTGCGTGGCCTTAAAAATTTCCTCTTCTACGCTATTTGCAATTGCTTTAACCTGGGTACTTGAATCAGCATGGCAGATCACAAAGTAATCCGATACCGAACTGAATATATTACGGAGATCTAATCTAACAATTTCATTTCCCTTCTTTTCCTGCATGCCATGAATAGCAAGTTCAGAAATGTAAGCGGATTCTTTTATCGCTTTGTTTTTTACCATCAAAAAGGATTAGTTTTGAACGATTTGATTTAATAAGTTAATAACGTTTATACTTTGCAAAATAACATATTTTCGGGATTATTTATCGGACAAAATTTAGTCACCCTGAAAGAAGTTGATTCTACAAACACTTTTCTCAAAAATTTAGTGTCAAATTCCAAGCCATTACCCGAAGGAACGGTCATTATGGCAGAAGATCAATACGCAGGCCGGGGCCAACAATTGAACCGCTGGTTTACAGAAGCGGGCAAAAACCTCACTTTCAGTATTTTACTTAAGCCCACTTTTTTACTTTTAAATGATCAATTTGCGCTAACGCAGGCTATCAGTTTAGGAGTCGCTAAAGCCCTGTCAGATGTTACAGGCGGAGGCATAAAAATTAAGTGGCCGAACGATATTTATCACAACAACCGCAAACTGGGCGGAATATTGATAGAAAACATGGTGCAGGGGACGCAGATTAACCAATCGGTTATAGGTATTGGGTTAAACATTAACCAGCAGCAATTTCCGGAGCATTTGCCGCACGCCACTTCGGTGAGGCAAATCTTACAAAAGGATTATGATTTGAAAGCTTTATTATCAGAAATTTGCAGCCAAATAGAAGCCCTGTATTTGCAACTGAAAGCCGGAAAGGCTGATGAAATAAATGCAGCATACTTGTCGTTTTTGTTCGGGTTAAACGAAACCCGCAATTTCCGGTCGAACGGGGAGGTGTTTGAAGGTAAAATTACGGGTGTAACAAGCCGCGGTTTGCTTAAAATAGCCCAGGCCGGAGCTGAGCACGAGTATAATTTAAAAGAAGTAGAATTTTTAATAGACTAAAATATATGAAGAAGTTATTATCAGCCTTATTAGTGGTGTTTTTATACACCAGCGTGCAAGCACAAATTTTAACCCCTGTAAAATGGAGTTACGCTGCCAAAAGGATTAGCGCCACAGAGGCTGTAGTTTTTATTAAAGCCACTATTGATAACGGCTGGCACATTTACTCGCAAAATGTAAAAGATGGCGGCCCGGTTAAAACCGAAATTAAATTTACACCCGCAAAAACTTACAAGCTGATTGGTAAAACTACCGAACCAACCCCGGTAACCAAGTTTGAGAACGCGTTTAAAATGAATGTAAGCTACTTCGAAAGAGAAGTGATTTTTCAACAAAAAGTTAAACTTACCTCGCCTAATGCTACCGTTGTAAAAGGCCAGCTAGAGTATATGAGCTGTAACGACCACCAGTGCTTGCCACCGGAAGACGTTGATTTTACCGTTACCATTGCTAAATAAGATTTCGCCTCAGCACCTTCATCATGAAAAATTCGTTTAAGCGTTTGCTTAATAAAAGTATTATTCCGGCGCTTATTGTTACGCTTGTTTTAAGTTTAGGATTTAGCAGCCGGTTGCGTGCTGCGCAAGCCGATACCAGCGGGGTGGTTTTTACCTCTGCGCCAACTGCGGCAGATAGTGTTTCCGCTCAGCAAAAAGTAGAAAAACCTACGGCTGTTAAAGCAGCCGGTGCCACTGTTGTAAAGAGTGAAGAAAAGCCGCAAACGCTATGGCAGATCTTTATAGGTGGGCTATTAGGTGGTTTCGCTGCCTTAATTATGCCTTGTATTTATCCTTTGTTGCCGTTAACGGTTAGCTTTTTTACCAAAAAGGCTGGCAGTAGGCAAAAGGCAGTTTTCCAATCTTTAATATATGGCTTATCGATCATCGTTATTTATGTATCGTTAGGCTTTATCATTACCCTTTTATTCGGGTCTGATGCGTTGAATTCGCTGGCTACGAACGGCATTTTTAACTTCTTTTTCTTTTTGCTGCTGGTTGCATTTGGAGCCTCGTTTTTGGGAGCTTTTGAACTGCAACTGCCAAGCAAATTGGCTAACAAGCTGGACGAGAACTCGGACAAAGGCGGTATGACCGGTATTTTCTTTATGGCAGCCACCCTGGTTGTGGTTTCATTCTCGTGTACCGGCCCTATTATAGGTAGTTTGCTGGTAAGCGCAGCTACTAAGGGCGAAAGATTAGGCCCTGCTGTAGGCATGCTGGGCTTCTCGGCAGCGCTGGCCATCCCGTTTACCATTTTTGCTCTTTTCCCATCGCTGTTAAAATCACTACCAAAATCGGGCGGTTGGTTAAACAGTGTAAAGGTTGTGCTGGGTTTCTTAGAATTGGCGTTCGCACTGAAGTTCCTTTCGAACGTGGATCTGGCTTATCATTGGAACTGGCTGGGGCGTGAAGTGTTCCTGTCGTTATGGATTGCTATTGGCTTGCTGTTGGGCTTATACCTTATTGGCAAGATCCGCTTTTCGCACGATAGCCCGGTTGAGCATTTATCGGTATTTCGCACGTTTATTGCACTGGTTGTATTTGCGTTTACGTTTTATATGATCCCCGGTTTATGGGGCGCGCCTCTAAAAGTGATTAGCGGATTTTTACCTCCGCCGGCCACGCAAGATTTTTACCTCAGCAATAATGCAGGCAGCGGCGGAGATGCGCCAGCCCAAAACGTTTCTATCAAAGAAAAAAAATACGAGAAGCTTTTTAAAAACGGAAGGCACGCCGGTTTGAATGAATGGTACGATTATAACCAGGCTTTACAGGTATCTAAAGAATTAAAAAAACCAATACTGATAGATTTTACTGGCTGGAACTGCGCTAACTGCCGTAAAATGGAGCAGGAGGTATGGTCTAACGCCGAAGTTCATAAGCGTTTGCAGAACGATTTCGTGTTATTAGAGCTTTATGTTGATGAAAAACAAGAGCTTCCGGCGCAGGAACAATATGTGTCGACTTTTAGCGGAAAGAAGATAAAAACCATAGGGAATAAAAATAGTGATTACGAGGCTTCAAAATTTAATGTAAATTCGCAGCCTTATTACGTTATCATCAATGCACGCGGTGATGTATTGGTGCCACCGCAAGGTGCATACTATAGCGTTGACAACTATATTAAATATTTAGACAGCGGCAAAGCTGCCTTCCAGAATAACAATGGCTCAAATTAAAAACGTAGGTGTTTACACATCAGGAGGCGATTCGCCAGGCATGAATGCTGCCATCAGGGCAGTGGTACGTACAGCATTATACTATAACTTAGAAGTAACCGGTATACGCCGCGGCTACGAGGGCATGATCAATGGCGATCTGTTCCCGATGGACCGCAAATCGGTTGCTAATATTATTCAACGCGGTGGTACTATTTTAAAAACCGCCCGCAGCGAACAATTTAAAACTGTTGAAGGCCGCCAGCAAGCTTATGATAACCTTAAAAAGCATAAGGTTGATGCTTTGGTTGCCATTGGTGGCGATGGTACTTTTACAGGTGCAAAAGCTTTCGGTAAAGAACACGACATTCCGGTTGTGGGTTTACCGGGTACTATTGATAACGATTTGATCGGTACCGACTTTACCATCGGTTATGATACAGCTATTAATACCGTTATTGACGCGGTTGATAAAATTCGCGACACAGCAGAATCGCATGATCGTTTATTTATTGTGGAAGTAATGGGTCGCGACTCAGGCTTAATTGCCCTGCGTACTGGTATTGCAGCCGGTGCAGAGGCTATCCTGATTCCCGAAACCAAAACAGATCTTAACGCACTTTACCATAAATTGGAGCAGGGCCGCAGAGATAAATCGTCAAAAATTGTAATTGTTGCCGAAGGCGAAGATGCAGGTGGTGCTTTTGAAGTAGGCCGTTTAATTAAAGACCGTTTCCCTAATTACGATACCCGGGTATCGGTACTGGGTCACATCCAGCGTGGTGGTCGCCCAAGCTGCCAGGATCGTGTGTTGGCCAGCCGTGTAGGTGTTGCCGCCATAGAAGGTCTATTGGCCGGTCACCGTAACGAAATGGTGGGTATTATTAATGGCGAAGTTGCATTTACGCCATTCGAGAATGCGATCAAACACTTCGTGGAGATCAACCCGAACTTTTTGAAGATAATGGATATCCTGTCCCTGTAAGGTAATTTGGGAATTTGCTGATTTGGCAATTTGTCAATGATTATAAAGTGTAGATTCTGGCAATTCTTTAATTCTAAGAATTCTGGTTCAAGATAAAGCAAAAGGCGATATGCGAAAGCATATCGCCTTTTGCTTTATCATTCCGTTTGTCATTCAGAACGACAGTGAAGAATCTTCTTCCATTAATAAGTCTGCATTATTCCTATCCTGCGTTCATGTCGCGTGTATAAGATTCTCGCCATCGCTCGAAATGGCATGGTAGAATAAAAAGAATAAGTCAAGCCCCTTAAAACTAAATACTTGACAATCATTTCTGAAATTAAAATATATTATTTACCTTTGCAGCCCCGCAGAATATACTCCGGGGACATGTTGAATACATAAACACAAACAATGGCAACTAAAATTAGACTGCAAAGACACGGTAAAAAGGGCAAACCTTTTTATTACATCGTAGTAGCAGACGCCCGCGCTCCACGCGACGGTCGTTTCATTGAGCGTATCGGTTCTTACAACCCAAACACCAATCCAGCTACAATCGACATTAACTTCGACAAAACTTTAGACTGGGTTAACAGTGGTGCACAACCAACTGATACCTGCCGTGCTATCCTTTCATACAAAGGTGTACTTTACCGCAAGCACTTACAAGGTGGTGTAGCTAAAGGCGCTTTAACTGCTGAGCAAGCTGACGAGAAATTCCAGGCTTGGTTAGATCAGAAAGAAGGAAAGATCACTGGCAAAAAAACTGGTTTAACTAACGCAAAAGAAGAAGCCCGCAAAGCTGCTTTAGCTGCAGAAACCAAGAAAAATGCTGACAGAGCTGCTGCAATTGCTGCAAAAAATGCTCCTGTTGCAGAAGAAGCTGAAGCTCCGGCTGAAGAAGAAGCTCCTGAAACTGACGCACCAGCGGCAGAATCGGCAGAAGAAACAGCAGAATAATTTATTCCGCTTAAATAATTTAATAGCGAAGTTCTTAACAGTTCTTCGCTATTGTTTTTTAATACGTTTTGATCATGAAGATAGAAGATACCTTCCGGATAGGCAGCATACTGAAAACCCGCGGGTTAAAGGGCGAGTTTCAGTTTTATGTTGATTTTGACGGCCTGGAAGACATAGATTTTGATGCCGTATTTATTGACGTAGCGGGCAAGTTGGTACCGTTTTTTGTGAAGTCGATCAAATATCCGCTTCCGAACACGGCCTACCTTAACCTGGATGGCATAGATACCATTGAAGCCGCTGCAAAGCTGGTTAAAAAAGATGTGTACCTGCCCAACAAGTTAATGCCGGAAGTTGACGAAGAAGAGTTTACCCTGATGGACCTCGAGGGCTTTTTGGCCATCGACGAAAAACACGGCGAACTGGGCGAGATACTGGAGGTGAATGAATATCCGCAGCAGATTATAGCCTCGGTGCACTATAACAACAAAGAGGTGCTTTTCCCGCTTAATGCGGCCACCATTAAAGGCATCGACATAGAAGGCGGTGAAGTATATCTGGACTTGCCCGAAGGCTTGCTGGAGGTGTATATGGAGTAGGAAGGAATGAGGAATCGAGAGTCAAGAATCGGGACCTCTTTTCGGTTCCGTAGCTTTCCAGTTTGTCATTGCGAGCGATAGCGCGGCAACCTCGTCGCCAATGTAGCTTCGATCTGTATGCTACGAGGTTGCCGCGTCGTTCCTCCTCGCAATGACAAAATTTATAAAAAACTATCTTTGCCCGGTCTCTTGTGTCTAACCTCTTGTATCTAAAAATAAAATGATCCGTTTCGATATCCTTACCGTTTTACCTGGCCTGCTCGAGAGCCCGTTTGCGCATTCGATATTGCATCGTGCGCAGAAGAAAGGGCTTACAGAGATCCATGTGCATAACCTGCGCGATTACTCTACCCACAAGCATAAAAGTGTGGACGATTATCCGTATGGTGGTGGCAGCGGTATGGTGATGATGATTGAGCCTTTTGCCAATTGTATAGAGAAGCTTAAAAGCGAACGGGAATACGACGAGGTGATCTTTATGACACCCGACGGCGTTACGCTTAACCAGGGGTTGGCAAATCAACTTTCGAGCGTTAAGAACATCATGATCTTATGCGGGCATTACAAAGGCATAGATCAGCGCATACGCGATCTTTATGTTACCCGCGAAATGTCGGTAGGAGATTACGTATTATCCGGCGGAGAGCTTCCCGCGGCCATTTTGGTTGACGCGGTAGTTAGGTTGATACCTGGGGTGCTTTCGGATGAAACCTCGGCGCTTTCAGACTCGTTCCAAGGCGAGTTGTTAGATGCCCCGGTATATACCCGCCCCGCAGATTGGAATGGCCACAAGGTGCCCGAAATACTGTTGAGCGGCAATACACCGCTAATAGAGAAGTGGCGATTCGAGCAATCGGTAGAGCGTACCCGTATACGCAGGCCCGATTTGCTTGATGAATAGTTGCTGGTTACTGAGTCGAACAGGTTGATTGAGTTAAGAAGTTATAAAACCCAATCAACTTAATACACTCAATCAACCAATAACTTAACCACAAAATGTTAATTACTTAAATAATGTGGAAAATTTTCAAAACAACTTTTTATTTTGGAAAATTATCCCTATAATTGCAATCCGATTTTTACGGGTTAAAAATCGCTTTAAGAGCTAAGAATCATGGATTTAGTAAAATTTGTTGAAGAGCAGTCAGTAGAAAAAAAGCAGGTTCCTGTGTTTAAAGCAGGTGATACTGTCAGCGTGCACTATAAAATTAGAGAGGGTAACAAAGAGCGTATCCAGGTTTACCAAGGCGTATGTATACAACGTAACAGCGCTGGTACAACTGAAACCTTTACCGTACGTAAAGTATCAAACGGTATCGGTGTAGAACGGATCTTCCCATTAAACTCACCTAACATCGATAAAATTGATGTTAACAGCCACGGTAAAGTGCGTCGTGCTAAACTATACTATCTGCGCGCCCTTACCGGTAAAGCAGCTCGTATTAAATCAAAAAGAGTATAAGTTAACCACATTATATCTTACAAGAGCCTTTCTGTTTTTACAGAAGGGCTTTTTGTTTTGGTTTGTTCCCATCAAATTCTGGCGATCCTCGTCAAGTAGGCATTCGAAGCCCCTGCTTACAAAGCCACTCTGCATAGTTGAACAGCGCGGTCTGGGATTGCATCGTCGTACCTTCTCGCAATGGCGCGTAGGGGGCTGGGAGCGCGTTATTAAGCATCACGAGGAAATGCTCCCACTCTGAGATTCGTCGGGACTCGCAACGGAAGCATGGGCTGAATTTCCTGGAACGCTAACCCACCAATAACGATCTATGACCACTATAAAATGACTTGAAAGTCGGCAAAAGTGGTGCATCGATATTGTTTAAAACTGCGCGCTGTTTAGCAATTGGTTATATATCAGCTGATTAAATTTTCACATAAAACAAAATGACTTTTAAGTAGGAACACAGTGGTGCATGTGGAACTTTGCACCACTGCACCACCGTTCGGTAAAATACCGAAACAAAAAAGCCTTCCGAAATATCGAAAGGCTTTCATTTAAGATCTTAAAACGAGATGCTATTAAGCAGCTTTTTTAACTTCTTCGGTTTTCTTTACCGTTTTGGTCGAAGTCTCTTTAGTTGTTTTTTTGCCGCAAGATTTACCCGGGGTGCACTTCATGCCTTTGTCTTTATCTGCCTGTGCAAATGAGCTTGTGGCGGCTAAAGAAAAAACTAAAGCCATTGCTAAAGTAAGTTTTCTCATCGTTTGGTTTTATTGGTTGTTAAAAGCCCTAATTAAGCGGTTAGTTCGGCAAGCACGGTACGGCCGCCTTTTACTACTTCGCCAAGGTTTACATTAACCTTAGTACCTAAAGGTAAAAAAATATCTACTCTCGAACCAAATTTTATGAAGCCAAATTGTTGACCCTGATCAACTTTATCGCCCTCTTTTACATACCATACAATTCGGCGTGCCATCGCACCCGCAATTTGGCGGAATAATACCGATGTACCTTTGCTGTTTTCGATCACAATGGTGGTACGCTCATTCTCGGTTGACGATTTTGGGTGCCATGCCACCAGATATTTACCCGGGTGATATTTAAAATATTTTACCACGCCACCAATTGGGTTACGGTTTACGTGTACGTTAACCGGCGACATAAATACCGAAATCTGGATGCGTTTGTCTTTAAATACTTCGCCTTCTTCGGTTTCTTCAATTACAACCACTTTGCCATCTGCCGGGCACAACACCGTTTTTTCGTCGGCATTGATCTCAAAGCTTGGGCTGCGGAAAAACTGAACAATGATAATGAACAGCAGTGCCGATAAAATGTAAATAAACCATTTAAGGGCAAAGGCTTGCGGATAGTAAAATTGTATTACTGCGTTTAATACAAAGATAAACAGTACGCATAGCGCAAGGGAGGTATATCCTTCTTTATGAAAAGTCATCTAAAACTAATTTTCTGCGAAATTACTAATTTGTTATGAAGTACAGGTAAGTATATACAATTGGCGCCGAAAGCAACAAGCCGTCGAAGCGATCGAGCAGGCCGCCATGGCCCGGAAGTATGCCGCCGCTGTCTTTAATATTGAGGCTGCGTTTAAACATAGACTCTACCAGATCGCCCGTTGTGCCTACACAGCCAATGATGATGGCTATCGAAACCCATTGCCGCCATTGCAATTCTTGAAAATAAATGCTGATGATAAAACCAACCAGGGCAGCTATGGCTACGCCGCCAAAAAAACCTTCCCATGTTTTCTTGGGCGAATGGCGTTCAAAAAGCTTGGTGCGGCCCAACCAGCGGCCGGTTAAATAGGCCCCTGTATCATTAGCCCAGAGCATCAACAAAAATGCCATTGGGTAATGCCCGTTAAATGAGGTACCGATAAAGCCCAATGCATGGAAAAAGCAAAAAGGCACCACGGCGAATATCAAACCCAGGTAAGTGAAGCCAATATTGGTAAAAGGTGTTTCTGATTTTTTATAAAGCTCGGTAGCAAATACCAAACACGATGTTATGGTAATGAGCAGTAACAATTTGTGGCTAACTGGCGGCTGCAAATAAAAAGTTAAGGCTACAGCTATAAAAATATACACCCCGTTGAGCAAACCTACTGGCAAATTGGGGCTAAGGTTGCTTTGGCGAAGAAGTTTATAAAATTCGTGCAGGCATAAAATGCTTAGCAACAAATAAAAGCTGGTAAATACATAAGGCCCCAATAAAACGGAGGCCAGCATAACAATGATGAAGAAAAAGCCTGTAATGGCGCGTGTTTTCATATATTAATTTGATTCAGGATCATAATTTCTACCGCTTGCGCGAAGTCGCCATTATGGATGTAGACCTCGATATTGCCAAAGTTACGGTGCGATGAATCCTGCTTATTGAGGAGTACGGCGTCGATATGGTTTTCTATCAGCATTTGCTTAACCATTTCCGACTGAAAAAAATTAGTGGAGGTAAAAATTTTAATCCAGTTCTGTTCCATCAGATGTAATGTTGCTGCGTGCAGCAAGTGCAATGTTGCGGTAATTAATTAACAAAAGTACGGTAATAATTATGCTAAACACATAACCCACCAAACTAAATACATGGGTATCGTCTGGGCTTACTTTAATTGTTTTATGCTGGTACAAATAGGTAATAACAACCGCAGTGCCGTTGTTAACAAAATGCGCCCATACCGATGTCCAGATGCTGCCACTCCAATATACAAAATAGCCGAAAAATATTCCAAGCATCAAACGCGGTAAAAAACCGAAAAACTCCATGTGAAAAGCACTAAATAAAGCTGCCGTTATCCATATTGCGGCATGTGGATTTTGTGTCCATCGAATAAAAATGGTTTGCAGTACACCGCGGAACATGAGCTCTTCTACCAGCGCCGTGAGCCCCCCAACAAACAAAACGGCCTTAATCAGGTCCCAAACATTGTCCATTTTAAGTAAAATGTTTGTCGCTTTTTCTGCCTGATGCTCGGCTGCGCGCATCCAGTCTTCAACTCCTTTTAAAAAAGGTGGTAATACCAGGCGCTCGTTGATGTTGCTTAATTGCTCCATTATCGGCATCGACATAAACATTATAAAAAACACAAGCACCAATAATTGCGGCGAAAATTTGGTGGTTAATTTGAGATATGGTTGCGGTTCTTTTACCACTACATAGGCGTAAAAAACGGGTATAACCAATATAGGCAGGGTTGTGCTTACAAATTGCATTACCCATAAGCCGCTTATTTCGGCTGGTGTGTTAATGTTAAGCTGGCCAATGTTCAGTACTGTATCTGTGCCGTAAATTAAAGCTACAACTCCCATCCCAATCAGTGCGCCAACTAATAATGTGACTAAGGTAACTGCAATAAATAGTAGAAATTGAAAACTTGGTCGCATTTGGCTGTAGCCCGAATCTGTCATATTGGTTAATAAATTTGTATTTTTGTAGCGCTTAAAGATAAGCCATGTCTGTACAAATAGGAAATATAGATTTAGGGGAGTTCCCGCTGCTGCTGGCACCGATGGAGGATGTGAGTGATCCGCCGTTCCGTTATGTGTGTAAGCAAAACGGTGCGGATATGATGTATACCGAGTTTATCTCTTCGGAGGGCTTGATCCGTGATGCGGCAAAAAGCCGTCAGAAACTGGATATTTTTGAGTACGAGCGTCCGATTGGTATCCAGATTTTCGGCAGTGATATTAACAGTATGCGCGAAGCAACGGAGATTGCCACATTGGCAGGCCCCGACCTGATGGATATTAACTATGGTTGCCCTGTTAAACAAGTTGCCTGCCGTGGCGCGGGTGCTAGTTTACTGCAAGACATTGATAAAATGGTGGCCATGACCAAAGCCGTTGTGAACGCTACTCATTTACCTGTTACCGTAAAAACCCGCTTAGGCTGGGACGATAATACTAAAAACGTTTACGAAGTAGCCGAAAGGCTGCAGGATATCGGCATTAAGGCTTTAACTATACATGGCCGCACCCGCGCGCAAATGTACAAAGGCGAAGCCGATTGGTCGTTAATACGCGATATAAAGAAGAATCCACGAATTCAGATACCGATATTTGGTAATGGGGACATAGATTCGCCCGAAAAAGCAGCCGCCTGGCGTATGGAATACGAAGTTGACGGTATGATGATCGGTCGTGCAGCAATTGGTTACCCTTGGATTTTCCGCGAGATTAAACATTATTTTAAAACCGGCGAACATCTGGAAGGCCCTACAATTGCCGAGCGTATAAAGGTGTGCCGTACCCACTTAGAGAAATCTGTTGCCTGGAAAGGCCCTAAAACAGGGATTTTTGAAATGCGCCGCCACTATGCGAGCTATTTCAAAGGCATTGAAAATTTCAAGGAATTTCGCATGAGATTGGTTAAAGCTCCCGACATGGCGGAGGTTGAAGAAATTTTAGGGCAAATTCATGACACATATGCTACAGAGATGGCTTGATTATTGATTGAGGATCAATACATTTGAGCGCTAACACTTTACGGACATGGTTACCACAATTACAGATGGTGTAAAAGTTTCTGTAGAAACACAATATCAACCAGAATATTCGAACCCGGCAAGCGACCATTATATGTTTGCCTACAAAATAAACATCGAGAACTTAGGTGATACGACTGTACAGTTGCTGCGCCGCCATTGGGAAATCTTTGACTCGAACGGCGAACACCGTGAAGTAGAAGGGGAGGGCGTAGTAGGGGAACAACCTGTTATAGAACCAGGCAGTTCGCATGAATACATTTCGGGCTGTAACCTTAAAAGTGATATGGGTAGCATGAAAGGCGAATATCAAATGGTGCGTTTGCTCGACAATTCGTTGTTCGATGTGCAGATACCACAATTTTATATGGTTGCACCATACCGAATGAACTAACAGAAGAAATTCGATCGATATTAAAAAGCCCCCGATTTTTATCGGGGGCTTTTTGCTTAAGAGCCAACACTTATTTCTTCAACGTAGTGTCGAACAGGTTAAGAATGCGTTTATATTCATCCGTCCAGCTGCTGGGTTGTACAAAACCGTGATCTTCTACCGGGTAAGGGGCAAGCGACCAGTTTTCTTTGTGTAATTCTATTAAACGCTGGGTTAAACGAACAATATCCTGAAAATTTACATTTTGATCTACCATGCCGTGCGCCATCAGCAGGTTGCCTTTTAAGCCGTTGGCGAAATAGATCGGCGAACTTGCTTTGTAGGCTTTCTCGTCATTATAAGGCTCGTTCAAAATATTGTCGGTATAGCCGTGGTTATAGTGCGCCCAGTCGGTAACCGAACGCAGGGCACCGCCGGCCGCAAATACATCCGGTTCGGTAAACATGGCCATCAGGGTAATAAAACCACCGTATGACCCACCGTATAAGCCCACGTGTTTAGGATTTACGCCATATTTTTCAACCAATAGTTTCACGCCATCAACCTGATCGGTCAAGTCTTTGCCTCCCATGTGGCGATAGATGCCGGTGCGCCAGTCGCGGCCATAGCCCGAGCTGCCGGTGTAATCAATATCTAATACGGTATAACCTTGCTCGGCCAACAAGTTGTTAAACATATACTCCCGGAAATAGGAACTCCAGTAGTAATGCACATTTTGTAAATAACCCGCACCGTGCACAAATACTACTGCGGGCTTAGCCGGATCGGCATTTGTTGGCACGTACAAACGCGCATAAACGTCGCTGCCATAACGGTTCTTAAAACTGATAACCTGTGGATCGCGCCAAGGATAAACCTTAAATTCTGCACTTGTTGAATTGGTTACCTGCACGGGTTTTGCCCCGGCTTTATTGGGTTGGAGATATAATTCCCAAGGTTTGTTAGAATAAGAGTAACGTATGGCCAGCCATTTTTCGTCGGGCGAAAGTTCTACCTCATTACCACCTTTCATGGTTGTTAATTTTACCGGGGTGCCTCCTGTAACCGGGATGCGGTAATAATTAGTAATGCCAGGATGTTCGATATTGGCTATAAAATAAAAGGTCTTTTTGTCGTTCGATAAATCGAGCGATTGTACCTCCCATTTGCCGCTGGTTAACTGTTTTTTTGCGCCGGTAGCAACATCAACTATGTAGATGTGCGAATAGCCGCTGGCCTCGCTCTGGTAGTAAAAGTGAGTGTTATCTACCCAACCCACATTACCGCCAGAGTAACCACCGCCGCCAATCCCTGGGCCACCAATCCAGGCTTCGTCGCGCTGGCGGTCTAATATGCTGAGCTTGCCGGTTTCCGGATCCAGTTTCATAATCCAGCGATCTTTGTTATCCTGGGCCGTTACAACCACGATAGCGTTTTTGGCATCCTCGCTCCAGTACGGGCCGTGCACGTTTACCTTGCGGTCCTCGTTGCGTTTGGTGCGTTCTTCCAGTTGTTTTGGATAATCCTTTACATAATCGGGCAGATCCTTTATGCCAGGGATGTCGGTGGTGCCGATCGCGTAAGCCGAATCGCGCTGCGTATCGAATACGAACGTTTGTGAGGTTGGCTGTGGGGCACCTACTTTAGTGCGGTTAGCAATATCTTCTGTATAACCCGATGCCGTTACATAGTTTGGTACAATAGTGGTCTTGGTGCCTTCGGGTTGCTTTATAAGTCGGTAAGTAATATAGCGGCTGTTCGGACTTAATTGTACCGAAGATACCACCTGATCGCCAACGGCAATGTCCTTTAGTTTTTTTGGTTGAGAGGCTTTTCGGTCTGCTGCATCTTCTTTATCTAGTTTATCCTTTTCTTTAATTACGTCAAAAAGTTCAACCTGCTCGACTTTTAGCCAACGGTCTTGCTGGGTTGCGCCAGTTTGCGCCGTTGCTGCGCCACCCTGGGTTGGCCCTCCTCCGCGCCGCCCTCCGGCGACTGTTGCTGTAGCTGCGCCTGCTGCATGTGTAAAATTGGTAAGTTGGGCAAGTTCGCCAGTTCCCAGTTTAACCGAGTATAGGTTATCTCCTTTTATAAATAGTATCCGGCTTTCGTCTCCGCTAAAAACGGGATTAGCTTCGCGGTCGGTGGTATTGGTAAGCTGAAGTGTTTTACCTGTTTTAACATCCGAAAAAAAGATATCGCCATTACGTTCAAAAGCTTTTGCGGTATGTTTTTTATTCCAGGTGCCGTTACCGGGCAACGAAGTTTTACGCTCTTCAAGGCTTACTTTCTGTGGCTTAAGGTCGCCTGTCGTGATGCTGTACAACTGGTCGCGATCTGTGTTTTCGGGGTTCCAGGTAAAGTATATTTTTTTACCATCATCGCTCCAGCGGACGTTAGATGGCGAGGTGCCCATCCACTTAGGGTCGCGCATTATTTTTTCTACTGTTAGCTTCTCTGTGGTTTGCGCATAAGTGCTACCACAAGCCGCTAAAAGCAATAAAGTAAAGAGTTTTTTCATATAGCCCGTATTAATTAGAGATGCAAGTTAAAGAGTTAGCCAATATCATTACTTTTAACCATTTAATTGTTACAAATGCTTATCGAAGGCTCCAAATTCACCATCCGCACCTGGAAAAAAACCGACATGGCAGCTTTACAAAAGCATGCCGATAACAGAAACGTTTCGGGGTTTTTGTTAGATCGTTTTCCGCACCCTTATACCCTGGCGGATGCCGGCGCTTTTATCAATAGTAAGCTTAGCCAAAACCCAGTGGTAAATTTTGCCATCGAAATTAATGGTGAAGTGGCCGGAGGGATTGGCCTAGAATTTCGGCAGGATGTTTATCGCAAAACCCCGCTGATTGGCTATTGGCTTAGCGAGCAGCATTGGGGGCAGGGCATTATGCCCGAAGCCGTGCAGCTAATCACCAACTATGCTTTTGAGCAATTAGATGTAATCTGCATCCTGGCATTTGTGCTGAGCCGAAACCCCAAATCTATGCGCGTGTTGGAGAAAGCCGGTTTTGAACAGCAAGGGATCATTAAGCAATCTGTTATTAAAGATGGCGTGGTGATGGATGAGCATGTTTATGGGATTAACAAAGAATCAAGAGTCTAGAATCAGGAATCAAGGTGATAGGTGGGCTTGTAATTGGTAGAAAGCAATTTCCAATTTATGAAAGTTTGTGCTAGCTAAACCGTGCTTGCTAATATTAAAGGCAGTCTGCTCATAGCCGCAGGGGCTTAGTTCCTTTTGGCTTGACCCAAAAGGGGCCAAAAAAACAAGACAGAAAAAAGCTCCACCGCACAGTCTAATGCTCGGCCCCGCTTTTCTGTCTGGGCCACCGCTCGTTAAAATCGAAGGCAGATTCATATCTTTTACATAACAATATGGTATAGCTTTTAGCCGAAGCTGTTTGCCAGCTAAACGAGAGAAGGTAAAAAGCAAATAGGAAGCTTGCGTTAGGGATAGGAGCGGATACAGGCCATGTGGCTAATGCCTGTGCAGTATGAGCGGATAGCCCGGCCAAAGGCAACGCCCAGATATTTTATATACAGAATAACCTTATTTACTGGGGATGGCCTTATTTATACATTTCACTTCTTAAACCTTTTGCAAAACATCCAGGTACTATGCTTTAATAACTACTTTCAATGGCCTTAAAAGCCTATTACCCCCGAAATGACCTACAAATGAAACAAAGCCATTACAATATCCGGCGGGGTGGTTGTTTTTCACTTGGCATTGCATATATTTGCGCTGCTTAAAATATCATATTTTTAGATCATAATGAGAGAACTACAGTTCAGAGAAGCGCTTCGTGAAGCAATGAACGAAGAAATGCGCAAGGATGATAAAATATACCTGATGGGTGAAGAAGTTGCCGAATATAACGGTGCTTACAAAGTTAGTCAGGGTATGCTTGATGAGTTTGGTGCTAAACGAGTAATCGATACGCCAATTTCTGAATTAGGCTTTGCCGGTATCGGTATTGGTTCGGCTATGAACGGCCTGCGCCCGATCATCGAATTCATGACGTTTAACTTTTCACTGGTGGCTATCGACCAGATCATCAATGCTGCGGCAAAGATCCACTCGATGAGCGGTGGCCAGTTCTCGGTTCCAATTGTGTTCCGTGGCCCAACTGGTAATGCAGGTATGCTAAGCTCGCAACACAGCCAGTGTTTCGAAAACTGGTATGCTAACTGCCCTGGTTTAAAAGTGGTTGTGCCATCAAACCCGGCAGATGCTAAAGGTTTATTAAAATCAGCTATCCTTGATCCGGATCCGGTTATCTTTATGGAGTCGGAATTAATGTATGGCGATAAAGGTATGGTGCCAGATGGCGAATACTATATTGAAATTGGTAAAGCCGATGTAACCAAACAAGGTACTGATGTAACTTTAGTAGGTTTTGGTAAAATTATGAAAGTGGTTAACGCTGCTGCTGCCGAACTTGAAAAAGAAGGCATCAGCGCAGAGGTTATCGACTTACGTACCGTGCGCCCTATCGACTACGCTACCGTTATCAATTCTGTTAAGAAAACTAACCGTTTGGTATTGGTAGAAGAAAGCTGGCCTTTAGGTTCTATCGCAACAGAGGTAGCATTTAAAGTACAAAAAGATGCATTTGATTATTTAGATGCACCTATCCTGCGTATTATGGGTGGCGACGTGCCATTGCCTTACGCACCAACTTTAATACAAGAATACCTGCCAAATGCAGAACGCGTAATTAAAGCGGTTAAAGAAGTAATGTACGTTACTAAGTAATTAGGAACTTGCTGATATTAAAAAGGCTCCCGGTTTACCGGGAGCCTTTTTTGCTAATTGCCTATAGTTCTTTCAATGGTTTGCTTCAGCCTATTTGTTAGTAAGTTGACGTACAGCGGCTTGAATTTGCTGGTTATTCCAGTGAATTTAAAATATTTGCTATTTTTGAAGAAAGCCTTATCACAAATGCTAATTCAACCAAGCCGACTCTCATTTTTTGGCGTTATTTTAATTGCAATCTCATTTGCATTGTCTATATCAACGGGTTGCAAAAAAGATTCTATAGATTCACCAATAGATGAAAGTGCGATATTTCCAACATCGAAGATTAAAAGCATTTCTTATAAGGACATTATAGAGCCAACCTGGAATCGTTTTACTGACGGAATAGATATCCCTTTCGAAGCTGATTCTATGAGGTTGAGCTACGATTCACAGGGTCATCTAACAAAAAAGCTTGGTTTGTGGCTTTCGCTTTCCTCAGCCACAGGATATTCAGGTGCTTTTTTTATTAAAAAACTTGGAGATACTTTAGACTATTCAAAAAATTCGGTTGTAGTTTCTAAAAAAAATTTCGGAGATCCTTTTTGGGGCACGCCGCAACAAGATCCTGCAACATTGACCTTCTCCGGGAAGAAATTGGTAAAGGTTACTACTTATAGCTCGGGTGTCAAAGTGCCTTTAGATACTACTGTGTTTACCTACGATAGCAAAGGTATATTACAAAAGAGCGTAACTAAGATTTTTTGGAGAGGGACTCAAACTTTACTGTACAAATTTACGCAGGGCAACCTTACCGAAATTGACGGCCGGGTGGTAAATTATGACGGATCTGAATTCGGCACCAGCACGGAGTTGTTTTGGGATTATGATACGGCTCCCAATCCTTTATATGGATTTTGTTTGTTACCGGAAACATTTTATCGTTCACTGTCGCAGAATAATTTCAGAAAATATAGCATAACAATCAAAAACGCGAGTTCGCAAGTTGTATTTTCAAGTGAGCATTGGTTTTATTTGGCTTATGACAAGAGTGGTAATTGGGTTGTGAGCAAATAATTTTATTTGGGCGGTTAAGGGTCTCCCGGTAAAAAAACACATTTTCGGATAGCTACATACCCCGGCACATCCATTAAATAGAAAATTGAGCAGCCAATATTTTTTTCTTTGGTACTTTCTTTTTTGAGAGAAAAAAGAAAGTACATCCACTGGCTAACATAAAACTCCGGCACCTGTCCTAGTGAAAACTGATTATTATTTATGTTGAGAAATGCTTGCCTGGCTCAATAAACTTACATGATCTGGTATATCAACAACAATCTTCACCATAAATAAATCACCCAGGAGCCCCTTGCATATTGCATAATATCCTTATATTCAATTACCTGAATATTATGGAAGCAACCCTAACCACCGCAGTTAAACAACGGATCCGGTCGATAGATACCCTTCGGGGTATAATCATGGTGATCATGGCGCTCGACCACGTGCGTGATTTTTATACCAATGTGCCCTTTGATCCGCTCGATTTGAGTAAAACCACACCCTGGCTTTTTCTTACCCGGTGGATAACGCATTTCTGCGCTCCGACGTTTGTTTTTTTATCGGGAACAAGTGCCTTCCTGTCATTATCCCGGCGAACTAATAAAAATGCTGCTGCGGGCTTTTTACTTAGGCGGGGCCTGTGGTTGTTGTTGTTAGAGTTTACTATTATCGAATTTGGATGGACTTTAGATGTTGGTTTCCATATGCTGTTTGCACAGGTAATATGGGCTATCGCGTGCAGCATGCTGTTTTTAGCTTTCTTGATATGGCTCAACCTCAAACCCGGTACTATTGCCATAATTGGCTTGATACTCATCTTCGGGCATAATTCACTGGATAGTATTAAGTCGAGCTCCCTTGGCCATTTCCAATTAGTGTGGTTGATACTGCACGAGCAGGGCTTTTATCAGATCAATCAATACGAAGGTGCTTTCTTGCTCTATCCAATTGTTCCGTGGATTGGCGTAATGGCTGCTGGCTACGGGTTCGGCACCTTCTTTAAACTGGAGCCTCATGCAAGGCAGGCTTTGTTTGTAAAAATAGGATTAGGCTGCCTGGCACTTTTTCTGGTGCTGCGCGTGTTTAACATTTATGGCGACCCTTTCCCTTGGGAGCAGCAGCATGTATGGTGGAAAAACATACTGGCGGTAATTAAATGCCAGAAATACCCGCCATCGCTGCTTTATCTGCTCATGACGCTTGGTATCTCCATACTAGCACTTGCGGGCTTAGAGTATACCAACAATTGGCTTACTCGAATCTTTACGGTATACGGCCGTGTGCCGTTCTTTTACTATGTGCCGCATATTTACCTGGTACATGTATCGCAGGTTATAGTTGCGTTATCTCTGGGCTTCACGGTAAAACAATTACAAGAGGCGGGCATGAGTGTCCCTAAAGGTTGGGGTTTCGATTTGCCAGTGATCTATTTGATATGGATCATCATTGTGTTTATTCTATACTTCCCTTGCCGCTGGTTTATGAAAGTGAAGGAGCGACGGAAGGATTGGTGGTTGAGTTATTTGTAGAGGAAAGTTCTTACAACCGCCAGTTTAAGCGTCTACGCTTAAACTTTTATACCAGGAGCATCCACCATATGGGTTGCAAACCTTACGTCCCAATCAACTAAACGCCTGCCTAAAAGCAACCATTATCGCCAAATAAGTATCTCGGTCTAAATCAAAATCTTTCGGTTTGTCGGGTCGGATGGCTACATCATTTTTAAACTCTACGGGGAAGAGCGCTATAAAATCAGGCAAAGAAATCTCATCGGGTATCCAGCTCGAGTTGTTGTAGATATCCGTGAGCTTCATTTCATACATTCGTTGTGCGTACTGATCCATTGATGGCAAAGATAAGATTGGTTATCCGTTGTCGCTTGTCTGTTGTCAGAAAATAAGCTCGAACTTTACAGTTTTTTACTGGCAACTGATAGCAGACAACCGACAACCATGGGGACAACCCTTCCCACTATTTTAACGTAAAAATAATTTTGACTTCTGTACTTATACGCCCAACTTTGCATTTTTTAAAATTGACCCCAAATGTTAGATCATCATATTAAGATAGCGCAAGAACTTTCTATTTCCTCTAAACAGGTGGCCACTACGGTTGGATTGCTTGACGAGGGCGCTACAGTACCATTTATTTCGCGTTACCGTAAAGAGCTTACCGGCAGCCTCGATGAGGTGCAGGTGGCTACCATCCGCGACCGTGTGCTGCAATTGCGCGAGCTCGATAAACGCCGCGAAGCCATCCTTAAATCGTTGACCGAACTGGGCAAGCTTACACCGGAGCTAGAGAAACTCGTGAACGAGGCCGAAACGATGGTGGCTCTGGAAGATATTTATCTGCCATATCGCCCTAAACGTAAAACCCGCGCTAGCGTGGCCCGCGAAAAAGGTTTACAACCTTTAGCTGATTTACTATTGGCGCAAGGTAAAGGTGATCCGGAACTGGACGCTGCGACTTATATCGATGCCGAGAAAGGCGTAAACAACAGCGCAGAGGCATTAGCGGGCGCAAGGGATATCATTGCCGAGGTGATCAGCGAAAACGCAGAGGCACGCGCCAAAATGCGTGAGCTGTTTTTAAACAAAGGAACTTTCCAGTCAAAGGTTATTCCGGGTAAAGAAGAAGCCGGTATTAAATACAAAGATTATTTCGACTGGACCGAGCCATTGTCGGCCGCGCCATCGCACCGTGTACTGGCTATGCGTCGTGCCGAGAAGGAAGAGATCCTGTATCTCGATATTCAGCCACAGGAAGAGGATGCTATCTATTTATTAGAGAACGCATTTGTAACGGGCAATAACGCCGCATCAACCCAGGTTAAGTTGGCTGTTGGCGATAGCTATAAACGCCTGCTAAAACCATCAATGGAGACAGAGATTCGCCTGCTTACTAAAAAGAAAGCCGACGAAGAAGCTATCCGCGTATTTGCCGAGAATGCACGTCAGTTACTACTGGCTGCACCACTAGGGCAGAAACGATTAATTGCCATTGACCCGGGTTTCCGTACGGGGTGCAAAGTAGTTGTATTGAACGAGCAGGGAATGCTGCTGGAGTATACTGCAATATTTCCGCACACGGGCGCCGGCCAGCAGAAGGAAGCCGAGAAAACATTGCGTCACTTGGTAGAGAAATATCAAACCGAGGCCATCGCAATAGGCAATGGAACAGCCGGCCGCGAAACAGAGCTTTTTGTAAAGAACCTGAACCTAAGCGGCATCACCATGGTAATGGTAAATGAAAGCGGCGCTTCTATTTACTCTGCCTCTGATGTGGCCCGTGAGGAATTTCCTGAGCAGGATGTTACCGTACGGGGTGCGGTGTCAATCGGTCGAAGATTAATGGATCCGTTGGCAGAGCTGGTAAAGATAGATCCCAAATCGATAGGTGTTGGCCAATACCAACACGATGTTGATCAGAATAAATTGCAAACATCTTTGGATGACACCGTGATCAGTTGCGTTAACGCAGTAGGTGTTGAATTGAATACCGCTTCTAAGCAGATCCTGGCCTACGTATCGGGACTTGGCCCACAACTGGCGCAAAATATTGTAGACTACCGTAATCAGAACGGAGCATTTAAAAAACGGGAGCAACTGAAAAAAGTAGCCCGCTTGGGTGATAAGGCTTACGAACAGGCTGCAGGCTTCCTGCGCATTCGCCACGCGGAAAACCCGCTCGACGCAAGCGCTGTTCACCCTGAGCGTTATGCTTTGGTTGAGCAAATGGCTAAGGATATGAAATGTTCTGTAAGCGATTTAATGAGCGATAGTAAATTACGCGCCAGCATCCCGCTTAAACAGTACATTACAGAAACCGTAGGTTTGCCAACCCTAAATGATATTATAGCCGAGTTGGCCAAACCGGGATTAGACCCCCGTGAGAAGTTTGAAGCCTTCAGCTTTACCGAAGGCGTCAATACTATAAATGATTTAAAAACAGGAATGAAGCTGCCGGGCATCGTAACCAATATTACCAACTTTGGAGCCTTTGTTGATATCGGCGTTCACCAGGATGGGTTGGTACACCTGAGCCAGATTACCAACCGTTTTATAAAAGATCCTAACGAAGTATTAAAAGTACATCAGCAAGTAATGGTAACGGTTACCGAGGTTGATGTAAATCGTAAAAGGATCTCATTATCAATGAAATCTGCAGAACCATCAGAAAACAGACCGAAAAAAGCATCACAGCCCCAGGCTAAACCACAACAAAGGGAGCCTGAGATGGATATGCAAAGTAAGCTTGCAGCGTTAAAAAATAAATTCAGGTAGGTTAGTCTAAACTAATCTGCCTTTTTACGCTTTCTTCTAAAGAGATAAAGGTTTCGGTACGTTGTATACCAGGTACGCTTTGTATACGCTCGTTTAATACTTCGCGCAGGTGGGTGGTATCATGGCAAACAATTTTGGCAAAGATACTCCAGCTGCCCGTGGTATAATAAAGTTCAACAATTTCCTTAATTTCTTTAAGGCGTTTAACGGCTTCATTGTATTGCGAGCCTTTTTCCAGGTATATACCTAAGAAGGCCGTAATGTCAAAACCCAGTTTCTGAGGATCAACTTCGAGGCTGGCACCTTTAATTACACCCATCTCCTCCAATTTCTTCATCCGCACGTGGATGGTGCCACCCGATACAATTAACTCCTTTGCAATCTCCGTGTATGGAGTTGTCGCATTGTTCATCAATATTGATAAAATCTGAATATCGAGATTATCAATTTCTAAATTTTGAGCTTTTTTGTGGGGCATAAATTTTGAATTCATTATTTAATCACAAGTCTAATTAAATTTTAGATAAAAATAAAATATTTTTGTTGAAATATTTGCAAGAAATCATTCTTGCAGTTAAATTTGTATCAAGCAAGTCGGAAATGACAGCTCGTTCTTAAAACAAAAATACAATGTTGGGTGGTGAAATTTTTGGCAGACACACCTCCTTGTCCCGGTGGCGGAGAATTTGGGAAATCAGTTTCGGCTGACTAACCACTCTGTGAAGGTTCGAATCCTTCCCCAACAGCTCTTCTCATAATTTAGGTTTATAATTGGTTAGTAAAAGTCCCCTGCCCATCAGGGGCTTTGCTGTATATAGGGGTTTTTGTTTGGGTGAATGACGCCCCGAGAAGAACCTAAATCGTTTGCTTCCCTTAAAATAGGTTGTTTCAGTCAGAATTTATAGAACGCACTTAATTTTCGCTGTGATTTGAAACCAAAACGAGAAATGTTGTAAAATGGAATGCGAATTTGTTTGATTGAAGTGATTCAAATAAGCTTGTTTACTAAAGCCAACAATAAATAGGCTTACTGAGGAATTGCAAGAGCTGCCATTCACTAATTCGCAACTCACTCCTTCAAAACTAATTATTGATCCAGATCTATTTCATCAGGCCCGCTTAGTTTGCTCACATGGCATGAGCATGGTCCGCCCGAAACTTTGTAGTCCACTTTAACAACGCGGTCGTCTTTCCGGATTACCTGTAACTGTAGATCGGCACCTTTTTCGGGAAAATCGCGGCGGTGGCCATCGTCGGCTACAATAACCGTGTTGGGGTTTGTTTTGCCTGCCCAGCCAGTGTTTTTGAGTTCCTTGCCGGTAGCCAGGTTAATTACTTTGTAGGTTTTAAATTCTATTGCGCTGCTTTTGGTAGCAATTACATTAACGGGGATCATCACAAACTCGTTGGTGCAAATTACGCTGCCGCATTTAACACGGGTTTCTTTTTGAGACTTGCAAGCTGTAAGGGCCAGCGCAATTACCAGCACAGGAACAATTTTCATAAGGTTAAAAATTATCGTGAATATAAGTAATCACCCGAGCCATTTCGTCGCGAATAGTTCGGGTACTATCAATATAATTATTATTCATGAAACTATAAGCAAGCCTGCGGCCCTTGCGGGTTACTACATAGCCGCTTTGGTTATAGTTGTTTGATAAAGAGCCAGTTTTACTCCAAACAAAGGGCTGGCCATTATCCGTTTTATAGGCCGACTTCAATGTGCCTGTAACGCCGCCGGCAGGCAGCATACTATGCAATAACTGCTCGTCTTTTACTTCGCTCAATATTTTATTCAACAACACGATAATGCTTCTTGGTGTAAAAAGATTTAATCTTGATAGGCCCGATCCATCATTCCATTGCGGTTTATCAGGCAGATCGGCCAGATAGTTTCGAACGGAATACTCTCTTACCGAGTCAGAATTCAGATACCCGAACTTCTTTGCCGAGCATACGAGTAACAATTGTTCGGCAATAAAATTGTCGCTGGGTTGCAGCATGTGACGGTAAACTGTATCGGCATTTGTGTTGTAGATAGTTTTGGCATCGGCAGGTAAAGGCTTCTTAAACCATTCTACGGTTTTGTGCAAGGTGTCTTCCAACAGCTCTCTTGTTAAACCCGGGCTCGTTTGCCAGGGCACAGATTGCCTAAACCCTTTCGGAGCAGGCATTGCCGGGTAGATAAGTGTGTTGTGCAAAAAATCTCGTTTTATTTTGTAACGAAAGGGGTGGTAGTTGCTGTCTAAGGTTAAAAACTGTTTAAAGCGGCTGGGACTTGTTTGCAACTTTCCATCGGCGTCGGTATAAATATTAACGAGGTTATCTTCGATTGGTAATTCGCTAATCTCGGCTTGGTAGTAGTCATTGTAATCGTCCCAGGCCCAGCCGGCACCGTAAACATCGTTTTGATATTGGCCTGAGCAGAAGAACAATTTTTTGTTTGAATTTTTTAAGAGAGCGTAAGCGTTAGTACCTTTTAAATCGGAGTGCAAAAAAGATGGGTCGCCTGTTCCCCAAAAAAACAGGGAGTCGCCCTGAGTTGCGTAGCGTAAAGCGGGGATCGAATCGCCAAGCATCTTTAAGCAAGTATAAAACGTAAACAGTTTAGTATTAGATGCCGGGGTAAAATAATGATCGGCATTTAGTTCATAAATTGTTTTTTGATCATCAATATCATATAAGGCAAAGCCGGTAAAGTGAGTATTAAATAAGGCAGACTGTTTAAAAAGCTTTTTGATCTTGCGTTTCTTGATACCACCAGCATAACAGATGTTTAGCGTAAGGCAAATGAAAAAGGTAAGCGTCAGCCATTTAAGCGGTTTTTGCAGCATATAATATTTGTTATTAAGGTATATGTTTATGTAATTTTAACTTCCAATTATAACCATAAATTGTTATTTAACCTTTGTAATATATCGCGTCTGCGGGCCTGTATGCTTGTTTTAGTTTTTGCCATTAGCATAGCAGGAGCCAAAGCGCAATTCTTTGAACTGCCGGCCAACAAGAAAAAAATAAGCGTACCATTTAAAATGATACGCAATATGGTGGTGGTAAAAACCACCATTGATGGTAAAGGGCCCTACAATTTTATTATAGATAGCGGGGTTGGCATCATCATTATTACCGACCCTTCCCTTGCCGATTCTATTGGCTTGCAAAGCAAGCGTCTCATTAAACTATCGGGCCTGGGTACTGGCGACGATTTTGATGCAACGGTAAGTTCGGGGCTTAACTTTAATATCAACGGAATAAAAGGACAAAACCTCTCGGCAGCGATACTGAAGAAAGATCATTTTGGGCTGTCTAATTACGCCGGTATGTCTATACAGGGACTTATTGGCTATGATTTTTTCAATGGCCTTGCAGTTAAGTTTAACTTTTTCGACAGCACCATGACGGTTGCCCGCCCGGGTTATTTAAAAGAATTTAAACGCGGATATAAAATCCCCATTACCATTGAGGAGGGGAAGCCCTATATGCAAACGTGGGTTAAGCTGGCTGATAACACTGAGAAGAAGGCCAAGTTGATTATAGATCTCGGCGCCGGGCATCCGCTTATGCTCGAAAACATGGTAAAAAATAATACACTACCGCAAAAATTTATAGTCGGTAATCTGGGCGTGGGCTTAACAGGGCCAGTCACGGGCCTTATAAGCAGGGTTGATAGGATTGACATTGGCAAATACTCCTTTAAAAATGTAGTCACATCATTTACTCTGACGGACACATCAAAAAATGAACCCAGACTTGTGCCAAGGGATGGCAACCTAGGCTTGGGTATTTTAAAACGCTTTACGCTGATTATTGATTATACAAATAGTGCTATGTATGTAAAGCCCGGTAACGACTTTGGCAAAGCCTTCGAACACGATATGAGTGGCCTCGAATATTTTGCCGCGGGCGACGATCTGAAGGCCATCATTATTAATCGTGTAGAGCCAGGGTCGGCGGGGGATATGGCCGGATTGCAAAGAGATGATGCCATATTGGCGATTAATTTTAGACCCGTGGCCGAAATGCGCATACAAGACATAGACAATATGTTTAAATCGGGTGCCGACAGAAGCTTGATCCTCGATATATTTCGAAATAACAAACGCTACCGCTATATCATCACTCTGAAGCGCCGCATTTGAAAAAAGATTGTTACATAAAACTTTATTGAGTAGCTCTGTAGTAACAAGTCTTTCCAAATCTATATTTTTAGCCTTCCAGATTAATTTAAACAACTCTAATGAACAAGAAACTAAATCAGGGTGTGTACGCATCTTTGATCGCTGCGGCCGTTTTTGCGGCCTCATGCGCATCAAAAAAGCATGCTACCCAACAAGTAACTCTAAAAACCACATCTACTCCCGGCGGTTCTACCGCTGTAGCTACCTTAGGTGGCGGCCCTAAAAAAGAGGGGATCAAAAAATTCGGCGATATTATTACCGGTAAGGTAAAAGGCGATAAAGGTTTATTTACCACTTACAAAGTAGACGGAAAATATTATTATGAGATTCCCGACTCGTTAATAAACCGCGAAATGTTGGTAGTAACCCGTTTTGTTAAAACACCGGCGCGTTTAAAAACTTTCGGATCGCAATACGGAGGCGAAGAGGTTAACGACCAGGTTTGGAAATGGGAGCGCCACGATAAGCAGATTATGATCCGCGTACCGAGCTACAGCATCAAAGCAGATAGTACAACCGATATGTACGATGCTGTTAAGAACTCAAACATCGATGCTGTTTTGGCTTCGTTCGATGTTAAAGCCTACAACAAAGACACCACCGGTGTATTGATCGATGTTACCGATTTTTATAACGGAGATATTGCTGCTACAGGTATTCCTGATCAAATTAAAAAAGCATACAAAATTACCGCGGTTGATGCCAGCCGTTCGTACATCGATACTATAAAAAGCTTCCCGATAAATACAGAGGTGCGTACGCTTAAAACATACAGATCAATGGAGTCGCCTACGGATAACTCTACTGCTGCCATTACCTTCGAATTGAACACTTCGATGTTGTTATTGCCTAAAACCCCAATGAAAGCACGCTTGATGGATGCCCGTGTTGGATTTTTTGGTCAAAGACAAACAGATTTCGGTACCGAAGCGCACAAATCTGAAGTTACAGCATACATACACCGTTGGAGATTGGAGCCTAAAGATCCGGCTGCTTACGCCCGCGGCGAACTGGTAGAACCTAAAAAACAGATTGTATATTACATCGATCCGGCTACCCCTAAAAAATGGGTGCCTTACCTGATAATGGGTATCAACGATTGGAACAAAGCTTTTGAGGCCGCTGGTTTTAAAAATGCAATTGTTGGTAAACCCGCTCCAACTGCAAAGGAAGATCCGGAGTTTAGTACAGAAGATGCACGCTACAGCGTTGTACGTTATTTTGCATCGGATGTGCAAAATGCTTACGGCCCGCATATTTCGGATCCCCGTACTGGCGAGATATTGGAGAGCCATGTAGGTTGGTATCATAACGTAATGAGCCTGGTGCATGATTGGTTTATGGTGCAAACAGCAGCCATTAATCCTAACGCCCGCGCTCCTAAATTCACAGACGAGCAAATGGGCCAGCTGATCCGCTTTGTGTCATCACATGAAATCGGTCATACCTTGGGTTTACCACACAACTTTGGTTCGAGCTACGCTTACCCGGTTGATTCATTAAGATCAAAGAAGTTTACGGACAAACATGGTACCGCGCCGTCAATAATGGACTATGCTCGTTTTAACTACATTGCGCAACCTGGCGACGGTGTAACCCACCTGTACCCACAAATTGGCGAATACGATGATTGGGCTATTAAATGGGGATATACCTGGTTTCCGGGTAATAAAACTGTAGAGCAGGAAAAAGAAGCTTTAAATGTTTGGACTAAAGAACGCGCCGGTAACCCACTGTACTACTACGGCCGTCAAGGCACCAGCATTGACCCTCGTTTGCAAAATGAAGATTTGGGCGACAATGCCATGAAAGCAAGCACTTATGGTATTGCTAACTTAAAACGCATATTACCAAACCTAGAGAAATGGACTTTCCAAAAGGGTGAAGATTACGATGACCTACAGGAAATGTACACCCAGATCTTAACTCAATACAACCGCTACATGGGCCATGTAACCACTAACATTGGCGGTATGAGTGAGAACTTTAAAACATACGATCAAAAAGGCGCTGTTTATACGTTTATACCTAAAAGCCTGCAACATGATGCGGTTGTCTTTTTAAACCAGCAACTGTTTACCACGCCAACCTGGTTAATTAACAACGAAGAGCTCAGCAAATTTGATAATGGTGTAATGCTTAACCGCATTAAAGCTGTGCAGGTAAGCACGCTATCTGCTGTGTTATCGTCAAATCGTTTAGCGCGCATGTTTGATAACGAGAATAAAAACGGAGCAGCCGCTTATTCTGTGGCTGGTTTGTTTGATGATCTGCGTGTTGGAATCTTCCCGGCAGGTAAACCTGATGCATTTAAACGAAACTTGCAACGTGGCTACATTGAACAATTGAAGGGTTTATTGAACGAAGATGCAGGCAGAAGCTTCCCGGGTGCATCACCAGCGCAATTAGCCTCTATGGGTTTAACTCCAATTAATACAGCACTATCTGATATTAAACCAATGGTTCGTGCCGAACTTAAACGTATTGACGCAAGCCTGCCAAAAGGTGGCGACGCTATTACTGCGGCACACTATGCTGATTTGCATGTTCGTATTAAAGAAACGCTGAACCCAACTCAACCTGTAATAAACATGCCGGCTGCAATGCCGATGCGTGGTGTGCAGGATGCAGAGCAGCCTTCTGAAACAGAGTTTTAATAAACAAACGCTCCAAATAAGTAACCCCTGTAGCCTTAATAGCTACAGGGGTTTATTTTTGACTTGTTAAATAACATACATAGCTATATGCCTCTGCTTTCACAAGCAAATACGGCAACACTTTTAATAGGCTATTTTAACTCACTAAGATTTTCAAAAAAAGCGCACTGCAAATCGAGGAGCGAACGAACTTTCATTTTTTCGCCATAGGTATCAAAGCATAAAAATTTTGCTTTTTCTGGTGCTTCATTGTTAAGCTCCTCTATAAAATTAAAGGTCTTGAAGAAGTAATGTTTGGTGGTGGTGTTTTTTTTACTGTTAACATCCGACCTATTGAGGCGAAAACCAACCGTGTCTATCCAGGTGTGCACTTTTGAGTGCAAAGAAGCGCGTATCTTATTCATAAGGTAATGCTTTAGAGTTGTAACAAAAAGAAAATCAGGGAGTTTTAAAAAATTAAATCAGTTCTGTTTTTCGAAATAGTCGCAAGTAAACATTATATCATGGAGCGCGGTGATTTATAAATATAACGGTATAAATGAACAGATTGTATTCTACAGGAATAAAAATTTTCACGAAGGTTAAAAGCGCCCTCATCAGGGCATAATAGTTTATTATCCTTTTAATATTAACAGCAATCGCGGGGCGTAAAAAATATGCATTAAAGTATATAATATGTAACAATCCTATGTAAATAAACCATATATAATAAACTAATTGAACCTTTGTAGTCAAACTGTTGTATTAACAAAACCCCTAACAATTTTACGTGCAGTAATATATGAAACGAATACCCTTATTACTTTTAATTATCTTTTCAACAATAATACATGCGTATGCCCAAACCCACGAGGTGAGGGGTACCATTATTGATACAACCAAGGCAACACTGCCAGGGAGTGTTATTACCCTTGTTACAGACAAAGGCGACAGCGTGAATACTGCAGCTAATGTCGACGGAAAATTTGTATTCCAAAACGTAAACGGACTAAAGCTCACACTTACCATCAAATCAATAGGATACGAGTCGATAAAAAAACACTATGCTTTAACTGAAGATCCAAAACCGGTTGACCTAGGTTCGATAATGCTGCGTGCATCCAGCACCGTGCTTAACGAGGTTAAGATTGTAGGCGTTAACCCGGTTGTGGTTAAAGAAGATACCGTTGAATATAAAGTAAGCGCTTTGAATGTGCGCCCAAATGCTACACTTGAAGACGCTTTGAAAAAGGCACCGGGTGTGGATGTCGACCCTTCTACCGGAGCCGTAACAGCACAGGGCCAATCGGTAACTAAAGTGCGTATCAATGGTAAAGATTACATGGGCGGAGACGTTACTTCGCTTACCAAAAATATCCCTGCCGATCTGCTTGAAAATATCCAGATTGTAGATGATTATGGCGACCAGGCCAACCTTACCGGTATTAAAACAGGCGATCCAACCAAGGTATTAAACGTAACCATCCGCAAGGACAAAAACTTTGGTTACTCCTTACAGGCTACCGGTGGCGGTGGCGGCGATATTTTGCCAGCCCCTCAAGAAAACGACGGCCGTTATTTAGGCTCATTAAACTTATTTGATTTTAAAGGCGACAGGCAAGTGTCTGTTTTAGGGAGCATCAACAATACTAACGTTAACACTTTCTCTTTCGGTAGCACCGGTGGCGGCGGTTTTGGCGGCGGTGGCGCAGGTGGTAACTTCGGCGGTGGCGGCGGCGGTGGCCGTGGCAATGCTGCGAGGGCTACGGCTGGCGGTTTAACCAGCAACCAAAACGGTATTACAGATGCCCACTCTATCGGTGCTAACTTCCGCGACCAGTGGGGCAAGCATTTAGCAGTATATGGCAGTTATAGCTTTGCAGATAATACTACATCTACACAAAGTACTTCTAACCAGGTAAACACGTCGCAATATCCAAGTAGTACAGATCAAAACAGTAATGAAAAAGATAACACCATTAACCACCGCTTTACGTGGAATATGGAGTACAAACCAGATACAGTTAACTATTTAAAAGTAACCCCAACATTCTCTTATTCAAAAACGCTTACTAATGCTAGCGATGATGTTGTTAACAAATTAACATCGCATACAACAGGTGATCTATATACCAATACGGCTTATACGTCATCAACCTACGCAAACTCGTCGTCGCCAAACTTGGGCTTAACGGCCTTATATAACCACCGGTTTAACGGGCATGGCCGTAACTTAAGTATTAACGTTAACTTAAGTACTACCAAAAATGATCAGTCGCAAAACCCGATCTATAATTACACTGCGGGAACGCCATTGGCGCCACTTAACCAGCTGATTATTACAAATAGTAAAACCAACACCGTTGGTGCTACATTCTCATACATAGAGCCCATAAGCAAAGTATCCTTCCTGGAGTTTAACTATGCTTACAACCATTCTTATACAACGAGCGACAAAGCAACAGATACACTTACCTTGGGCGAAAATCCATCGTATGAGTTTTATCCGCGCTTAAGTAACAGTTACGATTTTACCTTTACAACCAATAGGGTGGGTTTAAACTACCGCGTGGTTCAAAAGAAATATAACTATACCTTAGGTATTGGCGTGTTGCCGGCAACTTTAGATGGGCACTCTGCCACTACCGGAACGGATACCCGTACAACTACAGTTAACTTTGCACCAACCGCGCGCTTCGTATACAACTTTGCCCGCAGCAACTCATTAAGCATTAATTATAACGGAACCAGCAACCAGCCAAGTTTTAGCCAGCTTCAGCCGGTAACAGATTTTTCTAACGCATTATACCCTGTACAAGGTAACCCTAACCTAAAGCCCGAGTTTAATAACAGCCTTTCTATTCGCTACAATAAATTCAGTTTCCAAACGGGCGATGTAATTTTTACCAACTTGTCATTCAACCAAACAAGCAATAAGATCTCTACCGAAGTAATTACAGTGCCTCAGAGCGCCGCTTTAAATAACAGCGTGCTGTATAAAGACTTGCAGAATACTATATTGACCCGCTATACCAATACAAGTGGCTATTACTCGGCAAATGGCTTTGTAACCTATGCCAAGCCTTGGGCTAACCGTAAATATACCGTGTACTTAAACGGCTCTGTTGGCTATACTAATAACATCAGCTATGTAGGTAACGTAGATTCAACTACCACTGCTTTAAACCTGCAGAAAAACATAGCCAAAAACCTGCAGTTTACGCCGGGTGCACGTTTCCGTGTTGATATAACCGATATTGTTGATGCGCAGATCTTGACAAGCTATTCTATCAACAAAACAAATAACTCTATTAAAAACGATTTGACCAGTGCAAGCTCTAATGTTCGTGCATTTACTATTGGCTTAAATGGTAAAAACTACTTCTGGAAAAACTGGACTTTAAGTTACGACTACAGTCGTGTAATGAACTATGGCTACACCGTACCGGTAACCAATCCTAACATCCTGAACGGTTATGTAGAACGCCGTTTCCTTAAAAATAATGCTGCAACTATCCGTGCAGCGGTATTTGATGTGTTTAACGAAAATACAGGTTACAGCAGCTCGACAACAGGTTCATCTATTACGCAAACCAACACCAACAGGCTTGGCCGTTATTATTTGTTAACCTTTACGCTAAGGTTGCAGAAATTTGCTGGTCGTAGCCCGGGTCAGGGCCAAGGCGGCGATAGAGGCGATCGTGGTTTCAGACGTGATGGCGGCGGCCCTGGTGGCCCTCCTCCGGGTCCCGGCGGCCCAGGTGGTGGTGGTCCCGGTGGTTTTAATAACTAAATAAGACTAGCCCAATAACAAAAGCCCTATAGTGCATACTATAGGGCTTTTAACTTTTATAAATCGAAGTTTATTGTTTTATTAATACGGTGTTGATAATTTGCTCCAGATCATCCAGATCAAATGGTTTGGCCAGATAGGTTTCTGCACCGGCATGCTCTGCCAGCAACTGAATGTCACTGTTTGCCGAGAAATAGATAACCGGGATGTGTTTCAGTTCTTCAGATTTTTTAAGGGTTTGAGTTGCAATGATGCCGCCTGCATCGGGGATCCAGTTATCCATTAAAATAACTGCCGGGTTTACGCTGCTTACCTTCTCAACAATATTATTGCAATCTGTAAATGTATGTACCTCCCAGCCCTGCTCTTCTAAAATATAAGAGCAGATAGAAAGAATGTCTTCATCGTCATCAAATATGATGATTTTCTTAGTAGAAGCGTCCATAGGTGGTTTTAAGCGGAGAACAAAACTAATTATTAATTATAAAAAAATGCTAAATTATTTTTTAGTTAGCTGTTTCAACACGAATCTTTATTTATCTTACAATCAAGGCCTATAATGGCCACTAAAGGCATTTAATTATGCTGTTCTATCCAGTTTTCAAATTTCAAAAAAGTGCTGTTTGCCGCATCTACAACAACGGGTTGTGATTCGGCAGGTTGTCCGTTAAGTATGTTTTTGAAAACGGCCCACATTTGATGCGTATTATCGCCGTAACTATTAAAAAACGACAGCCCGTTTTGAAGCCCCAGCCTGCCCGAAATCATTTTACTGATAATGCTTCCGCCCAGGGTAGAACCCTCAATTACATAGAGTGCGCCAAGCGCTTGTTGTGCGTTATTTATTTCGGGCAAGTCGTTATTTATAGCCTTGTCTGCAGGTGTGCCGCCTAGTTCAGTAATATCGGCGGCAATAGATTCGGTTTTGCGACGGTTAGCGTGATCGGGGATGATATTTTGGTCGATAAACAGGTTTATGCGCTCTTCCAGTCCACCGAAATAGCCGTAAAACAATTGTAATAGTTTAATATAGTCTTCTTTAGAAGTAAGACCTTTTATTTGTCCAACCAACTTCTTTTCCAATTGCTGGTGATTTGCTAGGGTTTGTTCTTTTAAATTTTCGGCTAACATAAAGTGTAGAAACACGAAATAAGAGAATAAGTTTAATAAGTAGAAATTTATTTAAGCAACAAGGATCTCAATGGGTGTTTTGTAACCAATAAACTACGTTGCTAAACTAAGCAGAAAAAATATTAATAGCTTTGACCCCGTATTTGAGAGTACAACATTGATGACATGAAAGTAAGTAAGCCGCTTAAAGCAATAATAATTATAACAATAGTGCTGGTTAATGTGGGTTGCGATCAACTTACCAAAGCTATCGTGCGCAGCCACGTAGAAGCCTACGCCAGTTTCAGGTTTTTCGGCGGCCATTTTATGCTTACCCGTGTAGAGAACACCGGCGCATTTCTAAGCCTGGGCGATCAGATTCCCGGTTATTTGCATGCTATTTTACTATCAATTATTCCCGCTGCTTTTTTGGTGCTGGGTATATGGTACCTTATTCAAAACAACACGCTTTCTAAGGCCGCTGTGGTAGCAATTTGCTGTATGATAGGCGGCGGAGCCGGCAACGTGTTCGATCGCATTATATACGGTTCGGTTACGGATTTTTTATATATCGATTTCGGCGGTTTCCTCCACACGGGTGTATTTAACGTGGCAGATATTTCCATAACCACCGGGGTAATTATTATGCTGATTGACATGATTAAGCAAAGAAGAAAGGCACAGCCAATCTCCCCGGAGCAAGAAGCTTGAAAGATTTCGGATATAAATTATAAAAATCGTCATTTCGAGGCAGCGGGAGTTCTAAGGCAATGACGAGTTTTAAATAAGGTCTGAATTCTTGTTTCTCGATTCTTGCCTCTCTTCTTACACCTTTATCACCCTATCACCAAGCACGCCGTATACATGATCGTCTTGGTGGTGGCGTATGGCCACTTTGCCGGTAAATCTTCCAAAAGAAGGGAGGATAGCTTGTTTTTCGCTAAAAGTGAAGCAGGGTAGCGTGAGCGCCTGGCGTCCTTTGCCATGCAGCCGTACGCCGGGATGAATATGACCGCACATCACATAGCCCTCTGCTTGCAGGAGCTGGGCGGGCGTTAAGGGGTGGTGTAGCATCAAAAACGGACCGATTTGATATTCTATCGGTGTTTCGATATTGAGCTTGTGGTAATACTCATCATTAATAATATCATGATTGCCTTTAACCAATATGATCTTTAAATGGGGAAATTGCTCGCGCCACATCGCAAACCAATCCCAATCCGTATTTAATTCGCTATGGAAAAGGTCGCCCAGGAAAATAAGTTTTTCGGGATGGTATTGTAAAATGAGATCTGATAGCACGGCAAGGTCTTCCTGCGCAATATTTTGAGGAATGGCGATGCCTGCTTTACGAAAGTGACCTGATTTACCCAAGTGCACATCGGCAGCAATAAGCGCTTTTTCCTGTTGCCAGTAAATAGCTTTTTCGGGTAATAATAAAAGCGATTGGTCTAATAGATCAACCTCAGCCTCAGCACATATCTTCATTCAAACAAAGATAGTTATTTGCTATTTAAATTAGCAACCCGCTGGTCGCTTACATGTCCTTTGTTAAAAGATAATGTGAATACAGGCGTTTAAAAAAGATTTAAGCGTAATGCGTAGCCAACGCTAAGGCTAACATGGCACCAGCTGTTAAAAATTGAAGAACTAAATATTTTAATGGTGGATGTTTCATGGCGGCGAAGTTTTAAGTTATACAAATATAACGCATACCTGCCCCAAAGGGTTGCAGTTGATAACACTTTTAAGATAATGTTAAAATAGTAGCAACATATCGGCATTTTTTTTGAAAACTTTGTTTTTGACGTATTCTTTTTAAGAATATTTAAGCAGAACAATGTGAAAAATTGTATCACTTAGCGAGAGATTTTGATCAAAATATGAGAAATAATGTTCAAAAACTCTTGTTCTTGCATAAGTAGGAACCAATGATGAAACAGGCCGATTTAGGCATAGAATTACTCAAAGCGTAATCACTTACAATTGATGTTAACACCATAAACAAAGAAAGCCCTCGAATTTTTCGAGGGCTTTCTTTGTTTATAATACTATTAAATTATTGCACTTGGAAGGTATTGTTAAAGCTGGTACCGTCTGGATAAACACCGGTAATAATAACCATACCGTTACGGAGGTTTGTTATTGCTTTATCAATATCGGCAACACCGTTTATCGGTTGCTTGTTAATGCTGGTAATTACTGATCCAACAGGGATGTCAGTTTCATCAAAGAAACCACCCGAGCGTACCTGCGTTACCAAAACGCCGCTGCCTACATGCAACTTGCCTTTTTCTTGAGGGGTAAGCGGTTTAAAGCTTGCACCCAGTTTGTTGTACAACTCTTCGGCAGATTTTGAGCGTGCTGCTGCAGTTTTGTTAGTTGGCGCAATATCGCCTTTAAGCGTTACGGCAATGTCTTTAGTGCCGCCGTCGCGTAATACGGTTAATTTTACTTTATCACCTGGTTGCAAACGACCAATACGTTCTTGCAAGTCAGATGATTCGTAGATGGTAGTACCATCTACCTTGGTAATAATATCGCCTTTGCGTACACCAGCTTGTTGTGCGCCACCGCCATCAACCACATCATTTACATATAGTCCGTTGGTGGTTTTAATATTTAACCTGTCGGCCTGGTCTTCGTTCAACTCAACAAAGTTTACGCCTATGTAGCCACGTTTTACGCTACCGTATTTTTCAATATCGTCCAAAACCTTTTTAGCCAGGTTAATTGGAATAGCGAAGCCATAACCTTCGTATGAGCCAGTGTGCGAAGCAATTGCCGAGTTGATACCAATTAACTCGCCTTTGGTATTTACTAAAGCACCACCACTGTTGCCCGGGTTAATAGCAGCGTCGGTTTGGATAAACGACTCGATAGCTTTATTGGCCTTTGGCACAGCTGGTTGGTTGCGGGTTGGGCCAAACGGGTTCTGATCATCATCGTCGCCTTGATCTTCGCTGCCGATGATGCCGATGTTACGGCCTTTGGCGCTTACGATACCAGCTGTTACAGTTGACGTAAGGTTAAAAGGGTTGCCCACGGCTAATACCCACTCACCAACTTTTACGTCGTCAGAGTTGCCTAATTTTACAATAGGTAAGTTAGTAGCTGTGATTTTTATCAGCGCCAGGTCGGTATTCGGGTCTGTACCGATAACTTTAGCCTGAAATGTACGGTGATCATTAGTAGCTACAGTAATTTTATCGGCCTTTTCAACCACGTGGTTATTGGTTACGATGTAGCCATCTGGCGAAATGATAACACCTGAGCCAGATGCCATTTGTGGCTGCGACTGGCGCGGGCGCATACGCTGACCAAACATCTGACCAAAAAGATCTTCCATCTGGCTATCGCGGCCGCTGCTTGCTGATGCTGAATATGTAGTACGAATATAAACTACCGCAGGGGTTACTGCAGCTGCAGCCTGGGTAAAATCAACATCACCAGCCGATGAAGTAATGGCTGCAGATTTGTTGCTGGCGAAATATACTTTCTGACGATCTTCGAAACTCATGCTGCTTTCTTGCTTGTTCTCGAATACCTTATAGGTACCGATCGCCATTGCCCCGCCAACAAAGGCAGTTAACAATGTTAAACCTATCTTTCTCATATAATTGTTTTACGCTTTTACTTAATTGTAATATGAAATTAAATATTCAAAATTAATACCATATAGACGATATGAACAATAAGAAGTTATTAGCAAATTTGTTAAAAAATGTTAAAGTTGGAGGTATAGAACAAACAGCGGTTAGCGTTGCATGTTTTGATGGCCTTGCTTTAAGGTATATTTATTTAATAAAAGGTGAAATTGCATTTCTATAAATACCAGGGTGCCGGCAACGATTTTATCATGATCGATAACCGCGAAAACAGGATAAATCATCAAAATCCGGCCTTTATAGCCGGTTTATGCGACCGCCGTTTCGGTATTGGCGGCGACGGTATTATGTTTTTGGAGAACGAACCCGGGTACGATTTTAAGATGGTATACTACAATGCCGATGGCCAGCCGAGTAGTATGTGCGGTAATGGCGGCCGTTGTATCGTAGCCTTCGCCAAATACCTGAAAGTTATTGGTACAGAAACCCACTTTTTGGCAGTGGATGGCCCGCATTATGCCAAAATTTCAGAAGGTGGCGACTGGGTTAGCCTGCAAATGATAGATGTTGAGGATGTTAGCAGAGATAGCGAAGCATATGTGCTTAACACAGGATCACCGCATTATGTGCAGTTAACCACCTGCCTTAAGGATAAAGATGTTTATCACGAAGGGTATGCTATACGTAACAACACTACCTATGCTGAAAAAGGCATCAACGTAAACTTTGTTGAACCTGCCGATAACGGAGGTTATTTTGTACGAACCTTTGAACGGGGTGTAGAAGATGAAACTTATGCATGTGGCACCGGCGTTACAGCAGTAGCACTAGCTATGGCTAAACACAATGGCCAAACTGGTGACGTTACTACGCCGATTAAGGTTTTGGGCGGAGATCTCAATATCCGTTTTAACAATCACGGCGACCGCTTTACCGATATATTTTTAGAGGGGCCGGCTAAACAGGTATTTGAAGGCGAGATTAACTTAGATTAATTAGGAATATCTGCTTTAAAATACTGGCAATAAGGCGAAATAATATTTCATCAAAAGATGAAATTATTACATTTACAAAAGCGCATTTTTTGCGCTTCCCCTAATGCGCCAATTATTTTCATTTTTATTATTGATTTGTTTTTTCGCCGGAAGTCTAACTGCGCTTGCACAGGGTAGCCTTGGTAAACCTGCCGTTAGCGAAACGTTTGGAGCAGGCCCTAACCCAGGTGGGCCATTGCCAGCGGGCGTTACAACCTTAATATATCAGACAGGTGCCTGCCCCGATGATGAATATTATACCATTGTGAATTCATCAAATAGTAACTGCTTTGGCGCCTGGTTTAATATTCCTTCAGATCATACCGGCGACCCTAACGGGTATTTCATGCTTGTTAATGCATCGAGAACTCCCAGCGTATTTTACACTCAAGTAGTGAAAAATTCAGAGCTTTGCCCCAATACAACCTATCTGTTCAATGCTTATATTATGAATGTGATAAGAGGCGCTGGTTCTTCATCGATACAACCTAACATTACATTTCGGATAGAAACAAGCACGGGAACGCTTTTGGCAGAAAGTGAATCGGGCAATATACGCACGGAAGATACCCCAACATGGAGGCCATACGGTATGACATTTGTTTCGCCGTCCAACGGTGCTGACGTTGTAATTAAGATGATCAATAACGCTCCAGGAGGCATTGGCAACGATTTGGCACTTGACGATATTACCTTTAGCCCCTATGGCCCTGTAATAGAAACCGGATTTAATTCAACTACATCAAATGCTGCCCAAGATCATTGCGAAGGTGACCCTTTGATTTACACGCTCGAATCGGATCAAACAGGATACAGTAACCCGAGCTATCAATGGCAGTCAAAAAGGCCAGGCGATGTGGATTGGACAAATGTTCCCGGTGGGAACTCGAAAAACTTGCCGGTTAATATCCCTAAATCGGTTGCAGGTGTGTACCAATATCGCATCGGAATTTTAGATGGTGCAAATACGTCTCCAAATTGTGTGATATATTCAGACCCCCTTGTTATAAATGTACATGCTTACCCGGCTAACACGCTTGCCGCAACAACTGGTACGTGCGCAGGTTCGCCTTTACTAAACGCAACAGGGGGCGACACTTATGATTGGACAGCGCCGAACGGAGCTGTTTTTACAGGCCCTAACCCAACCATTACTAATATGGCTACCGCAGGCGATAATGGCAGATATCGCCTAAAAATAACCACTAATGGTTGCCCTACATTTGCAACAACACAGGTTACCGTTTATCAAACAGCAAGCGTTGACCCAATAGCACCGCCATCGCCAATTTGCGAGGGTAGCAGTGTACAGCTAACTGCTGTAGGGCATAACGCCACACATTATAAATGGACGCCGTCAACAGGCTTAGACCACGATAATATTCCTAATCCAATTGCTTCGCCTAATGTAACTACGGATTATCAGGTAACGGTTAGTAACGATGGTTGCAGTGCACCGGTGCCTCCGGCATTAGTACAGGTAAGGGTGTTAAAGAAGCCACAAGCCGATGCAGGCCAAACCATTAAAATGTTTGAAGGACAAACTGTGCGGCTGAAGGGAATAGTAAAGGGCGATGATGTAACCAGCTATTGGTCGCCGCCAGATTTTTTAGATAATCCATTATCCCCTGTACCACGTGCCAGCCCTACCAGCGACATTACTTACACCTTGCACGTGGTTTCTGATAGAGGCTGCACCGAAGCCACGAGCAGTGTGTTTGTAAGGGTTTATAAAAAACTAGGCATTCCAAATACCTTTACGCCCAATGGCGATGGGAAAAACGACCAATGGAATATCACCAATTTACAAACGTATCCTAATGCTGCGGTAAGCATTTACAATCGCTCGGGCCAACAGGTATTTCAAAGCAATGGTTATGGGATACCCTGGGATGGCACTTACAATGGTTCATCTTTACCAGTAGGTACATATTATTACCTTATAGATTTGAGGGAAGATAATCTGCCCAAACAATCGGGTTGGCTGTTTATCGCCAGGTAGAAAATAAATACTGACTGTTAGGTAGTTAAATAGTATTCCATTACTGGATGAAATTAGTAGATTTACGGCTAGCGCCCCAAGCGCCACTAACCAATGCGCCTCCGTTTCTCGTTAATAATTTTCATAGCCCTACTGTGCTCTGTATTGTATACTCGCGCGCAAAGCTGCACCGGTAGTTTTGGCGCGCCGGTAGTTAATGAAACTTTTGGTAGTGGACCCACGGAGCAGGGACCGCCATTGCCAGCTGGAGTAACTACCTACAGATTTCTCGAAGCTCCTTGCGGTTTAGAAGACGGTCAATACTCCATTGCAAGCTCCATGCGTAGCACCAGTTGCAAAGGAGGTACCTGGCAGGCCATACTTAACGACCATACTTATGAAAGCACGGGCGATCCTACCGGTTATATGATGATTGTTAATGCTGCTCTTGATCCGGGTGTTTTTTATACCAAAAGAGTTAGTGGCAGTTCGCTTTGCCCGGGCACTACCTATGAGTTTAAGGCGTACATTATGAACATATTGCGGTTGATACCCAATCAGACGGACAAATTTGTGAAGCCTAACATCACCTTCAGAATAGAGACACCAGATGGTAAGCTTTTGGCGCCCGAATATAATACTGGTGATATCGACGCGCTGCCATATCCAAAATGGCTGCCCTATAGCACTACATTTGTATCTGACGGATCTGACGTGGTTGTTAAAATGATAAATAACAGCAGTGGTAGCGATGGGAACGATCTGGCCCTCGACGACATTACCTTTAGCCCTTGCGGTGCAATGGTTCAGTCCGGATTTAATACAATTGCTGCCAGCGCAGATGATGAGACCCAAAAGGCCTGTGCCAACGATAACCTGAATTACACTTTGGTATCTAGACAAACCGGCTATACCAATCCCACTTACAAATGGCAACAGAATATTAATAACAGTGGCTGGATAGATATTGAGGGAGCTACAGGCCCTACGTTACCGCTAAGCCTGCCCCATGTTGCAGCTGGAAGATATTTGTATCATGTTGGTGTTTTAAACGGAAGCCAAGCCGGTGCAGAAAGTTGCCGCATCTACTCAGACCCATTATCCATATTTGTTTATAATTATATAACGCCTGTGGTTGATAAGGCTACAAGTGCATGCGCCGGATCACCCCTACAACTTAGCGCAACGGGAGGGTTAAACGGAAGCTACGAATGGACCGGCCCCAATGGCTACTCCGCAACCGGCGATAGCCCGGTTGTTACCCAAATTGCCGACAAAAGCTTTGAAGGGGTTTACTCGGTTAAAATAACCACCAACGGCTGTCCGTCTTTTGCAAATACTACCGTGAAGGTGTATGACGCTCCGCTGCTTAATCCAATAACAGTGCACCCGATATGCGAAGGCTCGAGCATACAATTAGTGGCGTCGGGTACAAATATTACACATTACAAATGGACACCTTCTTATGGATTAGACCACGATGATATTGCCAACCCCATTGCAAGCCCGGCGGTTACAACCAACTATCAGGTTGAAGTTTACAATGATGGATGTGATAACAGGCCATCATCGCCTCCAATAACGGTAACAGTTTGGGCAAAGCCCCAGGCCGATGCAGGCCAAACCATTAAGATGTTTGAAGGGCAAACTGTGCGGCTGAAAGGAGTGGTAAAAGGCGACAATGTAACCAGCTACTGGTCGCCGCCAGATTTTTTAGATGATCCAACATCGCCCATACCGCATACCAGTGCTACCAGCGATATAACCTATACCCTGCATGTAGTATCCAGTACAGGTTGCGGCGAGGCTACTAGCAGCGTATTTGTAAGGGTTTATAAAAAACTAGGTATTCCAAATACCTTTACACCTAATGGAGATGGCAAAAACGACCAATGGAACATCACCAACTTACAAACGTATCCTAACGCTGCGGTAAGCATTTACAATCGCTCGGGGCAGCAGGTATTTCAAAGCAATGGTTATAGTGTGCCTTGGGGAGGCACGTATAATGGCTCACCTTTGCCGGTAGGAACGTATTACTACATTATTGACTTGAGAGAAGATAACCTCGACAAACAATCGGGCTGGTTATTTATTGCCAGGTAATTTAAAAAGAAAACCCCGGCTCTTTGAGCCGGGGTTTTCTTTTTAAAGTGTAAGCGCACTCGAGCTATACACATGGTATTCGCCCGGAGCGAGGGTTATGGTATAAGGGATACTCGGCACATTAATAGTAGTGCCGGTTATATTATCATACCAACTACCGGTTGATGGGAAGCTGATACTGCTGCTTTGGCTTACTACATCAAAGTTACCTACAACCTCAACCTTGTTGCTCGTGCCGGTAAGCTGCACATATTTAATGGCGCCGCTGGTGCCATAACTAAATGTTTTGGTGTTGAATACCTCATTCTTGGTACGCATCCTGATCAGCCTCGAATAGATAGTGTACAGATGATGGCGGTTAGCGTCGTTCATAAATTCCCAATGTATAGGCTTTGGATCGGTACGGCCGGGTACGTTAATACTAATGTCGTAGCCCAATTCTCCAAATTGCCATATCATTTTCGGTCCCGGCGAAGCTAGTAAAAATGCAGCAGCCATCTCCTCGCGTTTTAATCCGGTAGCAATGTCTTTCACATTGTAGCCTGTTGCCGTATTACCATAATTTTCATTTTTAAACTGAAGGCGCTCTTCGTCATGACTTTCAAAATAACTTACCAGGTTGTCGGGCTGGGTAAAGCCGTGTTGATCATAAAACAAACGGGAGAAATTAGAAGTGCCTATCCAGCCCATTGTTGCTTCGTTAGCGTTATAGTTCAGGTTGTTCCACATAATCATGCCTTGTGAGGCAAGCGCCTGCTCTTCCTGATCTACAGCGAAGTGCTCGAGGATCACGTAGAAATTATTAGGATCAACGCTTTTGATAAAATTGTTATAATCTGTCCATATTGCCACCCGACTGGCATCGTAGGCGGCAAAGGAGGCATCGTCGTTAGAAACCTTTTGGGTAAAGCCTTTCGACAAATCGAACCGGAAACCATCTATCTTATACTCCTGCATCCAAAATTTCATTACGTTTTTAGCGAAGTACTTTGTAGCTGCGCTCTCGTGGTTAAAATCGAAACCGACACTGTAGGGATGCGTTGCATCCACATTAAACCAGGGATTGTTGGCAGCAGGCTTGCTTGTTGCAGCGTTCCAATACAATTGCACCATGGGCGACGAACCAAACGAATGGTTAAGCACCATATCTTGTATAACGGCCATACCATTAGAGTGGCATTCATCAATAAAAGCTTTCAAAGCGTTTTTAGTGCCATAATATTTATCGGGAGCAAAGTAAAAGTTAGGGTTGTATCCCCACGATGAGTTGCCTTCGAATTCATTGATCGGCATTAACTCCACTGCGTTTACACCTAAATTCTTCAAATAGCTAAGTGTGTCTTTCAGTGTTTGGTAGTTGTGTGCAGCAATAAAGTCGCGTAAATGCAGCTCGTAAATCACCAGTTTGTTTTTATCCGGGCGGGTAAACGAGGTGTTTTTCCAGCTGTAAGCCGGTTGCGTGCCCTGCATAACACTAACAATACCGGTTGTTTTGCCGGTAGGGTAGGCCATCAGGTTTGGATATGTTTCGGTAGGGATGTATTTGTCATTATCCGGGTCGAGCACCTTTTCACAGTAAGGATCGGCTACTTTTAAAGCACCATCCACCAGATACTGATAGGCATATTCTTTGGCAGGGTCGATATTATCTACCTGTACCCACCAGCGCTTACCATCGGTAGATTTGGTCATGGCGGTCGGTTGCCAGTTATTAAAGTCGCCGATAACAGACACTGAGGTTTTTTCAGGCGCATACAGGTTGAATATCACCGATTTACCACTGTTAATAAAGGTAGCGCCATCGTTGGCGCTACTCGGTACATCTTTGCCGGTACCGTTCCCGGTATCGTTCCCGGTGTTGGGGTTTGAAGATTTTTTACATCCGGTTCCTGCTATTAGCAGCAGTCCCAGAAGTAACATGTAAAAGTTTTTCATGTTAATAAATTGGGGTTTATGAGCGGCGATGTTAGGTGTCGAAACTCCCGCCATTACAGCTTCTTATAATTGGTGTGCTATAAAAGTAATATTTATAAAGCTGAAGTTGCAAATTTTACCACGAGTTTTTATTTGGTGCAAAATATATTATAGAGGTGTCATATAAGTGTGTTATTAACACTGTTGGCAAAAAAAAAGCCCGAAATTCTTTTACTTGAGCGATTTTCTGATTACGTTTGAATTTTTTCTTTACTGTAGCTTCAATAAATTTTTTACCGAATTTATGTTGCGCGTAGACAGTACCAAACCCTGCCAGATTATTTACTCCCTCGCCAGGCACGAGTACTTGTCTTATGTAATAGAGCCGCACATTGTGCAGCTTAACCCCAACGGCGAATTTTCACTCACTTACCAGCGTCTCTTTTCTAACACAGCATCCGAATTTGCAAGCTGTTTAAACGAAAGCGATTTTAAGCTCATTAAAGTGCTGGAAGACATTGAGCAGGGTAACATCATTAAGAAATATTATAAAAAACCCATCCGGCCGTACGAGTTTTTTAGCAAGATATTTAACGAGCAGCTATTTGATGTTATCAGGCCAAAGATTGAGAAAAAGATGGCCGAGGTGCTCAACTCCATTCGCGATAAAGAAATTTACTTGATGAGTAAGGAGGGCTACCCCGCCGGTCGCAAGCTCACCATTGCAGAGGAGCCCGCAACCATACTATTCCACTTTAAACGTAACGAGACGGAGATAAGGTATTACCCAACTATCAAGTATCAGAACCTGAAGATCGAATTTATATTCAAGGGGGCCGAGATCATCTGTAACCACCCGGCCTGGCTGCTCCTGGATGATGTGCTTTATCATTTCGAAAAAGATATTGAGGGTAAAAAACTGCAGCCCTTTTTAAATAAGCGATTTATCGCCATACCGCGTTCGTCGGAGAAATCGTACATGGAGCGCTTTGTTGCGCCATTGATCGAAAAGCACCATGTGCATGCTGAAGGCTTTACCATTAATACCGAGAAGTATGATGCAGTACCGATGTTGAAACCTATCATTGTTGATGGCGGCACTTCGCAACTGCAATTGTATTTTAAGTATGCCGGCTATATTTTCCCATACGGCGATGGCCGAACGGTTTCGGTGCGTATAGAGCACCACGACGATGAATATTTATTCCACCGCATTAAACGCTCGGTGACCTGGGAAAAAGGTAAACTGCAGATACTGGAAGATATGGGGCTAAAGCCAGCATCTTCATTGTTCCAGAACCTGGAGGTTGATGAAAAAAGCGAAGATGGCGACCGTGCCTTTTCTATCCTTGAATGGCTCAACCAACACCACGACCAACTACAGCAGGAGGGCTTCGTTATAGAACAACCCGAAGGTAACAAGCGCTATTTATTTGGAAGCAGTAAAATAGATGTACAGGTAAGCGAACGTAACGACTGGTTTGATATTTACGCTGTGGTTTATTTCGGCCCGTATCAGATACCGTTTATAGATCTGCGCAACCACATCCTTAATCGCAAAAAAGAATTTGTACTACCCTCGGGCGAAATTGCGGTAATACCAGAAAAGTGGTTTTCGCAATACAGTAACCTACTGCACTTTAGCGATGGCAGCAAGGATCTGAAATTAAAGAAACATCACATTGGCCTTATTAACGAATTAGCCGAGGGCGAACTGGCCAGCATCACCATGAGCCGCAAGCTGCAAAAACTAACAGATTTTGACGATCTGGAAGATATTGCCATGCCAGAAAACTTTAACGGCAGTTTGCGTAGTTATCAGAAGGCCGGTTACAACTGGTTCCATTTTTTGAAGAAATTCCACTTTGGCGGCTGTTTGGCTGATGATATGGGTTTGGGTAAAACCATCCAGACTTTAGCCCTGCTCCAAAAAAATAAAGAAGAGGCCGAAGCTGAAGGTGGCAAAAGCACCTCGCTTTTGATTATGCCAACTTCGCTCATTTACAACTGGATGAACGAGGCTAAAAAGTTTACTCCGCAATTACGACTGATGGTGCATACAGGTGTGTTCCGTTATAAATCGGCTGATGTTTTTGCCAATTACGATGTGGTGGTAACCACCTATGGCATTAGCCGCATCGATATCGAGTTGATGAAAGGGTTCTTTTTTGACTATGTGATATTGGACGAAAGTCAGAACATTAAAAACCCATCGTCCAAATCTTACCAGGCGGTTAAGCAATTAAAATCAAGGCACAAATTAATCTTGAGCGGTACACCTGTAGAAAACTCGGTGAACGATTTGTGGACGCAGATGTCTTTTATAAACCCTGGTTTACTTGGCAGCCAGAAATATTTTTCGGATGAGTTTGTTACTCCGATAGAAAAGAAAAAAGACGAAGACAAAGCCCACAAGCTGCAAACGTTGATTAAACCTTTTGTACTTCGCCGTACTAAAGAACAGGTAGCAACTGAGCTTCCGCCAAAAACGGAGCACCTGTTTTATTGCCAGATGAGCGAGGAGCAGGCCGAGGTATACGAAAAAGTAAAATCTGAATACCGCAATGAGTTATTGCAGGGATTGGAAAACGGCACCTATGTGCAAAGCCAGATCCAGGTATTACAAGGCTTAACCAAGTTGCGCCAGATTGCGAATCACCCGTCGATGATCGACGAGGCTTACGAGGGCGATTCAGGCAAGTTTGAAGACGTAGTGCATACACTTTCAAATGTGCTGGACGCGGGTCATAAAGTGCTGATATTTTCGCAGTTTGTTAAACAGTTGGGCATTTACCGCGATTATCTTGATAAAAAAGATATTGGTTATGCATACCTCGATGGCAGTACCCAAAACCGTGGCGATGTGGTAAAAAACTTTCAGGAAGATGAAAAAACCAGCGTATTCCTGATCTCTATAAAAGCGGGTGGGGTAGGCCTCAACCTAACCAGTGCCGATTATGTATTTATCCTCGATCCATGGTGGAACCCGGCTATTGAGCAACAGGCTATTGACAGAACGCACCGCATTGGCCAAACCAAAAATATTTTCATCTACAAGTTCATTACTAAAGACACGGTGGAAGAAAAAATCCTGGCACTGCAGCAGCGAAAATTAAGTGTTGCTCGTGCTTTAATTACTACTGAAGAAAGCTTCATCAAAACCCTTACTGCGGATGATATCCGGGAGATCTTGAAATAATTTATAGTTTAGCATCGCACGATTTAGCCCTATGAAATATCTTTTACTGCTGATACTTTGCGTAATCGCCGCTTACGGCGCAAATGCCCAGACTATTTCCAATGTGAATTTTGATGAAATTAAAAAGGAGATTGCAACTAATGGAGCCCAGAACTATTCGACTTTAATGAAACGGGCCAGTGTAAATGATTCCACTCTTACGGCCAACGATTATAAGCATTTATACTACGGGCAGGTATTTCAGGCAAACTATTCGCCTTATGGTGGTAAGCTCGATGCAGACGCAGCCATGAAGCTGGCTGACCAGGATATTGCCGCAGCCGAAAAACAGATAGACGCGCTGCTTGCCGAAAATCCTGCCAATATGGACGCGCTGTATGATAAGGCGCTGTTATTGTTTAGAACCAGTAATAAAGCACAGGCTTATCCTTACATGAATCGGTTTCGCAGCTTGCTGGCATGTGTGTTAAGCAGTGGCGACGGCAAAACGGCAAACACTGCCCTTGTTGTTGCCTGCGTGCCCGACGAATACCAGGTGATGAAATTTATGCGCTTAAAATTGATATCGCAGGCGCTGGATAGCAAAATGCAGTGTGATATAATGAAAGTGGAGCGCATGGGCGAATCTGGCCAAACTACGCTTTACTTTAATGTAGAAAAGCCGCTTTCGGCAGGCATGAAATAATAGCCACTACTTCTAATCAGTTATTTCTGTTTCGGGCCACTATAAATGCGCCACCAGTCTGCACGTGCCGATGACGCGGCGCGATCGCCTACATATTTTTATCCGCCTTTCCTCGAGTGCGATTGCATCGCGTGTGCACACTTCCCTGCGTTTGCAACGCCACGCTGCGAAACGCAACAAATTCCCCAATTCCACAGCTTTTTCCCCAAGTTATTATTTGGGGAATATTCCACACTCTTAAAAAAGCGCTTTTAAATCCATTTTGACGCACTTTTCTCATTTTTTCTCACATCGGTACACGTTTTGCCTTAACCTATACATCAAACGATAATTAAAAACTTTAAAACATAAAATCATGAACAACTCAATCATCATCGCAGGTATCATCGCTCAGGCAGCTCCTTTATTCTTAGTAGTAAAAACCATCGCTAACAAATTCAACAACTAATCAACAATACATTTTTCAACCATCAAATCTTGAATATCATGAACACTTCAATCGTAATCGCAGGTATCGTAGCACAGGCAGCTCCTTTATTCTTAGTAGTAAAAACTATCGCTAACAGATTCAATAGCTAATCAACAATCACATATTTTAACCATCAAATCTTAAAATCATGAACACTTCAATCGTAATTGCAGGTATTGTTGCACAAGCAGCCCCATTGTTTTTAGTAGTAAAAACTATTGCTAACAGATTCAATAGCTAATCAATAATCACATATTTCAACCATTAAATCTTTAAATATCATGAACACTTCAATCGTAATCGCAGGTATCATAGCACAAGCAGCTCCATTGTTCTTAGTAGTAAAAACTATCGCCACCAAATTCAATAGCTAAACATTACTGTTACGTCAGTATATGCAATCGCTCTAACCCCTTCTGTTCCGTATTAATCTACTAGTTAGAACCTGGTCTAATTCTCCCCCTAATATTTCTTGAAACCCGATGCTTCAAATAAGCTATTTTGAAGCCAGCTATTTTGGCGCCTTTGTTGGGCTGCAATAAATTTATTTCCTTTTGTTTTTGCCGAAAACCACAGGCACACTTTGCGCCTTGTCAGGGGTTGAATTATGCATCTTACGCATAGAATTCATAACGCGCTAAAACAACATTGCCCCGTTGTTTGTATAAACATCATCTCATACTTTTTATGAAAAAATTTGTACTGCTTACCCTACTTATTGCGGGCAGCTTAATGGGCTTCGCTCAAGGTAAAGTTTTATGTTGTGGTAATCCGAGCGCAACGCAACAGTTTGCCATGTTGGCATCAAACAAAAACTTCCGGATGGCGCACCTTGTTCCGTCCAAAGTGCATTTTCAAAGCAGCATTGGTAAAGCCATTACATACACCACACCCGATGGGAAACAAGCGATGGCTTATGAACTGAAAGCTAAGAAACCAACCAACAACTACTTGCTGGTAATTCACGAGTGGTGGGGCCTGAACGATTTCGTAAAACAAGAGTCAGAAAAATTATATAATGACATAGGCAATGTTAATGTTATTGCACTCGACCTCTACGACGGTAAGGTTGCCACCACCCGCGATGAGGCCGGTAAATTTATGCAAGCCGTGCAAGACGATAGGGCACAGGCTATAATTAAAGGTGCCATAACCTATGCAGGCCCTAAAGCCCATATTGCTACATTGGGCTGGTGCTTTGGCGGCGGTTGGAGCTTACAAAGCAGTTTGCTGGCAGGCAACCAGGATGTTGCGTGCGTAATGTACTATGGTATGCCCGAGCAAGATGTAAACAAACTAAAAACCCTGCATGCCGATGTATTGGGCAACTTTGCCAATAAAGATCAATGGATAAACCCGAAAGTGGTTGCCAAGTTTCAGGCCGATATGGCAAGTGCAGGTAAAAAACTCATCGTACACCAATACGATGCCGACCATGGTTTTGCCAATCCAAGTAGCCCTATTTATGACAGCAACGCAACTAAAGAAGCTTATGGTTATACGCTGGCCTTTTTGAAGGCACGTTTAAAATAATGTCATAAAATACCCGTGAATATGCAGAGCAGGCCCTCGCGCTTGCTCTTTTTAGTAATATTGTACCAAATTTCTATCGTTGACCCGCGCCGCAAAAAAATTATTCTCTTATCTGATAAAGCTTGCCATACTGGTTTTGGCATTCACTTTCATTTATCGTAAGGTAAGTAACAATGCCAATTTAACGCAGTTTCGTAAACTGATTTCGGTAATAGATCGGCAGGAGGTAGTATTTGTATTGATACTGGTTTTACTGTTGATGTTGCTCAACTGGTTTCTGGAGGCACTTAAGTGGCGTTACCTTACCCGGGTGCTTGCACCTATAACTATATACCGGGCTGTAGAATCTGTTTTCTGCGGATTAACATGGGCCATTTTCACTCCCAACCGCCTTGGCGAATATGGCGGCAGGGTTATGTTTTTACCACCACGTAAACGTATCCATGGCGTGTTTTCTATGGCGGTGGGTTCGCTAGGGCAAATGGTGCTTACCAATGTGCTGGGCATAATTGCCATTTTATGGTTTGGTTACACCTTTTTGCACATGCAAATCTGGCTTTATTTAGCTGCGGTGTTTGCTGGTGGACTGGTTATGATGCTTTTGCTGGTGTTTTACTTCAACGTGAGCTGGCTGGTATCGGTACTTAATGCCATACCATTCTTGAAAAAATACCATAGGTTTTTTGATATTATGGACCGCTACCACGTTACCGAGCTTAATCGTATTATGTTGTATTGCGTTGCCCGGTTTGCGGTCTTTACCTTCCAATATTTTTTAGTTCTGCATTTATTGATACCAGAAATGGCTGCACTGCCTATGATTATGATGGTGCTGATCCTTTTCTTTATCCAATCCATACTACCCTCGCTCGATCTGATTGACGTGGGCGTGCGCAGCATAACCGCAACCACCTTTTTTGCCTATATTACCACCCAGCAAATAGCCGTAATTGCAGCCGTATCTTCCATCTGGTTTATTAATTTAATTGTTCCGGCTATATTAGGTTCTATATTTGTTTTTAAGTTAAAGTTCTTTTGATCTCAATTTACACCTACATTTCATTTCTGCTAACCGGGCTTTACCTGCTGGTTATTGTTTATCTGATTAAGGGCTGGGCTGCTTTAAAACGGCCGGTGCTGTCGTCAACAACCTTTAATACAAAGGTTACCATACTGATAGCCGCACGTAATGAAGAAGACAACTTAGCAGAAACCATAGAAGACCTACTGGCGCAAGATTATCCCAAAGAGCTTACTGAAATTATAATTGTAGACGACCACTCTACCGATAACACAGCCGGTATTATCCGCAGCTATGCCGACCAAGGTGTGAAGTTGCTGCAATTACAGGCAGATCAGGCGCTAAATTCCTATAAAAAGAAGGCCATTACAGAGGCCATTGCCATGTCCACCGGCGATTTGCTGGTAGCCACGGACGCCGATTGCCGCATGGGCAGTAAGTGGCTTTCCTCGATAGTGGGGTATTACGAAAAGTATAACCCGGTAATGATTTCCTCGCCGGTAAATTATTTTCATGAGCAATCATTCTTCGAACGTTTGCAAACTTTAGAATTTTCGTTCCTGATCGGTATTGGAGCCGCGTTTATTGGCAACGGCCGTGCCTCAACCTGCAATGGTGCTAACCTGGCTTATCGCAAAGACGTGTTTTACGAAGTGGGCGGTTTTAAAGGCATAGATGATTTGGCATCGGGAGATGACGAACTGTTATTACAAAAAGTAGCGGCAGTTTATCCGGGGCGAATAGGTTTTCTTAAACTTCGCGAAGCCATTGTTTATACTTACGCTAAGCCAGATTTGGGCGCATTTTTGCAGCAACGCCGTCGTTGGGCATCAAAATCAACCAGGTACAAGGATAAAAAAGTTGTAGCCCTCGCCGTTGGGATATGGGCTTTTAATGCATCGTTGATATTAAATGTGGCTTTGGGTTTTTTTAATCCCTGGTTTTTTAAATTGCTGTTAGCAGAGTTTTTGGTTAAAGTATTATTTGAAACCGCACTTCTGATGCCGATAATGGATTTTTTTAAAAGAACGGCTTTGCTTAAGTATATGGTAATATTGTCGCCCATACATATATTTTATATGGTTTATATAGGTTTAATGGGCAATACAAGTAAGTATAATTGGAAAGGACGAATGGTTAGATAAATTAACCAATTCGATAAATGAAAAAACTCTTCGGCTAACAATAATTAATTTTCTAATTTAGACCGTATTGCTAACGTTTAATGGAACACATTGATCAAAGTTCGGGCGAAGATGAGCTGATTCGGTTATTGCTTAAAAGGCAATCAGAGTTAAACTCACTCCTAGAGGTTACCCGGGCAATCAATAAAAATACTTCTACCCCCGTCCTTATACAAATGTTGGAGGTTATTTTAAAGAATTACCTCCAGGTGGGCAAACTGCGTTTCTTGGTAGAAAAGAACGGTAGCTTTGTATGCGTTGCAAAATATGGTGGCGAAACCGAAAATACTGCAGCACTTGTCCGATCGTGTCAGCGACTTAATAAGATAAAATCGCCTATGATATTAACCAGCCATCGCGATCCTATTTTAAAAGAGTACCATTATTTTATCCCCTTTCATCATAAAAATAAACCGTTAGCCTACGCCCTTATTGGCGACTTTAATACCTCGGGCGATATGGTTAGCAATGACCTTAACTTTATTCAAACGCTTATTAACGTTATAGTAGTAGCGCTTGAAAATAAAAAGCTTTTCCGCGAACGCCTGCAAACCGAACGTTTTCAGCGGGAGATGGAGCTTGCGGTTGAGGTACAGAATATGCTGATACCTTTAAGGTTGCATAAAGACAAAGCTGTGGAAATCGGTGCTAAGTATCTTCCACATCAGGATATCGGCGGCGACTATTTTGATTTTATCCGCCTTAACGACCATCAATTTTTGTGGTGTATTGCTGATGTTTCGGGTAAGGGTATTTCGGCAGCATTATTAATGGCCAATTTCCAGGCCAGCTTACGTGCCTGGGCCGGGGTGGAGACAGACTTAGGCACAGTGGTAGAGCGATTAAACAAAATTGTAATTAAGAATACAAAGGGCGAGCGTTTTATAACTCTCTTTGTGGCCAAGTACGACGAGGAAACCCGTACGCTCGACTACATTAACGCCGGGCATAACCCGCCAATCTTATGGTCAGATGGCGCGGTGTCGTCATTGGGCCTTGGTACAACCATGCTGGGTGTGTTTGAAGACCTGCCGTTTGTAAATCAAGGAGAAGTAGTGATAGAACCGGGATCGTTAATATTTAACTACACCGATGGGCTGATGGACTACGAGTTGAAAAATGATACCCATTGGAAGGACGAGCAGCTGCAGGAATTTGTAATGGCCAACGGCCACCTTACCCCCGATAGGTTTAATCAAACCATTATGGACCACCTTAACCTGGTTATAAAAGGAAAGGCCATTGACGATATTACCCTGTTAACGTTGAGAATTTTCTGAGAAACTCTCAACCATAAACCGGATATTTGCTCCACACTTAAAAATGTTATTAGCCAGGTATCAGCACGAATTTATTGAAGCCGGATGCGATGAAGCCGGTCGCGGCTGTTTAGCCGGTCCTGTTTTTGCAGCCGCGGTAATATTGCCCCATGATTTTGATCATCACTTGCTGAACGACTCCAAACAGCTGGACGAAGATACCCGCTACCAACTGCGCGCTGAGATCGAAGAAAAAGCCATTGCCCATGCTGTAGCTTTTGTTGATAATATCGAGATAGACAAAATCAATATTCTGAACGCCTCTTTCTTAGCGATGCATCGCGCAATTGAAAAATTGCACCTCGAGCCACAGTTTTTAATTATAGACGGTAACCGTTTTAACAAATACCGCAGCACGCCGCATAAATGCATTATTAAAGGCGATTCACTATATTTCAGCATTGCCGCTGCATCTATCCTCGCTAAAACCTACCGGGACGACTTTATGAAACAAATTGCCGAAGAGCACCCCGAATACGATTGGCACAGTAATAAAGGGTATCCTACCATAAAGCACCGTAATGCTGTATTAGAAATGGGTTTTACACCGTATCACCGCCGTACTTTCAGGGTTACAGACCCGCAGTTAACAATTTTTTAAAGAAGCTTTGATAAGTCGGCTGGGATGGTATTTTTGCAATAAACCAAATTAACCCAGTGAAGGTACTTATTCTTACACACCGAGTCCCATTTCCGCAGAATGGAGGATACCCTATTGTGGTGTGTAATACGATTAGGGGCTTGCTTAACCTGGGACATGACGTTTCTTTATTTGCGCTCGATCCCAAACAGAACGCCCACCATCACGAAGAATATGCCGGTTCGTATGATCTGATTGAGAGGATCCACTACAAATCATACCCTATCAATATCGGCGTATCTATATATGAGGCGGTGCTTAACCTCTTTAACGAACATGCGCATTATGCCAACAGGTTTCACGATCACGGTTTCGAAAAGCTGCTGATCCAGGAACTTGCAGATCGTAGTTACGATATTATCCAGTTTGAGGGCTTATTTATCACCCCCTATATAAATGCGGTAAGTAAACATAGCAAAGCCAAGCTTATCTATCGTTCACACAATGTAGAGCACCAGGTTTGGCATCGCCTGGCTGTGCAAAAAGGCGACCCTCTGAAAAAATGGTACCTCAAGCTAATGGCTTCGAGGATTAAAAAATACGAGCTGCACCAACTCAACCGCTTTGATGCTATTGGAGTGTTCACTGCACAGGATAGGGATACCATGCTCAATTGTAAAATAGCCCCGCCGGTGAGTATATTGCCGGTAGGCTTAAACATGGAGCAGTACAAGCCCGATTATAGCAAAGTCGAGTTCCCCAGCCTATTCTTTTTGGGGTCGTTAGATTGGATGCCTAACCGCGAGGGGATCCAGTGGTTTTTAAATACCTTTTACCACGATCTGAGCACCGGCGAACTGAATGTGCGGTTTTACGTAGCCGGTAACGACATTCCCGAACAGTTTGATGATTATGAGGTGATGGGCAAAATCTACATTCAGGGTGAGGTTGACGACGCGCTGGAGTTTGTAAACAGCAAATCCATTATGATAGTTCCTTTACTATCCAGCGGCGGTATGCGCGTTAAAATTGTGGAGGGAATGGCCATGGAAAAATGCATTATTTCTACAGCATTGGGTGCTGAGGGCATAGGCTACACCCACGGTGAAAATATTCTGATTGCCAATGATGCCGACGAGTTTTACCACCACATCCGCAAATGCATAACCGACGAGGAATATTGCAAAACTATAGGACAAAATGCCCGTAAGCTGGTAGAAAGTACCCATGATATTAGTGTTGTTACAAATAAGCTGGTGGCTTTTTATCAGCAGGTGTTAACGGACTAAGGTAATAATGTTACTTTTGCGCTATTAAAAATAACGCATGAAGAATACAGCTTTAACCCATATACATAGTAGTTTAGGAGCCAAAATGGTTCCGTTTGCAGGGTATAACATGCCCGTACAATATGCAGGTATCAATGTTGAACACGAGACGGTACGTAAAGCTGTTGGTGTGTTTGATGTAAGCCACATGGGCGAGTTTATACTAAAAGGCGAAAATGCTTTAGACCTTATTCAGCGCGTAACCAGTAACGATGCATCTAAACTGTATGATGGTAAAGTACAATACTCTTGCTTGCCAAACCAGGACGGCGGCATTGTTGACGACCTTTTGGTTTACCGCATCGATGATAAAACCTATATGCTGGTTGTTAACGCATCGAATATAGAAAAAGACTGGAACTGGATCTCTAAATTTAACACCGAAGGTGTTGATATGAAAGACATTTCAGACCGCACTTCATTGCTGGCTGTTCAAGGCCCTAAAGCAGCCGAGGCGTTACAATCGCTTACAGATATCGACTTAGCTTCGATGGAATATTATACTTTTAACAAAGGCAAATTTGCCGGTATTGATAACGTTGTGGTTTCTGCAACGGGCTACACCGGTGCAGGCGGTTTCGAAATTTATTGCGATAACGCTAATGCTGAGCACATCTGGAACGAAGTATTTAAAGCTGGCGAACCATTTGGCATTAAACCAATCGGTTTGGGCGCCCGTGATACCCTGCGTTTAGAGATGGGTTTCTGCCTGTACGGTAATGATATCGACGATACTACTTCGCCATTGGAGGCCGGCTTAGGCTGGGTAACTAAATTCAGCAAAGAATTTACTAATTCAGAGGCTTTACAAGCTCAAAAGACTGCAGGCGTTGAGCGTAAGCTTATCGGTTTTAAAATGATCGAACGCGGCATCCCCCGCCACGATTATGAGATTGTTGACGCAGAAGGTAATACCATTGGCAAAGTAACCTCAGGAACACAATCGCCATCGTTGCAAAGCGCTATCGGTATGGGGTATGTGCAAACCGCTTTCGCCAAAGAAGGTACGGAGATCTACATCAAGATCCGTGATAATAAAGTGAAGGCAGTTGTTGCCAAAATGCCTTTTAAATAAGTATCCCCCCGACCCCCTAAAGGGGAAGTAATAGAATCAATAAGAGCCCCTGCCGCTAAAGGGGAGCAAAAAAACATATAGTGACAAATACTCAAAATAGAAAAGCTACTTCTACTCCCCCTTTAGGGGGACGGGGGGCTTTAGAGGTTTGCCTTTCTCCGGCGCTACTTCCTTTATATAAAGTCGAAGAGTACATCGTAGTTATTATCGATATCTTTCGTGCTACATCATCTATTTGCTACGGCATTGATAATGGTGCCGAAGCGATTATCCCCGTTGCGCAGGTGGAAGAATGCATTGCTTACCGCGAAAAAGGCAATGACTATCTGATAGCTGCAGAGCGCGATGGAAGCGTGGTTACAGGTTTCGACTTTGGTAATTCGCCGTTCTCATACACTGCCGAAAAGGTTGCCGGTAAAACTGTGGTGTTAACTACTACCAACGGTACCCATGCGCTGCATTTATCGCGCGCTGCCAAAAAAGTGGTAATTGGTTCTTTCCTGAATCTTACTGCGCTGAGCAACTGGCTGAAAACACAGAACGAAAATATCCTGCTGGTTTGCGCAGGCTGGAAGAATAACTTCAACCTGGAAGACACTGCATTTGCCGGGGCCGTAATAGATAACCTTAAACAATCTGGAGAATACACTTTGGACGATCCGGCTATTGCAGCTTATGATCTATTTCAGTTGGCGAAAAGCGACATCCCGGCCTACCTGAGCAAAACCTCGCACGGCGAGCGAATGCGCAAATTGGGTATCGAACAGGATATAGCATTTTGTTTAAATGTAGATATAACCACGGCTATCCCGGTGTTAGAAGGAGAGCGATTGGTAAAGCTGGCCTAAACCAATTCAGAAAAATTTAGTCGGACTAACAAAAGCGACCTTGTAACGTTTAAACACCGTTGTGAGGTCGTTTATATTTTATTATGTTTGGTACGCCTAGTGTTGTGTTATGAGAGGAAGATTAGCTTTTTTATTGGTTTTAGTAACGTTAACAGGTGTTGTTAATGCCACTGGCTTGTTGCAGAAGTTTGAGAAGTCGACATTTTATCAGGCTATGGCATCTGGGACATTGAGTGAGATCGAAAATCAACTAACTGCTGTAGCCAGCGCTCCTGTGGAAGATCGTGGAGCTTATGAAGGTGTGCTGTTAATGCGTAAAGCAGGATTGCTGAGCAAGCCAAAAGATAAATTGCATTTTTTTAAAGATGGCCGCATCAAGTTTCAAACCGCTTTTATGGCCGATAGCAATAATGCCGAGTTTAGGTTTTTGCGCTTAGGTATACAAGAGCACGCGCCCAAGGTGGTTAAGTACAGCAGCAACATTCAGGTAGATAAGGCTTATATCAAAGAACATTTTAAAAGCTTATCGCCTGTTGTGCAGCATGCCGTAATAGAATATAGTAAAACGTCTAAAGTGCTGCATCCCGAAGATTTTAATTAGCCATTGATGAGTAAAAAGATCCTTGCGATATACTACACCCAGTCGGGCCAGATGAGTGACATTGTAGACTCATTTACGGAGCCGATGGCAGCTTCGGGAGCAACGGTTGAAAAGGTGCAGATCCACCCTGAAACCAATTACGATTTCCCCTGGACGGGCAGCCGTTTCTTTAGCGTAATGCCCGATTGCGTAATGGGTAACACACGCCCGCTGCAGCCCTATACTTTAAAGGAAGAAAAGTATGATCTGGTAATATTGGCCTACCAACCCTGGTTTTTATCGCCAAGCATACCATCCAGCACCCTATTACAGGATCCTAAATTTAAGACGCTAATACAGGGCACACCTATAGTAACTATAAGTGCTGGCCGTAACATGTGGTTAAACGCCTTTGATAAAATAAAGAAACTATTGGCAGACGCGGGTGCAAACCATGTAGGCAATGTGGCGTTAGTAGATAAGCATTCGAACCCGGTTAGTTTTGTAACCATTTTTTACTGGATGCTAAGCGGTAAAAAGGAGCGTTACCTGAATGTTTTCCCAAAACCGGGTGTGAGTGACGAGGATATAGAACGCACTAAAATATACGGTCAAACCGTTATAAAACATCTGAATAGTGGAAACTGGGAAGGGATGCAAAAACAGCTGGTAGATGCCGGGGCAGCATTTGTAAAATACCCGTTAATGGTAATTGAAGGCAAAGCTAAATACATTTTTGCAGCCTGGGCCAAGATCATTGTTAAAAGAAAGAACCAGCTGCCATGGACAACCGCCTTTAAATATTACCTGTTTATTGCGCTTTTTTTAGGCGCACCAATAATGCTGATATTAGACAATATTTTACTGAGGCCATTCACTCAGAAACAAATACGAAACAAGAAACTACATTACTTATTATTAAATTAAAACCATGTCTGCCAACGAGGTATATATTAATTCAACTTCTGCATTTTTTCCGAACGAGCCCGTAGCAAACGATGATATGGAGGCTTATTTAGGTTATATCGACAATAAACCATCCAAATCGAAAAAGATAGTATTGCGTAACAACGGTATCATTAACCGCTATTATGCATTGGAGAAAGGCGGAAAATCAACCCATACCAACGCGCAGATGACCGCCCTTGCGGTTAAAGAATTGTTTAAGAATGATCCCGAAAAGATCAAAGAAATAGAACTGCTATCTTGTGGCACTTCATCGCCCGACCAAATGATGCCAAGCCACGGCGTTATGGCGCACGGCTGGTTGCCGGAGATCGGCCCCATTGAAGTAGTATCGCCATCTGGTGTGTGCTGTGCGGGTATGCATGCTTTAAAATACGCTTACCTGGCCATCAAAACCGGCGATGTAAAACATGCCATCGCTACAGGGTCTGAAAGATTTTCGGGCCTGCTTGTGTCTGATGTGTTTGAAGAAGAAGTACAAAAAATTAAAGAGCTGAGCGAGAACCCATATATCGCATTCCAGAAAGACTTTCTGCGTTGGATGTTGTCTGACGGTGCTTCGGCATTTTTGATGAGTGATAAGCCAAATCCGGAAGGACTGAGCTTGCGCATAGAATGGATTGAAGGTGTATCCTACGCTAATGAAATGGAAACTTGCATGTACATGGGCGGCGATAAGCAAGCCGATGGTACGCTAAAGGGTTTTATGGACTATACTCCCGAAGAGATCATGACCAAATCTATCTTCAGCGTAAAGCAGGATATTGGTTTATTGAGTGATAACATTGTGCCGCTGGGTGGTAAAAAGATTAAAGAGATCTTTGAAAAGAAAGGCTTAACTGCCGAAGATATCGATTACTTTTTACCGCATATTTCGAGCGACTTTTTCAAAAGTAAAATTTACGACCTGGTGCAGATTTACGGCGGCGGTATACCATACGAGAAATGGTTTATCAACCTGTATACAGTAGGTAACGTAGGTGCAGCATCTGTTTACCTGATGATTAATGAGCTGTTTAACAACGGCACCTTGAAAAAAGGAGAGAAGATCTTATTACTGGTACCAGAAAGTTCGCGCTTTTCGTACATGTATGCCATGCTTACTGTTTGTTAAGCAGGCAATAAAGGGTTTAGGGAATGAAAAAGGAAGATGTTCCGCAGGATTTAGGGTCGCTCGGTAAAATTACCAGGGAGGTTTGTTACGCCACGGATAGTGAAGGTAAATACGTTACTGCACTAAGTACTGGTTGGGATGTAAAAACCAAAGCCCTTGATGTAGCCTGGCAGGAAATTGACCACCGCATTGCCGTCGCAAAACAAAAGGTATTAAATAAGGAAGCAAGCCCCCTGTTGTTTTTTATGGAATACCGTATGATGGATGCCTCTATACTGGCCGACTATACCGGCTTTTGGCAATGGCAGATTAAGCGGCATTTAAAGCCTGAAGTGTTCGATAAATTATCCGACAAAAAATTAGAAAAATACGCCGAGGCGTTTAATGTAAAGGTCGCCGACCTTAAAAGCATGAATGTGCATGAAAGTTGATTTTGTACACCGCCAGTCTGCACATTGCGAATCAGGGGTTACTTCGAGTTTATTACAAAATATTGGGGCCGCAAAAATAACCGAGCCATTGGCCTTTGGCATGGGCGCAGGTTTATTTTTTGCTTATATCCCCTTAATAAAAGTTAACAACGGCCCGGCAATCGCCTTCCGTACGTTTCCGGGTTTGATATTTAAGCGTACCTGTAAAGCGCTGGGTATTCCTATCATCCGCAAAAAATTCAACTCCAAAACAGAGGCCGAAAAGTACTTGCAGGATGCATTGGCGCAGGGTAGCCCTGTAGGTTGCCAGGTTGGGGTTTACTATCTGTCGTATTTCCCGCGCGAGTACCGTTTCCACTTCAACGCCCATAACCTTATCGTTTTTGGTAAGGAGGAAGACAACTACCTCATCAGCGACCCAATTATGGAAACGCCCACCACACTTACTAGCTACGAGTTAGAGCGTGTGCGTTTTGCCAAAGGTGCGCTGGCACCTAAAGGGCAAATTTATTACCCTGCAAGTGGAGTAGAAGTTACAGACGATACCATCCGCAATGCCATTAGAAATGGTATTAAGCTAAACGTAAGCAACATGCTGAACATCCCCGGCTGGTTTGCTGGCGTAGATGGGATTAAGTTTACCGGTGGCCGCATAAAAAAATGGCGTGATAGTTTAGGGCTTGAAAAAGCCGGCCAATACTTAGCCCAATTAGTGCGTATGCAGGAGGAGATCGGCACCGGTGGCGGCGGTTTCCGGTACATGTACGGGGCCTTTTTACAAGAGGCGCATGAATATTTGCCGAATGATGATCTGCTCCGGATTTCAGAAAAATTTACAGAGACGGGCGACCTTTGGCGTACTTCGGCCGTATTAGCTGCAGGGATCTATAAAGGACGCCTGGGCAGCCAGGCAGATTTTAACCAGATGGGCGACTATCTGATCGAGATCTCGGAGATTGAACGTAAGGCTTTTACCGAACTGAAAAATATAAAATGGCAATAACAGATTCGTTAGCGGTAGATATACAAAACCTCAGCTTTAGCTATGCGGAAGATGCGGGCGTGCATTATACTGGCCTGAATCTGCAAATCCCAAAAGGCGAGCGTTTTGGTTTGTTTGGCCCAAACGGAGCAGGTAAAACCACGCTAATGAGTTTAATGACCGGCCTGATAAATGCCGACAGCGGCAGCATTAAATTATTGGGAGAGCCGGTCGATAAGAAAAATAAGGCAGTTAACAAGCTCTTCGGTTTTGTACCGCAGGATTTTTCTTTTTACCAGGAACTAAGTCCGGCCGAAAATCTCGAATTCTTCGGTGCGTGGGCTGGCCTAACAAAAAAGCAAACCAATCATCGTACCACAGAACTTTTGGAAGTTTTAGGTCTGCAGGATGTACGTAACCAACAGGTACAGAAATTTTCGGGAGGGATGAAACGCCGGGTTAACCTGGCGATAGGAGTGATCCACAATCCTGCCATTTTGTTTTTAGACGAACCCACCGTTGGGGTAGATGTGCAAACCCGCCATGCTATCATAGGCTACCTGCATCAGCTAAATGAACAGGGTACTACACTGGTTTATACCTCACACCAGTTAAGCGAAGCTGAGGATCTGTGTAACGACGTAGCCATGATTGATGATGGCAAGATCATAGCCCAGGGTGGTTTAAATAGCCTGATGGAGAAATATAAAGAACCAACCCTTGAGGGTTTGTTTCTAAAACTAACCGGCAAACAATATCGTGACTGATGTATAAACTGAAGGCAACCATTATAAAGGATATCAGGATCCTGCTTCGCGATAAGGTGGGTATAGCGCTGGCTTTTATTATGCCTATTATACTGGTGATTATTGTAACCAGTATTCAAAACAGCACCTTTCAGCTGGTAAACAAAAACCGCATTACCATGATGGTATGCAACCGCGATACCGGCAAGTTGAGCACCCAACTCATGAGCACGCTGGATAAGATGGGAATGTTTAAGATCAACAACATCGATAAAGCAGAAACAGACGATGCCATTAAACAGCGGATGCGCGGTAAAGACGCCTTGCTGGCTATTGTGATTCCGGCTGATTACACGCAGAAGATAACAGCAAAAGCAAAGAATGTATCGGGCAAAGCATTAAATAGCTTTGGTTTATCGGGAGATACTGCTAAAAGCAAAATATCGGTAAATCCCCTGGCGATGTACTATCAGCCTATTATACAGGAATCGTACAGAATGTCTATCAATGGCGCACTGCGCAGTGCATTGCAAATTGTAGAAAGCCGCGAAACCTTGCGCCAGCTATACTTCGCCATTAACGAAAAGCCATTGCCGGAGGCATTGGAAAAGGACCTGTTGAATAACCAGACTAAGATTAATGAATTGCCGGTATCTATTAGCGGAGGTATTATTATGCCCAATGCTACACAACATAACGTGCCCGCCTGGACAATTTTCGCCATGTTCTTCATCATAATTTCCCTCGGCGGCAGCGTGGTTAGGGAAAAGATAAGCGGTAGTTTTATTCGCCTTAAAACGCTGCCAACCAATTTTATGGTGGCGTTGGTCTCTAAACAAATAACCTACCTGGGCGTTACTTTGCTACAGGCACTGGTAATATTTTCGATGGGTATCTGGCTGTTTCCCCACATCGGGTTGCCGGCCTTAAACTTACCAAGCGATTACTTTGGCTTGCTGATGGTTACATTGGTGTGCGGATGGTGTGCAGTAAGTTATGCGATATGCATGGGCGTGTATTGCCAAACGCAGGAGCAAGCGAATGGCTTTGGCGCGGTATCTATAGTGATAATGGCCGCCGTGGGCGGTTTGATGGTACCCAGCTTTGCCATGCCCGATGCCTTTAAAACGGTTGCAGCTATCTCGCCATTACACTGGTGCATAGAAGCTTATTATACCCTGTTTTTAGAGGGAGGAAAACTGAAGGATGTAATTCCAAATCTGCTACCTTTGCTGGGTATTACGCTGCTGATACAACTGGCAGCCTACATTGGACTAAAAAAGAAGAACCTGATCTAAGAGAAACATATAATGGAAAAAGAAGCGCTGAAAGAACAGCTTAAGCAACAGATCATCAAGTTTTTAAACTTAACCGACCTTACCCCGGCCGACATTAAAGATGACGAGCCACTTTTCGGCGATGGTTTAGGTCTGGATTCTATCGACTCGTTGGAACTAATCGTACTGCTTAAAAAAGAATATGGCATCACCATCAAAGATCCTAAGGACGGCCGCAAGGTATTAGTGGACGTAAATTCGATGGCTGATTATATTGTAGAGCATTCTGCGAAATAATCCGCGCCTAAAATATTTTTGTCATCTCGAACGATAGTGAGAGATCTTCTGCGCCGACTGTTTCATCGTAGAAGATTTCTCCTCCGTCGAAATGACAAATTTGATAAAAATCGTATCAGCACTTCATAATCTGCTGATATAAAGCCTGCAATTTAAAGCTCACCGTTTGACCGCAATTGAGCGTTGCGGTAATTTTTATCTGCAGTTTCTCCACCTCCTGATAACTTACCTTTAACTGCAGAACCGGATCGGTTTGAGGGTTCACCATCGATAAAAACTTCATGCTGCTGGCTTTAATAAGCTGCACGCACTGGTCAAAAGCGATTTCCATTACTTCCTGTATCATTTGCAATGCACATGCTCCGGGCAGCACCGGTTGCTCTGGGTAATGACCCGAAAAAATTTCGTGAGTGGGGTTGAGCAGCAGCGTTGCATAAATGGCATTGTCGCTGTTCTGCAAAGTTTGAATAGTATATAGAGTATCCTTTAACATGCTGAAACCAACATTAGCGACCAGTATTTATTTTGATAATGAGTGCAGATCAATACTCGTTTGATTTGCGAATTGGTAACCTTGTTTTCTGCCAATGCAGCAGGAACTGCTCCTGTTTTAACAATGTTAGAAGCCAACCACAAAGCAAAAGATGATGCCGTTGGATACTCGCCGCAGAGATGTTTGTAATGAATTAACGGGTTATTCTTAAATAAGCCTTTTTCCAATTCATCAATAGCCACGTCACTTGGTGTATCCCCGTTTTTACCTGAAATAACAAGATCGATATTATCCAACTGTAAATCATGAGCGGTTAAAAAGCTCAATACAGCCTCTTCGATATTGGCAGGCTTGTAAACGGTTTGAAAAGCATCGATAGAAGCTATATCGCTACCCGATGACTCGTTAGACAACACAAAGAAAGCTGCCCCTTCGCCCGCAATAGTACCCGGCGAATTGGTTGCATACAGCTCTGTATTAGTAAAATCTCCCTTTTTATAGGTGTCAAATCTGTCGAAGATGGCGTAATTGGTGTCTGTTATTTCGTCAATTCCGCCTACTAAAATGGTTGATGCTTCCTGCTCTGCAAACAGCATGGCGGCATCCATTAATGCGCTTTCGAAAGAGAAGCTTTTGTGTACAAATGTGTTGTTGTAGGCGTGGCATTGCAGCATCAATGCTATTTGAGCTGCTACCGTGTTATGGGTAGACTGAATAAATGCTGTAGGTGGCAGCATTTCTTCCTCCTGCTCAATAATGCGGGTTAGGAAAACAGTGGTGTCCTCTACGCAACCATAAGCAGTGCCGGTAATAATGGCATCGGGCATCGTAACGCCTGATTGATTTAGTGCCTCCTTCGCGGCCGCTACTCCCATCTTAATTACCCTGCTCATCCTGCGGCTTAGCTTGGGATCGAGATAGGGTTTGTAATCCGGTTCTATAGCATCCAAACGAGGCTTGGTATAGGTATGCGCGTCGGTCAAAAATGGGACATCCCCAAAAGTTTTTTGGGCTGAAATACAGGCTGTTGATTTAATGTATAGCTTCATCATTATGCCTTAGAAAATATTAATGATGAACAATTACCGCCAAACCCGAAAGAGTTAGACAATACATGATTGATTGGCTGATCGGTTAGCAACTCCGTTTGTGGCGAAAAAGGTAATTCTTTCATCTGCGTTTCAAAGCGAAGATTTGGGAATACCAAACCGTGTTTCAAAGCGAGTAGAGAAAATACCGCTTCGATGCCGCCACTTGCTCCCAAGGTATGCCCTGTGAAGGATTTGGTAGAACTCATCGGCGGATAATTGCCATCAAACAGACGCATTACCGCCGTGCCTTCGCTTTGATCGTTGTTTGGTGTGCCGGTGCCATGTAGGTTGATGTAGCCAATATCAGATGGCTGTAGCCCCGCCCGTTTTAATGCACCTTGCATAGCCATGTACGGGCCGTCGCCTTCGGGCGAGGTTGCTGTTTGATGATAGGCATCGTTGCTGTTATCGTACCCGCTTAGTTTGCCATAAAGTTCTTTATCAAGCTGTTTGGCAATTTTATCGGATACCAATACTACATAGCCCGCGCCTTCGCCTAAATTAAGGCCCTCACGGTTTTCGTCAAAAGGTTTGCAAAATTTACGATCGAGGATCATAAGGGTATTAAAGCCGTTAAGCGTAAACCGGGTAAAGGCATCAGTACCTCCGGCTACAACTGCATCCAGTATCCCCGCGCGAATTAGCCGCGCACCAAAAAATATCGCATTGGCCGATGAAGAGCAGGCGGTGCTAATAGTAGTAACATAACTGTTGATCTCCAACTGATCGGCAACCAGTTCTGTAATATTACCGCAGCCGTGATTTACTACATCTAGCAAATCGCCTCTTTGATTGTCCTTTAAGAAATCTTCGTAAAAATGTTCGGATTTATCCATACCCCCCACGGTATTGGCCGAAATAAAACCAATACGCAGACCGCCGATATTTTTGATAGCTGAGTCCTCTAATGCTTCTTTAGCTGCAATGCTGCTCAATAAAGCCGTGCGGCTAATATGCTCCGGAAAGCCTGCCATCGCAGCCAATTGCGAATTGTTGAATTTCACTTCGGCAGCCGGAATCTCGTGCTTGTATCTTGTTTGCAGATAAGTAATATCGGCCATGCCGGCTTTGCCGCTTTTAAGCGCAGCCAGGTTCTCCGCCACATTGTTTCCAATGGCCGAGATAACGCCTAAACCTGCAACGTAAACCGGTGAACTCATTTTTATTTTTCTTTTAATAAATATGTCATTGCGAGGAGGTACGACGAAGCAACCTCGTAGCTATGCAGATCTAATTTGTATAGCTACGAGGTTGCCGCGCTATCGCTCGCAATGACATATTTTATATATTAAATGTCTTTGTCAAATTGTTTACTTCAAACTCAACCCCGTTGCTGCTTTGCTCCACCAAAAATAACGCCGCTTTATACTCATCACCAACCACATCAACCCAGCCGCAAATGCAGGCTTTTAATATGTCATTGTTTAGCAAGTAGCTTGCCTGTTGATGGATAAATGCAGCATCAAAAGCAGGCGTAATATAAAATGCGTCTTCGCCCTTAAAACCATTGCGAATGCAGATTTCGCCTATTACAATATTAGGCAGGGTATACACAAATAACGATGGGCTGGCCATATCCTGCGCCGAATCCCAATATTTTAGATCGGCATCGAGGCTAGAGTTGGCGTTCGTTAATACTATCCCAATTTCCTCGGGCTGATATTTAGTTTTATCGAAACTATCCTTCAATAAAACCTCTGATGCCAGCCAACCTAATTTACTCAGATTATCCATTTTATAGAATTTTGGATAGTTGAGTTCGAAATGTTGGTAGGTAGATAACAAAAAAGCGGCTAAATCCGGGCTCTGACCTCCGAACACCGGCATCTCATCCTTGTACACCGCATTATTGCTAATGATACAACTGCTTGTGATATATTGCTGTTCTGCCGACAATCTTCTTTCTGCTAATTTATTTACTTAAAACCAACGCGCCATTGCACCCACCAAAACCCGATGCTGTTTTTACGCAGTGTTTAATTTCGGCGTCGCTAATGGCACTTGTGATGTTTAGTGGCGCTGTACCTGTTTCCTCAAAACCTAAGGTAGGTAATAAAGTATTTTGCACCATGCATTGTTTGGCCAGTACGGTTTCAATTAGGCCGGCTGCGCCTAATGTATGGCCGTAGAAGGCTTTGAGTCCGTTTACAGGCGTATGTTGGATGCCAGCAAGTGTAATTGCCTTGGCTTCCATTTCGTCGTTATAAGGGGTTGCTGTGCCGTGGGCTGAGATCAAATCGATATCAGTTGATTTTACCCCAGCATTGCTTAAAGCTTTGGTAATGGCATCTGCCAGTTCTTGCCCTGTGCGCGATGGCCCAGAGATATGGTTTGCATCATTACTAATACCACCACCTGTTACCCGAATATTACCGTTATATTTTTCATCGCCCGATAAAATTATCGTGGCGGCACCTTCACCCAAATTAAGTCCGGCGCGGTTTTTATCAAATGGCTTGCATCTTTCCGCGCTTAATGCCTGGAACGATTGGAAACCGGATACCACGAACTTAGATATCACATCGGCACCCGTAACCACCACCTGATTGTATTCCCCCGACTGAATCATCCGCATGCCGGTAACAATTGCCATAACACCCGAAATGCAGGCATTGGATATAATAACAGGTTGAGAAACGAAACCAAATAAACGTGCTACCAATTGAGCAGAAGTATTAAGCGAGATCCGTTTCTGTAGTTCTTCGTTGTTTTCTTCTGTTCCCAACAGGCTGATATTGCCTTTGGTGGAGGAGATAATTAAGCCGGTTTTAGGATCATCGACCTGAACTTTAATTTGGCTTAATGCTTCGGCGATTGATGCAACAAGCAGTTGCTCAAATTTGGTGTAAGTGTCCGCGCCGGGAATCAAAACTTCGTTGCCATTGAACAAGGAAGCTGCTATGGGAGCGTTCGATAGATCAGCCCTATGATGTTGTTGAACACCTGAAATCCCGTTTTTGAGCTTGTCGAAGTTTTCGGCAGTAGTACGGCCTAAAGGACTGCAAACATTGTCTGCAATAATAAAAACGCTTTTATTACTCAACTGTCCCATTAGCGGCTCAAACTTTGGCTGAAGTATCCTGTAAAAATATTTTCATTTCGCAACTGGCTAAAAGCTGGTTGTTGCACCAAACTTTACCAGTAACTACGGTAACGTCAAAAATCTGGTTTTCGGTATATATTTCGGTTAGTAATTCATCACCTACTTTTGGTATACCGAAAATTTCGAGGTCTTTTACTGCTCCGATAAACCCTTTAATAACAGGTTTGTTTTCTGCTAATGCCTTATAGCCGGCGTGGGCCGCAGCTGTTTGGGCAATGTTTTCGAGTAAGCCACCTTCTGTAAAAGAGCTTTTATCAACCAGCGGATTATCTGCCTTTATAGTGAAACCACATTTAGCGGTGGTTTCATCGGCAAACAACAACTGGTCTACCATTACAAATGGTGCCTTTTGTGGGATAAGTGGAATAGCGGATTGCGGCAACATATTTTTATGAATATAAACCGCCGTTAATAGATAAAACCTGACCGGTGATATACCCCGAATCGGCAGACGCCAGAAACGCGGCCGCATGAGCAACTTCTTCCGGCAGTCCAAAACGGCGAACAGGAATTTGATTACGTAGTTCTTTTTCGTCAAGTCCCTCGGTCATATCAGTTTTAATAAAACCGGGAGCAAGTGCATTTACGGTGATGCCCTGACGGCCTACTTCCTGCGCTAAGGCTTTAGTTGCTCCAATTACCCCTGCCTTAGCAGCCGAATAATTGGTTTGCCCCGGTAGCCCCTTAATACCCGACAGTGAAACCACATTGATGATACGGCCGAAACGGTTCATCATCATGCTGTTTAAAACCAGGCGTGTGGTGTAAAAGAAACTATCGAGGTTGGTACTTATCACGTTGTCCCATTGCTCGTCTGTCATCCAGGTTAGCAGGCTGTCTTCGCGGATACCGGCGTTGTTTACCAGTACTTCTATAGGGTTTTGTTCGTTAGCTTCAATCCAGCTACCTAACACTTGCTTTATCTGCTCTTTGTGGGCCACGTCGAATTGCATCAACTCGCCATTACCGCCTGCATCTTTAATCTGTTGCAATGTGTTTTCGGCTTCTGCGGTATTACTTTTAAAGTTAATAAGCACATAATAGCCCAATGCTGCCATTTTAATGCAGATTGCTTTGCCTATTCCCCTCGAACCACCGGTAACTAACGCGCACTTCATCAAATTAATTAGCTTGTGCCGGAATAAATGAATCCGCAGTTTCTAAAAACTCTCTAACTTTTTTCAAGGTTTTGTATTGCGGTTGGTCTTCCACAAATACAGGGAAAATCTCGCGTAGTTGTGTGTAAACAGTCGAAGACGCCGATGATAACCTATCCTGAAAGCCCATGTAATCTATAGCCTGTGCAATGGTCATGAGTTGGATGGTCAATACCTCGAACGAATTATCGATCACCTTTTTCGTCATCAATGCTGCGTTGCAGCCCATGCTCACCATATCCTGGTTGTCATTGTTGTTCGGGATGCTGTGCACATACATCGGGAACGAAAGCGTTTGATTTTCGGCCACGGTAGATACGGCCGTAAATTGCACGCCCTGCATTCCAAAGTTTAAGCCTAATACGCCAAGGTTTACAAACGGCGGGAATTTCTGGTTCAGCTTTTGGTTCAGCAGGTAGTTTAACTGTCGCTCTGATAACATAGAAAGTTTGGTGATCGCAATCTTCAGCTTATCCATTTCTAAAGAAACATAATCGCCGTGAAAGTTACCGCCGTGGAAAACGTTGTTGTTTTCGTGGTCGATAACCGGGTTGTCGTTCACCGAGTTCAGCTCATTTCCCAGTACTTCGCCCGCCTGCTGAATGGTATCGTAAATAGGACCGAGTATTTGCGTAACACAACGAAGCGAATAATACTCCTGTACCTTATCCTCAAATACTTCCTGATCTAAATTATCAGGATTATATAAATGCTCCGAACGATCGCGGATCAGTTTGCTGTCTTTCAAAATTTCGCGCATTTGTGCGCCGATCTCGTTCTGGCCTTTGTGGCGTTTAACAATGTTCAGTTCGTAAGAGAAGTGGTCATCATAGGCCTCCACAATTTCGTTGACCATTGACGACAACATTACCGACCAATCCAGCAGCTTCTGTGCCCGGATTACATTTGTCATGCCAATACCCGTCATAGCCGACGTTCCGTTAATAATGGCAAGGCCTTCGCGACCGTGAATGGTTAACGCCTTAACACCTTGCTCGGCAAAAACCTCAGCCGTAGGGCGAACTTGCCCTTCAAAAATTACTTCACCTTCACCAATCAGTACCAGGCCTAAGTGGGCCAGTTGCACCAGATCGCCGCTGGCGCCTACACCTCCGTGCTCGAACACGCAGGGCGCTATGTTTTTGTTAATAAGATCTGCCAGCAGGTTTACTACATCGGGGTGTACGCCAGAACGTGCCTGCATAAAGCTGTTTAGGCGGGCAACCATCAGGGCTTTAACCAGGTGGGCTTGTATCAAATTACCACTGCCAGACGAGTGGCTGCGGATGAGGTTATACTGAAGCTGTAAAAGGCTGTCGTCGCTGATCTTATACTGGGCCATTGGGCCAAAGCCGGTATTGATACCGTAGATCAGTTTGTTTGACGAAAATTGAGTAAGGAAATTATAGTTGACTTGAACTTTCTCTAAAGCGGCCTCGTCCAACACAACCTGCTGACCGTTAAATATGATCTCAGCAAAATCGTGTAGTGCAAGCGTACTTTGTCCAACAATTATCATGGGCAAATTATTAGTAATATGATAGAAATATTAAACGGGTAAATTTAGGAAAATATATGGTAGGATTTGGAGAGAATTAACACACCGTGTCATTGCGAGGCACGAAGCAACCTCGTAGCCTACAGATCGAATATATTGCTACGAGGTTGCCACGCTATCGCTCGCAATGACACGGTCCAGGTCAGGGAATGCTATAAGCCTAACCTATCCAAATAAATATCCAATTCCCTATCACCCATACCATAAATCTTTTCGGTTGACCAAAAGGCCTCGTAGATAGCCGGGCGGTTTTTAATGCCTAGTTTTTGGATATCGATCAGTCTTTGCTCAATATGATTGTATCCCTCGGCATTAACTGTTAAGCGTTGCACATGCGCCTGCATGGCAGGCTTTAAGTTGTGCAAGCTGCCCCAGAAGGGGTTAGTATCTATCCAATTCTGTAATTCGGCAACATCGCCTTTAACGTATAGCGCCCAGGCTTCTTCGGCCAGGCGAAAGTCGTATTCGGTTAGACGTACCCGGTCGTCGAATACATACTCAAGCTGCTCGCCATTTAGTTGTCCCATGCCTCGGAAATCGGGCATGCCCGGGAAACTATTCGGGGATATGAGGTAAATAGCCTTTTCGCTTAAATCAACCTGTTGCTCTATCAGTTGCATAGCCCCAAGCATATTCACCTGGCAATGCAGATCGAACTCAAACCAGAGATTAATTTCTTCGTGCGGGCAATTAAACTTATCCAGCTTATCTACGGTATGTTTAAAATAGTCTTCGGGTGTAATTTTAAATGTATCGCTCACCCATTTGGCGCGCATTTTCCAAAACTCACTATCAATGCCCTTACAAAGCGGACCTTCCGACAGTACCTCGCGCCAAACAATTACCTCGCCGTCGAGGCCGGTATCGTTAAATCCATGTAAGGTGGCATCACCATTGAGAATGTGGAGCGTTTTTTCCATAGAGGTAAAGGTAAATTATTGGTTGATTTGTTTATAGGGCGATAGAGATATGTGACATAGGGAAGAGGAAACGTTTTGTCAAAGTTAACCTTTACGTCATCCCGAACTTGTTTCGGGATCCCATTTGCTAAGTATACTGTAGGCACATCTTGTGGGATCCCGAAACAAGTTCGGGATGACGGCTTTTATATTTTATTCACCTCCCAATAAAGCCTTCAACGTCTCAATACTATCAGCCTCTTCCTTAGGCTTGTCGTGCCGCCAGCGTAGTATCCGTGGAAACCGCAAGGCAACGCCAGATTTATGCCGGGTTGATTTATTTATACCCTCAAAGCCTATTTCGAACACCAATTCTGGTTTTACGGTGCGCACGGGGCCAAATTTTTCGAGCGTGTTGCGTTTTACAAAGTTGTCTACCTTGTTAATCTCGGCATCTGTTAATCCTGAGTAGGCTTTGGCAAAGGGCACCAGTTTGTCGCCGTCCCAAACCGCAAATGTATAGTCGGTGTAAAGGTCGGCGCGGCGGCCGTGGCCTTTTTGAGCGTAGATCATCACAGCATCAATAGATAGCGGGTCTATTTTCCATTTCCACCAGTCGCCCCGACGGCGGCCTACCTGGTAGGTGGCGTTTTTGCGCTTCAGCATTATACCTTCGGCAATCATATCGCGCGATTGTCCGCGAATTTCGCTTAGTTCTTCCCAGCTATTGAATGTGATCAACGGTGATATATTGAAGATCTCCGGGTAAGCATTATCCCGGTGCAGGTCCTCTAAAACTGCTCTGCGCTGGGTTTGGGTTTTGTAGCGTATGTCTTCGCCATCATATTCCAGGCAATCATAAGCTATGAGCGAAACCGGGCTATCTTCCAGAATTTTCTTTGTCAGATTTTTGCGGCCGATGCGTGTTTGTAATACGTTAAATGGAAGCGGTAAGCCATTGCGGAAACTCAAGATCTCGCCATCGAGTACGGTGCCATCGGGTAGGTTGTTCATAAACGGGTGCAGTTCCGGAAATTTATCGGTCGACAGGTCTTCACCACGGCTCCAAATAAAAAGCTGACCATCGCGTTTAATCAACTGTGCTCTAATACCGTCCCATTTCCACTCTGCTTGCCACTCAGTAGCATCGCCTAAAGCTGACTGTAAATCTTCAACCGACTTTTGCACCGTTGATGTTTCCTGTATCGGGTATGCCAGAAAGAAGGGGTAGGGGCGCGAGATGTCTTCTTCGTCCTGCTTGGGCTGAGTGAGCTGGGTGAAAGTGTATTCCTCGGGTTTCCAGCTGCCCATAATTCGATGGGTAAGTACATTAGCATCGAGGTTGGCAATATCGGCTACAGCTTTAACCACTAAGCTTTGCGATACCCCAACACGAAAACTTCCCGTCATTAACTTGTTAAATACAAAGCGCTCCTGGGTATCTAAAATTGCCCAGGAGTTTAATAGCCATACTTTCTTTTCTTCCTCGGTAAAGGCGCTGAGGGTGTTGATCTCGGCAATCCATTCGGTTAGGGTTTTATTGCTACTTTGTGCAGTGTTTTGCGGGAATAGCAATGCTATCGTTTCTGCAAGATCACCCACAACATGGTAGCTCTCTTCAAACAGCCAGGCGGGTATATGCACGGCCTCTATTGCCCAAAGCCTGAATAGCGTACTGTTAATCTGTCGTTTGGGTTTTCGCCCGGTAAACAGCGCAAGCATATGCATCTTGTCCGTATCGGGCACACAGTTAAAGTAGTCTTTAAGAATGCGGACTTTTTCGTTTGTTTTATTCGTCTCATCGAGCGAGAGAAAAAGTTGGGCGAAGGCTTTCATAGAATATCGCCCTCAACCCCTCCCAAACCCTCCCCGAAGGGGAGCGCTTTATTAGCCTCACCTAAATCCTCTCCAGAGGAGAGGACTTGAGCTTCATTTAGTTGCTGCTCCCTCCCCTCGGGGGAGGGTTGGGGAGGGGTTTCCTCCTCGCCACCATACAGCGTATGCACCTCATGGGCGTCAAACCCAATATCATTTAAATAGCGTGTAAAGCTGGCTGTGTAGCCGTGCGTAAGATAAACGCTGTCGCAGCCGGTGGCGTCAATGGCGCTGATTAGGCCGTTCCAGTCGGCATGGTCTGAGAGCACAAAGCCACGATCGGCGGCACGGCGTCGTTTGGAACCGCGAATAGCCATCCAACCAGAGCAATAGCCAAAACTATAAGGCTGAAACTTGCGCATCCACGGCGTACCTACAGACGAGGGCGGGGCGATGATAATGCCTTTGCGTACTTCTTCTTTGTTAGAGTCTATCGTAATGCGCGTGGTTGGGTTGAGTATTACACCGTTTCGTCGTAAGGCTTCATTTGTGTTTTCGATAACGCCGTGGGTATATATTTTACCGATGGACAGATCGAGATTTTGGATAATACGCTGCGCCTTGCCTAATGAGTAGCCCACCACTACCGTTGCCAGGTTGTTCTCAACATTATGCCGCCACCAGTTATTCATATCCTCAAATAATTGGGCCTGTGGTTTCCATTGGTACACCGGCATACCGAAGGTGCATTCGGATATAAAATGATTACAGCGTACCGGTTCAAATGGTGAGCAAACGCCATCATCTTCGGTTTTGTAATCGCCCGAGACCACCCATACTTCGCCCTGAGATTCTACCCTTATTTGCGCAGAGCCAATTACGTGGCCGGCAGGGTACATGCTTATTTCTACCCCGTTTTTAAAAACCGTTTCGCCATATTCTACTGTTTGCAGGTTGATCTCACCTAAGCGATAATACAATACATCGCGCGAGAGGTAATGCGCCAGGTAGTGCTTGTGCCCAACATAGGCGTGGTCGGCGTGGGCGTGGGTTATAACCGCATCGTCTACGGGTTTCCAGGGGTCTATGTAAAACTTCCCTTTGGCACAGTAAATCCCTTTGTCAGTAAACTCGAGCAGCGGTTTTTTCGGCATAATAATATAACCCTTGCAATACCAACTTGTTTTTCGTGTCGCAATACACCCCTCTAATTGTCGCTTTTGCACATCATATAGTGTGGTGTTTAGCTATAAGTTTGTGTAAACTAAAATGATACATCTATGGCAAGTCAAATTTTTTTAAACCTTCCGGTAAAAGATCTCGATAAATCGGTAGCCTTTTTTACCGCACTCGGGTATACATTCAACGCTCAGTTTACGAACGAGCAGGCAACTTGTATGATAGTAAGCGATAGCATTTTTGTGATGTTGCTGGTAGAGCCATTCTTTAAAAGCTTTATTGATAAAGAAATTGCTGACACAACTAAAACTACTGAGGCATTGATAGGCATTTCAATAGACACCAAAGCGAAAATTGACGAAATGGTAAACACAGCAGTTAACTCGGGAGGCAAAGCACTAAAGAAAACAGATGAGGGCTGGATGTACTCGTGGGCTTACGAAGACCTTGATGGCCATATATGGGAATTAATTTGGATGGACCCGGCTGGAATGCCACAAAGCTAAATAGTATGAATGTAATAGCAAATGATGTAGAGAATACGTCGAAGGAATTACTCCAGGCGATATTTTTAATTCCGAGCGGCAAGTTTGACACGGTGCCGTTTGATGGTAGTTGGACTGCCGGGCAGGTAGCCGAGCATGTACTGAAATCTTGCTCGGGGTTCGCTGAGGTTTTGGAGGGTAATGTAAAACCAACAGACCGGGACCCGGAAGCCTATGTGCCCATGCTGCGCGAAACTTTCCTGAATTTTGATATCAAAATGAAATCGCCGGAATTTATTTTGCCAACGGAAACCGTTCACGACATGCAGTCGATGTCGGCCGAATTGGCAACGGCCTTGGCAAGTGTAGCTGCGGTAGCTAAGGTGGAGGATTTGACTTTAACCTGCGAAGACTTTGAGTTTCCAAATTTGGGCAAGCTTACCCGTATTGAGTTTATCAATTTTGTTGTGGTGCACACGCAAAGACACATCCATCAGTTGAAAAATATTAACAAACATCTTGTAAACTAAGCAAGGAACGATAAAAGAGGGCATCCGGACAACTTGGGGTGCCCTTTTCTGTTTATAGGGGTTTACCAAGTAGAAATATTCTCGCTGATTATTAATTGGTTGGGAATTTGGGGTTGCCTGATGTTAAATTAATTACACGGGTTAACCATAAAGTAATATCTTTCGCCAAATTTACTTTATCACATAATGACTAAAAAACTTCTCATGGCGCTGCTTGCCCTAAGCAGCTTTACGGCCGTAAAGGCGCAAACAGAAAAAGGCAATCAATTATTAGGCGGTTCTATTGGATTTAATACTTCGAAAGTGAGCAATACGAATTATACTGCTACTAATACTTATTCAAGTACATCGTTTAGCGATACCAAATTGACAACTTATAACATCGGCCCCAATTACAGTTATTTTGTTGCCAGCAATCTCGATTTAGGTGTGTCGGCCAGTTATGGTTACCAAAAAGGTACTTCAACTTCTATTTACAATAGCCAAGCTTATGATTCGAAATTTCAAAATGCGACGGGAATGTTGTATTTAAGGAAGTATTTTTTGTATGAAAGCAAGATTGGTATTAGAACGGGTCCGTTTGCTTCGTTCTCCTATGGGAGGCAGACTACCAATAATTATCAGCCAATTTCTAATGGTTATTCGGATGTAACAGAACAAAAAAACTGGAACTACAGTGCGGGTGTAGGATTGGACATAGTTTATTTTCCGGCAAAGAAACTGGGCCTGTCATCCGCTATAGGCAACTTAGCTTATACACATAATAAATCCCGTAATATCTATTATAACAGCATCTCAAATGGTCATACAAATGGCTTCGGATTCAATTTAGCATCAAGTGTTAACTTTTCTGTTTTCTACGTTTTCGGAAAGTAGATACAGGATCAAAATGTTTATAAAAGAGAAAGGCCGGGCAAACTGCCCGGCCTTTCTCTTTTATATTGTTAATTGCTTATGGTGTAGTTTTAACCGGAGTTGCGGTTAATTTGTTACCCATGCTAATGTAGTCTGTTAAAATTTGTCCTGCTTCAATTTTCAAGAAGTCAAGGTCTTCTTTCTTAGGGCGTGTTTCGCCTTTTTTCAACGGAGGCAGGCCTAAAGCTACACGGCGCAGATTATTACGTTCGAAGGTTTTGGCTTCGTCGGCATCGCGCTGTTGTTTTAATTGCTCTTCGTTAAGGGTTACGCTTTTTTCTGCATCACGTTTCTTAAAGTCGGCAATGTCTTCTTGCAAATACTTGTAATTAGGGCTGGCGGCCATACGGTCGTCGTGCATTTTACGTAATTGCGGTAATACAGCGCTAAAATCACCCACTTTAGTATAAGTGCTTTGTTTGATCATATCATAAGGTAAAGCCGAAGGCTCAGTGTCTTCACCATATTTATCTAACGGAATAATTGCGGGGAAAGTAACATCTGGCGTAACACCTTTGTGTTGGGTTGAACCACCGCTTACACGGTAAAATTTAGCCATAGTAAGGTTAAGCTGGCCGAATTTAGACATGCTGCCTACGGGCTTAGTTCCTTTTTTAGTAATGTTGGCAAGCATTTCTTTAATAGATGGGCTAATTACCTGATCTAAATCGATAACACTTTGTACGGTGCCTTTACCATAGGTTTGTGTGCCGATAATCATACCGCGACCGTAATCTTGTATGGCTCCCGAGAAAATCTCTGATGCCGAAGCACTGAAGCGGTCAACCAAAACTGCCATCGGGCCGGTCCATGAAATAGTAGGGTCTTCGTCTTCGTCAACTTCTACACGGTTTCGGGTATCGCGAACCTGTACAACCGGGCCATTTTTGATAAACAAACCGGTAAGGTCTACAGCTTCCACTAACGAACCACCACCATTTTGGCGTAAATCCATTACCACGCCATCAACACCATCGCGTTTCAGGGTATCTAAAATCAACTTCACGTCGCGCGTGGTGCTTTTGTAGTTCGGGTCGCCAGCTTTATAAGCGTTGAAATCGAGGTAGAAAGCAGGTACGTAAATGATACCTATTTTAACCACTTTGCCGTTCTCGTTATAAGTACGAATCTCTTTTTTAGCCGACTGATCTTGCAGGATGATTTTTTCGCGTACCAGTTCTACGATTTTTGGTTTATCAGATGCGTTTTTACCCTTAGGCAAGATTTTTAATTTAACGATAGTTCCTTTAGAGCCACGGATCATAGTGATGGCATTATCAACGCGCCAGCCCACAATATCTGTAAACTCGCCTGCTTTGCCTTGCGCAACACCGATAATACGGTCATCTATATTAATCAGGTGGCTTTTATCTGCAGGGCCACCCGGTACAATCGATTTAATGGTTACATACTCGTTTTCCGAAGCCAGTGATGCGCCGATACCTTCCAGTGAGCGCGACATATCGATGTTAAATTCAGCCGCATTTGCAGGGTTGAAATAGTTAGTGTGCGGGTCTATGGCGTTGGTTAAAGCATCCATAAACACCTGCAGCACGTCAGTATTCGCCAATTTGTTCGATTGGCTTAGCAGGTTTTCGTAACGCTTTTTGAGGGTCTCTTTGTTTTTGGTCATGTCTGCACTGGCCAGTTTAAGGTTTAGCAGGTCATATTTAACACGTTGCGACCATTGAGCATCCATCTCCGCCTGGCTGGCGATAAATGGCAGGCTATCCCTATCGTAAGTAAACTCTTCGTTCTTGGTAAAATCGTAGGTTTTGCTTAGTTGGGCTAAAGAATATTTGATGTGCTCATTGTAACGCTTTTTGTACACATTAAAAATGTAAAATACGTTATCGAGGTTACCCGATTTAATATCATCGTCTAGAACGGTTTGATATTGCTCAAAGCTTTTAACATCAGATGCCAGGAAGTAATTGTGGTTTTCGTCAAGCGATTTAAGGTAACGGTTATAGATCACCTTCGAGATTGAATCATTTAATTCAACCTTTTTGTAATTGTATTTTGATATCAGATCGGCCACCTGCTTTAAAACAACGCTTTGTTGCTCGTCGGGGTGCAGATCGCCTGGGTTAACCTGTGGTGTTGTTTTGCTGGGGGCGGCCTTACATGCCATTGCTGCGCCCAGTATAAGTACGATATATAATTTCTTAAACATGTCTTTTACTATTACTAAACGGGATCTATTATCAAACATCAAAATATTCAACTATTTATTTGCTAATGTAAACAAAAAGAGACAGCTGCAAAGCTGTCTCACATGTACTAATAAAATATTACTAAATAATGTTTGAACCAGTTCGCAATATGACAAACGCATTATTGCACAACATAGTATCGTAACAGATTGTAGCTTAGTCTACAGAGTTTTGGGCAACCATCGCATTGCTGGCATATCGAAGCTCTGCTTTGCTGGTCTGAATGCGTGAATTTTGGATTGATTTAAGCTTTTTCTCTACCGAGATCAGATCGATCAACCATCCGTGTGAAGCGGCCATATCACGCGCCTCTATCAAATCTTGCTGTGCCAAAATAAAATCACCAATGTCTGATTTTACGCCGGCAAGGTGCATCAGGTTATTGATAGTAAGCTTATCGTTATTTTGCTGGCGAGATAAAAAGTTACTTTGCAAAAAGTACCATTTGGCTTCAGAAAAGCGGTTTTGCTGAACGTAAAGCTGTGCCAGATCGCTAAAATTGTAGCTTGCCAAATCGTAAACACGGAAACGCATGTTGTGCTGTGCCGTTTTCATTACGTAGTTTTCGGCCAGTTCCATATCGTAGGCGCTCGCGGGTACAGTTTTAAATTTAATCCTTTTTGCTTTGTTGAAGTCTGCTTTTGCAAAGCGGCTGATAGAATGATCCTGTACCTGGGGTAGTAAAGGAGAACGTTCGTGCTTTTTGAAACTTAGCCATTGCGCAGACGCGGACATGCTGATAGCGCATAATAAGACAAGTAGGGTTAATCTCATTGATTTGCCTTTGGGTTTAATTAAATTAATTAGAATGCAAATATACGCTTGTATTAGTATTGCTAATTATCATCAGCACGTAAATATAATAACTTTCTTGAAATATCCAACAGATTTGCTTCAGTATTATATTGATAATCAGATAGCTAATTATAGTAAAATACGTTTTTAGGCAGATTTCAACGCGGTTTTCTAACGCTAAGATAATGATGCCACAAAAGCATAGTGGCAACAGTACGGTAAGGTTGCCATTGTTTGGCAATTTGTATTAACTCTTCGCGGGTTGTATCATGGGGTAGTTGCTTAACCTTTTTCATCGAATTTACTGCCGCCAGGTCACCAGCAGGGAATATATCGGCTCGATGCAGCACAAACATAAGGTAAACATCAACCGTCCAGTTGCCAATGCCCTTTAACGACGTGAGTTTCGCGCGGACTTCATCGTCCAATTGATTTTCGAACCCGGCTAAGTTGATCTGTCCGCTTAAAATAGCTTCGGCCAAATAGCGCACATAGGCGGTTTTTTGCCTGCTGAAATAACAAGCCTTAAACTCTTCGTCGGTTAACAATAATACTCGTGCGGGGGTAATTTCCTGTATGGCGTCTTTCAATTTATTTAATGCCGACAAAGCGGACGCCAGCGAAACCTGCTGCTCCAGAATAATATGCACCAGCGATTCGAAACTGTTGGGCCTCGACCAAAGTGGCGGATAACCGTAAGTGCTAACGATCAAGGCCAGGTCGGCATCTGCTGTAGCCAGGTTATCGCAGATCTGCTGAAAGTTTTGATGATCGAAGTGTTGGCTCATTGGAGTCGGTAAATATAAAAAGCGGGGGCTCATATAAAAAGCCCAGCACGATGGCTGGGCTTAATTTTAAGCACAATCATGCGCTAGTATATGGTAAGCTATCGCGTATTTACTTTGATAAAACCTTTGCTTGTACAGTAACGTACCCGTTTTTTAAAAAAGGATCAAAAAATGTTATAGCCTTTGGATAAATTAAATCTGTATAATACATTTTGTCGATAAAACTTTTATCACTCACCCTAAATTGAGTTATAATTTTAACTTCATAGGTGAAATCTTTATTACTGGTTAACTTAATACTCGATGTACGGAAATTTGAACCTAAATCTCCAAATTGGTATATTTTTTCACTCACGCGCTCACTAAACAGTGGGAATGTCTGAATCTTTCCGACAGGGATAAACATTTTATTTTTCTCATATTCAAGGGGAATAAAATTTAAGTTTTTAGTTTTATCGTTATAGCATAAATAGCCTGATTTTTCTAAAGAATCACTTGAAAACGTGAACTGAAAAAATTTTGTTTTTTCATAAGTTAGCGTTTTGCTTGAATCTACAATAAAATATAGCTTATACTTATAAGAATCGCCGTTCATCGTTAAAGTTGAATATTCATATTTGATTATAAGTTTACCTTTTTTCCGAACATTTCCGCAAGCTATTAATCCTATTAAAATCAATGAACTAATACTGAGATTAATTTTCGCTATCATTTTTCTTTTTATTTACCCTCGCTACAGCAAGCGTCTTCGGCTTATGGTAAATATAAAACTAAAGCCCAAAAAAAAGGCCCCGCTCTCACCCAGGGCCTAAGTCTCAGTTAAAAAATTATTAATCAACAATCTCAAAATATGTTGTGCCGATTAAGACTACTCAAAGTTAATAACTGTATTTGTGACATTATAACTTTTTTTAATATTTATTTATCGCAATCGTTTGCGTAATGCTCTGTTTTACAGTTTTGTATATTTTTAATGTTGATTTGCAACGAAATAAATGCGCCACCCCATTACCGGGGCGGCACATTGCTCAAAAAAGAACTACCAATTAATAGTTTATAACAGGGTATTAAAATATCGTTACAACGGCACGTTTCTATGGGTGTACTGTGTAAAGCCTAAAAAGGTATTATCATTTGGCACATCATATTGGAAATGCGTTTTATTGATCAGTGAATTAGTGGCCGAGGTATTATAATACCTGTTTGCAACCTCAACTCCGGTGTAAATTGGGCTGGAGGTTGAGCAGTAGTTACAGCCGGTGCTGCCTGCGTAAGCCTGCTGCATGTAATTAAAGCCAGTGCTTATACGACTCGAGTTATAGCCATACAGCTGGTTATCATTTTGCTCGCGGCAAATTTCTGCGGCGAAGGTTAGGCCTGCTAATGAATATTGATAGTGTACGCAATCGGTACGGCCGCACAGCTCGGGCATAACACCGCTGCTGTTAATTACCGATGGCATAACACCCTGCAAAATATCTACACCGCTTTGGTAAACGCTGGTACTGTTAAAAAATACGCCTAAGGCAACTTTTGCATATCCGGCAGATACATTCCAGTTGTTGTTGTACGCCGGGGTAGCATTGATATAAACTTTCAGTTTGTTTAAGAAAGCCGAGAAATTATCAATATCGCTTTGCGACCAACCTGCGCCAACACCGTTGATGGTGTAGTAACGCAAAATTTCGCCAGCCGCAGCAAATGTTGGGGCTACCCATGCAGCCTCAAGGTCGGGCTGATTGGCATTGCTGCCGGCATCAACACTATAGCTTTGGAAATTAGTTGCCCAGCCATTCAGGATGTTTTTGGCTTTGGTAGACCATTGCGAATCGCCGGTTTTAGCCCAGCGAAGTGCGATGGCGTAAGCCAGTTCGGCATCAGTTTTTATTTGTGTTTCGGTAGGGGTAGTGCCCGAACTTTTGGCCACCACCACAGAGGGGAACGAAGTTGGCACCGCATGGCTATCTACATAAGCAATTACACTGTTGTTATAAGCGGTCCAGCGGCTTGATGATTGATCGGTTGCCTGGGTACGGATCACGTCCAGGCTTGCGGTGGTATTTAAAATGCCCGGGTGCACAAACGTAGTTACGGCACGTGCTGCGGTTGGTTGGGCAGCATCAGCATTGGCGTGCGACACATCAGATTTTTTACACTCGTAGAAGAACGTGCTCAACGCTAACAACAGGGCACAGCCCAGCCAGTAAGAAAGGTTTTTCCTTTTCATAAATCAGGTTTTAGTTTATTGGTTTTTGTTAATTAATTCTTGATAGGCTAACACCGGGCTATCTTCTCTTTCGCCGGGTGCTATTGGTTACAGCACTAATCAAAACAACGTTGGAGCGTTAGGTCAAACTTATTTAACTAAAACAATAATCTGTAACATTTCTATGGATTTATTTGCGCAATCGTTTTCGTAGTTGTTTGTAATACAGCTGTTTATACCAATTCAACTGAAGTTAAAAATTGCGTTTTTGAGCGTTAAATGAATGCTAAATGCATACAGCAAACGGGAGAGTTAAGCCTGATCTGGCGATTCTTATGATTCGATTAAAGCCAAGTGGAATATTATATTTGACATCGAATATGATTTTAAAATTAAGCCTAAAAGAACTACTAAAACCATTATTCAGGCTCTTGATGACAGCGATGCTGCTTGCCGCTGTTTTGTATTTTTACGCGGGCGGATACGATGGCACTTTGCTTCCTGGCTTTATTATCATTCTTTGCATTCCGGTGCTGCCAACAACTTACTTATGCATTGAATACTATCTAACTACTCGCAATCAAACTGTAGAAATCGCTGCCGAATCTGTTTGTATATGTTATAAAGACGGCAGAAGCGAAAAATATTCTGTTAACGAGATAAAAGAAATTAAACTATATAAATCTGCAGGAATGGAAAAAGGGAGCTTCCCCTACCAAACAGCGGAGATGTATTATCATGCTGAATTAATGTTAAACGATGGCGGGAAGATCATCCTAGCCTCGATACTTGGGCCGAATTTTGACGATGCCATAGATTTGCTAAAAGGAGTAAATAAGCGGGTGATCAGAACGATTTACTCCACCATCTATATCTAGCAATTTGCCGAAGAATTTGAATTGCTAAAAATTATAGCTAAGCTTCGTTTCTTTCGTTTACTTTCCCGAAATTTACTTTCATGAATAATTTACCACCGCTGGCCGAGCGTATGCGTCCAAAATCATTGGACGATTATGTTGGTCAGAAACACCTCGTAGGGTCAGGGGCTGTGTTACGGAAAGCTATTGAAGCGGGCACCCTGCCATCCATGATCTTCTGGGGGCCGCCGGGAGTTGGTAAAACTACGCTGGCCTACATTATCTCGCAAAGTTTGTTCCGCCCGTTTTTTGCGTTGAGTGCCATTAATTCGGGGGTGAAGGATGTGCGCGAGGTGATCGAAAAAGCATCGCTATTGAAAGAAGAAGGCCAAACCCTGCCGATATTATTTATTGACGAGATCCACCGTTTCTCTAAATCGCAGCAGGATTCGTTGCTGGGTGCCGTAGAACGTGGTATCGTTACGTTAATTGGTGCAACAACCGAGAATCCATCGTTCGAGGTAATTTCCGCTTTGCTGTCGCGTTGCCAGGTTTATATTTTACAGTCCCTTACCGAAGACGACCTGGTAAACATGCTGCAAAAAGCACAGAAGGAAGATGTGGTGTTGAGTAAAAAGAAGATCAACATTAAAGAGCACGAGGCATTATTGCGCCTCTCTGGCGGTGATGGCCGTAAGCTGCTCAATATTTTCGAGTTATTGGTAAATGCTTTCGATACCAAAAATATTACCATAACCAATAAGGTGGTACTGGAGCATGTACAGCAGAACATGGCTCTGTATGATAAAGCGGGCGAACAGCACTACGATATTATTTCGGCCTTTATTAAATCTATGCGGGGCAGCGACCCCAATGGTGCCATCTATTGGCTTGCCAGGATGCTGGTTGGTGGAGAAGATCCATTATTTATCGCGCGACGCATGCTGATACTGGCTTCGGAAGATATTGGCAATGCTAACCCGAATGCATTGCTTTTGGCGCAAAGTTGCTTTGAGGCGGTAAATAAGATTGGTATGCCGGAGTCGCAATTGATTCTTTCGCAAACGGTTATTTATTTGGCTACATCGCCTAAAAGCAATTCGGCTACAACGGCTATTGCTGCCGCCATGGAACTGGTGCGCCGCACCGGTGATCTGCCGGTGCCACTGCACCTGCGCAATGCGCCAACCAAGCTGATGAAAAACATAGGCTATGGTAAAGACTATAAATACGCCCATAGCTACCAGAACAACTTTGTAGACCTTGACTTTTTGCCCGACGCTGTTAAAGGCACCAAACTCTATGAGCCCGGAAACAATGCACGTGAAAATGAAGCGAAAGAAAAGCTGAAAAAGCAATGGGGGAATAGGTATGATTATTAAGCCCCCCGACCCCCTAAAGGGGGAGTAAGAGAGGCAAGAGACAAGAGTCGGGAATCAAGACTTTTAATTTATTATCCAGCGCGATAGCGAAGGATCTTCTTCGTTAATGCCTTAAAGTTAGCAGGGGATAAATTTTTGCTATGGTTGATGATAACATCCCTCCATCAACCCACCTTTACCTTCTTATACCTGTATTTCCCTTTAATGCTGTAGTTTAAATATTGCCCTTTTGAGTCCGCAGCCAACATCTCATTATACACTTCAACTGGTACCGAAAGATAGTCGTATACCATACCCGAGGTATAGGTAATTCTCAGCACCCTTTTACTTTTATTATAATCCATGTGCGCTACAACAGATGATGGCATATTGTAATAATGGGTTGTGTAGTAAATTGTTTGCCAGAGTGTGCAGTGCTATAATTTATGTAAAAAAAATGTTACTAACTTGTAACATCTTATTAATCAGTACTGTCTTATCAGCCGTAAACGATTTAATAGACTTCCTAACGTCACAAAATGAAAGCACTCAAGGTAACAGGCGTTATCCTGTTAGTATTATTGGCAATAGTATTTGCCGCCGGCACTTATGTAAAAGTAGCCCTGCCCAACACGGGCCCTGCACCACAACTTAAAATAGAACGTACGGCACAACGCATTCAGCGTGGCGAATATCTCGCCAAAAATGTATCGGTTTGTATGGACTGCCACAGCACCCGCAATTGGGGCGAGTATGCAGGGCCAATGATACCAGCCACGCTCGGGAATGGCGGTGAAAAATTTGATCAGCAAATGGGTTTCCCCGGAGTGTTTTATGCTCCTAACATCACCCCCTACGCTTTAAAAACCTGGAGCGACGGCGAAGTTTTTCGGGCTATTACAACAGGTGTGAGCAAAGAAGGAAAGGCGCTGTTTCCGTTAATGCCGTGGGGCCACGTAGGTAAAATGGATAGGGAAGATGTGTACAGCATTATTGCGTACCTGCGCACTATACCAGAAATTAAGAAAGACGTGCCTGAATCTAAACCCGATTTCCCGGTTAACTTTATTATCAATACGATGCCGCACGCGGCAAGCTTTACCACAATCCCAAGTGAGGAGGATACCGTAAAATATGGTGCCTACCTGGTTAACGCTTCGGGCTGTGTGGATTGCCATAGCCAAACCGATAAGGGGGCAATTGTCTCCGGAACTGAATTTGGCGGGGGGATGGTATTTAAACAGCCGGCGGGTATTGTAAAATCGCCCAATATCACATCAGATAAGGCTACGGGTATTGGCAATTGGAGTAAGGGCATGTTTGTACAGCGCTTTAAGGCTTTAAATGGAAAAGAAGCTGAAGCGGTGAAGCTTTCGCCAAAAGATTTAAACACGCCAATGCCCTGGTATATGTACAGCGGAATGAAACAAACTGATCTGGAGGCCATCTACGCTTATTTACGCAGCATTAAGCCTATTAAGCATCAGGTCACTAAGTTTCAGAAGATTTAGTTAATCAGCGGGATTATTCTCCAAATGAATAAGCTACATAATTACCGTGATGGGAAAATGTAGCTTTTATGCTTGTTTCTTTAGCCTCGTTGAAAATTATCGGATAGCCAACCGGGCTTTTTCCGATGCTGAAGTTGCTGCCATCTGGGTAGACCTCATTTAGTCTTTTCAGCGTACACTCCCTTACCGCAGCTGATTGCGATTGTGAGTCGGACTGCTCAATGCGTTTGATGCCTTTAAAAACGTGGTCCGACTTTTTGGTTTTCAGGGCAAGCGTGGCAATAAAATCGGTCGTAATGCGCGATTGCAGGTAGTAGGTTTGTGACTTATAGGTTGCCCTGAAATTAAATAGTTTTTCTGACGCCGGATTTGCTGCATCGGAAAATTTATCAAATTTTGATTTGGACGAATCGCTCTCGAGATCAACATTCCGGAAACCTTCGAACTTTGGAAGTTCAGCCCCAAAAATGCATTCGACACGTGTGGGAGAAAATACCAGCTCGGGGTTGAGCCTTTTGGCAAACTTATAAACCGACTCTTTAGCCGACCATAACAGCCATACAAAAACATGTATTGGCAATGTAGTGCGGCGAAAGAGCTGTTGTTCGGTTTCTGATAATATTTTGGTATAAAATGTTTTCTGTTGGGTGCGATTTATATCTATCGCGCTAAGGTCTACAATATCGTTGCCGATACTGATCATACCTGGCCTTGTCCCATTTTTTCTGAGATAACATCTATACAGCTACCTACATTGGTCATTCTATCGGCTGAGTCATAGTCGATCTCGATGTTATATTTCGACTCGGCATCAATAATAATGTCAACAAGGTTAGCAGAATTTATCTTCAGGTCTTTAATCAGGTCGGTATTCTCATCAACTTTGGCAAGCGCTTCTTTATCTGCCGTGTAGGGTGCAAGTACCTTTTTTAATTCGTCTAAAATTTCTTGTCTGGTCATTAGTTATTAAATTTTGAAAAAATCAAACAGCTGTTTACGTCGCCGAAGCCAAAGTTAGCTTTTGCTACGATATTTACGTCTGTTTGCACTATGGTTGTAGGTAAACAATTATTACCTATAATGTTTGTAATCTCGGGGTTTGGATCCTCTAAATTAATGTTTGGATGCACAAACCCGTGTTGTATCTGCAAAATTGCTGCCACAGATTCGATAGAACCTGCCGCACTAAGGCTATGCCCGATCATGGACTTCAGTGAATTTACATACGGAAATTCATTACCCGAGCGATTTAACGCCTTGCACCAGTTCTGAATTTCGAACTTGTCGGCCAATGTCGCAGTTAAGTGCCCACTGATCAGATCTATTTGACTAGGTTCGATACCCGATAGTTTAACGGCATCTTCAATACAACGTACAACGCCCTCTGGCGCTGGTGCCGTCATAGACCCTCCACCACGTTGACCGCCTGAGTTGGTAGATCCACCTAAAACCTCGGCGTAGATCTTTGCGCCACGAGCCAAAGCAAAATCAAGGTCTTCCAATACTAAAGCTGCCGATCCGGAACCGGGCACAAAACCACCTGCTGTATCACTCATTGGCCTCGATGCACGTTCGGGCTGATCATTAAACTTGCGCGACAGTACCCGCATAGAATCAAATGCCCCGAAAACGTAGGTGTCTACGTGCTCGGTACTGCCAACCAGCATGCGTTTGGCATAACCGTGTTTAATGTACTCGTAGCCCATTAAAATGGCCTGGGTGCCGGTAGCACAAGCCGCTGAGTTGGTGACTACTTTATTACCCAAACCCAAACGGCCGGATATGTATGAAGTTACGCCGCTGTTCATGGCTTGTTCAACCACGCGCGAGCCTAACTTTTTAACTTCTTTATTATCAACGCGACTGATCACGTTTTTCATGGCATCGGTATCGGCAATACTGTTACCGAAGATGATGCCTGTATCCCAGTCGGTTTGTTCGCTTCCTATTTCGTTGCCGGCATCGGTCCAGGCGTCTAATGCCGCGCGGAGGCCGTAACCAATACCGCGTGCTTTAAGGCCATAAAAGCTAACTTCAGAAATATAGTTGCGGAGTTCTTCCCAATCGAAAAGCGGTACGCCCGCTACCTGGCAGCTAAATTTAAGCTCCTCATAAAGCGGCACGAACCGGATACCCGAAACGCCATTTTGTATCGAATTTAAAAAATCGGGCACCCCAACGCCATTTGGCGCAACAACTCCTAAGCCGGTAACTACAACCCGTTTACTCATTTCTTAAATCCGGCATTTTTGATGATGCCCGAAAACATCCCTTTGGCAATCAATTCGTTATTGGTATCTAACATCTCTACGTAACACTTAAGCTTACCAAAGCGAAAGTATTGCTTTTGCGATTTTACAATAACCTTTTGCCCCGGTAATACCATTTTATAAAAAGAAACGTCTGTTGAGGTAAGCAGGGGAAACATTAACTCATCGTCCGCAAAATTAGTATCAGTATCGTGTAATATCAAGAAAATTCCTAAAACCACCAAGCCTATCTGGGCCATAATTTCTGTTACAATTACGCCCGGTGTAACAGGGTTTCCGGCAAAATGGTCTTCGTAAAAAAAGGCATCTTCCTTTAATGTGTACTCGCCCACAACGGCGTTTTCATCTAACGATGAAATATGATCTACAAACCTAAAAGATGATTTATAAGGTAAAAGGTTTAATATATTTTTATACATAGGTTTAATTAACAGGGAATTAGCGACAATGTTCGCCGCCATCAACATGTATTATCGATCCGTTTATCCAGGCTGCCTCATCGGTGCAAAGCAAATAAATTACCCCGGCTACATCGCCCGGCTGGGTTATGCGGCCATAAGGGTTGCGTGCCGTAGCCATATCAATCAGCTGATCGTGGCCCGGTATTTTGCGTAACGAAAAGGTATCGGTAATGCCAGCCTGTATCACGTTGGTGTTGATGCCGTACTTGCTATACTCAACAGCCATATAAGTACAAAGGCTCTCCAAGGATGCCTTAGCCATAGACACTGCTGCATAGCCGTCCCAATACTTGTGCGAACCTTCGCTGGTTAGGCCAATAATGCGGGCGCCCTTGCAAAACAGGTTATTATTGATAAGTAGGTTTGCCCAGTCTAGCAAACTGTTAGACATGGCGTAGGTGGTTAACTGAATATCTTCGGCGGTTAAAGTGCCGTAAGTTTCCGCCTCCGGGGTGTCGGCGGTTAACGGTTTTAGATTGCCGCGCGCAATGGCATGAAGTAACAACTTTACAGATGATGTTTCGCCTACAGAGGCTGTAAACTGTTTCAGAAAATCATTGCGGCCATCTTCAGTAAGCGCATTGATGTTGTATGACAGCACTTGTACATCGTTTAACGAAGCAATGCCTGCAAATTTTTCCCGAACCTGTTTATCAGCAGCAGCCATTTCGCGATAAACCACTGCGATGTTCATGCCCTGTTGTGCCAGTTTTTCAGCAGCAGCCAGCCCAAAGCCACCCGATCCGCCTAATATAACTGCCCATAAGCCTTTAAATTGTAAAGTTTTATCCACCCTTATTGTTTTGTACCCTGTTGCAAGCTACCCCTTAATTTTAGTCTGCTATTTGGCTAACAAGTATTTATAAAAAATAATAACCTTCAAAGTAAGTGAAAGTTATTGGATTTTAGGCAAAGAGAATCAAGAATCGAGAGTCGGGAATCAAGAGTGCATAACGATTCTTAACGAGGGCTGTCATACTGAGGCTCTCGAAGCATCGCGCGCAGAAGCCACTTCACCATGCTTCGAGTCCCTCAGCATGACCCAGATTTTGTTCCTTAAGATTATTTAAAAGAGAAGCTTACTTCAGCTTCTCATTATTCTTATGCCTGTCGGCGTCGCGGATGCTTTTCTTAACCAGGTTTTTCTCCAGCGCTTCGGTTAAATCGATGCCGGTTTGGTTGGCCAGGCAAATCAATACAAAAAGCACATCGGCCATTTCGTCGGCCAGGTTAACTTCGGTATCTGATTTTTTGAATGACTGCTCGCCGTACTGTCGCGCCATAATGCGGGCTACTTCACCAACTTCTTCCATTAAAATGGCGGTGTTGGTAAGTTCATTAAAGTAGCGGATCCCCATGGTATTTATCCACTTATCGACTAATTCTTGGGCTTCTTTGATTTGCATAGGTGTAAAAGTATTAAATCAGACCGTCATGCCGAACTTGTTTCGGCACCCCACTTGCTAAGTTTGCGTTGTGCTTGGTTAATCGTACATCTGTCCTGTGGGGTGCCGAAACAAGTTCGGCATGACGAGGAGGTGAGGGAATTGCTTACTTAAAAATTCTCCTTATCCTTTGTATCCATCACAATCGTAACCGGGCCATCATTAACCAATGCCACTTTCATATCGGCACCAAAAATGCCGGTTGCTATTTTTTTGCCTAATAGGGATTCCAGCATTACAATCATTTCTTCATAAAGTGGAATGGCTATCGGCGGCTTTGCCGCACGAATAAAGGATGGACGGTTGCCCTTTTTGGTTTGGGCATACAGGGTGAATTGCGAAATGAGCAGGATATTACCGTTAACATCGGCAAGAGATTTATTCATTAAGCCATTCTCGTCGCCGAATATCCGCATGTTAACGATCTTTTGAGATAGCCATTGCAGATCGTCGGTATTGTCGGTTTCTTCGATGCCTAGTAGGATCATGAAGCCGTTTTGTATTTCGCCGGTTATTTGGCCTTCAACGGTGCATGATGCCTGTGATACTCTTTGAATTACTGCGCGCATAGGTCAAAAATAGAATCGGGAATCGAGAATCAAGAATCGGGATGTGAATTTGGTGATTTTCATTTCCTTTGAGAAACAATACTTTGTGTCTCTCGATGCGCTGGTCTTGATCCTCGATTCTTGTTTCCTGATTCTCTTCACGCTACGCCCGCGTATCATTACCATGATAAATACTCAGGTAACTTTCATAACGCGAGGGTTCTATTTCGCCATCTTCTAAGGCAGCCAGCACGGCGCAGCCGGGCTCGTTAATGTGTCGGCAGTTGTTAAAGCGGCAATCGTGCATGCGCTGGCGCATTTCGGGGAAGAAATGGCCGAGTTCCTGCTGTTCTATATCGATAACACCTAATTCGCGGATACCGGGGGTGTCTATAATAAAGCCGCCTTCGGGCAATTCAAACATTTCGGCAAAAGTGGTGGTGTGCATCCCCTTGTCGCTCCAGTCAGATACTTGGTTGGTACGTAATGCTAATTCAGGCAGAATGGCGTTCATCAGGCTGGATTTACCTACGCCCGAATGACCGGAGAAAAGCGTGATCTTATCTTTAAGTTCGGCCTGTACTTCGGGAATATTAGTGCCTTCCAAGGCCGATACCTTAAAGCAACGATAACCAAGGTTTTCATAAACGGCTTCGTATTCGGCTAAAATTTCGAGGCCCTGGTCGCTAAACAGATCCAGCTTATTGAATACCAGGCAAGCGGGAATGTCGTAGGCTTCGGCCGTAACCAAAAAGCGGTCGATAAAACCTAACGAGGTGCGGGGCGAAGCCAGCGTAACCACCAGAAAAGCCTGATCGAGGTTGGCTGCTATAATCTGCGCTTGTTTAGACAGGTTGATAGACTTGCGGATGATGTAATTCTTTCTATCAAAAAGCTTGGTAATTACACCGGTGTCCTGATCGGGTTCGGCTTCGAACTCCACCCGGTCGCCAACGGCAATGGGGTTGGTAGTAGTGATGCCTTTTATACGGAACTTGCCCTTTATGCGGCAATCAACCACATCACCTTCTGGTGTTTGTACCTGGTACCAGCTTCCGGTTGATTTTGTAACAAGTCCCTGCATAGCTGCCAAAATTACAAAACTAAGCTGCGCGAAAAAATAAAAACGCTTTGTCTTGCATATTTAAATATAATCAGCTTAATTTACATCCGTCAAACAAAGACATAACAACGTGATTATTAACAACACCATTATTACATCGATTATTATGACCACATGCCGAGTGCATGGAGGAAGATAACCGTATGGTGTAAACAAATACAAACCAACAAGGCGCCTTCCTCCAACCGGGGAAGGCGTTTTTGTTTTAACAAGCTTATGAAAGTTTTAAAATTCGGAGGTACATCAGTAGGATCGGCAACAAGTATCAAAACGCTGATCGAGATCTTAAAGCAGGAAAGTAAGGCTGAAAACAAGCCGGTTATCGTGCTATCTGCCATGAGTGGCGTAACCAACCTCTTAGCATCAATGGCCGAAAAGGCCGCAGCCGGCGAAAGTTTTACCCCGCAACTGGCAGAATTGCAAACGCGCCATTTCGATGCCGCTAAAGACCTGGTTGATATTCACAACCAAAACCCGCTGCTTACCCGCCTTAAAATTTATTTTAACGAGCTGGAAGACCTGCTGCAAGGTGTGCTGACCCTGCGCGAACTTACCCCGAAGACCCGCGACCTGATTTTAAGCTATGGCGAGCGCTGCTCTGCCCTGATGGTGAGCCGCATTGCTTTGCAATACATCCCCGAAGTAATTTTTGTGGATAGCACCACACTGATTAAAACTGATAGCGCTTTTGGCCAGGCTAAGGTTAATACCGAATTAAGCGAACTGCTGATCAGCGGTTTCTATAACGAAAACAAAGGCAAGCTGTTAATCGTAACCGGTTTTATTGCCAGTAACGATGCAGGCCAGATAACTACGCTGGGCCGTGGTGGCAGCGACTATACTGCTGCAATTTTTGGTTCGGCATTAAATGCATCGGCTATTGAAATCTGGACCGATGTTAACGGGATGATGACTGCTGATCCTCGTATTGTGAAGAAAGCGTTCTCTTTAACAGATTTGACCTATACCGAAGCCATGGAGCTTTCATACTTCGGTGCAAAGGTTATCTACCCGCCAACCATGATCCCGGCGTTTTTGAAGAAGATCCCTATCGTGATCAAAAACACTTTCGAGCCCGAGTTTGAAGGTACTGTGATCAGCCATACCTCTAAAGAATCGCATTTGCCGATAAAAGGGATCTCGTCTGTAAACGAGATCAGCGTAATTAACCTTACCGGTAGCGGCATGGTTGGCAAAGCTGGTTTCAGCGGCAGGTTATTCTCCTTGTTATCGCGTGAGCAGATCAACGTGATCCTAATTACCCAATCGTCATCGGAGCATACCATTACGTTTGCCGTACAACCAGCGGATGCACATAAAGCTAAAGCTTTAATTGAGCAGGAGTTTGAACTCGAATTGCTGGCTAATAAATTGGAAGCCCCTGTTATCGAAGATAGCCTGGCGGTATTAGCCGTAGTGGGCGAGAATATGAAACAAACCCCAGGTATGAGCGGAAAATTGTTCCACGCGCTGGGCCGTAATGGTGTTAACGTAAGGGCAATTGCGCAAGGTTCGTCAGAATACAATATCTCGGTAATTATTTCGGCGGTTGATTTGGCTAAGGCCCTTAATGCTGTACACGATGCCTTCTTTACCCAATTAAATAAAACTTTAAATGCGTTTTGCCTGGGTACAGGTAATATTGGCCGCACTTTGTTTAAACAATTGCACCAGCATAACCAGTTTCTGCGCGAAAAAAACAAGATCCAGGTTAAGATTGCCGGCATTAGCAACAGTCGTAAAATGACTTTCAGCGCCGACGGTTTGCCGTTAGACAATTGGGCCGAAGAACTGGAAAAGAACGGCGAGCAAGCCAACTTAGAAGAGTTTGTTGACCGCATGATTAACATGAACCTGCCAAACTGCGTATTTGTAGATAATACCGCAAGCCCGCTGCCAATTACTTTTTACGAGAAATGTTTCAAAGCCAATATCTCGGTGGTTACTTGTAATAAGATCGGTAACTCATCGTCGTACGCGCAGTACCGCAACTTTAAGGACACTGCATTGCAACACGGTGTAGATTTCTTTTACGAAACCAACGTTGGTGCAGGCTTACCAATTATCCGTACCCTGCGCGACCTGATGGTGAGCGGAGATAGGGTACAGCGTATGGAGGCTATACTTTCGGGAACCATCTCCTTTATATTTAACAACTTTAAGGGCGACGCCAGCTTTCACGACGTAGTTAAAATGGCGCAGGAAAAAGGCTATACTGAACCAGATCCTCGCGACGATTTACGTGGTACCGACTTTATGCGTAAGGTGCTGATCCTTGCCCGCGATGCCGGTTACGCCATGGAAGCATCAGACATCGTGATCGATAATATATTGCCGCAATCGTGCCTTGATGCACAAACGGTAGAAGATTTTTATACCGCACTTAAAAACGAAGAAGCCTACTTCAGCGAGTTGAAAAACAAAGCCGAGGAAGAGAAAAAGGTGTTGCGTTATGTAGGTAAACTGGATAATGGCAAAGCAACCATCAGCCTGCAAATGGTTGACGAGAACCACCCTTTCTACATGATGTCGGGTGCGGATAACATCATCGCCTTTACCACAGATCGTTATTACGAACGCCCTATGGTAGTAAAAGGCCCTGGCGCCGGTGCCGAAGTAACCGCAGCAGGTGTATTTGCAGATTTGATAAACGTAGGCGCTAACTAGAATCAAGATCAAGAGACAGGAATCAAGACAAAAGACTCTTGTCAAAATATAATCCGATGGAAAACGAGATACTAATGTCAGAAAAAAAAGAAGCCAGCCCAGAGTTTAGCCTCCCATTTGGGGGCCGCGAGAGCGTTCGTGTTTTTGCACCGGCCACCGTAGCTAATGTGGTTTGCGGTTTTGATGTGCTCGGGTTCGCTGTTGAGGCACCAGGCGACGAGGTAATTATGCGGTTGACCGATAAACCGGGCATAACCATTAGCAAAATTACCGGCGACGACGGCCGTTTACCGCTTAACCCCGAAAAAAATACGGTGAGCGTGAGCGTTCAGCATTATTTGAATAGCATTGGCCGCCCTGACATTGGCTTCGACATCGAATTACATAAAAAAATGCCTATCGGTAGTGGATTAGGTTCAAGTTCGGCTAGCACGGTGGCGGGTTTGTTTGCTGCCAAAACCTTATTGGGCGACGAAAGCGATGCTGCCAAATTGTTGCCATTTGCTATGAAAGGCGAAGAAATGGCCTGCGGACATGGCCACGCGGATAATGTGGCACCCGCGCTGATGGGCGGCTTTGTGTTGATTCGCAGTTATGAGCCACTGGATGTAATCCGTCTGCCGCATCCTAAGGAGCTGTATTGCGCCATCGTATTCCCAGATGTGGATGTGCCTACGCGTGAAGCCCGCCAGATTATCCGCAACAAAGTATTGTTAAAAGATGCCGTAACCCAGTGGGGTAACATTGCCGGCCTGGTAAGCGGTTTATATACCAATGATATTGACCTGATGGGCCGCAGCATGCAGGATGTGCTGATAGAACCGGTACGCGCCATGCTGATCCCTGATTTTTATAAACTGCGCGAAATTGCGATGGAAAACGGTGCCGTTAGTTTCGGTATCTCGGGCTCTGGCCCGTCGGTGTTTTCTTTTACCCGAGACGAGCAAACAGCACACACCATTACCCGAAAAATCCAGCAACATCTGGATAAGATCAAGATAGACTCGCAAGCCTTCGTATCGCCAATTAATGATGCCGGGCCGAGAGTCTTAGAATAACCCCTCCTAATCCTCCCCAATTGGGGAGGACTTAAAGAAATAATAAATCCGAAATCGAACATCCGAATTCCGAAATCAAAATGAATTTTTACAGTACCAATAATACCGCTCATCAGGTTGAATTTAAAGATGCAGTGTTTAACAGCATGCCGCAGGATAAAGGTTTATATATGCCAGAGCATATCCCGCAATTGCCATATAGTTTTTTTAATAACCTGGATCAATATACTCTGCCCGAAATTGCTTTTCACGTGGCTAAGGCTATGTTGGATGGTGCCATTCCGGATGAAGACCTGAAGGCAATTGTACACGATGCCATTAACTTTTTAGCCCCTGTGGTGAAACTGGAAGAGCAGGTATATGTGCTGGAACTTTTCCACGGCCCATCGCTGGCATTTAAAGATTTTGGCGCCCGCTTTATGAGCCGCATCATGAGCTGGTTTCTGGAAGATGGCGAAAAGCAACTGGACGTATTGGTAGCAACATCGGGTGATACTGGTGGCGCTGTAGCTCTTGGCTTTTTAGGCGTGCCGAACACCCGTGTAACTATTCTTTATCCTAAAGGAAAAGTAAGTGATATTCAGGAGCAACAGTTAACCACCAATGGCCAAAACATCCGCGCGCTGGAAATTGATGGCACCTTTGATGATTGCCAGGCACTGGTTAAACAAGCCTTTACTGATAAAGAACTGAATGAGAAGTTCCGTTTAACTTCGGCCAACTCTATTAACATCGCCCGTTTAATACCGCAAACGTTTTACTATTTTAATGCCTATGCGCAGCTGCTGCGTCAGGGTAAAAGTAAGGTGGTATTCTCGGTGCCGAGTGGCAACTTTGGTAATATCGGTGCTGGTTTACTGGCCTGGAAAATGGGCTTGCCTGTTGAACATTTTATTGCGGCAACCAACGCTAATGATACTGTGCCTGCGTTTTTAAAAACAGGTGTTTACGAGCCAAAGCCATCGGTGCAAACTATATCAAACGCCATGGATGTTGGTAATCCAAGCAACTGGGCGCGTATTGCCGATATGTTTAAAGACGATCTTTCGGCTGTGGGTAAACTTATAGATGGCTACAGCTATAACGACGAAGAAACCCAGCAAGCTATTCAAGAGGTGTTTGATGAATACAACTATGTAGTTTGTCCGCATACCGCTATTGCCTGGAAAGCGCTTAAAGCATGGCAGGTACAGAACACTTCAGAAGATGTAACAGGTGTGTTTTTGTCAACAGCACATCCTTGCAAATTCCCTGATGTATTTACCGATGAGGTTGCAGCAGCCATTAAAGTACCAGCCTCCGTAAAAGAATTGGAAGGCAAAGAGAAACAAGCTGTTGCCTTGGGTAAAGATTTTGAAGGGTTTAAAGAGTTTTTGTTGGAGAATAACTGATAATTCGCCAATTTGTCATCCAGAGCGATAGCGAAGGATCTTTTTCGCCCTGTATGCGATAAAGCATAACGAAGAAGATTCCTCACTACGTTCGGAATGACAACTGGGGTAAAGGGAGAAATAAATCCGAAATTGAACATTCGAAATCCGAAATTAAAATGACAAACACCATTATCTTCGACCTTGGCGCTGTATTGATAGACTGGAACCCCGACTACCTGTATACCAAGCTATTTACAGATGAAGCGGAAATGCGCCACTTCCTCACCAATATTGCCACTTCCGATTGGAATGAGGAGCAGGATGCCGGCCGCAGCTTACAGGACGGTACCGAATGGTTAGTTGCAAAGCATCCCGACCATGAAGCCAATATCCGTGCGTTTTACGGCCGATGGGAAGAGATGCTGGGCGAACCGTTTCACGATGTGGTAGAGATTTTCAGAAAGCTGAAAGAAAGCGGTAAATATAAGATCTACGCGTTGACGAACTGGTCGGCAGAGACATTTGGGGTTGCCAAGGCCCGTTATGATTTTCTGCACTGGTTTGATGGGATTGTAGTGTCAGGAGAAGAGAAATTGCGCAAACCCAGTCGGGATTTTTACCAGATCTTGTTAGATCGTTATCGCATTAACCCCGAAGAAACTGTGTTTATTGACGATAATTACCGCAACGTACTGGCGGCACGAGAAATGGGTATCCCAACTATCCATTTTACATCAGCTGCTGCATTGGAGGAAGAACTACCTGCGTACGGCGTAACGATATAAAAAAGGAGATCTTTAAAAGATCTCCCTTGCTATGCGTTTAGTGGGCTCTGGATTGCCCATTGTATAAAAGTGGAGTACCGGTGCGCCGAATTCAACCAGCTCTTTACACTGGTTTATCATCCACTCAATACCAACTTCTTTTACTTCCGAATCATTTTTACAGGCCTGCACCGCATCGCTCAGATCTTCAGGGATATCGATGTGGAATATCTTTGGCAGGTTAATAAGCTGCTTGGCCGTGGTAAGCGGTTTTAAGCCGGGTATAATCGGAATGTTTATATCGTTTTCGCGGCACTGCGTTACAAATTGTTTGTACTTGTTATTATCATAAAACATCTGGGTTACAATAAAACCGGCACCGCCATCTACCTTTTGTTTCAGGTAACGGAAGTCGGTTTTAAGATTGGGTGCCTCGAAATGTTTTTCGGGATACGCTGCAACACCAATGCAAAAATCGGTTTTAAAGGCCGTGTTTTGATCGTGCAGATAAACACCGTTGTTCATATTGGTAACCTGCTCTAACAAGTCTGTAGCATAGCAGTGTCCGCCAGGAGTAGGCACAAAACCAGAGTCGCCTTTACGGGCATCGCCGCGTAAAACCAATACGTTATCGATACCCAAAAATTGTAAGTCGATCAGCGCGTATTCCGTCTCTTCCTTTGTAAAGCCACCACAAATCAAATGCGGAACGGTATCAACCTTATACTTATGCATAATGGCCGCACAAACAGCCACTGTACCAGGTCGCTTACGGTAAGTAACCTTTTCTAACAGGCCATTAGGCTGCTCTTTATAAACATGATCCTCGCGCGATGAAGTTACGTCGATAAACGGAGGTTTAAACTCCATTAACGGATCAATAGAGTTAAATATGCCCTGTATGCTCGAGCCCTTAACAGGCGGTAATAATTCGAAAGAAAAAAGTGTTTTGCCCTTTGCGTTGGCAATATGTTCGGTGATTTTCATTTTTTAGTATCGGGTAGCAAGTATCAAGTAGCAAGACTTTTTTGAAGTCCGAATAGCATTTTTTGAATCTCAATTATTTGAATACTTAACTGTTGTAATTTTTCTTCAGTTATATAGTTAAATTCTTTAGCAAGTATAACATGTGTTTCAAGTTCAAATGATGAACCTGTTGCGATGCTTAAAAACTGGTAAAGTTCTTTGTTGGATTTTCGGCCGCAACCTTCAGCTATGTTTGACGGTATCGAAACTACAGCACGTGTCATTTGCGATATCAAACCAAATCTTTCAGACGAGGGAAAATCTTTTGTAATTTCAAATACAGCTTTGGACAAATCGATGCCGGCTTTCCAAACTTTCAACTCTTTAAAATTATGCATTTTTTGTCTTGATACCTGATACTTGCTACTTGATACAATCTTAATAATTTATATTCGGGCTCAGCCATCGTTCCACGGTCTCAAGACTCATGTTTTTGCGTTTGGCGTAATCTTCAACCTGGTCTCTACTAATTTTTCCCAATCCGAAGTAACGGGCTTGCGGATGGGCAAAATAAAAGCCGCTTACGGATGCAGCAGGCATCATGGCCAGGCTTTCGGTCAGGTACATGTGCGCGTTATCTTCGGCTTTAAGCAAATCAAATAAGGTTGTTTTCTCAGTATGATCCGGACAAGCAGGATAACCCGGTGCCGGACGGATGCCTTGATACTCTTCTTTGATCAATTGCACATTATCCAATTGCTCGTCTTTAGCATAACCCCAATGTTGGCGGCGCACCAGCTCGTGCATTTTCTCTGCAAATGCTTCGGCGAGGCGATCGGCAAGGGCTTTGGCTAAAATGCTGTTGTAATCGTCATAGTCGGCCTCAAATTTGGCAACCAACTCGTCGCAACCAATACCGGTTGTAACGGCAAAGCCACCGAAGTAATCCGGAACACCGCTGTCTTTCGGTGCAATAAAGTCTGAAAGGGCATAATATGGTTCGCCCTTAACTTTTTCCGATTGCTGACGCAGGGTATGAATCTTACTTAGCAACTGGGTGCGGGTTTCGTCGGTATATAGTTCAATATCGTCGCCCACGCTGTTAGCAGGCCAAAAGCCAATTACGCCGTTTGCCTGTAATAGTTTTTCTTTAATAATTCTTTCTAACAACACCTGCGCGTCATCGTAAAGCTTTTTAGCTTCTACACCTACATACGGATCGTTAAAGATTTTCGGGTAACTGCCGCGCAGCTCCCATGTATGGAAGAATGGTGTCCAGTCTATATAGGGTACCAGTTCTTCGAGCGGGTAAGCCTCGAATACTTTTGTGCCGGTAAATGTTGGTTTAGGCGGCATCATTCCGTTAAGGTTTATCTCGCAGTGCTGTTTGCGGGCTTCTTCAATTGTAACAAAACGTTTGTCGTTACGCTTGTTTAAGTGTGCTTCGCGGGCTTTTTCATATTCGGCTTTGATCGACTCTACGTATGGGGTCTTATTCTCGGCACTCATCAGGTTACTGCAAACCGTAACACTTCGCGAAGCATCCAGAACGTGTATAGCAGGGCCCGAATAGTTTGGCGCAATTTTAACAGCAGCATGGATACGTGAGGTAGTTGCCCCGCCAACAATCAGCGGAAGATTTAACCCTTCGCGTTCCATTTCTTTGGCAAAGTGTACCATCTCATCAAGTGATGGGGTAATTAAACCGCTAAGGCCAATTATATCAACGTTTTGCTTTTTAGCCTCGTCTAATATTTTTTGGGCAGGTACCATTACGCCAAGGTCTATTACCTCGAAGTTGTTACAGGCCAATACCACGCCTACTATATTTTTGCCGATATCGTGTACATCGCCCTTAACAGTTGCCAGTAAAATTTTACCTGCATTACTGCGCGATGATGCATCTGCATTTTTTAACTTTTCTTCTTCAATAAATGGCAGTAAATACGCCACGGCCTTTTTCATAACCCGGGCTGACTTTACCACCTGCGGCAGAAACATTTTACCCGAACCAAATAAGTCGCCTACGATGTTCATACCGTCCATCAGCGGACCTTCAATCACCTCTAACGGGCGGGCATATTGCTGGCGGGCCTCTTCTACGTCGGCATCCAGGTATTCGATAATACCTTTTACCAACGCGTGCGACAAACGCTCCTGCACCGGGGCATTGCGCCAGGCCTCGTCGCGCACAATCTCCTTGCCTTTACTTTTAATAGTATCGGCATACTCTACCAGGCGTTCGGTAGCTTCAGGATGGCGGTTTAATAATACGTCCTCTACCTTTATTAACAAGTCGGCTGGGATTTGCTCGTAAACCTCCAGCATACCCGCGTTAACAATACCCATATCCATACCCGCTTTAATAGCGTGATATAAAAATGCCGAGTGCATAGCCTCGCGTACCACATTATTACCGCGGAAAGAGAAGGAAATATTACTTACCCCACCGCTCACTTTAGCCATCGGCAGGTTTTCTTTGATCCAGCGGGTGGCGTTTATAAAGTCAACGGCGTAATTATTATGCTCTTCTAAACCAGTAGCAACGGTAAGGATGTTTGGGTCGAAGATGATATCCTGTGGTGGGAAACCCATCTCATTAACCAGTATATCGTATGATCGTTTACAGATCTCGATACGGCGTTCGTACGAGTCGGCCTGGCCTTGCTCGTCGAAAGCCATTACTACAGTAGCGGCTCCATAGCTTAGTATTTTACGGGCGTATTCTTTAAACTTTTCTTCGCCCTCTTTAAGCGAAATAGAGTTAACAATGCCTTTGCCTTGCAAACACTTTAGCCCGGCTTCGATAACCGTCCATTTCGATGAATCGACCATGATGGGCAACTTGGCAATATCAGGCTCTGACGCAACCAGGTTAAGGAATTTTACCATAACCTCTTCCGAGTTGATCATCCCTTCGTCCATGTTGATATCGATAACCTGTGCGCCACCTTCTACCTGCTGGCGGGCAACGGTTAAGGCTTCCTCGTAGTTTTCGGCCAGTATCAGTTTAGAGAATTTTGGCGAACCGGTAATGTTGGTACGCTCGCCTACGTTCACAAAATTAGTTTCGGGCGTTACGGTAACGGCTTCCAAGCCGCTTAGCCTCATAAAAGGATCGCGCTCGGGAATTGGGCGTGGCGAATATTTTTCGGCACGGTCTGCAATGCATTTAATGTGATCTGGTGTGGTGCCACAGCAGCCGCCAACAATATTTACAAAACCGGCCTTCATAAAGTCGTCAACCAGATGCGCAGTTTCGTGCGGCATCTCGTCGTACCCGCCAAACTCATTTGGCAAACCGGCGTTAGGGTAGGCCGAAATAAATACATCGGCTTTTTCTGAAAGTTCTTCGATATGCGGGCGCATTTCTTTAGCACCCAAAGCACAGTTTAAACCTACCGATAGCAAGTTGGCATGGCGGATAGAGTTCCAGAAAGCCTCAACCGTTTGCCCCGAAAGGGTACGGCCAGATGCATCTGTAATAGTGCCCGATATCATGATCGGGAGGTGCTTGCCAGTTTCTTCGGCATAACGCTGCACGGCAAATAAAGCTGCTTTGGCGTTCAGCGTATCAAAAATAGTTTCTATTAATATCACATCGCTGCCACCATCAACCAGTCCGCGTACCTGTGCGTAGTAGGCGTCACTAAGGTCATCAAAAGTAACGGCGCGATAGCCCGGGTCATTTACATCGGGCGATAGGGAAGCAGTACGGTTGGTTGGGCCAACAGCACCGGCAACGTAGCGGCGTTTTTCGGGCGTTTTAATATTCCACTCATCTACCACTTCGCGTGCAATGCGCGCACCTTCGTAGCTCATCTCATAATCGAGCTCTTCCATGTGGTAATCGGCCAGCGAAATGCGCTGAGTGCTGAAGGTATTGGTTTCAATAATATCGGCACCCGCAGCCAAATATTCGGCATGAATTGCCTTAATCACATCCGGACGCGTTAGGTTAAGCAGGTCGTTATTACCCTTCAAATCTGACGGGTGATTTTTAAAACGCTCGCCACGAAAGTCTTCTTCGGTTAATTGGTACCGCTGTATCATGGTACCCATTGCGCCGTCGATAACTAATATTCTTTTCTTTAATTCTTCTCTGATGTCCATGTTAGTATCAAGTAGCAGGTATCAAGTATCAAGTACACACTTAATACGTAACTAACAGATAGCTTATCATCGCATCAAAATATCTTGATACATGATACTCGCTACTTGATACCCCTATAAAGCTTATTCGAAAAAGTCGGTTTTACCACCATCTGACTTTCGCTTATCTTTCCCAAACGTGTTTGAAGTGTTTGAGTAGAATGCAGCACCTTGTTGGCACAGGTTGCTAAGATTTCGCAGGGTCTAATCCCTCCATCTTTCTCTATAAGCGATGCAAAATTGCACAATAAACTGGTAATATGCAAGTGGTTTCGTTAATGTGCGGATGTGGAGGATAAGCAGATGTGCAGATTTGGAGATATGAGGATGAGTGGATAGGCACATGAGCATATGCGCGGGCGTGCAGATGCTTAAAGGGCTTTTCTTTAATTCCACTCTTGAGAGGGGTTAGGGCGTCTCTACGCCGCAAAGGCTAATTATAAGTATTATACCTCTGGTGATATCTATTTTTTAATGATTCTAAGATAAGGCAGCTGCCAAAATACTGTCATCAAAAATACTTTTAAGTAAGGAAAGTGGTGCACAGGTCAATGTTAATGACTTTTAAGTCATTGATGCAATTAGTTGTATGCCAGCAATATAAGCGCTTTTTGCGCCGAAAAATGACTTTTAAGTTGGAACACAGTGGTGCATGTGGTGCTTTGCACCACGCACCATCCGGAAATAAAAAGAGCCGCTCTGATAAGAGCGGCTCTTTTTGTTATATCCTTGGGCCAAGATTAGCGTTTTCTGCCGAAAATTCTTAATAAAGAAAGGAACAGGTTCAGAAAATCAAGGTACAAAGTTAATGCACCCATAATAGCCATCTTTTTGCCAGATGCATCGCCATACTCGATACCAGCGCCAATGCGTTTTAGTTTCTGTACGTCGTAAGCGGTTAAACCTGTAAATACTGCAACACCAACGTAGCTTAAAATCATGCTTAAACCTTCGATGTGTAAGAACATGTTTACTAAAGAGGCGATCACCATACCGATTAAGCCCATGATCATTAACGAACCAAATTTGGTTAAATCCTGATGCGTGGTGTAACCAGCTACTGCCATAATGCCAAACACTGCCGACGCGGTAATAAATACCCCAGCAACAGAAGATGCGCTATAAACCAATAAGATAAAACTTAAGCTGATACCTAAGATTGATGCAAAAGCTACAAATAAAATTGCTAATACCGGGTAAGACAACCGGTTTAAGCCAAATGACATGGCGAGTACAAAAGCAAACGGTGCAAACATGGTGATAGTACCCAAGCCAGTGTTATGGCCGGTAACTGGGTCTATTAAAAGTGTTAGTAAGCTTAAGTTGCTTGCAAACAGATACGCGCACAATGCAGAAATACCTAATGCCAGGAACATCCACAAAAATACGTTAGCTATAAACCTGCGCGATGAAGCAACCTCGTCGTCCAATTGGATAACGGTATCGTCGTAGGTGTAATTACGGTTATTTTCCATTGTTATTTTAAAAATTTAATGATCTAAGTTAATACAAATTTATGAAGAACGCATTAAGTGAGCCTGCGCGTTAATTGCTCTTCTATTTTCTTAAAAACCTGCAGCGGCTTTAATGCCCGCCAGTTAAAATCGTCCAGTTCGCCGCCAAAGTTAATGTAATAGTCGATGTTGTTACGTTTAAACTCTTCTATCACATGTTCGCGGAAGTTAATGCCGGCAATCCACCCGTCTTCCACATCCTGAAACCACTCCTCATAGTAACAATCGTCGGACGAATGGAAGTTCAAAACGTTTTCGCCAATGAGTACAAACTTGTTAATGCCATTGTCTATCATTAACTCCAGTAGCTCACGCTTCATTAGCATCACATCGTTATTGATGGCATCGTTCCATTCACCTATCAGTTCTATAATACTATAGTTGCGATCATAGTCGGCATACAATACCTTTAAATAGAGCGTGTTGGAGCCAAACGAATCCCACTGTGGATGCAACAAATAGTTATATACCTGCTTATCAAACTCAAACTCGTTATACACCGTAGCATAAAACGGCGAAAGCTCATCTTCTGCTGCAACGTAATCATCCCTCCAGCGGTAATATGGTTCTATCTCGTGCATATACCCTCCAAACCTTCCGCTGTAAGCAAAAGGCGTTTTATTTCGTTTTTAAATATTCGTTAACTGCGTTACGCACGCTACCGAATTGCTTTAATATGTCGGCAGCGGTAGTCTCGTCAAGCCCGGTTTCTTTCATCACCATGCGTGTGCCGCGGTCAACCAATTTGTTATTAGTTAACTGCATATCTACCATTTTATTACCCTTTACACGGCCCAGGCGTATCATCACGGTGGTGCTCAGCATGTTAAGGGCAAGCTTTTGCGCGGTGCCGGCTTTCATACGGGTTGAGCCTGTTACAAACTCCGGACCGGTTACTACTTCAACCGGGAATTGTGACACGGCTGCAACCGGGCTATCGGCATTACATACAATACAACCTGTAGCCAGGCCATGCTCGTTGGCGGCTTTTAACCCACCAATAACATACGGTGTGCGGCCCGAAGCGGCAATACCTACAACCACATCCTTATCACTAATTTCGTACTCCTCCAGGTCTATCCAGGCTTGCTGTTCATCATCTTCAGCAAATTCAACTGCTTTGCGTATGGCGCTATCGCCACCTGCAATAATACCAACCACCCAATCAAACGGAATTCCGTAGGTAGGTGGGCATTCAGAAGCATCTACAACACCTAAACGGCCGCTGGTGCCAGCGCCTATGTAAAACAAACGGCCGCCATTGCTCATGCGGTCAACAACAATGTCAACCAGTTTTTCTAATTGGGGTATTGCTTTAGCTACAGCATCGGGTACGGTACGGTCCTGCTCGTTAATGTGTTGCAATAGCTCTGCAATAGGCATTTTGTCGAGATTTTGATAATAAGAATCCTGTTCTGTGGTGTTTTCCATTTAAGTGCTAATATTCCGCAAATTTCCGCAAAATTTCAAACAGATGAATTATCAATTAATTATTAATTCTGTTTTTGTCTGCAACAGTTAAATTTGTAGCAGTAAAATGAAACACGCAGCCTCAGTAATATTCAGAACGGTAATTATACTCCTTGCCGGTATTACAATAGGCATGCTGATTAACGGGCAGGGCTACGTAGCGCGGCGGGTGGCCGGTAAATACAAGATAGATAGTGCCTTACGATATATTAAGCAGCATTATGTTGATACTGTTAATGCTGATACCATAGAGGTAAAAGCGATATCAAAGGTACTGGAGGAGCTCGACCCGCATTCGGTATACCTGCCCAAGCAACTGGCGCAATCTGTTCATGAGCGCCTGGAGGGCCGCTTCAACGGAATTGGTATTGAGTATGTTTTACTGCGAGATACCATGTTTATTACCCAGGTTTATCCTGGTAGCCCCGCCGCCAAAGCAGGCATTATTAATGGCGACCGGGTGATTACTGTTAATTATAAAAAAGCGTCGGGACTTAAATTGGGTACCGACAGCATCAATCATTTAATAAGGGGCACGGTTGGCAATAAAGTAGAGATGAGCGTTATGCATCTCGAAAGTAAAAAAGTTAACAGGTATATGCTTGCCCGGGGCCACGTGCCGTTAAGTAGCCTCGATGCTGCTTACCAGCTCACTCCGCTTGCGGGTTATATTAAGCTAAGCAAATTTGCCACTACTACCGACAGCGATTTTCGGGCGTCACTTACCGATCTGCAAAAACGAGGAGTGAAGAAATTAATCGTAGATCTGCGCGGCAATCGCGGCGGATACCTGGATGCGGCTACTGCGCTCGCTGATGAGTTCTTGATCAAAGATAAGCTGATTGTTTACACCCAGGGGGCGCACGAGTCGAGGGTGAATTACTATTCGAGTAACTCGGGATTATTTCAGGAGGGTAAAGTTGCGGTGCTGATAGATGAGTACTCCGCATCGGCCAGCGAAATTGTGGCCGGGGCTTTACAAGATCTGGACCGGGCCGTGATAGTTGGCCGCCGTTCATATGGCAAAGGACTGGTGCAACAGCAGTTTTCTTTCGACGATGGATCAGCCTTGAACCTTACGGTTGCGAGGTACTATACACCTTCGGGAAGATCAATCCAAAAATCTTATAAAAATGGTGTTGAAGATTACCGTAACGAAATAAACAACCGCCAGCAAAAAGGCGAGCTTACTTCGGCAAATAAGAACATGGTTGACAGCACTTTTAAAACCCACGCTTATTATACCCAGGCCGGCCGTAAGGTATATGGTGGTGGTGGCATTATGCCCGATATTTTTGTACCCGAAGATACCACTGCTAATATTAAATTGATAGGTGAATTAGCCCATGCCCAGATTTTTACTGCCTATGTGATAGATCACTTGCAACCTTCGCTGTCCAAATATCCAACACAGCAAAGTTTCATCAAGCAATTTAATGTGACTGACGGCCAACTGGACGATTTTCTGCTTTATGCCTCGCAAACCATTAAAGAAATGGATTCGACTGAAATACGCCAGGCACGACCACATCTTAAGCAATATATCAAGGCATTTGCAGCACGGTTTAAATGGGGCGATAATGCTTATTTTGAGGTGATGAACCTTGACGACAACGGTATCAGAAAGGCACTAGCTGCTATTAACTAAATCAAATAAAAAAGGCTTCCCCATTCGGGAAGCCTTTTTTATTAAATCATAATGTTACGATTAGTGATGACCATGTCCATTGTCATGATGATCATCGTGACCATGGTTATTATGGCCATTGTTATTATGATTGTCATGACCATTATCATGTTTATCGTGACCATAGGCGTGGCCGTTATTACCATTCCAATGATTTTGGTAGCGCTGATCGTGGCTGTCGCGAATTACCGGCTGGCCGCGATGGCCTTTGTACTGCGCATATTTGGTACGATAAGTAGCCGAATGTAACCACGGGCTTGGCTCGTTAATTACCGCTTTGTAACCATTGTATACGTTATAGTTGCTGTAACGTGGCGGCAAAGCACTAGAGCGTGTCCACCTGCTGCCAGATAAATAAATGTATTGGTGGTTAGGCACATCGTAATAAGTGTCGATATCCGGCATGTAGTAGTACTCGGCATGATCATACCCTGTCGGGCCCCATGCTGGCTGGCTGCCAATGTTTAAACCAAGGCTAATACTTACCTGCGCATCTGCTAATTTAAAGCTGAGTGAGCTAATGAGCATCACTGCAAAAAAAATAATCTTTTTCATTTGAGTAGTCTGTTAGTTAAAGTTTCGATGTTGTGCCGGCGTTTATTTATTGGGGCTGCGGGCAGGTCCATCTTTATATAAATTTGGATGTATGACAATCAAATTCAGATATAGTTTAACAATTAACACGAAGGTGTTGTAACTACTTGATTACGAAAGTGGTTTTTTGAAAGAAATGCCGTGTTAATTGATGTTGATATGGCTTTGTAAATCAGCTTTTTAACATTTGTATATATTCCTTTCTACTGATGTCACGTGCTCCCATAGAGGTTAGGTGATCAGTATGCACTTGGCAATCAATTAGATTGTATAGGCCACTGGTGCAAAGGCTTATAAGAGCAGTTTTAGAAGCATTGCTCACCTTGCTAAACATACTTTCGCCACAAAAAACCTGGCCAACTGCAACGCCGTAAAGCCCGCCTACCAGGATATTATTTTCCCATACTTCGTAAGAGTGTGCGTGGCCTAGGCGGTGGAGATTGATGTAGGCCTCCTGCATTTCATAGGTTATCCAGGTTCCGTCCTGTCCTTCGCGTGGGGCTGCGGCACAGGCCCTGATCACGCTCTCGAAATCCAGATCTGTAGTAACAGTAAAGCGCCCGGAGTTTAAAACCTGGCGCATGCTTTTGGAGATCTTCAATTCGCCTGGAAATAGTACGAATCGCTCGTGAGGCGAGTACCAAAGGATAGGGGTATCATCGCTATACCAGGGGAAAATGCCATTATGATAGGCAAGCAAAAGGCGTTCTGGCGAGAGGTCGCCCTCTACAGCCAGAAGCCCGTCGTCTTCTGCCAATTCCGGATCCGGAAATACTAAACGTTCGTCGAGCCTGAAAATCATCAGGCGCAAATTTAGGAAGCCTTATGGCGGATCACTAATTTTTTATTTTGTGCTTTGGCAATATTATCAAGATACTGCTGTAATTCGTTGTATTTTGCTGCCGGTATCTGCTGGTTGGTTAAAGCAAAGGTAGTTGTGCTTAACACCTGATTTTTATCGGCGATGTATTTATAATTTACATCATATGAGCCATAGGTAAACTTGAGGCTCACGTTGGTTGGCAACGATTCTATTTCAAATCCTGCCGGTAGATCAATCGTAGTTGTGCAGATTTTTTGCATGGGGTGTTCGAAATAGAAATCTGCCCGGCGCTTATCAACAATCGGAATAGTGTAGCTCCAAAGGTCGAAGGCGCGCGGACGGTAGAATTGTTTGTCGCCGGCAGATACATCGCAAAAACGGTCGAACCCCAGCTCTATGTCTACTTCTTTAACATCCTCCTTGTTATCACTTATTTTAAAATCGAGCGTAGACGGCTGTTTCATGTGTAGCTGCTTGATCAGGAATTCTTTTTGCTGATCTGTTTTGGCAGATGCCATGTTTACATAAGTGTCACGATATTCGCCGGTGCTTAAAATTTTAATGTTCGCCTTGGCGCCTCCGTCGGCGTTTAGTGTTAAATGCACATCGCTGTTAAAAATATTGTTTTGCATGGTGCTGCGCGGTGTATTTACCAACTTGCCGCCATCTTCAGTAATTAACAGGGCTTTACGGTTTTCTGTAAAGGTTCCTAATTGTCCAAATGGTTGGGTGGTGCTTGTGCACTCCAGCCAGGTAGTGTCGCTCTTAAATGGTATGCACAGGATCACGTGATTAAAAGGGTCGTATGGAAATTTTTCATCAGCGGATTCTTTATTCACGCCTGCGTTAATAATAGCATAGTACGAAGGGATATTAACAGCTTTTAACAATGCATACATATAATTGCTGAGCGCCTTACAATCGCCGTATTTTTTTTGATCTACAAATGATGCCGGGAAGGGTTTAAGCCCTCCTATGCCGAGCTGTATGCTTACATACCGGGTATTCTGCTGCATGTATTTATATAAAAACTTCGCCTTTTCCTTATCTGTTTTAAGGTCGGCTGTCATTTTTCTGATTTCTTCAGCCCGTGCCTCGGGCAGCGTGCAAACATCATTATTCAATCCTTGTATCCATTTGCCAAAATTTAGCCATGTACTTATATCGCCCTGGCGGCCAAAAAAGTTAAATTGATTAGTAGCAAAGCTAATTGCCTTGTGTGTACGCCAGCCGGGTACATCGTCTTCTGGCTTTTCGGCTTTAATGTTTTTTGCCTGCCAAGAGTAGGTCTCTAACTCACCTTCAGCTTTTTTATCTACCGGCAGGTTTACATTTTTAGCGCTATATCTAAACCCTAATGCAGGGTTAACAGATACTTTGCAATAAGCGGTTTGTACAGCGGTCTCCGAATCCTGTATATCCCACGATGGCAGGTTTATAAAACTGCTCATGTCATATTCATAATTCACCTCAATTGTTGCTGGATAACTGGCAATATTATGTTTTATGGCCAAATACCTGTCATCTGTAACGATGGTCATATCGCTAACGGCCGATCTATCGTACATATCGCCTTTGCGGTACTTTTTGATAAGCTTGCCGTTGGCGTCGTAAATGTTCATTTCGATAGATTCTACAGAATTATATTTTCTTTCGTACGGTAAAACTAAAAGAGCTTCATCGTCAGCCTTGTCGTTTAAAACGGTTATTAGATGGTAGCGGCTGTATGTAGCTTTACCCGATGACTTAACCACAATTTCGTCGGATGAATACCTTAGAACAGCATTGGCATTTTCCTTTAGCGAATCGGGTATAGTAGATGCTTTGTATAAGTTTTTATCAATGTCCTTTGGCTGAGCAAACAGGGTGCCGCACAAAAACAGCAGCACTGTGCTAAAAAGCACAGTGCGATATGGTGTTTTAATAAACATAGTTTAAGACTTTTTCAGTACGATTTGTTCGTTCAATAACTCCTGCATTTTCTTGTAGAATTCGTGCAGTTGGTCATAATCTTCTTTAAAAAATACGGTTTTGGCATAGGCTAATTGATAGCTTACCCTAATCATCCCGTCTTGTTCAACAATAATGCGTTTGATGCTTATACTTTTATCCGGCATAACCATGCTTACACTTTTAGGCAACGCATCAGCTTTATAACCGGCGGGTATTTTGTACATCCCGGTTACCGAACAATTATTACGATAGCCAAAATCTATATCAGAATGTCGGTTCTCACTTAAGAAAGGATTGGTGTGCAGGGATGTAAAAATGTTCGGCGCAAAATAAATATAAGTACCGTCAGAGCCGGTAAGGTCGAGCTTAAAGTCAATATTCTGCGTCAACGGGATTGAATCGATTTCGAGTCCATCCATTTTTAAAGAGGAGATCTTTAAATTATTATCGTGGTCGGTAAGCGATTCCATGTATTTTTTCTCCCCATCGGTCTTATAATCCCGTACTGCCTTGATGCGGCTATAACTAGAGCTATTAATACTTGCCGTGCCGCTCATCTGGCCATCGGGCGTAATTTCGGCTTGAATATAAACCGAGCGATACGATGGTTTTGCTTTTTCTAAAAAGACAAGGTCATAAGCCGCTTTTTCTTTGTTAATGCAAAAGCCAAAGGAGTTAAGCAAATTATCTGGGGTTTCATTATAAACATTGTATTTACTGGTAGCATCCAATACATAATGTGTGGTGCTATCAATGGGTACGTAGGCAACAGTGCGGTTAAATTGATAGGTAAACGGAAATGCCGGGTTAACTTTGCCATGCGCCCTTGTGCTCACTACCATCGGGTAAACATCAACACCGGCTTGTTTAAGCAAGTGATAAAGAATGATGTTGATCTCGGTAGAGTTACCCGATTTTTTATCCCAGGCAGATCGCGTTCCTTCATTAGTGTACCAACGGTCTACATTGTTCCACTTTAAGGTATTTTTTACTTCGTTAAAAATGTAGCTTATTTTTTCATCCTGAGTTTTTAAAGTTTTGGCTTTGGCGATAATCGGTTCTTCGTTAGTAAGCTTTCTTTTTAGCTGTCCGCCAAAATCGTCATTATCAGCAAGTGCCTCGCCTACTTTCGGCCATGTATCAGCGTAGTTTTTAATAAAACCACCTGCCGGCGCGGTAATATTCACCAATTGGAAATAAATGCTTTGCAGGTTATCATTATCTGAGGTCATATAAGGTTCATCAGGTAAAGACGGGATATTTTCAAGAGCCCGCTCGTTCTTTACAACAGTGAATGTTAACGCATTTGTCCCGGTGCCTAGGGTACCGCTTGAGCTTGAGGGTTTATCTTTAACCCAGGGTTGCACCGTATGTATCTGTGTTTTAAAGGTAAAGATATCGGGGATGGCAGTATCCAACTCGCTATACTTTACAGGTATATGCGCCTGGAAAAACCAATCGGGTATGCCGTTATACGAACCTGTAACGGTACGGACATATTTATATTCGATTACCGAGCCCGCCTTTACATTCGGAAATGAAAACGTGTATTGATTCTCAGCCTTATCGATAATTTGATTAAATATTTGCTTTTTATCTACCTTGGTTATCTCTACTTTATCGCCTTCGAGATTAATGGTTTCTGCCTGTATATTGGTAACGTTTTCGTAATGATTACCACCGTAATAATCAATTTTAACGTTTGCCTGGTCTTTGCCATTTTCGTTAAATATTTTAACACGTTTGTGATATTCCAGAACGATATTAAAATCCTGATCGAAATAAAGGTCTCCTTTTTCGAAGAGTACCATGGCATTGGCGTCGGGTTCAAAAGAACAGGTTTTCAGCTCCAGATCGGCTTTGTCAATTTTTCCGTAAGGTTGAGTTGGTTTGACAACCTGAGCGGTTGCCGACAATTGGAGCACAGCGCAGCCAATTGCCAGAAGGGGGGTAAACAGTTTCATGGGTTTAATTAGTGAGGTTGAGAGGTTGAATTAATTGTTAGATTTTTTCTAAAACGATCTGCTCGTTTAGGTATTGGTACATGGTTTTATAGAACTCGTGTAATTGTGGATAATCTTCTTTAATGTAATAGGTTTTAGTGTGAGCTATAACGTAGCGAACGTTTATGATACCATCTTCTTCGGCAATAACACGTCTTAAAGAAATGCTTTTGTCGGGCATTTCCAGGCTGCCGCTTTTAGGGAAAGCGCTCACTTTATAGCCTGCCGGAATTTTGTACTGACCCGCAAGGCTCAATTTATCGAGGTGCCCAAAATCTATTATCGTACTTCTGCTTTCACTTAGCAGGGGATTGTTATGTAACGATGTGAAAATGTTAGGGCTGAAATATATGTAGTGCTCATCTGAGCCAGCCAAATCGAGGTTAAAGTTTATGTTTTGTGTAAGCGGAAGAGAGTCTATGCCAAGGTTTTCTAATTTTAAAGAAGATATCTTCAAATTATTATCATGTTGGGCAAGCTCCTCTATATATTTTTTTTCACCGTCGGCCTTATAAGCCTGTAAGGCATTAATGCGACTGTAACTGTAATTGTTAACACTGGCAACACCGGTCATTTGCCCGTCTGCTTTAATTTGGGCATTAACGTAAACCGAGGTTACAGAGGGGTTAAGCTTTTCTAAATAAACAAGATTATAATCTGCCTTTTGCTTGTCAATACATAAGCCATAAGAGTTGAGCAACTCTTCTGGTATTTCGTTAAATAAATTGTACTTGTTTGTGGCGTCTAATACGTAGTGCTTAGCGCTGTCAACAGGTAGGTAAACAACCGCGCGGTTAAACTGATAAATAAACGGAAATGCGGGGTTAACCTTGCCATGCTCGCGTGTGCTGGCTACCATAGGATATACATCAATGCCAACCTTCTTAAGCAAATGGTAAAGTATCAAATTAACTTCGGCCGAGTTGCCCGACTTTTTATCCCAGGCAGCACGCGTACCATCGTTGGTATACCATCGGTCTACATTATTCCATTTAAGGTTGTTTTTTACTTCATTGAAAATGTAGTTTACTTTTTCGTCCAGAGACTTAAATGTTTTGGCCTTATTTATAATAGTTTCTTCGTTGGTTAGATATCGGTTCAACTGCCCGCCGAAGTCTTCATAATTAGCAAAAGTCTTGCCCACTTTGGTCCAGGTATCGTCATACGTATTTGTATTATTAACCGATGGAGCCACGGCTATTAGTTGAAAATGGATGCTTTGCAGATTATCTGCTTCGGATGTCATGTAGGGCTCTTTACGCAGTGAGGGCACGTTCTCCAATGCCCTTTCTTCGACAAGATCATTATATAAAACCGTCTTAGTCTTATACTTCGCCCATGGCAACGAAGTATGCACATGGGTGTTAAATGTGAAAATGCTCGGTATATTCGTATCCAGTTCGCTATACCTTACCGGTATATACGATTGGAAATACCACTCGGGCATACCAACAAATGAGTATATGGTACGCGTATATTTATACTCAATTATCGACCCTGGTTTTACATTTGGGAACGAAAAAGTGTATTGGCTTTGTACTTTATCTATTGCCTGTAAAAAAACTTGTTTCTTATCAACTTTGGTGATCTCCGGCTTGCCGCCATTAAGGTTAATGGTTTCGGCCTGAATTTCATTAATGTTTTCGTATCTGTTACCCCCGTTGAAATCAATTTTAACATTGGCCTGGTCTTTACCATGCTCGTTGAAGATTTTAACTCGTTTGTGGTATTCTAATACAATGTTAAGATGGCTGTCAAAATACAGGTTTCCTTTCTCAAACAAAACCATGGCGTTGGCGTCGGGCTCAAAATCACATTTTTGAAGTTCCAGATCTGCAATTTCTACTTTTCCGAAAGGTAAAGGTGTGTTTGGGGTTTGTGCAAATACGGGCAGTTGGAGCATGGTGCAACCAAGTGCAATTAGGGGGGCAAATAATCTCATAGTCCAATTGATAGGGTTTGGGCGTACGAATGTAGCTAAATAATTGCTTTTGCAAAAAATGGGCTTTATGTAGTCTAGTAAGGTTGCTGTACGCACACAGGAAATGTGTTACTGACTCGTTTGCAGATTTTGATCAAAAATTTTTTTGACAGAAAATGAATTAATTGTAGGTGATTAAAATTTCAACCAGGGAAATTTTTGGCGATGAGAATACCAGAAACTTCCTGTTGTTAACTTTTAGGGTTTTCCTCAGCCAAATGTGACGCGGCTGAAATGGGCTTAAAAATGTATAAATCTGTGCGTATAATGGTGAAGTGCTAACAAATATGCAATCGATAGCAGAATATTACAATAAATGTTTGGATGACGGTATTTTTAATCCTACATTTCTTTTACCAATTGGTGATTAACCCAACAACCTTCATTTTTTATGATAAAAGATACTGTAAATGTTAACGGTAAGGCCAAAGCGGGCAACACTTACGATGCCATTGTAATAGGCTCGGGTATAAGCGGCGGATGGGCTGCCAAAGAGCTTACCGAAAAAGGCTTAAAAACTATTATGCTGGAGCGTGGCCGAAATTACGAGCACCTTAAAGATTATAAAACTGCTACCAAAGATCCCTGGGAGTTTGAGCACAGGGGCAGTATAACGCAGGAGCAGAGAAAACAACATCCAATCATTGCACGGGGCTGGGGCGCTGCCGAGCAAATTATTGATAAATGGGCTAACGACGTTGACGCCCCTTATACCGAAATAAAACCTTTTAATTGGTGGCGCTCTTACCAACTGGGCGGCCGCTCGCAATTATGGGGACGGCAGAGTTACCGTTGGAGTGACCTGGATTTTGAGGCAAACGCCAAAGATGGCTGGGCGATAGACTGGCCTATTCGCTACGCCGACCTGGCACCATGGTATGATTATGTAGAGAAATTTGCCGGAATTAGTGGTTCGAGGGAAGGCTTACCGCAGCTACCGGACGGCCATTATCTCCCACCCATGCAAATGAACGTGGTGGAGAAAGATGTAGCCCGCCGCATTCAGGAAAAATATAAAGGCAACCGCCACATGATCATTGGTCGCACAGCTAATTTAACGCAAGCAATACCCGGTCGTACGGCATGTCAATTTAGAAACCGCTGCTGGGAGGGATGTCCGTTTGGCGGGTATTTCAGTACACAATCGTCTACCTTGCCGGCGGCTGTAGCTACAGGTAATTTAACGGTGAGGCCGTTCTCTATTGTTACCAAAATATTGTACGATAAGAATACGCAAAAAGCCACCGGCGTTGAGGTATTGGATGCAGAAACGAACCAAACCTATGAATACCATGCTAAGATCGTTTTTGTAAATGCTTCGGCTTTAAATAGTGCCTGGGTGTTAATGAATTCGGCAACTGATGTATGGGAAGGCGGCTTGGGTAGCAGTAGCGGCGAATTGGGGCATAATGTGATGGATCATCATTATAATCTTGGCGCCGCAGGCGTGGCAGAGGGTTTTGAAGACAAGTACGTTTACGGTCGCCGGGCTAACGGAATCTACATACCCCGCTTTACCAACCTTTTTGGCGACAAGCGAGATTATTTGCGGGGCTTCGGTTACCAGGGAAGCGCTAACCGTGATGGATGGAGTCGCGATGTTGCCGAAATGGAGTTTGGTGCTGGCTATAAAGAGGCTTTAATAGAACCAGGCCAATGGAGTTTCGGGATGACCGGTTTCGGCGAGTTATTGCCTTATCATGAAAATAAGATCAGCCTGGATAAAAATCGTAAAGATAAATGGGGACTTCCTGTTTTGGCTATGGATGCCGAGATTAAAGATAATGAGCAAAAGATGCGGGTTGACATTATAGCCGAGGCCAAAGCCATGTTGGAAAGTGCAGGTATTAAAGACGTGCGCACCTGGAACAACGGCCATAACATAGGCGACGGCATCCACGAGATGGGCACCGCGCGTATGGGCCGTGACCCTAAGACTTCGGTACTTAACGCGCATAACCAGGTTTGGGATGCCAAAAATGTTTTTGTAACCGATGGCGCCGCCATGACATCGTCTGCCTGCCAAAACCCATCGTTAACTTATATGGCGCTAACTGCACGCGCAGCCGATTTTGCGGTTAGTGAACTTAAAAAAGGTAACATTTAATCAACAGAAACCATGAACAGAAGAGATGCAATTACCCGTGTAGCCTTATTAATGGGCGGTACTGTTATTGGTGCCGACCTTTTTTTAAGCGGATGTAAAACCAAAGAAGATAAAGTTGAAGACTTGTTTGCAACGGACGATGCCAATTTTTTTAACGAAGTAGGCAATACCATTATCCCCGACACCAATACTCCCGGCGCTAAGGCCGCCAACGTTGGTGGCTTTATGGCGGTAATGGTGCAGGACTGTTATTCGCCAGACGATCAGAAGATATTTTTAACCGCCAAAGAAAAGATCAACAAAGAAGCTCAAAAACAATTTGGCAAAGATTTTATGGCCTGCGATGTGCCGCAACGTACCAAAGTGTTAAACCAACTCGATAACGAGCAAAAGGAATATAATAAAACAAAAGAGAAGACAGCACCCAACCATTATTTTAAAATGGTGAAGGAGTTAACTCTATTGGGTTACTTTACTTCGAAGATTGGCTGTACCGAAGCATTACGCTATGTAGCCATCCCGGGGAAATATGAGGGCGATGTGCCTTATAAAAAAGGCGACAGAGCCTGGGCTACGAGGTAGCATTGTAAAATGTGTCTTTGCGAGGTACGAAATAATCTTGTAATATATCATCGATAACGTACGACGAGATTGCTTCGTACCTCGCAATGACATAAAGGATCGATCATTCTTGCTTTTAATTCCCTCCGCAATATTTAAAAATAAAAGAATCGGCACGGCTGCTGCCAATGTTTCGGATAAAGTTCCAATCTTCGCACGCACCAGATTGATCGCCTTGCTTTAATTTCTGGCCGGCTTGCTCCAGCATATCACTAATAAAGTCGTCGTCATAGCCAAGCTGCTTTTTAAGCACCAATATCTGGCCCTCTTTGGCAGGGTCGGCCTTACCTGCTTGCTTGTTTTTGTAGTAATTAGTAACCGCGTTTTGCAGTTCCTGCTGGGCTTTATAATTGTTGATGGCCAGTGTAATACTTGCTTCGGTTACGTTAATGCAGCGGGTATTATCCGGAACAAAACGTATAGGGATAATGACAGAAGTAGTTGGGTTATAACCAAGAGGTAAAGTCCATTTACCCGATGTCAATTTAACCACACGTATGGCCTCATCATCCAAATCTATACCCGGACCATCTACCACAGTAGCATTGTTTACGTTACCTGCCGAATCAATTTTAAAACTTACTTTAATGGTGGCGGGTATACAGTTCTGCCGGGAGTATTCGGGATAAACGATATTGTTTGTCAGGAATTGGTTAAACGCTTCTGTTCCACCTTTAAAGCTGGGCTGCGCATAACTTTTTACTGATAGCAATGCACAAAATAGAAGTGATAATAATACCCGCAACCGCATGATGATCAATTGTATAATAAATATACAACGATTTTATCGGATGATAGTTGTTGGCGGTATCTGTAAAATAATATCCGGGTCGGGGATGTTGACCTCGAGGCTTTCTTTTTGGGAGAATTTGCCAACACCGGGGTAATCGCCGCGCATATCTCCAATGTCAAACATCAGTTGAAAATGCAGGTGAGGCGGCCAGCTGCCGTTTTCGTCGGCATGTCCAAGCGAGCCTATCTTTTGGCCCGATTGGATGTTGTCGCCAACTTGAAGCGCTGTTAAGCTCGTGCGGCTTAAATGTCCGTACAGCGAATATAAGGTTAAGCCATCCAGATCGTGTTGCAGGATGATGGTAGGGCCATAATCACCGAAATGATTATTGTCCTGAAAACTGTGGATCTTTCCAGCCAACGGCGCAAAAACCGAAGTGCCTGACGGACCCCAGATGTCGACACCTAAATGTAAAGTGCGGGGTTCATCGTAATTGTCGAACAAGGCACTGCGTCTGTAAATGGTGCGGTTTTCCATATAACCGCCAATGCCAAAACGAGCGTTATGCTGCAATAACTGTGCATTAACCCACTTGCCGAATTTTTCGGTATCGGTAACGTCGTCGAGGTTCAATTGCTTGTTGGCGGCCGTAAAATCCAGCTGAAAAAAATGGTCGGTGGCCGCATTATACTCCACCACCTTGCTTAAAGCATTGGGATGCTCACTAATATAGCTGCGGAGTTGCAGAGCCTTGTCCATCGTAATTATTCGCTGTCTGTATCCGGCTGGCGATCTTCTTTGCTAATTTTGTCGAATATTTTGTCCATACGTTCAACGTATTCGCTGGTATCATCAACAAAGAATTCTAATTGGGGTACAATTCGGGCCTGGTCCTTAATGCGGGCACCCAATTTGTAGCGGATCTCTGAGGCGTGCTGTTTAATAGTTGCCAGAGATTGTTGCGTATTGGCGTTGTTAAAAAAGCTCAGAAACACACGTGCAATGGCCAGGTCGGGTGTAACGCGTACTTTGGTAATGGTAACCAGCGTATTGGGTAGATAGTTCATGCCCTCGCGCTGAAATATAGCGGCCAGATCTTCTTGTATTACTCCGGCAAATTTTTGTTGGCGTTTTGATTCCATGTGTTTATAATGGTTAGGGGAGGATAAGGTTATTTAAGAAGTTAAAAGTTAAAAAGTTAAAAGATGAAAGCATTTTGTCTTTCATCCTTACACCTTTACTTGCTTTCACCCTTAATTACACATGTCCTGTGGTATTTCTTTAGTAATCTTAATTAGCTTCTTTACAATGAGGGTGCTGTCTAATTCGGCGCCCAGGCCTTCTTTGCCCGATTTTACCTTTACACCTTCTACTTCAACATAAACCGGTACGTAAGGTTTTTCGATATTCATTTGCGAATATTTCAATTCCAATTGGGCCGACTCGTCGGTTACCCAAAACTCATGACCATTATCGTCGCAATCTTTAAATGATTTCGAATCGGGGCCAAAACTATATAAGCCCTTGTATACTGTATTGTCGCCATTATTGTGCTTGTTACCGCACGAGCAAATGAAAACAATAACTGCAAGCGTAAAATATTTGATCAGCCTTAACTGCATTCGGCAAATTTATAAATCCTGTTTAAATTCATTTAGTCCTTTAACACTTAGCCGGGCGCTTATGCCCGATGCTATTACCGCAATGCCCGCAACAGTTAAAAATACCAATATAAAATCGGATATTTTAAACTCAACCGGGTAAGCGCTTACAACCGTGAGGCCGCTCCCCATGCCAATAAAGCCATATTTTTGCTGCAGCAGGCCAATAACCAGGCCCGTAAGCATGCCACCTATGCAGCCCACCAGAGAAATCATCATCCCCTCGTAAAAAAATATGCCTTGTATTAATAGAGGCTTTGCGCCCAGGCTGTTTAATATAGCAATATCCTTTTTCTTATCAATAACCAACATGGTTAGCGAGCCGATAATATTAAATATAGCAATTACCAGAACAAAGCTCAGTATTAAAAATACCGCCCATTTTTCGGAATGCAACAGCTTATACAGTAACGTATTTTGCTCGTAGCGGTTTTTAATACTGTATTTATCTGTACCGATCCTGTCTTTAACGTCGTTTTCGGCCTTATTAATATCTGTGCCCGGCTTAAAATTAAGTTCGATGGCAGATACCTGTGTAGGTTGATCGAGTAAATTGCGCATAAACTCTATCGGCACAATCACCATGTCGTCAAAATCCTGCTGAACGGTAAATATGCCCGAAGGATATACATAACGCACCGTAAACTCATCGGCAGGGTTAATACTGTTTATAGCTGCCTTCCGGCTTGGCGAATAAACCTGCAGCGGACTAAGCGGATCGTTCACATTTACACCCAAACTGCCTTGTATGGTTGCGCCCAAAACGGCCGCAGGCTGATTGAATACATTTAAGGTAAATGAACCTTTGATAATAGTACTATCTAAGCGCGGATTCTTTAAGAAATCGGTGCTAACGCCCTTCATTGTGGCAATTACCTGTCGGTCGTTATAGCGAAGCAAGGCACGCTCTTGTAATACCTGGGTATAAGAAAATAGCTTTGGATCTTTACGAAGGCTATTGAAAGCAGCGCTGTTAGCATCAAACGTTTTACCCAGTTTAGGTTCTATCTTAAGCTCGGGCGTGAAGTTATCATAGAGCGACAAGATCACATGCTCCAGCCCGTTAAACACAGACAAAATGAGTACAAGCGCGGCACTGCCAATAAACACTCCAAGCATCGAGATACCCGAAATGATATTAATGGCATGCATCTTTTTTACAGAAAAAAGATAACGCTTGGCTATGTAGATAGAAGTGTTCAAGCGCAGCCCCCTAACCCCCTAAAGGGGGAACTTATGCCTTTTACTCCCCCTTTAGGGGGCTGGGGGGCTCTAAAAGAACGGATTAGTTTCTTTCTCATAACCTATTGTTGTTTCGGGGCCGTGGCCTGGATATACGGTGCAATCGTTGGGCAAGGTAAAAAGTTTTTCTTTGATGTTTTTGATCAACTGCTGATGATTGCCTCCAGGAAGATCGGTACGGCCGATACTGTTACGGAACAACACATCTCCTCCGATAACTATGTTGGCGGCTTTATCATAAAAACAAAGGTGCGCGGGCGAATGTCCCGGTGCAAAGATCAGCTCGAGTGTGGTGTTGCCGAATTTTATCTCTCCGCTTTCTGGCAAATAAGTATCCGGCTTTGGCGAAAGCTCGTACCTGATCCCAGATTGCTGCGCCCATACAGGCATGGCATCCATCACAAATTGCTCACCTTGATGAAATTGTGGCTTTAAACCGTACTGATCGAATACGAACTTATTACCTAATATATGATCGATGTGGCAATGGGTGTTAAGCAGCATAACAGGCTTAAGGTTATTATCCTTAATAAAGTTAACTACCGCGTTTTGCTCGGCACCGGTATCCATACCCGGATCAATGATCACACACTCACCCGTTTCGTCGTAGAGTAGATAGGTGTTTTCCTGGTATGGGTTATTGGTAAATGATTTTACTGTAGACATGGTCTTATATTATAGTGTCATTGCGAGGTACGAAGCAATCTCGTCGGTACTTATTCGATATACACAGCTACGAGGTTGCTTCGTACCTCGCAATGAGAATTTTTATTAGTTTACTTTTTCCACTTAAAGCTTTTGATCATTACATCAACATCCTTCTTTACAAAATCCAGCACAGGTTGAATGGAATCCAGGCGTGGTTCTGAGTTAAAGTAAAGAGCGCCGCGCAGGTAATGCTGTGTGCTATCGGTTAAGTAAAACTGTGCCGATGATGCCGCGTTACCATCGATGGTGTAATAGATGCCATAAACCTTGCGGTCGGGAAAGCGGATAACGCCTTCATCAATAGATGTAGCTTTAACCGTGTGTTTAAAAGCAAACGTGCGGGCATCTTCCACCAATTCGTTAAATATCTTTTTAGATGTAACCGGCTGATAGCTTAAATGTAAAGTGCCCTTAAAACCCGGGAACTGCATGTTTAACCAGCAGGGTTTTGCGCCTCGCGCCATATCCGGCTCCAGTTTGGCGTAAACGGGGTATTCAAAGCTGATGGGGCATCCTCCGGTGTATTCCTGATACTCGTGCTTGGGGAATACGATTCTGTAAAAGCCTCGGGGCTTGGGTGCATAGTCGTGGTTGTTGCCACAGGCAGCTATAAACAACACTGCAATACATAATAGTTTGATGCCTACGGATGCAGTGCTTTTGAATTCCATATTTCCCATGATTTTTCTGCCTGCAATACTAACATTTCGTAGCCATTTTTTATGGCTGCACCCTGATCTATTCCTTTTTTTAAGAACAGGGTGGTTGGCGGGTTGTAAATAAGGTCGTATAATAAGTGCTCCTGGCCGATGAACTCGTATGGTATCGGTGGACAAACGTCCACATCGGGGCTGGTGCCCAGTGGTGTGGTATTAATAATTAATTTATGCGATTCTATAATTTCGGCTGTAAGGTCTTGGTATAAGGTGCAGCCGGGCGTAGGCTTGCGTACCACCGTAATAAATGGTATGTCGAGTTTCCGTAAAACAAACTTTACCGCTTTGGCGGCGCCACCGTCGCCTAATATTAATGCCTTGTTATGTGCCGGTTTAAGCAATGGCTTTAGCGATGTTTCGAAACCATATGCATCCGTATTAAAACCTTCTAGCATAAAGTTTTTTCCCTCGATACCCACTTCGCCGGTAAGAGCCGCGGTAACCGGACTTTCAGCCGAAATGCGGATACAATTTACTGCACCTATCTCTTTTGCCTCAACGCTCATCCAGTCCATGTATTTAATTACATCAACCTTGTGCGGTATGGTTACGTTAAGGCCGCACAGATTAGGATGCTTATCTAAAAGTGCGTCGAAATCGTCTATAGATTGTAATGGATGCACGTCGTATCTAACGCCATCAATTTTGTCGTGAGCAAATTTATCGGTGAAAAATTGCTGCGAGAACGAATGAGAAAGGGGGTAGCCTATAATCCCGTATGTTTTCATATCAGTAGCGTTTAGCCTGGTCGTATAGCGGGTAAATATAAAGGTTTGATACCAATCTCCCGAATACGAACGAATTACAGGAGTTTAAAGGCATGAACTATGCCAATTGTGAGGAAAGCTAAATTACACGAATTCTGCTTGAAGCAAAATTCGTGTAGCGGCTATAGATCAGTAATAATTACTGTTGATTAAGAAAATGATCGAACGTATCGCTTCTGATACCTAAGCGCAAAGTTTCTAGTGGAATCACATCTGCAGTAGCAATATTGCCCAGGTTTACGTTAGCACCTAAAAGTTTGATAAACCAAACCTGTTGCGCTTTTTGCGGAGCCTCCCAGATAATGGTGTCCTGCGGAATTTTGGTAAGGATCTCATCAACCAAACCCTGGCGCACTTCGCCCGAATCGCGGTAGATGCCCACATTTCCGCTTTCGCGTGCTTCTGCAATTACTTTCCAAGAGCCGGCTGCCAGTTCGGCCTCCATTAACTGGATCCATTTATATGGTGCGAAGATTTTGGTAACGTCTTTAGAACCCACCTCAGAAATTACGGTGAAGTTTTTAGCCAGTTTGGCAATGTATTCACATTTCAGACCGTGATCTATCGTGATAGAACCGTCGGATACTTCGCAATGCTCCATCTGGTAACGATCGAGCGTGCGGCAATACTCGTCATATTGGCCACGCACCAAAAACGCCTCGAACAAGGTACCGCCAAAATAAACAGGGATGCCGGCATCGCGATAAAGCTTCAGTTTTGCATCAAGGTTAGGCGTAACGTACGATGTTGCCCATCCTAATTTAACAATGTCGGTGTAAGCACCGCTTACCTCAATAAAATCTTCAACCTGGCGTAAGCTAAGCCCTTTATCCATCATCATGGTCATTCCGCTGCTCCTTGGTTTCGCTGTCCGTTCGGGTAAGTTATCTAAATGGTAATTCATTGTTAAATTATGGTTATAAGCTATAACTAAAAGTACTATCGGCGCAAAGGTCACAAAAAAAACCAAACCGTAAAACTGGTTTGGTTTTTTCTAAGTCATTATAACTTTATTTCATATAGCGGGCAATGATATCCACTATAATCTTGTTTTTTTGCAGCTGAGGCAAATAATCAAACAAAATATAGTGTTTCTCAGGGTCGGCTGTTAAGGCCATTTCGAGATGAGCCAATGCCTCATTGTATTCGCCTTTGGCAAATAAGTAAGCAACCATACGATAATACAACTCGGCCGATTCCGGGTTGTTCTTAATAGCCTGCGACATCACTTCAATAGCATCAACCAAACGCTCCTGCTCATACATGATAGACGAGTAGTCGAGCCAGGCATCAACATCAAGCGGATTTAATTCAACCACTTTTTCGTATGCTTCTTCGGCTTTGGCCATATTGCCTAATTTATACTCGGCATCTGCAATGGCAAACCAGTAATCGGCATTAAGCGCATCTATATCCAGTGCTTTTTTGTAAAAGTGCAGCGCTTCGAAGTAACGCTCTTCAAAATCTAAGGTTACACCGATACCAAACCAGGCATCTGCCAATTTAGGATCCAGCCTAACTGATTTCTTGTAGAACGAACGCGCCTCGTCCATTTGCTCCAGTTTCTCATAGCATTCGCCAATTGCGCAATAGGTGTCGCCGTTTGGTTGTTCGTATTCGAAAGTCTGGCGGTATACTTCAATAGCTTCCGCAAATTTTTCGAGGTTAACCAATGCATTGCCTTTATTAAAGTAAGCCGATGCAAAGCTGTCCTTAATTAATATGGCATAATCGTAAGCATCGATAGCTTTCTCAAACAGGCCGAGCTTGGTGTAGGCGTTGCCCAGGTTATACCATGCTGCGTAGCTGTAAGGCTCATTATCAATGTACTGCATGTAAAACTGCACGCTCTCTTGCTGGTTGTCCATTACATCGTAACAGAAAGCCAGCTCATACAGCGCATCCTGGTTTTCCATATTGTATTCCAGGCAGCGTTTCAAGTACGATATTGCATCTTCATAGTCGCCCATGCTTTGGTAAACGTACGCTATATGCAGCAGAATGTCATCCTTCTCCTCGGCCATATCAAGGGCCTTTTCATAGTTCTCCAGCGCTTCTGCAAAACGCTCCATATTTTCATACAGGTTACCCCGTATAATGTAAATGTCAGCTTCAGAAGCTTCCAGCATTTCTGCTTTATCAAGGGCACTAAATGCCTCAGACATGCGGTTGGTTACTACTAAAAGCTGTGCTTGTTTTATTAAAAACACTGCCGCGAAGGGGTGCTGGTTGCGGGCGTATTCTACTACCTGTAAAGCCTTTGCCGGATCGTTCTTCTCTATGTAATAATCAATAATATTTTCAAAGGCCTGTGCATCGAAAAAGTACTGATCTTGGTTGCGGATCATTTCCTCGTATCTTTCAACGGAAAACTTAGGATCCTCGGTAAAACCGAATTCAAATTCTTCTTCCATCCGATAGGTTTTTTATACTAAGACTGGTAATATCAGCAAAAGTGACATCTTCTTTCACTTTTCGTCAATTAAATTACAATAATAAGACCCTTATAAAACAATTAAGTTTTCAACATATAAACGTTTTCAACACACGCTTTTCGTAAATGATTGATATTAAGTTCCTATTTATTGCGTTGTAACTTTTAAGCAAACAGTTATAGGATGCCTGTGTGAGATGTTTACCTTTGGAGAAAATTTTTGTTATGGTCGATATTGCAGCTGTACTCCATCATTTTAATATTAACGCTATAAACCCTGCTTTTAGTACTGGTGCCCATTGGGGCAGCAGTGAAGGGGCTTTTGTTAAAGAAATTATTTCGCCGGTTGACGGTAAAAAGATAGCAGCTGTGCAAATGGCAACAGAGGCCGATTACGATGCCGTAGCTGATAAAGCAACTGAAGCATTTAAGCAATGGCGTACCCTGCCAGCACCAAAGCGTGGCGAAATTGTACGCCAAATAGGAGTTGCTTTGCGCGAAAATAAAGACGAACTGGGCAAACTGGTTTCGTACGAAATGGGCAAAAGCCTGCAAGAGGGTTGGGGCGAAGTACAGGAAATGATCGATATCTGCGATTTTGCTGTAGGGTTAAGCCGTCAGTTGTATGGATCGACCATGCAATCGGAACGCGCTAACCACCGTATGTATGATCAATACCACCCGCTGGGAGTTGTTGGTATTATTTCAGCATTTAACTTTCCGGTTGCAGTTTGGAGCTGGAACAGTATGTTGAGCTGGGTATGTGGTAACGTGTGCGTTTGGAAACCATCAGAAAAAACACCTTTAACCGCAATTGCCTGCCAGTACATTGTACAACAGGTGTTTGCTAAAAATAATATTGCCGAAGGCGTATCGTGCCTGGTTATCGGAGATCGCAACATCGGCGAGCGACTGGCAGCCGATTCACGCATCGCTCTGGTATCTGCAACGGGCTCAACCCGCATGGGTAAAGCCGTAGCCGTTACCGTGGCCCAACGGTTGGGAAAATACCTGTTAGAGCTCGGCGGCAACAATGCCGTAATTGTCAGCGAGCACGCTAACGATGAGATTGCTTTGGTTGGCGCGGTGTTCGGTGCTGTGGGTACAGCCGGGCAACGTTGCACCTCAACACGCAGATTAATTATCCACGAAAGCAAGTATGAGGCTTTGAAACAAAAGTTGGCAAGTGCTTATGCTCAGATCCGCATAGGCAACCCGCTTGATGAGCATAACCACATGGGTCCGCTGATTGATCACGATTCTGTTAACACTTATTTGGCGGCGATTGAAGCTTGCAAAGCCCAGGGCGGTAAATTTATCGTAGAAGGCGGTGTGTTGGAAGGCGAAGCTTATGCATCGGGTTGTTATGTGAAGCCTTGCATTGCAGAGGTAGAGAATCACTTCGATATTGTACAGCACGAAACTTTTGCTCCGATACTCTACCTTATTAAGTATAAAACCATTGATGAGGCTATCGCACTCCAAAACGGTGTGCCTCAGGGTTTGTCATCATCTGTAATTACTAATAATTTACGGGAGGCTGAACAATTTTTATCATTTGCGGGTTCTGATTGCGGGATAGCTAATGTAAACATTGGAACGTCGGGTGCCGAAATTGGGGGGGCTTTTGGTGGCGAGAAAGAGACTGGCGGAGGCCGCGAATCGGGTTCTGATGCCTGGAAATCGTATATGCGCCGTCAAACCAATACCATTAACTACTCTGCCAATTTACCATTGGCCCAGGGTATAAAATTTGATCTGTAGACCATATATTGCTGTTATTTTAATGAATGTTTTTTTTGCGCGTGTTGCCGGTTATGTTATTTGTTTAAGCTTATTAACTTCCTTTTCTTCCGATGCACAAGACCGGGCTACCGATGCTCCGGTGCCCAACAATTGGTTTACACTCGATGCTAAAGCCGATGGCTATTATGGTATTAGCCTTAACCAAGCCTACCAGTTTTTAAAAGGCAAAAAAAGTAAAACGGTTGTTGTAACCACAATAGATAGCGGCATTGATACCGCCCAAAAAGATCTGCAATCCGTTTTATGGGTTAACCCTAAAGAAAAGCCCGGTAACGGCAAAGATGACGACAATAACGGCTATGTTGACGATATACACGGCTGGAACTTTTTAGGCGGACCGGAGAACAAATGCGATTGTAAGGAAACATCCGAAGAAGTACGCGAGTACGAGCGCCTGAAGCCTAAATACATTAATGCTACGGCGACCACCGCTACCGATAAAAAGGAATATACCTATTGGCTGCACGTGAAGCATCTGCGCGATTCGACAGTAGACAAGGCCAGCAGCGAGCTTAAACAGCTTACCCCAATAATGAGCGCCCTGGTTGAAACCAGCGGTATCATTAAAAAGGCACTGAAACTTAAAGCCGACCAAAGTTTTACGTTGGAGGATTTGAACCGCGTACACGCCACTAATGACACGCTGAAAGATGTTAAGTTTTTGTGGAATGCCACACTTTCCGCTGCCGGCGACAAAGCGACCAGTGTTAAGATTTTAAAAGACTACTCTGAATACATCGCCAAACTGAACAATGACATTAGCCCTGATCTGGATATGCGCAAACGCACGGTAGGAGATAATCCCGATGTGCTTAGAGATAAACCTTACGGCAACAATATTTTAAAGTCCGACCAATCCTTCCACGGCACCATGGTGGCGGGTTTTATAGGCGCTGTACGCGATAATGGGTATGGTATTAATGGGGTGGCCGACAATGTACGCATCATGTCCGTAGTGGCTTCGCCTGATGGTGATGAGTATGATAAGGACGTAGCCAACGCTATTTATTATGCTGTTAACAATGGCGCCAAGATCATCAACATGAGCTTCGGCAAAAAACTATCTCCGCATAAGGATTGGGTTGACGCCGCCATAAAATATGCCGGTGCGCACGATGTGCTGCTAGTGCTGGCATCAGGCAACGACAGCCAGAATGTTGACGACGTGCCCGACTATCCAAACGATACTTTCTTAGATGGCTCGGCCACTGATGCAGATTACCTCATCAACGTAGGCGCATCGGGTATGAAAGCCGACGATGCCTTGGCGGCCGACTTTACCAACTATGGTAAAAAGAATGTTGATTTATTTGCACCTGGTGTACAAGTAACTTCGGTAACCATCAACGCCGAAACACAGACCGAAGATGGCACCAGCTTTTCATCACCCATTACGGCAGGTATAGCCGCGCTGGTATTAGAATACTATCCCGACCTAAGTGCCCGCCAGTTAAAGCAGGTGTTGATGCAATCGGCACACCCGTTAACGGGCATGATGGTTAACAAGCCGGGCACCAAAGAGAAAGTTGATTTTGCCACCCTATGTAAAAGCGGCGGTATAGTAAACGCTTACGAAGCGGTGCAGATAGCCTCGAAAATGAAGGGCGAGCGCAAGTAGGACTGATGCCTTATTTTCATGTTGTGGTGGATCGTGGATCGGATCGACCACGTCGTCCGCGGGAATCCGACGTAAAAGTCATTATTTTGCTCGAAAATGGGGTTGTCTAACTGATAGTCAAATTGATGAATCGATGACTTTTAAGTCATTAAAACCAGCTACTCGTCCACTTTTACCTACTTAAAAGTATTTTTGCTGCCATGCTGATGTCAGCAAAAAGCCCTTGGCTACTTCAAGCGTGCCGGTTTGTGGCTTACTCTCGCTACCGCAGGTTTTCAACCAATGGTTAACATGTGGTAAGGTTTCACCTTACGTAAGCTGGAAGCTTACAGTAGATATTGTCACAAGTTACGCTGTGCTAAACTTGCGACAGCGTGTGTTGCTATCGGGAAGGCCTTTAAAGCTCCCTAAGTTTATAAAAGTAAATAACATAGGATTGACTGATGAAATTGAAGGTAGTGTAAGCAGGTGCCCCAATGGCCGGGATTTTGTCTTGATTAAAGGTGGCGGTAATTTCAGCTTTTATCCGGTCTTCAATCTTTTCAAACATACGCAGGGTTATAGGAGAGGTCTGCTGGGTTGAAAATGTCATATCCAGTACGCTACCATCTTGTTTAAAATGTATGATCAGGCCTACATAATTCTGAGCGTCAGCGGCTAGCCGCTGAAAAACCGACGGCTCAATTTCCTCCTTAAAAATATTGTTTAAAGCGGCATTGTTTATTTTCACACCTAAAAGTACCGGATCTACATAATCGAGCCGGTTGCTTTTCATGCGCTGCTCACTTGTTTTATTTTGAGTATTCGCAATGGATACCAGTGGCCTGTTTGATGGAAAATCTCTTGTCTTGACAATGTAGGTGTGACTTGCACCCTTCATTGTTCCAGCCGAATAAATTTGCTGAGCATGCGTGGCGGAAGCTATAGCTATAAATAGAATGGTTAATATCGTTTTCATTTTTAGTCTCTCCACGTAATATGTATAAACCCTTCCCCAATTTCCCGTGGGAGGAAACTGTTTTGCAGCCTCAATCAATTAACCCTCAAATACTTATATTTTATCTTTCCTTCATCAACCCTGCGGCTTGTAATTAGGGTATCCTGGGTGAGTTTCTCTAAAAGAAGATCATCGGTATACGTTTTAAATTTAATATAAAGCTTCCCGTTTTTTATGCTGAAGGAAGCTGGAAAATTGGAACTGGGAACAGAGTTGGTAAAGAAACTACTATCGGCGTTAAATACGGAGATACCGGCTTCAACTGATGTTACGGGGTGCCATTTAAAATCTCCACCTAAAGAATATCCTGCAAAATATTCGATATGATTCCAGGTGCCAATAATGTTATTTGAAGGTGGTTGTTCGATATGAATTTCTTCTGCCGGCTTGTTTTTCTTACATGCCGATAAGAAAAATAGGCATAAAACTACAATTAGCAGGGCCGCTGTCGTGGTAATTTTCATGATAATAGGTTTGGTAAATTGGTAGGCAATTATACGGTAAAATTCAGTAAATCTGCAATTTGGCACCAGGATAGATGTGAGAAGCCTTATTATAAAGAGTAGAAGATCCCTCGCTATCGCTCGGGATGACAAAATTAAAATAGGTAACTATAAAGACTCGCAAAAAACTGTGTATAAATAAAAAGCCCCCCAGTCTTGCACCGGGGGACTTTCAACCTAAACCTTATCACAATTAAACCGGTAAGTTTACCAGTTCGTGTATGGTAATACAATTACTGTACCAAAAGTATTGTGTCAAAATAACACAGTCTTAAAACGTCAAAAGCCCCTTGAGATGCTCAAGAGGCTTTTGTGGGGAATTCCATTACACTAAGATGGTAGAATTTTGTACACATAGTGTTTACAATGTTATACACTCGTGTACACATTTCGGTAAAACAGGCCTAAAACTGTTTGGCCGCACGCTGCTTGCGCAGGTAAGCGTCGAAGAAAAATAAGCCAAGTACCACATCAAAAAAGAAAAATGCTTTTAATACAGGTGCGCTGCTTAGTACATTTTTAGCAGGTGGCAAGTTTACAGGTAATTTAACTTCGGGTAAATTAAGGCTTGCGGTACCAGTGCTGCCGGCGCTCCAATTAATTGTAAACAGGGCATATATGATAACGGCAGCTATAATAAACCCAAATACGGCAAACAGGCTGCGGATAATATTTTTGTTAATAGCTGCTTTAAGCGGCACTGCGGCTTCTTCGGTACGTATGGCTTCCATCACCCGGTAGGTAAAGGCCATAGGCGGTTCGTCCAGCTCCAGGTTGCTAAACTCCTGGTTAAGGGCTAGCAATTCTTCGTACTGGCTGCGATAAACCTCATCAGTTTCTATCAGCATACTAATGGCCTGCTGCTCCTCGGGCGTGCAGGTGCCATCAATATAATTCCAAAGTTTTTCTTCTATGCTGTTCATATCAGTTCTTTAGCTTCGTGTTTTAACAGCTTCTCTAATTTCTCTTTCAAACGCTGCCTGGCCCTAAATAATTTAACTTTAACGGTATTGGCCTCCATACCTAAAGCTTCGGCAATTTCTTCCAGCGACTGTTCCCCGTTGTAAAACAAGGTGATAATGGTTGCATCATCGGGCAGTAGCTGCGATATAGCCTGGTTAACATAATACGACCGCGATTTCTTTTCTGCCAGGTTGTTGTCGAAACTTCCTCCCTGGTTTTCTAATTGAAGGTACACATTCTCATCGTCGATAGACGAGGTGTCCACCCGCTTTTTACGCAGAAATGTCATGGCCGTAGTGTACACAATACTGTAAAGCCAGGTACTGAATTTAGATTGCTGCTGAAAGCTCGATAGCGACCGGTAGGCCTTTATAAAGCAATCTTGCGCAATTTCTTCGGCATCCTCGCGGCTTTTGGCAAAACGCATAGCCAACGTAAAAACAAAACGCTGATGGCGTTTCACCAAATCGGCATAAGCCGCCTGGTTACCACTCAGGGTCTGTTCTATCAGTTCTATGTCGGTTAGCTTACTTTGCATTGTATATAGCTCTCTGACGCGCGGTTTAATTGCCAGGTTACAGGTGATGTAAAAATAAGTTATTTATCGGGTATTTATAGTTTATGGTTGATAGATCATGGTTCCTAGCAGAAAGTTCATTGATTAATAGTCATTAGTCATTGGTCAATAGTTTTTGGCGGATGTTTATATACTATATATACTTAAAGTTTATGGTTGATAGCCCATTGTCTTCTCACATACTGCCACTCACCACTGCCACTATATATTACACTCTTGTCTCTTGATTCTCGATTCTTGACTCTTTTTAATTTTTTTCAATCAAGGTGTAACCTCGTTTAAAAACAGGTAGTCATAGCTTACAAATACACCAGTTAGGGTGTGCTTAACGAAACAAAATTTTTAAACAATTAAAATATAAATTACAATGGAAGGCCCAGAAATACTGATTCCGATCGTGGTACCAACTGCAATGTTCTTAACAATCTTTGGTATCGTTTATTTGTACAAACGCGAGCGCATGGCCATGATAGAGCGAGGTATGGACCCCCGCCGTTACAAGCCGCAATCGGCTCCTTTTCAAAACCTTAAATGGGGCTTGCTATTAATTGGCTCTGGTTTGGGTTTGTTTTTAGCTTACCTGTTAGATCGTACCGCTTTTGGTAACGACAGCGATAACGAAGCGATTTACTTTTCACTCATAGCGGTATTTGGTGGCTTAGGCTTATTTATCTCTTACCTTATCGAAAAGAAAGAGATGCCGTCTGCCAAAAACAACGCCGACGAATTTAAGATAGAAGAATAAAAATTTGATGTTGTTGTGTTAAAAGCCTCCCGGTGCAAGCCGGGAGGCTTTTTTGATGGATACGAAATATTGAGAATAAGGATAATACCCTTCTTTTTCTTAAACGTCGTTGTTTTAAGAGGGGCGGCCAGACAGAAAAGCGGGGCCGAGGGCAGGCCTGTGCGTTGGAGCTTTTTTCTGTCTTGATCTTTTGGTTACTTTTGGATCAAGCCAAAAGTAACTAGGCCTCCGTGGCTATGAGCGGGCTGACAATAATAATGACACAACCGTTCATCGTTAACAACAGCATCGTCCTTCCGCAAGTAATTAACCAACAAACGTTAAGAAGCTAATAGAAACTTTACTGGCGAAAACAGGTGTTAGAATTTCATTCATCCCCTCCTCTTTTATCCCCTTTCCGCCGCTTAAAATCGACCTAAAAAACAATTCCGAAAAAACGTTTTCGGTTTGTTGAAAAAATCCCTACATTTGCGGGCTAATTATCGCTCATTGAAATCGTTAAAAACATATTCGATTCCTTTTACAGGCCTTAAGCTTGGGAAGCATCTTTTTGAGTATGCTATAACAGATGCTTTTTTCGACGAGTTTGAATACTCGCTGGTAAAGAAGGCCAACCTGCAATGCACGGTTGAACTGGATAAGCAGGAAACAATGCTTATTCTCGACTTTAAAATTACCGGCAGTATCGACCTTACTTGCGACAAATGCTTATCGCCATATCCGCAACCGCTGGATATACACGAGCAGCAGATCGCTAAGTTTGCCGACGAGGAAATAGACGAGGATGAGGAGATCATCACCCTGAAAAAAAACGATTTTGAAATAAACGTTGCAGGGTTAATATATGAATATGTAACCGTTGCGGTGCCGTTTTTTACGCGGTGCAACGACGAGGGGAATACCCCATATTGTGATAAAGAAATGCTCGACAGGTTAAAACAACTGGAGGGTGGAAGTGAAACAAACAATGAGCAGCATGACCCACGGTGGGATGCACTCAAAAAATTTAAATGATCATAAAATAGAAAGTTATGCCAAATCCAAAACGGAAATTTTCGAAATCGAGAAGAGATAAGCGCAGAACGCATTACAAAGCAGAAGCTCCAGGTTTAACAACTTGTCAAACAACTGGCACTGTGCATTTACCACACAGAGCTTATACTGTTGATGGTAACCTTTACTACAACGGCAAAATCCTTGTTGAAAAAACTGCAGTAGCTTAAGTTAATTTTCCGAAATGAAGATTGGCTTGGATATTATGGGCGGTGATTACGCTCCCAAAGCAACCGTTTTAGGGGCAATTGAAGCCTGTAAAGTATTATCAGCAGATCATCAGCTTGTACTTATTGGTGACAAGCCAACGGCTTTAGCCTTGCTCGAAGAGCAGGGTTTTAGTGCTGATAAATTTGAGTTTGTGCATACCACCGAGGTGATAGGCATGGGCGAACATCCAACCAAAGCAATCGTTCAGAAACCCGATTCGAGCATAAGCGTAGGCTTTAAAATGCTTAAAGAGGGCCAGATCGATACCTTCTCATCGGCCGGAAACACAGGCGCCATGCTTGTGGGTTCTGTATTTAGCGTAAAAAGTATTCCGGGCGTTATCCGCCCTGCCATGGCATCCATTGTACCCAAACTGAAAGGCGGTTTGGGTATTTTGTTGGATGTAGGTGCCAATGCCGATTGCAAGCCCGAAACATTGCTGCAATTTGGCGTGTTGGGCAGCATCTACGCCGAGCTTATCTACAACATTAAAACACCCCGCGTTGCCCTGGTTAATATTGGCGAAGAGGAGGAGAAAGGCAATATGCTTGCCTTGGCCACCTATCCTTTAATGAAGGAAACTGAGCTGTTTAACTTTGTGGGGAATGTGGAGGGGCGTGATATTTTTAGTGATCACGCCGATGTAATTGTTGCCGATGGTTTCACCGGTAATGTAATATTGAAAATGGCCGAGTCTTTTTACGTGATTACCATGAAAAAGGGCCTGAGGGACGAATTCTTTGATCGCTTTAACTATGAGCAATATGGTGGCAGCCCTATTTTGGGTGTTAATGCCCCTGTTGTGGTAGGGCATGGCATCTCTAACCCCGAAGCTATTAAAAATATGGTGCTTTTATCAAGAGATATGGTTGAGAGCGGTTTGATTGAGAAAATAAAACAGGCTTTTCAGTAACAAGATATTTATATAAAATGCAAAAAATACATGCTGCTATTACAGCTGTAAATGGTTACGTACCCGACTATGTACTTACTAACCAGGAGCTGGAAACAATGGTAGATACAAACGACGAATGGATTACCAGTCGTACTGGTATTAAAGAGCGTCGTATCCTCAAAGGCGAGGGCCTTGCCACTTCAGACCTTGCCGTACCAGCCGTAAAAGGCCTGCTCGAAAAACGCGGCATTTCTGCCGAAGAAATTGAACTTATAATTTTTTGTACTACCACACCAGATATGCCTTTCCCGGCTACGGCAAATATTTTAGCAGATAAAGTAGGCGCTAAAAATGCGTGGGGATACGATTTGCAGGCTGCTTGCTCTGGCTTTGTGTTTGGTTTAGCTACCGGCGCTTCTTTTATAGAGAGCGGCCGTTATAAAAAGGTATTGGTAGTAGGTGGCGATAAAATGTCGTCTATCATTAACTATCAGGACCGCGCAACCTGCATTATTTTTGGCGATGGCTGTGGCTGTGCCCTGCTTGAGCCTAATACAGAAGGTTTCGGAATTTTAGACTCTGTTTTAAAAACCGATGGCTCGGGCCGCGAGTTTTTAAACATGAAAGCCGGTGGTTCTCTACACCCGGCAACGCATGCAACCGTTGATGCGAACGAACATTATGCCTACCAGGAGGGTAAAACCGTATTTAAGTTTGCCGTTACCAACATGGCCGATGTTGCAGCCGAAGTAATGGAGCGCAACAGCCTCCAGTCTGACGATGTTGCATGGCTGGTACCACACCAGGCAAATAAACGTATTATAGATGCTACCGCAAACCGTATGGGTGTAAACTCAGATAAGGTTATTATTAACATAGAGCGTTTTGGTAATACCACCAACGGTACCATACCGCTTTGTTTATGGGAGTGGGAAAGCAAATTTAAGAAAGGCGATAACCTGGTGCTTGCTGCTTTTGGCGGTGGGTTTACCTGGGGCGCCATGTACATCAAATGGGCGTATTAATTTCGCTCAACTTTTTTCGTTTATTTTGTTATAACTTAGATATTTAATCTTTATCCAACCAATTTTTCACTTAAACATGGATATTAAACAAATACAGGATTTGATTCGCTTTGTTGCCAAAGCAGGTGTAAGCGAAGTCTCAATTGAGCAGGAAGAATTTAAAATCACGATAAAAACGCAGCAGGCTCCTACCTACGTTAATGCTACTATTCCGGCATTACCAGCGGCGGCTGCAGCGCCAGCTCCTGTAGCTACTACTGTGGTTGAACACGCGGCGGCTCCGGTTGCAGCAGCGCCAGCGGCAGATGCATCAAATTACATCACCGTTAAATCGCCAATGATCGGTACTTTCTACCGCTCTTCTACCCCAGAAAAACCTTCGTTTGTTAACGTTGGCGACGAGATTAAGCCAGGTACCGTATTATGTATCATCGAGGCTATGAAACTGTTCAACGAAATAGAATCAGAAGTTTCTGGCCGTATCGTAAAAGTATTAGTTGATAATGCATCACCTGTTGAGTACGATCAACCTTTATATTTAGTAGAACCGATGTAATTAATTTGTTAATGAGGTGATTTGGCAATTTGTTAATGAGCCTTGTTATACAGATACCTAATAATTGACAGATTAATAAAACGATTATTTGTCAATCAATTAGTTAATTTGCGCCCCTTGTTGATGATCACTATTAAGCGATGATTACAATTAACAAATTAGCTAATTGACAAATCAACAAATTAAAAGCATGTTTAAAAAGATATTAATAGCTAACAGAGGTGAAATTGCCCTGCGTATCATACGTACCTGTAAAGAGATGGGCATTAAAACCGTAGCTGTATATTCAACCGCCGACCGTGACAGCCTTCATGTGCGTTTTGCAGATGAGGCAGTTTGTATCGGTCCGCCGGCCAGCCGCGACTCTTACTTAAATATTCCAAATATTATCTCAGCTGCAGAATTAACCAACGCCGATGCAATTCATCCGGGTTATGGTTTCTTATCAGAGAATGCCAAGTTCTCTGCTATTTGCGCCGAGTACGGTATTAAATTTATCGGTGCAACTGCCGATCAGATCAACGCTATGGGTGATAAGGCCTCGGCCAAAGCTACCATGAAAAAGGCTGGTGTACCAACTATCCCTGGTTCTGAAGGTTTGTTAACCACCGTTAAAGAAGGTATTACCATTGCCAACAAAATTGGCTACCCTGTTATACTTAAAGCTACCGCCGGTGGTGGTGGCCGAGGTATGCGTGTGGTTTGGAATGATATGGACTTTGAACCGGCCTGGGATTCTGCCCGTGCCGAATCTGGCGCTGCTTTTGGCAACGACGGTTTATACTTAGAAAAATACGTAGAAGATCCACGCCACATTGAGATACAGGTAGTGGGTGATCAATACGGTAAAGTTTGCCATTTATCTGAGCGCGATTGCTCTATTCAGCGTCGTCACCAGAAATTGGTTGAAGAAGCCCCTTCGCCATTTATGACAGAAAAACTGCGTAAAAAAATGGGCGAAGCTGCTATTAAAGGTGCTAAAGCCGTTAAATACGAAGGTGCCGGTACTGTAGAATTTTTGGTTGATAAACACCGCAACTTCTACTTTATGGAGATGAACACCCGTATCCAGGTAGAGCACCCGGTAACCGAAGAGGTAATCAACTTCGACCTGATCAAAGAACAGATTAAGGTTGCAGCGGGTATCCCTATCTCGGGCAAAAACTACGAACCAACCATGCACGCTATTGAGTGCCGTATAAATGCCGAAGACCCTTCTAATAATTTCCGCCCTTCACCGGGTAAAATTACCAACTTCCACTCTCCGGGTGGCCATGGTGTAAGGGTTGATACGCACGTATACACTGGTTACATTATCCCGCCAAATTACGACTCGATGATTGCCAAGCTGATCTGTGTGGCCCAAACCCGCGAAGAAGCTTTGAACACCATGGAGCGCGCACTGTCTGAATTTGTGATAGAGGGTGTAAAAACCACCATTCCGTTCCACTTGCAATTGCTGCAAGACCCTAATTTTAGGGCTGGTAACTTTACCACAAAATTTATGGAAACATTTGAGTACGCTGAGTAACGATTTTCCGTATATAGATTATAATTTTACATACCATTCTAAATATAAATAGAATGGTATTTTTGTTTCCGAACACATGAGCGATAATAGAATAGTAAAGGCCATCAAAGAAAAAAGTAAATCGATGGAGGCCGAGATGTCATTTTTTGACCACATCGAAGAACTTCGTTGGCATTTGATTCGTGCCTCAATTGCCATTATAATTTTCATGATAGTGGCATTTATTTATTACGATTTTATATTCGACACGATTATTATGGGGCCTAAAAAGCCAACATTTTGGACGTATCGAATGCTTTGTAAACTTGGCGAGGCACTCCACAGGCCTGGTTTTTGTATTGATAAAATTCCGGGCAAAATTATAAATACAGAAATGGCCGGCCAGTTTACGCTGGAAATCAACTCGGCTTTGATAATAGGCATTACCCTGGGTTTTCCTTATTTGCTGTGGGAAATCTGGCGTTTTATTAAGCCCGCTCTCCACGAGAAAGAACGTAAAGCAGCCAGCGGTTTTGTATTCTACGCATCCTTATTGTTTATTATCGGGATACTATTTGGTTATTATGTTATCGTGCCGGAATCTATTAGCTTTTTAGCTAACCTCAGCGTAAGTAAGGAGATAGAGAATACTTTTACCGTCGATTCATATTTATCTTCGGTTGCCACACTTACATTGGCAACGGGTATCGTTTTTGAATTACCTATCCTAATTTATATTTTATCAAACCTTGGTATTCTTACCGTAAAGTTTATGCGTGCAGGGCGCCGCTATGCTATTGTAATCATCCTTATCATAGCTGCGGTTATTACACCAACGCCAGATATGCTTACCATGACCGTAGTAAGTATACCATTATTTGTACTTTATGAAGTGGGTATTGTTGTAGCTGGTACTGTAGAAAAAAGAAAACTTAGACAGGCCCAGGAAGCTTAAATTAATGAAAGATCTTAAAATTGCCATCGGTGCCGACCACGCCGGCTTTGAATATAAACAAGCAATACAAGCGTTTCTGGATGTTGCCGAAGTAAAAGACTTTGGCACCTACAGCAGTGACTCGGCAGACTACCCAGATTTTGCCCACCCAGTTGCCAGTGCTGTTGAAAATGGTGAATTTGACTTGGGTATCCTTATATGCGGCAGTGCAAATGGTGTGGCCATAACAGCCAACAAACACCAGGGAATCCGCGCAGGCTTATGCTGGAATACCGAGGTTGCAACATTGGTACGCTTGCATAATAACGCTAATGTACTGTGCATCCCGGCGAGGTTTGTGACCATAGAAGAAGCAAAAGCTATTACCGAGACCTTTTTAACCACCGAATTTGAAGGCGGCCGCCATGCTACCCGAGTGGGGAAAATTTCGTGCTAATTTCCAGTAACATACCAGCTTTAAGTATCAATAAAGTTATAAATCGATATTGCAAAAATTGCAATATTTGTGGTTAATGCTTAGTCGATACCGACCCAAGCTCGAACCCTTATTAATCAAAATGAAGAAAGTATTATTCTTAAGTGCCTGTGCATTGGCTTTTGTTAATTGCACTTATGCACAAAAAGATCCGGTAGCCGAAAAGTTTGCGGGCTACATCACCGTAAAAGATGCCACCAAGCACCTGAGCATTATTGCCTCAGACGAGTTTGAAGGCCGCGAAACAGGAACCCGCGGTGCCGATATGGCGGCCAATTATCTCTCTAACGAATTTAAAAAACTAGGCCTGCAGGGTGCAAACAATGGCTCATACTTTTTAGATGTACCGCTTACCTCAACATCAGCCAAAGTAACCTCATTTGATGTTAACGGCTCGCAACCTGTTTATGGAAAAGATTATACTGCCGGTGGCATTACTGCCAATGGTACTATCAATGCCAGCGAAGTAGTATTTATCGGAGCTGCCACCGACGTTGATTTGGGTAATACAGATATTGCCGGTAAAGTTGTTTTGGTCGCTAACGAAACCAAAGCAGGCTCTAACGAAAGTTTCAGACAAGTTGCAGCCCGTTTTATGGGTGTGTTAAAAACCTTACAAGCTAAAAAACCGGCGCTTATTTTAGTAGCCAGTAGCAACGCGCGTATGCGTGGTGTTAACGGGGCCGAGCGTATTGCCTTGAAAAAGGATGGCGCTACAGCAAATGCTACTGTCCCTTATTTCAGCATCACTGGCGCTATTGCCGATCAGTTACTGAAAAACAGTGGTAAAACGTATGCCCAAATTGTAGAGGCTGCGCAGGTTCAAACTGTTAAAGCTGCCATTACGGTAAACTACCAATACATTACTAAAGACGCTAAAGCGGTTGACGTGGTAGGCTTTCTGCCAGGTTCTGACGCTAAGTTAAAAGACGAAGTGTTGGTATTTTCGGCACACTACGACCACATTGGTTTAAACCCTAATGGCCCGGATAAAGTTAACAACGGTGCCGACGATGATGGTTCTGGTACAACAGGTATCCTCGAAATTGCAACAGCATTTACTCAAGCTAAAAAGCAAGGCCACGGCCCGCGCCGCAGCATTTTGTTTTTAGGTAACGTGGGCGAAGAAAAAGGCTTACTAGGTTCGGAGTACTATACCGATCATCCGGTTATTCCTTTAAATCGCACCATTGCCGATTTAAATATTGATATGATTGGCCGTACCGGCTTTGAGCATCAGGGCAAAGCAGATTCGTCTGATTATGTTTACGTAATTGGTTCGGCCATGCTAAGTACCACGCTACATAAAGTAAACGAGGAAGCTAATACCAAATACACTAACCTGGTATTAGACTATAAATATGACGATCCTAACGATCCGAACCGTTTTTACTATCGTTCTGACCACTATAACTTCGCTAAACACAATGTGCCGATCATTTTCTATTTCGATGGCGAGCACCAGGATTACCACAAACCAGGCGACGAAGTAAGCAAAATCAACTTCCCGTTGTTAGTTAAACGTGCGCAACTGGTATTTTACACCGGCTGGGATTTAGCCAACCGCGACCAACGCCCGGTAGTTGACGTGGTTACAGAAAGTAAATAATATTGGTCCGAAAGTTAGTAAAGTCCGAAAAAAGGAGTTGATTGAGATCTTTCAGACTCATTGACTTCCCGACTCCAATAAAAGAAAAAAGCGGCCTCGAGCCGCTTTTTTCTTTTATTACCTGCAAAAAATTTAATTTAGCTGATATGCCTACCATTGCCGAAGAATTTGACGTAGCATCGGACCATAAGGCTTTTGACCTTGAGCACCGGAGGATTATCAATTATAATATTGGTAAGTATGATGCTGCCGTGGCTAAAGGCCTCGCCAGAATGATTAACCTCGATTATGCCAAGCGCAAATCGCATGTGATCAAGTGGCGGGTAATGGAAAACCTGGATAAATTTTTGCCCGAGTTCGAGGCAAATTTCCAACGTAGGGGTGGCAAGGTAATTTGGGCCAATGATGCCGAAGAAGCCAACCGTGAGATCCTGAACATTATTCAGCGCGCCGGGGCTAAAACGGTAGTGAAGTCAAAATCTATGACCACTGAGGAGCTTGGCCTTAACGAGTTTTTGGAAAGTCACCATATCGAGTCGCTCGAAACAGATCTGGGCGAATATATTGTACAGTTACTCGGCCAAAAGCCCTACCATATCGTAACACCTGCCATGCACCTCTCTAAAGAGAACATAGCAGAGCTGTTTAACCAACGGTTCGGCACGCCGATAGATGCAACGCCCGAGCAACTGACCATGAAAGCACGCGAGTTGCTCAGAGAAAAGTATGTGCAGGCCGATGTAGGTATTACCGGGGCTAATTTCTTAATTGCCGATACCGGAAGCATTGCCATTACCGAAAATGAAGGTAACGCGCGTTTAAGTACCTCGTTTCCCAAAATACATATTGCCATTGCGGGTATCGAAAAAATTATCCCCGCGTTGAGTGATCTGGGCTTATTCTGGCCAATGCTTTCTACACACGGCACCGGTCAAAATCTTACAGTTTATAATAGCATTTTAAGCGGCCCAAGGCAGCCGGGAGAATCCGACGGTCCGGAGGAAATGTATGTTATTTTACTGGATAACGGCCGTACCGATCTGCTCGCCCAAAAAGACCAACGCCAGGGGTTATATTGCATTCGTTGCGGAGCCTGCTTAAATGCTTGCCCCGTTTATAAAAACATCGGCGGACATAGTTATAACACCACCTATAGCGGGCCTATAGGCTCCGTTATTACCCCGCACGAGCAAGGGATGAAGGAGTTTAAACATCTTAGCTATGCTTCGAGCCTTTGCGGGCGCTGTACCGAAGTTTGCCCTGTTAAAATAGATATCCATAAAATGCTATTGCTTAACCGTCGTGATGCGGTAAGAGAGCAGCTGGTTACTAAAAAAGAACAATGGGGTTGGAGCATGTTCAAAAAGGCAATGCTTAACCGCAAGTGGGTGGACTTTTTTAAGGGTAAAACCAAAAACATTTTGCTAAAAACTTTCTTTAAGAAGAGCTTCGGTCAATATCGAGAACTTCCCAAAGTGGCAGATCAGTCGTTTACCGAGCAATGGAAAAAACAACATAACGAAGCTCAGTAATGCGTAAAGTGATCTTGAACCTGGCTGTAAGCCTGGATGGTTTTATTGAAGGCCCAAATGGCGAGTACGATTGGTGCCTGATGGATCAGGATTATGGGCTAACCGAATTTTTCGGTGATATAGACACGTTGTTTTTAGGGCGCAAAAGTTATGAGCTCATCAGCTCTACCGGCGACATCAACCACTTCAACGCCAACAAAATGTATGTGTTTTCGGATACGCTGGCCGAAGTGCAGCACGATAACATAGAAATTATCTCAAATGCTAGTTTCGTTGGAGATGTGAAGGCTATCAAAAATCTCGATGGTAAAAACATCTGGCTCTTCGGCGGTGCCGCCCTGGTAAGTAGCTTTATGGAGAACAGATTGATAGATGAGTTTTTACTTTCTGTACATCCAACTATATTGGGAGGTGGTAAAGCATTGTTCCAATCTATTACAGAACGCACCGATCTGCAACTGATTGAAACAATACCCTATTCGAGCGGCCTGGTGCAATTAAGGTACCAGATACTTCCCAAATTCGATCTTGATCAAATAGCCGGAGTAGGCTACTAGTGCATATTGCCCAGGCCAAACTCTTTATAAGTATTCGGCATAGTATTGTTGCTGCTAAACGCAAAAGTGAATGATGTTTGCCAGCTCTCAAAATCAAGCGTTTGATCTTTAGCAGGCTCCATATGCAGCGATTGTAACATGTAAGTGCCTTCGCGGCTAAGTTTAAAATAAAATAGTCCTTTTTCGTCGGTAGCCAAAAGCTGCGGAAACTCAACACCGCGCGGGCTACGGATAATCAGTGTTACTTTTTCCGATTTGATAGGTTCTCCTTTAAACAGCAATACCCCGGTAACATCGTCGCCATAGCTACCTTTGTAAGGATTTTGCTTCAGGATAATTTCGTAATCTTCTTTTAGAGGTTTCTCCTGTACGCCACCACCATTTTTTTCTACGGCTACCAGTGTTTTTAAGATATTGGTGCTTTTTAATCTGAAGCTTTGTTGAAACTGTTTCAAGCCGTCAACTGCTTTGTCTTGCCCGGCGTTGGTTAGGTAGTTTATAAATTCTTTACGGTCAATATCGTCAGCGCTTTGCTCAACAACAGCTAACATAGCCACGCCGGCACTCTCCAGCTTGGCATTTACAGTGGATACTTCGCCTAGCTTAATCAGGCTGGTCAAATCATTTGGTTTTCCGCCGTCCAGCAACAGTACTTTAGCCGTTCTCTTTGGATCGAACTTTTGCTCCTGTCCCTTTCCGAAACTTTCGCCGCTTAGTAAATGCAGATTGAGGTTATCGCCTTTGTGAGGAAAAAAATCTTCGGGCAATAAAAATTGACTGTGAGCAGCTCCGGCAGCGAAGGTTAAAAATATTAATGTAAGTAGAACGTTTTTCATATTTAGAAGGATAATTGGGCAAACATACAAAGTTTTAAAATTTCATTAGTTTAGCTCTATGGATTTCGACCGTAAAGACCTAAGTCATGACACTTTGCTGAACTTTTACAAAGCAATTGTGTGGCCAAGGCTTATAGAAGAAAAGATGCTGGTTTTGTTACGGCAAGGCCGCATTGGTAAATGGTTTTCGGGTATAGGGCAAGAAGCAATTGCTGTAGGCAGCACTTTAGCCATGCAACCCGACGAGTTTATATTGCCTATGCACCGTAACCTTGGTGTATTTACCGCCCGCAATATACCTTTATTTAACCTGATGGCGCAATGGCAGGGCAAAGCAGCAGGCTTTACTAAAGGCCGCGACCGCTCTTTCCATTTCGGCACACATCATTATAAAATTGTGGGCATGATATCGCACCTCGGTCCGCAAATGGCTGTGGCTACGGGTATTGCCTTGGCCGATGTATTGGCCGGTAAAAAGAAAGCTACCTTGGTTTTCACAGGCGAGGGCGCTACCAGTGAAGGCGATTTTCACGAGGCCATTAATGTAGCTGCTGTTTGGAACCTACCGGTTATATTTTTGATAGAGAATAATGGGTATGCCTTATCTACCACTACCAATGAGCAATACAAATGCGAAAACCTGGTAGACCGTGCTAAAGGCTACGGTATTGAAGGCCGGCAGATAGATGGCAATAACCTGCTCGAAGTTTATCACACCATCAACGAGCTGGCTACAAGCATCCGGCAAAATCCCCGACCGGTATTGATTGAGTGCCTCACTTTCCGTCGCCGCGGACACGAGGAGGCCTCGGGAACAAAATATGTTCCGCAGCATTTGTTGGACAGCTGGCGGGCAAAAGACCCGGTAACCAGCTATGAGAAATACCTCATAAGCCAAAATATATTAGAACCCAAGTGGGTGAGCTATACCTTTAATGATTTTGTGCCCAAGATTGAGGCTGAGGTAGAAAAGGCCATGCAGGAGCCCGATATAATACCAGACGTTGATATCGAACTGGCAGACATGTATAAAGCCCACACGCCAGCCACAAATATAAGCGAAGGCTCGAGCACACCAAGGCGCTACATGGATGCCATTGGCGATGCGCTGCGGTTATCGATGCAAAACTTTCCTAACCTGGTGCTGATGGGGCAGGATATTGCCGACTACGGCGGCGTATTTAAAATTACCGATGGCTTTATGAAAGAGTTTGGTAAAGAACGAGTGCGTAATACCCCGCTGTGTGAATCGGCCATTTTAGGAGCCGGGTTGGGTTTAGCCATCAACGGTTATAAATCGGTAATAGAAATGCAGTTTGCCGATTTTGTAAGCGTGGGCTTTAATCAGATTGTAAATAACCTTGCCAAATCGTACTACCGCTGGGGGCAAAATGCCGATGTGGTAATCCGCATGCCCGCCGGAGCAGGTACAGGAGCCGGACCATTTCATTCGCAAAGCAATGAGGCCTGGTTTACTAAAACACCCGGACTAAAAGTAGTTTATCCGGCAACACCTGCTGACGCCAAAGGGCTGTTAATGGCCGCCATTGACGACCCGAACCCGGTAATGTATTTTGAACATAAATACTTGTACCGCACTTTAACAGACGCCGTGCCCGATGGCGATTACTATGTAGAAATAGGCAAAGCGAAAACCGTGCGCGAAGGTAAGGATGCAACCATCATTACCTATGGGATGGGTGTGCATTGGGCTATCGAACAAGCTAATAAACATCCCGAAGTTTCTGTAGAGATTATCGACCTCCGCAGCCTGCAGCCCTGGGACAAGCAAGCATGTATAGCCTCGGTTCAAAAAACCAGTAGAGCTTTAATACTTCACGAAGATACGCTTACCTGCGGCTTCGGCGCAGAGATTTCCGCTACTCTCACCGAACATTGCTTCCGCTATTTAGATGCCCCCATTATGCGCTGCGCCAGCCTGGATACAGCCGTGCCTATGGATGCAGGCTTAGAAAAGCAGTTCTTAGCTAATGCACAATTGGAAGAGGCAATCGAGAGGTTATTGAGATATTAGAAAATATGCAATTTGTTTTAAAAAACTACGTCATGGCGAGGAACGAAGCAATCCCCGACCGACAGAGACTGTGCTTTAATGAACGTAATCACCCAGATCATTTGTTTGTGCTGTAATTTAAGTCAGTCCCGCTCAATCGCCGCGGGTTGGGCTGTTACTTTTGGCTTGATCCAAAAGTAACCAAAAGATGAAGACGTAAAAAAGCTCCACCGCACAAATCCAACCCTCGACCCCGCTTTTGCGTCTGGGCCACCGCGCGCAGGGGTTAGACTCTTTTCATCGAGCCGAACCAACTCCTATCTTAACATAACCTCTCCTCGTGCAGCATTGGCAATGTTGCGGCAACCACAGGCAGTGCCCAACCACTGTAAGTTCATAGCAACAGAGCCCGGCTGCGACTTTTCTTTTTGGTACTTTTTCTTTTGAGAGAAAAGAAAAAGTACATCCACTGACGAATCAAAAATCACTCTACCCTTCCTAATGAAAAATAGATTGTACGAAATGGAAGCCTCTGTACGTGACGAGATTATTAATGACGTGTTTTTTTCATCGGTATTAATGAGCGCCCTTCGGTCGATTGTCCACGCTATCACTTGCAATAGCGAAAATTCTAAATCAAGCTTCTAACACTTCCACCTCCGCAACGGGACTAAATAAATAAACCCTTTTCGTGCTCACTTCAACGCATTTAAAACGCTTGCGTAGCTGCTCGCCCTTGCGAAAAACGCGGCCGTCTTTAATTTTGAAAACAGCATTGGCCGGGAGTTTCTCTACGGTCAGCATATCCTCTTTTGGAGCGTCGTACTGGCGGAGGGAGCGGTACAGATTTAAATCCGAACAGCTGGATGCGGCCGGATTATTTAAATAATTAGTAATAGCCTTCTGTACATCGGCCGGGAATACCTGCTGATCGAAAAATGGTTGCATCATCCGTTTAAAGTTCTGCTTCCATTCAGTACCATGTGGTTTGGCTTTATGCTTGTGCTCGTTCCAGGTATGCAGGTGTGCAAACTCGTGTACGGTAGTCACCAGGAATGCGTAGGGATTAAGATCATAGTTAACCGATATACGATGGCCTTTGCCTGCATGAGGCGGGCGGTAATCGCCAAATTTGGTATTGCGGTTGCGAGAGATCTTAAACTCGCACTTAAAATAATCAATCCAACGGCCTATCAGCGGGGCTGCAGCAGGTGGCATGTATCTTTCTAAAACTTTTACTTTCTCCAACGGGGACCTCTATACAAAGATAAAGAAAAGAAAATCAGCCTGCTATAGTCTTAATTTAATTTACTCTCGGTTAAAGTTTGGAGCGATTTTATCTAAAGAAAGTATCTTATGTATATATTTATGTAATTGATTATCAATAATAAACCTAACCTTAATAAAATGGAAACTCCAAACTTAAATGAAGAATTAAACAGTTTCGACGAGAATTCACATCAAGACGAATTAAATGAAAAGCAATTAGCCAAGTTGCAAAGAATCGAAGAAGAGAAGAAGGTGCTAAGCAATAATATAGCCAGCGGTAACATTGAAAATATTAAAGACAAGGTTGCATCAATTTTAAACAATTCAATAGATGCCCGGAACTCTGATATAGAACTGGCTTGGGCATATTGGGGAAATTTCGAATCGGATAACTTTAATGGAACTGATATTACAAAAGAAAACTTATTTAAACTGACTAAGCTAAGTTCTCTTTCGCGAATACGGGCGAAAATTCAAAATGAATATAAGATGTTTCAGGCTGATGAAAAAGTTAGGAAGTATAGAGGAGTTTTGGAAGAGAAAAATCGACAAGATGCTATTTCTGATAAACCTAAAGGACTTGCCACCTATTCGGTTTATATTGATGAAACCGGAAAAACTCAAGAATTTCTTTCTGTAGGCTCAATGTGGGTGTTGAAACGTTTTAAGGAAGAAGCACGTTATCAATTAACAAAATGGGTTAAAGATCAGAATTTAAATTATGAATTTCATTTTAAAGATATTAAGTCTAATAGAGTTAATATTTATAAGGAATTTTTCATCAAATTTTTAGCCTTGTTTCCGGAAGTTAGTTTCAAGATAATAGTTCTTAAAAATAAAGGACTATCTGATGTTAATTCAGCTATTCTTCATCTTACCAATCATTTACTAATTAAGGGTGTAAATGATGAAAATGAAAGTGGAAGAGGGCCATTGCCGAGATTGTTGCAGGCATGGATTGATGAAGATGAATCCGGAAGCGATCAACTAAAAATAGAAAATATTAAGGAACGCATAAATAGCCAAAAAATAGAAGGTCTGTACGTGGGCGATTTCATCGCAGTTTCTTCAGCTAAAAACTTGTACATTCAAGTAGTTGATTTATTTACAGGTTCGATAAATAGGAAATTAAATACCCCAGATGGTACTGGGGCTAAAGATGAATTTGCGGAATTTTTACTAAACGCAATTAAGTTTGATCTAAAGAAAATTGATAAAAATAATAGTAACGCGGATAATTCAACAGTATTTAACCTTACTGCCAACTCACAATAGATAGCCGTGTAAAGTTTACTTCAGCAATTGATAAGTAATAAAACTAATGGTATAAGCCAGCACCGTCATATAAGCAAACTGGGCGGCCGGCCAGCGCCAGTCTTTGGTTTCGCGATATACGGTTGCCACGGTACTTGCGCATTGCATGGCAAAGGCATAAAACATCATGAGCGAAAATGCCACCGCGAAGGTAAATACAGGCTGCCCTGTTTGCGGATTTTTAGCATTGCCCATTTTCTGTTGTACAGATTGAATATTATCTGCATCGCCATCTACGCTGTAAATAGTGGCCATTGTGCCCACAAATACTTCGCGTGCAGCGAAAGATGTAATGAGCGCTATACCTATCTTCCAGTCGAAGCCTAAGGGCTTAATAGCGGGCTCCATAACATGGCCTAAAACACCGGCGTACGAGTTCTCCAATTTTTCGGAAGCAACCATACGTTTAAGATCGGCTTCGGGAACAGTTTTAGTGTATTGGGGCTGACTATATTTTTGTTCGATACGTTCGAAACGGTTACCGGGTCCGTATGATGCCAGTACCCATAAAATTACCGATACAGCAATAATAACCTTACCGGCTTGCACCACGAAGGCTTTAGAACGATCGTACATGGTAAGCAACACGTTGTTCCAGCGTGGCATGCGGTAAACAGGCAACTCCATAATAAAGTAACCGCGCTCGCGGCCTTTAAGTATAAACTTCATTACAAAGGCTACCACCACAGCCGATACCAGGCTTAAAACATACATGGCAGTTAAAGCCAGGCCCTGCATGTTAAATATCCACCACACGTTTTTATTGGGCACCACCAGGGCGATTAATAGCGTATAGATAGGTAAACGTGCTGAACAAGTAACCAGCGGCGTAACCATAATGGTAATCATGCGATCTTTCCAGTTCTCGATGGTGCGGGTACTCATAATAGATGGCACAGCACAGGCAAAGCCACCTATGAGCGGTACTACTGATTTTCCGTTAAGGCCAACCTTACGCATCAGTTTATCCATCATAAAGGTAACGCGGGCCATATAGCCGGTATCTTCTAAAATGGAAATAAAGGCAAACAGAATGGCAATTTGAGGGATAAATACCATTACACCACTTAATCCAGCCAATACGCCGTCTGACAGTAAGTTAGTGAGCGGGCCAGCAGGCATATAATCATGCACCAGTTGCTCTACCCAAACAAACAGGTTCGAGATCAGGTCCATCGGGTAGGCCGACCAGGCAAAAATAGCCTGGAAAATGAACATCAGGATAGCAAAGAAGATAATAAAGCCAAATACCCGGTGGGTTAATACTTTATCAATCCGGTTGCTCCAGGTTTCGCCTCCGGCGCTTTCCGCTTTATGCACGGTGTCGTAAAGCAGATCGTTAATATAATTATAGCGGGCTATGGTTTCGGTAGCCTGCGCTTTTTGCGAGTGAAAAGCGTGTACTTGCTCCAGCTCCTCTATCCGGTCACTTTCAGGAATAGAAAGGAAAGAAAGGTGCTCGTGCTGATGAGCCAACTGCAAAGCAAAATAGGGATTCTCTACCTGCATTTCTTCGCCTATCTGTGCAATCAGCTGTGGGGCTATAGCTTCTACATCAATGGTATTTTGTTGCAGCGCCAATTTGTTGGCGTAAGAAATAGCCTGTTTCAGCTTATCTATGCCCTCTAGCTTGCGTGCGCAGATTGGTACTACGTGTACACCCAATTTTTTTGCGAATGCATCAATATCAATGGAAATACCGTTGCTTTTGGCAAGGTCCATCATGTTGAGGGCAACTATTACAGGGATTTTCAGGTCGGCAACCTGCGTATAAAGTAAAAGGTTCCGCTTAAGGTTGGACGCATCCAAAATTACCACCACTAAATCGGGCGTATGGGTGCTTTTTCGATCAGCTAATACAGAAAATACAATGGATTCGTCGCGGCTTTTGGGGTAGAGGCTATACGTGCCGGGAAGATCTATTATCTCGGCATTACGGCCATCGGGCAGCTCGCTGTAGCCCGTTTTTTTATCTACCGTAACCCCCGGAAAATTTCCGATTTTTTGATTTAAACCGGTTAAAGCATTGAAAAGTGTTGATTTACCGGTGTTGGGATTTCCTACAAGTGCAACTCTAATATCTGCTTTCAACTTCCAACTACAGTAATATGATAGTTGAAGCTTCGCGTTTACGTAAACTTAACTGATATCCGGATACATTGATAGCAATTGGGTCGCCAAGGGGGGCAACTCTTTCAACACTTATCTCTTCGCCAGGTAAACAGCCCATTTCCATCAACTTAATCGACATTTCTAGGTCTGTAAACTCCTTTACAATCCCTTTACCACCTACTTTAAGTTGCGAAAGCTTCATCTTTTTTTATTTGATAATGCGACAAATGTATCCCTTATTTAAATTAAATCCAAATTAGTACCCGGCATTTCTGTTCGTTTCCAAAAAATTACTTCTTCATCACAAAACTAATCGGGATGGGCCGCTAATAATTTACGCAGGTACGGAAGCCTTAGATTTAACAAAGGGTGTAACCTTGCTAAAGTGCGGACAGTTACAGCTTTTGTGGAATAGCCCGCATGAGGATGCTGTAACAGAGATTAGTACCAGTATCGCTAAAAATATTTTATGCTTTTGCATATTTGAATGCTGAGTTTAAAACCAGGATGCTAAATGTGGCCATGCCAACACCAACTGCATCGGCAAAAAGATCGGGCCAATTGCCATCGCGCCAGGTGAACACGTATAATTGCAAAACTTCTATCAATGCCCCGAAAAGAACGCCAAGAAAACCAAGTAGAAAAATTGCGGCAGTTGATATCCTTTTATAACGGCTGATAACACCGTTGGCGGCCAATACCACAAACAAAAAGAAGAAGCCGCAATGCACTAATTTATCAAAGCCGGCGAAAAACAAATGTGATTCGCCGACCTTGCCTAATGAGATATTGCACATTACCAATATAAAAGCCGACCACAAAATTGTGAACCGCTGATATTTGAGTTTTTGCAGCATTAAGCGCCTATAACAGATTGGTAATCTTCTGCAGAAAGCAGGGTGTTAACGTCGTCGGCATTTTGCAGGGTGATTTTCACCATCCAGCCATCGCCGTAAGGGTCTGTATTTACCAGTTCTGGTTGGCTCTCTAATAAAGAGTTAATTTCTTCTACAGTACCAGTAACCGGCATAAATAGGTCTGATACAGTTTTTACTGCTTCAACAGTACCAAAAACGTCATCTTTACCAACTTCGGTGCCCACAGACGGGATGTCGATGTAAACGATGTCGCCTAATTCGCGCTGTGCAAACTCGGTGATACCAATGTAAGCCTGGTTACCTTCAACACGGATCCATTCGTGGTCTTTGGTGTATTTTAATTCGGCAGGAAATTCCATATCAATTGATTAAATGAGCCCAAAAATAAAAACTTTTTGAAGATAATTTGTCAATTTGTTAATTAGCCAATTTGTCGATTCGGCAACGTGACAATTAGCCGATTTAAGGGTTATATAAATAGTCAATTCGGCGACTAGTTAATTTGACAATTATTAAGCGGCTTGGAAATATTCTCGTTAATTTGTCGGGAACGCGAGACCATTAGCAAATTATCGAATCAACAAATCAAGGCGCGTCATTGACAAATTATCGAATCAACAAATTAACAAATTAAATATGGATGCTATTGTAACCGGGTTGTTGGCCTACGGGATGTCGGGAAAACTGTTTCACGCGCCGTTTTTGAGTACTAATCCGCATTTTAAGTTTAAGGCAATTGTAGAGCGACACGAAAAGAAGGCCTCCGAACGTTACCCCAACCTCATTAGTTACAACCATACTTATGAGTTATTAAACGATAAAGAGATAGAACTGGTGGTAATTAACACCCCAAGCTATACCCACTATCAGCTAGCCAAAGAGGCGATGGAAGCAGGCAAGCACGTATTGCTGGAGAAACCCGCAGCAGCAACATCCGAAGAAGTGAAACGCCTGTTTGATATTAGCAAAGAAACCGGCAAAAAACTGATGATCTACCAAAACCGTCGTTACGACAGCGAGTTTCTTTCGGTTAAAGAAGTAATAGAAAGCGGCCGTTTGGGCGAATTGGTAGAAGTGCATTTCCGCTATGATCGTTACCGCCTGGGTATTGGCCCTAAGGTATTTAAAGAGAGCAGCGGCTATCCGGCCAATGGCTTAATGTACGATCTCGGTCCGCACATGTTAGATCAGGCCTTTGTTTTGTTTGGCAAACCATTGAGTTATGATAAGGTAACAGGCATTCATCGCCCAAACTCACAGGTGAATGATTATTTCCATTTCAGGTTAGCCTATCCAAATGGCTTGAATGTTTTCCTTACAGGTAGCTTATTGGTGGCCGAGCGTTTAGAGTCGTCCGTAGTGAATGGCACTATAGGTAGCTTTATTAAAGGCCGTACCGATGTGCAGGAAGCACAGCTGATTGCTGAGATGCTGCCAACCGACCCTGCTTACGGCGTAGAGGCTCCTGGCAGTGAGGGTAAGTTGGTAATTATGGGTGCTGATAATCAGAAAGAAACGTTTATGATACCTTCGGCGAAAGCCAATTATAATGATATATTTGATGCTGTGTATCATACTGTAAGGCATAATGCGTTATTCCCTGTAAGCGAAGAACACATTGCCTGGCAAATAGAAATGCTGGAAGCCTGATATGACAGATCAAACAAAACTGAGAAGGGCATTGCCCCATAAACCCCTAACAATAATGAAACAATTATTTCTATCTCTTTTTGCCCTAGTTGCAATAACGGGCTGTATACAGGCACAAAACAAAAACATCGAAAACCTGCCGATGTACCACATCCTGAACACCGATAGCGTGAACGTTACCACCGCGAAGCTGAAAAAAGACAAGCCGGTAATGATCATTTATTTTTCGCCAGATTGCAGCCATTGCCAGCATTTGATGTACGAACTAAAGCCTAAATTGAAAGAGTTGAGCAATGTGCAGATTGTGATGATCTCTTTTGTGCAGTATAGAATGATCAAAGACTTTTATAAAAGCTTTGGCCTCTCTGCCTATCCTAACATCACGGTAGGTACCGAGGGTTATACTTACGAAATGCAGCAACACTTCGAGATAAAAACCACGCCGTATATCGCAATCTTCGATAAGCATGGCAAGCTATATAAAGCTTATGAAAAAGCACCTGCTGTGGATGAACTGATCGCTACCGCTAAAAAAGTTTAAAAAATCCTCATTGTCCTTTCCTGACAAGATGGAACCAAAGGCCGATATCATTTACTTGATACCGGCCTTTTTTATGAGCTTTACACCAAAGTAAAGTTGAGCTTGTCAACAAACCTTCCCCATCGGATAAACCTGATCTTTGAGCCAACAAATTAAAACGAATAATGAAAAAGGTAATATTAATAACGGGTGCGTCCTCGGGTATGGGTAAAGATTTTGCCCGCGAATTACTGAACGATGGCCATACAGTTTACGGTGCAGCGCGCAGAATGGATAAGATGCAGGATCTTGACTCGATGGGTGTAAAACTTCTCAAAATGGATGTAACCGAAGACGCCTCAATGGTGCAAGGCATTGCAGATATTATTAAAGCAGAAGGAAGAATAGATGTGCTGATTAACAATGCAGGTTTCGGGTCGTACGGAGCTGTTGAGGATGTACCTATTGCCGATGCCAAATATCAACTGGATGTTAACGTATTTGGCGCGGCGCGTTTAATGCAGTTAGTAATTCCATACATGCGGGAACATAATTATGGCCGCATCATCAATATATCATCTATCGGGGGCAAGTTTGCCATGCCTATGGGCGGTTGGTATCATGCCAGCAAATTTGCTTTAGAAGCGTTGAGTGATGCTGTGCGAAATGAGGTTAAACCTTTCGGCATTGATGTAGTGGTAATAGAACCAGGTGGGGTGAAGTCTGAATGGAGTGATATCGCTATGGATAACCTTGTAAAAATTTCGGGAAATGGAGCTTATCGTAAAATGGCCGAAAAGCTTGCCAAAATATCTAAAACCCAGGGTCACCGCGTGGCTGAACCTGATGTAATTACCAAGCTGGTAAAGAAAGCTATCGAAGCTAAAAGCCCCAAAACCAGGTATAGTGGTGGTTTTGCAGCTAAGCCGTTATTGTTTTTAAGAAAAATATTACCAGACCGGATGATGGATAAACTTTTTATGAGCCAGTTGAAGTAGTAATAAGTTGATTAAGTTTATGTTGTTGAACGAGTTGATAGTTTGAGAAGAAATAAATGGTACAGGATAACGATCATATACTGCTTAATAACCTGCTTTACTCGTGTGTTGATGCTGCACAGCGTGGAAACGAACAATTTGTTGCCGAACACTCACTGGGTTATGTGATAGCAGGTGAAGTGCAATGCACCACTGCCGATGGCATGGGCAATGTTAAAGAAGGCACCATCGGTTTGATCAAGCGGAATCAATTATTAAAGACGGTTAAAATGCCCCCGCCCGGTGGCGAGTTTAAAGCCATTAATATATTCTTTGGTCAGGATATTTTGCGGAGATATAGTATGGAGAACAACATCCATGCAGCCGGGCCTTACCTTGGCGAGAAATACCGGGTATTGCCCGATGACCCGTTTATAAAAGGATATTTCGAATCTTTACTACCGTACTTCGATCAACCCGGCAGGCTTAGTAATACAATGATTGAATTAAAAACTAAAGAAGCTTTAGAGCTGGTACTTAAAATAGAACCATCGCTAAAAGAGCTGCTTTTTGATTTTGCCGAACCTCACAAAATAAACCTCGAAGCATTTATGAATCAGAACTACATGTACAATGTACCTGTAGATAACTTTGCCAAACTTACCGGGCGAAGCCTTGCTGCATTTAAGCGCGACTTTGGGAAAATCTTTAATACTTCGCCTGGGCAATGGTTACAAGAAAAGCGCTTGAATGAAGCATACTATCTCATTAAAGAAAAAGGCATCAAGCCCTCTGCGGCTTATCTTGATGTTGGTTTCGAAAACCTCTCACATTTTTCGTTCGCTTTTAAAAAGGCTTTTGGCGTATCGCCGTCGTTGATATAGATTGTAAGCCCGGCGTATATTATTTAGATATTATTTATCGTTTTACTTATAACAATGCCTATACATTGTTTAAACAGCATATATATCCCCCAAAAGTAATAGAAATATTACCATAATACCCCGCAGTAATATCAACAAAGTTACACGCTTTATAGTTTATGGATGCTAAAAACGTTGATTTTTGCAGCATGAATTCTAAAGTACTATCTAAATTATTTATAACAGCCTGCTTACTGTTTGTAGCCTTTAATACCCGGGCGCAGACGGGAGGTGGCACCGTATCCGGAAAATTGGTTGATGCCGCTACGGGAAAAATACTCGACTTTGCTACGGTTGCCGTTGTGCGTAAGTCGGACAACCAACCGGTTAAAAGTATGCAAACCGACTTGCAAGGTAACTTTAAACTAAGCGGCATTCCGGATGGTTACTACCTGTTCAGAGCCACGTTTGTAGGTTATATTTCTTTTACAAAAGATAGTTTAAATATAAAAGGCAACACCGTAAATCTGGGTGCTGTGAAAATGCGTGCCTCTAAAGGTGTGTTGAAAGAAGTTACCGTAACGGCACAACGCAGCCAGATACAATTAAGCACGGATAAAAAAGTATTTAGTGTTGACCAAAGCTTAGTAAGTCAGGGTGGTTCTGCAACCGACCTGTTGAGCAACGTACCATCGGTACAGGTGGATGTTGACGGTAATATTAACTTGCGAGGCTCAAGCAGTGTACGGGTATTGATCAATGGTAAACCTTCAGCTTTAACGGGAGCTAACCTAAGCGATATTTTGCAATCTATCCCAGCCAGTTCTATCGAAAACATAGAGGTAATTACTAACCCATCCTCTAAATACGATGCGGAAGGCCAGTCGGGTATTATCAACATTGTTTTAAAGAGAAATGCACAGGTAGGTTTTAACGGTTCGGTTTCAGCAACTGCGGGTACGCAGCATACTTATAACGGTTCGTTAAACTTAACTTACCAAAACAAGCTGATTAACGTTTACACCAATTACAGTTACCGCAAAGGTACCCGTATTGGTAACGGCTTAAGCCAAACCCTTACGCATGATAGCCTTGGCCGTAGCATCTTGCAAAACCAGGTTAACGATCAGGAATTCCAGATCCGCTCTAACAACATCCGCAGTGGTATCGACTTTAACCTGGACCGCAAAACAGTGTTGAGCTTCTCGAACAACATCAACATCCGTAACATGGATCGTTTCCAAACGGGTAATACTACCATTGTTGGCGGTGGATTAAATCAACTGCAAACTCGTGATAACCAAAGCAACGGCAATGGCAACAACCTCGACTTTAACCTCGACTTTAGCCATAAATATAAAAAGCCACAACAAGAGTTAACGGCTAACATTGGTTACTCTACAAGTAAGAATAACAATACCGATAATCTGAATACGGCTTATAATTTCAACAATAACGGCTTGGATTCTACCTACTCGCTATTGCAAAATAACTTAACTATCGGTCGCCAGCACAACTTAAACTTGCAGGCTGACTATGTGTTGCCAATGAGCCATAACAATCGCTTAGAGATGGGCTATCGCAGTACTTTTAATAAAAACGATAACAACTACTTAGTAGATACACTGAATAACTTCACCAACGCCTACGTATTTGCCGATACACTGAGTAACCACTTTGTTTATAATGAGCAGGTGCATGCGGTGTATACCAACTATCAACAACAGTTTGGCAAGTTTGGCATACAAGGTGGTTTGCGTTTAGAGGATGCACACATCACTACTAACACTACGAGTGCAGGTGTTACAGAGCAGCATAAACAAGATTACTTTAGAGTTTACCCAAGTTTGTTCTTAACCGATAAATTGACCGAAAATCAAACTTTACAGTTAAGCTATAGCCGCCGTGTAAGTCGCCCGCGCGACAGGCAAATTTCGCCGTTCTTAGACAGGAGCGACCGCCAGAACTACCAACAAGGTAACCCTGACTTGAAGCCGGAAGATACCCATGCTTTTGAATTGAGTTATATCAACTATTGGAAAGGTTTGACGCTGACTTCGTCATTATATTACCGTTTAACAAACGATAACATCCAGCAGATACGCACCCTGTATAATAACAGCAGCACCATTACCTTAACCAAGTTTGAGAATCTGAATAGTGCATCTAACGCCGGTTACGAGTTAATAGCTAAAGTAAACGCCGGTACCAAGGTTGACCTAACAGGTAACGTAAACATTTATTACCGCAACATACAAGGCGACCCTGAACTGAATGTACAGTCGACCTCTGGTTATGCCTGGAATGGTAACTTAACCGCTAACATTAAGCCTTTCTCTAAATTTGGCATCCAGCTGCGTGGCGACTACCAAGGTCCACAGGTTATTGCACAAGGTAAAATGAAAGCAATGTATGGTATGGACGGTGGCTTAAAATATGATATCACCAAAACATTAAACTTTAGCGCTAACGCCCGCGATATCTTTAACACCCGTAAGTTTAAATCTGAAGTAGTGAGCGATGGTGGTGCATTAACCCAATATTCTGAACGCCGCTTTGCAACTCGTATAGTATTGTTTACTCTGGCTTACCGTTTTGGTGCCAGTACGCCTGCAGGCAAGCAACGCCAGCAACGCAAACAAGACCAACAACAGCCAGATCAGGACAATAACCCTGATGATGTGCCCCAGGGCGGTGGTAACAACGGTGGCGGTGCCCCAGGTGGTTCACCAAGAGGTGGCCAACCCGGTGGTCAGATCAAAATGTAATGTAAGTTCTTCGCAACATAAAAAAGCCCTCGACGAAAGTCTGAGGGCTTTTTGTTTGGGAGCGTTTTAATTAATATTAATTTTTTCCGTGTTTCTCCAAACCATTACTGCCTGTTGAAGATGGGAAATTAGCCTTGATCTTATTATAAATCCCCGTATTAACAGAACCGCTGATTAAAATAGTTCTGCTGGTGCGGGTAGCTGCATCAAGCTCGGCACTGGTTACATTATTAAGGAGCTTACTTAAATGCACGCTTATTGCGTTGGTAAAATCGTTAGTACCATCTACAATTACTGCATCATGGGTTTCGGCTTTGATGGTGGCATCTTCATTAAAATCCAATTCAATTGGTATAACCGCGCCGCCAGCCGAGGTAAAATTACCCTTTAGCACTAAAGGAATACTGTTGGATGATTTACTGATATTGGCCTTAACCTCTATTTCGGTATACGTGCCATTCTCTAATACAACGCTAACCGCTGCTGGGGTAATAGCAAACAGGTCGATATTGGTTAGATTTTGAGAGGTTATTTCTGTTTCTGTATTATTCTTCTTCGCCTCGAGTTTAAAGCTGCTTACATTGGCTACACCAGATGTCCACGTAACGCTGGATGTACTTGCATTGGTGCTTACGCTATTAGTAAAAGCGCTACTGCCAGATATTGCTCCGAGCATTGCAACCGGATTATCGGCCTTTACTGTAAATGATAATTGTGCCTTGCCCGATGGCGTTGCATTGTTATTATCTTTTTTGCAAGAGGCTAGTAAAGCGCCGGCAATAAATAATGTAAAAGCTGTGTTAAAGTGATTTAGTTTCATAATCATTATACTTTGTTGTAGTTATATAACGAGTATGTTACAATAGAAGGTTGCCTGTCAGAGGAAATTGGAGTGAAGATAAATTTTAATTCGCCAAGTCGTATTCTCGCTCGATTGATTAACCCGTCGTGCCGAACTTGTTTCGGCATCCCCAGGGCAAGTCTGTTATGTGATAGTTAACGATCTTGAATATTTGATACCCATCATATGGGGTGCCGAAACAAGTTCGGCATAACGGTGGAGATAAGAGCGTGCATTAAAAAAGGCGGCTCTTTATCCAAGAGCCGCCTTTTTTATATTCATAAAGCTATTGCTTATTATCCTTCGTGCTGTACTTCATGCACTTCTTCCTGACGGAATAATTTAGCGCTTAAGAAGTCATTATTCATGGTAGAGATATTCATAAGTGAAATCTCCTTAGGGCATTCTGCTTCGCAGGCACCGGTGTTGGTACAGTTACCAAAACCTTCTTCGTCCATTTGGGCTACCATAGTTTGTACACGACGGTAACGCTCTGGTTGACCTTGAGGCAACAAACCAAGCTGAGTGATCTTAGCAGATACGAATAGCATAGCCGAAGCATTTTTACAAGCTGCTACGCAAGCACCACAACCAATACAGGTAGCAGAGTTGAAAGCTTCATCTGCAACCACCTTAGGGATTGGAATAGCATTAGCATCGGGCACACCACCAGTGTTGATAGAGATGTAACCACCAGCTTGTTGGATACGGTCGAAAGCAGAGCGATCTACCGCTAAATCCTTCATCACCGGGAATGGTGCAGCGCGCCAAGGCTCAATGGTAATGGTTTCGCCATCGGTAAAGCTACGCATGTGCAACTGGCAGGTTGTAATAGCGCGTTTAGGGCCGTGTGGGTGGCCGTTGATGTACAATGAACACATACCGCAAATACCTTCGCGGCAATCGTGATCAAAGTGGATCGGCTCGGCACCGGTTTTGGTAAGGCTTTCGTTAACCACGTCAAGCATTTCAAGGAATGACATGTCTGGCGAAATATTTTCGGCTTTGTAAGTTTCGAACTTACCAGCAGTTTTTGCATCTTTTTGACGCCATACTTTAAGCGTCAGATTCATATGTGCGTTATCCATCTTTTAATAGATTTTCAGTATCAAGTAGCAAGTATCAAGTATGTTAGTAATCGGCTTTGCAAGTTGATCAGATCCTGATACTTTATACTTGCTACTTGATACCCCCTACAGCTACTATTTATAATTCCTTTGTGCTAAATGTACGTTCTCGAATACCAGTTCTTCTTTGTTAAGCTCTTCTTCCTGGTTTTCGCCCATAAACTTCCAGGCGGCAACAAACGCAAAGTTTTCGTCATCGCGTAAAGCTTCGCCTTCTGGTGTTTGTGATTCTAAACGGAAGTGGCCACCGCATGATTCTTTGCGCATTAATGCGTCTGTAACCATCAGTTCGCCAAGCTCAATAAAGTCGGCAACACGACCAGCTCGTTCTAATGCAGCGTTGATCTCTTCGTTTTGGCCGGTAACAATGGCGTTTTTCCAGAAATCGGCTTTCAGTGCGGCAATAAGGCCTTTAGCTTTAGTTAAGCCTTCAGCAGTACGGGCCATACCACAGTATTCCCACATAATGTTACCTAACTCGCGGTGGTATTCTACTACGGTTTTAGTACCCTTTAAAGCTAATAGCTTATTAACATGAGCAATAACGTCAGCCTTTGTTTGTGCAAAAGCAGGGTGGTTAGCGTCAACAGGTTTCGGGCCGATAGTAGCAAGGTAATCACCCAGTGTGTAAGGGATTACAAAGTAACCATCAGATAAACCTTGCATTAATGCAGACGCACCTAAACGATTAGCGCCGTGATCGGAGAAGTTAGCTTCACCTAAGCAGTATAAACCAGGTACTGTAGTTTGTAAGTTATAGTCAACCCAAAGGCCACCCATGGTATAGTGTACCGCAGGGTAAATACGCATTGGTTGTTTGTAAGGGTTTTCGTCGGTAATCTGGATGTACATATCAAACAGGTTACCATATTTAGCTCTAACAGTTTCTTCACCAAGGCGTTTAATCGCGTCAGCAAAGTCAAGATATACTGCTAAACCGGTAGTGCCAACACCACGGCCTTCATCGCTCATTTCTTTTGCATTACGTGAAGCCACGTCGCGCGGAACCAGGTTACCGAAAGCAGGGTATTTTCTTTCCAGGAAGTAATCGCGATCGTCTTCTTTAACGTCGCTGGCTTTGATCTGTCCTTTACGCAGCTTTTCGGCAGTTTCAACAGTCTTAGGCGCCCAAACGCGGCCATCGTTACGTAACGATTCCGACATCAGGGTTAACTTACTCTGGTGCGTACCCGTTACCGGAATACAGGTTGGGTGAATTTGAGTATAGCAAGGGTTTGCAAAGTAAGCACCACGTTTGTGTGCACGCCATGCTGCGGTTACATTAGAACCGATTGCGTTAGTAGAAAGGTAAAATACGTTACCATAACCACCGGTACATAATAATACTGCGTGGCCGGTGTGCGTATCAATCTCGCCTGTTTTTAAGTTACGGGTAATGATACCTTGTGCTTTGCCGTCAACAACAACAACATCAAGCATTTCGGTACGGGTATACATTTTTACTTTACCCTCATGTATCTGGCGGTTTAGGGCAGAGTATGCACCTAATAATAACTGCTGTCCTGTTTGGCCACGTGCGTAGAACGTACGTGATACTTGCGCACCACCAAATGAGCGGTTATCTAGTAAACCTCCGTATTCGCGGGCGAAAGGAACGCCTTGCGCCACACATTGGTCGATGATGTTTACCGAAACTTCGGCCAAACGGTGTACGTTGGCTTCACGTGCGCGGTAGTCGCCGCCTTTAATAGTATCATAAAATAAACGGTAAACGCTGTCGCCATCATTACGATAGTTTTTGGCAGCGTTAATACCACCTTGCGCAGCAATAGAGTGTGCACGACGGGGGCTATCCTGAAAACAGAAAGCTTTTACATTATAACCCAGCTCGGCCAGTGAAGCTGCTGCTGATGCACCTGCCAAACCGGTACCTACAATAATTACATCGTATTTACGCTTGTTGGCCGGGTTAACCAGCTTTAAGTTAAACTTATGCTTGCTCCATTTTTCGGCTAAAGGGCCCTGAGGAACTTTGGCATCTAAACTCATTTCTTTTCTAATTTATATTTAGTGAGTGGTTGACTTAGTGATGGTTGATTGAGTGAGCTGTTGATTGAGTTGATTAGGGTTTTAAAAACTTGTTCAACTTAATCTAACTTATTCAACGTAATCAACCAGCTTAACTATTCAACTAATTCTACTTCATGAAATAATAAACAACCGGCATTGCGGCAAATCCAAGCGGGATAATAGCTCCGAAAAACCATGTGCCGATAAACTCAACAATCGGGGTGTATTTGCGGTGTACCCAACCCATAGTTCTGAAAGCACTTTGGAAACCATGCGCCATGTGGAAGGTTAACGCACCCATTGCAATTACGTAAAGGGCAACATACCATAACTGGCTAAAGCTTTCCTGCACACGTGCGTGTAAGTCTTTAACACGGATAATTTCGGTATTGCCATCAAATGATTGTGAATGCTCAAAATCAGCTTTCTCTGGTGTGTAAGCTGCTTCAGTTCTTTCGCCTGTAGCAAGGTTAGTGCGGTATTCTTTAAAAGCTACCGTGTTGGTAAACTTGTACTTGTACCAGAAATCGCCCATGTGGATAACGATAAACACAAACAGGATTGAACCTAAAAGGCCCATGTTTTTTGACGACCAGCTTGCAGGCGCTTTAGTTGCTACTGCATAACCAATTGGCCTGGCCTTGCGGTTTTTGGTGGTTAAGATAATTGCATACAACGCGTGTACCAGTATACTGGCATACAAGATGTAAGCAACAACCTCAATCGGTGGAAAGTGTGTCAGGAAATTGGCATACATGTTAAAGCTGTAACCGCCATCTTTACAAAAAAGTAAAAGGTTACCGCCAAGGTGTACAATTAAAAAAGTACACAAAAACAAGCCCGTTAAAGCCATGATAAGCTTTTTTCCCAGTGACGAGTTAAAGGTTTGTTTAGTTTCGCTCATTATTAACAGATTTATTTCGGCAAAATTATTTAATTAAGCCGGGAAAGATATAAAGGGTTTCAACTTATTATAGTAGAATCGGCTATTTAGAAACGTTCTAAGTATTTTACAGTGGGATGACAGTATAAACTGCTTGGCGGGAAATTGCGCAATAGTTTATTATTGCCCGGGCAGGCAAAGTAATGTTTTTAATAAAAATGCATCCTTTTTAAGAAGAATACAATGTTTAAACATTTAATGTGCTTTATTTGCAATAATCTATCATTTCGATTAATAAAATGACACCATCCCTCCTGCTCCCTCCGCAACTATCTTTTTTTAAAAGATTGAAATATCGGCTATCACTAATATTGCTCTTGTCAGCGCTATTTAATGCAAAAGGGCAGGGCATATTGAAAGATACAGCATCTAAAACATCTGTACAGATTGCAGAACCCTGGAAAGCGGTTTTCGACGTACGCTCTGACATTGTTATGGTTTACGGTGTGGATAGCACATTTGAAAGCAGAGTAGCATCGTGGCGCAAACATGGCTATAACGTGCAGTTTATGACAGGAAGCGCCTGGGGCGAATACCAAGATTATTTTTCGGGCCGGTTTGATGGCAAGCAACACTTGAACGAAGGCCAGCAGGATATAAACGGCAAAACCATTTGGCATAACGAAGGTACCGTGCCTTACGTTGTACCCACAGCATCATACACCGAATATTTAAAACAGGCATGTAAGCGTGCGGTAGATGCAGGTGTGACCGCAGTTTATTTAGAAGAGCCCGAGTTTTGGACGCAAGGTGGATATAGCCCGGCCTTTAAAGCCGCCTGGCAGTCGTATTATAAATCGCCATGGATACCGCAGGACCAAAGCCCGGAAGCCACTTATCTGTCGTCCAAATTAAAATACCAGCTTTTTTATAACCTGCTGGGCGATGTTTTTAAATACGTTAAAGAATACAGCGCGCAGAAAGGCTTAAACGTTAAATGCTTTGTGCCAACGCACTCTTTATTAAATTACGCAGCCTGGGGTATTGTTAGTCCCGAAGCAAGCCTGGCTTCGTTAAAATATGTTGATGGTTACATAGCGCAGGTATGGACCGGCACATCTAGAGTGCCTACTTATTTTAATGGCATTAAAAAAGAACGTGTTTTTGAAAATGCCTTTTTAGAGTACGGCACTGTTTGGTCTATGACTGCGCCCACGCACCGCACCGTTTACTTCCTGACAGACCCAATTGAGGACGGCGTGCGTACCTGGGAAGATTATAAGAAAAACTATGAGGCCACCTTTACGGCCGAACTGTTATACCCAACCGTTAATAAGTTTGAGGTAATGCCATGGCCCAACCGTATTTACCTGGGTAAGTTTAAACCCAATGAGCAATCGGCTCCCGAACCCATTGACCCCGCTTTCGCCACCCAAATGCAAATTATGGTTAATAGCCTGCAACACATGCCCGTTACTGCCAACAAAGTTAGCGGGGCGCATGGTATATCGGTATTAATAGGCAATTCGATTATGTTCCAGCGTTTCCCAGAGCATCAGGGGTACAGTGATCCGCAGCTTTCTAATTTTTATGGTATGGTTATGCCTTTTGTAAAACGAGGTGTACCTGTGCAGGTTGCCCATATGGAGAACTTAGGCTACGCAGAAAGTTTAAGAGATACGAAGGTATTAATGATGAGTTATGCCGATCTAAAACCCAACAGTGCTAAGGTACATGAGCAATTGGCGCAATGGGTAAAAAATGGCGGCACACTTGTATACTGTGGTAAAGACGACGATCCATTTCAACAAGTAAAGGAGTGGTGGAACGAAGCCGGAATGGCCTTTAAAACGCCATCGCAGCATTTGTTAAAGTTGATGGGATTTACCCCCGTTGATGGTAAAGAAGAATATAGTGTAGGCAAAGGGAAATTTATCCTGATCCGCGAAAACCCTGCCGATTTAATTATGCAGCCCAATGGCGATAACCATTTTATGAGTGTGGTAGCAAAAGCATATAGCGTACAAAGCAAAGGGAGTACAATTGCCTATAAAAATAATTTTGTGTTGAAACGCGGCGCATATATCGTTTCTGCCGTAATGGACGAACATGATGGAAATAAGCCATTGGTTTTAAAGGGGAAATTCATCGACCTATTTAATACAGAACTTCCGGTTATAACCGAGAAGACGATTGCCGCCGGCACCCAGTCATTACTTTATGATCTCGATAAAATTACCTCGACAAAGCCAGCAGTATTAGCAGGAGCAGCCCGGGTTTCGGACGAAAAAATCACGGCAAACAGTTATTCGTTTATAACTAAAAGTCCCGATAATACGCAAAACGTATTGAGGATATTTTTGCCGGGTAAACCAATGCATGTGCATGCGATAAATAATGAGCATCAGTCTGTGAAAGTAGCTCAGGCTTGGGATGCCGGTAGTCATACTTTATTATTGAAGTATGGTAACGAGAGTAAGGGAGTGCTGGTGGATATTAAGTTTGCTAAGTAATCTGTTAACTATGCAATGGTGTAATTCTAAACATTAATCTTAAGTATGCAGGCGCAGTATAAGGAGCGGTGGGAAGCTGTATTCTGTTATAAAGGAGCGCTGTCATCCAGAGGGACTCGAAGGATATAGGGTCGGCCTGTTTTATGAGTTACATCTTTCTTTTAGATAACTCTGGTAATATTTCCCATTTGCCGTTAATAATCGCCTCCTTTTTTATTCTACTCCAGCCCTTTACTTGCTTCTCAAAAGCAATGGCTTGGTTGACATTCTCAAAACGTTCGTGAAAAACTAATTTTAGTGGTCGTCTTTTATAGGTATAGCATTGTGAATTAATTCCTGTTTCATGTTCTACAAAGCGTCTTTCCAGATTATTTGTTACGCCCGTATAATACGATTGATCCGCGCAATGAAGGATGTAAACAAAGTATTGGTTCATATGATTATGAATAATGATTAAGGCCATCCGCACCACACTTCGAGCGCCTCAGTGTGACACCTATTTTGCACTTTTAGAATAGTAAAGAGCGCTGTCATCCTGAGAGACTCGAAGGATATAGGGGCGGCCTGTTTATAATGCAAGTTAACCTGTCAAGCTACCCGCACCACACTTCTAAGCCCCGGGGGTGACAGCCGAAAGTTATGGTCTTGATTCCTGTTTCTCGGCTCTTGCCTCTCTTTTACCCTGCCCATCCCTCTCTATCCAAGCTCCTAAAATGTATTGCCTCGGCCAGATGCTCCAACTGGATCTCTTCGCTCGCGGCCAGATCGGCTATGGTGCGGGCTACTTTGAGTATGCGGTCGTAAGCGCGGGCGGATAAGCCCAGCTTCTCCATGGCTTTCTTCAATAGATTTTGCCCGGCGGTGCTTATCTTGCATAGTTCGCGAACCATTTGCGGACTCATTTGGGCATTGGCATGCAGATCGGGTCTTTCGCCGAAGCGTTCGATTTGGATCTCGCGTGCTTTGATCACCCGTTCGCGGATCAATTCGCTTTCTTCAGCTTTGCGGTCAGAAGATAATTCGTTAAAGTTTACCGGGGTAACTTCTACGTGGAGGTCGATACGGTCCAGTAGTGGCCCGGATATTTTGCTCAGATATTTTTGAACCACCCCGGGCGGGCAAACGCATTCTTTCTCCGGGTGGTTGTAATAACCGCAGGGGCAGGGGTTCATGCTGGCCACCAACATAAAGCTCGACGGATAATCGACTGTGAACTTAGCACGCGAAATAGTTACCCTTCGCTCTTCCAACGGCTGGCGCATTACCTCCAGTACGCTGCGCTTAAACTCAGGCAATTCGTCCAGAAACAAAACACCGTTATGGGCTAAGGATATTTCGCCCGGTTGCGGGTTACCGCCGCCGCCAACCAGCGCAACATCAGATACCGTATGATGCGGCGAACGGAAAGGCCTTACCGTTACCAGGGCATCTGCAGACGAAAGTTTACCTGCTACCGAATGGATCTTGGTAGTCTCTAGAGACTCCATTAAACTAAGCGGAGGCAATATTGAAGGCAGCCTTTTTGCCAGCATTGTTTTACCTGCTCCCGGCGGACCAATCAATATCACATTATGACCGCCTGCGGCAGCAATTTCTAGAGCCCGTTTAATATTTTCCTGGCCTTTTACTTCGCTAAAGTCGCTGTCGTAATTGCTGAGGCTGTTGTAAAACTCGTCGCGTGTATTTACTACTTCGGCTTCCAGTTTAAGGTCGCCGTTAAAAAAGTCGACTAGTTGTTTGATGCTTTCAACTCCGTAAACGTCGAGATCATTTACAATGGCAGCTTCGCGGGCGTTTTGTTTGGGGAGGATAAATCCCTTGAAGCCCTCCTTGCGCGCTTGTATGGCAATAGGCAAAGCGCCCTTAATAGGCTGCAGGGTTCCGTCTAACGACAGTTCGCCCATAATAATGTATTTGTCGAGTTCTTCCGCTTCGATCTGGCCGGAAGCGGCCATCACCGCCGTGGCAATAGTTAAATCATAGGCCGAACCTTCTTTACGGATATCTGCGGGAGCCATGTTAACCACAACTTGTTGGCGCGGCATACGATAGTTACAGTTTTTTAAGGCGGATTCTATGCGGTAATAACTTTCTTTAATGGCGTTATCGGGCAGGCCGACTATGAAATATTTGGTGCCGGCAGCAATATTAACTTCGACGGTAATGGTGGTGGCTTCTATACCGTAAACAGCGCTGCCAAATGTTTTAACTAACAAGGTGATAAGAATTTATTGATTGCTAATATAATTGGTTTGGGCGTAATTAACGCGCTTTTGCTAAATTGAATTAATTATTAACCCAAAAAAATTGCGGGCATTGTCCAATTCCGGATCTGCCGATTGATATGATGTTAAAAACGAATGATTGTTAACATTTAAATTTAAAACAACATGGACGAGTACGCATTAATTATGAGACACGAGGACGGAACTAAAATAGCTTCGCCCGAGCAAATGCAAATCTGGATGAAACAAACCATGGACTGGATTGGCGGCATTGCTGCCCAAAATAAATTTGTTGGCGGCACAGGCTTACTCTTCGATGGTGCACGGGTAGTTGGCCACGATAAGATGGTAACCAATGGCCCCTTCGGCGATATTAAAGAAACCATTGGCGGTTTGATAACCGTAAGGGCCGAGTCTTTTGACGAAGCAGTAGAATTTGCCAAAGGCTGCCCGGTTTTGCAAGGCGAAGGCAATACCATGGAAGTGCGCAAAATTGCCAAAAACGACGGCACCCACTAACTTATTAAAACCCCTATGCTACAGGCGTAGGGGTTTACTTTAAATATGCAACAGCCCGAGCTAATCCCCAACCTGTTCCGCACGGAGTTTAGTAAAATAACCGCCGTGTTGGTTAAATTACTGGGGATAGAGAACATCGATACGGCCGAAGATATTGCCAGCGAAACTTTTCTGACTGCGTTGGAAAGCTGGCCTTATAAAGGCATCCCGCCCAACCCGGTGGCCTGGTTGTATTCGGTTGCTAAGAATAAAGCTAAAAACCGGATAACCCGCGATTATATCTTTATAGATAAGGTTGCACCTGAAGTTAAGTCGAGATACGATGGCTCATACAGTATCGAAATTGACCTCTCTACGCAAAACATTGCCGACAGTCAGTTACAGATGCTGTTTGCTATTTGCACCCCCGTTATACCTCCCGAAGCGCAAATAGGCCTGGCTCTGCGCATACTCTGCGGATTGGGGATCGAAGAAATTGCCAATGCATTTTTAACCAATAAAGAAACCATTAACAAGAGGCTGTTTCGCGCTAAGGATAAGCTACGGGCCGAAAAGATCATCGTCGGTTTCCCACCCGAAGCCGAGATAGATGCCCGGCTAAACACGGTGTTAGCTACTTTGTATTTATTGTTTAACGAAGGCTATTATTCCGAAAGCCAGGATAGCATTCTCCGCCGCGACTTGTGCCTCGAAGCTATCCGCTTAACCCAGATGCTGATTAACAACCCGCAGACCAACAAGCCACAGGTTAATGCTTTGCTGGCATTAATGTATTTCCAGACCTCACGTTTCGAAGCCCGTAAAAATGAGAGCGGCGAAATAGTACTCTATGCGGATCAGGACGAACGCCTGTGGGACCACCAAATGATAGCCAAAGGCGCATGGTATTTAAAGCAGGCCGCCACCGGCAACCAACTCTCTAAATACCACCTCGAAGCCAGCATTGCCTACTGGCACACCATCAAAGCCGATACCCCCGAAAAATGGGAAAACATATTGCATCTGTTTAATCAACTGCTGGCTCTGGAATATTCGCCAATTGCAGCACTTAACCGCACTTATGCCTTAGCCAAAGTTAAAGGCAACACCGCAGCCATTGCCGAAGCCGAAAAATTGGGGTTGACCGATAACCGTTTTTACTATGTGCTTTTAGGTGAATTGTATAAAACTATTGACCCCATTAAAGCAAGGGAGCATTTTGAAAAGGCGTTAGAATTGGCGAAGACAGAAGGGGATAGGGTGGTAATTGGGAGGAAGATAGAGGGGCTGGGGGGAGTAGTGTTGTAAATCTAATCAGCCATTATTATCTTTCACCATGCCAAACCTTGTAAATAAAAATTTAACGCGCGCATCTAATCTTCTTTTCCTTTCCTCTGCACTGTGTTTTTTCAATCTGCTTTTTTTTATTAAGTCGGCTCCATTGTGGTCTACAATTCCGACTGTTTTACTTGTCATAACTCAATTAGTATTTGCCTATTTTTTACGAGAACACGCATTTAATTGGATTGAAAAACAGCGAGTGATCGGATTTCTTTTTTTGGCGTTAATCTTTAATTTCTGTGCATCGGTGGATGTGATTTCCAAAGTTTTATCAATTGCTCTACAACTCACGGCGTTAGTATTTATTTTTCGTGTTAAAGCGTCGCCGTAAAACACCCGCTTGCTATCACAAGTTTAGCGCGGCTTGGTAAGTTTCCAGCTTACGTAAGGTGAAACCTTACTACCGATTTACCATCCCGATGGCAGCCGGGACGGCCGCAAAAAACGTCTTGATTCCTGATCCTTGTCTCTCGATTCTCTTCCTCAAAATGCTTCCCTGATATTCAAATAGATCCCAGAGAAGCCGTGGCCAATGCCGTAGTCGGCGGTGATGTTCGTGCGATCGGCTTTGTTCATTTTTATACGGAGGCCAATACCACCGCCAGGGGCTATGGTGTCGAAAAGGTTCTGATTTGCATAAGGCAGTGGGTTGCTTGCGGTGGTACAGTTTAAAAACGTTACTCCGCCCAACAAACCATTACGGGTAAGTCGGAACCGAAATTCAGATTCGGCGTAAAACATATTAGGACCCCTAAACCTGCCTTGTATATATCCGCGACCAGAACGATTATAGGTATCCCAGGTAATGGATGGCAACTCTAAATAGGGCACATGCCCCGATATTACGTTTGTCCCCCAAAGCCAAAAGGCTAATAGGTTTTGCGGAATGGCTTTATTTACATTAACATAGGTGCGGTACTCGTAATAAAGCATACTGCTGCCCTGCGAACTGCCCAAAAACTTAGGGTTTACCCGGTAACTCACATTTAAATAGTACCCGCTATACGGGTTTACCGGATTGTCGCGACTGTCGTGCATCACCTGTGCAGAAAGCCCGTTAGTATTGTAACTGTTAGTTTTAAAACCATAAGTTGTCGAATAAACGTAGTGCGAAGTAAGATGAACAGGTGAATCCAATTTCAAAGACTCATCCTGAATTTTGGCATTGTAATCAATCATTACACCCATACCCGCGTACCAATGCTTATCGTTTATCTTTCGCAGGAAAGTTTCATACAGGCGCAGGTAGTTGTATTTTAAAGGTTGCGATAAATCGCCTTTGGTGGTTCCGCTGATGCCGTTCCAGCTAAAGCTATAAGGCTGACTGTGGAGGCCGTAGATTCCCAAACCATAAGTAGGTTGCGTAAAAAACAACAGGCGGTTATCTCCGGATATATACCATTTATTTTTCGGGGTGTAAAAATCATACCTGAGGCTAAATATCACCTGATCTTTTGAGGTTACCGAAAGATTAAGCAGGGCCGTGGTAAGCTTGGTGGTTTTGGGATCGGCAAAGTATTTAGTTGCACCGATAGTGAGCCCTAGCACCGCCCCATTTGAAGGACTGTAGCCAATAACCGGTAAAATAGAAGTATTCCTCTTCCCCGCTTGGGGTGTGTCGACCAGTTTAGCCGGTTTTTTGGTAATCTTTCTGAGCACGTCAAAAATATCTATCTGGGGAATTGCCTTGGCGGAATCAGCAGTTTCTTTTTGAGCATAACCGTGGCCGGCAAATACTATTAAAATAGTGGTCACCATAGTAATAAAGCGCAATGAATTAAGAAGCTTTTGAACTGAATACATGCCTGGGGTTTAACAGCTAATCACCTGATTTTTAAAGATAGGCTGATTAAGCACTGCTGTGGCAGTAGGAACGAACAAGGTAGTTCCATATTCCAAAATGCAACCACAGAGAGAGAAGAGGAGTAGAATCAAGAGACAAGATCCCGCTGCTACCGCAAGTTTAGCGAAGCGTAACTTATGATGATAGTTTGGTAAGCTTCCGGCTTACGTAAGCCGAAATCTTATATAATGTTGACCACAGGTAAGGAAGATGGTGGTAGCGAAGTGGAGGTAAAATGGCAAATAGCTAAAAAAGGTCTTTCTTTAGCAAGTTCAGAACTTTGATTTCTTCATTGATCCAGAAAAATTTCTTCCACATATAATAATAGTTTGACATTTGAGCTGAATGCATAAATATACCTTGTTTAATATTTTTGCAGTATATAAATGCTTCATAAGACACACCATCTGTGGGGATAGGTGGTAAGAATTTCTTTTGATGATATAGTTCAGTAATAAATTTATCCCGCTTATTTAAAGATGGAATTATCGATAGAAAGTACCCTATAGACTGAGGGGCGAATAATTGAGTTTTTACTATTTTATTCTCGCAGTTGTGATGGATAGAATAGTATTTTCCGAATTGCTTATAAAGTATAATATTTGAAATCTCGGTAAAACTTTCGGTGCTAAAAATGCATGACTGGTCACGGCCTCTAACACCGCATTCGCTACAATAAGTGTGATAATAAATAATTGTATCAACCTGTATATGTTTTAGGGAGTCGATTGTGTGTTTAATTAGTTTTGTAGGCGATATACTTTGTGCTTTACCAGCATGGCAACATAGCAATAACGCCAGTAATTTAAATGCGAACTTCATTTGCGCTCTAAATAATAGAAAAAGCGGCTCATCGCCGCTTTCTAATCTTGTTTACTGATTCTTGTATCTTGCCTAGGAGCTTAAGCTGTAAACGCAACTAAAGCAAGTGCAATCCTATTAACGGTTTCTTCCTGCCCTAACAACGTTGCAATATCAAACACATGCGGGCCAAATTTGCCACCAACCAGCATAATACGGAAAGGCAGCATCACATCGCCAATCTTCAAACCTTTTTCTTCGGCTAAGGCTTTAAAGGTAGCTTCCAGTTCGGCGGGTTGCCAAACAGGGGCGGCTTTAAAGGTGTCGCTTAGGGTATTGAAAAAAACGGTTTTGGCGTCGGTCCATTTTGGTTTTACGGCGTTTAGGTCGTACTCTGCAGGTACCGCAAAAAAGTAGGATGATTGCTGATAAAAATCGGGCAGTAAAACAACGCGATCTTTAATGGTGTCGATCACTTTTGATAGGTAATTATCGTCGGTAACGGTAATGCCCTTATCTTCTAAAATCGTCTTAACTTTCGGAGCCAGGCTTTCAGCCGAACTTCTTTTAATCCACTCGGCGTTGAACCATTTGGCTTTTTCGAAATCGAACTTTGCCCCTGCTTTATTAACACGCTCTATCGAGAATTTTTCTATCAGTTCGTCAAGCGTAAATATTTCCTGTTCGGTACCATCGTTCCAACCTAGGGTAGCCAACAGGTTAATAAACGCTTCTGGCAAAAAGCCTAATTCGCGGAAACCCGGTGTTAACTCTTGTGTTTTGGCATCAAACCAATTCATGGCATAAACCGGGAAACCCAGGCGTGCGCCATCGCGTTTGCTTAGTTTGCCGTGGCCATCTGGTTTTAAAATTAACGGCAGGTGTGCCCATTTTGGCATTTGATCCCACCAACCCAGGTATTTCCAAAGCAGCAAGTGAACAGGTGCGCTTGGCAACCACTCTTCACCGCGAAAAGCGTGGGTAATCTTCATCAGAAAATCGTCTACAACAACAGCCAGGTGATAGGTTGGCATACCATCTGCCTTTAGCAGTACCTTATCGTCAACCAAATTGGTATCAAAGCTTACATCGCCGCGAATCATGTCGTTAAAGCTGATATGCTCATCTTCCGGCATTTTAATACGGATCACATGCGGGGCATGTGCGTCTAACAAGGTATCAACCTCGTGCTCACTTAATGAAATCGAGTTACGCATTTCATTGCGATGAGCCTGGCCATATTGAAAGTTCGGAATCTCTTTACGTTTCTGCTCCAACTCGGCAGGAGTATCAAAGGCATAATAAGCATGGCCTTGTGCAACCAAACGCTCGGCGTATTCGCGGTAAAGCGCTTTGCGTTCACTTTGGCGGTAAGGGGCAAAAGGGCCGCCTACTTCGGGGCTCTCATCGGCATGTAAGCCGCACCAGTTAAGGCAGTCTAAAATATATTGTTCGGCACCCTCAACGTAGCGGGTTTGGTCGGTATCTTCAATACGTAAAACAAAAGTACCGTTGTGCTGCTTTGCAAAAAGGTAGTTAAACAAAACGGTACGTACGCCGCCCAGGTGCAGGCCACCTGTTGGGCTCGGTGCAAAACGCACTCTTACTTTCTGATCATTCATATCGGGTGCAAAGATAGGGTTTGGGTTGATAAAGTTGAGTGGTTGAACAAGTTGATTGCGTTAGCTGTTTACTATTTGAAACTTAGTTAACAAATTAACCTAAAGCCAACTTAATCAACGGCCTATACTAAACGACATTTTTTAGCGTAATTTGAAAGGTAAACATGATGAATCCTTACGAGCACAGAAAACGGTGGAAATATTTGCTGCTAGCCTTTGCAGTAGTTATTGCCAGCGGCTCTTTATTATACACCCAATATTTAGTAAAAAACCTGGTTAAGGCCGAGCGTACGCGTGCGCAAATTTGGGCGCAGAGTATGAAGCAGATTCTCTCGTCTGATGATGATGATAATCTTAACTATGTATTCTCGGTTAGGGATAGTCTCTCTGTACCTGCTATTGTGGTAGATGAAAAGGGCGATTTTAAATGGGCAAAGGGTTTAGATACAACTAAAACTTTTATCCCTACTGTAGCATCTTCGGGGTTTGATGTAAAGAACGGACAGAAATACGATCCTAAATATTTTAGAGACGAACTGGCGATTATGAAATCGCAGCATGAGCCGATAAAGGTTGTTATTTTCCATAATACGCACTGGCTGGTATATTATAAAGACTCTTTGCTTATTACCCAGTTGAGGGCGTTTCCGTATGTGCAGCTTACGGTTATCACTATATTCTTACTGGCGGCTTATACTGCTTTCAGCTCGTCGCGTAAATCGGAGCAGAACCAGGTTTGGGTTGGTTTGGCAAAAGAGACAGCCCACCAATTGGGTACGCCTATATCCTCGTTGATGGCCTGGATTGAATTGATGAAAGAAAAATTCAACGCCGAAAACGACCCGCTGATTGCCGAAATGGAGAACGATGTAAAGCGTCTCGAAATTGTGGCCGACCGTTTTTCTAAAATCGGCTCCAAACCGGTGCTAGAGCCTCAATTTGTTTATGAGGTGATAGAAGATTTTGTAAATTATTTCCGCGTTCGCGTAAGTAATAAGATTTCGTTTGAGGTAACGGGTAATCAGAATTTAAAAGCAGGGTTAAATATTCCGCTGTTTGACTGGGTGTTAGAAAACCTGTTAAAGAATGCCGTAAACGCCATTGAGGGCACAGGCAGCATCAAGGTTGACGTTTCTGAAAGTAAAGCGAAAAAGCAAATTTATATCGACGTAACCGATACCGGCAAGGGGATACCCCGCACAAAATTCGAAACTGTTTTTAAACCAGGATACACCACCCGTAAACGCGGTTGGGGACTCGGCCTTTCGCTTACCAAACGTATGGTGGTTAATTACCATAACGGCAATATCTTTGTCCGCGATTCTGAAGTTGGTAAAGGCACCACCTTCCGTATCGTGTTGAAGAGTATGACTAAGGATGCGCCGGAGCCTGTTGTGGTGGCGTGAGAAAAACCTCGCACGTCATCCCGAATTTATTTCGGGATCCCACACATGCTAGTATGCGATGGTAAAGTTTGCGACCTGTCCTGTGGGATGCTGAAACAAGTTCAGCAGGACGAGTTTAGATTATAAAAGCAAAAAAGGGCGACATTATCAATGCCGCCCTCTTTGCTTTGTACGATTTTCTTACTTCACCAAACCTCTGCTCTTCAACATCGATTTAATATCCGGTTCGTGGCCGCGGAAGGCTTTGAACATGTCGCCATAATTTTCGGTGTTACCCTTGGATAAGATCATATCGCGGAAACGCTGGCCGTTGGCACGGGTTAAGCCGCCGTTTTCTTCAAACCACGAGTAAGCGTCGTCATCAAGCATTTCGGTCCATGCATAGGCATAGTAACCTGCGGCGTATCCGTTTGCCCAGATGTGCAGAAAATAGCTGGATCGGTAGCGTGGTGGTACTTGCGACAAATTCAGACCGGCTTTTGCTAAAGCTGCGGCTTCAAATTTATCTACATCTTGCTTGGCGTTATCAGCGCCAAGGGTGTTCCATGCCATGTCGATAGCATCGCCGCCCAGGGCTTCGGTTAAAGCATAGCCCTGGTTAAAGGTGCCTGCTTTTTTAATTTTATCAACCAAAGCCTGCGGCATTGGGGCGCCGGTTTGATAATGCACCGCAAAGTGGGCAAAGATCTTCGGATCCATCATCCAGTGCTCATTAAATTGCGAAGGGAACTCTACGTAGTCGCGGGCAGTATTTGGGCTGGCCAGTGTAGGGTATTGCTGATTGGCAAACAAACCATGCAGGCCGTGCCCAAACTCATGGAACATGGTTTTAGCATCATCAGCACTGATCAATGCCGGTTTGCCTGGAGCTGGTTTGGTAAAGTTGCAAACGTTATAGATTACTGGTTTTTGGTTCAATAGTTTCGATTGGCCTACAATGTTGTTCATCCATGCCCCGCCATTTTTGTTGTCGCGTTTAAAGTAATCGCAATAAAAGATGCCTAACTGGGTGCTGTCTTTGTCGAATACATCGAAAACACGCACGTCTTCCTGGTAGACAGGCAGGTCTTTACGCTCTTTAAAAGTTAAACCATATAGCTGATTGGCTGCATAAAATACGCCGTCCTTTAAAACCTTATCCAGCTCGAAGTATGGTTTTATCTCATTTTCGTCCAGGTTATATTTAGCCTTGCGTACTTGTTCGGCATAATAGTTCCAATCCCAGGGTTCCAGTTTAAAGCCACCTTTTTGCTGATCTATCAATGCCTGGATATCGGCTGCTTCAGCTTTTGCTTTGCTGGTAGCTGCAGGGATCAACTGGGCTAAAAATTTCTCTACAGCTTCCGGTGTTTGGGCCATTTGGTCGTGCAGTTTCCAGTCGGCATAATTTCTGAAGCCCATTAATTTTGCTTCCAGTGCGTGTAGCTCAGCAATACGGGCTATGGTAGCGCGGGTATCATTCGCATCACCTTTTTCGGCACGATTGTATGAGGCTTCGAATAATTTTTGTCGGGTAGCACGCTTACTTAACGATTGCAACAGCGGCTGCTGAGTGGTGTTTTGCAAAGAGATAAGCCATTTGCCATCTTGTTTCGTATTTTTGGCGTTATCGGCAGCGGCTTGTATTTCTGCGTCTGATAGTCCGGCTAATTCGGCTTTGTCGCTTATCAGCAACGCGCCGGCTTTGTTAGCAGCCAAAACCATATTTACAAATTTGGCACTTAGGCCAGCTTCTTCCTGATTGTATTTTTTTAAAGTTTCCTTGTCGCTTTCGGATAAGTTGGCACCTGCCAACTCAAACTTTTGCTCGTAGTATTCTACCAAGCGTTTTGATTCGGCATCGAGCTTTAACTCGTTGCGTTTTTGGTAAATGGTTTGTACACGTTTAAACAGTTTGGTGTTTAAAAATATGGCGTCGGTATTGGCTGCCAGTTTAGGGGCTTCTTCTTCCTGTACCTTTTGCAGGGTTGGGTTAGTGTTTGCGCTGCTAACTAAGCTAAAAACATTGTTAACTCGGGTTAATAGTTGTCCGCTTTTTTCGAGGGCAACCAAAGTGTTTTCGAATGTAGGTGCCTCTGTGTTCTCGGCAATTTTGTTGATCTCTGCTTGCTGCTGCTTCATGCCTTCTTCGAGCGCAGGCTGATAGTCGCTGTCTTTTATTTTGGCAAAGTCTGGTGCCTGCAACGGTAGTTTACTGGCTTCAAAAAACGGATTGGTTTCTTCGCCGTTGTCGGCTCCGGCAGTGCTCAGGCGCTTGCACGAGGTGGTGGCTGCCAGCAGTGCCAGCACGGATAGGTAAGAGAATTTTTTTAAATTCATGTACTTGTGCATTAGTTAATTAAGACGCGAATAGAAATTTTCAATATTGTTTGAAAAACGCCGCGTGGCTAAAATTAAAATTTATATTTGAGGTATAAAGCAATTGTTTCAACCCATATGAGTGCACCCTTACCTAATGAGTATGCGCCTTTACAGGCAAGCTACGTACAAGCCGCCAGCAACCGGGGCGATATTGTTAAACTATTATCCAAACTAAAAGACAGTACCTACGATTTTTTAACGCAAATACCCCGCGGAAAAGCAAGCTTTGCTTATGCTGAAGGTAAGTGGACCGTTAAACAAGTAATTGGGCATTTAATAGATAGCGAGCGCATTTTTGCTTATCGCCTGCTTTGCTTCTCCCGGGGCGAAAAAAAAGAATTGCCAAGTTTTAACCAGGACGAATATGTTGCAGCTATTGACTACGAAGAGCGATCATTAAAAAGCCTGGCCGACGAGTTTAAGGCCGTACGTGAAGCCAACCTTTACCTATACGAAAGCCTTACCGACGAACAATTACAATTAACAGGCAGTGCGAACGGGTACTTTATGACGGTTAATGCCTTGTTGTACATTATTGCGGGGCACGAGCTGCATCATATAGGCATCCTGAGAGATCGGTACCTGCAGGTTCTGGTCTAATTAGGGCTTAGATGAGAAAATAATATATTTGGTGATAAATCACTTTATCAAATATCATGAATGCACCTCTTCCTTCAGACTATTCGCCTATGCAGGCTGGCTATATAGCAGCTGCAAGCAACAAGGGCGATATTATCGGATTATTAAACAGCCTGAAAGACGATACCTATACCTATTTAATGGCCTTGCCTGCCGAAAAAGCAGACTATGCTTATGCCGAAGGTAAGTGGACCATTAAACAATTGATTGGGCACATGAGCGATACGGAAAGGGTATTTGCTTATCGTTTGCTTTGTTTTGCGCGAGGCGAGCAGCAAGTATTGCCCGGCTTCGATCAGGATGAATATGAAGCCTCGAACAACGTTGCCAGCCGTACCTTACAAGATCTGGCCGAGGAGTTCAAGATGCTTCGCCAGGTAAATATGTATGTAATCAATAACCTTAGTGCAGAGCAATTGGAGATCAGGGGGAAGGCTTCAGATTATACCATAACTGTTAAAGCGTTGCTTTACGCCATGGCGGGACATGAGATCCATCATATGAATATTTTGAAGGAAAGGTATTAATTTGACGTGATTTGTTGATTGAGTTCACTAAGTTGATTAGTTATCAAATCGAAACCACTCATTCAACCACATATAATCAACTCAAATACTTACTAAGCTGAATGGCTCTTAAGCGAGAACTATTCAACATAATCAACCATTCACCAAATTATATCTTCAACTTAATACCAATCTTATTTAGCAAGCCGGCAAGCCATATCATCAGGAACGAAAAGACAAGAGCTTTAATCAGACCGCCCATGCCTTCGCTCAGGTATTCGGGGTAGCCAAGGTCGGTCATTTGATACATGGGGTAAAAAATGAAAGGCACCAGGTAGCAGGTAAATGTTTGCTTGCCGGCTGGTTCTATGATTTTTACCCAGTTGTATTTATGTTTGAAATCTACCACGAAGGCAAAAAACGCATAGGCTATTAAGCTGATACCGGTACAAATAAATACCCACGAAGGAGTATCATGTGCTTTAGAAATACCCCCGCTAAAGAAGCGTACTATAAAGCCAAGGTTAAATAAGATAATGGCCAAAAGGATCATGCCCACCCAAAGCAGCTTAATTTCCTTGCTTTCTTTTAGGCGCATATACATTACCGAAACAAATATACCCGCCATGGTAAAGGCCTGCATAGCACCATTACCTGCAATCCAGGCATATTTTTGAACGCCGCTCAGAAAGTCGAGCATGCCGAAGTGGAAATCGAGGTTAAAGAACAGGAAGAAAATCCAGGCAGCTGCCTGCACCCATAATAAGCCGTCGGAATAATAGTAAATAAGGCTGCACAACAGGTACGACCATCCAATTAAGCCCAATATACCCCACCATGTTAGGTGTAGCCATGTTTGGCCCGGATCTGTTGTGGTGTATAAGAAAGACATCAGTATCAACAAAGCAATACCGAATCCCTGTAGTATATACCGTTTAATTTTAGAGGTTTGGCTGTAATCCAGAAATATGAAAAAGAAGCTGATGGTAAGCAAACTTTCCCAAACAGGTTCGGGCAACAGGGCTGTTTTTTCATTATAGGTTTCCATATTGGCATGATAAAAACCTATAAGTATCAGCGCAAATGAGCGTGTAAGGATCCGCATCGGGATCTTGGTGTCGCCCAATTTCATCCGTTTTTCAAAAGCGAATGGTATTGATAAGCCTACTATAAATAAAAAGGCTGGAAAAATAGTATCGGCAAGGCCAAGTGCATCAACATTTTCTCCGGCGTGTTTCAGCCAGTGTGGCACCTTGGGTATTCCGTCCAGATCATTAACAAAGATCATCAGGAACATAGTAACCGCGCGGAACGCATCAATTGACCTTACCCGGTTGTAAACATTATTCATTAGGTAGATAGATGTTTTCGGGTATGTTTTTGTTTTAATGAAAACGAAGTTTTACACTAAAACTGTATCCTGTAAGTTAATTGTGACAAAGATTGTGACGAAAAACGGTTAGTCTCTGTCGCGGCTTAGTTTGGTAAATTTCAAAGGATTTTCGTTAAGCTCGGCTGTTTCCTGCCTGTGTTTAACAATATGTATAGCGGTGAAAACGGCCTCGCGGAAAGATATTTCCGATGCCTGATTTTTACCAGCAATGTCATAAGCGGTACCATGATCTGGCGATGTGCGCACAAATTTTAACCCCGCAGTATAATTAACCCCCGACTCGAAAGCGATGGTTTTAAACGGAATTAAGCCTTGGTCGTGGTACATGGCCAGCACGGCATCAAACTGCATATAAGTGCCGTTAGCAAAAAAACCATCGGCCGGGTAAGGGCCAAATGCCAGGATGTCGTTAGCACGGGCTTCTTCAATCGCTGGCTCAATAATGGTTTGCTCTTCTGTTCCAATTAACCCTTTATCACCGGCATGAGGATTTAGTCCTAACACAGCAATTTTCGGTTTGCGGATCCAGAAATCCTGCTGCAGCGATGTATTCATCAACTTCAGCTTGTTCAATATCTTTTCAACGGTAATGCTTTCGGCAATTTTGCTCACCGGTATGTGGCCGGTAACCACGCCAACTTTCAGGCTGTCGCTCACCAAAAACATTAAAGATTCGGGCGCATTATCACGTTCCTGCAAATATTCGGTATGGCCCGGAAACTTAAAGTTCTCGTTCTGGATGTTCTCCTTGTTGATAGGTGCGGTAACCAGTGCGTCAATTTCGCCATTTACTAAATCGTCAGTAGCGCGTTGTAGAGAAAGAAAAGCGTATTTGCCTCCGGTTTCGTTAGCCACGCCTACTTCAATTTTCACATCCTCTTCCCAACAGTTAATCATGTTGGCCTTTTTGGCTACAGCTTGAGATGCACTGCTAATGACGTTAAAATTGAGGTCGTGCACATTACTCATACGGCGGTGAAAAGATGCAACTTTAGTATGTCCGTATACAATAGGCGTACAATAATCAAAAACGCGCGCGTCGGCCAGGGTTTTAATAATTACTTCGAGCCCGATGCCGTTTACATCGCCAATACTGATACCTATTTTAATTTTTTCGCTCATACTTACAGAATTACACCGATAGCGAATGATTCAACCGCTATGGCAGAAATCACCTTCACCGCTGCAAATAAAAGATTTTAACGCCAATATTCATGACAAAAGCGTAAATATCACGTAATTTGCACTAAATAAACTCACGAATATGTCATTGGTCAGAGCCAAGAAACACCTGGGTCAGCACTTTCTGACTGATAAAAACATAGCTGCACGCATTGTAAACGGACTTACCCCCGAACGCGGATTTAACCAGGTACTCGAAGTCGGGCCGGGCATGGGTATCCTGTCGGATGTGTTGCTGCAAAAAACGGAATACGAAACCTACCTCATCGATATCGATACTGAATCTTACGAATTTCTGCTGAAACAATATCCAGCCGCCGCCACGCGCATTATCAACGCCGATTTCCTGGAAATGGATTTCAGTACGATATTTAAAGAAGACTTCGCCATTATCGGCAACTTTCCCTATAACATTTCCTCACAGATTTTATTTAAAGTACTGGATAACCGCCATCAGGTGGTAGAGGTTGTGGGCATGTTCCAAAAAGAAGTAGCCGAACGCTGCGCCGCCAAGCCGGGTAGTAAAGAATACGGCATACTCAGTGTTTTTTTGCAGGCTTATTATAAGGTAGAATATTTGTTTACGGTTAAGGCCGGGGCTTTTAATCCGCCGCCAAAAGTATTGTCGGGTGTGATCCGGTTAACACGGAACCAGATTTTTACCCTGGATTGCGACGAGAAACTGTTTTGGCAGGTAGTAAAAGCTGGCTTTAATCAGCGAAGAAAAACCTTGCGCAATGCTTTATCGTCACTGATCAACAAAGAAAAAATGGGCGAAGAACCATTGCTCGAATTACGTGCAGAAAGACTTACTGTTGCTGACTTTGTAGAGTTGACTAACAAGATCTCGGCAAATAGATAAAATCAAGATAGTTTAATGTTATATAAATGAGCACAAGAGAGATTACTTATTACATATTCTATTTCGGGTGTTTAATCTTAGCTGTGTTTGCGGGGGTAAAGTTTCCATCAAACAGCCACACGCCGCCTGGATCCTTTCTTGTTGAGATTTTGGCTCTTCTGTTAGGGTTTGTTTTATTTTTAATAGACACATTTAGATATAAGTCTACAAAAGTTCACAAAATTGGATTGGCTGTAAATGGTATTGCGATGGCAATTATCATCGCATTTTTTTAAATAGCACATTCACATTATTTTAATCAAAACATCTTAAGTTGAATAACAAAACGATACTCATTGTAGATGACCTGCATCCGGCCTTTATGGAAGGTGCTGAAGCTTTAGGATATACATGCAATTATCACCCTAAAATTACGGTTCAGGAAGCGTTGGCTATTTTGCCCGAATACGCGGGTTTAGCTATCCGCTCTAAATTTCAGGTAAGTAAAGAGGTGATCGACTTGGCGACTAGCCTGAAATTTGTTGCGCGTGCCGGTGCCGGTATGGATAATATTGACGAGGCCTACGCTTTGCAAAAAGGTATCACCCTGCTAAACGCACCCGAAGGTAATCGCGATGCTGTGGGTGAGCATGCTGTTGGTATGCTGTTATCCTTAATGAACAACTTTAACCGTGCTGATACGGAAGTGCGTAATGGCGAGTGGCGCCGCGAGGCTAACCGCGGTTTTGAGCTAAGGGGTAAAACCGTGGGCATTATTGGATATGGTTTTATGGGGAGCAGCTTTGCTAAAAAGCTTTCGGGCTTTGGGGTTGATGTTATTGCCTACGATAAATATAAAACCGGCTTCAGCGATGGCTTTGCGCGCGAGGTTAGCATGGAGCAAATTGTCAAACTAAGCGATGTGCTGAGTTTACACATCCCCTTAACCCGTGAAACTAAAGGGATGGTTGATGACGAATACCTGTTCCATTTCCGCAAGCCAATATTCTTTTTAAACACTGCCCGCGGCCCAATTGTAAAAACGCAATCGGTGCTGAATGCCATTAAAGAAGGCAAAATATTAGGAGCAGGTTTGGATGTGCTGGAGACTGAAAAATTCCCGGCCTTGGGCGAGCAAGCTTGGTATGAAGAATTGCGTAACTCGGGCAAGGTATTGTTGACCCCACACGTAGCCGGATGGACTTTCGACTCGTACCGCCGCATTAGCGAGGTGCTTGCCGATAAATTGAAAACATTTACAGCACAATAGCTGTTTATAAGCACACGTAAATAATCGACAGTTAAAAAATTTGGATATTAATATCTAAATCGCTTATCTTCGTTTTACACCAAACAAGACTATGCCGGTTACGATGCCGTTATAGTCTTGTTTGTTTTTAAAGCCCTTGCGTACTGTAAAGCCGGAAGGGCGGTTTTATTTAAAGACATTAAGAATAGTAGTTAAAATAATTAGTGAGTTATGGCAGATGTTGCATACTACACCAAAGAGGGTTTAGAAAATTTAAAGGAAGAGTTACAGTTTTTAAAAACTACAGGCCGTGCTAACATAGCTAAGGCCATAGCAGAAGCACGCGATAAGGGAGATCTTTCCGAGAATGCAGAATACGATGCAGCAAAAGAAGCACAGGGTTTGCACGAAGCTAAAATTGCCAAGTTAGGCGAATTATTGGCCAATGCACGTTTGCTAGATGAATCTAAACTTGATACATCTAAAGTGCTCGCATTATCTGTAGTTAAAATAAAAAACATAAAAAATGGTGCTACCATGAGTTATCAGTTGGTTTCGGAAAACGAAGCAGATATTAAAACGGGTAAGATTTCGGTGGCGTCGCCTATTGCTAAAGGTTTACTGGGCAAAAAGGTGGGTGAAACTATAGAGATCACCGTACCTGCCGGTAAAATGGAATTTGAAATTCTGGAAATTAGTAGGTAGTGAATAGTTGATTAGGTTGATTGAGTTAAGTGGTTTAACTTGTTCAACCTAATCAATTTAGTTTGAGCCTCTAACTTAATCAACTGCTCACTCAATCAACCAATCAACCAATCATGGGAACCATTTTTTCTAAAATTATAGCAGGCGAAATACCCGCACACAAAGTAGCCGAGAGTAATGAATACCTGGCTTTTCTGGATATTAGTCCGTTGGCGGAGGGGCATGTGTTGGTGATACCTAAAAAGGAAGTTGATAATCTGTTTGATCTGGATGATGAGACTTACACAGGGTTGCAAATGTTTGCCAAGATTGTGGCTATCGGTATCAAACGTGCTATTCCATGCTTAAAAGTTGGGGTTGCAGTAATCGGGCTCGAAGTACCGCATGCACATATCCATCTTATCCCTATCAACAAGGTAAGCGATATTGATTTCTCTCGTCCGAAGTTATCTTTTAGTAGCGATGAATTAGCCGCAACTGCCGCTAAAATAAAAGCCGCAATACACAACGAAATTGCAGAGGAAGAGGCGTAGTTACTGGGTTGTTTAGTTATTTGTTATTGGGGATGGCTCTAAGCAAAGTAACACTTAGTAACCTAATAACTCAATAACCAACAGCTACTTTTTAAACTTAATAGGCGCATTTACCCGCGCCTTATTGTCTTTCACAAAAGATTCCCAGCCAGAATAGCTAATTTTACTTCCCCTGCCTGTGGTTATCTTTTGAAAACTGTGGCATACCGCAACGGCCAGTCCATCGGTAGCATCTAAAAATTCGGGAGTTTCTTTAAATTGTAATAGCTGCTGCAGCATGGCGGCAACCTGCTCTTTGGTAGCGTTACCATTACCGGTGATAGCCTGCTTTATTTTACGGGGCGAATACTCGTTAACCGGGATATTGCGCGATAAGGCTGCAGCTATAGCAACCCCTTGCGCACGGCCCAGTTTAAGCATTACCTGTATGTTTTTACCGTAAAAAGGGGCTTCGATAGCTAAAGCATCGGGGTGATAGTTATCTATCAGCGCAACCGTTTTTTCGAAAATGCGCTGAAGTTTCAGCATATGGTCATCGCCAGCGGGAATTTTAACGATCCCCATACTGATCAGCTCTGTTTTAGAACCAAGCTCCTTAACCAATCCATAACCCATAACAGAGGTACCGGGGTCGATACCCAAAATAATCCGCTCCTTGCTGCCTGGCAATCCCATGCGGTAAATATACAATTTAGGTTGTCAGTTGTCGGTTATCCGTTGTCTGTAATTTGAATGAACATGCTTGGCTTCTCTAGCTGATGTTAAATGATAATCTCGTTTTTTCCGACAACCGACAACAGATAACCGATAACCAACTTACACTACCGCTATATCTTCCGCTCTTCTAATAATCTCGTTTTCTAAATAGTCAGCCACGCGTTCGTATGGGTCGAAGCCGGTAACGTTCGCAACATCAGGTACAAAATCGGCATGGGTGTTTACTTCATAATATAGTATATCGCCATTCCGGTCGTCAATCACATACTCAACACCACCTATGTCAACACCTGCCATCTGTACAATGGTTTCAACAGTTTTAATCACTTCGGCCGATGGGATATAAGCATCGGCCTTTGAATCATTTTTGCGGACGGCGTATGAATATTTACCACCGAGCGTTTCCACACGATGGGTGTACCCACCACGCGCCGGTATAAATTCTTGTAACAGTAACGTATGGTCGGCTGCTAAGCCGATTTGGTTTGCTTTTATCGCTTCTCGAACTTCTTCAATTGAACCGAAAGGCGTTAACGGTTCGTTTTTGCCACCAACATTAGCTTTAATAACAACCGGAAAACGAAGGCCTGCCGTTGCTGCCTCTATCTGAGATACATCGCTGGCTACATGGGTTTTCGGGTGTTTGATGCATAGCTGCTGCATCAAAATAAGTTGAAGCGATTTGGAGGTTTCATGTGCAAAAGCACGGTACCCGTTAATTACTCGTACGCCGTGGTTTTCCAGGTGTTTTAAATGGCTCAAGGTATGAAATATCTCCTGCACACCGCAATGTTGCAGATAAACATCGGGGCTCATACTGTTAAAGAATATGCCGTACCTCGGTGTCTTATCTTCAATAGCAAAAAAATGATGGACCGGGTTTTCGGTTTTATAAATTATACCGCGTTTATCTAAGGCAATAAGAAGCGGCTTAACCCAATCGGGATGCTGGTTTGAAATAACAAAAGGTTGCATAATGTATCAATTTAGTAATCGTTCAATCGAGCCAATACGTGCTAAAAACGCCGGAGGGGTATTAAATGGATATACATAACAGCTAATGACTCAAGTTTGTTACAACTTTTGCGAACTTTAAAGTCATTTTTTTATAAATAATCATATCTTGTAATAGTATTTAATTATAGATTTGAAGCGAGACACTGTGTCTCAGCATATTGCAATCCTCTTCTCTCACTGCAATGAAAAGACCAATTATAAACGCGCTGGCTTTTAGCCTGTTGCTCATTCTGTGTATAAACCAAAGCTTCGCCCAAAAGGCCAGCCTAGATAGTAATGCAAATAGTTTTGTAGAAAGCTATGTGGTAAACTATTATAATAAATCTGTGGGGCAGCAATCGCGGCTTTACAATGGCGCAGAGTACACGCCGTACAGCCCGGTGATAAAAAATAACCCTTATTTTCAAGATCTTACAGATGTAAAGCCGGGCACGGTTACGTTTGATGGTTACACCTACACCAAGGTGCCTATGATGTATGATATGTATAAGGATGTGCTTGCGGTGCAACTATATAATAACTTCACTAAATATGTTTTAGCAAGCGAACGCGTGGGGAGCTTCGACCTATCAGGTCATCATTTTGTATATGTATCGGCAGATACGGTGGTTAATGCTGGTTCCTTTGCGTCAGGATTTTATGAGCAGATGTACGGTGGTAAAACCGAGGCGCTGGCCAGGTACTCCAAAAGCATCCAGAACCAATCATCTGGCAATGATATCGAAACCTATTTCACAAAAGTTAAAACCCTGTACTACATTAAAAAGGGAGGCTCATACCACGAAGTAAGTAGCGAAGGAGATGTGTTAAAACTGCTTAAAGACCGTAAAAAAGAACTGCAGCAGTATATAAAAACCAACAATATAAATTTCAGGAAAGCGCCTGTTGAGGCATTGACGAGTGTAGCCGGATACTATGACCGAATAAATAGCTAGTATGAGAAAACCTTACCTATTGCTACTGTACCTTTTTTTTAATTGCACATTAGTGATGGCGCAAGGTACAAAGCTCATCACCGTCGATTTTAAGCAGGCAACCATAGGCCAGGTAGCAACCGACCTGCAAACCAAAACCGGCTATCACTTTTATTATGATGCCGCCCAGTTTGATAGTTTGCGCGTAACCCTGCAACTCACTGATAAACCACTGGAAGCAGTGCTTAACCAGGCATTTGCCAATACCAATTATCATTTTGCGATTACAAGCGACCACGATGTTTTCCTGACACGCGAGCATGAGCTGCAACCTCAACTCGCCACAGGCTATTATGGTAAAGGTAGTTCGGCCGCTGGCGTATCAGGAGCGGCTGCCATAGTGGTGGTGCCCGACTACACGGAGCTTGCCGAAAAAAAGGTGGCCAATGCTACTACAGAAAATAAGTTGTATGAGGTAGGTATAAAAACCAATAACGTTAAAGGAGGCAACGTTACGCTGGCAGGCTACATCCGCGATATTAAAACAGGGGAACCTGTAGTAGGGGCTAGTGTTACGCTGCTCAACTCAAAAAATGGCATAGCAACTAATCAATTTGGATATTTTTCACTTAGCCTGCCAAGGGGCCGTAACGTGATTAATATCAAGGCGCTGGGTATGCGCGATACCCGCAGGCAAGTAACCATGTACTCCGACGGTAACCTAAATATAGAGGTACAGGAGCAGGTAACAACTCTTAAAGAAGTAAAAGTTTCTGCTGATAAAGTGGCTAACGTGCGCAGTGTGGAACTGGGTGCTACAAGGCTGGATATTAAAAGCATTAAGCAAGTACCGGCAGTATTTGGCGAAGCTGATGTATTACGCGTGGTTTTAACATTGCCAGGTGTAACATCTGTGGGTGAAGCTACAACAGGTTTTAACGTGCGCGGTGGTGCGGCCGATCAAAATCTGATATTGTTAAACGATGCTACAGTGTATAATCCAGCCCACTTCTTTGGATTCTTCTCAGCCTTTAACCCCGATATCGTTAAGAACATTGAACTATATAAAGCCAGTATTCCCGAGCGCTTTGGTGGTCGCCTGTCGTCGGTGTTGGATGTTACCAACCGCGAGGGTAATAAAAAGCTATTCACCGGTTCGGCGGGTATCGGGTTGCTTACCAGTAGACTTAATATAGAAGGGCCTATTGTTAAAGATAAAACCTCTTTCATTTTCGGAGGGCGTACCACGTATTCAGACTGGTTGCTGAAACTATTGCCCGATGAGTACAAAAACAGCAGCGCTTCTTTTTATGATCTTAACCTGGATATCAGCCATCAGATCAACGAAAAAAACAATCTTTATTTTACGGGCTACATCAGCCATGATGCCTTTAGGTTAAACAGCGATACTACTTATGGCTACAGCAATAGAAACGCAGGTTTAAAATGGAAACATACTTATAATAATAAATTGTTCAGCCTGATATCGGTAGGTGTCGACGATTATAAGTACAACGTAGCGAGCGAAGGAAATGAGGTTAACGGCTACAAGCTTAATTTTAATGTTAGTCAAACTTATGCCAAGGCTGATTTTACGTACTACCTAAGCCCCAAACATACCCTTAGCTACGGTATAAGTACATTGCTTTACCATTTAAACGGTGGCGATCTGGAACCTGAGGGTAATAAATCACTAGTAGTGCCAGATATGTTAGAGCCGGAGCGTGCGCTGGAAAGTGCATTATATCTTGGCGATAAATACGATGTAACCAGCAATCTTTCTTTTAACGTTGGCTTACGCTATTCGCTATATAATTACCTAGGCCCGCATACGGTATACGAGTATGCAGATGGTCAGCCTAAAACAGAGAATTCTTTGGTTGATAGCACCAGCTATGGTAAGAATAAAGTTATTAAAACGTATGGCGGTCCGGAGATCAGGGTATCGGGCAGATATAACATCACCGACGACTTTTCGGTAAAAGCAGGTTACAATACTTTAAGGCAATACATTCATCTATTGTCCAACACTACAGCTATTTCGCCAACAGATGTATATAAACTAAGCGACCCCAACATCAAGCCGCAATACGGCGACCAGGTGTCTTTCGGTTTATATAAAAATTTCAAATCGAATACAATCGAAACTTCTGTTGAGGTTTACTATAAACGCATAAAAGATTACCTCGACTATAAGAGTGGTGCCGTTTTGGTAGTGAACCATCATATCGAAACAGATGTACTAAACACCCGAGGTAAAGCATATGGTATTGAGTTTTTACTGCGCAAAAACGTAGGCAAGTTAAACGGCTGGACGAGCTACACTTACTCGCGCACTTTCTTAAAACAAGATGATCCGAACGCCGGGGAGCTGATTAACGAGGGCACCTATTATCCAGCTAACTACGATAAACCGCATAACTTTAATTTCACGGGTAACTATCGTTTTACTCACCGTTACAGCGTTTCATTAAACGTGGTGTACAGTACAGGCCGGCCAATTACGCTGCCTATTGCCAAGTATGACTATGCGGGCTCGGAAAGGGTTTATTATTCGGACAGGAATCAGTACCGTGTACCCGATTATTTCCGGTCCGACTTTTCTATCAATATAGAGGGCAACCACCGTGTACATCAGAAAACCCATAACACCTGGACACTGGGGGTGTACAACTTAACCGGTCGAAAAAATGCCTACTCAACCTACTTCACGTCGGGTGGGGGCACTATAACCGGTTATCAGCTATCAATTTTTGCAACAGCTATTCCATTTATAAATTATAACATCAGGTTTTAAGGAGATGAAACGCAGGGGCATTTTAACCGGTTTATTTATAACTCTCACTACTATGTGGGGGTGTAAAAAGCCATTTACGCCCGAGGTGATCAATAAACCCTCTAATTACCTGGTTGTAGAAGGAACGCTCAACACCGGCGGCGATACTACCACTTTGAAATTAAGCCGGACGACTCAACTTAACGATACCGCAAAAACTCAGGCGGAAAATGGTGCTGCCTTATATGTGGAAGATAATAACAATATCAGGTATAGTTTTATCCCGGAATCGAAAGGCGTGTATAAAGCTCAGCTTATCTTGCAAGGCTCTAAAACCTGTACGCTGCATATTACAACTAAAGATCAGCAGCAATATGCTTCTGATGTAATACCCGTACTAACAACGCCACCAATAGATAGCCTCCAATTTACGGTTCTAAGTAACGGCCTCCAGTTTTATACTTCCACCCATGATCCTACAAACACGGTTAAATATTACCGTTGGGATTATGACGAAACCTGGGAGTATGTATCCTTTTACCAAAGCCGTTTAAAATACGTAAATGACCAGATCCAGTACCGGGATCTGGCCACAGAAGATATTTATCGTTGCTGGGCGCAGGCTCCGGCATTAGCTATTGTGGTAGCCAGCACTGCAGGTTTAAGTCAATCGGTTATCAATAATGAGCCGGTGGGTTATGTCGATATCAGTTCGGGAAAGTTAGCCCACGGCTATAGCTTATTACTTAAACAATACAGTTTAACAAAAGAGGCTTACGAGTATTGGCAAAAATTGAAAAAGAATACGGAACAACTGGGCAGTATCTTTGATGCGCAACCTTCGGACCTGAAAGGTAACATGCATAACGTTGCCAATTCAGATGAGCCTGTTTTAGGTTTTGTAAGCGCGTCTGGTATAACTACCAAACGTATACTTTTCGATCCTACCAATCTTACACTTCCGGGTACCTCATATTTTCCGCCGCCTTATGCAGATGAATGTGGGAAGGCTTTTATTCCCCTGGATCCTACCGATTCTTTCGATACCCGGGCGCATAACAAATTTTCTAAGGGAGATAGCCTGTTGATAGAAGTGGAGGAGCGGAAGCCCGATGGTAAATTAATAGGCTATAATTATGCGCAGGCAAACTGCGTTGATTGCCGGTTGAAAATTAAAAATGGAACAAATAAAAGGCCTTCTTATTGGCCGGGTTATCTATGATCAAAAATAGATTTTATATCGTCTTAGTAGTTGTAATTGCGGTGTGTACATGGCAATGCAAAAAGGTATATACGCCAAATGTGGTATCCAGCGCCCCTAACTATTTAGTTGTGGAAGGTGTAATAAATACCGGGGCCGACTCTACAACTATAAAGCTGAGTCGAACCACCAATCTGGCCGATAGCGCTAAAACAATAAAGGAGCTTGGTGCATCATTGTATGTAGAAGATAATACCGGACGGCGACACAATCTGACGGAGTTTGGTAATGGACTTTATAAATCGGCACCGTTAAACTTGCAATCCACACAGCAATGCCGCCTGCATATTATAACTAAAGACCAAAAGGAATATGTTTCAGACTTTGTGGATAACATCAAAACCCCGGCTATTGATAGCATAACTTATACTATAACTGGTACAGGAGCGCAGTTTTATGCCAATACGCACGACCCAACCGGCACAGTAAAGTATTATCGATGGGATTTCGACGAAACATGGCAATACGTGGCATTGCTGCAATCGTTTTATAAATACGATGCAATCAATAATAAAATAGTGCCCCGTGCCGGCGAAAACATCTATAACTGCTGGAAAACAAACCCATCAACGCAGGTTTTGCTGGGCAGCACAGCCGGGTTAAGTCAGGCGGTTGTATCTGCATTGCCTGTGTCCTATGTTGATGAGTCAACCGGCAAGTTGGCCCACGGTTACAGTATGTTATTAAGACAATATGGATTAACCAAAGAAGCTTACGAATATTGGCAGAAACTAAAAAAGAACACCGAACAGCTCGGAAGCATTTTTGATGCTCAGCCGTCTGCACTTACCGGCAACCTGCATAATGTAAATGACGCTAAAGAACCCGTGCTAGGTTATATCAGTGCATCAACGGTGTCTGTTAAGCGTTTTTTGATCGGGCATAATGCTATCCCTTTGTATTCGCAGAGCTATTTCCCACCACCTGGGGCTGGGGATTGTACAGGAGGGACAATAAATCTGCTCCCAGCGAATACCTTCGACGCTCGTTTAAAAGCGGCGATGAGCAGTGGTAATTTCACATTGACTGATGACAACGGGTCTGCCGGTGTTTTAATAGGATATAACTATGCGTCATCAGAATGTGTGGATTGTCGCGTAAAATTGTTAGGCGGCACAAATATTAAACCGTCGTATTGGCCAGACGTTTTATAAATTTTAATATGAAGAATACCAGGCAACTATTTACGGGAATTATGCTATTGCTGCTAATTTATAGCTGCAAGCGGCCGTTTGCCCCCGATGTTGTTGCCAGCGACGTTAATTACCTGGTTGTAGAAGGTAATATAAATACGGGTGCCGACACAACCATCATTAAACTAAGCCGTACCACACAATTAAGCGACAGTACTAAACGGAAAAACGAAACGGGTGCAAAAGTTTATGTGGAAGATGATAAGAATATACAATATGCGCTGCCAGAGTTAGCAAGTGGAATGTATAAGGCTGCGCTCAATTTAAAAAATGTACAAAAGTGCCGGTTGCATATTGTAACTAAAGACCAGAAGGAATATGTATCCGATTATGTGGATGCACTTACCACGCCGCCTATAGATAGCATTAGCTATACCGTAACCGGCACCGGCATCCAGCTATATACATACGCGCATGACCCGACAAACCAGATCAAATATTACCGTTGGGATTTTGACGAAACATGGGAATACGTTTCATATTATCAAACACTTTACAAATACGATGCAGTAAATAATAAAGTTGTGCCCCGTGTGGGCGAAGACATATTTCATTGCTGGATAGACGGACATTCGAATCAAATATTACTAGGCTCTTCGGCAGGGTTAAGTCAATCGGTTATCAATAATCAGCCCATTGCCTATGTCGATCAGTCTTCGGGTAAGTTGGCACAGGGATACAGTATGTTGCTGAAACAATATGCTTTAACTAAAGAAGCCTATGAATACTGGCAAAAAATTAAAAAGAACACCGAGCAGCTAGGAAGCATTTTCGATGCCCAGCCATCGGCCCTTACAGGGAATCTGCATAATTTGAATGATGCCAACGAGCCGGTTTTAGGATACATTGGTGCGTCGTCGGTTACGAGTAAGCGTTTCTTAATTGGGCACAATTCGTTACCTATTTCTTCCGCAGTTTATTACCCGCCGCCAGATAGTTCGGATTGTAAACAAAAGGCAATACAGTTTAGCCCTGATGATACTTACGGAGTGCGTTTGAACAACACTTTCGCTAGAGGAGATTCACTGATTACATCAGACTATGGGCTACCTGGTAGAATACTTGGTTATCTATACACCGGAGCGGAATGTGTTGATTGCAGGGTGAAAATGAAGGGCGGCCGAAATGTTAAACCGCCATATTGGCCTGACGTATTATAAATAGAGCTTATTCATTTCAACATGAAGACAAAAATATATTCACTGTTAACTCTCTTTTGCCTTGCAACTGCTTTTGGGGCAAAGGCTCAGGTTAGCACGATCGAAAGCAGTTTCAACAACTATCAGCAAAAAAACCTGCACGAGAAACTCTTTGTGCATACCGACAAAAGCTTTTACCTCACAGGCGAAATCCTTTGGCTGAAAATCTATGATGTTGACGGCGCAACTAACAAGCCATTAACCATTAGCAAAACAGCCTATATAGATATATTAGATAAGGGCAATAGCCCCGTTCTACAAGCCAAAATTGCCCTTAACCAGGCTAGTGGTAATGGTTCGCTATACATTCCGGTTAATTTAACCAATGGTAATTATAAGCTTCGGGCTTATACCAGCTGGATGAAAAACTATGGGCCGGATTATTATTTCGAGAAGCAGATTAGTATTGTAAACCCTTTGCGCTCGCCCGACGTGCAGGCAGCTAAAGCGGCTGATGGTGATTACGACGTGCAGTTCTTCCCCGAAGGAGGCACACTACTTGGCAACGTTGCTAATAAAGTTGCCTTTAAAATTATAGATAACAATGGCAAGGGTGCCGATTTAAGAGGTGCGGTAATAAATCAACGCAATGATACACTGGTAAGGTTCCGATCTTTAAAGTTTGGTATGGGCAGTTTTATGCTTACTCCCACAGCAGGCGAAACCTATCGGGCAGTAATTAAGTCTGCGGGTAAAAGCATGGTGAGGAATCTTCCTGCAGTTGCAAAAGAAGGCTATGCCATGATCCTTACAGATGCAGGGGCCGGAAAGTTAAACATACAGATAAATAGTAATATCCCGGGTCCGGTTTATTTGTTCGCCCACGCAGCCCGAACAGTGAAAGCCGCCGAAAGCATGTCTATTAATAATGGTTCGGCTACATTTTCTATTGATAAAACTAAGCTCGAAGGGGGTATCACCCATTTCACCGTATTTAACAGTTCGCAACAACCGGTATGCGAGCGTTTATATTTTATAAGGCCGAAGCAAAAGTTGGTGGTGCAGGCCAGTTCGGTACAACCGGGATATGGAATTCGGAAAAAAGCTGGAGTTGCTTTTAGCACCCAAACGCAGGATGGCAAGGCAGTAACAGCCGATTTATCGATGGCCGTTTTCCGCATCTATTCTTTGCAGAAGCCAGAGCAAATGGATATTCAAAGCTATCTGTGGCTAACCTCCGAATTAAAAGGTGGCATCGAATCACCTGCCTATTATTTCGCTAACACTAATGCCGAGACTGACCAAGCGCTCGATAACCTGATGCTCACCCAAGGCTGGCGCCAGTTTGAATGGACAAATGTGCTAAGCAATGCGGCACCATCATTCAAATTTTTGCCCGAGTATAACGGACATCTTGTTATCGGTAAAATAGTAAGCAGTGTAGACAACACCCCGGCCAAAGGCGTAATTGCTTATCTGGGTGTCCCGGGCAGAAGGGTGCAGATGTACCCGGCGTTGAGCGACTCAACAGGCCGGTTGATATTTAATACCAAAGAAATGTATGGTCCCGGCGAAATCATCGTACAAACCAATACCGAAAAGGATAGCACATACCGTATCGAGATATTAAGCCCGTTTTCGGAGCAATCTTCAACAACAGTTTATCCAGATTTTAAGCTGACCAGCATTGCGCCATCATTATTAGAAAGTTATAACGTTGGTATGCAGGTGCAAAACCTGTACGCGGCAGGTAAACTAAAGCAGTTTTACGACCCGCAGGTGGATAGCGCTGCGTTTTACTTTAAACCTTACAAAAGTTACAAGCTCGACGACTTTACCCGCTTCACCACCATGGAGGAAGTTTTACGGGAGTACGTAACCGAGGTAAATATTATTAAACCCAAAAATCATTATCATATTAAGGTGATTGGCGAAACCGGGGTGTTAGGCTACGACCCGCTGGTAATGGTAGACGGTGTGCCGATTTTCAATACCGACAAAGTGATGGCCATTGATCCCTTAAAAGTCAACAGGCTCGAGGTGGTGCGCAATCGTTATTTTTATGAGCCTACCTCTAACGATGGGATCTTTAGTTTCGTAACCTATAAAGGCGACCTCGGCGGCATCGAGCTAGATCCAAGGGCGATAGTACTCGATTATGAAGGGATGCAGTTGCAACGCAAATTTTATTCGCCGGTATACGATACCGATGCCCAGATCAATAGCCACATGCCCGATTTTAGAAATGTGCTTTACTGGCTGCCAAATGCGAACACAGATATCAACGGTAAAAATCAGGCCACATTTTATACCTCAGATCAGCCCGGAAAATACATAGTTATTATACAAGGTATCACCAAAAACGGCGAAGCAGGTAGCGGGTATGTGACCTTTGAGGTAAATAAATAAGATGAGAAGGCTGTTATCCTGAGGCACTCGAAGGATGAGCGCAGAGGCCTCGCCCGCATGTTTCGAGAGCCTCAACATGACACCCGAAAAACATGTACAGGTTAAACGTGTTTACGCTCTCAAACAGGTCTTCTCCAGCACAATGGTATCAATCCACTGTTTTTGTTTTTCTTCGCTGAAGAATTTGGCCGGGGTTTCGAGCTTGCACATGCGGATGCCTTTTTGCTGGCAATGTTTAGCAATAGCCACCACCTGGCCGCGAATATTAGGGATACCGTTAAAAGTTTTACGGATAAAGTAAACCGATTTTAAATTCGGCAGGGTGTCAATCAGGGCAATAACATCTTTCCATTCGTGCACGTGGCTGTCTTCGAAGGCGTCATCGGAATTTAGTTCTTCGCCATCGGGTATTTCTAATGATTGGATAACATCAGCAAAATCAACTTTGTATTTTGCCATCAAATTTTGCTTGTCGGCAAGCGGAGCATCCTTTAAAGATTCCATTCCCCAGCAGATGGGCAACAGGTGCCATAGAAAATTGCGTTGGCGGCCATGGAAAAAGTCGGGGCCATCAGCCAGATCGGGGGTAAAGGTGCCGAGTATTAAAATTTCTGTTTGCGGGCTAACCTGGTGATCCCTGAACTTGTGTTGTATGATGGCCATAATTTTTTGCTGATTATTGGAATTGCGCAAATTACTAAAACATATTCAGACAAAGCTTTTTGTTCTGGCAGCCGGTGGTGCATGGTGCAAAGTTCCACATGCACCACTGTGTTCCAACTTATAAGTCATTTTTGTATTGGTTTTTAATTCATTTATCTGATAACTAATAAGTTGGAATTTGATGCTTCTGTTAAAAAAGTGATACATGCACCACTTTACTGACTTATAAGTCTAATTTACAGGTCTTGTAAGTTGGCAAATCTAAATTATTCCTGGTCGCCAAAGAGCCGCAATTGCCCGTGTAGTTCGTTCGCTCCAACCGTTGCTGCCTCATTAAAATTGGATAACGAGATGCCTAGCAGCCTCACCTTTTTATCAGGATCGATTTGGGTGAGGAGTTGTTTAGCCGCCTGTTGGATAGTTTCCAGATCGCCGATTGGAGTGGGGAAAGACTGGTTCCGCGTGATTTGTTTAAAATCGCTGTACTTAACTTTCAGCGTCACGGTTCTACCTTTCAGTTGATAACGCTGCAGGCGCTCAACTACTTTAACGGCTAATTTATCCAGTTCGGCGTGCATTTCGGTAGTATCACTCAGGTCGTAGGCAAAGGTATCTTCGGCCCCCATTGATTTGGTTTCGCGGTCAGGTTGCACGGCGCGGTTATCAATACCCCGTACAATCTGGTAGTAAAACCTGCCTGCTTTACCAAAGTGGCGGATCATCTCATCTTCGCTCAGTTGTTTCAGGTCGAAGCCGGTGTGCAGGTTCATACCCTTCATTTTTTGCGCGGTTACTTTACCCACGCCATGAAATTTCTCCACCGGTAGTTTTTCCATAAAGCGCTCTATTGCCGAAGGTCCAATAAATTTCAGCCCGTCGGGTTTATTGATATCCGAAGCAATCTTCGCCACAAATTTATTAATAGATACCCCGGCAGAGGCGGTAAGGTTCAGCTCATCTTTTATCGCCTGCTTTATCTGCTGCGCAATTTCAATAGCCGAGCCAATATTCAGTTTGTCTTCGGTAACATCAAGGTAGGCTTCATCCAGCGATAACGGTTCGATCAAATCCGTATACCTCGAAAATATTTCCCTTATGCGCCTCGAAACTTCTTTATACTCTGCAAAACGCGGCCGTACAAATATGGCATGCGGACAAAGTTTCTGCGCCGTTTTTGATGGCATAGCCGACCGCACCCCAAACTTGCGCGCTTCATAACTCGCAGTAGCCACCACACCGCCCCGCCCTTCGGGCGAACCACCAACCACCAAAGCCTTGCCCCGCAGTTCGGGGTTATCCCGCTGCTCAACCGAAGCATAAAAGGCATCCATATCAATATGGATGATTTTTCGGTGGGCGATATTTTCGGTGTCTGGTGTCAACGTTACAAAGTTGGTAATAAAAATCCCTCCTTTGGAAGAGTAATAACCGATGATTGGACGGAGTTGTTATATTCCCTCCCTCGGGAGGGGCGCAATCGGTTTGTGCAGTGGCAGGGAGGGGCCTTGTCGTAATTAAATCGAAGAAACCCCTCCCTGCACCCTCCCAAGGGAGGGAATCGCGCATTCCAATACGCTTTTAAGAAGCCTTCTGCCTACAGCATCAACAAAAAGCAAACTACAGCCCCAATCAATGTATTCAAAAAATTAACCACGTTATTACCAATAAGGTTCTTCCGCTCTAGAGTTGCGCCTAATACCGAGTCGAAAATATTACCTACGGCACCAGCTATTACAATCCACCAAAAATTAATTCCCCAGCCAAAACCAATAGAATAAACGATGGCAATTAAGGCTGCACCGACTGTACCTATCAAAGTACCTTCTAAACTAATTACGCCATCCAACCCCCGCTGATCTTTTTTAAAGGTGATGATATTATAAAACCGGCGCCCGTAAACAGTACCCAGTTCCGACGATAGGGTGTCGGCCGTTGCAGCAGCTAGACTTCCGGCCATCATTAAATGGTGTACAGCCGCCGTTTGTGGCATTAACCATGTTACGCCGCCCAATATTGCGGCTATGCCGCCGTTTGCCAATACCTGCCCGCTGGTTCTTCGTCCTTTGTCCCGTTCGGCTGCGCCAATTTGTTGTTTGCTGCGTATTTGCCAACCGGTAGCGACCGAGCCTAAAATAAAGAAAAGGGTAAGCATGGCTAAGCCGGTTAGTCCGCCTCCCTGAAAAATTAATAAACCGGTTATACCCCCTGTTATGGCTGCTGGCACGGTCAGCTTTTTAAAGCGGACGCTCAGCTGCATCCCCAGTATCAGGAACAGGTAAACAATGTAATTTTGGATGGGCATGCTTTAAATTGTAGTCCAAATATAACATCAATGGTTCAGGCTTTATACCTTTGCCTTAATGAGCGACATTTTAGGCCAGGCACTGCACGGCTATTACACCGAGAAGGCAAAACACAAACTCTGGATCCATAATAAATATGGGCCGAAAGAGGAAATGCCCATTGCCACTTATTTTAGGGAAGAAGATGATATGCCCGACCTGGAGTGGATGGCGGTAGAACAATGCAGGGGTAAGGTGCTGGATATTGGTGCCGGTGCAGGCAGCCATGCTTTGTTTTTACAGCAGGAAGGTCATGAGGTTACGGCCATAGATATTTCGCCGCTCTCGGTGCAGGTAATGAAAGACCGTGGCGTAAACCATGTTTTGCAGGCAGATATTTATACTTTTAATCAAGGCAAGTACGATACCTTACTGTTGTTGATGAACGGTATTGGTTTAGCTGGAACTATCGAAAACCTGAAACGCCTGCTCATACATTTTAAAACACTGATGGCGGAGGATGCGCAATTGCTGTTCGATTCGTCGGACGTGGCATACCTGTATGAAGGTAACTTGCCAACGGAAGGCTATTATGGCGAAATTCAATATCAATATGAGTACAATAAGCAAACGTCGGATTGGTTTAACTGGCTATATATTGATGAGCATACCCTGCAGGCCGTAGCCGAAGAAATGGGTTTTAATATGGACGTATTAATAGAGGACGAGTACGGACAATATTTGGCACGCTTAACGCAGGTAGTATAATATGGCAGTATTTAAATTCGGTTTCGACGAAAAAGAATATCAGCGTTTGCAAAGCGGGGAGATTAATGATAAAGACTTTCTGAATAACGTGATCAATACCGAAGCCAACCGTAAATCTATAATAGAACAGTTGCTATCTTATCACGAAGTGGAGGGCGGTATCGAAGTCAAAGGCTTCGATATAACAGAAGCAACTTACAATCCGTCAACTCAAAACGGCAAAGTGACACTCACCTATACCCGAAACTATTTCTATACATGTTCGGACATTAAGAAAAACTACGCTGATAAAGAGACCTGGGCATTCAAGATTGATGCAGACAATCGTCTGTTAATTATAGATGCGCCTGATTTGGAGGTGTTGAGTCCGGGGGATGAGTTTTAGTTATTTAAAGTATAGCTTATAAAGTTCTTCGATTTCCACTGGGCTTAAATCCATGGGATCTTTCGTGGGTTTAAATAAATAGAGGCTCCAAATCGAAGTTAAAGTGTCAACCTTGACAAGAGTTGATGAATTATTGGATTGTATAAACTTCACGAATTTCTGATCGCCGATATGTTCTACCTTAATCTTGTGCTTGTTTAAATAATCTTCGGCCGTGCTCATATAATAAACGTTATCATCGGCTGCAGCATAGAAATCATCTTCTCCTAATGCTTTCTTTTCTTTTTCAATGCGGATTGTGTCCGGATCAATAAATACTGCCGAGGTAGAACGAATAATTAATGTATCGCCCGAAATTTTTGCGGGGATATAAGCGTGTTGGACTCTAGTTTTTTTCTTTTTAATCGAAAGCTGATGCGGTTTGGTCTGCTTGCAAGCAGTAAGGGCTATAAAAGCAAAAACTATAAAATAGGATGAGCGCATGAACTTGTGTTAAGGAGTAGTAATTATAATGAGTTAATAACACATTTCCAATAACTGGTAGACAACGTAAGCTGTAAAGTGTTGATATTAAGCCCCTATTTTAAACCAATTTCTCTCTGATACCAAAAATGCGCCTTAAAAAGGGTAAATTTGTCGCCCCTTCGGGATTTTAAAAATAGAAATGTATGGCGTGGTCAGAGAAATTGAAGCTGAAAAAAGGATTAGTACTGTCGGTAACCCAAGCTGGGTATCACGGTCCTAAAGAAGTACAACAAAGAACCATGGCCCGTATAGTAGGCGGTCAGGATGTAATTGTTGTAGGCCCCGAAGGCTGCGGAAAATCTACCACCGCTATATTAGCCGCGCTAAACAAGTTTAACTACACGCCCGATGGTATCCCCAAAGTATTGTACCTGGTGCCCGATAAGGAAAGTGTAGATAGGGTGATCGAACAGATCAGTCAGTTAAATAACAACAAATCCATTTCTGTCGTTGGCCTGTTTGCCGCTCCCGGTATCGAAGCGCAGATGGATGCCATGGCAGATGGCGCCGATATAGTTGTAGCTACTCCCGACAGGGCCCGCGCCATTTATTTGAAACTCGGCCTCGACGTAAATAAAATAGAGTTGCTTGTTTTGGATGATGCCGACCTGATTGTAAAGCAAGGCCTGCAACTACCCGTAGCCGAACTGGCCAACAGTATCCCAAAATGCCAGCACCTGGTATTTACCGAAGTTGTGCACGATAGGCTGAACAAGATGATAGCGCCCTTTATGAAACAGCCCGCTACCATTGAGATTGAAGAAATAGGCGAACCCTTGTTTGAAACCCATCCGCAGGTATTGTACCATGTACCCAACTTCGGCACCAAAGTAAACCTGCTTAACTTGTTTATGCAGGACGATGAGCTGTTTACCAAAGTAGCCGTATTTGTTAATACCCGCCCAACGGCCGAAAAACTCTATAAAACTTTACAGAACCGTAAAACGGGAGTAGCCCTGCTTAATTCGTGGTTTTTCGAACTGAATAGTTTCGACTCTATACATGATTTTAAAGAGGCCACGGATTTCCAGGTATTAATCGTGGTGAACGATGCCGGGAAAAAGCTCGATCTGGATGATATTCCGTTCCTGATCCATTTCGAATTGCCGGAAGAAAAGGACATCTACATAGAAAGAATGATCAACCATTCACCCGAGGTGGAAGACGAGATCATGGCCATTACCTTCGCCACCGATCTGGAGCTTACCCAGGTAAAGAAAATAGAACAAGCTGTCGGCACCAGAATTCCACTGGGCGAACTGCCCGAAGACCTGATCATAGAAAAAGAGCGCAAAGCGCCCACTGCCGAAGAGAAGAAAGCTGCCGCTGCCAAAGCAGATGAGAACGCACCTGGCGCTGCTTTCCACGAAAAGAAAGCCAGCAACGCTAAAACGTATAACTACCGCGCAGGCCTAAAAGCCAAAATGAGCAATAAGCGGAAACATTAATTTAGTCGATAGCATATAGATATGGTTCCTGGTAGGAGGTCGGTATCTGGTTAAGTCCGGCTGAACCATCAACTATTAACTAATCTCATTTAAACGGGGTGGAAACGTAAAGGTCTTCCACCTTTTTTCTTGCCCAATCAGTTTTCCTTAAAAACTTCAGGCTCGATTTTACGCTCGGATTATCATTAAAACAATTGATCCGGATACGATTACCCAGCTCGGGCCAGCCATAATAAGCCACCAACTCATTTAATATAGTCTCTAACGTTTTGCCATGAAGCGGATTATTGGGTTGTTGCTGCATGTTTCAAATGTACAACTCCATTAATAAGATATGCTGTTTTGAGCTGCTTTATATAATATATAAAAGGCTGGTGAAGGCTTTTATCGGCGGATGTTTAAAAATATGGCAGCATTGTTATTCTGTTAATGCCTGATAATCAGTGTGCTGTTTATGGTGTGTTTTAATGCAGGTAAATTATTTCAACTTTTTTCTAAAAACAATTTGGAAAACAAGTAAAAGTTCTCATCTTTGCAGCCCGCAAACGAGATAGCGGGATGTTCATTGAAGGTGCAAAGAGGGGGTTAAAAAGGGGTTAAAAAAATGTTAAAAAAACATTTTGAGATTTCAGAAAAGATGTTCATCTTTGCAGCCGCTTCTAAAGGGAGCGAAAGTTCTTAGAAAGTCGGGAAGGAAG
>NZ_WWEO01000040.1 GCF_009928685.1 Mucilaginibacter agri | reverse complement strand
GGAAAGACAGCTTGCTTCATATAAATGATTAACGTACGAGGAGCCGTGTGAAGGGAAACTTTCATGCACGGTTCTGAAGACCAGCCGTAGAGGCGACTCTACGGCTGAGTTTAATCCTTTTTCGGGGAAGAAAAAGATACAGCGGAAAGCGCGGTGACCGGGGAACCGGGCAGCTTCCCTCAATTCTTAAAATGGCCCACGGATATTTTTGGTATTTTTACAGTTTATGGAAAACCAGGAAGCCATTATCTATTCACCGGCAGCGGTACTCAATATTTTCAACAATTCGATCTCGCTGAAACAAACACAGCGGATCATCCAGTTGCGGGGTATCTTCGTAATGGGTAAAGGCGCTTTCTATAACGGCAGCTACTATGATAGCCTGCGGGATGAATCAACGGATGCGCAGATCACGCTGGTGGTGCCCGCCCTGATCAGGAACGAGCTGCAACACAACAAGACCGTAACGATCAATGGCTACATCACCCGAAGAGTGGTGAACAACGCCAGCCGCATCGAGATCCAGCTAACGGTAACCGAATTAGTCGGACAAACCCAAAACAGGTATTCAGATGATGAACTGAAGCGCATTGAGCTTCAACAGGCGAAAGCAGCAGCAGGCTTCCGCGACGTGCAGGGCTGGATCAAGGAACAGATCCTGCTGGAACACCCCTTTAAGATCGGCGTCATCATCGGCAAAACAGCAATTATCGACAACGATATCAAACACCAATTGCGCGAATCCATTGCCTTTTATGAATTAGAATTCTATCGCATCAACCTCAGTTCAGAAATGGAGATCATCAATACGATCCGGCAATTGGATCAGAGCGGCACCGACATTATCGTCGTATCACGGGGAGGCGGTGAAAACCTGGACATATTTAATAAGATAAGCATCGCCGAACAGGCGATAAAGCTAACCCCGCTATTTATAACTGCCATTGGCCATAAAGATGACGTAACACTGCTACAAAAAGTAGCAGATAAGGCATTCATTACCCCCTCTGAGTTCGGTCAGTTCCTGAACGACACCTATAACCACACCATTGAAGAAGCGCAGCATTCACGGGCGCAACTGGTAGAGTCGGTCACCAAACAATTATCCGCCGGATACCAGAAAGAGATCGACAACCTGAAAGAGCAGGTCAAAAACCTGGAGGAACTCAAAAAGCAAAGTTCCGCCGATATGCAAAAGGTTTACGATGAAAAGATCAGTGGCTTAACCTTGCTGCAACGGGAAAAGCAACTACTATACGAGCGTCAAATCGCAGAACTGGAAAAGAAAAGCAATATTAATTGGACGGCGGTGATCGTTGCTATTGTATTAGGCCTGCTTATTGGCTATCTGCTGCATCATTAATGTAATCGTTTCGACTACGTGTAAATTGCGCTTTGACCGATTAACAGATGTATTTTTTTTCTTAAAAAATTGGCAAATTAGTAGTGCGCAAATAGGCTGCGTAGGCCAACTTTTATTTTGTTCTTAGAAATTGAACAATTAAACTTTTCACAATTTAAAAAAATGAACGGCCTTCAGGAAATGACACTCATAAGTGAGATCGTGCTACAGTCTCAAATCGCAAAGCGAGCTGCTGAACGTTTGCGGGCAACCCATGATCATTTTGATCATATAGAAACCTGGTGTTCGATTCAATCCATACTGGTATCCGTAGGAATTGTCTCTAAAATTCTTTGGCCGGACAAAAAGTATAAACAGTGCGGGGTGGAATTACGGCAGCTACTCAAAGTTGATGAGCGTAACCCGCTTTCCAATCGGTCATTTCGTAATCATTTTGCGCATTACGATGAGCGCGTACATGAGTATTTTAAGTTTAACGCGCAAGGCGTCTACACAGATTTAGCGATGAACCCTCACTTAAACAGCGGGATATTCGGCCATATCCCCATGCATACGCACAGAGGTTATAATGCCTTCAATAATACCGTAGTATTTCGGGACGAAACGCTTGATTTAAACAAATTATTAGGAGCGCTTGATACGCTACTCAAAAACTGCAAACCATACGCCTTAGACATGGATTCTTAACCTGAGGCATTTTAGTTTCAGAACACGTTGATAAGGATTATATGGAAAAGGTGGGACGAAGGATCGCGTGATCTTTGATTTAATCCCCTATTTTCGTAGCTTAAATTAAATATAGTTCAGAAAATTATGATAGCAGAAGCGCCAAATGCGGAAAAATTCATTTTTGCCATGTACAATTTGAGCAGTGCGATAAAGACTGAATCCGAGCGTTGTGGCAAGATCTGCGGTAACCTTAATGAGAAAGAATTATTCATGATTGATTTTATCGGCGGGAAAAAAAGTGTCAAAATGAGTGACATCGCTGACTATTTACAAGCCCCCCTAAGCACATTAACTACCATTGTCGATAAGCTGGTCGTTAATAAGTTCCTCTTACGCTATAATTCGAAAGACGACCGGCGGGTGGTAAAAGTTGAGCTTGACCGGAAAGGAAAGGCATCCTATAAAGAATTCAACAACCAGAAGGAGATCATGGCCAACAAGGTCTTAGGCCATTTGAGCGAAGCAGAACAAGCAATCCTGATCGCTAATCTCATACAGCTTACTGCTTCGATGAACAAATGATTTTTAGCTGAATATTTCGAAGTCCGTACTTTTTTAAATACGAACAATGTCATCTGAATCTAAAAAAAACGATTCCTACTATCATTTTATTTCGATAGTCGTACTATTGTATAATCGAAATAAAAAAATGAACGAAGGCATTTTAATTATCGGCGCGAATGCCGGGCTTGGTAAAGAGGCTGCCCGGCAGCTGGCCATGAAAAAAGAAACCAGAAAGGTCATTCTTTTTTGTAGAAGCCAGGCTAAAGCCGAGGAGGCAAAAAAGGAACTTGAGGCGCAAACCGATAAAAATATCTTTGAAATAGTCATTGGCGATGTTGCAGATGCCAGTTCGGTGATAAACGCCGTAGCACAAATAAAGGAACCCATCGATGCGGTGATTTTAAATGCAGGTGGAATGGTGGGAAAAACTGCGGCTCAAATTACGCCGTCCGGTATGAATCAATTGGCCGCTACCAATATCTTGGGCAATGTTGTAGTCGTGGAGGAATTGATCAAACGAGATTTGTTAAAAAAAGCGGTGCTGTTTGTCAGTGCTGAAGCTGTTCCGGGGGTAAAAAGTCTTGGCATGAAACCAGTTGCTATGAAAACTTCCTCAGCAGATGAATTCGCCGGCGTTCTTGACGGATCCTATTTCGGCAAACATTTCGATGTAACCCAAGCCTACGGTTATGTAAAATATGCAGGAACAATGTGGACCTTAGCCATGGCCAGGAAATACCCCCAGCTCAAATTTGTGGTGATGAGTCCCGGGAACACGAAGGGAACTAATGCGCGGGATAGTTTGCCCGCGCCGATGCGCTTTATGTTGAAATACATCATGATGCCTATTGTATTTCCGTTATTGGGCGATATGGTGCATAGTTTAGAAACAGGTGTCAAACGCCTGGTGGACGGAGTTTCGGAAGATCGCTATCAAAGCGGTGTATTTTATGCAAGTAGAGCAGGTAAATTGTCTGGCGACGTGGTTGACCAAAGCACGTTCTACACCGATCTTAAAAACACCATCTATCAGGATAATGCCTACGAAGCGATCCACCGGTTCAACAAATAGGCTTCATGAAAATCATCTCTAACTGTAAAAGGGCGACGTTTCTGATCGAGAAAAAACAGATCGGCGGCATCACTATGCGTTATGAGATGGCTTTGCAGTTACACCTGGCCTGCTGTTCTCTATGCCGGGTTTACGAACAGCAAAGCATCATGATCGATCAACTAGTTCATGAGCTTCAGTTCATGCAGACCAAACAACTTGACGACGATCTTAAAAAGGAGATGCAAAAGCTAATAACAGTAAGCCTGGAGAAAATTAAATAAACCATGCAAATCAAAAGAATCATTACAGCAGAAGGTCAAAACGGCGTAGCCACCAGAACAGATACCTTCGATACCGCTACCGTTGACTTCCTCACCAATATTTGGGGATTCGACCAGGTTCCCGATCTCCCCTTGAGGCCGGAACAAGTGCTCGGTGAATACCAGCAAATGGGCATATTCGGCCCTCCCGGCGGAGTGCGCGTTGACCTTTTTACGCTGCCACCTGAAACAGATAAACGGCCAGGCGAGCTCAGAACATCCGGCCCGATTGACATGGGTACACCAGCCATGATACCCGGTGAAAGCGAGGGAATGCACCGCACTGACAGCATCGATCTAGCCATTGTGCTCGGTGGCGAAGTAACCGCCGGATACCCTGGCGAAGACGGCCAGTTACAAGAAGTGACAATGACAACCGGCGACATGATGGTGACCAACGGAACCTTCCATAGCTGGCACAACCGTTCGGGCAAGGACTGTAGCCTTCTATTTATCGTTTTCGGCGCTGAGCGTAAAACAGTTTAAAAGTATGAAAAAGCATAAAGATAAAGTTGCCGTCATTACCGGAGGAAATAGCGGCATCGGTTATGGAATAGCAAAGGAACTGATCGCGCAAGGGGCCGAAGTGGTGATCACCGGCAGAAGTCAAAACGCTGTTAAAGAAGCTGAGCAGACATTAGGCCCGGGCACCACAGGTATTGTCGCCGACCAATCAAATATCGCAGACTTAAGTCAACTGGCAGATCAGGTAAAAAAACAATTCGGCCACGTAAATTCGCTGGTTATCAATGCCGGTGTAATGTATATGTCCACTATCGAAGAAGTCAGTGAACCGCAGTTCGACCAAATTATGGATATCAATTTTAAGGGTGCCTTTTTCACCTTGCAGAAATTTTTACCGCTCATGGAAAGTGGTGCTTCCGTGATCTTCATATTAGCACTCAGCGCTACACAGGGTACGCAAAACAGGTCCGTATACAGTGCCAGCAAAGCGGCGCTGAAATCATTGGCAAGGGTTGCCGCCATTGAATTAGCTCCTAAAGGCATCCGCGTTAATGCCATATCGCCCGGACCGTTCAGCACGCCGATATTTGGAAAAAGCGGCGCCCCGGCTGCCGCACTCGAAAAGTTTGCGGATACGATAGCCCAAAAAGTTTTACTGAAAAGATATGGCGAACCCGGCGAAATCGGGGAGCTGGTATCCTTTCTCTCTTCAGAAGATGCGTCCTATATCACCGGAGGTGACTATGTCATCGACGGCGGCATGTCCATCAACTTCAGTTGAAGCATCGCAAAAACACAGCTATGACCTAGCCGCGTCATCAGTATTTGCAGATCGGCCCGGCGATTAAGAAATTCACTGAACAACTGCAACGGACTCCTTATGTTTTATACCCCAAAGGCGGATCTGATCACAAATGGGTAAAAGTTCAGTTCCTAATTCCGTAAGCGCATACTCCACCCGCGGTGGAATCTCGGCAAAGACCGTGCGCGTGATCAGGCCATCGCTTTCCAGTTCGCGTAGCGATAAGGTGGTGTTGAAGCTGATGAACGGCTGACTTTCATTCAGGCTGATCTGTCCAGCGACACGAATTGGGATAACGCTGTAAAAGGCTGTACCTACGTCCTGCATATCGCGTCACCCACACCGAAGCTATTGGAACAAGATACTCCGGCAGATGATCTGCCAGATGAACAAAATCCTGATTACCTGGGGAAATTTATATTCGATCATAATGGCTTAAAGCACTTCGATGGACAAGTGCTTAGTTTAGCGGAGCAGGCTTACCTTGCTGTGTTTACCGAAAGTTACGAAGAACCGGACCTTTAAGAGATCATCAATTGTCGGTGGTCAGTTAAGCCTCCTGCAAACTTTCACCGCCAGTGAGGGACTGCACAGCCGTCAATAATTCGTCAAGATCGAACGGTTTTGCAATAACTGCATCGCAGCCAAATTTGCGCAGGTCGAGACCGGGTTGCATATAAGCAGTAAAAATGATAACCGGAATATCCCGAAATCGCGCATGCGACTTGATCGCTGCGCACAGTTCACCACCGTTGGCATCCGACAGACGGTAATCTATTATGATCAAATCGGGTGAATAACTTTCGATCAGGGTGAGAAAGCCCGCGCCTTGCATCGTGCTTTTCACTTCGTACTGTTCATACGCCAGCACTTCTTCGACGATCTGAACGATGTCCAGATTGTCGTCCAGCAACAAAATCTTTTTCATAGGAAGTCACTTTCAGCAGGTATGGCGGTTAGCTTAAAAAGCTGAAAGCGATGAAGTCGCGCAGAAGAACGGTGCAAATGCACTCCACCGCAAGTCGACCGGGATCAGGTCCTCAAACCATACAACCTAAAGATCAGGATTTCTATCGAAATAACCAAATGTGAGATAAAATTTTACGTATAAATTAACCGACAAAAATGGCTTAGATATTGTTCTCGGTTGTTAATGGCTTTAGCAAAGAAAATATTAAGTGTAATCACTTCAGTTCATATGACTCGCGAATATATTTGAACAGGCCGGGCCGGAGGTCTTCCGTTGTGGTCAGCCGGATATGGTTAGCGAATTTCCGGCCTACAGCCACGCTTTTGATAACAGGTTTCTCCGGGTGCGCTACTGCCGAATAGAATTTAATGTCCAGCCATTTTTTCATGGGCCGGATGATGAGGAAACCGACGCGCCGGGTAAAGACGATGCAGTTCGGGGTCACACCGATAAGCACTTTTGGCCAGTCGGCCACTTCCGCCAATATCTTATCAAATACCAATACCAGCTCCTGTGAACGTCCTTCGAATAAACTATCCAGGCTGACCCGCCGGCAATAATGCCGGTAGTCAGCCCAGGGAAGTTCACGGTCACATTTCGGGCAGGTCCAGCTCATTTATACTTCGTGCGTCGCCTGTTGGTGCTGTACGATATCCTCCAGCTCATCCAGGCCCGTTTTATGCTTTTTCTTTTTCTTTTGTTTGTTTTTCAGGTAATCCTGGGCGTGCTCGTGGCGGTAAGCTTCTGCCTCGGCAGCACGTTTGCCGCGCAGATAGAACCAGATACCCGCACCGGCCGCTAAAGCTCCGGCAACAATGGCGCCGACGATGATCCCGGTATTATTTTCTTTATGGAATGGATTTTTCATAGGAGCTATTTTGTAGTGCAACAAGCGCCGGGACTTTTAGTTGTGCAAATATTGAATTAAGACAATTCTTTAGTTACAAGTTAAAACCATACCGGAATAAGCTTGTTAATCAGGTACATCTAAAATCAATCAAAACTATGGCAACAAGAGGGACAAAAGTGGAAAGGCATTCGGTATCCGAGCAACCACATGAATTGAAATACGAAGCAAAGAAAACGGGAACAACGCCTAAAAAGGTAGAAGACGCCAAAAAGAACGCTGGCAGCAATCAACGATCAGCGGTCGAAAAAAAGATCAAATAGTAAGTAATTGTGATTATTTGCATGAGCCCCGAAAGGGGCTTTGTTGTCAGCAGATCAAAGTAAAAAAAAACCGGGATGGGCTTAAAGGAATACGTCAAGAAAAGGGATTTTAAAAAGACCTCCGAGCCAAAAGCCGGGGCCAGCAAGGATAAAGACCATTTGATTTTCGTGGTGCAGAAGCATGATGCCTCGCGTCTGCATTATGACTTCCGGCTGGAAATGGACGGCGTACTCAAAAGCTGGGCCGTGCCGAAAGGCCCCAGCCTGGACCCAAAAGTAAAACACCTGGCAATGATGGTCGAAGATCATCCATTCGACTACCTCAACTTCGAAGGTATCATTCCCAAAGGCGAATACGGTGGCGGCACGGTGATCGTTTGGGACGAAGGTACCTATGAACCGATCGAACCGATCAAAGGCAAGAAAGCTCAGGAAAAACACTTACTCAAGCAACTGGCCTCAGGTCAGCTGAAGATCAAACTGCACGGTGAAAAACTCAACGGTGAATTCGCCATGGTCAAAACCCACGGCATGGGTGAGAACGGCTGGCTGATGATCAAGCACAAAGACGAATTTGCGACCAGCGAGGATATCACAAAAAAAGATAAGTCTGTACTCTCTGGTAAAACCATCGAAACCATGGAAAAGACCAGTGAAAAGGTCTGGCAGCATGGGCATGAAGAAGATGTGGTACCTGACCAGGAACTGGCTGAAGAAGTAGAAACAGCAGAACCGGAAACCACTAAAGCAGATGTTGCAAAAATTTTAAAGGCAGCTCCTAAATCCAAAGTACCGGCCAATATCAAACCCATGAAAGCCACCCTGGTGGACGAGCCTTTTGACGAACCGGGCTGGCTGTTCGAAGTCAAATGGGATGGCTACCGCGCTATTGCTAATATTCAAAAGGATGAAGTCTCGCTCATTTCACGCAATAATCTTCCGTTCGAAAAATATTATCCCATCAACGATGCCTTGAAAAAATGGGGCATGAATGCCGTATTGGATGGTGAACTATTAGTATTGAACGACAAAGGCATTTCCGATTTCGGCGCTATGCAGAACTGGCGCAGCGAAGCGGACGGTAACCTAGTGTTCTACATTTTCGACATTTTGTGGTACGAAGGCAAGAATCTGATGGGGCTGCCGCTCAGTGAACGTCAGGCCATATTGCAATCGATTTTACCAACTGACAACGACCATATCCGCCAGAGCAAAGTATTTGATGCGAATGGCATACACTTCTTTGCCGCTGCTGAACGCATGGGGCTGGAAGGCATCATCGCCAAAAAAGCCGACAGCGTGTACACGTCCGACCTGCGCAGCAAGGAATGGTTGAAGGTCAAAGTACAAAGAAGACAGGAAGTAGTCATCGCCGGATTTACCAAAAATGAAGTTACCGGCAAATCCTTCAGTGCACTGGTACTGGGGGTCTATGATAATAACGGTGACCTGCAATTTGTGGGTAAGGTTGGTACAGGCTTTTCCGATAAACTGCAAAAGGAGATGATGGAGCAGTTCAAGCCGCTCATCACTAAGAACAGCCCTTTTGACTATGAAGTGGATGTAGACAAACCCACCCGCTTCCGCCCAAAACGTATGGGCGCCAAACCAACCTGGCTTAAACCCGAATTGGTTTGCGAAGTTGGTTTTGCCGAGGTGACCAGTGACGGCGTATTCCGGCAGGCCTCGTTTAAGGGCATGCGTTCGGATAAAAAAGCCACTAACGTGGTACTGGAGACACCTGTCGATACCGAAGAAACCGTCGCGGAAGCAAAAGCAAAACCAGCCAAAAAAGAAACCACCAAAACTAAAAAAAGTGAACTTAAACTGGAGCCGGTAAAAAACACGGAACGCAAAACCCTGCTCAATCCGACGGAAGATACCCAAACCAAAAAAGTTTGTGGTCACGAACTCAAATTCAACCATGTCACTAAACTCTACTGGCCGGAAGACAAGGTAACGAAGGGTGATATGCTGAACTATTATTACAAGGTAGGTGAGCTCATGATGCCCTACCTGAAGGACCGGCCCATGTCGCTGAACCGTTTTCCCGGCGGCATTCACGGCCAGAGCTTCTACCAAAAGAACGTAACTGACAAAGCACCGGACTGGGCTAAAACATTTGACCATGTCACGGATGAGGGCAAGGTCACCAAGTATTTAGTGGGCACGGATGAGGCCAGTTTGTTATGGATGAACTCTTTAGGTTGTATCGAGATCAATCCCTGGTTCAGCAGGGCTGAAACACCGGACAACCCTGATTACTGCGTGATCGATTTGGACCCGGACAAACACACCTATGACCAGGTGGTAGAAGCTGCCCGGATCGTTAAAGGCGTTTTAGATGCGGTTGAAGTGCCCAGCTATCCGAAAACCTCGGGTTCTACAGGTATGCACATCTATATCCCCTTAGCTGGAAAATACAGTTACCAGCAATCGCAGATTTTTGCGAATATTATTGTCAAGCAGGTACATGAGCAGATTCCGGATTATACCAGTTTGGAACGTAGTATCGCCGCGCGAAAAGGCAAAATGTACCTGGACTTTTTACAGAACCGTCCCGGTGCCACAATTGCCGGCCCATATTCACTCCGGCCAAAACCAGGCGCTACCGTTTCCATGCCGCTGAGCTGGGATGAGGTCAAACCGGGTCTGACCATCCAGCATTTCAATATTCATAATGCGCTTGACCGCCTGAAAGAAACAGGCGACTTATTTTATGGCGTGTTGGGCGAAGGCATAGACCTTGAAAAAACACTAAAAAAGGCGCAGGCCACATTCAAATAATATGAAGAGATTAGCAAGCAGTATTATCGGCGGGATCGCCGGGACCGTCGCCTTGAATATCCTGCACCAGGCGGTCAAAAAATTCGATCATGATGCGCCCCGCGTCGATCTGGTCGGCGAAGAAGCTATGACGAAAGGACTGGAAAAGGCAGGCATCGCGGCACCAACGGGCGATAAGTTATTTATGATAACGATGGCTGCTGACCTGATCAGCAATGCCGCCTATTACAGTATGATTGGTACCGGTAAAAGAAAGCAGTTGCCCTATATTGGCGCAATAACCGGACTTGTGGCAGGTGTTGGCGCTTTAACGCTCACGAAGCCAGTGGGCCTGAATGATGAGCCGGTAACGCGGACAGTTAAAACAAAAATTCTGACTGTTGCCTGGTATACTTTTGGCGGCCTCGTAGCCGGCAGTGTGATCAAAGTTTTGCGAAAGTAAACTCAAGCGATTAATAAAAAACCCGGGAAACTGTAGCGGGAATAGTTGAACGATTACTGGCCACGCCTGCATCTTTCCGAGCAGTATTTAACTTCAGCCCATACCTTTTCCCACTTTTTGCGCCAGGAAAAAGGTTTCCCGCAGGTGGCACAGATCTTTTGGGGCAGGTTTGTTTTTTTAACCCCTTTCATGCTTCCACTGTTTTTTTAGACGGGCATAGTGCTCGTTGGCTTCGGCCTTTTTCCAGCTGCTGAAAAAAACGGCGGCAGCTCTTGCTTTCTCATCGTCGCCGGTGCCTTTCTCTAACTGCCTGTAGTTATTTTCCTGATCGTATTTTTTACCACCCTTATAATTGGCGTAGCGACGTGCGCGGGTGAAGCCCATCTGCAGATATTTGCGGGCCATGTCCGCACCCACAAAATCACCGTCGGCGAGGTATGCTGAGAATATCTCATATATTTTTAAACTGCTTTCCTTGGCGATGGCTTCCGTTTTAAAACGCCAGTATTGGCCGATCTCGCTTTTATAAGGTTCGCAGATCAGCACGCCCTGTTCACCTTTACCCACGCGGTATTGGTCAGGATGCTCCCGGTAGTCAATATCCGGTTTCCATGCGTATTTGCCGTTATCGAAATTGAGGTAGCTTGGCTGGTCCGGCATGATCAAATCTTCTTTAGCTGAATCCATACGGGTGCATGATCACTAGAATGCTCCCAGCCGCGCACGGCTTTATCCACCCCTGCCGATTGTAAGCGTTGCGCCATCACCGGGTCAAGAAGAAAGTGGTCCAGACGTAAACCGGCATTGCGGCCATAAGCATTCCGGAGATAATCCCAGAAGCTATAAACACGTTCATCAGGATACAAGGTACGGATGGCATCCGTCCAGCCTGTTTTGAGTAACTCTCGCCAAAGCTGGCGGACCTCGGGCCGGAACAAAGCATTTTCCGCGTATTTCTCGGGTTTGTAAGTATCCAGATCGGTCGGCATAATATTATAGTCGCCGATCAGCGCTACCGGCAGGCCAAATCCACGCAATTTTTTACCATGCGCCTTCAGCCGCCTGATCCATTTTAACTTATAATCGAATTTAGGGCCGGGAAAGGGATTACCGTTAGGCAGGTATAAACAGCCGATCACTACGCCGTTGACGAAGGCTTCAATATAACGGCTGTGCGTATCATCCGGGTCGCCGTCCAAGCCGCGCCGGGTTTCCTGAATCTCGCCGTAACGGGACAATATCGCTACACCATTCCAGCTTTTTTGTCCCTGCCAGATGGCGTGGTAACCGGCTTCCAGTAACGGCCGCTCCGGAAATCTGTTATCTTCGCATTTTAATTCTTGCAAACAAACGATATCTGGCTTGGCCTCCGCCAGCCAGCGCAGCAAATTGGGCAGCCGTCCATTAATACCGTTAATGTTGTACGTAGCTATTTTCACAAGCTTATAACATTTCGCACATAATATAGTTGCCGGAGTTAAAACTTAATTCGCCTCCGGTGCTTATTTATACCTATGGCAACAATTAAAAATGCCCGGCCCCTCAGTCCAGAAAAGCTGTTTGACTTCTTAAAAACCGGGTTCGCGGATTATATCAACAGCGAGCTTGATTCAAACCTCGCTATTGAATACGCACATGTATTCAACGAGATCAATGTATCCTTCCCCGAAGTGATCGACGGCCCTGCGCTGAATATCGCTGTAACCGATGTGGAACTGACCGTTACACTGTTGGCAGCAGAAAGCAATTATAACGCGGAGTTGCTGGAAGAAAACCTGATCGGTTTTCTTGAACAGCAGGCCACATAAGTAAAATCATCGATGTCTTAAAATCATCGATGTCTATTGAAAGAAGCAGAAAAAAAGGCTGTTATGAAGCATGGATTAATGATTGATATGGATGGCGTGATCTACGCCGGCGAAGAACTAATAAAGGGGGCAGATGTATTTGTCAAACGCTTGCTGAAGGAGAGAATACCCTTTACCTTTCTGTCTAATAACAGCTCCAAAAGCCGCGCTGATGCAGTAGAAAAACTGGCTGAGTTGGGTATCAGAGTGACTGAAAAACATATTTATACCAGCGCAATGGCAACAGCTACCTTCCTGAGGGAACATTACCCGGATTGCAGCGTGCACGTTTTAGGTGAAGGCGGTTTATTGAAAAGCCTGAAAAAGGCAGGCATCCGCATGGTAGATAAAAAGCCAGATTTGGTTATTCTTGGTGAAGGGCAGAAATTCAGTTTAGATAAAGTCCACAAAGCGGTTGACATGATACTGGCAGGCGCCCGCTTTATCACCACGAACCGTGACCCGTCGCCGCGCCGGGAAGGTTGGAATAACCTGGGTATTGCAGCTACGGCGGCCATGATCGAAGAAGCAAGCGGGCGCGAACCTTTTGTGATCGGCAAGCCGAGTCCTGTCATGATGCGTTCGGCGGCGGCATATATGGGTTTGAAGCCTGAAGATGTCACCGTGATCGGCGATACGATGGAGACCGACATTATCGGCGGTATTTATATGGGGTTTAAAACGATACTCGTACTTTCCGGGATCACAGACAAGGAACAACTGACCAAATATGGCTACCGGCCACACCTTGTGGTGGACTCGGTAGACGAGATTGAATTTCCTTTAAAGTGGTGGACAAAGCATTAGAATTCACCAGCCCAGTCATCATCTCTGTTTCTACCAGACAGCACCAGCGTAATCCACAGCAACGTCCCGGTTAGCAGCAATTGTTTATGCCTTGCAGGGCAAGCGCTGGACAGGATCGGTTATCCATAAAAGCCCATAGTAGCAAGCAAATCAGTGCAGCGAACAGCAGTGACCTGAATAGTTCAACCTTATTACTATCTTTTCCTCCAAAACTTAAGCTGAAATATTTCCCGCGCGATTAATTTACAGTTATAGTTCTGTCGTCCAGGTTGCAGCAAACTGTTTTAATCTTTAAAGGTATCGACCGCTTCCATCAGGTCGATATGCAGGGGGCAATTATCTTTGATTGTATAAAGCTAAAATTAAAATCAATTCTAAAAAGCTATGCTGTTTCCTCGTACTCGATCAAACCGTTCACCAGTTTCTGCCACTGTCCGCCGGACAATCCCACCCGGGCCATCAGTGCGATGGCCGTATTGCGGACTTTGTCATGCAGGTCGACCGCTTCATTATTCGGAGTTTCGTTCCGGCCGTGAGCCCCTGCACTTAACACCAGGCCATCTCGGCGTACAATAAAGGTATTTGTCGATTGGTCCGTGTAAAAATGCGCGATTTCCCCAGCCGCCTCGCGCGGATCGGCTACCGGCCGTAACGTCATCAATATATATTCCTCGGCCGTATGTGGACCGCCTTCGGAAGCCAGCTTTTCAACCTGCACCCACTCGACACCGCCGCCGGCATCCGGCCCCGGGCCAGGCAGGTTGATACTGATAAAAAAGCCTTCTTCGGCCATCACTGTTAATTCCTGACCCTGGTTATTGCATAGCGTAAACTTTGCCGAACCGGCGCCGCCGTAATCCTGCCAGTTGTTCACCGACAGCATTCGCCCGGCAGCTGCGTGGAAGGCTTTATGCACGGCATCCAGCGTATCGAATTTTTTTTCGTGGGTAAAATCAGTTTGCCGCCCGATGTGCTGCTGCGGCAATTGTTGCAGCGCTGTTTTCATAATGATTTAAATTAATAATCCATCCATTCCAGTTTACTGATCTCAAAATCCAGGCCAATAGCCTTTTGTAAAAACCGTTGTCTCATTTGCTCGGGCATGCTGCTTTCGCGCGACAATAACCACAGGTAACCCCATGCCCTGCCAGAAACCAAAGCATATTGATAATCGTCGTCGATATCCAAAATATTATAATTGAGGTAGATCGGCAGGAAATAAGCTACCTCCGACTGGCCGCGTGTTTGAGCGCCTTCAAATTAATGGTGCCCGTAGCCTCTACCGCTTTATTTCCGACAGGATTGAAGGCGGGTAACGACTTGAATCGTTCCGCCCTCGTTCAGCGAATATTCTTCGCTTAGATCGCGCAGATCCTTTCAATCAAGTTAGGCAGGCGGGCAATTTTATTCCATTTACGCAAAAATCTCTCTTTATCGAACGCGTCTACTATAGCGCTGCCGGGAATGTTCTTTTCGGCCAAAGGGCTTACATGACCCCGGCAATGCCTGCAGCTGCCGCAATGCCAATCAATGCTTGGCCTCTTTTCATACGATTAATCTTTGATCACTGCGTCCGTTGCTACTTTCGCCGCTTTTTTAGGGAAGATGATTTTTTATCGGTCACCTCGGCTGCGGTATCGCTCACCGCCTCTTTTACTTTGCGGGTGATTTGCCTTTGGTATAGCGCCCCTTTATCGGTGAGATATACCACCCGAGGCCAACTGCTTACCCCGAAAATTGGACAATAGCGGCGATATCAATATTGCGCCGACGCCTGATGATAGCCAATGGAAGAAAAAGAAAAGCCAGAGCGGGATCAACGCCATGGCGCTAGCCGGTGATGGTTTACATGAGATATTTGGTAATGATCCGCTTATTTGGACAAGGATTAAACGCTGATAATTTGCAATTTAAGCATTACAAATATACTCAAAATCTTTTATTTTTTCTGAAACATTCCTTCATAAATCATTGTACTTGAGCAACATAACTCAAATACAAATTATGAAATACTACATTGGAAAAAATGAATCGAATGAGACAGTCATTACTTATGCAAATGAAATTCTGGAGATGGAAGAACAGCCATTTTTAACAGAATATTTGTGGTTAAAAATTCAAACTATTGCTGGTTCAATAATCATTAAGCATGAAGGAAGACAAGAGGAACGAAAGGATAAAGAAGTGAAGTTTAAGAAGGATATGCTTTTGTATAAGTCAGTGATGAATCAGATAGGATATGATAGAGGAATAAGGAGGTTGAATGGTAATAAGATGTAATAACAAAGCCCCTTTATTATGAGGGGCTTTGTTTTTTCATGAAATTATTTATGAATTTCTAAATTCGTTAAAAGCTTTCAAAAGTTTCATCGTCGCATCATAGCTTAATTCTTTACCTTCATAATTACAACGATACAACCCTTGTAGATTAGAAGGTAATTTAACTGATTGTTCACATAGGAGAATAAATTTTTTTCCATATAAAGCAATAGCAGCACCTATTTCGATCAACACATTTTCGTTTATAATGTAATGTGTCGTTCCTTGTTGATCTAACAACTCTCTTTCTCCTTCAACATGTATTACAGCGGCATTACAACCTCGCATATCAGAAAACACTTTATCAGGAACTGAAATAGCAGTAGATTCTTTTTCGACTGATATCGTTAGGTCAAACTGTCCAAATGTTAATATCTCCTTCAATTGTTCCACGATTTTTTTGTTTTTTCCGTGGGAGATAAAGACCTTCGGCTACCGAACTTTCTTTTTGGCTTTCTGACACTTCCCAATATTTCTCCAGTAAAGCATCCTTTTCCGCTTGCGGTGTTAAAATGAATCCGTGACGTCTGTAAAATGCTATCGCTCAATGAGCAGCAGCCCAGGTTCCTACTAAAATACGGCCTGATATCAAGGCAAGAAGGTATGTAAGCAACGCACTGCCGATGCCTTCTCCCTGGCTATCTGTCCGGACATAGGCGTGACGAATAAGCATCACATCCAATATGTTTTGAAGACCCATAACGCCCTTGATTCCGTCGTCATCCTCCAAAGCCCAGAATGTCACCCCTGCTTGGATATCGGACTTAAGATGCTTCATATCCATATACACTTTATTAGTGAATACTTCCGGTATTTTTCCTTGATAGGCAGTTGCGCCATCATTGATGATTTTGCAAATGGTAATCAAGTCACTCTCCTCACATTTTCTGATTTTTCGCATTCGCTTCGCTATGATTGAAATTGGAATGACGTAGTTGATAATTTTCCCATATTTAATCTATGGCACAAAAGTTCACATAGAAAATGATGTCCGATTCTTGCTAACGCTGATATTATCTTCAGTATATGGCCTGCTGCCGTTAAAGACTTTCCGTAAGCGTACTCTTGTGATATTGACGATTGTTGTTATAATCTTTTTTGGAAACATATCTGATCGAAAGCAGTATCAGCAAGAGATCAACCAGCACAAACACTATTTTCCCAATCGGGTCATGTGTAGAGATATGCGCTATCAGGCCTGATACCATCGAAATAATAAAGCCTGCATATACCCACTCCTTTACTCTTAAAGGAATGCCAGGTATTAACAACACAATCGCCCCTATGACTTTTGCAGTTATCAACTCGACTCTGAAATAATTGGGGAAACCTAGCATCAGGTGATCATGCGCATTTACATGAGTCATATACGCACTAAAAAGGATGAATAGGCTGATGAATCCTTTAACCAGCCAGTATTTGACGTTTTGATTTTCTTTCATTTGACAAATAATTATAACAGGTGAATTCTAATGGATGCTGATGAGAAATTTTAATTATTACCTTTTGGTAATATTTTATATAAAATTATACCTTTTGGTTATAATAACAATATTTATTTAGAATTATTCGTTGTTGTTGCTTCCGGATGACATTATGCCATAAACCTCTAGGTTCGACTGATTCGTGACTACAATTAAGTTGTTATCAAAACCTGTGATGGATTTTTCAAATAATAGGCGGTTTCCATATAAAAGTTAAAAGCTTCAATGTTTACCTTACCATCTATATACCCGATATAATTGTCGGGCCGAACTAACAGCATGAAAGCCCCTGAGAATCCACTACGTTTCAGGCCTTTGTCATTATCAATACTGTACGGAATCTCAATCACTGTGTAAAGGGTTTTATTTAGTGATTGAAGAGGAATAATATCTAATTGATATACCAATATGGTGAACGGGGTTTTACTATACTCCTTAATGACCTGATAAATCGATCGGTTTCTACCGTCCATATCTATGTGAAAGTAAGGGAGTCTAAGTCCCCCCTTAATTTTACCCGCTTTACCTTTTGAAAGTGACGACGATTTGTAATTGACACCGATTTGCGAGAGCAGTTTGAAAGCACTTCTTCTTACAACCCTGAAACTGGTGATAAAACCGATAAAAACCGGTATAAAATACATCCTAAAAAAAGTATACCAGGAACCTTCGGTAGACATTGCCGAAAATATCCGATCCGTGGTGTGAAGCAGATCTTCTGCGACTGGATTTCGTTCCTCGTCGTAAGTTTCGAGTAGTTTTCGACCCGCGATACCCTGCTGAACTAAGGCCAGTTTCCATCCAAGATTATAAGCATCTTGTAAACCGGTATTCATACCCTGGCCGCCAGCGGGGCTATGAACGTGAGCGGCATCCCCGGCAAGAAACAGATTATCCTTTCCGAATACAGTAACTTTCTTATGGTGCAACCTGTAAGTAGAATGCCAGTTGGTATCATAAAACTCCAGCGGCATTTCCATGTCACTTTTCATTTTGTCGAGCACTTCCTGGAACGGCAGATCAGGCTGATGATAATATGGTTTAGGAAGAATACCTAAAGCGCGAAAATGGTCAGTACTTTTCATGGCAAACAGCATATTCAAGCCATCCTTTTTCAGGAAGATGGAAAGCTTATCGGAAGAAAAACCTTTGATATGTGTATCTGCTACGAAGAATACATTCAGGTATGATCCGCCGGAAAATTCCACGCCGGAAAATTCCCTCACCAGGCTTTTCCCTCCGTCACAGCCGATCAGGTATTTACACTCGACAGAACTCTCAATACCGTTCTCTGTGATACTTAGCTGGTATGATGTTCCCGACTTGCTGATCTTCGTTACCCGGGAATTCCATTTTACAGTTCTGCCTTGATCCTGCAAATGCTGGTAAAGAAGCTGTTCATTTTTACTTTGTTCATACATCATGAGAAATGGAAAGGGTGTTGATTTTTCATCGCTTCGGATCAGTGTTACAGAAGTGGCGATCTTTCCATGTTTATAGAAGTTGATGCCATCGTTCTTTTGCCCCCCTGCGATGACTTTGTCACTAATTCCTAATTGCTCATAGATCTCCAAGCTGCGGGCTTGCACCACCAAAGCCCTTGACTGGTCCGTCGGGCCTGACTTCGCATCAATAATCATATGATCGATCCCAAAGCGGGTAAGTTGATTCGATAACATCAAGCCAGTTGGTCCTGCACCTAAAATAATTACATCCATATGGAATTAAATTTCAAATAATTAAACCAAAAGGTAGTAATTTTGTTTTACTATAGAAAATCGTAATTATTATTCTATGATCATACCAAACCCCGTCTTCTTTTATCAGCTGTACTTCTTCATTTCCAGACCCAAGATCAGGCACTTGATTAAGCAGGTCGAGGTATCAACCTCAGCATGGCCATATATAAGTGCGAAGACACATGCGCTTGGCGGACGGGAGTTTGATTTAAACAACAAGGAAATCGCACACATTCACTGGAATGGCGACCTGGACATCCTCTTTAATCAAAAACTTGTAAAAGAGTTGATCAATCAGAACCTGGCAAAACAACACACGTTCGTTCCGGGGAAAGCAATAACGTATGCAATAAAGAAAGACAGTGATGTACGACCTGCAGTAAATCTCATCCGGCTGGCTTATCTGGTACATGCCAAGAAAGCTGCTCAACAGGATGATAAATTATTGAAAGTGATTGACATCGAAATACTCGAACTACCCTATAACCATAACATACTTGAATTGGCCTTTTAACCTAAAAACACATACAAAATGAACAGCAAACTCTTTAAATTACTTTTAGCCTTCGCATTGTTTGGTATCGCGCTAGGATTTTTTGGGATCCTTTATGAAGGCGTCGTATACGGTCCTAAAATGCTTGGTAACTCGCCGGCGCGTATGGTCTTTTGGAAGGATTTCTATTTAGTCATCAGTCCTATGATCTATTATCTTCCTTGGAACCCATTGGGAATGGTGACAACGATTATTGCCTATATTATTGCAAGGCGTCGTGTGCTTATTTTCAGGAAACGCCTATTATATGCCATACTACTACAAGAATTATCTTTTATCATCACTGTCTATATCGTAAAGGGCATTGATATGAAGACAGCGTTTACAGATATCAGTCAATATGCTAATCTGATCCCCCACAAAACTATGTTATTTAATTTTTTAAGCATTGTCAGGATCCTCGCAAGCGGAACCGCTATGATATGTTTATTTCAGGCGAATTTAGAGAACGCTGCGGATAATAAGTTACAGGAAAGGAAGCCCTATTCGTTATAGAAATATCAAATCTTAGCACTTCTATTTAGTTATCCGCATGATTTAGTGGTTTGTTAAATAACGCATTATTAGTAGTCCTATACAAGCGACATTTGGTGACGTAGGCTATAATAAAGCAGTAGCTGAGTTTCTGAAAGAATCGCATTATGCGGTAAGATGACCGGCTCGCCATGTGACCTTTTAAGCCGCTGCTTGCGGAGCAAGTTTGATCTAACACATGTTCTTTTCAAGTTTTGTGACAATTCTTGCCCACTATATGGCAAATCCTCATCCATCGCGATAGCTATTTGGCCTCGTTATAAAAAGATTTTGACAATAATTCCTAAGAGTAACTGAACCCAAACTTATCAGGATGAAGAAAAAAGCCAGTATCTCACCTAATACTGTGATTTCGAGGAAATAGGGCATGAAGGTAAGTCGATTGAGTGTCTGGCAAAGATGATGACGTCCGAAATAGGGACAATCACTATATGTTCGTTATTTAACTGAAAAACCTCCTCTACGAGAAAAGTAATGCTGATCAAGCCATGCCGATGCTACGTCATACGTTGCAATTAAATACGCCATAAACTGAATATGCAACTGATATACGTTTATGATTAGTAAGCCGGATAATGTTAGCGGCAATAGGACAAAGTTCCAGCGAAGGGCTTTCCATTTTAAAACAATTTCAATTTTGTCAGGCTCAAAACACAATTTTTGTCTTTGACCGATTATATAAGCATTAAGCACCGTGAAAGCCAATTGACATATTAGAATTACGGCTACATAAACAACAAATCCATAACGAGCCTGGATGCTGTCCAATCTTTCAAAATTTGTCATTGTACTTACCGCAAAAGGAAACAAGGAGATAAAAAAAGAAAACAGAGGTTTAGTGCGAGCAATGTAGCGTTGTAGTCCTTTAAAAATCGAAAAAGCTTCACATGTTTTGTCCAAAACAAGGCTACAAAAAAAAAGCTCAGTCCATATCCTAGTAATTGAATATACACCTTTTTGAATTCCAGTAGAAATTCTTGCGGCGACTTATTACGAATTGCGTCAGGCAAATGAAGTTCGATAACCATTATCGTTATGATAATAGCAAAAACCGCATCACTAAAAAGTATTATCCTTTCAAGTTGAAATTCTTTTTTTAAATCCAATTCATCCGAAGTATTCATGCTTCTAAATTTTTCATCTGTTGCCGGGCCTAAAGAACTGATTTTAGAAACGGTCGGGAAACATCAGCATTTTTATCACCAAAGGTTTCCAATAGTGAGTTAAGGCTCTATCTTTCTAGTACAGTACAAATCATCTGGTCATAGATCTCTTATACCTCCATCTAATAAAATTTCAGCGCCAAGCATGAAAGCGGAATCATCTAAAGCGAGATATAATGCTGCTGCAGCAACCTCCGCTGAACTTCCCATTCGTTTAACAGGGGTAACGCTTCCCATCATCGCCTTAAAGGCATCTGCCTCCTCTGCACTGCCAGTAACAGTTTCAAAGACCGGTGTGTCAATAGGGCCCGGACTTAATACATTGACGCGGATTTTACGCTCCACTAATTCTGCTGAAAAACTTCTTGCCAAAGACCGCACGGCGGCTTTCGTAGCTGCATAGACCGAATGATTTGGGGCGCCTTTTTGACTTACCGTCGAGGATATCAGGATCACTGAAGAGCCCTCTTTCAAGAGCGGCAAAGCTTTTTGTACGGTAAAAAACGTCCCTTTGAAATTGATATCTGTAAGTTTCTCAAATTGCTGCTCGCTGAATACATCAACCGGCGCTAAAAGGTAAACCCCGGCATTGGCGATAAGAACGTCTATCTTTCCAAACTGCTCGTTTATTATACCATATATCCGGTCGAGATCTGCAAGATTTGAAACATCACCTGCCATACCAACAGCCCCTCCACCAATTTCGGACAATGACCGGTTTATTTTTGATTGCTTCCTCCCAGTAATTACGACCATTGCGCCTTCTTGCACGAATCTTTTAGCTATGCTAAGACCAATGCCGCTTGTACCGCCAGTAATGACGGCTACTTTGTTCGCTAATTTTTCAGACATATAATTGTATTATTTATTTTTTGATTTAGGGCTCATTCCAAATAGGAATCGGAGTACGCCAATTCTTTTTATGAAACACTCGTATATCATCGCTATCAAGAGGAAGCTGATAAATATGATTAGCATGTACTTGATGAATATAGAGACAGGTTCATTGATTATAAACAATCCTACCGCAAGCATGATCGGCTGATGGATGATATAGAAAGGAAGAATACCTTCCGTACTATATTTCAAAAAGGAATTTGACTTATTCACAAAGGTTTCAGCAAATCCAATGATCACGAATATCCAGGAAAAACAAACAAAGCTTCTTAAGGTCATTTTCAAGTCGTAACCAATTGTCCCGAATTCAAATAATAGGCGATTCAGGAACATGTAGCTGATCGCTGACGATGCTACAACAGTAGTTAAAAGAAAGAAAAAGCGATAACGAACTATCGTTCGGTGCGCGTTGAATTTAATGCAGAGGTAGCCGGCTAAAAAAACGACCAGATGCTCAATCAGACCCCAGCCACCAAATCCCCGATTAAGGAAGATGTTGTCAAGGGGCAGCAAACAACCCGGTATTGCAAGCAGTAATACTGCAAACACGAAAAAAGATATGGGCGAACCCGCTTGATTGCTATTGCTCCTTTTAAGAATCAAAAACAGGGGCATTAATAAGATCGAAAATATAAACAGCAAGAGTAAATACCACAAATGCAATCCCATCCAGGCAAAGTTTCCGCCGAACGCATACCAGCCAGAAAAAAAATGAGGTAAAAAAGACCACAAGCTCCCTTGAAATTGATGATGAGTCAAACGTTCCAAATAAACCTGAGGGGGTGAAAGGATAAATATTCCGAATAAGAGCGGTACTAGAATTCGGATAACTCTATCTTTAAGAAACCTTTGAGAAGATTTGAATTCAAGGGCATAAAATGTACTAATTCCAGAAACGAAAAAAAACAAGGGCATCATCCATTGCTTCAATAGAAACAACACAAAATCGGCAACAGGGGAAACCGTTGCATTTTTGATGTGCCAGTCGTCACTGTCGAAGAAACGACCTCCATGGAAAAGAAAAACAATCAAGATGGTGATCGTCTTAATCCAATCTAAATAGAATTGCCTACTAGGGGCTTTTTTGATATCATTATTGTTATTGGCGGCCGTACTGACTTTTAGCATTAGGACAAAATATTAAGCAGAATAGTAATTAATAGGCAGTTTCTACGATAGCCTTAAAGGTGACAGGTTCATCTATTGAGGTGATAATGAAATGTGCGAGATCGGCTCTGGAAATCTTCAAACCATTTTTCAAATATTCATTAATTGCAACCCGGTAATTTTCAGTTAAAGGTTGATCTGTTAACTGCGGCGGGCGCATGATCGTCCAATTAATGGCACTTTGTTTTATAATAGTTTCCATTCGTCTTAAATCCTCATACATGTGCTTGAGGAGTTTCTGTACCACATACTTGATCAGCAGCCTCACGAAAAACGGAACCACAGGGCTTACCTCCAGTGCAGATGCAGAAATAAAAAATGCCCTATTAGCGCCGGTATGTTCCATTGAAGCCAAAATGTTTTGAGCGCCCAAAGAATATAGTGTTGTTGGTTTATCTTTTCCAAACCCACCGTTTACACCAATCGTAGATATTACCGCATCCTTTCCTTCCAGATGGTCTTTGAATGAAGCGGGGTTTGTCACATCACCCTTTACCAGTTGAAGGTTTGGATGAGTTAAAGCTAATTTTGAAGGAGTACGTAACACCGCGGTAACTAAATGACCTTTTGCCAGCGCTATTTCGACGCAGTGACGCCCGATTCCTCCGGCAGCGCCAAACACCATAATGTTAAGCGGCGTATTATTTTTAATTGATTCCATGATATGTGATTTAAAATTGTATTAATGCCTGAGGGTCTTTATATAGCTTGTTACTTGCATGATTTGAACCTCATTGAGGCTATTGGAAAATGAAGGCATAGCGCCTTTTCCGCTCTTTAAGACTTTAGCTATCGAAGCGTCATCCATTGTACTGATCCCTAGATAAGCTGCATTGTAAATACCCGCCGCCCCATCATTTCCATGACAAACTGCACATCTTTTACGATAGGTAATGGCTCCATCCGATACTGCATCAGGTTTGCTTTCTTTGACTTCTTTCAGCACTCCTTTGGATGAACCATCTGTATTATGGCAGGAGTAAAGGCAGAATACTAATAGTACTAAAACTCCATAGAAATAACGGACCATCTCAATTGAATTTAAAGACACTTAAAATGATGATGACAAAAAATATCAGGAATTGAATAGAATGAAACACGGCGATGTTTCTCCGAATTGATTCAGTTTCATCGGCTTGGTGTACCAGTATGTCAACCTTCTTTACCAGACGACCTATTTGGCGCCTCCCAAATAAAAGTGTGTTGGCTATTAGCACAATCACCAATGCAAACTTGATTCTAAACCATGTTTGTTCACCAAATGCCCCATGTGTCAATATCATTAAACCAAGCCCCGTAAAAATCAATAACGCTGCGCCAATTCCTATTGGCCGTGCGAGTTTGGTTACTAATTGCAATACAGCGTTTGCCTGCTGCTTATCGGCGTTTAGAAGTTTCCAGTAACTACGCAAACTGACAGCATTTACGACTGTGGTACCAGCCATTAAGGTCAATCCGATCAAATGCAGAACTAAGAGCGAAGGGTAAAAAAGTGATGAATTCATAGTTGATGTTACCAAATGGTTTAATTTTATACAATATTATACCATTTGGTAATAATATCCAACAGAAATCAGAAATTATTTTAATTTTGCTACCATATGGAAGCATCAATGAATCAAACTGTTGAATTAGTGCGTCTTTGGGGCATCTATGAAAAGGACCATACAAATGCCACATTGGATGATTTTTTCCGTAATCAACTAGCGGTCAAAACGAAGAAAGAACGCTTAGCTGGCTTAGAAGGAAAGCTCATTCCAGACATTAATGGCAAACTCGTGATCCTGCTTCGACGGATCGGCAGGTTTCATATCGTCTATTCGAATAAAGCATTGGAAGGAACCGAACTCGATCAGATCGAAGAGTTCGGAATTTTAGTGACCATCCATAATATGGGAAACCCGATCAAATCCGAGGCAATCTATAATAACATCATTGAGTTGTCCAGCGGCACCAACATGCTGATCAGGATGATAAAACGCGGATTGGTAACCGAATACGTTGATCCGGATGATAAACGTGTTAAGCGATTGAAGGTTACCAGGAAGGGGGAAAAAACACTGGATGTTGCCAAAGACCAGGTTTTAAAAGTAGCGCAAATGATGGTGCAGGACTTAAATGATGATGAAAAGCACTTGTGCATGGAATTACTTGATCCGATCAACCGGCGCTATTCCGGTCTTTATCAAAAGCAAAAGAACAAGTCTTTTGACGAGATATTTAAGGAGAATATGCAATAGGATAATCCCTAATATCTGCTAGCGCCAAGTCGTTTTATAACCTGACAAATTGAATGAATAAAGGCATTGTAAGCGGTTAATACAAGGATAGTAAACTTATTACGAAAACCCATATCTCTCATCAAACTGATAATTATAAATGGAAAACGGTCAGGCTAGTAGGACAGCATTAGGAGCAGCAACCCTCCGTGCAGCCCATCAATTGATTGACGGCGATGTTAAACTATTAAATGACCCGGTGATACTCGAGTTAATCGACCCTGAAACGCGCAGTCGTATTTGTGAAAATGCGGATACCTTTAACTCGCCAGGCACCTTAGGAATGCGTACACATATTGTATTAAGGAGCCGATACGCCGAGGACTGCTTAAAGGAAGCCTATGAAAAGGGTGTGCGCCAGTTTATTATATTAGGTGCAGGGCTGGATACGTTTGCTTACAGACAACCTTCCTGGGCGAGCGGTCTCAAAATTGTTGAAGCTGATCATCCGTCAAGCCAGGCAGAAAAATTTGATAAACTAATTAAAGCTGGCATTGCAATCCCCTCCAACGTTTCTTTTATCAATGTTGATTTGGAGACAGATGACCTCGAAAGAACATTCAGAAATTTCATAAATTTTGAAGAACCTGTTTTTACAGCCTGCTTGGGTGTTTTAATTTATCTCTCCCAAAGCTGCGTGAATAAGATATTTCAGTTTCTTGGAGGCTTTTCGGAAGGCAGTGAATTCATTTTTACAGTATCGCAAAAACGAAACGACAAATATGCTGTAATTACATCTCAAAAAGTAGCCGAGGAAGGCGAGCCGTGGATAAGTTATTTTGAACCGGAAGCGCTCATTGAACAGCTTAAGAACAATGGGTTTACATTTGCCGAATACTTAAGTCCGGAAGATGCATATGAGTTATACTTTAATAACCATGATTTACGATTACCTCCACCATCTAAAAAGAACATTTTAAGGGCTGTAATTTGAACCCGCCTTACAGAGTTAGCATTATATGAAATGAATCGTTCTGCGAACGCTCAACGGCTTTTTTCTATTCGCTTTTTTTTTGAATATGTTATTTCGCTTCCTCCTTTATTCCGGAATACCTGGTCATTTTCAGTAGATTACCCATTCCTCCTGCCTGTCCACTGTCGACAGTTTTCTCCCGAAATATTTTGGCTTAATCAACATTGATTTAAAACACAAGGCCTTTAAAGTATTATTAAACGACAAGTAGATATTGAAAGGGAGCCTCTATGCAATTTTTCGCGTTCACACCGTAATGCTGGTCGGTCATACTGGCGACTTTCAGCCCTCGAAGGTTATTTGCGATCGAGATCTGACTATAAAATGCGCCGCTTTTAGATGCTCATCCGCATAAGCATATCGATTTTCTGAAATGTAAATCATCTGTTCCGTTCAAGAAAATCACCGGTAACAGTGCCCTCGGTGATTTTTGTCCGCTTAAAAGGATGATCAATGCATTGAGTCTGCTACCTGCTTACTCATGTAAATACAGGCCATGCTGTGATACGCCAATCAACTCTTACAGTACGAGGAGTAGGAACTTCGTTCGCGCCATTGCAGGGTTATCATCTTAACCTAAATTCATTATTTAGATTTTTCAACTTTTGCGGATCAACCATTGAACAGATTTGCGTTATCCTGTATGAATCGTCAAAATTAAATATCTGACAACTGGTAATTTTACCATTTGAGTGATAAAGTAATGCGGGTTGGTGATTTAACTCGCCAACCGTTATTTCGTTCTTAAATGAATAATTATGAAACACATACAAGGAAATCTCGATGACAGCCGAAGCACCGGAGGCAATCTTCTGTACTACTTGGACATGATCACCACCGTCCGCACACAAGGTGATTTCATCGATTAACAATTTTTCCAGCGTCTTTAAATCGCGATTGCGTATTGCAGCAATATAATTATCTAATATCTTTTCGTTTGTTTTGGCCTTTTTGCTTCTTGAATTTGCCGCCGAAGATTTGAAAAGCGTTGCCTTTGCCCTGCTTAGTAATTTCCTGGATTGTTCGCGTGAAAAGGAAAGAATATCTGCTATTTCCTCGTGAGAATAGCTGAAGCTTTCTTTAAGAATAAATACGGCTCGTTCCTTTGCACTTAATTTTTCGAGGAGCACCAATAGTGAATATGAAAAGGATATCTCTCAAATGAAGATTAATATCAGCAGCATCTGATGTGGCAACCGGCTCGGGCAGCCAAACGCTGTTTTCAGATATCAGTCTGGATGATTTGATTTTAGCATTTATTGCGCGGTTTATTACACTTTTGATAAGGTATTTACGCTCATCTTCATCCGGGACCTTTGGTATGGAAAGATAGGATTCCATAACTTCCTGAACAACGTCTTTCGCATCATCAGCTGTACCAACGATATTGTAAGCATAGGGGAATAAAAAATTTTGATAATTTTCGATCATTGGTTGTTATTAAGTATCTGTTTCAGATTTTTTCAACCTATCATTAGCCTGTTATTAACTAAAGCAATCGGCTGACGTAAAAGCACGTGACTTATAAAATAACTTGGCCTTCACTTGTGGTAAAAAGCCAATGTATTCCTGAACTTTATTAATGACGCCCGACTACGTGATTTCCCGGAACAGATCTTATAGTTTTGTTTATTCTGTTCCATACGTTAATCTGGCTTATTGCTACTGTTAACACGGCAATTTCGCTTTTGGAGAAGTGACTAAGCAGTTGAGCATACAGTAAATCACTTACGTCATTGGTCGACGCATTCGTTAGTACCTCAGTAAATCTTAAAGCCGCCCTTTCACTATCGGTATAAAAAGGACATTCCTCCCAGGCTGAAAGAGAATATAATCTTACTTCATCCTCTCCTAAATGCTTTGCTTCTTTAAAATGCATATCAATGCAAAAGGCACATTTATTTAATTGAGATGCCCGAAGCTTAATCAATTCGAGCAATTTAAAATCTATGCCTGAATTTTTTAAAGCCACGTCGGTTTTAATAAGGCCGTCTCCCAAGCCAGCGGGAAAGTCTTGGTAATTTAGTCTTTGTTCCATGCGTAAAAGTTTTTAGGATAAACAAGCCTCAATCGCTAAACGTGACAAGATATTTCCGAATCAAACCCGACGTAGAGCAACCGCTTATGGCATCTTTGAAAGAACAGTACAGGTAATATTATTCGTTCTGTTCTTTATCAGAGCCATTTTTTAATGAAAAAGGTTCAAATCAGTCACGAAATGCAGGATATACCTGTTAATGCAATAAACTGAGAATATGAACGACGAACAGATGCCTGAAATTTTAATAACGGGTGGCACAGGACTCTTAGGAAAATCGGTATGCGCATTATTTGGACGTGATCATATACCCTACGTTATTGCTACGCATAGTCGTCAGCATTTGACTAGCAACCGCATATTTATTGACCTGTCGACCGGTGAAGGCATTAAGCAGGCGGTAGCAGGAAAAAAGATCATACTACACCTTGCATCAGATAAAAAGCATCCGAAAAATGACATTTCAGGAACGGCAGCGCTTCTCCGGGAAATACAGGCTTTGGAAGAAAAACCGCATCTCATTTATATCTCTATCGTAGGTATCGACCGCTTGCCGCTGCCCTATTTTAAAGAGAAGTGGCAAACTGAGCAGGCCATTATAAATGCTGCTGTCCCTTACTCTATTTTAAGAGCGACCCAGTTTCACGAATATGTCGAAGATCTGTTGAAACGATTGCTGAAATGGCCGCTCGGTATTCTGCCGAAGAAAGTGCCTATACAGCCTATAGATGTTTTAACAGTTGCAAAAGCCCTGTATATGATGGTAAAAGAACCGCCATCAGGAATGATTAAAAACGTGGGAGGGCCGCAGATATTTCCATTTATCGATGCGGCAAATAGCTGGCTAAAGAAAAATAATAAACGGCGATTGCTGCTGAATTTTCCACTATGGGGAATTGCAGGCAGAAATATAAAGAACGGGGCGCTCACCAGCAAAGATAGGAATGACCAAAGCGTTCCCTGGATTGAATGGCTGAACAAACCCCGATAAAATTCATCGATGAGTGGAAATTTAAAAACGAGCCATTATGAACCCTTCCGGTTGCTAGCTGCATGTCAACTTACTTTTTATTCAACGTCTGTACAGGAATCAATAAAATATTGCTGTCGCTATTGAAGACGCTTTTGCTTTCCGCCTCTACCGCATCAAAGTCCAAGGGTGGGGCACTGAGGTCACGTTTGTAAAACCCTTTCACCCTACTACTTGAATAATACAAAGTTTTGCCATCCGGAGATATATATGGGGACGAATTCGGGTCGCCATTGTTAACCTGTGGGCCTAGCTTTTCTGCTTTAGCCCAAGTCTGGCCATCTTTCCTGCTGTAATAAAGGTCTTTTCCGCTAAGAAAGATTATATAACTCTCATCGGGCGCAATGAAAGGATCCTGAACATCTTCATCTCCTAACAAAATGAGCCGCTCAGGCTTAGCGTAATGATCCCCTAACCATTTCGCGAAATAACCGCACATTCCTTTATTCCCTTCTCTGCCGCGCGAACAAAAGAACAAAGTGCCTTTAGCGCTTACTGAAGGTGCATAATTATTACTGCCGTCAAGGTTGACCGGTGAATCCAGATGCTTAGGCGCTGACCAGGAATGATTAGCCACTCGGTCTACATACCAAAGGTGATAATTTTTCTGCGGCTCACCATTTCCTGTCATTGGGCGGTTAGAGACGAAAAACAGCCGTTTGCCGTCCGGACTGATAAATGGATCAGTATCATTATACCTTCCAGAGAATGGTGCGACGCGCGGACGGGTCCACTGACCGGCTACCTTCGTAGCATAACATACCGTCCAGTAACTTGCTCCGCGGCAGAAAAAGACAGTGTCGCCGCGAGGTGACATGGATGTTGACCATTCGCTGGATGCCGAGGAAATAACTCCCGGTGCGAAAACCTCGGGGTGGGCAGTGCTGTCCAGTAAAGTTGCCTGACCGAGAACCGGCAAGGTCCCGCAAACTGTGATAAGTGTTGCGGCGGTCAGCATTTTCAAACGTAGGAAAATCGCGTTCATTGATCGAAATTTAATTTTGTTGATGGGTTATTTTAGGGAAGCTGGTGTTGTAATATGGTGGGCCTGTAGCAAACGGGTTAAACTGACAGACCACAAAAACTGTCCATCAGCTGTCATTTCTCCGAGTTCATTTAAGGAGTTACTGTAATAAAGAGTTTGCGCATCTGGGGAGAGCCGGGCTTCAATGCCGAAGACATGAGGGCCTAACACCTCTGCAAGATCGACAGGCTCTCCCCAGCCATTCTTTTCCCGGAATACAATAAAGAGGTCTGACCTTTTTACGGCTGGCGCACGACCCGAAGAAAAGATCAGGAAGGATTCATCGGGCGCAACTGCAGGATCAAAGTCTCCAAATTCCGGGACGCTGAAAGAACATAATATGGGTTTCAGGTAATCGCCCTTTCGGAGCTGTGACCGATATATATGAAATTTCCCGCCGCTGTCCGCTCGCATAAAATACAGACTGCCATCGCCGGCAACTGCGGGACTAAAGACTGTACTATTTGAATTTATAACATTAGGCAGCCGTTCCGGCCTTGCAAATTGTTGCCCCCGTAGTTTAACTTTCCAAAGGTTTCCGCCTCGTCCAGGCAGGCGCTTCCCGTTGTAGTAACCGATTAATTCACTGCCGTTCGGACGCAGTGGGCGGTTGGATGCAAATATCAGATATTTACCATTCGGGGCCATTGCCGGTTCCAGATCACGGTAGGTGCCTGTAAAATTAACCGGTCCGTTATATGACCATTGACCGTTACTCATTTTTGAAAGTTCTAGCGTATACTTATCATTTTCGCTGTGTTGACCCAGTAATACCGTTTTGCCATCGGGAAAAAATGCAGGAGCCGCAAAACCTGAAACAGATTCTTGCCTGGGAACTGGAATAAACTGAACAGGCACCGGCCTGGAAGTTTGAAGCGTATCTTTGACTGGAACCGAGAAACTTGCCGGGTTGGTTAAGGAAATGAGCCAAGTGATGGAATGAATGAATGCGTATAAATGATCCATGTTGTTTTGCTTTACATCATAAGAATTAAAGCAAACATGCACGGATATGCTTAAGTTACGGTACGCTTTCAATCAATGGGATCATATTTTTAACGTTTGCTATCAACCAGTTAACTTTTTATATTCAACGAGAATATCCTGTAAATTATAAAACGTTTGATCCGTAGCGGATTGCGCTGGTTTTTAATGCTTGTGGTAGTAAAAAAGTGCGAATGGCGTAAACTCGTTTTTACGCAATTCCACCTTAAAGATCCTGGTTTAAAGTTTAATACAGCGGAAAGTCCTCTAATGGTCCTTTTAATAGACCGTCGTAATGTGAAACATGAATTACCTATAGAAAAATTGAAATGACCTTGCGGATTTATGGACGAAAAGGCCGGATAGTTAAAAATACGACCTGACTGATTGAAATCATGGTGACGCATCGATTGCCGGAAAGATATTTAAGGTTTTAAATTAAATGATTATGAAATTGATTTCGATCGTTGCACTGACTTTGACGCTTTCCTCCAGGACATTTGCAGATAACCGGGATACAGTCCGTGTCCAGCCACACGACCTTAATTTGAACAGGGCGCAAACAGGAAACATGAATTATCTCATGTATTCAAAGAAAGGCAAGTCAGATATTCCGGTTCGGCCCACGTTGATTAGTTTTAACATTTCCCGGTCAGATTATGAAGGGAAACCGGCCTTAATCGTCAGGCAGCAATGGAATTCCGATACTACGACACACAAATGCTTTACGGTCTTTGATCCTGCGACGTTCCGGACCTTGTTTCATGAGACTTATTGGAAGCGCCTCGGCTACACTATGAAATTTGATTTCCGAACCAATGCGGTCTCATTTGTTCCCACCAGTGCTACGATCATTATTCCCGACTCGGTAAAGGCAACTGCCAAGCAAGATTTCATTGGTTCGCTCAGTACTTTTAACCTGAACTGGCATGCTGACCTGATCATTTATACGCTGTTAAAATACCAGGCAGGCAGAACTTTTATCATCAATTATTACGATCCGGGCTTTGGGAAGAATGAACAGGTCAGTTATACCGTAACAGGCAGCGATGTACTAACAGGCAGTGGAGGTCAAAAGATCGACTGCTGGATACTTAATCATTTCAATGACGACCATTCCGATAATGGAGGTTATGAGCGCTTTTGGATCAGCAAATCAACGAATGAGGTATTAAAAATGGAAGACTTCGGCGGGAACGGTCGTGGTTATCGGTACAAACTAAAACTTGGCGTGTCGGCAGAATAACGGGGTATAAGCAGAGAAGGGTTAGAATTTATAGCCGGATGGTTGAAATCCAATGGCCATTCATTTAAAAGCCTGGGAACACCCGCAAATGATTCGTATGTTTAATTATGAAAATGATCAAAAGGGAGCCCACTGTCCGCCAGTTAGTGATGCTGGTTTGGGCTGCTGTTTTCGTGGTCATTTTCTTTACTTTTTTGCCGGAGGAAGGTTTTACATTATCCCTCACCTATGCCGTGATCAATACTATTTTTTACGCATTCATTATCTATGGAAATATAAGCTTCTTATATCCGCGATTTTACTTAAAAGGCCGGCTTTCCGCGTACATTGCGGCGTCGGTCTTGCTTTTAGTTCTTGTCGGCGCGAGCCGTTGCTTCATTATCCTAACGGTACATAATGTCCTTTCCAGCGATGCGCCGGAGGAAGTGACAACCCTTCGCCTGGTTAATTATGTAACAGCTTGCGTCCTGATATTTATCCTGAGCTTCGTATTCCGTATAGCTTTGGCCTACTTTACGGTCAAAAAGCAGTCAGAGCAAATCCTTCTTCAAAAAAGCGCTGCAGAGCTGAGCCTGTTAAAATCTCAGGTTCAACCGCATTTTTTGTTCAACACGCTCAATAATATCAATTATGTGCTATATCGAGAGGCACCAGACACGGCTGTTCTAATCGAGCGCCTGGCTGATATCATGCGGTATTTTGTGGATGAAAGCCCAAAAGACCGCGTTTCTATCGCCGCGGAAGTTAAATTCCTCGAAAACTATATTGAATTGGAGCGGATCCGCATCAGGTTTCAGACGGAGATCAAATTCGGGAAAAATTATACCGAGTCCGATCTGGTTCCACCCATGTTGTTCATGACCTTCGTCGAAAATATATTCAAACACGGTATCGATAAATCAGGTAATAACTCGATAACTATATCCCTCCGTCAACAGAATGGCTATTTACAATTTGAAACGATAAATGAAATTAACCGGCGGGATAAAGCCGAGGGCATTAGTGGCTTCGGGCTGAGTAACCTTGACAAACGCCTGAAATTGTTGTTTGGCAACGCCTATTACCTTGATACCCGTGAAGATGCAAACTTATTTTTTGCTGAGCTTAAAATACCTATTACATGAATATCAATTGTATGATCATCGACGACGAACCCTATGCTGTAGAGTTGCTCGAACTGTTTATTCAAAAATCCAGCGATTGGACGATCATCAGCAAGTGTTATGATGCCGCAGAAGCAATGCTGATGATTAAAAGCAATGCGCCGCAGGTCATCTTTCTGGATATTAATATGCCAGGACTTAATGGGCTGGAACTCGCGCAGCTCCTGCCAGCAAATGTGCGGGTGGTTTTCACTACCGCTTATTCCGAACATGCCGCGGAAAGCTATAATTACCAAACCCTGGATTACCTTTTGAAGCCACTTACCTTGAAGCGCTTTTTAGCGACAGTGCAAAAAGTAGAGACTCACTTCAGTATTGCCGAAGCTGCTGCTGGAAGCAACATCTCAAAAGATACGGAGCATTTTTATATTAAATCAGGAAAAACACTGCACAAGATATTTTTAGATGACATTTTATATTTCGAAGGGCAGAAAGAATACGTCTGTCTCGTCACTTCCCTCGAAAAGATACTCATTTACCGACGTTTAAAAGATATTGAGCAGCAATTTTCCATGCCGTTCGTACGTGTTCATAATTCTTATATTATCAACACACGGCACCTGGTGAAGGTGATGGATAATCACATTTATTTAGCTGGGATACAAATACCAATCAGCGACAAGTTCCGGAACAGCTTCATGTCAGCTATCAGACAGTCGATTATTTGATTTACTTAAGTAACGTTATTGCCAACATTAGCTCACTCAAATGCTATATCAATTTCCATGGTTAAATCATCGATTACCTGTTCTTGTTATCCAATATTTTGATTTCAAAGGTGGCGGTTGGGGTAATAGGAACGACCGGACTCCGGGCGGAGTCCGGTAATTTTTTGTTAACCATGGTTGCCGGTCGCCGACAGACGCGAACGCAACGTGTGCATGTCGCGGCTCACTTTTTTCTCCTTCACACGCGCATAGATCTGCGTTGTAGTAATTTTGGTGTGCCCCAGCATCTTGCTCACCGATTCTATTGGTACATCGTTCTCCAGCGTAACCGTCGTGGCAAAAGTATGACGCGCCATATGTGTCGTCAGATTTTTTTTAATCCCGCAAAGCTCGGCTATTTCCTTTAGATAGGCATTGTATTTCTGATTGCTCTTGATCGGCAGCAGCTTGTTTTTAACATCACAGTAAGGGTGATCCCTATATTTTTCGATGATCGCAAGCGCCTGAGGAAGCAGCGGCACATTCGCCGTGATGTCGGTTTTTGTACGGCTGGTGTTGATCCATAATTGGCCGTCCTTACCGGTCACCAGGTTTTCTTTGGTTAGCTTAGATGCATCCACGAAGGCGTAACCGGTATAACAACTGAAAAGGAAGCAATCTCGCACTTCATCGAGACGGTCAGCATGTAGATTCTTTTGTGCCAGCACAGCCAGTTCTTCCTCGGTAAGTTCCTGCCTTTCAACCTTGCGCATACTGCATACGAAACCCGCGAACGGATTATGCAGGAGCCATTTGTTATTTAATGAGATCGTAATAATGCGTTTCAGCCGTTTGATATAAGCCATCGCAGTGTTGTGATCAATATCTTCAGCAGTTTTCAGGTAGTGTTCAAAACCCGTTACAAAGTTGTATTCTAATTGTTCAAGAAGAATATCCTCTTTGTCATATTTATGACGGATAAAAGCTGCGACCTTGCTCCGTATTGTTTTATACTTTGTCAGCGTAGCCTGTACGAAATCCTTGCCAACGAGATCAGCCATTGCCTGGTTATGTTCATCGAATACCTCCAGTAAATACTTATGTGGCGCGTCGTTACGGAGAAACAAGTCCTTGATCTCGTCAGCCGATACATACTCAGCAGAAGTTTGCTTTTGCGTGTAGATGTTCCAAAGCTGGTTGCGGGCCTCGGCGAGATATTTATTGACTTCACGAACTTCTGTACTACCGCCCTGCATATAACCGGTCTGGGCGTTCCAGTTCGCCGGTTTAACTTTTTTCTTTAGCGAGATCTCTGCCCGCTTGCCGTTGACGGTTACCCTGGCGTATAGTGGTAACAATCCGTTTTGATCTGCTTTTGATTTATTCGCCCAGATCAGGATCGAAAAACTTTGTAGATTTTTCATGTCCGTTTCCTTTCTTCAATTTTGGTGTTGGAAAATTTGGTTGGTTTAGGCATCATGAGGACGCATTTGTTAGCGTTTGATGCCAAATCATTCTTGGAAGTGGTGGCGCGCAGGAGCGCGAACCGTAAGGCCAAAATTAAAGGGGGCGGCCGTGCAATGCTATAGGAGAAAGGAGCAGGCTGAATGCTTTGTGCCGAAACAGCTCTGCTTGTCTTCCGATAGTAACCGAAACAGCCTTTTAGTTGAAAGATTTGACCATTTTGACGCGATTTAATCGTAGTCAAGTCTTTCAAAATCAATACATTATAATCGATTCGGTTACCTATTTTGGCACCGGACACAACAGGTAACCGAATAGGTAACTGCAAATGTTGAAAAGGATGATTTAAAATGGGTCTATATGAAACAAAAAAACCGCTTAAATCGTTGATTTTAAGCGGTTTTGGTTCTAAATGAACCTTAAAAAGCGGAATGGACGGGACTCGAACCTGCGGCCCCCCCCCCACCGATACTTTGACTTGCTTGCATCTAAATAGTTGACAAATTCAAGTAAAATTTACCTAACCTATTACTTGACACATGGGGTAAATCAAATCTTAACAACTATTTTAATGCCTTCTTAGAATATAAACGAGTATTTCCCTTTACAGTGCTCCATTCGATTTTGATAAAATTTGATAGCTCTGATAAGGAATTTGAGACTGAACCCGGATGATAGCTCCAACCTTTGGATTCGAAATAATCTAAAATCACAATCCTCTCGACGGGGGTGTCCAGGATATTTGTTTTCAGTAAATAATTTTCAATAGCGAATTTTATCCCTGGCGGCTTCAGTAAAATCCGATATTGCGATTTATTGCCATATTTCTGGATGAGTCGTTCTCTATAGTTAGAATCGATAGAAAAATCAGACGATTCTAATTTTCTTTTTGTGAAACCCAAGAACTGATACACAATACGCAGGATATCGTCAGCAACAGATTCTTTGCCTGTTTCAATATTATTAATTGTAGTCTTAGCGAGATTTAAAATTGTTGCAAGATCTTTTTGGGAAAGATTGAGCGCAGTCCTAGCCAATTTGACATTTCTTCCAAAATTGCCCCGGTTACATTCCATCGAGCAAATAGAACTTTTGAAATCGTGTGTAATTGAACACGAAAATCCTTGACAATGATATTTTTTTGGTTTACATTTGGATTATAAGTTGGTACAAATAAGAGTCTTGCGGTTACATTTTCTGACGCCGTGACGTAAGACGGTAGTTTATACCCACATCTTTATTCGGATATGTTATATTAGCGTGTCAAAATAGGATGTGGGAGCTGCCGTAAATCCATGTCACGTAAGGCGTCAGAAACTTTAATGTAGCCGTGGTTGGTAGTTCCCACATTCTATAACTCCAATGTTAAGACTCGTAATAATACGAGCATGAAAAACCTAACCCCACATGAATCTGTCAATCTCTGCACTTCCAAAGAGTTGCAGGCTTCCTGCCATTCCCGGTCTTCCCGTGCTTTCTCCATCAAATATTCATTTAGGAATTTAATTAAAGCTCCGGTTTAACCGTCTATTGCTATAGCAATCTCCTGACTGCTATTCTATCCTAGTAATCTCATTTCCTGAACTTTTACAACCTTAAAATGAAGCTAAAATTTTGCTTCCTGCTACTCCTATGCCCTATTTTCCGGGTATGGGCGCAGGAAAATATCACAGCCAAAGGCCTGCAGCCTGGGGACAAAGTGCCCGATCTGCGCCTTGCCATTTCCAACCATCAACCTACTTACGTCCACCTTTCAGATTTTCACGAAAAGGTATTAATACTGGATTTCTGGGCAACCTGGTGTGCACCCTGTCGCGTGATGATACGAAAAGGTGACTCCTTAAATACCGCATTTGCGGGTAAAGCCCTCATCCTTCCGGTCACCTATGAAACCGAGCAGCTGGCACGGCCGGTATTGACCAGTATCCGCAAACGGATTGACAGGGTTTCCCCGGAGATCTTCCATGACAGCCTGCTCCACCGCCTGTTCCCCCACCAGTCGTTACCGCACTATGTGTGGATCGATGGCACCGGCACTGTACAGGCATTGACAGAAGCCGGCGAAGTCAACGCAAATGCTATCACCGCAGCCCTCGCTGGTCAATTTCCTACCCGGCAAAAGATAGACCTGTCCATGCCTTATACCGACAACCAGCCCTTGCTCGTAGACGGCAATGGTGGTACAGGACAATTTTTGCGGTACCATTCGATGCTGGCTGGCTATATCCCCGGCCTCACGCCGGGTACAACCATTACGCGCTATGACACCGTCAAAGGGCAAAAGTTCAATGTGCGGAACGTACCGATGCTGTCCCTGCTCCGTATGGCCTTCGGCGACCGCGGCCGCTACTTCGCGCCTTCACAGTTTATTATCCAGACCAAAGACTCCCTTTCCCTAACCTCCAAACTGACCGGCAGCGCTTACACCGAGTGGCTGAGTGCCGGTCATGGCTACACTTACGAACTATTGTTACCCCCGGCACTTGCGACCCGGGCCTACCCTATCATGCACGCGGACATCGACCGGCTCTTCCCGCAATACAAGGTCAGCGTAGTCCGGAAAGATTCCACCTGTCTCGTGTTGGTAAAAACTTGCGAAATGGACCATTTCCGTTCTGCCGGTGGTGAGGTTAAAGTTGCCGTCACTCCATTTGGCTGTGAGCTGCATAACAGCAGCCTGGCACAACTGCTGATGCGGCTCAGTCACCAATACCTGCAGCTTTACCCCCATCCCATCCTCGATGGCACCGGCTACAAAGGCCGAGTTGACATCGAATTTTCCGCCTCGATGTCCAATGTTGCGGCCATCAATGCCGGGCTGGCACCCTACGGCCTGAAACTCGTCGAAAAAAACGCCCAGGCGGATTTCCTGCAGGTTGCAGATAACCCTGATTACCTACAAACTAAACCCTAACCCATGCATAAAAATTATTTACTCTTATTGCTGCTCTGTTGCCTTTTCGGCAGTGGGTATGCCCAAACCGTGCTGACCGGGAAGGTCAGCAACGGTTCCACGCCCCTTGCCGGGGCAACGGTAAGTATCCCCGGTACGGCTTACCAGGCCCGGAGCGACGGAAATGGCACCTTCCAATTCCGTCTGCCTTCCGGCAAATACCTTTTAAAAACCACCTACGTCGGATACGAGCCACTGGAACAGGTATTCCTGATGCCACATTCGGACACTTTGCGTGTAAATTTGGTATCCGCCACTGCGGAGCTCAAAGAAGTGGTTGTATCCACCGGTTACCAAACCTTACCGAAAGAACGGGTGACCGGTTCTTTTGTACAGGTAGACCACACCCTATTGAACCGGAGCGTCAGCACCGATATTTTAACGAGGCTGAAAGATGTGACCCCGGGATTGAGCTTTAATACCACCGGTACCCAGATCAGCATCCGCGGGCAAAGCACGCTGAAATCCGCTAGTGCCGATCCGCTGATCGTCGTGGACGGCTTTCCTTTTAACCAGCCCATCGAAAATATCAACCCGAACGACGTAGAAAGCATCAGCGTACTGAAAGATGCCGCTGCCGCTTCCATTTGGGGCGCCAAGGCCGGTAACGGGGTAATCGTGATCACCACCCGTAAAGGGAGCTATAACCGGAGTATGCGGGTGACTTTCAATGCCAATGTAAACATTGGCGAGCGTCCGAACCTGTTCTACCAACCGCAGATGAGCAGCAGCGATTATATCGCGATTGAACGCCGCCTGTTTACGGAAGGTTATTTTACAGGCACTGAAAATTCTGATTTCCACGCGCCGCTTTCTCCTGTTGTCGAACTGCTGATTGCCAGCCGGGATGGTAAGCTTTCTGCCGCCGAAGCCAACCGCCAGATCGCAGCCCTGGCAGGTAACGATTTACGACAGGACGAAACTAAATACCTTTACCGCAACAGCGTGAGCCAACAGTACGCACTCGGGCTGGATGGCGGAACAAGTACGCAGCGTTACCAGTTTTCTGCAGGCTTTGACAGGAATTTAGCGAACCAGTCCGGGAATGCCTTCAACCGGGTGACCCTCAATGGCGGCAATACCTGGTCGATGCTCAACCACCAGCTGGAGTTTTCGGCGTCGGGCTATCTGACCCAAACGCAAAACCAGCTGAACAACCCCGGGATCCCGGTATGGAACTACGGCAACAAATTATACCCTTATGCGCACTTCACCGATGATGCGGGCAATGCAGTACCGATCACGAAAGACTATCGCCAGGATTTTGTAGCAGCTGCCGCGCAGCAGGGCGTCTTGAGCTGGGCTTACAGCCCGATCGATGAGCTGGACGCTGCCAATAATACCAACAAGGTTTCCGACATCCGGTTAAACACTTCCTTGAAATATATCATTCTGCCAGGTTTGAACGCGCAGGTCTTATACCAGTACGACCATACATTGACGCGTGGCCGCAACCTCCAGAGTTTGGATACTTACTATACCCGTACCCTCATCAACCAGTTTACGCAGGGAACAGCCGGCTCGCTGACGCGTCCGGTCCCACTGGGTGGCATACTGGATAGGTTAGATGGGGAATCCATCAACCATGACATCCGCGGGCAGCTCAACTATGATTATCACCAGGGGCCGCACCGGTTGACAGCCATCGGTGGATACGAGCTGCAAACGCTGCATGTCAATTCCCTGGGGAACCGGTTGTATGGCTATGATGGTGCGCATGCCACCAGCCAGCCGGTGGATTACCAGAGCATCTTTTTCATGTACGACAACCCCTTTAACATTAACACCATTCCTTACGCTGATTACGAAACCGATGCGACCGATCATTATGTTTCCTGGTATGGCAATGCCGCTTATACTTTCCGGGACAAATACACGCTGACGGGAAGTGCCCGTTTTGACCGTTCGAACCTGTTCGGGGTGACCACCAACCGGAAAGGCGTACCGCTTTGGTCGGCGGGTCTGGGCTGGGCGATCTCCCGGGAGGATTTTTACCATCTCAGCTGGATGCCCGAACTGAAATTCCGCGCAACTTACGGTTACAACGGCAATATCAACAAAAGCCTGTCGGCATTTACGACAGCCTCCTATTTCGACGGCAGCGACAGCCAGAGCCGTTTACCCTATGCGACCATCATCAACCCGCCGAACCCGGAACTGCAATGGGAACGTATCCGTAACATTAACCTGGGGTTGGACTTTGCCTTGTTTGGCAGCCGGCTGAGCGGAACGTTTGAATATTTCTTCAAACAGGGAAAAAACCTGATCGGCAGTACCGCCTTTGCTCCCTCTACGGGTGTAAGCATTTTTACAGGCAACACGGCATCGAGTGCCGGGCAGGGCCTGGACTTCAACCTGACCTCGCACAACCTGACAGGTCGTTTAGGCTGGGTGACCGATTTCTTCCTGAGTTACATTACGGACAAAGTCACCGGGTATGACCAGCAGTCTTCCGCATCCTTGTACCTGACCGGGGGCGGTAACGGCTTTTACCCGCTGAAGGGCAAACCGCTTTATGCCATCTACAGCTACCGCTGGGCAGGGCTGGATCCGCAGACGGGCGACCCGATGGGTTACCTGAACGGCCAGGCCAGTAAGGAGTATGCGAAAATCATCAACGGCACCACGCCGGCGACGCTCATTTATAATGGCCCTTCCCGCCCGCAGGTATTCGGGGCTTTGCGCAATACCTTCAGTTACGGCCCGGTCAGCATATCGGCAAACATCACCTACAAGTTTGGTTACTATTTCCGGCGAAACTCCATCCGCTACAACAGCGACTATGGCTTGAGCAGCCAACATGGGGACTACAGCCAGCGTTGGCAGCAACCGGGTGACGAGCTGAACACTATCGTGCCCTCGGTCCCGGCATCCTTCGTGAGCGGACGTGACAACCTGTATACGTATTCGGAAGCGTTGGTGGATAAGGGAGATCACATCCGGCTGCAGGATATACAATTTTCGTACACACTGGGCCGGAAATCAAAATTTCTGCAAGCCCATCCATTCCAACTATACGGCTACGCCAGTAACCTGGGCATCATCTGGCGCGCCAATAAGGAAGGGATCGACCCGGACGCAGTGACCACCTACCCTGCACCGAGAACGTATGCGGCGGGTATCCGAATGAACTATTAAACCTGAACAACATGAAAAAGCAAAAGACTTTTATATTGATGCTGCTGCTTTCGGCAGCGGTGGTATCCTGTCAGAAACAATTCCTGGATACCAAGCCCAGCAAGTCCCTCCTCGTGCCGGAGACGCTGGCCGATTTCCGGGCCCTTCTGGATAACCTTTCAGTATTCAACCGTTCCCCGGGACTCACGGAAGTTGCCGATGGGGATTTTTACACGACGGACGCCGGGTGGAAAACCTGGACGAACAACCAGGAGCGGACCAGCTACCTGTGGCAGGCCGATATTTTCGGGGTGGAAAAAGGGTTCGACTGGAATGCCGCTTACCAGCAGGTTTTTTATGCGAATGTCGTACTGGATGGGCTGACACAAAATAAAATACCGGCATCGGCCGACCGTGACGCGGTCGAAGGCACGGCGCTGTTCAGCCGGGGCTGGGCGTTCTACCATTTGCTGCAAATGTTTGGACCGGCTTATCAGCCGCAGGCAGCTGCCACTGCTTTGGGCATTCCGATCCGGCTCGACCCGGACGTCACCAAATTGGTGCCCCGCTCTTCCCTGTCGGCTGGCTACGGGCAGGTACTGGCAGACCTGGGCCGTGCGCGCCGCCTGTTGCCTTCGACAACTTCTGCCAAAAGCCGTCCGGGGACTGTAACAGCACTGGCCATGCTGGCCCGCATCCACCTGGCCATGGGCAATTATGCCCAGGCGGGCGCCTACGCGGATTCCGCGTTGCAGCTCAATGGTAAATTACTGGATTACAACAACCTGAGCACCACCGCAGCACGCCCCTTTCCCCAAAGCCTGCCCAACGGCAATGACGAGGTGGTTTACCATGACGCGATGGCTTCTTATTCCTTCAACGCCGCGACATCGGTATTTTACTGCGATTCTGTCCTTTACCGCTCCTATAACAGCAATGATCTGAGAAAGGTCCTGCTTTTTAAGGATAACGGTTTGGGAAAGATCAATTTCAAAGGCAGCTATACGGGATCCAGTCTTTTGTTCGCGGGGCTGGCGAATGATGAGCTTTACCTGATCCGGGCGGAGTGCAATGCCCGTAACGGCCAGGCGGCAGCCGCGCTGGCCGACCTCAATAACCTGCTGGTCAAACGCTGGAAGAAAGGCACTTTCGTGCCCTATACCGGGACGGATGCCCAAAGCATACTCATGCTGATTCTGGCAGAAAGAAGAAAGGAAATGGTCGGACGGAATATGCGGTGGTACGACCTGAAACGGCTGAACCTAAATCAGTCCACGGCAGTAACCTTGATCAGAACCCTGAATGGGGCAGCTTATACGCTGGAGCCGGGAAGCCCCCGGTACACTTATCCAATCACTCCGGACGAGCTGCTCGCTAACCCCCTGGTGCAAAATGACCGATGAGTTATATCCCAGACACAAAAATCCCCGGCTGCTGGGCGCGGCCGGGGATAAGGGATTTAAAGGCTGATAAAAGTGCCTTCTGTAGAAGCGGTTGGCTCAGCCACACCCGGATGCTGGTCATTGGCCTGATCGTTAGGGTTAACGTCAGAAGGATAGCTTTCGGTGCAGGTGTTCGCGCTGGCATCGCAACGATAGTTGGTGCCCTGAATTTTGCCGGTCAGGTCCGTGTACATGCCGGTAGAAGAATTCAGCCCCCATTTGCGGTCCAATGTGCGTGCACTGGTAGACAAAGCGAATGTTCCGCCGATCGCTACGGCCAACAGGCCCATTTTAAAACTTACATTTTTCATAACGATGGATGCTTTTAGATCAAAAACAAACGAAAACTTTAGTGATGAACGCCTACTCTTTTCCAGGTTTTCGGCTTCCCCTGTAGGTATGGATCAGCTTATCCTGCTCAGCCGGAACCGCGGTTTTGGCCTGGAGCTGTAAGTCAACAATAACCCCGTGGCGCAGACCAGCAAGAAGGCCAGGTTAAAAGCGAAGTGCGCCCGCCAGGACATCCGGTTGAGGATGCCACCGCAGGAACAGGGAACCCTTGGCCAGGCATGCAGCAATACGGTGCCAACGTAGCCGGTGAAAGCGAGCATCATGCCGGTAGATAGCCAGAGCCCGGCCAGGCGGAAGCGCTCCGACAACAACAGCCCTACTGCCAACAGTTCAATGAGGGGTAAGGCATAGAATAATACGTCGGCCGCCCAGTGCGGGAATGGCTGATTATATAACTGCCCGAGGAATTCCCCGGGAGCCAGCAGTTTGCTGACCGGTGCGTAAACGAACAGGATGATCAGCAGGTAAACGGGCAGGGATCTTAATAAATGTTTCATGGGCTGTTAGTTTTCATCAAAGTAAAGCGGGCGGACCATGGCAAAACAGTTGTAAATGGGTAGTAATACCCCTAGACATGTCGTTATGAAGTATCAGTTTTCCCGGGGCCTGCTTTTGCGGGCACCCTATTTCAGTTACTTGTTGTATGATCCGGAGCGCCTTCCGGTGGTGCTCCAGAAGAAAAGTTTTCAGGATGCGCTATGGCTGGCCAGTCCTTCGGTCTACGAAATTGCGCGCGCAGCGAATTTCGAGCTTGCAGCCATCCCGGAAAAGGCACAGCTCACCTTGCACAAGTACTACAACCGGATGTGCTTCCGCGCTATACCATTCGGCGCCTTTGCTTCGGTCAGCCATGCGGAATGGGGCGATGAGGGTGGAATTGAAATGGTAAATGGCAAAACCGCTTTGCTCCATTACGCACCAGATGTCCGTTTGGCAGACGCCGGGCATATCAGGTGGAAAAAGGATTTGCAGGTTGGCAAAAATCCGCTGACCTATCGCGTAGGCAATAGTTACCGCTATTGGTCAAAGACTGCAGGTGCTGACCGCCGCTACCGTTTCCATCTGCAGGAATTGGAAACGGGTGAACTGAACGACAGCATGTTCCGTTTGTTGGAGAAAGGCCCGCTAAAATTGGGTGCACTGGCGACATGGGTTGCCGGTAAGGTTCAATGTGACAAAGTGGAAGCACGACGCTATATGATCTATTTGCTGCAGGAGCAAGTGTTGTGCCCGGTTGATACCACACCGCTCCTCATCCCGTCCGGAGCAGATGCCCAGTTAAAACAGGTCTGCTACGCAAAATTCCGCAAGCACCCAATAGCCGGCAAAAGCCATGAGGCAGGACCTCCCCCTTATGCCTGCCTGGAACGCCCTGTGGCCTCCGGCAACCTCGACCCGAATTTACAACGGGACTTACTGGCGGCGGTCCAGCTGCTATGCCGGCTGAATAGTGGCAAGCCCGCACAGCGGTTAGCGGATTTCCGAAAAGCTTTTTATGAGCGGTATGAATTGCGCAAGGTGCCCCTGCTTACACTTTTCGATCCTGATTCGGGATTGCCTTACGGTAAGCTGTCGATGGCGGATGAGCCTAACGGGCCGACCTCCATGATCACCAAATCGGGCATTCCTTCTGCGGGTTCAGATCAAATGGACCCTGATTGGAAAAAACTGGTTCTGTCCCGGCTACTATCACTGTCGCGCAAGGACTTGCGCCAGCCAATTGTCCTGGAGGACATCCCGGCCGACCCCGCCAACCTATCGGCTGAAGATCCTTTCCCGGGAACCCTTGCAGTGCTCTTCCGAAAGGGTGCGGACCGTCTTTTCCTCGATGGTTTTTCCGGATCCTCGGCTACGCAGCTTGCCGGCCGGTTCAGCCGGTTTAGCAAACCAATCAGGGAGCAGGTCGCCGACCTGGCCGAGCGCGAACAGGCAGGCAGCCCGGACGTAATCTTTGCCGACATTAACCATCGTTCCGAAGACCACACAGACAATATCAACAGCCGTGCGCAGGTTTTCGGTTACCAGATCAGCCTGGAGTTGCAAGATGCCGGTAGGAACAGCAGCATCCTTTATCCTGATGACCTGTTAGTTTCCGTATCTGGAAACGAATTGATACTCGAATCCCGCAGCCTTAACAAAAGGGTCATCCCGAGATTGTCAACGGCCTATAATTTCCGGAGGAGCGAACAACCACTGTTCAACTTTCTTTGCGACCTCCAATACCAGGGCTTGCGGACCGTGCAGTTACCGGATCTCGCGCAGATCCTGCCTGAACAGGAGTTTTATCCCCGTATCGAGTACCGGGGCGTGGTCATCAGCCGCGCAAAATGGCTCATTAACAGGGAGTCCTGGCCGGATTTGTTCAAGCGTTCAGCCTTAGACGCGCTGAACCGTTTCCGCGCGCAAAAGCAATTGCCGGACCTGATTTGCCTCGTTGAGGGCGACCAGGAATTGACCTTTGACCTCAGACAGTCGAAACAGGCTGTGTTGTTCCTGAATTGCATCCGGAACACCCAACGAGCTACTCTAACGGAAACTGCAATTGGTGACGGAACAGTGAAAACCGGCCACGAGCCCTATGCAGCCCAGTTTATGGCATTTTTGCATCACGGGAAAATCGTGTACAATGACAACCGCTCCATATCCCAAATGTTCCCAGCCGGTGAGCGCACTTTTGGGCCGGGCAGCCCCTGGCTGTATCTAAAGATTTACGCTACACCGCAAGTGGTCAACCGCATCCTGGCCGAACTGGTTGAACCCGTCTTGAGACGCCATTCCCGCTACATCCGCAAATGGTTCTTTATCCGTTATACCGACCCGGGGAACCACCTCCGCGTCCGTTTCCTCTTGAGTTCGCCACACCGTGCCGGCGCGCTTTTAGTAACGATCCAAAAAATGCTCCGGCAATCCGGGCTGGAGCATCTGATAACCGGATTGGTGATAGACACCTATCGGCGCGAATTAGAGCGGTACGGTGCGGGGCGCATAGAAGAAGTAGAAGGACTGTTTCAGTCAGGAAGCGATATGGTTCTGCAGGCAATTGCCGATCTGTATGGTGGAAACAGTGACGATATCCTCGCTTATGCGATCAGGAGCGCCACCATGCTGATGGAAGCTTTCTACCCCGAAAGTAAATCACAGGCGGCTTTTACGGAGAAGGTTTTCCAGCGATTTCTGGAAGAATTTAAATCCCAGGAAGGATTATTACCTGCGTTGGCCAAGGCATTCCGGCAATTTCAGTCCACCGGCGTTTCTAAAAGCAGGCCGATTCCATCAGCAAACGTTTTTGAGCCACTCCGTCCGCAGGAGCGGGCATTTTTGGATGCCTGCCAAGCCCTCGTGCCGACGACCAGTGAAATGAATATCGATGACCGGTCGCGGTTCGTTGCCGACCTGGTGCATATGCAAATGAACCGGACCTTTATGAACGACTGGCGCGCCAATGAATTGGTCGTTTGGTATTGCCTAAGCAAGATAACAGTTGCCTGGGTGCGCGATATGCGGCGCGCGTAATTGACAGACCTCCGTGGCACGTTTTGCGCGCTGCTATTTGGCTTTGTCGCTGTTTTCCCTGGAGCTGATGAGTGACCTTCCGGCAATGGCCAGCTGGAAAGACTTCTGATAAGTCCGGCCGACGGTCAAAGCGCTCCCGTCGCTCAGTATAATCTGGTCGGATTCGATGCGTTTAATGTAAGCCGTGTTAATGATATGGGAACGATGTATCCTTAAAAACCGGTCGCGGGGCAAATTTTGGAGCAGTTCTTCGAGGGTAAGATAAGTTACGATTTTGCGGTCCAGCATGTTGATTTCGATGTAATTCGAAAGAGCGGATGCAAAAATGACGTCACCTGGCTCAACCGGCAATAGGGTTCCACGCGCGCCGGATTTAACGAAGAAGCGGGAAGGCGCTGCTTCCGCGCTAATGGGGGTTCCGGCTAGTAGTTTTTCAACTGCCGCCTGAAAGCGTTCAGTCGAGAACGGTTTCAAGAGGTAATCTACCGCCTCATGTTCAAAGGCATCGACGGCGTAATCGCGGTACGAAGTTGTAAAAATTAACCGCGCCCGATCTTTTAATACGGCAGCCAGTTCAAGTCCGTTGAGATCGGGCATATCGATATCAGAAAAAACGACGTCCGGACGAAGTTTAGTGATCTCCTTCAGGGCGAAGACCGGCGAAGTTGCGCTGCCGATCAGTTCCAGCGAATCTGTTCTTTCGACCAGCGCTTTTAGATAAGCGACAGCATGTGCCTCGTCGTCGATAATATAGCATCTGAGCTTCATAGTTGTAGTTTCAGGGATATTTCAAATTCATCACGTTCCCTGCGGTCGACGAGGGAAAACCGGTCGTCATAAGCGAACTGGAGTCGCTGTCTCAAATTGACAAGGCCGAGGCCTGTCGATTTTCTGCCCCGGACGGACGTTTTAATCCGGTTCCTGCTGTAATAAGTTAGCACCCGGTTTTCATCAAATTCGATGCGTAGGATGGCGCGGTTGTCGGGGTGTTGCAGATCCCCATGTTTGAGCATATTCTCGGTGAGTGTAAGCAAAACAAGCGGAATGATTTTTGCGTCATGAAAGTCACCGGCCATCTCGACTTCGATTGCGAGCTGCCCGTCAAAACGCAGGCGGTGCATTTCCAGCAGGTTCCGGACCTGTGTGATCTCATCTCGCAGATAGACTGGCTCGTCATGCTGACTGGCCTCAGTGCCATAGCGCATAATCTCAGATAGCAACCATACGGCCCGGGCACCTTCTTCTGAAACCTGATGGAAATTAGTGTAGATCCGGTTCAGCATATTAAAGAGTAAATGTGGATTCATTTGCGCCTGGCGCAATGTATTTTGTGTGGTCACTGCCTGTTGCTGGTACTCACCGGTGAGTCGGGCCATGCTATAGAAAGCGACGAGAATATTGCAGAAAAGTCCGCGGTGAAACTGGATCGTAAGAAATTTTAGCCAATAGCCGGATGCTTTGTAATTTATCGCCGGCCCCTGGTGAAGCAGTATTTCGGCGATTTGTTTGACGCCAAAGTAAAGCAGCCAAATGATCAGGTATAACAACACAGCCTTTAGGTATGGTCTCGGGTGCCTTGTAAAAAAATGCGTGGTCAACGCAATAAGCCCATAAAAGAACAAGGCGTTGATGACATAGTAAGTGGCGTAAACAGTGAAGCTTTCCAAGGGTGCACCGACGGCGCGCAAAAAACTAAGCTCCGAAAAAATCAGCAGGGTCCAGCAGCCCAAATGAAGGATGAGCTTTTGCGGAAGGGTTAGGTGGTTGGGGCGGCTCAACATTAACATATCTGTTCGGGTTACTCACATCATTGCCAGCGATGTTCGTGTAATATTGGTAAAGGCTTAGATCTAAATTCTTAATTTAAAGGTAAATTAAATAATGTATGAAACCAAAATCTAAAGTAACATTCAGCCGCGTACGTCGCGTAGGAACAATGATTAACAAGAGCGCCGGAACCGCTCGTCCGTCAGGTGAACAAACCACGCAAACCTGGATCACTACTACTCACGGAGGCGCTCGCTAGTCGTAATTGAACTATTAAGCCGGTTCGTCTCCAGTGTTGCTTATGCCTCACGGCTGATGGCCGGCTTTCCTTTCTTAACTAGGTTGGCCGTTCCGGCGGTGTAACGATTTGCATGATGGACCACCGAAAACTCAACCGCATGCGCTTTTGGGACATTACAAATTTAACTAATAAGCAATGCCAACAACCGAGCCCTTTGACTTTCGATGGCCGCCATCAGCAGCACCGTTTTTAGAATGGTCTGAACGATTGAAATCAGAATGGTTGAGTACCCTTCTGTCCGACGCAGCCGAGCAAACGCTCCGGCGATATTTCAATTACCAGCTGGGCAGGCTTTCGGCCCTTGATGACGACCCGGAATGTCAAACTTCTTCAGAAATAAACGGGTTGATCGATTTCCTATGGAGCCAATTTGCATATTATCTTAACCCCAATATACCGGTCGCTATCGCCTTCCGCGATTTTTACATCGAACGGTTACAATGGCGTCTTGATCAAGTCCTGGCAAAGGTTTCCGGCAGCATATTATCTTCGGACCTACAATCATGCCTTATCTCGTATCTTGGGTCGTTCCTGGAACCCAGAGGGGATAAATTAACTTACCGGGACCTGTTTTATTTGGAGGGACTATTAACCGAGTTAGCTGGCATACTGGACAGCGGGTTTTCAGAGGAAGCAGTAAATCAGGTTCTTTTCCAGCGAAATTTCAACCAATTGGGTTACCTGTTTTACCGGCAGCAAATTATCCGTAATGCCATGCCGGCGGATGCCAGGGAAAAATTTGAATTTCTGGCAAGCTGCAAAATCAGAAACAGTGCAGTTCCGTTTTTGCAAGACCTGAGCTGCCATCCCAGCTGGCCCAGTTTGTTTGAAATGCTGGACAAATGGCTTGCAGAAGAATTAGCTATTGCGCATCTGACTTTACAACAGCCCCTCTCTACAACGTTGCCCGTCGCGACGAAAATGCCACTGAACCTTTCCGTTGCTCATTTAGCCTGCCTGATCTGTGTTTTCCTGGAAACACACTTATTACCAGACGAAGGCTTCGCCAGCATATTCCGGTTCGTCTCCACGAACTTCCGCACCAAACGCCAGGACAAGATCTCCACGAAAAGCCTGAGTAAAGAGTTTTATACGATTGACCAGGTAAGTGCTGCCGTCGTCCGCGGCAAATTATTAGAAATGGTCGAATGGCTCAACCGTTCTTATTTCCCGGTTCTTCTTGCAGGATGTGCAACAAGCCTTTTTCTTTAAGATACGCGCTTAAAATTTCCAACCAGCGGTAACTAAAACCGTTTTTGAGAACGAGCTCCCGGGCAGGGATTCGTTTAACATCAGCTAAACAATTGATTCCAATCGCATTACAGGCAGCAATAAAGTCCTGATCAAATCCGAGGGTTTGAAAGGATTGATGCAATAAGTCATTTTCTATTACTGCGAGGGCCATAAACTAATGTAGACAATTTAAAGTCATCAACCAAAAAAATGTATCATTTAAGATGTGTCTAAAATGGTGTGTCTGTAAAGGAGTACCTCATAAGGTACAAATTGGTTTATTTTACCCCATGCCAAAAAAAGCCAAGCCGTTATATGCTGACCCCAGTAAAGTACTCAGGTGTGTGGCATCGCGTGCCCAAGAATTACGTAAACAGAAATATTCCAGTTATGAAAAGTTTGCGGCATTAAAAGATATCAGTCGTTCCCAGATATGGCGTTATGAGAATGGTGGGGACCTCAAACTATCCTCGCTTATCAAATTACTAAATGCCTTGAACGTCCCGTTGAGCGAATTCTTCAATTCTGAATTTGAAAAAATGGCCAGTGAACAAAACAACGAAGAATAGCCTCTGAACAGGATAGTCGGGTAATAACGATGCGATGTAAACGCGACGAAAAACGCCGTTTCTCTGGCAAACGGCCTGCTAAAATTCTATTTCCGTAAATTCTGCCTGTTTGTACGGCTCCAAATGTTATCCGAGGCGAGGCCGGCTTTTTATGCTTAGCAAGCATTTTATCATTATTCGTTTGCTTCCCCGTACCCCATCTTTCAATCACCCCTGGAACTGTTCATCGATGAAATCGATTTTCATGAAACTATATGTTGTGATTAGTCATTTTCTTATTATCTCCAAAGGAGAAAAAGGACTAAGACGTTGAATATGGGACTAAGTCATGATTCAATCCTTTTGGGTGTCGCTCCAGGTGGATTAGGTTAGAAAACAAAATATCGGGGCGGTGCTTCATCAGTAGCTATAGGAACTTGAAACCATCGCTTGCTGAACTTTTTTTAATTCTGCATGGCTAATACCCCGCTGATTAGCCTTGGCGACAAAATCCTTGACAACGTTTTCACGTGTACGCCATGCGAAATAATAAACCTCCGTTTTACCTTCCAGTTTTACAGGAACCGGGATCGGTAACCTGTGGTTATGAGCTTTCGTCATGATCGCAAATTTGGTGCAGGTACGATGATATGCCTGCTCATCCGGAGCATGAGCTAATAGCTGAACAAGTTTCATTAGTTGGCAACGGCGGAGGTCTGTAACCGCTTTTTTCTTTTTCCGTTTTACAACGTGGCGTTTTTTCAGCAGGTCACTTTCCAACATGGCGGCTGTATAATCCGGGTACTTTAACAAGATTTCGGTCATCGCAAATAAAGGGCTACCCGCATAAATTCTTCGTACGAAATTGACCCGTTTTCTCTTCACGGCTTGCTCGATTTTGCGTTTCAGTTTCCTTTCGTCAAGCTTCCAATTCGGGGCATGCCCTTCCGCCGCATTCCTGTACATTGTTTTAAGCAACACTAACATCGGCAAACGTTTACCTTGCTTATTTTCTTTATCCAACAGTTCTCCGATCTCTGCTATGGTGTAATTATTGGCGGTTTCCAGCAATCTGTCAAGTTGATAATCTTCGGAAAGGAATTTGCCATCGGCGTCCGTATAACGCTTTAAAGAAGTTTGGAAACCAATTGGATACTTTTCCAGGTAGCCCTTCAAATTATCGAGGAAAACAAGCCCCGAGCCTGGATCTTCAAGGTCCATTTGCGCGGCTTCCTTCTCTTCCGCGTAAATCTGCTTTTGCCAATCTTCGTACTGGTGATAACAAAGCCGTGTATCAAAATGATGATATTCTATTTCCCCGCTATTCATTGGCCTTGTCAAAAAGGGCTGGGCGTGAAACAAGCCCATGGGACGCCGGTTACGATCCTGCCATATTTCTGAATGCATGAAAACGTAGATCCTGGCCGGGTACTTCGTTTCCGGCTTATAGTAATAAGCGACGCGGCCACACTTTTTCCGGGGTAGCGCATCTACCCTATCAAATTCTAGCTTTTCTTCAGGCGACATGTGGTAGCCTTCTTTGATTTTCACCATAGCATCAGGATTTAGTCATCATTTAAGGGACATCATATCAGACGCTAACAGCGAGGCACTTCCGACCAGCGTTGCCTAACACACAACGCTTATGGAAACCAAAACTATTTTACTTCTTTGGTTGATCGACCAGCAATTCTCAGGGTCGCAAAACTTCTCACCCAGTTAGCCTCGATTTTCTGTAAATTTCATTTTGTTTCACGACAGCCACACAACAACAATGATTGGTTCGCCAGCGGAGCAAAAAAACTGCCCGGTTACCTTACTGCTATGGGCAACACATTTGGACATTTCGCCAACGGTCAATACCATCTCCATGTGGAATCTTGTGATGACGTTGATTTTAATTTTGCGTATTTAGTGTTAAAGCATAGCATCTAACGCGGCGTAATAGAATTATCATCACGGCCAACCTGAGACAACCTCATTTTTTTACGCACCAGCAGGAAGTCGAGCAGTTCTTCAATGGCATCAAAACCGAATCCTTCCAGTTCATAGTAATCACCTTCTTCATGGTATCGAATACCATCGGTTTCGATGGTGTTAAGGTAAATGTTTGTTAATAAGCCATCCTTGTAACAGGCTTCACCACGGATACTGTTGCCAGGCTCCGTGTAATTGTGTATAAAGCCAACATTAAAGTAATCAGCTATTTTAACCATGACCACAAGATTGGGTTGCCACTTCGTTTGATAATAAAGCAACCCCTCCTTCCAGCAGATCTGGAACATAAAGCCGCTTTCTCCTTTTACAAAATCGGGCACCTGCCCTTTTTCCTCCTTTTTTTCCTTTATTTCCATAGCGCGGAAGAGAATTCCTAATTGTTCAAACTGCGAATGTTCGCCTATGAACTCGAATGTGTTGCTGCACCAGTTTCCCATTTTTTTTATTTTTTTGGATGAAATTTTTATCTGTTTTTTCTTTTTTTGCCAGCCTCTTTGTTTTGGAGCTCCGGACCGAAAAGGAAGCAGTGAAATGTGACCGGAAGCAGCCAAAAGGAAACGGAATAATTGGAGGGGACCCTTTGGGGAGGAAGCCGTTTATGCCGTAAGCTTTTGGCAACCCAAAGCACACACCGGTCACGAACTTAGCTGCGCTTTTATCCGGACAGCTGAGCGAAAGGATGACATAGAAAAGCGGTCTTCAAGAAAAATAAATAAGTGGTAACTGACCTGCACGAGCTAGTCGGGTAAATCAGTAACGGCCAGACAAGTTTTTGGGGATTGCCTGTTAGGCGGCTTCTGCGGTCTGTTTTTGAGAAGGGAGGGGATGAGGATTAACACCTTCAAACTGCAAATGTAATAGCAAGGAGAAGGAAATGGGCCTCAACTCCATAGTAAAATCCAAACGAAGTTTAATTAGGATCGCCCATTGCTCAATAACCTGTAATGGTCAAGGGCCGGGACGCCAGATGGGTGGGCAGGACTGGAGTACCCAGCGGCAGCGGGTTTCCAGTCCGGGTTGTGGTGCTGGAATTTGGCGCCCCGGCTCTTGCGAGCGAACCGGAACCGGGTGATAAACTGAGCGAAGCGGTGTGTAAGAACCGGGTGGAGGTTGAGGGTTGGCCCAGAGCCCCTGCCTGCTTTCCAAAGAAAAAGCGAATGGTCCATAACCTCCTTGATATTTTTTTTTTGAATTTTTAGATTCGGTGCATTTTCAGGAAAAAGCACCCGATTTGCGAGTGGGCAGGAAAATAGTTCGAAGGCAATACTTTCAATACGATGTCGAAAAATCACAGTGTTTTAGGTAATATTTCAGCGGGTACATCTCTATCGGACGAAAACCTGTAATTTTTAACTTCAACCCTTGATCTAGCCTTTCTAAAAGACAAAAATTCAGATCAGATAAATCCGACTTCCCTCAAATCGATTATAAGAAGGTTGGTATTTAATGTAACCGTATAGTTCTAATTGGGCAATAATTTTATGATAAGTTACTACTGAATTAATTTTCGCGACCTTCATCAATTTGATTCTAGTTACCCGTATTGGCATGACGCCGTTACTGCTCGTGCTCAGATAGACCAAACCTGCATAAAAGCTGATATGCAAAGGTTTCATTCTTTCATCGAATATAGCCACCTGCATAAAGCCAATGAACAATTCAATGGTCTCTACCCTGCTTACCATTCAATGTTTCTTTTAGATCCGTTACATTGTAGAGAAAGATGCCACCAACTTTGGTATATTGAATTTCTCCCTTGATCCGGAGATTTTGAAGTGTGTTCGGAGAAATGTTAAGCATTTCCCTTACCTGCCTGCTTCTCAGCCACTCTGAAGTTGAACTATTGTTTTTTTGCAGCAATTTTTCAATTGCATCAAGCATCTCCTCTTTGAAAAGCTTTAAGTCTTTTTTTGTAATGATTTCCACTTCCATAATTACCCTCGAAGTTCGGATCCCAGCATCTCAAAACTTCACAAGTAATTCCATAGTACCGATATTTTTTTAGTCCAAAAACCCTGTTATAGGGCTTTTGGACTTGGCATGAACATTTACGATTATGTCAATTTACAGAAACGATGATTATTCATTTTCACTCCGGCTTTTTCGCAATTTGATGGTCGGATATAAATTCTTTTTTTTCCAAGGTCTTCTGCAGCTCCGCCATGTCCTCGTTAATCTTCATACCGGTAATCTTAGCATAGTGCAAGGTCTGTCTCAAACTTTTGTGTCCCATCATATCTTTAATCGATTCTAAAGGCACGTTGTTGGCCAAAGTTACCGTTGTACCGAACGTGTGGCGTGCGACATGCGTCTTGAGCTCTTTCGCAATGCCGCAAATATTTGCGATCTCTTTTAGATAGACATTATATTTTTGATTTGATAAGACAGGCAATAGTTGATCAGTTGCCAGACATTCCGGATCATTCTCGTATTTTGACAAGATCATTTTAGCGATTGGAAGTAACGGTATCAAGGAAGGGGTTCCGGTTTTCTGCCGATTTTTGTAAATCCTGAGTTCGCTGTCAAACCCGAGCGTGATTTCTGATTTTTTAAGCTGCTTGACATCAGCAAATGCCAGACCGGTGAAGCAGCAAAAAATGAATACATCCCGAACCCTGCATAGTCGGCTATTGGTAATTTCTTTATTGGCGATTGCTTGGAGTTCTTCCTTTACCAGGTAGATCGTACTGACAACCTCTCTTGTTTCGTCAAACTTTAGAAAAGGGTCTGTCTTGAGCCATCCATTGTCAACACAGCTAATAACGATCTTCTTAACGTTAGCGATATTCTTGAGGGCACTATTATGACCAAGTTTCTTTTCTGTGCGAAACCAGTTGTATAGCCGCTTGACGAATTCCAGATTGAGCGACAGGATATTGATTTCATCTGTTTGATAATTGGCTTTAAGAAAGTCTAAGGAATGCCGGTAACTTGTATTAAAATTTGTCCAGGTACCTTTGGCAACACCCTTACCAATCATCTTCTTCATCGCATCATTGTGCTCCTTAAACATCGCCATTAGTCCCCGTTTGCGCTGTTCAGCACCATTTACAATTTCGATGATGGCGGAAGACGTTACGACCTGCCCGGTTTCCATTAACCGCTGTTTGGCATCGTACACTTTAGACTGTAAGCTATCCAGGTAAACATTAAGCTGTTTGGCATCTTCTTTTGTCCCGGATGCCCTTCCTCCTTTTCCATTCCAACGCGAGTGTTCCCAATTCCGCTTAACAGACATTTCTTTTGGAACCCCGTCTACCGTGATCTTCAGGTAAACATACATCGGACCTGATTCATAATTTCTTGGTTGCTTTAAGAAAAACAACAGACCAAAACTTCTTTCTAACATAAAGACGCATTTAATAAGTTTATAAATATCGAAATGCAGCTTTAAAGTGGCAAGATGTTCATCTCATGAACTGGATGAATATCAGCTAGTTACACCACTTCCATTGCGTCTTTTTTCTCGCAAAAAAGACGCAATGAATGACGCAATAGAATTATGCGAATCGGGACATTTTCTGAGTGTTTTTAAGAAACAAAAAAGCCTGTAATCGTGTGATTTACAGGCTTTTGAGTGTTTTTGATTGACTATCTGGCGGTGAGGGAGGGATTCGAACCCTCGGTACAGTTTCCCGTACGTCAGTTTAGCAAACTGATCCTTTCGGCCTCTCAGGCACCTCACCAATTCTTTTAAAGAATGTCCCCCGTTTTGGGTCTGCAAATATAGTAAAAGAGAAAACGCGTCAAAATAATTTTTCACATTTTTAATAATCAATTCTGACGTGGTAAATACTCATGAGCATTTTCTTAAAAATAGTCTTGATGGTTTGGATATCCTTTAAAGTAATGTTACTATCGTTAAGTTGCCCCTGATCAAGCTTATAGCTCACAATACGGTCGACCAGATTGCTGATAGATTGCGCATCCGGCTCGCGTAAAGAGCGTGAAGCAGCCTCTACAGAATCTGCTAACATCAGCACACCGGTTTCCTTAGAAAACGGTATTGGGCCCGGATATCTGAAGATATTTTCGTCAATTCCCTTCTCAGGATAGTTCTTAAGGAACGATTGATAGAAATAATCAACCCTGGTATTGCCATGATGAGTGCGTATAAAGTCGATCACGATTTCGGGCAAACCATGCTTCCGAGCCATCTCCGCTCCTTTACTCACGTGTCGAATAATGATTTGCGCGCTGTCTTCATAAGGCAGCTTATCGTGTGGATTAAAACCCGAGCTTTGGTTCTCTATAAAATAGAGCGGGTTCTCCAATTTACCAATATCATGATATAACGCCCCGGCCCTAACCAACAAAGCATTACCGCCAATACTATAAATTGCATTCTCGGCCAAATTGGCCACCTGCAACGAATGTTGAAACGTTCCGGGTGCGCTAAATGCCAATTCGCGTAGTAAAGGTGCATTAGTGTTAGTGAGTTCTATCAGCGTAATTTCTGAGGTAATACCAAACACACGCTCAAAAGCATAAATAAGCGGGTAGGCCAGTAAAGTAAGTAGTACGCTCACGAAGAATGGAAAGAAATCCATCCAGTCGATGTTCATAAAACTGCCTTCGCGGATAAACGAAATACCCAGAAATGCCACAAAGTAATTGAAAGTGATAATAGCGGCCGAGGTTAAAAACTGCTCCCTGCGAATCAGGTTCTTTATACTGTAAATAGCCACCATACCCGAAGTGATCTCGAAATAGGCAAACTCAAAACTATTAGGCACAAAGAAACCTGCCACCAATATTACCAACAGGTGGATATTAAGCGCCAAGCGGGTATCAAACAATATCCGGATAATGATCGGCACAATACAATAAGGGATATAGTATAGGTTAGGTAACTGGATGCGAATAGCCCACGAAAGTGTCGCAAGCATAGCTGTAACCACCAGCAAGATCAGCCCCACAAGGCGGTTATCGTAATAAATATCCTTACGGAACAGATAAAGGAAAACCATGAGGATGACGATAACAATGGATACTAGCAGAAACTGCCCAAGCAGTACCAGGTTACGATCGCCATTGATACGGGCATTATCCTCAAACGCCTTTTTGTACGATTCTAATTTCTGATAAACATCGTTGTTTACAACCGACCCTTTAATAACAATCACTTCGCCTTTTTGCACCATACCGCTGGTGGTGGAAATACCCTCCAGCACTTCTTTCTCCAACCGATTGGTAAGCTTATCATCGTAAACAAGGTTATTTTGAATTCGGTTTTGGATTAGGTTCAATAGAAATGCTTTGTCGAGATTGGTGGCATTCAGCACTTTTTCGCAATAGGCCTGCGCACGTTCTTTGGTTAGCAGGTCGGCCGTGTTTTTCTCGCCGGAAACGTTGTGGTCTAGTATGGTAACCGGATAGTTTTCGGCGTTGTGCTGATATTTTACGTTAAGCGTTAAAATACCTTTATCATAAACATCGCTCAACAAGTTAAGCCCAACCGTGAGGTAGCGGAGTTTTAAATGATCGTTCAGTCCCGAATCGTGCCATTTTATTTCAAAATCACTTTTAAACCCCTCTTCCTCTTCTTGTCGTATGTCGCTATCGAGCTGATAAACCGGTTTTATCGTTTTAAGCGCCGACGCTTTGTCACTCTCAATCTCTTGCGTGGTTTTTAATATCGCGAAGTTGTAGGGAGATATAAGGTCTTTCTGATTCCAGATCCGGCCCTTATCGTATTCGTATCTGAATTTGGCTTGTTTAGGCAGCGCAAAAACAATTACGCATATACTAACCAATATCATAAAGAACTTCAGATTGCGGGCGTATTTGCGCAAAAGTGCCTTTTGGCGCGAAGATGAAAGTTTTGCCATTGAAATTATTAACTCACAAAATTAAGAACTTTCGGCCATTTCTGTTTATCAGCGTAATTTTAAGTGGCTAAAGCTCAATAACAACAGGCAAAATACGTTAAATGTTGTAGCTAGGAAGGCTCAAAAGCCGTTTAAACGGATATCCATCTATATGATATTTTTGTCGGACGGGTCAAAAAGCTAAATTGCGCAACCAAATTATAAAAGATACAAAATGAAAGAAGTATATATTGTAGCTGCAACCCGCACTGCTATTGGCAGTTTCGGGGGCAGCCTTGCTCCTTTTACAGCCACCCAGCTTGGTGCATTAGCCATTAGCTCTGCGGTTGAAAAAGCCGGGATTAAGCCAGAACATATTCAGGAAGTATATATGGGGAATGTAATGTCGGCCAATTTGGGGCAGGCACCTGCTACCCAGTCGGTACGTTTTGCAGGTCTTCCAGATATCCCAGCCACTACGGTTAATAAAGTTTGTGCTTCGGGCATGAAAGCGATAATGTTGGCTGCCCAAAGCATCGCGCTTGGCGAGCAGGAGATTATTGTTGCGGGAGGTATGGAGAGCATGAGCAACGTTCCTTATTATTTAGATAAAGCCCGCACCGGTTACCGCTTAGGCCACGGACAGGTTACAGACGGACTGGTAAAAGATGGCCTGTGGGATGTTTATAATAACTATCATATGGGCTCGGCTGCCGAATTATGCGCCACCGAATGCCACATTAGCCGCGAAGATCAGGATGCTTACGCGATAGAATCATACCAAAGAGCACAAAAAGCGCAGGCTGACGGACTTTTCAAAGAAGAGATTACGCCGATAGAACTGAAAGACAAAAAAGGCAACGTCACCTTTTTTGATAAAGACGAAGAGCCAGAAACCGTTAAGTATGATAAGATCCCTGGCTTAAAACCCGTTTTTGATAAGCAAGGTAGCGTAACTGCAGCCAATGCCTCAACCCTTAATGATGGAGCCGCAGCGCTTATATTAATGAGCAAAGAGCGTGCAGAGACCATGGGGGTAAAACCATTAGCCCGTATTGTTTCTTATGCCGATGCTCAACAAGCGCCCGAATGGTTTACTACCGCGCCCTCAAAGGCTATTCCCCTGGCTTTACAGCGTGCTGGATTGTCGGCAAATGAGATAGATTTTTTTGAGATTAACGAAGCTTTTTCTGTTGTGGCTATAGCTAACAATCAGATTCTCAAGCTCGATCCATCCAAAGTCAACATTAACGGAGGTGCTGTATCCTTAGGCCATCCGCTTGGTGCTTCGGGTGCCCGGATTATTGTAACTTTGCTGCATGTTCTTAAACAAAAAAATGCCCGCTACGGCGCCGCAGGAATTTGTAACGGCGGAGGTGGTGCCAGCGCAATGGTTATCGAAAATTTGCGTTAATAGTTTTATGATCAAAAGACTGTTAATCTGCTTATTAAGTTTCAGCCCGGTGATGCTGCTGGCACAGGTTGGCCCGCAAACTGCTCTACCCCGTGTTTATCGGGATAGCCTTAAGCACCTCGGCGTACGAATGATCAACAATGAAGATGAAATGGAGCGCAAGGCTGCCAACTATAACTTCATTAAAACACTTACAACTACGCTCAAAATGCCGGGCTCGTTCAATTTCAAGTTCGACTCGGTTAAAACCATCAGCATTATTAATGCACCGGACGGCCGTTTCCGCATTTTTAGCTGGCCTGTAATGAACCAGGATGGCAGCTATCGTTTTTACGGTACCATACAGATCAATACCGGCACTGCACCGCTCGAGATGTATCCACTGGCAGATTATTCGCCGTTTATGAGTAGCCCGCAGGATACCGTAACCAGCAATACAAAATGGTATGGCGCTTTATATTATAACATTATCCCGGTAGCGGGGGCTAATCCCTATTACGTGCTTTTGGGCTGGAAAGGCAACACCCCAAAATCTACCAAAAAACTGATCGAGGTGTTATCATTTCAAAATGGCAAACCAGTATTAGGCGCGCCGGTTTTTGCAGACAAAGGCACAACGCACGACAGGATCGTGTTCGAGTACTCGCGCCAGGTATCTATGATGCTCAAGTATTTGCCCGAGCAACATTTGATTGCCTTTGACCACCTTGCCCCTCCCGATAAAAAGCAGCAGGACAAGCCTGAAACCTATGGCCCCGACCTTACTTATGATGGTTATCGTCTGCAAAACGGCAAATGGATATTTCAGGAGAATATCGATCTGCGTAATTTAGGCAGCCCTACCGATCAGGATATCGTAGATCCTAAAAAACAAGCCTTGCTTGACAGGGCAGCTGCAAGCGCAGGACATAATTAATTCATACCTTTATTCAGAAGTATTAGTAACACCTCTGTTATTTAACAGAATAAAATTTCGGTTTATCAGAATAATCCTATTTTTAGCAAATTTTTTAATTTTTATATGAGTGCAGAACCAGAGTTGGCGTTAGATCCGGCTTTTATAGAACAGTCTCCAAAGGGACATCCTAAAGGCCTATATGTGTTGTTTTCTACGGAAATGTGGGAACGGTTTAATTTTTATGGTATGCGCGCCCTGCTTACCTTGTTTTTAGTAAATGCACTTGCTTTTTCTGATAAAGATGCCGCCATTATTTACGGTGGTTTTTTAGGGCTTTGTTATTTAACCCCAATGCTGGGCGGCTACATTGCCGATCAGTACCTGGGTAACCGCGCCTGTATTATCCTCGGTGGTTTTGTGATGGGCGGCGGGCAGATCCTCATGTTTTTCAGTGGATCAATGTATGCCAGTAACCTCGAAATGGCTAAGCTATTAATGTGGGGAGCTCTGGCGGTTATGATATTTGGTAACGGTTTCTTCAAGCCCAATATATCATCTATGGTGGGTATGCTGTACAAAAAAGGCGATTCGCGCCTCGACTCGGCATTCACCATTTTCTACATGGGTATCAATTGCGGCGCTTTATTAGGTATGGCTATTTGTCCATTATTAGGCGACGTTAAGGTTGGTGATGTACGTGTTGTCGAAGCTTTTAAATGGGGATTTTTAGCAGCTGGTGCTGCTTTGGTCTTCGGTACCATCCTTTTTATCTTCTTAAAGAACAAATATGTACACGATCCGGACGGTAAAGCTGTAGGTACAAAACCTACCCACGATGGCTCAACGTTAAGCCCGACTGGCGAAGCTGAAAAAGCTAACTTTTCTACCAGCTCTATCATAGGTGTGGTTGTGTTAATGATTGCACTATTCTTCGGTATCCATTATTTATCTATCGATCCCAACCCTATCAAAAGCTGGGTGTATCCGTTCATTTATGCTTCGGGTATCAGCTTAGCCGTGTTGATCCTTACCGACAAATCCATAACTAAAATAGAGCGCGACCGTATTTTTGTACTGTACATCGTAGCCTTCTTCGTTATCTTCTTCTGGTCGGCTTTTGAGCAGGCTGGTTCGTCGCTAACCTTTGTGGCCGATAAACAGACCGATACGCACATTTTTGGCTGGCAAATGCCTCCAAGTGCTGTGCAAAATGCTAACTCATTCTTCATCATTGTATTTGCGCTACCATTTAGCTGGTTGTGGTTAAAATTACAGAAACGTAATCTTGAGCCTATTTCGCCAATGAAACAGGCTATCGGCCTGTTCTTGCTAGCAGTTGGTTATTACATCATCGCAGTGCAGGTAAAGGCTATTGGCAATACTGGCAAATTGGCTGTAATCTGGTTATTTGTAATGTACCTGTTCCATACCCTGGGCGAGCTTTGTCTATCTCCTATCGGTTTATCACTGGTATCAAAACTGGCTCCTAAAAGATTCTCGTCGTTGCTAATGGGTGTTTGGTTTTTAGGTAACGCAGCTGGCTACGCCTTGGCCGGTACTTTGGGAGCAATTATCCCGCCTACAGGCGACAAGTTTACCCTTGCGGCTTCGAAGGGTATCGACCTTCAAGGCATCCTGGATGGTAAAATTACTGCTACAGCGCAGCAAATTGCCGAACTGGCGAAAGATAAGATCGATATTCATTATCCTACGTTTGTGGGCTTTACGATTCATAATCTGTACGAATTCTTTATGGTATTCGTAATTTTATCGGGTGTGGCGTCAGTAGTTTTATTCCTGATATCGGGCTTTTTGAAAAAAATGATGCACGGGGTAAGATAATCACCCTTTTTAATAGCAAATAATTTAAGATATTTGAAGCCGCATCATTTGGATGCGGCTTTTTTTATTTCGTCAAAGCATTATAAATTTATACGGTGCCCGACAGCATAGTTATTATCCCCACTTATAATGAGAAGGAAAACATTGAACGGATGATCCGCAAAGTGTTCTCGCTTCCTCATGACTTCCATTTGCTTATTGTTGATGATGGTTCGCCCGATGGCACAGCCAACATTGTAAAAAATCTGCGGCAAGAATACCCCGAAAAACTGTTTATAGAAGAACGCGCAGGCAAACAAGGCCTGGGCACTGCTTATATACATGGCTTTAAATGGTCGATACAACGCAAGTACGATTACATTTTTGAGATGGATGCCGATTTTTCGCACAACCCCGAAGATCTGATCAAATTACGTAATGCTTGTGTTGGTGGTGCCGACGTAGCCGTGGGCTCACGTTATATTAAAGGCGTAAACGTGGTTAACTGGCCAATGAGCCGGGTACTGATGAGTTACTTTGCCTCGGTATATGTGCGCTTTATAACCGGTATCAACGTACAGGACTCAACCGCTGGCTTTGTATGCTACAAGAGCCGTGTATTTGACGTACTTAACCTGGATAAAATAAAATTTGTGGGCTACGCTTTCCAGATTGAAATGAAGTATACCGCCATTAAACATGGCTTTACCCTGGTAGAAGTGCCGATCATTTTCACCGACCGTACTGAAGGCACTTCCAAAATGTCGACAGGTATTTTCCGCGAAGCCTTTATCGGTGTTATCCAAATGAAGATCAATAGTATCTTTAGGAAGTATCCGGAAGGATAAGTGGGGTGGTTGATTAAGTGAGTAGTTGATTAAGTTAAGCGATTGGATGGATTTTAAAAGAAGAACAACTCACTTAATAAACTTATTCAACTCAAACAACAATTCCACAGCCAACAACTCAAACAAATTTGCTAATTTCGTTGGTAATGAATGAACATCTCGATCCTGACCGCGAACGCCTTTCGCCCACCGAGCGCGACATCGAAAAAGTGTTGCGCCCGCAGGCATTTGAAGACTTTACCGGTCAGCATAAAATATTAGCTAACCTCCGCATTTTTGTTCAGGCAGCGCGCCAGCGCGGCGAAGCGCTCGACCACGTACTGCTACATGGCCCGCCCGGCTTAGGTAAAACAACACTATCGCACATTATCGCCAACGAAATGGGGGTTGGCATCAAAATCACCTCCGGTCCGGTTTTAGATAAACCCGGCGACCTTGCAGGTTTATTAACCAACCTCGAACCGGGCGACATCCTTTTTATTGATGAGATACACCGCCTAAGCCCTTTGGTTGAAGAATATCTGTATTCGGCTATGGAAGATTTCAAGATCGATATTATGCTCGAATCTGGTCCTAATGCCCGTTCGGTACAGATCTCTTTGAATCCCTTTACCCTTGTTGGTGCAACCACGCGCTCAGGGTTGCTTACAGCGCCTTTGCGTGCACGTTTTGGCATTAATTCAAGGCTGGAATATTACGACGCTAAATTACTGACTACCATTGTATTGCGATCTTCAGATATATTAAAAACGCCAATTAGCGATGAGGGTGCTTACGAAATTGCACGCCGCAGTCGTGGTACTCCGCGTATTGCCAACGCACTTTTGCGCCGTACGCGCGATTTTGCCCAGATAAAAGGCAATGGTAACATTGATACTGAAATTGCCCAATATGCGTTAAATGCCCTGAACGTTGACGAACACGGGCTTGACGAAATGGACAATAAGATCCTCGTTACGATTATCGAAAAATTCAAAGGCGGTCCCGTAGGTTTAAAAACGATTGCCACTGCCGTTGGCGAAGATGAAGGCACTATTGAAGAAGTATACGAACCTTTTTTAATACAGGAAGGCTACCTGATGCGCACCGCCCGTGGCCGCGAGGTAACAGATTTTGCTTACAAACATTTAGGCATCTTTAGGCCGGGAGGCAACGCTACTTTATTTTAACACATTCGCTCCATCCTTATATCAAAAAATGAAAAAATTCATCCTACCTCTGCTTTTGTTTGCGGGCATCAATTCGTTTGCCCAGCAAGTTAACCAGATTACAGACCCTGCCGATTGGGTTAACCCACTAATGGGCAGCCAATCTAAAGTCGAACTATCAAACGGTAACACCTACCCTGCCATTGCACTGCCCTGGGGTATGAATACCTGGTCGCCGCAAACAGGCACCATGGGTAACGGTTGGATGTATACCTATGATGCCGATAAAATTCGCGGCTTTAAGCAAACGCACCAACCTTCGCCATGGATGAACGATTATGGCCAGTTTGCGATTATGCCAGTTACCGGCAAAGCCAAATTTACGCAGGACGACCGCGCCAGCTGGTTTAGCCACAAGGCTGAAGTTTCGAAACCATATTACTACAGTGTTTACCTGGCCGATGCCGATGTAACCACCGAGATAACTCCTACAGAACGTGCAGCGCAGTTTCGCTTTACCTTTCCTAAAACGGATAGCTCATTTATTGTAGTAGATCCTTTTAATAAGGGTTCGTACGTTAAAATTTTACCGAAAGAGCAAAAGATCATTGGCTATACTACACGATACTCTCGTGGTAAATACACCAATTTTAAAAACTACTTCGTTATTTACGTAGATAAGCCATTTACCTACAACCGTACCTGGCATGGTAAAACCTTTGCAGGTGCCGACTCGCTGGAGTTAAGCAACGACCATGCTGGTGCTATTATTGGCTTTAAAACTGTTAAAGGAGAGCAAGTGCATTTACGCGTAGCCTCATCATTTATCAGTGCCGAACAGGCAGAGCTAAACTTGCAGCGCGAACTGGCTCATGATAGCTTTGATCAAACTAAACAAAAAGCCCGCGCTACATGGAACAAAACCCTAAGCCGCATTAGCATTGAGGGTGGTTCTGTTGATCAAACACGTACTTTTTATTCATGTCTGTACCGTATGCTTTTCTTCCCGAACAAGCTTTATGAGGTTGATGCTAAAAATCAGATTGTACACTGGAGCCCTTATAATGGCAAAGTATTGCCGGGTTATATGTTTGGTGGCACCGGATTTTGGGACACCTTCCGTGCTTTGTATCCTTTCTTAAACCTGATGTATCCTTCTATTAATAAAGAGATGCAAGAGGGTTTGATTAACGATTATAAAGAAGGTGGATGGTTGCCAGAGTGGAGCAGCCCGGGCTACTCAGATATTATGGTTGGCAATAACTCTGCCTCAGTAGTTTCTGATGCTTACGCAAAAGGCTTACGTGGTTACGATATTAATACCTTGTACGAAGCATTGATACATGGTGCCAACAACGAAGGACCTATTTCGGCAGTTGGCCGTTATGGCGTTAAATATTATAACGAATTAGGGTACGTGCCTTATGATGTTAAGATCAACGAAAACGCTGCCCGTACGTTGGAATACGCGTATGATGATTTTGCGATATATCAATTAGGCAAAGCACTGCACCGCCCGAAATCCGAGACCGATCTATATAAAAACCGCGCCATGAACTATAAAAACCTTTTTGACCCACAATATGGTTTAATGCGTGGTAAAAACAAAGACGGCAGTTGGGCAACACCTTTTAGTCCGTTTAAATGGGGCGATGCTTTTACAGAGGGTAACAGCTGGCACTACTCATGGTCGGTATTTCATGATATTAACGGCCTGATTAAGTTAATGGGCGGCAAGGATAAATTTGTAAACAAGCTGGATTCTGTATTCCTGCTTCCGCCAACGTTTGACGATAGCTACTATGGCGAAGTGATCCACGAGATCCGCGAAATGCAGATAATGAATATGGGTCAGTATGCGCATGGCAATCAGCCAATACAGCACATGATTTACCTGTATAACTATGCAGGTGCGCCGTGGAAAACCCAATACTGGGCACGCGAAGCCATGAACCGCCTTTACAAAGCCACACCAGATGGCTATTGCGGCGATGAAGATAATGGACAGACTTCGGCTTGGTACGTATTTTCGTCATTAGGTTTTTACCCGGTTTGCCCGGCTACAGACCAGTACGTAATTGGTGCTCCACTGTTTAAAAAAGCAACTCTAAAACTGGAGAACGGCAAAACTGTTGTGATCAATGCTCCGGCTAACAGCGACACTAATAAGTACATTAATACTATGCAATATAACGGCAAACCTTATGATATGAACTGGTTAAGCCACAGCAGCCTGATGCAGGGTGCGGTGATTAATTATAACATGTCGGCGCAGCCAAATAAAACAAGAGGTGTTAAAGAAACTTCGGTTCCTTACTCTATGTCGTTGCAGGGCGATAAATAGAAAATGTTTATAATTCGCGTTAAATAATTTTACTGACAGAACATTTATTATTCTATTTTCGTCGCTATTAAAATATATATCTAATATGTCAAAGCTACTGTCTACCCTACTACCTTTCTGCATGCTGGCTGCAGTATCATGCCAATCAAAACCTGCAGAAAAAACTATTACGGCAACTGCTACAGCTGCAACAAAAACAGAAACTACCGAAACAGTAACCAAAATACCGGGGGGAACGCCGGCTTCGGCAGCAACCATTATGGGCCGTAAACAAGTGCCTGTGATTTGCTACCACCAGATCCGTGATTGGAAACCGACCGACTCTAAAGTTGCTAAAGATTACATCGTACCAATTGCTTCTTTTAAAGAACACATCAAAATGCTGGCCGATAGTGGTTACCATACCATTTTACCCGATCAGCTGTATTCGTACCTGGCTTTTGGCACACCGCTGCCAAGCAAGCCTATTATGTTAACTTTTGATGATACCGATTTAGATCAGTTTACCATTGCCCGCCCGGAGATGAAGAAATATGGCTTCAAAGGCGTATTTTTTATCATGACGGTATCGCTTGGTCGCCCGCATTACATGAGCAAAGAGCAGGTAAAACAACTATCTGACGAAGGCAACGTTATCGGCAGCCATACCTGGGATCACCACAACTTCAAAAAATTTGCAGGTAAAGACTGGGAAACCCAGTTAGATAAACCAACCAAAAAACTGGAAGAGATCACCGGTAAAGACATTAAATACTTTGCCTATCCGTTTGGTTTGTGGAATGCAGAAAACCTGCCGGAATTGCATAAACGCAATTTCCTGATTGCGTTCCAACTAGCTGATAAACGCTATGCAAACGATCCATTAATGACTGTACGCCGTATTTTAGATAGCGGCTACTGGAGCACCAAGACGTTGAGTAACAGTATTAAGAACAGTTTTTAATGGTTAGTGAATGGTTGATTGGGTTGATTAAGTGAATAGTTCTGCTTAAGAATCTAATCAACCACTCAACTTAATCAACTACTCTCTAAAAAAGAAAAGCCGCTCGAATGAGCGGCTTTTCTTTTTACAAGTTTTCTCCCGCGGGCCCTTCTCCTTTATTCGAAGAGTTGGTTATCGGCTGCTCGGCCGATGAATTAGTAATCGGCTTACCATCCTCTGGGCTCGGGTCGCCATCTCGGGATGGAGTTACCGTTTTCACACGCTCGGGATCGGGCTTATCCTGCACCGTTGGGTCATTGGTTTCGTCGATGGCGGAGTCGCCCTTGTTTTCGTGAAGTGTGTCATCACTCTTATCGGTACTATCGTAATTGGCTACGTCCGGGTTCTTCGGATCAGCTGTTTTCAAATCGTTGGTTATCATAATTGTATGTTTTATAGGTGCGTTATTGTTTTAATACAACGCTACCACTTTCAATCTGTTTGCAATAGTTAACCTTAGTGATCGCCAAATTAACTTAACCTTAAATAAATCAACTGCTTACTTTGCTGCATATCCGTATCTTTGCGGCAATGCTTAATAACCACGCCGCATACAGCCAATTGATAAAAGATGAAGCCCAAAAGCTTGGTTTTTTATTTTGCGGTATAGCGAAAGCAGAATTTCTGGAACAGGAGGCGCCTCGGTTGGAGAAATGGCTCAACGCCGGCATGCACGGCGAAATGACCTACATGGAAAACTACTTCGACAAGCGCCTCGACCCACGTTTATTGGTTGAGGGTGCTAAATCGGTAATCTCTTTAGGGTTAAACTATTACTCTGATAATGAACAGGCCGATTCATCCGCGCCCAAAATATCCAAATATGCTTATGGGGCCGATTATCATACCGTTATTAAAGACAAGCTAAAATTATTGTTGGCTATCATCAACGATAAAATAGGCGAAGTAGGTGGCCGGGCATTTGTAGACTCGGCACCTGTATTGGACAAGGCCTGGGCAAAAAAAGCCGGACTGGGCTGGATAGGCAAAAACTCTAACCTGATCAGTAAAAAAACAGGCTCATTCTTTTTCCTTGCCGAACTGATTGTTGACATTGAGCTCGAGTATGACATTGAACCAACAGCCGACCACTGCGGCACCTGCACTCGTTGCCTTGATGCCTGCCCTACCGAGGCCATAGTTGCCCCACAGGTAGTTAACGGCAGCCGCTGCATCTCTTATTTAACTATAGAGCTTAAAAACGAGATCCCCGCCGAGTTTAAAGGCAAAATGGATGGCTGGATGTTTGGCTGCGATATTTGCCAGGATGTTTGCCCCTGGAACAAATTCTCTGTGCTTCACCAGGAACAATCGTTTGATCCGCACCCTGATCTGCTTGGTATGAACTCAGCTGACTGGAACGAGATCACCGAAGACGTTTTCAGAAAGGTGTTTAAAAATTCGGCTGTGAAGCGCACTAAGTTTAATGGCTTGCAGCGAAATATTAGCTTTTTAAAGAAGATAGAATAGACAAAAACGTCATTGCGGGCGATAGCGAAGCAATCCCAAACTATACGGAACGGCTCTGTAAATCGTGGATTGCTTCACTATCGCTCGCAATGACGCATTTTTATATAAATTCGAAATAGAACATCCGAATTCCGAAATCAGTTTATCCTTTTTTAAATTTATCAGCCAACAACTTCAGCATGTCATCATTAACCGGTTTAGCCGGTTCTTCCTTCTTCTTAAAGTTAGGATTTTGCTGATATGGTTTGTTTTGCTGATACGGCTTATTAGGCTTCTCAGTCAGTGGCTTTTCAAGTGCATTAGGTTCCGGCTTTGGTTGTTGTACCGGTTTTGGGCGGGCAGCAATGCGAGCTTCGTTCCAACGTTTGTAGATGGTTTCAATTTTGCGCTTAGTGTAAAGCGGAAAATCGCCCTGCATCATCCATGAGTAATAGCTTGGCTCTGTTTCAAACACATCTTCAACTCTTCGGCCTTTGTGCTTGCCGAAGTTAAACACTTCGTGGCCATCGGCATTAAACACCATACGTCCTGCAAAATCAACATTCCTGTTCATGTTGGTAAATACATGCAGGGCTTCTACATCTGGCACAACCGGGATAGATTTATTGCCTTCACGGTCTTCAAACTCCGTTTCGGCATAACGCTCCAGCTGGGCCAGCAATACCTCCATGGTGGCACGGGTGTCTGCTTCGGCGCTGTGTGCGTTAACAATTTCTTTGTTGCAATAAAAACGGTAAGCAGCTTTTAAGGTGCGTTGTTCCATCTGGTGGAAAATATTTTGCACATCAACCAAATGGCGGTTTTCTATATCAAAAGGCACACCAACGCGTAGAAACTCCTCCATCAGCATAGGGATATCAAACTTGTTAGAGTTAAAGCCCGAGAGGTCGCTGTCGCCAATAAACTCAGCTATTTCTGGTGCCAATTGTTTAAAGCTTGGCTCGGCTTTAATATCCTCGTCATATATACCATGTATAAGGGATGTTTCATACGGAATAGGCATTTCCGGGTTCACCCGCCATGTTTTTACCGCTTCGCTGCCATCTGGCATCATTTTAATTACGGATATTTCAACAATACGATCAACCCCAATGTGTGTACCTGTGGCTTCCAGATCAAAAAATGCCAACGGACGCTTTAAATTCAATTTCATTCGTGTAATGTCTACCCGCCAAAAATCGTAAAAAGGTTTGTTATACCCGCACAATATATTTTTAAAATGGTATTTAGCATCTGCTTATAAATCGTTATTTTAATACCCACCTAATTACAATTTTTAATGAAACGCCCCCTATTCCTATCCCTCCTACTGTTATTTACTTGCTATCAATCATTTGCACAAGATTTTGAGTTCGGAAAATTCACCGATCAGGAGATCCAAATGAAAAAATACGACAAAGACACCAGCGCCCACGCACTTGTGCTTAACGAATTTGGCAAGGCATACATTAACACAAACGACAATCTCCGCCTTGTTTTTGAGCACCATGTGAAGGTAAAGATATTCGATAGCCAGGCTTTTAAATCGGAAGGCGACGTGGTGATAACCCTACACAGAGATGATAGCAATACTTACGAAACCATACGGGATGTAGAAGCCGTTACTACTTATACAGACGAAAACGGCATTCTTAGGCAATCTCAACTCGAGCAGTCGAAGATCTTCAAGACGAATGAGAACAAATACACCGATCTCGCCAAATTTAGTATGCCCAACCTGCGCCCTGGCTGCATTATTGAATATAGGTACACTACAGAATCGCCTTTTCTGTTCAACTTTCACACATGGGAGTTTCAGTCAGACATACCCAAAATCCATTCGGAATACCGGGCCGATATACCTGCCGTATTTCAGTATAACGTAAGCCTGAGGGGGGCCTTAAAACTTACTAACTCCCACTCAGAATTGGACAGGGAGTGCTTTTCTTATGCAGGCACCCGTTGCGATTGCAGCAGGCTTACCTATATTATGGATAATGTGCCTGCGTTTGTGGAAGAAGAGTATATGACCGCCGCCAAAAACTTCATTTCGGCCATGTATTTCGAGCTTTCGGAATATATTAATTTTAACAATGGGACAAAAGTGAAGGTGACCAAAGAGTGGCATGATGTTGACCAATCGTTAAAAAGCAACGAATATTTCGGCAGTCAGATTAAACGAAGCGGTTTAATGAAAGACCGCATTAAAGATGTTATTGCCGGTAAAACCGATGAGCTCGCCAAAGCTCAGGCCATTTACGAGTTTATCCAAAAAACTATGAAATGGAATCAGTTTTATGGTAAGTATAGCGATGACGGTATCCGCAAAGCACTCGATCAGCATACGGGCAGCATCGGTGATATTAACCTGGCACTTATTGCTGCACTTAAAGCGGCAGATCTGAACACGGAGGCTGTATTGCTTTCTACCCGTGAACACGGATCGGTTAACAGACTTTTCCCCGTAGAGAGCGACTTTAACTATGTGATAGCCAAAGTAAACATCGGCGACAAAAGCTACCTGCTCGACGCATCTGACCAATTACTTGCCTTTGGTATGTTGCCACTACGTTGTATAAATGATCAGGGCCGGGTGCTTAGCTTCGAGAAAGAATCTTATTGGATGGACATTGTGGAACCGCAAAAAGAGTCTAAAATAGCTAGCTTAAACCTCATTTTGCAGCCCGACGGTAAGCTTAAGGGCACCTTCAAACAATTCTCGGCAGGCTACGCAGGGTACCTCAAACGTAAAGAGATCAAGAAGTTTAATTCGATAGATGAGTATGTGGAAAATCTGGACGAGAAGTTTCCAAAAATTAAGATTTTGAAATCAGAAATTCAGAATGTTGACAGCTTGAACAGCACTATTTTGGAATCGTATGAAGTAGAGATCGACGCTTATAAAAACCTGGATCATGCCAAGCTTACGCTAAACCCGTTTGTTTTTGGCCACACCAACGAAAATCCCTTCAAGCTGATGGATCGTAGCTACCCGATAGATATGGGGATGCCTTCAATTTCGAGATTTACCGTTACCGTACATATGCCGGGTAACTTTATAGTGGAAAGCGGAACTAAAGATTTAGCGATAGCTTTACCTAACAAAGGCGGTTCGCTCATGACCGAATTTGCAAACGATACCGAGAGCTTCACCTTCTCGGAAGCATTGCAGTTTGCCAAGCCGGTTTACAGTGTTGCAGAGTACCCATACCTCAAAGAGTTTTATAACAAAATTATACAGGCAGAAAGCTCGGAGATTCTTTTCACAAAAAAATAAATGAGAGCACTTATAATTGCCGCTGCCTTTAGCATCGGGCTATGCCGGACTGCCCTTGCACAGCAAAGCTATGGCACAGGATTAATAGCCAAAGACCTGCTACCTTATGCAAGCTCGGTGATTCGTAATGACGAAACCACAATTACCATAAAAGAGAACGATAACGTGCTTTATCATTATAAAAAAGCCGTTACCGTGTTAAATAAAAATGGAGCAGAAGATGCCCAACTAGCTATTTGGTACGATAAGAGCCGACAGATAAAAAGCATTAAGGGTATTATTTACGACGAGTATGGCAAACAGCTGAGCAAGTTTGGCGAAAGCAGCTTTAAGGATGAGAGCGCGGTTCACGATTTTTCTTTGTTTGAAGATGAACGCGTTAAATATTATGAACCGGCGGTTACCACTTACCCCTACACCGTTGAATATGAGTATGAGGTAAAGCAAACCCAAACGCTTAACATCGAGCCCTGGTTTCCCACTTATTCAAGCGGTGTGTCTGTTGAGCAGAGCTCATATAAATTAGTATGTAAACCATCGTTAAACATACGTTATAAAGAAACCAGCTATGCTGACAAAGTTGAAACCGGCACCGATGAAAAAGGGATGAAAACTTATAGCTGGGCGGTTAAAAATGTAAAAGCCCGCCGCAGTGAACCCTATAGCCCCAACAAAACTAATTACATTACGAGCGTGCGCCTGGCCTCGCAAGATTTTATTTATTCGGGCATACCCGGCACCTACACCAATTGGAACGATTTGGGCAAATGGATTTACGACAAGCTGCTTACCGGGCGGTCGCAGTTATCGCCCGAAACTTTACAGCAAGTAAAAGACCTCACAGCGGGCATTGCCGACCCAAAGGAGAAAGCGCGAAAGATATACGAGTTTATGCAACAAAAAACCCGTTACGTAAGTATCCAGATTGGCGTCGGCGGCTACCAGCCATTTAAAGCCAGCGAGGTAGACCAATTAAGTTATGGCGACTGCAAGGGCCTGGTTAACTACACTCAGGCATTGCTTAAAGCTGCCAGTATCGATTCATATTACTGCGTTGTAAAATCGGGCAGTGAAAAAGAAAGCTTGAAAACTGACTTTGCAAGTATGGATCAGGCCGACCATATTATCTTATGCCTGCCTTTTAAAAGCGATACCACCTGGTTAGAGTGCACCAGTAAAACCATCCCCTTTGGCTACCTCGGCGATTTTACAGACGACCGTACAGTGCTGGCCTGCACGCCGGAAGGCGGTAAGTTATTACATACACCTAAATATACTGCCCAGCAAAACAAGGAGGAGATCAAAGCAACTTTCACCCTTAATGAAAGCGGGGTGCTTACCGGCAACGTATTGACAACTGCGGAAGGCACACAGTATGAAAACCAAGATGATATGCTTACCAAATCATACCAGGATCAGGTTAAACATATTCAAAAACGGTACCCGATCAACAACCTCGAGGTTGAATCTTTTAAATTATCGGCGGCCAAAAATATTAAACCTGTACTAACCGAAAACCTGAAGCTTACCGCAGCCGAATATGCAACTACGGAAGATGGGAAGCTACATTTTATTGTTAATGCTGTTAACCGTGTATCGAACACGCCCCGCGAACTACGCAACCGAAACACCCCCATGTACATTAACAGAGGCTATACCGATGATGATGTGATAACTTATACCCTACCAGATGGTTACGCATCCGACAGAGTGCTTTTAAATGTTAAATTGCAGAAAGATTTTGGCAACTACACCGCCAGCGTTGTTGTAACCGGCAATAAATTGATCTATACACGCAAAATGCAGATGTTAGACGGTACTTATACCAAGGAGGCCTATAGCGACCTTGTAGAATTTTATCAGGCCGTGGTAGATGCCGACAATTATACCATGACTTTAGTTAAAAAGAAGTAACCCTTTTATGAACGCACACGAAGAAGAGGAAATTAAGAAAGAATTTCAGTTAGAGCGGGTAATTCTGTTTAGTGATGCTGTGTTCGCTATTATTATTACCATAATGGTGATTGATATTAAGCTACCAGAGAATATGCGCGAACTGACAGAAGAGCATGTCCGGCATTCTTTTTTTGAATTGATTCCAAAGCTTTTGGCTTACGCATTAAGCTTTTTCCTCGTAGCCACGTTTTGGATGCGCCACCTTAAAATTTTTAGCTTCCTGCGCGACTATAATAAGATGGTGTTAGTCTATAACCTGCTTTTTTTATTTGTTGTGTCGCTGTTTCCTTTTGGTGTATCCATGATATCGGGATTAATCAGCTTAAAGTCGGCGGCTTATGGTTGGTCTGTAAATATATACATCGGCATAGTGCTGTTAACCTTTTTCGCACAAACCTTACTCACGCGCTATCTGGTGAAACATAAAGCCGAGCTATGCTATAATAATAAAGATATGGAACGCGTATTGCAATGGAAATCGCAGCGCATCAATCTTTTTGTAACTCCTGTTATAGCCGCCGCGGTTTGCGTTTGCAACTACATCAATCTATCACCTACTATTTCCATGTATTGTGTAGGTACCCTCGGTATAGTTAATGGTTTTGCCAGGAAGGCTTATTATCCCGATCAAGATGCCAAAATCAGCTTCTTTAAAAGAATTTTTAGAAAACAAACAAGCAAAAAGCCAGCTGCAAAGTCAAAAAAAACAAAGGAAGATTTAACGGAAGATAATTAACTTATTGCCCGCTGGTATAAACGGCATCGGGCTGGATAGACCCCGCGCGCGAAAAGTACTTGTACATAGAAGGATCTCGCAACCTTACAATCATAACCCCTTTACGGGTGCTGGCATGTACTACATAGCCATTTTGCAGATAGATACCAACGTGGCTAAACTTCTTACCATCAAAGTCGAAGAATACCAGATCGCCCTCCTGTAACTCATCCTCGTATTTGCGTTTTATAACAGTGATCTGCTGGCTGGTCATCCGCGGGATGTTGATACCGTACACTTGCTGCTCCAGTAAATAAGCCAGACCGGAGCAATCAATGCCGTTTTTATCCAACCCTCCAAAACGGTAACGCGTGCCGGTCCATTCTTCAATAAAGTTATACAAGCGGCCATTTTGGATGTCGCCGCGGTCAACCCCCATAATATCAGCATATTTATCAGCTATAAAACCTTGCGGCTTTACAACTTCGCCCGGGCTGCCTTTTAAAACAGCCTTTTTAGACTTACAGGAAGTAAACAGAAATACGGCAGAAAATAAAATTAATGCAATTCGATAGGTAAGTTTCGAAATCATGCAGGCAAGATAACGGGCTTTAATTATAAGGCAAAAGCAATGTTATAAACATATCAACATAGAACGTTGAATTGGTAGAGTTGCAATTTCGAACGTATGTGAGAAATCTTCTGCTTCATACCCTAACAATGCAAAAGATTTCTCGTTATCACTCGAAATAACAAAAGTAAAAACTAACTCTTCAGCATCCGCTGTATTTCATCCAATTTCATCATGGCTTCAACCGGGGTGAGGGTGTTTACGTCGAGGTTGTTCAGCGTGTCGCGAATTTTAACCAGTATAGGGTCGTCTATCGAAAACATTTGCAGTTGCAACGCTTGTTTCTGTACCTTTTTAATACTCTCTTTAATATGCTCGCCGCCGGTGCGTTCGTGCTCCAGTTTCTTTAAAATATCATTAGCCCGGGCCAATACCTTTGGAGGCATGCCAGCCAGTTTAGCCACATGGATACCAAAGCTGTGTTCGCTACCACCGGGCACCAGTTTACGGAGGAAAATGATTTGATGCCCTACCTCCTTAACCGTTACATTAAAGTTTTTAATACGGTTAAAAGAGTTACTCAACTCATTTAACTCGTGATAGTGCGTTGCAAAAAGTGTTTTGGCCTGTGCCGTTGGATGATTATGTAAATACTCCGCAATAGCCCAGGCAATAGAAATACCATCGTAAGTTGAAGTACCGCGGCCAATCTCATCTAGCAAAATCAAGCTTCTATCCGAAAGGTTATTTAGGATACTGGCGGTCTCGTTCATCTCCACCATGAAGGTAGATTCGCCCGACGATAGATTATCAGACGCGCCCACACGGGTAAAGATCTTATCTACCACCCCTATTGCGGCTTCTTTAGCTGGCACAAAACAACCCATTTGCGCCATCAGCACAATTAAACCGGTTTGCCTCAGCAAGGCCGACTTACCCGCCATGTTGGGACCAGTAATAATGATGATCTGCTGTGACTCCGAATCGAGGAATACATCATTGGTGATATAAGCCTCACCCGGTGGAAGGTTCTGTTCTATAACCGGGTGGCGGCCACCTTTAATGTCAATTACCCTGCCATCGTTTATTTGCGGCTTAACGTAGTAGTTTTTTTGCGATATGGTAGCAAAATTGAGCAATACATCCAAACGGGCAATCAACTGCGCATTAAGCTGTATAGGCTTAATATATTCGGTTAGCGCATATAAAAGCTCGTTGTAAAGCCTTGTTTCCAGGGCAAGGATCTTTTCCTCGGCACCAAGAATCTGCTCTTCGTACTCCTTTAATTCGGGCGTAATATAACGCTCTGCATTTACCAGCGTTTGCTTACGGATCCATTCCGAAGGTACTTTATCGCGGTGCGAATGGGTGACTTCCAGGTAATATCCAAAAACGTTATTAAACGAAACCTTTAACGACGGGATGCCCGTTGCCTCGGCTTCGCGTTTTTGAATTTCCAGTAAATAACCCTTACCCCCGAACGCGATTTTACGCAGGCGATCTAACTCTTCGTTAATGCCTTCGGCCATTACGCCGCCTTTGGCTATCATTACCGGTGGCTCGGCGCTAAGTTCACGGCCTATTTTTTCACAGATGATAGTACAGGGATTCAACTGCTCACCTATGGCTTTTAGGGGTGCACTTTCAGCCTGTGAACACATCGTTTTAATAGTGTCAATTGCTGATAAAGCTCTCTTTAGCTGACTAACCTCGCGCGGATTGGCTTTCTGCAAACCAATTTTAGAGATCAGCCTTTCGAGATCACCTATCTGCCTGATGTTCTGCTGCAATTCTTCACGCAGCTCGTCGTTGGCAATCAGGTGTTCAACTACGTTGAGCCTGTCGGTAATGGGTTTCAATTCCTTAAGCGGCATTACAATCCAACGACGCAGCAAACGTGCCCCCATTGGCGAACAGGTATGATCCAGCACATCGGCCAGTGTCATAGCGTGTTCATTGGTGGAACCAATCAGTTCCAGGTTTCGGATACTGAAGCGGTCAAGCCATAAATAACGGTCTTCCTCTATCCTCGAAATACCCGAAATATGTTGCAGGTTGCGATGCTCGGTCTCATTCAGATAATGCAACGCCACACCGGCGGCTACAATACCCAGATTCAACTTATCGATACCAAACCCTTTAAGCGATTTAACGCCGAAATGCTTTAACAACGTCTCCTGCGCATAGTCGCCGCTGTAAGGCCAATCGTCAAGCATGTAGGTATAAAAACGATCGCCGAAAGTATCCCTGAAATCGTGGTTACGGCTTTTAGGGTAAATAACCTCGCTTGGCGCAAAGCTTTGTAATAGCTTATCAATATAACCGGTGTTACCCTGCGCGGTTAAAAATTCGCCGGTAGAAATATCGAGCAGCGCAATACCGATGGTATTTTTCTCGAAGTATAACGAAGCCAGATAATTATTGCGCTTCTGTTGTAAAATATTGTCGTTAGTGGCAACACCGGGTGTAACCAGTTCGGTAACCCCACGCTTTACAATGGTTTTGGTAGTCTTCGGATCTTCCAGCTGATCGCAAATAGCCACTCGCTGACCGGCTCGCACCAGTTTTGGCAGATAGGTTTCGATAGAGTGATGCGGAAAGCCCGCCAACTCGATATGCGTGGCAGCACCGTTGGCGCGCCTTGTTAACGTGATACCCAAAATACCGGCCGCCTTAACAGCGTCGGACCCAAAAGTTTCGTAAAAATCGCCAACGCGGAACAGAAGCAAAGCACCCGGGTACTTAGCTTTGATCTCGTTGTACTGCTGCATCAGCGGCGTTTCTTTAGTAGCGGTTTTTGCCAAGCTTATAAAAATAATTAATCCGTAAAGTTAAGCTGTTGGCGGTGCATTTGGGCTACTTGTGGAAAAGTTTGGAAGGGTGTGGAGAGATAGTGATTTCGGATATCAGATTTTAGATTTAGGGTTTAGTTGAATTGGAGTTTTATTTTTTAATAACTGTGAGGATTTCCAATCCTGACTGTTGATTCTGATTTCCATTGTTCGGGCGTTACCCTACGGGTCAGGCTATCCGTTGCAAGTCCTCGCTACGCTCCGGGCTTTCCACTACTATCTTAACGCAAGCTGCATCAGCTAGTCCCAAGTTGCCTCTCTGTTTCTCACACTCTTCAACCTACTTCACCCGCAAATACCGCGCATTCCAATCATAATCTGGCCCATGATCAATCGCGTTAAGTACTAAGGTATCGGGTTGGCCACGATGAATTTTGTATTTACCCTTCGCTTCATTGTTTACGGTTAAAACGCTATCGGCAAAATAACCCGGGATGTATTCGTACTTATTTACCAGGGCATAGGTACCGGTAACAGCAACCTTGCCAGCGTCAGTTTCGGTATAGGATGATTCATTAAAATTGATAATAATTGGGTTTGATGGATCGGCGGGATGTTTGAATAAACCAGCGATAGTAACATTGCTGCTCTCCAAAAACTTCCAGTTTCCTTGTATCGAATCAGAGCTTACCAGGGCAACCTCATCCGATTTTTTGCACGCTATAAATGTTAAAGCTAAAATGAAGCTTAAGGTAACTTTACTTCTCATTTGCAAATGGTTATACAAATATTACGTAGAAAAATTAACAATATAACAATGCTTATCGATTATTTTATTCACCCCCATTTTGTCGGTCGGGTAACTTAATATTTTATTCCCCGGCGATAATTACATTCCATTTTTAAATATCAATAACTAAACAATTAATAATCAGCCCAAACATACCGTTCGGACGATCCATATCGTAACGGATGGGTTAAAACTTATCAGGCGGTGATCTCATGTTGAACAATTAATAATTTAACAAATAGTCGAACCAAAATGGCCGATGCTAAGTTGAGGCTTATATTTAACACTTTTGCTGGCGATGTTTTGACAGCATGATTTAATTTAAACTGTAGAAATTTTATAATCAAAAATTTACTTAGATTATATAAAGTTTTAATTTAATATAAAACATCTATTTCTAACAATCAATTGATCGACGCCAGACAACTTTGATGATTAATGGGCTTATATTAGAGTTCTAATGTCCAAACGATGCTTTTTCATTTCAGAGATAAATTTCCGCAGCTAAATGCCTATTGGGATAAGTACCTCCCCTTTCAGAAGCGGATGGAAGTACCTGCAAAGTCTGTTCTGTTGGAAGAAGGCAGCGTATCTCAGAATTACATCTTCATAGAAAAAGGCTGCGTGCGCACTTTCTTCAACAATAAGGGTGATGATAAAACGGTGCAGTTTTTCTTCGAGAATGACGGATTAAGCTCGCTCGATAGTTTTATAAACCATATACCAAGCACGTTTACTATCGAAACCATTGAGCCATCTATTATCTATTTGTTACCCCGACAGTATGTCGCTCAATTGATAGATGATCTGAGCCACGAACCCGATTTCACCTCGCTATTACTACAAATGTGGGCCATAAGGCAAACTCATTATATGAACGAGTTTGTATCCTTTATTCGTGATACGCCAGAGCAACGCTACCAAAATCTACTGACCCAGAGGCCGCATATTATACAGCGGGTACCACAACATTACATTGCATCGTACCTGGGTGTGAGCACTGTGCACCTCAGCCGCATTAAAAGCAAGCTGGCTAAAGGCAACCCGCATTTTTAAACTTGATAACATATGTTATCGTGCTGCCACTTTGTGCTATCTAATTTTGTATTAACAAATTTGAAAGAAAATGAAAGCAGCAGTAATGTATCAAAAAGGCACAATGCCTCAATATATAGACTTCCCCGAACCGGTTATTAAAAACGACGATGAACTACTGGTAACGGTAAAAGCGGTAGCCCTTAAGCATCTCGATAAAAGCCAGGCTTCGGGCAAACACTACTCCAGTAACACCCACCAACAAACGGATGGCCGCGTGGTGGGGGGCGATGGCATTTGCCTGTTACCTAATGGCTCGAGAGTTTATGGCATGGGTGTAAGCGGCATGCTGGCCGAAAAAGCAACGATCCATAAAGACAGAATTGTACCGGTCCCGGAAACACTGGATGATATTACTGCCGCTGCGCTGCCCAACGCCGTTATCGGTTCGGCTATGGGCTTAAAATTTAAGGCGGATATTCAGCCGGGGGACATAGTATTAGTTAACGGCGCAACCGGTTTTACTGGTAGAGTTGCGGTGCAGCTGGCCAAGCATTACGGCGCTAAAAAAGTGATCGCTACGGGCAGAAACCAAGCCTCACTGGAAAAGCTCTTATCACTTGGTGCAGATGAAATAATACAAATTAACGACGATAACAAAGATTTTAAAGATCGGATTACGGCGATTCATTCGTTAACGCCAATTGATGTAATCCTGGATTACCTGTGGGGCGACACCGCCCAAATCATATTCGCCTGCCTAAAGGGAAATGGCACTTTTACCAACCGGATAAGATATGTATCTGTAGGCGAAATGTCAGGCGAGCTTATTCAACTCTCTGCACAAAACCTTAGGAGTGTCGACCTTCAATTATCGGGTTCGGGTTTGGGAGCCTGGTCTAAAGCACAGGTTGGCAAATTATTTGGCGAGATACTCCCAGAGATGTTTCAGCTGGCTGCTGATGGAAAACTTAAAGTAGAAACCGTAACCGTAAAACTGGAAGACATTGCCAAACTTTGGGATATGGAACTAACCGGCGGCCAACGCCTGGTAGTTACGATTTAAGAAACCATCACCCGGGTCGTTAACATTGACCCGGGTAACGGTTTAATATTATTTGCTGTCAGGCTGTTCGTAGCCGCCAACTTTACCAAAGTGTCGTTCGTAACGGATGCCTTCGTCTGTACCAAATGGATGCCCGCCAAAACCGTTGCGCATCATAGCGATGGCTTTAGGAGCAATGTTTTCGCTATCGCGCGAAGCGATCAGCTGCATAACCGACTGGGCTATTACCGGAATAGAAACTTCCATGTGCATAGCATCGGTTACCAACCAATTTACTTCGCCGGTATCCTCAACATATGATGGCACATTAAAGCCTTGTTTTTCGTCGTACAGTTTCTTCATTAGTTCTATCAGCCACGAGCGTACTACCGAACCATGGTTCCAGGTGTGCAGAATTTCGCTGATGTTCAGTTCTTCGCGATAATGTGCAAGTAGATCCATCCCCTCACCTATAGCTTGCAGCATGCCAAACTCAATACCGTTATGTACCAGTTTCACAAAGTGCCCAGAGCCCGAAGCGCCGGTGTGTGTATAACCATTGGGAACGGAAAGATCTTTCAGCAAACCTTCAATCTGACTAACAGCTTCTTTATCGCCGCCTATCATAAAACAGGCACCGTTACGAGCACCGCTTACGCCGCCGCTGGTTCCACAATCAATCAAGTGAATACCTTTATCTGCTTTCAATTCTTTAGCTCTGCGGATGCTATCGCCCCAGTAAGAATTACCGCCGTCGATAATAATATCGCCTTCTTCTAATAAGGGGGTCAATTCGCCAATAACCACATCTATGGCCGCGCCGGCAGGTATGTATATAAATACTTTACGTGGGCGGTCGAGTTTGTTTATCAGTTCCTGTAAGCTATTTACCAGTGTAAGATTTTCCGTTTCGGGTTGTGCGGGTAAATATTTATCGTAACCGATAATCTGATAACCTTTTTCTGCCGCCTGCAAGGCCAGGTTTAGCCCCATTTTGCCAAGGCCTACAACCCCATATGTATGTTTTTCCATAATTATGCTCAGCCGATATGGCTTTGTTAATATTCAGTATTTGTTGATGCGTAATAATCTGGCGCAAATTAATGCAATAATTATCACCCTCTTTACAAAGATGCTAACAATTACGTGTACTATATTAACCCGCCACTTTCCCGGATCGCTTTACGTATCCGACACATAATAACATTGGATACTTTTATGTATTATTATAACATAATTAGTAAACAAATCACATATTTTAGTTAATATAATACATACAACATGCGAGGTTCTTTTACGTAAATTTAGCAATAAGACGATACTTAATTCAACCTAAACAACAATTATGAAAGCGATACTAAAGAAAACCACCACCACACCCGACCACTCTTTTAATATTCATAAAGATGTTGGGGCGGAGATGCTGAGTTCGTGGCATTACCACCCGGAGGTTGAATTATTGGTAATTAAAAGAAGCTCTGGAACCTGTTTAATTGGCGATTATGTGGGCCCGTTTAAAAATAATGATGTTTACTTATTGGGCTCTAACCTGCCGCATACCTTCCGGCACGAAAGAAAGTACCTGCATCGCACGGACGAAAAGATAGGCGAATCTGTGGTAATACTTTTCGAACCGGAAATGCTGGGTAATACCTTTTTAAATCTGCCCGAAGCTAAATTTATACAACGTGCGGTAGATGCTTCTAAATTGGGCTTGCGCATTAAAGGTGAAGCCCGTAAGAAAATTGCCAAAATAGCCGAAGAAATGCTGACCGAATCGCCCGCCAAAAGGATGATTCACCTGTTATCGGCATTGGAGATCATTTCCTCAACGCAAGAGTATGAAACGATATCAAGCAACGGTTTCTTCCACGAAGTAAACAACCTGGATAAGTCGCGCATCAACAAAATTTTTGAATACACCTTTAACAATTTTCAGCGTAAAATATTGGTTGAGGATGTTGCCGCGCTGATTGCCATGGGCAAGCACTCGTTCTGTCGATATTTTAAAGCGAAAACCAAGAAAACGTACCTCGATTTTTTAATAGAAGTTCGCATTGGCCACGCCTGCCGCCTGCTGGTAGAGCAAGACATGAACGTTGCAGAAATTGGTTATGCGTGTGGGTACAACAATATCTCCCATTTCTATCATCAGTTTAAAGCCATCACCAATAAGCATCCGTTGGAGTATCGGTCTTATTATTTGAATAAAGAACACCGGTTGATCGCCGTTTAACGCAATGAGTGAACGAAACCCAAATTGTCATTCCGACGGAGGAGGAATCTTCTTCGCAAGACGAAAGTCCTTTTCTGATAAAGAAGATTCTTCGCTATCGCTCTGAATGACAATCGGAAGGGAACCCGTTCATCAAAACTTCTTCACCGGCTCAATCGGCTTTTTAAAGTAATCATTATCTACAAACCAGTCTACCAATCTCGCGGGCCAGTTTTTGAGGGTTTGCAGTTTGGATCGATAACCCATGTTAAAAGCGTGGTTACCTTTAGAAAAAATGTGTGCTTCTACAGACACCCCTGCTTCGCGATACTTTTGCAGCAGCTTAATAACGGGTGGGGAACAACATTCGTCGTCATCGGCAACTACCAGGAAAGCAGGTGGCGAATCTGGTGGCACTACTTCGGGCACCCCTAGCGGGCCCGGGTAAACCATTATGGCAAAATTGGTTTTAAAACTCTCACGCTCAATTGGGTCAGCAGCTTTGGGGTCACCATCACCTTTTTCAAAGGCAACCCAATCCACTACTTCCCCTCCTGCCGAAAATCCCATAATACCAAGGCGATTAGCGTCGAAGCCCCATTTACCGGCATTGCTACGTACCGTTCTTATGGCGCGTTCGGCATCTTGCTTAGCATGCACCTGCAATTTATACGGCGAATTGGTGTCACGAGCTAACCTGTATTTCAACACGGCTACCACGAAACCCAGCTGCGTTAAAAAGTGGGCCGGTTCTGTACCTTCCGAATTAAATACCAGTATACGGTGCCCTCCACCAGGACAAACCACTATAGCCGCTCCGTTGGCTTTATCCTTTGGCGGCATATAAACTGTAATGGTTGGGTTATTTACATTGTAAGTGTATTTGCCACCTTTCTCGGGTTCATCCTTACGGTTTTCGAAACCCGGCGCACCGTTTTTCCAGAGCGGAATAATGGTCGAATCGCTTTGGGCAAAAACAGCAAAGGGCATTAAAGCGGCTATACATAAAATCAGCCTTAATAATCTGGTCATATCGCTATGGTTTATAACGGGCAGTGGGCTACAAATAACTACAATACCCTACAGCTAAAATTTTATTATCTAAGCATTTATTTGTAGTATATTGACTATAGCGCCGAACTCCATAAATATACATATTTCAATAATTCACAAGTCTGATAATTAACAAATTACGTATCCTGAAAGAACAACAAAAAAATATTAAAATTTTTCTCATTCGCCAGGCAACCTTTTGGAGCTTGCTTACGTGTTAACTACCGGATGAGTGTCATGAACCATAAAGCAGTAAGACCCCCTCTATGGGAGAAGCAGATTTACACCAACTAATTAGTGCCTGTATAGCCCAGGATAGAAAGAGCCAGAAAATGCTGTACAATGCATTTTACGGCTTTGCTATGGGCATCTGCTTACGATATGCCAATAATCGTTATGAGGCTTCTGAGATTATGAACCAGGGCTTTATGAAAGTGTTTACCAGTTTGCATAAGTACGATAGTTCGCGCCCGTTTAAGGCTTGGATGGGCCGGATAATGATGAACATGTCTATCGATTACTATCGCAGTAACCTCAAAATGGCCTATACCGACGACCTGGAAAAAGCCGAACATTTGGCCGACAGTGAGCTGCCCGATAGAAAGCTGAACTATAACGAATTACTGGCCATGATACAGCAATTGCCGCAGGCGGCGCGAACGGTATTTAACCTGTTTGCAATTGAGGGTTACTCGCACGATGAAATTGGCGAAATGCTGGGTATATCTGCAGGCACATCAAAATCCAACTTATTTAAGGCAAGAGAAAAACTAAAAAAAATGATATTGAAAGCTGCCGAGCTACCAAAAAACTTTAACGGCACAAGCGACACGCAGATTGTTGCAATAAGCAACGGCAATCTGTATCTGGGCTTCTTGAACAACGGAATAAGGTTATGAAAGACGAGGAAGACGACAATAACCTGGACCGGGTATTTAAAGAAGGCCTCTCCAAAGCCGAGGACAACATTGCCTTTCGCAATGATGACTGGGATGCTATGGAGCAACTTTTGGATGAGGAAAAGAAACGCCGCGGCATTATTTTCCGCTTGCCGGTTATTATTGGTGCAATTGCCGCCATGTTGTTGCTTGCCTTAGGGTTTTTCTTTTTACGCCCTGAGCTTAAACCAGATGCTGTTAAAAATACAGCTCGTGTAAAACCTTCAAAAGGTAACAGTAATCAGCCTACAGTTAATAACAATCCAATCGCTAGCAATCATGATAAAACGTCTACTTTAAACCCTACTAATACCGCGAAAAATACAACTAGCGTTGAACCGGAAAAAAGTCTGTCTGTTAAAGACTTACCTGCTACTCAGTTGACTGCTGCACAGCCGTTGCATCATAAAGGATTCAATGGAAATGGCAATACGCAACCCAAAAATAACGGCATAGATAAATTAACCGAGGGTTCATTAACAGTTGCTGAACAGCCAACAACCAACAATATAGGCAATACTAACCCGGGCGACATAAACACAGGAGATGAGTCTATTGCAAACAGAAAATCAACTGACCTACAAGCCGTTGCAGGCATAACTTTAGGCAATAGTACATTGAACAGCCAAAGTATTACCGATTTAAACCCAATAGATAAACAATTGGATGTTAGGTCTGACCGCTATGCCGCAGAGGTTAAGCAGAAACAGAAGATGGCGTATACTTCATCGTTTGGTTATAAACACCCGGTTGTATTAAGCGTATTGGCTGCGCCCGATTTTAATGGGGTAAATAGCTCTTTTGCCCGCACGCAAGTGGGTACTACCGTTGGCATGGCGCTATCAATCGGCTTAACCAAAAAGTTAACCATCAGCACCGGTGCACTGTATGCCAAAAAGCCATACATGGTGCCATTTAGCGAATACTCTACCAGCTATAACTTTAAAACCCAGCCGACAGATGTTTATGCCGACTGCCGTGTGCTGGATATCCCCATCAATATCGATTACAGCGTATATAATAAGGGAGCTAACCGGTTTAGCATAGGTACGGGCTTGTCATCTTACTTTATGCTGCGCGAAAACTACCACTTCGATTACGATAATACCGGCACTTACAACGGCCCGAGTGATTACGATATTAAAAACCAAAACAAGCATATCATGGGTGTGCTTAACTTAAACGCTGATTACCAAAGGCGTTTAAGTGCCAAGTTTGGCCTTAACATACGCCCTTATATGAAACTGCCGCTAACTGATATTGGTTACGGCAAGGTAAACCTGCAATCAACCGGTTTGGCGGTGGGCTTTAGCTGGTTTTTAACTTCGGCACAACCCAGATAAGATTATAAATATAGGTTCTCCATTACTTGCTTAATCAAGCAAGCCGGGAACACTTTTTTTAAATTTCGATAATAACAGTTGTGTATAACACCATTAAACATATTCGGTTGGCGCTTACACCGGCAGAAAGGCAAGGGTTAAATCGCCATGTTTTTTTTGGAATTTTAATCAGCGTGCTGGACATTGCTTTTTTGGGTGCTGTTGTTTGGATCGTAAATATTATCGCAAATCGCGGCCAGGTGGTGGGATTTGGTACGTCACTTTCCAATTGGATTACCGGCAATCTTTTAATGGTAGCCATAACAGCATTACTACTCTTCGCCCTGAAAAATCTGATTGGCTACTTGATCACACAATCACAATATCGCTTTAGTTACCGGGTTGCGGCGAGGCTATCCAATACCAAATTACTGCAATACCTGCATGGCGATTACTTCAACTTTGTTAATACCGACTCATCGGTGTATATGTACCAGATCGGGCAGCAACCGATAGAATTTTCTCAGTATATCCTATCGGGCTTGCACCAAATTATTGTGCAGGCCGCATTGATTGTGCTGGCGGTAGTAGCCATTTTGATTTATAATGCCAAGCTTTTCCTCATTATCACCGTATTTATTTTACCACCTGTTTTTATCGTGTCGTATTTTGTGCGTAGAAAGATCAAAACGGTACGCAGCACCACCCGCATTAATAGCGAGAAAAGCCTGCAGTACCTTAAAGAGTCGCTTTCGGCTTATATTGAAAGCCATATCTATAACAAATTCACTTTTTTCTCTGATCGATATATTAAACATCAGCAGCAATTGAATGCCAATCTTGCAGACCTGCAAAGCATCCAGGTTTTACCGTCGAGGCTGTTTGAGGTGTTTGCAATAGCTGGGATCTTCATTATCATTTTTATTAATTCGCACAATGGCAACGGCGATAACCTCATTGCCGTCGGCGTATTTATGGCGGCTGCTTATAAAATAATCCCAGGTTTAGTAAATATTATCAGTTATACCGGGCAGATAAGGGCTTACGAACATGTGCTGAACAACATGCTGCCTGAGGTTGAGCAAGCAGATATTACTGATTTTGAAGATCTAGAGCCAATCCACAAGATCGAATTTAAGGCAGTAAAATTCAGTTATAAAGAGCGTAAGATATTTGAAACCCTGAACCTCCAATTATCCGCAAGTGATTTTGCAGGTATCAGCGGATTTTCCGGCCGCGGTAAAACTACCTTAATTAATATGCTGCTGGGTTTTATTGAACCTCATGGAGGGCAGATCAGCTTCAACCAACAACCTGCCGACGCCTACCTGCGTGCCGCCTATCGCGAACGGATCAGCTACGTAAAGCAATCTGTTTTGCTTTTGCATGATAGCATTTTTAAAAACATCGTGTTAACCGACGGCTTATATAGTGAGGTGAGACTAAATAATGCCTTACGCATCAGCGGCCTCGATACGTTGATTGCCGAATATCCCGAAGGGATCCATAAACTAGTGACAGAGAACGGCAATAACCTAAGCGGCGGCCAGCGCCAGCGCATTATGTTGGCCCGCGCGCTCTATAAAAACTTCGACCTGCTGATACTCGACGAGCCCTTTAACGAACTGGACGATGAAGCCGAACAACGCATTTTAAACGCATTAAAACTATTGACACAAGACGGAAAAATGATCCTCTTCATTACCCACAATCAGCAGAGCCTTGCGTACTGCAACAAAATTATAACGCTCGATGAAGCCTAAAGCGCTGATAATATTAAGCCCCGGTTTTGCCGCTGATGAAAGTGATACTGCTTGCCTGCCGCCGCAGCAAGTATTTGTAAAGGCATTAAAACAAACCTACCCGGATACGCACCTAATCGTGCTCAGCTTCCACTACCCTTTTCGCAGGGATAATTATAACTGGCATGGTGTACAAATAGTGAGTTTTAATGGTAAAGATTGGGGCAAAGGATTCCGATTGCTTACATGGACCAGCGTTTGGCGACAACTGCAACTTCTGAATAAACAATATCGCCTGCTGGGTATCCTTAGTTTTTGGTTGGGCGAGTGCGCCTATGTGGGTAAGCGTTTTGCAAAAAAGCATCAACTCAAACATCATATTTGGCTATTGGGGCAAGATGCCAAAGCCGGGAACCGATTTTTTAAACGCGTTAATCCCATGGGCGACGATCTGATTGCACTATCTGATTTTGTAGCCGACAGCGTGGATCGCCACTACGGCATTCGTCCGCAACATACCATACCAGTTGGTATCGAAGCTGATTTATTTTCGGATACACCTGTAAAAAGGCACATCGATATTCTGGGAGCAGGCTCACTTATTCCTCTTAAACAGTACCATTTGCTGATAGAAACTGTCCGTCTTGCTGTACTTTATTTTCCTAAACTACGCGTGGTTCTCTGTGGTAAAGGACCCGAAGAAAACGCGTTGAGAGACTTAATATCGCAATATAAGCTCGAGAATAACATCAATTTGTTAGGTGAAGTTCCGCATCAGGAAGTGATCAGATTAATGGGGCAATCGCGGGTGTTTGTGCACCCTTCCGAATACGAAGGCTTTGGCTCCGTATTGGCCGAAGCCTTATATGCCGGCGCACACGTAGTATCCTTTTGCAAACCAATGAACGTTGTGGCCGATCAACATCACGTGGTAGCCGATATCAATGAAATGCAAAGGCGGGTAATTGGCCTGCTTCAACAACCAAAACTTAAACACGAACGAATCTTATTATATAGTATAGAAAGTATCGCACAGCAAGTTATGGAGCTATATCAAACAAATGACAAGTCGAGACAAACGAGCAAGGATACCGAAACCAATAACTCAATAACCTAGGAACCAACAACCATCCTGCACGCTTCATAAACATCTTCCGCTATCCTATCAAAAGAGAGACTTTCGTTAAAGTGGTTGATCACAGCTTCGGAAGTTAGCATTTGGGGCTGCTCCAGTTTGCAAAGCATGCGGTATAGATCCCAGCAATCTCCGGGTTTAAAAAGATACCCGTATTTGCCTTCAGCTGTTATTTTACGAAATGGTGGTATAGCTGTAACCACAGGGATGCATCCGCAGGCCATAGCTTCTAACAGGGCGTAACCACTGCCCTCCTTATGGCTGCCCGATAAATAATAATCTGCCGCACTAAACCACCATGGCAGGTCATTGTGCGTTGTTTTGCCCACCAATATAACTGCAGTTTTAAGCCGGGAATCATTTTCAAGCAACACGTTTATATCAGGAAGCAAATCATCCGTCTGGTAAATCATGTACAATAGTGCAGAGGGCTGCAGATTAAGATAGTGGCCAAATGCTTTTAATATACACAGCGGATCTTTATTGGCGTTAAGTCTGCCAACCCACAAAAATGTTTTAACACCCAGCGGAATATTTAGCTTTTTGCGGCTATTCTGTTTGTTGTAAGCCGAAACCTGCGCTGATGCCTCAAGCACTTCGAAAATCTGATGCCGTTTCTTGATTACGCCTTTATCCTGCCACGCCTCGGCATTACCTTCTGAGGTAAAAAGATATGCGTCTGTCATTTTCGCGGCCAACCTTTGCAGCCAGAGTTTGATGCCGGTAAAAGGTTGTTCGCCGTGGTGTTGTACCACAATTTTGCATCGCGATCCGCACTGCAACCGCAAAGCAATAACCTCCATCGGAAAACTCAGTCCCTGCACCAATACTACATCGGGTTCCTGATTGGCAATTAGCTTGTTGGCCCTTAAAGCCAGGTATCTGAATTTGTTAACACCCTTAAAAAAATAATAAAGCAGCCCATTATCGACACAAAATCCCTCAAACCCGGCATGTTTTAAAAACAGGATGTGCATTTTATCTTTCAACAAACCGGCGTAACGTGTAACCAGGTGATGGCGCTCTAATACCTGCTCGGGTTTTTGATACTCGAGGTGGCTATAATAGGTAACGTCGACCAGTTTTATCATTGTTGGTAGTGTTTTAATTGGCAATAACAGGAAATCGGGCTTCGGGATAATAAATTTTAATTTGCCCTATCAATGCGGCAATATTGCCCAGCACGTACTTGCTGGTATTACCAACATTAATGCAATTATATTGCTGCACCGGAAAATGCTGACCGGCCAGTTGCTGATATACTTCTTTATCAAACATACTTACGCGGCCGCGATGCATCACCAGCATTAACTGTTGAGGATCAATATCAAAAAGCGTATCTAATTGGTTATCCTTGGTTTTTGCAATTACAATATCAGCATCTTTTCCGGCATTAAGTACACCCGTGTTTAATTTCCATATCCATGCTGCGGTAGTGCTTAGGCTTTGCGCTAATTCTACCGCGGTTAATTGATTGGTTTTCAAACCCTGGCGCAAATGCTCCCAGATATTCCAGCTACCCGTAAGCGTAGAGTCCGTGCCTAACAATATGGGTGTATGTTGCTTCAGGGCTTCAATACCCGCTGTTTTATTCAGCAGAAAAAAGTTAGACTGCGGGCACCAAACCAATGCTTCAAGCTTTTCTGCCTGGTGCGTTTGCATGGCTACCCCATGTACGCCAATCAGTTTCTTGTTAAACAAATTCCATTTCAGCAATTCATCTATTTCCTTGCTTGCTGCATCATCAATGCCTTCGCCTGTATGAATCACGTAGGGCTTCCGCAAATTCATGGGATTGTTCAATCGCAGTTTCCAGCGCTTTTCAAACTTTACCGAATGCAGGCAGTGGTACTCGTTAACCACATGGATCAGGTCGCTTGTAAATTTGGTTCCGTCGCCGTGGTTAACCACTGTGGTTACCCCAGCCAAAAGGTTTTTATATATTCCCGATGCGGCCCGCAGAGGCTGCGGTACTTTTAACACCCGCTGAATTTCTTCTTGATAGTATTTATGAATATAGTTTCCCCATTCGGTATAGTTCTGATAATGCTTATCTCCAAGTTGCGGGAACAGGTTAAAATCCAGATGATCGTGCGAATTGATTAATCCCGGAAAAGCCAGTGCGCCATCAAAGTCGATCGACAGATCGTCCGTTCCCGAATTTTCGATAGAAACTTCCTTAATAAGGCGGCCTTCTACCTTTATATCAACAGGTGCGCTGCCGTTAATTAAGTGCAGGTTGCGGAGTATCATTTTTAGTTCTGCTTAAACACATGCCGTAAATAATAGGCCGACCTTTAAATTTTTCGTAAACCCCTAAAGCATTTTTCTTTTCGTAGTAATGCTTAACGCTTTCATCAACCAAACGCTCTTCCAGTGCGGTGATGCCAAAGCCATGAGCAGCCAATTTATTGATAAGCATGCTAACGGGATGTACGTTATTATGTATGGTGATTTTTTGGTTTTGTACACTAAAGGTACGTTTACCCCCCATGGCCAATGCTTCAGGATGGAAGTCGGTAATAATAACAGCAGCTTCCGGTTTAAGCGCTTTTACCCAGGCATTAACCACATCATCAATGTTATCAATATGCGCTACCGTAAGGGTCGAGACAATTATATCTAATGAGTTATCGTTAAGCTGAGGCACCAGATCGCCGGTTAATTTTACTATATCGGCCTGCGGATATTTGCGCTTCAATTCGTCGAGCATACCTCCCGAAACGTCGTAACCAGTTAAACGCGCAGGTTGCCCCTTAAACAATTTAGACCAGTGCCTGCCCGTACCGCAACCCATATCTGCCACTATTTTATCTTTCAGGTCGATGGTTTTCAGTAACGAGCCGAAGATCTGCTCGTCCAAAGCCAGCATCAGGTTATCGGGCTGACGGTCGTACTCGGCCGCCCACAAGTCGTAAGCTGTTTCAGATGGCGTGTCCGGAACAGGTTTAGTAAATCTGAAATGGTTAAGATAACCTTTGAGTTGAGCGATCATTTTATAGCGGCTTTACTCAAATAATACGACCCAAACGGGGTAATGGTTGCCATTTCAACGGCCATGGTGAAAAAAAGCGCGGCCTTGTGCGATTCCCTCCCTTGGGAGGGCAGGGAGGGGTGTCTGCACCAAGGCTGTTGAGAGACCCCTCCCTGCCATATTACGGGCCAACATACCCCTCCCCTGGGGAGGGAGTTTATTTAGGAGATTTGTCGCCCATTTTAATCATTCCACAAGGCAACCAATGCCAAAATCGCAGCGTAATCTTTATACAGAAGCTCGCTGAAAAATGAACAAAATATTGCTGTTTAACCCCCGTAGCGCCAATAACAAATATCGCATACCTAACTCCATCCTTAACATTGCCGCCTCTGTTGAAGGCAAGTACGAGTGGGTAATTGTAGATGGAAACTGCGAACACGATGCCCTTAAAAAAATAACCAGCTACCTAGATACCGGCGAATTTCGTTACCTGGGTTTCACGGTAATACCCGGCCCTCAGTTAAGGCAAGCAATACCCATTTCTAAACATATTAAAAAGCACTATCCTAACACCACCATGGTTTGGGGTGGATACTTTCCATCTATATACGATCAGGTTTCGCTAAACTCGGGCTATGTTGATTTTATTATCAACGGCCCTGGCGATCACGCCTTTTTGCAACTGGTGGATGCGCTGGAAAACTTTCAACCTTATGAGCTGATCAAAAACCTGATCTACAAGGTTGATGGCAAGATCTACAAAACCGCCAAAGCCGATCTGCTCGATCAGGACACTTTGCCGCCGCTGCCCTACGATAAGCTGAACGAATTTTATCCTATTCCGAAATTTCTAGGAAAAACCTACCTGGGCGATCATACGTTGGCCTATCACTCGAGTATTGGCTGTCCATTTACCTGTTCGTTTTGTTCTGTTGTGCCAATTTATGAGGCACGCTGGAAAGGGAAATCGGCCCAGAACATTTATAAGGATGTAAAATATATTAAAGAAAAATGGGGTGCCGATGCCATAGAGTTTCACGACAACAACTTCTTTGTTTCTGAAAAACGTGCGGTTGAATTTGCCAAACTGGTAATGAATGATAACATGACCTGGTGGGGCATGGCGCGCATTGATACCATGGATAAGTTTAAAGACGAGTCGCTGGAACTGATCCGACGGTCGGGTTGTAAAATTATTTTCTTTGGTGCCGAGAGTGGTAATGATGCGGTGTTGGAGCAGATGGATAAAGGCGGAACACAAAACGGCGCACAAATACTACGCTTTGCCGAGCGGTTAAAGAAATTTGACATTATCCCCGAATACTCTTTTGTGCTAGGCACCCCCGCCCCGACGCCCGAGGAAGTAATGAAGCAGATTGACTTCGATATAGACTTTATTAAAAAAGTAAAGGCTATTAACCCAAAAACAGAAATTGTGATTTATACCTATAGCCCGGTAGCCACAGAGGGGTCGGAATTGTATAAGCAGGTGGTGGAGGCCGGGTTTAAATTCCCCCAGGTTCTGGAAGACTGGATTAGCCCGGCCTGGGAGAATTTTGATCTTCGCAAAAACCCGTTAACGCCCTGGCTAAAGCCTGAAATGGTAGACAAAATCCGCAATTTCGAAACCGTACTTAACGGCTGCTACCCTACAGTTACAGATATTAAACTGAACGTTATTAAACGTAAGGCTATTAAGCTGTTGGCCAACCTGCGTTATCGCACCAGCTTGTACCACTACCCTTACGAGATTAAACTTTTACAAAAGGTTTGGCGCTACCGTCAACCAGAAATTCAGGGATTTTAACAACAGAACCCACATGCAACTCAAAAACATCTATCATACTGTGCAGCGCGTACGTACCCTCGAAACCGACAGGATACATGCCCTGCCCATTGCCATACTAATGCCTCATAGCGCCTGCAACTGCCGCTGCGTAATGTGCGACATCTGGAAGGACAACAAGAACCTGAAACAACTTACCGAAACCGATATTTCCGACCTGCTGGCTACTTTTAAAAAACTGGGTACGCAGCAAGTTGTAATGTCGGGCGGCGAGGCCTTGCTTAATCCACATTTTTTTAAGCTTTGCGAATTACTTAGGCCGCATAACATTAAAATTGTGTTGCTTACCACTGGCCTTTCTATCCGGAAACACGCCTATGATATTGTTAAGTACGTTGATGAAGTAATAGTTTCTTTAGATGGCGACGAGCAACTGCATGACCAGATCCGCAACGTGCCTGGCGCTTTCCGCAAAATGCGCGAAGGTATTGCCTTCTTGAAATCGTTAAAACCCGATTTCAAGATTACCGCCCGTAGCGTTGTCCACCGCCTTAACTTCCGTAAATGGCCTGATATTATCCAGGCTGCCCGGAGTATGGGGATACAGCAGATCAGCTTTTTACCTGCGGACGTAACTAGCCATGCCTTTAACCGCCAAATGGCTTGGGAAACACCGCGCCAGGATGAGGTATTGATACAAGAAAACGAACTGCCTGAATTGATTAAAGCCGTAAACAAGGTAGTGATCATCAGCCGCCGCCACCCAGGGCTGGTAGCCGAATCTGACGAGAAGTTGTACAACATATACCGGTATTACGCTGCGTTTTATGGCTTAAATCCATTTCCATTCAAAAAGTGTAATGCCCCTTGGGTATCAACCGTTATTGAAGCCGATGGCAGTGTGAAGCCCTGTTTCTTCCACGAATCTATGGGTAACATCCGCGACAAAAGCCTTAACGAAATCTTAAATACACCCGAGGCCATTGCCTTCCGAAAAATATTAAAGGAGGGGCAAAATGATACTTGTGCCCGTTGTGTATGCTCGTTAAACTTACCACCCACCGCTCATTTAAATTAAGTTATGGCTGCACATGTATTATTAACCCATTCCTATTTTCTGCGGTTTGATAAAAAACAGTGGCAGATCGGCCAGCCGTATGCTCCGCTGGCTACACTTTACGCGGCTTCTATTTTGCGTGACCGGGATTACGAGGTTACTTTTTTTGATACGATGTTTGCACACTGTCCGGATGATGTTGCCGCCTCGATACAAACCCGCCCCGATTATTTTGTGATTTACGACGATGGCTTTAACTATCTCACCAAAATGTGCCTCACCAATATGCGCGAGGCCGCTTTTGAGATGTGTAAAATGGCTAAAGCACAGGGCTGCACCGTAATTGTTTCCAGCTCCGACTCTACCGACCGTTATAAAGAATATTTAAACGAGGGTGCTGATTATGTTTTAATAGGCGAAGCTGATGAAACACTGCCCGAACTGATTGAAGCGCTTTCATCGGAAGAATTATTTAATCCACTGGATATTGCGGGCATAAGTTTCATTTTAAATGGTGCGCCCGTTAAATCGACGCCTCGCAAGGTTATCAAAGACCTCGACCACTTGCCCTTCGCTGCCTGGGATTTGATTGACATAACACCCTACCGAAATGCCTGGCTTAAAAGCAAGGGTTATTTCTCTATGAATATGAGCACCACACGCGGTTGCCCTTTCAAGTGCAACTGGTGCGCCAAACCGATTTATGGCAATCGTTATAACTCGCGTTCGCCAGAGCATGTGGTTAAGGAACTAACCTTGATGCAGCGGATGTTCAAATTTGATCATATTTGGTTCTGCGACGATATCTTTGGGTTGAAACCGGGTTGGGTACAAACCTTTGCCGATTTGATAGAACAATCCGGGCTTCAGTTTAAATTCAAGATCCAGTCACGAGCCGATTTACTTTTGGAAGACGCCGAAGTGGCTTCCCTTGAACGCGCGGGTTGCGAAAACGCCTGGATCGGTGCCGAAAGCGGCTCGCAGAAAATACTGGATGCTATGGATAAAGGTACCACCATAGAGCAGATCCATAAAGCAACTGCGCTATTGAAAAAGCATAATATTCATCCCTCCTTTTTTATCCAGTTTGGCTATCCGTCGGAAACTAAGGAGGATATTGGTAAAACGGTGCAGATGATCAACCAGTTGCTCCCTTACGAGATCGGCATTTCGGTATCCTACCCGCTGCCGGGTACGGTTTTCTTCGATCGCGTTAAAGAGCAGCTCAAAGATAAAACCAACTGGACTGACTCCGACGAGATGGCACTGATGTTCCGTAATACCTATCCGCCTGCATTTTATAAGCAGTTACATAAATACGTGCACCGCAATTACCACCGCCATCTGGCCCGCGCGGGGATGCTGCAGCTGCTGCGTTCGCCGCTAGCTGTTGACACGGGCACGATAAAAAAAGCGCTTTCTATTATCTATTACCTGCCGGCTACCTGGTTAGAAAAGATCAAACTTAACAACGCCGAAACTGCATGACATCCGTCTTACACGAACAACAAGCCGGTGCGGCATTCTCTAAGCAGTCGGCCATATTTGATGAGATCTATTCAGGCAATACCATTGTGCATTACAAGCGCAAACACGTGCGTGAACATTTTTTAAGCCGACTACAACCAGACAGCCACATTCTCGAACTCAACAGTGGTACTGGCGAAGATGCGATCTATTTTGCACAACAAGGCCATAGCATACACGCTACGGACATTTCCGAAGGTATGCAGCAAAGGCTAAAGCAAAAAGCCGCTTCGTTGATAAGCAATGCTCAAATCAGTACCGAGTTATGTTCTTTTACGCGTTTGGACAACTTGCAAAGCCGCGGCCCTTATGATGCCATATTCTCTAATTTCGGCGGATTGAACTGCACCGACGAATTAGATAAAGTACTGGCCTCTTTCAACGACTTACTAAAACCTGGCGGGATAGCAACCATGGTGATTATACCCAAATTTTGCCTTTGGGAGTCGCTGCTCATTTTTAAAGGAAAGTTTAGAACGGCAACCCGCAGATGGTTTGCCGGCAAAGGCCGTACCGCACATATCGAAGGTCAGTATTTTACCTGCTGGTATTATAATCCATCGTACTTAGTCAAACGAATGAAGAAAGACTATGATTTAGTGGGTTTAGAAGGACTTTGCACGTTTGTACCACCATCCTATATCGAAGGTTTTGCCGAGAAGCACCCCAAAAACTACCGCCTGTTGCAAAAGCTGGAAAACAGGTTTAAAAGTAGCTTTCCATTTAAATATTGGGGCGATTATTTTATTATATCGTTTAGGAAAAGGTAACTGAATGCGTTGTCGCATGCAGTTACCATGTTCGTTCCGCATAAGATCTCTCCTACTTCGAGATGACAAAATGTTATAATTGCGCAGCCTCAAAAAATATTCTGCTCCAGATCTTTAGTTACCCGCGCTACCTTTTCATTATAAAAAGTCATTATGCGGCTTTGAAAATTAACGGGATTAGGTTTTGCATAGCCTTTGGTAGCCATCATACTCATCAATACACCACGCTGATTTAAGCGGCCTTGTGCCGTCTTTTTGTTCCAGCTACGGGCGGTTAGGTTCATCAACCAGTTATCGAGCGCGTTGCCGATGGGATTGTTGAAGATAGTTTCGGTAAGTCTTTTTAGCCAGCCGCGTTTCACCGGTTCTGCATAGGCTACCCGCATCAGGTGATTAGGTAAATAGCTGCGCGTCCAGGTATTGGCATTAAAAAAGCGATTAAAGGTTACATCGCCTTGTAAGGGTATAAGGGTTACGGTTTCGGTTGCTGTAAACAGGTTTTGTTCCACAATTTCGGTACGCGCTTCATCCACAAAATAATTCATGCAGAAATAGTGCTGCTTGTTAAACAGAAACGTGAGCTTTTTAAACAGGTGCAGCAAGCTGCGGGCGATCCACAACCGGTTGGCCGCCGTTATTATGAAAAAATCAATATCCGACTGATCATCGGCATATTTTTTAGACAGCGAACCCGACACTGCAATCCCCCGCACATAGGGAAACTTCACCAAAAAACGACTTACTTTTTCGGCAATGCTTAAGAGCTCTTGCGCTTTTTTTGCGCCGACTTCGCGGCGGCTAACCATGTAGCTATCGTTCTTCAACGCGTAGTAATTACCCAACTGGTAAACAAGCCCATGATCTACCAGATATTCGAGGCAGTAGTGCACCTGCTCCAGTTTGCAGCGCACGGTCATAAATAAAAAAACCTCATCTTTTGTGAGCGGAAAGTTAAAAATATCATAATATGCCAGGGCCGATAAAACCTGTGTTTTAATGCCCGAAAAATCTGCGATATAACTGTGAGGTTTATACATAGATACTTGATTAGCAGCGTTACGATTGTATACTACTAACACGTTACTGCGGGCGTTAAGGTTGCCTCGCTTTGCACATTTTGCCTTTTAATATGCGCTTTGGGCGATGTTTTAATGCTTAGCAAAAGGAGTGAGAAAAACGCCCCGTAAAAGTAAATCCCTTTATTGGCATCAAGTGCATTCTCCGCTATAGATGTGCTGATCAGCAATATCACACATGTGGTTAAAAGTAAGTTATTATCCCTTACCGAAACAGTTAAACAATAGCCGAGCACAAATAGGTAAACGGCTAAACCTATGGCTCCACTTTTAATAAGGATACTTAGAAATTCGTTATGGGCATTCAGCCGGTGGATGAATGAGTGATATAACTTGTGTTTAAAAAATGCCTGTTGTACAACCTCATCTTCTGTACCTGTGCCGTAGCCCAATATTGGTTTCGCACGGGCGGTTTCCAGGGTAACTTTCCACCGGTCGAGCCGCGAATCAGTTACCAGTTCTATCCGGTTCATGTTAACGTCGGCTTCCATGTCAGAAAACAGCCTCGTTTTCAGGCTCTCATAGCGTAATACCAGCAACGCGCCCAATATAGTAAGCACTACCGAGCCAGCCAGCAACAGTACCCGCTTGCGGCCTTTAAACAGGTATAGCGGCACAAAAATATATCCCACAATTACGAGCGAAATAATGGCCGATTTGGACGACAACTGAATTAACGCCGCAAATAAAACGGCACCACCGAAAAGTAGTAGTGCCCTGGCTAATTTCCGCTTTTCATTTAGTAAATTCTGAAACAAGATGATTGTCGCCGCAACCAGCAATACCGAAAAAAATGTAGCGTGAATACCAACTGGTTTAGAGAAATTATGATTGACAAAACTAGATGAATACACTGCCCTTAACGGGAGATGAAAATATCTGATAGTACGAAACACCACCCCAAACAGCACCAATGATACTGCAACACAGCTAGCAGCAAAACCGTTTAGCAGTTGATCTTTATATTTTGTTACTAATGGCCGGTGCAAGGCAAACAGAAGGGGTATTAGAAAGATATCCACCTGCATTCCCCAGTCGTTAAATGCATTATGCAAATCGGTGGTGTAAACGGTACTGAACACGGTGACAAAGAATATAGACTGCAGCACCAAAACGCGACGATCATACGCGGCTTTCAAATCAGCTTTTTTGAGGTTGATAAACGTATGGATAGCCAGGCTGACAAGCACAATCTCGCTGAAAAAACGATCGAGCGGGAGGCAGATAAAAAAAAGCAGGATATGGTAGTAACTGATCTGGTTAACTGCCGAATCGTTAACACGCCAAAACTTTTTCATAATTCATGCTGCAATAACATTCACAAATAAACTCTTCGTAGGCGCCGATTATCTTATTCCAATTATAATGCTGACGGATTTTCCTGATGTTGTTCGCAATCATCATTTCTTCTGCGCTATTACGGCTAACCACTTCGGTAAGCCATGCCACATCTGCCGACGATCTGAAATAAAAAGCATTATGATTAAGCACCGAACGGTTAAAAGGGTTGTCGTGCGCGGCAATTAATGCCCCACCGGCCATGGCCTCTAAAAGCGACGGATTGGTGCCCCCCACACTATGTCCATGAAAGTACAGGTAGGCGTTATGTTGCAGGTGTTGTATGGTTTTGATATTAAAAATAGCATCGTGAAAGCACACGCGCTCATCATGGTTAAATTTCGCTTTAAGGTATTTGCCAAACTTGTTGCTGGTATTGCCAACCACTAAAAACTTTTTGGTTGATACACTTTTGGTAAAGCCTTCTAAAATAGTTTCGATATTATTCTCAGGCTCCATGCGGGCTACCATTAAAAAGTAGTCCTGCGGCTTCAGGTTAAACTTATTCATCAGCACACAATCATCGGCCACAAAGGGTTCGGCACCATAGGCTATAAAGGCACTGCCAATATTATATTTTTTTTTCAGGTACGATTGGATCACTGTTGAATCGGCAACGTAATAGTTGCTGTATTTTACGGCTAGGCTTTCGGCATATTTCAGAAACTGCTGCACGGGTTTTGAGTACTTAGAGCGCTTCCATTCCAACCCATCCATGTTAGATATAATGGTGGTATTGCGCTGAAACAAACTTCCCCATACCGAACTACTGGTATATCCCATAAACAATATCACATCGAAGTTGCGCTTGCGCATATCCTGTATACAATTATAATCGTACACAAACTGCCCGGCAGTGCCCAAAACATGTTCAGGATCGTAGCAGTGTACAATCTCAACCCCGCGCCAGGTATCACCCTGATATGGGTGGTTGTGCGAATTGTATACCGTTACCGAGTGGCCTTTTTCAACTAACCCTGGTGCCAGGTAGGCCGTGATCTGCTCAAAGCCACCATAATGATTAGGGATGCCGCGTGTACCGGCTACGGCAATTTTTAGCTTCATGATTGTAAAAGTTTATAGAGTGTATCTGCTGTTTGCTGCCAGTTGTATCGTTGTTGTATCTGTTCGGCAATATTTTCTAAAAAGGCAAAAGTTGGCGGGTTGCGTAATATGCTTTGCAGTTTAGCGGCAAACTCCTCTTCTTTATAGGGATCAAAGAAATAAGGTTCAAAAAAATCGAAGCTTTGCATGGCCGTGGCCGACGAGCACAATACCGGCACGCGGTGCATGGCCGCCTCCAGTGGCGGAATGCCAAACCCTTCTGCTACCGTAGGGTAAACAAACGCCCGGCAGGCCTTATAAAACATGGCCAGATCATTAGGCCCTACCTGTTCTATGGCATAGAAGTAGCGCTTTTGTTCTTCGGTCAGGCTGTTTACAATGGCTTGTAATTCGGCAACCGGCACAGATGTTTTACCAATAAACACCAGCGATATGTGCTGTTTATAAAGCTCGAGCTTTAACCAGGTTTTTAACAGCAGCTGATGGTTTTTACGCCCTTCTACACGGCTTACATATAAAAGGTAGTTTTTAATGCCATAGTTTTCGAACACATGTTTTGCGGCTATATCTTTATCAACCTGGTTAAAATTATTGACGGTTTCAACTCCGTTTGCCAGTATATTAATATCGCACTCATCGAGTTGATGGTAATTTGCAATACGCTCTTTAGAATATGCCGAAACCGTGGTTTTGATAGCCGCATTTTTAATGCTCCATGCAAAAAGATATTCTCTTCTTTTGCGATAGCGAAACGAGAAATACTGTTTAAAATCGTTAAAGACGTTATCGTGCAGGGTTACAATATAGCGGCAACGACCATTGCTGCGCGGAATGATATACTGGAAATGAGCAAAATCGAATTTATGAGTCTTAATATACCGGGGAATATCCGTGAGGTATCTGAGGATCCCCGGTTTAGCATTTTTGTAAGCTAGTATCCGGTCTTTCGATAGCTGCGGAAAAGCTGCAGCCAGTCTGTCGGGGTACGAAGTGCCAAAATAAACATCTACCTGAGGGTATTTAGCTAGCAGCGCCGTGTATAATCCATGCACAAACGTATAAGTACCCTGGTATTCTCTATCCATGGCATGTGCGTCTACAAACAATTTAATAGACTTAGTACTCATAGGTTGCGCCTCCTTTGGTTGTATGATATAAGCGGTGAACAACGCCGGCTGGCAGCAGTGTAAGCAACAATAACAAGTAGCTCTTAAAATGCAGTTTATTAATAGCTAATAGTTTAAACAAATTATACCGAGCTTTTTGCGGGTTATGATTATTCCATAGAAACTTTTTGGCGAGCAGACCATAGTAAGCTTCGTGGTTTATGTTGTTGTTTAATTGTTCGCTTCTAATGGATACCAACTCGCGGTACGCCTCAGGGCCGATATCGCCTTTGCGTAAAGCGTCAGATTTAATTTCGAGGAATCTCGGGTGGCACCATTTTTCGTCGATGGTAACCGATTCGGGATTTAGGCGCACCTTAATCAGTCGCTGCGGCAGGTTATACCCCGGATATTGTTTCAGCACCTTAAGCCACAGCAAATGATCTTCGAACGTATGGGCATAAATATTATAGCCGCCTTGTTCCAAAATGCTTGCTTTACGGTAAAATACACTCGAATGTATAAAAGGGCAGGTTTGATAACTGAGTTGGTCTACACCCTGCTTTGGTATTACCGGCGCCTTAAAATGGAAAATATGATTACCCTCCTTGTCTACATAATCGGTATCCGAACCGATAATATGGTATTGTGGACGGGCTTGCATAAAGTCATGCTGCACCTCTAAACGGGTTGGATAGCATATATCATCAGCATCAAAACGGGCTATAAACTGTGCCTTGGATAAACGGAGCCCGGTATTTAATGCACCAGCCACACCTTCATTTTTTTGATTGACGAGCCGGATGCGGTTATCTGCAAAGGAGTTTACAACCTCGATGGTATTGTCTGTCGAACCGTCGTTAATGATCAGCAACTCAAAATCGGTAAAAGTTTGCTCCAGCACCGATCTTATAGCCTCGGCAATGTAAAGCCCGGCATTATAGGCAGGCATTAACACAGATATTTGCGGGATATCACTCATGCCTGCATAGGTGTTAAAAGTTGATGTTCTTTAATATCTACCAGCAAAAGCAATTCAAACAGTACGACTATCGATAACTGCTCGAACCAGTAATCGGTAAAAAATACGCAGCCGATAAAAAGTAACATTGGTAACCCATAACTCAGGTAGCGGCGTTGTTTAAGAAAATATCCTACATAGAAAATCACAAATAACAGCCCCCCCGCAACGCCATACTCGCCTAATAATTGGTCATAAACCGAATCGGGACTGTTTGTTACCGAGTGCATGCCCGTGCGCCGGCTAAAGAAATTGAGGTAAACATCCAGGTGGTTCGACAAAAAATCGGGATTTATAGTGGCGTATTGTTGCGGATAGCCACCCGACATACCTAGCCCGGTTAGTTTAAAGGCCAACTTGGATGAGAAATTACCTACACCATCACCAGTGATCATTTTGCGTGGGTGGCTCGCAAAAAAATGAACCGTTTGTTTAAAAGTAATTAGCTTTCCGGGGATAATGCGTTGCGTGGTTTGCGGTTGGGTGGCTAAAGGCAGTTGAGCTTTATGAGTGACAATAAAAGCAATAAGCCTTTTCTGCATGCCATCTGTATCAGACCGTGGTTGAAAAGTTGCTGTATGGATAAGATCCTTAGGCAATTCGTATTTTACCATGCCTAATGGTTCCGGTACTTTAACGTGTTCTTCGCGGTATCGCTTCTCTAATATAACGCTGAGGCTGTCAAGATAAAGCTGAGCTATCTTATCCTGCTTCTCGCTTGGCGATAAGGTCGAATCGGGCCTATCGGTAATGCGTACTTCTTTCACTGGAACAGGGTCAAAAGACACGTTTTTATTGAACAGCATTTTGTTGTACATCTTATCGATGTAATACATATTCTGCGGTGTAACCTTCACCATAAATGTAACCAGCATCAGCAGACTGACCACAATCATGCTCTTTTGGGCGGCGGTACTACGGAAGATAAACACCAAAGCCAAAATCCCGAAAAGCATAATATTAACCGTATTACTTGTTGCCAATAGCAGGACCGCCAGGCAAAGCAACAGCATTTTATAATTATAGCGAAGGAGATAATAAATAACGCCCAAACCGGCAATCACGGCGTTGGTGATCGACACGTCGAAAGTAATACCCTTAATATAGTCGCCGGTATTTAAAAAGTACTGCTGATAATTCCCCTGGTAACTATAAGGGTTTATCTTCTTAATGTGAAGTATTATAAGCAGGATATTAACGAACGAAACTAAAGCATTGGCGAGAAAGAAAACGGTAATGGTTTTATGCAGTACAGAGGATTCTGTTCGTTCCGCCATCAGCTTAATTTGATGGATAGCCAGGATACAGAGACCCCAAAATAGTATTCCGGTTAAAAAGGCAAGATTATAAGGCAAAGAAAAAAAATAGCGGAACATCAGCCAGTTAATCATAGCAATTGCAATAACCCCGACGTAAAACAATGGTAAGCGCGAGTTCTTAATACGAAATCCGAACTTAAAATCGGGTTGCAGAATGTAGATAAATACAATGGCAAAAAGCTTCACAATTAGCTTTACATTCAGAAATAGCAAAAGGAAAACCAGCAACTGCCAGTTAATTCCTTTCACTAAATCCTTTAATTTAACTAAGACTAACTTTACCATTTAACCAACCCAACACAGCTTGTGTGAAGACCCTGTGTTGTATTAGAATTACGCCCGCACAAGCTTAATGGTTGCCTGTAGCGAAATCAAAACGCTAAATATTTATTCACTGACGGCAAGCCGCAAAGCATTCAGATTTTTAAAGGCAATTTGTTTGAAGATGAGAGACAACAGAGCATAGATAACCACAGCCGATAAAACGATTGGCACTACAGCATTGAATACCATACTTGCTATAAATCCACTTACCAAAGCGCAAACACAACAGATTAAAAGATTAAAAACCATTCGCATAGCTTGTTGTCTTTCTATCGCCAGTGCATATAAAACTGCCTGCGTAAGCATTGCAAAAAGGTAAGCTAATGCCGCGCCTACGTTGCCAATCAGCGGGATTAGCACTAAATCGCTAACCACATTTACCGCGAACGTTACGGCGAATACTTTGAAAATAAGCCGCAGTCTACCCTGAGCGAAACCGACAGTCCACAAAAAGTTGTTAAAGTACATGAGGGGCATACATATCGACAGCACCAGTATCACACTCGAATTCACTGCGCCGTACTTACCACCCGTAAACCAATCTACCAAGGGTGTCCAGCAGAGGTACATCACCATGGCAATCAGCATGGAAAACACTAACTCCAGTTTCAAAAGCTGAAAGATATGCGACGGAAAAAAGCCTCGCTCCTTAACAACCGATACAAACCGGGGCAGCAGCAAAGGCGCAACAGCTAATAGCGGCAGGGTGGAAATTTCGAATGCTTTGTAGGCAAAGCTATACTCGGCGAGCTTAGCGGCAGGAAGGTACAGCCCAATAAAGATCCAGTCGAACCGTGCCAGTGCCGATGTAAATAGTACCACACCTATTTGCGGCAGGGCTTCCTTCAGCAATTTGAAATAAGGTTTAGGGTTAAGATTTACGCGGAAAGGTAAGTGAATATTTACACGACAGAGGTAAAGGGTTGCCGCAAACTCTAAAGCATCACCTGCCAAAAAAATCAATACAACGTTGGTTAATGAAACAAGGTGCAATATGGCAAATACCATCAGCGCCACTCCCCTAACTATATTCGATACTACCGACATTTTAGCCAGCAACCCAAACTGCTCCTTACCGGAAGCCAGCTGCTTGTATGGCGTCGAAAAATAGATCATCAGCTTACCAGCTCCTATCAGCAGTAGCATCTGAAATATCGTCGATTGGTGAGGCATTACCCAACATACCAAAGCCAAAATCCCATAAAATACCAGTCCGGATAAAAGCAGGTGGCCGATGTAAATCGCCATAACCTGCGTTGCATCGTCGCCCTGGGCTATTTTTTTTATGGCGAGCTGGTCTATCCCGCAGGCCAGAATATTAAATGCAGTCATCAACACCGCCAGCACCCAGTTTAACTGACCAAAGCTTGTTTTATCCAGCCAAATGGATAGCACGTAAAAAATAGCCAGTCCAAAAACCTGGTTAACTATCAATTGAATAATATTGGCCGAAAGATTTCTGATATGCCGGGGTTTCACAGACTAATTTACTTTGCGTATTGCTTAAGCAATACGCGCCTGTTATGGAAACAGTTGCTTTTATTAATCAAGTATTTGCAGGGTTACAATGTTTATTCTAAATTGAGCGAAATATGCGCTCCCCAATTAATTCTGCTATTTCGTTCGGCATTTACAGCCTGAGCGAGCAATCCGTAACGCTCGAATTTGGGCACGAGATTAGCGAAGAGTTGCATCACCAAATCAGCAGTTTCGACAGGCTGATTCACAGTAATACATTTGCTGGTTTTAAGACCACTGTACCGGCTTACAGTACGCTTAGCATTTTCTATGACATATTGGAGGTTTCGCAATCAGATATGCCCGGCGAAGATTGTTTTACTAAAGTATCCAATTACCTCCACCAACTTCAAAGCGAACAACTAACTCAACCTAATACACCCAATAACTCAATAACCAATATCACCATCCCCACCTGCTACGGCGGTGAATATGGCGAAGATATTGCGGAGGTTGCCCAACTCAATAACCTGAGTATTGATGAGGTGATAAGCCTGCACAGTACCGCCATCTATAAGGTCTACATGATCGGTTTTGTACCCGGATTTGCCTACTTAGGTGGCATGGATCAACGTTTAGCAACACCGCGCAAGCCTTCACCCCGTAAGGCCATTCCTGCGGGATCGGTAGGCATAGCGGGCGAACAAACTGGCATTTATCCCTTAGAAACACCCGGCGGCTGGCAACTATTAGGCCGTACGCCCATCAAACTATTTGATGCCAACAAAGCTCAACCTTCCCTGCTCAAAGCGGGCGATCAAGTTAAATTTCAGCCCATAGATCACAACCAGTTTAACCAATACCATCAATAAATAATGCAGATCCGTATAGTTAAACCCGGTATATTGAGCACCGTACAAGATCTCGGCCGCATGCAATATCTTTCGCAGGCCGTGCCCGTTTCGGGTGTTATGGATAGCTTATCGGCCCGCACAGCCAACATGGCTCTTGGCAACCCCGATAATGCCGCTGTAATTGAGTTTACTTATGCCGATGCCGAATTTATTGCCGAAAGCGACTTGCTCCTGGCCTATGCGGGCGATGGCGCAATACTACAGGCCGGCGAAACGGTAATTCTCGAAGAACGCCCCTATTTTATCCCGGCCGGAACCTCGATACAACTCGTTAACAATCCCACTGGTAGCCGCACATACCTCGCTATTGCAGGGGGCTTCGATGTACCCGAAGTTTTGGGCAGCCGTAGCACTTACATCACGGCTGGCTTAGGAGGCTTTAAGGGCCGTGCACTGCAAATGGGCGATGTGCTGACTGCAAGCGATAACCTCAGCTATACCTCTACAAAAATATTAAGCAGCCTCAAAGGCGCTCATATCAATTTTGCGCACTGGAGCATCGCCCGCCGCATGTTTCAGCCCGCAGATAACAAGCGCATCCGTATAGTACCGGCGCACGAGTTTAACTGGTTTCACGGTATCTCTATTGTTAATTTTCTGTCCGAAGGTTATACTTTAGGACAGCGCAGCAACCGGATGGGTTATCATTTAGAGGGTGGACCAATTAACCGCATCATCAAAAACGAACTGCTTTCTACCGGCGTGACACCCGGCACCATACAGGTTGCAGGCGACGGCACCATGGTGATGCTAATGGCCGATTGCCAAACCACTGGTGGCTATCCGCGCATTGCACAGGTAGCCTCTGTTGATATGCCATTGTGTGGGCAGTTTAAACCCGGCGACACCATTTATTTTGAAGACATCAGCCGCCAAACTGCCGAAATGCTGTATATTGAACGTGAAGCCGAACTGCTGCAACTGAGAGAGGCCATACGGCTTAAATATTTATAATTATTGAAAAGTATACCATGCAAACCATCGACTTAAACTGCGATATGGGCGAAGCATTTGGCAATTACCCCATGCCCAACGATGAGATTTTGTTAGATCATATTACCTCGGCCAACATAGCCTGCGGTTTCCACGCCGGCGACCCGGAAGTAATGCAACGTACCGTAGCCATGGCTATTAAAAAAGGTGTGGCAATCGGCGCACATCCCGGCCTGCCCGATCTGCAGGGCTTCGGTCGCCGCGAAATGAAGATCACGCCTAACGAGGCTTACCAGATGACGGTATACCAGATTGGCGCACTGTATGGTTTTGTAAAAGCAGCAGGCGGCAAACTGCACCATGTTAAAGCTCACGGAGCGCTATATAACATGGCGGCAAAAGATGCAAGCTTAGCCAAAGCCATTGTAGAGGCCGTACATGATTTCGATCCGAGCCTCATTTTATACGGTCTTGCAGGCAGCCAAATGATCGATGCAGCTAAAAAAATCGGCCTGGCAACAGCATCTGAAGTATTTGCCGACCGCACTTACCAGGACGATGGTTTACTTACTCCCCGCTCGCAAAGCAACGCCATGATTACCGATGAAGCCCAATCCATTGCCCAGGTATTACAAATGGTGCAGCATCAGCAAGTGCAATCCGTCAGCAATAAAAATATCCCGCTAAAGGCTGAAACCCTTTGCTTGCATGGCGACGGCGCCCATGCGGTTGAGTTTGCCAAACTGATTAATGAACGGTTAAAGGCCGAAGGCATTATGATTAAAGCTCCGTCTGTATAAATGCTTAGGTTGAATCTTATATATAAAACATCGCAGCAAACTGATATGGAACAATCGGTTTTGATGAATAACATATCTAATTATGTCAGCAAAGAATATAGCATATTAAAAATTGATGACAACAAACTCGCAATCACTTTGATAAAACGGTTTAAATCGCGGTCTAAACAATTTAGAACAATATACAAGGGAAAATTCGAAGTTTACGATTCCAAAATCATATTGAGTTATGAGATAGATTTACTCATACCTCTAATAATTTCAATTATTGCAACCATATTCACCTTTCCGCACTTCTTCGGGTTACTGGTATTCGTTGCGCTCGGATTACAAGAGATAATCCGAATCAGCCTCTTACATGATACGAGCAAAAAAATGTTAAAAGGGATAACAAATAATACAAATCACCCCACAACCACTAAATTTAAATCCATTGCTTTCGGCTGAGAAAAAGTTTAACTGGAGTATTCTCATAGGCGCAGCTTTCCTGATGGCTAGTTCGGCTATTGGGCCGGGCTTTTTAACGCAGACTGCCGTTTTTACTGCTCAGCTTGGTGCAAGTTTCGGGTTTGTGATCTTACTCTCTGTTGTGTTAGATGCCATTGCCCAGCTTAACATCTGGCGTATTATTACTGTGGCCGATAAACCCGCACAGGATATCGCCAATGAGGTTTTCCCAGGGCTGGGGTATTTTATTTCTTTTTTAGTTTTTTTGGGCGGCATGGCTTTTAACATCGGCAATATTGCCGGGGCGGGCTTGGGGCTAAATGTGCTATTGGGGGTAAGCGTTGGTCAGGGGGCTATCATGAGCGCCATTGTGGCCATCGGCATTTTTGTTTACAAAGAAGCGGGCAAAGCCATGGATACCTTTGCTAAAACCATGGGCTGCATTAAAATATTACTTGCTTTATACATTGCTTACGTAAGTAATCCGCCACTGGCCGAGGCGGTTGTGCGCTCGGTTAACCCAACAAAATTCAGCTTTGGTGCGGTACTAACTATTGTGGGCGGTACGGTGGGTGGCTATATCACTTTTGCGGGGGCTCACCGTTTGTTAGATGCGCGGCAAACGGGCATCCAAAACCTGCCCGCTATTAACAAAGGAGCATTAAGCGCCGTTGGATTGGCTTCGTTAATGAGGTTATTGTTATTTATAGCTGCATTGGGCGTAGTGAGTGCGGGACATATCTTAAATCCGGATAATCCAGCTGCTTCAGTGTTTCAGTTCGCTGGCGGACAGATCGGATATAAATTATTCGGCCTGGTAATGTGGTCGGCAGGAATCTCATCTGTAGTGGGTTCTGCGTACACCTCGGTTTCGTTTATTAAAAGCTTCCATCCGGTTATCTTGAAATTCAACAGGCATATCATTATTGGATTTATTATCGTGTCGTGTTGTATATTTCTGGCAATAGGCAAGCCTGTAAAAACGCTTATTACTGTGGGTGCTATCAACGGATTGATCCTGCCATTGGCATTGGGTATTATGCTGATAGCCGCTTATCGTAACAAAATTGTAGCTAACTATAAACAACCGCTTTGGCTCACTATACTTGGTGTTGCGGTGGTAGTCACCATGACTTGGATGAGCTACGGTGCCATTGTTCAGTTAATGAATTGATATTAAAATGATCTCCAAACTAAAGATATACCTAACCTCGGCTTTATTATTAACCGGCTTAACTTCGGGCTTTGCACAGGGAGCTCGTCCCTTGGTAGAAACGGGAGTCTCCTTAAAACTGGCTACCTATAGGCGCACCGCCGTAAGTAATATTCAATACACTTTAAATTTGGATATCCCGGCTGATAAAGCACAGCTAATTGACGCTACGGAAAACATTAGCTTTACCTTAAAATCCCTAGTTCAGCCTTTGCAACTCGATTTTAAACAAGCGGGTGAGCGAATAACATCCCTCATAGTAAACGGAAAACCCATCGATGTAAATGCTTTTAACGAACATGTAATTGTCGACCAGCAACACCTTCATGCCGGTGTTAATAATATCGCGCTGAAATTTAAAACAGGCGACCAATCACTTAACCGCAACGACGATTATCTTTATGCGCTGTTTGTGCCCGACCATGCACGTACGGTATTCCCATGCTTTGATCAGCCCGATCTGAAAGCCCGTTTTTTGCTAACCATGCAGGTGCCTTCGGGATGGAAGGTATTGGCAAATGGCGCTAAAAAGGATTCAGTTGTGAATGGTAGTCGCACTACCTTTCATTTTGCTAATTCGGATAAACTGCCTACTTACCTATTTTCATTCACTGCAGGTAAATACGCGGATGTTAAGCAATCGGTAGGTAAGCATACGGCCGAATTTTTATACCGCGAAACCGATCCAACCAAAATAAAACTAAGTGTCGATTCGGTATTCATAGCCCATAAAAACGCCATCAGCTTTTTAGAGGGTTGGACAGGTATCCCCTTCCCTTTTCAAAAAGTAGGTTTTGTGGCAGTGCCCGATTTCCAGTTCGGGGGCATGGAGCATCCGGGCGAAGTGCAATACAAAGCATCGAGCTTGTTTTTGGATGATGGTGCTACGAAAGACCAGTTCATCAGTCGCTCGAACCTCATTTCGCACGAAACTGCACACATGTGGTTTGGCGATATGGTGACCATGGAGTGGTTTAACGACGTATGGATGAAGGAAGTTTTCGCCAATTTTATGGCCGATAAGGTGACCGAAAAAATGATGGGAACCGAAACTTTTAACCTCAAGTTTTTGCAAGACCACTATCCTGCCGCTTATGGTATAGACCGCACGCAGGGCGCTAACCCCATACGCCAACAGTTGGATAATCTACAGGATGCAGGCTCTATGTACGGCAACATAATTTATCACAAAGCCCCCATTATGATGCGCCAACTGGAGTTATTGATGGGGAAAGAAAACTTCAGACTTGGGATACAGCAGTATCTAAAAAAATACACCTACACCAATGCCACATGGAACGATTTGATCGCCATATTAAGCAAACACAGCAAAACCGACCTGTATGCCTGGAACAAGGTTTGGGTAAATCAGCCCGGCCGCCCGGTTTTTGATTATCATATTAGCTATGCTGGTAACAAGATTAGCCAGTTTACGATAACCCAGCATGCCGAATTTGGCGAACAGCGTGTATGGCCGCAAGCATTTAGCATTACATTGGTTTACCCCACCAACAGTAAAACTCTTACTGTAAACATGCAGGGCGATAAAGTGGCTGTTAAAACCGCAGAGGGCCTGGGCAAGCCACAATATGTAATCTTTAATTCTGATGGCATCGGTTATGGTTTGTTCCCTACCGACGTTAACGCTACAGGCAATTTATTTGAGATAGAAAGCCCCTTGCAAAGGGCTTCGCTTTATATTTCTGCTTATGAAAACATGCTGGCAGGGCGTTATTTCAAGCCCCATGAATTATTAAGTCTTTTTATGAAGGGACTTGTAGTTGAAAAAAACGAAATGAACCTGCGGATGCTTACCGGCTACATCGGCAGCATTTATTGGGAGTTTGTAACTCCAGCGACAAGGCAAAACCTATCGACCAGGGTAGAGCAATCTTTCTGGGAAGCTATGCAACAGCAGACAGCGGCCAATAACAAAAAGATACTGTTTAGGGCCTACCAGGATGTTTATTTGAGTGCAGCTGCCCAAAGCAATATCTACAACATCTGGCTGCAAAAACAACCACCTGCGGGGGTTAAATTAACCGAAGAAGATTATACCTCCTTAGCCTTTTCTGTAGCCCTGAAAAGCGACACCACAACCAGCATCTTAAAACAACAGGAAGAGCGTATTACCAACACCGATCGAAAAAAGCGCATAGAATTCATGATGCCTGCCTTGTCTTTAGACCCACAGGTGCGCGATAACTTTTTCAATAGCCTATCCGACCGAAAAAACCGGCAAAAGGAAGCCTGGGTTACCAGCGCATTATCTTATTTAAACCATCCGCTTCGTCAAAGCACATCAGTGAAATATTTGCCTAAAAGCTTGGAGCTATTAGAAGAAATCCAGAAAACGGGCGATATCTTTTTCCCTCAATCGTGGCTTGGATCTATATTCGGCAACTACCAAAGCAAGGAAGCGGTGCAGGTGGTAGCCGAGTTTCTGAAAAACAACCCCGGTTATAATCCGAAGTTAAGGGACAAGATCCTGCAGTCGACTGATAATTTGATGAGGGCAGAGCGGTTGCTGGGGAATTAACCCCGAACCTCAAAACATTGTCATTGCGAGGTACGAAGCAAACTCGTCGTAAGGTAAGCATATCCAACCTGTATAGTTACGAGATTGCTTCGTACCTCGCAATGACAAATTGGAATAAAAATGACTTAAAAGTAATTAAGAGTGGAACTTGTGCCGATTTTACCTACTTTAAAGTCATTCCCATAACTAATTAATTACCAACAAAATAAGCCAAAAAAAAATCAAAAACAATGACTTTTAAGTAGGAACACAGTGGTGCATGCGGTGCAATGCACCACATGCACCACTTTTAGGTGTGAATTACTCGTCGTTGGCGTAACGCATCCTTACCTTTTCTTCCTCAATATCAAGCAGGCTATGATACCGGCGAATCAGCTCTTCATCGGCCTGGGGCATTTTGTTAAGTTCTTCGAGGCAGGCCCGTTGGCGGTCGAGCAATTCATTATAAATGCGTTGGTATTCCTTTGATTTGCCGTCGTCGTCCATCGAGAAACATTGCTCATTTTCATACATGGTTTTCAACTGCTGCAAGGGCTTATTAGTTTTAAGCGCATCGGCATATTCTGCGTTGATGTAAGACAGGCTGGTCCGTGCCAGGGTTTTGCGGATAAGGGTATTGAGTTCGTTAGCAGGTAAAAGGTGGTCGGGGTCATCTAAATTAACCCATTTTACCACCCACGGAAGCGTTAACCCCTGTATCAAAAGCGTAAGCAAGATCACCGTAAAAGTGATAAACAAAATAAGGTTACGCTGCGGAAAGTGCTGCCCATTACTCAAATAAAATGGCACCGACAACGCCGAAGCAAGCGACACTACCCCACGCATGCCTGCCCAACCAAAAACCAGCGGCCCCTTCCATCCCGGGCGGTTATCAGCTGTGGTGATGTACCTGCTGATGAAAACCGTAAAAACAGATGCCCCAAATGTACACGCTACCCTTAACACCATTAAAAGCGCGGTTATAAGTACGCCATAACCGATAGCGGTCATTAAACTGATATCGCCCAACTGCCGGATGATTTCGGGTAGTTCGAGGCCGATAAGCATAAACACCACCCCGTTAAACAAAAAACCCAACGCCGACCATACGTTGCTAATAGCCAACCTGCTGGTGGTACTTAAAAACTGGTGACTTTTTGATGAGAGCAGCAACCCGCCGCTCACTACCGCCAACACCCCCGAAACATGCAGTCTCTCGGCCACGATGTACATCACATACGGAGTGGTGAGGGTAAGGATAATATCGATATTGGCATCGGTGGGTAACCATCTGTGTATGGCGTAGTAAATAAGCGCTATGCCTAAGCCAACGGCTACGCCCATTACCACAACCAGCACAAAGCTAAATGCGGCCTCATGAAACACAAACTGGCCTGAGGCCACGGCAATAAGCGCAAACCTGAATACAATTAAGCTCGAGGCATCGTTAAGCAGGCTCTCGCCTTCTATGATGGCCCTGGTGCGTTTGGGTACCTTAATATTCTTTAAAATGGCCGTGGCCGAAACGGCATCCGGAGGTGAAACAATCCCGCCGAGCAAAAAACCAAGCGCCAAGGTAAAGCCCGGTATCAAATTACTCGACACAATTGCCACCACCAATGCGGTAAGCAGCACAATTAAAAACGCAAAACTGGTTATGACCCTACGCCACTTCCAAAAGTCTTTCCACGAAGTTTGCCAGGCTGCTTCGAACAACAACGGAGGTAAAAAGATGATAAATATCAGTTCGGGGTTAATGCTCACCTTGGGTAAACCGGGTATCAGGCTTAGTACTAAACCACCAATCACCAAAACCATGGGATAAGCTAGTTTAAGCTTATGGGCGATCATTACAAAGGCAATAATAGCCAGTACCAATGCAATACATAAAATGGAGGTCTCTACTACCATATTTCGTAATCAAGGGTTTCAGTTAAGGCATAAGATACAACTTTGCTTTGCACCCAACAAAATTTACAGGGCATTGCTTACTTTCAAAAGCTCTTCGGCAAAAATTACCGCGGCCTTTTTGCGATAGGCTCCCTTGTTCCAAATGATGTAAGATTGCCGTGAAAGCTTATTACCCGTAATGGGTATTGCCACTAATTTATCCCAGCCTATGAGCGCCTTTTCATTAATAATGCTCACCTGTTCGCCGTTTTGCACTAATGATAAAAGTGAGTGCATATCATTTAGCTCCACTCGGATTGAGGGCTTGATTTTCTTTTTCTCAAACAGTTCGTCAACAAAATTGCGCGAGCTAAACCCTTTGGCCGGCAGGATAAGATTAAAGTCGAGCACATCTTTAAGGCTGATGCTTTTTAGCCTAGCCAGCTTATTGGTTTTAGCCACCACCATCACAATATTTGATTTAGAAAGTGGCTGCAAATCAAAATCGGGGTCGTTGCTTTGATTATGGAAAGCCAAAATAAGGTCTAACTCCGATTGCTTTAACTTTAACTCCAGATCTTCAGGCGCACCGTATTCGAGGTTGATCTTGAGTTTCGGGAACTTCTTGGAAAATATAGGCAGTACCGGCAAAATGAGTGACGTAAAGGCATAGGTTACCCCTATCCGCAGCTCACCGGCCAGCATATTGTTTAAATCGTTTATGGCCTGTCGGCCCTTGTCAACGTCGAGCAAAATGCGCCGGGCGTGGGTTAAAAATACGTTTCCGGCTTCTGTTAAACTTACATGTTTACCCAACCTATCGAACAATGGCATGCCTAGCTCCTGCTCCAATAATTTAATCTGTTGTGAGAGGGTCGATTGCGTGATATATACCGCTTCTGCCGCCTTTGTAAAGTGCAAAAGTTCTGCCGCCTTTACAAAATAACCTAATTGCCTTAGTTCCATTATTAATCGTTTTTACCTATCAATATCATTAAAACAATCTATTTTACAAATGTAATCATAATACCGATTTTTGTATCAACGAAAAGCAGCAACAAGCCCCCATTACCTCGCCGGCTTAAAGCTCAAATAAAATCGCTCGATATGAATGTACTCAGATCTTTAAAATACCGAAATTTTAAACTCTTCTTCTACGGTCAATCCGTATCACTTATAGGCACCTGGATGCAAAAAACAGCCGTTAGTTGGCTGGTTTACCGCTTAACCGGTTCGGCGGTATTGTTGGGTATTGTAGGTTTTGTAAGCTTAATCCCTTCACTGGTTTTATCTCCTTATGCCGGTAGTTATATAGAACGGCACAACCGTTTTAAGGTATTGGTATATACTCAGGTAATTTCAATGTTGCAGGCCGGTGCATTGGCTGCCATGATTTTCTTTAAATTTTATAGCATACCCGGGATTGTAATTTTAAGCTTAATTCAGGGTGTGATCAATGCCTTTGATATCACCTGCCGACAATCGCTAATGGTGGAAATGGTGGATAATAAAGAAGATTTGCCTAATGCCATCGCCCTGAACTCAACCATGACTAATATTGCACGTATTGCAGGTCCGGCGGTTGCGGGTATCATATTGAGTACGCTGGGCGAAGACTTCTGTTTCATTAGTAATTTCCTGAGCTATATCGCTGTACTCACTTGTTTATTTATGATGAAGCTGAACCTGACCGCTGTAGCTAAACCTCAAACAGATATCTGGACAGAACTTAAACAGGGCTTCAAATATGTTTCGGGAGATAAGGACATTAGCAGCCTGGTTATTATGCTGGGTATCAGCAGTATGTTTGTGATACCGTTTAATACCCTGATGCCAATCTTCGCCAAAGATATTTTTAACGGAAATGCCAAAACATTCAGCTGGTTTGAGAGTACCGCTGGCTTAGGCTCTGTAATCAGTGCCGTTTACCTCGCTAACCTCAAAAACAATAAGGGGTTAATGAAGATCATCACCATTGCCAGCCTCTTGTTCGGTGCAAGTGTACTATTCTTATCCTATGCTAAAATGCTCCCAGTGGCCCTCGTATTCATGACAATTACCGGCATCGGGATGATGGCGCAGACTTCGGCCATCAATACTTTTATACAAACTCATGCCGCACCTAACATGCGTTCACGAGCAATCAGTTACTACGTGATGGCTTACCAAGGCGTTATCCCGATAGGGAGTTTAATGATCGGCGTATTGGCCAGCTCAATGGGACCAAGAATAGCCATGGGGATTGAGGGTATTATCGGCATCCTATCTGCACTACTCTTTGTAGCTTACCGCAATCGCGCAGGCCAGGGTAATATATTTAGCAGAGCTAAAACAATGCTTGCGGGTAGATAACCGCAAGCATTACTTATTATATCAGATCCTGAAGTTAAAAGAAATATAAGGATACCAACCTTCCTTTGAGTGCCCTGCTAATACCTGAATAATAGTTACCCCGGCAGGCACAAAATAAAGCCCTCCGCCTGTGCCCTGGTGCCATTCGTTAGAGCTTTCTCCGTTTACCCAAACCCGGCCGACATCATAAAACCCGCCTATACCTAATTCGCCGGGTACAATGTAGCTTGCAATCTTAAATAGTTTTAACCTGGCTTGCAGGTTATTGTAAACCATATGCTGGCCTGCAAACCGATTTTGCAAATAGCCTAACAGGTTACCTTGGCCGCCCAAAAACATGGATTGATAAAACGCAGGTTTACCAATGCTCACACCACCACCAACACGGTCCGAGAGCACAAATGTGCCGCTCGAATTCAGTTTCTGATAGATAGTAAACTCAGGCTTGATCTGGGCAAAGGATTTCGCGTAATCATTCAATCCCTCATATCCTTGCAACAGAACGCTGAAATAGTAACCCTTATTTGGCAGCACCAGGCTATTTCTATGATTACTGATAAAGTTTACGATAACGCCCAAATGTGTTTTATTCTGATTAACGGTTGTGCTGTCGTACGAATTGATCCGGTTCGGAAAAGTGATCAGCCGGCCGGCATTCTTACTTTCGTCCATGTGATAGTATTGCAATGACGGACCAGCGCTAATGGTATTACCAACCCCTAAATGCCAGCGTAAAGCAGGGTCTACCTCATAAGTATTAAAACGCGTGCGGTAAAACCTGCGATAGTCATCGCCATCTTTATTCAGTGTAGTTTCGTTACCACGGCCGAAAAAGTTTGCTGTATTGGGTGCCTTGATAAACGCCGCTAGGGTAAAATCTGCCTTCCCGATAACCTGCGTCCATTCGCCAAGGTAGTTAATGCGGAATGCATCGGTAGCAAAAGCGTGAGTCAACATTAATTGCTGCACCGTAGTGTAGGGTACTTTGCGAAAGCCATCCTGACCGGTGTACTTAAAACCCAGACCTAACAAAAATCCATCATCAGCGTTGATAGAACCTGTTGCCAATGGCATCCACACGTTGTAGCCATTGCTTCGTACAAAATGCGTATTCGAGGTATCATTACTCAAATGCCTGTTCAGCCTGCTGGCATCCCCTGTAAATTGCACGCTATCTTTTCTGCTGTAAACATCTATGTTATTGCTCGCTTGCTTAACATCGTAAGTCTTGCTGCCATACTCGCCAACTATGCGTAATTTAACGTCGCAGGTATTAGTATTTACCTGCACCTTATCATCGCCTCCCGATATATATAATCTTACTTCCCTGGTAATTTCAGGAGCATAATTCGCATCCATAATTACTACACCTGGCTTGCCATTCTTATCCAGCTTGGTAATTACAACATGCATGCCGTTGTTCGGCCCATCAGATATGGTTACCAGCTCGTTTTTATCGCTGGTACGGATGTCGACATTTTTATTAACGAAATGATAGTACTCGTCCATCGCAACCGGGACATTGTCTCTACGTTTTTTAAGTTTGGCTATCAATTCATCGTGGCGCATCTTGTACACCTCGGGCGGTAGGCGGCGAAGCGCAGCCTCCAATACCTCATCAGTTTCTGCTTTTACAAACTCATTTGCCAATTGCATCCAATGCTCATAACCGATCTGGGCATCGGGGTATGGCCTCATAAAACGGGTTTTAAACAACGAGTATTGGGGACGAGGAATATCACCTTCAAAATCATCAAGCAAGGGGTCTATCCACGGCAAAGTTGCCAGGGTTGGGAATACACCTTGGGAAACGTGGAATACCTGATCACGGTCGCGCGGAACAGGTTCGTAAATTTTCTCTTTATTCTGTTTATGGCTTATCCATCGCCATTGATCTTCGTGGCGGTCCCAGTCGGCAACCAGCAGATCAAGCATACGGGCACGTAAAAAAGCATCACCATCGTAGCGTACATCATGATCGGCCTTGAGGTTATTTAACATCTTGATAGTATTATCCGATTCGCCTCCCGGTTCACGCTCCTCAAGCAAAACAACAAGGCCGGTAAACTTCGGGTTATACTCATGCAAAGCAGTGTCTGACGCTAAAACCCCTATCACCGGGTTTGCATGGCGCACATGTGCAGCTTCGGCCAATGGCGGCATCACTAAGGCCGAAAACGGGTGCTGACCGCTCATGGCGTCATCTAACCAGTCGATAGCAAAGGTTCCTCTAAAGTCTTCTGGTAATAGTTTATCGGGGGTTTTCTCTACACTGCGTATCACCCACTCGTCGCCTCTTTTATCTACCAATCGCAGCGATTTAGATTGCATGCCACCGCCCTCTCTTAGCGGATGCAGACCGCCATAAACCTGCGAAATATGTATCACAGGAAGTTTTACCGAAGCAGCCCACTCCTTACGATAATTTTCGCCAAAAAGCCAACGGTGTATGCCGGTTACATTATCGTAAGAGGGATGTACTTTAACAACAATACTATCGGGAAAAGCTTTGCCCGGAGCAGTTTGCGCCTGCACAGAAAACCATGCAAACGTTGCTATAATCAGTGTATATATTTTGCGCATAAGTAAGGTGTGTATTGTATTCCGAAACCATATTTCAGAGCGGGGTGCGCCACGGCGGCATCATCTATCGCAAGGCAAAATAAGTTTCGATGGATAATATTACGAATTTGTTTATCAAGGGTTAGTCCATTGCATTGAAATTAGCGTTTCAATTACATTGAGTTGATATTGGAGCTATAAATATTGACAATACGGTTTCCGGCCGCGCTTTTAGACACTAAACGTAAGACTCGCCACCGTTCATCTGGAAGATCACGGAGGCTACAATGAACGCGACAATAGCCACGATAAGGCCATACATAAAAATGTTGTATGCGTATCTGAGCAGGTGATATTTTCGTCCCAAAACCGCGCCTTGCGAGTACACATCTTTAACCAATGTACCATACAAAAAGTCCTTATCTTCCATAACCATTTTCATACCGTCGGCATACTTGTCGAGATCCATGCGATAAAAATTACCGAAGAATAAAAGGTTAACAGTATGGTTATCCAAATCATTTTGGTCAAAAGTTCCGTTGGGAACGGCAGGTCTTGTGGCCAGGATAGAGAACGTCATAGATGCCAAACTAACCAGCAATAATATTGACGAAGGAACCAGCAAAAAAGTACTTTCGTCCAGCTTCCTTAGCACCAGCGTAATAATAGCTGATAGAATAATAGAATTAACGGTGATCAGGATATGCGCTTTTTTATCTGCCATATCACTAAGTCGTTGATTATTGCTCGATGTTATCCTGAACATCGTTTCGATACCCTTCTCCGGGCGGTCTTTCTTTTTCTTTTTAGGTTGATCCTTCTCTGTAGCTATACCATCAGCCTTCAGTTCTTCTTCATGTTTTTGGTGAAGTTCTTCGATTTTGGTATTGGCTGCAATCTCTGCTTTCAGCAATGCCAGATTCTCAGCCTTTTTGTCTGCAAGTACCCTGCGGCCGTAATCGCTTGTGTAGGTATGGTGCTCCATAAAGGAAACCGTATCCGGCCACCATTGCTCCTGAGTTATGGTACGGTTAAGCACCGCTTCTAATTCCTGTCGAAGGCTTTCGCTTTTCTTTTTGAATGAATTCTTAGAAAGATGGTATAAGTCGGCATCGCACAAAATCTGGCCTAAAACCGTAGTTGGCTTTTGAGGCATACAAGTGGCCATAATTGTGGTTGATACCTGATCAATAATGGCGGGATCCACATCGTGTTTAGCTAAATACTCCTGTGCTACACGTGTGCTGCAATGTTCATGCTCGTGCTGTTGCACCAAATAGCCGGCATCGTGAAACCACGCTGCAGCGGTGAGAATAAACAGATCTTCATTACTTAACTGGTAGTGTTCTGCTATTTTGCAGGCCGCCTTAACCACGTATTCGGTATGCTCAAAGTTGTGATACGTTAATTCGGGACGAGGGTGCTCATCAAAATATTTCGCCACATATCTGGCTATTTTATCTACCAGTTTTTGATAGTTCATTCAGTTTATTTCGCTCTTAGGTATATATAAAGGATTACAACGGTTAGTTGTTTAAAATATCCTTTATTAATTGTGATGTGCTGTTCCGTGCTTTCTTTTACCGAAGCTATACACAAGGTAGAACAATGCAGGCAAAATAAACAAACTGCCGATCAATAATGCTATGCCAAGCGAATCAATTGTTTTTTGGGGAGCTTTATGATTTAAGAGCGACAGTTCGTCCCCATTTTTTAACAGTACGATGTTTGGGTAATGGGCATAAGTAACTGCAATAAGCAGCATAGTAACCATAAACCCGGCTATCAGACGCATAATCGCAACCTGGTCTTTAACAATAGCGATCCACAAAAACACTAAAGCGATTGCCGCGCTAATGATGGTGAGCAACGAAATAATATTGCCGAACAGCCAGTTTAAAAGCGGTATTCCATCTGCAATGGATGCTACAAACAAAATCACCGCCCATATCAACATTGCTACATTCATTTTCACTGCTTTACGACGGAAGGCTTGTTTAGAAATCTCATCCTTTACTTCGCCCACTAAAAATATGGCAGCCAAAAAGCCGCAAAGCGTAACGGTGAAGAATCCTACCGAAAATGAGAACCAGTTAAACCAATCGTATACATACGCCGAAAGGAAGGAATTTGATTCTGTATCAATTTTGCGCGAAACCGCGCTTCCTGCAATCACCCCCAAAAACAAAGGCGTAATAAAACTGGAGTACACATATATTTTGTTGTACACCCGCTGCATGTTGTCTTTAATAGCATCGTAATTCCGGAAAGAAAAGGCTGTGCCCCGGGCAATAATCCCCATCAGCATAATAACCAGCGGAATATGCAGATAAACCGAAACCGTTGTGTAAACCTGCGGGAAGCCAACAAATAATATAACTACAGCAATGATAAGCCACATGTGATTAGCCTCCCAAATTGGGCCAATGGCTTGATAAGATGTTTTACGCACGTGCGATTTATTATCTTTAGCGGTAAACAGCTCGAGGATACCGGCTCCAAAATCTGCCCCGCCCATCAGCAGGTATATTAATAGCGACACCCATAAAAAACCGATAATTACATAGATCATGACTGTAAGTTTAGGTTGGTGTGATCGTAAATTACTGGTACCATTTTAATTTGCCTTCCCAGCAAAAATGTAACCGCTACTGCCAGCGAAAAATATACCACGGTAAACAGATAGAATGAATACATAATACCGGGCATCGGCGTAACGGCATCGGCAGTGCGCATAACGCCTTGGATGATCCAGGGTTGGCGGCCAACTTCTGTAACCGTCCACCCGGCCTCTACAGCCAGGAAGCCTAAGGGTGTGGCCGCAACAAAGATCTTAAATAGCCATTCTTTACTGAGCCATTGCTTGAATTTAAATACGGCCAGTAGATACAATAAACTTATGCCCAGCATCACCATGCCAGCCGCTACCATAATCTGAAAAGCATAATGGGTAACTGCAACCGGCGGCTGATCTTTAACAGGTATTCTATCTAAGCCAATTACTTCCGAGTCAAACTTGTCATTCACCATCAAACTCAGCATACCCGGTAATTCAACCGCATACTTTACTTCCTGATTTTTGGTATCAGGTACGCCCCCAATAATTAATGGCGAATAAGTTTGGGTTTTAAAATGAGCTTCCATCGCCGCTAGCTTAGCTGGTTGATTTTTTGCCACAAATTTGGCCGAAATATCTCCGCTTAAAGGTTGCAAAATTGCTGCTACCACAGCAAACATCGCGGTAATACGAAACGCCGCAGCATGGAACCCTACGTTCTGTTTACGGATAATCATTAATGCATGGATGCCTGCAACAGCAAAACCGGTTGCGGCAAATGCGGCAATGGTCATGTGCAGGGCTTGCGAAAACCAGGCATCATTAAACATAGCTTTAATTGGATCGATATTGGTGTACTTACCGTTTATATAATCAAATCCCGAGGGACTGTTCATCCAGCTGTTAGCCGCTACCACCAATATACCCGATACAATACCGCTTACCCCTACCACTACCCCGGTAACCCAATGGAACCAGCGATTAAAGGTGTTCCAGCCGTAAAGGAAGAAACCGAGCGCGATGGCTTCTATAAAGAACGCAGTTCCTTCTAAAGAGAAAGGCATCCCGAAGATTGGTCCGGCGTGTTTCATAAACTCCGGCCACAGTAAACCTAGTTCGAAAGACAATACGGTACCCGATACTGCCCCGGTTGCAAAAAATATGGCAACGCCCTTGCTCCAGGCCTTGGTGATATTCTTATAGTTTTCGTTACCGGTTCGCAACCATAAAAAGTGGGCCACCGCCATAAAAAACGGCATAACCATACCGATACACGAAAACACAATGTGAAAGCCCAATGAAACGGCCATTTGCGAACGGGCGGCTAAAAAATTATCCATAGTTTAATGCGTTTAAGTGATGCCTCGTAAAGCCCATCCGGAACAAACCACTCACACACATCACCTTATTTTTAGCCCGAATAAATGGCTCTCGCTATTGCCGATAAATATAGTTGCTAATGTAACATAATGGCTACCGTAGTACAATTTGTAACGTATATAAATTATACACAGGTATTGATAATGCGTTAATTGATTTGCATTGAACAACCATCAAAACATTGATTATCAAACAACTCTCCTCCTACAGTAATACCATACAAAAATTTGTCGCGAAATAATAAATGACTAAGTTTTTGGTTTAATAGGAAAATTAACCTAAATCATGAAATCATCAACGGCGATTTTACTCGCCTTACTAACACTTTTCAGAACCGCGATAGCGCAAATACCCGATACGGCTAAACTTGTAATTCAGTATCAGTTTATTCATGTGTGCGATACCATGAACAGAGACAAACCCTACACCGAAAATATGATGATGCTCGTCGGTCGCAACGCTAGTGTATACAAAAGCCTGGATCGCAGGCGGAGGCTTGAGATGCTACAGGCAAACCTATTAAAACAGGGGACTGCAGGCGCATATTTTTCAAACGCTACAACTATGTCGTCGAACTCAACAACGGAGTGGTTCTATTATTTAAACGAGCACAAAACCTATCGAAAAGAAGTTGTCTTTAATACTTACCTAATTGAAGAATCTGCTAGTTCTCCCGTATGGAGAATAGCTAAAGATACCTTAAACATTGGAGGTTATAATTGCCAAAAAGCGAGCACCCATTTTAAAGGCCGCGAATATGTAGCCTGGTTCTGCGCCGATCTACCTTTTCATGCTGGCCCATGGAAGCTCAACGGCTTACCTGGATTAATTCTACAAGCCGCCGACTCTAAAAATGAAGTATTATTTAAATTTGACGGCATTTCACCAATTACAGCATCGATGCTAATCCCAGCAAGAAAACCTGCACCAATGCTAACCAGAACGCCGGGTGTAAGTGTAACAACAATTGTGCAGGGCATAGACTATAAAAATCCCGAGTATATTATTATGCTGCCCGAAAAAGGGATTAAAACCACTGAAAAGGAACTTGATCGACTTAAAAAGTTACGTGAAACAGATCCGGAAGAGTTTGTCAGAGCATCGATGATTGCATCCGGAGTACCTTCGCCCCCAGACGCTATGGTACAGTCGCTAGCCAAAATGCATTCAGATGAGACTAGTGCTCTAAAAATTAACAACCCTATTGAGCTATCCGAGAGGAAAAAGAAATAGCAAACACAGACCTTTCGAGCTAAACGAATTTCTTTTAACATTTTTTAACTAATTAATTAGTTGTATATAACTAAACAGTTAGTTATGTTTGATTATTCCTTAACTAATCAAACGTTATGAAACCGAAACATATCATTTTATCAGCTCTGCTACTGGCAGCTAAGGCAACATTTGCACAAAAAGCAGACACCGCCAAACTAATAGTCCACTACCAATTTACCCATGTGCGAGATACCCTGAATAAGGATAAGCCCTATACCGAAAACATGATGCTTTTAGTTGGTGCCAACGCCAGTGTATACAAAAGCCTCGACCGCAAATTGCGTTCGGCCCAAATGCAGGCCGACCTCGCGAAGCAGATGAAAGAAAGTGCCGGTGGACCGCAAAACTTCAACGTAAATATGAAAGGCAATGCCGGCACCACTACAGAGTATTTTTACTTTCTAAACGAACACAAGGCGTTCCGCAAGGAACAGGTGTTTAACAGTTACATTATCGAAGAACCCGCCGTCGCCCCTCAATGGAAAATAAGTAACGACACTTTAACCATTGGTGGCTACCATTGCCAAAAAGCAAGCACTCATTTTAAAGGCCGCGACTATACGGCCTGGTTCTGCGCCGACCTCCCCTTCCATGCAGGCCCCTGGAAACTGAATGGTTTACCGGGATTAATACTGCAAGCCGCTGACACCAAAAACGAGATTGTATTTAAGTTTGACGGAACTGAAACTGTAGACACTACCGTTAAAACCGCAGTTGCAGATGCAGCGCCTATGCCGGGCGTGAAAGTGTTTGTACTTGGCGACGCCAACAACGGCAACGGTAACATCCCAGATTATATGATTGCCCTTCCCGAAAAAGGCATCAGAAGTACCGAAAAAGAACTTGCCCGCTTAAAAGAAATGCGCGACAAAGATCCGCAGGCATTTATTCAGTCGGCAGTGGCGGGTTCTGGCATGGTGGTTCCGGGTGGCCAAGGTCCGGTAATTAAAATTCAGTCGGCGCCCAACTCCGTTAAACCTGTAAATAACAATCCTATAGAACTGGACGAAAAGAAATAATAACCTAAACCATAATCACTTTATGAAATCGCTATTTTATACGGTTATCGCCCTTTTATTGGCCGTCAGTTCTGTTTACGCCCAAAAACCAGAGCCTGCACAGGCTTTGGTTAAGTATCACTTTACGCATATTAGGGATACCACCCAGAGGGAAAAGCCTTACAAAGAGAATTTGGAGTTACTGCTCGGCCGCAACGCCAGCGCCTACATCAGCATTGATGCGCGGTTACAAATAGAGAGGATGAACAATGAGATCAGCCAGCAATTTAAAAATGCTCCCGATCCTAATCATGTCGACCTTACTATATCAGGTATGCGCACAGTTGCCGAGAATGAATACTTTCTGTTTACAGCAGAAAGAAAGATGTTCGTTAAGCAAAAACTGATCAACTTTTACCTGACAGAGGAGCCCCTCCCGGCTTTTAAATGGACAATAACTAATGATACAACAACCATCAATACCCTGCATTGCCAAAAAGCGACGGCACATTTTAAAGGTCGTGATTATGAGGCTTGGTTTTGCGCCGACCTGCCGTTTCATAGCGGGCCATGGAAATTAAATGGATTGCCGGGCCTAATTGTACAAGCCACCGACAGCAAAAAGGAAGTAATATTTGAGTTTGCAGGGATGGAAGATGTTAGCCAGAAAAATCTGACTGTTGCCCTGCCAAATGACGTAATCCGGACTACCGATAAAGAACTTGTTCGCTTAAAGGATCTGCAAAAAACCGACCCAGCGGCATTTAGCAAAATGCCATCTACTAAAAGCTCACGGTCACCAATGGATAATATTGATGTAAGCAAGATCAAGTCAATCAATATCACCAAAAGCGACAACACCTTTAGCCGCACTATTAATAATCCTATCGAATTACCTGAGAAAAAATGAAAGCGATAATCATATCGATCTTATTGTTTTTGTGGGCGCTTCTATCGGCACATACTATCTACGCGCAAACATTGCATGGAACGGTTAAAGATAGCCTGGGCAAGGTGGTATCGTTTGCAGGCGTTAACCTAAAAGCCGGTGGCAATACCATTATCGCCTATACGGTAAGTAATGATAGGGGTATGTACAGCCTCGCTGTACCTGCCGACGCAGACAAAAAGACCCTGATACTTGAAGTGAGTTGCATTGGCTTTACCAAACAAAGCAAACCTGTTACGGATCTTAACACACCCTATAATTTCGCCCTCTCGATGACTAACCATCAACTAAAAACGGTTACCGTCAAAGACAATCGCCCACGCTTACGCACCAGTGGCGACACGTTGAACTACAAGGTATCGGACTTCAGCGGTCCGCAAGACAGGGTGATTGGGGATGTGATTAAAAAGCTGCCAGGTATTGCGGTTGATGCCAACGGCAAGATCAGCTACAACGGCAAGTCTATATCCAATTTCTATATCGGTGGTGATAATTTACTAGATGACAAGTATAACATTGCCACAAGCACCATCCCCAGCGCCGCGGTTGATAAGGTGCAGGTAATGGAAAATCACCAACCGGTAAAGATGCTGCAGAACAAGGTACTGAGCGATGATGTAGCCTTAAATATCACCATAAAAAAAGAAGCCCAATTACAACTGATGGGACAGGCTACCATCGGAGCCGGCTTGCCGGGTAAATACGACGAAAATATTAACGCCATTATGCTGAAGGATAAATACAAGGCGATAAACTATCTGAAGGGCAATAACACTGGCAATGATGTGGCATGGGACCTCACATCGCATAATATGAGTGAGTATAACAGTCGTGTAGACAATAATAAACCTACTACTGAGCTTTCTTTGGGTGCGGCTGGTAACCCTAATCTGCCCACCAGCCGGTATCTATTCAATCAATCGGGCTTACTTAATCTCAACAACCTGGTGAACATTAAAAAAGATGTGCAATTAAAGGCTAATATATCTTACCTGCACGATACCCAAAAGCAGGACTACCAAAAGCTGACACAGACTTACCTACCCGGCGATACTATTACCTATACTGAAGTGCAGAAAAACAAGAAACGCCCAGACCTGCTGCATGCCCAGTTTAATTTGAACATTAACAAAGAAAAGTTTTACCTGAACGATGCTTTGATGGGCGATGTAAATTACAACACCAGTTACTCGGCACTAACTACTAACGGCAACAGCGCTAATCAAAAACTAAAGGATAACCTCCGCGATTTCTCCAACGAGTTAAGTTTTATGCAGACGCTGAAATCGGGCACTATTGTTAACCTCTACTCCTACATTGATCATATTACCGAACCCGAAATTCGCACCATTGAACCGGGGCTAAACGCTAGTATTTTTAACAACAGCCAACCTTATAAACAATTGGTGCAAACCGTTAACGTGCCTACGTGGGCAACTAACAACTATGTGCTATTTACACTACCCGGCGATTTGATCACGCAGAAATACAAGGCGGGTTTTAATATTCAGTCGCAGCAATTAAACTCTTTATTGTATACGGTTCAAAATGATCAAAGCACCCGTCCGGCGCTTGACAGCGCTGCCAACAATCTCGATTGGACCCGTAAAAAATTCTTTGCGGAAGCAGGGTTTGACATCCCTGGTAAAAAGTTAAAGCTTGCTGTTACCGTGCCTGTTACGCTACAGCAAACCAGCTATAAAGAACCGCTTTACCAGCTCGACGAATCGCTTACACGCTTATACGTAAATCCGCAGGTTTCCCTAAAATACTTAACCGGCATTGAAAACTACATCACCCTGAGCTACAATTATCGCAACAACATTGGCGACATAAATAACGTTTACCGGGGGTACATATTAACAAATTATCGCAGTCTGTATGCTAACAATGCCGGACTAACCGAAACCAAAACGCAAAACGCCGGGCTGGGCTTTAATTACCGTAAGGCTATCGATATGTTCTTCTTTGGCATTAACACCATCTACAGCCATACCGATGCCAATAATATTGCCTACAGCAACATTACGCCCAACTTTCAACAGCGAATTGTATTGCCTTATCAAAACTCGACTGATAGCTGGATGATTATGGGTAGCATTAGTAAATATAATTTCGATTTGCATACCACTTTTAGCGGCGGAGCATCATGGCAGTCGAGCCGCTCTAACCAGATCTTTAACGGTGAATTGTTACCTTATCAAAACAAGATCACAACTGTTAACGCAGGCATTGAAACCAAGGTAAGCAGCACCATAAATTTCAGCTACAAGATCAACTTCAGCCATAACGTCAGCCAATCATCGGCTGCACCGGGAAATGCTTTTAACCAGTTACAGCATAACGCGGCCATAACTTATGTACCGATAAGCAGTTTGTATTTCACGCTGTCGGGCGATAACTATTACACCCATCAGCCCAATATGAACGACCTTAATTATTCTTTCGCCGACTTTAACGGCCGTTATCGTTTTACCAAAAGTAAGATCGACATAGAGTTAAACGCACTTAACTTACTAAACACCAAAACATACAGTACAGCATACTTATCGGCTAATACCTATACCAATAGCGTATATAAAATTCCGGGGCGAATGATTGTAGCGAAGGTTACTTTCAATTACTAGCTTCTGTATCTATCCCTATGCGTTTGAGCAATAGCGATGCATTAAAGGTTTTACATTCACCATTCTTAATCTTGTAATCAAACAACATTTCACCATCTACCACCTGAATATCGAAATAGAAGTTACGCACATAATCGGGATATTTTTGTTCCAAATGGGCAATCTGTAAATCGTGGGTGGCAACAAGCCCCACTCCATTCTTGCTGATCAAACGTTCAATCACGGCCTTGGAGCCTAAATATTTATCTACTGAATTGGTACCGCGCAGCATTTCATCAATCAGGAAAAAGATCTTTTCGTCGCTTTCAACTGCGGCTAAAAGCATTTGTAAGCGGTCGAGTTCGGCTTTAAAGGTAGAGGTACTCTCGTTAAGCGAATCTTTGATACGCATATAACTTACCATAGTAATTACGGACACGGCCATACTCTCCGCACAAACAGGCGCACCGCATAAGGCCAGCACGGTATTGATGCCAATGGTTCGTAAAAAAGTACTCTTGCCGGCCATGTTAGAACCCGTAATAATATCGATCTTGTAGGTGTCCTCCAACTCATAATCATTTTTAACCGCGTAGTCGGGATTGATAAGCGGATGCGCGATCTGTTTGGCTGTTATGGAGTAGGCGGCACCATCGACAATAATAGGAAACGCCCATTGCGGGTTGTTAATGTGCATGCTCGATAAGCTGATCAGTGCTTCAAATTCAGCAATAACATCAAAGGCTTTCTCGAGGTTTTGGCGGTTGTTACGCTTCCAGTTTTCAATGGCGATAATCTGGCGAATATCCCAAAGCAGGAACAGGTTAAGGAAGAAACCGATATATGGATTAAGATGATAATTAAGCTTGTTGATCAGATGCGAAAGCTCCTTGATCCTTGCCGAAGTGCCGTCCTTTCCGATAAATGAAGCAAGATTGCTGTTGTAATCGGCATCCCAATCCTCCTGTTCTATCCCCTCAAATGCCGACGCATAGTTGCCCAATATCTTGCCTATTTTACCTGCAATAAGATCAGTTTTGGCAATTGCTTTGGCTCTCGAGAAGATGATACTCATGTTGGTAAGTCCTATCAGCACTGCCAGCATTTTAACCGGATAGTAAAACCAGGTACCAATAATTGCAGCCAATAATAACCAAGGGGCTATTTTAGCATATTTACTTAACCAGTTTTCACCCTTTAAATTGAGCGGAACGTTTAGATACGTAATCAGTTGCTCGAGGTGATTGCCCGGTTCCGCAATGGCGAAGACTAATCTTGCTTGCAGATCCAGTTTCCAGCTGTTTTTGGCGGCTATCTCTTTAACAGCATCCTGCCTATTTAAGATCACATATTTAACTGATGGCTTGCTCAACCAAAAGGCAAGCCTGCTCCTGCCCGCAAATGTAGCTGCCCTATTAAGCATTTGAAACAGGGATAAATGCCCGAAGATGTCCAGATCGGCCGTGTAGAAATGCTTATCGTCGCTAAAGCTGTTGCCGTTATCGTATAAGTTGGCACGGGTGGTTATCCCTGCGATTTCGTTCTCTGTTACTTTAGTAAGATCCTGATAATATTTTTTCTCCTCTTCGAAACCGCTTTGTTTTGATACCAACCAGGCAAAACCCAGGCCGAGGAGTATAAAGGCCACTATTACAATGGCAATATCATTGTAAACCACACCAAAATAAATGCCGACAACGATTAGCCCAAAAATTACCAATCGCAAAAGCGAATACTGGTTGGCCAGCTTTTCGTATCGGGTAAACTGGGTTTTGGCTTCGAGGGCACGCTGTTGGTAGTCGGCGATGATAGTAGGTTCCATATAAATTAGTTGGGGCTAAGTTAACATTTTGTCATTCTGAACGTAGTGAAGAATCTTCTGCGGTATAAAAGCGCGCAAGCATGGTTAAGAAGATTCTTCGCTGGCGCTCTGAATGACAAATTAGGCTTACAAACTAAAAAAGCGCCCTCATAACAGAAGGGCGCTTTTTCTCGATATATCTGGAGTTAATTTTGCTTATTTCCAACCACCGCCTAATGAGCGGTAAAGCTCAGACACAGCATTTAGCTGGTCTCTTTTGATGGTTGCCAGCTCCAGCTCACTTTGCAAAACGTTGCTTTGCGCGGTAATTACCTCCAGGTAATTTGCCAAACCATTTCTAAACAGCAGGTTGGCATTACCGGTGGCTTTTTGCAGCGTACTTACTCTATCAGCAGCGATAGCCTGTTGTGCTTTGAGTTTTTCGATACTCACCAAAGCATTAGACACTTCGCCAACAGCATTTAATACCGACTGGCGGAATTGCAACACTACTTTCTCACGATCAACCTTGGCCACTTTATATTGCGTACTCAGTTGTTTATGGTCAAGCAAAGGTGTTACCACGCTGGCGCCTACTATACCAAATAGCGAAGCAGGTATATTAAACCAGTTGCTGGATTTGAATGAGTTTAAACCTCCGCTCGCAGTAATCCTTAAAGCCGGATACATGTTCGCATTGGTAATACCAACGTTGGCGTTGGCTATATTCAACGCTAACTCTGCGCTGCGCACATCGGGTCTGCGGCTTACTACCGCCGTTGCTACGCCGGTACTGATATTGTCTGGAATAGTGATTTGATCCAAACTTGCAGTTCGTTCAATTTTATCTGGCAAGGCACCTGTTAAAATTCGAAGCGCGTTCTCTTGTATGGTAATGTTCTGCTCTAACTGTGGCACCAAACCTGCAGCAACTAATCGCTGTGCGTCGGCTTGTTGTACCGCTAACGAAGTAACCTGACCAGCGTCATATTGCAGTTTGATAATACGCAAAGTACTGTCGTTCAACCTTACGTTTCTTTTTGCAATGTCCAATTGTGCATCAAGCATCAGCAGGTTATAATATCCTTGTGATACCCCTGCCACAATATTGGTTTGGATCAGCTTTTTAGCCTCGTTAGTTTGCAAGTAACTTGCCAACGCACTTTTTTGCTGATTGCGGATCTTACCCCAAATATCTGCCTCCCAAGAAAGGGAAAGATTAGCAGAGTAATCCTCAATATGATGTGTACCAATGTTGTATTGATTAATACTTAAACCGGTGATACTATTATCAGATGGACGCTGCGAATTAGCTGTTACATTCAGCGCAACTTCGGGAACGTAATTCCATTTCACCTGTTTAAATAATAATTGTGACGACTCGATATTTTTAACCGCGATCTGCACATCATAGTTTCTGATGATAGCACTGTCGATCAGCTTTTGCAAAACAGGTTCGGTAAAAAATTGCCTCCACTGGATATCGGCTATGCTGCTGGTGTCGCCAGTAGTTACCGCCGCTGCGTTACGAAACGTAGCAGGTACCTCTGGTGCTGGTGCTTTGATATCTTTCGATACCGAACAGGCGCTTAATAACACTGCTACTAAGCCAAGCCCGCTTATATATTTTTTCATTTTCTTATTTCTTTATTTGATCAATACTGGGTTGATACCTCATCATTAACCGTTATACTCTTCTTGTAACCTGGCTGGCTGGCCATCAACGTGATTGGTATTTTCACCATCAAGCAATACTGCTACCGGCACACCACTTACTTTCTCTTGCAAAGCCTGGAAAATCACAAACAGAACCGGGATAATGAATAAACCAAGCAATACTCCCGACACCATCCCCCCGGCTGCACCGATACTGATAGAGTGGTTACCCTGCGCAGATGGACCAGTTGCAATACTCATCGGGAATAAACCGAATACGAATGCCATCGAAGTCATGATGATTGGCCTGATACGGAGCCTTGCTGCCTCGATAGCTGCATTGGCTAAACTGAGCCCTGCCTTTCGTTTCTGCACCGCGAACTCGACGATCAGAATGGCGTTCTTAGCTAACAAACCGATGAGCATAATTAAGGCTACCTGTACATAGATGTTGTTTTCTACACCGGTTAAACCTAATACAATAAACACACCGAATATACCTGTAGGGATAGATAAGATTACCGCCAGCGGAAGGATATAACTTTCATACTGCGCTGATAATAAGAAATATACAAACACCAAACACAGCATAAATATCACACCAGACTGTCCGCCTGATGAGATCTCCTCACGTGTTTGACCAGAGAACTCATAAGCAAAACCGGCAGGCAATTGTTCTTTGGCAGTTTCTTCGATAGCTTTAATAGCATCACCCGAGCTATAACCTGGTTTAGGTATAGCGTTTACCTCAATTGAGTTAAACAGGTTATAACGTGAAGCAGTTTCTGAACCGTAAACACGGGTTAGCTTAACCAAAGTGTTGATAGGTACGCTTTCCCCGCTTTTGTTTTTAACAAATACACGGTCGATAGCTGTAGGGTCGGTTCTGTCGGCAATATCAGCCTGAACAACCACACGGTAGTATTTACCAAAGCGGTTAAAGTCTGACGCCTGAGCTGTACCAAAGTAAGCCTGCATGGTTGAGAGGATGTCTTTAACGTTTACACCCAACTGGTTGGCTTTCTCATCATTAACCTCTAATTGCAATTGAGGGTAATCTGCCTTATAAGAAGTAAAGGCGTAAGCAACAGCAGGTTTCTGCATCAGCTTGGCAATAAAGTTATTAGCTATGCCGCTAAATTTATCTAGTCTGCCGTTGGTTTTATCCTGTAGCATTACGTCCAAAGCCTCTACGTTGCTAAAGCCCGGAACAGTTGGGAAACTGAACACGAAGAACGTACCGCCCGGGATGCCGCCTAATTTACCTCTTACAATATTCTGGATGGCATCGATATTTTTAACCGCGCCCCTTTCTTCTGTAGGTTTTAACAAAAGGAATATAACACCCGCAGATGGACTGCTTGATTGTGTAAGGAAGTTGAAACCAGATAAGGCCGTTACAAATCGGGCCGATTCTAAGGTATTCAACTGCGCCTCCGCTTGTTTAAATATCTTATTAGTACCGCTCAATGACGTTCCGGATGGGGTATTAACAGCAATCGCCACGAATCCCTGGTCCTCAGTTGGGATAAAGCCTGTTTTGGTTTTGTTAACCATATAAACAGTAGCCAGCAACACCACCAAAAGGCCGCCCATGCTTAACCATTTATGTTTTACCAAGAATTTCAGGCCACCAACGTATCTATCGGTAACATAGTTAAAGCTGCCGTTAAATCCTGCGTAAAACTTCTCTACAAAACCTTTCTTAGGCGCATCATGGCCACCTTCGGTATGTTTATTTTTTAAGAATAAGGCAGCCAAAGCCGGACTTAAAGTTAAAGCGTTAACAGCCGATATGATGATAGCAATAGCCATGGTTAAGGCAAACTGCCTGTAGAATATACCTGTAGAGCCCGTCATGAAACTAACCGGTAAGAATACCGCTGCCATAACCAATGTAATAGATATAATGGCGCCTGTAATCTCGTGCATGGCTTCTGTGGTTGCCTTTTTAGGTGTGAGGCTCGGGTTGTGCTCCATTTTAGCGTGTACCGCCTCTACTACCACAATGGCATCATCCACAACAATACCTATGGCCAATACCAATGCAAACAAGGTTAACAAGTTAACAGAGAAACCAAACAGGTTCATGAAGAAGAACGTACCGATGATAGCCACCGGAACGGCAATAGCAGGAATTAGGGTTGATCTGAAATCTTGCAGGAATATAAATACCACGATAAATACCAACACGAAAGCCTCTACCAAGGTATGTTCAACCTGGTTAATAGACTCATCTAAGTCGGTTTTGGTACGATAGAACTGATTGTATTTAATGCCGACAGGAAAATCTTTCGACGCTTTTTCCATCAGCTTATCAATAGCAATCTGAATTTCGTTGGCGTTTGAGCCAGATAGCTGGATGATACCGATAACAATACCATCGTGCCCGTTAAGATTACTGTAGCTGTTATAAGAGTAAGCTCCCAGTTCAACACGTGCTACATCTTTCAAGCGTAATACCGAACCATCGGCATTTGCGCGGATAGCAATGTTCTGATATTCTTCGGGTGTGGTAAGCTTCCCTTTGTATTTAATTACATACTCAAATGCTACGTCGCTGCGCTCGCCAAATTTACCGGGAGCAGCCTCTAAGTTCTTATCTTGTATAGCCGCGTTTACTTCGGCAGGTGTAACATTATAAGCTGCCATTTGAGTTGGATTAAGCCAAATGCGCATAGAGTAATCCTTAACCCCACCAAATATTGATGCAGAACCCACACCGGGAATACGTTTAATTTCAGGGATGATATTGATCTGTGCATAGTTGGCCACAAAGGTTTGATCGTATTTCTTCGGATCCTCTGTGTAAATAGCCATAGCTCCAATGAAGCTATTTTGCTGTTTAGTTGTGGTTATACCATACTGCACAACCTCTGCCGGTAACTGGCTGGTAGCTTGCGAAACACGGTTTTGAACGTTTACCGCTGCCTGATCGGGGTCGGTACCTTGTTTAAAATAAACGGTGATACCTAAGGTACCGTCGTTACTGGCGGTGGAAGTCATGTAGGTCATGTTCTCCACACCATTAATTGATTCTTCTAACGAAGGGGTTACCGAACGTAAAATCGTCTCGGCGTTAGCGCCCGGATAAACAGCTGATACCAACACCGCCGGAGGGGCAATATTCGGGAACCGCTCTAAGGGCAGTTTGGTTAAGCCGAGTATACCAACTATCACCAATAAGATGGAGATAACTGTTGAAAGTACCGGCCTTTCTATAAATTTTTGAAACATGACTTTAAAGTTTAAGAGTGTGTATTAGTTTTTTGCTACGGCTGCAACCTTCTCAGGCGCTTTTTCAGGATGTATCACCATACCCTCCTGCAACTTATCAATGCCGCTTAATACGATCTGGTCGCCAACTTTTACACCGTCTTTAACCAAATAATTTTCTCCGTTTTTACCAATAATGGTAATGGCTTGTTTTTTAACCTTGCTGCTATCGCCTACTGTAAATACAAATACTTTATCCTGCATATCAACCGTAGCTGCTTCCGGTACGATCAAAGCATCTTTATGTGCCAGGCTTAAACGTATTTTACCTGTGTTGCCAGAACGCAGCAAACCCTGAGGGTTAGCGAAATTTGCACGCACAGTAATAGCGCCGGTAGTTTTATCAAATTGGCCGTCGATAATATCGATTCTGCCTTGTTTGCTATATACTGTGCCGTCTGCCAGTAGCAGTGATACTGCGGGTAGTCTTTTCAACTTATCAGCCAGGGTTTCGCCTGCGTATTGCTCTTTAAAGGAAACAAAGTCTTTTTCGCCCAAAGAAAAGTAAACGTGCACATCGTGTACATCAGATAAATTGGTTAGGGCTGCAACATCAGTTGGGCCAACCAGGCTTCCTTGTTTCTTTTCTAAACGGCCTATGTAACCGCTTACCGGTGCTTTAATTAGCGTATAACCAAGGTTAATTTGTGCTGTTGATACATTCGCTTTAGCAGACTCGATATTTGCAGTTGCAACACGGTAGCTTGCTTTAGCGGTTTTTAACTGGTAATCTGATACCACCTTGTTTTCTACAAGCGGAGTTAGCTTATCTACCTCCAATTGGGCATTTGCCTGTGCAGCTTCTGCAGCGTGTAAAGCTGCAAGCGCGTTGTTTAAAGCAGCCCGGTAAGGCAATTCATTTATTTTAAATATGGGTTGACCTGCGCTTACAAAAGCACCTTCGTCAACAAATACTCTATCTAATGTGCCGCTAACTTGTGGCCTAACTTCAACATTAACAGTACCTTCTATAGATGCTGGATATTCTTGATAAGTGGTATCTGTGCCACTGGTAACACTTGCTACCGGCAATGATGGCGGCGGCGGAGCCTGCTGCGCCTGTTGCGGGTTACCGCAGCTGGCTATCACGATGCTAAGAAGTGCTATGGCTGTAATTATAACAGCGTTAGAATTCCTATCACTGTTAGTTTTTTGCTTAAATATGTTCATTGTGTGTGATGTTGACATTTTAAAAAGGGTGAAAAAATAGTATGCTATATGTGGTTATAGCAGTAGCCTTGTGTGTATTTAGTTGTTTTCGGTAACGATGTTAATATTTTTAACGCTGTTAAATATTCGTTAAAATTTTTTTTATCTCAGATTTTTAATGAAGCCATTGATGGCATCGTCTAAGACCATTTTATTTAATTCTGTATCTATCACAGAATTTCCATTTATTTTTATTGATATCAGTCCGTGCATTACCGACCAAAATGTGTGGTACTTTAAGCAGGCGCTTGTATTTTTACAACTCTTGTCAATTACGCTCTGGATAGATTCCATTACCGTATCTGCAAATTTCATTTGTTCGGGCAAGCATTGCGAAGATTCGCACTGGGCCATCCCAATGCCAAACATCAGCTGATAATGCTCGGTGTTGTTGAGTGCAAAGTTCCAGTAAGCATCGGCTATCGCTTTTATCTGATCGGCCCCATCTTCATGCTGTTCTTTTGCCTCTATTATTTCGTCAGTTAGTTTTTGAAACCCAGTTTGGGCAAATTCAATTAGGATAGCCTCTTTATTTTCAAAATGATCATAGATAACGGGAACGCTGTACTCAATTGCATCGGCAATTTTCCGGATAGACAAAGATTGCCACCCTTCATTTTTTACCATTTGCCATGCAGCGCAAATAATATCCTTCCTCACTTCATCCTTATGACGCTGTCTGCGTTCTACGATTCCCATTTTGCTTTTACCTAACGGTGTTAGCAAAAGTATCACTGTTTTACATAAAGTTCCAAATTTTTTGAGCTTAAAAGATTTCTTTTTATTTCATATTATACTTTGATGACAAAAGAGTGTCACTTGTACACAGTTATGACGTTTTACGGTGTTTTTACCATAGCCTACTGGTATAATAGTGTATAAAAATCGCAAAATATCACCTGTATAAATACTATATTGCTACCTGTAACAAAGTTTACTACCAATTATCTAATTGAAAACACTCTAATAATAACCAACACCTCATGCTAAGCATTCGCAATATTGTGAAACAATATGCCGGTCATACGGCATTAAGCGATGTAAGTTTAGAAGTAGAAAGCGGCAAAATCTTCGGCCTGCTTGGGCCAAACGGCGCAGGTAAAACTTCTCTTATTCGCATCATTAATCAAATCACCGCTCCCGACTCGGGCGAGGTTATTTTCAACGGCGAGCGCCTTAACCAGTCGCACATCGAACAGATTGGCTATTTGCCAGAAGAACGCGGCCTTTACAAAAAAATGGAGATCGGCGAGCAGATGATCTACCTGGCCCGTTTAAAGGGACTAAGCCGTGATGAAGCCCGCAGGCGTTTAAAATTCTGGTTCGAAAAACTGGGGATGGAAACTTGGTGGAAAATGAAAATAGAAGAGCTATCTAAAGGTATGCAGCAAAAAGCTCAGTTTGTGGCCACCGTTTTGCACGAGCCAAAGCTGATTATATTGGATGAACCATTTAGCGGCTTTGATCCGGTTAATGCAGAGATTATTAAAGAGGAGATTTTAGAGTTAAACCGCCAAGGCGCAACCATCCTCTTCTCTACTCACCGTATGGAAACGGTTGAAGAGCTTTGCGATTCGATAGCACTAATCCATAAATCGCACAAAATATTGGATGGTAAAGTAAAAAACATCCGTAACTCGTATCGTAACGAAACCTATTTGATAGAATACTCCGGCCCTCGTGTAGACTTTGACGAGAGCCAACCATTTACAGTCGATTCTGAAAAAAGCGAAGAAGAGGGAACTTACATTGTCAGAATTAAGCTTAAAGAAGGCTTTAACTCCAACAATGTTCTTCAATACCTTATTCCGCGGGTACGTGTTAATATGCTGCAAGAGGTTATCCCAAGCATGAACGAAATATTTATCGAAAAAGTAAACCTAATTCCTTAAGCCATGCAAAAAGTTTTACTCATTATACAACGCGAGTATTTAACCCGTGTACGTAAAAAATCTTTCATCATCATGATATTTGTGGTGCCCGGGCTTATTTTGGCAATGGGTGGGGTAATTACCCTGGTGAGCAAAAACAGCGATCAGATCAATACCGAGCAAACTGTTAAGGTGGTTGATGAAAGCGGCATCTTTAAAGGCAAATTTCATGATGTTCCGAAAATTAAATTTCAAACATCAACTCAAAGCCTCAAAGAAACCAAAGCCAGTACCAGCGCAGATAGTTTGCTTACCCTATACATCCCGGCCAATTACAGCGCAAAGCCTAACAGCGTACAAATCTTCTCAAAAAAGAAGCCTCCGTTTAAGCTAACAGGCGAGATAGAGAAGCAAATGAACGACATAGCGGTTAACACCAGTTTAATGGAGCACCATATAGATACCGCGTATATGCGCACACTTAAAAGTAACATTTCGCTAAACGCCGTCGAGATTACAGATTCGGGCGATAAAGACGCCAACGTAGGCGCTAACGTGGCCGTAGGTATTGCGTGTGCCATTTTAATTTACATGTCGTTGTTTATTTATGGCGCGCAAGTAATGCGGGGTGTTATTGAAGAAAAAACCAACCGTATTATAGAGGTCATCATTTCTTCTGTTAAGCCATTTCAGTTAATGTTGGGCAAAATTATAGGTGTGGGTTTGGTTGGCTTAACCCAGTTTGCTGCCTGGATTATATTATCTGTTGTATCCACCAAGGTTTTAGGCCAGGCTTTCCATGCGCCTCAGGGTAGTATGATGAGCTTTTTGGCAGTACTGCAAACTATACCGTTTGGCTATATATTAGGCTGCTTTATATTTTACTTTTTATCGGGCTACTTACTTTATAGTGCACTGTTTGCAGCTGTCGGTTCTGCAGTAGACAGCGAGACCGAAACTCAACAGTTTATGTTTCCTATCACCCTGCCCCTGCTATTTACCTATATCTTATCGGTAAGTATTCTGTTTCAGGCACCAGATAGCCCTCTGGCAGTTTGGTTATCCATGATTCCGTTTACCGCTCCGGTAGCTATGATGGTGCGGATACCGTTTCACGTGCCGGGATGGCAACTGGCGATATCTATGAGCTTAATGGTTGTCGGATTTTTAGGCACCACTTATGTAGCAGCCCGCATTTACCGCGTTGGCGTATTAATGTATGGCAAAAAAGCAAGTTTTAAAGAGATCATAAAATGGTTCTTCTATAAAGAATAATCTCGCCTACCACCTGAAGAGGAAGCATTTAAATTATTATACAGACTCTTCAAAAAATCCCACTCGTTAAAATCTTCGCAAATGCAGTGATTTTAACGAGTGGGATTTTTTAATTATCTAAATAGCCATAGCCTCTTTCTCGTATACAAAATATCACATGGTTGTAATGAATATGGAATTGTGCCGATTAGTTTTTACATTTAAAAACAAATCAGCCAATTCTACCTTTAGGGTTAGGAGATAAACCTATGCGAAAACGAGTAGCCGTAATGGACCTCGGCACCAACACGTTTCACCTGTTGATTGTTGAAGGCCATCCAAACGACTTAAAAGAACTACGTCATGACCACGTTGCCGTTAGGCTTGGCGAGGGAGGCATTAATAAGGGACTTATACAGCCCGAAGCCTTTGAGCGTGGTTTAAATACCATGAAGAGTTTTCAGCAATACATTGAATATTTTGATGTAAAGGAAGTTAAAGCCATAGCCACTTCGGCCATGCGGAGCGCTGCTAACGGTAAAGATTTTATGCAGCAGGTAAAGGCCGAAACCGGTATTAATATAGAAACCATTAACGGCGATAACGAAGCCAGCTACATATTTTACGGTGTGAAGGCTTCAGATATATTAGGAGAAAAAAACAGCCTGATACTGGACATTGGCGGCGGCAGCATCGAGTTTATAATAGCCAACGAAAGGCAGATCTTCTGGAAGCAGAGTTACGAAATAGGCGCGGCGCGGCTAATGGACAAATTTCACCAAACCGATCCAATACCCGAAGATGCTGTATCAGCAGTGCATCAGTACCTCGATGAAGTACTCGAAAGCTTTTACACGGCTGCGAAAAAATACCATATTGAAAACCTCGTTGGCTCATCGGGGGCATTTGAAACCTTTGCCGAAATAGCCGAACGAACGAAAGGCAACAACTTCGATCTAAAAACTTTAAAAAGCTATCGTTTTGACAAGCAGGAACTTGTTAAGCTAACCGATAAACTTATTCATTCCAATCATCAGCAACGCCTCGATAACCCTTACATCATACCCGTTCGAGTGGATATGATTGTGGTAGCCTCCATTGTTACCCGCCATCTTATGAAAAAGCTCAAGATCAATAGCATTTGCATGTCGGCTTACTCACTTAAAGAGGGCGTATTGGCCGAGATGCTGAGTTAAATCCGGCACTTCATTTTCGATCAAATCATAATAAAAACTCATATTGTGACATTTATTTGCCCAATCTCTGCCGATTTTTGATTGATCTTTGCAGTTTTTTACATAAATGTTAAAAACGTTTGTATATTGGGGCTTCTTTTTTCTCTACCTATGAAATTTGCACCGACCCTTTGCTACGGCTTCATGCTGCTTGCTATTTCTGTCAATGCTCAGAAACGACGCACTAGCGCTGCTGACACCGTTACATCTAATTATTACGCCCCCGATCTATTTGCGCCGATGTTTCATAAGCAAACAGGCAACACAGTGCATTCGCCAAACGGCAATCCAGGCCCTAAATACTGGCAAAACCGCGCAGATTATACATTAAAAGCAAATATCGATACCACAACCAAAATACTTAGTGCTACCGAAAATATCACCTACACCAATAATAGTCCAGACGAATTAAACTATCTATGGCTACAGCTTGATCAAAATACTTATCGTTCTGACGCCCGCTCAAACCATGTCACCGCGTATAGTTCGCCAAAACATACAGATGGGTATCAGTTTTCGTCAGTACAAATAATGGTAAACGGTAAGCCGGAAAAAGTAAACTATACGGTTACTGATACCAGGATGCAGTTGAGGCTTGGCAAAGCTTTGGCTGGCAATGGTGCTAAAATTAGTATTCTGATAACCTATAAATATACCATCCCCGGTACCTTCGGTAATCGCACAGATTACAGCGACACCAAAAATGGAAAGATTTACGAAATAGCACAGTGGTATCCACGCATGTGTGTTTATGACGATTCGCAAGGCTGGGACACGCTGCCCTTTTTAGGTGCTGGCGAATTTTACTGCGAGTACGGCGATTTTGATTATGAAGTTACTGTTCCCGGCAATATGATCGTAGCCGGATCGGGCGAATTAGTAAACCCTGCTGATGTTTTGACGCCAACTCAAATCAGCCGTTTAAATGCGGCCCGCAACAGCGACAAAACCGTAATGATACGCTCGGCAGCCGAGGTTACCGACAAATCATCGCGCCCGGCTAAACCTACCCTTACCTGGCATTTTAAAATGGCCAACACCCGCGACGTTGCTTTCGGAGCATCTGCGGCCTATGTGTGGGATGCCGCACGCGTTAATTTGCCCGATGGCAAAAAATCGCTTGCCATGTCTGTTTATCCCGTTGAAAGCGTGGGTGTTGACAAATGGGATCGCGCAACTGAGTATCTCAAAAAATCAATCGAATACTTTTCGCAAAAATGGTTTGTATACCCCTACCCGGTGGCTATTAATGAGGCCGGCGTAGCCGGTGGTATGGAGTATCCCGGTATCGTATTCGACGGTATTACCGATAGTGGCAAAGACCTATTTTGGATCACGGCACACGAAATTGGGCACAACTGGTTCCCGATGATTGTAGGATCTGACGAGCGCCGTTTTGGTTGGATGGACGAAGGCTTTAACACATTTATCGATGTTTACGCATCTGACGTGGTGAATCATGGCGAATTTGGCCCTAAACGCGATGGCGAATATGCACCAAACGGTGGCAACCCTGCCGATGAAGTTGCAGCCATTATTAATGACCCGGATGCTCCGGTTATTATGACCAACGCAGATGCCGTACCCGAAAAGTACCGTCACCCTATTGTTTATTTTAAACCTGCGTTTGGTTTAATATTATTACGCGAGCAGATATTAGGTAAAGATCGTTTTGACTATGCCTTTAAAAATTACATACAACAGTGGGCCTATAAACACCCACAACCCGAAGATTTTTTCCGCTCGATGGAAAACGGTGCGGGTGAAGATCTTGCCTGGTTCTGGCGCGGCTGGTACTTTAACAATTACAAGCTGGATGTTGCCCTTATAGATGCGCAATATGCCGACAGGGAAACTAAAAAAGGCCTTAAAATAACCATCGCTAATAAAGAGCAAATGGCCATGCCTTTAACCGTTGAAGTAACCTACAAAAATGGCGGACAAGCCCGCATGCAGCTCCCGGTAGAAACATGGCTTCAAAATCGCGTACACGTGTTAACTATTCCTACTACCCGCGAGGTAAACTACGTAAGATTAGATCCGGATGCAGCTTTGCCAGATGCTAATAGGGCTAATAACACTTTTAAAATTAAATAATGCTTATTGGAAGAAACGATATAAAAGAGAAGGCCGGGTTAACTAACCCGGCCTTCTCTTTTATATTTTGATTGGTATTATTTGATGACTCTTAATAATTGCTGATAGAGCTTTTCTGTAGGTAAACCTACCACATTGGTGTAAGAACCGTTGATCTTCTCAATACCCGTTAAACCAATCCATTCCTGAATCCCGTAGGCACCGGCTTTATCGAGCGGCTTATAGGTTTCCACATAAGTTCGGATCTCAGCATCCGTAAGCTTACGGAAGAACACTTCAGATACGTCAAAAAACTTGTTGTATTGGTGTTTATACAAAATACAGACCCCTGTTATCACCTTGTGCACCCGTCCGGAAAGCAGTTGCAGCATTTCGATAGCATGTTCGATAGACTCGGGTTTGCCCAATATCTGATTATCTATACATACAATGGTGTCGGCAGTTAATACAATTTCGTCGCCAACAGTTTCGTCATAAGCCTTAGCCTTTTTTTCGGCTATGTAAACTGCTACTTCCTCGGGGCTGAGATGATCGGGGTACGATTCATCCACTTCTTTCAGAACCACTTTAAAGTCGGCATCCATCAAACGCAGCAGATCCTGCCTGCGGGGCGATTTAGAAGCTAATATAATTGGGGGAAGATTGTGTATGCTTTTCATCGTTATTTAGTTCATGGTTCATAGATGACAGCTCATAGTAAGCGCCTAAAAAAAGTTCCGGCTATGGACTATGAACCAATTACTATGCGCTATTTTCTACCAGCTATAAGCCTGTTCGCCCATCCAGCGTTGTTGAATTTTGAGCACCTTTTCTATAATATCGCGAACGCAGCCCCTGCCGCCCGGGTATGCCGAAATATAGGTACTAACCGCTTTAATTTCTTCGGCAGCATCTGCAGGGCAAACTGGTAAGCCAACTAACTTCATCACTTCCAAATCGGGTATATCATCGCCCATGTATAATACATTTTGGGGGTTAATACCTTTTTCTTCGATGTAGCTTTTAAAGTTTAGCGTTTTGGTATGCGCGCCAATATGCACATCCTGCACACCCAGGCTGTTTAAACGGTGCAAAGCAATTTTAGAACGGCTGCCCGATATTGCACAAACATTATAACCGCATTTTACAGCAAGCTGAATAGCATAACCATCTTTGATATTAAACTGACGCCCCTGCTCGCCCGAGTCTGTTACATAAACAGAACCGTCGGTAAGTACACCGTCAACGTCGAAAATAAAGGTGGTTATGTCTTTAAGTTTTTCCAGCATTGTATTAGTAAGCTAAGCGTGTATTATTGGTTATCACGCCATTCGTAAACCCAGGCGCTTTGAATTTGCTCCAGGTGGCCTTCCGCACTTTCTTCGCGGGTGCCTTTAAAGTTAGGGATCGATAATACCCATTCTAACAGGTCGGTAAACCTGATGCGGTAGATTTTCGATTCGTCAAAATCATCGCCAAACTTTTCGTAAAGTCCCATGGCAATATCTTCATAATCATTCCAGTGTATCGGAAGAGCAAATTTATCTTGCATATTTTTTAGGTTATACGTTTAACGTTGTACGTTTTACGTAAATGTATTTAGTAAATTGAAAATCGGAAACATATAACGTTAAACGTCACACGTCTACCATTAATGGCCCAGAAATTGTGATTGATCCGGCAGGGTAACTTCGATATCGCCGTCTATCACACACTGGCAACCCAGGCGAGAGTTGATACGCGGGTTAACGGCACGGTCAATAAAATCTTCTTCTTTATCAGATATTTCCTGCACATTGTCCATTCCCTTGTTTACATATATATGGCAGGTACTGCAACCGCAAACACCACCACAATTATGCTGAAGCTCAATACCGTTCTCCAGGCAAACATCCAAAACCGATTCTCCTTCGGCTATTGGCAGCACCACAGATTCATGGTCCTTTTCTTCAAAATTTATTTTAATGTTATAAACATTCATCGGGGCAAAAGTAACAAAATTACTCAGGCTGAAGTTCAGTTTTTAACCATTTTCGTCACCCCTTCGCTGAGTAATTGGTAAAGCTTTTGTAAAAAAACATCATTATCCAATAATTGCAGGTGCGCGGCCATGGTTTGCTGGTCGTTACGCACGGCAGGTCCGGTCTGTACCGAAGCAGGGAAACGATGTTGCACCTTCTCGGCCGTTTCCATAATTAACGGCCTTAACAGATTAAAATCAAGCTGATGCTCGGCCAATAAATTTTGCGCCACATGATAAAGGTAATTAGGAAAGTTACAGGCAAATACAGCCGAAAGGTGCAGTATCTTACGTTGCTCACTGTCAACACGATATATGTTATTGCTGATGGTTTGTCCTAATTCAACTAATTGTGAGGTAATTACTTCGGTGGCTCCTTCTATACACAACGGCACAGATCGAAAATCAAGTTCCTTATCCTTGCTAAAGGTTTGTAGCGGGTAAAATACGCCGGCAAGCGGTGTTACACTTTTTAATACATCCAGAGATGTCGCGCCCGAGGTATGAACAATAAATTTGCCGTGTACAGCTAATTGCCTGGCAATGCCCTCAATAGCATCATCCTTAACCGCTATAATATACAGATCGGTTTCGGCGTTTATTGTGCTTATGTCGTCAGTCGGCTCGGCGCTAACATGGTAGGCTAACAGCGATGCATGCCCGATATTGGGGCTATACACCTGCATAATACGGTGACCGGCATTTTTTAAAGCAGCAGACAAATGTGTACTTACATTGCCAGATCCGATCATGGTTATTCGCATAGTTATTTTTTCAAGTTTTTAAATATCAAAATTAGCTTTTAAAAAGTGCTATATTGAAAACGCAACCTAAAATTATATCGTCACAATTTAAATTTACATTACATGAAGATCTTTAAGGTAATTGCCGTTACTATCCTGTTTCTATTGATAACCGTTGGCATATTGATGGGGGGCCTATACTTTTTTAAGGATAAAGAGAAAAAGGAAATCACCGACACAGACCGCAAAAATGCTGGCGGCCAATATGTAAAACTCGGTCAGGGAATTACGCATTATCAAATAGCCGGACCGGATACTGGCAAAACCGTAATACTACTACACGGCTTCAGCGTCCCCTACTACATTTGGGATGGTACATTTGAATATCTGGTTGGCCAGGGCTTTAGGGTGATCCGTTACGATATGTATGGCCGAGGTTTTTCTGATCGCCCGTATATCACTTACAACAAGCAATTATATATGGATCAGCTTACTCAACTAATCTCCACCCTGCATTTACGTACGCCAATTAGCATAGCCGGTATTTCATTTGGCGGCGAGGTAAGTACTGACTTTACTTGCCTGCACCCCGAACTTGTTGACAAAGTGATATTGATAGACCCAGGCTATGCAAATAAAAGGCCGGTTGTTCCGCAGTTTGTGACTATATTTCAGGAAGCTATCACGGCAGATGATCGTGCCTTAGGCCAACTAAGCGATTTCAAATACCCTAAGCAATATCCTCAATGGGTAAGCCGATACAAACCCCAAATGCAGTATAAAAACTTTAGGTGGGCCATTGCTTCTACCGAGTACAATTACGCCTACAATGGCTTAGAAAGCAGCGCCTGCCTTAACAGCAAGAATAAACCCGTGCTATTAATCTGGGGTAAGGAGGATCACACCGTACCGTTTAAATATAGCGACTCGATAAGGAGTGTGCTAAAGGCTGATTTCTTCCCGGTTGATGATGCTGCCCATTTACCTTCTATTGAAAAAGCCGATTTGGTGAATGCGAAGATCGGGGCATTTTTGAAGCAGTGATGATTAGTATCATAAGCTTCATTTCACTGTTCTGCCATTTATGGCTGCAACAACCATCCCCTGTCAAACGCAAGCATTTATCTGAACCCACAAAACAACGGTTCGATCGCCAAAAAAGGCATAAAGACTATTATGATGATTGCGTTTTTACGAAGCAATATTCAATTCGGCAACGTTTAAAGAAATATCCATTTGTTAAAACATCCGTAGTAGTTGCTGTCTCTTATCACGCTGAAATGCCTGAGCCAAGCACATACGTTGATAACAATGGGAAAGTGACAAGTGTAGATTCTGCCTGGGTGCGACCATTGGCAGGCCTACATATTAAAAATGGCAAAATTGACACAAAAACCTTAACTGAATTTGTTGCTTTAAATAAACAGCAGATTGATGCTCTAACAAATATTATTTACAATACGGATTTCCGAATAAACAAAGATTTTAATATGATATCACAAGGTTCCTGTTTTGAACCGAGAAATGCATTAATTTTCTTGGATAAAAACGGAAACGCTTTTGACTATATTGAAATATGCTTTCAATGTAAGGATTCAAAGTCATTTTCACAAAAATTAAACATAGGCACACCGTGTACTCAGAAATACGATATTCTGAAAAAATACTTTATTAGGTTGGATATTAAAACCGGAACATTACAAAAATAAAGAAGCCCGATCAATTTAATTGATCGGGCTTCTTTATAAGATTTTTAAAACGAGTCCCCTCTTTAAGCTTTCTGCAATTTAGGCTTTGCCTGAGGTTTAGGGGCTTCAACTCTTGCCAGTTCCTTGTTTCTACGGAATATTGACATCAGGAAGCCGATAACCATAATAATAGTACCCGACCAGAAGAAGTTGATGTAAGGAAAATCTATAGCCTTCATTACAATATACGGTTTCTTGCTTTCTGGTTGTTGCAGCACCTGTATTTCTACTTTATTTTGTTCAGGGATAATTTTTGAGAAACGTAGTTTCAAACCCGCATCATCAACCTTTTTTGCAAAATCGAACGCGTTACCGTCTTTGATCATAAATATCGGTTCGGCTTTATAAGCGCTGCCATGTGAAGTAATCTCGAAAGCAGCGCCAACTGCCACGTCATTCGCCTTAAGTGCTATGTTTTCTACGTGGCTCTCTTTGTTAAGGCTCTTTAAAACCATAAAGCCTTCTCTAAAGCGTATCGTGTCACCAACAGCAACCTCATGGGCTACCGGTGGATCGTAGTTCTTATCATCATCCTCGGCGGTGTGATCAGCGTTTTCGTCCAGATCGCCTTTGATAGGCGCCATGGTAACATGCGTATATAAATCGTGGAAAAGGTAGTGTTTGGTATCAGGAGATGAAACCAAACCCATTTTGTTATTGGCTTGCGAGTTAGGCTTCAGCATAAACTCCTCGGTGATTTTGCCCGAAGCATCTATCTTTTTATAATCAACCTTAAAATAGTGGTTAGGAGAAGCCAGCGAATCGCCAACATATGTTACGGTATACCCGCCCATTTGGATAGGCTGGTTTTTGTAAAGCATAATATTTTCTTTCGGGTTCGAGGTTTTAGCAAACTCATCGCCATAGCCGATGCCGCTGTTATTTTGCGAAACCACACTGCTTGTACCAGCCGCGATAACTGCACCTATCAGTATCAATCCAAAACCAATATGCGCAACTGCCGAACCGGCCAGTTTAATCTTACCTTTAAAAACATCGGCCAATACTTTGGCGTTAGCCATAACAGTATAAATAGCGCCAATGGTTACCAGCGAGAATATAAAGTGCAACTTGTAAACACCTGTTGCATAAACCACCACACCGCCAATTAACGCCGAGCACGCCAGGTAAACCAGTGTTGTGATGAAGAAGCGGGTTGTATCTGTCTTTTTATATTTCAAAAACTGGGTAAAACCTGTAAGCAAAGTAATAACCACAGCAAACGAAGCTTGTATTACATTGTAGTGTTTAACCGGTTCAGTCGGTGGGGCAAGTTTGGTGCCGAAGATCCAGTTCCATACCGGAATAGATGTAACCAATACCAGGTGGAAGCAAGACAAGCCCAAGAAGATAGCACCCACAAACATCCAGAACTCGCGAGAGTAAGTTTCTTCGTCTTTTTTAGTGATAGGAAGCTCTTTCCAACGGGCAATAACCAATGCGGCTGCAAGGCCCAGGAAAATCAACACATCGATAACCAAATGCCATTTTAAACCGGCATCTGTAAACGAGTGAACAGAGGTTTCGCCCAAAATACCGCTACGGCTCAGAAAAGATGCGTATAGTACCAGCACGAAGCTGATCAATACTAAAAATGTAGCCGTGAAATAAGAGTGACCTGTATTTTTGTAAACCACCAATACGTGTACCGCGCCGATAAGCGTGATCCAAGGTAGCATCGAAGCATTTTCTACCGGGTCCCAAGCCCAGAAACCGCCAAAGTTAAGCGACTCATAAGCCCAGAAAGAACCCATTATAACGCCTGTACCTAAAATCATACAGCCAAACAGCGAGTAAGATAAGGCAGGCTGGATCCACTCTTTATATTTGCGTTCCCACAAACCGGCAATGGCATAAGCAAACGGAACCACCATTGATGCGAAGCCCAAGAACAACGTAGGTGGGTGGATAACCATCCAGTAGTTTTGCAATAATGGGTTTAAGCCGTTACCATCTTTAATGTAGGTAAGGTAATCCGGGCGACTGAATATCGGCCCTTCTATAGCCTGACGCAGTAAAATAAATGGTGAGCTGCCAATTCTGGTGCCCAATACTTCAACACCCAGCAGCATCGAAGCGATAAGCGTTTGGGCAAGGCCAACAACACTCATTACAGGGTTTTCCCAGCTCTTGGCTTTCCAGATCAGGATGTTTCCTAAAACTGCCTGCCAAAAGGCAAACAGCCAGAAACTCCCCTCCTGGCCTTCCCAGAAACAAGAAATGATATAGTAAACCGGCAACGTGCGCGATGAATGCGCCCATGCATAGTGATACTCGAAAAGATGATTAAAGATGATGTAAAAAAGGCAGGCTGCTATGCTAACTGTAGAAATACTGTTAACAAAAAAACCTATCCTGCCCAACCTTTGCCACGATTTATCGAGCTTGTTGGTGTTGGTAGTTGCAAAGAAGTAACTGATAGCCGATAAAAGCGCAGAACCAAATGCTAAAATAACAAAGAACTGGCCTAACTGGCCGGGTAAAAGGTGTTCGCCTTTAAAAGCTGTATCCATTCAAATTAAATATTAGCCGTTTTGGCTTTGGTTTCTGTGATCTCTACTTTATCCTGAGTGTATTTAGACGGACATTTCATCAAAATTTTAGAAGCATGGAACTCCTTACCTACCATCTGGCCGGTAAGTACAATTTGCTCCGAACGCTCAAAATCCTGCGGTTTAGTACCCGTAAAAACGATCTTGCACTCCTGACCTTTGTTGTCGGTCATGTAAAAAGAGAAGTAGTTGGCATCTTTATGCGCATCATAATACAGCTCTTTATCCTTAACCAAATGCCCTACAACCTGTAAAGAACTGGTGGTTTTGCTGGCATCGTTAAATGAACCATAAGTACTTGAGCTTGAATATGTGCTGATAATAACTGCAATAGCTACCGCAATTACTATAATGCCGATGATTGAACTTTTTTTCATGAATAATTAGTCTTCCCGAAAACTGAACTACAAAAATACAAAACGTGTAGCTAATAATGTTTATTACAACACATATATGTTATTTAGAATCATTCTTCGGAAAAGAGAATCAAGAATCGAGAGTCAGGAATCGAGACTTTGGGGATGAAATAGCCCGGTCGACTTTCAGCCGGCCGGGCTTGAATGCTATTCGGAACGTAGGCTTTTAACGGGGTTTATCAGCGCGGCCTTAATACTTTGATAACTTACAGTAACAAGCGTAATGAGTATTATAGCCACCCCTGCCGCAACAAACACCAAGGCGCTGATATGGATGCGATAGGCAAAACCAAGGAGCCAATTATGCATTAACCACCAGGATATCGGGAAGGCGAATAACAATGAAATAAGCACTAGTTTCAAGAACTCTTTAGATAACATCATAGTGATACCACTTACCGAAGCGCCAATTACCTTGCGGATACCAATCTCTTTCTGACGCCTTTGTGCGGTAAAGGCGGCTAATCCAAACAAGCCAAGACAAGAAATTAAGATTGCAAGACCAGAGAAATACCTGGATAAAGTAGCTACCCGCGTTTCGGCTTCATATTGCTTTTGATAGGCTTCATCTAAAAATCCATAAGTAAAAGGGAAGCCTATGTTATAGTTCTGATACAACTCTCCTATCCGTTCAATAGTTTCTTTTTGATCACCGGGCTTAATCCTCACCATAATTTTATACCATGGGTTGTTGCCTTGGTGCACTAATTGAACGTATGCAGGCTTAACAGTTTCATGTAGTGATTCGAAATGAAAATCCTTCACCACGCCGATAATTTGTTTCGGTTGACCGAAAAGCCTTACGTTTTTTCCGACAGGGTTTTGGAGGTGCATAGCAGCGACGCCCGCTTCATTAATGATAATTTTGTTATCCTCATCCCCATAGTTTTTGGAGAAGCTTCGTCCTGATGCCATTTTCATATTCATGGTTTCGATAAAATTAGGGCCACCGCCAAAACCTTCGAAATAAAGCTCTTTGTTACCTTTACCCTCCCAATCGAGGCCATTAGTAGCAAAGTTTCTGCCTACTACATTGTTTAACGTAAAGGTGGCGTTGACAACTCCTGGAATGGTTTTAAGTTGGTCTATAAATGTTTCTTCTGTACCCTGAAGCCTGCCTTCAGAATCAAAACGGATCACATTGTCTTTATTATAACCAGGGCTTGTAGATTGGATATATTGAACTTGCTGATAGATAATAAATACCGAGATAATCAATATCACCGACACCGTAAACTGAAACACCACTAATCCTTTGCGGGATAGCATAGCCGAAAACGAAGTATGCACCTTGTTTTTCAGCACAGTAAGCGGACTAAACTTAGACAAGTAAAGCGCCGGATAACTACCCGACAATACACCCGTGAACAAAGTAATGGCTATTAACGAAATAACTAATTGCAGATTAAAATGTAGGCTCAGATCCCGGCCGGTGATGAGGTTAAACTGAGGCAACAGGAAGAAAGCCATACCAATGGCCAGTATTACAGCGAATGTGGTGATTAGTAAAGCCTCGGTTAAAAACTGAATAACCAGTTGACTGCGCGCTGCCCCGACTACCTTACGTACACCCACTTCTTTCATGCGTCTTGAAGCCTTTGCTGTAGAAAGGTTCATGAAATTGATACAGGCGATAACTAAGATAAAAATGGCGATAAGCGAAAACAGCTTAACATACTCCACTTTGCTACCAACTTTAGCGCCATGGCTAAAGGTATTAAGCAAATAGTTATCCGAAAACTTCATGGCTATGGCAGTCCGGGTGCTGTCGTTGCTGTCTCGTTCACGAAATACGTTTTTAATCTTTTGATTAAATACGTGAATATCCGTTCCCTTTTGTAGCAGCACAAAATTGTGCGGGCCTGTATTATCCCAGGATTTAACCCAGGGTTGGGTATCTTTCAAATATTCGAAAGGCAGCACAAAGTCAAATTGTTGTGAGGAGTTGTATGGCGTCTTTTCGAATACACCTGATATAAAGAAATCGGTTTGATGTTGGAAATGGATTACTTTTCCAACCAAATTGTCGGTTGTATTGAAAAGCTTTTTTGCCAGCTCGTCGGATATAACAATGGAATTCTTATCGGCCAGTACTTTGTCTTTTAACCCTTCGAGCAGTTTAAAAGAAAAGATATTGAAATAATCTTTACCGGCATATTGCCCACTTGCTTTGATATTTTTATCGCCTGTAGAAAGGGTAAACTTCTGAAACCAATCTGGCGGGGCAACCGAAGCCTGATATTTAATCTCGGGCACTTTAAGGATCAACGTTTCGCCCAGCATTCCCGATGATTCGTCGGACAACATTTTGTCGGGGCCGCGTTGTTCCATAAGCTGGTACAACTGATCGTCATTGGCAAAAAACTTATCGAAGCTTAACTGATCACTTACCCACACGTAGATAAGCAAAGCGCAGGCAATACCCGTAGCCAAACCGGCCAGGTTAAGAAAACTAAACTGACGGTCTCTTAAAAAACCGCGCCAGGCAATTTTTAAGTTGTTCTTGATCATAATAAAGGCCTTTAATTGGAATCCACACCAAATAATGTAAATTTAATGCCAATTATATAACATACTAATAAACAATAATTTAAGTAACATAAAATTAAAATCTTGTATCAAAACCGAACAGCCGATTGTTCGGTTTCGAAAGGCACAAAAAAGCCGCTTTGAAAAATTCAAAGCGGCTGTCTTTATCTTGATTCTTGTCTCTCGATTCTTGATTCTAATTGATCACGGCCAAACACCTAAGTTTTGGTATGAAACAGCAATTTTGTTAATAGAACCAACCAGCGCAGCAGTACGCAGAGTATCTATTTTGCTGTTGTTCTTATAGGTCTCACGTATCTCGTGGTAAGAGCGAATCATGGTATCTTCTAAACCAGAGTTCACTAACTCCAATTCCGATGCACCTTTAATAATGGTAGTACGTTGAATCGGAGTTAAAGCTACTCCTGTAATACCTTCAACCATGTTAACCAGGTTAAGGTTAGAATTTTCCTCGAAACGACGGTTCATACGGCCAAATGCTACGTGCGAAAGATTTTTTAACCACTCGAAGTACGATACGGTAACACCACCGGCGTTAGCATACATATCCGGGATAATGATACCGCCAGCTTCGTAAAAAGCAGCCTCAGCTTCCGGACTAGTTGGGCCGTTAGCACCTTCTGCAATTATTTTGGTTTGTAAACGGCCAACGTTTTCGATGGTGATCTGGTTCTCTAAAGCGGCGGGCACCAGGATATCGCATGGTTGCTCCAAACCTTCGCCAGAGTTTTTAAACTCTTTAGCACCCGGGTAACCTAAAATAGATCCGGTTTCTTTGCGGTGATTAAACACGGCTTCAACATCTAAACCGCTTTCGTTATAAATGGCACCTTCGTATTCGCAAAGGCCAACAATAACGGCACCAAACTCAGATAAAAATTTAGCCGAGTAGAAACCTACGTTACCTAAACCTTGTACAATTACCCTTTTACCGGCAATACCAGCAGTAAGGCCAATTTTTTGCATATCCTCACCAACGCTTACGCACTCGCGGATAGCAATAGCAACGCCACGGCCGGTAGCTTCTCTTCTACCTGCAATACCGTGCAGCGCAATTGGTTTACCTGTAACGCAACCTAAAGCATCCAGCTGACCTGGGTTCATGGTAGCATAAGTATCAGCAATCCAACTCATTTCGCGTTCGCCCGATCCGTAATCCGGAGCAGGTACGTCGATGCTTGGGCCAATAAAGTTCTTTTTGATCAACTCTACGGTATAACGACGAGTGATATTTTCGAGCTCCTGTACGGTATAGTTTTTAGGGTTGATCTTGATACCACCTTTAGCACCACCAAATGGTACGTTTACGATAGCACACTTGTAAGTCATTAATGCAGCAAGTGCCATTACTTCGTCCTCATTAACCATTTCGCTATAGCGGATACCGCCTTTGGTTGGCGACTGGTGATGTGAGTGCTCTACACGCCAGGCATCAATTACCTCGAAACCATTTCCTTTGCGGATAGGGAAACGAAAGCGGTAAACGCTGTTGCATGATCTGATCTGATCTAACAGACCGGCATCGTGCTTGGTAAACTGGGCGGCATGATCGAAATTTTTACATACGTCTCCAAAAAAATGGGTGTCCCCGTATGCGACATTATTGTTAGTAGCCATAATTTAAATATTGAGTATAATATAATTGGATTAGTACAATTGAAAACTACTTATCGTTTTCAAGTTTTTTTAAACGTCTGTCAATGGCGAACAGATAGATGGCCAAACCTATAAATACGATAGCTATAGTGGCCACAACAACATATATCCGACCATTGCTACGCAGGGTGTCTGCCATCTCCACATCCCTACCCGATTGAGCAAATACCGGGATAAAACTGATAAGCAGAACGATGATCAGTGCAAGTTTCTTCATATTAATCAATTGCATTTTTTTTGTATTCAATTAAACTGATGCGGTAGCGGATTGATGCTATCCATACGCCCATAAAGCTCCAGGCTATAAAGGCCGGGTAAAGCACTACACGCATACGGTTATCCAGATCCAGCTTACCAAAGGCAGGGTTACCACCATTACCAGGGTGAAGCGAATCTGTCATCCTTGGCAGGATCATGATCAGCACGATCATTACCGGGAAGGCGAAGATGTTATAGATGGCCGAAATTTTGGCTCGTTTTTGTTCCTCGTCTATAGAGTTACGCAATACCAGGTAAGCGCAATAAAGCAAAAATGCTATTGCGGCGCTGTTTTGTTTAGGGTCGTTGCTCCAGTATTCGCCCCATGTATATTTGGCCCACATCATGCCGGTTACTAAGCCGATTACGAAGAAGAAAACGCCCGTATTAGCACATTCAACCGCAATAAGGTCATGCTCTGGCTTGCCGCTCATTAAGTATTTGATGCTGTAAACTACCGATATGGTAAAAACCGTAAACATAGCCATCCACATGGGCACGTGAAAGTATACATTGCGGATTGTTTCGTGCATTATCGGCAGTCGGGGTACGCCCAAAAGAAGGCCGGCGAAGAGTGTGTATAGGATGACAAGTACTGTGAGTACTTTCCACCAGGTTTGATAAATAAACTTCATTTGTTTTAAAAACGCAGCAAAGTTAAATAAATAACACAGTTTTATTATGCGTGCATAGAAGATTTACAATAGTATCATTGTTCTACGCCTAATGCTGTGTAAGTTTTAAAGAAAGTTAGTTTTTACTGTCACCCGGCACATAATCTACGGGCAGCAATTCGGCAACTTTAGCCAGCGACCAGGCACCTTCATGCAGTACACTATTAGGCGATATCACTACGCCGTTGCGGTCGAAAAGCGCATATTCATGGTAAAGGGTGATGATACTGGTCTCGAAGTTTTCCATATCCAGCGGGCGGTAAATATCTTTAAAATAAACTGTCTCCCTGCGTTTGGTGTAAACCACATAAAGGTATTTCGGGAAAGTTATGGCAAAGATATCCGGATTTTCAGTCCGGCGCACTACGTCTTCAATGTTTAACGGCTGGCGGATCAGTGTTTCGTTAAACTTATTCATGTTCTCCTGATCTATCCAGTAACGGGCGGAATCGCGGTTGGTATTAATAAACTTATCGATCTTTTGCGCAATAACATCTTCGGGGGCTCGGTAAGGATTAGGCTTACGCTGCAATACGCGAATTACAAAACCGTCCTTATCCATCGTGTTATTCAACAGCGACCTGAAAAAGTGCATGCTCGACCCGTAGTAAAGTTCTTCGCGGCGGGCAGCCCATTTCTTTTTCTGCTCGGCAGATCCTGTCATTTCCTGAAACAATACCTTGCCACTCCACGAGATAATGTGGTTTAAGTTATCACTCTTGAAATCCTTCAGTAGTATTTTAACCTTGTAGCCAAGGGCATAGTTATCGATATTCAGAAAGTCGTAAGAGTAACCTTCCAGATATTTCTTGGTTTTATGATTGAGGAGATTAAGATCGGTTGGATTTAGGATACGGCATTTTTTGGCATCGTCAGACACCCCTAAAAAGTCGCGTACAAAGTTTTCGTAATTACGCTTCCAGCTTCCTCCACTCGTTATCACTACTTCGCGAAGCTCCGTTACTTTGGGCACCATTTCGGCCTCTACCTTTACAGGGGTTGGCCCAACCAGTATGGTTTGCGTATAATCCTCATACCCTACTGTAGTTACTACCAATTCGTACTGCCCGGGGCGAACACCGTTCAGCGTAAACGTACCATCGTCGCCGGTAACAGTACCAAATGTAGCATTACTTAAAAATACGCTGGCTTTGGCTAAGGGCGCATGGCTGCTTTTAATGGTGACTTTGCCTGTAACAGTTCCGCTTTGTGCCTGGCAATTAACCACCAGAAATAAACCCACAAAAAGCAGCAGTATTGAACGCATATAATAACCGGAATTTACTACAAGTATACTTATTGAAAATGAAGTGTTGGTGAACCTTAACGTAACAATTACAAAAAATGTTATGCCACGTTTGCGCCTAAAGATTTAATAATCAATCCTGCCACAAATACGGAAACAATATCAACGATGTTCCGATAACGATTACGTTGATAGCGCACAGTATTCCCACATTTCCATAAGTAAGGCCGCGCTCCAGGCCATCCATCGCCACTTTGCTACTGCGGATCAATAGCAAAATAACCGGAATAACAACCGGAAAGCTTAAGATAGCCATCAGCGTACCACCATTACCCGCCTTAGCTGCTATAGCCGATATCATGGTAAATACAGTAGCAAAGCTGATGCTGCCCAATAGTACAATTACAAAGTAGTACAGAGCGTCGCCCAGTGTGTTGGTGAAAAACAGCATGTAAACCAGCAAAGCCAAGATACTAAGCAACGACATTAACAGGATGTTGTAGATGATCTTAGAAAGGATAATGGCCTGCGGACTGGCTATAGAATAGTAATACAGCAGGCGGCTCTTGCTCTCCTGCAAAAAGCTTTTCGACATGGCGTTAACCGCTGCAAACAGCATAATGATCCAGAACAGCACGTTCCACACTATGGGATAGCCTTTGCTTTCGGTAAATCCCGCGCTAAGGTTAAATGCTATATAACATACAAACACCGTTGATACGATGTACAGCAGCACCCCGTTAAACGCATATTTTGACCGCCACTCGAGCAGAATTTCTTTCTTTAGTAAATGCCTGGTTTGGCTGAGCAATGACATGGCGCAAAGATGCAGAAAAGAGAGACAAGAAGCCAGAAACAAGAAACAAGATATTTAACTACAAATTCCAGGTGAGCCTTGATTCCTGATTCCCGTCTGTTGATTCTCTTGCTTATCTTTACAAAATGTATGTAGCGCATTATCTTTCGCCTTTAGGAAACGTGCAGATCACGGCTGATGATGAGTATATTACCTCGGTATTGGTAGAGCCGGGAACTCCACTTGAGTCTACGGGTAATAACACGCTTTTGAATTCGGCAATTGAACAACTCGAAGAGTATTTTGCCGGCGAACGAACTGAATTTGAACTTCCGTTACAACAAGCAGGCACCCCCTTTCAACAGGAGGTTTGGCGGGAGCTGTTAACCATTGGTTATGGTAAAACCATGAGCTACGCGCAGCTATCCAAACAAATGAAAAATCCGTTGGCTATACGGGCAATTGCCTCAACCAACGGAAAAAATAAGTTATGGATTATTGTGCCCTGCCACCGTGTAATTGGCTCCGACGGCAGCCTCACGGGCTACGCCGGCGGGCTTTGGCGCAAGCAATGGTTACTGGAACACGAGGCCCAGGTTAGCGGGCAAGGCCAAACCCGGTTAGCTTTTTAAGCTTCTTCTGCTACCTTTAAAAACTTGCGCATTTTCTCATGCAGCTGATAAGGCTGGAAAGGCTTAGCCAAAACATCATTCATACCCGACGCCAATGCTGCCTCCTGCTCGTGATCAAATGATGCTGCAGAGAGTGATATGATCGGAATACTGCGTTTCGGTTCTTCTAATTTTGAGCGGATATATTTGGTAGCTGTGTAGCCATCCATTTCGGGCATGTGGGTATCCATCAATATCAGATCAAAATCGCCGACAATTAGTTTATCAATAGCTTTTTGGCCACTGTCTACCAATTCGATCTCAATTTTCCAATCCTTTAATATTTTCGAAAGCATAAACTGGTTCACCAGGTTATCTTCGGCTACCAGCACTTTCACATTGTTAAACGGTTGCAGATCTTTAATGCTTGTTTTGTTTTGCTTTACTTCGCTTGGTTTTGCAACCAGGCTATACCAATTAGTAAAGCTAAACACACTACCCTTTTGAGGCACACTGCTTACATCCAGTTCGCCGCCTTTAAGCTCAATCAGCTTTTTAACAATGGCAAGGCCTAAACCAGTGCCACCGTATTTGGCAGCAGTATCATCTTCAGCTTGTTCAAATGAGTCGAATATACGGTCGATACGATCTTGAGAAATACCTATCCCGCTATCCTCAACACTAAACTGAATTTTATACTTATCTAAATGGGTTTGGATCACCTTAACACTCAGCTTGACAAAACCACTTTCGGTAAACTTAATAGCGTTGCTTAGTAAGTTCATTAAGATCTGGTTCAATCGTAGCGAATCAACCATGATATAGTGCGGTACATCTGAGGCGATATCTAAAACAAACTCGATATTTTTCTCGTCTGCCTTGTATTTAAGCAGGTCGTAAACCGATTTGATAATGCCATGCACATCATGTGGCGCACGAACAATACTAAATTTGCCCGCCTCTATTTTAGATATATCGAGTACGTCATTAATAACGCCCAATAATGATTGCGAAGTGGTTTCCAGCAAGCTGATCATCCCCATTTGCTGATCGTTCATCTCCGTTTTGCGCAACATATCGCTTAAGCCGATGATGCCGTTTACTGGTGTGCGAAGCTCATGGCTCATGTTAGCCAAAAAGTTTTCTTTTACCTTACGGCCATACTCTGCTGCCTCTTTAGATTTGATCAGTTCAGACTGATAGTTCTTCTGATTTGTAATATCGCTGATATTAATAAACAGCGTTTGATTGCGATAACTTACGCGGCATTCAACCCAAACCAGGGCCTTTTCAGTAGTTTCAAACTTACACTCAAATGCGCCATACGCAGTACGATCGGCAATTACATTTACCAAATGCTCGCGGAATGAGGCACTCTCGGCTTCGGAAACCAGTGAGGTTATATTTTGGCCTACAAGCGAAGCCGGAACATGGCCGGTAATTTTCTCTACCGCCGGATTGATGGATTGAATTTTAAGCGTTTCGGCGTTAACCGTACAAATAATATCGGCAGAGTTTTTTACCACGATGGCGTAATTCTGCAACTCTTCATTTTTCCGTTTAAGGTCGGCCTGGCTGCGGGCCAGTTGTATAAATGAATCGACTTTGGCCGAGGTTATGTAAGGGTCTAATGGTTTAAACAGGTAATCAACAGCACCGGCACCAAGTCCTTTAACCGCATATTTGGTTTCTTTAGATATGGCAGTAACAAACAACACGAGAATGTCTCGCGTGCGCGGGTTAGACTTTAGCATTTCAACAAGCTCAAAGCCATCCATCTCAGGCATCTGGACATCCACCAGTGCAATAGATATCTGGTTGTCCCAGGCTAATTTAAGTGCTTCGTTCGGCGATGTGGTCGTAAACAATTGTATGTCATCCCGCTGAAGCAAAGCCTCGAGCGCAACAATATTTTCTTCACGATCGTCAACGATCAGTATGTTGATTAAAGACATTATTTATGTGATGGGGCGGAAACAAGTAATGGTGATAATTTTAGTTTAGTAAAGATATTAAATCTGTTACTGGCCAACTAACACAACTCCCTGATTTTTAAATATTTGTTTAATATATTCCTGTATGTACGATATTTTATCAATAATGGTTTCCAAAAATTGCGATTTTTTAAATTTAACGCATTTTCCTTAAACGCCAATTTTTTGATAAATATTTTCTTTTTTGTTAATAACCTTAAATTTTCGCTTAAAATTATCCGATCTGATCGTCTCTTTACTACCCAGGCATAAAAAACCCAGGGGACAAAGGCTTCGATAAAAAAGATCTAATATGCGCTCTTGCAACTCCTGCTCAAAGTAAATAAAAACATTACGGCAACTGATTAGCTGAAACTCATTAAACACCTGATCCGAGATCAGATTATGTAGCGAGAACAGCGTGTTTTGCTTCAGTTCTGTACGTACACTTGCTGCATCATACATCATCGTAAAATGATCTGTTATAGAACCTGGCAAATCTGTTGCCTGGTAGTTTGCAGCAAAACTCTTAATCTTTGGTAAAGTATATATGCCTTTACGGGCTGTATTCAACACGTCGGCATTAACGTCGGTACCGTAAATAAAGTATTTACTTTTTAAGCCGGCTGCATGCAGCAAAATAGCAAGCGAGTACACCTCCTCCCCTGTAGAGCAACCGGCACTCCATAATTTAATGTGCTGATACGACGATAGGTAAGGCAAAACATCGGTATAAATGGACTTATAAAACTGCGGATCGCGAAACATTTCTGTAACGTTCACCGTGATCTCCTTCAAAAAATCGTGGAAGAAGTCCTCGTCGTTCACCAATAGCCGTTTCAGGTCAACATAATCCAGCTTTTTAAGCTGCATTATACGCACCAACCTGCGTTTAAAAGACGCCTTTGAGTATTGTGAAAAATCAAACCCATGGATCTTTTTAACAACGTCTATCAGCTCGGCTATTTGAGCGGCAGTAATGGTATCCGGTAACTCCGTATTCATTTTTAACTCTCCATCCACAACTGCATCAAAGATATTAGCCTGTCTACATCAACCGGTTTGGTAATGTAATCATTGGCACCTGCGGCTATACACTTATCGCGATCGTCTTTCATGGCTTTTGCTGTAAGTGCTATTACGGGTAATTTCGCCCATTTGTTCTGTTTTCTTATCAGCTTCATGGCCTCGTAACCGTCCATTTTCGGCATCATGATATCCATCAGCACAATATCCACATCGGGTGTAGCCTCCAGTTTTTCCAAGGCTTCTTCTCCGTCGTTGGCAATTTCCACTTCCAGATCAAATGATTGTAGCGCACTGCTCAGCGCGAATATGTTACGCATATCATCGTCAACTAGCAGCACCTTCCGGCCTTTAAGCATCGCCTTGCTACCATTTACGGCAGCACGTGGTTTAGGCGCAGCTGCCTGAACTGGTGCCGAAGTATTTAATTTGTGTAAGAAGAGGTTAACCTCGTCTATCAGCCTGTCCGACGATTTGCTGGTTTTTACTACCATCGCATTGGCATACTGCATCAGTCGGCTAACCGAATTTTTATCCAGTTCCATGGCTGTGTTGATGATAATTGGCAGCGATGCAAATCTTTCAATGGCTTTGATCTTATCCAAAAGATCCAGGCCAGAAATATCTGGCAAATTTAAATCCAACACTACGCATTGATATTCATTATGCTGCAGCATTTCAAACGCCGATTCGCCGTTGTATGCCTGCGCTACAGTAATACCCTGCTTTTGCATCAGCTCTTTCAAAGCATCGCTTTGGGCTTCGTGGTCTTCAACCAGCAGTATTTGTTTTACGCCGGTGGTGCTTTGCTGTATAATATCGCCAAAGAGTTTATTAAGCGCCTCGGTGTTAATCGGCTTTTTCATAAAGCTGATCGCACCTTCGCTCTTCACCTTTTTATCAGCGGCTTCGCCGGCCGACATCAGGTGTACCGGGATATTTTTGGTATCCGGGTTATGTTTAAGCTCTTTTAATATTTTCCAACCATCTTTACCCGGCAGCATAATATCCAGTATTACAGCATCGGGCTTATTTTCTGCAATAATTTCTGAAGCGTGCGTACCTTCATTAACCAATATGGCTTTGTAACCATATTCGGCCGCGTAGTTTTCGAGGATCTCGGCAAAATTGCGGTCATCTTCAACAATAACCACTAAAGGCTGCCTGTTCGGATCGTCCGAAAGTACTTTAGCCAATTTTGGCATCTCTACCGGCACTGTGAAACTTTGTACAGTAGGTAAATCTTCCTCGTCGACTACTACCGGACTTACGGCCGCGGTGACAGGCAAATTGAAAGTAAATTCACTACCCTTGCCTGGCTCACTATATAAGGTAATAGAGCCCCCCAGTAAACCAGCCAACTCACGGCTGATGGATAGGCCTAAACCAGTGCCACCGTATTTGCGGCTGGTTGACCCATCCTCTTGCTGAAACGCTTCGAAAATGAGTTTTTGCTTATCGGGCTGGATGCCAATGCCGGTATCCTTAATACTTAAAGCAATAGTATCAGCCAATGCACCCGGCATAGCTTTAATAGTGATAGTGCCACCTTCTGGTGTAAACTTGAAGGCATTAGAAAGCAGATTTTTAAGAATCTGCTCTACCCTTACCTTATCAGCAATAATATGCTCTGGCACGTCGCCTATTTCTGTAGCAAAACTAATCTTCTTGTTGCGGGCAACTTCGGCAAACAGCAGCTCCATATCACCCACGATACCCTTTACTGAGGTGCGCTCGTTTTGCAGTTCGAGTTTACCCGACTCAATCTTAGCCAGATCGAGAATATCATTGATCAGCGTAAGCAAGTCATTGCCCGCGTTGAAAATCACGCTGGCGTATTTAATCTGATCGTCAGACAGGTTAGCCGCTTTATTATCTTTCAGTATCCGCGCCAATACCAGGATACTGTTAAGCGGTGTGCGTAGCTCGTGGCTCATGTTAGCCAAAAACTCCGATTTGTAACGACCGGTAGTTTCCAACTCGTGTACCTTCTGGCTAATATCTTTACGGGCTTCTTCAACAGCCTGGTTCTTTTCTTCCAGTAAGCTGGCTTTTTCCTCCAGTTCGGCGTTGATGGTACGAAGCTCTTCCTGTTGTACGCGTAACTCTTCTTCAGATGCCTGCAGCATTTCTGTCTTGCTCAGCAGCTCCTCGTTGGTTACACGCATTTCTTCTTGCTGCGCTTCCAGTTCTTCGGCCTGCTGTTGGGTTTCCTCAAACAGATCCTGCATAATGCTCCGGGCCTGAGCCGTATTAATAGCTACGCCGATAATGCCCGATACCGCTAAAATATATTCTTTAATTGACTCGGTTAATTGCTCTTGATAGGCAATTTCCATTACACCTTTAAGTTGCTTGTCAAAAAACAACGGCACAATGAAAATCTCGGCCAGCTCCTGGCTAATAATTGAAGTTTCGAGTTCGAGTTTCTGATTAACGTTGCCCTTAATAGTGGCTGCCTTTTCGTCTTTGGCTACCTGGCCCAACCAGCTTTCTGATAGTTTAACGGTCTTCTTAATTTGGCTCAGATCGTGGAAAGCATACCAGGCGTTCAGTTTTAAAACTTCCTCTTTCGGCTCGTATAAGTAGAAGGTACCAGTAATGGCGCCTGTATAACTGCAAATCTCGGCCAATACCTTTTGTGCCAATTCGGCTTCTGTTAACTGGCCCTGCATTCTTTCGTTCAGGATTCCGCCGCCCGTTAAAAGCCAGTTTTTTGCTTCGTTTTCCTTTAGTACTGCTGCAAGATCAGCATTTGATAGCTTGATCTCGTCCTCAATCAACTGCTGCTTTCTGAAGGTCCCCAGTATATAATACAGCATCACCATCAGTATCAGGAAAAACACACCCGAACCACCAATAATAGTTACAATGGTATAGCTTACAGCTTTTTCTGTTGATGCTTTTCTTTCGTTGAGCGCCTTCTCTTCCCGGGTATTAATTCGATCGATCGTGTTGCGGATGCTATCCATCACATCCTTGCCGTTAAGCAATTTGTTTTGGGCAACCATAGCTTCCAAACCCATCTTATCGCGGTTATCCACGTTGGCCTTAAGCAGGTCTAATTGCTTGTACGATAAGGTTGTCAGCAAATTAATATCAGCCGTTTGCGATTGATCATCAAGCTCCAACGCTTTAATCTGATTAAGATCGTTATTGATGCGTGGTAAAGCAGCATTGTAAGGATCTAAAAACACTTGTTTATCAGTAGCCACAAATCCACGCATACCAGTTTCCGCATCAATCAATAATTGCAGTACGTGATTGGTAGTTGTGATTAGTTGTTGGCTGGACTCCATATCGGCTTGATTTTGTTCCAGCTGCTTAATGCTCCGGTAAGAAAAAAGCGCTACAAACAGAACCAGCAAGATAGATACAGCAAAGCCGAGGAAAACCTGCTGACGAAAGGATAGTTTAAGCATCGAATAAATTGAGGGTTAACCGTATTAAAGTTTACTAATATAGCAAAGTGTTGTTATATTAATAATTCGCCTTATGTACGCAAAAGCGCTACTATAAGTTCTGGTATTGGATGTTTTTTGCGCGCTCTTTGCTGCCCGCTAAAGTGGCAATAGCACCCGCAAAAAGCACAAACCAACCCCATTTAAACTTGATGAGCCGGGTAAGGCTTTTAGAGAGGCCTTTAAATGGTATAAAACTAAAAGTAGTGTTTACCTTCAAAATGGCTGCAATAAGCAAAAGGGTAATCAACACCAGCGACGTCCATGCGGTTGCCTTTACGATAGCATTTGCGCGGGCAATTACCGCAGCCAAACCGGCTATGGCTACAATTAGCACTACAATGCCGTAAGGTTTATTTAAATCGTAAACGTTCCAGTTGAAGAGATGGAAAGGCCTCAACAGGGGACAGTATGTGCCTGCAATGACAGCCACAAAGCCGGCAAATGTGATAAAAGATCGGGGTAACATCTTTGCAGGAAATAATTATTTAATGATCTCCATTTTTTCGGCAAAGTGGGCACAGTAATCGCGCAGGTCTTCTACTATATTGGTTTCGCCGGTGGCGCGCAAAAAGCTATCGCCCATAGTTTGCAGTGTTTCGTAAAAGAAACGTTTCATCTCATCAACCGGCATATCTTTGGTCCACAAGTCAATGCGCAGCGTGTTTTTATAGTTATTATCCCATAAAGCCAGCATCATAGATTTTACGGGCAGCGCCTCTTTGTTTTCGGCGTCTGTAGATTCCCAGGTGATGTTTTCCGGAACGTTATGATCGTCTAATTCGATAGTCAGTTTTATTTCTGCGGTCTTCATTAAAAGTATTTACTTCTTAAGTATTAAAAATAATATTGCCGTCAAAGTTATAAAGCTTAGTTCCACAATCCACAATTTTTTGGTCTCGGGAAAGAAATTACGCAGAATTATATCAAGAAATGACACAACAAAGGCAAACAGCAAAAAGATGAGCGCAATGGTGTTGGTAAAATGAGTGTAAACGCCGCCGGTAACCTTACCGCCACCGTATATCCAAACGTAACCTGCCAGAAGGATAAAAAGTGCCGTACAAAAATTTAACGGCGTAATTTTAAGTTTCATTAATACTTATTTTCTTTTGGGCTTGTAATATTTCTTTTTGGAGGCATCTTTAAGCTTTTTCTGATAGGCTTTACGGGCATCAGCGCCCTCTTTGGTGTTAGAGAGTTTCTTTTCGTGGAAAGCTCCTTTAAAATCGGGGTTCTCTTTACGCTTCTGCAAATCAATTTCGCGGGCCTGTGCCTGGCGTTCTTCGTAACCGGGTTGTTCTACAAATACATCGGCAGGCAGCTCGTTAACCAAAATAGTTTGTTTGATAAGGCGCTGCACCTTTTTCATGTAGTAATCTTCAGACGGCGTACAAAAAGTTATTGCCTCACCTTTATTATACGCACGACCGGTACGACCAATGCGGTGCACATAATCTTCGATAACCACAGGTACATCGAAGTTAATCACATGGCTTACGTTACTTACGTCGATACCACGGGCAGCCACATCCGTAGCTACTAAAATTTTAACCTCATCGTTTTTAAAGGCGTTGATAGAATTGATACGCGTATTTTGTCCCTTATTGGCGTGCAATACCTTAACCTGTTGGTCGTCAAACTTGCGTACCAAAAACTTGTAAACATCTTCTGCCGAAACACGGGTTCTGCAAAAAATGATCATCTTTTGGATGTTTTCGGTATGATCCAGCAAATACCTTAATAGGTTGATCTTGGTTTTTACCCCGGGCACCATATAAATGCTCTGCTCAACCGTTTGTGCCGGCGTGGCTTGTGGTGTAACTTCAATAACCGTTGGAAACTCCAGGAAATTACCTGCCAGGGTTTGAATTTTTTCAGACATGGTAGCCGAAAACAGCAGGTTCTGGCGCTTGCGTGGAACAACCTCTAAAATGCGGTTGATCTGTGGCATAAAGCCCATATCCATCATTTTATCGGCCTCGTCCAATACCAAAATCTGCAAAGGTTTGGTGTTGATATGCCCCTCTAAATAAAGGTCCATCAATCGGCCTGGCGTGGCCACAATAATATCAACACCTTTTTTTAAAGCCTCAATTTGAGTTTTTGGCCCCAAGCCACCGTACAATATCACCGTGCGCAGATCGGTATATTTAGCATATGCTTTAATATTTTCCTCTATCTGCATAGCCAGCTCGCGCGTGGGGGCAATAACCAGGCCCCGTGCATGCTCGCCTTGTGCGTACTTCAGCTTCATAATCATAGGCAGCACATAAGCAGCGGTTTTACCCGTACCGGTTTGCGCAATACCCATCACATCCTGCCCATTCAATATCGGCGGGATGGCTTTCTGTTGAATAGGCGTAGCCTCGGTGTAACCGGCATCGGCAATTGCATTCAATATCTGCCGGTTAAAATCAAAATCTTCAAAAACTACAGCCATGGGTGCAAAGATAGGGTTTTTCAAGGGAGTCAAGAATCGAGAATCAAGAGTCGGGACGAGAACTTAAAAGAATTGAAAATCGAGCGTCCAGAATCGGGGCAAATTCTTCCTTTTAATAGATTGGGTTTTCAAAAATCTTGATTCTCGATTCTCGATTCTTGACTCTCTTAAACTATCTTTGCTTCTATGTCATCTATCCTCATAAAATCAGCCACCATTGTTAACGAAAACAAACAGTTTACTACCGACCTACTTATAAAGGAAGGCCGCATTGAACGTATTGACAGCACAATTGATGTGAAGGCCGATGAGGAAATCAACGCCGAAGGTTTGTATCTACTACCAGGTTGTATTGACGACCAGGTGCATTTCCGCGAGCCGGGCTTAACCCACAAGGGCGAAATTTATACCGAATCGCGCGCTGCCGTTGCCGGGGGGATTACATCTTTTATGGAGATGCCTAATACCGTGCCCAATACCCTAACACAGGAATTATTGGAGCAGAAGTATCAGTTAGGAGCTGAAAAATCATTGGCGAACTACTCGTTTTTTATGGGTGCATCTAACGATAACCTGGAAGAGGTTTTAAAAACCGACATCACTAATGTTTGCGGCATCAAGGTGTTTATGGGATCATCAACCGGTAATATGCTGGTGGATAATCCTAAAACACTGGAGCACTTATTTGCCGAAGCGCCAATGTTGATAGCCACACATTGTGAGGATGAAGCCACCATACAGGCAAACCTTGCCCACTATAAACAATTAGTTGGCGAGCAAAACCTCACTATAAAATTTCACCCAAAAATTCGCAGTGCCGAGGCTTGCTACCTGTCGTCGTCAATGGCGGTGGAGCTGGCTAAAAAGCATAACACCAGGTTGCATATTCTGCATATTTCTACCGAGCGCGAAACGCATTTATTTGATAATACTACCCCGCTTGCCCAAAAACGCATTACTGCCGAAGCGTGTATACATCACATGTGGTTTAGTGATGCCGATTACGCTACCAAAGGGAACCTTATTAAATGGAACCCGGCTGTTAAAACTGCCGAAGACCGCGACGGTATATTGAAAGCTGTGCTCGACGGCCATATCGACGTAATAGCTACCGACCACGCTCCGCATACCGCCGAAGAAAAAGCGCAGGCTTACCTGCAAGCCCCATCGGGCGGCCCGCTGGTGCAACATGCTTTGCCCGCTATGTTGGAACTACACCATCAAGGCAAAATCAGCCTGGAGCAGATTGCTGAAAAAATGGCCCACAATGTGGCTATCTGTTTCAATATCGAAAAACGCGGCTTTATTCGCGAGGGTTACTGGGCCGACCTGGTGCTGGTAAACCTGAACAAGCCTTGGACAGTAAACAAAGACAACATTCTTTATAAATGTAAATGGAGCCCGTTTGAAGGCACCACATTTAAATCGGGTATTACGCACACTTTTGTGTCGGGCAATTTAGCCTACGAAAACGGCAAGCTGGTAGAATATGGTTCGGGTATGCGTATGCGTTTCGAACGGTAAGTTTATTGTACCGTATCTTTCTTGTGATAATTTTTCCGTTGCCATCCTATATTATATCTTAGTACACTATGTTAAACCGTCGTAAGTTTATTACTGTTGCCGCAGCCGGCGCATACCTTTCATCAGTTGCCAACAAAGTAATGGCAAAAACGTCCGAACCCTTAAAATCAACCTTACCTGTGGTGATTTCCACCTGGGATTTTGGTGTAGCTGCTAACCAGGCAGCCTGGTCGGTTCTTAAAAACGGCGGTCGCGCGTTGGACGCTGTTGAAGCCGGCGCACGTATCCCCGAAGCAGATATGAATAACCACAGCGTAGGCAAAGCGGGCTATCCCGACCGCGACGGACATGTAACCCTCGACGCATGCATTATGGACGAACAAGGCAACTGCGGTGCTGTGGCAGGCATTGAAGATATTGACCACCCTATTTCTGTTGCTCGCCTAGTAATGGAGAAAACCCCGCACGTAATGCTGGTAGGCGATGGTGCACGCCAATTTGCGGTAGAACATGGCTTTAAAGCGCAAAAACTGCTAACGCCCGAATCTGAAAAAGCCTGGAAAGAGTGGCTGAAAACGGCCAAGTATGCCCCTGTAATCAACAGCGAAAACAAAGATTATAAACTGGGTAACAAATACAATCACGATACCATCGGCATGCTGGCGCTTGACGCTAAAGGCAACATCTCTGGCGCCTGCACCACCAGCGGCATGGCCTGGAAACTTCACGGCCGTGTGGGGGACAGCCCTATCATTGGCGCAGGCTTATATGTGGATAACGAAGTGGGCGGCGCAACCTCTACCGGTGTGGGCGAAGAGGTGATCCGTAACGTAGGAAGCTTTTTAGTGGTTGAACTGATGCGCCAGGGCCATTCGCCGCAGGAGGCTTGCGAGGAAGCGGTTAAACGCATTATCAAAAAGAAACCGGAGACAGCTAAACAAATACAAGTAGGCTTTTTAGCCATTAACAAAAAGGGCGAATATGGTGCTTATGCCATACAGGAAGGTTTTAGTTATGCTGTGTGCAATGCAGAGAATCAAAAAACTCTGATTAAAGGCGAAAGCTTTTATAAATAAACCTACGTATATTAGTATAACTACTTTTAAATCTGCCCTTTATGCACAACCCTATCACGCTCGAAATATGCGCCAACTCTGTTGCGTCGGCATTGGCCGCCCAGCAAGGCGGCGCCTATAGAATAGAGCTTTGTGAAAATCTTAACGAAGCAGGCACTACCCCATCGTATGGCCAGATTTTATTAGCGCGAAAACTTTTAAATATAAAGATCTACACGTTGATACGCCCCCGTGGCGGTGATTTCCTTTACAGTGATTACGAGTTTGAGATTATGCAGGCCGATGTTACCAACTGTATTAAAGCAGGCTGCGATGGTGTTGTAATTGGCTTGCTGAAAAAAGACGGCAGCATCGACAAAGAGCGTACCGGCGCACTGGCAGATCAGGCAATTAAAGGCGGGCTTGGCGTTACCTTCCACAGGGCGTTTGATATATGCTCGGATTATTATCAGGCACTGGAAGATATTATCGATATCGGCTGTGAACGGATACTGACATCTGGCGGCAAAACCACGGCCATTGAAGGTGCCGGAACATTAGCTCACCTTGTAGAGAAAGCCGCAGGCCGTATCACTATTATGGCTGGCAGTGGCGTTAACGAACATAATGTGCATGATCTGGTCCGCTTTACGGGCGTTACCGAAGTGCATACATCGGCCAAAATGCGCAACGCCAGCCGCATGGATTACCATAACGACCATATTATGATGGGCAACCGTTATCATGATCTTTATACCTTCGAAAGCACAGACGCAGATCGTGTAAAAACGATATTGGCCAATGCTAACGAAGCCTAATTAGAATATCGTTAACGGCACAACCAACTCAAGCCTATTAGATCCGTGGCTCCCCAAATCTTCATCAAGCAAATGGGTATATCTTAAACCAAACGTAATTGGCGACTGGTTAAACCACTGCGTATCAAAAAACACTTCCAATCCCGTCGATCGAAAATTACCTTTAAAGGGTGAGCCGTTGGTGTAAAAATCCTGCCCTTTGGTATAATCAAAAAAGGCATTACCACGAATCCGCAGAAAATAAACCAGGTTAGCAAAACCTGCATCAGGATAAGCAATCGGGAAATGATAATTCACCGCCACCTTATCCATTTTGTAGAGGTTGTAAACAGTATATCCTCTCGAGAACGGGAAATTATTGGAAAAATCGATCACCGTATTTTCGCTACGCTGTTGATGAGCCAGCCCAACCACAAAGTTGTGATTAGTAGCCAAACCTGGAAAGTAAAAATTACCTGTGGCTAAAAACTGGTAGTTGCTGGCGTTAATTACCCCCTTTTTATAACTCAACGATACTGATTGCGCCAGGTGCGGATAAATATTCTGCACGGCAGACTGCATGCTGTTGCTAAAGTTGATATAGTTGTTGAGGTAGGTATAATTCTGATCTGCAAACCGGCTACGGTAGGCTTCCTGAAAATGGGTGCTGTTGTAATAAACAGAGCTACCAACACTTAAATATCTGCTAAACCGGCCTTCGCTAAAGTTAAATGGCAGCTGTAACCCGGCATGTAGGCTGGCCTCGTTCCAGTAAATGTTCTCGCCCCGATAGTAGCCTTTACGATCAAAGGTGTAATCTACTCCTCCGGATATAAAAGGAAACAGCGCTCCATAAACCGCATTGTAACCTACTTCTTTATAGCCCTCGTTACGATTGTAAGTACCCGATAAGGATGATTGAAATGTATTCAATACGTTTTCTCCAGCAAGTGATAGCGTGTAATTCGGATCTTCAAAATCGGGCAGTAAGCTGTGAAAGTTAAAAAAGTTATGCAGCTTATTATACTTACTTATCTTCAAGGGTTCCGGCTTTATCTTAGCCATCAAATCGGCTGCCGAATCCTTTTTCAATACCGTAATCTTATAATCTGGTAAAACCCGCACTGATGGCGCTTCCACGGGTTGCCATGTCACACTTTGCTTATCAGCCCGATGAACCTGGTAACCATACGCACTGAAACTGGTCCATGCCAGCTTGTTACCTGCAACAGCTGGTTGATAATTGCCTATGCCGTATTGCAGGGTATCATTTTGTAACTTGTAAAGTTTTTTATCGGTAATAGATAAAGCATACAATCGATCATTAGTGCCCTCTGTGGCTGTAAAATAAATGGTGTCTCGTTGTACGGCTGTAAATCCAACCGGTGCTATATTATACGCCAATAGGCTCTCAACATTACCGGTTTTTAAATCTATCGAAGCAATGGTCATTTTGCCCTGCGGATTTCTTACGGCTGCAATGATCTTATTCTCACTATAAAATTTGGGGTAAGTGTAAAAGATACCGGGTTGTGCCGGCACTTCTTCTAACAACTTCCCGGTTTCAGCATCAAGGATGTGCAATTTGCTTTTGCCCGATACATCAACCTGCACAGCCACAATTTGCTTACCATCATCACTAAAGGCGGGCGAAAAATATTTGGAGCTATGGGTTAGCTTCTTTTGCTTACCTGAAGCTACATCGATCACCTTTAATTCGTTGTAGTTACGGTTACCCCAGCGAATGTCTGGCCTGTACGAAGCGTATACAATTTTGCCGTTATAATAGTTAAAATACCTATCGAGCGATAGATCTTTAACTCTAATCTTCGATTCCTTATTTCCCCTTAGCACCACAAATGCTGGGATCTTTTTATACGAACTCTTTACGTAGATCAGTGTACTATCATTTACAACGGCCGGATACTCCCTATTGGCGATAAAATGCTGGTTTTTATCATATTTTGGGCCTACAACTTTATCAGCCGGAGTAGCTATCTGTTGTTTAAAATAGTTTAAAGCATTGTTTCTAAATTCGGGATAGCTTACGCCCGAATATCTTTTAACACCCTTTGCGAAAGGATAAAAGAAACCGCGGTAAGCCGCAGCATCGTGCGTTACGTTTCGCCAAAAAGTTTGTCCGTACTGTTGCCGACCGTAGGCGTTCATCATATAGCCAAGCGGGTACCAATCGGGCACGTAATCACGGTACGATCCGTTGCGAAGCTTCATCCAGCTGTAGTCTTTCCCGGCATCCCACAAGCCATGGAAGCCATTAAAAAAATACGGCAATCGGCCTCTACCCTGGTCACTTACATAGGTTTCGTTATAAACGGCATCTCCCTCAAAAAACCAGTCGGGCACGGCAATAGTGTTTCCCAAAAGCTGGCCGCTTTCACCAAACACAACGTGAAGGGCTTTAGACAGGCCAACGTTAAAATTATTGTATTGCTGCACGTGCCTAAACTCGTGTATGGCCAATTGCTCGGCCCAGCTCAGGCTACCCAGTTCAAAACTATTTTGGTCGGGGGTTAAATAAAATTCGCTGCGGAATGGCGCCAGCATTACAAAACCATTGCTAATAGTGGTTTGGTTTTGCAACACAATGTTTACCTGCTTTTGCCTGTAACCAATACTGGGCTTAATAACGCCATTCATTTGCTGGATGATATTAGCCACTTGCAAGCCCACAGAATCCAACCCGTTGGGGAAGATAACCCGTGCCGCCGGGATATTTACCTGCCGCCATTTAATTGATGGCGGGTTGCCACCAAATTCCTGCGCTTTTGCAACTAAGGCACAGGCCGAAAACAAACCAACAAACAGTATTTTTTTAGGGGAAATGGCTTTAAACATCAGTATATCTGAACCCGAATTTACAGAATTATAAAATGATCGGAATTTAATATTTATAATTCTGATAATCCTTTAATTCTGCAAATTCTGATTCAGACCCAATATACACTGCTATGACAGTGCATACGACAAAACTCATTACATTTGCCGCTTGTTAATGTAGTTTTACACCATGGCTAAAGTTTCTATCAACCTGGCAACAGGTTCATTGCAGAAAGAGGATATTATCGTAGGTATTGATTTGGGTACAACCAACTCGTTGGTAGCCTTTATCAACCCCGACAAGCAACCGCTGGTAATTAATGATGCCGGTAAAGGCGTGTTAGTGCCCTCGGTTATCCACTTTGGGCAAACGGGCGATATTACGGTTGGAAATGAGGCTAAAGATTATTTAACTACAGACCCTACAAATACCATCTTCTCTGTAAAGCGCCTTTTAGGCCGCTCGTACAAAGACATTGAAAACTATCAGGACTTTTTCTCATACAAGGTAATTGATGACGATACGGAAAGCCTGGTAAAAATTAAAGTCGGCGATAAGTTCTACACCCCTATCGAACTATCGTCGCTGATTTTAAAAGAACTGAAAGAGCGTGCCGAGCATGCCCTTAAAACCCCGGTAACACGCGCGGTAATTACCGTGCCTGCTTATTTTAACGATTCGCAACGCCAGGCCACCCGCGATGCCGGTAAACTGGCAGGGTTGGATGTATTGCGTATAGTTAACGAGCCTACCGCGGCGAGCCTTGCCTATGGCATCGGCTTAAACCCCGAAGAAACTAAAACCGTTGCCGTATACGATTTAGGTGGTGGTACGTTTGATGTGTCTATCCTGCAAATTCAGAATGGCATTTTCGAAGTACTGTCTACCAATGGTAACACATTTTTGGGTGGCGACGATTTCGACCGTGCCATTGCCGATTACTGGATTGCAGAGAACAAGATTGATAAAGCCACCCTCGAAAGCAATAGCGAGCTGGTTCAGCAAATACGTTTAAAAGCCGAAGAAGCTAAAAAGTCATTTGCGCACCAAAGCATTTTCATCGAGAAGATCGGCGAGATCTGGTGCACCATTGATCGTGCTAAGTTTGAAGAACTGATCTCGGGCAAAGTGAATGAAACCATTGATGCCTGCCGCAATGCGCTGAAAGATGCCGGTTTAACAATAACTGACATTGATGAAGTGATTATGGTGGGCGGATCAACCCGCACGGCTTTGGTTAAGCAAAAAGTTGCTGAATTTTTCGGCAGAGCTGTACACGATGATGTAAACCCCGACGAAGTAGTTGCGCTTGGCGCTGCCTTACAAGCCGATATTTTAGCCGGTAACCGCAGTGATATTTTATTGCTGGATGTAACCCCCCTCTCTTTGGGTATCGAAACCATGGGTGGTTTAATGGATGTTATAGTTCCGCGTAACTCTAAAGTGCCTACCAAAGCCGGCAGACAGTATACTACATCGGTTGATGGCCAGGTTAACATGAAGATCACCGTTTACCAGGGCGAACGCGACCTGGTAAAGGAGAATCGTAAACTGGCCGAGTTTGATCTGAAAGGCATCCCAGCTATGCCGGCAGGTTTCCCTAAAGTAGATATTAACTTTTTGCTGAACGCGGATGGCATCCTGAAAGTTCAGGCCGTTGAACTACGATCTGGCACTAAACAAGAGGTTGAAGTAAAACCAACCTATGGTATTACCGACGATCAGGTAGAGCAAATGCTGATTGACAGTATTACCCACGCCAAAGACGACGTTGCCCAGCGCATGCTGATTGAAGCCCGTACAGAGGGTGAACAACAAGTATATACCGTTAATCGATTTATCGAGAAAAACAGGGAACATCTTTCTATAGCTGAAATTACGCAGACAGTTGAACATGTTAAAGCCCTACAGGAAGCGTTAACCGGTGGCGATAAAGATATCATCCACCAAAAACTGGATGAATTGAATGATTATACCCGCCCATTTGCTGAGCGCGTAATGGATGTGGCCATTAGCCACGCCATGAAGGGTAAGAGTATAGAGTAAATATCTGATCAAAATATTAACCGTAGAGACACAAAGTACTGTGTCTCTACTTGTTTATGGCCTATCCTCCTCGCAGAAGCTCTGAGCTTTATGTTTTTGCGAAAAAAATAAAATAATTTTCTTGCGATAACGATTTATAACTAATAATTTAGTTATAAATCATCGTAAAATGAAAAACCTACTATTCCTTATTATTCTTTGCACTATCACGCTGCAATCTCTCGCTCAACAGAAGGATGCAAAAACAGATTCATTACTGGTTGAATATTACCAGACTCAGCGATATGCCGAGGCAGCAGATTACTTAAAGAAGATCTATCCCGAGCCGGTAGAGAATCCTAAGATCATCTCGCAATTGGCCTACACTTCTAACATGGCTGGCCGCTTACCCGATGCTGAAGGTTATTATCAGCGACTTTATAGTGTAGATTCAAACAATGTAGCTACATTAATTAATATAGCCAGCATCAACTCCCGCCGAGGCAATAACCCGAAGGCAATTAAATACTATAAGCGAATTTTAAAAATCGACAGTACAAACTTTAGTGTTTACCGTCAGCTGGCGACATTATCAAAAACTACCGGCGATATAACAGCCAATCTCTTATATCTGCAAAAAGCCAACGCGCTTAATCCGGAAAGTGGCGATGTCGCCTACGACCTTTCTTCAGCTTTAATTCTATTCGGTCAGAATGCACAAGCAGAAAAGATTTTGGACCGCGCATTAAGCGCAGATACTGCCAATATATTATTACTAGATGGAAAAGCGCAGGTTTGTTATACGCTCAAAAAGTATCCGGAAACCATTAGCATTTGTCAGAAATTGATAGATATGGATGCCAAGACATCACAAATAGTTAGCTACAAGGGGGTATCTGAATTTAATTTGAAGAAATATGCCGACTGCCTGATAACCTTTCATGCGCTCGACTCAAGCCAGACCCAATCAGAGACTTCACATTACTATATGGGCATGAGCTACAAAGCCCTAAAGCTAGATACCAAAGCAATATACTATCTACAACTTGCTATCGACGATGCGATTTCGCCAAACACCAATAGTTATTATAGCGAGATTGCTGATTGCTATGACAGGCTACATCTGCCAAGAAAGGCCCTTACAGCCTACCAACGCGGTTTAACTTTTGGCGAATTGCCAATGGTTTATTACTCCATGGCTGCCATATACGACACCAACCTGAAAGATACTGCACAAGCTGTGAAGTATTACAAAAAATACCTTACCGCCAAAAAGGATGCCGACAAGCAGAAAAACTATATCGACTTTACCGAGAAACGTATCGTAGACCTGAAGCGTTAGCGTTGCATTAAACGCGCAACATATTTGCCTATAATGTCGAATTCGAGGTTAACGTTATCTCCGGCTTTAACGCTGTGCAGATTGGTATGCTCGTGCGTGTAAGGGATAATGGCGACTGAAAAACCGTGCTCAGTTGAGTTAACAACGGTTAGGCTGATGCCGTTTACACAGATCGAACCTTTTTCTACAGTAACATTGCCAACAGAAGGGTCATAATCGAAGGTGTAGATCCAGCTGCCGTCCATATCTTCTACTGAAGTACAGGTAGCAGTTTGGTCAACGTGGCCTTGCACAATGTGACCATCCAGACGGGCATTCATTTGCATACAACGCTCGAGGTTAACTACCTCGCCGGTTTTAAGGCTACCGAGATTGGTTTTGTTCAGGGTTTCTTCAATAGCGGTAACCGTATGCAGGCCATCAGCCAAAGCCACAACCGTAAGACAAACGCCGTTATGCGCCACCGATTGGTCGATCTTTAATTCGGTTGATATGGTTGATTGAACGGTGATGTGCAAATTACCCTGATCGTGTTTCAGATCGGTTACGGTGCCTAAAGTTTCGATAATTCCGGTGAACATAATATGGAGCGCCGCGAGGCGGATTGATTTGTTGCAAAACTAAATATAATCACGTTAGTTTATCAATCACTAATTTGTCATTTCGAATGATAGGAGAAATCTTATACGGTAAATAAAGTTAAAAAAGCAGGGCGAAGAAGATATCTCGCTAGCGCTCGATATGACAAGTTTTATATTTAGTAATAAAAAAACATGCCCAAACAAAGCGCCGGAATACTAGTCTACAAAAATATTGATAACCAACTGCAAGTTTTCCTGGTGCACCCGGGAGGGCCTTTTTGGGCTAAGAAAGATGGGGGCGCTTGGTCTGTTCCTAAAGGCGAATTTTTGGACGATGAAGATCCGTTAGCCGCCGCGCAACGAGAGTTCACCGAAGAAACCGGGCAAAGTATAGACGGTAATTTTCTCGCACTAAAACCTGTAAAGCTCAAAAGCGGCAAGCAAGTATATTGCTGGGCGGTAGAAGGCGATGCTGATGCCGACAATATTGTAAGTAATGTTTTCCAACTGGAATGGCCGCCTAAATCAGGTAGGTTAATTGATGTACCAGAAGTTGATAAAGCAGCCTGGTTTGATCTGAATACAGCAAAAGAGAAGATTAATATTGCTCAGGTAGCGTTTATTGAAGAGTTGGAGGCACTGGTGCTTTAATTTGTTAATTTGACGATTTGGTAATTTGTTTATGTTCAGTAACGATCCGCCCGATTATCGAACAATCCAGCGCGGTGGCCCAGACAGAAAAAAGCTTCCATGCTCAAGCCCTACGCTGGGCCCGCTTTTCTGTCTGGCCACCGCGCTCACTAAACTCGTTGGGCATTCTAATAGGCGTTTCTTTTTCTATCCTTGATCTGACTACATTAACAAATTGCCAAATTAGCAAATCATTAAATTAAATCGCTCTCCTGTTCTTAACCCAATTACTACCACCACCATTATGTACAACGTTAACCGGGGCTGTCGACTTTTCGCCCAGCAATCGCTCCGTCAACAATGCAGCTATTAGCACTTCATCATCTTTGTGAACATCCAATACTTCCGGATTAAAATACTTCTTAACAAAATGTGTATCAAACTGTCCGCTGGTAAATGCCTCGTGCTGCATTACAAACTTACCGAAACCAAGGGTAGTTTTAATACCGGTGATCTGGTACTCGTCTATAGCACGGATCATACGTTCTATAGCTTCCTCGCGATTGGCTCCGTAGGTAATCAGCTTGGCAATCATTGGGTCGTAATAGATGGGGATTTCCATACCTTGCTCAAAACCATCGTCTACACGTACACCGGGACCTTTTGGCGTAGTGTAGGTTTGCAGGGTACCAATATCGGGTAAAAAATTATTCGCCGGGTCTTCAGCATAAACACGCAGTTCGAGTGCGTGGCCGCTTATTTTAAGATCCTCTTGTTTAAAGCTAAGGGTTTCGCCGCGTGCTATTTTAATTTGCTCCTTAACTAAGTCGAGGCCGGTGATGAGTTCGCTTACCGGGTGCTCTACCTGCAAGCGGGTGTTCATCTCCAGAAAGTAGAAGTTTAACTGCTCATCCAAAATAAACTCCACCGTGCCAGCGCCGGTATAGTTTACCGATCGTGCAACGTCCACCGCACAACGGCCCATTTCGGCGCGAATTTCTTCAGTTAGTACCGAAGACGGCGCTTCTTCTATCACCTTTTGGTGGCGGCGTTGCACCGAACACTCCCGCTCGAACAGGTGGACAATATTGCCATGCGTATCGCCCAAGACCTGGATCTCGATATGCCTTGGCGATGATACATAACGCTCTATAAAAACCGAACCGTCTCCAAAAGCCGAAGTGGCCTCAGAAACTGCCAGTTGCATCTGCTCTTCAAAATCATCGGCCTGCTCTACAATGCGCATCCCCTTACCTCCGCCGCCTGCGGCGGCTTTAATTAGTATCGGAAAACCAACTTCAATGGCGCGGAGTTTGGCATCGGCTACATCTGTAATGGCCTCTTCCGTGCCAGGCACCATCGGAATATTGTATTTCAAAGCCGCAGCCTTAGCCGAAAGCTTGTTACCCATAATTTCCATAGCCTCGGGCGATGGGCCGATCAATGTTAAACCAGCCTCACGTACCATAGCTGCAAAAGCTGGATTTTCTGATAAGAAACCATAACCGGGGTGGATAGCCGTAGCACCGGTTTGCTTACATGCAGCAATAATTTTTTCGCCAACCAGATACGATTGGTTTGCCGGGGCCTCGCCAATAAAAACGGCTTCGTCGGCATAACGCACATGCAGTGCGGTACGGTCGGCGGCCGAATAAACAGCCACAGTTTTGATCCCCATTTCGCGTGCAGAACGCATTACCCTAATGGCAATTTCGCCTCGGTTAGCTACCAGAATTTTTTGCATGATAGTTTCAAAGTTAGCAGAAGAGATTAAAGAAACAAGAGCCGCTGGGAGAATCAAGAGACAAGAATCAGGAATCAAGATTTTACCTTCTATGTCATATTGAGCGTCAGCAAAATATTTTCTTCCCCATGTTAATTCGAACCTGCATATTGAAGAAGATCCTTCACTACGTTCAGGATGACAATTATTATTATAGCCCTCTCCCTTGGGGAGGATTGGGAGGGGTTAACTCCAACTGAAAAAACTTCAGATCTAACCAACGGTCGAACTTATACCCTACCTGTTTAAAGTGGGCAACTTCGGTAAAACCTAAAGAAAGATGCATGTTAATGCTGGGAAGTGTATCTGCGTCGATACCCGCAATTAGGATATGCAGGCCGCTTTGGCGTGCTATCTCGATAAGCGCTTTAATAAGCGCTTTGCCAATGCCTTTGCCACGATGCTTTGAAGTGATATAAACAGAATGTTCTGCAGTGTAGCGATAACCGGCACCGTTACGGAAAGGCCCGTAGCTGGCAAACCCGGCAAACTCATTGTCCCATTCGGCAACAATTACGGGATAGCCTGCCTGCACCCGGTCGCGGTACCAGGTACTGCGTATATCAGGCGTTTGCGGAACGTCCTGATATACGGCAGTGGTATGGATAATGGCATCGTTGAACACCTCCAGGACGTCGGTAAGATCAGCTTCTGTGGCCTGCCTTATTGTTAATGCCATTGGTTTAATGTTAGCGTCCGTTGTTAGGCGGGGTTGTTGGCGGCGGCGTACCTGGAGGAGGCATAGGCGCTCCGTTTGGTGCTCCACCCGGCGGCGGGCCCATACGCGGTGGCGCAGGTGCATCAACCACTTCAGGATGTGCTTTACCGTTATGGCAGGTATAGCAATTGATGCCGGTATTGGCAATCATACCCAACGAATCCTTCTCGGCCTTGAAATATTTTTTGTTGATAGAAGCGGTCATTTTATACATCTCGCGGGCCATGTTCTTCTCTGGTTTAGCGTCACTTGCCCAATCCATTTTCTTGGTCTCGGGATTTGGCGAATGACAGAAATTACAGCGAACACCTAATGAGTGAGCCCACTCATCCATAATATGATCAACCTGGCGGAAGGTAAGGTTTTTAGGCAATACCTTAATGTTGGTCAGCTTAGGCTCCTCTTTCGGCGGACCGGGTTGCACGGCCGTCATGGCAGAAAGCACCACTACAGACGACAGTCCGAGTGTTACCATCAATTTCTTGTTAATAGGGATCATAACTATGTTTATCAGTTGAAACACCTAAATTAATAAAACGGTTTCACATTACATTACTATGACAATATAATATTTTTATTACAAGAGGGCATTAAATACCTGTTAACCTTTTGCTCATATCCCACAAACGTTCGCGGGCTTCTATATCTTTAGCAGCGGAAGACATGGTAGCGGGCTTGCTTTTTATAAAGTATTGACCGGTGAATTGCTCAATTCCCTGCTGACTTGCCAGGTAAATAGACGTCTCCGCTCCTTTTGCAGGGCTAATCATAAATGGCCTCGAAAGCCATTTGATCAACTCACTAAATCCGGATAAGCCCTCGCCGAAGTTTGTGTATACAACACCTGGATGCAATACGTAGCTGGTTATCCCCTGGGCGCCGTATTTATCAACCAGTGATTTAGTAAAATAAATATTAAAAAGCTTTGATAATGCGTAGGCCCTTATCTCGCTATATTCTTTATGCTCAAACTGGGCATCGTTAAGCCACTCGGGTTTAGCAAGGCGATGCGCGGCCGAACTTACATTAATAATACGAGCCTGTCCGTTTACGAGCAGCGGCATTAAACTCATGGTAAGCAAAAAATGCCCGAGATGGTTGGTAGCAAATGTTTTCTCGAAACCTTCGCTTGTTTTTTGGTGCTGATCAAAAATTCCACCTGCGTTATTGATCAATACATTAATAGCGGTAAGCTTTTTTACAATACTACTCACTGCGGTGCGTACACTTTCCAATTCAGACAGGTCGCAGGGAATAACATACACAGATCGATTACCGGTTTGCCCAATAATTTCATCCTTTAATTGTTCGCCCTTAACCGTGTTTCGCACCAATAAATACAACGCATGATCCTTTTTTGCTAGAGCCAGGGCAGTTTCTTTACCAATACCCGAAGTAGCCCCCGTAATTAAAGTAGTTTTTATAGACATAGAGGTGCGTTTAAAATTGGATCGAATTCTTTGTACTTTTTGTTTGCCTTGTTAGGGGCACAAAATGCACGCCATTATTAAACCACACTAAAAAAAAATTTAAAATGAATAGCCTGCCCAGCATAAGTCGGGCGACAGAATGGATAGTGAAACAAATACACTTTTAAGGGAAATACTTACACAATGATTAGCTGGCTACGGCCAACTTTTCATGTTCTAATATTTTCAGTAAAGCCCTCTCGGCATTATTAAGCTCCGAGGCTTTTATATCTTTTTCTTCGTCCAGATCTTCAATGTATTTGAACAAAGTGCCTGCCTCGTAACTTTGTATCACCGTTGGGTGTACGTAATACTTTTTACATACCGTACGGGTATTGCCCAGGTTAAGCGCAACTTCATCCAACACACTGATTATCTTTTTTCGGCATTCCGACTGGTTATTAAACTCCCCTGCTTCTTTAAAAGCATATAAGCTGCTCACACTGCCGGCCCAGGTGCGGAAATCCTTGGCGGTAAAATCTTCGCCGGTAATGTCTTTAAGGTAAGTATTAACATCGCCCGATCCTACAGAACAGCGTTTGCCTTCTTCATCATAATATTGAAACAACTCTTTGCCGGGTATATCGCGGCATTGCTTAACCAGTCGCGCCAGTTTTCTGCTATGAAGATCTATTTTATGGTAAACACCCTTTTTACCCTTAAACTCAAACTTAATTTGTGCACCTTCAATCTTTACATGCCTGTCTTGCAGGGTTGTTAAGCCAAACGATCCGTAGAGTTTCTTGTACGATTCGTTACCTACCCGGATGCTGGTTAACTCCATCAGCCGAACGATGAGCGCTACCACTTTATCATGATCGAGGTTACGGCGGGACAGATCTTTATCTACATGTTCGCGTATAGTTGGCAAATAACCCGCGAAAGCCTGCAGCCGATGGTATTTAGATTGGTTGCGGATCTGATTCCAGCCCGCATGGTATCGATATTGCTTACGCCCGGCTGCATCAACACCGGTAAATTGCAGATGACTGTTTTCGAAAGGAGAAATCCAAACGTTAGTATATGCAGGCGGAATTACCATTTTGGTAAAACGCTGTACTAATTCCTTATCTTTTACCAGCTTACCATCGGCATCGTAAAAGCTAAAGCCCTTGCCGCTCTTTTTGCGGGTGTAACCAGGTGCGCTGTCGGATACATAACGCAGGCCAATAGCTTTGGCTGTGACTTTGGGGTCGCGGCCTATTTTTTCGAGTTTTTTTACGAGGCGATTCATAATGGTAGTGTAGTGAGAGAACAACAAAGTATAGTAGCATAAGTTTCACCGTTATATAACCCTTTCCTCAAAGATTATTCCGCTGAAGTATTATCATGATTATGCAGTTTTTAGAAATTTTGGAATATATATTATTATTATATACATTTAAAAACCAGTCATAACCGATAGATTTCTTATAACCTGCTATAACGGATGTAATATTGTTATCCTTTCGGCGTGCGACTGGTTAATTAACTATACCTAAAATTTATCACTACATGCGTGCTATCAATTGTGCGTAATGTTCAGAAGATTACCCATATGCGAAAATCTTTAGAAATCCTCCGGTTTAGATTGATATACTGCTTTCAAGCGCAACACATTTACAAGGCCAAGGCTGCAACTAAACCTAAATCCACTCTATATATTTCATTTATTAACATATGCGTTTTAATTATTTTTCTCGGCACTTACTGCACTCCCGCATTTTGCCAATCAAGATTTCTGCGTAGTGAGCTTAAGGAATTATCGATAAGGTCGGACAGTTTAAACAATTTAACCCCCACAGAAAAGCTTTACCTCCAGTTAGATAAACCTTATTATGCCCTGGGCGATACCATCTGGTTTAAAGCGTATTTATTAAACGCTGATCTATTACCATCTAACAAAAGCCGCATCATTAATCTTGATATAGCTAACGATAGTAATAAGGTTATAAAACACTACAGGTTTGCGGTGGCAAATGGCATTAGTTATGGTAACATCAGCCTCAACGAAAAAGACGGATTTACATCTGGCACTTATACCATTCGTTCTTACACCAACTGGATGCGCAATTTTGGCGACAGCTATTTTTTTTATAAAAGCTTCTACGTCGCCAATGCTCTCGAAAACAAATGGCTGGTAAATAGTAAGGTAAATACGTCTGCCATAAATGGAATCAGTACCGCAGATGTAAAATTGCAGCTTAGAGATATTTATAACAGACCAGTAATTGCTGAAGATCTTCAGATAAGAGGAATAAATGAGTACAAGGACTTATTCAACCAAAAATATCAGACAGTACCCAATGGGGAGTTAGATGTAAAGTTTGCTATTCCTCAAAAAATAAATGGGTTAGCTATAATAGCCGAAAGTAAAAAAGTTAAGAATAGGTCAGTTATCCCGGTTATTTTAAATCGCGTCGAGAATATAGACGTTCAATTTTTACCAGAGGGCGGCAATCTTGTAGCTGGATTGCCTGCTCATATTGGGTTTAAAGCAATTGGGGAAGATGGAAAAGGTGTAGAAATCTCGGGAATGGTAATCGATAATGATCAAAGACATGTGGCTTCCTTTAAAACATTGCATAAAGGTATAGGATCATTTTACTTCGATATAAAACCAGGACAACGCTATGTAGCCAAAGTAAATTTACCGGGTGGAATAATTAAAGACTACTTGCTACCGGCAATAAAAAATTCGGGAACAGTTTTAAGTATTAAAAACCTCTTAAATAGTGATTCTTTAGATGTTATTGTTTCCGCTACCAATGATTTAATGCAAACCGGCAACAGTTATTTTTTAACTGCCAATGCGAGGGGCGTAATTTGTTACGCGGCCGTAGTAAGCTTCAATAACGAAGAACATAGAATTAAAATTGCGAAAAGCTTATTCCCCTCTGGTATAGTACATTTCACGCTTCTAACTACTACAAAACAGCCCTTAAATGAGCGGCAAGTATTTATAGACCATCACGATGATTTGAATATAAGTTTTGTTGGGGACAAGCCCGAATACATTTCGAGGGATAGTGTCGCCTTATATATCAAAGTAAGCGACCATGATGGTAAACCGGTTTCGGGTAATTTTTCACTCGCCGTTACCGATGATGCGCAAATTAAGATTGATACACTAAACTGTGAAAACATACTTACCCGGATGATGCTGACGTCCGATCTAAAAGGACATGTTGAAAATCCCTTATATTATTTTAATTCAAAAACAACAGAAAGCTGGCAGGCACTTGACAATCTGCTGCTTACCCAGGGCTGGATTGGATATGATTGGCAACAAGTTCTTGCGCCTCCGCCCATAAATTATCAGCCAGAAACAGAATTTACCGTTAAAGGAGGCGTCTACAATTTTTTTAATAAACCAGTTAGGGGCACTAATGTACTGTTGCTTTCCAAATCGCCCGCTATATTAATGGAGACTAATACTGATAAAGACGGCAAATTTATTTTTAATAATTTTCCAAGGGTGGATACAGCCGTATTTGTTTTAAAGGCTGTAAATAAAAATGGAAAAAGTTTTAATGTGGGCATTAAAATGGATGATAACGCGGACCCGGCGCTAACCCAAACAAATTCACCATTAATAACGCCATGGTATGTAAACAGCGATACCACCTTGTTAAATTATATCCGTAATAGCGAATTAGCAGAACAGCAACGTGATTTACCTCATAGTGGACAATTATTGAAAGAGGTAAAAATTACCGCAAAGAAAATAGTAAATGATTCGGAAAATTTAAACGGCCCGGGAAACGCTGATGTGGTACTTGATGAGAAAGACCTGGAAGCGGCCGGAAAAAAGAACTGGTTGCAATTATTGCAAGAGAACATTAAAGGGTTTAGAGAAGGTGCATCTAATACCAGCGAGCATAAAACGGTTCATGAAGGCGGTTTAGCAAGAGACATTGTTGTGAATAAAACCTCAATTTCATATTTTGCCGGATATAAAAAAATAGTTTTTATTGTTGATGGAATGCAGCTGGATTCCGTTTTGTCATTAGAGACACTAGCAGATTACAGGAATTTTTTCACATCGCACGATGCGGAAGATATTAAAGGGATCGAAGTAATTGTTTCTGGTAAATACACCTCTAATTACTTGAGAAGGTTTGTAATTTCGGAAACCATATATGAACCTTGGAAGCTGGACTATGCCTTTGTGGAAATCACTACCCGTTCGCGCAGCGGTCCATTCTTCAGCTACACCCCTGGTTTATACTTATACAAGCCGGTATCCATTAGCTGGCCTAAACAGTTTTATAAGCCCAAATATTCAATAAAAGATCCAGCCAGGCAGTTAAATGATCTGCGTTCCACCATCGACTGGGAACCCTTTATAACTACAGATAACACAGGCGAAGCCGTCGTCTCTTTTTATACCGGGGATAGATCTGCAAACTACACTTTAATAATTGAGGGTATCGATAGAAACGGAAATTTGGGTTATAGGATTGGCAAGATGAGTGTTACGAAACCAAAGGAGATCAATTAAGAAAGTATTAATTGATCTCTTTTGAAATTTATTGAGAGCAGTCTCCATTTTCCCGACTGCTACGGCAACTTTAAAACTGTTGCTACAAACTCTTCAGCACCTGCACCGTATACTCCACCTGCTCGGGGTGAACATCTAAGTGGGTTACAAAACGGATGCGGTTTTTATCGGTACTATTGGCTTTGATACCTTTTTCTTCGAGTTTAGCCAGTATATGATCAGCCGGCTGAACGGTATCGAATAACACGATATTAGTTTCGGCGGGCATTACGTTGGTTACCCAATCGCATTTAGCCAGTTCTTCCGCCAGAACTTGTGCATGTGAATGATCTATTTTTAAACGCTCTACATGATGATCGAGCGCATAAATGGCTGCGGCGGCCAGAAAACCGGCCTGGCGCATGCCCCCGCCCAATACCTTACGGATACGGCGGGCATATTTAATAGTTGCTTTATCGGCCAGTAACACTGATCCTACAGGCGCACCAAGTCCTTTGGATAAGCAAACCGAAACACCATCGAAGTATTTACCATAATCACCCGCCTTATCGCCAGTATGGGCAAGCGCGTTAAAAATACGGGCACCATCGAGGTGTAATTTTAAATCGCGCGACTGGCAAAGCTCGGCAATGGGTGCAATCTGATCTAAGGTATAGCAACTGCCGCCCCCTTTGTTTACGGTATTTTCGAGCACCACCAGGCTGGTGTGCGGATAATGGATATTTTCGGCGTTGATCTCTGGCTCAATCATATCGGCAGTAAGGATGCCCCGGTAGCCATTTAGCAAACGCGTTGATACGCCCGAGTTAAAGGCTATACCCCCACCCTCGTAACGGTAAACGTGTGCAGTTTGATCTGCAATCAACTCATCGAGCGGTTGGGTGAAGCATTTAATGGCTATCTGGTTGGTCATGGTGCCCGAAGGGCAGAATATGCCGGCCTCCATCCCAAACATGGCTGCAGCTTTTGCTTCTAGGGTATTTATTGTTTCGTCCTCCCCAAAAACGTCATCCCCTACCTTGGCGCTCCACATGGCTTCAAGCATGCCGGGGGTAGGTTTGGTTACGGTATCGCTGCGCAGATCAACAGTTATCATAATTATTATAAAAGTGCGTTATTTGTGTATGTTAAAGCTTATGCGTCCAATTTTAATCATTTTATTTTTCATGCTGAGCGTTGTATCAGCAAAATCACAAAAATGGCAACCCGGTACTTTTACCGATAATAAAGATAACCAAATGACCGGGCTTATCCAGCCCTATCCATCGGGCAAGGGGCCGGTTAAAGGCCAGGCATTTATTGTTTTTAAATCAAACAAAGACGCCAACGAAATGAAGTTAAGCGCGGGTGAACTCAAATCGTTTACAGCGGGTAAAGATAGCTTTGTGGTGGCGCACCCTTCCATGGGCGAAGTTTGGCCCAACGAGTTTGATTTTGTACGCGTGGTGCTCGATGAAGACCTTAAACTGTACGCCTATCAAGGCAGCAGCAAAGGCGGTAGCGGTGTACATGTTGCTCCGGGTTTGGGTGTTGGCCTGGGCACCGGAGGCTTTGGCAGCTATGCGGGTGGTGGCGTGGGCATTTCATTTGGCGGCGGTGGCGGTAGCCGACGCACGCTAACCTATTATTACGGTGCTAACCCTGCCGAACTTGTTTCTGTTACCCCAATGAATTTTGAAGATATTATGCAGGAAATTATGGGCGACGAACCGGACGTGGTAGACCGTATTCGTGCCCATCAATACAATTTGGGTAACATCAATAAGTTAATCGATTACTTTAACCAGGTAAAGGCATCGCACAAGTAGGTTAGGCAGCAACCATATCTTCTTCGCGTGTTTCAAGAACCCGCTCCATGTCTGCGTTATCCTCGTTTGGTACAAAGTCTTTAAACAGTAGTTGGTACGAGATCATCCCCCAAACAATAATGCAAGGCCATGCTTTCATCACGTATCTGTTGATATAACCTCTGCGGATAAGTGCAGGCATAGCATCAGTTGGCCCGAGGCCGGTAATAACTAATAACAGCACCAGTAAGGTAATATTAGTTCGGCTGAACGGTTTATCCTGCATCAGCATCCATAAAAATGCGCCCGGAACGGCTATAATATACGTAGGGTGCTCAGATCCTGTACTAAAGATCACTACCACAATCAGAGCCGAGCATAATACCTGCATCCTGAATTTCAACGATGCATATTGTTTAAACCTCAGCAGTGCGGCTCCGAAAATGGCAGCTCCTAGTATTAAGAAAGGGGTATTTGGAATGTTTTCGTTTCGGGTGAGATGGCGTACGGTCCCCATCAGGCAGATGTCCTGCGATGAGCCTAGTCCAACATTGAACCCATTTTTCTCGTGCAGCGAGTGAAACCAGTCGGCATAAGATTGTATTATGAAGTGTGGACTGGAGATAGCCATTGGCAGTGCCAGAAATACGACAAACCATAGGGCTGTACTCCAAATAAACTTCCACTTGTTTTCTGCGAACAAGAAGAATACGAAGCCCACTACAGGGTAAAGCTTTATAAGCGTACCCAACACAATAAACAGCGTTGCCCACTGCTCCTTTTTACGTTCTACCAGTACAAAACTGAAAAATATAAAGGCCGTGACAATCGGATTAAATTGGATATAGTGCTCGGCATTGGCAAATTCTATGGCACAGAGCAGCAAGAGCAGGTTTCTATTTTTTTGGCTAATGGGGAGCAACTGGATGGCCCAGATCAGGATAACGGCATTAAGTACCGACCACAACAAGAAGCCCCATGCATCGGGCATTACAGCCATTGGAGCTACCAGCACGCTAAATACCGGGCCGTAATGGTTAGAGTCGACATACTCGGGATAGTAGTTGTATAAGTTCTTTTCTGCTACCGTGTGATGGTATACATACTTAAAAATCAGGTAGTTATTGTACCGATTATGGAAATATTTGTATTGCCAGCAGAACGCAGCTACTGCGATCCAAAGCAGGCACACCAATCTATAGTTGGTTAAAAAGGGGATTTTTTTAGTCACTGTAACGAAACTGTGACAAAAATAGAAATCGTTTTTAATCTCGCAATGCCAATCGCAACTTTTTCGTTACATTTTTTATAACTATAAATTTTGAGCAATTACAAAGCCGCTTGCCCAGGCCCATTGAAAGTTATAGCCACCCAGCCAACCCGTAACATCCACACATTCGCCCCCCATAAATAATCCGGGTACTTTCTTAGCTTCGAGAGTTTTAGAGGATAGCTCATCGGTTGAAACGCCACCACGCATCACCTCCGCTTTATCGTAACCCTTGCTTCCTGCAGGCGTCACCTTAAATTCGTGGATAAGGGCATTAACACTTTCCAAATCGGCCTTACTTAAAGTGGCTAAGTTTTTACTGATCGGTAGATATTCGCCCAGTGCTTCCGCGAATTTGCGTGTAAACAATCCGGATAGTAAAGTCTGCAGCAACTGTTTACCGTTATTTCTTTGTTCTGTAGCTATCAGATCAAGTATCGATTGGTTGGGCAATAAGTCGATATAAATACTTTCGCCTTGTTTCCAATAAGAAGAGATCTGCAATATGGCGGGGCCGCTCAATCCCCAATGCGTAAAAAGAATGTTTTCTTCAAAACTAATTTGATCATTCCAAACCCTGCAAAAAATGCTGCTGCCCGAAAGTTGCTCGTACCAACTTTGCTGTTTACCTGTAATGGTAAGCGGCACCAATGCGGGGAAGGTTTCCACAATCTTCATCCCAAATTTACGGGCGGTGCGCAGGCCAAAATCGTTTGCCCCCATTTTGCTGATAGGTAAACCGCCTGTGGCAATTACAACCTTATCGGTGGTAATAGAAGCTGTTTTGCCATGGCGTTCGTAAGTAAGGGTAAAACTTTCGTCGTCGTTTTTACTCACATCGGTAACCCGGGTGTTGCACCACAGCTCCTGATCTAACTGCTCGCACAAATCGGTAAAAATTTGTACCACATCTTTAGCCTTACCATTTGCGGGGAAAAGCTGGCCAAGGGTTTTCTCAGCGCCTTCTATCCCATAGGTTTCAAAAAAACTGATGGTATCCTCAACCGTCCATTGCGCAAAGGCCGATTTGGCAAAGTGCTCGTTCTGCGAGATAAACTGTGCTGCAGAGGCATACATATTGGTGTAATTGCAGCGCCCGCCCCCACTTATCAGGATCTTGGCACCGGGCTTATCATTGTGCTCTATTACGAGTGTACGCTTGCCTAAATAGCCGGCTTGTACAGCGCACATTAGTCCGCATGCACCGGCACCGATAATTATAGCGTCAAACTGGGTTTGTTTTGTTATTTTTGCTGCCATGGGCGAAGTTGCGCAAATATCAGAATTTGGAAAGATACTTATCTTTTTAATTATAGGTATTGTTATGACCGGGGCTGCTTTTTTTGCAAACAAGCTGGTTGCACCCAATAATCCCAATCCCGAAAAGCTAACCTCATACGAGTGCGGCGAAGAACCAACCGGCAACGCATGGCTCCCATTCAACTCCCGTTTTTATGTTATAGCACTTATATTTTTGCTCTTTGATGTAGAAATGATGTTCATTTTTCCATGGGCTACCGTTTTTGGCGATAAGCAAATTGCTGCTGTTGATTCGCGCTGGACAGTATTAAGCATGGTTGAAATGTTTGTATTTGTAGGCATCCTGATATTAGGACTGGTTTACGTTTGGATAAAAGGAGACCTCGCCTGGATAAAACCGAACCCGATTACGCCTAAGGTTGATGTGAATATCCCTGCATCGGTTTACGCAAAACTTAATCTGGAGCAAAGCGAATTTAAAGTAAGGCCGTTCTCAATAGAAAACGAAACGCCTGCAACTATAAGTGCTACTGCAGCTGCTACTTCCCCGGTAACTGCCGCTACAGATACTGTTCCTGTTAAAAGACCTATGTTTAAACCAGCATTTAAAAAAGCCAGCGAATGACCAGCGAAATGAACGAAAATGGCGGTATAGTAATTACCAAAGTAAACGACCTGCTTAACTGGGCGCGTTTATCATCGCTATGGCCATTGAGTTTTGGTATTGCCTGCTGCGCTATAGAAATGATGGGGTCTTTTGCATCTACGTACGATTTCGAACGTTTTGGCGTTTTTCCGCGTCCCTCAGCCCGCCAGGCAGATGTGATTATCATTGCCGGTACAGTCACCTTTAAAATGGCCGAGCGTATTAAACGCCTGTACGAGCAAATGCCCGAGCCTAAATATGTGATCTCTATGGGATCGTGCTCTAACTGCGGCGGCCCATACTGGCAGCATGGCTACCATGTTGTTAAAGGCGTAGATCGGGTAATACCGGTAGATGTTTACGTACAAGGTTGCCCTCCCCGCCCCGAAGCCCTCATCGGTGCCGTGCTCGAACTTCAAAAGAAAATTGAAGGTGAGCGGGTGTTGGAAATGTAATTTTTATTCTGAATTTATATGGGCTGTCATCCTGAGGCACTCGAAGGATGGTGCAGAGGCCTTTGCCCGCATGTTTCGAGTACCTCAACATGACATTCCCTTCTTCATCTAAAACCACCGCTGTCGCAAGTTTAGCGTAGCGTAACTTGTGACTATGACTAGTGCAAGCTTCCAGTTTGCGGTAGCTTAAGTTTTAAAGCCCTCTCCTCCGGAGAGGGTTGGGTGAGGCATCCGCAATTATTTGAATTTCGCAAATAATGGATTGATTACTACAAACAGTCCAATCATTTGTACACCATCTTTGTATTATAAAAAAGAGAATACAATGGATAACAAAAATAAAATAGCCCTGGTAACCGGCGGCAGTCGCGGATTGGGTAAGGATATGGCTTTACGCCTGGCAGAAAAAGGGCTTGATGTGGTTTTAACCTATCATAGCAAAGCCGAAGAAGCACAAAATGTGGTAGCTCAGATTGAAGCCATCGGAAGCAAAGCCGCTGCACTACAGCTTAACGTGGGCGACATCAAAAGCTTCGGAGCATTTGCAGATCAGTTGAAAGCTACCTTAACCAGCAAATTCGATACAGAACATATCGACTTTCTGATTAATAATGCGGGTACTGGGCTTTACACGGCTATAGCCGACATGACAGAGGAATTGTTTGATGAAGTATTAAACGTGCATTATAAAGGCGTTTACTTTTTAACGCAAAAATGTATCCCGCTGATGAGCGATGGTGGTGGTATCGTTAACATTTCATCAGGATTAACCCGCGTTAGTGTACCCGGCTCATCTGCTTATGCGTCAATGAAAGGTGCTATAGAAACGTTTACTAAATACCTGGCCAAAGAATTGGGCGAGCGGAAGATCAGGGCTAACGTGGTTGCTCCAGGCGCTATCATGACCGATTTTGGCGGCGGGCATTTACGCGAGGACGAACAACTACAGAAATTTATAAGCAGCATCACTGCTTTGGGTCGTCCTGGGGTAGCTGAAGATATTGGCGGCGTGGTTGCCTTTTTATGCACCGAAGATGCCCGTTGGGTAAATGCGCAACGCATAGAGGCATCGGGTGGCATGGCAATTTAATTGCCCTACATTTTTTAACCGGCAGCAGACTTGTTTAAAGCCTGCTGTCGGTTTTGTATTTAATATTAACTTTGAATTATACAAACCAGCAATGACCAGTCTCACTTCTATAGACGATTTTTACCGGAGAAATTCGGCCCCGCTTCCTGAGGGTATTGCAAAGGAGATTGGGCATTTTAATGTTTTTGATACGGAAACGCTATTTGATGAAGCAAAAAAAAGCGGACAACGTATTATGCCCTACAGCAGGCGCACCTATTATAAAATCAGCTGGTTAAGAGGCCGCAGCCGTGCCGAGTACGCCGATAAAGTAATAGATATCGAAGCTAATGCCCTATTGTTTGCAACGCCCAAAATCCCCTATCATTGGGTGCCGCAGGATACGGATCAAACCGGGATGTTCTGCATATTTACACCCGATTTTCTGTCGACCCAAAAATCTGGCGTGAGTTTGGAAGAACTTCCGCTCTTTCAACCGGGCCAGTTACCTGTATTTCAACTTACCCCCATCGAAGTCTCTGAAATTGAATATATTTTCCGTAAAATGGAGAGGGAGCTGGCCTCAGATTATAAATACAAATACGATCTGCTGCGCAACCTGGTGCTCGAACTGATCCATTACGGACAGAAACTACAACCGCTCTCGGCACTCGGTACAACTCAAAACGCCTCTCAACGTATATCGTCATTGTTTGTTGAACTACTAGAACGACAGTTTCCACTCGATCAGCCGCATCAGCGGCTAAACTTAAGATCGGCCAAAGATTATGCAGACCGTCTTGCGGTACATGTTAACCACCTTAACAAAGTGCTAAAAGAAGCTACGGGCAGCACAACAACTGCCATTATCAGTAACCGCATACTACAGGAAGCCAAGATTCTTTTAAAGCAAACCCAATGGAGCGTAGCCGACATTGGGTACGCGTTAGGCTTTGATGATGTAGCGCACTTTTCCAACTATTTTAAAAAACAAACGTCATATACCCCATTGGCGTTCCGTGCTTAGGTTGATGTGTAAAAGTGTATAAACGAACAATAATACGGCAAATTTATTTTAGCATAAATGTCTCATAGGCAGTTTGTAGATTAGCGATTCAATCACCCTATACACAATTTATGTTAGACGATTTACTCACCGCAGGTGCTGAACCCAACGCCATAACCCTCGAATATCCGGCACTCGTTGAAAGATTACAATCCGTTTTTATAGATATGATGCTTATCATCATGTGTATGGGCATTTTTTCAGCCTTGCTGGATAGGCTCACCTTTGCTCCGGTATGGGTGAGGCCAACCCTATTTTTTACTCTATTTTTTATTTACGAACCGGTTTGTATATGCTACGGATGCACTTTGGGCAACTACATTAAAAAGATAAGGGTAAGAAATGTAGACGATATTAATGAGCCCATTAATTTACTGCAATCTTTTATACGGTATACGCTTAAACTCGCCTTGGGATGGTTCTCCTTTTTAACCATTCACGGCACACCACAACGACGCGCCATACATGATATAGCTTCCGGGAGTTTAATGATCAAGAAAGCCTAAAGCATATTTTATCGATATAGTACTGCCATGTGCGGGATCAGCAACCTGCTTTTGCTGCAAATTTCATAGCTTCGGGCAATCTTTTGCAGGCTAACTTATGCGCAGAAAACTATACCTCACCCTGTTTTTAACTTTTTTGCTCACCGCCACGCTCGATGCGGTTGCGGCTATACTACTTAATCACGGCGTGCCTGCCGAACGCATTGCCCGTTATATAGCCAGCGGTGTTTATGGCAAGCGTGCATTTACCGTACCCGGCCCTACCATGATTATTTACGGCGTGATGTTTCATTATATGATAGCTTACGCCTTTACAGCCGTTTGGTTTATCAGCTACCCGGCGCTTAAACGCGCAGGGCTGAACAAATGGATCATTGGCTTCGGATATGGCGTGGTAACCTGGCTGGTTATGACGTTTATGGTATTGCCAATAAGCAACATTATCAAATCAAAAGCCCCCATGACCTTGTATGGCATTGGCACAGGTATAGGCACGTTGGTGATCTGTATCGGTTTGCCTACGGCATTGATAGCGGCGTGGTATTACGGAGGAGCCGGGAAGCCCGCAAGACGAAAAGTCCGAAAGAACTAAAGGTATAATTGGCGCTTCCTCGCTGACACACGCTTGTCGTAAAAACACTTAAAAGTCATAAAAAGTGGTGCATCAATATGTTATCGCTATCTAACAATAAAATCCTTTACACTGATTATCAGTATATTAAAGTTTAAAATAATTAAAAAATGACTTTTAAGTAGGAACACAGTGGTGCATATGGTGCATTGCACCACGCACCACTTTAATATATCTATTTCAATTATCTCTAAATTGCAGCCGTTATGAATACCAAATATCTGCTTCAACTAATTTTTAAAGCGCTTGCGTTTTCGTTTGCCTTGTCTTTTATACTAGGCTCTGCATACTATATCAAAACGGTTAAATTTGACAATTACATACCGGCGGTCCCATCTATCATTGCCGGTTCGTTATTACTTACGCTGATACTTACTTTAATGGAATTTGCCGTATTGTTTTTCCAATACCATAGCATTTATACCAGCACTATCGTTAGGCTTATATTATTTTTTGGCGGTACTGTGGGCTTTTTGACGTCTATATACTTTCGCCATTTGAGCGAATCCAACATCATATTCTACGCCATTACGGGCATTTCCTTTTTAGGGGTGCAGGTTATTTTATATGTGAGGATGTTGAGAAAATACCCGCCGTCGGCAAAAATGGGGTAAGCATAATTCCGTTATGGAATTATTTAAAAATTTGCGGTAAACTTGCATCAGCAAATGAAAGCATTTTACGGAGACCTGCGATTAGGAATTTTAGGCGGTGGCCAGTTAGGCCGCATGCTTATACAACAAGCTATAAACTACAATGTTACGGTTAAAGTTCTAGACCCGGACCGGGAAGCGCCATGCCGTAAGCTTTGCGACGAATTTGTAGTTGGCTCGCTGAGCGACTACGAAACCGTTTATAATTTTGGTAAAAAGGTAGACCTGCTTACCATCGAAATTGAAAAAGTAAACGTTGACGCCCTGGAGCAACTGGAGCGCGAAGGTGTGCTGGTTTATCCGCAGCCACGCGTGATCAGGCTGATACAGGATAAAGGGTTACAAAAGCAATTCTTCAAAGAAAACGATATCCCTACGGCCGAATTTCAAATCATATCCTCCCCTGCCGAATTGAAAAACGCCAGTATCCCATTCCCTTACATTCAAAAATTAAGACGCGACGGTTACGATGGCAAAGGTGTTTACAAGGTGGTCGACGAATCGTCTTTAGCCAAAGCCTTTACCGAACCAAGCCTTATTGAGCGCTGGGTTGATTTCGAAAAGGAAATTGCGGTTATAGTAGCCCGTAATGAAAGCGGCGAGATCAAAACCTTCCCAATGGTGGAAATGGAATTTAATCCCGAAGCTAATTTAGTTGAGTTTCTGATTGCGCCATCCACCCTGCCTCACACCGTACAACAAGAGGCCGAAGAAGTAGCTAAAAATATTGCTTCGAAACTAAAGATAGTTGGCCTACTGGCTGTCGAGATGTTTTTAGATAAGCATGGCCGGATACTGGTTAACGAATTGGCACCACGTCCGCACAACAGCGGTCATCAAACTATTGAGGGCAACGTGGTATCGCAATTCGAACAACACCTTAGAGCGATATTTGACCAGCCACTTGGCGAAACTGATTGCCTGAACAACGCTATAATGATAAATCTGCTAGGCGAAGCCGGCCACGAAGGCCCTGCGGTTTACAAGGGTATCGAGAAGGCCTTGAAATGTCCGGGTGTATACATCCACCTTTATGGCAAGGCTTTAACCAAACCTTTCCGCAAAATGGGCCATGTTACCATAGTTGATTCCGACCGCGAAAAAGCTATTGAAAAAGCCCGCTATGTTCAGGAAATTTTAAAAGTAGTTTCTTAGGAAGAGAATCGGGAATCAGGAATCAAGAGCCCTTGAATGAAATAAAGCTATATAAATCACGCTGGAAGGCTATACGGTTAATGCTACTTTGCCTGCCTTTCATAATCGTGGCTTTATGGGATTTAAGATACGAAACAACCTTAATGCCCGATTGGGTTTCATGGCTTTGTCTCTGCTTCTTTGGCTGGGGTGTCCCGATTGGTATCTTCAATTTACTAGATAGGAAACCTCAGATCATCATTAACGAAACGGGCATTTTTGATCGTTCGGCATATAAAGATTTCATTAATTGGGATATTATCGAACATGCTTACTGGAATACATCCTATAAGCAAACCTTTGTTTGCCTGATTATTAAAGACCAGTTTAAGCACCTCATCCAGATAAAAAGCAAGTTAAAGGAAGTCTCCTTGGCTATGGGCTACTCTGAGATAAACATCAACCTTGGTCCTATAAGAAACATTGATCACCAAAAATTAACGGCATTAATCGTAAATTTGGCCAAGGCAGATCCGTCGGCAAGGGCAACCCTTCTTAGCCAGTCGAACAATTTGCCGGTTAAGCATTAATAAAACAATCACCATGAGCATACAACCTAAAGTAGCCATTATTATGGGCAGCAAGTCTGATTTGAATATTATGCAGGACGCTGCTGATGTATTAAAAGAATTAGGCGTTGATTACGAAATTACCGTGGTATCGGCCCACCGCACTCCCGATCGTATGTTTAGCTACGCAAAATCAGCCGCAGACCGTGGTTTGAAAGTAATTATTGCCGGGGCCGGTGGTGCAGCGCATTTGCCAGGCATGGTGGCTTCGTTAACTCACTTGCCGGTGATCGGTGTTCCGGTAAAATCGAGCAATTCTATTGATGGTTGGGATTCGTTGTTGTCTATTCTGCAAATGCCTAATGGCATCCCGGTGGCCACCGTTGCTTTAAACGCAGCTAAAAATGCGGGCATACTTGCTGCACAGATTTTATCTACCGGCGACGAATACATCACCCAAAACCTCATTAAATACAAAGCTGATTTGGCAAGTAAAGTAGAAGAATCAGCTAAAGGGATGAAAGATGAGGGGTATCCGAGCAATTACGACGCGTGATGTTTTGCGTGTGCCCCATGCTGTCGCAAGTTTAGCGCAGCGTAACTTGTGACTAGTCTTATGTAAGCTTACTTACGTCTTACAACCGGCAACCGAACTCAATTCAACGCAGGATTCTCCGGAAAATTAGCGATATGTGCGTAACGCTGGCCCAAGCTTATCACCACTTCTTTCCAGAGGTTCTGCTCGTCGTGCGTAAAAACAACATCGCTATTAAATTTATTGGCTACTATCCAGGTATCTTCGGTTAATTCATTTTCCAACTGACCAGGTGTCCAACCCGAATATCCGGCGAAAAATTTAATCTCGTCGTCTTTTAATTGATAGGTGTTGATCAGCTCTTTTACCTGTTCAAAATCACCACTCCAATATATACCATCCGATATTTCTGTACCACCAGAAATCTTTTCCGGGCAACGATGGATAAAATGTAAGGTATTATTGGCTACCGGGCCACCTACATAAACCGGCAATTCGGAATAAGAAATATCCGGCAGCAGGTCCCCTATCATATATTCACTCTGGTGATTAAGCACAAAACCCATTGCGCCAAGCTCTGAATATTCGGTTAGCAGAATAACCGACCTCTTAAAATTCGGATCGGCCATAAATGGTTCCGAAATCAATAATCGACCTGCCGCGGCAGAAATGGTGCTAAGCATACAGTTTAAGTTTGATAATATAACACAACTGTTAAATTAATGTTCTTTTTAATAACGTTATACACAAGGTAACGGATTTATAAGATATTACTAAACCGTATTTGTAGATTTGCATTGATGAGCCAAAAAGACATACAAGATCTAAGACAAGAATACCTTGCTGCATCTTTATCAGAAAAAGACGTAAAGCAAGATCCATTCATCCAGTTTGATAGCTGGTTTAACCAGGCGCGCGCATCTGAGATGCACGAGCCCAATGCCATGAATTTGGCTACTGCCACTACCGACGGGCGTCCATCTTCGCGCATAGTGTTGCTAAAAGGCTATAATGCCGAAGGCTTCGTATTCTATACCAATTACTTAAGTCGCAAGGGAAAAGAAATTTCTAAAAACCCGTTGGGTGCTATCACTTTTTGGTGGGGGCCGTTGGAAAGACAGATCCGCATTGAGGGTACTATTGAAAAAGTAAGCAAGCAAGATTCTGAAGCTTATTTTATGTCGCGCCCTAAAGGCAGCCAAATCGGCGCTGTGGTGTCGCCACAAAGCCAGGAAATTGATGGACGCGATACGCTCGAAGAAAAGTGGCAGAAACTGGAGAAAGAATATGCCGATAAAGACGTTCCTAAGCCGGCTCATTGGGGTGGCTATATTTTAAAGCCCCGTATGTTTGAGTTTTGGCAGGGCCGCAGCAGCCGCTTGCACGATCGTATCGTTTACAAAAAGGCTGACAAAAACACCTGGAAAATCGTTCGTGTTGCGCCATGACGTTTGAAGAAATCAAGAATTTACTTATTGAAAAATTCGGCGCCGAGGTTATTGCAGGTGAAGAGGCCGGTGTTTTACAGCCTGCTCTACTTATAGCGCCAGCGTATATTGTTGGCGTTTGCCGTGAGCTAAGAGATAATGCCGGTACTTATTTCGACTTTCTATCGTGCCTTACTGGTGTCGATTACGGAGTCGAAGCAGGTAAATTCGGTGTGGTGTATAACCTGTCGTCTATCCCATACCAAACGCAGTTAACACTTAAAGTGATTAAAGAACATGGCCGTGATGTTAACGACCTTCCAGTATTTCCGAGCCTTGTAGAAGTTTATCGCACGGCCGACTGGCACGAGCGCGAGGCATATGACCTGGTAGGGATTTTCTTTGAAAACCATCCCGATTTGCGACGCATACTTTTGCCCGACGACTGGGAAGGCTTCCCGATGAGAAAAGACTACCAGGCAGCTGAATATTATAAGGGGATAAAGATTGATTAATTTCGGATTTCGGATGTTCAATTTCGGATTTTGTAAATGGAAGCCTATTTTCGATCATCATAATATCCGAAAATGAATAAGGAAGAACTTAAAAACAGAACTAAACTATTCGCTGTTCACATTATTAAATTCATCGAATCTCAGCCCGATAGTAGATCATTTCGAGTATTATCCAATCAACTAATAAGGAGTGCGACTTCAATTGGGGCGAATTATCGTTCGGCTTGCAAAGGAAAATCAACAGCCGACTTTATCAACAAGATCATCATAGTCGAAGAAGAAGCAGACGAATCATTTTATTGGCTTGAATTAATAGAAGAATCTGGATTAGGAAATAATACGGCAGTAGCCTACCTGAAAAAAGAAGCAAACGAATTAACAGCCATCTTTACTTCAATAGGCAAAACAGCTAAATTAAATCAACAAATTTCAAAGAATTCGAAATCAAACTAAATCCGAAATCGAACATCCGAAATCCGAAATGATAAATACCGCTTTCGATACATATCAAAAAAAGATTGCCACCGCCGCTACGCAAGACATGGTGCTTAACATGGGCCCACAGCACCCCTCTACGCATGGGGTTTTGCGCCTGGAGTTAATCACTGACGGAGAGATAGTTAAAGAGGCGATTCCTCATCTTGGTTATCTACACCGTTGTTTTGAGAAACATGCCGAAGCATTAACCTATCAGCAAACCATTCCGTTTACCGACAGGATGGATTACCTGGCTTCTATGAATAACAGCCACGCATGGGTTATGGGCGTAGAGCGTATGCTCGGTATCGATAAAGATATTCCGAAACGTGTTGAATACATTCGCGTGCTGGTTTGCGAGCTTAATCGCATTGCGTCGCATCTGATAGCAATTGGTACTTACGGTATCGATATTGGCGCCTTTACGCCTTTTCTGTGGTGTTTCCGCGATCGTGAGCATATCATGGGCATGTTAGAATGGGCTTCCGGCTCGAGGTTATTGTATAACTACATCTGGATAGGTGGTTTATTTTATGATCTGCCAGTAGGTTTCGAAGAACGCTGTGCCGAGTTTGTAACTTATTTTAAGCCCAAATTAAAAGAGCTTAACGAATTGCTAACCGATAACCAGATCTTTATTAAACGTACCGCCAATGTAGGTGTATTGCCTTTAGACGTAGCGATTAACTACGGTTGCTCCGGCCCTGTTTTGCGGGGCTCGGGCGTTAAGTGGGATCTACGCCGTATAGATAATTACTCTGCCTATCCGGAGCTTGATTTCGATATACCTGTAGGTAAAGGCGAAATGGGCACGGTTGGCGATTGCTGGGATCGTTACAAGGTTCGTGTGGATGAGGTTACCGAATCACTTAAAATAATAGAACAATGCGTTGAGCGCCTGCAAAAGGACCTGAAACGTACTTCCGACTTCGACCCGCGTGCTAAAATGCCGCGCAAGATTACCCCTAAAGCACAAGACTACTACATCCGCGCTGAAGGTGCACGCGGCGAACTGGGCTTTTACTTTATAGCCGATGGCCGCACCGAGATACCTTTCCGTGTAAAAGCACGTGGCCCAAGTTTCAACAATCTTTCTGTAATATCCGAAATGTCGAAAGGTGTAATGATAGCAGATCTTATTGCTATCCTCGGTTCTATCGATATTGTATTGGGGGAAGTAGACAGATAAAAAGAATCAGGAATCGAGATCCAAGAATCAAGATAATACCGTAGCGACACAATACTTTGTGTCGCTTTTTTTATTCCAAATCAAAACCGAGCGAGACACAAAGTATTGAACCTCTACTGCGTTTACTGCGTTGCTCATCAATTATAGAAAGTGATCAAACTAAAAAAGCCCCTGAATAAGGGGCTTTTCTGTATATAATTTATAATAGAGGGTTGCTTAGTAAGCGCGTACCGATTATTTAGAATATACTTTAATCTGGTACACGTAATTCTGTACTTTTTTAATTTGCTGCGCACGGCTCAGGCTAGCCAAGGTATTTTTACTGTTAAGTACAATCTTTTTATTTACCGAATCAGACGGCATGTTTTTTATTGCCTTTAGTAAGTATTCAGATTTTACAGCAAATGCAGCACCTTCCATTAACGATTGCTTTCCGCTGATGATACCGATGATATTACCCTTGTTATCTAACAACGGCCCGCCGCTATTGCCTGGATTAACCGGGATTGAAACCTGATATGCCGTAGTATCGTCGTGGAAACCGGTAGCTGATGATAAGTAACCTTTACCATATACTACATCGTTACGTGGATAACCAATAGTGTATACATCCTCGCCTAAATCGCTCTGGGCGCGTTTAAGTGTATAAGGTAAAGGATTTTGCGCTTTAAAAGTAGAATCATCTATTCTTAAAAGGGCCACATCGTACCCTGGCTCTGTGTATACAATACGAGCATGGTAAGAGTCGCCGGTTTCGTTTTGTACGTAAACAGAATCGGCATCTTTTACCACATGGTAATTAGTTACTATATAACCGTTAGCAGTAAGAGCAAAACCAGTACCGCCAAATTTAGCAGGCTCGATAATTCTTTTACTTGCTTTAATATCATGTATAAGCGCGTTGGTTGAATTGTTGAGCTTTTCTGTCGAGCGTTTGTAGCTCTCCATCTGCATCCTTAATTGCGTATAATTAGAATCGTGGCCTTTAAAATAACCTGTAAAGAATAAGGTAGCCAACATAGCAAATATAGCTATGGATGCTGCTACAGATATTTTAGAGTGATGATTACGCCACAGTTGTACAATCCACGACGGATGAACAGTTAATTCCTCTTTAAGTGAATGTACATCAATTTCATTATGGATAGCATTTAAGCGTTGCTCCAGCTCGCGGCGCTCGTTAAATTGTTTAAGCATACCGATAAACTGGCGATGTTCATTAACCTGGCGCTCAATATCGGCATTGTCCTTACGCAGTGCATCAAAGGCAGCGCGTTCTTCGCGGCTCATTTCGCCACTCAGGTAACGCTCTATCTCGTCGTGTAATTGCCTGTCGTTCATAATCTAGTCCCCCTATTTAATTGTGCTGAAAGAATAACTTTTTCAGCCTTTGCAAACATTTATATTTCTGCGTTTTGGCATTGTCTGCATTGGTATACCCAAAACGCTCACAGATATCCTGCATGGATCTGTCGTGCATGTAAAAATCTTCTATAATGGTTTTACAAGGTTCGCCCAGCAAAGCAAGTGCACTTTCCATCTTGGTATATTGCAAATCGCGGTCTGTCTGTTTCTCAACCTCATCCTCAACCGGCAAATAATCCTGAAAGTCTTTAATGTCGCCATCAAACCTGCTCATCTGGTTTAGCCGCTTAAGCCAAAGCCTGCGGCAAACCGAGTAAATAAATGTTTTAAGCTTACTGCTTAATTCAAAATCCCCACTCTTAATTTTATTATAAAGAACAATGATGGCTTCCTGGTAAATGTCCTTCGCATCATCGGCAGAGCCATTATTATTGATGATAAGCTGCATCACCATCGGGAAATATGCAACGTACAATCTTTCTAATACAACTTCCGAATTATTGAGGATACCTAAGATAACCTCGCTATCTGTTGGCGCTGAACCTTTTAACACTTTACTCACTATTAATACCTTTTAACGGGAATAGTAACCCATCTCCGCCAAAAATAATTATTTTTAATTCCGCAATTTGTTAATTAGCTAATTCGGCTATTTGCCGATGCATTATTACTATTGATCAACAATTTTAACTGATTGATTCTTTTGCCGTTAGCAAATTATCGAACTAGCTAATTAACAAATTAAAAATATTTTCACTTGCGAGGGTTACCTTTTAAAGTTTCCGGTATTAACAGATGGTAACTTTAAAAAACTTTTAAAATTTCAATTATGAAAAACATCGCAAAATTAGCTATCGCAGCAGTAGTAACTTTATCATTCGCAGCTTGTTCAGGTAGCAAAACTACTTCAACTACAGATTCAACTAAAGTTGATTCTACAGCTACTACTACTACTGTTGATACTACTGCTAAAGTTGATTCAACTGTTAAAGCTGATACAACTGTTAAGGATACTACTAAAAAAATGTAATTCCTTAAGGATCAGACGATCTTTGAAAAAGGTAACCCTCACAAGGGGTTACCTTTTTCTTTTTAGGGTATTAACATCAAATAAAAAATAATAATACCATGAAAAACTTAGTTAAAAACACCCTTGTAGTTCTAGCCGTATCGGCATCACTAGTAGCTTGTAAAGGTAACGGCTCTGCCAGCGGCAGCGACACTGCGAAAGCAGATTCGTCTGTATCAACAACAGCAGATACAACTGTTAAAGTTGACAGCATTAAAAAAGACAGCGTTTTGGCTGATACTTCAAAAAAAGCGGTTGACACCGTTTCTAAGAAAACTACTGTAAAAACTACCGAGAAAAAAGAGACAACTAAAAAACAATAATTTGCTTATTACAATAAAAGCAAACAATTGTTAATTTTTTTTCGATCAGCACGGTTACCTTTTTGGTTTACCGGTATTAAAGAGAAACTATTAATCACTTTTTTAAAAAATTCACAATGAAAAATTCATTAAAATTCGGTGCTTTAGCTTTAGCTATCTCTGTTTCTATGGTTGCTTGCAAAGGTAGCAGCTCAACTACTACTACTGACTCAACTAAAAAAGACACTACTGTAGTTGATTCAACTGTTAAAGTTGATTCAGTAAAAAAAGATAGCGCTGCTGTTGACACTACTAAAAAAGACACTACTAAGAAAATGTAATTTCCATTTCTTAGGAAAACAAAAAAGGCCCCTGATAATAATCGGGGGCCTTTTTTGTTTATAGCTAATTTGCTTATTTCTTCTTGGTAGTATCAGCTGGTGCAGGAGCAGCCGCGGGTGCGCTTGGCGCAACAGCAACCGACCTAACTTTCATGTGGGTAGTATCTTTAGCCACATCTACGCCACCAGATCCATCGTTAGAAACCTGAGTACCGTTGCTCATTTGGCTGGTTACTGCAGATGTATCCACATTTAACTGTCTGAAAGCTGCATTATCGGTAGTTGAATCCGGAGTGCTGTTTGGGCTATGATCTGCGCTGCAGGCACTGAAAGCGCAGGTTGCAACCGCTGCCAGTAATATAAGTTTGTAATTTTTCATCAATGTTGCTTGAATTATTAATCCTGCACAATATTAAGCACTTTTAACAAAAAAAAAGCATACTGGTTACCCAATATGCTTTTTAAACTTCATATTATTAAGCATTTTGATATTGATCGCGCAATTCTTTGATCTTATCGTGAGCAGCATCAATTGCCGCCTTCTCTTTGGTAAGGATATCTTTAATATAAGCTGGAATATGTTCTTGCTCTAAAGCATCTTTGTAAGCTTTTTTGATAGCATCTTCGCCAAACTCACATTCTTCCAGCACGCTTTTAGTGCTGCCGCTAGTGAAAGCAGCTTTAACCTGTAGCCAGGTGCGATGCAGCGCCCCGCTAGTACTGGTAGTATCTTCAATATCGGCGCCCAGCACTTCTATCTCCGTGCCCAGTTCCATTTTGTTTTGGTGGCTTTCGCCAATGAGGCTGGTAAAAAGCACTTTCAGATCACCTTGGTCGCCTTCCAGATCTTTAGTCGCTTTTTCATATCCTTCTATACGGTCATTATTGATCTTTACCAGATCATTTAATGTTTCGATTGTTGCTTTTGTATTTTCCATGGTTTAATAATGTTGTAAAAAAAATAACGGCAGGCTACTCTAATTGTTTATTAATAATTAATAAAATTTCGATTAAGATTTTCCCCTGAATAATGAGATCAACCAAACGATAATTAATATAACAACAACAACTGCAATAACGCCAACGGCCGCGCCTGCTTTAAATATGCCGCCGACAACTGCGCAACTTCCCAAAAACATCATTGTAAATGAGAACATGATTGCAAACAGTAATATAGGTAAACGTTTCATAGGTATTTTTATATAAAATGTAATAGATATGCATATACAAATACAATAATTATACCTGCGTTAATATTTGCACCTTTACATGCGTTATCATACTCTCTTTTCTATTCAAAACGTATTATTAAACCCAGTTTGGGCTCATATTAAGGCTGTTGAAAAATTCCTCAAACATATTTATGTAAGTTATTTAGGACAAACGCCTATAATCTTCCTTTATCAAACATATCGATGTTCGTAATGTATAGTTAATATGAGCGATACATCATCAACATTATTCAATATCATTGTCGTTTTATTTTTAGTGTGGCTGGTGGTGCTCATCGTCGCCATTATTACACTCTTAAACCGAAAGGATATTTCGACACTAGAAAAAGCATTTTGGGCAGCCGTCATTTTCTTTGCGCCGGTTGTGGGCCTTATATTTTATATTATCTACGGCATCAAAAAAAGTGACCGGAGTAGCGACCTGATTAAACATAAAACCGACCGACTTTACAAATCCATTTTTACAAAACATCCCCGCACATAGTAAAAAAGCCTTTTTTATGCAATTGTTAATATAGGTTTTGTAATTTGCCGGCAATGAATACTCCATTAGTCGACATCAATCGTATCAGTGCCGTTATACAGGGACAACAGGTTTTAAGTGATATTTCTATACAAATTAACACGGGCGGTCACTGGGCCGTAATCGGTAAAAGCGGCTCGGGTAAAAGTGTTTTGCTTAAAGCCATTGCTGGTAAACAGGGCATTACTGCAGGCTCTATCACCAATAATTTTAAGCCGTCGGCGGATAAACATACTGCAGAGCCATTAACCTCGCAGCGCGTTGCTCTCATTGAGTCGCGACATCATTTCAAGAATTTCTCAAACACCTCTGACTTTTATTATCAGCAACGCTATAACTCATCTGATTCGGAGGATGCTATGACGGTTGAGCAATACCTAAGCGCAATACTAGCTCATATAACCGAAGATCATTACTGGACATTGGAGAAAGCTGTAGACCGTCTGCGTTTAACGGATCTATACCAGAAACAACTCATCAAACTGTCCAATGGTGAAACCAAGCGGCTGCGTATTGCGGCCGCTTTGGTGAAAAATCCATCGCTACTATTGTTAGATCAGCCATTAACTGGTCTTGATGTTAATTCGCGCCAGTATTTTAATACACTATTGCAAGAAATCGCAGATTCGGGCATTACCATCGTGATGGCAACTTCGCCGCACGAGATACCTGACATGATACAAACCGTGGCTGTATTGCAAGACGGTAAACTGGTGCAAACCCTCAACCCGGCAGAAATTAAAGCGCACGAATTTGAGTGGGCCAGCAGCGTTCCGGATGTTGACGAGGCGGAAATAGAATCGCTGTTAAGCTTAACCGAGAACCCAACGTTTGAGTGGATCATTAAAATGAATAATGTAAACGTGCGATATGGCGACATACAGGTATTGCACAACGTTAACTGGCAGGTAAAACAGGGCGAGCGCTGGGCTTTATTGGGCCACAACGGTGCCGGCAAATCAACCCTGTTGAGCTTGGCGTATGGCGACAACCCGCAGGCATATGCTAATGATATAATTCTATTCGATAAAAAACGAGGCACCGGCGAAAGTATCTGGGACATAAAGCGCAAATGTGGCTTTGTATCGCCAGAGCTGTATCAGTTTTTCCCGATGGACAACAGCTGTTTGCAGGTGATAGAATCTGGCTTTTATGATACGTTAGGACTATTTCGCATGAGCGAGCCAAGCCGTGCAGCGATTGCTCTGCGTTGGATGAAGGTATTTAACATTGAGAAATACGCACGGCATTTACTTAAAAACATACCTGCAAGCGCACAACGCTTATGCCTTTTGGCGCGGGCCTTGGTTAAAAACCCCACCCTGCTTATATTAGATGAACCCTGCCAAGGCATGGATGACCAGCAACAGCAGTTATTTAAGCATTTGGTGGATACCATTTGTAGCAAAAGCAACATCACACTTATTTATGTAACGCACTATCAACATGAGATACCGAACGCGGTAGATCATTACATCCACTTGAAAAAAGGTGAAGTTGCGCAGGTAGAGAGCATATCAAGATAGTATCATATTTTGATCCGGATTGAATATTAAAGTAATTGCCCCTATCTTTGCTATATGAATACATCCGATCTGTTACAACGCGCACTGCAGTTTGATTTTTTGAGCCAGGAAGAAGGCGTTTATCTATACAACCATGCCTCTACACCCGACCTCATGTACACTGCCAACGAATTGCGCAAAATACAGGTACCTCATGGCAAAGTAACCTGGCAGATCGACCGTAATGTTAACACCACTAACGTTTGTATTGCCAACTGTAAGTTTTGCAATTTCTTCCGTCGCCCCGGGCACGAGGACAGCTACATTACAGATATTGAAACCTACAAACGCAAAATTGAAGAAACCTTTAAATACGGCGGCGATCAGCTCCTACTGCAAGGTGGGCACCACCCCGATTTAGGCCTTTCTTTTTATACCGATCTGTTTAAACAGCTAAAAGAGCTATATCCAACACTTAAACTGCATTCATTAGGTCCACCCGAAATTGCGCACGTATCTAAACTGGAAGGCATGAGCCATTACGATGTGCTAAGTGCCATGAAGGATGCAGGCCTCGATTCGTTACCAGGCGCAGGTGCCGAGATTTTGAATGACCGTGTACGTCGCTTGATTTCTAAAGGTAAATGCGGCGGTAAAGAATGGCTTGATGTAATGCGTGCTGCCCATAAACTAAATCTGCCGTCATCCGCTACGATGATGTTTGGCCATGTGGAAACTATAGAAGAGCGTTTTGAGCACCTGGTATGGATCCGCGAGGTACAGTCAGAAAAACCGGAAGGCCATTATGGTTTTACCGCGTTTATTCCATGGCCTTTCCAGGACGACGGAACCTTGCTGCGTAAAGTTCGTGGCATTACCAACAATGTAACCGGCGACGAATACATTCGCATGATTGCCTTGAGCCGCATTATGTTGCCTAACGTTAAAAACATCCAGGCATCATGGTTAACGGTAGGTAAACAGGTTGCACAAATTTGTTTACATGCAGGTGCTAACGATTTTGGTTCTATCATGATCGAAGAGAATGTAGTATCTGCCGCGGGTGCACCTCACCGTTTTACCGCTAAGGGCATACAGACTGCTATTGAGGAAGCCGGTTTCGAATCGCAATTACGCAACCAGAAATACGAGTGGCGTGAAATGCCTGCCGAGTTAGAAGAACAGGTTATTGATTATTAAGACCTCTCCCCAACCCTCTCCAAAGGAGCGGGAACTATATACCATAAATCGTCATGCTGAACTTGTTTCAGCACCCCACATGCCAGGTAGCCGATCTAAAAAGTTTACTACCTGTCCTGTGAGATCCCGAAACAAGTTCGGGAAGACGAGCGTGTAATTATAACTGAAATAACTTGTCGGTAATAAAAAAGGTCGGCTTCACTCTCGCAGTTAAACCGACCCTACATCTACCTATGAAAAACAGTCCTTTTGGAAGGACATATAGATATAGGCAAAACTTGCGCCAATCTGCCAAACATTGCGTAAAAGGCAACAGAACACACTTTTGTAGTTAACAAAATAATTACTGTGGAAATACCACCACTAAAATCGAGATAAATATTCCACAATTGGGTAAATCTCCTAATTTGATACAACATAAAAAAAGGGTCCCGATAAATCGAGACCCTTTTGCATTTATTAGTATAATATAGAATTAAGAAACTATAAAAGGACTAACTATAGCCAACACAGATGCTTTATCAAGCGGCTCGTCGAAAGCCTCAACAGCTGCGGCATAAGTAGTTTTGCCACTAACGGCATTAAGGCTGGTAATATCCACACCACCTTGAGATATGTTATTTTCGCCAAAGTACGATGCATTTACGGCAGAGATACCTGTATCATTATAAACAGTTGCGCTACCTGTAATCCATGGTTTAATGGTTGCGCCTTTGCTGGCACGCAGGTAACGGATAGCCGACGCATGGCGTGCCTCTACCGAGTGAATTTGCAAGGCAGCAGTTAACACAATCTGATTACCTAATAAGTTACCAGCCTGGCCTTTGTAAGCACGCACACCGGTATCTTCAAAAGTTTCCGCAACTGCTAAATATGTGTTGTAGTTGGTTAATACATCTGCAAAAGCGCCTTTTGCAGTAAGATCAAATGTTGGCGAAGATACTGCGTTACTACCCAAAACAGACTTTAGGAATGCTACGTGTGCATTTTCGTGGCCTGCTACAGTGGTAAAGTAACCTTTATCTGCAGACGGTATTAACGCACCTTGAGCTAAACCTTGATTGTAGAAATAAGCTTCCAGATACTCCAGCGTTAAAGCAAAGTTTAATACGTCATTCACGCTCGAAGTAGTTTGTCCATACGCTTTTTTAAATAAAGCACTAAAGGCGAAGGGCAAAGCAGCAGCTGCCAGTTTAGTACCAAAGCCGGTCATGTTTTTTATGGCGTCGCGGCGCGGGCTGATCCTTTCCTGAAACTCAGGATCAACATTTTGTATTTCGTCTATTATGTTAAATAAGTTCATGATTTTTCTGTTTTAGAGATAGATTAATAAATACCTAATGCTGGTGCAAGAATCTTTTTACCTGATAAAAAAGTATTGGCAATAGGCACAACATCTTTTGGCGACTTTGCGCCATCCAAGCCATTGGCGTCAACAGCAGTACTGTCAGCAAATGATCCCGGAGAAATCAGATTGCGGATCAAGGCTGCATGGCGTGCTTCAACCGAAACAATTTTACCTGCAAGCGCCAAATAATCTACCTTCTGAATCATGTAACCTGCACCATTATAAGCAGATACTCCTAAATCTTCAAATGCCTTCGCAGCAGCTAAAACGCTGGTACGGTCCGAAAAATTAATGGTACTAAAGTTTGGAGTTAAGCCTTCAATAGCAGCGGTTCCCAACGCTGCCTTAAAGAACTCGCGGTGTGCAACCTCATGATCACGGATGTCGGTAAATAAAGATTTCTCGTAAGTACTTTGATTTGCGTATGGTGATGCAGCTACCTGGATATAAAAAGCAGCTTCCAGTTGTTCCAAAGCATAAGCATAATTTAAAATTGCGATATCACCAGAGCCTAAGTCAACGTGATCATTGGTTACGGTGGCTGAGTGATCTTTTGAGCATGATGCGATGGTTAATACACCTGCAGCCATTGCTGCCCCAGTGCCGGCATAACGCAAAAACTGACGTCGTGCCATCCCTTGTTGCAAGGGACTTTCTTGTCCTAATGTTTTCATGGAGGAGTTAATAATAGAGGATAAATATTAAACTAATAAATAATTTTATTTACCTTAATATACGGGATGCCAGAACTATAGTTTTTGACGCGGACTATATATCGCATAGCAAAAAGCGCTAAGAATTATATATTATTATAAAACAAAAGAGAGACAATTGAATAGTTTAACGCATAAAAAAAGCCGGATCAACTCTCGCAGTTCATCCGACTCTACATCTACCTATGAAAAACATATCCTTTTGGAAGGATATTAATATATAGACAAAGCATATGCCATTGTGCCAAACATTGCTTTCTACGCAAAAAATACGCTTTTCTGGGTTTTATATTTTCTTGATTGGGGAATTTATTTCCCGACAGTGGTTATTTTTTCCACATTCCCGTTTTTTTTCCACACTATAGAAAAAACTTACAAGCAAATATTATTAGAAAAAATTAAATTACAGGATATCAGGCTGTGAAAAGGCTTAAAATATTTAAAACTGAGGCCTTATCCATGGGTTCGTCAAAGGCTTCTACAGCAGTAGAGCTGGAAACTGTGCCATTTAGGCCTTTTAACGTAGTGATGTCAATACCGGCCTGCACCAGGTTGTTTTCGCCGATATAATTTGCGTTAAATGCGGCAATGCCTGTATCATTAAATACAGTGGCGCTGCCTGTTATCCATGGGCTGATATTAACGCCGCGGTTCATACGCAAATAACGTATTGCAGAAGCATGGCGTGCCTCTACAGAATGGATTTGCATAGCGGCAGTTAAAATAATCTGATTCCCCATAAGTTTAACCAACTGCCCCTTGTAAGCGCGTACGCCGGTATCCTCTAAAGCATTAGCTACGGCAAGGTATGTATCGTAGTTTGAAAGCACGTCTTCAAAAACGCCCTTAGCAGTAAGGTCAAATTTGGGCGATGGAACAGCATTAGAACCGAGAGCCGATTTCAGAAAGCTTACATGCTCATTTTCATGGGCGGCAATGGCTGTAAAATAGGCTTTATCTGCATTGGGTATCAAATTGGCTTGCAGCAAGCCCTGGTTATAAAACCATGCTTCGAGATATTCGAAAGTAAGGGCAAAGTTAAGCACATCATTAACATCGGCTTCAGTTTGGCCGTAGGCTTTGTTCAATAACGATCCGAAAGCTAGAGGCAATGCAGCGAGGGCAACGTTTGCACCCATTTGCGCCATATTTTTAATTACGCTGCGCCGCGGACTTATCCTATCCTCAAATTCAGGATCAACGTTTTGTATATCTGCTATCAGTTTGGCTAAATTCATTTGTAGTGGTTAATAAATACCAAGGTCTGGCGCAATAACTTTTGTATCCTTCAACATGCTATTAATAAGAGGCACAACCTCCTGAGGCGATTTAGCTGCATCCAACCCATTATTATTAATCATCAGACTATCTGCAAATGAGGCAGGACTAATAAGATTGTCGATAAGCGCCGCATGCCTTGCTTCAACAGAAACAATTTTCCCTGCTAATAATAAATAATCGGATTTCTTAAACAGGTAAGCCGAACCGTTATACGCTGTTAAGCCAAGGTCTTCAAATGATTTTGCAGCCGCCAAAACACTGCCACGATCGGCAAAATTAATTGTACCGAAATTTGGCGTTAAAGCGCCTACCGCGTTGCCATTAAGCGCCGATTTAAAAAATTCGCGGTGTGCAACTTCGTGGTCGCGGATATCTGTTAACAATACCCTTTCCGTATTGCTCATATTAGCATATGGGCTGGCTACAACCCGTGTGTAAAAGGCAGCTTCGAGTTGTTCTATTACATACGCTAAATTAAGTATGGCAATATCTCCTACACCAAGGTCCACGTGGTCGTTATAAACAATACGGGTTGGATCTTTAGTACAGGAATTAAAGCCAACAGCACTTATAGCGGCCCCGGCTGCTATAAACCCTAAAAATTTTCGTCGTGCTATTCCCCCGGGAGGGGTTTCTGGTTTTTGTTTATACATTTATTCTATGCCGACACAAAATAAACAATCTAAATAAATATTCAACCTTTGTTTATTACTAAAGTTATTGATCCTTTATTTTCATAATGTTATCGCGCAAATAATATATTTGGGGAGATGGAAAACATGGATCAATACTTAGAGGCACTCATATTTGCCTCAGAACAAAGCATCAGGGTAGAAGAGTTACAGTATTGCTTGCAAAGCGTTTTTAATGAAGACTTTAGCGCCGAAACCATTAACACGTCAATCAACGCCATTAAGGAGAAATATGCAGATAGCCGCTTTGCCATCGAATTGATTAAAACGGGTAACGGCTACCAGTTTCTGACTAAAAAAGATTATCACCTTGCCATAAATCAGCTTCAATTGCAGCGTTCAAAAAAAAAATTAAGCCAGGCTGCAATAGAAACCATGGCTATTATAGCCTATAGGCAGCCTATCACCAAGGTAGAAATAGAACAAATACGCGGGGTAAACTGTGATTATACCGTGCAAAAATTGCTCGAGAAGGAGCTGATCAGCATAGCCGGAAAATCGGACTCGGTAGGTAAGCCTATACTATATGGTACTAGCCCACTGTTTATGGATTATTTCGGCATTAATGATATTAAAGAACTACCGCAAATAAAGGAACTAATAGCCGATAGCGACTCTATAGGTGAACAAACGGAATAATTTTTTTGATATTTTTATGCTGATCAATTTTAGTTATTTTTGAGAAACACTAAATTTGTGCTGTACGCAAAACACATAAAAATTAGTTTATTTGCTTATACATTTTCACATTAAGTTTTAAGTGCAATGGCAACGCCAAAAAAACCAACGAACAAAAAACCTGTGTCAAAAAACACAGTACAGAAGAAAGCCGACAAGCCGGGAGATTTAAAACCTAAAAAAAGGCCGATCGATGACGACGATGATGACTTTGATGCATCATATGATGATATTGATTACGATCAGCTGCAAGATTTTGATGAGGACGACGATTATTAAAGAGATTTAGTACATACTCATTTACAGGCATTCAGTTTTTTAACAAGCTGAATGCTTTTTTATTTTTATAGCCCCATCTACATCCAGCAAATGACCATTACTGAAGTTAATAATAAACAAACCCGTAACGCATTTTTAGATATCGCCAGGCAGATCTATAAGGACGACCCTAACTGGGTTTGCCCGCTTGATAATGATGTAGAGGCAATATTTGATCCTAAAAAGAACAGTTTCCATCAGCATGGAAAAGTTACGCGCTGGGTGCTGACCGATGATAATGGTAAATGTATTGGCCGAATAGCTGCTTTTATTAATGACAAGAAAGCTAATCACGATGGTGAACTCATAGGCGGTATGGGTTTTTTTGAGTGCATTAACGACAAGAACGCAGCCTTTCTACTATTCGACACTGCTAAAAACTGGCTTAAAGCAAACGGAATGCAGGCCATGGAAGGCCCTATTAATTTCGGCGAAAACGATACCAACTGGGGCCTGCTGATAGAAGGATTTGTGCCGCCATCATACGGCATGAATTATCACCTACCCTACTACAAGTCGCTGTTTGACGCCTATGGTTTTAAAACCGAATACGAGCAGATCACCAATAAACTGATTGTTTATGATGAGTTTCCGGAGCGTTTTACCAAAATAGCTAACTGGGTTGCCAAAAAACCGGGGTATGAATTTAAGCACCTCGAAATGGACAAAATAGACCAGTTTGCTGCCGACTTTATGGAAATCTACAATGATGCCTGGCGCGATTTTGAAAATTTTGTTCCCATAACCCGTGATGCCATTATGGACAGTTTTAGGCAAATGAAACAAATTGCAGATCCGAACCTGATATGGTTTGCCTACATCAACGGCGAACCCGCTGCGGCTGTGGTTATTTTGCCAGACGCCAACCAAATGATTAAAGGACTTAACGGCAAGCTGGACCTGATAGGCAAATTGAAATTTGTTTACAAGCGTTGGAAAGGCGTTGACCGCATGCGCGCTGTAGTAATGGGCACCAAGCAAAAGTATCAGAACCACGGGCTCGAGTCGGCCATATTTATTAAGTTGAAACAGTACGTTTACCCGCTAAACCAGTATCACGAACTAGAACTATCGTGGGTGGGCGATTTTAATGAGAAAATGCTGGCGATGCATCACGCTATGGGTGGTGTATTTAGTAAAAGGCACGCAACCATGAAATACAAATTTAACTCAAAGTAAAATTTTAAGAAATAAAAAAGCCCGTTATGCAATGTAACGGGCTCGTATTTTACTATGTAGAAAGGCGCTACGCGAAAATTAAGCAGTCGCTTTACTTTGACGCAGCTCTTCAAATAATTCGATAACTTTCTTTTGTAAATCGATAACCTCGGTTTCCCGATCCATCAACTTCTTGTTCACCGATTCAAGTTCGTTTGCATACTTCAATTCCCCCTCTGCATCATTAAACGTTAATAACTGAACCACTGACATTTCAAATAAATCAGCTATTTGCTCCAATCGAGACAGGTTGATATCTGTAATACCGGTTTCGATTTTAGAAAAAGCAGGTATTGAAATATCTAATCGTTTCGCAACATCTTCCTGACTCCAACCTTTTTGGTGGCGTAATAATCTGATCTTTTTTCCCAGTGTTTTCATTTTTAATTTAATTAGTTAATTAGGATATAGGTTTTCTCAATAGTTAATAAAGTTACAATAATATTTCAAAATAAAAAGTTCTTACTTAAAATACTTTTTTAAAATGTGCGCTGTTAGTTCGTTTAAGTTTAATCCACCAAAATTTCCTGAACTCATAAGCAAAATGCTGCTATCAACAGCTTCAAACTCATCCAACAATGTGCGCAACGACTCGGGCTTATCAAAAAAGATCAGGTCATCGCGCTTAAAAGCTTCTTTGACCTTATCTGCAGCATAAGGCTGCATTTTCTTTTGCTCGAAAGTTTTTTGATCTATAAATACTACAGCGGTATCAGCTCCATCCATAGTATTGGCGTATTCATTCAAAAAGTCGGCATTTAAACTGCTGAAAGTATGCAGCTCGATACATGCCAAAAGCTTCCTGTCTGGAAATTGTGTTTTAACCGCCTGTATCGTTGCCTGTAGCTTCGATGGCGAGTGCGCAAAATCCTTATAAATATTAACGTGCTTGTTACTCCCTAGCAGCTCCAATCGCCTCGCTGCTCCCTTGAAGCTACTAATATAATGATAAAACTCATCAGTAGTAATATCAAACATGCTACAAACATTCCTCGCAGCTTCGATATTTAACAAATTATGCTGGCCAAAAACATTTAGTGGATATGATTTACCCTCATAATCTATATAAGTAATCCCATCAGCAATGTGATAAGGCGGCAAGCCATATCCTAATTTGTTAATTTCCGAACTATCTTTAAGTACCACATCCTTTAATACCGAGTCGGTTTCACTGTAAAAAAGCGTTCCGGCAACAGTAATGGTCTCTAAAAAAATCTTAAACTGTTCGGTATAGCTATCAAACGTTGGGAATACGTTGATATGGTCCCAGGCAATACCGCTTAACACGGCAATATTTGCTTTATAAAGGTGAAACTTAGGCCGGCGATCAATCGGCGAAGCCAGGTACTCATCCCCTTCTATAACAATAATCGGGGCATCGCTTAGCTTTACCATGGTATCAAAACCTTCCAGCTGCGCGCCAACAAGATAGTCGAAATCTTTACCGGCAGCCTGCAAAACGTGCAGTATCATAGAGGTAATAGTGGTTTTACCATGACTGCCCCCTACTACAACCCGCAGTTTATCTTTAGACTGTTCGTAAATATACTCGGGGTAAGAGTAGATCTTCAGGCCCAGTTCCTGCGCTTTTAGCAACTCTGGATTATCAATGCGGGCATGCATACCCAGCACTACGGCATCCAGATCGGGCGTAACCCTTTCCGGAAACCAACCTTGTTCGGCAGGCAAAATGCCATACCTGGCCAAACGGGATACCGACGGTTCGAACAAAACATCGTCCGAGCCGGTAACTTTAAATCCTTTCTTGTGTAAGGCGATAGCCAGGTTATGCATTGCACTGCCACCAACGGCTATAAAATGTACTTTCATAGTTTAAACGTGTACAAAATTAACATAAAATAAAAATTATTTATAGCCTATTAACAGAGATTGTAAGCTTTAGGCAAAAAATTTCCAATTATTTGAAAATTTAATTTTAATTATTCGAAACTTTCATACCTTTGTACTGTAATAATATTTATTACAGATGAATGCCAGATTTCAAATAGCCGTACACATTCTAACTTTGCTGCATCATGCAAAAGGCGAACTATACCCATCTGAGTTTATTGCGGGCAGCATAAATGCTAATGCGGCGTTGGTTAGAAAAGAGTTAAGCAATTTGCGCAAACATGGCCTGGTGGAAAGCAAAGAGGGCAAAACAGGTGGCTATGCACTTGGGCGACCGGCAGAATTAATTACGTTAGCCGATGTTTACGCAGCAATAAAATCTGTAACTCCATTTGGGCTAGCTAAAAATCAACCCAACCCCGACTGCCCTGTTGGCAAACAGGTAAACAAACATGTAATGGCTTTATACCGGGATGTAGATCAGTCAATCAGCAAGCATTTATTTGGAATAACCCTTGCCGATTTTAGTAAGAATTTTGATTAAATTTTTTTTATACATAACTGTAACTATTTAAATTACATTTAACAATACACATTATGAAAATTGCATTAATAGGCGCAACCGGATACGTTGGCGCAAACGTTTTAAAAGAAGCCTTAAAACATGGGCACACTGTAGTTGCTATTGCACGCAACACTGATAAAGTTGAAGATAATGATGGTGTAACCAAAGTTGCCATAGACATAGCCGACGAGACTAAATTAGTTGAAGCCTTAGCTGGCAGCGATATAGTAGTAAGTGCTTTTAACGCCGGCTGGACCAATCCGGATTTATATAACGATTTTATTAAAGGCTCTGAAACTATACAGACAGCTGCTAAACAAGCTGGTGTAAGCCGTTTGTTGGTAGTTGGTGGTGCGGGCAGTTTATTTATTGATGGTAAACAACTGGTTGATTCGCCACAGTTTCCGGCCGAGTGGAAGACCGGTGCAACCGCTGCCCGCGATTACCTTACCGAATTAAGAAAAGAAGAAGAATTAGATTGGACCTTCCTGAGCCCTGCTATAGATCTGCACCCAGGCGAGCGCACCGGCCAATATCGTATCGGTACAGAAAGCCCAGTGTTTGACGATGCTGGTAAATGTTCGATAAGCGTAGAAGACCTTGCCGTTGCGATTGTTGATGAAGCCGAGAATAAGCAATTTGCAAAGAAAAGGTTTACTGTGGGATATTAAATCGCAACTTTTATCCACCCGTCGTGTCGAACTTATCTCAGCACCAACCCGCTAGGCATACCAACTGCCAGGTATACAACCTGTCTCGTGGGGTACCGAAACAAGTTCGGCATGACGTTTTGGAGATTTCAAATCGCTTTACTCATCAATAGCCATCAATCAAATTAATACCAGAACTGCCGCCTTACACTGAATTAATTTTCCACTGCATTTCAACCGGATTAAACTTATCGTAATAAAAAAACATTACCAGCATCGCATCGGCCTTACAAAACGTTTGATCGAGGTGCGCTTCTATTATACCGGAACTCATAAATGACATCAACTTTCTTTATCATCCGGTAAAACTCATTAACCGCCGCGTTGTTGTTAAACTATTGTTCCAAAATTTATCTGGTATAGTAAAGGTATCCACTCAATTAAAAGGTTATGAAAATTATTGAAGAACAACCCGGGCAGTCAGTTTTAAGCTTCGCTACCGATTTTACCTACAGCGATAATCAAACGGTTATGAATACCTACCCAGATGAAGAAGAGGCTGACTTTGAGGAGGAGGTTGATGAAGCCGAAATAGAAGTGGATGATGACCTAAATGAGCCGGACCCCGAAGGAGACTATACCACGGGCGAAGCCTATGATGATACAGATGATGAAGATGGACCAGATCCGGTTCCGTCGCCGTCCTAAAACAAACAGGGCTCTTGTAACAAGAGCCCCTTCTTTATGCTTTTACAAACCGGGCAGCTACCCAGTCTTTCATTTTTTTATGTTCGCGATAAGCCATACCATGTTTGGCGGCTTCTTCTTTGATAATATCCAGGTCAGGAGTTTCGTAAAAACCACTGAAATAGATCTCGCCTTCAGGCTTCAATACTTCACCGTAACGCTTCATCTGATCTATCAGAATGTTGCGATTAATGTTAGCCAATATAGTATCAAACTGGGTACCAGGGATAGCTTCCTTCGACCCATGTAGCGGTTCGATATTGGTGATATGATTTAGCTTCGAATTCTCGATTGTACTATCGAAACAAATTTTGTCGTAATCGATGGCTACCAGTTCTCCGGCACCAAGTTTAGAAGCCAGTATAGCTAAAATACCCGTGCCACAGCCCATATCTAAAACCTTTTTACCCTGCAGATCGGCATCCAGCAAATGAGCCATCATCATGGTAGTAGTTTCGTGGTGACCGGTACCGAAAGCCATTTTAGGGTCTATCACAATCTCATATGGAAAATCTTTGGCAGGCTCGTGGAAAGTAGCCCGCACCCAAACTTTATCACCAACCTGCATCGGTTGAAAATTACTCTCCCACTCCTCGTTCCAGTTTTTTTGCGGTATCAGGTTTACCTCATAACTAAATTCGAACATATCTTCAAAGGAGCTCAACACCTCATCAACCTGGTATTTATCAAAGCTTTCTGCAGGTGTATAGGCTTTAAAGCCAACTTCGGTTTCTTCAAACGTGTCGAAACCCAGTCCGCCCAACGCATCTATCAACAAATCTTGCTGATAGTCTTCCCCATCTGTAAGGGTAAATTCAAGTTCGTAGTAATTCATTATCAGTTACGAGTTAAATGTTACGAGTTGCGGGTAGAATAACAAATTTAGCAACTCGCAACTCATAACACCAAACTCTCAACAGATTTAATTAATTAAATACCTTAACGATATCTAAAAAGTCGCGCGATTTTAAAGATGCACCACCGATAAGGCCGCCATCTATATCACCTTGCTCAAATAACTCCTGAGCATTTTTAGGGTTGCAGCTACCGCCGTAAAGGATGGTAGTATCATCGGCAACTTGTTGATTGTATTGGTTAGCGATTTCGTTACGGATAAACGCGTGAACCTCTTGAGCTTGCGCAGCCGTAGCAGTTTTACCTGTACCAATAGCCCAAACTGGTTCGTAAGCCAAAACAACCTGAGCAAATTGCTCGGCCGATAAATGGAATACGCCTTCAACCAGTTGCTTTTTGATTACATCGAAGTGCACTTCGGTTTCACGCTCATCTAAAGTTTCGCCAATGCAGAAAATTGGTTTTAGGCCATTTTTTAAAGCTGTATCGGTTTTTGCAGCCAAAAGCTCGTTGGTTTCGCCAAAATACTGGCGACGCTCTGAGTGACCCAAGATTACAAATTCAGCACCGGTTGATTTAACCATTTTGGCAGAAATTTCGCCTGTGTAAGCACCACTTTCGGCCTGGTGTGCATTTTGTGCACCAATGGCAACTTTATCATAACCTTTTGCAAGTTGCGCCAGGCTATGCAAGTGAATAAAAGGGCTACAGATAACAGCGGTTTGCGTACCGGTTATTTCGTCTTTTACCATGTTTACTACTTCAGAAAACAGCGATAGACCTTCGTTATAGTCCATGTTCATTTTCCAGTTGCCGGCAACAATTTTCTTTCTCATTTTCTTTTAATTATTGAGTGTTGTGTTATTATTTAAGTTAATACCTGCTATTTAAGCCTGGCATTTCTGTATTGTGCAGTTAATTCAAAAACGTGTTCTAAAATATCCTGTTCGGTTTTATCAAACGGCCGATTTTCGCGTCGCGAATAAACCAGGGCAGTCGTTTCGAACATCTTTTTAAGCGTATATATCTCAAACCCGCCGGCGCCGCCCCAGCTAAAATCGGGCACGTAATTATGCGGGAAACCTGCACCAAATACATTGGCACTTACTCCTACAACTGTACCTGTATTAAACATGGTATTAATGGCGCATTTGGCGTGATCGGCCATAATAAGGCCGCAAAACTGAAGCCCCGTTTTGCGGAAATGCTTGGTAGTGTAATCCCAAAGCTTTACCTCGGCGTAATTGTTCTTTAAGTTGGAGTTGTTGGTATCGGCACCTATGTTGCACCATTCGCCCATTACCGAGTTACCTAAATAGCCTTCGTGCCCTTTTGAGGAATAGCCCCAAATGATTGAGTTGTTGATTTCGCCCCCTACCCTGCAAAACGGACCGATGGTAGTAGCACCATAGATCTTAGCCCCCATTTTAACTTGAGAATCATTGCACAAAGCGAAAGCCCCCCGGATATGGGCACCTTCCCAAACGTCGCTATTTTTACCTAAGTATATAGGTCCGTTTTTAGTATTGAAGGTCGAGCATTCGGCAGTTGCATCTTCTTCGGCAAAAAAATCAGTGCCAATAATGGTATTCGTTTCGCTTATGATGGCGCTGGTGCGGCCGTTAGTTAGGAGTTTAAAATCCTTACGAAGTTCGATATCATTTTTACGGAATATATCTTCCGGGTATTTTAAATATAATGGAGTTCGGTCGTAATCGATAGTCGAACCAAAATCTAAATCCGGAGTAAAAGCAGTGGCCTCGTCTGCATTCAGTTTTACAGCAACCAGCTGGCCGTTGTATTTCAAGGCCTGGCCATTTTTCAGCTTGGCAATAGCTTCAACCAGAAACTCGTCGGGGCAAAAAGCGCCGTTAATAAAGATATTTTCGTCCGCTACAACCTGTGGGTATTTAACCTGCAGGTATGGCCGGGTATGGTATGAGTAATAGGTATTCAAATGCTTAGCCCATTTTTCGGCTATAGTGAGTATACCTATGCGCAGGTTGGCAACCGGGCGCGTAAACGTTAAAGGAAGTAATGTTTGCGATGCGTTATCGTCAAAAAGAATGATTGCCATTGCGCAAAAATAAAAAAGTCCCCCGATGTACGGGGGACTTTCTAATATTTATATTATCCGGTAACTGATTACTTTTTGTTGTAACGGCTACGGAATTTATCGATACGTCCTGCTGTATCTACCAGTTTCATTTTACCTGTGTAGAAAGGGTGAGACGTATGAGAGATCTCTAATTTTACTAATGGATACTCATTACCGTCTTCCCATTTAACGGTCTCGCGGGTATCGATGCATGATTTAGTGATAAAAGAATAGTCGTTTGACATATCTTTAAATACAACTAATCTATAGTTTTTGGGATGCAGGTCCTGTTTCATATTAATATTTACTTTCTTTCTTAATAAAAGAGGTGCAAATATACGATTAAAAGTGAAAATTAAAAAGGGTTGGATAAAAAGTTTTTAACATTTGGCCTCACCCAGCCCTCTCAGCGGTAGAAGAGTGTTTTATTGCCCATTTCAGATAATATTAAGAAAAAGCCCTCTCCTTTGGGGAGGATTGGGTGAGGCTCTTTTGTAAACGAACGCTCAGAGTCACTTTGCTTCCTCCGGCCCTGCTTTCTGTTCTACTGCGTGCCGCGACAATCAGGTTTAGCAGTGAATAGCCTCTCCATTTTGTCATTCAGAGCGCCAGCGACGAATCTACTTCGATATACAAGTTCGAATTTTATAACGAAGAAGATTCCTCCTATCGTCGGAATGACAAACTTTTATTAGAGAATAAAAGATCAGTCTTGATTCTTGTCTCTTGATTCTTGATTCTCGTTCTGGCATAGCTCCACCAAAACCCCATTCGCACTCTTCGGATGCACAAAGCACACCAGCTTATTATCCGCACCGCGCTTAGGTTTATCGTTCAATAAGATGAAGCCTTCTTGTTTAAGTCGGGCCATCTCAGCTTCAATGTCGTCAACATCAAAAGCAATGTGGTGTATACCCTCCCCTTTGCGGGCTAAAAATGTAGCAATGGCGCTATCTTCAGAAGTAGCTTGTAGTAACTCAATTTTATTAGGTCCGCTTTGTAAAAAGGCTGTCAAAACATGCTCAGAGGCCACTTCTTCGGTTTTGTAGACGCCCGTATTGAGGAGCTTTTCATATATCTTAGAAGCTTCGGCAATGTTGTTTACGGCTATCCCAATATGTTCTACTTTTTTCATAGACTAAAAATTGCAAATTAATGACCCCCGGAGGCATATATAACCAAAGATTGAATATTTTCTCGGTAAAGTTTACTTATCTTTGTAATTGTAATTGAACAGCTATGAACATCCCTGTATATTTAGATAACAACGCTACCACGCCCATGGACCCAAGGGTCTTAGACGCAATGGTGCCTTACTTTGTGCAAAAGTTTGGTAATGCGGCAAGCCGTAACCATGCTTTTGGTTGGGTAGCCGAAGAAGCGGTTGACTATGCACGTGAGCAAGTTGCCAAACTAATTGGCGCAAACGAAAAAGAAATCATTTTTACTTCAGGCGCAACCGAGTCAGACAACCTGGCTATTAAAGGTGTGTTTGAAATGTATAAAGATAAAGGTAACCACGTTATTACCGCTGTTACCGAGCACAAAGCTGTATTAGATACCTGCAAACACATCGAGAAGTTAGGTGCACGTGTTACCTACCTACCGGTTAAAGAAGATGGTTTAATTGATCTTGCAGAGTTAGAAGCTGCAATGACCCCAGAAACTATCTTGGTATCTATTATGTATGGCAACAACGAGATCGGCGTTATACAGCCGGTTAAAGAAATATCTGCAATTGCCCACAAACACGGTGCTTTATTTATGACTGATGCTACCCAGGCGGTAGGCAAAATCCCGGTTGATGTTAATGCTGATGGTATTGACCTGCTGGCTTTATCAGCTCATAAAATGTATGGCCCTAAAGGTGTTGGTGCATTATATGTACGCCGTAAAGGACCACGTGTTAAAGTTACTGCCCAAATGGACGGTGGCGGTCACGAGCGCGGTATGCGTTCTGGCACCCTTAACGTACCAGGCATTGTTGGTTTAGGTAAAGCTTGCGAACTGGCTCGTTTAGAAATGACCGAAGAAGCTGCTCGTTTATCGAAACTGCGCGACAAATTAGAATCTGCTTTAACTGTGTTAGAAGAAAGCTATGTAAACGGAAACGTTGAACACCGCTTACCACACGTTGCCAATATCTCTTTCAAATATGTTGAGGGCGAAGGTTTAATGATGGCCATGAAAGATTTAGCTGTATCATCAGGTTCGGCTTGTACTTCGGCTTCTTTAGAACCATCATACGTTTTAAAATCGTTAGGTTTATCTGATGATTTGGCGCACTCTTCAATCCGTTTCGGTTTAGGCCGTTTTACAACTGAAGAAGAAATTGACTACGCTATTGAGGTAACTAAAAGATCGGTAACACACCTACGCGAACTTTCTCCGCTATGGGAAATGTTTAAAGAAGGTATCGACCTTAACTCGATTGAGTGGGCAGAACACTAAGATCAATTTCGGATGTCGGATTTTCGATTTCGAATTTATCTGGCATAGAATTAGAATATAATAACAGGTGAATCAGACAACTGATAACCGACAACTGACAACAAACACAAAGTAAAAAAGAAAGCCATGGCTTATTCAGATAAAGTAATTGATCATTACACCAACCCGCGTAACGTGGGTACCTTAGATAAATCGAGCAGCAAGGTGGGTACCGGCCTTGTTGGTGCACCAGAGTGCGGCGACGTAATGCGCCTGCAAATTGAAGTTGATGATAACAATGTAATCACCGATGCTAAATTCAAAACATTTGGTTGCGGGTCTGCAATTGCATCATCATCTTTAGCTACCGAGTGGTTAAAAGGCAAATCTATTGACGATGCGATGACCATCGACAACATGGACATTGTAGAGGAGTTGGCTTTACCTCCGGTAAAAATCCACTGCTCTGTTTTAGCCGAAGATGCTATCAAAGCTGCTATTAACGATTACCGCGTTAAAAATGGCTTAGCACCTATCGAAACTGAAAAATCACACCACTAAAAATAAGAGTCAAGAATCAAGAGCCAAGAAACGAGACTTCTTTTACGGAGTTTATCTTGACTCTCGATTCTTGATTCCTGACTCTATTTAACACAATGGTAACTGTAACTGATAAAGCAAAAGATAAAATAGATCACCTGATGACTGATGCCGGGCTGGATGCTTCGTATTTTTTACGCGTGTCTGTTCAGGGCGGAGGATGTTCGGGTTTATCATACAACCTTGATTTTGATAACGAAGAGAAAAAAGGCGATCAGTTTTTTGAAGACAAAGGCGTTAAAATGGCGCTCGATATGAAATCATTTCTTTACTTAGCCGGCACCGAACTGGATTTTTCGGATGGCCTAAATGGTAAAGGTTTCAATTTCAACAACCCTAACGCCAGCCGTACCTGCGGTTGCGGAGAGAGTTTCTCGGTATAAAAATCAGTTTGATTATAATATTGAAAAAGGCGCTTTTAGCGCCTTTTTTGTTTTTCTATATTTACAGATAATGAAAACCCTAAACCTAAGTCATAAAATAACGCTGATTGCAGTTCTTTTAATTTTATCTCAATTACCGTTGCTGGCTCAACTTAAAACACGAAATCTTGCCGAACTCACTGCTGATAAATCTGGTTGGGATTTAGTAAAGGACTGGGCTGTTTCATCTAAAAACAAAGTAGAATTCTTACCTGTCAATAAAATCAAAGCAGATACTGCTTTACATCAGTTGCAAATAACAACTCGATCTCCAATGGGTGCTATAGTTTATTTCACAGGTGGCGTAATAATCGATAATGGTTGGTTAAGAATTCTCGGTTCGGGGTCAGATAAATTAAATAGAAGTATCCCATCCTGGAATAAAGGAAAAACTTTTTCAAATTTCGGCGAGCAACCAAAGCTGTTGTTAGTAGCAGACGATGTTGTTGGAGGCCTATTCGCAATTAACGGTGGAGCGCTCGGCAATGACTTTGGTAAGATGTACTATTTTGCTCCGGAAAGTTTGTATTGGGAACCGCTAAACTTTACTTATTCTGACTTTTTAGATTTTTGCTTTAATGGCAATATAGCTAAATTTTACGCCACACTAAGGTGGAAAGGCTGGGAAAAAGACATTCAAGGAGTCGATGGTAATCAGGCTTTTTCTATATATCCTTTTTTATGGACAAAAGAGGGAAAAGACCTAAATAAAGTTTCAAAGAAAGCGGTACCGGTAGAAGAAGTATACAGCTTAAATCAAGACAATTTGAAGGCTATCAGCCATAATTAATACCATAAGGCTAACACAGCAAAACCGTTAATAACGATCTTCCTGTGGCATCTTGATTTTCGGGCAGCACAACTCCTGCCTAACCACTAACTTTAATAGAAAATAAAGCAGCCACGACTTTTCTTTTTGGTTCATTTTTCTTTTGAGAGAAAAGAAAAAGAACATCCACTGACATAAATATCACTTCCCTACCCTTCCTAATGGAAAATGGAAATGCGTTACTAAAGTTTCAGCGTGTCGGTCGGGGATTGCTTTCCCGATCGTTATCGGGACGGGCGGTATCTCGCAAAGACGATATCTGGAGAGAGGCAGTTAATGAACCGCTATCACCTGCCCTGTCCCTGCCCCTAAAACACTCTTCACGTAAGCCGCCACCACCTTATCCATTGCAACCGGAATATGTCCCGGAAAAGCATCAAAATACTCAGGTGAATCTTCTACTACACCGGGGCTAACGGCATTGATACGAATACCATTCTCCAAGTCGACTGCTGCGCCTATGACGAACGAATTGATAGCCCCATTTACGGTACTTAGATTTACGCCCATTTTTATTGGATCGCCACTAAGTGTGCCAGAGGTTAATGTAAACGAACCAGTAGGATTAATGTAATGTTGACCAACGAGCACCAGGTTCACCTGCCCCATTAGCTTATTGTCTATACCTTTCCTAAAATCAACATCCTTAATATCTTTTATCGGAGCCATGTGGGCTTCACCCGCAATGCTTACTACAGCATCGAACTTACCTAGTTCCTTGTAAAAACTCTCTATAGAGGCTACCGAACTGATATCTAGGCGTACATCGCCCGAGCTTCTGCCTGCTGTAACTACTTCATGCTTTTCGCGCAGCGCTTCCGCTACCTTTTTTCCAATGGTGCCCGATGCACCAACTATTACTATTTTCATGATGCTGTTTTGATTTGAATGATATAACACGCCAATTTAATATTGGTTGATCATCAATAAGTAATAAAAAAAGCGGCCACCATTACAGCAGCCGCTCCAAGCAAAGTAAATAGAAACAGTTATTATATAGCCTTGGCTAACCAAAGCGAAGCATTTAAATGCAATGCCGGATGCGAGGTATAACCAGATGGCGCATCGCCCGACCAGCCATTGAACAGACTATCATTAGGGTCGCCTGTACCGTCATCTGCAGGTGAACTGTCACCGATAAATACAACACGGCCTGAACCATAAGTTGACAACAATGCCATTACCCCCGTGCTACCTCCATTAGTTGAGCTACTGCGCCAGAATAATCCCTGCACGTTTGAATTGTTAGCTGAGTATAAGGTAGCAGTACAACCATCATAAAACGCAAGTTTTGAAGCACTACCTGCAGCACCATTCAACACCTTCTGAGCGTTGGCATTTGTGCCGGTATATACATTGCTGGTTGGCTGATCATTAATATCTACATAGTCAATATTGAAACCAAAGGGCTTGTTATTATTAATACCATTATTGGTCATCAGGTCATTCCATACACGTGGCGAATCGTAACCATCGCCGTCGCGGTCAGATGGATTATAACCGTTAGCATCCGTGCCTGCTGTGGTGGCAGCAGTATGGTCGGCAATCATCATTAAACCGCCGCCATTGGCAACAAAGTTCATTAGCGCGGTTTTCTCTGCAGCGGTAAATAAACGGTTAGGCTCAACTACTACAAACACATCGTAATTGCTGAGATCCTGCGTAGCGGAAGTACCATAAGTGATGGTAGATCCACTTGGCAGCGATTCAACTAATTCGCCTTTCTTCACCAGCTCAACCGCCCAGGCAGAAATAGCACCTTTCCAATAGGTTTCTGGTGTGCTGGCTGTAATGCCTGTATAAGACGGTGTTGGTGTACGTTGCGCTTTGGTTTCAACAGTAGTACCACCGGTATAGGTAGCTACGTTTTCGGTACCGTCGGCATCTATCTGCCAATCGGCGCTACCGGCGTTTTCGAGGTGACTTACATCAAATAAGAACTTCTTGCCTGTTACAACAGTTCCGCCGGTGCCGCCGCCTGCATTGTCGTTAATGGTGATATCGTCAATATTAATACGATTGCTGCCACCGGTTAACTTACGGATCTCTAAACGTGCCGTGCCGCTAAGTGTAAGGGTAAAGGTGCTTACCGCCAATGACGAGGTGGTGGTAACATTTGTGCCCGACTGAGCCCAGGTGCTGCCTCCGTCCACCGAATAAAATAAACCCCACTGGCTCGCGGTATCGCCAGTATAAGTACCGCTTTTAATGGTTACCGTGCTGATACCTGTAGTAACATCAAACAGCATGGTAATTTTACCGGTGTTACGCACACGGGCACTCCATGAGCCAGCTTTTAAATCGGCCGCCAGGTTACCAACCAGCGCATCATACATATTCCATGATTTTCCCGACAAGGTTACATTATCGCCGCTGCTAGAGCCTGTAGGCGAAACGTCATAAGCTGTTTTCGGGCTTGTTGAACCCACCTCAAAACCCTCGGAAGCCGAGATGGCCATTGTCTTAGTAGCTTTAACAGCATTGATTTTAACACTGTCTGAATGCACTGCAGCATCGGGTATTGCTGCATTTTTTGTACAACTGCCAGCCAGCATTGCCGCTGTGGCAATTGCCAATACCCATACACGTGGATTGGTAAATTTCTGCATAATGGTAATTTTTAGGTTATTATTTAAGAGTTAATAATAACAGGTTATACGGAACCAATCAGCAGAAGTTGAACGGGTTACATTGTTATTTTATTAATTAATCGTTAAATCATTTGGAGCCAAGAGTCGAGAATCATTAGTCAGGAAATTCTTAAAGCCCCTCTCCCACGGAGAGGGGTTGGGGAGAGGTTTACTTTTCTAAAACCATGCCCAGTTAACATTGTTAATATTATCGCCCCTTAATACCCCCCTATTTAGTCCTAATTTGTTTTTACTTTTAAATAACTAAATTTGCTGACTTTATAAACCCCGATTAAACTTAATGAACCTGAATAAAGATGTTGCAACCGTTCCTGAATTGATTAGAAACGTTGTAAAAAATATTCACCCGGACTCGCATACTTTTTTAATAGACAAGGTTAAGGATACCTGGCAAGAGATATCTTACCGGGAGACCCTTGACAAGGCTGATGCATTATCCGCCTGGTTTCTTGATATAGGTATAAAAAAGGGCGACCGCCTAGGTTTGCTGATAGAGAACGGGCCGGATTACATTTATTACGACCAGGCATTACAACAAATTGGAGCTGTAAATGCATCGATATACCCTACCCTTACCGAGGCGGAGATTGAATATATCCTGAACGATTCGGGCTCAAAAACGCTCTTAGTGGGTAATCCGTTTCTACTGCGCAAAGTGCTTAAGGTTGCTAACAACTGCCCCGACCTGATCCGCATTATTCCTGCGTTTAACGAATTTGACAAATATACCGATGGCCTGAACCTTAGTGCCGGTGTAATCAGTTTTGAAGATGCTATTGCTGAAGGTAAAGCTGTTGTTGAGCAATACCGCATGAAGATTAACATTGCACGAGAAGGTATTTTACCTTCGGATCTTTCGTGCCTTATTTACACTTCAGGTACCACAGGTACCCCTAAGGGTGTTATGCTTACCCACAGCAACTTTGTAGAAACGGTTCGTTATGGTTTAGATCAGATTTCGATTGTAGATGAAAACGATTTGTTCCTTTCGTTTTTACCGTTATCCCACGTGTTCGAGCGTTGCGCTACTTATTACATATGCTGCGGTGCTGGCTGTAAAATAGCCTTTGCTCAAAGCCTGGAATTATTAGCCAAAAACCTGATGGAGGTTAAGCCTACCATTATGAACTGCGTGCCACGTTTATTAGAACGCATACACGACAAGGCCAACAAAAACGGCATGAGCGCCGGCGGCATGAAAACCAAGATATTTTTATGGGCCATGGATATTGGCCAGAAATACCGCAAGGTTAAAGAAAGCGGGAAAAACCCAGGCTTTATTTTAACCCGCGAATATAAAATTGCCCACAAGCTGGTATTTAGCAAAATTATTGAGAAAACAGGCGGCCGTCTTAAATTCCTGATCTCGGGCGGTGGCGCTTTGCCACGCAATGTAGGCGAGTTTTTCGGCAATCTTGGTGTGCCAATTCTGGAAGGTTTCGGCTTAACAGAAACTACCGGACCTATGGCCGTAACCGAATTTGAACGCCAGGTTTATGGCACCGTAGGCCGTATTTTAAAAGGTACGGAAACCGCAATTCAGAATATCGAAACCGGCAAGATCTACACCATACAAACCCACGACAGTTTCGACCCCGAATTTGAATCGGAAGAAGGTGAGATTATTATTCGCGGTGTATGCGTGATGAAAGGCTACTGGAATAAACCCGAAGAAACCAAAGTTGCCATCGACGCCGACGGCTGGTTTCATACTGGTGATATCGGCCGTTTCCATAAAGGCTATCTGCAAATTACCGATCGCCTTAAAAACATGCTGGTTAACGCTTACGGCAAAAACATATACCCTACCCCGGTTGAAAACACCTATTTAAAAAGCCCTAAAATTGAGCAGGTATTTTTAGTTGGCGATAAACGCGAATATGTAACTGCTATCATCGTTCCATCGCGCGAGGGCTTGCAGGAAACTTTCGGCTTAACGGAGCAATACTTCGAACAGCCCGAGCAATTCATTAGCGATAAGCAGGTAACAGACTGGATAGGCCAGGATATTAAAAAGTTATCCAACGAGCTGGCCAAGTTCGAGCGTATTAAAAACTTCAAGGTAAAACGCAACCCTTTCAGCATGGAAGAAGGTGAAATGACCGTTACCCTAAAAGCTAAGCGTAAAGTTATTGAGAACAAATACGCAGGTGCCATTGATGAGATGTATGTAGAGGAGGCTCTATAACGCGAAATGATAAAATTGTCATGCCGACGTAGGAGGAATCTTCTGCATTGTGTAAATCCATTATGCATAGTGAAGAAGATTCTTCGCTATCGCTCTGAATGACAAGGTTAAGGTTTTAAGTAACCCTCTTACGCGCGTTCATAACGGCTACTTAAAACTTCATTGCGTCTGCGACGCATCTTCGCTATCTTAGCTTCACCATGAAATCAGAAAAACAAAAAATGCTCGATGGCGAAGCCTACCTCGCTAACGATCCCGAACTGGTGAAAGGTCGTACCGATGCTAAGAAACTGCTTCACCGTTTAAACGTTACCGAGTATTTGTTTAATGATGCAGCTAAAGAGATCGTCAGAGAACTTATCCCAAACGCAGGTGAGGGTTTATATATCGAGCCACCATTTCATGCCGACTATGGCTATAATATCCATTGTGGCATCAACGTATATTTCAATGTAAACTGCGTGGTGTTGGATGTTTGTAAAGTAACCATCGGCAACAATGTGTTTTTCGCCCCTGCAGTGCAGGTTTACACCGCAAGTCACCCTTTAAATGCTATTGAGCGCCGCAGCACCGAATTTGGCAAACCCGTAACCATCGGCGACGATTGCTGGATTGGTGGCGGGACGGTAATTTGTCCGGGTGTAACTATTGGTAACCGTTGTGTTATCGGCGCGGGCTCTGTAGTTACTAAAGATATTCCGGATGATAGTTTGGCGGTAGGGAATCCGGCGAAGGTGATCAGGAAATTGTGATATGATATGGAAACCGATATCATTCGAAGATATTTCTACTGAAATAGCAAAAGCCGAATCAACTATGCCCACCAAGTTGCTAAGTTTTTGGCAACTAATTAAAATAATCCCTGAGAAATGGCAGGAAGAAAATTATGGACAAGCAGGCGGAGGATTTTGGGCAGTCGCAATTCTCGACACACAAGTTATTTGGTACAATGATATCGAGGATGGATTTAATATTTCGCCTTATAAAACTCCGGGGACAATTGCGAAGTATTACTGCGACCAATACTCATTAACGGAAATACTCTTTCAGATATTAAATTCAAAATAAATTTTGTCATATTGAGCGATAGCGAAATATCTTCTTCGCCTGTGATGTTCGATAAGCAATTGTAAAAGATTCTTCGCTATCGCTCTGAATGACAAGGTCAACATCTACCAAGGACTAATCCCTGTCTCCGGCGAATTATCATCGCTAAAGAACTGACCGGTTGGGCCATCAGCTTCTAAAACGGCAGCCTTTACTACGCGCTTTGCAGCATCTTCTACCGTACCAGGGCCATTGTGATTGTTAAAATCTGTGGCGGTATAACCTGGGTCTACGGCATTTACTTTAAAGTTGGTGTCTTTAAGTTCGTAAGCCAACACTACGGTATAAGCATTCAAAGCAGATTTCGACGGGCCGTAAGCAGCACTCTTTACCTGGTAATATTTCCAATTCGGGTCAGTGTGCAAGGTTATAGAGCCCAGTCCGGAGGTTACGTTTACAATGCGCGGCTCAGCCGATTTTTGCAGAAGCGGTAAAAATGTAACGGTAACCTTTGCTACGCCGAACACATTAGTCTCAAAAACTTCACGAAGTACATCGGGAGAAGTAGTTAACGCAGTTTGCGGAAATCCGCCGCTGATACCAGCATTGTTAATCAACACATCTAACACATCTGTCTTTGCAGATAATTCCTTAAACGCAGCATCTACCGATGCATCATTGCTTACGTCAATTTGTAAGACTTCGACATTGCTTAGGCCTTCGGCTTTTAATTTATCTACAGCTTCAGTGCCTTTTTGCAGGTCTCTGCTGCCTAAGTATACATAATAGCCTTGCTGTAATAGTTGGCGGGTTGCCTCAAAGCCAATGCTTTTGTTGGCCCCTGTAATCAGTACTTTTTTCATAAAACGTAGGTGTGAATTTTAAAGTTAGTCATTACTCAGGGATAGAACCAAGAGGATGAAAGACAAATGACCATTGACTGATGGTAAATGACAATTGACAAATCAACAAATCACCTCATCAACAAACTTTTTCGGCCAAAAAATCCTATTTTTGCAACCTTATAATTTTTAGCGTTTTACTATGAGTATTGCAGCATTATCTGAGCAGGAAATTTTACGCCGCGAATCGTTACAGCAGCTACGCGCCTTAGGCATTGAGCCTTACCCGGCCGAAGCTTACGCCGTAAATGCCTGGGCTCAGGATATTAAAGATAATTTTAATGCAAACCCGGAGGCTTACCAACAGGTACAGCTTGCCGGCCGTATCATGACCCGCCGTATTATGGGTAATGCCTCTTTTTTAGAGCTGCAGGACTCAACCGGCCGTGTGCAGGTTTACCTGAAGCGCGATGATATTTGCCCTGGCGAAGATAAAACGCTTTACAACACTGTATTTAAGAAGCTGTTAGATATTGGCGATTACATCGGCATTAAAGGCTACGTGTTTTTAACCCAAACCGGCGAAATTTCTGTGCATACGCAAGAAATGACTGTTTTGGCTAAATCATTAAAACCACTTCCTATCGTTAAACGCGATGAGGAGGGTAACACTTTCGACGGTTTTACCGACCCTGAGTTGCGTTACCGTCAACGCTATGTGGATCTGACCGTTAACCCGGATTTCAAACAGATCTTCATGAAACGCACCAAGGTGATCAGCACCATGCGTAATTATTTTAACGAGCAGGGCTGGTTTGAAGTAGAAACCCCTATTCTGCAGCCTGTACATGGCGGTGCTGCAGCACGGCCATTCGCTACGCACCACAACACGCTGGATATGCCGCTGTTTTTGCGTATCGCCAACGAGCTTTACCTGAAACGTTTGATCGTAGCCGGTTTTGATGGTGTTTATGAGTTTGGCAAGATGTTTCGCAATGAGGGCATGGACCGTACCCACAACCCGGAGTTTACCATGATGGAAATCTATGTAGCCTACAAGGATTACATCTGGATGATGGCCATGTTAGAGCAATGTTTGGAAAAAGTTGCACGTGCGGTAAATGGTGTACCAACTGTACAGGTGGGTGCTAACGAGATTAATTTTGCCGGGCCGTATGAGAAACTGTCGATGTATGATTCTATTTTAAAATACACAGGCATCGATGTATCTGCTATGGACGAAGCTGCCCTGCGCCAAACCTGTCGTGATTTGGCTATTGAGGTTGATACCACTATGGGTAAAGGTAAGCTGGTTGACGAAATCTTCAGCGCTAAAGTTGAAGCTAACCTGATACAGCCTACTTATATTACCGACTACCCGGTTGAAATGTCGCCATTGGCCAAAAAGCACCGGACCAAAGAAGGTTTGGTAGAGCGTTTCGAGTTATTCGTTAATGGTAAGGAATTAGGTAACGCCTATTCTGAACTGAATGATCCGTTGGATCAGCGCCAACGCTTGGAAGATCAGCTGATCTTAGCCGGCCGTGGTGATGACGAGGCTATGGCTATGGACGAGGACTTTTTACGTGCTTTAGAATACGGTATGCCACCAACATCGGGCCTAGGTATCGGTATCGACCGCCTGGTGATGATGTTAACCAATCAAAGCACTATTCAGGAGGTATTATTCTTTCCTCAAATGCGCCCTGAGAAAAAAGCAAAGGTTGCTACAGCCGATGACTTTATCGAAGCTGGTGTGCCCGCAGAGTGGGTACCGGTGGTAAATAAAATGGGCTTCAATACAGTTGAAGAATTAAAGGCCGCTAACCCTAATAAAGTATTTAATGATTTAGGCGGAATGCGCAAAAAAATGAAACTGGATATTACCATGCCGGCTAAAGAAGCCGTGATGGCTTGGTTCGAATAAAATCGGCTCCCCAATTCAAAACATAACATAAAAAGCCATCCGAACGAACGTTGGGATGGCTTTTTATGTTATATGAATGTCTTATTTAACCGAAACTTAAAGTCGACATAACTTTTTGTTTAATCTGCTGTTTTAACTTTATGGAAGAACAACATAAATACAAGCATATGACTTTAGAGATTACAGAGCAGGAATACCTGATCAAATTGGATCGCAAAAAATTCGGCCTTTCTTTCATACGCAGCTTACTGAAGCAGGTAGAGATCGCAAACCCGACCGAGGATGATCTTTACATTCCGGACAGACACATTTCGCCTAGCCAAAATCACTCTTCAGAGCCAGACTATTTTGGTTCTATCGAAGAAAAATAATCCGTTCTCTTTTTTCCTTATTTTTTACAGATCAACGAATATTACAACTACCGTTTAGTAGTTGCGATATCCTCTTTGTACCTGTTTATCCATTTGGGCAAGCTGTCCTTTCATCATTTTTATCTGATCTGCCAATAGCTTGTTTTTATCCTCTTTAGTTGCCTCAGATAAATATTGCTGCGCCTCGCGCTTGTTGCGCTTAGCAATGCAAATACCCGCCAGGCTCAGTTTAGCCAATGCCGTATTGTGCGACATTTTCATACCTAACGACAAAGCTTTCTTAAAATACTTTTCAGATTTCATTGGCGCCTTGCGCGATTCAATTAAACCTAAAAGCATGTTGTAATAACCATGTTGGGTTTTGTACAACTCTTTTTCGTAATCTTTAATTTTAAGCAGCCATTTTTCGGCCTCATCGCTATTTTCTTTACGCAGATAATATTGCGCAATAATCATGTTTTCGTTAAAAAAGAAGCTTAGCAGTATAATACCACCAATTAAAAGTACCAGTATACCCCATCCCCAGAAACCAAATCCCGCCAGAGCGATGGCCGCTCCAAGTACCACACAGGCTATAATAAGCCGAACAATATTTGACATAATTGTTTATGAATATATTAAAGCGCAAATATCCGTTTATTTGTACGTTAAATCAACAATTACTAAATATTTATGGCGATAGATTTGGAACCCGGCTGGCTTAATGTTCTGAAGGATGAATTTGATAAACCTTACATGCTTAAACTACGCGAATTTTTGAAGCAGGAGCACGATAATGGACAGGTTGTATACCCCAGAAACAAGGATATTTTTAATGCTTTTAACACCACGGCATGGGATAAAGTTGAGGTAGTAATACTTGGGCAAGACCCCTATCACGGGCCAAACCAAGCCCACGGCTTATCCTTCTCGGTACAAAAAGGTATTGCCATACCCAAATCGCTGCAAAATATTTATAAAGAATTATTAACCGATATCCCCGGCTTCACCAAACCAAGCCACGGCAATCTCGAAGAATGGGCGCAACAAGGGGTGTTACTACTTAACGCAACACTCACCGTTCGCGCAAGCGAAGCCGCATCGCATCAGAAAAAAGGATGGGAAGTTTTTACCGACGAGGTGATTCGCAAACTATCGGAAGAGAAAAAGGGATTGGTATTTATTCTATGGGGCAATTATGCGCAATCAAAAATCAGTTTGATAGATCAGACTAAGCATCATATTATCAAATCTGTACACCCTTCTCCCCTGTCAGTAGAACGAGGGTTTTATGGTTCCAAGCCATTTTCAAAGGCCAACGCCTATTTGATACAGGAGGGTAAGAAGCCTATTGACTGGCAGATAAATTAATTAATTTGTTAATGAGATAATTTGTCAATTTGTTAATTACTCAACCAGAAGGGCGTCATTAACAAATTGACAAATCAACAAATTAATTAATACTCCAAAGGTACTATCGGCTCCTTTTTGCTGGTAGACATGATCATCATGGTTTGGAAAGTTTTAACCACGGTAATGCGGCTGATTTTTTCCATAATCAACTGCTCGTACGATTTTATGTCGCGTACGTAAACCTTTAGCAAAAAATCACATTGCCCGGTTACATGGTGGCACTCCGTCACTTCTTTAATTTTCTGGATCTCGTCTAAAAATATCTGAATGGTGTTGTTCTTATGAAAATCAAGCGAGATCTGTATAAAGGTTTTGATTCCCAGGCCAAGCTTTTCCTCATCCACCAGGGCATGATAACTCTTAATGTACTCGGCATTTTCCAGTTTACGCACACGCTCAAGGGTGGGTGCCGGCGATAAACCGATCTCGTTTGAGAGTTGCAGATTGGTTATCCTGCCATTTTCCTGTAATATTTTTAAAATCTGTAGATCAATCTTATCTAATTCTGCTGCCATGTTGCAAATATATAACCCCTCGGCAACAAAATATAATTTTTTTAAAATGGCATTACACAAATAATAATTCTAAGCTAATAAATATTTAGATTAGTCTAATAATTTATTTAGATTTGATTAAATGCAAACGTTTACAGAAGAGAACTATCTTAAAACTATCTATAAATTATCAGAGGGTTCGGCACCGGTTAGTACCAACCAACTTGCTGCTATACTGAACACTAAGGCCGCCTCAGTTACCGACATGTTGAAAAAACTATCAGAAAAAAAACTGATAGACTACACCCGATATTACGGTGTTACCTTAACAGAGGTAGGAAAAAAAATTGCAGTTGATGTAGTGCGCCGCCACCGTCTATGGGAGTATTTTTTAGTAGAAAAACTCAATTTTAAATGGGATGAGGTACACGACATGGCTGAAGAACTGGAACATATCTCTTCCACCGAGCTTGTTGACCGTCTCGATCAGTTTATGGACTACCCCGCATACGACCCACATGGCGACCCTATCCCCGACAAGCATGGCCGAATAAAGCACCACGAATTTAAACCAATAAGCCAGTTGGATGTTGACGAAAGCGGAGTGATATCGGGTGTACGAGAGCATTCGCCTCCATTTTTGCAATACCTGGAAAAACTGAACCTGATGCTGGGAAACCAGATCAGGGTGATAGAGATCCTCGCTTACGATCAATCGGTGGTGTTAACAGTTAATCAATCAGAAAACAAGATCAGCATCAGTAAAGAAGCTGCCAAAAATATTTTAGTAACCTCATGAGCGAATCTCTAGGTAACGTACACGGCTCTGTAGCAACCGACGGTAATACCGGGTGGAAACGGTTCTTAGCCTTTATTGGCCCTGCCTATCTCATTTGCGTAGGCTATATGGACCCGGGTAATTGGGCAACCGATCTGGCTGCAGGCAGCCAGTTTGGCTACCGGTTAATATGGGTATTACTTCTTTCTAATCTCATCGCTCTTTTACTACAATCACTAAGCGCCCGATTGGGTATTGTGCGAGGCTTGGATTTGGCGCAGGCCTCCAAACACGCTTATTCCAGGTTTGTAAATTTTTGCCTGTTTATACTGGCGCAGATTGCAATAATAGCTTGCGACCTAGCGGAGATCATCGGCATGGCCATCGGCTTAAACCTTTTATTCGGTTTGCCTTTGGTTTGGGGCATCTCTATAACCATGCTGGATACCCTTTTGCTCCTGTTTTTGATGAATAAGGGTATGCGTAAACTCGAAAGCTTTATTGTATCGCTGATATTTATAGTGGGGTTCTCTTTCCTGATAGAAATGTTTATTGCCAAGCCAGATATTGTTGAAATTGGCAAAGGCTTTTTACCGAATGAGCTCACCGGCAATGCGCTTTATATAGCTATAGGTATTATTGGGGCTACCGTAATGCCGCACAATTTATACCTGCATTCTTCGCTGGTACAGACACGCAAAATAGAACGCACAGAAAAAGGCATCCGCAATGCTATTAAATATAACCTCTGGGATACCACCATTGCCCTGAACCTCGCTTTTTTTGTTAATGCCGCCATATTGATACTAGCCGCCAGTGCCTTTTTTAGAAATGGTTACCACCAAATTGCCGAGATACAGGATGCTTATAAACTACTGAGCAAAATATTTGGCAATATGGCCCCTACGCTGTTTGCCATAGCGCTGATAGCGGCTGGGCAAAGCTCGACCATTACGGGCACCCTTGCAGGCCAAATTGTAATGGAAGGCCATATTAACCTGCGCGTTGCACCCTGGTTGCGCCGTTTGCTTACACGTATGCTGGCCATTATCCCGGCTTATTTAACCTTGATATATGTTGGCGGCGACGCTTTAGGTCACCTGTTGGTATTAAGCCAGGTAGTGCTGAGCTTGCAGTTGGGCTTTGCAGTTATCCCGTTGATCCACTTTACGTCAGACAGAGCACGGATGGGTAAATTTGTGATCGGTCCCTGGATAAAAGGCTTGGCCTGGGTGTTTGCGGCGCTTATTATCGCGTTAAATGTTCAGTTGGTTGTGCAGGAAGTTGAGGGCTGGGTTACAAGTGGGGCTGTTTCGCCAATTGTGCTTTATGGGTTGATTATGCCGGTTATTATAGCTATTGCTTTGTTGTTGTTTTACGTTACCATCCGCCCGCTACTGTTTCGCACACCGGATAAAGCTAACGACGTGCCACACGGCATCGCAAGCGCCGTGCACGAGATAGAGCGCATTAATTATAAACACATCGGTATAGCTATTGATTTTTCCAAGAACGACTGGGAGTCCATCCGGCACGGTGTGATGGAAGGGGGAAAAAATGCCCGCTATACGCTGATGCACGTGGTAGAGACTGCGGGGGCGCGTTATCATGGCACACAGGTAATGGATATGGAAACTCAGAGCGATGCCGATAACCTGCAAAAGTATGCCGACGAGATTCGTAGCCTAGGCTACGATGCTTACGCGCATATTGGCTATGGCTCTACAGGCACGGCAATTGCCGAGATAGTAAAAGAAGAAGGAATAGATTTTGTGGTAATGGGATCGCACGGGCACAAGTTTTTAAAAGACCTTATTTTCGGCACTACTGTAAATGATGTACGCCACAAGGTTAACGTGCCTGTATTAATTGTGAAACCCCAACCTAAATAATTTGCATATTTGCAGCAGTAATGGCAGAAGACTTATATATAAAGAATAAAAAAGCATATTTTGAATATCATGTGCTTGACGAGTATGTGGCTGGTTTAAAACTATTGGGGACCGAAATTAAATCGATCCGTGATGGTAAGGCCAACCTTAATGATGCTTTCTGTACATTTATTGATAATCAATTGTACATCCGCAACCTGCATATTGCAGAATACTCGCACGGCTCATTTTACAACCACGAGGCCAAGCGCGACCGTGTGTTGCTTTTAAATAAAAAGGAACTCAAAAAGCTTAAAACCCGCACCGAAGAGAAAGGCTTCACCATAATTCCACTGGCTATTTTTATCAGCGAGCGCGGTTTCGCCAAATTAAAAATCGCCCTTGCCCAAGGTAAAAAGACCTACGACAAACGCGAAACCCTAAAAGAACGCGACACCAAAGTGGAGATGGATAGGGCGATGAAAAGATAGCCCCCCTGCCCCCTAAAGGGGAAGAAAGAGAAGCAAGAATCAAGACTTTGGAACCATAACAAGAAAGGCGACGATAGCTATCGTCGCCTTTCTTGTTATTTTTTGTCCTGATTCCTGACTCTCGATTCTCGACTCTCTAACTACCACGCTTTATCCCCTACCAGCGGTACAAACCTGAAGGTATCTAGCACAACTTTTTCATAGTCGTTTTCGGCAACTTTGAGGATTGTTACCATTTTCTGCTGTTCTTCGTCACCTACTGGGATAACCAAGATACCGCCTACTTTAAGTTGTTTAAGCAAAACATCTGGCACGGTTGGAGCGCCGGCAGTTACGATGATCTTGTCATAGGGTGCATGGCTTTCTATGCCTCTGGAGCCATCTCCTAAAAAGAAATTTGGTTTGTAGCCCATATAAGGCAGCACCTGTTTAGTGCGCTCGTAGAGCTTCTCCTGGCGTTCTATGGTATAAACTTTGGCACCGAGTTCTAATAAGATACAGGTTTGATAGCCCGATCCGGTGCCGATTTCCAATACTTTATCATTTCTGCCCACATGAAGCAACTGTGTTTGATATGCGACGGTGTAGGGCTGTGAAATAGTCTGCCCCTCGCCTATTGGGAAAGCGATATCCCGGTACGCCTGATTCCAGAAAGTTTCGTCGAAAAAGTAATGGCGAGGCACTTTTCCAATGGCTTGCAATAAACGTTCGTCTTCTATACCCTTCTTAACTAAAATATCAACCAGTCTTTTACGGGCACCTTTTTCGCGATAATTGTCTATAAACTTGTAGGCCATTGTTAGTACAAATCTAGGCAAATTAAGGCACGCTTAACCCTGCTATAATTTAATGTTAATCTTGACAAGTTTAAAGCCTGTTGTTTATCAGTCTTTTATTTTTACCACACTGTTAATACGGATCAACATCCGGCTGTATCACACAACCCTTACTAAGCTTGGTAGTTTGAAACTGTAGCACAACATTCCGGATAATATCCTTGGCCTTATTTAACGATAAGGTATCCCGCTCAAACTTGAGCATAATGGTTTTGATGTAGAAGTTCCGGATCCGGCTCACCAGTGGGTATTCCGGACCGATAACCCGTTCGCCGAAATGTTTCCTTAATTCGCCGGCAATGTATTCGGCCTGCTGATAAAGCAGATCGGGATCTTTATGCTTGATATCCAGTTGAATCATGCGATAAAACGGGGGATATTTAAACGTTTTTCGTTCGTCTATCTCGTTGGTGTATAGGTCGGCATAATTATTATCTATAACCTGTTGTATTACTCGGTGACTAGGGTCGTAAGTCTGAATAACCACCTTGCCTTGTTTACCCCTGCGCCCTGCCCTTCCGCTTACCTGCGCCAACATCTGGAAGCTGCGTTCGTTTGCACGAAAATCGGGGTATTTTAGCAGGCTGTCTGCATTGATGATACCAATAACGGTTACATCGGCAAAGTCTAAACCTTTGGCTACCATCTGGGTGCCTACCAGTATATCCAGGCGCTTCTCTTCCAGATCATTCATAATATTCTGAAAGGCATTTTTGGCACGGGTGGTATCGAGGTCCATGCGCATAATGCGGGCATCGGGTAGCAGAACGCTAAGTTCATCTTCTACCTTTTCCGTACCGAAACCCTTGTATTCCAAATGCGCCGAACCGCAGGCCGGGCAGGTAGTAGGGCTATCTTCCTTATAGCCGCAGTAATGGCAATGCATTTTACCGCTGCTTTTGTGATAAGTGAGGCTCACGTCGCAATTAATGCATTTAGGAGTAAAGGCACAGGTCTTACAAAGCATTACTGGTGCATAGCCTCGACGGTTTTGAAACAAGATAATCTGCTCCTTTTTCTCGATAGCCTGCTGCATATCATCCATCAGTACACTGGTAAAGTGCGAGCTCATGGTTTTCCTCTTCAGCTCTTCGGCTATGTTTACCACCTGTATCTCGGGCATTTCTACGCCTCCGTAACGGGTTTTCAATTCGGCAAAACCATATTTATTGGTTTTCGCGTTATAGTATGATTCGATAGATGGTGTGGCCGAACCAAGCAATACCTTGCCCTGGTACATAGCGCCTAAATAAATTGCGGCATCGCGGGCATTATAACGGGGTGCTGGGTCGAACTGTTTGTAGGAGGTTTCGTGCTCCTCGTCAACTACGATCAGCCCTAAATCATTAAACGGCAAAAATACTGACGAACGTGCGCCGAGCACAATCTTATAACTACCATCGAGTACTTTTTGCCATACCTCCACTCGCTCCTGATCATTAAACCGGGAGTGATAAACACCTATGGATTCGCCAAAATACCTGCGCAGGCGCTCTATAATGTGCGTGGTTAGGGCAATTTCCGGCAACAGGTATAGCACCTGCCTGCCGGAGGCAATCATCTCCTCTATCAGTTTAATATAAAGTTGGGTTTTGCCCGAGGACGTAATACCATGCAGCAAAACCACGTCCTTTTGCTCAAACTGCGTGCGGATTTCTGTTAAAACAGTTTCCTGCTCATCGCTCAAAACGGCGGCAAGCTCAGGGTCGGTATCATTTTCAAAAAAGAGGCGACTTACATTAACATCTTCGGCAAATAAGATCTCTTTTTCTACCAATGCCTTCACAACCGCGGAAGTGGCGCCTGATGCCTCGAGTAAATCATTTTTGGAAACCTTTTTACCGCCGCGTGCCAGGTTAATGTAAGCCAGCACCACGTCGGCTTGTTTGGGTGCCCGCTTTTCCAACAGTTCAAAAAGCTCCTGCATTTGCTCGCCCTGGTAAAAAGGGTTCAGTTTAATATAGGCGCGTTTGCGTGGCTTATACCGCTCGTTTACTGTTTCCGATATCATAATGAGGTTCTTTTCGAACATCAGCTTTAATATCGGCATTACCGTTTTTTGCCCAAGCAATTTGGCAATATCACTCACCGTAAGCTCGGGTTGAATATCGAGTGCGTCTACAATCAGATATTCTTTATCGTGCAGTGCTGTACGGTCTATCTCATAATCTTTGTTAAGAACAATCTTGGTTTCGCTTGCCAGCTTTAAGGCCGATGGCAGCGCCGCGTTCATTACCTCGCCTGTATTGCACAGATAATAGTTGGCCATCCATTGCCAAAACGACAGCTGCACTTCGGTAACAACAGGCTGCTCGTCGAGAACATCCATCAAGTATTTAGCCTCGTATTTTTCGGGCGCGTGCTCGCTTATACCGGCAATAATAGCGGTATATAATTTGCTCTTACCAAATTGTACCACCACCCTCTTGCCTATAGCTACAGCATTGTTCAGTTCAAACGGAACGCGGTAGGTATAGTTTTTGGCAATGGCCAACGGTAAAATAACGTCAACAAAAAGCGTTTTACGGCCTGCGTGATATGAATCCGCAAATTCGAGCATTTCCAAAAATAGATCTATCTGTGCCTAATGGCGGCAACGGCAAGCGTTATCCATCCGGCTATAAAAAGTAAACCACCTACGGGCGTAACCGGACCGAGCCAATGCAACCAGCTCCAGCCCAAAACATCACGGCACGACAATAAATATAACGAGCCCGAAAAAAGCAGAATACCGAAAGTAAAAAGCCAGTATCCGGTAAAAATTACGTTATTTTTGAATCGTCCGAAAGTAGACAAAAATAGCAATGCAAAAACGTGGTAAAAGTGGTATTGAACCGCCGTATGCCAGGTTTCGAGTTGTGATGATGTTAATACTGCCTTTAGCCCGTGTGCGCCGAAAGCGCCGGTAATTACTGCAAGCGCACCAAACAATGCGCCTGTTATTACTATTTGTTTATTCATAATGGTATTGGGCTAAATTAACCATTTGAAATAATTACTTTATGGGCATTGCGTAAAAATCTAAATTTGCCGTAACTAAAAATAATGAAACACCTGATTACCACCCTTATCTTGCTTATTGCTACAGCAGTGGTAACTGTATTTTACTTCAAAAATTTAAATCCACCGGGCAAACGCCCTGTAGAAGTGATGCAGCATATACCTGCAGATGCATCGCTGATAGCCGAATTTAGTAACGACGAAGGCTTTTATGAAGCTTTTAGCGGCAACCAATTGCTCACTGCTATTGCCGGCCAAACTAAAACTACGGAGCTTGATGCCTTACGTAAACACCTGCTTAACAATGCAGCGCTAAAGCCTTATTTTGAGAACCAACCTATTTACGTATCCATACACCCATCAACTGCAGATCGCGTTGATTTTCTATTGACTACATCCTTTGATAAATCACCAAAGGGCTCGTTAATTGACCTGCTTAAAGGTATTGACAGCGTTAAGGTACAGCAGATAAAACGGGGAGATAAGCAAGTTTTTGAAATAGATATTACCGGCTTAGGCCGCCCTTTTTATTTGATAGAATCTGAGCATCATATATTTAGAGGGAGCTTTGCTGAAGAGTTGATAGACAAAAGTGCCAATTACGATTATAAAAAAGAAAAGCATAGCTTTTTACAACTATCAGAACAGCAGCATAACAATGCTATGGCCATATTGTATGTAAACTATACACAGCTACAGCCTTTGTTTCAGCAATTGTTTATCAGTAGTAATCCCGATCTTTTCAGAGCGTTTCGCATATTGCCGGGGCAGGCAGCATTGAGCCTTAACTATAAGTCAAATGCCTTAATGTTTAACGGCCTTACCCGACTCGATCTAAAACAACCGATAAGCTACCTTAACTTGTTTGCAAGCCAGCAGCCTGTGGAAAATCATTTAAACGAGATCTTTCCAGCCACTACTGCTTACAGTACAACCTTTGCGGTGTCGAACCCCAACAAGTTTATCAAAGACCTTGCTGCATGGAATGAAAAAAGCGGCAATAAGCAAAAAAAGCAAGACCTCTTTAAGCAAATTAAAACAGAGACGGGAGTAAATTTCGACAAGGAATTTAATGATCAATTGGGTAAAGAATTTACAGTGCTCACCACTCGTTTTCAGGAAAAGATAGCCATTATCGAAGTAAACAACGGGCAGCAGCTTTTCCCCTCGTTGATGAACATAAGTACCGCAGTAAGCGACAATATCGGCCAGCTTAACTACAGCAAAGTGCCCTTTTACTTACTGGGCGACGCTTTCGGAATTTTTAATAAGCCGTATTTCACGGTGATTAATAACTACCTGGTATTGGCAAACACGGCATCAGAAATCCGCTCATATTATGAAAGCTACAATAACCAAAAGTTTTTGAACAAGACAGAATCTTACAATGATTTCGACCTTTTGTTGTCAGAGCGCAGTAACGTAGCCTTCTTTATTAATTTCAAGAATATGAAACAGGTATTTAAGCGCGACTTGAAACCTGGGTTCTACGACACCTTTCAGAAAAATGATCCAGGCTTTAAAAATTACTATGCTGCTTCGTACCAGTTAATCGCTTCTGATAAAAATTTCTACACTAATTTTTGCATGAAACTGGCTAAGGCAGATTCGACAAAAACCAGCGAGTAACCAATTTCTTAATAGATAATATACCTATCGCCTCAAGAAAAATAACTACACCATATTTCACATAAAACTGGCGAAAACTACTTCGGGCGGATAACGTCAAACTCCTTTTCTGTTTAATATATATATTCAATAACGGAAACTATTTGATGTTTTCGGATATTATATTATCTGATTAGCCAGTACCTAATGAAGAGGTTGTTGTTAGCTATTTTCTTATGTGTACTATTGACTACCCCGACTTTAGCACAACGATTTAATCAGTATTTTAGTAATACACTGTATGAGTCTTTTGAGAACCCGGCCCAGGGAGCTTTCATTCCCGATTCGAGCAAAAAATATGCTTTCAACTTTCTGCTTTCAAATATAAGCGCCAACGTTAGCGTAAGCGGTAACGCGCAAAACGCATTAAGGCAATACCTTTTTTTACCCAACAGAACTACCCGCCCGCGGCTACCTATTAATAGCGGATATGTTAACGAGGCAAAGGTAGATGCCAACGTATACCTTGCCATGTTCAGGATATTTACGAGCTTAGATGGCAATCAGGAGCTTGGTTTTGCAGCCCAGATAAAAGGTGAAGGTAACTTGCGCTTTAATAATGAAAGCGTGGCTCTGTTTGATGGCGGCTCGAGGTTTCCGAATGGCACCTACGACGATATTTTAAACGACAAATATAGATATCAAACCTACCATCAATTTAGCCTGCTTTACCGTAAAGAACTCAACAATAATTGGGCGGCTGGCTTTAAGTTTAGTGTCCTATCGGGTATCCTTTATAACCAGATTAAAATAGATCAGTCGGCCGTTACGTTCGACAAAACCAACAACCAGATAAGTCTTACGTTACGCGGTAAATATCAGGCCAATCTCGATCAACGGCTTCTATCTGTAAATGATGTAATGCCGCTTTTTAAAAACCCCGGAGCTTCGGTAAGTTTTGGTTTAGCACAAACTACCGAGGGGGGCCTCAAATTTCAGTACAATCTTAAAGATCTCGGTTTTATACATTGGAACAGCGACTCCTATAACACCCATTTTGGTGGCACGCGTGTGTTAACCAATGCCCGGAGTAGTGATGTGGGAACCAGAATTTACAATTCGCTTTATAATATTTTCGGATCAGGACATGCACGTGGCTCATTTTATTCGCCGACAGATGCCCTGATTGAGGTAAGTGCAACTAAAGTATTTGGGCTTGATGAGAATAACAACTTCAGATATCAACCTATATTAGTGGGCTCTAAAGAGCTGTTTTACAAGGGCTATGTGGGCGCATTTGTAAATAATATCCAATACAAAAAATGGGTACTGGGCCTCTCCAGCAGTTTTGACGATCTGCAGCAGTACAATCTCGGGGCACAGCTAATGTATAAAGCCCCGAATTTTGAGTTTTTTATCGGCACGGAGCAATTACTGCAGGATAGTAATGTATTACAATCAGCGTTTGGAGATAACAGCTCTATTATGAAGGTAAAATCATATACCGATGTCGGGATCTACCTCGGCTTTTCGGTTAAATTTGGCCCCGATATCGAAACAGCAGCTAACGCAAGCCACATACCAATGGGCGAACAGCCAGGATTTTTTGGCCGGTTGTTTCAAAATATATTTTGATTATCTACTTCGCGCCTTTTACGCCAGCTATAAATTCTTTGAGGTAGTACGGTTCGAAATAAGCCACATCTTCAAATTCTTTGTTGGCAAACTTTTGCGCCGCAAGCTGAGTAAGTTGACTGGCCGAGTTTTCAAATTGTGAAAGGAAAGCCAATTTACCGCGATGCGCCAAAGCCTGAATGCATTTTTCGGCACCATCCCCAAATATTACCAGTTGCTGTTCTGAGGGAAGTTCTGCAAAGCTATTGTCGTCAATTATTTCAGCAGCGGTAGGTCTAACCAATTCGCCAGTGGTAGTAAACATGGCTGTATAAACCTCCATGCGGCGGGCATCAATCATGGGGCAAAGTATAGCGTTGCTATCATACTCGCCTGCAAACGTAGCTGCGCCAGTTGCCATAGCGGCAAGGGTATCAACAGCTATTAATGGCTTATCCAGCCCGAAGCAAATTCCTTTTGCGGTAGATACTCCAATGCGCAAACCGGTGTATGAGCCAGGGCCTTTACTCACGGCAACAGCATCAATATCTTTCAGCTGCTTGCCTGCCATCGCACATACATCCTGAATAAACAGCGTAATCATCTCTGCATGCACATTACGTTCCTTTACTTCCTTAACGGCAAGTAGCTCTCCGTTTTGCGCCAATGCTACAGAACATACGGTGGTGGCGGTTTCTATTTGAAGGATCAAACTCATTTTTACTATAGGTATTTATGGTACCGGATCGTGCCCATGCCCACCCCAGGGATGGCAGCGCCCAATCCGTTTCAAAGTTAACCATCCGCCTTTAAACGGACCATATTTTTTTATGGCTTCTACCCCATATTGCGAACACGTAGGCGTATAACGGCACGATGCCCCCAGCAATGGCGACAATAAGTACTGATAAACTTTAATCAGTACGATGAAGATATATCCGAAAACGGCTTTAATTAATTGGCTGAGGCTTTTCATTAGCTACCAGATCGCAAAGTTGCACAAACAGCTTTAGCATTTTTTTTTCCATCACGGGGTAAGGCTCTATCTCCTTACCGATATAACTTAACGAAAGCGAGAGCTTAATATTAGCTTCGTTTAAAAAACTGTAAAGGTTTTGCTGCTTATGGAGCCTGTAGGCTTCGCGCATGCGCCGGCGAATGAGATTGCGATCTACAGCGTGCTTGTAGCGCTTTTTAGGCACAGGGAAAACAACCTGTACAGGTACGGGTTGTTCGGCTTCGGCCATTATCCATGATACCCGGTAAGGGTAACATAAAAAAGAAGAACCCTTGTGAAAAAGCTTTTCTAAAAGCCTTTTATTACACAAACGTTCTTCTTTTTTGAAAGTATACATGTTGCTTAACTATTGAACCGAACTTAAATTAATAACCGGTTCAAACCCAGTTACGGAAGAAAGCAACCTAAAAACTATGCTTTGTGACGTTTTTCGTCAGATACGCTTAATCTTTTTCTGCCTTTAGCTCTTCTTGCAGCTAAAATTCTTCTGCCGTTAGCAGTTGACATACGCTCACGGAAACCGTGTTTATTTCTTCTTTTACGCTGAGAAGGCTGAAACGTTCTTTTCATAACTGTATTATTGTTGTATTCGTTGCTTTAAAAAATAAGAGTGCAAATCTACTGTTTAATTTTTGTTTTTCAAATAGATGCATAAACAATTTATTAACATTTGCAGTTATGCGCTCAACAAGCAATTAAACACACAAATATACGTATTTAAACGCTTTTTTTGGCCAAAAGGTCTCTTATCTCCGTTAATAACGTTTCTTCTGCAGTAGGTGGAGGTGCAACAGTTGGCGCTACTGCTTCTTTTTTCTTGAAACGATTTATAGCCGTAATTATAACAAATAATGAAAGGGCTACGATAAAAAACGAGATTACCTGTGATAAAAAGTTGCCATACTTAATTGCCGTACCCGGCACTACCAATTGGCTAAGATTGGATAAGTGAGCAGCTTTAAGCGCCGGTGTTAAAATAGCCGGCGTGATTATATCTTCTACCAGCGAGCTTACTATTTTACCGAAAGCACCACCTATAACCACAGCTATTGCCAGGTCTAACACATTGCCTTTAACGGCAAATTCCTTAAACTCTTTAACAAATCCCATAAGCTAATTTTTTAATTTACACTAAGATATAATTATCAGTTTAAAAAAACTGTCACAACTTCTATTAATTCCAAAACAATTATGGTGTATTGTGTTTACACATTGATACACACGTTAAACAATACGCCCTTTTATATTCTACTAAATTGATGTAATTTTGGCTTTATCTAATTATGCTTAAACAGAATCTTCAACAAAAACTTTTACAAAAACTTTCGCCCCAGCAAATACAGTTTATCAAATTGTTACAGGTACCCACTGTTTCACTAGATACCCGTATTAAAGAAGAGCTGGAGGAAAACCCTGCACTCGAAGATCTGAGTTTAACAAACCTAAACGAGCCCGAAGAACAATACCCCGACCGCGATCCGGATGAGGATAACTATAACAGCGATGACGAAGGCGGCGAATACGATGAGTTTAACATTGACGACTATTTACAGGAAGACAATGTTAACGACTATGGATCGCGCTATGACCAAAATGGCGACGATGAGGATGACCGCAAGGAAATTCCAATAGCTATACAAACTTCTTTTTTTGAGAGCCTGCAAGCGCAGTTAGACTTATTGCCTGTGTCTGATAAAGACTTTATGATAGGCCAGCAGATCATCGGCAGTTTGGATGATGATGGTTACCTGCGCCGCCCTATCATGTCTCTTACCGACGATCTGGCTTTTTCACAAAACGTGATGGCCGAAGACGAAGAGGTTGAAGAAATGCTGAAGGTAATTCAATCTTTCGATCCTCCGGGTATTGGTGCACGTACACTGCAGGAATGCTTATTACTGCAACTGCGCCGTAAAGACCTTACCGACCCGATTGTTAAAAAGGCTATCCTGGTGGTACAAAACTACCTCGACGAGTTTACCCGTAAGCACTACGATAAGCTGGAGCGCTCGCTGAATATGACATCGCAGGAACTGCGTGCCGTAATTAACGAGATCTTAAAACTGAACCCCAAACCGGGCGACTCTAATGCAGTAAACACCAAGCAGCTGCAGGTGATTCCCGATTTCCACATTGTGAATGATGACGGGCGGCTATTACTTACCCTGAATGCCAAAAATGCCCCTGACTTACGCGTAAGCCGCTCATACATGGACATGTTTGAACATTACGACAAGGCATCGCAGAAGGATAAAAAGATGAAAGAGGCCGTGCAGTTTGTAAAACAAAAGCTCGACTCGGCCAAATGGTTTATTGATGCCATTAAACAGCGCCAGCAAACCTTACTGAAAACCATGAATGCTATTATGCAGTATCAGTACGATTTCTTCTTAACCGGCGACGAGCGTAACCTTCGCCCCATGATATTAAAAGACATTGCCGACCGCATTGGTATGGATATATCAACCGTATCGCGCGTAGCTAACTCTAAATACGTACAAACCGAGCATGGTACATTCCTGCTGAAATCATTCTTCTCCGAAGCGATACAAACCGAAAGCGGTGAAGAGGTATCAAACAAAGAGGTTAAGAAAATTTTGGAGGACTGCATCGGAGGTGAAGACAAACGCCATCCGCTTGCAGATGAAAAACTAACCGAAATACTGAAAGAGCGTGGTTACAACATCGCCCGCCGTACCGTAGCAAAATACCGCGAACAAATGAACATCCCGGTAGCGAGGCTAAGAAGAGAGGTATAACAGTAGTTTATAGCTGATGGTTCATAGTTATAAAATATGGACTACTAGCTTCCTGCCATGAACTATCAACCATAAGCTATAAACATAACAAAAGAGGCTTCCATTCAGGAAGCCTCTTTTGTTTACTGCGATTTAAGCAGGTTTTCGAGTTCTATATTGGCTTGCTTTAGCTTTTGGGCAAGCTCTTTGTTCTCCCGGCGCAGGTGATAAATCTCGAGCGCGTTTTGGATGTACATTTTTAGCTCTTCGTTGTGCCATGGTTTTACCAGGTATTTATAAACCTGGCCACGGTTAATGGCATCCATTACGGCATTAATATCGGCAAAGCCAGTTAGCAAAATGCGGATGGTATCTGGATATACCGGCAAAATAGATTCCAAAAATTCGATGCCTGTCATAGTAGGCATGCGCTGGTCGGTAATGATTACCCCGATTTCATTATTATCCAATATCTTACGCCCTTCTTTGGCAGACTGGGCAGTAAAAATTGTAAAATCGCGCCTGAAAGCAGCTTTAAAGCTGTTTAGGTTATTTATTTCGTCATCGACATATAATACGCCGTATTGCATATATGATTAGTTGTTTAGATTACAAATCTGGAGCTTTTTATAAATTAAAACAGTATTTATTTTATTTTTATAGCGCACAGCCATACATCGCCCAAGAAATTCCTTTCCGTTACTATAAGAAATGAAAGCCATTTTAGTTTTTTTATTTATTGCTATCCAAGGTTTTTCAGCCTACGCCATTGATACACTGACGGTTAAAGAAGACGGCTCAAAGTTTATTACCAATACCTATTATAAACTTCTCGAAGACTCAGATGGCACCATCAAAATAGATAATATTATTAATAACCCCAACTTTCATACTACAACGCAAACGTTGCCTTTTATTAATTACACAACTAAGGCTATCTGGCTTAAAATCACGATAAAAAACAAAACCAACCAACCCTTTCTGCCAATTACGATCACCAGTAGTGTTATTGATAATTTCGATCTCTATTATAAAGACGCCGGTAACAATAAAATAGTACACCTTTTTTCAGATTTCCCGCATACAAACCTAAGGCATGTATCGCAAAATCTCATCCATATAAATTGCTCTATTTTGCCCGACTCGGCCCGTACTATTTACCTGCGGGTACAAAGCAACTCAAATACAGTTATACCTATACACGTATACAGCGCTAACGAATTTTTGCAAAGCACCAGCAGCCAAACGCTGGCCATGGGTGGCTTTATAGGGATTATTGCCATTATGGCGGTATATAACCTTATGCTGTTATTGATAGTAAAAGACCGTAGCTACCTGTATTATGTGCTGTATATTATCTTTTTAGGGCTTAATCAGATGCTACTGAGGGGCTATGGCACCAATCTTATATCGGGCGATAAAACTATAATCAACACTATGGTTATACCAATATGCCGGGTTCTTTTTGGGTACTCTATATTGCTCTTTGTTTACGAGTTTTTGCAGATCAAACAAAATGGCAAAAAATCGCACAAATTTTACTGGTCGTTGTATTTGCTTTATACGGCGGCGCTAATCTGCATTATACTGGGCTACACACACATCGCTTATAACCTTATCAGCATAAGTGCTTTTGTTATTTCGATAGCGTTAATAAGTATTGGCATTGCACTTTATTTAAAGGGCTTTAAACCGGCAAAATACTTTCTAATCGGGTGGACGCTATTTTTCATTTCTATTATCCTTTCTATCGCCCGCAATCAGGGTTTAATTACTTACGATAACTTTACCGGCAATATCATACTGTACGCTTCGGCTCTTGAACTTATTTTATTTTCTGTGGCCCTGGCAGACAAGATCAACTTTTATCGTCAGCAGAAAAATGAGTCACAACTTGCGGCCCTCACCATTGCGCTGGAGAATGAGAAGCTGATAACCGAGCAAAACCTCATACTCGAAAACATGGTAAATGCCCGTACCCGCGAACTGATTGAAAGCAACCAAAACCTTTCTAAAAGCATTGAACATCAGAAAGCAGCGCAGAAACAGCTGGTAGAAACTGAAAAGATGGCTTCATTGGGTCAATTGACTGCAGGCATTGCCCACGAAATAAACAACCCCATTAACTTTGTAAGTTCTAATGTAAAGCCCCTCCGAATGGACTTTCTGGAAGTTTTTAACTTGATTGAGAAATACAGGGACTTTGAGCGAGATCCATTAAACAAAGCATTATTAGATCAGATAATAGAGTACCGCGAGCAAATAGATATCAAATATATACAAGAAGAGATATTAACCTTATTGGAAGGTATTGAAGAAGGTGCAAACAGAACATCAGAAATTGTAGATAGCCTACGCACCTTTAGCCGCACAGATTCGCAAAGCCTTAAAATGGCCGATATCAATAAAGCGATACTTAATGCACTGGTTATTTTACGAAACACAACCCCTACTTACATTTCGGTAACGCCGGTTTTAAACCGGCTCCCTCCTATCAACTGCTATCCGGGTAAAATTGGACAGGTACTTATTAACGTTATTACCAACGCCATACAAGCCATTAAGAGTAAGCCCGAACATTATAATGAGACTATCTCTATTATTACTAATGACCATGCAGAGTACATCAGCATAGAGATTACCGACACTGGCGGAGGGATGACCGACGATGTTAAACAACGCATTTTCGATCCGTTTTTTACCACCAAAGAAGTCGGCGAGGGCACTGGATTGGGGCTCTCCATTGTATTCGGTATTATCGAAAAACATGAAGGTAGTATCGAAGTGGTATCCAAACCATGCGAAGGAACCAGCTTTTTAATCAAACTACCTAAAAATCTGGCTTAATAACAAATGCGCTAATTACAGGTTCTCGGTAAGCAACTTATCCGGATTAGGGACAAAGTTTAAGAATGAATCGAAATTTTCGAGATACTCTGTTTGATTGAGGCGGTAATAAAATGCCCCTTTTTTTGAGGATTGTTTATCCTTTTCGGGCAGCTTAACAAGCAAGCCGGTAGACAGCACTTTGCGGCTAAAGTTGCGATCGTCAAATTCGGCCTGGAAAATACCTTCGTAAAGCGCCTGAAGCTGTGGTATGGTAAAACGCTCTGGGAGCAGGTGGAACAATATAGGATGCAAAGCGGCCTTATAACGCAATTGCTTTTTAGCCATACGCACCATATCACCATGGTCAAATATCAACTCGGGTAAGTCTTTGATCTCAATCCATTCGGCGTGGAACTCGTCGACCAGTTGTTGCTCGTACTTATTAATGTCAATTAGAGCAAAGTAGGCAATTGACAGGGTGCGTTCTACCGGGTCGCGATCTGGCGAGCCAAACACATGCAGTTGCTCCAGATATACATTTTTAAGGCCGGTACGGTATTCGAGCACCCGGTTAGCTGCGTCATCGGGCGTTTCATCGGGCTGCATAAAACCGCCCATCAGGCTCCATTTATTTTTATAAGGTTCGATAGACCGTTTTACCAGCAATAATTTGATACTCTGGCCGTCGAAGCCAAAAACAATACAATCTACAGCCACTAGTAATCTTTTCTGACCGGTATATCTCTGCATAAAAAAAGCCTTAATAATTAGTTTTACAAGTCTATAAATAAATACGAATTATAAAAACACATATTTAAGCTAATTACTGTAACATTTTGAACGTACTATGCCCAAAGCGTTACTCCCTGTTACACTGGGCAATAACATACACCCTTACTTATTTTAAAAGCAACTACGGGTTGTATACTAATAAATTTGCTGAGTATTTTATTTACTACTTACGCTCGAAACTATTAACCACCTTATTTTTTACAGGTGTTTTTTTGTCGGCGTATAAGTAAGCAACGGTTGGAGCTTTAACCATGTAGCCATGCTGCCATACCTCTTTGTAGGTACTATCTTGTGAGCGACGGAACCAGCCGTAAGAATAACGGGATAACTTAAGCTCTTTAAACCAGCATGCAACAGTATCTGCTTTGTTAACGGGATTAGTAGTGGCAACAGCGGTGCTGTCTGTCTTAGACTTTGCCTGGGCACAGAATGCGCCTAATAATAGAATGATAAGTAAAGGAGATTTCATAAAGTTTGGGCATTTAAAATAGTTGCTATAAAAATAATAATAAATACTATTAAGCACGAGAACAATATGTAACCTTTTATCCCAACTCCTCGTTAAAGTGCCTCATTTTAACACAGACCCAGAAATCACACCTTAATTTAGGACTAGTTTTTTGGCACTAACAGAAATTGGCACACATTACTGTGTAGAGAAATGTGTATCCGACCGTAATTGTCTCTGACTGATGTTACTATAATAAGGAAGATCTTGAAAAAACCAATCGATTGGCTTGCCGCAAGTTTCTACCGTTAAAACCTAAAAAAATCCCTGATATACCGGATCCGGAATCCGGGCCAATTTATCAGGGATTTGTATCAATAACGGTTTAGGCTATGTTGCGTAAACGCTTTAGATATTAGTCTACCGTTAACACACCATCAATATTTGACAGCGTTTTGCCAACAGGCAGATGCGTAATATCCAACGTTGAATATTGCCAGCTTTGGTCTCTCTTTTGGCAATTTGCCGATAAGATAACCACTTCGCCGCTTGAAGTAATGGTATAGCTGCCGCCCGGTACATAACCGTTGCTGCCACCGTTGCCAGGGTTATTTACCAGAAAACCATCCAGGTTTTCGATATTAGCCTGGCTAAGGCTGGTTAAATCCATACCGGCTGGGATGCTGGCCTGATCGCGTTTTTTTGAATTGCAGTACAGTGTACTTTTGATGTTGTTTGAGGTTTTGGTGTAACTTCCACCAGGAACAAATGCTGACATAGTTGTAGGTTTTTAAGGTTCATAAAATTATCCCCTCTAGTTCAGGAATTTGGGGTCTTTCCTTTGTCGGTTTAAACCTGAGCTGCTCAACCGGTTGTTTCGAACTGACAATACAAAGTTGCAGCAAACCAACACGCCAGGGAAGCGTAAAACTACCGGGATTTAATTATGCGTAATTGTACGGTGGAAGAAAGCTTTGTTGACAGGACTTGAGCACACGCGCCAGCGATGGGAGGCACTAGCAACGGTTCTTGCGCCTATACGATAAACAGTTAAATAAATATCGCTTATAAAGGCACAAGTACTCTGCCTTCAAACCTAACGCGGCATACTTGCGCCAGATTGGGGAGCGACCATGATGAGATCTTAAATTCTAGTCAGAATCATCGGTAATTCCTATTAACCACCATTTTCCACCTATCCTCAGACTTGGAAACAGCTTTTAAAGGGAATATAATCCAATTAAGTTGAACAGGCTTTTGAGTTTTAAACTTTTCAAGAAACAGATCAAAAGATTCGGTAGCATTAACCGTTGCATTCAGTTTTAATTTTTTACCACTATCACTTTTAACTTCCTTTATAGAATTGATTAATAACAAGTTAAGCAACAATAATGAGCAGAAATATATCATTGGTTTAATTTCTTATTATAGTTTCCTCAGGGTCTCTCGCAGAGGACTTTGAGCATGTTGTAAATTTAGGTTTCAAGCGAACTCTATCCAACTTATCGTCCCAAATGAGGTTTTGTCTATTTTTCTTATACCACTTCATCCAATTATTGTAATCGGAAGTTGTAGGATAAAAACGGCCATAATAATTGCCGGTTGATTGCGAATTTATACTCGTAAGTTCTTCGAAAAACATAATCGCCCCGTTCACTTTAGCAGCATTCACATTTTTGTCATGCTTTATACGCTGTTTAATAATGGTTAAATTGTCATTAAATACTTTACATGCTTTTTCATTATTGCCTTCTAAGTCAATCATCCAAATCGACAGTAACAATATTGTCTTATAAATCATAGCCATACTCCATTGTCTTTCAACTTTCTCAACACAGTTGTTATAGTTTTATCTCCCGGCTACCGCAAGCGTCCTACTTGTGGCCGATTACATGTTATAAGACCTACTCTTTTTCCACAAGGGAGCCTTATATCTTAGTCTTTGTTGAATGTGTAGTCGCTGTTAAAATTAATTGATGACAAAACTCCGTTTTTGAAATGATAATATTGCCATATTCCGTCTACCCCTGATATCAGTTGCACGGTGCTTATTTTTTGCGTATAACGATTTATATTTTTTTCAAAATATAAATCGAGAAAATCTTCAAGCGCCATTCCAATATGAACATAATTAGGAAGCGTTATTTCTTTATCAGACATTCTTGCTGACACTATTTCAAAAAAACCGGTATCGCTTCTTTTAAAGAATTTAATAAAGCTATTCTTATAGGCCAGTCTCATTAATTCGTACGAATTAAGCGACGGATCTTTAGCTATTTCTTTAGTCAAAGTCAATTGGGCGTTTAGCATTTTAAGACTATCTACATCCCTAATTTTTCCAAATGGATAATAAACAGTTCTGTTCATTATCACTAAACTTAAAGTGTCTCCTTTCCTTGTAATTTGAGATATTCGGAGGCTCTTCCTCGTAATCCATACAAGATTATCGAAAGAACCATTATAACTCAAGTTGCGTTCTGACAATGCCGGTTTAACCAATAGACTTTCTTTCTTTTTTATTCCTATCCGAACAGCTTAAAAAGAACAAACAGATAACGATATATAAGATATTGACTTTCATTCTTATTGATTATACCCTTCGAGCCCTTAAAAAAACCTCCTAATTAGCAAACGCATCTAACGCTATAGTTGGCCTGCCTAAATTACTATAAGCACCCATCGTGTACCCAGCCCAATTGGCATAGCTTTCTGGCTCCCAATATAAAACACCAAGGCCTTTGTTGTTGGGCAAACTATTTACTTTAGCAGCAAGATCACTTATAAAGAGCTTAGTGGTGGCAGGCTGGTTAACGTCCATACCTACTTCGCAAATCATTACCGGCGTATCGTAACGCGCTATCATATCCTTCATATTGGCCAGGCACATATTATTATAATCGGCCCAATCTACAGTTGTTGGGTATAATGACATGCCGATAACGTCCCACTTGGCACCATTTTTCTTTAAGCCATCAAACACCCAGCGGAACAGTGCATTATCATACCCGTTAGAAATATGTACAATTACTTTAGATGTGCTGCTTACCTCTTTAACAGCATTGTATCCTGCAGTAACTAACGTAGAAAAATTGACCATACTTTTAGATGCCTGCCCCTCGGGCCAAAGCATGCCATCATTCGTTTCATTGCCCACCTGTACGTATTCGGGTGTTATGCCTTTTACCTTGAGCGAATCCATCACGTTAACGGTATAATCGTGCATGGCGTTAACTACCCCGGCAAAATTGAGCCCAGCCCAGGCAAATGGTTTGGTTTGGTGGGCAGGATCGGCCCAACCATCGCTATAGTGAAAATCGACCATGATTTTGAGACCTAACTTTTTAGCACGTACCGCTTTAGCGATCATATCTTCAGTGTCGCACCAGCCATCTGTTGGGTTTACAAAAACACGTAAACGAATGGTGTTAATGCCTTTGTCTTTCAACACCTGGAAACAGTCTTTCTCTATGCCGATACTGTTGTAAAATTTAACACCCGACCCTTCCATTTGGGTAAGCCAGCTTACATCCGCCCCCTTCACAAAATCAGCCCGGATTTTGCCTGTCGAATCCTGATCTGATTTATCGGTGCCATCTCCCCCCTTTTTGCAGGCGCTGAACAAGGCTAGCAAAAAAGGTAGGCCCATTAATAATACTTTTTTTGTTGATGTCATTCTACACCTAAAAAGATTTCGTTATGCAAGCTGCTGCCATTACTTAACAAGTCTTTTTAATGACAAACGCATGTCAGCAAAAAGACTTATTAGTCATGAAAAGTGGAACATTAGCGTCTCTTCTCAAAACAGCAAATGCATGTAATTGATTAATTATCAGGCAACAAACACACAAAATATGGCAAAAATGACTTTTAAGTAGGAACACAGTGGTGCATGTGGAATATTGCACCATGCACCACTTCGGCTACTGAATTACAAATTCTTTTTTCAATTTGATATCTTCCGAAGAGCTTCCGATCATCACCTCAAACGCCCCTGGCTCTACCGTCCAGTTCATGTTTTTATCCAGCAAAGCCAAATCGTCGGGATGAAGCGTAAAGCTCACCTTTTTGGTCTCGCCCGGTGCCAGTTTCACACGCTCAAATCCACGTAAATCAAATTCGTAAGTGGTTACACTGCTTACCTTGTCTTTAAGGTAAAGCTGCACTACCTCGTCACCTTTTACCTTACCAGTGTTTGTTACTTCCACTGATACGTTAATATCGACCTGGTTGTTCGCTTTATCGGGGCTAACCTGCAAATTTTTATACTCAAAAGTGGTGTAACTTAAACCATAGCCAAAGGGGTATAGGGCGCCGTTAACACTGGTTTTTCCATAACCATTAGGTCCGGAAGTTGGTTGTTTTGCCTGCGAAGCCGGTTTAAAAGGAAAGTTTATTTCAATTTGCCCAACTGTTTTCGGGAAAGTGATGGGTAGTTTACCGCCCGGGTTGTTATCTCCAAACAAAGTTTCCGCAATAACCTTACCGCTCTCCGGCCCAGGAAACCAAGCCTCCAGGATTGCCGGCACATACCTGTTTTCCCAATTGATGGTAAGCGGCTGTCCGTTTACCATTACCATAACCACAGGTTTGCCCGTGGCCTGCAAAGCCTGTATCAGTTTAAGCTGGCGACCCGGCAAGTTAAGCCCGGTACGCGAAAGGCTTTCGCCTACCCGTTTGGCATCCTCGCCCACAACGGCAATCACCACATCAGCTTGTTTGGCTTTTTCGACTGCTTCGTTAATATCGGCCTGCTCTTTGTCTGTTAACGGCGTTTCAATGATCTCACTTTCGGGCCAGGTGGCATCAATAATATCGCAGCCCTTGGCGTAGGTAACAGTTGCGTTGTTCCCTACATAATTTTTTATTCCGTCAACCACGGTTGTAACCGGGTTATGCGATGGGCCATAACGGCTGATGGCGTAATTGGTTTCGGCTGCAAGCGGGCCTGTAACTAATATATTTTTTAATTTTTGTTTATCAAGCGGTAAAAGGTTGTTGGCATTTTTCAACAACACCATGCTCTCGCGGTTCATTTCTAAACCCATAGCGGTGGCATCCGTAGTGTGCACCAATTTATCGGCTGCCTTCGGATCACTTACATAAGGGTTATCAAACAAGCCTAGTTTAAACTTAACGCGTAGCACATCACCCACCCGCTCATCTATGGTCTTCATTGAAAGTTTACCTTCCCGTATCAATTCGCGAAGCGGCATAATATAAGTTTGCGGCATGGTGAAATTGGTACGCACGTTCAGGCCGGCTTCAACTACCTGCCTTACGGCTTCTTTATAATCTTCGGCCACGTGGTGTTTGCTGTACAAAAACTCGGCTGCTTCGCTATCAGAAACCACGTAACCTGTAAAACCAAATTTTTCGCGAAGCAACTCTGTTAAAAAGAAATGGCTACCCGTTACCGGCACACCATCCCAATCGTTATAACTACTCATTACGCCCAAGGGATGTGCTTCCTGAATTACCCTACGGAATGGGTAAAGATAGATCTGATACATTTCGCGTGGGGCCACATGCGGGTCTGTACGTGCATTACCGTCGCGTCCGCCCTTGGGCACGCTGTAAACGGCAAAGTGCTTCAAGGTAGAAGCTACGCCCTCGTCCTGGATGCCAAGTGTCATCTGCTTGCCTAATTCGGCAATGTGGAATGGGTCTTCGCCATAACACTCCACTACCCTGCCCCAACGCTGGTCGCGGGCGGGATCAAGTATAGGTGCATATACGTTGGTATAACCCAGAGCCTTAGCCTCGCGCCCAACCGTTTGGCCAGCTTTGCGTACGAGGTCTTTATCCCAGGTACTGCCAATACCTATTGGTGCCGGCAAAGAAGTTGCTCTATCGTGGTTTAAACCATGAATACCTTCATTAGTAAAATCAACCGGGATACCGATACGGGTTTGCTCTACAAACCAGTGCTGAATGGTATTGATGGCCTCCGCATGTTTGCTGTAAGGAAATGAGTATTGCGACTGTGCGTCATCAGTATAAGAAGTAAGGCTATTAAGTTCTTCGTCAATATTGGCGATGCCATCTTTCCAAACTTCGTTTCTCCATGATGGCACAGGCATCTCGTCTTTCAAAACGCGCTTATAGCCGTATAGCGTAGCCATTTGGCAGGTCTTCTCTTCTACGGTCATTTGCGACAGCAGGTCGGCTACACGCTTATCTATGGGTTGCTGCTGGTCTTCAAATATGTCTTTCTTTCCGTTCTTGTTGAAATCTATCCAGCCCTTGTGATATATATTGGTATTTTGGGCGGATACGCCTTGAACGGCACAAACGGCCAGCAGTAAAAGCAGGTTGTTTTTCTTTCTCATTGACTAGGTTTACAGGCAGAATTGCTACCCGCAATTAAATCAATTTATTAAAAACACACAACCGCCGCCGTGTAACTATTTTGATTTAGAAACCGTAATTATTCTCGATGGACTGATAACAATGGTATTACCGGCGGTAACATTCCAGGTGCTTTTGCTTTGAATGTAAGTGATAATCCGGAATGCTTTACCCGCCATGTCCGACGGAATCGTTAATTGTGCTGTGCCGCTGAGTTTTGCACTAACTGTTTTAAAAGCACGCACCACATTTACATGGCTGATGGTAGCACCGTTATTTTCGCCGCCTGTTATTTTATCCGTAGCGCGCTCCTGCACTAAGGCAACGTTCACAAGATCGTCATCGGTAACTGAATGCAAATCATATTTAATGTTCAGTTGATTATTGGCTATAGTAGCGCCAAAACTTATAGAATTGGATGGCCAGACCTTTAAGGAAGCTTTAATCAAAGCTCGTAATTTATCACCCTCCGAGCCAATAAGTTCCTGCTTGCCATTAAAAACAGCCTGAGGGGTATAAGTTTCGGCGTGAAATAATTGAGTATAATGGCGCTGGCGATCCGTATAATCATGGTCGCTATAAGGATCTTTCCAACTTTTATTATCCCAATAATCTACATGGAAGCTTAGAAAATAAACAGGCTTGGTGGCAAACTCTTTACTCAATTGCATCAGCGTTTGATCGGCGGGCGGGCAGCTAGAACACCCCTCCGAGGTAAACAATTCTACAACCGCAAACCCCATTAATACAACCTGCTTGTTATGGTCAGCGGTTTTAAAAGACGTTAAAAGCAATAGGCTAAGCAGCCCAAAACCAATAATTCTGTTTTTCATAGTACACAAATATATCGATTTGATATTGATGAGAGTGTTGCCTTCTATCTACATATCGCCATAATATTTAAGATAACAAGGTTCTTTTTGATACCTATTTATTACTACGACTCAATTACTGCCCAACAAACAAAAGGACTTCATTTTCATTGTAAGAAAATATATCACTAACGAAAATAACCATGACAACCATGACAACCCTGGCAATCCTAGGCGGCGGACCGAGTGCTATCTTTTTATATAAACGATTAATCGAAAATGCTTCCCGGGAAAATTTCGTAGTCGACATTTATGAAAAAGGTGATTGCATAGGCTGCGGCATGCCCTATAGTAATAATGGTGCGGCAGACGAACATATCACGAATGTTTCCGGCAATGAAATACCTGACCTGATTACCGGGGTGGCTGACTGGATTAAAACCGTTGAGAAAGATACCCTGAACAAATATCATATCGATCCGGAGCGTTTTAACGATTATAAAGTATTGCCGCGCCTTCTTTTCGGCAGGTATCTTTCCGAACAATTTAAATTGTTGCTGGAAAAGGCGAAACATGCTGGCATGGAAACCAACCTATACTTTAATACGCCGGTGATAGATATAGTCGATGATCCTAAAAAGGAAAACGTACGTGTTATTACAAACAAGAACGAGAAAGACTATGATCATGTTATTATCTGTACAGGGCACTTTTGGCCAAAAAAACACGAAGGCAAACTGCCGGGGTGGTTTGATTCGCCCTACCCTCCTGAAAAAATTGCCTTAAACGCCAATCATGCCGTTGCTATCCGAGGTTCTTCTCTTACGGCTATTGATGCCATACGTACCCTGGGGCGGCATAACGGTCGTTTCGAAAAAGATGAACGGGGCAAACTGTGTTTTTATGCCAATCCCGAAAGTCCTGATTTCCGAATCGTCCTGCATTCGCGCGACGGCCTTCTTCCTGCTGTGCGCTTCCATCTCGAAGACTCTCACCTTGGAAAAGACACTGTTCTGCCATCTGAAAAAATCTCAGCAAACCGTGCAGCCAATGATGGTTTTCTTTCATTGGACTATGTTTTTGAAGAAAACTTCAAGAATGGGATTAAGGAACATGATCCAGCCTGCTATGCCGAAATAAAAGACTTCAACATGGAGCAGTTTGTAGATTATATGATGGCTAAACGAGAAGAGAAAGATCCGTTTGAGCTGCTGAAAGCGGAGTATGCAGAGGCGGAACGCTCGATTAGGAAACATCAATCCATATACTGGAAAGAAATGTTAGCTATCCTAAGCTTTGCGATGAATTACCCGGCCAAATATTTCTCTGCGGAAGATATGCTCCGCCTACAGAAAACCCTGATGCCACTTATTTCGGTCGTCATCGCTTTCGTGCCTCAAAGCTCCGCCGAAACGCTAATGGCCCTACATGAGGCTGGCAGGCTAACTATGGTAAAGGTAGATGATGATGAACAACCCGAACCAAATAAAAATGGAGGAGCAAATTACGCAGGTAAACATTACGCTCTATTCATTGATTGCATTGGCCAGCTACACATTCCCTTTGAAGACATACCTTTCGAAGGATTGAAACGGAGCGGCAGTAAGGCACAGTTGGCATTTCGCGACCAAAAATCAGGACGACAATTATTTAATTCAAACAATAAAAATATTACTAAAGATATTGATGGAAATTATTATCTAACGGTTCCGGGCCTGGCAATCAATGATCATTTTCAATTGCTGGACGAATTCAACGCATTGAACGACAGGATCTACGTGATGGCGGTGCCCTTTATTGGCGGCTTCAATCCTGATTATTCCGGTCTTGATTTTAGCGAGGCCGCTTCCAAACTTGTGCTGGAGGGAATACTTGGCACACCTCTTGCAAAAGCTTCTTAAACAAATAAAACCATATACCTATGGCAACGTTAGAAAAATCATTAGAAGTATTGAATGATCTTATTGAGATCAACAACGACCGCGTAGCCGGTTTTGAAAAGGCAATCGCGGATATTAAAGACGAGAACGTAGATCTTAAAGCAGTGTTCCAGGAATATACTGCACAAAGTCGCCGTTTCAGCCAGGAGTTGACGCAGATTGTAGCCAATGAAGGCGGTGAGGCCGAAACCGGAACCAGCGCGGGCGGGAGCTTGCACCGTGCATGGATTGATGTGAAATCGATTTTTGGCGGTAACGACCGCGCCAGCATTTTAAGTGAAGCCGAACGTGGCGAAGACGCGATTAAAAAGGCTTACCAGCAGGCCCTATCAGAAAACGAGCTAAGCCCTGAAGCCCAAAGCAAAATAAGCGCGCAGGCTTCTGAGATCAACGCCGCGCATGATCGCATTAAAGCACTACGCGACGCCTCAAAATAAATCGTTAAACAATTTATCAAAATGACTGCCTCAGGGCGGTCATTTTTGTTAGATGAAGCTGTAAGTGTATCGAAATTCTTCCCCCGCTATTTCAAAGCCGACCAATTAATAAAACACTCCATAAATTATGAAAGCACTGATCATTAACTGCACACTTAAACGCAGTCCCCATTTTTCGAATACCGGCGCAATGGCCGAAAAAGCTGCACGGCAGCTTAAAGAACAGGATATTGAAACCGAGATCATTCGTCTTAACGATTTTAACGTGCTTACCGGTAACACCTCCGACGAAGGCGATGGTGACGAATGGCCGCAAATACTGGAAAAAATTAAAGCCTGCCAGATCTTTATTATCGCAACCCCGATTTGGATGGGCCATTTAGCCTCTACATCGCAAAAAGTAATTGAGCGCCTGGATGCCGTTTTCCGCGATGAAGACTTGATGGATAAAAATACTGGCCAATATATGCCTTACAATAAGGTAGGTGGCTGCCTAATTACCGGTAACGAGGACGGTGCACACAGCTGTGCGGCTCAGGTTTTGTGGTCGCTGCAGGAAGTGGGCTTTACCATACCGCCAAATGTGAACGCCTATTGGGTTGGCCTGGCAGGCGGCGAGAAGGACTATGTAGAAGCCGGCGGCGAGCGTTACCTTTATACAAATAAAAGCCTGCGCTATATGACCGCCAATCTGGCCTTTTTCGCAAAGTTGCTGGCGGCAAATCCGATTACAACAAATCTCAATGATGCTGCAAAAAAAGCAGAAGCGGAAAGTAACAACGAAGAAGCGTAACGAAATAATGGGCTAATGCGAACTTTTAGCCCCTTTTCTACCGATCGGCGACGCTTGTTCCATTTAGTGCTTTTGTTTCCATCGCAGTTTTTAAGACAGTTAATTGAAGCGATCTATATCGCCTAAGTATATAAAGGTAGGCCGACAGGTAACAAGAATCTAGGCTTTACAAGAGGTAAGTATGGAGATAATTAATAAAAAATCCCTTAAATCATCGATTTAAGGGATTTCAAGATGTAGAACTTGTCTACTTAGTGCGCCCACCTGGGCTCGAACCTATTTCCTTAAATCACTGTATTTCAATGATTTGCCTTTATTCTTGTTGTTTAAGGTAGTTACATAGGTAACACGCCCTATTGACTAAACAAATATACAAAAAACCATTAAATTACGTCAAATATATTTAAGCAGTTGCTTAAATGCTTATCTTTGACCCAATGGATAATTGCACCCGGATATTTGCAGACAGCAGGCAGATCAATATCTGCCGTAATGTGGTAAAAGAACATCAGCAGGCTTTTACGGATCTTTCACAAGTGGTGGCGTTAGCAGGTAATGAAGTTCGTTTGAAGATCTTATTCCTGTTGACACAAGAGAAGGAATTATGCCCCTGCGATCTGAGCGACATACTTGACATGACGATCCCGGCAGTGTCGCAGCACCTCCGCAAATTGAAGGATGGTGGCGTTATCCGATCACGCAAGTCGGGACAAACCGTTTTCTATTCAGTCGACCCTTCGCAGATTACCTTACTCCAACCATTCTTCCAGATTATACAAGAACCCTTAATCGAAGTCAGAGCGTGAAAAAAACAGATCATAAAGGCTGGATAGGTGGCTTGCTTGCTGCAATTGCCGGATCGCTTTGCTGTATCGCGCCTTTGTTATCCATCTTTGGCGGCTTAAGCAGCGCCGCTACTTATTTTAATTGGATAGCACCTTACCGGCCTTATCTGATCGGTATAACGATACTGGTATTCGCTTTTGCCTGGTACGAGCAATTGGTGTTTACGCCTATAAAAGAAAAAGACTGCTGCACACCAGCCAACCGTTCCTTTTGGCAATCTAAAAAGTTCCTGTTGATCGTTACCCTGTTCGCAGCGGTACTGACGGCCTTCCCTTATTATTTCCCAATGATCTATAAAGTGACCCCGAAGACAAAATTTGTTGATTTGCAAGGTAACTTAAAGTCCATTCGTATAGATATTAAAGGTATGGGTTGCGCGGATTGCACTAAACATATTGACGGTTCATTAATGGGCCTATACGGTGTGACGTCATCGAATACATCGTTTGAAAAAGCGCAAACTATTGTGCGATACGATCCGGCCAAAACCAATGCAGATAGTATCGATCATAAAATCAAAGCAATAGGCTATCAGCCAACGCTCATCAAAAACAATTAAATATGGCTGCTACCATCCAACTCAATTCGGTAATTATGTGTCCTAACTGTGGCTTTCAAAAAGAAGAAGAAATGCCGACAGATGCCTGTCAGTATTTTTACGAATGTGAAAGCTGTAAAGCCCGACTAAAGCCGCTGGCTGGTGATTGCTGTGTTTTTTGCAGCTATGGAACCGTAAAATGCCCGCCTATACAGCAAGGTACTTCCTGCTGCGGCTAAGTTAGTTTACGATCTCAAAAAAAGTGATCAGGTTACCATGCAGGTCAAGTGTGGGAAAATCACGGTTGCCCCAGGGCTGATCTTCTACTACTGTTTCGGCGTTATAGATTACGCCACTGGCTTTCATCTCCTCGTAAAGTTCATCGATCCCGGTTACTTCTATTCGGCAACTAGCAGTGCCTGCCAAAAAACTTTCCGCACCGGTACTGACGGGCCGTAAAACGAGCCAGAACTTATATCGCCAATCGTGGTCGCAAGCCGCCCAAAGGTGTATATCTAAACCATCACGCGTTAAAATAGCAAAGCGATCTTCTTGATGCCGCGCTTTAAAACCCATTTTACCTTCATAGAAAGCTACAGCTTCGGGAATGTTTACCACAGGTAAAGCCGGGATGCTTCCTTTTAATTTTGTCATCGTTTAAACCGCCGCTAAAGTATTAACATAAGCTATTGTATCCGCATCCAGTTTTGTTTTATCCGCACCCGCTTTCAACAGCAGTTGAATGCAATTGATCTGATGGTACTGGTTACCATTGTCACCGGAAGTTAATGTGTGTACTGCCCAGCCTATCGGTGTGGAGTTGAAGGTGATATCGGGTTGATCAATATTTGCTCCTTTTGCAATTAATACTTCAACTAATTGATCCCTTCCGCAAAAAGCCGCCCAATGCAAGGCCGTGGCCCCGTCATGATCGGTGTAAGAAAAATCCGCACCCTGCTCAATGTAGAATATTCCTAATTTCTCCGCGTGGAGGCTTGCTGCCGCGAGCAATGGGGTGTTGTTATCGCCTTTTGATTGATAACCATTAATGTCAGCATTAAACTCAAGTAAGATTTTTGCTATTTCAATAGCTTTTTCTTCAGTAATGATCTTAGCAAAAACCAAATCACATAGCCGATGCAAAGGATGGCCTTTCATCTCCGGCTGAGCATCGCTGCACGGAATACCCCCATTAGCCAGGCTTGGGTCGCCCTCAAGTACCGTTCTCAACGACACAAGATCCACCTGGTTAACTAATTTATATAATTCGCTGGCTTGCATTTTATATCATTATCCCAAAGCTAATTAAATTTTGATAATTTGTTTCTTGCTATTGAATATTAATCGTAATATTGCAATATAAACAATGGGCTTAACAAAAACAGAAATATTCACCGACGAACAAAACAGGTTAGCTGTGATGCTGAAAGCCATTGCGCATCCTGCACGTATCGCTATTTTACAGGAGATCATTAAATCGAATACCTGTATCTGCGGCGACCTGGTGGATGAACTGGGTTTAGCGCAGCCGACCATTTCACAGCATTTAAAAGAACTGAAGAACGCCGGTTTGATACAAGGCACCATTGAAGGCGTTAGCGTTTGTTACTGTATTAATCCACCGGTTTGGAACGAGCTAAAAGAACAGATGGGCAGTTTTTTTTCCGCCTTTGATGTGAAAGCGACCTGCTGTTAAAAAAATTTGAATACATCCATCGTAATATTACAATATTAAATAAATAGAAAGCCATGAATAAAGCAGAAGCGATTAACTGGAAAACCTTTAAAGATACCTTATTACAGCATCCTGATCTTGACCTGCAATTTCAATACGCAGAAGGCAAATTAGTTGATGCGGCCTACCATATCACCGAAATTAAGCAAGCGCCGATTACATCCGTTGACTGTGGTGGTGTAATGAATGCCTGGACAGAGATCATCGTCCAGCTATGGGTTCCTGAAGGCGAGCAACAGCTACGCTCCATGAAAGTTGCTAAGGCCTTATCAATCGTTGATATTGTTGAAAAAATGCTGCCGCTTAATCCGAACGGTACGGTGAAGATTGAATTCGGCAATTCCGAATTTGATACCCGCCAGATGTTTCCTAATGAAATGATCATTGATGGCAACGCTTTAACAGTTGACCTGCGCCCAGATGCAGTACAATGCAAAGCAATAAGCCGTGGTGGCAGTTGTGGTACGAACGATAACGGTGAAGAATGCTGTGCACCTGCCGTTGCCGAAAAACCGAAAATACAATTAGTGAACCTCGCTGCTGCTCCTGCTGAAGCTTGCTGCACACCAGGTGGCGGCTGCTGCTAATAAATTAAAGATGATACTCGACGAGGCCCAACCCTATAAAGATAAAGTGATCGAACTGCTGGCAGCTGAAAATCTGCCAGTAGCAGATCTGCCAAAAACACTCGACAACTTTATCGTAGCCATTCAAGATGGTTCAGTCGTAGGAGTTGGTGGCGTTGAAGTTTACGGGAAGTTCGGCTTGCTTCGGTCTTTAGCCACCCAATCAGACTATCGCGGAACAGGGATAGCAGCCAAAGTGCTGGCACGGCTGGATAAAGTGAGTAAACTTAAAGGCTTATCGGCTTTGTACCTCTTAACGGAAACCGCGCCTGATTACTTTGAACGGAAAGGCTTTGTTCGAATAACGAGGGTCGAAGTGCCCCAAGAAATACAGCAATCAACTGAATTTAGCCATGTTTGTCCGGTGTCGGCAATAGTGATGAAAAAAACATTATGAGCAAGAAAAATATATTAGTGCTTTGCACCGGTAACAGCTGCCGCAGTCAGTTAGCTGAAGGTTACCTTCGTTACTTTGCAGGCGATAAAGCCAACGTTTACAGTGCGGGTATCGAAACACATGGTGTCAATCCCAAAGCTGTGCAAGTAATGGCTGAGGATCATATCGATATTTCCGGGCATACCTCTAATCACGTGGATGAGTATCAGGCTATCTCATTCGATCAGGTGATCACCGTTTGTGATAATGCGAACGAAGCTTGTCCGTTCTTTCCCGGCAAGGTAGAACGTTTCCATGAGAATTTTCCTGATCCGGCCAAAGCAACCGGCACACCCGAACAAGTAATAAATGAGTTTCGCCGTGTGAGGGATATGATCAAAGTTTATGCTGCTGACTTTGTAAATGAACACGTTAACTAACTGTTTTTTTAACCAATTCTATCGTTAAATAGCAATAAACCAATTAATCTTAAAAACTAAATCATGAAACAATTTTCCTTTGTATTTTTAGCGGCTTTACTGGTAGTAAGTTCCGCTTTCGCCCCTGTGGGTGAACCTGTTTTTCCAGAACTGGCACAGTCATTCAAACTGCTCAAAAAGAGTAACGCTGTCACTTATGATCGTCAGGATGTACTTGGTGGCATACAACAGTTGGGAATAACGACCAGGGCCCGGAAACAGCCGGTGATCGTGGAATTTTTGGGCGATGACGGTTTTAGTGCGCCTGTAGCGATGGCGGTATTAAAAGCAGCACTGGCTTCTTACGGTATAAACGATGTTAAGATTGTCTTGGCAGGTTCGGCAACCTCTGCGAAAGTTGCACCCGCATTGGCAAAACTTGGCTTTAAAGTAAACGGCAATGAAATCAAATACAACGACCAGGGCGGTTCGGTAACATTAGAAACTACAGCATCTAATCCGCAAGTTATTCACGTACTGGCGCAGGAAAGTTCGGCATCGCTGCTGGCCAGCAAAGATAAGTTTGCGGTGAAATTACAATATGCGCCATTGGCTGCGGATGCAACTGATGAACAATACGAGGCACAGGCTAAATTGGTGACCGCAGAAATGCTTTTTGCCGCTTCTAAATTCAAAGAAAACTGGAAATAATTAATATTCAATTCACATTAAAACCCGATATACGCAATCAATTATGTCAGCAAACAATTGTGCCCCGGTGGCCGAACGTAAAAAACTAAGTTTCCTCGATAGCTATCTAACGCTTTGGATATTCCTGGCCATGGCCATTGGGGTAGCCGTAGGTTATTTCATTCCCTCGTCGTCCACTTTCATCAATTCGTTTTCCAGCGGAACGACCAATATTCCTTTGGCTATTGGTCTCATCCTGATGATGTATCCGCCACTGGCAAAAGTGAAATACGAGAACATGGGCGAAGTGTTTAAAGACACCAAAGTATTGAGCGCATCACTTATCCTCAACTGGATCATTGGGCCGGTTCTTATGTTTGTTCTGGCTATCACTTTGCTGCGCGACCATCCTGCCTATATGGTTGGGTTGATCCTGATCGGCCTTGCCCGCTGTATTGCGATGGTGGTGGTTTGGAATGAACTAGCCGAAGGTAACCGTGAATATGCTGCTGGCCTTATCGCTTTAAACAGTATCTTCCAGGTGCTATTGTATAGCGTTTATGCGTACTTGTTTATTACGGTATTACCGCCATTGTTCGGCCTGAAAGGTTTGGCTGTGAATATTACAATTGGGGAGATCGCCAAAAGCGTCGGTATCTACCTGGGCATCCCTTTCGCTGCGGGTGTCATCAGCCGTTATACGCTGATCAAACTAAAAGGTGAAGAATGGTTCCAAACCAAATATGTGCCTTTTATCTCACCGATCACCCTGATTGCTTTGCTGTTCACCATCGTTGTGATGTTCAGTTTGAAAGGTAACCTGATCGTGCAGATCCCTTTTGATGTGCTTCGTATAGCATTACCGCTCGTGATCTACTTTACGATTATGTTCGTGCTGAGCTTTTTTATTGGCAAGTCGTTCGGTGCGGATTACTCGCGTTCTACATCTATCGCCTTTACGGCAACCGGCAATAACTTTGAACTGGCTATTGCCGTAGCCATCGGCGTGTTCGGTATCAATTCAGGTGAAGCTTTTGCTGGCGTGATCGGCCCGCTCGTTGAAGTACCTGCCCTGATCGCTTTAGTGAACCTGGCCTTTTACTTCCGTAAGAAATATTATAACAAACCATTATCTGTAGCTAAATGAAAATAGCCCTTTTCTCTGATATACACGCCAACCTGCCTGCGCTGGAGGCGTTCTTTGCCGACGTAGAAAAACAACAACCTGATGCCATTTATTGCCTCGGTGATTTGGTAGGTTATAATATCTGGCCAAACGAAGTGATCGATGAAATACGTAAGCGTAATATTCCGTGCATAACCGGTAATTACGACTTTGGTATCGGCAGACATAGCGATGATTGTGGCTGCGCCTATAAAACAGACGAGGAGAAGGCTTTAGGTAAAGTATCAATCGCTTATACCAACGAAGTTATAAAAGATGAACAGCGCGCTTATTTGCGTACACTGCCAGCACATATCAGGTTAGAATACCAACTGAATGGCGACAAGCTTAATGTAATGTTCGTACATGGCAGTCCCCGTAAAGTGAACGAGTACTTGTTTGAAGACCGGGACGAAAAGAGCATGCTGCGCATTATGGAAACTGCGGATGCGGACGTGCTATGCTTTGGCCATACCCATCAGCCATACCACCGAATACTGACAGCGAATGACCAGTTTTATCACGCTATCAATATCGGTTCCGTAGGTAAGCCGAAAGATAAAGACCCGCGTGGCGGTTATGTGTTATTGCATATCAACGAGCATAGTTCTAAAACAACTAAGGATAGCATCCAGGTTGAGTTTATCCGCTTTGATTATGATATTGAAAAAGCAGCGAAAGCGGTTGAGGATAGCCCCCTACCTAACGAGTACGCAGACATGTTAAAGAACGGTTAAGATGAGGATTGCACTTTTTTCAGATATACACGCCAACCTACCGGCATTTGAAGCGTTTTTGACCGACCTGGGTAGCCGTAAAGTTGATGCGGTTTATTGCTTAGGCGATATGATTGGTTATAACATCTGGCCGAATGAAGTCATTGCGCAAATACGTAATCGTGGTATCGCTACTTTAGCAGGCAATCACGACCAAAAAATAAAAGGGCATGCCTATGAATTGGTGTCGTCTGATAACCGCGCTTACCTAAATACGTTACCGGCTCATATCAGGCTCGAATATTCAAACGTGAATATTGTACTGGCACACGGTAGCATTCGTAGCATTAATGAATACGTACTCGAAGACCTGGATGAAAGCTATGTGCTGGGGATGATGAGTGAAGCAAAAGCCGATGTGCTTTGCGTAGGCCATTCGCACTTACCATACCACCGGATCATTGGCGAAAAACATGTCGTTAATATCGGCTCGGTCGGCAAACCCAAAGATGGCAACCCCGACGGTTGTTACGTGCTATTAACTATAGAAGACAGTATCAAGGTTGAATTTATCAGATTTGCGTACGATATAGAAAGAGCCGCTAACGCTGTTGAAGCAAGCCCCTTACCGGACGAGTTGGCGGACAGGTTACGAAAAGCTTATTAGAGATCGACTTACATTTTCATGCCAGCCATGTTATCATTCCCGTTCTTGAAGGTCGCTTCGCTGTTCAATAAATAGGCTCCATTGGTAACGACAATGGCACCTGCATCTAAGCCGGATAGCACTTGCACATAGTTTTGATTGGCTTGGCCAGGTTTAATCATCCTTGGTGAAAAGCTGCCTTCTGCATTTTTTACCCATACCTTACTGCCTTTGCCGTCACTTAATACCGCAGATGTCGGAACAGCTAACGAACGTGCACCATTACCACCAAGTGAAATATAAGCCAGCATACCCGGCCGGATCAGCCCCTGTGGATTAGGAATGCTGACGCGGATCAGATCAACTTTGGACGCATCCGATAATTCAGGGTTAATGAACGCTACCTTGCCATTGATTACTTGTCCATTCAGATCAGGAAAGGAGACGCTTACCCGATCATTTAATTTATAGCTCCCGGCCTCACCGGCGTATAACTGGGCTTCCACCCATAAGCTGTTCAATGCCTGAGTTTTCAATACCATCATCCCCTCAGTCACATAATCTCCCTCGTGCACCGCTATTTCGCTTACAGTTCCACTGACTTGACTTAATACGGTGGTTGTAGCAGCTACTTTGTTTGAAGCGGCCAGCTTATTGATCTGTGCGGCGGTTAAACCCCATAATTTGAGTTTATTTTCAGCGGCGCTGATCAGTTGTAGGTAGTCTACATCAGGATTATGTAAAAGCTTTTGCTGCTGTTTAGCCAACAGGTATTCCTTTTCCGCTTCCTGCAAATCCTCGCTATATAAAGCATACACGGGTTGCCCGACGTCGACTTTTTCTCCAACGGTTCTTACGAATAGCTGCTGTACCCGGCCCGCTATTCTTGCACTCAATTCGGCAGCTGTGTTTTCATTAGTGGTTACTGTGCCAGTGAGCGTTTTTTCATTACCTGTATTTTGTTCGCGCACGGTATCGGTTCGGATTCCGGCCAATTCAATCTGCGTTGCTGTCAGGGTGAGTTTATCTGATGCGGTGTTACCTGAGCCGGTAAGTTCCACTTTGATCAGTTTCATGCCGCAAACCGGGCAATTACCAGGATGATCCTCATGTATCTGGGGGTGCATGGAACAGGTATAATAAGCTTTGGTTTGCTGCTGAACTACTTGCTGCGGTTTTTGCTTGCACGCAGTCGCTACTAAAATTAAGAGCAGCAATAAAATTTTCAATTTAGTCATGACTTTCCGTTTTAATAAAGCTTTCGCTGTCGGTTAAATATTGGGCGTTTGCTGCCAAGGTATCAGTAGCAGTTAAACCTTTTGTCACTTGTATTTGATTGTTAGTTATCGCACCGGTGCTTACCTGAATTGCCTGATATGCTGCTCCTTGTTTCAGCCATACGATCTGTGTCCGGCCCAGATCAATAACAGCAGAACGCGGTATCCACAAGCCGTTAGTCCGCCCGGTTTGGATTTCGGCTTTAAGTAGGCTGTTTATTTTTAGATTGTGATCCATGTTGTCGAGGTAAACCCGGATGCTTGTCGTCTTATCTCCATTCTGTAGAACAGGTTCAATGAAGTTCACCTTGCAGCTGATCTTTTTGCCCGGCAGATCGGGTAACGTGATCTTAACCGGCTGGTTCAATTTTAAAGCCGCCATATCCGAAGGGTCAATTTTGATGATCGCCCATAACTGATGCGGGTTAACCACATTGAACAAGGTTTGCCCCTTTTGGACATACATGCCCTCCTTGATGGCTAAAGGCAGGTTATTAGCAAACTCCGTTACTGGGCGCGTATCTGCCGTGCTGCCCATCTGGCCATGCGGCATATCATGTACATGGCCTTCATAAGGACTGTAAACCGGCAGGCTGTAATACGGCTTACCGCTTTTTATGACCTGCTTCACCTGTTCATAGGTCATGCCCTGTAACAATAGCTTTTGTTTGGCTGCATTCAGCAAGGCTGTTTCCGCAGGTGAATTTTTGCTGAGGTAGAGCAGGTCTTGTTGAGCCGTTACCATTTCCGGGCTGTAAATGTCGAAAATGCGCTGACCTTGGTGGATTTCCTGAAAGGCATATTTGATGTAAAGCTTTTCAATGCGCCCTGAAAAGCGAGAGGCGATATTATTGAACGTCCGCGTATCAAAATCAAGGTAACCGTCCGCCGAAATTGTGGTTGGTACTTCTTTTTGCTCGGGTGTAATCGTCTTAACCGAAGAAACGACCGTAGAATTGACCGGTTGCAACACGGTATTTAAACTAATGCCGGCACCTTCACTGGCCTGTCCAGATTTTTTAACCAGCGTCATGCCGCAGATCGGGCAACTACCGGGATGATCTTCGAGTACCTGCGGGTGCATCGGGCAGGTGTATTTGACTTCGCTTTTTGCCTGGTTCGCGACAGCAGTCGTTTTTGGATTCGTGCAGGCGCTCATGACGGCCACAAAAGCGATCAGGAGGATTTTAATTGCTTTCATATTCCCTTTCATAAGCTACCTGTAACGTTAACAATTCCTGTAATCGGTCTAAAGCCTCCATGCGTACGGTTTGCAGGCTTTTGATACCATCTAAAACCGACGGGAGATCGCCTGTATTTTGGTCATAGGCCAGCAGTGCCGTTTTATAGCTATTTTGCAAAGCGGGTATGATGTTCTGTTCATAGTTTTTCAACTGCCTTTTTTTGCTGCCCATATCCGTTCTTAATGCCGCGAGTTGACCTTGTGCCTGGTTGAGGATATCCAGTTTTTTCTGTTGCAGTTCCTCCACCTCATAGCGGATACCTTTAAGGTTCGCTTTGTATTCCTTAGCTGCCCAGGGCACAATTGGAATGGTTACGGTACCCATTAAAATATATTGATTCGCAAACCCGCCGTAACTTTGCATATGTCCCGCCTGAATGCCAAAATCGGGTTTGCGTTTGGCATACTCCATTTTTGCATTTAATTGTTGCAGGTCAATATTGCGGTTGATCCCTTTAATATCGCTCCGGCCGGCAGCAAGGCGGGCGGTGTCCGTTATGATGGTTTCGTAATCTTTTAAAATGATAGTAGTGTCCACCGAAAAAGCGGCTTGTTTATCCCGGTTCATCAAGGTATTGAGCATGATATTCTTCTGGCTGATATCGTTGGTCAACTGCTCACGGACGTTGTCCAGTTGAAAAAGCTCTGCCTTGGCCTTATAGATGTTCGGCAGCTTCTCCTTGCTATAGGTTAGCCGGATATTGGCATCTTTGAGCATATAATCCAGTAATTCTTTGGTGTGCTGTAACAGGGCCAGTTTCTTTTCCAAAACCACGCGTTCATAATAGTATTGTTTGGCCTGGGAAATGAGTTGATTTTTGAGAAAGCCCTTATCGGCTGCCGTTACCTGGGACTGGCCTTTCATATAATCTTCTTTGGCTTTTAGCTTGGCCGGGTTGGTAAACATTTGCTCTGCCTGTACCATAAATGAGCCGCCGCTGGGGTTCAGCTGGTAAGGCACCTGGTACTGGCCTGCGCTGATCTTAGGGGCATCCAAACTCCTTGCCCCCGTAGCATAAGCATTCTGTGCGCTGCCTTTGGCATCATAAGCCTGCAAGGCCGGGTTGGTGCTTACACGGGCGGTCACGCTGTCTAAAGGGAAGCGCTGTGCTTGTGCAAAGCCGGCCAGACCTAACAACGCCGTTAATATAATATAATACTTTTTCATTATTCCTTTACCTCCAATACTTCCAGTTTGCCATATTTCTTCAACTCATATTCCTTTACCATCAAAAAGATAAGCGGTGTGACGAGCAAGATATGTGTGGAAGAAGTTAATACCCCGCCGATCATCGGCAATACGATGGGTAACATGACATCGCTGCCTGTCCCGGTTGCCCACAGCACCGGTACTAAACCAAATAACGCCACGCAAACGGTCATCAATTTTGGCCGCAGGCGTTTTACTGCGCCGTTCATCACATATTCCCTTAAATCAGATTTAGTGATCGTTTCTTTACTGTTGCCCTTCAGGGCGACCATTTGTTGCATGGCATCGTTCAGGTATATGACCATCACGATGCCCGTTTCTACAGCGATGCCAAACAAGGCGATAAAGCCAACCGCAACTGCGACAGATAAATGCACGCCGAAGAAGTAAACCATATAAGCCCCGCCAATGAGGGCAAAAGGAATGGAGATCAGGCTAAAAAATGCTTCCCGGATAGAATGGAAAGCAAAGTACAGGCAGGCAAAAATGATAAGGAGGACAATCGGCAGTATCAGCTTCAAGGTATGCTCTGCCCGGATCAAATTCTCATACTGGCCGCTCCATTCGATATAATAGCCCTTTGGTAAAGTTTTAACCATCGCATTCAACCTGTCCTGGGCTTCTTTGACGGTACTGCCCAGGTCACGGTCACGTACGTTAAACAATACGGTGCCCCGTAATAAAGCATTTTCCGATTGGATCATGGCCGGGCCATTGCTGATCCTGATATCCGCCACGGATGATAGTGGTATGGGGCCATAGCCGGACGTTTGTACGAGCGTGCGTTTGATAGCATCCAGGTTGTTGCGGTAATCCTGCGCAAAGCGGACATTGACGCTAAATCGCTGCCTGCCTTCAATTGTCCTGGTCAGGTTCATGCCGCCTATGGCGCTTTCCACGACTTCATTGACATCATCCGCGCTTAAACCGTAACGACCGATTGCTTCTTTATTGACCTGGATATCCAGGTATTTGCCGCCGGTTATCGGGTCAACATAGAGGTCTTTGACGCCGTTCAAGCCGTTCAAAGCCTGCTTCATCTGATTTGCAAGTGTGTTGATGGTGTCCAGGTTCTGGCCGTAAACTTTTAGCCCCACATCCGTGCGGATACCCGTAGACAACATATTGATACGGTTGATGATAGGCTGTGTCCAGCCGTTCACCACACCGGGAATTTGCAGTTTGGCATTCAGCTCATTAATAATATCTTCCTTCTTAATCCCTTTTCGCCATGCTTCCCTTGGTTTCAACAGGATAATGGTTTCTGTCATGCTGATCGGTGAATTATCGGTAGCGGTATTCGCCCGCCCGGCTTTGCCCAAAACGTTAGCAACTTCAGGTACGCTTTTAATGATCTTGTCCTGTACCTGTAAAACCTGTTTGGCCTGGGCATTGGAGACGTCCGGCTGGGTAACCGGCATAAAGAGGATCGTTCCCTCATCCAGTGGCGGCATAAACTCGCTGCCTAAAGAAAGCAATAAGGGTATGCTAATTACTAAAGCAATGATATTGATACCTATGGTTGTTTTACGCCAGGTCACGCACCAATCCAGTACCGGGCGATAAACCCTTTCCAGGCCACGGTTCAGCGGGTTATGGTCGTCCGTCCTTAACTTCCCTTTCAGAAAGAAAGAGATGAGAACAGGCGCTAATGTCACTGCAAGTATGGCGTCAATGGCCAGTATAAATGTTTTTGTCCAGGCTAAAGGGCCGAACAATTTGCCTTCCTGTCCCTCCAGTAAAAAAACCGGCAGGAAGGACGCGACGATGATGAGCGTAGAGAAAAACACGCCACGGCCAACCTGCTTGCAGGAGGCTTCAATGATCTTTATTCTTTCTGCTGTGGTCATGATTTTTCTTGTTGTTGGGCGATGGATAAATTCCGGTGCGAGTTTTCGACCATGACGATGCCATTATCCACGATAACCCCGATAGCTAAAGCGATACCTGTTAAGGACATAATATTAGAACTGATACCAAAGAAGTTTAACAAAATGAAGCTGGCAGCAATGGTAATGGGTATCTGAATAATGATACTTAAAGCGCTTCGCCAGCTAAATAGGAACAGGATGACAATAATGGATACGGTGACCATTTCTTCTATCAGCGTATGTTTCACTGAATTAACCGCGCTTTCAATGAGTTCGCTGCGGTCATAAGCGATCTTGAACGTTACACCCGCAGGCAAGCCTTTTTGAATATCGGCCATCTTATCCTTAACGGCATGGATAACTTTGTCGGCATTTTCACCATAGCGCATCACGACGATACCACCTACGGCTTCTCCGTCGCCATTCCGGTCAAAGATACCCAGACGTTCATCGCCGCCCATTTGAACGGTGGCCACATCTTTGATCTTAACTGGTATAGCATTGATCACACCGATAGGCATGTTCTCGACATCCGCTAAGCTTTTAATATAGCCCAGGCCGCGAACGATATAGCCGGTGCCGTTCATTTCAAACTTACGCCCGCCCACATCATTGTTATTGCTTTTAACCGCTTTAAGCACCTGCGCTAAGGATATGTTGTAATAATTCAGCTTGTGCGGATCGATGCTGACCTGGTATTGCTTTTCAAAGCCGCCAAAAGAGGCCACTTCGCTTACACCGGATACGGTTTGCAGGCCTAATTTCACATACCAGTCCTGTAGGGCGCGCTGTTCGCCCAGATCCATGCCTTTGGCGTCGAGCGTGTACCAAAGCACATGGCCGACGCCTGTGCCATCCGGCCCCAATGTGGGTGTAATGCCTTCCGGCAATAAACGCTGTGCGTAGTTTAGTCTTTCCAATACCCGGCTACGCGCCCAGTACACATCGGCTTTATCCTCAAAAACGATGTACACAAAGCTCATCCCGAACATAGAGGTCGCACGAATGGCTTTTACTTTTGGGATACCTTGCAGGTTACTAACCAACGGATAGGTTACCTGGTCTTCCATGATCTGCGGGCTGCGCCCTTGCCATTCGGTAAAAACGATCACCTGGTTGTCCGACAGGTCGGGTATGGCGTCAATCGGATTTTGTTTGACCGCATAAGCCCCCCACGCAAACAGGGCAATGGCGATCAGCAGTACGATATACCTGTTTTTTAAGGACAGGCTGATCAATTGGTTTATCATCTTAATTGCTTTAATCAACCCTCCGCCAAACAGCGGAGGGTTGAATGAATTACATTTTCATTTTTTCTGCCGGTTTCTTTTTATCGGTCTTTTTAACCAGGGTCATACCACATTTCGGGCATTTGCCGGGTTTATCACTCAGCACTTCCGGGTGCATGGTGCAGGTGTACTGCACTTTTGGGGCAGGCTTTACCTTTTTAGTTTTAGTCGTGTCTGAAACAGCATTGGTGCCATTGGAAGCAAAAACGGTCGTGGCAGAAAACAGGATGGCAACAGCCATCAGCATTACTTTTTTCATGTGTTAAAAAATTGAAAATGAATAAATAGCACAGGCAAAGCCAATGCGTTAATTATGAATTAAGATGGATTCTAATTGAATTATAGCCGGTACAGGATTGTATGGCTATGAAAAGTACAGGTCAAATCCTGTAGGCGCAGTTGAGGGTATAGATGGGTATATCAGGGTCTCCCGGAGGAGCGTTCGCCTGGTAACCGGTACGAATGGCTGATTCCGAAAGGATGTTAACTGCAATCCCGTAAGCAGGCTCCGGCAATATAGCCGGTGTGATTGGGTTTAGCACCGTGGCGTTCACCGACACATGGCTATCCTTTATTTTAAAACTTTTGCTTTCATGTTTGCAGCAGTTATCCTTATCTGAATGATCGGCTGAAGCAAGGGTCAATGTTATGCCAGCAAGTTTACCGCAGCAATAAAAACGACTTATTCCGATACCCACAAGGGATAAAAGATAAATCGCCGTTAAAAATATGAGTGCGGTACGTTTCACAAATCGAAATTACAATTTTTTATTTAATTAAAGGCAGGTAACAAGAGCCGCCCGGCTAAGGGGCGGCTCTTGGTTTAGTTACACTTTACATTTAGTCTTGCATTCCCCGGAATCCTTACAGGTTTTACTGCAATAATCCTTGCAGTTTGGCCCGCAGCCTTTTGCGCATTTAGAACAGGTGAATTTGCTGTTGCAGCAAGGAGTATTGGCATAAGTAATCGATATAACAGATAATAGCATCACCATCGTGATGAAAAGAAACTTTTTCATGATTTGAATATTTAAGATTAATAATTAAACGATTTGTCAATCTAAGATTAACAGGGTTCGGATTTAACTATTAAACTTTCGGCGGGTTCCAGTCGTTGTCCTGGTAATCCGATAATTCACCTAAAGCAAAAAACCGGGTAGTCTGATCGTGCAAATCAATGATTGCTGGTGAAAGGGAAACAGATTGAATAATCCTAAACCCGCAGGCACTGCAAGATAGCATTGCATTACAGGTACCTTTGGAACAACTGTTATCTGAAGCCTGCTTTTGATGCTTACCGCAAGCCTTGTACGCACTTTTTTTGTAGCAGGACGCATGTACCTGAGTATGCAAAGTATTTGCCATCCGCGACATTGGGGATACCAACAAGATACATACGGTGAGGAAAACAGCGATCGCTTTCATTATGTGTTAAACTTTTATTTTTTAAAGATAGTGCAATAAATTTCACGTTATTACTGCGACAAGGTAAGGAAGTACGCTTTTATTATTTTATACTATTCGGACAAAAATTTATATCGTATTGTACTAAGTCTTTACTTTTAACAAGCTGGCATTAATAGCCACAACAACCGTGCTGACCGTCATTAATACGGCTCCCACTGCCGGGCTCAAAACAATCCCCTGATTATACAGCACGCCTGCCGCCAGCGGCAATGCGACCACATTATAACCCGTAGCCCAGGCCAGGTTTTGAATCATTTTACGATAAGTCGCTTTTCCGAATAATATCAGGCTAACAATATCCTTTGGATTACTGTTAACCAAAACAATACCTGCAGTTTCCGCTGCAATGTCACTGCCGGAGCCTACGGCTATCCCAATATCTGCCTGCGCCAGCGCGGGGGCGTCATTTACGCCATCGCCCGTCATGGCAACAAACTCACCTTTTTGCTGCAATTCTTTGATTTTATCCAGCTTCTGATGTGGCAGAACTTCAGCAAAAAAACCATCCATTTTTAACTGGTTGCTCACGCTTTCCGCCACCATTTGGTTATCTCCTGTTAACAGCAATGATTTAATGCCATTGTTATGCAGCGTCTGTATGGCGTCAGCTGATTCCGGGCGAATGGTATCCGATAATGCGATATAACCATATAATATCTCATTGATGATGACAAAGACAACTGTTTCGTTACCGTTAGCGACAAAGTCTTCAGGTTCGGAAAATTCGTGTTCTTTTAAATAGCCGGGGCTGACGACTTTGAGTTGCTTGCCTTCTACCAACGCCTCAATACCCTGACCGGTGATCGCCTTAAAATCTTTTACTTCGGGAATGCTTAATGAACGTTTTTTTATTTCGGCGAGGATTCCGGTGGCAATCGGGTGTTCTGAATTTTGTTCCAGCGCTGCTACGGTTCGCAACAGTTCGTTTTCATTTTGCTTTTTGTCATTACTTTGATGATCTATAACAACCACCCGGGCTACCTCGAATTTTCCAACGGTCAGCGTACCTGTTTTATCAAAAACAATGGTGCTGATCTTGCGGGAGTTTTCAAATGCTGTACGGTTTTTGATCAACAACCCGTGCTGGGCAGAAAGCGAAGTAGACTTGGCTACCACAAGCGGCACGGCGAGACCCAGAGCATGTGGACAACAGATCACGATCACTGTTACCATTCTTTCCATAGCAAAAGCCAGATCTTTGCCATCCGCAAGCCAAAAAGCAAAGGTACTAAGCCCCGCAATAAGGGCGATGACGGTTAGCCATTTGGCGGCCTTATCAGCCAGCAGTTGGGTGTTTGATTTGGCGTCCTGTGCATTTTTGACCAGGGTTATTACTTTGGACAGATATGAATCTGCGCCGCTATGCGTGACTTTAACCTTTAAAGAGCCGTTGCCATTGACCGACCCGGCAATCACGTCCTGTCCTTTAGTTTTCTGTACGGGTGTAGCCTCACCGGTAAGCATGGATTCATTCAGATAGCTTTCGCCATCCTCGATAATCCCGTCGGCGGGAATTTTTTCACCTGGCTTGATCAGGATCAGGTCTCCTGTCTTTAAGGTTTCTGTTTTAATCTCGGTCGTGTCTTTGCCTTTAATTAAGTGCGCCTCTGCCGGCATGAGTTGCACTAAAAGCTCCAATTCCCTGGAAGCTCCCGCTACCGACCGCATCTCGATCCAGTGCCCGAGCAGCATGATCAGGATCAGCGTGGTAAGTTCCCAAAAGAAGTCCATTCCTTTCAATCCGAAAACCGTTGCCGCGCTGTAAATGTAGGCTACTGTTATGGCAAAGCCGATCAGGGTCATCATGCCGGGGTTTTTAGCCTTTAATTCATTAAACCACCCACTCAAAAATGGCCAGCCGCCGTAAAGGAAAACGATGCTTGACAAGCCAAAAAGCAGGTAGCCTGAGCCGCCGAACCGAAAATCCAAATGCAGCCATTGCTGAATTTGCATAGACAGTAACATCACCGGAACCGTCAATACCAGTACCACATAAAAACGCTTTCTAAAATCAGCGATCATCATCGCATGATGATCATGACCAGCCATTCCCATATTTGGACCATGACCTTTAAGCATTTTACCATGATCCATTGATCCAGCTTCAGCGTTATAATTTGCCTGTGTACGGGCAGGTTGTTGGTGCCCTGTCATGGCGTGATGATCGTGTTGATTTTCCATTCCTCTAATGTTTTAATAAGTTAACGTCAAACCCCCGCCGAGACCCATATCACTGTCATAGTGCGTGGATAATGAAAAGTATTTAGTTAGAATATACCGAAATCCTGCTGAATACTCTTTATCCGTGTTGATCATTAATGACATACGCAGCCGTTGCGCAACCGGAATGTCTTCACGTCCTAACTGGAAACGCAGTTTGCCGTTCCCGTCAATCCGCATGTCCGCCACAAATAACATGGGCAAGGTATAGGCAACACCCGCGACTACCGTGTGGCGGTTTTCCTTGTTGCTCACCTGACCGAACAGGTTCTTATAATCGCTGCCAAAAATATTTTTTTCATCTGGGTTAAACTTCTTGTAGTGATAATCAAAACCAACATATGGAAAAAGCCATTGGTTCCGTCCGATATAACGGCCCACCGTCGTTTCACTTTCGTAACCCATCATGGCATCCGTGCCAAGATGCCACATGGTCATCGCTTTCCAGCGTGTACTGCCCAGCATTACCTGTCCGTCTGTTCCGTTGCTTTCCAATCCGACTTTTCCCATTAGGTGTGGCATCTGGTCGTCCCAAAAGAGCTTGCGCTGCGCCAGCTTCGGATCAGGCACATCAGGATTCGGCGGGGAGTTCTCATAGCTGAATACGCGTCCCATGCCGCTCATCATGTGGTAAAGGATATGGCAGTGGAAGAACCAGTCACCACCAGGCTCATTGGCCGCAAATTCTATCGTGTCCCTCTCCATCGGCATAATGTCAAGGACATTCTTCATAGGAGCATTCTCGCCCTGCCCGTTGAGCACCCTGAAGTCATGTCCGTGCAGGTGCATCGGGTGCCGCATCATGCTATTATTGTAGAGGATGATCCGCAGGTTCTCGCCTTTTTTGATCAGGATCTTATCAGACTCGGATACCGTCTTATTATCCAGTGTCCAGACATAACGGTTCATATTTCCTGTCAGGTCAAACTTTAGCTCCCGCCACGGCCCCGCAGGCAAGCTGGTCTTTCCAGGGTCGCGAAGCATGTTATAATTCAATGTTACGATGTCCGGGTTTTCAGCGGCCATATTCATGCCTGACATGCTTTGGTCATTTGCCATTTGCATTCCAGCCATGGTAGCTTTTGTTTTTTTAGCGGCTGGTTTTTCCTCGCCGGTAATCTCCGGGTACATGACGGTGTTCATATCCATGATCTGGTTTTGCATGGTCATGCCATCCATCTGTACCATATTACCATTCATGTCCATCATATCATTCATCATTTTCATACCGGCAAAGTATTTCAGCTTTGGCATTTTACCGGCATAAACTTTATCGCCTTTGCCCAGCCAAAGTGACGCGGACTTCGTACGGTCTTCGGGGGTGACCAGGAATTCATAGCTTTTATTTTCCGGTATGGTCACCACCACATCGTAGGTTTCGGAAACTGCAACGATCAGCCGGTCGACTTCAACAGGCGCTACGTCATTGCCATCCGTTGCAACCACGGTCATTTTACCACCTGCATACTTCAACCAAAAATAAGAGGAAGCACCACCGTTGGCGATGCGCAATCTCACTTTATCACCGGCTTTGAATTGTGGTTGTTCATTTTGATTTTTTCCATTGATGAGAAAATTATCATAGTATACATCGCTCACATCCATGGCGGTCATACGCTTCCATTCATTGGCAACCTTCGTTTTGAAGTTGCCTGATCTTATCGCTTCGAGGTAGCTTTGCGTTGTTCCCTTTTTGATGGCGAACCAATCCGTAGCGGCATGAAGGCTCCGCTGAACCTCCTTGGGATTCATATTCGTCCAGTCACTTAATACCAGCGGAATGGTCGGAATGTCCCATTCCTGGCGTTTATTCATGATAAATGCACCGTACATGCCGATCTGTTCCTGTAAACCGGTATGACTGTGATACCAATGGGTGCCATGTTGTTTGATGGGAAACTTATATAAATGCGTTTCACCCGGCTTGATCGGCATCTGGGTCATGTTAGGCACTCCGTCGTAACGGTTGGGTAGAAACAGTCCGTGCCAGTGCAGCGAGGTTTCTTCTTTCAGTTTGTTGTGAACATAGATTTCCGCAGTATCGCCTTCCGTAAATGTCAATGTCGGCATGGGAATACTGCCGTTTACGGCAATGGCACGCTTTGGTTTTCCACCATAGGTAACGGTAGTGTCGGCTATAAAAAGGTCATACCGAACCGTACGGGGCGGATATTTAGCGCTAATGGTTTTGATAGACCCTAAATGGTCTTTTGCAGCTTGAATATCGGCCGGTCCGCTGCTCATTTTCATACCATCCATCTTCATACCCTCCATTTTTCCACCTGTTTTCGCACTGTCCGTTGCGGGCATGTTCAGTCCAGACATATTCATAGCTTTTGGTTGCTCTTTGACCAGTTTCATCCCGCACTTGGGGCAGTTGCCTGGTTGGGCCGAATGAATATCAGGATGCATCGGGCATGTATAACTGACAGCACTTGCCGCAGGCGCTTTTTCCATCGGCTTGTTATCCGCCTTCAGGTTTTTTCCCTTTAGTGTCATGTTTTTAGCGGCTGTCTTTGGGGCAACTGCCTTTGGTTTTTCTTTAACCAGCTTCATGCCGCATTTGGGGCAATTACCAGGTTTTGCGTCATGGATTTCCGGATGCATAGGGCAGGTATAAGTGACCTGCTGCTGTTTCTGCATTCCCGGCATACCCTGCATATCGGTTTGAGCCTTCGCTATCTGCCCGAATAAAAGTATCAGCACCATAAGTGTTATATTTTTCATCTTTTAACTTTTACGGCAGTGTGCTGCTGGTCTCTTTAGCCCAATTCAGCAACGTTGCCTTATCTTCTTTTGTAAGTATTGCATCACGGTGTATCATTGTATAGGAACCCAAGGGCATAGCGCCTTCCTCCAGGCTTTCGCCGATTGCCCTTATGCGGCTTCGCTGCCGCCTGGCAGCGTAATCACCGAATTCGTCAAAATTCAGTTCATCTTTGCCGCGCCTGATATGACCATCCAGTATATATCGGACTGGCTGCAGTTGCGCGTACCAGGGATAGTTGGTATGATCGCTATGACAATCATAACATGACCGTTTCAATATGACCTGAGCGTTTGATGGAACCTGGATAACCTCTGCCATCGTTTTACCGGCAGGAGCTTTTCCTTGGTTATGGTCGCGCGGGAAAAATTGCATAGCAGCAAGCAGCAGCGCCCCTGATCCGATGATCTTAACCGTCCTGTTCATGGTCATTTATTTTAATTCTTCCTTCACATTTCCGCAGGTTGACATGCCTGAACCCATATAGGGGTTTTTGATCTCTTTACTTTCACTTAGCCAGATCGCCCCTTTTTTATCATTATACATGGGGCAATGATCGACGAATAATGACCGTCCCGCACCGAAAAGCTTGACCAGATCATACATATCTTTGCTCAGCATATCAAAGTGTTCACGCTGATGCGGCAGTTTTCCCGCGCTTTCGCCAATGTGCTCGGCCATTTCATGCGCGTCGTCGGCAATGTCCTCGAAAGATTTTTTCTGGGTGGCTGAAAGTGCGGACTTATCAAACTTTCCAAAACCATCAGCGAGGGCTTTACCAGCCGTTGCAGCGTCCTTACTGTTGTCTTGCGCCAGCGCATTTTTCAATTCCAAATAACTGCCAACGAGGCCATTTACCGCTGTAGCAGGCTTTGAAGAAGTAGCGGATTGTCCTGGCGTATTTGCCGTTTTGGTTGAATCAGTAGCCGTGGAGGTTGATGTGGATTTATTGTTATTGCAAGCTGTGAATGAAACTGCGGTGATGGCTAAGCTAACTATGATTAAATTTTTCATGATGTCTAAATTTTGTAATGAGCAATGACCGGCAAATGATCAACATTTGCCGGTTAAGCTTTATGGATAAACTTATTTATTAAGGGTTTCGGTAACCTTGCCACAGGTGAGCATTTGGTTTCCGTAGTATGGGTTCTTGATCGCAGCTTCAGCAGAAAGCCAATAGCTTTTCTTCATCGGGCAATAAGCATAATAAACCGGCTTATCCGATAATTTTACTGCTTTTGCCAGTTTGAAGAAGTTCAACGAGAAATTGGCAAAGTGTTCCCGCTGATGGGCGATATCCTTGCTCTCCGAAATATGCCGCGCATCAAAGGCAAGCTTTTCCTGTAAAAGCATAAAAGTGTCCATCTCCGGCTTGTCCAGCGTCTTCATATCGACCCCATTGATCGCTTTCAGGAACTCGGTAGCATGAGTGGCTGCGTCCGGGCTGTTTGAGGTGACAAGCGCGTCTTTGACGCCGTAATAAGAGGACAATAAAGAAGAAAGGGATGATGTTTTCGCATCCTGGGCAAAAAGTTGTTGTGTAAACGCAGTTGCAATGAAGGCAACCAGTAAAAATGTCTTTTTCATGATCTGAGAATTAAAATAAAGTATAAAATTCGGGCATGGCTACGCCATGTAACGGTTTAAACTTAATCGTAATCAGATCAACAGGCTGCGATGAATGATATAAATATTTCTTGTCGGGGGACGCTGTCGCTCGTCAATAACGATACGGGGTATAATAATAACGCCAGGATCAGGCACCAACGAAAATATGAGGTTGTCGCTGGTATATAACAGTGGCGCTTTTAAGACCAGGTGGTCGGTCGACGGGACAAGCTTGGCCAATGAAATAAAGTTATTTACCGCGCTTTGGCAGCAAGGTTCATCAGTGCCTATCGTAGTTTGTCCGGGAAGCAGTTGACGATGCGTGTGTTTAACGGCAGCATGATGGTGTTCATGACTTTCGACAGCTTCGTGATGGTTATCGTGGGACATATGTAAAGCGCAGCTAAACCCGGCAACGGTATTCAGCATAAATATAAAGAGTAACAAAAGCGCTTTACTTTTCATCCTATACAAAACTAAAAAACCATTAGCAATAACATTTATATAATTCCGTCAATATTTTATAGGCTACGAACATTACACTGCTTCCTTTGCAATCTTCTGCATAATGGAATGATCGTCGCCAAATTTGCACAGCGCGTCACAATGCTGCCGAAGGTCAGAAAAGCAAATGTATTTCATTTCCATATTCCCTTGCCGGATCGATGGCCTGGTAAGCTGCATAACAACATCTTTTTCGCGTTGGTCAGGCACCACGAGATATAATACTTCCTCCTTGCTATTCAGGCTGCAACTCAGATCGGTCAGCCGCAGTATCCCGGAATAGATACTTGTGCTTTTCTCCACTTCAAACGCGGCGATGACTTTAGGGGTGCCTTTTTGGAACCAAAGAACGTCGATCAACTTAACGGTGTTCAGTACCTCTTTGTCCAAAACTAACGGGGGGAAGTTGGCCAGCGAAATAAAGGTGAACTTATTTCCGTTCCACTCTTTAGAGCGGTCGTTAGAGGCGGCGATCACATCGTAGCCGAGTGCATGCCCGATCTTTAGCAGATGGAACTGCATTTCATTGTGAAGATGTTCATCGGCAGTTTCCGCACGCTTTTCTTTATGACGTTTTTCAATGAGTTTTTCCAACCGGTTACGCTCGGTCTCTGAAAGGTATTCATCTTTTCCTAAAAGCAGTTTTTGGGTGCCGATCTCAAATAGCAATCCAGAGAACGCACCGGTGTCAAGCGATAATTCATTGCAATGTTGGCGGTTCATGTCCATAATGACCTCCCTGATCTTCAGGTATTCGCCCCAACTGCCTAATTTTTTTTTGTCCTTAAAAAGGTAATTGAACCCATTGATGATCGCGGTATTGAACGGCGGTATCCAGGTGGGGTGCAGGAAATACAGGATACTCGCTACCGCAGGCCCCAGGCCTTTGATCTTAAGCGCATCCAATTTTTCAATCTCTTTAACCACCTGCTCTTCATTTTTTGCATGGATGCAATTTTCCAGGAATTGCCCGAAAGCGATCTTATTCGACTGATTTTCGTAGATATCAGGAATTCTCAATTTGGGCTTCCAGTAAAAGGGATGCGAAGCGCCCTCGAAAACCTGCTTTTGTTCCGTAATGCAGGACAGCACAAATTCCAGGGAACTGCCTTTAAAATCGTTCCCGAAACGCTTGCTTTTGATGTCTTCGATCACTTGCAATACACCCCGCCGGATCGAGCGGAAGGCTTTTAAGCGTTCTTCATTATTGATAAACCAGGTATTGTAAACTGATTCCTGATCATTTTTATACTGATGAATTATAGATAATAAGTGATCGCTCATGTATTAAAAAAAACTAATATACTATAAAAGCGAGAAGATGTTATCTACAGCATTTTTTTACGAAAAGCACTTTAAAAAGCCAGACCAATGTTTTCTTCACTCGACTCATATTCCTATTGATAATTTCCTTTGCGGATATTTATTTTTCCATTCTACTTAGAATCTGCTTCATTTCAGCAATCTCCTTTTCCTGTGCATCAATAATGTCACGGGATAGTTTTTTCACTTCCGGATCTTTGATGTTGGCATGTTTACTGGTCATAATGGCAATGGAATGGTGCGGGATCATCCCTTTCATGTATTGTACGTCACCAATACCGGCCTGTGTACGAACGCCTGTCAGTGCTAACCCAAAAACAGCGACGCTGGAAATAACAATGATCGCATTGAGCTTTTTATTCTGGTACATCATCCGCATCATGGCAAGCATGATGAGAGCCATCGCGCTGATCATGATGAGCGTCATATAAAACCGCGTCATATTAAGATAAATATGGTCAATTTGGTCATCGTCCAGGTACATGATGGCGTACATGACGATGTAGGATGCCAACAGCATCAAGACGAATTTTTTATAATTTCCTTTTTCCATTTTTTGGTAAATTTTGATTAAAGAATTAAATAGCCATTGCCCCGAAACGGGGCAATGGCTGAATTTGTTGATTAAGCGGCAGTTGCCATCTCCTCACAAGCTTCGGCGCATTTGCGGCAAGCTTCCGCACAAGCCTGACAATGCTCCATATCGTGCTTGGCGCATTCATCTCCGCACGCTTTACAAACATCTGCACAGACCCTGCACAAGTGTGCACTGAACCCGCTTCCCAAACTCATGACCTCTGCTGCAGCCCGGCATATTGCCGCGCATTCTAAATCCAATTGGATACAACGGGACATCATCTTAATATCCTCTTCCTGAAGGCATGAAGTTGCACAATGGCTGCAAGCCACTGCACAGGCAACACACTCATCGATACAATCCTGAAATTTTTGATGTGACATAATCATTTGTTTTATAGTTATAAACTTAGTGAATTACATTATTTATTGCCCCTGGCCAATAGCCAGTCCTGGAACTGATCTATTTCCTTCATTTGTGCATCGATAATATTGGTAGCCATCGTTTTCATACGCTGTTCCTGCCCATGCAGAAGTTCGAGACGAGCGTTTTCAATTGCACTTTGATGGTGGCCGATCATTAGAATAGCAAAGTCGTGGTCGATGTCCCCGTTTATGATCTGCAAATCCGCCTGTTTTCCTGCTTTTTTCATGTTATCCATCTGCATGGTATCAAAATCAGGATCGTTGGTATGAGGTGGATGTGAGGCGAGAAAGGCGGTAAGCTGCGTTATTTCTGCTTGTTGGCTGGTCATAATAGATTGGGCCATTTGTTTCATTGTTGCATCGCTGCCACTTTTCAGTTCGAGATTGGCCATATCAATTGCGCCCTGATGGTGCATGCGCATCATCATAGCAAAATCGTTGTCGGGATCTTTCGTCATCTTCATGGTATCCATTTTCGACATCATTTGATGCATAATGCTCATCATCTGATCCTGATCGTGATTCTGAATTTTGATTTCATTGTTGTCTTTCGTACAGGCAGCAAAAAAGCCTGCGATAACCAGTAGCCAGGTCAATTTTATTACGTTTTTCATGGTTTCAGTTTTTAGTTATCCCCTTATTTATTTATGTGATTGCATCCAATGTTCCATTTTACTGATATCACTGGTTTGTTCAGGAATGGATTTTTGAGCCATCGATCGGAGCTTGCCATTTTTTGCATTTGCTAAGATGCTTTTCGCCATTATCAACCCGTCTTTGTGGTGCTTGGTCATCATATCTGCAAATTCATGATCTATGGAAGACATGGACATGTTCCCAGTTTTCATCATCGCCATCATATTGTCACTCATAGCCTTACCCGCACCTGAATTTTTATTGGCCGGATCATAATTTTTATTTCCGCTTTGTAGGGTAGGGATTAATTGATCAAGCTCTGTAACCTCCTTAGTTTGCGCGTCCACTATTTTTTGTGCCAAACTTTTCATTACGGCATCTTTACCCTGCTGCACTTCCACCTTGGCCATGTCAATTGCGCCCATGTGGTGAATTCTGAGCATAGTTGCAAAATCAAGGTCGATATTACCCTTCATCTGCTGAGCATGCATCTCCTTCATCATTTTATTCATTGCTTCCATAAGCGGGTCGCCTTGCATTTGAGCTAACATTGATACATCCGTCGTTGGATAGTAGTGGCTGCTCATTAATCGGCCGTTCATTGCCATTTCGGCGTTCATTCCTGTTGCGCCTAGCGCAAAAAGTGGAATCATTACAATTGATGTTTTCATAGATATTATTGATTATTAAAATTTAATGCGTTTGAATTAGTAAATGACAGTAAGGCCCCCTCCAAAGCCGTACTGGTTATCGTAACTGAGTGATAACGCAAAATATTTGGTGAGCACATACCGCGTATCCATTTGGAATTCCTTGTCAGTATTATAAGACGCACCAAGATAAAGCCTGCTGGAAAGCGGGATGTCTTCCCTGCTCAAAGCAAATCGGAACTTTCCTTTTGAGCTGACGCGTGCATCCGTTTGTATAAATAGCGGCAACAAGTATCTTAAGCCTACAACTGCACTATTTTCACTATACTGTGTGAACCGGCCACCCTTCGTGTTTTTTTCAAAGCTTCCACCGATATAAGCCGCAAGGTATTGCGGGTTATCCAGGTAACGTTCCGCGCGCGGTTCAAATTCGTATCTTCCATCGTAGCTCGCACGGTAGTTTGCATTGAACTCATAACGGGTATTGGAGACAAAGATGCTTCCGGTGTTGGTCTGAGAATGAAAGGACAGCTGCGCCCAGGTGTAAAACTGCCGGTCATCATTAATTACCGGGTTGTTCGGCTGATATTTCGCTACATCAGGGTTACTTGGCGAATCTTCATAACGTACCACCCTTGCCATACCTGACATCATGTGATAAAGTGTGTGGCAATGGAAAAACCAGTCGTGTGCTTCGTCGGCCAGATACTCTATCGTTTGTACCTTCATCGGTTCAATACTCACCGTATGTTTAAGTGGTGCGGAATCGCCTTTAGCATTCAGTACACGAAAAAAATGTCCGTGCAGGTGCATCGGGTGTTCCATCATCGTCGTATTATGAAACACAAAGCGGACAATTTCTCCTTTCCTGATTAGTAACCTGTCTGCTTCTGATAGCGGTTTATTATTGATAAACCAGGTGTAACGTAGCATGCTGCCAGTAAGATATAAATGATAGGTTCGAACAGTGTGTTTTCCTTCAATGGCTGTAGTAGAATTAGCCTCCAGCATATCATAGCTTAGAATTTTTCCTTTCCCGCCTAAACCCAGCAGCATGGATTGGCCGGGCCCCATAGGCGTTCCTTTCCCATCATCTTTCATTTTCATAGCCATCCCACCCATGTTCATATCGTCCATTCCCGGCTGCATGGCCATACCCGGCGTTTTTTCCTTATCTTGCTTTCCATTCTTTGAACTATCGGAGGCCATTCCGGACATTTGATCCATCTTCATTCCGGGCATGTTCATTTTCTGCATATTTTGACGACTGGGATCTTGTCCATTCATCTTCATATTTCCCATCTTCATCATCCCATCACTTTTTGAAAACTCGAGACCGTCGTTTTTTACTTTGGAATTCGGAACGGAGTTCATGGGCATATTCATCATGCCCATCATTTGATTGAAAGTATGGGTAAACCGGTAATAGGGCACTTTTGGAATGTCCGTGGTTTTAAATTCTTTGCCGCTACCAAACCATGCCGAAACTTTTCCGGTAATATCCTGCGCCGTGGCCCGGAATTCATATTTACCGGAGGCAGGTATCTTAATGAGCACGTCATAAGTCTCAGCTGTTCCAATTAAAATTTTATCGACCTGAACTGGCTTTACAGCTAAGCCATCCGCAGCTATCACGGTCATTGACCCGCCTGCATAATTAAGCCAGAAGTAACTGGACGCTGAACCATTAATGATGCGCATCTTCACGGTTTCCCCAGCCTTGAACCGTGTAAAATCCTGATTGCCTTGCCCGTTGGCCAGAAAACGGTCATATTTTACATCCACAAGGTCCATCGCTGGCATACGCATCCAGTCCAGCTTCAATTTGTCGCTCAGGTAACCCTTTTCTATAGCTCCGCCATAGCTCAGTACGCTGCCCCGCTGGATAGAGAACCAGTCGCTGCCCCGCTTAAGCATTCTTAAAACCTCTTTTGGCCGGTAATCGGTCCAATCGGACAACATAAAGACCTGTTCCGGGTAATTATCTTTGCGAACCTGCGGCTGTATCACAATAGGGCCGTATAGGCCAGCCTGCTCGTCTAACTCGGTGTGAGTATGATACCAGTAGGTACCGGTCTGACGGATGGGTATGACGTTCGTAAACGTCGTGCCTGGTTCTATGGGCACGGTACTGATGTAAGGTACGCCATCGTATTTATTGGGTACGAGCAAGCCGTGCCAGTGGATAGATGTTGTAGTTTTTCGGTGGTTATGGATACGGATATAAGCCGTGTCACCTTCCGTAAATCTTAAAACAGGGCCTGGTATCTGGCCGTTAATAGCCAGGGCTTTGACGCGCTTACCGGTGTAGTTAACTATGGTATCGCCGATATTAAGATCATAATATACCCGTTTGCCTGCATGAATAAGGTGATCATTTAGTGTGGATGACGTACTTTTAATGGTATCGCCTGGATTCGCCGGCTGTGCGGTCATCTTCATGCCCGGCATGCTGCCTGTTCCCATACTCATTCCATGTGCTGGCTCAGACATGTCCATATTTTGCATGCTATTTGCAGCGGACTTTTCCGGCATTTTTCTTCCGGGCATTATACCACTATCGGAATGGTTCATTTTCATTCCAATCATGCTACCCACACCTTTCCTGTTCGCCGTTCTTTTCCTCGATCGCTTTTGCGCCGTACTCGCTTTCGTTTTCGGGTTTGTTTGCGAAATTTTTGATTTTTCAGGCTGATTTTTCTGCGATGAATTCATGTTCATACCGGGCATTTCATGTTGTTGGGCATGGGCAACCAAAGTCACGCAGAGATAACTTATTAGGAGTACTGTCTTCAGGTTTTTCATAACAAATGCTTTATACCTTATCTAATGATTTTCTGGGCAGCTGATCGGAGGATTTATACTGGCTCGGCGTTAACCCGGTTATGGTTTTGAACTGTGTGGACAAATGGGCGCTGCTGCTGTAGCCCATTTTCCAGGCGATCTCATTCATGTTGAGTTCACCGTACTCCAGCAGTTCTTTCACTTTTTCGATCTTTTGCTGAATAATGAATTTTTCTATGGTGGTATCCTCGGATTCCGAGAACATCCGGCTGAGGTAGGTATAATCCTTATGAACCTGATCGGACAGGTAATCTGAAAAACTAAGGCGATTGTCGGCAAGGTCGCTGTGATGGACCTTTTCAATGATCAGGTCTTTGATGCGCTGCACAACGCGGTCTTTTTCATTGTCAATCAGTTCGAAGCCAAGCAGCTTCAGAGCGGAGGAAACAGCACTTAATTGAACGGCATCCGGCTCAGGCTGTACATCCGCGCTGCCTAGAGCAATTGCAGTGACGCGGAAACCTAAATTTTCCAGTTGTTGTTTAACGACCATAATGCAGCGGTCGCAAACCATATTTTTAATATATAATGTCATGTTTTAATTCAAGCTAAAGAAAGTGAAGGCAATACTACTTCAGGCCGCAGAAATGCGGCAATGCTTGAATCAGATCAGAAGAGAACGGTATTTAAGAAATAAAGGCTGTACAGCCGACCGCGGCGGCCCCGTGGCGTTTAACCAGGATACTTTAGCCTCATAAATGCCCCGAACAGGCGCTGCTGAATCATAAGGTAAAAAAATCACGGCGACCTGTAATGCGCTCAGTTGAAATTCCAGCGAAGCGGAAGAGTTTTCTTTGATCACATAATTGCCGTGCTGGTTACAGCAACTGCAATCTTTACCTTCACCACAAGATTTTTTGTGTCCATGTTCTTTGTCCTCATGATGGTCGCTATCATGTCCGGCAAGAGATTCTTCATCGTGGCCATCGCCCATATGGTCATCAAGCGCAAGCGCCGTTAATTCGTGGCCCGACTTTTCCAATAAAAATTCGGCACCGCAGTGAACCAGGCATACGAACATACCCGTTGTCAGCAACAGGTAAAACGCAGCCAAGCCGAAGGCACCGAATTTTCTCATTATATTAGATACACAAAAAAGTTACATTTGTTTAAAAGCTACCGTTTTTTCTTAATAGTCAAAGCGCTATTCCTGCCTTTCAGTGCGGCTCTTACAAATATCGGTTTATTTGATGACTTCTGCCTGAAAGCCTTTGGCCTTCAATGCGCTAATCACTTCATTAGGATTCAAACCTTTATTTGTATCTACAGTCAGTACCTTATCAGGGTTAGCCGTATCGACCTCCCATTTTTGTACGCCGTCCAAATTATTAAGTACCGGGGTTACCGTTGCTATGCAGCCACCACATTTGATGGTGGTCTTGAATTTTAGAGTTTCCATTGTTTTTATGCTATATGTTAATTTTTGAATATTTAAGCCGAAGGCTGTTGCTGACCACCGATACAGAACTAAGGGCCATAGCTGCACCCGCGATCATGGGATTAAGCAGGAAGCCGTTGAACGGATACAATATGCCGGCAGCCAGCGGAATGCCGATGAGGTTATAGATAAATGCCCAGAACAGATTTTGCCGAATTGTACGAACAGTGAGCCGGGACAGTTTAAGTGCTTTGGGTATCTGTAAGAGATCGGAAGAGACGAGCGTGATCTTAGCTACATCCATGGCGATGTCCGAACCATGGCCCATTGCTATAGAAAGGTTAGCCTGTGCCAGCGCCTGGCTGTCATTGATGCCATCACCTACCATCGCGACTATTTTGCCCTGGCTTTGCAAGGTCTTCACAAACTCCGCTTTGTCGGCCGGTAAAGCACCTGCAATAATTTCAGTGATACCGGCCTCTTTACCGATATGTGCAGCAGTAACCGCGTGGTCACCGGTGAGCATATAGACCGTGATACCACTGCCTTGTAATTCGGCAATCGCTTGGGCAGAAGTAATTTTCACCCGGTCTTGCAGGGCAACAATCGCCAGTACAGAAAGATGTGAAGCGAAATAGATGACCGTTTTACCCCAACCAGATAGTGCTTCTGCCGCAACACGAAGTTCATCAGGCAAGTTGGTTTTACAGGAATCTACGAGTTTCAGGTTACCGGCATAGAACGGCTGTCCGTCGAACATGCCTTCAATTCCCTGACCGGTGAGACTGTGAAAATAGTTCGACGCTACAGTTCCCGTGTTTTGCTCCTTTAAGTAGGCTACAACTGCTGTCGCAAGTGGATGTTCCGATTGCTGTTCGAGTGATAACAGTATTGCAGCTAAGGGATTTTCTTTACCAGCCGCCTGATTCGCCCAGATCAGGTCTGTTACTACTGGTTTGCCTTCCGTGATCGTCCCTGTCTTATCCAGCACGACTGCATTCACCTGATAACCGATTTCAAGTGCTTCCGCGTCTTTGATCAGGATGCCATTTTCAGCGCCCTTGCCAATACCGACCATTACAGCGGTGGGCGTAGCCAGGCCAAGCGCACAAGGACAGGCGATCACCAGCACCGTCACCATTGCCAAAAGCCCTTGCGTTAAGGCTTGCTGACCGCCGAATAGCAGCCAGGCACCTAATGTTATCAGCGCGATCAGCATTACGACCGGCACGAATATACCTGCAATTTTATCGACCAGTTTTTGAACCGGCGCTTTAGAGCCCTGCGCCTCCTGTACAAGGTTAATGATCTGTCCGAGGAGCGTTTCACTGCCGACTTTTTCAGCACGGAACTGAAAACTGCCTTTTTGATTGATCGTGCCCGCGAAAACCGGGTCGCCGCTTTGCTTTGCTACAGCGACAGGTTCGCCACTGATCATGCTTTCATCGACATAGGAATGACCCTCCTGTACCGTACCATCGACGGGGATCTTTTCACCAGGGCGTACCAGCAACAAGTCACCAACCCTGACTTCTTCTACCGGCATAACCTTTTCACCTGCCGGAGTGATCAGTAAAACAGTCTTTGGCTGGAGTCCGATTAGCTTTTTGATAGCGGAAGACGTGTTGGATTTTGCCCGTTCTTCGAGCAATTTTCCCAGCATGATAAAGACAATGACAACCGAGGCCGCCTCGTAATATACATGCGGGTGCAAGGCCTGCCTGTGCCAGAAATCCGGGTAAACGGTATTGAAGACGCTGAAAAGGAAAGCAATGCCCGTACTCATAGCTACCAGCGTATCCATATTGGCGCGTCCATGCTTTGCCTGTTTCCAGGCCCCGATAAAAAAGTTACGTCCTGCAACAAAAAGCACGGGCGCGGTCAGCAATAACATGATGTAATTGGCATAAGGCATGTCCATATAGAACATACCGATGATCACTACGGGTAAGGTAAGGGCACCAGCCCATAGGATATTTCTCTTTAATGCACGGTAGTGAGTTTCCCGGATTTGTTCCTGCTGTTCTTTACCGTTAGCTGTATCTATGAGCAGGTCGTAACCTACCGACTGTAATGAACGTTTTAACACTTCTGGTGCAACGATTTCAGGGTGAAATTCGACCTTTACGGTTTGCGTTGCAAAGTTCACAGCCGCTTGCTCAACACCGTTTTGTGCGCCGAGCATTGATTCAACGCTTGATGCGCAGCCTGCACAGGTCATGCCGGTAACGGGAAAAGTAATTGTGGTGATCGATTGCGCTGCCATTATTCTTTATTTATGGTACAAAATTACGGGGCCACCGAAAATTTGCGTTACAGGATTATGCGGAAATTTTACAGAATACCGTTTAAGTTTCAGCGTTTGCCACAATTTTACTATTATTGAATATTGGTTGATAGTTTAAACTATTGTCTAAACACCTTGTAAACTTATAACCTCATGGACAATTACTTCCTGGTCAAACAGCCGTATGCCGTAAATGAATTGAAACGGTCAGCGTTGGTAGATTTCGTTAACAAAGGACTGCGGTTCATGCGTACCGGTTACCAGGTTAAACAATTGGATACCAATGTAGATATGAATACGCCTGAACAGCGCATCAATTATTATCACTTATTAGATTCCGTGATCTTCAACGGAGTTGCGGGTGATGTTGTAGAGTTAGGTTGCTTCACAGGTCAATGCGCGCTTATTTTTGAAAAAGTGATTGAATTAAACGCTTCTTCAAAACAGCTTCATTTGTACGACAGCTTTTTCGCCACCTTCACTGTTAAAGGAAGTGTTGAGGAACAACTGAAAGCCAATTTTGAAAAGGCCAAACTGAAGCAGCCCATTGTTCATAAGGGTGATTTTAAAACCACGTTACCGAACGAGTTACCTGCGGAGATCGCGTTTGTTCATATTGATTGCGGTTTTGGTGGCGACAAGTTGGAACACAAAGCGGTGATGCTCCATTGTTTCGAAAGCATTTATCCACGCATGAGCAAGAATGCTATTTGTATCCTGATGGATTATTATGATGCCGAAGCAGGTGCTGAAGGCCTTGATATCAATCCCGGTGTTAAATTGGCCTATGATGAATTTTTTGCGGACAAGCCGGAAAAGATCGTTTGCCTCTGGGGTAACCAATATAACCATGCCTATTTCCGAAAGGCTTAAAGAAAGAACTTTAAGCGAACGCCAATAGCGCTGTGAAACTTTGCTTTGTTCGCCTGCATTCACTCATGCAACGTCATCCGCTGAATCCGCACCGCATTTAAAATGGCCAGCAAAGCGACACCTACATCTGCGATCACTGCTTCCCACAGATTAGCGACACCACCAGCACCAAGAACCAAAACGATGACCTTTACCACCATGGCAATGGTTATGTTTTGCCATACGATCCGTTTAGTAATCCTGCCGATCTCAATCGCGGAGGTAAGTTTAGAAGGCTGATCGTTCTGAATTACAATATCCGCTGTCTCTATCGTCGCATCACTGCCTAAGCCGCCCATCGCAATGCCGGCATCAGCAAGCGCAACTACCGGCGCATCATTCACTCCATCACCGACAAAAGCGATACGACTGCCCGCATTTTTGAACCCTTGTACTTTTTCCACTTTTCCGTCTGGTAACAGATCACCAAAAGCTTTATCGATGCCAAGTGCCTTAGCAACTTTATCTACTACCGCCTGTTTGTCCCCTGATAACATGACGGTCTGCAATTTTAAAGCATGCATTCGCTCAATTGCCTCTTTTGCATCTTCCTTAATTTCGTCAGCAATCGTGATATAACCCGCATATTTATCATCAACGGCCAGTACCACAACGGTGTCAACCAAATTATCTACGTCAGCAGGATAACTTATATTAAACTTTTTGAGCAGCTTGGCATTCCCGGCAAGTACCGTTTTGCCGTTAACTGTTCCCTTCAAACCATGACCTGATATTTCTTCGACGTTTTCTGCCTTTAATTGACCTTCCTGCTGACCTGCATATTCAACGACGGCTTTGGCAATAGGGTGTGTAGAATTGGCTTCGATAGCAGCGGCGGTTCTGATCAGTTCATTCTTATCAAAATTCTCGGTAACAACTTCCTGTACTTTAAACACGCCTTTAGTAAGTGTGCCGGTCTTGTCCATAATGACGGTGTTGATCTTGGTCATTACGTCCAGGAAGTTCGAGCCTTTGAATAAAATACCATTTCTTGAAGCCAGCCCAATGCCTCCAAAATAGCCCAATGGGATGGAAACCACCAGCGCACAAGGGCAGCTGATCACTAAAAACACCAATGCCCGATAAAACCATTGATGAAAGTTATAAGGGTCTGTAAAAAAGTAGGGTGCAAAGCATACCAACAAGGCCAGTGCAAAGACTATCGGTGTATAAATTTTAGCAAAGCGGCTGATAAAAAGCTGCGTTTGAGATTTACGGGCGGTCGCATCCTGCACCATTTCCAGTATCTGGCTGAGCTTACTGTCTTTAAACAGCGCCTTGACCTGTACCTCGCTCACTTTGTCCAAATTGATCATACCCGCAAGTACCTTTTCGCCCTTACGTTTAGTATCCGGTTTACTCTCACCGGTCAAGGCTGCGGTGTTGAAACTGGCGGCATCTGAATAAAGTTCACCATCCAGCGCAACTTTTTCACCTGCTTTCACTTGAATGACCTCATCCACCTTAACAGTTTTCGGGTCTGTTTCAGTTGGCTTACCGCCACGCATAACAGTTACCTTATCCGGCCTGATATCCAACAACGCCTTAATGCTTTTCTTTGCTTTATTCACGGCAGCATCCTGAAACCATTCGCCTATGGAATAGAAAACCATTACGGCAACGCCCTCACTGTAGGAACCAATGCTGAAAGCACCGATGGTCGCTACGCTCATTAAGAAAAACTCATTGAAAAAATCAAAATGCTTTGCCTTGCGCCAGGCCATAGCCAAAACATTGTAGCCAGCCAACCCGAATGCAATCAAAAAAATGATCAGATTGACGGGAAATGGCGGTTGGTACTTAAACCCATATTCGAGCGTCAGCATGACGATCAAAATAAGCAGCGCGGTAAGCAGCGGCCAATGGCTCAGCCAGGTTTCTTCCTCTGCCGGTGCTTTCGTAAGATCTAAAGATTCATCTTCGTCATCATGATCGTGTTCAGACGCGGCATGTTGGTCAGCCTCATGGGCCTCTTTTTCAGCGCCCGAGGTATTGGCTAAATGTTCATCCGATTTGAATTGTTCTTGCCGTACCTGGTTTTCTTGTTCTTCTTTCATGATATGGTAGTTAAGCGTTTTGCACCGCTGTTTGTTTCGACAGGAACGTATGATAAGCGTACTTGACCTCTTTTAGCGGTAATTCGAGCCTGAATGCGATGTTCTTAAAACTGAAACCTTTTTGTTTCAGGTGAGCGGTCATTGTTGGGAGCCATTCTTCCAGGGGCTTCAATTTAAAATACTTCTTACAGGCTTCCGCTGCGAACCCGTAGATGATCCAGTCGAGTTCATCCAATAGTTTTAATGCACTAACGTTTCTATAGATCGTCAGAAATACGTCCTGTGTGACCTCGTCAGTATCCTCGTGATCCAGGCCCTGGTGACGGATAAAGAAGTAAATCTGCTGCTGATATTTAGCGAGCAACTGGCCGAAAGCCTTCCGGCGTGTTTTCTCGTTTACTAAATCCTTCAATATGACATCATCTGCAATTACAATCGTTTCCATGATCTTTTCCTTCGTGCAGACTAATTGCCTGCGTTTTTAAGTTCAATTCTATTCTTCGTCTTCCCCTGTGGCGCTTTCTGATGAAAGGATATAAAAGGCACCCTTTGTTACGATCTTCACATCTTTTGGCAGCGACGTCACCAGCCTGACTTCGGTATAGCCCAGGTCCGTTACGCCCGTCACGACCTCTGCTTTTTCAAACACATACTTTCTTCCCGGCTTTGGCTTATCGTCTTTATCCTTTGCGGTTTCGTCTTTATCTTTCTCCATTACCTTGACTAAGTAATAGATATATTCCTTACCACCGGTTTTTATGACGGCTTCAGTTGGAACGGCAGTCGCCAATTGCTGGCCAACGTCAATTAAGGCGGAGACATACATTCCCTGGATAAGATTACTTTTGGCAGCCTGTTCGATCACTGCATGGGCGATGATCGCCTTGCTTTCATTTTCGAAAGATTGGTTCACCCCGTAGATCTTTCCTGTGATCTCCCTGTTATTCTGGTTGGTCAAGGTGAAATAAACATGCTGACCAGCCTTAACCTTAAACAGGTCTTTTTCATACACGACCAAATCGCAATGCACTTTTGAGTTATCAATGATGTTCATCAGCGGTCTTGCAGGTTCGGCATAAGAGCCGGTCTGAATAACGATCTTCCCGATAGTACCGCTGATCGGCGCGTATACCGGAATCTGTGTGATAAAACGGCCATGTGATGCACTCTCAGGACTTACGCCTACCTGCCGAAGCTGACGGCTTAATGCAGCTACCTTAGCTTGTTCGGTCTGTAACGCGCTTTGTGATTGCTGATACACCTTTCCCGTACCGGCGTTTGCCTCATTCAGTTCTTTTTGCCGTTCATATTCTTTGGTAGCATACATCAGACTGCTTTGTGCAGCCATATAATCCTGCTGTAATTGGATCAGTTGGTTATTTTCTATAGCAGCCAATTTTTGACCTTTGTTGACATGCTGTCCTTCCAGAACGAACACCTGATTGACAACGCCGCCCATCAGCAAGGTAACTTCTGCTTTATTCTGTGGTGGCACCTCCAACTGGCCGCTGGCCTTAACGACCGACTTTAAATTCTTTTGCTCCAAATAGCCTAATTGAATACCAACGGCATCCAACTGGCTTCGAGAAATGGTTATACCGACAGTTTTGTTTTTAGGTTTTTCCTTCTCCGCTGCTTCTTTTTCTTCTGTCTTGGGTTGCTGTGTGCAGGACGCCAAAATGATAGTTGCGACAAGTGTCAGCGCGAACGCTGTTTTATATTTTTTTAAACGGAATAGTCTCATTTTGATTTCGATGTTGTAGTGAGGTAAGTAAGTTCAATAACCGCCTGGTTGTAATCACGAAGTGCTGAAAGATAGGACAGGCGGATGTTCATGGCCTGTGTCATATTCTGAATAAATTCGACATAGCCGATCTCACCCTTGCTATAAGCAAACTGGGCGATCCGTATTTGCTCGGCTGCCTGCTTTAAACCACCTTCGTCGTAATAGCGGACTGCCGCCTCATATTTAGCGAGTTGCTGCAGTGCCTGATTATATTGCTTGTTGAGTAAAAGGCTGGCGTTCTGCTGTTCAGCCTGAGCGATCTGCTGTCCCACCTGGGCGGCTTTAACCCTGCTCTTTTGAGCACCGAAAAATAATGGCACCGAAACACCGACTTCAAAACCACCAACCCTGGTGCCGGGAAAATAGTTGCGGCTGATATTGGCAGGATTAAACGCGCCGACTAAAAGTTGTTGGCGATAACCAATGGTCAGGTCAGGGAAATAACGGCTTTTTTCCGCTTTCAGTTGTGCATCAGCTAAAGCATTTCGTTGTTCATAATAAGCTACTTGTGGGTGATTGCTGGTCACAATACTATCGGCAGCAATAAAAGAAAGCTTTTCTAAAGGCCCATCAGTTATTGCAGGCAAATAGTTAATGCTCAATAACTGCTGTAATTCCTGCCTGCCGATCAGTACATCCGCTTCCGCCTGTCGCCTGGAAACGCTGATCTCTTTGTAAGCGTTCGTAGCCGAAAGCTGTTCAAGGTAGGAGGTTTCACCTGTTTTATAGCGCAAAGCCGCCCGCTCTGAAAAGCGTTTATATAAGCTATCCTGGCTGGTAAGCTGCCGTAACTTATTCTGCGCATATTGAACCTCGTAATAGGCTGCTGTGACCTGTTTGACGACTTCGTTTTCGGTAATAGCTTTTGAGCGTTCGCTCAATGCGGTCTGTGCTTTGAGTACTTTTGCCTGAGCGCTGTAAACGGTCGGAAAAGCAAAGCTTTGGGTGATCCCCAAACTATTATCGATATTCCCACCGGATGTAGGGTCTTGTGTAAGGGTGATGTCGGTTTTGGCGGGGTCGAATGCCGTACCTTGTAAAGTTCGGTTCTGACCGATCTCCAGCGTTGCTCTGCGCAATTGCGGATTATTTCGGATTGCGGTCTCAATGCTCTCTGATAAGGTAAGCGGTTTATCACTCTGCGCGTTGACCGACGAAGCAATTAAGCTGCCTGTAAGAAACAATAAGATAGCTCCGATCTTGGGTGATAATGGCATTGTCTTGTCTGTTTTTGGCGGATGATTTTTGGTAAAAAGAATATAAAGCACCGGAAGAACCAGTAAGGTAAGCAAGGTCGCTGATATTAGCCCGCCGATCACAACCGTTGCCAAGGGCCTTTGCACTTCGGCACCAGCGGTAGACGATATAGCCATCGGCAGGAAACCTAACGAAGCTACAGAGGCCGTCATCAACACGGGCCTTAACCTGACCTGCGTTCCTTTCTTTACACGCTCGATGATATCGGTAATGCCTTCAGCTTGAAGCTGGTTGAAATAACCGATCAGAACGATCCCGTTCAAAACGGCAACACCAAAAAGGGCGATAAAACCGACGCCTGCGCTGATACTAAAAGGCATTCCTCGTAAGTACAAGGCAGCAACACCACCAATTGCTGATAGCGGTACGGCAGAAAAGATCAGGAGGGTCTCTCTAACGGAACGGAAGGTAAAATACAGCAACACGAGGATCAGCAGCAGTGCTACCGGCACAGCTATAGCTAAACGGCCTTTGGCTTCCTGCAAATTTTGGAACTGTCCGCCATAGGTCGTGTAATAACCGGCAGGCATTTTTAATTTTTGATTTAAGAGCTCCTGTATCTCCTTAACCGTACTTTCCACATCACGGCCGCGGACGTTAAAGCCAACGTAGATCCGGCGTTTACCATCCTCACGGCTGATCTGTGAGGGTGCATCCTCGGTTCTGATCGATGCCACCTGGCTTAACGGAACCTTGCTGCCGCTTGGAAGCGGGATATAAAGGTTTTCGATGTTCACTATATCGGAACGCAGTTCACGGCTTAGGCGCAAAACGATCTCAAAACGTTTCTCACCCTCGAACACCGCACCAGCCACCCGACCGGCAAAAGCGGTACTTAACGCCGTGTTGACATCTTCAATGTTCAAACCATATTGGGCGATCTTATGGCGGTCATAAACAACCGCTACCTGGGGCAAGCCGCTTACCTTTTCTACCATTGGTTCACTTACCCCCTTAACGCCGCTGATCAGTTTTGCAGTTTGATACGCCTGGGAAGCCAATACGTCCAGATCATCGCCAAAAATTTTAATGGCAACATCCTGCCGTATACCTGTCATCAGCTCATTGAATCGCATCTGCATAGGTTGGGTAACTTCTACATTAATGCCGGGAATATCTTTTAGTGTTTCTTCGATCTTCTCCATTATTTCAGCGCGATCACCGGCAGAAGTCCATTCATCTTTCGGTTTCATAGATAGCATCATATCACCACGCTCGAACGGCATCGGGTCTGTAGGCACTTCCGCGCTTCCTATACGGGTTACTGCCTGCTTGATCTCCGGGAACTTCTGCTTTAAGAGCTTCTCTGCTTTTCCAAAGGTCTGCACTACCTGCGATAGTGAGGTGCCTTGCATCATGGCAATTTCAACCGTCAGATCACCTTCTTCTAAAGTCGGGATGAACTCACCGCCCATTTTAGCAAAAGCCCACAGGGCGATGGCTAATAAAACGACAGACAAAAAAACGGTAAACTTTTTAGCCTTCAGCACGGCGTTTAACGCCGGCGTATAAATGCGGTGCATGGCATCAACCAGCCGGTCAGAAATATTCCGCTTATGGTGGGTTTTCTTACTTAAAAATAAGGCACTTGCCATAGGCACATAGGTCAGCGAAAGGATAAAAGCACCCAGGATGGCGAAAGCTACCGTTTCTGCCATTGGCCGGAACATCTTTCCTTCGATACCTACCAGTGCGAAAAGCGGCAGATAAACGATAAGGATGATGATCTCGCCAAAAGCGGCGCTGTCCCTGATCTTGGATGCTGCTTCGTAAACTTCGCCATCCATTTCAGATTGATCAAGTGTTTCTTTGCCTGCGAAGCGGTTGCTTTCTGTGATCCGGTGAACGATGGCTTCGACAATAATAACCGCCCCATCCACGATCAGTCCAAAGTCAATTGCACCCAGGCTCATCAAATTTCCGGATACCCCAAAGAGATACATCAGCGTTACGGCGAACAGCATGGCCAGGGGAATAACGGAAGCAACTACTAAACCTGCACGCCAGTTACCCAACAGCAGGACCAATACAAAAACGACGATAAGGCCGCCTTCTATAAGGTTCCGTTCTACCGTACCCATAGCCCTGCCAACAAGTTCCGTACGGTCAATGAACGGCTCAATGACCACACCCTCGGGCAATGACTTTTGTACCTGGGCCATGCGTTCCTTAACGCGCTCGATAACATCACTGAAATTCTCACCTTTTAGCATCAGGGCGACACCGGCAACGACTTCGCCTTGTCCGTTACGGGTAACTGCGCCATAGCGGTTAGCACTGCCATATTGCACCTTGGCAATATCACCGATAACCACAGGTGCATCTTCACGGTTCTTAACCACGATATGTTCAATATCATCCAGTGTTTTAACCTGACCCAGCCCCCTGATAAAATAGGCGTTACTTCGCTGTTCAATGTACGATCCACCTGTGTTTTGGTTATTCTTTTCAAGTGCAGTATAAATATCGCTGATCGTAATATTAAGGCTGTTCAGCCTTTCGTTGTCAATAGCGATCTCGTATTGCTTCACATAGCCGCCCCAACCGCTGATTTCGGCAATTCCAGGGGTTCCGGCCAGTTGTCTGCGGACGATCCAATCCTGCATGGTACGCAGGTCTGTAGCGGAATATTTGTTTTCATAGCCGGGTTTTGTATGTATGACATACTGGTAGATCTCCCCGAGGCCGGTCGTGATAGGTGCCAACATAGGTTCGCCGGTGTCTTTGGGAATCTGACTTTCAGCTTCCTTTAAACCTTCGCTGATCTGCTGCCTCGCCCAATAGATATCTGCATTGTCCTCAAATACTACCGTTATCACCGACAGTCCGGAACGGGAAATTGACCGTTTTTCAATTACTTTAGGCACGTTGGCAATCGCCAGTTCTATCGGCGCGGTAATATATTGCTCCACTTCCTGAGCGCCCAAAGTAGGTGCCTGGGTAATAATTTGAACCTGGTTATTGGTAATGTCAGGCTGTGCATCAATTGGCAGGCGTGTAAGCGAAAAAATACCGGCCGCTACTAATAATATTATAAATGCCCCTACGACCAGCTTATTGCTGATCGAGAACGCAATGATCTTATCAAACATGGATTTATGGTTAATACGTAAACGTGCTTGTGGCATAGCGCAGACGCTATCCCATCACGAACAAAATTGAAGCGAATGTATTAACCGATCTGAGGCGGCTGCCAGATAGAAATGGATTGTTCAAGAAGCGCCGGAACTGTCGGCTCACCGAAAGTTTTTTTAACTTCTTGTATGAAAACGCTCCCCACGTGATGGTAGGGTGTTAGCGTCCGAACAGTAGAACAGCAGGAACAGGTGCAGAACGGCGTGCAGGTTTCTTTGCCTGCTTTTTCGTCACCTGAATGGCTTTTAGTAAAAGTAGTATAAGATTTCACCATATCCCCAAAGTCGTCACTGTCCCTGCATGGCAACACTGCCAGTAAGGTCATGTAAACGCTGAATATGATTCCTACATACTTCATTTGATACAAACATATGATTTACAGGTCAATTATTACAAAATTAAACTTCATAGAAATGTTAATTTATGTTAAACCTGTTAAGGGGCATAGAACACCAAGAGAAGTGTGGTCAGGTTAAAACAAAAAAAGTACAGCAAAGCTTTACCCGCAATTCGTAGAATTCATATATCCGCAAAAGACTACGGCATAACGAGCCGCCTTCTTAGCGCGGCGCGCTCGCCCTACGGGACTTATTCCGTTTCCATTTGCCTTATTGCGGGTAATTTATTATGCTTTCTTTTTTTCCTTTTTCTTTTAAACCGTTATACAACATATTGTTTAGTATCTTCAATCATGTATATAGACCAAATATATTTTCAAAAATTGCACCTCCAGTTTGGTGATCTGATTTATCTAATGATCGAAACAGGCGAAGGATTTACTGGCTCGTTTCAGGATGGCTTCGATGGCTCGGCGTTTTTGTTCACTAACTTTTCCAATGGTAAGACACAAAAGGTAGCGCTAAATAACTTACAACAACTGGAAAAGATTAAGCAGTAGTAAATCGAACGATGACTGAGGAGTTAATACAGAAATATAACAACCATCGCCAGAAAGCGGACGGTTATAATGTCGATACGATTAGCGGATTGTATGATAAATATTCGACAACCTATACCGGATATAACATGCTGTATAATGAAGTCCCGGCTTCACTTGCAAAGCAAAATGTTAAATTAAGGGCTAAAGACGATGACAATCATAAAGCAACTGATCTTGTAGCACAGTATTTAGGGGAAGAAAATATTTACAACCAATTTTTGGAATGGGGTAATGAAAAAGATATTCATTCTTTAATATGGATCATTGAAGAAGGTTATTTTAACATCGTGCTTGACCGGGCTGGAAATTCTAAATCAGAACGAGATAAAGAACTGCTTCTCGGGTTAAAATCCGAATCTTCAGACGTTAAAATAATGGCAATCCTAAAAATCATATATGCAGTCAGAAACAATATGGTTCATGGTAATAAAGACATTCAAGAATACCAGCGCTTTTTGTTAGAGCCCCTTCTCAGCCTCCTGCAAACACTATGTTCGCAATTATTTGAAAAACTTGGAGCCTAAGTTTGAATGATTCATCAAAAAATGCGGTTTATAACAAAAGTCCCTTAACACTCGCTGCAAGGGACTTTCAACCTAAACCTTATCACAAGGCAAGCAAGGATGCCTGCCATTAAGGGTGGCAATCTACAATTTTTGATGGAAAATAAATGAATGATATTTCAGGTCGGTTTATGGTAAATCAAGGCGCACCCTGTTTTCACCGAAAATCATTTAACACTATGAAAACAGGGGGCGTTCTTCGGGCGGGCGATAGCCCGCCGCCGGGCAATTTTAGAAACAAGGGGGATTGCTCCCCCTAACAATTAATTATAAATCAATGCTTCGCTTCCCTGTGTCGCAAAATCCCGACACAGATTAAAGGCGGTTTGTGCCCGTTGTTTCGCTGTACCGTCCATGATGGATTTAAATTTGGCTTCATCACTTTTAAAACCGCGCACATTTTGGAAATAACCCGTAACGCTTATGCAAAGCTTTGCATAACCATCATTATGGAAAGTAAAAGATTATGTAAAGCAACATCATAAAAGGGGTTAAACCTGTGCGTTTAGCCGTCTACTTTACAATATCACTTTACATAATAATGCGGCTATTTTTTAAGGTT
>NZ_WWEO01000039.1 GCF_009928685.1 Mucilaginibacter agri | reverse complement strand
GTACGCGCATACTTAGCATGTGGGGTGCTGAAACAAGTTCAGCATGACGAGTGGTATCGTTGTGGTTATGAAAATGCCCCACAGAACCCTCCATACCCCAACCATTGTGGCCTCTTGATTTTCGGGTAGCACTATCCCTGCCCACGCACTGACTTCCAAAGAAAATAAAACAGCCAAGAGTTTATTCACGTTGTGTTTGTTTTTGTAGTGTTCATGAGATCGCTACGCTAAGTCTCTTGTTACTTCTTTCTTGCGGAAAGAAAGAAGTACATCCACTGACGGTTCATATTACCCACTCCCTTTCCTAATGGAAAACGGCCACGCGCATATACTTGGCATGTGGGGTGCTGAAACAAGTTCAGCATGACGAGTGGTATCGTTGTGGTTATGAAAATTGCCACCACCGAACCCTAAATACCCTAACTATTGTGGCCTCTTGATTTTCGGGTAGCACCACCCTAGCCACAGCAGAAACTTTAAGAGAAAATAAAGCAGCCACGAGTTTATTCACGTTGTGTTTGTTTTTGGGGTGTTCATGAGATCGCTGCGCTAAGTCTCTTGGTACTTCTTTCTTGCGGAAAGAAAGAAGTACATCCACTGAAAATTCATATTAGCACTACCATTCCTAATGGAAAACTGATGTACGCGCACACGTAGCATGTGGGGTGCTGAAACAAGTTCAGCATGACGGGGTGGACGAGAGGTTGTCTTAACGTGCTTTCCTCGCTACCGCAAGCGCCCCGCTTGTGGCTTATGTGAACTGATGAACAGTTTTGTTCCACATTAAAAACTGCAACCCTTTAAACTGTTGGATATTAATCTTTTCAGACAAACCGCTATTAATTTTGATTTCCCCGAAAACTACCGGTTCTGCAATCACCAACAACATCAAAATACACTCTTACCAATTTGATACGTATCACATGAAAACAATTGCAATTAAACCATTCCTAAAAGTTGTGCCATTTGCACTACTTCTGGTCGCTGGCTTTTCTTCCTGCAAGAGCGGGAAAAATGGATCATCGGGGAGCGATTCCACCGGAACAGAAACAGCCTCGGGCGATTCTGCCTGGGCCGACCCAAGGGAAGTGAGAAAAGAAAATTTTAAAGGCGACATCAAGCTCGATGTACGCGATTCTAAATCCGACTGGGATGCATATACACCTAAACGCGCTCCGGAAGGTTCGCCTAACGTACTTTTTATTTTATATGATGATACAGGGCTCGCAGCATGGTCGCCATTTGGCGGGGGTATTAACATGCCAACCCTGCAAATGCTGGCCGACAGCGGCTTAACCTATACCCAATGGCATACCACATCACTTTGTTCGCCAACCCGTTCTACCCTGTTAACAGGCCGTAACCATCACCTTACCGGTAACGCGGCTATTACAGAGGCTGCTGATGGTTTTCCGGGCGCACACGGCCGTATACCCGAGCAGTGCGCCACAGTTGGCCAGGTATTGCAGGCAAACGGCTGGTCGACATTTTGGGTAGGTAAAGACCACAACGTGCCTGAACAAGACGTAGCCTCTGGAGCAAGCCGCAAGCAATGGCCAACCCAATTGGGTTTCGACCGCTATTACGGCTTCCTCGGTGGCGAAACCAACCAATGGTATCCCGACTTAGTAGAAGATCAACATTTTGTTGACCCTCCGTATACTCCTGCGCAAGGTTACCACCTATCTAAAGACCTTACAGACCATGCCATAGGTTTTCTTAAAGACCAAAAGGCTACCAACCCTTCAAAGCCATGGTACATGTGGTTTTGCCCTGGTGCCAACCATGCACCGCACCAGGCCCCAGCCGAATACATAGCCAAATACAAAGGGAAGTTTGACGCAGGATATGATGCCTACCGTAAATGGGTATTGGACCGTATGGTAGCCAAAGGCATAGTTCCAAAAGGAACTGCTAATACTCCATTTAACCCGTTGCCTCCAAACATTGCAAATCCGGGTGACTATGTAAAACCATGGGACAGCCTTAAACCCGAAGAGAAACAACTGTTTTCGAAACTTGCGGAGGTATACGCCGGCTTCTCTGAATACACAGATGCACAGGTTGGTCGCCTTATTGCCTATCTAAAACAAAGCGGTCAGTTCGAAAACACGGTTATAATGTATGCTGCAGATAATGGCGCATCGGGCGAAGGTTCGCCAACCGGCTCGGTAAACGAAAACAAGTTCTTCAATGGCTATCCTGATGAGCTGTCTGAAAACATGAAACTAATAGGCAAACTAGGTAGCCCGGATACTTACGAGCACTACCCGACCGGATGGGCAGCTGCATTCTCAACCCCTTTTAAAATGTTTAAAAGATACAGCGAATATGCAGGCGGTACCTGCGACCCGCTGGTTATTACCTGGCTTAAAGGCATTAAAGCCCGTGGCGAATTGCGGAACCAGTATCACCATTCTACCGACATTGTACCTACTATACTGGATATCTGTAATGTTAAAATGCCATCGGTATTTAAAGGTGTACGTCAATATCCGTTATCTGGGGTCTCTATGCGATACACTTTCGCTTCTGCTCCGGATGCACCTACTAAAAAACATGTTCAATATTATGCCATGCTGGGTACCCGAGCTATTTGGGAAGATGGATGGAAAGCCGTTTCATTACACGCGCCATTAACCGGCAAAGGGCATTTCGACCAGGATAAATGGGAACTCTACCATACCGATGTGGATCGCTCTGAAGCCCATGACGTTGCCAAAGATAACCCAGATAAGTTAAAGCAATTAATTGCCGATTGGAATGACCAGGCAGATAAAAACCTTGTTTTACCACTGGATGACCGTACTGCGGTTGAAGTATTGGGCATAGCACGCCCTAGCGAGGAAAAACCGCGTGATACCTATATCTATTACCCAGGCACGTCGCCTGTGCCCGAAGGTGTAGCCGTAAATACCCGTGGCCGAAACTTTAAAATACTGGCCAATGTGGATATAGACAAAGGCTCCGCATCGGGTGTTATTTTTGCGCATGGTTCGCGCTTTGGGGGGCATAGTTTGTTTATCAAAAACAATAAACTGTACTATGTATACAACTTCCTCGGTATACCGCCAGAGCAGAAGTTTGTATCTAACGTGAGCATAAAACCGGGTAAACATACCTTTGGGATGGAGTTTGTGCGCGAAAAAACCGGCGAACACGGCGAACAGATTGGCACCACCAAACTGTATATAGATGGCAATGTGGTTGCTTCCGGACCAATGCGTACACAACCAGGCAAGTTTACCCTGGCAGGAGACGGCCTGTGCGTAGGCTATGACAGTGGCGACGCCGTAAGCCACGAATACTCAACCCCAGGCACCTTTAAAGGAGGCACCATACAGGGCGTAGGCGTTTCGGTAGGCAAACAAGAGTACAGCGACCTGCAAAAAGAAGCCGCACGAGCGCTGAACAGAGATTAAGATTGAGTTTATTGAAGTATACCAAGGCCTCCTTAGCGGGAGGCCTTTTTTGTTTCACATTTAAACTTGCAACCCTTTACCATACGGCTTATAAGCTCCTACAGTACGCACCTCGTTACTTTTGATTTCATAAAACCTCCGGTATGAAAAAAATCGCCATCCTCATTCCCATGATCGTCCTTGCGTCGTGCGGGCAAAAGAAAACTGATAACGCGTCGATAACCACTTCCGACACAGTTACCACTGCAACAACGGATACATCAGCAACTTCAAATGCCGATCCGGTTAAAATAAGTATGGATGCTGAGCTCCCGTCAAAAGCATCAGTACCTACTTTATTTAATGAGATGGACTATCAGCAGGCTACCCAATGCTATTTGTGGGGCTTGCCTATTGTGGCTTTTGCCGAGTGGCAGCGTATTCACTACGATGTTTTCGGCGCAACCAGCAACGACTTGGTTTTCTATAATTCGTACCAGGATAGGCTGGGCATTTTAACTGCTAACGCTACAACGCCATATATTATGACGTTTATAGATCTGGCTAAAAATGGCCCCACCGTAATTGAAATGCCAGCAGGGCGTACCGCCGGCGGTACAAGCGATTTTTGGCAGCGTGAAACTTCCATTATCGGCGAACTGGGACCTGATAAAGGAAAGGGTGGTAAATATATTATTCTCCCTCCGGGACAGCAGGGCTTTAAAGCACCCGGCTACTACGTTATTAATTCGAGCATGATGAATATTTTCTTCGGTTTTCGCTCACTCGACCCAGACCCTGCAAAAGCGCAGGCCTTGCTAAATGCCGTAAAGATATATCCTTATGCCAAACGTACAAATCCAACACCTACTAAAGTGGTAAGCCCGGCCGGTAAAAAGTACCTGGCAGTGCAGCCCGATGGCTTGGCTTACTGGGAGCGCCTAAACGCCATTATACAGGAAGAGCCTGTACAAGAGCGAGACAGATTTTTTATGGCCTGGTTAAAAAACCTGGGGATAGAAAAGGGCAAACCTTTTAACCCCACAGCTAAACAAAAAAGTGTACTAATAGCCGCTGCAACCCGTGGAAAACAGATAGCAATGGCAAACTCTTTTGATAAACGATTCCCGAATAACTATCACTGGCCCGATAGAAAATGGGATTACGTGATTGTAATGAGCAATTCATCTCAGCGAGGTGATAATTATGATGAGTATTTTGAAAGAAGCGCTTATTTCTTCGAGGCGGTAACTTTCTCAAATGCCATGATCTCCAAAACGCCTAACCTGGGCCAGGCTTACCTAGGCGCTTATGAAGATAAAGATGGTAACTGGCTGGCAGGTGGCAACAATTATACGCTGCATGTTTCGGCAAACCCGCCTGCGGTAAACTTTTGGTCTATTACGGTATATGATGCCGCCACCCGTTGTTTAATCGACAACAAACAACAAAACGCCGATCTGTCATCCCGTAAGGACTTGATCAAAAACAGTGATGGTTCTTATGATCTGTATTTCGGCCCAACGGCACCTGCCGGCAAGGAGAAAAACTGGGTGCAGACCATCCCCGGCAAGCATTGGTTTACTTACATGCGTTTTTATGGCCCAACCACAGCGTACTTCGATAAGAGCTGGAAGATGGGGAATATTGAAAAAACACAATAACCATATCATAGTCAACAAAATGAAAACATCATTAATAACAATCGCCTCACTCCTGCTACTTGCATCCTGCGGGCAAAAGAAAGGCGACCAAACTACGGTGGATTCAACCACTGTTGTGAAAGATAGCAGCACTACGGTTACCGTGCGCGATAGTTTGCCGCCACCTCCGGCACCCAACACCACACTTACAGATGCTTATGTAAAAAACCTGGCTACCAGCATTTATGCCTGGGGATGGCCCATGGCCAATATCCACAACCGGCTGGACTTGTTTAAAAAAGTACCCTACCCCGTATATGCCGAAGGTGTGTTGCCAACTGCCCCGGTAAACCAAACCTGTATGCTTAACGATTATGTACAGCCGCAGGAAAGGGCGGTTGCCTGCCCTAATCAGGATGTGGTGTATGGCATGTCGCCGCTGGACTTTACTAAAGATGCCATTGTAGTGCAGATACCCGATTTTGGCGACCGCTTTTGGGTATACCAGGTATGCGACCAACGTACCGACGGTTTTGCCAGTCTAGGGAAAATGTATGGAACAAAACCGGGCTTCTATTTGCTGGCAGGCAAAAACTGGAACGGAAAAGTTCCTGACGGCATTATTAAGGTTTTCAGATGCGCTACCCGATATGGTATAGTGATCCCAAGGGTTTTTCAAACGGATGATCCGGCAGATAAACAAGCTATTCAACCACTGATAAACCAGATTGGTGTTTACGAGCTAAGCAAATTTGATGGCAAAATGAAAGTTACCGATTGGAAGAAACTGCCATCTACCCCGCCGGATAAAGATGCTGCCAGCAAACCCGAAACCAAATGGGTAGTACCCGAAAAGTTTTTTGATCAGTTACCGGATATTTTAACCGAAGTACCTCCCCTACGCGGCGAAGAAGCCTTTTATGCGCAGATGCATGCCCTGTTAAATGCAATGGCTAAAAACCCCAAATACAAAGAGATTGCAACTAGTGCGGCAATAGAGGCAGAGCAAAACTATGTTACACCGCTATTTCAGTTTATAAACGTAGGTTATCCGGTTAAATACCATTGGAGTACCCAACGTAACGGAGCCCAGTTCGGATACGATTATTTAACCAGGCTGGCCTGTGCCAAAGCCAATATATTTGTAAACAAGCCAAACGAGACTAAATACTTTTACCAGGATCTCGATTCGTCAGCAGTGCGCTTAAACGGCAATAATAAATACACCGTAACCTTTGCCAAGGGGCAAACACCACCTGTTAAAGGCTTTTGGTCGCTTACGTTATATAACACCAAACACTTTTTCGAACCTAATCAGCTGAACCGGTATTCGCTTGGTACAAAAAACAAAAACCTGCAAACCAATGCCGATGGTTCGCTTACCCTATATGTGCAAAGCACCCCGCCCGAGGCTTCTAAAATGAGCAATTGGCTACCCGCACCAAAAGAGCAATTCTCGCTATACGTAAGATGTTACTGGCCCGATGAAAGCGTGTTAAATGATAGCTGGACGCCGCCAGCAGTGGTAAAGGTGAAATAAAAACAACATTTCTATATAGTTAGTCTACAGTTAGTAAAGCGACCGCGAGGGTCGCTTTTTTATTTCGCTGCCCGCAGTGTAACGAGGTGTACGGGAAGGGAAACGGACGGACAGCAGGACACTTTTATTCCGTATTTAATTACAGTAATACTTATGACTATTGACTGTTGACTATATCTTGTTACACCCTTTAGCACAAACGCAAGCTTTGCCGACGCATTTATTTTGCTGCCACAGATCGAGGTTTTTGATGGTTTGGTTGGCAATCTGTTGCAGGGCATCGCTGGTTAACAGGTGGTGAGGTATGGTGGTATGGTCGGCAATAACAAGCGGCGAAGCCGCAGGTACGTTAGCCAATTTAATACCCCTGCGGCCAGCGGCATCTTTATCTAAGTGGTGGGTTGCAGTAGAGCGGGTTGCTATGTAACGCACACCCAATGCTGCCAGCTGATCTATCACTTCTGCCGAAACATCATCGGTGGTGAAAACCAGTACCGCGTCCTTTCCTTCGGCGAAAAGGACGGTTTCGGCACTCAATGCTTTTGATATCAGCATAATTTCGTGCTTGCATTTATTGGCCATGGCCAGAAACTGTTTTTCGTAGGTTTTTATGCTATAGGCTACCACTTTCATGTTGTTAAGGAGTTTGTGTGAAGCCACAAAACTACTTTTACAGCACTGGCTGCGCCGTGCACAAGATCATGCCAGAAAGTGATATTGATCAGTTTTTCATCTTAGCCAGCTTATCCGGGTTCAATATGCTGATGGTAGAGCCTTTCTTTTCTATTAGCCCTTCTTCCTTAAAATCAGTCAGCGTGCGGCTCACGGTTTCGGTAGCCATACCTGCCATGGTAGCCAGTTCGTCGCGCGATATTTTAAATTGGAATGGATCTGCTACCTGCTTACTCAATCTCACCAAAACGCCCGCCAATCGCTTACGCACCGAATTGTAGGCCATCTCTATCAACTGCTCTTCTCGATTTTTAAGATTATTAGAAAGCACTTTTAAAAACTGCTGACCAATATCGGGGTAGCGGTTCAACAATTCGATCACGGCATCCCTGGGTAACAGGCAAACGGTGGCGTCTTCAAGGGCTTCGGCGGTTTCGGCAAATGGCTCATCGAGTAAGATAGCATTCACACCCAGGTAATCGTCGGTTTGGTAGAGGCCGGTTGTCAGCTCGCGGCCATCTTCGGCCAGTTTAATGGTTTTTATGCCACCGCTTAGTACCAGGTAAATGCCTTGCGGGGTATCGCCGTCGTAATATAAAACCTGTTTTTTCTTGATCTGACGTATTTTTCTTCCGGCAATTAACGCCTGTAGTTCGGCTTTGCCATTAGCTGCCCCGGCAACAAGGCTTTCTATATTTTGTAATGCCTTGCTATAGTAAGCCTCTTGCTTTTGCTGTTTGCTGAAACGGCTTTCTATAGCATTCAGCAGCTCCACATCATCAAATGGTTTGGTGAGATAATCGTCGGCACCCATTTCCATGCCCTTCCTGAAATCCACCCGCTCGGCTTTGGCGGTAAGGAAAATAAAGGGGATCGAATCTGTTTCGGGATTTTTAGAAAGCATATACAACACGCCGTAGCCGTCCAGCTCGGGCATCATAATGTCGCACAAAATTAAATCAGGTTTGTGGTGCAGGGCCATCTCCACCCCGGCTTTGCCGTTGTCGGCCTGAAGCACGCGGTAGCCGGTTAGCTCTAATATTTCGGCTGTACCTTCACGAATATCGTTGTTATCCTCAATAATCAGTATCAGCTTATTCATACGTTGGTGGGAAATGTGAGGATGAACGATGTGCCCTGGTTAACCTTGCTTTCGAATTGTATGGTGCCTTGCATTAAACCTGCGTAGCGGGTTACAATATTAAGCCCCAAGCCTGTACCGGGGATATTGCCTGTGTTATGTGCGCGGAAAAATGCTTCGAACAAATGCTTCTGATCTGCCTCGGGGATGCCAATACCATTATCTTTTACCGCCACGGTAAGGGTTTTGTGGTTAATAGCAGTAGTAAATTCAATAGCCGTGTCTTCACCCGAATATTTAATGGCGTTGCCAATAAGGTTTATAATGCAATTCTTTAACAGCGATTGATCGAGCTTAACTACACTGGCAGTACCCGCGTGTGCATAAATAATGCGCTGATTTTGCTTGGCTGTAATTTGCATTTCTTCAGTAATCTCGCGGGCAAATTCTACCACGTCAAATTCGTTAAGCTGCGCTTCAGTTTTACCAGCCTCCAGGCGTTCGATGGAAAGGAAATCGTTGAGGATACCCGTAAGGTTACCCACCGAACTCTTAATCCTACCGATATGTTTAGTGATGTTGGGGTTATGAAAATCTTCGGCGTACTTGCCGATCAATACACTCGAAAGTTGGATAGCGCTCAAAGGCGTGCGAAACTCGTGCGAGGCCATAGATACAAAGCGGCTTTTCAGTTGCCCAAGCTCCTTTTCCTTTTCTAAGGACTGGCTCAGTTCTTCCTTAGCTTGTTGCAACGCATCTACCGAGTTTTTGAGCGATTGCGTGCGCTCTTCTACCAGTTCTTCCAGGTGGGCGGCGTGTTCTTTGAGTTTGTTCTCCGCTTCCTTTTCGCGGCTCAAATCGTGTATAAAGCCGGTATAGATCTTGTGGCCCGAGTACTGCACTTCGCTCACCCCCAGCCTGAATGGAAACACCGAACCATCTTTTCGCAGCCCCTGCACCTCGCGGCCAATGCCAATAATGTGCGCCTCGCCTGTGTGCTGGTAACGGCTAATGTACTCGTCGTGGTGCTGGCGGTCGGGAGCGGGCATTAACATGGAGATGTTGTTTCCGATAACCTCCGCTGGCGCATAACCAAACAGCTTGCAGGCCGAAGGGTTGATAGACTCCACCCGCCCCCTATCGTCGATAGTGATAATACCATCAATGGCGTTTTCGATAATGGCCTTTAACAGCACCGCATTTTCCATAAGCTATACTCGCAAATATATCGGTATGGCGGGGGAATTAAAAGGGGGAATGTGGGTTAGGTAATGTGGTAAAGGTTGGTGATAACACGAATTTTGGGCTGGAATCGCAAATTCAAGCGTCCATGCTTGAATTGTATCCTAGGCGAGCGTCCACGCTCGTATCAAGAATAGGTTTAAGCGAGGACGCTTAAACCGGCGGGATAGTACTGTCCGCATTGTATCAGCTTGTACGGGGCGGGGAAACGGACGGACAGCCAATCTCCCGCTAGCTGATCGAAGTCTCCGACTTCGATCTATTATGCGAATAGTCTCTGACTATCGATTAATCAAATAATAGTAAAAAAATGTAGTCGGAGACTACGGGCTATAACGTTCGAAGTCTTCTGACTTCGAACGTTATAGATATAAACTGAGCATGGTTAAATTTTACATCATGCAGGTTTCACCGGCTCCAATCCGTATGCTCTCATAATCGCCAAAACTTTTTGCATATCGGGCGGACCTCCCGCGCTTATCACTTCGGCAATTTCGCGAAAGTAGGCAGGACCAATAGATGCAGGGGAAAGTGTACAAAGCGCGCGCGCGGTTTTATCGTGGAGGTTATTGAAGCCGTGTACGGTACCTCTTTTTATAAAAAGATAGTCGCCTGCGTGTAGTTCCATTGTTTCGGTACCTACTAATTGCGTTACGGTTCCTTCCAGTACATAGCATGTTTCGTCAACCTCTACATGAAAATGAGGTGCAGGTACTTTAGACCCCGGCGGAACTACCAGCTCAAATTGTACCAGGTTACCATTGGTATCTTCACCATCTAACAAAAAATTGAGTTGCAGGCCGGCAAAGCCTATGGTTTCTTTAATTGGGAGCGACATAGAATTTAGATTGAAATTGTGTAAGTACAAATTACTTACTATTCGACTGAATTACAACATATTAAATAATATTTAACTAAAAAATAGCGATCAGAATTTTTACTCCCCAAACTACCTTAATCGTTATATTTGATTAACAACCAATTACCTACAGTTTCCCATACCATAATCAGCCCAATATGGCCACCGCACCACAATTAGCAACCACTATTGATGAGGTAATCGATAAGTTGAAGGTCATTATCGAAAATTCGATCAAAACAAATGACCGTGCGGGATTTTTTGCTGCGCTGTATTACAAGGTGACGGTTAAAGTAAAGGAAGGCGCAGCAAGCGGACAGTTTGGCGATGGAGTAAACATTTGCAAGCTGGATGTTCACTTTGCCAACAGGTATTTTTATGCATTGGAACAATGGCAGCAGGGCCAACCGATTACTAATAGTTGGAAGGTTGCCTTTGAAGCAACAAAGAAGGGTTCGTTTCTGATACTTCAACAACTGCTATTAGGCATGAATGCCCACATCAACCTCGATCTGGGTATTGCAACCTATGAAATTTCTAACGGCGACCTCGACAGCTTCCGGACGGACTATAATAATATCAACCTCATTCTATCTTCGCTTACCTACGGCGTCATCAGTCAGTTAAATACTTTATCGCCCTTTTTATCCCTCCTGGGCTTCAGTGGCAGGGGATCGGAATCGATGCTGATCCAATTTAGCATGGGCAATGCGAGAGATGGCTCGTGGTGTTTTGCCGAAGAACTGGCTTTACAACCAAAAGAAAATTACAACCAATATATCCAACAACGCGACCAGTCGATCTTCGAATTAGGGGAAAGCCTCATTAAAAGCAAAGGCTTCCTGCGTTTTGGCATTTGGCTCATCCATCTTTTTGAGGTTAAGAAAGCCGAAAAGATTATCCATGTATTGTACGAGTATCAGAAGCCTTACAAAAAGGATTTGGAAGCTGATAAATAGAAGTGGGTCGCCATTCCAATACTGGTAAGTGGTCATGCTGAGGCACTCGAAGCATTTGAGTAGGTTTTTTATGCCCTGCTATTGTTAATGCAAAGTAGGTATGTCCATCACACATGCTTCGAGTACCTCAGCATGACCCTCTGTTCCAGCCTGTGGTCGGTGTTGCCACCGATCACTTTCAGCATTCAATAATTTTTTTCAGAAATTTCTTTATTTTATAAATTTTACGTATCATTGTGCCATGAACAGAACAACAATACAATGTCCAATACCGCAACTGAGTTATCAGAGGTGATGGGTATGTATTGAAAAAAATATAGATAAAATACTTCAAATCCTCTTAGATAACCTAAGGGGATTTTTTGTTTTCAGGGTAGTATATCAATTGGTCAGATTACCACATTTGGGATGTGGAGGCTCCCGGTTCGAGTCCGGGTTACCCTACTGTTTTATTAATTGGAAATGTAGCTCAACGGTTAGAGCAACACCCTTATACGGTGCCGGTTACAGGTTCAAGTCCTGTTATTTCCACAAACAAAAGGTCGGTTACCCGAGTGGTTTAAGGGAGTTCTCTGCAAAAGAATTATTCGCAAGTTCGAATCTTGTACCGACCTCATTTTATTTTCCTATGGTGTAACGGTAGCACATCAGATTCTGGCTCTGACGGTCGTGGTTCGAATCCATGTAGGAAAGCTTTTTATTACCTGTAATCTTATCAGAATACGGGAATGGGATTCGATTGTTAAATAAAGAAATTTCTTTATTTAACAATCGAATTATGCCGTTCTACACGCCAACCTATCTTGGATGCAAAGCTTAAATCACCTTCTTGAAAATGTTCGGTTACTGCCCCGTTATAGGTTGAATTTTTAATTTAAATTTAGCCGTTATGATAACCGAAAAAGAGAATACGCAGATCAGTAAATTTTTGAGTCTGGTGTTACGTCACCAACCAGAGGCTATTGGTATAACGCTGGACGAACAAGGTTGGGTTGCGGTAGACGAGCTACTTAACAAGTTAACCAACCACGGCACCCCAATAACCTACGATGCATTGAACCACATAGTAGAAAGTAATGCCAAGAAACGCTTCGCATTTAACGAAGACCACACACGTATACGCGCCAGTCAAGGGCATTCTGTTTCAATTGAGTTAGGTTATTCGCCGCAAATACCACCTGTTATACTATATCATGGCACTGGGAGCCAAAGTGTAGATGCCATTTTAAATAGCGGCCTGGACAAACGCAACCGCCAACACGTACACCTCAGCAGCGATTTAGAAACAGCTGTTAAAGTAGGCCAACGCCACGGCAAGCCTGTTGTTTTAACTGTTGATACGATGGCTATGCATCGAGACGGCTATACTTTCTTTATTTCAGAAAACGGTGTGTGGCTAACAGACCATGTGCCGGCCAGCTATTTAAGTTTAAAAGCCTAATAAATGCCCGAACTCTACCCTTCACTAGATATCTGCAAATCTATTTTGTTTGGTGTTGCCATAGGCGATGCTGTTGGAGTACCCTTCGAATTTAAAAGCCGTGAAGAAATAAAAAAAATGCCGGCAATTGATATGGTAGGCTACGGCACCTACGGTATGCCGCCAGGTACATTTTCAGACGACACCTCGTTAACCTTTTGCCTTGCCGAAAGCATTGCATCGGGCTTCAACTTAAAGGATATCGCACAAAAATTTATTAACTGGCGGTATAACAATTACTGGACGGCGCGAAATGAGGTTTTTGATGTAGGTATAACGACTCAACACGCCATCGATAGATTATTAAAAGGCGTTCAGCCAGATTTGGCAGGTGATTTCGGAGAGGAAAGTAATGGTAATGGTTCACTCATGCGGATACTTCCTTTAGTGCTGCACATCTTCAACAAACCCATTGCCGAAAGGTATCAGATTACTAAACAAGTATCATCCATTACACACGGGCACGTGCGATCGGCTATCGCCTGCTTCTACTATTTAGAGTTTGCATTAGGTTTACTCAATGGTAGCGATAAGTTCGAAATTTATAATAACCTTCAAAAAGTCATAGCCGATCATTTACAATCATTGGGCATTAACACCGAAAAAACTTTATTTGATAGATTATTGATTGATAGAATAGAGCTGATACCGGAAGAAAAAATAAGAAGCAGCGGCTATGTACTCCATACTTTAGAGGCGAGCATCTGGTGCCTACTTACTACCGATAATTATAAAGATGCAATACTAAAGGCAGTAAATTTAGGTGGCGATACCGATACGACAGCCGCCGTTACAGGAGGTCTGGCCGGCTTATTATACGGTTATCAAAATATTCCCAAAAGCTGGCTTACGCAAATTGCACGCAAAGATGATATTGAAGACCTGGCGATGAGGATGATTAATAATTTATCTTATAGATAGTTACAACACCTCTCCTATCAAACTAGCTAAACTCCGTACCTCTATAAACTCATCATTAAAACACTGCGTATTGGGGTGCGAATCCGTGCAGATGAGTTTGCTAATGAGGCCGCAATTTTTGAGTTTTTGTACACCGTCATTTACAAACAGCCCGTGAGTGGTAATCACCACAATATCCGTTGCTCCGGCATTTTTATAAGTTTGAGCGGCGTTGATAATACTTCCTCCCGAGCGGATCATATCATCATAAATAATCACCGTTTTTCCTTCTACATCGGCATTGATGGCGCTTACCTCGGTATGGTCGCCTTTGAGGCGCCTTTTAAGGATAAAGGCAGCGTTTACGCCAAGGTCATTAGCTAATGATTCTACCCATTTAGCCCTGCCTGCATCGGTGCTGGCCATTACAAAGTCGCTGCCGCCATACTCGCGTGCAGCCTTCAACACAATGTCTTTACAGTAAATATGCACCGGGTACATTTCGTTTTCGAAATAGTATTGGATACCTTCTGAATGCAGATCGAACAAAAATATTTTATTGCCACGGTTACATTTTGGTATGGCCGAAAGCAAACGTGCCCGGGTCTTAGCGGTCACAATTTCGCGGGGCAACACGGCGCGTTCCATGGTAGAATAGCCAAAGTAAGGTACAATTAAAGCCAGCGAATTGGCACCATAGCTGGCCAGCGAGCAAGCCAGGTCAAAGAGTTCCATCGTTGCTTCATCGGAAACGGTGCCGCCTATAATGATAACATCCCGGCCTTCAATAGGTGTAAGAATCCGCTGGTAACGCTCGCCATCCGTAAAATAATTAAGCTCCAGTTCGCCTTTCTCAAAATCACTTTCGGCCAATATTTTTTCGGCCAGGTATTTATAGGCTTTGGTGTGGAATAAGATCTTTTTCATTGTATTATCGGGCGTTAGCAATTACCGTCTCAAAAGTAACAGGATTTATCAGTGTACCATTCTCAAATACTATTTTAAGCTCATCTTTTAGCTCGGGCAATTCGTTTTGGGTAACTGTTTTAAAACCCTCGGCTGTTTTCACCAATTTCAACCTGCCTGCTTTGCTCTTTTTAAAACTTGGGGTAATAATACCATTGGCATCCATTTCAGTCGGGCTTTTCTCAACCGCAACGGCTGCGCCATCAATTACAGCGGCGCTGCATTTAAGCGCAAACTTTTGTGTATCGCGATCAACCTTTTGCAGTAATGCACCACCCATTCCCAGCACCAGGTTTTCGGCACTAATACTGTTGGCTTTTAGTGCCTGATAAATTTGCTTTATGGCATCATAATTTACCCCATCGCCTTGTATTACTCTAATTTGTGGTGGCAATACTTTATAGCCTTTGGCATTTTCTGCAAAGCCAAATTTGTTGAACAATATCTCAAAGATCTCGAGCAGCGTGCGGATAGGGTCGCCGCTATCGGGACGAATCACCAGCGTACCGTCGCGGTTCAATATTTCGTCCCTTAACTCCTCGCCCCAGTACTCGTTACATGCGCGGAAAATATTGTAGCTGTCAGACACGCAAGCAATAGTGCCGGTTGGGAAAGTCCTGAGCACATGCTTAAATACTTCCAACTCGCCTTCGCGACCAAGCAAGGTACAAATGCTGTGCTCAGTAGCCGGGATACTTAAGCCATAAACCTTTTGCGCATTGTAATACTTGATGGCCATGCCAGAGCCGGCCAGGTTATCACTTCCCTTAAAATTTAGAAGGTGCGCCGCGCCACCAATTTTGGCACTCTCCACGCTACTCACCCCGCGAAAGCCAAAATCGTTCAGCACAAAATCAATACCCGCTTCGGCGCCATCTGTTGCCGTTTCGTGGTAATATTGGGTAACTACTTTTTTTATCTCCTTGCTTAAAGTAGCTACGGTGCATGGGTACCACACCTGCATTAAAAGGGTTTCTAAAAAGTTGGTTAGCCAATAGCACTCGGGGTCGGTATTCTCGATGGTCATCAGCACATTACTGGTTGGCACTGCTGTACCCTCGGCTACGGCTTTAATTTTTACGGGTAAATGGCCGTTGTATTTATCCAATATGTATTGAAATTTAGACCGATCAAACACATCATCGCGGCCAAACACCTGTTTCAGAAAATCATCGGCTTCATCAATATCAACCTGCGTAAAAGCCGGGCCTTCGAGGTATTCTTTCAAAAAATATTGCAGACCAAAAAATATGGTTTCATCAAACATACCACCACGACTTTCGAGGTAACTATAAATCTGCGTAGTACCGGGATAGTAAAACTTGTGGTGTGCATATTTATAAGCATCGGCCAACAGTATCAGGTTTTCGCGTTTCATGGTATTATTTGTTGAGGTATTTGTTGATGATATGATTAAATAAACCTAGGTGCTCGGTAGTGGTTTGCTCATCAGCTATCAACTGCGGTAATCGATGAACTAATCCCGATCAATCAACAATATAGATAATCCGTCTTTTGAGGTATAGCCAAATACAACGGCGTCTACAGCTACTTTAATATTTTGAAGCGATGGCATACGTACAAAGTTATTAATATGCTTCAGGCAGGCAAATGTTGCTGACGCTACCTTTGCTTAGCCTTTCGTGCCCTATTTGTAAAAGGTGCAAAGCGTAACCTGCGTCGCGTTTAGTGTGGATATAGAAACTGATCCACCCGGTATTTTTAAACGAGTGATGATCTTGGATCCTACCCTGCTGCATCAGTTGCTGTTTAATACTGCGGCTCAGCAACATATCCAATAAGCCGTTGCTGTGGATATGGCCTATCTCTTTGCCGCCGTAGTTAAATTGCGTGCCGCCGTATTTGTGGGTGCTAATGGTAACATTTTCCCACTTATCAGCCTCTGTTTCGATAGCGTCCAACCAATCCAACAGATCGGGTCTGGTTAACAGCGTATGAATCTTCAACCAATTGTCGAACACCAGGGCCAGGCCGGGTACAAATTTCAGAAAACCAAAATAACGGATCACGAAGCTAAACATGTCTATTTATTCTCGCTCAGTTCTTTAATATGTTCCATTACGCGCAGGTGTACATTCCGGGTAATGCTTTGCGCCCAGATATCGTAATACCAAACCGGAAATACATACAACCTATACCAGCTATTACCGATAAGCGTAGTGGTGTTATCGCCGTTGTCTTTCAGCAAAAACTGGCCGCGCAGAATATCAATATGGCCCATAATTTCCGGGTCTCGAGGTTGATGGGTTACATCGAAGGTGAGGTTTTGGTTAACATTGTAGGTTACTATCTTTTCATCGAAGGTGTAGCCATTACTAAAAATGCACTTGCGTTTGGCACCCAGATGATAGCCATCAACTGTCGACTCTACCGGGCTTGGCATCCCTATTTTGAAAAGCCAGTATTTATTTTCCTTCTTAATGCGTTTAAACGCAACTACGTGCTGCCATACTTCACTCACAGGCGCGTTAATAACCATTTGGTCTGATACTTCGTTCTCGTAATTGTGTTGTGAAAGAGAGTCGGCCACAAAAATGAGCAACAATAAAGCCACCACGCTTATATTAAGTGTATTGTTACTACGCTCGAACATTTTTTGTCCGGCAAATGCTCCGGCGGTAATAAAAGTCCATAGCAATGGCGATACAATAAGGAGGCAAATACTTCCCTCTTTCAAAAACAATGCACTTAATCCGATGGCGATAAAAACGTTAATACACGAGTACCACATTAGGCGACGGCTGCGTAATTCGCGTTTACGCCAAAACCAGGTGCTGATGATACCCATTAAAAAGGGAATGATCACAAATTCGGAAAAAATCAATACGCTATCACTAGACGGTATAAATAACTTAGTGATGCCCATTAAAGCAAAGGCGAATAAATTAGAGAAGAGGTAGCCTTTAATCAGGGGGGTGAAAATTTGTTTCATGATTAGGTTGAGGGTTAAATATCTTATAATTATTTGATGTAACGATTTTTTCAAATGCGGATGCTGAGAATATCTTTAATGGCATGCTCTGCCTGTGCGAATCGGAAATGATAACCACTATCGAGCAATCGCTTAGGTGCAACCCAACGGCTTTTCAAGATCAGTTCTGTTTCCGTTCTAATTACTCGAGCGCCAATAGCGAGCAGCCAAGCGGGCGTTGTAAGACCAACCGGAATGCCGTAGGCACGGCGAATGGCACGCATCAGATCCGTATTTTTAATTGCTACGGGTGCAGTGCAATTAACAACACCTTGTATTTCCGGGTGCTCAAATAGCCATTCGGTGCAATTGGCAACATCCTGCTCATGTATCCATGATACATATTGTTGCCCATCTCCTTGTTTGCCGCCCATGCCAAGTTTCACAAGATTCAGCAGTCGAGGAAAAACGCCATCTGTGCGGCCTAAAACTATGCCCATCCTTAAAGCTATTTTTCGGGTTGCCGGAGTATCTGTTTCAAAAAACGCAGCTTCCCACTTTCTGCATACATCAATAGAGAAGCCGTAGCCTATTTCGCCGGTATCTTCATCTTGCGCGCGGTCTTCGGCATGGCGGTAAATGGTGGCAGATGTAATGTTGATCCAAAGCTGCGGTGGGGTTGTAAGCTTGTTAATCACTTCGCCTAAAAGCGCCGTAGGTACAACCCTTGAGTTTATAATTTCCTTGCGATTGGCAGGCGTGTAACGACAGTTCACATTTTTACCGCAAAGATTAATCAACATTTCGGCATCTTCCAGGGCATGTACCCAGTCGCCCTGATGCATGCCATCCCATACAACAGTTTTAATTTTGCCCCGTGCAACTTCGGGTTTTCGCGCCAGTACAATTACTTCATTTGCCAGGGGCGCATAGTACGCAGCCAATACCCGGCCGAGGTAACCATTACCACCAGCCAGCACAATTTTTTTGTAATGCATAATTTTGAAAATTAAAGTAGAATAGCTACCAGAACCAGGCTGCGATAAAATACCCAGCTAATGGTAAGTGCCCAACCCAGGTGCAAAAGCTTGCTGCGACGAATGTGCTCGAGGAACATCAACCCGGCTATTACCATAAAATACAGTGTATATAAAATTGGATGAGCTCCCAGCCAAGCCCCTATTAAACACATTGGCAAGAGCAACAAAGCGCCCGCAAAAGAGATAGTCATCATGTTACCCAGGTAACTCCATAACTTACCTTTAGCAACAAACCCAATAACTATTGCCTGAAAAAAAATTTGCCCGCCGCAGATCAAATATTCACGGTAGTTGCCCCCAACCGGTACCACATTACCTAACAAACGTGCATAACGTGTAAGTATGAAAGCAGTAACCACCCATGTAAATAGTAAGTAAGCTATACGATAATGCAATTTAAAAGTAGGTTGGTATTGAAATTTTTCATCGCCAGTTGCCGGGATAATGACCCTGCGGTTATAAGATATAAAAGCATAAACCTTACTCATTAACCAAACAAAAGGACCGAAAGCGAACAACGGTTTAAACACAGGCATGGCGGCGCCTATAACCGTAAATAAACTGCTGATACCATAGCTTACCTCGCCCGTTTGCTGGTTTATTAGGGCAATTTCATTTACTGCACGCTGCCTATCCACCATTGGGCAAATCTCGGGGTTTACCTCTTGGTAAGCAGCCCTACCCTCAGCATCTAACAACCCGCTTTGCACAAATGCTTTGGTATAGAGGTTACACATCGGGCATTCGGCATCAAATAAAATGAGGTAATTTTTTAAAGTAGCCATCTGTTTATACTATTTAAACTTTCAGTAATTTTTGAAATATATATTTAAATAAAAAAGCCTATTTAAAGACTTTTAAAATTGAGCCCCAAAACCAACTTTCCTCGGCTTTGAACATGGTCTCCAACGTTTTGTCGACATTTTTGGCCAGCTTATTAATATCCGTAACCGATTTGTTAAAGGTTTTATATTCGGGATCTTTATTATCGCCCTTTACTTTGGTTAGTTCGTCAAGCACTTTAAGAACAGGGTCGAGCTCACGCTTGCGGCGTTCTTTAGCAACCTGGCGGGCAATGTTCCAAGTGTCTTTATCGGCATAAAAATATTCCTTGCGTTCGCCGGCACGGTGTTTTTTTTCTACCAGCCCCCAGCTAATCAGGTCGCGAAGGGTCATGTTGGCATTGCCTCGGGAAATGCTTAACTCAGCCATAATTTCTTCGGTAGTCAGCTCACCCGGTGTTACAAGCAGCAAAGCATGCACCTGGGCCATGGTGCGGTTTATCCCCCACTCGCTCCCAAGCTTTCCCCAGGCCTCAATAAATTTCAGTTTTGCTTCCGCCAATTCCATACACAAATATAGATATCTTTTTAAACTTTCAAAACTTATTGAAAGTTTATTTTATTTAAAATGATCTAATCTAGAAAAAAACCGTTTACCCTTCCCTATTTAAAAAACTCGCCGAAATGCCATAAGATACCCGATGGATCATGTAGAAAGCATTCGCGGCCCCAATCGTATACTTTAATGGGAGTTAACCTAACATTTTTATATTTGGACGGAAGATCCAGCGCCAACAGCTCGGCGTAATAGCGTTCCACATCATCTACCTCCAGAAACAGCATGGTATTATCTATCCAGTCTTTCACGTAAGCATCCTGCAGGTAAAACGCCAGGGATCCGGTTTTAAAAACGGAAAAATTATGCTCGAGCACATGCTCTTCGAAACCCAGATCGCGGTAGAAACTGCGCGATATTTCAAAATCCTGTGCCCCTATAAACGGGCGGAGTGATATAGCTTTATGTTCCATATTTTACCTGTTTCAATTTAGGATTGCAGCTTTAACTGCCGCAACAAGACGTACCTTGTTGTATTGGAGGGCATTTTACTGTTCCATAACTGCAAAATACGCAGCAATCGCCTGTAAGTGGTTTCAAGTTCGTTTTACAGTTTTCGCACTCATAAAAGTATTGACAAGCGTCGGTTGGCATAGTTTCTTCTTTTTGATGCCTACACACCGGGCACGTTAATACGGATTGCAATTGAACTTCTTTGCTCATGCTCTTTAATTATTACTGCGCTTTTGGCGGGCGTGGACCACGCTTAAAAATGATCAATCCGTTTAAAAAGTTACGGAGTATCTGGTCGCCGCAGGGCTTAAAATTTGGATGATCTTCGTTGCGGAATATGGCGCTGATCTCCGTTTTGGATACCTTAAAGTCGGCCAGCTGCAAAACTTTAATAATATCATCGTCGGTAAATTTTAAAGCCACCCGGAGCTTCTTCATGATATCGTTATTGCTCATGGTTCTATATTTTTATTAGCGGGAAATATCTATTTTAATTTTCTTACCCTTAATTTTTTCGTTCTTCACTAACTGCACAACGCGTTCGATGCGATTACGTTTTACAGCCGCGTACGAAGAATGGTCCAACACCTCTATCAGGCCTAGATCTTCCTTAGCCAGTTCGCCTTTTTTAAGCAACAGGCCTACAATATCCACCTTGTTTATTTTATCTTTTTTACCCGCTGCAATATATACCGTTGCCCAGGGCGATGGCTTAGGCAGTACCGGTTCGGCAGAAAGATCTTCCATTTCGGGCACTCCTTTCAGATAGGCCGGCTTTTCGTCGGGAGCTAACATCAGGTATGAAGTACCTGTTGCATGCATCCGTGCCGTTCGGCCGTTACGATGGGTAAAAGCTTCTTTGTTGTGTGGTAATTGATAATGGATCACGTGTTCAATCTCGGGTATGTCCAACCCGCGTGAAGCCAGATCGGTAGTAATTAAGATCCGGTGGCTTCCGTTCCTGAATTTTAGCAACGCACGTTCGCGATCATCCTGCTCCATGCCTCCGTGGAAAATATCATGCGGAAGGCCCATATCATACAACAGATCGCTGATACGATCAACCGCCTCGCGATGGTTGCAGAATACAAGGGTTGGCTTATCACTTACCTTGCAAATGAGCGCAAACAGGGCTTCCAGTTTATCGGCAGGGTCTGCAACTACGGCTTTCTGTTTAAGGTTGGGTACTGCCGCTGCGTTGCCTAAATAATCGAGCTTAATGGGTTTATTAATGCCCGTGAAAGACGGGATCTCGTCCATTTGCGTGGCCGAAGTAAGGATCCGTTTCTTAATGGCCGGCATTTGCTTAATAATGTAGGCCATATCTTCCTGGAAGCCAAACTCGAGCGCTTTATCAAACTCATCAAGTATCAAGGTATTGATAGCATCGGTACTAAAACTCTCGCCGCGCAAGTGGTGGGCTATACGACCCGGCGTACCAATCAACACGGCTGGTGGTTGCGAGAGGTTGTTACGCTCAATTTTTAAATCGTGCCCGCCATAGCAGCAATTTACCTTAAAGCCGCTGCCAATTGTTCTAAAAACCTGCTCAATTTGTAAGGCAAGCTCACGCGAAGGCACCATAATTAAAGCCTGAACGGTTGATACATCTTTCTGCAAAACACCAAGCAAAGGCAACAAGAACCCCAACGTTTTGCCAGACCCAGTTGGTGAAAGCAATATTACATCGCCTTTTTTAACAGCGGCAATGGCTGCCTCCTGCATAGGGTTTAAGGCGGCTATTTTTAAGTTCTCGAGCGCTTGCTTTATCATGTACCAATGGATTGGATACAAAGATACAGTAAAATGATGGGTGGCTTAGGCTTTTAGAAATCCCGTCTGTTCAAAAATGTCACAACGGTCAACTCTTTAGTTCAAGCTTTGTTATCTAAGAAAAACAGCAAGTCATGAAATCATTTCACAGCGCATTGAACAAACTAGCAGCGGCAAAAACTATAAACAAAGAAATTAAAAAGGCCGAAGCAATCGGTGCATCGGCCATTGGTGCTACGGCTGTGGGTGGCGCCACGGTAGGTGCTATTGCTTTGGGTTGCATTGCAGTTGGTGCAATTGCTATCGGCGCATTTTATATAGGCCGTTTATCTGTTAAAAAAGCCACTATTGATGACCTGCACGTCGGCAAGCTTACTATTGACGAACTGGAGATTAAAAATCAATAGATTGATTGCCGGGGAAAAACTTTACTCAATTCTCCGCATCGGATAAGATCGCTTATTCATTTGCCCTTTTAACATGCCCGAAATTTCGGCGACAAGGCTATCTTGGTTTACTTTGGTATACGTGATAACCTGCGGAAAATCGTGCTCGGGATTTTCGAAGATCATTTGGCTGTCTGAGAGGCTTTTAAGTTTAAATCGTACTGGCAAACCGCCGTTTTGATTGGGTACCGTAGGGATGTAAAATAACTGATCGTGCTCCTCCGTCAATCGAACGGTCTCAAACATTACAGTATCCTTCCCTTTCAGCATATAGCTTTTGCTGCGCAATTCATCGTCCGAAACCTTCGTCCAGGTTTCGAATACACTTCCCTTGGTGGTTTTGTTCTCCCAGGTACCAACGAGCCAGTCGGCTTTTCTAATTGGTTTATCATGTTTTGCCCAACCACAAAACAAGAGCAGGAAGCATACGCCAACGAATAAACTTGCTTTCATTATTGAAGGTTTTTTTGGTTGGGTTAAGTTACAAACTTGTGCGGAGAGAAAATAGACACAGTAGCCTCAAAAAAAATCCAAAAATCCCGATCGTTTTTTCTGCCCCAATCGTCAAAACGAAAAAGCAATCAAAATGGACAGTTTAAAAAACAAAGTAGCTGTAGTTTTTGCAGCATCGGGAGAGATTTCGGGAGCAGTTGCCCGATCATTCGCCAAACACGGAGCAAAAGTATACCTGAGTGCAAGAAACCTGGAGGCCGTAGAAAACTTAGCACAGGTAATTAACAGTAATGGCGGCCACTCCGAAGCAGCCCTGGTGGACGCGCTGAACGAGACCGAAGTTGACCAATATCTACAAAAGATTGTGGATAACAATGGCAGATTAGATGCTGTATTTAATGGCATTGGGCTAAGTATTTGCGCTGCTGCGGCAGGCATACCGACTATCGATGTACCGTTTGAGCAATTTCTACAGCCCATGCAAACTATAACTGGCTCTCAATTTCTCACATCGAGGTTGGCGGCGAAATACATGATACAATCGGGTTCGGAGGGGACAATCTTGACGCTCTCGGCCGCATTATCGAGAACCAAGCTACCATGCATGTCTGGAATTACGGCTGCCTGCGCAGCTATCGAGGGCATAACCAGGGTAATGGCTGCGGAGTTCGGGAAGCAAGGAGTCAAAGTAATCTGCCTTAACTCTGCTGCTTTGATAGAAACCAAAAAAATGAAGGAGGTAAAGGGAAATTTCGCGAAAAAAATGGGTATTCCCCAAGATCAGATGGAAGCCTTTTACACCCGGAACGATTTATTAAAGTCGGGCCCAACGTTGCAGCAAGTTGGCGAAGTAGCTGCGTTCCTTGTTTCAGATAATGGGGTAACCTTTAACAGCCATGTGGTTGATGTAGATTGTGGCAAGCAAGATGTAATTTAACAACTCGGGGTTGCAGGCTTGAGTCTAAAAGTCTGCAGCTCATTTACTAATTTCACTCAACTTTATACTAATCAATGGAAAACCAGGAAACATTTAATAAAGCTTTAAACGCCGATATTAATTCATTTCAAATTCTATTTGCCGGGTTTCAGGCCCAACTAAAATCGTACCTGTACCGTTTACTTGCCGACCGCACCTATACCGAAGATCTGATGCACGATACTTTTATCAGGGCATATGACAAAATCGCAACGTTTAAGCAGGATTCATCGCTTAAAACATGGGTATTTACCATTGCCACTAATCTGGCTTATGATCATTTAAAGAAATTAAAACGATGGCCTGCAGATGCGCAAGATCAGGGCGCTTTTTTAGCTATCAATAACCCCGAGGTGGGCCAGGTATTCAGAGTGGTTCATCAAACCTCAAGCACCGGGGCTTATGAAATTAAAGAGCATATTGATTTCTGCTTCACCTGTATCTCCAAAACCTTACCCATCGAAAACCAGGTAACATTGATTTTGAAGGATATTTATGACTTCCCGATCAAAGAAATTTGCCATATTCTGAACAAAACCGAGGGCGTAATAAAACATTTGCTGAACGACGCCAGGAAATTAATGTCGGGCATTTTTGAGAACAGGTGTGCGCTAATTAATAAAAATGGCGTTTGCGACCAATGCAGCCAGTTAAATGGCATATTTAACCCAAAGCAAGATCAGCAGGAACAACGCATGAAGTTGAAACTGGTAAAAGAAGCGGGAAAGAAAAATCAGGAAGAGCTTTATATTTTGAGAGCCAATTTGGTTAAAGCCATTGACCCGCTTAACAGCACCGGTACCGATTTACAGGATAGTATTTTAAGATGTACCCGCACCGCTATTGGCGAACTTAAAAATATATAACACAAAAATACGGCGCAGTACTTCTGCTATCTATCTCACCAAAAAACATCAATTATAAATAACAAATGGACAATTTAAATATCAGGCAGGCCAGCTTATCAGATTTGGATACCCTTCTTACATTTCAACAAGGAGTTGTAAACGCCGAGCGCCCTTTTGACAGCACCATTAAACCGGGAAATATAATTTACTACGACATTGCCGAACTGATCAATTCAGCAGATACCGGCATTTTTGTTGCTGAATTAGAAGGCGAAGTAATAGGCTGCGGTTATGCGCAGATCAGAAACGCAAAAGTATATCTAAAGCATAATCAATATATTCACTTAGGCTTTATGTATGTATTGCCCGACTACCGTGGCCAAGGCGTAAATAGCAAAATAATTGACGCTCTAGGCCAATGGAGTTTAGACCGAGGCATTACTGAGATCAGACTGGAAGTTTATGCGGAAAACGCTAGCGCACTGAAAGCTTATGAGAAAGCGGGCTTTAGCCCCCATATGCTGGAGATGAGGATGGAGTTAAAAGCCTAATTGGTTAAGGCAAACGCAACAAGTCAGCCGCCAGGCTGATCAGAATTTACATTAGAAAATTCTAAATACAGCAAAGACTTAAAGCACTGAATATCAGAAGTAATATTTTTGAATAAGCGTATATAGTTAGTAATTTCGAAGATACTGACCTTATTGCATTCAATTAGACCTCATATTGAAAACCAATGAAACTGAAATTCTTTTTATTACTAACTGCCTTTACAGGCTTGTTAAGTTGCAAAACAAACCAATTGATACACGCATCCACACCCGGGAACGAAATGTTTAAGGTGACGATCCTATATCCAAACGGCGACGGAAAAACGTTTGACATGGACTACTATCAACAAAAGCACATGCCAATGGTAGCGGGCTTTTTGGGCAAAAACCTAAAATTTTATGAAATTGATAAAGGCATATCGGGCAGAACACCAACTAATAAAGTGCCTTATTTAGCTGTCGGTTATTTCTACGTAAAAGATGTTGCTGAATATAATAAGGCTGTAGGGCAACACAGAGATGCAATAATCGGCGACTTTAAAAATTATACTAACATTCAGCCGATTATACAAGTAAGCGAGGTAAAACAAGTAGAGGTTAACAATGCCAAATAAAGCACGGTAACCGTTTAGTGCTCAGCAAGAATCAGATGCTAATTTCCCGCCGGGCTGTGCCTTGCGGGAAATTAGCGCAGAATAATAACCTTTTCAACTTTTTACTTTAACTGCAGCTTTTTGATCGTGTGCGTTTTTGTGTCCGAAAAATAAAGTGCGTTTTCATGATCGCCTAACGCAAGGCTGTTGGCATTTACATCGGCGTCGAAGCCCACTCCATCACGTCCGTCGGGATGAGCGGTATTAGGCCCTGCAAGTTTGCTAACCGTGCCATTTACAATTCTCTTGATATAACCATCTGCTGCGAGGTACATTGTTTTACAGTCGGCATTTAACACGATACTGGTAATATTGCCGAGTGGTGTTCCCGTATTTATTAGGGCGTCTACTCCGCTTGGGGTATGTTTGTATAAACCAGTGTTATGGGCAAAATAAATTACATTATTACGGCCTGTAAATAATCCTGTCAATCTAAATCCGCGTTCGTTTTCTTCATTAGGATCACCAAAAAGTGTGCTTTCATTAATAGAATGCTGGGGAATGTTTAGAACATCCGCATAGCTTACAAATATTCCATATCCCGAACTGCTCCAAAAAAAGTCTGCATACGGATCTTTTGCTAAACAGGCATGTGTTATATAAAATCCCCCGTCGCTTGCCAAAACATTTCTACCGGGATCAAACAACCACTGCTGTGTGCCGCCCCCTCCTATTTCTACCAACCCAATCACGTGCAGGTTTTTCTTATCATCTTCGCCAACATATAGCGGCCGTAAAAGACTACCATAAGAACCCGTATTCAGATTTTCTGTCGACACCTGATATTCGGGGGTGATTTTACGGATAACGTCGTTATATTCATCGGCCACATATAAAGACCCATCTTTTAACAACTGGATACCCATTGGATGATTAAAACGCGCAATACTACCTGCGCCATCCGCGGAGCCTGAAGTATTAGCCTTGCCCGCAATAGTTATCACTTTGTTTGTAGTACCGATATCAGCCACAGATACGCTGTTGCTAACCATAAATGGATCTTGGTCGGTGGATGATGAGCTTGGTTGTGCTTGCTCACTTTTTTTGCAATTTGTAAAAATAGTGATTAAGATAAGGCTAGTTAGCCAGATAAATTTACTTTTCATAAGGCTTGGATTTTAATTGGTGATTAAAATTATGAAATGCATTTTTCTTCAAAGGCAAATAATCTAACCTGATACATATCTGAGAAAAAGTGTGCAATTTTTCAGCAATGTTTGCAATCAAACCACTGTCCGCAACCGTACAACCACCATATCACAACCGAACGATACGATCACATAAACTACACCATAACAACCTCATAAACAATTAGTTAAAAATACGGCACGTTATTAGCTATCCAATTGGAAATCACCTCGTCATGATTAAAAATTACCTTTTGATCGCCCTTAGAAACCTGAAAAAGAACAAGGCTTTTTCGTTTATCAACATCACCGGCCTGGCTATAGGCATGGCTGCGGGTTTGCTGATTATCCAATACGTAGTGTTTGAATTGAATTATGATAATTTTCACACGAAGAAGGAACGCATATTCAGGGTTAGTCAGGATAGATTTAACAACGGAAAATTAAGCACCCAATGGGCTGGGGGCGCTTTCGCAGTAGGAAGCAAGCTCAAAGCGAATTTTCCTGAGATCGAAGATTTCGTTAAAATACTGGGTAATGGTTCTGTTTTGGCTACCTATCAGGATCAGAAATTGGTTATGGAGAAAACCTACTTTGCGGGCAACTCTTTCTTTAATATTTTTAGTTACGCACTTACCGCAGGCGATCCCAAAACTGCACTGCTGGAACCTAATACAGCCGTTATCACTGAAACCGTTGCCAAAAAACTTTTTGGAAAGGTTAACCCGATTGGCAAATTAGTTTCTTTCAGCTACAATGAACCGATAAAGATTACCGGTGTAATGAGGGACTTCCCTGTGAATACGCACTTTAAATGTGATGTATTGATGTCGTACAGCACTTTTTTAAAATTTGTGGGACCCAAAAATGATATTGATAACGCCTGGCTTAACGATGGCGCGCTCACCTATTTATTACTCAAACCTGGCACCGATCCAAAAACGCTCGAAGCCAAATTTATACCTTATATCAATAAAGAATACAGCCAATATAAAGCAAATGGCGAGGGTGCTATTTATCATTTACAACCTTTAACAAGTATTCACCTGTACTCGCATTTAATGCTCGAAGCAGAGCCGAACGGCGATGGTAAGTCTGTGTATTTGTTGGCAGGCATAGCCATATTTGTGATTATTATCGCCTGGATCAATTACATAAACCTGGCAACAGCAAGAGGTATTGGGCGGGCCAAAGAGGTAGGGGTACGCAAAACCCTCGGATCGGCGAAATTGCAGTTAGTGATGCAATTTTTACTGGAAGCTATGGTACTTAACGGCTTGGCAATTTTACTGGCTATTGGATTGATCATTGTTTGCTTACCACTCTTCGCAACGCTATCCGGGCAATATTTAAGCCTCACTTTATTGATAGCACCGGCATTCTGGCTGGCAGTAATTGGCTTATTTATATTGGGATCGTTTTTCTCCGGATTTTATCCGGCAATTGTACTATCCGCATTTAAACCTGTAGATGTGTTGAAGGGTAAACTTACCACCTCATTAAAAGGTATTATGCTGCGCAAAGGGATGGTGGTTTTCCAGTTTTCGGCTTCTATATTTTTGTTGATCGGCTCCCTTACCGTTTACCGGCAGGTGAGCTTTATGGAAGCGCAAAAACTGGGCATAAATATTAATCAAACCCTGGTCATAAAACCTCCGTTGGCTAAAGTAGATTCTTTTTATCGCAGCATGAGCGGTTTTAAAACAGAAAGCTTACGCGATCCGGCTGTTAAAAGTGTTACGGTATCTACTTCGGTTCCCGGCGAACCGGTTCAATGGAATGCGGGAGGAATTAAATTGGTAGGTGCACCTAATACTGCGGCCAAGCAGTACCGCATTATTGGCGGCGATTACGATTATTTGAAAGCATATAACGCTAAACTCATAGCCGGAAGACTGTTTTCTAAAGATTATTCAACAGATCCGCATGCAGTGGTGTTTAACCGTAAAGCAGTGGAGCAAATTGGTTTCACCAAGCCAGAGCAGGCGCTGGGTAAACAAATAGATTTTTGGGGACAGGTATACACCATTACGGGCGTGGTTGAAAATTATCACCAGCAGTCGCTACACGATGCTTATGATGCACTCATTATCAGATGCATACCCGACGTACGTGGTAACGTTTCGGTAAAAGTAAGCACATCAAATTTACCCCAAACCATTGCTATTCTGAAAGCTCACTGGAAAGAATTTTTTCCCGGCGATGAGTTTAATTACTTTTTCCTCGACCAGCATTTTAACGAACAGTATGATGCTGATAAGCAATTTGGGCAGGTGTTTGCCGCATTTACAGGCATTGGCATTTTTGTGGCCTGCCTGGGTTTATTCGGGCTGGTATCTTACACCATTGTGCAACGAACCAAAGAAATAGGCATCCGAAAAGTATTGGGCTCGTCTGTTAACGGCATATTAAAGTTGCTATATAAAGATTTTGCGGTACTTGTAATTGTGGCTTTCCTGGTATCGGCACCGCTGGCCTGGTATGCAAGCCACCAATGGCTGCAAACCTATGCCTTCAGGATCAATATTACCTGGAGTTTGTTCGCGGCTCCCTTTCTCATTGTTCTGATAATCGCCTTTGCAACCGTGTCTTATTTAACCGTAAAGGCAGCTTTAATGAATCCGGTAAAAAGTTTGAGGAATGATTGATGGGCATTGGTGAAAATGAATTAAAAAAAATTTCGTCTGGACACGAACGCGCCAGCACATTGGACAAGGTTGGCGGCAACACCAATCTTCGGCCTAAATAATGATCTTTTTCAAAATCTAGCTATACTATAATATCACATGGCGGAGTCTTGCGGCAGCATGCGGGGACCTTACTTTTCAGACAACGTACTTATTTCAGGGTTTGTTCTTAAATACTGTACTTCTACAGAGTCTCCAATTTTGAAATGTGCGCTACCTGAGTTACCAGTGAAGTGCTTACCGCGAACTTCAAATTGATAAGCATAATAAAAATCATGAGATACTGGACTATTAGGCCGATAGATTTTTTCATCTATTATCACAGCTTTAATTTTAACAGGATCCTTTTTGATGAGCTCATAATTATCGTTGATGCAAGAATGGATAAGCGATCCGATTGCCGAGAGAATGATTAGGCGTATCAAAATAATATATCTCTTATTACTGTTTAACATCTGCATTAGTTTTAAGTACAATCAAGAGGCGTTAGCTTTACCATTAAGTGTGTTTTAGTAACAGGTTCAGTTTTTTTCCAGTTGATTTGCTAAGACATTTTGCCCTATGTGGCCCATGCGTTCTGCGTGCAATATCAATTAGCCCTGCTAAACGATCGATTTAATAAGGCTAGGGCTAACTACACAATTTTTATAACATCACACGCGGCACGTGTGCGCCAGCATTGGAGTGTGCAACTATCGGCTAGTTTCGTTGGATTATACTTTGATTTAAGAAACGTAGCTACACTTTACAAAGTCGCACGTGGTACATGGTTGTTGCACTTGAAGATTGCGTCTATTATATTCTTGACAAATCAACAACTTGAATGTCCTTTATCTCAGCCTTACTAGCGAATACGGCATTCCCTTTATATCGAAAATTAAAGAGTAAGTCTTTAAAAGTTTTTTCGCATTTTATTGAACTTGCGCTGTCGGCTTTCATTGCAAATTCATAAAGGTTGTTATCAATATCAAACACCATTGAATAAGTTAAATATGGCTTATCATTCAACCTCGTAAAATACTGACTATAATAAGCAATCTTATCCTGAAAGATAATTTTCTTTGTAGTGTAGCCAGTAAATTTCTCGATAATGCCATCCATTAACTTCGAATAAGTTATAGCTAAATATTTATTATCGCTAAGGCCACTTATCTTTTTATTATATTTCAGAACTACAAAAAATTTATTTTTATCTAAACTATCTGTTCTCGAATAGTAAACATATTTAGTTTGCTGCAATGCCTTCCACTCAGAAGGCACACAAATTTTTTCGTTATCAATATCTAAACAATTCCATTTTTTGAAAGTGAATCACTTTCAAAACCCGCAAAGAATGTTGAAGCTTGATTCGACCTACTTTTACAAGCTGTTGCCAAAAAAGCTAAAATCAAAATACAGTAATTCATTTTCATACAATTATCAACTAGTTGCTCCTTACAAAGTCACACGCGGCACGCGTGCGCCAGCGCGGGGGAATTTTAGATTTAACTTTTAACAATATTATTCACGCCCCAGTCGGTTTAAGATTTCATTTGTCTTATATTCTCCGTCTTTAAAAATTGACTTTATATCCTCTCGAAAAAAATATTTATTTTTCGCAAAACCAATAACATAAAAGTTAAAAAATAATTTTTCAACTTTTATAAATTGATCTGATGGAAGACTTCGCCTCCAAAGAAACTTTTCTATAACAAACTCTTGAGAATTGTATTTGATGTCGATAAACAAATAGTAAAAGGCATTAATAAGGAAAGCAACTAGTAGAAAGAATAAGTCAACAGAAATCGATGAACCTAATAAGAATGTAATCCCAAGGAATAAGATGGAAAACAATAGGGTCAGAATTTGATATGCTTTAGCAATCCTCAATCCTATAAAATTATATTTAATCATTTTTCTGATTTTCTTATAAGCTCTGCATTGCTTGGACCAAACTAAAGATAAGTAAACACAAAAAAACGCCACCAAACTGGCAGCGTTTAAAATTTTGGCGGAGAGGGAGGGATTCGAACCCTCGATACGCTTTTGGCGTATACACACTTTCCAGGCGTGCTCTTTCGACCACTCAGACACCTCTCCCGGATTAACAAGTTTGCAAAAGTATAATAATCTGCACGTTTAACAACAAAAAAAAGCGAAGCCTTTTTAGGGGCTTCGCCTTCTCATCAAACCACATCACACATTTATCAATTAGTAATATCTAACACCGTTGTGTTTTTTGTCGTAAATATTATAGCTCAGCCTGTTTTGCATGTAGCTTAGGTGGCGGCGTTCGGCAGGGGTTATGCGACCATCGGCCATGGCTATGCGTTTTTCGCGTTGCAGGTATGCCTCGTTACGTTGCAGGCGGTAAGCCTCGGCGCGGGTAAGCTGGCCGTGGCGCTCGCCTTCGCCGATGCGGGCTTGCTGCTCGTACTGGCGATGGTTAACTACAGGGGTACGGTTTTGAGCTTCGGCTGCAGAGGTAACTGCTAGTATTGCAATTAATAAACCTCCAAATATTTTAGTTTTCATAATTGTCATTGTTTAATAGGATAGATAGATTTTGCCTCCACAGGTTTAACCTCCTGCATCAAAACTATCGTAACAAATCAATGACAACGCGTGTCGACAAACAAAAAAGCCGCCCCAATAATCATCGGGACGGCTGTATACTTTTTAATGCCAGACTAATTACTGCTGCTGCTGCTGTTGTTGTTGTTGCTGCTGAATCATTTCCATATAGCGTTGATAGCTATTTTTAGAACCATCGTTACCGTTATTAGTAAACGGACCGGGGGCGGTTACCCTTTCGGCAAACTTATCGGCTATCGGTTCGGGTTCGTGATCCTGGTAACCTACCGACACGGCCACTTCCAGATGGTGCCCCGACGAGCCTTTATAAACCCCCTTTACCGGCGAGCAATCTAAAAAGTTACGACCAACCGCGAGGCGAACGTGGGTTTCGTTAGCTATGCAATTATTGGTTGGGTCGAGGCCCAGCCAGCCGTAGTTGGGTATATAGGCTTCGGCCCAGGCATGGGTTGCACCTTCGCCGCGCATACCGCTATGGTTGGGGCAAATGTAACCGCTTACGTACCGGGCCGGTATATTAACCAGGCGAAGCATCTCGGTAAGCATGTGAGCAAAATCCTGGCAAACACCGGCCTTTAGTTTCCAGATTTCTTCCAGTTTAGATTCAACGGTAGTTACCCCTTTTATATATTCGAAGTTTTTATAAACGTACTGGCAAAAACGCAGAGCCAATTGGTATGGGGTATCGCCCTCGTTCTTCTGCCCGCTTACTACGGCTTTCAGCTCGTCAATACCATCAAAATACTCGCGTTTCAGAAAATCAATATAAGGCACGGTATATTGTAACTGCGTAAGCGTTTCCCACTGCTGGGCCGGAAATATATCGTCCATAGGCAATTGTCGAGGCATGGTGTTTACCACCAATTGCGAGTTAATAACCATTTGATTATGCGGAACAGAGTAAGTAAAGCTTCCCACTTCGTTGCCATAATAATCTACATGGGTATCAACAATTGGATTGCCGGTAATATGCAGATCGTGTTTAAGCACGGTTTGGTGTACATCCACTATCGGAAACAGGATTACCTGATTCGCGCTGTCGCGCACCGCGCCATCGTAAGAGTAACGTGTTATATGTTGAATTTTAAATTCGGGCATGGCGTATTAGATTTTAATTTTTACAAACTACGAATTGGCAAAATAGCGCTCGTTCATGAGGTTACCAATCTGGTAAAGCTGGTCTTTCAAATGGGTTAAATACAGGTGCAGGCCATCGTTCTGGATGCCTTTAACCGAGCTGTATTTGATATGGCTCTGCAGCTTACCTATGAAGAACGACAGCTCCTGGTAATCGGTCATGCTGCTGTCCAGTTTCAGCCTATCGAAATAGCGCTGTATGTTATTAACCGAATAAATAACCGACCGTGGGAAATCATTGTTTAAAATGACCTGCTCCAGTACATTATGTGCCTCGAGGCCATCGCGATAGGTTTTTAAATAAAGTTCATAACCACCTAGCGACTGCAGTAAGTGCTTCCAATAAGTGGTATCGGTAAGCAGATCCGGGTTATTATTAAGCGGACCAAACTTAATATCCAATATATCTATCGACTGGATAGCCCGTTCGAGGTATTTACCAATGTTCATAAAGCTACGACCGGGGCCACGCTCCATCGTCACTTCGGCAGTGCCATAATATAACATTACCTGCTTTATCAAAATGTCGAGCACGCTTATCGGGTCCTCCTTCTTTAGCCGCGTACTCAGGCTCTTATCCTGCACACAATGGTAATACTCGTTTAAGCATTGCCACAAGTCGGTATTAATGTGTTCCTGCACACCACGGGCGTTCTCGCGCGAGTGGGTAATAATGCTGATGATCGAATTCGGATTGGTTTTATCTGTAACCATATAATTGATCACCGTGCGACTATCATTGTTCAGCTTATCAAACAACTCCTGGTCGGCACCCGAAAATATGCGGATCACCGGCTCCCAGGTAAACCCCTGAATAGCATCCTGCGACGATGCATAATTTATTTTCAGCATACGTAAAATACCGTCGCTGCGCTCTATATACCTGCTTAACCAATAAAAACTTGCTGCTACTCTGCTTAACATTTAGCCCCCTTGCCCCCTAAAGGGGGAATTTTAGTTAGTCCTCCCGATCCCCTAAAGGTGGAAGACTTTAATTTGTATGTTATATTTATAATTCTTTGTCGCGTTTTCAACTCCCCCTTTAGGGGGTCGGGGGGCTTACGCCAGCACCCAGGTATCTTTACTACCGCCGCCTTGCGAGCTATTTACAACCAGCGAGCCTTCTTTCAATGCCACCCGGGTTAGTCCGCCTGGCACTATTTCAATACCATCAGGGCCGCAAAGGGCATAAGGGCGAAGGTCAATTCGTCGCGGTCTCAGTGCGCCCTGAATATAGCATGGCGCTGCCGAAAGACTGATGGTTGGCTGCGCGATAAAGTTGCGCGGCTCTTTTAGTATCTCCAGTTTATAGCGGTCTATTTCTTCTTCTGTTGATGCATGGCCCATCAGCATGCCATAGCCCCCGCTTTCATTGGTTTTTTTGATCACCATTTTATTGATGTTCTCAAATACCAGTTTTTGCTCGTCGGGGTTATTGAGTCGATAAGTTGGCACATTTTTCAGCAAAGGTTCTTCGTTAAGATAATATTTGATCATATCGGGTACATAAATGTAGATCGATTTATCATCGGCCACTCCATTACCGATAGCATTTACAATGGCCACATTACCTTTACGATATGCGCCCATAATGCCCGGTACACCCAACACGCTGTTAGGATTAAAAACCAATGGATCGAGGTATTCATCATCAACACGACGGTAGATCACATCTACCTGTTGCAACCCGGTGGTAGTTTTCATATATACCTTCTGATTGTTTACCACCAGGTCGCGCCCTTCAACCAGCTCTACCCCCATTAAGCGCGCCAGTGTGGTATGCTCAAAGTAAGCCGAGTTATATATACCAGGACTCAGCAACACAATAGTAGGATTGCTTACGCGCCTTGGCGACAATGCCTGTAAGTTTCTATACAGAATGTTAGGATAATCGGTAACGCTACGCACGCCGCAGTTAGGCAGCAGATCTGGAAACAAACGCTTGGTGATCTCGCGGTTCTCCAGCATATAACTTACACCTGATGGTGTACGCAGGTTATCTTCCAGTACATAAAAAGTACCTTCTTCATCGCGAATCAAATCGATACCTGCAATGTGTACATAAATATCGTAAGGCACATCTACCTGGTACATTTCGCGCAAAAAGTGCGGGCATGAGTAAATGGCATCAATTGGTATAATACCATCTTTTACAATAAATTGATTGTGGTAAATATCTTTCAGGAAAAGATTGAGTGCCGTAAGGCGCTGCTTTATGCCTTTTTCTACAAAGTTCCACTCGCTGCCGGTTATAATGCGGGGGATGATATCAAACGGAAATATCTTCTCGATACCCTCACCGCTGTTGTAAACAGTAAAGGTTATCCCCTGTTTCATAAACAACCTTTGGGCTAACTCCTCTTTTTTGCCCAAATCGTCGGGCGATTCTTTAGATAAATAATCTATAACCCGCTGATAATGCGGCCTAATATCCGAATTCTGAAGATACATTTCGTCCCAAACACCTGGAATTGAATTATAGCCATCAAAATGCGCTTCTTTATACATATATCTTCGGTAATAATTTTAAATCAAGTTTAAATTTTTGTTAAAATATCAACTTTTATTACATCTTTTAAATTTAGCAATAATTTACATTATAAAAATGATCAAAAAACAATCATAATTTAATAATTTTTATAAAAACAAAATTCAAGAAATGTAAAATGGATTACCGCAGCGTGGCGGCCATAAATAGAATAATAATTAAAGCGGTATAATGTTTTAAAATCGTGCTGATAAACCTACTCGGTTCTTTTCTTTGATGGTTTTGCCACCTTTCCAGCTTCCAGCGCTATGTCTAACCAAAATTCAAATTCTGCTTCGCTATCAACTGCTTCGGGGCTAATTAATAACCAACCCGTTTTTAGCGGCTTACCGCGCATCTCCATCCGTTGCACGCCGGCATTTTTAACAAGCTCGTCTGTAAGCTGGGGCAGACATCGCTGCATTATCCCGCCGCTGCGATGTGCGCGGGTGCACATAATATCATTAACCATAAAGGTAACCCCTCCCATTTTGTATTGCTCTTCTACCACAATATTGGGTACGCGCGCAAGCGCCATACGCAGGCGTTCAGCTAAAAATTTATCATAGGGCATAATTGATATTGCTTGGTAATTATAAAGTTAACGAGTTTTTCTGGTAGAAAAACAAGCTTACTTTTTCAGATAAATCCAGATTATTCCTCCCTTCGCTGATTTGTATCAGCACTCCGTACTTATGTATAAATTTCGCTGCCAAGCCACCTATACCTTTGTGTTAACATTAACAAATAAAACAATGGCACAAACAATTTTTATAACAGGCGCTTCACGCGGATTTGGTAAAATATGGGCAGAAGCATTTTTAAAACGTGGTGATAAAGTGGTAGCTACCGCCAGAAACCTTGACACGCTTAACGACTTAGTACAAAACTACGGCGACTCGATATTACCAATCCAGCTGGATGTAAATAACAGGGATGCAGCATTTGCTGCCATCAATAAAGCCAAACAACATTTTGGCTCTGTAGATGTGTTGATCAATAACGCAGGCTTTGGCTTATTTGGCACTATTGAAGAAACCAGCGAGCAAGAAGCACGCGACCAGATAGAAACTAACGTATTTGGCGTGCTATGGTTAACGCAGGCCGCTTTACCGATCATGCGCGAACAAGGACATGGTCACATTATCCAGGTTTCGAGCGTTTTAGGTGTGGCTACCTTACCTATACTTGGTATATACAACGCCTCTAAATTTGCGGTAGAAGGCTTTAGCGAGACCCTTGCTGCGGAGGTTAAAAGCTTCGGCATAAATGTTACCTTAATTGAACCTAATGGTTTCTCTACCGACTGGGCCGGTCCATCGGCTATTCAAACAACGCCTATGGATGTTTACCAACCTGTTAGAGATGCATTTCAGGCAGGGCTCACCGAAGATTCATTCGGCATTCCTGAAGCTACTACAGACGCAGTGTTGAAACTGGTAGATTCTCTAAACCCTCCATTACGTTTATTTTTAGGTAAAGTTGCCCTACCTTGGGTTAAACAGGTTTATGAAGGCCGCTTAGCTGAATGGGAAGAATGGGCCGACGTATCAACCGCAGCTCACGGTAAATAAGCATCATAAATTTACAAGGGTACGACCATGTACCAGCGCAGTATCAGTAATTTTATATTACTGATACTGCTTTATTTTAAATGACCAGAAAGCATGAAACATTTTAAAAGCCTCACAGAACTTACCAGATATAACGGCTTCGAACCGCCCGAAAATCCGCTATTGGCTCCTATTCGTTGCAACCAAACCTGTAGTTTAGGCAATAGAGAGTTCACCTCCGATTTTTATATGATCGGCTTCAAAAAAATGAAGTCGGGCATGTTTTTATACGGTCGTACTAGGTATGATCATGATTCTGGTTCGATGTCATTTGTAAAGCCACGCCAGGTAGTAGAACTGAAAGATCTGGAATTTGAGGAAGATGGCTTTCTGTTACTTTTCCATGAAGACTATTTAAACGGCCACTCTTTACATAACGAAATAAAGAAGTACAGCTTTTTTGAGTATGAAACCAACGAGGCATTGCATCTCTCGCCCAAAGAGGAGCAAACCATGTGGGAGCTTTATTCGAAAATAGAAGCTGAATGCAATAACAACCCCGACGAATATAGCCGCGATATTATTTTAGGTCATATCGATTCGATGTTGAAATATTCGCAACGGTATTATAAACGCCAGTTTATGAACCGCAATGCAGTTTCGGGCAAAACGGTGTCGAAATTTAATGGCGCACTTTCCACCTATTTCGAAAAGGGCAAATTGCTCGACAAGGGCCTACCAACAGTTAACTTTATGGCCGAAGAATTAAATTTATCTCCACGTTACCTTAGCGATCTACTGAAACAGGAAACAGGCAAAACTGCGATGGAACTGATCCATATTTTTTTGATCTCGGAGGCTAAAAACATATTAACAGGCTCGGATAATAATATTGCCGAAACTGCCTACTCTTTAGGATTTGATAATCTCCCTTACTTTTCCAGGCTGTTTAAAAAAGAAGTGGGCCTTAGCCCGATGCAGTTCCGCAAGCAGATTTTGAATTGATATACGAGCGACTAAATATTAAAAAGCCATCCTTGTAATCTTCAGGATGGCTTTTTTTGCTTATAACAGCCTCATTTAAAATTATTTTACAAAATATTTGGAAGTGTAAATTTTAGCCCTACATTTATAGTGTACTATTTAACTAATACACTAATGATAGAGATCGAAAATTTATCCTTTGGTTATAGTCGCAAAAAATTGCTGTACAAAAACCTAAACTTATCACTCAAAAGCGGCGGCGTTTACGGCCTGCTTGGCAAAAACGGCGCGGGTAAATCAACCCTGTTAAAAAACATGGCGGGCACCTTGTTCCCGGTTAATGGTAGCATCACCATTAATGGCAGACATCCTTATAAAAGGCAGCCTTCGTTTTTAGAAACCATCTACTACATTGCAGAAGATGTGTACGTACCGCCGTTAACCATTAAAAAGTATCAAAACCTTTTTGCTCCTTTTTATCCAAAATTCAATATCGATAGCTTTTATCAATACCTGCGTGAGCTAGAGGTTGACGCCGACAGCAAGCTTAACAGGCTATCCTTTGGGCAGCAGAAAAAGTTTGTGATTGCATTTGCGCTGGCCTGCAATACAGATGTTATTTTGATGGACGAACCCACTAATGGGCTTGACATTCCTTCTAAATCGCAGTTCAGAAAACTGATAGCATCGGTAATGAACGAAGACAGGTTGATCATGATCTCCACCCACCAGGTACGCGATCTGGAGAACATGATAGATAACATTATCATTGTGGATAGTGGCAACCTGTTGCTTCATGCCTCGGTGGGCAACATTACCGATAAACTTTGCTTTAAAACCGTAACAGAAATACCCGAAAGTGCGAGGGTGCTGTACAAAGAACGTACTCTGCAAGGTAACGCCGTAGTAATGGAAAATACCCTGGGCGAGGACTCGAAGTTAAACCTCGAATTTCTTTTCAATGGCATTGTAGAAAATCCCGAAATGGCTAAACAGATATTTTCAACCACTCAAACCTTATCAGCATGAAAGACACTTTTGACCTCTACAGGTTTACCTTATTATTTAAGAAAACCATCCTCGAACGACCAGCCCAATTATTAGGGCTCATGGCACTTATGTTACTTGTTTCGTTAGGCTTTTATTCGTTTTTTGCCTATTTCAGAGAATGGGAAGCCGCACATGCAACGGCCTTTATCTGGGGATATGTGGGAGGCGGCATCGTATTGGCCTCCGTTATTTTCGCGCATTTTACCACCAACGCAAGCGGCGCGGCATATTTGATGCTTCCGGCCTCATCTTTAGAAAAGTGGCTTTGCGGAATATCTATAGTCGGCGTAATGTTTACTATCATCTTTTTAGGATTTTACCGCCTGATGGATTTTTCATTTATTAACCTATACCATAGTCGCCTGAATAAAAACGATGCGCATTATCAATTCTTTTATAGCCAGGCACAGATATTCGCCTTCGATGGCCGGTTACCAAAATTTTCATACATGCTTTTTGCAAACTTTGCTGGTGCTGCACTATTGGGCTCGCTATATTACAACAGGGCGGGATTGGTTAAAACGGCATTAACGGTATTAGCTACCATGGCCTTTATCGGTTTAGCTAATTACCTTATCGCCCGTCTGTTTTTTAACAACCTTAGCTCGGCTAATCCGTTTTGGTCGGTCAATTTGCAGCTTACCAACAATTACAGAACGGTTGATGCCCCGCAATACATCAAGGATTTTGCCGACAACTTAACCCAGTTTATTATACCTGCTATTTTATGGGTAACAGTTTACATACGCCTGCGCGAAAAAGAAATTTAACATGGAATTTAGAGAACAACAAGCCATATACCTGCAAATAGCCGAGTATGCCTGCGAGCAGATACTGCTAAAAAGCTGGCCGCCGGGCACCAAGATATTAAGTATACGTGATCTGGCCGTGTTAATGGAAGTAAACCCCAACACGGTGCAGCGAGCCTACGACTTTTTGCAGCAGCGCGAGATTATAGTTAACAAACGCGGTGTGGGCTACTTTGCAGCAGAAGGCGCTACCGAACGGGTAGTAGCCTTTAGAAAAGAGCAGTTTATAGAAACCGAACTGCCTGTTTTTTTTAGAAATATGTACCTGCTCAACATGTCGGTAGAAGATATTAAAGGGCGCTACGATCAATTCATCAATCAAAACTTTAAAGAAACGCAATCATGATATTTAAAAGAACAGCTTTAAAGCTAAGCACCATGATACTGCTGGTTACACTGATATTAATTACAGTGGGCTTGTTTGCCACTAACCTTGCCCTTAAAAACAAGTACGACAAACTCGACAAAAACGATAAGTACTGGGATTATAAAACCATTTTATCTCAACCATTTAAGCATGTTAAAGTGACCGGTGGCAATGTAACCCAAATTGAGTTTGAGCCAAGCAACAAGCCGGCAGTACGAGTATCAGATTATTGGAAAGAATACAAAAAAGACACAACAGTTAGAGCTTACGTTAAGGACGATACCCTTTACATTAGCCTGGCAGAAACCTCTAAAGATGCCGGCGTTAAAGATTGGCAGCGTAGCAATTCTCTCGTTCGCATATTTTCGCCGGAGTTATTGTCGGTAGATGGTTCTGATGTTACCATGATACTTTCAGATATCAAACAGAAAAATCTGAACGTTAATTTAACCGGAAGATCAAACCTGTTTATACACACGCTTAACAACAATTTCGATACGTTTAACATTGTACAGCGCGACTCGTGCGTTACTAATTTCGAAATGTCTGACGATTATAAAGGCCCTAAAAAGATCAATTTTCAACATATTAAGGCTGATGTATTTGACCACAGCAGCCTAAACATCCGTAACGGTTATGCTGATGATTTTAAATTAAATATGAGCGACAGTAGCTTCGTAATGCTATCCGGAAAATCAATAAATCGCTTGAATAAATAAATTAACCACTAATAATGGAAAGGCCATCCCGCTTATCATTGGGATGGCCTTTTTTGTTATGTTTTAATTTCATTAGGTTTATGCTGATTAACCCACGCGTAAATGAGAACCCTGATACTGATTATCGCCTTACTAATAATTACCCAACTTAGCTATGCCCAAACGTTGAAACCGCACGAAGGCTATGTACAGGTAAAAGGAGGTCGTATCTGGTACAAAGTAATTGGTACCGGCAATGGAACTCCGCTCTTGGTTTTGCATGGTGGCCCCGGTAGCCGCAGTTGCGGCGATGTAGCCGGATATACACCGGTTGGCAATGATCGTCCCGTAATCTTATATGATCAGCTTGGATCGGGGTTTTCAGATCGCCCAACCGATACCACCTTGTGGACGCTCCCGCGTTTTGTAGACGAAGTTGTGGCTTTAAGAAAAGCATTGAATTTAAAAGAGATCAATATTCTAGGCAGCTCGTGGGGCGCAGCTATAGTGGCCGAATATATGATAACCCGGAAACCTGTGGGAGTTAAGTCGGTTATATTCTCCGGGCCCTTATTAGGTACAACACGCTGGATCAAAGATGCGCAGATTTTATTAGGCCAAATGCCCAAGTATCTACAAGATACCATCCACAAATACGAAGACCTGAAACAATACCAGTCAGCCTCCTACGTAGCAGCCACAGATTCGTTTTACGCCCGCTACCTCGACCATAGGAAATCAGTTACACCGCCATCGCCAATTTGCGAAGGATCAAAAGGCTTTAACACCCAAGTGTATAATTACATGTGGGGACCAACGGAGTTTACTTGCACAGGTACCCTCAAAAACTGGACACGCATCCCCCAACTCCACCAAATCACCCAACCCGTACTCTTTATAGCCGGCCAATTTGACGAAGCCCGCCCAGAAACCATGTATGAGTTTCAGAAAATGGTAAAAGGATCTAAAATAGTTATCGTACCAAACGCAGGGCACCATAAATTGCAGGATAACCCAAAGGATTTTATCGGAGGGGTGAGGAAGTTTTTGAATGGGGTGGAGAAGTAAATTACTCTTTAAATCCGTCTTTGCGAGCGATAACGAAGCAACCTCCAAAAGAGACACATCAAAAAAGTCTATTTAATTTTTAATTTTGAAAGTAATGCTTTCAACCTATGCCACCTAAAGCGACGTCCTCAAATAAAATAACCGCATATGCCGATGCTATATTTCTAACCCTAATCGGCATCTTGATAGGGAAAACACTGTTTCGATTTTTCAATAGCGACTTTATGTTGTCGCTTAATACCTATTTAGGATTTGGAAGCTGGATTCTAGTTGTTTTAATGAAGCTGTTCAAGTATAAATATGTAAAACATGCTATTTTAATCTTGTTAGTATTGGCCGCTTTCAATATTCTAAATTTTACCGTTGAGACTATTTGGTTAGGATCAGCCATACAATTAATGCAGCGCCCTTTATTATATTCAATAGGTATCAATCCTGGCATGTTTCTACTCGCCATAGGTTACTCCGCGATTAATAGATCGACAATAAGCAAAACGTACAAAGCACGTTTTGGCCCGAGTGAAGATGAAGTCAGGATTAAACAAAAAACGATGGTGAATTTTTACAACCAGAAATTCAAAAGCCTTACCACTAAGGAACTGGAGTTCGCATTAAAAAATATAAAGGATTATCCACATGAAGCTCAAATAGCGCTAAATCTGCTAAGAACGACGCAGCAACCAAAGGAAGATTCTACGCTAGCGTTCCCAAACGACAATTAAAGCGAATAATAAGTACCAGTAATTGTCGTCGAAGAACCCTTAATAACGAATCCATGTGGCCTCTTGATTTTCGGGAACCACAACATAAGCCACAGCACAACCTCTAACAGAAAATCGAGCAGCCACTAGTTTTCTTTTTGGTACTTTTTCTTTTGCGGAAAAAGAAAAAGTACATCCACTAACGATTCATAACTTACGCTACCCTTCCGAATGGAAACGGATTGTGCGTTATTGAAAGTCAGCAGAATGCATAGTTCACTATCTGTCCTGTGGGGTGCTGAAACAAGTTCAGCATGACGGCTGGGTAAATATCGGCTACTTTACGATACTGTTAACTCACCTCTTAAATCCGTTTCCAGGTACTCTTTAACCAGTTTAGGATCGTCGTAGTTGCCTAAGAGATACATTGTTTTGGTGATGGCAGCCTCGAAAGTCATGTCGTAACCGTTGGCAACACCGATGTCTTTAAGCAGTTTGCTGGTTTCATAACGGCCAAGTTCAACCGTACCCACCTTACATTGCGAAATATCAACAATTACTTTACCGCTGTCTATGGCTTGTTTCAACAGGTCTATAAACCATTGGTCGGTACTGGTATTACCCGCGCCGAAAGTTTCCATTACCACACCACCTACGTCGGCTGTTAGAATGTTCTCTACCACTTTAGGGCTAATGCCCGGGTAAAGTTTTAACACCGCAACTTCGCTGGTCAGTTTTTTATGAATAATCAAGCCATCTTCCTTAGGATGACGGATATCATTGATGCTAAAGCGCAAATGCACGCCCGACTCCGCCAATATCGGATAGTTTGGCGAACGGAAGGCCTCGAACTTTGATGAGTTATATTTAAACGAGCGGTTACCGCGGAATAATTTATAATCGAAGTAAATACAAACCTCTGGCACGCGCGCAACGCCATTTTTCTTTGCTTTGGCAATCTCAATGGCAGTCATCAGGTTTTCCTTAGCATCGGTACGGATGGCGCTGATGGGTAATTGCGAACCGGTGAAGATTACCGGTTTACCCAAATTCTCGAGCATAAAGCTTAATGCCGATGCAGAGAAGGCCATCGTATCTGACCCGTGCAGGATCACAAAACCGTCTACATCGTCGTAATTATCTTGTATAAGCCCGGCAAGCTTACTCCAGATGGCTGGATTCATATTGGACGAATCGATAACTTCATCAAAAGAATGCACCTTGATCCGACAGTTCAATCGTTCCAACTCGGGCACATTATCCATGATTTGCTCAAAGTTAATAGGCCTCAGCACTTTTGTTTTGGGATCGCTCATCATACCTATTGTCCCTCCGGTATAAATGATCAGTATCTGGCACATGTATTATCAGGTTTGGCGATAAAATTAAAAAATTAAGTCAACAAAGCACATTATATCGCAAATATGCTTTTCGAGTTCTCAGTAGTAACACGGGCCACTTCGGCAACATCTACCTGGTGCAGGTCGGCAATTTTTTCGGCCACGTATCGCAGGTAAGAACTTTCGTTAGGTTTTCCTCTAAATGGTACGGGTGTAAGATACGGCGAGTCTGTTTCTAAAACGAGGTGTTTCAGATCAATTTGCTGCACAACTTTATCAAGTCCCGCATTTTTGTAGGTTACTACCCCACCTATTCCGAGGTAAAAGCCCAGGTCTATAATTTGCTGCGCTTGCTCAACCGTTCCGGAGAAGCAGTGGAATATACCACGAAGTTTATCGTCATTTAAGCGTTGCAACACTTCGTAAGTTTCATCAAAAGCATCGCGGCAATGGATCACGATGGGCAGGTTTAATTCCTTTGCCCAATTAATCTGTTGTTCAAAGGCTTGTAATTGCTGCGGCAAAAAGGTTTTATCCCAATACAAGTCTATCCCAATTTCACCAATGGCGTAAATTTTACGTCCAACCCCTAATGCCTTAATCTGCGCTAACTCCGCCTCCCAGTTTTCCTTTACGTCGCAGGGATGAATCCCTAGCATCGGAAAGAAATTTTCAGGCCAGCGGTCAACCAGGTTAAACATCAATCCAACCGAAGTAGCATCAACATTGGGTAAAAACAGTCGGGAGATCTGGTTATCTAAACAGCGTTGCAGCATTTCGGCTTGCTTGGCAGCATCTGTTTCGTAATAAAAGTGGGTATGCGTATCGGTTAATACCATGCTGCAAATGTAAAAAGCCTTCTGTTATTGGCAGAAGGCTTTTTGTTAATTATTTTATTGCTTGGTTGTCTTCTTCGCAGTGGTCGACTTCTTCGCGGTTGCAGTGGTTGTTTTTTTAGCTGAAGTAGCCGCCGTTGCTGGTTTTGCTGCCGGTGCCTTATGCGGCGCCGGGCTAACCTTTACCAAATCAACATCAAATACCAGTGTGCTGTAAGGAGCAATGTCTTCGCCCGCCCCTTGAGCACCGTATGCCAAGGTTGAAGGGATAATGAAAGTGGCCTTAGAACCTTGGTTTAACAATAGTAAGCCTTCGTCCCAACCCGGTATTACCTGGCCCTGACCAACAATAACCTTAATAGGCTCGTAGTTACGGCCTGGCTGTTGTAAGCCCGATGCCTGCGCTACACTTTGAATGCTAGAATCGAAAACCTTACCACTTAGGGTACGGCCTGTGTAGTTCACCAACAAGGTATCGCCAACTACAGGCTTACGCCCTGTTGATGGCTGGGTAATAATATATTTTAAACCACTTGGAGTAGTTTTTACAGCCAGCTTATTGTCAACAATGTATTGATTAGCCGCCACAACCTCACCTTGTTGCATTTTAGCAATACCGGCATTTCTTTCGGCAATAGCTTCTGCCATAGATTGTACCTTTTCTATCTTCAGCACAAAAGTGATAAAGCTTTTAGCAGGTAAAAATGGAGGGCGTTCTGTTTCGTGGCCTTTAAATACAGAATCAACAGGCACACGCACCAAAGCACTGTCCTTAACAGTTAACAATGGAAATATATCCATCATATCGGCAACATTTTGCGAACCCTGACATTTAATTTGTACCGGGTGGCCTGCTGTATAAGTACTGAATAATACCGAATCTTTATCGGTTTTCTCTATCACCTGAAAAGTAACAATATCATCGAGCTTAATACGTGGGCCTGCATTATGCGTAAGCAATTGGTACTGCGCACCTTTGGGGGTAATAGTGGTGTTTTGTGCTTTTGCGGCGGTAGCCAGCAAACCAAAACCAAATGCGTATAAAAGAATCCTTTTCATCATATCTCAGAAAAAAGGCCGTGTATTTTGAATACACGGCCTTTAGTTAGTTTTTAATTATCTAACGGCTGGCTGGCCTGGCAATTGAGGCACAACGGGTTTAGGTGCGTTAGGGTTTGGCTTAATAATATTAACAATCTCTACGTCGAAAGTAAGCGGAGTGTATGGGCCGATAGCCTGCATGCCACGCTCGCCGTAAGCAAGGCTAGACGGGATTACGAAAGTTGCTTTTGCACCTTTGTTTAACAGGCGTAAGCCTTGGTCCCAACCAGGGATAACACCACCAACACCTACCGGGATGTGGATTGGCTGATATGGAGCCATTGGATTAAGCATTTTAGCTTTTTCGGCGACAGATTTAACGCTGGTATCAAATACTTTACCGTTTAAAAATTTACCGGTGTAGTTAACTACAACAGTATCGCCTTTAACCGGCAGCGGACCGCTACCCGGAGTGGTTATCTGGTAGTATAAGCCAGAATCTGTTTTGGTAACGTTAAGTTTGTTATCGGCAATGTATTTAGAAATTTTTCCCGGCTCTAAACCTTTAACTTTTTCAGCCTCTGCTTTAAAGTAGTCATCAATTTTACTTGCAAACACCTGATCGCTTAAAGTACCTTTTTGAATTACTTTGTTGATCTTAACTTCGTAAATAATGTATTTACCTTTAAAGCCTGGAGGCTTAGGTAAGTTCTTTTTAAATAACGAATCGGCATTGATTTTAATAACCGCGCTATCGCCTTCGCTCATCATCAATAATGCAGAATAAACATCACCTTTGTAAGGTAGTTTAGCCGGCATTGGGAATGCTACCGGTTTACCGGCATCATAGCTGCTATATAGTACAGAATCTCCATCGGTTTTGGTGATGATATTTGCGCTCAAAAAGTCGCCGCCTTTAATAACAGGTGTTGTTTTATCATCAACAATATTGTAAAGTAACCCGCCATCTCCTTTTTTAAATCCACCGTTACAGCTGGCCAAGCCAATAGCCGCAACCGCGAAAACCATTAAGTTTTTTTTCATTTCTATTTACTGAATTAAAAGTGTTTTATAGTTTGGTAAAATTGATTTAAACTGTGCAATTACATTTTCGAGGCTATCATCTGATGCCCCGCCGGCTGCATTGCGATGCCCACCGCCGTTAAAATATTTCTTACAGATCTCGTTCGCCGGAAATTCTCCCTTAGATCGTAAAGATAACTTCACCTTATCCTTGCGTTGTACGATAAATGCCGCTAAACGGATACCTGAAATCGAAAGTGCATAGTTAACAATTCCTTCGGTATCTCCGGTGTTAATATCGTATTGCTTTAACTCTTCGCTGGTAACCGTAATAATAGCTGTGTTAAACTCCTGCAACACCTCTAATTTATTAGCCAAACAGTGCCCCAGAAAACGTAAACGATTTTCGGTAGCACTATTGTATACCAACTCGTGTATGCGCCAGTTTACAGCACCTGCATCAATAAGGTCGGCAACGGTGCGGTGTACTGCAGATGTTGTATTGGGTAAACGGAACGAGCCGGAGTCGGTCATTATACCTGTATATAAACAGGTGGCCACATCCTTATTTACAAGGGCCTTATCATTAAGTTCTATGGCAATAAAATCATAAACGAGTTGGGCTGTTGCACAGGCATTGATATTCCAGTAACGATAATCATCAAAATCCTGAGGCTCCAGGTGGTGGTCTATCATTATTTTATATGCATCGCTTTTGCCAACCTCCTCGCCAAGCTCGTTAATACGGCTTAGGGTATTAAAATCTAAGCAGAAAATAATGTCGGCTGCGGCAACCAGCTCGTTAGATTGCTCCACATGGTCAGTGTAAATGATCACATCCTCGTTACCCGGCATCCACTCAAAATATTGTGGATAGTCTGTCGGAGTAATTACTCTGGCGTGGTGGCCACGTTGGATCAAATAATTATATAAACCTAACGACGAGCCTAATGCATCGCCATCTGGTTTATGATGGGTAGTAATAACTATCTTTTTAGGCTGCGACAACAGGTCGGCAAGCGCTGTAATATCTAACATTAATCAAAAAAACGAAGTGCAAAGCTAATTAAATAAATTAAATAGCAATTACGTTTATTTACCTTAAACTCTTTAATTATCAGCATAAAAAGTTACTTTTGCGGCAATTTTGCGACACAATGGAAAATAACAAAACTTTTACAATGATTAAACCCGATGCCGTTGCTAACGGACATATCGGTGGTATTTTAGACCAGATCATCAAAGCCGGTTTCAGCATAAAAGCTATGAAACTTACTGCACTGACCCCAGAAAAAGCAGGTGAGTTTTACGCGGTACATAAAGACCGCCCTTTTTACAAAGACCTGGTAAACTTTATGTCGAGCGGACCAATCGTTGCAGCGATTCTTGAAAAAGATAACGCTGTTGAAGATTTCCGTAAACTGATCGGCGCAACAGATCCGAAAAAAGCAGAAGAAGGCACTATCCGTAACCGTTTTGCAGAGTCTATCGAGGCTAATGCAGTACATGGTTCTGATTCTGACGAGAATGCAGCTATTGAAGGTGCTTTCTATTTTTCAGCTTTCGAAAGAGTTTAATTAAAATTTCTCTAGAAGAAATAAAAATAACGGACAGGTAATTCTAGTCCGTTATTTCTATTTTATCAGAATTTAATATTCGTAATATGTAGTTTTACTTTACAGGCCTGCTGGTAAACCACTTACAGGTTTGTGACTATTTAAAAACTCCTTACTACTAATAATAAACTCCAAATAATACCCGTCATGAGCAATTTAAAATTGTTACTGAGATACGTGATCTATATTGTTTCAATCCCCTTGATCATTTTAGGAGGCATTGACCTTTTTGCTAATCACCCCGAAGTTCAACTTGCATTTTGGGTACCGGGTCTTTTGCTTATCGCTTACTGTTTAATCCGCGACGATTTATACCATCGTTTCCGGATATCTAAAGGAAGATAATATCTTCTACAAGATCTGAGCCCGACTGCTCATTTATTTTTTCGATAATTTGGGAGCGTACCAGCATTAACTCGTTTTTAATCACCGAGGACTCTAGTCGTAGAAATAACTTTCGGTCGCGTATAAAAAGCTCTTTGGTACGATTGGCTACAGATTTGCCTACCAAACCTGGCCATGCTGCGGTTATACCGGTTTCATCAAATTTTCGTTTGATCTTGTACACCTGCATCATTTGCTCAATGGCATCTTTCAGCGTTTTGTCGTTAGTCTTCCGCATTTGCTTCCCCTCCAGAAACTTTAAATAACTTATAATTTTCGTTGATGCCGTTAAGCACAGCAGCCACCCTCTGTTCGCTGGTGTCGGTTATAAATACCTGCCCAAAGTTATGGTCAGATACCATTTGCATTAGCTTGGTAACGCGCAGCTCGTCTAGCTTATCAAATATATCGTCGAGCAGCAGCAAAGGTTTAAATCCTTTTTGTTGATATAAAAAGGTATACTGCGCTAATTTTAACGCTATCAGAAAAGATTTTTGTTGCCCCTGCGAACCGAACTTCTTCATTGGCATGCCGTGAATGCTAAACAAAAGATCATCGCGGTGTATACCGGCCGATGTGCGTTGCAATACCCTGTCGCGATCAGCATATTTCAATAACAAATCAGCCAGACTTTCTTGTAACAACTGCGACTCGTAAATCAGTTCTACATCCTCCGCACTGTCTGTAATAAAATGGTAATGCTCGTTAAATATGGGTGTAAACACATCCATAAAAGCTTTACGTTTTTCAAATATCCGTGTGCCTAGGGGCACCAACTGTTCGTCATAAACTTCAAGCAGACTGATGTCAAAGCGGCCGCTCTCGTTCATGCGCTTAAGCACTGCATTACGATTTACCAATAGTTTATTATAAGCAATCAGCTCATCGAGATATTGGTTGTCGGTTTGCGATATTACATTATCTACAAAACGACGGCGCTCTTCGCTTCCTTCTATAATAATACTTACATCATAAGGCGAAACCATAACTAACGGAAACAACCCAATGTGATCGGCCAGACGCTGATAATCTTTCTTATTACGCTTAAACTGCTTTTTCTGGTTCTTTTTTACTGAACATGCAACTGTTTCGGTCTGGTCATTTTTGATAAAGGATCCGCTAACGATAAAAAAATCGCTACCCTGCTTAATCTGCTGACTATCTATCGGGTTAAAATAACTTTTACAGAGTGACAGGTAGTGAATAGCATCGAGCAAGTTAGTTTTACCCGCACCGTTATTACCTGTAAAAGCATTAACGCCGGGGCTCAGATCGAGCCTGGCTTCGGCATAGTTTTTAAAGTTGATAACAGATAATTGCTGCAAGTACATAATAAGGTTTCAAAGTTAGCAATTAGCTGCAGGGTTTTAAACTACGGGCTGATTTAAAAGAAAAACTGATATTAATGTTGACGACATGCTTTATGATGCTGCCACTATGCACCCGCTAATTTGTACAACTTGAATATGGATCAACGTGGATAAACCATTTGATTTTGGGCCATTAGGCTAACATTATAGCAGTTTCCTTCGTTATAAATAATTTAACTATAACTATTTAGTTTAAAAGCTATTGTATAGAATTAGGAAAACCGTATTTTTGCACTCCTAATTTTAAAATAAAAATGTCAAACACTCAGGTGAATACTAAAGTAGAGAACCAAACAAAAGATGCTGGGCACACCGGAAATTTTGTGCGCGAGAATCAAAAAAGCCTAACATTTATTATTGCAGCCATTCTTGCATTGGTTGTTATTTACTTTGTTTATCAGAAAGTATACCTGGCTCCACGCGAAACGCAAGCGGCTGATCAAATGCACGTTGCGCAAGATAATTGGGGTAAAAAAGACTGGGATAAAGCAATCAAAGGCGATGGCAGCTACCCTGGCTTCGAAAAAATTATTGCCGATTATAGCAACACCAAAGCAGCTAACTTAGCTTACTACTACCTGGGTATTGCTTACTTAAACAAAGGCGAATACCGCAAAGCTATCGATAACCTTACCAACTACCGTGGTGATGACAGCATGGTTGCTGCAGAAGCTTTAGGCGGTACCGGCGATGCTTATGTTGAGTTAAAAGATTTAGACAAAGCTGCAGGCTTTTTCAAAAAAGCTGCTGATAAAGCCAACAATAAATTCTTAACCCCGCTTTACTTAAAGAAACTTGGTTTAGTGTACGAAGCACAAAAAGATAACAAATCTGCTGTTGATACGTACAAAAAGATCAAAACAGATTACAGCGATAGCAGCGAAGGCCAAAATATAGATGAATATATTGCCCGCGCTGAAGCAAAATTATAATGGCTACACAGTTAAAAAACTTATCAGATTTTTCTGAGACCACCGTTCCCTCGGCTGCACCTTACCGCTTTGGTATAGTTACAGCTGAGTGGAACGCGGCCATAACCAATGCCCTTTATGAGGGTGCCTACCAAAGCCTTATTAATCACGGTGCTGAGCCCGATCATATCCACACTTATGCGGTACCAGGTAGCTTCGAATTAATTTCTGGGGCAGATATTTTGTTGAAAAATATTGTTAACTTAGATGCAGTGATTTGCCTCGGATGTGTAATTCAGGGCGAAACAAGGCACTTTGACTTTATTTGCAATGCTGTAGCCAATGGTTTAAGCAATGTTGGTTTAAAATATAACAAGCCGGTAATTTTCGGCGTACTTACTACTGATAACCAACAGCAAGCTGAAGACCGCTCTGGCGGCAAGCACGGCAATAAGGGCGACGAAGCCGCAATTACAGCCATTAAAATGGCTGATTTAGCAAATACTTTTAAACTATAAGATTAAATCCCAATACAGATTTATAAAATGAAAAAGTTAATTTATTTAGCATTGGTTACGGTTGCGCTTGGTTGCGTATTTACATCGTGTTCAAACAAATTGTGCCCAGCCTACGGCTCTTATCACGCAAAACGCTAATACTCTGCAGCGGTTGCCGAAAATCATTTTATCGACTTCAATTTTGATTTCCGGTTCTTGATTTCTGGCTCTTTTCCTCTTAATCCTTTTTACCATCCTATTACATTCGTTAAAACATTTTTGGGGTTTTAAGGCTTACTTTTGTATAAATAGTTAACAGCGTACTTTTTATGAAATGGATACCGTTGGAGTCTGCAGAGCAGTTAAGTGAGATTAAGCAGAACGAAGGATATAGTATAATTTTTAAGCACAGCACCCGCTGTTCTATCAGCATGATGGCCCGCAGAAGGTTCGAAATGGACTGGGACCAAATGCCCGACAGTATTCCTCTTTATTTTTTAGATCTAATTAAATTTCGCCCTATCTCTGCACAGGTAGCCGAAGATTTCCATGTACACCACGAATCGCCTCAACTATTGTTGATCAAAGAAGGTGAATGCATACTCGACCAGTCGCACGGCGGCATCTCGGTTGAGGAAGCGTTGTTAATGGTACAATAAAGCCCCGAGGGGAAACATATTTTATTTCTTTATAACCGCGGTGTTTGATGTGTATCATCCACCTGTAAGATTTTAATACGGAGCTCACCCGCGAAGGTTGGGCACTATTCTTTTTTATTTACATTTGTGTAATGATTGATTTACCCGTAATACCGGCAAACCAGGTTCAACGTAAGCCAGATTGGCTTAGAGTTAAGCTGCCAGTTGGAAAAGAATATGCACATGTGCGCAGTTTGGTTGATACACATAAACTGCATACCATTTGCGAAAGCGGTAATTGCCCTAATATGGGCGAGTGCTGGGGTGCTGGTACTGCCACGTTTATGATATTGGGTAATATCTGTACCCGCTCATGCTCTTTTTGTGCTGTTGCAACCGGCAGGCCTTTGGCTGTTGATACGGACGAACCTAACCGCGTGGCCAATTCGGTTAAATTAATGCAGGTTAAACATTGTGTAATAACCTCAGTTGACCGCGACGACCTGAAAGATGGTGGTTCTATTATCTGGGCGGAAACGATTAACGCCATCCGCCGCGAAAGCCCTGATACTACCTTAGAAACTTTACTTCCCGATTTTAAAGGCAACTGGGATAATCTTAAACGCGTTACCGATGTGAGGCCGGAAGTGGTATCGCACAATCTGGAGACCGTACGCCGCCTAACCCGCGAAGTACGTATACAAGCTAAATACGACCGTAGTTTAGAGTGCCTTAGCCATATCTCTGCCGCAGGTTTACGCACCAAATCGGGCATTATGCTTGGCTTGGGCGAAACGGAAGAAGATGTAGTAGAAGCAATGGGCGACCTGTTACAAGCTGGCGTTCACATACTTACACTAGGACAATATTTACAGCCAACCCGCACCCATCACCCGGTGATAGACTGGATACATCCAGATCAATTTAAACGGTACAAACAAATTGGTGAGGAAATGGGTTTTAAATATGTAGAAAGTGGCCCCCTGGTACGTTCATCATACCATGCTGAAAAACATTTGTTTGAAATGTGATAAATCCTTTCTACATTCACATCATTGAGCCGTAGAACTAAAATATCACTCACAGAAGAGGAACTCATACTTGCATTGCGACAGCGGGAGAAATTTGCCGCCGAAGCTTTGTACGATATGTACTCATCCTCACTGTATGGTGTGATTGTAAGAATTGTAATTGACACTGCTGTTGCAGAAGATGTTTTGCAGGAAAGTTTTGTCAAAATCTGGCAATCATTTTCGAGCTACAGCGCAGAAAAAGGCCGTCTATTCACTTGGATGGTTAATATTGCCCGTAATCTTTCTATTGATAAAATCCGCTCCAAAGACTTTAAAAACCAAAGCAAAAACCAGGAACTGGAAAATAACGTAACTTTTATAGACGAGCAAAAAAACACGGTTTATAAGCCCGAGTTGCTTGGTATCAAGGATTTAGTTGAAAAGCTAAAACCTGAACAAAAGTCTATACTGGACCTGGTTTATTTTAAAGGCTACACCCATGTGGAAGCTGCCGACGAACTCGGCGTGCCTTTGGGTACTATTAAAACAAGGTTAAGAATGGCTATTCAGCAGTTAAGAAAAAGTTTTAATTAAATTGGAAGACGTAAAAGCATATATGGAATCAGGGATACTTGAGCTATACGTTTTGGGTGAAGTAAACCCAAGCGAAAAGCACCAGGTGGAAGAGATGGCTTTACAGCATCCGGCTATTAAGGCTGAGCTTGATGCGATAGAAAAGTCGATGGAGTTATATGCGGTGTTTAATGCGATAGAACCTTCTGACAATTTGCGCGACAAGGTGCTCAACTCCTTAGTAACCAACCTGGGTGATGATCGCACTTTTAAACCACGAACAACACATGCCACTGAAAAACAAGAGGCAAAAGTGATTGAATTGGCACAGCAAAAAAGCATTAATTTTTATAAATATGCTTTTGCAGCTTGCCTGGCGTTGTTGATATTAAGCGTTGCCACTTTGTTTGCTATTTATAATAAACTGGAGAATGTAAATTCGCAATTGGTTACCATGGAATTGCAAACCCAGAAGTTTAGCAACCGTGTTAACCTGATGGATCATCAGTTACATATATTCCGCGATCCATCATTTAAGATCATTAAACTGGATGGTACACCTAAGTCGCCTAAGTCGGCACTGGCTGTTGCCTGGAGCCCAAGTAAGCAGCAAGTGATGATTGATCTAAGCCGTATGAAGCTTCCTGCTAACGATGATCAGCACTCATACCAACTGTGGGCATTGGTTGATGGCAAGCCGATTGATCTGGGTGTGTTTAACGCAACTAACGATAGCACAGGAATGATCCAGATGAAATCTATAGACCGTGCACAAGCGTTTGCAGTAACACTGGAACCTCGCGGCGGACAACCAACCCCAACAATGGACAACCTGATGTTGGTTGGTAAAACAGAATAAAATATAAAAAACAACATAAAGGAAAGGTCCGGAGTAAATCACTTCGGGCCTTTTTTGATTAATTTATTGTTATCGGAGAAGATTTTTTAAGAAAAAATGCAAAAACTTAATTTGCCTTATTTACAGCAAGCAAGAATGTTGTTCTATAAAAAGATATATTAACCTGCACATTAAACTGTTTAGCAGCACATTACTAACAATAAAGCAAATACTACTAAATATACAGAGTTAATATTTTTTAATATTGTTGTAACTTTTAGGTAGTTAGCAACATCTTATATCCAGTATTTGTTCTTTATGGTCAGTTAGTTAGAACAAGCGGTTTTCCAATACTAAAAACCGCTTATTTTTTTCGCCATCAGCGCTCCCATACTCGCAGGCAACTGCGCCGTCACCTTTTCGGGCAAAACCACCATTAATTTATTAGGCAAAGCTAAATCATCACCAGCCATTCCGTGTAGATACACACCTGCAATGCAAGCCTCAGCAGGTGTGTATTTCTGTGCCAGCAGCGCTGTGATAATTCCTGTAAGCACATCGCCCATTCCACCCGTTGCCATAGCCGCATTACTTGTTGAGTTAAAATAAAGCTTGCCTTCCGGCGTGGCAATAATGGTATAATCATTTTTAAGTATAATGCATATTTGTAACTCCTGAACTTTCTGTAAAGCAGTTTGCGTGCGCTGCCACCAGTTTTTATGTTCGCCAAATAAACGATCGAACTCCTTCATGTGTGGTGTTAATATGCTCCCTTTGGGCACACATGCCCATAATGGCCTGTGTTCGGCCAGTATATTTAATGCGTCAGCATCTACTACAACCGGTTTGGTATAATTAGTTAGTATAGCCGTTAACAAGGCCAAAGAACTATCGTCTTTGCCCAAACCCGGGCCAATGCCCATCGTGCTGAATTTAGACCAATCTATTTCGGGCGTTCCGTTACCTTCGCGAACAATGGCCATAATTTCGGGCATATAGCAATTAAGTGCCGTTAAGCCGGCCTGTGGGATGCAGGCAGTAGTTAAACCAGCCCCAGTTTGTACACACGCCGACGCGCAAAGCAAGGCAGCACCCATCGTTTTAGCCTGTCCGGCTACTATTAACGCGTGACCGTAAGTTCCCTTGTTACTGAACCGTTCGCGTGGTTTTAGCATGTATATTATGTCCGACTCTTCTACATACTGATAAGGAGAATTAAGTTGTTGAGTAAACTCACCATCTATACCAATATCTACAGCCAGCCAATTTTTAAGTGCATATTTAGATTCCGGAAGCAAAAAGTTGATTTTGGGTTGCTGAAATGTAATCGTGAGTTCTGCCTTAATCATAGTCGCCTCAGAGTCTATCTCCCCCTCTCCGGCAAAACCCGTTGGTACATCAACGGCAACTACTGTTTTTTTCCATTCGTTAATCTGATGCACCAGTTTTTGGTACTCACCTTCCAATGGCTTGTTCAGTCCATTACCTAACAAAGCATCAATGATAATTTCCGCTGATTCTAAACCCAGTTCGTCAGCAGTTTTAAACTCACTTACCGGGACTTCTGTATGCCGCAGCCGTTGAAGATTGACATTAAAATCATCCGATGCTTTTTCAGAAAATCGGGCAATTTTAACGCTTACCTTGTGATACCCTTCCTGCTCGTTTAGGATTCTTGCTATAGCTAATCCATCGCCCCCATTATTGCCAGTGCCGCAATAAATAATAACAGACTGAGCTGTGTTGCTGTAATGCTCTGTAAATGCCTTAACAAAAGCTTTAGCCGCACGTTCCATCAAATCAACCGATGATATTGGTTCGTGGGCAATGGTATAACTATCTCCTTCGTGAATTTGTCGGGCGGTAAGTAATGGCTGCATAATTGTTTAAAAGTAACAATTATGGTTTTTGTTTAAGATGATGGAAGATTTGTTGACGGGTGGGTGATGACTATTAAGCAATTGTTGCTACAGTGCAGTTATTTTATCAGTATTGGTTTATTATCGGTAGTCCGCTCATAGCCTCGGAGGCCTAGTTACTTTTGGCTTGATCCAAAAGTAAGCAAAAAATCAAGACGCAAAAAAGCTCCATCACACAGGGCTACAACACGGCCACGCTTTTGCGTCTAGGCCATCACTCTCGATAAAAATCTGATAAATTGTTAAGAGGATTGACGAAACAAACACGTATCTACGCAAATAGGATATATACAAGATTGCCCGATTCCTTGCGACGACAGTTAACATAAAAAAGGCCATCGTATGCGACGGCCTTTTACTGTAATTCTTGATTCTTGACTCTCGATTCTTGATTCTCTTCTTACAACTTCATCTCCTTAGCCAAAAACTTACCTGTAAAACTCTCTTTTACCTTGCACAAACCTTCTGGTGTGCCCGAGAATAAAATAGTACCACCGCCTGAGCCACCTTCGGGGCCAAGGTCGATGACGTGGTCAACCACTTTAATTACGTCGAGGTTGTGCTCGATAACTAGTACCGTGTTACCTTTATCTACCAATTGGTTTAATACGCCCAAGAGCACGTTAATATCTTCAAAGTGCAGACCGGTGGTAGGTTCATCTAAAATATAAAATGTGTTGCCGGTATCCTTTTTCGAAAGCTCGGTAGCCAATTTTACGCGCTGTGCTTCACCGCCAGATAGTGTTAGTGACGATTGTCCAAGCGTAATATAACCTAAGCCAACATCATTCAAAGTCCTAACCTTACGGTAGATAGATGGGATATGCTCAAAAAATACTGTAGCGTCCTCAATACTCATATCCAGCACATCGCTGATGGATTTGCCGCGGTAACGTACTTCCAGGGTTTCACGGTTGTAACGTTTGCCGCCGCACTCTTCGCAAGGCACATGTACATCTGGCAAAAAGTTCATCTCTATCAGCTTCATACCTGCGCCCTGACAGGTTTCGCAACGGCCACCCTTTACATTGAAGGAAAAACGACCTGGTTTATACCCACGGATCTTTGATTCTGGCAGCGCAACGTACAGATTGCGTATATCTGAGAACACACCAGTATACGTAGCCGGATTTGAACGTGGTGTACGACCAATTGGTGTTTGATCAATCTCGATCACCTTGTCGATATGCTCTAACCCTTCAATTTTCTTATACGGAAGTGGATGCTTTTTAGCCCTAAAGAAATGGTGGTTCAATACCGGATATAAGGTCTCGGTAATTAAACTCGATTTACCGCTACCCGACACTCCGGTTATGCCAATCAGCTTACCCAGGGGAAAAGTAACCGATACATTTTTAAGGTTATGTCCGGTAGCATTTTTTAATGCCAGGGTTTTGCCATTACCTTCGCGACGCTTTTTAGGGATGGCAATTTCGCGCTCGCCGTTCAAATACTGCGTAGTAAGGGTATGCTTGGCCATTAACTCTGCCGGGGTGCCTTCGGCAACAATTTCACCGCCGTGTACACCTGCCGACGGCCCCATGTCAATCACATAGTCGGCCTCGAGTATCATGTCTTTATCGTGCTCAACAACTAAAACCGTGTTACCTAAGTCGCGCAGGTTTTTCAGCGCGTTTATTAAGCGATCGTTATCGCGTTGATGCAAACCGATACTTGGCTCATCCAGAATGTACATCACATTCATTAACTGCGATCCAATCTGTGTAGCCAAACGGATACGTTGCGCCTCACCACCAGAGAGGGTACGCGCCGTACGATCAAGCGTCAAATAGCTTAAACCAACATCAAGCAAAAAGCCGATACGTGCACGAATTTCTTTTAGGATCTCCTTACCGATGATATTCTGACGATCGCTGAAACGATCTTCCAACCCTTCAAACCATTGTTGCAGGGTGGTGATATCCATGGTAGCCAACTCGAAGATATTCTTGTTGTCGACTTTAAAATTCAGCGACTCTTTCTTTAAACGGGCACCTTCGCAAACCGGGCAGGTTTTAAGCACACGGTAAGCCTCCATATCATCAGAGATCTCTTCGCTGCGCTTTTCCTGCTGCTCTTCGAGCATGCGGATAATACCATCAAACGTAACCTGATAGTTTTGTACGTTCCATTTATTGTATTCAACCGCAACCGTGATGATCTCGTGTGAACCATTGAGGATAATGTCAAGTTTCTCGCGCGGAATCTTCTCAATTGGCACAGACAGGGAGAAATCGTATTTCTTACCCAAGGCCTTTAACACCTGGAAGATCCAGGTATCACGGTACTCTCCTATTGGGGCTAAACCGCCGTTGATAATGCTCAACTTAGGATTTGGGATAACCGAATGTTCATCAACTTCGAAAATGTAGCCCAAACCATCGCATTTCTCACACGCACCATAAGGCGAGTTAAAAGAAAATGTATTTGGCTGAGGCTCGTCGTAAGAGATACCCGAAACCGGGTCCATCAGAAACTTACTGAAGTATGATACATTACCATCCTTATCGCTTACACGAATAATACCCTTTGCTGTTTTAAGCGCCGATTGTATAGAAGTGTATAAGCGTTTGCTGTCTTTTTCGGTAACCACCAAACGGTCTACCACAATATCAATATCGTGGATCTTGTAGCGATCTACTTGCATTTTGGGTTCAACATCTACAATGGCGCCGTCAACCCAAACTTTTAAGAAACCTTGCTTACGGATTTGTTCAAACAATTCGCGGTAATGCCCCTTGCGGCCTTTTACTACCGGCGCTAATATATTAACAGGCTGCCCGTCGAATTTGTTAAGAATAGTATTGTAGATCTGATCTTCAGACATACGTTCCATCTTTTCGCCCGTCACATACGAATAAGCTTCGCCGGCGCGCGCAAAAAGCAAGCGCATAAAATCGTAGATTTCCGTAATAGTCCCTACCGTAGAGCGCGGGTTTTTACTAGTGGTTTTTTGCTCAATGGCAATTACCGGACTAAGGCCAGATACCTTATCCACATCTGGCCGTTCCATGCCACCCATAAACTGGCGCGAGTAGGCCGAAAATGTTTCCATATAACGGCGCTGCCCTTCGGCATAAATGGTATCAAATGCCAGCGATGATTTTCCACTACCGCTCAATCCGGTTATAACAACCAGCTTATTACGAGGGAAAGAAACATCTATATTTTTTAGGTTATGTACCCGGGCTCCGAAAACTTCAACTGCACTTTGCTCGCCCAGATCTACCGTGTTTTGATTCATAAATTTATGTCAGGAAACTAAGTAACACTGCCTTTGCAACCTGGTTTTTCAACCTGCTGTAAATAGCAGAAAAAGAGGCACAAATATACACAAAAAAGGTCGCTTTGCCCAAGTGACAAAGCGACCTTCAAATGCTCCGTAATAATTTTACTCTTAGTTTACAGCCAACAATTCTGCAGGTTGCGGATAAGATACATACACGTTGTGATAACCGTATTCGGTAGGTTTTTTAATAACCTCTTTCATAGCAATAAGCTTGTAAACATAGCTTGCCGTTTCGCGGTTAAGGTGCATTAGGTAGTAATTACCTCTATTTTGGCGATTAATGGCGTGACGAACCCTCGGCGAACCACCGTTATAAGCGGCAGCGGCAAGTGTCCAATTGTTATTTAGTTCGCCATACAGATCGCGCAGGTATTTACACGCGGCGATGGTAGATTTGCGCAGATTTAAGCGCTCATCTTTCGAACTGTTAACTTTCAACCCATAATCGCGGGCTGTTTGCGGCATAAATTGCCACCAACCAGCAGCGCCTTTTGGCGATGTGCCCGATTTTAAACCAGATTCTACAAGCGGAATGTACTTAAAATCTTCGGGGATACCATATACCTTAAGTATAGGTTCAATTATTGGAAAAATTTCGCTGGCCTTGCGATGGAGCACTACAGAACCTACCCTATTGTAGCTGTGGCGCCAAAGTGATACTTTGATCTTCCTGTTTACGCTTTTATTGGCAACAGGCATTGATTCATCGGCAAAATTATAGCCTTCATTTACTTCCGTACGAGCTGCTAAGTAACCCACAAACCGGGTACTTTTCATAGCACTCTTTCTTTCAGTTGTACTGCAGACAAACAGTTTTAAAATGACAACCGACACCAATATTACGGAGCACGTAACTAAGTGTTTTTTAATCATTCAATCTAGTTTAATTCAACATTCGAGGTTAGATGTGTTGGCAAAGGTACATATATTAATCACAATATCAACCACTTGGCAAACCCTTAGTGTTTATCAACATGTTGATAACTTTTAAAAACAGCACTTTAAAGCATCGTACGCCCCGATTTTTTGTTAAATTTTTTTTCTCAGTTTTAATATAATATCGTACCTTTACCCTCCCGCTGAGATAGCGTTAAACAAAAAAATATGGTATTTAGAAAACCAGGCAATAGTCGCGACGACAAGCCATCAGGACCTTCAGGTAGAAATACCAGGGGCGGAGATAAAGGCCGGAACAGTTCTTCAAGTTCCCGCTCTTCAGCACCCAAATTCAATAATAATAGTAATGATCAAAGACCAGGCCGCGGACCTAAAACATCCGAAGGTACGGGCGAACGTTCATATACGCCAAGAAATACAGATAGACCGTTTGGCGACAGGCCATCTCGCGGTACTTCATCTGACAGACCTTACAATAGCAAATCATCACAAGGCTCATTCGACAAACCTTTTGGCGACAGACCAAAACGCAGTTCGTCTGACCGCCCATACAGTGGTCGCCCTGAACGCGGTGGTTCTGACAAGCCTTTTGGCGATAGGCCTAAACGCAGTTCATCCGACAGACCGTATAGTGGCCGCCCGGAGCGTGGCGGTTCTGACAAGCCTTCTTTCGGAGATCGCCCACAACGCAAATCTTTTGGAGATAAGCCTTTTGGTGATCGTCCAGCCCGCAAATCTTTTGACAAGCCAGCATTTGGCGAAAAAAGCTTTACTAAGCGCCCGTCTGGAGATAGACCAGATTTCAGGGATAAAGACAACCGTGGTTATAGTAAATCTTACGAAAAACGAGGTGAATCACGTTCGGCAGAATTTGGTGGCGATACCGAGAAACCGGTTAGGACCATGAGAAGCAAAAAGCAAAGCGCTGCGCCTGCGAGCAAAGACGATGGCTTAATGCGATTGAACCGTTATATCTCTAACGCCGGTATCTGTTCACGCCGTAAGGCCGATGAGTTAATTATGGCTGGTGTAGTTTCTGTTAACGGCGAAGTGATATCTGAACTAGGCCATAAAGTTGACCCGGCTAAAGATGTGATCCGCTACAATGGAGAAACGCTGAAACGTGAGAAAATGGTTTATGTGCTCTTGAACAAACCCAAAGACTACATTACCACTACCGAAGACCCTCACGAACGCCGCACAGTAATGCACCTGGTTGAAAAGGCCAGCAAAGAACGCATTTATCCGGTTGGCCGTTTAGACCGCAACACTACGGGTTTATTATTAATGACCAACGACGGCGATTTGGCCGACAAGCTATCCCACCCCAAAAACAACATTTCGAAACTTTATCTTGTTGAGCTCGACAAAAGCTTAACCCAGGGAGATTTAAATAAATTGGGCTTCGGCGTTGAACTGGAAGATGGCTTTATTAAACCAGACGCTGTATCATACGTTGCCGGAGGTACCAAGAGAGAAGTAGGCATTCAGATCCACAGCGGACGTAACCGTATTGTGCGCCGTATATTCGAGCACCTGGGCTACGAAGTTGTAAAACTCGATCGCTCGGTTTATGCCAACCTTACCAAAAAAGACCTGCCACGCGGACGCTGGAGATTCCTCGATGAAAAAGAGGTTATCCAACTGAAACATTTGGTTTAACATATTAAAATGCCCGGCAAATGCCGGGCATTTTTGTTTATACGATTGTCATTGCGGAGTACGAAGCAATCCCCAAAAGCAGAGCTGCTCTGTATAGTTCGCGATTGCTTCGTACCTCGCAATGACGCAGTAGAGAAGTATTACCGGATATATATTATCTCCAAATACCAAGTGCTTTATTTACCAATGTTTTGCTATTTTGCGCAACTAATCAATAGATTACCATTATGAAAAAACTACTGTTTATCGCGCTCCTGCTGGTATCGGGTTTAACTTACGCCCAAAAGCAAAAACCACTCGCCAAAACTTACGACCTCGTTATAGGCACTTACACTAAAGGCGAAGGTAAAGGCATTTATGTATATCGTTTTTATACCGAAACCGGTAAATTGGCTTATCTGAGCCAGGTGGCAACAAGTAATCCATCATACCTATGCGTTAGCAGTAATAACAAATTTGTTTACGCTGTAAACGAAGACGGCAAAGACGGCGGCGTTAGCTCATTTAGTTTCGATGCTAAAACCGGGGTATTGCAAGCTATCAATAAGCAATCATCACAGGGAGCAGATCCTTGTTACATATCTGTTGATAAAGCGCAGAAAAATGTTTTTGTAGCTAATTACTCAAGTGGCAACCTTTCCGTATTACCGGTAAATGCAGATGGATCGTTAGGTGCAGTTAAACAAAATATTAAAGACGAAGGCCACGGACCTAATGCAGGCCGTCAGGAAGGCCCGCACGTACACACGGCTGTACTATCGCCAGATGAGAAATATGTTTACTACAGCGACTTAGGCACCGATAAATTCAACACTATGCGCTACAAACCTTCGGCCGAACAACCATTAACTGCTGTGCCAGAAAACGTGGTTAATGTAATGCCCGGTAATGGCCCACGCCATATTGATTTTACACCCGACCATAAATACGCATACCTTATAACCGAAATGGCGGGCGCTGTTTATGGCTATGAATACAAAGGCGGCAAATTCAAACAGATCCAATCGATCACGATGCTGCCCGATGGCTTCACAGGCGACATAGGCGCTGCGGATATCCACGTATCTCCAGACGGACTTTTCTTGTATGCCTCCAACCGGGGCACAGCTAATGATATTACAACTTATGCCATTAACCAGGAAAATGGCCAGCTAACTTTTGTTGATCGCGTATCAACTCAAGGTAAAGGCCCACGCAACTTTGTGATAGACCCAACCGGAAGCTTTTTACTGGCAGCTAACCAGAACAGCGATTTCATATTGGTTTACAAAATTGATAAAACAACCGGCAAACTTACCCCTACAGGTGTAAGGCTTAATATCGGCAACCCGGTTTGTTTAAAATTCACCCCGGCACAATAAGCTTAAAAACATATAAAAGCAAAAGGCTTCCAAAATTGGAAGCCTTTTGCTTTTATTACTATTGTGATGTTTACTTTTTGGCAAATGTGTATACCACATAACCTGTACCTGTGCTGCCTATGGCAATTGGGGTTTTAAGCACCATGGTATTACCATCGTTAGAGGCTACAACCAATTGGTAGCCTTCGGCTACGTTTTTAGGCTTCTCGCCTTCATATATTTTCTTAAACTGAAATGCCTGTCCGTTTGATGTAGCATTATTAACCGACCAAAATATTTTTTGTGCGGTACCGTTGCTCATGGTGTAAGTGCCGTTTCCACTATTAGTCAGGTTCCAGGTACTACCCACAAAACTTGCCGGAGGGCCTTGGTCAAACACAGTTTGCACGGCGTTTTCAACCAGGCTTTCGTAAGTTACAGTACTTATAGTCCAGGTGCCGGTAAATTTACCCCTGGACACATTTGGTGTACCTGTTACAGTGTTCTTACTGGCAGAGCACGCAGAGATCACCAAAGCAATTGCCGACATCAAAAAGGCCAGCTTCATTATTTTCTTCATAGTAATATGGTTTTTGTATCAAGTATAATACACAAATACTACGAAGAGGTTTTAAATATTAACAGATATCCTTAATATTTAAATAGTAGTAACAGGCTTAAGGTTAGCTATAACCTGCTGATACATATTTTCATATTGCGGCAAAATGTTCGATAGCTCGAAGGTTCGGGCATGCTCCAACGCGTTCTCTTTAAACTGGGCCAGCCTGGCTTCATCTTCCAAAATGTAGATTGCGCGTTCGGCCATACCGTCAACGTCGCCAACATCACGTAAGAAACCGGTCACGCCTTCCACGTTGAGTTCGGGCAAACCTCCGGTATTAGAACTTACTACAGGCACTTTACAAGCCATAGCTTCCAGCGCTGCCAAACCAAAACTTTCGGATTGCGATGGCATGAGGAACAGGTCGGAAACAGACAGAATTTCCTCCACCGCATCTTGCTTACCTAAAAAGCGTACATTTTCGCTTACGCCAAGGTCGCGGGCCAATTGCTCGCATTCCGGCCGATCTTGTCCGTCACCTACCATTAATAGTTTGGACGGCAAAACCGCATTCACCTTGGCAAATATCCTCACTACATCCTGCGCGTGTTTAACGCGGCGGAAGTTAGAGGTATGAACCAATATCTTTTCTCCCTCAGGCGCAATAGCTTTTTTAAAGTGATCCTTAGGCTTGAGGCTAAAGCGGCTCATGTCTATAAAGTTGGTGATCACCCTAATATCTTTCTGGATATCGAAAAAGCGGTAGGTATCTTTTTTTAAATGTTCGGAAACTGCTGTAACACCATCACTCTTATTGATCGAAAATTCGACCACAGGTTTATAAGTACGGTCGTTACCAACCAATGTGATATCAGTACCGTGTAGTGTAGTAACCACCGGAATGCTTATGCCATAGGTAGCTAATATCTGTTTAGCCATAAATGCAGCCGACGCATGCGGAATAGCGTAATGCACGTGTAATACGTCCAACTTTTCGAATCTTACCACATCAACCAGCCTACTGGCCAGGGCAAGCTCGTAAGGCGGGAAATCAAACAGCGGATATTTACTTACAGTAACTTCGTGGTAAAACAGGTTTTCGGAAAACAAGTCGAGGCGGGCGGGTTGATTATAGGTAACAAAGTGCACCTGGTGACCGCGGTCGGCCAGGGCTTTGCCCAACTCGGTAGCCACAACGCCGCTGCCGCCAAACGTTGGGTAACATACAATTCCGATTTTCATTTAATCTGGATGCGATTTTTAGTTGTGATAACGCGCTTCTAATTACGAAGCCAATTGATCACTGCAAGTTTAACAGCAATTTACGGCAAAAGTGTTAAACGGATGTAAAGTTTATGATGGACAAGAATAGTCGCCTAAAATGAGAGTTCAAAGATTATATCCTTGTTTTGCTAATACATTCACAAATTACCAAATTGGCAAATCAACAAATTAAACATGATTCGCTTAGCTACATTTAAAGATATCCCCACCCTGCAACAACTCATAGCCATTTCGGTGCGCGGCTTAAGTACCGGTTACTATACAGCCAACCAAATAGAAAGCGCGTTGAAATACGTTTTCGGTGTAGACACCCAACTTATTACCGACCAGACTTACTACGTGTTCGAAAAAGATGGCGTCATCGCAGGCTGCGGCGGCTGGAGCAAGCGCAACACGCTTTATGGTGGCGATCAACACAAAGAGGTTGAAGATCCCTTACTCGATCCCGCTAAAGATGCAGCACGTATCCGCGCATTTTTTGTACGCCCTGATTATGCACGTCAAGGCATAGGCAAGCAAATTATGCAGCACTGCGAACAGGCTGCCTACAACAATGGTTTCCGCAGTATGGAACTTGGAGCAACCCTCCCTGGTGTTCCGCTTTACGAAGTGATGGGCTATAGAGCTGTGGAAAACATCGATGCAAAAATGCCCGATAGCGAAATTTTACAGATAGTGAAGATGAGAAGGGAACTTTAGGAGAGAGACAAGAATCGAGAAACAGGAATCAAGATAACCACCATATATCTTAATTCCTGTTTTGTCATCTCGAGCGATAGCAAGAGATCTTATACAACAGAAAAGTCTGCAGCAGAAGATTTCTCCTACGTCGAAATGACAAAGGGAGAGAATCACAACTCACTAATTCAAAACTCAAAACTAAACCGACGTTATCCACCAAATATTGCCAACCGGATCTTTTACACCTGCGGCTCGGCCATAGTCCATATCAGCGGGTGGCATTACCTGGGTAGCACCGGCATCAATAGCCTTTTTAAAAATAGTATCGCAATCGTCCACGTATACAAACATGCCAGCGGTTTGAGGCGGGTATACGTCGGTACTATCACAAAACATTACTTTATGGTTGCCTATAGTTAGTTCGGCATGTTGTACGGTATGTTCGTCGCGCATGGCCTTGTACACTTCTTCCGAATCGAAAACCTTTTGCATAAAGTCAAAAAACTTGGCCGCACCGGGAACCACTAAATAAGGCATTACCTGCTGATAGCCTTCGGGAATATTTACTGCTTTCATAATTTTTTTATTTCAAAATTAGGTTAATACTACCGCCCTGAATTGTAAAAACCGGACATGTTAAACATTCCGGTACTCCTGACCTTCGGCCTTGCCCGAGAAATAATATCCAGGATGATAGCCCGTAAAAGCTTTAACATCATGTATAAAGTGCGATTGGTCATAATACCCACAATCCAGAGCAATCTGGGTAAGTGATCTATCACAGCCATATTGGTTAAGTGCCATACGCAACCGCATGAGCCGCAAGTAAGTTTTGGGGCTAAAGCCAGCGTATTCTTTAAACTTACGATCAAATTGCCGCGTAGATAGCGCATATCTATCAGCCAGGTCAATAACCGAAGTAACCTGCCTGGTTTGGTTAACTACCTGGTGTATCGCAGTAATAATATGGGTATCCTTTGCCGATGAGTATTGCAAACGCTGAGTTAAGAAATCACCCAAAATTTTTGCACGCATTCGATTATCAGCTGCCAGCATCATTTCTTCTTCCAGGCGATGACCGTCAGCACCAAATAATTCTTTAACATCCAGCATTTGGTTAGTCACTTCGTACGATGGCATTTTTAGCAATTGCGGAATAGCATACGGGTAAACATAAGCGCCAAATATGCCGAAGCTATCTTCCGTTACAAACCTGCGGTAAGTACCCGTTTGAAAATGCATGCCAGCCTTCCAGCCTTTTTCAGGTTTGTCGCTAACAAGTTCTGCAAAATCACCTTGGTAATGGAACACCATTTCGGCGCAGCCGTCGGCAACAGAACGGTATATATAATTAGATTCGCTTGCACCCAGATCATGCGCTAGCACCCAAAAACACCTCACGTAAGGTTTCAGGTTATCTGGTGGCGGCATGGTGTAATAATGCATACTTACAGCTGGATTACTGCAAGTTAGGGAATTTATATTTCACAAATTCATTGTCATTCAGAGCGACAGCGAAGAATCTTTTCCAATTAGCATTGCTACTTGCTTGGTTTAGAAGCCCCTTCGCTGTCGCTCTGGATGACAAATTGAAGAAATCTTGATTCTCGTCTCTCGATCCCTTTATTTCTTCCTCACGTAAGTCTCAATAATCTGACGATCGATCTTCAAGCTATCAAGGCGTTCTATGCCTGTTTGAGTGAGGGTATCGTTATGGATGGTAAGTTTAAACTTAAAATCGTGGCCCTCCCATTCGCGGGCTGTGCAAAACTGGAGTTTTTCAGTATAGTCATCGCCTTTGAGGGTATAGGTACCCGCGCCGGAGCTAAACAACGGTGTATCGATTTTTCCTTTTTTAAGGTCGTGCTGAGTAAAGGCGAAGTGTGTATCGTTGTACATTTTGATCATCTCATCCTCTTTACCTTTTACAGGATAGGCTACCACAGTGTCGCCTTTGGTAATGATCTTATCTGATATAAGCTGCCAGGTGCCAATAATCGGGCTTGGTTCTGCTTTTTGTTCAGCCAGTTTTTGTTGGTTACACGCCGCCAAAGCAAGCGCAAGAATAGCAAGTAAGTTTTTAGATTTCATTTTCGAGATAATTGGTTGATAGTTTGGAGAGGGTAATTAAGGAATTTTACCCTTGGTTACCTGATGGTTAACCCGAAAAAACACGCGAAAAAATAAATCCCTCCTTGGGGAGGGGTGCGGTCGGCTTGTGCTCTGGCAGGGAGGGGTATCGTTGCAATTCAATCGCAGATACCCCTCCCTACCCCTCCCAGAGGAGGGAATTAAACAAAAGAGGCACAGATTATTGTGCCTCTAAGAAATCAAAAAATTAGATTCGGAATTTCCTCACAGTCCCTTTTTTATCGCATCGTAAATAGTATCCATAATCCGCGGACGGATATTAAGGCTCGATAACCTGTCGGTTACTTTGGGATATACCCGATTGGATAGGAAAATGTAAATGAGATTCTCTTTCGGGTCAACCCACACGCAAGTGCCGGTATAGCCGGTGTGTCCGTAGGTTCCGGGATTAGCGTTATACGATGGGTAGTGACTATCTGCAATTGGCCCCCAACCATCGAACCCTAAACCGCGACGGCTTACGGTTGACTGGCGTGATGTAAACTGTTCTACCGTTTCCGGTTTAATATATTGTACGCCTCCGTAGGTCCCTTTATTCAGTAGCATTTGGAAAAGGATCGCTTCGTCATTAGCACTACAAAAATAACCCGCATGGCCGGATACGCCGCCCACCATGGCCGCGCCCTGGTCATGCACATAGCCTAACAATAAGGTGTGGCGGAAATAGCTATCCTCTTCTGTAGGGATAATCTGATCACGCGTGAAACGGTTACGAGGCAAAAAGCCTGCGGTCTGCATTCCTAGCGGATCGTAGAAATGCTGCTGTGCATATTCGTTCAAGGGCTGCGAGGTAACAGTCTCTACAATCTCTTTAGTAAAATACATGCTCAAATCACTATAAACATATTTGCCGCGGGTACGTAACGCCGTATTAAGCATCCGTGGCAGCATTACATCTTTGTAATAGTCTTTACGCAGATAGTAACCATCGGCCACTTTAGTTGGGTATACAGCCGACGAATCAGTGCTATGATCTGTTGGTTTTAGTGTTTCGTAAAAAGGAATATACGGCACCAAACCTGCCTCGTGCAGCATTAATTCGCGTAAGCGAATGTCGTTTTTATTGGTATGTCGGGCGGCAATAAGGTAGCTGCCCATTGTAGAGTCGAGGTTCAGTTTACCTTCTTCTACCAGTTGCATTACTGCCGGTGTTGTAGCAGATACCTTGGTCACTGATGCCAGGTCGAAAATATCGGTTACTTTATCGGGTAGCACGCTGGTATCGTATGTATGGTTTCCATAAGCCTTATTAAAGATCACTTTGCCATCTTTGGCTACCAGCACAACACAGCCGGGAGTGGCATGGTTACGGATAGCTTCCTGAGCAATAAGATCGATGCCTTGCAGGTTGAGCGAATTAATCCCCGCATCTTCCGGAACGGAATATCCTAAACGTGTTTTTTCTGTTTTAAAACCTGTACCCGATGTATACTTTGACGAAAAGCTATTAGGCAACTTTTGAGTGGCCGCCACGCCACCAAATATCAGTTGAGGAACATACTGCGCCGTAACTGCCGAAACCTTTTCGCACCAGATAATCGGCGCGGTAATATCATTCAATACTGTTAACGCCCTACCCGGGCCGTAGAAAGCAATCACCACATTTTTGAGCTTTTGGCTTGTTGTGATGAAAGTCATTAAGGCGGTATTATTCAGATCCGCTTCTGTAAGCTGGAAAACAAGCGTGTTATACAATTTCAAATCTTCGCTAAGCGAAGCCATTTTGCCGCTGTACTTATTACCATCAACCAATTGGATGCGTGTATACTTTGCCAAAATACTATCGAAAGCGGCCGAATACGAGTAGTTTAAATGGATACTTGCCACTTTAATCTGCTCCAGATTTTTCAGCGGCACCATTTGCTGATCGTTGTTAAGCAGCACGGTAGTTTTCGCGGCGTCTTTAGTTTCGGCTAAAAATTGTTGATTAGTGAGGTTCTGCGGCTGGGGTTGGGCACACGCGCTTTGTAAACCTGCAAACGCTAACAATAGTAAGACGGCAAGCGTTTGCCTATTTTTTTTCATAAACTTTTTCACCATTAACATAAGTCTTCATCACTTTCACTTTAGGCAGCTCATCGCCTTTTACTTTCATAATATCCTGATCAAGGATCACAAAATCGGCAAACTTGCCTACTTCAATACTTCCTTTTTCTTTCTCCTCAAAATTGGCTTTGGCTGCCCAGATGGTCATCCCGCGCAATGCCTCGGTCCGATCGAGCGCGTTTTCCTTCTGGAAACCGTTTGGTGGGAAGCCTTTCAGATCCCTACGTTCTGTTGCTGCATAAAACGTATAAAGCGGATTGATATTCTCCACCGGAAAATCTGTACCTAATGGCATCCAGCCATTTTGTTTCAATAAAGCCTTATATGCGTACGCGGTTTTCAAACGTTGTGCCCCCAAACGCTGACCAGCCCAATACATATCGGATGTAGCGTGTGTTGGCTGCACAGATGGGATAATACTATTATCGCCAAACATTTTCACGTCCTCGGGCGACACAATTTGAGAGTGTTCTATCCTCCAGCGCAGGTTGTTCTTACCTTTCAGCGCCTTGGCATAAATCTTCAGCATTACACGGTTGGCCGAGTCGCCAATGGCATGCGTACACATCTGGAAACCTTTTGATGCCAGTTTGGTAGCAATATCTTCGAAATGCTTTTGGCTGCTCAATAAAAATCCCGACCATCCCGGTTTATCTGCATAAGGTTTCAGCAAACATGCCCCGCGTGAACCTAGCGCACCATCGGCATAAACTTTAAATGCGCGTACGTCCAATCCCGGGGTTTTGTAAACGCCGCGCTTAAACAGGTATTCGTAGTTTTCGGGAGCATCAGACAGCATTACATACATGCGCATTTTCAGTGCTCCTTTGTGTTGCAGCTGTGCGATGGTATTCACCATAGTGTAAGGCAGTCCGCAATCATCAACCGTGGTTAAGCCAACTGCAAAGCAGTTGCGCTGCGCATCGGTAAAAGCTTCTTGTACTATACCTTCTGTTGGTGCCGGGATTTTATGTTCAACCAATCGCACGGCGTTATCCACCAACACACCGGTTAGTTTGCCATTAACAGTTTCAATTTGGCCACCGGCAATGGTTTGGCCTGGTTTAATACCGGCAATATTCAGCGCCGCCTGGTTGGCGATAGCACCATGTCCATCTACACGCGATAACAATATCGGCCTAACCGGAAACAATGAATCTAATTTGGCTTTGTTAGGATACTCCTTAACCTTCCAGTCGTTTTGGTCCCAACCGCGGCCGATGATCCAGCCTTCGGTATTACGTTTGGCAAAGGCTTGTACCGAATCTACAATCTCTGGCCAGCTTTGCGTGCCTTCGAGGTGTACTTCTTGTAAGCTCATGCCATATTCGTAAAAATGGGCATGCCCATCAATAAATCCAGGATAAACAGCCTTGCCTCCGGCATCAACTACCTGGCGGGCCATATATTTTTTTTCGAGCGTATCGGCGCCGCCAACGGCAATAATTTTGCCGCCGCTTACCACAAATGCACTTGCCGTAGTAAAATTACTGTCAACCGTATATACTACGGCATTTTTTATTAGCAGATCTGCGTTATATTCTTGCTTTTGCTGGCACGATGCAATGGCTATACAAAGCAACAGCGGCCACGTTTTCTTAAGTTTTTTAAACATAGGGTAGACTAAAGATGATAAGTACAAAACTATATACAACTATCGAAAGCTAAAGTTATGCTATCAAATATTTAATTTAGCATCCTGAAAACGAAATTGAAGGGAAAAATTTTAAATGTTTGATATCATACAGCTTTTACCAGACGCGGTTGCCAACCAGATAGCAGCCGGAGAGGTGGTGCAACGCCCGGCCTCGGCGGTAAAAGAACTGGTTGAAAATGCCATAGATTCTGGCGCCGATAAGATACAGTTGATACTTAAAGACGCCGGCAAGTCACTAATACAAGTTATTGACAACGGCTGCGGCATGAGCGTTACCGATGCACGCATGTGCTTTGAGCGCCACGCCACTTCCAAAATACGCAAAGCAGATGATCTGTTTGCCATACGCACCATGGGTTTCCGGGGCGAGGCAATGGCTTCTATTGCCGCTATTGCTCAGGTAGAAATGAAAACCCGCCGCCACGAAGACGAGCTGGGCACCTGCATAAATATAGAAGGCAGCGAAGTAATTAGTCAGGAACCTTGTGGTACACCTGCGGGCACTTCTATATCAGTTAAAAACTTATTTTACAATACACCCGCCCGCCGTAACTTTTTAAAAAGTAACCCGGTGGAGATGCGCCATATTTTAGATGAGTTTCAACGTGTGGCATTAGCCAATCCGCGTATCTTCTTTACCCTACACCATGAGGGGCAAGAAGTATATCACTTACCCGGTACTACGCTAAAACAACGGATTGTACACCTGCTGGGCAACAACTACAATCAACGCCTTGTACCTGTTGAAGAAGATACCACTATTATTAAACTGGCCGGCTTTGTAGGTAAGCCCGAGTTTGCACGCAAAACACGTGGCGAGCAGTTTTTCTTCGTAAATAACCGCTTTATTAAAGATGGTTACCTTAACCATGCGGTAACAACTGCATTTGAAGAACTATTGCCGGACGATACTTTTCCGCTATATGTATTGTTTATTGAGATAGATCCTTCGAAGATCGACATTAACGTACATCCAACTAAAACGGAGATTAAATACCAGGATGAGAAGGCCATTTACGCTATTATCCGCTCGGCTGTAAAGCGCTCGTTAGGCAGGTATAACATAACACCAAGCCTGGATTTTGATCAGGAAAATAGCATTGAGCACCTGATTACAACCAAACCATTAGATCAGATTGTACAGCCAAGTATCTCGTTTAATCCAGACTTTAACCCCTTCAGTACACCGGAGGATAAGAAGAGCAACGGGCGCAGCTACGCCAGCGAATCTGCATTTTTTGAGAAGAAAGGTATACCTTCAAATTGGGATACCTTGTATCAGATCAGCAAACGTGATACAGAAGCGCAACAAACTATTGACCTGGACGCAGATGCACCCGCCGTGCAGCTTGCTGATGAGCAGGTAAATAAAACCAGCGAGCGTCAGCTTTTTCAGATCCACAACAAGTATATCCTGTCGCAAATTAAGTCGGGTTTTATGCTGATCAATCAGCAAGCCGCCCACGAACGCATCCTGTACGAACGTTTTTTAACACAATTACAAAACCATTCGGGTCTGAGCCAGCAAAGTCTTTTTCCCGAAACTGTAAGTTTAAACAGCAGTGATTTTGAGCTTTTAAAAGAGCTATTGCCAGACATACGTAATCTTGGTTTCGATATACGCGAATTTGGCCCCAACACCGTTATTGTTGAAGGTATACCGGCAGATATTAACCACAACAGCGAGCACGAATTATTAGAGAGCCTGCTGGAAGGGTTTAAAAACAACACGGCCATTTTAAAGTTAGATAAACGCGATACGCTGGCCCGCACACTGGCCCGCAACGCTGCCACCAAGGCAGGTACACGTTTATCGCTCGATGAAATGAACTTACTGATCGATCAGCTTTTTGCCTGCCAGAGCCCTAACCAGGCCTTGAACGGGAAACCAGTAATCAGTACTTTTACGTTAAATGAATTAGCAGAACGATTTGAAAAATAGCTTTAACAAGCCTACTATTACAATATGAGCGCATTCAGGCAAAACCCCTTAGCCAATCTTCCACCGGTTGTAAAAAACCTGCTGATCATCAATGTTATTTGCTTTATCCCATACATTGTATTTAGCGGAGCTACCTATGATAAATATATCGAGCTATTTGGTGTATACTACTTTAACTCGCCACTGTTTAAAGCTTGGCAGCCTATTACCTATATGTTTTTACATGGTAACTGGATGCACATCTTATTCAACATGTTTGCGTTGTATTCATTTGGTATGGCTATCGAGTATACACTCGGCTCTAAACGCTTTTTCAACTTCTACTTTATCTGCGGCCTGGGCGCTATTGCGTTACAGATGATAATTCAGTCGTACGAGGTATATTCATTAACGGGTCATATTACGCTAAATATTAATGCGAATATTCCTGTAGATGCATCAGGTATCAAAAAATTACAGGAAATTTATTTTGGCCCGATGGTTGGTGCCTCGGGTGCTATTTTTGGGTTATTAATTGCATTCGGCATGCTTTACCCCAATGCTGAATTGATGATTATGTTTATACCGGTACCGGTTAAGGCCAAATACATTATTCCGGTTTATATTTTAATAGAACTGGGTTTAGGCGTTGGCCAGTTTGCCGGCGATTCGGTAGCGCATTTTGCCCATTTGGGAGGCGCACTTTTCGGGTTTTTGTTATTAAAAATTTGGCGAGTACAAAGGCCAAACAATTTTTTCTAAAATATGTAAGTTATATAGTTAGACAACATCCTAAAAAACATCAACATGAACACCACCTGGCAGGATATACGCTATAAAATGTTACACTCCGGCAGCAAGATTAACTTGCTTATCGGTATCAATGTAATCGTATTTTTGCTTATTAATATACCGGCTATTGTTGAACAACTTTTTATAACGGGATTTAACCAGCCGAGTATCATACTTAGCTATGCTTACGATTACCTGGCTATGCCGGCCTACCTGCCTAAACTACTCACACGCATCTGGACACCGCTTACTTATATGTTCCTTCATCAGGGCATATTCCATATCCTGTTCAACATGCTATGGCTATACTGGATGGGGCAGCTTTTTGAAGAATACCTGGGCAACAAAAAAACAATTGGCTTATACATAGCCGGCGGTTTAGCCGGTGCCTTAGCTTATCTGCTCAGCTTTAATTTCATTCCTGCTTTTTCCCATTCGGAGGCACTGCCTTTAGTTACAGTTGTGGGTGCATCGGCCAGCGTTATGGCCATTGTGGTTGCTACAGCCACGCTGATACCCAACTATACCATTTTTCTGATGTTTTTGGGGCCGGTAAAATTAAAATGGGTAGCCCTGTTCTATGTCGTGTTCGACTTTCTAAGTATTGCAGGCCCTAACGCAGGCGGCGAAATAGCCCACCTTGGTGGCGCTTTATTAGGCTTTATCTACATTAAACAATTACAACGCGGCAACAACTGGGGCCAAAGCATCGGTAACGTATTTAAAGCAAGCCCTAAAATAAAAGTGGTGAGCAATAACTCGGGCTATTCACGATCTGGAAAAAGTTCGTCTAACACCCCACAACAGGAAGAAATAGACCGCATTTTGGATAAAATTTCGCAAACCGGATACGACAGCCTCAATAAGAACGAGAAAGAAACCTTGTTCAGAGCCAGCAACAACGACTAAATGAAGGCAAAAAAACGGTTAAGTTTTTTCACCAAAATATTTCTTTGTATAAATATTATTTTAGCTGCCGCCCTGCTGATCAGCTACCTTGCGCCTGTTATTAACCCTTCTAAATTATGGATAGTGGCCTTTTTCGGGCTGGCTTATCCTCCGTTATTGCTATTTAATATACTGTTTATTGTTTTTTGGCTGTTTAAGAGAAGCTGGCTGGTGCTTGTATCCTTCGTGTGTATTCTCGTTGGGTACAATGTATTACAAAACAGTTTCGGCGTAAATGCTAAACGCACATACATTCAAAAAGAAAACAGGGATGCTATCCGCATCATGACCTATAACGTGCACTCGTTTAAGAAATACGGCGCCAACAATGATATGTCTACCAAGCATGAGATTCTAGACATTATCAATCAACATCAGCCAGATTTAATTGGATTTCAGGAATTTTATACCCGTCAACGTGGCGAGTATAACATGCGCGATTCGTTAAAGAGAATACTCAACACCACTAATTATTATTTCGAGGCGGTTAATTACGATAACGCCCGCGATGCCATGGGCATTGCTATTTTTACCAAATACCCGATTATCGACCACGGCCTGGTTAAACTATCTCAAGAGCATAATGGCAATCAATGTATTTATGTTGATGTTAAAAAAGGCCAACAAATTATCCGTTTTTACAGCGTTCACCTCAGGTCGATAGGATTTGACCAGGAAGATTATCAGTATATCGACAGTGTGTCTAAAAAGGGCAAAACAGATATGCACTCTTTCCGCAGAATAGGGAGCAAGCTAAAACAAGCTTTTATTAAACGGAGCCAACAGGTGCAGCTTATACGCGAACATACTAAACAGTGCCCCTATCCATATATTATAGCCGGCGATTTTAACGACACACCCTCATCCTACGCCGTGCACGAAATGTCTAAAGGCTTAAAAAATGCTTTTCGTGAAAAAGGCAGTGGCCTGGGACGCACCTATAATGGTGATTTCCCCAATTACCAAATTGATTACATCTTAGCTACTCAACGTTTTGATGTACAGGACTACCGGGTGATCGAAAAGAAATTGTCAGATCATTATCCGGTTTACAGCGATTTGTTGTTGAAGTAGATTTAGTCCGGAAGAGTGTAAATTGTGACCTTAGTTCAAAAACCTAAACCACAACCATCACAGCTGCGTTAAAAATAAATATCCCATAGTCTTAACTTCCCACACACATCGAAAAAATCGTAAGTTTGCGACTTATGAAGCAAAGCCTATTTGTTTACAATACTTTAACACGTAAAAAAGAAGAATTTATACCGCTTAATGCCCCTCATGTGGGTATGTATGTATGCGGGCCAACTGTTTACAGCGATGTGCATTTAGGCAATTGCCGTACCTATATTTCTTTTGATCTTATATTCCGTTACCTTAACCATTTAGGTTACAAAGTGCGTTATGTGCGTAACATAACCGATGCCGGCCACCTGGAAGACGACTCAGATACCGGCGAGGATAAAATCTCTAAAAAAGCAAAGATTGCCAAAGTAGAGCCAATGGAAATTGCGCAGAAATACACTGTGGGCTTCCGCGAAGTGCTTGGCATTTTTAATACGCTGCCGCCAAGTATAGAACCTACCGCTACCGGCCATATTATTGAGCAGATAGAATTGGTGAAAGCTATGCTGGCTAATGGCTCTGCCTATGAGGTTGATGGTTCGATATATTTTGATGTTGAGAAATACAACAAGAACCACGACTACGGTGTACTAAGTGGCCGTAACCTAGAAGATCTGCTGAACAATACACGTAGCCTGGGCGGACAAGAAGAAAAACATGGCAAGCTGGATTTTGCGCTTTGGATAAAAGCTAAGCCAGAGCACCTGATGAAATGGCCTTCGCCATGGGGGTTGGGTTTTCCGGGTTGGCACCTGGAGTGCTCGGCAATGAGCCACAAATATCTGGGCGACCAGTTTGATATTCACGGCGGTGGTTTAGATTTAGTGCCTACGCACCACACCAACGAAATTGCCCAAAACGAAGCCTGCTTTAACAAAACACCGGCTAAATATTGGATCCATACTAATATGCTAACAGTTAATGGGCAAAAAATGTCGAAATCGTTAGGCAACAGCTTTTTGCCGCACGAATTGTTCACTGGTGACAATGCTATCCTGAATAAAGGCTACAGCCCTATGACGGTTCGTTTCTTTATGTTGCAGGCTCACTATCGTAGCACGCTGGATTTTGGTAACGAAGCGATGGAGGCATCAGAAAAAGGATTTAAGCGCCTGATGAATGCTTTTAGCTTGCTTAATGGATTGAAAGCATCTGCCAAAACAGAAGTTGAAATAGAGCCATTACGCACACGTTGCTACGAGGCCTTAAACGACGACTTTAACAGCCCGGTTTTAATTGCTGAATTGTTTGAAGCGTCACGTATCATTAACTCCGTACATGATGGGAAAATGGCTATCGATGCAGATAACTTGCAACAATTAAAAGACCTGATGAATGTTTTTGTAACAGATATACTGGGCCTTAAAAATGAGCAGGCTGCAACAGACGAATTGCCAAACGTGGTTGACTTTATTGTTAACCTGCGTAATGAAGCAAAAGCCAATCGCGATTATACCACTTCTGACAAGATTCGCGATGGGTTGCAAAAAATCGGCATTCAGTTAAAAGACAGCAAAGAAGGTACTACCTGGAGCAAAATATAATAGAGCGGGGGTATTTCTGTAAGTATATACGTTGAGAAATACCCCCTAGTTCGCTGTTATTAGTAGCGCTTTGTCCTTTCGTAAACATGTATCATGCGTTTGCAATTATATCCTATTTTGGTTACCCCGGCATAGATACTTTAAAACTAAAATGTGATAACATTGTATAAGCTTTAGTTTTTCGCGAACTAACGCATATATTGGTTGCAAAACATTTTACCATTAAATATTAACGCTTAAACTTAACAGCGTAATTTATACTAAAACACTACGATTTAAGTTATTGAGTTAGCTATAATTGTAGATTAAATTACGGCCTTTAGGTTTACCATTTATTTACTTTTTTTTCTAAAAATGAACTTCAAAAAATCCTTAGTCATTATTGCACTTAGCTGCTACGGTTTTAGCGTAATGGCGCAACAAAAAACAGCACAGGTACAAACTGTAATAACAGCCGAAGATAATTTCAATAAACTGGTAGCCCGCAAAGGCATTAAAGATGGTTTTTTAGGCGTAGCCGATCCAGAAGGGATTGTTTTTAAGCCCGAAGCCATAAACATAAACGAGTTTTATAGTAAAATAGATAAGCAGCCTGGTACACTTACTTGGACACCTAATTTTGCACGCATATCTGCCAATGGCGATTTGGCCTTTACAGCAGGCCCTTACGTTTACCAAAATGGCAAAACGGATGACGATAAGGTGTATGGCGATTACGTTTCGATCTGGCGCACCGATGTAGACAATAAGCTAAAACTTCTTATTGACCTGGGCATGCAGCATCCGGAAACCGAGCAGCAATTAGCAACTGATTTTAAAGATCCTAAGCCGGTTACAAGCACGCCAAGTAAAGATCCGTTTTTAGGTAAGGGCATTATTGTTAACACCGATAAAACCTTTAACCACACGCTGGATATTTCTGCCATTGCAACTTATAAAGAGTTCTTTAATACAGACGGCCGCTTTTACTTCCCTGGTTTTTCGCCTATTGTAGGTGTGGATAAAACCATGAAGTTTTTGGATAATGAAGGCGTCAGCATAACAGCAGAAACTGTTAATGCCGGACGTTCGAGCAGCGGCGACCTGGCTTACAGCTATGGCCGTGCCCGTATTAAAAAAGGAAACATTGTAAGCAACTATAGCTATGTACGCGTTTGGCAACCTGATGCCAATCATCGTTGGAATATTATCCTGGAGATATTTTCGGCTATAGAAAACGAGTAAAGTTGATTGGGTGAGTGGTTGATTGAGTTGCTCACTGATTACATATGAAAGGCATCCGTTAACGGGTGCCTTTTCTTTTATCCTTTGTAGTAATTGAACGAAGATAATGATAACACCCAAAAAAGAAAGGCAGCCCCTTGGCTGCCTTTCTTTTTTATGAATATTTTAACTCAATCAACTGCTTACCCAATCAACTACTCACTAAAACAATTGCTCAATGATCTGATCTGTCGACATACCTTCAGCTTCAGCCTGGTAGCTGCGAACGATGCGGTGTCTTAAAATAGCCTTGGCTACCGCTTGTACATCTTCAATATCTGGCGAATACTTGCCATTAATAACCGCGTGACATTTTGCACCCAGCACTAAAAATTGCGATGCACGTGGGCCAGCTCCCCAGTTTAGCAAACGCTTAACCAACGGTGTAGCCATTTCGCCTTGCGGGCGTGTTTTGGCGGCTAATTTAACAGCATATTCCAATACATGGTCTGTAATTGGGATGTTGCGCACCAATTGCTGAAAATACATGATTTGTTCGCCATTGAGGATCTTATTTACATCGGCAACGCTTGTACCGGTTGTGTTTTTTACCACCTGCAATTCCTCAGCAAAGGTTGGATAATCTAACGATACATTAAACATAAACCTATCCAGCTGCGCTTCCGGAAGTGGGTACGTTCCCTCCTGCTCAATTGGATTTTGGGTAGCCAATACAAAAAATGGCTGTTGCAGCTTGTAGGTAACACCTGCCGCTGTAACCGATTTCTCCTGCATGGCTTCCAGCAGCGCTGCCTGCGTTTTAGGCGGCGTACGGTTTATTTCATCGGCCAAAATGATATTAGAAAACACCGGGCCGTGTATAAATTTAAAGTTTCGGTCTTCACCCAATATCTCCGAACCGATAATGTCCGACGGCATCAGGTCGGGTGTAAACTGTATACGGTTAAAATTAAGATCGAGCACGCGGGCTACGGTTTGCACCAATAAGGTTTTCGCTAACCCCGGTACTCCAACCAACAAACAATGCCCATTGCTGAATACAGCGATCAGTACAGATTTAACAACGTCATCCTGTCCTACAATAACTTTGGCTATTTCGGTGCGGGCAAGGTCATAGGCTCGCTTTAAAGCATCGGCCGCTTCTACTTCTGATCTGTATTCTGTTTGCATATTAAGGTTTAACAACGGCTGCTGTTTGTGGCTCTACTACCCATTTTTTAAGCTGATCGCATTGCTGGTACTCGGCATCTATGCGGATAAAGGTTTCCTTACGTTTTTTCTCAAACCAGGCGCTGACCGTACGGTTCAGTTTATCGCCATAGGCTACTTCTTTCAGTTTTGGAAAATCCTGGTTAAGATTTGCTTTGTGCGCGTCTGTAACAGATTTTAACATTAAAAGTCTGTAGCTTTTCTTGGTATCCTGGCCAGTGTATAAAACGGGCTTAGAAACTTCGCCAACTTTCATGGTGTCAACCACCAAAGCCATTTGCGGGTCTAGTTTATCGGTAGGGATAAAGGTTGAACGTGTTTGTACGTTTTCTGCATTCAGCATCATACCACCATTGTATTTGGTGTCTTTATCGTCAGAGTAATAAGCTGCAGCACTCGAAAAGTCAACCTGTTTATTTTTAGTAAGCAGGGTGTAAACGCTATCTGCTTTCAACTTAGCGCGATCTAAACTCGCCTGGGTAATTTGCGGCATAATCAAGATATGGCGCACGTGTACCTGCTCGCCGCGACGCTCAATTACCTGCAAAAAGTGAAAGCCGAAATCAGTTTCGAACACAGGCGAAATTTCACCTGCTTTTAATTTAAATGCCATGGCGCTAAATTCTTTCACAAACGTAGTACGGTCTGCAAAACCCAAGTCGCCACCATCAGGCGCCGAACCTGGATCTTGTGAGTATAACCTCGCCAGGGTACCAAAGTCTTCGCCTTTTTTAACACGCTCACGTAGAGCTTCAGCCTTTTCTTTATAAACTTCTTTTTCTTCTTTAGTCAGGGTTGGGTTAAACGCAATCTCACCAATTTCTACCTCTTTGTTATAAGAAGGCAAGCTGTCTTTAGGGATCTTATCGTAAAAGCTTTTAACATCCTGCGGCGTAACGCTAATTTTTTCGGTGATCTTACCACGCATACGGTCGGCTACCATACTTTCTCTGATCTCGTTACGGATCTCATCTTTATATTGAATAACCGAACGACCTAAGAATTGCTCCAGCCTGTCTTGCCCGCCTGCGCGTTGCATCATGCTGCGCATTTTACGGTCAATTTCGTTATCTACTTCATCTTCTTTTACGGTAACACTATCAATAACGGCCTGTTGCGCTAATATTTTTTGAGTAAGCAGGTTTTGCATAACCTGGCATTTAATACCTGGGTTTGGCTGGCCGCCTTGTACCAGGTACTGAGCATATTGCATCTCAATGTCCGACTGTAAAATAATGCTGCTACCCACAACACCCGCAATTTTATCCATCGAGCGTTGTGCTTTTGAAACTGATACGATCAGCAAGAAACCTAATATGGCTATTCCGAATTTTCTCATTTATACTATTAATAATCCCTAATCTGAACCTACGGCACGATTAACCTTCAAATTTCGCAAAAAATATTGAACTGTAGCCTCTTAAATGTGCATTTAGCCGTAAATACCGATATTTTACGAATATGCGGATAATGGCTCGCTTGCTTTAACTATTTTTGGTTAAAATTTGTTAAATATGGCTAACGACAATCCGGCTTTACTGCACCACTTTTTACAGGATGATCTGTACCTGCTTAAGGAAGACCAAGGCGCATACAGCGACCTATCTGCAAAGTCGGCATCTATGCCGACAGAACAACCTGTTTCACCAATAGTTGAAGCGCCTAAAGCCGAACCCGTTCAATCAGTAACAGAAACGCCAAAGCTTAATTTTAAGTACCTCGGTAGCAATAAAAAGAAGTTTTTGATACTGGTGAATTATGCGGATGCCCAATACATGGCCGAAGCGCACCTCAAAGCGCTCGAAAGCACCCTTGGCCGTAAGACTTTGAGTATTGACGATGTGGCAATTGTAAACATAGCCGCTTATGCCAATTACCAACATCAAGACTATCTGACATTTTTCGTACCGGAAAAACTGCTGATACTCGGTGCTTCAGCAGTACCTGCAGGATTAGCTTCCGTTAAACTGAACGCCATTGAGCAGCTGGAGAACCGCCTGCAACTTTATACTCATAACTTTGACGAGATGCTCGCCGATCGCGAAAAGGCTAAAGCATTTTGGGAACAAATGAAGAATTTATAATATGCCGCATCAATTAGTATTTGCTACCAACAACCGCCATAAAGTAGATGAGGTTGCCGCCAAAACAGGCGACAAGTTTAAACTACTTACCCTCGAAGATATAGGCTGCACCGAAGATATTGCCGAGACCGGCAGTACCTTTCATGAAAACGCTTCAATTAAAAGCCACTATGTTTTCGACCATTATCAGTTGGACTGCTTTGGCGACGACAGCGGCCTGGAAATTGACGCCCTTAATGGCGAACCCGGTATTTACTCCGCACGCTACGCAGGCACACATGGCGACCACGATGCCAACATTAATAAAGTGTTGGAGCAGCTACACAATCAAACCAACCGTGCGGCTCGCTTTCGCACCGTAATTTCTTTGTTATGGAAAGGTGAGGAATATTTTTTTGAGGGAACTGTTGAAGGCGCAATACGCTTGGAACGTTCTGGCGCCAAAGGCTTTGGTTACGACCCTATTTTCCAGCCCGATGGCTATGATATTACCTTTGCCGAAATGAGCATGGACGAAAAGAACGCTATTAGCCATAGGGCTATCGCCATGGAAAAGTTGCTGGCTTTTTTGAAGGAACAGTAGATAGAAGCAAGAGTCGAGAATCAGGATGCCTCACCCCGGCCCTCTCCAGATGAGAGGGAGCAAAAAATACTGATCGGATTAATGCTTTACCGTATCCGCCTTAGCTGGCAACTTCTTTAATACCGAATCCTTCGCGGCTTTAACACCTGGCTGTTTTAACAACTTATTTACTGTAGTATCTGTAGCAAGTTTACCAGATTGTTTAATGGCTTTATTCACTAAGCTATCTTTAATGGCCTTGTTGCCCGGTTGTTTTAGCATGTTTCCCAGACTGTCCTTAGCACTTTTTAACTTAGGATCGGTTAGCGCTTTATTGATCAACGAATCCTTACCTGCCAAAATACCTGGCAATCCTCCTTTTAAATTTACGGCAGGTTTACCCTTGGCACGTGGCTTAGGTGGCGGGGCATGTTTGTACTTACCTGTTTTATCCAGTTCGGGGATAATGGCTTCTTTAGAGACTGGCCGTTCTTTAGGTTTCCAGATAAACCCTTTAAGTAATCGCTCGTCGTCGGTAAATTTCGCTATGGGGCCATATTTTTGATCGGGCTTTACCCAATACATAATATTGGATACATTACCTGCTTTAAAATTTACACGGATACGGCTGGAGAGCGATCTGTACATCTCTTTTACCTGTTTGGTGGTACTATCTCTATTAAAATAAATTGTTTCTGCGTTGCCGTCAACAAATACCCGGCTTAACTTGCTATCTACAAAATAAGCTTTCATTTTCTTACCAGCCACCTGGTTAAAGAAAGCAGTATCTGCATTTTCGGTATTGACAATAAACGGCGACGGGAACAGATCCATATTGTCGAGCTTCTTATTCTTCAGCTGAAGGTAAATAGTATCAGCAGTCATTTGCGACCCTTGCGACCAGATGATCGGGTTTACATAACATCGGATGGTGGAGTCGCTCGAACTATAAAAAATGGAGTCGGCCTTGGCTTGCAGGTCCGATTTATAGAGCTTGGCGTTATGGTGCCCAAACAGAATCCTAATCCGTGAAGTATCACTAAGTACCACGTTATGCGTCGAATACACCGAATCTGGTTTAAGCTTTGTCGAATCTATGGCGGCTTTCTTGCCTGGCGCACCTTTACCCGGTTGTTTGCTTACAAATACAGGCGTTTTCTTTGGCGGGCCGAAGAAATCGGTATGCCTGTAACTGGTATCCGGCATTATTTTAGGCGGACTAAGGCTTAAAAACTTAGATGGTTTGGCATTTTTAGCCGCACGCTTTGCCCTGCCTTCTGCAGTAGTATCGATAACCGATGCCAGGCGGCGTTCTTCTTGTAGATCTTTCAATGCCTTAAAGGTCATTACGCGTGTTTCCAGCGTATCGGCAACCATATATATGGTGTCTTGTTTGGTGCGGGTAACCGTATCTTTAGGTAACAAAGGCTTGGGCGATTCCGCTTTAATATTCTTATCTTTTTTCTTGCTACCCTGCTTAATAACTTCTATCGAATCTTTACCGGCGGGTTTAGACACTGCAGCTTTAACAGCAGTATTATTTTTAACCGAATCTTTAACAGCTGATGGTTTAGGCAATTGTACTTTAACTGTATCGGGGGTTACTGTGGCACTATCAACAGGGCCAACGGGTTTTAATGGTTGGCTGTTTTTTAGCGGAGTGCCGGGCTGAACGTTATTTGCTTTTGGTGATGCCCCCGCAACCACTGGCTGCGTATTAGCAACTGGTTTGCCTTTATCAGCCGTTGCTTTCGCCTCTGGTTTGGGTTTAACCGTATCTGTTTTTGTGGAATCCTTTTCTTCTGTTATAATGGTTACCCAAGGGTTTTGAGTTACTACGGTACGCTCCGGGTTCTGATAATAGGTCCCCAACTGCCCGTGTAAAGTTATCTTCTGTTCCTTATCATCAAACATTACGTTTTTTATTGCCCGGCCATAACCCTTAAGCCTGTCGTAAAATAAACTATCGCCTTTTAATGATTTGGTGCCTTGTTTATAAAGATTTTTCTTCCCGAAATACGCCTGTTCTGTTACGGTATTGTACAAGCCATTTTCCGTATAAAGGGTATCCTTATTTTTCTTGCCGTAAATATTTGTGGGGCCATAGAAGTAGGCTATGCGGCTACCTGTATTGTAACGTAGGGTATCGGTTTTTATAATGGCGTCAACTGTGGTCAATACGGCGTTGTACCTGAAGTACGAATCGCGACTGTATGCAAAATAATAGCCGTTGGTGCTGGTAAGCGTATTATCCTTATTAACCAGTTTGCCACCGCCTGTATAAGTACCTATACGAGTCGCCGTATTGTAGGTAAGGTAGTTGGTAGTTAGCGTAGCATCTTTATCAACCATTTTCACATTATCAGTAAGCAGGGCAATGTGGGTATTACCATTGTAATTAAGCTTATCTGAATAAATATTCAAGGTATCGCCCTGGTTAATGTTCACGTGGCCAAAGGCATCGAACGAGTTGAGCTGCGGATAAAAGTACGCACTGTCTGACCGCAAGATTGAGTAATCCTGCTGAAAAACGCCATGATAAACCTTAATTACATCGGCGCCATTGCGTTTAATGCCCTGGCTGCGTTCGGACGAAATGAGGTTTACAACCGAGGCTTTCTTTTTGGGCTGACAGATAGCCGCCAGGCCCAGGCACAGCAGGAAACAGCTTAACACGTATTTAATCACAGTACAAAATTACTTTTTTGGTTGCGGTTATTAAATTAAATATTTTTGGCCATGCTTCCACTTGCCCGGTTTAATGCTTTTGCCGACCAAAATCGCTTATTTGATAGGCAAAGTAAAATAGTTGCAGCAGTAAGCGGCGGCATGGATTCGGTTCTAATGACCCGTTTGCTGCACGCCGCGGGGCTCCAGTTTGTTATTGCCCACTGCAATTTTCAGTTGCGGGGCGGCGAATCCTTGCGCGATCACGAATTTTGCAAACAACTTGCCGAGGAACTTCAAGTCCCTTTCTACAGCATCAATTTTGATACCACCGCATACGCAACAGAGCATAAACTATCTATACAGATGGCCGCGAGAGATTTGCGCTACAACTGGTTCGAACAAATTAGACAGCAATTGGGATATGATGTGGTTGCATTGGCTCACCATCAGAACGACACGATCGAGACGATATTGTTGAACCTTACCCGCGGCACCGGCATTGCCGGGCTACATGGCATAAGGCCAAAGGTTGGCAATTTGGTTAGGCCGATGTTATGTTTTACCCGCGATGATGTAACGGCAGTAGTTAAAGCCAATAAGTTTGCTTTTGTAGAAGACAGCTCAAACGCTTCTGTAAAATATGCCCGCAATAAGATCAGGCATGAGGTTGTGCCTAAATTAAAGGAATTAAACCCCAACCTCGAAAGTACCTTTCAGGATCACTTACAACATTTTAGTGAGCTGGAACAATTGCTGGAAATGCGTTTGGAGGAATTAAAGCCTGCGTTATTTAGCGTCCATCAAAATGAGTTCTATATCCCTATTGCAGCCCTTAAAGATCTAAAACCTTTGCACCTCCTGCTTTATGGTTTGCTGAAGCCTTACGGTTTTAATGTAACCAGCGTGAATGATATGATCAGTTCCCTTGGTAAACATGCAGGACGAAAGTTTGAGGCCCCCGATTGGAACTTAATACTAGATCGTGATAAGCTTATTTTAAGCCCTGTGGAAACAGAAAAAACTAATGCTATTGCATTTGAAGAACTAGTGACACACCTACAGTTCAATAACTACAGCCTTACAGTATCGCATACTACTGCGCCTTATGCCATCGTTAATAACCCCAATATTGCAGCACTCGATGCCGGATTACTGAGTTACCCTTTAACCATCCGCACATGGCAACAAGGCGATTATTTTTATCCACTGGGCATGAAGTTGAGAAAAAAAATAAGTGACTTTTTTATCGGCCAAAAAGTACCCGTGCATCGTAAAAGTCAAATACCGGTATTGGTTAACGGTAATGGTGATGTAATTTGGATAGCCGGTTACCGGGTGGACAACAGGTATAAAATAACGCCCGGAACTAAAAAAATTTCTATCTTCGAACTAACAGAACTATAATGGCCGATAAACCCGTTTTTACTGAAAAGCAATACCTCGGAAGAGAGTGGATACCCGTTACCATCAGGCTTATGCTTGCCCTTATCTGTTTTGCGGTTTACTTTTTTACCGACGAACGCGAACGCAATGGCGACCTGTTGGTGGTAGTAGGCTTTGGTATTATTATCATATCTATGATAATGGGTTTTATGTTGCATTTCCGTACCCGGGTTATCAATAAAAGCATTTTATTGGATGGTTTGTGGACCAGTCGCCTGGTTAAAATAGACCTTAACAGTATTGTAAAAGTTGAACCTGGTACCTATAGCCGTTACCTGTTTAACAACCCTGTTTATAACCTCCATAAAAAAGGCACTATCCGTTTTTTCACTGCGGGCAATGATGCTGTACACCTTACTGATCGCGACGGCCTTGTTTACATTATCGGCTCGGCACACTGCAATGAATTTTTGCGTGCGATTAAGGAAGAGATGAAGAAATAAGCCCCCCGCCCCCCTAAAGGGGGAGGAATAGAGTCAAGAATCGAGAGACAAGAATCAAGACATAACATAAGAAAGCCCTTTGAAAATTTTCGAAGGGCTTTCTTATTATCATAAAATAAGGTCATCCTCCCCCTTTAGGGGGTCGGGGGGCCTATTCGTTTTCGTAGGCTTTAGTCGCTTTCTTTTCGTAAAAATAACTCAGTGTATACAGGCAAAGCGTTCCTACTAACGCTCCTCCTAATACATCCGTAAACCAATGTGCGCCTAAATAAATACGCGAAAATGGTATTGAAAAGATGAGGAATACTGAGATTATTCCGACTATAATTCTGATGGCTTTAGGTATTTCTTTTAATTGAACCATAAGTATAGTTAAGAAGCCAAAGTAAACCACATAAAACATCACGTGCCCGCTAGGGAAACTTTGCTGAGCTGCTTTCTTAAACACATGCACCAATGGCTCAGCCGGCCGTGGCCTATTGATAATAATCTTGATGATAGTACTTACCACGCCAGATAATGCAGTGAGCAACATAAACGCCGCTTCACGCTTATACTTCATCAGCAAAAATGCCAAAGCCCCCAAAGCAACCATGATGATAGATCCGGGTGAATAACCAAACCAACTGATTACCTCCATAGCCACATCGAGCATCGGATTTTGATGTTCTTGTACTTCTTTAGAGAAACGTGTATCGAAAGTGTTGGTAGGGTCGAGCTTAACAAACAAACTCAGCGCCAAAAAACCCACGCAAATTAGGGTGAGTACGACGGTGATAATACGGCTTCTGCTTTTCGGGATCATATATGCGGTTACAACAGTAGCTAATTTATTAATGTTTTGGGGAAACTATATAACTGTCATTCAGAGCGCCAGCGAAGAATCTTATCCCTAGAAATGCGGCCCTGCAGATTTTAGAAGATTCTTCGCTGGCGCTCTGAATGACAAAAAATTCAGTTTTATATAATAAGAAAGCCATTCAAATTGAATGGCTTTCTTATTATCGTCTCGATTCTTGACTCTAAAATTTATTTTTTCAAACCTATTTCTCTTAAACGCTCATCGAGGTATTCGCCGGCTGTCATGTCCGAGAATTGTTTTGGATGCTCGGCATCAATGGTTGACGGCAAGCTGGTTAAATCCATAGTTGATTTTGGGTGCAGGAAGAATGGCACCGAAAAACGCGAATATTTCATCATTTCGCGCGGTGGGTTAACCACGCGATGGGTGGTTGATTTTAGTTTACCATTAGTTAAACGTTGCAGCATATCGCCCACATTTACTACTACATCTTCGCCATGCGCTTTAACCGGGAACCATTCATTTTCGCGGGTAAACAGCTCTAGTCCATCTGCACTGGCACCGATAAGTAATGTAATCAGGTTGATATCCTCGTGGGCACCGGCGCGCACCGCATCAGGAGCCAAAGCATCCGGATCTTCTATCGGGAAGTAATGCAGTGTACGTAAAATTGAGTTACCATTATGTACGTTGGCATCAAAATAATGCTCATCTAAACCTAAGTAAACAGCTATTGCTTGTAGCAAGTGCTTACCGGCTGCTTCTAAGCGTTGATAAACCTCGCTGGTTACAGCGTTAAACTCCGTTAACTCTTCTACATGTACGTTTTGTGGATATTCGAATTGTACCGGGTCGCCATCTGTAACAGTCTGGCCAATTTGCCAAAACTCTTTCAGGTCGGGTACTTTAAAGCCTTTAGCGGTTTCTTTGCCTTTGCTGGTATAACCACGCTGGCCTGCCAATTCGGGTTTCTCGTACTTTAGTTTAACATCTTCGGGCAGGGCAAATAGTTCTTTCACCTGCTCGTATAATTTATCTATAAGCTCTTTGCTAAGCCCGTGATTGGTAATGGTTACAAAACCGGTTTCGTTAAAAGCCTTGCCTATTTCGTCCGAAAAACGTTTACGTTCTCCTTCTGTACCGTTAATATAAGTGTTAAGGTCAAGTCTTGGGATGTTTACTTTATGCATAGCAATCAGTTATAATTGAAGAAATTATTTAATTACAAAATTATACAAACATCCGACTTAATTTTTGTTTCGCCCACAAGAATGAATTAAAAATCGACAAACAATTTTTGCCATTAAACGCTTGTGTGTTATTGCAGTCGAATTTGGTATAAACCGGTTAGACGGCGTAACGAAACTAATTATGAAATCCTTAAAAAAACATATATGCCAGTGCTTAATGCTATTTGCCCTTATATGGGCAATGCCTAATAAAAGCCAGGCACAAGTGAGTGCCAGCATTTCTTTCCAAACTTTTTACGATGAATTACAACCCTACGGAACCTGGGTAGATGACCCTAATTACGGCAACGTATGGGTGCCGGATGCAGGCCCAGATTTTAGGCCTTATGGTAGTGGTGGCCACTGGGTATTAACCGACTATGGCAACACCTGGGTATCTGACTATGATTGGGGCTGGGCACCTTTCCATTACGGCCGCTGGCGTTTCGACGACTATTACGGTTGGGAATGGATACCCGGTTATGAATGGGGACCGGCTTGGGTTAACTGGCGCAGCGGTGGTGGCTATTATGGCTGGGCACCTTTGAGCCCTGGTATTAATATCGATGTATCATTCGGTAGCTACAACGCACCCGATAACTATTGGGTATTTGCACCTTACGCCTACATTAATAGCCCGCGGATACATGACTATTACGTACCGCGCACCCGTGTGGTAACCTATATACATCAGACTACCATTATTAATAATGTGTATGTAAACAATAACCGCAGATATGTGGCCGGCCCGCGCAGGGAGGATATCCAACGTTATACGCACCGCGCACCGGAGGTATACCGCATTAATAATGCCGAAAGACCGGGTATGCCGCATGTTAATAATAATACCGTAAATATATATCGTCCAGCGGTTAATCGTCAAAACGATGCACGCCCAAGTCGAGTGGTAGATGCTAACGCATACCGAACCGCACACCCCGATGCCAGAATAGGTAGCCACGGTAATGTTAACCATAATAACGCTGCACAACTGGCGGCAGCAGCACGAAGCAATGATGCTGCAAACCGTGGTTATGTAAAAGTTAACAACAGGCCCAATGAGCCTAATAGACCCAATGGTGGCTCACAACAGGCAAACCGGCCTAACGTTCCGAATCAACCCAATGCAGGTCAGCCAACTATAAATGGCCGCCCTCAGCGTGATCAGCAGCAAGATCAGCAAAGACAACAGCAACAGACGCAACAACGCCAGCAGCAAGACCAGCAAAGGCAACAGCAGCAGGCTCAACAACGCCAGCAGCAAGACCAACAAAGGCAACAGCAACAGGCTCAACAACGCCAGCAGCAAGACCAGCAAAGGCAACAGCAACAGGCTCAACAACGCCAGCATCAAGATCAGCAGAGACAACAACAGCAGGCGCAACAACGTCAGCAGCAAGACCAGCAAAGGCAACAGCAGCAGGCTCAACAACGCCAGCAGCAAGAGCAGCAAAGACAACAGCAGCAGGCGCAACAACGCCAGCAGCAAGAGCAGCAAAGACAACAGCAGCAGGCGCAACAACGCCAGCAGCAAGAGCAGCAAAGACAACAGCAGCAGGCGCAACAACGTCAGCAGCAAGAGCAGCAAAGACAACAACAAATGCAGCAGCAACGTCAGCAACAGGATCAACAAAGGCAACAGCAGCAGGCGCAACAACGTCAGCAGCAAGAGCAGCAAAGACAACAACAGCAGGCGCAACAACGTCAGCAGCAAGAGCAGCAAAGACAACAACAAATGCAGCAGCAACAGGCGCAACAACGCCAGCAGCAGATGCAGCGTCAACAACAACAGCAACAACAGCGCCCGCAACGTCAGCCCGAACAACATCCGCAACAACGTTAAATAAAGGGTAACCTTTAATTATAATAGCACGTATCACCTTATTGGCAGATATGTGCTATTTTTATATCAAAATAAATATGATGCGTAAAATATTTGGAGCGTTGCTTACAACGGTATTGGTAGGTTCGGCGGTACTATTCTTTTCGTTCAAAGGTTCGGACCGCGCTACCGTAGCTGCGGAAACCAAGATCAATTTTATCGAAAACTCCTGGACCGAAGCCCTTAAACAAGCCTCGCTTCAGCATAAATATATTTTTGTTGACGCTTACGCCACCTGGTGCGGCCCATGCAAAATGCTAAAATCAACTACGTTTAAAGACAAAGACGCTGCTGAATTTTTCAACAAAAACTTTGTTAATGTGGCCATCGACATGGAAAAAGGCCAAGGACCCGCACTTGCTTCGGAATGGGGAATGCGGGCTTACCCAACGCTGATTATTTTTGATGCTTCGGGTACACCCGTTTTGGGTACAGTGGGTTATATCGGGGCTAAGGACCTCGTTAAATTTGGACAAAAAGCATTGAGCAAAAAACCTGTGGCTCCGTAATTTAATTTACAGGCCGCTATTACCACCATAAAGTTTAAACCTTCTCACTTATATATTGTTAAGAAATACTATGGATCATAATGTATTCTTATTGGCAACCGATCCGAAAGATCCCTGCAGAGATGTTATCCACTCTCGCGACACTGAACTACGGGTAAAGGTATTTTGCGTGAGCAATGAGAATTTCGCACCAGATATAAACGAAATTCAATTGTACGGTTATGCCAAAGATAAACTGTATGCATTTGAAACCATTAATATAACCCCGGATGATGCCCTCGATGTAGTTTCGGCCATACAATGGTATGCTAACTATATCCACTTCCCCGAGATGGAGATATTGCCCGAAGACCCGCGTGAAGGCCATGAATTGGCGATGTAACCAAGCCATAACCTTTTTCCTAACTTAGCTGCCATGAACAATTTGAAGCAACTGCTGCATCAGCAGTGTGCCAATTATATTAATATCCGCATTGGCAACGCCCAACAAGCTATTGACGAAGCCCAGCAAGGCCAGCAGCAAGAAACCAAAAGCAGTGCCGGTGATAAATACGAAACCGGCCGCGCGATGATGCAGCAGGAAATAAACCGCAATATGGCTGCACTAAATGAGGCTAATAAGTTAATGGTAGCCCTAAATGCAATCAGTACCGCAGGGGCATCTTCAGTAGCCGATGCGGGTAGCATTGTAGTTACCAACAAAGGCAATTTTTACCTCTCGGTTAGTGCAGGCACCATTACCGTCGACAATGAGAATTATTTTGCAGTATCCACAGCTTCGCCCATTGGCGCTAAGCTGAAAGGCAAAAAGGCTGGGGATAAGTTTGAGGTTAACGGTATGGGGTATGAGGTTTTGGAGGTTTTGTAGTCTATCTTTTACGTCATGCCGAACTTGTTTCGGCACCCCATAAGCAGAGTTAAAGCTATGCAGGTTTGACACTTGGCCCGTGGGGTGCCGAAACAAGTTCGGCATGACGGTTTATCGCTTTCTACGCTAAGCCACCAGATGCCCTATCATCCGCGATATCTCGTAGAGATAATACAGGCAGTATACCACCACCTGTATTACCAAGTTTTTATGCGAAATCATGCTCGTCTGCACTTGGGCCGTAGCTGCCGGGGATAGGTATATCCAAAAGACGCAGATATACGCCTAACTGCGCACGGTGATGAACAATTTGATTTAATGCCATACGGATCACTTCGCCCTTGGTAGAGGTAGAGTAGATCTTTTCTCCTTGCCGCAATACCCAGGGCTCGTCCAGGGTTTCTTCCTTGCCTTTTGCCAGGCTACCTTTTCCGCTGGCAATGGCTAGCTCCAGGTTAGCCAATAATTGGGCATAGTTATTCACCACCGGCTCTTGCCAGTTATTGTTATCAAAATCAAGCTCATCGGTAGTAAGCGCCATGGTAATCCAGTTTGGCAAATCGGATATATGAGTGGCGAGCCTTTGCATGGTCATGCTTTTTTGGTGCGGTTGCCAGCCAAATTTATCTTCGGGCACGCGTTCCAGCATTTTGCGGGTGGTTTGTGCTTCGTGCTCCAGTTCTTTCGAAAAAATTTCAATCAGTGACATAGTAGTGTTGTTTTTGGTTAACACTACAAATTAACTCTGGGACAGTGACAGCCCTATGTCAGCAGGTTTAGGGTGATCTAAATATTTTCCGAAATTTTATCAATCATTTGCTTCAGCTTGTCTTTTACCCGCGTTGGTTCTATAATTTTCGCCCTATCCGCGTACATCATAAACCAGCGGGTAAATCCCTCTATATAGGGCGTAAGGAACTGCATTTCCACCTCATCGCCTTTTATTTTCTCAGATACAAAACCATGATAATATTTCTGTTGACCAACGTAGGCAGCAGAATCCCTCTTAATGCGAATAACGATATTAACCAGGTCTGTTCCTTTATATAGATTTTCGAGGTGGGTTTGCAGCGGGGCATGCTTTTTAGTAAAGTGCTGACTGGTAACTTCCAGGTTTTCCATACGGTCGAAACGGAAATCGCGGTAGTCGACCCGAAGCCTGCAAAAAGCTATGAGGTGCCAGTTGCTATCTAAATAAAACACCCCTACGGGTTCTATCTCGCGTGTGATTGCATCTTCTTTGTAGGCGGCTTTGTAGCACATGGATAACACCCGTTTCTCAGCTATACTTTGCAGGATATTTTGCAGCGGATTAATATCTCTGATCTCCTGATGGGTGCGCGACTTAAGAATCTCGATATGGTTATCAATCGTTTCTAAATAGTCCTTATCGGTACTGCGCAACACTGCCTTTATTTTGTACATGGCCGAGCGGTAGATTTCGCTGTTGGCCGAGTCGGTCAGTTTTTCTACAAGTTTTTCGGCAGTTAAAAAAGCGGCTGCTTCGTCGCGGGTAAACATTACCGGGGGTAAACGATAACCATCCACTAACGAATACCCCACCCCAGCCTCACCGATGATCGGGATACCTGCCTCTTCGAGGGTTTTAATATCTCGGTAAACAGTGCGCAGGCTGATACTGAACCGGTCGGCAATGTCGCTTGCCTTTACCGTTTTGCGCGATTGCAGTTGGATAAGTATGGCAGAAATGCGATCAATACGGTTCATGTGGTGATGTTTGGCGGCTTGGCAAAGTAAAGAAAAATTACCGAGCCAAGTGTTGAGTTTTGACTTTGTGCGGAGTAAGGAAGCTTCGATTATTGGAGCGTGGAGCGGATAGTTTGGTAAAGGCACAAGTACTCAGCCCGCAACCTAACGCTGAATACTTGCGCCAGGTTGGTGGCACGCTCGCGCCAGCGATGGGATATTTAGATCAACCCGTCAAAAACCCGCATCTGACAATAACGATAAATCTATTATAGGTATGTTACTTCTAAGGCTGGTAATTAACTCTTTCGTGATCAAATCAGTTTGTAAAGTTGAAAGTTTCTCAATAATCTCTAACTCTCTTCGTTGCTCTTGAATCATAAAGCTGTCGTGTTCTATCTGAATATCGCGGCTTGGGTCTAACGTATTATGGTTCTCTTTATCTTGAATAAAAAGATCAACTGTATCCAATGTAAAAGAAACAATGTCGGTAATATGTTCGATATTATTATCTATCAAATATCTCAATGCACATTGAACCCCTGTAGATGCGTTTAATGCAAACGATGATAAGGCGCTGCCGAAGTTATCCATGTCAGGAATAATATCATCTACTCGCGATATCATGTCCTCAATCTCTACATTAGATAGATCAAGATCATCGACTATATAATTATAAATTAATTCAATTCCGTGAAACAGTAGGTCGCTATCTCCCCAATCATATTTTTCTTGAAAGACAACATAATGAGGGTAAAGTTTATCAACCGTTAGGAACGCGAAGACACTCCTTTGTTTTTCTGATAAACTTAATAGTTTGCCTTTTACATCCCGTTCAAATTGATTCATTTATTGCTAGCTTATTGAGTTACCAATCGCTACCCCAAAAATTTTCTTTTGGTAATTGTCATTTCCGAAGATAGGTTTACAAATTAACACAACAAAGTCTTGCCAGCTAATCTAGCGCCAGAATCATCCTTAAAATCTAAACCCAAAATTCAAATAAGTCAGCATACCATCTTTAGACCAACCCAACGCCGCCTGGAAAATTATTACACGGGCAGGTATAATGTAGAAACCGCCACCGTAGCCCCAGTGCCACTCGTCTGAAGATTCACCGGGAACCCAAACACGGCCAACATCGTTAAAACCCACCATACCCACCGTACCGGGGAAAAGATACGAGTTGAAGTTAAACAGCTTTAAGCGGAGTTCGAAGTTATCGTAGGCCATAGTATGGCCGGTGAAGCGGTTGGTGTGAAAGCCTCTTAGGTTGCGAGGGCCACCTAAACGCATTTGTTGAAAATACTCGGCATGGCCTATTATGGTTCCACCGCCTACACGGTTAGCTACTATCAGCACCGAATCTTTATCGGGATTAAAATAGGTATTAAATTCTGTGAGTACCTGCGCGTAGGTGCTGTGGCTGTTAACCAGCCCGGTTGCAGTAAAAACATCCGTATTCCAGTATACACCGCTGGCCGGGTTTATAATATTATCGCGGGTGTCATATCTTAAACCACCTATTACGCCGGCGTAGGCGCGGGCATTGTAAACCTTTTCGCCAGGATTTTGCTGATTATATTCATCTAAAAAATGCCCTGTATTTTGCGACTGCGGGCTGTAATAAACCTGGCCCACCAAACCGTAATTTACCTGCCAGCTGTTTTGATAGTTATGATACAAGCGGCCGTCTAAATTGATAGTATTGTAGTGGTTTCGGTAATACTCAATTCCGTGGTCATCATCTTTTTTAAACTGGGTGTTGTTGCCTATACCGAAGAAGTTGGCAACATTATGCGGACCGCGCGAAAGCACATTGATAAAAAGATCGTTATTGCCGATGGCCTTTTTAAAATCGCCATTATAACTAAATGACAACGACTCCCTGCCCAGCGAGTAGCCCGCCAATATAGTTTGATGATAACGATAAGGCTCTTTACGGAAACCCTGCTTTTCGAAAAGCATACCGCCAATTAGGATAATGCCTTCGTCTGTACTGTAGTTAGCAAGTACTATTGGTGATGTGTTGTTATACTTAAAGGCAGTACGGTCGAAATAATTTACCGAAGTATCGGTTGATGTGCGGATCTTCGCGTCTGCGCCCGAAGGCAGCATATTTTTCTGGTCCGAGCGATCGTAAACATACAGATCCTGGTGGGCATTGAGTTTTGGGGCTACGTAAAAACTATCCACCCCATCGCCACCAATCATGCGTATTTTAATGGGTGAAGCTTCAGTTCCGCCTACATTAAAAATATCCTTGCCACCCATGCCATAAAGCCTGATCTCTTTGGTAACCGTTGGGTCGAATATGCGATGATAGATAACCTGGGCAGTGTCGCCGCTCTTCTTAATTTTGTTAATGGTTACCTCTACCTTTCCTCCGGCCTGTTCGTTTACGGTAAACAGCTCCTGCTTATCTGTTGCGGGTATATCTACATGGTCGGCCAGAAAATTATAGTAGGTTAAGGCAATTTTGCTGAGGTTATCCCGGCGACCCTTTAGCGCAGTGATCAGTTGCGCGGCCGACATTTTGTAGATAACCGGCGGCATGCGTTTCATAGCACTTTCTATCAAGCTATCGGTCAATAGCTTTTGCACGTCGGCAATCTGCTCTTTCCAATCATCCTCACTCAGTTGCGTTAAAAAATAACGGTCGAAGTAACGGGCATTAAAATTCCATCCCGGTACATCGCGGATATCGCTACGGTAGGGTTGTAACTGCGATTTCAGAAACTGGTGCGCCAATACCCAGGGGAAAATACCCGATGTTGTATAAAACACCTTATCCCTGTCGCGCGGTATTGGTGTGTAAACAATGCCGGTATCGCCCTTATCATGCACCCAGCGCCACTGATCTTCGTGGCGGTCCCAGTCGCCCATAATAATATCAAGCAAACGGGCCCTCAAAACCAGCTTCTGTTCTACGCGATTGTCATTATCAGCCTCTAATTTCTTTTCAGCTTTTTCACTATTGTCAGATTTGTCTACGTCCAGCGGGTCGCGCTCTTCAAATAAAAAAACATGGTTGGCATACTCCTTCCGAAACTTACCCAATGCCGGATCATCTGCCACGTAAACAATCTGCGGGTTAGAATGCGGGATGCCCAGCGCCTCGGCCAATGGCGGTACTATTAACGCCGAAAAAGGGTGTGAGGTGGACACCTCGTCTTGTAAAATATCTTTAACAATGGTTTTACGCAGGTTAGGTGGCAGCGCGCGGTCGGGGTATTTTTGAACCGTACGAAGCGCCCAGTCGTGCCCCTCTTTGTCCTTTAGTTTGAGCGAACGGGTTTGTTTGCCACCACCCTGCTCTATTACTCTAAGCCCATTCTCTTTTTCCAGGTAAAATACCTTCATGGTTACCGGCGTGGCCCATAGGGTTCGGTAGTTTTCGCCAAACAGGGTTCGATGTGCGCCGGACACATCGTTATAACTGGGCTCTACGGCAATTGTTATACTATCGCCTTTTATAGTTTGCGAATAGGCCGCCAAGCTGCCAAACAGCAACGTGATTAAAGTAAAGGTGATTTTTTTAATGTAAGTAAAAAGATGCATGCAGGGGCTAAAGGCTTTAAGGATAAGTAGTTTTTTTAAGCAAATTACTACAATAACACTAATTGTTAATATTTGTGCTGCGCATAATGTACTTTATAAAATATTATCACATGGTGCAGCGTTTTTGTAACAACAGGTAATTATGAAGTTGACTGAGCGATGTGGCGGGATGCCTATTTAAAAGGTAGAAGATTAAAACGAGACACAAAGTATCGTGTCTTTTACGTTTAATTTCCCTGCACTAATTAACTTTTTCTTCAACCGTTACCCTGATAGCCTTTAAACCGGTTACGCCCTGCAGTTCTTCGAGGTCGAGTTGTTCGATATCAGCGGCAAGCAGCTTCTTATCCTGAAACTCTTTAATATAGTTCATAAACTCGTCGGCTTCGGCCTGGGTAAAGTAAACGAGGGCTATTTTGCCGGGTTGGGTTAGGCGCTCATCGGTATCTTTGATCAGCACTTTATCAATGCGCTTCTTGATCACCTCGTAGCGGATATTATAAACACCTTCCACGTCAAACCGGCGCTCGTCTTTTCGGAAACAAATATCTATTGGCCCCGAATGCACAAAAATAAGTTGCGTGGTTTGCAGCTTGCATTTCATCCTGGTGGTTAGCTTGCCGGTGATCTGCACAATATCGATCATCGATTTTAATTGCCACTGGCGAAATGCTCCAAGCTTGTTATCATCAAAAGGTTTATCTGGTGCCAACGACTGGCCCGTGTAAATGTCATACTCCACACCATCTGTGCGGAATTTTTCGAAATAGCATGGGTAGATCTTCTGGAGTTTGGGGTGTGCCTTTTCGAAGTAATTATTGAGTGCAGTATTGATCATCCCGATGGAAATTTCCAACTCACGGCGAGCCGCAAAGCCATCGCCTGAAAGCTCATCAGTCGTTTCAAAATATTCTTCAATTAATGCTGTTGTTTCAGGTACTTCAGCTTTTAGTACATCAAAAACGCTATAAACCTCCGACTCTAAGAAAGCTTTAATACTTGCCTCGTCGGTATCTGTAATTTCTTCGCTAACCTGCCTGAGCCACGTATCGCATTGCACCAATATTTCGGGTTTAAAGGCAGCAGCTTTGTGTTTCTGTATAGCGTTAATGGTATCTGATAACTTTTGCAATGTGGCCTTTAAATCATTCTGCAAGGCCAGGTTACGTTCGTTTGTAGAATTGCGGATATCGACAGCACCATACAGCGGGTCGACATCTTTAAAGCCCACAGTTTTTATTTCGACGGTGTCCTCATCATCGCGTTGCTCGCGAATGTAGTTCCACGCTACTTCATTAAATTTCCATTCTACAGCATGCTGCAGCGTTGTAAATTTATCCTTAATCACCTCCTCTATTCGCTCGTTAAACTTCTCGATGCTGTTATGCAACAATTGCGACAGTAGCGGCACGGCAATTTCCAGCTTAGACAATAACTCTTCGAAATGGATCACCGATTTTTTGGAGTAAATTTCCATTACACCGGCTACCTTTCTGTTAAAATAAACAGGAAGCACGGCATAAGAAACAATGCCTACCTTATGTAAAGCGGCCAAATAAACGCTCTCCTTAGATTTGTCTTTATCTATTTCGTTGTAAAATACTGCCTTGGGGTCTTTAATATAATCTGCGGTTAGTTGATTATACAACTCTTCCGATACCTTTTCTTTGGAGTAGGCATTAATCAGCACGCTGGTAAAGCACTCCTCGGTATCATAAACCAGCTTGCCGTTTACTTTCAAGAAGGGCAACAGGCCGAATTCAATTGCGTTATTACCGATAAGCGTTTGCAGCGAGTGCGTAACGCTCTCAAAAAGTTCATTCTGATCTGTGAAGTTATTAACCAATGCCAGCCTGATATTCTCTATAGATTGCTGGGCTGTAATATCTTCTACAGTAATTACCGCGAAACCCTCTACCCTAAACATGCTCAATGGCAAAATATCTTCCAAAACTTCGCCACCGGTTCCTACCTGTAAAAACTCTTCTATCAGTCCGGCGTTTAATTCAGGCAGTTCTTGTTTGGCTTTGATCTCGGCATAAGTAGTATCCACGTGGATCTTAAAATATCGCTCCAAGCCGCTCTCGTTGTTCTCTTGTGTATAGATACTATCGCTGTTTATATCAGGCGAAAACTTGTAAACTTTTTTAAGGATAAGCCTGTACAAATATTCCTGCACGCGCTTAAGAAATGCCGTAGACCCCTGATTGAGGATAGTTTTTGGATCGGAATTATAACCTGCAATAAACTGCTGAAAGGCATCGGTTCCGTAGATCATATCTCCCGGCACAGGCATGCCTATACCCCATAGATATTCGGTTTCATCGGCAATAGCCGGCGATAATACCGCATATACCATTTCCAGTACATGCTGATATTTGGCCGCATCTTCAACTGGGATAGGATTGCTCAGTTCGGGATACTCTTCTATCTTACTCAACACCATTTTATAAAACTCACCTTTGATGGTTTTTTCGGTATTGATACGCCGTTTAAGATCTTCGGCAAACACATGAAAAGAAAAGACAGCATCGATAAGCGACTCTGCTTTTAATTTTTTATCTATGTTAAATACGTTTACCTGCATTATTAACTCCTAATACTTACTAACGGGATTAATAGATTTTAAGTTTTAATGTAAGATAAGGATACCAGCCGTCTTTGGAGTATCCGGTTTGCAATTCTAACAGCGCCAAACCTGCGGGCGCAAAATAAACACCGGCCGCCACACTATTATGCCAAACCTTTGATGCAATATCATTTCCCCAAACACGCCCCAGCCCATAGGTTGCCGTTACACCGTATTGCCCCGGCAAAATATAGGGGCTCAAATTATTGAGTTTAACCCGTGCCGATAGGTTATTGTAAAACATCTGCTCGCCTGCAAAACGATATTGACGGAACCCAGGCATATTATCTGGCCCACCCAAAAACACAGACTGATAAAACGGCACATTGCCAAATGTTAAACCGCCACCCATTTTATCAATAACAACCAGCGATGAATTAGCCGTAACACTCTTATACAATTGCAGCTCGGGTATAACCTGGAAGTACGAGCTCGAGTATTTATTTAAACCCGCCATACCCTGCATTTTAATACCCAGGTACAAGCCCCAGATCGGCAAAATGGGGCTGCTCCGTTTATCGTCAGTATAAATGATATTAACACCGGCATGCAGCTTATCTTTATCAATAGCCCCGGCATCGTAATTATTAATGAGCGATGAATTATAGATCAGCCTGTTTTTGTCATCGCCCTCGAAGTGATAATACTGTACTGTTGGGCCGATGCGAACATTTTCTGAGCCTGTTTTATTATGGAATCGTGCATAAGCATCGAAACCAATGAGATCGAACTTTGCCCGGTAATAGGTATGGTAACCGCTATCCTTAATAAAAGGCGTATTATTCCCCTGACCGAAATAATTGATCACCTCGGGGGTATAAACCCGCGCCTGCAACTCGAGATCAGCTTTACCCAGCGCATTAAACCATTCGCCCGTGTAGCGTAAACGATTGGCATTGTTGCCGAAGCCGTGCATAAAGTTTATTTCCTGCGTACTCCCCGGCGATTTACGGAAGCCATTACGGATAAACTTTATGCCTCCCTGAAGCCAAAAGCCATCGTCGGGATTATAACCGGTTGATAGTTGTGGTATGGTAGTATTAAAAAGATTAACCGGGATGTAGCCAACCGTAGTAGAATCGTCAGAAAAATGTTTGCTTATTTTGGCTGTCTCTGCAGCAGGCCCGCTGAATACCGCATTGCTTTGTTTGTCATATACTTTGGTATGTTCATTGGCGCTTATAACATGATAGCTCTTTTTACCCTTGCCGCCGACTACCCGCACTTTAATTTTAGCAGATTGGTCATCTATCGAAACGCTGTCTTGCCCTTTACTGGCGTAAATGCGCAATTCTTTAGTAACAGTATGATCGAAAATTTTGGAGAACAATGCATAGCTAACACCTCCCTCAGGCGTTCGGCGGTAAACCGATACGCGCACGTTATTGCCTGTAGTATCTTTAATAATGAAGAGCTCGTCAACGTCGGTAGCCTTAATATCAACTATCCGGTTAAAAAATCGGTAGTAGGTATCGGCAGCTTCAACTAAATGGTCGCGGCGGCGTTGCATTAGTTTTAGCAATTCTTTATGCCTCAGATCATACGCAATCTTAGGTAATTTGTGCAGCGAGGTATTAAGAACCGAATCCGTTAGCGATGCTGCAAATTGCTTGGCAGTTTGTATCCAGGTATCGTAACTAATGCCTGATAAAAAGCGCGCGTCTAACTCGTGCCCCTGGTAATAAAAATCGTTGATGTTATCTTTTTTAGCCTTATAACCTTTTAAGTAAGGCGACATCCATTTGCTGGCAGCCATTGCGGGTATCAGTCCTTCGTTAATAAAGAAAGCTGCTTCGCGATTACGGGGTACAGCCTTATAATACTTATTCTTACCACGCTGAATGTCCGTCCAGCGCCATTGATCTTGCTGCTGATCCCAGTCGCCAATAAACCAGTCCAGCAAACGTGCGCGATAAAACTCCAGCGTATCAACACGGTTGGCATTGTCCTTATTCAACTTCCGTGTCATCAAACCTGTATTATCCGATTTTTGACCCGGGTTAGTTTCTTCGAGAAGGCAAATAGTACCGGCGAAATCCTTTTCATAAAACCCCAGTTTCCTATCCGGCGATACCCAGCCGATAACCGGATTGGTATGCCCTACCTTAACCGCGTCTGCCAGTACAGGCACCATCATAGATGCATAAGGATGCTGCGCCGACATGGCATCGGTAAGCCACGATTTGGCGTAGGTTTCCCGACGGGCGGTTGGCAATAAGATCTCCGGGTATTTTTCGATACTGCTCAAAGTCCACTCTTTTCCCGATGCATCACGCAGCCTAAGCGAACGGGTTTGATGTACCGTACCATATTGTATGGGTGTTAGTCCACCTTTGTAACTGCTCACTTTAATAACCGGTAATTTTACCGGCGCAGCCCACTCTTTGCGGTAGTTTTCGCCATATAATTTGCGGTGCAAGTTGCTTACCTGATCATACTCCGGGCGGGCTTTCACCACAATACTGTCGGCAGTTACAGGTTTACTGGTACTTACAGCCAATGGTGCTGCAACTTTATACGGTTTGGTATAGGTAAAAACCTCCTTAAAAATGGTATCTGTTCCGGCGTAGTAGGTAAACTTAATGCTCTTGTCCACTAGCAAATCTGCAGTTACAAAACCTGGCTTGGTTTGCGCATATAGTGCGTATTTACCTTTCTTAACATAAGCTTCTTTAGCGCCCGAGCCGCTTACCACCTGGATCTGCTCGTGGTCTTTGATAAATTGCAAGCCATGTTCGTGCCCCGAAACATGGATCACGTTGGGATAGTCTTCAAATACCTTGTCTATCTTGTTGATCATGGCCTTGTATAACGGGTGCCCCTGATCTTCCGTTACCGAAAACGTGCTACGTAATAAAGGATAAAATGCGCCTAATATCGGCACCGGGATATATAAGTTCTGTTTTACAGAGGTAAGTGGGAAAAAGTAATCCAGAATATCGTAATACCCGCCATGGTGTCCGTACGACCAGAATGGGTGGTGGTCTGCCAGCATAATTACCTTATCGCGATTGCGGTTCAATATTTCTCGCATACGTGCGGTAATTTCGTCTTCGGTTTTGCAATCGCAATCAGCATCGGGGTTTTCTTTACTGTAGATGTAAACCCACCATTCGGAGTCGAAAGCAATAACCACTAAGCTATCGTTGATCTTAATTTCGGTTGGGCCGGGGCATCCATTGGCCGGAAGCACTTTCAATAACGAATCTTTTTGCTCGCTGATGTACTCCCACTGGCGTTTCATTTTGGCCAGTCCGTTCGGCCCCATCCGGTCCCAGTCGTGGTTGCCGGGTATAAAGTAAACCGGCGCACCTTTAGCCCGCATCGGCTGATATTGCGATTGTAAGATTCCCTCAGTTTCTTTCTCTTCTTTACTGCCCGGTAAACCCATCCCGGTTGGATAAATATTGTCCCCTAAATAAAACACGGTAGTTTTGCCGGGGATAATTTTTGCCTGTGCATGGGTTAGTACCCCACCTTGTTGCTTATCGGCTTCGCCCGCATCGCCAATATAAATAAGCCGTTGCACAACGTTTTGCTGCGCTTTTAACACGCAGGGAGCCAGCAACAATAAGCAGCATAAAAGTTTCTTCATAGGTTAGGATAGATAAATGCAAAAACCTTATTTGCCCATGTACTTAAATTTGAGCACAGTGCCGGTTTCTATTTTATCACCTTCGTTAGAGATGTATAAGTTGTTTTGGTTATCAAAAGCTATCCCCTCGGGTTGCGGGAAAGTTGATGGATTGAGGTGGAATACCTGCAGCACTTTCCATTGCGGGTTCAGGATTACCAGCAGCTTATTTACCGACGACAGCACAAACCAATTTTTGCTCTTCGGGTTTTGCGCCAATGCCGACGGTCGGAAATTTACTTTCGGATCTTTAACCTGGTTGGCAATATGCCTTACGTTAATCTCGAATTTATCGCCGCGGGTAAGCTTGCCATCGTCGCTAAGGTTAAAAATAAAGCCGCTGGTTTGCTTGGTGGTTTTGTCTATATCGCAATGCTTGCACAATACATACACCTGTTTGCTGGCTTCGTCTGCATATAAACCTTCAAACTCACCTTTAGGCAGCATGTCGCCAAACTCCTGAACTTTCGAGTCGTCAATTTTAGGGTTGGCAACCTCACTTATAGGGAAAGTGAACAACCTTCCCTTGCTCTGCAACATTATAACCTGGTCGCCGGCAATAGCAATATCTTCAAAGTCGCCTGTTTTCTTAAAGCTCGAAAACTTGGCTTTTTTATCGCCAAACTTCATGTAATAAACGCGGCCATTTTCATCTTCTTCTGCATAAAGCAAATCGGGGTTTCCTTTATTAAAGGCTATGCCCGAAACTTCTTCGAGATTATCTGGCAGATAATCTGTTTGGGGCTTATTAAGATCGTAACCGGCCGGGCTTAGATACGGCACCCGTTGCTGGCACGACAATAATGCCAATACCACACATGCGGCTATGACTGTAACACCACAGGTTAACTTTTTTTTCCTTTCAATATGTATTAATTTTTTCAGCATGTAATTTTTAATTATTGAAGCGATGTTATCAACCAGCGGACAAAAGAGCATCCAAAAAATACTTCGAATGAGGGCTGATAGTTCAATGTAGCAATTGCGTTTAATTATTTAGTTATATACACGTACCCGGCTGCAATGTTTACTTACAATACTATTTGTGTTAAACAAACTTTAAGTACGAAGAGCAAAGAATACCTTGATCATATCATTCCATATTTTTCTGCAAACGTTTTCGTAGATAATTGCATCATTTTTACATTGGTTATTAGTATCCTTATTTTTATTACCATTTATTTGTGTTGCCTACGCAAAACCAATTATGAAGAATTTCTTAGACGACAATTTTTTGCTGCCGAATAAGTCGGCCGAACGCTTATACCACGACTATGCTAAGCAAATGCCTATCATAGATTACCATTGCCACCTGCCGCCAGATCAGATTGCTCACAACAAACAATTTGACAATCTTACCCAAGTTTGGCTTTACGGCGATCATTACAAATGGCGTGCATTGCGTGCCAACGGTGTAAACGAAGCCTACATTACCGGCAATAAAAGCGACTACGAGAAATTTGAACAATGGGCGGCTACCGTGCCTTACACCATGCGCAACCCGCTATATCATTGGACTCATCTGGAGTTACAACGCTATTTCGGCATCAATGATCTGCTTAGCCCTTCAACCGCAAAAAAGGTTTATGATGATTGCACCGCCAAGCTGCAAATACCGGAGTACAGTGTACGCAGCCTGCTTACCAAAATGAACGTGGAAGCCGTTGGTACTACCGACGATCCTTTGGATAACCTGGAGTTTCACCAGCAGATTAAACAAGATGGTTTTGGGGTGAAGATTCTGCCATCGTTCCGCCCGGATAAGGCTATGAATGCAGATGACATAGGCGCATTGAATAGCTATATAGATAAACTGGCCGTTGTAGTTAATGCTACCATCGACGATTACGATGCTTACTTGCAAGCCTTAAAACAACGCCATGACTACTTTGCCGCTAACGGCTGTTCCGTATCCGACCATGGCCTCGAATGCATTTACGCTGATGATTATACCGAAGAAGAGATCAGGCCGATATTTAAGAAAATAAGAAACAACCATGCGCTGCTACCGCTGGAAATCTCCAAGTTTAAATCGGCCATGCTATTCGAATTTGCGTTGTGGGATCACGAAAAAGGCTGGGTGCAACAGTATCATTTGGGCGCGTTACGCAACAACAGCAGCCGTGCCTTCCGCACTATTGGGCCGGATACGGGATTTGATTCTATCGGCGATTTTAGTCAGGGCCGCGCATTATCGCGTTTCCTTGATAAACTGGACAGTAATGATCAACTAGCCAAAACCATTATATACAACCTTAACCCGGCCGACAACGAAATGATGGCCGCCATGATTGGAAACTTTAACGATGGCACCATTGCGGGCAAGGTTCAATTTGGTTCGGCCTGGTGGTTTATGGACCAAAAAGATGGCATGATTCGCCAGCTTAATGCACTATCAAACCTTGGCCTTGTAAGTCGCATGGTAGGTATGCTTACCGATTCGCGCAGTTTCCTTTCATACCCTCGCCATGAATATTTCCGCCGCCTGCTTTGCGGCCTCTTCGGCGAAGACATAGAAAACGGTGAATTACCTGCGGATTTTGAATGGACAGGAAAATTGGTGCAGGATATCTGTTATAATAATGCGAAGGGGTATTTCGGGTTTTAGGGGAGAATAGAATTTAAGTTCTGCCCATTAATTAAGTAAACTTGTATTAATAGATAACTTATTATTATAAACACACCCACATTTACATACCACCTTTTTTTAAACCATTGCCAAAAAACAAAGGTGGTTACAATACTGATTATCAGAAGGCATATTATTAAACAATTAATCGCATGGGACAACAGTGTAAGAGGAACTTGTTCTCCTCCTGGATGACCTGCGCTCAACATTGGAATAAGTACAATTACAAAAAGTAAAAAAGCAATAATGCTCCATCCATAAATTTTAGGTGGAGTAATAATAAATCTATTTTCTTTATTAATCAAAGCTCTTATTAATGAGAGTAAATCGCACTAATATAATAATAGGCCATTGAAATTGAACACTTCTTCGATACTGCTCTTCTAATAAGAGTTCATTGAGGTACGAAGCAAACTGGTAGTTATGGATTTCGAACAGGGTTACGACGAGATTGCTTCGTACCTCGCAATGACAAGTTTATAATTGAGTTTCAATCCGAATCTACCGCTATCTTAACATACGTTAATTATTGTGGCCTCATGATTTTCGGGAAGCACAACACTTGCCTAAGCACTGACTTTTAACAGAAAATAAAGCAACCACGAGTTTTTCTTTGGTTACTTTCTTTTTGCGGAAAAAAGAAAGTGACACCCACTAACGATTCATGTCACATACAACCCTTTCCTAATGGAAAACGGATTGCATTATATACTCAGCATGTGGGGTGCTGAAACAAGTTCAGCATGACGGGTGGAGGGGAAGGCTTCGAGATCCTCAGCCTGATAAATCGCGATAGAAATATTATTACTAAAACTTATAACACCTTCTCCCATCACTACCACTATAACTTCCAGTACGGTTTGAGCCTACTTTATCTATATATAAACCCACGGAGAACTCGTGACTGCCGTAGTTATAGTTGCTCAGGGCGTTTAAGGCGTGATCATAAGAATAGCCAATGCGGAGATTGGGGGTGGCGAAAAATTCTATAATACCACCAAAAGCGTTCTGACTTGGCAGATCATTCTGGAGGTTGTTTTTGGGATAGAGTTTAACGGAACTGCGGTAGAACGCGCCGAAACTGAGGCGTTCGTTCAGCAAAATAAAACCGTCAACATCCAATGATGTTGGGCCTTTTACGTCGTCTTTTAATAGCACTACAGGTTTAAATTTTGTTTGGTCGTTAATAGATATCAACGCACCTGCGGTGAGATAGAAATGCGGTTGTGGAATAGGTACCAATATATTCGATTCGTCTTTTTTCAATACAAAACGCGCCAATATATTAGTGGCAGAAACACCTGCAAAATAATTTTCGGTGGAATAATAGATCCCGAAATTAGCATCAGGCGCTATCCGGCTTTGGGATGATACCGGCACGGCCGCATCGCCGGGTTGTACCGCGTTAAGTTTAGAGCCATCTATGCCCAACTGCATCATACCGGCGGCCAATCCAAAGGCCAATCGCGAGTTTTCATTCTCTCCAACCCTTATCCGGTAAGCGTAATTGATATAACCTGTGAGAACGCTTTGCGCGCCTATTTGGTCGTTAGTTAAAACCACACCCAGCCCCACATTTCCATTCATAAATGAGCCGTCACCTGCCACGGCGAAACTTTTGGGCGCACCTGTAATACCAACCCATTGCGAGCGGTAGTATGATTGTACATACAGATCTTCCTTATACCCGGAGTACGCCGGGTTAATATAAATTCCATTAAAAATATATTGCGTAACCTGCGCATCCTGTTGTGCCCTGGCACAAACAGCACTGGTTATAAATATGATTATTAAAATGGCCTTTTTCATTGCTTTACTTAATTTGCTCTCGTCCTCAACAGGGTTATATACCCTTTATACACATCCCACTTTCCATTAGCATCCTGTACCTTTAGCAGGTAGAAATAAGTTCCTTCGTTAAGCCCCTCTCCATTCCATTCGTTATTGTACGCTTTCTTTTGATACACTGTTGATCCCCACCTGTTCATTACCGTAAGCTCATTAGCTGTGTAAATACCTAAGCCAGGGATTATAAAAGTATCATTGACGCCATCACCATTCGGTGTAAACACATTCGGTATAGTTAATCCCGCAATGCTGATAGTATTAGTAGCAGTATTATTGCTCAAATCCGGGTCTGGTGTTGCGGCGCTCACTGTAGCCGTACTTGAGATAGTACCCTGCTTTACAGCTTTCACCAAGTAATCAAGCGATGCTGTTTCGCCGATTGACATTCCGTCCAGCTTCCATGTTATTTTCTTATCGTAACCTTCATAAACCGCGTTACCTTTTGCCGGGGCAGTCAACTGCTGAAAAGCAAGTTCGTCGGGCACCCGGTTCGCAACATTGATCGTATTAGCAGTAGCCGGCCCGTTGTTTTTAATCATAATGGTGTAGGTAAAAGGGTTGTCGATATTCATCGAGTTCAGCGCCGAAGTAAGAATGATCGACATGTCAGCCGGCGAACTGGCCTGATTTGGTTGTATGATCACATTTACGGGGTCCGACAATGCTGAAGTACAATTACTGTTTGTACTCATTACCTGATAACTACCCGGGCTGTTAACCACGTAAGTGTTTTTGATAGCCCCGGCAATAATTTCTCCATTTTTTAGCCATTGAAATCCCGCCCCGGGATTTGCAGCCGCCTTTAAGGTGGCCGTTTGTCCCTGGATAATGGTCACCGTTTGACCTGCAGGGAGGGGAGCGGCATTAGCGCCGCTCCCCCTTGCTGCAAGCATCAGTAAAACCATAAAAGCAGTAATTACTTTTAGGTTAACCATTTATTTATAGGTCAAGTTAGTTGGCTTGTGTACGGATTAAGGCTGAATAGTTACAACTGGTGTGGTTGGGTTAGCCTGTACATCTACGTTAGCGGCACTAGACGTTTGCATGCAATTACTGCCGCCATGGCTGGTAAGTACATAACTCACCTGTACGGTAAAGGCCTGGCTGCCAATTGCGGCATCAGTGGTAGGGCTTAACGTATAAGTTGAACCTGTAGCGCCGGTAATAGCCGTACCATTTTTAAACCATTTATACGTGTAGCCAAATACTTCTGTATCTGCAGTTTCTAAATTAGAAGCGGTTGCCGTTAAAGTTTTTGAGGCTAGGTCACTTACGCAGGCAGTGGTTGGGCCTGTTATGGCGGCGCTAATTGTAGGCAATGCATATATGGTAACAGGAGTCGACACATCTGAAGTACAATTAGCGTTTGATGCTATCGACACGTAGGTATAATACCCTGGCGCTGTGGGTACGTCGGATAAATTGGCCGTGGTTTCTGTTAAGGTTACGGGCGTGCCTAATAAATCTTTTCCTGGGTAACGTTTCCACACAAATGTTGTACCTGTTGAGGCGGCGGCCAGTTTCACGGCTTCGCCGGCGCAATAGGCTGCGGCAGCGCCAGGTAAACCAGCCAATGTAGTAATTTGCGCTTTTACGGTAGTAGCGGCAATCATCATGATCATCGGGATCAGGATTTTGAAGAGTATTGATTTTTTCATGTTCTTGGGATTTTGAGGGGTTATTTTCTAGGTTTTAATTTGCTACAGTAAGTACCGGTGAGGTTGGTTTGTCGTCCACAATTACACTAAAGGGCGCGCCCGTGCTTAAGCAACCGTTACCGTTTTGCACGGTAATGGTGCCGGTATAGGTATTGGCGGCAGCACCTGCGGGTACAGCTACCGTAAGCGTACCTACAGGTAAAACGGCATTTGTTACATTAGTAAAACCAACCGCCAATGCCGGGGCGTTCCAAACAATGCTGTACGTGGTAGGCGTATTAGACGAACTATAAGACATACTTGCTGTTGTTGTGCCTTTACATGTTCGTGGTGTAACCGAGTAAGATATAGTTGGCGATGGATTTACATTGATAGTTACTGGTATACGATCGCTAACCTCGGTACAGCCGGTACGATTGGCCTGTACATAATAAGTATTGGTAGCCCCTAAGCCTGAAGCTGGTGGAGTATAAGAAGTACCTGTTGCTAAAGCAGTGCCCCCGCTTGCCGAACTATACCAGCTATAAGTAGTACAACTGCTTTGTGGGTTGCTTACTGCCAGCGTTGACGAGCTACCCTGGCAAACCGATTTGGACGAAGACGTAACGCCATCCATTGAGGTTACTGGCGTAGCCGGCAGGCGCCTTACATCATAAACCCGCAGCGAGGTTCCCACTGCGGCAACGCCCCCGATTTGTATATCTACCCTGTCGAAAGGAAGATCGGTAGACAGTGAACTAATATCCAACTGGTACAAATCACTAACGGATGTACCGCTTAGGGCGGTGAGCTTAAGCGCACTTGAAGCACTAAGAATTGGAGAGCCAACCGGCGTACTTCCATTATAGAGTTGTATGGTAAAATTGGAGATCAATCCCAGGTTAAGCAGCCCGCCACTTACGTTCCGCAATAGCATGCGCACCACATCACCGGGTTGGGAAGGGGTATTAAAGATAGTTGTAAGATATGCCTCGCTTAACACCTGCGCGCCTACATTTAACTGGGCATAGGTGGTGGCATCATTGTCAATTGCATTAGTAGGGTTATCAACGGTACCCGATGCGTTAAGCAAGCTGATTCCGAGGGCAGCCCTCGTACCAGCTAATACATCAACGGCGGTACCGCAGTCGGATTGTGTTGGTGTAGTTTTCATTACGTAGGCATCATACAGTTTCATGCTTTGCCCTACTGCTACACCCGACATGGTTACCCATACCCCATCATAGTTGGCTGTTGGCGTAACTGTTAATTCCATATCGCCTGCGCCTGCGGCTACGCCTACTAATGATGATACGGTAGTGCCTGAGCCCGCAGCATTTGCCTGCCAACCGGTTAGGACACTATAATTTAAACCCGTAAATGGCTGTATTTGCACACCTCCAAGTAAGGATATCAACCCAGCCGGAAGATTCACTTTCACAGTAACAGGTGTTCCTGAAGTAATTTGGCTGGGGAATGACAAGTATTGTGTAACCGTAATTAAATTACCGACGCCCACAAGTCTGTTCATTACAGAAAAAGTAGATGGATTTCCATCTGCCGCGTTACCAGGATTGTCGACTGACGTTAATAACCCTGCGTTAACCTGTGGAGTGGCAGTAGCGTACAACCTTGTGGAATATGTACATTGCCCCCAAGCAAATTGGCTTATACCCACTAAGCAAAGCAGCAGAGTGAGACCGCGAAATATAATGGGCAATTTTCTGATTTTGTACACAGCACGCAGTGATAGTTAAGCTATCCCGAGGCTTCAGAATGATGCGCAAAAGCCCATAATTTTACAGTTAATCGGGGAACTACCTATCGAAAATATCTAATAAAGAGGGACATAGGCCGATTCATTTTATTCATTCCCTCTGGCTTTATTCATGCTGTGCAGTGAACAAAATGCTTTACAATAACACTTGCTGTATTGGTTTATTTTTATTTATTTTTACACTAATGATGATGATGCTCATTTATAATTAGAGCACATTTACCTAAACTTTAAATAGGTTAAAGAAGTTGGATTGATACTTAGACAGAGATTATTTGAAACCGCAACGGCAGATTTTACAGGAGCAAACTTCCTTCGCCTTACATAACCTGTACGATAGGTACGCAGGGATGCTATTGGGCTATCTTTTAGAAATTGTAAAAGATAGGGACAAGGCCGAAGAGCATTTAGTAAGTATTTTTGAGACCATACCGCAACACATAGACCGAATAACCGGCGACGGTGTTAATACATGGTGTGAGTTGCAGCGGCTTGCGCGCACTTATCTAGCTGGCACGATGTATGCTGATACAACTTCAGAAGCGAAGTTCCCGAATACTGCAAATAAGTTTTCGGCGTTAATGAATGATGAGCAGCATGCGGTTTTTTGCAGTATATATTACTACGGCAAAACAACGGCGCAACTTGCACAGGAGTTAGGTAAAACAGAGGATTTAATTCGGAAAGCTTTACGAGAAGCTTTTGCTATAATAAGGAAGGCATCGTGAATATAAAAGAATACATAGATAGTGGCGCGTTAGAAGCTTATGTATTAGGCTCGGCTTCTGAGAAAGAGGCCCGCGAGTTGCTGGATTATAAAGAGCGATACCCGGAAGTAAAACAAGCCCTTTTTGAGCTTGAGGTTGACATGGAACGTATTGCACAGGCTATGGCTATAAAACCGCCACCAACTGCCTGGCAAAAAATAGAAGACAACCTTAATGAGCTGATTAAACCAGAGCCACACACCCTACGTTTAAAAGAACATGGCCCTAAAAAGGAAGAATACAAAAAACCACGCGAGCAGCAATTTATTGAAGTTGAGGCTGAGTCTAACCTCATGCGAATTAACAAAGCATGGAAATGGGTATTTGCCGCCGTGTTTGTTTTAGGTAAGATATTTTTAGGCTTCGCGATATATTTCTACCTCGAAAACCGCCAGGCGCAAAAGCAACTAGACGAAATGAAAATAGAAATGCGACAATTGAAAAGTCGCTAAATAATAGATATTAAAACAATAAAGGCATTCCGGTTGGGATGCCTTTATTGTTTATTAAAAATTCCCTCCCCCGGGAGGGCTAGGGAGGGGTTTTCTAAAAGCGTTTGGAGAAACCCCTCCCTGCCATGCTCAACCCATTACACCCCCTCCCCGAGGAGGGAAAGGAACAAAAAAAGAGCCCCCTCTCGGGCGCCCTTTTTCTCATCAAAACATTACAAAAATTAAGCTTCCGTTTTGTCTTCTTTACTATTATCCTTTTGCAGTTTTTTAAACAGCTCGGAACCAATTAAGGCATCAACCATTCCGGCGCTGCCGCCGTCTTTACCGTTAACCAATATTTCTGGTACCAATTTGATACCATTGCTGGCTAAGGCTTCGGCTACACGAACTATAGCGTATTGTTCGGTACCCATGGCCTCCGTTTTTTGTTTGGTTACCTCGGCCTCGGCCAAACCAATGGCTTTAATTTTACCTGCTTCGGCACCACCATTTACCTCGGTGGCGTTAGCGTCTGCTTTGGCAATAATGGTTTTAGCTTCTGCATCTGCCTTCGCATTAATAGTTCGGTTTTCGGCATCGGCTTTAGCGTTAATCACCCTCGATTCGGCATCACCCTTGGCAGCGGCGACTTTGGCTGCGGCCATTTGCGTATTGATCTCTACCTGACGGGTTGATTTCACAATTTCCGGTTGCATATCCGCACCTGCTTTTGCACTTTCAAATTCCTTACGCTCAATTTGCGCACTTTTCTGGATCTCGTAAGTATGGCGCTCTTCTTCGGCCAACTTACGGTCGGTCATGGTTTTCATCAATGCTTCCGGCGGAATAATATCACCAATCAGCGTGTCTACACCAACCACATTGTAATCTGCCAGTACCTGACTGATATGCCCTTTAGCATCGTCCTGCCTTTGCGAACGGTTGGTTAAGAAACCAATTACATCACTTTTTTGCGCCGCGTTGCGAAAGTAGTTGGCGATGGTAGGCTCAAGCACCTGCGATACCAGGTTTCGCATTTTACCGAAACGCGCAATTACCTTTGGCGCTTCGTTACGAGGTATGTGGATAATCTGTGATACATCGAGGTTAAATGTAAAACCGTCGAAAGAGCGTACGCTTATCGTATTCAGATTTTTATCCAGCTCATGCGCTTCGCTGCGGCTGTTAGCCCAGTTTAGTACAATGTTGGTTGTTGGCACCACCTCTACCCCATGGGTATAAATGTTTACCGGGTGTTTACCAGGGTCAAGCGGTTCGTCCCAAACACCTTTTTGGCCCTTGTGCACAATGTTACCGTGTTTAAAGTTATCGCCGCTGGTATCTTTACCTTCGGGGCCAACGAACGAGTTAACCACACCCACATAACCAATAGGGATGTGCATCATATCTACCTGTTCCACCAGCACAAACCAGGGGTTCATGTAATAAGTACCCGCCAGGATCACATCTTCCTGCAAGCCTTTTTTTCCGCCAGCATTAATAAATGCAATAGGGTCCTGGTAGTTACGGTGGCCAATTACCGAACCGCCGGCAATGTCGCCTTTCTCCAGTGGTTCACCGTCCAAAGTGGTAACAATACCCACCTTGTTTTCATGCACCTGTGTAATCGGCACCTTTTCAATTTCAAACAAAAAGGTATTGATACGATAGTTACCCGGTGTTAAAAAAGCAGCCTGAGGACCTTTCTGACCATTATTTTCCAGGAAAGCTTGTGCGTCCTGAAACTTATCGCATTCTACCGGTTTACCCAATACACGGCCGGTATCTAACGCAGCACCATCTTTGGCCTTTACCAGCCCGAGGCTACCTTGCTCAATAATGGTAAAGGGAGCCATGGTAATAGCATATTGCCACGGCCACATGCGCCAGTACAAGCCAGGCGCTAACGGTTTGGCCTGCATACCGGCTTCGCCACGGGTGGCTATGATGCGGCCATCGGGTAGGCGCATATCGTTACCATAGAGGGCGAATTTTTTGACCACCAAACCAATACGGTCGTCCGGAACGATGATCATACCAAAAAATACACGAAGTACAGACTTGTACATTAGGAGAGCTGCAACAACAGGCAGCACCCACCAGAGTTTAAAAATTAAATCAGCCATTTTTTTAGATTGAATTCTTTGCTTAAACGGGGCCCTTAAGGTGCGGACTCCTCACAAAATCGAATAGCTTTTGTAGTACCTTAGCTATTAACGTTACATTAGAGCATAGCGGTTATTGCTTGTTACAGGAATTTTGAAAAATATTTTTTGAAGTGGATTTTTTGTCTTCTTAGGGTCTCTCTCAGAGGACCCTAAGCTGCAGATGCACCGCAAACCTGTCCTAAATCGCAGGGTCCTCTGCGAGAGACCCTGCGACGACAAATATCTGATTTATTCTGAATGAGATAAAGAATTTATGGGTGTCATGTTGAGGCACTCGAAACAAGCGGGCGAGGCCCTCTGCACCATCCTTCGAGAGCCTCAGGATGACACCCAAAACCCCAGCAGCTTACTTTAAGTCCGAATACCCCGCAGGGCGCATAAAAACAGCGTCAATCTTTGAAACGGTATTTTGATATTCGGTCAGGGCTGATAGCTTTTTCCAGTAAGCATCATCACCAAAGGATTTCCAATGGGCATCATGGGAGGCTTTATTCTCGAAACTGATCATATACATAAGGTTAGGCATGCGCGAACCGGCCAACACTTGTGCGTAGAAAACTGCATTAAAACCTAATCGGGCAAATAAGCCAACTTCGTCGCCCGCATTAAACATTTTTACTTTTTGCAGGTAACGCTCTTCGGTTGGGCCTTCGTAACTGCGCAGTTCGTAGATATGATCGGCGGGGTTACCATTTAAAGAAGGCACTTTATAATGCGGCGCCTGCTCAAAAGCGGTAAGGATAATATTTTCGAGGCGCTTGTATTTCGGGCAGTCATTAAACAGGCCTATCTTCTGCAGATTATTCAGGCTCTTCATCGGGATCCAAACCACAATCCGCTTATCGGCACTGGTATCATTAGTAAGGGGCATAAATACACCTACTTTGTCGAAACCTGCTTTATGCAAAGCGGGAATATAGCTCGATTCGAAATAGTGACTAAGTGAGTCTGTCTGCGCCTGGCTGTCTGTGTGATAAATACTGATCTGGTAGTAATCGCCAAAAGACTTATTACTATTTTGTGCCGAAGCGATGCTTACCATAAAAAGGGCGAGCGCAAATGTGATAACAGGGGTTTTCATTGCGGTTGTAATTGGACTACAAGATAATCATTCGCCGTGATTATAATCCTCAAATTTCCTTTAAGGCAATTTGAGGATTTAGTTATATTAGCCCTTTATTCCGGTTGAGAGGCACACCGGATGCTAACCAATTGTATTACCTAAAATTTAATTCTACTTAAAGCGGTATGAAATACCTGATACTTAATTTGTCGCTATTATTTATCGGTTACTTTTCATTTGCTGCTACCCAGCCACATGAGCAGGAAATTGCAGAATTAAAGTCGGTATTAAACAATAAGGCCAATTACGACGCTCAGAAAATTAAAACTGTTGAAGCCCTGAAGGCACAATTGGAGAAAGATGTGCAACTGAGCCTTCCGCAACAATACAGCCTTTACCTCGATCTGTATAACGAATACAAGTCGTTTAAATACGAAAGGGCTTTCTACTACGCACACCAGCTACAGCGCGTGGGCGAACAAATGAAAGACCCCGCCAAAATTGCCTATGGTAAAATAAAGCTGGGATTTATCTTACTATCGTCGGGCATGTTTAAGGAGACCTTTGATACACTTAACTCGGTTAAGGTAAAGCTACTCCCCGATTCGGTTAAGAAAGAATACTACTTTTTAACGGCCCGTACCTATTACGACCTGGCCGATTTTGATAAGGATGACTATTACGCGCGCCTTTATAATAAACGGGCAGGGGCTTATGTAGACTCAGCGGTGCGTTTATGCGACCCGAAATCTTTTGAGTACACCTATTACGCCGGACTAAAGCAACTTAAAGCCGGTGATTTGAAAAGCGCTATCGCCAAGCTTCAGTATCTCATCAATCATCAGCAATTATCCTACCATCAGTATGCCATTACCGCTTCAACCCTGAGCGATATCTACATACAGCATAACAACCCGGACAGCGCAGTAACCTTGCTCATCAAAGCGTCAATGGCCGACATTAAATCGTCTACCAAAGAAGCAGCAGCTATGCTAAACCTGGCACAGCTGCTAGATAAAAAAGGCAACACGCAAGACGCCTATATTTTTATTAAACATGCTATGGACGATGCCATGTACTATGGCGCGCGCCAGCGTAAAGTACAGGTGAGCGCAATTTTACCGGTTGTGGCGGGTGCGCGGATCTTATACGAGCAAGAGCAGAAACGGGCATTGATATTCTATTCGTCGTTGTTAACACTGCTTTCTGTTACCATTATTGTATTTGCAATTATTATTTACAAACAGCTTAAACGCATTAAAGCAGCAGACAAATTGGTGGTTGAAGCCAATACAAATCTATTACACACTATAGATAAACTTAACGAAGCCGAAAAGATCAAAGAAGAGTATATCGGATACTACCTTAATATCATATCCGATTACATGAACAAGCTCGAGAAATTTAAATGTTCTATAGAGCAACGATTGACCACCAAACGCTTTGATGATATTAAAATACTGGTTGGCAATATCAATTTAAAGAAAGAGCGTGAGGAGCTTTTTATAAATTTCGACAAGGCTTTTTTGAAGCTGTTCCCCAACTTTGTACACGAGTTTAATGCGCTGTTTCCGGCAGAACATCAGATTAAACTTTTGCCCAATCAACTCCTCAATACCGACCTGCGGATTTTCGCGTTGATCCGTTTAGGCATCAGCGATACTGATAAAGTTGCCCGCATTTTAGAATACTCCCTAAGTACTATTTATAACTACCGCACCCGCATTAAAAACAAATCCAACGATCCGGATGGTTTCGAGGCGGCAATTATGGGTATCAAAGCCATTTAATTTACTCTTTTTCGCTGTATAAATCTTGTATTGGGTTTATATTTTACGCGTTTCAGCAATACCAAATGGCACTGACTATCAATTAGTTAAATTTATATTTAGCTTAAAATCATTTATATTCGGTTTGCAGCCCTTGCTTCGCCGCCAATAAACTTTTCTCTTTGAATAGCGATAACCGACCGAACGCTTTGTCCATTGCTTATCGCCGTTATAAACCAATTTAAAACTAATTTATTCATGAGCATTTTTAAAGGCACACAGCCCCTGTTATGCAGGCCTGCGTATCAAATTTTGCCGCCCCAACTTTCTATGTTCCCAACCCGGGTAACGGTAAAAGGTTATTTATCGTCGGCATAGTTTACGGCTTCTCCAACTCAGAAAACACCCAATCCAATTCTAAACAAAGAACCCAAAAACCAAGAATTATGTATAAAAAACTATTACTTAAAAAATTACTCTTATGCCATTTGCTTGTGCTGCTCTGCTGTGCAGCTATGGCTCAAGGTACGGCAGTCACCGGTAAAGTTACCGATGAAAAAGGGCTGCCTCTGCCGGGCGTAACCATTGCCATAAAAGGCACCGCCCGAGGTACCAATGCAGGCACAAACGGAAGTTTCTCCTTAACAGCATCACCTAAAGACGTATTGGTTTTTAGCATGATAGGCTATAGCCGCATAGAAGAGACCGTTGGCGAGCGTAAAGTAATCAACGTGCAAATGAACGCCGAGCAACAGTCATTAAACGAAGTTGTTGTGGTAGGTTACGGCACGCAAAGACGAAAAGACTTAACAGGCTCTGTAGGCTCTGTAAAAGGCGAAGCATTTAAAGATCAACCAATTACCAACCCAACTGAAGCTTTGCAAGGGCGTATTGCCGGTGTTAACGTAGTTAAAAACTCTGGCGCGCCCGATGCAACGCCTTCAATAATTATCCGCGGAGTATCGTCATTAAACCAACCTAACCCACTTTACATTGTGGATGGTGTGCGTGTACCAGATGGTAACAACATCAACGTACAGGATATCGCCACAATCGATGTATTGAAAGACGCAAGTTCGGCCGCCATCTATGGTGCTGCAGCAGCAGGTGGTGTTATCGTTATTACTACAAAAAAAGGATCTGGCAGCGAGCCAAAAGTTAGCATCAGCGCCCGTTATGGTATTACCAAACCTAAACTGGTTCAACTGCTTAATAAAACCGATTTCATTGCACTGGAGAACATCGTAAACCCAACTGCGTTCCAAACTTCGCCGGGCGTACCTAAGGCAGGTTTAGATACATTAGCCAATACCGACTGGGTTAAAGCACTTTACAGCAATGCATACGAGCAAAACTATAATGCATCAGTTTCGGGCTCTACCCCATCTGTAAACTATCTGGTATCTGGTTTTTATAACCGCCAAAAAGGTATCTACATTAACAACTACTCAAACATTGGTGGTGCACGTGTCAACACCGACTACAAGCTAGCCAAGTGGCTTAAATTTGGTGAGCAATTAGCAGTTTCGCAACGCAAAACTGCGCCGCCGGTAGGTACAGAGGCACAGCTGCACAATGCACCGTTCCGTACATTACCTATCATTCCGGTTACCGACAGATTTGGTAACTATGGCACTGTACCACAAGGTTATGGTAGCGTATCGCTATTCGGCGGCCCTAACCCAATAGGTAGCGCTGAGAATGCTAACGCACTGAACTACAAAAACAACTTCCAGTCAAACGTTTACGCGGATATCATTTTACCTTATGGTTTTGATCTGCGCACCAATGTTAGTTACAACTACTATCAGGAAAACCAGGACTTTTACCAAAATGCTTTCGTTATCGGCCAAACCAGCTCGGCAACAAACTCGCTGACTAAAACCTTTATCCAAAGCACCCAATTTTTAACCAACGAGGTATTAAGTTGGAACCATAGCTATGGCAAACATAACCTGAGCGCTATTGCCGGTTACGAAGAAATTCAAAACAAATACAACAACGTTGTGGCGGCCGAAACTTCAATCGGGTTACCAGGCTATTCGTTTATTCAAACCTCCGCATCAAACCTTTCTATCCAGGGTAAAAACGATGCTAATGGCTTAATCAAATCAAAATTTGCAAGGTTAAACTACAACTTCAACAGCCGTTACTACTTATCAGGTTCGGTACGTCAGGATGCTAACTACACTGTATTCGGTCCCGATAAACAAAAAGGAACATTCGCTTCAGGTTCTGCCGGTTGGAACATCAGCGAAGAAGAATTCTTCAAACCATTATTGCCTGTTATTAATAGCTTAAAATTCCGTGGCAGCTATGGCGAGTTAGGTAACAGTACCATTGCCCCATACCTGTACAACCTTACTTACGCCCAATTTATGGCCACCAATGGTATTGCATCTGGTGCTCAGAATTTTTCACCGGGCGGTCCGCTTATTATTGCAACATCAGCCAATGGTATTGCCAACCCCGATCTCCATTGGGAAACTGTTAAAGAATCGAGTTTCGGTATTGATGGTGAAGCTATGCACGGCAGCATCTATTACACCGTCGAGTACTACAATAAAAAAACCGATGGCATGCTTTACAACATAGCCCTTCCATTGAGTTCGGGCTTTACTGCGCCTTTCTTGGCTAACGTTGGTAAGGTAAGCAACAAAGGTTTCGATATTTTATTAGGCTATCGCCATACTGGTAAAGATTTCAGCTATGATATTAGCGTTAACGGAGGCTTCAACAAAAACAACGTGATCAGTTTAAGCGGCCTGGCAACAGATGCTATTTATGATGGTTACAACTTCTACAGCTTTGGCGACACCGGCTTTAACATGATGCCAAACCAAACCTTAACCATTACTAAAGCAGGTTTACCATTCGGTTCATTCTATGGTTACAAAGCATTAGGCTTGTTCCAAACTGACGCAGAGGCTGCTGCTAGTCCGCAGAAAAATGCACACGCAGGCGATGTCCGCTTCCAGGACTTAAACAACGACGGTAAAATAACCGATGCCGACAGACAAGTGATTGGCAACCCTAACCCTAAACTGGTTTACGGTATCAGCGCCAAAATGAATTACAAAGGGGTGGATCTTGCTTTATTATTCAACGGTGTTGCAGGTGTCGATCTATTTAACGGCGTTAAAGCTTATGAGCAATTCCCATTTGCCGATGGTAACACCACCAGCCAGGTGTTTAAAGATTCTTTCTTAGGCTCAAATGGTTTAACAGATCAACCTCGCTTAGGCGTTAAAAATGCCGATGGCAGCTTCACCATTGATCCTAATAAAAACTACCAAACCGTAAGCAGCTACTTTGTTGAAAGCGGTAATTACTTGAAATTAAAGAATGCCCAGTTAGGCTACACCTTCTCTGCAGCGCTGTTACAAAAAATTAAGATCAGAAGTGCAAGGGTATTTGTGATGGGTAATAACCTGTTTACCATTACCAGTTATAAAGGTCTCGACCCAGAATTAGGAGCGGCAGCTTCGGCAGCCGGATATTCTGGTGCTACAACCCGTGGTGTTGACGCGGTATCGCAATACCCTCAAACCAGAATTTACTCTATAGGCCTTGACGTTAACTTTTAATCGATAAAACAATGACAAAGAAATTATATATATCAGCACTACTGGCGGTCTCGATATTTGCCGGTTGTAAAAAGTCGCCGCTTACCACCAGCGATCCGGCGCAATACTCTGCCAACAGCTATCCTGCTTCGGTAAGCGATCTGCAAAGTGTGCTAGCATCCTGCTACTCTAACCTGCGCGATCAAAACCTGTTTGGCTTCCACCTGATGCCCAAAGCATTGGCAAACGCAACCCATACCGCAAACTCTGCTTACGATGGCGATGCGGCTTGGAACGAGATGACCAATACCAACCTAAGTATCACTAACCAGTATTCAACAGAAGCTTATACTTCATTGTATACGGGTGTTAAAAACTGTAACGTAACCCTAGCTGCTGCAGATAAACTATCGGCAACCGCCTTATCTGCAAATGATAAAGCTTCTGTCGATTACATCCGCGGTCAGGCTTACTTTTTACGTGCTTACTACTACTTCTGGTTAGAGTGTTTATATGGCGAAAGCTACATTACATCATCTGGCGGTGGCGATAAAATGGGTGTACCTATTTACAGCAGCGTACCTACCGATTTGGCAAGCACCCAGGTGGCGCGCTCATCGGTAAAAGATGTCTGGGCTTTGATAGAAAGCGACCTCAAACAATCTGCAACCCTGCTAAAAGGCAAAAACTGGACCGGCAATGATGTTGGCCGTATTACCGAGTGGGCTGCCAAAGGTTTATTAGGCAAAGCCTACGTGTTTACACAAGACTGGACCAACGCTAAAACCACATTAATAGACGTAATTAATAACAGCGGTAAAACCCTAATGCCGTTTGCCAAATACGCCGATGCGTTTGATGGTAACAGCGCAAATGAGTTTAACGAAGAATCGCTGTTTGAGCTTAACGTTGATGCCGACGCAAAAGGTAACGATTATGGTATCTATGGCGGCAAAGCAGCCAACTCTACTACCATTAATGGTTTAATATGGCCGGCCTGGGCGTTAGGGGGCGATGGTACAGAAGCTGCCGCATCTGCATTGGGTTATGGCAACGAAGTGGTACACGATAAAAACATTACCCGCTTTGGTTATAACATCGGTTATTATAACCTGGTGGCTAACCCTAATTTCGATTCGTCGAAACCGGCAAGCTTTACCAATCCTAAACAGATAATGGACCCGGCTTATAAAGCGCAGGCTTTAGCTGTACGTGCTAATAAAACTGCCGATCCGCGTTTATTTGTAAACACCGTACAGCCCTGGATAGATGTGGTTAAACCAGATGGCGTAACCGCTTACCCGGCTTCAAAACCAAACTTCTTCGCCGGCCAGGTAAATACTTATGGTTTCAGCTTCCGCAAATATTCGCCTGTTAATTTTAATATTAACAACAACGGCCCTGCCGATGCCTGGAATTTATACCTGTTACGCCTAGCCGATGTATATTTATTATATGCAGAAGCTTGCAAAAACTCTGGTGATAACGCTAACGCTTTAGAATATATTAACAAAGTTAAACGCCGTGCTTACAATCTGCCTATCAACGGTGCATCTGCAGTTGACTATACCTCGTTAACCGCACAAACTTCGGCCATCAACGATCCCGTACTGGGCAACAACCCGTTGTACTATGAGCGTTTTGCCGAGTTATTTAACGAAGGCCACTGGTGGTTTGACGTTTGCCGCTGGAGAATAGGTAAATCTGAAGCCACTTACTATGGTACGGCAATAAACCTGCACGGCGCAGCCCCTGCATGGGACGATGCCAAATCATACGTATGGCCAATCCCGCTTACTGAGATCAACAGCAACAGTAAGATTAAACAGAACCCGGGTTATTAATAAATAATAGTTGATTAAAATAAGTGTGGGGTAGTGAGAGCCCCGCACTTACTTTTCGCTCACCCAAACAAGCTTTCTAAATGCCGTTCAAATTCTTCAGGGTAACTACTTCTTTACTAAGCGTATTTCTGATGTTTTGCCAGGCAAGCCATGCCCAGGATTCTTTAAAAAATCTTCCGGAGTACAGCTTACCGATAAGCAATCAAAAATTAGTTATCGCCCACTGCATGACTAATATTATCCGCTTTAAAGGCCACCCTTTTGAGGATGTTTGCAATCCTGAATATTACCCGCCAACGGGCAATATCTCTGCCCCTATCGGCGGTATGAACCAGGTAAAACCGATGGAAGACAGCCTACTGGCCAATGCCACGCTCGACGAAACAGTTGAGTTTGAAATGCGTGCAGCCATGCGCTCGGGCATTGATGGCTTTCAGTTTTACTACGTTTTAGGCGCAACCAGTTGGGACGATATTATTAAAGCTTACTTCCGCGTAGCGGATAAAAAACATCTCAATTTTAAATTCACATTTTGTATATCGCATCCTAACGGCCGTGCCGAGGCCGAAAAGGTAGCTGAATTTGCCCGCCGCATTAACGGCATTATGGACGAAGTTGGCCATAACAACGACCACTGGCTGCGTACCCCCGATGGTCGCCTTATTGTTTATCAATGGCTTGGCGAACCACTGGCAGATATTCCCGCCGATAAAAAAGGGTTGCCAAATGCCTATTACGTAGCGCGTGCCTATAAACGTTTGGCCGATGCCGTGCACGAACGCTTTGCCTGCCTGTTTACTATTAATGAAGAGATCAGTAAAGAAAAGCTAAATGAGTTTCTGGATTACTTCCCTGCAACATGGATCTGGACATTGCCTTACGGCAAAGATTACCTTGGCAATATGGTTGCCGAAGAGTGCGCGAAAAGACATCGCACATTTACAGGCTCCGTGTTTAACGATTTTTACACCTCCAAAACCCAGCACAAAGGCACCTGGGATATGTATCGCAGTGTAAGCGAAGCAGTAGCCGCCGGTATAGATAAAATGGACCGTAAATACATCACCTGTGGCCTTTCTTACAATTTCCGCAAACTGTGGGAATTCAACATCGAACATAATGTACCCATTACCAACGTGATCACTTGGAACGATTATCCCGAGGGGCATCACCTGGCACCGGAGATCAACCATAACGAAAGTTTTTCTATCTTATTAAACTATTACAAAAGTCAGTGGAAAGGCTTATCTTCACCCTACGCCAATAAAGATGTAGCCATAGTATTTTTTAAGAAATACAAGCACGATGTTAAACCATCACCTTATAATATTCCTGTAGTTCCGTTTCAAAAAGAGACCATCCCTGCATCATGGGAAGACTCTATTGAAGTGGTAAGCCTGCTCAAAACCCCGGGGCAGGTAAAAGTAAACGGCCATGTGGCCAATGCTGCTGCGGGTTTCTCAGTTCATAAATTTATAATGCAAAACGGACCAGTAGATGTATCTGTATCCCGAAACAATAGCGCAACAATACATTTTAAAACGCCCGAAGGTATTACCGGCAAGCCTTACCGCGCCGATCGGATCACTTATACCTTCAGCAGCGAGTTTGACAACTTTTACCGAGACCTGTACCCCGGCTTTAAGCCTCAGTACTCGCACGAATATAACCCGCATTTTGCGGGCCGATAACATAGCTAACCCAACAACAGAAACTAAACGTTAATGAAATCGTGACGGGAACGGTACCGGCGCGCCTCATAACAACTAAAAACAAAATAACTCTAATGAAAAAAGTATTTGTCTATTTATTCGGCATGGTCATTTTTAATCATGCATTTGCCCAGCAGAATAAAAGCATCAGTGCAAGCATGAACAAAGTAAAGCTTGAGTTTATGCTCGACGATCAAGGCCGACCGACCTATTCTGTTGGTTACGATGGAAAAACTGCCATTAAAACATCGCACCTTGGTTTTACACTGGCTGATGACAGCACTTTTTACAAAGGCTTTAAACTACTAGGCAGCGATGAGAAACAAGTTGACGAAACCTGGACACCGGTTTGGGGTGAAGTAAATAAAATACGCAACCATTACAAGCAAATAACCGCCCACCTGCAGCAAACTTCGGGGATGAAACGCTCATTAGATATTGTTTTCCGCGTGTTTGAAGATGGCGTTGGTTTCCGGTATGAGTTTCCTAAACAGCCCGATCTTAACTATTTTATTATCACTAACGAAGTGACTGAATTTGCATTAGCTGCAGATGATAAGGCATTTTGGATCCCGGGTGATTATGATAGTAACGAGTACAAATACAGCACTACGAAAATAAGTGAAATAGACAACCAAAAGATAGTTGCCGAAGCCACCGATATTGCCGTGCGCGTAGCGCCGGACCGTAAAGCCGTACAGACCCCATTGATGCTTAAGAGCCCCGATGGGATGTACATCAATATCCACGAAGCCGGGTTGATAAATTATTCTGCCATGCAGCTGCATGTAGATAATAGTACCTACAAGCTTACTGCCGCCCTGGTTCCAGATGCAGTGGGTAATAAAGCCTACCTGCACGCGCCAGATCATACACCTTGGCGTACCGTTATTGTGAGCAATAAGGCTACAGATATTTTAGAGTCGAAACTGATCTTGAACCTTAACGATCCTTCTGCACTGGAAAATACCTCATGGATTAAGCCCATGAAATTTGTTGGCGTTTGGTGGGAAATGCAAATTGGCAAAAGTACATGGAGCTATGCCAAAAGCATGGACGATGTTGATGCTAACGGAAAACTAAAACCAAGTGGCATACACGGGGCTAATACGGCCAATGTAAAACGCTATATAGATTTCGCTGCCAAAAATGGCATCCAGGGCGTTTTGGTTGAAGGCTGGAACGTGGGTTGGGAAGACTGGTTTGGCAACTGGAAAGAGAACGTTTTTGACTTTGTAACGCCTTACCCCGATTTTGATGTAGCCGAAATTACCAGCTACGCTAAATCAAAAGGCGTGAGTATGATTATGCATAACGAAACATCGGGTTCGGCCACCAACTACGAACGCCAGATGGATACCGCCTACCGCTTTATGAATAAGTATGGCTATCCATCGGTAAAAACAGGTTATGTAGGTAGGATTATCCCCCGTGGCGAACATCATGATGGCCAATGGATGGTGCAGCACTATGTACGCGTTGCGCAAAAAGCGGCAGAACACCACGTAATGTTAGACGCACACGAGCCTATGCGCCCTACAGGTTTGCAACGCACTTATCCGAATTGGATGGCCTGCGAAGCGGGCCGCGGTAATGAGTATAACGCATTTAGCACCGGCAACCCGCCCGAGCACGAAACCATTATGCCATTTACCCGCCTTATGGGTGGCCCGATGGATTATACACCAGGAATTTTCAAGCTAAAAGGCTATTCAACCGCAGAGCCAACCCGCCAGGTACATACAACCCTTGCTAAACAGTTGGCGCTATATGTAACTTTATATAGCCCATTACAAATGGCTGCCGATCTGCTCGAAAATTACGAAGGCCACATGGATGCCTTTCAGTTTATTAAAGATGTACCTACCGATTGGGACGACACAAAAATTCTGGAAGCAGAACCAGGGGATTACCTGACCACCGCCCGCAAAGCGAAAGGTACTGATAACTGGTTTATAGGCGCTATAACCGACGAGAATAGCCGCAATACAGTACTGCCCCTAACCTTTTTAGATAAAGGCAAAAAATACGAAGCAACAATCTATGCCGATGCTGCAAACTCCGATTGGAAAAACAACCCGGAGGCTTATCAGATAAAGAAGGTAACCGTAACCAGTAGCAGTAAATTAAACCTGAAACTCGCTGCCGGTGGTGGTGCAGCAATCAGCATTAAAGCATTGTAGTAGTAACCTGCAATCGAGACAAAACCCCTGTTGACGGCCGTCGATAGGGGTTTTGCATTCCCTGGCATCACATTCACAAAAATTAAGAAAATTAATTAGTACGATACGAAACCAATGTGGCTACTTATTGGTTTATAATTTATACCACGCTCTATAATGCCCCTAAAAGATACAGCGCTGGCTACTTAATCTTTCAATATAAAAATATGTTAGTGTCAGCTTTTAAAAAACCAATTATAACCTCATTAACGGTTTTAAATCATAAGAAATCAATGGGTGCGCCTGATTATATGCATGCGGTGGTTTCACAAACAGAAACTACAAAATCTCCAGTGCCCATCAAGCATGCACCCACATTACAGGTTGTAGATGAACAACCGGTATCAGAGCAGTTCTCCATAACGTTTAGTTACGCGCAACAATTGCACCGAACGAAGGTGTTAAGAGTTGGCTCTGGCTACCGCAAACCATCTTATCTATATAAGGTGGCGCTAAACAGCAGATTAAGTAGCGATGCAAAAATGTGCTGGCTGCAACAAACTCCCCAGGGTTGGAATACTTTATTAGGCAACATTGACGTTAAATTATTAAAGGCTATCACATCCGCTATTGAGACTATGGAATAACGGCTCTATGATGTAATTCATATTGCTATGGAACAGCAAAATCATTTCGAATTTATTAATTCGCAAACTGGAAATGCGATCTGCTACCTATCGGTACCTACAGATCTTCCCTATCAGGAACTTCAAAAAAAGTTAGAGAAAAAACGAGCGGAACTCGTGGCAAATAACAAGCTTTACGTGGAGCTAATTTATTGGCAGCTAGAAGGTCATGTTATCAGATGATAAACCCAATTTTATGCAGGCCTGATTAGTTAGCGCTACGTTTCAAATATTCGGTAGCAGTGCGCCCGGTTATTTTTTTGAACGAAGCAAAAAAAGCGCTGCGCGATGCAAAGCCGGCCTCGGTAGCAATACCTTCGAGGGTGAAACGCGTCCAGATATCAGTTTGTAATAATCCAATAACGTGGTTTACCCGGTAAGTATTTATCCAATCGGTAAAGCGCTGATGATAATGGTTGTTAATAATGCCTGAAAGCTTTTTGGCAGGTATGCGCGTTTCAATTGCCACATCATTTATAGACAATCGCTTACTTTTAAAGGCTTTATGTTGGGTCATATACTGCTCCAGATCCTGTATCAGGAGCTCTTCGGGGTTTTGACGATACGTGTTTGGAGCGGCTGCAATCATCATAATAAAGGAGCGATAAGTTAGGCGCCAATGCACCTTAAGTAAGCATTCAATAGTTATTACAAGTTTATTTAAAGGCATCTAAAAATGTTATACGCAAAAGCCCCGGTTTGTTAAAACCGGGGCTTTTACCATAAGCTAGTATTTTTACTAGTTAGATATATGTTGTTTTAACCCACTTCATAAGCTTAAAGCGAAGTAAATTTATTTTTCAGGGCATATTTTATCAGCCCTACTACGTTGCGGCTATTAGTTTTCTTTAAAAGATTAGCACGATGAAAATCAACCGTTTTTGCACTTATATGCATCCGCTCTGCAATTTCTACATTAGTATACTCTTCACAAATCATTTTTAGCACTTCCACTTCCCTGCTGCTAAGTGCCTCGGGCAGCTGAGGTTCAAAATCCGTATGCGTAAATTTTCGGGTTAAACTTCTAAGAGTGTCCGCGTTCATGTAGTAGCCAGTTTGATAAACTGTTTTTATGGCTAAAAAAAGCTCTTCCTGCTTGCAGCCTTTATCTAAATAAGCGGCAGCACCGGCGTGTATCATGTTGGCAATAATGCGCTCTTCGGTGTGTTGCGAAAGTATAATAGTTTTTATATGCGGGTAATCTGCCTGTATTTTGGCGTTTAACTCCATGCCATTCATTTCGGGCATATCGATATCTATAGTTGCAATGTGAGGTGCAGGGTGGCCTTCGGTAAGCGACTTTATAAACTCCACGCCGTTCTCGTAAGTGCCGGTTACTGCAAATTCGCCGGATAAAGCAATGCTTCTGCTCAACATTTGCCTGAAGATGTTTTGATCGTCAACTATGGCGACCGCTATCTTTTCCATAAACAATTATACAAATACTTAACAGGTTCGAAACAAATTGAATATAATATAATTTTTTTAGCAGATAAAACGATGCCGGATTAATATTTTTTAAATAAAAGCGCAGGCAACTCACAACGTACTAAATACACTAAGCCTTTTAATTTTAACCACCAAAGTATATTCATTTTAGTCATTATTCGGCTCCGACGATATTTGATCATATTAAGTGATAAATTTCCGCCTTACGCCGTTTTATTGAAAAATTGATGTAAAACCAACGGATTATAAGAAACCAAGAATTGAAGAAATGGCCTTTAAAGCACAATATGCGTGTTAATTTGCAAAAATCCCGCATACCTACGAAAAAAAAAAGGTAATGGTTTTTAAAAAGTTCTACTTGTACAATTTGGCTAAAATGAACAATACGTGAACAAAGTGTTTGAATCCTTTTTATTGTGAGCGCGTTACATTTACCTACACAGATACACAAAGTTACACAGATAGATACACGAACCCAATTAGTAATTGATATGAGAGTTAAACAGATTGTGCAAACGCCTTCCATTAGTAATGACGGGCGTTCCTTCAGATTGGTTGATAACTATCCCAACCAGCTGAACAAAACAGATTTACATTACCAACCCTATGCCTACATTAATAACGGAAAAAAAGATGGGGTTGAAAACAACGACAGCGCAACAAGCGTGTATAGCATTATGAGACTCAGCCTCCTGACCACCACGTTTAGGATGATGAAGCGCGTATTGTTGCGTATATGGGACTTAACCAAAAGCACTTTATATTTTGTATTTGCCGTATTGAAGTTTATGTGGTCGGCATTAGAATTTATCGCGCTGTTTATTAAGTTCTTTTTTACACAAAAGCATTGGACTAACTAGTTCTATTAAATAAAAACTATCTGAAATTTTAGCAAAAAAAGCAATCGATTAACCTAACCTTCCTGGATACTAACTAAGCTAATTGCGCCCTCCAATACCGGCTAAAAGTGTTCCATGACCAAATCCAATAGAAAGATGAAAATAGTATTGCAACATGATCTGGAAAACCTAAAGCAATGTCTTTTAGACACCGCCGGCATAACCTCGGTTACGCCTTCTATTTTTAGAGACCTGTCTTTACAGATCTACAAATCAACTAAAAAACAAGTAAGCGATTCTACCCTAAAACGCATTTTCGGCTTTGCTGCTTATACGTTTCAACCGTCGTTATATACATTGAACGTACTCGCCGAATTCTGCGGCTTTGTAAGCTGGAACGAGTTCTGCTCAAAAAATAAACAAAAAGAACATGCGGCAGGTAAAGCCACCGAGCTACCTACCGAAAGTGATGTAATTTATAAGGCGTCGGAAATTTCGCAACATACATTACAGGCCCTAAAAAATAAATCGGGCATTCCGTTCTCATTAACTATCCCCCGCGATTTTTTAGACGAACACCTTGAGATTTTCTTACATACCGAATACCCCCTTACTATACTTACGGCTTCGGCTGGCTACGGTAAAACCATTGGCTTATGCCATTGGGTTGAAGAACAATTAAATTTTAATCGCAAAGAAGCCAACGGCAATATGATTGTTTTTCTGAGCGGCAAAGTATTAAACCGCATCAGCAATCAGGAAGACCTGCACCATTGGCTATTGGCCTTACTGGGCATCCCAATGGGCAATATCACCCTTGCCGAAAACTTTCAACAACAGATAAAACAGCACAAGTTTTATCTGATCATAGATAGTTTTGATGCTAACTCCTTTAATCAGGAACAACTGGACACTTTATTTAGCATGCTTTCTGATGTAATTTCTATTTACCAGGGCAACCCCAACTTTAAAATCATCCTCACAATGCGATCTGCATCGTGGCTTAACCTTAAACGGGAGCTGCAAATGCAAAACAAATTGGATGATTGCTTTTTAGGCTTTATGGCCGATCAGAACGAAGAGAGCAACGTTAGCCCCTTTAATGGTCACGAAATTCAACTCATCAGCAACAAAATAAAACCGGGAATAAAATTAGCCCACATGGACTCCGAACTGGTATCACTATTCGGCTATCCCCTGTTTTTTCAATACTACTACCAAAAACATCCTAAAAACTTTGCACTCAATGAGCTGGATATCTTTAGCACCTATGAAGTAATCTATAATTATATCTTAGATAAAATATACACAGGCCGCTACTGTACAGAAAAGGTATTGCTAATACACCTATTTGTAAACAACGGGAAATTCAGAAAGAACAAGTTCTGCATAGATAAGCTTAAAGTTTACGAAGAATTAAAAAATTACAGTGCAGCTTATCAAGATCTGATTAGCATAGGTATTGTACGCGAAGTAAACTTTAGCGACGAAAGTGGTTATACCGAATGTATTGAATTTGTGCACGACCGTATATTAACCTACTGTATTGCGGCAAAACTGATTTACGACAACAACGAAGTTTTTGATGAAAAGTTAATTGATGCTATCAGCGTTAAGCTCAACTGCAAATTCCGTCTGTGGATTCTAAAATGGTGTATCTATATCGCGCTTAAAAACAAAGAGTACGGCATTTTTGACGCCTTACCTCGAATTGAGCTGGTTGCCCTGGAAAAAGCAAGACTTATTAAATTCTTGAGTAAAGTAATTGAGCAAGGTTTCTTTAACAAAGCTGAAGATGATATGGATGTTTTGCCGTTCGATATCACCCGTCCGCATTTATTTGATTACTTTTTGGGACTCGAGCTTATTTCGCCCGAATATACGGATGCCTTACAAAGCTTACTAAAACTAAACCTGCAGGACACCAGCAAAATATGGATTCATACCAGCATCGGCATTAGTCACGTAATTGGCCTAAACAGCGAGGGGCTCGAAAACAGTATCGCCTCTCTAAAAAGATTCCCGACCGAAGCATTTTCAACCTTTAACATTAATCCCTTAAACTGTCTGGAGACACTTTACTACTACTTAAAATACAACGTGGTTAAAAAAGAAGCACTTGCCGAAATAACCCACTTTATGTTTAACCCGCCTTATGGGCGCAAGCAGCTTTATCAATTAGGATCAAATTATGTATTAAATCTGCTGGCATTACACACGCTTTCTGTTGCAGGCAGTCCAAATAAAGTACTACGCTTTATAAAGGTATTGCACAACATTCATCATCAAAACGATCATTTTGTGCCCGAATATCACTTCTTCTTACTAATCAACAAAGCACATATCTATGTAGATCTTGGCAAGGTAGATGAGGGTGCGAGTATCTACGACCTTTTAATGATGGATTTTCGCGATGATGAAAGCAAATTTACCCCATACATGCGTGTTTGCCTGGAAAACCTTGCCGCTCATTTAAGTTCGTATATCAATAAACCGCAACAGATAACCAACGCGGTAGAACGATTGGCCAGCCATATGGAAACATCGCCATACAAAGTTCAACAGATAAACACACTGGTTTACTATCTGACCGCCGATAAAGCCGATCAGAAATCGCCAGCACACAAAACGCTTTACTTCAGGCTCATTAAATTAATGCGCTCTAATGGCTTTAATCCTAAAAGTTTCGTACATTACTACGAAAGCTTAAGTCCACAAGACAACAATATTACCTTGCCGATACTTCGATAAACGTTTTTAACTGACTCTTGTCAGCCAAAAACGCTCCGCGGCATGTGTTAGCAATAACACATGCTTTTTTTATGCCTTTTATACAACGGTCCGCTTAGGCCTGTTAACCGGCGACCATTTTTCTAGTAAGCCAATCAATATCTCAATTTGTAGAGGTTTTTGCATGTAGTCGTCCATAAAGTCGGCTATATACTCTTCGCAATCATGCAGTGCGTTTGCGGTTAGGGCTATAACTATAGGCTGGGTGCCGTTTCTTTTACGTATAATTTTGGTAGCTTCTAAACCATCCATTTCGGGCATTTGGATATCCATTAACACTACATCAAAATGCTTTTTGGCAGTATAATCAACCGCTTGTCTGCCATTTTCGGCTACCGCAGGTTCGTATCCCAGTTTACGCAGCAGTTGCACTACAAGCAGTACATTGATCTTGTTATCATCTGCCACCAATATTTCCATTGGATGTCTTTTAGCAAATGAGGGCAAAAGTAGCGATCTCACTTTATTTTCGGAGGTTGCAGGCCTCGATGCATTCTCCAGTGCATTGAGCAGATGCTTACCTAATTGGTACTGTTTAACCGGTTTAGATAATATGCTGGTAAAGAGCCCGATGTTTTCGGGGCCATACTCGTCGCCGATGGAGCTTAACAGCATTATGGGGATATTGGGATATTGTTCTTTAACTACTGTGGCAAACTGGATGCCGCTCATACCTGGCATCTGCGCATCTGTAATGATCATATCGGGCAGCGGATCGTCAGCCAGCCGCATCAATGCATCTTCACCAGATGCAGCAATTATTGGTTCTAAACCCCAGTTTTCGATCTGTGCTTTTAAAATAATTCGATTAGTTTGGTTATCATCAACAATAAGCACTTGTTTGCCAACATGCTCAAACATGTTGTTCTCCTTTTGCTTTTCTACTTTATTGGCACCAGCTTCGGCCAGTATGGTAAAGGTAAAAACCGAACCAACTTCAGGCTCACTTTTTACCCGGATGTTACCGTTCATCAATTTCACCAATCTTTCGCAGATAGCCAGACCGAGACCCGCACCTGCATATTTACGATTGTGCGCTGAGTCTACCTGCGAAAATGCTTTGAATAAACACCTCACCTTATCTGCCGGGATACCAATACCCGTGTCGTAAACCGCAAACTTCAGCTCCAGGTTACCGTGGATATTATGCATTAACACATCAGCTTTAATACACACTTCGCCCTGCGGGGTAAATTTAAGGGCGTTGCCGGTTAAGTTAATAAGCACTTGCTGTAAATGCCCTTTATCACCAATAACCTGGTTCGGCATGTCGTTATCGATGTCGTAAGTAAGCTCAATCCCTTTTTGGGCGGCTTTTGCGCTAAACATATCAACCACCTCTTCTATGCAGTTATGCATATTAAATTCCTTTTGCTCTATCTCAATGCTCCCGGCTTCTATTTTTGAAAGGTCGATAATGTCGTTGATAACCGATAGCAAGCTCTCGCTGCAATTGGTGATGCTGTTAACAAACAGGCGTTGCTGCTCTATTAAGGGTGTTTCGGCCAATAAGTAGGCTATGCCGATCATCCCATTTAAAGGTGTGCGGATCTCGTGACTTATGGTTGCTAAAAAAATGCTTTTAGCTTTATTTGCCTGTTCCGCTTCGTATTTGGCCTTCTGCGCCGCCTCGCGCGAAAACTTGAGCGCCTGATTAGAATGGATAAGATGCTTATTATATCTTTTAAGTGCATCCTGCGCACGTTGGCGTTCTTCGTTAATAACCGAAAATTTCTGCAAACGCATCAACTGAATATGCTGTATGATCTGGTTTTCGGCATTACGTTTTAATTGATATGCCCACAGCCCGCATACAAAAAATATAAATACCGTTAAAAAAATGTGAATGGCAAAGACCTGCAGGTCGAACAGATCGTTCCGAAAATAAACTTGTTTAACCCCGATATTTTGTAGATAACCAAATGTGGCATGGTGCAATAGCACTACAAGAAAAATAGGTATCTGCAACTTCCATTTTTGGTAAGTGATAAGCAATGCGCTGCCTATAAAAGCAAAAAAATGCATTTCGGCCATGCCATGCATCTGATAGATGAACTGGGCCATAAATATGCCTAGCACAGCGCTTAGTACATATTGGTAAATATCCGACTCGGGCAACACAAATTTTGCCGAATAGTAGGCCACTATCGAAATGCAACCCACCATTAGGGCAATATTCCAGGTGCCGTAATAGCCCGACAATAACAGCCCGATAACGAAATAGAAGGCTAACAAAAAATCCATCCAACGGTCAGACCGCTTCTTCGTTTCGGCATTCAGCACTTCACGCTGTGCCAGAAACTCCATATCTGTGTAGGCAATGTGCATAGTTATCGGGTACAATCTGGCAGCTGGCAACCATACGCTTGCCATGCTAATAAATCAATATTTTTTAATGGTTGTTGTTGCAGCATATCCTGCAAGGCCATACGGGCGTATTCGGTCTTCTTGTCTTCGCAATACCTGCTTCTATTATAATTACCGCGGTAGTATAACTGCTGCTTTGCGTTGATGATAACCGCTTGGGGGGTAGAGTAAACCCCGCACATTTCGGCGATATGGCCCCGTGGTAAAACCGGGATATTAATATCGAACCGCTGCTGAATTTCGGCCGCGGCGTAGGGCTTATTGGTCATAAGCACCATTACAAAATTAACCTTGTTGCCATACTGGTTAACAAGCGATTTAAAATGTGCCATATTAAACCGCGAGCATGGGCAATCAGGGTTAAAGAAGTGCAGGAAAACAGGTTTGTTATTATGGAAGTTTAGTTGTTTTACAAGATGGATGGTTGTACCCCTTTTCACAGAAACGTAACCCTCGGGTACAGGTGTGGGCAAGCTGTATCGATACTGGTTGTACCAAAATAACACAACTACAGTTGTGGCTAATATTACAAGCCATGCGATAAGTAATAGTTTCTTCATTAAAGCCCCCCGGTTGAATGAGTTAAGCATCTGACAATAAAAACGGCCTCACATAGCACAACCGTTAACGCCTTTTTTGTAAATTTTGCAAAATACAATTACAATGCCGCCAAACATTTTATTCATTTGATAATCAACACCCCTAGTAGAATAAATGAATAAAATGACGAGCGATTTAGTATAACTTGGTAATGGCTATTATTTCACGAAGCCTGGTTTATATAACATTGTAAACGCAGGGCAATTGCTAAAGGTTACAATACTGTATTGCTGCCTTTTTTTACCGATATTCGGTGCTAATAACTAACTTGTAGTTATTCATTTACCAGCCAATTATGGATAAACAACAGATACTCGAATACTTACAGCAACACGATATTAAGCACATCAAATTTGCTTTTGCAGATATAGACGGCATTTTACGGGGCAAGGTTATCCATACAAAAAAATTCACCGACGGGCTGGGCCAGGGCTATGGTTTTTGCGATGTTGTTTTCGGCTGGGATGCTAACGATACCTGCTACGATAATGTAGATGTTACGGGCTGGCATAGTGGCTACCCGGATAAGTACTGCCATATCGATCTTTCGACTTTCCGCACTATTCCTTGGCAAGATAATATTCCTTTTTTCCTGGGTGATTTTAGCGGCGAGGGTAACGAGAGTGTACCTTGCCCACGCACACTGCTTAAAACGATTACTAAAGAGTGCGAAGATCTGGGCTTTTACCCTGAGTTTGCGCAAGAGTTTGAGTGGTTCAATTTCCGCGAAACACCAGAATCATTACACGACAAATCCTTTAACCACATAGAGCCGCTCACCCCTGGTATGTTTGGGTACTCTATTCTGCGCCCGTCGCAGCAAAGCGATTTCTATTTCGACCTACTTAACCTTCTCGAGCAATTTGGTATCCCGCTGGAAGGCCTCCATACCGAAACCGGCCCCGGCGTTTACGAGGCGGCCATTATACACGACCATGTGATGGCAGCAGCAGACAAGGCCGTGTTGTTTAAAAACGCGGTAAAAGAAATTGCCAGTAAACATGGCATTGTAGCCTCATTTATGGCTAAATGGACCGATAAGTTACCAGGCTGCAGCGGCCATGTACATCAAAGCTTGTGGAGCCCGGATAAAACAACCAATTTGTTTTATGATGCGGCCGCCGAAAATAAAATGAGCGACCTGATGAAGCATTATCTGGCCGGCCAACTATACTGTCTGCCGCATATTGTGCCTATGTATGCGCCTACCATTAACAGTTACAAACGTTTGGTAGAAGGCGCCTGGGCGCCTACCACCATAACATGGGGTATAGAAAACCGCACCACAGCATTCAGGGTTATTAATCCTTCGCATGCCTATACCCGTTTAGAAACCCGCATACCTGGTTCAGACACCAACCCATATCTGGCGCTTGCTGCTGCGCTGGCCTCGGGCTTGTATGGTATAAAACATAAATTGCCGCTTACTATACAGCCAACAATCGGTAATGGTTATGCCGAAAAAGGGAATGGCAGCATTGCGGGTAACCTATTGGATGCCGCCACAACCATGGCAACATCGCCTGTTGCAAAAGAACTATTTGGTGATATCTTTACAGAACATTTTAGCCGCACCCGCATATGGGAGTGGCGCCAGTTTAGCAAACATGTAAGCGACTGGGAACTAAAGAGATATTTTGAAATAATTTAACCATCCTGGGTTAAATACCAATTATGGAACACGAATTAAGTACGCTTATTATTACAAAAGCGTGGGAAGGATATGATGCATCGCGCACCATACGGAGCATCGAAGACATTAGTGCTAATGTATCAACCAACCAGGTTTTTCGCATTACGTTTGAAGATGATGACATTATTATAGCCAAGCTATCCAGTTTTGGCAAGTACGATCATTTTAAAGAAGACCATCGAATTATACAGAGTTTATCGAACAATCTTTTATATCCATTCGAGAACTTTTTGGCGAGGTCTTTACTTAAAAACAACCGCGTTTATATTTACCGTTACCGCCAGGGCCGCACAGATGCATGGGTAGTGTTTTATAACCCAACGCGCATTCTAGAGCGTATGCCACGCCGGTTAGACGAGGGCCATATCCGCAAGCTGGCACAGCAGGCAGCTAAATTTCATAAGGCGTGTTCGCGGGCGAGTAAGGTGTTACCAAAATCGTCTAAGACCATGCGTACGGATATTAATGCCTTGTTAGACCAGATCAACCGAGACGAAAGTAGTTTTGGTACCCGCACCCAAGTAGACCAATTGCGTTATCACTGTGATCTTTACCTGAAAGGCCGCGCCAAATATGCTGCCAATACTTTCGAAACCATTCCGGTGTTTCTGGACTGGAATATTGGTAACTTCTCCGTAAACAACAAAATGGAGTTTTACTCGCGGTGGGATTACGACTGGTTTAGGATGAGTAACCGCATTATGGACTTCTACTTCTTCAGCCGTGTAGCATCCAACGTGGGCGACCGCACGGTTTTCAGTTACTATATCACTACGCTGATGGAAGATCGTTTTATCATCTTTTTGCAGGAGTATCATAAACTAAATCCGCTTACCCTTAACGAGGTTGGGTTTATGAAAGAAGCTTATCGTTTCTTTATCCTCAATTATGTAATTAAAGATGGCAAGCATTTTTTTCACGAGCAGTACGCCCAAAAGCTACAGCAGGAAGCGTATGATATTTATCTGCCCTCGGTAGATCGTGATTTTGACGCCCGCGTAATACTCGATGCCTTAAAAATTAAATACTAACAATTATTTGCAGCTCCCTCCGATATGATACCTACAGCAGATTTTAAAAGCATTATCGATCAGTACAAGGTTATTTTTTTTGATGCCTTTGGCGTTATTAAAACATACGGAGGACTGGTGCCGGATATCCATAAAACGTTTGATTATCTGCAAAGCGAGGGTAAAGAATACTACATAGTAACTAATGATGCATCGCGCAGCCCAATGCAGCTGTCGGCCTCATTTAATAGCCTGGGGCTGGAAAGTATCACCCCCGACCGTATCATTTCCTCGGGCATGCTGGCCAAAGAGTATCTGGATCTTAAGGTAAATGATGGCATTGTAGCTTACCTGGGCACCAGTAACTCTGCCCATTATATTGACAATTCAGGCCTGCATACGCTGCCTGTTAGTGCCATAGATGAAAGCAATATCGATCAGGTAAACGCCCTGGTATTTTTAGATGATGAGGGTTTCGACTGGTTTCGCGATCTCAATAAAACGGTGAACTTATTAAGGTACCGCAACATACCTACCATTGTGGCCAATACCGATTACGCTTACCCGCTTAATATGCACGATGTATCTATAGCCATTGGCGGTATTGCCAGTATGATCCATCAGATTGTAGGTAAACGATTCATTAATTTTGGAAAGCCCGATTCGCTGATGTTTACGTTTGCTTATGATCTGGTGCGAAACAGCCAGCCCGATATTACCAAGAAAGATATTTTAATGATTGGAGATACCCTGCAAACAGACATATTGGGTGGCAATAAATTTGGACTGGATACCATGCTGGTACTCACAGGTAATACCCTACCCATTGATGCGCAAACACGCATTAATTCATCGGGCATTGTGCCAACATTTATTTGCGAAAAAGCAGTATTGTAGCATTCGGCATCCAAAGTTTCCATAGCCAACGCTATGGAACTTCAGAGTACCGCTCTTTACATCAGTTAATTAATTAGACGTTGGGCGTTTTACGTAATACGTTGGACGTTGCTGTTGATGTCCCGGTGCTTTGTATGTTTTACGTTGGCCGTTTTACGTTGACCGTCCAACGCTTAACTTCCCACGTAAAACGTCCCACGTCTAACGTCCTACTAAAACAACCTCCCGAGGTATGGGGGCGGATTCGAACCGCCGTTAAAGGTTTTGCAGACCCCTACCTAACCACTCGGCCACCCTACCTTGTTTTAAACGGGCCCGTGCCCTCACAGCAGGCCCGTTCCGGCTTGTAAATATCAAACCGGTGAAGTGCCGCAAAAACCCATAATTGCAGCAAACTTGAGTATCTATAATAATTGGGGAATAACGCGATCAGAAACTGAAGCTTGTCTTAACAACAACAACACCCACCAGGCAAAAGCTGAGCTTGGTTTGAAGCTATCGCCGACCATGCAAAATCGGGAAATGATTTTGCGGCTGGTCTGTTATTTGGTGTTAATTGATTTATCATAATATCTACTAAATCCATAGATTAAGTATACAAATATGATGATTAATATTGAAACTCAAAATATTTATTCAAAAAAATTTTATTGCCCGAGCTAATCGCTTTGTAAACATTCTACAACAATCAGACTCAACAATCGTTATATGTTGTTTAAACATCTATACCTCCACGTTAATGAAAGCAAAACCTATCCCATCGCTCAGTCGCCGATATTTTATCAGTAAAGCCGTTGCCGGGTCTGCCCTATTACTCGCGACCCCTTTACTCAGTGAGGCGCACTCTTATTTGCCAGTGGACAATAAGGTTACCGTTGGCCAAATTATGGATCTGTTTATTGGCGAAGTTCCGGGAGCGCCATTTGAAGGCACTGTAGATACGTTAAAATCGGGCAGCCGGGATATTGTTGTTACCGGTATAGTAACAACAATGTTTGCCACTATAGATGTTATTCGCAAGGCCATAGCGTTGAACGCTAACTTTATTATAGCCCATGAACCAACCTTCTACAACCACCGCGACGAAACTAATTGGCTAGAAGCTGATGATGTTTATCATTACAAAGTCGATTTACTTAAACAACACAACATTGCCGTATGGCGCAACCACGACTATATACATAGCCTCAAAACAGATGGCGTTAAGAAAGCACTTTCGGAGCAATTGGGCTGGCAAAAGTTTGCTGATATTGATGAACGGGATATTTATAACCTCGCCCCTGCGCTTACCTTAAAAGCTTTGATTGCCCACGCTAAAGCCAGGCTAAATATAGCCGAAGTACGCTACATTGGTAACCCGGAGCAAGTTTGTAAAAAGGTATTATTATTCCCTGGCGCGGCCGGAGGCACCCGCCAGATTACCGCTATAATTAAAACAAAACCCGACGTAATGATGTGTGGCGAAATATCTGAATGGGAAACCGCCGAATATGTACGCGACGCACGGGCTAAAGGAAAATCGCTATGTCTTATTGTATTGGGCCACAGTGCGAGCGAAGAGCCGGGGGCCGAGTTTATGTTAAAATGGATAAAAGATAAATATCCTGCCATAACTGTTACGCATATACCATCTGGCAGCGCGTTATCGTTTATGTAAACGGGCGCAGAACCACCTCATTACTTAAATAAGTAATTGATTATTATCGGTTTAAACACCAAATTAGCAGATTGCGACCCCGCATTTCTTTTTTTTTCTTTTAAAGAAACTTCATTAATACTAACTAAATCCATACGGGTAATACATCCGTATGTATTTTGAATGTATAGCGCAGGGTTGTGATGTTAACTCCAGGTAGAGTTTATGAGATATGCTATTTTAATTATTAATCATGTTTCGCCGAAGCAAACTCGCAGATTAATCGAGAGGTTAAACAACGATTACTTTGACTTTTATTTGCATATTGATAAAAACACCGACATTAAACCTTACCAGGAGCTCAAGCAATTACATAACGTTTTTTTTATTAAGAAGCGGGTAAATGTTAAACCCGGAGGTTATAGTGCTTTAAAGACCAACATGACCGGCCTTACCCAAATCATCAAATCCGGAATCAAATATCACTCCGTTACCCTGCTTAACGGCAGCGATTACCCTACCAAGCGAGCCGATGAAATATGTGAGTTTTTGAACGCCCATAAAGGCAATCAGTTTATTGCTTACGATGAAGAATGGAGCAAAGATATTGAAGATAAGACAAATAAGTATTTTCTTACAGATTACAATATACCTTGCAAGGCTTTTCTCGAGCGATTCTTAAATTCGTTTTTGAATAAAACTCCTTTACCTAAAAATCTTAACGTAGTAGGTAAATCAGCATACTGGACCATTACCTTAAATTGTGCGCAATATATTCTGGCTTATATTCAACGAAACCGCCTGTACAGTAGCTTAAAATTTGTACATGACAGCGACAAATTTATCTTTCAGTCTATTATTATGAGCTCTCCTTACCGGGATGAAGCAATAAATAACAACTATCATTATTCTGATTGCAGCACGTGTACCGCCGAAAGAAAAACCCTTACCGTAAAGGACTTCAATAAAATCATATTTTCAGACAGCATTTTTGCCGGCCATTTTAACGTGGACGTTGATAAAGAAATTTTGGATATGATAGACCGCGCCAATGAGATAAAAATTACTTACAGCGCCGAGTGATCGAAGGCGCCTAAAATATTTTTTGAATAGGAAAAGAGAGATAGAATGTTGATCCTTCGTGCTCTGCACTTTCAAACCATATTTTCCCGTTAAAAGATTCGACTATACGTTTAGAGGTATGTAATCCTAAGCCGTATGATTTCTCGCCTGCAGTACCCCTGCGCTTAGCGTCGGTAAATAAATCAAACAAGCTTGTTTTCAAATGTTCGGGGATGCCAATGCCATTATCTTTTACACTTATTTCTACCATATTATCTTTATGCTGCATGTTAACATAAATAGACGAATGGCTGCGGCTAAACTTTATGGCATTTACAATTAAGTTATTAATTACGCGCCACAATTTCTCGCGGTTAATCTTTACATAAGTCTCCCCCGGTGTGCCTAAATAAATCTGCTGATCTTTCTCCATGGCCCGGTGCTTCATCAACGCCACGCTGTTAAAGAGCAGCTCTTCAACCTCAATTATCTCATGGTCTGCCTCACTCAGGTCAGGATTTGTATTAATCTCCAGCAAATCATTTGTTATGATGATCATGTCGCGGCTGGCTATCCTAATCAGGTCAAGCAGTTCAATCTCTTCCTCTGGTCTATCTTCTTCCAGTTGTAATATTTCGGCCATGTTGCCAATAGCCGTCATCGGGTTCTTCAAATCGTGGCCCAAAACATTTAACAGCTGCCCAAAATCTTTATTTCGTTGTTCCAAAGCGCTAACCGCAAGCTTTAGCTGCTTGTTGTAAGTATCAACATTATCCATCTTAGCCCATGCCCTACTTCGGGTCTTTATAAAAAATACAATGATAATGCTGCACATAATGCAAAAAACAATTGCGTTGATCAGGTAGGTGGTTTTTAGCTGATTGTCTTTCTCAAGGGTAGCAAACTTATATCGCTGGTCGAGCAATTCGAAGTCTTTGTTCGGGTCGGCCTGATATAAATTATTGCTGTTTATCTCATCCTGTTTTTTAACATTCAGATATTTTTCTAATGTTCCCGTCGCCGATTTAAAATTTCCGGTTGCTTTAAAATAGTCGGCTTTTAATTTCAAATACCTAAGTAACGCAACCGTATCTAACCGGGTGTTTGCTTCAATAACCCTCAACATCAGGTTGGCGCTGTCTGGTCTGGCAATTTTTAAATATAAACCTGCCAAGCCAATGTTTGCATAATTGGCATCGGCATTTTCATAACCATCCTGCGTATTAATCTTAATGCTTTGCTTATAGTCGCCTTCGGCTGCGGAATACTGTTTTTTATATTCAAAAGCCTTAGCTCGGTTGCCATAAATAACCCCTATTGCACTTTCTATAAATCTCTTCTTATCCGGGTGAAGAGCTCTGTTATGATCAATAAAAGCCAGAGCTTTATTATAATATTTAATAGCGCTATCGGGCTCATTATTACCCATAAAACTTAGCCCAATGTTATCCAGGTTGTTCTGCATAGAAGCAAAACCCTCCGTGCTATTATCACACCCTACTAAGCTGGTCACAGTTTGCTTATAAAGCTGAACAGCATCTTTATAATGCTGCTGCTTATAACTTACACTGGCTATGTTACTATTAATAAGCGATAAAATATGACGATGCTCGCATGTATTCGAACTTTCTGTCATTAGGGAGCGTGCCAGGTAAAATGTCCGCGAGGCTTCACTATATCTGTTAATTCGAAGCAATATCCCCCCCTTAATTATATTGGCCTGGGCGTATAGTAATTTATATTGAGGGTCGTGGGTATAATTTCTTATTACCCATATGGCACTATCTGCATAAGTTAGGGCGTAGTAAAAGTCCAGATCGTGCTTACTGCACATGGCTAATAGGTTATATCTCTTCCACAGATCGCCGGCGCCTACCTGCTCCATGTCGGCATATACAGAATCAATATAATGCGCCCTCGCCTCGCTGTGGTTCAAGCCAGCATTGGTCATTTTATTAATAGCGTCAAGGGCTTTTTTATGATAGGTTATTTGGGGTTCTACTTTCTCATGGCACGCCGCAAATAGCAAAGCGAACAAGAGTGTGATAAACCGAAAATTGAACCCTGAGTTAAGCATAATGATAAGGCTACTAAAGCTATGCATTTTATACCATAACGTCCATTTTTGTTAAAAAATACACTCCTATGGTACAAAGTAACAACGCAGCTATGGTTACTTGTTTAAGTAATAGGCAATTTATACTTAATTAAACATCTTTGCAGCCGTTCTTATTATTAAATAACAAGAACGCGGTTGAATTTTATTTAACTTTAACTACGCTCCACCCCCCTTAGGTTAAATGAAAAATATTGGCTTAATAGAAGACGATAGTGTTTTAGTAAATGCTTATTCTAAGTATTTTAAAATTACTAAGACTTTCAATATTGCATTTTCTGTTCCCGATGTTTCTGATGCCTTAAATTTAGCCATCGCCGATCCGCATATAATCTTACTGGACATCAATCTCCGGTCGGGCTCTGGTATTGACGGGATAAAGGCACTTGCTCAACATTTTCCGAAAAGTAGTATTGTTATACTGTCCAGCCTCGAAGATGCCAAGCTAACTCGGCTTGCCCTAGAAAATGGCGCGGTTGGCTACCTTTTAAAATCGAGCAGCCTGGCTTATATCACCGAGTCGTTATTGAAATTGGACGAAGGGGGAATACCTTTTTCGCCAGTCACCATAAGCCATTTGATGCAGGGTGGCGCTCCAACACTCACCGAACCCGATACAGCCGGACTTACAAAAAGAGAGTTAGAATTAATTAAATTATTGAGCGAAGGCCTGGCTAATAAAACAGCGGCACATCGTTTAAATGTTACTTATTTTACGATAAACCAGCACCTCAAGAATATTTATAAAAAACTGAAAATCAATTCAAAATCAGAATTGATTGCCTGGTATCTAAACAAGTCATAAAAGGATAAGACAAGGTCAACAAAACGCCCCACATTTCGCTTCTATTAAGAACTACCGGGTTCGCCCCCCTGTCTAACGCCAATGCCTGGTACTGATAGTTTATCTCAATTTACGACAGGCAGGACCTCACCATCGAATTATTCAGTTTTGAGCAGGGACAAGATCAATCGGGATCACCTGGCGCTATTTAAGCATTAGAAATTAGCTGCACTTACTGCTGAGACAGAATGGGTGGAAATAGTTAACTGATGACAAATCAGATTCAAATAGATTACTCAGTTTTTTTTATTTATTGCAGACCACATTTGCATGAACCTTTTCCCTTATCATTCGCAATTTTCAGGCGATTTTTTTTTCGCCATCACAATTTAGCCTACCTTATTACGAATTATTTTTCACTGCTAGTTTTCATAATTAATTGCAGATCAAGTATTTAATACATGGCACGGCTTTGGAATGCCTTGGTATGTGATTAAGTCCCTTAAATTAAAAATGAAAGCTTATGTACAACGATAACGAGTATTCTCAGCCCGGTTACGAATCAAATTATGAATTCAATCCTCAACAAGAAGCGGGCTTTGAGATGGAAAATTATGAGTTTAATAATGAATATGAGTTTAACCCGGAACTGGAGCAGAATTACGAAGATGCAAATGAATTCGAAGATGAATTTGCAAGGCAGAACAGATATGTAGTTCGCGATCACAGAAGCGGTTATAACCCAGGTTCGGGGCGCGGGTATAATCTATCAAGGTCTGCCCGCACAGTTAATGTCCCAACATATAGGGGCTCGTCGCATCCGAATTTTTCTGCCAGATCTCAACGGTATCCATATTACAATTATAGAGGTAACAATTATTACAGGCGTGGTAATTATCCATGGTATAATCGATATCGCCAGGGATGGAACAATTATTACGGCATGAGATACAATCAATATCCGGACATGTACGGCACCAGTCAACAAGACATCCCTGCTGATCCGGGAGCTTCAACTTCGGTAAGCTCAGGCAGTAATATCCCTGGTTATATTTTCGACACCATTAAAAATCTTTCGCAACAGGTTGCTTCTACCAACGCAAACGTAGAAGCCCTGCAGCAGTCCCTGTCTAATGGCCCCAACCAGGGTAATAACCCTCAACCCCAAGGGGGCAGCCCACAAGCCGGCGCGCCTGGTGCAAATGTAGGCCCGATTAATCAGCAGCCACCTGCCGATCACGAAATGGAAAACTATGAATACGAAATGGAAGATGAAATGATGAATTATAGTGGAGGCAATGAAATAAACGAGATGGAACTCGCCGCAGAATTGTTAGAAACTAATAATGAAATGGAATTAGATCATTTTCTGGGAGGCCTTTTAGGAGGAGCGGGCAGCGGACTGGGCAGCCTTTTGAAAGGAATTGTAAAAAAGGCCCTGCCGATTGCGGGCGCGGCTGCGGGCTCATTTTTTGGTGGCCCATTGGGAGGAATGGTTGGTCAGAAAATAGGAAGCGCCGCCTCTGGGATGTTTGAACTCGAATTAGAAGGGTTAAGCAACGAAGATCAGGAGTTTGAAATTGCCAGATCGGTTGTTCGGCTCGCAATGGATGCAGCCAGGGAACTCGCAGAAGGAAACAATACAGGTAATCCCGATGAAGACGCAAAAAACGCCTTAATACGATCGGCAATACGTAACGCGCCCGGCCTTTTGGTAAAGAAGCATTATCAGGGTAGTAATGGCCCGCATGGCCATTGGCACCGCAGAGGGAACAAGATCATTATCGAAAACGCATTTTAACTGATGTAAGAGAAATTTGATCATGCAATATTCATTCGAATATCTTAATAATGAAGCCTGCTCATTACTTACAAGGCTAAATCAGGTACAGCCCTTTTCGATGACAATGCCTATGGTGAAGGGCGCTTCAGTATCAGCCAAAGCCTTTAAGGAAATTATTGAGTTATTGGAAAATGAAAAGGCAGCACTTAGGAAAAATATTTACAGGTTTATTAAGCAGGTAAAAAGGCAGCAAAAGGCAAAAGCTGATGAAAAGCAATTACAGGCAGCCTTTGCGGTATTAAAACTTCGCTTTAATGATATATTGGATCAACTGGACATTTTTGCAGATGTCTTATCTCAACGGGGGGAAAACGATACAGGTGTGTGGCTTGCCGGCCTTGACGTTTTAGCCGAAGACGGCATGGAAGCAATAAAACTTCTCGCAGATATACCAGCCTTGATGGTATATCTTGATCGCGGGCATGGTGCCGCTATAAGAAGGGCCCGAACCCGGTTGCCAGGCGGAGATGAAAACCCGGTTGCAATAATTCAGGTGCCTCGTGAAAGATTGGTTGGCAGTGGTATTGCTTCCTCATTAATTCATGAAGTGGGCCATCAGGTTGCCTCCCTGCTTAATTTGGTACCATCGCTATCGGCAGTGCTGGCCAGAAAAGTAGATGAGGGCCGCAATGCTGGTGCATGGCAATATTTCAACAGGTGTATATCAGAAATTATAAGCGATGTATGGGCCTTAGGGCATTTGGGGGTATCTGCTACTATGGGATTAATGGGGGTAGTTACACTTCCGAGATATTTCCAATTCAGGTTGGATATGAATGATCCTCACCCTGCACCTTACCTCAGAGTTCAAATCAGCTGCTGGTTTGGAAAGAGATTTTACCCTCATCCTCAATGGGATAAACTTTGGCTGATGTGGAATTCATTTTATCCAAGAGAAGGATTAGATAAAGAATCTTTGCGGATCATGAATGCTATTGAGTTGGAACTGGATGCTTTTATTGAAATTTTAATACATCACTCAACAAAGGAAATGAGAGGAAAGAAGCTCATGGAACTTTTTCCAATTGCAGAAAGGCAACCGGATAAATTAAAACAACTCTATCAATTATGGAACAAAAAAAAAATAAGCTTGAGCGCTATGCCCCCAACACTTGTATTTGCCGTGATGGGCCAGGCTAAGGCAGAGCTGGAGATAGACGCCAGTGCCGAAAGCTCCGTGCTCACACGCCAGTTGCGACATTGGGCTTTTGCGAGAAATTAACAACCACTAAAAAATAAACACATGACAAGAATTATTATAATACCGCAATCAGAACGGATTTATGATCCTTCAGATTTTGAAATTTCTGTCGCGAGAAGAAATAAAGACGGCGCGTACAAATTTTATAAGAAGTTTACGCTAGAGAGAAACTTTAGTGTTGATACGGAAGTGTGGTCTGACGATATGATCGGGGTGGAATATAAAGGAATTACTCAGACCATCAATGAAAAGGGTAATTACATCACCATAGGTAAAACTGTTCCGGAAGAAATAACGCTGAATGTGCAGTCGCCCGACGGAGAAAATTCAAATGTTGTATCCAACATCATCGAAAACGATGTGGATGTCAATGTGAAGTCGATTGATTTTAAAGGGCCTCTGGAAATTAGATTAACTCCGTCGACCGGGGGACCTACGAAAGACCAGGCTTTTTGGGATTTGATCAATAATTACAAGTTTGATTTCAATCATTACCGCAATTTTATTGATGATATTCTTAGCGCCGACCTATCGAAAGGAACTGTACATGAATATCCAGCGCCGGAAAGAAGAGTAGACTCCAGGCGATTGCCATTTAACCGGACGGAAGCCTATAGTTTGCTGAAATTTGCTACCGAGCGATACGTTGAAAGGGTTTATAAAATAAAAAACCATTTGCACGATAGCGACTATGAAAAATATGATATCGGCGATTACCTTGGCAGGGATAAAATTATACCCTACTATGATCTGATAAAATCAAAGCTCAAAGAATATTTTGTAACCGATCCGCGCGCGCAGGAAACAGGTTTTTTACAGGCCGATGCTGACGCAACGCTTATCGAATTGATTTGGAATTACTGGTACGAAGAGGGGAAGGTTAATCAATCGATGGCTGCCATAGCAAGAAGGTTTCAAAATATAAAAAATGGTTTCAAAGACCCTCTGCTCAACTTCGCTTTAGATCCTTTGCGCCCGCTTAATAATATTTTATGGGGCTTCATTCAGGATGCACAGCATCGTTTAACATCTACCCGCCGAAATTATGAATATGCCAGTGAGTATGACTTGTGCGTGCTGAGCAATATGAAACCCGGCTTTAACCCCGCCGACAGGAGATCTAATTTTTTGCTGTCGTTTAACCAACTATTATTTGAAGCCACAGAATATTTTGTACAATCGGATAACACAACTATAAGGCCCGACGGCTTTAAATTATTAAACGCGCTGAGAGATACACACCGCGTGCTGGCCGAAGGTGCCCATAATCAGTATGGCGACTTGCCAACCGTTGCCAGGGTAGAGGCGTTAATGGAACAGTGGATACTTGCCAGGCCAGAAGTGAGGGAATTTTTAGGCGGCAGGATCATGGTGCCGTATGAAGAACCGTGGATGGATAGGGTAGATAGCATGAAAAGCCTGCAGGGCTGGGATAATACCAGCATAAGTTTTTACAGAGACCTGGCCGTTTACGGAGAAAAGATCACTCTAGGTATACGCCTGGGCGACTGGACAAACAAGAGCCGTAGAGACCATGCCACTAATTGGGCTGATGCTTTCAGGGATGCTATTCAGCGATATATTCACAGTTATTATACCGTAACGGGCATTGATCTGGCTGCTCCGAATATAAACATCAACCCGGCAGACAAATATCTTTTGCCCGGCATGCTGATACACCAGAAGCATATTAAGCAAAGGCAATTTTTGAGAAAGTATTAATCATTTTTCGTTAACAGTTTTTGGAAACGCCATGATTATTGACTGTCATTGCCACGCGGGAAAAGGAGATGGGCTAACTGGACCATGGGATACCAGTGCATCATTAAAAGATTATTTAATGTGGGCCGACGAATATGGTATCACTAAAACCAATCTTTTCGCTGCGTTCCATTCCAATTATTCCCGAGCGAATTATGGGGTCTCACAAATAGTTAATCAAAGTCCCGACCGCTTTTACGGTTTTGCTTTTATTCACGCAGTTAGGGATGCTGGCAAGGTTTACGAAATGGTAAAAACTGCAGTCTTAAATTACAATTTCTGCGGGCTGAAGGTGCACCGTTATGATGCAAGGATTTCCCGGGAGATATGCGAAGCAGCTAAGAAGTTTAAGATACCGGTTTTATACGACCCCATGGGCGAATTAGGTCCGGTCGAACTAATTGCGAACGAATATCCGGAAGTAAACTTTATAATCCCGCACTTAAGCAGTTTTGCCGACGACTGGAAGGCACAGGTTGGCTTTATCAGTATTTTAGAAAGGTATAAAAATATTTACACGGATACTTCTGCCGTGAGGAGGTTTGATGTACTGCAGGAAGCTTTGCAACGAGCTGGGCCGGAAAAGATTTTGTTTGGCAGTGATGGCCCCTGGATTCACCCGGGTGTAGAACTTACCAAGATCTATGCACTTCATTTATCAGGCGAAGCGGAAGATATGATATTAGGAAGGAATTTTTTAAGGTTAATTAAATCGAACGTAAACAGATCACTTTACACTAAAAACCATAACCATGCAACAACAATATGAGTTTAACCCTGAGTATGAAAATTATAACCAGGAGTTAGGATACGAATTGTCTCCCGAATTTGAGATGCCAAATCAATCGGGTTATCCCCCACAAAGAGGAAGTTCCTCTTCAAACAATCGGATTATACGGGGCCCCGTTCACAAAAAAATCCGGATTGGTGCCATTCGGATCCAGGCGCCAAGGGGCCTTCAGGGCGAGGTTGCGCCTCCCATACCCGTTGTGGGCCCGGCAATTGCGGCCGCTTCTCTTGGATATACGATACTCAAAGATATTTTTAGCAACCAGGGAGATATCAGCTGGAACTTACAAAAACTCGATGGTATAAAATCGCCATTTGATCAGGCGCGTTATCAAAATGCCGGGCAATGGGTGCAACGTACTATAGCTGTTAAACAAAGCAGGCTGAATGTTTTTGGTATGGAAAAAATTTCAGCCCGGTTTGAAGTGCGATACTGGACCAATGGCTATTCCATCGGTAGTATTTCTATGGTAAACACAAACACCAATGATGCCTTAGGCTGGGGGCTGAGTGTTACGGGGGAAATAATGCCAGACGCAGCCAGTTATATAATTAATGGAGTACAACCAATTGCCGCCGTTTCTGTAACCTTTGTTTACCGTTTTAGCAAGCCTATCTTTAACGATGATATTTATATACTTGAATTAAAACTTTACGGAAACGGACAATTTGATCAATCCGGAAAGTGGACTCAATAATAAAAGTTAGCTAGTTATCGGGGTAACAAACTGCTTTAAGTCGAAATGCCCTTCTTCTTAACATATTGTTGTACCGTTCTTACATCTACACCAAGCCGCTCTGCGGCTTTTTGCTTGTTGTTAATTTCCAACTCCAGTGCCACCTGTATGGCAGTTTCTGATATCTTATTTTTGAGGTTCCACCAGTTTTCGCCACTTAACAACGCTTTACGGATAAACACATTTATGCTGTTTTTTTCGACTTGGTTAGTATCTATGCATAACGCGCCCCTATCTTCGGGAGGGACTTCGCCTATGGTTATCTTTTTATGCTCGATGTGTTTTAAAGATAGGCGTTGTACCAGTTGTTTAAGTTCGCGCACATTGCCTGGATATTTTCTTTTTAAAAGATATTCCATCACTGGCTTATCTGCATCGGGGCATTTTTCTTTATCGAAAAATTGAGATAAAAAATGATTTACCAATACCGGTATGTCATCCCGCCTTTCTTCCAGCGAGGGAACATGGAATTGGCAATCAGAGATTCTGAAAAATAGGTCTTTTCGAAATTTTCCTTCCTCAACCAATACTTTTAAATCTCTGTTGGTAGCACATATCAGCCGGAAGCTGGTTTTTTGCCAGTTGTTGCTGCCAACTCTTTTATAGGTGCCTTCTTGTAATACACGTAATAATTCCGCCTGCAGCATTATAGGTAGTTCTCCAATTTCATCTAAGAAAAGTGAGCCTCCGTTTGCCAGCGCAAATGCGCCTTCTCTTGATTGTATAGCGTTTGTATAAGAACCGCGTTCATGCCCGAATAGCTCGCTGCCCGATAACTCCGGAACAATGGTGGTGCAGTCCACAATAATCAATTTTTTCTTATCCGGGCGATTGTCCAGTGCATGAATCATCTTTGAAATTAATTCTTTACCCGTTCCGGATTCGCCGATCAATAAAACAGAAGCATTGGAAAATATCGTAGTTTCTGCTATTTCGTGAAGGAAGTTTTTCCATATCATACTGTCGCCAATAAGACAATTTTTTACTTCCGGTGATTTCAGTGCTTCGTCTATAAGTTTAATTCGTTTAAACTTTGATTCAAGATAACAGACAATTTCTTTTTCATTTGTCCACTCAATAATGTCATCAATACCTGTTGATAACAGTTGAAGATGATTAGCAAGATCACTGGTAAGTCGCTTATTTAGGATAAGGATAATAGATTTTAAATTCGTTGGATAAGTATCGCAGTTGCTTAACAAGCTTTCCAGTTCCTGCCTTTCAGGGGTATGATCGCAGAAAATTACAAAAGGAAAAAATGGAAAGTTTTTTTTTGATTCACAGTAATTTTCCAAAAAAATCGATTGATCATTTCTTGTATCTGATAGAGAAACAAATCTCCTTTGATGAAAGATATGGAAGTTTTCGATCACAGTAACTAAAGTTGAGGTTAAGCGAGTGATGGAGGAACTGCTAAGAAGGTATTTTCTTGCCGGTTATGGATTTACTGATTCTTAAATTGTGGTTAGTTGCAAAGAAGATCGCGGAGACGCCAACTGTTTAAATTAAAAAGTAGGCTCTAAAACTGCGGAGTAGTCTTGATGATATTTATAAAGATAGTAGATAACAATTAAAAATAAAAATCAATATCAAGTGGCTGAAGTAATTACACTCCTAATCTTCCAGTGGGAACTACTGGGCTCGAACCAGTGACCTCTCCCGATGTAAAATCGGGATGCCCTAATCGCCAAACCGCGGCAAAGTATTTTCAACAAAAAAGCCTAACATCTCTGTTAGGCTTCTAGTGGGAACTACTGGATTCGAACCAGTGACCGCTCCCGATGTAAAATCGGGATGCCCTGACCGCCGAACCGCAGCAAAGTATCTTCAACAAAAAAGCCTAACATTTCTGTTAGGCTTCTAGTGGGAACTACTGGATTCGAACCAGTGACCCTCTGCTTGTAAGGCAGATGCTCTGAACCAGCTGAGCTAAGCTCCCGTTTCGTAAACATTTCCCAGAGGAAACACTTACGATATATGTTGAATGCCTTCCTAGCAGACCCGATTAATCGACGGGTAGCTCTGCCGGTGCAGCATCGTTCCCCAGCTGTTTGGGGACTGCAAATATAAACGCTATAATTTATATTACAAGCCTATACTTATAAAAAAAGCTAACACAACAATAAACCCCTTGATAATAAGCTCAAAGGGTTTTGTTTTTATAATGAATATATGCTTAATTACCTCCACTATTGGTAAAAAAATCGCCTCTTCCGCCCTGATAAAATTCAAAATTCTCCGGACTTTGCGACGACCGAACCACTTTCGACACATAAAAATCATTTTGATAAGTTGCAAGCTTTGGCGTGTTTCCATTTAGCGTGTACACTGTTAAATAATTTTTGAAGAACAGCGGTGTATTAGCTTTATCGAACTGCGCCACTTTTGCATTTAAGCCAGTAGCGCCGAAACTGGATACCAATTTGGTTTTCACGAAAGCGCTATCGGAAATATATTGAAAGAAATGGCCGTTAATTTTAGAGGCCGTTTTACTAATCTGGGTATGCGGCGGAATAAAGGCAACATTTTTAGGCAACGTTGCCTGGGCGTTAATGCTTGAATTTGAAAATGTAAGCCCTCTTCCGATAGAGGTACTGGTAGCATCGCCGCTTATCTGTACCGTTTCGTCGGCATAGCTGTAACTGCGTTCGCCGGTAATTAATGCAGAGCGTTCCCAGTCTACATAAACCGGCTCGTTAAGCTTATTATAAATATTCATGTGTATTGGAGCATTTTCGCCGGCAAAAGAATAAACAATTCGTATGGAATCGTTCTCGAATTTAAATTCCCCGGTCTTATCGTCGTGTTGGGTATTAGTACTGCTAACAGTGTTCATCTGATAAGTACTGCAGGCTGAGAACATAGCCATAGCGGATAAAGAAATGATAAGTAGCTTTTTCATAGGTTTTAAGTTTATATACTAATATACCTTAGTACCTACATTTTGTGCTTCATTATATTGTAATAAGTGTGTTATGATTTGGTTAGCAAGTAGGAGGCTGCGCTGTTCGCATTTAACATGGGATTTATTTACAAATCTATTAGGGCTAATCTTCTCATAGTTAGCAGAAAAGAACAAAACAGCAAGCACAGAAGCTTGAGTTTAAAACCAGAGCGGATAGAACATCTCTATTGTCAAACTAAACAACCTATAAACTTGTGATAAGTTAGGTTAACAAAAAAGCCTAACAGTTCTGTTAGGCTTTTGATGTGGGAGCAACAGGATTCGAACCTGTGACCACTCCCGATGTAAAATCGGGATGCACTAAACCAGCTAAGCTATGCTCTCTGGCTAACTAGTTTTTGAATCATTAGCTTGCTTTTCCAACCTTTTATTTGCTTTTCCCTCATCAGGGCCGATTCCCAATTTGGTAAGTTTTCCTGATAAACCAACTCCCAATCAGATGCACGGGCTGTAAAACCTTTGTGATTGCTCAAATGACGGCGCAACCGCTCTGCTACGTTCTGTGTAGAGCCAATATAATAGCGATCGAGTATTGCAGAGTGAAGAATATAAATGTGATACATAAAGATTAGGTCAACAAAAAAGCCTAACATTTCTGTTAGGCTTTTGATGTGGGAGCAACAGGATTCGAACCTGTGACCCTCTGCTTGTAAGGCAGATGCTCTGAACCAGCTGAGCTATGCTCCCTTTTGGGAATGCAAATATAGAAACCTTGATTTATTATTCAAAATAAATTTTCAAAAAATCCATATCACATTTTAATCAACTCATTTACTGCGATTTAAATCTAATCAACAAACTAAAGACAAAACATCGGCAGACCAAAGCTGTTATAAAAATAAACACCAACGCTATGACCGACAACACAAATAACACTCCTGATGGCAAAAAAAAGTTCAGCATGAGTTATTCTGATCGCGAATTGGAATGCACAGTAGATAAAGAAGGCAACATTTTACATCTGCATATAGACAACAACATCAATGCAGACCTGGAAATACAACCAGATGGCTCGTTAATACAAACTTCCGGCCCAGAGCTACCGCCATCTAATATTGATTTTATACGCAAAACCGTGCTTGGGCAAGATGCCCAGGGCAGCGTGGTTGCAGAACCGGGCAAATAATATTTTAAAAGCCGGCAAGCAAATTTTGCCGGCTTTTTTAGCTTAATACTTCTTCCAATATCTCGTTAGAGCGGATGTTGCCAAAACCCTCTATATGCAGCGCGTAATAATCCATTAGCTTACCAATCAGGTAACGTCGCTCATCGTTATTTAATTTAAGCTGATGCATATCATCGTAGTTAAATTTTAAAAGCGCATTAAAGTTTTGAGTATGTGGCGGCGACAGATATTGTACACCATCAGGCTTATAACGGGTAAACACACCATCTTTCATATCAAAATAATCGCACCCTGCGGTATTGCTATCATCCGGGTAAAAACCAAGATAGCGCGTTAAACCTACCAAAAACACCAGATGAAAGTTAACCAGGTTGCCCTGGCGGTTATCCAGCCATTCGATAGAATGAAAAATATACTCGAACAATTGCTCGTCGGGCGACTGCATTTTTACCGACTTGTAAAGCACCTCGTTTAGGAATATCACAATGCTGCTTTTCACCACATCGTAAGGAATGGTTTGCAAAACTACTGCGCTTTTAAGTTCTTTTATCCGCTGCACGGTGTCGTAACCTTTATGGTAAACCACCATATCCAGCAAATGCAAGGGTTGCAAAATATTACGTGATATTTTGGCTTTCGGTTTCTTCACGCCGTTAATGATGTAAGATTGCATCCCGAATTTCTCGGTAAACACCTGTACAATTACACTACTCTCCTGGTAATCGGTTACCTTAAAAACTATTCCGAGGGTTTTGTGCAGCATGATTAAAATTTCGGGATAAAAATTATGGCACCCACGATAGCGGCGAATATCGCTGTTATTAAAACTGCAGCAGCAGATACATCTTTAATATGCCCGGCCTTTGCATTGTATTCGGGCGAAACCAGGTCTACCAAAATCTCTATTGCCGTATTCAGCAATTCAGTTATCAATACGGCAGCAATGCAGGCCACTATCCAGCACCACTCGGCGGTAGAAATATGAAGATAGAAACCCAATGCCAGCGCAATAAGCATAGCGCCCAGGTGTATCCTGAAATTTAACTGGGTTTGCGCAGCATATGCCAAACCCTTAAAGGCATAACCAAATCCCCGGATCAGTTTCTTCATCAATCCAAAAATACATATTCTTATTTACAGACAACAGATAACCGGCAACAGACAACCCAATGCCAACGCATTGTCACATTCTCATTAGCCAAACGCCTCATTTGAATATTTTTGTAGTTTTGCCGCCTTATTTGTTCATTACTATTTAATAAAGCATGATCTGGAAAAAGATTGCTGACCTCATCCTCAAAAACCGTTTAGCGGTTATCATCATAGTTACTCTGCTTAGTGCATTTATGGGCTTCAAGGCCAGCCAGGTAAAGCTTACTTACAATGCAGGCAAAGTATTGCCGGTAACAGATTCTGCCTATATCAGGTTCACCAAATTTCAGAAAAAATTTGGGCAGGATGGTACAGCACTGGTTTTAGGCATCAAGTCCGACAACCTTTTTCAAAAAGATCTTTTTAACGACTGGTATCAGTTAGGCCTAAACGTACAACACCTTAACGGCATTAAGGCTGTGGTTTCGCTGGCTAATATTTACAACCTTACCAAAGATACCGTTCAGCACAGATTTGTTTTAAAACCGCTGATCACCCATAAATTAACTTCGGATCAGGAATTAGATAGCGTTCGTAACCAAATCTTAGGACTGCCGTTTTATGACGGTCTAGTGTTGAGTGAAGACCACAAGTCGACCTTAATGGCCATTACTTTTGATAACAAGGTAGTTAACTCCCCTGCCCGAATCCCGGTTATTAACGAGATTATGCGCCAGGGTAAACTTTTTGAGCAAAAACACCACATACAGGTACACGCCTCTGGCCTACCGTTAATCCGCACTGTTGTAAGCGATCTGGTATCGCACGAGTTTGCTTTATTCTTAGGTTTATCGTTGCTGATTACTGCTATTATTCTGCTGCTGTTCTTTCGTACGGCCTACGCAGTTATTTTCCCGGTTTTTGTGGTTGTGTTGGGTGTAATATGGAGCCTGGGCTTGTTAGTGCTTAATCATTTTAACATCACGTTGCTTACTGGCATTATCCCTCCATTGGTAGTGGTTATTGGTATCCCTAACTGTGTTTTTATCCTTAATAAATATTATCACGAGTTTGCCTTAACGGGCGACAAAATGAAGTCGCTGTACATTGTGATAGAGAAAGTGGGCATTACTACTTTTATTGCCAATGTTACTACGGCTATCGGCTTTGGCGTGTTATGCTTTACCAACAGCCAGATCTTGATGGAATTTGGCCTGGTTGCCTCGCTAAGCATTATGGCAACATTTGCTTTAAGTTTGGTGTTGATACCAGTTATATTCAGTTACTTGCCAGCGCCAAAGCAACGTCAAAGCGGTATTAAAGACCGAAAGTTTATCAGCTTCTTTTTGCAGAAGATAGACTATTTGGTGCAAAACGCCCGTCCAGCTATTTATATAGGCACTACCATATTAGTTATGATATGCTTTTATGGCATGAGCCGCATTAATGTAAACGGCTATATAGTTGACGATTTACCTAAAAACAGCTCCATATTAAGCGATCTTCGTTTCTTCGAAAGCAGCTTTAAAGGAGTATTACCTCTTGAGGTTAGCGTGGAGTCGAAACATAAAAATGGCTTAACCAATCTTGCTGTAATGCGCAAGGTAGAAAAACTGGAAGACCTGATCTCGTCGTACCCAGAGTTTAGTAAGTCGTTATCATTAATACAAGTACTTAAATTCAGCACCCAGGCATTTTATGGCGGCAAACAAGAGTTTTACCGTTTACCTGATGGCTTAGAGCAAAACTTTATTTTAAGCTACGCAGCCAACTCGGGTAAAGGCACCAATATGCTGAAGAACTATTTGGACAGCACCAAACAAACCACCCGCATTAGTTTCCAGATGGTTGATGCCGGCTCTAAAAAACTGAATAGTCTTTTTACCGAACTGCAACCACGCATTGATTCTATCTTCAACCCAAAAAACTTCCATGTAGAGCTTACGGGTAGCAGTGTCATATTTGTAAAGGGCAACAACTACCTGATTAAAAACTTATACGAAAGTTTGGCCCTGGCCATTTTCCTGATCGGTATTATTATGTGGATTCTGTTCCGCGGGCTGAAAATGGTGTTGATCTCGTTATTGCCTAACTTAATCCCATTGATTATTACTGCCGGCATTATGGGCTTCTTTGGCATCCCGTTGAAGCCGTCGACGATATTGATCTTCAGCATTGCAATGGGGATCTCTTCCGATCAAACTATCTATTTCCTAACCCGCTACCGTCAGGAGTTGCACAATGGTAAAAAGAGCATTTCGCAGGTGGTTTCAGATACCATTCGCGAAACGGGTGTAAGTATGATCTATATTGCAACGGTGTTGTTCTTTGGCTTTGGTATTTTTGCGGCTTCTACCTTTGGAGGCACAGTAGCATTGGGTATTTTATTGTCGATCACTTTGTTAATTGCAATGATCACTAACCTTACGCTACTTCCTGCTTTTTTACTTAGCTTAGAGAAACGCAATAAGAAAACAGAAGCCATTGCAGAGCCGCTTGCAGAAATGGAAGCACCCGCTTTATAAGAACAAGCTACGCTGATTATTGTTATTGCTATAGTCCCTATTAAATCAACTTATGGATTTAAAACTAAGCAATAAAATAGCCATTGTACTAGCTGCCAGCAAAGGCCTGGGCAGAGCTATTGCTACCACCCTGGCCGACGAAGGTGCAACCGTGATCATTAGTTCGCGCAACCAGGAACAACTGGATGCCACCGCCGCTGAGATTAAAGAAGAAACCCGCCGAAGCGTAACAGCCATTGCTGCCGATGTTTCTAATCCAGCGGATATCAAGTCGCTGATTGAGCAAACAGTTGAGCGATTTGGAGCCATCGACATCCTGATCAACAACACCGGGGGCCCGCCCTTTGATAAGTTTGAGAACTTTGACGACGAGGCCTGGAAAAAAGCTTTCGATGATATTTTATTGGCCTTTGCGCGCAACAGCCGGTTAGCACTGCCCTATCTTAAAAAGTCAGATTCCGGCCGTATCATTAATGTGGTTAGCGGTTCTATTAAATCAGTCTTAACTAATTCCGTTCTTTCAACCGCCATGCGAATGGGCGTTGTAGGCATGGCCAAAATGATGGCCGATGAATTTGGCCCTTATAATATCACGGTAAACAACGTGGCGCCGGGTTTAATTTTAACTGATCGCATCAAGCATACCATTCCCAAAGATCAGGACCCGGACGAGGCCATTAAGCAAAAAGCCGCCAGCATCCCACTGGGTCGCATCGGCAAACCTGAAGAATTTGCAGCAGCCGTGGCCTTTTTGGCTTCCGAGCAAGCATCTTATATTACCGGTACAACTTTGCAGGTTGATGGCGGTGCAAGCAGGGCAATATATTAAGACGCCCCCCAGCCCCCTAAAAGGGGAGCACATACACTACGACCCCGATTGCCATCGGTGTGGTAGCACTTGGTTAAGGTTCCACCTTACGGAAGCTGAAAGCTTTCAACTGTCGTATCACAAGTTACGCTATGCTAACCTTGCGACAGCAATTAAAGGTTTGAAATTTATTATTTGCAGAAACTCACGCTAATCCCTACCTTGCATATTGTAAAAATGACACTACAGCGCCATAACATCATTATAATTATTATTACTGCCATTTGCAACAAATGGAGGGTGATATAACTATATAGATCAACGATATAGAAAAGCCCTCCGAAAACCGGGGGGCTTTTTTTGTAGTCTGTTATCCTTCATTTACAGGATGCCTTTGCTTTATAGGGAATTAGGCAGGGCAATTCCTTTTTAAGATATAATTTCCGTAATTTTGCACCTCTTAAAATTGAGGCGAACACATTGATGTACAAGGAATATAAGCAACTTAATTTACCCCAGATAGGCAAGGATGTACTGGAGTTCTGGAAACAGCACAACATATTTGAAAAAAGTGTAAGCAGCCGTCCGGCAGATAACCCTTATACTTTTTACGAAGGTCCACCAAGTGCCAACGGCATGCCGGGCATTCACCATGCTATGGCGCGCTCTATCAAAGATATTTTCTGTCGTTATAAAACGCTTAAAGGATACCAGGTTAAACGTAAAGGCGGTTGGGATACCCACGGTTTGCCGATTGAGCTTGGCGTTGAAAAAACTTTAGGTATTACCAAAGATGATATCGGCAAAAAGATCTCTATCGAAGATTATAACGAGGCCTGCCGCAAAGAGGTAATGAAATTTACCGACGTGTGGAACGACCTTACCGAAAAGATGGGCTATTGGGTTGACCTTGATGATCCGTACATCACGTACAAAAACGAATACATCGAGTCGCTTTGGTGGATCTTGAAAGAGATCTACAAAAAAGGATGGTTGTATAAAGGTTATACCGTGCAGCCTTATTCGCCGAAATCGGGTACCGGTTTAAGCTCGCACGAGCTGAACCAGCCGGGTACATACAAAATGGTGAAGGATACTTCTATTGTTGCCCAGTTTCACTTAAAAAGTGATGAGCAGCACCCTTTAATCCCTACCCTATTTGAAAGCCCTGACGAAGATACCGTAATTTTAGCATGGACCACCACCCCGTGGACCTTGCCATCAAACTGCGCCCTTGCCATTGGCGAGAAAATCGACTATGTAAAGATCAGCACCTTTAACCCATACACCTACCAACCGGTAAGCGTTGTATTGGCCAAAGTACTGGTTAGCAAATATTTTAAAGCAGAAGGCGAAAACGCGTCTTTCGAAGATTATAAAGGCGGCGATAAAGTAATCCCGTGGGTTGTTAAGGCCGAATTTAAGGGCAGCGACCTGGTTGGCTTACACTACCATCAGTTAATGAACTATGTTACAAATGCCGACCTGGAGCAAAACGCTTTCCGCGTTATCCCGGCCGACTTTGTGACCACTGAGGATGGTACCGGTATCGTACATACTGCATCTGTTTTTGGTGCGGATGACTTTAGAGCTTGTAAAGAAAATAACGTACCATCTGTAATGGTGCTCGACGAAAATGGCAAGGAAGTTCCACTGGTGAACAAACAAGGTCGTTTTGTTGACGAGGTTACTGATTTTGCAGGCCGTTACGTTAAAGAAGAATATTATAGCGCCGAAGAACGTGCAGTAGAAGGCTTTAAGCCAACTGACGTATTGATCTCTATCAAACTAAAAGAAGATAACAAGGCGTTCGACGTTAAGAAATACGAGCACAGCTACCCGCACTCATGGCGTACAGATGAGCCTATCTTATACTATCCGCTGGATAGCTGGTTTATTAAAACCACTGCCGTTAAGGATAAACTGATTGAACTTAACAAAAGCATTAACTGGAAACCCGAAGCTACCGGTACCGGCCGTTTTGGTAACTGGCTGGAAAACCTGGTAGACTGGAACCTGTCGCGTTCGCGCTATTGGGGTACCCCACTGCCGATCTGGCGCGAGGAAAATGGTTCGGAAGAAAAATGTATCGGTTCTATTGCCGAAATGAACGAGGAGATCGAAAAGTCTATCGCGGCAGGCTTTATGCCGGCGGGCTTTAAACTCGACGATATGCACCGTCCGTTTGTGGATGATGTGATCCTTACTTCATCAAACGGCAACAAAATGTTCCGTGAGCCAGACCTGATCGACGTTTGGTTCGACTCTGGCGCTATGCCTTACGCACAGTGGCACTTCCCGTTTGAGAACAAAGAGCAATTTGAAAATGCCTACCCGGCAGATTTCATCGCCGAAGGTGTTGACCAAACCCGCGGCTGGTTCTTTACTCTGCATGCGATAGCAGTAATGCTTAGCGAAGCCAGCGACGAAGTAAAGGCAGTTAACCAATTAGTTGGAAACCCGGGTGTAGCGTTTAAAAACGTGGTATCAAACGGTTTAGTGCTGGATAAAAACGGCAACAAAATGTCTAAGCGTTTAGGTAACGCTACCGATCCGTTCGAAACTATTGAGCAATACGGCGCAGATGCTGCGCGTTGGTACATGATCAGCAATGCATCGCCTTGGGATAACCTTAAATTTAACATTGAGGGTATAGACGAGGTTCGCCGTAAATTCTTTGGTACGCTTTATAACACCTACTCGTTTTTTGCGCTTTATGCCAATATCGATAAGTTTAACTACAGCGAGGCCGAAATTGCCCTGGCAGACCGCCCGGAAATTGACCGCTGGATCATTTCGTTATTAAACACCTTAACCCAGGAGGTTGATGGTTTTTATGCCGATTTCGAACCAACCAAAGCAGCCCGTGCTATACAGGAGTTTGTTGACGAGCATTTGAGTAACTGGTACGTACGTTTAAGCCGTCGTCGTTTCTGGAAATCAGACAACTCTAACGATAAGCTATCGGCTTACCAAACTTTATATACTTGTTTGGTAACTATTTCTAAGCTGATGTCGCCCATCGCACCGTTCTTCGCAGAGCGTTTATATGGCGATTTAAACAGCACCACCGGTAAAGAAAACTTCGAGTCGGTACACCTGGCTAACTTCCCTGTTTACAACGAGGAATTAGTTGATGTTGAGTTAGAGCAGCGTATGCAGCTGGCACAGGATATCTCATCGCTGGTGTTATCGCTTCGCAAAAAGGTGGGTATTAACGTACGCCAGCCATTGAGCAAAATTTTATTGCCGGTATTAGATGCATCATTTCAGCACCAGGTAGATGGCGTTAAAGATTTGATCCTTACCGAAACCAACATTAAGGATATAGAATTTATTACCGATACCGCCGGCTTTGTTAAAAAGAAGATCAAACCTAACTTTAAAGCCCTGGGTAAAAAAGTAGGCAAGGATATGAAGCCCGTTACCGACGCCATTAACGCCTTTGGCGATGCGGAGATTTCAGGACTAGAAAATGAGGGTGAGATTGCAGTACTTGACGGAAAATATACTATATTGCTATCAGAAGTAGAGATTTCGGCCGAAGACGTACCGGGATGGCAAGTTGCAACTTTAGGAAAACTAACTGTTGCTTTAGATGTTACCATTACCGAAGAGCTTAAGCAGGAAGGAATCTCCAGGGAACTGATAAATCGTATCCAGAACCTGCGTAAGAGCAAAGATTTTGAAGTTACAGACAAGATAAGTGTCCGCCTCAGTGAGCATCCGTTGATCAGCGGAGCGGTAAAAAACAATTTGTCATATATTTGCGCCGAAATTTTAGCCGATAACATTCAGTTCGACAGCGATTTAACCGATGCCGAAACCGTGGTTATCGACGATGTTGAATTATTGATTGCTATAACGAAAATATAATGAAACCAGAACAACCAGAAAAAACCAGATATTCTGATTCAGAATTACAGGAATTTAAAGAACTAATATTAGACAAGATCCGTGGTGCACGCGAAGAGCTTAATGCCCTGGCATCATCACTAAGTAACCCTAACTTAAACGGTACAGACGATACTGCCGGTACTTATAAAACTTTAGAAGATGGATCTGCAACTTTAGAAAAAGAGTCGATAAACCAACTGGCAGCACGTCAGAAAAAATTTATTGAGCAATTAGAAGCTGCGTTGGTTCGTATTGAAAATAAAACCTATGGTGTTTGCCGCGAAACCGGCAAACTGATCCAAAAGGAGCGTTTACGTGCTGTGCCTCATACTACTTTAAGTATGGAAGCAAAATTGAAGCAATACTAAATGAGGGCTGTTTATACCAAACCGTTTTTCACTGCACTGCTTATAATTCTGGTAGACCAGGCTGTTAAAATATGGGTGCACTCCCATATGTACCTCGGCGAGCGTATAGAATTTTTAGGCAGTCGTGGTATGCTTTTATACACCGAAAATAATGGAATGGCCTTTGGCTGGGAACTGGGCGGCCAATTAGGCAAATTAGCGCTTACCCTGTTCCGCATTGGTGCTGTTGTAGGTATTGGCTATGGCCTTGTATACCTTATCAAACACAAATATCATCGTGGTTTGATCATGAACATGGCTTTGATATTTGCCGGCGCAGTGGGTAATATTATCGACTCTACCGTTTACGGTATGATCTATGGCTACGCACCTGTTTTTCAGGGCCGCGTGGTTGATATGTTTTATTTCCCCATTATTCGTGGTACGTTCCCATCATGGGTGCCTATATGGGCTGGTCAGGATTTTGAGTTTTTCCGCCCGATATTTAACGTTGCCGATTCGGCTATCTCAGTGGGGGTAATTATGATCCTGCTTTACCAGAAACGCTATTTCAAACATCAGGAAATTGAGATCAGCAGCCCGCACAGCGAAGTGTTGGAAGAATAATATTTGTGGATTTGAAAATCCGATAATTTGCGGATTTGAAGATAAATTTAAAAGAGCCGTACCCTTGTGGTATGGCTCTTTTGTTTTGATCCAACATTCCATTTTCTTTTAAATCTTCGAATCAACACACCATCAACTTCAAATCGACATCTCATTTTCAAATTTTCAAATCAGCACATCTTCAAATCATTCTGTTATCTTTAAGCTTAATCCCTTAGCATGAAAAAGACTTTACTCCTTTTACTACTCAGCGGCAGCTTATTTAGTCTCAAGGCTCAGCAAGGCACCCAAGCCATTACCGTAACCGACATGACGCGCATTAAGCAGATCAACAGTGTTACGTTTTCGCATAGCGGTAAACAAATCGCTTTCAGGGTTACCTCTATCGTACCAGATGAAACCAATAAGGCTGAATATGCATATCGTAACCAAATTTGGCTGGTACCGGCAGATGGCAGCGCACCTGCCCGCCCACTTACCACAGTTGCACTAAGCAGTGGGCAGCCTGCATGGTCGCCGGATGATAGTGAGCTGGCCTTCACACGTGTAGTAAAAGGTAAAACACAAGTATTTATAATGGCGCTTAACGGTGGGGAGCCTATACAACTAACCAACGATAGCCACGGGGCGAGTATGCCACAGTGGTCGCCGGATGGGAGCAAGATATTGTATTCGGTGAACCTCTCCTACCCCGAAATGCTAAAGGATTCTATCTTAAATCCCGAACGCAAAGCCCCCTACTGGACTGTGGAGAAACCTGGGTTTAAAACCAACCTTCCACCATCAAAAACTAAAAAGAACGCTAACGGCAACCTCGACGAGATCCGTGCGTTTTTAACGCAGGATGAGGCTGATAGCAAAGTAAAGGTATTCAATAAGTTAAACTTTGAAGGAGAGGCCTCAACAGAGCCCGATTTCAATTTTAACCATTATATGGTTATCGACGCCAAAGCAGGTGCCAAAGAAAAACCGTTGACTTTTGGCTTCCATAGCTACAACGGCGCAACCTTTACGCCCGATGGTAAAAGCATTATTTTAACCGGCATGGCCGATACCACTCTAAATCCCGACCGCAGCCGCACATCTACAGTTTATACCATGCCTGCATCGGGCGGTTCTTTAAAGCAGTTGATTAACATGCCCGATATGGCGGTCAGCAATAGTTCTATCTCACCTTCGGGCAGGTATGTAGTTTACCAGTTTGATACCGAAAAACAGATCAGCATTCCGCAAGTGGCGATCTACGACTTCCAGAATCCCGGTAAAAAACTGCTAATACCGGTGGATAGAATAGTTACGGGGTTTGCATGGTCTAAGGACAGCAAGTTTTTATACTTCACCGCGCAATCAAACGGAGGCATACCAATATACAAGGTAAACATGGCCACGCTTAAGCCCGAGCAATTGAGCAGTTTCGACGAGGGTTTAAGCGGACTGGACATCAGCAAAACACAGATGGCTTATGTTAAAACCGAAGTAGCTAACCCATTTGAGCTTTATGTTGCCGACCTAAATAACAAAGCCCCTAAACGCATTACCTCTTTCAATTACGAATGGCTGAAGGATAAAAAACTAAGTTTCCCCGAGAAGAAATATTACACCAATAGCAAGGGATTAAAAGTAGAATACTGGGTAATGAAACCCACCAATTTCGACCAAAATAAGAAATATCCGCTAATGCTGCAGATTCACGGAGGGCCAACCGCTATGTGGGGGCCGGGAGAAAGCAGCATGTGGCACGAGTACCAATTCTTCTGTGCACAGGGCTATGGAGTAGTTTATTCTAACCCGCGCGGCTCAGGAGGCTACGGGCTCGATTACACCAAAGCCAATTACCAGGACTGGGGCACCGGCCCAACCGAAGACGTATTAGCTGCCCTCGACGGCGCATTAGCCGAAGGCTGGGGCGATAAAGATCGTACCGTAGCCACCGGGGGCTCGTACGCGGGCTATTTAACGGCATGGCTGGCGGGGCATACTAAACGCTTTGCAGCCATATCATCGCAACGCGGGGTGTATGATCTTACTACCTTTTTTGGCGAAGGTAACGCATGGCGATTGGTACCCACTTACTTTGGCGGCTACCCTTGGGACGAAAACATCAAACCGATACTGGCCCGCGAGTCGCCGTTTACTTATGTAAACCAAATAACCACCCCATACCTGATGCTACATGGCGAAACAGATTTGCGCACGGGTATTGTACAGGGCGAAATGATGTATAAGGCACTTAAAGTTTTAAACCGCCCGGTAGAATATGTACAGCATCCGGGAGGCACACACGAGTTAAGCCGATCGGGCAATGTACGCCAGCGGATAGATCAGATGCTGCGCATTTATGAATTTTTTGAACGGTATATCACGCACTAAAAAACGCTCCCCAAACGCGGCTATTTTTATTTTGAAGCACATTATAGTGGTGCATGTGGTGCAATGCACCACATGCACCACTGTGTTCCTACTTAAAAGTCATTTTCGTTTGAAATGATTTTCAATTATCTGAATAACAGACAATTGAAAAACAAAGATTACCCCACAAATAAAACAATGCACCACTTTTTAGGACTTTAAAGTCATAAAAGTGGTGCATTGTTGCAGGCGGACGTCATCAGAATCTACTTAGCAGAGAATGCTATTAACAAATCGACAAATTATCTAATTGATAAATTACCTCGATTAATCCTTTCGTAAAGGCGGCAGTCATACTTCCAAACATTAGCATTATATTTTATGTTGATGAGTTACACTTTACAGGTTCGGCTCGTCTAAACTTTAAACAAACTTTACAAATGAAAAAATTACTTTTAATAGCAGCCCTTACTACGTTTACATTCGCTGCATTTGCGCAAACTGTTGATATGCGCCGCAAAATTTCCGTAACCGGTACGGCTGAGCAAGAAGTTACGCCCGATATTATTTATGTATCTATTTCGCTTAAAGAATACGTGGACGGCAAAAACAAAACCACTATTGATGTGCTGGAACGCCAGCTGCAAAAAGCAGTTGCCGATGCGGGGGTGGCTAAGGAAGATTTTACGATCAACAGCCTGTCATCATACAACTATGTCACCCAAAAGAAAAAGAATCCAGATTTTCTGGCCAGCAAACAATATCGCATCAAGTTTCACGATTTGAATGCCTATAACCAGATCCTGAGCGAGGTTGATGCCAAAGGTATCCAAAGCACCAATATCGATAGCTACGATTACTCCAAGATCGAAGCCCTTAAAAAGGACTTAAAAATTAAAGCCCTGATGGCTGCTAAAGAAAAAGCAGGCTACCTGTTAACCGCCATCGGCGATCATTTGGGTAGTGCATTGGATATTCAGGAAGTATCGAATGATGTTTACCCTCAACCTGTTTACCGTGCTAACGTAATGATGATGAAAGCCAGCGCCGACGCCGCTCCCCCGGCAGATGATATCGATGTTAAGAAGATCAAATTAAGCTCCCAAATGAATGTGACTTTTGAGATTGTGAAATAAACAAATAAGGGTATAAAACTAACAAAGGCCGCCAATAATTGGCGGCCTTTGTTGTGTTAGTGAGTTGTCATTCAGAACGTAGTGAAGAATCTTCTGCGCCATGTATATTGAACTTTGCTATTGAAGAAGATCCTTCGCTGCCGCTCTGGATGACAAACTCCTATATTGTCTTACCTAATCTTCAGCAAATAATGCTTCTCTAAAACCTGCTGTCGTGTTGCCGGGTTTAAGAATTTGCCAGTTAGGCGGGTGATACCATAATCATCGGCGCCGAAGGCAGTGGTTGTAGTTAATCCGGCTTGCTCTAATTGATCTTTACCTTGTTCGGTGGTATAGATCCAGAACTGCCTTTTGGTGGTATCTGCATAAGCCTTAACCGTATCAATGCCGTTCATTGCTGGCGTAAGATGTTGCGAGTGGAAGTTGAACGATGAGCTATGGATATTGTAGTTATAAATCGTTCCATCCGGGATCTTTTTATCGTAGGCTATCCTTCCCAACGTTACACCCGACTGATACTTGTTAAGCAGTTGCATATACACATTGCCGTTAAGCAACACATTAGTGAGCGAAGCCAACAGCGTTGAAACAATTACAATCTTTCCAAATACTTCGGTTTTTTTAGCAATTACGTAAACCATTAAGCCCAGCAAGGCCACTGCTACAATACCAACCAGCCACGATTGTACTGGGAAGCACCACAGGTTAAGCAGTATCAATAAAAACATCACTGCACCAACTACAAAGTATTGCGTGTAGAGGCTGTATTTTAAGGTAGTGGTTTTATTTTCGTCGGCCTTTTGGGTAAGCATGCCTGCGGTAAGCACCGCAAAAATTGGGAACAGCACATTTAAGTAATGTGGCAATTGATAACCTGATGAAGAGATAATTGCAAATATGATGATGATGGTACCTACGGTAAGCAGTTCCATCTTCTTCACGTAGGCAAATTTACTTTTGATAAAGAAACTAACCCGATCAAAAAACGCGTAGTACGTTAACAGACACCAAGGCAAAAACGCCCAAAGTGCGGTGTGGAAAAAGAAGAAATAATCTTTATGCCCTTTGCCCCAATGCTTGCCTTCCAGGCGCTCGAAATTTTGCGACCACAGGATAAACTTAACACCCGAAACATGGTCCATTCCACGCACTACCTTTTCGGGATGCAGGTCGTATTGCAGATAATAACAGTACACACATGGCGATATAAATACGCCCCAAAGCAGCAGTACGACTATCCACCGCCAGTCGAACATGCGCTTCCAGTTGCGTTGGTATAACAGCAAAAAGAACAAGGCAACGCAAGGCATTACAAAGCCTATCATACCCTTGGTACAAAAACCAATGGCCAGCCCCAGGGCAGCGAGTACATAGTTATACCATTTGTTTAAATAAATAGCTTCAACCAATTGCCAAGTTGCCAATATGATGCCGCTCATCAGCAGTGCATCCATGCGTACATCGTTATTGGCCAAAAACTCGGCTTGAGCAGCGGCAACGATCAGGGCTGCAACAAGGCCGGTTTCGTGATTGTAAAGCAACCTGGCTAAACGAAAAGTAGAATACACGGCTAATATCGTCATCAAAAAAGATGGCAGTTTATACGCTATGTCTGTTACTCCGAATATGTTATATGATAATGCCGCCAGCCAAAAGTGCAGGTGCGGCTTATCGAGGTAATCTTTACCAAGGTCATCTACCAGATTCACATAATCGTGATGCTGAAACATGTGCAGAGCAATGTTGGCGTGGTGCGAGGCGTCTTCGTCCATTAGCGGAACAAATAAACCGAACACATAGGCTACAAACAGCGCCGCAAACAACCAGAAATAAACGGGAACCTTAATTTTTTGATGGATCATGCTTGATATATACCGGCCTCAGCAATATACTGTTAGCCGTGTGAGTCGCAAAATTAATCAAATAATCAGTATTGAATATCGGCCTTAACAAAACATTAACAGAAAGCCGTCGTTAATAATTTATCTAATGACGAAACACTATGAGCGAATTAAAAATCAAAGCACCCTTACCGGTGCCCAGTTTTAGCATAGCGGCATGCGATATCAAACGCAGTTCGGCTACATTAGGCGGCAGCCAATACACCAGCACGGCCCCAAAAAGCAGGTTGGATGTCTCTTTTAATAATACGGCAAAAAAATTAGGTAGCGATTCTCTCCGTCGCGATAAGGTCAAGCTTTAGGGGCTTATGATTGCCAATATGGCAACAGCCTAATTAAAAGTTCAATTAACGGGATGTAACTTATTACCATCACTTTACGTAATGAGTGCTGTTTGTTATATTAATGTTAATTAGTTGACAAACTGCTTTTTACAACCTATATTTATTACTCCTAATTGATTTAAACGTAATGATCCGTATTAAAGCCAAAAAAATACTATTGGTTGCGCCAGAAGTCTTTTCTGAGCCGCTAATAGGTAAAAAAAATGAAGTAAAACATGTAACCAGTGTGAGCCAAATTTTTCCGGTAATGTATGATATGAACCCCGATCTTATCGTTTTTGATTACGAACATCTCGGGCCGGAATTTGAAAGGATATTAAGACGAATCCGCACCAACTCTTTCTATAATAAGACAAAAATTTGCTGTTACAAGCCCAAGGCCGAACGTAAAACGGACAGCCTTTTGCAAACCCTGGGCGTAAACTACTTTCTGCACGAAACCGTTACCCCGGCTTATACAGATACTTGTACGCGCAACTATTCTTTACCCGAGAGCATCAGCATGCTGTTTAAATCGGCAGTGTTGAATCTCGAATTGCAATAAACATCTTAGTTATGATACAAAAAGGGGGACTTGCCAATAGCAAGTCCCCCTTTTTATTTTTATCAGGATTACGATTAATTGATCCACTCAAACTTAGTGTACGGCACCAATACCTCCGGTATTTTAATACCCTCTGCAGTTTGATTATTCTCTAAAAGTGTAGCTACAATACGCGGCAAAGCCAATGCGCTACCGTTTAACGTATGCGGCTGTTGTGTTTTACCCTCGGCATTGCGGAAACGAAGTTTTAAACGGTTAGCCTGGAAGGTTTCGAAGTTTGAAACAGATGATACCTCTAACCAACGGCCCTGTGCTGCGCTCCAGGTTTCCATGTCATAGGTAAGTGATGCAGTGAAGCTCATGTCGCCCCCGCATAAACGCAATACACGATAAGGTAAGCCCAATTTTTGTAACAAGCCTTGCACGTGAGCGCTCATTTGTTCTAACACATCATAAGATGTTTCGGGATTAACTACTTGTACAATTTCTACCTTATCAAACTGATGCAAACGGTTCAGTCCGCGCACATGCGCTCCGTAAGAACCCGCCTCGCGACGAAAACATGGCGTATATCCGGTATTTTTAATTGGAAGCTCGTCTGCTTTTAAAATTACATCGCGGTATAAGTTGGTGATAGGCACCTCTGCAGTAGGAATCAGGTACAGGTTGTCTGCGCCTACATAGTACATTTGTCCTTCTTTGTCGGGTAGCTGCCCTGTTCCGAAGCCAGATGCCTCGTTAACCATTAATGGCAGCATGCGCTCATCATAACCTGCTTTTTCAGCTTCGTCTAAAAAGAAAGCGATTAATGCACGTTGTAATTTTGCGCCTTTGCCTTTGTAAACCGGGAAACCTGCACCGGTTATTTTAACGCCCAGTTCAAAATCAATCAGGTTATATTTTGCTGCCAGCTCCCAGTGCGGTAAAGCATTGGCCGGCAATTCGGGCTTTTGGCCGTTTTCTAAAACAACCTCGTTTTCTTCGGGTGTAATGCCTTTAGGCACAGAACTGTGCGGCAGGTTAGGCAGCAACACCAATTTTTGCTGAAGCTCGGCTTCTATCTGTGCTAACTGATCGCCCAGTTGTTTAATCTCTTCTTTCCAGGCCCCGGTTTTACCCTTAATGGCTTCGGCCTCATCTTTTTTGCCGTTGCGCATCAGCTCGCCTATTTGTTTTGCTGCGGAGTTAGCTTCTGCCGATACATTGTCTAAACGGTTCTGAGTCTGACGACGGCTGTCGTCCAGTTTAATTACTTCATCAACCAGGTCTGTTTGCTTGAAATTTTTTACAGCCAAACGTTCTAAAACCTGTTCCCTGTTATCGCGGATATAACTAACTTGCAGCATTATTTTATTTTTTGAACAGCAAAGATATAATTTGTTCATAGTTTATAGTTCATAGTTCATGGCTTTTCCTATGCTAACTATAACATACTATGATCTATTAGCTATCATCTATGAACCCAGAAACTGGTAAACTTTACTTAGTACCCACCCCGATAGGCAACCTGGAGGATATTACCCTTCGTGCCATCCGCATATTAAAGGAGGCCGATATTATTTTGGCCGAAGATACCCGCACCTCGGCGCCTTTGCTAAAGCATTTTGGTATAGAGAAAAAGGTTTTTGCTCACCATCAGCATAACGAACACCAGGCATCAAGCGAGATTGTTAAATTTTTGAAGGAAGGCAAAATGATTGCGCTGATTTCGGATGCCGGTACTCCTGCTATATCCGATCCGGGATTTTACCTGGTTCGCGAAGTGTTAAAAAACGAATTGCCTGTAGAATGCCTGCCGGGAGCAACCGCCTTTGTACCTGCCCTGGTTAACTCAGGTTTCCCGACCGACAAGTTCTGTTTCGAGGGATTTTTACCCCTGAAAAAAGGCCGCCAAACCCGATACAAGGTTTTGGCCGATGAAGAGCGTACCATTATATTTTACGAATCGCCTCATCGCCTGATGAAAACCATGGACGAGATGGCTACCTATTGGGGTGCCGATCGCCAGATCTCCGTTTCGCGCGAGCTCACCAAAATGTTTGAAGAAACAGTTCGCGGTACTGTAACAGAAGTAAAAGCCTACTTTGAAACCCACCCTGCAAAAGGCGAATTTGTGATCTGTGTTAAGGGAAAAGAATAATACCACTTCATGAAAAAGAACCTCCTCCTCGCCATATTTTCCGGTCTTTTACTTTGGTTGGCCTGGCCGCCTACGCAGTACATTACCTTTTTTCTTTTTGTTGGTTTGGTGCCCATGCTACTGGCAATGGAAAACATTATCCAATCTACATCAACAAAAAAAGGGAAGCAGATTTTCGCCACAACCTTTCTGGGTTGCTTCGTGTGGAATGCCTTATCTGTATACTGGGTATACAATTCTATTAAAACAATTGGGGCTGTTATTGCCATACCGATTACGTTAATTCCCTATTCGTTGGGGCCATTGCTAATGGCAACGGCTTGCTGGTTATATTTTAGGTTACGTGTAGCAACCAATCGAACCGTTGGTTTGGTTGGGCTGGTATGTTTTTGGATCGCCTATGAATACTTGCACCAAACGTGGGCACTAGCCTTCCCATGGATGACTTTGGGTAACGGCTTTGCAACAAGCCACCAATGGGTGCAATGGTACGAGTATACCGGCGTATATGGTGGCACCGTTTGGATTTGGTTAATGAACATACTGATATTCCTATTCTATATCAGCTTAAGAGAAGCTCAAACCACAACCTACCGCAAAAAAATTATTATAGCATTCTTTCTGGTATTAATACTACCAGTCGGCTTTTCATTAGTAAGGTATTATTCTTACCAGGAGCAGATGAACCCATCTAACGTGGTTATTGCTCAACCCAATATTGATCCTTATGCAAAAGAGTTCAGCATACCCGTTCATCAACAATTGGGTATATTAACACACCTTTCTGACTCCATTGGCCAAAAAAACACCGAGTACTTTTTATGGCCCGAAACTGCAATACCCGATCCTTTTGTAGAGGAGAAAGTCCTTGCAAACGCCTCTTACCAACAGGCTCGCCAGTTCTTGAATAAGTACAAAAACGGCAACATCATCACTGGTGCCGAGACCTATAAAATATATAACAATGATGCCACAGAGACCGCCAGCCCAATGGAAGGCGGCCAGTACTTCGATCAATTTAATGCGGCGGTCACCATCGAGAATTCCGACAATGTGCAGTTTTATCACAAGTCAAAGCTAGTACCAGGTGTCGAAAGCATCCCGTTCAGTTCGCTATCGTTTTTAAAACCTGTTTTTGCTCATTTGGGTGGTGCAACCGGAAGCTATGGATGGCAGCTCGAGCCGGCTGTTTTCTACACGCAAAGTGGTATTGGCAGCGATCCTGTAATTTGTTACGAGTCTATTTGGGGCGATTATGTAGGCAAGGCAGTATTAAAAGGCGCACAATTTATCGCCATTATTACTAACGACGGTTGGTTTGGAAACTCAACAGGCAAAGACCAGCATTTGGATTATGCCAAATTACGTGCCATTGAAACCCGCAGATGGGTATGCCAATCGGCCAATACTGGTATTTCGGCATTTATTAACCAGCGTGGCGATGTGGTTAAACATACCAACTGGTGGGTACGCACAGCCATTAAGCAAGATATCAATCTAAACTCTGACCTTACTTTCTACGTAAAGCATGGCGACTACCTAGCCAAGCTTGGAATGTTCTTAGCTCTGCTCGGAATGATCTGGATATTGGTGAGGGTGAGGTATAAAAAATGAGTAAAGGCGTGAATGATAGAATGAGTGAATATTAAAGCCCTATTCTATCATTCACTCACTCTATCCTTTTATCATTGGCTAGTTGCGGCTCAAAATGAACTGCATCAGATCATTAATAGGATGTTTAATGATCTTGCCCACTTTAATGTGCTGAGCCTCGCAAAGTGCGCGGAGTTCCTCGCCAAATACATCAGCGATAGATCCTACAAAGTGGCTTTTGTATTTATGGTACTCGCTGTACGATTTGATATTGGTTTCGATAAACTCGTTCAAGTTCTTCGAGATAATTTCTTTTGCGTATTGAGTATGGCGTATCTGGCCTAAAAAACGCGTAAAAGAAGCTAAATAAGTATTGGCATTAGGCTTCTGGTATACGTTGGTCATAATGGTAGACTTATCCAGATCGTATTCTTCTTTAAACTGCTCGCTTATAATCTCCGGCATTTTACCGTACAGATAATCGGTGATCAGTCTTTTACCGAACGAAGTCCCAGAGCCTTCGTCACCCAAAACAAAACCGAGTCCGTGCTTACCGGCATGGATTTCTTCGCCATCAAAAAACGAAATATTGGAGCCGGTGCCCAATACACAGCAAAGCCCTTTTTCGTGGCCACAGGTGGCGTAAGCAGAGCCTAAAAGATCGCTATCTACGCTGATGTATGCTTTGGTGAATAACTGGCTGAGGGCATTAGATACAATTTCGTGCCTATCGGGACTTGAACAGCCTGCGCCGAAGAAGTAAATTTCCTGTATAGATTGACCGTATTTTGCAATAAGACCGGGAACCTGATCCTGCAATATTTTTACGATCTGCTTTTCTGTTAAAAAGTAAGGGTTTAGCCCGCTCGATCTGAAATCTAATGGTTCCTGATCAGGGATATGCAGCAACCAATCTGTTTTTGACGAACCGCTATCTGCAACTAAGATCATGTACCGAGTTCTTCGAGTATTTTATGGGTTAATGGCTTGTGGATAAATTGCACTACGTACTTGTTTTCGGTAGAACGTTTTACGTCTGTAGGATCGAGCGATGACGAAAGCATAAATATTTTGATAGCTTCCTTTCCGTCGAAATCTATCTTATCAAACTCATTTAAAAATTCGAACCCATTCATTAAAGGCATTCGCAAATCCAGAAAAATAACGTCTGGTTTTACCGAACCATCTCTTAATGCATCTATAGCCTCTGTTGCAGATTGACGCACAGCTATAGCTTCGACGAAATTGCTACTTTCTAAAATTCGACGCGTAACAAAGTTGTCGATATAGTTATCGTCAATTAACAAACAATTTTTATAGGTCGCAGGCATTAACTTCAAAAATAGTTATTTAGAATTAATAATCCTTATAAAAAAAACTTAGTCGATGTTAATTGTAGCAGTGATTTGTTTCAATGTGATCTCTGCAATTTTCGACTGGTATTGAGCTGCAAAAAACTTCGATTGAGCATCCAAATAGTTACGTTGTGCTTCTCTTATCTCTAACGGTGTAATGTTACCTATCTTATATTTTTCTAAAGATATATCGAGGTTACGCTTGGCAATTACCACATTGCTTTGCCCTAATTTTATCAAATCTAAACCGGTTAGGTAGCTGGCATAAAGCGTATTGATCTGCGCGTTAACATCCAGTTTAGTTTGGTCGTTATAAATGCCGGCGCTATTCATTTGCAGCTTGGCATTGCGTTCGCGCCTCCATTGGTTAAAGCCATCAAAAATATTGATGGTTGCAGTTAAGCCATAAGACCAACCGTTTGATTTTTGGATCTTGGTAAAACCTGCCGGGGTATTGCTATTGTTCACTGTGTATCCACCATTTACAGCAACCTGTGGATACCGGGTTGATTGCACTTGCTTTAAACTGATTTCGGCCAAACGCTTATTGATTTCCGAAGCAATAATTGCAGGGTTCTGATTTTGCGCCTGGTTAAGGATATCGCCCAACAGCAGCTTTTGGTCAACCACTATGGTATCGGCTACTTTAAACTGGCTCTGCAAATCGCGGATCATTAATTGGTTTAATTTGATCTGGCTAGTTTTATACGCCTGCAGTTGGGTAATGTAATTTGCGGTATCGGTATTATAGTTTACCTCGGCGTTCAGTACGTCCAGGCGTGATACCCGGCCTACCTTAAACTTATCATTAGCATATCGTAACTGCACACGCGAAATAGCGATGGCGCCACGCAAGGCTTTCAACTGTTCATTTTGGTTTACCAGGTCGTAGTAACTCGATAATACACTTGCAATGGTAGCCTGCACAGTATCGCGCAGTAAAACTTGTCCCAGGTTATTACGCTGTTTCAAGGCGTCGTAATTGGCAAACATGCCAAAACCATCAAACACGGTCCAGTTTAAATTTGCGCCATAGTTGGTGCCCGTGTTGTTGGCATTATTAATTGCGTTAATGCTGTTATCGGCACGAATTTGTCGCGTATCCTGAATACTATTGCTTGATGTGAACTGACCGTTAACCACCGGCAGCATACCTGCTGCACCCGGGGTAACGTTATTTTTAGCAATGGCAGCATTATTTTGCGATAGCCTGATGTTATAATTATTCTTCAGCGCAATTTCAACGGCATCCTTTATAGTAAGCATGGTGGTGTCCTGCGCGTGCAGGTTACCTGTTAAAATAAGGCAGGCCGTAATTAGGCTTAAGCTTAGTCTTACTTTCATACTTCTTATAAATTTTCTATCAGTTTAGGTTCGTGGATTTCTTCTTCTACAGGCGGTTCCTCGTTAGGATCGTGGCGTGTTTTCGACGCAAACATCAAATACATTACCGGGATAATGTACAGGGTAAGGATAAGCGAGAAAAGCATCCCACCCATAATTACTATACCTAAAGACACACGGCTTTTAGCACCGGCACCCAGTGCAAAGGCAATAGGCACAACACCTAATATTACAGCCAAACTGGTCATTAATATCGGGCGTAAACGCGCAGTAGCGGCCTCCACAATAGCTTCGTATTTGGCAACACCGTGTTCCATGCGCTGGTTGGCAAACTCAACAATGAGGATACCGTTCTTAGTTACCAAACCTACCAGGGTAATCATACCAATCTCACTAAAGATGTTCAGCGTTTGATCAAACAACCATAACGATATAAATGCACCTGCAATAGCCAGCGGCACGGTAAACATTACAATGAACGGATCTATGAAGCTTTCGAACTGCGCGGCCAGTACTAGATAAATAAGCAATAGCGCAAAACCGAAGGCAAACAAGATATTCGAAGAGCTTTCGGCATAGTCACGGGATGGCCCGCTTAGTGCAGTACTGAATGTTGAGTCAAATGTTTTATCTGCCAGTTTCTGCATTTCGGCAATACCATCGCCCACCGTGTAACCCGGTGCTAAACCTGCCTGTACAGTTGCCGATTTATAACGGTTAAAGTGGTAGATAGACGGCGGTGTAGCATCTTCGGATACTTTAACAACGTTATCCAGTTGCACAAGCGTGCCACGGCTGCTGCGCACATAAACAGATTTCAGGTCGAGCGGCTGATCGCGGTTAGCACGGTCTACCTGCGCTATAACCTGGTACTGTTTACCATTAAGCAAAAAGTAATTTAAGCGGCCGGCACTATAGTAAAGCTGTAGTGTGGTGGCTATATCGTTAACGTTAACACCCAAATCACGCGCACGGTCGCGATCGGTAACCACTGTAATTTCGGGCTTGGTGAATTTTAAGTTTACGTCTGATGCCGAGAATACCGGATCTTTAGAAACCTCGGCGAAGAAAGTAGGCAAGGCCTTACGGATTTTCTCAAAATCCTGATTCTGGATTACAAACTGAACGGGTAAGGAGGTACGAGCACCACTACCACCACCGCTTATGGTTTGCTCTTGCACAACCAAAGCACGGGCATCGGGGTAACGGCTTAATTTTTTGGTTAGCCAGTCGGCAATTTGCTGTTGGCTTCGCTTCCTTTGATCTGGCGCAACCAAGCCCACCCGGCCAAAGCCCGAGTTGGCAGAACCACCACCGCCACTACCCGGTGAAACAACAGATATGTTTACGTTAGCTTCGGGGATAGAGTCATCAACCAATTGCGAAATATTGTTCATGTACTTGGTCATAAACTCATAACTGGCACCTTCGGAGCCGGTTACACTAAAACGTAATAAAGAGCGGTCGTCAAGCGGAGCTAATTCAGACTGGGTAGATTTTGCCAGTACACCGATGATCACCAACGAAATAGCGATGATAACCAGCGAGATCCATTTGCGCTTCATAAAGTTAACCAGCGTTTCGGTATACGCATTGGTCATCTTTTGGAAGAATGGCTCGGTACGGATATAAAAATTCGACTTCTTCTGATTTTTGCGAATCAGTTTTACGTTAAGCATTGGCGTTAACGACAGGGATACGAAAGCTGAGATCAATACCGAACCGGCAACCACAATGGCAAACTCCCTGAATAATCGCCCTGTAAAGCCTTGTAAGAATACGATTGGTAAAAACACCGCCGCCAGCGTAACCGAGGTTGATATTACCGCAAAGAAAATCTCTGCCGACCCCTCGAACGCCGCCTTTCGGATCGGCATGCCCTCCTCTACCTTCTTGTAAATATTCTCCGTGACCACGATACCATCATCCACCACCAAACCCGTAGCCAGTACGATACCAAGCAGGGTTAGAATATTGATAGAGAACCCGAAGATATACATGATAAAGAACGTACCGATTAAGGAAACCGGAATGTCTATCAGCGGGCGGAAAGCGATGAGCCAATCGCGGAAGAACAGGTAAATAATAATTACCACGAGAATAAACGAGATAATCAGCGTTTCTTCTACCTCATCGATAGACTGGTTAATAAAGCGGGTGTTATCCAACGCCACTTTAACTTTAATATCGGGTGGCAGATCTTTTTCTATCTGCTTTAAACGCACATAAAAATCCTTGGCAATTTGCACGTAGTTGGCACCCGGTTGCGGCACAAGGGCGAGACCCACTTCTGGCACACCCGACTCTTTCAGCGAAGTTTCTTCGTTTGACGAACCCATTACCGCATAACCCACATCGCGCAGGTGAATAACACGGTTACTGTCGGCACGGATAATAAGGTTATTAAATTCTTTTTCGGTCGACAGCTTGCCCAGTGCACGGATAGTTAATTCGGTATTGTTGCCCTCGATCTTACCGGCAGGCAACTCCACGTTCTCATTATTTAGCGCATCGCGAATATCGGTAGCGGCTAATCCATAAGATGATAATTTAGCCGGATCTATCCATAAACGCATCGCGTACTGGCGTTGACCCTGAATATTGATAGAGCTCACACCCGGGATGGTTTGCAAACCCTCCTGTAATACGTTTTCCGCGTAATCATCCACCTGCATAATGTTGCGGGTGTCGCTGCTTACGGTAATGGTAATAATGTTATCTGAATTGGCATCGGCCTTGGTAACTACCGGCGGGGCATCAATATCCTGTGGTAACTGGCGTTGTGCCTGTGATACCTTGTCGCGCACGTCATTGGCCGCAGTTTCCAAATCTGCATCGAGGTTAAACTCTACCGTGATGGTGCTGCTACCTACAGAACTTGTTGACGAAATGTTGCGGATACCTTGTACACCATTAATGGCTTTCTCCAAGGGCTCGGTTATCTGCGACTCAATTACCTCGGCATTTGCACCCGAGTAACTGGTTTGCACAGTAATAATAGGCGGATCTACCGAAGGGAAATCCCGCGTTCCTAAAAACTTGTAGCCGATGATACCGAAAACAACAATTACTACAGAGAGTACTGTTGCCAACACCGGCCGCTTAATACTGGTTGAGGATAAACTCATGATAATGCTTACTTAATAACTTTAACAATTTTTAAAGGCACTTTTGGTCGCATTTGTATCAGACCCGAAATGATCAGGCTATCGCCGGCTTTTAAACCGTCGGTAATTTCAATTTTTGTATCTGTGCGCAGGTCAGTTTTTACCGGTCTGACAACGGCCGTTCCGTTATGGGCAATGTACACTTTGCTGTTTTTCAGATCGGGAATTACGCATTCGGTAGGCACCATAATAGTTTTCGGGATCTGATCGAGCGTTAAGTTGATCTTGGCGAAACCACCCGCGGTAATCAGGTTTTTAGGATTGGCTGCACGTGCACGTACGGTAACCGTACGCGATGTTTGATCAATGGCCGGCTCAATGGCATAAACAACAGCTGTAAAATTCTCTCTCGAACTCGCAATGTTAAAGCTAACCTTGCTGCCTGGTTTAATTAAAGGCTGATAGCGTTCGGGAACCGAGAAGGTAACCTTCATCGGATCGGTGCTAACCAGGGTAGCAATGGATGTGGACGGTGATAAATAACCACCGGGGCTAACGTTTCTTAATCCAATAACTCCCGAAAACGGTGCACGGATTTCGGTACGGGCAATCTGCGCTTTAATTACATCGCCCTGTGCCTTTAATGAGTTATAATTTGACAATGACGTATCATACTCTTGCTGGCTTACGGCTTCTTTACTTAATAATACCTTGTTACGATACTCGTTTTGTTGAGCAAGCGTAATCTGATATTGATTTTGCTTTAACGATGCCACCAGATCGGCATTGTAAACTTTTACCAGCACCTGCCCTTTGCTTACACGGCTACCTTCCTGAAAGTAAATGCCCGTAATGTTGCCCGCGGTTTGGCTAACCAGGTTTACCTTTTCGTTAGGATCAATAGTACCGGTAAGATCTATATTGTTGGTTACCGCGGTATCCTTAACAATCATTACCTTAACCGGCACCGGGCCGTTTTTCTTTTTGCCGCCTTTGGCGCCGGCAGCCTGGCCCGAAGCCTCTTTGCTTTTGCCGTTGTGCAGCTTGTTAAATATTAAAAAGCCTACTACTAAGGCCAGTGCAATATATACGATGTACCTGGTTTTCATAAAATATGGTATCGCTTAAGATTTGGTTTCTACGTTGGTTTCTGTTAATGTGTGCGCTCGCAAGTTCTCTTCCATCTGCGCCAGCACCCGGTTAAAGGTTTTTAAATCAGCAGCAGATATATTTTCGGTAGTACTGTTATTAATGCCCTCAAACGCCTTTATAATTTCCGGCACTTCCTGTTCGGCCTTTGCTGTTATTTTAAGCAGTTGTTCGCGACGGTCGGCAGGGTTTATTTCGCGGTATACGTAGCCCTTTTCGGTAAGCAGATCAATAATGCTTACTAACGACGACTTATCTTTATCCAATAACTGGCCCAGCGCTTTTTGTGTAAGCTGGCCATTGTGTAAATAAATCAGGGTTAAAAAATCGTGGTAACGGTTAATATCCAGATGATCTACCTGTTTTGCCAAAGCATGCAGGTAAATGCGTCCGAGATGAAGTAGCTTGCGCGATATTGGCTCCGTTATGTCCATAAAAAAGGCGCAGCTAAAGTAAATAGTTATAATATATAATAGTTGTGTGTATCAACCATTTTACAACGTAATATTACTGCTATAAATGCTTAATAAGTAGTTTTTTATAAATTGCGCCCCATGAAAAAAACTGCTTTATTTTTTATTGCACTATTTACTTTGCTAATGACAAATTACACCGACAGCATAGCGGCCGAAAATGTGAAGATCAGCTATGAGGTGAAATTCACCGAACCGCAGGCACATTATGCCGATATTGAAATGACCGTAAGCGGTCTCGCCCAAAACGCTTTAGACCTTAAAATGCCCGTTTGGACTCCAGGCTCGTACCTGGTGCGCGAGTTTGCCAAAAACCTCGAATCTTTTGGAGTTGAAGCAAATGGTAAAACTATTCCGTTTGTAAAAACCAGTAAAAATACCTGGCATATTAACACCACCAACATTAATTCGGTGAAGGTAAAATACCGCATGTATTGCTTCGAGATTTCGGTTCGTACTGCTTTTATTGATGTTACGCATGCCTTTTTGTCAACTTCAGGGATGTTTTTATATCCAAATGGTATGCTGATGCACCCATCAACCATACATATTACCCCTTACAAAAACTGGGATAAAGTATCTACAAGCCTGGAAATGGTAAACAACGATCCGTTTACCCGCACTGCACCTAACTACGATATTCTTTTCGATTCGCCGATTGAGGTGGGTAACCAGGATGTTTTTGGGTTTAAAGCTGCCGGCGTTGATTACGAAGTAGCCATGTATGGTGGCGGCAACTATGATAAAGAGCGCCTTAAAAAAGATATGGCCCATGTAGTTGAATTAGAAACCGCTGTTTTCGGCGAAAACCCTAACAAGCATTACACCTTTATAGTACATAACTATAACCGCGGCGGCGGCGGGTTGGAGCACTTAAGCTCTACAGTACTGGGCGCTTCGCGCAATAGTTATAATACCGAATCGGGTTACCAAAACTTTTTGAGCCTGGTGGCGCACGAGCACTTTCACCTGTGGAATGTGAAACGTTTACGCCCGATTGCCTTAGGCCCGTTTGATTACGACAACGAGAACTACACTACCGATCTTTGGATTGCCGAGGGCTTCACTGCTTACTACGACAACATGATTGTTAACCGCACCAAGCTTTACAGCACAGATAATTATTTAGGTGTACTGGCGGCGGATATCAACATTGTAGAAAACTCACAAGGCGCCAAAATCCAGCCACTATCTCAATCGAGCTATGATGCCTGGATCAAGGCCTACCGCCCTGACGAAAACTCGGCCAACACAACTATCTCGTATTACAACAAAGGTTCGGTAGCGGCATTTTTGTTAGATCTGGAAATTATCAGCGACAGCAAAACCAAGTACAGCCTTGATGATGTAATGAAATACATGTACAACGAGTACTATAAAACCAAAAAGCGCGGCTATACCGATGCTGAGTTTAAACAAGGTTTAGAGAAATTTGCCGGTAAAAACCTGGATAGCTTCTACCAAAAATACGTTAACGGTTTAGACCAAATAGACTATAACAAATACCTTGGCTATGCAGGCTATAAATTAACCGACGAATTTGCTAACACCAACATCCCGACTTTGGGCATTAAAACAAGTACTGTTGCCGGTGTTACCAAAGTAATTGGCGTTAGCCGCGGAACTGCGGGTTGGATAGACGGCATTAACGTTAACGACGAGCTGAAAGCCATCGACGATCAGCCGATAACTGATCCTAAAAACCTGCTTGGCGACAAAAAAGTAGGCGATAAGGTAACCGTTACCGTTATTCGCGACGGACAGACGCTTAACCTGCCGGTTACACTGTTACGCAATAACGACTTTAAATATAAAATAGAGAGTATCGATTCGCCTTCTGAAACACAATTGGCAGTTCGTAAAAAGTGGCTTATTTATAATAAAAACACGCCATCTATCTAAACAGCATATTTTGCTTTTGGAGCAAGTAAGAAAGGTTTTCAGTATCAAAAACTGAAAACCTTTTTTTGTTTATCAACTTATATATACAGTACTTATTTTTTAATTAACTAAAAAGGAGTCTACCATGAGATCATTATTGTATATCGTTGCCGTTATCCTGATTATAGGATGGGCATTAGGCGTATTTTTATACTCAGCGACGGGTATTATCCATGTATTGCTGGTAATTGCCATTATTTCGTTCTTACTGGGCATTATCAGAAGTCCGAGCACTGTTTAACATTTGTCTTTATTAAAATACCTAAGGGCTCTCTAATATAGAGGGCCTTTTTTTGCACGTTCTTTTAAATAAAGTTCAGTACTCGAGAGATATTCCATTGCATAGCCCTCTTAACCCCATTCGAGAGGGAATTCTAATCCGCCTAATTCTTCTCTCTTGACTCCTGAGTCTCAATTCCCGACTCCCTTTCCCCACCTTTTTACAAATATTTAAGCGGAATGGTGTAGAATTTCTATCTTTAATTTTTAATTAGAAATAAACTATGTCAATTAGAAAGAAAGTCATTGAAGACGATCTTGCACAAATATTCACTCAACGACTTGAATCTACCCTATTTTATTTGTTGGACGATGATGACCCGGTTAACATATATATGCTTACGGAAATTGGTAAATTATTGAAAATTGACGTAAGTAATCTTTTCCCATCAACTTTTAAGTCAGGCGCTTATAACCTTAAAGTATTAAGTCAGGGCGACATAGACAGAGCACTGAATGTAGCCGAAGCTTTGTACGAAACCTGCATTCGTTTTCAGAAATTTGATCTCGCTTTAATTGTAAACTCAGAGGTAAGTCGGGCTATCAATGAAACCAGCCTGCCCTTAAATTGGATCGACGGAAAATTCATCGGATAAAGAAAACATGCTTTAAGCACCCTTTCTATTCAAACTAGCCATTAGCTGATCGTACAGATCATCACTTGAGGTTTTTACCACTTTCATTTTCTTAATGGTTGGTCGTTTGCCTTTGGCTTTAGCTTTGATAATTTTCAGCAGCTCGTCGGTATATTGATCTTTAAATTTCGATACATCAAATTTTTCGGCGTACTGATTGATCAGGGCCAAACCCATATCCAGTTCTTTTTTACTGAGCTTGGTTTCTTTGGGGATGTTCAAATCTTCCGTACTTCTGATTTCCTCCCCAAACCTTATTCGCGTAACCACCAGCACATTATTTTCGGGATGGATAATGCACAAGTTTTCGGTATTGCGCAGTACAAAACGGGCCAATCCGGCCTTTTTGCTTGTACCCAGCGCCTGCACTAATAAATTATAAGCCTTACTATTTTTCTGCTCGGGCTCGGCGTAATAGGAGGTTTCATAAAACATGGGGTTTACTTCGCTCATATTCACAAAACTTTCTATCTCAATCAGCTTTGTTTTCTCGGGACTGGCGGCCTCAAAATCAGCCTGCTCTACCACTACATAATCATCATTAAGTTTGTAGGCACGTACTATTTTGTCGTAAGGTACCTCTTTGTGAGTGTCTGCATTCACGCGCTGAAACCTGATACGGGCGTGGTCGCGGCCGTCTAGCATATCCAGATCGAGCGAACTGTTCTGCACCGCCGAATATAATTTAACAGGAATATTTACCAGCCCAAACCCTATCGAGCCTTTCCATATCGATCTCATAATTAGCTTGTTTTGTACAAGTAATTATAACTAATGAAGTGGTAAAGGGTTTGAATCAGAATTATTTAGCCGGCGGGATGCTATATTTTTGCGCAATACCGTCGTACAGATTAATTAAAGCATTGGATTTTCCATCCTTATCAAAAATCTGCTCCCAGGTATTCAGGGGTTCCCAAATAAAAGTGCCTAATGCTTTATTATCCGGCACATTAAAAGCAATATCGTTTACTTCGGTTTTAAGCTGCGTATATTCAGCAACCATTACCTGGCGGTTATAGCGGGTTGCCATATCGGCCATGTTGGCTTTTAAATCGGCGGTTGTACCATGCCACTTAGGGTAATAAGATAAGCCGATAACATCGAAGGGCACATTGCGGCTCACCATATTATCAAAGAAAAAGCGAGACTCGGCATTCTGACCGCCCAGTGCTACGTGCAGCATTACAGGTATCGACGAGTCTACCGCCTTAACGCCACTTACGCCCATATAAACCAGTTCGGCCAGGCTATCGAGATTATTGATCTCGCCCTCGGGCCATATCATACCATGATTAATTTCGTTACCCACCTGCACCATATCGGGCAAGGTGCCTTGTGATTTTAGTTGTCGCAGCACATCAACTGTGTAGGTGTATACAGAATGTTTCAGCGCGTTAAAATCCTGGCCACGCCAGGCTGCAGGTTTATATTGCTGCTGCGGATCGGCCCAGTAATCGCTGTAATGAAAATCCAAGAGCAATTTAAAACCTGCTGCCTTGGCTCGTTTAGCCATCTGCTTGGTATGTTCCAAATCGCAGAACCCAGCTTTTGGCGAGTATCCACTATCGCGCGCCGGATTATTGAAAATTCGCAACCGGATATAATTGAACCCATGATCTTTTAAGATCTGAATGGCATCCTTCTGAACACCCTTATCCGAGAATTTAACACCCTTGGCTTCCAGTTCGGGCAGGAAAGAAATATCAGCACCTAAAATTTTACCGGGTACTTTTTTAGGGGAGTATACCAACGTGGTTACTTTATGCGCAACAGATGGTTGTACCAATCTAATCTCGGTAGACCCGGGGTACAAACCTTCGGCTTTTGCCTCGAACTTTACTACGCCTTTTTTTTGCCCGGCTTTTAGTGTGACCCATAAAATGCCGTTATGCAGCTTGCCTTCGGTTATTATTTGGTCTGGCAGGCCAAACTCGTTAAACTGCTGCTGGTCGCTTAACTTACTAATTACGGCATCGCCAACTATAGTAAATTTAATCAGCTGATCGCTGCCCGGAACCTCTTTACCATTTTTGTCAATAACAACTACCTTAATCTGCGCCTCGTCTTTACTATCGGCAAGCATGGTGGTTTTATAGGGCGTTATTACAACCTCGGTTGCTTTAGCGGGTTCGGCAATTTGCGCCCCGGCATGCTCAAAAAAGCAGGTAAAATTTAAAACCAAGAGGAGGAAGTAGGTAGCCCTTATTTTCATGCGGTTAGGTATTGGTGTTGGCTTTTTGTTTTTACGCCTATCTTTTTAACGTAAATCGACGGCGTAAGTTGATGATCTGCCAAAATAATTCTGCGGTTGATAAGGTAAGCAGCGCAAATATAGCAGGTTTTATGGCTTGTTCGGTAGACGAAAAAGCACCACCTAAAGCCACAAAATATACAGCTGTCGGCAATATTAAAAAGACCAGCAGGCCGCCTACTCCCAATGGAATTTTGAAAGGCCGATGTGTATCCGGCTCGCGGATGCGCATCTTAATCAATGTAGCATATTCTAAAAACAACCCAGCTCCGTAAACGGTAACATCGATAATAAGCAGCTCATCGAACGACCATAAGATCATCAGGCTCACAACCAACGAACAAATAATTATGGATAAATAAGGGGTATTGTATTTGGGATGCAAACGGGTTAAGGCGGAAGGCAAAAGCTTATCATCGGCCATTACTTTTGGGATACGCGATACCGACAGCAGCACCGCCGTATAAATACCCATGGCACTGGCCATTCCACCAATGGCTATCAGTCCGCCTAACCAGTGGCCGCCAATATATTCGCCTAAGGCAGGGAAACGGTTATCGCTTAATGTTTGCGCGTTGATGCCCGATTGCTGGGCAATTAGTATCACTACAAAATAAACCATAATTACAATGGCAAAGGCCCCAAATACTGAGATCAGATAAGAGCGTACTGGCTTTTCTACTTCGCCCGCGTAAGTAGTAACGTTATCCCAGCCAAGGCAGTTCCACATTACGGTATATAAAGCCATAGCCAGTGCCGGAAATTTGAGGTGTCTCACCGAAGGGGTTGGCAAATGCGCGCTTAACGAATGATGCATTAACGCCGCAATAACCAATACCACAAATGGGCCCAACACAGCAACTGCCAATACCATCGAAGCCCTGCCCACCTGCACAATACCCAGTATATTGATGAGTGCCGAAAGCCATACAAAAACTAAACAAACCGGAATTTGGTATTGCTCCATCCAGGGGAAGAAGAACGTAGCGTACTGGATAAACATTACCGGATAGATAGCCAGATCTATAAAAGTGTACAACCAGGTCCACCAGCCTTCATAAAAGCCGAAACGCATACCCAGCGCATTTTTCACCCATTGGTAATACCCGCCTTCCATGGGCATCATGCTGTTAAGTTCGGCAACGGTGAGGATGGCCGGCACATCCCAGAGCATAGGGGTAACCAGCAATAGCAATAACGCCGCATGCGACCCGGCATAACTTATCAGCGATTCCAAACCATACGGGCCACCCGATACTGTAAAAAATATGATAACGATAAGCTGCAGCGGTCTTATCTTTTTCGAAACTGGTTTGGCGGGCATAGGGTTTAAAAATAATAAAAAGTTGATAGGTGGTTAATAGATAATAGTTGATGGTTCATGGCAACAATTTAATCACGCCTATTGCAGCAGCTACGAACTATCAACTATGTTCGCCAACTTCTCCTACTTCCGGACTTCCTGACTTACTGTCTTCCGGACTCCACTTCTATACCAGGCCATCGTCAGCCTTATCATACGATTATAGGTGCGCAAGCCAGCGGGTTGATTGTTAGCTTTTAAAAAGTTATCATAAAACCGACCGCTGATAAGACCTATCTGACCTGCATAACCCTCCCAATAGGCACTATCGGTTTTGAGATCTTGTTTTACCGATGCATTTAATAATGCTTTTAATTGATGATGAGCGGTGGTATCTCGTCTGTATAGGTAATGCAAAAACTCGGTTGCACCTTCGTAATAAGCAGAGTACTTAAGCAAGCGATCGTTCGAGTGAATGCCTGCCAGATAACCAACAAAATTAGCCTCATCTTCGCGGCCGAAGCCCATTTGGTGCGATATTTCGTGGCAAGCCGTAAATGGCCTGTCGAATATGGGCATTTGCCAGTTGATCTGCGCTTCGCCCGTAAAAGGATTATAATAACCCGAAGTGCTGAGATAATTCAACAACGGACTAATAAGCGAGGGTTTAACACCAGGCATAAAGGTTTTAAACTGTGGGGATGTGCCCGATAAGGTATCAATGGCATTAACCGCCGATTTATATATTAGCCTATTTTTCTGTTGAAGATCGGCAGCGGTGAGCGCGTTGCGGGTTTCATTAACACTATCTACCAGCATTCGGGTAACTGCCTTTACATCATTAAGCGTATAGGAGGTATCCTGCAAATTGAGCCGCTCTGCGGCCGAGGGCCGGAAATAATTAAGCCCCCAACCTAAATAGAATGCTATAATGGCTATCTGAAAACCAATAATAAGTTGAAGAAAATAGAAACCCATGCGCTTAAACCGCCGGGCAAGTAACAACTTTAATAAGTAAAACGCAGCATATATAAGATAGCCTATTACGCCGATATAAAGCAGATCGCCAAAGCTAAAGGGCATCCAACCAACCAACAGATGCAACACCACACAAATAACCCTGTATAGCCCGCGCGAATAAAACCAATCAACAAAATGCGGCACAGGTTGCAGATTGACAATGATCAAAATCAGCACCGATAAGGCACCTGCGACAAGAAGCTTTTTTCTGAAATTTTGATTGGCTTGGGGCATTCGTATAGTAAATATAGATAAAAGAAATTTGCCCCCTATTTTGATATTATTTTAAACATTTTTAAATTTGAGTAATTGATTACGTAATTAATTTTCAAAAATGGAATTTTACGATAAAGTAGGGAAACTGGCTATTGGCAGCCGCATGCGGAGATTAACAGAACTGCACATGGACCAGGCAGGCAAAGTATATGAACAGTATAATGTAGAAATGCAGCCGAAGTGGTTTCCGGTATTTTACTCGCTGTGCAACGGCGAAGAAAAAACCATTACGCAGATAGCGCACGAGATTGGCCACTCGCACCCTTCTGTAAGTACCATTGTTAAAGAAATGACCCGCAAAGGCATTATAGAAGAAAGCCCTCGCAAAAGAGGCGATGCCCGTAAAAACTATGTAATGCTTACCGAAAAGGGACTATCCTTCGATGCTCCGTTGCAGTTCCAATTTATGGACGTAAACTCCGCAATAGAAAAGGCCCTGGCCGAAACTCAACACAACCTATGGAAAGCCATAGCAGAATGGGAATTTATACTGGAGCAAAGAAGCCTCGACAAACGCGTGCAAGACGAAAGAAAGTTGCGCGAGAGTAAGGAAATTGAAATAGTAGATTACGACCCTAAATACCAGCAAGCTTTTAGGAACCTGAATGAAGAGTGGATAACAACCTATTTTAAAATGGAAGAAGCCGATTATAAATCGCTCGACCATGCTAAAGAATATATCCTTGATAAAGGCGGTTGCATTATGTTCGCGCTGGATAAGGGCGAACCTGTTGGTACTTGTGCGCTTATTAAGATGGCTGACTATACTTACGAGCTGGCAAAAATGGCCGTGTCGCCCAAGGCCAAAGGCAAAGGCGTTGGCACCTTGTTAGGTAACGCTGCCGTTGAACGGGCAAAACTACTAGGGGCGAAAAAGCTGTATCTCGAAAGCAATATGATTCTGAAGCCGGCCATTAGCTTGTATCAGAAACTTGGCTTTAAGAAAGTTTTGGGTAATCCTTCGCCATATGAGCGCTGTAATATCCAAATGGAACTGGCACTGTAAATAAGCCTATCGGATATTTGTTGAAAACGTGAACTTAAGCTTATATTAGTTTAAGCTCATGAGGCAAAATGACTCTTAACCTGTCCGAAATTTTACTGCTGCTATTAATATTTCAATTGCTGTTTGTAAGCGCTTTTCTGTTTACCCTTCAATCGAACAAGAAAATAAGCAATGCCATACTGGGCTTGCTTTTTTTATTTATAGCGCTATCCCTCATCGATAATTTCTGCATTAAAACCAACGTTGGTTACCAGCATCCCAATTGGGTGATATGGAGCAGCAGTTTCCCGCTTTTATATGGTCCGTTACTGTATGCCTATACACAGTCTTTACTTTATAGAAATTTTAAAACGGATTGGCGTTTATTTATGCACCTATCGCCTTTCCTGGTTTTATTTATTGCTTCTTACACAAACTACATCATTCAACCTGGTGATGTCAAGCTTGGCATTCTCCATGCCATTAATAGTCATCATATCGAGGGCAGTCTGTACACCGTTTCGGCCGTCGCATTTATCTATTTTTTACTTTATGTTAATAAGGCTTTTAAGATCATTAGGCGATACAAGGCTGAAGCGCTAAACAACTTCTCTGACCCGCAACAGGTAAACTTAAACTGGCTGTCGTCAACGCTTGTATTTTTCATCCTCTTATTTATTCTTTCTATTGTAAATAATGTGCTCGAAGCAAGTTCGCAAAAAGCATTTTACAGTATCACACTAATTCTAATCATCCTGGCTATGCTGTTATTTATCAACAGCGTTTTATTTAAAGCGCTCCGCCGCCCCGAAATATTTAAAGGGATAAACTCAGAAGACCTGCAACTTCAATCCAAAACTAAAACGGCGCCAGTTGTTGATAGAAGCGCCGGACTTACAGCCCTTGCCAGTTACATGCAAACGGAAAAACCGTATCTCAACCCCGATTTAACGGTTGAGATCTTAGCCAGGTCAGTAAAGATGCGACCGAAAGAACTTTCACTAATGATCAATGAGGACCTTGGGCAAAATTTTTTCGATCACGTTAATCGGTACCGAGTCGAAGAAGCCAAACGCTTACTCGCCGACCGGCATAGTAACCTTACCGTGCTGGAGGTATTATACCGGGTGGGCTTCAACTCAAAATCTTCTTTTAATGTGCTGTTTAAAAAATACACCGGCCTAACCCCAACCGAGTTCAGAAACCAATAAGCAAATGCGTTCTACTTTTAAAAGTCGGTCGACTTAGGTTTCTCTGTCAGCTTCTTTTGTGCAACACTAAAGCACAAATAACATGACACAGCTTAGCAAAACCCAATCAATTGTTTACCACCTCTACCCAGGCGTTATCATCACCGCCGGATTTGTAATTATTACACCAGTGGTTATTCGCTACGGATATCCGCCCCAGTTTGGTATGATGATAAGTATTATTTTAATAGCTATACCCACACTATTTCTCCATTTACTAAAAGCTAAAAGCGCAGAAGACTTAGCATCAATTACCGATCTCAATGGGTTCAAAAACCATTTACCTAAATTAAAACTCATTCTTTATGCCGTATTATTGGTTATTGCAGCTTTTATAATCTGGGGCATCACCCAGCCGCTGGATCAATGGCTTACCCGGAATATTTTGGGCTGGCTGCCTAAATGGTATACCCTTCAAAATTTCTCTGGCTACTCTACAGATAAGATAAAAACCACCCTCCTGTTAAATCTGGTATTAAATGGGCTGCTGGCTCCTATTGCAGAAGAGTTTTATTTCCGGGGATACCTGCTTCCACGAATGCAGGCCTGGGGTAAATATGCTTTTGTTGTAAATACTATATGTTTTTCCCTTTATCATTTTTGGCAGCCATATGTGTATATAACCCTCATACTTGCGTTATTACCGCTGTGCTATTTAGTTACGAAAACCCGCGATATCAGATTAGGTATTGTCACTCATATATTATTAAACATTGTAGGAGTAATTTTATCATTTGGGCTGCTTATTAAATAATATTATCAGGCAAGCAGATTGGTATTTTTTACTCATCTTTATGCTGATTAAACCCTGTACAATGACCTTCTTCTTTTACAGTGTGGTAATAACCACCTGGTGGTTAGCTATTACCCTTTATCTTCTGATTAAGGGTAAAACAATTGCGTTTCTGAAAGCACAACCGCTTGCCGGAGCACAACCTTCTGTAGCTATTATTATTGCTGTGCGTAATGAAGAAGATGATCTGGAAAAAGCATTGCAAAGTGTTTGCAATTTAAGCTACTCAAATTACCGCATCATTGTACTTAACGACCGCTCTACAGATTGCACCCCCGAGATACTGGCAACCTTTTTAACCCACTACCCCCAACTGGAGGTTATCCATATTAAAGATTTACCGCAGGGCTGGTTAGGTAAAAATCACGCGCTATATCAAGGATACTTAAATAGCAATGAAGAATGGTTACTCTTTACAGATGCCGACGTAGAGTTTCACCCCAACGCTTTAAGCAAGGCAATGGTTTACGTTGATAAAAATAAGCTCGATCACCTAACCATTTTACCAGAAATTGTTTCTACATCAGCTTTATTGAATAGCATGCTGGGCACTTTCACTTTGCTGTTTATGATGCAATTCAGACCGTGGGCGGCCAGCAAGCCCAAATCAAAAGCATCAATAGGTATTGGGGCGTTTAACCTGGTTAGGCGTGAGGCTTACGAAAGGGCAGGCACACATCAACTCATCAAACTCCGACCGGATGATGACCTTAAACTTGGCAACCTCATCAAAGCTGCAGGTTTTCGGCAAGATGTATTGGTTGGCAAGGGTTACGTTGGCCTGGAGTGGTATAAGAACGTACCCGAATTTGTAAATGGGCTGATGAAAAATTCATTCGCAGTATCGGGTTATAGCCTGCTTAAAACGTTGCTGGGCATTACATTTATTCTATTATTTATTGCGTTACCAGTGCCTTTAATGCTCCTGTTCGGCACAAATACTATACGCTTAATGGCTTGTTTAATTCTGGTATTTCAGGCAGCATACATGGCAACACCGGTACTGCCTAATAAATGGTGGCATGCCTTAACAATTCCGCTAGGCGGCTTTTTGCTTGCTTATATTACCGCACGCTCTGCTTTTATCACACTTAAACAAAAGGGTATTTACTGGCGCGAAAGCTTTTATCCGCTGGATATGCTGAAAGGCAATTAACCATCAACTACTATTTAGCAAATTCTTTGTAGCGCATCATGGCTTCTACAAAATAATAATCGGCATAAGTTAAGGGTTGATCTACTTCGGTACCTGCAGGGAAATGGCCTACACTGTGTTGCAATAAGAAGCCGCCGTTGGTTCCGTTAGCCGCTTTATATGGCGCGGTTGAAAGTGACTTTATAAGCGTTTGCGCTGTTTTAAAATATACCTTACCATGTTTGGCATCAGCATAGCGGCAAAGCTCTAACAAAGCTGAGGCCGTAACTGCGCCTGCAGAGGCATCGCGAAGTGCATCCGGAATATTCGGTGCATTATAATCCCAATAAGGCACTTTATCGTTAGGCAGGTTAGGATTATGCAAAATAAAGTGTGCAATATGTTCTGCCTGCTCCAGATACTTTCTGTCGTGCGTTTCGCAGTACATTAAGGTGTAACCATATAGCCCCCATGCCTGGCCGCGGGCCCAGGCCGATCCGTCTGCATAGCCTTGGGCTGTTTTCTTTTGCAGTACAGCACCGGTTTGCGGATCGTAAGTTACTACGTGATAAGAGCTATAATCTGGCCTGAAATGATTTTTCATGGTGGTATTGGCGTGCGTAACCGCTATTTTATAATAGCTCGAATCGCCGGTAACCCGAGTAGCCCAGAACAATAGTTCGAGGTTCATCATATTGTCAATGATCACAATAAACTCAGGCTTTTTGGAATCCCACGATTTAATGCAGCCTACCTTAGGGTTAAACCTCGTAGACAATGATTTGGCACTATTGATCAATATCTGTTTGTACTTAGCATCGGGCGCCACTTTTTGTGCCGTGCCGAAACTGCAATACATCATAAAACCCAAATCGTGTGTGTTTTTATTATACTGCTCGTTATTAAGTAACCCCAGCATGCGCTTAGCTTCTGTTAACAAGCTATCGTCTTTGGTTTCCTGATAAATGTTTAGTAAAGTACCCGGATAAAAACCACTGCACCACCAGCCAGAATCACTGGTCTCGGGCATATTGGTTTTGGGATTAAATGTCTTGGGAAAACGGCCGGGCTGCAATTTTTCTTTCATCAACCGGTACTGCACGTCGGCGTCTTTAAAGTTTTGGTCGATGGTTTTTAATACCGAACTATTGGCTTTAAATGTATTTTGAGCCTGCACGCAATTTACGGTTGCAATACTGCATAAAATGATAATGCCGGCTTGTAGTTTCCTTTTAATAGACATCTGGATAAAGGTTTATAAAGATTGGGAGTGCATAAATATGACTTTTATGTCAATAAAAAAAGTCTGCCCTTTAAAAGTAGCAGACTTAATACATAAACCCATTTATCGCTTTACGACCAAAAGCCCTGTGCTTTGATCTGCCCTGAGTGATAGCCTTGTTGCCGCAATAGTTTGCGAAGCTGATCTACCATGATATTATTTCCGGCAAGATAAAAAATGGTGTTATCGAGGCTGTATTGTTGACTAATTAGCCATTGATTTAAACTATGGTGCCCATAAGTATCATTACGTGCCAAAGCCTGTAGGGGCGACCGGAAATATTCGCCAAATAACCGGCGGTGTCCTTCATTGCCTATTACTATCGCACCCGAGAAACGGCCAGTTGGTATTACTGTTTGTTGCAATGCCAGCATATGCCCAAGGCTGCTTTCATCGCCCAGGCCAATAACAGAGGCTGTGCCTATCGGGTAATGACGGGTTTCGCCGACTTTGAGGTAACTTATAGTTGCGCCTTTTTGTACCCCCCGTGCCCACAAACTACCAGGGCCATTATGCGCTGCATCAACAAATATGGTGCAGGTACTGGTTTCGGCATCCCAGCCAGAGGGTGTGTAATCGCGATAAGTAAGCGCAGCTACTTTAAACTTAATGTAAGGGATGTTTTCGCTCCAATGAGCCATGTCGGTTTCGGGTAGATGCAGGTCTATTTCTATTAGTGTGCTGGGTTCCCATTGCCTCACTTCCAATACAGTTCCGGCATGCAGCAACCGGCCTTCGATAAGTCTGGCTGCTTTACTTTTTATTCTATCGAGAGTGGATGTTTCCATGTACTTCAATTTTATCAATACAAATAAACAGGGAAATTAGTCCATTATAAATAGAAACATCAAGGTATTGATTGGACTATTTGCGGTACTGATGGCGAAAATCTAAAGGTGTAGCTTCCACTGTTTTCTTAAACAAACGCGAAAAATAGGTATGATCGTCATACCCCAAATCGTGTGCAATTTCTTTTACATTCAGCTCGCTGTAATATAACAAGCGCTTGGCTTCCATCATTACTTCCTGCATTATCCAATAGCTTACCGGAAACCCGGTTGTCTTCTTCAAAGATTCGTTAAGGTACGACTCGGATACATGAAGTTTCGAAGCATAGGCCGAGGGGCTTTTGATAGATCGCATGTTCTCACTCAACATTTTTTTAAATTGTTGCGATAGCTGCACCGGGCGGGTTAACTGCACCCCAGGCCAGTTAACTTGCCCATAGTTACGAGCTACCATGCCTATAAATGATTGCAAGAGCGAATGCACAATGTGTACATAAAAAGGCCCCCGTTCGTCTTCTGAATATTTTTCGTGCAGTATGTTTAATAAGTTGCGGAATTGCTGCATCTGCTTTGCATCTAGTAAACAAGGCTGCTGCAAAAGCAGTTGATTTTCAAAAACGCTACGATAATCGGGCGATATCAGCATCGGGTCTACTGCTAAAAACCATCCGTAAGCAATTTCATTATTAACACGGTGGTGTACTTGACCCGGCAGTACATAATATAACGTGTTGGTTGAAAAGGCCACCTCCTGAAAATCGATCATAAGCGAAGCCTCCCCCTCTTCTAATAAAAAGAACAGATAATGATCGTCGCGATGGGCTCCAAGTGTCTCATCGTTCTCTGGCAGGTCGCCGGCTTTGAAACGGCTAATCTCAATTCCAGCCAAACCTACCCTGTCCTTTAACTGATGTACAGGGATATTTTTCATAAGTTCTTCAAATGTAAAAATTACCGGGGATGAAAAACCGTGAAGTAAGTAAACGATATTAGCCACACATAAACTATATTTTAGACTAATCTAAATTATTAAATAGATTAGTCTAAATTTGTATTTATGAAATCTCTCTCCCTCGTCGCACTTTTTATAATCACTTCAACAATAGCCTATTCACAACATGGCTCTGTAAAAGGGCGCGTAACGTCTAACAGTGTTGCTATCAGCCATATCTCTATTCAGCTTAGCAATACCCGGTATGGCACCCTTACCAACGAGCAGGGTTTCTATGAACTGGCAAACATCCCGGCGGGCAATCATAACATCATATTTTCGGGCGTAGGATATACCCGGCAGCAATTGCAGGTAGAGGTAAAAGCTGATAATACAACCTCGCTTAACGTTCAATTAAAAGAAAACCCTTCTAACCTTAACGAAGTAGTGGTAACCGGAGCCAGCCGGGCTACTGAAGTACGCAAAAGCCCGATACCCGTTGCCGTGATGACTAAAAAAATGATGGATCAAAACGTAAACAATAATCTGATTGATGCTATAGTAAAAGGCGTACCGGGTGTGAGTGCAGTAACAACGGGGCCAAATGTATCCAAACCCTTTATCCGCGGTTTAGGCTATAACAGGGTACTTACTTTATACGATGGTTTGCGACAAGAAGGTCAGCAATGGGGCGATGAACACGGCATTGAAATAGATCAATATGGTGTAGCCCGTGCAGAGGTGGTTAAAGGGCCAGCTAGCTTAACTTACGGATCTGATGCATTGGCGGGGGTAATTAACATGATACCGGCTGTTCCTGCTTATGACAACCATAAACTAAGTGGCGACGCCACCGTTGATTACCATACCAACAATGGCATGGTAGGCACTTCGCTAGGATTAGGTTATCGGGCAAATGATTGGAAATACACTTTTCGGGGCACTGCTAAACAGGCTTACAGCTACAGCAATAAGATAGACGGCACAGTTTATGGCACAGCTTTTAAAGAGTATAACTTATCTGCCGCCGCGCGGGTTGATAAAAATTGGGGGTACAGTAAGATAGCAGCCACGCTTTACGATAACCGCCAGGAAATTCCCGATGGCAGCCGCGATTCGCTGAGCCGGCGCTTTACCCGGCAGGTGTTGGATCAAGGCGACGACATTAAAAACCGGCCAATTGTACCAGAGGACGAATTGAAAACTTACGCCATCAATCCACTGCACCAACGTATACAGCATTACAGGCTTTACAGCAGTTCGGAAGTTAAATTAGGCGGCGGCAATATAGATGTTTTATTAGGCGCGCAACAAAGTATCCGCAGAGAATACAACCACCCCACATTGCCGCAACAAGCGGGCTTATATGTGATATTGAATACTTTTAGTTACGATGTAAAATATAACTTACCGACACTCGCCGGGTTTGAAAACACGGTTGGCATTGGCGGCATGTATCAAAGTAACCGCAGTAAAAACGGAACAGATTTCCCGATACCAGATTATAACCTGTTTGATGTAGGTGGCTATTTTTTCACAAAAAGGTCTGTTGGAAAGCTTGATATTTCGGGCGGTTTGAGGTTGGATAACCGGAGCATCCACTGGAACGATTTCTTTGTGGGAACTAACCCTCTTACAGGTTTCGGCCAACACATTACTAATGGTAACACCACCGGAGCCTATCTACAGTTTCCAAGGTTCGATCATTATTACCAAGGCTTTTCGGGAAGCTTAGGATTAACCTACAATCTTACCGAAAAGCTATTAATCAAAGCAAACATAGCTCGGGGTTATCGCGCACCCAACATTACCGAAATTGGCTCGAATGGGCTCGATCCCGGGGCGCATATCGTTTACCTTGGTAACCGCAATTTTAAGCCGGAATTTAATACCCAGTTAGACCTTGGCCTGATGGCCTGGCTGCAAAATCTAGACTTAAGTATCGAATTGTTTAACAACCAGATCCAAAACTACATATATCAGGCACGTGTTACCGATGCCAGTGGCAACCCAGTGGTTATTGTCCCTGGCAATTTAACCTACCAATATCAGCAATCTAAGGCACGGCTATATGGCGCGGAGGTAAGCTTGAACATTCATCCTGAGGGCATTAAATGGCTCATATTCAACAACAGCCTGGCTTGTACCCAGGGGCTAAATAAAAACACCGGGTTAATAGTCAAATACGGCGATGCGGCTAAGTACCTGCCCTTTATCCCTCCACTGCATATACGTTCGGGTGTTAAGTTAACCGCACAAAATAATTATCACTGCCTAAGCAAACCTTATTTTAAGTTTGATGCAGATATAAATGCAGCGCAAAACCATTTCTACGCGCTCGACAATACGGAAAGCTACACAGCAGGATACACGCTGATCAACGCGGGCATTGGCATTACGATTCAGCGTAAATCCGGAAAGAGTATCTGCGATATCTTTTTGCAGGTAGATAACCTGTTCGATGTGACCTACCAATCAAACCTTAACCGACTAAAGTATTTTGAATATTACGCCGCATCACCCAACGGCCGCATGGGCATTTATAATATGGGGCGAAATGTTAGCCTGAAAATAATTGTACCGTTTTAGCCCCCTATATTATTCAGCAAGATGGGCCAGCACCTTGCAAAAACCGTGGTAAATCTGGCGCAGCTGTTCGCTATCATCAATAGCCTCATCTGTATTAAACTCCAGCCAAGGGTGCTTAACGTCACTATCTTCTACCTGATGGGTATGGATGCCAAGGGTAAAATTATCCAGTTTTGCAAAAATGTCCCTTACTTCTGCATCGGCAAATACCTGGGATATTCTTTCTTTGTCGTTGGTTTCAACGATAACTTTTTTGTCAAACTCAGGGTAACCGGTAGTTACATCCTGCATCCCGAAAAATTTGCCTACGCTATCTATAAAACCCTGGTGATGAATAGCAAACTTAAAATCGCTGGAAACAGGCAAGGGCGACTTTAGCTGGGTTGACTCAGATCCGCCCTCAAATCCACCTCCCGGATCGATATCAATATATAGTTGAATCCTCTTGTTACCCTGCTCAATCAGGATATCGTAGGTAAACATATCTTCGCTGTTAAGGTCGGCCTCAATTAGCGGCCATACCTCCATTTCGTTTCGGCCAGAAATTATCTTTTGCTCTTCCATAAGCTTTTAGTCTTACCCGAATAACATCTGTGGGGATATTATGTTTAAAACACTTCGCCCACATTCACAAACAAGCCGTTTGAGCCATGAGCACCGAAGCCGTAATCAAGGCAAATATTTGTGCGCGAAACCTTATTGAGCTTTAACCTTAAACCCGGGCCAATTGCCGGTTGAATTGACTGCACGTTAGTGCCCGGCGCGGCAGAAAACGCCTGCGCATTAGCAAACAGCACACCGCCTAGCAAGCCGTTACGGGTAATGCGGAAGCGGTACTCACTCTCAAAATAAAGCATTTGTGCGCCTCTGAACCTTCCCTGTATATAACCACGACTGGTGGTAGAATAGGCATCCCAACCGTTAGCGGGCAAATCGAGGTAGGGCGGTTTTCCGCTAATCACCACCCAATCATAACTCCAAAAAGCCAGTACATTTTCGCTACTGGCCGGGAACCTGAAATATTTACGAACATCTAATATCAGCGATCGCCAACCCGAGTTGCTGCCTAAGAACTTGTAGTTATCTTTAAACTGCATAGAGGCGTAACCACCATGAGATGCGTTGATAGAATTGTCCCTGCTATCGTAAAGCGCGTTAAAGGTTAGGCCCGACGATACAGTGTGCGTTGCTGCGCCATACAGCACATAATCTGTAGGCACACCCGTTTTAAGACCCTCTTCGGAAATGTTAGCATGATAGTCAATCGCGTAACCAAGCCCTAAATAAAAATTGCCGGTAATTTTGCGCATAATAGTTTCATAAAACCTAATGAGGTTAAAATTCATCGGGTTTTGATTTTCGGCAGGCGAGACGCTGCCGAGCCCATAAGTGCTTTGGGGATATTTGTAAAAGCGGTAATCGCCAATCAATACATATTTACCATTTCTAAGCCATATGGTTGACTGAACAGGTATCAATAATTGTTTGCGCGAAGAAATTGTAGCACTGGCTGTAACTGTAGAAACCTTTGATAAAGAATCGAGCTTAAAAATGGCATTACCCGATAAACTTACAGCAAAGCCCGATGTAAGCGTATAACCAATGGCTGGAATGATGGAGAAGTTGGGCTTGGATGTAATTACGGGTTGAGACTGTACTTTAGGTTGCTTTTTGCCCATCCATCCCTTCAGCACATCGTAAAGATCTACTTGCCGTACCGAATCTTTTAATACCTCCACACTATCGCGCCCTGGATAACGCGTTATATGGATTTCTTTATTTTGCTGCGCCCTTAAGCTAACCGTAAAACAGCAGGCCAGCAACAAAGTAAGTGTAAGCAATAGCGGTTTGCCCATTAGCAATTATAACCACTATTTACCGTAACTGTTTAAAGAGTTTTAAAGCTTAATATTTGGTTTACAAATAAGTAAGGCCCTGAATATTGTCGCCCTTGTAGTAATAGGGTTCAAAATCCTTATCGGCCAGTTGGCACGATGCCGAAACAAACGTGCAACGCACGTCGCCAAAAATAGTACCTATTGCGGCATCGGCAGCATCACGACCGGTGGCAATTTTTACTATTCCGTTTAAGGGTACCAGCCTGGTAGCGTCAAACAATATCCACTCGTGCCCTATGTATGCCTCAAAACAGGCATGAAAATCGGGCGGGTTTAATTGAAAAGCATATCCGGTAAAATACCTGGCAGGGATATCCAATGCGCGGCAAAGCGCTATGCCCAGGTGGGCAAAATCGCGGCAAACACCAGCCTGCTCGGCCACGGTGTCATAGGCCGAAGTTTGCGAATTGGTAGAGCCGCTCAGGTATTCTACGTTCTCGTAAATCCAGTCGGTAAGGGCTAATACCTTTTCAAAAGCGTTATCTATTTTGCCAAACTTGCTGTGCGCAAAGCGAAATAACTTATCAGACTGACAATATCTGCTTGGCGATAAATAATGTAGTGTGGTAGCGTCCAACTCAATAACCGGCGTATCTACCAACTGATCGGCCGGGGTTAGTTTTACCGAAGTATCAACAATAGCATGGTAATTAATATTGAGGTAAGCCGGCTCGGTTACCTCAAAACGCACATAACGGTTTTCGCCCGGCCAGGCCAGTTCTTCCGATTTAAAATAAGGGTCGAGTTTAAATGTCTCTTCCAGTACTGCCTGCGCCGGCGTTCTGAGGGCATGAATATTTAAAATGAATGTTGAGGCGGCTTTCACCTCGTAACTTAATGCCCCCGAAACGCTGAACTTCATGCTTTTTTACCCTTTTTCTTTTTAGTCTTCGTTAATTCATTAAACGCGGCATCCATCCATTGGTTTGAGATGTTTTTAAGCGCTTTTTTTAATTCCATATCCCACTGTGCCGATACTTTTCCAAGATCGTCCTGATCATAATGGTGCTCCACCATATTGAAGCTATTACTCTCATAAATAGCAACGTCTATCGGGAAGTCAACATCAGCAGCGCTAATCCTTGTGGAGTCGAACGAAAGGAAACCCGCTTTTAAACACAACTTTAAACTAGAGTCGCGATTTAGGCTGCGATTTAATATTGCTTTTCCTTGTGCCGCATTACCAATAATTACATAAGGTGCGCCTTCACCAAGCTCAACCCAGTTACCTTCGGGATAGAGCAAGAACAGCTTATGCTCTTCATCGTCCTTCATTTGGCCGCCAATAATGGTGTTAAGGTTAAACTTAAAGCCGGCTTTCTCTAACGACTCGCGATCTTCTACGCCAACGCGCTTCACCTGTTCGCCAAAGGCATTTACAGCTTTATATAGCTTATCATATTGATCGAGGTTGGTGTCCAGCAGTTCTTCAAAATAAACCATGGCCTTGTCGCGCACCGAGCGCAAACCACTGGTCATGATAAACATCGAACTCTTTTCTTTTTGTAAAACAAACAGCTTTTTTTTGATGGTTACGTCCGTACCCGATGTAATACGCGTATCGGCAATGGCAACCAGCCCCTGTTTTACTTTAATGCCCAAACAATAGGTCATATTTCAAAATAAATTAGTGCTGCAAAGTAGCCGTTATTAATTGTCTTTATCAAGTGATAACCACTTTAAATAATTATTAAGGCTTGAGCCTTTTAACAAAACACATTGAGCTTTACAGCAAAACGCTGGGAGACAATCTGCCCTACCTTTGACTTATTAAAAATCTACAACGATGACAAAAATTTGGTTTATAACAGGCAGCTCCCGCGGATTGGGGCGTAGCCTTACAGAAGCAGCGCTGGCCGCAGGCGATAAAGTTGCCGCCACAGCCCGCACCCCCGAACAATTGAACGACCTGGTAGAAAAATACCCAGACCAGATATTACCCTTGCAATTGGACGTTACCCAGTATAAAGACGTTTATGATACCGTAGCAAAAGTCGTTGCCCATTTCGGTCGCATTGACGTATTGGTTAACAATGCCGGTTTCGGCATTGTGGGCGCCGCCGAAGCATTTACAGAAGAGCAGGTGCGCAGCCAACTGGAGACGAACTTATACGCCCCTATCGAAATAACCCGTGCCGTGTTGCCGTACATGCGAAAACAACGCTCGGGCCGCATTTTGCAGATCAGTTCTATCGGCGGCCGCGTTGGAAATCCAGGCGTGAGCATTTATCAGGCAGCAAAATTCGGGCTGAGTGGTTTCAGCGAAGCGTTAGCAAAAGAAGTTGCCCCACTCGGCATATTGGTTACTTCGGTAGAACCAGGCGGCTTCCGCACGGATTGGGCAGGCGCATCTATGACCTACGCCCCCACGGTAGAAGGCTATGAAGAAACCGTTGAAAAACGCACCGAACTATTTACCAGCGGCAAATTTATCCCAATGGGCGATCCTGATAAGGCAGCTAAAGTAATGATAGACCTGGTTAACAATCCAGAGCCTCCTATACATTTAGTGTTGGGGAGCGAAGCGATTGGTATGCTAAAAAATGCCGACGCAGCGCGTGCCGCCGATATGGAAAAATGGTTACAGGTAAGTATTTCTACCGACCATGATGAAGCCGAAAACTTTTTGGAAACGGAAGCCGGTAAAGCATTCTACTTTAAACAACAGGACAAATAACATTTGATTTTCAATAAACAGAAATGCGATTTATACTATCGCATTTCTGTTTACTTTTATAGCATACATTGCCATGCCAGCAAAAGCATCACATCAATCAGACGAGCGGATCTTATACTCCTGCTATTCCGACATCAGTCGCGAGGGCGAGCAGTTTGTACCCGAGCATGTATTTAGCTATGGTTTGGAGGGTAGTAATGACCTGTTTATAAACGGCAAGAATTATACCTTTAAAGCGGGCGATTTTCGCTACATCCGCCGCAACCAACTGGCTAAGTTTACCAAGCACCCTGTGCCGGGCGGGGAGTACCGCGCCATATCTATCCGAATGGATCAGACTACGTTGCGAAGTTTGAGTGAAGAATTTAACCTCCACCCAGATAAGCCTTATACCGGCGAAGCTGCCATAATATTGGAGCCCAAGCCACAGCTAAAAGCTTTTGCAGAATCGATGAAGCCTTATCTCGAAGGCACAAGCGAAATAAGTAAAATGATTACTGAGCTAAAAGTAAAGGAGATCATTTTGCTGTTATTAGAAACCAGCCCCGAACTAAAGGACGCCTTATTTGACTTTAGCGAGCCCGGCAAAATAGACCTCGAAGCCTACATGAGCGAGCACTATAAATTTAATGTAGATATCAGTCGGTTTGCCTACCTAACCGGCCGCAGCCTGGCTACCTTTAAGCGCGATTTTGAGAAAACATTCCACACCTCGCCCAACCGCTGGCTGCAGCAAAAACGCCTGGACGACGCCTACTACCTGCTTAAAGAAAAGGGCTGGAAAACCTCCGACGTTTACATGGAAGTAGGCTTTAAAGATTTCTCGCACTTTTCTTTCGCCTTTAAAAAGGCTTACGGGGTGGCGCCTTCACGGGTGGCTTAGTTATCATCCTTTATAATCATCATCTATCAGGCCGCGTTGTTCCATGTCCTTAATTACTTCATCCAAAAACATATCTGCCACTGCGCCCTTGCCGAAAGATTTTCCAAGAGACAGGTAAAGATCAAGTCCCTTATCTTTAAAGAAACCACCTACGGTTCTGCTAAACCACGATTGCTTATGAATTTTCGGCAAGATCTGGCTTTGCCATTTAGGCGTATCCGATGGTTGAACAGCAGCATTTTGTACGTTATTCAGTATGCATTTTATACGGTTTTCCATAGGGTCTTTTAACCTCAGTAAATCGGTAAGCTTAATTTGTGGATATGGGTATACGCTTTCTTCGGGTGGTACAGCAACGGTAAATGTGCCTGTCGCTTTATCTTCTACCACGCGCAGGTCGGGTATCATTGGTAAATAGGTTACACCGGTGCTATCCGTATATTTAAAATCAGTAACATTCTCAAACCCGAACGCCAGAATCGGGTTCTGGGCAGACTCAGGCACGTTAAAGTGTGCCTGTAAAAAGCGTTGGCAATTTCTTCGGCCTAAATAAAAATCGTGTTTGCGGAATGCTTTAGAAAAGAACCCACCGAATCCGCCAAGCGATCCACAGGCAATGGTATATTGCTGACTTACGCCGTTCGCTTCTCTAACCGGCATAATGAGGTAACGGGTATAATCGTCGCTCAGGTACGCCCTTTTCACCTGATCTTCCTTCATGCGCAACTGCCCTATCATAGCGCCCAATACGGCAGGCACTACGTTACGCCAGGCCTGTTGTGGTACAAATACCGCGGGCTCGGGTGGGGCATCATTAGGGAAAGGATCTATCATCACCACCAGGCTATCAAATTCTGTTGCCGAAGTTTGGGGTGAATACATTTTGGCGGTAAGCCTGGCGGCAGCTTCTGCCGCCGTACGATCTTCGGCTGTAACCGGCGCTGCCTTTACTATACTTTCTTGAATGATCACATCGCGGCGGCGGTCGTCCAACAGCTGCTGGGTAACTTCAAATGGTTCGTTGTTAATCACCCCGCCATCTACATTTAAGGAAACAAATGCTCCTTCAGGCAAAAAGTTATAGGTCACCTTTTTGTCGTCCTCGCCGGCGAGTTTTAAATTAAGGTATTTACTATCCTCAATATAAGCCCGCTGACGGCTCAGCGTCCGGCTCTCCAACCCAACCGGGAATGCCCCGGTAGACATGGCCGCAGCCTTGAGCATTTCTATATTGGTTCCGTTATCGGCGACCTTAGGCGTTTTATCAAAACTGATAGGTATCCGGCCATCACCAGTATAAGCATCTTCGCTTAGTTTAAAAAAAGCATAATCGCGGTGCATTTTCATGCTGTATTCCCTTACCCCGCTGCTGGTATCAAAAGCTATTTTGTAATTAAAACCGCGCAGATTGGTAATGGTCGTAAAAATGTCCAGGTCGTCGGCCAGGTATTCGCGGTTATAAACCGGCGAATACCGGCTATCAAGAACGGCGTTGGCAACTTGCTTTATAAATGTGGAGTTAAACCCAGCCCTAACCTCCCTGGATGCATTACCGCTATCGTTTTCAATATCAGAGGTGTCGAGCATAAAATGCATCATATCCTCAGTGGGTGTTTCGGTTAAATTCACCCATGCATTGTACAATGGATTTTGCTTGGTTTGGGCATCATTATCAGCGTCAGCCTGCTTAACGGGTTCAAATTCACCCTGCAGAGCACCGGCAGTAATAGCGGCGGTCATACCGCCGGCCGAGGCACCGCCCAAGGTTTCAACAATAAAATTATGTTTGGGTATACCGCTAAGCTTTCCGGCTTCCTGCAAGTCTTTGGCTTTTTGCCAGTGCTCCAGCGCTTCGAATAAATAATCCATAACACCTGCGGTATAAGCACCTGCAGATACTGCGCCGGCCATACAAATACCGGCATGGAATGTAGTGTTCTTAGTTACTTCTGCCATATCAAACTCGTTATTGAGGATCATTTAAACCCTTAAGTTGAAGGCCTCCGCTTCAACAATAGCATATTGATTGTTAGTATCAGCAACCTAAACTGAACCAGGAGCGAGTTTTCAGTTTAGCAAATAATAGCACTTATCGGAAAGAATATTGTAAAGCACACGAAACCGCGCCTTATCGTAATAAATTGGTTTACATAAATCTATGTATTAAAAAATAATATCCGGAAGTAAAATGGACAGTTTTTTCACCCTTTCTTCTCTGTCAATCAGGCGACTTTACCACCCAATACCATAATCTTCGCCATGGTTACTACTGCCGCCCCAAAGGCTGCCATGCTTCCAGTCGAAATAAATGGCATTGATTGGGCCACTGGTACGTTCGGTAAAGCTGAGGGTGTAGCCCATCTTCTTCAATTCGTCGCGCACCGCATCTTTAGTATTGGTATTTAGCAATATCTGGCCCGGCTTTGGCTCGCGGTCTGTTGTTTTGGTACCGCCAAGTGATAGCCATAGTTGATTAGTATTGAAGTTGGCGGCTTCGGTAGCCTTTTGCACCGTCATACCAAATTCGGCAACGTTCAGAAAAAACTGAATAAGGTTTTGGTCTTGGGTATCGCCGCCTTGCACCGCTGCAGAAAGGAAGGGCTTACCGTCTTTCATAAATAACGATGGCGACAAAGTTACCCGAGGCCTTTTACCTGGCGCAACCACATTAAAGGGATTAAGCGTAGAATCGAGCACAAAGCTCTGCATGCGCTGGCTCATACCCACACCGGTGTTGCCGGCAATGCAAGCAGGCAGCCAGCCGCCGCTTGGGGTTACAGAAACTACCCAACCTTCTTTATCAGCAGCCTCGATAGAAGTAGTGCCACGCCATAACCTGTCTTGGTATTCTTCTTTAGGCGAGTAATTGCCCATATCATGCTTAGGCGCAAAATTGCGTTTAGTGGTATCCATCTCGAAGCCGCGCTTTTTCAGCAGATCGATATAAGGGTTTATTTTACCTTCAAATGGGTAAGGGTTTCCGGGACCAATCTTTTCGTCGTTTTTATCAAGCTGAATTAAGGCCGCCCGTTGTTTAGCGTAATCTTTACTTAGCAGCCCCTTAATGGGTTCTTTAGGCGAGAAATACGGATCGCCATAATAAAAATCGCGATCGGCAAAGGCCAGATTCATAGCCTGGTACAGGGTATGAATATATTTGGCACTGTTATAACCCATGCCTTTAAGGTCGAAGTTTTCGAGGATGTTCAGGGCCTGCAACATTACCGGGCCTTGAGTCCATTGTTGTAGTTTGTAAACATCAATGCCTTTATAGTTAACCATCAGCGGTTCTTCCTCAACAGGTTTCCATTTGGCAAGGTCTTGCATGGTTATTAACCCGCCCTGCTCCTGGGCTCCACGCACAAACTCTCGCGCTATATCGCCTTTGTAAAAGCGATCATAAGCAGCCATCAGAGCCTCTTTACGGGTTTTACCTTGTTTAAGTGCTGTCTTTTCGGCTTCTACCATTTTGGTAAGGGTGTTTAGCAGATCTTTTTGCACAAATATTTCGCCCGGCTCTGGTGCTTCGCGCTTTTCGCCTGGGTGAGTAAGAAAAACTTTTTTGCTGTAAGGCCAGGTTTTCAGCATCTCTTTATCGCGTTCGATAGTATTGGCCGACTGTGCTTCAATGGCGTAACCTGCAGCCATGTGCATTGCCGGAGCCAATACCTGACTAAGGCTCATGGTTCCGTAATTCATTAACATATAAATCAGCCCACCAGGTGTTCCAGGCGTGGTAGCCGCAAGCGGCCCGTACTCCGGCGGGAAATTATATCCTTTACTTTTAAAAAATTCGACAGTGGCTCCGGTTGGCGCAACGCCCATAGCGTTAATGGCGATTACTTTATGCGTTTTAGGATTATAGATCAGCACCTGAGTTTCGCCGCCCCAACTTAAGGTATCCCACATGGTACATGTAGCTGCCAACATAGCGCAGGAAGCATCAACCGCGTTACCTCCCTGTTGAAATATCATAGAACCTGCAGTTGCGGCCATTGGCTTGCCGGTTACAGCCATCCAGCTGCTGCCATACAACATCGGTTTTTGAGTTTGCTGCGCGGATAAACGCAAGGTGAAACTCACAAGGATAATTAGTGCCGATAAACGCTTCATAAGCACTAATATATGCAATTTGAGCAGACGGTTGAGAAGCCCGGCATGTAACATGTTTGGTAAAACGAACGATTGTTTAACTTCGCCCCTAATAAATTAAACACCATGATAGCACACCACGTTTTATTTTGGCTTAAAGCCGATACTACCGACGAACAAAAACAAGCTTTCCGCAACGGACTGCAAAGCCTTGAAAATATAGAAGTTATTAAAAACCTGCATATCGGCACACCGGTTCTGTCAATTGACCGCCCTGTTGTAGATACAACTTACACCTTTAGCCTGGTTGTATTTTTTGACGATCTGGCGGGTCACGATGTTTACCAGGTTCACCCGGTACATAAAGCTTTCTTAGAGGAGTTTCGCGTTATGTTTGAGAAGGTTATTATTTATGATGCCGCATAAGTAGTAATTCATAATAGCCAAGCCCTCTACTAATCGCAGAGGGCTTTTTCGTTTTATAGCTCAACAAAAGAAAATCCCAATAATATTTGCATATTTATGTAATATATTGCTTTAATGCTGCCAAAAGATATTGTGCGTTACGGTTTGCAGCTTTTGCCGACACAATGTTTAACCAACCTGATACTTCCATTAAAATAAATTCGGAGCCTAACTGACACTCCCGCATGCTGCGATATTTTAACATTTTATAAATAACCATGTTTAAGCTACCATTGGTATTTTTATTATTTCTGGCACCGGTAATGGTTTATGCTGGCTGGCAACCTGCTTTACCAGCAAATAGTGCCTTATTACAGAAACTCAAAAAAAGCAACACCGATACTTCACGCATCAAGCTGCAGCTTCAGTTGGCCAGTAATTACCTGGACGATGTCGATGCTCAAAAAAAGAACCTCGATACAGCAGCTAATTTTATTAACCAGGCCAAACAATTAGCTTTTAAGGCTAACAACACAGATCTTCAAAACAGTTCTCTAATATTGTTGGGCAGGTATTATATTCTGCAAGACAGCATACTCAAGGCAAAAGCTGCTTTTAAACTGGTAACAGACTATTATCAAAAAACGGGCAATAAACAACAGGAAGCAGTAATATGGAGCCTGCTTGGAACTTTATTACCGCTAAAAAACACCGCGGCAGATAAAATAGCGTGTTTTGAACGTGCACGAAATTTGTTTGTTGAAATACATCACCCGGTAGAAGCGGCCACCGCGCTCAGAAATATTGCGGAAGTTAGCATAGATGAAAACAAGACCGAAATTGCCGAAAGACAGGCTCTTCAGGCACTTGCTGAATATAAAACAGCGGGATATAAAAAACTCCAATATGTATATGATGTACTCGCCCGTGTAAGCGAAGTCAGACATGACGAACGAAAACAGTTATATTATAGAATTGAAGCTGTTAAACTGATTGACGCCACTCAAGACTCTGTATACGCCGCCTATTGTTATCACAGATTGGCATCGGTTTACGCTACAGTAGGTATGTATGAGCAAAGTTTGGTGTGGGTAAAAAAAGCGATTGAGATAAACAAAGCCACGTCTAAAGATTATTATACAGATGCCTTGCTTTTGGTAACCGACATGACAGAATTGAATCAGCAAGATAAGGCGGTTCCGATTTTAGAAAACATTATTAAGCGAGGCCCTCCGCGAAGACAGGTAGATCAATATATAATTTATGGGCTATTGGCTGAAGGTTATGCCCATGCGGGACAAAAAGCAAAGGCAGAAGACTACAGCGCAAAGTTAGCCCCTGTGTTTAATGCATTGTTGCCTACTTACGATGAGCCCAAACGACTGGCACTCTACAGGCGGTATTATAAAACGCTTGCCGAAGTATATGTTGCCATTAAAGAATATCAACACGCGGAGGTTTATCTTAAAAAGATTGCGCTTTTGCCTCAGAAAAAATTAAGTGCCAGCTACCGAAGCAAGGTTAACCTATTGCTTTTTAAGGTCGACTCTGCAAACGGCAATTACGTTTCGGCTATCAAATACCTTGAGCGGCATAAAACCATGAACGACTCCATTTATAATGCAGTAAAAAATAAGCAGGTAGCTGAGTTACAGATTAAGTACGAAACTTCTAAAAAAGAGCAATCTATAAAAGTGCTGCAAAGCCAGGCCAAAATTCAGCATGCCGAATTGCAACATGCCAACCTCCAGCGCAACATTACCTTTGGTGGCATTGCCATGCTGCTTATTATTGCGGGTGTGTCTTATACGGCTTATCGCCAAAAACAACAAAACAACTTACATCTGCAACATAAGCAAAAGGAGATTAACCAGCAAAACGATGCTTTACAGCGGTTGCTTAAAGATAAAGACAAACTGCTCAACGAAAAGGACTGGCTACTGAAAGAGGTACATCATAGGGTAAAAAATAATCTGCAGATTATTATCAGTTTGCTTAATACTCAGGCAGCCTATCTGGAAAATAAAACCGCTCTCTCTGCCATTAAAGAAAGCCAGAACAGGGTGCAGGCTATTTCACTAATTCACCAAAAGCTTTATAAAGCCAGTAACGTAGCTAGTATTGATATGCCTGCCTATATCTATGAGCTGGCAAATTACCTGCAAGATAGTTTCAATACCGCCGAACAACATATTTGCTTCCAATATGCTATTGAGCCAATAAACATGGACATTACCCAAGCCATACCCATTGGCCTTATTGTTAATGAAGCGGTAACCAATGCCATAAAATATGCTTTTGACACTAATGGCGGCAACATTTTAATTGCCTTGGAAACCACTTCGCCATGTAACCTCAGGTTAAGCATCTCCGACAACGGCAATGGCCTGCCGCCAAATTTTAACATCAAAACCAACAGTTCCCTTGGGATGGAAATGATGAAGGCGCTGAGCAAACAATTGGGTGGCTCATTCCAGATCAAAAGCGACCAAGGCACAACGCTTCTCATCGACTTTCAACCGGAAGAAATATTTAGCGGCGTGGATGCCGAGAGCATATCCGCGTAGTGATGTCTTACAAAAAAGTCGCTTCTGTTTAGCAGAGCGACTTAACCTATTAAGAAAAACATACTATCCCTCGTTATATACCGTAAGTGCCTGTCAGCGCTTTTTTCTCTATACTTTTTGCAAACAGAGGAGTTTCTTCACGATTATGGGTATCTGAAGCGGCTTGTCTCGAAGCATGTGCTTGCTCAAGTGTTACGCCGTGTTCTTTTATAAACTCAAAAAATTCGGGAGTGGCTGTAGCATGTATTTCGTTAGTGTACTCTGTAGTATTAGCATCAATAGCTTTAGCTTTTAGCTCCCAAAGCACCTGAACTTTAGTGCGGCCGTTTTTGGTAATGGCATCAGAGATAGAAAGCATCCGGCAATAATCGGGTTGGTGCACTACCGCCACATAGTGCTGTATCATAAGTGCATCGCCAATAGTCTCCACATTTAACGAAACCGGTTGTCCATCGTAAGTGCTGCTGATGCCAGCGCCAATATGTTGGGTAGAACAACGTTGGTACTCTGCATCGGGCAGGTTTAATAACCAGTCGGCAATGTTTACTTTTTCAATAGGCGCATTAATAACTGCGGTTACAACAGAGTGTGATAATGCATTCTCGGGTGTTTGTTGAATTTCCATGATTGTTTTGATTTGTTAAATCAAAGTTGAGTGTAATTTAATTATCGTTTAAACTCATTTTTTCGATATACTTCATCGAAAATTCCGATGGATAATTATCTTTATAATTATGGAACTCAGGCAACTCAAGTATTTTATCAAAGCCGCCGAACTTTCAAACTTTACCGCGGCATCGCAAGCTCTGTATATCACTCAAAGTACGCTTTCGCAACAGATTAAAACGCTGGAAGACGAGCTGAACACACCTTTGTTTGATCGCATTGCTAAACGGGTGAGGCTTACCGAAGCAGGGCGCTTGTTCCTACCTTCTGCTATCAAGACTGTAAAATATGCAGAAAGCGGAAAGCAATTAATTAAGGATTTGGATGGCCTATTAACCGGCAGCTTATGCATTGGCCTCACTTATGGGCTGAGCAATTTGCTTCTTGATAAGCTGACCGACTTTGCAGAAACTTACCCATTGTTGAAGATCAACATTACTTACGGCACATCCGGAGAACTTTTAGACCAACTAAAGGAGGGCGACCTGGACTTTGTGCTTTCTTTCTATAATACTCCCAACCCTTTATTCGAATCCACAGTTTTGTTCGAATCTCATCTATCGTTGATTGTACATCAAGATCATTCATTAGCCACAGCCAAATCTGTCGACTTAAAACAGTTGTCCGACTTACCAATGGTTTTGCCCGTAAGTCAATACAGTATCAGCGAATTTTTAAATACGCGGTTAGCAAAAATGGAACTTAGTCTTAATGTTAAAATGGAAATCAATGACATTTACAGCCTTTTGCAACTTGCAGCTACCCAAAAGTGGTGCACCATTTTAATGAACACCTCGCTTTTTAACTTCCCACAGCTAAAAGCTATTCCGTTATCGGGAAAACAAATGGTTAGGCACGCAACTATAACCTGGTCGACAGGTATTTACCGCAAAAAAGCGGCGGTAATTTTTGCAGAATTGCTAAACAAGCTATAGAATAACGCGGGTGTATAGAAGTTTCCCCTATTTTTTAAAGCCGTATATCCCTCATTACCAATATTCAATTTAAATTTTTCTTTAAATAAATTTTGATAAACCGAATGGTTGCGCTTATATTAGTAATTAAATAGCTTAACCAAATTAAAACTGTTAAATATGAAACGTAAAATTCTTTTTGTTCTATGCCTACTTTTTGGCCTGATGTTTATAAACGCTGGTCTGAATAAATTTTTTAACTACATGCCGGTACCTAAAGACATGCCCGAAAAAATGGTAAAGGCGATGGCAGCGTTTGCCACAATAGGCTGGCTTATGCCCCTTGTAGGCGCTATGGAAATTGTTGGAGGATTGCTATTAATTTTTAACAGAACCCGGGCCCTTGGTGCAATTATAATTGTACCTATTTTAACCGGAATTTTGCTTGCGAATATCAGCATGGCTCCATCTGGTTTGCCTATTGTATTTGTATTAATTGCCATAATTGTTTGGGTAATTATTGACAATAAGGAAAAGTATCTGCCGATGATACAAAAGTAATTATCGGTCGCAGAAGTGCCGACTATCAAAACAGAACCCAGATGAGACGAGATATCTTTCAGGCTATTGCCGATCCAACACGGAGGGCGATTTTGGCGCTCATTGCTTTACAGGCAATGACACCCAGCGCCATTGCGGACCATTTCGATATGACCCGGCAAGCAATTTCAAAGCACATGCGAATCTTAACTGAATGTGAGCTGGTGAAACAGGACTTTCAGGGTAGAGAAACGTATTATCAGATTGAAATAGATAAAATGAAAGAAATAGATAAATGGCTGGAGCAATTCAGAAAGATCTGGGAAAACCGCTTTCAACAACTTGATCAACTTTTATTAACCATACAAAAGGAGAAATAATGAAACCTAATTTGCAGTTTGACTTCATCACGGACAAAGAAAACAATACGCTTACCATCAGACGTGAATTTTTAGCCAGCAGGGCATTGGTTTGGGATTGCTATACTAAAAGCGAACTACTGGACCGTTGGTTTGCCCCTGCCCCTTTAACCACCAAAACAAAATCAATGGACTTCCGTGAAGGAGGACACTGGCATTATGCAATGGTAGAGCCCAATGGCACCGAATATTGGGGTTATACCGAATACTTCAAGATTAGCCCTATTGACTTCTATACTTCTTCAGATGCTTTCAGTAACGAAGCGGGCGAAATAAATACAGATTTGCCCCGTGCTGAGTGGCTCGTAAATTTTACAGATAAAGATGAAAATGCCTTAGTAGAAACCATTGTTACCTATAAGTCGCTTTCGGATCTGGAACAGGTTATTCAAATGGGCATGGAGCAGGGCATGATCGCCACCATGGAAAAACTAGATCAATTACTATTAACCATAAACAAATAAAAATGAGCAACAAGATAACGGTTAATGCCACTATTAACGCCGATATAAAGAAGGTTTGGGACTATTACACCCAGCCTGAACACATCACCAAATGGAATTTTGCAGATCCATCCTGGCAGTGCCCATCGGCCTCAAATGACATGCAGGTAGGGGGCAAATACACCGCCCGAATGGAAGCCAAAGATGGAAGCTTCGGCTTTGATTTCGAAGCCACTTATGATGCGATTACCCCTGGCCAAAGTTTCACTTACGCGATGCCCGACGGCAGGCAGGTAGATGTAGTTTTTGAAAAAGATGGCGATAAAACGAATATCGATGTGACCTTTGACGCAGAGGACCAAAACCCGCTCGAAATGCAAAAAGGCGGATGGCAAGCTATTCTTAACAACTTTAAAGAATACACGGAAGCAAGCTGATTAGGTAAACTAAAAATAGTTACTGATTAGATTTTCTGTATAAAAACTTAAAAGCCGCTTTACATGGGTAAAGCGGCTTCCGTTTATTATAATATAAAAAATATATGCACAGCACCTCCTATTTGTAACAATATCCTCAGGCATCAATCTCAATGCTATCAACCTACGCACTATGCAATTGATTAAGAAGTATTCGGTTTTAGTCGGAATAGTAATTTCTTTACTTCTAATGGCGGTGGCCATTTCCGTTTACCCTGGCGGAACAATGTTCGATGAATATTCTGTTGGGTTCAACTGGTCTAAGAACTTCATGAGCAATCTGTTTGGCACCAGAGCTTTAAATGGAGCGCCTAATTCGTCTCAAATTTGGGCCTGGGCAGCCATGATCGTGCTGCCGTGCAGCTATGCTTTATTTTTCGTCAACATGGCGAAAAAGCTACCGGACAAGAATGCCGCCAATATTCTAAAATATGCAGGCATAGCTAATGTCCCTTTCACGTTTTTAACCGTAACCCACTGGCACGATTTAATGCTGATTATATCAACCTCCCTGTTTTGGACCTGCCTGGTTATTATCACCGTTTTTATCCTAAAAACAAAACTTCATCTATTTAAAACACTTTGCATAATTACCCTTTTGCCATTTTACTATGGTATTTATCTGTGGGGGATAAGCGATTGGAATTTACTGCCCATTATGCAGAAAGTAAACTTCGCCAGTTCGACCTTACTCATTTTAGGATTGGAGTATTTTACCTGTAAAGAAGACTTTGCGCACATCAAGCCGAGAGTGAGCAAGAAAATGTTGGCGCAGTAGTAAAAGAAAGATCTGATTTAAGATATCCGCGCACAATCCTATTTTGCAAATCTTTGCAAAAAAACGTACTTTCTCGTAATGGATAGCATAATAAAGTTTCCTACGCTGGATATTAGCGAATTTCGGCATAGCCAGAGTTCGGGAGACAATTTGCTGTATAATGAACTGAAGGGAAACAGGCATATTGAAAAACCTCACAAGCACGATTTCTTTCTGTTTATGTTGTTTGAAGAAGGCGGCGGCATACATACCATCGATTTTGTTGATTACCCGGTAGCAGGATCCCAGCTTCACATTTTATTTCCGGAACAGATCCACAAATGGGAACTCCCCGAAAATACCCATGCCCACCAGATTATGATTGGCAGAAGCATGTTTGAAACGTTGGCTGGCTCTTTACGATTTTCGCAGATATCGTATCAGAATCATCCCATAATCAATTTAAACCCGAACGCTTTTAAGGAACTTTTGTACGAATTCCGGCTCGTTAAAGCCGAACTCGCGAAACCTGCCATTTTATGGGAGATTATCAACGAGCGGGTAAAGCTAATTGCGTTAATGGCCAGTCGCGAAGCCGAAACTCTTTTCAGTGACCAAACGATTTATAAAACCAAACCTATCCTATTCAAATACCTTTCGCTTATTGATACTTTTTATAAAACGGAAAAGCTACTGGCTTTCTACGCCAACCAGCTAAATATTTCGGCTAACTATTTAAATATACTTTGTAAACGGCATCTAAACGCTTCGGCAACGGCACTGATCCACCAGCGGCTGATACTCGAAACCAAACGAATGCTCTCGACCTCGGATAGCCCTTTAAAAATTATTGCTGCCGAACTTGGCTTTTACGACATGGCTCATTTCTCTAAATTTTTTAAAAGCAATACCCGCATGACGCCACGTAGCTTTAGAGAACAGTCATGATTTAAACTAAGCTTTAGTAGTTAAATTATCAATTAAGCAGCTTTAAGCCATATAGAGTTATAAACTATACAATTTATAGCAGCAATTCTACTACCGCCGCAGATGTCAACGCGTTATTTTTGTATATAACAATCCGGATATTATGGCAGCACAAACTATTTCGAGAAAAGACTTTATCAAAAATTCTTCTATTCTGCTTGCAAGCACCCGCATGGTTTCCTCAGCGAATAACGAGATGAATATGAAAGAATCCCGAGATTTTTCGGGCAAGACATTGGTGCTAAAAAATGTACGACTCGAAACCGGATTTATCTATGATGAGGATGAAGCCATCAAAACAAAAACGGAACTCTTTAACGTAGAAATAGAAGACGGTAAGATCAAAAACGTTCTTCCGAATAATCCACAGGGTAAGGGTATCGACGCCCGTGGCCTGTTGATGCTGCCTGCCTTTAGGGACATGCATATCCACCTGGATAAAACATTTTACGGCTTACCATGGCAGGCGCATTTGAAAAAGAACAAGACTGTGAAGGATATGATTGCCTACGAACAGCAGGTGATTCCGGAATTATTAAAAACATCTATTCCGCGCAGCGAAAAACTGATAGGCTTGCTGCAATCATACGGCACCAGTTATGCACGGTCGCATGTGAATATCGAACCTACTTCTGGCCTTAATTCTTTAAAGCATCTGGAACAAGCCCTTAAAAATAAACAAGCATCATTCAAAGCCGAACTGGTGGCTTTCCCTCAGCATGGCGTTTATTATACTGATTCGGCTGCGCTTATGAAAGAAGCGGCGGGTATGGGCGTAGATTTTATTGGCGGCCTCGACCCAACCAGCATAGACGGCAGTATTGAAAAACAGATGGACTTCGTTGTTCAACTTGCTTTAGACAATGGCAAAGGGATTGATATTCACCTTCACGAAGCAGATGCATCGGGCGTCAAAACCATCGAATATTTAATTGCCAAAGTGATGGAGAACCCGACTTTAAAAGGTAAAACATACGTAAGCCATGCCTTTGCACTCCGTTACCTTGATAAAGTAAAAACAGAAGAAATAGCCGCCAAACTTGGGGAAGCAAAAATGGGAATCGCTTCAACCATACCGTTTTCGGGCACGCCTATGCCTATCCCCGCGTTGTGTAAACATGGCGTTGAAGTGTTAGCCGGCAACGATTGTATTGTTGACCACTGGAGCACTTTTGGTAGTGGCAGCATCTTGCAAAAAGCCAATATGGCCGCACAGCTTTACGGCTACCGTACGGAGTTCGATCTATCGAGGATCCTAAAGCTCGCTACGGGCAATATAGTGCCGTTGGACGATAAGGGAACACAGCAATGGCCAAAGCCCGGCGACCAAGCTAACGTAGTACTTATCGATGCCAGTTGTTCTGCCGAAGCCGTATCAAGGGTTTCGCCGGTAAAAACGCTCATTCATAACGGAAATGTTGTTTTCGATTCGGCAGTAGCATAATCACAGTGGATAATGCTGTGGCAAAGCAGCATGGAGTTTTTTGATCAAGCGCCAAGTCGCAAACGCCCCCTCAACTTGTCGTGTTTGCACATTTACCGATATACGGTATTCGTATATCTTTGGGTAACAGTAAATCAAAAACACTATGAGAGCAATTAATCCCTGGATTAACTTTAACGGAAATGCCGAGGAAGCATTTACCTTTTACAAATCTGTATTTGGCGGAGAATTCACAAAGATCGTTCGCTTTAAAGACCTGGCAAGCGCCGAATTTCAGGTAGCTGAAAGTGAAGAAAACAAGATCATGTACATTGCTTTACCGCTTGGTAAAAACAATGTATTGGTAGCCAATGATGTTCCCGAATTTATGGGCAAGGTAAGCGAAAGCGAAAACAGATCTAAAATATTCGTTAACGCTGACAGCCATGAAGAGGCCGATAAAATATTTAACGGACTATCTGCCGGTGGCAGCGTTGAAGGCCCCATTGGCGACACACCCTGGGGCACCTACGCTGGAATGTTTAGAGACAAATACGGCATAGAATGGATTGTGGAGTTTGATTCCAGGGGATAAATTAAACTCTCTTAACAAATACTAAATTGATAAAAGGCCGCTCTACAAAATAGAGTGGCCTTTTTCGTGGATCCTCTTTTGAGCTAAATATGAACTTTTAAATGGAACGCGCGACACGTGCGCGCTTACATCAGAGCAGCCAAAAAACGATAACGATGGAACAAACTCGCAAGGATATGCAACAAATTCAAAAGTTTTATTCAGCTTTTCGCCCTTGCTTTGTAAAGTTATTTTTAGCTCGCAGGGTTTCCTAATTTCCCGGTGTTGCCTATCACCTATCTAAATTTACAGATTTCATCATGAAAAACTTTTCTTCTCTGGCATTTATTTGCATTATTACTTGTGCTTTTTTGTGTTGTAACAGTTGTCAAAAAACGCAGAACGGCCCACCTCCGCCAAATACTACCACAAGCACTTTTAGCTTCTCCAACACCGAATATACCGGTACGGCCAATGCGGGTAACGGTTATTATCCCAAGCCAATATCTATCCGTTTCAATGGCGATAGCAGCATGTCAACGTTCACGTATATTTTACTAAATAATGCTTACTCATTGGTAAAAGGCAAAGTAACAAACGTAGCTACTAACGCTCAGGGCGGAACGGACATCACCGTAAAATATGCTTTCCCATCTACTGAAGCGCAGTTCAATGGCCCGCAGGTTTATACGATATCTGCTGATAAAAGTACCATGACAGGCGGTGCATTTCCATTATACGCAATTACAGGCACTTTAAAATTGTTCCCGGCAAAGGCACCAAGCGTTACAGGCCATTGGGCTACGCCACATGGCTATTATTTTGAAGTAGCAAATATGTCTTTTGGGGAAGATAGTACTGCCACTTACGTGGTTAATGGCAAAACGCTTGTTTATGGTGGCGATGCAACGCAAGTGCTCCATGTTAAGTGGAGTCAGGATGGCGGCCGTGTAAATTTCTCGGGGATACTTGGCTCGCAAAACAACCGGATTATTCCATATTATGGGGTTCTCACTGCCGATGGCAAAAGTATGTTCTTCGATAGCTACGATTTTCTTAACGCGCAGCTACCTTATCCAGGCAATTATGACTATGGCCCGGTTGGGGTAACGCCAAATATGCAAAAGCAATAAGGACAGTAGAGAATTTTTGGGGCTGAGTGCTTGTGTCTGTAAGTTTCATAATCATTTAGCTTTTATAGGCACAAGTACGCCACGCTATCGCCACAGCTGCATGCTTGCGTCAGAAGCGAAGCGGGGTCAAATGCGTCGTGACCTAAGCCAAGCCACTCGACATAGTCGTCCGGTTAAACAGCTGAAAAGCGCTTAACAACTTAAAAACACTTATATCTATAAATATCACCCCCCAGTAGAAAACCATCCACCCAGGTGCCTCAGATATAAAGAAAATCAGGTTTAAAATTGCAAGAACAAAAAATGGAAAACATGCGAAGAGTATTTTTCGGCCAATATTCGAGGCGTCTGCAAGCTTATTGCCGGAGCGGTACTTCAATAGCCCAATAACAATTGCAATTAACAGAAATGTCACCAACGCGATCCAATAAGAATCTAATAAGAATATGTATACTCCAAAGTATACTGATAAAAATATAAAAATTAAATTTACAAGCGCAACAATTAAATAAACAGTAACCTTGTAAAATGACTGAGTTACCTTTTCTTTAACAAACCAACTTAAACCTATTATCAAAGCTAATAAGAGTGTCGAAACATAGCACATTTGATAAATGATGTTAATCACGTCTCCGTAATTTTCAAATTTCCATTTGATGATCATTTCGTAACCTTTTGGATCTCCATCCTCGTGTTGCCAAGCACAAGTTCTAAATGACATGACTGTAAAGAGTGTGATAAATAACGAAATAAATGAGATGATATATGATCTTTTTATGCTTATTCTCGAGATCATTGTTATAGTTTTTTTTGCTACCCCATCCCATATTATTCTGAGTAGACTTCGATTATTGCGAACATCCATTACATGTTGTAGTTTCTCTTTGATCAACACGGCGTTTGCAAGCCCGTAGTAAAAAATTGTCAGGTAGCACAGTCCTATTAAAACATTAATATCTGATTCAAAATTTGCCAAAAAAGACCAGCAGCTTACTATAAACAACCCTATTAAAATAAGTTCTGCCAATACAAAAAAAAACTTTAAGAACTTATAAGGCTGGCTTTGAAACTCGCTTATTACATCTTTATCAAATAAATTTTCAATTCCGGTTTTCGCATTTGCATTGCTAACCTGTTCAATAATTCGAATTTTAACAGCGAGTATGTAAGCGTAGATACTAGAGATCAGAAAAACGAAAGGGACTATAAAAATCCAATAACGAAGGTCGATATTCAAATCGCCCACAATTGAAACTTTGATCTGATAAGCTTCGTCGTATTTTGCTTTAATAACATCAAGTAAAACAAGCACTTTTCTTTTAGTTGCCGAATCAATTTCACCATTATACCCATCATGTTTCGAAAAAAGGTTGTCTACAATAAAATCGTTAATCGGAGGCACTCTTTTATTTCCACACATTGCCTTCACTGAGTTAACCTTCTCTTTAATGTCGTTATTATCTAAAACTTTCGACCCATTATATAGTGTTAAAACAACGGTTAGCATAACAACACTACGCACGACATAAAACCTGACTAGTTTGTCAGCAAAGTAGTCATAAACGTCTGATAGCGAGTTACGATCACCCATATCACGGAGTTTTTAAGACAATTAAAGATAAGGATAATTTCAGCCGTTGAAAAGCATTAGATTCAGTGAGATTAATGAGATAATTTTATCCTAGCTGGTGCACCGGAACCGCGAGCTCTAACCATCGAAAAACAAAAAAGCCGCTCTACTTTCGTAAAGCGGCTTGTAGCCCGTAGGGGAATCGAACCCCTGTTTGAAGAATGAAAATCTCCTGTCCTAACCCCTAGACGAACGGGCCGCATTTTTGTAGTTGTCAATTTTGAGTCGCGGATTGGTGAACGATCGGTATTGATAAAGAATCAAAACCTGGCATTCACACCTCAAAATTGTTATAGTAGCCCGTAGGGGAATCGAACCCCTGTTTGAAGAATGAAAATCTCCTGTCCTAACCCCTAGACGAACGGGCCTTTTATATTTGATTTAAAAGGCTTTAGCATCAAATCCACCAGCCTGAATGACCAATGATTAATTTGCTAATGACTACTCCTTTAAAGAACTGTTTCCCTTATTTTGGGATTGCAAAGATATGAGTTTGTGATTAAAATTAATAATGGAATTAAAAAAAAATTTAAAACTTGCTTTTTCTTGAAATAATGAGCTTACAAAGCCATCCAAATGGCATCTAAAAACCACTTTTTACTATCATAAAATTCGGCAATAGGTTTAAAGCAAGCAATGGCTGCCATATTGTTGGTTTGCTCAACAGTGTATTTTTGCGAAACCTCCATGTGGATGTATTCGTCTTTCGCAAAACTTATCATCTGTCCACCTATCCTAACCTTCTGATCTTCGAGGCTAATCAGGTAGCTTTTGCAAGCTCCGGTCTCCGGATCATATATTGGATAGTGATCAAATTTATCTATGTCGAAATTTCCATCCAGCTCGCGGTTAATGCGGTGAAGCAGATTGAGGTTAAATTGTTTGGTGAAGCCTTCTTTGTCGTTATAAGCGTCCAAAATCACTTTAGGATTTTTCTTCAGGTCTACACCGATAAGCGCCATATCGCCTGCAGATAGATGCATGTGCAGTACCTTACAAAAGTCTTCGGCCTCATGCACCGGCATATTGCCAATGTTTGAGCCCAAAAAGAGCACCACGTTGCGATTATCTGAGCTTTTGGCAGCCTCAGTAAGCATATTAAAATATTCGCCCTCCAGGCCCCTTATTTTAAGCCCGGGCAGCAAGGCCGGCAGCGTTGCATTAAGCGAGCTGATCACGTGGCCCGAGATATCTATCGGCAGGTAGGTAAAATCCGTACCGCTGCTTTGTAGTTGCCTTAACAGGTGGATAGATTTTGTAGCATCGCCCGCACCCAATTCAATCAGGTTAAACGGCGTACCATCGGCCTTAATTGCTTTGGCCAATGCTGCGGTTTGCTCGGTGAAAATTTCCATCTCGCAATCCGTGGGATAATATTCCTCGCAGTTCATAATATCCTGAAACAGCTCGTCACCCCGGGTATCATAAAAATACTTGGAGTCCAGGTGTTTTGGCGTTGACGTAAGACCGCTTATCACATCGTCATAAAACTGACTGAGTGCGGTATCCACAGCGGTTAAGGTTTGTCGGTTTTGTAATTGGCTTGCTTGCATTGTTATCAAATTATCTGGCTAAACGGATACCATTAAAAAGCCAGCGCATACTCGGATGAAAAAAATTGCGGTAGGTTGGGCGACTGTGCCCCGGCGGCGTACCTTCTGATGCGCCGCGTAATACTTTTTGGCTTACCATAAACTTGCCATTATACTCGCCAATGGCACCGGGTGCTTTTGCAAAACCTGGATAAGGCAGATAAGCACTTTCGGTCCATTCCCAGCTTTTGCCCCATTTAAATTTATCAGCTGCTGCCTCCCACTCAAATTCGGTTGGCAGGCGCAGGCCTTTCCACGAGGCATAGGCGTAGGCCTCGTAATAGCTAATGTGGGTTACCGGCGCATCCAAATCGAGCTGTTCTAAACCGCGTAGGGTATAGTTTTGCCATTGCTCGTCTATAAGGTGCCAGTATAGCGGCGCTTCTATCTTGTTGGCTTTTACCCAATCCCAGGCTTCGGCATGCCAAAAGCGAAAATCGTGATAACCGCCGTCGTTAATAAACTTCAGGTACTCCTCGTTGGTTACCTGATTAGGACTTATTTCATAAGCGTTGAGATATACTTTATGGCGGTTCAACTCATTATCAAAACTGAAGCCCTCGCCTTCAAAACCTACTTCATAAATTCCTTCGGGCATACTGATAAAATCAGCAGCCAAAAGATGTTCTATTTTGGGCGAGGCATAACCTGCATCATAAGCCGGGAAAAGTGGATTATGTCCCAAAATATATTTGATGTCGTAATAAAGCAGTTCCTGATGTTGCTCTTCGTGGTTAAAGCCGAGTGTCATTAGCTCCTTTACTTCTGCAGATGGTTCTTCGGCCAAAAAGCGGAACATAGCTTCGTCGACATAAGCGCGATACTTGTACACATCCTGCACCGTAGGCCTGCTCAAATTGCCTCTGTCGGTACGGATTACCCGGGCACCTACAGTTTCATAATAACTGTTAAAAACATAGTTGTAATCGGGATTATATTCCTGGTAGCCCATAAAATAAGGCTTCAGAATAAAGGTTTCGAAAAACCAGGTGGTATGCCCTAAATGCCATTTAGGCGGACTAACATCCACAATGGGTTGCACCACATAATCCTCAGTTTGGAGCGGGCTGCAGATAGCTTCGCTTCGCTGCCTTACCGTTTTATAACAATCGCCTAATAAACTCATTGCACTTAGTTGCTATCCAAATATCGTTTAAGGTCAGAAATTGTTTTAATGTTTAAGTCATCTGCCTGTTGTTTTCGCATCATTATGGCATACGCATTATTAAAGCCTATGGGTTTTAGCCAGCGCAACTGATATCGCTTTTCAAACTCGGCTTTTACATATTGATAGGTTTTATCCTTATCAGTCGAAAGCGAGTCGATTATTTTTTGTTTAGGCTGAAGCATTACCAACAAACCCGTACCTGTGTATTCGGGATACAGATCGATCTGATTATTGGTTAAGGCATCGAAACAGATCTTAGTACCTCCCAATCCCGTTTTGGTAGAAACCCGGTAGTCGGTATAACCTTTAATCAGCATACTATACATTTCGCCCAGGATATATTGCTCACCAAATATCTTGGAGCCAATGCGCACTATATCGCCAGATCCGTGTTGATCTTCTTTATACAAATGATGAGCAACTAAGAAATCCTTCGCTACTTTTTCGGGGCTTTCGTGCAGATAATCGGTACGGTAGTTTAAACCCGTCATTACCGAATCTGTGATATAGCCCGAAAGCATATTCAATGTTTTTTCGAGATCAGGGAATTTTTTAAGCGCGTCTTCCCGAACAATCGGCGCCGCGTAGTAAGGTGGGAAGATTGCTTTATTATCATTCAGCACAACTAGATCGTAGGCTTTCAGTCTACCATCTGTTGAGTATCCGCTGATGACATCCAGCTCCTTTTGATAAGCCGCCTTGTACATAACCGCGTCGCTGATTACCAGTGTGTGGATCTTTAGTCCGTATTTTTGTTTAAGGCCTAGGTCGCCATCCTGCCTGCCCATAAACTCGGGCGTAAAGCCTGCTTTTAATTTCGTACCATAAGCCGATGGAACAAGGTAAACTATAGATAAAAGAATAAGAATTACTGGAAGGACCTGTACTGCTACTTTCAACTTTTTAGCATTTAGCTTTTGCAACAGGGATAAAAGAAAATCAAAAATGATGGCCAGCAGTGCTGCCGGTATTGCGCCGGCCAAGATCATGTTGGTATTATTAAGCGAGATTCCGCCGAAAATAAACTCACCTAAACCACCCGCAGCAATTAATGAGGCCAATGTTGCCACGCCCACATTAATTACCGCTGCGGTACGGATACCGGCCAATATTACAGGCATTGCCAGAGGCAGTTCTACGCGTGCTAATATCTGCCCCTTACTCATCCCCATAGCCTGCGCTGCTTCTTTAATGGTCGCATCTACTCCGGTTATCCCTGTAAACGTATTTCGAATCACAGGCAACAAGGCGTAGATCAACAAAGCAGCTATAGCAGGCTTAGGGCCTATTCCCAATACCGGGATCATAAAACCCAGTAGGGCAATGCTTGGGATAGTTTGCAGTACGCCTGCAATCCCCAACACAATGCCCGATAATTTTTGCTTGCGAGCAATAAATATCCCCAAGGGCAAACCCACAATAATGGCCAGTAATAAGGCAATAAATGTTAGCCCGATGTGCTCCATGGTTTGCGTAAGCAGCTTGTCCGACTGCTGCTGCATAAACTCCCACAAGGTTTGCTGGTGCTCATTCATACCTGCGGTCGTTGTTGATATTGGTGATAAGCCGCCATTAGCTGCTCGTACGTAATCGTTTTAATTGCATCGGCATTCTTAATCGTTAGCTGTTGTTGTTTTTGATGATCAAATGCTGTTAAACTTGCCCAAACACTCGTGTTCTCATTTAGGGTGGTGGCAATATTATCCAGGCCACCTACAGGGAGGCGATCCCAAATGTTGCCTATGGTAACTGTTTTAAATTCCAACTGCACGCGCTGTGCATCTAAAAACTGTTTCACAAAATCATTAGCTGGTTTAAATAGCAGCTCCTGCGGTGTACCTATTTGTACAATATGGCCTTTGTCCATCAGGCAAATTCTGTCGCCTAACTCAAAGGCTTCCTGCACATCGTGCGTAACCATGATAATGGTTTTGCGGAGCAACTCATCGAGTGCTTTGAATTCGGCCTGCACCCGTGTGCGGGTAATATTGTCCAAAGCGCCAAATGGCTCGTCCATCAGTAATACCGGAGGGTCGGCAATTAACGCCCGTGCCAGTCCAACGCGCTGTTGCTGCCCCCCACTTAATTGAGATGGATACTTATAGAGGCTATCCACCGGGAGGCGCAACTTCTCTATTAATTCGTTAGTGCGGCTTTCTATCTTGCTTTTATCCCATTTCAGCAGTTTTGGTACAACAGCAATATTTTCGGCAATGGTATAGTGCGGAAACAAACCCGTATTCTGCAGCACATAGCCGATGCTCCGTCGCAAACTTTCGGGCGATTGGTCTTTTACATTCTTACCATCAACATAAATTTCACCCGAGGTTGGTTCAATCAGCCTGTTCAGCATTTTAAGGGTGGTGGTTTTACCACAGCCGCTGGTACCCAGTAAAATCAGGTTTTCGTGCTCGCCAACTTCAAAAGAGATATTGTCAACAGCTTTTAGCTCTCCATAATGTTTACTGAGTTGCCTTACCGAGATCATACCTAATCCTCAATCTTCATAAAAAGGTTGTTCAATGATTCGGAGTAGGTCGGGTGGGCAAATACGCAGTAACGAATCCTGTCGTAGGTGATACCGCCCTCCATAGCCATTTGCAGTACCGACATAATTTCGCCGCCTTCTTCCGCCAAAACAGCTGCGCCCAAAATCTCTTTGGTTTTGGCATTAACCACAGCTTTCATAAAGCCGCGGGTATCGCTTACTTCAATAGCACGGGCTACGTGTTTCATGGGCAGTATGGCTACTTTAATCTCATAACCTTGTTCACGGGCTTGTTTTTCAGTCAAACCTACGCGGCCCAGTTGCGGATCGGTAAACATGCAATACGGTAGTGGCCTCTCGGTAGTTTTATAATCAGTGCCCTCTATCAGGTTGCGGTAAACAATAGTATAATCATTATAGGCAATATGAGTAAAAGCCGGGCCGCCGTTAACGTCGCCAAGAGCATAAATGCCCGGCACATTGGTTTCCAGCTTTTCGTTTACTTTAATAAAGCCTTTGTCATCCAGTTCTACTCCGGTTTTATCTAAGAGCAAAGCGTCTGTCAATGGCTTTCGGCCTGCTGCCAATAAAACATGCGAGCATTTAAATTCCTTTTGCTCGCCGCCGATAATTGCCGAGGCTTTAATACCCCCGGCCGCTTTCTCAAAATGGTGAACTTCGGCTTTGGTGTAAATATCTAAACCTTCATCAACTAATATCTGCTTAAGCCCTTCTGATACATCCTCGTCTTCTTTAGCCATAATGCGTTCACCACGCTCCAACACAGAAATTTTGCTGCCAAAACGGTGGAACATTTGCGCAAATTCTAAAGCCACATAATTACCGCCGATAATAAGGATATGTTCGGGTACTTCATCCAGATCAAGGATGGTGGTTGATGTCAGGTAATCAATATCTTTCAACCCATCAATTTCTGGAATTACAGGCGTAGCACCGGCATCAAGGAAAATCAGGTCTGCTTGCACTTCTTCCTCACCCCCCGCATTTAGCTTTACTTTAATGGATTTAGGCCCGATGAAAGCAGCTTCACCAAAAAGCAGGTCGAGATTTTCGGTTTTCTCAATAGCTTTTTGCCCCCCATTGCGTGATTGCATCACAATCTCGTCTTTACGCTTTTTAACCTGCTTCATATTAATATGAAAGCTGTCGATAGTAACACCCAGATCAGTACAGCGCTTTGCCAGATAGGCAGCTTTGGCCGAGGCCACCATGGCTTTGGTTGGCGTGCAACCATCGTTTACACAGGTGCCACCTATCCAGCGCTTTTCTATCATTAAGGTTTTTTTACCGGCATTGGCCAGCTTTTTGCATAATGGCGAACCAGCCTGACCCGCACCAATTACAATAGCATCATAATGCTTCATAACTTATTCGGTTACTTTAACACCCTTCCAAAAAGCAATATAATCTTTGATTTCTTTAGCAGCATCTTTAGGTTCGGGGTAATACCAGGCGGCATCTTTGTTTTGCTGCCCGTCTACAGTTAAGGTATAATAAGATGCCAGGCCTTTCCAGGGGCAAGTTGTATGCGTATCAGATGGTTTCAGGTACTCTTGCTTTACGCTGTCCGCCGGAAAATAATGGTTATTTTCAATTACAATAGTGTCGTTGCTTTCGGCAATAACCTCGTTGTTCCAAGTAGCTTTCATTTCGTTTTTTCTTAGGGTTTGATAGGTGATATAAATATACGCTTCTTTCTGGTAAGCCGGATTTAAAAGAACCTGCTTTTGCAAACGTTTGAATGCACTGAAAGTTTACCTTAAATCGGATTCGGTCTTTTTTTCTACGACGGCCTGCTATTCTTAACTAATTCATTTTTAGCAATTAGCATCACACTACCAGCCTTATTTTTATGAGATTTCCAATTAAATTAATTAGAAATTTAAAATAATAAATCCAAGTTAACCCCGATGCCGTAAGTTATCTAAACGATAAGATGTAGTTATGACTGTAGACGTCTCTCACAAAATTAAAAATATAGCAAGCAACATACGCCGTATCAGGGAAAGTAAGGGTTATACGCAAGAATATCTGGCCATGAAATTAGGCATATCACAAAACGCTTATAGCAAGATTGAGCTGGGATATACCAAAATTACCCTCGAGCGCCTTTTCCATATTTCGAAAATTATTGAAGTTGAAGTTGCCAAATTAATGGAAGATCCAAAATCTCCATTCCCTTCAGAGCATCCGCAAGCTGCTTCGTTGTAACCTTGTATATTTGTAGCCTCAAAAGCTACAAATATGAATCACGACCTTTTAGTAACATCTACCGTAAAATTTGTACAGGAAAAATTGGCCGGCGCCGAATCGGGGCACGACTGGTGGCATATTTCGCGGGTTTGGAATAATGCAAAACTCATTGCTCAAACAGAGGATGTTAATTTAACCATTGTTGAACTTGCCGCCCTGTTGCATGACATTGCCGACAGTAAGTTTAATAACGGCGACGAAGAAATCGGCCCTCAAACCGCAAGCAATTTCTTAAATGAGATAGGTGCCGACGACCAGATTACCGAACAGGTTGCCCTCATCATCAGGCACATGTCCTTCAAAGCTAGCTTTGATAAGCAGCAATATTTTTCGAAAGAACTGGCCGTAGTTCAGGATGCCGATCGCCTCGATGCCATTGGTGCTATTGGCATTGCCCGGGCGTTTACTTATGGAGGTTACAAGGGTCGCGAGATGTATAATCCAAACATACAACCCGACTTAAACATGACCAAAAAGGCCTATAAAAACAGCACCGCTCCCACCATTAATCACTTTTACGAGAAGCTTTTATTGTTGAAAGATAAGATGAATACCACTACTGGTAAGCAACTTGCGCAAAAACGGCACGATTTTATGGAGTTGTATCTGCAGGAGTTTTACAACGAATGGGAAGGTACGCTATAATAAAATTGTACTTTTGCCCGCATTAACACCCCTATATGACTAAAACTTTACAAACTTTAATTCTTCTTGTTTTTATAGTGAACGCCGCTATTGCGCAGGATACCGTTAAGCAACAACGGTTTAATTTTCACTTCCAACAAACGGTAATTACCCAAAGCAAAACAGGCTTTAGTGCGGATTACAGCGGAACTAACAGTTTATCTCCATTAAAAGAAAGCGCAACATCGCTTACTACCACCCTTTTTGGAGGTGCCCGTTTGTGGAAAGGCGCACAGGCGTTTTTTAACCCCGAAATGTCGGGTGGTGCGGGGCTGAGTAAAACTTTGGGCGTAGCCGGTTTTCCCAATGGCGAAACTTTTAGGGTTGGTGCGGCCGAGCCCAAGATCTACATAGCGCGACTATACCTTACGCAAAATTTTGAGTGGGGCAAGGATAAGGACACCTTAACAGATGATCAGAACCAATTAGCTGGCTTAAAAAGCAAACGTTATTTCTCTCTTACTGCAGGTAAATTCGGCATGGCCGATTATTTTGATGGCAACAGTTTCAGCCACGATCCGCGCACGCAGTTTATGAACTGGTCGCTAATGAGTAATGGTGCCTGGGACTACCCGGCCAATACCCGTGGCTATGTAATTGGTTTATATGCCGAACTCGGCCAACCCACCTGGACACTCCGTTTTGCTTACACCATGATTACCACGACTGCCAACGGTGCTATTTGGGACGAGCGTATTGGCAAAGCAAACTCACAAACCCTGGAGTATGAGAAACGCTATGCCATTAACGGCAATAAGGGCGCATTCAGAATATTAGGCTTTGCCAACAACGGAAAAATGGGCGATTACCGTGCCGCGTTGGCCTTATCGCCAACCAACCCGGTTGTAGATACGACGCAACAATATGGCCGCCATAAGTTTGGCTTTGGAATAAATGCCGAGCAAAATCTGAGCAAAGATTTTGGTGTGTTTGCCAAAGCAAGTTACAACGATGGTAAAACAGAAACCTGGTTCTTTACCGAGATAGACCGCTCTATCAGCTTCGGAGGTGTACTAAACGGCCGTTCGTGGAAACGTAAAAACGATGAAATAGGTTTGGCGTTTGTAGGTAACGGCATCTCCCAACCGCACCGAGACTATTTGGCAGCCGGAGGCTACGGCTTCATCATTGGCGATGGAAAACTTAACTACGGCACCGAAATGCTGGCTGAGTTTTACTACAAGTTAGATGCCTTTCAGCAGAAATTCTTTATTACGCCAGATTACCAGTTTATCATTAACCCCGCTTACAATAAAGACCGGGGACCGGTAAACGTGTTTTCCATACGGGCGCATATAGAGTTTTAGTTTGAAGAGAAGCAAGAGTCGAGAATCAGGAATCAAGATCCTGAAAGAGGCATAGACCAAAAAAGGCTGCGAGTTGATCGCAGCCTTTTTTGGTCTCTATCTTGATTCTTGACTCTTTAAATTAAGCATGACGAGCATGATCATTTATAAATCTTTGTCCAACACGTTCTTGGTCTGATATATTGAAGGTAATGCCGATCATGAATACTACAAAGCCTGCAAATACGGGCCAAGGGAACGAACGGAAGCCATTGATGTAAACTCCTCTAACATGCGAATCTACTGCATTGTCCTGATTAACGTGTCCGAACACAAAAAGCCCTGCGATCATAACCACTAAACCTGCTACTAACAGGATGTAACTTGCTTTTTTCATATTGCTGTTATTAATTGTTGTATAATAACAACTGATATAGAAGTTGATTAGTGTTACTTTAACTTGAATGTGACGTTATTGTTACACCTTGCCTATTTCGATTATTCAACTGCGTTTGCATTATCCCGCTTTTGGGTAGCAAAGGGCCTGCTTTAGGTATTACCATCAACCCAACAAAATAAATCAGCATGCATGCCGCGCTGATAAAGTTCATGCGCATGGCATTTTTAAAATTGGCGTTTGAAGTAGACTTGCCAACCAAATAAAACCAATAGTTAAAGTAAAGGAATACGGGCAAAGCGCAGATCAAAAAGCTGTAAAACGGCTTTAATGATATGGTTTGCCAATAAAAAAAGGTAAGTACAATGGCGCTCGTAAATAACACACCCGAAAATATAAACGAACCCTTATAGCCCAGCAACAGGCTCAGGGTGCGGTCGCCGCGACGACTGTCTTCATCATGTTGGTAAACCTGGGTGAGTGGATACGAGGCGCCAATCAGGCACGAACAGATGGCGCCTGCCATTATAAACCGGGCATCCCAATAATCAAATAAACTCACACCAGACAGCGCTGTATAGGTAGTCCAATAGATAAAACATCCCTGGAAAATAAAAACGGTTAAAAAGCTGATAATAGGATAACGTTTTAGGCGCGTTGATGGATGGCTGTACATTTTAGACATCATACCGTAAAGCAACACAGCAATAGCAAATTGCCAGCTTACTAAAAAACCAAGACCAAAGGCCAGCACCTCCAACAGTATCGAAAAATAATATAAGCTCAAATCAACTACCGGTGGTTTTTCGAGCAGGCCAATACTGTCTTCGTCCTTATCAAAATAGCTGTTATAGCCGTTACTGGCGGGAAAAGCCAATACATGCCAGATTATAAAGATCAGCACGGCTTTAGTCATATTTATCTGGGGTGCCTGGCTATAAGCAAAACAAAATACCGGCAGCAGAAATACTGAAAACACAAACCTGAGATGCGCAATAGCCGACCGTGTAGGCCATAATTGTTTGAACATGATTAAACTAATGTAGCGATATTAAGGTCAATAAATTTATTATGTTTGGATACACGCTATCCATCATTTAAAAAACTAATACAACGGTTCCACTCTTTGCAGCGTAGTTAATGATAGATACGTTGCAAAACACTTTAACGACTACATGAAAAGATTTTTTTTATTTATTGCCCTGCTAACCCTTACCAACGCTTTTGCACAGGTTAAACAAACGGTAACCAAATCAACCGTTAGTTACGAAATCAAAAATATGGGCATTAATACCAGTGGCAAATTTACCAGCCTGCAGGCAGATATTAAATTCGACCCTCAGCAACTGGCAACCAGCAGCATTGAGGCTTCTATTGAAACTGCCAGCCTTAATTCGGAGAATGACATGCGCGACAAACACCTTAAAAGTGAAGATTATTTCGACATCGTAAAGTACCCGCATATCACCATGAAATCGGTTTCATTTAAACATGGCAGCGGAAACAACTATACCGGTGTTTTCAACGTAACTATTAAAGACAAAACAAAAACGGTTAACGTACCTTTTACCTATACCGAAACTGGCAGCAATGCTTCGTTATTTAAAGGTAGTTTTAAAATAGACCGCACTGATTTTGGCGTAGGCGGATCGAGCATGGTGCTTGCTAAAGAGGCAACCATCAACATTGAGGTAGAAACAACGAAGTAAACAACATTAAATGGGTAGCTGCATAAGCGCAATTGGCACGGCAAATCCGGAGCATAAGATCTTACAGGAAGATATATTTCGCTTTATGGCTAACGCCTTCGCGCTTAATGATACCAACAAAGCCCGTTTAAAAAGCATTTACGACCATGCCGGTATTAATTACCGTTATTCGGTAATTCCAGATTTTGGCTTTGCCGACAGCGACAACTTTACTTTTTTTGAGCAGAACGCCAATCTCGAACCTTTTATTTCTACCCAGAAACGATTGCAGCTATATCAGCAAAAAGCTGCTTTAGTTGCCGCAGATGCGGTGAGGGCCTGCTTGAAAGATTTGGGTGATGGCATTTATAAAGAGATTACCCATTTGATTACCGTTAGCTGCACCGGCATGTATGCCCCCGGCTTAGATATAGATCTGGTAGAGCAACTTGGCCTTAACCGCCATACCGAACGTACCTGCATTAATTTTATGGGCTGCTACGGCGCGGTAAACGGATTAAAAACTGCCGATTACATCTGCCGGTCAAATCCCAGCGCAAAGGTTTTGGTGGTAAGCGTTGAATTGTGTACGCTGCATTTTCAAAAGGATAGTACCCTGGATAACTGGGTAGCTAATTCTCTTTTCTCAGACGGCGCGGCTGCTGCCCTCGTAACCCACGCCCCTCTGACCTCAAACAAACCGGCAATCGAACTCGAAAGTTTCTACACCGAATTTTTGCCCGAAGCACGCGACGAAATGGGCTGGTATGTAGGTAACACCGGTTTCGAGATGCGCTTAACCTCTAAAGTTTCCCGTCAGATTAAAAAATACATCAAACCCATTACCGATAATTTGCTGGCACATGCCGGGTTGGATTATGATCAGATTGGCGCTTATGCCATACATCCTGGCGGCAAAAAAATATTAGAGGCCGTAGAAGAAGCTCTAGAATTGCCTGAGGAAAGCAACGCCATCGCTTACGAAGTTTTACAACAATACGGAAACATGTCATCGGCTACCATATTGTTTGTGCTGGATAAAATGCTTAAAGAAAAAAAGCTAAAAGATCAACGCATCCTGAGTTTTGCTTTCGGACCAGGTTTAACGGTTGAAGGCATGGTACTTCAAATGCATTAAGCCATTATGGACGACCTGATCATCATTGGCGGAGGATTGGCGGGCTTGTTCAACGCCATTTTACTTAATCGCGCCGGATTACAGGTCACACTTATCGAACGCAAAACCTACCCCTTTCATCGCGTTTGCGGCGAATACATCAGCAACGAAGTACTTCCTTTTCTGGAGCATCTTGATATCGATGTTAGTGCATTGGGCGCTGCCAGTATCAAACGGCTCGAGGTTACTGCGGTAACTGGCACTAAGCTGAGCCAGCAGCTGGACTTAGGTGGTTTCGGGTTAAGCCGTTACACATTCGATAATTATTTGTACGAGAAGGCATCCGCCGAAGGCGTTAAATTTTTACTAGGCACACGGGTGGAGGATGTGCAGTTTGTAAATGACCAATTTGAAATAACTATCCCCAATCAAAAACTGACTGCCCCTTTGGTGATCGGCTCTTTTGGCAAGCGCTCTAATCTTGATCAAAAACTCAATCGTAAATTCTTTTCTCGCCGCAGCCCTTACCTGGCGGTTAAGTTTCATGTGCGGGTCGATTTTCCGGATGATCTTATTCAGCTTAATAACTATCATAACGGCTATTGCGGCATTAGCAAAATAGAAGCCGACCGGCATTGCATGTGTTATCTGGCACATCGTGACGACTTGCGTAAATATGGCAACCTGCCTGCACTCGAAGAAAACGTGATCCTCAAAAATCCTTATCTCAAAGATATTTTCAATAAAGCCGAGTTCTTGCTCGATAAGCCCGAAGTGATCAATGAGATCTCCTTCGAAAAAAAGGAACCGGTAGATAACCATATCCTCATGAGCGGTGACACCGCCGGGATGATTGCCCCGCTATGTGGCAACGGGATGACGATGGCCATTCATTCGGCCAAAATACTCTCTGAGATTATTGCCCAACGTTACCAATCGGCAAACTTTACACCAGGCAAACGGGCTTTGATAGAACAGCAATATACCGCCGCCTGGAACAAGCAGTTTGCACAACGCTTATGGACAGGACGGCAGTTGCAAAAATTGTTTGGTAATAATACTACCACGGCGCTCACACTTAACCTTCTCAACGGCATTCCGCCGTTAACTCGCTACCTCATCGGCAAAACCCACGGCAAACCTTTTGCCTGATAGCGGCGTATCTTCTTTATGATCGACCTATCTACCCGTTCCGTTACTGCTGAAATTATGGACGACTTCGACCTGCCTTCCACCGAGATTGATCCGGTACTTGCAGGGCTTGGTAAAATGAACGCCTTATTTGGCGGGCATAAATCACTTATTAAAGCAATGAAACAATTCCCTGTTGAAGACGGCAATTCCATCAGCGATTGGGGGTGCGGCGGCGGCGATGCTTTAATAGCCATAGCCAACTGGGCGCAAAAACATAACATAAATTTAAAATTGAACGGGGTTGACGCAGCCCCCGCAGCAATTACCTTTGCCCGACAGCAATCCAGGGCGTATGCCCACATCAGCTATGTAAAGGCTGATGTATTGCTGGACAATTTTGAGCCGGATAGCTTTGACATCATCCTCTCGAGTCTATTCACCCATCATTTTGCCGATGAGGAATGGATAACGCTGATCAGGAAGATGAACTCTGCCGCTCGCCGTGGTGTTATCATTACCGATCTGCACCGCCATTGGCTGTTGTATTATGCCATAAAAGTGATCACCAATCTGTTTACCAGCAATAAAATGGCACAAAATGACGGTCCGCTTTCTGTACAACGCAGCTTTAAACGGCACGAATTGGAAGCATTACTGGCTCAAGCCGGCATAAATAATTATAAATTAAAATGGATGTGGGCCTTCCGTTGGCAGATCGTGATTTATAAATCATAAATTTAGACCATGAAACTACGCGTACTTATACTAATTAATGCTTCGGCAGTAGCCATTACGCTCTCTTGCGTAAACTATTACTTTCAGCAGAGTTGGTACGATGCGGGAATAACTTTTATAGTAAGTTTTCTTACCAGCTTTTTGGTATTCTACTACCTAATAGAAAAGTACGTTTACTCGAAGATTAAGCTGATCTATAAACTGATCCATAACCTTAAACTCGGTCGAGACCTGCGCGACGCATTAGGCGAAAATATGAGCGCTGACCCTATAAATGATGTAGAAAATGAAGTTAAAGAGTGGGCCAGGGAAAAGAAAACGGAGATAGACGAGCTTCGCAAGCAAGAGAAATTTAGAAGAGAGTTCTTGTCTAATATATCGCACGAGTTTAAAACGCCGCTTTTTGCCATACAGGGTTATATAGATGCCATTACTGACGATGACTTTGATGATACAGACATGGCACGCGAATTTTTGCGCAAGGCGTCGCGTAATGTTGAAAGGCTGACATACCTGATCAAAGACCTGGATGAAATTTCGAAGCTCGAATCGGGCGAAATGCCAATCAACTTCACTAAATTTAAAATTAACGACCTGATTAAGGAAGTTTTTGAAACGGTTGAGTTTAAAGCTAAGCAGCATAACACCAAACTGATTTTTAAACAGAAGTATGATGAACCTATTTTGGTGACAGCAGATAGGGATAAAATTAGCCAGGTGCTGGTAAATTTACTGGATAACTCCTTTAAGTATGGCCGTGAAAACGGCACCACCGCTGTAAGTTTGTTTGAACTGCACGACCAGGTGTTAATTGAAGTTACCGACGATGGGAATGGCATAGAGGAGAAATACCTTCCACGCCTTTTTGAGCGTTTTTTCCGTACGGATTCGAGCAGATCACGCCAAATAGGTGGTTCGGGATTAGGGCTAGCCATTGTTAAACATATTATTGAGGCACACGAACAAACTATAAACGTGCGTAGCACCGAGGGCATAGGCTCAACATTTGGCTTTACTTTAGAGAAAGTAAAGCAACAGTTGCCATTCCCCGGTATACCACTAAAGAGTTAACATTAAATTAACATTACAGAGCTTACCTTTGCTAAAATTTGTATTATGTCATTAAACAGTATATTCCAGTATTTTGTACCAAAAGACAAGAAAGTATTTTTTCCTTTATTTGAGCAAGCAGCAAGTAATGTGGTAGCTATGGCTACGGTATTAGTTGAAGCTGTGAACAATAACAATGCTGCTACGCGCGAAGAACTGTTTAAACAAATTGACAAACTAGAGAACAAAGGCGACGATATAACCCACCAGGTTTACCTTGAACTGGGCAAAAACTTTATCACTCCTTTTGACCGCGAAGATATCCACGCCCTGGCATCAGCAATTGATGATGTGGCCGATAACATACAGGGTTCTGCCAACCGCATGATGCTTTATCATGTAGAAGAAATCACAGAACCGATCCGCAAACTGTCTGACCTGATTCTGCAAGCCAGCATCGACTTAGAAAAAGCAGTACGCGAACTAAAAGACCTGCGCAACGTACGCGCCATCGCAGATTCTTGTATCCGCATTAACAGCATCGAAAACCAGGCCGATTACGTATTCGACCGCGCAGTTGCCGATCTGTTTTTGTATGAAAAAGACGCTTTGAAAGTGATAAAACATAAAGAGATACTAGCTGCCTTGGAAACAGCTACCGATATGTGCGAGGATGCTGCCAATGTTATGGAATCTATCTTAGTTAAAAACGCTTAACCACTTACCACCAATTACATGGTTACTACATTACTTGTTGCGGTAATTTGCTTAGCACTGGCATTCGATTTTATAAACGGATTTCACGATGCGGCCAACTCTATTGCAACCATTGTTTCAACAAAGGTTTTAACCCCCTTTCAAGCGGTATTATGGGCAGCTGCCTTTAACTTCCTTGCCTTCTTTTTAATTAAAGACCATAAGGTGGCCAACACCATTGCCAAAACAGTTCCCGAGCACTTTATTACCATACATGTTATTTTGGCCGGCCTAATTGCCGCCATTACCTGGAACTTAATTACCTGGTGGTTTGGTATCCCATCAAGTTCGTCTCACACGCTGATAGGCGGTTTTGCCGGTGCGGGTATGACAAATGCCCTTTACATGCATGTTAACCCTATCGAGGCGGTAAACCTTGGCCCTACCTTGCAAATCATGGCCTTTATCTTCCTGGCTCCGGTTATAGGTTTGGTATTTGGTGTCGTCATTAATATATTCATTCTCCATATCTGTAAAAACGCCCGACCGGCCACGGCCGAGCGTTGGTTTAAACGCCTGCAATTAGTATCATCTGGTGCGTTAAGTTTTGCACACGGTGGTAACGATGCGCAAAAGGTAATGGGTATTATCTACGTGGCTATGGTATCGCAAAAAGTGATCACTAACGGCGCAGTAATGCCCGAGTGGATCCCGTTAGCATGTTACAGCGCTATCGCTTTAGGTACTATGTCTGGCGGTTGGAAAATCGTTAAAACCATGGGTACTAAGATTACCAAGGTAACTCCGCTTGAAGGTGTAAGTGCCGAAACCGCTGGTGCCATTACATTATTCGTAACAGAACGTTTGGGTATCCCTGTTTCAACTACGCATACTATTACAGGCTCTATTATCGGGGTGGGTTTAACCAAACGTGCATCAGCAGTACGTTGGGGTGTAACCATTAACCTGGTATGGGCATGGGTTATTACTATCCCTATCTCGGCCCTGTTTGCAGGTATCATTTACAGCATTATCCAATTCATATAATCAGCAGCAAACGAAGCCAGAATTTATTTGTTTCTTTAGCTACTATGAAGAAAGGAATAATTACCACTTTGCTGCTTGCTACGGTTAGCATTTCGTTAACCAGTTTTGATTATGCGCCGCGCTATACTAAGGTTGCCGTTACCGGTTTGCCCCTGCCAACCAATACAGAAATCATCAGCGGATTAAAGCAGGCTTTAGAACAAGGCACAACCAAAAGCTCAGATCAGTTATCGGCGTTAAACGGATATTTCGGCAACGCGGCCATTAAAGTTTTGATGCCGCCCGAAGCTCAAAAAGCCGAGAAAACCCTTCGTAAATTAGGCCTCAACAAACTTTGCGACGACGTGGTACTTTCCCTTAACCGCGCCGCCGAAGATGCCGCAAAAAAAGCCAAGCCAATTTTTATTGATGCTGTAAAACAAATGACCGTTCAAGATGCTGCCAACATCTTAACAGGTAGTCAGGATGCGGCTACACAATATTTTAAAAGGACCACAACAGCTGCGCTTACCACCCAGTTTAAACCTGTTGTGCACACCAGCTTAGGTAATGTTGGTGCAACCAACCTGTATACACAACTTGCCAATCAATACAACAAAATTCCGCTTACTTTTAACAAAGTAAACCCCAATCTGGATGATTATGTTACTCAGAAAGCCATAGATGGTTTGTTTTACGAGATTGCTTTAGAAGAGTTAAATATCCGCCAGAATTTGTCGGCACGTACTACACCTTTATTGCAAAAGGTGTTTGGGGTATTGGATAAGAAGTAAGTCCGATATCTTAATTCATGTCTTTGCGAGGAGGTACGACGAAGCAATCCCAAGCTATGCAGCGCGGATTTTCTAATCGGGGATTGCTTCGTACCTCGCAGTGACGGTAGAAAAAAATATAAAAAGAAAGAGGCCGATGCAATGCATCGGCCTCTTTCTTTTTATATAGTCTTGATTCCTGACTCTCGACTCTTGATTCTATTTCTGCGTAGCGATCCAGGCATCAATCTTACTTTCCAATACTGCCAGCGGCATCGATCCGTCTTTCAGTATCTGGTTATGGAATTCGGCCAGGTCGAATTTATTGCCTAATGCTTTTTCAGCTTTAGTACGCAGTTCTCTGATTTTGAGGGCGCCAATTTTGTAACCCAAAGCCTGACCTGGGATAGCCATATAACGCTCAATTTCTGCAGTAGCGCCTTGCTCGTTTATAGCTTCGTTATCCATCATGTATTTAATAGCTTGTTCGCGGGTCATACCTTTGGTGTGGATGGCAACGTCAACAACTAAACGGATAGCGCGGTGAATTTCATCGCCCAGGGCACCCATGTGCTGATAAGGATCGGTATATAAGCCCAGCTCTTTACCTAGGGACTCGCAATATAGTGCCCAGCCTTCTACATAAGCATTATCTCCACCAAAGCGACGGAATTTAGGCAATGACGTATTTTCCTGTGTTAAAGAAATCTGGTAGTGGTGACCAGGAATGGCTTCGTGCAAGAACAAAGACTCCATACCCGAAGTGATGTTGAATCTAGTAGCGTCTAATATCGGTACGTAAAATATACCCGGACGGCTACCATCGGCACTACCCTGGTTGTACTCGGCACTGGCCGAAGCCGCACGGAAGGCCTCAGTCTGGCGAATTTCGAATGGTGTTTTAGGCACATGATTAAACATCTTTTTCAGGTTTGGCTCCATGCGCTTGTGAATGTTTTCGAAAGCATCCAATACCTGTTTAGGCGTTTTATAAGGCATAAACTTAGGATTGGTTTTCATGTACTCAAAAAACGCCTTCAAGTCGCCTTTAAAGCCAACTTTATTTTTGATGCTATCCATCTCCATCCGGATACGGGCAACCTCTTTAAGGCCCAGCTGATAGATCTCTTCAGGGGTTTTATCTGTGGTAGTGTTCTGCTTAACCAAATACTTGTACATACCCGGGCCATCAGGCATGGCAGAATAACCCGATGTAGCGCGCGCATGCGGCAGGTAAGTAGTTTTAAGATAATCGGCCAAACCTTTGTAGGTCGGGACAATTTCCGTCATGATCGCTTGCTTATAAGCATCAGTGAGGCGTTTTTTGTCTCCGTCTGAAAAACTTTTTGGCAGGCTATCAATTGGGCCGTAAAACAAGCTCTTTTCTGGCGATGCAACTACCATGCTTTCCATTTGTGGTATAGTTTTTATCACAAGCGCCTTAGGCAATACATCACCGGCTTTAATGCCTTTATCAAAGTTGGCTTTGGCCGTATCGGCCCATAGTTTAAAAGCAGATATTCTTTTCAACCAATTATCATAATCCTTAACCGTTTTAAACGGTTGTGCACCTGTACCAGATCCCAGTTGACCAAATGTTAATGGCAGCGAGAAAAACTGGTTCATCGGCAGGTATTCGAAATGATGATCGTAGCCTGCAATGGCGATGTTCATTTCGTAATTGAAAATATCGTATGATAGCTGATCAGCCTGGTCAAGGTCTTCGCGCTTAAAAGCTTTCAGTTTGTTTAAATAGCTGATATAAAAATCGTGCGATTGCTTAATAAACTCGGCCGAACCATCATTGGGCAACAGGTCGTTATAGCGGCTATCGCCAGCAAAAGTTGCCTCTAGCGGGAACAGCTTCAGGCGGTCTTCATAATAATTATCAAATAGTTTAGCGATATCCTTATTATCTGACGATACCGCTACGGTTGTATTTGTACCTGATTGCTTACAAGCTGTAAACAAAACGGCGGCACACAACAGGGTGTAAATTTTGCGCATGATTTGAGGGGGTTAAAGGTTAAAATTAGGCATTAAAGTATTAACCTACAAACGTGTTGCTGTTACGAGGTTTTACTTTTTAAAGTTGATCCTTACGGTTACAGTCTCAGCTTCTCCGCTTACATTGTGAATCCATTTCGGCCCTTCTTTAATTATGCGAATGGCTTCGGCGTCGGCTGCTGTGCTCAAACTTTTGGTCACCTTAAATTCGCTGAGACTATTGTTGGCATTTACGGTAAACCTAATCCTTACTTTTCCTTCTTTACCATCTGGCGAGGTTGTATTATCTTCAAGATATTTTCTAAAATCATCCCAACCATTCACTGGATGAGCCTCTTCAATTATTTTTTGCGTACCATACCCAACAACTACAACTTCATTTAATGCATTGTATCTTGGTGTGAGCACAATGTTTAGGCTATCACCTTTTACGTTGACAGTTTTGGGCTCAAACCCAATATAGCCCAGGTTAAGTTTATCCGACTTTGTTGCCGCTATTTTGAATCTTCCAAAAGCATCAGTCTGCGTGGCCGTATTTTTACCGCTAACGCTGACCGAAACACCGGGAATCGGCAGTTTATCATCATTTGCAAAAACCTGCCCGGTAATAAATTGCGAATCCATCCGCTGCTTCAGTGTAGGCGAGGTTACAGTAACGCCCTCAACACGCCCTTTTAATTGACTATCTATTGGCTGAACAATTGCCACAGAGCCAGTTATATCTTTTTTTCGCTGCGTCATGTAGCCCGTTATAATCACCTCTTTCAACATCGCGTCTTTGGCCGCGCTGTCTTCCGGTGCTGCTTTTACATCGCTCCTGCCAACCGGTTCATCAATCCTTACTTCAGCGTTAGCATCTCCTTTAAAAGTTTCTGTTCCAGGCATAGCATTAGCAGCGTATGACTGTCCAACCGGCGCAGGTCTAATTTCTTCATGATGCTGAGGTATAGGCGGCTTTATTTCTGCGCTGTTTGCTGGCGAAGGTGTAGCATGAGCTACCGGCGTTCTTGCAATAACCGTGTTATCGGCAGTTGGTGGAAGCTTTTTATTTACTGCCGGTTGATACGCAATCAACCACCACGCGCCAACACCAAGCATTACTAAAACTGAGGCAGCTACCGAAACTAATGGCCACATGGCAACCATCTTTTTGCTTCCGCCGGCAACCCGACGATTAAGGTGGCGTTGAAGATCGTCCAAATTATTTTGTTGATCTTTCTTCCCGGTATAACCTTCCAGCGCATCCATCAAAAACGGATCGTCTTGCGCCTGTCGCTCCAGTTTATGCATGGCGCGCGCATCAAGCTCCCCGTTGAGATACTTCCTTATTTGCGATATGTCCGTTTTTTTAACGCTCACTATTTTTTTCCATGCAAATTTTAAGGTTGCGCTTCCCGTTCTGGATAAAGCTCTTTACCTCATTTAAACTAAAGCCGGTTTGCCCGGCAATATCCTTGTAGCATTTCTCCTGCAAATAAAACAGGTCGACGGTTTGCTTTTGGGCGTCATTAAGTTTTTCCATGCAGCGCTCCAGGCTTTGCAGATATTCTTCTTTACTACTGTTGTCAGGATGCAAAACAAAGGCCGATTCCATAACATCATCTACACTAACGGTATCAAACTTTTTAGCCGATCGTAGCTGCATCAGGCAATAGTTCCGACTCAGTACATATAGCCAACTCCTGAATTGTTTGATATCATGCTTAACAACCTTATCAACAAGGTCCTCAAATATCTGCATCACGGCGTCTTTACTCTGCTCCTCATCTTGCAGGTATTTAAGACATACGCCATACACCAGGGGCATGTAGCGCTCATAAAGCTTGCCCAACAAGGCCAGGTCGCCGGTACTGCGATAGGTTGCAAGCAGGCTTTCGTCGCCTGTTTCCTCCGGCTTAGTTTTCTTGTTGAACCAACTCATTTAATGAGGGTAAAATAATTTTTTTAAATGGCTTATGGAAATGTGTATACGCCTGCATCCTTATATAAACTTAAAAGAACTAACCATGAGAAAACTGTCATTACTTTTTATGTTGCTTACCGGCCTTACCGGATTTGGCCAAACCAGCAACCGCACCATTAGCGGAACTGTTTATGATGCGACAGATAAGCAACCGATAACGGGCGTAACCGTTAAGGTTGAAGGTACCAATGTCGGTACCGTGACTAACCAGTCCGGCCAATATCAGCTTACTATACCCGAGGGTAAAACCGCCTTAGTGTTTAGCTTTATAGGATATATCCCTAAGAAAATAGCAATTGGCAAATCGGACAAAATCGACGTTAAACTCGACAGGGACAACAAAGCATTAAACGAAGTTGTAGTTACAGGCTATGCTACTCAGCAAAAACGTAGTGTAACCGGTTCAGTTACCCGGGTAGGTGATGCTAACGCCGAGATCAGAATTGATGAGCCAGTTGGCAAAAGCGATGTTAAAGTTACACGCACCTATACCCCGGGTAGCGCGGCGAAGGTAACAGTTAGAGGCACGACATCGCAGAACGCTATATATGGTTACATGGCCCCTCCGGCACCTGTCAATGACGAATCGTATAAAGGTATAACCGAAAATGGATTTCAGAATCCTTTAGATAACCCGCTCTCCACGTTTTCGGTTGATGTAGATGCGGCGTCCTATACTAATGTGCGCCGCTTTATTAATAACGGCCAACTGCCGCCTAAAGATGCGGTGCGTGTGGAGGAGATGATCAATTACTTTAATTACAACCTCAGCGGCCCTACAGATAACTCGCCCGTAGCAATCCATACCGAACTTTCTTCGGCACCGTGGAATCCATTGCACCGCCTGTTGCGTATTGGCTTAAAAGCCAGAACCGTTACCACAGATAAGTTACCAGCTTCAAACCTTGTATTTTTGATCGATGTATCGGGCTCTATGATGCAGCCAAATAAATTGCCGTTAGTACAATCATCATTAAAACTATTGGTAGATCAATTGCGTGACAAAGACAAAGTTGCGATTGTAGTTTATGCCGGCGCCGCCGGAATGGTATTACCCCCTACCCCCGGCGATCAAAAAACCGCCATTAAAGAAGCCATTGATAACTTAACTGCGGGTGGTTCTACCGCAGGCGGCGCGGGTATAAAACTGGCTTATAACGTGGCTAAGACCAACTATATTAAAGGCGGCAACAACCGCGTAATTTTGGCAACCGACGGTGATTTCAATGTAGGAGCATCATCCGACGAAGATATGCAGCAACTTATTGAAAACGAACGTAAGAGCGGCGTATTCTTGTCTGTCCTGGGCTTCGGCATGGGTAATTACAAGGATAGCAAGATGGAAACCCTGGCCGATAAGGGCAATGGGAACTACGCCTATATCGATAACATTACCGAAGCCCGCAAAACCCTGGTAAGCGAATTTGGTGGCACCTTATTTACGGTAGCCAAAGATGTGAAACTACAATTGGAATTTAACCCCGGCAAGGTAGAGGCCTACCGACTGATAGGCTACGAAAACCGGATGCTGAACAAAGAAGATTTTAATAACGACCTAAAAGACGCCGGCGACATGGGTGCTGGCCACACCGTAACCGCATTATATGAGATTATTCCGGCAGGGGTACACGATAGCTTCAGTAGCAGTGTTGATCCGTTGAAATATCAAAAGGTTCAGAAGCCAGCTGGAAGTTATTTATCTAATGATTTGGTGACCATAAAGTTCCGCTACAAAGAGCCGGAATCGGACAAAAGTAAGTTAAGCCAGGCAGTAGTTATGGACCAACCAACTGCCTTGGCGGCCACCTCAACCGACTTTCGTTTCGCCGCTGCTGTAGCCGAGTTTGGTATGCTGTTGCGCGAATCTGATTACAAACAGAAAGCAACCTTCGACCAGGCGATAGAGATGGCCCGCGCCGCTAAAGGCACCGACCATGATGGCTACCGCGCCGAGTTTGTGAAACTGGCAGAGAGCGCTAAACTGATGGCCGCCAGCGGGCTGGCCGCTAAAGAATAACACTGAACATAGTGGTGCATGGTGCAAAGTTCCACATGCACCACTGTGTTCCAACTTAAAAGTCAGTATTTGTCGGCAAAATCCAGATATCTGCCTTATAATCAAATTCTTATCCCACATACTTTTAAGTCATAAAAAGCATTCAGTGTTCCACTTTTTATGACTTAAAAGTATTTTTTGAATGGATTCAATCTGTACTCATTTGTAGCCGAGCTTGAGCGGATAGCATTTGGAATGCTGATATCCCCGGACATTAATAAATGCCCTATCAAATGCACACGCATCAGAGAATTATATAAACTTACAGGGTGTTTACACTGACAGATATAGGGTGTTTATACTACCGAACAACCGAGTTACAATTGATTAATTTGATTACAAAAGTTATTCAATCGTAGAACTGGCATTTATTCAATCATGAAACTCAAAAGTGTAAAAATCCATAAATACAAAAGCATTGAAAATGAACAATCCTTTATTGTTGAAGATGATATTACAATATTGGTGGGAATGAATGAGTCAGGCAAAACATCAATACTTGAGGCTTTAGCAAAATCTAACTACTTTCAAAATGACAAGAGTTTTAAGTATAATACTACCCATGATTATCCAAGAAAGGAGAAAAAAAATCTTGACAAGAGTGGCGATGACCCGATAGCTATTACATGCAATTATTCAATTAGTGAAAATCTCTTGGCTACGATTGCCAACGATATAGGCGAGGGAATTTTTAGCCAGAAAAACTTTTCTGTCTCTTATAAATTTTCTAACAAACGCACGTATAACGATATAACATGTGACTTTAAAAAGTTTATAGAAGCCAAAACGGAATCTTTGGGAATCTCTAGCAAAGCTTTAAATGACAAGCTTTTGGCAGCAGTTAAGAAAGACTCGTTAGATGCAGTCATTAATGAATATAAAGATGAAAAAATCATCGCTGCTCTGAAATTGCTTTCAGACTATTTCAAGAATGTAAACGGATGGGCAAACCCGTTATGCGAATACATAATGAGAATTCATTTGGCTCCTAATCTACCTAAGTACCTTTATTACGACGAATATTACTCATTACCCTCAAGAATTAGCATTGAAAATCTTCAACGTGAAGATTTAAATGATGAAGAACAAAAAACAGCAAAAGCGTTATTTGAATTAGCAGACATAAATGTTGACGAATTAATGGATGCTGAGAATTATGAAGATTTTAAAGCAGAACTTGAGGCCACCCAGGCCACTATAACTGATGAGCTTTTTAAATATTGGGGCACTAATAAAAATTTAGAAATAATCTTTGATATAGATAAAATTCAGAAAGAAGAAAAAAAGACTATTGTAAACCCATATAACGGTCAACAGGAGACCTTGACTGATGTAAAAGTAGTCGAACATATTTTAGACATTCGTGTCAAAAATAGACGAAGTGGTGTGTCCTTACCATTAAAAAACAGGAGTAAGGGTTTCAATTGGTTTTTTTCTTTCTTGGTTTGGTTCAAAAAAATTCAAGAGGATAAAACGAGTAATTTTATACTATTATTAGATGAGCCAGGGCTAAATCTTCATGCCTCAGCCCAAGATAATCTTTTAAGGTTTTTGGAAGACTTGTCCGATGACTATCAAATAATCTATTCGACACATTCTCCATTTATGATAGAATCAGATAATCTCAATAAGGTTAGAACTGTCTTTGAAACTGAAAAGGGCTCCGTAATTTCAGACAGTATCCAAGAAAAAGACCCCAATACCCTATTCCCTTTACAGGCCGCATTAGGATATGATTTAGCGCAAAATCTATTTGTTTCGAAACACAACCTATTAGTTGAAGGCGCAAGTGACTTACTATATATACAAGTCATGTCATCATTATTGCAAGCCAGTGGGCTAACAAGTCTGGATGAAAAAATCACAATTGTTCCAACCGGCGGCTTAGATAAAGTTGCTACGTTCATCTCGCTACTTAGAGGAAGCGATTTAAACATTGTCTGTTTGTTAGACACCTATAAAGATGGTCAAGCAAAATTTGATGATTTGATCGATCATAAAATTATTGCTAAAAAGAAGATACGTTTTTTCGATGAGTTTTTAGAGGGCTATACAACGGCAGACATCGAAGATTTATTTGCAAAAGAAGACTATTTAAAAATATATAATGAAGCTTTTCCTACAAAAAAAATTAATCTTACCGATTTAAATGATAAAATCAAGCCAACCCTCATACAAATTTCGAAGTATCTAGGTGTCGATCGTTTTAATCACTATCGCCCTGCCAATATATTAGCTGCGAAAGGAATCGATATAACCTTCTTTGATAAAATCACAATTGACAATTTTCAGAAGGTCTTCATAGAAATTAATAAGCTTTTTTAAAATCTAATTGATATATAAAATATAAATCAGTTAAAGTGGAAGAAAAATTCGAAATCGGAAACATTGTTAAATTAAGGTACTGGAGGCCAGTCCATTATATTTTTATTTAAAAGGCTCCATTTAGGATTTTCCTGCTCTATTAGTTCGCTTACTCACGATAGCGCGAGTAATTCAAAATATCAACCTCTCTCCACCACGTCATGCCGAACTTGTTTCGGCAACCCACAGGACAGATATAAAACTTTTGTCATTCAGAGCGTCAGCGAAGAATCTCCTGCGATTAATGGGTTTACGCCATCTTGACTGGAGGCCAGGCCATTATATCTTTATTTAAGAAAAGCCAATTAGGGTTTTCCTGCTCTATTAGAGTTTGTGTCACCGGTAATGAGTTCGCTTACCTCACAATAACGCGAGTAATTCAAAATATCAACCCCTCTCCACCACGTCATGCCGAACTTGTTTCGGCAACCCACAGGACAGATATGCGAATAATAAGATAAACACTATATTAAAGGCATGTTATTCAAGCAGCCCTGCATCTATATTATGTCAAACCAATACCGCACTACCTTTTACATCGGCGTAACCAGCGACCTCAGAACCAGGGTATGGCAACATTTAAATAACGAGGGTTCTGCATTTGTAAAAAAGTATAGATTATTTGATTTGGTTTATTACGAAGGTTTTGAAAGAATTACAGATGCCATAGACCGGGAAAAGCAATTGAAGAACTGGCATCATGAATGGAAAGTTAATTTGATTAAATCTGTTAACCCTACGATGATGGATTTGAAGGAGAATATTGAGACTGAATAATAGCTGTTGAGCTTAGCGTGTGGGGTGCCGAAACAAGTTCGGCATGACGGACGGGTATATCATCGAGCTTACACGTGGGGTGCCGAAATAAATTCGGCATGACGATGGGAGATAAAATAGCTCAACAAAAAAAGCCCTTTGGATAATCTCCAAAGGGCTTCAAATATGTGTTATTAGATGCTATAATTAGATCAGTAATCTAACCGGCTCTTCTAATAATGATTTTAAGGTTAATAAGAAAGCTGCTGCAGAAGCGCCATCAACCACACGGTGATCGCTGCTTAGGGTAACTTTCATTACGTTGCCTGGTACTACTGCACCGTTTTTAACAACCGGCACTTGCTGGATACCGCTAACCGCAAGGATAGCAGCGTTCGGTGTGTTAATAATTGCAGTAAACTCGTCAACACCAAACATACCTAAGTTAGAGATGGTAAAGGTTGAACCTTCCATTTCGTTTGGCTGAAGTTTTTTGTCTTTCGCTTTTTTAGCAAATTCTTTTACTTCAACAGATAGGTGGCTTAACGATTTGCTATCGGCAAATTTAATAACCGGTACTAACAAACCTTCGTCAACTGCAACGGCAACACCGATGTTAACGTGCTCGTTAACGCGGATCTTGTCGCCCAACCATGCCGAGTTAATGGCAGGGTGTTGTTTTAAGGCAACGGCACAAGCTTTAACTACAAAGTCGTTAAATGATATTTTAACCGGGGCAACTTCGTTGATCTTGGTACGGGCTGCAATAGATGCATCCATATCGATAGACATGGTTACATAGAAATGCGGCGCAGTAAACAAGCTCTCAGATAAACGTTTACCAATGGTTTTACGCATTTGGGTAACCGGTTTCTCGGTAAAGCGCTCTTCGCCAAGTACGGTTGGTAAAGTGATAGGCGCAGCAGCTTTAGCAGCAGGAGCACTTGCAGATTCTGCAGGGGCAGCAGCCGGTTTAGCAGCAGGCGTATATTCTTCAACATCTTTCTTAACAATGCGGCCGCCTTCTGCGCTGCCTTTAACATCGTTTAAGTTGATGCCTTTATCTTTAGCTATTTTGCGGGCTAGTGGTGATGCCTTAACACGGCTGTCATCTTCCGGCGAACCAGTTGAATCAGACGGAGCAGCAGCTTCTTCTTTAGCAGCTACCGGAGCAGCGTTAGGTGAAGCATCTGCAGTAGCAGCAGGCGCGCCATCGGCCGGAGCGTTAAGCAACGGCGTAATGTCTGTACCTTCTTTACCTACAATAGCAATAATGTCGTTTACTTTAGCGGCTTCGCCTTCTTTAACACCAATGTAAAGCAGGGTACCTTCTTCGTATCCAACAACCTCCATGGTAGCCTTATCGGTTGCCACGTCAGCCAATGAATCGTCAGATTTTACTTTGTCGCCAACTTTAAAGTTCCATTTTTCAATGGTACCCTCTGTCATGGTATCGCTTAAAAGCGGCATACGGATAACCGTTGCCGGGATGCTGGATAAGTCAACAGCCGGTGCAGCTGGTTTTGAAGTATCAGCAGATGGCTGAGGGGCAGGAGCAGCTTCAGTAGCAGCTTCTTTAGGAGCGTCACCACTGCCGGCAGCATCAAGCGCAGCCTTGTAGTCTTCGCCTTCTTTACCTAACACAGCAATAACCTGGTCTACAGGTACAGCGCTGCCTTCCTGTACACCGATGTATAATAAAGTACCATCCTGGTATGATTCAAAATCCATGGTAGCTTTATCAGTTTCAACCTCGGCCAATACATCGCCAGATTTTACTTTATCGCCAACCTTTTTGTGCCACTTTGCAATAACACCTTCGGTCATGGTGTCACTCATTTTAGGCATCTTTACTACTTCGGCCATAGTTTATAGATAAGTATTTTGTTTTTAAATTATTAGTCTTTGATGTACGGGTAATCTTTCTGTACGTAAACATCAGTGTACAGATCAGATGCTTCTGGCCAAGGAGACTCTTCGGCAAATTTAACTGCCTCGTCAACCTGTCCTTTTATTTTAGCATCGATCTCTTCGAACCATTTCTCGTCAGCATATTTATTTGCTTCGATAGCTTGCTTTACGATTTCGATCGGGTCTTTTGCTTTGTAGCTTTCAACCTCTTCTTTGGTACGGTATTTTTGAGGGTCGCTCATAGAGTGGCCTTTGTAGCGGTAAGTACGCATTTCCAGGAAAGTTGGTCCTTCGCCGGCACGTGCACGGTCAACCGCTTCGTTCATTGCGTTGTGTACCGCAACCGGGTCCATACCATCAACAGCCGATGAAGGGATACCGTAAGGGATACCTAATTTATAAATATCCGGTTCGATGGTAGTACGTGCTACAGAAGTACCCATAGCGTAACCATTGTTTTCGCAAACAAAAATTACAGGCAGTTTCCATAAAGCGGCCATGTTAAAGGTTTCATTTAACGCACCCTGACGCACAGCACCATCACCCATATAAGTTACGCAAACACTGTCTTTACCGGCATATTTTTCGGCAAACGCAATACCGGCACCCAAAGGGATCTGACCGCCTACGATACCATGACCACCGAAAAATTTATTTTCAGCATCAAACATGTGCATCGATCCGCCTTTACCTCTTGAGCAGCCTGTTACTTTACCATACATCTCTGCCATTACAGCGTTTGGATGTGTACCTTTTGCAATTGCATGCGCGTGATCGCGATATGCGGTTATCAAACTATCATCTGGTCTAAGCACTGACATAGCACCAGCAAGCAATGCTTCCTGACCTATATATAAGTGACAAAAACCTCTGATTTTCTGTTGACCGTATAGCTGTCCGGTTTTTTCTTCGAACTTGCGCATCAGCAGCATTGACTCGTACCACTGTAGGTAGGTGTCTTTAGTTATTTCAATTGAACTCATCTGTTAAACGATCCGTTTCTTTTTAGAGAAAGCGCAAATCTAAATTATATCTGTTAAAAAAGGAAACTACAACACATTTGTTATGAATTATTATTATCGGCAGACAATTGCATGACAGGACTTAACCAAAAATGCTAACAATTAATTTAAAGTTTATTTAGTTTCAAATTTTGTTTCCTTATAAATAAATATACCTTTGTACGAAACAATAGACACAAGTGTCTCGTTTAAAATACAAATGAGGATTAAAAACCCGAATAACTATTGATTAAATGAAGAAATTTACTCTTGCTATTGCATTAGTTCTAAGCATTTTATGTGCCCAGGCTCAAACAAAAAGCGTTCCAGCAGCCCCTGCTGATAAACCAGCTGATGAAGAGCAAAGCTTAGCAAAAGAATACTTTTCACAGGTAATGGGTGTTGCTTTATCGGCTACATCTAATGTGAAATTATTCCAATTTGTTTACGACTGGATCGGTACCCCTTACCGTTTCGGCGGAAATTCTAAAAGAGGCGTTGATTGCTCAGCCTTTACCAAAGAACTTTACACCAACGTTTTTAACTTAACGATAAAACGTAACTCACGCGATATTTTTAGTATGGTTAGTCCTGTTGCCAAGGACGAGCTGAAAGAAGGCGACCTTGTATTTTTTAAGATACATAGCCGCAGCATATCTCACGTAGGTATTTATCTGGGCGATGGCCGCTTTGCGCACGCCTCTATGAAAGGTGTTGCCATTAGCAACCTTGATGATGCCTACTACAGCCGTTACTTTTATAAAGGTGGCCGCCTGTTAGATGTGTTTAAAGAGCAGCTCGAAAAAACAAGTGACATTCAATAACCTCGATACAATCACAGTCTAATGAAAAAATCCTCCCGTAACAGAGAGGATTTTTTTTTGAACCATATTTTATAATACTACCTTGCTGCCGGTTATTTAGCATTATCTGTAGTATCGCGCACCAGGCCAATGCCCGAGAAAAAAAATAACAGCGAGATAATACCCACAACAATTAGCGTAGTTACATTGCTGTTGTGCTGTATAATACCGATGCCGGTGTAGATGAGGCCAATTATGCCTAAAATAGTAAGCACAGCCCCGAAAATGCGTTTTAAGTTCATTGGGTAAATGTTTTAAATTGAGTATCTTAACCTAATTATATAATTCTTTAATTTATTTAGCTTATAATGACACTGACAGCAATATTGTTTTACCTGCTGGTAATAATCGGCTTAATCATTGTGTTTTCAACCGCGGTTACCATTAAGCAGGGAACCATAGGGGTAGTAACCGTTTTCGGAAAATACCGCCGCATTATGCTCCCCGGATTAAACTTCAAGATCCCCTTGGTTGAGCAGCTTTACACCCGCATATCTATCCAAAACCGTTCGGTAGAACTCGAGTTTCAGGCCGTAACTATAGATCAGGCTAACGTATATTTTAAGGCCATGCTGCTTTACTCGGTAATGGACCAAAATGAGGAAACCATAAAAAACGTGGCCTTTAAATTTATAGACGACCGCAATTTGATGCAAGCTCTGGTACGCACCATTGAGGGTTCGATCCGTGCATTTGTGGCTACCAAACGCCAGTCGGACGTGTTGATATTACGCAAGGATATTGTTGAGCACGTAAAAGAACAGATAGATCAAATATTGGAAGGCTGGGGTTACCACCTGCAAGATCTGCAATTGAATGATATTACTTTCGACGATGTAATCATGAAATCGATGAGCCAGGTAGTAGCCTCTAGCAATTTAAAAGCTGCTGCCGAAAATGAAGGCCAGGCCCTTTTAATCACCAAAACCAAAGCTGCTGAGGCCGAGGGTAACGCCATTAAAATTGCCGCCGAGGCCGAGCGCCAGGCATCGCAACTGCGTGGGCAGGGTGTGGCTTTGTTCCGCGAGGAGGTAGCCAAAGGTATGACGGTTGCCGCCAAAGAAATGCAGCACGCCAATATGGATACCTCGGTAATCCTGTTCACAATGTGGACTGAGGCTATTAAACACTTCTCCGAAAACTCTAAAGGCAACGTAATTTTCTTAGACGGATCGGCCGACAGTATGCAGCACACTATGAAAGAAATGATGAGTTTAAACCTTTTACACGATCAGCAGTCTGACAAGAAATAAGAAAAAACTTTTACCTCTTAATTAGTTTATGAGCCCAAGATATGTGAGTGTGATCTGTGCAATCGCCTTTATCTTTACAGGTGTGCGCGCCGTAAAAGCGCAAACTTACCATCAACTAAATATTAACGATTTCCAGGGCGCACCGCAGCGTAGCACAGGCAACCTTGCCTACACCAACTGCATGCTTGACTTTAGCTATCAACCCGTTTACACCCGTGGCTATTACCATCTTACCTTCTATATTAATATGAAGATGGATAAAGACCACTCGTGGTTGGACAAGAGCCGCATTACCTCCAACGACATGCTGACTGAGGTATTAAAACACGAGCAGGGTCACTACATTTTCGCCTACCTGATGCAGCAGGAATTAGCGCGAATTTTGGGCGGCATGCGTTTCGGCAGTAATTATGAGCAGCAGGTAAGCACTGTTTTCACAGGCATCAAAAAGAAATACCGCCAGCTAAACGACGACTACGACGAAGACACCAGCCACATGCAAAACCGCAAACAACAAAACGCGTGGGACCTGTACTTTAAATCGCAACTGGGCCAATACAGTAATACGGCAATGGTGGCGGAGAGATAGCCTCCTCATAACCTCCGTCGAGGGAGGGATAATTAACAACAACCTTAATCACACAATAAATGAAAACCCTTATTCTATCATCAGCATTAGTACTGGCAAGTCTGGCGGGCTTTTCTCAGAGCAGTAAACCCAAAACCTACTATGTTGACGGTGTTAAAGTAACCGAACAACAAGCTAACAAAATAAAGCCGGACAATTTGGTGTCGGTGCAAATTGGCGTTGATGGTGTTTATTTTACTACCAGAAACTCCGCATGCAATCTCTACTGGACTTATTTTAAATCGAAATCTGAAGCCTACGCAGCAGTTGTACCTGCGTTAAAAGATATTTATAAAGTGCAGTACATTATTAACGGCACCATATTGACAAGTGCGTTCGATAATACCTTAGCCAATGTTAATGACGCCAACCTGGTGAGCATCGATGTAATTGAGCAAGATGAATTAACCAAACAATATGGCATAAGCGACAAACCCTACGGAGTAATCATCAAAACTAAAAAAGTAACAGTAAAGGGCCGATAAACTGTTAAAGCCTATTGCGGCGGTGGTTTAAAGCGCGGCTTGAAGCCCATCTTAGGCGGGGCGGATGGTGCTGGCTCAGACTGATCCGGCTCAGCAGGCTCTTCTGATTTAGCTTCTTCTGCTTTTGGTTCCGCTGTTTCTTCCGCTGGTTTGGCATTTGTTACCCCCGCTTTAAACCTCGGTGTGAACCCTACTTTGGGTTTCGCTGGCTCAATTGCCTCTTCCGGTTTAGCTTCTTCGGCTTTGGGTTCTGTTACTTCATCAATCGGTTTGGTTGAAGTTACACCCGCTTTAAATCTCGGTGTAAAGCCTACTTTGGGTTTCACTGGTTCAACAGCCTCTTCCGGTTTAGCTTCTTCGGCTTGGGGTTCTGTTACTTCATCAAGCGGTTTGGTTGCAGTTACGCCTGCTTTAAACCTCGGTGTAAAGCCTACTTTGGGTTTGGCTGGCTCTGTTGGTTTAACCTCTTCTGTTTTGTTTTCAGTTGCTTCGTCAACCGGTTTAGCTGAAGTAGCAGCTGCTTTAAATCGTGGGGTAAAGCCTACTTTGGGTTTGGCTGTTTCAGCGACTTCTTCCGGCTTAGCTTCTTCTGTTTTGGGTTCCGTTGTTTCCTCCGCTGGTTTTGCAGCGGTAACTCCGGCTTTAAACCTTGGGGTGAAACCTGGCTTGGCTGGTGTATTACCCGTAGTTTCTTCTTTGGGGACTTCTGTAGCCGTTACCTCCTTCGTCGACTCAGTTTTTTCGGCAGGCTTAGCGGTCGTTGCACCGGCTCTAAATCGTGGGCTGAAACCAACTTTGGGTTTATCAGTAGTAACAGGCTCAGTAATGCTTTCGGTAATGGTTTGTTCGGCCAGCTGATTTTCAATCACTACCTTTTCGGCCTTTACCTCGGGTGGCAGTACGTATTCTCTACGCAGCTTATTGAACCAATATTTTTTGGTATGGTCGAAGCTTTTTTCGCCCATCAATTCGTAGTGAGTTTTAAATTCAGAAAACAGCTCACCATTCGCCTGTTGCAAGGCAGTTAGGTTGATCTTTTTCTTTTTAAAAAACTCTTCGAAAGTCATTGTTCGATTTGAGGATTTGGTAATTTGAGGATTTGAAAATGTGAATTTACAATTTTCAAATTGTCACATTCTCAAATCTTCAAATTTTAAACGGCAATCGTCAGCCCCAGCTTATTCCAGCGGATGCCGTTACCGGTGGCTGTCCAATCGGCGCGATCTTCTTCACTGGCATCGCGCAGCGCCGGGAAAAACGCCAGCGGAAACACCTGTTGTTTACCATCAGGCATTTCTACAAACAGCATATCGTTCTCAAAAGTAATTTTGAGGTTCTGCTGTTGCTTACGTGAGGTGAAAACGGCCATTTGTTTTATTTGTTGATTTGTTAATGAGGTAATTTGTTAATTATCCCGCCATGCTTAGCGCATTAACAAATCAACAAACTATCTCATTAACAAATTGATAACTACTCCGCCATATTATGATAAACCGCAAGTACGTCATCGTCCTCGTCTAGTTTATCAATTAGTTTCAGGGCGTCGGCAGCTTGCTCTTCGGTAACCTCGGCGGTAGAAAGCGGAATGCGCTCTAATTTAGCCGATTTTACTTCTAAACCTTGCTCTTCCAAAGCTTTCTGCATTTTGCCGAAATCTTCAAAAGCAGCGGTAATTACACCTACGTCGTTTCCTTCTTCGTCTGTTTCAACGTGTAAGTCTTCCAGACCTGCATCGATCAATTCAAATTCCAGTTCTTCCAGATCGCGTTCGCCCGGTACAAAACGGAAAATAGATTTACGACTGAAAATAAAATCCAGTGAACCTGTTTTACCCATAGTACCACCTACTTTGGTAAAGTAGCTGCGCACGTTGGCTACAGTACGGTTAGTATTATCTGTGGCAGTTTCTACCAAAATGGCAATACCATGTGGCGCATAACCTTCGTATACAAATTCTTCGTAGTTCGATGCGTCTTTATCGCTGGCACGTTTAATAGCGGCCTCAACACGATCTTTCGGCATGTTAACCGCTTTGGCATTTTGCATGGCTGTGCGCAGGCGCGAGTTGGTTTCAGGGTTACCACCGCCTTCTTTCACCGCCATTACAATCTCCTTACCCAAACGGGTAAACTGAACGGCCATTTTGGCCCAACGCTTAAATTTTCTTTCTTTACGGAATTCGAATGCTCTTCCCATAGTACTTTTTATGATTTCACCGATTAACGGGTGATTTACATTGATTTAATTGATGGTACGAATTTCACTAATTATAGCGAATTGTACGAACTTCAAAGTTAATAACTCAATAACAAATAACTGAATAACTATTTGCTTAGATTTTTCAGCATCTCTTCGGTCATTTTCTCTATGCCAAATTCCAGCTTCCAGCCCCAATCCTGTAGTGCCTGACTGTCGTCTATAGATTTTGGCCAGCTATCTGCAATAGCCTGGCGTGGATCATTTTCAGCATAGCTGATCTCAAACTCCGGAATATGTTTTTTAATCTCGGCAGCTAATTGCTCCGGATTAAAACTGATACCACCTAAATTATAGCTCGAGCGGATGCTGATCTGTTCGGCCGGTGCGTCCATTAAACTAATGGTAGCGCGGATGGCATCGTCCATATACATCATCGGCAGTGCGGTATCGGCAGATAAAAAGCTGGTGTAACTTTTAGTTTTTAAAGCCTCGTGGAAAATGTGAATGGCGTAATCTGTAGTTCCACCACCTGGTGCAGCCTTCCAACTGATTAGTCCTGGATAGCGGATACTGCGCACGTCCAAACCGTGTTTGGCGTGGTAATATTCGCACCAACGCTCTCCCGCCAGTTTACTGAAACCATAAACCGTGTTAGGATCCATTACGCAATACTGCGGTGTATTATATTGCGGCGAGTGCGGGCCGAAAACAGCAATAGAACTCGGCCAGAAAACTTTGGTTACTTTAAACTCAACAGCCAGGTCTAAAACAGAAAGCAAACCATCCATATTAAGATCCCATGCCAGGCGTGGCTTTTGTTCGCCTACGGCAGAGAGTATGGCAGCTAATAAATAAACCTGGGTAGGCTGATGTTTTTCGAACACCTTGCGTAGGTTGTTCGGATCGAGTACGTTTACATATTCAAACGGGCCATCTTTAATAACATCGGCAGCATCGTTAATATCCGAAGCCACCACCTGTTCTGCACCATAAATACCCCGTAGCGCTAACACTAATTCTGTACCAATTTGTCCGTTGGCACCTATCACTAAAACCTTTTCGCTCATGCAAAATCAGATAAAGCGCAAAGGTAAAAATTTGGAGCAAACCGGATATAATAATGCTGTCACAATCATTAAACTACCTGTTTAGTAGCATATTCAACAAAAAATCTGCATATTTGAATTCAGGTTTATTTTTTAAATATTTTTTTAACAACAAAATGAAAGTCGCAGTAGTAGGTGCTACTGGTTTAGTAGGCACCAAAATGTTGCAGGTTCTAGCAGAACGCAACTTCCCCATCACAGAATTAATCCCGGTAGCTTCAGCAAGAAGCGTAGGTAAAGAAGTTACTTATAAGGGTAAGCAATACAAGATTGTTTCTGCTGAGGATGCGATAAAGCAAAAGCCTGAAATTGCTATTTTCTCTGCCGGCGGAAGCACTTCTTTAGAGCAGGCTCCCCTATTTGCAGCAGCGGGTATTACCGTTATCGATAACTCATCTGCATGGCGTATGGACCCAACCAAAAAACTGGTTGTACCCGAAGTTAATGCCGACGTTTTAACTGCCGAAGATAAGATCATAGCAAACCCTAACTGTTCTACCATACAAATGGTAGTGGCTTTAAAACCACTGCACGATAAATATCAGATTAAACGCGTAGTAGTATCAACCTACCAATCTGTAACCGGCACCGGCGTAAAAGCGGTAGACCAGTTAATGAACGAGCGCGCAGGTGTTGATGGCCCTATGGCATATCCATACAAAATTGATTTGAACGTGTTACCACACATCGATGTTTTCACCGAGAATGGCTACACCAAAGAAGAGATGAAAATGGTAATGGAAACCAAAAAAATTATGGGCGACGACAGTATCCGCGTTACGGCTACCACAGTGCGTATCCCGGTAATGGGCGGCCACTCGGAGTCTGTTAACATTGAGTTTGCTAATGATTTTGACCTGGCAGAAGTGCGTGATATTTTAAGCAAGGCCCCTGGTGTTGTTGTGGTTGACGATGTTGCCAACCTGCAATACCCTACCCCGCTGGAAGCACACGATAAAGACGAAGTATTTGTAGGCCGCATCCGCCGCGATGAAACCCAGCCAAACACCCTAAACTGCTGGATTGTATCAGACAACCTGCGCAAAGGTGCCGCTACCAATGCCGTGCAAATTGCAGAATACCTGGTTGCTAAGAACCTGGTAGGGCAAGCTGTAGAAGCGTAAGCTTGATTTCGGAGGTCGGATTTTCGATTTCGGATTTATAATATTTGAGGGATAGTGAAAGCTATCCCTTTTTTGTTATTTATTACTATGGATAAGAATTTAGTGGTGATAGTTCTATATTTTTCTTAGAGCTTCTATCTCAACAGTGATCCATTTGAGCGGTGGCCTGACAGAAAAGCGGGCTATGTGTAGGTCTGAGCGGGGAAGCTTTTTTCTGTCTTGATTTATTCACGTTTTAATATTTTTATTGTGTTCATGAGAACGCTACGCTAAGTTTTTGGTTACTTTTGGATCAAGCCAAAAGTAAACAGCCACCCCGCGGCAATTGAGCGGGACTAGCATTCACTTAAACACTGGCATTGCTTAAAAGCACTAACCCCATGATCTCCTTTAGCCACCGTGTATTTTTAGAAGTTGCAGCCAATTTGAGTTTTTCCAAGGCGGCACAGGTGTTGTTTGTTACCCAACCTGCCATCAGCAAGCATATTAAAGCTATGGAAGACCGTTACAAAGTGCCGTTCTTTGAGCGCAAGGGCAACAGCATTATTTTAACCGAGGCTGGTAAAAAGATGAACGAATACCTGTTGCAGGCTACAGAGATCGAGCGGAAGATAGAATACGACCTTTCGATCCTAAGTAACCTGTCGCACGCGGCGGGGCACTTACGCTTGGGAGCCAGTACCACTATTGCTTTATACATTTTACCGTCGATACTTTCGGGCTTTCAGCGCGAGTACAGTAATGTGGATATTCAGTTGGTTAACCGTAACTCTGAGTATATTTTAAATGCCCTGCTTACCCACGAAGTTGACGTGGGTATTATTGAGGTTGACAACAAACTGACCACTGTTGCTTACAAACCTTTTATGAGCGACGAAGTAATACCGGTTTGTTCGGCAAATAGTCCGCTGGCGGGTAAAAAACTCACCTTGAAACAGCTTTTGAAAACACCACTTGCACTGCGCGAACGCGGTTCGGGTACCTTAAATGCTTTATTAAAAGCTTTAGCCAGTCATCAGATTACCCCGGCAGACCTATCTGTTAAAATAAGGCTAGGCGGTACCGAGGCTTTGAAAAACTTCTTACTAGCCGATCAATGTTTGGGGTTTATGCCGAGGCCGTCGATAGTGCGTCAGCTGGCTGAGGGCGATTTGGTCGAGGTTCCTATTGAAGGGTTAAAGATCACCCGCGACTTCTATTTTATCCGCCGCAAGGGTACAGAAGATTACGGATTAACAAGCAATTTTATCGACTACGCCATGCATCATCAAAGTATAAATATATAAAACCTTGCCCCCCTCTGGCGGTTGTTATAATAGTAAACAAACGACATGACATCATGGGACAATTGAACAATAAAAACGTAGCCATACTCACCGAAGAAGGGTTTGAGCAAGTTGAATTAACAAGTCCGAAAGAGGCGCTGGAAGAAGCGGGCGCTACCGTACACATCATATCTCCAAAATCCGGAAAAATTAAAGCCTGGGATACCGATAACTGGGGTATCGAAATAGAAGTTGATAAGCCACTAAGCGAGGCGCATGCTATAGATTATGACGCCCTGGTTTTACCGGGTGGTGTTTTAAACCCTGATAAGCTTCGCCAAAATAAAGATGCTGTAAATTTTGTTGCGGCATTTTTAAACGAGGGCAAACCTGTGGCCGCTATATGCCACGGACCGCAAATGCTGATAGAAACCGGTTTGGTTAGCGGCAAAATGCTCACCTCATACCCATCATTACGTACCGACCTGACTAACGCCGGCGCTTACTGGGTTGATGAAGAGGTGGTTGTAGACAATGGCTTGGTAACCAGCCGTCGCCCCGCCGATCTGGAAGCTTTTAACAGCAAAATGATAGAGGAAATTGCAGAAGGGGTGCACGCTTAGATAGAGGCAAGAATCGAGAGTCAAGAATCAAGACAATAACTACCCGTCATTGCGAGGTACGAAGCAATCTCCGATAAGCAGAGTTCCTATGTATAGTTAGGGATTGCTTCGTACCTCGCAACGACGCCGTTTATTAACTTATATTTGCACGTGCCTCAAAAAAAAGCCCTTATTATCGGAGCCGGTATTGCCGGTATTGCCACGGCCATAAGGCTGGCTGTAAAGGGGTTTGAGGTTGTGGTTTTTGAGGCCAACGACTATGCTGGAGGTAAGCTAACTTCGATAAGTAAAGATGGCTATCGTTTTGATGCAGGCCCCAGCCTGTTTACCATGCCGCAATATGTAGACGAACTTTTTACCCTGGCCGGCAAAAACCCACGCGATTATTTTAATTACCAAAAGCTAGATGTAGTTTGCCAGTATTTTTACGAAGACGGCACCCGTTTAACTGCTTATGCTGATGAACAAAAATTAGCAAATGAAGTAGCCGATAAAACCGACGAACCTGCCACTGCGCTATTCAAATTCGCAAGTAATAGTGGCAGGATCTACCGGATCACTAACCATGTTTTTTTAGAGCGATCGTTACACCGCTTGAAAACCTATCTACGTGTTGATACGCTGAAGTCAATTTTACGACTGTTGCAGATTGATGCCCTGCGAACCATGCATCAAGCCAACCGGAGTTTTTTTAAGGATAAGCGAATGGTGCAATATTTCGATAGGTATGCTACTTACAACGGCTCGAACCCATACCTGGCACCGGCTACGCTAAACGTGATCCCGCATTTAGAGCAACACTATGGTGCGTGGTTTACCGAGGGCGGCATGCAGGCCATAACCGATAGTCTGGTAAAACTGGCCGAGTCTATGGGCGTAAATTTTAATTATAATTCGCCCGTGCAGGAGATTATTGTTGAAGGTAGATGCGCAAAAGGATTAAGGATTAAGGATGATGTGATAGCTGGTGATCTGGTGATCTCAAACATGGATGTTTGGTTTACCTATCAGAAACTGCTTAGCAAATATCCCCAATTAAAACCTCTGCGTATTCTACAGCAGGAGCGCAGCAGTTCGGCATTGATATTTTATTGGGGAATTAGTAAGCAGTTTAGCCAACTCGATTTGCATAATATATTTTTTAGTGCCGACTATGAGGCTGAGTTTAAACACATCTGGCAGGAAAAAAATATCGGCAGCGACCCGACCATATATCTCAACATCAGCTCTAAATACAAATCGGATGATGCCCCCGCCGGGCACGAAAACTGGTTTGTGATGATCAATGTGCCCCACAACACCGGGCAAGATTGGGATATGTTGATTAATGAAGCTAGACGTAATATTCAGCAGAAACTATCGCGTTTATTGGGCGAGGACATTAAATCACTAATTACTTCCGAAAGCATCCTAGATCCGCGGAGCATCGAGGGTAAAACATCATCGTACCAAGGTTCGCTTTACGGCAATAGTTCCAATACGCAATTCGCAGCTTTTTTGAGGCATTCCAATCGCTCGGCAAAAATTAAAAACCTTTATTTCTGTGGAGGTAGCGTGCATCCGGGCGGCGGAATCCCATTGGCGCTGCTATCTGCCAAAATAGTAGCCGACTGGGTTTAACGCTTCCTGCCCCTGCCCGGGTAACCGATAAAAAAGCTTTGGCGTTTTGGTTCTTCAGGGCCGGATTCTTCTTTATCTTTCTTTTTAGTTTTCACTTCCACGTCGTAATCGCGGGCCATTTTGGCAACGCGCTCTTCGAGGGTTTCTGTGGTTAATTTTTCGCGCAGGCTATCAACCATAATCGGAAAGGCAAACGGCGTTGGCCGCTCTATTTCTTTTACAATAACTTGTTGTTTGCTGATACGCTGCAATGCTTCCCGCAAACGGAATTCTTCTAATTGAAAAGCCAGTGCCTCGTTATAAGCCTGCCTCACCAAAAGATTATCTGGTTCATATTCGCTAAACACTTCGAATAACAAAGATGTAGATGCCTGTAAATGCCTGTTTTTAACGGGCTGACCTGGATAGCCGGTGAACACCAAACCGCCAATGTGTGCAATATCCCTAAAACGGCGACGAGCCATCTCGTTGGCGTTTAAGCTGTGCATAATATCATCGAGCAGGTTATGGATAGAAAACAGGTCTTGCTCCAGGGCTTCTTTTAGTAACACATCGTCGTCGGTCAATAACTCAAATCCATAATCATTCATAGCTATAGAGAAGGTTGCCTTCTTCAGCTTTGATAAACGGAACGCGATCAGTGAGGCCATCCCCTCGTGCACTAACCTGCCCTCGAAAGGATAGAACAATAAATGGTGCCCATCGCGCGAGCGGAACGATTCGATCAAAAACTCGTGACTTTGCGGCAGGTGCGACAGCGCCGATTGCAAGTTGAACAAAGGTTTCAGAGCGATTACCTCTTCGTCTTGTTCAATACCCCGGGCTACCTCATCCAGCTTGTCGCGAAACACGGCGGCCAGTTGCGACGATAAAGGCATGCGCCCACCTAGCCAACTCGGGATCACCCCTTTTTTGGCATTTGATTTTTTTACGTAAGCCGTCATCTCCTTCACCCGGATAAACTCCAGACTGCGGCCTGCAAACCAGAACACATCGCCGGGTTTTAACTTCGATATAAAGTATTCTTCTATAGAACCCAAACTGCCGCCATGCATCAGCTTAACCCGCAGGCTCACTTCGCTGGTAATAGTGCCTATACTCAAACGATGGCGCATGGCCACACGGCGGTTATTTACTTTATAAAGGCCGTTTTCCATCTCAACTTTTAAGAACTCGTCGTATTGCGAAAGTGTGGCGCCTCCAGTTGTGATAAAATCCAACAGTTGACTAAACTCGCTTTCGCGCAGGTCGGCAAAGGCATAGGTCGATTTTACTTCTTTATATAACTCATTCGCCCTAAACCCTTCCGATACCGCCAGTGTAACCATGTATTGAATCAGTACATCCATTGCCAACAAAATAGGGTCGCGGCTTTCGTAGTTGCCGTTAATCATGGCCTGTTTTAGTGCCGCACCCTCCAGCAATTCCATCGAATGCGTTGGAATAAACCAGATCTTAGACGTAGCACCCGGATGGTGACCGCTCCTACCCGCACGCTGCATAAAACGGGCAACGCCTTTAGGGCTACCCACCTGTATCACCGTATTCACCGGTCGAAAGTCAACACCCAAATCAAGGCTCGAAGTACAAACCACCAACTTTAACGCCTCGTTGTGTAAGGCTTGTTCTACCCAATTGCGCAGCTCGTTATCTAATGATCCGTGATGCATGGCAATAATACCCGCATACTCGGGGTAATTATCTAATATGGCATGATACCAGATTTCCGACTGCGCCCTTGTATTGGTGAATACCAGGGTAGTATTGCTTTTGGCTACGATGCTCATTACTTCGGGCAAAAGCTTTAAGCCGATGTGGCCTGTCCACGAGTAGTTCTCTACATTGTCGGGGATTACGGATTTGATCACGATCTTTTTGCCGATATCAGCCCGTACCATTTTAATACGATCGGGCGGGAAGCTGTTACCAAGTAATACTTCTGAAGCTTGCTCGAGGTTGCCTATAGTGGCGCTGATACCCCAGATAACGCCTCCCCAGCCATCCCCGAGGGTGAGGGCTGGGGAGAGGTTCTTCAACTTCGATAACCCCAACTCCACCTGCACTCCCCGCTTAGTTCCGAGCAGTTCGTGCCACTCATCTATTACCACCACTTCCAGGTCACGGAACATTTTGGGGTATTCTTTCTGGGCCAGCATCAGGTGCAGGCTTTCGGGCGTGGTGAGCAGTACTTCGGGCAATTTTTTCTTCAAGGCCTGCTTTTCGGCAGTTGGGGTATCACCTGTGCGGGTGGCAATTTTCCAGGGAATGTCGAGATCATCACATACCTCCTGCATTGCTTTGCGGATGTCATTAGTGAGGGCACGTAACGGCGTGATCCACAGCATGCGCAGGCCGTTATTGGTTTGTCTTTGATAGGTATCCGGGTATTTGTTAATATAGCCCGCCAGGAACGGTAGAAACAGTGCGAAGGTTTTACCACTACCGGTAGGCGCGTTCAGCAAACCCGAATAGCCGGAAAGGTAAGCCTCCATCATTTCAAGCTGAAATGGAAACTGCTTCCACTTTTTGTAGCTAAACCACTCCTTAATTACTTTTTCGCCTGGTGTCATTCAATACTAATACATTAACGGTACAATAGTTGTTTAATATTAAATATGGATAAGAGATATTTTATAATCCCGTTGCTGGGTTTGGTTCTAGCTTGTAAACATAAGCCGGTAACTAACTTACATCCCAACACCCGCCCTAAAGATACTACAGCTACCGCACCAATTCCTACATCACAACTTATTGTGCCCGGGAAAAGTATTGGCCTTACACATATCAACGAGCCAATGGATTCGGTAAATGTACGCCTCGGCAAACCCGATAGCGGCGACGCTGCTATGGGCGCTGCTATGGCAACCTGGGTTTCGAAACAGGATAGTGTACCTTATCAAACCGATATCTATTCGCACCGCAATATGGGGGGCAAAGACGAAAATACAGGCCGGGTTAAAATTATCCGCATTACCTCTCCTGCCTATAAAACAACACAGAATATCCATACAGGGCTTACGCTAAGAGATATAGGGAGGCATTTCCATGTAGAACCGGTTGGAGTATATAACAAGGGTACCGATAGCCTGAAAATATATGACGACCAAAAAGAGGGTATTGCATTTGAGATTGACAGTTATGGTAAATGCAAGGCGATTTTAGTGCATGCGGAGAAAGATAAATCGAGCGGGACGCTATCATTTCACCCGGATATGCAGATGAATACCTTGAAGAAATAATATAGATCTGCCGTAAGGTAAAACCTTACAACAGATTGCCCGCGAGCTGAAAGCTGGCGATAACCTTATTAACAAAAAGAGCCCTCAGATAAGGGCTCTTTTTGTCTTTTCAATCAAAAACTATTTAGTTGCCGCTTGGCTATTTTTTTCAGGATACAGAATCAGTTTAATCAAATTGGTACCGCTCAGGTATTTGTTAGCCGCATCTTTAACGGTTTGCGGGGTTACCTGATCGAGGTTTTTGATGTGGTCAACAATCAGGTCGGGGTTGCTTCCTGTTTCTGAGGTGTTGCTCAGGTATGATGCCCAGAAATTGTTTTCCTTCAACTGAACCTCTGTCGAACGTTTTTCCTCGGCAGCAAATTTCTGTACGTCTACCGCTTCGGCACCATTCTGTTTTACTTTGTTAATCTCATCCATGGTAGCCGCAATCAGCTTATCCACATTTGCAGGGGCACAGCTAAAACTCACTGTGAAGTTATAGCGGCCAACCGGGATTTTGCTATAAGCTGCGCTTACACGCGGCGAGTAAACACCGCTCTCTTTTTCGCGCAGGCGCTCAATCAACTTAATGTTTAGCACCTCTTCCAGTGCATCCATTTGCAGATTGTTGCTTTCGTTGTAATCGTAGTTACCGGTAAACAATAATTGCACAACGCTTTTATCGCCGATGCCTTTATGCACAGTTTTAGTAACCAAACCTTCCGGCGCACGGATGCCCAGATCTTTGAACGTTTCGTGGCTGTTTGTTGCAGGCAGGCCCCCTAAGTATTGCTCGAGCAAAGGCTTAATTTGCTCCACATCGAAATTACCTACCAGCGTAAAGGTGAAACCACTAGCGTCGGCAAAACGGCTTTTGTAGAAACTGTAGGCTTTATCCAAACTAGCTTTATCCAATTGCGCAGGAGTTGGTGTTAACCGGCGGAAATTACCTTTGCTGATAGTATAGGCTACTGTATCGGCAAATACACTCTGCGGATCCAGGCTGCGGTTAGCCAGCACAGATTTGGTTTGTGTTATTGTTGACGACCAGATATCTGCATCTTTACGCGGTTGGGTAAAGTAAAGGTGGATCAGCTGCAAGGCTGTTTCAAAATCTTTAGGCGTTGTACTGCCCGAAATACCCTGCGTGGTTTCATTGATGTAAGGCGATACACTTACATTTTTACCGGCCAGCATTTTCCCCAGTTGAATTTGGTTAAAATCGGCAATACCGCTGCTGCCAACAATATTATCGGCCATGTTAGCCGAAATAAAATCGGCATCAGGAGCTAACGATGTACCACCCATGGCATAACCTCTAATCAGGATCTCGTCGTTTTTAAAATCGGTTGGCTTCAAGATCACTTTTACTCCGTTTGAAAGGGTAAGCGTGGTGGTACCAACAACAGCGTCCTTTTGCTCGGCGGTAACTTTACCTGCAGTTGGAGGTGCAGCCATTAATGGCTTATTACTTACATTATCAACGTAAGCTGTAACCCCTTTGCCGCCGGTATTAACCCAGCTTAACACAGTTGCTTCGGTTGGCAGTTTGGCTTTTTCCTTTTCGGGTGCCATTACAATAATATCGCGATTTTGATCACTGATAAATTTGCCCGCCAGCGCGTTAATCTCGCTCAGCTTAATTTTATCGATGTTATTTTTGTAGAAGTTGTACTCCCAATCAATACCCGGAATTGGTTCCTGATCTAAGAAGTTACGCTGATATTCGCCCACAAAAGACACAGACTTAGTTTTGTCGCGTTCCTTCCAGGCGTTTTCCATACCCACCATGGTAGCTTCTTTAGCACGGGTAAACTCGCTTTCGGTAAAACCGAATTTACGGGCGCGTTCTGTTTCGGTCAGCACTGCATCAATCGCCAGTTTTAACTGATCTGCCGATTTTGCAACCGCAATTTCGGTAAGCGCATCCTGGTTACCTAAGAAGCCGCCGTAACTAACCTGGCCGAACAGAAAAGGCGGATCGGCCTTTTGGGTTAGCTCCGACAAGCGGTTATTTAGCATTTGGTTAAATATCGAAACGCGAATACCGCGCATGTAGCCGGTTGTGGTTTTGTCTTTATCTTCCGGATGTTTAATATAAATCTGAGCAAGAGTGTAAGGGAACTCCTTATCGATTGCGATCTTTACCTTAGTTCCCGCTTCAAACGGTACCGTATACTTGGTACGCACCCGCTCGTTCGAAGGGTTTTTTAAATCCGAAAAGTTATCCTTTATCAGTTGTTCCACCCGTTTCGGGTCGAAGTCACCTACAACAACTACCGCCTGTAAATCGGGGCGGTACCAATCGTGGTAAAAACTCTTAATGGTTTCGGGCTTAAAATTCTTCAGGATGTCAACCTTACCAATAGGCAGCCGTTGCGAATAGCGCGAATTATTTAATACAATGGGCAACCACTGTTGTTGCAAACGCTGCTGGGCATTTTTACCGCGCAGGCGTTCTTCTTCTAAAACCACGCCACGCTCGCTATTGATCTGATCTGTATCAAAACTTACATAACCAGCCCAGTTGGCCAGGATAGAGAAACCTTTTTCGAAAATTTTGGTGCTATCGGTAGGTAATGGTAATTGATATACAGTCTCATCAAATGAGGTATAAGCATTCAGATCTGCACCAAATTTAACACCCGATTTTTGGAGGTAATCAACCAACTCATTCTTCGGGAAATCGCGCGTACCGTTAAAAGCCATGTGCTCGGTAAAGTGAGCAAGACCTTGTTGCGGGTCATTCTCCAATACCGAGCCAACCTTGTTTACCAGGTAAAGTTCTGCACGGTTTTTAGGCTCTACGTTTTTGCGGATATAATAGGTAAGGCCGTTAGGCAGCTTGCCGATTATCACAGCCTGATCTACCGGGATTACATCGCCCTTAATTTGTTGAGTTACTGCTGCAGGGTTTTCGCGCGGAGATACCACCGGCTTTTTTTTAACCTGCGCAAAAGAAGTATTTGCTGCTACAAACAATGCTATAGCGGCGCTTAGGTACGCTTTATTGATATGCATAAAGTTTTGGCTTTTTAATAAGAGAAGAACATCTAAAATCAAATTTATAATTAAATCGACAGGAACGCAGGTTTAGCCATTAAATTTATTTCATAGAAAGTAGAAACTACAAACCGCCTAATCCTAAATATTATTTATATATAATTTGCTTTCTATTTTATTATTTACAAATTTTAATAAAAGAACAGAAAGGAAAATAACCGGCGTTGTTATTAGATTCCATCGCACTCCCGTTTATGCGCTTTTCTGTTTATATATTTTTAAACAACCTTACTTATCACAATTATGAAAAAATTCAGACATCTGTTTGTTGTCGGGCTATTGCTCGTATTTGTTGCCGTTGCTGTTATGTGCAACAATAAAAAACCTGGCGAAACCACAACACTAAAAAACACTACGGTAATAACACCGGTAAACCTTCCGTCTGTAGTGCCAGGGTTTACTTTCCCGCAAGATTCAACTGCTATTTTCAGTTGGTTAAACACACCTAATACGCCGGGTGTATATGCACATGCATGGGGTATCTGGGCTGGCTTAACAGCGCAATCGGGACAGGTTTTTCAGGGAGACAGTATCCTGGTATACCAAACATGGCAAGGCATCAACGAGCTTGTTAATCTTAGCTCCTCGTCTTCGACTAAAATGCTAACCAAAGAAAACCAGGTAAAAAGAGCACGTACATTGCTTTCGCTGCCCGATCAGTTTGCGCGTACATCATTAAAAAACAAATTACTGCAAAAAGGACTGAGTGGAAAATTTACTACAGGCGCCGATGATACCGCAGCATTTTTTGTCGGCGTGTCATATAACCCGCCGTCTGCAGCACATGTCGTCAATAACGGGCTTTTAAAGCAATCTGTACAAAATGTTTTTTTAAAAACGGGCAGCATTGGTGCCATCCCGGCATTTCCGGATAGTGCCATTAACATTAAACCTGTGTACTATATTGGCAAACAAAGCGATTCTCTTATACGCATACCTGCGTGGCCTGGCGAACCGCTAATTCCGCATACTTTCGGAAGCAACGTTTGGAACAGCTATGTTTATGCCGATGTAACCAACAGCCAGCCCAAGGGAAAAATTCCTAAACCATGCAGAGGTATATTGCCTACTAAAGCACAAATAGATTCGGCAACCTGTAACGTCAGCGATTTTATTAATTATAAAATTGATGCTGCTACAGCTAACTATATTAATCAGCAACAGGGAGGTACTAGTTTTGCAGCCGGAGACATCGCATTGTTAGTTGCCATGCATGTTACAACTAAAGAAATAAGCAATTGGACATGGCAAACATTTTACTGGGCACCTAACCCGGCAGATCCTAAATTACCGAGCAACCAATACGCGGTAAATGCAAGGCCTGCACAGCTTAAAGGTGCGGCGGCACATTATGCACTTTCTGTTGCCTATACCGAGGTAATGCCTAACCAGCCGGTATCTGGCGGAAGTGCCAAAAATGCAACACCTGTAATTGGCTATAACCCATACCTGGAGGCTGGGTTTAACCCACAAACTTTTATAGATTATCCTAACGCCTGGAAACCTAACTTTAAATATGGTATACAAACTAATTGCATGAGTTGCCATGCCCTGGCTTCGCCTCAGGATACTGTAATTGCACAAATCCAGGGTCAGCCGACAGTATTGGACATTTACGCAACAGACCAGTACGTTGACATGAAGAGCAATTATTTTAAGAATAAAGTATTGCTCGACTTTGCCTGGTCGTTACGCGATAATGTAATAGACGATGTGAGCAGTAAGGCCAGGAGCGCCAAAAAGAAATAATATTTTATAACAAAACGGCGCCTGTGAACCAATTCACAGGCGCCGTTTTGTTATACAGAAAGTCAATACTTAAACTTTAATAATGATCTTCTTTTTGTAGAGCGGGTACATTAGTATCCATATAAGCAGAACCAACGCAAAGGCATCGAGAACGGAGGCATTTCGCTGCACAAAATTTGGCGCCAATACGGTGTTATAAAAATATCCCATTCCGCCCATTTCTTTACCATTGTGATTAATCTTAATAAAGTTGATCAGGCCTGGTACAATGTCCGCCAAAATATAAGCGCTTATAGCGTTTGTACCGAATACCAGAAACGGCCAAAACAATTTCCTATGCCCCTGTACATCAATAAACCAGTAAAATAAGGTTAAAGCCAAGGTAGAGATACCACCTGCATACAAAACAAATGAACTGGTCCACAAGGCCTTGTTAATTGGGAAAAATAAATCCCATAACATACCTACTACAATTGCCAAAATGCCATAGGCAAACAGCCATGCTGCTTTGGTGTTGCTATCGCGGTCGGCACGTTTTATCCATGTACCTACACGCATACCAAACAATGCTGTGCCGATGGCTGGTAAGGTGCCTAATAAGCCTTCAGGGTCCCATGTTTTTGATGAACGCCAAAGGTGATTGGTGGTAAACACCAAACGATCTAACCAAGCCCCCATATTGGTTTCAGGGTCGAGATTGGCAGGGTGGCCATCCGGCACGGGGATAAAAGTCATGATGATATAGTACCCAACCAGGGCGATACCGAAAATCCAATCGAGTGCTTTCTGACTGGTTTTAAGATAAAGCACCGTTGCTATAAAGTACACTACTGCAATACGCTGCAACACGCCCGGGAAACGCAAATGATCGAGGCTGTGGTGATAGAAAAAACCTATACCCCAGCTAATAAGGATAAGCGTAACCATACGGCGGAAAGCATGCAAAAGCATTTTGGTATGGTTTTCCGTGTCTGCTCTTTTATTCTGCATGGCATACACAATAGACACACCCACCATAAATAAGAACGATGGAAAAATTAGATCTGTAGGTGTGCAGCCGTTCCAAACGGAGTGTTCTAGTGGTGCATAAACAGGGTCGCTGCCCGGGTTGTTCACCAAAATCATGCAGGCCACCGTAAAGCCGCGAAAAATATCAAGCGAAAGCAAACGTGGTGCTTTTGCAGGAGGGGATATCTCTGTCATTGTTAGAGGTTGGGTATAATCAGTTTATAAAGGACTGTAATTTATAACTTTTGGCTATCAATACAAAAAGGCTTCCTGAAATAATAACAAGAAGCCTTTAATATATTCGGCGCGAGGCCAGGTTCGGACATGTATCCAAACCTGACCAGGTCCGAGTGAGAGATCTTTGAGTGAAAACATATAACGTACTACGTCAAACGTTTCACCTTCCTTACAAGAATTTATAGCGTACAAATGCTTCCATTGCAGCGTACTCGGCTAAACCAAGTTCGTTGTAGCTGCGCGCGGTTTCAGCGTTGCGGTCTTCGGCACGTACCCAGAATTCGCGGGCGTCATCACCAGGAAATACCGGGGTGTCTTTTTGCGACTGGTGTTTGAAGATAGCGTTACGTTTGCGTAATACCTCTTGCGGAGAAAGTGGCACTGCCATTTCAATTTCGTGGGTTTCAAACTCGAACCAGGCACCGCGATATAACCATAACCAGCAATCTTTAGCCCATTCTTCTGTTTCTGCAAGGCGTTTTAATGCCGCCAAAATAATATTGAAACATACCAGGTGGGTACCGTGTGGGTCTGCGAAATCGCCGGCGGCAAATACCTGATGAGGTTTTACTTTTTGCAGCAATTCCATGGTTAATTTAACATCCTCTTCGCCTACCGAATTCTTTTGGGTTTTGCCTGTCTCGTAGAAAGGCAAAGCCATAAAATGGATATGATCATCTGGCAAACCTGCGTAGCGGGCACCAGAAATTGCTTCCGTTTTGCGGATGAAACCTTTTACATTGCGGATCTCCTGCGTATCTATCTGGTTTGGCTGTTTCGATGCCAGGAAGCTGCGCATATTATCGTAAGTTTTTTTCAACTCTGAGCTATCGCCCCCACGGCTTTCTTCAAAATCTATGGCAAACTCTACATAACGCAATACATCGTCGTCCCAAACGGCAGTATTGCCCGATGTTTGGTAAGCTACGTGCACATCATGCCCCTGATCAACCAAACGAATAAACGTTCCGCCCATAGAGATCACATCATCATCAGGGTGCGGCGAGAATATGATAGAACGTTTCTGTGCTGGGTTAGCTCTTTCCGGACGCTGTGAGTCGTCGGCATTTGGCTTACCGCCCGGCCAGCCGGTAATGGTATGTTGTATCTGGTTAAAAATATCGATGTTGATGTTATAAACCGGGCCTTGTTCTACAGCCAATTGGGCCATGCCATGGTTGTTATAATCATCTTCTGTTAACTTCAGAATAGGTTTTTTAACGGTGGTAGCCAGCCAGATAACCGCTTTCTTTTTCAGGATGTTGGTCCAGATGCAATCCTTAACCAGCCAAGGGGTATCAAAGCGGGTTAATTCTGAAGCAGCGCCCTCGTCAAGAATAAACTCAACATGCTCCGACAATTGCAGGAAGGTTGCAGGTACTTCGCCAGAAATTTCACCTTCAACGGCTTTCTTTATGATCGAAGCTTTCTTTTGGTTCCAGGCCATCAGAATAATTTCGCGCGCTTTAAAAATGGTACCAACGCCCATTGTAATAGCTTTCGTCGGCACGTTTTCTTTACCACCGAAATCGCGGGCAGCATCGCTGCGGGTCAGGTCGTCGAGCGTTACCAAGCGGGTACCCGAGTTTGGCGCCGAACCCGGCTCGTTAAAACCGATGTGACCGGTACGACCGATACCTAAGATCTGCATATCCAGGCCACCCAGATCAGTAATTTGTTTTTCGTAGTTCAGGCAGAAAGCAGCTACTTCTTCGGTAGTGCCTAAAGTTCCGTCTGGAATGTGTACATTATTTTTATCTATGTCTATGTGATCGAAAAGATTTTCGTTCATAAAAGTAACATAGCTCTGTGCGGCTGTTGGCTGCATCGGGTAGTACTCATCCAGGTTAAAGGTGATCACGTTTTTAAAGCTCAAACCTTCCTCTTTGTGCATACGCACCAGTTCGGCATATACCCTAATTGGCGTAACACCTGTTGCTAAACCTAATACGGCTTTTCCGCCGCTGCTTTGTCTGGCCTTTATCAGATCAGCAATGCGTTTGGCTACCTGCACCGATGCAATTTGCTGGTTTGGGTACACTGTAACCGGTAGTTTCTCGTACCGGGTTTCCTCTAAGAGATTTAAACGTGGCATATTTCGCTCTTTAATGTATGATGTGTCTGTCTTTAAAAATCAGCGCATAAAAAACTCCGTTAAAACGGAGCCTTATACTTTCTCAATATTATAGTTTTCCATCACCAGCACGGCGGCTCCAACCAGCTCGGCATCAAACCCAAGGTCTGATACTTTTAGCTCGGTGTTGCCCACCAAACGCGGGATGCAATATTTGTTCATGGCCTGCTGTATAGGCGCCAGCAAAATTTTACCAACCCTTGCCCCACGGCCGCTTAGTACAATGGTTTGCGGGTTCATGATGTGGGTTAGTATAGCCAGGGCCTTCCCTATTTTATATCCAGCTTCGGCCAACAGATCTATAGCAAAATGATCTCCGTTATTGGCGGCCTCCATAATGGCGTCGCCGGCCAGCTTGTTGGGATTATCTATAATGTGTTTTAAACTCGAGATCTTGCCTTCTTTTATACCGGCAATGGCTTTTTCGGCAACGGCCAGCATAGAGGCTTCGGCTTCCAGGCAGCCTTGTTTGCCGCAATTACATAAAGCACCGTCTTCTGATAATGGGATGTGGCTCAACTCGCCCGCAAAGCCATCGTGTCCGCGGAATAGTTTGCCATTAATGATCATACCTAAACCTATACCCCAGCCCAGGTTAATAACCATTACTTCCTTTTGGGCCTTGGCCGCGCCAAAGCGCTGTTCGGCAAGGGCTATCAGACTCGAGTCGTTGTCAATAAAAACCGGCAAACCGGTTGCCTCGCCTATGTAATCGCAAAGATTACCGCCTGCATCTAAGTAAGTGTAGTTGATGCCTTCTTTAATATTGATAAAGCCCGGCATACCAATACCGATACCCGCAATATTCTCTTTAGCAATGCCAGAACCGGCAATGTATTTATTGATGTAGTCGATGAGTGTTTTCAGCGCAGCATCGTTATTCAACAATTTAAGTTCGAACGATTTTACCTCTACCGCAGGCGTATTTAACAAATCGAACAGCCCGATACGTACCGAAAGCTGGTCCATAGCAACAGCCACTATGTACATGGCGTTAGGTTTGATGCTGTACTTTAAGGGCCTGCGGCCACCGCTCGATTGAGCGTACCCCTGTTCAATAACGAAACCATCTGCAACTAATTCGCTAATGGCTTTGGCTACTAAAGGGATGCTTTTATTCAGGTGCTCGCTTACCTCGGCACATGATAATTCATCGTTAAAATAGAAGTGTTTTAAGACTTTGTCGGTAAGTCCGCTTTGTTTATCTGCTTTAGTCTTAATTTCCATTTACACAAACTTAACTTAAATATTTAATAACAACAAAAAACTTTTTAAAAAAATTTAAAAAGTATGCTTGCATAACATATTTTACGCAGAAAAGCTATAACTATATGATTTACGGCCCTTTGCGTATTTTGGATTGAATTTTTATATTGTGCTTAGTAGAATCCTCTAACACTTTCACCTATGAAACGAGCATTAACCATTTGTTTAATTGTGCTGATCTCCATCTGCAAAACCTTTGCACAAACCAAGGCAGAAAACTATGATGTAATACTGAAAACCAGCGGCGACGAAATGGTTGGAAAAATAACCGCGATAGATGATTCCAGCATCAAATTTGTTTATAAAGGAGAGACATTAGTATATACCGTTAGCAAGGCCGACATCTTTCGGGTAACATTTGCAAGTGGCCGGGTGGAGATATTTAACCAACCTAATAAACCCGCAAACCAAACACCCGCGCAGGCCGCCGCGGTAGACAGCCATAACCAGGTGGCGATTTTGCCTTTCGGCCTCATACGCGACGGCATGGCCGGAGCAGAGGATATGCAGATCAAGATACAAAGCGATTGCTTTGATGCTTTTTCCCAAAAGGCTGTTACCCTTAAATTTCAGGACCCATCTACAACCAATGCACTTTTGTTTAAAAACAACATTAACAATCAAACTATAAAAGGCCATACGATGGACGAGATTTGCCAGATACTGGGTGTAGAATTCGTAGTAAATGGCGTAGTGACATTAAACCGAACCTCATCAACCACAACAGGGAGCGGAAGTGCCACGGCAAAAACAACAACTTCGGGATCAAAAGATAAAACTACCGTTTACGGATCTAACTACTCAAACTCTTACGACAATTACACTACAAGTATTGTAATGAACGTGTACGACGAACACGGCAGCAAAGTATTCAGCAAAGATCACCAGGCTTTTTGGCCGGGGGTGGATGCTTATAAAGTAACGCTGTCTTATCTGGCTAAACGAACACCTATTTACGGCAGATAATCGGTTTTAGACACCTCCAAAAAAAGAAAGGCTCCCGGTATACCGGGAGCCTTTCTCATAAAAATCACAAAGCTTACAGCTTAACCGGGGTTCCCAGTTTATCACTGAATTTTTTGTAGAGTTGTTTGTGTTTGTTGTTCAGGTCGATGGTGCGGCCCTGGATGTACTCGTTGGTAACATCTAAGCCTAGCATATCTAAGGCATCGCCGTTTGATACAAACAGGTTAGCATCTTTACCAACTTCTAAAGTACCTGTGGTTTTATCGATGCCTAAAATTTTGGCATTGTTAATAGTGATCATCGATAAGGCTTGCTCTTTGGTTAGTCCGTAGCCAACAGCTTCGCCAGCCTCGAAAGGCAGGTTACGCTGACGCCAAAAACCGATACCTGTTAAGCCATAAGTTACACCTGCATCCTGTAATATATGCGGCAATTTGTATGGCAGGTAAACATCATCCTCATCTTTATCTGGCAGCGATTGAGTTTCTTTCAGAATAACCGGCACGTTGTTTTGCTTCAACAGATCGGTTACCAAATAAGATTCTTTACCACCTACAATTACAGCAGAGATATTGAACTTTTTGGCAAAAGCTACTGCCTGTGCAATTTCCTTAGCGCCATCGGCATTGATGAACAGTTTTTTAGTGCCGTTAAACAAACCGGCCATTGCATCTAAGCGGAGGTTATGTACCGCAGGTTTACCACCGGTTGCATATCCTTGTGCTTCCGCAAACAGGTTGGTAAAAGCATCAATTTGTTTTTGAGCTCGCTCTGCAGGTGACTCCTGCGTAGCACCCGGTGCAGCAAACGCCCGGCGGCCACGACCAGCAGCACGGGCAACAGGCCAGGTCAGGTGGATAGCGATATCTTTTTTATAAGCTGCATCTTCCCAGTTCCAGCCATCCAGCATCATAACTGATGACTCACCTGAGATACCACCACCTTCGGGAGTTGGTTGCGCCAATACGATACCGTTTGAACGTACGGTAGGGATTACTTTAGAATCTGTGTTAAATGCGATCAGCGAGCGCACATGCGGGTTCAGTTCGCCGGTTTCGGTATCATCAACCGTACCGCGAGCGCCTTCTTCTATCTCCACTAAACCTAAAGTAGTAACCGGGCAAATAAAGCCAGGGTATACTTGTTTACCGCCGGCATCTACTACGGTAGCACCTGCAACAGAAGGGGCGGCGCCCTCGCCTACTGCGGTAATTTTTCCTTTGTCAAAAGCAACGTAACCGTTTTTAATTACGGTTCCGTTACCGATATGTATAGTGGCACCAGTAATTACAATGGGGCCGCTTTGAGGTTTGGCTGGCGACATGGTCTCCTGCCCAAATGCGAGGACCGAACTTAACAGCAATCCTCCAAAACCTAATAATATTTTCTTTTTCATGATTGAAACTGTGTAAGGATTACTTTTTATTTTGAGCTGATTGCTGACCTGCATCCTGTGCTAAACCATTGTATGAATCTGCTACTACGTAAGCAGCATCTTCAACATCGTCGCAAGTATATAACTGGCGGCGACGTGGTGCTCCCGCACGTTGTGTTGCAGAGCCTGCATTTTTAGCCTGCAGCATTTTTTGAATAATGCGGCCTTCTTCTGCTTTCATTTCTTTCTGGCGTGCAGCGTCTTTATCATAATCCCAGTAAGGCACACCATCAACATAAGTTTTCTCGGCTACAGCGTAAATAGAAAGTGGATCTGCTGACCATAATACCACGTCGGCATCTTTACCAACTTTGATACTGCCTACACGGTTATCAATGTGCAGCATTTTAGCTGGATTAAGGGTTACCAGTTTTAGAGCGCTCTCTTCGCTCATTTTACCATAAGTAACTGATTTACCAGCTTCCTGGTTAAGGCGGCGGGCCATCTCGGCATCATCAGAGTTAATTGCAACAGTTAAGCCTTCAGAATTCATGATGTTGGCATTATAAGGGATAGCATCCTGCACCTCCATTTTGTAAGCCCACCAGTCTGAGAAAGTAGAAGCAGCAATACCACGAGCTTTCATTTTATCAGCAACTTTGTAACCCTCTAAAATGTGCGTAAAGGTATTGATCTTGAAGCCCAGGCTATCTGCCACATGCATCAGCATGTTAATTTCTGACTGAACGTAAGAGTGGCAGGTAATGTGGCGGGTATCATCCAAAATCTCGGCCAAGGCTTCCAGCTCTAAATCGCGGCGTACGTTGTTACCTTTTACAGCGCGTGCGGCTTTGTATTCTTTTGCACGGGTAAAGGCATCTACATAAACCTGCTCAACGCCCATACGGGTTTGCGGGAAACGAATGTTAGGGTTGCCAAATTGCTGAGTTGAGTTACTTTGTTTAACGTTTTCGCCCAGCGCAAATTTGATAAACTGCGGGGCGCCTTCAAACTTCATTTGCTCTGGCGTAACGCCCCAGCGGTGTTTCATAATATAAGTTTGTCCGCCGATAGGGTTAGCCGAACCGTGCAGAATGTGCGAGATGGTAACACCACCAGCTAATTGGCGGTATATGTTTACGTCTGTAGCATCTAACACATCGCCAATGCGCACTTCAGAGGTTACCGCCTGGGTACCTTCGTTAATGCCGCCTGTAGCTGCAATGTGCGAGTGCTCATCTATAATACCTGGTGCCAGGTGTTTGCCGGTAGCATCTACTACTTTGGCTGAGCCTGCAGGTAGGTTTTTACCGATAGCTTTGATTTTTCCGTTTTCAATTAAAACGTCGGTATTGGTTAAGATACCATCTTTTTCGTTAGTCCAAACCGTAGCGTTTTTAAACAGTGTTGTTTCGGCTTTAGGTACCTCAACAAAACCGTAAGCAGCAAACGGATAAACTACCGGGCCAACAGGGCCAGCCGGACGAGTTGCGCCACCCGGGCCACCCTGACCACCGCGAGCCATAGCCGGGCCGCCTGTAGCAGCTGGCGCCGGGCCGGTGTAAGCGGCAGTCCATTTAAACTCGGTGCCATCTGGTGCAGTACCAGTACCACTTAAGGTAACAGGCGACATAGATGAAATGTAACCGCTTAAACGTACAATACCGGAGGGGCGCTGGTTAAAGTAAAAACTAACCAGATCGCCTGTGCGGGTAATAGTACCCGGTGAGCGCACGCTATCAGTAGCCGAACGGCCAACAGCAACGCTATAAGTGCCCGGAGTACCGCTAATAGCTAAACTTGCGTTTGATAGCGGGCCACCATTAAGTGTATACGTTCCGCGCAGGTCGCTAACGTCCATTTTGTTGTCAACAAACTTGCGGCCTTCCACCCAGCTCTCATAAATTACATTGTCAGCTTTGAAAAGCTCATCAGAAGTAATAATAAAGTTTGCTAGTTTGCCTTTAGTCAGGGTGCCTACTTTATCGGCCACGCCAAGCATTTCGGCAGGAGTTTCGGTCAAAGCCATTAAAGCTTGTTTCTCGGTTAAACCGGCGGTAATAGCAGCGCGCAGGTTAGTCCAGAAATCTTTAGAGGTAGTTAAGCCATAAGAGGTAATGGCAAACTTAACACCTGCTTTTTCTAAAGCTGCAGGGTTGGTTGGAGCCAGTTCCCAATCTTTCAATTGCTCGTAAGATATGCTGCGGGCATCCAAAGGATCTTCCACATCAAACGGTGCAGGGAAAGTAAGCGGGATAATAAAGCTACTGCCTGTAGCTTTTACCGCGGCAATATTTTGGTACTCTTTACCATCCGATTTAAGGATATATTGCTTACCGAATTCTTTAGCGATTTTATCGGCACGTAAGATGCTTTGCAAATCGCTCACCTCAAATACCTGAGGCAAAGCTTGTGTACGGTTAAACTCGTTTAAAGAGATGTTGTACTCTGTTTTTTGAGTTTTGTACCATGCGGCATCCAGGTAAGTTTGGCGAATTAACGCGATAGTACCCATTAATGACGATGGATAGTTGGTAGCAGCAGTACCCTTTGTAAACGAATAGTTGGCGCTTGCCTGATCTTCAATAAAAACCAGGTTGTCGCGCTCGTCGCCTAAGGATACTACAGAAGAAGTTCCGCGTGCAATACCGTCGCGAATCAAAGTGTTCACGGCTGTAAAACCGTTACGTTTTAAATCTTCGGCAGCAGTGGCATTTACATGGAAAATAGTTTTGGCATTAACGTCGGGACGAATAGCTTCGTTCCAACCGAAAGCGCCTGGTTTGGTAGATACCGGAACCGATACACGCGGGCCGCCAAAGTTAAAGGCAGCAGTTTGGCGTGGCGCATCTGGCATACCGTAAGTGCTGTAAGCATCTACAAGGCCTGGATAAATGTACTTGCCTTTAAGGTCGACTGTTACGTAACCTTTAGGAACTGTGATACCTGCACCAACGGCTTCTATAACCCTGTCTTTAATAAGCAGGGTGGCATTGGTTAATGTTTGCCCGCTACTAACCACAATTGTGGCATTAGTAAAGGCAAATTGCCCCGGTCTAACGTCCCATGCACCATTAACAGGATAGGTTTCCTGCGCGTGCGAGAGTTGAACGACCAAAAGGGCAAAACAAAAAAGTAAAATTTTTTTCATTTGCGTTTAGTTGAGTTTAATCGTCCTAATTTATTTAACATTTTAGTCAAAAAGCCATAATATTACCTTAATCATACATTTGTTACATCGTATTTTAAGATTTTAGACCGCTGATTTAATGTTATCTTCGCAAAATTTAAATTTAAAGACATGAACGCCTACAGTATTTTCAAATACCTGCACTCCGGACTAAGGTTTATTGTGGTAATCCTTTTAATATTAGCCATTTTACAGTCGTTAGCTGGTTGGTTTGGCCGCAGAAGATATACAGAAGGCAACAGAAAAGTAAATTTGTTCGCTATGATATCGGCACACACCCAATTATTGATTGGTTTAGTGCTTTATTTTTTAAGTCCGTTTGTACAGTTTGGCGCCACCACCATGAAAGACAGCACCACCCGTTACTGGACGGTTGAACACATTACCATGATGATTGTTGCGCTGGTGATTATTACCATCGGCCATGCCAAATCTAAACGTGCAAATGCCCCTGAAGCTAAGCACAAGGCCATTGCTATATTTTATATACTAGCAGTTATTATTATAGTAGTAGCTATTGCGCAAAGCCACCGTCCGTTTTTTGGGATATCGGCCTAAAAATATTTAACATTATTTTAACAAAATAATTTGCGCATTCAAATAATTATGTAATATTTGTTTCCCAAACATGATCAAAATCAACTCTATAACCAAAAGCTGGTGGCGCCAAACAACTATGGTAGCCGGAGGAGATTATTGATTAGACTTTACTAAACAATTGTAAACCTGATATTGACCCGGCAACACCCTTTGCCGGGTTTTTTATTTTAAAATATTCTGAAAAACAACACAATGAACAAGCAAATCATACACACAACTTACAAAAAGCTACTGGCCGACACTACCACGCCGGTAAGCATCTTTTTAAGATTGCGCGATGTTTTCCCCAACTCGCTGTTGCTGGAAAGCTCGGACTACCACAGCCGCGAAAACAGCATGAGCTATGTATGCTGCGAACCAATTGCCGGGCTGGTATTATCCAACGGCCAGCTTAAAAAGAAATATCCCAACGGCACCCAACAAACGCTTGAGGCAGGGCAATTTGAACTGGTAAACGAGGTCGATAGCTTTTTAAAAGATTTTGAAACCAACAGCGTGTGCCTAAAGATAATCTCAAACGGTTTGTTTGGCTACTTTACCCATGAGGCAGTGGAGCATTTTGAAACCATCCACCTTAAAAAGGATGAGAACAACTACCGCCAGATACCCGAAATGCAATACCATATCTATAAGTATATTATTGCGATAGACCACTTTAAAAACGAACTGTATATTTTCAACAACCAACCCGAGGGTGACACCGCCGCGGATGGCCTTGAGAAGATAGAATACCTCATTAAAAATAAAAACTTCCCGGAGTATCACTTCCAGTTACAAAGCGAAGAACAATCCAATCTTACCGACCAACAATTTATGGACACGGTAGAAAAGATGAAGCAGCATATTTTCCGTGGAGATGTATTCCAGATCGTGCCATCGCGGGCATTTTCCCGCACTTTTACCGGCGATGAGTTTAATGTTTACCGTGCGTTACGTTCTATCAACCCTTCGCCTTACCTGTTTTATTTTGACTATGGCGATTTCCGCATCTTCGGTTCATCGCCAGAGGCGCAGATTACCATTAAAAACCGAGTGGCAAGTATATACCCTATTGCAGGCACGTTTAAACGCACCGGCGACGATGAGAAAGATGCTGCCATTGCCCGCAACCTCGAAAACGACCCTAAAGAATCAGCCGAGCACGTAATGTTGGTAGACCTTGCCCGCAATGATCTGAGCCGCCATTGTACCAATGTAACGGTTAAGGCATTTAAAGAAGTGCAGTACTATTCGCATGTAATTCATTTGGTGTCGCATGTAACCGGAAAATTGCACGATGGAGTATCATCTTTCAAAATTGTAGCCGATACCTTCCCTGCTGGAACACTGAGCGGCGCACCCAAATTCCGTGCGATGGAAATCATCGACGAAAATGAAAACATCAAACGCAGTTTTTACAGCGGGGCTATTGGCTTTATCGGCTTTAACGGCGATTTCAACCATGCTATTATGATCCGGTCGTTTTTAAGCAAGAATAATACCCTGCACTACCAGGCTGGCGCCGGCATTGTAGCCGACTCGGTAGCCGAAATGGAATTGAATGAAGTTGGTAATAAAATTGCGGCACTGCACAAAGCATTAGTGCTGGCAGAAGAACTGTAGAAGCCTCACGCTAACCCTCTCCTAAAGGAGAGGGAATTTAAAAAGAAAAGCTAAAATGGAAAATCAAGATATAAACAAAGGAAACGCTACCCCCCCCTTCAGGGGCTCGGGGGGTATTCTAATAATAGACAACTACGATTCCTTCACCTATAACCTGGTGCATTTGGTTAACGAACTTGGCCTGGAATGCGAGGTTTGGAGAAATGACCAATTTAAATTGGAAGACGTAGCACAGTTTGATAAGATCATCCTATCACCCGGCCCGGGGATTCCCTCCGAAGCTGGGTTGCTTTTGGATGTGATTAAAAAATATGCACCGGAGAAAAGTATCTTTGGCGTGTGCCTAGGTCAGCAGGCTATTGCGGAAGCATTTGGAGGTTCACTGCATAACCTGAGCCGGCCAATGCATGGCATCGCCACCCCTATTAAGGTAACCGATGCAACAGAGAAGTTATTTATCGACCTGCCAGAGCACATCAATGTTGGGCGTTACCACTCGTGGGTAGTAGCACCCAAGGATTTGCCGGCTGAACTGGTTGTTACCGCCATCGACGAAAAAGATCAATCCATCATGGCTCTGCGCCATAAAGATTACGATGTTCGCGGCGTACAGTTTCACCCGGAGTCGGTGCTGACAGAGTATGGCAAGGAGATGTTGCAGAACTGGTTGAGAGGATAATGTAAAACCCAATTTGTCATTGCGAGCGATAGCGTGGCAATCTCGTCGTAGGCACCTACGATCTGATGGCTACGAGATTGCTTCGTTCCTCGCAATGACACAATAGATAGTTATGAACATACTTGATAAAATAGTCGCTCGTAAAAAAACAGAGGTAGAGGCCGCAAAGGCACTTCGCTCGATACAACAATTAGAAGCGTCGCCGCTATTCGGACGTGAAACTTATGCATTGAACGACTTTTTGCTTAATCCTACACGTACTGGCATTATTGCCGAGTTTAAGCGCAAGTCGCCATCGAAAGGCGTTATTAACGATAAGGTAAGCGTTGAAGAGGTAACCACGGGCTATAACGCTGCGGGGGCTTCTGCACTATCAGTGTTAACAGACCATGATTTTTTTATGGGGCATGAGGATGATTTGCAGGCTGCGCGCAAGGTGAACAACATTCCTCTGCTGCGCAAGGATTTCATGATCGACGAATACCAGATTTTGGAAGCCAAGTCGATAGGTGCAGATATTATCTTATTAATAGCCGCGATACTTACGCCAGCGCAAATTAAACAGTACGCAGCCCTAGCCAAAAGTTTGGGTCTTAGCGTACTGCTCGAAGTGCATAACCTCGAAGAATTGCAACGCAGCATAGATCCTAACCTGAGCGCCATCGGTGTAAACAACCGTAACCTGGCTGATTTTACGGTTTCAGTAGAAACCTCGTTTAAACTGGCCGAACACATTCCGGCGGAGTTTACCAAGGTTTCTGAAAGCGCCATCAGCAACACGCAGGTAATTAAAGATTTAAAGCAAGCCGGCTATAACGGGTTCCTTATCGGCGAAAATTTTATGAAAGAGGAGAATCCGGGTAAGGCTATGGCGGAGTTTGTGAAACAATTTGCCCCCCAGCCCCCTAAAGGGGGAGCCTAAACATGACAAAGTTACTGCTTATTGCTTTTATTCCCCCTTCAGGGGGTTAGGGGGCTTAGTTAGGGCGATTTGGCATTTGTATTGTTATATTTATATTAATGAAGCAAAAATTTTATGATACTGCTGTGAAGCAGGAAAAAGCTGTGTTGGTGGGTGTAGTTACGCCCAACGTAACCGACGAGCAGCAAAAAGAATACTTAGAAGAATTGCAATTTTTGGTGGAGACCGCCGGTGGAGAAACCGTGAAATGGTTTACCCAAAAGCTGCAAAGGCCAGAGCGCGCCACATTTGTGGGTACGGGGAAGCTGGAAGAAATAAAAGAATACGTTACCGCAGAAGAAATTGATATGGTTGTTTTTGATGACGAACTTTCGCCATCGCAACTACGTAATATTGAACGCGAACTGGGTGTTAAGATCCTCGACCGTAATAACCTCATCCTCGACATATTTGCCGGGCGCGCGCAAACCGCACAGGCGAAAACACAGGTAGAATTGGCCCAATTGCAATATTTATTACCACGATTAACCCGCTTATGGACTCACTTAGAGCGCCAAAAGGGTGGTATCGGTATGCGTGGACCGGGTGAGTCGCAAATTGAAACGGATAGACGTTTGATCCTGAACAAGATCTCTTTGTTGAAAGACAAACTGAAATTGATAGATCGCCAGAACGAAACTCAGCGCAAAAACCGAAATCAGATGGTGCGCGTGGCATTAGTGGGATATACCAACGTTGGTAAATCAACCATTATGAACATGATCTCTAAATCGGATGTTTTTGCCGAAAATAAGTTGTTTGCAACGCTTGACACGACGGTACGAAAGGTGGTGATCGAAAACCTGCCTTTTCTGTTATCAGACACTGTAGGGTTTATCCGCAAGCTACCTCACCATTTGGTAGAGTGTTTTAAATCGACCCTGGATGAAGTTCGTGAAGCAGATATCCTGGTTCACGTGGTGGATGTTTCGCATCCCAACTTCGAAGACCAGATTCGTACTGTAAACGAAACGCTAAAGGAACTGGGCGCAATTGACAAACAAATGATCACTGTTTTTAACAAGATCGATGCTTATCAACCCGTACAAAACCATCCCGGCGACGAAGCTCACGTGCTGACCTTAGAAGAATTTAAAAACAGCTGGATGGGTAGTAACAACAGTCCGGCTATCTTTATTTCGGCTTTGTTAAAGGAAAATGTTGACGAGTTCCGCAAGCTATTGTATGACCATATTTTGGCTATACACAGCGTAAGGTATCCTTATGATCACTTGCTATATTAAGCCCCCCAGCCCCCTAAAGGGGGAGTGGAAATAAAAAAGAGAAAGGCGATTGTGATGCAATCGCCTTTCTCTTTTTATGTAAAAGCTGTCATTTAGAGCGCCAGCGAAGAATCTTCTGCGCCAAGTAGTTCTACGCTAAGCAAATCTTACTTTTCTATTGAAGAAGATTCTTCGCTGGCGCTCTGAATGACAACAGGGAATGCAACTTCTGCTCCCCCTTTAGGGGGTTAGGGGGCCACGAATATATCGTTTGTTATCTCAGGTATAATCCCTTTCTCCTTAGCCGTATCAAACATCAATTGAATAGCTTTTCGTCCCTCCTCACCCAAATCAACCGAGTATTTGTTTACGTACAGTTCGATATGCTTATACATCACTTCTTCGCTCATTTCCTGTGCGTGCGAGCGGATGAATTCCAGCCCCGACTTTGGGTTGGCAAAAGCAAACTCAACCGATTTGCGGATCAACCGGTTTACTTTATGCTGAATATCTAAAGGAAGTTTGCGATTAACCACAATGCCACCAAGGGGTATTGCACAGCCAGTTTCCTTTTCCCAGTAATCACCCAGATCAATGATCTTTTTCAGGCCTTTATCCTGGTAAGTAAAACGGTTTTCGTGGATGATCAAGCCCACATCTATTGTGCCATCTAATACGGCGTCTTCAATTCCGGAGAAAACAATTTCTTCTTTATTAGTAGCTTCCGGGAAAGCTAGGCCCAGCAAAAAATTAGCGGTAGTATATTTACCCGGGATACCAATTTTTACACTTGTACCCTCAGTTTTTAGTCGCTCACGCAATTCTTCCGGATCACCTTTACAAATCAACATAGGGCCAACACCAAAACCTAAGGCGCTGCCGGCATCCAATAACGCGTATTGGTTTACCATATAAGCAAATGCATGGTAGCTTAGTTTGGTGATATCCAGTTCGCCGCGGAAGGCTTTCTGATTAAGGGTTTCTACATCATCATAAAACACTTCAAAGTCTAAACCTTCGGTATCAATTTTATGGTGAATAAGGGCATCAAAAATAAAAGTATCATTAGGGCATGGCGAAAAGCCGAGTGTTAATTTCATAGATAGTTAGTTGTTACGTGTGTTCAGTTGCGAGTTGCGTGATTTAGGCATCCGGTAACTGGGAGCCCAAAACCCGCAACATCTCCCCCGCAAATGTATTCAGATTTTTAACGGCTAAGCCTATCTTCCAGGCATCACGGTTGCGCTTTTCTACATAATTTGACACAGCCCTGATTTGCACGCAAGCCACCCCCGCTTCGCGGCAGGCGTAAAACACAGCGGCACCTTCCATGCTTTCCAATTGCGGGTTTAGTCGCTCCACTATTTTATCAATCGAATCTTCGTTACCATGTACTTTATTTACAGTTATCGCCTTAACCTGTTTAATATTTAAAAACGGGTGTCCGTTGGGCTTATAAGTAATTTCGCCAAAGCCCAGAGTGGTTAACGATAAAAAGCAATCGTCGTCTTCGGCGCCGAGTTCAGAGAAGGTATCTTCTACAATTTCAACCACTTCTCCCAATGCAATACTACGATCAAAGCTGCCTGCGATTCCTAAATTGATAACCAGGTCGTAATGATTTTTTGCCAGATGACAACCCAATGCATAAGCGGTGGCTGTCATGCCAACGCCTGTTATAAGATATGAGATTTGAGATTTGAGGTCTGAGACGCCTTCGTCTTGATTCTTGATTCCTGATTCCTGACTCTCTTTCAACAACCCTATCTCGGCTTCTGTGGCGGCTACTATCAGTATGTGCATGGCTTGGCGTTTTTGTAATACTAAGATAAAACAACCTGCCTGTATTTGTTTTGTATATTTGCACCAATTATTAGTTATGATGATACATATAACGCGCAAAGAGCATTTTAATGCCGCCCACCGGATGTACCGTGAGGAATGGAGCGCTGAGAAAAACCAGGAAGTGTTTGGCAAATGTGCCAACCCTAACTGGCATGGCCACAATTACAACCTGTTTGTAACTGTAAAAGGCGAGGTAACACATGCAACCGGCTACCTGATAGACCTGAAAGAACTTAAAGAGATTATCCACGAGCATGTGATCGAAAAGCTTGATCATAAAAACATTAACCTGGATGTACCTTTTATGGCCGGTAAGATGGCTTCGACCGAATTATTGACCATCGGAATCTTCAACCAACTAAAAGCACCTATTGAAGCTTATCCTGGTGTCTTTTTACATTCTGTTAGATTATTCGAAACTGAAAATAACTCTGCCGAATACTTCGGCGATTAATTTTAATTATGCACCAGCACGACGATGATGACAACCTTCCCGACCGCGACGCGGGCATTGAAGGATACCAGAAAATAGACCGTTATAACCCCGAACTGATTGAAAGCCTTAGTGGCCACTATCATGAAGTGTTAAAACAAATTGGCGAAAACCCTGAGCGTGAGGGTTTGCTTAAAACACCCGAGCGTGTTGCCAAAGCGCTGATGTACCTTACCCACGGTTACGACCTTGATGCTAAGGAAATTTTGAAATCGGCCATGTTTAAAGAAGAGTACAGCCAAATGGTGGTAGTGAAAGACATTGAGGTATACTCGATGTGCGAACACCATATGCTGCCTTTCTTCGGCAAAGCACATATAGCCTACATCCCTAACGGGCACGTGGTTGGGTTAAGCAAAATACCACGTATTGTTGATGTATTTGCGCGTCGACTGCAAGTTCAGGAAAGGTTAACCAACGAAATTCGCGACTGTATACAGGAAACGCTTAATCCTATTGGCGTAGGTGTGGTAATAGAGTGCCGCCACCTGTGCATGAGCATGCGCGGGGTACAAAAACAAAATTCGGTAACTACCACCTCGGCATTTACAGGCGCATTTTTAATGGATAAAACAAGAACGGAGTTTTTAAATTTGATATCATCAAAATTGAGCTAAGCTCAATTTTGGAGTCAAGAATCGAGAATCAGGAATCGAGACAGAAAAAGCATATCGTCATTGCAAGGCATTTTTGAGAGCCTCACCCACCCCCTCTCCAGAGGAGAGGGCTTTCAGAAGTCTCCCCTTCCGGGGGAGATTTAGAAGGAGCTTCTGCCGATTGCCCCGGAATGACAAATTGAACTTAATCAACTCAATAAACACAATCAACAAATAACTAAACAATTGAAAGCATACATATTCCCCGGTCAGGGTGCCCAGTTTATCGGCATGGGAAAAGACCTTTACGATCAGTCTGAACAAGCACGTTCATTATTTGAAAAAGCTAACGAAATTCTAGGCTTCCGTATTACCGACATTATGTTTAGCGGTACCGACGAAGAACTGAAACAAACCAACGTTACCCAACCGGCTATATTTTTACATTCGGTAATATTGGCTACCGTTTTAGGCGACGATTTTAAACCAGAAATGGTTGCGGGCCACTCATTGGGCGAATTTTCTGCCTTGGTTTCTGCGGGCGCACTATCTTTCGAAGACGGGTTACGTTTGGTAGCAGCCCGTGCAAATGCTATGCAAAAAGCCTGCGAAATTCAACCATCAACCATGGCCGCGGTTTTGGGTTTGGACGATTTTACAGTTGAGGATATTTGCCACCGGGTTAGCGATATTGTTGTGCCGGCTAATTATAACTGCCCTGGGCAGTTGGTTATATCGGGTACTATTGCCGGTGTAGATAAAGCTTGCGAATTACTGTTAGAGGCAGGCGCAAAACGCGCATTAAAGCTAAACGTTGGCGGCGCGTTCCACTCGCCATTAATGGAGTCGGCACGCGTAGAGCTGGAAGCTGCAATTGTAGCCACAGAGATCAAAGCGCCGGTATGCCCTATCTACCAAAATATAGATGCCAAACCATACACCGATCCGGAGCATATTAAACGCAACCTGATATTGCAATTAACGGGGGCTGTACGTTGGACACAGATTGTTAAGCACATGCTCGAAGATGGCGCTACCTCATTTACCGAAGTCGGCCCTGGAAATGTATTGCAAGGTTTGGTAAAAAAAGTAGACCGCGCCATACCAACCAGCAGCGCAACTATAGCACAATAAAAAATTTAAAAGCCACAAACTAAAGTGGCTTTTACTTTTTATATTAAATTTACCAGTCAACACTGCCTTTTTCTTGACCGCTTTTGCTAAAATACGCCTACTGCTTGCCCTTATATGTGCCAGCCTCTTGCTTACAGCTATTGTTGTACAGAAAACCTATACCCCAAAAAACAACCTCGAACAAACAGCCGGTGCTCTTGAACGTACGCTGAACGAACGGGAAGCTTACGTAAATAAAATATTAGCCAACCCAACAAGTTTCGACAACCTAAAAAAACTTGCTACCGACGAGCAAAAGGCGCTTACTTTTATTAATGAGGTAACCCTGAAAAACCGTTTTTGGGTCACTACCATCTTAAATAATCGTTTAACCTTTTGGAGTGGCGTAAAAGTATTGCCAGATTCTAATACGGAAATAAAAGAGGGCAGATCATTTATCAGACAGCCCAATGGTTATTATGAGGCTATTCGTAAAACATCGGGCAATTTTTCTGCTATATTCTACATCCCCGTAAAATGGAGTTACGAGCTGCAGAATAAGTACCTGCAAAACACTTTTGATGAAAGCCTCACTACCGACAATAACTTAGAGCTGGCAGATATTGCAGATAAAGATGTTTACTATGTACACAGCATAGATCATCAATACCTGTTTTCTGTAAAAACCAAGCCAAACCGCACTAACCATAGTTTTTACATTTTTGCTACCATACTGTGGGTGCTCAGCTTTGCTTTCTTATGTATGTTAATACACATGCTATGCCATTACATAGCAGCAAAAGGCAAACTGCCGCTTGCAATAGCTACCCTTGCAGGCTTTATTATTATAATGAGATTTGTCAACCTTGGCTTGCATTGGCCAGGTGTTATGTTACAGTTTGGCCTCTTCGATCCCCAGTATTATTCGGCTGGCCCGTTACTACCCACTTTTGGCGATTTTTGCGTCAACTTAATTATGATAAGTTGGTTTGCAGCTTTCATTTACAGGTACCGGTACAGAATGTCGTTACGGATAGTTCGTAATAAGCCTGTGGGTTATGCCATTATCGTTGCTTGCGTATTGATAATGCTTGGTGGCCTCACGCTCTTTGTAAATCTGTTTTACGCCATGGTAACGGCATCAAAAATAAACTTTGATGTAAGCAATGTACTCAACCTTTCGGGCTATAGCCTGGTTGGTATTATTATGGTATGCCTCTGTTTTTTAATATTTAACCTTATCGACGAAACTTTGTTGGTTATAGCCCAGGGGGTTAAAGTACCGGTTAGGCATAAGGTTTTATTACTTTGGTCAGGCATTGCAATTGCTACGTTTATAAGCAGCTTATCTGCTCCCTTTACCTTGTTTTACGTATTGGCAGGCATGGTTATAAGTATCCGGGCCTACGTTGTTTGGTATAAAAAGGGCAAACTAAATGCAGCATCGTTTCTGGGGGTGTTGGTATTATGTGCGCTTATTGCATCGGTTAAGCTAAACGCGTTTCAAACTCAGCGCGAACACGAGAGCCGCAAGTTGCTGATCAAAAAACTCGAGGCCTCTGACGATAAAACCGCCGACTTCATATTTAGAAAGGTAGAGAAACAAATTATTACCGATCCATTTTTGATCAGCTATTTTGAGAACAATACGCGCAACAGCAGTTACCTGCGCACACACTTTCAGAAAACTTACTTTGATAGCTACCTCTCCAAATATGATTTTAAGATCTACGAGTTTGATGACCAGGGCAAATCTATATCGACAGACAACACTTATATCTTAGATAACTTTAAAGACATGGTTGTTTTCAGCGCCTTTAAGGTGTCTGATTACTTTTATCGTGAAAACGAATCATTTGGTTTCCAGAGTTATTTTGCTTTGTTACCCCTGCAGCACAATGGCAAAAACCTGGGCACATTTGTGGTTGCGCTAAAATCAAAACCACTACAATACACCAATTCGTTCCCCGAGTTATTGGTAGATGAACAACTTAAACTCACCAATGAGTTTAAGGGCTATTCATTTGCTTTTTATAGCGATAATCACCTCGTAAGCCAAAGCGGACAATATGTTTATGACCTGGTTAATCATGAATTTAATGCCCCTTTGAAAGATTATTCGTTTAAGAATACTGTTCAAAACAACCTGCCCTGGTATAAATCTTATACACACTTTAACCACCTGATATATAAACCCAGTCCGCGAAAAATGATTGTGATTAGCAAGCAGGAATTCCCGTTGCTATATGGCGTTACGTCGCTAACTTTCTTTTTTGTGTTGATGCTGATATTCAATTCCATTATCATAATGGCCAAATGGATGTTAGAGCGGATCAGGTTTATTACAATTGAGGATAACAATATACATTGGAATTTCAGCGTAAATTTCGATCGTATCCTTTATAAAACACGCATTCAGTTTTCGATGATATTTGCAGTTGTGGTAACCCTGTTAATGGTGGGCATCATCTCTTATATTTCCATAACGGCCCAATATCACGAGCAGCAGGTTAACAGCATAACAGACAGAATTACCCGCATCGCATCGGCCTTTGAAAATCATATCGACAATCAAACCGGCCCGCTTAATCCCGAAACCCAGGTAAGTTTTAACGCCTTTGCCGACGCATACTCTACCGACCTCTCGCTATTTAATAAGGATGGTGTACTGCTTTACACTACACAACCCAAGTTGTACCAACTGCACCTGCTGCAACCCCGTATGAATGCCCGGGCATATGTGTATATGAGCAAACTGCAAAAATCGGAGCTGGTAAATAATGAACAGTTAGGCGGCTTAAAATATACTGCCGGTTATGCCCCTATCCGTAATACTAAAAACGAGACAGTAGCCTTTTTGCAATTACCCTTCTTCTCAAACGAAGCCGAATATACCGAGCGTATTGGCGCCTTGCTTAACGCCATGATTAACATTTACGCACTGATATTTATTTTTATCGGGTTGTTTGCGATACTAGTGGCGCGGCAAATTACCAACCCGCTCAGCTTTATACAGCATAGCTTAAGTAAAACTATTTACGGCCGTAAAAATGAGCCTATCATCTGGCGTCGAAATGATGAGATCGGGTCTTTGGTAAAGGAATATAATAACATGATCGCTGCGCTTGAATATAGTGCAAGCAGGCTGGCACAATCAGAACGTGAAAGCGCCTGGCGCGAAATGGCCAAGCAGGTGGCGCACGAAATTAAAAACCCGCTTACGCCTTTAAAACTTGGTTTGCAATTACTCGAGAAATCGTGGAAGGATAAAGACCCTAAGTTTGATGCCAAGTTCGAGCGTTTCAGCAAATCTTTTGTTGAGCAAATAGAAAGCCTTTCGTCTATCGCATCAGAATTTTCGGCTTTTGCCAAGATGCCAGATACCCGCATGCAAAAAATGGATGTAATGGAGCTACTTAATCAGGCAGTTACCATATTTAAACAGATGGATAATATTACCATCAATTTTTATCCGCCCGATGAGCCATTTATGATTATTGCCGACCGCGATCAACTATTGCGATGCTTTAATAACCTGCTTAAAAATGCCATAGAAGCCATGCCCCCTGGCAGGCCGGGCCTTATTGATATCGATTACAGTATGGAAGGCCGCTCTATCCTAATCAATGTGCGCGACAATGGAAATGGTATCCCAGAGAGCCTGCATACCAAAATATTTGAACCCAACTTTACAACCAAAAGCTCGGGCACCGGCCTTGGGCTTGCATTTGTAAAAAACTCTATCGAAAATGCCGGTGGCAGAGTGTGGTTCGAAACCGTGATCAACGAGGGCACAGTATTCCATTTAAGCCTACCCCAGGCAGAGGCTAAATAGTTATTAACAAGTCATTTACACTCTAAAAAACAGGTTTTAGTATCACCTCGCTTGTATCAATTTTAACATAGAAAACATTCTATTCTAGAATTCGAACAAAAAAGTTTTAAATCCGTATAAGAAGCTATTGCATTTATGTAATTTTCATGTTACATTGCTCGACCTAATTAATTTTTAAAAGCTATGATTCAACGCATTATTGTGGCGGGTTATCTGGTGATAGCCCTCAGCGGACTTGCATTTTCCGTTTACCACTACTGGCCGGACACCAGGGGGTATGAGCACCTTTCACTTAAAAAAGGGCAAAACCTCACGGATGTGTCGCACGTCAGAAAAACGAAATCTTAGACTTTATCACTTTCAAAAAAATAAAAAGCCCGGCTGCAATACAGCCGGGCTTTTCGTTATAATTTGCTTTTTAATTTATCTCAAAGTAACTGTCGTTTTACCCATGGTAAAGCCATCAGCATACAATATAACTGTGTAGGCACCTTTAGTAAATGGCGTTGCGTTAACCCAGTCGATAGTATAACCGGTATCGTCGTTTTTGTATTCGATAGACGTTTTGTAGGTAAACTGCAGATCCTGGCCATCTGAACTAAATGTGCCTGAGTCGCCCGGGGTTATCAAATTACCAGCCGGATCAATCACCCGTACGTAAATATCGTGCATACCTTGGGTAGCAATAGTATTGTTAACTACAGTAAAGTTAATCTTTAACTTCTTAACGTTTTTAGCTTTATCGTTAGTAGATTCTTTGCCATTGTCTTTAACCTTGTATGATACGGCAGAGAGGCTGGAAGTCTTTAACGCCGAGCCCACCTGCACTTTGGTACTCAAGTCCTTGTTCTGCTCTTCCAGCGTAGTAGCCTTGGTGCTAACGGTGGCCAAATTACTCTTGAGCGTATCCCTTTCGGTAGTCAGTGTAACATTTTGTTTCTTCAACTCCTCAAGGTCTGCGGTGTATTTGGTTACAAAGTAGCGTAGTTGTTTAACATCTTCCTGTGCTTTTGTTAACTCAGCCGCGGTTAGCTTGCCTTTAGCCAACTGCACGCGTAAATATTTGATTTTGGTTTGCAGCGAATCGTTTTTAGCTACCATTTCGGCAGATAATTTGGTTTTGCTCGAATTCACCTGTTGAATTTGTGCTTCCAGACTGTCGAGTTCGGTTTGCAGGCGCGTCTTTTCGTCGTTCTGATATACTATCTTTTCGTCTGTTCCTCTTTTTTGGTAATACAGATATACATCTGTACCGAGTAAAGCCACTACAACCACAATCAGAAAGTAAATAACGTTCGAGTTTTTTCTGGAATTGGTGTTTTGCCCCGATTGGTTCTCCATAAGTATTTCGTTAAGTGATAAATGTGCTAATGCAGTTTTATTAATTGGTTATCTGCATCGCAAACTGTTGCATCAACAGTTTGCGATAATACAAAATTTTAATTAACTGAGGTTCTGCTATCAGCTTTTTGCTATTACACAAACCCCATAATGCGTATTTAGTTTAAAAATAAATACTAAATGCTAAAACACAAAATACATCAATTTATTGCATTTGATACTAAAACGCCTTTGTTTAAAGTTTCTATATCTTTGCAGCTCTAAAAAAAAGTAAGTAATGCGTACAAGCAAAAGTTTGATTTTTATACTCTTAACAGCAATATTTTTCACCAATGCTAATGCACAAACCGATACAACTGCGCGTATCGCCCCCAAAGCTCCCAAGCGCGAATTTCGGGGAGTGTGGATAGCCACAGTGGTTAATATCGACTGGCCAAGCGCGGTGGGCCTTACTACCGAAAAGCAAAAAGCGCAGCTTCTACGCATACTCGATTTCCATCAGCAGAGCAATATGAATGCCATAATGTTTCAGGTACGCCCTGCTGCCGATGCATTTTACGCTAAAAGCCGCGAGCCATGGTCGCGCTGGTTGAGCAGTAAACAAGGTAAAGCCCCCGAACCATTCTACGATCCACTTGATTTCGCCATTACCGAAGCACACAAACGTGGCATGGAGTTGCATGCATGGGTTAATCCCTATCGCGCCACATTTGATAATAACTATACTAACATAGCGCCTAACCACCCTACCCGTACTCACCCCGAATGGTTTTTTATATACGGCGAACAAAAACTGTTTAACCCGGGCCTGCCAGAGGTGCGCGAATACATTGTTCAGGTAATATTAGACATTGTAAAAAATTATGATGTAGACGGTATCCATATGGACGATTACTTTTATCCCTACCTTATTGCCGGCCAAACACTCAAAGATTCGGACGCATTTGCCCAGTACGGCGAAGGCTTTACAGACATTAAAGCCTGGCGACGCGACAATGTTGACAAGCTGATTAAAATGGTGGGCGATAGTATCCATAAATACAAACCCAACATGAAATGGGGAGTTAGTCCGCGCGGTGTATGGCGCAATAAAGACGAGGATGTGGAAGGTTCGGATACACATGGCGGCCCATCGTACACAGAAAATTATGCCGACACCCGCAAATGGATCCGCGAAGGCTGGATAGATTATATTAACCCGCAGATCTACTGGCAAATTGGTAACCACTCGGCCGCGTTTGACAAGCTGGTAGACTGGTGGAGCAACAATGCCAACGGCCACCATGTATATATAGGCCAGGCACCTTACCGCATGGCCGAACCACGTTCGCCGGCATTTAAGAACCCGCGCGAGCTGCCCAACCAGGTAAGATATGTACGTAACAACCCGCGCGTACAGGGAAGTGTATATTTTAGTTCTAATTCGCTAACGAGCAACTTATTAGGCTTTACCGACACTCTGCGACGCGATCTTTATAAATACCCGGCCCTACCACCAACTATGTTATGGCGCGATTCTATTGCCCCCAATGCTCCACAGCAATTAACGGCAGTTAGTGGCCCTAGAGGTGTGTTGTTAACATGGCAGGCACCAGCACCAGCCAAAGATTTTGAGCCTACATTTGGTTACGTGATTTATCGCTTTAACGCCGATGATAAGATCGACATTGATGATGCCTCAAAGATATTATTCATCAAATACAACAACGAGCCAACATTGTTAGACAATACCGCGCAGAAGGGCAAGAAGTATATTTACGTAGTAACCGCGATAGACAAAATTAAGAACGAGAGCGAACACTCCGAACCCTATAGTTTAACGGTGCCGCTGCTTTAGCTATTCATTACAGCACCGCAGTTAATGTCTAAAGCCTGGCCGGTTACCGATCGTTGGTTAATGAGGTAATGTACCATATCTGCCACCTCTTCGGGCTGGCTCATGCGGCGTAGCGGTACGCTTTGCATGGCTATGTCGTAAAATTCCTGCTTAGTAATACCAATGCTATTGGCAATGCTTTGCAGGCCGCTTTGTGCCATATCAGTATCAACCCATCCAGGGCAAATGGCATTAACCAGAATATTTTCTTTAGCAAACTGCGCCGCCCACGATCGCATCAGCCCCAGCAAGCCCGCCTTGGATGCGCAGTATGCAGGATAATCTGGCACGCCTAAGCGCGCTAATACTGAAGAGGTAATTACAATATGTTTGTCGCCACCCGTCGCACGCAAATTCGGTAAAAAGGTATTTACAAAATTATATGTACCCGTAAGGTTGGTATCTATAATAGCATCCCAGCGGTCGTTATCACCCCAGTAATTTTCGCCGCCAATGCCCGAATTGGCAATTAGGCCGGTGATAGCAATATCCCCTAATTCTACCGCGGCATCGGCCAGGTCGGCTTTATCACGAATGTCTGCAACTAAAACCCGATGCCCCGCGCCATTTAGCAATTTGATGGTCTGCTGCAAGCTCTCCTCATTACGCCCAAGCAATACACAACTGTTACCGCCCGTAGCTATGTTTTGCGCAATGGCGCGGCCAATACCACTACCCGCGCCACTGATGATGTATGTTTTCGACATAAAGCTAATGTCGCCAATTTTCGGATACAACAAAACCAAGCGCTACAAGATTTATAAAACAGTGCTACAAAATGAATTCTTACATTTCGACAGATACTTGTAATTTAGCCCCGAATGTCTACACGTAACAAAATATACTTTGCCTCCGATTTCCACCTCGGGTCTGGCGCTTATGCAACACACCGCGAAAAGGAGCAAAGGATTGTTAGCTGGCTCGACATGATTAAAGCAGATGCTTCCGAATTATATCTGCTTGGCGATATATTCGATTTTTGGTTCGAATATGCCACGGTGGTGCCTAAAGGTTATATCCGATTTTTAGGCAAACTGGCCGAACTATCTGACATGGGCATCAAACTCACTATGTTTAAAGGCAACCACGATATGTGGATGTTTGGCTATTTTGAGAAGGAACTGGGCGCAACCATCATCAGCGATGAGTTGATCATCGAGCGTAGTGGCAAAAAATTCTACCTTCACCATGGCGATGGCCTGGGCCCAGGCGATGCGAAATATAAGGTTTTGAAAAAGTTTTTTCGCAGCAGGGTTTGCCAATGGTTGTTCGAACGTTTGCACCCAAACTTTGGCGTAGGCATTGCCAACCGTTGGTCGCAGCATAGCCGCGTTGCAGGCGATTTGGATAAAAAACGACGCATTGACGAGCAGGAATGGCTGTTGGTTTACAGCCGCGAAGTGCTGCAAACCCAATTTTATGACTACCTGATTTTTGGGCACCGTCATTTGGCTATGGATATACCGCTTACCGAAAAAAGCCGCTATATAAACCTGGGCGAATGGGTTAAATCTGATACTTACGCCGTATTTGATGGCAACGATGTTACCCTGCATACTTATAAGCAGGAATCCAACCCATAATTTTACGTAAAGCTTACCGGATAGTACTAGGCATCAGTTTAATATCTAACTGAAAAGCCGTACTTTTGCAAATCCTTTGGCAGGCACTGCCAGATAAGATCCTGAAATAACTATGTTAGATAAATTAGAACTGATAAAACAGCGTTGGAAAACGGTAGAAGGCGAGTTGAGCAGTCCCGATGCGATGAGCGACATGAAACGTTTTGCCCAGCTGAGTAAAGAATATAAAGACCTTACCCTCATTGTAAATGAATATGATGTTTATAGCAACATCATGAGTAATATCGATTCGAGTAAGGAAATCCTCGCAACTGAAAAGGACGAGGAATTTCGCGAGATGGCGAAAATCGAGTTGGACGAATTACTGGTTCAGCGCGATGAAATGGAAGAAAAGATTCGTGTGATGCTGATCCCTAAAGATCCTGAAGACGCTAAACATGCTATCGTCGAAATTCGCGGTGGTACAGGTGGCGACGAGGCAGCTCTTTTTGCAGGTGACCTTTACCGCATGTATATGCGCTATTGCGAGCGCCGTGGCTGGAAAACCGAATTGGTAGACTACACCGAAGGTACATCCGGTGGTTACAAAGAGGTTGTACTTAACGTACTGGCTGATGACGCTTACGGTACGCTAAAATATGAATCGGGCGTTCACCGCGTACAACGTGTACCTGATACCGAAACTCAGGGCAGAGTGCATACTTCTGCAGCCTCAGTAGTAGTGTTGCCAGAAGTTGACGAGTTTGACATCGACCTGCAGGTAAGCGATATCCGTAAAGATTTATTCTGTGCTTCTGGCCCCGGTGGACAGTCGGTTAACACCACTTACTCTGCCGTACGTTTAACCCACATCCCTACCGGTATTGTGGCCCAATGCCAGGATCAGAAGTCTCAATTAAAGAACTACGACAAGGCTTTACAAGTATTACGTTCGCGCGTTTACGAAATGGAATTGCAGAAACATTTAGAAGAAGTGTCGAAAAAACGCAAAACCATGGTGTCAACAGGCGACCGTTCGGCAAAAGTTCGTACTTATAATTATCCGCAAGGCCGTGTAACAGAGCACCGTATTGGCTTAACCATATACAACCTACCGAACGTTATGAACGGTGATTTACAGGAGATTATGGAGTCGTTACAGTTTGCGGAGAATGCTGAGAAACTTAAAGAAGGTACCGTAGCCTAACTTTTTTTAAATAATTTTCGGGAATGCAAATCGAATTCCTATATTTGCATTCCCAAACGGGAGGAGTGGTAGTTCAGCTGGTTAGAATACATGCCTGTCACGCATGGGGTCGCGGGTTCGAGTCCCGTCCATTCCGC
>NZ_WWEO01000038.1 GCF_009928685.1 Mucilaginibacter agri | reverse complement strand
CAAAAACGGATATACAGAGAGCCAGTAAGGTCAGATCAACAAAGGGTTTGCTTATTCATGTTTTTGGTAAAATTGCTGCCGCTTTTATTTATCTTGTCTTTTAACCCTTGATTCGCATTATTTCCTGGTCAACAGTCCCTTGCATCAGCTGCGGGTATAAACATTAAAACCGTTGATACCGATGAAGCAGTTGCTTGGAAAGAAGGTTACTTTCAATTCGATGATGAGCCGATCAACAGTGTGATGCGTAAGCTTTCCCGTTGGTACGATGTTGACGTCCGTTACTCCGATACTGTTAGCACTGAAGGTATTTATGGCAGAGTCTCTCGTAATAAAAATATCAGCCAAGTGATCAAAGCACTTGAGGCTACAAAAACTGTCCATTTCAGGTTGGAGGGAAGGAGGGTCTCGGTAATGAAATAAATGATCAGTAATAGTTAATTAAAGCCAGGGTGCCGGTTACTGCCGGTACCCCTGACTTATATAGGCGATCAATAATTTTAAACTATTAACCCACACGGCTGCCCGCATCTGGAAAATGAATGCAGCCGAAAAAGCCCATGTATTACAAATGTATAAGTTTTACTCAAAAAGTAAGGCGCGCATTACCCTGCGCGCTAATAAAGGCTTTCGCATTATGAAGACGGTAATCATTTTGACCCTCTTTACTATTCTGCAAGCCCGCGCTTCAACAATGGCGCAAAACATTACGCTGATCGAAAAAAACGCACCACTCAAAAAGGTCTTCCTGGATATCGGCAAGCAAACAGGTTTGGATTTTTTAGCTTCAAGCAAGGTACTTAACCTATCTATCCCTGTCACAATTGATGTGAAGAATGAACCGCTAACTGTTGTATTAGATAAAGTATTTGCTGATCAGCCCCTTAACTACACACTTCAAGAAAAAATCGTTATTGTAACTGAGAAACAACGCGAATTAAAACAAGCTGATCAAATACAGCGGAAAATAATCGATGTTTCAGGATATATTAAAGATGGTAAAGGAATGCCATTAACTGGCGCTACCATAAAGCTTAAAGGGCAAAATATTGCAACAAATTCTAACTCTGAGGGCTTTTTTGAATTAAAGTCTATATCGGAGGAAGATGTATTGATCATTAGTTTCATTGGTTACCAAACCAGGGAAATTTCAATTACGCACACACAACAGCCGCTCAATATAATTTTGGAAGTTAATTCCAGCCCATTAAATGAGATACAAATAATTGCCTATGGGCAGACTACAAAAAGGCTTTTGACCGGCAGTGTTTCTTCAGTCAAAGCTGTTGATATCGAAAAACAACCTATTTCAAACCCATTAGGGGCGCTGGAAGGAAGGGTTCCAGGTTTACTGATTACCCAAAATAGCGGTGTAAGCGGTTCTTCATATAAAGTGCAACTTAACGGTCAGGGTTCTCTGCTACAAGGGTCAGATCCATTTTTTGTGATCGACGGCGTGCCATTTGCCCCCGGCAATGCTTCAATCAGTCAAGTTCCTTCGGCTGCAGGTTTTAGTTCGACCACAGCCAATGGGATCAGCCCGTTCAGTCTTATCAACCCGAATGACATAGAAAGTATCGAAGTCTTAAAGGATGCTGATGCAACTGCGATTTATGGATCACGAGGAGCAAATGGAGTTGTTTTAATTACTACAAAAAGAGGGAAAGCGGGTAAAACCTCAATTTCCGGGAATATATATTCCGGAGTCAGTCATGTTACCCGAATGATGAATTATCTGAACACTCAGCAGTATGTTGAGATGCGGAAAGAAGCCTTAAAAAATGATGGTGTTACCCCTGATGCCACGAACGCACCTGATCTTATCCTATGGGATACTACCCGATATACTGACTTTAAGAAATTATTGATCGGTAACACAGCACATATTACCGATGCTCAATTATCTGTTTCAGGAGGTGACCAAACAACTCAATTTTTTATTGGTGGTGGGTATCACCGAGAAACCACTGTATATCCTACTGATAATGCAGATCAAAAGGGCTCATTTCATTTCAATATAAATCATAACTCTGCGAACAAAAAGTTTACAATCAATTTGTCGGCCAGTTACCTTGCAGACAGAAATGATTTACCGGGGACTGATCTTTCCAGTTACGTAAACACCTCACCAAACCTAAAACTCTATGATAATAACGGAAAACCTGCATGGAGTGACGGTGGCTTACCCTATATAAATTCCGGTATTTTAAACGCGAATCCCCTTGCATTCAAATATCAAACCTATGAAGGTAACTTTCAGAATCTTAATAGCAGTTTACAATCAACTTACAGATTTTCAACAGACTTAAGTTTTAAAGTTAGCTTGGGATACAATGTCGTTAATAGCGCCGAAGTCGCCACATTTCCAAGTGTTTCACTTGATCCAAATCTTGGCCAACAACCGTTTAGCTATTTCGGAAATTCTATTCAAAAAAGCTGGATCATTGAACCCCAGGTAAATTACAACAAGCGATTCAAAAGAAACAAGATCGAATTGTTATTGGGAGGCACCTGGCAAGATGAAACAAGCAATGGTATTAATGTAAGCGCAAGCAATTATAGCAGCGATCTCCTCTTAAAATCAATATCAGCAGCAGGGTTATCACAAACAGTTAACAATGATGCAAAATACAATTATCAAGGAATTTATGGCCGTATCAATTACGTTTATGATGATAAATATATTTTAAATCTTAGCGGTCGCAGAGACGGTTCGAGCCGTTTTGGACCAGATAAGAGGTTTAGCAATTTCGGAGCTATCGGGGCGGCTTGGCTATTTAGTGAACAACAATTAATAGCTGAAAAACTCACTTTCTTAAGCTTTGGAAAGTTACGTGCAAGTTATGGCATCACTGGTAATGATCAAATTGGTGATTATAGATATCTGGATACCTGGTCGCCTGGCACAACCACGTATCAGGGGGTAAGCGTTTTAAATCCCACCTCCCTGTATAATCCTAACTTTTCATGGGAAAAGAACGAAAAATTAACTTTCGGACTCGATCTCGGCTTTTGGAAAGACAGATTATTATTCACTGTTGAATATTATAGAAATCACTCCAATAACCAACTGGTAAACTACACCCTGCCCTCACAAACTGGATTCACCTCTGTTCTTGAGAATCTTAATGCTGAAATACAAAATACAGGATGGCAGTTTCAAGCAACCAGTACAAATTTTCATACAACAAATTTTAGCTGGACAACATCGTTAAACCTTACACTTCCACAAAATAAATTGATCAGTTTCCCAGGATTGGCTAACAGTACTTATGCGAATATTTACACGATTGGACAATCTCTTTCTACTACGCCACTTTTTCATTATCTCGGAGTTGATCCCTCAAGCGGAGTATACCAATTTCTGGACGTTGACAATAATGGCGTTTACAATTCAAGCGATAAAATAAGTCGTAAAAGTACTGACCCAAAATTCTATGGAGGTATACAAAATAATTTGAGGTTCAAAAATTGGGATCTTAGCTTTTTTTGGGAATTCAGAAAGCAGGATGGGCGAAACTATCTTAATAACCTTGTTTCACCTGGAACAGCATTTTTCAACCAACCGAACATTGTTTTAAGCAGATGGCAAAAAACTGGCGATGTGTCAAACGTCGAAAAGTTTACTGAAACTTCAGGCACTGCATACAACGCCTTCAACAATTATCTAAAAAGCTCTGATGGAATCATTTCTGACGCATCGTATTTACGCTTAAAAAATGTTGCAATATCCTACCAAATAAAGGCAGACTGGGTTAAAAAAGCACATTTTTCAAGTTTAAGATTATATCTGCAAGGCCAAAACCTGCTGACCTTGACGAAATATCTCGGAGCTGATCCGGAAAACCAATCAGCCTTGTTGCCGCCGTTACAGACGTTTACCGCTGGATTACAATTTACCCTTTAATGCTTTAAAAATGAAAATAAGACCTAACATACTCTGGATTCTATTGGTAGCTATTTCAATAAGCGCCTGTAAAAAGTTCGTTTCCATCAACCCTTCAAACCAATTGATCACAACCGATGCAGTATTTAGCAATGATAATACAGCATTATCTGCGGTCGATGGAATATATGTTCAGCTTCGAACCGCAACGCCATCAATGTTCAATGGTGGTTTAAGTATTTATGGCGGACTTTCCGCAGATGATATATTCAACACTTCTGCAAGTACCAATTATGATCCATTCTATCAGAATTTGATCCCATCAACCAACGGTACAATAGGTGGTATTTTTTGGTCATCACCTTATAATATCATTTACAGAACGAACGCGATTCTTGACGGCCTAAACAATTCCGCTGGAGTAAGTTCGACTGTTAAAAATCAATTAATAGGAGAAGTGAAATTTATTCGAGCATTTGCTTACTTCTATCTAACAAACCTTTATGGCGATGTTCCATTGGTTTTAACCAAAGACTATCAGATTGGCAGTTTACTACCAAGAGCACCGGTTGCAGATATTTTTAAGCAGATCATTTCAGATCTTGTAAGTTCACAAAGCCTGATGGGTAGTTCCTATCCGAGTCAAGGGAAGTTGCGGCCCAACGCGATGGTGGCAACAGCACTCTTATCAAGGGTCTACCTGTATCAGAAAGATTGGACAAATGCCATGGCACAGTCTTCTGCTGTTATCAATTCAAATAACTACAGCCTTTTAACTGACCTTACGAAAGTCTTTCTTATAAACAGCCAGGAAACTATTTGGGAAATAGCCAGCCCGAGCGAAATCAGAAATTCGGCAGAAGGATCAACATTTCTTCCGGCTTCTGCAACAGTAAAGCCAGCGTTCGCTATTAGTAATTACTTAATCAATTCTTTTGAAATTGGAGATAAGAGAAAAGTTGCCTGGTTAGGAAGTAATACTGTTTCCGGAACTGTTTATCATTATCCCTCAAAATTTAAGAATAGAACGACTACTTCTATAACAGAATATGATGTTGCATTCCGGCTTGCTGAACAATATCTTATACGAGCAGAGTCTGAAGCAAATCTTAATCAATTGACCCAAGCTGTAGCTGATTTAAACCAAATACGTACAAGAGCAGGGTTAACCTTGCTAAGTACATCACTTTCGCAATCTCAAATTATTAATGCAACATTTCAAGAACGCAGGGTTGAACTTTTCGCTGAATGGGGCCATCGCTGGTTCGACCTCAAACGATCAGGATTAATTGATGCTATCCTTTCGGCGGAAAAGAATAACTGGCAATCCTACAAAGCCTTATTTCCTCTTCCCAATCTACAGATCATTTATAATGGAAATCTGAAACAAAATCCGAATTATTAACATGAAAAAAATAATCTTTATCTATGTTACAACCGTTTTTTTAGGTATAAATAATGTATTTGCGCAGTACCATGAAATAAAACCTGGTGAACAAATTCCAAATTTCACTTTTCCAGATACATATAATGCTAAGAATAGCACAGTAAAATTGAGTGACTTTAAGGGAAAGCTGGTAATACTTGATTTTTGGGGGCCATATTGTCTGCCGTGCATAGCTGGCTTCCCCAAAATCGACTCTTTACAAAAACTGTTTGAAGGTCAGATTCAAATCCTTGCAATTTCAAATCTTACTAAGGCGGAAGTAGCGAAATTTTTTAAAAGTCACATTAATGTTCACCGCCCTAATGTACCCTTTATTACCAATGCAAAACACATGGATTCTGTCTTTCCGCACACAGGAGTTCCATTTCAAGTTTGGATCGATGGTTCGGGAAAGGTTTTACTTTATGGTGATCCCACAAGTTTAACTGTAAAAAACATCAATAATTCTCTCAAAACTGGAACAGCATTTTATCGAAAAGCCTCAAAAAATGTTTACACAAGTTTTATTGACAGCCGTTGGAAAAACTTAGTAGTATACGCTTCCTCAATATCTCGGTATAAATCGGATTCGCTTAGGATGCATCCTGAATTAAATGCCAAGGGTAAACAATTAGCCGAGACTGGCCCTGTTCCATTTCTATACCAAAGAGCATTTAGTGATTCATCATTCAAATTTCTTGACGTATATTCTCCTGGCCGTGTGATCCTTGAAGTTAATGATAAAACAAAGTTTATCAAGAGTCCGGAAATTAAAGGGGAAGAGGCAATGAAATGGATAGATGATAATTACTTTACCTACCAACTCATTGAGCCAAATAACTTTCCTGGTAATATGTACCATAAAATGAAAGATGATTTGGATAATTATTTTCAACTGACTTCTAAGATTGAAAAGAGGATGGTAGAGTGCTATATCTTGGTTTCTACCGGAAACAGCGAGGTGCTAAAGACTAAAGGACAAACGGGCTTTAATAATTTCTATAAAATGAATGATGTACATTCAACTGAGTATGCAAAAATCAGACAGTTGAAAAATCAGCCGTTTCTTTATTTAAGTAATGCGGTTAAAGATTTTGTAGAATATAAATTGAATAGCCCTTTTTTTGATGAATCAGGGATATCGGAAAATATTGACGTTGAAATGAGTGGTAAAATTCTTGATGATATGAACTTCGATGAATGGCAAGATGGATTGAAAAAATACAATTTAGCGATAGAGAAAAAAAGAAGACTTATTGATGTACTTGTAATAAGCGATTTTAAGTAAACATTGCGAGTAGACAATTTTTACTGTCTACTCGCAAAAATAATAATTATTCAGTGGTGTTAATGCGATGGTCAACATCTGCGCCGGCGGCCGAAGTACCAGTTGGCAGGCTACCGTTAGTTGAACCAAATTGACACATGGTGGAAGTTACATCAGCGCAATCCTGAGTCGGCTCGGCTAATGCTTGCGCCTTGGTATCATTGCTGTAGATAGGTGCACCAACAGTTTTTTGGCTTGCATCTACCTGATACCAAAACAGCCCGGCGAACGCTTTTTTATGAGCAGTTGCTTTAGTAGAAAAAGCTGCACCAATCGCAAATGTTAGGGCTAAAGCCATCAAGCCCATTTTAAAATTTTTCATGATTTTTTAATTTTAATAATTATTGAAATCCGTTTTGTAGACAGGTAACGGTTCACCTGTTTCCGCGCGAAAGATTTTTATTGTTTATGTTGTCTCGGTAATTCCAAAACTTCGATTTTTATAGTTATCGAGGATAAGCGGAATGATACTGATGACAATAAAAAATAGATTGAAAATTAAGTGTTGTTTCCAGGAAAGCTTGGAGATAACTCCGCCACACGAGCAAGGCAAATGAAGTCCCGAAATAAGTAAAGATCCTATATAAATTTCAAATAAACACAATAGGATAATAGAACCTATAAAACCGGTCCGTTGATATTTTGAGGTTATCATAAAACCTGCAATCAATAATTCAATCACTGGAATTATCCATCCCAATACAGGTGCGAAAATGTTTATATACGGAAAAGGGCTGACTCTCATTGTTGAGACAAAACGATTCATATCCAGCAATTTGCTCAACGCTGTATAGGTAAATAGTAATACTATAAATGCGGCACATAGTTCCTTGAGTATGTTTTTTTTCATGGCTGATGGAAAATCAATTCAAAGAAAAGGTTTAGTCAAACCTGAAAACAGGTACAAAAGGGTAGTAAGTTTAAATAGATTTTCTTGTATCGAAAATGAAGTTTTAACCATTAGGAAAGCCAGCTTATGTATTTTCCGCACTATTTTTTATTGCAGAACTATTAAATATTCACCACCCCTTACCACCCTTGGTAGTAAATATTACTCTGTTGTTGCTTGAAGTTCCTTGTTTACTATGTTTTCAATATCCGATTTAATAGAAAAATAGTTTTCCGTGAGCGTATCATTATCAACTTTCCTAATTGTAGGAATTGATTTATAATTATCCGCCTCAATTTTCATCGCAACATGATCATTAATGATGGCGTTGTGAAAAACTTTCAATTCTATTTTTTCATCTGGATTATCTGCCACTAAGCCAACAAACTCACCAGATGATAACGTGGATATTTTTGATGCAGGTATCGCAAAATCCAGTTGAGTAGATTTACTTATGGAAGTATCCTGGCTATTGATAGAAACACTTTGTCGTTCTTGCATGATCTTCCCAAAACGCTCGCTTAACTGTTTAGCTGTATCTCCAGTAACCTGTCCTGAAATAATATTACCTACAATATTCATGATCACTTCAGCCTGCTCCCGCCCATAATCTTTTTTTAGTTGACTATAGTCCTGCACGGCTAATGTGGTCGCCACCTTATTACTTCGTGCAGTTGCGATCAGGCTATCAATGTTATTAAAATAAATAGTGGGAAACTCATCAAATATCAGGTTGCTTTTCAACTTGTTTTTTTGATTCACCAGCTTAATAGCCCGTGAAATATATAGGCTAAGCACAGCGCCATAAACTTGTTGTTTTAACGGATTATTCCCCAGGCAAATGATCTTAGGCTCTTCTGGGTTATTCAGATCAAGTGAAAAATCATTACCCGAAAGCACGTAATACAATGCCGGAGAAACCAATCGTGCCATACTGATCTTTGCACTGGCGATCTGTCCTTCCAATTGGTCATAGGCTTCGTTTCTCCAGGCCGAAATGAAGGGATTGATCAACACCTCTATTTCTGGCTCTTTTTGCAATAGCGCAAAAAGATTTTCGTAGTCCACCTGGGCAAGTTCGATGGCATGAGGCAAAGTGCAATATTTACCGTTCTCATATTTCTTAAGGAACCAGAATAAGGCTGTAACAAAATTGATCGGGGACTCAACAAAGAAATCGCCCTGTTTTTTGATCCATTCGCGATTAAGCCCCAACATGAAAGTGCGAGAGGATTCCATGGCATCGGTTATATCTTCCATGCGGTCAGGGTCAAGCGGGTTGCACCGATGTTTGATATTGTCAAAATCAATAAACCAAATGCTTGGTTTCTTCTTATAATTTCCCGCATACTTTAATAGCGCGTTATAGGCGATTACAGAAAGGTCGTCAAACTTAAAATCATAAATCAGCATGCTAAACCCCTTTTTAATATGCTGCGTGATGATATGCCTTATGACGAAGTAGGATTTACCAGCACCTGGAGTACCAAGAACGAGTGAGCCGCGAAAAGGGTTGATAACATTTATCCAACTATTCCGGATCTTTCCCTTGTAGTTGTATTTAGCAGGCAGATTAATGGAATATTCGTTTTCCAATTTTCGCTCTTCCTGTGGGAATGTTTCATTTTCGGCATTGAAGATGTCAGTGGCCAGTTTAATTTTAATAACCCGGAACAACTTACTTACACCAGAAAGAAATAACAAAAAGCCAAATGATGTTAAGGCAATATATAGGCCGGCGAGAGTTAATAACGTCAAATGAAAATTAAACAGCAGGCCCGTTAAAAAATAGATGACCATTCCGATTATAGCCCCGATTATATTTTGGTCCCACTTGATATTTTCATCCTTCCTACCTTTTGTACCCAATAGTGAAACGATCAGGAAAACTAATGCGGCAGTTTTTGCTATCCAGACGGTTCTAAAAATTGAAAGCTTGTATATATTGATCAAAATGTGATCGGTCACTCTATGCGTTAAATGCAATTCACGAAATGCTGCATAGCAACTGAAATAAAAATGAAGCAGCAATATTACTATGGCCAAAAACCTGGTAAAGTCAGTAATCTTTCTTAGCGCTTGTTCGTTTTCTCCCGTTTGCATAATAGTTGGTTTATATTTTTAATTTTCTTCGTTTTTTCTTCCTTTGCCGATCAAACAGAGTTTGATTAGTGGCTTGTTCGGTGGAATCTAAAAGACCGCCAAGAATATCCAAATTTGACCCTACGGTTTCCGTTGATTTTAGGCCTTCTGACATGGGCAGATATTCTTTTGGCGATTTATCAGCGGCAACATTTGGTGATTGTATTTGATGCCCGTATCGGCTTTCAATTGCAGCTGCGCTATACATTTTGCCCAAATCACTCCCGTTAAAAACTACCCTGTTCTTATCGTCGATAAAGGTTAGTCCATATACCCTGCCGTCTGCATTTTGACGGATCAATAAGTCTATCCCGTGATTTTGTAATTCGGATTTTAACTCTTGATGAGACCTGACTTTTGATATTGCGCCATCCAAAATCTTAGTAATAGAGACTTTCGACGGCTTCCGTAAAAAGGCGTTAAGCTTAAACCGTTCCTCTAATAATTTAAGGGTAGGTTTTTTATAAAGAGAGGAGGCTTTTTGTGGTACACCTGTTTTATTTCCCTGGCCATCCAGCGCCCAATATCTCAAGCCTCCATGTTCAAACATTACTGTTTCCTTCGGCCCCCGGTCTGAGATCACGTTATATTGTGATAACACCGCGTTGAATTCCGGCAAGCTGGTGAATTTGTAGTTTTGTGTGACGTAGTGTACAATATTACTAATAGCTCTTTTTGTGTCAGTTGCGCCATAGACCAATGGTTTAATCTGTTGTTGCGCTTTTGATGTAGTTATTTGCTGCTCAGCCCTTACCAAATCAAACTCCGATTCGATAGCTTTTCTTGCGGGTTCCGATTTTAATTTACCAATATTGTGCAGGCTTATTCTGGAACCATCGGCCTCAATATTCGTCGTTAATATATGAACGTGATTGTGCCCTGCATCGAAATGCTGGTACACCAAAAATGGTTGATCGCCAAAACCTATTTTAGTCATATAGCCATCCGCTATCTGGCAGAGTTTATCGATTGGCAGGTTTTCCGTAAGATCAAAGTTCAGTGATAGATGAACCGTATTAGTTTTCGTCCTGGTGTTCCTCGAAGCCAAATCAGTTAACCGGAAAAGCTTTTCATCAAAAGAAAGACGGCCCGGTTCTTTAGGATATAATTGAGCCATGATCAATTTGGCTTTACCCTTTTTGACCTTTCGTTCATTGTAGTTCAATGCGCCAATCAGGCTTTTTCCGCTTTCAATTTTTGCGACCATATCTGGGAGTAATTAGCTATCCTTTCTTTGATCTCATTTATCTTTGGGTTAATGTTCGCATTAATTACTTGCAACAAAACTTCCCAAAGTCGATCGTCGGGATTTCCGTGAGCACTATTAATATTTTTCACCGCCTGGTTAAGGTTGTTTCCAACCGCATTAAGTTCCCTGCGCAAAAGCATTAATTCTTCAAGAACTTCATCCATGGATTTGTCACGAGTAAGAATGGTCACCGGCTTGCCTAATAATAGCGTCCTGGCATATTCACTAAGGCAATGGAAAGTGGTTTTTTTGTATCGCTTATCCAGTAGTTCCTGCTCCGTTGGTTTTAACCTGATCTTGATCCATTTGGACCTGTTTTCTTCTGTCGCTGCCATGATTATAGTAATCGTATCAAACCGACTTCGGAGTGTTTGATAACCCTTTCCCTGACGACTTTGGAGGAAGGGCAAGATTCGTTTGTGGTACAAACGTACATCTTGCTAACTGCAAAAAGACAGCAGTTTAAATCCTCACAGAGTCATAAGGAACTTGTGAAATCAATTACCTGGGAGTCGATTAAGCATTGTGTTCAACTGATGTTTTTACATTATGTTCGAGGAATGATTGCAAGGCCAGAATGTTAATTTCCTTTAAAGAAAGATCATGATCAAGGCCATAACCTTTCACCTTCTTAAGAAGACTTTTAGGTATCCAAACATTAAGCTGGGCTTCTGTCTCTTTAGCCTCTTCGACACTCTTTACCGGGTGTACCTCCTGAATGGGTGTTTTAGGAGGGTCCTTTTTTAGCTTATCCGCCAGCCCTCCTAATTTCTTCTTGTAATCTTCCATTGCACCTGATCTTTTGAGTTATGTAATACTGTAATTATGTATTTACATAAAGCTGTAAATCCTTATTTATGCACTTATGTATTCTACCACTTCCTCTGCAAGCGAAGTAAATTCCTCCTTTGCTTTTTGATCGGGTCCTGAAAGTATCCCACCTGTAATGGCACTACGGGTTATGCTTACGCGATCATGAACCATCGTTTTTAACAAGGGTGTTCCCATATTTTTCAAAAGCTCGGAAACATCCTTTGTAACTCCGGAACGATGCTTAATCATATTAAGTGCAATGCCGGCTTTTAAGGTTGGCTTTTTCGCTTGCGCGAACCTTATTAAGGCCAGAGTTGACCGGATGGCCATAACGTCAAAAAAACCGGCCTTAGTTGGTACCAACACAAAATCTGATAACAAGAAAAAGTCCGTTAGCCTGTTGGAAAGATAAGGCGGGGTATCAATAATGATCAGGTCAAAATCCATATCCTTCACATCGCTGACCTTTTCTGCCGCTAAGATGGTTAGGTCAGGAAAATCCTCCCTGGAATGATATAGGCTTCCCTGTAAATCCGAATCCACTAATGCTACCCTTAACTGGTCCTTGAAGCAAAGGGCCAGGTTCAATGCAATTGTGCTTTTTCCCACGCCTCCTTTTTGATGCGCGATGGTGATTATCTTTGCCATATTACATAATTCTAAAAGTTTGTAAATACATAATTCTTCAATTCTGTAATTGTAGAATTACATAGCAAAGGTGAGATAATGAATACCTTTAATAATCCGAGATTATCCGACTCGGATAACATATTTATATTATCAATGGAAACACAACATTATAAAGGAGACGCAAATACTGGTGCTATCCAAATCCAAAAGTTCAGATGATCAGTCCCTTAAAAAAAATGCTTTGACCGAAGCTTTATTCAAAACCAAGTGACTTTGGTCCAATAGTACAGGCGTTATCTTTTTAGCTCTGATATCTTCTAATATCACTTGTGCCTTCTGCTCCGATCTGACAACTAAAGAATCCGCGCTATTCGTTCTTCGTAACCTGACAAGAGCGTTCTCATGTGCTAAGATCGTCAAGACCGTCAACTGCAATCCGGAAAGGTCTGCCGATCCATTACCAAAGAGATCTAACTTCAAGTTCCCGTTCTTCCAGCCGCGTAGAATCAGATCGCCACCGGTGGCAAAGACCGCGTCAAGATGTGGTGTAGAGATGATCAGTCCCAACGGGACCTGTTCCGGGTCTCTCATTTGACCGTTACTCATCACCGAGAAACGAACGAACAGTGTATCACCGTGATGTTCGGTCCGTAGGAAGCCTTTTCTGGATCGCATCACTTTTATGCCTGTTGATGGTGCGGGTTGTATTGAGACGGCATAAGCATTTCCACCTATGAAACGTAAAACGCGAAATTCAGTAGCGGGGATCGCATCATAATTTTTCAAGGGATCGAGAAGATCGATCCGATTATAAATGCTTTTCAGCATCAGGTCCACAGTAATTGTGGCTACAACCAGTATGGCCCCTAAGCCTACTATTAATTTATTGCTTGTTCTCATAGCTTATAGTTCTTTTTCTTTCAAACGGTACCAGGTGATTACCCAAAACATGAGAGGCACCACGACCCACCATAATATCGAACAGGCCGTATTGACGGTAGCTGGCGGGTCAACGTGTATATTTTCGCCCATATAGGCGAACTGAAAACCTCCAAGCGGGATACCTGAATCAATATTTTGTTGACCGGTTAGCCATTTAAGTGCCAGCACATTGCCGTTAAAGGTCAGGAAGAGCCCGATAATGATTAGTAATAGAGTTTTGAGCAACTGGCTTTTATTGAAGTAAACGCTCCCTAAAAGTATCATAGACTGGAAGGTGATAAATGTGAATATCAGCTGGTAAAAGCCGTTCTGGAAAAAACCGAACGTACCCCAGCTCTCCCCGGCCGGTACGACCAGTCCTACAAAGACCGATAAACTGACATAGAACAGGCACGCATAGGCGACGAGGTATATCACGATACCATAAAGGAACGCGATGCTGATCTTTGTCAATGCAGAAGCTGGCAAAATCAGGAACCAGATGCCTTTTTGCTTATCCCCAAGATCCCGGAGCATCGTTGACATAAAAATGCTGCCGGCACCGAAAAGTAAAATCAAAAATATTCCATGCAAGGTATCGCCGTTGAAACTGGTCCGCCAATGCCAGACCAGTATGAACAGGAAGACCAGGATCGCGACAATCGCGGCGGCCCCGATCAGGTAAGCCCGCCAGTGTTCGGACCACTGACGTTTGAACAATAGGGTAAAATGATCGAATGCTTTCATCGTATCTTGTATTTAGAGTTATTAAGCGTCGTATTGAACAAGAACTCGAGATCATTCGAACGGGGATCCTGTTCAACCAACAACGACTTGTCTTCCTTTAACAGGATACGACTGTCATCCATGATCAACACGGCGTCGATCAATTCATCCAAATCCCGGACCTGATGGGTAGACAGCAAAACCAGCTGATCAGGTGTCGCTGCGTGACGCATGAGTTCCCGGAACTGCACCTTGGATGGGATATCAAGGCCGTTAGTCGGTTCATCCATTACCAGAAGCGGAGTTTTAGTAGCCAGGCCAAAGGCGATAAAAGCTTTCTTTCGTTGCCCGAAAGACAATTGGTTTAACGAACGGTCAGCGCTGATCCCAAACTCTACAAGATAGCTGCGCAAATCCGGTTCGCTGAAAGTCGGGTAAAATGGTGCGTATATTTCAATGAAGCGATGGATATTCAGCGCCGGGACATAGCACTCTTCCGGAATAAAGAACAATCGTTCCAGGAATCGCTGCTCGCGCCGGCCGGGATGCAGACCATCAACTGTACAGTAACCTGTCGTTGGAAATAACAAGCCGGTAATGGTGCGCATCAAGGTGGATTTTCCGGCACCATTTTTACCCAATAACCCATAGACCTTCCCGGCATCAAGGTCCAGGTCAAGGCCGCCGAACAGGTTCTGATGTTTATTGTAATGATAATGCAGTTCTCTGATCTTGATCATATTTTATTTTTTGACCAAAAGAAATCTGCCCGGACCATGTTAAAAAAAAAGATCGACCAGTACCAGATAAATGTATCCGAATACGGCCTCTGTGACAATAAGATTTTTATTGTTCGTCCAAGCCGTTTCGTCGGCAAAAAAGCTACGTTGGTTGAAAAACGTAGGTTTTAAATATGATTATATGCAATTTCGCTTATGACCTTTAATACGCTTATCGGCAAACTGCACACCGACCCTCGGTACCGTGTATCAGGACATCTGCTATTCTGGACAGGTGAATTACTGGTCGGCTGGTATACTACGGTCATCTCGTTCAACAGCTATCAACGCTTTCCGGACCAGTCAATCTGGCTGCTAACTCTTTGCAATACCCTGAGCTTGGCGATCGTTTATTACCCGCTTGTGTACGTATTGTTGCCAATGGCCAGCAAAAAAAGGTACATGCTTGCGCTTGCCGGTTTTGTCGCGCTTGTAATCGTCAATGCACTGATCAGCATTTACACAGAACAGGTCCTGATTCTGCACTGTGATAGCTGTATGCTCGCGTTAAAGGAAGGCAATATTAATTACTACAGATTCCTGCAAAGTAACATATTTAACCGTCTGTTCGCCAAACTTGCTACTATGGGACAATTGATCGGGCTTGTATTCTCGTTAAGTGTACCCCTGGCCATTCATATCGCGCTGATGGCTTTCCGGCAACAACTGGCAGCACTCCGCCTGGCCAAGGAAAATATCGAGCTCGAATTCAATTTTCTGAGCTCGCAGGTGAACCCTCATTTTCTGTTCAATTCGCTAAACAATATCTATGGACTGATCCTCAATAAAGAAAATGCCAAGGCTGCCGATACTGTTGCACGGCTGGCCGGTTTAATGCGTTATACGCTTAATCCTCCTGATGGCGACCGCTCGACCCTAGACAAAGAATTGCGCTTACTGAAGGACTACATCGATTTGGAACGAATCCGGCTCAACTATGCCCGCGTCCTGCTACACGTGGATATCCGTGATCCGCAGAAAGCATTGCCTGTACTATTATTTATGCCGCTGGTTGAAAATGCCTTTAAATACAGCCCGGATATCGAAGGCTCAATCATCCGCATCAAGATCACCAGCGACGATTCTACGTTGCACCTGATCGTCAAAAATCGTATCGACGAAGACCGTTTGCTACAAGAACGTTCAGGTATCGGTCTTCAAAACCTAAATAAACGACTTGGCCTTCATTATCCGGGGAAGCACACTTATTCCGTGGACCGAACCGATGAAAATTACACGGCCAATATCATCTTGCAATTATGAATAAATTACTATGCCTTGTAGTCGATGATGAACCGATCGCGCGTGACATCCTTAACAACCATATTGGTATGACCCCAAACTTAAAACTGGTCAAGAGTTGCATAAATGCATCCGAAGCCTATGAGGCATTACATCGGTACCCTATCGATCTGATCTTCCTGGATATCCAGATGCCAGTCATCACCGGAACCGATTTTCTACGTTCACTACGACGGCCCCCCTTGGTCGTGCTGACCACAGCTTACCAACAATATGCGATCGAAGGCTTTGAACTCAATGTGGTGGATTACCTCCTTAAACCCATTACCTTCGACCGGTTCTATCAGGCTGTCCAAAAAGCATCAGATCGTCTCACTACCAGTTTGGAGGATAATTCATCGAAACCATTATCTACTGACCACCTTTTTATCAAGCAGGATAGCAAGTACATCCGGGTCGATCACCACCATGTCCGATACATACAGGCCGAAAAGGACTACAGCTCTATCTACTTGGAGGACCGCCGGATTTTTGCCAGTATGCACCTAAAATTATTGGAGAACCTGTTGCCTGAAACACAGTTCCAGCGTATTCATCGTTCTTACATCGTGAATTTATCGAAGATTCTCGCTGTTAAGGGTAACATGGTCGAACTTGCTGAAATCGAACTTCCGGTAGGTGCCAACTACAGGGATAAATTACTGGCGGCGCTGAAAATCTAAATTGCCGGAACATCATCTTTCGTTGTCCTTTTACCGTTGCCTGTCGAATATTTTTTTCCGCATGTACCAGTTGGGCTAATTTCGGCAAAAAAACATATGAATACTAATATCACTGTTCGTAATATCCCTGCCTGGCTAAAGGTAGGTGCTTACTTCCTGATCATTTTCGCTGCAGCCATCCTCGCTACCAAGCTACCGGCCATTGATAGTATCTTTTACTTCTTCGGGGTGGCACTTTTTCTAAGCTATGTGTTGGTACGCCTGGAGGGCTATAATCTTTCGGATCTGGGGTCGTTGCCGACCTCTCGAAAAGACTGGCGGCAACTGCTTATGGGTACAATGGTAGGCATGATCGCATTAGGAGCCTGTGCTGCGTTGAGTTTGTGGGTAACAGATGGTAAATGGATACTAAACGCGCACATTGATCCCGTTTACCTACTCATTCTGTTCTCGGCCCATCTCTTTTCGGCTTATGCGCAGGAGTTCACCTACCGGGGTTATCCTTTCCAGCGTTTGCTCAAATCATACGGTCCCTTAATAGCGCAGCTCGGGGTGACCTTGCCTTTCGCCGTCATGCACCTCAAACTGGACCAGCCGATTACTGCGTCTCAGTTCCTATTATTATGGTTGACCACCGGCGTAGGCTCGCTGCTCTATGGCTTATGCTATATCAAGACCGGGAAGCTGTGTTTGTCTATCGGGTTGCATTTTGGATGGAACATCGTCCAGTCAATGATCCCACGTTCGGCTGCTGAACCTAAAGGCGCTATACTGACGCTGGTCTCTTCGGGAAGACCCGAAAATATACTGCGCATATTATTGCCGTATTTCGTTATTTCCTTATTGCTTTATTGGTGGATCAGTAAGATGCCCCAAAGAAGCTTGCAAAATGACAAAGCGGTCATTTGACCTTTGCGATTGGTTCAGATTGATAATACTCATAAGCCTATTGCCCTTTTTCTATTCCTTTAAACTGGCTATAAAGTTAAGTGAGAGCACGTTTTTGGCCAGGTAAACATCTTCCTAGTCATAAGAGATCTGCGGACTCCGGAATTTGATGCCGATGTCCGAATATGAATTGGGGAACATGCTAAAAATCTTCGGCAGTTAAGCACTATTTTACTTTAAATGATTTGGACAGCTTATTTATACTATCAGGATTTGAACGATTATACTATTCAGAATTGAGCGTTTGTTTTCTAAAAAGGAAATGCAAACTCAGGAAAGATGGCTTGAAAAGTATACGGATCATTTAAAGACTTTGATAAACGTGAAAGAAAATCGATTAAAAGCGAGAACCTGATTAACAATCCCGAAAATGACATCATTAATATTTATAGATTTCTATAATTACATAATTAAAGAATTGCAGCAATAAAGATTTATGTAATTACATATTATGATCTGCAAAATGATGTGCGTCATCTTCATCATTAGCATTTTTGTAAGAAGTATAAATCATAAAATATAAATAAATTTAATGACCGGAAGTTCGGGTCAAATTCGTATATTTGATTTAACAAAAGTTCTTTAAAAGATATCAAAACTCCTCATAGTTAGCCCGTGACCTTCGCGGTGACTAATAGGTTTTCAAGATTATAAATGCTTGTAATATAACGCATTATCGAGATGGTCACGGTCCCGTCCATTCCGCTAAAAGCTCATCTCCACAACTGTGGGAATGAGCTTTTTTTAATTCATGACCTTCCAGGTACTTCGAGGCTTAACGACTAGGATGTTTTTAAGGTTTCTTTTTGGCGGCCGCTTTCTTACTTGTATTATACCGCATGTCGGGCGTTCCGTCTTTTTTCAAATTCTTGTTCTCGTTATAACGTTTATCAGGTTTACCTGATTTAGTCATGTGTTGTTGCGTTTTTTGAGCTAAGGCGCTGTTAAACGTAACTGTGCCGAAGCTAAACATAGCCAGCATCAGCAAGGACATTAATCTTTTCATATTCACTTGTTATCGGTTTTAAATTTGTCGGCTAAAGAACTTTCCAGACTTTGCGGAGTGATACTTTCGTCATCGGGGTCGTTTACCTTGTTGGTAAATTTTTGCAAAATACCTGGCAAGGCTCCGGCAATGGCACCAGTGATGGCCGGCGACAGGCCAAACTTACTCGCGAGAGTTGCAGCTAACCCTCCTTCAATAGCACCGGTAACTGGGCTGCCAGATGTTAAACTATCCTTTAACGACGACAGCAAGCCACCTATCCCTCCTTCTTCAGCCGCCTGATTTTTAATACCATCTTGAATGTGAGTCGCAATCTCATCATGAACGGCTCCTGCCTGATCTTGGGGAAGTGCGTCAGCCACTTCTGGGTTACCGCCCAGATGGCTTTTTACGATGTTTAATATCTCGTCAAACATAACTTTGGTTTTTTACGGTTTTGGCTGGTTCTCCTTGTATCGTTTGTCTGGGGTACCGTCTTTGTTTACGCCCTGAGTTCTGTTCTCTTTATATCTCATGTCCGGCGTACCATCTTTATTTAAATGTTGTGCAGTTGAAGTGCTGGCAGGTGCCGGGGCAGACTTCGCAACGCTTGTTTTAGTAGGGGCTGCGGTTGGCATTGCGGGCGCGGCAACTGTAGTAGTTGTTGTTGTTTTGCTTTGCTTATACCTCATATCCGGCGTACCATCTGCCTTCATGTGGGTTCCTGACGCGGCTGGAGTAGTCGTCGTAGCAGCTGTAGTTGTAGATTTATATCTCTTATCAGGCGTTCCGTCTGCCTTCAAATGGACATCGGATGCTGCCTGAGTGGTAGTGGCGGCAGTAGAAGTGGATTTATATCTTTTGTCTGGCGTGCCATCTGCTTTCAGATGAGCATCGGGTGCGGCCTTAGTTGTAACTGCGGTAGTACTGGTTGACTTGTACCGTTTATCTGGTGTACCATCAGCCTTTAAATGTGCATCTGATGCTGCCTGAGTGGTTGTAGCGGTTGTGGTAGACTTGTACCTTTTATCCGGCGTACCGTCTGCTTTAACAGGGGTAGTTGTTGTGGTAGTGGAGGTCGATTTGTAACGTTTGTCGGGTGTGCCATCAGCCTTGGTATGGGTTGATGTTGAAGTGCTGGGAGTTGCCGTCTGGGCTTTTGTTGTAGTAGCAGTTGTTGATGTCGACTTGTATCGTTTATCAACCGTACCGTCTTTTTTTGTGTGAGTCTGCGGTGTTTGCGCCAATGCAGCTACGGTAGCAATATTCAGGCTGAAAATTACCGCCAGTTTGAATAGCTTTTTCATGAAAGGATCTTTTTAGTGTAACAATATCAAGAAGCTAATGTTTCATCAATTTAAACTATAAGTAATAAATACAAACTTATAGATAATAGCAAAACAACTTAAAGGTAATACTATCACCGGTTTTGCAACCAAAATATACTTTCACGAAAAAATACACATCTATTCACATTTCTTCACAATATTAAATATACCTAAAACTTTATTTAGCCCTGGATAATTCCCACATAAGCTTTTCTAATTCCCGGCCTCAACTTAACACAGAATCCGCCACCGCTATACAATAATTTCTTTTTAGTTAAACAATTAGATTGTCAGTAACTTAGTTTAACCAATTTCCCTGAACGATAAATTTCCTTAATCACTTTATTATGGGCCTTAATTTAAAAAGCATTGTCAATTTTGTTCGGGATAGCCATCAGAAAGCGGCTGATAACCTGCTTTCGTGGGATATCTTCCAATCGGACTGGGCTTTTTTACAACAAAGCGAACAAAAGCTTGTAGGCGTTATAACCGGTAACGAGGTGCCCGATCACCAACCTGGTGACGAAGAATACGGGCTTATCCTTTACCTGTTGAATTATCAAATGCCGCCTCCGCTACAACCGGTTAAAGATCTGCTGAAACAGTTTGGGATGCCCGACAGTATAATTACGCCGGAACAGTACCAAATATGGTTGCCGAATCTGGAAACCGGATTTGTAACTTCGGACGGAACGCTGATTAATACAACCAAATACGCCACACTTGATCCCGACTATTTAATTGCTGCCCTGCATTATTTGCGTACCAAAAGTCATATCCCACTTTTTTCGACTAAGACTCACCCATACGGCACTACACCAGCTGTGTTCGATGTACCGGATACAGATCCGCTTACTATCGCCGTATTTGGTGATTGGGGTACTGGCAAATGGCAAGACAGCACCGCAGCCATGTGCCCGGCAGAACTGGTGAATGCTGGTATAACCTCACTGAACCCCGATATTGTGATTCATTTGGGTGATGTTTACTACTGGGGTTCCAGTGATCAGGAAACCGCTAACTTTTCGGGCATGCTTGTCGCCGGTTCTAAGGCCTCGTTTACGCTCAACAGCAACCACGAGATGTACGACGGCGGAAACGGCTATTTTGATGTAGCCCTTACCAACCCGGCTTTAAGTGCGCAGCAACAGACTAGCTGGTTTGCCATTACCTATTCAGATTGGCTATTGCTCGGTCTTGATAGCGCTTACTTCGACGATTCGACGCTGTTTAAATCGGGTACCGTAACCGGAGACGACCAGCTGGCATTTATTAAGGAAGTAGTTACCAAACCTGAGAATGCAGGGAAGAAGATTATAGTGATGACTCACCACAACACCATTAATTATGATGGTGCAAGCTTAAATGTGCGCAAGCATGGCGGCAGCCTCGCACAAGACGTGTTTGAGGTTTTAGGAAATCGGATGCCTGAATTTTGGTATTACGGGCACCTTCATAATGGCATAGTTTATAATGCCGCCGCAGTACAGCAAAGCAATGTGTTTGCTCAATTTGGTAACCCAGCCATAGGGTTACGTTGCATGGGCCACGCTGGTATCCCGGCAGGCGAAGCCCGTGGCTTGGTGGGCAACCCGATAGCTGATTATTTTGTAACCACCCCTATGGGCGGCAACGACCCACGCCATGCCAAACGTGTGCTCAACGGCTTCGCCCTTTTCACACTCGAAACAGGCAAAATAACGGAAGCCGTTTACGAAGTAGCCAATAGCAACACGGGAGCAAAATGTACTGTTGCCTGGCAGCAATCCACCACTTTTTAAACAACTAGTTATGGAACGCGACCCCCTAAAAGCAGTAGAGCAACAAGTGTTTGACATCCACTGCCACCCTGCACTTAAAACCTGGCTATTCCCCAGATATCATGTTTATGACGAAGACATCCCCCGGGGTTATGATTTTAGCGAGCGATGCTTTGTAAACATAGCTCAGATGCAGGCCGGCAATGTAGGTGGAGCAGTCTCGGTATATTACCTGCCCGAGGCCGAATTAGAAACTGAACGTATGCACAGCCTGCTGCTTCGCCTTGGACTGGAAGTGCTACGTTTTATTTGCCCACGCCTACCTCTAATTATCGAGGACAAGTCCTCCCCCTCCGCCTCTTTTGCCCAGTTGGTAAGATACATCAACCTATTTGAAAACGATGTAGCCTATGCAGCGGATCATATCGGAAAGAAGGCGGCCGTAGCGCATTCTTATGCCGACCTGCTTCGGCTTACCGGTGATGGCAATACAGTTTTTCTACACAGCATTGAAGGAACCCATTCATTGGGCAACGTGCCCATCACCGATGACGAACTTGAGAGTAATTTAAAGCAGGTCTTTGACATGGGCGTTTGCCAAATAACGCTCGGCCATTTTTTCGAGAATATCCTGGTTTCGTCTTCGGGTGGCATACCACCTAAGCTGGCCGGCAGTTTGGGTTATGATCCAGAAACCATTAACACCTACCCTCTTGGCTACAATGGCGACACGGCAATTAAAATGATAGACAACATGCTCGAGTGGGGCATATTGATCGACCTTGTACATTGCCACCCGGGTGCCAAGCAAATGGTTTATGATCGTAATGATCTGAGAGGCGAAGCTAAACGGCCATTATTGTTTGCCCATACCGGAGTGCGCGAAGTTGCGTTACGACATTGCCCGGATATGCCCCCTAAATTTGCAGCCTACCTGCCCGACAGTAGTGATATCAAACGGATTAAAGACTGTAACGGGGTGCTGGGAGTGATATTTATGGATTATTGGTTAACCGGACACGACGACCATGCCCCATCAATGGGAGCTGTGATTGAGACGATCCTATTTATCCGGGACGTGCCCGATAGCAACGGAAAAGCCGGTACATATGACCACATCGCCATTGGCTCTGATCTAGACGGATTTACCACCGTACCCGAAGACCTGGGCGGTGACCGCATGATGAAGGATCTTTTCAATGCCATTGCCAACATACCCGGCATTACCAGCGATGATATTGATAAGATAGGCTGGGCTAATTATATGCGGGTACTTAAGGCCGGATGGGGTAAGGCATAAGAATAAGACTTCAAGATAAAGGCTCATCAATGTTTGATGAGCCTTTATAGCTTTAGACCAGATCAGCCTTGATTGTTTTAACGGGATTACCTCTTGTCAGTGTGTTATGTTCTTGCCACTGGCATTGCTGTTGCTCGGTCAATTGCCCGGCTTGCCAAATCATTATTTTGGCTTCCAGCCTTGCAAGGCATAGCTTTTTGTTTTCCAACTGCGAACGTGTATCCATTGCCATTACTTGTATGCCCGACGGTAAGTGCGTACCTCTAACGGCCGTCTCTACCTTGTTTACATTTTGCCCACCAGGGCCAGATGAACGACAGGTCTCCAGCTTCACGTCGTTAGCATTCCATTGTATCAGTTCTTTCTGCTCAAAGGCGGCAACACCAACAAACCAATTTTTACGCTTATGATATTTGCGATAAGGGCTCTGCGCTATCCACTGTACTGTACCTATCCACTCTTTTAAAAATACATCCAGGCTATCACCTGTAAACGCTATGGTAGCTGACAGCAATGTGTCTTTCAAGTCTCCAGAAATATTTTCCAATACTTCCACTTTAATTCCCTGCAGCTTTGCCTGCTTAATCATAAGGCCTTGTACATTGGCAACAACCCGGCAGCATTCTGCCGGGCCTTTGCCCGATGTAATTTGTATTATCATCTTTTTCATCACTATTCCTTATTCATTCTAACAATTCGCGGATAAAACTTGCCGTGAGTATCAACCAGATCTTGCTGTGCAGTAATAACAGTTTCGATATCCTTGTAGGCCATCGGATTTTCTTCGACCGTGCCGCCAATTAAGGTAACGCCTGCCTTAGTCAGCATCTTTTTCATAGCCGATACCGTCATGCTATCCTTGGCTTTCTGTCTACTCATAGCCCTGCCTGCACCGTGCGACGCCGAGTATAAGGCATCGCCAACACCTTTTCCCGATACCAAATAGGCAGGCGCCGTCATACTGCCTGGGATAATACCTAATTCGCCTTCATGCGCTGGTGTTGCTCCTTTACGGTGGATGATCACTTCCCGGCCATCAGCTAGCTGATCTTTCCACGCAAAATTGTGATGATTCTCTACAACATGTAGTACCTTCAAACCCAGAGCTTTCAACAAATTGGCATGTATGCGTTCGTGGCAGGCCTTTGCATAATCACCCGCCAGGGTCATAGTTAACCAGTACTCTTGTCCCGCTTCGCTATGCATGTCTAACCGCGCCAGCTGCTGTGCATGCCGTGGTAGTTTACAGGTATTCATCGCTAGTTGAGTATAATGCCTTGCTATAGCAGAACCTAAACCCCGGCTGCCCGAGTGCGTAAGTAATGCCACGTACTTTTTTGCAGGTAGATTCAGGGAGTTGCCGGCCAGGAGTTCTATCTCACCAAACTCTACAAAGTGATTGCCGTTGCCCGACGTACCCAATTGCCTCACAGCTTTTCCGCGCAAAGGTTTTAGAAAGGGAATTTCATTAAAGATGGCGCTATCCAGCACCTCATGTTCCTGCCGAATGTCGAGGCCACCTTCCATACCAAAATGGGTGTGCTTTCTTAAAGCCTGTTTAACCTGATATTCAAAACGTTTCAGAAACCCCTCACTTTCATCAATGATGGAAAGCGCCATCCGACAACCAATATCCATACCAACCGCATAAGGAATTACAGCATTATCTGTAGCCAATACACCGCCAATTGGCAGCCCAAAACCCATATGCGCATCTGGCATTAACGCCCCTTGCAGGCTAACCGGTAACAGGTTAGCCAACTCCATTTGCTTTTTGGCAGGTATCTCTATACCCTTACCTCCATAAATTTTGCATCGTACCGGCTCATCCCTTAGTTGGTATGTTTTAAATAGCGGTGCTTCAACTTTACCAATAACCTTTTCGGCTATTTTACACGTTAATTCGTTATCCAGAAATGCCTCAGGATTATCTTTAATGTTCGCCAGCAAATCCAGCAATTGTTGCTTGCTGTGATGCTTAAAATTCCTAGAGGCAATACCAATAACCAAGCTTCGAAGCTGATCATTATGATAACCTATTTTACTTAAATCTTTTGTTTTTAAATTGCCCATGTGGGTTATAATTCTAATGCCAGGTAAACTTCTTTTTGGCTATACCTGGGTATGTTTTTAATTTTGTTAATGTATTTTGACTGCTCGGCAAACCGATCGCGCGAGCGATAATTTTTGCCATGCGTTAACAAATGGATACGCGGCGAAAGGTAATGTTGGCTGATATAATTATCGATCCACGCCAGTTCTTGCTCTAACTCGCTACTTACCTGTTTTTTGTGCGTTACCATGTGAGGTTGAATCTTTAACACATAGCGCCAGGGTTCAGTAATTACATACTTTACTTCCAAACGCTTGGTTTTAATGCTATAAGTCTCCACTCGGGTAAAGCATTCCTTCTCTTGTTCGGATAACCCGGCTTTATTATTGTTCCAGTGATAAAGATCAAACTCATGGAGTATTTGCTTTTTTACCACATGCCCATATCTCCATTTCCTACGCTTCTTGTGTTTAAACGATTTGTCGTGATGATAATGGGTGGTATTTATCTTCGCCAATAATGCTTCGTAAAACTCGGCATGGGGGCCACACTTCACATCTTCACGCAACACAAAAAATCTTTTCCATCCACGTTGATAAGGCTGCTCAAGAGCTATTGGAGGTGATTTTTTCCGCTGCTCCCAAAGTTCATTACGTCGTTTATCGAGTTGTATCAGTTGCTTATCCCGATCGGTTTTTACCAGCCGCTTTTTTCGGCGCACCGATTTAATACGGCACGGCCATGTATGTTCGTCCATCGGACTTCCATTTAATTGCTTGTCTAATTATTTGTAGATCTTGGTTCGTCCTTGAGTAAGGATATACCCTTTTTAGATCGCTTTGAAAGACCGATAATTTGTGGCAGGCATAAAAAGTCAAGTATCGCCCTAAAGCGACCATTTAACTTAAATATTAAAATACAGGATTTGCCTGCCTAATTAGGCAATGAGCGAAAGGGGCGATATGTAGATTTGCTCTGTCATGATTCCTTGATATTTAAAAGGTTGATAAATCAGGAATTAGGACGAAGATAGGGATGGGTTAACAAATTCGCAAATAAATTTGCGTAGTTAAATAACTACATATATATTTGTAGTCAAATAGCTACATAATGAATTTACGACGAGATGTATTTCAAGCCATAGCAGACCCAACCCGGAGAGCCATACTCCTGTTGGTAGCCTCCCAATCGTTAACCGCAGGCGCAATAGCTTCAAATTTTGACACGGCGAGGCCCACTGTTTCAAAGCATCTGCAAATACTAACCGAGTGCGAATTGCTTAAGCAAGAGCAAAATGGCAGGGAGATTTTCTATCACATTAACGCAAAAAAAATGAGAGAGGTAGCCGACTTTATTGAGCCGTTCCGCCAGATGTGGGACGACAGGTTTAACAAATTGGAAACCATAATGAAAGCCTATAAAAACCAACAACATGGAACTGAAAACAAAGATTAAAGCCGAAAACGGCCAGCAGGACCTGGTGATAACACGTGACTTTGACTTGCCATTGGAATTACTTTTTAAAGCCTATGAAGACCCCGAAATTGTTGCACAGTGGATGGGCACCAAAGTGCTGAAACTTGAAAATAAGAAACATGGCAGTTGGCAATTTGAAACAAGTGATGGCAAAGGCAATGTAGTATTTAAGGCTAACGGGGCTATCCACGAGTTTATCCCGAATCAAAAGATCACACGCACATTTGAGATGGAGAATGCACCGTTTGGCGTACAGCTTGAATTGTTGAAGTTTGAGCGACTTACCGACAGCACCAGCAGGCTAACAATCCATTCTATTTATGAATCGGGCGAGTTGCGCGACCAGATGCTGAAATTGCCATTTGCTCAGGGAATTAACATGGCGCATAACCGCTTGCAGGAAATTGTAAGTAAATTAAAATAACGCATCATGACAAAACGGAATAAAATTATCTATTGGATTGCCACACTCTGGCTTGCATTAGGAATGATATCAACCGGCGCAGTACAATTATTGAAAGCCAAGGAAGGTGCAGGAGGTGTAAACAGCGTTGTACATTTGGGCTACCCCATTTATTTTTTAACCATATTAAGTATTTGGAAATTTTTAGGTGCTGTAGTAGTGCTAATTCCTAAATTACCTTTAATAAAAGAGTGGGCTTATGCAGGCTTTTTCTTTGCCATGTCGGGCGCTATATTTTCGCACGTGGCAATGAGCGATTCTTTCGGTGAAATAGCACCAGCTTTGTTATTATTGGTTCTAACTGTAGTATCCTGGTATTTCAGACCCGCGGAAAGAAAGACTTTATCGGCAATATAATATGAAGACATTATCATCAGAAGAGCGCGAAGAGTTGCTTGCTATATTGAAAAAACGGTTTGAGAAGAACATGAGCCGCCACGAAGGTCTCAATTGGAATGATGTACAAGCCAAGCTGGATACCAATGCAGAAAAACTTTGGTCGCTTAACGAAATGGAACGTACCGGTGGGGAACCTGATGTAGTTGGGCTGGAGAATGGCGAGTACATGTTTTACGACTGTTCGGCAGAGACACCAAGAGACCGGAGAAATGCATGCTATGATCGCGAAGCGCTGGAGGCCAGAAAAGAATTTAAACCTGCAAATAATGCGCTGGATATGGCCGCAGCTATGGGTATTGAAATACTCAGTGAAGCAGAATATCGTAATTTGCAGAAGCTTGGGAAATTTGACACCAAGACTTCGAGCTGGGTAAAAACACCCGCTGATATCAGAAAACTTGGCGGTGCGTTATTTTGCGATTTTCGCTATGGCACCGTTTTTTTGTATCATAACGGGGCGCAATCTTATTATGCAGTGCGCGGTTTTCGTGGCTCGTTAAAGGTTTAAATTTTAATAAGATATTAGCTATGATAGAGAATAAAAATCCTAAGGTTGATTTCTTTTTCGATAAAGCCAAAACGTGGCAACAAGAACTGGAAGAGTTAAGAACTATTGCATTAGATTGCCAACTTACCGAAGAGTTGAAATGGGGATGCCCTTGCTACACTCTACAAGGCAGCAATATTGTTTTAATACATGCTTTTAAAGAGTATTGTGCCTTTCTGTTTTTCAAAGGTGCTTTATTGAACGATGCCAACGGGATCCTTATCCAGCAAACGGAGAATGTACAAGCAGCGCGCCAGGCCCGGTTTATTAATGTCAAGGAAATTGTAGACTTAAAGGCTACCCTGAAAGCATACATCTATGAAGCCATTGAGATTGAAAAAGCGGGCCTAAAAGTCCCTCTTAAAAAAACTAAAGAATTTGCCGTTGCCGAAGAATTTCAAACTAAACTAGATGAACTCCCAGCCTTAAAAACTGCATTTGAAGCCCTAACACCAGGACGCCAACGCGGATATTATCTTTATTTCTCTGCGGCTAAACAAGCCAAAACCCGCGAGGCGAGAGTTGAAAAAGCAATACCGCAAATTCTTAATGGAAAAGGCTTGGACGATTAATAATCTATCAGATTATTCTTGGAAGGTTAACCAATACCTAGCACCTAGCCGCCGATAAGTAATAATGGTAGATAATCCAGTAATCGGTATAACAGATAAGTAAAAAATAGGCCACACATTTGTGATGTTATAAATCCTAACATTATGATTGCAAAAAATGTAAACGTTGTTATCGGCGCAGGGTCCATCGGCCAGGCCATTGTACGCCGGGTTAGCGCTGGCAAGCATGTACTGCTGGCAGATATACGGCTGGAAAATGCCGAAACCGCCGCCAAAACCTTATCTGATGCCGGTTTTGCCGTAACCACAACTACGGTAGACGTTACATCTCGCAATTCCGTACATGCACTTGTTGAAATAGCGACATCACTAGGCAATGTTATTGGGGTTATACATGCCGCTGGTGTTTCGCCATCGCAAGCCACACCAGAAGTCATTCTCAAAGTTGATCTTTATGGAACTGCCCTTGTACTGGAAGAATTCGGCAACGTCATTGCTCCCGGAGGTGCTGGAATTGTCATCGCTTCACAATCAGGCCATCGTTTACCACCACTTAGCGTTGAACAAAACGCGGCATTGGCAACCACACCAACCGAAGAAATACTTAACCTATCCTTCCTTCAGGCCAACCAGGTTAAGGATTCACTTCATGCCTACCAACTTTCAAAACGGGGTAATTCGTTGCGTGTAATGGCCGAGGCTGTGCGGTGGGGGAAACGCGGAGCAAGGGTTAACACTATCAGTCCGGGAATTATTATTACACCACTTGCCAATGACGAATTAAAAGGTCCGCGCGGCGATGGTTACCGACGGATGATGGAAGTATCTGCCGCAGGCAGAGCCGGTACACCAGATGAAGTAGGAACTATCGGAGCTTTGCTAATGGGATCAGACGGTGCATTTATTACAGGTAGCGACTTCCTGATGGATGGCGGTGTAACGGCAGCTTACTGGTACGGCGACCTCGCCCCAAAACAAACTAACTGAACCATAGCAGTATAACATTAGCTTCTGATCATGAAAGCCATTTTTTTAATAGCATTTATTATACCTACCCTCAATGGGTTGGGCCAAACGCCCGCTGAAGCCGGTGTTCTTGAATTATCTAAGAAAGTATTTAACTGGGAAGTCGATAATAGAATTGATTCATTGGCAAATCTGCTCGACGTAAAATTCACCGCCTTTACAAGTTCGGGCGATAAACAAACTAAAGAGCAATACCTGGCCGTACTACGAAGCGGCAATGTTGTTCATAACAGCATCGAAGTAGAGGAGAGCACTGCTACAGTGGTAAGCAATACCGCCACGGTTGCGGGTAAAGGCAGGTTTAGGATTACTGTTAATGGAAACAAAAGGAATATCCACCTCTCCTATCTGGAAGTATTTATCAGACTCAACGAACATACCCCATGGAAAATGCTGGCACTTCATGCCGGCTTATTAAGTAATTAATTTGATCATTTATACAACCAATCCCATCAGTATACTGATGGGATTGGTTGTATCGTTATAATTTAACTTGTAATGTCAGAAAGTAACCGCGGGCATCTGCCGGGATAATACCTGGTCCGGGATAACTCTCCGCCCTTCGGGTAAAATACCGCTTGTCTGCGAGGTTATTTACTGATCCTTCCAGGGAGAATATCCTACTGATATTGTATTTAGCTGAAATATCCATCACCGTATACGCAGGTACCAATCCGTTAATGGCGTTGGCCGTAAACGTGGAGTTGGTAGCATCGGTATACTGCGAACTGGTATAAGCCATTTGGTAACTTGCGGATAGCTTCTTGTATTTATATGTGAGCCCGGTTTTAAAGATTACATCGGGCGCCATTTCAACCTTCTTATTATTAAACGCTGTTTCTTTACTGCTGGTATAACGGGCGTTGATGAGCGCGAGGTTCCCAAATACAAATAGTTGGTTGTGCGTACCTGGATTAACAAAATGCAATAGTTCTAACTCGGCGAATGACTCTAAACCTATGTTGCGGGACGCCGCGATGTTAGTACGGTAGCGAAAATCGTTAAAGCTTGCATCGGCTGTATCTATACTACCTATACGGTTGTTATAGTGAATGGCGAATACACTGATATCATAATTAAACACCTGCGATACATTACCACGAACGCCGATATCAGCAGAGTACCCTGTTTCGTCCTGCAAATTTGGATCAACCCTTAGGCCTTTTACACTCGAGTTAAGATCATTGAAGTTAATTGCCCGATAGTTTTGGGAAATATTAGCATACCATTGCATGGCCTCGCTTTGGAAATAGCTAAAGCCCAAACCGCCGATAAGAAAATGACGGTTGCTGTTCTTCACATCCTGCGATTCCTGCCTGAAGATTACGTTTCCGGCCATATCTGTGTTGGTAGTAACATAAGACCCATTAGCCTTAGTGGTAATATTCTCGAAACGCACACCGGGTATAATGCTAAATTTAGGTGTTATCCTAAAGATGTTTTCCGCAAACAAGGCCAGGTTATCACTCGGGAAGAGGTAATGCGTATAGGCGTTTACATCTGTAGCCGAAGTACCATATCGGAAATTGGCATCGCTACCGTTACTGCCCAAGCCTTGTTCGCGATCTGTATGGCCATGGTAGTATCTTAATCCCACCAATAAGTTCTGTTTGGTATGATTGATTTTATAGGTATACAGCAACCGGCTCTCGTTTCCATAGTTGTTGTATTGATCTTTAAACAAGTTACGATCGCCACCGTTGTCGGCGCGGTTGATGTAGTCCAGGTTGCCTACTGCGTAGCGGTGGGCATCGAGACCAAAAAAGCGGGAGTTAAATTTAAGGTTGTCTGAGATCTGGTAGTCTAGAATAAACGCTCCTAAATTCCAGTTTACCTTAAACCAGTTACGTGCGCGGATAGACTGGTGCGGGTCTTCGGCAAATTCTGCATCGGTTAAACCACCCGGCTGGTGGGCCAGATAATCCATGTAGGTATATTGGAAGGTAAGCGCAAGCTTATTGCTAGGCTTATAACTTAAAGCAGCGTATCCTGTATTAGCGTTAAAATCGCTGTTGGGTCGCCATCCATCACCTTGTTTGTGCTGAAAAAACGAGTAGTACTGCACTTTACCTACTGTACCGCCAATGCTGTTTGTTGTATTAAAAAATCCCCAGGAACCGGCTGTTTCGCGCGAGGTAACCTCAATGGGCTTATCGCTGACACCGTCGCGAAGTTTAAAATTGATCAAACCGCCAAACTGTGTACCATATTGTAATGATGATGCACCGCGCAAAATCTCAATGCGATCTACCAGCTCGGCTGGCGGCGTGTAATAACTTTCGGGATAGCCTAAAGCATCGGCGCTAATATCATAACCATTTTGGCGGGTGTTGAAATTGGTAACCCGATTAGGGTTTAAGCCTCTGCCACCAATACCTAATTGCAAGCCGGCACCATCGCTTTCCCATATGTTAAGGCCGGCTATTTTGTTATAGATCTGGCGGGTATTATTGGTTGCTTTGTTAGCAGTTTCGTCATCCAGTACAATAACTTCGCTCTTTTTACCAGCGTTTATATTGGTTCCTTCTACCGCTTTGAGACGTGTAATTCCTGTAGTTTTTTCCTTCTCTCCTATCACGTTCACATCGTTCAATACACGAACGGTTTCTTGCAAGGTAATATCAATCGCCTTATCGCCATTAATTTCTATCAAACGGCTTACCGCCTGAAAACCTACAGCGGTAACTTCAACCGTATACTTTCCGGCTTTGATATTTTTAAGTATAAAATTCCCCATCGAATCGCAGGCTGTTTGGTAACCTGCGTTTTTAAGCGATACCGATGCACCCGCAATTGCGCTGCCTTTTGAGTTAACAATGTGGCCGCTCAGATTAGCATTCTGGGCAGCGAGTTTAAAAGATGCGAGTATAAGCAGTATTAGTGTAGAATATATTTTCATTAGTTTTTGTCTATAAATGGACGGATCCATTTTCTATGGCCGAAGAGGGTTTCCCTTTCCCTTGTGAGGTTTACAGTTGTATCAATATACAGGCGACTACCGCTGCCGTTAAGCGTTACATAACTTTCGGCCGTAACTATCGGATCTTTAATACCGTGTTGCTTGTATTCATTGGCCAGGAAATGCGCATACTGCAATATCATATCGGGCTGCGTAGCCATCATGGTTTCCTGAAATTGGGTTAAGTATTGCGAATTGATGATCTCGTTGCTTCGGCCGGTTGTGGGATCCTTCACATGGAAGAAAGCAGTACCACCTTTCTCCATAAGCATAACCCGCCACGAAAATCGGTAGCCCTCTTCTGTCCAATACAGCTTACCGGGGTAAAAAACAAACCGGAATGGCAAAATCAGTTGGAGTACGAAGTGAATGATAAGCACCGTAAATATTAATTTGGAAGGTATTATGGAAGGCTTGTAAGTACGGCCGGCTTCTTTGCTATCACTTTTGATGAATAGCAGTAATCTGATCCATGCGATAATACGCAGTTGTGTTTCGGCAGAAAAGAAAACCAGTGTAACGAAGATCATGATATAAGGGAACATCCCGATCTTAAAGAACCAACCGCTAACGATGTGAAACACTAATACGAACAGGTAAGCCCATTTGCGGTATCGGTTACTCAACAAAAAGAACCCAATCAGCAGATCGAATATCATTCCAAACCAACTGAATAGATAAGCAACCCAGAGTTGAGTAAGCAATCCGCCTATCAACCATAATTGGCTACTGGCGGGTAACCAGATGCGCAGCGGCATGGCGGCAATCAGCCAGTCGTAATTAATTTTTGATAGCCCTGCAAAAAAGTAAACCATTACCAGTTGCAGCCTGAAGATATTTACGCACCATGCGGGTACGTGTACCACCTTCAATTGTGGCTTTAGCCAGGCATCAACAGCGAAATACCGATTGGCCGGTACCAGTATCAGCAGAAAAGCAATAATGCTTACCAGGTAATAATGATTGAGGTACGTTGTTTTGTCTATCAGTTCAACATAAGTAAAACTCAGGAAGAATAGCGCTGCAGCCAGTCGGTATAGCAAGCCGGCAGCGATAAGCAAAGTGCACACCACCATCAGCATAAACAATGCGTACATCCCTATTTCGCCCAAAGGTTTCACCCAATCGAAACCATAAAAAGTAAAATGAAACCGTGGCTTAACGTAAAAAGCCTCCACCCATCCGCGCAGCATAAAGCGGATAGTGCTTATGAACATAATAACCCCGAATGCTATTCTAAGAACAGCAAGCGGGGCAATATGGATTGGCTCAAAAAACCAGTTTTTAAATGTTTTACTAATCACTTCCAAGTGCAATTAATCACCATCGTTATCTCCAAAGGTGATGAGGATGCCCAACGAAGAAGTCATGTCCGTTTTAAGCAATACGGTTAACTTTTGCAGCTCGGTATAGGCGGCGGTAACAGCACCGGGATTAGTACGGATGTTGTCGGCCAATGGGTCTGTCAACGCCTGAAGTTTGGCAGTAGCTGTTGCAAATTGAGCTTTGATCACATCATTTAACAGTCGGCCATCGGAGTATTTTGCGTTTACATTAATCAGGTAATCATCGAGACCCAAGCCATCTTTACCCATGTAAAGGTTCTGCATAGCCTGTATGTGCAGTAATGCCAGCTGTAGTGAAATTTTAGAGTAATAAGCCTGTACTTTTTGCGGATAAGTAGTGCCCATTGACTGTGTACCGGCCGGTACACCCACCTCGTAGTTTTTCAATATCTCATAGTCGTATACCAATTGGTTAACCAGCTGACCTAGTGAGCTACCCACATCGGTACCATCAGCAGCCAGGAAAGTAGCTTTATAACTACTGTTCCATGTTGAAAGAACACTTGTGGCCGAAGTTTTAATCTCGAGCGCCAAGGCCGCGAGATACGTTTTCCGGTTTGCAGCCTTAGCATCGGCAGTGTACTGCGCTAATATCGAAGCATTGTCTGTACCCACACCAAATAGTAGGTAATCTATAGCAGGCAAACCTTTTGCAGCCAGATTGGCCAGCAATGCCGGGTTATAAGTATTTGAGATTATGTTAGTATTGATCTGGGTAATATCAGCCGGGTAGGTATTGATATTTACCCTGAAGTTAGCCTGATTAGCCGGACCGAAATCATACTCGGAAGTAGATTGCCATTGTTTATATGCCGCAACAAAAGCAGTTTGCGCTGCCGTTAATTTGGCCGCATCAGGACTCGCATTGAAAGCTACAACAGCGTCGTTAAGGGCAGATGCAGATGCCTGGAAAGATGTGTATGCAGGCAAAATAATATTGGTGCTCATGTTAGTAAGCAATCCCTTACGATCAAACTGTGTGTTGGTTTGTTTGCCATCATCGCCGCCGCTCGATTTTGAGCATGCTTGCATTAATGTTAAAACTGATGCAAATGATAAGGCCGCTATTGTAATTTTTCGCATGGTATTTATTTTATAGGAAAACCAGCCGTGTATAATGCGGCTGGTCTTGATGTTTGAAATAGGTATTAAATCCTCAATTACAGAATGTCTTTCACACTGTCGAAATTGTATTGCTTGGCAACTGCATCGCGGATAGCATTCAGCTGATCTAAAGTCAGATCGTAAAAATTCTTAGGGAACAAGGCTAGCAATGCATCGATCTGAGCGTCGGTGATTGTTTTCTTCGGATTGTATTTTAACGAATAAATAAATCCGTAACATTCAGACAGGCGGCTGTTTCTGGCAATATTGTCGTTAATAGATTCTTTAACCTCTTTTACTTCCTGCAAAGCAGCAGCACCGGTTAAACGTTCCATCGCCTGCAAAATAATGGTTGATTGCTCCTGGATGGTTTTGGTATCCTTGTGACTAATAGCCGCACGCCCTTTCAAAAATGCATCCATCAGGATCTTGTTGGCATGGTAACCAGAGTCAACCTGGGTGCTATAGCTGCCCCAGAATACCGGTTTGGGGTTGGTTTTGTTAGTGGGGAAATCAATTGCCACGCCCCAATAACCAAATGCCAAATCCCAGGCGTGCTCCAATGCCGTACTATTATTAGTGACAGTCGTATTATCAGTGGTGCCCGCATTAGCAGCAGCCATTGTGTTAACAATTTGATAAGTGATTAACCCACCCATAACTGTTTTGTTAAACACCTGGGCGTAGTTTATACCATTTGCGGTTAAGGCATATTTGGTGGCTGCATTGGCAGAGCTTGTACCCACACCTGCAACACCTCTGCTGGCTACTTTACCGGTTTGGCTAACGGCTACCAGCGTGTCAATAAATCTGGCAACGTCTGTTTGGAATAAGGTGCCAGTTTGATCTTTCACCTGAATGCCCGAAGTATTGTAGGCTGCAGTTACAAAAGGCGCGCTGGTATTGCTAAACATGTTTTTAGCTTTAGCGCCATCCACTACACCAGTGGTTGCTACTTTTTCTACGTTTTGTATTTCTACAAGCATGCCTAGGCGTGTTGTGGCGTCGGCAAAATTGGCGTTTGCAAAATTGTAGGTAGTGGGTACATCATATACCGGAACGGTATTATCGTCGTTGTTTGATTTTTTACAGCTCGCCGTAACTAAAAGCGCGACTGATAAAAGGCCTAAAACCGTAAAGTTTTTTTTCATGATTCGTGTTGAAGTAATAGTATTTTCTCAACAGCGAAATTAGATTTAGTCTAAATAGTCGACAATACCTCATATGCGGTATATTTAAAACGATTCTAAATAACGTCGTTCATGTAGTTAATCAGCAATACCAATTCGGCAGCATTCTTTAAACTGAAGCCTAGTTTTCTGGCTATATTTTTCCGGTGGGTACGGATGGTGTGGAAACTCAGATACAATTCTTCGGCAATCGCTTTATCCGACCTTCCTTCGGCAATAAGATGAATAATTTCTTTTTCACGTTGTGAAAGTTCGCTTGCGGCAGCCTTAGCATCAATCTGTATGGTGCCTGAAAGCATTTGATCTGTACGGCTGCAAAGAAACTTTTCGTCCCGATGGATATGTTGTATGGCGGTAAGAATTTCTTCTTTTGAGGCATCTTTCGAGAGGTGATTTTTGATGCCCATACCCATTAGCTTAATAACATTAACGGGTTGCCTGTTCGCCGAAATAACCATAACTTTTAGTTTAGTATGGGTACTCTTCAAAACAAGGAGGTCCTCCAGGGAAAAATCTGGCGTAAAAAAAGGATCAATTACCAATAGTTGAGGTTTCAGTTCTTTGATTATGGCATCAGCTTGCCGATAATCATCTGTGCTTACAACTACCCTGATATCTGGAATTTCGGTAAATAGCTCACGTAGCCCAACCCGGGTAATAACCTGGCCGTCAACAATAACAATATTCATATATACGATTTAGTCTAATTCTAAATACGCTGCAATATTAAGAAGGGTTGCCCACATAAACCATATTTTTAAATATAAATTTGATATAACAGACATATTAGTCAGTTATTGAAAATATCATACCGTAGTTGTGCTAAAACAAGTATGCGTGAGCCCGTGTTTAAGATACAGGTTCAACTATTTGAATACCTACGCTTCACTTAGTTAGTTATAGATAACACCATGATTAAAGACAAAATACCGACCGCATGGCCGCAGCTTAACTACCCCGATTTAAAAGACACCTTGCTAACCGTTCAATTATGGACGCAGATTGTGGGTAAGATACGGTTGGTGAATACCCCTTGGATAAACCATGCCTGGCATGTAACCTTATATGTTTCATCTCGGGGATTAACAACCGGTAGCATCCCTTACGAGGATGGCAGCTTTCAAATCGACTTTGATTTTGTAGACCATCAGCTAATAATTTCTGCCAGCAATGGTGGTACAAAGCAAATGGTGCTCGAACCCAAAACAGTGGCTAGTTTTTACCACGAATTGTTTGCATTGCTTACAGATATGGGCATAGAGGTAGACATCTACGGCAAACCCAATGAGCTAGCCGAAGCGATTCCCTTTGCCGAGGATGAGATTCACAAAAGTTATGACGCCGCGCAGATGCATAATTATTGGCAAGCCTTGGTAAGGATAGATGCTGTGTTTACGCGCTTTAGGGCTGGTTTTACTGGCAAATGCAGCCCTGTTCACTTATTTTGGGGAGCCTTTGACCTAGCTGTAACCCGATTCTCGGGCCGTACTGCCCCGCCGCATCAGGGTAGTATGCCTAATATGCCGGCACGAGTTATGCGTGAGGCTTATTCGCACGAGGTATCGAGTGCTGGTTTTTGGGGCGGTGGCGAGAGCTACCCTTTTCCAGCATTTTACTCGTATTGCTATCCTACCCCGGCCGACTATGGTAAGCAACCCGTTAAACCTACCGAAGCTTTTTACAGCGAAGAAATGGGCGAGTTCTTTCTAAATTATGATGTAGTTCAACAATCGCCCAAACCCGAAGAGATACTGCTGAGCTTTTTGAGAACAACTTACGATGCAGCCGCAACAACAGGTAACTGGGACAAACAGTTAGTTTGCAACTTAACAAGTTTCGAGAAATAGCATTATAGGTAGGGCCTGTGAATATTAACCACAGGCCCTACGTATATGATATCAATCTTAATATTTTCCTTCGCCCGACATGATCATCGAAGCCAAACGGTCGTCCAGATTATAAATATCCTTTCGGAAGTTCAGCCTTCCGTCGCGATCTACAAACGAGGTAAAATAGGCAATGTAAACAGGCACCTTTCCCTTAGTAAGGGTAACATATTGCTCGCGCCCCTGATGCATTGCCTTGTTAATTTTGTCCGATGTCCACTGCGGATAATCTTTCAGCAGAAAATTAGCAAGCTTTACGGGCTCTCCTACCCTAATACAACCATGACTAAATGCCCTAGATGTTTCGCCAAAAAGTGATTTAGCAGGTGTATCGTGCAAATAAATATTGTAGCTATTAGGAAACAAAAACTTAACCAAGCCAAGTGAGTTAGCCGGACCGGGTTTCTGCCGAACTACAGGCAAGCCACCTTCATAGCCGGTTAGCTCCATATTATGCTGGGCGAGATAATTTTTGTTACGCTTCATGCCGGGGATAATTTCGGCCTTTAAAATTCCGGGAGGTACATTCCAATACGGACTAAACACTACATATTTCACTTCGCCGTAAAACACCGTGGTTTGATGCACGGTTTGCCCAACCACCACGTTGCAACTCCACAAAAGGCTGTCAGCATGGTAAACATGTAATTTGTATTCCGGAATATTAACCGCCAGATAATCAGAATTTAAGCTAACCGGCAGCCAGCGACTGCGTTCCATATTTACCACTATCTTTTTTATCCGTTTGCTTAACGGCAAATTCAATTCGGTAATAGTGGCTGTGTTCAACAAACCATTAACATTAATTCCCTGCCTGTCCTGGTAGCTTTTTACCGCTGCCTGCAACTCAGTAGTGAATGCCTTGTTTGTGGTGTCACCTTTAAAATCTCCAAGCAAAAACAACCGTCTTTTAATGGCTGAAATTACTGCCGACGAATCGCCTACTTTATAAATTTTTGCTGCAACAATAGGTTTCCAGGCCTCGTGGGTTTCCAGGTTGCGGTATTTGCTTAGGTAACTCTTCAATAGTTGGTATTGGCGGTATACCGGGGCATCTATGCCCGCATCGCTGGCGGGTGCTTTAAGCAAACTATCCAAAAACTGGTTATAGTCAACCTTTTTGCGGGGCAGGTACCATTTGGCTGATTTACTCGCCGACTCATCCATCCCCCGCCACGCCAATTGCGAAAAAGCGAAATACTGGTAGGTGAGCATCAACTCGAGCTGAGTATCGGTTTGTTTTTTGTTGGTGCTCAGATTATTCATTAATGAATCGAGCGTGGTTTGATAAGGCAACTTTTTGTAGATGCCACTATTTTCGAGATTACCAACACGGTTAACAAGGTTAGAGGCCTGCTCAATCAGTTTACCGCCATCAAACCAGGCGTAGGCAAAATTTCTTTTCTTATAAAATCCTGTAACCTCAGTGGTATAACCCTTTAACTCTGGATAGGCTTTAACGAAAGAAGCAATTTCGGTACTGTCGAAGTGCGTTTTGGTTTGCTCGCTGAAGTTACCCCGAATGGTTTTGTCCCACTCTTTCGCAAGGGAATCTTTTGGGGCAGCATGCGGTTTCGGCTTGGGTTGCTGGCTACAGCCCGTTAAGGTACTACCAACCAAAATAACCAGTAATAGCAGTAGGTGATGGAATTGTTTTAGCCTCATATCTCTATTAAAGTTTAAGACGAATGATCTATTTGTCAACAACCCAATGTACCTCTTTTTAGCCTAACGTAAGTTGCACAAACATAATTTTAGGATGATGCAATAACATTTTGGCCATTTATTCCAGAAGGCTATAAAAATAGCATTGCTCTACTCAATTTTACCACTTTAACTCGTCTAAAACAGCAAACATTTTTTGCCTGATACTGGAGGTTTTACCACTGAAATTGTTGACGATAATAGAAAAACACAGTTCGCGACCTTTGTAAGTTTGATAGCCCGCGTAAGCAAGAACATTGTTAATATACCCGCTCTTCATGTGCATATTGTTGTATATCGGCAAGCTGTCGAAGAAGTCGCCAAACCAACTTTCTTTCCTTGCCGACTGTAGAATACGAGCCATGGTCACGGTGGTAACGCGGTTGCCCGGGGATAAACCGCTACCGTCAAAAATATTCAGCGAATTAGTATCGATGCCTCGCCCTTTCCAAAAATTACGGGTAACCGATGGATAATCTGTAGTTTTCAGCGAGTCGGCCATCGCCATTAATAATTGCTCTGCATAAAGATTAATACTCTTTTGATTGAGCCAGTATATGATCTTTCTAAGCGGTGGCGAATAATGGGTTGCCAGCACGTTACTACTCAAAATATCCCGACTATCACCAGCAGTGGTTTGCATAGTTTCAGATTCGGCTTTGCCAGTTACCGTAATACCTAAACTCTGCAATGTATCTTTCAATCTGCGGGCTGCCTCGTAAGCAGGATCGGGCAATGCAGCGGCGATCTTGTGCTTGTCCTGATCTATAGCATAAGTGCCTTGCAAAAAAACTTTATTACTGTTAACAGGCAACGTGGCATAGGCGTTATCACCCGTACCGGCAGCTCCGGTTACTAGCTGGTTTACAAACTGCAGATAAGGCATAGCCGGTACCGTACCAACCAGGGTTACTGGCTTGCTGGGCTGTGTGGGCTTTAATAAAACATCATACTGATTTTCGCGCCAGCACAAATTAGCTGGAAAAGCCCCGTAATAATTACCCATGTCCTGCCAGATCCAACCCGACGGCGGGTGATTAATTCCGGCTGCAATGATAGAACCATTGATCTTTTTAATTCCAGCTTTTTTCACGCCTTCTACAAACTCGCGAAGCACTACACTTTCTTTGGTTTCCTCCCAACGCCAACTACCTAGGGTTGGGTCGTCGCTACCTTCAATCACAATGTCGCCATTCCAGGTTCCATCAGCACCGAGTGTCCCCTGGCCACGGCTTAACTTAGTTTTAAAACGATAATCCGGACCAAGCACATTCATGGCCGTAACGGTTGTTATAGTTTTTAATGTTGATGCTGTAGCCAACCCCATGTTAGGATTAATGGTAAATACTACCTCGCCGGTTTTTGCATCAAGTATCGTTAAAGATATAGATGCATAAGTACTTTGCCCATCCTGCTGAAGCTTATTAAAAGCAGTTTGCAAATTTTGATTGAGGGTTTGGGCGTAAAGGTTGTTTACAAATAGCAGGCACATCATTAGAATAATACACCCCTTATTAAATGTTAGTGCCATGGGTTTTAGTCTACCTCTCCACTCTCGAGAGAGGAAAGCAATGCTGCTGCAATCTGCAGTGTCTTTCATTAGGGGCGTGTTCTTTAAACCTTCCTTAAACCGCACTTTCATAAACTTCTTCCCCACCATCATTCTTTACGTTCCTTTGCGAAATATAATAAATCGGGATACCTATCAGTACAATAATAAGACCGGGCCAGGTATAATCTCTTTTATAAATAACAAGCAGAATACAAAAAGCTATTCCCATTACCACATAAATGGCAGGTAAAATTGGATAGCCGAATGCCTTATATGGGCGCGGTGCATCCGGGCGTTTTATGCGGAGGATGTAGATACCGATAATGGTTAACACGTAAAAAATTACCACCACAAATGAGATCATATCCAGCAGATCGCCATACCTACCGCTCAGGCAAAGTAAAGAGGCTACCAAACATTGAATCCATAGACCGAACTCTGGTACTGCATTTTGGTTCAATGTACCTGTACGTTTAAAAAATAAGCCGTCTTTAGCCATGGTGTAATAAACACGTGCACCAGCCAGAATCAAGCCGTTGTTGCAACCAAAGGTTGATACCATGATCATCAATGCAATTACAACCGTACCCACATTGCCAAATATCACGTGCGAAGCCGCAACTGCCACACGGTCTTTCTCGGCCGAAGCAATTTCATGCATTGGCAATACAGCTGTATACATTACGTTTGCCGATACATAGATCAGCGTTACAATGAGCGTACCTAAAAACAGGCTTAAGCCCACGTTACGTTGCGGGTTCTTCATTTCACCGGCAATAAAGGTTACGCTGTTCCAGGCATCACTGCTGAAAATTGAGCCCACCATTGATGCAGCAATAGCACCAAGTGCGGAAGTTAAGCCTAAGCCTACCACTGTTCCCTTTGTATCAAGCGAATGAATGTTCCAGGCGTTAGTCCAGTTGGCATGCCATACATCACCCTTGAACATAATAAAGCCAAAGATGATCAACCCGAATAAACTGGCCAGCTTAGTTAAGGTAAAGGTGGTTTGGATGATCTTACCTGTTTTAACTCCGCGGGTATTGATATAAGTAAGCAGGATAATTAGTAATATAGATACGATCTGCGCTGAAGTGATTTTAAAGTCATAACTACCGATCAGGAGATGAGTCACAACATAATCCTCACTAACCAAATAACTCAAGCTTGGAGGCATTATATATGCAGTAAATTTAGAAAATGCCACCCCTACCGCAGCAATGGTGCCGGTTTGTATTACTGCAAAGAAACTCCAACCGTATAAAAATGCAATTAGTTTATTGTAAGCCTCTTTTAAGTATACATATTGTCCGCCAGCTTTGGGGAACATGGCGCTTAATTCGCCATAACTTACGGCTGCGGTTAGTGTCATGAAACCGGTGAGTAACCAGATAACAATAAGCCAGCCTGCAGAGCCAACATGCCTGGTAATATCTGCGCTAACAATAAAGATACCCGAACCTATCATAGAACCTGCTACCAGCATAGTGCCGTCAAGCAAGCCCAGTTCGTGTTTCATTTCTTTTTTCTCGGGGGTGTGTTCCATCAATAGTTTTTTGTGATTTGGAGCCCTAAGCTATTTAAAAAAATTTAGATGCCGTAAAACGCGCTATAAATTCAGCTTCAAATACTTGCAAGTCCCAAAAATTTTACGAACATTCGTTTTATACCAATTATAACAAACTGACTTTATGGATTTTCTAAACTCTTACTTAATTTACCTGATCCCGGTATTCGGGCTCATCGGCATTGCCGCCATGATAGGTAAGGCCGCTTGGGTTACCAAACAAGACGCCGGCGATGAGGGCATGAAACAACTCGCTGGCTACATTGCAGATGGTGCTATGGCATTTCTGCGGGCAGAATGGAAAGTGATGGGCTACTTTGCCATTATTGCCGTTATTTTATTAGCGTACTCGGGCACTACGGTATCTACCTCCAGCCCGGTGATTGCCGTGTCTTTTATTATCGGGGCGTTACTATCTGCGTTTGCAGGCTTTCTGGGGATGCGCATTGCTACTAAAGCCAATGTACGTACCACGCAGGCTGCAAAAACAAGTTTGGCCAAAGCGCTTAAAGTATCTTTTACAGGCGGCACCGTGATGGGCCTTGGTGTTGCCGGTTTAGCTGTTTTAGGTATTGGTTCTTTATTTATTGTTTTCTACACTATTTATGTTAAAAACGTACACGGTAACGTTAACGGCGAAGAAATGCAGAAAGCCCTTGAGGTTTTAGCTGGCTTCTCATTGGGTGCCGAGTCTATTGCGTTATTTGCGCGTGTAGGCGGTGGTATCTACACCAAAGCTGCCGATGTTGGCGCCGACCTGGTGGGCAAGGTTGAAGCCGGTATACCTGAAGACGATGTACGCAACCCGGCCACCATTGCCGATAACGTAGGCGATAACGTGGGCGACGTAGCCGGCATGGGGGCCGATTTGTTCGGCTCGTACGTTGCGACGATGCTAGCCACTATGGTATTGGGCAGGGAGATTGTTTCGCACGATAATTTTGGTGGAATTGCTCCGGTACTTTTACCGATGCTGATTGCTGGTATCGGTTTAATATTTTCGATCATCAGCGCCTCCTTTGTTCGCATTACCAAAGAAACAGACAGTGTGCAAAACGCCTTGAATGTAGGCAACTGGATGGCTATTGTGTTAACAGCAATCGCTACATTTTTTGCCGTGAAATGGTTGCTCCCCGAGGGCAATTTGTACCTCACCCGCGACCTGGATATGAGTGGAAATATTAAGGCGGGGTCGTTGGTGTTTACAAAAACCGGAGTATTCCTTTCGATAGTGGTTGGATTAATTGTGGGCACGCTGATGTCGATAATTACGGAATATTATACAGCCATGGGCAAACGCCCGGTGATGACCATTATCAGGCAATCGTCTACCGGCCATGCTACCAATATTATTGCCGGTTTAGCCGTGGGGATGGAGTCGACTGTGTTGCCAATCATTGTACTGGCTGCCGGTATTTTCGGATCGTATCACTTTGCAGGTTTGTATGGCGTAGCTATTGCAGCTGCCGGGATGATGGCAACTACTGCCATGCAGTTAGCTATCGACGCATTCGGACCAATTGCCGATAATGCTGGTGGTATTGCCGAAATGAACCAGCTGCCCGAAGAAGTACGCCACCGTACCGACAACCTCGATGCTGTGGGTAATACTACTGCTGCTACAGGTAAAGGTTTTGCTATTGCTTCCGCAGCATTAACATCACTGGCCTTATTTGCAGCCTTTGTGGGTGTTGCCGGAATAGATCATATAGATATTTATAAAGCGGATGTACTTGCCGGATTATTTGTGGGTGGCATGATCCCATTCATATTTTCGGCATTGGCTATTGCCGCGGTAGGCCGTGCAGCTATGGCTATGGTTGAAGAGGTTCGCCGCCAGTTTAGGGAAATACCAGGTATAATGGAATATAAGGCTAAACCAGAGTACGAAAAATGCGTGGCAATTTCGACTCAGGCATCCATCCGTGAAATGATAGCCCCGGGAGCAATCGCATTGATAACACCTATCATTATCGGTTTTGCATTTGGTCCCGAAGTATTGGGCGGTTTGTTGGCTGGTGTAACCGTATCGGGCGTGTTGATGGGTATGTTTCAAAGTAATGCCGGTGGTGCATGGGATAACGCCAAAAAATCATTCGAGAAAGGTGTAGTTATCAATGGCGAAACCTTCTACAAAAAATCAGAACCACACAAAGCGTCAGTTACAGGCGATACCGTTGGCGATCCATTTAAAGATACCTCAGGTCCCTCGATGAATATCCTGATCAAACTCATGTCTATTGTTTCCTTAGTTATTGCGCCTCATTTACATAAAGAGGTAAATACTAATAAGCATATCCAGAAAGAGATCAAAATACAATCCATGATTGTACATGTAGATAAAACGCAGAAGAAAGCATAAAGGAAAAGGGAGGTATTGCCTCCCTTTTCTATTTTATCGTTATAAACCTTCTCAAGTCAAATCAAATTTCGATTAACATTATCCTACCAGTTTTATAGTCTTTCGGCAAAAAATCACCAATAAGAATAAGCGATAGACTGTCAATTTCACTTAACCATACTTTTTGGTAGTTTTTGATTACAAATTTGTGTCAAAACAACACTTTGCAAATACATTAACTGCTCAAAAACACAACAATACATATTTTCAGTGCAATTGTTTTCTTATTGTTGATTGTTACAAGCACGCTTTTCCTTTTTTGGAGAAAATTAAGTACGTTTGGTGCTGCTAAACATGATTAAATCCTTACAACTGATCAAAAACAATGAGTTTATTTATTAAGAAGTCCATTCAGTCGTTACTGGCAGCATCTGCCGAGTCTGAGAAGACCTTAAAGCGTACGCTTGGTCCAACGGCTCTAATTGCGTTGGGTATAGGCGCCATTATAGGTGCTGGCTTATTTGTACGTACGGCAGCGGCTGCAGGTGGCAACGCAGGACCTGCGGTTACTATTTCATTCATCATAGCCGCTGTAGGTTGCGCCTTGGCGGGTTTATGCTATGCAGAGTTTGCAAGTATGATCCCAATTGCAGGTAGTGCCTACACCTATTCATACGCCACCATGGGCGAGTTTATTGCATGGATCATCGGCTGGGATTTAGTTCTCGAATACGCGTTAGGCGCCGCCACTGTTGCTATCGGCTGGTCGCAATACCTCAATGATCTGCTCCAAACGTTTTTTGGGCTCTCCATACCTTATGAATGGAGCCACTCTCCGTTCCAGGTATCAGACGCGGGCGTTCACGGCCTGGTTAACTTGCCTGCTATCTTCATTATCTTTTTACTGACCTTATTGCTAATACGCGGTACTGCAGAATCTGCAGCTGTGAATAACATTATCGTATTAGTAAAAGTAGCGATCGTACTACTGATCATTGGTTTTGGCTGGCAGTTTATTAACCCTGCAAACCATACACCATACATGATCCCTGCTGATGCGGGAAGCATTAAATTAAATACCGGTGTAATGCACAACTATGCCGACTCGGGCAACCACGGTTGGTTTGGGGTATTACGTGGTGCAAGTATCGTATTCTTTGCTTTCATCGGTTTCGATGCGGTGTCAACTGCTGCGCAGGAAGCTAAAAACCCACAGAAAGATATGCCAATGGGTATCTTAATTTCTTTGGTTATTTGTACTGCATTATACATCTTATTCTCACACGTATTAACTGGTATAGCTTCTTACAAAGAGTTTTTAACCCAAGGCAGCGAAGCCTCAGTTTCTTATGCAATCCGCAATCACATGCCGGGTTACGAGTGGTTAGCTAAACTGGTAACAGTGGCAATCCTGGCAGGTTTCTCGTCGGTAATCCTGGTGATGTTAATGGGCCAAACCCGCGTATTTTACACCATGAGTACTGATGGTTTGGTACCGGGCGTATTTTCTAAATTGCACCCAAAATTCCGCACGCCGTACAAATCACAATGGTTATTTTTCGTGTTTGTATCTATATTCGCGGGCTTTGTGCCAGATAGCATCGTGGGCGACATGGTGAGCATCGGTACCCTGTTTGCATTCGTACTGGTATGCGTAGGTATCTTTATTTTGCGTAAAACAGACCCTAACATTAACCGCCCTTTTAAAACGCCTTTATACTACATCGTTTGTCCATTAGGTGCAATAGTTTGTTTGTTTATGATTGCGAGCGAAGGCTGGGAAAACTGGGCGCGTTTAATTGTATGGCTCATCATCGGCTTTATCGTTTATTTTACTTACAGTATTAAAAACTCAAAAGTACGCCATGGCATCAATGAGATCCCTAACGATCCGCCAAATCCAAAATATGTTGAATAATACATATTTTTATTAATATTGAAAGGTCCTGCGAAAGCAGGGCCTTTTTTGTTGATATTGCCTTACAATTATGAAAATCGCTTTAACATCTCCCCCATTTCCAAAATCAATTGCCGACGGCCTATATTGGGTAAACAAATTAGCCGAAGAAGCGGCCGGTAAAGGAGCAGCGATCATATGCTTTCCCGAATCATACATACCCGGCTACCCAGCCGAAGAGTTTGAGGTGGAAAGCCATTCACAAGCAAAATTGCAAGCAGCTTTGGAAAGAGCCTGTGAGATTGCGAAACAACACCATATAGCAATTATTATCCCGATGGATTGGGAACTGCCGGATGGTATTTTCAACGTTGCCTTTGTAATTTCGGAAGAAGGTGAAGTAATGGGTTATCAAACTAAGAACCAGCTCGACCCTTCAGAAGACGAACGATGGATACCAGGCACCGAGCGGCATATATTTGAAGTAAAAGGCGTAAAATTTGGCATTGTAATTTGCCACGAAGGTTTCAGATATCCGGAGACGGTGAGATTACTGGCACGCCGGGGTGCCAAAATAGTTTTCCATCCACATTTTGCAGGCAGCAATAAGCAAGGCACCAAACCCGTTGTATGGGGACATCCTGATAACCCTTACTACGAAAAAGCCATGATGATGCGTTCGATTGAGAATACGATCTATTTTGCCAGCGTAAACTGCGCAACAGATTTTCCGGAGTCGGCCACTACTTTAATCGCCCCCGATGGCAAGTACATCGCACATCAGCCCTACGGCGAAGTTGGCGTATTAGTAGCCGAAATAAACCCCGAATTAGCTACAGGATACTTAGCAAACAGATTAAAACCACAACTTTATCAGCAATAATTTCTAATGAAAGGCGATAAAAATCTGTGGGTACTTATTGTTGTATGCATTATCAACTCGCTTGGGTTTGGCATCATCGTACCGCTGATTTACTCGTATGGCAAAACCTTTGGTGTTACTCAGCAAACCATTGGGTTTTTAACTGCCTCTTTTTCTATTGCCCAATTTTTTGCAACGCCATTACTGGGCGCCATATCTGATAAATGGGGCCGCAAACCAGTATTGGCTATCAGCCTGGCAGGCACCTGTCTTTCATTTATTTTATTCGCTACGGCACATAGTTTAGCTATGCTGTTTATAGCCCGAATACTAGATGGTATTACCGGCGGAAATATCTCGGTAGCGCAAGCCATGATATCCGACTCGACAACGGCTAAAGACCGGGCTAAAAGGTTTGGCTACCTCAGTTCGGCATTTGGTTTTGGCTTTGTATGCGGGCCGGCGGTAGGTGGTTTACTAAGCAAATTCGGCATGCAATTTCCTTTCTATTTTGCTGCGGGTATTGCCTTGTTGGGAACACTTGCCACCGTATTTTTATTGAAAGAAACCTACACTAAAGAAAAACGAGCAGAAAGTGAAAAGACTCGCTTTACATTCGTGTCGCTGGTAACGGTAATGAAGAAACCCGTAATAGGTACCGCGGTTTTTACCGGTTTTTTGCTTACCATGGCGCAGTTTACCATGATCATCGGCTTCCAGACCTTTAGCGTGGATGTGCTGAATATAGATCCCACCAAAATTGGCTTATTTTACGCCGGGTTTGGAGTTACGGGCATTATAATGCAAATGTGTGTGCCGTTGTTCACAAAAATATTTTCGTCAAAATCAGTTATCTTACTGTTTTCAACCATGGTATGCCTCGGTGCCATGTTTATGGCCGGCTTTACACAAACATTTGTTTTGTTTGCAGCCTGCCTTTTTGTTTATGGTTTGTTTAACGGCTTACGCAACCCGATGCTAAATGCCATTATTGCCGATCATAACGACCCGCGGAAGCAAGGTGAGATATTGGGTGTTAACCAATCATACGCTTCTATAGGCCAAACACTTGGACCCGTTGGAGCGGGATTAATCAGCGCTATCTCCATCCATTCGGTATTTTTTCTGGCTGCATTTTATATTTTAATGGGTTTTTTACTTACTTTCAGATTGAAATCTAAAGAACAACAAAACCGAATAGAGTGAGCTATTTCAATATCCAGCAAATAATTTCCGTAACTATGATCCTGTTTGCCATCATAGATGTGCTTGGGACCATACCGGTTATTATCGAACTCAGGAAACGTGTTGGACATATACAATCTGAAAAAGCCAGTCTTGCTGCTTTGGTTTTGATGGTAGGTTTCTTGTTTGCCGGGGAAGGGATTTTGAAGGTGATCGGTCTCGATATTGCTTCATTCGCCATTGCCGGTTCCTTGGTAATCTTTATTATCGCGATGGAAATGATCTTAGGCATCAATCTATTTAAGGAAGAGATGCCTACTACCGTATCTATCGTGCCTATTGCATTCCCGTTAGTTGCCGGTGCAGGTACTATGACTACCCTGCTCTCCTTAAAATCTCAGTACGAAACCCAAAACATTGTGGTAGGTATTGTGCTCAACACTACCGTGGTTTACCTCGTGCTTAAAAACGTAAAATGGCTCGAAAAACTGCTCGGCCCAACCGGCGTAAACATTCTGCGTAAAGCTTTTGGCGTAATCTTATTGGCTATTGCGATTAAGCTGTTCAGAAGCAATACTCATTTGTAAGAGAGTCAAGAATCGAGAATCAGGAATCAAGACTTTATTTTATTTCTTTCGAGGTGCGAGAAATCTTATACAGCTGATATACCGACAGTACAAGATCTCTCCTTCGTCGAGATGACACCTTTTTACACCGGAGATAAGTTGAATCAGGAAGACTCACTGCCCCTACTTATTCAACTCGTCAATCAGGTTTTTACTAAGCGTATTAAAATAGCGCTTAACGCCAAACCCCATCACCCATTGGATGCCACGGGTGGCATTAGTTAAGAAAACCTCTTCTGCCTCGTATAGGATATTAGGATTAATTTGCGCTTCGGTAACCGGGATCTCCAGTTTTAAGGCCAAATCTATGACTACCTTTCGCATAATACCGCCCACGCAGCCCTCGCTTAGTGCCGGGGTATATAAATGGTTATTGTACCACACAAATATGTTAGAACTGATAGCCTCGCACAAAAATCCGTTTTGATTTAGCAAAAAAGCGTCGTCGAGTTTATTTTGCGTTTTAAAGATGCCTGCCATGATATACGTTAGCGAATTGCAGGTTTTATAATTGGACAGGTAGTTTAATGGCTTGGTTAACTCGGTAAACACGTCCATAATGAGGCCGCGATTATTCAGTTCATAACGCGCATCGTCCATGGGTTCTATTTCCATGCAATAAGCCGCTTTATTATCTGACGGTGTGTATAAACCACCAGAATCTCGATAAACAGTCAATCGCAAACGACCGTTCTTAATTTTGTTGCGGGTTGCCAGATCTGCAGCTTTCTCTTTCAAAAACCATTCGTCCATTTGCGAATAGCCCTCAATTTTAAGGGCTTTCATGCCGCCGGTAAGGCGCTCGACATGAAGATCGGGAAATTGCAATTGCCCCTTTATAAGACGCATGCTCTCGAAAATGCCATCCCCATATCTGAAAGAACGATTGGCCACGGTAAGCACTTTGCTGTCGGCAGGGATAAGCTCCCCGTTAAAATTGATAAAAAGCGGATTCATTTATTTATGCAGAACAAATATTTAGGAGTTTTGATCTGCTGGAGTGCCAATATATTTTCGCCACTTGGTTAAAACCGATTCAAAGTCCTGAGGCAAAGCAGATTCGAAATGAATATATTCTTTTTTCGACGGATGTTTAAATCCTAAAGTTTGGGCATGCAAGGCCTGGCGGGGCATTAGCTCAAAGCAATTCTCTACAAACTGTTTATACTTACCAAACATAGTGCCTTTTAATATCTTGTCGCCCCCATAAGTAGCATCGCTAAACAACGGATGACCTATATGCCTCATGTGCGCACGAATCTGATGTGTACGACCTGTTTCCAATTGGCATTCAATCAAAGTTACATAGCTAAAACGTTCGAGTACTTTATAATGCGTTACAGACCATTTTCCTTTCTCCGGGTCATCATATATAGACATAACGCGCCTGTCGTTAACACTCCTACCGATGTAACCTGTTACGGTTCCATCTTCTCGTAAATCGCCCCAAACCAGTGCAATATATTTACGGGTGATGCTATGATCAAAAAACTGGCGGGCAAGATAGGTCATAGAGCGCTCGTTCTTGCTGATTAGCAGTAAGCCCGACGTGTCCTTATCAATACGGTGTACCAAGCCCGGGCGACCATCGTTACCCGGTAATTGTGGCAATTGTTGAAAGTGATATACCAAGCCGTTAACCAGTGTGCCGGTATAATTATTATAACCAGGATGCACCACCATACCGGCAGGTTTATTTATTACCAGCACATCATCATCTTCATACACAATATCCAGCGGAATATTTTCAGGGTAAACCTCGGTATCACGCGGTGGATGTGGCAAAACCACGGATATTACATCATTAGGCTTTACCTTATAACTGGACTTGATCTCTTTCTGATTAACCAGTACATTTCCCTGCTCTATCGCGTTTTGAATACGGTTGCGGGTCGCGTTCTCCACACGCGACATTAAAAATTTATCGACACGCAGCAGCGACTGGCCTTTATCTACTACGATGCGAAAATGCTCATACAGATCCTGTTCTTCCTGTTCGTATGAATCTGTTTCTTCTATCATTGCTGCAAAAATAATCGTTTTTTAATAAGTATGGGGTATTGTAGTTTTTGTAATAAAATTACTTTTGCACGCATTAAGCAACCTGCTAATAATTTAAACAGTATCTAACTGCGAGCTGTTATATTTTTTTGCCCATACTACTATGAAAAACAAGTTTTTATCCGCTACTGCCCTATTTATATTGCTATCTGCCGCCACTGTTAAAGCCCAGGGAGGATTTAACATTTTGATTAAATCGGGCCCGCAAGATGCCACTAAATTAGTTGACGCCTACGGCCTCCCTTTTTTTAAAGGCTTGGGCATGGGCATGAATAGTGGTTGGACCAATACCGCCAAGACCAACGGTCTATTACATTTCGATTTGCGAATTACAGGTACAGCCGTATTTGTTCCGGATGCCGACAAAACGTTTGATGTTACTAAGATCGGTCTTTCCAATAATATACGACCAGATAATGCCGCCAATGTGATAGCTCCCACTTTTAGCGGAAATACCAAAATAGATGGCCCTTTGATGAATATTTATGATGACAATGGCAATAAAGTCAGTTCGTTTACCTTACCTAAAGGACAGCTATCATCGGTTGTGCCGGCTCCACAACTACAACTTACGGTTGGGCTTATCCAAAACACCGATGTTACCGTAAGAGCCATACCCAAAGTTAAAATAAGCGACAAAATAGGTTCGGCATCAATGCTGGGGTTTGGTATTAAGCATGACATCATACAGGATTTCGCAGGGGCAGGCCATCCAATACCATTCGATCTTGCATTCGCATTCAGTTATAATCGGCTTAATTATAGCAAATCACTCAACGTACAACCAGAAGATGGAGCTGAGCCCGCCAATGCACAACAGTCGACTGATTTTAGCAACCAGTCAATCGAGGGACACATGAACAGCTTTTTATTTGAAGCGATTGTATCTAAACAAATCCTGTTTTTTACACCCTACATTGCTGCTGGGTACAATACTGCTAAAACCGATGTAAGCTTTGTGGGTAATTATCCTATAACGTCAAACGAAGTACCTGTTATCAATCAAAAATTTTATAACACTTATAAAGATCCGGTAAAGATTAACGAGCGTAATGTGAATGCAATAAGTGCCGAAATCGGCTTTCAACTTAAACTACCTATATTTAGGTTTTACGCCTCGTACGGAATTTTAGACAGCTATAGAATGGTTAACGCGGGCATAGGTTTTGGTATTTAAATACATGATTTTCGATTTCGAGATTTACAGCCCTGTTCAGCAGATAAAACATCCTTTGCTTGATGAGAAACAGCTGAAAGTTTTCATTAAACGGGATGACATGATACATCCCGTGATTTCGGGAAATAAATGGAGAAAGCTTAAATATACCCTCGAGGCTGCTTATAGTGCAGGTAAAACACATCTGGTAACTTTTGGTGGCGCCTACTCAAACCATTTATTAGCTACCGCCGCGGCTGCAGCAAAGTTTGGCTTTAAATCCACAGGCTTTGTGCGCGGCGAAGAGGTAAGCAATGACACCTTGTTTTTATGCAAACTGCATGGCATGCACTTGATTTTTGTTGATAGGGAAAGCTACCGTGATAAGCAGGCACTGTTTAATACCTATTTTGCCAACGATTCATTTGCTTATTTTATTAATGAAGGTGGGGCGTCCGCCGAGGCAGCACGCGGTTGCAGCGAACTAATAGCCGAGCTACCGCAAGTATACGACCATCTCTTTTGCGCCTGCGGTACAGGCACTACTGCCGCTGGCATATTAAATGGCTTACAGCATTTGCCTACTCTTTTTCACGCCGTACCGGTGTTAAAGGGTGGCGAATTTATTGCCGATGAAATTAAGCAATATGTAAAGCACAATCCCATTTACGAATTACATATCCAATACCATTTTGGCGGTTACGCAAAAACCACTCCCGAGCTAATCGACTTTATTAAAGCGTTTGTTATCGATACGGGTATTATCATTGAACCTGTGTATACGGGTAAAATGATGTATGCTTTATTCGACCTTGCCCGAAAAAACCATTTTAAACCGGGCAGCAGTATTTTGGCTATACATACCGGTGGTTTGTTTGGATTGTTGGGAATGAAGGAGAAGTTTTTGTTGTAAATGCGAAAGATACAGATCTAACCCGTCATGCCGAACTTGTTTCGGCACCCCACTCGCTAAGTATGTGTGCTGATTAGTATACGTCAAACAAATTTGTCATCTGTCCTGTGAGGTGCCGAAACAAGTTCGGCATGACGGGTTGCGACACCTCATTTTAATTATCCACCCTGAACCAATTCTCTCTTCAGTATAAAAACCAACTTTAAACATTTTAAACATACTTTTCGCCCAACGAGTTCAAAAAAGGCCTAAATAGTATTATTTAAGGGTTTTTATTAGATTTGTATAAAGCCAGTTACCTATGGAAAAAATGCAAATTACACCACAAAATGTTCAATCGACCTTGAGTAAACATATTTTGGCCGATGGTTTCGACCTTACCTTTGGTATGGAGAAAAGCCAAGGTGTTTACATTTATGATTCGAAATATGATCGTACGTTGCTCGATTTCTTTACCTGTTTTGCATCGGTGCCGTTGGGTTATAATCACCCTAAAATGATCAACGACGAAGCATTTAAAAAGAACTTGCTTTTAGCTGCGCTTACCAACCCATCTAACTCCGATATCTATACCGAACAATACGCCCAGTTTCTGGATACTTTTGATCGTGTGGGCATACCAGATTACCTGCCCCATGCCTTCTTTATCTCGGGTGGTGGTTTGGCGATCGAAAATGCGTTGAAAACCGCGATGGATTGGAAAGTGCAGAAGAACTTTGCCAAAGGCTATCAAACTGAGAAAGGGTTTAAGGTGATCCATTTCGAACATGCCTTTCATGGCCGCACAGGCTATACCTTAAGCCTTACCAATACGCAGCCGGTTAAAACACGCTGGTTTGCTAAGTTCGATTGGCCACGTGTAAGCACGCCATTTATCGATATCGATGATTTTAAGGTTAATCCTGAAGCTTTATATCAACGCGAAGCACAATCTATCGCTCAGATAGAAAAAGCTTTTCACGACAATAAGGACGATATCTGTGCCATTATTATAGAGCCTATCCAATCGGAGGGTGGCGACAACCACATCAGGCAGGAATTTTTAGAACAATTACGCAAACTCGCCGACGAGTATGAAGCCATGCTGATATATGATGAAGTGCAAACCGGCGTAGGCTTAACCGGTAAATTCTGGTGCCACGAGCACTTTGGCGAAAACGCCCGTCCGGATATTATTGCCTTTGGTAAAAAGATGCAGGTTTGCGGTATACTGGCGGGCCGCCGCGTTGAAGAAAATCCGGATAACGTGTTCACGGTATCGTCGCGCATTAACTCTACCTGGGGTGGCAATCTTACGGACATGGTGCGTTCGGCTAAAATATTAGATATTATTGCAGAAGACAATCTTTGTAATAAAGCGGCCGAAACAGGGACTTATTTACAACAGCAGCTAGCGGCGTTAAGTCTCGAAAATGGGCTTATTAGTAACATTAGGGGCAAAGGACTGCTTACCGCCTTCGATTTTCCTAACAATGAGATCCGTAATAATTTCATAACATCCGGACTAGAAAATAATACTATGTTTTTAGGGTGTGGTGAAAAAAGCATAAGGTTCCGCCCGGCGCTGATTATGGACAAAAACCACATTGATGATGGCATTAACACCATGAAAACCATCCTAAAGGGTTGCGAAGTGTAATAATTTTGCTACAAGTGTCAATTTAACACAATGTAGTTAATCTTTTTAGCCCATAAGATACTATTATTGCCGTTTCACGTTTATTACTATAAGCAATAATATTTTATAATAAACGTAAATAAGCATTATACATTTGGTGTAGTGCTGTTCTACTACTTTACAAGGGGGCACTAATATTTACTATGAGCAAACACACTGACAAATTAAAAAGACAGCTACTGGAAATATCAGAAGTTGTAAATTCATTTCAATCTGAGGCTGTACAGCTACGCATTATCGACAAATTGTTAGATGCATTAATAGAAAGTGATGGCGAAGGTTTTGAACACTTTACCCGTAAACCACAAAGAACGGAAGCGGGCGAAGAAGCAACTTTTGCACCCGCTAAAAAGAAACCAGGTGCCACTAAAATATTATATCAATTATTAGGCAGCGATTTCTTTGCCGAAGCCCGCTCTATATCCTCTATTGCAGAATACTGTAAAGAAAACTTTGATACCGATTTTAAAACTTCAGAATTATCAGGTATCCTGCTGAAACTATCTAACGAGCACAAACTCATCAGACAACGAAACCAGGACAATAACCGTTTTGAGTATATCAAGTCATAAAACAAGAAGGCCCCGACGAAATCGGGGCCTTCTTATTTTATGACAGTGAGCAGTTGATTGAGTTGATCAGGTGAGTGGTTTCAAGACTCGACTTACGTTCAGGTTAACGTTTTAAACGCCGCCAACTAATCAACTCAATCAACCATTTACTTAATTAGCCATAACATTATGGAATTTGAGCGCCTTCTAAAACAAGTGGAATTCATCCACGAGATAGACAAAGTCAAATACATTTTCAGGAAAACAAGGTTGTTTAACAGCCCTCGGCACGAAAATGATGCCGAGCATAGCTGGCATTTGGCAATTATGGCGTTATTATTGGCCGAACACGCCAATGAACCCGTAGATGTATTGAAAGTAGTGAAAATGCTGCTGATACATGACGTAGTTGAAATTGACGCTGGAGATATTTTTTTGTACGATTCAGTTGTGGCCCATACTAACACCGAAGCCGAACAAAAGGCAGCAGAAAGAATATTTGGGTTGTTGCCTACCGAACAGGCCAATGAGTATATTGCTATCTGGCAAGAGTTTGAAGATTCTGAAACGCCCGAAGCAAAATTTGCCCGCGCAATGGACAGACTCGAACCATTATTACAGAACGTATCTAACGGAGGTGGCACCTGGAAAGAATTTTCCGTTGACTATGGAAAAGTAGTTGAGAAAAAAAGCGTGATCAAGAATGGTTCCGAAACGCTTTGGGCATTCGCCAAACAGTTAATTGAGGAAAGTGTGGAGAAAGGTATTCTCCACAAAAAAACCTAACCATCAACTACTCTCTTATCTCAGATTAAACAAATTATCTACACCTAATAAGTCGCGCGATGTAAAACCTTCGGCATATTTGGCACCTATACTTTTACCAAACTCGCGGGCACGCGCTTCAATAACATGAATAAATTCAGGGGTGGAGATGTAAGTCTGCGGTTCATTTTCCCAGTTTGGATTATGAAATTGAGATCCATACGCATAGATGCTCGCTATCTTGATATCCCAATAATCGGAGATATCAATTAATATATCGGGCTTAATGTAGCGATCTTGTATAAAATGCAGCACCTGCTTAGGTCGCCACTCTTGCTGTGGCTCGCCGTTCACACTGGTTTCTATCTTACGTAAGCCCGCTAAAAAACATGCGTCCTCTATCAACTGGTTCGCACGACCATGATCTGGATGGCGGTCGTGATACGCGTTTCCAATTACTATTTCAGGCTGGTACTTGCGGATAGCCTCGATAACTTTCAGTTGGTATTCTTTAGTATTGGTAAAAAATCCATCGGGTATACCTAAGTTCTCGCGAATAGTAAGTCCTAATATCTCACTAGCAGCCGCCGCTTCCTGATCGCGGATCTCTGCAGAGCCGCGGGTGCCTAGTTCGCCGCGAGTAAGGTCTACAACACCAACTTTATAGCCCAATGCCAAGTGTTTCGCAATAGTTCCCGAGCAGCCCAATTCAGCATCGTCCGGATGGGCGGCTAAAACCAATATATCTAATTTAGTCATTGATAGTTTTAATAATTAACGCGCCAATAAGTGCGCTATCTTCTTCTTTATTTTTGATGAGCCAGGCTTGGTAAAAGGATAAAAGAAATCAACCACTTGCCCGTTCTTGTCAACCAGGTACTTGTGAAAATTCCAGCGCGGTGCGGCGCCAACCTTTCCATTCTGCTTTTTATCTGCCAGGTACTTATAAAGCGGATCGGCATAGGGTCCGCGTACCCGTATTTTTTCAAACGTCGGGAAGTTAGTGTCGAAGCGTTCGCAAAAGGTGATGATCTCGTCGCCATTCAGCGGCTCCTGCCCGCCAAAATCGTTAGAAGGAAAAGCTAAAATTTCGAAATCTTTACCTAAGAAAGACTTTTTTAGCTCTACTAATTCGGCCATTTGAGGTGTAAACCCGCATTGAGAGGCTGTGTTTACGATCAATAAAACTTTATTTTGGTAGCGTTTCAGGCTTATTTGTTCACCATTTAACTGTTGTACGTTAAATTGGTAGATATTACCGTTGTCCATTAGTACAAATATGAGGTATATCCTGCATCATGCAAAATAGTCTCAATATCGCGCTCGGTGGTTGGGTCGTAAGATTCCTTGAGATTATGGCCAAAAATACGGGCCACTGATTGGAACATAAAGGCGTGGAAACCGCCCTTTAAATCTTTAGCCATAGCAAAACTTGTAGTGCCAGTTTCCCGGCTTACCAGTTTAATCAGTACTTCGCCCTGATTAATGGTTAGATTCTTTATTTCGCGGTTAAAAAGTTCTTTGATCTGCGTTTCACAAGCGTTGATCATTTCTTTTTGCTTGCCTTTATCGCCGGTAGTTGCCAAATCGCGCTGTAATTGCGCATACCGTTGGCTGGCAAACCGGGCGTAAGGCAACACCTTCATTACATTATATTTAAGACGGTAGTAAGCCTGGCGATCTGCCTCGCTGGCAAATATACGGGTGTCTACTATCTTCACTTCAGGAGTAACTGTCCATGGTACCAGCTCCCCGTCAAGCACGGTCATATATGTTTTTATGGTGTCATTTTTCCCAAGTTTCGGGTGCGGCAGGTCGGTTTGCGCATTGGCAAAGCCCGCAAAACAACACAGCAGCATCAAAAACGTAAAAAATTTCATATATTTACTATTACAAAATTAACGCATTTATTTTGTGATTCTAAGTTACAACCTATAATTAATTTTCTTGTTATCTATTTTATTAGTTAGTAGTTACGCCGTATTATGAAAGAATTAGTGATTGACCTGGAAGCGGAGAAGAATGAGATTCTGAAAAGATACCGGGCCCTGCTGCGTGCGTGTAAGCCTACTATGCAAAAAGGCGATAAGCGCCTTATTCGTTTAGCTTTTGATATGGCCTTAGAAAGCCATAAAAACATGCGCCGCAAATCGGGCGAGCCATACATATACCACCCTATTGCAGTAGCACAAATAGCTGCCGAAGAAATTGGTTTGGGTACTACCTCCATTGTATGTGCTTTATTACACGATGTTGTTGAAGACACCGATGTTACCTTAGATGATATTGAACGGGAGTTTGGTAAAAAGGTTGCAAAGATCATCGATGGGCTTACCAAAATTTCGGGTGTATTTGACACCAACAGCTCATTACAGGCCGAAAACTTCCGTAAAATGCTGCTTACTCTAGCAGACGATGTGAGGGTGATATTGATTAAGCTGGCAGACCGTCTGCACAATATGCGCACCATGGAGTTTATGCCCCGCGATAAGCAATTAAAGCTATCGTCCGAAACGGTTTATCTCTATGCCCCACTCGCCCACCGCCTGGGTTTGTATGCCATAAAATCTGAACTGGAAGACCTTTCTATGAAATATATGGAAAGCGAAACCTACCAGTTTATCAAAAATAAGCTCAACGAAAAGAAGGCGGAGCGCGAGCGCTTTATCCGCGATTTTATTGATCCGATAAAGAAGACATTAGAAGCACAAGGCTTACATGCCGAAGTTTTCGGACGGCCAAAATCTATCCACTCCATTTGGAATAAGATGAAAAACAAGGCCATACCTTTTGAGGAGGTTTACGACTTGTTTGCTATCCGCATTATTTTAGATAGTGCGCCCGAAAACGAAAAAGCGGAGTGTTGGAAAGCCTACTCCATTGTTACCGACGAGTATCGCCCTAACCCCGATCGTTTGCGCGACTGGATATCATCGCCTAAAGTAAACGGTTACGAATCGCTGCACACCACCGTAATGGGTCCGCGTGGCCAGTGGGTAGAAGTGCAAATCCGTACCAAACGAATGAACGAGATTGCCGAAAAAGGTTTTGCTGCACACTGGAAATACAAAGAATCATCGTCAGACAACGGTCTCGACCAATGGATACATAAAGTGCGCGAAATGCTGCGCAACCCGGATAGCAACGCGCTCGACTTTTTGGATGATTTTAAAATGAACCTTTTCTCTGATGAGATCTTCATTTTTACGCCCAAAGGAGCCCTGCTACAGCTACCATTAAACGCCACTGCGCTCGACTTTGCCTTCGAGATCCACTCTGATGTGGGTGCAAGTTGTATCGGTGCCAAGGTTAATCACAAGCTGGTACCGTTAAGCCATAAGCTGCAAAACGGCGACCAGGTGGAGATTATCACCTCGAGCAAGCAAACCCCTAAGGAAGACTGGTTAAACTTTGTAGTTACAGCTAAGGCTAAAGCCAAAATTAAATCGGCCTTAAAAGAAGAGAAACGCAAAATTGCCGAAGACGGTAAGGAGATACTGGAGCGTAAGCTGAAATCATTAAAGATCACTTACAATTCTGAGAACATACAGAAACTGAGCTATTACTTCAAGCTACCATCAACCCAGGAGCTATTCTACAATGTAGCAAAGGGTTTGATAGACATGAAGGACTTGAAAGAATACCAGGCTTCAGAAAAAGTTGTCGATAATAAGCCTCAGGATAAAATTGAGAATGACCAGGTACAAAGCCTGCTCCGCAATATCAAAACCAAAGACAGCGACATATTGCTGATTGGCGAGGACATGCAGAAGATAGACTACAAACTGGCCAATTGCTGCAACCCAATACCAGGCGATGACGTGTTTGGATTTATTACCATTAACGATGGTATCAAAATTCACCGCACCAACTGCCCTAACGCCACCAAACTGATGAGTAATTATGGGTACCGTGTGGTTAAAGCCCGTTGGACTAACCAGCACGAACTGGCTTTTTTAACCGGCTTGCGTATTACGGGGATAGACGATGTGGGCTTGATCAATAAGCTAACCACTGTTATATCAAACGACTTTAAGGTAAACATCCGTTCTATTACTGTAGATAGCGATAACGGAATTTTTGAAGGTACAATAATGGTTTACGTTAACGACCGCGAGCACCTTGACAACCTGATAAAACGCTTAAAAACGGTAAGAGGTATAACCTCGGTAACCCGTTTCGACTCTGCTCAAACGGTGGAGAAGGCGTCTTAAGGTTGATTAGTTGACGAGTTGGATTAAATTGATTGTGTTATAAACTGCTTAACTTAATCCAACCAAATCAACTGCTTAACTTAAGCAACCACTACAAACAAACCAAAATAATTAATACCTTTGAACTGCTAAATATTAACTATGCCTCAGCAGGAAACCATTGATATGGTTAAAAAAATTTTCGAGGCGTATCTCGAAAATAAAAGCCTCAGAAAAACGCCTGAGCGCTTTGCCATACTAGAAGAAATTTATTCCAGAAGCGATCACTTTGATGTGGAGTCTTTATACATCCACATGAAAAACAAAAAGTATCGCGTAAGCCGCGCAACGGTATATAATACCCTAGAGTTATTGGTATCGTGCGATTTGGTTACCAAGCATCAGTTTGGTAAAAATATGGCTCAGTTCGAAAAATCTTATGGCTATAAGCAGCACGATCATATTATTTGCATCGATTGCGGTAAGGTGGTAGAGTTTTGCGACCCACGTATACAGCAGATACAAAGTATGATGGGCGAGTTGCTTAAGTTTGAGATCAAACACCACTCGTTAAATCTGTACGGAAACTGTACTAAATTAAAAGAAGGTTTCTGCGACAGAAAGGTATCGTAGAAGAGCGCGTTTCTTAATCATTTGAAATTTTATAGCGATAAATACGCTGATGATGATACCTTTGCGTTGTTAAAGCGCTGTGGGTAGTTCATGTCAGTTTATTGGCATTTCGCAAAAGCGTAAACTCTTTAATTTATAATAACCCTGCATGTGGGATACCGCTCTGTTGGCTAATGGACGGAATGACATGTTCTTTGATTATTAAAAGAAGAATTATTTAAATAAGTAATGGCTGTTGATGTTTTATTAGGCCTCCAATGGGGCGACGAAGGCAAGGGAAAAATTGTTGACGTATTAAGTGCAGGTTACGACCTGATTGCCCGCTTCCAAGGCGGACCAAATGCCGGGCACACCCTTGAGTTTGACGGTAAAAAATTTGTACTGAACACAATACCTTCGGGCATTTTCTTCGAAAACACCATGAACCTCATTGGTAATGGCGTAGTGATAGACCCTATCACCCTGAAAAAGGAATTAGATAAATTGAAAGACGCAGGCCACGACCTACTGGCTAAAAAGAACCTGCAGATTGCTAAAAAAGCACACTTGATCATCCCAACACACCAGTTGCTTGATGCTGCTTCTGAAAAGAAAATGGGCGAAGGTAAAATTGGTTCTACCTTAAAAGGTATTGGCCCTACTTATATGGATAAAACCGGTCGTAATGGTTTACGTATTGGCGATATCACTTTACCGGATTTTAAAGAGCGTTACCAGAAACTGGCTGATAAACACACCTCTATGCTACAGGCTTTATATGGTGAGGTGCCAGATTTTAGCGAGCGTGAGGCTTCTTTCTTCGAAGCCATTGAGCTAATCAAACAATTCCCATTAGTTGATTCTGAGCACCTGGTTAATAACTACATTAAAGAAGGTAAAAAAGTATTGGCAGAAGGCGCACAAGGTGCCATGCTGGATATCGACTTCGGTTCATACCCATTTGTTACCTCATCAAATACTACTGCTGCCGGTGCATGTACCGGTTTAGGTATAGCTCCTCGCCAAATTGGTGAGGTGATCGGTATCTTCAAAGCTTATTGCACCCGTGTTGGCGGTGGCCCCTTCCCTACCGAGTTAGATAACGAAGTTGGTGAAGAACTACGCAAAATCGGTCATGAATTTGGTGCTACTACTGGTCGCCCACGCCGTACAGGTTGGATCGATCTTCCGGCTTTGAAATACGCTATTATGCTTAACGGCGTAACCGAACTAGTAATGACCAAAGCTGACGTGTTGAGTGGTTTCGAAAAAATCTATGCTTGTACACATTACAATTATCAGGGCGAAACTATAGATTACATGCCATACGATATTTGCACCATTAAACCAGAACCGGTTTATAAGGAAATTGATGGCTGGAACGAAGACTTAACCGGTATTACCGAATTGTCTGAGATCCCTGCTAAATTAAATTCTTACATCGAATTTTTAGAGGCTGAATTGGGCGTTCCTGTTAAGTACCTTTCAGTAGGTCCGGATAGGAAACAAACTTTAGTGTTGCACTAAAAACTTTCCTCTTTGTCATTGCGAGCGATAGCGTGGCAATCTCGTCGCAAGCATCTTCTATTTGCATAGCTACGAGATTGCTTCGCTCCTCGCATTGACAAGTTTAATAAGATAATGCATTAAAGGCTCCGACAACCCGGAGCCTTTACTATTTTTGCCCTGTGATATTCCATTCCGATAACATTGCGCTATTTAAACAAAAAGTCCTCCATTGGGCGGCAAATTTTGATGTGGCATGCTATCTGGACTCCAACAATTTCGCAGACCGTTATTCAAAGTTCGACGCACTAATTGCTGTCGATGTTAAGGCTGAAGTAACTGCTAAGGCAGGCGATGCCTTTAAGGCCCTCGCCGATTTTAAGTCGACTCACAACGAGTGGATGACCGGATTCTTAGGGTATGATCTGAAGAATGAAATCGAGGACGTGAATTCGGCTAATGATGACCATCTGCATTTACCTGACCTTTATTTCTTCGTGCCCAAACATTTAATCGTTATCAAAAATAACGAAGTGGAAATACTAGCTGACGGTGCGGACGATATATGGAACACCATTAACGCTTTCAAACTAAACTCTGACAAAAGCCCATCTGACCTTCTAATCCAAACACGTTTCAATAGGGCCGAATACATCGACGCTGTTAACCGAGTAAAAGCCCATATTAATCGCGGTGATATCTACGTTACCAATTTTTGCCAGGAGTTTTACGCAGAGGTTGCTTCAATAAACCCAGTTGATATATTTGAAAACTTGAACAGGGTTTCTCCTAACCCTTTTGCCTGCTTTTTTAAGTATCATCAACAATATATCCTTTGCGCTTCGCCCGAAAGGTTTTTAGCTAAGCGCGAAAACAAGCTTATCTCTCAACCTATTAAGGGGACTGCAAAGCGTGGTGCTAACGCTACCGATGATAACGCTAACATTCAGAATCTTCGTAGTAACTCCAAGGAGCAACAGGAAAATGTAATGATTGTAGACTTGGTACGAAATGACCTAACGCACTCCGCAATTGCAGGTACAGTTAGGGTTGAAGAGTTATTTGGCATTTACAGCTTTAAGCAGGTTCATCAGATGATCTCAACTGTGGTGTGTGAATTGGATGCACACATCCCGGCTGTGGATGCCATCAGAAACACTTTCCCGATGGGTAGCATGACAGGCGCTCCTAAGATACGCGCCATGCAACTGATGGAGGAATACGAGCGCACCAGGCGAGGTATATATTCCGGTGCTATCGGCTATTTTAGTCCCGACGGTGATTTCGATTTCAATGTGGTGATCAGAAGTATTCTCTATAATGCCGTGGAGAAATACCTGTCGTTTCAGGCTGGTAGTGCCATTACCTACCAAGCAGATGCCGTCTTCGAATACGAAGAGTGCTTGCTAAAAGTAAAAGCTATACTGGAGGTATTGGGGCAGTCTCAATTTTCCCCGCAATCCTAACAGCCACTTCAGATCCATTTGCAAAGAAAGCCGAATAAGGCTGGCGCTTTAAGAAAGGCTCGAACTCGGCACCATACAATGCAGCAATATCACCCTCAAAAACGGGGTCTTTTACAACCGCTACCTGCCACGATACATGTTCTACAGCGTACTCGAGTGCCTTACTGTCGTCCATGCGGTTGTAGCCCCAATAATGCTCAAAAATAAACTCTTCGGCACTTCCTAGTTGGATGTCTGTAAAAACATTGCTTATCGTTGCACCAAGTTTATTCCATCGGCCTTTAAATTTCCATTGGTAATCATAATAAGTATGGTCATTACCAATAGGTACAATGTTATGGCGCATGGGTAGCGCTTTATAGTGCTCGTTATAAAGGTTATTGGCAATAACAGGGATAATATGCTTAGGAACAAGCTCACTGATAAACACCGCGCCGCGCTTCCATTCTTTCCCGTCGAAGTACCGAACGTAGAAACGCAGGTTCACTTCTTCAAAATTGATATGGAATGGCCATTTTATACCCATCACCCGGGTATCCAAAAACATAAAGCCAACCATACTCACCAAGACTTTACCATTCCACAAATCGAGTTCGGTAAAGGCAGGCAAGTGTGGTTTTAAAATGGCAGGATCAACTTCATAATTGAGCATTAGCCAGTTTCGCCACTGCGCGGTGAGAAAGCGCCTTTTGGCCATTATTTATGATAGTACTTCATGGCCTCTGGTATGTTGCGCTGGATGGCTGCAATACGTGTTGCATCTGCCGGGTGAGTGCTTAACAACTCCGGTGTACCGCCTCCCTGGTTAGATGCCGCCATACGTTTCCAGAAAGCCAGCGCATTATTAGGATCGTATCCCGCCATGGCCATAAAAGTTAGTCCCAGCCTATCTGCTTCCGACTCCTGATCGCGGGAGTATTTCAACAGTACCAGCTGTCCACCTACGCCGTACAATTGATTGATAATTCCAACGGTAGCAGAGTTCGATCCGTTTGCGGCAACACCTATAGCAGAGCCTACGCCTTGTGCAACCTGTTGCTGTGAAATACGCTCCGCAGAGTGGCGGGCAATGGCGTGACCTATCTCGTGGCCTAACACCGTAGCCAAACCGGCATCGTCTTGCGTATAGGGCAAAATGCCGCTGTAAACAGCTACTTTACCCCCGGGCATACACCAGGCATTTACCTCGCTGCTTTGAATGAGGTTAAATTGCCAATTAAAATTGTATTGATTGGCGTAGCCATTTTGCTGCAGATAATTTTGAATGGCAGTTGCCAGCTGGTTACCCACTCGCTGTACACGCTGGGCATCACTGGTGCCTTTGATCACTTTGGTTTTAGGATCGCTCAATAACTGGCTATAACTTGTAGCGGCAGATTGGTTAACCTCGGCATCACTTACCACATTAAGTTGCTTGCGGCCGGTTAACGGTACGGTTGAACATGAAAAAAGCACAATGGCGATAGCCATTGCACCTAAAAAATTGAATCTTCTCATAAATGTCAGGCAGTTTTCTTCTTAAACAAATTAACTTTCGACTCTTTGCCCTTTAATAAACGTTCGATATTTTTCTGGTGTGTAACTAATATCAATATGCACATACACATACCGTATATCACCACCGATTTAATATAAACCGGGAAAATAAATATTACCGCTATCGGATACATAAACCCAGCCAAAATTGAACCAAGGGAAACATACCGTGTTATCAGCAGCACCAGTATAAATACAAACACACAAAGCAAAGCAGCCTGCAAGTGCACAGCCAAAACCATTCCAAATAATGTGGCAATGCCTTTACCACCCCTAAAACCTGCAAAAATTGGGAACAAATGGCCCATTACAGCGGTGATACCTAAGGCGAGTTCGTAATTGGTAAATGCGATAGAATTGTGGTGCCCAACCAAAGAAATGGGTATAAAATAGGCCAGGTTGGTAGCCGTCCAGCCTTTTAAAATATCAATAAGCATTACAGGTATACCTGCTTTTTTTCCCAGCACCCTAAAGGTATTGGTAGCGCCGGCATTCCCGCTGCCATACTCCCTTATATCTATGCCATAAAATGCCTGACCTATCCAAACAGCAGTTGGAATAGAACCAAACAAATAAGCCAGAATGAGCGCTGAAATTGAGTAAACAGAAATCATTTTACCACAATATTACTAAAAGATATGTTAGTAATTACCTCAATCATTCTTTAATCGCTTTTAGGCTTAGATCTAAACTGTTTACAGAATGGGTAAGTGCTCCTATCGATATATAATCAACACCAGCGTTAGCATAATCCATAATATTATCTGCGGTAATGCCGCCAGATGCTTCGGTTATATAGCGGCCTTCGTTCATAGCCACGGCTTGCTGTAACACGTCGGGCTTAAAGTTATCGAGCAAAATACGGTCAACTCCGCCGACCTGCAAAACCTCTTCCAGTTCTTCCAGGTTTCTTACTTCGATCTCTATTTGCAGGTCTTTGTCCTGTGTTTTCAGGTACTCCCGGGCGTTGGTTATAGCATTTCTGATACCTCCCGAATAGTCGACATGGTTATCCTTGATCAGGATCATATCATACAAACCAAAACGGTGATTTACACCACCACCAATTTTTACCGCCCATTTCTCAAGGTAACGCATTCCAGGAGTTGTTTTGCGGGTATCCAGCACCTTGGTACCTGTACCTTTAAGCATCGAAACAATCTGATTGGTGCGTGTTGCAATGCCCGACATACGTTGCATACAGTTCAACACTACACGCTCTGCTTTTAAAATGCAATGCACGCTGCCTTCCAGTGTAAAGGCTATATCGCCAGGTTTAACAGGAGTACCATCTTTTATCAGCACATCCATCTTAAGTTCAGGATCAACAATACGGCATATTTCTTCGGCCAGCTCAACACCAGCCAATATACCTGTATCCTTAACTATTAAACGGGCTTTACCCTTAGTACCTGGTAAAATAGTTGCCAGTGAAGTATGGTCGCCATCGCCAATATCTTCTAACAGGGCATTTTTTATAATTGGGTCTATAAGTTCTTTATCCAAAATCGTGGTGTATTAAACGTCAAAAGTAAAAACAATTGACAATTATTTAGTTTGATAAATTAGTTGATTTAGGAGAATGTTACATTGTATAACCAGAAATAAAGCGAATTTTGAGATAATAAGGTCTACGATTGTTGATTTAATATTGCGTTATGGACATACAGGAAGAAATCAGGGCTTATATCGAAAGCCAGCCCCAACCCAAGCGGAGTGACATGAACACCTTGCACAAGCACATCCTGGAAACATTACCTGGATGTAAACTATGGTTCCTGGATGGAAAGAACGAGGAAGGTAAGATTGTATCTAACCCTAACGTAGGATACGGTTCCTATTTTATAAAATATGCCAACGGAACGAGCAAGGAGTTTTATCAAATTGGTATGAGTGCAAATACAACCGGAATCTCTGTTTATATTCTTGGACTCGACGATAAAACATATTTAACCCAGACCTATGGGAAAACATTGGGCAAAGCTAGTGTTACAGGCTATTGCATCAAATTTAAAACCCTAAAGGATATAAACATAAATGTACTCGAAGCAGCGATACTTTATGGGGTTGAGTTTACTAACACAAAGTAATTTCTATAGTACGTAACAACATAGTAGCCTAATGACTACCCACCAATAAACATAAAATCTATATTTGCACTGTGGAACAACAAAAAAAACTCGCCCTATTGATTTTGGATGGCTGGGGATACGGCCGTCATGACAAATCTGACGCTATATTTAATGCCGAAACTCCTTTTTTCGACCATCTGATCAGCACTTATCCCAACTCAAAACTTGAAGCATCTGGCATGGCCGTTGGTTTGCCCGACGGACAAATGGGCAACTCTGAAGTAGGACACATGAACCTGGGTGCAGGCCGTGTGGTTTACCAGGAACTTGGCCGAATTCACAAAGCGGTTGATGATCACGAACTACCCACCAACGCAGTAATTAAAAGCGCTTTCGATTACGCTAAAGAAAACAACAAAGATGTACACTTTATCGGCCTGGTATCAGACGGTGGCGTACACTCGCATATTAAACACGTAAAAGGACTGTGTGATGCAGCCGGCGAATTTGGTTTGGAAAAAGTATTTATCCATGCCTTTTTAGATGGCCGCGACACTGACCCGAATGCAGGTGCAGGCTATATCGCCGATCTGGAAAACCATATTAAAGATACGCCAGTTAAGATTGCTTCGGCTATTGGCCGCTATTATGCAATGGACCGCGATAACCGTTGGGAGCGCGTTAAACTGGCTTACGACGTAATGGTACATGGCACAGGCAAAGCGACTACCGATTTGTTAGGTGCTATTAAGCAATCGTATGCCGATGGTGTTACTGATGAATTTGTACAACCTATTGTTAATGTAGGCGCAGACGGCCAGCCGCTTGCAGTGATCAAGGATGGCGACGTGGTATTGTGCTTCAATTTCCGCACCGACCGCGGCCGCGAAATTACCCTTGCGCTAACGCAAAAAGAGTTTCATGAACAAAACATGGTTCCGTTGAAGCTGCGTTACATCACCATGACTACTTACGACGAGACATTTAAAAATGTCGATGTGGTATTCACAAAAGACGATCTGGTAAAAACGTTAGGCGAAGTTTTACAGGATGCCGGTAAAACCCAAATCCGTATTGCCGAAACTGAGAAATATCCGCACGTAACTTTCTTTTTCTCGGGAGGCCGCGAAAAAGAGTTCACAGGCGAAAAACGCCTTTTAGTGCCATCACCAAAGGTTGCTACTTACGATTTACAGCCCGAAATGAGTGCCGAAGGTATCCGCGATGCCATTTTACCGGAACTGGAAAGCGGTTGGGCCGATTTTATCTGCCTTAACTTTGCTAATACCGACATGGTGGGCCATACTGGTGTATTTGAAGCTGTAGTTAAAGCTGCCGAAACTGTTGATGCCACCACTAAAGCGGTTGTTGAAACCGGTTTAAAAAATGGCTATTCATTCATCATCATTGCCGATCATGGTAATGCCGATTTCATGATCAACGAGGATGGCTCGCCAAATACAGCGCACACTACCAACCTGGTGCCATGTATTATAATTGATAATGATGTTAAACAAGTGAAAGACGGTAAATTGGGTGATATCGCTCCTACCGTACTCACCATACTGGGAGTTGATATCCCGGAGGAAATGACAGGGAATGTACTTGTATAAATTACATAGCAGATGGTTAGCCATCTGCTATTCTTTTTTTATATCCACTGCCTTAGTGGCTTGTAAGCCCGATGTTAAAGAAACCACGGGCCAGTATAAATACTTCGACCTGAAGGGTTTCATTAACGCCGATTCTACACGCCTTAACCGTAGCAACCCAACGGTTAACAAAACGGTTAACCATAACGGCGCGAGCGAAACCAAAAACGTTAAGATAGCCAACTGGGGCCACGAGCTAAGTTTGTTCGCATCGTCAGATATTAATAAACCTTCATGGCGTCAAAGTTACACGATAAACACAGCAGGCGACAGCACTACCTATAAGGCAATTACCCCCGATCTGAAAACACGTGAGCTAACCGTAGCTAAAACCGGCGATAAGGTAAGCTGTATACGCATCGTAAACCACATTAAAAACATGCTTTACGAAACCCGCGAAGTGCTTACCTATCTACCAGATTCGGTTTATACTATTGACAAAACGCAGCACGTTATTTTGCTGGGTAACAACAGGTATATTATTAAAGGAAAGTTTGTAAAATAAGCTTAACGATGGCCAACGGCAGTGGCCAGCTTTTCTTTAGATATATCAAGTAGCGATGCAATATCTGCCCGGCTGGGGTTATCATTTAACACCTTCTCCAGGTCGCCTATAGAAGCCCTCAGGGCATTGATGCCGCGTACTTTATCATAGGTTGATTTGGATGTTGGGTCGAGTTTAAAAACACCGTATTCCCGATAAGCTATCCCCCTGTTCTGATAATATTTGGCATCAGTTGGCTCCAGGTATATCGACTTGGTAAAATCTACAATTGCGCCATAAAGATACTTATCCCGTTCCTGCGCCGAAAGTGAATTATCCTTCGCCATATACGTTTTAGCTCTTGCACGATAGTAGTACGATGTTGCATCTGCCGGCTTTATAGCTACAACACGTGTATAGGCAGTAATCGATTTTTTGTAATTAGCACTGTGATAGTAAGAGTAGCCAAGCATCCATAAGGCATCGGTATTGGTAGAGTCAATAATGCATGCGCGTTCCAGTCGCTGAACCGCAACCTTAAAATCTCCCTCCATTAGCGCCTGTTGGCCTAATTTAACATAAGCATTTTGCGCCGAAGAGACTTTAGCGGATGTTATAGCTAATACAACAAGTATGACCGGTAACCTCATCAGGGACTAAAACAGTAACAAAATGAATATACAAATAACTGCCAATGTTAAAATTTATTATGCAAACAGAGCAATTATTTGTCAAATATTTGCAAATACCAGGCCACTACGGGCCATCTGCTGACTATTTTTCATGCTAACACACCATTAATATTTATCAAACACTATTTTAACATTCTGTTTAAAATCATAAAAATCAAGTTATTACCAAAGCAAAATGTTTATCCCAATCGATAATCGTATCTTGGCACATCTCTTGAACCATAAGCGATGGAACAGCAATTTATACTAATACGGCACTCAAAAAGCGGTTATTACCAATAAAGCTGACAACTTGACGTTATATATATTTTAGAAAGGGCGCCCTAATGAGCTACGATCCATTTGATTTTAAAAATACATTACCGGTAATAAACGAAGATTCCGAGTTTTTTCCGCTGATGTCTTCTGAGGATGAGGAAGAAATGAACAATGAGCAGGTGCCCGAAGTTTTAGCAATTCTCCCTCTTCGTAATACTGTATTATTCCCCGGCGTGGTTATTCCGATAACAGTTGGCAGGGATAAATCTATAAAACTGGTACGCGAAGCTAACAAAGGCGAACGCATTATCGGGGTGGTTTCGCAACAAGATGTGAGCATCGAAGACCCCACCTTTAGCCAGCTTAACACCATTGGTACCACAGCGCTTATTGTTAAAATGCTGCAAATGCCCGATGGTAATACCACCGTTATTTTGCAGGGTAAAAAGAGGTTCCACCTGAAAGAAGAAATTCAGAGCGAGCCTTATATCAAGGCTACTATTGAACCTTTTGAAGAGATAAGGCCTAAAGAAGATAAAGAATTTAAAGCCATGGTATCGTCTATTAAAGACATGGCCATGAGCATAGTGCAAATGTCGCCCAATATTCCAACCGAGGCTGGCATTGCTATTAAAAATATCGAAAGCATTTCGTTCCTCATCAACTTCATATCGTCTAACATGAATGCCGATATGTCTGTTAAGCAGCGCATGCTGGAGACCATTAACCTACGCGAACGTGCCAATCAGGTATTGGAGCATCTGACTACCGAATTGCAGATGTTGGAATTAAAAAACCAGATCCAAACCAAGGTACGTGTAGATCTGGATAAACAGCAACGCGATTATTTCCTGAACCAGCAGCTTAAAACCATACAAGAAGAGCTGGGTGGCAATACGCCCGACCTGGAACTGGATAACCTCCGTCAGCGTGCTACCAAAAAGAAATGGGCTAAAGAAATAAGCGACCACTTCAATAAAGAACTGGATAAGCTTAACCGCATTAACCCTGCAGCAGCAGATTATTCAGTGCAAATGAATTATCTGGAATTGCTTCTCGATCTGCCTTGGAACGAATTTACTAAAGATAACTTCGACCTTAAACGTGCACAAAAGGTTTTGGATAAAGACCACTTTGGCTTAGATAAGGTTAAACAACGTATTATCGAATACCTGGCTGTGCTTAAGCTAAAGCACAACATGAAAGCCCCTATCCTTTGCCTGGTTGGCCCTCCGGGAGTTGGTAAAACTTCTTTGGGTAAATCAATTGCCAAGGCGCTGGGCCGCCGTTATGTGCGTATGGCGTTGGGTGGTTTGCGTGATGAGGCCGAGATTCGCGGTCACCGCAAAACTTACATTGGGGCAATGCCTGGTCGTGTTATCCAGTCTATTAAAAAGGCTGGCGCTGCTAACCCGGTATTTATTTTAGATGAGATTGATAAGGTGGGAAATGATTTCCGTGGTGATCCATCATCTGCCTTGTTAGAGGTACTTGACCCTGAGCAGAACAGCACGTTTTATGACAACTATGTAGAATTGGATTTCGATCTTTCTAACGTAATGTTTATAGCTACGGCCAACTCATTAAGCTCTATCCAACCGGCATTGTTAGACCGTATGGAAATTATAGAGGTTAACGGTTACACCATCGAAGAAAAAATTGAGATTGCCAAACAGCACTTGGTACCTAAACAACGCGAAGCGCACGGCGTAAAAGCCAAACAGGTATCGTTGAAGAATGATGTAATTGAGAAAGTTGTTGAAGAATATACCCGCGAGTCGGGCGTACGTAACCTCGATAAAAAGATAGGTTCTGTAATTCGTGGTGTTGCTAAAAGTATTGCGCTGGAAGAAGATTACAATCCATCAGTAAGCAAAACCGATATCGAAAGAATATTAGGCGCACCTATATTTGATAAAGACCTTTATGAAGGCAACAAAGTAGCTGGTGTAGTGACAGGCCTTGCCTGGACCTCAGTTGGTGGTGATATATTATTTATCGAAGCTAGTTTAAGCCCGGGCAAAGGCCGTTTAACCTTAACCGGTAGCCTTGGCGATGTAATGAAAGAGTCGGCTACGATTGCTTTGGCTTATCTCCGTTCGCATGCAGGTCGCTTTAATATCGATCAGCGTTTATTTGATCAATGGGATATTCACATCCACGTACCTGCAGGGGCGACACCAAAAGATGGACCATCGGCAGGTGTTACCATGCTTACAGCTTTAACTTCGGCGTTTACCCAACGTAAGGTAAAACCGCATTTAGCTATGACTGGCGAGATAACCTTGCGCGGCCGCGTACTGCCTGTAGGTGGAATTAAAGAGAAAATCCTGGCTGCTAAACGGGCCAATATCAAGGAAGTTATCTTGTGTAAATCGAATCAGAAGGATATCCTTGATATTAAGGAAGATTACATTAAGGATATGCAGTTTCATTACGTTACAGAAATGCGCGAAGTGATTGAAATGGCTTTATTAAACGAAAAAGTTGAAGATGCCATTGACCTTACCGTAAAAGAAGAGCCCAAACCATTAATGGTTCATTAACAGGTTTTTAAATTTCTTAATTAAATATTTATAGAAGCCCCGAAATTTCGGGGCTTTTTATATTTTAGCTGAGTTAAGAAATGTCCCCTGACTAAATGAAAAGAATTATACCCGCCGCAATTTTACTGATATTTTGTTCTTTACATATCAAAGCTCAATACCGCTCGCAGGAGATTGGGATACAATCAGACAATGATGCATATTTAGGCCAGGGGTCTGATCGTTACTATACCAACGGTATTTTTGTTTATTATCGCCAAGGCATGCCTTTTGACGAAGGCGGCAAGTTGGCCAATAAAGTGTTTGGGTTAGAATTTGGACAAAAGATGTATAACCCGCAATCGGGAAATATCCAAAGCTCAAACCCTGATATCCCCTATGATGACGTAAGGAATATCGACCGCCCTTTTGCAGCATATTTATATGTAGGCGCTACCTACAACCTGCTCTATAAAAAGCAAAGCAATTTAAAGCTAGGTGCGCAAATTGGTTTTACAGGCTCAAAAGCGCAAGGCGAACCGGTGCAAAAGTTTATTCATAACACATTCGGATTTTATCCCCCATTTGGCTGGGACCATGAGGTTAAAGGCGGCTTAAAGTTCACCTTAACCGGCGAGTATAATAAAATGCTCCTGAGAGAGGAGATATTTGATATTAACTTTAGCTCTTATGCAAATCTGGGTAACGCATTTACCGGTGCAGGCTTTGGCCCTTTATTCCGTTTGGGGCGTACTAATAAGTTATTTAACTCGGTAAGTACTCAGAGTACGGTGATGAACCGTAATGGTGTTAAAGCTAACGATGAAGAATTATTCTTTTACTATAAGCCCATGGTTAATATCGTTGGTTACGACGCCACTATACAAAGTAAATCGGGCCAGGTACCGGGTAAATTTACTAACCCAAATGAAGACCCAACTGTTTTAAGCATGGCAGAAGTAACGGGCACTCCGGAACGATTGATTGTGAGCAACCAGATAGGCGGAGCATGGAATAGCGGCGACAGGTGGACTGTTGACCTTTCGGCTACTTTCCATACCAAAGATACCAAAGAGATGCTGAGATCTCACCAATGGGGATCCTTAACGGTAATGTATCACTTCAATTAGTAGTCGAAATTTTTACGGCGATTTTCCTTTTTACCTGCGTGCAGTTTCTTTTGATCTAAGCGTGCAGCTTTTGCAGCCCTGCTTACCTTAGTGGCTTTGCGTGGTTTGGTTTTTTCAAAAGCCTTCACCATTAGGGCATGTAGCTTTTCGAGCGCTTTTTCGCGGTTTAAGTATTGGCTGCGTTCTTCATCGCATATTACTTGTATGTATCCGTCTTTGTTTAAGCGCGAGTCGAATTTGGTATGCAGGATCAACTTTTCTTCATCGGTGAACAACTGCGAGGCATCTATATCAAAGTTGAGTTCGACCTTGGTTGATACCTTGTTTACATTTTGCCCACCCTTACCGCCGCTGCGTGAGGCCTTAAAAGAAACCTCGCGTTGTATATCGGCCTTACTTATATTCATACCCAAAACTAATTATATTTTTGACTTCAGGGATCGTGGAAAGAATTCCCATCGGTGTAATCCTAAAAAGATATTCGTAATTTAGCCCCTCGAATGAGTACTAATATTGTAGTGGCTATTGATGGATATTCATCATGCGGAAAAAGCACATTAGCCAAGGCCTTAGCCAAAAAACTTCACTTTATATATGTTGATAGCGGCGCGATGTACCGTGCAGTAACCCTTTATTTATTGCGCAACAACATCGACATTACCGATGAAAAAGCGGTAGAAGCCGTATTGCCCGATATCCATTTAAACTTCCACTCGCGGGATTATCAAACTCATATTTTATTGAATGATGAAGAGGTATCCGACGAGATCCGTTTAATGCCAGTATCAAACAATGTAAGCCCTGTTTCGGCTATTAAAGCCGTGAGGACAGAGATGGTAAAGCAGCAGCAGCGCATGGGCAAATCAAAGAATATTGTGATGGATGGACGCGATATTGGCACTGCTGTATTCCCCAACGCTCCATTGAAGTTGTTTATGACCGCCGACCCTAAAGTACGTGCAGAACGTCGCTTTAAAGAATTGCAGCCAACTAATCCAGATATTACCCTCGAAGAAGTATTTGAAAACATTGCCCACCGCGATTACTCTGACACCACACGTAAAGAAAGCCCTTTGGTGCGTGCCGAGGATGCTATCATTCTGGATAATACTAACCTTACGCCAGAAGAACAATTACAATTTGCGTTAGACAGGGTTGAGCCCTTACTTAAAGCGAAACGTCAATAAGCGGCTCTTCAAACTTAGCTGCTTTAACCCCAAACCGGTTTAAAAAATCAACACCTTCGTCACTCGCAAGTCCTTTATATTCGGCATACGAGTGGCGAAAATAAACCTGTTTAATCCCTGCCGAAAAGATCAGCCGCGCACATGGCAAACATGGCGACAGTGTGGTATACATCGTTGATCCTTCCAACCCTGCACCATTTTTCATGGCGTATAAGATAGCGTTCTCCTCGGCATGGAGTGCAAGTGAACAGCTACCCTTAGAGTCGCGTGGGCAGCCTGTATCAGGCCATTCTATATCGCAATTATGCGTACCCGCCGGCGGGCCGTTATATCCTATCGATATAATGCGCGAGTCTTTAGTTAACACAGCCCCAACCTGTGCCTTAACACAATGACTGCGTTTAGCCAGATCGGTCGCCAGGTTCATAAATATGAGGTCGAAACTTGGTTTCATGTTGTTAGTTCATAGTTCATGGTTGATGGTTCATAACAGCGCCGTTCAGGCTATGATCTATGAACCATCAACTATGATCTAAATTAATTAATGCCCGCCCTTAGCCGGTGCGTCTAATTCGATGTGGCTTAAATGCTTCCAGCAATAGTAGCCGAAGTAAACGATATATACATAGCACAATGCCGGCAGGAACAAGGCTTTCTGGATACCCGCAAAGTCGGCAACAGCACCCTGGATAACCGGAATAACCGCGCCCCCTAAAATAGCCATTACCAATAACGACGAACCCTGACTGGTATATTTACCCAAGCCAGCAATGGCCAGCGTATAAATATTAGAGTACATGATCGAGTTAAATAAGCCGATAGCCAGGATAGTCCACATTGCTAAATGGCCGCCGGTAAAAATGGTGATCAGCAATAAAATAACATTGACACCCGCAAACAAAGCAAGCGTACGGCCCGGCGATGATTTACCCACCATAAAGGCCAACAGGTTCAATACAATAAATATCAGGAAGTAGCTGATCTGGGCAAATGTAAGATCAACAATAGACAGGATCACACCAAACACCGCGGCCGCAGTCAGAAGCATATAAATTGCTTTTTTACCGGCACCAATGCCCTTGTTTAAAGAGATAGCACCTAAGAAACGCCCGATCATGGCGCCGCCCCAGTATAGTGCCAGGTAGTTTTTGCTTACGGCCTCGGTAAAACCGGCAATATCGTGTTGCTTTAAAAAGCTAACGATAAAACTACCGATAGCAACCTCACCACCTACGTAAAAGAAAATACCTAAAACACCTAATTTAAGATTAGTGAATTTCAGCGCACCTAAACCTTTGCTTTCAATCGCTTCGGAAGTAAATTCGGGTAATTTTACAAAATAAATGATAACGCCAAGCAGTATAAATAATCCTGCAAAAACGAGATAAGGAATCTTGGTCGACTCTGCCGTAACAACGCCATTGGTAGCAAAGAACTCCAGGATTAGGTACCCTCCTAAAACCGGGGCTATTGTGGTACCCAATGCATTAAATGCTTGTGTAAGGTTCAATCGGCTCGAAGCGCTCTCCTCCGGGCCTAGTAATGATACGTAGGCATTTGCCGATATCTGCAATAATGTAAAACCTAACCCAAGCACAAACAATGCGCCTAAAAACAGGCCATAAGTTGCGTATGATGCAGCTGGGTAAAACAAGGCACAACCTATAGCCGATACTACCAAACCTAACAGAATACCGCTTTTATAGCCTATTTTATTGATAGGATCGCCTTTATAATAGGAAATGATGAAGTAAATAAGTGACCCAATAAAGTACGCCCCGAAAAAGCAAAACTGCACCAGCATTGCCTGCAAATAGCTCAACTGAAACAGGTTTTTAAGATGCGGTATCAACACGTCATTCATACAGGTAATAAATCCCCACATAAAAAAAAGCGATGTCAGGGTAATTAGGGGTAAAGCATAACTTTTGCTTTTAGAGCTAGCAGCACTCATATCGATGGTGTAATTATATATTATTTTGTGTTAAAAACGAAGCCGACCTGTAGTATGCAATTGTTGCATATTACAGGTCGGCCAAGTTATAAAATATGTTTGAGACTACGTTTAGTCATTGGTCATTTGTCACTGGTCATTTACACATTTGAGTAACCAATGCACAATGACTGTTGACTAAATACCCTAAAATTAGTGTCCTGCCCCAGCTTCGATATGATCAATATCGATACCTTGTTTACGAAGCGCGGCTCCGGCTTTCCATGCGAAGAACGCCAGGTAAGCAAAACCAATTAACGGGATAATGTATGAGAAGTGAATACCACTCATGCCAGAGATCAGGTTACCACTACCATCGGCCAGGATACCTTGCACCGGAGGGATGATAGAACCACCCAAGATCATCATGATCAGTAATGACGAACCCTGGCTAGTGTATTTGCCTAAACCAGCTAATGATAACGCGAAAATTGAAGGCCACATAATTGAGCAGCATAAGCCACCGCTGATGAAGGCGTAAGTAGCAACAATACCGCTGGTAAGCATTCCGATTAGCATAAATGCTGCCCCCATTAAACCAAATATGCTCAGTGTACGGATAGGCTTTTCTTTACCTAATAGGAAACCCACAATTAAAAATACTACGCAAATACCGTAAGGAGCAAGTTTTGCAATATCTGCATGGCTAATCGCATTAGCTCCAAGTACTACGGCAAAAGCTATAAAAGGAACTAATATCGTCATTATCATACGTGAACTCTTCGAAAGGTTGAATACACCGATGGCACCAGTCCAACGGCCTATCATCAAGCTCCCCCAATATAATGAGATGTATGGTGCAATATCTTTACCAGAAATGCTGCCAAATGCTTTAGTTTCTAACAAAGCGCCAAAGTTACTTTGAATAGTAACCTCTGTACCTACGTAAGTAAAGATAGCGAGCATACCCAAAATAAGTTGAGGATATCTCATAGCACCCCAGCCTTCTTTTTGTTTGGTTGCTGTAGAAGATGAAACCGCAAGCGTAACCAGGATTGCGAACAACGAACCATATACATAATAGGCCGCTGATAAGCCGGTTGCATTGCTTAAAGGCGTAGCCGCCAATATTAAACAGAAAGCGATAAAAATGATAAACAACGGGAAGTTAGCTTTTGTACTCGCTTCGATTTTCTCATCGCTGGTTACTTTAGGCAATTTAGTTACCCAAAAGAAGATCGCCAACGCCAGGAACAAAGCTGCCAATATATAATACAGGTTGTTTACAGATGATATAGATACTACTGCGTTACTGTTGCTGCTTGCCGAACCAAATAACAGGAAGCTTACAACCACCGGGCCTAAAATACTACCAAAGTTGTTTACACCACCTGCCAGATTTAAGCGGGTTGAACCTGTTTCTGGCGGGCCTAAAGCCACAATAAATGGATTAACGGCAGTTTGTTGTAATGCAAAACCAATTGCGATGATGAAAAACGCACCTAAGATAAACCCGAATACGCCTGCATTGATGGCAGGAACCATCAATAATGCACCTACTGTAGAGATTACTAAACCTAAAACAATCGCATTTTTATATCCAATCTTGTTCAGGATATCAACTTTACTAGCTTGCGATGCAAAATACAACACTAACGAGCCAATAAAATAACCTCCGTAAAAGGTAAAGTCAATTAATTGTGATTCGAACTGTGTTAAGTGAAAGTGAGCTTTGCAAAAAGGAATGAACACTCCGTTTGATGCTGCCGAAAAGCCCCAGAAAAACCAAACCGTTATTAGAGAGTATAATGCCGATCGGTTACTGTTAGCGTTGTTTTGTTCCATCAATGTAATATAATTGGGTTTTGAGGCACTAACATAAAGTTTTTTTTTAATACGAACACACTTTGAAAAAATAAATAAATACAATTAGCTACTTTCTTTGTTAAATGCCTAAAATTGCATTGCTTTACCCCGCTGTAATGCACACTAAATTGTATTAATGATAGAAGCTATATTTTCGGGCATAGGTATAGGGCTGGTATTGACCTTCTTAACCGGCCCGGTATTTTTCGCTCTGATTAAAACGAGTATCGAGAAAGGCTTTCACGCAGGGGTTGCCTTAGCTCTTGGCGTGGTATCCAGCGATGTTGTATTTGTGGGCGCTATTATATTTGGTTCGCAATTTTTCGATGTCCCTCCTAACGTTAAGGTATGGCTAGGGGTAATTGGATGTGCTATATTATTTACTATTGGCGTTTATTACCTGCTTAAAAAAGCCGAGGTTGATTACAACACACACACACCTGCAAGTGTAAACCGCGCGGGCTACTTTCTTAAAGGGTTTTTGATGTGCATCTTCAACCCAAGCTTACTTTTCCATTGGATTACCGTTATCGGTACAGCCAGCACCATGTACCACATTGGTGTACATCACAGGCAGTTAAAGATTGCCATTATGTTTGCCACCATTCTTGCCGTGCAATTTGGCATGGACACGGTAAAGGCCTTCTATGCCAACAAACTGCGCGACAGGATCTCTGTAAAATTTGTACACCGCCTAAACTACGTAGCCGGTGTTGCCCTTATTATTGCGGCTTTTGTAATTTTAGACAAGCTGGTAACGCATATCGTCTTCTCTCCTATCCCGACTACAGACTGAGTTTGGTGATTGGTTGATTGAGTTAAGTGGTTGATTAGGTTCTATATATCCAAAAGTTCACCCCAAAATTGAGATCTTTGATTTACTACTTAGCAGATAATCCATGCCAATAGATAAAGATAACGAGATAGTCACACTTAAATCAAAAATAGAATCGAACGATCCACACGCGCTTAGCGCTGTTAATCGCTTAATCGAATTAGATAAAGAAATAGCGGTTGATTATCTGATTACGCTATTAGACAGCACGAAGCCAGCATTGCGAAGTCTATCAGCTTTGGGCTTACATGATTTGGCCGACAGCAGGGCGTTAGAACCTTTATTTCAAGCTATTACAAAACCAGAAAATACAAATAGTAACGGTACGCTAGTATTCGCATTAGGAGGATTAGATTGCTCAAGTAAATTTAGTGAGATCTTTGATCTCTTATTTTATGGAACTTACGAAGTAAAGGTAGAAGCGACTGCCATACTTGAAGAGCAGACATTCGAGTTTAGGAAAGCCGATTTGCGCATGATACAAAATAAATGGAATGAAATACAAGCTAATCCAGACTTATGCCCATATTACGACAATTACAAAGAGAATATACACGACTTGGTTAGTTCTTATTTATACTATTTGGATAAATAATCGTTGACAACGATTCAGGCCACTTAGTTTAAAACCTAAACAATACCAAACAAAATTGGGTTGAACCATTGCTTGAAAACTCAATCAACAATTCAACCCAATCAACTTATAAACTTATTTCTGATTACATATAAGCTCTTTGGTTTTTACCTTCCATCCAGTTAACAAAGGCGCGGTTAACCACTTTGTTACCACCTGGGGTTGGATAATCACCAGAAAAATACCAGTCGCCTAAATGCTCTGGACAAGCGACATGTAGGTTATCAAGTGTTTGATAGATCACCTTAATTTCGGCTTTAGTACCTTTAGGTGTAATGATCTTTGCAATACGGTCAGATATTTCCTGATCTGTAAATGGCTCATAAATGGCTTTTACAAAGTTCTCAGCTTTCTCTGCAGGTGTGCCTTTAGCGGCAACGCATTTTTGGTACACATCCAATATCACGTTTTCGCGGCCTGTCTCTTTCAACAAGCTAACAGCTGCTTCAAAGGCTACAAACTCACCCATGCGCGACATGTCGATACCATAACAATCCGGGTAACGGATCTGCGGGGCGGATGATACCACAATGATCTTCTTAGGGCCTAACCTGTCTAATATTTTAAGGATACTTTGTTTCAGTGTGGTACCGCGTACAATCGAGTCGTCCAGCACAACCAACGAGTCGGTAGAGTTTTTGATTAATCCGTAGGTGGTATCATAAACGTGGGCAACCATTTCGGTACGGTCTGCATCCTGGGTAATAAAAGTGCGCAGTTTAACGTCTTTGATGGCAATTTTCTCAACACGTGGTGCCAGGGCTAATACCTCGCTCAACTCGTCGTCGGTTATCTTGTCCTCACGGTTTAGCAGGCGTTCGCGCTGATAGTTCTTCACGTATTTGTTCACCCCTTCTACCATACCATAAAAGGCAATCTCGGCAGTGTTAGGAATGTAAGAGAACACTGTGTTTTTAATGTCGTTGTCAACAGCGTCCAATATCTGCGGACAAAGTAATCTACCTAATTGCTTACGTTCGCGGTAAATAGCAGCATCACTACCACGAGAGAAATAGATACGCTCGAAAGAGCAAGATTTCTTTACCGTAGGTTCGCTAAACTGTTCTTCCGAAACATGACCGTTTTTCTTAACGATCAAGGCGTGCCCCGGTTGAATTTCTTTGATCTCCTCGAAAGGAATATTGAAGGCAGTTTGAATAGCTGGTCGCTCTGAGGTAGCAACCACAAACTCATCGTTATAGTAGTAGTAAGCAGGGCGGATACCAGCCGGGTCGCGCATTACAAATGCATCGCCATGGCCTAGTATACCTGCAATGGTATATCCACCGTCCCAGTTCTTAGCCGATTTTTTAAGGATCTTAGCAAGGTCCATGTTGTCGGCAATCATTTTGGTAATGGCAATATTATCGTCGTTACCCTCGCGCTTAAACTGATCGAACAAGCCTTGTACCTCGGTATCCATAAAGTGACCGATTTTTTCCAGTACAGTTACGGTATCGGCTTTCTCTTTAGGATGTTGGCCCAGATCGTATAATTGCTGTAATAACTCGTCAACATTGGTCATGTTAAAGTTACCGGCAATTACCAGGTTACGGGTCATCCAGTTATTTTGACGAAGAAAAGGGTGACAGTTTTCGATACTGTTTTTACCGTGAGTACCGTAGCGCAAATGGCCCAGTAGTACTTCGCCGGTAAAGCTCATGTTTTCTTTAAGCCAAACGGCATCCTTCATTTTTTCAGGGTGCTCCTTCTCTACCTCGGCAAACTTTTTCATGATGTACTCAAAAATGTCTGCCACGGCATTTTGTGCCATAGAACGGTGCCTGCTTATGTAACGTTTACCAGGCTCGATATCTAATTTAATAGTAGCAACACCTGCGCCATCCTGGCCACGATTGTGTTGTTTTTCCATTAAAAGATACAGCTTGTTTAAACCGTAAAGCGCGGTTCCGTATTTCTTCTGATAGTAAGAGAGAGGCTTTAATAGGCGAATAAAAGCAACGCCGCATTCGTGTTTTATCTGATCGCTCATGGTTGGGAATGAGACTGCAAAGGTATCATTTTAAAATGATGTTGCTACCGCTAATTTGTCATTTAAAAGCATTTTAAATTAACGCAGATTTAACGATTACAGAACTTTGTCATTCAGAACGATAGCGAAGAATCTTATTCAACTTAGGGTTAGCGCTATAAGTAGATTCGAAAAGCAAAGCCAGTGCTACTATCAAACTATCTTCCCGCTTTCCGCTGCAAATCCTCACCGCCTGCCGGCGGCTCCGGGTTTTCCACTTCAATCGGGTTTAGGAACTTCTGTTATTTTGTTTGAGCATGTTGTGAGTTTTGTCTCCCGACTCAAACTTCCCCTTTAGGGGGTCAGGGGGTATGCACAAAAAAACCCGGCCTTCGCAAAACCGGGTTCTCGGAACATGTATTAAATAATTAAAGGAAAGGCTATCTTATAATTTTTCGCCGTGCTGACTGATATCCAGCCCCACAGCTTCTTCATCTACAGACACTCTTAATGGCGATATAATATCGGTAATTTTCAGCAATAATAACGAACCAAAAAAAGCAAAGATAGAAACTCCTATCAATGCCGCAGATTGCACCAAAAATAAGTGTGTTTCACCAAAAAACAAGCCGTTTGATGTAACCGCCGGGTTTACGTTATGATGGGCAAACACACCGGTAAGCAACATACCCACCAAACCGCCAACACCGTGACAAGGGAATACATCCAAAGTGTCATCAATACTGGTACGCGTACGCCACTCTACCACTAAATTACTTACTATGGCGGCAATAATACCGATAGCCAATGAATGCGGTACGGATACAAAGCCAGCCGCCGGTGTAATGGCAACCAACCCAACCACAGCACCGATACAAGTGCCCATAGCCGAAGGCTTACGTTTGCGGAACATATCAAAAAACACCCAGGTTAAGCCCGCTGCCGAAGCCGCTGATGTAGTAGTAGCCAACGCGTTTGCAGCCAGTGCCGATGCACCTAAAGCCGAGCCTGCGTTAAAACCAAACCAGCCGAACCATAATAAACCGGTACCGATAATTACATAGGTAATTCGCGCCGGCGAGTGGTTAGCCTCTGCCCTACGCTTTAAAAACAAAGCCGATGCCAATGCAGCCCATCCAGCCGACATATGCACTACCGTACCACCTGCAAAATCCAGCACACCCAATTTAGACAGGAAACCATCTGGGTGCCAGGTGCAATGTGCCAGCGGGGAGTATATAAATATGGCAAATAACACCACAAATATGAGGTAAGAGTTAAAACGGATCCGCTCTGCGAATGCGCCCGTAATAAGCGCCGGGGTTATAATGGCAAACTTTAACTGGTACATGGCAAACAACAACAGCGGGAAGGTTTTGGCAGCAGGCCATACCGCGTCGCCAAGCATACCCTTCATCATAAAATAGGTGCCGGGGTTACCAATTATACCGTTAACATCATCGCCAAAAGCTAAACTGAAACCAAATACCACCCACATTACGGTTACAATAACCATACAGATCAAACTCTGCAACATAGTGGAGATCACATTCTTTTTGTTCACCATACCGCCGTAAAAGAAGGCCAGCCCGGGGGTCATGATCAATACCAATGCGGTTGATACCAGCATCCAGGCAATGTCGCCTGTATCAAAGTGTGGTACTTCGCCTGGGGCAGCAGGTTTAATATCGATAGATGGATGAACGAATGTGAGTATAAGAACTACAATGATCAAAGAGAAAGGGAGGAAACGTTTCATTTAACTGTATTATGCAGACTTAGAATGGCTGAAAATACAAATAATTAATGTTTTCCGCACTTATTTTATAAAAATTATAAAATAAATAGCCTTAACAGCCTCAATTTACAATAAGCCTACTAAATAAGTGGGGAATATTCCGAACAAAAGCACCACAAGCGCCAAAACGAAAGAAATAATAAGCAGCCAATTTGCAGATGAAGTTTCTGCAACCTCAGTTTCTGCCGCCGGTTTCTTTAAAAACAGGTATAATGGAATCTTAATATAGTAAAATAACGACACCACGGTTGTTAAAGCTCCTGTAACCATAAGCAAAAGCAACCAAATATTATGATTTTGCTGATAAACCGAATACACGGAAGAGAACACTAATAATTTACCGTTAAAACCCGCACTTACAGGTAAGCCGGTTAAAGAGATAAGGATCATTACAAAGCTTACACTAGCTAATGGATATTTTAAGCCCAATCCGCGATAGGCATCCAGATCCTCGGCACCTGTTAAATCTGCAAAATAAGAAGCCAACATAAGCGCGCCGATGTTGGCGAACACGTATACCGCCAAATAAAATGTCAAAGCAGATACCCCCTGCTGCGAAAAAGTAGCTACAGCCATCAGCGCAAAACCGGTATGCCCAATGCTTGAATAAGCCAGTATGCGTTTAATATTCTTCTGCCATACGGCTGCAAAATTCCCCGCTATCATGGTAATAATTCCTATAACAGACAAAAACAACCTAAAGTCAAAAGCTACCCAATGCGTATTAAATACAAATGGTGTAAGTAGATTAATCAATAAAGCAAAGCCAGCAATCTTAGGCAGTGTAGATAAATAAGCCGTAACGGGCGTTGGCGCTCCCTGATAAACATCTGGCACCCAAAAGTGCATCGGTATAAAAGATAATTTGAAGCCTATGCCGACCAGTGTAAGGATAATTGCTACAGACACTATAGCCGGATTAGCAGCAATAAGTCCCGGCACCAAATTGGCATCAAAATAACCCAAAGTACCGGTAAGGCTATATAAAAGCGATATACCATATAGCATTATAGCCGACGCTACCGCGCCAAACAACACATATTTTAAACCAGCTTCGGCACTGAAACCATTTTCAGAACGATAGGCGGCCAACAGGTACGATGCCAACGAAACCATCTCTATAGCCAGATAAACCGCCAACAGGTTTACCGACATCACCATTAAATGCAGGCCCAATACAGATGCCACTACAATGGTATATAAATCCGATAAGCCCTTTTGGTGTTCTTTCAAACGTTTATCAAGCCCGAAGTAAACAATGAGGATGATGGCAAAAAAGTCGATGATCAACTTAAACGATACTGCCAGCTTGTGCAGCAGTAACATGTTATTAAACAAAAACACCGAACCATCTGCATGTTGCAGTAATAAGCCTATTTGTTGCAGATCTTTAAACAGTACAATAAATAAGCCGGCTATCGCAATAGTGCGGCAGATCCAGGCAGACTGACGACCAAAAATAAGATCTGTTACCAGCACCAATAAGAAAAGCACAGCCAGGTAAATCTCCGGATTAAAATATGGAAGACTACCTATAGTATTGCTCAACTGTAAGGATAGAGATGGTAACAGATCGTTCATTATTTCTTTATTGTACTATTACAGATTGACTTTTAGGATATTTCACCTGGTACTTTAAATTTAACTTCTTGTCGTTTTGCGGGTTCAAATTAACATTCCACGAAACCAGCCCTGTATTGGCATCCGTTTTACCACCCGACAAGTTTTGAGTTTCAACCTCAATCGACGAGTTTTGCGATACCGGCACCTGATCCTGAACCAGCAAGTTTACAGGTTGCGATTTACGGTTTTTAACTGTTATTAACCAATCGCGTGTTTCCTTTTTATTAGAGCCCAGCAAGCTTTGGCGTTCTGTTACCTTAGTCTGTAGTTCCCGCGTTACAATGATACTCTTATCGACCCCTAAAGATAGATTCAAGGTATCGGCTGTAGACCGGGTATCCAACAATGATTTACCGATAAACGTGCCCTCAAAAAACAGGTTGGCTTCACCCGATAAAAAGCTGTATTGGTTCCAGTTGGCTAATTTAGCAGTTAAAAACACATCTGTACTTAATTTTGGAGCAGTAAAATACTCATAATCGGCCGGTATGCTAACCTGGTTAATCTCCACTAGGTATTGTTTACCGTCGCTCGGTATGCTATACGGGTTATCGATATTAAATTCAACGTTAGTCTGGTTCTCGTTTTGCTGAACCAAAACCGGGGTTGTTTGAAGCAAGTTTGCCCCCCTAATGTATACACCGCCAACACGACCTGAAAGTGATTGAGCAATAACATCTCTTTTTGCCTCAGTACCGTATCCGACAACAGCAACCTCATTTAGTTGATTTATAGCCGGCGTTAAAAAAGTATTTATAATTGTCGAATTAACCGGTAATTCCTGTGCCTGGTAACCAATAAAAGAATAAACTAACACTTGTTGCCCTCCTTGCGGAATCTGAACACTATAAAATCCAGACTGATCCGCAACTGTGCCAATGGAACTGCCCTTTATCTTTATTGCTACACCCGGAAGCCCCTGCCCCTGTTCGTCGCAAACTCTTCCTGTTACATTGGTAATGCTGGCTGCTTTATCGGCATACATCATTCCCATATTTAAATAATTAGGCGTAAGCTCGGGTTTACTTCCGTTTACAGACGGATTACCGGTAGAAAGGGTAAGCTTAATATTGTTCCAATCCTCGCCGCATTGTTGTGCTACGTTGGCTTTATAGGCTACCTGTATAGGGCTATTGATGTTTTTTGCACGAATATCATAAGTTGGGTACCAGCTTGCATTTTTAACTACGTAAGTAAACGTAAATGCAGATTGCGATGCAGCTTTTGCCGAAACCGTTACCAGTATGTTACTGGTAGGTTTAGCCCCTCCCTTATTTACTTCTGCTATTTGTTTATTGTACTGCTGCAATTGTTTATTCAGCAATGCAATTTCGTCGTTTACACTCTGTTCTTTTTTCTTAATTTCTGTCAAACGCAGGGTTTGAAAATCGAGCGCTTGTTTCAATCTCAGCACATCGAGATTTGCGTTTTGCCCGCTTACCGTCTGGTTTTTAAGCAGCATATTCTGCTCCTCGGTATAAACGTTAAGCGCGTTACTTTGAAGGTCTATTTTATCTCTTATCAGCTTTTGCTGAGCTAACAGTTCCTCAACATGCTTTTGTTGAACCTGCTTGTTTAGATAATCGAACTCGTGGTTAACGGACAGTATGGTAAAATCGCCTCCAGATTTTATCTGCAAACTTTGCATATCGATATCCGGCGATATCCCTCCGAAAGACACCACCGAATTACCTGCTGGTATACTTACACTGGCATTTCGTGTAACTTGTGCGCCGTTTAAAAACACAACCACGTGCTGTATTTTAGATGAAACCTTTTGTTGATCGCTTGCCTGCGCTGTTAGAAAAGTAAACAGGGAGCAAAATGTGATAAGTAATAATTTTCTGGTCATGGTTTTAAGCTTAAATAAATACATTCTGTTAATTGGCCATGCTTCTTATTTAATATTGAAGCTGAACAAATACATGATGCATCAATTGGTGCTATTCCATAAATGAAATTACGATTTAACACAATTAATTATTTATGCTGTAAAAAGCTTACTAATGCCAGTACCGAATCATTGATTTTGCCGAACACCAGCGATGGCATAACACCCAACAGCAAAGCCATTAGAGCCAGGGGCACAAGCGCCGATTTTTCGCGCCAATTAAGATCTTTTAAGGCGTGTTTCCATTGCTCACCGCCTTTTAGGCGCTCGGTACCGAAGAACATACGTTGCAATGTCCACAAGAAATAGCACGCGCTAAGCAGGATACCCAGCGCTCCGCAAGCGGCCATCCAATGCGGCAACAAGCCATTTATTGAAGTCGATTTAAATGCTCCTGCTAATGTGAAAGCCTCTGCAATAAATGCCGAAAAGCCGGGCAAACCCAGAGAAGCGAAAAAACCGATCATCACAAACACAGTAAACTGCGGCATCATGGTGCCCAGTCCGCGGAAGTTATAGATATCTCGATCGTGCACTCGGGTGTAGATAACTCCTACCAGGAAGAATAACATTGACGACAAGAAGCCGTGGCTTACCATCTGCATTACTGCTCCACTGATACCTTCGGCAGTTAAAGAGGCAATTCCCAACAGCACAAAGCCCATGTGCGATACGGATGAGTAAGCAATCAAACGTTTCAGATCCCGTTGTGCAAGGGCGTTAAGTGCCCCATAAATGATAGAAATCACGCCGAGCAAGCCTATCACAAAGCTTCCGGATACGGCAACATCGGGAAAGATACCTGCGCAGATCCGGATAATTCCGTAACCACCAATCTTCAACAATACCCCCGCCAGAATAATAGACACTGGTGTGGGTGCTTCTACGTGTGCATCTGGCAACCAGGTATGTAAAGGCACTACCGGAACTTTAATAGCAAACGCCACAAAAAGCACGATAAACCCTACCGTGCGTGCCGGGAAGCCAAATATGGTTTGATGATTTACTACCGAGAATATCGAATTGGCATCGTAGTTTGCCGGGTTCATCATCTGGATGATGTTGAACGTGTGGCTGCCCGTAGCCGGATCTTTCACCGACAAGTATAAACCTACCATCACCAGCAACATAAACACCGAGCCAAATAAAGTATATAAGAAGAATTTGATAGCCGCATATTCGCGCCTTGCCCCGCCCCACATACCGATAAGGAAATATAACGGCAACAACATCAGTTCATAAAACAGGTAGAACAAAAAGAAATCCAACGCGCAGAACACACCGAAAACAGCCATATCCAGCATCAGAAACAGCACAAAAAATCCCTTCAGGTTCTTCGTGATCTCCCACGATGCGATAGCCGCAACTACCATAACCAAAGCCGACATCACCAGCATGGTGATCGATATCCCATCAACTCCAACAAAATAATCGATTTGCATTTTACCCATGGTACCGAGATCGAGGCTGATCCAGGGTAATTTCTGCACAAACTGAAACTGACCTTCGTTATTAATGCCGGCATTAGCCGCTCCGATTTTAAACTGAAAATACATTTGCAGGCTGATGCCCAACTGCACCAATGTAGCCAGCAGTGTAATATATTTAAAGCTATTGCGCCATCCCGAAGGCAGCACTGCAATGAGTAAGCCGAATAAAAGCGGTATAAAAATTAACAGGGTTAGCAGGTTCATCGGGCTCAGATCAAAGTTTTAAAAATAAACCAGGCAACAATTACGGCCAGCATACTCAGCAGGTAGTATTGCACCCGTCCGGTTTGAAAACTCCGGACAAAATTACCAATATACTGCACTATTGCAGTTATTAAATGTAAGAAGCCATCAATCACATAACGGTCAAACACATCGGCCATCTTAGATAGCCACAGCAATATATTTTGGAGCAGGCTGATAAAGCCATCGATAATAGTTCGATCAAACCAAAACAGTCCGCCGCTTAGTGCCAACACTGGTTTTACAAACAGGGTATTATAAGCTTTATTAAAATACCACTGGTGGTACGAAAAATCGAAAGCCCAGTTATTTTGAGCAAAAGGCAACATTTTCCGTTCCTGCACATAAACAGCGTAGGCATAATAAATTACCACCACTACCATGATATTCAAACCTACCGGAATGATGGTATGATAAATATTCATGCGCTCCAAGTGTTCGGCCGACATAAACGCCCGATAAACCCACGAGTGTTCGTACAAAAGTGGATTCAACGAAAACACGGGGAACAAACAGCAAACAGACAATAAGATCAGGGGAACTTTGTATTGCCAGCCGCCGTCACTGATATGGCATAGCACGGCCGGTTTTACATCCAATACTCTAAGTTTTCCAAAAAACACTTTAAAAATTAGCCTGGCGATATAAAAAGCAGTAAGCAAACTGGTAATGATCATCATAATCGGGATGGTCATATAAACGGCGCTCTTTGTATCCGCCCATTCAAATGCCTGGATCAGAATGCCATCTTTTGATAGATAGCCTGACGTAAGCGGCAAACCTACCAAGGCTGCGCCGCCAATTATGGCTGCAATAAATGTCAAAGGCATCCGCTTGCGGAGGCCTCCCATATAGAGAATATTCTGCGGATCGATATCGAGATGATTTTCATCCTTTACGTGCTGCATTTCGTGGATCACCACGCCGGCTACCAAAAACAGCAGACATTTAAAAAACGCATGCGTAACCAGATGGAACAACGACGAAGCATAGGCATTAATACCCATTGCCATCACCATAAAACCTAATTGTGATATGGTAGAGAAAGCCAGAATACGTTTCAAGTCATTTTGTGTAAGGGCGATAGTAGCTGCCATAAAAGCTGTAAAACAACCTATGATAGCTAACACATCCAGCTCGCTGGTGTTAAACATCGGGAATGCCCTGCCTAATAAAAAGATGCCCGCTGCAACCATAGTAGCCGCATGAATCAAGGCCGAAACCGAAGTAGGCCCCTCCATAGCGTCGGGCAACCAGGTGTGCAAAGGGAATTGTGCCGACTTAGCGCAAACCGCCAGGAACACGCCAACGCAAGCAATGTACTGCCAAACTGCAGGTATACTAGATGCTGGGGCAATCCACATACCGTCTTTAATGTACGATTGAGATATGAGGCCACCCTCACCAAATAATTTGATCAGATCGAAAGTATGGTACTGACTATATAGAACAAGGATAGCGATCAGTAAGCCCACATCTCCAATCCGGTTCATGATAAAGGCTTTTTTGTTGGCCTGTATCGCCACTTCTTTCTTATACCAAAAACCAATGAGCAGATATGATGAAAAGCCCACGAGTTCCCAGAAAGCGTAAAACAACACCATGTTATCAACCACTACCAAAGCCAGCATACTGAAACAGAACAGACTTAAGCAGGTAAAATACCGGCCGTAGCGCTGATCGTGCCCCATATAGGCCATGGAGAAAATATGCACCGGCAGGGCAATCAAATTAACCAATAGCAGTAAAATGGTCGACAGGTTATTAAGCAATACCCCCGCCTGCAACTGCGTATCGCCAATAGTAAACCACAACCGGCTGATGTGGATGGTGCCGCCATTAAAGGTATGATTGAATACGATAATAGCCAAAACCCCACTAAGCAAAATAGCAATAGTAGATACCCAACCCGATGCCTTTCCTTTTAGAAAACCGTTAATTACAAAGGCAAGCAAAGGCAATAATACCGCTGCTAAAGCATGGTAAGCCATCTTGGTTTCTTCGTATGTTAAAGTTTTATTCAAGGTTAATCTTTTAGCTGGTCAACCTTGTCCGGGTCGATGGTTTTGTAACGTCTGTAAACATTGAGTATAATGGCCAGGGCTACGGCAGTGGTAGCAGCCGCGAGAACGATAGCAAACAGGGCAAACATTTGGCCGCCGTTGTTTAGCTTATCGTAACGGCCGAAGGCAACAAGGTTTAAAATGGCTGTGTTAAGCATCATTTCAATACCGATTAAAATCTGAATTGCATTACGCTTTACCAACACCACATAAAGGCCTATGCAAAATAAAATACCGCTTACTACAAGGTAGTGGGTTAGCGAGATCATACCGCCTGCTCCTTTCTCGATAGGTGCGCCGCACCCACCAACGCCATCATCAATAATATCGAGATAACCTCAAACGGCAACAAATAGCGAGTCATCAGGTTAATGCCGATGTTGGCCGTCATGTCGCCCGAATTGGCGATGTAATTTTTCGATTTAATAGAATCACTGACCCAGCCTAAATGGTCTGCGTCAGTTTTTAATATTACGTTGATAAGTACTACGAACAGCAAACCAACAATAAGCAAAGCAGGCAGGTTACTTACCTTCCACACTTTTCGTTCGGGCTGTTGCAGCACGTCTAATGTTTCACGCCCCGAAAGCATAAAGGCGAATAGAATCAATACCAAAATACCGCCCACATATACTACTATTTGCGTTACGGCCACAAAATCGGCCAGGGCCAATACATACAAGCCAGCCAAGGCAAACAGTGTAACAAAGAACATAAATATCGAACGCACGAGGTTCTTGCTTGCTGCCACATACAGTGCAGAAGCAAGCGCAATAAAGCTCATGATATCGAAAAGTATATTGGCTGCAGTCATTTAATCGTTCTTCTTTTGCATGGCTGCTAATTTAGCAGCTTGTTTTTCGGCATTTTGTTTTTCGAGCAGTGCTCGTTTTTCATCGGCCCCTTCTCTGGTCATGTCCGAAAATTCGTAAACCAGATCGCTTAGTTCAAATACCGTTTTATCGTACTGGTTGGTCATTACAATGCACTCCGTTGGGCATACTACCGTACACAAACCGCAGTACATGCATTTAGCCATATCAATATCAAACTTGGCGGCATACAAACGTTTAGTTGTTCCGTCGGAAGTTTGCCCGATGGCCTCGGTGGCTTTGATAGACTCGATATCGATACAATCCACCGGACAAATCTTGGCGCAAAGATCGCAAACAATGCAATCGTCCATCTCCACGTCCAACTGGTAACGCCCAACTTCTGGGATGGGTAACTGTTGCTCCGGATACTCGATGGTAGCGGTACCGTTTTGGCGCTCAAAGTAATTTTCGGCCTTAATGGGTATAACTTTACGTTTTTTAAAGGCAAAAGTATGCTTAAAGGTAAGGGTTAACCCCTTCCAAGACGTTATCAAACTATCTATCGTACTCTTTATCAGCATCTCTTTAATTCATTACCCAAACACGCCATATGGCCGATACAACCATACATATAAAAGCAAGCGGCGTCAGCACTTTCCAGCAAAGATCCATCAACTGGTCAACCCTCAAGCGGGGCAGCGTCCAACGGATCCAGATCTGTACGGTTACCAATAACAATGTTTTAACAAAAATCCAAAATATCCCCCAGGCTGTTCCGGTGGTCCAGTCTGCCAAATGGATACTGCCTATGTTTGGTAACGGTGTATTCCATGCACCTAAAAACAGGATCACCCCTATCATAGATACAAGAAACATCATCGAATATTCTGCTAAAAATACCAGCCCGAATCGCATACCGGTATACTCGGTATGGAAACCCGCTACCAATTCTGATTCAGCTTCGGGAATATCAAATGGAGCCCGGTTACTTTCGGCCAGCGAAGCTATAAAATAGATCACAAAGGCAATAATCAAATGGGGCGCCCTAAAGATATTCCAGGATAAAATACCGCCCATTCCGGTTACATCCCAGATACCTAAAAATTTAACTTGCTCTTTAACTAATACGCCCTGCTGCATGGAGATCTCTTGCAAGTCCAGCGAACCGCAGATCAAAACGGCAGAGATCAAGGCAAAGCCCGCAGGTATTTCATACGAAATAATCTGCGCTGCCGAGCGCATAGCGCCCAATATGGAATATTTATTATTCGAACCCCAACCAGCCATTAGGATGCCGAGGGTTTCGATAGAAATAATGGCAAAAATATAGTATAGGCCGATGTTGGTTTTAGAAGGAACCAGCCCGGGTGCCCAGGGCATAGCGGCAAAGCCCATGTAAACTGCAATAAAAATAACGGCAGGCGCCAATGCATACAACCATTTATCAACTGCAGTGGGGTTGATCATTTCTTTCTGAATCAGCTTTACAATATCGGCAATAGTTTGCAGGGTTCCGTACTTACCTGTTTCGTTTGGGCCTATCCTATCTTGAATAAAGGCAGATAGCTTACGCTCGTAATAAACAGCAAATAAGGCAAATACGGCAGCGAAAGCAAACAACCCAATGGCAACGCCTATGTATATTAAATAGATAACCAATGCTATAGCGAATTCAGTGGCTGCAAATCTACTTAATTAGTAGGAATAATTTAGATTGATTCGTAATTAGGGGGACGAGGGGGGGGGTGATGCTATGATGGTCGCATATTGCCGTAATGAAAGTCAGTCCGCTCATAGCCGCGGGGGCCTAGTTACTTTTTCTTGATAAAAAGGAACCAAAATCAAGACGAAAAAAAGCTTCTCCGCTCAAGACCAACGCATGGCCCGCTTTTTCGTCAGGCCACCTCTCTTGGAAAATCAAGACCAACTGCCCGCGCTAACCTAACATCACCTTTTTATGTGGCCTCTTGATTTTCGGATAGCACTGGCCCTGCCCGAACACTACCCTTCATAGAAAATAAAGCAGCCACGAGCTTTCTTTTGGTTACTTTTCTTTGGCGGTCAAAGAAAAGTGACATCCACCGACGTTCATTTGAACACATTGCCCCCCTAATGAAAAACGGTTCTGCATTATTGCCCTGTAGATTGGGGGCTTCGATTGCCTCCTGACAAAGCTAGGCTCGCAATGATGCTCTGGAATTTATCTTGTCTTTCCCCTTAATTACTTCATCGCCACATACCCCGACTTTACCTCACCACCGTAAAATAACGAAGCGTACTTGTCGAAGTCATCGGTATCATCCGTAGTGGTGTAAAATTCGCGGGTGCCGGTTTTTGTGAGATTTTGTTCGATCTCTTTATGACGTTGCAGGTAATCTGACAAACTATTGGCTACGATGTCGCCTTGCGATACTACCTTTATATCGGGCGAAAGATAGGTTTTGATTTTATCTTGTATCAGGGGATAATGGGTACAGGCAAGTAACAAGGTGTCGATACTGTCGGATTTTGCCATAATCTCATCCAGGTATTTGTGAACAAAGTAATCGGCGCCGGGTTGGTCGTGCTCTCCGTTTTCGATTAAGGGAACCCAAAGGGGGCAGGCCTGTTGATGTACTTTTACTTCAGGGAAAAACTTAGCAATCTCCAGCAGATACGATTCTGAATTCACAGTACCTTTAGTGCCCAGCACACCTATTTCCTTACTCTCCGAGTAGTTGCCTATAACTTCGGCTGTAGGGCGTATAACACCGAGTACACGTTGTGTGGGATAGCCATTAGGCAAATCCTGCTGTTGAATAGTACGAAGCGCTTTGGCTGAAGCCGTATTGCAAGCCAGCACCACCAACGGGCAGCCTTGTGCAAAAAGCCATTGTACGCTTTCCCAGGTATATTGATGAATGGTTTTAAATGAGCGGTTGCCATAAGGCGAACGACTAGTATCGCCAAAATACATATAATCGTACTGGGGCAATTGCGCCACTATAGAACGAAAAACGGTTAAACCGCCGAAGCCTGAGTCGAAAATTCCGATGGGATGTTTATTGGTCACTTGGGTAAAAATAAAAAAAGCGCCCCTAATTGGAGCGCTTTTAAAATCATTTTAGGGTTAAATTATTTTAAACCTAATTTAAGTTTTACTGCTGGTAACAGGTCATCAGCCGGTGGAGCAACAATTGGCTCGCCTTGAGTAGTGTCCATTACATAAGTGTAACCTTTTTCTTTAGCAACAGCTGCAACAGCACCTTTAGCTTTATCAATTAACGGCTTTGCAAGCTCGTTTGATTTTTCTTGTACTTTTTGTTGCGCAGAAGCATTGTAGTCTTGCATACGTTTGTTCAGATCCTGTAATTCAGTTTCTTTTTGGGTACGTACTGCGTCGGTCATTGTAGCTCTACCTGCATCGTAAGCCTGGCCTTTAGTGGTCAGTTCAGTTTGCATTGACTGTAATACATCAACAAATTGTTTCTGGTAAGCTTGTACAGATGCTTGTACAGTTTTTGTTTCTGGCATTTGGTCGATCAATTGGTTAAAGTTAATGTAACCAATTTTAGTTTGCGCTTTTGCAAAGCCACCCACCAGCAACATACAACCTGCAACTAAAACAACCTTCAATAGTTTTTTCATTGTTCTTTTTTTGTTCTTTTTAATTATGCGATTTTATATAAAATTTTTCACTTCGCAAACACCCCAGGCTTTAAACCTAAACGGGTGATCACATCTGCGCTTTTATCATAACGAGGATTGGCATATAACATTATCACCTCGCTGTTTTTGTCGAATACCATATCAAGGTTTTCGGCTTCGGCTACTGCCTGTATAGCTTTTGCAACGCGGTCTTGCACCGGTTTAACTAACTGTGTGCTGCGTGCTGCAAGCTCCCCATCCGGCCCAAATTTAGAGCGTTGAAAATCTTTTGCTGCCTTTTCTTTGTCAACAATTTCAGCTTCACGTCTCTTTTTCATATCAGCAGTCATCAAAACCTGGTCTGCCTGATATGCTTTGTACAAACGGTCAATTTCTTGAAAGCGGCCGTCAACTTCTTTTTGCCATTGGTCTGACAGTGTTTTTAACTGTGTTTGGGCTGCCGAATATTCTGGCACATGTCTTAAAATGTACTCCGAATCAACAAAGGCGAAACGTTGTGCAAACGCACCTGCAAATGCTACAAACGTTAAAACTGTTGTTAAAATTATCCTCTTCATAAAATTAATTAAAACCTCCTGTTAAGCTTTGAGCAATTGAGAAGTGGAACTGGCCTTTGTTAGCATCAGGTATACCTGGTATTTTATCAAAGCCATAACCATAGTCAAGCCCAAGCAAACCAAATATAGGTAAAAATATACGTGCACCTATACCGGTTGAACGTCTAACGTTAAATGGATTGAATTGGGAGAAGTCATTCCATACGTTACCACCCTCAGCAAAGGCCAGTAAAAATATAGTTGCCGACTGACTTGCAATAATCGGGTGCCTTAACTCGATAGTGTATTTGTTATAGATGGTACTACCCGGATTGGTATCTGCAGTATAGTTGGTACCCACCGGAATAATGGAGAAGTTTTTGTAACCTCTTAAACCGATGATATCGCTACCTTGTAAGAACTGGTAAGTTTGCATACCATCACCACCCAATTTAAAGCGCTCGAAAGGTGAAGGACCAACATCTTTGTTATACATACCCAGGAAGCCAAAGCGTACCTGCGACATGATTACAAATTTACCTGCTACCCTCGAGAACCATTGTGCATCAAATTTCCATTTGTGGTACTCCACAAAATGGTAGCGCTCTTCTGGTGTTGCAATCTTATAGTTGGTATTGTTAAACAATGAGTATGGTGGCGTAGCCTGAATAGTGAACTTGATATTTGAACCCGAAGTAGGGAATATCGGCGCATCTAACGAGTTACGGCTTAACTCTTGCGTTAATTTAATGTTGTATGAGGTACCATTGCTGAAGATATAACCGGTATAGTTATCCAGCGTATAGTGATCTACGTTTAATGAGTAGTTTAACTGGAAGTAGTTATCCGGCCAGTTTAAGCGTTTACCCAAGGTAATACCCACACCGTTAATACGCAGGTAGTTATAGTAAGGGCTCGATTTTGGATAATACTGACCTGTTGAACTTAACTGGGTATAACCGGTTAAACCAAAGTAGATAGGTTTTTTACCACCGAACCATGGATCGGAGAATGTAAACGAGTAGTTCTGGTAGTTTTTACCGTTAGCCTGTCCACGTAAGCTCAGTTTCTGGCCGTCGCCTTTTGGCAATGGACGGTAAGCTTTAAGGTGGAAAATATTACGGATAGAGAAGTTGTTGAACGTTAAACCTAAGGTACCAACTAACTGGCCACCACCGAAACCACCCGAGAGCTCAATCTGGTCAGAAGGTTTCTCAACCACATTATACAAGATGTCCACTGTACCATCCTGCGGGTTAATATTGGTAGGTTTGGGCTCAGTTTTTTGCTCATCGAAGTTACCCAGTTGAGAGATCTCACGTGTACTACGCATAATCAGCTCTTTCGAGAATTTCTGACCCGGTTTAGTACGGATCTCACGCATTACTACTTTATCGTTGGTAACATCGTTACCTTTTAACAATACGCGGTTAATGGTGTACTGAGGGCCTTCATAAATTCGGATGTCCAAATCAACAGTATCTCCATAGATACGGGTTTGCACGGCATCAGCATTGTAGGTAAGGTAACCATCATTAAGGTATAATGAAGATACGTCGTCGCTGTTTGGCGTAGGGCCGCTTAGACGTTTGTTTAACTCTTCTTCGCTAAATACGTCACCTTTTTTAATACGCAGCAACCTGTTTAATAAAGTGGTTGGATATTTGGCGTTACCAGACCAGTTAATGTTACCGAAGTAATATTTAGGGCCTTCGTAAACTTTAATTTTAACGTTAACGGTTTGTTCATCATGCTTCCAAACCGAATCGCTTATAATAGCAGCATCGCGGTAACCTTTACCCTGCATCTTTTCAACCAGGGTTTGTTTGTCCTCTTCGTACTGCTCTTGTTTAAATTTTTTCGAACCGAAAATGTTATAGAACTTACGCTCACGGGTTTTAGGTAAGAATTTACGTAATTGCGAAGCCTTGAACGCTTTATTGCCCTCAAACGAAACATCGTTTATCTTTACCTTCTCGTGCTTATTAACGCTTACATCCAGTATCACGCTGTTAGCATCTCCCGGATCTTTGCGTTGTTTAATATCAACTGTAGTATTTAAATAGCCTTTTTCATTAAAGTGCTTTTTAATAATAGCCGTAGTTGTGTTCAGTAAGTTTTCGTTAACAATTTTACCCGTTTTATCGCTCAGTTTTTTCTGAACATCCTCTATCTCACCCTTGCGCAAGCCTAAAATATGCAGGCGCGATAAGTGTGGACGTTCTACCACGGCAATATCGAAGTAAATAGTGTCGAGGTTCATTTTGGTAACGTTTAATTGTACGTCGTCAAAAAGGCCCTGCGACCAAAGGTTACGAATAACGCTTGATGAGGCTTCGCCTGGCAGGTTAATCTTATCGCCTTTGTTTAGTTTAGAGATCTGGATCAATACATCTTTATCCAGATATTGAGCGCCACTAACTGTAATACCACCAATAATGTAATCTTTAGGATTCAGATAACTTAAACTATCAGCGGGGATTGATCTGGTAAGGGCTGACTGTGGCTGTGGGGCCACCTGCGCCATGGCCGCAGTACCAAAAACAACAAAAAGAATTGCAAAAAGAAATTTATTCATTCGAATATTTAAGTGGGCTAAAAATAGTTTAAACAGTTGTTAAAAATTGTTAAAAGAAAAATTAATTAACCTGTTCGCTGATCATTCCAAAACGGCGTTCTCTCTTCTGATAGTCGAGGATCGCCTCAAAAAGGTCTTCCTTCCGGAAGTCGGGCCAAAGCTTAGGTGTAAAGTAAAGTTCGGCATATGCTATCTGCCAAAGCAGGTAATTGCTGATGCGATATTCGCCGCTGGTCCTGATCAAAAGTTCAGGATCGGGCATATCGCCAGTATATAAAGCTTCGGAAAACATTCTCTCATCAATGTCGGCTGCATCAATTAAACCTTGTTGTGCTTTTAAAGCGAGGGTCTTTGCAGCCTGTGTAATTTCGCGGCGAGAGCTATAGCTTAAAGCAAGGGTTAAAGTTAAACCAGTATTGCCCGATGTTTTCTCGATAGCATCATTAAGCTCGCGTAATGCCTTTTTCGGTAGCATCTCTATATCGCCGATGGTGTTAAGCCTAACGTTCTTATCCATCAGGTTTTTTATTTCTTTATGGATGGTACTGATAAGTAATTCCATAATGGCCGATACCTCAAATTTAGGCCTGTTCCAATTCTCAGACGAAAATGTGTACAGCGTTAGGTATTTAATACCCAAATCATCCGAACCTTCTATAGCATCGCGAACAGAGCGTACGCCGTTGTGATGGCCAAAAATGCGCAGTTTACCTTTACCTTTTGCCCACCTGCCATTGCCATCCATAATAATAGCAATATGCTGGGGTAGCTTTGATGTATCTATCTGTTCTATATTATTCATTTGTTACCTGACCAAAAGCCCGAAACCGGCTTATAATAGAGCGTATATTTTACGCGTGATTCCTTGTTTATTGTTTAAACTATTTCTTTAAATTAATCAGGCACTCGGGCATGTTTTCGCCCAATAAACCAAAATTTTTCAGGGTACAAAGGTAAAACTTACTTTGGATTTTTTTATTATAAGTGTTTAAAGAAAAAAATCAAAAAGAATTGTGCTTTAAAGCCTTACAGATACGGGTAAACGGCCAGCACATAAAGCAAAGCAGCCCGGCACTAAGGCCAGGCTGTTTGCAATTCATTAATTATCAACTACTAATAAGCGTGGTGCTGTTTTAAAAGATCAACATCCTTACTGCTGATGTCAACAATGGCGTATCTGTCTACCCTCGCTATGTTCAGTTCGTCTATGGTGGTAACTAAATTATCGTAAATACTGTGGTCGCTTGGCTTTACCAGCACAATAAGGTCTCTACCGGTCTGCGCCATTACCTGGCTCCGTTTGTTTAATATGGCTTTACGCAAGCCCATCTTACTGTAATCTACAACCTGCGGCTCCGTTAAAGGTGCATCAGCCATACCCATATACCATAGGGCCTGGCTGTTTTTGCCCAAGCAAACGGTAATAGTGCGGCTGGCACCAACACCGTCTGAAATATCATTAGGCGAGGACTTGTCGGGCATGGCAAGAGCTAATGCCTCGTTTTTCTGCAGGGTGGTGGTGAGCATAAAAAAGGTGATGAGTAAAAATGCGAGGTCGACCATTGCGGTAAGATCAACCCTAACTGCTGCACGGTTACGTACAGACCTGCTGCCGCCTTTTGCGGGAGCTGAATTTAACTCGGCCATAATAGTAAAGTTTAAGGTTAAAAATTGGTTTTATACCCTTGTGCGGTATAATATTAAAACGCATAAACCATATTACTTGTTGCAACAAATAACACAATTATTTACCAAGCCGAGGCAATAAAATTAATCAGCTAAAGCGCTAATTAGTATTGAAAATAACAACGGTCGGTTATCCAGGTATAGGATATTGAAATGCTGAAAAACATATAGCTATCGTGCGGGCGTCCATCGCCACGCTGCATACCATAGGTTCCTCTTTGATTAGGGTCCAACCTCTTATCGGCTAATCTGAATTGGGTGGTGGTAAAATTTGCCGGGTTTGCGTAGTTTCCGCTTACATCATCCAGATAGTCTGTTTTAACATATCGGTAGCCCGCATCGGCAGTAATGCCCAATTTGTTAGAAAAACTATACTTAATACCGATTCCATAAGGTACGCTTACGGCGAATTTAGAATAGGGCTTGGCCTCGTTTTCCGTTTTAAACGACCGGAGGTCATACCACTTGTCGTCAAGTTTGGCTGTGGGCACGTAGTACAGGCCACCTAAACCAGCAAATACATATGGTGTAAATGCATGCCTGAACACGCTTGGGCGGTACTCGAAAAAGTTAAATTCGGCAACTGCGCTTATTTCATTAAGATAAGTGGTGAAACTAAGGTTACGGTTACGGTCTATTTGATTAGATGAATTTGCGTCGTCAGCGTGAATAAAGCCGTAGTTATACGCAACCTTTGCCGATAAGTACTCGCTAAAATTTTTACGTGCAAACACACCTGCCATCCCTCCGCTAACCTGCACAGGGTTACGATTATTTAAATCGCCCATGTATCCGGCGCCACCCAGGGTAACGCCCGCTTCCCAAGCCTGCGCATGTACTGTTAGGGCTATTATCGATAAAAGTAAAAGCGTAAAAAGTTTCCGCATCCAAAAAAATTAATAGTTGCGGGCATCTAATCCCCACAGTAACTTGGTTCTTAACGTTTTTAAATAACTCTCATTGTTCAGCCTAACCAGGTTAAGGCCAAAGCCCGCCTTTGATATACTGAACCTCATATTCTTATCAATCACCGCCGTACGCGAATCGCACGAGATCAGATAGTTTGCGCCACGTGTTTCCACATCAAACGAAAGTACACTGGTATCTGGAAATACAATCGGTCTTACATTCAAATTGTGTGGCGAAACCGGCGTAACTACCACGTTGTTAGAGTCGGGAAAAACAATAGGGCCACCGCAACTTAATGAATAAGCGGTAGAACCTGTTGAAGTTGAAATAATAATACCGTCGCCCCAATAAGTGTTTAAAAACTCCTCGTTATGGTAGGCGTGCATAGTTATCATGGCTGCATCATCGCGCTTATGAATGGTTATATCGTTCAACGCAAAATTGCAATCACCAAATATTTCCTCGTCCGATTTAATACAGATCAGCTCGCGGCTATCAAGCGTATAATCTCCGTTTAGCAAAGCCTCTATTGCACTGTCAATTTCGCCCTTGTTTACACCTGCCAGATAGCCCAGGCGACCGAAATTGATACCCATAACCGGTATGCCACTATCGCGTATCATGGTAACGGTATCCAGAAGGGTACCATCGCCACCAAGGGTCAAGAACACATCAATAAAACCTTTAAGCGGTACACTTTCGTCTAATATCGGATAGTTAAACGCGGGAATTTTTTCAGAAAGAAAATCATTAAGCAGTTGATGCACGTATACCTGGGCGCCTTTTAGCTCCAGCTGATCAAATACTTTTTGGGCGTAAGGTAAAACAGAGTCGTTAAACTGTCTGCCGTAAACTGCTATTCTCATAGAGTATTAAAAATTGAGATAGTTCATCAGCGAATCATAACGATCCATGGTATCGTCATTATCATCGTTGTGCCCAAATACCGCTTTGATATCGTAACCGTATCTTGAGAATGATGATGATATACTCGATGTATCCTGTTTGTTGATCTTCAAGGTAACCTCCATCCGCGTAGAGTCGGGGAAGGTACGGATGTATGAACTTAAAATTTGCGCATTGTCCGACTCAACAATCTGAGCCATGTGCGCCAGTGAATTATTTTTGCTGGTAATCTCCAAAACAATAATGCCTCCCGGGCCGATAGCCGATGTTAGCTCGGCAATACCATTTACCATAGCATTAACCGTAATCACCCCCATGTAGGTCTTACTGGTACTAAGCACAGGGGCGGCGGTTATCTTACTGTCGTAAAACAAACCAAGCACTTCATATATATGCTGATGCTCTGTTACGTAAGGAGTAATAAGTGCTAAGGGTAACGAAGCCAATAACTTTGCGTGATCGGGGTCGGTCAATTCATCTTCGGCCAGTAAGCCCAGGTACTGATCGTCGTTTACAACAGGCAGATGTCGGACTTTAAACTCTGCCATACGGTCAAGAGCCTTCTGAATGGTATCAGAGGTTCTTAATGGCGGTATCGCGTCGACAATCAGCTCTGCTGCAAGCATATTATACTTTTTGTGTTACCTTATTTAAAAACTCGCTCAAATATAGGTTAAATTGTTCTGGCTGTTCCATCATTGGCGCGTGGCCGCATTGGTCTATCCAGTACAAAGTGCTATTGGGGAACAATTGATTGAATTCAACAGCTACCTCCGGCGGAGTTATTTTATCATTTCGTCCCCATATTAAACCCACGGGAATCTTTATTTTATGAACGTCTTTGCCCATGTTATGGCGTATAGCCGATTTTGCCATAGCCAATATTTTGATCACCCGGTTACGGTCGTTAATGGTTTCGTAAACATCATCAACCAGTTCGGGTGTGGCCGTTGCCGGATCGTAGAAAGTATATTCAACTTTCTCCTTTATAAACTCGCGGCTTTCCCTGCGAGGGAACGATCCACCAAAGGCATTTTCATATAAACCCGAACTACCGGTTAATACCAGCGTTTTAATCATTTCCGGATGCGCCAGGCAATAAATTAATGCCACATGCCCGCCCAGCGAATTACCTATAATTGTAATGTTACTTAATTTTTTATACTTTATAAACTTATGAACAAATTTTGACAACGACTTTACGCCTGTTGTCAGTAAAGGAAGATCATAAATTGGGAGGATAGGCAGCACTACACGGTATTGATCTTTAAACGCATCAACCACATCTTCCCAGTTGCTTAACGCCCCCATCAAACCATGCAGAAGTAACAACGTTTCGCCTTGCCCCTCGTCTATATATTTGAAACCGTTTTCTTCCTTAAGCTCGTAACTCATATAAACTAACTGATATTTTTATGTGTACCGATTTATATTTTAGTATAAAAGTACTATTTATACGCTATAAAGATACTTTTAAGAATTTGAGTTGCAACAATATTAGCAACTTATTTATGCCAATAATTGTTTAACAACTTCTGATATTGTTTTACCGTCAGCCTTGCCGGCCAGCTCTTTATTGGCAGCTCCCATTACCTTGCCCATATCCTTAACAGATGTTGCTCCTACCCTGCTTATAAGATCTTTCAGGTATGTTTCAACTTCTTCTTTACTCATTTGCTTTGGCAGATAAGCTTCAATTACGGCTTGCTCCTCTACCTCTATCTGATATAGGTCGTCGCGGTTTTGGGCTTTGTAAATATCTGCTGATTCTTTGCGTTGCTTAACTAACTTTTGCAGCACCTTAATTTCTGCTTCTTCGCTAATTTCTTCTGAGGCACCTTTCTCAGTAAGAGCCAATAATAAGGCCGATTTTATAGCGCGTAAACCACGCAATTTATCTGCTTCTTTAGCCAGCATGGCTTTCTTAATATCCTGGTCTATTGTTTCTTTTAGTGACATTTTATTATTGATTAAGTTGGATTAAGTTAAGCAGTTGACTGAGTTAAAGCTGGAACCTGATCAACTTATTCAACTCAACCAACCACTCGCCTATTTTCTAAATATATTGCTTGCTGTAGCCTGTGCTGTTGGCATTACTACTATTTCGTTAATATTTACATGCGCCGGGCGCGAAACCACAAACCAGATGGTTTCTGCAATATCGTTAGCCACCAGCGGGTCGAATCCCTCGTATACCTTTTTTGCACGATCTTTGTCGCCTTTAAAGCGCACTTCAGAAAACTCTGTTTCTACCGCGCCGGGGTGTACTACGGTTACTTTAATGCCATGGCTCAGTAAATCGATACGCATGCCTTCGTTAAGCGCGCCAACTGCGTGCTTGGTAGCACAATATACGTTTCCGTTTGGATAAACTTCTTTGCCCGCTATCGAACCAAGGTTAACAATATGACCATGCCCGTTCTCAATCATCCAATTTGATACTACTTTGCTTACATAAAGCAGACCTTTAATATTGGTATCAACCATGGTATCCCAATCGTCATAGCTGCCTTTTTGTATCGGGTCAAGCCCTTGGCTAAGGCCAGCGTTGTTAATCAACACATCAACATTTTTCCAATGCTGAGGCAAGCTTTCCAGGTTGCTGATTACGCTATCGCGGTTACGAACATCGAATGCAGCAACGGCAACTTCGACGTTGTACTTATCGTTAAGGTGATGCGCCAGCTTCTCTAAACGATCGTGCCGGCGGCCGGTAAGTATTAAATTATAATGTTGTGCAGCAAATAAATGGGCACAAGCTTCGCCTATCCCTGCGGTGGCGCCTGTTATTAATGCAATTTTAGCCATAGGAGTGTAACTACCGCAGCGAAATTATGTTTTTTTGATCTTACTTATTCGAAGTATAAGCTAAAACTTATGGTATGGAGAAATAATTTACTTATAGGAGATGAAAAAGGATTGGCTGGCTTATTTCCGACAGCGGGTTCGGCTTGCAGTACATTGCCAAATGAGTTGCTGAATTTTAGTTCGGGCGAAAGCTTAAAGTATTCGAAATAAATATCGCAACCAAAACCAGCTTCCCAGGCATTATAGTTACGCCCCATCTTCACCTTTTTGTCGTCCAAAGCGGCGTCAACGTCATCGGGCTTTTTGCTGATAGCAAATGAAGTTTTTACGCCACCCAATACATACATCCTAAAATCGCCAATACGGTCTGATTTAAATTTAAGCGAAAGCGGAACATCAACCGATGTTGTCGAAACGGTTTTTGATGTACTCTTATCATCATCATAGGTATAGGAAATTGATTTGTCGGAAAATACTAATTGTGGCGTGGTACGCACCTCCAAATGTTCGGTAAAACTGTAGCGGGTTATAAAGCCAATGCCGAAGCCCGGCACACTACTGGAACTAATAGACGTTAAACGCCCGTTATAAGAGAATGGATTTATATTTGAAGGAGGAACTGCTGTTTGCCAATCGGGCTTTTTTACGATCTTAAAATCGCTGTTTACGTATTGAAAAGTGAAGCCAAAGCTTAGGTCCTGCTGATCGGCGCCACCACCCCATGACGGGACTATGGTATACTGCGCCCACGATTTACATGTACAAATAACCAGTAAAAAAACAATCAGGTACCCGGCTCGTATCATTTAATCCCAGTGTAAATAGAACAGATGCCAAATGTTAGCGATCTGTGTTTGGTTTGCTTATATCCCACCTTGTCCATTAATGCTACAAAACTTTTTCCATCCGGAAAAGCAGCAACAGACTCGGGAAGATACGAATAAGCTCTCGAATCTTTTGAAAAAAGCTTACCAATTGCTGGTGTTATATAATGAAAGTAAAAATTGTATAACTGCTTTATTGGAAAAGCCTTAGGTTTCGAAAACTCTAATATCACGGCTTTGGCACCCGGTTTTAGCACACGCAGCATATCAGCCAAACCTGCTTCCAAATTTTCGAAATTACGAACACCGTATGCAACCGTTAAAGCGTCAAATGTGTTATCTGTAAAAGGTAGATTTTCCGAGTCGCCTTTGTACACTTCGAAACGATCGGCCAGATTACGTTTTGCAATTTTCTGCTTAGCCACTTCCAGCATTCCTTCAGAAATATCAACACCGGTTATCTTTTGGGGGTTAAGCATACCCAGAGCCTCAAACGCAAAATCGCCTGTGCCGGTAGCCACGTCCAGAATGTATTGAGGCTTATCCTTTTTCAGTTCGTTAATCGCTTTCTTTCGCCAGATGATATCGATCCCCAGCGACATAAAGTGATTCAGGAAATCGTAGGTGTGAGATATATTGTTAAACATATCGGCCACCTGCTCTTTTTTGGTGGCCTGCTGACTATTATAAGGAGTTATAGTTTTGCTCATTTCTGAGGCAAAGTTATTAAGTTATTTGTTATTGAGTTATTAAGTTACTTTTTAAATACACTGTAAACTATTAGCTTTCCATTGTAATTTCCTGGAGTTGCATTTGATTATTAAATTTCACAACCAATAAATATTGTGATATTTCTTCACCCAAGGTAAAATCAAAAATGGCAAAGTCGTCGTCCTCCGGATAAAAACCAATTCGCATAAGCTTTAAGGCTGAAAGCAATCTTTGTTCTACTGACAAAGATTTGTCTTTAGTATCTATGATTGCTTCCAGTTCGGTTTCGTCAAGCACATCAATGTGATGCTCCAAAAACTCTACTACATTTTCTCCGCCTTTAAAATCACTGTTTATTTCCTTCTTAGCCAGCTCAACAACTTTTTCAAGGTCATTTAAATATTGTTTCAAGATCGACAGCTTATCTTCATCGATACTTGTTTCATAAAAATTCAAATCCAGCTGAATTTTAGCTGATCCAAATATTACATCCTTATCGTAATAGTCTTGTAAGGATTCCGAGTTCAAATCGCCAAAAAAAGGAAGGTTTAGTATCATTGTGCTAGGTGTATTTAGGTTATGTTATGACTTTATTTATTTAGCCAACTCCGTCATTTTCCCTACCCTGCTATGCTTATAACCATAGGTAAAGTAAACCACCAAACCTATTACCAACCAGATAAGAAAACGCAGCCAGTTGGTGTAACCTAACTCAGTCATAAGATAGAAGCAACTTAGGAGACCGAGCACTGGTATAAGGGATAGCTTTTTAACAAAAGCCAATACCGTTAAGCCAGCTGATAAAATGATGAATAAAAAGTAAGGGAAATTTTCGTGACTGTTTGTTGCTGAAAATAAGCCCATGATAGGCTTCCAGAAAAAGTAGACGCCTACCACAAATAAAACGGGCACAATAAAGCGCGAATTGATATACGGAATCTGGAATTTGCCTTTTACAGTAGCTTCTTTAGGCAACAGCAATACGCCGCCACAAACCAACACGAACGCAAACAGCGTACCGATACTGGTTAGGTCGGTAACTTCGGTAAGATTCATAAACAGGGCCGGTATTGCTACTACGAAACCTGTGACGATTGTTGCAAAGGATGGGGTTTGAAATTTAGGATGGATACGTGAGAAAGCTTTCGGCAATAAACCGTCGCGGCTCATGCTCATCCAAATACGCGGCTGCCCCAATTGGAAGATCAGCAACACGCTTGCTGTCGCAATTACAGCACTGATAGAAATCACATAACTGATTTTCTTAAGTCCTACATGTGCGAAAACAAACGCCAGCGGATCGCCGACGTCAAGTTTTTTGTAACTCACCATCCCGGTAAGTACCAATGCGATCAGAACATATAACACGGTGCAGATCACCAGCGAATAAATCATACCGCGGGGCAGGTCGCGCTGAGGGTTCTGGCATTCTTCGGCCGTAGTCGATATCGCATCGAAACCGATATAAGCAAAGAACACGCCCGAAACCCCCTTCATTACACCACCAAAACCATTTGGCAAAAAGGGATGCCAGTTGGCTGGTGTTACGTAGAAAAAGCCTAAAGCAATAACGGCTATCACCACCGCTATTTTAAGCAGTACCATGGCATTGGTTACTTTCTTAGTTTCGCGGATACCCACATACACCAGGTAAGTGATAATGATTACAATGAGCAAAGCTGGCATATTGGCAATCAGTTTCAAATTGCCAAAACCCGGTGCGGTTGACCACGCAATGGCTTCGCTACGTAGTTTGTCGGTAATATCGGCGGCATGTCCGCTTGTTGTAAGCTGTTGTATTGTTCCCTCGGCACGATAGGCGCTGAGGTAATCCATGGTTAAATATTCGGGTAGGTGAATATGGAAACCCTCGAGCAGATTTACAAAATATTCGCTCCATGATATAGCCACGGCAATGTTACCGATGGCGTATTCCATCAAAAGATCCCACCCGATGATCCAGGCAATCAGCTCACCAAAAGATGCATAAGCATAGGTATAAGCGCTACCGGCGACTGGGATGCGCGAGGCAAATTCAGCATAACACATGGCCGAAAAGCCGCAGGTAATGGCAGTTAATACGAATAATATAGTTACTCCCGGACCGCCATTAAACGAAGCCACACCGATGGTTGAGAAAATACCTGCCCCCACAACGGCGGCAATGCCCATAAGGGTAAGGTCTTTTACATTTAGTACTTTACTGAGGTGCGATTCTGCGCCCGAGTGTTCGCTATCGCTAAACCCACTGGCTACGTCAGCAAGAATGGTATCGATCGACTTTTTACGGAAGATATTTTTCGACATTAAATTTTAATCAAAGTATACGGAAGTCAAACATAACTATTTTTTCGGTCTGTTAAGGCGTATTGTGTTAAATTGCGCCCATGAAGATGCGTATAACCGAGGTATTATACCGATTACGATTATTTTTTATTCCTTATTTGATTATTTTAAGCTCGTGTTTGCTCATTAAGCTGCTCTACAGCCGCGAAGACATCTATTTTACCCTTAACAAATACCACAACGACTTTGCCGACTACTTTTTTATAGGCGCAACCGCAGTTGGCGACGGCTTATTTATGCTTTTGGTAGCTATCATACTGGTTTTGTATAGTTATCGTAAGGCGTTTTTAATGGCGACATCATTTTTAGCCACCACCATTGTAGCCCAAACCATAAAACGAATTGTACGTGCCCCCCGCCCCTCTTTATATTTTACAAATCATACCAATATCTACTATGTAAAAGGGGTAAAACTGCTCACTTCAAACAGCTTTCCGTCGGGTCATACGGTGCAGGCTTTTACCATGGCTGTAGTGTTGGCTTACTTTGCAAGGCAAAAAAGCTGGGGATTTATTTATCTCATACTCGCTTTATGTATAGGCTACTCGCGCATGTATTTAAGCGAGCACTTTTTTGAGGACGTAATGGCAGGTTCTATAATTGGCACTTTTACAACAATAATATGGCTCACTATCATAGATAGCAAGCCATTTATACATACTCCAAAATGGAGCCGTGGTTTATTAAATAAGAAAAATGGTTAAGTAGTAGCTACCTTCTTTTTTCGGCGCACTACCATCACAATTATAATTATTAGCACTACACCTCCTGCAATCAACGCCATTTTTAGGGCCTTGTGCATACCAGTAAATTTACCAAAGGTTGAGTACTGATCAGTACCATCAAAACTTGGATCTGTTTTTATAGATGCAAAAAACTGATCGGCTTCCTTTTTGGCTATATCCTCGCGCTGCTGAGGATACATAAACTGGAAGGTATAAGTAGCTTCCTTAGTATATAATATCCTGAACTTACGGATTTGCTCTCCTTGTGCATCATCACTTGTGCTCAACGCAAAATCCCTTACCTCAACATTATTTACAATAGTATCGTGGCTATTCAAAATAGTACCATTTCCCGAGCTTTTGAGCAGCTTGTTGGTGTACTCTTTAAATACCTTGTTAAGGTCTTTCTCTTTTTTCAGCGGCTGATTAGTGGGGTTCGGAGCCTTAATAACTACCATGTACCCCAGGGCTCCTGTACCGGTCCATATAGACTGGCCAAGGGTGTCGCGTTTTTGAAATTCTGCCGGTAAGGAAACCGTTACCAGGCTATCTAGTTTCACAGGCTTAATTACCTGTGCGTGGGCTGTTGCAAATGCAAATATGGTTAAGTAAAAACCTATCAGTAACTTTTTCATAGTTAACTTATAACTAAAAAAACACCGATAGGTTTTAAAAGACGTTCAGGTTGTTACCCTTATATTACAATTTATCGAGCTCGCTTTTAACAAAGGCAACCAGCTCTTTCACGTATTCGGCGCTGAAATCGAACTTAATTCCAGCCGTTTCGTAAATCTCTTTAATGGTTTTGGTGTACCCAAGTTTTAGCGCATCCAGGTATTGTTGAAGCCCTTTTTCGGGATTTTCTTTGTAGTTCTTCCATACTGCAATGGCGCCTAATTGAGCCATGCCATACTCAATATAATAGAAAGGCACCTCAAATATGTGCAGTTGCTTTTGCCATAAGTTGGCTTCTGCATCTTCTAATCCGCTCCAATCGGCAAAGCTGGCGCCAAAACGTTCGTAAATTTGTGTCCAGGCTTCGCGACGCTGCTCGTCGTTATGATCGGGGTTGGTATAAATCCAATGCTGAAATTGGTCTACAATAGCCACCCACGGCAGGGTTTTAATCACGTCGATCAGTTGATCTCGTTTGGCGCGTTTCAATTCTTCAGGGTCGTTGAAATATACGTCCCAGTTGTCCATCGAGATTAACTCCATAGACATTGAGGCCAATTCGGCAACCTCGGATGGGCAGTGTTTAAAATCGTTCAGTTCCAGATCTGCTGTAAGGAAGGTGTGAACTGCGTGCCCCCCTTCGTGTACCATGGTAGTAAGATCGCGGAAAGTATTTGCCGAGTTCATGAAGATGAAAGGCGCACCCGTTTCGGCCAGTGGATAGTTGTAACCACCCGGAGCCTTACCCTTACGGCTTTCCACGTCGAACAGACCATTCTCTTTCATAATCTCTAAACGCTCTCCCAGGTAACGGCTGATGTTGCTGAAACATTGGATTGATTTCTCAATCAATTCCTCGCCATTTTGAAATGGCTTTAGTGGAGCTTTACCGCTGATATCCACGTCCATATCCCATGGTTTAAGAGACTCTAAAGCCAGGGCTTCTTTGCGTTTTTCGGCTTGTTCCTTTAGTACTGGTACAACCTCCAGTTCAATAGCCTCGTGGAAACTGTAGCAATCCTGCGGGGTGTAATCGAAACGGCCCAGCGCCTGGAACATATAATCGCGAAAGTTTTCAAAACCTGCGTTCAAGGCTACTTTATGGCGAAGCACGCGCAACAGATCGAACAGTTTATCCAATTCGAGCTTATCCTGTAAACGGCGACCTGTTATCTTTTCCCAGGCCTCTTCGCGTTTAGCGCGATCCGGGCTTTTTAAGATAGCAGCGGCTTGCTCCAGAGTAAATTCTTTATCGCCAATCATAACCGACATAGCGCCGGTGATCGACTGGTATTTCTGTTGCTCTACCTGAATTTCAGTCTGAATCGGAATATTTTCTTCGCGGAACAGCTCCAACGACTTTTTAATGCTGCGCAGATAAACAAAATATTTATCATTATCCAACTTGTCAAAGAAGGCACTATCAACCAGTTTCTTATTCAGCTCGTTGCTGTAAGGCGCAATTTTAGGTTCAATTTCGGTAGCGAAATACTGGAAATCTTGTAATAGTTGTTCGCTGGCGGTGTCGCAAGTCATTCGAATGTAGCGCCATGCGAAGTTCTCCTCCAGGGCAGCCTCAAACTCGCTGCGGTCGCGCAACCATTGCTCTAATTCCTCAACAGAATTAATCTGGCGGTCGCGTAATTCAATCAAAAGTGGCTCTAAATTTTCCCACTTCATTTCCAGGTTTTCTGGTATATAATGTTTTGCTTTTTTATGGATCATGGTATTGGATGTGTCAATTTGCTGATTTGTCAATTTGAAAATTGCCTTGCAATATAGACAAATGTAGAAAGCTTAGACAATCGGCACATCATGAAATCTTCAAATTCTCTAATCAACTTTTAAACAGCGTTTCTGAAAGCTCTACAATTCCATCTCTGTAAGTGGTCGGTTTTACATTAAAGTATTTCTCGAACTTATCTGAGTTGAAAATATAATCGTGGTCATACTGGTAATACATCTCTACCGAATCTTTTACCAGCGGATTAAATAATCCCACTAATTGCATCATTAATTTATTAATGGTGCTGTACCTGGCTTTTGTGTTGAATACATCTGCAGCAAGCTCTATAAACTGATTTCCGGTTATGGCCTGCGCAGTTGGCACATGCCAGATCTGGTTATCACTTCCGGGAGTCTGGCCCAATAAATACATCGCTTTACCACAATCAGGAATGTAGGAGAACGAATGCAAGGTTTTAGGCTTGCCTATCCACTGCGCTCCTTGTGCCTTAGCATATTTAGCCAATACCATACTATCGAAAAAGCTATTCATGCTTTCGGCCCCGTAAAAATCAGCCCCGCGGATAATGCTGGCTTTGATGTTTCCGCCTAGGGCTGCGTCAATTAACTGGGTTGCAATTTTAGCGCGAACTTCGCCCTTTTTGCTCATGGGATTGTAGGGCGTAGTTTCGGTCATCGGTCCATTTAATTGGCCGTACATATATACGTTATCAAAGAATATTAAGCGTGCACCGGTTTCTTTAGCCACGTTGATCATGTTTTGCATGATTACCGGCCATTGCTGCTGCCATATCTTTGCATTATAAACCAACCCTGCGCAAAGGTAAATCACGCCCGATCCTTTTGCAGCCTGTAGCACCTCGGCATAATTTAAAAGATCGGCCTTTTGCCAGGTTACGTTTTTACCTGCGATGGTAGATGGACGCCTGCTTACCAGGCGAATAGTTTCGTTATGATCGATTAGTTGCTTAGTTAGTGCATTGGCTACCGGGCCACCAGCACCGAATATTGTGTGTATCATATCGTTTTCTGTTTTAGTGTTATACAAACGTACAACAGCATTGAAACAGAAAACGTTATCTTAAGATAAGAAAATAAGAAGTTTTAATTAAGCCAGTATGCGCCTGCGAATCCGCGAGAGAGAAACTGGGGTTATACCCAAAAAGTTGGCTACATAATGCTGAGGCATCCGCTGCAGAATATCGCGCCCGGTTTCGAGTAGTTTGAGATAACGCTCTTCGGGCGATTGGGTGATGAATGCAGCCACACGATCTTCGTAACAACACAGATAATATTCGGCCACTAAACGGCCAAAACGCTCCATCTTATAAGCAAGCCTTTCGTCAGCCAGCATTTGCTGAAGACTTTTATGACTGATAAGGATCAGTTCGGTATCTTCTAAAGTCTGAATATAATTAACGGCAGGCTCTTGCTTTAAAAAGCTTTTGTACGAGCTCATAAACTCGTTTTCGAAACTAAAATATCCGGTGATGTCCGTACCATCCGAAACATGGAAATATCGGACAGAACCCTTGTGCACGAAACCGAAGTGCTGGCATACCTTTCCGGCTTCAACAAAATACTCCTTCTTTTTTAAGCTAACAAACTCCAGGTGGTTGCAAAACAGTTCCCATTCGCTGTCGGTAAAAACGGCGTAGGGCTCCAAATGCAGCCTGAAATTTTGTTTAGCCTTTAGCGAATCCATATTCTGTCAACCAAAAATAATACAGCAAACACCACACTTGCAATACCATTGGTTGTCATAAAGGCAAAGTTAACACGGCTCAGGTCGTTAGGTTTTACCAGGCTATGCTGATAAAACAGCATGCTGCAAAACACGCCGATGCCCAGATAATACGGCCAGCCAACATGCGTAAAAAACACCGGCATAATAATAAAGCAGGCTGATAGCACATGCAGGAAACTCGATAGGTTAAGCGCTTTTACTTTACCCAGATAAGCGGGTATAGAATGAAGCTTTTCGTTGCGGTCGAACTCCTCATCTTGCAGGGCATAAATAATATCAAATCCGCTTACCCAGCATAACACAGACAGTGAGAAAAATAAAGGCAGTAAATTAAATTCGCCGGTTACCACCAGATAAGCACCTATTGGCGCCAGGGAAAGTCCTAAGCCTAACACCATGTGGCATAATGCCGTAAAACGCTTGGTAGCACTATAACCCATCACCACAAACAAAGCAACCGGAGATAGGTAAAAACACAGCGGATTAATAAACCACGTTGCTGCTATAAACAACCCGCAGTTAACCAGCGTAAAAGTTAACGCAGCAGCCGGACTAATTCGCCCAGCGGGAATATCACGCACCTTGGTACGTGGGTTTTTAATATCGATATCCCTATCCAGATATCGGTTAAAAGCCATAGCCGAGTTACGTGCAAACACCATGCATAGCACCATCAGAAGCAGCTTTTGCCATTCGAACGTGTGGTTGGTAGTGGTTACCGCCAAAAAGAAGCCGATAAAGGCGAACGGCATTGCAAAAATGGTATGCGAAAATGTTACTAAGGAAAAATATTTCTTCATTTTGTTGTTAGTATTCAATTCCCCTCTTGAGAGGGGTTAGGGGTGTGTTCTTCTAATACCCCCTTTTACAAAGGAAATTCCTGGCTATCCACTCCTTTAAACCTTGCGTTTACGCTATCAATAAAACCCAGCACTTCTTCACGGCCAAGTTTATTTTCTGATGACGTGATAAAATAATCGGGCATGGAGTCGAAGGTTTCTGTCAATTTCCGCTTAAACGCGGCTACGTTTTGGTCTGTTTTTATGCTCGATTGCTTGTCGGCCTTGGTGAAGATAATCACAAAAGGCAATCCATGTTCGCCCAACCAGTTACAGAACTCCAAATCTATTTTCTGAGGCTCCAAACGGCTATCAATTAACACCATTACGCATTGCAGGCTCTCGCGTTTATCGAGATAAAAACGGATAAACTTGTTCCAGTCCTCCTTTTTGCTTTTAGAAATTCGTGCGTAGCCGTAGCCAGGTAAATCTACCAGAAACCATTCATCATTGATTAAAAAATGGTTAATAAGCTGCGTTTTACCCGGAGTTTGCGAAGTTTTCGCTAGCCCCTTTTTTGCCGTAAGCATGTTAATAAGCGACGACTTGCCTACATTTGATCGCCCGATAAATGCGTACTCGGGTTTCTCGGGTGGAGGGAGCTTTGATACCTGCGTATTACTGCAAATAAATTCTGCCGATTTTACAATCATAGTGCAAAGGTAGGGTTTTAGTTTTAAGCAAGGTAGCAATGCCCAATTTTACAATGCCCTAACACGATTTACAAAGGTTAGTATTAAATTTGAATGTTTAAACATATATTTTATGAGCGATTATCAAATTCCAGCCCAAACACGCATTGGCCACGTTCATTTAAAGGTGAGTAATCTACAACGGTCGTTAGATTTTTATTGTGGTTTGCTCGGTTTCGAACTGATGACTACCTATGGCGATGCTGCTGCCTTTATTTCGGCCGGCGGATACCATCATCATATCGGACTAAATACATGGCATAGCAAGAACTCGCCTCCAGCCCCCGAGCGAGCGCCCGGTTTATATCATACCGCAATTTTGTACCCCGAGCGAAAAGATCTGGCAGCCATACTAAAACGTTTAATTGATGCCAGATATCAGATAACAGGTGCATCAGACCATGGTGTTTCCGAAGCCATATATCTTAACGACCCCGATGAAAACGGTGTTGAGCTATACTGGGACCGCCCACGCGACAAATGGCCGCTGGACGAGCATGGTAACTTAACCATGTTTACACGTCACCTGGATATCGAAGGTTTGATGGCGACGTTGGAAGAATAATAATATTTATACGGGAGACAAAATAAAGAAGGCCGCATCTGCGGCCTTCTTTATTTATTTTATTGAATGCGATGTATCACCACCGTTTCCGGGTCGGCCAACATCAACGGTACTTTTTCTATGGTTACGAAACTCAAGTCGAGGCCAAAGTTCCGTTCTTCAGAAAGGCTGAGATTTTTAAGATATTGATAAAACGCCATTACCCCTTTTTCATACAATGAAAGGTAGTGCGAGCGCGACATTACTTTCTCAATCACCACAAAACGGAAGTCGCCAATGATCTTGTGCTTATTTAACGAATCGTATTTACTTGTAATATCCACCTCTCCTTTTCTAACCAGGTCTTCTACCACTTTTCTAAACAACAGGTTAATTTGTTGCTCAACGCGGAAACCTAATTTAAAGTCGATACGGATCAGCTTGTTCGGCACTAAAAAGTCAACCTCGTACTCACGGGTGTAAGGTTCGTCCATTACATCAACGTGCACCAACCAGTAAACGTCGGCACGTTTTGGCTGTTTCTGTAGTATCGAATAAATGATCTTAGATTCTACTTCCGAATTAAAGTTGGCACTTGTTAAATAAACGAGTTGCGAGGCATATTTCGAAACGGAATTATCGTCGCTCAATTCTTTAATAATGGTGTAGTAATCTTCTATTTCTACAAACTTAACATAGCGGTTACGGATCTTCCGGGCGGTGTGCCACGTCCACATAATGGCGAACAGTATAGCACCTACCGATAGCGTAAACCAGCCACCGTGCACAAATTTAACCAGGTTACCAAACAGGAAGGTGCCCTCGATACTAAGGTATACCACCAGGAATATGGTAATAATATATCCCGGGTATTTACGCCTCCGCAGGAATTTAGACACTAGAATAGTGGTCATCAACATGGCTACGGTAATACTTAAACCGTAGGCTGCCTCCATCTTGTCCGACACCCGGAACAACAGTACCACGCCAATACAACCGGCGCATAAAAGCCAGTTAACGCTTGGTACATAGAGTTGGCCTTTCTGTTCAGACGGGTAATTGATCTTCACCTTAGGCCAAAGGTTCAAACGTACAGCCTCGGCGATCAGGGTAAACGATCCCGAAATTAGCGCCTGGCTGGCGATAATAGCGGCTATTGTGGCAATGCTGATACCATAAAGCAGGAACCAAGCCGGCATAATTTTATAGAAAGGGTTGTTTAAGTTAAGGTCCATTGTTTGGCCTTGGTACTTTAACAACCACACCGCCTGGCCAAGATAGTTAAGGATCAGACAGCTTTTTACATAAACCCAACTTACTCTGATGTTATCACGACCGCAGTGGCCTAAGTCAGAATACAATGCCTCAGCACCCGTTGTACACAGGAAAACTGCGCCCAATATGGTGAAAGCCTTAGGGCTTGTGCTTAACAGTTCGAAAGCGTAATATGGGTTAAGTGCTTTAATTACATAAGGTGCCTGGGCAATGTAGATAATGCCCAAAACCCCCATCATACTAAACCACAAAAACATAATAGGCCCAAATGCCTTACCTACCAACGAGGTTCCGAATTGCTGTATAAAAAATAGAAAAGCAATGATGATGATTACGATGGTAACGGTAGGAAGTTCGGGATAATAGGTTTTTAAACCCTCAATTGCTGCCGATATCGTAATAGGTGGTGTAATGATACCATCGGCCAAAAGAGCGCAGCCTCCCAGCACAGCCGGTATAATGAGCCATTTGGCCCGCCGCCTAACCAGCGAGAAGAGGGAGAAAATACCGCCCTCACCCTTGTTATCGGCTCTAAGCGTAATTACTACATACTTAAGTGTTGTTTGTAAAGTTAACGTCCAGAAAATACATGATACCCCACCGAGAACCAGTATCTCTGAAATGTGCTGGCCTCCTACTATAGCTTTAAAAACATACAGGGGGGATGTTCCGATGTCACCGTAAATAATACCCAAACTGATAAGGATACCAGCGGCGGTGAGCTTGTTTAAATCTTTGTGTTGTGTCACTATATTGTTAAAAGATTCTGCAAAAGTATTAAATGTTTGGTTATAACATAACCCTCTTAATATTCGTATACTTAAGAGAGGGACTACTGCACAACAATAGAAGCGTTAATTTTGTTAAAAATTGTTAAATTTATTAATAAAAACATATTGTATATAGTACATTAAGCTTGTTAATTTATAGTTTTGCAATGTGAACTTGATTTATGAGGCAAAAATTTACTTTTAATTTTTTATGGATATTTATAATTGCGGGAGCAATGTCCATAAATTTTGCCTTTGCTTCGGCGGTTCGAGCGCAGACAGACACCGCATATCTGCGTATTAAAAATGCCAAAACTGCTAACAAGTCTTACTTAAAAGGCGGCTTTCATTTACCCTTTCCTTCGTTAAAATCTTTGGTATCGCCATCGTCAAAAGCAGGCATGGCCAAACCGGCAGATGATAAATTATTAAGCAACGTAACCATTTTCCCTAACCCGGTTACCGATCAGATTAATCTTAAATACACCATTACCCGAAATACCAACGTTACCATAAAAATCATGGACGTATTGGGTAACAACGTATTAACCCTGCTTTCTCAGCGCATGGACCCGGGAGAACAAAAATTCTCTTACAACCTTAACAAGCAACTTACCAGCGGTTTTTACTTTGTGCGCGTTATGGTAGGTACTGAATCTATTATCAGAAGGATCTCAGTACTTTAAAAAGAGAAGCAGGAATCGGGATACAAGAATCAAGACGGCTTCCAGTTCAACCTATGGTCGGTGCTGTCATCGACCGTGAACGACACAATTATCCAACCTTCCTCGGCAAAAAATCAGTTACAGCCAACATCCTGGAGTTAATAATGTTTAGCTTTGGCATTTACACCTGTTTATCCTGTTATGAAAATAATTGCCATCGGCCGTAACTACGCCGAACACGCCAAAGAACTTAACAACCCTGTACCAACCGTACCGGTTATTTTTATGAAACCCGACACGGCTTTGTTAAAAGATAACAAACCTTTTTACCTGCCCGATTTCTCTAATGACGTTCATCACGAAATAGAAGTGGTTTTAAAAGTGAGCAAAGAAGGTAAACACATCGACGAGAAGTTTGCTGCCAATTACTTCGACGAGATCGCTATCGGCATTGATTTTACTGCACGCGACATCCAGCAAAAGCATAAAGAAAAAGGCCTGCCATGGGAACTGGCCAAAGCATTCGACGGCTCTGCACCTATCAGCAACTTTTTGCCTAAAGATAAATTTGCCGATCTATATAACATAGGTTTTAAACTCGACGTAAACGGAGAAGCACGTCAGGTTGGTAATACTAAAGACCTGTTGTTCTCGTTCGAAAAGATCATTGCTTTTGTATCTAAGTACATCACCCTAAAAAAAGGTGATCTTATTTACACCGGCACTCCCGAAGGCGTGGCCAAAGTAAACGTTGGCGACCACCTGGAGGGTTACCTGGAGCACGAAAAACTGTTAGACTTCTACATCAAATAACGCATGCCAAAATACCCCGTTACTGCTTTTTTACTTTTTCTTGCATTCTTATCTAACCAAAGTACTAAAGCACAAACACCAGTAATACAAAGCAAAACCTACCCCCAAAATATTTTCCGTTATCCGTTAGATATACCGCCTAGCACTGCCGGTGGCTTTGGCGAACTGCGGGGCAACCACTTCCACTCGGGTTTAGATTTTCGCACCAACCAGCGCGAAGGCTACCCCGTGCATGCTGCTTACGATGGTTATATCTCGCGTTTGCGCGTTCAGTTTGGCGGTTTTGGCAATGCCGTTTATATAACCCATCCCAATGGATATACCTCGGTATATGGTCACCTGCAGAGGTTTAGCCCCGAATTATTGCAAGCCATACGCGACGAACAGCGCAAGCAGCAGAAGGACATAGTCGATTTTAGCCTTACCCCTATGCAGTTCCCGGTTTATAAGGGGCAAATTGTGGCGTGGTCGGGTAATACGGGTGGTTCAGCCGGTCCGCATTTACACTTTGAATTGCGCGATAGCGAAACTGAACAAACCATTAACGCGCAACTATTTGGATTAACAATTCCAGATCAGGTACCTCCATCCATTTCGGCCATTGCGGTATATCGACTTAACGGTAACCCTTTCAGCGAAAAAACAGCGCATAACTTTTATGCTGTTACGGGAGCAGCGGGCCATTACCGCATGCTGCAACCGCAGGTATTAGAAATTGGTCGCGAGGCAGGTTTAGGTATTGCCTGTATCGATCAGAACAGCGCATCCGCCAACCGCAATGGCGCCTATTCCATCGAAGTGAAACTGGATGGCACAACAATTTACACTATGGCTATGGAACGCTTTGCCTTCGACCAAACGCATGCCATTAACGCTTATATTGATTATCCAACGGCGCAAACCACCGGCCGGATGATCCAGAAATGTTTCGTTCTTCCTGGTAGCAAAATTTCCATTTACCCGCAGGCAATCAATCGTGGTATTATTAAGTTAACCGACGATGAGGTGCACGATGTGGAATATGTAGTGAAAGACGTTGCGGGCAATACCTCAACTATCGCTATTAAAGTAAAAGCAGGCTCCGACGAAAAAAGCACAATTGTACCAACCACTCCGGGCAGTACACGTTTTCATTATGACCAAACCAACACCTTTACTAACGACGGTTTGAAAGTAATTATCCCTCCGGGCAATTTATATGACGATCTGGATTTTACATTCTCCAAATTGCCTAAACACGTTGGGGCCTACTCAGCTACGTATCATTTGCATAACCGTTTAACACCTATTCATGATGAGTTTGACGTTTGGATAAAACCCGACAGCACCATCGGTCAATTAGCCAACAAAGCCGTTATCATTGGCGCTGGCGACGCCATTTACGAGGATGGTTATGTTAAAGCAAAGGCCAAAGGCTTCGGCGATTTTTATGTTAAGGTTGATAACGAGCCGCCTTTCATCAGGCCCATAAATATTGTTAAAGGTGGTAGCATGGCGCACAAGCCAAAAATTTCATTTAAAATTGGCGACAGCTTATCGGGCATAAAATCTTACATTGGCAAAATTGATGGTGAATGGGTGCTGATGGAATGGGATTTTAAAACTAAGGTTCTAAATTATACCTTTGATACCAGCATTACCCCAGGCAAGCATACCCTCGAACTAACAGTTACAGATAATAAAGATAACGCGGCAACATACACCGCAGATTTTTACAGATAATGGCAACTTTAACAGAAGGCACCAAAGCTCCAGACTTTACCGCCAAAAACCAGAATGGCGAAACAGTTTCGTTAGCCGATTACAAAGGCAAAACTGTGATCCTGTATTTTTATCCTAAAGACGACACCCCGGGCTGTACCGCCGAGGCTTGCGATTTTAGGGATAACTATCAGTTTTTGAGTGGCCAGGGTTACGAAGTAATTGGCGTAAGTGTTGACGACGAAAAATCGCACAAAAAATTCGAAACCAAATACAACTTGCCCTTTACCCTGATTGCCGATACCGACCATAACATTGTAGAAGCCTACGGCGTATGGGTAGAAAAAAACATGTACGGCAAAAAATATATGGGCGTAGCCCGCACTACTTTTATTATTGATGCAGAAGGCACCATTAGCAAGATCATCGAGAAAGTAGATACCAAGAACTCATCGCAGCAAGTTTTAGACTTGCTGAAATAATAATTAGAATACGAATTCAACCACCTTTAATTAATGACTACTGATACTAATGAACTGAAGCGCGTAGCCTCACAGGTACGCCGCGACATTGTACGTATGGTGCACGGATGCCAAAGCGGCCACCCTGGTGGTTCTTTAGGTTGTACCGATTACCTGGTTGCCCTTTACTTCTCTGTAATGGAGCACAATCCCGATTTTAAAATGGACGGTATTAACGAAGATCTTTTCTTCTTATCAAACGGCCATATTTCTCCGGTTTTTTATAGCGTACTGGCACACGCCGGCTATTTTGATAAAGCCGAGCTTGCTACATTCCGTAAGTTAAATTCAAGATTACAGGGACACCCTACTACTCACGAGCACCTTCCGGGTATCCGTATTGCATCGGGCTCATTGGGTCAGGGCTTGTCTGTAGCTATCGGCGCTGCACAGGCTAAAAAGCTAAACGGCGACAAGCATTTGGTGTTCACCCTACACGGCGATGGAGAATTACAGGAAGGTCAGATCTGGGAAGCTGCTATGTACGCCCCGCATAATAAAGTTGACAACCTGATTGCTGCTATCGATGTTAACGGCCAGCAAATTGATGGTTCTACTAAACAAGTGCTTTCATTAGGCGACCTAAACGCTAAATGGACTGCCTTTGGTTGGGAAGTTTTGGAAACTAAAGGAAACGACATCGATGCCCTGCTTGTAACCTTGGCTGAAGCTAAATCTCGTACCGGACAGGGCAAACCTGTTGTAATATTACTTCATACTGATATGGGCTACGGCGTAGACTTTATGATGGGTACCCACAAATGGCACGGTACAGCACCTAATGATGCGCAATTAGCACAAGCATTAGCGCAGTTAGAAGAAACGCTTGGGGATTATTAACCCCCCAGCCCCCTAAAGGGGGGAGCATAAGATGCAAAAATCAAGAGACAAAAATCAAGACATAAAACCATAAAATCAAAGCCCTCTCCTTCAGGAGAGGGTTGGGTGAGGCATGAAAAAATACACTTACACAGATAAAAAAGATACCCGTTCGGGCTTTGGCGCCGGACTATTAGAGGCCGGTAAACGCAATGACCAGGTAGTTGCGCTTTGCGCCGACCTGATTGGCTCTCTTAAAATGCAGGATTTTATTGCTGCTTTTCCGGAGCGTTTTTTCCAAACCGGTATTGCCGAGGCCAATATGATGGGCATGGCAGCAGGTTTAACCATTGGTGGCAAAATTCCTTTCACAGGTACATTTGCTAACTTCTCAACTGGTCGTGTTTATGATCAGATTCGCCAGTCTATCGCGTACTCAAACAAAAACGTTAAAATTTGCGCTTCACACGCCGGTTTAACTTTGGGCGAAGATGGTGCTACTCACCAAATACTGGAAGATATCGGCCTGATGAAAATGCTGCCAGGCATGACGGTTATTAACCCATGCGATTATAACCAAACCAAAGCAGCAACTATTGCTATTGCCGAGCACGAAGGTCCGGTTTACCTGCGCTTCGGTCGCCCGGTTGTACCTATTTTTACAGATCCTGATCAAAAATTTGAGATCGGTAAAGCATGGATGGTTAACGAAGGTACAGACGTAAGTATTTTTGCTACAGGCCACCTGGTTTGGGAAGCTATACAAGCTGGTGAAAAACTTGCTGAAGAAGGCATCAACGCCGAGATCATCAACATACACACTATTAAACCGCTTGATGCTGAAGCCATTTTAGCATCGGTACGTAAAACAGGTTGCGTGGTTACTGCCGAAGAGCACAACCGTTTAGGCGGCTTGGGCGATAGCGTTGCACAGGTATTGGCAACCAAACTGCCAACTCCGCAGGAGTATGTGGCTGTGGACGATTCTTTTGGCGAAAGCGGTACGCCAGAGCAACTGATGACCAAGTACGGTTTAGATGCAGCTCACATAGTTGAAGCGGCTAAGCGTGCCATCAAAAGAAAACAAAGTTAACGTAACTGCATTATAGTATTTAAACTATCAAACAAAGTAAATGTCTGTACAGGTTGAAGATGCTGAAATACTAAGTAAGTTCCAGGACGAAAAAACCCGGAATGAGGCCTTTAATCTTCTGCTGAAAAAATATCAGCAGAAGATCTATTGGCATGTGAGGCGTATGGTTATTGATCATGACGATGCGGATGACCTGGTGCAGGACGTATTTATAAAGGTTTGGAAAAACCTCGAAGGTTTCCGTAGCGATGCCCAGCTTTACACCTGGATGTACCGGATAGCCACCAACGAATGCATTACTTTTTTAAATAAAAAGAAGCAGAAGAATAATATTCCGTTAGACGAGGTTTCGTACGAGCTGGCCGATACACTGGCTTCATCATCATACTTTGATGGCGATAAGGCACAGATGAAATTGCAGCAGGCGCTGTTAACCTTGCCCGATAAACAAAGGCTGGTATTTAACATGAAATATTTCGACGACATGAAGTACGAAGAGATTTCGGACGTACTGGGCACTAGCGTGGGAGCCTTAAAGGCATCCTTTCACCTCGCCGTTAAAAAAATCGAAAGTTTTCTGTTATCTCATGATTAATTTTAATTTTTGCTTTAAACCTTTAAACGTTATTTATATCTATAATACGATATGACAAGCGATATAGACAACAAAGAGTGGGCAGATGAATATCCGTCATTGAAACAGGTTAACGCAAATAACCCGTTTACAGTGCCTGACGGCTATTTTTCTGCACTTGAGGAGCAGATATTATCGGGCGTTCGTTTAAATGAGACCGTGTCACCATCGTCGCAGCCTTTTGCTGTACCAGACAATTATTTTGAAGAATTAAGCAGCAATATTACCGCAAGGATAAATATTGAAGAGAAATTAAAGGCCGATGAAACGAGCTTTTCCGTACCTGCAAATTATTTTGAGGATATGGCAGCGCAGATCAAAAGCCGCATTGCAATAGAAGAAAATTTAAAGGCAGACGAGCAGAACTTTAGCGTACCTCAAAACTATTTTGAGGACATGGCACAACAGATTACGAGCCGCATTGCAGTTGAGGAGGCCCTCAACACCGAAGAGCCGGGCTTTGCTGTACCTCAGGGTTATTTTGAGGACATGGCTCAGCAGATTAAAAGCCGTATTGCGGTTGACGAAGCCTTGAATGCCAAAACGCCATTTACTGTTCCGGAGAATTATTTTGAAGGATTAAACCGTAAAGTGTTAAATCAGGCCGCGGGTTTAGAAGCTGCTAACCGCCGTGGTGTTATCCGCAGGCTGGTATCAAACACAGCTTTTAAATATGCTACTGCGGCATGTTTTACACTGATAGTTGGTGCTGCCATTTTTATTGGCGAAATTAATTCGCCAACGGCTAAGCACGATAGCTCTTACCTGCATAAAGCATTATCTGGTGTTCCGGATAACGCTATCGAAAGTTATTTGCAACTGCACATGGATGCTGGCGATACCCGCACCGTGATAGATCAGGCCGACCAGGGCAAAATTAACAATGTAAGTACCGATGATCTGGCAGATTATCTAAGTAATATCTAATAAAACGGAATGAATAAGCTGATGAAATACCTCTTTTTTGTGCTGCTGCTTTTTTGCCTGCGGTATGAAACAAGTGCGCAGCCGGGGGCTCTTCCGTATCGCAGTACTGCGCCTACCTACAAGCCTAACTTTAACAGTACCGATAATAATAAGTCTGCCAATAACGGCATGCATAAATTAAATGCTGTTAGAAACGCGTATATCAACAAAAGGCTTGAGCTTACGCCCGACGAGGCAGATCGTTTCTGGCCAATTTACAACCAATATCAAAGTGATTTGGGTAGTGTGTTGCGTCAGCGCCGTATCAATAACTCTAACCCCCAGGCAAACGGCATAGACCAGGTTGACCGTGATATTAATTACGAGCAACAAATTCTGGCTATCAGGAAACGCTATAAAGATGAATTCCTGAAAGTACTTCCACCAGACAAGGTAAGCCTCCTCTATAAAAGCGAACGCGAGTTTAAAGACGAATTGATCAAACAACTGCGTGAACGCAAACAGCAGGATCCGCAGAAATAATTTATCGATAACGCTAATTTGTCGTATTAGCTAAAGAGACTTATCGAATATTCGTTTAAAAAGATTAAAAGCTTCAATTTTAATTGGCAACTTTGTCGATTGAAATCGAAGCTTTTTTATTGATAACTCACCGGATCATCAATAGAATTCCGGTTTTTTATTAATAATTATCGAATTAACAAATCGACAAATTAACATGCTTACTCTTCGCCAGCTTTTCTTAGCCAACAACGCCCAGACTACAGATTTTCCTTTACTACTGGAGTTTGAGCGTGCTAAAGGTGTTTACATGTATAATGCCGAAGGAAAAGCTTACATGGACCTGATCTCAGGCATTGGCGTAAGCAACATTGGCCACAGCAATGATGAAGTTATCGCAGCGATAAAAGACCAGGTTGATAAGTACATGCACCTGATGGTTTACGGCGAATATGTGCAAACCCCTCAGGTTCGCTTTGCCGAGAAACTGGTAAGCCTGCTACCGCAAACCCTAAACTCGGTGTACTTTGTAAACTCCGGCGCCGAAGCCGTAGAAGGTGCTTTAAAACTGGCGAAACGTTACACCGGGCGCAAGGAGATCATTTCCTGCAACAACTCCTACCATGGCAGCACACATGGAGCGTTAAGCGTAATGGGTAACGAGCATTTTAAAACTGCCTACCGCCCGTTATTGCCCGATGTAAGTTTCATCAACTTTAACGACCCCGGTGACTTATCTAACATTACCGAACAAACAGCCTGTGTAATTCTCGAAACCATACAGGGCGAAGCCGGCATCCGCGTGCCTGATTTAGCCTACATGCAGGCTCTCCGCCAACGTTGTGATGAAACAGGTACCTTATTAATACTCGATGAAATCCAGGCAGCGTTTGGGCGTTCGGGTAAATTATTTGCATTTCAGCATTTCGGTATAGAGCCGGATATATTGCTTTTGGCTAAAGCACTTGGCGGCGGCATGCCGGTGGGTGCCTTTATTGCATCAACAGAAATTATGGGTGCCTTAAAAAACAATCCGATACTAGGCCACATTACCACATTTGGCGGTCACCCGGTTTGTTGCGCGGCTGGGCTTGCTGCGTTAAATGTACTATTAGATCAAAACCTTGTAGATGGAGTGGAAGAGAAAGGCCAACTATTTCATCAGCTGCTTACCCACCCCGCCATAAAACAGATTCGAGGTAAAGGACTGATGTTGGCTGTAGAGTTAGAGAGCTTCGAATTTAACAAAAAGGTGATAGACCGCTGCATCGAGAATGGCCTTATTACCGACTGGTTTTTGCATTGCGACAATTCTATGCGCATTGCCCCTCCCCTGATTATTACCCCCGATGAAATTAAACAGGCCTGCGCTATTATTAACGAAGCGATAGGCTATTTCAGTTAGTAGACTATTGTTGTAACATTTCAGTATCAGATCCTATTTCAGGGGTCTAACCAGCACGTTGGTATAGTTTGTGCATTATATAGTGCGCAAGTATGCATCTGCACATAAACCACCTAAAAAGCTTGTTTTTAGCTTAACGTTGGCCTTTTTTTAAGTCATTCACTGTCAATAAAAAAAGAAAAAATACATAAATGCACTTGCCTTTAAAAGACATCCTACTGAAAATGAAAATAGCTTACATCTCAACCTACCCTCCGCGCGAATGCGGTATTGCAACCTTTAACCAAAACCTGATGCGTGCCATCAGTGCGAACTTTCCTGAGCGGAAGAGTCTGTCACAAAGCGGCTTTGTTGTTGCCGTTAACGACTCTGAAAACCTGCAGGAATATGAATACCCTGAAGAGGTAAAATACGTTATTCGCCAAAACCATCAGAAGGATTATATCCGCGCGGCAAACTACATTAACACCAGCAATGCGGATGTTTGCATACTGGAGCACGAGTTTGGTATTTATGGCGGCGAGAGCGGCATTTATATTTTACCGTTGCTTAACAGATTAGAAAAACCGCTGATCTCTATCTTGCATACCATTTTGAAAGAGCCGAGCTATGTGCAACGCATTATCATTCGCGAAATCGCAGAGCAGTCTTCAAAAGTAATTGTAATGAGCCAGCGTGCAGTTGAGTTTCTTACTACTATTTACGACATAGCGCCGGAGAAAATTCAAATCATCGAACACGGCGTTCCTGACTTGGAAGAGCCGGAACAAAACCCGGTGCGCGAGCTTACCGCTTTTAAAAACAAACGCGTAATGTTAACCTTCGGTTTAATAAGCCGTAACAAAGGTTTAGAGACAGTTGTAAAAGCACTGCCTAAGATAGTTGAGAAACACCCCGACGTAATGTACGTGGTACTAGGTAACACCCACCCTGGCGTGGTAAAACACTCGGGCGAAGAATACCGCGACAGCCTGAAATCTTTAGCCGCGCAGTTAAAAGTTTCGAACCATCTGGCTTTCATCAATAAGTTTGTATCAGAAGAAGAACTCATTAATTATCTTACAGCCTGTACGCTATATGTTACGCCATATCATAATGAGGCGCAAATTACCAGCGGTACGCTATCTTATGCAGTAGGTTCGGGCGCTGCCGTGGTTTCTACCCCATATTGGCATGCTACTGAACTATTGGCCCATAACCGCGGCCGTTTGTTTGATTTTAAAGATGCCGATGCCCTGGCCGATAATGTAAACGACTTGCTGGATAATGAAGATATTTTAAATACGCTTAAGCAAAATGCCTACGAATACGGCCTACACCTGCGCTGGCCGAAAACCGGTGCTGAGTTTATCCGTGTTGCCCAGGAATCGTGCCTTAACCACGATTTTAGCGACAAGATATTAAGGAACAGCATTGTTGACCCCGAAGTACTTCCTAAGTTTAGCCTGGCGCACGTAAAACGTTTAACAGACGACACCGGTATTGTTCAACATGCTAAATATGGCATACCTAACTTAAAAGAAGGTTATTGCCTGGATGATAATGCCCGGGCCTTAATTATGGCCTTGATGGCTTATCAACGTAATAAGAGCGAAGAGGCGTTGGAGTTATTGCCGATATACCTTAGCTACATCCACTACATGCAGTGTGATGATGGTAACTTCCGCAACTTCCTCAGCTTCGACCGTCGTTATTTGGACGAAGTTGGGTCTGAAGATTCGTTCGGCCGTACCATTTGGTCGCTTGGTCATTTGATCAGTTGCGCTGCCAATAACTCTTACCGTGAGTTTGCAATGGAGATCTTCCATAAATCGTACCCTCATTTTAGAAATCTGAGATACATTCGCGGTATGGCAAATACTATCATTGGTATCTGCCTCTACCTTAAAGTTTATCCTACCGACGAGGGTATGATGGCCGAAATGGTAAGGCTAACCCAACCATTAATAGATGCCTACGAAAACACGCAATCACCAGACTGGCAGTGGTTTGAAGAGGGCATGACTTATGATAACGCCATACTTCCGTTAGCACTGTTACACTCTTACGAAATTACAGGAAATGAAAACGCAAAACGCATTGCACTAAACACAATGGCATTTTTAGATAAGCTAACCTTGTCTAACGGCTATTTAAGCCCTGTTGGTAACGATGGCTGGTATTACCGTGGTGGTGTGTTCCCAACGTTTGATCAGCAGGCTATTGAGACAATGGCTATGGTGATGATGCATTTCCAGGCGTATGAAACATTCCGTAAGCCAGAATACATCGAGAAAATGTTTTTGAGTTATAAGTGGTTTCTGGGCGAAAACACACTACGCGCACCGCTGTACGACTATGAAACCAAAGGTTGTTGCGATGGCTTAATGCCGAACGGTATAAACCGTAACCAGGGTGCCGAAAGTACGTTAGCGTATCTGATATCACACTTAACCGTGTTGAAGGCCTTTGAATTGGAGTACGAGTACAAAAAATACGATCACAACATTAAAGTTTGTTAATGAAAGTTGCCGTTTTAGCCCCTGTTGCCTGGCGTACTCCACCCAGGCACTATGGCCCGTGGGAACAAGTAGCATCAAACATTGCTGAAGGATTAATAAAAAAAGGCGTCGACGTGACTCTTTTCGCAACGGGGGATTCCATTACCGCAGGTACCCTGGATTCCATTTGCGAAAAGGGTTACGAAGAAGACCGCACACAAGATGCTAAAGTGCTGGAGTGCCTGCACATTAGCAATCTGATGGAAAAGGCTTCTGAGTTTGACCTCATCCATAATAACTTCGATTTTTTGCCGCTTACTTATTCGGGATTGATTAAGACACCGTTGATAACTACTATACACGGATTTTCATCTACACGGATTGTACCTGTTTATAAAAAGTATAATGATCTGGGCTATTATGTATCCATCAGCAATGCCGACCGTAGCCCGGAGCTGAAATACCTGGCAACGGTTTACAATGGTTTGAATACTGAAGATTTTACCTTTGTTGAGCAGCCCGAAGATTATCTATTATACTTCGGCCGTATACATCATGATAAAGGCACCGCCGAAGCTATTGAGATTGCGAAGAAAGCTAAACGCAAATTACTGATAGCCGGCATTATACAAGATGAAGGTTATTACAAAAGCAAAGTAGAACCATACATCGATAACGAACAAATTGTGTATGTAGGCCATGCCGGACCAGATAAGCGTAAAGAACTTTTAGGTAAAGCTGCGGCGTTATTGCACCCCATAAATTTTAACGAGCCTTTTGGCATGAGCGTAGCCGAAGCCATGCTTTGCGGAACGCCCGTTATTGCCTTCAACCGGGGTTCGATGCAAGAATTGATCAAACATCAGGAAACGGGTTTTTTGGTTAATACCATTGATGAAGCGGTAGAAGCAGTATCGCTGTTACCCAATATTAAGCGCAAAGATTGTTTTGATTGGGCATCCGCGAATTTCTCGTGCGATAAAATGGTAAACGACTACCACAAACTGTATCAAAAGATATTGAGCTAGTTATTGGGTATTGGGCGAATTATCGTCTGTGAACTATGTTTTTTATCTAAAACAAAATTGGAAAAAATTCCATTTTTATTAGAAAAATTTCTATCTTTGAGATATGGAAAAGGGAAACAAAAAATCAACCCCTAAAAAGGCTGTCTATCAAGCAGAAACCAATGCCAGCAAAAACATAGTAAATGATTATGCCGTGGCTTATGTAAAAACTGCCAACGGCGTTGATGCAGCCGCTTACCATCCATTTTATGCCAATGAGGTAGCTTTGCTTACCAGTTCTAAAAAAGGCCTCGATGCTAAAGCAGCTCTCGATTTTTTAAACTTATCGGGGTTTAGCCATCAACAGTTTCAGGATACGTTTAAAACTACGGTTAAAACCATCCAAAACTACACCAACCAGGCACAAAGGCTTGATGCATCCCTCAGCGAAAAAATCTTAAAGGCTTTCGCTCTCTTCGAAAAAGGCATAGGTTTATTTGGCTCTGCCGATGTTTTTCATAACTGGCTTAATAAGCCTGCTTACGGCTTGGGCAACCAAACTCCTTTTGATCTTTTAGATACTTTTACCGGCATCAACCTCATCGAAGAAGAGCTTATCCGCCTCGAATATGGCGATTTAGCATAAGTTATGCTGGTTTACAGAATCGCATTAACCAAATATGCTGATAAACTCTTTGCATCGGGCCGCGCTGCGCGTTGGAACCCTAACGAAACAGAAGTTATCTACACGGCATCATCACGATCGTTAGCTTGCTTAGAAAACGTGGTACATCGTAGCCAGCTGGGTTTAAACCAGCTCTTTAGCGTTATGACTATCGAGATACCAGATGAGCTTAAAAAAGATATCGTTAACCATACGGAACTTCCGCACGACTGGCGCGAATTTCAGCAAATGCCTCTCACCCAAGCCATCGGCGAAAAATGGATTAAGGGCGGTAAAACTGCTACCATGCAGGTACCCTCGGCCATTATAGAAGAGGAAACTAATTATCTGCTTAACCCGAAACACCCTGATTTTAAAAAGATCAAGTTACTTCGTACAGAGATGTTTGTGTTTGACGTGCGGATAAAGTTGTAGTGCTCATATTAACATCTAATAATTATGATCGTCATTGCGAGGTACGAAGCAATCACCGTTGAGCAGAGCGGCTAGGTTAATTTGAGATTGCTTCGTACCTCGCAATGACGATTTCGCTAAAAAAGCGACCCTAAGGCCGCTTTTCTTAATATCAGTTGTCTTTTCTCCTCGTCCAAAAACCGAATTTACACCCCATCGCTCAACAATCTTTCTATCAGTGCCCCTACCGGAACTTCGGCAAAGGATGTAGAATAATCAGACAGTCCGTATGGGATAATCAGCTTATCATTATGGATAATAGAACCGCAAGAATAAATCACGTTTGGCACATAACCTTCGCGCTCTTCGCTGTTAGGCACCAGTAAAGGCTCTTTTAAACGGCCAATTTCCACGGCAGGATCATCTAGTTTCAACAAGCTTACGCTCAATACATATTTACGCATCGGACCTACACCGTGGGTTATCATCAGCCAGCCGTACTCGGTTTCTATAGGCGAACCACAGTTACCTATCTGCACAAACTCCCAGCTAAATTTTGGTTTTTGTAACTGAACCGGCTTCTCCCAAATGTTGATCTTATCCGAGTACATGATGTAGTTGTTGCAACCATCTATACGAGAAATCATCACGTATTTGCCATTGATCTTTCGCGGAAACAGCGCCAGGTTTTTATTTTGTGCACCGTCGCCATACAACGGCATAATACGGAAGTTATAGAAATCGTTGGTTTGCAGCAGTTTTGGCATAATCAATGCACCATCGTAAGCGGTATAGGTAGCGTAATAAACCGAGCTGCCGTCATCATTAGTAAATTTAACAAAACGCGCATCCTCAATACCTTTACGTTCGTATTCCGATATCGGAAATATAACCCTGTCAGAAATATCGGTATCCATCGAGAACACAATTTCATAATAAGAATCAGCCAGCCACAGAATTTTGTCATACTCCAGCTTTTTCATATCGTCTTCCTGCAGCCGCTGTGAATCGATGAGGATCCGGCGTAGATTAGCGTATTCGAAATGATGGTCCAGCTTTCCTTCAATCTCGTTCAATACGTCGAGATTTATCTGGGTAATTACCGCTTTATCAAAAAATAGCTTCTTATTATAAACGGCATTGCGTACTATTTCGGCCTCATCAATATAGCTACCAGCCGGTATAACGGTAATATTATTATAACGATCTATCAGCGCGCGACGGAAGGTAATAGACGATATGTGCCCCTCGCCCACTGCCCTGAAGCTGATAATTACGCGGCGTTCGCCATCTTCCAGTTCAGTTTGATCGGGATCTTCAATTATAGACGGATTAAAGAACGCTGCAGATTCGATAGAATATTCGTGTGTAAAATACGATCCGATAAGCAGTTTCAAATAAACGGTAAGGCTGTCGTAATCGATGTTCAGCTCTTCGAATAAGTTTTTAAGCTTACTGCAATGCCGGTTTAAAACACGGGTAATATTACGGTGCCGTTTGGAATACTCTTGCAACAAAGGCGAAATAATGCCAAATGCTTCATCTTCGGTTAACTCCATTACCCTTTCAATTACTTCTTTGGCACGGTCGTTACCATTGAAAAAGAAACGCGCTATAACACGCTTTGGATCGGGGTTTACTCTTACGGGCTTACGCTCAATAGAAAGTCTCATATAAAAACAGTTAACACATTAACACCAGCACAGCAAAATTGATTGAAGTAATTTCAGAAACCTTAAGTTGTTTTGCAACTTTATATTGTGCTTATTCAAACACGTTTATTTTGATGATAAGTTTTAGTTTTTTGTAATTTGCCGTTAATTATGAATGTTTTAATTGTTGAAGACGAAAAAGGCTTAGCCCTGGAGGTTGACGAGTACTTAAGTCACGAAGGTTTTACGGTTGAACATGCCCGTACCCGCAAATCGGCAGAGGAAAAAATATTTGTGAACAATTATGATTTTATCCTGCTGGATTTGGGGTTGCCCGATGGCGATGGCTTCGAGTTGCTTAAAATGTTTAAGCAATTAAAAGATCGAGACGATGCTGTAATAATTCTCACCGCACGCGCCGCGGTTGACGACCGCGTACGCGGTCTGGAAGAAGGCGCAGATGATTATCTGCCCAAACCATTTTCGCTTAACGAGTTGCTGGCGCGCATGCATGCCATTACCCGGCGCAAACATAAGCTGGAAAGCAATGAAATTACGGTTAAAGGCTTTAAAATAAACATCCAAAACCGCACCATTAACTTTGGCAACGACCGTATAAACCTCACCCGCAAAGAGTTTGAAATACTCAACTACCTTGTTTTAAACAAAAACAGAGTAATATCGCGCACTAACTTAACAGAACATGTTTGGGGCGACGTACTGGAAATTAACTCCGACTCTAACTTTGTGGATGTACACGTTAAAAACCTGCGTAAAAAGCTGGCCCAGTTTGCCCCTACCGATTGGTTTGAAACCGTGCGCAGCATTGGCTACCGGGTAAATCTATAAAAAGTGATTATGAAGCTGCAGTTTAAACTGGCCCTGTATAACACGCTTACAAAGCTTGCGATTATATTGGTCACGGGCCTGGTTATTCTACTTTCATTAGAGAATATCTCGTATCACCATATTTCGCTGCGTTTGGAGGATAAGAAGAATGAATTACTGGGCAACCTTAAATCGGGCGATTTTGATCATATCCTCCGTAAAAAGAAAACGTTTTCTGATTACAATATTCTGCGCGACGATTATATCATTCTTAAAGAAATACAGCACCAAACTATTACCACCGTAATAGACACTTTCACCACCGCCAGGCGTACTATAGACGGTAGTACTGATACTTACCGCATTTTAACCTGCAGATTCAATTATAAAGATCATACCTATCAGCTTGAGGTTGGTAATACGATAGATGCTGTAGAAGAGCTTAAAAAAACCATTAAAGGTTTTACCCTAATTATACTGGTGCTTGCACTGTCGCTAACCTTAGTGAGCGATTTGATATTTACCAAATACTTATTGAACCCACTGTATGGCATTATAGAGCACAAACTGATTAGGGTAAATGATCCGTTGAACTTTGATTATACCAAAGTAGAAACGTCTACACACGACTTTAAGCTACTGGATGAAAGCATCAATTCGTTGATGAAAAAGATAACGGATATGTTTATGCTCGAAAAGCAATTCATAGCCAATGTATCGCACGAGTTGCTAACGCCAATCTCTATTATCAGTTCGCGGTTAGAAAACATATTGCTGCAGGAAAATCTATCGGAGGAAACGGAGAATAAGATTTTCGCTTCGCTGAAAACACTGATCCGGCTCAAATCAATTATAAATAGCTTATTGCTCATATCGCAGGTAGAAAATAATCAATTCAATAAAAACGACCTGGTTAAAATACCCGAGGTATTGCACGAAATTGAGGAAGAACTGGAAGACAGGCTGGAGGACAAAGAAATTAAGTTAACCAATAACCTGCAACGTACGCAATTGATTATCGGCAATCGCAGCCTGATGCATACCCTTTTGTTTAACCTCATTAATAACGCCATTAAATACAACCATCAGGGCGGCACCATTATAATAAACGATAAAAAAACAAACGGACATTATGAACTCGAGATTATAGATTCGGGCGTTGGGATGGACAATGTGCAGATAGAAAAGGCCTTTACACGCTTCGAAAAACTGGATACCGACGAACGCGAGAGCTACGGTTTAGGGCTGGCTATCGTAAAAAGTATTGCTGCATTTCACCAAATCGGCATCAATGTGGTGTCGGAAAAAGACAAGGGAACAACGATTAACTTAAAGTTTAACGAGGACCAACAACTTCACTAAATCTTCATATAGTAACCGCATCTTTGAGATGTAAAGTTTTAGTTTCGAGTTACCCCTATTTGGAGGCTGTCCGGTTTAAAGTTCCGGGCAGCCTTTTTTATATCATTTTGTTTCGTTTGATGAGGTAAGCTTTCAATAGATCGTAGTAACCGTTATGAATCCCTGCATCTATCAGATCTATTTGATATTGAGCGCATTTTAATTCCAGCTCTGCCCGGTAGCTTTGCAAGGCCTCGCGGTAACTGTCGCGCACTTTGTTGGGGTGCACGCGAATTTCTTCCCCACTTTCCATATCTATGAAATGATGCGGGCGGTTATCAAAATTAAATTCCACCTCCTGCCCGCGATCGTTAACATTAAAGATAATTACTTCATGTTTGTTGTACTTGAGATGCTGTATGGCTGCAAACAAGTCGTTGGTTTTCTCGGTGCTCATGCTGTTTTCCAGCATATCGCTAAACACAATCACCATAGACCGTTGATGAACTTCCTCTGCTATTCGATGTAGTACTTTAGTAATGTTAGTGCTTGTATTTACTTTGGGCTGATTATACGCCTTCTCTAATTGGGCGTACAAATAAAATAAATGAGTGGTAGTTGAACGCGCCGCGCTTAATAATTCAATTTCATCGGCGAAGAGGCAAAGGCCAAATGCATCACGTTGCTTTTTAAAAAGGTACATGAGCGATGCGATAGCATACACGCTAAACTGCAGCTTACTCATCCCTTTGGCCGGGAAATTCATAGACGATGAGGTATCCAGCAACAAGTAGCTGCGCAAGTTGGTTTCCTCTTCGTATTGTTTAACAAAAAGCTTATCTGTACGGGCAAAAAGTTTCCAGTCGATGTTCTTTACAGACTCTCCGGTATTGTACAACCTGTGCTCGGCAAACTCGACAGAAAACCCATGAAAGGGACTTTGATGCAGGCCCGTTATGAAGCCCTCTACCACCTGCCGGGCCAGAAGTTCGAGATTGGCCAGATGCCTTACCTGCTGATCGCTGTTTAATTGTGCCATGTCCTAAAATACAAAAAACGCCGTAACTAAGGTTACGGCGTTTTTCTTAAGCTATTATTTATGGTGATTATACCAGTTGTTTTTCAAGTTTACCGGACAATACCGATTTTGGCACTGCACCGATTTGTTTGTCAACAATTTCTCCGTTTTTGAAGAATAATAAAGCAGGGATATTACGGATACCGTATTTCATTGATATACCTGGGTTATTGTCAACATTAACTTTACCTACAACGGCTTTACCGTCATATTCTTTTGCTATATCCTCTACAACCGGGCCAACCATACGACATGGACCACACCATTCTGCCCAAAAGTCAACTAATACCGGTTTATCTGAGTTTAACACAAGCTGTTCGAAGTTTGCGTCAGTAATTTCTAAAGCCATGATTTTCTTTATTTAATATTCAACAAATATATACTATTCAAATTACTTGCCACAAGAGCAAGTATGACAATGTGACAATTAAATTATCCGAATGTTTTCTTTTGACAAAGAGTGGCGATTGATCTCGGATTTCGGATGTTCGATTTCGGATTTAGTATTTCTCCCATTTATTAATTCTGAAATCGAACATCCGAAATCCGAAATCCCTAATACTCCGTTTTATTAATATTTTCTTCCCATTGTTTAAATGCTGTTAAAGCCTCATTTCGCATCAATTGCTCAACGGGTAGTTTGCGTTTGTCCATCGGGAGGTCTAACTCATCGTAAATAAAATGGTCATCGAAACCTATCGCAGCTGCATCTGCTTTGGTATTGGCGTAGTAGATCTTATCTATACGGGCCCAATAAATAGCTCCAAGGCACATGGGGCAAGGTTCGCAGCTGGTATATATCACGCAACCCTCTAAATTAAAGGTATTTAATTGCTGACAAGCTAACCGAATAGCAGACACTTCGGCATGTGCTGTGGGATCATTTGTGGGCACAACTTTATTGGCGCTGGCGGCTATAATTTCGCCTTTTTTAACCACTACAGCGCCGAACGGACCACCTAGTCCTTCCTGCACATTTTTTACAGACAGCTCAATTGCCAGCTGCATAAATTTATCGTGTTGTGTAGTTTCCATTTTTGTAAATATAAAAGCGGGATCAAATGTAAAGTTTAAAAGTTTTAAACACATTGTACATTTTTAAACAAAAGCGCCGGCTGTAGGGTACAGTCCGGCGCCTAACACACACTCAATAGTCGCTGTTATCCCCTCATTATATTGGCGGCTTTACCGTCCCAATCCGGGAATAAAAGTTTATCATTATTAATTCGCAGGTGCTTATCGGCTACATTGCTAAATACACTTCTAAAATCTGTGGTTACGGCTAAATCGCGGCCGTCTTCCAGGTTTTCATTAGCGAGGGGTTTAATGTCGCCATAAACCTGCCCTCCTATTACACGGTTACTTAAAATAAAATTGCACGATGCCCGGCCGTGGTCGGTACCGCCGGTTCCGTTCTGATGTACGGTGCGGCCAAACTCGGTCATGGTCATCACGGTTACATCGTCTTGATAAGCTTCCAGATCATTCCAAAATGCCATCATGCTATTGCTCAAATCGGCTACGTTTCGGGAAAAAATGCCATTATCAGTACCTTGGTTAAAGTGCGTATCCCAACCGTTAGATTCGGCAAAGGCCATCTCCAACCCAACATCCATTTTAATTAACTGAGCAATCTGTTTTAACGAATTACCCAATGGCGAATTTGGATAAATGGCATTATTAGCCGGTTTATAATTACGCACATCGGTTTTCTGTAGCATTTTAACGGCGTCAAAACTTTCCTTACCGGTTTGCTTTAACAAGTTTGAGGAAGTTTGATCGTACAGATCTTCGAAACTTTTGGCGGCCATGTTGGCGCCTTGTTGATTACCCCGCATTTGGATGGTAAAATCATTAAGGTTACTAATGGCTACCGATGGGTTATCGCCATACAACGATCTTGGCATGGCCGAAGTCATGCTCACAGCCGTAAAAGGCGTTATGGCATCATGGCCCAGCAAACCAACGGCACGGTTTAACCAGCCGCTTGAGGTACCCTTGTTAAACGGCGTGCCCGATTCCATATAATCCTGCGCATCAAAATGCGAACGGGTAGTATTTGGCGAACCAATACCGTGCACTATGCCCAATCGTTTTTCGCGAAACATGGGTTCAAAGGCGCTCATAGACGGATGCAAACCAAAATGCCCATCCAGATCTATCAACGAAACTCCGTTACCTTTAGCTGCCGACATAAATAGATTAGGGCGTGCTGCCTGTAGGTATTGATCAGTAAAAGGCGTTACGGCCATCAATCCGTCCATTGCTCCCCGTTGAAAGATGCAGACCAGCGTCTTCGCTTTTTTGTAAGGAGCCAGGAACTTATCACTTGCGGCAGCTTCAGCAACAAATGCGGGGATGCCGCCCATTAGGCCTACACCTAAAAGACTTAACCCACCTGCCTTTAAAAAACCTCTTCTTGATAACATAATCGTATATCTTTAAAAGTTAACGTCGTTGATATTCCGGCGAGCCGATAATTACCCCTACCACTTGAGCCAGCATCGTATTATTGCCAGCCGCCATTTGCAGCGGCTCGCTATTCCCCTTTCGCAGTAAAGCAGGTGTTTTGCCATCCATTTCATCTCCGGTTTTAGCCATAGCCTGTATATCGGTATTTGATGGTGTTTTAGCACTGGCCTCGTCTACCTTTTTTACCAATTCAGGATCGTTAAGCATAGGGGTTAAACGCTTAATGGTTTCGTCGAGGTTGCGTTGGGGCATAATCAATTTACTATAGGTAACTAAGGCGGCCTGCGCACTCTCGGGCTCATGGTGGTTATTCAGAGCTGCCAGATCAACCGTAACACCTGGTATGCGGTTCGACGCTATAGCCAGGCCGAAGTTCATGCGATTTAACAAAGCACCGGTATTTATCCAGTATTGGCCTTTATCAGGGAAGCCGGTCGGCGCCTGGTAGTAGTATATCTTTTCGCCCATTTTGCTTATCCAGGTAAACAGCTGATAAGGCTGCTTAATGTCGGCATGCAGGGCACGCACAGCACCAATGGTAAGCTCAAACGGAGATTTGGTTTTCTCGCGCAAGGCCGACGCACTCCAAAATTCAGGCGACGAAACCATCGTAATCAGCACTTGCTTGATGTCGCCGTCACGCTCTGTAAAGGTTTTGGTCATTTTATCTATCAGGCTTTGCGGAGGGTTATCGCTTACGAACCTCACAGCCAGCTTACGCGATATAAATTTTGCGGTCGACTGGCTATGCGCCAGCATGTTAAGTAAGTCTACCCCTTCCTGATAGCCGCCATTGGAGCCGAAGTGTTTACCAAGCACCACTTTCTCGGCGCGGTCGTGGCGGTTAGGGTTAAATAAAAAATCGCCATCATGTACAAAGCCCCTATTTGCCAGTTGTTCGGGCGTAAAACGTTCGAAAAGATTTTTTGCAACGTTACCGTAAGTTCCCATGGGGTAAACTGTCCACCCTGTAAGCACTTTGGCGGCCTGGGTAACATCTTGTTGGGTATAGCCACCATCAACACCCAAAGTGTGTAGTTCCATAACCTCGCGGGCATAATTTTCATTTAAACCCTGCGCTTTTTTTGCTTGCTGTAGTTTATTAACTAAAACGCCGCGTTTGGCAGAATCGGGTACTGCATTCTGCAGCGTCATCATCACCTGTGGTCGCAAGTTTGCTGCCTGCATATTATTGTCATTAGCTGCCGAACTGCTAAAGTTATCCAGGTAATATAGCATCGCAGGTGATTTCGCTGTTGCCAATAACAAATCGTTGAACTTGCCCAAGGCATTCGGGCGGATCACATCGCGCTCATAAGCAGGGATAAATTGCGAACAATCGTTTTTAGTGATCGAAACGTTAAAGTGGTTAAACCAAAAGCTGGTCATCACTTCCTGTAACTGGTTGTTGCTATAGGCAGCTCTTAATATTTTTTGATTAATAAACTGGCGAAACAATTCCTGTTCGGGCTTCAGACCTTTTTGAGTCATGTATGTCTGTATATCGTCTTTATATGCTTTGCGGTCTGTTTTAACAGAATCTTTATTGATAACGCTATCTTTTATCGCCATGCGCAATACCTGTGCCGGCTTGGGGTAGTTTGCTACCACTTCGGTATTGCTCAACTTCAACGCATCATACTTATTTAACAACCGGTTGAGGGAGTCGTCGGCAAGGTTGCCATTGAGTTGTTGTTGAAACCAGTTTTCAAGGCCTTCTTTTCGCACTTCATCCACTTCCTCGGGCGTTGCGCCATAAGTAAAGCGGCTCAGCAAATGCGCGGCAGCTTGTTCTTTGGTGAGTCCGGCTTTCTGATACGGAAATTTAAATGTATACCTGTTTTGAGTATCTGTAAAATACGACGACAAGGTTATTACCGCACCGACGATCAACATTACAGACAACAAATATTTGAGGGCTGATTTCATAGGCATTTTTCAAAAGCAGATTCAGAATTGTCTGACTATGAACAGCGCGGCAGGTTTAATTGGGGATGAGTCTTATTTTCAATTGATCGTTTATCGCTGTCATTTTCTCATATTCAATTTGTCATTCAGAGCGCAGCGAATAATCTTCTTAACTATGCTTAGCGGCCATACAGGGCGAAGAAGACCCTTCGCTACCGCTCTGGATGACAGGTAGGCTTAAAACACAAAAGCCGCTCCATATAATATGGAGCGGCTTTCAACCGAAAAATTTTTATTGGCTATTATTTTTTGTCTTTAGCGTAAGCGTCGTTAAGGCCTTTCAAAACGTCAGCAGTAACATCAAGGCTAGGATCGCCATATAACATGTTAGCGTTACCTTTTTGGTAAGTTAATACCAGTTTGTAGCCTTTGTCTTTAGCATATTGCTTTACGTAATCAGCAATTTTTTCATACAATTTTACCTGCTCAGCACCTTGGTCTTGTTGTACTTGTGCACCGGTATTTTGCTGATAAGCTTGTAATTCTTGCTGTTTGCTTTGTAAGTGTTTCTCTGTTGTTGCACGTGCATCAGCAGCCATAGTAGCGGCATTTTTCTGATACTCGGCAACTTCGCGTTGAAACGCCTGACCTCTTGATTGCAGATCAGCCTGGGCAGCTTTGCCTTTGGTTTCTAACCTGGCGGTCATATCCTTTACATAGTTATATTTTGTAAGGAGTGTATCCTGATTAATGTAAACAATTTCTGATTTTGCAGCAGTAGAACCTGCAGCAGGCGCTACTGTAGCGGTTGCCTTATCGGCGGTTTTGTTTTGGTTACAGGCAACAACCGCAGTTGCCAATGCAACACCTAAAGTAAGTTTTGTAAAAACCGAACTCATTTTTTCCATTCTACGTTTATAAATTTTACCGACAAAGATAAAATTTCAATCTAATTATCCTAACTATTCAAATCGCTTATTAACAGATGCTTTTTTATCCACAACACACCCCTAATGTGGCCAAAATTTCGTACTTTTGTTAGTTATTTTATTATTAACCAATGAGCGAAGAAAATCAGGACAGATCCAATTATTCAGCAGACAATATACAGGTTTTAGAAGGTTTAGAGGCGGTTCGTAAAAGACCGTCGATGTACATTGGCGATACCGGCGTTAAAGGTTTACACCACTTAGTTTATGAAGTAGTAGATAACTCAATAGATGAGGCTATGGCCGGCTATTGTGATACTATCAACGTAACTATCCATCCGGGAAATTCTATATCTGTAAAAGATAATGGCCGTGGTATCCCCACCGCTATGCACACTAAAGAAAAAAAATCGGCACTTGAGGTTGTAATGACCATCTTGCACGCCGGTGGTAAATTTGATAAAGACACTTACAAAGTATCGGGCGGTTTGCACGGTGTAGGTGTAAGTTGCGTTAATGCACTATCTATCCACTTAAAAACTAACGTTTACCGCGAAGGCAAAATATTTCAACAGGAATACGAAAAAGGTAAACCAATGTATGATGTTAAGGTGGTTGGCGAAACCGACCGTACCGGTACAACACAATGGTTTCAGCCAGATGCGGAAATCTTTACCACAACATTAGAGTATAAATATGATACCCTTGCAGCTCGTTTACGCGAACTCTCTTTCTTAAACAAGGGCATTCGCTTAACCTTAACAGACGAACGCGAAACATTAGAAGATGGCACTTTCCGTACAGAAGAGTTTTTCTCTGAAGGCGGCTTAAAAGAGTTTGTTAAGTTTTTAGATGGTACCCGTACGCCTATTATTCCCGAGCCTATTTATGTAGAAGGTAATAAACAAGGTATCCCGGTTGAATTGGCTTTGCAGTACAATGATACCTACTCTGAAAACGTACACTCTTACGTAAATAACATCAACACTATTGAGGGTGGTACCCACGTAGCAGGTTTCCGTATGGGCTTAACCCGTACGCTGAAAAGCTACGCAGATAAATCGGGCTTACTGAAAAACTTAAAAGTAGAAATTACCGGTGATGACTTCCGCGAAGGATTAACTGCTGTTATTTCTGTAAAAGTAGCCGAGCCTCAATTTGAAGGCCAAACCAAAACAAAATTGGGCAACAACGAGGTTAGTGGCGCGGTTAACGTTGCCGTAGGCGAAATTTTGTCTATCTACTTAGAAGAAAATCCGAAAGAAGCACGCCTCATCGTTAACAAGGTGATATTAGCGGCTACCGCACGTGCGGCTGCGCGTAAAGCCCGCGAAATGGTACAGCGTAAGAGCGTAATGAGCGGCTCTGGCCTTCCTGGTAAATTATCAGATTGCGCCAACAGCGACCCTGCATTATGCGAGTTATTCTTGGTTGAGGGCGACTCGGCAGGTGGAACTGCCAAACAAGGCCGTAACCGCGAATACCAGGCCATTTTACCTTTACGTGGTAAAATCCTGAACGTGGAAAAAGCCATGGAACACAAAATTTACGAGAACGAGGAGATCAAGAACATGTTTACCGGTTTAGGTGTAAGCATCGGTACTCCTGAGGATGATAAAGCACTTAACCTTACCAAGCTTCGTTACCACAAAATTGTGATCATGACGGATGCCGACGTTGACGGTTCGCACATTACAACGTTGATCTTAACCTTCTTCTTCCGCTACATGAAAGAGCTGGTTGAGTTTGGTTACGTTTACATTGCTACCCCACCACTTTACATGGTAAAAAAAGGTAAAGAGTTTGAATATTGCTGGACGGATGAGCAACGTGATGCCGCTGTACAACGCTTAAAAGGCGCTGGTAAAGAGGATAGCGTACACATACAACGTTACAAAGGTTTGGGTGAGATGAATGCCGAGCAATTATGGGAAACCACTATGGACCCTGCCCGCCGTACCCTTCGCCAGGTAAGCATTGAAAATGCTGCCGAGTGCGACCATACGTTCTCTATGCTGATGGGCGACGAAGTTGCCCCTCGCCGCGAGTTTATTGAGAAAAACGCGAAATACGCCCGCATCGACGTATAATTGCAGATCATATTTTAAGCAAGAGAAAAGCCTTCAGTAATGAAGGCTTTTTTCGTTTACGGTTCTTTTTACGTTACAAGTAAACAGCCAGGTATGGAATCTAACGATCCAACTTCGGGCAATAAAATGACTTTTAAGTACTGAAAAGTGGTGTATCGGCATTTCTACACCGATTAACAATTTCTAATAACCATCTAAAAATCAACCACATAAATAAGTCCATTTAAACAAAATGACTTTTAAGTAGGAACACAGTGGTGCATGTGGTGCATTGCACCACTGCACCACCAATTTAGGATTCAATATTAGTCGTTAAATCCACAACTTAATTTTAGCGAAAAGCATAACGGGAAATTTACAAACCAAATTATCTTTCTAAGATGCCTAAAACCAACAATTGTAGATTTATTCAGAATATTCATTACAAGTTACAACACACTATTGCATACTTTTTGTATTATATTTAGAGATGAGTTAACCTAAAATTAAATAGCCTAAAGCCTGCTGTCTTGAGATACTTTTTTACATCTTTTCTGTTACTGATAATTTTTACGGGCAATGCAGCTACAAGAAATAGTGCTGTAGATAGCCTGCTAAAATTACTCGGCCCAAAAGACAGGCTCAAAGCCGACACTTTAACTATAAACAGGTTAAATCTGCTTTCCGAAAACTACTTTCAATCTACGCCAGATAGCGCCTATTATTACGCACAAAAAAGTATCTCCCTATCGCGCAGCATCAAATATGATAAAGGCCTGGCTAACGGCCTGCTGCAAAGTGCGCACGTAGATTATTTTAAAGGCCGTACCACTGAAGCAAAGCAACAATTGGATGAGGCGATTGCCATCTTTAAAAAATTAAACGACATAAAAGGGCAAATTGCCTGTTACCAGGCTTATGGTGGCATGTATACTTTAATTGCCGACTATGAGCTGGCCCTTAAATATTTAAACCTGGCTGTAAACCTTAATAAGGACAACGGCAACGAGCTACTACAAACCAATCTGTATAAGGGCCTTGGCAACGTATACTTTAGCCGTGGCGAACTTTCTAAAGCGCTCGACTACTATTATAAGGGGCTCTTTATTGCAATCAAGAATCATTACGCGCTATTATCTGGTAATTTGTATAACAATATTGGTGCGGTGTTGCAAAACATGGAGGTTTATCCGAATGCACTCGTTCATTTTAAAAAAGCGCTAAATCTGCTACAAGGCACCGATAACATACAGGCGCTGGGCACCATTAACCAAAACATTGGCGAAATATTATTGGCGCAAAACGACTACGACGGCGCTATTCGATATTTAAATACAGCCAACAAAATTGTAAATACCCAAAATGATAAAGATGGCCTAAGTTCTGTTTACACCGACCTGGGGCTAGCCTATGCCGCTAAAAACGATTTTGCGAGGGCTAACAGTTATATAGATACTTCCTTACAAATTGCGCGCAAATTCAAAATAGTTTACAACCAGGCGTATGCGCTCGTGGGGTTGGCTAACCTGTATAATCAACAGCACGAATACCAAAAAGCTTACGGATATGCATTGGAAGGCCAGCAATTGTCGGTTAAACTGGGCAATTTGGCCGTAAAGGCCAGTGCAGCCTTACAAATGAGCAAGGCCTTAGCGGGTTTGGGCAAAAATGCCGACGCCTACCAATATTTAAATCAATACATCAACCTCAAAGAGCAGTTGAAAAGTAATGAGAGTATCGAGAAATCTACATCCTACAACTTCGAACTTACCTTTGCGCTTAAAGAACGGCAGCTGAAACAACATCAGCACGAACGCGAAATGCTATTTCAGCAGCGTTCACAAAGGCAGCGTTTGGTTATTGCCATATTTCTGATCATTATTGTGGGGATGTTGTTAACCATCTGGATCTATTACCGCGAGAAGAAACGTCAGAAGGAAATCAACACCAAACTGGAGCTTAAAAACACAGAGGTACTGCATCAAAAAACCGATCTCGATGAGCAGGCAAAAAAACTAAACGAGCTTAATCATTTAAAAGACAGACTTATTGCGATACTTGCTCACGATCTGCGCGCACCGCTGAGTACCTTAAAAGGCTTGTTTTATTTATTAAGGGATAGTAGTATTACCCACCAGGAAATGCTAGACATGCTGCCCGCCGTGCTTAAGCAACTCGACTATACCTCAGATTTTCTCGACACGCTTTTGTTTTGGGTAAACAGCCAGATGGAGAGCTTTGACATCACACTTAAACCTTTCTCGGTATCCGAACTGGTTTTAAATGAAATTGATAACTACCGCGATGAGGCTCAAAAAAAAGGGATTGGTTTTGTGACCGATGTTGCCGAAAACCTGACCGCCACAGCAGATCCGAATTCGATCCGCATTGTGGTAAGGAACCTGATCACCAACGCCATTAAATTTTCGCACCGCGACGATAACATCGAAATATCAGCCGAGGAGAAAGAAGGTAAGGTAATAGTTAAGATCAAAGATCATGGCATTGGCATGTCGAAGGAGCAGTTGAATAAGCTGTTTAAAAGCCGTATGGATAGCATAGCCGGCACACAGAACGAATCGGGCACGGGCATGGGATTGCTCTTTTGTAAAGACCTGATCGAGAAATGTAATGGAGAAATTGAGGTTGAAAGCAAACCCGGTATTGGTACCGAATTTACGTTCACAATTCCGGTTAAGTGTAAATAGTTAAGCTTTAACCTGCTTTTACTATGAGTCTGTAAGTTTAAGAATCGAAGACTAATTTACTAATTCAGAAAGGTAGAAAAGTTCTTTCCCTGGGTTCCAATTGGGGTTGCAGATAAATCCTTTTTTTACAATCTCGTCAAACTTACCTTGCATAAAGGCCTCTTCGGTAAGGTTTTTATAAACCGACTTTTTTGACATCAGCCAATACTCCCTTAATCTATAAAGGTCAAAGCCGTCGCAGCGGTTATTGGGCCCGAAGTCGACATCAATGCCGCCATTTTCAAATTCAAAATAGCAACCGTTTCCGTGAAATGTAAAGTGTATTCCATCGGGCAGGTTTCCTTGCTCAGGTATAGCGTTACTTCTATTTTGTGAAGTTAAAGACGTGTCCCCCTCAACATCATAAAAGTCTTTTAGCGAACCACACATGTAGGTTGAACACGAAACGTAGTCGTTAATTAAATCCAATAGTTCGTTTACCATGATTTCAGTTCTAGACGGATCGGCAATCATTATCTTTTAAATAGTTTTAAATGCAAAGCAGGGCAAAAACACGCGCATACATGTTCTAACACAGGTATACGGTATTGCCCGCCATTAGGGTTCATTTTTTTAAAAATTATTACAACTTTTAGCTATATCAATCGCAAAGGCAAGCTAATGCTATAATCGCATTTTTCACAACTTTTAACTAAAGTTTTTTCAACATTTTGCTTTTTTTCCACTAATTAAGCTACAAACATCTAATAAAAACGGAAAATAGAGCGTAAGATTGTAAATGATTTATTAATTTGTTATACAAACCAATAAATCATTGAGAGTTTTTGCTTCCCTGCTTTTATTACTTCTCATAAATATCTGCAATGCGCATCCTTCGGCCGACATTCCGGATTGCGTTGAAGCAACTTTAATTAGCCAGGTAAACAATTTTTGTTCAGCGGATGCTCAGTATGCTACTACCGCCGCTAAACCTACCTATTGGTTTAAATTTGTAGCCACCAAATACGATGTTAATATTACTGTTTCGGGGGCGACTTTGGCTTCACCGGAAATTACTTTATCTGCAGATTGTAGCGGCACGCAGTTGCCCGGAACTTCAACTATTACAGACAATGTAACGAGCTTTTATAAGGGAGGTTTAATTGTAGGCGCCACTTATTACATTGCTGTGAGCAGCAGCAGCGGAGTACCAGGCAGTTTTAAATTATGCATTAACAATTACAACCCTGTTTTACAAGCTGGCCAAGATTATGCAACTGCATTACTGCTTTGCAGCACGCAAACCATTTCGCAAAGTAAGGTTAGCGGGGCGGGCAACAACAATAACGAAAGCATGGGTACATGCCTTGATAACCCCGGACAAGCCAACGAGCAAAACACCGTTTGGTACAAATGGAAGGCGGCAAATAGCGGCAACCTCGTATTTACCTTAACCCCAAATAAAAAAACAGATGATCTTGATTTTGTATTGTATGACCTCGGGTTAACCGACGATGAGGCAAATATTAATGCCGTAAACGCCGTTAGGTGTGCTGCCGGAAGTGGCGTTAGCTGCAACTCCGGACCATCTTATTATAAAACAGGGTTGGATTTTCACGACTTTGACCTTAGCGAACCTGGCGGTTGCGGCGCGGGCCAAAATGGCAAAGTTGAATACCTTACCTTGCAGCAAGGCCATTACTATGCCTTGCTCGTTAACAACTTTGTGAGTCAAAACAGCGGCTTTACGCTCGAATTTGCAGATCAGGAAGGTGTTAGGGGCGACGCTGTATTTGCAGGGCCTAAGGCCGCTATAGACCAGGTTTCTTTAAATAGCTGTGAACCTAAACAGAGCTTTGTTTTTACCAGCCAAGCTACTAACTACGAGAGTTTAAAATGGAATTTTGGGGCTGATGCCAGTATAACATCTGCGAACGGGATTGGGCCCTATACCATAACCTATACAACACCTGGACCGAAAACAGTTACGCTGGAAGCCTCTACAGCTAATGGCTGCATTGATGTTGACTTTAAAACCTTTAATGTAGGCCAAAAGCCAACACCTCCGCAAATAATTGCAAACAAACCAAGCTTTTGCCTGCAAGACAATTTGGTATTGAGCGCCAGTCAACAACCGGGTGACACCTATTTATGGACTGGCCCCAATAACTTCACTTCCGATTCGCCGGAGGTTAATATACCGATAACCAGCAAGCAACAAGCAGGCGTTTATAAGCTATATTTAACGAGAGGCGGCTGTACCAGCGACCCTTCCAGCATAACTATACCCGAAATATACGACGCCCCTCAAGCCTCCTTTTATACCGAACCGGCCGCGCCCGCCAAGCTGTCTATCCCGGCGATTGTGAAATTTTACAACCAATCTACCGATGCAGATAGCTATTTGTGGGATTTTGGGGACGGCGTAACATCTTCTGATTTTAGTCCCCAACATAGCTATGGTGTTAAGGGTACTTATAAAGTTACCCTCACCGCATTTAAACAATCCGCTTGTTCTGCATCGATAACCAAGGGCGACTACATACTTTTGGATGGAGGCGGCCTTCTGATCCCTAATACATTTACTCCCAACGGAGATGGAATTAACGATGAGTTTATAGTGTCGCTTACTGATCTTGTCAATTATAATATCCGCATCTTTAGCCGATATGGCGAAACACTGTTCCAGTCGCAAAGTACATTTAACAGTTGGGATGGCAACTTTCATGGCAGCCCTGTACCTGTAGGCGTTTATTATTACGTAATTAAAGCTGCAGACCTTAGGGGAAATCCGGTAGACCGTTCGGGCTATGTTACCGTAATTAGATAACATAGAGAGGAAAGTTATTGAGCGAATTTACGACTTGCGACCAATGCCTATTATTCTATCGTTACACCATTTCCCGCTCAAAAATCTCCTCTATCATTTTGATTTGCTCAGCATAGATCGTTTTTTTCCTGGTGCCGAAGTATAGGGTATTCTCTATGATATTATTGCCTTGCCAAAGTATTTTAATGTGGCCGGCCTCAAGTTCTTTTTTAGAGAGAAAATCGGGCACTACGGCTACGCCGGTACCGTTACTGAGGCAACGAATAATAGAACCCATGTTAGGTACAATGTAGTTGGGCTTAAAATCGGGGCGTTTGCCAAAGTTGGCATGCCAGAATCTGCGCAAATGTTCCATATCACTTGTAGTACCGTACCACTTTTGTTGTATCAGCCAGTCGTGAATGCCTTTAACGTCCTTTGCTGTATCTAAATTATCAAAATCTTGGGTGGCGGTTTCGGAGCCTGCAATAACCACTATTTTCTCCTTAGAAAAAGCTTTGTACTCCAAGCCTTTGTAATCGCCTTTTTGCGGGGTGATGATCATGTCCAAAACGCCCGAATCCAAGTCGCTCAACATTTCCGGGTATTCGCCAAATTTGATAAAGACGTTAAAAGGCAGCGTAGGCAGGTACGATTCCAGCGTAAACTGAAATGTTTCGAAACACATACCAATGCTAATGGTCGGTATATCCTTTTCCGTGCTTTTATGAAAATGGCGCTCGGCATCCTCCAGTTTACAAATGGCCTCCTGCACATAGTTATACAGGATCTTGCCACGTTCGGTAGACACCATTTTGCGCGAAGTACGGTCGAACAGCTTATAACCGACATAGGTTTCTAACGAACTGAGATGGAGGCTTACGCCAGGTTGCGAAATAAACAGAGCCTCGGCCGCACCGGTTAGCGAACCAGTTTCATATATAGCCTTAAACGTGCGAAACCATTCTAAATTTACCATAACCTATCTATCATAATTATAATACAAATCTATGATTTATATTATTTTAATAGTAGAAACTATGCAAGTATTTTTGCTTCAACAATAAACACAGAAAATAAGATGAAGAATATATTTGTAATAAACGGCGGTCAGGTATTCGCTCATTCCGGCGGAAAATTTAACAGATCGTTGCTTGATGCTACCGTTGCATTTTTTGAAGATCAGTCCGATTTCAATGTACGTTATACTGATATTAACGATGGCTACGATGCTCAACAAGAGGCCGAGAGCTATAAATGGGCCGATGTAATTATTTATCACACCCCAATATGGTGGTTTCAGTTACCTAATGAGTTTAAGAAGTATATAGATGAGGTATTTACCGCTGGCTACAATAATGGCATTTATAAAAGCGATGGCAGATCATCAGTCAATCCGGCTATTAACTATGGCACCGGGGGATTAATGCACGGAAAGCATTACATGGTAACCTCATCATGGAATGCCCCCGAAGAAGCTTTTACCCTACCGGGCGAATTCTTTAACCAAAAAAGTGTGGACGAAGGAGTATTATTTGGCTTCCACCGCATGAACGCCTTTACCGGGATGACACCGCTGGACAGCATCCATTTTCACGATGTGATGAAAAATCCGGATATTGAAAATATAATGGCGCGTTACCGTGCACACTTAAACAATTTATTTATTAAAAACGAACAACATGAGCCTTCATCTAACAGCGTTATTGAAATGTAAAGCCGGCCAGGCCGAAGCCGCAAAACCCCTATTATTATATCTGGTTGCTGCATCGGTGCGAGAAGAAGCCTGCCTGCAATATGAACTTTACCAGGATAGCGAAGACGAAAACCTTTTCATTTTTCACGAAACCTGGAAAGATGCCGAAAGCTTAAAACTACATACCGAGCAACCGCACTACCAAAAATTTGGTAAAGAAGTTGGCCCGCTATTAGATGGGCCGGTAGCCCTGCATAAAACACAACGATTGAAATAATTAAACCGAAGATCCCGTCAGCATAACTGGCGGGATCTTTTTATTTGCGGCAGAGCCGTTGCAGTAAATTAGTGTGCTGTGGATAAAGGTTGGCAAGCGTTTGTAGTTCGGCCATCTCAAATTCCGCAAAGTCGAAACCCGGTGCTACGGCACAACTTACCAATGTAAAGCCACTACATGACGGTATTTCGGCAGCAAACCAAATTCCTGCTTCTATAACGACCGAGAGATTACCCTCGGCCGTATCCGAAAGTTGATGTAATGTATAAATTCCATCCTCACTAATAGCGTGAATAGCCATTGGCCAACCTTTATGAAAATACCAGATCTCGTCGGAAGCTAAACGATGGAAAGCTGAAAAATCATTACTTTCCAGCAAATAGTAAATTGACGTGCAAGCATTCTTCTTCGTCAGCGACGAATCCTTTGATACTTTTATACCCGACCGGAAAACTTCTTTATAAAAACCTCCTTCAGGGTGAGGTTGTAAACCCAAATGCTTTATCCAATAAGCCGAACTATTACTATCCATGCAGGCAATTTATCAAGAATTAAGCAACACTATCAAAACGGATACCCAATAGCTAAGTTAAATATCCCATTCCTAAGTTTTGGTGTAACCCAATTGCTCCCCTCCTGCCATGGGCGTAGTACAGGGATCCCGTAATCGGTGCGGATTATCAATACCGTTACATCAAAGCGTAAACCGAAGCCGATGTCGCCGGCCAATTGCTTGTAGAAGTTTTTTCCAAAGGTGTCCTGACCCGGTGCGGGGTTACCTTGTCCATCTCTTAAATCCTGGTGATTTAAGTTCCAAACGTTACCTGCATCTACAAATAATGCGCCGTTAACAATACTGAAAAGCTTTGTACGATACTCTACGTTTGCCTCGAGTTTAATATCACCAGATTCGTCTGGCAAAAAGCTGTTGCCACCCACATAGTAATAAGGATCAATAGTACCAGGCCCTACAGAACGCGCCCTGAAACCTCGTAAACTGTTGGCACCACCGGTATAAAATTGTTGAGTGTAAGGCAAATTGGTTGAGTTGCCGTAAGCTAAACCAAACCCGCCAAATACGCGTGTTGCAATCTTGCTATTCGGCCCAAGTTTATGAAAGTATCTAAACTCGTTCTCCAATTTTACATATTGATCGAATGGCAATCCGAAAAACTTTTTCTGTTCGCCATCTTTCTTCACGTCGGCGCCACTTAGTATCCCGTATAGATTATTAGAAAGGCTTATTTTTCCGTAGTACAAAATTGAGTTTGTACGGTAAGTATCTACGGTATTATCATAGGTGTAACTATAGCTTGGTCCCCAGGTAAACTGCGGATCGATAACGTGCTGCAAAGTAGGATTACCCGTATTTCTGATACTATCCATATACAAGGCAGTTACATTACGCGGGTGAGTATAAGTTACTTCAAGCAAATTAAGTCCATGTGTTTTGTATTGACTTTGTTTCCATTGGTAGCCAAATGCACCATTGTATGAGTCTAAAGTATACAGCTGGCTACGGATAATCAATGACCCACCCAAGCTTAAAATAGTACGTGGTATGTATGCGTTATCGGCCTTAAATCGGAACGGACTAACAAAGCGTGGCCAGCTTAGCGACGTTTTTAAACCCACCTGTGACACCGCATACCCGCCATTTGATTGGCCTACCTGACCATCGGTACTACCAAAGGCCGTAACGGTTAACAACTCACCACCTTTGAAAGCGTTACGGTTGCGCCAACTTACACTGGCCTGGATACCATTGTAACTTGCCGAGGTAGTACGCCCTAGTAAATCAAACGAAATCGATTTTCGTGGGTACTGCGTTAACTGGTAAAACACGTTTAGTTTTGGCGAATCTGTAGATACATCTTCAAACCTGTTTTTAACAAATTTAAACGGGCCCAATTCAACAAAACGATTTAAGGATTTGGTATGATCGGTACGATTGTAAACTTCGCCGGGATGCAGCAATACGGTGTTTTTAAACACCCATGGCTTAACAGTTTGGCGCTTGCCTTGTACAATGTTGTACCAACGGTAACTAATGGCCGAGTCGAGCTTTAAAGCCGTATCGCGCAGGGTATAATTAGGATAAACATAAATTTTGTTGATGGTATAAATAGTTCGGGCCTTGTCTGGGGTTTCCTCTTTAAGCTTCACAAACATATCAACCTGATGACCCTCAATGGTACTATCTACCCTCACTTTAATATCCTCTGGGGCGAAATAGAAAAACCCTTTTTCTTTCAAGCGAGCATCAATGCGCAGGCGTTCGTTTTTAATTACATCGAGGTCGTAGTTGTCGCCTACTTTTAACAGCGATTCTTTAGCTGTGCCTGCAATAGCTGTGTCGATACTCTCGGTACCTGTTGGAAATACCACTTTTCTAATCTTATAATTCGGACCGGTGTTGGCGGTGTAAACAGCTTTTGCCGTGCGACCTTTGGGGATCGTATCGCCCGTTACCTGTGCCTGAAAATAGCTTAGGTTTTGTAAGCGATTGGCCAGTATCTGGCTGTTTTTGTCAAGGTCAACATCACTTACAAACACAGGTGGCTGCCCTTTTCGGTGCAACCAGGCTCTAAAGCCTTTAGTTTTGGTGGTTTGGGTAATATTCCACAAATATAAGCTTGGGCGCAAGCCTAAAAACGAACTATTGGGTTTAGGCCGAAGCAGTGCCTCCAACTGTGTGGTTAACAATTTCGAGTCGCTTTTTTTAATGTCCTTGTTAACAATTTTAACCTGGCCGCCAGTATACAATTTCTCTCCCTTAGGCAAGTATTTAGTATTACTGCACGCGTTTAATACAATAGCAAACAGAAGTATATATGATAGATTTTTAGTCATGTTTTAATTAAATAATTCATCTTCTTCCGGTTCCATTTCCTGTTGCGGTGCGGCTGTTCCAGAGGTTACTGTTTTCTTATCGTCGGCAGGTTGCGGCTGCTTAGCATCATCTGCTGCTTTCTCTTCTTTCTTCTCCTGCTTCTGATCCTTTTTATATTTCTTGTTCAAATCTTTTTCGTGCTTGGTGCTACGTTTAAACAACTGGCTAAACCTGTTATAATCCATAGTTAAGGTAAAGCCTACACCTGTTTCTATTACCTGGCCTTGTAACACAATATATTCATCCCTGCGATATGCCCTCAGGGTATACCTGCCATCTTTACTCAACTTATAATTAGCAGATATATCGCCCGCAATGTTGCTGGTTTTCTCGCCGGAGTTTGCTCCCTCCAGGTTAAAGTTGTTACCCACGGTAACCGTTAGCCTATCATTCAGGAAACGTTTCGACAAGCCAATATTCAAATCTGTACGGTTTTGCGCCTGCCCCGTCGAATAATCTTCGCCCGATTCGAGGTCAAAGTTCAGGTCTACACCCGATATAAGGCTTCCTGCCAAACGGTTTAACTGATCTGAAAGCAAATCGCTTACTGTGTTGCGCACCAGGCCTTCGGCAGTAGTGCTGCCTCCCCTGCTTTCCAACGGGTTATCACCTATAAAGTGCCCAAGTACCAACACGCCTAAAACCTGTTTGTTCATCTCATTAGGATCTGACCTGATCTGATCTAATCGGGTGTTAATAATTTGAACCGTATTAGGCGTAACGGTGTAGTTACTATCGGGCAATATAATGTCGAAACTGATCGCCGGCGACATGAGCTGATTTTTGAGGTTCAGATTAACGTTAAACGGCAGCTTTTGCTTCAACATAGTAGTTTGCACATCGCCTAACTGATCCTGTATCAAGTCGATAGGCGGCACTTTGGCTATGTAAGTAGCGGTAAGGTCGATATTGGCCGATGTTGGATCACCCGTCCATACAATGGTGCTTCCCGGTTTAAAGTTAAACTTGCGAACCACCGTTGCGTATGCCAAGGTATACGAACCCGAAGCTACGGTGTATGTACCGGTAAGATTAACCTTACCACTTGGATCGATACCACCTTGAAGCGATGCTTCCCCTTTAATATGCACAACGTCGCCGTTACGCTCATCAACCACAATATTAAAGTTGGCCTGTTTGCTCACGTTTACCACCATGTTGATGTCCATGCCGGTAACTTCCGATTTTTTGAGTGAGTCCAGTTGTTTCACCAGCAATACCGAGTCAGACTTTGGTGCATCCTCGTCAAAAAACTCCACTACACCCTTCCGGTCTTCGACGCTCGGGTCGGCTGTTGGCAATACTACGGTCATGTCTGTTTTGTCGTTTACAGTCAGCATACCATCAACTATAGGTTTAACCATATCGCCACGCACCTGGATGCGGGTATCTATAAACAGCTTACCGTAAAATAGCTTATTATCAGCATGGGTAGAATTTATCACCCTGAAGTTTTTGGCATTGATATCCAGTCCGAACTTAAAGTCGGTGTAGGTTTTGGTATAAACAGCTCCCGTTATTACCGCTTTAGCCCCGGTAGAATCCACCATGGTAAAATCGTTAAAATGGATTCCATCATCAGCAAAGGATATACTCTCATTCGGCATCTGGAAATAAGAGTTCAGCATCGATACATTAAAACCAACCTGGTTAAACTTCACATCTCCTCTAATGGCCGGAGCCGTTGTAGTACCTGTTATTTTAAGCTGCCCGGTAATATCTCCCTTCGTATTACGGATACTGCCGAAGGTAAAGCCTTCGATACTCTTCATCCGTAGCTTCACAATGTTGAGATTGATATCGAACCTACTATCAGGCTTGGTATAATATACACCATCCAAATCAACCTGGTTACCCTTTCCGGTAATACTCATGGTAGCTGCATAGGCGTTCTCTGTTTGGTTGTTTACTTTAAGCGCAATATTACCAACCGTATCTCCCCTAAAATTAAAATCCGTTGCCTTAATGTCGGCCGTAAACACCGGCGACTTCTGGAAATTACTTACGGTTGCATCGCCATCCAAAGTACCACCAACCAGTAGTGAGTCCTGGCGGGCAATTTTGGTCAGTCCTTCAATTTTGAAATTGTTGAATTTAACGTTAATAGGCGCATTCAACTCCTGCGGTGTGCTGTTTACACTTAGTATCTGGTTGCTATTTGATATGGTAAAATCGCGTGCTAAAATACCTTTGGTTCCAAATTGCAAGGCATTGTTAGGGTTAACAGCCCAGGGCTGATAATCGAGCATCAGGCCATCCTGCAAAAAGCTGAACTGATAGCCTCCCTGCATTGCATTAAATACACCTGCCAGCCTAAAACGTTCTTTTTTAGCCGCATCGCGAATCTGCACTTTTAAATTCAACTTATTGTTTTGGGCATTACCGGTTATGCTGGCAAACAAAAGATCTATAGAGGTGCCCACCTTAATATCGTCAACCGTTAATGCATAGTTTAAAGCGTTGTTATCGGTATTGATATTCAGCTTGGCATTGCTGATAGTATTCGTGGCATAAACCACTTTTGGTATCGATCCATTAACCAATAACTCGCCTGTGGTGCTATTAAAACGACCGTTAATTACTATCGGGTCCATCTGTTTCAAATCGGGTACCAGTTGCGACAGCATTGGGGTTTTAACCGCGCGGATATCAAATGTAAACTGCTGCGGTGAGTATTTGGGCTTGGCCGCCCCGCTGGCCATAGTGGTGTTGTAATATTTGTCGATAGTAGCCTGCAGAGCCGTAGCAATTTCGGTTAGCTTGTATTTGCCCCCAAGATGTGCAGATAACATAGGTGTTTTTAAGCGTAGGCTGCTGCTATCGGCATTAGCAGTTGATACCAGGCTAACGGTATCTATTTTAACACGCTCGCCTTTAGTTACCAATACCATATCGGTCAGTATAGCGTTGCCGTTCAAATAGTCCGGATCGGCGGTTTTAAAATCAACTGCCAGCTTTCCGTGAAAACGCATATCATCTGCTACAAATTTCAGCTTTTGCAAATTAATGCTATCCACCATTACGGTACCGGCAACTGACGGGTATTTCTTATTCATATCAGCCTTCATATTAATATTGAAGCTGATATTTGGGTCTTTCATGGTTGCTATAGCGGTATAACGGCCATCAACAGCAGTGCCTTTTGCTACCAGGTTGCGGTACATGTAGCCTTTTACGTAGGCGCTGGTAACGTGGGTATCAAACTGAAGATTCAAGTGTTTCGGATCAGCGCCGCTACCCTTTACATTAGCTGAAAGCGTGAGGTTGCCTACCATTTGCGGCTGCTTGGTTAGAGCGCCTGCATTAAGGTTATTTACCTTTACGTTAGCCGTATAGGCAATGCGTTTCATATCATCAGCGTTTTTAACGTGCGCAATGGCATCAATAGCTCCATAGCTCGACCGCAGGCTGAGATTGGTGTTCAGGTCTTTCATATTACCCTTCAACTTGCCTTTCAGGCTCAGCTTTTCGGGAATACTCACGCTGGCCGGGATCATCTTTTTATCAACCAGGCGATAAATATCTCGCCGACTAGTGGTAATATCGGACACAGTAACGTCGAATGTAGCTTTGGTTGGGTCGGTCACACCGTTCACTACCATACCTCTAATCACAGCAGTTGCTTTGATATGGGTATCAGACAAGCCCCTTACTTCTAAATTCGGAATACGCAGGTTATTGAGCGATCCCGCCACCTTACCATCTATCCGGAAAGTTGCGTTTGGCGAACTTTTAAAAGGCTCCATCGAAGCCATAGTAGGCATCACCAGTAAAATGTCTTTTAGGCCTAAACGACTACCATCCAGATTGGCATTGATACTCAATTTACCCAGATCCTTAGTAATGGCATCGATTGAAGGATATGCCACAGCAACCTGTTTTTGCAGCACAGAGTTTGGTGTTTCTACATATAGATCGTTCAAATAGGCGTTTTTAAGCCCGTAGAAGAAAGTAGTATGAAACTTACGTAGCGCTAGTCCACTCTTATCGCTAAAAGTAAAATCATTTACCCGGCCAGATGTACTGTCGGCCGTATAGTTGAGGTTTTCGATATCAGTGTTCAGGTTACCTATATCCATGTGCGCATAGTCGAGCCCTTTTTTAAGCGGGGCCTGTGCATCGTTATCAAACTTAACATGGTTACCTGCCATAGTAATTTTGCCCACCATTACCGACCACGGCATGCTCGATGCCACCGGCGTAACCAAGGTGTCTAACTTTTTCACAGCTTTTACTGCGGCTTTTTGTACGGTTTGCGGTTTGGCAAATCTTAAAGCAGCATCGGTATTACTCAGTTCTAAAGATTTGATATCTACCTTTTGCTTAATCAGATCAAGCTTGTTAAACTCTACTAAGAACTTACCCAGATCCACGCTGGTTTTCATCTCTTTACTCTGATAATAAACCTTGATCTTGCTTACGTCAACAATCCCCAGATCGAGCGTAAGGTTGAGCGGTTTGGTGGCGGTATCAACAGCAGCAGTTTGAGCTATCGATGAGCCTGCCGGAGTTTGGATAATGCGCGCGTTAACATCCGAAAGATTAATTTTCGGGATGCTGAACTTCATTTTATCCATATCAAAGGTTTTGATACGGGTATCGAAGTGGCCCAGTAGAAATTTAACGTCGTTGCCTGTGGTCAGGTCTTTATATTTAATGTTGATCTTATCGAGGATGATCTTATCAACCGAAAACTTCATGGTCGAAGTAGTATCCTCCGGTTTGGGTTCTTTCTTTTGCTCACCAGCGAAGGCCTTAACAATATAATCGTAGTTGAAAACGCTGTCTTTATTACGGCTTATGTTGGCGGTAATACCATCGAGGTTAATCTCGTTGATTTCCAATTTATGGTTCAGCAACTTCAGCATGCTGATATCGACTTTCAATTTATCGCCTGCTATCAGCGTATCGCGTTTCTGGTCTTCAAAGTAAACATCTTCCAGCACCAGCAGTTTGGGCAAACCAAGGGTTATATGACCAATGGCCACTTTGGTATGTATCTTTCCCTGTAAATAATTTACGGCTTTGTTTTTTGCGAACTCCTGAACGGCGGGAACCTGTATTAATACAAATACAAGCAGCACCAGAAAGATGACACTCGCAATAATCCAAAGAATAGTCTTTATAGCAATTCGCCCAAATCGTTCCAAGTTAGTGTGTTTTCAGAGGTGATGTTTGATGTTAACGCTTGTATTACAAACAGGCGCTATCACTTGTTTGTGAATTGGCCGCAAACAGGACACTTTTTATTAATAATTTAAATTATTAATGCAGAAAAGAAAGTGAAGTGAATAATATACAACTTTGAGTTGTATGAACGAGCAAAATGGGCTTTGCTACTAAGCCGGTTACTATCAGGATGGTTTTATTGGTAAGGTTTTACTTGACATGATAGCCGATTTACCACTCCAAAAACGGATGAACTGCCAGGTTAGAATTTGCATATCGCCTGTCGTTAGTTACCTCCTCGCCAATCCAGGCAGGTATTGCAAATGGCTCGCTTTCATCGCGCAATTCAATTTCGGCAACAAACAGGCCTTTGTTCGGGCCTAAAAATTCGTCTACCTCCCAAACGTGGGTGCCAATAGCAATATGATAACGGATCTTTTCTGTGCCTGTGCGGGTAAATTCGTTTAGCATTTCCTGGGCATCTGCAAAAGGTATTTCGTATTCAAATTCCTTTCTGCTGAAACCTTTTGTTTTGCCTTTTAGCGTAAGATAGCCTCGTTCGCCGGCAATACGAACTCTTACAGTACAGCTATCGTCGCTTGGGATGTAACCTTGATGGTAATGGACTCCATTTGGTTTTTCCAGTTGTTGCCAGATCTCCTGGTTAACCAAAAATTTGCGTTCTATCTCTACTCCCATGTTTATAGAATTTATGTTGCCGATTTAGCAGGCACAAGGTATTTAAAAATTAGTATCCCAACAATTATCAACCCAGCTACCGAAAGCAGCGAGCTCACGCTTATCGCTTTAACAATGGCCAATGGACCTCCGTTGGTCATTGCCCCAAACACGGCAACACCAGTTGCCCCAGCGGCTTGCCGGGTTGTATTTAGCACAGCCGATGCCGTGCCCGAACGGGTTTTGGTAACACTGGCCAATATACTGGTAGTCATGGCCGGAACAGCCATACCCATTCCCAATGGGATAGTAATAAAGGGGAAAAACAAGTGCCAGTAAGGTGTATCTGCATGGGCAATTTGCAAACCGGCATACCCGGCCGTAACAATTATTAGGCCTATGACAATGGGTAAACGCGTACCATGCGTTGCCATTATTTTTCCGCTGATGAGGTTAGAAATAACAAACCCGGCGGTTAACGGTAAAAAGCCCATCCCCGCTGCCAGTGACGAATAATGCAAAACATCTTGCAGGTATAAACTCAGCACAAACACGGTACCGTAGTAAGCAAAATTGAGCATCATGCCGAGCAACACCAGTACATTAAAATTGGAATTGGAAAAAAGATCGAGCGGCAAGATGGGTGATGTAGCTTTCTTTTCGATGTAAAGAAAAAGCAGCAGCATAACGACGCTAAATATGATCCCGCCAAATATCAGCGGATTATTAAACCCAAGGTGGTGCCACTCTATAATAGCAGCAATAAGCGCTGTAATGGTTAGCATCCAGGTAAACTGACCGGGTATATCAAAACCCTTATTGGGATGTTTCTCGCTTTCGTTTAGTTTTATGCTCAGCAATAAGCCTAAAAGGCAAAGCGGGATATTCACAAAAAATATCATTCGCCAATTGCTAACATGCATTAGTAAGCCGCCCAAAATTGGGCCTGCGGCAATGGCTACGCCTCCCGCGGCGGTCCACATGGCCACAGCACGGCCGCGCTGCGCCTTATCGTGTTCGAAGTTTTGATTAAGAATGGATAACGAACTCGTGATCATGATGGCAGCACCTATGCCCTGCAACACCCTGAAGCCAATGAGGCTCGGTGCATTCCAGGCCACACCACAGCCCACAGATGCAATACCAAATATCAACATGCCTAACTGAAACAAACGCTTTGCGCCCAACAGATCAGCCATGCCACCTGCTGATAACATCAGCACTGCGAAAGCGATGGTGTAAGCATCAACAATCCACTGCAGTTCGCTTACGTCGGCCTTAAAAGAATTTGAGATTTGTGGCAGCGCTATATTTACAATCGAGACATCTAGCTGCGACACTACAAAGGCAAGACTGGTTGCTCCCACCACAAAACCAAACGACAAAGCGGGCTTAACCGCAACGTTTTCCACATGTTCATTCATGCGGGCAAAAGTATTGTTTATTATAGCGGCGCATGTAACCAATTCGCAATATTGACCTTGTAATGAGATTAAAAAAATGTTAAGAAAACGGATCATTTAATCGGGCCAAAAACTAACAATTTTGGTAAATTTGTACTCTTCTTTTTTTGAACGACAGGATTAGTTATGCCAGATTTTTCGCACTTACACGTACACACCCAGTTTTCATTGCTCGACGGCGCTGCCGACATTAGCAAGCTTTACAAAAAGGCTGCTGCGGATGGCATGAAGGCTTTGGCTATTACCGACCACGGTAACATGTTCGGCGTGTTTAAGTTTGTGGCCGAAGCTGGTAAGCATAACGTAAAACCCATTGTTGGCTGCGAATTTTACGTGGTAGAAGACCGCCACAAAAAGCAGTTTACCAAAGAGAAGAAAGATGTACGCCACCACCAGTTATTGATTGCCAAAAACGCCGAAGGCTACCGCAACCTTATCAAACTGTGCTCGTACGGTTATATGGAAGGGCTTTACAGCAAATGGCCGCGTATTGATAAAGAGCTGATATTAAAACACCATAAAGGATTAATTGCTACCAGCTGCTGTATTGGTGCATCTGTTCCGCAGGCTATCTTAAAGAAAACTGAAGAAGAGGCCGAAGCCGAGTTTAAATGGTGGCTTGACCTGTTTGGCGAAGACTACTACATTGAGCTGCAAAGGCACGAGATTAACGAGCAAACCATTATTAACGAAACGCTGCTTAAGTACGCGAAAAAACATAACGTAAAAGTAATTTGCTCTAACGATTCGCATTATGTGGATCAGCAGGATGCCAACGCGCACGATATTTTGCTGTGCGTAAACACCGGCGATATGCAGAGCACCCCAATCGCAACCGACGAAGAAGGTGGCAAGGGCTATCGTTTCGGCTTCCCTAACGACCAGTTTTATTTTAAGACGCAGGCCGAAATGGGTAAACTGTTTCATGACATCCCCGAATCATTAGACAACACCAATGAGATTGTTGACAAGGTAGATGTGCTGAAACTGAAGCGCGATATTATGCTTCCTAACTTCCCCATCCCGCCGGAATTTGCTATCCATACCGGCCCGGAAGCGGATGTAATGAACCAGTGGGAGTTTCTGAAAGACATGACCTTTCGTGGCGCAAAAGAGCGTTACATAGATATTACACCCGAAGTAGAAGAGCGGATCAACTTCGAGTTATTCACCATCCGCACCATGGGTTTTGCGGGTTACTTCCTCATCGTGGCCGACTTTATTAAAGCCGGACGCGATATTGGCGTTTTTATTGGCCCGGGTCGTGGTTCGGCTGCCGGATCGGTAGTGGCCTATTGTACCGGGATCACCAACATCGACCCGATGAAGTACAACTTGCTATTTGAGCGTTTCCTTAACCCCGACAGAAAGTCGATGCCCGATATTGATACGGATTTTGACGACGAAGGCCGCCAAAAGGTTATTGACTACGTGGTTAATAAATATGGCCGCAACCAGGTTGCACAGATCATTACCTATGGTTCGATGGCTGCCCGTACCAGTATTCAGGATGTGGGCAGGGTGTTGGATATGCCCCTATCCGAGGTAAACTTAATGAAGAAGCTGGTACCCGATACTTTGGGTATTAACTTAAAGACCGCCATTGAACAAGTACCCGAACTACAGGATATATACAAAAGCCCCGATCTGCGCGGTATCGTATTGCGCGAGGCCGAAAAGCTGGAAGGTTCGGTACGTAATACAGGTGTACACGCCGCTGGTATCATTATTGCGCCCGAGGATTTAACAAATATTGTACCGGTTGCCACAGCCAAAGACTCCGACCTGTTGGTTACCCAGTATGATGGCCGTGTAATTGAGGATGCCGGGGTAATTAAGATGGACTTTTTGGGTCTGAAAACGCTGACCATTATTAAGGGCGCGTTGCGGATGATCAAACTAAATCACGGTGTTGATATAGACATTGATTACATTCCGTTAGACGATCAGACAACCTTTGAACTTTACCAGCGTGGCGATACCAACGGTACTTTCCAGTTTGAAAGTGATGGTATGCAAATGTACCTGCGCGACCTAAAGCCCGATAAGTTTGAGGATTTAATTGCCATGAACGCCTTATATCGCCCGGGGCCGATTGAATACATCCCTAACTTTATCAAGCGTAAACACGGCCAGGAACCCATCACATTCGATTTACCTGACATGGAAGAATACTTGGGCGAAACCTATGGTATTACCGTGTACCAGGAGCAGGTGATGCTTTTGTCGCAAAAACTGGCAGGCTTTAGTAAAGGTGATGCCGACGTTTTGCGTAAGGCGATGGGTAAAAAGCAAATTGAGATTCTGAATAAAATGGAATCTCAGTTTACTGAAGGGGCTATCAAAAACGGCCATCCCAAAGATAAGCTAACCAAAATCTGGACCGACTGGAAAGCATTTGCGCAATACGCATTCAACAAATCGCACTCTACCTGTTATGCCTTTGTGGCTTATCAAACAGCCTATTTAAAAGCGCATTACCCTTCGGAGTATATGTCGGCGGTACTAAACAACCAGAACAACATTGAGAAGATCACCTTCTTTATGGATGAGTGTCGCCGCATGGGTATCATGGTTTTAGGACCGGATATTAACGAGAGCGACATGGCCTTTACACCGAATAAAAAAGGCGAAATCCGTTTCGGTTTCTCAGGTATTAAAGGGGTGGGCGAAAAAGCTATTGAAAGTATTATCGACGAGCGCAACGCCAACGGACCATACGAATCTATATATGATTTTGCCAAACGCTCTAACGGCCGTAACGTAAACAAAAAATCGTACGAAAACCTGGTCTACAGTGGTGCCTTCGACGGTTTCAATTTAAAGCGCGCTCAATTCTTTGCCAAAACAGAAAACGGCTTGTTAACCGGTATCGAGCGCATGATCAAATTCTCGAACGATTACCAGAATACGCAGAACAGCTCGCAATCATCGTTATTTGGTGGATCTATAGCCTCGTATATTCCAGAGCCTCCGATGCCCGAGTGTGAAGAGTGGTCGCTGATTGAGAAACTGAAATACGAAAAGGATGTAATCGGGATTTATTTGACCGGGCACCCTTTAGATAATTACAAACTAGAGTTGCAAAGATTTTGCAATAGTAATGTGAGCGACCTTAAATTGATGGTTAAAGCCCGCAGCGGTGAGGGTGGCGATGATATTGCCCAAGCCTTTGCTGACCTGCGCAAAAAAGGCGAGCTAAGCATTGGCGGCCTGATGGGCAGCGTGCAACATCGGATGACCAAAACCGGTAAGCCGTTCGGAACTTTTGTGCTGGAAGATTATAACGAATCGTACGAATTTGCGCTCTTTGGCGATGACTATATTAAATTCCGCAACCTGATGTCGGAAGGCTACTTTGTGCATATTAAGGGTAATATCGAAGAAAAGTTTCGCCAAAAAGATAACTGGGATTTGCGCATAAGCGCTATCTCCCTGCTATCGGAAATGCGGGATAAGTTCACCAAATCATTAACCGTGCACCTGGAACTGCATAACATTAACAGCGAGTTACTGCAAAGCCTACAACAAGCGGTAGATACCAATATTGAGAAATACCCATCTAAAAATTGCACGCTTAAATTTATAGTGCGCGATGACGAGGGCTACAATATTCAGATGCCATCTAAAACAATAAAGGTAAACCCAAGCGATGATCTGATTGAAGAGATCATGAACTTAACCAACGTGGCACCAGTACTGGCTTAAAGATTATAGATATATGCAAACATTAGCCCTACGCCAAAAAAGGACTGGGCTGTTAGCGTAGTGTTCCCTGTTAAATAATTATTCTCGTTTGGATTACTGAAGTTGATGGGCTGCGGGTAGTTGTTGGTATGCCCATAAGTAAGCAACAACCCTGTACGCAGATTAAACTTCCTTTTTTTAATATTAGCTCCAATTTGACCGTGATAATTGTTGAAGTAAGAGGTGCGGGGTAAATAACCGTCGGCATCAATATCCTCCTGCTTTTGTGCGTAAGTAAAGTCTGTACGGGCAGATACATAGCCCGTTAATGTAGCGTTAACATTATAACTTACCCCTACCCCAAAATTGGTAATGGATTTTCGTCCGTCTATGGATTTTAGGAAAGACGAGGTAAATGGATCATCCGCCGGGCCGTCATCACGGATGAAGGGTTTATTTTTAGGCGTTATAATATTGTACTCGGCCAGGCTATTAAAGTACTCTGCACTTAAGTATACCTGCCCCCATCCAGTATCATAGGCATAACCTGCGGCGATACTTACCGGCATTTTATACGTTGCTTTTAACTTGCTTTGTTTAGTGGAAGCCAGCAGGTTAGCGGTGTCGCTATTGGCAAATATGAGATTGGATATAAATGTGTTGGACAATAAATCGGCCTTGCCGTACAATCGCGCCAATGGCGACGAAATGTTCAGCCCGAAATGATGACGTTCCATATTATAAGCAACACCCGCTTTAAAGCGCAGGCCCAGATAATTATAGGAAGTTTGATAAAGCGATTCTACGTCTGAAAGGGGTGGTATACCTAAAGTAGTTGGCGTATTAATCTCTACTCTTGTGCTCTGATTGCTCTGATAGAACTGCCTTCGGAATAAAAGCTCTGTAGAGAAACCTACTGCCAGATTTTTTGATAATTTAAAGCCGGTGCTTAAAGAGCCGGAGGTTTCGTTAATAGTGTTCTGATTATCAAACTGGCCTATAAAAACCTCGTTACCGGGGCTGTAAGCATCGTTAAGCACATTAAACTTATCATCGCGCTGTTGGGAGGCTTGGTAACCGAGCACCGGGTTATGGATAATGGCGTAAGCTATGGTAAACTTCTTTTTCCCTTTAAAAGCGAAAATACCCGACGCCGCAACCGGTATAATGGCCGCCCCACTCGAATTAAGGTTATAACCCGGCCCCGCCCCGTTTTTTATTTTGATTGAATTAAGCTGATAAATAGACCCACTTATACTTGCTGTGCTTTTAGTATTGTAACCCAATAAAGCTGGGTTATAATAAAGCACTCCGCTATCTCTTGTAAATGCAACAGCCGCCCCGGGTGTTAGAAACCCTGCAGGCCCGTATTCCGACGACCAGTAATTGGTATCCTGAGCCTTGGTTTCATTCAAAACGAAACCCAGAAACACGGACAGGAAAATTATTCGCGCAAAATAAAGTTTGGCCATCTTTTCTTGATTTTAAGTTTTAAATTACCGCTACATCTTGATAATCATAAATTTATGATAAAAGGAATCGCTTTATTACTGTTACCTAGCGCTTTTTTATATACAACTACTTTTGCTCAACAGCAGTTAAGCTTTTCTTTGCCTGATAGTATAAATACCGCAGCCATTACCGACAAGCCTGTTGGCAGTATTGTGTTTAAAGGGAATAATTTTATATGCTGGAATGATAAAGCCGATGGCAGCATTCACATCGCAAACCTAGGTGAACCAGCCACTAAATCCGGCATTACCGACGAAAGCATAACAAGTAGTCAAAGCAGTTCCGCTCCGGCTCTAATCTCGAGCCGGGAACATATTTATGTGCTTTGGATAGATCACTCCGGGAAGATCAATTATACCTTCAACACCAATGAAGCAGATTTTAAAGACAGCGCCACTCACCAGTTTCAAAACTGCGACCTGCCGTCGGTGGCGGTTAATATCTTCGGGCTGAAGATTGATGACACCAAGTCGTTAGTATTGCTGCAAACCAAAACCGAAACCTGGTACGCTACGGTTACTTTCGCACCAGACGGACTCATCAATTGTTCGTCCTTAAAAAAGGCGCCTTATCACATTCCCTATGGCAGCATGAGTGCGGCAAATATTAAAGATAATAACGTAAGAGTTATCTGGTCGGGCGGTAAAGGCGCTGTGGCTTATGCTGATCTCAGTTTAGGTAAAGACAACTGGACAGACGTTAAAAAGTTAACACAAATACCAGCAGGGTCTGCGGTTGCAGTGCATCAATTCCAAAACTCCGACAACCTATTTTACCTTTGGAAAGGTGTTAAAAAAGACAACAAACTTTACTACCTCACAGACGATAATGGTACGGGTTCAAAAAAAGCAACCTTTGTACCGGAGTACATTAGCACCTTAAATTTGGTAAGTGTTACCGACGTGGGCGAAAATCATCTGCTAAGCTATGTGGGCATTAATAATAAGATATATCAATCGCGAATTACTACTTACAACCCTGCCACTTGGATGGAGGATACCTTTTTCCACGGCAAAGAGGATTACCATTTAACAGACATTATTATACCTGGGGCACACGATGCAGGCATGTCTGTTTTAACTGCGGCAGGCGGTCAGCAGAGCGAGACTATTAATGAATGTAATACCCTTACGCAAATCCAGGATGTTAAAGGGCAACTTAACGCCGGCATCCGGATGCTCGACTTGAGGATAGGCTCTTACAATAAAAAGCTCTATACTAAACACTGTTCATCAGACTGCATGGCCGATGCCATAGGCGGTGGTTACGGCGAGCGGTTGGGCAGCATTATTACCGCGATAAAAGATTTTCTGGATGCCAACAAAAAAGAAACGGTAATTATATCCTTCAGTCATTTTTGCGAAAAGGAGGCACCTGCCGCCGAGGTGGCCCAGTTTATTGTGGATAGCTTGGGTAAAGACAAGATGTTCTTCAGTAGCGGAAGAAAACTGAATGAGGTTACCCTCAAAGATGTAGCAGGGAAAGCTATCATAACTTTTGAAGAGTATGCTTCTGCCGACAACCGGATCGACTCGTGTACGATAGCAGCAGAATCGAAGGCCTTCATCAATTTCAGGAGAGAGTACGCCGCTACGAATGTACTGGCTAACCTGGTGACCAAGGAGAGAGCCTTTTTTACTACTATTGGCAACAACAAAGTAAAGTATAACGACCTTGTACGGCTGGACTGGCAACTAACCCAAACGGCGGATGAAGCAGCTATGGTATGCAACGATTTTCAGAGTGAAGAATTAAATCCAATTGTAGATGGTGCTATATTTTTAACCAACGTATTCAGAAAACACCACAGCATTCGCGACCTGTCTTTAACCGGTAAAAAGCCCATATTTTTATTAATGAACAAATGGCTTGCCGATGGAACCCTCAACAAAAATAACAAACCCAATATTTTGTACGTAGATGTGGCCGACAGCTGGGCTACAGGCTATTGCATACAGCTAAATAAGCAAGCCATTTATAACAAATAGCCTATTGCTTTGTATATTGAAATGCCACCACGGGTTTTAATAATTCATTGCTAAAATGACAAAGACGCAAATTTTCACCGTACTCTTTCTCCTTGCATACAGCTATTACGAGTTGCATTTGGTGCGCAACTGGGGCAAAACAACGCCAGGGCATATTGTGCGTGTAGATCTATGTGTGATTATTCCGATCATCGTTATATTGGTTACCATCTCCCTGGTTCAATTGGTGAGACGACGAGAATCGGAGTCAGATCCGGAATAAATGGCTAAAATCGTTGTGGCGTAATAACCCGAACGCCATGTTCGCCCGCTACTACGGCTTTAGTGGCCATCTGGTAAAACAGCGAATGATCTACAATACCGGGCATCATTTTAAAGTAGGTGTTCAGTTCGGCAATATCGGGCAGTTCATCAAACTTAACGTTAGCCAATAGGTTGCCATTGTCTGAGATTACAGCGCCGTCCTTTTCTTTGCCGCTCCGCAAGTTTACGGTAGCCAGCGGAAAATCGTCCTCTATTTTAACCGTTACAATATTCAAAGCTTCGGGAAGTATCTCAATAACCACCGGATAGGTATGGTCAAGATCGGGTACAAACTTGCTTTCGTCTCCTATAAGTATAAACTCTTTGGCTGTAGATGCCAAAATCTTTTCGCTGGTATGGATACCGCCGCCGCTTTTCAGGGCATTCAGTTCGGCATCAAACTGGTCGCAGCCGTCAAAATAAATATCAATAGCGTACAGCTGTGAAGCCATTTTAACCTTCAACCCTTTTTGTTCCAGGTTTAACCTTGTTTGAAAGGAAGAGGATACGAACGTAATGGAGTTCGCCAGTTCTACATCCCCGGCAATAAAATCTACCAGATAGGCAATGGTTGCGCCCGCCCCCAAACCAATTACCTGCAAGGGTTTTAAAAACTGCAGGCAGGCTTTCGCTGCGTCTTGTTTATAATTTGCCATAAGCAGTAAGGTTAAAAATTAAACGGCAAAGTAGTTGATCAGCAAAGCACCGGTAATTATAAGCAGCCCAAAGAATTCGCGCGTTTTTTCGATATAGGGCTTTTCGGCCTGCATGGTTTCTACAATGCTCGGCTTGTTGTATTTCACTATCCAGTCGCGCACACCATCTTTAGCAAAAAACAGTATCGCGGCATAAATAAGATAAAATGCACAAAGGCCAAGATAAACCATAGGATAATAAAGTTTAAACACCACCAGCCCGCAGCATGCAGCAGCAGCAACGTAGATGCTAACCCAAAGCCATGCATCAATATCATTTAAATTTACATACGCGAAGGCTAAAAACGCCAGGCAGAAGATAACATTGAGTATGATAAGTACCATAAAAAAGGGCAGCTTTTGCTACCCAATAAATATAGTTAAAATATATTTTCGCCAATGCACTAAAATGCCTCACCAATGTTAAATATAACGGTGCTGTAGCCTTTGCTGCCAGCAAAGTCCATACCGATGTTGGTGTTAGACCCTTTGTTAAACTTAACCCTTAAACCAGTACCCGCAGCCGGATGCCATGAAGTAAATATATTACCAGACACATCCTGCCCCGAATTACTTACTGTTGTGGCGCTTGCAAACACTACAAAGCCCAGCAAGCCATTACGGGTAATATCGCGGCGATACTCACCCTGGAAATAAAACAACGATTTACCACGATAACGATTTTGCTCTATACCCTCGCCCGAACGATTGTAGGGGTCCCAGCCGATACTTGGCAAACTAAGATATGGGGCATTACTATCCAACACCGACCAAAAATATGTCCAGAAAGCCAGTGTGTTTTGCTGGGTTGGGTTGGCCGGGTTCATGGCCAGGTATTTTCTGAAATCAAGAAAGAGTGAATGCCAGTTTTGGTTACTGCCTAAGAAAGTAGGATTAACACGCAAAACAATATTAGCATAGGCACCAGGCAGCGGGTTTAAAGAGTTGTTACGCGTATCGTACAATAAATTAAATGTTAAGCCCGAAGAAAATGAATGGCTACCTGTGCCGAAGGGATAATTAACAAAATCTTTAGCGGCAACGGTAGGCTCGTCAGACTTTATACCGAAGTAGTAATCCAAATTATATCCCAAACCGGCAAATAAGTACGGTTTAATACGTTTAAGCGCACTTTGGTAAAAGCGGATGTATTTATAATCCAGTAATATTTTCCGGTCTTCGTTAGTTTGGTTACCTAAGCCCCAGGTGTATTGCGGATAAACCAAAAACCGCATATCGCCCTGTATCAGCCAGGTATTGTTGGGCAACCAAACGTTAGAGCGCAAAGGCAAACCATAACGGCTACCAAAGTTCCAATAAGGCGCAAAGTTGATACTGGACAAATTTGTGGTTTTACGAGGACCTAAATACCAACCAGCTGTTGTACTGGTAACCAGGGCCCTGCCCCCACCACCCGGCACAGACGAACTGGTAGGCAGAAAAGAGAAATACACTCTTTTGCCTTTCTCCTGCTTCACCTTGGTACCGTGAAAGTGAAATACATCTTTGGCTATATCAATTAAGTCTACCTGGTTGGCCGTATCCTTTTTTATGGTAGAATCTTTTTGAGGCAACATATTAGATGCGTCTTGAGCAAATAACGCCCCCGGTAGCAAGCACACTGCAATAAATAGTATTCGTTTCAGCATTATCAGTAAATGGATTTTAAATAACAGATGAGTCTGCAGGCTTTATAACCGGCCTAATAAATTATAACTCATTTGACATAAGTACCTTAAAATCGATTTTTTGTTTTTGATGTTAAGCTAATTTTAAATAATCATAATATATAATAATCGGTCGTTCAACCATTCTGAGATATAATCACTCATATATTCTTCTTTAGTAGCTCCTTAGTGATACTTCAATAAAAATTCAGAATTGCTCTGTTAATTCATTTGTCTGTGGCGTGTTAAATTGATTATTGCCGTGTAAAAGCAATGTAATATCAGCTTGGCATCGTTGATAATTGATTTTATTTTCAATCGCTTTGCAGTGTTTTTTCATGCCCCCCTTTATGAAATTTATTACAGAAGCTAACGCGCGCATTTATACATATTATCTCATACTTGTAACCTTTATAGCTCGGCTGTTCATTGCAGGATATACAGGTTTAGGTATCGGCGAATCGTATTACTTCAGAGGGGCACTTAACCTCAATCTAAGCTATTTTGACCAGCCCCCATTATTCTTCTGGCTGGGTGGACTAAGCACACGCATTTTAGGTTTAAATGCATTGGGCCTGAGATTACCGTCAGTTATACTTTTTGCTGGCACCAGCTGGCTAATGTTTTTGATAACCCGCCTGCTGTTTAATTCCCGTTCGGGCTTTTATGCTATATTGCTGCTTAACCTAAGCGCGGTATTTACAATGCCCATCGCCTGCTGGTTTCAGCCCGATGCTCCATTGATGTTCTTCTGGCTATTAAGCACGTATTTTATTGTAAAACTATTATTTACCTATCGCAGCGAAGTTGCAGTCAATCGGCATAGCGGTAAAATATATTTGCTGTGGCTACTGATAGGTATCAGCATGGGGTTAGATATTTTAAGCAAGTACCATGTGCTGTTTTTATTTGCAGGCACATTTATATTTATTGTAAGCAACAAAACTCAAAGGCATTGGTTGCGTCATCCTGGCCCTTATCTGGCGTTTCTATTGTCATTATTAATTGCCTTTCCAGTGTTTTTGTGGAACTATCATCACCATTGGGTGTCATTTGTCTTCCAGGGTTCGCGGGCAGGCACTGGCGGTGGCTTCAAATTACATTTCGATTGGTTTTTCCGCAGTATTGCGGGACAGGCGGTTTGGTTGTTGCCCTGGATCTGGCTGCCGCTTATCATTCAATTAATAAGAAGTTATAAATTGAGACGATCCATACAGGCATATGGCTTCATTTTCTGGACTGCCGTACTTCCCTTGGTTTTCTTCACCTTAGTAACGCTTTGGAGCGATCTGCAATATCATTTTCACTGGCAGGCACCGGGTTATATGATGTTGTTTATTCCTTTGGGAGTCACGGTAAGTCAGAGCCTCGATAACCAGAGTCTTAAAAACCATCGGCTTACCAAAAGGTGGCTGTCATTTTCGGTTTATTTTACGGTAATTACGGTAGCGGTTGCTAATCTCCACATGGTTACTGGCTTTTGGCAATCATACGGCCCAAAATGGGTGGTAAGCTTAGGCGGCGGTAAGTGGGACCCAACCATTCAAGGCGTGGACTATAATGACTTGCGCGATAGGTATCAACGCGAGGGCTGGTTAAACAACAAGCATATTTTTACCGGCAGCACCCGTTGGTGGCTTACCGGTAAGATAGACTGGGCATTACGGGGGCAAAAGCCCATCGTTGTATTTGATGAAGACCCGAGAAACCTTGCTTTTTTAATTGAACCAAAAACTTTAATCGGCGACGACGCTGTGATCATTGGGCAAGATCATCAAGCCAGTATCGACATTAATGTTAAGCCATTTTTTGACACTGTAACCCAACTCCGCGACATCATTATTAAACGCAACGGAGTCGACGAAATGCATCTACAGGTTTATTACTGCAAAGATTTCCATATCAGCAAAACACCTCACGAAGAGTTTCCGGTTTATCGTCAGCTAGTCGGCAGGCAGCCTTTCGGCAAATAGCTTAATAAAAAATGCCCCCGATAATTCGGGGGCATTTTTTATTAAAGTGTGCTATTAGCGTTTTGCACCGGTTCGGAAGTATTACTACCCCTGCCGGCGCTGTTAAATGCCTTAAATTTCACGTTGGTCTCCTTTCTCGAAAGGTCTCCTTTGTAGATCTTGCTTTTCGCGTCAGGCTCTGTGCCATCGGTAGTGTACCTGATCATTAGACCCGGAAACTGCTCGTTAACTACATACCTACCATCTTGTACACTCACGCCCGGTTTAGGGATACGGTAGTTATAACCGGTGTGGTAATAGTCTAATCTCGGCAGCTCGCGTTTGCCTATGATGTTTAAGAAATTTACCCAGGCAGTTTGATAAAGTTGCTTGCTTTGGGTGGTATCTTTCTCGGTAGCCCATTCCGGGTTTTTAGCCCAGGCACGTTCTGCGATACCCAATATAGAAGGGAAGATCATATACTCCATACGCTGGCCGTCGTGAATATTTTCGCCCCATAAAGCACCTTGGATACCCATAATATTAGTTTTTCCATAATCCGTAAGACGTTGCTTGCCAATAAAGATCGACTTGTTGATCGGGATACCGTTTTTATCAACAGTTGTATTTTTAAAGTAGTCGTAAGGGATAAATGAGAAAGGCTTGTCGATATCTACAAACGCGCCCCAATAGTAACCAGGCTCATCAAATGATTTGTAGTGCGCCATATCCAGGTACAAATGCGTAACCGACGTTAACACTACGTGATAACCACCATTTGCCAATTTATAGGCCAAATCTTCCTGTCCGCCGCCAATGGTGTTATTCCATACTTCGGTTTGAAAATGCTCCGGCTCGAAATCAGGATTAGGTACGTAGGCCGTAGCACCGTCTATGGTAGTTTTGCGGAGACCAATCTCCTCCCAGCCAGATAGGTACAAACCTTTAGCTTTAAGCGCCTGGTTTACTTTTCCGTAAAAATAATACCACAAGTCACCGGTTTCCTTAATCTCCGGATGAGTTGCCTTAAGCGCTAAATACGCTGGTGATTTCTCCCATACATGTGGCGGAACCTCATCGCCACCGAAGTTGATGGTGGCAAGCGGCGCACCTGCTTCTTTGTACAGGCCGATAATGTCGTTAATCACTGTCTCAACAAAGTTATAAGTCGATGGTAGTGATACATCAATCACGTTATCGTGCCAGTACTGCACCGATGCATATTGCGATTGATCGTTCAGATCGCGCAGCAGATATTTTTCGGCCTCTGCCTTGTTGCCTTCAGCCATCAAACGGGTATAACGTGCATCCATAGCTTTAATGGCCGAACGAGCGTGGCCGGGCGCTTCTATCTCCGGCACAACGGCAATATGGCGTGCTGCAGCATATTTTAATATTTCTATATAGTCTGCACGGCTGTAAAAACCGCTGCCCGCCAACTTACCTGTTTCTGCACCAGAGCCATGCGATGGCGGCAAATGTTGCTTGCTGTCCAGTGTATGGCCACGTTGCGAACCAACCTCGGTTAATTCTGGTAACGATGGCAAAGCCAAACGCCAGCCTTCATCATCTGTTAAATGAAAATGGAAGGTATTGAGCTTATAAAGCGCCATAGCGTCCAGCAGTTTTAACACCTGTGCCTTGGTTTGAAAATTACGCCCTACGTCCAGCAAAAATGCACGGTAAGGGAAACGCGGACCATCTTTTACTTCTACACAGGGCAGTTGAATAGGCTTATGCTGCGCTGCCCAAACAGTAGGCGACATCAATGTTTTTAATGACTGGATACCGTAGAAAACCCCAGCTGGCTTCGACGCACTAATGGTGATACTTTGCGGATCGATAACCAGTTCATAAGCTTCGTTATCCATACCGGCAACCATTTTCAGGTTGATAATCTTTTTTATTTTAACAGAAGATAACTTTACACCAAGAGACTGTAGCTCAGTTATTAAATAGCCGGCTTCGTTCTTAAATTCAGAGCTTGCCGAAATGGAAGTTTTATCATCTATAGTAAAAAAGCCACCATTCTCCTGATATGCAATTGGAGTTGGGAAAACTTTTGTTAACTGCGATTCGGGTACATCTTGAATGCTTTTATTCTGCTGATAAATCACCTCGGGCGTATACAGGCCTACATAGTTTGGCTTAAACGGTTTAATGGTAAACTTACCTGTTGGCAAACCTTTTTCGGGATGCGCATCCCAAACCAGGTAAAAACCTTCAGGCGTGTCTGATATATTTACCACCGGTTCATCGCCTATAATTTCTACACGGGTGCTGTCGCCTGCTTTAATACCTTTAAAACCTTCGGTAGGTGTTAGGGTAAACAAGTCGCCATTTACCAATTCAATTTTGGCGTTGCCGGCTACAGTTTGTGGTTCTATAGTGCGTGCCGAGTTAAAATATAACTTCCACCCCGAAGCAGGTAAGGCTGTGTGGCCATTGTTAGTAATTACAATGGCTTGTAACGAACGATTAGGCTTATTCTGATAATCGTTCTGTACTGCTTGCCAGCTGATCGATAGGTCGCGGGCGTTAAAATCGGTTTGTGCTTCGGCTACGCAAAAAACAAGAGCAAGCACTGCTGTAAAAAGGTATCGCATGAATTGGCTTATTGGTAAAACTGAACTAATGTACAAATTTTAAAATGTATAAGCCACTTTATAAAAATTTTTAAAAAGATTTTTTACGAATACTTACGCAAGCGTACCAGATCCACGGGCTTAGAAATATTGCTAGGTAAATAAGGCTGATCCATGGTTGGTAAAGCACATAAAACTCATGTGCAGTTAGCGAGTAAGGATGCTTGATGAGCACAAAGCAAACCAAGTCGGTAATGATAGTAGCAAATAGCCAGAAAATGGCGAGCCCCCAAACTTCCCTGGTTAGATTTTGCCTTCCACTATGCCGCTTTTTGAAATAGATACCGGCAAACAACGGCCAGATGAGGAACATGACCAACACATGATAGGGCACGGTAGCAACAAATTCGGCCGACTGCAACACGCTTACGCCGGGTGCAGGTGGTGGCGAATGATTAACCATTGCGTAAGTTATGGAAATAGCAGGAGCCAGTATAGACACAACAATATAAGCCACTATGAACCAGCCAAAGGCACGTTTAAAGTTTAGTATCATTTGATCTGAATTTAAGGTTATAAACGAGGCAGCTTACAACCTCGTCAGATCATTTGACCACGTACTTTCAAAATTGGTTACACTGACAATCAGTATTTTATATACTTATTCATTCCGTAAACTACGTACCGGGTTAGCCAATGCCGCTCTTACTGATTGAAAACCAATAGTGGCAAACGCTATCAGTATGGCAACACCACTTGCCAACGCAAACATCCATAACTGAATGTTTATACGGTAGGCGAAACCTTGTAACCAAGTCTGCATTGCCCACCAGGCAATTGGACAGGCTACGACTGCGGCTATGATTACCAGCTTAATAAGGTCTTTGGATAACATGTTAACAATATTGCCAACGCTGGCACCAAGTATTTTACGGATGCCGATTTCTTTATTACGTTGTTGTGCCGTAAACGTAACCAGCCCAAACAAACCTAAACAGGCGATGCTGATGGCCAGTATGGTAAATATGAGTAGCAGGCTACCTTGCTTCTGTTCGGTTTGATAATTGCGGGCGAAATTTTGGTCGAGGAAATTGAAGTCTAATTTATCGGGGTCGAAAGTAGCGTATACTTTGCGGATATAACTAAGCGCGCCGCTTACGTTGTTTTTATTGATACGTACATACAAGTTGTCGCCATCTTTACTTTCAGTAGGCATTGCCAGTACCATGGGCGAAATTTTGTGCTGAAGCGAATAGGTGTTAAAATCTTTAATAACGCCAACAATAGTACGCTGCTCTGCCCCGCCATAGTTTACCTGGGTGCGTACCGTTTTACCAACCGGATTTTTGAGGCCCATTTCTTTTACCAGGGTTTCGTTCACTAAAACAGATCCGGTTCTGTCGGCGTCGCTATTATTGATGAAGTTGCGTCCTTGTAGCATTTTAATTTGCATGGTTGGCACAAAATCTTCGTCTATAATCAGATTCTCCACTACTGTTTTGGAAGCACTTCCATCTCCTACATCTAAAGAGAAATCGCCTGTGCCTATATCGTTATTTCCTATGGGATTGCCTGCCACCGCAACACTTTGTATTAATGGATTTTGAAGTAACTGGCTTTTCAGCGAAGCTACTTTAGCCCTTACATCGCGGCTATGGATATGGAAGGTTAGGATCTGGTCTTTATTAAAGCCGAGGTCTTTGTTCATTACGTAATGCAACTGCGTATAAATTACACACGATCCGGTAATCATCACCATGGTGATAATAAACTGGAAAACCACCAGCGATTTACGGAATAAAACGGTGGATGCCTGGTTGCCCATCTGCCCTTTCATGGCCGGAATGGTTTTAAATCCCGACAAGAACAAAGCCGGATAAACACCCGCTAAACCTCCGGTAAACAACGCAAAGCCAGCAAATAAGCCAACAGTTTGCCAGGTACCAAATTGCATTAACGTAAGCGCCTTGCCCGAAAGTTGGTTAAAGAAAGGCAGTGCTGTATGGATAACAACCACTGCCAAACCAGTAGCCAGGGCTGCAAGTAAAACAGATTCGGCGAAGAAAAGCATCATTAATTGCACCCTGTCCGACCCGATAACCTTGCGCACCCCAATTTCTTTTACGCGGATTGATGAACGCGCAGTAGCCAGATTTACATAATTGATGATAGCGATACCGAGTATCAGCAATCCGATGAGCGTAAACACGTACACATACATAACATTGCCGTTTTCACTCAGCTCATAATCCAATTTAGAGTGCAGGTGGATAGAGGTAAGCGGCTGCAATTCCATGCGGAAGTGTACTTTATCAGAGCCGCCAGGATTATATTTCTTTAAAAAGCGAGTAGTCGAACCTTCTATTTTTTGATAGTCGTTATGATGCTTTAGCAGTACGTAGGTATAAAGTTCGGAGTTTTGCCAGTTTTTGCCTGTACTCAATTCCTGGGGCATATAGCGAATGGCACCAAATGTAAGGTGTGAATTAGCAGGCACATCGTCAATAACACCCGAAACCATATTGGGAACATTTCCATCAAACAATACAGTTTTATTTATAGCCTGCGAGGCGTCGCCGAATAAGTTAACTGCCATGCTTTTAGTCAGCACTATGGACTGTGGTTTAGCCAGCGCGCTTTTAGGGTCGCCGTAAAGGAAATGGTAGCTAAAAATGTTAAAAATAGAGTTATCGCTAAAGATGATATTGTTTGCGGTAAGCTCCTTTTCGCCAACGCTAATTTTTCCGCCCCCTTCGGTATTGATACGTACCACGTCTTCTACTTCGGGGTATTCGGCTTTTAAAGCTGGGGCGTAAGGAGCTGAGGTCACGGCCAGGTCGAACTTACCGCCATTCCAGGTACCGTGTTGTGCTACGCGGAATATCCGATCAGCCTTGGTGTTAAAGCGATCGTAGCTCAGTTCATCAGTTACATAAAGCGCAATGATCCAGAACGAAGCTATACCGATAGCCAGTCCGAAAACGTTGATCATCGAAAATATTTTATGCTTACTTAGGTTTCGCCACGCGATTTTAAAATAACTCTTTATCATAACTTACAGTTTAACAAAAAATTGACTGGCATTATAAATATAGAAACCGTGCCATTACACTATTCAACTGATAATCAACAATATAAATCAAAATCCCATCTTTACCATGTATCATAACCGCACAGTTTAATGCATGCTAGCGTTACAAGTAAAATTAACAATATCAGACTGTTAAACAAGGTATTGCGACTGTGTGACAAATACAACTACCTAATTTTGTCCTCAAAAGCGATATTTGCCACCATGCTGATAAGACTTGCCACCCCTGCCGATATACCCGCCATAATGCAAATGATTGCTAAAGTTGTGCCGCTAATGCGCGCGGCAGGCAATTTTCAATGGGGCGATGATTATCCCAACCCTACTGTATTCGGTAAAGACATTGAGCTTAGCCAGCTTTGGGTAGCCGATGTTAATGGTGCCATTGCCGGCGTAACAGCTATCACCACAGATCAGGATCCGGAATATACCGACGCAGGCTGGGATATTACTGAAGAAGCCATTGTTACCCACCGCATAGCGGTTAACCCCGATTTTCAGGGCATGGGGATTGCTAAAGCTTTAATGCAACAGGCCGAAACCGTTGCTGTGCAGCGCGGCATCCGCATTTTGCGGGTAGATACCAATAGCGAAAATAAGGTAACACAATCGCTTTTCCCGAAATTGGGTTATACCTACAGCGGCGAAATTGGCCTGGCGAAACGCCCCGGGTTAAGGTTTTTTTGCTACGAAAAGCGCATTTAATGCATAAAAACCGTACTTTTAGTTGTACCCCTGTTATATAGCGCCCATAGCTAACTTATATTCTACTAAAACAGGGCTACTATGATGACATTTTTAAAGATCTCGGTAATACTGGCATTCCTCATCCTCCCCCTAACGGGTGCCCGGCGAACAGGCGGCAACTCGTCGCAACAAATCCAGCAAACACTTATGCGGTCGCGCTACGTAGTTAACCGCCGAGGCGAATTGGAAGATAGTGAGAGGACCAAAGAAAATGGGGAGAAAAAATAGAGGGATCAAACCTTCACTCTAAACTCCGTTTGTCTCTCTGCTATCGTTTTCAACGAAAACTCGAAACCGTGATTCATTAATATCTCACGCACTAAAGTAAGGCCTATTCCCTGCCCATCCTTTTTGGTACTGTAGAAAGGGGTAAAAAGTTGTTCGCTTTGTTCGGCTGAGATTCCGGAACCGGTGTCGGTTATGGTTAATTGCCTCTTGGTTTGGTTAATTATGCAAGCGATATGGCCATCCGTTCCTATCGCTTCGATAGCGTTTTTTACAATATTAATTAAAGCCTGCTCTAGCTGTTGTTCATCGGCCATTATATAGAAAGGGGTTTCCGGCAGGCTGGTTGTAAACGTGATATTGTTTTCGTTTGCCTTTATCTCCATCAGCTTCATCACAGATTTAACTACGTGCTGTAGCTCCAGTTGTTTTTTATTAGGTGGCGGCAGCTTTACCAGGTCGGCAAGGTTGCGCATAAACAGGTTGAGGTTTTGGTTGCGGTCAATGGCTATTTGCAGCGCTTCCTTTAAGAGATCATCATCCACAGTCCAGAGGCTCTCAGTTTTTAACGTCGATTGCATAATGGAGTTTACCGGGCCAATGGTATTGTTCACCTCGTGGGCCATCATACGGATCACCTTGCCATAGACGTTCTTTTCTGCAGCTAGTATCTCGGCCGTCAATTCTTCGATCATTACGAAATTTCGTGGGAAGCCGCGGTCTACAAAGTGTGATTTTTGGATTTTGAAGGTGGCAGCCCCACCATATTTTATCATCCTGGTCTCGCCCGAATTCAACGCTAAAATATGCCCCAGCAATTCGTTGTTAGAATCGGTTAACGAGTGGCCGATCAATGCGTTGTCCTCCACGCCCAATATTTGCAAAGCCCTGGGGTTAACCTGTTGAATCAGATCGTCATAGTCTAAAATAATAATACCGGTTGGCGAAGTATAGATCAACTTCTCGAGGAAAAAATGCTGTTGTTCTTGCAAGGTACGTTCGGTACGAAGCTGATCTATCATTTGATTATACACACCAATCAGCTGGTCTACTTCGTACTTGCCCGTTGGCGAAAATTTGATATTAAAATCACGCTCGCGGATGGCATCTATACCTACCATCAAAGATTTCAGCGGTTGGATCAGCTGCATGTATAAATTCCACGAGATAAGGATGGATATGATCACAAACACCTCGGCCACCAAAAACAGAATCTTATTTTCTTTAAAAATAAAGTAAGTAAGCACCAGCGTGGTAAGGTGCAGGATGAATACAAACAGGATATATTTAGTCCTCAGCTTCATCGTAAGGTATTTGGTATTTATCTAACCTGCGGTACAACGAGCTACGGGTTAAACCTAAAGACTGTGCCGCTTTGGTTACCTTGTGTTTATGGTATTCCATGGCCTTTTTAATCATCTCCACTTCCATCTCCTCCAGCGTGAGCGAACCTACTCCAGGCAGATGTTTGCTATCCTTTTTAACCGGCGAATTATCCAATTGTGCCCGAAAATCTTCTATATCCAGCTTATCCTTTTTGCTAACCAATACTGCGCGCTCCACCAGGTTTTTTAACTGACGGATATTGCCTGGTAGTTGCAGTTGCTGCAGCCATTTCAGTGCCGCAGGCGTTATAGAAAGCTCGGGACGATTATAAATCTCTTTCAGGTTGCTTATAAAGTAATTGACAAGCAACGGTATGTCGCCCGCCCGTTCGCGCAAGGCCGGCAGATAAATGGTAATGAGGTTGATGCGGTACAACAAATCTTCCCTGAAACTGGCTTTTGCAACCATATCGTTAAGGTTTTTGTTGGTAGCACAAACCACCCGCACATCCACAGTTTTGGTGCGGCTGCTGCCCAGCACTTCGTAGGTACGATCCTGCAATACGCGCAGCAATTTAACCTGACTACCCGCATCCAAATCGCCTATTTCATCTAAAAATATAGTGCCTTTGTTTGACATTTCGAACCGGCCCATCCTATCAAACCGGGCGTCGGTAAAAGCCCCCCGGATATGGCCAAACATTTCACTCTCGAATAACGATGTGGATATTCCCCCCAAATTTACTTTTACAAATGGCTTATTACGGCGCTTGCTGTTTTGGTGAATTGCCTCAGCAATTAATTCTTTGCCAGTACCGCTTTCGCCCATAATTAATATCGAAGCATCTGTACCGGCAACGCGACCAATGGTTTCCAGTATGTCCAGCATCTGCGGATCGTGCCCGATAATTTGCTGAAAGTTATACTGGGTATCCAGTTGTTTACGTGTACGCTGCTGATTTTTATTATCGCCGAGGTCTAAAAATGTCCTAACAGATTGCAACAAATGCTCATTGCTCCAGGGTTTGTTAATAAAATCGTTAGCGCCCATTTTCATCCCCTGCACCGCCAGTTCGATGCTGCCCCAGCCGGTTATCAATATCACGGGGATGGATGTATCCACCTGTTTAATTTTAGCCAGTAAGGCTATACCCTCTTCGCCTGTGGTGCCAATAGAAAAGTTAAGGTCGAGAATAATGAGCTGGGGCTTTTGCTTCTTTATAGCCGACAATGCTTCGACAGGAGTGGCTACCGCTATAACGCCGTAACCCTCGTTTTTTAAAAGTAAAACGAGGGAGGTACGTACGGCAATATCGTCATCTATGACAAGTATCATATCAAGGCGTTAAGGTCGTAATTATTCTTCATGTAACGCAACAGCCGGATAAATTGCCGCTGCCTGCTTACCCGGATACAGGGAGCAAACCAGTACAATGAAATAAATAAATATTAAAGCAAAACCAATAGCCGTAAGATATACCCCGGCCGACAGGTCGAATACATTTAGCAACGGAAACTGTACCGCAAAAAACGTCCCGATGATGAGAGAGAAAGTTGCCAATATCAAAGCCTCGCTCACCAATTGCGATGATACCGAACTGCCGCTTGCCCCTATTGCCCTCCGTAACCCGATTTCGCCGCGGCGCTTGTTAATATTATACCACAGCACCCCGAAAATACCCAAAGCAACATTGATGATGAGGAAAGCAGCCACAATAGACAGAATAATAAGCGGTACCAAGGTAAACTTATTGTAGGCTACCAGCTTGTTAGGTAAATGCTCTATTTCGATGTTGGAATTTTTCATTTGATTGGCCATAAACTTATACAGCCGGCTTTCAAATGCCGCGTCGGCGTTCGGTTGTACCTTTACCAAAATACGTTGTAGCCAATGATAAGCTGAAGTGTCGAAGCGATTATACTGGCTAAGTCCTACTGTTTGGTAATCACCGTCAAACTTAATGTCGTTAACCACACCTATTACTTTGATTTTAAACTTATTGTCGTAATCATTAAAGTATTTACCTACGGCAGATCCCTTACCAAAAGCCTTTTCTTTAAGAGTGTTGTTAATTACGGTTACTTTTTCTTTCGAAATACCGTCTTGCTTATTGTACCAACGTCCTTCAAGCATAGTTGCACCGAGCGTGTTAAGGTAGTTATCATCAACATTGAACTGATTAACGTAGGTTATCCTCTTACCATTAACGGTTATACCACCGCTCATGTGAGCCGACGAGAATGGCACATTGGTGCTCGAAAAACCGGCATCTACTACCTGTGGCATGGCTTTAATATTGCGAAGCAAGCCCTCATAAAACATAGTAAGCGAATCGGAATTTTGGGTTTTAAGCGTGTTGTTGTAATTGATTACCCATACGTGCTCGTATTTAATACCTATGGGTTTTACGTAGTTTTGATACGAGTTTACAGCGAATGCAAACACCGCAAACATCACCATAAACGACAACAGGATCTCGACGATAAGCAGGGAGTTCTGCTTCTTTTTGTTCCAGATGAGTTTAAATAAATGCTTTAACATAATATCTTGATTTAAAAATGATCGATCTATTGAGCCTTTAAGGCCGTTACCACGTTAAGTTTCGACATGCGCCAGGCTGGGTACACACCCGAAAACAAGCCGAAAAATATGCATATCGCCAGCGCATAGCCCAGTACCGTGAAGTTTAATGTTAGTTCGAGGTTGGCTATAAGTCTGGCATTGTTAATAAAATACATGGCTATAAGCGACAGCACTACGCCAATAAGGCCACCCAAAAAAGTGAGTATCAGGTTCTCTACAATAAACTGGTATACCAATGTTTGCGACGACGCGCCAAATGCCTTACGCACCCCAATCTCCGACGAACGCTCCATAATGCGCGTAACGTTAATGTTAACCAGGTTAAGTGTAGGCAGCAACATTACAAACAGCGCGAATAACGATAGGGCCAGCGTAACATATAGGATCCCTGATTTGGTTTCATTGCCTGTGCGTACGTAACCTTCCAAATAAGTGTCGGCATGGCTATAAATTTTGTTGTATTGCTTATCTGGTATTGGTAATTTGGGGATTATCGCATCAAACTCCCTTTTCATTTTAGGTACATCTGCTGTATTCTTAGCCAAAATAACACCGTTAAAATCGCCCATGTAGTTATTATAATTTCCAAAATCGTTTTTGGATACGGTATAAGGCAGATAGATATCGGCATAAAACGAATAACAAGTTATGGGGATGTTCTTAACCACTCCGCAAATGCGGTATTTTACATTGTCGGCTTCCAAATATTTACCTACCACAGGGCCGGTATCATCGCCAAAGTATTCTTTTTTCATATCCTCAGATATCACTGTAACACGTTCGGCATTGGCTACCTGTTGCTTCGAAAAAGCCTTGCCCTCCAAAAACTTATACTCCAGCACATCCCAGTATGCTGCGTTGGTGTATTTGTAATTGATTACAATTTTGCGATTGTTTACGTAAGTGTTAGTTGCATTAAAATTAGACGAGATAGCCACTGCCACGGGTGTTTTCATGCGGCCAACATAATGGTCCAGAAAACCAAAAGATAGGCCAGCAGAGTTCATGGCATCCTTACCTGCCATTTCCATGTGCGAAATGTAGAGCGAACGATCGCGCTTTTTATCGGGATAGTCATCATTAACAACTTTATCGATAAAAGCCGTAGCTACCATCAAAATGGTTAGTGTAAAACTGATACCAAATAGGCTAATAAAGGTGAAAAACTTGCGGCGCCTCAACACCGCTATGGCTATTTTAAAGTAGTTTTTTAACATGGCTTTAGTGTTTAGGCAGATTTATAAAACTTGCGAACCATCAAATAAACGTACCAAACGGTGGGTCTTTTGCGCCATATGCTCATCGTGCGTAACCATTACTATGGTAGTACCGTCGTTTTGGTTCAGCTGAAGTAAGATCTCCATAATCTCGTTACCCATAGCACTATCCAGGTTACCTGTAGGCTCATCGGCCAGGATAATTTCGGGACGACCAACAATGGCCCGGGCAATAGCCACACGTTGCCGCTGCCCACCCGAAAGCTGCGTTGGGAAGTGCTTCATGCGATTACTCAGTCCTACTTTTTCTAAGGCTTCGGCAGCAAGTTGGCGTCTTTCTTTGGCGGTGGTGTCGCGGTATAGCAGGGGTAGCTCCACGTTATCCAGCACCTGCAGGTCATTGATCAAATGATAGCTCTGAAATATAAAGCCCAACTTTTGATTACGAAATTTAGCCAGCTGCTTATCATTCAAATTATCGGTGGTTTGGTCGGATATTTTAATCTGCCCGCGAGACGGCGCATCCAGCAAGCCCATAATATTTAGTAGCGTACTTTTGCCACAACCCGATGGCCCCATAACAGACAAAAACTCGCCTTTAGCTATATCGAGGCTGATGTTATTAAGCGCCAGAGTTTCGATATTGGTGGTACGGTAAACCTTTTCTATGTTTTGTAAACTGATCATGATTGGTTGATTATAGTATTTTTTAATAAGTTATTTTCTTGTTCTTTTCAAAATCGTACAGCGACAAGTAACGCAGCTGATAGTAAGCGCCCCAGAAATCGCGCAGCGCATTAATAAAGTCGCGCTTAGCCTGGTCATTTTCCTGAAATGCGATGCTCAGGTCAGTGATACTTAGGTCGCCCAGTACGTAACGCTCGCGGGCTATCTGGTACTTTTCTCCGGCAATGCTGTCGGCCTGCGCGTTGGATGCAATCTGCTCTTTCAGCATATTAAACAGCGTTACCTGGGTAATAATCTGTTGGCGAAAGGTTTGCTTATCCTGCTCTACGGCATACACGGTAAATTGCTCGTTGGCTTCGGCCGTTTTGGTTTTTGATTTACTCCGACCCCAGTCCAACACCGGGATAGAGAATTGCAGTTGCAACAACTGTTGGTTCTGCGGCGATTTGTAAACATCGGGTATGTTTGATGCACTGTTGGAGAAACCTAAATTAGCTGTTAAACTGGCGGTCAATCCCGTTTGCCCTTTGGCCTTAGCCACATCACGCTGGGCCTCGGCTATGCGGCGCATAAATGCAATAGCATCCGAGCGATTGGCAAAGGCTTCCGCTAAAACCTTTTCGGTATTTACCTCCATCCGGCTGATCTCCTCCGGTACAATCAAGGCAATATTGGTTTCCCCATCAAAGCCCATGTAACTACGCAGGGTAAGCGTTGCAATCTGGATATTACGCTTAGCCACGCCAACCGCTTTTTGCGCGTTTAGCAATTCGAGTTGTAACTGCAGGATCTCGTTTTTAGAAACTTTGCCTAGTTCAAATTTCAGTTTGGCAACTTTTAGTATCTGCTGGGTATTGGTGAGATTTATTTCGGCCACCTGCTGATTTACCTGTGCTAATAGTAAATCGAAGAAATACCCCTCAACCGTTACAGCAATCTGCTCCTGTGATTCTATAAAGGCCTGCTTACTTTCATTATACTTTAACGGTTCTATCCTTTTGTCCCATTTGAGGCTATTGTATTGAAACAACGGCTGACTAAATCCTACGGCATAAGGCACCCCGTTGTACAGTACATTATTGCGGTCGAAATCATCAAAACGCTGTAGGTTGGTTGTACCATAAATAGTACCTCCAGTAGCTGTAATCGTCTGGCTGAAATCCAGTTGCAGACTCGAATTATCATTATGTATCGGCTGAAACAACACCGTACCATTGGGCTGCTGCACCTGTGTATACGTTTTACTATAACCAGGCAATATGCCGGTTAATGATAGTTGCGGTTGGTAATTTGACTTATAGGTGCGCCATTGCCAATATTTGGTTTCCTTTACGGCAATGGCCTGTTTAGCGGCTATGGAGTTTTTGCGCGCCAGCTCTATCACCTGCGTTAAGGTTAGGCGCAGCGTGTCGGGCGTGGCGGCATTACTAACCGATGTTATGCAGAGTATAAAAAACAAGATGTAGTATAGTGGTTTCATGATACTTACTATCTCTTAATTTTTAATGCTGAGTTCCTGAGCATTCTTAAACTCGCTCATGTCCGAACTAATCACCATATCGCCGGGTCTTAAACCGTCTTTGATCTCTACGTAGTCGAAATTGCTGAGGCCGAGATGTACGGTACGGCGTTCGGCCTTATCGCCATTTACTACAAAAACATCTTGTGCGCCTACACCTTTAAACGCGGGGCCGTTGACTACGCGCATCACCTGGCTGTGCGCGGCGGTAACCAGAAAAACGTCCACTTTCATATTAGGACGAAGCTGTTTGTTATTCCGTTCGTCCAATTGAACATCATAGCTTATCACACCATTTTGTACAGACGGATACACATTTACAATATGCCCGCGCAGTTGAGTATCATTAAAGCGCACAATGGCAGGCATACCGGCGTGCAATTCGGAAAGGTAATTATCGGAAATGCTACCCGCCACCTTAAAACTCCCCAGATCGGCAATGCGGGCAACAATTTCGCCTTCCTTAACAGATGCTCCTATGTTTTTATTGATATAGGTAATTACGCCATTGCGGGTAGCCACTACATTGGCCAATTTCAGCTTGCGTTCCAGCTCTGCCAGATCATTTTCCTGAATGGCTGCGGCAATTTCACCCTCCTTTGCCTCAACCTGCATGGTTTGCTGTTTGCTTTTAATCTCGTTCTCTAACTGCTTCTTTTCCAATTGGGCAACCTTGAGGTTTAGCTCAGCCTGTTCAATACCCTCGCGGGTACCACCGCCTGCTTTGTAAAGGCGTTTGGCATTTTCTACCGCATCCTGCAGGTTGGCTATGCGTAGTTGTTTAATGGCGTTGTTAGATTGGATATCGAAGAAGCTTTTATCCAGATCGAGTTTGAGTTTCCTGATCTCGTTGCGTTTGGTCTCTAACTGAAATTTAAGTTTGGTGTACTCATTCTCCGTGGCCGATTTATCGAGGATCAGGATGGATTGGCCTGCCTTAACTTTAGTACCTGCATCCATTATGGCGCTCTTTACAGAAGCATTAATAGAACTGGTGATCACCTCCTCAAACTCGGGTAATACTTCGCCAGAAGCATTTAAGGTATTTTCTACGCTACCAACCTCTACCCTGGCAATGTTAATATCGCTGCGGCTTACTGATGATTTAAAAACTACCCTTACCCCCCACAATGCGATGAGGAGCAAAGCAATGCAAAGTATTATGATAAGACCATTTTTTCTTCGTCTTTGTGATATTACTTCGGCAGGTATTTCTGTATCCATTTTTAGCTTGTTTGCCTATAGCTTTGCAAGCTGCATTCCGTTGTTAAATTATTGATTATTAAATTATTATGATATTTTTAAAACAAAAAAACGTCCGGTATCGGACAAACTGTTTGGATACGGTATAAAAAAAGCCCCCCGATAAATCGGGAGGCTTTCCAATTACAGTATTTTGTTTACTGATTCTTAGTTATTAGAACCACCAATTAAAGTATTGTAAAGCAACTCATCATTTGATAATGGCCAAATGTATTGCGGGTTGCTTGGGTCTATTGCCTGCACGTTTGATTTTGCAGGGATAGTACCCAGAGTACGCATAAAGTCGATGTTACGTAAACCTTCGCCCAAGAACTCGATATTACGCTCTTGCATAATGGCTGCAATTAAACCAGCTGCATTACCTACGCTTGCAGAAGTGAAGGTGGTAGTAGCATCAGAACGCTGACGCACTGCGTTTAACAATGCTAAAGCTTGTGCATCAACACCTGCTGTACGGGCACGTGCTTCTGCTAAGTTTAACAGTACTTCTGCATAACGGATAACCGGTGCATAATCCAGGTAAGGGCCTGGTGCATTCCATTTAGCCAGGAAGTATTTGGTGTTATTAGCAGCGATGGTAGATAAATAGATAAAGTTAGTTCTGCGTGCATCTGTAGCTTTCCAGTTTGCATCGGCTATTACGCCAGCTGGGTTTAAGTAAAACTCAGCGTTACCTGGGTTAGTACCGTTAGCATAGTAATAGTAACCTAAAGCGTTTTGGGTACCTACCTGCTCGGTTGATACCACAAACGGAACTGAGAATATAGACTCAGTTGTAGTATATGGTGCACGGAACACGTTAAGTACGTTAGATTGTAAAGCGTTTGCTACCCCAGTTGTTGCTGTGAACGGCGCAGCTGTACTTACAATTTTATTAGCTTCAGTAATAACCTCTGCATATTTACCCATAGTTAGGTATACACGGGTTTTAAACGCGATAGCACTGTTGCGGTGTGCACGAATCGTATTATTTAACGCCGAGCCATTAGTTAACGGCAAACCGGTTTCTGAATCGTTCAAATCTTTAATAATTTGAGCATATACATCGGCTACCGAGCTTTTTGCTAATGATTGATCTGAATATGATGACAAACCGGTTAAACGTAAAGGTAAACCTGGTTTAGCACCGTTGCCATCTGCATAAGGGCGTGCATAAAGCTGTAGCAAATCGTAATAGCAAATAGCACGGATAAACTTAGCTTCGGCAATATAGTTAGCGGCCAGAGCCGAACCAACTACTGGTGTGCCATACTTAGCCATACCATCAATAAACAAGTTACATAAGTTGATGGTGTAATATCCCTGCGACCATAGATTTAATACTTCGGTACTGGTGGTATTAACGCTTGCAGACCATGTATTTGATGCAGTGATCTGGTTATTTGAAAGGTTGATCCAGTTATCGGCCTTTACATCGTTGTAAACCTGGAACCTACCACCTTGTAACTGCCCGCTGCGCAAGTTAGCATACAGCGCCAATACCTGGCTCTGGATACGCGCTGAAGTAGAGAAGGGCTGCCCGTTTTGGTCAGCAACCTGTGTTTGGCTCACTGGATCTAAAAGGCTTTTCTGACACGAGTAGTTGAACCCAACTACCATCCCCAACATAATTACTAATATTTTCTTTTTCATTTTTGAATCGCTAATTAAAATTTAACATTGAACCCTAAAGTGAATGTTCTCTGCAAACCTGGCTGGTTTCTATCAACACCTTGGGTGCTGTTAGAAGTTGCAAGACTTGCGCCTGTTGAGCCAGAACCATTACCGCTGTTAGAAGAGATCTCAGGATCCGGACCAGGGTATTTGGTGATTGTGAACAAGTTGAAAGCACTTGCATAGAAACGTAGGTTTGATAAACCAATTTTGCCAACCAGGTCTTTAGGTAAAGTGTAACCTAAATTTAAGCTTTTCAGTTTCACGAAGTTACCGCTGAATACGTTGATATCCAAAGGAAGTGATGAACCGTTTGATACGTTATCGTTGTAAACAATTTTAGCGAAGTCAGCTCCGGTTTGACCTGGTGTAGTCCAACGACCGCTTATGATATCGGTTGAGTTGTTCCAGAAACGTTGATCATGTAAACCAGCACGGGTACCGTAGTAAATAGAGTAACCTAATTGGTAAGTGAACAATACGTTTAGGTCGATACCTTTGTAACGGAAGGTGTTGCTAAAACCGCCTAACACTTTAGGAGCAGTATTTGCATAGTTAACCGCGTCTGCAGCCTGGGTAATAGCTGGGGCACGGGTACCATCTGAATATTCCCATTGGTTACGACCGGTTGGAATAGCACCTGTAGGATAGTATAAAACTTGACGACCTGACGCATTTACGAAAATACGACGACCAGTTGCAGGATCAACACCTGCGGTACGTACAATGTATAAGCTACCTAAAGAGTGGCCAACCTCGTTAATGTTAGTTACCTCGGTACCTGATGTAGAGTTGGTTAATTTAGTTATACCCGGTACAATAGAAGTAAGCTTGTTTTGGTTAAAGCTGATGTTGAAAGATGGTGACCAGCTGAAATCTTTAGTGTTAACACCGCGAGCGTTCAACGTGATCTCCAAACCTTTGTTGTACATGCTGCCAATGTTTACATATGGGTTGGTTGGTAAACCTGCAGATGGAATAGTTGGAACCTGGAAAATCAGGTCTTTGATGTTGTTCTTGTAATAAGCAACCTCACCTGTGATCTTATCGCCAAGGATACCGAAGTTAAAGCCGATATCTGTTTTGAAGATAGTTTCCCATTTCAGGTCAGGGTTACCTGTCTGGTTAAATTGCAAGGTAGCACTACCGTTGTAAAGACCATTGGCATATAAACCATAAGAGTCATAAGCACCGAAACCTTGAGCGTTACCTACTTTACCGTAGCTACCGCGTAGTTTAAAGCTGCTGAAAATTTTATCGGCACCGATTTCAGTCCAGAATTTTTCACGGGTGATCTCGTAACCTACTGAACCACCTGGGAAGTAACCTTTTTTGTTGCTTGGACCAAATGCTGAATAATCGTCACGACGGAGGGTACCACTGATGTAATATTTTTTGTCGAAGTCATAATTTAAACGACCGAAGAATGATACCAGGTAAAAATCCTGATAAAGAGAGCCAGACGATGCATTGTTTGCCCAACCTGCTTGTACAGTGTTAAAGCCAGCATCCGAAACCGCAGTACGGTTAATACCGAAACCTCTTACAGTTCTACGGTCTTGCTCGTTACCAAATACGGCATTGATAGTGTGTTTGCCAAATGATTTGTCGATTTGTAAGGTATTATCCCATACCCATCTTTTTTGGTTTGCGTAAGTATCGGTTACAGAACCGCCGCCGCTTACACCATCACCCTGAATTGGGTTCTGATAAATATCAACATCTCTTAACAGATAATCGATACCGTAAGTGGTTTTCAATGTTAACCATGATAATGGCTTTACCTGGAAATAAACATTTGAGCTGATCTGGTTTAACTCGTTGTTAGAACGGTTAAGATCCAGGATAGGCATAATGTTATAGTAAGAGAAAGCAACACCTTTATTAGCCTGGATACCTAAAGTATTACTGCTTAAGTTGTAGCTACCATCGTTATTGTATGGAGATACGTTTGGAGGAGAAACTAAACCGATACGGCCTAAACCTGTGATGCTGAAACCATCATCCTGAGCACCAGAACCAGTAGCTGCTTTGTTTTGAGAATTTGTGTAAGCAATTTTACCACCAATGCTAATGTATTTATTGGCTTTATGATCGATGTTAGCTAAGATACCTTTCTTTTCGAATGAGTTTTTAGCTAAGATACCGTCTTGCTTTGCCCAGTTGGCAGATAAATAGTAGTTAGTAGATTCACTTGCGCCAGAAATACTTGCAGTAGTATTATAAGAAGTACCTGTGCGGTAGATATAATCGAACCAGTTTGTATTAACAGGCTGACCGTCGGCACCGATTTGCGTTGCGAAATAAGTAGTGTTGGCATTATATAAGCCAGCATTACGCAATGCTTCGTTTTTGATATCAGTGTACTGTTGTGCATTTAACATCTGCGGCAGGTTATACACCTTGTTCTGACCGATCCAGCTATCAATAGTAACTACAGCTTTTCCTCTTTTACCTTTTTTAGTGGTAACGAAAATCACACCGTTAGCAGCACGGCTACCATAAATAGCACCTGCAGATGCATCTTTAGCAATATCGATGCTCTCGATATCCTCTGGGTTAAGATTACCCAGTGGAGAACCACCACCTGCAGTACCACCGTTTTGGTTACCCTCGAAGCTTGGCACACCATCTATTACATATAAAGGTTGTGAACTCAAAGCTACCGAGTTGATACCGCGGATACGGATAACCGGGTTTTGGTTGAGCGTAGCACTTGGCACAGTAACCTGCACACTCGATGCACGGCCACCCAGCGCCTGCTGGAAGTTTTGTACCGGAGCTTCGGCAATTTCCGCACCTTTTACAGCGCTGATGCTACCGTTGTTGTCGCGTTTTACCTGGCTACCGTAACCAATTACCACAACTTCATTTAATTGACTGGCGCCACCAGCAAGAGTTACATTTAACCGCTCGCCAGATGGAACGTGGGTTTGTGCGGTAAACCCGATAAAACTGAATACTAATGAGCCCCCTTGAGGAACTTTAATGGTATAAGATCCGTCGGGGCCGGTTTGGGTACCGGTTTTAGAACCTTTTACAACAACACTTACTCCCGGTAATGGAAGGCCGTCGTCTTTACCAACAACGGTACCGGTAACTGTGCGGGTTTGGGCATAGGCTGTTGAGCCTACAAGTACTAATCCCCACAAAAGATTACGTAGAAATCTCTTCATACATCAAAAAGTTTTGTTTAATTAAGTTAATGAACACCTTATTTATTGCAATAAACAAAAAAAAACTAACAATTTGATATATATAAATTAACAGTTTAGTTACAAACAGGTAAAATATTTAAAAAAATAGAACATTTTCTTATTAAGAAATGAAAAACATTAAGAATATTTCACTTTTTACACCATTTAACAAACAAAACACTTAAAAAATGGCATTTTTAAAGAATTCAAACTATCAAAATTGTAAAAACACTGACTTATAGAGTATTTTTTTAAAAAAATCCGAACAAATAATGAGAAAATTCGTTGACTGAGAATTTACCGATCTGTAATATACAAAATCCGAAATAACAAAGCAAAACACATGCTTGCCGCGACGATCAGAATGAATAAAATGAATGGAAATTGAAAGGATTTTCAGATCTCGACGGTCAATATCACGGCATTATTGCTTAATGCTTCGATATCTGTGCTGGTAGTATCCCAAAGCGCAAGGGAATCGCGCTGATGCAGTAAACGTCCCTCCATTTCGAAGGCACCGGCTATGACAAAGGCAAATATTTTAGATTTAGCGTCTTTTAAATGGTAAAGCGCTTCGGAGCGTCCGCTAAATTGCCCTATCTGAATCAAAAATGGCAAACCACTGTCTGAATGTATAACCGGAATTAGCTCATCGGAATGAATTGCAAAGTCGAAACTGTATAAGGCCGACACGGAGCCTAATACCTCCTCGGTTGAAACGATTTGCAAGTGCAGAAAATTGATCCAGTCGGTATCATAAGGATTAGTGAGTTCGAAGAAACCTCCCTCGGGTAAATAGCTTACGTAAATATTACCCACATTTAACGTAATCGGGTGGTCGTAAGCATTTTTAAAAATCAATTCGCCAGTGATGGGCACGAGTATAATATACGATGCTGTATTACCGCCAATAAATACCGACCTGCCTGCAGCCAGCACACTATCGTTTACCAACTTTAGCCTACCAAAGGGCGTACGGCTATCGTCTTGATAGGTGCCGTAATTAAATGTACTAAATTGTTTTATAGCAGCGTTCTCTTTTATACCCCGCTGGTCTGCAAGGTATATTCTGCCGGGTGTAAGTACCGCCATTTTACAATTGGGATATAGTAACTATATTTACGTAAGGCTGCAATTGAAAAAGATTACTCCCAGTTAAACCTCCCTCCTGCTGCGCTTCTTTATTAAACTCTGATACCAACAACAAATTACTTATGGTTTTGTGCCAAATAAGTGGTGCGCTGAAAAAATTTACTGCTATCTGATGTTTGGCTTTATCGTTTATATCCGAGTTGATGATTTCGAGCTGAAAATCGTTGAACTTAATGAAGCGCTTGCCGATGTTATTCAACAGATCTGGCATCACATTATTTAACTGGCTAACGTAACCTGTAATAGCAGGTGTAACCAGCCCCGCCAACCGATTTACATTCGGCACAGAAGCAAGCAACTGTGCATAAGAATTATACGAAGTACCTGCGCTGAAATTTTGCGCCTGCATTTTAAACTCCATATAAGAAGCTTCAAAAACCAATTTATCCCAGGGCTTGGTACAGCTGCCGTCGATAATTTTGCGATAACAAAGGGTAATAACACTTTTAGCCATATACTATAAATAATGAAAGACGCTGAAGATTACTCTCCAACGCCTTCAACCATTAACTGTTTATATAGATGATTAAGCAGGTACGCTCATGCTGATGGCTAGCGCAAAGCCATCTGTTGTATTGCCGGTAACGGTAGCCATTTCTAAAGTGGTGCCATCGCTAAATACACCATCTTTAGCGTTGTAAGTATAACCCGACATCCCTTTCGAATAACCATTTACCGCTAGTAATGCGCTGCCCGTGGTTTCGGGAAATGCTATTTGAGTAATTTTCAGCGACGTGCCCGAAGAGTTGTAGATATGCACATGGATATGGGTGGCCCTACCTGTATACCAACCAGGAAAAATACTAGTAAAAGTTACCAAACCATTGGTATCTGTAGTTTGGCGGCCGCGAAGAAAGTGCACTGACGTATAGTTGGTGCTTTGAGAACCGCTGCCCCCATATTCGGAGTAGTTACCTTCGGCATCGCAATGCCAGATATCAACTATCGCGTTGGCCAATGCATTACAACTATTGTTGCTGTTATTAACGTTAATTTTAACAGTAAGCTTATAGCCGCTGCGCCCATCTGTAATATCGCTGCGCACGTACGATGCTGGTGTATGTGTGGGATATGGCCCTTCGGTTTCGGTTTCTATTACACTGCAGCCGCTTGTACTGCCACTACTGCTGCTACCCGAGCTCGAACCCGATGTGGTGGTGCCGCTGCCCGATGCATCAACCGTATCCGAATCTTTTTTGCAGGCACCTGCGAGTACCGTTGTGGATACCGCTCCGACCATCAGGCTGCGTAAAAACCTCTTTCTTTCCATGATATTATCCTCCTTGTAAAGTTTTGCTTGGTTACTTAAATTAAAAGTACGGCAACACACCTGCGATAGAAAGCATGTATCGACTAAGCAACGCTTTGTAACGACTAAGTAACATTTGGGCACAAAAAAGCCGGCTATTTTAAAAATAGCCGGCTTCATATATTAAAGCTTAAAACCTATATCAGACTATCTGTTCCAAGATACCCAGGTAGCTTTGGTCCAATCGCTTGCAGGGTCAACTGCGCCTAAGTAAGCAACTTTAGTAAAGAAAGCATCAGATAATGCAGTACCTTCAAACTTAGCAACGTTAGTGATAGCAGCCGAACCTGATTTTGGTAACAAGTTAGGAGCAGCGTTGTTAAACGGATCTGTTAAACCGATATCGGCAGCAGAAGTAAATGATTTAGAACCATCTCTGCCTTCTGCAAGTGTTTTTAAAGTAACGTCGGTAAATGCTACAGAAGTTAATTTATCAGTTTTGTAAGTAGCAGTTACAGCGTGTAATAAGCTGTTTCTGAAACCACTTTCGCCATTAATGTAGAAAGTAGCAGTAGGATCGTTATCGATATCTAAACCTGCCTTTTGACCACCCATTACAATGGAGTTAGCTAAGATAAATTTAGAACCTCTTCTCCAGCGCATACCGTAACCATAATCAGTTGATGTGCCGGTTGCATTGTTAGGACCGATAGCCGTAAAGTTTGACATTGTAGGTGAAGTAACCGGAGTGCTCAGGTAACCTTTTGCATCGGTAGTGTTATCAACCTCAAAGTTGTTTGAAATATCACCGGTAGTACCTTTATTGTCAGTAAATGCAGGGTCTTTAACAGAAACCGCGAACTGGATTTTACCGTGGTATCCATCATCCATATCAAAGTCATCATCAGCACAGTTGTAAGCAATAAGGTATTTAGCATTAAACGAACCGCCGAAGAATTCGAAAGCATCATCTAAACCACGTACAATTTCAATATGATCTACAGTAGTACCGCTACCTACGGCGTACATACTTAAACCGTTGATCTCATCACCCGGGTTAACAGCTTTGCCACCATACTCAATACGTACATATTGTAAAGTACCAGAGTTATCAGTATCATTATTACCACCAAAAGCCTGGTGAGCAGCATCAACACCACCTTCTAATACAGAGTGGTTACCGTTACCGATTGCCTGGCCAACAATTACCAAACCGCCTAAGTCGCCTGGTTTTTTATCAGTCTCGTTAGAAGTGAAAACGATTGGCTCGGAAGCAGTACCGATAGCAGATATTTTGCTGCCTTTGTAAATTACCAATACACCTGCAGAATCTTTATTACTTACAATTTTAGTTCCCGGATCAATGGTCAGGGTTGAGTTACCGTCAACATACACATAACCTCTTAAACGGTAAGTTTTGTCTTTGGTCCAGTGTTGGCTGGTGGTAATAGAACCACGCACATCAACATTGGTGCTGGTTGGCGGGGTAACCGGGGTATCGTTGTTGCTTTTGCTACAAGAAGCTAAGCCTGCTGCAACGGCGCACCCTAATAAAAAATGAAGTTGTTTTTTCATATACATGAATCTGTTTTTGATTTTCTCGTTACAAAGTTGCCGGCATGCTGTTAACGGTAGTTTAACACACAATTACCATTCACTTTACTTATCGTATCCCTATAGTTACCAATGGTTATTTGGTTGAACCAAAATTGTATTTGAATGATAATGAGGTTCCAAACCCGGCGTAACGGCTCTGGATAATCTTGTCTTCACCAGCTTTAAACGCGGTTTTATCAAGCGATCCGTAGTTATAGTACAGAGAGGTTGCCTGGTGCAGCATGTCTGATACGGTAAGCTTCAATTCGGCGCGGCGGTTCATTAAAGTCTTGCCGATTTGGAAGTCCAGCACATCTCTCGGGCGTTCATAAATATCAATGGCATCATCCTGACCACGGAAGGCCAAACGCTCGCCACTGCGGTTATATAAGGCACTTACAGATAAACCACTACCAGTGGTGTAATACAATCCGCTATTAATAATATAAGGCGACTGACCCTGTAGCGGGGTAGACACGTTACGGTTTTTCAGGCTTACCGTAGCATTGATGTATGATGCATTTACATACAGACTAAGATTGCGGAGGAAATTAACATCACTAATAAAGTTCAGCTTTTTGCGTATTTCCATTTCCACCCCGTAATCGCGCGAGCTGTTGGCATTGGCGAACGACAGGTTATCATTCCCCAGGTTGATCTGCTCAATCGGGTTGTTAAACTTTTTATAGAACACCGAAGCAGATAAGATCTCGCCACCTGAAGGATAGTACTCAAACCTGAAATCGGCATTATTAATAGTACTGCGCACCAGGTTCGGGTTACCGCGGATGTTAAAGTTATTTTGATAGTCGTAATATTGGTAATCGGCAAGCTCTCTAAACTCGGGACGATTAACCGAACTGTAGTATGATAAACGCAGATTGGTTTTCTCTGTAAGGTTGTAAGTTAAGTTGGCAGACGGCAATACGTCGGTATTTTTATAATCCTGCTGACTTTTACCCGTCGCCCTTAATTGCTGATCGTAATATTCTAAACGGGCACCCCAGGTTAAATGCAATTTATCGCTGAAGTTATTCTCGAGCATCAAATACCCGGCATCCAGATTGGCTTTGCCTTTATAGTCGGTAGAGCTTAGATCTAAGCGCGCCAAAGCGATACCATTTGTTTGGATGCTTGAAGGGCTAAATATGTTATCGATATTTACACCATTGGTAAATGGTATCGATTTATTGCCAAAGCCCACCTGGTCTACATAACCCAACGCATCGATAGAGAAATTACGATCGCGGTAATTAATTAAGCCCCCTGCTTTAAACTGCTGATTTTTATTAAACCAGTTGAATTTATAGGTAAGGTTAGCTGCACCGCCAAAAATATTCTCGTGCAGGGTTGAATAAACACGGCCCAGGTCATTAGGCTTAGGGCTGTTCTCGCTCGAAAGTGAAATATACTCCGGCGAGTTTAATGGCGTATAGATGGTTACGATACGCTGATCGGGTTGGTTACGATATGATAGACCGTAAGAAGCATTCCAATCCACAATCCAGTTGCTTTTGCTACCCAGCGTATGCTTACCCTCCAATACCGAAGAGTATAAACCATTTTGAGTGGTTTGGTTAGAGTAGCCGCGATATCTCAGCGGATCATCATTACTGGCCTCGTAATTTAAAGCATTATTAGTTTGCTCAAAGTTGATGGTAAAATCGTTGTTGTATAAGTTGCGCCAAACGATTTTGCTTTTACCATATACATAGGCCAGGTTAAATATAGCACCTAAGGTTTTGGTATTGGCGAAGTTTTCGCGATCATATTGATAGTTGATCAGATTATTGGCAGTACCCGTGTTAGACGGGTTATACTCTGTACGGTAACCATCTGTAACCTGATGCGCGGTACGATAGTTAAATGCAAACAGATAACCCAGGCGATTATCGTTTTTGGTAGTTTTACTATTACCCATTGATAACTGTAAGCTCACGTTAGGGAGGTTAAATTTGCCTGTTTCGTAACCGAATGTATTCGGAAACTGCTGGGCGATAGCTATTTTCTGCGCGCTGGTTTGGCCAGACGTATAGTTAGATTTTACATTGCTGTAGGCATCGGGCAGTTTACGCGAACCATCATCATAACCCAAAAAGTCTAAGCTACCATGTGGCTGCGGGTCTATGAAATTGCTTTTAAATGTTGTTTTTGAATTGTACCCAATGCTAACCGATGCATCTAAGAATTTGCTATCGGGTAAATCTTTGGTGATAGTATTGATGGCGCCACCGGCAAAATCGCCAGGCAGGTTTGGTGTAGCTGTCTTATACACCACAATGTTATCCACAAAAGTTGCCGGGATAATATCGAACGAGAAAGCTTTTTTATCCGGCTCGGTGCTAGGCAGAGTAGCATTATTAAGCAAGTTGCTGTTATACCTGTCGGCCAAACCACGTACTACTACAAATTTGCCATCTTGTATAGTGGTACCGCTCACGCGTTTCAACACCTCCCCGGTATTACGGTCGGGAGAACGTTTGATCACATCTGCCGAGATACCATCGCTTATCTGCACATTGCTTTTCTGCTGTGCATACAATGCAGCTACAGATTCGCGCTTGTAAGTTGCGGTTACAGTAACCTCGCTAAGGGCATTGCCTGCACTTTCTTCCAGTATCACATTAAGTGCTGTAACCTCGTTACCTTTAACTGCAACTTCGGTTATAGATTTGGTGCTATAACCTACATATCTTACTAATAAGGTATAGGTGCCCGGCGCCAGCCCGCTTAATATGTAGTTACCGTTTACGTTAGTGGCTGCGCCTTTAGTGCTGCCTTGTATCAATACGGTTGCACCAATTAAGGTTTCGCCTGTTTTTTTGTCGGTAATTTTACCAGATATTTTCCCTGTTGATTGTCCTTTTACTGTATTAATGCCCAGTGTTATAAGCTGTACGAAAAGAAAAATGTGGAGTAGTTTTTTCACGCTAAAAAAGTTTGGTGCAAAAATATTTTGCACCAAACCGTTTAACGATAAATTATCATTACCAATAAAACAAGTGTTTCTTAATCCATGGTTACCAATGGTTCAACCAAATAACCATTTATAGATGAGCGGATATTGGCAATCTTTTGCCGCGTTATTTCCAGCACACCTTCGGGGCAATTATGAATGCAGATCTGCTCGGCAAATACATCGCTGTAAAATTCCTTTTTAAGTTCGGCGAGGTCTATTCTCAGTACTAAAGCAAGGCTTTCCAGCTTTTCTACCTTAAACTTTTTTTTGCCGGTTTCTATCCGGCTTAAATGTGCACGTTCTATACCTAATTTGTCCGCCAGTTCTGTCTGCGAAAGTTCGCTGCTTTTTCTACGTTGTTTTATAAACTCGCCAAAAGTGAATATATGTTTGTTAGCCATTGTATCAGATTAGTGGTTAACAAGTGCAGCCTGCTCATTTACATCAACAGGGTGGTTATTAAGGTTCAGCAAGTTGTGGTTAATGGTTTTAAGCACACGCAAACAATTGTACATTTCCTGCCAGGTAATTTCGTGGGTAACGTTACTTTCAAAATGCTGAAAAGTTGTTTCCAGGCTTTCTATCACCTCGGTTGCTTTTGGGGTTAACGAAACCAGCTTGCCACGTCGGTCTTTAAAATTCACCTCGCGGGTTACATAACCTTTGGTTTCCAACGAATCTATAATGGCTGCCATGTTTGATTTTTCGATACACAGGTGGTCACAAAGCATCTTCTGGGTAGCCTTTCCGTTAAAACGGGTTAATAGTAGTATAATCTGGTAGTGGTGCTGTACGTCTATCTGCTCTAGAAATTTATATAGATATTGATGGTACGATTTATTAGCCAGCATTACCTGCAGGCTAAATTCTTCTCCGAAATTCATTTTGATGATGAATAAAGACCCTCAATTACCATTTACGGCAACATAAGGATCACGATAAAACAATAAAATACGCTCGCGGGGTATTAAATGCGTTTTATTGTTTAAAGATCAGATGAGAAGGCTACGAATCAAAAGATAAAGATGCCCGAGGGGCGGTATGCGGAAATGATGGTTGAGCCAAACCTTGACGGTTTGGACAGGGACGTTTAAGAAGAAAAATAAGAATCCGGCGCAAAACAGCAAAACAACGGCAGCGCTTACTGTTACGGAGTGCGGAGGTGTGGTTAACTGCCGATTAGAGATAATGCTCCAGCTACTACTATGCAGATATGCATTACCCACGTGATGGGTATGCCGCGAATTTTTGGCGTGCATGTGATCGGAGCCTGTTGTAAAGGCAGATATAAGCGGGCTTGCTACCAGTAAAAATATACTGAGTAACAATAATAAGTACCGCATTATAGTAGTTTTCGCCATTAGGGTCAGCAACTGTAGTTTAATTCGCCGGGGCAAATTTGAACTATCGGCCTCACATAATTACGCGTTCACAAAAAGCTTAATTGAAATTTAATATTAATTCAACATTAGCGATGGTTGTTTTAACCAACAAAACACTTATATAGGTGTTTGCGTTTTAACTAACGGAGGGAATTAATATCCCTTATCTTATGTATTTATCAAGCACATTAACATATTAAAACCACCCCATCAATGGCCTCTAAATCAAACATGCGTCTTTTTAATGGCAGTCTAAAAATGGACGAAGCATCATTAAAAAAGGTATTTCTGATACAGCTTAACAATATATACTGCGTTAAAAGCTATCTGGTAGCTAATTTGCCAGTAATGGCCGAAAACGCATCTTTTGCAGATCTTAAAATGGCTATCCTCGAAACTGTAGATGAAATTAAGATCCAATTACTCCGCATGGATGAGATTTTCACCATCCTTGGCGAACTATATGAGCCCCAGCAGTGCCTTGGCGTGCGCTTTCTGACTATCGAAGCTTATGTAGCCATTAAAGCAGAGGGTATGACGCCCCTTGAATCGGATCTAACTATGCTGTGCTTCTTAGATGCCCTAGTAAGCCTGGAAATATCCTGTTTTAAAAACCTCTATAACCTTGCCGACTCTTTGCCTCAAAAAGACCTTCGCTTTTTATTGCAACAAAACCTCGACATGTGTAAAGACAACAAAGAGCTTTACGAGTTAATCTCCAAGGAATATATTAATTAAGTCGTCTACTGCACTATTCCTCTTCGGCTCCCGTTTGGGTGTTTTTGTTGAAGAAATCCTGTTGCAGGTCGTCAATTTCGCGGCGGTCGCGTTTGGTTGGGCGACCAGCACCACGGTCGCGTCTTAACTGCGGCGCCTGGAACATAGATTGAAAACTCCCCTGCTCTTCTACAGGGGTTTGGTCTTCGTAGTATGCGACTGCTTTTTTGGCATCTACACGGCTCTCCAGTAGGTCGGTCACCATAATAATCTTGCGTTCCGGGCCTTTGGATATTTGGTATACTTCGCCAACTTTTACTTCGTGAGCCGGTTTAATATTCTGCCCCGCCAGTTTTACCCGGCCTGCCTTACAAGCTTCGGAAGCAAGGGTACGGGTTTTAAAAATGCGGATAGCCCACAGGTATTTATCTATACGTAATTTCTCTTTCTCTGGCATAATTATTCACACTTATACGGTATTACAAAATGGCTAAATAATTTGCACAGCGTCAAGTGTTGTTTTAAATTATATTTGCAGCAATGGAACTACAAGAAAACGACGATTATAACGAAGAGCCACAGGACGAAGGCTATGATATCGAGATTTACTCGAAACGGGCTATCTGGGGATTTTCGATATTTTTCTCAACTATATTTGGCGGGGTACTGCTAATGATAAACCTCCGTGCTGCGGGCTATAAAAGTGCCGCTAATCTGGTACTGCTGTTCTCTATCCTATATACACTACTAGGGAGCATTGCCTTAAGCATTATAGGCGCAACCAGTGGGGCGTTTGCCATAATATTTAACGGCATAGGCGCAGCTATATTAACGGAGTACTTTTTTAACCGCTATTTCCCCGAAGAAGATTATTATCCGAAAAGCATTGCTACACCATTGCTGATATCCTTTTTGATTTGCATACCAATAGTTATTTTTATGATATATGCACAATCGCATGGACTAGTGCCTGCCAAATAGCTATTTAAAGCAAGATTTTTACTCAAAAAACCGTTACTTTGCGAAAATTTTTATCATGTATTTAGATTTAAAAGAACTAATCGAACAAGCATGGGAAGACCGTGCCCTGCTAGGTGAAAACCAATATATCAATGCTGTTGAAACCATTATCGAGCGCCTCGACAAAGGTGAAGCACGCGTTGCAGAGTGCATTGCCGGCCGCTGGCATGTAAACGAATGGATTAAAAAAGCAGTGCTGATGTATTTCCCTATTATGCAAATGGAGGAAATTAAGGTTGGTCCGTTTGTGTTCCATGATAAAATGAAGCTTAAAACCGACTACAAAAAAACCGGTGTTAGAGTTGTACCTCATGGTATTGCCCGTTATGGAGCTCACCTGGAGAAAGGTGTTATCATGATGCCTTCATACGTAAACATTGGTGCTTACGTAGGCGAAGGCACTATGGTTGATACCTGGGCTACTGTAGGTTCGTGCGCGCAAATCGGCAAGCATGTACACCTGAGCGGTGGTGTTGGTATTGGTGGCGTGTTAGAGCCAGTGCAAGCTGCCCCGGTTATCATCGGCGACAACTGTTTCCTTGGTTCACGCGCTATCGTGGTAGAAGGCGTTCGTTTAGAAAACGAGGTTGTGTTAGGTGCAAACGTAGTACTAACGGCTTCAACCAAAATTATTGATGTTACCGGCGAAGAGCCAGTTGAATATAAAGGTTATGTACCTGCCCGCTCGGTAGTTATCCCAGGCTCGTATGCTAAGAAATTCCCTGCAGGTGAATACCAGGTACCATGCGCCCTGATCATTGGCCAGCGTAAAGAATCAACTGACAAAAAAACCTCTCTTAACGATGCGTTGAGAGAGAATAATGTGGCGGTGTAGTTATTTGTTACATTATCCAAAAGGGTTATAAAAAAGATCCGGTAGCATATGTTACCGGATCTTTTTTATTTAAACAAGTTTCTTTATTGCGGAGGCCTTGTTGGATTAGCTGGTGTGGTTGGAACTGTTGGGCTAGTTGGTGTGGTAGGACTTGTTGGTGTAGTCGGCATTGTTGGCGTAGTTGGGTTTGTTGGTGTCGTTGGCGTGGTAGGATTGGTCGGCGTAGTTGGCGTAGTCGGGCTTGGATAAGTTGGGTTTGGAACGGTAGGGTTGGTAGGCGTTGTAGGCACAGTAGGATTAGGGTTTGTTGGTGTAGGCGTGTTCGGCGGCGTAGTAGGTGATGTAGGGCTAGTTGGTATTTTCTTCGTTTTCTTTACCGGAACAGTGTCCTGCTGCATATTTATTGTCGGCCTTTGATTAAAAATTGATTTGTGACCCGCTGCCATAGCAACTTCTACCGAACAGAATGTTGCGATAGCGATCATAATAATTGCACTTTTCATAACTTCTCACGTATTAATTAATTGATTTAACTAAAAATTAAACAATCATCCAGCAATTTAGTTTGCTAAATCACAGACAACATACCGTTACTACTGTTGATGTTTACACGAAATACATTACTTGTTTTATTGCCAGATGGTGTTACTTTTGCCATAGTTTATGCGAATAGGTTTTGATACAAAGCGGGGTTTTTTAAATCGTACCGGCTTAGGAAACTATAGCAGGTGGCTTATTAATGCCTTAGTTAAGTATCAGCCCGCGAATCAATATTTGCTTTATACTCCCAAGGTTAAGCCTGGTATTTACTCGCCTGATCAGCCTACACAAACCAGGACACCCAAATCAAAATTCTTCACCTCTAAATGGCGCTCAAGTGGTATTGTAAAAGATCTGAAACGTGATGATGTTGAACTTTACCATGGATTAAGCCACGAACTGCCGATTGGTATTAATAAAACGGGGATCAAATCTGTTGTTACAGTGCATGATCTGATCTTTATGCGGTTTCCTCAGTATTTTGGTCGCATTAACCGGTGGATCTATAGAAACAAACTCGTTCACGCCTGCCGGGTAGCAGATAAAATTATCGCCATCAGCCAAAAAACCAAAGACGACCTCATCGAATTGCTTGGCACCTCGCCCGATAAAATTGAGGTGATTTATCAAAGTTGTGACGATAGTTTTAGAAAGCCCCAGTCTGCCGAACAAAAGCAGGCTGTAAAAACTAAATATAACCTGCCCAATCAATATCTGCTGAATGTAGGTACTATCGAACCCCGCAAAAACCTGCTGTTAGCTGTAAAGGCATTTGCGCAAACGGAGGATATTAAATTGGTGGTAGTAGGTAAACCTACAGCTTACCTCGACGAGGTAAAAACTTACATCAATCAAAATGACCTTGCAGATCGCGTGATATTTCTCCACCAGGTACAGTTTCATGAGTTGCCGGCTATTTATCAGCAGGCTATCTGCTTTATTTATCCTTCCAGATACGAGGGTTTTGGTATCCCAATTTTGGAAGCACTAAGCTCTGGCGTACCGGTAATTGGGGCAACAGGGTCGTGTTTGGAAGAAGCCGGCGGACCCGATAGCCTGTACACCGACCCGGATAATGAGTTTCAGCTTGCAGGGCATATTCATCGTGTTTTAACCGACGAAAGTTTGCGGCAAAACATGATTGCGCAGGGTTTACAATATTCGCTTAACTTTGCCGATGATAAACTGGCAGCACAACATGCCGAATTGTATAAAAAAGTACTAAACAATGCTTAGAGACGAAGTAGCCAAGGCTTATAAAGTAATACAGGAGGGTGGCATCATCCTCTATCCTACCGATACCATTTGGGGCATAGGCTGCGATGCAACCAATACAGAGGCTGTAAAAAAAATCTTCGCCCTTAAACAACGTGAGGAAAGCAAAAGCATGATTATTTTGCTGGACGCCGACCATCAAATGGAGCGCTACGTGGCCGAAGTACCGGCCCTGGCGTACGATCTGATTGAGTTTGCCGAAAACCCGCTTACACTGATCATGCCGGGAGCGAAAGGTATTTCGCCGGCATTGATAGCTCCCGACGGCAGCATTGCTATGCGGGTAAGCAAACATCCGTTTTGCCAGCAGCTGATACAGCGTATGCGCAGGCCATTGGTATCAACATCGGCCAACATCAGCGGTGAGCCTTCTCCAAAAAACTTTGGCTTTGTAAGCCAGGAAATTATAGATGGTGTTGATTACGTTGTTGATGTAGACCAGCACGACCTGTCGGAGAAGAAACCATCAACCATTATGAGCCTAGACCCTACCGGCCGGTTCGAATTTATCCGCCGTTAATTTATACTGTTATTGCAAATCTATAATCGCTAAATTTGCAACGGCATGGTAATGCCATCCATTTGCATGAAAAACCATCTTAAACATCCTGTATTTTCTATAATTTCCAAACTTGCTGGTAAAAACAACTTACAGGTATATGCTATTGGTGGTTTTGTTCGCGACATTTTTTTAAGCCGCCCATCTAAAGATATCGACATTGTGATATTGGGCAACGGTATCGATTTTGCCGAACAGGTTGCTGCGGCGCTTAAAGTAAAGCTTTCGGTATTTAAAAATTTCGGCACTGCCATGCTTCGCTATCAGGACATTGAAGTGGAGTTTGTTGGGGCACGAAAAGAATCATACCGGGCCGACTCGCGCAAACCTATTGTAGAGAACGGCACCCTGGATGATGATCAGAAGCGCCGCGATTTTACGATCAATGCGCTGGCCATATCGTTGCATCCGGATACATTCGGTCAACTGATCGACCCCTTTAATGGCATCGGCGACCTGGAGAATAAACTGATCCGTACACCGCTCGATCCTGCCGAGACTTTTTCTGACGATCCATTGCGGATGATGCGGGCTGTAAGATTTGCATCACAGCTTAACTTTGATATCGCGGAGGATGCGATCGAGGCTATCAAGCTCAATAAAGATCGTATTAAAATCGTTTCGCAAGAGCGGATTACGGACGAACTGAACAAAATCATCCTTTCGCCCAAACCGTCCATCGGTTTTAATTATTTATTTGATACTGGTTTACTGCACATAATTTTTCCGCAAATGACCAATCTGTATGGTGTAGAATACATTAACGGAAAAGGGCATAAGGACAATTTTTACCACACGCTGCAGGTACTGGATAATATTACTATCGATACAAACGACCTTTGGTTACGCTGGGCTGCCATATTACACGATATTGCCAAACCCGCTACCAAGCGCTTTGAACCCGGCCACGGCTGGACTTTCCATGGCCACGAAGACCGCGGTGCCCGCATGGTGCCCAAGATATTTACGCAACTTAAACTACCGCTTAATGAGCACATGAAATTTGTGCAGAAGCTGGTACAGTTGCACCTTCGCCCTATTGTGCTGGCGCAGGATGTGATCACAGATTCGGCGGTACGCAGGCTGCTTTTTGAGGCTGGCGACGATGTGGAGAGCCTGATGATGCTCTGTAAAGCAGACGTAACCACCAAAAATGAGTACAAGGTTAAGAAGTATCGTAACAATTTTGAGCTTGTTCAGCAAAAATTAAAAGACGTTGAAGAACGTGACAAGGTACGTAACTGGCAGCCTCCGGTTACAGGTACCGATATTATGCAACTATTTGGCATTAAGGAAGGACGCGAGGTAGGTATTATCAAAAATCAGATACGCGAAGCCATACTCGAAGGCGACATTGCCAACACCCGTGAAGCGGCAATTGCCTTCACAATTGCAAAAGGAACAGAAATTGGCTTAAAAGTTGTGGCAAACACATTTTTGAATTAAAGTATTATTTTTGGCAAAAATCCACAAAACACAAAATGGCAATATATAGGTTCAAGGTTACATTTGAAGATTATGATGATGTTTCGAGAGAGATAGATGTAAAATCGAATCAAACTTTCGAAGAGTTGCACGCTGCTATACATCAGGCAACGGGCTATAACCCCGATTATTCTTCTTCATTTTATGTAAGCAATGATCAGTGGACCAAAGGCGAAGAAATTGCCTATAAACCCAACGAACGCAAAGTTAACCGAGGCGTTGCTTTAATGGAAAAATCTAAACTGAGCAACTTCATCGACGACCCACATCAAAAATTCTATTATACCTTTAATTTCGACAGGCCTTTTGACTTCCATGTTGAATTGATCAAAATCCTGAACGAAACCGCAGGCGTAACTTATCCGAGCGTATTTAAAAGCGTAGGCGAAGCACCTAAACAATTTGGAAACGTTTTGGGCTCTACCGTTATACCTCCAACCAGCGAAGAATTTGATTTCCTGAACGAGATGGAATTTAACCCCGAGGATGCAGAAGATTTTTCGGAAGTTAAAGATACCGGGTTAGGGATGGCCGAAGAGGAAGAAGAAGAGAGCTCTGAGGAAGAGGAAGATGAATTTGGCAACGAATTTTCTGATAACGAAGGCTTCGACGACGACGAATACGGTGGTGGTCGCAAAGGCGGTAGTCACGACGATTATTAATTTTAAGATCGGTAAATGAACCTATACATTCATTTATCAACCATAAATGCATAACAATAAAACTTTAATTGTAGTAGCCGGCCCAACTGCCGTTGGCAAAACGGCTGCTGCAATTAAATTAGCACAACATTACCATACCGCCATCATCTCTGCCGACTCGAGGCAGTTTTTCAAAGAGATGTCTATCGGCACGGCAAAGCCCTCCCCTGTTGAACTGGCCGCAGCAAAACATTACTTCGTAGATTCGCATTCTATCACAGACTCATTTAACGTCGGCGATTTTGAAACGGAAGGCTTAAAACTATTAGATGAGCTTTTTAAAATCCATGATGTAGTAATAATGGCAGGAGGTTCTGGCTTGTACATCAAAGCCATATGCGAAGGGTTTGACCAACTCCCCGTGGCCACACCCGAAACCCGCGAACGGCTGAATTCTGAACTTACTGAAAAAGGAATAGGGTATCTGCAAGAGAAATTAGCAGCCGCAGATCCTGTTTACTATAACGAGGTAGACCGCAGCAATCCGCAACGCCTAATAAGAGCGTTAGAGGTGTTTGAAACAACGGGGAAGCCTTTCTCATCATACCGAACCGCAGGCAAGCACCGCAGGCCTTTTAACATCATTAAAATAGGTTTAAACCTGCCGCGCGAACAACTATATAATCGCATTAATGAGCGTGTAGATATCATGGTGGCCGAGGGCTTGATAAAAGAAGCCAAAGATCTCACACACTACCGCGATGTAAATGCTTTAAAAACAGTTGGCTATAACGAGCTATTCGATTACTTCGACGGCAACACGGATATGCACACCGCAATAGAGCTCATTAAACAACATACCCGGCAATTTGCCAAACGCCAGCTTACCTGGTTTAATAAAGATAAAGAGATAGTTTGGGCTAACCCGTTTGAGGATGATTTGATTAAACTAACAGAAACACTAATGGGCAAATAACCTCATTGCCCGCCAATAACCTGTTTACTTTCGTAGTTGTTTTTAAAATATCGGTTCATTTATTGGCCTTTTAATCATTTTGTGCAGCTAGGTATCCTTCGCGAATGAATATCCTGAACAAATCGTAAACTTTCTTTTTAATTTCCCATATTCATATTTTACAAAACACTGCAAATCAGGTAATTAAATATAAAAAATGCAATTACAGACAATTAAATTGCAACTCCGTGTACAGTAAACTGGCAATTTCGCTCTAAAACCAACCGCTCTAAACACGGCGTAAATCATAGAAAAATCGCTTCAAACCCGACCTTCTATGAAAAATCACTTTATCTGCGGTTTAATTGCCTGCATGGTAATTTTCACCGCCTGTCAAAAAGGAGATCCGCTTAACCCAATTAAATTCGAGCCCGGCCCGGGTGTCGCTGTTGCCCCTGTTCCGCATGATTCTACCTATTATGTTTATCCAAAGGGCTACACTGAAGAAAATGCCTTTTTAAAACCGTTACATTTGGGGGTGCCCGCTTATCTTACCCCTACAAAAGATATTATTGACGCCAATTTTATCCCTGCCTTAAAAAGTACTCTGGTAACGGCTGTATCGCTAACTAAAAGTCACCCCGAGCTTTTGAAAACGAGTGCCGTTAATATAATTAACGTTACTGCCACATCTGATATGTATGTAACGTTTTTACTTACCAAAGGAGGGTACAAAAACTCAATAGCTTACTACATTTTCAAAACTGCCAATCCACCGAAAACAACGTTTGGAGGTAGCGATCATGGGGCGATGGATACGATCACCTATATTTTTCCAAATACCCTTTCAATGAAAGCAGGCGACAAATTTAAGATAGGAACACTAGCCGCAGGGATGTCTATAGGCTTTGTATTATTATACAATAGCTGGAACGGCAGTTCGATAGATACTAAAGGGATAAAATACTACAGCCAGGATACGTTGAACGCAGAAAAGCCATCACTAAAGAGACATTCTATATTATTTTACGATAAATCGAAAGACCTATATATTGTAGCTTTTGAACGCGCCAGCAGAGAATTTTCGGACAGTGATTTCTGTGATGAAATTTTCTACGTAACATCAAACAAAAAGAATAGCATTGCTTCGGCAAATATTGCCCTCTTTAACAGCGGCGAAAACTAACGTACTCTCTTAACTTAAACAAGCCACAATAGCGTCTATGAGGTGCTTGGTTTCTTGCGGGTCTTTGGTTTGGATGCATTTAGCTCCGGTTGTTACAGCGGGATGATCATTACCACCTTCAAACAGTGCATCGCCAATAAACAACATTTCATCAATAGAGATCTTTAGTACGTCGCGCAATTTATACATACCGTATGCTTTGTCAATACCCGGCTTAGTTATATCAATAGAGGTAGCACCGCCCAGTTGTACTGCAAATTCGGGAATTAACTTATCAAGTATTTGTTTAATCTTTTTGCGCTTCGCAAAGTCGGGATCCCAGGCCTTTTTAGGTTCTAGCGGCGCTTGCTGGCCAAGAGCAGAAAACGAGATTTGGCTTTGGCGATCTTCTACCTGTTCGCCCCAAATTTTCTCCGCCTTAAAACCCGATTCTTCTACGGCTTTATTTAGTGAATCGATGATCTTTTTCTTCTCGGCATCGGTAAAATCTTCGGAGTAAAGCTTCTTCCAACCCGCAGGGTCATACTGATAAAACTTAGTACCACAGGTTGGCAATATCGATAGCTTTTGGAGTTTACTGTCGGCCGGCAAATGTGCTATCACCTGTTTATCAAACTGAGGCCAGTCGCCACCCGATATAATGGCTACCTGCGCCACGTTTAATAACTGGTTAAACAATTGGGCCATTTCCGTATCAATAGCTGCCTTACTTTCGGCAAGCGTTCCGTCCAGATCAAATACTATTAGTTTTTTCATTCACTGCGTGCAGGCTGGTAGCCATACTACACAATCAATACTTATCCGGGTTTATTGTTTTCGTTAAGGTTAAAATTTTAGTGGCTCGCCTGGAAACAGCGAAGCCGGCTTTAATACCGGCTTCGCTGTTTTTTATTATTAAGCTTAGTCTTGCAGATTTAGCAAATATTGCCCATAGCCACTCTTTACATACTTTTGAGCAATTTTAGTTAAATGCTCGCGATCTATAAAACCACGACGGTAAGCAATTTCCTCGATGCAACCAATTTTAGTTGCCTGGCGTTTCTCTATCACCCGGACGAATTCTGTTGCATCACTTAGTGAATCAAACGTACCGGTATCCAGCCATGCTGTGCCACGGTCCATTACCCCAACGTGCAGATTATCTTGCTCCAGGTAATATTTGTTAACGTCCGTAATCTCGTATTCGCCACGTGGCGAAGGTTTAATATTTTTGGCCACCTCAACTACACTGTTATCGTAAAAATATAAACCAGGCACAGCATAGTATGATTTAGGCTTTAAAGGTTTCTCTTCAATAGATAGCGCCTTAAAATCTTTATCAAACTCAACTACGCCGTAACGCTCAGGGTCAGATACTGCATATGCAAATATGGCCGCACCATCTACATCATTAAAGCTGCGGATCAGTTCGCCAAAGCCGGTACCGTGGAAAATGTTGTCGCCTAATATCAGTGCCACCTTATCGTCGCCAATAAAATCGGCACCGATAACAAAGGCCTGTGCAAGACCGTTAGGATTTTCCTGCACTGCATATTCAAAGCGGCAGCCAAGATCGCTACCATCTCCCAGTAAACGCTTAAAACCAGCATTATCCTCAGGAGTAGTAATAATCAATATTTCTTTAATATCTGCCATCATTAATATCGATAGCGGATAATAGATCATGGGCTTATCATAAATAGGCATTAATTGCTTACTTATTGCCTTTGTAATGGGGTATAAACGAGTGCCGGATCCACCGGCAAGTATAATTCCTTTCATTTATTATAATGCTTTAATACACGCTATTAAACTATCTCTCCAATACGGAATGTTGAGGTTAAATGTTGACTTTATTTTCGATTTATCCATTGCCGAAAATTTAGGCCGGGTAGCCTTGGTGGGATACTCAAATGTTTTGATCGGGTTTACCTTGATCTCTACTCCTGCAATATCAAAAATATTCACAGCAAAATCATACCATGATGTTACCCCTTCATTACTGTAGTGGTAAACACCATATTGCTGATTATCATTTTTAATAATGTGTAGTATCGCGGCGGCTAAATCAATGGCATATGTTGGTGTGCCAACCTGGTCGGCAATAATGTTAAGCTCGGTTCTTCCCGAAGCTAGTTTTAACATTGTTTTTACAAAATTATTGGCAAATTCTGAGTACAACCAACTGGTGCGCAATATATAGTACTGCTCGGTATGTTCCTCAATAACCTGCTCGCCCTCCAACTTGGTAAGGCCGTAAACGCTGATGGGAAGGGTTTCATCCTCCTCATTTAACAATTTCGGTGTGTCTCCCTGAAATACAAAATCGGTAGAAATATGAACAAGTGTACTGTTGTACTGCTTACAAAGCTTTGCCAGGTTTTCTGCCCCGTCTCTATTTACCTTTCGGGCTGCGTCGGCTTCATCTTCGGCTTTATCAACCGCAGTATAGGCAGCACAATTGATAATGTATTGAGGCTGATGCCTTTTGAACAGTTCGGTTAGTGCTGGAATATTTAGAATATTTGCCTCACCTTCGGCAGGAAATATAATACCTTCAAATCCCGTTCGTTCGGCTACAGCTGTGAGGCACTGGCCTAATTGCCCCGAACCACCAAATACTAAGGTTTTAGTCATTATTAATATACGTAGTTTAACAATTTAGGATTTTGCATTGAGATGACCAAAAAGCGTATCTTCAACAATGTGGCATATAATATGCCCAATAAGTATATGTGCTTCCTGTATACGCGGGGTTTCAGACGATGGTACTTTGATACAAATATCACACAGATCGGCCATTTTACCGCCGCTTTCGCCTGTAAGGCCAATGGTTTTAATGCCCTTCTCTTTGCAAGCTTCCAGGGCTTTAATAATATTTGGTGAATTGCCAGAGGTAGATAAGCCTATAAAAACATCGCCTGCATTGCCCTGCGCCTGCACCTGGCGGGCAAAAAGACGCTCGAAACCATAATCATTACCAGTTGCGGTAAGCATAGACGTATCGGTAGTTAACGCAATAGACGGTATGCCGGGGCGATCAAAATTAAACCTTACTACAAACTCGGCAGCAATGTGTTGGGCATCCGCAGCGCTGCCGCCGTTACCGGCAACAAGCGTTTTATTATTATTGCGATAAGCCTGTATAACTAATTCTGTTGATTGCAGAATTGTGTTAACTAATGCTTTATCGTTCAAAAGCCTCTTCTTGGTATCTATTGATGCACTTATGTGCGCTTCTATTAAGGACAGCATATGATTTAAAAAGCAGTAAATGTATAATATCTTTAAGACAAAAAGCCGGGTAAACCCAGCTTTTTGTCTCTTCATTTTATACAGTTAACCAAATTTTCGGCTATTTGTTGTAGTAAGTAAAGTCTTTATGTTTGATCTCGTGCTCAGGCAGCGATTTAAAATACTCGTAAGTGATCTTTAAGCCTTCTGCTCTGCCCACTTTTGGTTCCCAGCCCAGTAAAGCTTTCGCTTTGGTAATATCCGGTCTCCTTTGTTTAGGATCGTCTGTTGGCAACGGTAAACTGATCAGTTCCTGATCTGTACCTGTTAACTTAATGATCTCTTCTCCAAACTGGCGAATAGTGATCTCATCGGGGTTACCGATGTTTACAGGGCTGGCGTAATCGCTGTGCAGTAAGCGGTAGATGCCTTCTATCAGATCATCCACATAACAGAACGAACGGGTTTGTGAACCATCTCCAAATACAGTTAATGGTTCGCCTCGCAAAGCCTGGCCGATGAATGCCGGCAATACGCGTCCGTCGTTCAGGCGCATCCTTGGGCCATAAGTATTGAAGATCCTTACAATGCGGGTTTCAACACCGTGGAAGGTATGATAAGCCATGGTTATAGCTTCCTGAAAACGTTTAGCTTCGTCATATACTCCCCTCGGACCTACCGGGTTCACATTACCCCAGTATTCTTCAGGCTGAGGATTGATATTCGGATCGCCATATACTTCAGAAGTTGAAGCGATAAGCATCCGCGCTCCCTTAGCTTTCGCTAAACCCAGCAGGTTGTGGGTTCCTAATGAACCTACTTTTAATGTCTGGATTGGGATTTTAAGGTAGTCGATCGGGCTGGCCGGCGACGCAAAGTGCAGGATGTAGTCCAGCTCGCCAGGCACATGCACAAACTTAGACACATCGTGATTGTAAAACTCAAAGTTTTCCAGTTTAAACAAATGCTCTATATTGCGCAGGTCGCCGGTGATCAGGTTATCCATCGCAATTACATGGTAATCTTCTTTGATAAACCTATCGCACAGGTGCGATCCTAAAAAACCGGCTGCTCCGGTAATCAGTACTCTTTTTCTTGACATAAAACCCTAATTTGTTGATGAGGTAATTTGTTGATTTGTCAATCAGACCATGGCCTATTGTCTATAGCCCATGGTCTGTAATTCTATAATTATCCTACTACTTTTCTACCGATACTGTTATAGTAGAAACCGCAGTCGATCATTTTTTCCAGATCGTAAAGGTTACGACCATCAAAAACAACTTTGGCTTTTAAAGCACTGCTTAGTTTATCAAAATCAGGCGTTCTGAATAAAGACCACTCGGTTAAGATCAACAAGGCATCGGCATTTTCTAATGTATCATAAGGATTGTTACCATAAGCAATTTTATCGCCAACAACGCCTTTGATATTAGGCATAGCCTCAGGGTCAAAAGCTTTAACAGTTGCTCCGGCAGCAATTAATTCGTCAATGATGTACAAAGCCGGTGCTTCGCGGATATCATCGGTTTCCGGTTTAAAGGCTAAGCCCCAAAGTGCAAAGTGTTTGCCTTTGATATCGCCGTTATAATATTTCTTTACTTTTTCAACTAATACCTTTTTCTGGATCTCATTAACGCTCATTACAGAGTTAAGGATCTTAAAATCGTAGTTATTTTCTTCTGCAGATTTTGCTAAAGCCTGTACATCTTTAGGGAAACAGCTACCGCCATAACCAATACCTGCAAATAAAAATCTCTTACCGATACGCTCGTCGGCGCCGATACCGCGGCGCACCATATCCACATCGGCACCAACAAGCTCGCACATGTTGGCGATCTCGTTCATGAAAGATATTTTGGTGGCAAGGAAAGAGTTAGCCGCATATTTAGTTAACTCCGAAGAGCGCTCGTCCATAAAAATAACCGGGTTTCCCTGGCGAACATATGGGCCATAAAGCTCAGCCATTAATTTGCGGGCACGCTCATCTGTAGTACCTACAACAACTCTATCTGGCTTCATAAAGTCCTCAACCGCAACACCTTCGCGTAAAAATTCAGGATTTGACACCACAGCATATTCGATAGTAGTTTCGGCAGCCATTACCGCTCTAACCTTATCTGCGGTACCCACAGGCACGGTTGATTTGGTTACGATAACTTTATAGTCGGTGATAATTTTGGCGATGTCTTTAGCAGCTCCTAATACATAGCTTAAGTCTGCAGCACCATCACCACCCGGAGGGGTTGGTAATGCCAGGAAAATAATTTTAGCATCTGCAATTGCACTGGCCAAATCGGTTGTAAAATGTAACCGACCCTGGCTAATGTTGCGATGAAATAATTGTTCCAGACCAGGTTCGTAGATGGGCAGTTCGCCTGCCTTCATTTTTTCTACCTTTTGTACGTTGATATCAACGCAGGTTACATCATTTCCCGTTTCTGCTAAACAAGTACCTGTTACAAGGCCTACATAGCCTGTGCCTACTACTGCTATCTTCATGATTGTTTCGTTTTAAAATAGGATTCTATTATATATTTTTTTGAGTGTCGTTATTTAGTGGCTGATGTAACCTGCCATTTTTTTAAAAAATCCTGATACGCCAGCGCAATACCTTCCTCTAACTCTATAGTATGTTTCCAACCCTTGCTGTGCAACTTGGTTACGTCCATTAACTTGCGTGGTGTACCGTCGGGCTTAGAGGTATCAAATTTAATTTCGCCCTCGTAACCAACTATCTTTTTAATTAGCAATGCGAGATCCTTGATGGAGATGTCTTCGCCGGTGCCGATATTTACGAGACCTTTTTCGTCGTAGTTTTCCATCAGATAGAAACATGCCTCGGCCAGATCATCGGCAAACAAAAACTCACGTTTTGGCGATCCGGTTCCCCAAATTGTTACATCAGCAGCACCTGTATCTTTTGCTTCATGAAAGCGGCGGATTAATGCCGGCAATACATGCGAATTTTGAGGGTGATAATTATCATTGTAACCATACAAATTAGTAGGCATTACCGATATAAAATTACACCCGTACTGATCGCGGTAAGCATCGCACATTTTAATACCCGCAATTTTAGCAATTGCGTAAGGCTCATTCGTTTCCTCTAGCGGGCCGGTTAGCAGATAATCTTCTTCCAGCGGCTGAGGCGCCATTTTGGGGTAAATACAGCTCGAGCCCAGGAACATCAGTTTTTTTACCCCGTTTACGTAAGACGAGTTAATAACGTTATTCTGTATCTGCAGGTTGTCATATAAAAACTCAGCGCGGTAAGTATTATTAGCAACTATACCCCCCACTTTTGCAGCTGCCAGAAAAACGTAATCGGGCTTCTCTTGCGCAAAAAATTCTGCTACGGCCTCCTGGTTACGCAGATCAAGTTCTGACGAAACACGGGTGACGAAATTGTGATAACCTTCCTTTTCTAGCTTTCGGTATATTGCCGAACCAACCATACCACGGTGGCCAGCAATATAGATCTTTGCATTTTTTTCCATAAATGCCTGTTATTCGTACTGATTTTTAATTGCATAACCAGAAGCCTTTAACAACTTCTCGCGTTGGAATAATTCCACATCGGCTACAACCATTTCGCTAACCAGCGCCTGCAAATCGTATTTCGGTTTCCAGCCCAGTTTCTCGTTACACTTGCTCGGATCGCCAATTAGCAAATCAACTTCTGTAGGTCTGAAATATTTAGGGTCAACACAAACAACCTCTTTACCAACTTCTACCTGGTACTCTGCTTTGCTGCAGCTTACTATATATCCTTTTTCGTCAACACCTTCACCTCTAAATTCAACTGTAATACCTACTTCGGCAAATGCCATGCGCACGAAATCACGCACGTGAGTAGTGATACCGGTAGCAATTACAAAATCCTCAGGTTTCTCTTGCTGAAGAATCAGGTACATTGCCTCAACATAATCTTTAGCATGGCCCCAATCGCGTTGAGCGTCCAGGTTACCCAGGTAAAGTTTATCTTGCAGATTTAACGCAATTTTAGCCACCGCACGGGTGATTTTACGGGTAACAAAGGTTTCGCCTCTTAAGGGACTCTCGTGATTGAACAAGATACCGTTGCAAGCATACATATCGTAAGCTTCGCGATAGTTAACTGTAATCCAATAGCCATATAATTTAGCCACTGCGTACGGTGAACGGGGATAAAACGGCGTAGTTTCTGATTGAGGCACTGCCTGTACCAAACCATACAGTTCGGAAGTTGATGCCTGGTATATTTTAGTCTTTTTTGTTAAGCCTAACAGACGAACGGCTTCTAAAACTCTTAACGTACCAATACCATCGGCATTAGCGGTGTACTCAGGCGTTTCGAAACTTACCTGTACGTGCGACATTGCACCCAGGTTATAGATTTCATCTGGCTGTACCTGTTGTACTATACGGATGATGTTGGTAGAGTCTGACAGGTCTCCATAATGAAGAAAAAAGTTCTTGTTTGATTCGTGAGGATCCTGATACAGGTGATCAATCCTATCGGTATTAAACAAAGAACTTCTACGTTTTATACCGTGTACTTCGTATCCTTTTGATAATAATAGATCAGCCAGGTAAGCTCCATCCTGTCCGGTAATTCCTGTTATTAATGCCTTTTTTTTCATTTATGGTAACTATGTTTTCTTTGCCGAAAATATGTCGGGCCGACGAGATCAGCTTCTAATTTACTTATTTATATTTATACCAGCTCTTTTTGTTCTGCAGACACATCGTTCATAAAAGTCTGCATAATACCATCGATATTTAAATATTTGATGGCGTATTCTCTCGAGTTGGTTCTTTTAGCCTCCACATCGGCGGCTGTTTTTACCGCCTGTATTTTTTCTACCAGCGCTTTACGGTCTTCAGGCGGAATAATGTACCCCACATCATATTTGTTAATAACGTTATAAAGCGAGGTATCCTCAGCTGCAGTAACAATGCTTACTCCACCAACCGCAAGTATGGTTGTAAGTTTCGATGGCATAACCAGATCACCTGCGTTTGATTTTTGCAGAACGAGGTGAAAATCTGCCATATTTAAAAACTTGTTGAATACTTCTTTATCCTGCACAGGCAAAAAGCTAACATTAGTTAATGATCTCGCTTGTGCAAGTTCTATCAGTTTTTCTCTGTAAGGCCCGGAGCCACAAATTACAAACTTGATATTGGCATCGTGCTGAAGCTCTTCTGCAGCGAAAATAATATTTTCCAGCCCCTGTTTCTCGCCAATTGCACCCGAATATAAATATATAACATCATCTAACGAAAACCCCCAATCCATCTTGAGCATTTTACGGTCGTCCAATGGCGAAAAGAAAGAGGTGTCTGCCCAGTTTGGAAAAAACAACACCTTTTTATCTACCTTTTCTTCGATCTTTTTAATCATTCCATCGGATATACTACTCACAAAATCGGCACTATCGAGAATGGTCTTCTCCATTTTATACAAACGGCTGAACATTGTTTGGTTCGACAGAATATTAAGGTCTTGAGCTGCCTCAATCTGCAAATCCTGAATGTGATAAACCAATTTTCCCCCACTCAGCTTGCGCAACATTAACCCCAAATAGGCTAAATGGAAAGGAGGCGCAACTGTTATAATCAGATCAAATTTCTTCTTAAAAAGTATAAGCTTAAATACCTGCCAAATTTTGGATGTCCAGAAAGACATATCCTGAACCATTCTCTTTTTTCCGGTTGGATCAGCCGGTGTATAGGACGGGCAACGGTAAACAGTAACGGGCAATTTGCCCGGCTGCTCTATAACTTCTTTTTTATACCACCACCAACTATTATGATAAGGTGCTTGCACCTTCCATTGTGGATAATACGGAAATGTGGTTACTACTGTACAATCATATCCATGTGATGATAACCAGGATATCATTTCGCCATTGTACTTACCGATACCAGTTGGTTCCGGTGCAAAATTATGACCTATTAACAGAACTTTTTTAATCACCATCGTTCCTTAATAAATACTGGCGGATTGCCTTTATAAATACTATTTGCATTCAAATCACCTGTTACAACAGAACCGGCCGAAACTACGGTGTCTACACCAACAGTGACCCCCGGACCAACAAAACAACATGCCCCTACCCATACACCATCTTTTAACGTGATGGCACCATTTCGGTACGGCATGGCAGGATCTTTATAATTATGATTACCTCCACACAAAAATGCACGCTGCGAAACGCACACGTCATTCCCTATTGTTAGTAATTCGAAATTCAACAACAAGGCCTCCTCGCCTATCCAAACATCGTTACCTAAATCCAATTTCCACGGAAAATGAATGTTAACACGTGGTTTAATTACCACTCCGTTACCCACCCTGGCACCAAACATTCTCAACAACCAACATTTTAAACTGCTTGGGAATGGGAAAGCACTCAAAAAGAATAACATTTTAAAAAGATACCAAATGGTTTCTTTAATCTTGCCGGCGCCACGGTTAAAGCCTGTTGCGCTAAAGGCCCCTAACTTAACTTTTGATATCGGATCCGTTGTGGCAACTGACATATTACGCTGTCTCTCCTAATTTTTCCGCTTCAATCAGCCTGATGGCTAACAGCATTTCAACCATCGTTCTTTGCAATGTATAGTGCCAGCCGGCCCAACCTTTAAATATTAATCCTTTTGCGAACAAGCAATAAAAGAATACGAGGAAGGGGGCAAATATCTTAGTTTTTCTTAATTTAGAATTGAGGCCTAACTTGCTATTATCAGTCTCCAAAAGCATTTTACACTCTTTTAATGAATACCCCGATTGGTTGCTTAGCCACCGGGTTAACGCCTTACGATCATCATGCCATATTAAGGTTTTATATGACCCCGTTTCGCCGTTAATGCGCAATCGTTGTGTATGGCCGTCGTCAAAATATCTGCAATCTGCTTTTGTAAATAGCACCGGTCTTGGTTGTGTATTATTACGTTTAAGACGGTGACCGAAAACCAAAAACTCAAATCCAGCCTCATATGCAGCTTTTTCGCCGGTTGCAATGATTTGCTTTGTCTCGGCGATAAAATCTTCAGGAAGTACGTAATCTGAATCGAGACTTAGTACCCATTTGGTTTCAAGAAGATCCAATCCATAATTCCATTGATTTGCGTGGGTATCAAATATGCGCTGGTGAACCTGTAAGTTGGGATATTGTGCAGCAATTTTTAAGGTGCCATCAGTACTAAAACTATCCAAAACAACCACCTTATCTAACCAGGTTAGTTTATCGAGAACTCTTTTAAGGTTTGGTTCTTCATTTTTTGTCAGAATTAGTGCTTGTAATAACTCCGGCTGTACGGTATCCATTGTTCCAAAGATAATAATAAATGGTTTAGATTATAAAAACGTCAAGAAATAATACTCAAAATTATCATTTACAACCCTATTTCGACTTTTTCTTAATCAACTTGCAACAAACAGAATTTATAATATTTTGCGATATTCTCTTATATAATCATTGATAAGCTTTTTCTCTGCAAAAACTTTTGCAATGGTTGTTCTCCCTTCTTCTCGAATTCTTAACCGCTTTGTTTTATCCCGGTGTGCCTCATCTATTTTAGACAAAATACTTTCCATCTGCAGCGAGGTTACCCACCCCATGTTCTCTTTCGCCACGAAGCTTGATAAAGCAACGTCATGCGATACCAGCACAGCGGTACCCATATGTAAGGATTCGACTACCACGTTGGCAAAATTTTCATTGTAGGACGTAAGCACAAACAAATCGGCATTCATCAATTCCGTGAATTTCTGTTCTCTATTTTGCCAGCCTAGCCATTCTATTTTTGATGTTATGCCCAATTTTTCTGCCAGCGACTTCAGTTCTTCAATGTATGCGTCGTCTCCAGAGCCAGCAATTTTAAGCAGCACGTTGAAACTAAGCCTGCTAATCGCTTCCATCAAAAGTTCTATACCCTTTTTGGGATGAATACGCGACATAAAGATCATCGTAAATACAACATTATCGGCCGGTTTGATTTCTACGTTGGGAAGAGACAATATGTTGGGTATTACAAAACCTTTCCAGCCGGGTATTATTTCTTCACACTCTTTGTACTCCGTATCTGCAGTTGCATGAAAATAAGATTTGCCCAGGGTTGACTTACCAACTGTGTTATGAATAAGCTTTTTGGCCGCGCTTTGCCCCGAATTTATAATGTAATTACTCAGCATACCTCGCGGTGAGACTATAAATTTCACTCCCTTTTTATAACAGATATAAGCTGCGTAAACAACCAGAGGATTCCACCACGACTGGATATGCACCAGATCATATTGTTTAACAGTTTTACGTAATTGCCTCCACAAGGCAGGCGAAAGGTGTGTATGATCTTTGGTGATGCGTTTAAAGTAAGTTACTAAAACGCCATCCACATTTACCTCCTCATTCACATTTACTGGAAGCTCCGTTGCTCCGTTGGCAGTTGTGGTATACACATGTACTTCGTTTCCCGCTTCGGCAATACCTTCACAAAGTTTGGCTACCGATTCAATTGGCCCGCCGTAAACATATGCAGGTTTATAGGAAGGAACTATATACAGAATTTTCATGATGGTAAGATAGATGGATATTGTCTATGGATTATTTCGTACACCCATCAACAATCTTTTGATAAATAGCTTCTATTTGTTGAATAGCAGTTTGCAGATTAAAACGGTTTACGTTTTCGAGCCCGGCATCGATGATTTCTTTCCTACTTTCGACATCAAGATTAAGAACCTTGTCCAGCACTTTAGCGCTTTCGTTATCCCAGTCGCCAACATTAGCCGAAGGTCGCCTAGAAATATAAAAGGCTGCATTGCCCCCAACCTCGTTCATCGGCGCCTCGCCCGTTGTAATAACTGGTGCTCCAGATGCCATTGCCTCGGCAATAGGCCAACCAAATCCTTCCGCAAGCGACGGAAACAAAAATAGCGATGCACCGGTGTAGGCTTGCTTTACAAAGGCATCATCCTTACCACTCAGCAAATAAATATCATTTTTATAGGGCGATGCCTCCCGCTTAGTAGCCAATTTTACATTAGCTTCAGGCCCAAACATCAACAAAGGGATGCCGCCGCCATATTTTTTACACCAAGCATCATAGATCTCTATTACGCCCATTCTATTCTTGTACCATTGATTGCCCCCCACATGCAAAATATAGCCCTTACTCAGGTCGACGTTGATGTGCTTACCGATAACCTCACGTGCGGTATTTACATCTTGGAGTACAAATGAAGGGTTGAGGCCATTATAGACCATATCCGAAATTTGCGGTGCTGCTTTTAAAAATCGGTGCAAATCATACTGTGTTTTCTGTGATACCGAAATAAAGTTCTTACCCCGCTGATACCCCCTACGAATATAGGCCTGGTATTTTTTACCGCTCGCACTTGTCGGGTTTTCAGGAATCTCATTCAATGCCGAGCGCTGAGCCAGAAAATCGTGGCAATGTATTACGTGCGGCCTATCTGCAACCAATGGTATCCACGGGCCTAAGGCATGATCGGTAAATACAAAAAGTGTTTCTTTACCCGATTCTTTCTTCAGCTTTCGCACCAGCATTGGAAACAAGATGTACTGATCTATATAGCCCATCCACTTTTTTAAACTTTGCGGAACCGGCAACTTGAAGAATCTTGCCTCGGGCATCAGAACTTTAACAGCATGCCCTCTCTTCTGCATGCCATCGGCCAGCATATTGGCAAAACGCGGCATGCTTTGTGAACCGAGAAAAGACGGGTGGGTAAAGAAAAAAATTCGCATATATCTATATGAACCGCTTTTATTAGTTAAGCTTTCGTTGATTAGAACTTTTTGAGGCTGCCAACACCAATCCAATACTTAAGATACTGAAACCTAATGATGTTGGTTGAGCCCAGTTAGCCTGCGGCCCCTGAAGCAGGCTGTATCCAAGTAGTGTCCAAGGCAAAACATCTCCAATAGAAAGTCTTCTATATGCCTTTAAAACGGTCTCTAAACTCAAAGAAAACCTAACGAAAATAACGGTTACCCCCATTAATGTTCCCAACTCTGCAATCATTCTACCCCACTCTCCCTCAGCAATACCAGAAATTAAAGTACCGGTTAGCAGCTTACTTCCGACATTAGTAAATATTCCTGCCCCATAACCGAAAAAGGGAATGTTTGATGAAGACGAAAATATATTAAGCATCCCCCCCAAATACCGCCCCCCTAAAGTTCCCTGTACCCCGCCTTCCTGTTCGCTAGCAGTGTTAAAACGGCTTATAAATGCATTCGTTGCAGTTTGAAAAAAAGGTAACTGATTTAAAATTGCAATCAAGGTCAATAATCCAACAAATGCGCCTAACAACCTAATTAAATACTTAGGCTTTCTGGTTGTTGACACCACTACAAAAAAAGCGACAACTAAAACAGAAAAAAAGAGCTGGCGTCTGTACTTAATGAATTTACAAATATAGAGAGTATATCCCCTTGCCCTATCTTAGGTACATACGCCTTGGCAACGTCAACTGTATCCTTCTGGTCTGCTGTTTTTTGAAAATAAGTAATTTTCTTCTCATTGAAACAAGAAGAAAACAATATAAACACGAAAAGATATAGTACTATCTTAAATCTACTCTTTTTATACATTTGATATATAAATATTCCTTGAGAATGGGCTCAATTAAATTATAGTTAATAAAGGAACAAGCGATATTATCGCGCATTAAAATTTACGCCTGTCCAATAGTCCCACCAAAGTTCATAGAAAACCCTGAGTTTTCGTCTTGAACTTTTATGCGCCCGTTAGCGGCTTCAAATTTCTCGATATTTTCTTTTAACGCCGTTAACAACCTCTTCGCATGTTCAGGGGTGACGATAATTCTAGACTTGACTTTGGCTTTTGGTACGCCAGGAACTACCCGAATAAAATCAAGTACAAACTCCGCATTTGAATGTGTAATGATAGCCAAATTAGAATAAATCCCTTCTGATATTTCTTCCGAGAGTTCAATATTTAACTGAGATTCATTTTGCTCTTCCATACATAGAATTGGCTCTTTTAATCGCCTTTATTTCACAAATTTATCAATTAAAGTGAACTTTCTTTATAATTTTACTTAAAAATTGCTTTTTAATCATCAACATTATATTTCATAGGTTTTTTGCGTTAAAATTTATTTATGAATATGTTAAAAATGCCCGATTATATCGTTACAGGCTATTTTTTACAAAAAATTTATCTATCATTACGTTTCGTTTGCATTTTATCATTTAAACATATATAATTTTACTAAAAAATTAATGCCTGTGAAAAAATCTTTCTTTTTAATTACAATAGTTGCTTTGAGCATATTTACTAGTAAAGTCAAAGCTCAACATTATAATAATACTTATAGAGAAGATAGTTGGCATGTTACTATCGGACCTGATTTCTTAGCGATAGTTAACCCCACTTCGCAGGCTATCGATCCTCCCAGCGCGGGTTCTACAACTAAGGTTGTAAACTATAGTCGCTTAGGTATTGGAGGCAGTATTCATGCTGAATATTACCCAAGTCCATTTGTAGGACTTACTATTGGTACTGGAGGAGAGTTCATCCCTGCAGCCTCAAATAACAGAAGTGATGTTAAGGATCTGTTTCTGGTTCCGGTAAAAATTGGCGCTAAAGCATTCTTTTCCCAGTCGTGGTATCTTGGTGCAGAAGCGGGTATCGCTTATGCGAGTGTGGCTTATAAAGATTCGCACAGACCATTACTTGTGTCTCCTCAGCTTGGTTATAATGATAATGATACAGGTTGGGATATCAACCTTCGCTATGAAGTAATGCACGGCAAAAATCAATATATGAGCATGTTTGGATTGCATGTAGCTTACTCCTTCGATCTTTCAAAAGGATATTAAAATATTTTTCTTAATTAACAAAAGCGCCCGGTAGTAAATACTACTGGGCGCTTTTGTTTTCGGCTATATTATAAGCTAACAGAGGCAACATTTTTATAACTGTCAGAGCTTCCTTTGATTCGAAACGGTTCTGCACACTATTAAAGACCATCTCCGGCTGATTCTGATGGCGAGTATTCTGCCTTACTATTACGGAATTGATTGATGCGGCTGCTGTTAAACTAACTCCAAAGCCCAATCCCTTTCCAACAAAAAAAGGCTTCCCGGTAAATCGGGAAGCCTTTTAATTATTATAAGCTTTTTGATTAAGCCTCTACGTCTTCTGTTTTAGAAGCCATCAGGCGATCAAATTCTTCTTGTGAACCTACACGTACGTTGTCGTAGATACGCATACCTGTACCTGAAGGGATTAAGTGACCTACGATCACGTTCTCTTTCAGACCAAGCATTTTATCGCGTTTACCTGCGATGGCGGCTTCGTTAAGTACTTTAGTAGTTTCCTGGAACGATGCTGCTGAGATAAACGATTTAGTACCTAATGATGCACGGGTGATACCTTGTAACAACGGACTTGATGTTGCTGCAATGGCGTCGCGTACTTCAACCAGTTTCATGTCTTTACGTTTCAGCACAGAGTTTTCATCGCGCAGTTTACGTAATGATACTATCTGGCCAGCTTTCAGGCTAGTTGAATCACCCGGCTCAACAACAACTTTCTTGTCGAAAATATCGTCGTTCTCGGTCATGAAATCCCAACCATCTACTGCTTCTTTCTCTAAGAAACGGGTATCTCCCGGATCCTCGATCTGTACTTTCTGCATCATCTGGTGTACGATAACCTCGAAGTGTTTATCGTTGATCTTCACACCCTGTAAGCGGTAAACTTCCTGAATACCGTTAACAAGATACTCTTGTACAGCAGCAGGGCCTTTAATAGCTAAGATATCGGCAGGTGAAATAGAACCGTCTGACAATGGCATACCAGCTTTGATAAAGTCATTATCCTGTACCAGGATGTGCTTAGAAAGTGGTACCAGGTATTTTTTAACCTGTCCGTCTTTTGATTCGATAGTTATTTCACGGTTACCACGTTTTACACCGCCTAAGGTTACCACACCATCAATCTCGGTCACAACGGCCGGGTTAGATGGGTTACGAGCCTCAAACAATTCTGTTACGCGTGGTAAACCACCTGTAATATCTCGTGTTTTACCGGTTGAACGAGGAATTTTAGCAATTACCTGTCCGGTTTGTATTTTCTCATTCTCGTCAACCGCAATGTGTGCGCCTACCGGAATGTTGTAACCTTTAATAATGTTACCCATGGTATCGGTAATCTGAATCACAGGGTTTTTAGTTTTATCCCTGGTATCGATGATTACTTTCTCGCGGTGACCGGTTTGCTCATCAGATTCTTCACGGAAAGTGATACCCTCTAATACGGCGTCAAACGAAGCTTTACCCGCAAATTCTGAGATGATAACCGCGTTGTACGGATCCCATGAACAGATACGGTCGCCTTTGGTAACTTTAGCACCATCATTTACATACAGGTATGAACCGTATGGAATATTGTTGGTTACAATTACTTTATTGCTGCCTTCTTCGATGATGCGGAACTCGCCCGAACGACCTAAAACAACCTGTACCGGTCCGTCTTCAGCAGTTTGGTATTCAACAGTACGTACGTTCTCAAATTCAATGATACCCTCGTAACGAGCATTGATCTGAGACTCGGCCGCGATGTTAGATGCGGTACCACCCACGTGGAATGTACGAAGTGTTAACTGTGTACCCGGCTCACCGATTGACTGTGCTGCAATTACACCCACAGCTTCACCGCTTTGTACACGTTTACCTGATGCCAGGTTACGTCCGTAACAAAGGGCGCAAACACCGCGTTTGCTTTCGCATGCCAGTACCGAACGGATCTCGATACCTTCTAACGGAGAGTTCTCGATAGCTTTACCAATCTCTTCGGTAATGTCCTGACCTGCACCAACTAATAAATCGCCGGTGATAGGATCATGCACATCGTGCAGAGAGGTACGGCCTAAAATACGATCGTATAATGGCTCAACGATATCCTCGTTATCTTTTAATGCTGTAGTGAAAATACCACGTAAAGTTCCGCAATCTGTTTCACCAACAATCATATCCTGGGCAACATCATGCAAACGACGGGTTAAGTAACCAGCATCCGCAGTTTTCAACGCCGTATCCGCCAAACCTTTACGAGCACCGTGGGTAGAGATAAAGTACTCTAATACCGACAGACCTTCTTTAAAGTTTGATAAGATCGGGTTTTCAATGATCTCGCCACCTGAACCTGATTTCTGAGGCTTAGCCATCAAACCACGCATACCTGCAAGCTGACGGATCTGCTCTTTAGAACCACGTGCCCCAGAGTCAAGCATCATGTAAACAGAGTTGAAACCTTGGTTATCGTTAGACAGGATGTCCATTACATTCGCAGTTAAGCGGTTGTTGATACGTGTCCAGATATCGATAATTTGGTTGTAACGCTCGTTGTTGGTGATGAAACCCATGTTATAGTTACCCATAACCTCTTCTACCTCTTTAGAAGCAGATGCGATCAAAGTAACTTTTTGCTCAGGGATGTTAACATCCTGTAAGTTAAATGATAAACCACCACGGAATGCCATTTGGAAACCTAACTCCTTAATATCATCAAGGAACTGGGCTGCGCGTGCCATACCGGTGTTTTTAACAACTTCACCAATAATATCACGAAGCGATTTTTTGGTCAGCAACTCATTGATGTAACCTACTTCTTCTGGTACGTGTTGGTTAAACAATACACGACCTACAGTAGTATCGATCAATTTATTAACGATGCTGCCATCGCGTTCTTTAACATTTGCTTTAACCTTAATAAAGGCGTGAAGGTCTACTTGTTTCTCATTGTAAGCAATGATAACCTCTTCTGCAGAGTAGAAAGATAAACCTTGTCCTTTAACAACACGTTTCTCGTCAGTTTTGCGGCCTTTAGTAATGTAATAAAGACCTAAAACCATATCCTGTGAAGGTACTGTAATAGGTGTACCGTTGGCAGGGTTCAAAATGTTGTGCGAAGCAAGCATCAGGATCTGGGCTTCCAAAATTGCAGCGTTACCTAGTGGTACGTGAACTGCCATCTGGTCACCGTCAAAATCCGCGTTGAATGCTGTACAGGTTAATGGGTGTAACTGGATCGCTTTACCTTCAACCAATTTAGGTTGGAAAGCCTGGATACCTAAACGGTGCAACGTAGGCGCACGGTTTAATAACACAGGGTGACCCTTTAATACGTTTTCCAGAATGTCCCAAACTAATGGGTCTTTACGGTCAACGATCTTTTTGGCAGATTTTACCGTTTTAACCACACCTCTTTCGATCATTTTACGAATGATGAATGGTTTAAACAGCTCAGCAGCCATATCTTTTGGTAAACCGCACTCGTGCAGTTTCAAGTTAGGACCTACAACAATTACCGAACGTGCAGAGTAATCGACACGTTTACCCAGTAAGTTTTGACGGAAACGACCTTGTTTACCTTTCAGGATGTCTGAAAGTGATTTTAAGGCACGGTTACCCTCAGTTTTAACGGCGTTTACTTTACGTGAGTTATCAAATAAAGAGTCAACCGCTTCCTGAAGCATACGTTTTTCGTTACGTAAAATTACTTCCGGTGCTTTGATCTCGATCAAACGTTTTAAACGGTTGTTACGGATAATTACACGACGGTAAAGGTCATTCAAATCCGAAGTAGCAAAACGGCCACCTTCAAGAGGTACTAATGGACGTAACTCTGGCGGGATAACCGGAACGATCTTAACGATCATCCACTCTGGATTGTTGTCGATACGTGTACGCGCATCACGGAATGCTTCAACAACTTGTAAGCGTTTTAAAGCTTCGTTTTTACGTTGTTGAGAAGTTTCATTAGCAGCCTGGTGACGTAAGTCGTAAGACTGTTGGTCAAGATCAAGGCGTTTTAATAATTCTTCTAACGCTTCGGCACCCATTTTAGCCACAAACTTCTGTGGGTCCTTATCGTCAAGGTATTGGTTTTCTTTTGGTAATGTATCTAAAACATCCAGGTACTCTTCTTCAGTCAGGAAATCCATTTTAGAGATTCCGTCTGCTTCTTTAATACCAGGTTGGATAACTACATAACGCTCATAGTAAATAATCAGGTCGAGCTTTTTAGTTGGCAAGCCCAGTAAATAACCGATCTTGTTTGGTAAAGAACGGAAATACCAGATATGCGCAACCGGAACCACCAGGTTAATGTGGCCCATACGCTCACGACGTACTTTTTTCTCGGTTACTTCAACACCGCAACGGTCGCACACGATACCTTTGTAACGGATACGTTTGTATTTACCGCAATGGCACTCATAATCTTTAACCGGACCAAAAATACGCTCGCAAAACAAACCATCACGCTCAGGCTTGTAAGTCCTGTAGTTGATGGTTTCGGGTTTTAAAACTTCACCGCTTGAACGCTCCAGAATAGACTCCGGAGAGGCTAAGCTGATGGTAATGCTGGTAAAGTTACTTTTGATTTTATTATCCTTTTTGTAAGACATAGTCTCCCTTTGTTTTAATATTTGAATGACTGATTTAGCGAATAAGTGACCTAATCACTATTTGCACGTAGAAGTTAACAAAGGATCGGATAATTGCTTACCCGATCCTCCACTAATTCAATTCATTATTCTAATGTAATATCTAAACCTAAACCTCTTAACTCATGAACCAATACGTTGAATGATTCTGGTACCGAAGGAGTTGGTAGATTTTCGCCTTTAACAATGGCTTCGTAAGTTTTAGCACGTCCGATTACGTCATCCGACTTCACAGTCAGGATTTCCTGAAGGATGTTAGCCGCACCGAATGCTTCCAGTGCCCAAACCTCCATCTCACCAAAACGCTGACCACCAAACTGTGCTTTACCACCCAATGGCTGTTGTGTGATAAGTGAGTACGGACCGATTGAACGGGCGTGCATTTTATCATCAACCATGTGACCCAGTTTCAGCATGTAGATAATACCTACGGTAGTTGGCTGATCGAAACGCTCACCTGTTAAACCATTGTGCAGGTAAGTACGGCCTGTTGCCGGTAAGCCTGCTTTAGCAATCCACTCTTCTACCTCTGCATAGCTTGCACCATCAAAGATAGGAGTTGCGAATTTCATGCCCAGCTCTTTACCTGCCCAGCCTAATACGGTTTCATAGATCTGACCTAAGTTCATACGTGAAGGTACACCCAGTGGGTTCAACACGATATCAACCGGCGTACCATCTTCCAGGAACGGCATATCCTCGTCACGTACAATACGTGCAACGATACCTTTGTTACCGTGGCGGCCCGCCATTTTATCACCTACTTTTAACTTACGCTTTTTAGCAATGTAAACTTTAGCCATTTGAACAATGCCAGATGGAAGCTCATCACCTACGCTGATCGCAAATTTATCGCGACGGTAAGCACCAAGCTCTTCGTTTACTTTGATACCGTAGTTATGCAGTAATAATTTGATCTGATCGTTTTTATCATCATCAGTAGTCCATTTAGTTGGGTTGATATTTTCATATGCAAGCTCAACCAGAATTTTCTGAGTGAATTTAACGCCTTTCGGTACAAGCAGTTCTTTATAAACGTTAAATACACCTTGTGATGTTTTGCCGTTTACGATTTCGAACAACTTCTCGATCAACGTATTCTTTAAATCTTTGATCGCTTTATCGTGCTTGTTATCCAATTTCTCCAGCTGCATTTTTTCTTCAGATTTTGAAGTCTTTTTAGCACGAGAGAATAATTTGGTATCAATAACCACACCTGCGATAGATGGAGGAGTTTTTAAAGACGCATCTTTAACATCGCCCGCTTTATCACCAAATATGGCACGTAAAAGTTTCTCTTCCGGTGAAGGGTCTGATTCACCTTTAGGGGTGATCTTACCGATCAGGATATCGCCTTCTTTAACCTCGGCACCTACACGGATGATACCGTCTTCGTCAAGGTCTTTAGTAGCTTCTTCAGATACGTTAGGGATATCAGCAGTTAACTCTTCTTCACCACGTTTAGTGTCACGAACTTCAAGTTCAAACTCTTCTACGTGGATAGAAGTAAAGATATCCTGCGATACAACACGCTCAGAAATTACGATCGCATCCTCAAAGTTATATCCTTGCCAAGGCATGAACGCGACTTTTAAGTTACGGCCCAGTGCAAGCTCACCATTTTGGGTAGCATAACCTTCAGACAATACTTGTCCTTTTAAAACTCTTTCGCCTTTTTTAACAATTGGCTTCAAGTTAATGGTTGTGCTCTGGTTGGTTTTCTTGAACTTGGTTAAGCGGTAGCTTTTGCTATCGCCATCGAAAGACACCAAACGGTCGTCTTCGTTACGATCATATTTAATACGGATCTCGTTAGCATCAACATACTCAACCACACCATCGCCTTCGGCGTTGATAAGGGTACGAGAGTCTTTTGCTACACGGCCTTCCAAACCAGTACCAACGATAGGAGCTTCCGGACGCAACAAAGGCACTGCCTGGCGTTGCATGTTAGATCCCATCAAGGCACGGTTAGCATCATCATGTTCCAAGAACGGAATCAGCGAAGCCGCGATAGAGGTGATCTGGTTAGGTGCAATATCCATTAAGTCCAGACGCTCTGGCTCAATAACCGGGAAGTCACCTTCGAAACGTGCTTTAACACGTGGGTTAGCAAAAACACCGTTATCATCATAATGGGCATTAGCCTGGCCGATGGTTTTACCATCTTCATCCTCTGCCGATAAGTAAATTACTGGTTCCTGAACTTCAACTTTACCATCAACTACGCGTTTGTACGGAGTTTCGATAAAGCCTAAGTTGTTGATCTTAGCGTGTACGCAAAGTGAAGAGATCAAACCGATGTTTGGTCCCTCTGGAGTTTCGATAGTACACAACCTACCGTAGTGGGTGTAGTGAACGTCACGAACCTCGAAACCTGCACGCTCACGTGACAGACCACCTGGACCTAAAGCTGACAGACGACGCTTGTGCGTAATCTCTGCCAGTGGATTGGTTTGGTCCATAAACTGTGATAACTGGTTAGTTCCGAAGAACGAGTTGATCACAGAAGATAGTGTACGTGCATTGATAAGGTCTGTTGGTGTGAACACCTCGTTATCACGAATGTTCATACGCTCGCGGATGGTACGTGCCATACGTGCTAAACCTACACCAAACTGTGCATAAAGCTGCTCGCCTACCGTACGAACACGACGGTTTGACAAGTGATCGATATCATCCACCTCAGCTTTAGAGTTGATCAGTTTGATCAGGTATTTAACGATAGCAATAATATCCTGCTTGGTTAAAACCTTAGTTTCGTTTGAAGTTTCTAACTTCAGTTTACGGTTGATGCGGTAACGACCTACATCGCCCAGATCATATCTTTTATCAGAGAAGAATAAACGATCGATGATACCACGAGCAGTTTCCTCATCAGGTGGTTCGGCGTTACGTAACTGACGGTAGATGTGCTCAACCGCTTCTTTCTCCGAGTTCGAAGTATCTTTTTGTAAAGTGTTGTATATAATGGTATAATCACCGCTGGTAGAAGCATCTTCCTTATTAAGGATAATGGTTTTCACACCTGCATCGATGATCATGTCAATATGGTCGTCTTCCAGCACGGTTTCGCGCTCAAGGATGATCTCGTTACGGTCGATAGATACTACTTCACCAGTATCTTCGTCCACGAAGTCTTCAACCCATTTTTTAAGCACCCTTGCAGCAAGCTTACGGCCGATGAATTTCTTCAGGCCAGATTTGCTTACTTTAACTTCGTCGGCAAGTTCAAACAATTCTAAGATGTCTTTATCCGAATCGTAACCGATAGCACGAAGTAAGGTAGTAACCGGGAATTTCTTTTTACGGTCGATATAAGCATACATTACGTTGTTAACGTCTGTAGCAAACTCAATCCATGAACCTTTGAAAGGGATAACACGGGCAGAGTATAATTTAGTACCGTTGGTGTGGCGGCTCTGACCAAAGAACACACCTGGTGAACGGTGTAACTGAGATACGATTACACGCTCGGCACCATTGATAACGAATGTACCTTTAGGAGTCATGTACGGGATAGTACCCAGGTACACGTCCTGTACAATGGTTTCAAAGTCTTCGTGCTCTTCATCATTACATGATAAGCGCAGCTTGGCTTTTAACGGAACACTGTAAGTTAATCCGCGTTCGATACACTCTTGTATATCATAACGTGGCGGGTCAATAAAGTAATCAAGAAACTCTAAAACAAAGATGTTTCTTGAATCTGAGATCGGGAAGTTCTCAGCAAACACTTTAAACAAGCCTTCGGTATGACGGTTGTCTGAAGTGGTTTCCAACTGAAAGAATTCCCTGAAAGATTGCAACTGAACATCCAGAAAATCAGGGTAATCAATTACGTGCCTGCTGGTTGCAAAGTTTACTCTTTGATTATTGTTGTTTGCCAAGGGATTATAATTTAAGTTTATTTATTCGATAGACTTGAGATGTGAGATATGAGCCTGGAGAAAACATCTTGTTTAACTCACATCTCACATTCAAAATCTCATATCTCATTAAATGAGAACCATATAAATAGCAATAGACCCCGACCAAAAAAGGTCGGAGTCTTATGCTTAAGGCTAACGCCTGAAGTTAAAATTATTTAACTTCAACAACAGCGCCTGCTTCTTCTAATTGCTTTTTAAGTGATTCAGCTTCTTCTTTAGATACACCAGCTTTTAATTCTTTAGGTGCACCGTCAACTAAATCTTTAGCTTCTTTTAAGCCTAAACCAGTTAAGTCTTTAACAAGTTTTACAACTGCTAATTTCTGACCACCAGCTTCTTTCAAGATAACATCAAAAGATGTTTGCTCAGCAGCAGCTGCAGGAGCATCGCCACCAGCAGCAGGAGCTGCAACAGCTACTGCAGCAGCAGCTGGCTCAATACCGTACTCATCTTTAAGGATCTGAGCTAATTCGTTAACTTCTTTTACTGTTAAGTTTACTAACTGTTCAGCAAACGATTTTAAATCTGCCATTTTATTTAAATTTTTCTTAATTACGTAATTTTTAAATCGAACTTTATAGGTGTTCGGTTAACCTTCTCTTTCTTGTAATGTTTTAACAAGTCCTGCAATTGTGTTTCCGCCTGATTGTAGAGCAGAAATAACATTCTTAGCAGGAGATTGTAATAAGCCAACGATCTCACCGATCAATTGCTCTTTAGATTTCAATGCAACTAATGCATTTAATTGATCATCGCCAATAAAGGTTGATGAATCGATGTAAGCTGCTTTTAAAACTGGTTTATCACCTGCTCTTCTAAGTTCTTTGATCAGTTTTGCCGGAGCAGTAGCTGATTTTGAGAACATGATAGATGATGCACCTTTTAAAACGCCGTATACATCTTCAAAGTCGCCACCAACAGCTTCCATAGCTTTACGGATAAGGCTATTTTTAGCTACTTTAATGGTAATGTCACTTTCGAAACATTTGCGACGGATCTTGTTGATCTTTTCAACTGACAGGTCTGAAGTATCAGTAATATAAAAATTACCGAACTCTCTCATCTGATCAGCAAGAGCAACAACTAGGTCGTTTTTTTCTTCTCTGTTCATGATTAAATTCCTGCTACTGATTTAGTTTCAACTGTGATTCCTTGCGACATTGTAGAAGAGACGTGAATGCTCTTAAAGTATGTTCCTTTTGCTGAAGAAGGTTTTAATTTAGAGATAACCTGCAATACTTCTAATGCATTCTCATAAATCTTCTCAGGTGCGAAAGATACTTTACCTATTGAGGCGTGGATGATACCGGTTTTGTCAACCTTGAAGTCGATTTTACCACCTTTTACATCAGTTACTGCCTGACCCACGTTAGGGGTTACAGTACCTGATTTAGGGTTAGGCATTAAGTTACGTGGACCCAGGATACGTCCTAGTCTACCTACTTTAGCCATAACGCTAGGCATAGTGATAATGATATCAACATCAGTCCATCCGCCTTCTATTTTAGCAATATAGTCATCCAAACCTACAAAATCAGCACCTGCATCTTTTGCTTCTTGTTCCTTATCAGGAGTACAAAGCACCAATACACGTACAGTTTTGCCGGTTCCATGAGGTAAAGTTGCGATACCACGCACCATTTGATTGGCTTTACGTGGATCAACACCTAAACGTACATCGATATCAACAGAAGCATCAAATTTGGTAGTGGTTATATCCTTTACCAAAGCCGTAGCTTCTTGTAATGTGTACGATTTGTTAGCCTCAATTTTGGAGAGTACTGCTTTTTGATTTTTTGTTAATCTAGCCACTTTCTTTAACTGATTTGTGTTAATTAATTATTCCAGGGTGCTGTACCAGATACGGTAATTCCCATACTGCGTGCAGTACCAGCCACCATTTTCATGGCAGACTCAACTGTGAATGCATTTAAGTCAGTCATTTTATCTTTGGCGATAGTTTCAACCTGATCCCAATTTACATTGGCAACCTTTTTACGGTTTGGCTCTGCCGAACCACCTTTTAAACCAGCAACTTCCAATAATTGGATTGCTACCGGAGGTGTTTTGATGATAAAATCAAAAGACTTGTCTACATACACAGTAATAACTACAGGAAGCACTTTACCAGGTTTATCCTGGGTACGCGCATTAAACTGCTTGCAAAACTCCATGATGTTAACACCTTTTGCACCCAATGCAGGGCCAATTGGTGGCGATGGATTTGCCGCGCCGCCTTTCACTTGTAGCTTTACTAACGCACCGACTTCTTTTGCCATTTTACTTAAATTTATTTGTACTTAATGTTAGTAAGTGGAAGCTCTGTAACATTTAAAACACTCTTCGTTGGTATCAAGTATTCAGTATCAAGTATCAAGACCCTTTACCTATTCTTTTAACCTATATTTTTTGCTTCGCTTATACTAGTATCCTTGTATCTCGATACTTGATACTAACTACTCGCTACTAATTATTCTTTCTCTACCTGCATGTAATTCAATTCGAGCGGCGTACGACGACCGAATATCTTTACCATTACTTTCAGTTTCTTTTTCTCTTCGTTCACCTCTTCGATAACACCGCTGAAACCGTTGAAAGGACCATCCATTACCTTAACGTTTTCGCCAACGTAGTATGGTACATTCATGGTTTCGCCTTGTGTGGTCATCTCGTCAACCTTACCTAAAATACGGTTAACTTCGGCCTGGCGAAGTGGAATTGCATTTCCGGCTTTATCACCCAGGAAACCAATAACGCTGTTTATATTTTTAATGATGTGCTCAAGCTCACCATCTAAAGCAGCTTCCATTAATACATAGCCCGGGAAAAAGTTACGCTCTTTAGCGATCTTTTTACCATCACGCATCTGGTAGTACTTTTCGGTAGGTATTAACACCTGGGGTACTAAATGCGAAAGGCCCAAACGATTAATTTCGGCATCTAAATATTGTTTAACTTTCTTTTCTTTCCCGCTAATGGCCCTAACCACGTACCATTTTAAATTTTCACTCATTCGTATCCTTTAATATTAAGTAAGTGAACTATAAAACTGCTTGATTAAATAACCAATAATCTGGTCCATACCAAAAATTACAGCTGAAATAATAACAGCTGCAACCAATACTAACACTGCGCTGTTTTGCAGCTCGCGCATGGTTGGCCATGTTACCTTTTGCGTTAACTCTTCGTAAGAGCCTTTGATATATTCAGCTACGTTAGACATTTTTGTTATTTATTCAAAGTTATTAAGCACGGGAACAAGGATTCGAACCCTGATCAAAGGTTTTGGAGACCTCTATTCTACCGTTGAACTATTCCCGTGTATTATTAAGAAAACATAAGTCTGCAGTTGTTACACGTGCAGACTTACGTTTCTAATTAACCTTTTGAAATTTCTTATTTCAAAATTTCAGTTACCTGACCAGCACCTACTGTACGACCACCCTCACGGATAGCGAAACGTAGACCTTTTTCCATTGCGATTGCGTTGATCAAAGAAACAGTGATCGTAACGTTATCACCTGGCATAACCATTTCTACACCTTCTGCTAAGGTAATTTCACCTGTAACGTCTGTAGTACGGAAATAGAATTGTGGACGGTATCTGTTGAAGAATGGAGTGTGACGACCACCTTCAGCTTTTGATAATACGTATACTTCGGCTTTGAAATCTGTGTGTGGAGTTACTGAACCTGGTTTGCAAATAACCATACCACGACGGATAGTTTCTTTATCAATACCACGTAACAATAAACCTACGTTGTCACCTGCTTCACCTCTATCAAGGATCTTGCGGAACATTTCAACACCAGTTACAGTTGATTTTAAGTTTTCTGCACCCATACCTAAGATATCCACAGCGTCACCAGAGTTGATAACACCACGCTCGATACGGCCTGTTGCTACAGTACCACGACCAGTGATTGAGAATACGTCCTCAACTGGCATCAAGAAAGGAAGGTCAGTTAAACGTGGAGGGATTGGAATGTAGCTATCTACAGCATCCATTAACTCCATAATTTTTTCAACCCATTTTGGTTCTGCGTTTAAGCCACCAAGAGCTGAACCTTGAATAACAGGAATATCATCACCAGGGAAATCGTAGAATGATAATAACTCACGGATTTCCATTTCTACTAATTCTAATAGTTCTGGATCATCAACCATGTCAACTTTGTTCATAAACACAACTAATGAAGGCACACCTACTTGGCGAGACAACAGGATGTGTTCACGAGTTTGAGGCATTGGACCATCAGTAGCTGCAACAACGATAATTGCACCGTCCATTTGAGCAGCACCAGTAACCATGTTTTTCACGTAATCCGCGTGACCTGGACAGTCAACGTGTGCATAGTGACGGTTAGCAGTAGAGTACTCAACGTGAGCAGTATTGATAGTAATACCACGCTCTTTTTCTTCAGGAGCAGAGTCGATTGAATCGAATGAACGAGCTTCTGAAAAACCTTTGTCAGCCAAAACTTTAGTGATAGCTGCGGTAAGGGTTGTTTTACCGTGGTCAACGTGACCGATTGTACCGATGTTTAAGTGCGGCTTGCTGCGGTCAAACTTTTCTTTTGCCATGATTTATAAAATGTTTGTAGGTTAATTTTCTATTTAAATTGTTGCTTTATATTGCTATAAAACTCCGAGCCAACGAAGGGATTTGAACCCTTGGCCTCTTCCTTACCAAGGAAGTGCTCTACCCCTGAGCTACGTCGGCTTATGTTTTTTGCTCAGGTTATTAGTTATTATATGTTATTAAGTTACTTCGACACTAATCTTTCTAAACCTAATAACTCAGTAACTTAATAACCTACCGAGCGGAAGACGAGGTTCGAACTCGCGACCTATAGCTTGGAAGGCTATCGCTCTACCAACTGAGCTACTTCCGCAAACAATGAGTGGGTTAGTGAAGGACTGGGTTAGTGAATAAAAACTCACTTACTCACTCAATCAACAACTCACTCATTGATGTTTGTGGGGAGAGGAGGATTCGAACCTCCGAAGTCGTAAGACAGCAGATTTACAGTCTGATCCATTTGGCCGCTCTGGAATCTCCCCATCGAAACCTTTTGTGTGTTTCGGGTCGCAAATATGAACTTTTAATTTCATATTACAAATCGAAAATCAAAATTTTCTGAGCCTCCTATCGGGATCGAACCAATGACCTACTGATTACAAGTCAGTTGCTCTACCAGCTGAGCTAAGGAGGCTTTTATTACTATTTTAAAGAACACCTTTTGTTGTCTTCATCTTTCGTTGATGACCTTCTCAAAAGGGAATGCAAATCTACACATTTTTACTCCAGAACAAAATTTTTTTACAAAAAAAATCGACGGGCGTAAAACCCGTCGATTTTGGCCATTTTAAAGGCCTTTTTATCTTTAATATTCGTCTTCCAGTGCTGTTGCAGTAAGCACCACTTTCGCGGCTGTTTCTGCTGCAGCGGCTTTTTTCTGCTTGTGTCGTTCAATCTGGCGGCGCAAACTTTCTACTGCCAAGTCTGTGGCTTCTTCAAAACTTTTGCACTTTTCTTTTACAAATAACTGGCTACCAGGTATCAGGCATTTGATCTCCGTTATTTTATTTGATTCATCCTCTACATTCTCCAATTTCAGGTATACTTCGCCGCTAATTATCTTATCATAAAATTGGTCGAGCTTATTTACTTTCTTCTGTATAAAGTCTAACAATTTTTTGTCGGCGTTGAAATGAATTGACTGAACTGAAATTTTCATGTTTCCTCCTTGTTTAAGCCTTTGGATGGGCCAGTTTATAAATAGATTTTAAACGTTCCACTGAGTTGTGGGTGTAAACTTGGGTTGCACTGAGGCTTGCATGCCCTAACAATTCTTTAATAGCGTTTAAATCGGCTCCTTTATTTAGCAATGTGGTTGCAAAGGTATGCCTGAGCACGTGGGGGCTTTTTTTATCCTGTGTTGATATGCCTGACAGATATTTATGCACTATTAAATAAATTAGTTTCGGATAAGCATCGGCTCCCTTATTTGTAACGATTAGCGTTAACGATTTGTTATTAAAAATTTCACTTTTTTTTAACCCTATGTAATCGGCCAGCAGGGCCTTTAGCTGGGTGTTTACCGGAACCAGGCGTTCTTTATTACGCTTCCCCAGTACTTTTATAGTACCCTCGTAAGAGTTATAATCAGTCTCTTTAATGCCCAAAAGCTCGGCCAGGCGAATACCGGTACCAAACAGTAGTTCTATTACCAGCTTATCGCGCATGCCTTTAAAGTCGGGCGTAAAAATATCCTCGCCATCCAGCATTTTAGATAGCTTCTCATCCTCTACCACAACGGGCAATTGCTTAGAAATTTTAGGTGTTTGCACGCGCGATGCAGGATTTGCCTCAATCAGTTTTTCCTGCACCAGAAACTTAAAGTATTTGCGTAGCGTGGCAATCTTTCGGTTAACGGTACGCGCGCTGCGGTCGTCATTCATCAGCTCCACAATCCAGTTGCGGATATGGTGATGGGTTATTTCGGTAAGTTCAAGTTCGGGAGTTTGGCTCAGGAAGGCAAAAAATTGCTCCAGATCGTTTTGGTAAGCGGTCACCGTGTGCGCAGAGTAGCGCTTTTCGTGCTGAATGTAGTGGATAAACCGCTCTAAAAACATAAAAACTACTTATACATTGAGAAATTCAATGTACAAATAGTTTTAATATTTAGATAAACAAAGTGTAAATTTTACAAAGTTGTAAAATTACGCCTGGTCTAAGTTCATGTTTTGTTTGTAGATCGCATGTTTGATCTCGTGTCTGCGGGAAACAGACTTTTTCTCGAATGCCTGACGACTGCGTAGTTCGCGCAATACACCGGTTTTCTCAAATTTCTTTTTGAAGCGTTTTAACGCTTTGTCTAAAGATTCTCCGTCTTTAATGTTTACTATAATCATATACCCTCATACCTCCTTTCAGGGACGGCAAAGATAAGTGAATTATTTGATTTTCAAAATAATATCAGGAAGTAAAATTTAGAGATGAGATTCGAATAGTTATTACCGCTCCATTTGTCATTCAGAACGATAGTGAAGAATCTTATTGGAAGTGTTTTCTGTCCCTGCAGGGTCTCTCGCAGAGGACCCTGCAATACTTAGCAATAAGTCTGTCCTGAAGCGCAGGGTCCTCCGTGAGAGACCCTGCGAAAGCGGAATGGTCGGCGACAACACCAACCATATGCTGAAAAATGGTAATTAGCTTGAAGTTCTGTTGTCTTGATTCTTGTCTCTCGATTCTTGATTCT
>NZ_WWEO01000037.1 GCF_009928685.1 Mucilaginibacter agri | reverse complement strand
TTCTAAGCTGGATAAATTAGAAGAACCGCCTGATATGCCGATGCCTATATGGGGATGGGGTGTGCCGGGCGGACCATATCAATCTTAGCTCCTCGCATGTGTTTAAATTTAACTTTGGAAGATCCCGAAAAAATAATAAAGTAATTGAGGCAGGGATAAATTAATTATGCTTTGAAAACCAAGTCAAGTCGCACCCTCTGTCCTACTACGCGCAAATAGCGAGCGGAAAACTGGTCGATTCGACAATTAGGTAATCCCTCTCGGGCAAAGTATAATTGACAAACACCAGTTGCCTGATCTTGGTTTATCATTCCAGCGTTCCCGCTTAAGCGCGGGGTACTGAAATTGCTTAGGTTAGCTTACACTTGATACTTTCGACAGCCTGATCAATAACTATGTCTTTTGCTTTATTGGCAACATCTGAAGGATTTTCTAAAATGTCGTCTAATAATGAACTACCATCGTCGCGCTTTTTAGTAATATAATAAATACCAAAAGCGGTTGCAATACCTAACAAAAAAGTTTTAAAATGATTCATATTTATTTTATTATTAATCAGTCAACTATGATGCCGTAATCCAACTTTAATAACAGAAATAAACAATGTATAGTTCCGTTTATCGAGGCGTTATAAATCACGCTCCTACAAAAGTATGTGCTAGCCAATTGATATATCGGTGTGCAAAGAAATTCAAGGTCGTCGAGATGCTACTCTCAGTATACATCCAATTTGTTCGCTCCGTTCAACGCTACAGGCTTGGTAATATAACCCTGAACGAATTTATACTTTTCTGCTTCCGACAAATCGTTTGCATCTACTGAAGATGTTACAATATAAACACGTATATGCTTGATCAAATAAGGCAACAGACGCTCAAAATCGTTCAGGAAATGCCAGCCGTCGTAACCAACCATGTAGAGGTCGACGAATATCACGTCCGGCAGTTTACTAGGATCATGCTTGTGCGCAAATAGATGTTCAATTGCTGAAGGACCGTCGAAGTAGTGATCGATATGATCAAATAACTGATAGGCCCGCTGCCTGATCTCTAAAATATCATGGTCGATTTGGCAATCGTCAATATAAAGAAGCGTCTTTTGAATGTGCATGTAAACAGGCTTTTAAATTGAAATACTTTTGAGAAACTCACAACGGCAACTACTTCGGCATTGCATATGAATTTTAAAACTAACAATCGAACCGAAAGTTTGCTTTGTGATCCTTAATAGCCAAACTCCAGGCCTGCAAAAATTACGACTGATGGGCGTCGAAGTCAAGTTGATTTGGAAATAATGGTGTTAAACATGTTTTTAAATGGTCACAATCAAATCCTTTGGGTGGGTTGCAAATCACCGTAAAAAAACGGGATATAACGCGAGGGTTAGTTAAAAACTAAATTCTAAATTTAATTCTTACTATTAGATAAGGTAAAATGATCGCTAAACAGCAGCTTTTAGCACAAAGGCTATCAGGTTTAAAAGCCAGCATACAGCACGCTGAAATATGGATAAAATTGTTGGATATATAGAAGAGGCGATGAAGGCCGCGTTGCCTGTTGAGCCAATGAACTTTCCAGTAAATTCAGCACATGCGAGCAAGACGGCAAAAATTCAATTATTAAAAATGGAACTGCAGGCTATCAAGAATACGGCAAAGCCGGATTGGGAATATGTCCGTTTTCAGCTTTCGTCGTCCTTAACGCTCCTGATTTCAGCTTTTATCACGAACTTGATGCTAATGAATAATACTGTTATGATGGGCATAAATATTGACCTATCTTCCCACATTTGCTGCCGGGCTGCAAATACCAATAAAAGAACCTGCCAACGGTTGATTGTTATTCAATGAATGATTAGGGCATGAGCATAATTAAAGCTTGTACAAACCTAATTAATACCAAGTTAAGCTAATGATAGAAGTTGTTTGAGTGATTTTGTACCTGGGGCATCAATTAACTTAACCTGATTCAAAGCATTGTGCTTTTCATGACAACGAATTTTGGTATTTTAGGATTTTAGCACCTACTTGAACCTCGACCGGTAATCATTTAGGTCAAATCTGGATCTTCTTTTACAACAACGTAATCAGGTTATTAATTTCAATATCTCGGCTCCTAAGAAGCCAGTACTCTATTGGAACGTAGTCAAATGTATCCTTCCGTCGCACTTCACTGAGGGATAAATTGCAGTGGTTGAATAGCCCCGTTGAGCACAAAAGGCTAAAAAAGTACGTCAATTTGCACGGCATGGAATAATATTTGCTGATTTTCTCTGAACTAACAGTTATGTAAATCCTAGGACGCTTGCGAAAATACCTGTAATTCCGAAATTTTACTAAACGTTGATTTTTTAGTTTTATCAACAGCAGCATATTTATCACGAAGCTTTCTGATCATTTCAAAACTGAAAGCATCTTGAAGTGGCATATGATGTTCACATGCGGAATTTTTATGCAGTTCCAACCTGTCAGCATGCACTTTCAAGTTTTCGTGATTAATATGGGTAAGGCCAGTATACGGGTCTGAATCAAAAATCACAAAAGTGTCTACCCGACAGCCAGTGGCATCTGTAAATATGACCGATGCGTTTGCTTTAAATGCTTTCATAATTCATGCTACGCTTTTTGAATGAATAATTTCCAATTCTGCAAGTAACAATCTTTTTAATTCCAAATCTATTGCCTTCAATAGAACGAGGGTGTGTAAGTTTTGACCTTCCATAATTATGTTCATTATCCTATAATCACCTAATTTCATGCCATTCCGAAAAATCAAATGGTGAAGGTTTAAAGTACTATTGACGTTGCAGGGTATGGACCGTTTTTTGGGCAGACTGTCTTGTATTTTGGATAATGAACTATTAACAAAAAACTGGTTAGAGAAAACAGAAAATCTATCTTGCCAACACTGAAATTGGATACCTGGTTACCTACCTGTTCAACTAAGCCCGATACGTCCCCTCCAATAGTTAACGGGAATTTAGTCGGGAATTTTTCCTGTGCTTCTCCTGCAAATAGTTTATGATCTACTGGATAACAGCACTTGCGTAAACTTTGATCAGCACTTCATCGGCTGTCTGTTTTGGAATGTCAATTTCATCCAGCTCCGGTACGTCGTAGCTGCCGAATTCGTGAATTCGTATTGCTTTCATAGTGGTGTCAGTTTTAATTTTCATTCGTCACGGTCCTTAAACCTGGCATCATCCTCCCCTTTATGAAGGTGGCGGTTGGCATGCTTTATTTCAATTTTCGCAGTTAGTTCACTGGTAGCATCGTCCATATATTCAGACCGTATCTCGCTTTCTATTTGCGGATCAGTACCTGCAAAATCTTCATTAAACCCCTCATTTCCGCGGTTACTGCCAGGGCTTTCCCTTCCCCGGATTTCATTTGCATTTTCTCGCTCAGCCATTGTCTTTAAAGTTGTTTACTAATTGATTTGATTTCGTCCAGGTGATGCTTTAGCGTAGGTAGCATATGCTGTGCCCAGGCTTTCACCGTCGGATCTTTTCCATTCACCGCATAGTTGAGAAACGCCTCGACCGTGTTTTTATGACCGCCAACCATATTGCGCACATACAATTTATCAAAATTGTCGCCAGCATTTTTCAAGTTAAGATCCGGCTGTACGCCGCCCGTAGCAGCAGGTGATAAGGTGACTTACTAAAATATCGTACAACTTTACAAATAAATTAGCTGAAATAAATATTGGTAAATCGGAAACAAATTAAACAATAACTCCTTGAATAAGAATGCGCTTTTTAGCCACGATTAAAAGAAAGTTTTTAGAGAGTGGTTGTATTGTCCTTTCGGGAATGCTGCCGGCCCGGTAGTGATTGTTCGAAACAAAGTTCCCAATACCAATGTTTGTGTCCTATCATTACTGCTAAATATAATCAAATGAAAAAAATTTACGTATCCATCCTCACGTTTTGCCTGATAATTTCGCTGAACAGCTGCGCTGTCATTGGTGGAATCTTTAAAGCAGGCGCAGCAGTCGGCGTGCTCGCGGTAGTCGTTGTAGTAGCACTTATCATCTGGATCATCTCGCTAATGCGCGGTAAAAGCCAATAATCAAAATGGATATTAAACAATTCAAAGGTTTGCCATTTTATCTTAAACTGGCAGCAGTTTTATTCAGCCTCATTTCCTTAGTTTATATTGTGATCATCGCCAAGGAGATCCTGTCACCTTTAATATTTTCCTGTCTGTTCTCCATTCTTTTATTGCCAGTCGCCGCATTCCTGGAAAGTAGATTACGATTACCTCGTAGCGCAGCGTCCATGCTGGCGGTGATTTCCATGCTTGCCTGCATAGGTGGACTCCTTTACATAATTGGTTCGCAGATATCCGGCCTGGCTAGCGACTGGCCACAGTTTCAGGACCAGTTACATAAGACACAGGACGGAATTATGGATTGGATACGCTCCAGCTTCCATGTCACCAAACACAAACAGATGACATTTGTCGCCAACACGACCAACAAGGTGGTGGCTTCAGGTAGTGCTGTTGTTGGTGCCACACTCCTATCGCTTTCCGGTATCCTGTTATTTTTGGTTTTTACCTTTATTTACACCTTCTTCTTTTTATTATACCGTAAATTAATCATGCGCTTTTTGGAATCAGTATTTGAAGAGGACAATAAAACAGTTGTTCACGACATTATTGAAAATGTTCAACAGATCATTCGGAAGTACATCATAGGCCTGCTCATTGAAATGGCTATTATAGCGGTGGTTGTGAGCGTAACTTTTATGTTGTTAGGCGTTAAATATGCAATCCTCCTAGGTTTGATTACCGGCTTATTTAATATCATCCCCTATATCGGGATTTTCACGGCGCTGATCGTGAGCTCGGCTGTTACGCTTGCCACATCACCGGATCAAGCCACGGTTATTTACGTCATGGTCACGCTGGTGATCACTCATCTTCTGGACAGTAATATCTTGTTGCCGTTGGTTGTAGGATCAAAAGTTCGGATTAACGCATTGATCACGGTATTAGGTGTAATTATTGGAGAAATGGTCTGGGGCATACCCGGCATGTTTTTATCTATTCCGGTGATTGCGGTTTTGAAGATCATATTTGACCGGGTGGATAGTTTGAAGTCGTGGGGCATTATCCTGGGCGATGAGGAGCCCAAGCAAAACCGTTTGGCGAAAAAACTAAGTGTAAAAAAGAAGCCGGCGGCTGCCTGACGCGGTCCTTCATCAAAAACAACTGCGCTGTACTTTTATTTAGGTGATTAGCATTTAAACTGCTCTGGTGATAAGTAAAATACACTTGTCGTCCGCCTATGCCAAACAATTCTAGCATGAAAACCGTTTTTCATATACCGCTGAAATCCAATAATTGAAAACAAATCATCAAAAATTTCTGGTCCTGAAACTGCGGCTTATTCTGGGTTTGGCTTTATTGCTGGCTTGCGAAGGTTATTTCGGTTATCGCCTGCGTGAACTTTCTGCCCGACAGGAATGATCAAAGCGGACCACTCTAATATTAATAATATATCCTTCGGGCTTCTTTCGATAGAAAACTGGCGAAGCCAGGTATCCGGTATCGTTAACCAACAGGTTCGCCACTTCAAACTTACCCCCCGGCAAAAACGGCAATTACAAGTTGAAGTGGAACAAGTGCTCAATGCGTTAATCGATAAGGCGGAAGCGATGGTTAATCAAAAGCCGCAAAGCTTTTCCGGTAAGATCCGAAAATTGGCTATTAAAACGTTTGTAAAAACGGATAAGATCCGTGCACAGGTGCCCGGATTTGCCCGTTCTATTATTGCCAAAGTAGATAATCCCCATGAAAAGGCGCAGTTAAGCAACCTGGCCATGAGTAAATTTAACGATCTGCAGCATACCGATATTATGGATAGCACGCTTCAGGCCAATCATAGGTTGTTTAATGCGATGTACCATAAGTACGGCGTTAGATCAACAGAAGAACTCAATACTAAACTGGACAAATTGCTGCAGGACATACGCGTTGATATGTACCATTATTGTTTCGGTATGCTGGGTTGTATTTTGGCCGTGTTAGCCTTGTGGTGGGCCTTGCGTAAGCGGGTCGAGTTACACGGAACGCTTTTCATACTTTCCTTATTATTTGCTTTTATCCTCCTATGGGTAGGCCTGAGCGCATCCATGATCGAAGTGGACTGCCGCATCAAAACGCTGGATTTTGTTTTGTTGGGGCAACATGTGGTTTTTAAAGAACAGGTGCTTTTTTATGAAAGTAAAAGTATCCTGGGAGTTGTTGAGGTGCTGATGAAACAACCTGCGGCAGATTCTATCGGTGTAGGTATTTTGATATTATGCTTTAGTATACTTTTCCCGATCATGAAGTTAAGTTCTACCGGGATCCATTTGCTGAGTAAACGCCGGATTGCTGAAAACAGGGTCGTTAAATATTTCGCTTTCCAGTCGGGGAAATGGAGTATGGCCGATGTGATCGTCATCGCTATACTGATGACCTACATCGGCCTGAACGGATTACTAGATAGCCAGTTAGCCATGTTAAACTTACACAGTGAAACACTTACCCTGATCACCACCAATAACACCGCTTTACAACCAGGTTACATCATCTTTATCAGCTTTGTGCTGTATGGACTGATTCTATCTACCATTTTGAAGTACATCACACCCTATGACGCGCATTAAATGAAGTACACGGTTTACAATATATTGCTGATCACAGGGCTGAGCGCATTGCTGGCCGGGGCTGTATTTTCGGGTTACCGGCTTGCCGCGCTTTCCGCTGAACGGGAGGACGTCAAAGAAGATTATAGCCTGTCCAACAGCGTCACCTTCGGCTTGTTTTCTATTGATCAATGGCGCGACAGGCTTAGTGAAGTTCTTGGTCACCAGGTGGAGGATTACCATATTACACCGGAGCAACGGAAGCAGTTAAGAATAGCCGTCGAAAAAGAAATGCACGGCTTAATTGCCCAAACCGTGGCCGAAATTAATAAGCCTCAAAAAAGTTTGGGTGGCAAATTGAAAAAGCTGGCCTTTAATGCCCTGGTAGATTCTGCGGAGGCCCAGACACTGGTGAAACCATTTGCCAAAACCCTGGTGGCAAAAGTTGGTAGCCCCGAGAGTGAGCAGCGCCTTAAAAATATCGCGGGAAGCAAGATTGGCCAATTGACCAGGCAAATCTATGACAGCACCAGCGTATCCAATTACGAGGTTACCAGGTATGTGTATAAAAAATATCAGGTAGCCGATCCGCTAACGTTTAACCAGCGCATTAAAGAGCGGTTAATGCTTATTGAAAAGGCCAAAAATAAATTTGTCGGCGCATTGCTAGGTTGCGTTCTGGCAGCGCTGCTCCTATGGTGGGGACTACGAAAGCAGGTGCATTTACAAACCGTTTTATTTGTATTTGCTTTAATTTTTGCATTCGTATTACTGGCCGTAGGCAGCCTGGTTCCTGTTGTTGAAGTTGATGCCCGTATACAGTCATTGGACTTATTATTATTGGGCGAAAAGGTCCAGTTTCAAAACCAGGTCTTATTTTATCAAAGCAAAAGCATTCTGGGGATCGTGGAAACATTAATTGGTCAGTCTAAACCGGACGCAATAGTTGTCGGCATACTGATCTGCCTGTTCGTACTCATCCTGCCCTTATTAAGACTGGTTGCCAAAGGCATACACATTTTGAGCCCTAAAAAAATTGCGGACCACCCGGTAGTTCGTTATCTGACGTTTGAACTGCATAAATGGGACATGGCTGACGTGATGATCGTAGGCATGTTGATGACCTATATCGGTTTAAATGGCATTCTCAAAAGCCAATTGTCTAATTTGAACATGCATACGAGTTCACTCATTGTCGTGACGACCAACGGCACTTCGTTACAACCAGGTTATTTTATATTTGTGGCCTATGTATTCTTCTCGTTTTTGCTTTCTTATATTCTCAAACGAATTACCCCGCATAAAATTGATTAAAATATACATTTTAGAAATCACTCATCGTCAAATGGCAACGAATCACTCAGCGCATCTTGAGACTGATGTTTAACTTTACACACCGGCGCCTGTCGTCCATAAGCTAAGCTACAGCATTCACCACCCTAACGATTATTTGCAAACAACGGCGGGTTAGCTAAACATAACATTCAAGTATTTCCAGAGCAACTTCGTTACCTTGTTGCACAACGAGGTCAAAAACAGAAAGCCCTCTACTATCCAGAAGCGTTTTGTCGGCACCATGTTTAAGTAAGATGCTAAGGATATCGTGTCGTCCAAATATCGCAGCGAACATCAGGGCGGTGCCACCGTTGCCGTGTTGCCTATTTAGGTCTGCGCCATTGGCGATCAATAATTCTACAATATCCTCGTGGCCCTTAAAACAAGCGCCCATCAGGGCCGTATTACCGCCAAAATCTGTTGCATTAACATTAGCACCATGATCGATGAGCCAATTTGCCGCTCCGAGCTGATTGTTGTAACAAGCAATTATAAGTGGTGTATAGCCTTTCTCGTCGTTGCTATTAATATTTGTTTCGGAAGTAACCAGTGACTGTAATAAGGTTACGTCACCGCTACGGGCGGCGTTAATAATGGGTATTATCTGTTTATCCATAAATGTAAAAAGTAAAGCCTCCGGATAAAATCCGGAGGCCATATGTGTCAAGTTAAGCTGGGATTAATCGAGGTTTTTCCCTTTCCCAAAAACGGTGCTGCGCAATCATTTTAACAAATAGTGCGGCAAAGTTCTCGCTGGCATCTCCAACAAAGATCCCTTCAGATAAAACCGTATTTTCGTTATAATCAGCCGGCAATTTCTTGCTAAAATAGCTGGCTTCCAGTACCTGCATTGCATCGTCGTGGGCGGCAATGGCTTTGCAATGCTTAAATGCTTCGTTTAAAAAGTGTATCGCATTGGCTTCGGCTGCCAGGGTGGCAACGGCATTAGTGCCGCCCGCAACGTATACAGCGTCGAATAAAACGGAGGCAGCGGTCAAAAAACTTTGATCTACTGCTATTTGTTCGTCATTCTCAGCTATCAGGAAACCGGCTCGTGGCGCAATAATTTCTACCAGCGCTCCCTCTGCAGTTAGTTTGCTTTTGATGGCGCTGACGGATGCAGCGTTGGCGCCGTCAGCGGCAAGTATGGCTACTTTCCGACTTTTAATGGTATCCTTAATCGTATTTGCCATGCTTAGTGGCGCGGATTTGGCCAAAGTACTTTCAACTTGTACCGACTGGTAATCTGCGGGATTTCCGTCCGCCGGTATACTTTGATTGGCCGGCAGATCAGGCGGCAGATGTAAGCCTAATCCGTACGCTACTTGCGTAGCAAGCCCTTCATCTATCTGGGCCAAAATACCCAACATGCGTTCACGGATGGCGACGTTTTTTACTTTACCTAACTCAAAAGTTAAAGCATCGATGATGTGGTTCTTTTCCGGCTCGGACTGGCTGTTGAAAAATAAACGGGCCTGGCTAAAATGATCGAAGAAACTTTTATTGCGTAGACGGAGTTTGCGGGCTTCAATCCGCTCCTGGTAGCTTACAAAACCGCCGTCAGCTTCTTTAACCTGCTGCGGATCATTATTACCCAGTGAATTCGGGCTATAACTGGTTTTCCCTTTATTGATGGTCTGGCGCATAAATCCATCGCGCTGGTTATTATAAACCGGTACGATGGGGCGATTGATAGGAATTTCCTGAAAGTTTGGGCCGCCCAGACGGGTCAACTGTGTATCGGTGTAAGAAAATAACCGTCCCTGTAGAAGCGGATCATTCGAGAAATCAATTCCCGGCACAATATGACCGAGGTGAAAAGCGATCTGTTCTGTTTCTGCAAAGAAATTATCCGGGTTACGGTTTAATGTTAATTTACCCACCCGCTGTACCGGCACCAATTCTTCGGGTACTAATTTAGTAGGATCCAGCAGGTCAAATTCATACTTAAACTCGTCTTCCTCGGGGATGATTTGCAAACCCAGTTCCCATTCAGGGAAAGCACCGCTTTCGATGGCATCCCAAAGATCCCTGCGGTGGAAATCCGGATCTTTGCCCGAAATGTTCTGGGCTTCGTCCCAGGCAACCGAGTGTACGCCTAATAATGGCTTCCAGTGAAATTTAACAAAACTGGCTTTGCCTGCTTCATTGATTAGGCGAAAGGTATGCACCCCAAAGCCTTCCATCATCCGGTAACTCCGTGGCAAGGCGCGGTCGCTCATTGCCCACATGATCATATGTGCAGATTCGGGCATCAGGGAAATAAAGTCCCAAAAAGTATCATGCGCGGATGCGGCCTGCGGAATTTCATTATCCGGCTCGGGCTTAACGGCGTGGATTAGATCCGGAAATTTAATGGCATCTTGAATAAAAAACACCGGCATGTTATTCCCTACCAAATCAAAGTTACCTTCTGTGGTGTAAAATCGAACAGCAAAGCCGCGCACGTCGCGTGCCAGATCGCTGGATCCACGGGATCCAGCCACGGTAGAAAAGCGCACGAAAACTGGGGTCTCCCGTTTCGGATCGTTCAAAAACCCGGCTTTAGTCACCTCACTTAGAGGCTTATATACCTGAAATACACCGTGCGCGCCGGAGCCCCGGGCATGAACAACCCGTTCCGGAATCCGTTCGTGATCGAAGTGTGTAATTTTCTCCCGAAGGATAAAATCTTCCAGTAGTGTTGGCCCCCGGTCGCCGGCTTTCAAGGAATTCTGATCGTCATTAATGGGCAGGCCGGTATTGGTGTTCATTTGTTCATCGGCGGCATCAGCCGTATGTGCGGCCAGCTGTCCTGTTTTATCGTTTTCAGGTTGAGGAGCTAATTGTTTATCAATGGCAGCCTCGGTACCCATTTTGGGAGATGGTTTCTTTTTGCTCATAATTAGATTAGGCTTCTTCTGATGCTTTATAATTAATATCACCCTCGGCGACTTCGGTCAGTTTTTGATCAGCAGCTTTTTCTTCTGTTAACGTCTGATATAACAATTCCGCCACCTCATCCAAACCGAGCGTTTTGGCCAGTTGTGTCAGCCCACCATACGTAGCAATTTCGTAATGTTCTACTTTCTGTGAAGCTAGGATGATGCCTACATCACGGGTGGCGGTATCCGGTTCGGTGCTCTCGATAATGCCTTCCCCTTCTTTGGCAAGGCCTTCCATCGCATCGCACTTTTGCGCCTTTACTTGTTCACCGAGCAGCCCGAAAACCTGTTCAAGCCTGGAAACGTGAATTTTGGTCTCCTCCAAATGATGTTCGATAGCGCTTACCAACGCTTTAGAGGAGGCAGAATTTTGCATTTTTGGTAGGGTTTTGACCAGGTGATTCTCTGCCCAGTAAATATCCTTGATGCCATCTTTGAATAATTCCATTAAGGCCGGCTCTGCCTTTGGTGATGTTTTAGTACTGAATAGAGGTTCCCCTGTTTCTTTAGGCATATGTTTTAAAAGATAAATTGATTTGGAAGGCCGGTTTAAATTAAGTTCAGGACCGTTTGGCTAAGTAAAACAACGAGCACGATCAGTTTTTGTTCTTATAATAATCATAATTTAATTATTACTAAAAAAAAATAACCTGACTATAGACTTCGCTCAATGAACGATTCAGATAATTAGGCACATGGTTTGGGAGAAGCAATGTTTCTATAGGTGCGACTACTTCCAAAGCTTGACAAGTCCTTTCCTTTTGGCATACAGCGGGTCGTTGGTCGGAATTGGGACTAGTTGAATTTGATGGTCAGCCTCAGGCCTTTCACCTTCCTCTCCATACTTGACATTGAATTTCATGCCGTGCGGATATGCACCTACGACACCTATACAATTTTCCGCACCCAGATTCTTATGCGCCACACCAGCCGGAATGATCAGCACGTCGCCTTTCTTAATGGTAAGGATTGGCCCTTGTTCTCCGCCTAGTTGCAGTGCGGTTTCACCAGAATAGACACCCAGCACCTCATGAGTGATGCTGTGATAGTGATGATATTCAAAAATCCCGGCGTCCCAGCTATTTGACCAGCCATGTTTATAAAATATCCTGGCTACATATTTTGCCGGGAAAGAATCGGGAATGTGTAATGCACCAGGGTAGAATAAAACAGGAAAGTCACTATTCGGAAATATGCCATCGTCAGATAGCAGAATCTGTTGAATGCTTGCGGATATAACTTTCACCCTTTGTCGATATATAATGTCAATAATATGGCGAACACGACTTCTTCCTTTTCTGAATTGGCCACGAACTTTTTCATTTTGAGCCCGACGTTTAAAAACTGGCAGAGCGGGATTTTGTTTACAGGATGATTTGAAAATGGTACCAGACGTTAAATTAGAATCGCTTGTTTCGTCGGATGCAGTGCCATTGATCAAAACCAACGGTTAGTAAAGGTCGCAAGTTTGGCTATCTTTTTACGATTGACCATGTTGCAGGATTGCATGGATCATAGCTGCCGGTGCTGGATTGCTTTACGCCTGGCAACATAGCGGGCTTAAGAAAGAATCAGCCCGGTCAAAAACTTGCGGATAGGTATTGAGTTTAATAATTAGTTAAGTTACTGCAATTATAAGAGAATTATGACAAAGCAAGCAAAACCGCTCAAATCAGAACTAGACTTTACTAAAACACCAGCCGACAAAATTACCTTAAAATTAATCGACTTTTTGGGCAGCGGCACGTTTCTCACTTTCTGCATCCTCGCCTTTACTTTTTGGATCGGCTGGAACCTCCTACCGCTTGTACATCATTTTGATCCGTTCCCTTTTCCCTTATTGGAAATGGGCGTTTCTATTTTCGCCATCATTTTATCAGTCACCGTGCTGATCAATCAAAACAGGCAGCGGAGGATTGAAAGCATTCAGCGCGATGTGGAATTCGAAGTTAATGTTCGAGCGGAAGAAGAGGTTACCCGCCTGTTAACGCTCGTACATGAAATCCACCGGAAATTAGGGCTCAACACCGCTATTGACGATCACGAACTGGAGGAAATGAAAAACGACACTGACCTGAAGGCGATTCACCGGGCTGTGGAACCCAAGCAAAAGGACTAACCTTTTCAAACAAATCAGGAATAGTACAGTTCTTCCAGCACACTCCTACTATTATGGCAAAGAAAAAAAATCTATTTGAGCGTTTCGCCAATTGGGCGACAACTGCTACCGGCAGTTCTGCGGCATTTATTGTTGCTGCGCTAACCGTCTTTATATGGGCAGTAACGGGACCGGTATTTCACTATTCCGAGACATGGCAGTTAATCATCAACACCGGTACGACCATTATTACTTTTTTGATGGTCTTCCTTATCCAAAAATCGCAAAATAAAGACTCCAAGGCCATTCATTTGAAACTGAATGAGCTCATTGCGTCGCATGAAGGTACAAGTAACCGCATGGTGGATATTGAAAATCTCACGGAAGAAGAATTGGACCGTATTCACAAATTTTACATTCGTTTATCGGCACTCGCAGAAAAAGAGAATGACATCACCTGCACCCATTCCATAGACGCCGCCGAAGAAAATCAAAGCCTGAAAAGTAGCCGCCATTCAAAGCATCGTTGTATGCTTTTTTGATAGCATCTTCTCCCCGCTCTGCTTCCGATAAGATTCCTTCACGGTCGTCTCCGCCAAATAGTGATTTGACATCAATCCAGGCACGATGTAAAGTTCCGCTTACACTTTTACCAGTTTCCAGTTCATCAGCATTGCCAATTAAGGCAGCCGGTTCCCGGCCATCCTTGCGGCTTTGCTCAGCATAACCGTGAAATAATCATTTTAGATCAATGTTCTCATCTTTAATGTCAGCAATTGCTTTCTCAAAACCGGCTATGCGGTCCTTGTTGATTTCAATAAGGTCGTTTAACACACCCGTTGCATTTTCTGAAGTTGCCATAATGTTTATAGTTTTAGATAGCGTTGGTAAAGCCCTAATATCATACCAAACCCATTTAAGGAATACCTTGAAAGTTGATTTGATTAGTGGAACGGTAGTTATGGGATTATTAGAATCAACATTCAGTAAGATGTCAACTAAAAAGAAAAAAGACCCCTGCTGGTCAGGCTATAGGAAAGAAGGAATGAAAAAAAAGGCTGGAAAAAGTCTCCCTAACTGCGTCAAAGATTCGTCCAAAAAGGACGATTAATTGTTTTGGTTTAAGGAAAGCGTTACTCAAATCTGACTGATGTTTTTCTACCGGACTTTCCAACACTATGATATCCTAAATTGAATGTCAACGGCATGGGAAACAAATCATGATAAACCGTGTGTTTGCTATGCGCTTACAAGGTTAGCCATGGGTTAGCACTGATCGGCCTTTCACCTGCAGGTAACCTTTGACAATTTGACGGCCGGGGTTAAACGGGGCGTTGTAAATGCGTGGCAATTGCCCCACCTAAATAGGAAGCCAGCAGCACCAGTCCTATTAATCCTGTCCGTGCTATTGCAAACAAAATTGCCGAGCACAGTTCGATGAATCCCAGGAAACGATAAACTGATGGAGGGATGCCGAAAGATGCCGTCATGTGAAGCGCATGTTCCGTACCGCGCATTTTATCAATAGATGAAGCTGCCATTAGCAGTACAACGACGCCGGTGAATATCCACCCGATTTTGTTTCTCATAACTTATATAGACTTCGTGTGACCGCCATCAACGCGTAATAATGCACCGGTGATATAATCTGACAGCGGACTAGCCAAGTAACTCACTGCTGTAGCCACTTCTTCCGGCCTGCCGAACCGGCCGATATCATTCTGAACAAATTGCGTAACCGCGTTATGTTCTATCTCAGTCCAATCTGTGCCCCAACCGTACTGCCCGGCCATATTCAACAGCATTTTTCGGGTGTTCTCAACCAGCATAGGTCCCGGGGCGACGGTATTGGAGGTAATTCCGGTGCCTTTCAGTTCACGGGCAAGTGAAACGGTCAGGTTATGCCGCGCGGCAGTGGCAGCTAAATAGTCGGGTTGCAGCGCAAAATGCTCTATACCGCCTGAAGATCCGAGCTGAATCATGCGCCCCCAACCCAGGGTTTTCATGGCGGGAAGCAGGCGGTGGATCATGCGGACATAGGCGAGTACATTCACATTATAACTTTCCGACCAGTTGGCCACGCTGGTATCCAGCCAGGCACGTGGTATATAAGAGCCCGCATTATTTATTAAGATGTCAACCGGCCCGGTTGCTAAAACTTCTTGGGTTATCTTATCTGCATCTCCATCAGTGGTCAGGTCACCCAGCACGTATGCTGCGCCGATACTTTCCGCAACAGCTTTCGCACGTTCTTGATCGCGGCCATGTACTATTACCGAAACGCCTTCGGCGGCTAAACTTCTGGCAATTGCTTCACCCAATCCGGAGCTCGAACCGGTAATTAAAGCTCTTTTCCCATTTAATTTCAAATCCATATTGCTTACTTTTGTATTGTTAGTTACTTTTAGTAAGTCAAAGTTAGAAACTGCTTTTACTAAAAACAAGAAGGCACTTGTCCGTCAGTCACTTACAGCGAAGTAACTAATATTGAAACACAAGGAGTTATGTCGAAAGAAAATTTGAGAAAATGTGAGGGTGACCGGAACGATTGTCCGATTAAGGATGTTTTGTACCGCGTTGGTGATAAATGGTCGATGCTGACGGTGATCATGTTGAGCGATCATGGCACGCTACGATTCAATGAACTGCATAACCTGATCGAGACGATTTCCCAGCGTATGTTGACGGTCACGCTCAAGACCCTGGAAGCCGATGGGCTGATTGCCCGTAAGATGTATGCGCAGATACCACCCAAAGTAGAATATTCCCTGACCGAACTTGGTCAAAGTTTAGTGCCACCATTGATGTCGCTTTATGAATGGGCTAATGTCAGCATGCCGGCGATAAAAGCCTCACGAGAGCGGCATCAAAAGCAAGACCTGGTTGCCCCCGATAATAGATAGGTCGTATAAAAAGTTTGCGTAGTTGCCCTGGAGTCATAAACCGCTTAACGCCCGGACTTAAACATTAATAACTTCACAGCGTAAGCACGACAGCGAGATTACGAGCGTTCCTTCCTCAGTTAAGGTGCGACGAAGCATATCAGATCAATTCGGTTTATTGAGGTCCTGGGGAAGCGTAAACCAAAATGTCGATCCTGTTCCGGGTTGACTGTCTACCCCTATTTCCCCGCCATGTTTCATGATAATTTCAGAGGAAATATATAGCCCAAGGCCCAAGCCGGAGATTTGGGCGCCTTTTTTTACGCGATAATAACGATCAAAAATATGAGGCAGGTCCTCAGGAGCAATACCTTCACCCTGATCGGTTACCGACACTTTGATGAAATTATTCTCCACCAGGACTTTGATAATAAATTCCTCGGATGCCGGAGCATATTTGACGGCATTATTTACAAGATTGATCATCACCTGTTCAATCTGATGATGATCAGCATAGATAGTCAGCGATTCCTGCCCGTCGATACGAAATTTGTATTTGCTATCTACCGATATAAGCGGACAGCAGCGTTTAATCAGCTCGGCTATATTAAAGTTCTCCTTATTAAGGTACAGTTGATGCTGCTCAGCTTTGGCAGCATTGAGCAAATCGTCTACTAAGTGGGTTAGTTTAGCTGCATGACGTTCACCGTTCCTGGCCAGTTGAACTAGTTTATCGTTAGCTGCAGAAGTATTCTCTAACAGGCGATTGATGAGTTGAAGTGTTGCCTTTAAGCTGGTAACCGGAGTTTTGAGTTCATGGCTGGCGACACTGATAAATTCGTCCTTCAAAAGCTGCATTTTTTGGGATTGCGCAAGTTCTTCTCGCATTGCTATTTCCTCTTTTTTTCTCAAGGAAATATCATTCTGGATTCCAATATAATGGGTGATTACACCCTTTTCATCTTTAATCGGTGCCACATGTAATTCATTCCAGAAAATGGTACCACATTTCCGGTAATTTGCCAGTTCGACGCTGCATTTTTCACCTTTTTGTAAAGCATCTTTCAGCTCGTAGCGCTGACTTTGCTCGCGATCGGCTCCTTGAAGAAAACGGCAGTTCCTCCCCAATATTTCAGCCTTGTCGTAGCCGGTCATTTCTACAAATGCTTTATTGCAAAAAATGATCGGATTATCCGGCAGTCGCCAATCGACTATAATAATTCCACTTTTAGATGCATCGAATGCAGCATCCAGCAACTGTCTTTGTAATCCTATATTCCCAAATAATGGTATTTCTTTGCCCCTCATTGTTCAAAAGGATTCCACAAATGGAATCACTATCGTTGAATGCAATTAGCGTTCCGCATCGAGAAAATATTCAATTTTAAATTAATAAAATAAATTTGAAGATAACTATCCGTAAAAATGTGTTGCATTTATAACCTGATTTATATCCCCTCCCACTAAAATCCCGGGGTTTGTCTGACGAAAAATTACGCTCAGTTAGACAGAAGAGGACTTAGGTCTTTGGCCACGAGAATTCCATAGGTTACTTTTACAACGCGAACATCCTTACCGGATCCCTTGAAAAATATACCTGGTCTGTTATCCCCAAAAAGCGCCGGGAACCTATTATTATCTAAGAAGGTACTAAAAGATAGACAGCCTCAACGCTGAACGATAAATTTACCTGATTGCCAATCAAACTATTTCTCTTAATATTTATTGCAAACCCAGCCAAAAAACAAGATGAACGCGAGCGCAGGGAATCGATTCAATACGAAGAAATGATGTTCGGTAGACCTTTTTACCATACCGAAATTCGAAAAAATGAATTCATCGGGATGGTCAGTCATGAACTGAAGACACCCTTAATGCGCTACTCCAGGTCGCTAACCTAAAACTACAAAATAGGCAGGATGACTTTTTAGCAGGTGCTGTCGACAAAGCTTATACGAACGCTTCGATAGCTTGTGAACTACGATAAGCTTTTATTCGGTTTAAAAATAACCGTATAGATAAACTAATATTCAAGCTACCTCATCCTAGTGGTATCATTGACATCTTTTTTTTACTCTCACATACAACTTCAATAAGCTCTCGGTTCGTTCAGCATCATCAAAATTTACTTACGAGTTTCTGTTTATTTAACTGCGTGATCACAACCCCTGTCAAAACCACGGTCAGTGCTATAACCTGCCCAAAAGACAATTGCTCCGAGGCTAGTAGCCAGCCTATTAAATGGCTATAACAGGATTAACGTAGGTATGGGTGCTCACAATTGCAGGCGGCTGAACTGTGATTAGCCAGGTAAATGACAAGTAAGCCACCAGTGATCCCATGACCACCAAATAAGCCAGCCCCGCCCAGGCACTGATTGGCACTAACATGGACGAAAAAGTTGACCATTCTCCTTTTCCGGCAGCGATCAAACCGGAAAACATACCGGCAGCCAGAAGCTGCACCACACTGTTAACGAGGTTATCACTATTTGCAGAAAGTTTTTGACTGGCGTATAAAGCACCGACCACCCAGCTTATGGCGCTCCCCAATGTAATTAATGTTCCCAGAATTAACCGGTGCGATGGTGAGGAGCCGGATGGCGCCAAATAAGTAAACAATGCAATTCCTGCGAAACCGATCAACAGGCCGGCAATTATCCCTCTGCTGGAGAAGTAGGCATTCCAGCGCCCTCGGTCAAGCAAGATGAAAAAAAGTGGTTCGGTAGCCACGATCACGGCTGCGAACCCGGAATTGATAAACAGTTCACCCACCACTACCAAACCGGAACCGCCAGTTAGCATTAAAATCCCACTGATAGACAACACCTTAATATCAATTTTTTCAGGCCAGTTGAGTTTCTTGTATCTTATCCACCCCGTTAGGATCAAACCCGCAGCCAGATACCTTAAGGCAGAAATGGTGAATGGTTGTAGTCCCTTTAACGCGAAGGAAATAGCCAGATAGCTAGTACCAGATAAAGTAAATAGCAACAAAAGCGAGAAATAGCAACAAAGGCTTGGCATTTCTAAAGTTTCTCATATCGCACAACACCAGTAAAGTATGTTTAGAGGGTGTTATTTAGAAATAAAATCCGGCAAAAATTGTTTTACTGGTGTGAAATTTTATAGTTTTATCACATGAACAACACATCAACAGTTATAACCATGACCCTGGACGGCGGCACGCCTTGCCTGGATTTTGTGAATACGGGGTACAATCACGAAAAGGGGATCATTGCGGAAAGGCTTCATACTTATGAAGATTTTTTGGAGTTCAGCCGCCGCCTCGAACTGTTGGATGATGGGTTTCTGGATGAATTGCGTCTCGCATCCCTACAATCGACCGCAGCGGCTGAACGGGCACTTATTTTAGCGCGGCAATGCCGGCAACAACTATATGAGCTTTTTAAGGCCTTGGCCCAGGGCTGCCTGGATCAACTCGATGAGCGCATACTAATTGAACTTAATGAACGATTTGCCGAAGCTCTTCAATACGACAAACTCCATATCAATGGTGGAAAACTGCTGGTTTCGTTTATGCCTGAATCGGGGGATTTAAACGCTCCCTTGTGGCGGCTTTTGCTTTCCGCTCATCATTTGATACGAGAAGAAGATATCCACTTGATCAAACAATGTCAGCGCTGCGCCTGGTTATTCCTGGATAGAACCAAAAACCACCGCAAGAAGTGGTGTTCGATGGAATCCTGTGGGAATTCAGAGAAGACCAAACGTTATTACCAACAGCGAAAGAGGAATTTGAGTTAACCCCAAAAGGTCACTGGTTTTTTTCGCCGAACCGGGACATCATTCAGCGTAACTATTATAACGATAACATATAATTCCACTGCGTATGCCCCAGCTATCAGGTAACGCTGGGAAAAAACCCACTGCTGAAAGTGAAACTCAAGAATTGACCTTTCGTGTCGAACTTTCTTTGCACCTTGGATGTCGACCACCTACAGATATAGTGTTTTAGGCCAACTACGGCTTTAATCGGAGACTTTAACTTACTTGTGAGATACCAAACAATCGTTTCACTGATTCGTTGAAATTAGCAATGAGCGATAGGATTGATTTTAGCGGATTTGTAAGGGTGCGGGGTGCCCGTGAACATAACTTAAAAAACATAAGCGTTGATATTCCAAGAGATGCCTTAGTTGTTTTTACCGGTATATCCGGGTCAGGAAAATCCTCATTAGCATTTGGTACGCTGTACGCCGAAGCCCAGCGGCGTTATCTGGAATCGGTTTCGCCATACGCACGCCGCCTGTTTAACCAGATGGCAATTCCTGAAGTGGATGAAATTGAAGGTTTGCCTCCTGCCGTTGCATTGCAGCAACAACGGGGTGCTGCGAGCACTAGATCATCCGTAGGGAGTGTAACTACCTTATCGAACTTATTACGCATGCTGTATTCCCGTGCAGGGGATTATCCGGAGGGTCAAGATATCATCTATGCAGAGTCGTTTTCACCAAACACCCCTGAAGGCGCCTGTCCGGAATGTCACGGCTTGGGTCGTGTTTATGAAATAACAGAAAAATCCATGGTACCCGATGATTCTTTAACGATTCGAGAGAAAGCAATTGCTGCATGGCCTTCAGCCTGGCAGGGGCAAAATCAGCGGGATATTTTGACGACGCTCGGTCACGATATTAATATTCCCTGGAGAGATTTGCCTAAGAAAGATCGTGACTGGATATTGTTTACGGAGGAGCAACCTTTAGTACCTGTGTATTCAGGTTACACTCACGAGGAAATTAAGCGCTTTATTAGAAACAAACGACAACCAGATTACATGGGAACGTTTACCGGAGCGCGTCGTTACGTTCGGCATACGTTTGCCAATACACAAAGTCAACTAATGAAAAAACGGGTTTCGCAATACATGATCAGCAGCGAATGCCCACTTTGCAAGGGCAAGCGTTTAAGGCAAGAATCTTTATCGATAAAGTTTGCCGGCTATGACATTGCAGATCTTTCGGGAATACCACTTAAAGCCTTAGCTGAAATATTTGCTCCTTACGCCACCGGGACAGCAAAAGTATTGAAACAGATAGAAGCACAACATCCGGAAAAAGTTGTCGTATCAAAGCGTATTGCTGAAGATCTTTTAACAAGACTACAAGTTATACTTGACCTGGGACTAGGGTATTTAACGATAGAGCGCGGCACACCAACTTTGTCGCCTGGTGAATTGCAGCGATTGAGATTAGCGACACAAATACGCTCTAATCTATTTGGTGTTGTTTATGTATTAGATGAACCCTCGGCAGGCTTACACCCTGCCGATACCGAAGCTTTACTGAAGGCTTTGGATAAATTAAAGGCATCTGGCAATTCGATATTTGTTGTTGAGCACGAAGTTGATGTGATTGGACATGCAGATTGGATCGTTGACGTAGGACCAGCTGCTGGTGAAAATGGAGGTCATATTCTGTATAGTGGATTGCCCGAAGGTTTAAAAAATGTAGCAGAGTCGCTCACGAGGCAGTATATTTTTGACAAAGCAAAAAGCACAAAACAGGTTTACAGACAACCGACGGGTTGGTTGCAGCTAAATGGCATAACGCGCAATAATTTAACTAACCTCGATGTAGGCTTTCCGTTGGGCGTATTAACGAGCGTAACCGGTGTTTCCGGTTCCGGAAAAAGCAGCCTCGTTAGCCAGGTATTGGTAGAACTCGTAGCCGAGCAATTAGGCTTCCAGGTCGATATTTCCGAAGACACAGATGCGGACCCACTCGAAAATAACGAAGTCCTCACATTAGGTGGTCGTATAATCTCTGGTTTAAAAAACATCGAGCGTATGGTGGTCGTAGACCAAAAGCCGATTGGCCGGACACCGAGATCTAACCTGGCGACCTATACTGGATTGTTTGATCATGTTAGAAAATCTTTTGCAGCAACTCCGATGGCTAAATCCCGCAAATATGATTCAGGGCGTTTTTCTTTCAACGTTGCCAAAGGGCGGTGCCCACACTGCGAAGGCGAAGGTATGGTTATGGTGGAATTACTTTTCCTGCCAAGCGTCTATACCCCCTGCCCTACCTGTGGTGGAACTCGTTACAACCCCGAGACCCTAACAATAAAATATAAGGACAAGAACATTGCAGAGGTACTGAGAATGACCGTGGACGAAGCTGCAATTTTCTTCGACGAAGAACCCGCTATCAGGCGTGTACTTGAAATTGTCCGGGAAGTGGGATTAGGATATTTGCGGCTGGGTCAGGCGGCTACCGAGCTTTCCGGCGGAGAAGCCCAACGGATTAAACTGGCCACAGAATTACAGCGCACTCAAAATGGACAAACATTATACATTTTGGACGAACCTACTACCGGTCTGCACCCGTCAGATGTCGAGCGTCTGCTATCGCAACTCAATCGTTTGGTTGATGCCGGAAATACCATAGTCCTAGTAGAACATGACATGGCTGTCATTGCAGAAAGCGACTGGGTGATCGACATGGGGCCCGGAGCCGGTGACGAAGGGGGACAAATTATAGCAGAAGGCACACCTGCAGCTATCGCGGAAGTAAAAGGAAGTAAAACAGCTTCGTACCTGGCAAAATATATTTAGGTTAAATATGGCTGGTTCCGACGAAGGCCTACCATTCCGGTATTTGCGAGACACCTTGCTCCTTGCTGCATTATCAGATAAAAAGCGTATTAATTTGCTACAGACGGTATGAGATAAATTATTTCGTTTATTTTATTTGTTATGTAAACAGCCAGGATGTGCTGTTTCGAAGCCATCTTATAATTTAAAGTTTCAGGCAGAACCAGTTGTCTTCATATTTGTATCCTGAAGTGTACGTAGAAGCTAATTGTCACTGACGATCGCAGCTTTTTTGCGTTGTTTATTGACACTATGTGGTTTCAAAAAGTTGTAGGTAAAACTAAAACCCATGTACTGCGCACTACGGTTATCATTAGTGCCGTCAAAAAAACAATACCCTTGGGTAACGGCTATCGCAACGTTCTCAGAGATATTAAAATTAATACTATTACAAATTTCAGTAACCAACCCTTCCCTGGCCTTGAACACGTAACCCGCACCCAGACAAAGGGCTTCCGAAAAACGGCCTTTTGTAAAAACATTGATAGTCGGCCGAAATTCCAAAAAACGCGCTGTATCGGCATGAATGGAATTAAACTGGCCGGTTGCGATACCAATGTCGAAAATACCATAGGTGCGTCCAAACTCCAAAGCCGGGGCAAATCGCTTCGCCACCCCTCCTTTCGTATTCACAAAGAAATTGGTGTAGGCAGATGCATAGAAGTACCGTGGTTCCTTGTTTTCTTTGGAAGTATCTGATTCCAGTGTGGTATCTTTTTTCGATTGACCATGATTCAAGATTGCATGGGTCATTGCTGCCGGGGCGGGATTGGATTGCGCCAGGCAACCTAACGAGGTGAAGCAAAGAATCAGCCCGATAAAAAACTTGAACATGGGGTATTTTGGGTTTAATAATTAGTTGATTTACTGCAATTATAAGAGAATTATGACAAAGCAAGCGAAACCACTCAAATCAGAACTGAACTTGCCAATACACCTGCCGATAAATTAACGGTCAAATTGATCGGCTTTTTGGGCAGTGGCAGGTTGCTCGCTGCTTGTGTCCTTGTCTTTAGTGGTTGGATTGGTTTGAACCTCTTGCCCAATGTCCATCATTTTGATCCCTTCCCATTTCCGTTATTGGAAATGGGCCTCTCCATTTTCGCCGTTATTTTGTCGGTAACGGTGCTGATCAATCAGAACCGCCAGGGAAGGATTGAGAGTATCCAGCGTAATGTTGAATTTGAAGTTAATGTTCGTGCTGAAGAAGAAGTGACCCGCTTATTAACGCTGGTCCACGAAATCCATCAGAAACTGGGGCTCAATGCGGTTATCGACAATAAGGAACTGGAAGAGATGAAGAGCGATACCGATCTGAAAGCGATTCACCGGGCCGTCGAACCGAAGCAAAAGGGTTAACACTCAAACAAATCGGGAATAGTAGAGTTGTTCCAGCATACTCCTATGATCATGACAAATAAGAAAAATCCAATAGAACGGTTCGCCAACTGGGCGACAACCGCTACCGGCAGTTCGGCAGCATTTATCATCGCCGCTGCGACGGTTTTGATATGGGCGGTAACCGGCCCGGTATTCCATTATTCCGAAACCTGGCAATTAATCATTAATACTGGTACCACCATTATTACTTTTCTGATGGTTTTCCTGATCCAAAAATCACAAAATAAAGATTCAAAAGCTATCCACCTGAAACTAAACGAGATCATAGCTTCCCATGAAGGCACGAGTAACCGCATGGTCGATATTGAAAACTTAACGGAAGACGAACTGGACCACATTCACAAGTTCTACTCTCGTTTATCGGTTCTCGCGGAAAAGGAAGATGACATCACTTGCACCCATTCCATTGATGCAGCCGACGAAAACCAGAGCCGCAAAAGTAGCCTTTACAAAAAAGCGAAAGTTAATGAAACAAAAAAACCGGTTAAAGTGATTGCGCATAGCTAGGGCAATCCAGAATGATGTGGGCTAAAGAACGTAAAGAAACGATCATGCGCCATTACTAAATTTACTCCCGTCTGAGTGCCTAAAATTGTTAATTGGCTTAGTGATTAAGAGGCACACCTATTCATATAGGTTGTATGTTTTTAAAGTACCCCAACAGATAATATCATTAACTTCAGCCAGTTATTAATTCATACCCCTATCGTTGGAAAAGTCATCCTGCTGTAAATGCGGCGCTCCATTTCATATCCGTGTCAGGCGCGGTTTTTGGGTTAAGCACATGCTATTCTTTCTTCCGCTCAGAAAATATTGGTGCGGTAGCTGTAATAAATCTCGTCTTATATGGTATAGCTAAGAAGCCTCGCAGCATTCTGATAGTGGATAAATTCAGGCTGCCGAATTCCCCGCGGCAAGAATAACAATTAAACTGCCGCTGCCATTTTTGAGGATTTATATTTCGATATTGGAGCTGATCAAGAAATTTTTTCCTTAATCGTTTCAATCGCCTCATCGACTGCCATATCTTTTGCCGCCTTAACTACACTGGCTGGATCATCTAAAAGATCGTCCAACAGAGATCTGCCGTTCTCGCGTTTCCTGGTGATATAATATACCCCGAGAGCAGTCGCAACGCCTAAAATGAAGGTTTTAAAGTGATTCATGGGATTTTATTTTTAGACCATTAATCGATTATTTATTTTTTGGATTACTTGTTCATTACTTTGACTGCACGTTTGGTACTCGTTTGGAATGTCAGCAATGGCTTCGGAAAACTCAGCCACAGCCAGTGTTAATCGGCCATTGGTTTCCTTGGTTAGCGTGGTCGCGTCAGCCGCGGGGCTTGGTTCCACGCCGGGAGCTTTATTAGCCAGCACCTGGCAGTCAGCGAAGTCGGTTCATTTCGGTCAAACGTTTCACATCAAATTCCAGTAATAGCTATTTCCGGTTGTACTAACGTACACACCAAACCCCTTTAATAATAACGGCGTGGCAAAAACTTTTTCTAAAGGAACATTGGGCATCATTTAATATCATCTCATTTTTTCTTCAATGGCTTTTATGTCATCTAAATGCTTTTTCAACGTCGGAAGCATTTGCGTGGCAAATGCTTTGACTACCGGATCTTTGCCCGTTGTTGCATAGTTTTGAAACACCTCCACCGTATTCAGATGCCCGGCAACCATACTATGCACATAATGCTCATCAAAATTACCGCCTGCATTTACCAACAGAAGATCGGGATTTATTCCTCCGGTGGCTGCGGGGGGAAGGGTGACGTTCCGGCTTTTGGCCAAAGCAAGCAGTTTCTGCTCGGCATCACCATGATCTTTCACCATCATCTGCCCAAAAGCTTTAACGTCGGGGCGGCGTGCTTTTTGTAACGCGAGCTGACCGGCGCTTACCTCCTGCAAATTTTTAATACTCGCCACAATCAAAAAGTGTTTAACCGTGGTGTCCGGATCTGGCTGCGGGATTTGTGCCCGGACAGTATCGACGCCAAGGCTGCTAATCAGAATTAAAATTAGTTTCTTCATTTCGATATCGGTTATGGCATACCTACGCCGCCTGATGAGCCATATATCTGTCCGGTGGCGAAGCTGGCGTCGGCAGCAGCTAATTGAACATAAATAGATGCTAGCTCTGCGGGTTGCCCTGGTCTTCCCAGCATCGTCCAGCTCCCAAACATCTGCTGTTTCTCGGGCTGCGCTCCGCCGCTGATTTGTAAAGCTGTCCAGATAGGTCCCGGCGCGACCCCATTTACACGGATGCCTTTAGGACCTAGTTGCTTGGCTAAAGATTTCACGTAATTCATCGTTGCAGCTTTGGTTTGGGCATAAGCATACAAATCGGGTGACGGATCGTAAGCCTGCTCTGAGGTGGTACCGATGATAGCCGACCCGGCAGGCAGATGTGGCAGTGCTTCGCGAATGATCCAGAACGGCGCATAAATATTAGTTTTCATGGTTGAATCAAACTCCTCGGTTGTCACGTCCGCTATCGAGCTGATTGACTGCTGGCGGCCGGCATTGTTAACAATAATATCCATCCCACCCAAACCCACGATGGCTTTTTGCACCAGGGATTTGCAGAAATCTTCACTACGGAGATCACCAGGGATGGCGATCGCTTTGCGACCTTCTTTTTTGATTAGGGCGATTACTTCCTGTGCATCCTGCTCTTCTGTAGGATAATAATTTATGGCCACGTCCGCGCCTTCGCGGGCGTACGCGATAGCAGCAGCACGTCCCATTCCGGAGTCACCGCCGGTAATCAGCGCTTTCCTCCCCATTAACCGGCCTGAACCTATATAACTGGTTTCGCCGCAATCGGGAACAGGGTCCATTTTACTTTGCAGACCTGGCCAGGGTTGTGGTTGACTTTTAAAAGGTGGTTTGGGATACAAGGTGGTCGGATTATTGATTTTCACCGGGGCATCAGTACTTTTTAAATTCAAACCATTACCCGCAAAGGCCGGGGCTACCGCTGCCGCAGCCAGCGTAGTCCCTAAACCCGCCACCACTTGGCGGCGGGTCATTCTGTTTTTTTCATTCATAAATTCTTGCTGTTTAAAAATGTCTGTGCGATTAAGCGCCCAGCTCTTTCAATATCCGACTAGTAATTGCCACGTGTTCTTTAAATACAGCCAGCGACAATGTCGCCAGGTGCCTTCCCTGATTTTCGGCTGGCCCCGCCAGCTTTCCTTTGCTGATGTAATTTTGTGCAAGGTCCCGTAAAAACTGGTGGTTCTCTAATTGTGCTTTGATGTAAACCTTGTCAAATTCTGGCCCTGAAGGTGTAGCTTTGATCTTTTCCAGCGTGGCTTTTGCCTTGGCATCCATTTGTGGTACAGGAGTTCCCAAGTTTTTCAATACACCAGTTACGGCAATTGCTTCTGTCAGTTCAAAGCCGGCAAATTCCTTGGCGTTTTTGTTGGTGGCTTTACTAACTGCAATTTGGCTGGTTGCCAGAGACAATTCAGCAGGGCCTATTACGCCCATTCGAAATTCCTTTTCGTTAGCCGCCATTGGATTATCGACAACAGCTGTCGCCCCGGCATTAAAGGATTGTAGCATACCGCCCGCTAGTGTCAGGCCTGCGCTTAATGCCATGGATTTTTTTAATAAATCTCTGCGCTCAATAGTGTTGTCTTTCATTTTGATTGTTTTTATAAAGTTGATGTAGATGTGGTTTCGTATTGGTGCACTTTGTGCTGCGTTACCCATTCGCTGATATAGGCTGCTACTTCTTCCCAACGCTCCTGGCCGCATGTCCAATGTCCGCGGTTTGGAAAGGATTTAAATTCGCTGATGCTCACCTCGTCGGTATAGGCTTCCGCATTTCTGCGGTTCAACTGATACGGAATAATTTCATCGTTTTCGCCGCCGATAAAAAGCAAGGGCGCGTGTGGTATTTCTATATCAATCTGTCCGGCTTCGCCCATGCAATCCCGTAATACATTCCGGCTATCATGTGTAGCGGTTTCATTATAAGCAATTTGCGTCTCGCCCATGCTCATCGTATTACAGAATGATTCGTGAAAGCTATCTATATCCATTAAAAAAGGCTCATTGCCTTGAAATGGATTCGCTATAAGGGCGCTGTTTTTCATAAAACCCCAATCAAATGCTAACATGGCATTGGGGGCAACCGAATCAATCGGAACACCCAATTCAACTAGGCCTTTTGCTGTTAACAATTGAGTAATTAGTCCACCTACCGAGTGACCAATTACTATTGGTTTTTCAGGCAGCGCGGTCACGATGTTTTCCAAATGGTCAACTATCGTTTGTAGATGAAGATCACCTAAGCCTGCTGGTGGATTATCTCTAAGTTCTGCGGGGTTGCCTTCATGCAATGGCCAGGCCGGAGCAATACATTCATACCCTTTTTCCGTAAAATAGGCAATCCATTCTTCCCAGCTCACCGGGTTCTGGAACATGCCGTGGATAAATACAATGGTCTTTTTCATAAGTAGTAGTGATGATTATTTGTTCATTATTTAAATTCTGATTAACCATTAACCACCTCGCCGCCGTTAACGTGGATGACCTGCCCCGTGATAAACGACGCATCGTTTGATGCAAGGAAGACGTAGGCCGGTCCCAGTTCTGAAGGTTGACCGGCACGTTTCATAGCCGTTTCGCTTCCAAAGGTTTTAATCTTTTCCTTATCAAATGTGGCAACGATCAGCGGCGTCCAGACCGGGCCGGGGGCAACCGCATTCACCCGGATCTTTTTATCGGTCAGATTAGTAGCCAGCGAGCGGGTGAAACTGGTGATGGCGCCTTTAGTCGAAGAATAATCGATCAGGTTGGGCGATGACCGGTACGCGGTGACGGAAGTTGTATTAATGATGCAATCACCCTCAGCCAGGTATTCCAACGCTTCATTCGCAAAATGAAAGTAAGCGAAGATGTTGGTACGAAACGTATCTTCCAATTGCTTTTCATCGATCGACTTTGGATCCTTTTGCGGGAATTGCATCCCAGCATTATTTACCAGGATATTTAATCTTCCGAGTTGACTAACTGTAGCTGCCACTGCCTTTTTGCAGAAGGCTGCTTTTTTTACATCGCCTTTCAACAGCAGGCATTTCTGACCTTCTGCTTCAACCAGACGCCGTGTTTCTTTTGCATCGACGTCTTCGTTAAGATATACAATAGCGACATCTGCGCCTTCCCTTGCAAAATGGATGCTGACAGCCCGCCCGATTCCGGAGTCACCTCCTGTGATGAGCGCCACCTTGCCAGCTAACTTTTGGGAACCAGTGTAGCTGCTTTTAATATATTCCGGTGCGGGGTCCATTTTAGCTTCAATACCCGGCTGTCGGTTTTGCTTTGCTGGAGTTTTTGCCATTATTTTGCGGTTTGATTATTGATGGAAGCCATGTCGATCACATAGCGGAAGCGAACATCCTCGTCCTTCACTTTTTCGTAGGCTTCGTTAATCTCCGGAATATCGATCAATTCGACCTGCGGCAGGATGTTATGCTCCGCACAGAAATCCAATACTTCCTGTGTCTCAGCAATCCCGCCTATTAAAGAGCCGCCAACGCTGCGGGCTTGGCTGGCGATTTCCATGTTGTTTAACGGTTTTTCATAAGGTGCCAGTAATCCTACGGTTACTAAGGAACCCCTCCGGTGGATGAGGCTGATGTAAGGCGTGATATCAAAAGGGTCAGGAATGGTCACTAAAATGAAGTTAAAGTATTTTTCATACCGCTTCATTTCCTCTTCATTATCCGATACGATTACGCTATCGGCGCCAAGTTCTTTGGCTAATTCCCTTTTCTCTTCTTTAGTAGTAATAGCCGTTACTTCCGCGCCCATCGCTTTGGCAATCATTACCCCCATGTGTCCCAGGCCGCCGATGCCCACAATAGCTACTTTATCACCCGCTTTTACCCCCCAGTGGTTTAATGGCGAGTAAGTCGTTATGCCGGCGCAAAGGATCGGTGCAGCTTTCCTGATATCCAGGCCGACCGGAATGCGCAAAACAAAGTCTTCTTTAACGACCAGATTATTTGAATAGCCACCAAAGGTGTTGTAGCCGCTGCCATCAGCAATAAAATAGCCATTATAGGTCATGGTTGGTCCATGCGGATGCTCGCAGAACTGCTCTTCCCCTTCCTGGCAAGCGGAGCACGTTTTGCAGCTGTCTACCATACAGCCCACTCCCACAACGTCCCCTACCTTAAATTTGGTAACGGCTTCGCCAGCGTAGGTAACACGACCGATCACTTCATGGCCGGGCACGCAGGGATAGATGGTATTTTTCCAATCGTTTTCTACCTGGTGCACATCAGAATGGCAGACCCCACAGTAGAGCACTTCAATTAAAAGTTCGTCAGCCTGGGGTGCATCCCGTTCGAAATCCATTGGCTTCAAAGTCTCGCCGCCAATCAGGGCGCCGGACGCGCCGTAGCCCCGGGTGATAATTTTATTGAATACAACTGTTGTAGTTTCCATTGGTAGATGATTAGTTATTTTGATTTTGCTGTTCCTGTCCTACGGGTTTTTGCTGCTCATACAGCTGGTGCGCCACAGCGCTATCCGGCATAAAGTTGGCAGCATTAACCTGAATTTTATTTTTAAAACCTGCAATCACGCGATCTTCACCTGCCATTAATGCATTGTAGCCTGCCTGGGCTACATCACCCGGATCGGCCATGGCTTCCTGATCCTGCACCGCTTTGCTTTCGTTCATGTCGGCTTTGTTAAAGAAATCGGTATCTGTAACGCCCGGCATTAAAGCCGTTAGGGTTACGCCGCTGTCTTTTACTTCCTCGCGCACCGCGGTGGTAAAGGACAATACAAATGCCTTGGTCGCATGATAAACCGCCTGCCATGGGCCTGGTAGTTTACCGGCTACGGATCCGAGATTCAGAATTTTACCTTCGCCGCGGGCGATCATTTCTTTCAAAAAATGCTTGGTAAGAATAACGGTAGCACTAATATTCAATTTCACGATATCGAGTTCGCGCTCCAGGTCGTTATCTTTGAATAAGCCATATACGCCTTGTCCGGCATCGTTAACCAATACGTCAACCGGTGTTGTAATCTCGGTACAGAGCGCTTTTACCTGCTCCAGATCAGAAAGATCTTTTGCAATGGTTGTAACCTGTATACATGAAGTCTGTAGTTCATTCTTAGTGCTATCCAGTTCGCCCACGTTGCGGGCGACAATGATCAGATTATATTGATCTTTGGCGAAAAGCTTAGCCAGTTCTTTGCCAATCCCGCTGGTGCCACCAGTGATCAGGGCTGTTTTTTGTTGGTTTTCCATAGCAGAAGTTTTTGCTTAGTTTTTAATTTTGATCGGATCATCTTCGTTTTTTGTTGGCTTCTGCTGCTCCCAAGGTTTAAGGACCACCTTCACGCAATCTTCTTCCTTCTTGTCAAAGATTTCGTAACCATGCGTTACCTCGCTTAAAGGCAGCGTATGAGTAATGATATCGTCCAGTACTACTTTTTCGGTTTTAACCAGTTCGATGAGATGATCGATATAATTGAGTACCGGCGCCTGGCCCATTTTCAACGTGATGCCTTTGTCAAATATGCGATGTAGCGGGAAGTTATCGAAGGGAGAACCATAAACACCCATAATTGAGACTGTTCCCATGCGACGGACGGCTTTGAATGCCATGTCCAGCACTTTCATACTGCCGACTTCAAAATTCACCAATGCTTTTGCCTTATCGAGCAAATTGCGTTCGGGTTCAAAACCTACGGCGTCTACACAGACATCTGCACCCCGGCCGCCGGTCATTTCGCGGATAGCCTCCACAACGTCCACATCGTGCGGGTTCAATGTATCCACTTTGTTTACTGCCCTGGCTTTGTCCAAACGATAGTTCAACGGATCGATCGCGATTACACGGCTGGCACCATTGATCCAGGCTGCTTTCTGAGCCATTAGCCCTACAGGACCGGAACCAAAAATGGCAACAACCTCGCCGCCTTTCAGTTGAGCCCAGTCAATTGCGGACCAGCCTGTCGGAAAGATATCGGTCAGGAATATTACCTGTTCATCCGTCATGTTTTCCGGAACAATGCGTGGGCTGATATCTGCGTACGGTACCCGCACATATTCTGCCTGCCCTCCCGAATAGCCACCGTACAGATCGGTGTAGCCAAAAAGCGCGGCTCCTTTTTGATCGGCCATATCTCCGTTTGGACCATAATGCTTGTAGTTGGAGTTTTCACATGCCGGTGAGGCATCATGCTGGCAAAAAAAGCAGTGGCCGCAGGAGATCGGGAATGGCACTACCACGCGGTCGCCTTTTTTTAGTTTGGTGACACCTTTACCCACCTCCTCTACAATCCCCATAAATTCGTGGCCCATTACCATAGGATGGGTTTGCGGAACGCCTCCGCTCAGGATGTGCAAATCGGAACCACAAATAGCCGTGGAGGTTACTTTAAGGATCACGTCGTTGTCTTGCTCCAGACGCGGATCTTCTACGGTGTCGTAACGGATGTCGCCGGGTTTATGGAATACTGCTGCTTTCATAGGTTCACATATTTTGATGTCTATATTTAACCTGTAGTAAATTTTTTTGTTTAATAATATATGAGAAGTTTTCAAACACACAGGCTCTGCCAGTTGTAGTAGGTCTATGGTAACAAAATCGGATCAACCTATTGCCCGTGATGGAGCTTTGCAAAGCCCCTGGCAGTCTCCTACGGTAGACATGTCTTCATCCAACGTTGAGTCAAGCACTATTTATGATGCAGTGGTGGTTGGAGGTGGTATTACCGGACTTACCACAGCCTTATTGCTGCAAGAGGCAGGCAAAAAGGTGGTGATTGCGGAAGCACATACTTTGGGCTTCGGTTCAACAAGTGGAACCAGCGCCCATATCAATACATTTGCCGATACCACGTTTACCGAAGCGGAAAGTGCGTTTGGAGCGAAAGGCGCGCAGTTATTTGCTGACGCTATCGCTGAAGGACTCGGCCTCATTAAGGGGTATATTAACAGGTATGGGATTGCGTGCGATTATGAAACGAAGCCTGGCTTTCTTTATGCAGAGAATGACGATGAAGCTAAGCAGCTGGAAGAAATTTACCACGGCGCCGTTAAGGTAGGCGTAGCTGTTAATTACACCGACGAAGTTCCTACGCCAGTCCCGTTTAAAAAGGCACTAATCTGGGATGGTCAAGCCCAGTTCCACCCAATCAACTATTTGCATGGTTTACAAAAAGCCTTCGTAGCGGCTGGCGGGGTCATCCGGGAAAATACAATAATTACAACGATCGAAACCAACTCTGGCATTCATTCGGCCGGTGATATCCGGGCGCGAGCAGTGATTTACGCAACCCATATGCCGCCGAACCTTAATCTTTTCAATTTTGAATGCGCGCCGTATCGTAGCTATGTGATAGCGGTAAAACTCAAGAGCGGCAAATATCCGAATGCCTTAATCTATGACTGTCAGGAGCCCTATCATTACGTGCGGTCACATGTAGTAGACGGTGAACGATTACTATTGGTTGGCGGACTCGATCATAAGACCGGGCATGAAGACCCTGCCAAAGCGTTTGCCGGCCTGGAGAATTACATCCGGAAATATTACAATGTTTCTTCAATCAAATATCAATGGTCTTCGCAGTACTATGTACCGGTGGATGGCTTGCCTTATATCGGACAAATGCCGATGGCGAAACAAGGCATTTACTGTGCAACCGGTTACAATGGTAACGGTATGATGCTCGGCAGCATATCCGGGAAGATTCTGAGTGACGCGGTGTTGGGTTTAGAAAATGAGTATGCGGATTTGTTTCGTCCATCACGCGTTAAACCGATCGATAGTTTCAGTGAACTAGTGAAAGAGAATGCTGATGTGGCTTATCATTTCATAGCTGACCGGTTTGGTATACATGAAAGCGATTCGCTGAAACGGTTAAAGCCCGGTACTGGAAAGGTAGTCGAGGTGGATGGAAAAAAAATTGCTGCTTATCGTGATGATGCAGGAACGATCCACGCCTTAAGCCCGGTATGTACCCATGCCGGCTGCGTGGTAGGTTGGAATAACGAAGAGAAGAGTTGGGATTGCCCCTGCCATGGCGCGCGGTTCGACATAGACGGGAAAGTGTTAACCGGTCCTGCAACACGCAGTCTAGCGAAGATCGAAAATACAAATCCGCAGCACTAGTTAACGTTAAAAAAGCCCTGATATGCCTGGACAATTTTACGGCGGTACAAGTGGAATCAAGATCCCGATGCCGAAAAGGGATTTTCCTAAGGAGCACGCGGAGAAATCACGCCTTGCCTATTATGCCCACCATTTAAACAGCCTCGAAGTCAACAATTCTTTTTATCAATTACCGATGGCCAAAACCGTCAGCAAATGGGCTGCCGATGTTCCCTTGGATTTTCGCTTTACCTTTAAGCTTTGGAAAGAAATCACGCATCAAAAAAACCTCATTTTTAAAGCTGAGGACGTAATCAGGTTTTTGCATGTTATTAATATCTCCGCCGAAAAAAGAGGCTGCCTTTTAGTACAATTTCCACCTAGCGTACAAATTGGTGCGCTCGGGCAGCTGGAAGAGCTATTGCAATTATTAAGTACCAGCGATTGGACCGTGGCAGTTGAGTTTCGCCACAACTCCTGGTATAACGATAAGGTGTACGAGTTACTAAACAGTTTTCAAGTTGCTATGGTCATTCAGGACATGCCCAAAGCGCCATCACCACTGGAAGTGACCTCCGACGAATTAATTTACCTTCGCTTTCACGGACCTGAGGGCAACTACAAAGGAAGTTATTCGGAAGATTTACTTTATGAATATGCAACATATATTCAGGATTGGTTGCAGGAAAACAAGAATGTATATTGTTATTTTAATAATACCGCAGGCGACGCTCTGAACAATTTAAATCTTTTAAAAAGCTACTTAAAAATATAAAGCTTGTGATATCGGTTAATCTATCTACCTAGAGATCAGATATTATATAATACTGGATTTTCTAAACAACAATTAGGCTGACAGCCGTTGAAAAATTGGAAATACTTTTCGCATCGCTTTGAGTTAAAATAGCCAAACAAATATTCGACTATAAATTTACAGGCTATAGTTATGATTCAGGAGAACAATGATACCGGTCTTCATTAATACAGGCCAATGATAACAGAGTCTGTCGCGTGGGAATCTAAAGCTTCAGGCTTCCTAAAAAAGTTCACTTATATTAACATTCAAATATCAGCTATTTGCCACAACCGTTCTAAAGTTAATTTCGACCAGCAAGATTCGATCTTACTATAAGCATTGCATGATATATTTAAATGGGCTTCCAGATCCTCAGCCTTCTATTTTTTGCTATTCTTACATTTTTAATGTTGGAAACAACATCCCGGCAATTGGATATTTCTTTTCCATAAAAATGCCACTTTATATTGATTAGATAATGATATTGAGATCTGTAATTCTATTGTATATGAAAAATAGGCAGCCCTTTTGTGGCTACCTATTTCACTTCTATATTCAAGCAATTCTATTTCATATCGCTTTTTACTTTTCGGGCAGTATTTCTACCTGGCAGGTAAACTTGTAGCCCAAAAGATAAGCCGAAAGTACTTTGATAGCCGGCATCGCCGAAACCACCTACTCCATTATATTTTAGCAACGTCTCTAACCCAATGCTGGGGGTAACAAAGTAGGCAAACCCGGGACCAAAACTAAAATCCAGGCCATTCGTGTGACCTCCACCATCGCTCACATTAATCCCGCCGACACCCACCGTTGCTTCACCGAAAATTCTGCCGTGGCGTAATATTTCGACGTCCTTACCTGTATAATAGCGGCCTAAGCCGCCAATACCATAATTGGTTGTTGTGCTGCTGTTATGTGCAGATTGAATTCCCAGATTAATGTAACCACCAATGGCAACGTTGTCTTTTACAAACCAAGCTGCCTTTGGTGTCAGATCAATACTGATGACCTTAGCGTTATCCAGTCCGAGACTAAGGTTTGCGAAATTACCGCCTACCAAAACATTGCCTTGCTGAATTTGCGCCCGAACGGCAGAACTTGTCGCGAACAGCGCAAGAAAAGAAAAGATTAAATATTTTTTCATGATTATTTGATTAAAGCTTAAAATAATGAGAACTCAACTCGTCTGTTTTTTTGTCGGCCTGCTGCTGTTTTGTTGGAAGCGATTGGCTGGGTTTGTCCGTAACCTGTGGCTTCAATTCTCGATGCATTGGCACCTTGGGCTACCAGGTAAGCTTTAATCGCCTCTGCGCGATCTTTTGAAAGACTTAAATTTAAAGCTGCTGATCCTGTGTTATCGGTATGTCCGGCCAACTTCAAACTAAAATTCTTCTCAACCAACAGGGCTGCGACCCGGTTTAGGGTTGGATATGACTTTTCGCGGATGGTAGATTTGCCTAAATCAAATTCGAGGTCTTTAATCGCTTCATTAACAACTTTACGGTCGGCATCAGTGACAATAACCCTTACTTTCTCAATCGGCGCAGGAACTTTTAGCGGGCAACCAGATCCATCAACTGCGGTACCAGCCGTGGTTCCGGGACATTTGTCGAATTTATTCGCTACGCCGTCCATATCTTCATCAGACATATCTTTGGTATATTGCTGTTCATCGGCTATACGTTGCTGTTCTGCAATGGCCAATTTGTTACGCAACTCCATACTTTCAGCTGCATTTGCTTCGCGTAGGGCTGCAATAGCACTGTAATTTTGTAATTGCGATGATTTCCTTTTACCCAAGGCAATTTCCACACCCGCGTGTGCATAAGTAAAGCGATCATTCATCGCGCTTGCCACGCCATCAAACTGATTAGTCTTCATAAAACTCACCGTGTACCCCAAGTCCAGATTTACGCCTTTCGACAGGCCTATTTTAAATCCGGCACCAACAGGAACAAACCAGTTGCGCTGGTAGCCCAAATTCTCTCCGCCCGGCGTGTTGAACGTTTGTGCGTTATAGGACATGTAACCGGCACCCGCAGTCAAGTACGGCGATAGAAAATTCCGTTTTTGATTCAGGCTTAAATTGGCAATTGTAAAATTGGCACTTACCGAACCAGACCATTCTATATGCGTTTTGAAATGGCTGTTATCCTGCGCTTGTGTTCCTGATGGCAATCCATTGTACCGGAACCCTTTAAGTTTGCCGGCGAGGAAATCTGCCTGAATACCAAAGCCTGGCAGGATTTGTTTTTTGATATATCCACCGTATCCCCATCTTTCTTGCGGCGTTTGAAAATCACCATTTGCATTATTATTAAAGGGTGTATAGTGCGTTAACATACCACCATTCACACCGATTGACCAAGTTCGAAATTGCTTTTTATCAAATCTTTTCGTCGTATCTGACATAGTTTGCTGAGCAAAAGCAGATGCGGATGCACCTATTAAGCCCAGAACTAACGCAGACTTTGTAAATTTAAATTTCATGTATTTTTATTAATTGCAGATTATTCTTGCATGCAGCTATAGGGATAACCGTGCCACAAATACACATTTAGTTAAATATTTATTTTATTAATTAAATTAATTGATATTAACATCAATAATAAAACTCATTTATGAGCTTTACAATCCTGTCTACTCGATTTTCGGCGTGTTCTAATCAATCATAAAATATTTGCCGAATTTTAAATAAGGCGCGGGCAACCTTTCGCAATAATTTTTTTATGTTAGAAATCTTCGATTTAGGACAGGTCGTGATCGAATACTTCAATAATTATGGATTTTGATACATTAACCTTGAAGCAGGTGACTCATGTTAAAAGTAACTAACGATGCTCTTCAGTTAATTATATTCCAGTTTGCGAAAAAGTTTTTAAGTGGTGAAATGGCAATTACGTTTATCATTTCTTATTCTCGCCAACACATATTAGTGTGACTAAGCCGTTATTTCCCATATTCAGTCAATTAAAGTGCGCTTCTTATGGTAATGAAAAACTTCCTTAATCTGTCGAATAGATTACCATTCGGCAGGCGTTAAACGTAAGATCCGGCACATAAATTTTGAAAATCGATACGATTTTATGTTCCATCCACACTCGTTTCAGAGTCGTTAACTTTTTTTCGCTGTGTAATGAAGCGTCATAAGGGTTTCAGTTGAATGCTCCACCGTCACTTCAAGATCAAGATGGATCTGTCCATCTGTTTAAAATGCCACCTTCTACAAAAATAATTGTAGATGGGTTAACACATTTCTCAGTTGATTGTAACGTTTAAAGGAATATTCTTTAGGAAAGCTTAACTGTTCTTCGAACTCATTTATTTTGTCGGGCACGCTTACAAAAATTATATGTGTTGATAGTTTAACCTTCCGAGAATCAGTCCAACGACCCGACCTCAAGCTGTGGTATAACTTTTTAGGGTACAAAAACCCTTTCTCAACAAACCCCAAATCTGCCAATTGTTTCCCCCAGGGTCATTACGATTTAAAATGAATTGTTTAAGCGTGCGAGTTAAATCAATCGTGATACTTAAATCGAACAGCACTTTATCGAGGCATGGAACATTTTAGAATGCATTAACTCTTAATGTCAATTTACTCAAACTATAACATCATGATATTGTTGTGAAAATAAATTAATTAGTAATTAAATCACACATCTCTTGTTCTACCAATACCAACAGTTTTTCATGGGCATATCAACTTTCGTGTCCAATTAGCAAAACGAAATCGGAATATGAAAAAAATCATGACGAATATTATTGCCGGCCTTGCTGGTGCAGTAGCATTAAATATTATCCATCAAACTATTAAGTGTTTTGACGATGATGCGCCCCGGGTGGATCTGGTAGGCGAGGAAGTACTAACCGAAAGTATGCTATCGTTAGGACTAATGCCACTCACAGGTAATGCGCTATTTGCAGCGACTTTCGCGGGAGATATTTTCAGCAACACCCTGTATTATAGCACCATTGGCTTTGCAAAGAATAAGTTCATCCTTTTAACAGGAACCCTTGTTGGCCTGACAGCGGGCATTGGCGCTTTAGAATTGCCAGGCCCGATGGGCCTGAGCGATGCACCGGTCAACCGTACGGAGAAAACAAAATTATTAACCGTTGCCTTGTACACTATCGGAGGATTGGTATCCGCGATCTCCCTTAAAGTCCTCCGGAAAAGGTCGCTTTAACAGTAAAGTAAATCAGGTGAATAAGTTTTGTAAGAAGCCGAGTGTACCACTACTTATCTCGCCATTTGTAATTAAGCACGAAACATTCAATTATCCATTATAAACATAAGCTTAACATCGTTCAATATGATACAAGAATACTTCACGAAAGACGCTTTGCGCAACGGTATAAAAATTGTTAAAGCTGCTTTCAATGGTTTTATGGATGACCGGGCCTTGAAGTTCAGTGCTTCGTTAGCCTATTACACGATATTTTCTTTAGCACCGCTGTTACTGCTGCTGATTTCCATGGCAGGAATTTTTTTAGGAAAGGACGCCATTCAGGGAAAAGTTTTTTCTGAAATAAATGGCATGGTTGGTAACGACGCCGCCAAGCAGATCCAAGACATGATCAAGCATCTGGAAATGTCAGGAAAATCCACAATGTCAGTGATCATCGGAATAATCACCCTGATTATCGGCGCGACTACGGTGTTTGGCGAGATTCAGGAGTCAATCAATATGATTTGGCAAGTAAAACCTAAACCAAAAAAAGGCTGGTTGAAGCTGGTGAAAGACCGATTGTTGTCCGGTTCTTTGATTGTCACACTAGGCTTTTTGTTGTTAGTTTCCCTTGTTCTAAACGGCGCATTATTGGCGCTTAGCGAACGGTTAAAAACCTTTCTTCCTGACATTACAGTAATCGTTTTTAACGTTATTAATATCGTCATCAGCTTTGTAGTAATTGCAGTACTTTTTGGCGTGATCTTTAAAGTACTTCCCGATGTCAAGATAGCCTGGAAAGACGTTCGGTCCGGAGCAATTTTCACTGCGGTACTCTTTATGATTGGACGTTTGCTTATTGGAATTTATATTGAGAAGTCCGGTACCAGTTCTACTTATGGTGCGGCAGGATCGTTAATCGTTATCCTGCTTTGGGTATACTATACAGCAGCCATACTATATTTTGGTGCAGAGTTTACGCGAGCTTATGCCGATTTTAAAGGAGTTAAAATCGCTCCGGCTGAATTTGCAGTCCATATCGAGCAAAAAGAATCGGAACAAGACGTTGATGTTTTACCCAAACAGCATAATATTGAACCTGAAAAAAGTTAGTCGATAAATGGGTTACTCACCATGTCATAGTATTAACAACAAATGGACACGGCTATTTAAAGACGAGACTAACATCAGGGTAGAAAACATCTAATTCTGCAGTTATGATTTCTGATAACGAAAGTTCCCCAAGAATTACTTAGCGTAATATAGCGTAATAATCAAAATTTATTAGGGCTAAAATACGCGAGTGGTAAAATTCCCATTTGTTAGAATTGTACCCAGCTTCGCGCTTCACTTGGTTTAGCGGTGCTGACTATTATCGTGTCGTTTCAATTGGCAATGTGATAAAGAACTTATCATCAAAAACCTAAACCACGTTTTAAATTAAGCTTATGGAATTACATTACGGTCGTATTATTGAGAGGAAAATTAAAATTAGCGGGTATAGCGTTGGCGATGTAGCACGTCTGACCGGAGTAAACAGGCGATCTGTTCACAATTGGTTTAATTGTCGCAAATTAAACATTCAAACCATTGAGCGAATTGCACACGCGTTGAATTGTGACTTTTCACCGGATTTTCCAGATCTTTTTCCAAAGGGTCACTTTAGTAGTCTCGAAAGTGAATTAGAAGATTCTCAAATGAAAAATGGGAACCCGGTTCCACCGGAGAGCTCTGAAGCTTATTGGATAAATAAATACCTGGTGCTCCTGAAATCTTACAACGGGCTTTTGGAGGGACTTGCACAACCGGTACAATGCAATGATTGACAACATACTTATCTATTTTTTACTGATTTTGCGAAAATAAATCCACGTGAGTAGTATAGGAGCTTTAAGTTCACAGGTTAGGATTTCGGCAACTCTATAAAAAAAGTCGTTCCTTGATTTTCAATACTTTCGAACCAGATTTTTCCATGATGCCATTCTACAATAGTTTTAATAATTGACATCCCTAGCCCGGTAGAGTGCTCGCCTTTTAAGCCAGTCCTCCTTGCTTCACTAAATTTTTCAAAAAGTGTTTCATGGAATCGTTCTGGTATACCAATACCATCATCCGCCACTTTGATCATAACACTCTGTTCGCGTTCTTCGACTGAAACAACGATTCTTCCGCCGTCTCTGGTGAATTTAAGGGCGTTTGAGAGTAAATTATTGATAACCTGCAAAAATTTATCTTCGTCGACCTCAATATAGATCTCGGATTGATTAACAACGAACGAAATTTCTTTATGAAGCTTATTTTGATTACGAAGGTACTGCTCCGTTTGGTCCTTTATTTTCTCCGTGAGGTTAACCCGCTTCTTCACCAGGCTAACGCCCGCACTTTCCAAAAACTCATGATCGAGAAAATCTCTGATCAGCTTAATGCAGCTTTTACTGATTTTATTGACCAACTCGATATATTCATTAGCTCTCGAGCTTTGCCATTGTACCGCTTCGCGATGTAGCAAATCAGATAAATTTTGTATCACGCCGATTGGACCCGCCAGATCATGCGCCAGGATACTTAGTACAGAATTCTTCTTTGCATTATGCTTACTGATAATGTTTAGCTGTGTTTTGGCGGCTGTTATGTCCTCGGCATACCCCATTAATAATCGCTCGTCGTCAGTTGAAACTAGATATGCTGAAATATTGATGTGCCGCATTTCTTCTCCCCTAACTATACGACATTCGATCTGTTCCACATTTTTCCCTGCCGTGCAGGCCACAAATCTCGAAATTACATAATCTTTATCCTCCCGGTGTACCATAGCCAGTAAGGCAGGAATGGTAAAGGTTGCTTCCTCCGCTTGGAAAAAATCCTTAAACGCTGGATTAAGGTAAATAACACGTTCACTTGCTAAGCTGTACGAAAAGTAGAGTTGTTGAGAGCTTTCAACCATCTGTAACAAGCTGTCGGAAACGTTAATCATGGCGTTTTTGTTAGATTATTTCCAGCGTACAAATGGTGGGCCGGTTTAGACTTTTCGGCAGCTTTTAAACAGTGCTCTTCTTCTTCCCATCGCCCGTCGGCGACGAATTCGTTTTTCGCGTGCGTCAATTGATTATCATCAGCAAACTTAACTGCTATCTGATTCCGTTTCGCCGATGCACGTACTCTTCCGTGTGTTTGGAACATTTTAATTTGAATTTATAATCTGCAAACTTAGCTTTCTGTAAACCAAGCACCTCGTCCAAAGTCGGGACGAGGTGCTTTCTTCAGAATGGTCAGTTAGTATCCGTTTGCTGGATTTCTTAAGGTATAGATAGATGCCGATATTTTTTTTCGCGTTGCTCTACAGTAAGTTGAAGTTCATGTAACCAATAATACCTACTTGAGCTTTTCTATTGTAAATGAGACTGATCGTGACCTTCCAGTTTCACCAACTTGTTGTAAATACCCAGAAGAAGAAATGGTGCTGCCCATTGGCCAACAAATAAAGCCGTGTGTTTTTTGGCCATAATCTTTAAAGTGAGCGAAACGGTCATTGACCCCAGCGCAGCCCAAAGAAATAAATCGGAAGGTAATTTGGCGGTTTGTTCTTCAATCGCCGTGGCAACCCTACCTTCACTTTTGTCGTTTTGTTTGTTTTCCATCGTTAATTATTAATTAGATTAATTCCCTATCTGGAGGTCAATTATCGCTCCGGACCTATTTCTTTTTGTTGTTAGTTGCTTCGTCTTTAGAAACCGTCTTTTTTCCTGCCTGGTAATCAGACGTACTTTTCTTCTCTTCACTGGCAGGTGCCTTTTTTATGTTCTTTCCGCCTTTATCTTTACTCATGTTATTTTTTGATTATCAATTAACCCTTAATTATATTTTCGTGACTTTTATTAAAAAATACGATTTCCATCTTTACCCTCTTTTGAAATGCACACACATGTACGCATTCAGTAAGTCCAGCTGCCGCCAGGATGCAAACCCAGTTCGTCAGCCTACTTTTCTATAGGTTCTGAATAGGCGCTCCACTGCGCAACACCTTCGGGCTCCGCATTTTTGACTTCAGTACTTTTAATGTCGCTCATTTCCATATCTAATTCCTTGCTGGCTTCTAATTCTTTGCTAAAATCTTCCGGCAAATTGGTTTGGCCTTCAGTTTCCTGTACCTGTTCTAATGGATTGGATACATATTTAAATTCTTTGCCCATACCTTTGATTTCGCCTTCATTCCATGGGCCGCGTACAGTACCGTCGGATAGATTATAAACATTTTGCAGGTAACGGGGATCGGCGCCTAATACCCCCGGAGGGAAGTTCGGCTGGATGCTATCTAAAGCCGCCTCGAACATTTTATAGTGGGTTACTTCCCGAGTCATTAAGAATGACAGCGTTTCCTTCACATACGGATCATCTGTAAATTTCATCAGGTGCTCATATACCAGTTTGGCACGAGATTCTGAGGCGAGGTTGCTGCGCAGATCAACAGTCAAATCACCATTAGAATGAATGTAGCTGGCACACCATGGTATTCCCTGGCTATTACGCAGTGTCGGACCGCCACCGGTAATGATCGGAAATTGTGGATTAGCGGTAAGCGCCGCATGAATTACACTTTCTTTTGCAGCCTTGCCGTTCATAGCCACCATGAAATCGGTTTGTTCGGCCGCGTCTTTCAGCTCGCCGTTGACGCCTTTCAATAACATTTGAATCGTAGCGCCTACGATCTCCAGGTGAGAAAACTCCTCGGTGGCAATATCCATCAGCATATCGTATTTGTCAGGATGGGGCATTTTAGCACCAAAAGCCTGAGTAAAATATTGCATAGCTGCTGCCAGTTCTCCATTTTCTCCGCCGAATTGTTCTAATAATAGGTTGGCAAAGCGAGGGTCGGGGCGTGAAACCCGAGCATTAAATTGTAGTGATTTAACGTGATGAAACATTTCTGTAATTTTAAAAGGTAAACGAATTTGATGTGCCGGACTAAGGCTTATATTGCGGAATAGCTGTGCTAATACAACTGGCCCCAACGATTAATGTTTTCACCTTTGGTTAATTTATTTTCTTATTTTTTAATATGCTTTGAAAAATTCAAACTGAGCGCAAAACATTTTCGAAAATATGCGGTTCTTGATACACAATTATTTTTATTGGCGCTTTACCGACGCGTTCTCGGTGTAATAAATTTTTATTCAGCAATTAAAATTTGATACAATGGACGCACTTTCACCTTGGGCCCGCGCAGTAGAAAATCTTTTCCATAAACGAGATCAGCCGACTATCGCCACCGAAGAAATTGATGGTTATACGTTCAAAGTCCACCTTCTCGGCAATTCGCTGTGGATCGTGGCCACCTGTCCTAAAGGCACCCAAGTGGTCCTTAGGCCCGCATACGCGCCCAACGGCTATTTGACTTCAGGCAAAATTGTCCGGGAGACAGACGGGATCAAGATCAACCTTAACTCCAGCATTGGCGATCATCAAGTTAATGTGAGTTTTCCCGAACCCGGTAAACCTTTGCTGCATTATACCACGACCTTAAAAACACGTGAGCAGCTTTTAATGCCATTCTGGCCCAGAGACATGGTGATTACGGGTCCTGTAGACAAGCAAGCAAAGCCTACAGGCACGGTGCATGTCAGCCAAATCGGCACGCGATCGGGCCTTCAGTATGTTACCTTGGATAAGCCGGCATCGGGCGCCCTGCTCTATTTCCAAAATTTAACAGCTTTAAATGCTTACGCACATGCAACGGAAACTTCGCTTGGCAATGTAGTCGGCGGCAGCTGGCCGGAGCTTGGCTTCGCTTTACCGCCGACCCTGAAAGAAAAGCCGCTGCCTGCGGATAAGGAGATCGTGCTTTCGGATGCCTTTATCGTCTTCAGCCCAGAGCAACCAAAAGATGAGTTGGAGCTTTCAAAGCAATTTCTGAACTTACTTGCCGATATTTATCTATATCTCCCGAAACCCGCAGTTGAATATTTTAATTGGCTGGGTATGGTCGACCAAGGCCTGCACGATTTAGAATTTAGTCATGGCTGCTGGTCACATGGCGCGGAAGAGGATTACCTGAATGCTTATGTAGCGGATTACGCAACGCCTCCTGAACTGATGGTGCAGCTGGCTGTATTGCTGCCACTTACAGACTATCACGACTGGTGCCAGGCTGAACTGCCAGCCATAAAGAAAATTAAAAACGGGCTGGATGCTTTTTATAGCGAAGAACTCAAGACGGTAGTCCGATTCCTTCCCGCACTGGCAAACCAATTAAGCGGCGATGAAGAACAATTGAAGCCCAATGTAATGGATTCTTGGTACCTGCATCATCCAATGCTGAATTTGGGCCGATTAGGTTTACGCGGCGATGAGCAAGCCAAAAAGTTGTTCCTGAATTCTTTGGATTTTACGATTCGGGTTGCACGTCATTTTAAATATAACTGGCCCGTAATGTATAACATGGAAACCTTGGAGGTTATTAAAGCCGAAACTCAGCCCGGTAAAGGCGGTGAGAAAGATGTTGCTGGTCTTTACGCGCTAGTTATGTTGCATGCCTGGCAACTAACCAAAGAAAATAAGTACCTGCTGGAGGCCAAAAAAGCCGCGAAAACACTGCACAGCAAAGGCTTTGACTTGTTTTACCAGGCCAACAACACCGCCTTCGGCGCCAACGCGATGCTTTGGCTTTACAAGGAGACAAAAGAAAAGAATTACCTCGATCTGGCTTACCTCTGTCTCGCCAATATATCCAAGAATTTTCAGTTATGGGAATGTAACTACGGATTTGCTAAGGACTACCGGACATTTTTTGCGATGTTTCCGCTAAATGATGCACCCTATACTGCAGCATATGAAGAGCAGGAGGTTTTTGCCGCATTACACAATTTCCTGTTGTATGCGGAGGATGAAGAGATCCTGCCATCGGTAACTATGCTAATTTCTGAATTTATCAAATACCTGTTACATCGAGCACCTTATTATTACCCGCCAAATCTGCCAAAGGAAATGCTGTCTGATGATGTAAAAACTGGCCAGGTGGACCACAAGCTATGGATTGCGATAGAAGATATTCATGACGGCTGGGAACAGTCCGGCACTGTCGGACAGGAAGTATACGGTGCCGGCGTGGCATTTGGAATTATACCTCGCCATTTCCATAAAATACCCGGCGAAGAGTTTATAATATTCAGTGACTACCCCACGGCTGATTTTAAGTACAATAAAGGGCAAGTGTCATTTACCGTAAAAGGTGACGAGCGGTTAAATTGCCGCTTGATGCTCATTAAGAATGGTAAATCGAAATTGCCTGATCTCAAACTAACGGGCGGCAATGCTGCCCTGTCAGGGGGGGTACATAAAGATGGACATATCGAATTTTTAATTAGCGGAAATCAGCTAATGAAAATCACATGGAAATCATGAACCAATAAAATTTACGTTCTAGCGCAACTCAAAAATTTCATTAGGTCTGCACCCAAGCAAATTAGCATTACACTAACATTCCCCCGCCGGTAGTGAATTCATGGTTTGTTATAGGGAAATGTTGTTCGCAGGTGACGGCCGTTTTGTTCTTGCATTGTTGAGTCAACTGATGGTATTCATCATTGCGCACAACACGGCGTTCGGAAGATTTATCAAGGGCAAAAGATTCTTCTTTTTCAGGACGAAATGATTATAAAAAAGAACATAAAAATGCGTTGCTATAACGTGAGTTAATGCGATGGCCAGTAAACCAGCGATAATGATAAAATATAGAAATAATTTTATGAATCGTGGAGCAAGCGACGAATAAATCAACACATTTTATAAAAGTTAAACTAGTGGAACAGAGTTTGCAGATTATCTGAAGATAAACAATGCAGTCTAATTTATCATTTCAAACATTAAATTCAACATCATGCCTACTACAAAAACAAGTTAAAAGGCGGCTGCAACAGTTGCAAGCCGCACGAAAGAAGCAGAAAGTGCTTTAAAAGAATTATATCCACGACAAAATGGCCCGGTACGGATTAACATACGAGCCCCACTGTTGATACTGGGCGTACGTGTTAGCATTAACGTCAGTGTGCTTTATTAATAATTTAACACGGTTATAGTCGCCATCGGACAAATCTTTAGCAATAGGTTGGTGATTTACATCAGCCAAAAAGCAATAGAGAAAACCGGCCTGCGCATTATAAGGATCACCCGGTTGATCGGACTTCGCATGATGGACGTGATGAGAGATCACATAAATTTCTTCAGGTATAAAGTTAATCGTGAGATTTTGAGTAATAAACCGCCAGAAATTATTTCGGAACTTATAGGCACCATGGGTACAATACCGATGATGCCATATGGTGCCATGCGTACCCATAATGATCATGCCGTAAACAAATGCCGCAAGAATAGTTCACCAGCTTAAATAGTCAATCAAAAACAGGCCAAAGAATACAGCCAGGCAGGCAACTTTTAACCAACTGAAAAACGGAAGCCAGTTTTTGCGGGATTTAAAAATGTTTAGTCGTGAAAAAAACTCGCGAAAAATCTGACTGGTGTTTGGTTTAATCAGTTCTCCATCCTTATTTTTCCATCCATAAGAAGGGATTTGTAATATATCACCTAAATACGGCATTAGTACATTTTGGTAAATTGGGGAAAGGAATCAGCTATTTGTGCTGAAACCAAATTTACCGCGAGCGATTTTTACATCGGTGGTTAAACCCACCATTAAGCGCTGGAAAATTACTCCGTTTACTAATATTTGTTAATATACAGCTACGACTATTGTAAAAAAGCACCCCTTTGAAAGACGAGCGCTTTTATAAGACCGTCTGCCTTGGAAAATCACTAAGTAGTTGCGTTTATCAGTCATTTGATGGCCAAAGGCTTGGGTTATCTCTAACGTTATTTAAGTATTCGATCAATTCGGTTACCTCTTCTAAATTCAGCTCCAGGTTAACATCGGCGGTGTAGGGAAACAATAAACCCGGTTTTTCAAAAGTGATAAAACCATAATAATCCGGGTCTTTGCTATTTTCCAAATGAGGTGTACTTTCTTTGCTTCTAATTAATAGCGGGTTACCGGTGTCAATATTGTTGAAAACGCTATAAGTGTGCGTAATGATAGTATGACCGTCTAAATGGGCCTCGGTGTCAGGAATGATCAACAACCGTAAATTGCTTTTCAATGTAACGCATAGGGTTGCCATGCATCTCTGCTATTAGTATTAGTTTGTGATTTTTACAAAGTGCGTTGACGATAAACTTAAACGAACTTTAGCAAGCCGTAATGTTCGTCCTTAATGTACGACCAGATGTTCAAGATTTTGCAGATCGGTTTTCTGCTTTTTCTTTTTGTGAATCCTTGCCTCCATATAGTCCGTAGCACGGTTTTTCTCCGGTTTCAAATCCATTTTTATAGCCCGTTTCTTCTCGTATAAATAAGTGATTGCAGCTGCGGCTACTACTCCGAATAAGGCTATAGCAACAATTCCAACAGTGCCTGTTTTACGTTTAGCCAATATGCTTCTCATGGCGTACTAACAATATATAAGTGATTCAGTTCCGATTATTTATAAATGGTTAAATATTTTTTAAATATTTAAAATTAGGTTTTTATAATTTGAGTTGCGCGCTTATTAAATACTCATTTAAGGAAGTGTTGACCTTCAACCAGAACCTTAATGTAAATACATCGGAAAATCTTCAAGTTAAGTAATTGTTACAATTCGATAACGATTTATAACAATTAAAAAGAATTCGTAAGTGGTGGGTAACATATGAAACACGATCCGATGTATATTCCGCGTCGGCCTCTACAGACTGACATGGAAATAAAGTAAAAAAATTCTTTTTTTAGCGATTTATACCACAAATGTAAAAACCGCTCGAGGTAAGTTTACAAAGACATAAGCTCGTAAACATGACAAAGCAGGATACAGTTGTGCTGTTAGATTTAATGGATAAGATCAAACGTCTTAACGCAGAAATAGCATCCTTAAAGGCAGAGCGCGAACGATTGTTTTCAGCCGCGAAACAATCTATACTTAAGAAGCGGAACATGCAGGCATCTAATTGATGAAAATTAGACATTGATTATTACATACCAGTAAACTATAATTATGAGAAAAAATTTGACAATTGTTGCGTTGATTATTTCTGTTATAATAACTTCTTCATGTAAGGAGGGATTCAGCGGGCAAAAATCGGACTCGACTATGCTGGATACCAATACACGCGATTCGGCTGCGGCATTAAGTGAAGCCGCACACCATGTGGATAGCCTAAAAGGCGATTCCAGCAAAAAGAGAAAATAAGCAAAACAATACTTTCACCCCTGAAATAACCTTCCTCATTATTAACAAATGGCAACAGTAATAACGTACCAAGTATGGGCTTATTGGCGTTCTCGCAGACCTAAATTCAGTAATAGCTGATACGTGATCGTACGGCAACTGTCCAATATGAGACCGGTTTGATTTAAGGTCTCTCCCAAAGGATAAAGCTTTAAGCTGTGGTTTATGCGAACGTGCCGGCAAATATCTTTCGATCGTAGTTAGTTCGTCGTCGGCATCAAGTGGCTTAGCTATAAAGTCGTCATACCCATAATGGCGTTGCTATTAATCATATTTATACTAGTTTATTTAGCAAAAGATAGCCTTAATTTGTGTTTTATTTAGTTGCTGACGGCTTAGCTGAGGAAATCGGTACGTTAACTTTAACAAAGCCCATGGGTCTAAGCGATGTGCCTATGACCCGAACCGGCAAGACCCAATTATTAACCGTAGCATGGTACACTTGGCGGAATTATTGCAGGTTCAGATATGAAAGCCTTACGTAAATAATAATAGGTATCCGTAAAAAAGGAGGAATTATGCCCTGGAATAACGGCGATTGTCCGCCATTTTACAAGAACCAACCAATATATGTTCGTGACGAAGTGTTGGCAGATGAAAATACATAATAAAATAGACACCCCCGCCATTTATTAAACAAAATCATCTAAAAATTAGACGTTGGAACATTTCTGCACGGAGGTGCTTATCGGCCTACAGAAAAGCACGAAGGTTGTATCCTATGTTGCATTTGCGGGTTGAAGTCTTTAAACTGGCAACTTGACTTTACATTTATATCTTTGAATCGCATGGACAACGTAATTGATATCCCAATAAGTTTTCGAGATGAGTTGCTTGAATTTAAGGGAATTGTATAACGTTTTGGTTACATTTATAGAATTACCGTGGACGTTCAGGATACAGTCATTCAATTCGAACAAGACGAAGAAGGAAATTATCGCGCTCTTTTCAAAGACAGCCCGGTGGCTTCCGAAAACCGTTGCGTAAATAAGCCATTTATTGAGGCTATTTCTAAAGTATTAACTTTAATGACCCGACGACAGCGGAATGAACCTGACGGAATTTAAAGGACTGCCTCCACATGATCAGGCAGAATTTAGCTCGACTGGAAGTCAATCGGTCAACGAACCGAAAGCTTCTTGAGAATTATGCGCTACTCTTTGCCGCAATTTTATGTGGAGGTAATTTATGATATGACACAGAGCAAAACGGGATCACGGCTATTGTATCATTTTCTAATTCGGACCGCCTTGCCTCTTATTAGCGAGGAAGGCCTTCAAAATTCCATTGATTGAATAATGATCAATTTGAAATACGGCAAAATATCGGATACCTGTGCAGTAAAGATTTATCCTCAGGACGGACAGTAAAACAGCTACTTTTGATGTTCGACATAAACATGACCATATCGGAGGTTCTGCAACCTATAATTTTTGAGCGTTAGATGAGCGATACCGGCTGGAAATAGCCCACTTCACACCAAATATATCAACTTTGGGATCAGTGTCTGGAGTTAGAGGCTTAGCCAACAGCTCCATAATGTCCACGTCTAGGATATCGGCAATTTAAAATAATGGTTGTAAAGTACGTTTGGATCTGTCCAATTCAATGTTACTGTAGGCGTTTTAGGAGATCTTCAGCTTGACCGCCAAGTAGTATTGGATATAGTCTTTTGGACACCCGTAGTGTTTTTAATGTTTGAGACCACCTCCCTATCGCTTACCATCTGATTTGTCATGAGGTAATGATTAAATAAGTTGAATTTGAAAAAGAGCCCTCGGGTTCGAAGATCAGGTAAATAGGCTGTGACAGCTAGGTCATTGATAGGATTTAGGAAATCCTCCAGATCGAAAGGTTTGGCAATAAGATCGTCGCAGCAAAGGTGCCTCTAGAAATAGCTATCATTAGAATAGGCGCTGAAGATAATTATCGGAATAACTGCAAATTCCGGATCACTTTTAAGTTTGGTGCACCAAAAACCGCCATCTATCCCATTTAACGCAAAGTCCAACAGAACTGATACCATCAACTAACGTTAATAATGATAAAGCCTTAACGATTTGAAAATCAATAAAAAGCTATTTCGTAGGAAATGGCTTTTTATTTTTCACACAGCTCGATTTATATATTTCTTTCCATTTGTTCAAATACTTCTTCCTATCGACAAAGCACTGCCTCTGAAGCTAAACGAAATAACGTTTTTCACCTTGCTACATCAAAACAGATGCTTTGTTTTAAATTAATTTATATTTAATTTCTTTAATTACAAATAAAAGGCACTGTAATTGCAACATTGGCGAAAGTGCTCGATAAGCGCCAACAGTTAGAAAAATAAGACACAAAATACTGTAAAATAAATTCACTATTAGTTAAACGATTATATAATGCAAGACATTAATAAAGTAAAACAAATCCACTCAGAATTTAAACAAAGCATCTGGTTAGATTTTATTGACCGTAACATCATGCATTCGGGCAAGCTGCAAAACCTGATTGATGAAGATGGCATTCGCGGCGTTACTTCTAATCCGGCAATTTTCGAGCAGGCTATCAATTCCAGTTCCGACTATGACGCCGATATATTAATGTTGTCAAAGTCCGACACAGATCCCGAGCGTATTTTCTTTCAGCTTGCTATCAGCGACATTCAAAATGCTGCTGATCTTTTCGCACCAGTTTATAACGAAGAAATAAGCGGAGCAGACGGATACGTAAGTCTCGAAGTATCACCCCTGTTGGCATTAGATGAACAGGGAACTATCGAACAAGCAAGAGAGCTTTGGCACAAGGTGGCACGCCAAAATGTAATGATCAAAATACCGGGCACGCTACCTTGCCTACCTGCTATCCGAACGGCCATAAGCGAGGGGATTAATATTAATGTGACCTTATTGTTTGGCCTCAAACGTTACGAAGCAGTTGCTATGGCTTATATCGAAGGTTTGGAAGATCGCCTGGCTTCAGGACAGGACGTTAGTAAAGTCGCCTCGGTTGCCAGCTTCTTTTTAAGTCGAATAGACCTCTTGGTAGATCCGCTACTGGACGCTAAAGACCAAAGCGAATTGAGAGGTGAAGCAGCTATTGCATCGGCTAAAGTAGCATATGCGCTATATCGTCGGCTTTTTAGCGGCGAACGTTGGCAAAAGCTTGCCGACGCTGGTGCCAAGCCCCAGCGATTACTCTGGGCCAGTACAGGCAATAAAAACCCGGTTTATCGCGACACGCGGTATGTTGAGGAATTAATTAGCCCGAATACTGTAAATACAGCTCCCCTGTCTACAATCGATGCTTTTCGTGATCATGGTAATGCTGCAGCCCGACTGGAGGTTGGCCTCGAAAAAGCTATCTACTTATTAGAAGCTTTAGCCAATGCCGGCATAAACATGGAGGCAATAGCCTTACAATTAGAAATAGAAGGCATTCATAAATTTAAAGTCCCTTACCAAAAACTGCTGGATGCAGTTAGCTCAAAAACTACCAATTATAAAATAGATATTAAAAAGGAAACTATGGAATTCAACGAAAAAGCAATTGATGTGATCAATGATTTGATCAAACTAAACAACGACAGAGTTGCCGGGTTCAATAAAGCTGCGGAGGATCTGAAGGACGACACAAGCGATGTTGTACCAATCTTCAGTCGGCTGGCGGGTGAAAGTAGTCAGTACGTTAACGAATTGACAAATGTTGCCCAACAACACAACGGCGAAGTAGCCAGGGGAACCAGCACATCTGGTAACTTGCACCGCGCTTGGATCGATATTAAATCGGCGTTTACCGGTAGCGATTTACTTTCCATTCTCAATGAATGCGAGCGAGGCGAGGACGCAGCTAAAGCTGCCTACCGCGATGCACTCGATCCAGATAATAATTTAAGCGCCGAATTGGCATTATTACTACAATCGCAGCAATTAGGTATTAGTGAGGGTCATGATCTCATCAAATCCTTGCGTGATGAAGTCAGCGCAACAAATGATGATAACGACTACCAAAATGAGATTGGTAACGATGAATCAATGACTGAATCAGCTAATGAAGATGCAGCCTACGAGTATGAAGGCCGGGCAGCTTTAGCTTATCAGCCTGAAACTAATGACCAGGAAAAAGAATGGCAAGAAGAGGAAGAAACTGTTGCCGGGGATTCCAAACTAATGGAATTTTTTATTGACGAGTTAAAAGATCTTCTTTGGGCCGAACGTGAACTAGTGGACACATTGCCGGATATTGCGGATGCTGCGACCTCAGTGGAGCTTAAAATGGCTTTCGAGCAGCACTTAACAGAAACCCGAACTCATGTTGCTCGGCTCGAACAAGCATTTGGTATACTTGGTCTCGAACCTGAGAGCCGTAAATGTGAAGCGATGTCGGGCATATTGGATGAGGGCGATGAAATTATCAGCGCTACTGAAGAGGGTACTGCCCAGCGCGATGTAGGATTGATCTTCGCAGGACAAAAAGTTGAACACTATGAAATTGCATCGTATGGCGGCATGATTGCACTGGCAAAAACGTTGGGCTATTACGAAATTGCCGAACTGTTCGTACTTACATTGGACGAAGAAAAAACTGCAGACGCTAAGCTGACTGACATTGCGGAAACCCAGGCCAACTATGAAGCCAGCGTCGAACCTTCAGACGATTAAGAGAACGCGTTAATTAACCGATCAATAATTCTGAAATATTTCGGTTAAACTTTTGAAATAAAATCCCTTGCGAAAACTACTTCACTGCAAGGGATTTTTTTGTTCTTATACTAGCAAATCTTCTCGAAGCCTGTAACGATTCTTATGAAACGTGATAAGTATAAAGTACCATAGTTACCCATTTACCGATAAATAACAGCGGGATAACTGTGGGAGAAACCGCTGGAATACCCTGTTTAGCTGACGACTGTATACAGGCGGGTAATTATTGTCGGAAGCCACGGCCCTGTATTTTTATGATGTCCACGCAATTGCGTATTTATGCCAAGTTAGAAATCACATTAAAAACCAATAATCATCCTAGTCGATTCTACCTATTTTCTTCTTGTAACTCTTTTACTTGAGCCGTATGACTAGTGAATCGTTTTTTGTTAAGCTTCTCCGATAAAATTCGATTTTTAGATCACTTAAGTGAGCAATTACAAAGACTTATTTTATTTGATCTTTGGCTTCATGTATACTACCTTCAACTCCTTTAAAACAAAAACTATCTTTGAATAAACATTCGCTGAAGCTCAATTCACTGACCCCAGAGACTGTATGAGCTCACGGTATAAAGACCCATCACCTTTACACATGACTTTTAACAGGAATTTCTTTTTCCGTAAATACTTTTTAAGGTGTTTAAGGTCAAAAGTCGACATCCAATTTATATTATATATCAGATCGGCATATTTAACCGTCTGGGCGAGCGGGCTAATTGTTGCTAACCGTTCCGCTTCTTTCTCTTTTCGTACAGATTTTTTCCATTCCGGAAACTTGTCTTTTGTGAAAACATTTGTAAGCTCTACCACCGCATTGACTATAACCAACGCGTGTGCTTTGCTATAATTAAAGTTAAGCAGCGCGCAGTGCAGTCCATCAATCGTAACAGCTGTATCTTCTAAAAGATCATGACAAAGGCCTATTTCATAGCCTAAAGGATCTACATCAGCCATTTCAGCAACTGCTTTTAAATGGTGAATGTAAGGTAATGTTGTTTTCCTGACCAACTGATCCTTATGCTGTCGTTCAACCCAAGTCAGGAGTTTTCCCCGGCTGGTCATCGGATTTTGTCCAGCTTGAAATATCCTAAATGGATTTTATCATCAGGCAGATTGTTTTGAGCATCGACTACGATCTTATATTTTACTTTGAGATGGGGGGCAATCAGATCTTCAATATGATGTATGCTGTCTATGTCGACGCCATACTTTTCATCAATATGAGCAGTTGCAATACCTTTTAAAGAGTTTGTTTTAAAAAACAGATCGTTTTTTGCCGCCTGGACCGCCTTAGACCGGCTCTCTTGAATGGTAAGAACGGTATAATGCTGCTCTTCGAGCTTACCTGACGTGTAACCCCCAAGGTTTAAGAAGAAAAGTTTATGAGTTGATATTGGCACTACTCCATTATTTTGAACAACCCGTACTGCGTAGTCATCCACTTTTGTAACTTCTCTCCAGCCGTCAATATGCAGGCTTGCACCGGCTTCTGGCCAAAATGCCTTTACATCGGGAATAAGCGCGGCTAAATTTTCAGCAATACCGAAAAAATAATCATGCTGTTCCACAACCCTTCCAGGAGCTTCCGCCCCTAATAATAATAAATAAAGCTTCATTGTATTAAACGTTCAATTATGATACCAGACGCCTGTTGCTACCGCTACATCATAAGTCTGGTTCTAGTTCTTAGCGACAGGTTAAAGCCCGTCGCTATATCCGAGCATTTATGCCCATTATAGTCATTATTCTAAAATATTTTAATTTCAATATTGGGTAATGTTAAATAACCGGATCCACTAATATTAATAGCTGCCTAAATAAGCTTTTCGACGATCCGGGCGGATGCCGCCTCACCAAAATCCAGACCTGAATAATCTGGATTAAACCCTCCAATGAATGGAACCGCCATCATAAATATTTTCTCATTAATTTCCCCGGAATTATTGATAACCCGAAAATAATCATCGATTGTGATGCCAGGAACTTTTAAATAGTAATCTCCTGTGGTATCACAATAAACATTTTTATTACCTCCATTAACGTAGGTTTTTGCAATTTGAGGGTCGCTGAATTTTATTTTGGCTGCAGACACGGTTTGGTCAGCGATCAAACTGGGGAATGGTATTTCGTCGTAATTGAGATGGGGTTGACCAATGCAATCAATAAATGTCTCATAATAAGACGACACTTTTTGTCCTGTCTCGTCGATATAATGGTAGTAAATACCCCCATCTTTTACGCTCTCAATCTGGCTTTTATCCCCTACTGTGATCAAATCCAAAAGCCCGGCATCATATAGCGCGATCATTTCTTCTACCGAGTCCTGCGGAGCGAATGCGATAACAATAGCGATCAATGGCATCAAAGTCTTCTGTAAGCGCAGCATATCTTCCGCTGAAAAATATTTCGCTGGATAATTCATCGCGAAACTTAAAATGGCCAGCATTTCTTTCCAGTATACCGAGCGCTTTAGCGCAATCGAACGTTCAGCTTCTGCATACTCTGCTTTTAATAGCTCAAAGGCTGGTGTATCTTCACGCCTGATCATCATCAGTTCCACAAAATCTTCCAGGCTAAGATCTTTGATTAACTCATAAAAATCAGGCCTGTTATGTTTCAGCCCTTCTAAAAAGTTTCGTTGATAAACATAGTCAAGCGGTAGAAAACCATGATGCTGCGCACGCACATGCTCCACCTCTTTCGGATCAAGTACTGAATCTTTCGCTAAGTGTGAATCTTCCAAGTGAAAGCGTACAGCAGGCAGCAAACCATTTCTTGAATGCAGTATAATTTTAAATTTAGGGCAGTCTTTGTTCAATCGGTAAATTTTCTTACCATGCTCATCAAGCGAGAACGATCCGTTATTCAACGATAATGTGCGTAGCGCATCAATCGCGGTAAGCGACGCCCCACGTATAGCGACGCTTTGATTGACCAGATGAGTTAATTTATGAGGCGGATAAGGCGAATCGAAATAGCCCGGTACAATATCTTCATAATGCTTCGACCAGTAATGGCCGCTGCACACAACAACTTTGTTAAACGAAAAGACGCGATTATCCCTGCTAATAAGTTCAACTTTGTTAATTGCCGCCAGGTCCCGGATATCTTTGATGTGCGTTTGGTAATGCACTATTACTTTTAAGCCCATTCGTTCGGCTTTTGCTAAAATGAAGCTAAATTGCTGAGAAAGGTATTCGCCAAACAACAGTCGCGGAAGAACTTTGTATTCATTGAAATTTTTGACGGTTATATCATAACTATTGGCAACGCTGTGATTCATACCCACCCAATCTTCAACAGTAGTGAAGAGGTCGGGTATTTCATTACCGGAAACATTAGTAATATGTTCCGCTCGTGCGCCTTCATCACTGTAAGGCATTCCGGCTCCCAATTTGTTCTTTTTTTCAAAGATATCAACGCGAAAGTCTGATCGTCCCAATTCGATAAGCCGTTTCAGCACAAACATCGCACTCGGGCCTCCCCCGATTATACCGATATGCATCACTACGCGGCGATAAGATTCTTGCCGTGTTTACGGTCTTTCAGTTTTTTTAGGTCAGCTTTTAAATCGATTAAGATTTTCAGATCGAATAATTGTACTTGACGTAATTTGTCTTCAGTTTTCATAATATATAGATTGCAATTCTTATTACATATATCGTTCCGAACTTTAAAATTGCCATTTAAGTGCATTTACTTGAATGGAAAATAAATTTCTTACTAGGATATGCCTGTTATTAAATGCACTGCGTACTGAATAAACTGCGGCAAGCGTTAATCAAACACTATCTATTAAAAATGTCCTTGAGCGCATAGTTTATGCAGACAATTAAAATCTCATAATGCCACTCATGACGGTGAAGCTGAAAATGAAGACGGCGGAATATAAGGGAGCCAGCACCGCGGATGGATTACCGTAAAAGAAGCTTACCGGGATTGACGATACGGCCTTAATAGAAGGGATCCAAACGGGTGAGAAAGCGGCAGTTGCCAAATATGACGAATATATTTCCGATCATGCCGACCATCTGGAATTATTAAAAAGCGAGCGCGAAGAGATTGAAACTGCATTGAACGAAATCGAAAGCCTTAAGCTGCAATAACAGGTAATACAGACAAAAGCGGCAGCGCTGAAGCGCTGCCGTATAGCTAACAATCGTCAAAGCAACACAAGATGTATCCTTTAGGCATGATCTTGTTTCCTTAACTGTTTCTGGTGTTCTTTATCTGCCCTTTTCTTTTGCTTTAAAGCCTTTTTGTTTGCCTTATTTAAAGCTTGCTGCTCTTTTGGAGCAAGTGGATGCGACACCGCTTGCTGTTGGGTATCACCAACCCCAACACATGGCTTTAATCCACTGAGCAGCGTTTGCCATAACGATTTGAAAAAAGAATAGCTCGCAGGACGTATAAAAAGTATCCTTGCGTGCCGTGGTGGCTGATCTTTGTTATCAGGGTTATCATTTTTAATCAACAGGTTATTGGCCACAAATGATTTTATGGGACTCAGCTCATATTTCTTGTGGACGCCTGAATTGAGCAAGGCAATATTCAGATTGTTATACAGCAGCGTTACGTCTCCGGTACTTTTTCTACGATTACTTTGAATATTAAAATCAAGGCTTTTGACCTGTCCGGTTTTGATCTCCACCAATGCCAGCGGCATAACTGCCGGATTAACCAATGGAATTTCCATTGGGCCCAGATGTCCTTTATAAGCAAAGGAGCATGCAATATCGATCAAATTAAAAGAAAATTGCAGGTCGAGCTTGCCTTTCCCCATGAAATAACTTTGCGTTATTACTTTACAATACGGATTCTTAACCAGGAAGGGCTTATAATTTGTAATGTTTAGAAACCTGCCTGAGATATTGTCAAATAAGATCCACCCTGTTTTCCCGGCATCTTTATTATATTCCTGATAAGAGACTTTAAATCTCCTGATATCAAGGGTATCTACTGCTAATATCGTCGACATCTTTCTTAACGCTTTATTCGGGAAAGTAACAACCCTATCAGATTTCTTTATCAGCCCGTGAGGATTACTGAAATCTTCGAATTCGCCATTATAACATGTAATTTTATGAACGAACAGCATTTGTTTAAGCCTGAAGGTTTCCAGATCTGCATGATTCAGGATCACGGAATCTAAATTCAAACTAAAGCGGTCATCACGACTTTTTTGAAAAAATGACGTTACGGGTAAGGGCTTTAATATAATACCCGCAAGTTTTAGACAGGCATCCTGGCTATTATAGGTAATGGAACGCAAGTTATACTGGTATAATCCACCGGCGGAAACCCCGTGGATATTGTGCAGGTCCGTATGAATATTACGGCAAAACAATGTGCGCGTCGTATCTGCCTGCGTTGCAGAATCAATTAAAAGATCGTAAGCCCGCAGACTCATATCCTTTAGCCGGATTGTTTCGGTCTTGGAAGAGCTATAATCTTTATAATTTAAGCGGATATGGTCGACAGCGATCAAGTCCACATCAATCAAACGGAGACTTTTTTTGATTTGCTGGTAAATGGTTTTGGCTTCCTTTTGAGGTTTGGCAAGAGCGCGGTCCGGATAGATGTTAAGTGCAACGTCCGGGCTATCCAAAGCAATTAAGCCAATTTCCAGCTTTCTATGTAGCAGATAAGCCCAGAGATGCGCACCGGAAAGCGACAAATGACCAGCCGAAATTTTTATCAGAAAGGATGGTTTGCCTTTATCGTTTCGCTGACGCTCAAAGACTGCGGTGTCCGGTATTAAGGTAATGTTTTTAAATGTGGCTTTGCCTTGCAGTACATGTAAGTCTAGACTGCTGAAATTCACCTGGTATAAGCCGTTACTAGCCTTGATAACAGCAGATTTAATTTTCCTGGTTAGTACGGGTGCTAAGAGGGTGTTAATCAATAAAAGGCTCATTAAAATAAAAAAGCCTATTGTGCCAATTACGAATAAGACAATACGCGATCTTTTTTTGATTTTCATTTAGTTGTTTTATAAGCAACCAAATGGCAGCAATAATACAACGTACCAAGTATTGATTTGTTAGCGTTCTTGCAAACCGAAATTCAGGAATAACTGATTACGTTGCAGTACCGCAATGTTCCAAATATGAGACCGGTTTGATTGAGCACCTTTCCCAAATGATAAAGCTTTTAGTCGTGGCTTATGTTGAACGTGCCGGCAAATATTTTTTGATCGTAGCCAGTACGTCGTCGACATCAAATGGCTTAGCAATAAAGTCATCATACCCATAATTTCCCGGTGATTCAATTACCCGCGAATGCGCCGATAAGAAAATCACCGGGATGTGTTTAGTATGTACGTTTTTCTTGATCTGCGCACAAAACTCCCCGCCGTTAATACCAGAAAGTATAAAATCCATCAAAATAATATCGGGTTGGCTATTGTCTATCTCAGTGAAAATGTCTTGTACCTGATTTAGTGTTGTCACCTGATATTCTTGCGGTTCTAATAGCTCTGTCATCAGATCGAGTACATCTTGCTGATCATCGATAATCAATATCCTTTGCCGCCTGTTGCGGCTTTCAGAGTTATTCACTGTCAAGTCCCCTGCCAGTTTTGTGCTGTAGTTCTTCGATCCTTTTCGAAGCTTGAGCCTTAGTTAAACTTTCATTAAACTCCTCACCTGCTTCAGTACTCAAGGTCGTCAGGTAAGATTGTTGAGCACCAGTCATCGGCTCATCGCCAGTGGTCCAGTCATCCGGATCTTTAATTGTATTTGATCCCTTGATCCCTGTTAAATCTTCAGCACTCTCGTCTCCCCGAAAAAGCTTCTCTTCGTTATCGTTGCTATAAATCATCTTATACTAATTTATTTAGCAACAGATAGCTTTAATTTGTGTTTTACTTAGTTGCAAATTGATTTATCACAAGTAATTGACGCTACTTCGAAAGTTGCAAGTATTTGATATCAATAACAGATAGGTGACCACTGATTACAGTCTGAACGGATCAACTTTTGAATGAGCAGATCAATAATTACAAGAATCAGAGTAGCGAAATCAATCAACAATCTTCGTTGAACTGGGGCTACTTTGTCGCCGTAATTTTGGGACTGGTTACTGGTGATTTAGTTAAAGTAAAAATAGCGGCTATCCCACAAATACAAATTTGATTCAGCATTAATTTTGGAAACATGTTTTACACGTTAAATAAGAACTCCCTATTGACGAGGGAGGTTTCTATTTTTAATCCAGGTAACCTTTTAAAACCCAGGCGCGTGAATTGCTACGTAATCTGGCTAATGCTTTATCCTTGATCTGCCTGACACGTTCCCTGGTAAGGTGATACCTGTCCCCTATTTCTTCCAGGCTCTGTGCCTGATGATCACCAAGTCCAAAAAATGCGGTTAATATATCTTTCTCCTTATCCCCAAGTACCTGCATAGAATTCGATAGCTCCACAGACAGGGACTCTTTCATCAATCCCACATCTGTACCAAGTTCATTACTTGATAATACATCCAGTAAGGTATTATCTTCCTCCGTAGAAAAAGGCGTGTCATAAGAAATGTGCCTTCCTGAGCGTCCCAGCGTATCGCTAACCTTGTCAGCCGTAATTTCAAGGGTCTCCGCCAGTTCTTCAGGTGTTGGCTGGCGTTCAAATTGCTGTTCCAATTGTGATGCAGCCTTGGCGATCCTGGCGATATCGCCGACTTTATTTGCGGGTAGTCTGACCATCCTTGATTGATCGTTGATAGCCGCGAGTATGGACTGGCGTATCCACCAAACCGCATACGATATAAATTTAAAGCCTTTGGTTTCGTCAAACCGCTTGGCGGCTTTAACTAAACCTACATTGCCTTCGTTGATCAGGTCACCTAGTGTCAGACCCGAACTTTGATATTGTTTTGCTACGGAAACCACGAACCGTAAATTGGCAGTTGTTAATCTTTCCAAAGCTGCCTGGTCCCCTTCCCTGATTTTTTGCGTCAATGTCACTTCTTCCTGCGGAGTAACCATCGGAATCTTGGCAATATCTGATAAATACTGATTCAACGATGCTGTCTCACGATTGGTGATTGACTCACTTATTTTAAGTTGCCTCATTTATAAAAATATATTTAAGTGAAATGCTTAAGATCTCGCCCCTTAGAATGCGTTGAAAGCAGAGTTGATGCTCAGAAGAGTTGCAGTGTTTAATGATGCCTGCGGAAGTACGCTGGTAAGAGATCCTTGCAATACAAATATAAGTACAAACGAAAAAAATCGTGTTATTTGGATGTCAGAATGCTATAATATCTACCTTTTATCAGGGTTGGGTATATAAAATCTAACCCTTGCAGCCAAATTGTTCCCAAAGTTAATTGACTAAAATTCTATTGTATATCGCTTGAATATCCATTGCCCCTTATTGATACGCAAGGTGCAACAGAGCTGCCAATAGAAAAAGGTAGATTATTATTAGTCCATCTTATTTTGCCTGTGCTCAGGTCTGCAGCTGTGATGGTACTGCTCGCCGGTAGCCCGGCAGCGAGGTTAAGCGTAAAGGTACCGCATGAGTACATCATATCATCCACCTGAAAATTCTGTCCACGAATGCCGGCTCTGTAATTCCATTTTTCAGCACCGGTATTAATATCAGGATTGCTATAGAAAACGCTATACGCAGGCTCATATTACCGGGAACACCCTATTTGCTGCCACCTTAACGGCTGATCTCGTCAGTAATGCCGCTTATTTCAGTATTGTCGGCATTTCTAAAAAAAAGCACCTACCCTACATAGGCGCATTGGCCGGCTTAGCGGCGGGTATCGGTGCCTTAACTTTAACAAAGCCTATTGGCCTCAGCGATGCACCCGTTACCCGAACCAGCAAAACCCAAATATTGACCGTAGCATGGTACACCTTTGGCGGAATTATTGCTAGTTCAGTAATGAAAAGCTTACGTGAATTATAGTATATATATCCGTAAAAAAGGAGGAATTATGCCTTGGTATAATGGCGATTATCCGCCATCATATAAGAACCAACCAAAATATCTTCGTGATAAGGCGGTGGAAATCGCTAACGAAGTTTTGAAGACAACCCATAATGAAGGAGAAGCTATCGCTACCGGCCTGAAACAGGCACGAATTCATTTTGAGCATCATCCGGATGAAGTACCGGCCAATCAAGAACATACGAATGGTGTTTAACCGTTAAGGTTTCGGTAATTTCTTTTGGCCGCTACTTAAATTTACATTTATATATTTGAGCTGAATGGACAACGTCATTTATATACCGGTAAAGTTCGAAGAAGAGCGGTTTGAATTTAAGGGAATCGTACAACGTTTTGGCTATTTCTACAGGATCAGTGTAGTGGTTCAGGATCAGGTCATTCAATTCGAACAAGACGAAGAGGGAAATTATCGTGCGCTTTTAAAAGAAAGTCCAGTCGTTGCTGAAATCTCTTCGGTCAGCAAGCCCTTAATTGAAGCCATTGCCAGGGTGCTAACTTCGATGACCTGATGACAACAAAATGAAGCTCGAGGAATTTACTGCATTATCAAAACTTGACCAGGCGGAATATACCTGGACAGGAAAGTTGATCGGTCAACGAAATGAAGGTTTTGCTAAAATAATGCTTTACACTTTACCGCAATTTTACGTGGAGGTGTTTTATGACACGGATCAAAACGGAATCACAGCTATTGAACCATTTTCGAACCTGGCTCGCCTTACACCTTATTTTACAAGGGAGACTTTTCAAAAAAAGTAATGTGAGATAAACGGAATCTAAAATTCGGCAACAACACTGAATACGTTGTAAATAACCGATGTTACTTCACACCCGCAATTCCTCGCTCAACGCAGCACCATTCCTTTGCTTTTGGGAAACGTTAAACATCGCCTTCGGCAGTGCAATGTCCTGCTTTTTAGTTGTCAAATACGTATTTAGACGCAAAGTCAGAACTAGCTGTAAATTCCTGCGTAGAGCGAAAATTGGCTATTTGAAGGCGATGTTTATCATCTCCAATCTCTACTAGCTGGCAGAAATCAACCAATTGGTCTTCTTCGCTCCATAAAAAAAGCCATCATTTTTTGATGGCTGGGCATATATTATATAGAACCTTTAAAAGGTGTAGTATTACAAACCGGCTACCTGCTCTGCTTTGTTAAAGCCTTCAAAGCTTACAGTACGTATTAGGTTATCTGCTACAAAGTTGGTGCTGTTTACACTTGCAGATTGATTGTGTTTTAAGTTACAGTTGGTAACAGTACCTGTAAGATCGGCAGCAGCCTGGTCGTTTACGGTGATGTTAGCAGTATAAGCGTCCAGTTTTAAGCTGGCAACTGCGTGGTTGTAAAGGTTAACATCCAGGTTGATACCAGATAATTCGCCGAAAGATTTAACGGTTGCGTTATCGTAGGCGCTGATGCTTTGTAATTCTGCTACGGTTACCCAAACCACCAGTTTTTCGGTTTTGTATGAGGAGATGCGTAACACGCTGTTTTGATTTTGAACCAAAGCATTTTCACTGTAGTATTTATCGTAAACTTTAACATTATCTGTTGTACCGTTTGACACATATAATTCTACGTTGCCACGAACCTCAATTTTGTTGATGTGTTTTACATCTGTTAAGGTGGTGCTTACTTTGCTGATATTTTTGTTTGCTGCGAAGGTTGCTGTACTGCTTGCTAATGCTAATGATAACACTGTTGCAATGGTTAAAATTTGAGTTTTCATATTCTGTAATGTTTTGATGATCTGTTGATTGTAATAGCTTATGTGCTAATTACGATAATAAGACGCCCCCATTTCAGAAACGTTACAGCACCCAATAGCCAATACCGGGTATAATATGTAAACAGGTAGTTTTACTCGGCGAACGATGAATTTTTATCGGCGAAAATATCAAGAATTAGGCCTCACTTAAGCCCTTAAACGTATGTGGCGGGAAGCCGGGGCTCGCTCTTTACACTTTGGAAGCATCTGTCTTTAAAGAAATGATAACTTTGAGGATCGACAGAACTATCACTTACATGTATCCGGAAATCAATCAGAACACATTCATAGAAATTCTCCCAATCATATCCAAACGTATTTTACTCACCGAAAGCCGCAGAAATTTAAAAGGTCAATGCCCGTTTCACGATGATCAGGCAACCTCATTGATGGTATCACCGGATTAAAACATTTTTAAGTGCATTGGTTGCGGTAAGGAAGGCGGACCAATTGAATTTGTAATGTATTTGGAAAACAAAAGCCGGGACGAAGCTATTCGTTTACTGGCAGGTCCGAATAGTTAAACAGTCCTATTCCAGCCAAATCACTTTAATAAGCATAAGTCATTTGAGCGGGAACACATTAACCAAATGGCGGCACGCCGGAAAAAATTCATAGCGTAATTAAAGGCCGGTATGATCCGGATTAATAATAAAACCTATGGCATTTGCAGGTCAACCGGAAAACTTATCCCTAAAGAGGGTCTTCGGGCAGTGCCTCATGCCGCTCAGACAATAGAAGGTAAACTAAAACAATTCTGATAAGGGATTCAATGCGGCGAATCGGTCATCAGACGATGTATTTGTTATTATTTGTTCTTGGAATTAAGCTACAGGTAATTCACAGGTAACTAATAGTTAATATTTTGTTCAAATACGCATAATGAACGGATTGGTGAAACAATATCGTTGTATAATGGTACTTCTGCCTGCTTAACCAATAGAGGTTGAGTTATCAACATATTCCCAAAACGCTATGGCAGTAGTATTGATTTACGACTTTAAGGAAGAAGACTCCTACAAGAAAGAATTGGTGAAAGCCTATATGATCCAATGCAATAATTTTAAAGATAAATGGTCAAACCCGGGATCTGAACAATCCGTCGAATTACCGGGCACGACGTTGTGGACGGAATCATGGACATCGTCAGTTTGCATTAAAATGCTGGAAGATGCGTGTAAAACCTATGGCGCAAAACTCGACAAGGTTTTCGCTGTAAACTTTGTCAAACATTCAATTCTTGAAGAAATTTAGTTGATTGGACCGTGTATGAGTTTACCTGCGGAATTCAATTAAAATTTGATATTCCTAGATCCTGTCTCTCCATTATTTATCCTGATTATGATCCTTGTGGATCTTGATTTCCAGGTTTCGGGATGGGCAGGGGGTTTGCCGCAGAAAATTTACCCGTTCCTCGCCACTTAAATGGCCATTAATCCAATGTTTAATGTTTTCCCTTTCCAGGATGGCGGGCATACGGTCATGTATGGCACAAATAGCTGAGTTAGGCGGTACGGTAATCATGAGAAAGGTTGGCAATAACATGCCCGATTTAATATCAAACCAAATATCCCATAAACCTGCTATGTAAAATGGCTTGCCGTCCGTGCGTTCTATCTTGTAAGTAATGTTCCGCGCCGGATTGTATTCAAAGTAGGCTTGCACCCGGACCGCGCAATGTTTCCGGCCAACCAGTTCTTTCCAGGCACTCACCAGGAATAGCGATTCGATCCTGGCATGTTTGTTTTTGCTATGGATACGATCATCATCCAGTGTCAGCAATCCCCAGCGGAATTGCTGCGCTTCAGCCGGATGCGCATCCGTTACCACCGGCAGCATGGAACCCGGCTTCCCACTCGCGTTAGTTCTAGCGGTATAAGCACCGCCGTCGCGCTTCATGATCTTAATATCTTTTTGTTCACCTATCTCTACGTGTCCACACATCTACTAAAAATATTAGAATACAAAACTAATTATTTTAGCAATTAGTTACAAATTTTTTTTATTAAGAAATTCTCCGTGGATTTTAGCATTATCCGGATAAGGGTAGTTAAAAGGTTTTTTTTAATGCTATTTCTTTAAAGTTTTCAAATTTGCCGCTTTAAAGCGAATGCCCAGGTATAAAGTAATTAAAGAAATGGTATTTAAAGCCATGAAACCGTTCAAGAGACGTTTATTTGGTAACGACGATATCTTTCCAGTTTGTGGTGAACTGTTTGCTTAAAAAATCCTGCTTCATAGCCCATTTACGTTCAAAGCTATCTGCCGCCAGGCGGACAGTTCCGCGGCCATACCGGCCGTTGAGCTCATCCATCAGCTCCGCCAGCGCCTGCTCCCGGCTGTGTTCATAATTCGAGAACAGGTTATACTGCACTTCACCCTCGGGGACGATGCCTGTTGCGCGTACACCAGTTTTCAGATAGTGAAATCCCGGCTGCCAGATGGCCCTGATGGCTTGCGCGGCAACCCGTGTCAGCTGGTGGGTGCTGTTAGCAGCAAATGGCACTTTAACGGTGATGCTGGGGTAATGCTGATCATGTTTAGGGTTATGTTTGTTCGTTCGCAGGTAAATAGTTAGTGTCATCGCCATGCTATTTTGCTGACGTAGTTTTAAGGCGACGGTTGCCGCATGCATCGCGACCGCCTCTTCGATCGCCTCTATGTCGGTTTGATAGGTGTTGAAACTCTGGCTGCTTTCAATCCCTTTGGACCGGTCAGCAACATCTTTAATCACATTACAAGGCTTCCCCCATAACTCCTGATGCAGCCGCCAACCTTGTACCGTCATATGCTGGCGTACAAAATCCGCCTGAAGGTCCCGGAAATCCCGGGCTGTTTTAATCCCAAATTCAGTCAATTTATGATAATATTGCAATCCGATACCCCAGACGTCTTCGATAGGAAAATCGCTGACGGTATCGCTGATTTTCTGATCCGTATCTAGTACGAGGAAAGGCCGCTTTCGTTTCTTTGCCGCTTTATTGGCGAGTTTAGCTAGCGCCATCGTCGGCCCCACCCCTATCGTAATCGGCAGGCCGGTGTGCTGCATGACATTCCGGCTGATCATCGCGGTGTGATCATTCAGGTTCAGGTGCTGAATGTTATCCAACGCTAAAAATGCTTCATCAATGCTGTAGACCATCAGCGTGTAAGTATAACGCGCCAAATTGTTCATCAGACGCGCACTCATATCCGCATACAAGGGGTAATTGGAACTGAACATTACCGCATCATGTTCCTTTAACAGCCGGCGTACCATAAATTCGGCGTCGGCCATCCTGATCCCGATGGCTTTGGCTTCATTACTCCTTGCGATTACACAACCATCGTTATTCGACAACACCACCACTACCCGGTCTTTAAGACCGGGATTGAAGAGCCGTTCGCAACTGACGTAGCAGTTATTGATATCAACATGCGCAAACACGGGCGTACCTCCCAATGCGTAATTGCGGCTGCAAAACCGGGTTGAGGGTCAGGGTGACCACGCCCCAGCAGGTCCAGTTTTCGGAGGATTCAATGATAATGGTATCAATTGCTTCATCTGCCTGAAGAATAAGCTTACCTGGTTTCGGGTCATATTCGCGGGTATAAAAATGGCCTTCATGGACAAAAACGACAATACTGCCCGGTACCGGTTCCAAGGCGCGGTCGATTACCAGGACCTGGTCTTTTAAGATATGATGGCTGCGCAGCGCGTCACTGCCCATCCGCATAAAATACGTGTTATCGGGGTCGATGACCGTAATATCTGTGATATCGAGTTCCGGTTCCTCATGCGTGAGCATGGGGAGCCGAAAGCCTAGTACGTCTCTTTTTTCGCGATGCCGCTTCTGCCTGATCATATCCTTTCCTTTACCGGGCTTCAAAAATATAAACTCCGCTTTGTATTTACTAATATTTTTAGCATAATTTTAAACAGCTGATGAGTAAGACGAATGGTCTTTCGGCGTTGACTGTATAGCGGATTAGCTAAGAACCAATCTAATTGGTATACGATCGGGATTTGATATATCTGAACCGGACTAAAAAGATAGGCATATTACCATGGCGAGGAGGTGTACGATCTCCATCCTTATTACTATTCCACTTACATCGGTGTCGTGGCGATTTAAGGAACACCGGGCTGAATTAAAAAAAAGGACATTTAGCATGTCCCTTTTTCCTTTAATCTGAGCAGAAATTGATTGGGGCTTGGACATCCAGATTAAAAGCATGACCAAATTAACAGCAAAGCTACTCCAGCGGACTGTAACTTTTGCAAAGCTCATCAGCAATAGCCGCCCGATAATTTTGTCCGTGGCATCCCCACCAATCGGCCGGATCACTATTTGAACCTGCCACATGGAAGGTATGGCATTCCGGTTCTCACAGATTGCCAGCACGACGTGTTTCAGCGCGCATCAAATCCCTGAAAATCCTTTGCGGGAATCTCTAGTTTGCTTTCCTTTTTGAGCTGAGGTTCAAGCGCCGAACAAAAAGCGACCACGCTGCAAATGAAATCGAAAAAAACGCCAACGACTTCTTTTAATTAAGACCGCCAACAACCCGAGATTGTAAGGCAAACAGGTTAACCAGAAATAGAAGGGGCTTCCTATTACGAGCGATGATCAGTGTGCCGGGTTACCTCAAGGCAATCCAAGGTATTTTCGAATAAAGGCCTATACTAGGGCGGATGGGACTTATAGCCGTGTAGTTCGGTAGGGAAACTTTTTTACCGGGCGGAATTGGGCATAACTAATTATCCGGCAACACTCAAGCTTTTCAAATTCGTTTGAAGAGGTTGGTTCCGTAGCTGCTCTAAGAAAGAATTTTGCTGATTCGGTTTTCTGGTTCGTATTTGTGTCCTGATCGCGCATGCCTTTTCAAAAGCATGTAGACTAAGCTGATCGGGTTCCGTCAGGAACGTGCGGGTGCCGGCACAGCAGAGGACCTTTCCGTTTTGCCATTCGACGCTGACCATTTTGCAACGGATACCCATCGCCAGCACGATGTCTGCCAAACGGCCAGTCAGGTCGTTCGGGAAAACAAGGGTTATTTTCCTTTTTTGGGCGGCCAGCCTGATCGCCTCGAAATGGCTGGGATGTGGCAGATTGCCAATCGCCATAAACAATAACGCATAGGGCGCTTGATAGCGAAAAGCATTTAGGCTGAGGTAGGCAATGGCCTCCATGGCACTGGAGGTGATGATCACCTCCCGGAATCCGCCCGGTCCTACTCTCCACAAACCTGTAGTTACCGGCACCAGGTGAAAATCATTTGAAAACTGTTCGACCTCTCCCCCATAATCAAACGACGGCCCTTCCACATTGAAAAAATCCTGGATGTCAGGCGGCACGCCAAGGTCATCCAAAAAAGTATGTGTCAACGCCCACCCCGATTATACCCAAACCTGATATGTTGATTGTCATCGAACGGTCGCTGGTCCTCCAGGTCTTCGATCGCCGCGTGATAGCCGGGACTCAATTCTTCCGCTTCCGGGGAATTATGCTCTTTCCCAAAGGCGGCATTTAAGCCCTGGTAAACCATATACGAAAGACCGCCATCAACCAATAAGGAGGCGACAAGGGCGAGCCGGTTGGAGCGAATGCCGTGGACATCCGTTCCGGAATAGGTAAGTGTTGTCTTATCCGCTATCTCTACTTCTTTCCCCTTTCGGTAGTTTTCTTTCTGACCGGCCGTCAAAAACTCACTGTTGACCATATCAGGTGCCAGGATCTTCTCTGTATCGGATACGATGAACTCCCGTGTTTCCGGATCATACTCGACCAATACGTCTTTTTTATTGCCTATTTGGTCGGTCGTTACTTTCAGCAGGCTGGCGACCTCACCTTTTTCCAGTTGATGGGCCTCGTTATCTTCTAAAAAGTCAGGTGTTGCCGGTTTGCGGTAGATCGGATGTATCAGCAAGCGCGTTTTACCAAACTCATTGCGTTGCAATGAGATTTTGGCGTCGATGGCTTTAATCCGGATGTTTTTCGCTTCCAGGTTTTGCAGGTGCAGCAGTGCGGTCCTTCTGCCTGAAAGCAGGGCTTTGAGGTCGCCTGGATTGAGCAGGAGCTGGCCCCGTGAGGCCAGTCCGATTGTTTCCAGGTCTTCGAAAGGCAGTTCGCCTTCGTCAAAATTGATGAGGTTCATGTTTATCTTCCGATTTTATGGGTTTGTTCCGCTGTTAATTCCATTTCTTGCGAGGCCGGGTTGTTCCGTGCATCGATAAGGTTGCCGAACAGTTTATCGGTCGGCTTCAGTTTGAACTTCTCGCCGGTATCTGCTTTCTCCATCTCGAAATTCCTGCCTTTTTTATCCAGCACTTTATAGGATGTTCCATTGTAGGGGATCTCCTCCCCTTTGGAAAGGGAAGTATTTAATGTGGCTTCCTGTATGATCTCGCGTTTTTCTTCCCTTCCCAACAATTTGTTGGCAATTTTTTGGGCATCCGCCGCAGCGCGGGACATTTCGAAGGGTTCATCCTTCAGCATTTTTGACCAGGTACCGGTGTAGGCCGGGTGTTGGCCGAAGCTATGACCGATCTTTAATTCCGCGCCGATCAGCATAGCGGCAATGGACGCCCGCAGCTCTTCGGGCGCATACTTTACGGAGCCCAGGTTACCGTCCATCTGGCGGTTCAGACGGCTTTCGTGCCCGGTCCAGTGGGCAAGCTGGTGTATGGCCGCCTGGTAATACCTGGTATCGTTGTCAAATTGCTCGATTTCCGGCAGGTGGATCTCGTCCTTAATTTTATCGTAGAATGCTTCCTCGCCCCCATGTACAATGACTGCGCCGCTATCGCGGATCAGCTTTTCCGCTTTTTCAACAGGCGAAAGATCACCGGGCCTTTGGGTGGCCTTTAGCCATTCGGCCAATGGCGGGATGTCTTTGATCTGGGTTGCGTTAAACAAGAACGCCTTGCCATTTTGCACCTTATCGAACTCTACGGTCCTGGTCACCGTATTGCCGTCATCATCTTTGATCTTGGAACCATCCGGTCGGCGCACAGCTTGTATTTCGTTTTTTTTAGGGAAATTGATCAGCGTTCCTTTTGATCCTTCTTTCACCTGGTAGTTGTTGAAACTGGCGGTATCAGCTGACATCCAACGGGGATCGTCATGGCCTTTAAGTGCCAGATTAATAGCGTTCAAGGCGCTATAGCCTTTACCGGTGATCGGATTTACCGGTGCCACGAAAGCAGGCAAACCATTTTCTTTAATTGGTTTTTGGATTGGGGATGTACCCTCCTTGAACTGTGCCGTCAGTTTTTCTGCTACCTGTACGTACAGTGGTTTGAAGTTTTTACTCATGATGTTTATTGTTTTTTATTGCTTGATAAATGAATTCGAGCGGGTCGACACAGCGCTGATGTAGATAGAGGCTGAAATGCAGGTGCTCACCGGTAATCCGACCGGTTTTCCCGGTAATGGCGATGGGCTGTCCTGCTATGACTTCTTCTCCAGGTAATACCAGCACGTGGCTGAGGTGGCCCGAGACAGATGTAATTCCGTTGCCGTGATCAATCCTGATATGAGTGCCGGACAGATCGTCGTAGGCGACAGCTGCTACGGTACCGTCCATCATGGCAAAGACCGTGTCTGATCTGGCCTTGAAATCGACACCGTTATGAAACGCATATTTGCCGGTGAGGGGATGAAGCCGGTAACCGAAGGAAGAGTTGATCGACAATTTGAGCAGCGGCAGGCAAATGATCCATAGTCCTGCTGCTGTTCTCATCGGGCTTGAGATTTTTCGAGTGCCTGCTCCACCGTGAAGGCCGGTTGGGTTGCCAGATCTAAAAGCTGCGGACGTTCCTGTACGATCTGCAGCGCCTGACCGGAAGACTTCAGCGTGCCGCGATCCTGCAGCAGGGTGATCTTATAAAGCTCCAAATAGTCCCTTTCGCTGACCTTCGGATCAATATCCGAGAGGGCCGCAATGATGTCTTCTTTGGGTTTCAGTTTTAAAAGTTCTTCGCGATCATAAACAGCCTCCCTTCCGGTTTCGAGTGAAACATAGACCTTATTGTCCAGACTTTCATAGTTGACCATGGCAAGCCTGCCCTGTCCCCTCGCCGGGTCATTTTCCAGGCGCGGATCAACGAGCACGAAAGCGCCGTTTAATTCTTGATTTTTCATGTTACATAGTTTTTGGTTTTTGTGGATTCTGCGGCTGCCTGAACAGCAGCACCATGTTTTCTATTTCCTGGGTGATCCGGTTGAAGTTTTGGGTCAGTATCTCGTTGCAGCGGTCACCGAAATCGTAATAGGCCGGTAGCGGTTTATAGTTCTTTTCCTCGCCGGAGATCTCGGCCATATCGAGGTTGATGCGGCAGTTCACTGCGGCCGTTTCAAACTGCCCCGTGAATTTTTCCTGAACGTCAGCTGCAATCACGCCTACCATTTCTCCGGAGTTGAGGGAGGCGATCTTACCGGCAGGAATCAGCACTTCCAGTTTTTCATTCAGGGAGGTGGATGTCTTGTTGCGGTCGATTGACAGCCCTTCGCCAATCTGTTTGGACTTCCCGAAAAGGCGTTCAAGCCATTCCAGCGTTTCCTTATTCCGGACGGATCCCGACAGGACGTTACCAACCACGGCAGTGATTGTTGCTGCGGTATCTTTACCGTACTGCTGGTTAAACTGGGGCAGCTCCTGCAGGCCCATTAAAACGGCGACCTTATTACTTCTGGCCGTTGCGATCAGGTTCTCGACCTTATGAACAAACAATGTGGGCACCTCATCGACGATCAGTGCCGAGGGCAGGTTTCCTTTGGTATTGATGAGCCTGGTCAACCGGTTGATGACGATGGAATAGCAGGCGGAGTTGATGTTCTGGGTGTTGGGATCATTGGCCAGCACGAGCATGCCCGGTGTTTTGTTGTCCGATATTTTCAGGTCGAAATCGTCGCCCGAAAACACCCAGTACGTTTCTTTCGTGGCCAGCCTGCTGATAAATACTTTCAGCGTTCCGATCTGCCCTTCGAGCTGGTCGAATGCTTTGGCATGATAGGCAGTCATGAAGGGCGACATCAATGAGCGCAGTTCCGGTTCTGAAACGAGCGCATTAAAAATTTCCTCGTAAGTGCGGTTAAGCATCGCCAGCACATGCGGCAAACTGGAATATCTGCCATCGGCATATTTGCTCAGAAAATAGATGCAGGATGCCAGAAAGTTGATGGCAGATTGGGTAAAGAACTGATCGCTGCCACCGGACTTATCGCCTTTTTTCAGTGCCTCAACCAATCCTTCGGCAGTTTCGGCGGCATCGGCCAGCGTTCGGATATAATCCGCGCGCCAGGGATTGATGCGGCGGCTTTTCTTGGGATCATTCAGGTTAAGGACATGGAAGGCATAGCCTTTCAATTTACCTTCCTGCCTGGCCTTCAGGAAATGATAGTAAGCGATCTGCCCAAGATCGGGGAATTTAAAGTCGTAAAGACAAACGGCAAATTCCTTGGCGATCAGCTGCCGGATAAAAGGGTTCACAATGGAAAAGCTCTTACCTGAACCGGGCGTACCGATCACGATCGTACCGCGAAAGACGTTGCAGATATTGATCCAGCCGCTGCGCACTTTTCGGTCGTGATAGAACAACATCGGTATATTCACCGAATAGGGCGTTTCTACTTTTTTGACCGGCTGCATGAAGCTTTCGGCTTCCGTATTCCATTTATCCTTACCAAGGCCGGAACTGATCATTTTAGAAATGTTGTCCATCGCCATGCTGATGAGCATAGCGCCGATGACTGAACAGAAAAGGTAGGCCAGGTCGTAACGGCTGGTAAAAGGAAAAACCATCGGCGAGGCTCGTCCCTGGAATGCCTGACAGCCGAAAAAGAGCAACATACCCAGTGCGAGCGGATAAACGATATGTTTTTGGGGATCGAGATCCGTTTTCTTTTTTGCCAGCGTCCCGACACTTACCAGGCAGATCAGCCCGAAGGTGGCCAGTTTACTGTAAAGGAGACAGCTGTATACTGGTATATGGCTGATCTTTTCCAGCGGGGAATGAAAAACGCCCCAAAACGGCGCGTTACGATAAATAAATATGGCGGCTTCCAAAAGAATAGATATATAGATGCCGCATTGCAGGAAGCCATGCAGCTTCTGCTGTTCACGCGTTTCTTCCATAAAGCATTTGTTAATAGATGCTGATGATTATCAGCTGTTTGGGACTGTAAAATTCAGCTGATTATCAGCGCTTAGGTTTGTAAACTACTTCTTCAGCCTCGATATCTTCATTGAGGACATCTTCGATCCCGGGTTCCTGATCTCGTTCCGTGATCGCACGGCTGATCTCCAGTTCGAGGTCTGCCAATTCTGTTTTTAGCTTGACGAGCTGCTTTTCCTGTTCAAAAGGTTTTTCTGTCAACGCTTTGATAGCGGGAATTTCCTTTTCAAGGTCGGCAAGCTTACCCCGGTAAGTGGCTGCAAGTGAAGCCACATGGTCAATGGCATTCAGGAAATACCTTGCGGCATTTTTGGGATTATCTGTATTGGGGATTCCATTGTTTCGCCTGTATTTAACACCTGTTTCCCGGCTCTGCGCATACAGGCTGCGTACATGTTCATATTTGCTGCCTTCCTTGTGCTGCACCCAGGCCATTTCGCGGGAAACAAAAAGATTGAACCCATACAATTCCCCGATCTTCATTTCATGCTGACCCGGATTTTTAGGTTCCCATTTTCTGTAGAGCCGGATTATCTCCGCACCGATAAGGGCAGGGTCAGCTGAATGAAGGGAGGACAGGCTGATCGCGTTGATCTTATTACCTTTTGTATCTTCTTTTAAGACTTTATGGTAAGCATGCTGATCGGCCAGCAATTTGCCGAGCATAGAAGCAGTTCCGCTGCGTTCCTTTTCCTTGTCTTCGAGCAGATAGCGGCTGCGGGCTACATCTTTAAAATGCGAAGATTTATGAGCCTCCAGCTCGGCTACTTTCTTCTCCAGCTTGGTTTTTTCCAGCAAAGAAGTATTTCCGGATAGAATAGCGATATATTCAGAAAAGTTCATCCCGCTTTGTTCATCCATTGCACCTTCGTCGATGACACGTTTGCTCAGCTCGGAATTTTTCATCTGGCTGATGAAGGTTTGTTTGTTTTTCAGCAACCCGAATTTGTAATTGTCCAGCGATTGTTCTACTGCATAGATATAATTACGAACCGTGTTGCCGTAAAACATTTTTGCGACCCAGTTACCCGGTCTTGCACCGCGTCCGTCGCGTTGTTCCAACTCTGATGGCTTCCAGGGGATATCCAGATGGTGAAGTGCAACAATTCGTTCCTGAACATTAAGCCCGGTACCTGCTTTGTCCGTGCTTCCCAGCAATACCCGTATCCCGCCGGCGTTCATCCTGCGAAACAGTTCAGGTTTTTGCTTGTCGGTCCAGTTATGGATGAAGGTGATCTCTCCCTCGGGGATATCGAAATCTTCAACCAGTTTTGTTTTCAGCGCATCATAAACGTTGAAACCATCCGACTTTGGCGTGCCGATGTCACTAAAGATGATCTGCGTGCCCTTATGCTCCGCACTTTCCTTGTATTCCCGCGCGACATTTCGGGCACAATAACTCAGTTTATTGCCGGGATCATCGCTGTAGGCCGAGTCGCTGACAAGCCGGAGATCGACCGCCATTTTTTTGGCATAGTTAGTGGCAATCAGCATTCGGGCCATATCTTCCGCACTACTGAGCGGAGCGCGTCCAATCAGCGTGGCATCGCCTGTTTTCGCGAATTTCATTAACCGTTTGGTGAAGTCCTGCTGTTCGGGTGTCGGCGGAATATTGACCAGTCTTTCGTCAATAACCGGCCTGTCCTGATTAATGTGTTTAGCCGTTTTGTAATCCGTGATCTCATTATAGAAACGCGCAAGTTCCGGCACTTTGATAAAGTAGCGGAACCTTTCTTTAGCCCTGATCTCGTTGGTTACACTGAACTCGAAATCTACTGTTTTCCTTGCATAGACTGCTGCCCAGGCATCGAAGTTGCTGATCTGCTGTCGCTCCATTTCTTTCGGACGGAGGTATTTGAAGATCAGATACATCTCGGTCAGGCTGTTGGATATGGCCGTTCCTGATAAAAAGGTTACGCTGAGATCCATGTCGAACTGCTGCTGCAGCGTCCTGATCGCAAAAAGCATATTCAGCGCTTTTTGACTGCCGGCCATATTCCCCAATCCTGCTACCCTATTGTGCCTGGTCGTGAAGGTGAGGTTCTTGAATTTGTGCGACTCATCAATGAAGAGGTGATCCACCCCCATTTCCTGGAAATTGATGCCGGTGTCCTTGCGGCTTTCCATGGCATAGAGGATAGCGCTTAACTGGGTGGTTAGGTTCTTTTTCCGCACCTCCAACCCTTTCAGCATCGCTTTATTGATGGCAACACCCAGCGTACTTAGGGTTGTCAAATCGGCGGTCACGTTGTCCAGTTCCGTTTGAAAGATCAAACGCTGCATTTCCGGCGACTGCGGAATCATTCCGAACTGATCGTGGGTAAGTATTACGCAGTCCCAGTTATTGTTTTTGATCTCATGGAAGAGGCGCTGCCTTTTGGCCGGCAGGTAGTCATTTTCCCCGGGCGCAAGAATCATCGCGTTCGGATAGGCCTGGCGAAAAGTATCCCTGATTGCGCTGACATTGGCTTTCAAAGCAAGGATCATCGGTTTGTGAACGATGCCGAGCCGCTTCATTTCGACCGCCGAAATAATCATCGTGAGCGTTTTACCAAGCCCTACTTCGTGATCGATCAGGCCGCCCTGATTTTGAATGATACGCCAGGCGGCATCGCGTTGCGAGCTGAAGAGGGACGGAATTCCAAGTGCCTTTAAATCCAGTCCCGGGAATTTAAGAGGACTGCCGTCATACTGGCGAAGCACATAGCAGTTGAACGTTTCATTGTACAGCTTTTCGATGAATTGCTTGTCTTCCGGAGGCAGTTCATCAAGCCATTCGTTATAGCGGTTCCTGATCGTTTCGATCTTACGGTGAGCCGCCTGAATGGCTTCGGTATCGGGTACACGCCGTTCCTTTCCGTCTGCATCTTTAACCGGAAAAGTGATGTGCGGTGCGGTGTTTTCCAGGGCATGCTCTAATAAGGGTCGTCCGGTCAGCTTATCACTTTGTTTGGGAACAACAGAAAACTCCTCATCGGTGGTTGTATTCCCATGACTGTAGGAAACTTTAAAAGTATCAACAGAAGGAAAATAGTTGATCTGGACCGGAAGCTTAAACAGGTCGGACGCGAACCGGGCATAATAACTGACCGGCAACCACCGTTCGCCAAGGTTAAAGTCCAGCAATTCGAAAGGAATAAATGCCGGTTGCACCCGGCGTATCTCCGTCAGGCTGCGCAGGTATTGAAAGTTTTCCGGGTCATCCAAGACAGCCTGTTCGGCCACTTTCATTTTTTCAACCACGTTACCTGCTAAGTAGGCGTCGGTGGTTTCCCAGGCTCCGCTGCCTGGATTTAGCAGTATCTGCTTATCGAGGCGATAAATGATATCCTCCTCGGCAAGACCAGTGAACCCACTGATCAGCCCAAGGTCTACGCGGCCGGTGTCGTTCAGGCATTTCGCCAGCGCGTCAGCCGGATCGGCCGTTTTGAATTCCTGTTCGTTCGGAAACAGCGGGCCTTTGAAGATATCCGAGCGTTCAAACATATCGCCCCGCTTTAATTCCAGTGACGATAGTACCCTAAAACCGAAAGCCTTGTCGAGCAGTAGTCTGGAGCGGTTACCCTGCCTGTTCAGTTCGCCATAGCTATCCAGGAATGAATCGTAATGACGGTTAAGGGCGCTGCGCAGTTCCGGGTAGGCCGTTTTAAATTCACTCTCTTGGAGCGAAAGCTGAAAGTAGGTATCGCGAAGCGACACATAGTTGCGGTAATAAGCCAAGCGTTCACCGGTCTCCAGCGGCGTAAATGTTGCTTCCCCGTTTTGAGGTTCACCAATCAAACCGGGTTTGCCTTCAAACAAAACCAGCGTGTCTTTTTCATACCATGGCCGGAGGTCGGAGAACATTTTGGGGCGATCCGCAGCTAATTTAAAAGATGGTTCGATGCTGGTATCGCCTTCGTACCTGAAATCATAAGCGAAATATTTGAGCCTTGCCGAAAGGGCATCCAGCTCATTCCCCAGTGCTGTGCCGGTATGCCATTTCGCAGGCAATGGTATCTCAGCAATGTTGCTGAATAATTTGTAGAGATACCGGCTGTTTGTTTTCGCCCTTGCGGTCAGCATGACGATACTGTCATGCATGGGTTTCGCTGTCGTACGTACCGTGCTGATGATCCGTGCCGTCTGCTCATCCACCGTGGCCTTATCCATTTCCTTGAGGTAAGCAACCGCCTTATTATTGTTCTCTGCGGGAACGGTATCGAATAACCCGAGCTGGCCAATGGCATTGCCTTCCGTCACTTCAGGCACAGGCAAAAAAGTAAACTTCAGGCCACTGGTTTGTTGTTTTCCAAAATCGATCGCTTCCCAGCGCTGACGGTCAATAAATGCAGCGAGATCATTTTCAAGCTGAGTTTGCAATCCTGCCGCTACGTCGGCCATATCACCGTTTTGCCAGATATACCGGTTAGGTTGTCCGTAAGCATTGGTATCCTCAATAACTTCGTCGCCGATTGCCAATTCCGGATGATCCTGCAGGTAGCCATTCATGTGGTAGTTCCCTTTGGGCCCCACACATTCAACGAGTTCCAGCAACCGGCTTTCAGCCTCACTTAAAGACTGTTTTTTATCGTTCTTTTGAACAACGATCAGGTGCGTACCAACTTCGACGTTCGCATTTTCTTTCATCAGGTTTGCCGGCATTACGGTCAAGCTGATCAGGTCGGCGGAGGTCATCAGATATTTACGCGCAATATCATTGCCCGGGCTGTTCAGGAAACCGTCAGTGACTAAATAAGCCAGGATTCCGCCATCCGCCAGTTTATCGAGGCCTTTGGCAAAAAAATAATTATGGATACGCGAAGAGATGCCGGCGTTGTTGAAGGCCGGATCGTAGACCGAATAATTGCCGAACGGAATGTTGCTGATCACCAAATCGGACTGCCCTTTTTCGTGGGGCCCTGTTTCCTCCAGGCCGCTGACCTGTATGTTGATTTTCGGATCTAACGCCTGGGCAAGCACGGTCAGAATCCTTCCGGTCAACAAGTCTTTTTCCACGGCATTGACTGTTTCCAGGGCGGGAAAGGCCTTAAGGGCTTCCCGTATAAAAACCCCCGCTCCGGCACTTGGTTCATAAAGCCGGCGCGGCAAAATACCGGTTCCACTAAGCGCTCCATAAATCGCCTGCGGTATGGATGGCGGGGTGAAAAATGCGGTAGCTACGCTTGCCGTGATAGAATCGAAGGTGCGTTTATAATCTTTCTCCGAAAGTTTACTTTTTAGCAGTTCATGAAGCTGAACAACCTGGGGCCAAAGTTTGAGATCCGCATTGGACATGTCAAACTGCTGCCCGTCATCTTCACGTCCTGCGGGGTAAAGCACTGCTTTGATACCACCAAATCCCGCGTAGCTGCTCAGCGTTTCAATTTCTTGAGGGGATAGTTCCTGCCCGATATAGTTCAGGGCAATATGAATAGCTGACATATTATCAGCCAGTTGTTTACTGCTGCTAAATGCCATAGCTATTCCTCCTCTAAATAATCAGTAATGGTTCCGATGATCTCGTAGCGCAGGAACCTGTCGTCCTCGTCGAGTCCTTCCAGCAGCGGTGCACATATTTCCTGGATGTTGGTCAGTTCATAGTGCAGTATGCCCTGGTTGATAAAGCGCAGGTAGGCTGCCAGGAATTCCTCTTCCAGTATGAGCCTCAGGTAATCATAGGCTGTCGGCTGTGTCATAAGATTTCAGTTGGGAAGGGTATCCGCTTCGAGGATATCCTTGTAGGAGATTTTCAGACTCATGATGCGTCCTGAAATTTGCTTTTCGCTCAGTTCCGCGATGAATACTTTATTCCCCGGAAAGCTTATTTTTTTAAATACCAGGATATTCCGGTAGCTTTTGGCGAAAGACGGCACGGGAAACAAGGAGAATTCCGGCCGGAGTTCGACGGACTGTACGTTGGAGGCTTTATTTACCTTTTTATCGTCGATCCGGAAACGAAGGTCTTCGATATCGTATTTAAGCCTTGTCGAATTCTTGTAGCTGATATCCAGAAACAGGTAGTCGCCGGCACTGTAGACGTGGTTCAGCTGCCCTGTCAGCCCGAATTGCTTCACTTTCTCCACCTTGCCGGATGGCTTTTCCGCAAATATGGACAGGGCCATGGTTTTCAGTTGATTTTCTGAAAACCCGATACCGGATATGTCCAGCGGCTTCATTGCCGCAGGCAGGATGTTGATCGCTGTTGGGCTGACGTTGGTGCCGGGAACGACGTGGTATTGTGCAATGAACTTTTGGCCGGCGATCGTCACCACGGCATCTTTAAATTTAGAGACCGAGTCTTTGAGCCGGATGCGCAGCACGTTTTTAAGCGGCAGGTCACCTGCCAGTGCTTTTGACGAGATATCAACGTATTGGATGGGTTCAGGTGAAACGAAATGAACTGTCAGGTTTTGCGGTAAATAAACCGTTGGTATGGTGTCCTGCGCATGAACAGCGGCGGAAACCAAAAGGGAGATATAAAAAATCAGCTTTTTCATTTAAATGGGCTTTAAGAAAATTTTAGTTATGCACCTGCGGCGCAGGCATTTGGGATCAATAGCTTTTCTGCGTGTTCTGCAGGGCGCCGGTATCGATCAGGTAGATATAGGAGTTGTATTTCATTTTGGCCTTATTCTTTCGGATCAGGCTGGCTATAGCGGAGGAGGTCGACTGGAACATTTTGTCAACTGAACTCATGATAAACTGGCTGCCGGTCGAATTGCCGTCAATCGTCACCCCCTGAACCGAATTGCTACCCAGATCGCGTGTAAATTCCCGGAATGCCGATGAAGGCACATAAAGTCCGGGCAAACCGTCCAGGTCATAAACTTCCATTTTGACCGGCAGTATTTTGCCGTCTGACAGGATGGTGCTAATACTCAGCGTAACCCGCTGTTCCGAGAAACCGCTGATGCGTGCAAAAACGTAGGTACCTTTGGAGACAGCGTTACCGCCTGCCTTAATGTCTTCCAGGAGCCGCAGTCGCAAACGGGAACCCGCGTAGGCGGTGACGTTCTCATCGATTGCCGCAGTAATAAAATGGTCATTAACGGCAGGCTTTACGGTATTAAAATCATTGTCCGGCGCATCTGCTTTAGTAACTGTGAGGATCTTTTCAGCGGCTTTTTGCCGGGCAGCTTTTTCCTGGGCCAGTTTTTTCTGCTGTTCGGCTTTATAGGCAGGATCGTTCATTTTGCTGACGCTGTCCATATAGGCCATTTGCTGTTTAAAAACCTCCATGGGATCCTTTTCCCGCACGGGATTACCTGTAATGCTTTGTCTTTGCTGACGGGGTGTGCTGTTAAGCATACCGGCAATGGCGCGGTCATGATCGGCTTTGGGAACCGGATTATTATACTTCGCCTTCATAGCATGGTCGATGGAATCCAGGATTTGTTTTTCTTTCCCGGTATAGTTGTCTTTAAACGAGCCACTGGAGGAAGCCTCTTTAGGGATGACATTAACGGCAGAGTAGCCATCAGCGTCTTTGTAGGTATTCCGGTAGGCGTCGAGTTTATCGGCCAGTTCCTTTTTTCTGACAACAGCCGAAACATTGCCGACCGAGCTGTTAAGGCCGGCGTCCTGTTTGACCTCGGTTTCAGGTTTTGAAAAGCCGCTGTGCCAGACATAAAAGAACAGGCAAAGAAACGGCAGGGCGAGCAGGGGCAGCACGTATTTGGGCTGCCTGAAGTTGATCTTCATAGCGTTATTGATTAGCATTAGTGTGAATAATCCGCAGGCAGTCCAAGGCGCTATCAAGCGCCAGGCTGTCTGCGCTGGTAAGCTGCTTTTTAGCGGTGAGGCTGTCAACGGTATGTTTGAGCTGCAGTGTTTGAAGCAGTTCACCGGTTGCCTTCATGATGCGGCTGAAACCTTCGCCGACCGGATCCGGGCGCTCCTTTATGGTAGCTTGTGGTTTATGGTCAGGATGACGAAATACCGTAAAGGAAAGCACGGCAGAAAGCAGCAGCGAAGCGGTCATACCCCCAAAAAAGAACCGGGGATAATTTTTAAGGACTGATCGCATTCCCTTGTGGACTTTGAACAGATAAGGACTGAATTCCTTTTTAAGTTCGCTGAACAGCGTATCCCTTGGATCGCGGTTAGAATGTATTTTTCTCCACATTGTTCAGGTCTTTATTTTCAAGTGTTTTCCAGCCGGTGATGAGCACCCCATGCGGGTTATTGTCACTGCGCGGGATGTCTTTGAGGTAGCCTTCCGTTATTAGTGAGCGGATCACCGTGGAGCTTTTGCGGTCGATCTTCAATTTGCCGTAATACCTGAAATAGCGTTTGGGCATGTCCAGGGTGACAGAGTCCGTTTCCAGCGTGAGTACAGAACTGGAAGAAAGTATGGAGTTAAAAAATCCCTTTTCCTTGAGGTCGTTATACTGCCGCATACCTGTTTCATCAATGAGATACATAGCCTTTTTCATCTGGTATTCCATGTACTTATCGTCAGGTGTTAAGGAAAAAAACAGGGAATGAAAAAGGTCGACGTGTGCGCGGTACTCTGCAGGCCTGTTCAGCTGCATATCGGTCTGACGCGCAAGTATGGGCACGTTATTGTCGAGGATATAGATGTTCTTTTGGGAACCGGCTACCATCCTGTAGGCATAAAAGGCGTTGACGGCAACAATAAGCAGCGCGGTCAGCAGGCTGCCGGCCGACACAAAAATGGCCAGCCTGATCTTGGATTCCATATTTTTGATGATCATGTTTTTGAAATAAAAAAGGCCGCCTTTGAGGGGCAGCCTTCATGTAGCTAGATAGGTTGTTTTTAAAAGAAGCTTCCGGAAGCTTTCCGGGCTACGGACGCAACCGTGCCTGCGCTTCTGCCAAAGGTGGAAGTTGCCGAGCTAACACCGGAGGTCGAAATGATCCAGGTCGATATACTTGGAACGGTGAACATGCAGATGGCGCCGATCAAAAAAGTGATCATGACCGTGCCAAATGACAGGACGCCGTTTCCGGCGAACCAGGCCATCTTCTCCAAATTGGCGCTTAGCCCGTCTTTGCCTACCAATTCCTGGTATTTACTGATCTCAGAAGTGAGCGCATATTCCTGCATCAAACCAATGATATACATGATCAGGTAGGCAATTCCCGAATAGAGGTTTACCGAAATAAAGCGGGCAATCCAGGTGCTAAAGCTATCCCGAAAGGCCGGCAGAATGCTCGCCGCAACCGCGAACGGACCAAGAATGATCAGGATCGTGGAATAGATGATCTGCAGCATAAAGATGACATATACTGACGTTCGGAGTATCCATATCCCGAGCAGTTCCAGCAGCTGGGTAAACAATAACTGCATGCCTATGGTGAGCCGGTTTTTTAACTCGATCAGCGGTGATACTACGGTGCTGATGCCTTGCTTGATGGTGCTGGTCACAGCATCCCAGGCCTGACCATACCACGTATCGCTCTCTTTTTCGGCGACTTCCGTCTGGGCCTGAAATGTGTAGAGGGAATTGGCGACTGCCAGCATCAGGTTAGCGCGGTTTAGCCGCAGATCATTTACAATTGTCTGTTCGCTTTGAAACATCTGTTCGGTTTGATTGGCCACGAGATCGGTCGGGAATGCCAAAACTTTAACAAAAGTTCCCCACCAGAGAATGATCATGGCCAGGCCAAACGGGCGGAGCAGCGGCATGATTTCCATGCGCTTGTCTCCGACCATCATTTCATAGGATTTGATGGCAAAGAATATGATCATCAAGATCGCGGCCAATGCTTTGGCATCCGTGATAAATAAATCGAAGTGATTCCAGACAGAATCTTTCAATCCTTTTAGAAAGGTCATGACCCCGGTTTCATAGACACCGTCACCCTGTAGGTATTCCAGCGTTTTACTGTTCGCAGTATTATCGCCGGAGCTACCTGTCGACTGTGCAAATACTGCCGTCACACCCAGTGACAGCAGGAGGATTAAACTCATAAACTTTTTCATTGGAGATGCTGAAGGACTTTGTTAGCGATCCGGATGTCTGTTTGCGGCGTCCAGTCGGGAACGCCGACCTGGTTGGTTTTCAGCCTTTGCTGCTGTGCGGCCATGGTGATCGTACGCTGCGCTGATGCGGTCCGTATTGCCCAGACCCCTGCAAGCCGGCGGTATTCCTGAAGCATTCGATAATAGGCCATGATCCTTGCCCCCCGGTCCATGTCCGAGTTGTGCGCCCCTTCGATCCGCTCTTTCAACCGGTCGAGCTCATTTTTGTACCAGTCATAAAGGCCTTCAGCTACCAGCTTTGCACTTACCTGCGGGTTAAGCCCGGATAAAATAGATTCGCTAGAATTATCCAATACCGGACTGAATTGATGTTGATAGTACAGCAGCCATAACGGATCTGCGTCTGAAAGTGCGCCAGACTGGTTTGCGATTTCTGCAAGTGCTGTATTGCGTACCGTATCAGACTGGAGTTTATAGTTATTGTCCGTATTGTTCATGGCGGCTACCAGCGACAGCCGCTGGGTTTGTGGTCCCGAGGCGCTTAGCGGCCTTAAATCCGTCTTATGATAATTGGGGTAAAAGAAACCCCAGGTTAGCCAGTAATACGGATTCAGCCCAAGAAAGCCGGAGGTTGGCGTGAATTTGTTTTGATCCCACTGCGTGAAGACCATGCGTTCCTGCTGATAGCGAATGCTTTTGTCATTCACGACAGATTGCGCAAAGGTATGCAGTGCAAAAAGCAGGCAGCTGCAGGTCATTAAGATTTTCTGTTTCATGATTTTTGAATTAGTGATTTAAACGGGTCGTTGAGCTGGCCTATCATTCCCGGAGATACCTGGCATTCTGAATGACGCGGGCCACCGTTGCCTCGTCCGTATTGATATATCCGGCAAAGGGGTTTAGCGAAGCAATGACCCCGCGCTCTCTTGCCCAGTACATGGCTTTCCAGGCACCATAAGCCAACCCATCCAAAATCTGCAGCTGACGGGTAACGCGGTGCAGCAGCTGATCACGTGAATTATAGTCTGCAAGCACATTATCGCCGTCCTTTAGTATGTAGTTCGAGACGTCATTTACAAGTGCCAGGCTCCTTGTCCGCATTTCTACTGAAAGGTTCCCGGCAAATACCAGCAGGTACGGTTCCGTTTTAGCCATCTCCAGTGCCTGACTGATGTACCCCGTCATATCGCTGATGATGAATGCCATGTTCTTTACTTCCAGCCCATCCTTCAGTGCCGAGTTCACATTAGCGAGCGCCTTATAGATGATTGTTTGGGCTAAGAACACTGAACCGACATTCGTGTTCAGATTATTAATATTGTTGGTGATCTTGCCGAGGTACTGGTCGTGCGCCGATTCAGCAGAACTCCTGACCACCCCATTTTGAAGAACCGCGATAAGGTGCTTCGGATCAATAACATATTGTTGTGCACTGACTGAAAAAGAAACGATCAGATCAGCTATCCATAGACAGACCTTTTTCATTTCTTCAGGTATTTTGGGTTTTGAATAATATCGCCTGCAATGGATTTATCGGCGTCAATAAAATTTTGGAAAGGGTTGGCGGCGCGCAGCAATGAATACAGGTTATTGTATTGAAGCATAGCCAGCATGTTACCGGAAAGATTCTGAATACTGCTCAATTCAGCGATTACATAGTCGAAGAGTATTTTCCTGTCAGATGCTTTCATTTGGTTTACGTCTCCGATGGACAAAATTAAACCCGCAACATAACCCAGCAGGTCTTTGGCCTGTTCGGCAAAATGCAATTCAGACTGGTAACTAATGGCTATAAAAGCGGGGTTCTTTTCTGCCAGTTGAATAATCTGCGCCTGGTTACTGATGATCCGGTTCACTATCGGCGAGGCAGTAATGCCAACTTCTGCGACATTGATCGCCGTGCCAAGGGTATTGAACCGCTGTTGAAGCGTCCGGTAGGTTCCCTTTAGTTTTGTCAGCAGGGTTAGGTTGGCCTGTTCGTTGGCTGTTGCTGCCGCCTGCTTATTCCTGGCATCTTTTTGCAGCTTATTCTCTGAAATGGACTCATCAACCAACTGGTGAATCCCGACGATGTCGAGGGTGTTTTGCTGTGCGAGAGCTGCAATCGTTGGGACGTTTAAAAAAATAGCGATTAGCAGTTTTTTCATGGCTTAAGGTATTTAGCGTTTTTTAACACATCATTGGCAATCCTAACGTCCTGATTCTGCCATTCCGCCCAGGGATTGAGGGAACGGAAGATGCCATTCATTTTGGCCCAGTACATCGAGCGGTTCATACCGTAAGCGATCCCGCGGAGGATGCGCATTTCCTGGGCGATGTGATTGAGCAGTTTAACCCGTTCGCCGGAATCCATCAGGTTGTTGTTGCCGCCTTTCAGTACAAAAGCGCTGACATCTGCGGCCAGTGTCGCGGCGCGTGTTTGAAAATCACGCGCGCCCTGTTCGGCAAACAGCAGCAAAACCGGATTGGACCTGGCCAGATTGACCGTGCTTTCCATGTCAGCGACGATATCACTGCCGCATTCGGCGATCTCTTTTATCGTTGTCAGGTTACTGATCACGGACGCAACCTGGCTTAGTCCCGTGTAGATCTTATTTTGAAGATCGTTGACGATCACCAATTGACCGGTCACTGCCAGTTGGCCTTTTTGTATAAGATCGAGTTTATTATTGGTGGTGTTCAGTTGTCCATTGATGAGGCCGGCATTTACCGCTATTGCGGCGGAAGTTAGCGGATCAACGACAATCTCCTGGGCGAAAGCGAATTTCGCGGCCAGAAAAAGAAGTACCAGTAATAGCTTTTTCATGATGTTGAATTTTGGTTAACATATTGGATGAATTGCGGCAAACTGAGCTTACTTTCCTCGAAGTCGGCGACAAAGGCGTCGAGGCCTTCCCGGTAAGAACCGTACCGGTTAGTGTAACTTTCCACGGCAGACTTTTCCGGTTTTTCGGTGGTATAAGTCAGGTACTGGTGGAGCGAAACTTCGACGCCGTAAACTTCGCCAACGGCTCCGCGACGGATGTAGACCTCTTTAAAGCGGCCCCGTCCATCCGTGTTATCCAACTGGTTAATGGTGAATATTTTGCGGCGTTCCGTTTCATTGATCGAAAGCAGTGCGGCGATGTCGTTGTAATTATCCCTGAACTTGGTTTGATCGAGCAGGCAGATCGTATCGGAGTTGTTGATGATACTATCCTTTACAACTGCGTTGCCGATGATATCTCCGAGTTCCTGCGTTACCACGATAGCTTCACCCCAGAATTTCCTTACAGTTTTGTACAGGTAAAGGAGGTATCCTGCCATTAGTGGGCTGGCGATCGCTTTCCAGGCCTCTTCCACAACAAGCGCTTTACGACGGTCGGAACGGTAGCGCATTTTTTGAATGAAAACATCCATAATGATCAGCGTCACGATCGGAAAGAGGATCTTGTGCTCTTTAATAGAGTCAATTTCGAAAACGATAAAGCGTTCGGTAAAAAGCGATTTGTCGGCTTCCTTGTTCAGGATCGGCGCAAACTCCCCGCCTTTGTAGAATTTTTTAAGGACATAACGAAACTCGTCGAAATCGAAAAGGATCTTTTCTTCGGCTTTGATCTCCGGTATTTTGATCAGCGCAAACTCGTAGAAAGTATCGAATTTAAGATCGCCGTTTTCTCCGAAGCATTTGCTGTAATAGGCAGCTATGACATTAGCTACCACATCCCGCTCTACCGGGCTGAATGTCCCTTCGGCACCTTTCCATGCCACGCCGATCAGGGTGCAGAGGAAATCTTTCTTTTCAATATTGTACTCTTCCTCAGTGATCCGGAAGGGATTCATCGTAATCGGTGACTTGTCCGAATAGGTAATGTATTTGCCGTTATAATAAGAGCATAAACCCGAGTAGGAATGGCCGGTATCTACGATAACCATATCCATGTTGTAAAGCATGTACTGCTCGATGAGCGAGTTCATAAAAAAGCTTTTCCCTGAACCACTTGGGCCAAGGCAGAACCGGTTGCGGTTGTTGACCCGGCCGTTACGCATGACCAGATCGGAAGGATCGATCCCTACCGGGATCCCCTGGCGGTCGGTAAAGCGTATCAGAAAATCCGAAGGCTCGTTTTTGGGCAGGGATTCTTTAAAAAAAAAGCAGGCAGCAGCGTCGCATGTTGTGAGAAACCAGTCGTAATTTTTCAGTTCAACTGCGTTTCCGGGCAAAACACTGCGAAAGAGTTCCAGCTGATTGTAGGCGTTCCGGCTGGGAATGATGCCGAGTTGAAAAAGAGAGCTTTCCACGAAATTCGCAGCTTTGTCCAGCGCTCTTTCGGGTGCTGATACAACAATATTAAAATGGCAGTTGACCAGTAGCTGATTTTCCCGGGCGACGTCATTCAGTAACTGATCGATATCTTCCACGCATAATACATTTGCAGGATCGGGTATGCCCGAATGTCTTTTCTTTTTCTGTTCCAATTTGCGCAGGACCATCACCTGGTTAGGTATTTCGATCACCTGGTTAAAAATGATCAGGTCGCAACCCGGAACTTTAAAAAGGAACGAAAGAAAATCCACCGGAAATCCCCGGATGCTCTCTTTATCATTTAGTTCGATATGTGTGGTTACTTCTGGGGGCAGGTCTATACTGTCAATGTTTATGAGGCTAATATTACGGGCCATTTTATCGCCAATGCGGATCGTCGTATCCGAAGGCGCGATGTTGTTAAGGGCAAGGTGGCTGCTTCTAAAATCCAAGCTCAGGATCTGCATCACCAGCTTATTGATCCGTTGTTCCTTAAGCACCTGAGGCGAAGGGAGGATGTCCAATACTTTGGTGAGCGCCTGCCGGAAATCACGCATGGCTTTGGGGTCATACACATAAAAAGCTCCTTTTTTTACCTGGCGGGTAATGGTGAGATAGGTGTCTACCTGAAGGCATTCGCGCCCCTCGAAATGTTCATTGTATTTCTGCTGTAGATATTCGCTGGCGGCCTTGCCTTTCCAGGGAGAGCGGCTGATCATATCCTGTTTCTGAAGGATGTAACCGTCGCCCAGGATTTTGACAACATTGAGCAGGAGATTATGGAATTCGTCATATCCGGCAGGATAGGCGGAATACCGGATCACCGGGTTAACGATCTGTATGATTACGGAAAACTCACCATTTAGTCCAATCAGCAGATCATACGCGCCGTTCTTATCGATACCCGCATAGGGTATATTAAATAAAGTCTTTACGGCCATAGTGGTTGAGGATTAAAATGTTGGAGTTGCGGCCTTTAGCGTGAAGTCCGCCTTTTTGTTTGCCGGCTGTGAAAAGCAGGCCGCCGACAACGCTGCCGATCAGGACGATAGCGCCAAGCCACATATTGATGAGTGACATCGTGAGCGCACCAAATACCAATCCCGCGAGCAGGAAACCAAGGCCCCAGTAGATGTACTTTCCTTTGAAGCCTTTGAAAATAAGGGGCTTCTGCAGCCCCTTATAAACAGCGTATTTTCGCGCCATTTTACAAGCCGAAAAAGGCTTTAACTACCAACGCTGATACGACAAGCAAGACACAGGAGCCCCCCCACCCCATTAACTCTTTGTTGATATCCTGGTCTCCGCTGTTCCACTTCGAGTAGACACGGATGGCGCCGACGATCCCGACGATGCCACCAATGACCAGGGTAATGTTGGTTACGGGATCAACATAGGTTTTAAGGGTTGATGTAGCGGTTGTCAGGCCGTTAACGCCGCTTTGGGCAAATGTCTGCGCAGACAGGAGCAACAGGATCGCTGATGCCCACCATGGTTTTGTTTTGTTAAACATTAAAAAGGAATGAAAAATATCGGCGGAGATCTTTTAGCTGCAGTCGGGAGGCAACAGAGGAAATTCACAGACCGGCGTTCAGATCACGAACAACGCCATAAAGAATTCCCAGTAAGGAGACCGGTCAAGTTTGCCGGTCCGGGATTAAAATTTTGGAGAAATGAAGACGGGTATCTTTTATGCTTCCAGGAAAAAGCTTTTTGATAGCAGGGTGTTCAGATACCGAACAACGCCCTGAGGAATGCGCCTGCGATGATCATAAAAAAAGCGGCGAAGAACCAGGCGGCCACATCGGCATCGATGCGGTCTTTGCCCATTTGCCAGTTATGATAGATCTTGATAGCGCCATTGAGGCCAAGCAGCGTGGCCATAACGAGAGAAAAATCAAATACTGAAAAGAAGTCGTTGGTCAGATCGCTTTTTGCCTGCTGCATTTCAGCAATGCCGGGCTGCGCGAACGCGCTTAGATTAAGCAGGCAGCATCCGAAGGTAAGTGCTCCTTTCATGGATCAGTAGCTTACCGGACGGGTGTATTCGATCACTTCTTCCCGTGCAAGGTTGAACAGCTGCTTAAGGCTGACACCTCCGGACGAAAGCACGGATGCATCGTAAATTTCAGGTGTGGAACCCGCGATTTCCCGCACCGGTTCGATATGTTCTTCAAAGGAAAGTTCGTGGGATCTTTCGGCGTCGGGTTGTTTGCCGCTGCGCAGAAAATCCCATAACAATACTGCCGCGTAATAGATCAGGTAGATGCCGCCCATCCAGAGCGCGAATTTTAGCCAGGTCATAAGTCTGAGTTTTGAATGAATTGTTTAATGATTGATTTGATTTCCGGGCGGTTTTCCAGGAGTTCGCGAACCGCGAAAGAGACGAGCCGGGTTACATCAACACCGGTAGCCATTTTAAACTGGTTCAGTGTGCGCACCGTTTTCTCGTCGAAACGCACATGAACCATGCTTTTATGCCGGGAGGTGTCGAATCCGGCAAGGGCGGTCAGGATCTCTGAAGGCTGTTCTTTGGGTCTGACCTGCTTTTCTTTAAGCTTCGCTGTTCCGCTGGCTTTTGGAGCGGTGGGCGACTGCTTATTTGCAGCTGGTTTAACCAGTTCCTCCCGGATTTGGTCGGCCAGGGTTTTCATGTTTTCCATGCAGGTAGTCGTTATAAATCTGTTCGAAGACGGGAATGATTACAGGATATAGAATAGCTGGTGTATGAATGGTATTGACTCGTTGGAAGTCAACCCTGTCAGGCAATACCGGTGTCAGCTTACCAAACCTGGAGAGTTGCTCATTCACTTCCATCATGATTTCGTAACGTGCGTTGGATTTGATCCGGTTGGGAACAAAGACCATGGAAATTTTAGGGTTGATCTTGCGCAGCACTACAGTGAACAGCACGGTGGATTCAAAGGTAAATTCGTCGTACGCAAAGGGACATATGACAAGATCGGCTGAATTAAATACCGGCAGCAACCCGTCGTCGTCAAGCTTTCCGGGCAGGTCTATCAGGATAATATCCCTTTGGTTACGCGCCAGCAGATTTTTCAGGACCGGGTAAGTTTCCAGCGTTGCAGGGATCACCTGGTAGGGTTCCTCATTCTCAAGCACTTTTGCTTTATCGAATTTTTGGGAGATCGACTGCTGGTAGTCCATGTCGATGACGGTAACCGAACAGTTTTTTGCGGCAGTCAGGAAATTGGCCAGCAACAGTGTGAGCGTGCTTTTTCCGGCTCCCCCTTTCTGGTTTCCAATAATGATGATCATATAAAATTGATTAATAATTAGCGGGTATTTGTTCTTGCCTTGCGCTGCCGCCTCCGGCGCATGCCGTGGATCTGCTGGTCGTCAACGTCGTCTGCGATGGAAACCGGACGGATGTAGTCCCCGGATACTTCATTTTCTTTTTCAGCCAGCCCTTTCCCGTATTTGAAATCGTCCCCGGCGGTCGACAGCAATTCCCGTAATGGCAATACTTCACTTCCCTTAAAAACCATTTTTCCTTCGTGGTCGATGATGGAGTAGCCATAAGGTTTTTTGCCATCTGATGAATGGAAAATCAATTCGATCTGGTGGTGCTTAAGGAGCAAGTCAGGAAAGTCAGATCGCCCACGATGTTTTAAAAGAACCGTTTTGATCTGCGCAGCTCGTTCCCTGTCCAGCGTGTAACCGGCAATCTTTTTGTTGATCTTTTTTTCATCGGGGTCTATACCGGGATAGCCACGGCTTTCCAGGATCATAAAAAACTGCGCCCGGGTACTGAACCGGTATTGCAAGGCAAATTCGTATCCGAGAACGCGGCAGAGCATCTGCTGTCCGCGTTTCCATTCAAAGGCACTGTTGATCTTCTCGCCGGTGCGGTCAACTCTCGAAGACACCATGTGAACATGGTTATTGCCCGTATCTTTATGGAAAACGATGAGGTAAGGCTGTTCGCCGTAACCCATTTCGCGCAGCCAGTTTTCGGCGATAGCCGTTAAGGTGGTCTTATCATAATTGCGTCTTTTAGCGGAGATAACCGCATGGAATTGCGGCAGCTCAACGTTTTTATTTAATGAAGCGAGGGCGGTCAGGTAGTTGATGTAATCTTGCGGGCGCAGTTGCCCGAAGGCCTGTAACGGACCAAAATTGGCGACTTTCATCAGTTCCCCTTTGTTATTATCGACCTTAGCGGTATTGTATTTAACACCGCCAAATCTTGCGGTTGGCCTGAATATTTTTAAGATCATAACCGGGTATTACAATGCGAAACCGGGCACAACCGATCTATCATTTAGGATACAAGGGTGGAGATGGTAGCTTGCATGGGCGCGCCATGACTAACCAGCATGAAAGGAGTATCCGAACACCGAGCAGTATATCATTGTAACAAACGATCAGCAGATCAGCCGATCAATAGTTCAATCCATCTGTATAGCTGAAGACCCCAGTAGCAGTATATCGAAGTACCTACGTAGCCATATGGTTGGATAGCAATATAACAACATAGCAAGCTAACTGTAGAATAACCATACCAGTTGTCAGCCTAACAAAGTATCGGTGGACCAATATGTCGAAGTATCCTTGTATCAATTGATCGAGGTAACCACCGATCATGGTACCTATATATCAACAGAACAGTTTATCTGTGCATCATGCGAATTATTTTGCGCAGGCAGACCTCCAACTCCTTCTGGACGTTGATGTGCTGATCCATTAAAAAATTATACCTGGTCAAAACGGACGTCGGCGGATCTCCTGTCATGGCGATGGTATTGGCATGCCGAGCCAGCTGGTTGATATTATTACCAGATCGCGCCAGTTCAACGCCTACCTTGTCAATCTGAAGGATCAGTTCCCTGGCGTTAACCAGTATCAGTTCTGCATCGTAAAGCACCCGCTTCCGAACGAGATCTGAGCGGCTTATGCCAAACTCTTTTTCGAGTCCCCGCAGGGCTTTGTCTTCATCTTCCGTGATACGTACTTTAATTTGCTCCGTCCGTTTCCCGCTTTGCTTTGGGGGGCGTCCCCCTTTATTTTTAAGTTTATCCATCAGAAAAAATGAGTTGCGAATTTTTGGCCGTTCCCCCGGAGGGCAAGATCCTTTTTGGGTACCAAAAAGACATCTTGCCCTGGCAGAATCAAAGCCAGGAAAGGGTATATAAGACAACAAAAAAGGCAATAAAAGGAACGGTTATTAGGATATTAAATTGAAAACCCTTTTTGAAATTCAGGACCATTTCCCAATTTATTGGCCGTTTTAAACGAGGCAAGCAACTTGTCATTATAGTCGTTGAAACCTTCAAAAGCGGCTGACCGGTCAGTTGCATACGGCAGGGCTGCATGGAGTGCTTTAAACGCCTGGAATCCTGCCGGATCCCTATCAAAGTAGACATCGACCACCGAAAACTGCTTTGCTTTTTCTATACCCGCTGTAAGAAGCGAAAGTGTGTTTAGTACGATGATACTGCGGCTGGTATCCTGATATTCTGAAAGCCAGCTCAGGTAATTGAGATAGCCTTCAAAAAGAACCACATGCCGTGGGTCTCCGGGAACGACCGTTATGCCTTTTGACCCGATGCAGCCTTTGAAATACTTGTTTCTTACCTCCCAGCCGCCGGCTTCATTTTGCCAGCCTGCCGCAAAAAAAGCCTTTCGGGCACCGTTGATTTCCAGGAAATAATAAACCTCACTTAAATGCCCCCTGGCTGCTTCAAAAATGCCCCGGTTTAAAAGATAATTGCTGATTGCCGGATTTCCTCCGAGCGGACAAACGCGGTCTATTACATAATTACGGTTTTTCACCGGTAACCGTGGACGAAAACTTCTGGGGCCTTGTACTGATTCGCTACTTAACTGTTGCAGTTTATCTACGACCTCGCTAAAAGTCAAAGCCGGCCAGTACGCGAGCCCAAAGTCAATGATGTTCCCACCCTTTCCACTCCCGTGGTCATACCAAGCCCCGATATGATCATTTACACTTAATGATGGTGTACGATCACCATCACGTAGCATACTGTGATACATCAATTCTTTACCGCTTTTCCTGACCGGTTCATAGCCCAGGTGCTTTAGCAGACTTACGATGGAAGCCCGTTCCTTCAATTCTTTTGCGTTCAGTAGTTCTGGCATAATTAGTTTTTTAGATTTAGGATCAAACGATTGGCACCGGCAGCGGGCATCGAACCCGGATAATCCGCTTCTGCCGGTTTGAAAGTTCGGGACTACCCACGTCGGCATCTACATGCCGGGCCTCCGCCTGCCAATGCGTTTTCGGTTTCTTGATATGATCTCACCTTCGCAAAATTTTCCGCTCCCCGCGGAATAATGTTTCGTCCCCATATGTCAAAGAGCGCGGAACCTGTTTCCAGCTTCCCCTTGCCCCCTGCCGGGCTTTTCTATTCCCGGCAGTACAGGCCTCGTAATATTTGACCATGCTTAACCTGGTCACCTTCATTTGGCGCCGGCTATCCGGTTAAAATCTGTTCCCTTGGCTGGAGAATGCTGGACTGGCTTAAAACCGAGTACTGCTCCTGCCTGTGAAACATGCCTAGTGACCGGCATTGTCTGGATCAAAAGTCATTGCATATTGCGAGCTTGTATGAGGAGCTTTACGGTACTACCGAAAAATAAATTCCAATTTTCCGGGTACAAAAAAGCCCGTTCACTGAACGGGCTCACCTAGTCTGGTAATCAGGAATTACCATTTTCTATCTTTCGCAGAATATGCTCTTTCATTTGATCGATAAACCTTGTGGGACTTAGCCGCTTTCGCCGTTCGATTTCATTGAAACGGCGCTGAATGATTCCAATCGTGATCTGTAAGGTAGACTCCAGCCATTTCACGATCTGATTCAGGCTGGCATTGCCATGATTCAACTGCCCTGTAAGCCATATTCCGTATGCCAACTCCACAATATTTACCGAATCCCCGGTCCACTTGAGTTCGTTGCTGTAGGCTAAGGCATTTGGGGACATATCCCGACCATGCAACAGCATGATCTTTTTCAGGATAAATTGCTGAAGATGTTCAAATGCTAAAAATTTCGCGAAAAGGTGGCTCATTGGCACTTCTACATCCGCAGCCGTCACATCGAGCACGGGGACGGTCAACGGTTCGGTATTGCGCAGAAAGTATAAGTTATCCATTTCTGTCAAGCCGTTTTTATAATATTGATAATAGAAATTATTCATATTAAAAAAACTACGTTCAGCCTTAAGCACCTCTTCGTAGTATTCAATTTGAATTTCCGGTGTTCCCACCGGCACGTTTACGGATAGGTGATACTCAATAATCAGCTCAGTCCTTTTACAAAGGATGCCTGGTTTCTGAACTTTAAAGAAATAAATTTCCTCCGGTATGGTGTCAAATCCTAAAAAGCGGACTTGTTCGTCCAGCGCTTTCACTGCCTGGTCAATCAATGCCAGTGACGCATTCAAAAAAACAAGATCTCCCGATCCGTGGCCCAACTCGTCCAATTTCGTATTTAAATCGGCAATTATTGCCTGTACATAGTGCTGCATGAAAAATGGTTTAGGTTAAAAAAATAAGATGATTTCATTCAAGCGGACGGCTCAGCAATCGCAGCCGCGCACCTTGACATCAGGATAAAGATGAGCATCCATCTAAGATAAAATCACCATTTATCCAACGTCTGCCCGATCCTCTCGATGATCAATATCAATAATAGGGGTAAAATTGCCAGGCTGATTTGGCGCGAAGAATAAGCGCTAAGTCAGGCAATCGATTCGGGTAATGTTAAGTTTACGTAACTAAATTACAGCCAATACGTACAATTACTTAACAAACCAAACTTTAATCACGTCGAACGGAGTACAATTTAAGGATGTACCTCCTCAAATCGAGTTGATATTTATCAAAAAAAGCACCGATGCATGCCGCAGGATTGATCAACACCTTAAACGCCATCAAAACGGTTTCCAAGCCGTTGGAATCTTATATCAGATCGATAGTTAAGGAAGAGCATTTCGCTAAAAGGGACATTCTATTGAAGCCAGGACAAATTGCCCAGCGTGTCTACTTTATTAACAAGGGATTTTGCCGGGCTTTTTATGAATGTGCAGAAAAAGATTATACCACCTGGTTCACCGGGGAGGGCCATATCATGCTGTCTGTTTACAGCTTCTTCACCCGAAACCCATCATTCGAAAGCATTGAGGTTTTGGAAGATGCTGCATTTGTCTCGATTGACTGGAAACAGTTACAGGAATTGTATAAAAACTTTCCTGAATTCAATATATACGGCAGGATAATAACAGAACAATATTACCTCAAAAGCGAAGAAAGGGCCATTGCATTACGAACATTAACCGCGGGTGAGCGTTATGAAAAATTGATCACACGGTATCCGCAAATCCTGCAACGCGCCACATTAGGGCAAATCGCTTCCCATTTGGGCATTAGCCAGGAAACCTTAAGTCGCATCAGGGCCAAAAGATGAGCGACATGGTAAAGGTGCTATCTGGGTCTTATAAACTACCGGCCGGAAATTTTGTCTGCCCCAGATTAAGTCACGGAGAACCCAGCTATACCATCCTGAATGCACCTCCTCTTATGACCCTTTTCAAACGCCTTTCCTTATTTCGTCATCAACAACACCGCCATGTGCGTCGTCAGGTCTTTAACGTCCCATTGAACCCGATCGGGCTTGTTATACTTCCTGAAATTTCGCCTGACCAATCGGAAGAACGGTACCGGTTTTCACTTCCTGAAGTACAAACGTTGACTGTAAATTGGCCAGCGGCACTAATTTCGAAACAACCTGATCTAGAAAATCATGATAGGCTGCGGTGTCCTTTGAAGCGATCCGCAGCATAAAGTCAAATTCCCCGGATACCTTGAAGCACTCCAGCACCTGTTCATGCTTAATGATTTCGCGGGCAAAACGGCTGACGTCTTCATGTAGGTGGTCTTTAATTTTGACGTGCGTGAAACATATTAAGGCAAGTCCAACTTTTAAGTGGTCGATTTGTACGCCGTAGCCCCGAATATAGCCGTCATCCTGAATTCGTTTGATCCGGTCATTGATACTGCTGGTGCTTTTATTTAGTTTTTCACCAAGCTCTTTAAGCGTAAACCGGCCATTCTGTTGTAACAGTCGTAAAATGCCGACATCAGTATCGTCAAGCGGATGTAACATAGGTTTTTAAAAATTTAATGGTTGACTTAAGGTCTGTCGAATTGGTCAACAATAGTAGTTAATATTATCGGGATTAACAGAACTGGCGATCCTTTCGTTCAATGTTCTATTCATCCCTCAATTAAAAAACAATCCACGCCTTCCCTCTACGATAGCCTCCAACTTCCGGATGCTACTTCTTTTCAGTTGGCGTACCCTGGCGGTACTTATGCTGAGTTGATTTGCGATATCTTCGGGTGTCAGCTGCATTTCGCCATTGAGCCCATAACACCGCTCGATGACCATCTTTTCCCGTTGGGTCAGCTGGTCAAGCAATTGTTTAATGGAGGCCTTAAGTGCTTGCTGTCGCAGGTCTTGATCGGCCAGGTGTTCCTCATCCCATAGTTGATCAATAAGCCGGTAATCTTCGTTGGAACCAACCTGGATATCGAAACTCACCGTACGTCCGCTGGTTCCGATCAAATCGTTTAATTTGCTTTCCCTGGCTTGCATAAAGCCGGCAAGTTCGCTTGTTTCCGGAACCCTTTCCAGGCGTTGTTCCAACGCTGCGGCACAAGACTTCATTTTAGTCAGCAGGCTAATTCGGTTCATCGGCAGCCGGACCAAACGCGTTTGCTCAGCGATAGCCGCCATAATGGTCTGCCTTATCCACCAAACTGCAAAGGAGATGAAGCGGAAACCTTTTGTTTCGTCAAAAAGCGTGGCGGCTTTGATCAGGCCGGTATTGCCCTCAGCGATCAGGTCGCTTAAAGGAAGCCCTTGCCGCTGATATTTCTTAGCCACGGAAACGACAAACCTCAGATTAGAGGTGACCAGTTTTTGCAACGCTGCTTCATCCCCCGCCCTGATCTTCCTGGCCAGGGTGGTCTCCTCATCGGCAGTGATCAGGGAAGTCCGGGCTACCTCCTGCAGATAACTGGAAACTACCGGCGACTCCGGATCTGTAAAACTAGCGGTGATCTGTAAATTTCTCATTTTACAACCTCCCCATTCATCGCTACCGCATTATTCGGGCTATAACTTGCTGGTTGTATCCAAAACGAGCCCTTATTCAAGGGGATGTCCAGATAGGCGGCCGATATTAATTGGTTCAACGAAGCCGGATGCAACGTAAATGCGATAAGGTTACGGTCCTTTTGAAGCATATCCAATACCTTGGCAAGGGCATTCGGACCAGGACAACAGCAGATTGGTTGTGGGCTTCCGCTAAGCAGACGCGTAGGCGAAAGAATCCGGAAATGCAATATATGGCCATCTAAACGCTCTTCATAACCAGCAGTAGAAAGTACCTCTCTTTTAAGAGTCAGCTGGTACCAACACCCATAAATGCAGACGCCAAACTGGTGCATGACATCTGGTTCAATGGGCGCATTGCCAGGAGAAATTCGGATCTCAAAATCTTTGCAAATGAGTTGAAAGAAACTCTCAGGATCGATCGGGAATCCAGGTTTAAGAAGCTGATGACAAGGCGCCGACCTTAGCTGCTTTTCGGAGACATAGATGGCTGGCACCAGGGGCCCAAAACATTCACTGTTAATAAGGTCTTTACCTGTACCAAAATTCACATGGCTGAAAACGCCACTTACGGGGATGTGAAATACCGATCCCAGCTTTCCGAATATCACTATTAACCTTTTGATCTCATTTTCGTCGTTGATGAGCCATAACCTGTGTTGCGCCGCACCTTTATTGGATTGCTTCATGGGAACCGTGCGTTTTACCTTGCCGATCATTTCGTCAATATATTTGTCCGACGCATAAGTTATGATGACAGCGGTTTCGCGATTCTCCAGAGCAGCATTAATCGGGTTGACGACAACTGAATTATTCTCCAGGCGCAAAGATTTAATCGTTCCATTATGAAAATCTTCCGCTGCGGTAAGTGCCCAAAAACCGGTAAGCGATTCGCCAGGGCTTTCATATTCGTAAATAAAAAATGCATCTAATGCCTCCGGTATGCCGTCCCCGTCGTCATGCAGGGATTCCTTTGCTAGTCCGGAGGGTCCGCAATTCACCAGCATTGTTGCTGAACAGGCCTTTCGTACCTCCCGGAGTAAGTGGCTTGGATGTTGTAAAAGTTCAGGAACGGAAAATTCCGTGGCTTCGTAGATTTCCTGGTTACTCCAGTTAGGGTTACCAGATTTCAGTGGACTAATTTGGGACATAGGCTATTGGTTTTATCATAAAATCCTGAACCTGCTTTCAGCGATTTCCGATTACCTGGCTCAAGTGTTGAATCAGGGAAAAGTTTAGCCAAATCGTTCAGGTTTCTTAATGGTTAGTTCAAAGGTCTGCTTTCGGGAAATCAGTTGCCAGCAACCCCAAAAAAAGGGGAGATTTTCCGCTCATTATACCTGTTTTCCCTTGCTTTTCCGAAATGTGGGGATATTCCGTATTTAAAACCACAAAATTTCCTGTGTGAGAAATTAGATTGTGTAAATAGTACAAGAACATTTTACACTAAGTACAAAATGAACTACTAAAAACTATTCCAAAAAAATTTACCAAACAGCCTTCCGTTTTGCCTTGGTTGTGAATTAGCTTCGATTTCAGATTTGCGTTTTATCGTTTTATTTTGAATTAACAACACTAAGCATCATGAACAATGTCAAAACACTGGGTCAATTCATTATTGAAAAACAGGCCGACTTTCCTTTCGCCAAAGGGGAGCTTTCGCGGTTATTGAGAGATCTTGGTATCGCAGCAAAGATCGTTAACCGGGAGGTCAACAAAGCAGGGCTAGTCAATATGTTGGGGAGCGCCGGGAGCGGAAATATACAAGGAGAAAATCAACAGAAACTTGATGTATATGCCAATGAACAGTTCATTGCGGCATTAAAACACGGTGGGGAATGTTGCATCGTCGCGTCTGAGGAGAATGAAGAGATCCAGTACCTCGATACGGACGTATCAACGGATGCCTCCTATATCGTAGCGATCGATCCATTGGACGGCTCCTCGAATATCGACGTAAACATCGCGGTGGGAACTATTTTTTCGATCTTCCGCAAGCGTTCGTCCAGCCGGGCTACCCTCGATGACGTTCTACAAAAGGGGACTTGCCAGGTCGCAGCCGGCTATATTATTTATGGCTCTTCAACCATGCTTGTCTACACCACGGGAAAAGGGGTGAATGGTTTTACACTGGATCCCTCGATTGGTGAGTTTTGCCTGTCGCATCCGCAAATGGAAATCCCGGCAAATGGCAAGCTCATCTCGATCAATGAAGGTAATTACGTACACTTTCCGGAAGGCGTTAAAAATTTTATCAAATATTGCCAGGCTGAAGACCTGTCAACTAACCGACCATTTACCTCGCGTTACACCGGGGCTATGGTTGCCGACATCCACCGTATCCTGATCAAGGGAGGTATTTTCATCTATCCTGCTACCGCAGCCTACCGCAACGGTAAATTGCGACTAATGTACGAATGTAACCCGATGGCCATGATTGTGGAACAGGCGGGCGGAAAAGCCACAGATGGACATCACCGGATATTAGATCTGGAACCCCAAATGCTACATCAACGAACACCGGTATTTATTGGTTCTTCCGAACTGGTTATCAAAGCGGAACTCATGATGGAGGCAGCCGATTTCGTTTATTAAATTTTAAGAAAATGAATATACCGAATTTTTTATATCCAATTACCCATTTGGACCTATGTTACCTAGGCTTTTCCAAGCCTGCAGACTGTTTTTACCAGCTCTCACCTGAAGTACTAACGCAATATGCTGTTGAATATGGGGAAGGCTCCCTGACTGACCAACAGGTATTAAGCGTGGATACCGGGAAATTCACGGGGAGATCACCGAAAGACCGTTTCCTGGTTAAAGATGAAACCACCAGCGAACTGGTGTGGTGGAATGACGTCAACATCCCTTTTACCAAAGATGCTTTTGACCGGCTTCGTTTGCAAATGGCAGACTATTTATCCCGTCGGCCGTTCTTTGTCAGGGATGCTGCGGTTTGTGCGGATCCGGCTTATCGCCTTAGCCTGCGGATTATCACCGAAACGGCTTATCAAAGCCTTTTTGCCTATAATCTTTTTATGGAACCGGACCAAGAAATTAGACCAGTGCCAGAATGGACGATCATTGCCGCGCCAGGATTTCGTGCCGACCCGGAAGAAGACCATACCCGACAGGCCAATTTTTCGATTATCGACTTCAGTCAGAAAATGATCCTGATTGGGGGAACTGGATATACCGGGGAAATCAAAAAGGCCGTTTTTTCGGTGCTTAATTTCCTACTACCACAAGTGGGCGTCCTACCCATGCATTGCGCTGCCAATGTTGGGAAAGACGGGAACAGTGCTATTTTCTTCGGACTTTCCGGAACCGGGAAAACAACCTTGTCGGCAGATCCGGAGCGTAAACTGATCGGTGACGACGAGCACGGCTGGAGCGAGGAAGCGCTCTTTAATTTTGAAGGTGGTTGTTACGCCAAAACCGTCAATCTCAGCGCGGAGCACGAGCCACAAATATTCGCAGCGATCCGTCCGGGCGCCTTACTCGAAAATGTCCGATGCTATCCTCAAACACGAACCGTCAACTTCAATGATATATCGGTTACGGAAAACACGCGGGTCTCCTACCCCACCCAATTTATTGCGAACGCGGTACAACCTTCTATCGGCAGACCACCTAAGCACATATTTTTCCTGACTGCCGATGCGTTTGGTGTACTGCCTCCTGTATCACGACTTAGCAACGCGCAAGCGCGCTATTATTTCCTGTCCGGCTATACGGCTAAAATTGCAGGCACGGAGTTCGGCATTAATGAGCCGCAGGCAACCTTTTCTGCGTGTTTCGGGAAGGCATTTATTCCCCTGCATCCCACCTGCTATGCCGAGCTTTTGGAAGAACGAATCGAAAAAGGCGGTGTTCAGGTATGGCTGATCAATACTGGTTGGACAGGCGGTCCGTACGGTACGGGCGAAAGAATATCACTTTGTTTCACCAGGGCAATTATTAATGCGGTAATGAACGGGCAATTGAACCAGGTCAGTTATAATACGCTGCCGCTATTCAATCTCATGTTTCCGAATCATTGTCCGGGTGTTCCTGATCAACTGTTAAACCCTGCAGAAAATTGGGACGACCGGGACGCCTACCGTTTTCAAGCCTCAAAATTATTGCGATTGTTTAAAGCAAATGCAAAACTTAACTCGGGCAGCCATGCCGAACTTCCTATATGAATAAAAAGACCTGAAGAAAATGATGAAAGCGAACGAATCAAAGCATTTAGATTTCCACTATATTAGCAGCTATTTTTTATTTAAAAACACCGATAATGGACAAATTCAATCAGGTAAAAGAAGCGATTGCCGCCGCAGAAGCGGATTTTAATGCTTTTTATAAAAAGGGAAACAAAGCTGCGGGTACGCGTGTCCGCAATGCTATGCAACTGTTGAAAACACTCGCACAGGAAATTCGCACAGAAGTGACAGAAAAAAAGAACGAAGCGAAATAATACTAAGGAAACTGTTGAGGGAAAAAGGGCTGCTTGCAGCCCTTTTTTGATCATGCAGAATTTGGGATAAAGCAATAAATTAATTTCTGTCTTGGTTTTTGGCCTCCCATTGCGGCATACAACTGCTCAGCTGAAGGGGGCTGTTTAATAGGCCCAGTCATCGTCTTCACGTCGCTTTCGTAAAAGCACAAACACCAGCCAGCATAAAAATGCCGAGGCCAACACCTGCTTGGTCAACTCCGGGGATTCTCTCTCCTGAATAAATGCTGTTACTTTCCAAAGGATGGCAAGAAGCGCCGACGAAAATAAAACACCTACGATCAATCCTCTTTTATTCTTCATACGCCTTCAGATTTTTTTGGCAGAAAACTGCGCGGGTGATCAGTTTGCAGTTGGTGGCCAGCTCATCCAGCCGGCAGCCTTTCATGCGAACTTTCTCCGGCAACGGTTCCGTAGTTTCCATTAGATCGATATATAATATCTGATCGCTTAAGCTTTCATCTCCCTGTAAACTGTCAAACAAGTGATGGGCAGCTTCAGGGTCATCACCTATACTAAATTCGCCGAACACCACGAAACCAGCCGGCGTTTTCAAATTAAGCAACAAAGAAAAACGATGTCCCATAACTTCAAATTGTAAAAGGCCCCGCAAGCAGGGCCCTGTTAAAAACTATTACACTTAGAACTTATTTAATCTCGATCTGACGGCGTATTTGCTTTGCTTCTTCGCACTTAGCAATATCAATTTTTAGTACCCCTTCGGTATAAGCCGCTTCAATGCTTTCTGCGTTAGCGCTGTCGGGGAGGGTAAACGAGCGCACCCAGGATGCATAGCTGTATTCGCGTTTGCTGTAGTTCTTTTGATCCTCGTTATTTCCGTTACGTTGTTCCACCGAAATATTCAGCACCTTACGGTCCAGGTTCAATTTGAAATCTTCTTTTTTCAGACCCGGGGCCGCCAGTTCTACATGGAAATGATCTTCCGTTTCGCTAATGTTAGCTGCCGGTACCCGGCTGGTCAGTCGGTCGTTAAAAAAAGTGTCGCTGAAAAAGGAGTCGAATACGTCATTAAAGCCTGGCAATAATGAACCACTTTTAGGATTATTGGAATTGAATTTAACCAGTGTCATAGGTCTTTCCTCCTTAATGAATTAATGATTGAAACTTATAATTAATTAAACTGGTCTGTATAGTTCAAGTCCTGTGCCAACCTCAACCCAACCCCTTCTGACTGAAAAAATTTCAGTCATCGTGAAAAAATTTCAGTCCACAGATGCCATAATTTCCCACCATTAACGATCTTCCTATAATTGGATCATCAGCTTACTGATTTGTATCTCGACTGAAAGCATTGAACTGTCCGATTATTCGCAAACTCGCCCTCTATGCGGATCAATTTATGCATATTCAAAATTGCTCTGAACTAATTACAACTATTCGAAAGATTTTTTGTTCAGCGAGGATGCAAAAGGAAATCACTAAAACGAAATACAGCGAGAGTGAACTCGACGAGTTCAGGATTTTAATACAAACTAAAATCAACTCGGCGCGTGAAGAACTTTATGACCTCGCGGGTACGCTCAGCGCAACCAATTCCAATGGCGATGAGGCAGCCATAGCCGGCAAAACGCTTGAAGACGGATCGGCAACATTTGAAAAGGAATACATTAATCAAATGGCTGCGCGACAGAAAAAATTTATAGAACAGTTAGAGGCCGCGATCCAACGGATTGATAATAAAACATATGGCATTTGCAGATCTACAGGCAAACTTATTCCCAAAGAACGTCTCCGCGCTGTTCCTCACACCACACAGACCATGGAAGCCAAACTTAAACAATCATAATTCATAAAGTAGGTTGGGGCCTCAGCGAATCAGTGTCTAACTGCCTACCCAAGCGAATTGTTAATGGCTTATCCTTTCACCTAAACGACAATAGTTTAACCCTTAGTTGCTGTACAGGTAATATTTTGCATTACCTAAAACAAATGTGGGGTCGCACGGTTCCCGGGAATCAGTGACCTTTAACAATGTCTGTTAATTTGGAGTTGCTATTATTATCAGGATCATAAAGTAAATCACCATTAAAAATGCATTTCGGTCATATTGTAGAGAAAAAAATTAAATTAAGTGGTTTTAGTGTAGGCGAAGTTGCCCGGCTTTTGGCTGTTGAAAAAAGGACAGTGTACAACTGGTTTAATTCACCCAGGTTAAGCCTGATTACAATTGAAAGGATAGGATTCACGCTAAACTGCGATTTCGCTCCTGAGTTTCCAGAACTGTTTCCTCCGGCACATTTTACGGCGCAAGATGCTGATCCAAACTCGCCCAACCATCATTCAGAGATTTTAACTGCAGAAGAAATGGCGGAAAACGTCTGGAGGAATAAATACCTGACGTTACTCGAAGCCTATAACAAGTTTCAACATAATCGTAATTTGATTGAGATGTCGACGCCGGTAATATCTGAATACTGAAAGGCCTATTGCTCCCTGGTGTAAATCTGATATCGAATGAATGCCGTCATTTCCCCTTCAATACACTAAGGCAATGAGTTACGAAACTTAGGGTTTAATACCATCCTCATTTAAGGGTGCTCGAATATCTAAGTATAAATGGAGATTTAGCTAACATTGAAAGGCAATTTATCATATAAATTATCTCTCCAGTGCAAACTTATGAACTATTTGTTCGATCATAACGCGTGAACGACATCTTGAACGTTTTTTAGGTACTAATGTTTGTTATGCAAACTAACCTGACAATTGTCCATCTTAAAAAATAAACCGGAATTTTTATATTTTAATTATCAGCAAACGCTAAATATTATTAGGCAGGCAAACTATCGTTTTGCCCTTGTTTAAAGATCGCGTCGCTCAACACAACTTCCAAGTGGCGGTATTGTTCCGGACATTGGTGAGGATCAGTAATTAAAAACCGGTCTCCCGACAATTGCATATGAAAACGCTCCCTACTTCCAGACACATTTACATAGACCTGAAAATTTAACAATTTTCGGACCTGCATCGTAAAAAACTCGAATTCGGCATCAACTAGATGGATCTTAAAATTATTGGTCATCTTGCAAATGTAACAATCGTTTCTAGATCATCGCTCAGCACAACCGAAACGGTCGAATAACTTAAGTTTAGAGAATATTTTATTATAAGTACTTCTAACGCATTTTCCGTATTCAATAACCGGGGGATTTTATAAAGGTCACTTAAATCTGGAAATTGAGCATCACTGCAGTTTTGGTTACCTGGAATCTCTCTCGATTACACCGCGGATCTGTTTAAGCATCCAAATTCGACGCTTTTAAGTGAAAATCGAGCGTGGGATGACGTCCGCTATACCTCATATACTGTTCCTCTTCCATGTTTGACAGCTTTCTATATAAATAATTGCTGAAAAGCCTGTTACATTTCGGCGGCCTGGTGTCATAAAACCATTCGATTAAATCACCTCTAGTCACCCCTTCCGGCCATTCCACAAAATCATGAGATTCCAGGAAATTCAGAAATTCATATCGCATGGCGATGACCGAAGAAGGCATCACGTGATTATCGACGGTTTTAAAAAAGACAGTCTTCCCATTGATCTCGCTTTGACCAAAACCGGCTTCTTTAAGCCATTGATAAAGGTTCGCCTGCTGTTCATCTGAACTGGTCGAGGCGGCCTTCCCATTTTTTGATAAGGTAACAAAGTTATTTATCGAATACTGCTTTCCCATTTATAAGCTCCAACCGGATGATGTCATTGCTAAAATAGGAACGTCAAGTTAACTTGATCCCGTTTGTTGAAAAGTTAACGCAATGTGGAAATCTTGGTTAAGCAATTGCCAGTTTAATTTTCTGTGAAGCAACATACTATTTTGATTAGTATTGTTGGATCGAATGATTAGCGATTTTTTACGGTCAGATTGGCTCAATGCACCGAAGTAATTTCCGCTGTTTAGTAATAACAATGTCCCGCTTGCCCTAATAATCAAAATCACTTTACGGCTAACGGTGATGGGCATGGCTGTCAAATTTTTACCCAGGCTTTTTGGTTTCAAAAGTGCTGCCCGATTCCGATGGAGGATATCTAGCAAGAACCCGAAATTAAGAAGTAAAATCAAATGGAAACTGAAATGGAGAGCTGCACTGGTATGTTCTTTATTCAAATAATTCCTGCGCTTTCGTGTAGTATGTTTTTCGCGATGCGATCTCTGCCACCAAAATTTCTTCGGCATTCGGCGTAACTTTATGTTTAGGCAGGTGAACCTGGAGAAAATCACGCTCCTTTTCTGTGATGGTATCCGGGAAGTTTTGCCGGATATGCGCTTCCGCATCCGTTAATACTTTTTTGACCGCTTTCGTCAGCACCATAATTTTTTCGTTCGGAATTTTAGCTGCTATTGAAAAAGGCGACAGCTTCGCCGCATAAAGGATTTCGTCTACATATGCATTGCCAATCCCCTGAACTACTTTGCCGTCGGTTAGCACCGTTTTGATCGGGCGGCTGATTTTCTTTAGCGCTGTTTGCAAATAACCGTCTTGCAACTCCATGGCATCAGGAACTGTTGATATTTCCGGGTCAAGTGACAGCATCACGGATTTCTGCCAGTCTGTGATGGCGAGGCCGGTACCGTCGGAAAACTTGAGTTCGGCGATGGTAAACTTATTCTCGTTGTTGCCCTCATACCAGTGCATCGATCCGTACAGCATCAAATGCAGGCCTAAAACGTGCCCTGCAAATTTAAAATACAATTGCTTGCCCACTCGGTTAATCGCATTCAGTTGTTGTCCTTCAAGCGCTTCTTTAAAGGCAGCTTCCGGCTCCTTGAGCTTTCGCGGGACTAGGATGTCAATACTGTCTAATGTCTTGCCGACGAGCTGCTTAGCCAGATTACTGCTGAATATGTTGAGGTCGGGAATTTCGGGCATAACTTATTTCTGTTTATTGATAATACCTTTCTATTTTAAGACCGATTTCCGCGATCGTTTCGTCATTAAGGATAACACCGGATGTCTGTAACCAATCCCAGTCAACATTATGTGCGATCGAGGCTGTCAGTTCCCCATTAAAAAGCACATCATAATAATTATCACGCATGATCACTTCACAATAAATCAATTGATTGGCGTAGTCCAGTCCGAAACCTATAGCGGGATAATGCTCGTCCTTCATCATTGCAAAATAAAACATTTAAAATAAGGATTTGTGCTGTAGAAATTTCTTAATCTTTAATTTTACCAGATGCAATTTGGACATGTTAACGACTCGCTGGAAGCTATTAACTTTTCACTGCCACCGGATACGACCGGGACAAAGCGTACATTGGCGACAGCTAATCAGGATGGTGATTTGAAAGTATTTGTCGGTGCAGCAAAATGGGGCGAAAAAGGCTGGATTGGCAAAATATATCCTGAAAAAACGCCTGATAAAGCATTGCTTCCTATCTACAGCAAAAATTTCAATACTGTTGAATTTGGTCCTACCTTCTATACGATCTACACTGCAGATCAGCTTTTCAAGTGGGTACAGCAGGTGGCGGAGGTGCCGGATTTCAAGTTTTGCCCGAAATTCCCACAGCACATCACCCATATTCGCAAACTCGCAAATGCGGAAGAACAAACGGCCAAGTTCTACCAGAGTCTAACTGCTTTCGGAGATCATCTTGGTCCCTTACTGCTGCAGTTGGGCGAAAATTTCTCCCCTAAGAGCTTCCCGCAGCTTAAAGCTTACCTGGAAGCGTTACCGGCTTCTATTAAGGTCGGGGTAGAACTGCGTCATAAAGACTGGTTTGGCAACCTGTCAAACCGTAAGGATCTTTTTGAATTGCTTCGCAAACTCCATATAGGTACAGTAATATCAGACACCGCTGGAAGAAGGGATTGCGTTCATATGGAACTGACTACTAACGAAGCTATTATACGTTTTGTCGGGAACGATCTGGCACCAAGCGATTACACCCGGATGGACGAGTGGGTGGAAAGGCTGAAAGCCTGGAAAGGCATAGGGTTGAAAACCATATGGTTCTTTATGCACCAGAACAACGAAAAATTTGTGCCCGAAGCCTGTGACTACTTTATTAAAAGACTTAACCACGCGCTAGGCAGCACTATTTCTGGGCCAAGATTTGTATAATACAGAACTACAACTTATCCGATGCCTGATTCCTTCAATGAATACTGCGCGATATGCTGCGTTAGGCCGCCTGTTTGACGGTTTTAAAACCCAAACATATTTGACTTAAGGCAATTTTTAGATTACTATGAAGAAATTAAGGCTGATCCGGGTCTTCATGGCCCTCGACAATTCGGCAACAGTGATGCCACTTTCATGTAGCTAGCTCTTCATCAATTAAAAGGAGCTATCTTACTAAAAGATGAATATTTTTTGTTGTGATCGCCCTTACAGCGTATCGCAAAACTATGCAACTTACCAAACGTTAACAAACTATCATGCGGGCGTTTTCTAGCTATTAAGATTGCCACTAAGCGAGGGGACGGAATATCTGCCAAACGATTTTTCAATTTCTCACACCTAACGTCATTCAAATTTCTGCAAGCAGCCCGTATGTATCCATACGTTCGTTAATATCACGGGAAAAAGTAGTAATTAATAGCTCATCCATCTCAAAGCGGGTCAGCAAATCCAATAATTTCTGAGACACATTTCGGTAAGAGCCGACAAAGTTGCTTTGCATGTTTCCGTTGTTAATTAAGTCTTGATGCTTTAGCATTGCCTGATCATCCGTGTCGGCACATACCACACTTACAGCTAATATTGATTTTAGATCAGCATCGCTTTCCGTTACGCGACTCTTATAGAGGTTATTAACGGCAAGCGCTTTATCTTCATCCTTGCTTATAAATAAAGGGATGGCCAGGCGTATGCCCATTTTTTTAGCAAGTTCGAGGATATGGGGATTTGTACCGAGGTACCAAATTGGGGGTAATGTATCAGCGGGGGTATGTATCTGGATTCCGTTACTAACCTGTTTTCCCATACGAATCAACGCGACAGTTCTTTTAATTTTGCTGAAGAAGGCATCATCGTTCAACTCCCAACTATTTCCGCTAACCAATTCCTGGGCGATGCTATCATCAATGACACCAGGGCCCCGGCAAAGTCCCAGGTCAAAACGTTCTGCACTTATGGTTTGCAGCGTGCTTGCAATTTCTGCAACCCTGTATGGGCTGTAATACCGAATGATCATTCCTCCTGTTCCAATACGTAATCTTTTTGTACGTGCAGCAATTAAGGGGAGTAATAGCTCCGGCGCGGATGATACAGCGTACGGAACGTGGTGCTCAGCAACCCAGTAACGATTATAGCCTAATTTGTCTGCAAATTCAGCGAGATTTAACATATCACGAATAGCACTTCCAGGGGATTGCGCTTCATGACGCTTACATAGATCAAGAATACCAAAAGGCAAAACGTTACTTGATAATGATGTTTTATTCATTCAGCAGCAGGGTTTTCATAATTTCAAAACGATTGTTAATCAAAAAAAGGCATTCTGGCGGCTAATGGGTTTTCCATGTCAAGTAGTAGCAGATGTACACCCAAGCGGCCCTTATATAAACTGCCGGCTAACTTTAATTCCGAGTTGGCTGCACGATCAGCCAGCACCTGAGCCCGTCCAACATATTTATCTTCCCGCGTCCTCTGGAACATCGAAAGCTGAGCATAAGCCATGCCAGCATCACCACAACACAACGATGCCCCATTTTGTGGTGCGGTAAAAGTAAAATCAGCGGCCTCCCCCGCAATTTCTAAATAGTCGGGCTTGTTAAATAACTGAGCAGCCAATCCAAAGAGGTGTACAAATCCCGTTGAGCCCTTGCACCAGCTACCCATGAAACGCTCCGTCTTACGATGAGGGGTGTTAGTACGAATAGGCCAGCTCCGACCCTCTGCAGTTAAGATGGAACATTGAATCAGTTCGTTAAGGTAATCTTCGACGGTTGGATGTGGTAGCGTCTGAGTCGTTTCAGCCCACTTCATTATTGCATAGAGTGCTCCAGCCCATCCGTGCGCCATACCTAAATCTACTAAAATATTATTTGTAGCGATCTGCCCCAGGGATTGAAGTGCTGTTGTTATAGCTGACACTAACTGTTCACCGGTTTCCAGAATGGAATGCTTCATTGGTAACAAAGGATCATCGGGAATCGTCGCCAGCAGCAATGCACATCCCAATAAACTTCCGGGTTTTCCATACGTAAGATCAAAATCATTCGATGAAGTTAACGCGAGATGACAAACATCAGCAAGCGTTTGGTTTAACACGGTATAATCCCATCGGGCATAAGCGATCAGCGCCTCACATACACATACGCCAAGCTTTCCATAGTGTAAGGAACCAGGTGCTGCTACTTCGGAGGTAAGTCCCATGCTTTCGTCCTGATAAGCCTGAAGCATTTTGGATTCTTTAGCCCGGGTTATCCAGATATCGGCATCGCTTAATACAGCTTGGTCTTTACCTTTTTCCGCGCATTTTAAAAGCGCATATGCTATTCCTGCACCTCCGAAATGAACCGGAGCCGTTGGAGCGGGTAAAGGCCAGTCAAAATCCAGCCCCTTTGTCTGATACCTGGCAATTGCGGCCAACGATGCTGTAGGATTTGCTTTCTGTACGATTTTTTTGCTTTCGCCAGGTGTAAAATGCAATATTGCCAGCGCATCTGCGAATTCGCGAACCGACGAAAACCGCTCTTTTTCATCTTTCGACAAAGCTTTTGAAAGAACAGCTTCGATCTCCCACCAGCTTGGCACACCGACAGCGTGGAATGATCTTTGGGGTTCAGATTTTATTTGCTCATAGAAATGTTCGTGCGTCAGCCGGAAAGGAAGATAATGATGACCTGTAAGCAAAAAGAAGGACAGGGCCGCCAGGCTATAGAGATCGGTACCCTCGTCCGCCATACGAGGTGTAGTGTGGTTCAGATATGCAGTTGCGAAAGACGGATCATAAAAATACGGTACGCCTGTTCGTTCATGGCAAGCCAGGGCATCATTACCGACAATATAAAGTGACAACCCAAAATCAATAATGTGAATGTTCCCTTCTCTAGTGGTGAGGCAATTGTTGGGGTGAATATCGCCGTGGATGATTTTCGCCTGATGTAGCCACTCATAAGCCCGAAGGATATGGACAACGAGGTCCTTCAACGGATTAAAAGGATAAACATCACGGTTAGCGTTCCTAAGCTGGTTAGCTACCGTCAAAATATCCTGTCCATCACACCAATCCATTAATAAAAAAGACCTATTCTGATATTTTCCTATCCGGTGGGGATATGGTGTAAGCGGATGCGGAGCCACAGATAAAATATCGAATTCTCGCTTGATCAGGTTTTCTGTCCGCTCGTCTCCTTCTGATTTGGCGATCTTCATGACCATTTGCTTATGATCAGGATCGTGACAACGGTAAATCTCCGTGTCATCCATGATGTTGATACCATGCGAGATCGTTACATCGCCAACCACCTGCCCTGCAACTAAGCTGTAATCTGCCGCCAGATGAGAACCTGATACAATCAAAAATCTGGCTTTGAGCAGCAGCTTAACCGAATCTTCAATGTCCCTAAGAAAAGCATCCGCGTCCATCTCCTTTTGCTTTGAAAAGAGTGTTATCGCCTGAGCAAAAGTAATGGGTTGCCGGAACGTTTCCAGGAACTCTGCGACCTCCCGTTCAATGACCAGGGAACGCGCACGGCCTTGCGGCCGTGTGACAACAAAATCAGTTTCCTCGCAAATGAATTGCTGGCGTATATCCGGTCTTAAATTCAGAACCGATGTGATAATAACATCGCCGGCAAGCTCGAGCGTATTGGTGATTTCCACGGACTTTAAAGATTATAAAATACTTTAGGAAGCCATTTTTCTGTGTCAATGCCAATGGCGTCCAGCTTAAAGTTTACATTTTGAACAAGCTCCTTCCTGGCCATATTTGAACGATACCCTTCGGATAATGCCCGCGCGATAAGCTCAGTAATGACACTCCGCCAGCTTGTTGCCGCAAACGACTGTGTAAGTTTTGCGGGTGGATCGAACCCGCATGATACAACTCCTGATTCATCGAATGCTGCCGTGAATGGCAAAGGTTGAACTTTAGCTGATTTCAATGCGACTGATAGCGCCTTGCCCAAAGTAATCAGGGTATTAAAATCCATTAAGTAAGCGACAATCTTATCGGGACGCAGTAAATTAAAAACGTCTTTCGAAAACTTGAAAATAGGCACGTCAAAAGTGGCAAAGTGGTTGACAACCGTGTTAAATTCGTCCAGTATGCTGTCCGGATGTAAATTGACATAAAGTTTGTACGGCGCTGAACTGAAAGACTTTCGCTCCCAATTCTTGTTTAAAAATATCGTCCAGCGATCATTATGTATGGGGGCTTGCTTTTCTATCCATTGCGACGTAAGCAATTCCGCAGCGTTCTGATTGTTTACAATGATTGCTTCATATAAAGTCTTTGATTGCGGAAACTGCAAAAGCCAATCAGGAGATATGGGAATCCGACCATATAGATACAGGCGCGTACCGATATTTTTCACACCTAACAAGGCAAGATTACTTGCATACTCAATAGCTTTAAATGACAACATTCGATTAGCATCGGAAAAAATAGGTATATTTTCCACGTAACTTGTCCCTTCTTATTGGCGTCAGGGTCTCATTGGGCTCAGCATTATTAAGACTCTGATTTACCTGATGTGCACTTATAAAATTTGGCGGAAGCCAAGAGCCATATTTATGGCCCAGGCTTTTCTAGAGTTCTCTCGACCTGCGAGATTTCAAGGCGATATGGCTTTGGACTTCTTTGAGTGCATCCTGAAGCTTATTCTCCAGCGCATTAAGTTCTGTTAAATCTGTTTCCGGAGAAATGTTATGATATTGGCTCAATTGTAATAGTTCCAGCATTTCACCACGTGTATTCTCGTTGACCAGTAAACGGTCGATTTGAGCAGCCTTAATAATCGATTCTGCTTCCGTCCACCATCTGGCAATGTTGCCAGTTGACCCGAAATCAGTTCCTGAAGTCGTGCCGCAGCCCGGTTCATTCGAAGTTCCACAGCCTGTCCCAGATGTCGTGCCGCAGCCCGGCTCATTCGAAGTCCCGCAACCGGTTCCTGATGTAGTGCCGCAGCCAGGCTCGTTCGAGGTCCCGCAACCGGTTCCTGATGTTGTACCACAGCCGGGCTCGTTCGAGGTCCCGCAACCGGTTCCTGAAGTTGTGCCGCAGCCGGGTTCATTCGAGGTGCCGCAACCTGTTCCTGAGGTTGTGCCGCAGCCGGGTTCATTCGAAGTTCCGCAACCGGTTCCTGAGGTTGTACCGCAACCTGGTTCATTGGACGTTCCACAATCCGTACCCGAGGTTGTGCCACACTCTAAATTCCAACCGTGGCCGGGGATTAAGTGTGCCCTATCAATTGTAATTACAAGCTCATTAATACGATATTTCATATAAAAAAAGTTTAATATTAATTTCTAAGAAATAATAGATATTCAGGCTATTATACGGCTGGGCAAGGTTGAAAAAATACGATAGGGAGCGTTACTTCAGGAAATAACTATCGTTTGGATCGGTTCTGATATGGTTTTGGAAAGGTAATAACAAAAAACCCTTATTGCAAATTTTTTCATAGGCGTCCTGTTAAACACCGCATTTTCGCTTAAGGAAAATCTTCCAAGATAGAATTTTCTAAAGAAGCTTTTAAGTTATTTGGGGCTGAACCAAACGAATAGAAAATGAGAAAGAATTGAAAAAGCGACTTGTCCCAAATGGCTTAAAGCTTTTACAATTCGGTTTTTGCTCCTATTCTCAGTATAACAGATTCGCAACTCACCGATTATATGGCTGATCGAAAAGGGTTAAGGCTTTCTCAAAGTTTGAGGTATTTAATTACTAGCGTTTATAGCCGGTAATATTTATACATCCTTAATCAACGATCTAATTTCCCTCTTGCCTGGAAGATCAGCAGTTTTTCGGCTATTTATCCATGCGAGTACTAATAAGGAAATGACCACAAAGATACCACCGAGTATACTTTCGGTGAGCAGCATTGCCCTGATTCCGGACCGGTCATAGGTCAAGCCATCCAAAGCAGTCATATAAACAGGTGCTAAATTACTGATGGACGACACCAGGGCATATTTGGTAGAACCCAAATCCGAACCGATAGCCAGCAAAGCTACCGCAGAGAACGCAGCGGATGCCCAGCCAAAAGAAAAGGCATAAAATAGTATACCAGCTGTGTAAGTAAAAGGCGTAAAAACTGAAAGTGCCATGATGGAGCTGACTAATGCCATTACTGATCCTGCACCGAAGAAAGACCACCACCGTCCACACCTGTCCGCCACCCAGCCGCCGAATATACAACCTAATACAGTTACAGATGCGCCGAGCAAACCATTAACAAATGCAACCAGATCAGGCCCGGCATGCCAGTCCCCGCCGACTGAGGACCAGATGTAAGCCGCCGCGCCGATGCCCACAGGTGTGGTAATGACGACGATGGAATAAAGGGAAATGGTTGAACGTGATAGCGTTTTCAGATCAGCTAACATCGACCAGAATCGGCTGGACAATTTTTGAGATTGGGCAGCCACAACAGGAACTACTACATACAACGTCGGCATACATATCAGCATGATCAGCGCTAACAATACGATAGCGATCTGGTAAGAATAGTGGGTGGAAAGCCAGATCCCTGCGCCGCCGCCAAAGCCCATTCCACCAACATTCCCCGCCTGGTACCAGCCACCGGCAAGTCCTTTCCGATCCGAACGCACAGTGCTTGCCATAAAGCCCCCGACTGGGGAGACCACCAGTGTAGCCGCGATTTGTGAAATAAAAACGATAACGGTTAACCAAAATGATGAAGCCACTTTCAATGGAATCCCACAGATTAACAAAAGTGTTAGGGCACAAAGAACGGTGCCGATCAGGTACCATTTATGAAGGCTTAATGTCAGGTCGGTCAGTGGCGCCCATAAGAACCGCCACAGGTTAGCTGATAAGCCCAATGCCGTAATGGACGCAGTTGCAGCCACACTAAAACCGTGTTGTACCAACAAGAAAGGTAAGGTAACGGCTACAAATCCGGAGCTGATTCCGTAAGGAAGAACCAGAAAAAAAATGGCAACGGGTGCAGTTTGTGTTAAGTCGTTCGGCCGCATTATTAAATATAATAAATTACGTTGATTACGAACTGATTAACCGATAGAATACGATTGATAATAAAAACATATGGTATTTGCAGCTTCTACTTGAAAACTTATCCCCAAAAGTACATCTCCAGGCTGTCCCGCATACGACGCAGACCAAGGAAACTAAACTTAAACAACCATGATTATTAGCTTACGCAGAAGGCTCAGTCAATCGGTTTTCCCGTTCTAGCTGTTACTATCCGAATGACAGGGTGGTCTAACATCGGTATAATTACAATAGTTTAAGACCTAACTGTTGAGATAATATTTTTTCAGACTTGACAATTAGCTGATTAACCGATCACCCATGCCGACTGCTCTATCCAGACCGTTATCTGGATCTCTATTAAACAAAAGCCTGTAATTTTTGTTATTTTGGCCAGCTACTTATACTGCCGAATAACCTATGCAATTGACCGACGACCAAGACTTACGCTACATGGTGCTTCACGCACCAATCGGTATTTGCCTATTAGATTCCAAAACGCTGGTAATTGAACTCGTCAACGATAAATTTCTCGAAGTCGCCGGCAGGTCAAAAGAAGCACTTCTCGGGAAAAACTGCTGGAACCCCTTCGCGGAACTCCGGACTACACTGGAACAGGAACTGATCAAAGTAGCTGAAACCGGTGAGCCTTTTTATGCTGACGAGGCGGAAATGAAACTCATCCGGCACGGAAAAGAAGAAGTGGTTTTTATGACTTTTGTGTACAATCCTGTCAAAAACAGTGACGGCAAAGTAACTAAAATTGCCGCCTGGGTGTTGGAGTCTACCAAACAGGTCAGGGAACGACAGCTGGTTACTACCAGTGAGAAGCGTTTCCGGGCATTGGTTACCGCGAGTTCCGATGTGATTTATAGTCTGAGCGCGGATTGGAAAGTCATGCAGGAACTGGACGGACGAGGCTTCCTGAAAGACACTTATGAGCCCATCAGCTACTGGCGGGAACGGAATGTTCACCCGGATGATTTAAAAATGGTAAATCTCCGGATTAAGGACGCCATTCGGTATAAAAAGATATTTGAAATGGAACATAGGGTCATACGTGCCGATGGTTCACCGGGCTGGACCTTTTCACGTGCCGTCCCTATCCTTGATTCACAAGGAGAAATTGTCGAATGGTTCGGTACCGCCAGTGATATTACAGAACGTAAGCGGATCGAAGATGCGTTACGCAACGCAAAAGAAGTTTCCGGTCAACAACAAAGACTGTATGAAGCCATCACCTCCGGAACACCTGACCTGATGTATGTATTTGACCTGAATTACCGTTTTATTTACGTCAACAGCGCCCTGTTATCCATGTGGGGTAAAACTTATGAGACTGCTATAGGTAAAAGCCTGCTGGAAAACGGATATGAACCCTGGCACGCCGAAATGCACGAACGCGAAATCGACCAGGTTAAGGCTACCGGTCTGCAGGTGCGTGGTGAAGTGTCCTTTCCGCATTCAACTCTCGGCCGGCGTATGTACGATTATATCCTTAGCCCCGTTTTCAACGAGCAAGGTCAAGTCGAAGCCGTATCCGGTATTACCCGGGATATTACAGAACAAAAAAATAACGAACAGCGGCTACAATTACTGATCAACATGCTGCCTGCCGCCGTTGTTGTCATTCGCGGGCCAGAGCTTGTTGTGGAAATGATCAACCAGGCCAACCTGGACTATTGGAAAAAAAGCGCAGCGGAGGTTGTTGGTAAACCCTTTTTGGAAATCCTGCCTGACCTTGCTGACCAGCCTTTCGCCGGCCAGTTGCGTCATGTAATGGCGACCGGTGAGGTGATCGACGTTAAGGAGAGTCCGGTATTATTTGAGAACCCGGATGGCAGTATCCGGGAAACTTTTGTGGATTATACCTACCAGCCACTCGCAGATATCAATGGCGACTATACTGGCGTTCTGGTGATGTCGTTCGAAATCACAGACCGTGTACTGGCCAGGCGACAAGTCGAGCAAAGTGAAGAGAACCTGAGAGCCATGATCAGTCAGGCACCAGTGGCCATGTGCATCCTTTCAGGAGCTGACCATGTGATCACGGTAGCCAATCAGCTGATGGTCGAACTTTGGGGTAAACCACAATCTGATGTCATGAACAGACCGGTATTCGACGCCTTGCCTGATGCCCGCGGCCAGGGACTTGAGGAGGTTATGAAAGCAGTTTATGAGACCGGTGAGACCTTTTACGCCAACGAATTACCGGTATCATTAATCCGGCACGGGCGGCCGGAGGTAGTTTATCAGAATTTTGTTTATCAGGCCTATCGCGATGCAACCGGCGCCATTGGCGGCGTAATAGCGATAACGGTAGATGTAACGGAACAGGTGCAGGCCCGCAAAACCATCGAAAAGACCCAGCAGCAACTGGAGGCAGAACTAGCCAAAAAGGATGGTTTTATCGGCATGGCCAGCCATGAACTGAAAACACCCCTGACTTCGCTGAATGCGATTATTCAAGTGGCCAATGCTAAGCTCAAACAGCATCAGGATCCTTTCCTGGTGGGCGCCATGGGAAAAGCGAACCAGCAGGTCCGACGGATGATGAACATGATCAATGGGTTTTTAAATATTTCCCGTTTGGAGTCCGGTAAGATCCATATTGAAAAACGGGATTTCGATATCAGGGAGCTCATCTCGGAAATTGTAGAAGAACTGAGCCTGACTCCCGGCACACAGGAAATCCGGTTTACCAGATGCGACACCATTGAGGTACATGCCGATCGCGACAAAATCGGCTCCGTTGTCTCTAATTTGATCAGCAATGCCCTAAAATATTCACCTAAAACCACGAAGATTAAAGTCGACTGCACGGCTTCGCAGCAAGAGGTCGTCATCAGTATTAAGGATTCGGGCATTGGGATTGCACCAGACGACCTGGCGAAAATATTTGACCGTTATTACCGGGTAGAGGCCGATCAAACACGTCATATTGCTGGTTTTGGAATCGGGCTATACCTCAGTTCCGAGATCGTCCAACGTCACGGCGGTAAGATATGGGCAAAAAGCGAGCCGGGAAAAGGAAGCATTTTTTACTTCAGCCTTCCGCTTAATAGGACCAGCTGAATTGTTCAGCAGGGTTGGAGACTTCATTGCCCGGTTCTACAATTGACCGGTAACTTGGGTTTGCGGCGGCGCTAAGGCCTTTCGTTAGAAAAACCATTCCGGTAATAAAAACTGGCTAAAAAAATTACTACCTGCTGTTCCGAAAATACAATCTGAAACTAATCCCCATTCCCTTTGTTCATTTTGTAATGAGGCTGATATTTCGATATCCACGAAAAAGCTCACCTCATTCGGCTAATTCGGCGCCTATGCAAGTCCACCGTATCCCCGCTTCCAAGATCAACGCACTACGGAAACTTTTTTTGAACGACAACAAGTTTAACAAAGTGCAGGCCGCCCTGGACCTTAACTTATCCCGTTATTGCGTACAATGTTACGTTGCAGAATTCCGGAAGATCCGGGATCAGTACCCGGAAAAAATAAAAACGAAAGATTTTTTTATGCCGGTTGGCATACCGGACCACCGGACGACGGCGAAATATGTGGAAATGATCCGCGTGATCCCGGAGATCATCCGGCAATTGGCCGGCGGCGACCTGGGGGCGCAAGCCGCTTTTGAAAAATACAGGCTGCTTTGTCCTGAAGGCTATGCTTATTCCACATTCAAGGAAAATTTCTTTTCCTGGTGTGAAAAGAATCAGATCAGCCGCCAACGCACCTATGTTTTTCCGGAAGCGGATATGGCCATTTTAAAACAATGGCGAAGTGGTAATGATCACCAGCGCTGGCAGATAGCAGTGGCCCTGATGGAAAGCGCTGACCGGCGGTTTGTCAATGATATCGCGGCAAAAGAGGAGGTCTGCCGGGATACGGTTTTGATCTGGCTGCGAACGTACCGAAAAAAGGGGCTCGACGGATTTCAGCGCACCCATACGATCAACGATACCAAACTTGCCGAAATTAAAGAACGCGAAGATAACCTGATCCATCTATTACGGCAGACACCCAAGATCTACAATATTAACCGGACGACCTGGAAATTAATAGATCTTGCACGCGTATACGAGCAACTTTATCACGTCCGCATCAGCAGTACGCTTGTCTCCCGCGGGCTTAGGAACCGGGGGTACCGCATCCTCAAATCCAGGGAAAAACTGACCAGTCCGGATCCCCTGTACCGTGAAAAATTTGCAGCCATCCAGGATATTCTGCGCAACCTGCGGCCAGGTGAAAAGTTTTTCTCAATCGACGAGTACGGCCCTTTCAGCGTCAAAATGAAAGGTGGCCGGTCTTTTGTAAAAAAGGGGGACTATATCACGATCCCCGCGATTCAAAAAAGCAGTGGCTGGTTGATCTGTACAGCGGCCGTGGAACTTTCTACCAACCAGGTCACCCATTTCTACTCGCTGAAAAAGAACACTGCAGAAATGATCCGGCTTATCGACGTGCTGGTCCTGCAGTATCCGGACCAGGAACGGCTGTACCTGTCCTGGGATAAAGCAAGCTGGCACTGCTCTAAAGACCTGGTGACTTATATTGAAAAGTTGAACAGCGATGACTACAGGGAAGCGCTCCATAATCCCGTGATCGCGCTGGCCCCGCTCCCCGCCTCTTCCCAGTTTCTGAATGTGATCGAATCAGTGTTCAGCGGACTGGCCAGGGCCGTCATCCACCATAGCAATTATCCGGACGTGGCAGCCTGTAAAGAAGCTATAGACCGCCATTTCCACGAACGGAACGAACATTATAAGGCGAACCCTAAACGCGCAGGAAAAAAGATCTGGGGCGAAGAACTGGTTGTCCCCGTATTTGATAAAGCAAATATCTGCAGAACGGAGAACAGCCTGCATAACAAAGCGGCAAAGAAATACTAATTTTTTTAGTATTTTATGAAACTTTGCTGATGGGATGCCGTTTAAAAAGGTATGACTACCAACACAATTGCACTGGTTAGTGCCTTTTCAGGCTTAGCGGGTGTGCTGCTGAGCCAGCTCATGACCGGCCTGTTCAGTTATTACAGCGACCGGCGAAAGAACCGCTCTGCATCCAGGATCGCCTTCCGGGATAAAAAGGTAGAAATCGGCGAATACCTTTATTATGTGAACACCGAAACGATGGCCATTCTTCAAAAGAATATCCTGTATTGGAAAAACTGGAATGATTCCAGAAGTCCTTTGAGTATCGATTTTCTGCAAAAAGAGCGGAATACGGTAAACGAACGCCTGTCGAAGATTAATGCGGAGAACTGGAAATACAATTTGGCCACGCTTTATTTTGAAGTGGAACTTTCCATCGCCCGGATCCATGAGCTCAACTCGAAATCCCAGTTGCTTTTTCTGGCCGTCCTGGATGTGACCGACCGGTTGAAACACACCGGTACCCAGGAAAGCGAAGCTTTATATGCGACCTATGCCATCAACGTATTCGATCTATGCGGTCAGTATCAGCAGATACACGACCTGTTGGAAAGCGACATCCGGCGGATCAAAGCGGCATTGTCCCAATCGTTCCGGCAGCCATAACCGCGATGTTATCAATGGTTATGTTTTTTGTGAATGTCTTTAACGAGGCAAAGCCTTTTGATCTCGGACCGCTTAATCACAAAAGGAGGATATTTTAACTGGTCGCCGATCATTTCCGCCGTGTTATCAGAGTGAGCCACAACTTCATCCTCGGTTACGCCGGGCAGCAGGCGCTTATACATCCGGTAATCGCCCCATTCGATATAATAGACCTCACCTGGTAATATTTTGCGGTCATGGATCACTTTCAAAGCCACCCAGCAACCATTCTCAAGATAAGGGTACATCGAATGGCCCCAGACCGGCAAAGCGAAGTCACATTCCTCAATCCCGGGGAAGTTCATACGACCCACCGGCTGCATATCATTGACATCGTTATACACCTCGACCCCAGAGGCAGTTGCGGTGATATCATACATGGGAATACCTTCAAAAGCTACTTTAGGGGTACGTTTAACGATAACAGGCTTTTCTGTATTCAGCGCAGCCTGATAAAGCTCTTTAAAAATACGCAGTTTTTCCGGATCAATATTCTGCCGGCTCTTGATTATTTCTGTAATGGAACTCGGCGAATTAAAGCCCAGTTTTTCTGCCAGTTCTGCGTTGCCATTAAAGGCCTTACCACGTAATTGGTTATATAAAATGATAAATTCCAGCGTTTCAGGGCGTATGTTTTTTATTTTATTCGACCTCGTTTCTTCCATAGCCATCTATTTATTTTTTTATAAATTTAATAAATTAAAGACAAATACAGAATATTTACAGAAAATATCCCATCACGACTATCTATGCTTTGTCGTGGGATGTTAACATTCCGTCATTGATAGTCTTTCCCTGGCATGTTCATGAATATAAATTGTTCATGATTCATGAACAAAGTTTGCAATTTTCCCATTCGTTCACTAAATTTAAATGTTCATGATTCATGAACATTTAAATTTAGTGAACATGAAAGAGCATGAAATATTTCATGAAGCGACCGCAAAACTGCAGGAACTTACCGGTGGCGAGATCCTGGAATTAGCCGGTGAGTATACGCAAACCGGCCGGCAGTATGATGGTCTGATCGATTTGAACCTGGGTAAGCGCAAAGAAACTTTTATAATAGAAATCAAAAACGAACTGCGCAATAATACCCTCCCGGCGATCAAAAATATAGCGGCTGCTGCCGATAAAGCATTTCTGCTGATCTGCCAGTATATTCCCCTGCCAATAAAAAAGGAGCTAAAAGACCTTAAGATCAACTATCTGGAGGTGGCCGGCAATTGCTTTATCGAGACAGAAAAGTTATTTATTTTCATCAACGACCAGCAGGTAACCGCCACCCGCTTGCCGGTAGAAGGCAAACTATGGAAAGCGGCCGGCCTGAAATTTCTGTTCGCGATCCTGCGCTATCCGGAACTGCTCAACAGGCCTTACCGCCAGGTTGCTAACGAAGCAGGTATCGCCTTAGGTAATGTAGGCGGCTATCTGGAGGAACTGCGCAAAGAGGGCTTTTTACGAAAAGGCATCATCAACAACGAAAAAGCTGATTTCATAGAAAATAAAACCCGCTTGATCCAGCGGTGGGTGGAAGCTTACCGGAATAACCTGCGCCCTAAAGAATGGGTGGGTAAATTCCGGTTCATGAACCCAGAAGACCTGAAGAACTGGAGAAATATTCAACCTGATGGCTTCAAATGGGGCGGCGAAAATGCGGCAGCCCTGATGACCGGCTATCTGCACCCCGAGAAATTCACGCTGTATATCAAACAAAGCCGCTTGCCCCTGATCCGTCAGCTCAAGCTTGTACCGGATCCAAACGGCAATGTGGAACTGCTTGAGCAGTTCTGGCCGGATAAGGAACAGCCGGAGGCAGCACCTGGTCTGGTACCGCCTTTATTGGTCTATGCTGATCTGGCGACCAATTATGACAGCAGAAATACCGAAACCGCAGAACGCGTTAAACAAAACTACCTTGACTGAGCCCTTATTACACCCGGAAATCGCAGCCATGCTGAAGGACATCGAGCCTGTATTTAAAGCTTATAGTATCGACTACTATGTTGTCGGTGCGGTGGCCCGGGATATCCAACTCAGCACCGACACCGGTTCGGCCGCATTAAGGAAAACCAATGATGTCGACCTGGCTATCCTGATCCGCAACGAAGGGCAGTTCCGGGAGTTGAAACAGGCCCTGGCGGCAACCGGGCATTTTACGCTGCACCCAACGGAAACTATCAAGCTGTTCTATCATGGAGCGATAGAGGTTGACCTGCTACCCTTCGGTGAAATAGAAGAAGCTGACCGACACGTCCGCCTGACCGATCCGCGATTTGTTTTCCATATGCCGGGGTTCAAAGAGATCTATCCTTTCGTAGATTCGGTACAGGTAGACGAAGAGCTCAACATCAAGGTCTGTACCATGGAAGGCATCATACTTTTAAAACTGATCTCCAATAACGATCGCCCGCAACGTACGAAAGACATCACTGATATCGAGCATATCATCCGGGTCTACTTTGATCTTTACTCCGGAGATATCTATGAAGAGCATTTTGATACCATGGAGCTTTATGAAACCACTGAGAGTGATTATCTACAGCTGGTTTGTGCCCGTGTGATCGGCCGCAAATTAAAGCTGCTGCTAAATGATTCGGAATCCCTGTCGCAAAGGGTCGCCGTCATTTTAGCGAACAGGCCGACAACCTGGTGGAATGCCATGCTGAATGGTTTGAATGATGCATGAATACAAACGTAAGGTATATTTATAAGGGTTAAGAGCTAGCTTGTTTGATGCGCTGTAAACTAAACCTAGCGGATAAATAATCCGGCGTTTTTGGGAACTTAGTATAACTATGATCAAAAATAATTCCGGGAGTATGATCTTTTGCCTGGTTAGTTTAAAAGCCGGATCAAAAAAGGACATTCAACTGAATGCCCTCTTTTGATTTTTAATAGTTTAACCGACACAGAAACAACCTCACTTTCAGGGTTGCTCCATCGTATACAAAGAATTTACTTCGGTATCGCTTAGTACTTTATTATACAGTCTGATATCGTCGATTGAGCCAACAAAGAAATTGGCCCCGTAAAAAGCACTTGGACTGTCCGGATCGGTAAAATTATAAGCTGTTTTTGGCATCTCGTTTCCGATAGCCAGGTTCGGTGGCGAGGTCAAGGTAACCGGCGTGCCGGTTACATTCGCAT
>NZ_WWEO01000036.1 GCF_009928685.1 Mucilaginibacter agri | reverse complement strand
TCCGTTTTCCATTAGGGAAGGCAGTGAACAATATGAATCGTCAGTGGATGTACTTTTCTTTTTTTGCCGAAAAAAAGAAAAGTACCAAAAGAAAAAACTCGTGGCTGCTTTATTTTCTACGTAAGTCAGTGCGTGGGCAGGGATAGTGGTACCCGAAAATCAAGAGGCCACAATGGTTAGGGTATGGAGGGTTCTGTGGGGCATTTTCATAACCACAACGATACCACTCGTCATGCTGAACTTGTTTCAGCACCCCACGGGCCAAGTATATGCGCGTGGCCGTTTTCCATTAGGGAAGGCAGTGAACAATATGAATCGTCAGTGGATGTACTTTTCTTTTTTTGCCGAAAAAAAGAAAAGTACCAAAAGAAAAAACTCGTGGCTGCTTTATTTTCTACGGAAGTCAGTGCGTGGGCAGGGGTAGTGCTACCCGAAAATCAAGAGGCCACAATGGTTGGGGTATGGAGGGTTCTGTGGGGCATTTTCATAACCACAACGATACCACTCGTCATGCTGAACTTGTTTCAGCACCCCACACGCTAAGTATGCGCGTACATCCGTTTTCCATTAGGAATGGTAGTGGGTAATATGAATCGTCAGTGGATGTACTTCTTTCTTTCCGCAAGAAAGAAGTACCAAGAGACTTAGCGTAGCGATCTCATGAACACCAGAAATAAACACACCGTGAATAACAGAACTCGTGGCTGCTTTATTTTCTTTGGAAGTCAGTGTTTAAGCAGGGACAGTGCTACCCGAAAATCAAGAGGCCACAATGGTTGGGGTATTCAGGGTTCGGTGGTGGCAATTCTCTCAACTTTGCTGTCTTTGCTGTTCGAAGTCTCCGACTTCGAATGATTATGCTGATAGTCTTCAGACTATCGAAGGTTGCGTGATGAAAGTGTCCGCCGTGTAATGGGGTGTGCGGGAAGGGGAGCGGACGGACAGACAGGAATATAATTAACTGATAGTGGTGCTGATATGAATTTAAGAGAAATAAATATGGGTGTTTAAACGGTGGCGAGTTGATAATGTTTTTGATAAGTTAGTGATTAAGAAAACTATCAATAAACCTAAATCTAACTTTTATGAGCTACTTAAGATCAGAAATGCTTTACGACGATGGCGATTATTACAAATGGTCGGCAAGGGCAGATCATGACAATCCTTATTACATTCGTGGGACAGATTGGTCCGAGTTAAATAGAACTGAAGGATATGAAGTTCTTTATTTTATTAATCACCTAGGGAATAAACGTTGGACTAACCCTAGCTTGGCTACCTATAGGAAGATTGAAAAAATGATTAGGCTTGATGTGCCATCAAACATAAGAACTCATAAGAAAATTGAAGATTGGATTACCGCGAATTGGTCAAATGTCTAATTTTTTCAATTCCATCGAGTCGAATTAACGGCAAATAATATTAAAGTTCATGAGTCCAATTGAAACACTCTCAAGAAGGGAGTTTACTATAACTTATACAGATGCCTGCCCGAGTGAGCTAATCCACAATACTTCTCATCCTTACTTAAGCATTACATTAGTTAATTTTTTAAATGTAGAACGGGAAAAATTATTAAAGATATTACAATTCAAAAAAGCAAGGGGCTTGGATCGAAGAATGAAAGTACAAGATTATATTATCGACTGTATAGAAAAAGGCACTGTTATACCATTGGGCGTTAGCAGTTGGAACGAACGCACATCAGTTTTACAAAGTGGTAAAGTAATTCTAAACAAATACGGCTTGGTTCCATTTACAGACGACTTTTCAAATAGCGTGACATTGGCTGATGAGCAAATTTCATACGGCCATGCGGTCAGCCTTGCTTGGTATAGCCTGGCGTTAGCCGTGTTTGCCAAGAGAATCGGACCTATGATGTCACATGAACAGAAGAAAAAAGCAGCTATTTTGATCGACCTGTTGCCTGGAGATAATATCAATTTCAAGAAAAACTTAAAAATCGTCAATTATATCATCGATAATTCTGAATTGGCCGAATTTTTTATGGATACGATCAGGGATTACCAAATTGACGGTATTGGCTTGGCTTACGGGATAAAGGATGGCTCGACGAAGGCTATCAAAGAAGATTATGAATTTACTGTAACAGATTGGATAGCGCAGTCCTTTAATTCGTTGACGCTATATGAAAAATTCAGTCTTGGTAAAAATTCTGATGAATTTAAGTTAGCAAAACTCGCGCAATTCTTACTATATAATAAATATTTCAACCTGATCGACGGAATTGAGATTATTGATTAGCCACTGCTGTTCGAAGTCTCCGACTTCGAATGATTATGCTGATAGTCTTCAGACTATCGAAGATTGGTATCGTAAGTGTCCGCCGTGTAACGGGATGTGCGAGAGGGGGATGGGACGGACAGGAAGTTTATTCCACAAAAAAAGCGGCCCGAAGGCCGCTCTTTACGTATTTGAACTCTGATTGTATATGGAAAATTATTAGAACACAAATGCTAGCACCATTGCTACGTGGATGATGGTACTTGCCGCTAACAGTGTAAGTGTTGTGCGGATACCTTCGCCACCCATGTTGGCTATAATGGTGGTGAAAAAACATACCATGGTTACGGCCAATACGCCTATTGGGGCATCATAGTAGTACATTAATACGGCAGGTACAGGTAAAAATAACACACCCTGACCGATTAAGGTTATAAAGAACCACAAAGTGTGGTTTGGTTTTTGGCTATCTGTCCAGGCTATAAATTTAGTCCACAGATTAAAGTTATTTTCGGTATGATGTTCAGCGGTCCAGCTTACTTGATCAATTGCTTTTAGAGTTGCCATAATCGTTTTGTTTTGATATAACAAATGTCGGCAGAAACGGCCACCTGCACCATGACGGGCGTCATGGCGGAAAATGATCTTCGTCACTTTTTCGAAATGCTTAATAGCCTAATTTTGCGCTGTGTGTTGATATGTTGAGAACATGGCCCGGCGAGTTTTGCCGGGCTTTGTGCGTTTATGAGATTTTTATCGGGTGTTTTACCACAAGGCGGAGCCTTGCGGTAGTGGAGGGATTCCCTGTCAACTTAACCGTCGGTAATAGTTAGTCTTGAGCACTATGGCTTATAAATTTAATAATCAAACACATTATCAGCAGGTCTAAATGGACTATAACCCCTTGGTATTTCGTCCATTATTGGCCTAAACAAATCCCAAAAAAACCTATTACTCGAATATGCGTCATAAACTTTTTTCCCTTCATAATATATTTCAGTTCTCATGCCGTCGGTTATATTTCCTCTTATTAAATTATCTTTTTCTCCTAATTCACGAACCGCTTTATAAAATTGTTTAACTGAATCAAGTGTAAATTGTTGGCTCATTTTCGAATCTATGACTTTAAAGGCATCAGTGTAATTATTACTGCTACCTTTAACTGCATAAGCTTTACCATCCTCATTTATTTTAATACTAACAAACTTCTTTCCAAACCGAAAATCAACTCTTATTTTGTAATCATTGCCTGCATTTGGCTTACAATAGCTACTCAACAGGCAGATAATCAAATAAAATAATAAATTATGGAATCTCATTGATTTCGGTTGACGTTATAATTCATTCCCGCTTGATCACCTAAACAAGGAGAGCCTTGCTGTAGCAGAGAGGGGTTTATGCAATTGAATTGGGAACGAAACTCCTCCTCCGCAGGAGTCTTCTGGACTTGTCAGAACCCAAACCAGCCGCACCCCGCCCGGGGCTGGGAATTTAGACTTTTCATTTTGAATTATCAAAGCACCCTCGCTACACAATTTCCTCCAATATTCTGCTGGCGGAGTATTGACATCAAAAAATACTTAAAAGTCATCAAAAGTGGAACATCATCCTGTTTTTATAACTTTTAAGTATGTTGGTTAAGTATTTAAAAATTAGTTACTTATATCGATGTATTTATATGGAAATGACTTTTAAGTTGGAACACAGTGGTGCACATGGAACATTGCACCACTGCACCACCCGCAGCGTAAAACCAACGTTAAAAAGCCGGTAATACAGCACCCGCTCTGCCGGAGAAAACCAACAATGGTATGGTTGTATGCGTTGCCATAGATAGGGTGATGCTTTCGCCAAATATCCGTTTTATAAAACCGTGGTTATGATGAACCAATACCAACATGTCTATCTGCCCGTGTTCTGCGAGCCAGTCGAGGCCTTTGTCTACATCGTGGCCTTTAATGAGGCTGTAGTAAATGCGGTCGTAATTGGCCTTGTTGCAAACCTCTTTTAAAAAGGCGTCGCTGCGCTCCTTAACGCCGGGGCCGTCGTGGCTTTCGTCAGTAACGTGGGTGAGTAAAATATCGGCCTGCATATATTTAGCCAGGCCAGCAAGGGCATGCACTACCGCTATATCCTCCTTTTTAAGTGTGGTGGCGAAGGCTATCTTTTTTATCGGCTTAAATTTATACGTAGCCGGTACCAATAACACCGGGAAGTGCGCATGTTCTATTAAACTGTTAGAGCTGCTACCAAAAAGCATCCGGCTTATACCGCCTGCTGCCGCCATACCCATTACCACCAGGGGCATACGCTCGCGGGTTACAGTGTTGGTAATTACGTCGGTGGTTTCGCCGCACTCGCTGCAGTAGCTCACTTCGGGTTGAAAGCCTTCGCCGTGATATTGTAACTGGCTTTGATGGCTTAACCGCCCGGCCATTAATTTTAGTGATTCGGTTGCGCCTTCGTCAACCTCTGGCATATCATCTATAGGCCAGGTAACCTGTGCCGGGTAAAACATGTTGTTAAATACCTTGGTGGCATGGCACAATTTAATATTGGCCCGTATGCCTTTGGCGAGATGCATGGCATAAACCGCCGCATTCTCGGCTGGCGAAGAAAAGTCGGTTGGCACTAAAAGCGTTTTCATATTTATTGGCGGTTTGAGATCAACAAATAATCAAAAATATGCTTGCCAACGGTATCATGCACCTGTAACACAAGCTTATACAAGGTAAGCTTTTTACGTATCAAATAAAAGAGCCTGAATGTTTTGTAACATGCAGGCTCTTTCAGGATTTAAAAAAATATCGAATTATTTAGTTGGCGCAAGTACGGCGTTAATACCGTTTACTACGCCATTGGTACCCATCATATCATATAATACCACTTCGGCCGAGTTGCCGGCTGCGTTGGTTAATTGCAGGGTTTTGTTAGGGCTCACAGATAAGGTTAAGGTCTGGCCATCTATAGTGGTTAATGTAGCCTTGCCTTTACCTGTAGTTAGGGCTTTAATAATTTCGGCTTTGCCATAGTGGCCTGTTACCACGTGGCCTTTTACTAAGGTGGCCAGTTTGGTTGGGTCTTTCATTAAACTATCCAACTTACCGGCGGGTAGCTTGCTAAACGCCACATTGTTTGGTGCAAATACGGTAAATGGGCCAGTTGCCTTTAAGTCGTTCTCAACACCGGCTGCTTTAACGGCTGATGCTGCGGTAGAGTAATCGGCGCTGGCTGATAATATGGCTGCTACATCTAAAGTTGGTGCTGCAGCAGCGGTGGTTGTAGTGGGCGTTGTTGGGTTTTTCTTAGTAGTATCTTGTGTTTGGGCAAATGTTTGGTTTGCCGTAAAGCATGCAACTAAAGATGCGGCTACTATTAAAAGGGACTTTTTCATGTTAAAATATGTGTTTCTGGTTAATAAATAAGTAGCTGTTTCTCTATAGCAATCCAATTTTAATAAATACTAATTCAACTTTCAGTTAACTGTAACTTAAATTAAAGCAGAATTGTTTGTTGTAAATTGTGTCTTTAGAGGCTATTGATTTGATAATCAAAAAGAAAAATGTCAAAAACAAGTCGGCATCATATACTGGGGGGGGGGCTAAAATTAACCATTAGTTAGTCGGCTTCTTTCCTATTCTTAAGCCAGGTGCATTACCGCATAAAGTGCCGTTGCAGATATAGCCACCCACAATACCGCACCTTGTAGCAGCGGCTTGAAGCCTACCGATGCCAGCACCTTGCGTGACAACCCTGCGCCAATTAAAAACAGGGTTAAAGTAAGCCCCGCATTGGCAACAATAATTACAAACGGGCTGACTATTGCCATAGCCGGAATGTAAGTGTTGGCTACCATGGCCAGCACAAACAAAGCAATAAAATAGGGGATGCTGATTTTCTTCGATTGGTTCTTGAACACAAAGGTTGATACAAATGCCACCGGGATAATCCATAGGGCTCTTGCCAGTTTAACGGTGGTTGCAACTTCCAGGGCATGCGGGCCATATTTGCTGGCTGCACCAACTACCGAGCTGGTGTCGTGTATGGCAATGGCGCACCATAACCCAAATTGGGTTTGCGATAAATTTAGGTGATGGCCGATAACCGGGAATATAAATAAGGCGATAGAGTTGAGGATAAATACGCAGCCAAGCGCCACCGAGATCTGTTTCTCTTCAGCCTTAATTACAGGTGATATAGCCGCAATGGCGCTTCCCCCGCAAATGGCAGTGCCAGCCGAAATTAGGTAAGATGTTTTTTGTTCGATACGTAACCAGCGGCCCATAAGGTAGCCAAAGGTGAGCGTGCCCAGGATAGAAAAGATGGTGAAAACAATGCCCTCTCTACCGGCCTGCACTGCGCTGTGCAAATTCATACCGAAGCCTAGACCCACCACCGAAACCTGCAATAAAATGTGCGTGGCTTTATGGTTGAGGTGCAAATATGGATGCCCGGTAAGCTGCGCCACCACCAAACCCATAAGCAAGGCAACAGCCGGACTAACAAAAGGTGTTAAACAAAGTACTGTAGCAAAAATGAAAATAACTTTACGGCCATTTTCGTTGATATTGAGCAGAACACCATTTGCGGTATTGGTAATTTGATGTTGAGTATCCATAATATTTTATGTTTTGATACCCAAATGTCCATCAATCTAATTCACTATTTTTATTAGAATTTGCTATTATCAATAACCAAAAGTTATTAATGAGGTAACTTATCGCGAAGCAAGCCATAAACCCATGTGCCTGCGATGACGCTTAGCAGGGTAACTATAATCACCAGAAAGCCGCTGCCGATCTGGGCGAACAATGGACCGGGGCAAGCGCCGGTAATAGCCCAACCTAGGCCGAAAATTAGTCCGCCGTAAACGTTGCCCCAATGGAATTTCTTGTCGGGGATTATTACTGTTTCGTTGTTAATGGTTTTAACCTGAAAGCGTTTGATCAGCAACACCGAGATCATGCCTATCACAATGGCACTGCCGATAACGCCATACATATGGAAAGCCTGCAGCCTGAACATTTCCTGAATTCGAAACCATGATACCACCTGCGATTTGATGAGCACTATGCCGAAAAGCATCCCCACAATTAAATATTTTAGATTGCGCATGCTATTAAAGTTGAAGGAGATAAGGTAAAATAAACCAGGTCATCACAAAACCGCCAATCATAAAGCAACAGGTTGCCACCAGCGATGGCCATTGCAAGGAGGAGATACCCATAATTGCATGCCCCGAAGTGCAACCACCCGCATACCGTGTGCCGAAGCCCACCATGAAGCCACCAACCACAATAAATATAAATCCTCGTAGGGTGAGTAATTGGCTAAAGCTGAAAATATCGGCTGGCAGTAACCCGCTAAAGTCTTTAACACCTTGATGTTTCAACGTAACAACAGTATCCGGATTAAGGTCAACGGGGCCAGGAACGGAGAGTAGATAGGTTGCTACGGCTCCTCCAATAATTATACCTACAGCGAAAAACAGATTCCAGCTTTCTTTCTTCCAGTCGTATTTAAAAAAAGAAATATTGGACGGAAAGCAAGCCGCACAAATATGCCTTAGGGATGATGATATGCCAAATGTTTTGTTGCCCAGTAATAATAAAGCGGGTACCACCAATCCGATAAGCGGACCGGCTACATACCAAGGCCAGGGTTGTTTAATCAAATCCATGTTAATCGATTTTATAATTGCGTGCGAAACGCATAAATAATTCGGCCAGCGAGTGCGGTTGGCCGTGTTGGGTGATAAAATAAAAGGGGCGTTCGATACTTAACCCTTTTACATCCACAATGCGGCAGTCGTTGTGTTTAAGTTCTTTTAATATGGCCTGCACCGATAAAAATGCAAGGCAATTACTATGCAACAAGTACGACTTGATAGCCTCGGTGCTCCCCAACTGCATTTCGATATTGAGATCGGATAATTTGATGTTGTGGTTTTTTAATGAATGCACAATTACGTCCAAAGTGCCCGAACCTTGCTCGCGTAGCAGAAGCGGATAGTTTTTAAGCTCGTCGGGTTTTATCGAATCCTTTTTCAGTAAACTGTTATTGTTTGAGCTTACCAGCACCAGTTCGTCGGGCAAATATTCTTCATAACTAATTTGCGGGTTGCGCGAAATGCCTTCTATAATGCCGATCTCAATCTCTTTATTTAGCAGCGCATGTTCAATATCTTCGGTATTACTTGTTACCAGTTTTATGTTAATATCCTTAAACTTCTTGTGAAACTGCGCCAGCACCGGTGGAATGATGTACTGCGCCACGGTGGTACTTGCCCCAATATGCAGACTGCCTGTATGCTGCTTAACCAATAAGTTCATATCGTACTCGAGCTCCCGGTAAACATCAAGCAATTGGATTACGTGCTGCAGCAGCATTTCGCCCGCAGGCGTGAGGCTTATCTTTTTATTACCGCTCCTCTCAAACAGCGAAGCCTTAAACTGGCTTTCTAATTCTTTAATATGCTTGGTAACAGCAGGCTGGGTAATAAACAATTCGGCAGCAGCCCGGGTGAAATTTAGCCGCCGGGCAACGGTATAAAATACCTTCAATCTGAAATCGAGCATACGCGCCTTGTTAATTGGAGAGGGCTAAATTACTTATTTGCTGGTACAATTTGCCCTTAGTGTCATTTACCTGTCAGTACATTTATTAATGCTTTGAGGTTGTTTAAAGGCTGTTAAATTTGAAATAATGGCGTTGCAGAATAAGGTGACGCTAAAGTTTTCATCTATTTAATCTTACACTATGGAATACAGACAATTGGGTGCTTCAGGCCTACACGTACCCGTACTAAGTTTCGGAACAGCCACCTTTGGCGGCGGTAACGAATTTTTTAAAGCATGGGGGAACACCCAGCTGGAAGACGCTAAAAAAATGGTACACCTGTGCCTCGATGCAGGCGTTAACCTGTTTGATACCGCGGATGTTTACTCTAACGGTATTTCAGAAACCATTTTAGGTCAGGCATTAGAGGGTATACGCAACAAGGTATTAATTTCAACCAAAGCTACCTTCAGAATGGGTGAGGGGCCGAACGATTACGGCTCATCGCGTTTCCATTTAATTGAATCTGCGGAGAACAGTTTGCGCCGTTTGCAAACCGACCATATCGACATTTATCACCTGCATGGTTTTGACGGTAATACACCTGTTGAAGAGACGCTGCGTGCCTTAGACGATCTGATCAGCAGCGGAAAGGTGCGCTATATCGCTTGCTCAAATTTTTCGGGTTGGCATTTAATGAAATCGCTTTCAGTATCGGAACGCTATGGCTGGGCACGTTATGTGGCTCATCAGGCCTATTATTCATTGCTCGATCGTGAATTTGAGTGGGAGCTGATGCCATTGGGTATCGACCAAAAAGTTGGAACTATTGTATGGAGCCCACTTGCATCTGGCCAATTGGGCGGTAAGTTCCGTAGAGGGCAACCTATTCCGCAGGATAATCGCCGCAGTCAGGGTGGAAGCCATGGTCCTGCTACTGATTATGAATTTCTATATAATATTGTTGATGCCTTAGACGAGGTTGCCGAAGAAGTTGGTAAGTCTGTAGCTCAGGTAGCATTAAATTGGGTGCTACAACGCCCAACTGTTGCTAACATTATAATCGGTGCCCGCAACGAAGAGCAGTTGAAACAAAACTTAGCTGCTGTAGGATGGAATCTTACTACCGAACAAATTAAGAAACTGGATGCGGCAAGTAACCGCGAGCCGATTTATCCGTACTGGCATCAACGCCAGGATACCGGGTTGAATCCGATACCGAAGTTTTACTAAAGCAAATATAATCCCCCTCCCTTGGGAGGGTTAGGGAGGGGTTTTCTAAAACGAGAACCCCTTTTTATTCAGTATCCTTTAACATTATATAACACTATATAACATTTTTTTACACTTGATAGCGGTAGCTTAGCTAATGTAACCTTAAAGCCATCATCATGTATATCAAGCTGTTATTTATGTGGTTGTTTTTAACTCTGCCCCAATGTAATCGGCCTTGCAGAGAGCAGAGTCTCCACCAGGATACGTCGGTAAATACAACCGACGTGGTGCTGTGGATTGTCAAACACTAAAAGCTATTCGCTTATCTCGTATTGCACCAGGTAAAAGACTTCGTCCTGGTTGCCATCGGTTATTTCGTTAACTAATTGGGTATCTGTTTCGGTGTATTGATCCGGCGAAAGATATAACGGAACGTTGGTTACATCGCCGTCTTTAATAATAAGCTTTTCGGGTACGGTTACTTTAACAATTTGCTTTACCTGCGCATCAAAGTCTTGCACGCCCATTTCGTAAGGGTATACGCCTAAAGAAAGCCTGCCTTTACCCTTAACCATTTTACCAAAGTTGTTAATGGTTTGATGGCTGTCGGAAGCCCGGCCGTTCGAAATATAAAACTGGAAACCATCAACATCGATAACCAATATCACGGTTTCATTAATAGCCATTTCGGCAACTACCTTGCCGCTAAATTCATATTCGGCACCAGCGATCTGGTTAAGGTAATTTTCACCTCCTTCGCGCACAGATACCCGGCCCTCGGTTTGCATCCAGAATTTTTGGTAATCATATTTTCCTGTTTTTACAGGCAGATATTCGGTTACATTATAACCCGTAAGGTGAACCCAAATGGTAGGCATAGCTTTATTGTTAGTATAGAAGTACTAAAGTAAAGCAAACTTGGCAGGGCTAACGAATTGGCGTGATTTGTTTACATTTCGCTGTCAGGGAATCAATGTGGTATTAGATAGTTGGCAAATTTAGTCTTCCTTGTTACCCAAAAACTCATCCGTAAAATGTTCCCTATGTTGAGGTTTAGAAAATTTCTCAGCATTATAAGCTCCTGAGTTGCCACGAGGGATAGATAATGAAGACCATTTTGCATCGAGTGCCATCTTCCCGATAAAAACAATTTGGCCAACATGATAAGGGTAATGAGCCAGTTGCCTGTTAATGGCCTCGGTTACGGTATGCCCCATGTTGCGGATGTAAATTACGGTGTCGATATTTTCGGGCGTGATCGAGTCTAACGCTTTGAACAAGCAATCCCAGCCTTCGTTCCATTTGGTTAAAAGCTCATCCCGGGTAAGGATGTCATTATCGAATTCCGCTTCGCGGTTACGCCACGTCTTCTCACCGTCACTTGTTAAAAAATCCGTCCATCGCGAAAGCATGTTACCCCAAAGGTGTTTTACTATAGTTGCAATACTGTTAGATTCTTCGTTATACTTCCAAAACAATTTCTCATCGCTAAGCTGATCAAATGTTTTTTCGCCCAGCATTTTGTAATACTCAAATTGCTTTCTGACGCTGGTTAGATAGTCTGGCTGCATTGCATTTTTATTTAAATACAAGTTAAGGGTTTTACTCCACTCCTCTAACCTTCATTTTTAACGTGTAGATCGCTTTGGAAGCCGTCATAAACAAAATATCCCGGTTCTTACCTGCGAAACATATGTTGGCCGTCCAGGGTTCGGGTATATCGATATAGGCAATTTTAATTCCCGCAGGGTTGTATACCGTAACGCCTTTGCCACATAGATAAAGATTGCCATGTTCGTCGATGGTGATGCCATCCGAGCCTTGATTTGCAAATGTCTGCATATCTGTTAATGTTCCATCTGCTTTGCGTGCGAAACGGTAGGTTTTGTTACCATTAATATCCGCCACGTACAAATATTTACCGTCGGGCGTGCCGGTGATACCGTTGGGCTTTTTAAGCTGATCACTCACGATTGTTGGTTCGCTTGCGCCTTTGGGTAAGTAATAAACTTTCATGCCGTCGAGGTCGCTTTGCTGGCGGGTCCAATAATCGCGTTGATAGTAAGGGTCGGTAAAGTAAATGCCTCCTGTACCGCGGTCAACCCAAACATCATTAGGCCCGTTAAGTAATTTACCGCCGAAGGTTTTTACCAATACGGTAACTTTTTTATCGGGTGCGATAGACCATAGCTCGTCCTTTTCATCGGCGCAAGAAATGAGGTTGCCTTTTTTATCGAAGTACATGCCGTTGCTTCGGCCGGCACTATCCATAAACAAGGTTAGTTTGCCATCGGTGCCATATTTCCAGATCTTATTATTCGGCTGATCGGTAAAATACACATCCCCTTTTTTATCGGTCGCTGGTCCTTCGGTAAAGCTGAATTGATTGGAAATCATTTGCACTTTGGTAGTGGTGTCATACAAGGTATAGGCACTATCCTGAAGATTAGACCTGGTAAATGCGCGATTGCCGATTGCAGTTGTAGATATCAAAATGGCCGCTGCAGCCAGTGTGGCCAGCGGGAAAATCTGTTTGTAATTCATAATTGGTAATGATTTACAAATGTATAGGGTAGGGGGAGAGAATCAAGAAATGGTAGCAAGGAAATTACGAGATCGTTATCGTAATAAATAGTTTGTCTAGGTTGGGGGATTTTAGCTTGATTTATAGCGGCATCATACACAATCCGTTTTCCATTAGGAAGGGTAGTGTGATTAACGAATCGTTAGTGGATGTACTTTCTTTTTTCTGTCAAAAAAGAAAGTACCCAATAAAAAAGTCGTGGCTGCTTTATTTTCTATGAAAGGCAGTGCTTAGGCTGGTGTTCTGCTACCCGAAAATCAAGAGGCCACATGAGTACGGCTACGGTAAGACAATGGGTTTTGAATTGTAGATTTTAGAGCGGTGGCCCGTCAGAAAAGCGGGCCATGCGCAAGCCTCGAGCGCGGAAGCTTTTTTCTGACTTGACTTTTGGTTACTTTTTGTCTAAGAAAAAGTAACTAGGCCGCTGCGGCTATGAGCAGACTAACGTTAATCAGAGTAGACGACTTTGATATTTAGCATTAGCTTTACTCAAATCACCGATTATATACAGCTGCGGGGGGATTTGTTTCTCGTAACGGCAAGCAAGACCATACTCACTCCACAAAACCGTCACAAATGTTACCGGGCTATATTCAGAAAATAATTTTAGCTATGTTTGCCACAAAAGCCATAAGGCGCAATTTTATACATAAAAAGCTTGTACAAGGTCGATGCTAAGCATTAACGAGATCAAAAAACCCATAGCTGCGGATATTGATGTTTTTGAGGATAAGTTTAAGTCCTCTATGCATAGCTCGGTGCCCCTGCTCGATCGTATTACCCACTATATTGTAAAACGCAAAGGCAAGCAAATTCGGCCCATGTTTGTGTTTTTTTCGGCCAGTATTTGTGGAGGCATTAATGAGGCCACCCATCGTGGTGCAGCTTTGGTAGAGCTGCTACATACCGCCAGCCTGGTGCATGATGACGTAGTTGATAACTCTTATCAGCGTCGCGGCTTTTTCTCTATCAATGCTCTATGGAAAAATAAGATTGCCGTGTTGGTAGGCGATTACCTGCTTTCCAAGGGCTTACTGTTATCCTTAGAGCATAACGATTTTCAATTACTCAAAATTGTTTCTGAAGCTGTACGACAGATGAGCGAGGGTGAATTGCTGCAAATAGAAAAAGTGCGGCGTATGGATATCAGTGAGGAAATCTATTACGAAGTGATCCGCCAAAAAACGGCATCGCTTATTGCATCTTGCTGCGCCGCAGGCGCTGCTTCGGCAGGTGCGGATGACGAAACAGTAGAAAAAATGCGTTTATTCGGCGAAAAAACCGGCATCGCTTTCCAGATCAAGGATGATATGTTTGACTTTGGGACCGACGATGTAGGTAAACCTTTGGGTATCGATATCAAAGAAAAAAAGATGACGTTGCCGCTTATTTATTCTTTAAACTCTGCAACTAGCAGCGAAAAAAAGCGCATCATCAACTTGGTGAAAAACCACAATAACGATCTGGACAAGATTGCACAGATCATCAAGTTTGTAAAAGAAACCGGCGGTTTGCAGTATGCCGACAGCCAAATGAAAAAATACCAGGACGAGGCATTTGCCATTTTACGTACCATGCCCGATGGTGATGCAAGCCGTGGCCTGGAGCAATTAGTCCGTTTTACTACAGAAAGAAACAAATAATGTCGACCGAGATAGAATTTATTGCAGGTTTTCTGGTTTTTATTGCCCTGATGTTGGCGATAGACCTTGGGCTATTCAATAAATCTGACAAGCCGGTGAGTATGAAGCAAGCTGGTATTATGAGCGCGGTATGGGTTGCCCTGGCGCTTATATTCTATGCGCTCATCTATAACTTCGGTCATCTGTTGCATAACATACACGATTTTGCAACCCTGCAGCAAGTTAATGTAAGCCACCTGCACAGGTTAAAGCTAAACCCTAACGACTTTGAAGGAAGCTTGGCTATATATCGCAAAAACCTCTCGCTCGAGTTTATTACCGGTTATATTGTAGAATATGCACTTTCGGTAGACAACATATTTGTGATGATCCTTATTTTCTCTGCCTTTTCGGTAGAGCAGCGGTATTACCATAAGGTGTTGATATGGGGAATTATTGGCGCAGTTATTATGCGTTTTCTGTTCATCTTTATCGGATCTACGCTAATAACCCGCTTTCATTGGGTGCTGTATATTTTTGGAGCGTTTTTAGTTTATACCGGTATCATGATGTTTATCAACCGCAATAAGGAAGACGAGGTTGATACCAAGAACCACCCGGTAGTAAAGTTTGCGTCTAAATACTTTGCTGTTTACCCACAGTTTTCGGGAAATAAATTCTTTATTAAAGTCGATAAAAAGAAGATGATCACGCCGTTGTTTTTGGTGTTGATGATTATTGAGGTAACCGACCTGGTATTTGCGGTCGATTCTATTCCTGCGATATTTTCCATCACCAAAGATCCTTATATGGTGTTCTTCTCCAACATATTTGCCATACTTGGCTTGCGGTCTATGTTCTTTCTGCTGGTTAATATTATCGATAAATTCCATTTCCTTAAGGTAGGTCTATCTATTTTATTGGCCTTTATCGGCGCCAAAATGCTTGCGGGTGAATATGCAGAGAAGATCGGGATTACTACTTCAACGTCGCTGTTCATTATTCTTGGGATATTAGCAATTAGCATAGTCGCTTCATTAATATTTCCCAAAGCTCCCGAGCACCCCGAAGGCGAAGCAAGATAGCTTGCAATTACATAGATTTTCTAACTATTGCATCGGTCTGTTAATTTCCGGCAGAGCATATAAATAAATCTTTTTAACTTGCGGTGCATGCATAACTTCGACTTCAGTTTTCTGAAATTCAATTTCTTCGATGTGCTGGATATTGTTCTGGTAGCATTGATCATATACCAGCTTTATAACCTTATCAGGGGCACCATAGCGGCTAATATTTTTATTGGCTTGGCCATTATCTGTATGCTGTATTTTGTGGTACGGGCACTACACATGAGCCTGCTCACCGGCATATTGGGTAACTTTATGAATGTGGGTATTATCGCTGTAATCGTAGTTTTTCAACAAGAGATAAGGCGGTTTCTGCTTTTGGTGGGAAAGAATGCATCGCTTCAACGCAATAAAGCCTGGTGGAAATATTTCTTTGGCAAAGCAGAAACGGAGAAAAATAACTACATCCGTATAAAGCCAATTATCGATGCTTGCAAAAGCCTGAAACAGACCCGCACCGGTGCACTTATCGTATTTGCTAAGTTTTACGACGAGCAGTTTTATCAGAATAGCTGCGAGCTTATCGACGCGAAGATATCAAAGCGCCTATTGGAAAGTATTTTCCAGAAAACCAGCCCGCTGCATGATGGGGCCGTGGTTATATCGGAAAATAAGATCAAATCTGCCAGTTGTATTTTACCGCTTACGGACAATACTGATTTGCCTCCCCAATTCGGTTTGCGCCATCGTGCCGGCATTGGTGTAACGGAAGCAAATGAGGCCACGGCGATCATTGTATCCGAAGAAACGGGCGAAATTTCTTACGCCAAACAAGGCCGTGTTAAAATGAATATCAGTTTTGCCGAACTGGAAAAACTATTGAATAAGGATTTCTAAACGGATTTACTTAATCGCAAAATATGTTTACTTATGCCGAGATCGAAACCCAAAAGAATTTCAGCAACTACGTAAGAAAGTTTTGGGTACTCGATAACGTAGCTAGCCCGTTATACTCAGCCGGCAAATACACGCTGCCTAATGGTTGTTTTACGCTTGCTTTTGTAAGCGGCGGTGGGTTAATATGGGAGAACGAATATGGTACAAAGCATATTGACGCGGGCATATATCTGATAGGGCAAACCACCAAACGGCTTAAAGTAAGTTTGCTGCCACATACCAAAGCCATTATGGCCCAGCTAAACCCCTGGGCTGCATCGTTAATTACCGCTTTACCCTTAAGTGAGTTAACGGACGATTTTTTGAGCCTCGAAGAATTAGATAAAAGGTGTTATACAAAGTTGATAGATGTTGAGCAATTAGATCAAGACGCTGTTGTGGCCAAATTTTATGAAGTTTTTGGCCCTCGGTTTAATGCGTATTCCAACAATACCGATTTGCTGCAGGCTTTGTGTAACCGGTTTGCCGCTGACGTTGTTAGCCCCTCACTTACCATGGGCGATGTGGCCAGCTATGCAGGTTATTCAAAAAGATATATCGAAAAGAAATTTGATAACCATATCGGCTTGTCGCCCAAAGGCTTTCATTCTATTTTACGTATGCGAGGTGTAATTAACGATCTGGATAAGAATGAATTGTCGCTTACGGAATTGTGCTATAAATACGGCTATTACGATCAGTCGCACTTTATAAAAAGCTACAGTAAAATAATGGGTAGCCGACCAACAGGGTTTAATAGCGATCAGTATATACTTCCAATCTCATTTAAGCGCTGAGTTCGTTTTTATACAATTGCGGGATACGTAGATGTTTTATCTTGCGGTATGAAAGCTGAAAGAACAACCACATTTTCTCTAAAGAGATTTTACTGCTGTTTAATTTTACTGCTGCCTGCTGTGCTACAAGCGCAAAGTAGATACGACTCGTTAACTGTAAACCTTCAGAAAATAATGTCTCGCGATAGCCTGCCGGGAATGTCGGTGGTGTTGGTTGATGCGGAGCATGTGATCTACCAAAAGAATTTTGGCTATTCAGATGTTGCAAATAAGATCCCTTATACTTCCGAAACTCTACAACATGTTGGCTCGGTAAGCAAAACCTTTATTGCCGTAGCCTTAATGAAGGCGATAGAGCTTAACTACTTTAATCTCGAAACTGATATCAATGATATACTTCCGTTTAAAATAATAAACCCCCATACTAAAACAAGTAAGATCACGATAAGGGAACTGGCTAACCATACATCGGGTATAATTGATAATCCGGCTATTTACCCTAATACGTATCACTTTTATCCCAACCTGAGGCCATCCAGCCCTTCAGCCTTGGGGATGCTACAGCAATATGGTTATGAGCAAAAGATTGCGAACACGAGTATGAAGGAGTTTTTCTACGATTACCTTTCTACCGATGGTAAATATTACAGCGAAAAGAATTTTGTGAATGCAGAACCCGGAAGCTCGTCTGTTTACAGCAATATAGCCTCGGCGCTTGTTGCCTACTTAATTGAAATAAAATCTGGAATAACCTACGCAGAATTTGCCAACAAATATATTCTCAATCCATTAAAGATGGAACATAGCGGATGGTTCCTGTCGTCTGTAAACCTAGAGCGTCATGCTTTACTATACATCAATTCGAAGGAATATTTGCCTTTATATGACCTGATAACTTATCCGGATGGCGGTTTGAAAACAACGTCGGCAGATTTAAGCAAATATCTACAGGCGATAATAAAAGGCTATAGGGGAGATACAACGTTGTTATCTGAAGCTTCTTTTAAAGCCATGTTTAAGTCGCAATTTGAATCTGGCAAACTTCCTAAAGGATTTAACGCGACTAAACGGAACAAAGGTATTTTCTGGAATTTATATACCAACGGCACCATAGGTCACGACGGTGATGACCCTGGTGTGAGCGCATTCTTATTCTTTAACACGACAACCGGCAAGGGCGGGCTATTTATGTGCAATAAGTATATGGATGATAAAAGCCCAATTATTGGTTTGCTGATTGAAGCGGTGAGTAGGTAAGAGTTTGTCTTATAATTCGCTAAAGGATATACCGCCGATATTGCTTAAAAGGGAAAAATTAGATTTTGCATAGCTTATTAGGAAAACCAAAAATTATTCTAACTTGCCAATGCAAACTAATCTTATCACAATGTCTATCCAATTAAAGGATGCTTTAGCTCCAGGAGTTGAAGTGTCAAAAGAAGCCGTTTCGGACGAAAATCGCATTAATGCAGTCAATTCAAAAAAGAATTCTTTTAATCGAGTAGCGCTTAAAATGTTGCCTGTTTTAGTATTGGGCATCACTGCGGCAATGGCTGCACCTAAGCCAATTGTCGATACTCGAAATTCTCTTCATGCGACAACTAAGGTCGTGGCAACCGGTCGCAAGTTGTTTTCTTTACCCTCACCGGGAACAATTTATATAGATGGAAATGCGGCCAGTAATGGGTTTGAAATGCAAAGGCTAACGGAATATACGGTTAGCGTAAATGAGGTTCCGGGCGCCACTTCATATGTATGGAGTGTGGGTAATAATGCAATAATTGATTATGGGCAGGGCACCAATGTAATCCATGTTATTACAGGAAGTTATGTAGGCCAATCTTTATCATTTTCGGTGCAAGCGGTTGATGGTACAGGACCTGGTGCCGGCTCAGAAATTTCTGGAACACTTGTTGGCTTTTAAACTGTAGCTAAATATATTTTTGTTGAAAGGGGACGCCGATTGGCAGTCCCCTTTTTCTTTTTCTTCTATTCGGACAATTATTTAGCCGCCACTGGCACACTAACATTCTCCCATTCTAAGGCAAAACCTTTGTTAGAGATCTTGTACACCAAACGTTCGTTCATGGTGCTTGATTTTGTTGGTTTTACGGTAGCTACTAATACATCTTTAGATGCATCGTCTGTTGTTGAACCATCGCGGTTAATACCCCACTGGCCGGTTTGTGAATTGAAGATGATCTTCCATTCTTTTTCGCCCGGAGTAGCATAAAGGCTGTATTTCCCTGCAGGAAGTTTTTTGCCTTGTATGGTCAACTCTTTGTCTGTGGTGAAAATGGTTGCCTCATTTGCACCTGCACGCCATACTTTATCGTAAGGTACAAGGCCACCCCAAATTTTACGGCCTTTAACCGCAGGGCTGCTGTAAGCAATGGTTACGTTAGCGCCATTGATAGTGCCTGTGGCAGTTTCTGCAGGGCTTGGTTTTGCTGGTTGATCTTGTGCCATAATGGTTAATGACATCATCATGCTGAACAATGAAAGCAGGAATGATTTTTTTAAAAGTAAACTTTTCATATTAATGGTAATGTTGGTTTTTATCAGCAAGTTACAAGTTATTTATTAATTAAAAACGATTAAACAATAAAGGCTGCCCAAAAGCAGCCTTTATTGTTTAAATGCCATTCGTACACTATTGTAGTGCTTTTATAGCTGTATCAGCGGCATCGGCAGATGCCTGATCGTTTAGTTTTAAACGACCTTCTTTTATCTCGCTAAGCAATGTGATAGCTTTGGGACCAAAGCCATAAGGTTTATAGCGTTTACCGGCCTTTTGTAATTCGGCTATGCCTTGTTGGGCGTATGTTGGGTTGGCAACATGAGCTGTCATGTAAGCAAAGCTGTCCATCATTTCGGCCTTTTCCAATAGACGAGATTTCTTAAATAGCTCATATACAAATGTCCATTGATCTGCAGTAACGCTTTGGGCAAATACGTTAGCTACCTGAATCTTCAACGGACCTTCGCTGTCTGACTTGAATTTCTTTGCGTATTCCAAACCTTCCTCAGGCTTTAACTGATAAAGGCCGTTAAGCGCAGCACCTTGCACGGCGTACGATTCGCTGCTAATGCTTTGTTTGAAAAGATTATAATATCCCTGCGATTTTTGTTTAGCTAACACATTAAGTGCGGCTGCTTGTACCAATGTATTTTTAGAGGACTTAGCAACATCAGCCAAAATTGGTATGGCAGCAGTTTTTACATCATTGTTATCAAGATCAAGCGCGTGGATGGCTTCAATCTGTAATGGAGCATATTTGTCTTGCAGTGCGGCTAGTATAACTTTACGCGCGGCTTCATTATCCTGATGAGGTTTAAGAGCTTCTATCGCTTCATGTCTGTCGAGATATAACAGTCCGTGAAAATACTGGTATGCAAACTCTGCCGGGGTATGGCTATCTGTTTTTTGAGCCAGCAACACTTTATCGGCATCTATGTTAACCAGATTGGGTTTAGCACCCAATTTAAAGCTGATGGTATCAACCTTATTGCGCATCCAAACAATTTTATGATCGACGTTGCTGTTGTTATAAATGTCGACTTTAAGCGGAAGGATAAAGGCATCACCATCCTGTGTTTGTTGCAAAATTACTTTTTCAGTTTTGGTGTCCTCGTCCCACAGGTAGCTGATATTTAGCACCGGGTGAACTGCGCGATAATACCATTGGTTAAAGAACCAGTTAAGGTCTTTTCCGCTGGCTTCTTCTAATGCTAAACGTACCTGCTGTGCTTCGCCGTTTTTGAAGGCGTTGGTTTTAAGGTAAATGTTTAAGCCTTTGAAAAATGCTTCGTCGCCTAAATAGTGGCGTAGCATATTTAAAATACGGCCGCCTTTTTGGTAAGTAACGAGGTCAAAAACTTCTTCTTTGTCGTTATAATGGAAACGAACCAGCGGCTTGGTGTAATTACCCGGTACCGATAAATATTGTACCATCGCTTTATAGTTGTACTCGTTGCCAGCATCCAATCCATTTTTATGCTCCATCCAAAGGGTTTCGCTAAAATCTGCAAATGATTCGTTTACGGTTAGGTTGCTCCAGCTCTCAGCTGTAACATAATCGCCAAACCATTGGTGGAAAAGTTCGTGAACAATATCAATACGGCTTTCATCGCCGCCGTCAATTAGTTCGCGGCGGGTATGCTGCACTTGTTCGCCATGTAGCGTTGCCGAGGTGTTTTCCATCGCACCGCTCACGTAATCGCGAACTACGATTTGGGCATATTTGTTCCATGGGTAATCAACACCAAGGGTTTTAGAGTAAAACTCCATCACCTCCGGCGTAAAACCGAAAATGTCCTTAGCGTAAGGTGCATATTTGGGTTCCAGGTAATAACTTACTTCTTTGTTTCGCCATTTATCGTGGTAGATCTTAAAGTTGCCCACAGCCATCATAAACAAATATGGCGAGTGAGGTAATTCCATTTTCCAGGTATCGGTACGGGTGCCATCGGCATTCTTTTTCTGCGAAGCTAATCTGCCGTTAGAAAGGGTAACGTATTTGGCAGGCACCGTCATGCTGATCTCGTCAGTTGTCTTCTGGTTCGGCTTATCAATAGTTGGGAACCATGCCGATGAACTTTCCGATTCGCCCTGAGTCCAGATCTGTATAGGCTTGCCTTTTTCAGTGCTGTCGGGATTAATAAAATACAAACCTTTGGCATCGCTAATAGCCGCGCTACCTTCAACCTTTAGCTCGTTGGGTTTTGATGTGTAATCAATATAAACGGTGTAGCTTTCTTTATTGGTATACTTTTTATCGAGGTGGATGTTGAGCGTAAGGCTATCATAAGTAAACTTTAGTGGAAAATTTCTGCCGTTTTTAACAACCGATATGTTTTTAATATCCATCCCTTTGGCATCTAACCGAAGCGAATCTGTAGGGTACATATGAGGTTTAATGGTTACCCATTCTTTGCCATACATGTAACGCTTTTTGTAATCGAACCTAACATCCAGTTTGGTATGTATCAGGTCATTTATCTTGGGTGTAGTCTCGCGGTAAATGCTCATCGGGTTGTTGCTTTGCGCATGTACTGCCGATGTGGCGAGGGCTATATTTAAAATTGCTGCTATAGCCAAAGCAGGTTTTGTTAATTGCATACTATACTATTGGTTCTTATAAATCTTTCCTTCTTTCATCACAAAGGCCATATTGCCCATTGCTTTGATGTCCCGCAGCGGATCTCCGTCAACGGCCACAATATCAGCAAATTTACCTTTAGTAAGGCTACCTGTTTTTGCTGTTATGCCTAATAAGTCAGCGGCAGAAGTTGTGGCGGCCTTAATTGCTTCCATTGCCGGCATCCCCGCTTCAACCATGTAACCAAACTCCATCCAGTTTTTGCCGTGTGGATAAACGCCCGCATCGGTGCCAAATGCAATTTTTACGCCGGCTTTATAGGCTTTGCCGAATGTGCTCTGTATCTGCGGACCAACCTCTAAAGCCTTACGCGCAATTACCTGTGGAAAATACCCTTTTACTTTCGCCGAATCCATTACGGAGCGGCCTGCTATAATGGTTGGTACCAGGTAAGTTCCGTTTTTCTTGGCCAGCTCCATACCTTCTGCATCCATAAACGTGCCGTGCTCTATAGAAGTTACGCCGCCTAAAATGGCGCGTTTGATACCTTCTGCGCCGTGTGCGTGGCAGGCCACCCGCATGCCGTAATCTTTGGCAGTTTCTACAACCGCTTTAATCTCTTCAATACTAAATTGCGCACCAGAGCCGTCTTCGCTTAAATCTAACACACCGCCGGTTGAAGCTATCTTGATAACATCCGAACCACGTTTAAATTGCAGGCGCACGGCTTTAATCAACTCATCTTTGCCATCCGCAACACCTTCATCGGGGCCAGGGCGGTGGGCAAAGGCATCATCACGGAAACCATCTGATGGGTCCATGTGACCGCCACTTGCCGATATAGCACGGCCGGCAGTTATAATACGTGGGCCATCAACCAGGCCCTGCGCCACTGCTTTGCGTAAACTGATGTTAACACCGGTTCCGCCGAGGTCGCGCACGGTTGTAAAGCCAGCCATCAACGTAGTTTTGGCGTGCACGGCAGCATGGTAGGCAACATCGGCGTCGGTAAAACGGAAACCATCTAAGGCTGCAGTTTTCGTAAACTCACTTTCGAGGTGCACGTGGCAGTCTATCAGACCAGGCATTACAGTTTTATTTTTAAGCTCAATAACCTGATCTGTAGATGTGCCTGTAGTATATCCTTTTTCTATCGATGCAATTTTGTTACCATCAACTACAATGGTCATTTCGCTTTGGGGCGAATTGGCCACGCCATCAATTAATTTCCCACAATGGATGTAAGTTTTTTGCGCTACAACCAGCTGCGCAACAGCTAAGAAGAACAGAGGTAAAAGTTTTTTCATGATGCTTTGAGGATGAGTTTTTTTGTTGTCAGTTTATAAGTTTCAATATATAAACTTTTGACAACTAGCTGAGTAAGGCAGCGCATTTAAATGCATTACGGAGATATCAGCAAAAGGCCGACAAGGATATTGCTGCTGGTTGGTATAAAAATTGCTTTATGATAGCATCGTTAAACGAATAAATAAGGAGGCTAAATGAATTCATTTAGAGTAGTGTTGTCGTTAACTATTGCTTTTATAATAGCGCTTGTTGCCAATACCACCAAAGGCTATATATTTTTTTTCTGGCATATTAATACCATACTGCTGGTATGTGGTGTAACCTTACTATTGTATATAATGGCGGCCTGTATTTTTCGGAAAAAAGGACGACAAACTTCGTTATAAACAGAAAGGGCCTCAATTTGAGGCCCTTTCTGTTTAAGATCAATATTTTTTAGCAATACTCGTCGAAAGCATGCATCAGGTTATCGGCAATCATTTGTGCCGGGCGGCCTTCTATCTGGTGGCGCTCGATGATGTGTACCAATTTGCCATCTTTAAATAAAGCCATAGATGGCGAAGATGGAGGGTAAGGCAACATGTAGTTACGTGCCGCGTCAACAGCTTCTTTTTCCATGCCAGCAAACACGGTAACTAATTTATCAGGGCGTTTGCCATTACCGGCAGCCATTTTAGCCGCAGGGCGTGCGTTGGCCGCAGCACAACCGCAAACAGAGTTTACCATTACAAATACGGTGCCTTCGCTTTCAACAGCTTGTTTCACAGCTGCTCCATCAAGCAGTTCTTCGAAACCCGCATTTGTTAAATCAGCTCTCATTGGAGCTACTAAATATTCTGGATACATCATTTTATTCTATATTTGGATTACAAAAATAACGAATACTCGGTAAAATAATTTTGCATAACAAAATAATAACATTGTGTTGACGTTACTTTTTGTGCCTGCTTGCGTATAAGTGCAGGAACCCTGATTAAAAAATAAACTATTGTATGAACTTAAAACAAACCGATTTAGGTGTGGACGAAGTATTAGTGGAGAGTGAGTTTCAACCAAGAGTATTACAAGTAAAGGCAAAACATTTTAACAGATTAAGAATTACAGCAATTTCGGCTGTTTTTCTGGCAGCGATTTTAACTTATACCGTTAAGCAACTGCACGACAGTTCGGAGCAAAAGTCGTTGGAGAATGCGAGATTAATGTCGCAACTTTCGGCACTCAGAAACGAGGTTGACGAAAGCTCGACCAAGTTAGATGCCATTACAGCATCCAGCGACAGCAGCAATAACAAAGCCCTGAATTATATTGATGGTATCCAAACCAAGCTGAAGAAAATAAATGAGTACCTCGGCAAACGTGGTTTAAAAGCGGTATCATTTAAAGGTATTAGCGCCGGATCCGGTACCGATAAAAAAATAAGCAATCTGCAACTGTATGCAAAATACAATAGCTACCTGGAGAGGTTAGTTACCAATGTGGCCATGGTGCCCATGGGCTATCCGCGTATCAGCAGTTTTACATCTTTTTTTGGCTACCGCGGCAATCCGTTTGATTTTGGCGGCGGGCGTAATGAGTTTCACCCGGGGCTTGATTTTAAAGGTAAGGTTGGCGACCCGGTTAAATGTACGGCCAGTGGTAAAGTAATATTTACCGGCAAAGCCGGTGGCTATGGTAACTGCGTGCGCATACGCCATATTAACAATGTAGAAACCTGGTACGGACACCTTTCGCGCATTAATGTACACGAAGGCCAAAGCGTTACCGTTGGTGATGTTATAGGCAAAGTCGGTTCAACCGGTCGTTCAACCGGACCACACCTGCATTATGAGGTACGCCGTAATGGCAAACCTGTTAACCCGGTGCAGTATTTAACGCTGAACCAGTAAATGATATAATTTTTAGCCGGTCCTTAAAAAGCCTTGTATTGCCATAAACAATAGCAGGGCTTTTTTTATGTCAGATAGTTTAATATTATTCTATTTCGACATCGTATTTTATTTACTCCGTGCCGCACGCATCGAGGTGAATATGGAATGAGGGTTTCCAGTCTTGATTCTTGTCTCTCGATTTCTGATTCTATTCAGCCATTTCATTTTGATATACTTAATAACTATTTTTGCAGTCTAAAAAATAAATACTATGTCATCAGTAGAGACTTCGTACGTAAAGAATAAAGTAAAGGACCCATCATTAGCATCTTGGGGACGTAAAGAAATAGAATTGGCCGAAGCAGAAATGCCGGGCTTAATGTCGCTTCGTGCAGAGTATGGCCCATCTAAGCCGTTGGCTGGTGCGCGTATTGCAGGTTGTTTGCACATGACTATCCAGACTGCGGTTTTGATCGAGACCTTAATTGAGCTTGGTGCCGAAGTTACTTGGTCATCATGTAACATCTTCTCAACCCAGGATCATGCTGCTGCTGCAATTGCTGCTGCCGGTACTTCTGTTTACGCCTGGAAAGGTATGAACGAAGAAGAGTTTAACTGGTGCATTGAGCAAACCTTGTTCTTTGGAGAAGAGCGCAAGCCGTTAAACATGATCTTAGATGATGGTGGCGATTTAACCAACATGGTATTTGATAAATACCCTGAGCTGGTTGCCGGCATTAAAGGTTTATCAGAAGAAACCACCACTGGTGTACACCGTTTATACGAGCGTATGAAAAATGGCACTTTGCCAATTCCTGCAATCAACATCAACGATTCGGTTACCAAATCAAAATTTGATAATAAATACGGCTGCCGCGAATCATTAGTAGATGCGATCCGTCGTGCCACCGACGTAATGATGGCTGGTAAAGTTGCCGTTGTTTGTGGTTATGGCGATGTTGGTAAAGGTTCGGCAGATTCATTGCGTAACGCAGGTGTACGTGTTATCGTTACAGAAATTGACCCTATCTGTGCTTTACAAGCTGCTATGGAAGGTTTCGAAGTTAAAAAACTAGGTACAGCTATTAAAGAAGCTGATATCGTGGTAACCGCTACCGGTAACTGCAACATTGTTCGCGAAGAGCATTTCCGCGCGTTGAAAGATAAAGCTATCGTTTGTAACATCGGTCACTTCGATAACGAAATTGATATGGCTTGGTTAAACAATGCATACGGCAGCACTAAAATTGAAATTAAACCGCAGGTAGATAAATATACTATCGATGGTAGCGACGTTATCGTTTTGGCTGAAGGACGTTTGGTTAACTTAGGTTGCGCAACCGGCCACCCAAGCTTTGTAATGTCAAACTCTTTCACCAACCAAACATTGGCGCAATTAGAGCTTTGGACTAATACAGATAAATACGAAAACAAAGTATATACTTTGCCTAAACACCTTGACGAAAAAGTTGCCCGTTTACACCTTGCTAAAATTGGTGTAGAACTGGAAGTACTTGATCAAGATCAGGCCGACTATATTGGTGTACCGGTAGAAGGTCCGTTCAAGGCTGAGTATTACAGATATTAATATTTACCCGAAAGGTTAAAATTGAAAACAAAAGGCTCCTGGTTTAACAATCAGGAGCCTTTTTAATTATCGGTTTGCTGAATAAGTTGTCACCAACTGATTGATATCCGCAACCTGCACTGTATTTATGCCACCATTTGTAGTGTGGAATTTAGAAGTGCCACCAAATACATAAAGTTTATTATCTATAATAGCTGCGCCAGCTGCTCTGCGACCTTCCATATTGGATTTTAGCTGGGTGAACTTTTGGGTGTTTACGTCAAAGTATCCGATAAAAGTTTCTTCGTCATAATTGCCGACTACAAAGATCAGATTGCCACTGGCTACCACACAATTGGCAGATACGGCCTGCGGCAGTTTACCAACTTTACTCCATTTGTTAGTTTTAATGTCATAAGCATTAATACTCTGCGAAGCGCGTGTTAAAAATTCGTCATATCCACCGAAGGTATAAAGCACGCCATTTACAATAGTGCCGGCAGCTTGCAGGCTCTCGGGCATATTAGCCAACTGGGTAAACTTTTGGCTTTGCACGTCAAACTCATATAAAGATGATAGTGTATGATGATTTTCCTGCGTGCCGCCATATACATATATTTTGTTGCCCCAGGTACTGGCGCTACCATAGGTTCCGGCCATGGGGTTATACACACTTAGGTGAGTAGGCTCGCCGGTTTGCATGTTAACTTGTTGCACACCTTGGGTAATCTGCCTGCCGTTGTAATTTCTTCCACCAAATTGATAGGTGTAACCGTCACTGGCATAAGCTGCTGCGGTTTGTATTTTATAACCAAGCTTTTTGCTAAAAGTGGTCCATTTATCGGTTTGTGGGTCGTACTTCAAGGCATTGGTGCTAAAACCACCGCCGGTTGGTACGTAACCATTCAACGCATAAATATACTTGCCATCGGTTACAGTAGCAGGCCAAACCAAACGGTAAGGCATATCATGCAAAGATTTAAAAACAAGTTGAGGCTTAGCAGTTTTTTGAGCGGTTGCGGCAAGTGTTAACATTAACAGGCAGCCTAATAAAGTGTGCTTTAAGGTTTTCATAGTCAGGTAGGTTTATAAATCTAATATAGTAAACGGACCCGACTGAAAGAAAGTTTTTTTGGTCGGTAAATTTACTGTTACCGACCAAAAATTTTTATTGTTCTGTTTTTTCCACTACCACAGCAGTGCCGTAAGCTAACACTTCGGTAATGCCCTGCATAATTTCGTTGGCATCGTAACGCATATTAATAATGGCATTGGCGCCAATAGCTTGGGCATGTTGAATCAGTAATTGATAGGCTTCTTCGCGGGTGTTTTCGCAAAGATCTACATAGATAGAAAGTCGCCCGCCAAACAACGACTGTAAACCACCCGCGATGTTACCTAAAGCGCTACGACTGCGTACCGTAATGCCACGCACTACGCCCAAATGTTTGGTGATTTTGTATCCCTCTAAACTGGTACTGGTTGTTATTAACGAATGATCCATGGTTAGTTTGTTTTTTGAGTATTTGATTAAAAATATTTTGAATTGTTACTGAGTAAGAGGCCGAGAATGAAGAAGCGTGTTTCTTTTCCCTCTCCATCGGGGCGGGTTAAGGGGGCTACTTATCCTCCACAAATTCCTCGTCTACACTCTCCCTTAAATCATACAATAGCCATTGCTTTTTAGCTATTGATTGCGTTTTCGACTGCAACAGTTTGATGAAATCATTTACACCCACTGGTTCGTTTCCATTGCCGTGTATTAACACAATACTGCCAGCTTGTGGCTGCTGCCCTTTGGCCAGCCATGCGTCGGTACCAATAGGTATCAACCCGAAACCTGTGATACTGTAAACTAACTGCTGATCGGAAACCAAACCCGGAAAGCGAAAAAATACCGACGGTAATAATCCGTTTTGAAGCATGTCTTTTTCCGTCTCTAAAACTTCGTAGCTGATATCAGTGCCCGGCTCCAATAAGAAATTATCTTTTAGTGGCGCACTTTTGCTTACGCGATGATTGTAGGAGTGATTGATCCAGGTAATGTAGATCTCGTGCTTGGCCTGCATTTCTTTGAGCCAGGCGAGATCTTGCTGATGCTTATTCATCCAAATGCCAGTTACAGACAGCGCAATTGGAACGGGCTTTTCAACTTTATTAAATTCGTTAAAAATATCCATGAAAATGCGCCTGTCTAAAGGCCGGTGAGAGGGGCAAAGATCGGCCGTTAAACTTATACCGGTTTCCTGTGGCAAGCCGCGTTCTATGCCTGCATCCTGAATTGTTATTGATGCTTTTTCTGCTTTGCGAAGTGCTTTTTGGTAAGGTGTGTTTTTGAAAAAGGTTTTTACCTCATCGCCGGTCATCGGTTTTGACTGATAAAAGCTACTATCGTCAATTTTGGTTTCCAGCGTTTGCGGGTTCACCAACAGGTAGTAGTTTTTATTCCGGTCGTCAAACTTTCGGATAATTACCCAGTCTTGCGGGGTGTGGTGGGCCCAGCCCAAGTAAACCTTGTAATTAGTAATATGATCGTATTTGGCCTGCCCGAAGGAGTGTGCGGTATATATCAGCAAAAAAACGGTTAGCAGCTTAAGTCTCATAATGGGAAGTTAGGTACAATTTCAAAATAAAATAATCATAAAAATGTTTGTGTTGTTAAAGTGTAGTGGGATATTTACCACGGCAATCAATACACATCAACCATGACACGATTATCAGTTAATATCAACAAAATAGCCACCCTTCGTAACTCACGCGGCGGAAATAATCCCGATCTGATACAGGTAGCTAAAGATTGCGAGGCTTTTGGCGCGCAAGGTATAACGGTTCACCCACGGCCCGACGAGCGTCATATCCGTTATGCAGACGTATATGCTTTAAAGGAGATATTAACTACCGAATTCAATATTGAAGGTAATTGTGACGAAGAGAAATTTGTTGAATTGGTTTTAGCCACCAAGCCGCATCAGGTTACTTTGGTGCCCGATGCTTTAGGGCAACTTACTTCTAACCATGGTTGGGATACGGTTAATAACAAGGCGTATTTAACCGATATGGTAAAGCGTTTTAAAGATGCCGGTATCCGGGTATCGTTGTTTGTTGACCCGGTAGAAGAAATGGTAGCCGCAGCCGCCGAAACGGGAACCGACAGGGTTGAACTTTATACTGAAGGGTATGCCATTCATTATAACCAGGGGTTTGAATTAGCAGTGGCTCCATATATTCTTGCTGCAAAAAAAGCACAGGAAGTGGGTTTGGGCCTAAACGCAGGGCATGACCTCGACTTAAATAACCTTAGATATTTTGCGGATAATGTGCCGGGTTTGCTAGAAGTTAGTATTGGACATGCATTAATAAGTGATGCCCTATATTACGGTTTGGAGAATACCATACAGATGTATCTGCAGCGTTTGTCGCATATTCCGGCCGGAGGGCAAGAGGTGGGTACGATAGGTACGATATAAAAACGCCCATAGTCTACAAAATAAGTCGTTTTTGTGCCGGCATTTGCAATGTTAATTCTATTGTAAGTATTGCTTTACGAATTGTTACTCAGGTGTTAAAACCTTACCTTTGCGCCATTAAAACGTGAGGGGTTCCGTACATGAGTATCAATATCAATTATCAGGAAAAATTTCAAGCCAGACACATTGCGCCTAACGAAGCAGATACAGCTAAAATGCTGAAAACTGTAAAGGCCGATTCATTAGACCAACTGATTGAGCAAACTGTGCCAGCAAAGATCAGGTTAAAGAAACCACTTAACCTGCCAGCAGCCAAAAGTGAGTTTGATTACCTGAATACTTTAAAGCAAACAGCTTCAAAAAACAAGGTGTTCAAATCTTACATCGGTCAGGGTTATTATGATGTAATTGTGCCGGGTGTTATTCAACGCAACATTCTCGAAAATCCGGGATGGTATACTCAATATACACCTTACCAGGCAGAGATTGCACAAGGCCGTTTACAGGCTTTGTTAAACTTCCAAACCATGGTTATTGATTTAACCGGGATGGAAATTGCCAATGCATCTTTACTGGATGAAGGTACTGCAGCAGCCGAAGCCATGTTTATGCAATATACTTTGCGTAAAAATTCAGCAGCCAATATCTTCTTCGTTTCTGAAGATGTGTTTCCGCAAACTATCGATATTTTAAAAACACGTTCTGAGCCTTATGGTATCCAATTACAAATTGGCGATCACCGTACGGTTGAGTTAACCGACCAGATGTTCGGCGCTATTGTGCAATATCCTGCAGGCGATGGTAGCGTTTACAACTACACTGATTTCGCTAACGCGCTTCACCAGAAAAACATAAAACTAACTGTAGTAGCCGACTTAATGAGTCTGGTGCTGCTAACCCCTCCGGGCCAGTGGGGTGCCGACATTGTGGTTGGTACTTCGCAACGCTTTGGCGTACCGATGGGCTTTGGTGGCCCACACGCTGCGTTTTTTGCTACTAAAGAAGAATACAAACGCTCTATCCCCGGCCGTATTATCGGTGTAACCATAGATAGCGCGGGCGACTATGCATTGCGTATGGCTTTGCAAACCCGCGAGCAGCACATCCGCCGCGATAAAGCAACCTCAAATATTTGTACCGCACAGGCTTTATTGGCTATTATGGCTGGTATGTATGCCGTATATCATGGCCCACAAGGCATTAAATTAATTGCAGAGCGTATTCACGGACTAAGTGTTTTATTGGCTGAGTCGCTTAAACAACTAGGTTACGAGCAATTAAACGAAGCTTACTTCGATACCCTTAAATTTGATGTTGGCGATTTAGTTGGCCCGCTGCATGGCGAAGCGCTAAACAACGAAATGAATCTGCACTATAATGGTTCGGTAGTTAATATCTCGTTAGATGAAACCACCAACGTACAGGATATCGAAACCATCGTTCGTTTCTTTGCCAAGGTTAAAGGCAAAACCATTAACGATGTAACTTTCGACGAGCTTAAAGGCAGCATCGAAACCGTTATCCCGGCAGAATTACAACGTACAGGCGAGATCTTAACTCACGCCATCTTCAACTCGCATCATTCAGAACATGAAATGCTGCGTTATATTAAATCTCTTGAGGCAAAAGATCTTTCACTTTGCCACTCGATGATTGCCTTAGGTTCATGTACCATGAAACTAAACGCAACTACCGAAATGGTGCCGGTTACCTGGGCAGAGTTTAGCAAAATGCACCCGTTTGCACCAACCGATCAGGTGGGTGGTTACATGCAGATCTTTAGCGAACTAAATGATTGGTTAAGCGAAATCACTGGCTTTGCAGCCATGAGCTTACAGCCAAATGCAGGCGCACAAGGCGAGTACGCTGGTTTAATGGTGATCCGGGCTTATCATAATGATAGAGGCGACAGCCACCGTAACATCGCGCTGATCCCGTCATCGGCACATGGTACTAACCCGGCTTCGGCAGCTATGGCTGGTATGAAGATAGTGGTTGTAAAGTGCGACGAGTTAGGTAACATCGACGTGGCCGACTTGAAAGCCCGCGCGGAGCAATATAAAAACGAACTATCGTGCCTGATGGTAACGTACCCATCAACTCACGGTGTGTTCGAAGAATCTATCATCGAGATCTGCGAAATTATCCACGCTAACGGTGGACAGGTTTATATGGATGGTGCCAATATGAATGCACAGGTTGGTTTAACTAGTCCTGCCAATATAGGTGCCGACGTTTGTCACCTTAACTTGCACAAAACCTTCTGTATCCCTCACGGTGGTGGTGGCCCTGGCATGGGCCCAATTGGTGTAGCGGCTCACTTAGTGCCTTACTTACCAGGTCACGCGGTGGTAGATATCGATAAAGGCAAATCAATCCCTGCTGTTTCTGCAGCGCCTTGGGGTTCTGCTTCTATCCTGATCATCTCTCATGCTTATATAGCTATGATGGGCGGCGATGGTTTAACTAATGCAACCAAATACGCTATCCTGAACGCTAACTATATCAAATCGCGCCTGGAGGCACACTATCCTGTGTTGTACGTTGGTACAAACGGCCGTTGTGCACACGAAATGATTTTAGATTGCCGTTCATTTAAAAACTTTGGCATTGAGGTTACAGATATCGCTAAACGTTTAATGGACTACGGTTTCCACGCGCCAACTGTATCATTCCCGGTTGCGGGTACGGTAATGGTTGAGCCAACCGAATCGGAGCCTAAGCACGAGCTTGACCGTTTCTGTGATGCCATGATTGCCATCCGTTACGAAATTGACAGCGTAGAAAAAGGTATCGCCGACAAAACTGATAACCCATTAAAAAATGCACCTCACACCGCAGCCGTAATTACAGCAAACGAGTGGGATCATCCATACACCCGCCAAAAAGCAGCCTTTCCGCTGCCTTATGTGGCGCAATACAAATTCTGGCCGTCAGTTGGTCGTGTGAACGATACTTATGGTGACAGAACCTTAATCTGCTCATGCCCTCCGTTAACGGACTATGAGTTTGAAGAAAGTGAAGTAACTACACCTGAGTTCGGTACCTGAGAATAGAATTTCTCGAACCAGAATTTAAGAATTGCCGGAATGCGTTTAGCATTCCGGCTTTTTTTATGGTCTTAAACCGGAATTTATAAGATTTAAGAATTATAGGAATGACACAGCGTAAGACAAATAATCCTGTCAATTCCCGAATTCTGAAAATTCTGGTTCAAGACAAATTCACATTATTGGAGTGGTGCATGGTGCAAAGTTCCACATGCACCACTGTGTTCCTACTTAAAAGTCATTTTGTTGATATTTAAAGTGTATTGTATTGGTATGTAGTGTGTTATGTTATTACTTAAAAATCGATCTTGGCTAAGATGCACCACTTTTACTTACTTTAAAGTCTTTTTTTATTTCTTGGCTGCACCACACAGATTTCAGAACCCGCACTCAGGGTACTACTCGAGCTTGGACGCTCGTACTAAATTGAGTTTAAGCGTGGACGCTTAAACTTGCGGGTGAAGGGGATGGAAAAACGTAAATTCAAGCGTCCACGCTTGAATTATCTTCCTGGGTAAGCATCCTCGCTTACGTTTCCACTTAAGCGTAAGGAATAAGTTTAATTTCAACATCTGCCTAAGGCTTAAATAGATTACATCAATAACACTTTCCAGGCATCCGTTACCCGACCGTCCTCTAGCAATTGTTTGGCTTTTAAATGCAGCTGTAGGGTGCGGGTGTCGCCTATAGAATTATTAACCAGGTCTTTCATTTCATCGGTTTCACTAAAAGTTTTTACGTCCTCGTCAGATGGTAGCGTATCAATAAGGCCCAATAATCCCAGGTTGTTCCCGGTTAATATTTTGGAGTTTTTAACCTCCTCAGGAAAAGCATCAAAGCCAATAGCTATTCCGGCACTACCTGCTGGTTTGGCTATTTTAAATAAATTATCGCCGGTTACCCTACAATACCAATCGCCGCCTAAACGCGCCACCAGGTCTATTTTATGTGGGTCTATTTTGCCGTTATTATCCAAAATAGCTTCATTGATATGAAGCCGTTTCACCTCGGCAATAACTAAATTGCCCGCTCCCCCGGTTTTTCCTAACGATATCACGTCAACCACCACACATTCCAATTGAATGGTTGATTCTGCTACCCTCGGTGGCTTTACCGTTTCCGAAGCCAATTCCGTAAACCCTGCTTTCGAAAATTCATTTACGCCTTTCGGGTAATCCATACTACTTAAATAAGTCTGTTGCACCATGTCGTAGTTCACAATATTAATTACGCACTCAGGTACTTCCAAAACGTTTTCGAGCGTGTGTTTAGTGGTGTTATCGCGCGCCCTGCTGGTAGGCGAAAAAACGCATATCGGCGGATTGATACTAAATACATTAAAGAAGCTAAAGGGACTTAAATTAACCAGGCCGTTTTTGTCAATAGTGGATGCAAAGCATATTGGCCGGGGTGCTACGGCATAGTGCAAATAGGCCTGCATTTCGGCTGGTGTTAACGATGATGCATCAATAGTTTTTAACTTCATTCAAATTTAATTTAAGGCTTACATAACATCAGTCGCAAGTTACGCTTACGCTAAAGTTGCGACAGGGCACTTATTATCTTAACCCGTCATCCCGAACTTGTTTCGGGAACCCATAGTACAGGTAGCCAATTTATCGCATATGCTTAGCAAGTGGGGTGCTGAAACAAGTTCAGCATGACGAATTGATCTTTTTTTTTACAGCGTCGATTCCAACACCTTCTCGTTAGATTTGATCTTATACGTATTCATCAGCTTTAGCAATACCCCGTTAGTCCAGCCGAAACCATCCTGTAAAGGATATTCGCCGCCTCCGGCTTTTGCTGCATTGTTTTCGGTATTATATTTTTCCATTAGCTTGCCGGTTTGCTCAAAGGCATCGTTGTTTATTTTAACCCAGCGCAAGGCAATTAATTTGGCCAGGCTGTCGAGGTGGTAATTGTGGAGCCCTGTAATAGCAATATATTGCAGCGGTGCCCAGCCATTTGGTCTGTCCCATTGCTGGCCGGTTTTTAATTGGGTAGTAGCTACACCTCCGGGCTGCAAAAAATTGCCTTTCACTATAGCAGCTACCTTTTTTGCCTGCGGCATATCGGCAAGCATAAAAAATAGTGGATATGCCGTGGCAATACTAATCTGCGGCGACTGGGTTTTCAGTTTCCAATTATAGTCGGCAAAACAACCTTCGGTAGCGTTCCAGCAGTATTTGTTAATGGCGGCCTTGCGTTTAAAAGCTTTAGCCAAGTATAATGAGGCTGTCTTTTTATCTCCCTTGATCTGGTACGATTTTGCGATCACAGTTTCGAGGTGATACAGCAGCGAGTTCAGATCTATCGGGGCAATATTAGTGGTTTGTATGGTGTACAAGTGTTCGCCATCTGCCAACCAGCGGCTGCTAAAATCCCAGCCCGACTCGGCCGCGGCCCTGATGTTGCGGTAAAACTCCTCAGGCTTTTGCTGGCTCTTTTTAGCCTCGAGCACATCCTCCCGGTAAGATTCTTCGCGTGGTTTGTCGCTGGCATCGTAATAACGGTTAAGCAAGGTTCCATCGCCCAGGCGCACCACATGCTCAAAAGCATTGCCAGGTTTTAGGGTATCACTACCATTCATCCAGTACCTATATTCTTTAACCAACTCGGACTGATAGGTAACCAGCGTTTGCGGTCCTTTTGTTTTAGCGAGTAATTCTACCATCAGTGAGAAAAATGGCGGCTGCGAACGGCTGAGATAATAGGTACGGTTACCGTTAGGAATATGGCCATAAGTATCTATGAGGTAAGCGAAGTTTTTAATGATGTTTTCTATAACCGTGTACCTATGGCTTTCCTCCAACCCAAGCATGGTAAAGTACGAGTCCCAGTAATAAACTTCCCTGAAACGGCCACCAGGTACAATATAAGGGTGGGGCAGTGGTATAAGCGATGTACCCTTGGTGGTGTCGGCCACACGCAGCAAAACATTCCAAAGGGTGTCAATATGCTTGCGTATACCTTCTTTAATATCCGTTTTAAAAATAATGCTGCTGCCAACGGGTGCATTAAAGTTTTGATGCACAAAATCGGCCAGGTTAAAATCGGGCTTATTCTTTAATGCTTCGTATTCCTTTACTATCTGTTCGGGATCACGGCGAGGCGTAGCGTCGGGGAAGGTTTTGCCGTCGGGATATATTTTCTGCATCTGCACTTCCTCAAACAAATTACCGTATAATTGCGCCGGTGTTTTTATTTGCGCGTAGGCCAAACCCAGGCTGCAGTTTAGCGCCAGTAGTACCAGTACTTTCTTCATCATTGGTATTATCTTCTCATTAAACAAGATACAACGATTTGTCAGCATAAAGCAAAAATATTAAATACGTGTTGCAACATGTATTTTTTACGTTACCTTTGTTCTACAAATTTGAAACGAAATAAAATGAAAGCACTTAAATCAATCGCAGCAGCCTTAGCAGTAGTTAGTCTGTTTGCTTTTACAACCAACAAAAATGAAACTACTTATAAAGTAGACGCTCAAAAAAGCAACATTGAGTGGACTGGTAAAAAAATCGGTGGCGAGCACAAAGGTACTATCAAAGTATCTGGTGGTAACGTAGTAACCAATGGTAAAGCTCCAGTTAGCGGTACTTTTACTATCGATATGAAATCAATCGCTAATACCGACTTAACTGATGCTGATTATAATGCAAAATTAGTTGGTCACTTAAAATCAGATGATTTCTTCGGTGTAGATAAATATCCAACTGCACAATTCGTAGCTACTAAAATTACCCCTGCTGGTAACGGTGTTGCAAACGTAACTGGTAACCTTACTATTAAAGGCACAACCAACGCAATTACTTTCCCGGTTAACTATTCTGTAAACGGTAACACTTTAACTGCAGTTGCTAAAGGTGTAGCTGTTGACCGTGCAAAATACAATGTTAAATACGGTTCGAAAAGCTTCTTCGAAAGCATTGGTGATAAAGCGATCGAAGACAACTTTATACTAGACATTACGCTTGTAGCGCAAAAATAATTCGCTAATAAGTAGCCAATTGATAAAAAACCCGGAATAAAAGTTTGTTCCGGGTTTTTTATTTATCACATTTGAGAATAAAACCTTTTATTTGTGACTGCGTATAAGCATTTATATGACTAATAATTCCCGCTCCGTTAGTATTTTGCTTGTTGATGATGATGAAATTAACAACTTCATCTCGATTAAGCTCATCAAAAAAGCCCTGGTCAGCAGTGAGATCAAAGCTTGTCTTAATGGCAGGTTTGCGATTGACGAACTGCTGAAGATGCAGGCTAACGGCCCGGAAAATCTGCCCGATTATATCCTTTTGGACATAAATATGCCCCTGATGAACGGTTGGGAGTTTTTGGACGAGTACAAAAGGTTGAACATAGACCCTACCGGAAAATCTAAAATCTTCATCATCTCATCGTCTGTTTTCAGTAACGATATTAACAAAGCTAAATCTTACTCACTGGTAAAAGATTTTATATCGAAACCACTTAACATTGATAAGATTCGCGAATTATTTGGCGTAGAGAACCACGCTTAAGCAATAAAAGCAACAACAATTTTGTTTAAAATATAAAGGGCCTGATAAAATTATCGGGTCTTTTTTTGATTGTGATTTTTTTAATCGTAATATTGCGATGGATATGGGCATCACCAAAACAGAAATATTCTCTGAAGAGCAAAACAGGCTGGCCTTATTGCTTAAAGCAATTGCACACCCAGCCCGTATTGCAATTTTGCAACACATTATTGCAGCCAACGCCTGCATCTGCGGCGACCTGGTAGATGAACTGGGCCTGGCACAGGCAACCATATCTCAACACTTAAAAGAATTGAAGAACGCAGGTATTATTCAGGGTACTATAGAGGGAGTTAAGGTGTGCTATTGCATAGAGCCGAAAACATGGAGCTTGCTTCAAGCACAACTAGGCAATTTCTTTGCTGCTTATAAAGGTAGCACGGGCTGCTGTTAAAAAAATTTGATCAAATCAATCGTAATATTACAATAGATATAAATGTTATGAAATACACAGAACTGATGAACTGGCAATCATTTAAGGATACGTTATTACAACATCCCAACCTTATACTGCAATTTCAATATACGGCCAATACCTGGGTTGATGCATCTTATCACATTACAGAGATTAAACAAGCGCCCATTACGTCGGTAGACTGTGGCGGTAAAATGAATAGCTGGACCGAAATTATTGTGCAATTATGGGAACCTAAAGAAAGCGAAGGCAACCGCGCCATGCAGGTTAGCAAGGCGCTTTCCATTGTCGAATTGGTTGAAAAGGCCCTGCCATTAAACCCACTGGCAACGGTTAAGATCGAATTTGGTAATTCGCAATTTGATACCCGCCAAATGTATCCGGGTGCAATATTGGTTGAGGGCGAGAACCTAATCGTTGATCTCAACCCGGACTTTACTCAATGTAAAGCTATTGCCAGAGGTGGCAGTTGTGGCACTGATGATAATGGTGAAGAATGCTGTACGCCAGCTGCAGCGGGTAAACCCAAGATTCAGCTTAAAAATCTGGCTCAAAGTGGGGCGTCTTGTACACCGGGATCAGGCTGTTGCTAATGTTACTTAAACTCAAAAGATATAAAAAGGCCATTGTAATTACGGCATCCGTGTTGGTATTGCAGCTGATTTTTGGCTGGGATGCCAAGTTTTGCATCATCAACCTTATTTGGTTATTAGTTTAAATAGAAGGAATGAAAAAAGTATTGGTACTATGTACCGGCAACAGCTGCAGAAGCCAGATTGCTGAAGGTTATCTGAGAGAATTTGCGGGCGATAGAGCGGAGATTTACAGCGCTGGAATAGAAACACACGGTGTAAACCCCAAAGCTATCGAAATTATGAAGAGGGACGGTATTGATATATCGGGCCATACCTCTAATAACATCGATGAGTATGCAGATGTCAACTTCGATTTTGTAATTACCGTGTGTGATAACGCTAAAGAAAATTGCCCCTATTTTCCATCAAACGCAACGAAATTACACTACAACTTCCCCGACCCAGCCAAATCCTTTGGAAGTGAAGAACAGGTAATGGAACAATTTCGTAGAGTTAGGGACATGATCAAGATCTATACCCGCGATTTTGTGGATGGGAATTTTAGATAGTGTGGATATTTTCTTGTATTATCTTTGAGTAGAAATAACTATAGACCAGCCTTTTAACGTTCCTCATTGGAGGAGGCGGCTGCCAGTGTGGTGGCAGGGAGGGGTTTTGCGTATGCTAAGCAATAACAGAAACCCCTCCCAACCCTCCCGAGGGAGGGAAGAATAACTTCTCTTTAGCTAAGACTAAACAGCAGGTGTTACACTAAACGCATCGTGCTCCAACAACCTCACATTGCCAATAGGCATTGTTTTGGCGTGATAAAACAGGCAGGTCCAGCCTTCGGCTGCGGCTTTGTGTCCGTAAATGTCGCGTAGCTCCATAGCCTTGCGGCCATCAAAATCGTACTTGGCTATAAACTTGCGTAGTAGTTGTTCTGGCTCAGGTAATTCGTCGCCGCCGAAAAAGATCTTTTTGCCCTCGATATCAAACCAAAAAACCTGGTGAAAGGGACAATGGCCACCAGAAAGCTCATATTTAATGCCCGGCATAAATTCGCCTGAGCCTTCCAGGAAAGTTATATCGGCCGAACGCTGCAGTGATTCAAACACTTCAGCGCGATAAGAGTATGATTTACCGGAGAACGCCGTTTCCCACTCGCTGCGTTGTATCACATGTTGGGCCTGCGGAAAGCTGGGATGCAGGCGGCCGTTCTCTTCAAACACTAAGCCACTGGCATGGTCGTAGTGCAGGTGCGACATCATTACCTTGGTTACATCTTCCGGGTCGAACCCATGCTTGCGGATGTTTTTGTGGATAACTAATTCGCCATCGTCAGCTTTCATGCCCAGGCCCGTGTCGAGCACCATCAAATCCTTATCAGTTTTAATTAAAAAGGGGTTTACATGGATAAAAATAGATCCTGGTCTCGATTTTGCATCATCCTTTGTGGGGTCAAAAGGGATAAACTTTTTAGTGGCATCAACCGAATACGAACCTTCTCCTAACGCAAAAACTTCCATGTTATATTATATGTGCTTTTTTGACCTTACCTTTGTTTGTTAAATTAACCGGATAATTATATTTACGGTTTAAACACACAAAGATATGCAAAAACGGTGGTCGGTGCGCGAGATGCCAGATCAGGGAAATGTAGAAAAGCTGGCTTCCGAACTAAACATCGATCCGGTACTGAGTGCGCTGCTACTGCAACGTGGTATTGCCGATTTTGAAGAAGCGAGGTTCTTTTTCCGCCCGGATATCCGCCACCTGCACGATCCTTTCCTGATGGCCGACATGGAAAAAGCTATCAACCGGATAGAAAAAGCCATTGACAAGGGTGAAAAAATAATGATCTACGGTGATTACGACGTAGATGGTACTACTGCAGTCTCAATTGTGTACAGTTTCTTTAAAAAGTTTACCGATAACATCGAATACTATATCCCCAACCGCTACACCGAAGGGTACGGCATATCAACCCAAGGGATTGACTATGCAGCGGCCAATGGGTTTGACCTTATTGTTGCTTTGGACTGCGGTATTAAATCGGTTGATAAAATAGCACACGCAAATAGTCTAGGTGTTGATTTTATTATCTGCGATCACCACTTACCCGGCGATCAGTTACCCGAAGCTGTGGCAGTACTCGATCCGAAAAGAAGCGATTGCGATTACCCCTATAAAGAACTTTCGGGCTGTGGGATCGGTTTTAAACTGATACAGGCCTATGCCGAAAAAAACGGCATCCCTTTCGAAGAAATAAGCTGCTATCTCGATCTGGTAGCCATTAGCATAGCCTGCGATATTGTACATATTACCGGCGAGAACCGCACGCTGGCACATTACGGTTTGCAGCAGTTAAATACCAACCCTTGTACCGGCGTTAAGGTATTAATGGAAGTGGCGGGTAAAAAAGAGCGCGTGAATATTTCTGATGTGGTATTTCTACTCGGTCCGCGCATCAATGCAGCGGGCAGGATTGATGATGCCAAGCATGCGGTAGAGCTTTTAATTGCTACATCGATGGAAGCTGCACGCGAGAAAGGTGCCCTCATCAACATTCAGAACACCGAACGTAAGGGGCACGATCTGTCGATAACCGATGAAGCGCTGAGTATCATTAAGCAGGATGAGGTGCTGATTAACCGTAAATCGACCGTGGTCTTCAATGAAACCTGGCACAAGGGTGTCATCGGTATCGTAGCATCGCGACTGACTGAAAAATATTATCGCCCTACGGTGGTGCTTACGCGTTCTAACGGGCATGTAGCAGGTTCAGCACGCTCGGTATTGGGCTTTGACCTGTACGAGGCACTGAGTGGCTGTAGTGACTTGTTAACCCAATACGGCGGCCACAAATACGCGGCAGGTTTAACCATGCCGCCGGAGAACGTGCCCGCCTTTATGGATCGCTTTGAGGAGGTGGTTAACGCCACCATTACCCCCGAAATGTTAATACAGGAAATCAGGATAGATGCCGAGATAACCTTGGATCAGATCGACAGCAAATTCTTCCGGGTGCTAAGCCAGTACGGCCCATTTGGCCCGGAGAATATGACGCCTGTGTTTTTATCGCGTGGGGTAAATCTGCACAACCAGCCTTCGCTTGTTGGTATGGACCATTTAAAAATGTGCGTAATGCAGCAAGGTTCGGCTATATTTGATTGCATTGCCTTTGGGCAGGCACTTTGGCTGCCCGAGTTAAAGCGCGGGCTTCCGTTTGATATTTGTTATACGATAGAAGAAAATGTTTGGCGCGATAGGCGGTCTATCCAGTTGAACATCAAAGGAATTAGATTAAGCGACCAATTATAAAAAACCTGCCGGGCTTTTTTCGGTTAGGATAAAATTAAGATATGATATTACGTGCCGAGCACCTGGTAAAGAAATATAAACAGCGTACCGTTGTAAACGACGTATCGTTTGATGTTGCGCAAGGCGAAATTGTTGGTTTGCTTGGCCCTAACGGTGCCGGTAAAACCACTTCGTTTTATATGATCGTGGGGTTGATAAAACCCAACGAAGGCAAGATCTATTTAGAAGAAAAAGACATTACCGGCGACCCAATGTACCGCCGCGCCCAAAAGGGCATCGGTTACCTGGCGCAAGAGGCTTCGGTTTTTCGTAAGCTTTCGGTAGAGGATAACATTAAGGCCGTGTTGGAAATGGGCGACCTGGACAAAGTTCGTCAGCAGGAAAAACTGGAAGAACTGATAGACGAGTTTAGCCTTCACAAAGTGCGCCGTAACCGTGGCGACCTGCTTTCGGGAGGTGAACGCCGCCGTACGGAAATTGCCCGTGCGCTGGCTGCCGAGCCAAACTTTATCCTGCTGGATGAGCCTTTTGCAGGGGTTGACCCCATCGCAGTAGAAGAGATCCAGTCGATGGTGGCTAAACTAAGGCACCGTAACATTGGCATCCTGATTACCGACCACAACGTACAGGAAACGCTATCTATTACCGATAGGGCTTACCTGTTGTTCGAGGGTAAAATTCTCGAGTCGGGCGTGCCTGAGGTATTGGCTGCTAATGAGATGGTACGTAAAGTATATCTCGGAGCAAACTTTGTTTTAAAACGCAAAACCTTTTTATAATACCATACTAACTAACCATTATCTATGACCCTCATTAACTCCGTTGCTACCTGGCTCATGAAGAAACGCATGCACCAGATAGAGCTTTTTATGAAGTACCCCAACGAAGTACAAGAGGAGTGGTTTGAGAAATTAATATCGGGTGCAGAGAACACCGAGTGGGGTAAAAAGCATCACTACAAAAGCATCAGCAACCTCAACGAGTTTAAACAGCGGGTGCCCCTGCAAAACTACGACAGCCTGAAACCCTACATAGACCGCATGCTGAAAGGCGAGCAGAACGTGTTATGGCCGTCAGAAATCAAGTGGTTCGCAAAATCATCGGGCACAACCAATGACAGGAGCAAGTTTATCCCGGTAAGCGAGGAAGCCTTGGAAGAGTGCCACTTTAAGGGCGGTAAAGACATGTTGACCATGTACTTTAACAATCGCCCCGATTCGAAACTTTTTACCGGCAAAATTTTAACGCTGGGCGGCAGCCACCAGGTGAGCCAGCTCAATGCAGATACCTTTTTCGGCGACCTATCGGCGGTAATTATGAAGAATTTACCTCTGTGGGCGCAGTTCTATCGTACTCCACACCTGGATATTGCCCTGCTGGAGAACTTTGAGGAGAAGATAGAGAAGATGGCCTACGCCACTAAAGATGCCAACATGACCGGCATTAGCGGTGTGCCTACCTGGAACATCCTGCTCTTTAAACGTATCCTCGAAATTACCGGCAAGGATAACCTATTGGAAGTTTGGCCTAATCTGGAGCTATATTTCCATGGTGCGGTAAACTTTACGCCTTACCGCGAGCAGTTTAAAAAGCTGATTCCGAGCGATGATATGTATTACCTCGAAACCTACAATGCAACGGAAGGTTTCTTCGGGATTCAGGATCTGGAAGAGCCGGGCGAAATGCTGCTGATGCTGGATTACGGGATTGTGTACGAATTTTTGCCGATAGAACATCTTGGTGATGAACACCCCGAAACACTTACGCTTGATGAGGTGGAAATAGGGAAAAACTACGCCCTTATCATCAGCACCAATGCTGGTTTATGGCGTTATATGATAGGCGATACCATTAGGTTCACGTCATTAGCACCATTCCGGATACAGATAACCGGGCGTACCAAACACTATATTAATGCCTTTGGCGAAGAAGTAATTGTAGATAATGCCGACCGCGCCATTGAAGAGGCCTGTCGCCAAACCGGTGCCGTAATACAGGATTATACCGCTGGTCCGGTTTATTTTTCTGATAAAAAAGCCGGCGGGCACGAATGGATCATTGAGTTTGAAAAAAAGCCGGCCGAGTTCGACAGGTTTGTAGACCTGCTCGACGAGACCCTGCGCAAACTCAATTCCGACTATGACGCCAAGCGTTTTAAGGATATGGCATTGCATCGCCCGGTAGTGCATGTGGCTCCCTGCGGTACCTTTTTTAAATGGATGAAGCAGAAAGGCAAGCTTGGCGGGCAGCACAAAGTGCCTCGTTTAGCCAACAACCGCGAGTACGTGGAGAGCATCCTTCAATACCTTAACTAACACCGGACTGCCTTATCTTGGTAATTTGGGCCTTAATGCGTATTTTCAGGGCCATGAAAAGAATATTACTGCTTTTGATATTTTCATTATGCAGCTGTACTGTTTTTTCACAAATAGTTATCCCTGATTTCGTTAGTAATTTAAGGTACACCAGCCACATGGATACGGTGTTGCGCAACCATGTCAAAGATTTTGATATGATTATTGCGCTGCGTACCCATTACAACTGGAAATACGATTCTGACTACCATTTATTAGTCTGCAAGAATGGGAAGTGGCAAAAAATGAACTTTCACAACAAGGAGGGGAGCCTTGCCAAATATGATCCACCTGTACCAGTTCCTGATAAATATAAAGCGGAGAGTGATACGCTGATTTCCAGACTGGTTACTAATAATTTATTCGCCATTGATGACGACGAGGTATATCCCACCTGCACGGAGGTAGACACCGTAGTTAACGGAAAGCATCATAAATTTCCAATAGGTATTGATAATGCCGCGGGCTATTCTATCTGGATCATCAGGAAAGATAAATCGCGCTTATTATATTACTACGCGCCCGAATACTATAATAAATATTGCTCGCCTTATTGGGACAGGCGTAACGCTATCGATATAATTAACTTAATGACCAAGAACTGGTAGGTAGATGCGTTCTATTTCAACATTTGATAAATATTAACGGCCTCAACGGCTTCCTTTACATCATGTACCCGCAAAATATTTGCGCCCTTTGTTAAAGCAATGGTGTTTATAACAGTAGTGCCGTTAAGCGCGTTGGCAGCTTCACCGCCCGTTAAGTGGTAAATCATCCGCTTGCGCGATACGCCGACCAATACCGGTAAACCCAGCATATCAAAATCCTGCATGCGGTTAAGCAGCTCGTAACTTTGTTCTGTTTTTTTGGCGAAGCCGAAACCGGGGTCCAGGACTACATCGTGTACGCCTAATCGTTTCAGTTCGGCGTATTTTTGTTGCAGGTAGTCAAAAACATCTGTGAAAATATCGTTGTAATCCGTCAGCTGCGTCATAGTTGTGGGGGTACCGCGCATGTGCATCAGAATGTAGGGTACCTGCAAGCGGGCCGCGGTTTCAAACATTTGTTCATCGAGTTGTCCGCCAGAAATATCGTTTATAATATGCGCCCCACCTTTAACGGCAGCATCGGCAACCGATGCCCGAAAGGTATCTATCGACATTATGGCTTCTGGGAATGCTTGTGCAATGGCTTCAACCGCAGGTAAAAGGCGGTCTATCTCCTCTTGAGCAGAAATATCCACAGCGCCGGGGCGCGACGAGTAGGCACCAAGATCTAAAAAAGCAGCACCATCGGCCAACATCTTTTCGGCTTGTTGCAGAGCGTCAGTGACTTGGGGCTTACGGCTTTGGCTGTAGAAAGAATCGGGCGTGAGGTTGATGATGCCCATTACCTTTGGGGTACTCAGATCAATCAGTGTTCCCTTAGCATTCAGGGTTGTCTTTTTCTGAAAATATGTATCTTTAGCCACGATGATTTTGGATGCTTGTTACTAGATATTGCAAAGTTAAACCAATATTTGAGATAGCATTAAGATCATGCATGCGACACTTTTTCCTAAAAGGCAATATGGAGCTAATCATCCTGCAATCGCATCAATCATTAAAACTTAATTTTTTAACACTACCATTTTGAGTAATACAGCAGCAGAGTACGACGCAGTTATTAATGTATGTAAGGGCCTTTTTATGAAAAAAACCCGCGATTATGGCACTGCATGGCGTATTTTAAGACCATCATCAATAACCGACCAGATATTTATTAAAGCGCAGCGTATCCGTACGCTCGAAGAAAAAAAGGTATCTAAAGTGGGCGATGATATTTTGGGCGAATATATTGGTATTGTTAATTACTGCGTTATAGCCCTGATGCAATTAGAGTGCGGTAACGAAACACCCACAGAGCTTGTACCCGAGCACGTAGAACGAATGTTTGATGCTAAGGTACTGGACACTAAGAACCTCATGTTTGCCAAAAACCATGATTACGGCGAAGCATGGCGTGATATGCGCATCAGCTCGTTAACAGATTTGATATTGATGAAGATATTGCGTGTAAAGCAAATAGAAGATAACAAAGGCCAGACCGTAGCCTCTGAAGGGGTGGCAGCTAACTACCAGGATATGCTGAATTATGCTGTTTTTGCACTCATTAAACTGGATGTAAAATGAAGGCATTAGTATGGTTTTGCCGCATAGCCGTTGGTTTACTCTTTATATTTTCGGGACTGATTAAAGCTAACGACCCGCTTGGGTTCAGCTATAAATTGCAGGAATACTTCGAGGTATTTCACATGATGTTTTTAAACCCGTTGGCTTTAACTATTGCTATCACGTTATGTGCTATAGAAATGCTGCTGGGTTTTGCGCTGTTAATCGGCACACATGCCGTTAAGGTTGCCTGGGGATTATTATTGCTGATTATCTTTTTCGGCTTTTTAACCTTTTACTCGGCCTTTTTTAAAGTGGTACAAACATGTGGTTGCTTTGGCGATGCCATTCCGCTTACGCCCTGGCAGTCGTTTAGTAAAGACATGGTATTACTGGCCTTGGTGCTGGTGATATTTATGAAACGCCGCACTATTATGCCATTATTTAGTCCATCAGTGGGTAACAGCCTGTTTTTGGGTGCAGTTGTGTTTTCATTTGGCTTCGGTTTATATACTTATAACTTTTTACCGGTGATAGATTTTCTGCCTTATAAGGTAGGAGCTAACCTGCCCGATGAAATGAAAACGCCTCCGGGTGCAATGCCCGATGAATTTGAGATCACTTATCAGCTTAAAAATAAAACAAACAACGCCACCAAGGTAATGACCGATAAGGAATATATGAAATCGGGTATCTGGAAAGATAGCAACTGGGAAGTGGTGGGTGAACCCCAATCTCGCCTAGTTAAAAAAGGTTTCGAACCCAAAATACGCGACCTGGCTATACAGGATGCTTCGGGTACTAATTATACGCAGGAGTTACTGTCTAACCCGTTCTATAATCTCATCATTGTAGCTTATGATTTAGGCCATACCGACGAGCAGGCCATTGGCCGTATCAATGCATTAGCCGCTAACCTTACCGATAATTATAATATTCGCACGGTATTGGTAACTTCAAACTCACCTGCTGATGCAACAGCTTTCGCTAAGAAACATCACTTGATATCAGAGATCTATTATGCCGATGGCGTTCCGTTGAAAACCATAGTAAGATCTAATCCCGGTGTGTTATTGATGAAGGGCGGAACCGTAGTTGCCAAATGGCACTACCACAGTCTGCCCAAGTACGACGACGTTGTTAAAACTTATTTACGCCAGCAATGAAGATCTTTTTAGTTGGTTTTATGGGTTGCGGTAAATCAACCCTTGGCCGAAGGTTAGCGGCCAGACTGGGCTATAAGTTTGTGGATCTCGATGAGCTTTTCGAGCAAAAAGAAGGCACAACAATCGCTAATTATTTTGTTAGCCATGGCGAAGAAGCCTTCCGCAAAGAAGAGTCGAACATTTTAAAATACACAGATTTTTCAGAGCAGACTATTATCTCTACAGGCGGTGGCCTGCCTTGCTATTTCGACCACATGGATTGGATGAATGCCAATGGTAAGGTGATCTATATCCAGATGCCACCCAAAGCCCTCGCTAACCGTTTAGAACATGGTAAGGAAGAGCGCCCGCTACTGCACGGCAAGCACGGTGATGACTTAGTTGCCTTTATAGCCGACAAACTCGCCGAACGCGAAACACACTATCTTAAAGCTGGTATTATTGCAGACGGCCTAAGCCTTACCGCTGAAAAGTTGGAAGAGATTTTGGCTAGTAGTTAAAAGACCATTTTGCCATTAGCATATCTAAACTTAAATGTGCTTTTGCCATCCTCATATTTTAATGCATCATAGTAAAACGGACGGCCATCCATATTGATTGTTAGTTTAATAGTGTCGGGTAGATTATGATTTCTTATTCTGAAATTTTTACCTGCTAATAAATTTAACTTAGCGAAATCTAAGCTATCTGAAATTCCCTTTTTGATTTTTAAAATGCCTGAACTATCTGTATGAAATTTTTCAAATTCATCACGGGTAAAATCAGCGTCTGAGTTTAATAAAAACCCGTATTCGTTTTTATAGGTGTATCCAGGTTGATTATTGAATGGTTCTATTAAAAAGTTTTCAATTGGTTTATGCCCTTTATCCAGGATAATGAAGGTTGTCTCGGCTTTGTTGTTGTACTTACTACAATAAACGTGAAAAGCTATATTGGTCGGGCTCTTTTCAAAAGAACTTACCTCAATGCTGTCCTTTGTAAGATGCCAGTTTCCTAAACTCGATTCAGCTCGCCCTTCGCAATTTCCTTCGAATGTAAATGTCGAATCGTCGTGTAAGAAATAACCCCAAGGGCAAAAATGATTGTACGGTCCATAATGGAATTTCCCCTTCACGGCTTTGCCATTGTACACCGGCTGAAAAACCTTGTTAATTTGATTGGTATCAGGCGTATTACAAGATGATATGCCGCCACTTACCAGTAAGAGTAAGAATATTTTAACAGGACTATCCCAACCAAACCGCATCGTTCTCGCCGCTTTCGGTTAGCTGTACATCAACGTGCTCGTTCAATAGCGTCGATAACGCAATGCCTGAATAATCTGTAGTAACCGGGAAGCTTTTGTGGTTGCGATCTACCAATACCACGGTGCGCAGTTTTTTAAGCGGCACATCTAAAAACACACCGAAACCGTAAGCCAGCGTTTTGCCGCTGTTCATTACGTCGTCAACCAGTATCACTACTTTGTTGGTACATTCTTCAATTGGGGTATCCAGTTTGAAGTTAAGGTTGCTGATATGTTTTTGCAGCTCAATGTTAATGAGCTTGCTTTTAAACGGGGCAATGGTATCCAGTATGGCTTTAAGCCTGATAGCAATGTTAGAGCCCTGCGGTAAAATACCCGCAATAACGATCTCTTGTTCCTCAAAATTGTCTTCGAGTATCTGATAAGCAATACGATCTATTTTCTGTTGTATTTGCTTTGGATCAAGTATTTGCAGTCTTTTTTCTGACATATCTTTATGGATAACCGAAACTACTATTATTCTTTTGAATATGGAAAAAATACAAAATTAGCCCCCTCAGGTACAATTACGAAAATGCACATAAAGTCGTCGGGGTTTTTGTAGTTATCGATAAAACGTTGCTTTAGTTCTTTTTTTATTACACCGCGTTCAACAAATTCTTCGAGTGTTGATGCGTTTATGCTCCATTCGGTATTCAGGTCTACTTTGTTCAGAATTTCCTCACCAAGTTTAACTTCGTGCTGGTGCGCTACAAATATGGGATATAGCGAAAGTCCTTCTACCATAATCTCTACCGCAACCTCGCGCATCGATTCGCTGAATAGTTTCAGGTCAACCTCAAGGCTTTTAAGTGGGCTTTCCTTTTTCGGCTGAGCGCCCTCGTTTAATAATTCTTCCGGATCCATTTGATCAAATGTTTTTATTTCTAAAACCAATATTTGTCGTTCTGAGCGTTAGTGAAGAATCTTCTTCATTATGAACAGCAGCTGCACAGGGCGAAGAAGGTCCTTCGCTGTCGCTCTGGATGACAAAACGGTCCTATTCTTCTATTTCCTTAACTGCAACAACATCACATTCTCCACGTGCTGGGTATGCGGAAACATATCCACCGGTTGAATTTTAATGGTGTCATATTTTTCTTTCAATATCAGCATATCCCGTGCCTGTGTGGCAGGGTTACAGCTTACGTATACAATTTTCTCGGCTTCGATCTCCATCAGGCGGGCAACTACATCGGCGTGCATACCTGCGCGTGGTGGGTCGGTAATGATAACATCTGGTTTGCCGTGGGTTTGCACAAATTCAGCATTCAGCACATCCTTCATATCACCCGCATAAAAGTCGGTATTGGTGATGTTGTTGATCTGCGAATTGATCTTGGCATCTTCAATAGCCGAAGGCACATATTCAACCCCAACTACTTTGTTTACATGTTTGGCCACAAAGTTGGCAATGGTGCCTGCGCCGGTGTATAAATCGTAAACCAGTTCGCTGCCGGTAAAACCTGCAAAATCGCGGGTTATCTCATATAGTTTTTTGGCCTGGATGGCATTGGTCTGGTAAAAAGATTTAGGCCCTATACGGAACCTGATCTCGTCCATTCCCTCGTGAATATACTGCGGACCTTTCCAACTGATCACTTCCTGATCGAAGAACGTATCATTCTTCTTTTGGTTGATGATATATAATAACGAAGTAATCTCCGGGAAACCCTGCTCCACGAAATCCATTACCAATTTAACCTGCTCCTCGCTTGGATAGGCAAATATCACAATAACCATCAACTCACCGGTTGACGAGGTGCGGATCACCAGGTTACGCAATGCGCCTTCGTGGTTCTTGAGGTTATAAAAACTGATGTTGTTTTGCTTGGCAAAATCGCGCAGGCTAAGGCGCAACTCGTTCGATGGATCGGCCTGTAAATAGCAATGGTTAATATCCAATATCTTATCAAACCTGCCGGGAATGTGGAAACCAAGGGCATTCATATCCAAGGTTTCGTTATCACGGTTCTCGCCCTCGTTAAGCCAGCGTTTGTCTGAGAAGGTATATTCTAACTTGTTACGATAGTATTTGTCTTCTGGCGAGCCTACAATGGGCATAATGTCGCTAACATCCAGCTTGGCTAAACGGCCAAGCGCATCGGCGACTGTTTTTTGTTTAAACTGCAGTTGAGCAGGGTAGGTCATGTGTTGCCATTTGCAGCCGCCACATGTACCAAAGTGCTCGCAGAAAGGAGTGGTGCGGTATTCGGAAGGGGTTACGATTGTCTTGATGCGGGCCTCACCGAAGTTTTTCTTTTTACGGTAAATTTCTACATCAACAACATCGCCGGGTACGGCTTTCTCAATAAAAAGCACCAGGTCATCGGCTTTGCCAACGCCTTTACCCTCTTCGGCAATATCAATTACACTAACGCTTTCTACCAGTTTATAATTCGCAGTCTTATTCATCAGGCTGCAAAGTTAACCCAATTATTTAAAACGTTAAATGTAAAAACCGTTGCCCGCAGTGTAAACTAGGCGAAGATTGCTATAAAGAAAACCCAGAAGCTATTGGTGGCTACGTCAGACAGGTCGAACTGTTCATCAATCTGTGCTGAAAAATCATTTAATTCCCGGCTCATGATGTAAAAATTTATTATGCTAACATAGTAATTTTTATACCGAAAACCAAATTGGTATAGTGTTAATTTTTTGTTAAAAAAAGCAGGCCCGCAGGGCCTGCTTTGCATTGCTGAATAGAAAACTACTTCATAAAGAAATAGAGAACAATAACGGCCAATATTTGCAAACAAACTGCTATTGAAAACCTTTTGAGTCCCTCTATTTTGGAAGGCATAAATGCGTAAGCAGCAAAGGATAGCAGATATATGGCGATTGCCATCCCTCCAACTACTACAAGATTCGGGCCTTCGGGATCATTAAAAAAGAAGAACAATGTTCGGGAGCAAACGATAGCTGTAGCGCCCAAAAGCACTAACGAAAGCTTTTTTGAATTAAAGTCCATTTTGTGATTTTATTGTAAATGACTGATAATTAATGATTCAATTTTAAATAGGTTCGTTGGGTAGGGCCACACTGAAATCTAACTTGTTATTCGGCGTAATAGAATTTTCAATTTGATACTTTAAAAGTACTTTGCAATACAAAGTAACTGAATGCAAATTAATAATCCAAACAGATTGGAAAAAATTAAACCGTAATGGCTGCTTTTACTAAATAAGGAAGAATCTCTTTTTGGAAGGATACAAAGTTTTTACGCACGTCGGCATCACTAACCGAAGTAAATGCAAAGCTAAATACAATGCTCTTGCTGCATTTAATAAGGAAGCGTAGGCGCTGGTGATAACTTTCCATTTTGCGCATACCGCTCAGTTTGGTAAACGAGCTTAATAGCAATTCTTCCAGTTCGTTAGAGAGGTTTTTGAGGAATTCCTGCGAGTTGGTTGATTCGCGAATAAAGTCCCAGCCAATAAACTCGTTGCAAATGGTGTACGATAGACGACTTGTTTTAAGAATTAAGTTGGTGAGGTGCGCTTCCTCATCCATTTGGTGGCTGTCGCTATTGATCAATTCGTCCACACTTACCTTAATATAGTCCATCAGCAAGGCATGCAAAATTTGCTCCTTGCTGTCGAAGTATTTGTAAATGGTGGCTTTAGCTATTTTAGCCCGCTTGGCAATTTCGTTTACGCTGGTTTTGTGATAACCGAATTTGCGGAACAACTCCTGCGCAGCCCGCTTAATGCTTTCTTTTATTTTATCGGCTTCCATGTATCAATTAGACACAAATATGGTAAAATTATTCACAGATACCAGATACGCCCGTAATGAACGTGATGCAGGAGCTTTTACAGGCGAGCCATCGGCCAGCGAAAATTTAGAACCACTGCATGGATCAACCGCCTGAAAGCCGGTATCGTCTATATTAACAGCGCATTTCTTTTCGGGCTCGTAGCTGCTGCAACGGTCATAGGCATGGTAGCTGCCATCCGCGCTATGGTATAGCACTAAACCTGCTACACCATAGCCGCTTACCGTTACCGCACCGCCAATGCTGTTAAGCTTGCTTAACCGGGGATCTGATAATGGCGCCTGAAAATTTACGGCAACGTAAGGTATGGTAGATTGGTTATCCTTTCCGCACGAAACAAAACACAACATGCCAATCAACAGCATACCTAAGCGATACCTCATATCATTTCTGTTTTAAATTGCTTTAAGAAACGTACATCATTCTCAGAGAATAAACGCAGATCTTTAATCACATATTTTAGGTTGGTGATACGCTCTACACCCATACCGAAGGCAAAGCCGGTATATTTTTTACTGTCGATACCGCAGTTTTCCAAAACGTTAGGATCAACCATGCCGCAGCCTAAAATCTCAACCCAACCCGAGTGTTTACACATGTTACAACCGGCACCTTTACAAATGGTACAAGAGATATCCATCTCTGCAGATGGCTCGGTGAATGGGAAATATGACGGGCGGAAACGTACCTTGGTACCTTCGCCGTATAGTTCCTGTACGAAGTGGTAAAGCGTTTGCTTCAGGTCGGCAAAAGAAACGTTTTCGTCGATGTACAAACCCTCTATCTGGTGGAAAAAGCAATGGGCACGTGCCGAAATAGCCTCGTTACGGTAAACGCGGCCAGGCATAAGTGCGCGGAACGGTGGTTTACCGTTCTCCATCATACGCACCTGTACCGAAGAGGTGTGGGTACGCAAGGCGATATCATCCTTACCACTATTCTTTTTAATGAAGAAAGTATCCTGCATATCACGCGCCGGGTGCTCATCCGGGAAGTTAAGGGCTGAGAAGTTGTGCCAGTCGTCCTCAATTTCGGGGCCTTCGGCCACAACGAAACCTAAACGTTTAAATATATCAACGATCTCGCTTTGCACCAACGATAGCGGGTGGCGCGAACCCACCTCGAAACCATTACCTGGTAAAGTAAGGTCTTGTTGCTGTCCGTTATTGGTTGTCTGTTGTCCGTCTAAAGTTTCTTTTAGCTCTGCATACTTAGCTTCGGCCATTTGCTTAAACTGGTTAAGCACTTTACCAAACACACGTTTTTCTTCGGGGCCAACGCTTTTAAATTGTTCAAAAAGGTCCTTAATAAGTCCCTTGGTACCTAAATATTTTATCCGAAAGGCTTCCAGCTCATCTGCGTTAGCAGGGTTAAAAGCCTCAATATCGGCAGTATATTGGTTGATCTGATCTTGCATTATATCTTTTTATTCTGAAGCGCATTTGTGCTTCGGCTACAAACCGCTAATTTACTCATAATTATTTAATCACCTCTAAGGCCTTACCTACCTTGGTAAACGCAGCAATAGCTTTATCTAAATGTTCAACATCGTGTGCTGCAGATATCTGAACGCGGATGCGTGCTTTGCCTTGCGGAACAACCGGATAGTAGAAGCCAATTACATAAATGCTTTCTTCCAGCATTTTGGCGGCAAACTCCTGGGCCAGTTTAGCATCGTATAGCATTACCGGTACAATAGGGTGTACACCTGGTTTGATGTCGAAGCCCGCCTCGGTCATTTTTTCGCGGAAGTATTTAGTGTTGCTTTCTAATTTGTCGCGCAAATCGGTGGTTTCGCTTAGCATGTTCAACACACCTATTGATGCACCTGTAATAGCTGGCGCGAGGGTATTAGAGAATAGATACGGACGAGAACGCTGACGTAACATATCGATAATCTCCTTACGACCAGATGTAAAACCACCAGATGCGCCGCCAAGGGCTTTACCCAAGGTGCCTGTGATAATGTCTATACGGCCCATTACATTGTGGTGCTCATGCGTACCGCGACCGGTTTTGCCCATAAAGCCCGAGCAATGGCTCTCGTCTATCATTACCAATGCCTTGTATTTATCGGCCAGGTCGCAAATTTTGTCTAACTGGGCTATAGTGCCGTCCATAGAGAAAGCCCCATCGGTAACGATAATACGGTGACGGAGATTTTGCGTGGCCTTCAGCTTTTCTTCCAGATCGGCCATGTCATCATGTTTGTAACGATGGCGCTGGGCTTTGCATAAACGTACACCATCTATAATAGAAGCGTGGTTCAGCTCGTCGGATATAATGGCATCCTGCTCATTGAACAGAGGTTCAAACACACCGCCATTGGCATCAAATGCCGCGGCATAAAGTATGGTATCTTCTGTGCCTAAAAAGTCAGCGATTTTAGCTTCCAGTTCTTTATGGATATCCTGTGTACCACAGATAAACCTTACCGACGACAGGCCATAACCATGTGTATCCATCACCTTTTTTGCAGCTTCGATCACTTTGGGGTGACCGGATAAGCCAAGGTAATTGTTGGCGCAAAAGTTAATTACTTCCTGGCCACCCTGTACCGTAATATCGGCACCTTGCGGCGAGGTAATAATGCGTTCTCTTTTATATAATCCGGCTTCTTCTATCTGGGCAAGTTCCTGCTGCAGTACAGGCTTCAGGGTATCGTACATAGCGTTATAATTTTGAGCAGGCAAAATTAAGCATTACTAACTATTAATAAGGTAGTGGTAATGTTTATATGATCACAAAATTGCATCAAACAGCTTTTTACAGCTGTAATACGCCTCCCCGGTATTATTTACCGTATTGGGCCGATAGCGGCAAAGGCTCTCCATCTTCATTATCGGGCGTAGCCCATAAAATTCGCAATGTAGGTGTGCCTGTTTTCTTAAAGTAGTCTAACCTGAAATTGTGAAAGCCTTTAGCAAGCGGCAATACATACGATTTAAAATTGCCGCTGCGGTGTAAGCCGTCATAGTCTATAAGCAACTTATCGTCAATATAAAGTTTAGAACCATCGTCGCTATCGATGCCGAAGATGTAATAACCTTCGGACCTGGCCTCAATTTGCCCGGATAAAACGCAGGCAAAATTTTCGTGTTTGGGCAGTTTCATCAGATCGAAATCTTTATCAGCCTTGCCCGTTTGCAACGGTTTAAGTTTTTTAAAATCGGGTAGGCGGTCCCAGTTGCCTTCGTAGTAGGCATAGCTCCAGCCACCGGGCGTAAGTCCTTTTGTTTGCGGCTTTGCAGCTAAAGTCGTACCGGCTATAAAATTGGCGGTATCTTGTTGATCATATCCCGGGCGGTTGCTCATGGCTTTAATAATCAACTTGGCGGGCTGCTGCAATGTGAGGGTTTTATTAATTATTAACGCAGACGCAGCGGTAGGCTGGCTGCCATCCGTAGTGTAACGGAGGTCCTTAACCAGGTCGCCGTTAAAATTGATCTTGATGGGTTTGTTGTTCAACATGATGCCATTCTCCGGGTGAAACTCAAAAGGTTCTTTGCTATAACCATAGTAAGTATATTTCAATCCATCATACAGAGTTCTGAATATCATCGAATTATGGGTTTCATCCTGATAGTACATTGTTTTCCAATGCAAACCGGCTGGCGCTTTTTGCTTTAATATAGAATCCATTTTAACAATACCCATACTTACGGCCGCCGGCCCTTCACGGCCGGTCATCAACATGGTAATGTCCGTAAGGTTTAGTTTGCTCAGATTTTCATCGGCCAATTTAAAAGCATAGCCGTTGTCCCACCAAAGTGCCGGATCGGCCAGCAGGTACGATTGAAACAAGCGCGGTTCTTTTATGATGGCGTACATGGTAAATATCCCTGCCAGCGAACTACCATAAAGGGTATTCATGCCGCTGGTGCGATATTTTTGATTGATGTATGGCATTAACTCATTTTTCAAAAATGCCAGATATTTTTCCGCCCCGCCCGATACCTGCGCATCATTTATATGCGTTGGCGTAAAATCGCGTTCGCGCATGTTCCGCCCATCTTTGTATAGGTTGGGTATGCTTACAATAATGTTAGATGGTATAAATTGTATTTCCAGAAAGCGATCTATATTGGTTACAATCTGTGTGTTCCACTCGCCATCGGTAACGTAGGTGGCATCGTACTTTTTAGTTGGCGCGGTGCCATAATCGGCAGGTAGCACAATTTCTAAAGGCCGTTTTTCTTGCAGCGAATTGGAGTAAATGGTATCGCGAATAATAACTGCGTTTTTTAGCTGTGCGAAAGTTGCCGATGTCGCTAACAACAACAGGCATGTAAATAAGATCGATTTGTTTTTCATAGTTTTTATGAAACTGATAGTAATGAAAGATAGTAATTATTTGTATGACAGATTGAAACGGATTTACGTTGCATGCAATTACAGATTAAGTTAAGTATGGTTACTCGGAACAGCCATTCAAAACTGTCACACATCCGATCTTTCCGATTTTCAGACTTTTTTCTTAAATTTGCGCCTCATTTAACGCTGTTTGCAGCAGCATCAATGTAAGTAATGACACAATACCAAACACTACTATACTATTGTTATTCAACAATAGCAGAGGCGGAGCAATTTGCCGCAGACCATCTTAAATTTTGTAAAAGCCTGGGCTTAACCGGCCGTATTATTGTTGCCGACGAAGGCCTTAACGGTACCGTATCGGGCGTTAAAGAAGCTTGCGAAGCCTATATGACTGCTGTGCATGCTGACGAGCGCTTTGCCAAAACCGAGTTTAAAATTGATGATGTAGACCAGCCTTCGTTTGTGAAAATGCATGTGCGCTACAAAAGCGAAATTGTGCACTCTGGCTTACGTGATCCTAACATGATTAACCCGCAGGTACAAACAGGTAAGCATTTGGAGCCGAAAGATTTTTTGGCAATGAAGGATGACGAGGATGTAGTGATCTTAGACGTGCGCTCTAATTATGAACACTCTCTAGGCCGTTTCAAAAACGCGGTTACTTTAGATATCGATAATTTCCGCGATTTCCCGGCGCAAATAAATGCACTCGCACAATACAAGGATAAAAAGATCCTGACTTATTGCACCGGTGGGATTAAGTGCGAAAAAGCTTCAGCCTTGTTACTGCATGAAGGTTTTAAAGATGTTTACCAGTTACACGGCGGTATTATTAAATACGGTAAAGAAGCAGGCGGCGAAGATTTCGAAGGCAAATGCTATGTGTTTGATAACCGTTTATCTGTTGATGTAAATTCGGTTAACCCGGTTACCGTTTCTGTTTGCTACAACTGCGGTAAGCATACCGAAAAAATGATCAATTGCGCTAATCCCGAGTGCAACGAGCATTTTACCCAATGTGATGAGTGCGGAACCACGCTTGATGGTTGCTGCAGTGAGGCCTGCCAAACGCATCCTCGCAAGCGAGAATACGATGGCACCGGCTACTACGTAAAAGTGCCGCAACCGGTAGCTCCCAAAAAAGCAAAAGTTCAGCTTGCTGAATAAGAAATACGCAATAATTTATACCGATAAATAAAAGCCTGTCAATTCACGACAGGCTTTTGTCGTATAACGGTAATTTTGAAATTTTCACAAAAAATAACCTAAACATTCCCCTCAAATTGCTGTTTCCCTAATTACTGATGGCTCTTGTTAGCTATTTAATACCCCGCCTCGCTACGTCTATTTCTTTTTTAATGCCGTCAGGTTTTTTTACTTAAACGTGTATTACTATGAAACATTCTTTTACTTTTTTATTCATGGCGCTTTTTATGTTTTTGGGGCTCAACAGCTATGCCCAAAATACTCCCATAAAAGGCAAGGTAACCGACGCCGCCACAGGCGAAACCTTGATAGGTGTATCGGTTACTATTAAGGGCACAACCAATGGAACGCAGACCGATGTTAATGGCGCATTTTCTATTAATGCGCCGGCTAACGCCACATTGGTGTTCACCTACGTTGGTTACGCATCACAAGAGAAGCCTGCCGCACAACCCCTCGATGTAAAAATGGTTGCCCAGGCGCGCGAATTGCAGCAGGTGGTTGTAATTGGTTATGGCACGCAGCGCAAGCGCGATGTTACCGGTTCTATCGGTAATGTAAGTGGAGCACAACTGGCCAAGCAACCGGTGCAAACACCTACACAGGCTTTGCAGGGTAAGGTTTCGGGTGTGCAGGTACTGTCATCTGGTCAGCCTAACTCTTCGCCCCAGGTGCGGATCCGTGGTACAGGGTCTATACTGGGCGGTGCTAACCCGCTTTATGTTGTAGATGGGGTTTTAACAAATGATATCCGTAATATAAACAACAATGATATTCTAAGCATCGACGTTTTAAAAGATGCCTCCGCCGCAATTTATGGTGTGCGTGGTGCCAATGGTGTTATTATTATCACTACCAAAAAAGGTAAGAAAGGGCCGCCGGTTATTGCGTATGATGCCAATTTCGGTTTTCGCGAAGCGGCCAATACTATTAAAATGGTCAACCGCGACCAGTATCTGGGTTACGAAACAGATGTTAACCCATCGGCTCTGGCAGCCAACGCCCCTCCGCTAACCTTTCCGGGTACCACAAATTGGTATGACGAGGTTTTGAGAAAAGGCTTCACCATGAACCATAATATTTCCCTGTCGGGCGGTGGCGATAACAATACCTACTTTGTAAGTGCCAGTTATCTGGACGATCAGGGTATCACCAAAACCAATGATTTCTCCAGATTTACCTTGCGGGCCAATAACGACGTCAATATCACCTCGAAATTGAAGTTTACCGAGCAATTATCGTTAACCCGTTCAGTAGAGAATCCCATCAGCGCTTCTAGTATTTTTGGTAACGTTTACCGGGCAGCACCTATTGTAATAGGGCAGGACGCTAACGGCTTATATGGTAATACCTCTGCCTGGGGCAACGTAGGTAACCCACTGGTGCAACTGGATAAAGCTAATAATTACACAGGGGCTAACAGGGTACAGGGCAATGTAGCTTTGGATTATGACATCCTTAAATCGTTAAAATTCCACACCGCCTTTAACGTTGATGGTGTTTGGGACAATCAGCGTAATTACTTGTATAAATTTGGTGCCGATGCCGGGACTTTCACTACAGGAGGCGGTAACCAGCGCCAGGATAATAGTTCACTATTTATCCAACAAGATAATGCCTACAATTACAACTGGGATAATACTTTAACGTATGATAAACGGTTTGACAAACACCACGTTACTGTACTGGGTGGTTACACCAGTGAAAAATTCAGGTACAGTTATATTAATGGCACGAGGCTAAATGTGCCGCCGATATCAGACCAATGGTATCTCGATCTTGGCGATCCAAGTTTATCTACCGCAATCGCAAATAATGGCGATAAGTACACCCGCCAATCGCTCATAGCCCGGGCTAATTACGACTATGGTGGCAAGTACCTTATCTCCGGATCGTTCAGACGCGACGGTAGCTCCAAGTTCTCAGAAAAGTGGGGCAACTTTTATACCGTAGGCGCGGGCTGGGTAATATCCGAAGAGGATTTTATGAAGGATCAGAAGATCTTTAATTACTTAAAACTTCGTGGTAGCTATGGCCAGTTAGGTAATGATAACATCCCTTCGAGTTTATACATCGTAACGGCTACCTCAAACCTGCCATATTATTACAGTGGGCAATTAACAGAAGGTACAGCCATTCAACAGATCAAAGATCCTAACCTGCATTGGGAAATTACCGATCAGCTGGATTTGGGTTTTGAATATGCCGTGTTGAACAACCGATTAACCGGTGAGGTAGATTATTACAAGAAAAAGGTGAAAGACGCACTAATTCAGGTGCCGCTGCCGGCAATCCTTGGTTCCAGCGATGCGGTTTATACTACCAACGCAGCATCTTTCCAAAACAGCGGCTGGGAATTTGGCTTGAAATGGAGTGACAAAATAGGTAAAGATTTCTCCTACTACGCAGGTGCTAACTTCAGTATAAATAATAATAAACTTACGGGGCTTAACGGCGGACAATATTTAACCGGTGGGGGTATTAATGGCCAATATGTAACACGTACTGATAACGGCCAGCCTATAGCCAGTTACTATGTATTGAATGCCATTGGCGTTTTCCAGAACCAGGCAGAAGTTAGCGCTGCACCGCCTAACAACCTTGGTGAGGCCAACCACGTAGGCGGTTTAAGATATGCCGATACCAACGGCGACGGTAAAATTGATGCCAACGACCGTATTTACGCAGGTTCGTACCAGCCTAAATATTACGGAGGTTTCAATTTCGGTTTTACATACACCAGTTTTGATCTTGGTGCCGATTTTTATTATAACTGGGGCAACAAGATCTATAACGGTAACAGAAATGCCCGCGCCGACCTGAGAGATAATATCGAGTCGGAATTTGCAGATGCGCGATTTACTACATCAAGACCATCGACCTCAGATCCGAACGTAATTACATCAAATACACCACCGTCAACTTACTTTATAGAATCAGGTGCTTTTTTAAGGCTTAACAACCTTACGTTGGGATATACTTTCCCTACCGATATGGTTAAAAAAGTAGGCATAGCCAAAGTGCGGGTATTCTTAACCTCACAAAACCTGTTCACTATTACCGGTTACAAAGGCATATCGCCCGAGTTGATTCCACCTACTACGCCTACCACCAATGGGTTGGTTAACGTGGTATCATCAGCAGGTATTTTGGGCTCTGGTATCGACCAATCGGTTTACCCGGTGGTGCGTACTTTCTCATTTGGTGTAAATGTTCAATTCTAATAGCTAAAGCGATGAAAAAGATATTTAATATAAAATTTGTGACGTTAGGTATTGTGATCACGCTGGTAGCGGTATCTATTAATGCCTGTAAAAATTACCTCGATGTTGCGCCGCAAGGACAAATTACGGCCGACCAGATAGCATCAGATCCGGCCCAGGCAGCAAACCTGGTAACGGGTATCTACAATATATTCTATGCCGGTGGTTTCGACCCGGATGTGGAAAGTTTTCAATACGTAATCATGACCGACATTGCATCGGACGATGCCGACAAAGGCAGTACACCTACCGATTACGGCGACGCGTTGCAGATTGATAATCTGCAAACAACGCCATCTAACGGTACCATCAACAACGTTTGGCGTGGTTACTACCAGGGCATAGCCCGGGCTAATCAGGCTATTGGGGTATTGCAAAATGCGCAGTTTGATGCCGCAACTAAAAACAGGTTGTTAGGTGAAGCACAGTTTTTACGTGCCTGGTTTTACTTTAACATGGTGCGCTTTTTTGGTGGTGTACCTTTGTTAGACCACGTACCTACTGCCGCCGAGGCCAATGACAGTAAATACCAAACCCGTGCCTCGGTAGATGATATCTATAAACTAATCATCAGCGATTTGGATTTTGCCGTAGCCAACCTGCCACTTAAAGGCGCTACTGATGTTGGCCGCGCCACCCAGGGTGCTGCACAGGCTTTAGAGGCCAAGGTTTACTTGTATCGCAAAGACTATCAAAAAGCTTATGACCTGTCGCAAGCTGTTATAGCAAGTGGCAAATACAGTCTGGTGAAAGATTACTCATTAATCTGGAGAGAAAATGCTGTAAACGGTGACGGCGGTATTAATAATGCCGAATCGATATTTGAGATTCAGGCAGGTATTAACCAGGATTGTACTTCGGGGCCAAACCTTTATACCGTGTCGCAAGGACCGCGTGCCGGAGGTAAATTCGGGTGGTCGGATTTGGGGTTTGGGTTTAATAATCCGTCTACAAGTTTAATTAACGAATACGAAGCCAACGACGTACGCAAAACCGGTACCATTATTTTTATCACACCTACTGGCACAAGGTTATTTGATGGTTTCCGTATCCCAAGTCAGGACTCGGTACAAAACTCAACCTATAGCTACAAAGCCTACCACAGCCGTACGCAAGAAAGAAACTGTAGCGGTAATACCGATCACCTGCCTAAACAACTTCGTATTTTACGTTATGGCGAGGTACTGTTAATCCATGCCGAAGCTGCGTTCCAGCTGGGTAAGGTGGGCGATGCCACTACCGATATTGGCATGTTGCGCACACGCGCTGGGTTGCCTGCTATGCCTGCCGCGGGTATCAATCTAGCATCTATCTGGCATGAACACCGTATGGAAATGGCCGAAGAGCATGATCGCTTCTTTGATTTGGTTCGTCAGGATGCCGTGCAACCCGGTCGTGCGGCCGCAGCATTCACTGCTCACGGCAAGACCTGGAGTTCTACCTATGCGCTGTTTCCTATACCGCAACAACAGATAGATTTGAGCGGTAACCGCCTTACACAAAATCCGGGCTATTAATTAGCACACATACACTAAAATCGCTTACATGCAGAAATTAATGAGCATGTAAGCGATTACTATTTTAAAAGCGATGAAGAAGATATTTACAACCCTCGCCCTGCTCGCGGTTGTTTTAGGGGCCGTAGCACAAAAGAAACAAGCTACTGCAAATGCAGAAGTTATTAAGCCGGTAGGGATTATTAAAGGATTGTCGGACAGCGCGCTGCTCGATGTAGTTCAACGCCAGACGTTCCGCTACTTTTGGGATTTTGGTCACCCCATAAGCGGCCTCGCCCGCGAGCGCAGCAACGTAGCCTATAATTATGGCAACGAAGTGGTAACCACCGGGGGCTCGGGTTTTGGGATAATGGCAATGATTGTGGCCGACAAACGCAAATGGATAAGCCACGACCAGGCAGTTGACCGTATGCTGAAGATCGTTGATTTCCTGTATAAGGCTGATTCCTTCCACGGTGTGTTCCCTCATTGGATGGATGGGGCAACCGGTAAGGTAATTCGCTTTAGTCGTAAAGATGATGGTGCCGATTTGGTAGAATCGTCTTTTCTATTTCAGGGCTTGTTGTGCGCACGCCAATATTATAATGCAGATAACGATAAAGAACGCCATATACGCGATGTGATTAACTGGATGTGGGGCGAGATAGAATGGAACTGGTTTACCCGCGATGGTAGGGATGTGCTGTACTGGCATTGGTCGCCAAACAATGGCTGGGCTATGAATTTCCCGCTACGCGGATTTAATGAGTGTTTAATTACTTACGTGTTGGCTGCATCTGGCGAGCGTTACCCGGTTAACCCCGAAGTTTATCATCGGGGCTGGGCCCAGAGCGATTTCTTTAAAAATGGGAAAACTTTTTATGGTCATGTGCTGCCATTGGGCTTTGACTATGGCGGCCCATTGTTTTATACCCATTACTCATTTTTGGGCTTAAACCCTAAAGGGTTGAAAGATCGCTATGCAGATTATTGGGAACAGAACCTAAACCATACACTTATCAATCATGATTATTGTGTGGATAATCCCAAGAAGTTTAAAGGCTACGGGCAAGATTGCTGGGGACTTACGGCAAGCGATAATCATGAAGGCTATAACGCGCATTCGCCTACTAATGATCTGGGGGTAATTACACCGACGGCAGCACTTTCGGCCATGCCTTATACCCCCGAATATTCGATGAAAGCATTGCGCCATTTTTACTATGATTTGGGTGATAAAATATGGGGCGAATACGGTTTTACTGACGCATTTAATGAGAGTAAAAATTGGTATGCAAAATCGTATCTTGCAATCGATCAGGGGCCAATCGTTGTGATGATCGAAAATTATCGCAGTGGCCTGATCTGGAACTTATTTATGAGCTGTCCCGAAGTTCAGCAGGGTTTAAAGAAACTCGATTTTCAGAGCAGCACATACCATATCAACCAATAAACGCCTTAAATTAAAACCATGTACTACAGAAAAATCAGCTGTGCACTTGTTGCAACGGCGATTACCCTTAGCGGCTTTGCTCAACCCAAAAAGGCCGCCCCGCAAAGCAAAATGGATCAGTTTGTGAGCAGCCTGATGCAAAAAATGACGCTGGATGAAAAGATAGGTCAGCTTACCCAGTACACCAGCGATATGGCCCTAACCGGCCCAAGTATCCGCGCGGGTTACAAAGAAGATATCCAAAAAGGGATGGTAGGCTCCATATTTAATGCCTACACGCCGGCCTATACCCGCCAGTTGCAAGAGATGGCCGTTAAGAATACCCGTTTGCATATCCCGCTTATTTTTGGGTACGATGTAATCCATGGTCACAAAACGATATTTCCTATTCCACTTGGCGAAAGCTCGAGCTGGGATTTGGCTGCCATGGAAAAGAGCGCGCATATTGCCGCGGCAGAGGCATCGGCAGATGGCTTGCACTGGACATTTGCCCCAATGGTTGACATAGCCCGTGATCCACGCTGGGGACGTATTGCCGAAGGCGCTGGCGAAGATGTTTGGCTGGGCAGCCAGATTGCCAAAGCCCGCGTAAAAGGTTTTCAGGGAGCGAGCTTTGATGGCACTACCGTTATGGCCTGTACCAAGCACTTTGCCGGTTATGGTTTTATACAAGGCGGCCGCGATTACAACGTGGTTGATGTTAGTCAGCGTACCTTATGGGAAACTATTTTGCCGCCGTTTAAAGCAACGGTAGATGCGGGTGTAGGCAGTTTTATGACCTCGTTTAATGAAATTGCAGGTGTGCCTTCAACCGCCAACAAATGGCTGGTTACCGATGTGCTTAAAAAACAATGGAAATACGACGGTTTTGTAGTTACCGACTATACCGCCATTAACGAAATGGTGAACCACGGTAACGTAGCCAACGAAAAAGAAGCCGGCGAAGCCGCCATTAACGCAGGCATCGATATGGATATGCAGGGTTCGGTGTTTGCCAAATACTTAAAGCAATCAGTAGGCGAGGGCAAGGTGAAAGTGCAAACTATTGATGAAGCTGTGCGCCGTGTATTAGAAGCCAAGTACAAACTGGGCTTGTTTGCAGACCCTTACAAATATTGCAATGAAGACCGTGCTAAAACCGAGATCATGAGCGCTGCCAATTTAGACGCAGCCCGCGATATTGCACGCAAATCAATGGTGTTGTTAAAAAATTATCAGCAAGTATTGCCATTGAAAAAATCGGGTTCAATTGCGCTGATCGGGCCGTTGGCTAATGATCAGAGAGATATGATCGGTAATTGGTCTGGTGCGGGCGACTGGCATAAATCAGTTACCTTATTAGACGGTATTAAGGCGGTAGCGGGTTCGGGCGTAGAAGTTAACTATGCTAAAGGCGCAAACTTCAGCGATGACAAATCTATTGTAGCCCAAATGAACAGCCAGGGCGGTGAGTTGGTTAACGATGATCCGGAGGCTTTGTTAAAACAGGCCATGGATGCAGCCCGTAAATCCGATGTAATTGTATTGGCAGTAGGCGAGTCACAAGGCATGACGGGTGAAGCTGCCAGCCGCTCTGACATCAGCATCCCGGAAAGTCAGCAACGCCTGATGCGGGAAATATATACATTGGGTAAACCAGTAGTTTTAGTATTGATGAACGGCCGGCCCTTAACGCTAACCTGGGAGGACGCGCATTTCCCGGCTATACTCGAAACCTGGTTTGCAGGTACCGAAGCAGGTAATGCTATTGCCGATGTACTGTTTGGTAACTACAATCCTGCAGGTAAGTTAACCATTACTTTCCCGCGCAGCGTAGGGCAGATCCCGCTTTATTATGATATGAAAAAAACCGGTCGCCCGGCAGATCCAAACAATAAATACTCTTCAAAATACCTGGATATTTCAAACGACCCACTCTATCCGTTCGGTTATGGCTTAAGCTATACTACATTTACCTATACCCAACCGGTGTTGGATAAAAAGACCATTAAAGCTACCGATAAGTTGAACGTAAGCGTAACCGTTACTAATACCGGTAGTTACGATGGCGAAGAAGTGGTGCAACTGTACATTCGCGATGTGGTAGGTTCTGTAACCCGCCCAATGAAGCAGCTGAGAAACTTCCAGAAAGTATTTTTGCGAAAAGGCGAATCGAAAGAGATTAAGTTTACTTTAACAAACGACGACCTTAAATTTTACGATGCCAACATGAAATTTACCAGCGAACCTGGCGATTTCAAGGTGTTTGTAGGATCGAACTCGCGCGATACGCAAGAAGCAGATTTTAAACTAACGCTATAGTCAGAGCACATTAAAAAAACAAATGCCGGGCCTAAACCCGGCATTTGTTTTTTGATCAATTTGCCAAACCACTATCCATTCCCTATCTTTCCCCTTGCATGATCCGCCCGAAAAAAAACTTGTTGATCAGCGGCTTTTTTAGTCGTTACATCCCCTTTATTATTGGGCGTAATTTTCGTGCAGTCAATTTCAATAAGGTCGATTTCGATCCCAGTAAATCAATATTGTTGCTGCCTAACCATTACAGCTGGTGGGATGGTTTTTTAATGTTTTACCTCAATAAACTGCTTTTTAAAAAGAAGTTTTACGTAATGATACTGGAGGCGACGAGCAAAAAAATCTTCTTCCTTAAATACCTGGGGGGCTATACGGTGCTTAAAGGATCAAAGGATATTATTACGTCGCTGGATTACACCGCCGAACTTCTGGCCGATCCCGGTAACCTGGTGCTTATGTTTCCGCAGGGGAAGCTTTACTCTAATTTTACAGACGATATTGTATTTCAAAACGGCTTATCTAAAGTGATTAAAAAAGCAGCCGGACAATTTCAAACCATATTTGCAGTTAGTTTTATAGAGTATATGCAATATAAAAAGCCTACGGTTGACATACGGCTGCATGCGTACGATGGTGATTTTACAGATATTAATGAGTTAACAGATTCTTTTAAAGCTTACTACCAATCGGCCAAACTGGAGCAAAGTAAAAACGTTGTATAGATAGTGATCATTATTCTCTCGGTTATATTCTTCTTTCTGATACTGCGTTTTGTGGTTACGCTGTTCAATTTTATATCTAACCCCAAATTGAGGCGAACGGCCAAAAGGTATCACGATAAGGTATCGATACTGATACCCGTGCGCAACGAAGAAGAGAATATTATTTTTCTACTGGAATCCATTTCCGAACAGGAGTATACAGATTATGAAGTAATTATTCTCGACGATGACTCTACCGACCGTACTTTTGAGCTCTGCTCGGATTTTATAGCGGCACATCCTCAATTTCGAATTATAAAAGGTAAGCCATTGCCCGATGACTGGCTGGGTAAAAACTACGCGTGTCACCAATTAGCTTTGGAGGCCAAAGGGAAATATTTGCTCTTTTTGGATGCTGATGAGCAAATTGCCCGCGGGTTGATCAATAGTGCCGTACATCGCATGGAGTTGAATAACCTCGCTTTGCTAAGCCTTTTTACTGATCAGGAGATGCTAACCTTCGGAGAAAAATCCGTAGTGCCATTGATGCATTATATATTGATTAATCTGCTGCCCATAAGGCTGGTTTATCTGGCTAAGAATCCGGCTTTCGCGGCAGCAAGCGGTCAGTTTATGTTGTTTGATGCTGCCCAATACCGCCAGCACCGATGGCACAAACAGGTGCAGCATAAAATTGTGGAAGACGTAGAGATTATGCGCCTTGTTAAAACAGAAGGCCTGAAAGGCGAAGCGCTTTTAGCTAACGGTATGATCAGCTGCCGTATGTATACCGGCTATAAAGATGCGATAGATGGTTTCAGTAAAAACTTCTTGGCGGCATTTAATTATAGTATCATAGGTTTCCTGCTTTATCTTACGGTAACTATCGGCGGGCCATTGTTGGTAATTGCTACGCTCAATCTGCAACTTATCGTTTTTATGTGCGGCATTATAATGCTAACCCGCAGCATGATCTCCCTGCTATCAAACCAAAGTAACGGCCTGAATACTTTTTTGCACCCTGTACAAATGTTTAATATGGCTGTAATTGGCTATTACGCTATTCAGAAACACTTAACCCAAACCACCGTATGGAAAGGCCGCCGCGTTTAAACAGCAAGCTTGCCATATTTATAATTATACTTTTCCATGCCGTTGGGTTGGTTGGCTTAATGCTGCCCGAAACACACACGTTGTTTTTAAAAATAGTGCCTTTTCATCTGCTGCTGATGTTGCTGGTAGTATTTTTCAGCCATAAAAGCATCGACTCAAAATACACCGGATTCGTCCTTATCATCTATCTATCGGGTTTTGTTGCCGAATGGATTGGCGTGCACACCGGTTGGCTTTTTGGCAACTATGCCTACGGTGATACCCTGGGTACAAAGTTGTTTGATATACCCCTAACCATTGGTGTTAACTGGTTTTTGTTGATTTACGCAACAGGCGTTACCACCAAACGGATGCATGTTAAGAAAAAGTGGGCGCGTGTGCTGTTAGGCGCGTTAATAATGGTATTGCTCGATGAACAGATAGAGCCTATCGCCATACGGTTTGATTACTGGCACTGGCATAATGACGCTATCCCTGTTACCAATTACATCTGCTGGTTTTTGGTGAGTAGCGCTATGCTTTGGCTTTTCGAACGCTTGGAATTTAAAAAACAGAGTTGGGTGGGGCCGGTTTTATTGGGCGTACAATTTTTATTTTTTGGGGTGTTAAATTTGCTTTAGATTATAATAAATAATCCAATTTGTCATTTCGAAGGAGGTACGACTGAGAAATCTTATGCGTCATATTAAGTATGTAATAACCTATTTATTACTGAAGCAAAGTGCAGAAGATTTCTCCTATCGTCGAAACAACAACATTTATATAGATAGTAGGCACTGGAGATCATTAGAGATTACAAGCAGACCAAATACTGATATTCCTATAACACACATAATAATTTTTAGCGTAAATTTGCAGGCATGGGCGAGTACAATCTTCAAGTAAGTATCGATCAGGATTCGGGGTTTTGTTTCGGGGTGGTTTACGCCATTGATATGGCCGAAGAAATACTCGAAGAGCAAGGCTATTTGTATTGCCTGGGCGATATTGTACACAACGACGAAGAAGTAGAACGTCTGAAAGCCAAAGGTCTGCGCATTATCGATCACGAAGACTTAAAGCAACTGCATAATGAAAAGGTATTGATCCGCGCCCATGGTGAAGCACCGGATACTTACCGTATTGCATTGGAAAATAATATTATGCTGATTGATGCCTCGTGCCCCGTAGTGTTAAAGTTGCAGCACCGCATCAAAACCTCGCACGATCAGGACGAGAAGATCTTGATTTTCGGCAAACACGGCCACGCCGAAGTAATCGGCCTACAAGGCCAGACTAATGGCGACGCCCTCGTATTTCAGGACATTGCAGAACTGGACAATGCCGAGCTTCCGCAAAGCTTTACCCTCTACAGCCAGACCACCAAAAGTACCGAGAAATTTTACGCCATAAAAGACGAACTGATTAACCGCGGTTACGAAGTAAAAGCTAACGATACCATTTGTCGCCAGGTTTCAAACCGTGATAAAGAGCTGCACAGTTTTGTGCTTAACTTTAATAAGATCGTCTTTGTATCGGGCAAAAAATCATCTAACGGGAAGGTGTTGTTTGAGGTTTGTAAAAAGTATAATCCGAACACCTACTTCGTTTCTTCGGTAGACGAGCTGCACCCCGAAATGTTTTCGCCCGGCGATACCATCGGTATAGCAGGCGCTACGTCAACCCCTATGTGGCTGATGCAGGATGTGAAAGCAGCGCTGGAGAAGTTTTAGCTCCCTAACTCCCTAAAGGGGGAATAAACAACACAATCACTAAAAATTTACGTTGGATAAGTATGCCTTTGCAAGAATATAAGCATAATACACATCCAATTTCAACTTCTCCGCCAGTAGGCGGGGGCTGGGGGGCAATCTTTGCGGTTGTAATCATCGGTGGCTGGGTAACATCTACTATTTTATTAATGCAATGGCATTTCAGCTTTAGTAATCCCCTGGTATATCTCTTTGTGTTAGTGCAAATGCATTTATACACCGGCTTGTTTATTACTGCGCACGATGCTATGCACGGCACGGTATCATCAAACAAAACCACTAACAATGCCGCAGGCTTTATCGCTACGTTTGTTTACGCTGCCTTTTGGTATCCTAAATTATATACCAAGCATCATCAACACCATAAACACGTACATACTGCCGATGACCCTGATTATCATCAGGGTAATTTCATCAGTTGGTATGTTCAGTTCATACGTAATTACTTATCCATCTGGCAGGTAATATTTATGGCGGTTCTGTTCAATATCTTGAAGATCTGGATCCCTCAACCTAATCTGATTATGTTTTGGGTGGTTCCATCGCTGCTAAGCACCTTGCAGTTATTTTACTTCGGCACTTATCGTCCGCATAAAGGTGATCACGATAACGTCTATCAGTCCGGCACGCAAAAGCGTAATCATGTGGCGGCTTTTTTCTCCTGCTATTTCTTCGGGTATCATTATGAGCATCATGCATCGCCAGGTACGCCGTGGTGGCAACTATACAAAGCTCCCCGGCCCCCTAAAGGGGAGTAGAATCTTCAGAAATATGATCTTCATCACGAACGGGGAGTATTACAAATGATTGACAAAAAAAATTAGATATTTGCGGCACTGATTTTCTCAATAAAAAACTATTTATACAATTCCCCTTTAGGGGGTTAGGGGGCTCATGAAAGGAATCTTATTAGTTAATTTAGGTACGCCGGATAGTCCGCAAACACCAGATGTTCGCAAATATTTAAACGAATTTTTAATGGACGGAAGGGTTATCGACGTTAACCCTGTATTGCGTACCTTCTTAGTTAGAGGATTGATCACACCATTCCGTAGCCCTAAGTCAGCTAAGTTATATCAAGAAATCTGGTCGAAAGAAACTGGCTCTCCACTATTATACTATAGCGTCATTCAACAAAAATTACTACAGGAGCGTCTCGGTAGCGAGTATCAGGTAGAACTGGCTATGCGTTACCAAAGTCCATCCATAGAAGATGCATTGGATAGATTGAAAGCTAACCTTGTAGAAAGCATTCGCGTAATCCCAATGTTTCCGCAGTATGCTTCGGCAAGTACCGGTTCTGTAATAGATAAGGTAATGGAGTTGGTACGCACATGGCAAACTATCCCTAATATCTCGTTCGTCAACTCGTTTCACAACGATCCATTGATGATTAAAGCTTTTGCCGAGAACAGCAAGAAGCATGGTGTTGAAAACTACGATCACGTATTATTCAGTTTCCACGGCTTGCCGCAACGTCAGCTAATTAAATGTGACCATACAGGCAACCATTGCTTAAAGAAAGACGATTGTTGCCAGACCTTGACAGATGTAAATAAATTCTGTTATTCAGCACAATCATACGACACTGCCCGCTTAATAGCACAAGAATTAGGTTTACCTAAAGAAAAGTATACCGTATGTTTTCAGTCGCGCCTGGGTAACGATCCTTGGGTGCAGCCTTACACCAGCGAGGTAATTAAAGAACTTGCTGCACAAGGCAAAAAGCGTATGCTGGTATTTTGCCCTGCTTTTGTGGCAGATTGCCTTGAAACGGTTTACGAAGTATCTGAAGAGTATAACACCGAATTTAAACATCTCGGCGGCGAGCATATCCAATTGGTAGAAAGCCTGAACGATAACCCATTGTTCATCGAATCACTGGCTAATATGGCGCAGGGGAAATAGGACTTTTATCAACAAGCGCTGTCATCCTGAGGTACTCGAAGGATAATGGATAGGCCACGCACACCATGCTTCGAGTGCCTCAGCATGACAGCCAGCATTAATTAGGAGTTTCTATCGCTTCCACAATCTTAGCCGTAGCGCCCACATTCTGCTGCACATAAGCTTTAATTTTAGAAGAGGCAAAATCCCTGTACTCGGTATCTGTAATTAATAAATCAGCGGCATTAGCCAATTGCTCCGCATTATCGATACTGATGCCCGCTTTCAAATGAACGATATCCCGTGCTTCTTTAAAGACAGAATAATTAGGCCCGAATATCACCGGCAAGCCAAAAGCCGCGGCCTCTAAAGTATTATGTATCCCGCGACCAAAACCACCACCTATATAAGCCACCTCGGCATATTGATACAGAGAAGAGAGCATGCCGATGTTGTCGATGACGAGGATATTTAGATTTGAGATCTGAGATTTGAGATCTGAGATTTGGGAAAACCGTGCTGTGCTTTCTGATGGCAGTAGATCCATCAGTTTTACAATTCTTTCCTCGCCAATCTCATGTGGGGCAAAAATCCACTTCCAATCCGGATAGCGGCTGATGAGGCCGGTTAGCAGTTCCTCGTCCTGCGGCCATGTGCTGCCTGCAATAAATACTTTTTGATTGTTTTTAAATTCTGCAATCAGAGGTAGTGATTTCGGATTATTAGCATTAGTCCACACCCGGTCGAACCGGGTATCTCCGCTTACAGTTGCAGTGTTAACGCCCACGGTTTTGAGTAGGTCGACTGAGGCCTCATCCTGTACAAAAAAGTGGGTAACCATTTTTAGCATGCTGCGATGCAATGTGCCATACCATTTAAAAAATATCTGCCCAGGTCTGAATATTCCCGACACAATGTAAAGCGGAACTTGTTGCGTATGTAGCTCATTAAAAAAGTGGTACCAGTATTCGTACTTGGTGAAAATCGCGGCTGCAGGTTTAATCGTATTTATAAAGTGCCTGGCATTTGCAGCAGTATCAAGTGGCAGATAATAAACGGCATCTGCCAATGGTGTGTTCTTTCTGATCTCGTAACCCGATGGCGAAAAAAAGGTGATTACAATAGAGGTTTCAGGCTTTTTGTCTTTAAGAGCCTCCAGCACGGGGCGACCTTGCTCAAATTCGCCCAACGAGGCAAAATGAAACCAAATGCAGCCATCAGTTGTCTTAATTTGCTGACGCTTGCGGCCAATGATCCACAGTTTTGCTTTGGCATTAAAAAACGAAGCCGCATACACGGCTAAAAAGTATAGGCGAATGCCAATATTATATAACAGCAACATTAAAAAATGAAATTCCTTATATTCGTCCGGAGGTAAAAATAGCTGTTTTAGTTCATAGTCGGGAACCTATAGTTCATAGTCAATGAATCATAGCCCCAAAAAAGGGAAAATGAGCTATGATGAACCATAAACTATTATCTATAAACTCCTTTTAACAAATCGACAAATTAAAAATATCACCTATTACCATAAATAATGAGCAATAAAATATTAGTTACCGGCGGCCTGGGCTTTATCGGTTCGCACACGGTTGTAGAATTGGTTAATGCGGGTTATGAGCCAATTATAGTAGACGACCTTTCAAACTCAAACATCAAAATTTTAGATCAGCTGACAACTATTTTAGGTTTCAAACCGGTTTTTCACCAGATTGATCTTTGCGATGAGGCGGCGGTTATCAACATGGCAACTGCTATACCAGATTTATCGGGCATTATTCATTTTGCGGCTTTTAAGGCAGTGGGTGAGTCGGTTAAGTTGCCATTGAAATATTATCGCAACAACTTTTATTCGTTAATTAATCTGCTTAACGCTTATTACAGTAAACCTTTAAACTTTGTGTTTTCATCAAGCTGTACCGTATATGGTCAGCCAGATCAACTGCCGGTTACTGAAGACGCACCTGTAAAACCAGCACAGTCTCCATACGGCAACACCAAGCAAATTGCAGAAGAGATATTGACAGATATGGTAGCTTCGGGTACAAACTACAAGGTTATTTCATTACGTTATTTTAACCCGGTAGGTGCACATGAATCTGCCCTGATTGGCGAGTTGCCAATTGGCGTACCTCAGAACCTTGTTCCGTTTATTACACAAACAGCCAGTGGCAAGCGCGAAAAGTTGACGGTATTTGGTGATAAATATAATACGCCCGATGGTAGCGCCGTTAGGGACTATATCCACGTGGTTGATTTGGCCAAAGCACATGTTATTGCATTGAAGTTGATGGAAAAAGATAGCTTCAGCGGATACGATGTGTTTAACCTGGGTACAGGCAACGGTAGCTCAGTGTTAGAAGTAATTCACGCATTTGAAAGTGCTACCGGAGTTAAATTGCCATACCAGATTGGCCCGGCCCGCGAAGGCGATGTAGAACAGGTTTGGGGAGATGTAACCAAATCGGCCAACGTGTTAGGCTGGCGTGCTGAACTGAGCCTTGACACCATGATGGCATCTGCCTGGGAATGGGAAAAATATTTGAATCAAAACCCTTTATAACCACGTATTAGCATAATATCTATATATGAAAAAGATAATCATAACCGGAGGTGCGGGCTTTATTGGTTCGCATGTAGTAAGGCGTTTTGTTAAAAACCACCCCGAATATCATATCATCAACCTTGATAAATTGACTTATGCCGGTAACCTTGCCAACTTAAAGGATATCGAAAATGAGCCGAATTATCAGTTTGTAAAAGGCGATATTGTTGATGCCGCTTTTATACAAAATTTGTTTGAGCAAGAGCAACCTTATGCGGTGATCCACCTGGCTGCAGAATCGCATGTAGACCGTTCTATAGTTAATCCGCTCGAGTTTGTGATGACCAACGTAATCGGTACTGTTAACCTGCTGAACGCTGCCCGCCATATCTGGAAAGATAAATATAACGAGCATCGTTTTTATCACGTTTCAACCGATGAGGTTTATGGCACACTGGGCGAAGACGGTATGTTCACGGAAACTACCGCTTATGATCCGCATTCACCATATTCGGCATCTAAAGCAAGTTCAGATCATTTTGTACGTGCTTACCACGATACCTATGGTATGGATGTGGTTATTTCCAACTGCTCTAATAACTATGGTTCGTTCCATTTTCCGGAGAAATTGATACCGCTGGCTATTCATAACATCAAGCAAAATAAAGCCGTGCCGGTGTATGGTAAAGGTGAAAACATACGCGATTGGTTATGGGTTGAAGATCATGCCCGCGCCATCGAACTAATATTCCACGAAGCAAAAACAGGTACCACCTACAACATCGGTGGTCACAATGAGTGGAAAAACATCGATTTGATTACCTTATTGTGTAGCATTTTGGACCGTAAACTCGGCCGTACGGAAGGTGAATCTGCTAAATTGATTACCTTTGTAACAGATCGCGCTGGTCACGATCTACGTTATGCTATAGATGCTACCAAGTTGAAAAACGAATTGGGCTGGACCCCGAGCGTAACTTTTGAGGAAGGATTGGAGAAAACCGTTGATTGGTTTTTGCAGAATGAAGAATGGCTTAATGATGTAACTTCTGGCAACTACCAGCAGTACTATCAAAGCCAGTACGCAAACAGGTAAACATGTTCGGGATATTTAAGAGGAAAAAAGAAAAGACAGACACCGTCAATTTTGAGTTCAATTACGACCAGGTAATGGTTGACATGCATTCGCATGTGTTACCGGGTATAGATGATGGCGCGCAAACAGTTGAGGAATCCATTGTACTTATACGTAAAATGATGGAACTGGGCATTAAAAAAATTATTGCCACCCCTCATGTTATGGTCGATATGTACCGTAATACTCCCGAAACCATTGCTGCGGCTTTGAAGATATTAAAGGATAAGTTAGCAGAAGAGCAAATAGAGATAGACATTAGCGCAGCTGCCGAGAACTTATTTGACGAAGGCTTTGAGCAACGGATTGATGAAGGAACGGTAATGACCATGGGCGATAATTACGTTTTGTTCGAACTGTCTTTCGTGAGCAAACCACCTCATATTATCGAAATTATACAGAAAATGCGCTCTAAAGGGTATCAGCCAATTTTGGCACACCCTGAACGTTACTCGTATTTAACCATGGAGGATTATAGCCAGATACGCGAATGGGGCGCATTACTGCAAGTTAATACTAATTCTGTCACCGGATATTACGGAGTGGCAGCTAAAGCCGCTGCAGAACAATTGATAGATGCGGAAATGGTTGATTTTATATCGAGCGATATGCACCATCCACGCCATGCCGAGGCATTTGAAAAAGCATTGACAAAGCCATATCTGGCTAAACTTATCTTTGAGCAGCAAACATTGAAGAATAAGTTGCTGCTGTAGAAAAACTTATCATACAAGGTGATAGCGAAGACTGTCCTGCAAAGATCTGCAGAAACATTCTTCGCTATTTTTTAGAAATATTTTCTACTCGTACCTCAATGCCTCTACCGGGTCGAGCTTTGAAGCTTTTTTTGCAGGGTAATACCCAGAGCCCAATCCAATAAATGTACAGATAGCCAATGCAGTAAACAGCCATATCCATGGCACTACAAAATGCCCGCTAATCTGTATAGCAATTAAGTTACCTACACCCATCCCTAATATTATACCTCCTATACAACCGATAAGGCATATTACAATAGCCTCTATTAAAAACTGTTTGCGAATTATGGCTGGTGTTGCGCCAATAGCTTTTCGCACACCTATTTCGCGGGTACGTTCTGTTACCGATACCAGCATAATGTTCATGAGGCCAATTGCCGCGCCAAGCAGGGTAATAATACCTACTGCAAAACCTGCTAACTGAATACCTGCCAGCTGTCCTGCTAATTGTTGCTGGATGGAGTCACTTCTGGTGATCTCGAAATTATCGTCTTTTCCAATAGTTAAACCGCGGATGTTACGAAAGAGCGAAGTAGCCTCGCCTATAGTAGCTTCTAAAGCACCCGGATTGGTTACCATAATGCCAATAGTAAATGACGGGTTAGTGTTGGTGGTGATCTGCTTAGCTTTAAATACCGGGATGATACAAACCTTGTCACCACCTAAACCCGCGCTCGAACCCTTAGGCTGCAATAGGCCAATAACCCTGAACTTATTTGCGCCTATCAGCATCAGCTTATTTACCGGGTCGCCGGTTTTAAATAAGCGTTTGCGGATATCTTCACCGATGATAACCACGTTTGTTCCGTGCTCTAATTCTGAGGATGAAAAATTACGTCCGCTGGCCAGTTTGTAGCCACCTGTAGCCAGATAATTTTCGTCAGCCCCCAGAATCACAATGTTCGGATTAGTTTTCAGGTCGCCGTACTTGGCGGTAGCCGCTGTTGATGCGTAAGTGTTTATAGAAATCTGTACCGGCAGTTTAAATGTTTTTTTAAACCTAACGGCCTCATCGTAACGCACGGCTTTATAAAATTTACGGTGTCCGCCATCGCCAAAGCTAATACCCGAACCTCGGTTACGGATGGTGAACGAGTTGGCCCCCATGCTCGAGAAAGCGTCGTTGGTCCACTGGCTTATACCTTCTATAGCAGTTAAAATACCCACCAGCGCCATTATACCAATAGCTATAATTAAGGCGGTAAGAGAGGTGCGCAACCTGTTTCCACTTATGGACTGCAGGGCTATAGCCACATTTTCTCTGAAACTGGTTTGTACGGGCATGCTATAAAAATAATGAATTTATACCGGGGTTAGACCACCACCCTGCATGCTTTGTTACAGCGGTTTATCAGTTATGTAAATAAATTTGTTGGGTAAGGTAATAGTATGCGTAAAACATATGGTTTACAAATACATTTTTGCCGGTTACCGGAAACTCTTTGCTGTAATTTTCGGTAGGTGTTAGCACCACTGGTGTACCGCAGCGCACATAGTTATTAGTAGGTGCATAAGTTGGTTCTACAAATTGCGGCAGCGATTTTTTTACGAAGCCATAAACTTTATGCCCTAAATATTTCTCGTAGTTTCTTTGTGCTTTGAATGATGGATTTTTCAACCCGTTGTAAACATGCTTTAAATAAAGACGGACAAAAAACTTCTGTTTGCCCAGCACGCCGCTTATATCTTTAAACGGGTTTAACGAGTTAAAATCATCGAGTGTTTGTACAGAGAATGGGGTTTCTGGAACCCAATCCAGGGTGTTTACTACGGCAAAACCCCAGCCATCGCGCGTTAAGGCTTCATAATCATAAGCATAATAGGTGTTGCCCGGTTTAGGCGGTGCGCTGCAATAGGTTTTGAATACAACATCGGTGGGGATAATTTTCTGAGCTTGCAGATCGGCTAAATAAGAACGCAACAAATAAGCAATTGCCCCGCCCTGGCTGTGCCCAAAGATGATAAAATCTTTAATATGCTGCTCGCTGTAAAGTTTATTGATTTGTGGCACTATGGTTTTAGAAAGATAAGCCATGCCCAGCAGCCAGCCGACATGCACGGCTGCATTGGTGTCTTTTGCTAAGTGGTATTTAAAAGTGGTAGAATCATCAATATGAAGTTGTCCGGTTGCCGGTACCATAGCTGTATAGAAGTTTTCCATCCAGCTGTTTTGCTTACCGGTTGTACCTCTGATTACAATAGCGGCAGTTTGGTTGTAGGTGAACATATCCCACCGGTTATCCATGGGGCCATCTGGCGAATGATAAATCTGTTTAAAGTGTAAGGGCAATGGTGTTTTGTCTTTTTTCAAAGCCGTGTCTGCCTGCTGCTTGGAGGCGCGCAACATTTCAAGGTACTCCTCTGTATCAAAACCCGGTTTCAGCTGGGCGGTTGCAGTCGTATAGGCTGTAATAAAAAGTATAAAGCTTATCAGTATTCTCATAAGAAATTATGGCTATCCTTATTGTCTATTGTTTTGCACCAAAATAAATATATTTACGCAAACCTTATTGCATTTGCCGTTATGAAGAAATTAGCCTCCATAATTACCATGTTTCTGTTGTTTGTTTTGACCACGGTGTTAGCCCAACAACCACCCGTAACGCGTAGTTTTCGTTTAGATGAACATTCAGTTGTGAAAGACAGCACCGGTAAAATATATTCCTTTACCGCCTGGAGTAAATTAATGGCTACCCGGCAGTACACCATACAACCCGAAAATTTCGAGGCCGCCGTGCCTATATTCATTATAATGAAAAGGTCGCAGGCAGAACAACATCAGGTTGCAATGATCAAGCAAATGTCGGCAAAGGGTGCTGGCGCAATACAAAGTCAGGCCAGAACAAAGGAACCCGCAAAGTTTATCCCACCGGGGGAAAACTCCATCGTAAAAGATTCAAGCAACATTATATACCCGTATGCCGCCTGGCAAAATATGATGTCGACAGGTAATTATACCATGAGGGTAGCATTTGCTGGCCCCGACTCAGGTATCTATACCATTATCAAAAGATCGCCGCAAGAAAAAGATGCTATGGCTGCAAGAATGGCTAAGCCCGAACCCAGCGATCGTTTTAAAATAGGGGACGATTTTGGTTCCTTCAAAGCAAAAGATATTAACGGCGAAAAGTTGGATCTGAAAGCTATGACAGGGAAAGTGCTTGTGGTAAACTTCTGGTTTATTGGCTGCCCGCCATGCCGTGCCGAGATTCCTGACCTGAACGAAATTGCAGACCATTATAAGGATAACAAAGACGTAGTTTTTATAGCCGTTTGCCTGGATGAAGCTTTTGATATTAAGGAATACACCAAGCTACATCCGTTTAACTATCATATTGTAGACGGTGGCAGATTCATTGCCGAAAAATATGGGGTTCGCCTTTACCCAACAAATGTGGTAGTTGATAAAGATCGGAAAGTAGTTTTTTCCAGCGTAAGTAATCAGTTTACTAACCCTTACTGGATTAAGAAGACGGTAGATGCAGCTTTAGCTGCCCCTATAACAACAACGGCAGCGAAATAATATTTCGCTGCCGTTGCCAATGCTTAAAAAAGCAAGTCTTTTATACCGAAAATGATGTTCCGCAACCGCAAGTGCTTGATGCATTTGGGTTGTTAAAGGTAAACCCGCGGGCGTTTAATCCATCTTGAAAATCGATCTGCATACCGGCTAGGTACATGCCATGCGCTTTGTGCATAAATACCTTAACACCATCAATATAATAAGTGTTATCGCCTTCTTTAGTCTGGTCGAAACCCAATATATAGTTCATGCCGGCACAACCGCCACCTTCAACGCCAACACGCAGGCCAAAATCGTCGCCAATTTCTTGCTGGTCTTTTAGTTTTTTTATCTCTTTTACAGCACCATCGGTAAATGTAACTGGCGCCACTAGATTTTCAACAACAGTACTCATCTTATATTTTAATTTAGCTACACAAATATAAGGTAAATTGCAGATGTTTGTTGATGTAACCTTTTATTTGACCGTTACCTAACATTTTAAGTTTTTCCATGATTTCTATCAGTTACCTGTTCGACATTTTAAAATATCTGATCGCCGGCCTGGGCGTTGTTGGCATTTCTTTTTACTTTATTAAGCCCTATATTATAAGGAGTGAGCGTATCCAGATACTCGAAATGAAACGCGCTATCAGCAACCAGGTGCTGCCATTGCGCCTACAGGCTTACGAGCGCATGGTGCTCTTCATAGAGCGTATTAATCCGGCCAATCTGTTGGTTCGTGTTAACGCACCCGACTATACCCCACAAGAGCTATACAGCATGGTTTTAGCCGATATCCGTAACGAGTATCAGCATAACATCAGCCAGCAGATCTATATCAGCAGCGAAGCATGGGCTACTATAAAAAAAGTAAAAGACGATACCATAAACCTGATAGGTAATATTATCCGTACACTGCCTCAGGGAGCTACCGGTACAGATGCCAGCAAAATTATACTGGCGCACCTAAGCCAAATGGAGCAAGATCCGTATGATATTGCAGCCACTATAGTAAAAAAGGATCTTGATCTAATTTTCTAAATCTATGACCGAAAAAAGGTTCACGTCATCTGGTATTGAAATTAAGCCTGTATATAAAGGAGAGGGGAGCGAGCAGCCAGGCGAGTTTCCATACACCCGGGGGATACAGGCCGATATGTACCGGGGTAAATTGTGGACCATGCGGCAGTACGCAGGCTTTTCTACAGCCGAAGAATCAAACCAGCGTTACCACTATTTACTAAAGCAGGGTACAACCGGGCTTTCGGTAGCTTTTGACCTACCCACGCAGATCGGCTATGACTCAGACCATGAGTTAGCTGAAGGTGAAGTTGGCAAGGTGGGCGTAGCGATCGACTCGTTAAAAGATATTGAGATTTTGTTCGATGGTATTACCCTGCAGAACATCACTACCTCCATGACTATTAACGCCACAGCGAGTATTCTGTTAGCTATGTACGTGGCATTGGCTAAAAAGCAGGGTGCCGATCTAAAGCAAATTTCGGGCACTATACAAAATGATATATTAAAGGAGTACGCTGCGCGCGGTACCTATATATATCCCCCTTCGCCATCCATGCGGTTGATTACCGATGTGTTTGAATGGTGCAGCTCCGAGTTGCCTAAGTGGAATACGATATCGATATCGGGATACCATATTCGCGAGGCTGGCTCAACGGCTGTGCAGGAGCTGGCGTTTACCCTAGCTAACGGAAAAGCCTATCTGCAAGCTGCTCAAAGCAAAGGGCTTGATATTAATGTATTTGCCAAGCGCTTGTCATTCTTCTTTAATTGCCATAATAACTTTTTCGAAGAGATAGCCAAGTTTAGGGCTGCACGAAGGATGTGGGCACATATTACTAAACAACTAGGCGCAACCGATCCGTCGGCGCAAAAGCTCCGGTTCCATACGCAAACGGGTGGCTCAACCCTAACTGCGCAGCAACCATTAAACAATATAGTACGGGTAAGCACGCAGGCCATGGCTGCGGTATTGGGCGGCACACAGTCACTGCATACCAATGGGTACGATGAAGCGCTTTCTTTGCCTACAGAAGAGGCTGCCAAGATAGCATTGCGTACCCAGCAGATCATAGCATTTGAAAGCGGTGCCGCCGATACGGTAGATCCGCTTGCCGGATCGTACTTTATAGAAGAACTTACCAACAATATAGAAACAGCGGCCCAGATCTATATAGATAAAATAGATGCTATGGGCGGTTCTGTAAAAGCCATTGAGCAGGACTATATGCAACAGGAAATAGCTGCATCAGCCTACCAATACCAAAATGAGATAGAGCGCGGCGAACGTATACTGGTTGGTGTAAATAAATTTGTTGATGAAGAAGCGCATCTAACTGATGTGTTCAGGGTTGATGATTCAATTCGTATTCATCAGATAGAAAAGCTGAAACAATTAAAGGAGCAACGCGTTCAAAGGGATGTTGATCTGTTGTTGGCAGATCTTCGTGTTGCAGCTACCGGAAGTGAAAATTTAATGCCTCACATTTTGAGGGCGGTGGAAGCTTACGCCACCTTGGGAGAGATTGCCGATGTATTGCGCACTGTGTTTGGTGAGTATTAAATCAGGTAGTTTTGTGACCACTTTTGAGAAACAAATCGGCCGTTTTTTTATCTAGTTTTGAGGTTCGTTTCGATTCCAAAAAACCTAAATACTGCCAATTCAGGCACTTGTAAATTTGTTGTTAAAAACAACGAAAATCGGTGCAAAAGTTGCTATCTTGAGTTATTAACATTTGTGAATTATTCTTTTTTGTACCTGAATTTCCTAATAGGAAAATAGAGCCAACTTGGAATTAATCATAAAAGTTAAGATTCTTGAAAAAGTGCCCATACGCTTTGGAAATGGCGTTTTTGACATAAGTATAACATTAAATTGGTGTTAAAAAAAATTAAAAAATTTAATTTTTTAATCCGCTAATTTTTTGAATATTCGATGTTCCGTAGCGGGCACTAACTAAGTTTTGTTGTAGGTTACTAATCAGTGTTTTATTAAAATATTTATGGAAAAAACTTGTACTAACGTTTGGAATAGCTGTCTTCAGATCATTAAAGATAACATCCCGGCCCAGAGCTTTAAAACCTGGTTCGAGCCGATAAAAGCTTTAAGGGTTGATGGTAGCGTTTTAACGATACAAGTACCAAGTTTATTCTTTTACGAATGGTTGGAAGAACACTACGTGGGCTTACTTCGTAAAACCATAAAAAAACAATTGGGCGACGAAGGACGTTTAGAGTACAATATAGTTGTAGAGCAATCTTCATCAAGTAAACCATATACTACAAACATGCCATCTAACGGCAACGGTGCCGAGGCGAAAAATCAGTCAATGCCGATCCCCATTTCTATAAATAAGGACATCAAAAATCCGTTTGTAATACCGGGGCTTAAAAAGCTGCATGTAGATCCCCAGCTTAATCAGAACTACACTTTCGAAAACTTTGTTGAAGGAGATTGCAACCGCTTGGCGCGTTCTGCAGGTTATGCGGTGGCAGCTAAACCGGGTGGCACCTCTTTTAACCCATTAATGATATACGGCGGTGTTGGTTTGGGTAAAACCCACCTGGCACAAGCAATAGGTAACGAGATCAAACGCACGTTGCCGGATAAGCTGGTACTATATGTATCGTGTGAAAAATTTACCCAACAGTTTGTTGACGCCTTAAAGCATAACAACATTAACGATTTCGTTAATTTTTACCAGGCTATTGATGTGCTGATCATGGACGATGTGCATAACTTTGCCGGTAAAGAAAAAACACAGGATTTCTTCTTCCACATTTTTAACCACTTGCATCAATCCGGTAAGCAGCTGATCATCACTTCAGATAAAGCGCCTAAAGATCTAGCTGGTTTAGAAGAACGCCTGTTATCGCGTTTTAAATGGGGCCTTTCAGCAGATCTGCAGATCCCTGATCTGGAAACCCGTATGGCAATCCTGAAAAACAAGATCTATCAGGATGGTATCGAACTATCTAACGATGTAATTGAGTACGTAGCACACAATATCGATAATAACGTACGTGAGCTGGAAGGTGCAATGGTTTCGCTGTTGGCGCAATCAACCCTTAACCGTAAGGAGATAGATTTGGCTTTGGCTAAGCAGATGCTGAAGAATTTTGTTAAAAATTCGACCAAAGAAATTTCGATGGAGTATATTCAAAGCCTGGTTTGCGAGTATTTTGAAGTGCCTATCGAGATGCTTAAATCACAAACCCGTAAACGTGAAATTGTACAGGCCCGTCAGATTTCGATGTACCTGGCTAAAGCACACACTAAAAGTTCACTTAAAACAATCGGTCATTTCTTCGGCGGCCGCGACCACTCTACTGTGATCTATGCTTGCCAAACTGTAGAAGACCTGATTGATACTGACAAGAAATTTAAAGGTTACGTAGCCGATATTCAAAAGAAACTGAAAATGTCGTAACCAATTACGAACCCAAATAACAGAGGCCTCGCATTTTGCGGGGCTTTTTTGTTTAACTTGGTTTTATGAAAGTATTATTAAGCCTGGTGCTGCTCGGTATGAGTTTGGCTGTAGCCGCTCAAGATCAGTCCGCCGAAAAAGAGGCTATCAAAAAAACTATTAGTATTCTTTTTGATGGAATGCGCAAAGGTGATAGTACTTTGCTTAAGACTGCATTTGATAAAAAAGCAGTATTTCATTCGATCTCTGCTTCTGCTGCGGGCGAAACCAAGTTGGTTAGCGGAGAGACGCTTCAGGATTTTGCCAAAGCCATCGGGACACCGCACCCGGATGTATGGGACGAACGGGTAAGTATCGAAGAAATAAAAATAAACGGTAACCTCGCCAGTGTATGGGCACCCTATAAGTTTTATCGCGGCGACAAGTTCAGCCATTGCGGTATTGATTCATTTCAATTGATGAAAACCACCGCAGGCTGGAAGATTATTTACGTGGTTGATACCCGGCTTAAAGATAATTGCCCGGAATAATTAAAAGGATAGCACCAAATCGAGTTGTTCCAGATTCAAGCTTTTATGATCTGAACCGATTTTCTCAGAATACTTACCGCCAATCAAAATATAATGCCAAACCTGTTTGGTTTCAGGGTCGATAATAACATATTCGGGAACCAGGTTTTGACGGTACAATTCCAATTTTCTTTCCTGATCATGAATTTTATTGGTAGATAAAATTTCAATGATCAGGTCGGGCGAACCGTATACGCCTTTAGTCTGAATAATATTTCCCCGGTCTTTTTTGATAAACAGGATATCTGGCTGCACTACGTTTTGTCCATTATTAAGATAAACATCGCAAGGGGCCATAAATGCTTTTCCCAAGTTTCGATGTTTAATATGGTAATGAATTTCGGCAAAGATATTTCCTAAAATTTCCTGGTGATTGGTTGTAGGTGAAGGCGACATGTAAAGTGTATTATCGATTACTTCACAAGCAGTTCCTTCCGGAAGTAGTTCAAATACTTCCATGGCAGTACGTGGTATGTCAAGTATATCTTTCATAACAACACTAATATACTAAATAATAAAAACGCTTCAAAAAGGTTTGGTATTGCTCTACAGCACCCCCAACTTGATCAAAGCATAAAACAGAGCTGTACAATGCAACGCCTGTGGTATTTTATGGTCTAGCAATAACTGCTTTACTTCTTCAATGGTATACTCTTCTACAATCAGTTCTTCATGCTCATCTAAAGATTGGCCGGTTACTTTTTTGCCACCAGTAGCCAGGTAACCGTAAGTAATATTATTGGCAGTAGATGGGTTAGGATATACAGAACCGATAAATTCTACCTTATCAAATTCGTAGCCGGTTTCTTCTAATAATTCGCGTCTAACGGCATGTTCGGGAGCTTCGTCGCCATCAATTACACCACCGGGGATTTCTAATGAAACGATGCCTGCTGCATGGCGGTACTGACGAACCATCAAAACTTTATTTTCTTCGGTTATGGCTACTGCGTTTACCCAGTTAGGGTATTCGAGCACAAAGTAGTCTTCAACAATGCGGCCATCGGGCATTTCGCATTTGTCCTGACGGAGGGTAGCCCAAGGGCCTTTATGTACGTACGTAGATGACAGTTTTTTCCAGGTAAGATCTTTCATTAAGTATGATATCATTGTATGCGCAAATGTGTGAATAAAAAAAGAAAGGTGCCTGTTAAATTACAGACACCTTTCAATAATTACAAGGTTATGAATTTCTAAGTCTTATTAAGGTGCAACGATGAGCTTGTCTTGATTCTTGTCTCTTGACTCTAAAAAGCTACCAGCTTCCGCTGCTACCACCACCGCCGAAGCTGCCACCACCGAAACCGCCGAAGCCACCTCCGCCGCCAGAGCCTCCGCCCCCGCCGGAGAAGCCTCCCCAGTCGCTACCGCCACGGCCGCTGTTGCCTAGCATATTGCCGGCCAGGAACCACCATAGCGGACTGGCGCCGCCGCGACTGCCTATGATCCGGCCGCCACCACCACCGCCTCCGCGGTTTTTGAATACTATAATAAGTATAAACACTACAATGATGATGATAAAGCCGGCACTGCCGCCGCCGGTATCTTTGCCGTTGTGTTTTTTCCTGTTCGGATCGGCTTTGTATTCGCCTTTGGTGTATTGGATAATATGATCTGTAGCTACATTTAAGCCGCCGAAATAGTCGCCATTTTTAAAGTATGGCTTAATATCCTGCTGAATGATCTGATTTGTAATAGCATCTGGTAAGGCGCCTTCGGCGCCATACCCGGTTTGTATACTAACCTTGCGGTCATTTATGGCAACGAGTACCAATATGCCGTTATTTTTATCTTTCTGACCAATGCCCCATTTGCGGCCAAGCATGGTGCCATACTCGTTGATATCGTAGTCGCCGACTGATTTTATAAGTACAACCGCTACCTGGGTAGATGTAGAATCGTCAAACGCAACCAGTTTGTTTTCTAAAGTTTGCTTGTCGCTTTCAGAAAGGGTGTTGGTAAAGTCGGCAACCAATGTATTTGGTTTCGGCGGAAATTCCTGTGCCCGGGTAAGGAAGCAGGATAATAGAAGGCCAAAAACCAGTAATAATTTCTTAAACATGATAATAGGGGTTAATTGCCATCCATGAAGGCGATGTCATCAGGTAGCTCATTTTTGTCGTCTAACTGATACGGGAAGTATTTTTGCAGCTGCAAACCAGCGCGGTTAAGACCAACAACTATACCTTCTACCAAATTGCCTTGTTTAAACTGCTCCAGCATTTCGTTCTTGGTTTCATCCCAAAAATCGGGCGGTACGGCTGCATTAATACCGGCGTCGCCAATAATGGCAAACTTACGGTCTACAGTAGCCAGGTAAACCAGTACGCCATTACGCAGCCGTGTTTTTTCCATATCCAGCTGGTAAAAGTATTTGGCAGCACGGTCGAGCACTTCTTCACTGCAGTTTTTTTCGATACACACCCTTATCTCTCCCGATGTATTTTTCTCGGCAGACTCAATCGCCTTGCGGATTTGTTGCTGCTCTTCGTCGTTAAATACGTCCATAACTTAATGATAGAATGAGTGAATTATTCAATTTTGAATGAAAGAATGAGTAGATGTTAGAATGCGCAATACTCATTCTATCACTCTAGCATTCTATCATTAAATTAGAAACTTACTTTCGGCGCTGCTTGCGAAGCTGCATCTGCCTGGAAGTATCCTTTAGGCACAAAACCGAACATTTTAGCAGTTAAGTTAGCCGGGAATTCGCGAATCTTGCTGTTGTATTGCTGTACAGAATTATTAAAATCTATACGGGCAACGCTGATGCGGTTTTCTGTACCTTCTAACTGTGCCTGTAAGGCAGTAAAGTTTTCGTTAGCCTTTAAGTTAGGGTAGTTTTCTGATGCTACCAATAAACGACCTAAGGCAGTACTTAACTGGCCTTGCGCTTCCTGGTATTTCTGTACAGTTTCGGGAGTTAACTTGGTTGGATCAACTTGTATAGAAGTTGCTTTGGCGCGGGCTTCGGTAACTGCTGTTAAGGTGCTTTTTTCGAAATTGGCAACACCTTTAACGGTAGATACCAGGTTGGGAATTAAGTCTGCGCGGCGCTGATACTGGCTTTGTACAGTACCCCACTTTGCTTTGCTTTCTTCGTCCATTTTAACAATACTATTGTAACTGCATGAACTTAATGACATAGCAGCCACTACCACAAATATTGCTGTTAATAATCGTTTCATCTTAGATTGATTTTATTTTTTTGAATTTAGTGATTAGATGCAAATTGTATACCGTTGTTACATTACCTAAATGTAATGACATATTGGCAATATACATACATTAATACTTGGCACTAAGTTTTATATTTGGCGCACAAGTTACCCTCATGAAGAAAAAGCTGCTGCTGATAACAATGGTGCTGGGCCACATGGCTGTAAACGCACAGACTGTAAAAAATGAAAACCTGGTTCAATATGTAAAGCCTATTATAGGTACGCAGCGTATGGGCCATACCTATCCGGGTGCTACCGTGCCTTTTGGTATGGTGCAACTAAGCCCTGAAACTGATACCCCAAGTTATGTACTGAACGGAAAATATAACCCCGACGTGTATAAATACTGCGCCGGCTATCAGTATGACGATAAAACAATCGTAGGGTTCAGCCATACCCACTTTAGTGGAACCGGGCACTCGGACCTGGGCGATATATTAATTATGCCAACCACTGGTGCTTTGCAATTAAACCCCGGTACAGCAGATAAACCACTGAGCGGTTATCGCTCGGCATTCTCGCATCAGAACGAGGTAAGCGAAGCCAACTATTATAAGGTAAAGCTCGACGATCATAACATTACTGCCGAATTGACTTCAACAACCCGTGTAGGCGTACATCAATACACCTTTCCTAAAGCGGACGATGCGCATATCATACTGGATATGATGGCCGGGATATATAACTATCCGGAGAAAAATGTGTGGACATATTTACGGGTAGTTAATGATAGCACGGTTATCGGTTTCAGGCAAACCAATGGCTGGGCGCGTACACGCGTACTCTATTTTGCCATGTCGTTCTCTAAAGCTTTCATAGCACATGGATTTAAAAATTACGATACTAAAAGTGTGTACCGCGGTTTCTGGGGAAAATTCAATGCTAACAAAAATTTCCCCGAGATAGCCGGAAAGCAAATCAAAGCCTGGTTTGATTTCAAAACAGGCGAAGGAGAGAAAGTAAAGATCAAAGTAGCGCTGTCGCCGGTAAGTATGGATGGCGCGTTAGCCAATATGAAAGCCGAAGCGCCGGGTTGGGATTTTAACCAGATTAAAGAAGCCGGACAGAAGCAATGGGAAAACGAACTGCATAAAATTGTAATCCAGTCGCCAAGTGTTGCCGAGAAACAGAATTTTTATACGGCAATGTACCACGCCATGATCAACCCGACCATTTATATGGATTTGGACGGGAACTATAAAGGACTGGATCAAAACGTACACAAGGCCGATGGTTTTACCAATTACACTACTTTTTCTTTATGGGACACCTACCGCGCATTGCATCCGCTGTTTAACATCATCGACCCAAAACGTAATACCGACATGGTGAATTCGATGTTGAAACATTACGACCAAAGCCCCGAGCACATGCTACCTGTATGGTCAAACTCAGGCAACGAAAACTGGTGTATGAGTGGCTATCACAGTGTTGCTGTAATTGCTGATGCCGTAATTAAAGGGAATGTTGATTTTGACGCTAACAAAGCACTTGATGCCTGCGTTGCCACCGCCCGTCACCGAGATTATGAAGGAATAGGCGAGTACATGGACAAAGGCTACATCCCCGACGAGAGGAGCGGGGTTTCGGTATCGTCAACCTTAGAGTATGCTTATGATGATTGGGCTATCGCTCAACTGGCTAAGAAATTAAACCGTAATGATATTTACGAAGAGTTTATCAAACGTTCGCAGAACTATAAAAACGTATACGATCCTAAGGTTGGCTTTATGCGCCCTAAACTCGCTGATGGTACCTTCCGCAAAAACTTTGATGCGTTGACAACCATTAACCAGGGCTTTATTGAAGGTAACTCATGGAACTACACCCTGTTTGCTCCGCAAGATCCAAAAGGATTGATTGAATTAATGGGCGGTAATAAAAGAGTAGTTAGATATCTGGATTCACTATTCACCATGCAGTTGCCGGATAAGTTTTTTGCTGAGACCGAAGATATTACCCGCGATGGTATTATCGGCAACTACGTACATGGTAACGAGCCAAGCCACCACGTAGCCTATTTATATAACTGGACAGACAAGCCCTGGAAAACACAGGAGCGCATCCGTATGATCCTGAAAAAAATGTATGGACCAGCGCCTGATGGTTTAGGTGGTAATGATGATACTGGTCAAATGAGTGCCTGGTATATCTTCAGTACCATCGGTTTTTATCCGGTGGCCCCAGGGTCTGACGAATACTCAATCGGTAGCCCGGCAATTAATAATGCCGTTATTAACCTGGATAATGGGAAAACCTTTACCATCGTTGTGAAAAACCAAAGCGACAAGAATGTTTACATCCAGAAGATGACTCTCAATGGTAAGCCACTTAATGGTCTTACAATAAAGCATAGTGATATTACTAATGGTGGCGAGCTGGTGTTTTATATGGGTAGCAGCCATAAATAAAATGTAAGTACTTGAAGAAAAAAAGTAGCTATGGCAATTAAAAAATTAAGCCGCTGGAATGTCAGATTGACGTTAGTGGTGGGATTACTTTTATTTAATGCTGTAGCTTTTTTTTATTTGGGAAAAATTAATGGCGAGCGTTCCTGTAATATCAATAGCCTTAATGAGGTACATTATGAACCGGAACCGACGGGAGGAACTTATGAGCCCAGTTTTCAAACCATTTTAGCCCAGGAGCTTAAGCATAAACTCAAGGCTATAGCTCAACCTTATACTAAAGAAAAAATCAATTCTGTTATTCATGAAGTTGAAGAGCAAACTAATCTTCGAAATTTTATGACCTTGGTTACTGTCGACAGCAGTTTATATAAAGTAATAATAAGCAATGGTGATAATAAAGCTAAGCGAAGCAGTTTCCTGTTGCTGGCGAATGATTCAATTTATTATTTAAAACCATTAAAAATCGTAAAAGACTTAAAATAGGTGTTAAATATCGTTAAACCGAAATGAATACGAGTGGCACGCTCGCGCCAGCATAAGGGGCAGTAGCCATAAGTAATTTAGAAAATAAAGAATCTTTAACCCCTTATGGTCATAGTTAATTAGGCGTTACTTGCTTAAATGGACTCAAGTACGCTCGCGTAAGCACCGTGGGAGTTATGGATTGCCTTTAAGGCCAGTTAAATGAATATATGAATAAACTTTTTATAGGATTAACAGGTGTACTATTAACCGTTTTAACAAGTTGTAATAGCAAATCGAATAATGCTGGAAGAGATTCATTAACTAACAAAGCTTCAAATACATCTAAATCCTTTGATGATTCAATAAAAAAGCAAAAAGCAATTGATGCGCAAATGGCTCTTGGGGATCGACCAGACAGTGAGCAGGAGGATCCATCACAAAGCGAAGAACGACAGTGTATAGCGAATAACTATGTCAAAGTAGAACGGATTGATACCACATTGATTAGTGGAACAGATAGCCTTCATCTTATTTTAAAATACTATTGTTTGACAAATAGCACTTTAACAGTGCCAAAATCATATGAGGAAAGCTCTAATGATTTTGTAACACACCCTTTTGCAACCAATATTGTATTTGTAAATGGAAAAGATACCGTTCTAAATAAACAGTTTAAGGCAACGGATTTCAATCCTTATTTTACTGACAACTTTGATGGCAACCTAAAAAAATATGGAAGTATACTTTTAATGCCTATTTTGTCAAAAGAAAACAAAGATAGCAATCGAATAGTATTAGCATATTCAATTGCTATTCCTACAACAGATATAGGCAAAGAAGTATATCTGACTATCTCAAAAAAGGGTGAGTACAAAGTTGTAGAGCATTTATAAAAAAGCAAAGTCCCGTGCTTGCGCTAACGTATCGCTCGTGTCCATTCAGGCAATTATTCTAAATTCGTCGTCGCAGGGTCTCTCGTGGAGGACCCAGCGTTGTGCTTAACTTTCCTAAGTGCAAGTGCTTCTACGAGAGACCTTGCGAAAACTGAAATTCAGTAACAAGCACAATTAACTTATAGGACATGATTATAATATACATTCTTGGCGGAATTGCCAGTGTCTTATTAGGCGCGGGTATTCTATTTCTACAAATTAAAACATTTGGAAGAGGAACTCAGGATAGGTTAGGATTCGACATCAAATTAATGTTTGGGGGAGTTGGTCTCATAATATTAGGTATGGGGTTATTAAGTAAGTTTCTGTAAATAACAATATATTAAGAATTTGTAATCTCCAACAGGCCCAGTCGCCGTGCTGGGCTTTTCTATTCCCAGTGCTGCCGTGAGCGTGACGCTCGTGTCCAACAAATACTTATGCTGAACCAGCAAATAACTTAATATAACACTATAGGTTAGTTAGCCTGATAAGCTTCTAATTGAGTTACTTTTTTTCTCAGGATACCACGGGCACGGTGCAGGGTAGTGCGGGATAATAATTCTGAAATACCCAGCATAGTGCCTATTTCCTGGTGCGAATAGCCTTCTATAGCATACAGGTTAAATACAGAGCGATAATTGCCTGGCAATTGTTGGATGATGTTCATCAACTCCTTGGCGTCTACATTATTATTCTGCTCTGATGTATAGCAGGGCACACTGTTTTCAGACATATCTTCAGTTAGCATTATTGGCTTTAATTTGCGGTAGCGAGATATAGCAGTGTGCGCCATAATACGGCGGATCCATCCTTCGAGGCTACCTTCGCCGCGGTAGTTGTGCAAATTTTTAAATATCTTGATAAAGCCTTCCTGCATTACATCTTGCGCTTCGTCCCGGTCGGTGGTGTAGCGCATGCATACGGCAAGCATTTTTGGGGCTAATACTTTATATAGCAACTCTTGTTGTTTACGGTCGTTGATTTTGCAACCTTCCCAAATTCTATTTAAACTCATTTCAGCGATCATGGCATTTTTGGTTTGATGTATACCCTATGCCAATTACGACACCAATTATGTAATTAACTGATATTCAGTGGTGTAATATTGAAATGACAATTGAAACCGTACGCTACCGTACAGTAAGCGTACACGCCCGTACACTTTTGTACCGGCACAAATATGATTTTGTTTAACTTTGCACCATCCGGGATAAAAACCCGGCAATGTATCATGATCAAAGAAGTAGAGATCGTCTGTTTACCCGAACAGCATGAAGATGCCGAAGCATTAAAATCTATAACAGCCGCTGCGCTGAAAACACCTGTACAGCAACTTACCGATATTAAAATATTCAAGCGATCTATAGATGCACGCGGTCGCAAGGTGGTTTACAGGATGCAGGTTCGTGCATATATAAATGAGCCGATGCCACAGGAGCATCAGGTAATCGCTTATCCTGATGTTAAAGATGCCCGCCCCGTTATTATTATAGGTGCCGGTCCGGCTGGATTGTTTGCTGCTTTGCAATGTATTAAGCAAGGGTTAAAACCTATTGTATTGGAGCGTGGTAAAGATGTAAAACAACGTCGTCGCGATTTGGCCAATATCAACAAACAGGGCTTGGTTAACCCCGACTCTAACTATTGCTTCGGCGAGGGCGGCGCAGGGACTTATTCTGATGGTAAACTTTACACCCGCTCGACTAAGAGGGGCGATGTAAATGAAGTACTGAAAGTTTTTACCGACCACGGCGCCACCGAAGATATTTTGGTAGATGCCCGCCCGCATATCGGAACCAATAAACTGCCGCAAATTATTACAGCCATGCGCGAAAGCATTGAAAATGCTGGGGGTGAAGTTAGGTTTGATGCCAGGGTGGTAAACCTGTTGGTTAATTTTAACAAGATAGAAGGCGTTGAGCTTTCATCGGGAGAGAAACTGCATTCTAAGGCAGTGATCCTGGCAACCGGCCATTCGGCACGTGATGTGTTCGAGATGTTGCATCGCCAAAATATATTAATAGAAGCCAAGCCATTTGCGTTGGGTGTGCGTATAGAGCATCCACAACAAATTATAGATCAGGCGCAATATCACTGTGCTGATAGGGGAGAATATCTGCCACCGTCTTATTACAGTTTGGTAGAGCAGGTAGATAACCGAGGTGTCTTCTCATTCTGTATGTGCCCGGGAGGTATCATTGCCCCATGCGCAACAGACCATAACGAAATTGTGGTTAACGGCTGGAGCCCATCAAAGCGAAATAATCCTTTTGCCAATTCGGGCACGGTAGTGCAGATAAATTTGGAGGATGTACCGGGGCGAGAAAATGATCCGTTCCGTTTGCTCAATTTTCAGCATCAGATAGAGCAGTTGGCATTTACTGCCGGTGGCGGCAATTTGGTAGCACCCGCTCAACGGATGATAGATTTTGTGGAAGGTCGGGTTTCTAAAGATCTGCCCTCTAATTCGTACTTACCCGGTTGCAAAAGTGTCGACCTAATTAATGTACTACCTGATTGGATCCATCAGCGGCTGCAAAAGGCATTGCCGGTTTTCGGGAGAAAAATGAAGGGTTATTATACTAATGAAGCCATATTAGTAGGGGTAGAGTCGCGCACATCGTCGCCGGTAAAAGTGCCACGCGATAAGCAGACGCTGCAGCATCCGCAAATTGCAGGCTTATTTCCGTGCGGCGAAGGTGCTGGTTATGCAGGTGGCATTATTTCTGCTGCGATTGATGGTATCAACTGTGCCGACGCGGCATTTAAATCTTTAAACTAATGAGCACAACAGCCGAAAAACTGGAGCAAAAGTTAACCAATGTATTATATGGCGAGCCCTGGTATGGTACGCCTATATATACGATTATGGAAAGGGTAACTTTCGAAACCGCTTTTGAGAAGCCAAGTCACTCGGCGCATAATATTGCGGAAATCGTGCTCCACATGTTCAGCTGGACAGAAGAGGTAATGGACCGTCTGAATGGCGTGCCGGCTGGCGTCCCCGTAAGCGGCGATTGGCCCCCTCCCGGCGCTCCCGATGAAGAAAAATGGAAGCTTTGGGTGTCAGATTTTAAACTGGTTAATGTAAACCTGGTAAATGTGATCCGAAATTTCCCGGCAGATGAATGGGACCAACCTATTAATGATACCCGCGGTAACGAACCGGTAACCACCTACGCCGAATTGGTAGATGGTTTTATTGAGCACCAGGTTTATCATGCCGGGCAAATAGCTTTGCTCACCCGTATTATAAACGGTTAATCTTCCAGCTCCTGGCAGTTAAAGCCTGCCGTTTGCAAAACTGATTCAACATATCGCGGCGATAGTTGATTGCTAACCACACGCAAAATCCTGTCGCAATCGTCCAGATCAAAATTCCATTTTACAATGGCCGGAATGGAGGTAAGCAAGGTTTGTACCTTACTTACCTGTTGCTTTTTGGTTACGCTTGTTTTAAATACCAATACTTGCATAAAAAGCTGTTTAATATCTATGGCTGTTAAAACTCTTTCTGTTCTTGTGTTTTGTCGCCCTCTGGCTTAACATTTTCCTCCTCGTCCAGGTCAACCCAAAAATTATCAAATCCGCGACGGCCAAATTGGCCTTTGTATCCGCACATCCGTTCTTTCATTTTTCTTTTAAAAGCTTCCTTTTGCTCGGGTGTCATGTTTTTGAAACGTTCTCCCATGCGTTTTCTCATCATCCATGGTGCACCGTCCGGACCGAATTTTCTACCGCCTTTGCTAAATCCAAATAAAATTTTGCTCAAAATAAATATCCCCATTGCTTGCCAGAAGTTAATGGCGGTAACGTGCAAAATGTCGGGCAGTAAATGGTTCCATAACTGCATCACCACAAAACTGATGAGCGATAAAAACGCCACCGCAGCTATGGGGAAAAATATGAACCTCGCAGGTCCTTCAAAAAATACTCTTTTCATGTCTTTAATTTTTTCTATTAACTTTTTATAATCTCGTCATACAATACTTTAAGCCGTTTGCGTAGGTGCAAAACCGCGTATCGCTTGCGCGATACCAATGTTTGGATGGGCACACCTGTGAGGTCAGTCATTTCCGCAAAAGACATATCGTCCAATTCGTGCCATATAAACACTTGCTTTTGTTCTTCAGGTAATTCGTCGAGCGCGGCGAAAACTTCGTCCCAAACCAACTGGTTCATGTAAGCATTTTCAGGCGTGTTGGTATCTGGTAATAAAATTGATTCCAGATCCTGGGTTACACTCTCGTCGTCTTCATCATCGCTGCCAAACAAATCGCTTAATAATGATTCCGATTTCTTTTTATGCTTGTCTGTTATCTTATTGCGTGCAACCTTATATAACCATGCACCCGTTTCGGCTATTGGCTCTGCATTTACCACGGCGCTAAACTGATACCATACATCCTGCAGAATGTCTTCGGCATCGGCGTCATTCTTCACCCTTTTGCGGATAAAAGCCAACAGACTTTTACCATACGCTTTGATGGTATTAAGTGTATGACTGTTTTTATCTTCGGGCATCAGGGCTGTAGTAACCAATGTATTCTCGTTTAGTAGAGAAGACGATTGAGGTTTAATAACATTTTAAATAATTGAAATTATTTTTGATAGACTAAACTAACCATTTTCTGTTACAGCGTTTTACACTAGGGCGACACAGAAATGGGTGATAGGCCTGATATTTGATGTATTACATATTATGGCCGATAAAAAAACATTAGTACTGGGTGCAACGCCCGATACCAGCCGTTACGCTTACCTTGCTGCTAACCGATTGGTACGCAGCGGGCACAGCATTGTTAACGTAGGAATAAAAACCGGTGAGGTTGCCGGCGTAGAAATTGAGAAACCCGAAGCTATCCATAGCGATATAGATACTATTACCCTGTATGTTGGCCCGCAAAACCAACCGCCGCTATACGACTATATTTTAGCCACCCATCCCAAACGGATTATCTTTAATCCCGGAACTGAGAACGGAGAACTTCGAAGAATGGCGAGAGAGAAAGGGATAGAAACTTTATCTGCTTGCACACTGGTGATGTTATCGACAGGAGAATATTAAAGAAGAGAAGCAAGATTCGAGAGACAAGAATCAAGGCTAAGCCCAAACCCCTAAAAAATTCCCTCTCCAACGGCGAGGGCTGGGGTGAGGCTAGAATAATGCTATTCAACTCCCCCTTTAGGGGGCAGGGGGGCTTGGGATAATATTCTCAACTCCTTCGGGTAATAATTATTAATCCTGCTCGGCAGTAACTTTGCCCATCCCAGTGGCTCACCTTTATAAGTCATCAAACTCCATCCTTTTTGTGTAATCTCCATATCTATATTGTCACGTCGGAGGTAAGCGATGGCTTGGTCTTCAGTTAGTTCCGTTTCCTGAAAAACGTCTTTATTAATAATGAGACTTAAAGCCAGCTCATGATCGGGAATCAGATCTTTGCCAGCCAGTTTACCGATTCGGATGCCCGATTTTTTAATATATAGCCTGTCTTGTAAAGTCAGCATGCTATCGCGATGAATGTCGGGTATTACCAACCAGTCGTCGGCTACTTTGAAAAAGTGATAATTACTGCTATCCTTTATATATGATCTTAGGGGATCAATCTCCTTTGGATTTAATTTCTGAAACTTGGCTTTATGGGTCGACATGCCACCAGTATCTTCCTTCTTAATTAAGCATGCGGCAAACAGGCCTTCACCTTTAACTTTATCAGGATAAAAACGATAACCCCAAGCCTTGTGTGCTACAGATTGCGTTTCCACAATACCCCACTCACTATCTATATTAATACGTAAGGATTCCAGGTCGAAGGTTTCGCAAAGCCAATCCAATATATTTTCGTTTTCTTCAACCGAATAAGAGCAAGTACTATATATAAGGTAACCGTTTTCTTTCAGTGCCGGATAAACATCCGCCAGTATGCGTTCCTGCCTCTGGTGGCAAAGTTTAACGTTCCCTTCCGACCATTCGTCCATAGCTGCCGTATCTTTACGGAACATGCCCGATCCCGAACAGGGCGCATCAACTAATACCACATCAAAAAAGCCCGGCAGTCTACCAAAATCTTTTGCGTCATTATTAGTAACGATAACGTTAGGATTTCCCCAACGGGTTAAATTATCGGTGAGCACAGGTACACGGGTTTTGATGATTTCGTTGGCAACAAGCAGATCTTCGTTAGTCAATGTCGAAGCTAGCAGGGTGCTTTTACCGCCGGGCGCGGCGCATAGATCTAGCACTTTTAAAGTTTCTTCATCGGTAAGCGTTTTAATCTGGCGCATAATAGTATCTATAAACATAGAGGATGCCTCCTGTACATAATAGCTACCCGCGTGAAATAATGGATCGAAAGTGAACGATGGACGCTCGGCTAAATAGTAGGCATCTTTACACCAAGGCACTGGTTGCGCATTGGCAAACGATGTTTTTTTATTGGGATTGATGCGTACCGAGGTAGGAGCAGCAACTAATTGATGCGCTTTTACAAAGTTTTCACGGTCGAAACCCGGCGCTTCTGCCAAGTCATCCAGGAAATTTTCAGGAAAAATGAGGTTATCCATATATACATCAAAGATACAAATTACTCTTCAGGGCGTATTAAATGTATTACGATGGAAAAGGTTTAGCTGTTGTATGTGTTAATTTTCAGAGAGTTATATGAACGTACATAAAAATGCAAAATTTGTTTTGGCAAATGCTGCAAAAGAATGTACATTTGTAACCCCGCAAACGAGTAGCGAGGGTTGTTCATTAAGAATTAAAAGAGACAAAAAATAATTTCAAAAAAGCTAAATAAAGCTTGCAAGAAAGAAAAAAGATGTTCATCTTTGCAGCCGCTTCTAAAGGGAGCGAAAGTTCTTAGAAAGTCGGGAAGGAAGGGGTTGAGTTGAGGGTTGAAAAACCGGAAGCGAAACGGGTTTAAAAGGAGCGAGA
>NZ_WWEO01000035.1 GCF_009928685.1 Mucilaginibacter agri | reverse complement strand
GGTTCGAGTCCCGTCCATTCCGCTAAAAGCTCATCAATTTTTTGATGAGCTTTTTTTATGCTTAACCACAGGCAAGGATTTTGCATAGGCATAAGTACGCATCCTCATACCGCAGCTTGATATCGCGCCAAACTTTGGGAACAAACCATAATCTGACTTTTTCAAACTACTTGCCAATAAACCCAGACTCGGGTGCTTCATTATATTTAGGGTCAAATAAACGTTTTGAATTTGAGCTATATTTGAAAAAGCTACCGATCCTAATGAAATATTATTACGCTGTTATAATCCTTTACCTATTAGTACTTTCAAAAAGCGTTGTAGCACAATCAAACAACCCTATTATCGGCCTATTGCCCCGCGGCACGATAATGTTCGAGAATCTTTCTTACGATGATGACACACTGACCCGACACAAATTAGATATTTATGTGCCGCCGACCGGGAAGACAACTTATCCGGTTGTTGTTTGGTTACATGGCGGAGGATGGCGAAAAGGTGATAAGTATAGCGCTATGGACTTTATGGGATCCACCGCTCACGAAATGATCAAAAAAGGATTTGCTATTGTTTCAATAAACTACCGCTATAGTAGTACCGATAAATTTCCTGCTCAGATACAAGATTGCAACGATGCGTTAAGATTTATAAATCGAAGCGGAAACAAATACCATTTGGACAAAAATAATATCGCGATTCTCGGGTTTTCGGCGGGAGGGCATCTTGCAGCACTATCAGGACTTTCCAATAATAATAATGTCACCGGATTCTATTCAAATGGGCAGATCGAGCAATCTAAAATCAAATTAATCATTGATTATTATGGCATCAGTGATCTGGAAACACTTACAGGGCCCGGAACTACTGATCCAAATACAGGAGTTCAACTTCTAATTGGTGCCAAGGCAACCGAAGCACCTGATAAAGCAAGGGAAGCAAGCCCAGTTTCTTATATAGATAAAAACGATCCGCCATTTTTGATTGTGCACGGAGACAAAGATCAAGCGGTTAACAACGGGCAATCTATAGAATTAAGTAAAAGACTTAGTCAGTCAGGCGTTAATAACGAATTGGTCATCGTACCTGGAGCCCCACATGGCGGAAATGCGTTTGACGCGCAATTTATTAGAGCCAAGCTGTTTGCATTTTTAAAGTCCTATCTTAAATAATTGATTGTGCCTACATATGGAAATAGCCCGTCGGCTAAACAAAATAAGTAATAAGTATACAACAACCCCGTATTCGTATTATTAACAGCCTCGCTTTTAGGCCGACCTTTGGTTTATCATTTAAAAACAAGTAAACAATGAAAACCATCTTAATAACCGGAGCAAGCAGTGGCATTGGCAAAGAAACCGCCAAATTATTTCAATCTAAAGGCTGGAATGTTATTGCTACCATGCGTAAGCCTGAAACCGAAACAGAATTAAAAAATCTAGATAATGTATTGGTTACCAAACTCGACGTGGTCGACCCGTCTTCCATTGCCGCCGCCGTAAACGAGGGCATCGCTAAATTTGGACAGATAGATGTTTTACTTAATAATGCTGGCTACGGTGCTTATGGAGTGCTTGAATCTTTTTCGAGAGAGCAGATAATCCGTCAGTTTGATACAAATGTTATCGGCCTGCTGGATGTAACAAAGGCGTTATTACCTCATTTTCGTCAGAATAAAAGTGGCGTTATTATCAATATTTCTTCCATCGGCGGAAAAATGTCTTTCCCGTTAGGTGTATTATATCACGGGACTAAATTTGCGGTAGAAGGTATTTCAGAATCGCTTAGCTATGAAGTGGAGCAATTTGGCGGCAAGGTAAAGATTGTTGAGCCAGGTGCTATCGCTACGGAGTTTACCGGTCGCTCTCTCGACTTTAGCAATGATGAAAGCATAGCCGAATACCAACCTATTGTTGGCAAAGTATTAGCCGCTGTAGAAACCATGTTCGGGCAGGCATCACCGGCCAGTGTGGTAGCAAACGTGATTTATCAGGCTGCCACCGATGGCACCGGTCAGTTAAGATATACTGCCGGCGAGGACGCAAAAGCAATTATTGCCCAGCGTCAACAGGCTAATGATGATGCTTTTATTGCCGGGATGAAAACACAATTTGGATTATAATTTAAATACCGATTCGAGCCTCATTGCCCTGCAATGAGGCTATATTTGTTTATGAGTATGTTCGTCCACATGCGTACCATTGCCGACCTGTTTAAGTTCTTCAGGCTCGAGCAACCGATCAGGCACCCACTGGTTGCAGTTGTCGACTTTAGCCAGGTAAGGGAAGAGATTATTGAAGACACCCGGGTATCGGCCGATTTCTATACCTTGATTTTCAAGAACTATAACCGAAACAATATAAAATATGGCCGCAAGCTTGTCGACTTTACGGATGGCAGTTTAATTTGTATGTCGCCCAATCAGGTACTGGAAATGGATAAGGACGATGAAGCATTCCCGCAATTGAACGGCTGGGGAGTTTTCTTCCACCCCGATTTTATCCGGCCAACTGCCCTTAGCGACAAAATGAAGGATTACAGCTTCTTAAGCTATGAGATGTCAGAAGCGCTTCACTTATCTGAAAAAGAAAGAACCATCCTGGCCGATTGTGTAAAAAAAATCGATGCCGAATTGCAGGAAAATATCGACGTGCATAGCCAGGCGATTATTGCATCCGGCATCGAAATGCTGTTAAACTATTGCTCCAGATTTTATGGTCGACAGTTTATTACCCGCAAAACGTCTAACAATGCTGTGGTTGCGCAGGTTGAAAAATTGCTGACCGAGTATCTTAAAACAAACAATATCAATGAACGCGGTTTACCGACTGTGAAATATCTTGCCGAGCACGTTTACCTGTCGCCCAATTATCTGAGCGATCTGCTTAAAAAAGAAACAGGCAAGAGCGCCCAAGACCACATCCACTATTATTTAATTGAGGAAGCTAAAAATATCCTGCTAAATAGTAATCGGTCAGTGGGAGAAATTGCATACACGTTAGGTTTTGAATACCCTCAGTATTTTAACAAGTTATTTAAGCAGAAAACGGGAAAAACACCGGTTGAGTTTAGAAGTATGAATTAGCCGATAAAAGGATGAAAAAGCCGATGCCATATGATTTTCTGCTCGACTATCTGCCAGCATCAATAGTAATAAAGCCTGCCATTGGTATGTTTTACATCTATTTTGAAGGCAAAATTATGCTGATTTTCCGAAGGGTAAATAAAAACCCACAGCATAATGGCATATGGATCTCAACCCGGCGGGAATACCACAACAGCTTAAAAACAGATATCCCAGCAATTACCGATTTTGATTTTGACGAAGGCGAAGCATTTGACACTGCCTGGCTTCAACTTCGCGACGGGCACGATGACTTTGAAGAATCAGCCATTCAAATCTGTGAGCTTGTTGTGCAACGAGATAAGCGCATCGGAAAAACCACTCCAAAAGCAATCCAGATTACGAAAGCAAATCCGGAAATATAAAAAAGCAGGGGTTGTAACCCCTGCTTAGATCTTTACAAAATACTATCTCTTTATTGCACCAGGAACTTCGTATCCGTAACTCCCGACGAAGATTGTGTGTTTATAATATAAATTCCTTTGGCTAAATTATTATTCAATGATATAGCAACCGTGGCCGAGCCGGAGGCATCGGTCTGGAGCTTTTGCGTTTGTTGCAACCTACCCATCATGTTGGTTACTGTCAACGTCACATTATCATTTTTGTTAAACCCATCAATCTTAACGGAGAAATAACTTCCCGCGTTCGGATTAGGGTATATAGTTATCTTTTTACCCGTATTAGCAGGTTGCTGATCGAAGAGCAGCCCAGGTTGCTGTGTTACCGCCAAAGCAGGCTGACCGCCATTTACCTGATATATTTCTATACCACATATAGCCACCCGGTTAGCCGTCGGGTTAAACTTAATATCTAAAGATCCATCGGTCACCGTCGTCTGGAAATCTTTAACTATCGCACTTCTGTAACCAACCTCATTAAAGATATCGAAGTTTGTCAGCACTGGTTGATTTTCCATATTAATGCTAAACACCCGTTGTCCGGCCGCGGTCCAATAGTTTTCGGTAAAGTGCATACGCACCATATAGTTACCATTAGGTATCGGGATGGCATATCTTGTTTCGGCCAAATCTGCCGCTGCCGACAGGTAGGTTTGATATAGAGAGTCGATATCCGACGCTAAAATTGGCGAGGCAATAACCTGCTGATCCAGTTTAATAGAACCCTGGCGATAGTTTATATCAGCTTCATAAACTTTGCCACCTATGGTCATTGCCACATCAGAGCCACCCTTTATACGTTTTACCAGCCCTACTGTTGATGTAGCTGTATTGGCGATACCATAAAACGGTACACGAAGCGGCGAAGAAGCACTATTGTAGTTAACCAATAACACTGCATTTTTAATACCGGTGCTTGTAGGCACAAATTTTACATTTAATGGCGTGGTAGCCTGTATAGCCAAGCTATTAGTCTTCAGCGAGCCCATGGCAAACTCACTGGCGTTAGGCCCAACTATCTGCACGCTTTTGATGGAAATGGGCGAATCGGTCGAACTATCCGGATAACTTATGCCCATGTTTTTCAAGGTTAGCGCAACAGTATTCGTTGTACCAGTCATTGCCGAACCAAAATCCATAACGGTGTTTGGTGTTGCGGCCAGGTCTGAATAATGCAGCGATCCTCCATCTGGTTTTATATTTTCTACATAATATATATTATCCTGATAGTCGAAGTTGGTATAAGGCGTGCCCAGGTAGTCGCAATCTAAAAAGTATGCGTTTGGTATAATGTTACCATTACCGTCCATCGCCTTCAGGAACCTTATCCCAATAAGCCCCTGATAGTTTTTGGTTCGATCTGAGCACGAAGACCCGATTTGGATACCAAATGATCCGGTTGGGGTAAAGGTACCCTGCGCCAAAGTGGTTGTAGAGCCCTGGAGCCGCGGCAGCACAGACTGCCCGTCTAAAGGGTTATGCGTAAACAGGGTAGTTAATTTGGTTGATCCTTTTGTAAAATACTTAAACGACTCTGTGGCAGAACAGCAACCATGATAAGCAACCACCTGCCTAACGGTTACAGGTTTGCTCGGATCGGCAATAACAAAATAAGACTGCACCACTTCGCTCGAACTAGGCATTCTTGATGTCCCGTCATTGCCGTTATCGTCATGCCCATATCCAACTACACTTGTAAATCCGAAGGCGGTAATTACCTGCTGGGCGTAGGGTTCGTTGGTACTTTCCCCGGCCGCCTGCCATATCCCAACGAGTTTAATTTTCTTTACAGGCGCTATACTATCCGAAGTTGCTAACGTTAATGTGTCACTCAGAACGGTGAGCCTCGTTGCGGCGTCTTTAGCCTTAAACTGAATAGTAATATCTACATAAGATTCCGATGCCACCCTTACAGGTAAGGTTGCGGTGGTGTCTGTCCCTATCGAAACGATTTTCCAAGCAGCCGGATTAGACAATGTTAAACCTGAAATTTTCAACTTACCGACCCCTTTGTTATTTATGCGGAGCTTTACCTTATCGTGGTTGGCATTATAAGGTGTTGTATCCGGGTCTGTTCTGCGCCAAGGAGTTTGTATCAATGAAAACAACAATCTGTCATTCGCCGGGAATCCGTCCATATTCTGAACGTACATGTATGAGCCTTTCAAATTTTCTGGCGCAACCACAAATGTAGCTGGCGTTATAATGGTTTGATTATTATTGGCATCAACAGCCTTAACTGAAAAATTGTAAGTACCCGGAGTTGTGATGATAAACGGAGCAGTGTAGTTAACGTAGGCTGCATTGTTTATCGAATACTGGAATGAATTGAGACCAGAAGTTGCGTCATTTGCATTCAGGAAAACCTGCGCCTGCGTGTCGTAAGCCCCGGTTGTAGTAAGTGTGCCTACTAGTCGCATTCCTGCAGTTGGCGCTACCGCATCTGTAATCGGATCGGCTGCTGCGATGATAACAAAGTTGAGTTTAGAAGCCGTTCCACCGGTTGCATCAATGGTGAGTTTGCCATCTGTTACCTGCACCACCGCTACACCGGTAAGATGTTTCTTAGAGCTAGATGGTACGAAATCTGATACAACAGGTAAACCTTCCACGTTGATCTGGTGATCGCTATCGTAATAGCTGTCATCACCCGCGCCAACAGTTACCCTGTATGTTCCGTTTGGTACGGCATACTCCCAGTTTCCGGGAGTTAGACCTTTGGTGTTGGCTTGCATTTGAGCTAATCCGCGCAGCCGCAGATCGGAACTTAAAGTTCTGAGCGCCATGCTAAGCGTCATATCCTTCGGTGCTTTGGTGGTTGGATCTATCCAACCATAGCCGCTGCTGGCACTATAAGCCAATCCATTATCTGCAGTGTAGCCAGTGGGCGCCGTTCCACTCGACGGTAAAAAAGCTATATATACTGCTTTAAAGCCAGCCGTTGCCACAGTAAAATTAGTTGCAGTTGTTACGACGGTGTTGTTGTTGGCATCGATAGCCTTAGCCGTTAAACTATAATTTCCAGCTGTGGTAATAGTAAACGGCACTGTGTAATTAACGTACGCCGCACCATTTATAGAATATTGCAACGATGTAAGGCCCGAGGTTGCGTCGTAGGCACTCAAAACTACTTGTGCCTGCGTATCATAAGCACCACCCGACTTAACTGTGCCAACCAACCGCATACTTACCACGGGGGCAACAGCATCGGTAACCGGGTCGGCCGCTGCGATGGTGATAAAATTAAGCTTAGAGGCTGTTCCACCATTGGCGTCGATGGTTATTTTGCCATCAGTTACCTGAACCACGGCCACACCAATCAGATGCTTCTTGGTACTTAAAGGGACGAAGTCTGATACAATGGGGAAGCCTTCCACATTGATCTGGTGGTCGCTGTCGATATAACTATCGTCACCTACACCAACTGTTACCCGGTACATTCCGTTTGGCACCGCATATTCCCAGTTTCCAGGAGTCAACCCTTTGGTATTGGCCTGTAATTGGGCTACGCCACGTAAGCGGATGTCAGAACTCAATGTTCTTAGCGCCATGTTAAGGGTCATATCTTTTGGCGTTTTGGTGGTTGGGTCTATCCAGCCATAGCCACTGGTAGCATTATAAGCCAACCCATTATCGGCCGTATAACCTGTTGGCGCTGTCCCCGATGAAGGTAAGAAAGCAATGTTTACTGCTTTAAATCCTGCTGGAGCTATTGTAAAAGTAGTGGCGCTTGTTTCGATTGTATTATTATTTGCATCAACAGCCTTAGCAGTTACACTGTAATTGCCGGCTGTAGTGAGCGTAACCGGAACAGTGTAATTTACATATGCCCCGCCATTTACTGCATACTGCACTGAGGTAAGTCCCGATGTTGCATCGTTGGCATTTAGCACAACCTGAACCTGAGAATCATATGCCCCGGTTGATTTAACCGTTCCAACCAATCGCATACTCACTGTTGGCGCTACCGCGTCGGCTATCGCATCTGCAGTTGAGATGGTAATAAAATTAATTTTGCTGGCGGTACCTCCATTAGCATCAATGGTGAGTTTGCCATCGCTTACCTGCACCACCGCTACGCCTATTAAATGCTTCTTAGTACTTAAAGGAACAAAGTCGGATACTATCGGAAAACCTTCCACATTAATCTGGTGATCGCTGTCTATGTAACTATCGTCGCCCACACCAACCGTTACGCGATAGGTTCCGTTTGGCAGCGCATATTCCCAATTGCCGGGCGTTAGGCCTTTGGTATTGGCTTGCATTTGAGCTACACCCCGCATGCGCAAATCAGAACTTAGCGTTCTGAGCGCCATATTAAGGGTCATATCTTTGGGGGCTTTGCTGGTTGGGTCTATCCAACCGTAACCACTGGTAGCACTATAGGCAAGTCCATTATCGGCTGTATAGCCCGTTGGCGTTGTTCCGGATGAAGGTAAGAATGCAATGTTTACCGTTTTAAAGCCAGCCGGTGCTATGGTAAAAGTGGTGGCGCTGGTTACTATTTGATTTCCATTGGCATCAACAGCTTTCGCTGTTAAACTGTAATTGCCAGCCGTAGTAATATTAAACGGAAGCGTATAGTTAGTATACGCACCACCATTTACAGAATATTGTAATGAAGTGAGACCAGAAGTTACATCATAGGCACTCAGTATTACCTGTGCCTGCCCATCATATGCGCCGTTTGATTTAACCGTGCCCACTAATCTTAAACTGGCAACCGGAGCAACTGCATCAGAAACAGTATCAACCGAGGTTATGGTAATAAAGTCTATTTTAGTAGCGGTACCACTGGTAGCATCAATAGTGAGTTTGCCATCGCTCACCTGCACTATTGCCGCGGCAATAAGGTGTTTTTTGGTACTTAAAGGTACGAAGTCTGATATCAGCGGGAAGCCCTCGGCATTAATCTGGTGGTCGCTATCAATGTAACTATCGTCACCAACGCCAATCGTTACCCTGTAGGTTCCGTTAGGTACGGCATATTCCCAGTTTCCGGGAGTCATTCCTTTAGTATCAGCCTGCATTTGCACTAAACCCCGCAACCTCAGGTCGGCACTTAGCGTTCTGAGCGCCATATTGAGGGTCATGTCTTTCGGTGCATTGGTTGTGGGATCTATCCAGCCATAACCTCTTGTTGCATCATAAGCCAGGCCATTATCGGCTATATAGCCAGTTGGAGCGGTTGCTGTTGAAGGCCGAAATGAAATGTATACCGGACTAAAGGGATCGGCTTTTTTTGCCTTGCCAAATCCCGCCAATACAACGGCAGGAAAGAAAAGCATCAATAGCGCAATTCTTATTCGTGGTTTAATTAGGAGCGTAGAAATTAGGGACATACTGTTGTATCTTGGTGATATTTACTACTAATATTACCAAAATCGCCCGACTCTAATTTGCACCCTAAGAAAACGTGCCGAAGTTGTATAACAGTGTGAGTAATACCACACTAAAAAACTTCTACTCCCGAATTTTTATGTTTTTTTAGTTAAAAAACGCAATCTCCCGACTAGCAAGCGCCCGAAGAAAACTTAGTTCAATGTCTTACTTTCTTTAACCATTCTAACGTCAAAAACACCACCGGCTATCGATCCTTTTTCGGCGACAAACTTCACCACTACAATTCCCGGTTTAGCCACCGATGCCGGGATAGCGTACTCTTTTGTAAAAAATATATCGCCCTGGCTACCGTCCAAAACAACATGCGCGAGTTTTTGATCATCAAGATAAATATCAAACGAGCGGTTTGCGTCGCCACCGTAATAGGTAACCAAAAGTGCTTTTACTGATGGCGTAGTCCTCATTTTGTAAGCAAAATAACCGGAAGCATCTCTCCAGTGCTTATTTCGAAACACCCCCGTCTTAGAACCATTACTTTCGATGGAATGATCAGACTCTGGCTGTTGCTCGCCCGGCGAAACCTGATCTACGGTCCGTTTAGCAAGCGCAATTATATTATCGTCATCCGCCAGTTGATGTTTGCGTTGTTCAATTGAATCTGCTTTGGCAATTGGCCAATACAACATATACCGGGCATCGTGGAGCTCAAAAAACGGCATTAGCTTAAGCTGTTTATATTGAGGTTGATAAACCATGTTGGCAAATGTAAATCTCAATGGTGCCTCTGTAATTGGTTTCAATTCGGCTGATATATCATTGCCATTGTCCACCAAAAGTGGGGCTTTGTCTATTGGCTCTAAAGGACCTGTGGCTACGTGGCCAAAACGGCTGCCATCGGCCATAAGGCCAACCAACTTCGTTGTATCGGTAGCGGCAGCCAAAACAATAGGCCCATGTACTATAGATACCCACTCCGAATGGTCGGGCAGATATTCCAATTTATTTCGCATCGGTAGTTGTATTGACACCCTATCGCCATTATTCCATTTTCTGTTGATGGAAACGTAACCATTAGCATCCTTTGCTGCTTTAATAAACTTACCATTCAGGCGCAGGGTAAAACCACCCTCTTTAACCCATTCAGGTTGCCTGATCCACAATTTAAACGTTGATGGTTTGGTGCTCACTATCCGTAATTCCGACTTTTCTTCAAATGGGAAGTTATTCGTTTGCACTAAGGCTATCCCTTGCTGTTTCCAATCTAATTTGGAGGCTATAAACAAGTTCACATACAAATCTTTCCCCTGATGTGCATAGATCATTTCGCCATATTTACCGTGGTTCTCCATGCCCGTGCCAACACAGCACCAAAAACCTTCGTCGGGCTGCGAGTAAACCCGATAATGGTCTGGGCGAATTGGTGTAAAGTACACGAAACCTCCTTTACCCGGATGCTGGGATGATAGGATGTGATTGTATAGTGTTCGCTCATAATAATTCATATACTTCGCATCTGGCTTGGTTAAAAAGAGCATCTTGGTCAGCTTTAGCATATTATAACTATTGCATGTCTCCGGCCCTTGCTCAGATTCAACCATCGAGATAAAATTATTTGCAGGATTGAAATGCTCCCGCACACTGTTTCCGCCGATAGAAATACTCCGGTTGTCCACAACGGTTTCCCAAAAAAATCTTGCAGCCGAATCAAATGACGAATCGTTGTCCAATTCCGCAATTCGCTCGAAGCCTATTACCTTCGGAATTTGCGTATTGGCATGCAGTCCGTTCAATTTATCCTGATGCGCTTCAAGCGGCTGCAGAATGGCCTGATGATCGAATTTTTTCGCCAACACCAGGTATTTGTTATCGCCGGTTATGGCCGCCACATCCGCGCATACTTCGTTCATACCACCTTGCTCGGTATCCAGCATCTTCTGTATTTGCTGTTCCGATAATTTTGATAAAAGCCTATCTGCCCAATCTGTCAGCTTAATGAGCACATCTTTGGCTTCGGCGTTGCCGCCAATAAGATATGCATCGCGCAGTCCGGCATATAGTTTATGCAGGTTATACCAGGGCACCCATCGTTTATTAAACAGATCGAAGTTTCCGTTTGCTACATGTTCCCACATTAAGGGTCCTTCGGGTACACCGCCAACATAACCGTCTGTGCGGTTATCCTGGCATCGCTTTAATTCGCTTACCATGTAGTCAAGGCGTGTCTTCCACACCTTTTGACCGGTAGAGGCATACATCTGCGCAAGCGCGGTAAGATAATGACCGGCGGTATGGCCGTCGAGGCCTGTATTTTCCCAATTGCCGTAACTTTCGGCCTTGGGTTTAAGCCCAGCCTCGCGTAAAAATGGGGCCAGCAAGCGGTCGGGGTCAAGCTTTAGCATATAGCCCATATCCGTTTGTTCCGCGTCGAGAAAAGGGCTCTTTAGCAGATGCACTTCATTGAGGGAGAATGATTGAAGCTGCGGCTGCTGTGCCAATGCCTGCATCCCGGAGGCTACTAACCCAATTAAAATGCTGGTTTTAAACCACTGTATTTTCATAGTTATTCAGATCTAATGTTATCGCCGAATTCGCGGTAACAGTTTGTTTTCTTAGCATAAAACTCTCAATCACCACTACGTCGATATCCGTGTGGAGAAAGCATTCGAGCGCATCTTTTGGCGAGCATACAATTGGCTCATCCATGCGGTTAAATGAAGTATTTACCAACATTGGGCAGCCCGTTATATCGTAAAATGCATTAATAAGCTTGTAAAAATCGGGGTGGTCGTCTTTATCAACTGTCTGAATTCTGGATGAGCCGTCGACATGTGTAGTCGCAGGCAATACCGATCTTGATGCTTTCAGCTTATCAAATCCGGTTAAAAACTCATCCTTTGCATAACGGAGCAAAAATTCTTCTTTTAGCGATGCCACCAATAACATGTATGGGCTTTCGCAATTCAGATCAAAGTACTGAGGCAAAAACTCCCTGAGTATTGCAGGGGCAAAGGGTCTGAAAGATTCTCTAAACTTAATTTTTTGATTAAGTACTGATTGCATTGCCTTGTTGCGCGGATCGGCTATTATGCTCCTCGCACCCAAGGCACGTGGCCCAAATTCCATACGGCCTTTAAAATAGCCCACTATCCGCCCGGCAGCTATTTCTTCGGCAATACTTTTATAATAGTTATTGTCATCGAGCACCTCGAATGACAGGTTTCTTGCCAGCAATAACTGTTCAACTTCATCAATTGCGAAAGATGGCCCAAGCAAGGCTTGCTGCATTTTGTCTTTATCGCCGGTAATTTTTCGTTCGCGTCCCGGATAATTATAATAGACCTCTAAAGCAGCCCCAAGGGCACCTCCGGCGTCGCCCGCTGCAGGCTGTATCCAAATATTTTTAAAACCGGACTGCTTAAGAATTTTACCGTTTACCACACAGTTTAAGGCTACTCCGCCAGCCATGCATAAATTATCGAGGCCAAATTCCTGATGTAATGCGGTGGTAAGCTTAAGCATGATATCTTCGCAAACCGCCTGGATTGATGCCGCTATATCCATATGGAACTGGGTTACTTCTTCATGGCTTTTTCTAACAGGATGTCCGAATAATTTATCAAACGACTTACCTGTCATAGAAAGACCAGTACAATAGTTGAAAAATTTCATGTTTAACCTGAAAGAGCCATCCGGCTTTACATCAACCAGGTTTTGGAGAATCAAATCGGTATAAACCGACTTCCCGTACGGAGCCAGCCCCATCACCTTATACTCGTCGCTGTTAACCTTAAAGCCCAGATAATAGGTAAATGCAGAATATAACAAACCAATGGAATGGGGGAATCTGATTTCTTTAAGGGTAGTGATCTTGTTTCCACGCCCAATTGATATGGCGGTTGTAACCCACTCCCCTACGCCATCAGCTGTGAGTATAACAGCGTCCTGATAGGGCGAAGGGTAAAAAGCAGAGGCTGCGTGTGAGGTATGATGAGGAACAAAAAGCAACTTCTCAGCATCAAATTTCTGCTCGTTGTTAAGCGTCGTCAGAGCCGATAACATATTCTTTTTTAGGAATATTTTTTCCTTTAACCATACGGGTATGGCTTTTATAAACGAAAAGAAACCTTTTGGCGCAAAAGCCAAATAGGTTTCTAATAGCCGCTCGAACTTTTGAAAAGGTTTCTCATAAAAAACCACGTAGGTTATTTCAGATAGTTTGATCTGGGCTTCGGCAAGGCAATAGCGGATAGATGCTTCCGGGAATTGTTCGTCGTTTTTAATTCTCGAGAACCGCTCCTCTTGTGCCGCCGCCACAATTTCCCCGTTGTGGATTAAACAGGCAGCACTGTCGTGATAATATGCCGAAATGCCAAGGATATACATGTTAAAACAGCGTATAAATAAATGGCGCCAGAGCCGATCCCTGTACTAACACGATCAGCAAACCAATCATTAAAAGAAACAATACCAGCGGCAGTAACCAAAAGCGTTTGCGCGATTTGAGGAAAAGAAAAAACTCTGCTATAACGTTCATTTTTGCCCGATTAAAATTGTTGTTTATAAGAGCTTTCGCTTGTTGTAGCTGTTGTATCGAAATAAGTTTCCCGTGGGGATTTCCATTCCAGATTGAGCAGGTTTTGCCTGAGTAATCTCATTATTAAACCCATAGGGACGATAATAAAGACATAAACCAGCAGTAAGATCAGAACGGTGTTAACTGCTCCCATAACGGCGCCAATCTTATCCCAAACAATTCGCAAAGGGTTTAGCAACCTTGGTATAGCAAGCGCAAGTACTATTAACAACCCACCAATAACCCCAAGGGTAGTGGTTTGATGATGCCTGATGAGCAGCTGATAACCAAAAATGAGCAGCAACATTGCCCCTGTTATCAGGCCAAATTTCTTGTTAACGCTGTCTTTTTTTATCATCTCAGCTTGGGTTAATTATACTTGGCAGCCGCTTCGTCTGCACCTATATGATGGTAGTCAATTGCTATCTCTCGCTTTAGAGCATCATTCTCGGCAATGGAGTTTAATTTGGTTTTAAGCTCAATAATTTGATGAGCAACTTCCAATATTTGAGGTAGCGAAGCATCCTGCGGGTGCATTTCTATTGCCTGTTTCAAATAACTTACTGCTTCCTCCGGCGAGTCTGTTTTCAAACAGGCGATATAGAGGTTTTGCAGGTTTTCAAACGACGGTTCCTGGCTGTAGGCTTTTTTGAAACAGAATAGTGTATTTTCCGGATCGCCAAGTTCTAGACTTATTCGCCCTGCAAATATCTTATAGGTGATGTTTAAAGGGTTATCAAGCATGGTTGCTTCCACCGCTTTTAACGCGGTTTTCTTGTCGTTAGCGTGCATGCTGGCCTGAAAAAGCTGATTCATAGCTTCGCTCCAGGTTATGCGGTTAACAGCCATTGCTCCCGCCAACTGTTCGTCCAAAGAATTGCCCCTTTTAAAATTTTGCGGAATAGGCTTGTTAAAAGGCCAGCCGGATTCGAGCATCATCACCGTGTAGGCACCATACAGAGAATCGACTTTGGTCACCGGCATTTTAATCAACAAGTCTGCAAAGGGCATGCTCTTAACCGACTTAGATTTGATAAGGTTTGCTTTTTGAATGGATTTGTAAAAAGCATCCGACAGCAAAGCATAGCCGTAAAGGTTTGGATGCACGTGTTCCAGCAGTGTTTCATTGCCCAGAATACCCTGTGGCGATGCGGCCGAAAAAGAAGTTCTTGCATCTACCAGATGCACTATACTATGTTTAGCTGCAATGGTATTGATTGCATTGTTAATGTCTTCAGGAGCACGAAAACGAAGCAAGTCGAGATCCCTTGCTTTAATAAAAAGCTGCTTAGCTGTGTTGTAATCCCCCTTAGCATAAGCTGCTTTAGCCAGGGCGAACTGATCTGCAGCATTAACGTTACCTGTGCCCTTGCTGGTAAACGGAGTTAAGTCTTTTTCGTTACTTACCAGGTTGCTTAAAAACACAGGGATGTTTTTCTTCTGCATCAAGTCGCATAGCTCGCCTATGTTTTGTGTAAACTGACGAATACCAGCTTTGTATTCTGGCGAATTGTATGGTATCTCCTGGTTGGCAGCCATACGCTTCATCAGGGTTTCTCTTTCGTCGATTTTGGCAGCGCCACCATTTTTAAGTTTACCTACAAGGCTACCGATTAGTTGAACCAGCCTCGATCTGCGAAGCTGTATCAACGTTTTTACAAGCACCCTGTTATTACCTGCATTACTTGTAGATCCTACCCCCAAGGCGCCGTAATATTCGTTATGTCCCGTGTAGATTAACACCGCATCTGGTTGGTAGTCTAATACTTGTTTGCCAAAATCTAATACGGTGTACGAGTTTACAGCGGTGAGCGAAACGTTAACCACCTCAAAGTTTATATCCGGATAGGTACGCTCCAGGCGGTATTGCAGCCAACGATGAAAAGAACCGTTATGCACATAAGGATATCCTGCGGTAGTAGACTCGCCCAGTACAAATATCCGGAAGGTATTGGCGGTTTTATTGATCCTGAAAGGCTCGATATTACCTCTGGTCTCATTTACCGTATCTGAAAAATAACGCTGCGAAGCATACTTATTCATCACCCAATAATCATGATTATCGGGATATTGAATAAACAGTGCTGTATCATGTCCATACCCAAACAATCGCAAGGCGCCCTCTACCAAAAACAAAACAATAACAGGCAACAGGAACGCCATGAGCTTAAACGCTCTCAGTTTAGTTTTAGATAATCGCTTTTCTTCCATACTCATTCGCCAGATACGGCTTATCTATTTAGTTGGAAACCATACTTGCATTTCGCCTTTGCCTCTGTTTGCCCATGAGTAGTACGGTATAGCAGTAAAAGGCACTTTGCTACCTCTATTTAACACTTCTCCTTTTAGTTCGGTAATGCCATTTAATTTGTTGGCATCAAATACCGGCTGTAAATTGGCGTTAAGCGGCACCGCCATTGCGTCTACTTTCGCGGTATTGTCTGTCCATTCTGCACAGTAAATAATCGGCCCGCGTTGCAGGGCTACTTTATCCTTATCGTTGGGCAAGTTACTGCTGGCCATCACTTTTCTTACCGGCATAGGCAGGTTAAGTTCAATCTGATCGCCTTTTGTCCACTTATGTTTTACCACGGCGTAGCCATTTTGCAGTTCATACTTCACTGACTTACCATTAACTTTTACTGTATATTTTTCGGTATTGGTAGTTTGAAAATGATAAAGATCTAACGGGATAGCATCATTTTTTGCCCAACCCGGTATACGCACATATACATCAAACTCTTTTGCTTTTTCAGGATTTACAGAAATTTTCAGCCCGCCATTCCAAGGGTAATCATTTTGCTGCGATAGTTGAACAGGTGTACCGTCAATCTGAAGTGTAGCGGTGCTGCTTATAAAAAGATTCACATATATCTTATCACCACGATTGGCATAAATATACCCCGGTAACGACGGCAGAAAGCGAACCAGGTTTGTAGGGCAACAAGAGCACTCGAACCAGCTAGAGCGTTGTGGCTCCAGTGAATTATGTGTAAACCCATCGGTTACCTGCATAGCGTTGGTGTAAAAGAAAGATTTTCCATCCAGGCCAACGCCGGATATTAATCCGTTATAAAGCACCTTCTCCAGCAGGTCGATGTATTTAGAATCGCCATGTAGTAAAAACATACGTTGGTTCCAGAAAACGTTGCCTATAGCGGCACAGGTTTCGTTGTAGGCTGTTGCGTTGGGTAATTCATAGTCAGCACCAAAGCGTTCGCCATCGGGTATTGCGCCTATGCCCCCTTGTACATATATCTTTTTGCCTACCATATTATTCCAAATGGTATCTATGGCTTTAATATATTGTTTATCGCCAGTTAAAGCAGCTACGTCTGCTATACCCGAATACAGATACATAGCTCTAACGGCGTGCCCCTCAGCTACGGTCTGATCTGTTACTGGTTCGTCATCCTGCCAATACATTCCGTTTTTCCATTCATCCGGATTACTTTTATCATAAGTCCGTTTGCCCCTTTCGTCAATGAAGAATTTAGCGAGATTCAGATAGTCTTCCTTACCTGTAATTCTATAAAGCCTAACTAAACCCATTTCCACAATCTCGTGCCCTGGTGCTACATGCCGTTTTCCGGGGCCAAATGTTTCAACCAGCAAATCGGCATTTTTTAAGGCGATATTCAGAAAATTCTTCTTCCCTGTAGCAAGGTAATGGGCCGCAGCAGCTTCAAACATGTGGCCCGAGTTATAGAGCTCGTGGCTTAGTTCGTTTTCTTTTACCCATCTTTCGCTGCCCGACCATGGATGTGGGTTAAGCGGATCGATAGTGCGGGCGGTGTACAAATAACCATCCGGCTCTTGCGCTTTGCCAACTATAGCAATCAGCGAATCTACATAATGATCGAGTTGAGGGTCTGGATGAACCTGCATTGAGTATGATGCGCCCTCTATGGTTTTATAAATATCGGTATCATCAAAAGGGTATTTGGTGCAAAATTTACCGCTCTTTGCAGCGGCCATTTCAAAGTTTTTTACCCGACCGGTATTCTCGCATCTGGCAAATGAAGCCGGTATGGTAACAGTTCGGTTAACTTCAATTCTTTTAGACCAGAACTGGTCGGTTAGCTTTACATCCGTAAAACTTACCGGCTGTATAGGGTAATCTTTGTGCTGCGCGTTTGCGGCAAAAGCAACTAAACATAATCCAAATAGTATATTTTTCATCACGTCAATTTTCGTGTCCGATAATCAGGAATGGTTGTTTTTATTAATGCTAAAAGCACAGCGCCAATTTTGGTTGACACTGTGCCCTTAATTTACTAAAGATATTAATACCCTGGGTTTTGCTTCAAGTTTCCGTTAGTGTGAAGCGCACTTGTTGGAATTGGCAGCAAGGTCCGGTAATCACCATTAGGCGAATGTGACAACCAGGATTTTTTAGTAAAAATCCCAAACCTGATCAAATCCTGCCGTCTCCGGCCTTCCTGCGCAAATTCCCAACCTAATTCGTCGAGCATCCTGCCGTACTGAATATCGGAAACCGACTCGTGCGTGGTTGCCAAATGGTTTCTTAAACCATAATCATAAACTGAAGGCCCCTGTATCTGCGCCGCCGTTACGGTTGCTTTTGCCGGGTTATTCATAAAGCTGCGCTGCCTTACCTGCGTTACCAGTGTTGCTGCAGTTCCGGCATCGCCAGATCTTAGGGCAGCTTCTGCTTTCATCATTAATACGTCCCCATATCTTAACAAAGGAAAATCGTTGCTCATCCCCACCAATTCGCCAACCTGAATTTCATATTTACCCAGGCGATAGCCATGTACTTCCTGGCTCGAATCTACACCAGGCAACTCATTGATGTAGGCGAGCGGCTTGCCGTTATATTTATCCATAGTTCCCAATAAAACAGCACCCGAAGCGGTGTATTGCTGTCCTTGCACCCAGTTAGCCTTTAAACGGGCATCGTCCGGGTCGAAGGTGTTGATAAATTGCGGAAGCGCACAAATACCACCCCAAGGCGAGTTCTGGAAATTATAGGTTGCCTGATTTTCTGGCTGCAATGTTTCCATGTGTAAAGTCCACGCGGTAGAACCGTCAGAGGTGTACACATTGTCAAATGGAATAGCGAACACAATTTCTTTTGACCCCGCATTGTTGGTTGAAAAGACAGTTGATTGAACCGCTTCTAAGCCATACAAGCCGGAGTTAATTACCTGGTCGCATGCCTTAATACAATCAGCCCAATCGGCAGTGCCTGTATATACTTCAGCATTCAGATAAACTTTTGCCAAAAGCGCATAACCAGCCCATTGGTTAAAGCGGCCATAGGTTGTACCATCATTAAGCTTACTTAGTAAGGGCACGTTTGCGGTAAGTTCGGATACTATAAAAGTGTATACTTCCTTACGGGTATTTTGCGGAGGCAAGTAACCGGCCTCTACATCAAATTTGGTGATGATCGGCACATTTCCGAAGAAATCGCAAAGCGCATAGTAAAATGAAGCCCTTAAAACTTTTAACTCGGCCTCCAGCTGATCTTTACCCGAAGTAACAGGGATAAGGTTATTATCTAACTGATAAAGCAAACGGTTACAGTTGGTAATACCGGCATAGGCGTTGGTCCAGATCTGGTAACTATTATCTTCGTCGGCAGTCCATTTGTGTTCATGTACGCGTCTGTATATCCCACCATCTACCCATCCGTTTGGCCGGGCTGGTATAACGGTTTCATCAGCCGATATCTCGTTAGTTCTCCATACCGCATTAGCGCTTCGTCCCAATTCGAGGGTACGCCAATTGGTGTAGGGTACGCCTACTAACGCCGCCACATCTTTACTGGTAGGGCTAAACTGACTCGAGACAATGGTTGCGTAATCATTATCGTTGAGTTTTGTACAGGAATAGGCCAGCATTAAGGCGAGTATTCCAAAACATAGTAAATATCTCTTTTTCATGTTAATCTCTTTTTTCAATCCTTAAAAACTTGCAGATAAACTAATCGTGTAGGTTCGTAGAGTAGGGTAAGTATCACGTTGATCAATACCTGGTGCTAAGCCGCTACGATCAACCTCCGGGTCTATCCCTTTATAGCCGGTAATGACGAATGCGTTGAGCATTGAAAAAGCAACTCTTGGATTGTGGATGTATTTTGCCTTTAAATTTCTGAAGGTATAACCTAAATTAATGTTGTCAACTTTCCAGAAATCGCCGTTCTCTACATAATAGCTATTGTATTCCAGCGGAACATTTTTATTAAGTACGGCAGTACCAAAAACCGGATCGTAAGCAGATTTCAGCCTGTTGTAATTAATAATACCCGGGTTCTCGTAATACATTCTTTGAAAGTTGATCACCTGGTAGTCAAAGGCGCCTCTCATAGTTACGCTGAAGTCCCAGTTTTTATAGGCAATACTATTGTTCCATCCACCGTAGTATTTTGGCAAGCCATTTCCGATAATCTGCTTATCGTTAAATGAGTGACCGAATTTATCGTAAGGAACACTTGTGCCGTCTGGCTCCTGGTAAATCCAATAACCATCCTTCGAAACGCCGGTAACTTTGTAACCGTAAAAATCTCCGATGTTATGCCCAACCTGAACAATACTGGTGAAGGTTTGAATAGGATCGCCGGTGTATCCAGTTGTAAAATAAGGCACAGTTGCCTGGTATAGATCGTTAGAAAGGCTAACCAGCTTGTTGGTATTGGTAGAGAAGGTAAACGTACTGGTCCAGTTAAAATTCTTGTTTTTTATTGGTGTAATGTTCAATGTTACCTCAACACCCTTATTCTCCATGGTACCTACATTGGCCATTGTTGTCGGGTAAAGATTTGGTGGGCTTGGTACATTGTAGCTATACAACAGACCTTTAATCTTTCTGTCGTAGTAATCAACACTACCCGTAATAAAACCTTTTAAAATGCTATAATCTAAACCAATATCTGTTTCGTGCTTTTCTTCCCATCTCAGGCTTGGGTTAGCGTTTTGGCTTGGCGACAAAGTTTGAATCCACTGTCCGTTATACAGAATGTAATTGCCGTAGCCCAGCAGGCCTACCGCAAGAAATCCGGCTGCAGGCTGATTACCGGTTACACCGTAGCCTGCGCGTAACTTCAGGTCGTCAAAAATATGCTGATTTTGCATAAATGACTCCTTGGTGATGCGCCAACCTGCTTGTACAGATGGGAATTTACCATATGGCTCGCTGGCGCCGTATAGTTGACTGGCACCATCAATACGTAAGCTGGCCAATAACAGGTATTTCTCTTTATAGTTATAAGTGCCCCGGGCAAAATAACTGATGAGGTTAGTTTGTGTGCGGCCGCTAATTATAAAATCCTGACCGTCTTTTTGCGCGGTTCCTAGTTGGATTTGATTGTAACCAAATTGATCTGTAGGAAAATTGTGGTTAGTAATACCCGAATTAAAATAATCATAATCCTGGTATTCATACCCACCAAGAACGGTGAACCGATGATCGCCAAAGGCTTTTGAATATTCTGCAGAGATATTTAGAAAGCGCTCTACAGTTTGTCCGGTAGAAATATTGGCAACCCCATTTTGGTTATCTCTTAGGGTAGATATATTTTGCGAGTTGGCATAGTAGAGGTTTTGATAACCGCTTTTGGTATACGATCCGGTTGCAGCTATGCGCAAGCCACTAACAGGCAATAAGGTAACCGTAGCGTTATACTTACTTCTGAAAGACGTTTGCGGCTGATCTGTATTATACAAATCCGACACCGGGTTTTGATATTGAAAATTAGTTGGCTCCTGGTAATAGCTGCCATCTGGCATTTTCACCGGGGCTGTAGGGTTCATTATTAATGCCTGTCTGTAATCATAAGGCGCAAATGGGATATCGTTAAAATTTGTTTGAAGTATTCCTAAGTTAAATTTTAACTTTCCGCCAAGCGTAGTATGGTTGATATCTACCCTACCTGTAAACTGCCCGTGGTTTGATTGCTGAAAAATACCATTCAGGAATCTGTAATTGGCAGATGCCAGGTAATTGGTTTGGTCATTACCACCGGTGAAGCTTAAGTTATGAACGCTTGATACCGGAAAATCCTTACTGATGGCTTTTATCCAATCTGTCGAGCTACCTTTATCATAGCTCGGATCTCTTAAGCCAGCAGCAATCTGAGCGCGATAATCATCGGCTGTTAATAGTTTCGGGGTTCTGGTTAACTGAGAAACACTCTCGCTTCCGCTATAGTCAATGCGGTTTATTTTATCACCCTTTGCGCGTTTGGTGGTAATAATGATAACACCATTAGACCCACGCACACCGTATATAGCCGCAGACGATCCATCTTTCAGGACAGACATTTCTGCTATATCTTCTGGCGCTACGGTCAAAAGATCGCCTGGAACACCGTCAATAATTACTAAAACACCAGTATTGGCACCATTAATGGTATTCGTTCCCCGAAGTAAGATTTGAGATTGTGCGTTAGGGTCTCCAGATGGGTTTGATATACTTAAACCGGCAACTTTACCTTTAAGCAATGTTCCCGCATCTGTAACAGGACCCGTAACAAAATTTTCCGATTTTACAGTTGATACAGCACTAGTCACATCGGCTTTTCGTTGAGCACCGTATCCAATAACAACTACCTCACTAAGCGATGCATTATTAGGTGTCATTATTACACTTATTGATACTTTATTCCCTATCGGCTCTTCTTTTGTAACGAAGCCTACAATAGAGAAAACAAGTGTTGCGCTAGGGGACGCATTTAAAGAAAACTTTCCCTCCAGGTCAGTTTGTGTACCCTGATTAGTTCCTTTGATTTTTACGGAGACACCGGGTAAAGGCTGCCCGTCTGCTTCTTTAACGGCTACTTTTATTTTAATTTCAGCATTTTGAGCAAATAAGCTCATTGGCGAAATCAACAAAATTAACCATAAAGACGCCAAACCACAGCATAGATTGAGTCTAAGTTTTTTCATGAAATTCGGTTTAACTGGTTTACTATAATTGGTATGTAAATCAAATATAAAAAGAAATTTATAATTGTATATAAAACACTAAAAAATATTTTTTTAGTGTTTTATATACTGAAAACTAATTTTAGGCCACCTAGCCAAATAGCTATAAAAAGGCCAAAAAAGTCCAAATTTCGCCCAAAATCAAATATTACAAAAATAAAATTTCCAACTTTTAAAAGTTCCATTTATACAATTATTATCAATATAATAGCTTAATCGAGCTTTCATGGCTTGCGAAAAGGAGCAAAAAGAAGCGAAAAAAAGCTCACTTTGAATAAAAAAGCATCTTTGTTGCCAACATTTATTGTAATCAACGCGTATTATTGGCTTACATCGGGACTTATTATGTAAATTTTACACTTAAATAGATCACAAATAACTTTGGTCTTTTATCTTTGAAGCGGAAGAAGTATATTGAACACGATTACTTAACCTATCAATCAAAATTTTTAATCAAAAGAATAGTAAATGATCAGATACGCCAATGAAAGTCGTTTTGTGCAGGCTGTAGATTGTATAGTTTTTGGATTTGACGGCGAAACATTGAAAATCTTGTTGATACAGCGGGGATTTGAGCCAGAGAAAGGCAAATGGAGTTTAATGGGAGGGTTTGTTAAACCGAACGAAAGCCTCGAACAGGCTTCTACGCGGATCCTTAAACAGCTTACCGGCCTTGACGGTGTTTATCTGGAACAGATGCACACCTTTGGCGACCCGAGCAGGGATCCGATGGAAAGGACCATTTCTACAGCTTATTTTGCGCTAATTGATATCCACAAATACGAGCAGCAGCTTAACAATGATTATCATCCCGAATGGTTTTCGGTAAAACGCATGCCCAAACTCATATTCGATCAGCAGGAAATGGTTGAGATGGCCCAGCGCAGCATCCGTTATAAAGCGGCTCTCCATCCTATATTATTTGAGCTTTTGCCCAAAAGGTTTACACTACCGCAATTACAGATCCTGTATGAGAGTGTTTACAACACCACTATCGATAAAAGAAATTTTAGCAAAAGGGTATTGGCAACCGGCTTGTTAATAAAGCAGGTAGAAAAAGATAAGTCGAGCTCAAAGCGGGGGGCGTATTACTATCACCTTAACATGCAAAAGTACTATGCTAACTTTCAGTCGTTCCTCAACTTTATCCCTAATCCTACTAATCTGATAAGCCAATAGCGTTTTTTTATTTCTTCGAAGGGTTATCGGCATTTTTAACACCTTCCGAGGTCATGATTACTCGCTTAATAGTACCATCTTTATTGTAGTAGAGATAATCGATGCATACCGAGCGGTGAAAACTACCGGCATCTGCCGCCAGGGCTCCGTTATGATAGATGAAGTAAGATTTTCCCTTGAAATCAATGATAGCCTGATGGTTGGTATTTGAATTTCCGGCCAATTCGTTAATAATCCCTTTATACTCCCAGGGCCCGTTTACGCTGCGACTCATAGCGTAAGCTATTTTTTCGGGAAATTCATAAGCGTACGACAAGTAGTACCAACCATTACGTTTATGAATCCAGGGCGCTTCTGTATAATGCGGCAGTTTAATGGTTTGAATCGGGCCGTCAAGTTCGGTCATATTTGATTTCAGCTTGGCATAATAACAAATACCGTTCCCCCAAAACAGGTAGGCTTGCCCATCGTCGTCAATAATTACAGTCGGGTCAATATCATCCCAGCTATGTGCAACGGCCTTTGTCATATCATTGGTGACTAAAGCAGAGCCACGGGCATCTTTAAACGGCCCCAACGGACTGTCGGATACAGCAACGCCAATCGCTTTACCCGGTATGGTTCCATGTTCAACAGCCACGTACCAATAAAATTTACCATTTCGTTCAATCACCTGCGATGCCCAGGCATCAGCCTTGGCCCAGGCAAAATCTTTTACATTTAAGGGAGATTGATGCTCCGTCCAGTTCACCATGTCTGACGATGAAAAGCAGGTCCAATTGTGCATCACGTAAGCATTTCTACCGATGGGCGCCTCATCGTGTCCTGTGTATAAATAAACCTGTCCTTTATAAACCATCGCAGCGGGATCGGCAGTAAATTTATGTCTGATAATGGGGTTACCATCGGCATGAATCACCGTATCACCACTTTGGGCATAAATGAAGCTGCCGGTAAACACGAGCAGAAATATCAATATTAATCCTCTTAAATTCATAGTCTTATTTTGATGAAATAGTTTTTACAAGCGGCCAGTTATCCTGCCAGCTTAATTGTTCGATGCGAAGTTTCGATACACCACGATCGGCCGCGTCGTATCCGTGAAAAACGAGGTAATCTTTACCGTCAAAATCGCACACCGCGTTGTGTCCTACCCCGTACCAATGCTCGTCGCCGGCCAGCAAGATATCGCCGCCTCCGTAACGCATTTCAACTCCTTTGCTATCCAGATAAGGGCCGGCTAATTTCTTCGATCGGCCAACAATCATTTTATAAGTACTTTGCGGCCCTTTGCAACAGTAGTCTATCGATGCAAAAAGGTAAAAATACTTTCCTTTACGAAAGATAAATGGTGCTTCTATGGCATTTCCGCCTGCATCGGGCGGGTTATTATCAACGGCAGGCATACTAGCTTTTGGATCTTTCTTTCTGCTGGCAATAGTGGGAAGATCTGTAAGCGACTGAGCGACCGCAAGACGATCCTTAGTAAGCTTAACCAGTTTCAACCCATCCCAAAACGAGCCGAATGCCAGGTAAGGCGTGCCGTTTTTATCAACTATCAAATTTGGATCTATAGCATTCCAATTATCCGTACCCGGATGCGACTGTATAATTTTACCATGATCAACCCATTGATAATCTTTACTGTCCGGATTCAAGGTTTTGTTGGTGGCAAGCCCAATACAGGAAGTGTTTTTTCCGAAAGCTGATACGGCATAAAACAGGTAATATTGCCCATTATAATAAGAAATGTCTGGCGCCCATATATGGTTTTTGAATCCGGGGACTGCATCTACCGCCCATTGCGGCGCTGTTGTAAACACAGGCTTTTCCTGCTTCCAATGCACCCTGTCTGTAGATGACCATTCGTCAATACCAAAACCTGTACAAAAAAGGTAATAAATACTGTCTTGCCGTATCATCACCGGATCGTGCACAGAAATATCTGTCTTTAACTCCTGCCCGCGTGAATGCAATGCGGCGACAGAAACTATTAAAAACAGAACAATGCGCTTGAAATTATTCATTTTTTCTTAATTCATTTTAACACGAATCACATTGAATGAATAGGGCTTTAAAACCGTTTTAATATTATTACTCACTACAGCAATACCTTGCTTTTTGGGGCTTACCGCGTTCATATTGCTAAAAGAGTTTACGGCTGCAAGGTCACCATTCTGAAGTGTAGTTATTGTACCCGCACTATTTATCTTCTTGCCTTTAACCACAAAGTTTACCGAAGCCGCAGCCTTAGCGGTGTTAATAAATTTAATCACCAGTTCGTTAGTGTTCGCATCAAGCACTGCGGATGCAAATGCACCATCCTGCCCGGTAACCGCAGCCTGATTTAAGGTAAGCGGCACCACATCGGTCCCTTTGTTTAATGAGTATAGTTGTTGCACATAATAATTTGGTGTGGCATAAGAGCCCAGATTATTAAACCAGATTAAATCTGGCGTCCACTGCCAGCCATCCACATGGGCAAATAATGGTGCGTACGATGCCATGTTCACCACATCGGCATTACGCTCTAAACCAGTCATAAACGCAGCTTCAGACATAGCGCACTGCCAGTTATTCTTATTATCCGGGCTGGCAATAGCTACACTTTGCGCAGCATACTCACCAGCAAAAATTTTAGGCCCTTTGCGATCGTAGTTGTCATAACGCTTTACATTATCCAGAAACCATTGCGGCGAACGGTAATAATGTTCGTCTAAAATATCTGCATTCAAGCCTCTGAACGTTGTATTCAGAAAAGTAAATTTCTCCCCATCCGGGTCAGGCCCAACACTCGACACCAATTTCATGTAAGGATATTTCGCTTTGATGGCCTTTTCGAACACCTTCCAGCGTTCTATATATTGCTCGCCCCATTGCTCATTACCAACCCCCATCAACTTCAGATTAAATGGCTTTGCGTGACCAAGGCTAATGCGCAGTTTACCCCATTTTGTATCAGAAGAACCATTGGCAAACTCTATCAAATCCAGTGCGTCTTGTAAATAGGGATCCAATTCGTCCATTGGAGCCAGCTGGCCGGTGTTAAACTGGCAAGCCATGCCGCAATTTAAAATCGGAAGTGGTTCCGCGCCAATATCTTCGGCAGTTAGGAAATATTCCATAAAACCAAGTCCGAACGTTTGATAATAGTCGGTAGTTAGGCGATGTTTAAACTCCATGTTCCACCTATTGATGATATTTTCGCGCTTGTCGATATCTCCTATCGATTTTTTCCACTGGTAGCGATTAGCCAGTTCGCGCCCCTCAACAATACAACCACCCGGAAAACGCAGAAAACCCGGTTTCAAGTCAGCTAATTTCTGAACCAGGTCTGCTCTTAAGCCACCCGGACGATTCTTCCAGGTATGCTCTGGAAAAAGCGATACCATATCCAAATCAATTGCACCTGTGTTTTTTGCCCACAGCGTAAGACTGCCTTTCTCTTCCGTTGCGGCTGCCGTAAATTTTACGCTATATCTTTTCCAATCAGTAGCATCGGGTTTTAATTCACCGCGACCAATTACTACGCCTTTCGCATTTTTCAGCTCAACCGCAAGTGTTGCCTTACTACCCGTATGCTGCCTTGCCAATACAGAAAAGCTGTAGGTTTCGCCCTTCTTAATACCCATGCCGCGAAAACCCTCATTAGCCAATCCATACTGGCCCGACTTAACATTAACGGTAATAAAATGCGGGTTTTCCGGCCGTTCTTTAGCCCTGTTAATTACTTCAACGTTTCCCTCTCCGCTTTTATTCAATTCGGTCCAGCCCATTAAATTGGGTATAAATTCAAACGAACGGTTTTTAACCAACTCAGCATATACGCCACCGTCGGCAGCCATATTAATATCTTCGAAAAAGATACCGTACATGGTAGATTTCACATGCGCCTTAATGCTATCCGCTTTAATTACATAGGTTTTTGCAGACTGGCTATGCACCGATGTAAAACCTAAAACTGCCGCGAGTAATAATAAACTTCGTTTCATTGTGGTTAGTTTAAAGTAAGTACCACAACCGAGGTAGCCGGTAAAGCAATGCTGATGTTGCCATCTTTTATCGATGCACTTTTGAATACTTCGGGTTTAATTTTATCAGGCTGATCGAATGTGTTGTGATCCTGAACCTTTGCAGATGCTAGTATGCGACCGGTAAGCCCTTTAAACTTTTCGCCATCTAACTTCAGCGACAGGTTATGCGGATGGTTCGGGTCGATGTTTACTAAACTGATATGTACTACACCATTTTTATCCCTCGAAGCAGATGCAGAAACAGCAGGCAATTTCTCGCTCCCAAACGCGTAATCATCACTTTTAATGGTTAATGGCAACAGCGTAGCATCCTGGTGTACGTTGTACATTTCCAATACGTGATAAGTTGGTGTTAAAATCATTTTCTGTTTGTCGGTCAGGATAACGGCTTGCAACACGTTAACACACTGCGCCAGGTTGGCCATGCGCACACGGTCTGCATGGTTGTTAAAGATATTTAGCGTAACACCTGCAATCATGGCATCGCGCATGGTATTTTGCTGATATAGAAATCCCGGATTAGTTCCCGGCTCTACGTCGTACCAGCCACCCCACTCGTCAACCACTAAGGCTATCTTCTTTTTCGGATCATATTTATCCATAATGGCAGCGTGGTGCGTAACCAAGGTATCCATCAACAAAGCGCTTTTCATTGTTGTGAAATATTCTGCTTCGGTGTAGTTTGTTGCCGAGGTTTTTTTGGCCCAATTAACAGCGTAATGGTGTACAGCAATACCCTCTATCAGGCTTTGTGGGATGCCTTTCATCAAGGTTTCGGTCCAATGATAATCATCATCACTCGCACCAGATGCCACCCTGAATATTTTTCCGCTACCTGTCATAAAGGTTGAATATTTGCGAAACTCGTTCACATAATACTCGGGTGTCATATTACCGCCGCAGCCCCAGGCTTCGTTACCAACGCCCCAAAACTTTACATCCCATGGTTTTTCGCGTCCGTTTGCTTTCCGGAGATCAGACATTGGATTTTTATTGTCCGAACCTACGTACTGAACCCAGTCAGCCAACTCTTGCACGGTACCGCTCCCCACGTTACCAGCCAGGTATGGCTCAGCACCTAGCAGTTCGCACATGTTTAAAAAGTCGTGTGTGCCGAAACTGTTATCTTCTATCGCATTACCCCACCATTTATTTACAATAGCAGGCCGCTTGTCCTTAGGTCCAATACCGTCTTTCCAATGGTAGGTATCTGCAAAACACCCCCCTGGCCATCTTAACGACGGGATCTTCATTTTCTTTAAGGCGGCAATAATATCATTTCGAACGCCGTTGGTGTTTGGAATTTTAGAAGTATCACCTACATAAAAACCATCGTATATGCCACGGCCCAGATGCTCGGCAAAATGGCTGTAGATGTACTTACTAATAACCGGACTGGAGGTATTGCTACTGGCAGATATGGCGATTGTAGTTTGCGCATAGGTGAGTGAAGAACCAAGCAACAAAGCAGCGAGTAATTTGATAGATTTTAGTTTCATCTTATATCTGGAGTTAAAGGACAGATTATTTCTCTACACTGAATTTATAAATTGTTGAGGTATGATAAGTTTGGCCAGGCTGAAGCACCGTTGACGGGAACGATGGTTGATTAGGCGAATCTGGAAAATGCTGTGTTTCGAGGCAAAGCGCCGAACGGTAGCCATAAGTGGCGCCACCCTTTCCATCTGCATCTTTGCCGGTTAAGAAATTACCACTGTAGAATTGCAGCCCAGGCTCTTCGGTATAAACATCCATTACGATGCCTGTGGTGGGGCTTTTAACAGTTGCCACTTTATCGCTTAGGGTATGTTTGTTCAGCACAAAATTATGATCGTAACCTTTGCCATTCTTTAACTGGTCGTCCTGATCGTTGATATTACGGCCGATGGACTTCAATGTGGTAAAATCGAACGGCGTACCCTTTACCGGCTTTAATTCTCCGGTTGGAATGAGTGTAGTATCAACAGGCGTAAATTTATCGGCATTGATAGAAAGCAGATCATTCAGAATAGATTGATCACCGGCTCCGTTAAGATTAAAATAGGCATGGTTAGTTAAGTTGACAACTGTTGCCTTATCGGTAGTGGCGCTATAAGCAATTTTAATCGAGTTATCACCTTGAAGGGTATAGGTAACCTTGGCCGTTAAATTACCGGGGTAACCGCCTTCCCCATCTTTCGAGTGATAGGTGAGTTCCAGCGTGCTGTCACTTAACTGCTTACCATCCCAAACCTGAAACCCAAATCCTTTAAAGCCACCGTGCAGTGTATTTACTCCATCATTAACATCTAATTGATAGGCCTTGCCGCTAAGCGTAAATTTACCTTTAGCAATGCGGTTGCCGTATCGACCAATAAGCGCTCCAAAGTGAGACTCCTTAGGCTTTTGGTAAGTTTTAACATCGTCATAACCTAACACCACATCTACCAGGCTATCTCTTTTATCCGGCACTAAGAGGCTCACAATGCGGCCGCCATAGTTGGTAATACCAGCTTCCATGCCGTTCTTGTTTTTCAGGATGTAAAGACTGGTTTCTTTCCCGTCGACCTTACTCTTAAAATTATTAGTATCGGGAACTTTAGCACTTATATTGCTTTTCTGACTATCTTTAGAAGTATCCTCCCCGGTTGTTTTTGAGCCGGGTGACTGGCATGAAATTTCAAAAAAAACGGCAAACAACGACACCAGAAAAAGTGGTTTTATAAGTTTTCTCATTTCAATAATTTGTTAAGCCCGAAACACACGGACGGTTTTATAAGTGTTTAAAATTGGTTTTGTAGTTGTTTGCACGCAAACGACTGGTCTAAAGTAAAAGAAATTATATTAATTGTGCAAAAAACAATTAAATATTTCCGCCATTAAAGTTAAACAACATACCGGCTTAGGATTTTTCGGATAGTTTATTCGGGGTAGAAATGAGATAAATAAACTAATTACAAGGATATAATATAGGCAATTAGTTATTTTAACACCACAGGGTGAACAAAAACATTCACAAAGCCGTATGCCTTAAATAAATTTGATCGAAAATTTTTTTATTTGAAAAATTAAGTGTTATTTCAACACGAATTATAAACCACTTTATGAATAGCAATCAATTTGTGATTGGAGTTGACTATGGGTCTGACTCTGTTCGCTCTGTAATTATCGACGCCCTAAACGGACGGGAACTGGCTTCCTCTGTTTATGAGTATGCACGGTGGAAAAAGGGACTATATTGTAACGCGGCTGCCAACCAATTCAGGCAGCACCCGCTCGATTATATTGAGGGGTTAGAGATCACCATTAAAGATTGTATCCAACTCGCAGGCGGCGCCGAGATTACGCCTTACATAAAAGGCATTTCGGTAGATACCACTGGCTCATCGCCGGTTGCTGTAGATAAAACAGGCACTCCATTGGCTTTGCTCCCCGAATTTGAAAATAACCCGAATGCCATGTTTGTTTTGTGGAAAGACCATACTGCTGTGAAAGAAGCAGAGCAAATTAATGCGCATGCAACCCGTTTCGATGTCAACTATTTAAAATATGTAGGCGGCATTTATTCGTCCGAATGGTTTTGGGCAAAACTACTTCATGTACTACGGGAAGATCAGCAGGTTCGCAACGCCTGCCATTCGTGGGTTGAACATTGTGACTGGATTCCTTTTCTGTTAACAGGCGGCGATAATGCAGCAGAAATAAAACGTAGCCGCTGCGCGGCTGGCCACAAAGCGCTTTGGGCCGAAGAATTTGGCGGCCTTCCTCCCGACGGATTTTTCTCTTCTCTCGATCCACTATTACTTGGATTCACCGAGCGCCTATTTAGAGACACTTACACATCAGATATTGCAGCCGGTACAATCAGCAAAGAATGGGCCCATCGATTAGGACTTTCCGAAAACGTGGTGATTGGTGTTGGTGCATTTGACGCGCACATGGGTGCGGTAGGTGGCCAGATTGAGCCTTATCATTTAAGTAAAGTGATGGGCACATCAACCTGTGATATTTTGGTTGCACCGACGAAAGACATTGATGGCAAACTGGTTAAAGGCATCTGTGGCCAGGTAAACGGTTCTGTTATACCCGGCATGGTGGGTTTAGAAGCCGGTCAATCAGCCTTTGGCGATACTTACGCCTGGTTCAAAAATATTATTTCGTGGCCGTTGAATAATCTGCTCGATCATTCGAAAGTGATTACCCCAGACGTGGCAGAAGCTCTAAAAGCGGAATTAAGTGAAGAAATTATCCCCGAATTAAGCCGTAAAGCTGCCCTCCTTCCTATCGACGAGGCAAATGAACTGGCTGTAGATTGGTTTAATGGCCGACGTACGCCTGATGCTAATCAGTTGCTAAAGGGGGCCATCACCGGCCTTAGTTTAGGATCTGATGCGCCGCGTGTTTTCCGTGCTTTGGTTGAAGCCACCTGCTTTGGTGCCAAAAGTATTGTAGAGCGCTTTATCCAAGAAGGCATCCCGGTTAAGGGAATCATCGGCATTGGCGGCGTGGCAAAAAAATCGCCGTTTGTGATGCAAACCATGGCCGATATTTTGGGCATGCCTATCCGTATCCACCAGTTTACCCATACGTGTGCCTTAGGCGCAGCTATGTTTGCCGGCGTTGTGGCAGGTATTCACCCTACTGTTGAAGATGCCATGACTGCGATGGGCAAAGGTTTCGACGAAAACTATGAGCCTAACGAAGCCAACCAGAAAATATACGCCAAACGCTACGAACAATACAAAGGCCTGGGCGAATTTATCGCTTTCCAGATAGCGCAATCAAAAGATCAGGTTTCGGCAGCCAACCAAAATCAGGTAGTATCATGAGCAAGTATCACCACATCAAACAAACTGCATACGAAGCCAACATGCAATTGCCAAAACTCGGCTTAGTACTGTTCACTTTTGGTAACGTAAGTGCTGCTGACCGCGAAAAGGGCGTTTTTGCCATTAAACCAAGCGGTGTACCCTACAAAGACCTCACCCCCGAAAAAATGGTAATTGTTGATTTCGATGGTAATATTATCGAGGGCGAACTGAGGCCATCATCCGATACGCTTACCCATGCCGTACTTTACAAACACTGGGACGGCATTAACGGCATTGTGCATACGCACTCTACGTATGCAACTTCATGGGCGCAGTCGCAACGTTGCATCCCAATTTTCGGCACCACACATGCAGATCATTTAACTACCGATATCCCTTGCGCGCCTCCTATGAACGACGAATTGATTGAGGGCAATTACGAATACCAAACGGGTTTCCAGATCCTTAATCATTTTGCGGAATTAGGGCTCGATCATAAAGAAGTTGAAATGGTACTGGTTGGCAACCATGCCCCCTTTACCTGGGGGAAAACCGCTGACAAAGCAGTTTACAACAGCGCAGTATTAGAGTCAGTTGCGCAGATGGCCTACCTTACCGAGCAGATCAACGCACAGGCCCCACGCTTAAAAGACACGCTGATTAACAAACACTACCAACGCAAACACGGACCTGATTCTTATTACGGACAATAACCCGACGGATAAATGAAAAGACTTTATCTTTTTTTTATTGGATTAGCATTAAGCGGCGCTCTTAAAGCGCAACAGATAGCAGCCACTCCACCGATGGGCTGGAACAGTTATAATTGTTTTGGCTCGGCCGTGCACGAGGATGAAGTAAAGTCTAACGCGCAATACCTGGCTAAAAATTTAAAGCCTTATGGCTGGCAATATGTGGTGGTCGATTTTCTATGGTCGTATGACAACCCGCCGGGAAGTAACATCGGCAATCCCTATCAGAAAAATTTACAAGACGGCTCTTTTGTGCCGTGGCTAACAATGGACAAATGGGGACGCTTGATGCCTCAACCTACAAAATTCCCGTCGGCATTTGGCGGCAAGGGCTTTAAGCAGCTGGGCGATTACATTCATAGCCTGGGCCTAAAATTTGGCATCCATGTAATGCGGGGCATACCACGACAAGCCGTATGGGCTAAATCGCCGGTACTGGGTGCAAAAGGCATTACCGCCGATATGGTTGCCGATACCACATCCAAATGCGAATGGATGAACCACATGTATGGCCTCGACATGAGCAAACCCGGCGCGCAGGAATACCTAAACTCAATATTAGCGTTATATGCATCATGGGGTGTCGATTTTATTAAGGTTGATGATATTTCGCGCCCATATCATAAAGCCGAAATTGAGGGCTATCATAAAGCTATTGTCAACAGCAAAAGGCCAATTATGCTTAGCATATCTCCGGGTGAGACGCCTGTTAAGGAAGCCGATCACGTAAAACAATATGCCAACCAATGGCGTATGGCCGACGATTTTTGGGATAGCTGGAAAGAACTGCTGAACATGTTTAACTATGCCCGCAACTGGCAAGGCATTGGCGGACCCGGACATTGGCCCGATTGCGATATGCTGCAAATTGGCAAACTCTCTAAACGCGGCCCCGTTGGCCCCGAGCGCTACAGCAAGTTTACCGACGACGAGCTCTATACACACATGACATTCTGGTGCATTTTCCGTTCGCCATTAATGATGGGCGGCAACATGCCAGAGAATCGCCCAATCGATCTAAAACTCTTGAGCAATAACGAGGTGTTGGCAGTTAATCAGCACGGGCAGAACCCTAAGGAGCTTTATCACAATAACGACAGTATGGTTTGGTACTCGCAAGTACCGGGATCGAAGGATATCTATGTGGCTGCCTTTAACCTGAAGGAAGAGAATAGCCTCGTGACTCTTGATCTTACTGCTTTAGGCTTTAAGGGCAAAGTACAAGTACGCGATCTGTGGAAGAAACAGAACGTTGGCACACATCAGGGAGATTACAAGCAAACAATTAACAAACATGGTGCGGCCTTATTCAGGCTGTCGCCGCTATAGTATATCAAATCTAAAAATTTCACACATGATCGATTTAAAAACATTTGAAGTTTGGTTTATCACGGGTAGCCAGCATTTATACGGAGAAGAAACATTAAAACTGGTAGCCGAACATTCACAACATATAGCAAACGGTTTAAACGGTGCATCGCAGGTGCCGGTAAAGGTGATTTACAAACCAGTTGTTAAAACACCCGAAGAAATTTATGCCACCTTGCAGGAAGCCAATTCAGCACCTAACTGTATCGGCATCATCACCTGGATGCATACCTTCTCACCGGCAAAAATGTGGATCCGCGGGTTAAGCATCCTGCAAAAACCGATGTTGCATTTACACACCCAGTACAACCGCGATATTCCATGGAGTTCGATTGATATGGACTTTATGAACCTTAACCAAAGCGCCCACGGCGACCGTGAGTTTGGTTTTATGGTTTCGCGCATGCGCAAAAATCGCAAGGTAGTGGTTGGCCACTGGCAAGATCCAGAAGTGCTAGAGCAAATCAATACCTGGTCACGCGCGGCTGCAGGCTGGTACGATTGGCAGGGGGCCAAGTTTGTTCGCTTTGGCGACAACATGCGCTACGTTGCAGTAACCGATGGCGACAAAGTTGAGGCTGAGCTGAAATTCGGCTTCTCAGTAAACACACACGGCATCGGCGACCTGGTGAAGGTAATTAACGAAGTAAGCGAACAGGAAATTGATACATTGATCGGCGAGTACGAAGCCACTTACACGATGGCTGATGCTTTGAAAAAAGGCGGCGAAAGCCACTCCTCTGTTTATGAAGCCGCTAAGATAGAAGCCGGGCTCCGTAAGTTTTTACAGGACGGCAACTTCAAAGGCTTCAGCGATACATTTGAAGATCTGCACGGCATGATCCAGCTACCAGGCATTGCTGCCCAACGTTTAATGGCCGATGGCTACGGCTTTGCAGGCGAAGGCGATTGGAAAACCGCAGCTTTGGTGCGTGCTTGTAAAGTAATGGGGGCCGGACTGGAAGGCGGGAACGCTTTTATGGAAGACTACACCTATCACTTCGACCCAAACAACGCACTGGTATTAGGCTCGCACATGCTGGAAGTTGATGCCTCATTGGCTAATGGTAAAGCAGCACTGGAAGTCCACCCCTTAGGTATTGGCGGCAAAGCAGATCCTGCACGCTTGGTTTTCAACGTAGCAGGCGGCCAGGCACTTAATGCATCTATTGTAGATATGGGGAACCGTTTCCGTTTAATTGTGAATGAGGTTGAGGCTATTGAACCAATAGAAGACCTTCCTAACCTCCCAGTTGCGCGGGTGCTTTGGAAACCATACCCGGACATGAAAACCGGATGCGCAGCATGGATTTACGCCGGAGGTGCGCACCATACAGCTTACAGCCAAAACTTAACGGCCGAACACATGCAGGACTTTGCCGATATGGCAGGTATTGAGTTTGTGTTGATAGGAAAAGATACCCGTTTAGATCAATTGCGTAACGAACTGCGCTGGAACGACGCCGCCTATAAATTATAACCTTAATATAAACCTAATTAATTATGAGCAGACTTTCTACAGCCGATTATGTGGTATTCCTGGTTTACTTCATTATCGTCTCTCTTTACGGTGTTTGGGTTTACAGGCGAAAAAGCCACGGCGACGCCACATCGAAAGATTACTTTTTGGCCGAAGGGTCATTAACCTGGTGGGCTATTGGCGCATCGCTTATCGCATCTAACATTTCGGCGGAGCAGATGATCGGCATGAGTGGTTCGGGTTTTAAAATGGGGCTGGCAATTTCCACTTACGAGTGGATGGGGGCTTTAACGCTCATCATCGTTGGTATCTTTTTTATTCCGGTATATCTACGAAATAAGATCTTTACTATGCCTCAGTTCCTGCATCAGCGATACAACGGAACAGTGGCCATGATCATGGCCGTTTTTTGGCTTCTACTTTATATTGTTGTTAATCTGATGTCCATCCTATACCTGGGCGCGTTGGCCATTAGTGGCATTTCGGGCTTGGATATTAATTTATGTATTGGGTTCCTTGCGGTATTCTCTATCATCATTACCCTTGGCGGCATGAAGGTAATTGGTTATACAGACGTTATCCAGGTATTTTTCCTGATTCTGGGTGGATTGGTGGCAACCTATATTGCGCTAAATCTGCTGAGCGAAAAATCGGGAACTACCGGGCTGCTCAACGGATTTGCTATAATGAAGAATGAAGCGGCAGATCACTTCCACATGATCTTTAAAAAAGACAACCCCAACTATCTCGACCTCCCGGGTTTATCTGTACTCATAGGCGGTATGTGGATCGTTAACCTTAACTATTGGGGATGTAATCAATACATTACCCAACGCGCTTTAGGTGCCAACCTTAAAACAGCAAGAGGTGGATTACTCTTCGGTGCGGTTTTAAAGTTGCTGATGCCTGTTATCGTGGTATTGCCGGGAATAGCTGCCTACGTGCTTTACCAAAAGGGCATGTTCCATCAGGAAATGCTAAGTTCTAAAGGTGTAGAGGATGTGAACAAAGCCTATCCTGCTTTATTGAATCTTTTGCCCACTGGTTTAAAAGGGCTTTCATTTGCAGCTTTAACAGCAGCCATTGTAGCGTCTCTGGCTGGTAAAGCCAACAGTATTGCGACCATATTCACGCTCGACATTTATAAGAAAGCCATAAAGCCAGACGCAACAGACCGTCAATTGGTAAACCTTGGTAAGATCTCGGTAATTGTTGCTATGCTACTGGGTGTGGTTATGTCGCTGCTCATTGGCGAGCAATTGATGGGCGAAGGCAAACAGGGCTTTCAATACATACAGGAATATACCGGCTTTGTATCGCCGGGCATCCTCGCTATGTTCTTATTAGGCTTCTTCTGGAAAAAGGCAACCTCTAGTGCTGCATTATTTTCTACCATTGGCGGTTTTATCTTTTCGGTATTCTTTAAATTCCTGCCACGCTTTATGAATCTTTCGTTCCTTACGCCATATGGCTTTGCCAAATTGAATGGCGATGGCGTATATGAAATTCCGTTCTTAGACCGGATGGCGTTTGTATTCGTAATTTGTATGGTGGGTATGTACGTTATATCACTTATCGGAGCGTCGAAAACTGAAAAAGACGATGCGCTGATGGTGGACGTCTCCATGTTTAAAACATCGCGTGCGTTTACAGCCGGGGCTTTATTAGTGGGCGGCATCCTTGTTGCACTTTACTCCATATTCTGGTAGAAAATAAATTTAACAAGGAGATAGTTTTTCTATTTGTCAAATATAAAAAAGGCCGTTATCTAAGCGATAACGGCCTTTTTTAATTATGCTCTTAACTAATGAGCTTTAAATCATTGGCTATCTAGCAAAATGATCGCGTAATGCTTTGGCTTCTTTAGCAGATATATGCATAACCGTTCCATGCCTTGGATGAAAGTCCATAGAGACTTCGTTATCAATCACCGAGAACTTCTCCAAGTCGGTGCTTTTGCAGAACTGATATTTGCCCTTCATGTATACGTCATACATCAATATCCATTGGTCGGAGTTAATCATTTTAAAAACATCTGCGCCTTCTACAGCTTCTGTTGTTTGGTTAAGCACGCCGCCCGTTAACTGGTAACCCGAAGTTAGATTTGCAGAGACTGCCTTTCTGATGCCATTGCCGTTACCTTCTGTCTTGAAAAACAAGTGGTATTTGCCATCCTTCATCACAATATCACCATCGATGCATGCGCCGCTATCTGGCTTAAAGAAAAGTTGCTTAGGTTCCGTAGCAATATTCTTAAAATCGTTAGTGGCATAGGCATAATAGATTTTGTCCGCACCTTTACCAAAACGCATGGACCAATAGAGCATATATTGCTTTTTTTGTTTATCGTAAATAGTTTGAGGCGCCCAAACCCGGTTTACAGCCGCAAAAGCCGGAAACAATTTAGGTATGTTTACTACACTCGATTGCCAGTGCACCAGATCTTTCGACTTCAGTAGCACCATCGAAGAATCTGGGGTGTTCCAGCCGTATTTAACGGTATTCATATCTGTTGCCACCATAAAAAATGTTTTGCCATCCACACCACGAATAATGTGTGGATCGCGCAGTCCTCCAGTCGAGCTAATAGCTCCTGAACTGATGACCGGTTCGTTATAGTTTAAGGCTTTGTAGTTATATCCATCATCACTTAACGCAAAGCGAATGCTTTCACCATTCTCGCCATTCCCGGTAAAGTAGGCAAAGAGATAAACGCTATCTGCAACTCCATGATCTTTTTTAGTTGCAGCTGTCAACGGCCTTTCTTTAACAAAAGACAATAGTATTAGGCTAATCGCCACGAAGTATAAAGTTCTTTTTATCATAACTACTTATTATATTCCAACTATTTAAGCTCGCTTAAAATTGGCTTATCCAATCCACTTATTTTATCTTGTCCGGAAGCCAAAAGTTCAAATACTTCAATTGAATTTACGCCCTTTTTGAGCCATTCCGCTGGCAGATATACAGTCTGCTGAGGGCCAATACTCCAGTATTTGCCCAAATTATGGCCATTTACCCAAACCACACCTTTCCCCCACTTGCGCATATCCAAATAGGTATCAGCCACTTTATTCAATGTAAAACTACCCTTTTTAATTACGGGGGCATTGAAGCCCGAGGGCAACTTTTGATATTTAATATTGCTATCGTTAGCAAACGGCAAACTATACATTTTCCAATTAGTCAGTTCTTCGTTATTAAGCAACACCCTTTCTGTGATACCTTTTTTATTATCCAGCAGGTATTTACCAAAGTTAATTCTGCCCATGTTTTCAACCAAAATATCCAATGTTACCTTGCCTGGGGGCAGATCAATGGCAAGGCTATCCTGCACATGTCTGCGATCCATAGTGCCAACCGTTTTACCATTAACCATAACCACCGCGTAGTCGCGTAACTGCTTAACCTTTAATAAGCCGCTCTTTCCTCCTTGTATGATTGTGCGATATAAAACGTAACCATAATCTTGTTTCAACTCCTCAAATGTGAGCGGGTGGATGTTAGTTTTAGCAGCGGGCAGATTATTAAGCAGGCTGCCGCTTTGCATTAAATTAATTGCCGGAATTACCATAGCAGGTTTTGCAGCCGGAACAGCAGGCAATTTATGGCCAGGCGGCAGGTGCTTTTCTATAACGGCTCTAAAGGCCGCAAATTTAGGCGTAGCGTTACCGGCCTCGTCCAAAGGGGCATCGTAATCGTAGCTGCTGGTTTGCGGCTCGTAAGGAGAGATGTCTTTATAATTAGCCCCATTCATAAAGCCACGCGTGGTGCCTCCATGAAACATGTACATATTGATCGAAATACCGGCAGCCAATACAGAGTCTAAGTGTACGCTATATTGCGAGGCTGGCACCGTATGATGTTTAGTACCCCACCAATCAAACCAGGCCGGGTACCATTCGGCAATATAATATGGCCCTTTACCGTCGTGGTTATCATTAACCAGTTTCTTCACCTTAGCAGGGTTGTCGGTCCCGTTAATTGCGGGCAACAGGCCGGGTAAGTGCCCGGCAGCCACATCACTTGCAGGGTCGCAGGTGTATAACAGTCCGTCAAAACCAGCTTCTTTAAAAAGCTTTTGATTAATGGCCAGGTAGTCTTTGTCGGCAGCGTATGACCCATATTCGTTTTCGATCTGCACCATCAGGATGTTTCCACCGTGGTTTATCTGTAAGGGAGCAAGTTGTTTTCCAACTTCTTTGATATACGATTCGTATTCTTTAAGATAAGTTGCCTCCTTGCTTCTTACAACCAACCCTTTTTCATTTTGCAGCCAGTACGGGTAGCCGCCAAACTCCCACTCTGCACATACATAAGGGCTTGGCCTAAGAATTACCCATAAACCCTCTTCCCTGGCTATTTTTACAAATTCTGCTACATCATTATTTCCGCTGAAATCGAACTTCCCTTTTTGTGGTTCGTGCAGGTTCCAGAAAACATAAGTGCCTATGGTATTAAGGCCCATTGCTTTGGCCATTTTCATCCGGGCACGCCATGCCTCGCGTGGTACCCGGGGGTAGTGCATCTCGCCACTTATCATCTGAAAAGGCTTTCCATCCAAAAGGAAATCGCTATCACCAAAAGCAAAAGTATGTTTAACCTGTGCCTGCGCCATTGCGCAAAACACCATTATCACGCCGGCTAGCAGCGTAATTAATCTTCTTTTATAAGGCATATCAGTTAGTTTGTGCTTTGTTTTTTATTTCGTTGTACCAGGCATTCAGGATATAGAAAGCTTTCTTTTTATGGCCCTTATCATCATATAAACCTTTACGGTTCCAGCCTTCCTGGTATAATGGGTTGTTACGTTTGGGTGAGCGAAAGTCATTAAGTACCCAAGGCGAAATGCCGACGAAATTATCGGGCATACGTTTTAACATGGCCACTTGCTCCTTATAATACCACTCCTGAAATTCTTCGTCGAAACGGGTCAGCGAGTCGGCATGAAAGCCCCATTTACCTTCGGCACCTGTTTCGCTTACAAATAATGGCTTATTATAAGGGGTGCTCCAACTGGTTTTGCGGCATTGGTCGGGCAGGCCACCGTACCAACCTAGATACTCGTTAAAGGCTACCAGGTCTACAAATTGTCCGAGCGGGTCATCGACAACATTTACATTTTTTAGCGAAGCATAATTCACTTCGAGTGCGGCTGATACCATCCGTGTTGGATCGAGTTCTTTTGCGCGGGTAATCAGGCTGTGCATAAAATCGGTGCGTGTTTGGCTAATCGGTGTTTCGTTACCAACCGACCAAATGATGATGCTCGCGCGATTATGATCGCGGGCTATCATTTCCTGTAACTGCGCCTTGGCCTTGTTCAACACCGCCTGACTGCCAAAATTAATGGTCCAGTAAACCGGTATTTCCGACCATACCAATATCCCAAGCGAATCAGCCAAACGGGTCATTGCTTCATCGTGCGGGTAGTGCGCCAATCGCACCATGTTACAACCTAATTCGCGCGCCTGGTTAAGTAATTGCAAGGCATCCTGCTCTCCAACAGCGCGCCTTACATCCTGCGGAATTTCGCCATGAATACTAATACCCCGCATAAAAATGGGTTTGCCATTAAGCAGCACATGCTTACCTAATGCCTCGATGGTACGGAAACCGATCTTATCTTCAATTTTCTCATTAGCTGTACTTACAATAACCCGATAAAGCTTTGGATTTTCTGGTGACCAAAGTTGCAGTTTGGGTAAAATGAAATTAAGCTGGGTAGTGTCGGCAGTAGCAACAAATTGCTTTTTAAACTTTAGCTCGGGGATAGTAATAGTAATTGTTTCACCAGCGTTGGCGTTTCGCATTTTTACCCAGCCCGAAACTTCGGGCTTTATTGCCGGAGCTTTTCCTGCCACAGGCTTTTTCAACTGGATCATATAATCCTGTATGAAGCTGTGTGGCAGCTCAACCAGTTTTACATCGCGGGTTATACCTCCGTAATTCCACCAGTCGGTGTTCAAAGTTGGCACTTCATCTGCTCCGCGCTTGTTATCTACCTTTACCACTAGAAAGTTGCCTTTCTCTTTTAATAAAGACGCAGGTATCTCGAAGTTAAACGGGGTGAACCCGCCTATATGAAACCCTAATTTCTTTCCGTTGAGATAAACATCCGCACGATAGTTAACCGCCCCGAAATATAGAAAGTATTTTGTTGCGTTATCTACCGCATGAAAATCAAAAGATTTTTTATACCAGATTGTACCTTCATAGTACAAAAATTCAGTTTTTTGGTGGTTCCAATCACCAGGAACTTCCAGACTATACTTATCGATGTAGCCATGTTCTTTTTTTTCGGTTTTATCTTTCGGAACGTCAGTATTCCAATAAGCATCACCGGCTTTTTCATTCAACTCCTTGTAACGGTAATCGTAAAATCCGGTTTCGTAAGGATCTACGATGTATTGCCACCTACCATTTAACGACAAAGATTTGCGGGCGTTAATATTTGCAATGAGGCTATCCTGTGCGTATGCTAAGGCTGTTACGCAAATGCATACCAAGATTATCAATAACTTTTTCATACTACTTCTTAAACACATTTAAGTCCCACTTATCCATCCAGTTAATTTCCATATCATCACCTTTGAAAGTAATCGGCAGCCATAGGTAACGCCCATCAATGGCATCTTTCGGGGTCCATTTATCTGCCATAAAAACAAAGGCGTCCTTTTTGCCGCTAACTGGTAAAACATAGGTACTCTGGCCGCCAAAAGTTAATTCTGATCCGGCACCAACGCATGGGTTGCCATGATAAGTCCATGGGCCGTAAATAGATTTAGCCGAGAACCAGCGTGCCGGATTTGGCGCCCAACCGGTAGTTCCCGAACCTATCATATAATATATTCCGTTGCGCTTAAAAATTGCCGGGGCCTCTGTTTGATGGCCTGCATAAACACGCGAAAATTTGCCGGTATGGCCTGTATAGTCATCGGTTAGTTCTGCAATATCAAGGGTAAAATTCTCTTCTGCCGAAAAAATGTGGTAAGCTTTTCCATCATCATCCACAAAAACGTTCATATCACGCGCCATTTGGCCACCGCTCAGGTCGCGACAAAAGAAGCCTTCGCTTTTATTTTTAGGGTTTGCACAATCAACCTTGTCTTCAACAGGTGTTCCCTCGGGATAAAAAGGCATAAAGCCTGCGTTAGGCCGATAGCTTTTTATAAATGTAAACGGACCGGTAGGCTTATCACTTGTTGCTACTCCGGCGCGGGCTGCTTTATACCCCTGCCCTAACAGTTCCAGGTGGAACCACATTACATATTTTTTGGTCTTCTTGTTGAAAACAACTTTAGGCCGTTCTAAAATACAGCCTTTGGCAATATCGCTTGTGGTATCGTTAGAAACCGGCAGGGCAATGCCCTCGTCTTTCCAGTTATAAAGATCTTTTGATGAATAGCAGTGTACGCCAACCATGGCCCGATTACCAGCACTACCAGCAATTTTATGTTCGCCATACCAATAGTAAGTACCCTTTTGATAAAAAAGGCCACCGCCATGGGCGTTAATATGCGTACCCTTATCATCGGGCCATAGCTGGCCGGGGGTAAAATAATTTACTTTAGATTGCGCCCGGCTTGCAAAGTGAGAGACCAGCAGGCATAAAAACAGGGTTAATATTTTTCTCATAGGAGTTAGATTGATTTTATTTTCTAAGATCGAGTGCATGATCTGCGGGCACATCCTGGCCGCTCCAAATTTTCACAGAAGTCCATGGGGCGTCGGGCGCCGACCAAAATTCGTCGGTTTCGGGCAAGCCGAGTGGAACGAAAATATTACTGCAGATATAAAGACTACCGGTTGTAATGTAAAAATCGGCCAAGCCGGGCTGCTTACCATACAGGCCAATGTTCAGCCATCCGTCGGCAGTAAAAGTTTGAGGCGCACCCAGGGTTTTCTTAATCACAGCCGTTAAAGCGCAGCGCACTTCCGCAGGTTTCAAACTGGCTGGCAACTGTTTGGCTAAAGCGATATTGGCCAGGTGGTGAAAAACGCCGCCGCGATAAACGATAGAACGGCCTGTTGCCGGATAACTTCCATCTGCGTTAATCTGTCTTTCCAGTATTTCGGCATAACGTTGCCCTATCTGGGTTTCACGTTCTTCTTCGTGTACGTAGGTTTTCTTTTTGGCATTTACTTCTGCCAAAATAGTTGCCAGATTAGGATGAATAACAATGCTGTTATAGTAGTCGTTGTGAAACTGCATGCCATCAGAATACATGCCATCGCCAACGTACCAATGTTGGGTAAATTCGCGTACACCAAACTCAACCCTAACCGGATCATAGCCTAAATCATATTTACAAAAAAAGGCTTCTATCATTCCCGAAAACAAGATCCAGTTGGTATATACGGGCACAGTATTGCGTGTTATTTTTAAAACGTCGACAACTTGTTTCTGAACAACGGTATCCAAATGTTCCCAAAGCCATGGCGATCTCACCAAAGCAAAGGCAACATACGAGGCATCTACCAAAGGCTGCCCGCCACTCCACTGCAAATAATCTTTTGCTTCGGGATTCACTGCATTTGCGATAGCCTTTAGTGCCCACTGACGATATTGATCGCGCAATTTAACTTCATCATTATTGCCACCCTCTAATTGTAACCATGGTGCTATGCCGCTCAATGTTCGGCCAAAGGCTTCGAGATAGGCAACTTTAGCCCGGCTCTCCTTGTTATCGATACGGTCTGACAAAGCTACCGGCATGTTTTGTTTGAGCTTATCTTCGGCCATATTGCGCATAACCGGTCGTGCAACCTTGTCCATATAGCTAATCCATAGCTTCCGGTCTGCACCACCTTGAGCCTTTACCATGCAGCCCACAGATGTCAACAGCAAGACCATCACAACCTTTATCATATTTACTCTCATAACCACTTATCTTTTTAGCTTAATTTTTACTGGCTTAATTTTCTCGAAAACATCCACGGGGAGTATATCGCCGTTAGCGTCGAAATGTAATGGAGAGATACAAGTTTCCCGGTTGTAGCCATTGCCATCCGGAATTTTAAAACGATGGTAGGCGATATACCAATTATCGGTGCCCGGTACCTGCACAACCGAGTGGTGGCCCGCTCCTTTTACCACGCCTTTTCCTTTTAACACCGGAAAACCTACTGCCTTTTTAAAAGGCCCCATAGGGGAAGTCGAGGTGGCATATGCGATGGAGTAACGCGGATCGCGGGTATCGTACTCCGACCACATGAGATAATAAATCCCTTTACGTTTGATCATAAAAGGGCCTTCGTTATAGCCCTCTGGTTTAAAGGAAACAATCTTTGAGGTATCCAAACTGACCATATCGGCACTCAGTTTTGCTATGTTGCACTGGCCCTGGCCAAAATAAAGATAGGCCTGCCCATCATCGTCAACAAAAGCCATGGGATCTATCATTTGGCCGCGGCGCGTTCCTTTTGGAATCAATGGCTTTCCAATTGGATCGGTAAATGGCCCCGTTGGCTTGTCGGCAACAGCAACACCAATATTTACATCGGCCGAGTAATAGTAGTAATACTTATTGTTTTTAAAAGCGATGGTTGGCGCCCAGGCGCGCTCTTTTGCCCAGGTTAAATCTCGCGGTAAATCAAGTATCACACCCTCGTTTTTCCAATCGATTAAATTAGCTGAAGACCAACAGGTGAACGAGGTGGATTTCCAACCGGTTGTTCCATCTGTTGTGGGATAGATATAAAAGCGGCTGTTAAATACCGCAATGTTAGGATCGGCATAAACACCGGGCAACACGGGCGACGGCGCATGCAGCGTATCGGTAGTCTGTGCGTTCGTAATGCCCGCAACACTGGCACACAAATAAAGCAAGGCAATTAACTTCTTCATGGTCGGTCAAATTGTTTATAACGTGTAAGCGCCTCCATAAAATAATAGTCGGCATAGGTAAGCGGTACATCCACTTCCGAATTTTGGGGCAGGCTGCCTACACTATGTTGCAGAATAAAACCTGCATTAGTTCCCTTTGCGGCTAGATACGGCGACTTAGATAGGTTACGAATGATAGCTTCGGCCGTGTTAAAGTATAATTGGCCTGTTTTAGCATCTGTATACTGGCATAACTCTAACAATGCCGAGGCCATAACTGTAGCCGCCGAGGCATCGCGTAGTGCATTAGGAATATTCGGCGCGTCAAAATCCCAGTAAGGAATTTTGTCTGCAGGTAGATGCGGATTAGTGAGTATAAATTGCGCTATTTGTTTCGCCTGTTCCAGATACTTCTTGTCCTTTGTTTCACGGTACATCACAGTGTAGCCGTACAGCCCCCAGGTTTGGCCGCGTGCCCAGGACGACTCATCAGCATAACCTTGTTGGGTACGTCTCTTTTGCACTTCACCTGTTTGTGGGTTGTAATTAACTACATGGTAGGAGCTATAATCTTTCCTGAAATGGTTTTTCAAGGTTGTATTAGCATGAGTGACCGCAATTTTATAAAAGCTGGAATCGCCTGTAACTTTTGTTGCCCAGAACAGCAGTTCGAGGTTCATCATATTGTCTATGATCACCAGGTATTCGGATTTATCAGAATCCCACGATTTGATGCAGCCTACTTTCGGGTCGAAACGCGATGCTAATGACCGAGCGCTGTTGATCAATATATTATTGTAATAAGGTTTAGGTTCCATTTTAATGGCGTTGCCAAAACTGCAGTACATCATAAAACCCAGATCGTGCGTGGTTTTGTTGTACTGCTGTGAGGCTAACATATCTAATGTCCGGTTAGCTTCATTTAGTAGCGCAGCATCGTGTGTTTGCTGATAGATGTAGAGCAAAGTGCCGGGATAAAATCCACTGCACCACCACTCCGGTCCGCTAACCGCAAAGCTATCTTTAGCAGCAAAGTAAGTTTTGGGGAAACGCTCTGCAGGCAGGCGTTTCATTAAAGTATGGTATTGAGTGTCGGCAACTGCAAAATCCCGGTCAATCGCTTTCAGCAATTTCTTGTCGACGTGGTATTGCGGCTGCTGAGCCATGGCAAGCATAGACGCAAAACACAGCAAAAAGAAAAATAAGCCACTTTTTAGTTGGTACATGTTTTTATTTTTTCAAAGGTTTCCATTCAATAATCTCTACGGGCTGCGAGGGTATATTTGCCCGCCCTTCACCATCAACCTGCGTGTTGTTTTGTATAAAGAGATCCAGCACGTGCTTATTTTTCCACAACTCGGTATCATAAGTTGGCTCCCAAGAACCTACTGACCGGCTATCGAGATCGCTGACTGTCCAGTTCGATCCGGCAACATCACTGCTGATGGCAACCGAAACTTTGCTTCCGCGTTCCTCATCGCGAAATATCAGTGCAGCGGCTGTCGACTTTCCATTCGCCCAGGCTACAATTTGCGGGCGAGATATTGGTATCCGTTTGGTACCTCCACCGCTTAAACTAAAAGCTGTTTTGCGAAAGCCAAGGTTATTTACCTGCCATTTGTCGCCGGTTTTATAAACCAGGTGATATTGCGGTACTGTCTGACCCGCTTCTCTCCAGTAAGTAGCAATAAAGGGATGGCCCTGGACATCGGCAAACATCGACGTTTGGTTAATTAGTTCGCTTTGTTGAGGAATTTTGCAAGCGTATTCGGCGCTGGCAGCTGTGATAGGGAGCTTGTATTTTTCGCCTGTTGAAGTTTGCCAGGTTATGCCTCCATCTTTAGAGCAGGCATAAGCCAAGTCGTGGTTACTGGCAACATCGGGCGTTTCGCGCCACACCCAGGAGATGTGGATGGTGCCACGTTGGTCTATCGCGGTTTGCCAATAGGCATTGCGTTGCCCTTCCCCATCTATCAAATTATTTTGTAACCGCTCCCATTTTTGAGTGGTTGTGTTATAAAGGTTTATTATTAAATCTCCGTTGCCAGAGCCGCCGTCGCGGTATAAAAAAAGCAGGTTACCGTTGGCCAGTTTATAAAACTCAGGGTAACTTAGTTTTGATTCTTTGTTACCGACCATTGATAACCTGCCAGATAAATTGAGTGTATATGGAGCTGTACTTTTAGCATAGTTAAGCGGATTGTTGTGTTGCCCCCAAACTACGTGCAAATAGCCATTCCCGTCTACCATAATGCTGATAGACTTATGGGCATCCGTTGCATCACCTTTAAATAGGGTTCGCTTAATTTGCCAGGCAATGCTTCCTGTTTTTCGTCGACCTAATACTACAAACTGGGCCGAGTCATAATAGGCAACGTATTGATAGCCGGTTGCAGTTACCAACGAGTTTTTACGGAAAATTACGGTGTTAACAGAATTAGCTGCCCACCCATCATTAGCGATCAAACCCGACTGCGCGTTTGCAGTTAAACAAAGCGGGCCAATAAATAAACACAACAGAATATACCGGAATGACATTTGATTTTTATTTTTTTATAAAGATAAAGCTGCCGGACGTCCGGCAGCTTTACGCCTGCGTTTTTAATATCCAGGGTTCTGGGTTAAAACTGCATCTTTATTCAATTGAATTTCGGAAAGCGGAATTGGCAATAGTAAATTCTTAGTCGCCAGGCCAGTGGTTGGATGCACAGCATCATTGCTATTTAAGCGCGTTGCACGGTCAACCAGCGTTTTGGTTCGCATCAAAGTCTGCCTTCTGTTCTCTTCGCCAATTAACTCGCGAGCGCGCTCATCAAGTAAGAAATCCATCGTCATTTGACTTGCGGTAACTTGCGGAGCTTTTGCGCGGGTACGTAAAGCATTTATATTGTTAGCAGCCAATGCCGTTTTACCCTGTTGAATCTGTGCCTCTGCCAATAGAAGATAAGTTTCTCCCAAGCGCATCATAATAAAATCCTTTATCATGGCATAGCCAAACGTATCATTAGGGTCAAACGCACCCCACTTGGTAGTACTTGGGCAAATTCTAAATAAAGTATCGGCACCTGCGTAAGGCACTGGTTTGCCATACAAAGCTTTATATGTAGGCGATGGATCATTATAGTAATAGTGGCGCTTAATGCTGTTTTCAGAATTACGCATATCGCCCGCAGGATAAAGGCCATAAATTACCCAGTTGCTTAAACGCAACCTGGCAATGCCACGGCCGCCTAAAGAGTCGCAAGGCAGCATACCTGGTATGGCATAATAAGCTGCACCCCAAACCCGGCGTTGTTGAGCGTTATCTACGTTACCACCAACTACCTTCGAAGAGTTTTCCTGCTCCAGCACCCATAAGGCCTCAGAGTTGCCTTGCGAGCGGCGCTGGTTACCATAAACAAACATGTCAGAATAATAATCTCCGGCTCCGCTTACACGCACACCATAGCGTGCATTTACCAAATTGAATTTGCCGCTATTAATTACAGCCTGGGCTTGTTGCTCTGCCAGATCGTATTTACCCATTCGCAGATAGGCTTCGGCAAGCAGTTGCATGGCCATGTATTTATTGGCACGCGACACTGGCTTACCCTGTGTATTTGTCAATCCACCGGTGGCATTTAAATCGGCCAGGTAAGTGCTGGCGTAGGTAAGATCGCCGGTAATCAAAGCATCGATATCAGCTTGCGGGGCACGTGTAAAATCAGCACGGAAGCTGGAAACAGGCTCGGTAACCAATGGCACCGTACCAAAAAGCGTGGTGAGGTTGTGGTAAGCATAAGCCCTAAAAAATTTGGCTTCGGCTTCTACCTGGTGTTTGCCAATAGATGTGATTTTGGTAGTTGCAGGGTCTTCGGCAGATTTAATGATGATATTAGCGTTATTGATCAAAGCATAATATTTAGTCCAAATATACTGAGCAGCTGCGTCGGTATTAGTTAACAAACCATAGTTATAATAAGGTACTTCTATCCCTTCCTGCTGAGCTGTTGCGTTCGCCACGTCGGTACCTACTTGCCATACGCTAGGCCATCCCTGGCGGCTTGAATAGGTTAAAATACCCGTTTCGTAGTTATAAAGGCCTATAGCCGAAGCTTCGAAACCTAACGAATCGGTTAACGTAAGTGGAGTATATGATGAATATGGCTTTTCGTCCAGATAGTTCTTTTTACAAGATGTGATAGCTAAGGCAAGCATGCCGGCAACCATCGCCAATGAATATTTTCTCATCGTCTTAATTTTGCTATTTTAATGAAACATTAAGTCCTAAAATGATTGTACGGGTTTGCGGATAGTTATTGGTCCAGTCGCCAGAGCCACGGGTCGAATAATTATCTTCCGGATCCCATCCAATCCAGCTGGTAAAGGTGTGCAGGTTGCGGCCGCTGGCGTAAACGGTTAAGCCGCCTAAGTGCATTTTATCGAGCACCGCTTTTGGAAACACATAACTTAGCGTAACATCTTTTATGCGGGTATAACTTCCATTATGCGGATAGCCGTAGCCGCGTGTGTTGGTATAGGCTAATCCTTGAAATTCCTGACTGCCGTTTGTAGGTGTCCAATAGCCAATGTCTGCAGGCGTATTACGTCTGCCTGCCTCATCGGCATAGTTATAATCAGCATTGTTTTTCAAGATACCTTGCGCGGTTTGGATAAACACACTTAGGTTAAATTGCTTGTAGTGGAATGTGTTTGTAATGCCACCAGTCCATTTTGGCGCTGTTTGGCCCAAGATGCTTTTATCATCAGCGGTTATTTTACCGTCGTGGTTGATGTCGGCAAATTTCAAGTCGCCAGGTTTAGCGCCCGGGTCTTGCTTAGATGCATCTTCGCCCTGCTGCCAAACGCCCTGCATGGTGTAATCATAAATTACGCCAATTGGCTTTCCAATAAACCAGCGGTTACCCAGGTCGTCTTTACCATCGCCGTATAGATCTACTATCTTATTTTTGTTAGCTGCAAAAACGATATTAGTTTCCCATTTAAAATCTCTGCCCTGAATGTTTTGAGTATTAAGCGAAACCTCGATACCCTTATTATTGGTTTTGCCAATATTATCCAATACAGAGGTATAACCGGTTATGGTTGGTAAACCACGGCTTAACAGCAAGCCCGAAGTATTAGCGTCATACAAATCGACTGTACCGGCTATACGGCCTTTAAATAAGGAGTATTCTACGCCGACGTTAGCGCTTTTGGTATTTTCCCAATGCAGGTTGGCATTACCCAGGTTGCTTGCCTGAACGCCGATGGTGCTAACCCCGTTAAATGGAAAACGGACTGTACCATCGGTAGTAATTGTTTTGTATACCGGCAAAGCCTCGTTACCCGATTTTCCGTAAGACACTTTCAATTTCAGGTTATCAACCACTTTAGAGTCTTTCAGGAAGGCTTCGCGATTGATGTTCCAGCCAATTGCTGCAGATGGGAACCAACCATATTTATCTGTATTTGCACCAAAAACAGAAGATCCATCCCGACGGGCAGTAAGTGTTAACAGGTAGCGGCTATCGTAACTGTAGTTAATACGGCCCATTTGCGAATTGGCGGCATAACGATCAGCGTAAGATGATGAACTTAAGGTATTACCTACGCCTATATTATTGAAAGATAACCCATCATTAATGTAACCTGTACCAGAACCCGTAGATGTGAAATATTTGCGGCGTTGAGCACTGTATAACCCGGTAAAGTTTAAATGATTTTTTCCGAAATCACGATCATAGTAAAGAAGGTTTTCGATAGTATATGCTTGCGTTTCGGAACTAGCTGCGCTGGCTGCACCAAGCGGTGTATTTGCCAATCGCCCGCTGTAGCTATCAACACGGGTAGGCAAATAGTTATAGCCTGCATTTAAACGGTATTTTAAACCTTTTATAGCACCGCCAAATTTTACCTCAGCATAGCCGTTACCGCTAATGTTTACGCTTCTGTTAATCTGATCTGTGGTTAAACCAAGCATTGGGTTAGTATACAATTGCTCAGGCGATTGCGGATAGATCATGTAAGTGCCGTCTGGATTATATTCGGTTCCATATGGGCTCATCGCTGTTGCGAATAGCAAGTTAGCACGGCCGCCATCATAGTTATTATTTGCAAAGTATGTTGAAGTACCGATGGTTAAAAAGTCGGTAACATTCATATCCAGATTAGAGCGAATGCTGATACGGTTGTATTGATAGCCCTTCACCACGCCTTTTTGGTCGAGGTAATCGCCGGAAATAAAATATTTAGAAGTTTCGCTACCACCAGAGATACTCACGTTATGGTCTTGCATGAAGCCTTGTTGCGTGGCTTCTTTAACCCAGTCGGTGGTAATTCCGGCGTCGTAGTTTGCACGCTCACCGTTATTATAAACCGGTTCAGGAAACTGCTGTTTACCGCCGGTTTGCGACAGGTAGTCCAGGTACTTTTGCGTGAACGAAGCAGGGTCGCGCGGAGTAAGCATGTGCGAAATATTTTCGTAACCTGCGTAACCGCTATAACGAATAACCGGCTTGCCTGTGTTGCCTCGTTTGGTTGTTACCAAAATAACACCGTTCGATCCGTTCATTCCATAAATAGCGGTTGCCGAAGCGTCTTTCAGTACCTCTACCGAAGCAATGTCGTTAGGGTTGATATCGTTTAATGAACCACCGCTTTTACTCAACGGAATACCATCAACTACTACATAAGGGCCGGAGGTTGCGGTTATAGAGTTCTGCCCCCTAACCAATGCCGCGGGTTGCGAACCTGGGATAGACGAAGTGGTTGTTACGGTAAAGCCGGCAACTGCACCCTCTATAGATTGCAAGACGTTTGTAACGGGTAATTTCTCTAAACGAGATTTCGGTACGGAAACGATTGAACCTGTTACGTCAGATCGCTTTTGCGTACCGTAACCTACTACCACTACCTCGTTTAGTTGCTTGCCGTTATCCATAAGCCGCACCGTAATATTTTTGCTGGCGCTGGTTACCTGTACAGTTTGCGTTTCGGCCCCGAGAAAGGAAACGGTTAAGGTTTCAGGGCCGCTTAGGTTAAGGGTAAACCCTCCATCTCCATCTGTGGTAATACCGCGTTGCGTACCCGCAACTTTTACCGATGCTCCGGGTAAGGGTTGGTTTTTGCTGTCAACTACTTTGCCCTTTAACACATAAGTTGTGTTTTGTGCAAAAGCTTGCTGACCTGTGCAAAGTATTACGTTTATGATCAACGTAAACACAATGAAATAAGTAAACTTTTTTCTCATGATTTGATTTTTTGGTTTTTAAAATTTGTTGGGGGCGCTGTATCCATTGGCGGAATACAACATTGGTTTAATTGGGAATAGTAAATTTTTTCCTCATTCGTATTGGTTTTATAATGGTGAAACAGAGCGGTGAAAGCCGCTCTTTGAAATAACTGGCACAACGAAATAAGGCTATTTTGACTTGGGAGGTAGGGGGTAAATTAGGAAAATAAGGGGGTAAATTATGATTTCGCGGGTTTAGCTAGACCAGGTTGTGTTTTAGGGTATAAGATTTTTGAAACGCCGCGCGATGGCGTTTAATAAAATCGGAAGGGTTTAAGCCGAACTGCTTGTTGAATTGCTCACGGAAATATTTCATATCATTAAAGCCCGTTTGAAAAGCGGCTTCGTTTACATTACAGTTAGTATTGATCATTAATTCGGCTGCTTTTCTTAATCTAACAAATCTTATAAACGCAGATAAAGATTGCCCGGTAACAGACTTAATTCTTTTGTATAAAGAAGAGTGGCTCATGCCAATCCGATCGGCTATGACATTTACATCCAGCTCGGGATCTAACAACTGATTTTCGATGATGTCAATACATTTATATAAGAATTCTTTGTTTTCTTCAGACACATTCCGATTTTTCCCTTTGAGTGTAATTTCGCTATAGAAATAATTTTGCAGTTCAGATTTGTTCCTGATAATAGAGCGCACACGCGCCACTAATAACTCTTTATCAAAGGGTTTATTAACAAAGTCAACCGCGCCTTCCTTTATACCTTGCAGGCGTATACTTGGTTCCGACTCGCCGGTTAATAAAATAATAGGGATGTGGCTCAATGCCGAATCTTGTTTAATGGTTTTGCATAACTCTAGGCCGCTTAAACCGGGCATCACAATGTCGCTGATAATTACGTCGGGCAGTTTCTGCCTTATGAGCTCCAAGCCTATTTGGCCATCGCCTGCTTCATAGATCACATAGTCTGCCTGGAAGATTTTTTTAATATAAGTCCTGATCTCCTGATTGTCGTCAATAACCATAATCGACTGGCGATCCGAGATCAACAATGCCAGGTCGTCCGTGGCAACTTCGCCCGTATGGCTTTCATGGTTGTTATGGTCTATCAATTCTTCTACCGCATAAGAATACCCCTGGCTTGCCGATTCTAAAATAGGCTGATTACCAAAGTGTGCTTTCCCCCGCGGCAGGCAGAGGGTAAAAGTAGTTCCCCCGTTTGCATTCGAGGTGTAATTTATGGTGCCAAAATGATGGGCGATAAATGTTTTTACCAAGTATAAGCCAATGCCGAAGCCGGTTTTTAAAGAAGTAGTGTCTTTTATCTGGTAAAATTTATCAAACAATTTTTCGCCTACATCAACATTGATACCAATTCCACTATCCGCAATTTCAAAATATACCATTTCTTCGCTTTGCCGAATAGTGATATGGATATGCCCGCCGTCTGGCGTAAACTTTAACGCGTTGGAGATCAGGTTAAACAAGGATATTTCTATTTTTTCGCGGTCGAGATATAACTCTACTAAATCTTGCTCACTCTCGAAAACATAATTGATCTGTTTAATCTTGGCCTGATGAATGAAACAGGTATAAACATCGCGGGAGAGATCTGTAAAATTAACCTTGGATAGTTTTAATTCAGCACTTTCACTTTCTGTTTTCCTAAATAAAAGCAGATGATCAACAAGGCCTAATAAGCGTCGGGCATTTCGGTAAACGATATTTAATTCTTCGGCGTGCTCTTTATCCGATTTAAGCAAATCCTTTATCGGGTTAATAATTAAGGTAAGCGGGGTACGGAATTCGTGCGAAACGTTGGTGAAAAAGGATAACTTTTTTTCATTCACTTCCTTTTCTTTTTCAACCTTCAGGTTGGCAATTTGCACTTCATATTTTAATCGGGTTTGCCTGATACGGTAAAGCCAAAATGCATAAGTAACCGAACCCAAAATAACGATATAAAATAAATAAGCCCACCACGCGCGGTACCAGGGTGGCAAAACGGTAATAAGTACCACCAACTCTTTTTTAGTCCAAACGCCTTCTGTGTTGGTGGCTTTTATTCTTAAAGTATAAGTGCCTTCGTTAAGCCGGGTGTAATAGGCTGTTTTTAACTTACCTACATAATTCCAATTATGATCCCATTTTTCGAGATAATAGGCATAGGAGATTTTTTCGGGGCAAGAATACTCTAAGGCAGTGTAATTAACCGTAATTGTGGCTTGGTTATACGGTATAGTGATGTTCTTAACCTCGTACAATGGTTTGTTGCCGCTATAGGTATGGCTACCTTCTATCGAAGAATTATTAACTCTAAAATCGGTTAGCTGCAAGCGGGGTTCGTGTACGTAGGAACGGATGCTATCCGGAAAAAATGAGTTGAACCCCTTCAGTCCGCCAAACAGCATTTCACCGCTATTTAGCTTTAATGCCGCGTTGTAACTAAACTGATTACTTTGTAACCCATCTGATGCATAATAGTTAGAAATTTTACCGGTTTTTTGATCAAATTTCGATAGGCCGTTATAAGTACTACACCATAAATTATCGCGATTGTCAACCAGTATATTAAGAATTGAGTTACCTGGTAATCCATCTGCGGCCGTGTAGCGTTTAAATGTATTGTTTGCTGTATTAAACTTAATAAGCCCGCCCCCCTCTGTTCCAACCCACAGGTGGTGTGCCGCGTCCTCTACAATAGCGCGGAGTGGTTGGCCGATGGTGAAAGCTTTATTTCTGTGGCTCACAGGATCTATATTGATCAGATTGCTATAATCTCCGGCCCAAAGCTTATTATCATGGCTCTGGTAAATGGTATGGATGTTTCTGAGCTGATCATCAAAGAGATCGAACCTGTTTTTTTCGGGGTTAAATTTATATAGAGCACCACCCCAGGTACTGCCTGCCCAGATATTGTGCTGGGCGTCTTCAAATAATTTCCAGAAATTTTTTTCCTCTTTTTGCGACGAGGGGTCAAAACAACTATAATGCTTAAATTCTTTTGTAGCGTTATCAAAGGCATCAATCCCCCCGCTAAAAGTTGCAATCCAAATTCTGTTGGTATGATCTTTAAGAATGCTTACCACAAAGTTGCTGCTTAAAGACGCAGTGCCAGGCTGGTGTGTAAAACCGGTAAAATGATTGGCTTGCCGATCCCAATAGCTTAGGCCTCCGCCATCTGTGCCAATCCAAACGTTGTGCTTTTCATCTTCGCAAAAAGCCTGCACAAAATTATTTATAACGCTGTTTTTGTTAAACGCATCGTGCGTATAAAGATGAAACGGAATCTCCTTGTTGTCAATAATGTTTACCCCGCCACGAAGCGTAGTGATCCATTTCCGGCCCTCATTATCTTCAAAACCCGACGTAATTGCCCCGCTGCGCAGCGAATGGTCGGTTTCGCCAGGTAAAAGCGCGCTCAGTTTACGCTGCGCAATATTCCAGATGTTTATACCACCACCATTAGTTAGTATCCACAGCTCGCGTTGCTTTGTGAAGAAAAGGTTGAAAATATTTGCACTGTTTAGTTTAATAACCGTATCAAAACGATCTATGGCGTGACTCGCAACATTAAAAGTATACAAGCCATTATCGGTACCTATCCATATCGAGCCAGCCCCATCCGCAACCAGGCAGTTTGCCGAAAATCTAACGTCGGCCTCAACTTTCATTTCCGCCCCTAGCTTATATCGGCACAGGCCTACTCCGTTAATAAATAACCAAAGCCCGTTATTATTATCTAACGTAATTCCCTGTACACTGTAGCTGTATGTTGTTTTCTGCGGTACTTGTGTTGCTACGGTGTCCGACTTTCGGAATACAAGCAGTCCTGCATTTTCGGTAGCAACATAAGTATTACCAAGCCCGTCGCCGATAATTTGATTAATACCCGAACTTACTTTAACCGGTTGCCTGCTACCTTGCTTTTTATAATAAAGATTATGAAACTGGGCATCTGTATAACAATAATACATTAAGCCTTTTTGTGTACCCACATATATGCTATTCCCATGGGCAAAAACACTTTTGATATGGTTGTTTGTTAGCGACTTTCCATCGCCCCACAGGTTACGGAAAATTTTAAACTGATACCCGTCATACCTGTTAAGCCCATCATAAGTTCCCATCCACATAAAGCCGTATTGATCCTGGGTGATACAGGTTACAGCATTATTGGACAATCCTTGTTCAATACCAAGATACTTAACCTTTTGAGCAATCGAAGTTAAGGGCATTAGTAACAAAAAAATTGCAATAAGTGTAAAAAAGTATCTTAATAAAAAATACGTATTTCTCAAAGCATTTGAATTAGCGGCAATTATTGGTATCGCAATAATAACTTAAAATTACATTAAAGTCAATCCTATAAAGCAGAGTTTTATACGCATGTTGTTGACGAATAATTTTATTTTTCTGTCAAAATCGCACAAATTCGATTTGGGAGAGGTCTCTGAGCCTGCAATCTATTCTGGTTAAAATTTTTGAAATTTGAATATCTCCAATCCGACTTTACTATACTTAAGTGAAAAAATATTTACTTTTTTAATAATCGTTATTTTAACAATTATAACTATTCTCAGAAAGACCGCACTGTACGTTATGCTTTAATCAACCGGCATCACCTGTTGTTAAATTCTCCCCCTATTATTGTGGATTTGCCCCCCTTTGATTCAGTAAATTATTGGCTAATTGCTTAATCAAAAGCGGTAGAGAAGTAAACGATCTTTAACTGCCAGACACTAGCTATATTTCTTATGCTCCCGAGTAACAAGATCACCCTGAAAAAGATCGCACATGATTTGAACATGTCGACCTCGACAATATCGCGTGCCCTACGCGACAATCACGAAATTAATGCAGTTACTAAAGAGCGGATCCTTGCATATGCCCGGGAACTAAACTTTCGGCCCGATACTATTGCACGCACGCTTAGAAACGGGAAAAGTAAAACCATTGGGGTTGTATTATCAACGGTCGAGAACCCCTTCTATTCGCAAGTGATCAATGGAATTGAGTCTGCAGCTTACCAAAGCGGCTACAATGTTTGCATTACGCAAAGTCACGAGTCTTACGACCTCGAAAAAATGCAGGTGGCTCACCTCACCCGAAACTCGGTTGATGGAATATTGATGTCGTTAGCGGCCGGGACCACAGATACCACCTACTTAAAGCGCATTAAAGACGCCGGTCTTCCCATCGTGTTTTTTGACAACATAGATCAGGGAATAGATTCTCATAAAGTGGTAGCAGATAATTTTAAGGGTGCATTTGAGGCCACTTCACAACTGCTTAACTCGGGATATAAGAACGTTGCATTTATAAGCGGACCAGCCAATAACTCTATTACCGTGGAAAGGATGGCCGGGTATCTTAAAGCATTGACCCAAAACGGGATTATCGCTAACGAAGCCACAATAAAATATTGTATGCATGATGGTGAAAACGACTGCGAAATTGAAAATGCGATTGACGAGTTGTTTTTGCTTGATAATAGACCAGATGCGATATTCACAGCAACAGACAACGTTTCCACAAAGGTATTTCAGTCAATACGTCGCAGGGAAATTCAAATCCCGGATGAGGTGGCTCTTTTTGGCTTTACCAATTCTAAACTGGCAGAATTAACATTTCCTGCTTTAAGCGCTGTACACCAACCTGGTTTTGAAATGGGAAAGAAGGCCGCCGAAATGCTTTTAGATCTTATAAAGAACAACCGCAGCAACACCGAATATCAAACAGTGGTGTTGCCCGTACAACTTTTCTCAAGAGCATCTTCAGGGAGCATTACCATATTAGGATGATGTTTTTAAGCGGATTTTTGTCAGTCGTTTTCTGTTGTTTCGGCACTTTTGGAATGATGAGAATGATGTTGTACATGCGCTAATTTTTCGCGCAACCAATGTGTAAGGTTATGATGTATAGGAGCTAAAATTGCTGCTAAAATAACCAATATCAATAATTCGACCGCCGGTAAATGATTACTGATCAAAAGCACCAGCGGATGGATAAGTAATGTAACAAACTCGAAAAACATTAATAGAGATAACACACTCATAAACTCTATCACCCTGCGATGGACACGACTTTTGCTTAACAATAGCATACACAAAAAAAACATCGGAATAAATATAGCTATCCCTATAAGCTGGAGATTGATAAGCCTTTGCTCATTCTCGTGCTGCCTTTCCTCTTCCAGATCGTGCTGGCGCTCTGCTTCATTAAAACTTAAAATTTGTACTTCTTTTATTTTTTGAGCGTTAAACATGGTGTCTTTTGCCGCAACCGCCTGTTTATAATACGTTAGTTCGAGATGCTCATTTTTGCCCTGATAATGTTCTGTAAGGATATTACTGGAGTTATAGATGCCCTCGGCATAAGCGGCGCTTTTTGCTGTTTTAAGCGCATTCAGGGCATAATATAGGCTTGAATCTGCCTGGTTAGTCTTATTAAATAGCTTGGCCATACTATTATAAGTATCTACAATAGCGCTCTGGTCGTCATTTTCAATGGCGTATGGAATGCTTAGACGGTAGTACTCCAGCGCCATTGGAATATTACCGAGTTTATAATTTATATCTCCCAATATAGAAAGGGTATTGGGCATCGAAGCCCTATCATTTAGTTGATGCTGTATGGCGTATGCCTGCAGTTCGTAACTTAATGCCGATTCAATTTTGTTTAGTTTAAGATAGCAATTGCCAATATTTGATAATACAATGCTTAACCTCTTTTTATCATGAAGTGATTCTGCAACCGCTTTGGCTTTAAAATGATAGGTAAGGGCTTTAACGTTATCGCCTTGATCTGCATAAATGATCCCAATATCGTTCAGGCTTTTTAAAACGCCCAAACGATCGTTTATTTCTTCCCGCAATTTTAAGGAGCTAAGTAAAAATGATAAAGCGCGGTCGTACCTGCCATTTTTCCAAAAAAGCACACCTAAGCGGTTAAGGCAGTTACCTTCACCTATTTTGAAACCGATTTTTCTGGAAAGACTAAGTCCCTGCTCCGCGTAAATTAAAGCGCTATCCGGCCTTGATGATTGCAACTTTCGGCTTTTATTGCGCAGCGACTCAACAGTTGCCGTATCGTCAGAAAATTTGTGGCTATCCTGCTTTATAATCTGCGCAAACGCAGGTGCGCCTATGCATATTAAAATACATACAAAGGTCAGTCTGCTTTTTAGATTTAGGCGCATGTATTTACAATACCCTAAACAGGGCAACACTTAAGAAGGCAAACTTTTAAACTACTTCCGGTTAAATTATTCTCCGGCAGGTTCTGATTCGGGTTCCTGATCGTCAACGATGTCGCTAACGATATCCGAAATGCTTGGCTGTTCGCTGGTGTCAGCTCCCAGACTATCGTCTTGCATGGCAACCGCTTTGGTTTTGCCCATGGGTGTATTTTTGTCAAAAGCCATGGTAATTGTGATTAAAATGAATGCCTACTTCTAGTCTCGGTTTTTTCGGCTTATTCCCCATTAAATTTAGGGCATTATTGAATTTCTTTTAGGTTAAATATTGTGCAATTATGTAACGATAAAGTATACACTTTTTCTCATATTAAATATCCAAACGTCCCCAACACTCTTAGGGCTACCGGCTTTTTATGCTTGCAACCGATGACAAATAATTTATTTACATTTGTAATATAACACGCTATAAAGCTTTGAGCCATGTAATCGCCATCGCATAATTTATTTATGATTTTTCCCACTCCAGGGAAGAAAGCGATAATCTATTTTCTTATTTAATCTAAAAACATGGCTATATCACAAAAATATGGTCGTACCTATCATTACCCGTTTTCGCCGGGCACCACGAGCGATGACCGTATAGCGCACGACTACTGGGAGCACTTAAAGTGCATACCTAATCTTATACATACAGAAAAGCTGGATGGTGAGAATAATTGTCTCTCTAAACTTGGCGTTTTTGCCCGCTCGCATGTTGCTCCAACAGCATCAGCCTGGACTGGAAATCTCCGGCGTTTTTGGCAGTTAATCAAGAATGATCTCGGAGATCTGGAAATTTTCGGGGAGAACTTGTACGCCATTCACTCCATCGAATACAGAAAACTACAACATCATTTTTATGTGTTCGGCATCCGCGAACACGATAAATGGTTGAGTTGGGAGGAAACTCAGTTTTATGCCAACATGCTTGATTTACCTACCGTGCCAGTAGTGAAGAGAGAAGCAAAGCCAACAGATCAGCAAATTTTTGAAACCGAAATACTAACACTGGTAAACGGACCCGGGATCTTTGATCCTTATGACGTACATGATCAAAAAGCAACGACCATGGAAGGCATCGTTAGCCGTAACGCGGATAGCTATCCTGTAGAATCATTTGCGCAAAATGTATTTAAGTACGTACGAAAAGGGCACGTTAAAACTGATGCCCATTGGACACGGAACTGGAAACGCTCAGCACTAGTAAATGAAGGGAGGCAACATGTGGACCTTTAGTAATCAGAAAGCCTGGTTCTTGCTGGAACAGCGCTTTGATTGGCTTAAACGTATGAATGATGTACCGCAGGACCCGCGCTATCATGCAGAAGGCAATGTCGCTATCCACACACAAATGGTATTGGAGTCGTTGCAAAAGCTGCCTACATTTGTGGCCCTGCCCGAACAGGATAGGGAGATATTATGGGCTGCTGCCTTATTGCACGATGTGGAGAAATATAGCACCACTGTGATTGAGGCAGATGGCAGCATTACATCAAATGGTCACGCCCGCAAAGGCGCTCAATTTAGCAGGCAACTGTTCTATATGGATAATCCGGCACCATTTGCCATCCGCGAACAGATAGTAGGATTGGTACGCTATCATGGCTTGCCGATATGGCTATTTGAAAAGCCCGACCCATTAAAAGCATTGGTAAAGGCCAGTATGGAAATAAACACACAGTGGCTGGCATTACTGGCCCGTGCCGATATGCTTGGCCGTATTTGTGAAGATCAGGATGAAATGCTTTATCGTATCGATTGTTTCGAAGCCCTTTGTCAGGAAAATGATTGTTGGGGTAAAGCCCGTGAGTTCAGTTCCGACAAAGCAAAAATGTACTACTTGCAACATGATGATGCTTATTTGAATTACGAGCCATTTGAAGAACCGTTAGCGGAAGTTATTTTAATGAGTGGGTTACCCGGGGCAGGAAAGGACAGTTATATAAAAAAGCATTATGCTGACTGGCCGCTCGTTTCGCTTGATGATATTCGTGTTAAAAAGGGCATTTTGCCGACTGATAAAACGGGTAACGGGCAAGTAATACAAGAAGCAAAAGAACAAGCCCGAATTTATCTGCGCAAGCATCAATCTTTTGTATGGAATGCTACTAATACAACTAGCCAAATGCGCATGCAGTTAATCGAATTGTTTATGCTTTATAAAGTAAAAGTGACGATAGTTTACTTGGAAGTATCTCATCAAAACCTACACAGTCAGAATAGAAATCGGGAGGCAATTGTCCCGCCGATAGTTCTGGATAAACTGGCTCATAAGTTGGAAGTGCCTGCTTTATGGGAGGCGCATCATGTGGTATACCATGTGAGCTAAATCAGGAGGAGGCCGCCCCCCAAAATGGTGAGACGGCCTCTTTTGCTATGACCTAATAGCGGTAATACTAAGCATGAGGCCAGCTGCCCGCAGACTTTTATTTCATAAATTAGTTATATGAACAGAGAGGCATTGGCTCAACTTTTTCATAGTACCAACCTGGTTTCCTTGTCGACGGCTAACACCATCGCAGATCAGTTTGAGCATAAGCAACTCTTAAAAAACCAATACCTGCTTACGGCAGGTAAAATTTGCGACGAATACCTTTTCCTGGAGCAGGGCTACATGCGCGCTTTTGCCCAAAACACCGCGGGCGAAGAAGTTACTACCACCTTTTACGTACCCGGGCAAATGGTTTTTGAGGTAGCTTCATTTTTTAACCGTACCCGTTCTAAAGAAAACATCCAAGCCCTAACGGATTGCGAAGGCTGGTTTATCACCTTTAAACAACTTAACGAACTCTTTCACACGCTGCCCGAGTTTCGGGAGTTTGGTCGGTCTGTGCTGGTAAATAGCTTCGCGTCGTTCAAAAACAGAATGCTCTCTGCCATTACCGAAACCGCCGAAGAACGTTATCTCTCTTTATTAAAATCAAACCCCGAGATTTTGCAGCATGCGCCTTTAAAACATATCGCCTCGTACCTCGGTATTACGGATACTTCTCTAAGCCGCATTCGCGCAGCAATGTCAAAGAAATAACACGTAATTCTTTCTTGCCATTTGGCAAGATGCTGCTATAACCGATTGCCGTCCTTTGTCATATCAAATCAACACAGACAATGGAAACTTTACCCATTTACATCCCCGCCACATTTGTAATTACCACTCTACTTACTGTAGCCTTATTTTATAAAGCAAGTAATTATGCTAAGCCATTAATAATAGTAACACTGTTGTGGTTGGCATTACAAACGATAGTAAGCCTCTCCGGATTTTACAAAAACAGCTCGGGTACGCCGCCAAGATTTACTCTGCTATTAATACCTCCCGTTTTGCTGATCGTGGTATTATTTATTACAAAAGCAGGCCGGAGATTTATAGATAGCTTTGCTCCTCAAACGCTTACCCTGCTACACCTGGTACGTATACCGGTTGAACTAACCCTGTACTGGCTATATCTGCACAAAGCAGTACCAGAGGTGATGACTTTTGCCGGAAGAAACTTCGACATCCTCGCAGGAATCACGGCGCCAGCTATTTATTACTTCGGTTATATTAAAAAGTCGCTAAGCCCAAAAATCTTATTAGCCTGGAATATTGCTTGTTTAATATTGCTTGGCAATATTGTGGTAACTGCTGTGTTATCTGCTCCTTTCGCTATCCAAAAATTTGGTTTCGAGCAGCCTAATATTGCATTGTTTTATTTCCCCTTTGTTTGGTTGCCGTCCTTTGTGGTTCCCACTGCATTATTTGCGCATCTCGTGAGCATTAGAAAAATAATCGGACATAAATTTTAATTAAAAATATCATGACCAGCCCGTTATTGCATTAGTGCTGTTTTTGCTCCGCAACCAGGGCTGCGAGCTTCCCGTTATTTTTTATAGCTTTTAAGCCTTCCTCGTAGCCTATCATAAATATTTCATCGGCAGCACCAGTGTCAAATATGCCGTAACCACCTAAGCCGTGTGGTTCAATTACAAAATCGCACAGATTTTTGTGCACGCCAAGGTTGGAGTTTATGGCGATCATGGCTGCCCTGTCTATCAGGTTGCCGAAAGATTTAATCTCCGTGATCTCGGGCAGGTGGTTGCACGATGAACCAATGATCACATCGCAGTTGCCTACCAATGGCTCAACAGGGAAATTGTTGAGGATACCGCCGTCTACATACATACGGTCGTTAATAACAATAGGCCTAAAGATCCCTGGCAAGCAGCAGGAAGCCAATATGGCAATATCCAGATCGCCTTCGGTAAAATAAACCAATTTGCCCGAACCCAGATCGACTGCTGCAATAGTTACGCGGGTTTCCAGTTCTTTAAAGGAATTATGTGGAATGTATTTTTCGATAAGGAAGCGGGCATTTAATATGGAAACCAAACCCGTACTGCCGAAGGCAGGACGCAACAGCTTGAGCAGCTTGGTTTCTTTAATAATATTCAATACGTCCTTCGGTGCAAAACCCGCCGCAATAAATGCAGCACCGATAGCACCTGCGCTTGTACCAGAGATATGGGAAAATCGAATCCCATGATCTGTTAGCGCCTGTATAACGCCTAAATGCGACACCCCCCGTATACCACCGCCAGATAAGGCCAAGCCTACTGTTTTAGATTTATGCTGCTCAGAACCCGAATTCATTTATAATAATTTAACCCGGTCTGAATATAAAAGTTTAATATTTAACGCCGTAAACTTTAGGTTTTTTTGTGGTCTTTATTCCAGCTCATTTTAACCTTGCCGGTGCCATCGTCCTGCGCCTTTACGTGGATCACGATGCCTTTATATCTTTTCTTCTGCCGCTCGGCCTTATCGGTAATCGATAAATCCTTTTTAGGGTTCCGTAGTGGCACATCGATCGCCACATTTGTACCGCGACCAAGGCTATACACCCCCTCAACGTCGGCATTAATTACGCTCGACGAAATCTGCATCGGTTTAATAGTTATTTTATCTCCATTAATATCAAAATCTCCATCAAGATTCGGGATCTCTATATTATTAAGGTCTCTGAATGGAAAGGCAATCTTACCTATTGTTTTCAACGGGTTAAAATCAATAAGGGCACCATCCGTTAAATTTAGTAACACGTTCCCTGTCATAGACTTTTGCGCTATTCCTCCTTTACCGTCAAATTTCCCGTTTACCATTGCCTTTGCAGATAAATACCCTTTCAAATTTTTATAGGTTGGCGCAGTTAAGCCAAAATTATCGAAAGCGTAAAAAAACTCGTGAATATCCACGTGCCTTACCACAGTGCTTATACTAAACCGGTTCGACACATTATCCTGCAGGATTCGGCCACGTATGGCCAGCGCCCCTCCTGCGTGGTTAACAGTAATGTTTTTCATTTCGATGCCATCTTCAGACAGCAGCAGATCGGCGTTGGCATTGGTGGCTAAAAACTTTTTATAAAAAACCTTGCCTACATGCATGTGCAGTTCGGCATGCGATTTATCAAGAATAGTATTCACTTTATCTACGGTAGCTGCCGTGCTTCCTTTTGGTGCAGGTTTAACCGGTGCAGATTTGCGCCTGTTTAAATAGCCCAAAAATTCGGCGAGGTGCAGCTGTGGGCTGTTGATATCCCAGTTTACGATCAGCTTTTCGGGCGCGTTATAATACAGGTTCAAAAAGTTATTAACCCTACCCTCCATTTGCACCACGCTGCGCCCGCTTTGAACCCTGATGTTATTGATAACCAGGTTACCATTATTTACATGCAGGGATAGCGAGGTGTTCTTTAAATTGAGGTCACGGGGTATATAATTAAAGTTAGCGTTATTGAGGTTAATGTAGCCGGCAACGTAGGGCTTGTTAATTTGTAACGCAACCACATCGGCTTTAAATCGCATGCTTACATCGGCTGAGCCTTCGTTAAATTTAATAACCCTGGCAAAGGTTTGGTTTAGATCCGTAAGCGGGAATCTTGCATGAAAATTACCTTGCGCAATCGGCGTAGTAAGATTAATAACGCTGGCGGTATCAATTTTAAATGGCACATTACTAAATCTGCCTTCCAAACGGTATAAATTGATGATGGAGTTTTCGTCGCCCAGTTCTTGCCCCTTAACGTAATTATTGGTAAACATACCATCAAAATTACAGTCGTTAATAACTGCACCGGGTATGGTTAAGGTGTTATTTCTTACAACGGTGGTAATGTACAGCAGAGGGTCGCCGCCACTAAAGTTGCCAGATATCAGGGCGTTAACCGAAATAGGCTTATCCAGGTTAAACTTATAAAGTGTTTTAGAGATGTTAGGCGATACCAGCGAAGCTGCACTTTTCCATAGAATTTTGTCGGCAACCAAATGGAATGTAAAATTTTTTGAAACCTTAGCTGGGGCAAACAATGCATCAAGTTTAAATACATCACCTCCGATATTGAAGTTTTTCGAAGTTACATTGATTTTACCGGTGGTATGGTTCGAGCCCGCTACCAGATCGCCCTCTATTACTTTATCTTTAATAAAACTGCCGTGTACCGTTTTAAAAGCCAGGCTTCGGGCCGTTACTTTTAAATAAGCCTTAGCCGTCCACCCCGAGTCGGGAAAATCCATTTTCCCTTTTAATTGGTTTACATCAAATTTAAAAAGCTTTTTACCCTTTTGATTATCTATCGTGAGGCTTACGTTGTTGAGGTTAATGTTAGACAACTCTGCTTCCAGACTGCTTTTGCCAGATGGCGTTTTAGGTTTATTGCTCTTCTTAAAAATGGATGTATTGCTATATCCAGTTGAATCGGAATAGATATAGATTGCCGAGTTGCTGATATCGATATGGTCTATGCTAATCGTGCCCGACAAAAGTTGGCCGGCATCTACAACTACATCCATGTCTTTAGCATCTAACAAGGTATGGTGATGCTCCATCCATTTTTTATCGCGAACCAATACATTGTCCAGCGATAAGGATGCATGAGGAAAGTTTTTAAACAACGAGATGGATATATCGCCAATAGAAAGTGAACCGTCTATCTTTTCGTTAAGCTTTGTATTAAGTTTGGCCAGCAACTTTGCCTTATTGCTATTAATATAAATGGTAACTGCCAGCAAAAGAACGATGACAAGCGCAATAATACCGCCTAATATTTTTAATACGATCTTTAACCAACGTGGCATGTTACAAACTTTTACAATTATTAAATATGCTTATTTACAAGCTATTAAAGGCATAACCTTACATTTATATTAATAGTTTTAAAAAACAAAGCCCTCAGGGTAAAACCGAAGGCTTGTTTTGGATTTAGGATGAAAATATTTATTTCCACACATTAAATCTGTGGGCGTGGTTTTCCTGTCGTTTAATAAGCCGTACTTTATGTACAACCCCATATCTGAATGCGTCTTTATCATTTTTATCGCTATCCAGCTTTACGCTTTTTTCATAATTCGATTCGCTAACTTCATCTTGTTCCTCGTCGGCATTTATCAGCCGGCCTACTTCATAGTGAATCATCACCATTAAAATAATGTAGAATAAATACTTAGGCTTCATAACCATATTATTTTAAGTTCAACAAACAGCCCTTTAAAAATCGTTTATTTAAATCAGCCCTTAGCCAAAACTTATATCCGGTTTATCAAGGGCTCGTTCTTAACAAAGGCATCTATATTTTCATAAGTTGTTGTGGCAATCTCGGTCATGGCTTCTTGAGTAAAAAAGCCCTGATGCGAAGTGATGATCACATTAGGGAAACCGATAAGCCGCATAATCAGATCGTCTTGAATAATATCCTCCGAGTGATCGTGAAAAAACAGATTAGCCTCCTGCTCATATACATCCAAGCCCAGGTAGCCTAACTTTCCTGTTTTTAATGCTTCTAAAGCATCACAGGTTTCTATCAACCCTCCCCTGCTGGTATTAATCAGCATAGCGCCATGCTTAAAATACTCCAGCGATTTAGTATTGATCAAATGCCTTGTGCTATCCATTAAAGGGCAGTGCAAGGATACAATATCTGCATCCGCAATGGTATCTTCAAAAGAGTGATAGGTTACCCCAAGCGCTTTAAGTTCTTCGTCTTCCACTATATCGTATGCTTTAACCTTGCAGCCCAATCCCCTCATCATGCAGCAAAACGATTTACCTATTTTGCCGGTACCTATTACAGCTACTGTTTTCTGGTACAGGTTGAAACCCATTAATCCTTCGAGCGAAAAATTACCTTCTCTAATGCGATTATAGGCCTTATGCGTTTTTCTGTTCAATGTTAAAATAAGCGCCAATGCGTGTTCTGCAACAGCCTCGGGGGCGTATTGCGGTACCCTCACTGTTGGAATATTAAGCGACGTTGCATATGTAATCGCCACATTATTAAACCCGGCGCAGCGCAACGCTATTAATTTCACATTATTTTGGTGCAGTGCATCCAGCACCGCTTCATTCACAGTATCGTTAACAAATATGCAAATAGCATCAAAGCCTTTGGTTGCCGATACCGTTTGCTCATTAAGCGGAAATGCAAAGAAACTTAGCTCGTGGCCTGTATTATGTTTTTCGAAATAAACCTTGTCGTAATCGTGGGTGCTAAAAACGGCGATTTTCATAAGTACTTTGAATTGTTATGGTGTACGTTGCTTAAAGATAAACCTTTTGGTATTTCAAAATTTAAGGCTTAAAAAAAATAGCCAGGCCAAAAGGCCTGGCTGACTACTTATGAAAAACATGTGCCGATCTACCCCTAATACTCAGCACATACAAATCTTGAGTGATTTTTATTAATAATGAAGTTTTTTGGAAGTTTTGAAGTACCAAATTAGAATTTGAAACATCAAAAAAGATGACCATTTAAAATTTGGCAAATTATAGAATATGCAACACTATATTTTAAAGACAAGAACGAGTCGGTGATGAACACAATGCAGACCTGCGCATCCCTCACCGCGGATTATAGCGCACTGGGTCGACAAGAATTTGTGGGTAAATCTATCATTACTTAACGCTGTATGATCTGGTTTAGATCATACAGCTCATTGGAGAGCGGTCGTTAGAATAATTATGAGAGGCGAGATAGTTATCTGGGCTGAATAGGCGTTTGCCAGTTCATGAGGCCTTCGGACGGTTTTTTTTTAGATTGTTAAAATACTCCGATGGCGATAGCCCGGTAAATTTAATGAAAGCACGAAAGAAGGTAGTACGTGAAGTAAACCCAATTTCCCAGCAAATACCTTCGAGGGTTAATTGTCGCCAGCCGATGTCATTGATGTTGCTTTTCAGGTATTCAATCCTTCGCAGATTAATAAAGTCTTGAAAATGCAGATTAAACTCACTGCTTATCAAACTGGATAAATGATGCGCAGGTATGCCGGTTAGTTCTGAGAGGTCTTTAACTGTTATCCCTTTATTAAGGTAAGGGCGGCTTTGAGTCAGCACATCGTCTAATATTAACAGGTATTCTTCCTTCTTTTTTGTGGTGAACAGTTGCTTTACAAGAATTATCTTTTCTTCCTCGTTTTTAGGTTGCTTGGCAATCTTTGGATAAACATATTCTGTTTCGGCATGTGGTTCGATGGTTAAGTTTAGGCCAACATGTTCTAAACTATACAGAATATGAGGATTAGCAACCAGGAAACCCAGTGTAAGCAACAAGATAAACGACATGGTGGTATCGCTCACAAAATCCAGGCTGATGAAGGTAATATCTATAAAGCGTTGAATTAACAGCGAGCTAAATAAAACGATAAGTGTGATGTTGAATATTTTTAACCAGTTAATTAACCTGTAATTATAACGCGATGGTGTAGCATGCCTGCGGCGCTCGAAATTGATAATGCACATGCTTTGCAAAAAGGTGTAAAATAGCCACAATACCGATTTGGCAATAGATAGCCCATAATACCAACCCGCTTGCGACGAGTCAACAAACCAATTTATAGAGCTATCGGCAAGTGCCCGTTGGATAGCACCGGGGTCGCGCAGGCTTATATTGGTGAGTACCAATATAACGATAACAAAAGGCATAAAATTTAGCCAGTCGTACGGGCGATACATATCCGCCGGCCGAAAAATATTACGTATGCGAATCAAGGGTTAAAAGACAAGATAAATAAAAGCGGCAGCAATTTTACCAAAAACATGAATAAGCAAACCCTTTGTTGATCTGACCTTACTGGCTCTCTGTATATCCGTTTTTGTTA
>NZ_WWEO01000034.1 GCF_009928685.1 Mucilaginibacter agri | reverse complement strand
GGTAATCTTCTTTAAGATACTGATTTTCAAGGCTTTAACCAAATATATTCGTCGCTAAATCGCTCACAATCAACGATTTATCTCCTGAAGTTATCAACATATTTCGACTCTTGATTCGCATAAATAATATATGGGTATTCTTTTTTCCCAATTGGCTGACTTTGACGCTACCTTCAAGAAGAGTAGTTACAATGTTTGGCTCGTCCTCATAACTATTAATATTAAAGTGTGTTCCCAATACTTCCACCCTTTGCTGACCGGAGATTACAATAAAAGGATGTGCTTTGTCTTTGGCAACCTCGAAATATGCCTCGCCGGTTAGCGTAACGATCCTGTTTTCTGAATTGGCGAAGGAGGTCGGAAAGGTGATCGAGGAGGCTGCATTCAGCCAGACTTGTGAACCATCGCCTAACCGAACCTCCCATTGACCGCCTTTCGGGGTTGATACTGTATTTTGTGAATGATCTTTTCCTGAAGTATTAGGGAATCTAAAGGAGATCCGTCCCGAGCCATTTTTGGTGACCTGAATACCAGCTTGTTTTAGTAGCAAGCCGTTATGGGCATCGGTAAGATTGATTTGTTTTCCGGAAGCCAGTGTCAGGGTTGCTTTGTTTGAGCCTGGTGGCAGGTCACGAGCGATTTGGACTGTATTGGCAGGCTGTCGGCTAACGACGTAAAGTAGCGTTACCGAAATGAGTATCCCAATGATCACCGCGGCTGCAGCCATCCTTGCACCGATCTTAAAAAATTCGCCGTGATTACCTGGCAGCCGGCGGAATAGTTCATTCTTTGCCGCTTCGATGTGATGCGATGAGAGACCAGGTTTAACCGACTCGTTATGCTGGAGATACCAAGCTTCAAGCACAGCCCGTTCATTTTCCGTAGCGGTACCATCATTATATTTAGTAAATAATGTTTTTAATTCCTCTTTATCCATAGCGGCTTAACCCTTTAAAACACTTCGTAGGGTGGCATAAGGAAATCGGAAGAAAAAAAGGAAGATTTTTATATATTGTTACCGGCGAGGTTAAAACAACATAAAAAACAGTAACCCCATTTTGGTGCGAAGAATACGCAAGGCGTTATTAACTTGTTTGGAGACATTATTCTCAGATGTTTCGAGGCGTTCTGCGATTTCCTTGTAAGATAAATCTTCTTTTCTATTCATTTCGAAAATGACGCGCATTTTCGAAGGTAATTGCCTAATCTGCTGATCGATATAGGCTTGCAATTGTACTTCGCGAATATGATGATCAGTAGAGATTACGGGCTTAGCTTCCAGGAATGCTTGTAAACTCGCTAAATGATCTTGTTTCACCTTTTGATGTGCGTAAAGGTCAAATATTTTGTTTCGTACCGCGCCAATAAAATAAGCTGGAAGGTTATTAATTTGAAGGTCCAATTCTCGCTTCGACCATAATGAAGTAAAAATATCCTGTACAACGTCTTTAGCTAAGTCTTCATCATCAATTTTTTTGTAGGCATGAATGTACAGGAGTCGGAAATAGCGATGATAAATTTCATTAAAGGCGGCATGGTCTGAGGCTTTGAGCAGCTTCAGTAATTCATCGTCCGAAAGGTTTTTATGACCAGCCATCTGCCAACATTTATTATAATGCGAGCCTCGGCTTCGGGAGAGAGCTAATATGGCCGAAGCCGCCCTGTCATATACCCTGGCTCTGGTAAGCCGCCTCTTTCGAGGTGATCATATGACATAAGCGAGCTCCGGCCCTATTGATATAGGGGACGGAACTACACTTACCGTCGCGATCAAATTTACCAGATTCGGGTGCGAGGCTCTTAGCAGTCCTAAAACGTTCTTTTTAAGACTGCAAAAATAATGTAATTATCGTTCTACAATTATACTAAGTTAATTATTTATGACACACATGCATGTCATAATGTGCAATTATTTTGTATTCTTTTATTGCTGATGTCTTCAGAACTTAAAATATCAGCAATTGAACAGCACGTAATTAAATACGTGACGGATTTGCGTAATGAAAAAAATCTTACTCAAGATGATATCGCTACCATTATTGGTGTAAGCCGATCTTTTATTAATAACATTGAGAGCAATAAAAGCAGAGCAAAATACAATCTCACGCATATAGATAAACTCGCTGATCATTTCGGGCTTTCGCCAAAAGACTTTCTGCCGGCAGTAGCTAACAAACATTTATGATTTTACCGAAAAACGACTTCTAAACAGTCCCAAAATAATTTGATAGTATCGATTTTCTAAACAATTGTATTCAAAATCTATCCAAATTTAAAATTATTATTTACAAAATCTAAACACCCGTACATTAATTCTAAATAACTGTAAAGAAAATTAGAATTAATGACAGAATTAGGCTTGTACTTAACCAAAAAGTCTGTTAACAAAGCGGAAATTGCCAGACGGACTGGGATAAGTAAAGCTCGTTTAACACAGTTAACGAATAATACTTCCACCAAATTAACAGCAGAAGAATTATGGAAAATTGCCTTGGCCATAGATATTGCGCCAGGCAGTTTACTGAATGAAATTTGCGGACATATACAACTTCCTCAAATAGGATAATAAATTTTTCACATCTTGTGAATTAAGCTTTACGAAATGCTGCTCTACGCCGGTAATATCTTGACTTGGTATGGTTTCCCTGTCTTGCGTGAATTTCGGACATAAGCCGTAGACATTTCCGGTAGCTGTCTTGTTTGCTGCTTTTTTTAGCAATACGGCAGGCCTTTTTTGTTTCGTTGATTGCGTTCCTAAAATCGCTTAATGCCAGATAAGCGCGTCCCATATTTTCACGGGCCAGTAATATTTCGTCGTTAAATCCCAACGATTCGGCCAGGGTAAGTGCATCCTGGTGCATGGTAAGGGCTTTAGCCGGGTCACCCAACAGCCGGGTTGCGATGCCCTGATTATTTATGGTCCGTGGTTTCCACTGAATGAGACCGACCCTATCAATTAGTTGCAGTGATCTTTTGAAACTGGTTAATGCGGCTTTGTATCGTGTCGTTGCTCCTAACAAAATACCTTGGTTGTTGTAAGCGATCGCCAGTAATTCCTTATTCCTGATCTTTCCGGCCAGCTTCAGGGCCTGTTTTACATAAGTTTCTGCCTGATCGTATGCTTTCTTTGATCCGTATGTGTAAGAAATGTTGTTCAGCACACTGGCGCGCATCTTTTTGTCGGACAAGGTTTTGGAAAGGTCGTGTGCCTGCGTCAGATATTCCAGGGCTCGGTCATAGTCTCCCAATTCTTTCCAGACAATACCCAAATTACGCAATTGATCGAAACGCTTTGATATACTTACCGATTTTTTTAACGCGGCTTGAGAACGCTCCTCTGATAATGGGAAACAACCTGTTAAGTACAACAAACGCGCAGCTACCGCATCACACATTTCCGGGTGCTTTGATCGCTGATTTTCGAACCAACTTTCCACGGGTTTTTCCCAATGAAACCGCGTAATTGCAGGCGATAATATTCTGTCAGAAAGTAAGCGGTCTGCGATTTCACGCATGAATATGCCTGTGTCAACGCTGATCTGCATGGCCCTATTAAATCCGGCAAATGGGTAAGACGTCCTAAGATGTATATTCATCACCCTTGGCGCAGCACGTTTTGTATTATGCCAAACGGTGTAAACATCAGCCATCTTTTTTTCAGCAAGACGCAAATGCACGGATATGTCGAATTTATCTGAAAAGCTATAGCCTAAAAACAAGACAGGTTGCTTTAAACTCGTCAAATGATCGATCACCGCTTTGCGGCCATTGGATAATTGTGCATTCGCAACCTTTTTTAGAGTCACGGCCATTTTCCGCTTTTGATTGATCGTGCCGTGAATTTTGACAAGGGTGATTTTACCGTTACTCCAATTAATTTTATGGAACTGCTGCTCATCAGCATACACTTGCACATCTTTGTCGTTTAATCCACACTTTTCAAAAGCCTGTTCGATCAGCGTATCGAAATTGGTAGTAACAATTGTTTTAATATAGCCCTGACTGGCAAGTTCAGCGATCAAGTAATGATTAAAGTTCGGAATGCCTTTTTTATAAATTGATAAAAATTCAAGCGAACCCGATAGTTCGGCGAACACCGCCGCAATACTTTCAAAAGGTAATTTTGCCTTTAGAAAAGTCGAGTTTTCTTCAGGGGTTATACCCACTTCAAAAAATAACTTTTCGACCAATTGATTAGCCAGCGGGAAGCCCGAGTCAAGGGAGATTCCGGCACCACAAAAAATGGTTAACCCGTTTCTTTTAACTTGCTCGGTAAAGTAATTATAAAAGGTGCTCATGGCATTCGTAAGGGTCAGCGATGTCAAGGTATATTGGCAAAACACTATCTAAACCTACAAAATGTTGGCGATCAAACATAAAGGATATGTCTGCTATCTACATTGAGTTATATTCTTAATGTATTTACTTGTAGCTTAGTGTATGCCCTTAAAATACTTAAGATTAAGCGATGAGCGATTTATGCTGGTCATGCCCAATAAAGCGCATGAACCGGCCTATCGCAGGCGATGTACGGCCCTGATCAAAACCAGATATGGCGATAAAGTTTCTTTAGATCAATCATTGCCAGCATTACTTGACTGCTTTAACTTTTACGCCGAAGAGCTGGAAATAGCAATCAGGGAAATTACCGACGTTAATTTCTACGTGTTCGTTTACCTGCTCCATGAAGATAGTGCAGAGATTTCCTACTTGACACAGAATACAGCGGAGTTTCCAGTAGATCGTAATTATTTTAATCTTTACCGGCGCATACTGAAACTCATTCTTCAGGAATCCTGCATGATTGCCACGGTATCTGGCCCGGCCCCCGATGACGCTTGGACGGATATACACATACCGGTACTGGAAAAAATGATCTACCTGGGAGACTTTCTATTCATGACGGCTGATGCGATATCGGAGCAAAAGATTACAGAAGGTTCAATAGAATTGGCTTTGGAAAATGGATTGCTGACCTTTCGGAACACGACTGCCTGGGAGGGATTTATCTATGCGATCATGGCCGGATTTGGAGAAGACGGAAGAGAGTCGCTAATCGAAGAGGGCTTGGAAAGTATCTTCAATCAAAAATTCAAGGAAGAGGTTGGTCTGGATCTGGCCGACGTGCGTGGGTATATGGGGGCTTTGAATGAAAAGCTACATAATATGACACCGCCCCGTTTTGTTACCTTAAAGGAACTTTTGACCTTCCTTTCTGAAAAGGGCGCGAAGGAAACGATCGAGCCTTTTATTAAAGGTTTGCTATTGAATAAAAATAACGTTGCGAGCATCCGTAACGCAGTTGAAAAACCGTATTTAGGCAAAAGGATTATTCACCGGCCATTATTGACGCTAACAATAGACCAGGAAGATTGTGTCTTGGTTTACCCGTATTCATTTGAGGAAGCGATGAACACGCTTTTTCAGAATAACCTGACCATGGGTAAATATCCGGATAACTGGAACCAATTAGCATTTATGGCTCAATTGGTCAAAGATTTTAAAGCAAAACACAAAGATATTCTGGAAGACCCGGTTGAAGCGGCATTAAAAACTAAGGGAATATTATATGACCGCAATATAAAGGTGCTATTCAAAAAGGATCATCAACACGTTTCCATTAACCTGAAACCCGGAGAGATCGATTTTATATTTATCCTGAAAGACACGATCTATATTGCTGATTGCAAGAACCTGACCAAACGGTATGAAATGCATGGCTGGTATCAGGATATCAGCAAATTCACTAATGATGGTTACAATGCAAAGATGGAGGAAAAGCTCAATTTTCTGAATGAGAATCTTTCCCTATTCGAGGAGCATCTACGTATCCAGTTTAAAACGCCAAATTTAGATATTTCAAAGTACAAACTTGAAGGGATCTTTATTATCAACACGCCCACTATATATATGCTGAATGGTCAGTATAAAATATATACTTATCATCGATTTAAACAGTTACTGGACGGAACTGATTTTTTTGATCGTTATATCATGTGGCCAAGAGTGAATCCGGTAGCAAAGATCACCTGGCCTTTTTTCGACAACCTAAAAAAGGAAATACTCAACAGTAATACGCAGTGATCCAATTAGCGTAAGGATGATAAAGAAGGCGACGTCCCCATGACGATGTTTGACAAATTCCTAACCTGTTAACAATGATTAATCATTCCGGAAATTTTTCGAGCAGCGCATTGATGAGATTTTGAGGCACATCCAATCCGGCAGCAACAAAGTCTTCTGCTTGAATCAATGGAATGATAGGTTGTATGGTCCTCAATTTTTTTACGGCTTCTGTATCAATTTCTTTAAGTGACTGATAGCGCATATAAGCCGTAAAGTACTTTTCATCTTTCAGCATGGCATTGTTACAAAAATCATAATCCGCTGTTTCTCGCTCTGTAACACGTTTGGCGAAATACGTAGCCATGCCTTCTTCCAAATAATTTACACGATTGACGTCATTTTCATCGGTGTCCTGAGGAACAGGTGACAGCAGGTGTACAACTTCATGAGACAATTGAAAAATGCCGTCTTTCCTATCATTTATTGCCCCAACACCATACAGGTCGACTTTATAATACTCTTCTCCCGAAAAAGGGTCTTTATCAAACATGTACATTCTCGGCGGATGATTATGATAGCCGATGCCAATGAATATATAATCGTTTTTGGGACCAAAAAGCTCTTCAGCCTCTGCAAGGAAAATAGGTAGTAATTGTTCGTAGGCCTGCATATTTTCTTCCTGAATGCTCATAATACAAAGATAATTAATCCTTGCAGCAGGAGGTATTGTTTTACAATGATGCTATAATCCCCATGACTTTAGCTGCGTCTCTACATTTTGAACAGGGAGCGAAACAATGCCTGTAGCATTATTCCGAATGATAAACTTTACCGGTTGATGGTATTCTGCTTCATAAAGCGGATGCAGCGGGGCCCGTTTGATCTCATAACCATCGGTATTTGCGCGATAAAACGTCCGGTACCCTTTCAGCTCGTCTAATACGTAGCGCACACATGGATGCGGTAAGTTCATAGCCTGACAAAATCCCTTAGCCATGTTAAGGAGCTGCTCATCATCTAAGTCTTTAGTAATACTCATAGGCCGCTCCTCATGCTGCTTATTTTCGGTAGCCAACTTTTTAATGAACCCCGGCACGACTAACTCATAAGAATACAGCTCCCAATGCTGTTCCATGTCAGACTTGACTTTCATTAAAAACTCAAGATCAAAATCATCTTTGTAATGATGGACCTCCCTGGAAACAGTTAATAATTCAATACCGTAATATAAACTTCGGTAGGCCGGTTCGAAAAAGTTAAGATCTCTGAATAAATCCGCTGCCTGAAGGCTCAACGTCACAGTATTGAGGAACATTTCCTTGTTATGAAATTTGATGTCATTCAGTACAGGCATCTGGGAAATGACATCGATCTCCTGGGTTAACACATAACTGGACCTTACCAGGATTGTATAGGCTTGCAGTAATTTATCACCGGTGTCCTGACCGACCTTAAACAGCCGCTCAAGTTCACTGAAAAGTTCCTGCTGTAAATTGGCCAGCATGGTCGATTCCTTTACGAGTTCAGCAGACCGGTTTTTTACACCCATGCTGCGTTGTATCGCCAATTGATTGAGTTGTTTAAGGCGATAATATGCGATGAAGGAAGCCAGGTTCTCTGTATTCCAAACCTCCAGCATCTGTTTCCCCTGCGGATCAACGTCCAAAGTTTGGATACGCTGATAGGCAGACCTGATGCGCTCATAAATACCGGCGGGCAGCTGATGATAAAATTTCGGCATGAGCAACTCGTGCAGGATAATATTCAAGTCAAGCACGATCTGATTTTGCGGAGATTGCACTTTTTGCCGCTCTTCTTTCAGTTCAGTTACAAATTCTTTAATATCAATTTCGCCAAGGCCGAACCTGTTTTTCAACTCGGTGAACCGAAGCAGGTGGGCATGCTCATCGGTAATAAGCGATCTGCGTTTTAATTTTTGAATGAGGTGCTGAGATTCGTACCGCGCTCCGACTTCACCATTTACGATCGCCGCCATGATCAGCAATTCAGGATGGCGTTCCAAAGTAGCATGGGGTACGACCCTGATCATGTCATAGAGCAGGGGTACGTCATGCGCCCGCATCAAGCCAAATCCGTATTTAAGCAAAAGATCCTTTACCTTTTCAGGATTGTGCACATCAAATTCGTCATCCTGGCTCGCGATCACCGGAAAATCATAGCGGGGACCTTGTGATCTTAAGATAAACGAAGCTGTTGTAAAGTTTTTCGCGAACCATTGATGGACGGTTTTAACGCTAACTGCATTCAGAACGTTAGTAACCGGCATATGGATATTTACTTTTTCGTTTTCATGCCATGCTTCTGAACCGCGTTCCACAGTTAGCCGTTTGTATACCGCTTGCGCAAAATCATAATAAGCAATATCTGCAGCATCATCAAAGATGACAATTAAGCCATCGCCTACAGGTCGATTAAGCAAATAATTTAAACGGGAGGTTTTAAAGGCATAAGAAATAAAGAGGCCTTCGTCGACGACAGCAATTTTTTCCACACTTTTAAGCTGTATACCAAAACGCCAGTTATAAGCATTGGTATCATCAACGATCAGTTCGACATCATAATCGCAACCTTTATCCGGGTTTTCCTTTCGGGATATAAAACCGTTGGCCTGGCTAAATAATCTTTCCAGCACGTTTTCAGAGCGTTCACTATTAATGGACGCCTGATCGACCTGAGGAAAATTTTTGAATGCCATGATTAGGCTAATTTACTGAAATAGTAATTTAAGTCCATAAGCTTTCCCGCCAGGCAATCACACTTTCCAGGATAGCCGATAGTTCCCACTTGCTATCAAGTAGTTCCAGGCCCTGAAACATTGCAGATTGATCAAGGTAAATAACGTCCGTGAAATTTAAGCCTAATTCATTTAAGACCTCAGCGGTACCTTTATGCGGATGCCCTTCATCTTTATGTTTAGCATAATTTGCCAGGGCTATGATCAACTCGATATCAGTTTTACTAAAGCCGGTTAGCGGCTTCCCTTTTTTATAATAACCCGTTTTTTTAGTGGTGTCGCCGTCAAAATCTTTAATACTGCCGTTAATATAATTTTGAAAGGCGATAAATGCCAAACCATAAATAGGCTCACTTTCCTCAAGGAACCAATCACCATCATACCAATGGATTTCCTCCGTCTGAGCATGTAGCACATCGATTGTTTGCTGTAAACCCATGATCGTCACATTTAATGACGCCCGTCTAAAATCAAAGCGTCTCCAACTTGTGTTGCTCATCCTTCGACCCTGCTTAATGAATTATCAACTAAAACAGAGAAGATTGTACGCCATCGTCACTCTCTTTCTCCTGACCGTAGACAGGTAACTTTTTACCCCAATCGTAGTAGGCGTTCGGCACAATACCTTCCGGCTTTGGTTTACGGCTGCGAATGGAATAAACCGGATGATGCGCTATAGCGTCAGATGGCATTTCGAAATGAAAAAACTCCTCCATGTCATCATCGCCAAGGTCATCCAATACCCACGCCTGTTCCATTTCCGGGGTAAGAAACAATGGCATCCGGTGCTTATTATCGCCGGAATTGTGTATCCATCTCATTTTTTCATTCGCGCCCCGCGTGATCATGGTGAAGGTGGCGATATTGTACAGATCGCCGGTATATTGATCTACCTCCTGACTGACCTGGTATAGGGCGGGTACGTAAAATTGTTTGCGGCCTTCCAGGCTGATATGATAGGGGATTTTATTTCTGAAGCCAGCCACTTCGCGGTGCTCGTAGATACCTGTCGTCGGGATTAAACAGCGATTCTGCCTTATGCGGTACCAATACGATTTTTTGTCGCCGACAATTCTTTCCGAGCGTGCATTAACCATATTGGAACGCTGCGACTGGCGTTCGCGAGGATCATCGATCCACGTGTTGATCACCCCCCAGCCCATATTAGCCAGGGCCAGCGCTTTCCGGTTAACCACGATGGGGTAGGTTGGCAATATCTCGCAGGTCACATGAACCATGTCCGTTGGATAGTGCGCGGGATTGGGGGCCAACTGAATCCCTTTGAAATCCTGAGTAACAATCTGTATTTCTGAATGGAAACTGATATCCCTGCACATACTATTTGATCATATCGTAAAATAATGCGGTATGGCTATTTTCACCCGATGTGATCTCAGCTTTCAACCGGCCGTACTCTGCAAATATACGTACATCATAATGATCTTCTTTTTTCATCCTGATATAGTGAATATAAGCAGAAACGTTCTTCACAAAGGCCTTCTGCAACCTTTTCTCATGCTTAGCATCTATCGTGCCATTGTAGAAGACCGTCAGGCCCGATTCGTTTTTCAAAAGCTTGCTGATCGCCTGATACTGGTTCAGATCCAGCAGGTCTTGCAATTTACCTTCGTTAGGTCGCAATTGCTGTTCATGAAAGCGCGCTTCCGGTTCATTAGCATAGGCTGACAAAAGAAAGGTCTTTTGGGGAGGCTGACCAGGCCATTGAAACCGCTGGATTACCACATAACGCTTGCCTGTACCCAGTAATTTTTTCAGGGTATCGTCCTTGATGCGCAGGAAAGGATTATAAAACAAGCTATCAGCCATTTAGCCCAGTCTCCAAAAATATTTTCAAATATAAACAAAATGCTAATATTTTTAGTATTAGTTTTGTTGTCCGCTTTCCGAACAAAAGAAAGCAATTTTTAATATGGTTGAACTTTAAACATTTTATATCGAATCAAAGCATACATATGAGCACCGACCGCCAGATCATCCACATGGACCAGGATGCGTTTTTCGTATCCGTAGAGGTCCGGAAAAATCCACAGTTAGTAGGTAAACCGGTCATTATCGGTAGCCTTTCCGACCGTGGAGTGGTAGCGTCGTGCAGTTATGAAGCAAGAAAGTTTGGTATCCATTCTGCCATGCCCGCCCGCATGGCGCGTATGCTCTGCCCGCATGGGATCTGGATCAGGGGCAACATGGATGAATATTCAAAAGCATCGCATGAGATCACCGAAATTTTAAAAGACAACGTGCCGCTTATTGAAAAAGCGAGTATCGATGAGCATTACATCGATATGACCGGTATGGATCGTCATTTCGGTACATTAAAATATGCGAAAGAGTTACGGGCCAAAGTCATGAAAGAAACGGCATTGCCCATTTCTTTCGGCCTGTCTGTAAATAAGACGGTTTCCAAAATGGCGACCAATGAATGCAAGCCTAACGGCGAATTGAACATAGAAAAAGCCGTAGTTCAGCCATTTTTGAATCCTTTATCTATCCGCAAAATTCCCGGCTTAGGTGAAAAAACATTCATTAAGCTGAGTGATATGGGTATTAAACGCATCTATGAACTTTCACAGGTGCACCCGGAATACATGAATAGTATACTGGGTAAAAATGGAATCTGGCTGTTACAGAAAGCCAAGGGTATCGACGAATCACCCATCATTCCCTATCAGGAACAAAAGTCTATTGGTACGCAGAGCACTTTCAAAAATGACAGCATAGACCTCGCGGCGATCAATGACCTCTTAGTTTCTATGGTCATGGAACTGGCTTTTGAGCTGCGTCAAAAGAAAAAGCAAACTGCCTGCGTAACGGTGACGGTGCGATATTCTACACGTGAGGATGTCACCAAACAAGCGACCATACCTTACACGGCATTGGATGGACCGCTTATCAAAAAGACAAAAGAATTATTTAAAGCCGCCTATCAAAAAAGGTTGCTGATCCGCCTCGTCGGTGTCCGTTTGTCTAATCTGGTCAATGGCTTTGAGCAGATCGATCTGTATACCGCTTCAGAAGAGCAATACAGTCTTTGCCAGGCGATGGATAAGATCCGGCGGCGATTCGGCCCAGACTCCATCAAACTTGCATCCGGCATCAATCTTAATCTTTAAAATTTCTCATGTACATTAACGTGCACTCGCAATACAGCCTACGCTACGGCACCATGTCGATCCCGGCATTGGTCGAAGAAGCGGTGGGTTACGGTGTTACGCAAATGGTACTGACGGATATCAACAACTCTACGGGGATCATGGAGTTTATGCGGGAATGCGAGGCCAAACAGGTCAAGCCGATCGCCGGACTGGAATTCAGAAGGGATAAACAGTTACTGTACTTCGGCATCGCGCAGAACAAGGAGGGCATGAAGGAACTAAATGATTTCTTATCGGAACATAATTTGCAAAAGAAGCCCTTGCCGGATGAGGCACCGCCTTTTAAAAACGCATTTATCGTTTACCCTTACCCCAATGAAAAAACTTTATCAGATAACGAATATCTCGGCATTCGCTATGACCAGCTGAACAGCTTGTTTAATGTTGACCTGTCAACCGTTAAGTCGAAGTTACTGGCCCTTCAGCCCGTTGTTGTGGCTGATAAGATCGAGTACCGCCTGCACGAATATCTCAGGGGCATCGATTTGAATGTGGTATTAACTGAAGTAACTGCATCCGACAAATGCCGTCCCAGTGACATGTTTCTGCCGCCGGGTCAGCTGGAAGCAAAATTCTCCCGTTATGCCTTCATCTTGGATAATACGCGGAATCTAATGAACCGCTGCGTGATGGATTATCCTAAAGGCCGGGTAAACCTTAACCGCCGTACTTTTACCGGCAACAAAAAGAATGACCGGGAGCTGCTGGAAAAACTGGCCCTCAGCGGCATGGAATATCGCTACGGCAAGTCAAATAAGGAGGCGCAGAAAAGGATAAGGCACGAATTAAAGGTTATATACGAACTGGACTTTTGCGCCTATTTCCTGATCACCTGGGATATTATCCGTTATTCCAATTCACAAGGGTACTACCATGTTGGCCGAGGTTCAGGTGCCAACAGCATCGTGGCCTATTGCCTGAAGATCACAGATGTAGACCCGATAGAGCTGAATTTATATTTTGAACGGTTCCTCAACGCGCAGCGCACATCGCCGCCGGATTTTGATATTGATTATTCCTGGGATGAACGTGAAGATGTGCAGGATTATATATTTAAACGTTATGGCAGCCAGCATACCGCGCTTTTAGGCACCATGTCAACTTTTAAAGACCGTAGCATTATCCGTGAGATCGGCAAAGTGATGGGTTTACCGAAAGCGGAGATCGACGGGTTTACCGACCAGACCCGCGCAGCAATTAATCAAAATAACGATACATTTCGCAAGATCGTCGCAATCCACGAGCGCATGGCCAATATGCCTAACCAGCGTTCGATCCATGCCGGTGGTGTCTTGATTACCGAGGAGCCGATCACGTATTATACGGCACTCGACCTGCCGCCAAAAGGTATGGCTACCGTGCAATGGGATATGTACGAAGCTGAAAATATCGGTTTTGATAAATATGACATCCTTAGCCAGCGGGGGATCGGCCATATTAAAGTGGCGGTGCAATTAATAGAAGGAAATCAGCAACGCAAGATCGATATTCACCAAGTTAAGACGTTTATGAAAGACCCGGCGATAAACGCCAATCTGAGGGTCGGAAATACCAAAGGCTGTTTTTATATCGAATCTCCCGCTATGATACAGCTAAACCGCAAGCTCGGCTGCGATAGTTACCTCGTGCTGGTTGCGGCCAGTTCTATAATTCGTCCGGGCGTTGCCAGTTCCGGTATGATGGGCGAATACATCAAACGGCACCATAACCCTAAAGACGTAAAGTACCTGCATCCCGTCATGAAAGAGCAATTGGAGGAAACTTATGGCGTGATGGTCTACCAGGAAGATGTGATTAAAATCTGCATTCACTTTGCGGGTATGGATGGCACTGATGCCGACATTCTACGTCGGGGCATGAGTGGCAAATGGCGTTCGGAACAGGAAATGAACCGAATCAAGCAAAGTTTTTTCACTGGCTCCAAAAGACTGGAAAGGCCGGACGATATCGCTGCCGAAGTTTGGCGTCAGGTCAGTTCTTTTGCCGGGTACAGTTTTTCCAAAGCACATTCGGCCAGCTTTGCAGTAGAAAGCTATCAAAGCCTGTATTTAAAAACTTATTTCCCACGGGAATTTATGGTCGCTGTATTAAATAACTATGGCGGCTTCTATCAGGGTAATCGGCTCGTTTATGTTCAGGAACTACAAAGTGCCGGCGGTATCGTACACTTACCCTGCGTCAATAACAGCGACAGTGCCGTAAATATCAGCGGAGTTGACGTTTACTTAGGCTTCATTGGCATTCATGGTTTAAACGGCGTGTATATTGAACTGATCCCCGAAGAACGCAAAACGAACGGGCCTTACCAAAACCTGGAAGATTTCATCAAAAGGACAGCTATCGGTTTAGAGCAGGTCATCATTCTCATTCGTGTCGGCGCGTTGCGCTTTACCGGCAAAAGCAAAAAAGAATTATTGTGGGCTGTTCACTTATTAATGGGTGCAAAAGCTAAACCTAACAATGATGCAGAATTGTTCCAGCTGGAAACAAAAAATTATTCCTTACCCGTCCTGGTCAATACCAGACTGGAAAATGCTTACCATGAACTGGAGTTGCTTGGTTTTCCGCTAAGCATGACCATGTTTGAATTACTGCAAACTGACTATCGGGGTGAAATAGGCGCGAATGATCTCATTAATCATATTGGACAAGTTGTAAGAATGGTCGGCCTTTACGTTTGCGAGAAAACAGTGCACACCAAAAACAGCCAACGAATGTGGTTCGGTAACTTTCTTGACGTTGAAGGCAACGCTTTTGATACTGTACATTTTCCTAATAACACGCCCATGTATCCCTTCCGGGGAGCGGGCTGTTACCTCATATTGGGTAAGGTCGTGGCAGAATTTGGCTTTGCCAGCCTGGAGGTTTTGAAATTTGCTAAACTTCCCATTTTACCTAACCCGGTAATTTCCTGATATACTGATGAGCTCATTAAATTTTTAACATATGGATAGGATAAACATTCAGTGCCTGATTGACGGCCAGCCAACCGAACTTCAATTGGATAAAAAAGCGATGCCGGGCGAGACAGGGCCATGTTTTATGATCACGGCGGGCGGTTGCTTCAAAGGATATATCGCCCAAGAAAAAAGTGGCGATTATCAGCCCTTAGGCGCACTGTATTACACCACCATGGACCTGCAGGTGATCGGCGAAAAACTCCGGGCGCACGCTAAATAATATTTCGTAGTTTGGACTATGCAATATGAAATCGGTAAAACGTATGAGGTGACCTGTGCCGAACTAAGGTGGAAGGGTGACGGCTTACTGTTTTATATACCGGTGTTTGACAATTTGCATGCCGATCCTCAATTTGGTTTCCCACATGAACACTATCACATTGATGGCCGCTTCGAGATTCACCCCAGAATGCGACATTGGTTCAAGGTAAGTGACGGCCATACGCTAACGGTAATTGTTACCCATAACAACGGCAGTTACAACTTCCTTAAACTTGTAAAACGCCGGTTGCTTTTAGAACGCCAAAGTACGGGCTTATTGTTTTCAACCGAACCTCCGGAAGCCGGCTCGGAGAACCTGATAAATTACCATGCCTGGTATCAGTCTTTCGTCGGGCGCTCGTGCAAAGGCAAACGTTGCCCGCATTTTGGTACCGAAATGCTGGAGAGAAATGGAAGATTAGTTTGCCCGATGCATCATTTGACAGCCGACGCTGTAATGCAGGTAATCATTGCCGAAGGAGAGCGGTAAACTTTAGTCAGAATTATTTATGATATTTGCTCATAGCTAACAGATGATACTATGAGTTTCCTGTCTTTCATCATGCGCGCTTTTAAGCTGAAACCATCATGGAATGGAACCCCTGAAATGTTTCTGGCTTTGGTACTGGATATGCAGCACCGGAATAACCCCGTATACTCACTTAGCGAAGTTCTGCAATGGGGTGAGGTGATGCAAAAAGTCATTAATGTAAAACTCGCTCCATTTAAAAACTTTCCCGACCTGTTACAAAACGGCATTCCGGACTATACGCTGGTCCAAAAGATGGGCAACAAACTGGACGAGTTAAATCATCGCCAGGAATTGAAAAAAGCGATTTACGGCGAGCACACGGACCTGGGCGACGATGATATCATGACGAGTAGTGCGGAAGGTGCGGTGTTTGCGCGCAAAATGGTGAAGGACCTTTCCAAATACATCGATTTCCCGGAGGAGGAAAGAAAAAATCTGGATAAGCTCTGATCAGGACGCTTCCGGCAGATAACGGATATTAGGATAAATTTTCTTAATGACCTCAAAGATGTCTTGGTGCGCTACGCGATCACCAAAAGTCATTTTCTGATAGGACACCCCATCAGACTTCAATTCTTTAAACAGTAAAACTACAGCCGCCTTTCCGCGGATCTCTGCATGAATGGCCCGTTTATCAACGTCTCTTTGACGGATAGGAATAGCACGGTTATTGGAAAAGCTACTGAATATCTCTTCAATGGCGATCACGATAACCAGTAACCCATCCTCGAACTTATGATGTTGGCGCAATTTCTCTCTTATCTTTGAAACCAAACGTTTGTTTCCATCTGCTACACTCGTCCTGGTGGCTGCATAAGTATTCGCATGATATCTGTTGGTCTGCAGGTTCGCCTCGATTTTAAACTTAATGTAACCCGGATATTTGCCCAGTTCCCCATCATAAAGACGCTCATAATTCTGGCTGAATACGGGTTCGATCAAAAAAACGTAATCATCTGTCTCTTTTTTAGCCGGATGGAGGATCGTATTTTCCTTAACAGACCGGTAACCATGAATGAAATCTTTAACGCCCTTATGAAAAAGATTTTTGTTTTGCCTTACCACTTCTTCATTTCTCTTCTTAAATGCAAAATAGCCTGAAAATATTTCATCCATCGTCAACGTACGTTTGATCGTAGTGAGGTGAAGTGACCCAATGATATCCGTGGCAAGTCCAAGCAAGGACTCTGTAAAGACATCGTAATACTTGGTTACTTCAATATTATAGGTTTGCCCATGATAATGCACCAGTAAGTCGATCTCCTTTTTATTTCCATCCAGCAAATAATATTGACCTATTTTCGGCTCCAGTCCCCCCGAACGCAAAAGGTAGTTAACCTGAAGTTCAAAAAGCTTTTCGTTAAACCCCTTATAATTGATCTTGCCATTTTTCTGAAACAGCTTTAAAGATTCCTTATCTGGCAAGTTCCGGTAAAACCTTAGGAGTTCCGCTACTTCGTTCAGCAAATAGATCGAGTTAGGTTGCTTATCGAAGAGGATATGTAAAAGCCAGTTGTCATGGCTCTTGGTCAGCGATAATTCAAAGTCATCAGGAGGAATGAAAGCAGCGATCTCATTTCTGATGGCTTCGAGATTCCGAAAATGCGGGTCATTGATCAATGCATTCTTCCATTTGAAGGCTTGCAGTGTCTGATACCATTCATCCAAATAGTTCATTCGATCTTTTAATTCCTTAATTTTAACTTAGGTTTCTGAATACCCGATTTATTAAATGAAGTTAGCCGAAAATATTGATATCGATTTTGATCATGAATTAAAATTTTCTCCATTCCCGTTTAAGGAAGTGATACTGTCAGATACCCATTTTATTGACATTCTTAAACAAGACTATTTGCAAGCGCCCTTGCAGCCAAAACCATATTTGTACCTGCGTGAGTTTTTCACAGATAAAGAATGGGAGCAAGATAGAGCTGAAAGCCATACCCGTACGCGAACCGTCAGCTCCAACAGCCATCCGATCGCTGCTGGCTTTGTAGCAGATACTCCCCTTGAAACCTTGTCCAAACGGCTTACTGAAGAATTCTTCAAAATGGCAGTGGCCAAGACATTAGAACAAAAATATTACGGCCATCGGATTTTAGAAACAACTTTGGCGAAGCTTCTCAAACAGATCGCCGATCAGCTTGACGTATTCAAGCAATACGCCATTGATCATACCGACGTATCTAGTTATCAGGCCTATGCCCGGGCAGCGTCCAAAAGCATAGTGAAAGAGCTTGATAAAATTCATGACTTGAAATTCCGGACCGCCCTGCTTGAAGTAATGCTTGCAGCTGACATTGACACAGAACTGACGATTTTGATGGTTGTCAAAAAGCTATCAGAACCTGAAAAAAATTCGGTCAGAAAAAGATTTATCATACTTAAGGCTTATGCGGATGAAATTTTCCAGGAAACTAAAGACCAATTGTTAAGCTTGGGAGAGGATGATCGTTTAGCAAAAGAAGAAATTGCTACCTCCACTCAAGTGATTGACCGGGGACACGGTTATTACGACTGGCATGATCGTTTTTTTTCTTATGATCTTAATAATTATCAATTCTCTGAAAGGACCGCTCCGGGCAATATTAAAAAGCAGTTTCGGCTCAGGCAAATTGTTCTGGAAACGAAATTTCTACATGCTTTCAAATCGGCTACTGCCGATGCACTTAAGGCGTTATTAGATGAGCAATTTGAACTTACCCCGGCAAGAAAAGAAGACTTTTTGAATTACGTAGAGATTATCGGAAATGCAAATCTTAAAAGTTCCTTTCAGGGAGCCAGTATCAAAAAAGCAGACGTGTTCCGAGTCTGGATGAAAGACAAGCGCGGGCTGCTTCCCGAAAGCCAATTGCAAAAGCACGCTGAAAAAGATACGGGCAGTCTTTTTTTGGACCCTTTAAGAACTTCGCAATTCCTTGAAATTTTAAAAAAGGTTGAACCGCCTATTTTAAATGAGCAAGGTCACTACCGCTTGGGGGAACGAAGTAAAAGCGCCATCGTTGCCTGGTTTGATATTTTAGACCGCGCAGGAAAGATTCGTACGGGCTTGACCGCGGGCAAAAAGACTGAACTGATTAATCAGCTAATACCTGATTTAAATATTGATAAAAGATCGTTTGGGAACACGCATAAACGGGCGTTCAAGGATTATCATCATCAATTAGAGACATTGATCAAAAAGCTTTAATGTCTTTACTTTCCTTAGTTTCATTGTGTACAATAAGGAAAATAGCATATCGCAACTTGCATGAAAATAAGAAGTTATGCAAGAGATCAAGCCTGTGGAGAGAAAACGGTCTAAAGACTCCAATGAGTTATTGAGAACATTTTCGGCATTTTTTAAAGAGCCGTCAACAATGCGGATGGTAGAGGTACAAACAGGCATTTTGAGGCCAAATATCTGTCGCTACGTCGCGCGACTGCAAAAGTCTGGAAAGATCAAACTCATTAAGTTTGGCCATTGCCCATATACAAAACACATTGCGGGTTTTTACAGTACAAATCCAGCATTTGAAGGTAAAGCGCAGATAGGTCTGCAATATGGCCTCTTCTAAGCAATCGTATGGTTTTCATTCGGCAATAAGCTTTTGAGGAAATTTTTGTAATGCCGTAAGCGAGAAATTACGGCAACAGGGTCGATATTTTGTTTCGGGTCACCAAGCCAGTCTGCGGCGTTAACAACGGCAGTGGTCATGTAATCTCCAACACCGAAACGGTTTGGCCGATGAATAGCATCTTCATTTTGCCTTTGTGCTGCTTTGCGAACGATTTCATACCAGCGATTTCTCAACTCGGATTTACTAAGTTCGGTATCTATCTCGGCATCGATATAAGATATCTTAAAACATAATTTCCCTTGTTCGATCTGTAAATATACAGGAAACCCATTCCAATAGTCCCAGTTCAAAACAGCATTCCAAAAACTGGCACCGCTGGGCGGATTAACCAGGTTCCAATCTATGATACCCAAATTTTTTTCAAGATATTGATAAAACCCGATCCAGCAGGCATCGTCCCATTGGCCAAGCTGCGTAGTCTCAAAAGCATCATGCGCCATCTGCAACTGGTGTAACCTGACCCTAAAATCGGTTAGAATATCACTTCCGCTTGACGGATATTGATCCAGAATAGCAATAAAATCTTTTCGGTCAAATGTCGCAAAACCATCTTTTTTGATCAGGTTAAGACTTTTTTGCGACTCGCTTCCTGTTTTTAAATAAACGCAGCATAATTTTGCGCCAAACTTTTTACACCACCGTTCGCCGGATAAGTGGTAACGTTCCAATTGCCCTTCTCTTTTTTTCGTAAAAGTTTTATCTTCAATAACGATGAGATATTTCACCGTTGCTGTTTCTACTTCAACGTAAACATCAATATTTTCCCACTGCCGGCCGCAGCGAACCTTTAACAAAGGTTCGTCAGTGACCGGATAACGTTTAGCGAGTAATGCCTTTACAAAAGTTATTCCAAGGCGATGTAAAGTTTCATCGTAGCTTGCGTTTTTCGGGTCCGCCCATTGAACAAGCCACGCAATGAATGCGTCCTGATGTAATTCTTTTGTCGCGATGCTAAAAAGGTTCGGTTTCAATTTATAATTTTAGGTTCCGCTAAATTAACTATTATCATATGAAATTATACAGGGGAGACTGTTTATGCAATACCGGTACTTTACCTGGCCGCTTTCGCCTTGATGGAATAAGAAGTAAAACTTTCGGTGTTGGTGACCCAGCATATATTAAGCGCGAAGGGTTAATATCGGCAATTCAAAAACATGTTCGTCCTGATCGTTCTATCCCCAGCGACGTGCGCTACTACGATACGACAGACTTTATCTCCTTTTCAGAGGATAAAAATCGAGCGATCTATTGGCTTTCGGAACGAGGCCGATTGAATTTGAAGCCGACCGCTGACAATTACATGGAGACACGTTATCTTTTCACACTGAACATCGACATGAGCAAGGTATTAGATCTTAATGATGGAATTTATCTCTATCGGTACGCATGTAATTCCGCCATAAAGGAATCGAATGCTCCAGATATAATGAGCCGATTGGAAGCTCAACTGGTTAGAAATGCTGGTTGCGAGATCTGTAATAACGGTGCGACATCGCATTCTTTGATTTTGGTTAATAGCGAACGATACCTGATCAAACACAATTCCGATCATGCCTTAGATGGAGCTGTTCAGTTTGCCCGTAACGATAAGGAATGGCTGATCCTTCCAGCCGATCCGATGTCGCCTGATTTCTTTCACGCCAGAATTCCTCGTAGCGATATATGGAGTGTTGCATTATTTACTGATGGAACTGATCGGGACCCTTTTCTTTATAGGTCTCTGGGGCAAATAGGTGATGAACACGGTGACTTCATTTAGAGAACTGGTCCTCAAACCATTCCTGGATTAGTGTTTGAGATTTAAAAAATAAGAGAGCGAAGCCGACCAATGATTTAAATGGTACGTTTTCAATACGTAATAAATGAGTACGGTAACTCGCATTGCTCGTGACCTGACCGTGAGCTAAATTTTCCGTTAATCGTTTTTTACCATTGTCGTCCTCATATACATTGATCGCAAGGTCCAAATGATTTAATATCGCATCATTGGCATTCGTTCCCTGTTTATCATCGGTGTCTAAATGAATACATCGACCGAAAACCATATTATTATGATCCATCCCAGTTAATTCCTCCAGCATCATGGACAAATTTCCATTATTATCACGCTTAGCGATCACTTCCAGCCGATTTATGTTCTTGACTTTATATTCCCATAGCGCTTGGGGATTATCTGGATATTCGTCCTCTCCTAATTGATAGGCCGCCCCTTCTTTATCCCTGTTGTGAATGTTTAAGGTTTTCCACCAATTCGGATTTGCGGGCATGAGTATGGATTCAAACAGTCGGCCTTGAGGTTGTTTGTCAAATACTTTATAGGGTTTCAAACGGATAAACAATGGATTATCCGGGAAGGTCGCCTTTATCCAACCTAACTCTGAAGGATTTAAGCAATAATCAATCAAAAAGTAATGGTCTTTATATTTAATAATCTCCGTATCGCCTATTTGATCAACAGCTGATAGGTCGATCAATTCATTATCATAATTACCAGAGTCCTTCCTCCGGATATGCTCGGCCAGACTGGGCTCGGCCTGAAAGATCGGCTGGGTTAAGCTATAGGTTTCACAACGTTGGCGATATTCTAACTTGATCACCTGTTCGGTCAGTTCAAAACAGATCACAAAACAGGTCTCTCTTTTTACACCCTCATATGCTTTAAAATAACCCATCGATATATAACCGCTGGCACGGTTCAGTTCGGTGACGCCTAAAAAGTCTTGCCTGAAACTGATGAGTTTGTCAATCTTATCATGATCATTATTGATCAGGTCACTAATGAATTGCTCTGGCGATATTCCGGTTTCATTGATGGTTTGGGCAAAACCTGTTAAGGCATCGTAGTATTCTTCTATTTCCATTTCGTTAAGTAACTGTTATGCGAAGTTAAAAATAGACCCATAAATTAAAAAAAGGCGGGAAGATAATCCCGCCTTTTTTACTTAAACTGTCATTTTCCGCTTACGCGACTGCTGCTTTTTTTCAGGCAGGCCCTCCTTCTGCTGCCGGGTCTGTTTTTGGGTAGTACTGGTCTTTTGCGATGCCTGTAGTAATTCTTCGCGTTTGATGCGCTTCATTTTGTCATCGTACAGGTCAATGGTTTTAAATTGCGGGCTGGCGGAAACAAAATATTTGGTATCCTCCTTTCCGTTAATAACCGTGATCTGCTGGGCATTCCCTTTGCGGATGGATTTTAACAAGCTTTCCTTGCTTTCGGCATTGTCCATTTCTTTAATGCCTTTCCCGGTCAAAACCTGCTCCAGGTCGAAGCCGTAATTTTCATTGAACCTCTTGATCTCCTTACTGCCGTTTTGGGTTAGATTTTCCGGGTCGAGCTGTAACCAGGCATGGTACTTTTCACCCTCTTTATTGAACAACTGTTTATGTACGGCACGGCCTTCCATCAGGTTGAATGCCTCTTTGGCGGTAATGCCGTTTCCTTTATTGATATAAAAGGTTTGGTTAACTTCCTGGTCTTTCCCCTTGTGCAGCGCCGCGTCATACTTGTTGAAGAAATACATGCCTTCGTTTTCACCGGCTTTAAAATACAATTGATAGTCTACCGGCTTCTGGTTGAATTCGTGTTTAGCATTCAGTACGAACTCGGGGGTTCCCTTACTGATCTGTTGCTCCAGCTCTTTGTTTACCTTATCGCCGAAGCCAAGGTTCAGCAGGCTTTTTTTCAGAAATTCTAAATTTTGTGTGTTCATAACATTTGATTTTAATTCATGGATATATTGTTCTGTTTCGGGTTTGCTTAGAGGCATAAAGGGGTCATGGCCGTTTCGTACCGATAGGCTAAGCGTCAAAAGTTCCAGTGCCATTGGCGCTGGGACATCCGGCCGGAGATATTGCATCACCTGGTTATTCTGTTTTCCGGGAATGTTCAACGAAGCATCGATGCAATAGAGTTGGTAACCATGTGCCTTATCCCATTGATACGACAAGGTGAACTCGGCTCCATCCTGTTTGGAATAGATATCATGGAGTTGTTTATCGCTGTAAACCATTCCGCGCAATTCATCCAGGTTTGCCGGGTCGTTGTAGCCAAGTTCCTGTAATTGCGTCTTCAGTTCATAAAAATTGACCGCCTTTTCCATAGTCTGATTGATTGCAATGATTAGTTAATGGACCTTATGCCCGTTCTTTTGGCTCTGCCGTGTAGGTTTCATCACCACGGAGGGTTTCCGGTTTTTTTCCTGTTGCTGCGCTTTTTGGCTGAGCTGTTCCGCACTGACCGGCTTCATTTTGGCATCGAAGATTTTGAGGCTGCCATTCGCAGGATCGGCCTGCACGAAAATGTTCTGGAACTGTCCGTTCTGCTTCCAGTGTGTCGGCACACATTGGCCGTTTTCCAGATATTGGGTCAGTTCCTCCTTATTGCGGGTGATGTTCGGCAGGGCTGCCAATGTCGTAGCGATATCAAAACCATGGTCCGGCGAATAATGCTGAACGCCCTGATTGCCTACCTCCACCCAGCGTGTATTTTCATGGCCGGTAGCGTCCGTGTAATGCTGTTTCAGCGCGCGCCCTTCCAGCAAACTGAGCACCTGATCCGCTTTAAGGCCCGGCCAGTCCGGTAATTCAAAGGAATGATAACGTTCCGCTTTACCATTTTCCACCAAAGTGCCCTCCAATTTTCCCAATTGAAAATTGCCGTAAACATCCTTGTCGAAATGCAGGTCGAGATTTAGCCGCTTGTCCGCCGTTAACTGGCAATCCAGCGGTAAGCATACCTGCCGGTGATCCGGGTCTAAATGCTGCTCCAGCTTTCCGGCAACTGAACTCAGCCCACGTTCACGCAATTGTTGTTTTAGCGTTTCCATGTTGGCCGCGCGCTGCCGGCCCTGCTGTTCCAGGTAAGCTGGTCCGTCGAAAATGCGATCTTTTAACCGGAGCAGGATGCGCTGCAAGAAATTTGGATAAAGCTGCTTTTCCAGCCTGTTCAACTGGTTCTCCAACAGCCTGAGAAAAGGCTTTTCATCCGGCCTTGCCGTATGGCGCAGGCGATGCCCGGCCTGTCGCAGGTGTTCCAGTTGCAGGGCCAGCATAGCCCGCTCATCGGTCGTTCCCGATTTCAGCAACGGCTGCAACTCATTTTTTTTATCCTCCCAGCCTTTAAAGGCAAGGAGCACTCTGTTCACTGGTTTCATACGCTTAAAATTTATTGACCTTTAAAAGCACGGGGTATTCATCTTTTAGCTTGACTTTGATCTTACGAACTTTCTTACTGAAAAGGCCTTTAGCGGCGTTGATCCCACCGGCGGCCGCTTGCGCTCCCAGGCTGGCATCCATACTCATGATCTGCATGCTTTGTACTGCATTATCAGCTCCCGTTCCGGCAGCGCCGCCAAGATCAGCTTCCGGTGCCGGAATGCCCGGCATGCCGTCCAGTGCAAAAACCGTCAGGTTGACCGGGATGATCTTTTTATCCAGCCGGATATTTTCTATGGTTAGCAACAGGCGTTGATTGGTCACCTGGCAGGCCCCGTAGATCAGCTGGCCTTTAGGCAGCCTCTCCCCGCGCAGGCGGATGGAATCTGTGAGCTTCAGCCGTACTGTGCCGCCGTTCAATACTTTTTGACGCCCGTCGATCATGGCGGGTATCGCTTTAAATGCGCTGTCCCTTTCTTTTTTTACAGCAGGCTTGCTGACAGAGCCTGGATTTTGTATCGCTTGGATTTTTGTCAGCATAGCGTTCAACTGTTCCATTTCAGGGTCTTTCGCTGACGATGAGTTCATGGCTTTCATCATCCGGTTGAGTTTTTTGACCGAACGGCTATCATCTGCATTTTCATAGGGCGTAGCAGGCTGGCTGATCTGGCGGTTGATGGCGGCCAGCTTCGCGCTGATGCGGTCCGACTGGATATCTGCTGTACTGCGCTTCAGATCAGGGCCGGCCGGGTTGTCCTTACTGACCGCGGCACTGTCCACGCTGGCAGGATCAAAACCCATCTGCTGCATAAACTCGCTGCCTGCGCCTTCACTCTTTTTCGCGCTGTCTTTGGCTGCACTTTGGTAGATATCCATCTTATTGCTGGCTTCGCGGGTTTTGAATTGTGCGGACGGCAGGGCCATATTGATGCCTTTTTGCTGGCTCACTTGGTTATTGTCCGGTTTACCGCTGCCGCCACCGAGTGCCCAAAAGGCCATGGTCATAAACGGCAGGATCAGTAGAGGTATCACCAGGTAGAATTTTCTCTTTTTCCTGAACTCAGGATTCAGCGGTGTCTGGCCGCTGGTTTCATTGATAGTTTCCATAGTATTTATTTTTGATGATTTAATGAATCTGTTTTCTGTCTATCCTGAGGCTTGGGCGGACCGGCGGAGCTTTGCCCGATATGGGTAGGTAATGCCGGATCATGTATACGCGGTAAAGTGGTGCTGCGGCTGGTAAGTATAACACTGCAAACCAGTGCGAACAAGGCCAAACCGCAGCAAAGCCAGAACCACCGGAGCTGTGTGTTTTTGGATTGACGGTTAACGCTTTCATTTAGCCGCGCTGAAGTACGGCGCTGCCACTTCAGGATACTGCCCGCGATCACACCGGCCATACGGTCGGTCGCCTCATTGTTTTTGCTTGTTTTTCGTTTCAGGAAGCACATATCAATTATTGATTATCGTTGTATCCCGGTTGGCCAGTACTTCCCAATGCTGGATCAGAAAGCCATGCGGGTTATTATCGGATTGTTCTGCCAGGTCCCTGATCTCGCCTTGCGTAACCAGCTTACGGTAAACCGTTCCGCTGGAACGAACCAGTTTTTCCGTCGCATAACAGGTAAAATTATACGGCCATTGATTGCCGTTGAGCCGGGTGCTGTCCACGTGGATCTCCTGTGAGATATTGGCTGAGATCAGGTTATTGTAGTAGCCTGCCTCCCTGAGATTATCGTATTCCCTTTTGGCAGATTCATCGGCCAGGTACAAAGCTTTGTTCACATTGGCCTGGATCGCTTTGTCATCCGGGCTGAGATCAAAGAAGTACTCATGAAAGGTGCGGATATGGTCCCGCAGCTCGACCGGTAAATTGGACTTCCTGTCGGAAGCCGAAGCTTCCAGCAGTTTGCCATTGTAAAGGATGTGAACGCGGTTTTGCGCTGCATTGACGACTTGCGTGGTCTTGTAGATACAAAAGCCCATTGTTAGCACATTGCCGATGATCAGGAACAGGCTGAATTGCCTGATATGCTTAAAGGCGGTTTCGATATTTTTTAAATGACTAAACATAACTTTCGATTTTAGGGTGATTATTAAGAAGATAGTTTTTGTGTCTGGTACTGGTCCTTATTTCCGGCAGTGCCGTTGTAGCCGGACATGAAATCCCTGGGCGCATTGATCAGGTTAGCGCCGCCCTGCTCCGCGCGGCCGCCGATCATCCCGCCCGTTTGCACAGCCGTGTTGCTGGTACTGACCACCATGGTATTCACCTTTTGCAGCAGACCGTGCCCGCCACCTGCATTCACGATATAATTGGCGACGCTTGGCACTGTGAAATAACCGATAATGCCGATCAGCAGAAAGATGAGGTAAGCAGTGTCGGTTGCGCTGAAGAAGGTATCTCCGGAATTTTGGACCTGACCGATATCGATCTGCAGCATGTTCTCCTGCACCTTTCCAATGATCGCCCCGAAAATATTAGCCACCGGTAGCCATAGAAAGACGTTAATGTATTTGGCCAGCCAGGAGGTCAACACATGCTGGAAACCGTCAAATACGGATATGCCGAGCACCAGCGGCCCGAGAATGGCCAGTACGATCAGGTAAAAGGTCCGGATGGTGTTGATACATAACGCGGCCGCTTCATAACAGACTTGTAAGATCTCGGACATCCATTCCTTGACGGTGTTCCGGAAATTGTAGGAAGCCTTGGCCATAGCAAACTTCATATCATTGCCAATACTCGCCAGCATACCTTCACCGTCCCCCGTCTGGTCATCGGGATGCGTGTATTTGTACCATTTTTCTCGGTCGCCATCCCCGTCAGCGCCATGGTACATTTGCCAGGCATCTGTTTTTTCTACAGCGGCTTCCTTCGCTTGCAGCAGCCGGGCGATCGCCGCGTCGGAGTTCTGTACCATGCTGCCGGTAGCACTGACCGTGGGCTGCATAATGCCGTTGATGAGCCCGATCACAGCGGGGAAGAGGATAATCGCCAGCCCTATGCCGAATGGTCGCATCAGCGGATAAAAATCCAGTGGCTCCGCATTGGCGATCTGCCGGTAGACCCTTGCCGCGATATACCACAGCGCGCCAAATCCGGCAATGCCTTGGCCTACACCTACCAGGTTACTGCACATACCCAGCATATCATTATAAACACCATCGAGTACGCTTTGCAGCCCGTGAATGTCATTAGCCAGCCCCTCAGCATGGGAAATTAAGGGCAAAAAGGTTCCAGTTACCGCCATCAGGGCGGTTGTCATCAATAATTTTTTCATGATTTTTGCTTTATTGGATTCCGTAAAGTCGGTTGAGCGTCCGGGTATCTCCGCTCTCTTTGGATCGTTGCAGGGAGATGGCCATGCCCTGGTTATTGAAGCTTCGGAGGAACTGGAGCCGGTCTGAACTTCCCGTGTAAATGCGGTCTATAGCCCTGATGCGGTCGGCATCCGACATGCGCAGCTTACCGGCCATCAGGATATCGGCCAACTCACCGGCATCGTTTAGCGTTTGGCTGACCAGCCGGGCGTAAACGTCGCTGATATAACTCAGTTCACCGACCGAAAAGCTACCGCTTTGCCTAAACAGGGCCTGTTTGCGTTTATATTCACTGACCAGGCTGGCTTGCAGCGAAAGGATGTCCGCGATGCGTGCATAGTTTTTGACCGATGGGCTAACGGCTAATAAGCCGTTCAAATAGGTTTCATGCAGGCTAAAGTTGCCTTTGGCTAAGGAGGATATACTGCCATAACCCTGCTGGTAGATCTGGTACCCGGTTTTCATATCCGACAGGATACTTTTCATTTGGGTCAGTTTCTCAATATTCAGCAATAATTGCTGCATTTCCTGCACCTGGGCAAAGCATCGTCCCGGTTCGATCATTCCGACCATGAGAGTGATTCCCCCTAATATCCAAACTTTGACTTTCATGACGTTTCCTTTCTATTTTATCCCATAGGTTTTACCCAGGAATTGATTGTCTGTTTGTTGTTGTAACCGCTGGGCGGCATAACTTTTGGCTTGAGCGCTGAACCCGCCCGCGAACCGGTAGTTCGACTGCATTTCGGAATGCAGCCGCTGGATCAGCTTCAGCCGGTCGGCATCGCTCATTTCCATTTTTCCATCACTCACCACATTCTGCAACGTATTGATGAGCTGTTCGCAGTCAGTCAGTAGCGTTCGCCGTACACTGCCCAAATATTGTATCTCTCCGCTGTTCAACCCGTTGATCCGGCTCCAGTTGTTAGAAATTTTGATTATGTCGGCCTGCCATTGGATGATCTCCTTAACATCGCTGTTGTTGGCTACTACCGGGTTCACTCTTTTCAGTTCCGTGTAATAGCTGCCGTGCAGCCCGTTCTCCGCTAATAAGGAACCGGAAATGGTACCCAAACCGCCTTTAGCGATAGCATAGCCTTTCCTTAGGTAGCCGGAGTATACCTGCAAGGCTTCGATTTGCTGCAGCAGGTACTTCTTTTGCGTGCTTTTTTGCTTAAACCATTCCGCAAAGGTCTGACCCTTTATCTGCGCAGTTGTCAGCAAGCACCCTGTCAGGATAATGACCCTGATCCATCCCCTGTACACTATGTTATTATTGCAGGCCATAAAGTTGCTTCGTTGTTTTAACATCACCCGAAGCCTTACTACGCTGGAGGCTTAGCATTTGGTTTTCAGCATTAAAGCGGGTCAGGTCGCTATAGTTCTCATCCAGCCGGTCCGCTGCCTTGTTGATCAGTTCCAGCCTTTGCTCATCACTCATTTGGGTTTTTCCACTGCTCACCACGTTCATCACGTCATCCAGGTTCCTTTCACTTGCCGACAGGATACCGGTATAAACGGAGGTCATCTGCTGTAGCTCGGCCGTGCTGAAATGCGTATCCTGCCTAAAAAGGTTCCAGGCCTGATGATATTTATTTACCAGCGCTACCTGCCTTGCGGCAACATCCTTGATCCGCTGATAATAAGCAATGGTAGCTTTAATCTTCCAAAGTTCGTCATAATAGGTACCGAACAGTTGTTTCTGATCTTCCGTCCAGCCGGAAATCTCAGAGAGTCGAAGTTTGGATAACTCGTTCTCGATCGCTTTCTGTGCATTTTGTAACCAGATCGTTTGGTTCTGCATCCGCTGTACCTTCAGGTCGATGGCTTTGATAACTTTAGTGACCGTTAGTTTGATCACCTCTCCGATCACGAATTGCGCTTTGGCCGGTTCCGGCCTGCTGACCGCGAGCATGAACAACATCAGTACAACACTTATTTTCAAATACGCTTTCATTTTTTCCCTCCTTTCAATTTGCAGATGTGATTGCTATATTATTTGATCATGCGGTAAACGGTACTGCCGAGCACCAATTCCTGCCTATCCGGTTTAAGAAATAATTTACGGCCCAGTTCCGCCTCCGATAATACTTGGTTCTCCTTAGTATAAACTGCTGTCCAGCGTTGTTGCTTGAATTCTCTCGGCATTACTTTGCCATCCCTTATCTTATTGAAACCGCTGTGCCTTTCAACCGTATAGGTATGGCCCGCCAGGTTATAGGCCGTGATCACGAGCGTGTCGTTGGTACGCGAGTACTCGTTCTCGAACTGCGTTACATAGACACCGGCGATGGCTTTATCTTCCACCCGGTTGCATGCCGCCATGCTCAAAAGCAGGCTGGTCATCATCATAATAGACAGGATAGTTTTCATATGTTTCGATTTTATGGTTTGCCTTATTTACGTTCCGCGACCAGGGCCTCAATGCCCTTTTCCATACTGCCATGTTTGGCAGCGTACTCCTGGACTTTGACCCGCTCCCTTCCCTCTGTGGTATAAGCAAAATATTCTTCCGGGGCCAATTCATTTTTATAGACCTTCATTACCTGCCCGCCGAGGTCGATGTAGATCTCCCGGTTATCCTTATTCACCGACAGGACCTGGGTCTTACCTTTATCGGACATGCCCAGCGTATCCTGCAGCTTATCGAATTTGTTCATGAACTTCCGCATATCCATCAAAATCTTGATATCGGCGTTATTAATGATCGCATCCTTGATAATGGGGGAACTGATGAGATCATCCAGTTCCTGGGTAACGACATTCGGCACGCCGTTGAATTTCCGCATGGTCTTAAAAGCATACTGGATAAATCCGGCCATGCCTGAATTGGCGATAGCCTTCCAGGCCTCATCTATCGTCAGCACTTTGCGCACCCCCTGAAGCTTGCGCATTTTAGAAAGGAACATTTCCATAATGATCAGGGTTACTACCGGGAAAAGGATCGGATGGTCTTTGATCGAATCCAGTTCAATGACGACAAAACGCTGATCGAGAAGGTTCAGGTTGCCGGTCGCATTCAGCAGGTAATCGAACTCGCCCCCCTTGTAATATGGGCGAAGCACATAGAGGAAGTTATCGATATCAAAATCTTTATCTTTTACTTTCTGCTTTTTGAGCAACTCCACATAATGCTGTTCCAGGTATTCGAAAAATGAATTAAAGCAGGCAAATTCAGCCGCATTTTGACCAATATGGTCATAATAACCCTGGAGCGCGTTCGATAGCGCCACATACTCACTGCGGATAAAACTTTCATCTTCCTGTTTCCATAGCGTCACCAGCAATGCTTTCAGGCTCTCCTTTTTCTCGGTATCCAGTAGCTGTCCGGGAGGCAGGAAAAAAGGATTAAAACGGATCGGGTTGTGTTCCTCGTAAGTAAAATAGTAACCGCCGACCAGTTCACATAAACCTTTATAACTACCGCCGATATCGACAGTGACACAATGTGCACCCTGATCGTACAAAGTGCGCAAAATATGGTTGACGGTCATACTTTTACCACCACCGGACGTGCCGCAGACCAGCATACCCATATTGGAAGTGATCCCGGTATTTCGTGGTGCATCGAACAGGTCGACGAAAACAGGCCTGCCTGTCAGCCGGTCACAAAAACGAATGCCTGAGGCTGGCTGATCGCTGCGGTAATTCGTCTCCAGGTTCAGAAAACAGGTGCTTTGTTCAAGGAAGGTATCAAACGTGTCATTCTCCGGAAAATCAGCGGCATTGCCGGGAATACCGGCCCACCATACCTGCGCGGCAGCGTCAGACTCCAGTTTAACGGAAGCTCCGATCTGAGCCATTGCTGAGCCGACCTGATTTTTGATCTCCTGCAATTGATCGCGGTTCTCGGTCCAGGCCAGCACATTAAAATGCGCTTTGACCGGGAGGCGTTGCTGGCCGATAGCTTCATTAAGAAAGTCATTGGTTGCGTCGCGGCTGATCGCATTCTCCCGACTATAAGCGGAAAGTGATTGTAAACGCAGCTTTTTGGCTTCCAACTGCTTCAATACCTTCCCCGTATCACCAATGAAAATATATTGGTTGTATATGTGATCGCAGGGCAGCAGCAGGTTAAGCTGTGCGGCAAAACCTATCGGAAACTTGGTTTTATCGGTACTGTATTTATCATAGGTCAACCTGCTGCCGCAAACGCCCGGTAGATCCTCACAGTCTCCCAGTGTGAAAAGCTGGGCGTGCTGATCTCCGATCTGCAAACGGTCTTTTAAATGGATATCTTTCAGCAGGGGCTGACTGTCTTTGTCCGAAAGAAAGCAATACTGTTCCAGCAGGCCCGGACGGTTAGCCGTTCCGCAAAGTTCCTGATCTTTCAACCGCTGCATCGTCACTAACCCACTGTCACACAGGATGCGCTCGAACTGGCCTGCTTTTTCCAAAAACTCGGTCAGCATCCTTCCATCAGTTGTTTGCCTTGGACTAACGCTTTTACGCATGATTCCTGAAAAACCGCTGGTTGCCTGTTTGCGGTCAGCGGCTTTTTTGGTTAGCATCAGGTAACAGGTATGCTTCAAAAAAGGACGGCCTTTAAAATGCCGGTCAGCAGCCCTGGTAAGAAAGTTCTCCGGCAGTCCTTCCGCACCATTGTATGCAGAACGTATAAAAATATCCTGCTTATGTAAAACGCTGTGTCTCGGCAGTACCTTGATCGCTCTGACCCAGGATTGATGATAGTTTTCATAATCTTCTTCCGAAAGTGTGAATAGCTCCGGTAATTGTAAACTGTACGCGATGGTCAGGTCCCCATAAACGGAAACCATGCAATCATGTTCGACCTTATAGATCGGAAAGATTTGTTCTGCTTTAGTGTAGGCGGCCATGATCAATAGGTTCTTCGGGTGAATAATTTGCGTGAATTAAATTTCAGATACCCGGGCAGGAATCGCCTGGCACCGCGTTTCATCAGTCCGTATTGGCCATACTTATGGCTGAACCGGTAAACCTGGGTAAACAATAAGGTACCCGCACCGGCAATGACCAGCATACATATATAGACCGGCACACCGGTAATATACAGTATGGCGAAAAGGACGAGCAAGCCTACCAGGCCTGCGCCGAGGTAACCAATATATTGAGCCTTCAAACCTTTAAATTCGATGGCTTTATTGATGCCTTTATTTATTTGATAGATCGCCATGATTACAATTTCCTTCCTTTTAATTTTGATCACTTGATTAAACCCCGAAAAATGATTTAAGCACCGTAGCCACCACCACCAAAAAGATACAGCTACCGAACCAACTGGAAGCAACCTTGCCGGTGTCATGCTCACCATCGTTCCATTTCTTATAAACTTTGATCGCTCCGACCAGCCCGACGATGGCACCGATGGCATACATTAGGTTCGTTCCGGTGTCGAAATAGCTTTTTACCTGTGAGGTCGCTTGGTTAATACCGGCATTCCCATCCTGGGCCATGGCGGATGTCAATCCTGCTACTAACAGGAAAGAGATCCCGCTCCAAACCTTAAAGGCGAATTGTACCACGCCTGTAAGATGTTTTGATCTGTTCGTTTTCATGCGCTTTGTAATTTTGTTTCGTTCAACCAATAGTTTTGTAATTCGCTGTTCGTTAGGGTAAAGGGAAAGAGGTCGGCACCTTCTGCCAGCAGGTAGGCGTTGATCTGGTCTACATAACCGGTACCCGCCAGGTCGGAATATTTTTGTACGATCAGCCGGAAAAGCATCTCGAAATTTTCCTTGCTTTCATTGGATTCGTTGATGACCCTGATCAGGGTCTTCGTTTCTGATACCATTTCTGAAAATTCACCGAGCAGGTGCACCTCGCCAAGGTTCGGCCGGATCGGCTGTACAAGTGCGGCAACCGGCCTTTCCTCATCAGGCGAAGCAAAAACGAGCTCCTCCTGATCTACGATATCCATCCCATCGGTTCGCGTTCCGCCAACGATATCAGCAGTGGGAATAATAAAGTCACCTTGGACGGATGACAGGGCAACTGCCGGCTTTCCCGATATGCGGCGCAAAAGATTACCCAATTCAAAACGATAATAGGTCAAACCTATAACGGCATAATAAATTCCTGCGATCACCAGTACTCCGGCTCCGTAAGCTGACCATGTTAAATGCTGTAACATAACCTGAAGTTTAATCGGCAGCCCCATTGCTGCCGATGATGGATCAAAGTTCCTCAAATACCGCCTCCCGGGCATCCGAGTTCATCCGACTCGGATAGTGTTAATCTGCCTGTATCATAAAAAAAGCGGCCTTTTGAGCCGCTTTACGACCGTTTATTTAAGTCGTTTCTGAACGCGAAGGAGGAAAGCCTCTTTCATTTCATCGATATAGGTCGTCGGGCTGGGTCTGCTGCTCAACCAGTCAAAGGTGTCATAGAAGTTACCCAGCGATACATTGAATACTTTTTCTATAAATTTCACGATGCTTTTCAAGTTCTTTTTGCCGAAGGCCTCCGTGGCGTGCCAGCAATAGATGAGTTCGATCAGTCCGCATTTGGTTTGCTGCCAGTCAAAATCCCTTAACTCCATATCCGTAACCATAACAGTATCCTTCTGGTGTAACCGCTGCACAGCAGATTGCAGGTGTTCCTGTAGCATTTCACTGGCCAGTACCTGCGCCAACTTGTGGTCATGGGTGGTACTAAAGGCAGGATCGAAGTCGATTACGCATTGATCCGGATCGAGGTAGACATCATAGTTTCCTCGTACAAAGTAATAATCATCCAAATAGGTCGCCTGAGTCCGGACGTACTGATAGAAAGATAAGTTACATTCAAAAAAATGGTGCAGAACCTTTGCTTCATTCTTCAGGTAATCGGAAATCGCACTGCAATCACCAATCGGACGCCGGATCTCAAGGTTAAGTAATGATTGGTAATAGATGAGCTGGGATTTGAACTTAGGTTTGATATGCTTGAAGAATTGAATTTCTTCAGCGGGTGTACCCGGATCATTAACCTTGCAAAAGTCTTTTAATTTTTTCAGGTATTTAACACAAGCATGAATGCTTTTTTCATACCGCTTGATCAACTGATCTTCTTCAAGCGTTAGGGCATTTAAATCCCTGTTCAGATCAGCATATAAACGGTCGCTAAATTTAGTTAACATAGTTTATCGCTTTAAGTAAATCGCACCGCCACCCGTTCTCCATAACAAGTGTCTCAAACAGTGCAGGCAGGTATCACTATCCCATAGGCGTTGATTTATGTTTTGGGAAAATAGGTTTTATCGATCATAATGATCATTCGTTGCAGGAAATCCCTGACCATGGCAGCGGTAGCCTGGTCCGCACTATAAAATGCTCGGCTAAAGCTTTTAACAGAAACATGGGGTTGTTTTTTGGTCTCAAAATGATCCGTAAAGAATCGCATGATATTAGATATGTTCGATATTTGAAAGCACCCTTCCAGATAACAAAGCCTAACAAAGAGTGCGAGTTGCGGCACGGAAAGGATCAAAGGCAACCGGGGCACCACAACTTCCTGTTTTATCTTGCGGGTCGCTGATTGCGGGCCTGTCGCGATATGATCGGACAGCCAATCGCGTAATAGCATATCTAATGGCTTGCGGCCGGCCGAAATACCCAGGACCTGTGAAATTGGTTCTATGATCAATCTTTTTGACTCCACGTGTGTTCCGCCGTTTTGTACAGTCAAATGGGTCTGGCGGTACCAGGACTCAAAATAGGTGCTGTTAAAATTCTGCTGATACAGTAAAGCCGTAAAACGTATAGTATCCGTATTCCCTTCTTCCAGTTTCAACTGAATAAGCCGGAGCAGTTGATCAACATAGATCGCTTGCTCGTAACTGATGGTTTGGACACGTAATTGATCCAAACTATCTTCCATGCTCCTGAAAAACACATTGACCAACGATGGCTCGATGGGTTGCCGCTCCAATAATGGTGCAAGCGTTTCAATTTTAGACCGGAATTGATTACTGGTGAGATCGCTTTCATATTGGGTGATCCCATGAATAAGATCAAAATAGGCATAAAATTGCCGGGCGATAAATTCGAGCAATTGCTGCAAGGCGCTTAAGGTCTTAATCAGCAATTCGCTTTTCCCGGGGATCAATGGCACCTCGACCTTGCGAACGTGTTGAAATACGATATCTGATAAAGTGATCAATCCGGCCTGGTGGAACTGTACGTAACGCCTGATAACATGGTCTTTGGCGGAGCCGAACACCTCGCTTATCATTCTTTGTTTTAGTTCTGTGCAGGACGAGACCAACCGCTCATATAGCGCTGCCTGAACAACTGCATTGCCGGGCTCGCTTATTATTTCTTTTGTGTTAACAATAATCCCGACACAATCCTCCACATTTGATAATTCTGACTTAAGCAAAACACTGAAATATTTGTTTCCAATTAATATAAGCTACATAACCGAGGGTTTAGGATATTTAGTTGACGGGAAAAAATTAAATAATATTTAACTTTATATTAACATTTTCCCCGCGTGCCCCGTATTAACTGTTGTGATGATGATGGTGACCGTTGCCGTGGTTGGATCTGTTTCAGTGGGCTTGGTAGTTTCGCTGTAAGCTTTTGTATTTCCCCTGTTAAAGTCGCAAATAGTTTCTAAACTTTTGTGCAACCTTTTTGATTTAATGTTTTTCATATTGGTAATTTTTATATCAAAACTACCGTGATGAAAATCGAACCTAAACTTTATTACACAGAGAGGCAATTGTGATATGCAGAAAGGCAAATGCCCGCAGAGACGTTATAATGAATATATCAAAGGTTATTTTGTTCAGACACCTACTGGTTTGGGCTTTGTTCATTCTTTATGAACTTGCCTTAATCAATATTACCGTTGGTCTACTCGCCTCACCACTTCAATATGTTATTTATTATGCGCTGAATATATTCCTATTCTATGGAAACGCCCACATCATTTTAGACTTTGCATTTTTTAGAACCTCGCGACCCTATTTGATCTCCATTGCATTGATCATCCTCGAATTATTGTTCTTCTTATGGATGAAACTTCATATTGATGTCTGGCTAACCGGCGGCGGCCCGGTCCGGTATGCCTTAGATACAATGCATGAAAAGATTTATCTCACCAATATATTCCGGGAAATATTTTTTATAGGGTTCAGTATCGCTTATTGGTCGATGCTATATATGGTAAAGTTTAAGGAACGGAACCACTTCATGGAAAAGGAAAGTCTTAGACAAATTACCCGTTCACTGGAGCTGGAGAACAAATTTATCACCGCCGAAAATGCCTTTTTGCAAAATCAGATCAGTCCTCATTTACTTTTTAATACGCTGAACTTCATTTTTAATGCGGTCCATAAACTTTCAGACAGGGCAGGCAAGGGAGTCATGCTCCTTTCCGAATTGATGCGCTACTCTTTATTAAGCAGTCAGGATAACCGGATGGTTCCATTATTAGCGGAAATTGGACAGATCGATAAACTGATTGAACTAAGTGCGTTACGGTTTCAAGGTGAAATATATCTTAAGTTCACTAAAAAGGGAAAGCTTAAAGAAGTGATGATCCCCCCGCTAATCCTTCTTACCCTGGTAGAGAATATGCTTAAACATGGGGATCTTGGCGATAGGAGTAATTCAGGTAAGATCGACCTGGAGGTCAATCAAAACGGCCTGCATTTTACTACACAAAATCTGAAAAGAAAAAGCACGCCCTATCCCAGCAGCGGCGTAGGTTTAAAAAATATTAAAAAACGTTTAGCCAACTTATTTCCTGAAAGGCACCAGCTTGCCGTCACAGAAAATGACAGTATATATAAGATAACCTTAACCCTGAACCTATGAATTTTACCTGCTACGTGATCGACGATGAACCGGATGCTATTGCGCTTCTAAAAGAATATATTGAGTTAACGCCCGACCTGACGCTGATAGGTCAGGCGCAAAATCCACTGGAGGCACTACCATTTCTTACCGGTGAAAACGCACCTGATATCACTTTTGTTGATGTTGATATGCGACAATTATCCGGCCTGGAACTGGCAGGAATGGTCAACCTGTATACAACGGTGGTTTTTACAACCGCGTTTCCAGAATATGCACTCCAGGCCTTTGACCGGGAAGCTTTCGATTTTTTGTTAAAGCCGATCAATTATGAGCGCTTTGCTAAATGCATTCAAAAAGCCAGAAGAAAAATTATCAGGCCGGCAAAAATTGCCGCAGCGCCAATGGATGATTTTTTCACGATCAAAAGTGAGGTTAAGGGCAGGCTGGTCAAAATCAGATTTGACGAAGTGATCTACATGGAAGGCTCAGCAAATTATATCCATATATATACAAATGATGGAAAGCACACCACTTACCTGACTATTAAAGAAATTGAACGGCATTTGCCGAAAACCATATTTGCCCGCATTCACCGATCATTCATTGTCAACATAAATTTTGTTAAGGTGATTGAAAGGGCGCAAGTCCGTTTACATAACGGCGAAAGTCTAATGATGGGTGACCAATATAAACAGGCATTTTTAGAACGTATGGATGAAAGGCTGATCAAAACCAACCGGTAGGCTTAGATACCCTTTTTTTGCCTGGCAATTCTGGAACGCATCCATTTAGATAACAAAAAATAAATGACCATTTCCTGTTCCCGCTGCTGGTCGGCAAACATCCTATTCAGGTGCACATGTATAAGACTAAGCAGGTAGTCTCTTTTTGACGCATTATTATCAAGCTTTTTATTAATTTCTATCGCTTTAAGCCGCATTTTTTTCAGCCAATGCTGAAGCTGTTTTTCCGGAAAGGGTTCCAGCGCATGCAGAAAAACATCGAGTTCCTGGCTGTGAACACGGTATTTATGGTCAAGTTCGACTTTGATGTTCTTTCCTTCAAACTCTGTAAAATAGTTTTCAAATGCGTTTTGCCAAAACTCCAGTTGTTGCTCTGCAGCAGAATAAAAGCCTTCGGTGATCACTTTAACAGTAAATGCAGCAGCCTGAAAGGACGGAATACGATTGCCGGACTTTATGGCTTTTAAAAAATGCACTACAAATTCACTGCTATACCAAAAAAATTCCTCGGTTTCTTCGATGCCGGCTGCCTGGTATCTTTCCAGTTCCCTGCTGTACACATCTAATTGATATTCCCTGATCAGATGCTGGTGCACATTATCTTCCAACACTAACCGTAAAGCCGCTAATACAGCATCGATATCTAAGGGATCGAACTTAAAACGTAAACGAATATGCGGCGCGTGATCTTCATAACGGATAAAAAACCAGCGGCTGATTCTGCCATGGATGAACTTTTTATTGATCACCTTTTGCAACTGAAGCAGTAATCGGTTCACGGCTAAGCGCGGAATATACAGTTTCAGATAAAGCCATTCAGTACCCGGGATAAATTTCCGTTGCTGATGGTGTTCTGTAGCTACAAAATGCGGTGCCGGCAAATGAAGGGGTTCATCGGGTATCATAACAGCATTAAACTGAACATGATATTGGTTGCCCGATTCTGAACCGATTACTGCTTCTTTTGATTTTTGCGGGAGGTATTCACGAATGACCATTTGTCTATGAGTACGTATTGTCTCACGGAATAGGCGTAAATCTTCCTCCTTAAGCTGATCAAAAACCAGTTGTTGGTCTCCCTCGGAAACTATGAATTTCTTCGGTAACCGATGCCTTTCAGCTAATTTCATGAAAGCCTCGGTTCCTCCGTTTTCGTTTTGAAGTTGCATTAATTCATCAGGGCTGATGATCCAGGTAGCCAAACTGAGTATTACGCCCTGATACATTACCCGGGGATAATAACTGAAACCCGGAAAATAATGGCTGAGATCAAAAGACAATTGCGTCCGCCCGTATTGATAAGAAAGATCAGCAAGGAAGCGAAACAGAGGAAGCTGGTCAATACTATGGTTATAAGCGCTGGTTAACCTCGGAATAACGTACTTTTGATGTTTTTTCGACCAAATCAGCGCCACGCTCCCGGCCAGTTCTACGTAAAGGTCATCAAGTGTTATGGTTTCCGTTCCAGGAATACTGGCTGCCAGTACAGGCAGCTGGTAGGTCCATAACTGCTCACGGCGATTTACATTATCTATATGGGGGTCTGCCAAATGCAGGATCTCGGCAAAGATCAGGTCGGGGTTTAAACTTTCAATTTGCGCGGCAATATCTTTACCGACCCTTGAAATCGAAGGATCAGCCAGTGTAAACCGACCAATTAGTGCAAGCGGGTTACACCCTCCGGCACTTTCAATAAATACCCCATCCTCACTTATATTAAAAAGCGCCGAAGAACCAAGGTTGGTAACTGAGGGCTGAGATCCCGGCAGTCTATTTAATTCCTTTTCCTCCAGGAATATTACGGTATCGTTCCGGCTCTCCATTTTAATCCAGGAGGCCATCAGACATCGGTGGGCTTCGGTCCAGAATACTGTTGACAGTCTTCCGCCCCTTGGACGGATATTAACGGTTTCTAATAATGGATTCGGTGATTCAAGCGGTTCTGCCTGGTAGCCGATACCCAATTCAGGATCAAGCGCCAGTAATAAAGGGATACGTTCACCTTCAAAGTGCTTTCGGAATTTTCCTTTAAATTCCTTTAATGCCGGTAACTGGTCTTCCGGGCATAATTTGTCCAACGCAGATAAACCCTGTTTCAAATCTGCCTGGTAACTGATATCGACTGAATTGACCGTTGTTTTGCGAACCAATATTGTATTAAGCAGGCTTTTTTCTTCAGCAGGTTCAGCGATGAGCGTTCGCAACCGGCTGTCGAGAATTTGAAGGGATGGCGCTAATAACAAGCCTTGCTTTTTTAATTCATATGCAGGGCCTAAATTTAATATCGCCGTATTAATGGTTAGCGATTTGTGATCCAAAAGATCTTCAACATGGCCAGTGATCGTCGCACGCTGCTTTGGAAGCAAGATTTGTGCATCCTTCAAAAATTCGAAGTATTCAACCCCCTCTTCCTGCGTACATCGCGCATCCCTGCAGATCCGCGCAATGATTAAATTCCTGCTTTTTCCGTTTTTGCAATACTTTAACAGCGCATTTAAAATTACCGCATATAAAGAAGACTGTAATTGATAGCTTCTTTTATGATTATTGCCCGACTCTTCCCTGATAAAGCGAAAATGTTTCTTTACCCGATACAAAGTCGGATTAGGTTCATAGCTAATATTTGGATTTTCAGCTGCTCGTTGCCGGAATAAAGATTGTAAGACCAATTCCGCAGGTTGAATAAATGATTGCATTTCATCAGCATTTTCTCTTAAATGAATATGTCCGCCACTTTCCCACACGCCAACATTGACCGATGCAAAATATCCGAAAGGCGTTGAACGAAAACATGCGCGGTTCAGGTACCGCGTAGCGCTTTTAATTTCCCTGCCGTTCATTTTTGAGATGTCAAAGCCGGCATTTAACAGTCGCGCATAGAATTGGGGACTGGCCAGAAAAAGGGCCGCCTGAAATAAGGGATCAAGCAGCGTTTCGGATAGTGGCTGCCTGTAACGGTTTACCGGAAAGATGGGTATGCGCTGTAGAATATATTTTGAAAAATGATAACTCATCAGAGGCCGAAATGAATTTTAGGGTTTATCTGCCGGTGCGAACATTCTGTCTGTTGCGCTGCATAATAAATGTCCCACCAGGATATGCATTTCCTGTACACGCGCTGTAACCTTGCTATTAACATTTAAGGTAACGTCGCAAATAACCGATACCATACCACCGTCCGCCCCGGATAGCCCAATCAGACGGCAACCCCTGTTTTTAGCTTCGAATAATCCGGCAACCACATTTTCACTATTCCCGCTTGTGGATATACCGATCACCAGATCACCTTCCTGGGCCAATGCTTCCACTTGTCGTGCAAAAACGGCGGCAAATCCATAGTCATTTCCTATCGCCGTAAGCGCAGAAGTATCCGTTGTCAGCGCAATAGCGGGCAAGCCGCGCCGCTCCCTCACATAACGGCCTGTAAATTCTGCTGCAATGTGCTGGGCATCACTTGCGCTGCCACCATTTCCAAACAGCAGTAGTTTTTTACCATTATTGATCGTGTCAATGATCATAGCAGCAGCCTGTTCTATTTTATCTAAAAAAACTGTTTCGGTTAGTGTTTGCGTTGCTTCCAGATGCTCCCGGATTTCGGCGGTCATATACTCGTGATTCTTCATTTTGTATTTTGGTTTTTATCAGACCGCCGGCCGGCAAACCGGAATTTTTCTGGATCTGTATTAGTTAGTTTTCTGATATTGCTTTAATCGACTGATAATATTTTGCTGTACTACCAAACGTTGCAGGATACTTTTTCGGAGTTCAGCAGTGAGCCGCTCTTGTAAAAGACCTACTGATATCTGGTCGAGATTTTCAAAGACCTGAATCATTACCCATGCATAGCGCTGATCCTGTTCAAGGCCTAAAGGTGGTTGAATGCGGAAAAAATTGGTCAGTGCTGCCTTTACTGTTATACCCAAATTATCAGGTATATCAAGATTGGCTAAAGCTGGCTTATCCTTATACAGATCGGCCTGAAGCTTTTTTAACAATTGCTGCATCGTCACCATAAATCCTGAGTTTGCCATATCCCTTTGACGGAATACCTCTTGTGTTGTTATTTGACGTGCTTTAGCATATAAGACATCCGAAATATTGAAATACGATTCACCTGACTCTTTTCGGGGTGTATTTTTTAACAGGGAATCAGCAGTATTTTGAAGGGCTTCAAGATAACTTATCACTTGCACTTGCTTGTCTGCTATTTGAGCAAAGCCAACGCTTGTGTAAAAAAAGAATACCAATAAGATCAGGCGCATCTGTTTCATATCTTATTCGTTGAGCAATAGTCTTAAATAATTAATATTTAAAATTTTTTGTGGTTCCCAAAATGACCTGGCTGGGGTGGTGAAGTAACGATGGCTGGTCAAAAATTCAAGATTCTGGCGATGCCAATCCTTTTCGCTAAAGTCCCTCTTCAAATGAACTGCCCACTCCTGACGTAAACTGGCCGACTGCAATTCGTAATCAGGTAATGAAAGGTGACGCATATCTGCATCGCACATCACACTCTGCATGGCCGAGGTAGGATGTTGGGGCATTTTGGTAGCCCTGATGCATTCATTAACGGAATGAATAAAATTGTCCTTTACGCCTTTTTCTCTTAAAAAATCACCGGCCAAAGTCATACTGATCGCCTCATGGCCATCATAGCTGTAACAATAACCACTATCATGGAACCAGGCCGATGCCTGTAAAATATGGCGTTCCCATTCGTTAAACAGCATCTGGCCGGATAACTCGGCTACAGCTGCCACCATTTGGCGGGTGTGGTTGATATTGTGGTAGAACATGCCCGACGGTAACTGGTGTAATAATAGACCGGTCACATGGCTCTCTATCTGTTTGATCAATTCTGTTAGCATTGTTAATCAGGTTAGGTTATTGAACGAATATCATTGAAAAGAATATAAGCCGAAAGCAGAATAACAAACAACAGGCCTGACAGGTAAAACCCTGCCCAAAAGTTTCGGCTGGCTTTTTTTCCGGTTAATGCTTCCCAAAAAAGGACCGCCATAACTCCACCATCAAGGGGAGCCAGAGGAAGGAGGTTGATCAGGCCAAGTCCTGTCGATAATAAGGCGACCAAGCTCCAAAATCGTTTTCCATCGAAATGGCTGCTGAAAAGGCCGGCGATCCTTATAGGTCCAAGTAACCCATCCTTCACTTTAACTTCCCCTTTAACTATCTGGCTTAATCCTTTGGTGTTTTCACTGATGGTGTTCCAAACTTTGGACGAACCTGCAGTCAGGGATTGGCTGATATTAATACTTTCCGGTTTATAGGATGGCAGCTTGCTATCAAGACTAAAGCCAATATGACCATCCTTGTCACGATGGGCCAGCATGGTATTGGTTTTTCCATCATGAATGACCGTCAGATATAATTGCCGTTGCTTATTCTCCTTCAGACGGATGATAAAATCATTATAGGTTCGCACGGAATCACCATTCAATGCAATGATATGCGCATTTTTAAATGCAGTATTCTTCCGTAGATCGAGATTGGTATATACGGAATCGATTTTAAACCCTGCTTTAATGGAGAAGAACTGGGTTAAGCCTTTATCAGCTACCAGCTGCATGATCTTTGGGGAAACCGCTACATGCAAGTGCACCCTTTCGTTGCCATGTTTCCGAACAATGGAAAGTACCGTATTGCCATGCATTAAATGAGTACTAAGCAATTCGTCTTCATAAAGCAATGAATCGGCATTGATCGCGGTTACCTGATCTCCCGGCTGAAGGCCTGCTTGAATTCCGAGTTCCCCGGGAAGGATCGTAAAACTGCTGCCAAGACCTGTGATCTGATTTCGCCCGTAATACAAGAAAAGGCTGCAATAAATGACTAAGGCAAGCAAAAGATTCATCAAAATTCCGGCTGACATAACTATCATGCGCTGCCAAACCGGTTTTGAATAATAGCGTTGGGTCGTAGGGACGTTAACATCTTCATCCGGCTCATTCTCATCATCGGCGATAGTACCTATCATCCGTATATACCCGCCAATGGGTAACCAGCCAATTCCAAATTCGGTGCCTTTGTAATGAAAGCGAAACAGGCGCCAGCCGAAGGTGTCAAAAAACAAATAGAATTTTTTCACTTTTATGCCAATGGCTCTTGCAGCCAGGAAATGTCCCAATTCATGAACGGTCACCATTAACGAAATGCCCAGCATGAACTGGACGATCATGATTACTATTTCCATGGTTATTCCTCGTCGTTTTTTTCAGTTCCGTGTTTAGCGTGCATCTTTTTCTTCCAGTTAGTATACCAGCTTTGATGATGAAGCGCAAGTAATGCGTATAGTGCCCCTGTTGCTACAAAAGCGATGATCAGCATATTCATGCCTACTGCCACACCTATTCCGGCAGTGCACCAAATAGTAGCGGCTGTGGTTAACCCGTTTGAGCTATTGGTCACGTCATTTTTATAAATGATCCCCGCACCTAAAAACCCAATACCCACCAAAATATTTGCTATTATCCTGGATGCGGCAGCCAAATCACCCAAATGTTCACCAATCGCCGTGAATAATGTGGCACCCAGGCAAACCGCGGCGTAAGTCCGGATGCCGGCACTCCTGCCATGTTTTTCCCTGTCGAGGCCAACAACCCCACCAAGGAAAACGGCCAGTAATAATTTCAGGACGATTGTCCATTCGCTTTCAGTGTTTATTCCCATTTTAACTTTATAATTAGGTACTGGTCACCGTGATTACTGATGCCAGGCTTTGAACTGATTTTATTAAAATTGTATCATAGTAACCGGATGATTTGCTGCAGGAAATATGTATAAAAAGTTCATTTCCAAGTAAAAGCTCAGGTAGGTAAGGGGCTCTTTTTGCATTTAAAAATGACCGGATATCTTCCGTTGTTCCGGGTTTTAAAGCGAATATGCTAACGTGCGATGATTTGTCCCCAAAGGTATCTTCCGGAAAACTTCGCAAGGTCAACAGGTCCCTTAAAGGGAAGTAAGCGCTTTGCTCTTTAACCGAATTGCCGTTAGTCAACTTGTGCGAAAGACTAAACCCCAGGTCAGCACCCAGACCCTGAAAATCGTCTGCGATCACATTATAATGCCAATCCGTTGATTGAACTCCCGTAAGCACTTCCTTTAAGTAGGGCGAATACCGGGTCAGCACAAAACAGGACTTTCCCTCGGTCAGGCGGCTTGCTAAAAGCAGGTAATGATGAAAACTAATATGCGCGTTTTCGCCTTCCCGGCTTTCATCAGGCTGTTTTACAAATAGGTATTTGTTCAAGCCCTCCTCTGTAGATGCTTTAAATTCAATCTTCATATTACCCTTCCATTTCTAAAAACCATTCCTGCGCGCGTTTGATCGCCTCCGAAACAATATTCAATTCAGAGACAACTCTTTCATCTCTCAATTGGTTAGCGATCTCAATCGCCTTTTCCCTGACATGCGGTTCCAAGTCGTTCATTTCATAAGGGTAGTCTGCGTTCGTCCATTTCATAAGTTGATCTATTTTTGCATTAAGCCGGCAACGACATTAATGCTGAGTGCTACAATAATGGTATTAAACCCAAAGGAGAGCAGGCCATGCATAAGCGCCAGCCGTCTGATCCTTTTTGAGGTGATCTGCACATCGGAGACCTGGAAGGTCATACCGATCACAAAAGAAAAATAACAGAAGTCCAGATAATCGGGCTTATCCTCCTCCGGAAACTGCAACCCGCCGGGCTTAGGATTTTTTCCGTCGGCATCCTTATCGATATCGCAGTAAAAAAAATGCGCATACCTGAAGGTGAAGATGGTATGCACCAGCACCCAGGAGCTTACTACTGAAGCCAGTGACAATAATATTTGCCCGGTCATTTGCTCTTTATCCCCCGCAGCAGTGCTTTTCAGCAGGATCAGGATCGCAAAAAGGCTTGCCAGCGAGGCCAGCAACGCAAAACCAAAAACAAGTGTCCGGCTCGAATCCTGGTCATGTGCCTCACGGCTGATCTCTGCCGGGTGTATATTGAAAATGGTCAGGCCTGATAGCGTTAGTGACGTAGCGGCATAAGCCAGCCAGGTGATCATAAAATGAATAGGGCCGGAAAAACGGCCGATCAGCAGCATAAAAAATATGGCGGCCACTACCAGCGACACATATAGTTTGTGATGGGCATCCATCAGATAAATATTGAATTTATTTTTTTTCGCCATGATGTTGTTATATGACCATGCCCAGGATCATGAAAATTAAAAACCCGCCAAAGAATGCTCCGGTAAATATGGGAGAATCCCGTTCCTCATGCGCCTCTACCAGCAGTTCTTCTGTTACCAGGAATAAAAGAGCCGCTGAACCGAAGGAAAGGATCAGTTCCAGGACCTTGTCTCCTGCTGCATGTAATAATAATAAGCCGATCAGCGCACCGATGATGAACAGCACGCTTAAAACAAGCAGGATAATGGTGACCGTTTTCCTGGATAGGGCTGAACCCAGCAGGGTCGTTACGGTAGCCATTCCCAAGGAAAAACATTCCAGCGCTAATGCTAATGCCAGTAGAACACCCTCTTTGGCACCGGCCGCGAAACCTATTCCCAACAGGATACCATCCAGCAGCAGGTCAACTCCGATAGCGGTCAAGATACCCCACGGTAAGCCTTTAGCTTCTGAAGTTGCACTTTCTTTAACCGCTAATTTTTCCGTATAATGTTTGATCAGCAGCATGGCTGTAATGCCTGCGGTAAAGCCTATGATAATAGATTTGGCATCATGAATTTTGATCATGTCCGGTAATAGCTCAACGGCCACTACAGAGAAAACCACCCCCGCCGCAAAGTGAAGCACGAAGCTTTTCAGGGCTGAACCGGGCGGACGGTATAAGGCAATGAGCCCGCCGGAACAAAGCAGCAATACCGGAATGACGGAAAACAATATTTCTTTGGAAGTCATGATGCTATAAATTTGTTGATCGTTGATTCGTCGCTAAGCCTTTTAAACCAGGATTTGCAGAGCAATGCAGTCGCTACGCCGGCTACCATGCCCAGCAATAAAGTGACAGGCAGGTCGCCCCCGAGGTAGATCAGATTATAGATGATCACCAGGCTAAAAAGCAGCAACGCCGCTTTAATAACGGTAAACCTTCTGTCTAAAAACAGGGAAATGAAAATTGCTGCGCCAAAGGAAAGCGTCGCATTTATGCAGATCAGCGAACGGTCCATTGCCAGGCCACTGTAGTTATAGTGAAAGTTTGTACTACTTTCGGGTAAAAATCGTGAGCCCATTAAATTTAACAGCCAGGTGCAAAAACCGGCTATCAACAGATAGGCTGTGAAAAACAGGAAGGTTCTTAAGAATTTCACCCGGTCGAAACCAGCTAACAATAAGATCAGGCAACAATAGAACGGTATCCAGAAATAAAAACTGCCGATATGCGGAGATAGCGTATCCATTAAGGAAAACCGGGCATTATTGATAGCCGATCCTATATGTTGGTTAAACGCCGTTAACTGCGAGGTCACCGCCGTATTCGCCAGACAGGTAAAAGTGACCAGGCCTAAAAAAACCAGGCCAACTAATATAACGGGGAATTCCAGATTGATCGCTTTCATGTTATTTCCAGAATTGCAGGTAGATCAAAAATCCGGCACCTATGGTCATGACCAGCAGGCATAGTCCGCCCAGCGTATTCGACAGCCATTTATTCGTGTAATCACCCATAATGTCTTTGTTGTTGGCAATATGCAATACGATGGCAATGATGACCGGACAGGTGACTCCGTAAAGTATGGCGGTGTATAAAAGCGCATCGACCGGGTTGATCCCAAAATAATTAATGCTCAATCCCAGTAAAACGGAAACGATCAGGATCGCATAAAAGGCTTTTGCTTGTTTGAACTTCTTATCCAGACTGCCTTTCAGGCCAAATGTTTCTGTTACGATATAGGATAAGGAACCGCTCAATACGGGAATAGCCAGAAAACCCGTTCCAATGATGCCAACCGCGAACAGCAGGTAGGAGAGTTTGCCGGCCACCGGTTCGAGGGCTTTGGCCGCCTGTTCCACTGTAGCTATGTTTCTGACACCGTGACTATAAAGTGCCGTACCGGTAGCCAGGATCGTGAAAAACATGATCAGGTTAGACAGGAACATGCCGAGATTCACATCGATGCTCATCTTTTGGATCAGCATGGTCAGCAGGCGTTTTTCCCTTTTCTCCCCGTTATCCGGAAAATCATCGCTTAAGGTAAGTAATCGCTTATTGATCATGACTTGCCTTTTAACTGCTTTCACATCCTCGGCTTCCATGGCCGTTTGCCAGAAAAAAAGATAGGGAGAGATGGTGGTACCCAGGATAGCGACCAATACGCCAATGAAATCTTTATCCCATTTGATGGTAGGCACTACGGTCTGTTTTAACACCTCACCCCAGTCGGGTTTGGTAAAGAATGGTACCGCTATATAAAGCAGCAGCGTCAGGCACAGGTATTTTAATACCGCGGCTAACTTTTGATAAGGAAGGTAGACGATAAAGAACAGTAGCAGCCCTGTAAAAAGTATGCTAAAGTAAATTGGCGGCACGGAAGGCACCAACAAGTTCGCGACAGCACCCATAGCGGCAATATCCGCCCCGATGTTCAAAATAATGGCAGGTACGCTGAATATTACCATCAGGTAAAGCACCGGTTTGCCGTAATGCTGCTTCAGGGTGGTGGTCAGCCCGGCCGAAGTGATGAGACCGATCCGAGCGCACATTTCCTGGATAGCCGCCATAAGCGGAAAAGTGACCAGCACTGTCCAGAGTGTTGCCATGCCATATTTGGCACCCGCCTGAGAATAGGTGGCAATGCCTGACGGATCATCGTCACTTGCTCCTGTTACGATCCCGGGGCCTAAGGCACCAAAGAACTTTTTTACCTTTTTAAGCATCCTTTCGTTTTTTAGTCTTAGCTACATTTTTATGAGCGCTATCATAAGCCAGCAGGCGCAAAGCGTTAAACACTACCAACAGGGTAGAACCTTCATGCGCGATCACCGCCGGGCCGATCGAGGCTATACCTAATACGGTCAGCGGGATTAAAACCGCAACCATACCCAGGCTGATCCAAAGATTTTGTTTGATGATCCCTTTGGCCTTACGGCTCAATCCGATTGCAAACGGCAGGCTTTCCAGCTTGTCCCCCATCAGGGCGATATCCGCCGTTTCCAGTGCCACATCCGAACCGGCTGCGCCCATGGCGATACCGACGGTACTTTTAGCCATAGCCGGCGCGTCATTCACCCCGTCGCCGATCATGGCCACCATTTTTTCTGACTTGTCCAGCTTTTGAACAGCCTTCACTTTATCTTCCGGCATCAGGTCGCCCCAGGCTTCGGTAATGCCGATCTGTTTGGCGACCGCGTCTGCCACCTGCTGGTTATCGCCGGTCAGCATAACCATTTTCTTAATGCCCAGGCTGCTCAGTTCCGAAAGCACATGTTTGGCTTCCTTGCGCGGTACATCCATTAAGGACAGCAAGCCGATAAAATCCTTGTCCCGTTTGACCAGCATGGTCGTATGGCCTTCCTTTTCAAGATCTTCCACCTGTTTTAAAAGTCCATCAAGTATAGTTTTTTCGAACAGGGCTTTGTTGCCGATGAGCACTTTTTTACCGCCAACTTCGGCCTGAACACCTCGCCCGGTAATACCTTTTACATTATGCGCTTCCGGTATATGCGCTTTTTTTAACTTTTCCATGGCACCCAAAACGATGGCTTCGGCCAGCGGATGGTCGCTTAGCTTTTCGACCGCTACGGCCAGCGTCAGCAATTCTTCTTCCGTGATCTTATCGAAAGGCAGCGCGTTGGTCAACTGCGGTTTCCCTTCCGTTAAAGTACCGGTCTTGTCGAAAGCTATGGCATTCAGGGAACCAAGGTCCTCCAGAGGCCTGCCGCCTTTGATCAGTACACCACCACGGGCGGCGCGTGCAACCCCGGCGAGTACCGCACTTGGCGTTGATATGGCAAGTGCACAAGGACTGGCCGCAACCAGTACCGACATTGCGCGGTAAAAGCTCTTGGCAAAAGGCTCATCGATCACCAGATAGGCAAAGCACAAGGCTACTACCAGGATCAGTACCGCCGGTACAAAGAATTTCTCAAACTTATCGGTAAACAGTTGGGTCGGTGACTTTTGCTTTTCCGCCTCGTTCACCATTTTAACTAAACGGCTGATGGTAGAATCTTTGGCCTCTTTGATCACCTTGACCTCTAAAGCGGAAGCGCCGTTGATCGTACCCGCGAATACACGGTATTGTGGTTTGATACTGGCTTCATTACTGAAATCCTTACTGGCATCAGGTACCGGCGATTTGTCAACCGGCACACTTTCCCCGGTAATGGGGGCCTGGTTCACGCTTCCTTCGCCCTTGACCACGACGCCGTCGGCAGGTATTTTGCTGTTCGGTTTAATGATGATGATATCGCCTAATACCAGTTCCTCGATACGTACTTCCTCCTGTTTACCGTCTCTTGAAACGAGCGCGGTCGGCGGGGCAAGACTGGTCAGCGCCGCGATGGATTTGCGTGCTTTACCCATTGCATAATGCTCCAGGGAATGTCCGAGGCTGAAAAGGAACAGTAATAAAGCCCCCTCCACCCAGGCACCAAGTATCCCTGCACCGATGGCCGCGACAAGCATTAAAAAGTCGATTTCAAAACCGCCTTTAAGAATAGTTTCCACTGCTTCCTTGGCGGTAAAAAATCCGCCAAAGAAATAAGCGGTCAGATATAAGGCTAAGCTTAACCAGCTTGGCAGGCCACTGATAAAAGACAATCCCCAGCCAGCGCCAAGCGCAACGCCGCAAATAATGGCGAAGATCATCTCTGTGTTTTTCCCGAAGATCCCGCCATGCTCATGGTCGTGACCTTCTTCTTCCTCGTGGTCATCACCTTTATGTTCATTTCCGGTTTTTGGTTTGTCGTTTACTTCAGGCTCGCCCTTTTTTTTGCTGTCAGCAGCAGGGCCTGCTTTTTTCTTAACCGGTTGTTCCTTTACGGCCGGCGTTGCATTAACTTTCTTTTTCATAGTTTTTGGTATTAAGTATTTAAACAGGCCCATCATGGCGTTTTATTCTTCTTCTTCGCTGTTCTTCATTTTGGATAGCAGGTCATAAGCGCCTTTCATGACGATACGGCCCTTCAGGTCGAGATCCTGCGGTAACTGCACTTCTGTGAATCCACCATCAGAAATGCCGGTCGTCACTTCCACCATTTCAAAGTGAAAAGATTCCCCGGCCGCTTCTTTTACACTTTCGGGTTCATCCTTCTCATGCTGGTGACCACTGATCTTTTTAACAGGGGATTGCGCGAAAACATATTTTTTGCCCTGGTAATCGACTATCGCCGATTCCGGTAAAGCTGTTACCTGGCTGCTGCCGGTTTCGATAAACGCTTTCAGATAGGTTCCCGGAATGAATTTGATGCTGCCCTTGGCGATGGCATGTACCGTAACGGTTTTATCGGTGTTGATCTCGCGGCCAACCAGCTGCACGGTCGCAATACGATCAGTAGAATCATTGGATAGGTTGAATCTTACCCGTTGCCCGGGCTTAACCTTCTCCGCGTCTTTTTCAAAGACGTTCAGCTCTACGTGCAGATTGGAGCTGTTCACGATCTCGAACATCACATCGTTCGGGTTGATGAACTTGCCGGTATTAACATTGACCTTGGTTACATAGCCGCTGATCGGCGCATAGATATTGATGGAGCTACGGATATTTCCGGCAGCCAGGCTCTCCGGGCTGATATTGATCAGTCGCAGGCGTTGCTTTAAAGCGTTTTCCCGGGCCAGCATCGTCTGGTACTGGGCTTTGGCTTGCTGTAATACCTTCTGCGAGTTGACATTTTGCTTCGCTAATTCCTGCTGTCTTTTATATTCTGAATCACTAAGCTCCAGTTGGCTTTTGCTTTCCAGATAATCCTGTTGCAGCTGTACGTAGTCCTGGTTTTGCAATACGGCGATCACTTCACCTTTGTTCACGCTGCTGCCTTGTAATAAGGGTGTGGATTTAATGATCCCGCCCATTTGCGTAGTTACGCTAACCAGGTTCTGCGGCGGTACATCAATAAAGCCATTTACTTTTAAAAGCCCGGCAAGGCCTTTCAATTCTGTAGAGCCCATAGAGATGCCGATGGCCCGATACTGGGCGGCGGTAACTTCCACCGTGTTCTTATCTTCTTTGTGTGCGGTATCCGGTTTAGCCTTGGTCTCTGTATCTTCGGCCGGCTTGCTGCCGCAAGAACTGATCATAAATGGCAGGGCTAAAATGATAGCCAGTCTTCCTATGTTTTTAATGTTAATTTTCATGTCTTTGATTATAAACCGATAAGGTATTGTAGCGTGTAAACGGATTGATTGTACTGGTTAATAGCTTGCAGGTAATTGAACCTGATCTCAGAATAAGTACGCAGCGCCTGAGCGAATTCGATATAACCGATATCACCACTCTGGAAGGCAATCTGGCCTTGTTTCAGGATCAGATTGGTGTTAGGCAGGGCGCTTTTCTCGTAATATTCGATGCTTCGTGCATTCTTGATCACATCCTGATAAGCCTGCTGATACTGGCTTTGCAGATTGGTTTGGAAAAGGCTGTATTGTGATTCACTAACCTGCTTGTCGATCTTTGCCGCTTTTATCCGCGCCGCGTAGGGTTTAAAAAACAATGGTAGGGATATACCTGCCTGTACCCCCTGGAAACGGTTGGAACCGGAATAGTTGCGGTCCTGCCCGTTAACATTTTGGACGCCAATGATGGACTGGTTAAAATAACCGACCGTAAAGTCCGGACCTGATCGGGACTTTTCCAGGTTGATGTTCTTATCGGCAATGACTATCTGTTGCTTTTGATAAGCCAATAAGGGGTTTTTAACAATGCTGCTGTCGGCATACGGAATGGCCTCGGTCGTTTTAACGAATTGGCCGGGCGTAACGATAATACTATCCCGGGTATTCAGCAAGCGCCTCAGTTCCGACCTGGCCGCTACGATATCAGACTGATTTTTCATCATCTGATTTTTAACCTCGTTGTATTGCGTTTCAGCGGTCGTTTTTTCCAGCAGGTTCGTTTCACCGGTTTTATAGCGTAGCGCGGCCGCTTTTAGAAAAGCACTGTAGATCGAATCCTGGCTGAAATACAATTTCTGAAGGGCGACATAATAGGCCAGCTGTGTATAAGATTGCCTCACCTCGTAAGTCAGCTGGTTCTTGGTTACATTCAGGCCGATTTCCGCCGCCCCGATCCTGGCATTATAAACGTCGCGCTGATTTTTGTATAGACCGGGAAAAGGGATGTTTTGCTGGATACTGATATTGTTATCCCTTTTTACACTGTTGATCTGTCCGTACTGGATATTGAAGTCGGTTTTACCCAATTCCGTAGCGCTGCCCTTGAGCGCCTGCTGCTGGGTGATCTGTAAGCGGGATGACTGCACATTTTGATTATTGGTAACGGCAGTAGAAATGGCTTGCTGAATATTCAGCGGCTGAGCGGGAACTGTCTGCGCTTTGGCCGGCAAGCCAAATAAAACAAATAAAGCAATAACAGCAGCCGGAATGGCTTTGACCTTTTTGTCACGCCATTTTTCGAAATAGGTATATAACACGGGTAAAACGATTAATGTTAAGATGGTGGAAGTGATAAGTCCGCCGATCACGACGGTTGCCAGCGGTTTTTGAACCTCGGCACCTGCAGCGGTCGAAATGGCCATTGGCAGGAAACCAAGTGAAGCCACTGTGGCGGTCATTAATACTGGCCGCAGACGCACTTCAGTACCTTCCAAAACGATAGCTTTCAGGTCTTTTTTACCCGACTTTTTCAAGCGGTTAAATTCAGTGATCAGTACGATGCCGTTTAACACAGCAACCCCGAACAAGGCAATAAAGCCAACGCCGGCAGAAATACTGAAAGGCATGCCCCTCAGCAATAAAGCGAATACACCACCGATAGCAGCCATTGGAATGGCGGAGAAGATCAGCAAAGACTGGTTGAACGACCCGAAGGAGAAGTACAGCAATAAAATAATTAACAATAAGGCAACTGGTACGGCAACTGAAAGGCGCTTGGTCGCTTCTTTCAAATTCTCAAACTGCCCGCCATAGCTTACGTAATATCCCGGCGGGAATTTGATCTGCGCATTTAATTTCTGCTGAATCTCGGTTACCACGCTTTGAATATCACGGCCGCGTACGTTCAGGCCGACGATAATGCGTCTTTTGGTATCTTCCCGCTGGATCTGATTAGGGCCTATCTCGAAGGAAACGTCAGCCAGTTGTTCCAGGGGAACCTGGTTGCCGTTAGGAGCGGTCACATAAAGGTTTTTTACATCATTAATGCCCTGCCTGTTGGCCAGTGATAGTCGGACCACCATATCATAACGGCGCTCACCTTCATAAACCAATCCTGCCGATTGTCCGGCAAAAGCAGTATTGAGCGCCTGGTTAACCGTTCCGACACTTAAGCCGTATTGCGCGATCTTATCCCGGTTGATCTTGACCACGATCTGCGGTAAGCCGGTGGCCTGCTCTAAATAAATATCTTTAGCACCTTTTACCGAACCAACGATCTTGCCGATCTGTTTAGACAGATCCGTCAATGCATCGAGATCATCGCCAAATATTTTGATACCGATATCCTGGCGTACGCCGGAGATCAGCTCATTCGACCTCAACTGTATGGGCTGAGAAAAGCCAAAAGAAACACCGGGAACTTCTTCCAGGGCTTTGGCCATGAGGTTAGCCAGTTCTTCCCGGCTTTGCGTGGTTTTCCACTCCTTTTTATTCTTTAGTATTACCGTAAGGTCACAAGCGTCCATCGGCATCGGGTCAGTTGGGATTTCCGCTGCACCGATCTTTCCGATCACCTCCTTCACTTCGGGAAACCTTTTAACCAGTATTTGTGATGCCTGGTTGACCTTATCTATTGTTTGGGAAAGGGAGCTTCCGGTCAGCAAGCGGGTTTCCACAGCAAAGTCACCTTCTTCAAGCGTTGGGATAAACTCGCCGCCCATGCGGGTAAAAATGATAATGCTGACAACCAGCAAAGCCACCGCGCTGCCCACAACGATCAGGCGTCTATTTAGCGCGCCTTTGATCATAGGGAGATAACGGCGATGGATAGCATCCATCATCCGGTCGGAAAAATTTTTCTTATGGTTCTGATTTTTACTGAGGAACAAAGAAGATACCATCGGTACATAGGTCAAGGACAATAAGAATGCTCCCAAGATTGCAAAGGAAACGGTCTGCGCCATAGGGCCAAACATTTTGCCTTCAATCCCTACCAGCGCCAAAATCGGTAAATAAACGATCAGGATAATGATCTGGCCGAAAGCTGCAGCGCTCATCATCCGGCCGGCAGATTGTTCTACCTGCTCATCCATTTCCTTTTGGGTAAATGCCCTGCCGGGGTTATTGACCGCCAATAGGTGCATGGTCGCCTCGACGATAATGACCGCGCCATCGACAATGAGGCCGAAATCTATCGCGCCCAGGCTCATCAGGTTCCCTGAAACGCCGAATACGTTCATGAGACAAATTGCGAAAAGCATCGCCAACGGAATAACCGAAGCAACCACCAGGCCTGCTCGCAGATTACCCAGGAATATAACGAGTACGAAGATCACGATGAGCGCCCCTTCGATCAGGTTTTTGGCCACCGTGCCTATCGCGCGGTCAACTAATGCGCTGCGGTCAAGGAACGGCTCGACCGTCACGCCTTCAGGCAGCGTTTTATTAATGCGTTCGATCTTTTCTTTGACCTGTTTAACTACGTTGTTAGCGTTCGCTCCTTTAAGCATCATCACGATGCCGCCGACCGCTTCGCCTTCGCTGTTAACAGTTGACCTGGTAAGCGCGCCGTAACGGATGGAATTGCTAATGCCGACCGTCGCAATATCGCGGACCAGTACCGGCAATCCGTTCGTGTTATTTTTAACAACGATCTTGTTGATGTCGTCAATATTTCCCACAAATCCCTCGCTGCGAATAAAGTATGCGTTAGGTTTTTTATCAATATATGCGCCACCGGTGTTTTGGTTATTCTGCTCCAGCGCATTAAATACCTCGCTGATGCTCAGATTAAGGCTGCGCAGCTTGTCGGGGTCCAGTGCGATCTCGTATTGTTTCAGCAAACCGCCAAAACTATTTACCTCGGCTATACCGGGCGTGCCTAACAACTGGCGGCGAACGATCCAATCCTGTATGCTGCGCAGCTCGCGCGCGTCATATTTCTTTTCAAATCCCTCCTTCGCATGGATGACGTACTGGTAGATCTCGCCGAGCCCGGTGGAGATTGGTGAAATTTCAGGATTACCTAATCCGGCCGGTATATTGTTTTTTGCTTCAGACAGCTTTTCGTTAACCTGCTGCCTGGCCCAGTAGATATCCACGTCATCGTGGAAGACAATGGTCACCACTGAAAGTCCGAAGCGGGAAAGTGAACGAACCTGCTCGATGCGGGGAATGGTCGCCATTGTTTGCTCAACCGGGTAAGAGATCAGCCGTTCCACTTCCTGGGTAGCAAGTGAAGGACTTAAAGTGATCACCTGTACCTGGTTATTCGTGATATCCGGAACGGCGTCTATAGGTAGCTGCTTGAGGGAATAGATCCCCCAGCCGATCAGTGCGAGCGTAAACAGCCCGATGACCAGCTTATTGTTGATGGAAAAATTGATGATCTTATTTAACATGTGAATTTAGTGCTTGGTTACCACGTGGTAATACTTCATAGCCATACCGATCATTGCCAATATCAGGGCGGTCACGACGATGATCATACCGATGATACGGGTAATGCGCATCCATGCAGGTTTAGGTTTAACCTTACGGTTATAGTAAACAACACGATGCTTGTTCGGGAGGGCTCTTTTTTTTCGAGCCATACCTGATGAAATAAAAATTAATTAAAATGCTTTAACATGCTGAAAAGCATGCTTACGAAAGGGTATTAAGCAATTAATTTCGGCGGTTGCCAGATAACTAAATTCCTGTTCTTGATTTTGGAAGTTTGTAATTCCGGGTAGGAATTGTCCACTTCTAATGGTATTGAAAATAATAGGGGTCTGATCGCGGTAAGCGAGGGAGTGTTGCAACAAGAGCAATGGCAAAATGGGGAGCAGGCGTCCTGTACAGGATTTGATCCATGGTGTGCCGCTTCTACAGCATATTTGGTATACGACTTAGCCACGGCATTACTGTCCTTGCAGGGCATCAGGCCCAGCGAAAGAACGATTATACACATGATTAAACTAAACAACCTCATTGCGTCAAAACTACGTAACAATTTTAAGAATTGCAACATTCCCATTTGAGCAATTTTCGCGCCAATTAATTGAATCACAGTAAATAGCTATTATCTTTAAATAGACGTATCTTAGAACTATGGATGAACTCAAGGTTTACCTGGCGATATGCCTTTTTGCGCTATTGGTCAGTGGTGCAATTCGGATCATCTATAAATTATGCGGTAAAGGTGATTTGTCGCATGAAAAAGAACATGACCTGGGCAACTACATTAAAATTTCCATCCTGATCATATTGGGCTTAGTCATGTTATATTTATCCTATTCAGGCTGGACAGCCGATGGTTTAAATGGTTAAATCGGTTATCGTATATTGTCAGACAGGACTAAGAATTGCGTATTACATGATTTATGGCAGCTCGCAATTCAAAAAAGCTATAGGCATTTCCAACTGTGACCCTCAATTCGTTGATATCAACATTGCCATTTGCAATCAGCGGCAGGAGAAAAGATATTTTTTCTTCGGGTAATACTTCCTGCAATTTTATCGCTCCGGCTTTGATCAATTCGGTAATGTGGCTTTCGATCACGTGTATGGCTAATTGCCGCTTGGCTGCTATTTCCGGTATCGTCAACTGGTTCCGAAAGTACTCCAGCGATTTTAACTGAGTCGCTTGTTTGGAATTTAGCTTATGCTTAACTGGAGCTTTGATTGCTTGCGGCGGACCGGGCGCTGGTCTTTTAGCGTTTTCATAGTTCAACAAAAGATTTTCAACGTCAATTCCGTTCAATAGTCCTTTGGCAAGTTCTTCCGCTGCGGATAAATCTACTTTTTTACGATAAATCAGATCGTCCATTTTAGTCAATGATTGAAGAAACTCTTTTTGATCTTTATCCGACGCGGCACTTGAAAGAACTGCACTTACCAGTGGGCTTAATTTGTTGTCAAGCACCCCGGTAAAATAATCGCGTGCCGCTTTAACTCGCTGAAATAAAAATGAATAGTCAACTATTGCAACAGCGGTCAGGTCGCTAAGTTGGCGTATAAGCTTTAAAGAAATTTCCTGTTGTTGTGCAACTAGCTGATCAATTTCTTCCGTTTTTACCAGTTTTTCAAATTTATTAGCAATGCGCCAGCTATCGACTTGCCGAATAATGAGTCGAATGTGATCGCTAATAAAATTCCAGTTAAAACAATTCATCAACAGTTCAAAAATATAACGGCTGGTCTCTTGCTGAAGTAACGATTCTGGAAAGGAGCTCTTTTCGCATTCCTTGATATAATTGACGACCGTTTCGTTTTGCTTTAGAATATCCTTTGATAAAGGAGAAGCTAAATATAATCCTTCAAAATTTGTCAGCCGGCTCAGTGCAACATAGACCTGTCCTTCTGAAAATGAATCTGCAGCATCGATAACTGCCTGGTCAAAAGATAAGCCCTGGCTTTTATGAATGGTTACCGCCCAGGCCAGGCGTATTGGGAATTGTTTTAATTCACCGACCATGGTGGTCGTCGCCTTTTCATTTTCAAAACCATAAGCGATGTTCTTCCAGGTTTCTTTCTGGATCATTACCGGCTCAATGCTATCGGAGAAAATTAAAGAAATTCCCTCTTCAGAGATCTTGTGAACCTGACCTATCTTGCCGTTATAATATCGTTTCTTTTTGCTCGGGTCATTTTTGGTTACCATGACCTGTGCGCCGGGCTTTATATGCAGAACCGCCTCTCCCGGAAAGTTTTTATGGTCAAACTTACCGGTCACCTGCGCCGGAAAGCTATAGGCCTCTCCCCCCAATTCCAACAGCTTCCGGGCGTTGATTTCGTCAACCTTGCTGATATGTGATGTCAGTGTTATGAATTGCTTTTTTGAATTTTCGGAAGGAAGGAAAATTTTCCTGTTTAGCTCATCGAGATCCTTTTGTTCAATTTCATTGTGCCTTATTTTATTGAGCAGTTCGATAAAATGCAGGTCGCTTTGCCTGTATACTTTATGCAGTTCTATATAGACCACATCGGACTGCCTTACCGCATTTGAATCGAAGAAATAAGGGGACGGATAAAAGGCCGAAAATGCAACCTCCTCTTTACTGCCCAATACCGGGGAAAGTTGAAACAGGTCACCAATGAACAATACCTGTAAGCCTCCGAAGGGAGTTGTTAGCTCACTTCGTAATTGTCTTAACAAAAGATCGATCATATCAAGTAGGTCTGCCCGCAACATCGACACTTCATCAATGACCAGCAACTCGAGATTTTTCAGTAACTCCAATTTTGCGGTTGAGTACGATGCACTTTTCAAAACATGCTGCTGGGTAATGATATTCACCAGCGGCTGTTTAGTCGCTGACTCTGGCAGGAAAAGGGCGTTTGGAAGGTTAAAAAGAGAATGTAAGGTAACGCCACCTGCATTCAGCGCAGCAATACCTGTCGGTGCCGCGATAACGAAACTTTTTTGGGTGCTTGTTTTTAATTGTCGTAAAAAGGTAGTCTTGCCGGTTCCTGCTTTCCCCGTCAAAAAAATATTCCGGTTCGTCTGGTTTATATATTTTTCTACGAGCTTTAATTCTTTATTTTCGGTTTCCTCCATAACAGTTCTAAATATAAGGCTTATTCTTATCTACATTCCAAACGGCCGACAATCTGATTAACTAAGCGAAGATCGTATCTTTATTTTATCAGTTACACGTTCGGTAACCTGATTGCATATATATAAGTAAGAGCTATGATAGATTACAAAGACATAATGCAGCTGATCATTAATCAAGACCCCAAAGGCCTTGAAGAATTGTATGACACCTACGGTAAAAAGTTTTATACCTATTGTGCTCGCAACTGGCATTTATCAGAAGATGAGGCCTGGGAGGTTATCTACAAAACGCTGGAAACATTGATCCTCAAGCTGTCTCATTATGAGTTTGAATCAAAACAGCATTTTGATAACTTTCTGTACAAAGTGCTGACTAATTTTTTGCGGCAATACTTTAGGAAGAACCGCAGTCAAAGCGAGCATGAAATAGAGTATGTCGATCTGACCAACAGTGAAGAAAACACCAAGGAGATCATTCAACATATTAATCAGGTTTCTTTCGCGGACTATTACCGGTCCGAATATATCGACAGCCCGGAATTGCTCCACTTAAATGAAGCATTGGACCAGCTGGATCCGGTAGATAAGGATATTTTGCTTTTACGGGCCCAAAATTACACTTATGAAGAAATATCAGATTTCCTCGGAATTGAAAACAAACAGTTAAAAGTGACCCATCACCGGGCTAAGAAAAAATTGATCGATAAACTAATTGCAAAACAACTATAAAGCCATGAACAACCGCATTGATATTACGGATGAAGCCTTACGGATATATTATCTGGAAAGCGCAAAAGAGGCTAGTGATCCTATTGCTGAACGGGAAATCAGCCATATCCTTTTACTACAACCTAGTGAAACGCTTAGCCTTGACCATGAAAAAAGTCTTATGGAGAGATTACGCGGTGTGTTGGTCAACATGTCTTTAGGGCAATTGATACAGGACAAAATGCAACAGGCTGCGATATCGGAAGAATCACTCGCGGAAACCTCGAATTTGCCGGTGGACATGGTAAAAGAAATTACAGAAGATAAAATTTATGCAAATAATATTCCGGTCGTGATACTGAAGGACCTATTGAAAGTGCTAAAAATCTCCTTTGAGAAGGCTGAACGTGCGATTCATAAAACCTATGATATCCTGCAACAGCAGAATTTAGAAAAAAGCAACTTTTCTGCGTTCAATCCATCGTTTCGCAAGAGCGTTTATATTTCAAAGGATATGATTTCTGATATTGCCCCTAAAACGGATGGCAAAGAATTATTTGAAAATAAACTTGCCATGGAAAAATATCTTAACCGCCTACGTCAACTTTTAAGTGAGTAAGAAATGAGTGTGAAATGGGCTTATACCACTGTAAATACCTGGAGGGAATGTAACCGGAAATATTACTTCGCTTCCATTTTAGCTAATCATAACCGAAAACATTTGATCAGACGAAAGGCTTATGAACTTGGCACTATGCAGAACCTGACGATGTGGAAAGGCAGCGTGGTCGATAAGTTTTTAGAATTGATCATTATACCAAAGATAGCGGAAAAGCAGGAGCTCAATTTTCAAAACCTGTCAGAACAAGCGGTCGAATTTGCACAAAAGCAATTCCGCTTTTCTGAGAATAAACTTTATCAGAACCCTGAAATAAAAAAGGGTAATATGGAAAGTGAATATTGTATCCTTGACATTCATGAGACCGGCCAGCCATTCACCGAGCAGGAGGTTGAAGAATGTTATGATGATATCCGAAAAGCGGTCATAAATATTCCGGAGATCATCTTGATGGACGGGCGCTATCTGATCGATATTTTAAAAGAGGCCAACTGGATCAAACCGAATGTAGAAGACAGGTTGGTCTATGTTGGCAATGCCATCGTTAAACCACAAATGGATTTATTGGCTTCCTATGACTGGAAGCCAATGATCATCGACTGGAAAATGTCTGATAGCATGGTTTCGGACTACGCGAGACAGTTACAGATCAGTGGTTTAACGATCTATAAAAAACGACTTGATACGCCAGGTAAACCCGCATATTTATTTGAAGACATTAAACTCTTTGAAGTCAACCTCTTAAAGGGGTCGTCGAAACAACATGATTTTACCGAAGAGATATACAATACGATCATAGATTATATTACACTCACGAGCAGAGACATCGCGCTGATGACCGGTGACGATATCGAATTAGAGGATTTTGAACTGACAAATAACCAGGTTTCCTGCAAGAACTGCAATTTCAGATTGTTGTGCGGGTATTTAATTAAAAATAATAATACATACGATGAAGGATCATATCTTAAATCTGTACCGAGTAGACAACTTGTCTGATCTGGACTTTTCTTACAAATTAATAGAGTTTGACCTGTCATTTATTGCAGGAAAAGACGAATTGGTTAATAAGCAATTACAAAAGATAGCCGAAGAGGTATCTTCTGTAACCAAAGGACCTTCGGCTATATTGAAAAGGAATCAAAAGTTTTTTGTCGCAGTCCCCGCTGATAAGCAAATGGAAGACCGGAATGTAGATGGCGTTCCTTTTAGTATTCCAATAAAATTGCTTCCAGAAATTTATCAGATCGACTCCACAAATATTCAGGGTCATCAGCTGGACGTTGTTTATAAATTTCTTGATTATGAGATCAGGCGGCAGCTAGGGCAGCATCGTGATCTTTGGAAATTAAATACCCATCAGTTTTTTTTAAAGGAACCTATTAAAGGTATTCAGGGAGCTATAAATGTTTTTGAGGGCTTCACTTATAAATTAGCACGATTGGCTGACGGGCACTTTTATGTGGCTTTGGACCTTTCTACTAAATACATTGACAAGCATTGTCTTTCGCATTATATCAATGAGGGGAACGTAAGGACTTTTGAAAATAATTACAAAGGTAAGCGATTCTTATATCTGAACGGCGACAATTGGTATACGATCGAACTGCTTGGCTTTGGCAAAACCATTAAAGAACAGGATTTTATACGCGATGGGTCAACTTTCAACGTATTAAATTATATCACCGAGAAAATAGAAAATAGCAGAGCCGACTTAAAAAGGTATGTGAAACCTGATGATCTTTCGATGTCATATACCTATCCGGGAAGAACAATGGACCCTCACAGTGGAGCAACATCACTGGCAAGGATGCTTTACAGCACCAAAGATGAAAGAGTTAAGTCTTTGCATTATTTATCGATCAAAGACCCTTCGAGAAGATTCGAGGCGATTAACAATTACATCAGCTCTTATTTCAAAAATTTAAAGTTCAATTCCGGAAAATTAGTGATCAGCAATGAACCACTGGTTGAGAAGATCAAAAACTTTTGGATACCTGAATTATTATTTCATAATAATCAAAGGTTGAAGATCACCGGGTTCAATTCTGGTATGCGGGATTTTGCTTATCAAAGGAAGCAACTGATCAAAAACAACGGAGTTATCAACCGTACATCTTTTGACGCCCAGTACCTTTTGGTCCCGGATGAAAAATATATTGATATCAATCTGGTCGAAGCTTTTAAAAATAACGCAGAGTTTTTAATCAAAAAACTAGCTCCCGCATTTGATAAATTTACGATAATCCGATACCCGGTTAAAAGTTGCACTTCTGCAACGGTTCAGATTCAGGAAATAGAGAAAGCGCTCCAGCGTCATCAGGCAACTCAAGGTTTCGCACTGGTCATATTACCGGACCTGGATGCTTTTTCCCAATCGTTTTTAAAGACGTTTCATGAACTGCTGAAAAGTAAATTCTATCCCAATTTAAAGGTACAATGTGCTTCTGCCCATAATATCAGTTCTTTTTTTAAACCATTCTCCTCCTCGGGTAAAAACAGTTTGGTAGAGTATAGAGTGGTGGAAGCGCTGAAAGGGCGTTTCAGTTCTTATTTATTTTATCTGGTCCTGGAACACCTGATCGTAAACAGAAAGTGGCCTTATGCGCTTGCAAAAAACTTATTTTACGATATCTACATCGGTATAGATGTACATGACCGTCATGCAGGTTTTACATTTTTCTTTAAAAATGGGGAGCAAATCATCTTTCATCCTGAAGAAGTTCCACAGAAGACCAATTCTCAGCGTGTGGAAAAAGTACGTGCGAAAACCCTGAATAAGGTGATTTATGAAAAGCTAAAATTATACATCCCGCTTTTCGCACCTAACCCCAATGGAATTGTTATCATACGCGATGGTAGAAGTTTCGGCGTAGAATTCAAAGCGCTGCAATCAGCGGTTAATACGCTGGTCTCTGAAGGGATACTTCAAAAAGATACTGTAAAATATGGTGTGGTCGACCTGCATAAGCAAAGCTCGGTACCGATCAGGATCGCCGCAAAAACGAATAGCTATGACCGGCTTGAAAACCCGGTTGCCGGCTCCTATAAACTAATGTCACCAACTGAAGGATTTATTTTTAGTACCGGCTACCCTTTTCAGATCAAAGGCACTTCAAGACCTTTGAATTTATCCATGAAAGAAGGTGACCTTGATTTTATGAAGGTAATGGAAGATATTTTTTGTCAGATCATGTTAGCGTTCTCAGCACCGGATAAGAGTAATTTTCTGCCGGTCATTATTAAGCTGATTGATACCTTGCTCGAACCGCTTACCTCAACCAGAGAGGTCAATGAAGAAGACGAGGAAGACGAAGAAGAATTAATGGACATCAATTAAAATTCAACTATCATGAGTGATGTAAGTATTTTGTCGAACCAGTACAACCAACTGGTCGCAACTTCGGACAAGGTGAATAATTCGGTCATAACTTTTAAAAAAGAACACCTGCTCGCGGATGAAAGTAACCGTAGGAAATATCCCAAATTGGCCGTGTCAGCTGAAGAACACGCAGAAGCTAAGAAAACGCTGACCGCATTTTTAGATAATATCAAAAAGATAATGGACGAGAACGAATTAAAGTCTGACTTTATTCCTTCATTGATCATTCTTGACTATAAAGACCGGTTATCAAAATATCATGACCTCAACAGCGCTTTGCCAAACCTGATAAATCAGGTATCCAATGATAAGCCCATACAAAGCAAAGATCTGATTATCCTTGATGATTTATTGACTGTTCTTGACAGCGAGCGGAGTTCATTGTTCAGAAAACTAAGAAAAGGTCGCGGATGATTTCTTTTTTAAAAGGATTGTTTTTTGACCAGGCATCTAAAATTTCAAAAATGATGGAAGAATTGGATGCGTCAACGATTTCACCCGAAATCGATGAACCTTTTTTGCAAAAAACAAAGGATCTTTTACATGAGCTTTTTCAGGAGATTCAGCACCTGATCAGCTCAGGCGATCTTGATATCGAATCTTTAGCCTCCAATAACATCATACGTTATAACACCATTCACGAGAAGATCCTAAATATTGAATTATTCAGATTTTTGGTAATCATCAATTATGATGAAGCCGAAGTATATTTCAAGAAAAAGATCACCAAGATCTATGATGAGATCAATTGCTTTTTTCAGAACCCGCCGATCATAACGACCATCAGCAATTCTGATGATTACTTCTGGGCCTTTCCTGGCTATGATATTATTGCGGTGCCTAATGGGGAACAACGTAACCTGCTAAATCTACCTGACCTTTACCACGAAATGGGTCACCTGTTTTTTAGCCAGTACGAAAAATTCCTGATCGGAAAGATCAACAGGTCGATTGAGGCTTTTTATAACAGAGAAATTATCCGGGTTGATAGTGAACAGCGCGCACAAACCTTAAAAACGTTTTACCGCGAAAAGCTTGTCAGGTGGGCCAGTGTCTGGGTAATGGAGTTTTCGTGCGATTTGATAGCTACCTATCTTGTCGGTCCTGCATACGCCTGGACAAATCTTAAGATATGTACGCTGAGCAGCGGACATTCCAGTATATATAACGATTCAGCCAAACACCCTTCCGATGAAGCCAGGATGCGGGCGATCTGCTACCTACTTAACAAAATGGGACATACGGCCGAAGTCATAGAGATCAATGCTTCATGGGATAGATTTTTGAAAGCAACTAACAATCCTATCCCTGCCAATTACGCAGATATATTTCCACAAGATCTACTGAATGAACTCGCTGAAAACGTATTCGAAGGATGCAAAAAAATCGATCTGAGAACCTATGCGGACCAGATAGCGAAATATGACCAGCCCATATCCAGGGTTTTGAATGATGCCTGGACAAAACTTTTCACCTCGCCCGATGATTTTGCGACGTGGGAGCGGTCAAAGATCGAAGAAATCAATACTTTACTGCGATGAATGAAATCAATTTTTTTTATAGTACTTTAGAGAGACCAATCCTATGAGATCATGAGCACCGAGCCTAAAAATGAAAAACGAATACTTGATGCAATAGAAAGTTTACCAGCCGCCCAATGGTATAAAATAGAGGATATTGCCCAAAGATCAAAGTTAAGCAATCCGGAGATTTATGAAGTCATCAACAGCTCGGATGACTTTGTATCGTCGACAGATGATCATATGCAGCCCGTAGTAACGACCAGGGACCGTTTCCGCAAGACCGAGCCGTTTTTCAGAAAAATAGTTGGCGCATTTAAAAACCGGATAGATTAATGGAAGCTATCATTCTTGCAGCATTAGGCAGCACATGTATCCAGCTTTTGAACTTATTAGAATTAAGTAAAGTACCAAAAAGCAGGCGACCCGATTTTAAAGATATCGCTTATTGGTTACCTTATATCATCAATCCTTTATTTGGGGCACTCATCGGCTACGCGTATTTTGACGGACAGGTACATGTTAACAAATTGCTGGCCATTCACATCGGAGCCTCAGCACCGTTAATCATTAGAAGTATGTCCAGTGTTATTCCTTCTGTCATTAAATCTGATACCAAATAACCGGGATCATAAAAATCACCTCAATACCAACGGCAAAGTCTAAACTTCGACGTAATACTTATTTGTCTTAGAAGTTAAGCCTACATTATTTCCTGTTTTCGGTCCCCTTTGGGCCCTGCTCTACGCTATATCTTTTTCAAAGGATGCCGCTGCGATCACTGACCGGAGGCTTCGCCATTTTCGCTTCGCTGCAAACTGCGCGCCCGATCCGTAAAAAAGCAAGGTTAAGTCTTCACTCTATGAAGGACTCCGCCGATCAGGCTACATTAGGCTTTCCCTTGCATTTTCGATTTATAAAAAAAACCGTCCCCGCTTTTCGCAATTGACATGACTTGATTTCAACAGGAACGGGCAAAAGCAGTCTATGATCCTACGGACGCCTCGGCCGGCAACGGTAGCCGGCTGGGCGGACGCCTTTTCCCCGCATCAAATACGGGCCACCCCGCAGCGCACTAAAGATTCTTCGAGGGATAGCAATCGCGGACACTACAAGGAGCGTTCATTTAGCCTTTGCTTGAGGCAAATTTATACCTCTTCGGCAAGCAAGGCCAGGCTTCGTGACCGAAAAAATCTCCACACCTCCGCTGCGCTCCGGGTAGTATTTTTTCTATGTCAGCCTTGCATGCCAGCCCCCCGCGCAAATTTTCTGCCTCTATCAAAGGCCAAATGAATTTTAAAAACTAATGGTCATTGAGCGAAACAGAATATTTAACCATAAAAAAAAGTAGTCATGGAAATCACAGGAAGATTGGTAGCAGACGCTACCGTAAGAGCAGTAAACGAGGACAAAAAAGTAACAGGCTTCAGGGTTGCGGTCAACCGTACCTACCAGTCACAGGGCGAACGCAAGGAAGAAACCGCCTTTATTGAGTGTACCTACTGGCGCACCGATGCCATAGCGCCCTACCTGACCAAAGGCATGTTGGTGCAATTAAGCGGATTTATGACCGCTCAACCTTGGGTTAGCCGTGACGGCGAGCCTATGGCAAGCCTGCAATTCCGCACCGAGCAGATACAAATGCTGACCAAATCAGCCAAAGCCAATTAAACCGTAGCACAGGAATTTATAAACTTTTAAATATTAAGAAAATGGCGCATAATCTTTTTTATAACGAGCAGACAGGAAAACACAGTTTTTTTAGCGTAAAGGAAAAAGCATGGCATGGATTAGGGCAGGTTGTGGAAGATTACCCGACCAGTGCCGAGGCCATCCGCTATGCGGGTTTAGATTATATGGTAGAAAAAAGGCCGTTGTTCACTAATTCATTACCGAATGAGTTAAATGAAATGGCGGAAAGTATCGACTTTCCTAAAATTAATGTACCTAACTATTTCGCTACCGTTCGCACCGATAACAGTACTGTTTTGGGTGTGGTGGGTAAGGATTACGAGGTGGTACAAAATGCCGATGCCTTTCAATTCTTTGATGCCATAGTAGGGGGTGAAACGGGTATCAAATACGAGACCGCAGGCGCATTGGGTAAAGGAGAGCGGATATTTATCACCGCCAAATTACCCGATTTTATCAAGGTTGGCAAACAGGATTTAATAGAACAATACCTGTTTTTAACTACCTCCCACGATGGGTTCGGCAGTATAACCGCAGCATTTACACCAATTCGTATCGTTTGCAACAATACGCTCAATGCCGCCCTGCGCAACCGCACCACCGCTATTAAGATTAGGCATACCGCCTCGGCTAATGACCGCCTGAAACAGGCGCATACCTTAATGGGCATTTCCCATAAAATGGGCGAGGAATTACAGGAACTGTTTAATTACTAGACAAATGTTCGCATTACGGATAAGCAGGTGAAAAAACTGATACAGGTTGCTATGGCTCCAAATAAGGAAGTGATACAAAACTTGGAATTGGGTTTACTGGATAAGCTGTCCACCACCTACACGAACATTGTAGATAATGCCTTTGCTTATGCAATGGGTAACGAAACCCAACAAATGGAAACCACCGCAGGCACTTTGTTCGGTGCTTATAATGCCATCATTATGGAAAGTAAAAGATTATGTAAAGCAACATCATAAAAGGGGTTAAACCTGTGCGTTTAGCCGTCTACTTTACAATATCACTTTACATAATAATGCGGCTATTTTTTAAGGTT
>NZ_WWEO01000033.1 GCF_009928685.1 Mucilaginibacter agri | reverse complement strand
TTGGCCGCAGCGCAGCGGCGTACGGCACTTCCACATAAGCACCATTGTCGAAGGCGTAAGCTTTTCCAGCTGTGCCGTACCTGTCTGCCGATAATACCGGCAACGTTCCACCGTCCGTTGCAGTTGCAGCAGATGCCCCTATCCAGCCTGTTTTTAAAGTTCCGTTATGTCCGTTGCCACTGGCATCCGTAACATCGCCGTCAAATTTCCAATAGGCGACCAGGTTTTCAACCGATATTTCCTGGATTTGCTTGGTTTTAAAAGATGCTACTGCACGTGTAAGACTTGATGAAGCATTATTTACCTGTTCCTGTGTAAAATCGCCCGTTGTTACCTGCGTTGCCAGGTTAATGGCTGTTTGCAATTCTGCTTTGGAACCTATGGTATAATCGCCCGCCTGTTTCCCCTCAACAGCTGCCGCGTATAGCGCTTTAGCAGAATCCAGTTGCAGGCTTAGTTTTGCTTTATTTGAATTGTAATCAGGATGATCATGATCCTTCTTACACGATATGCAGAAGATCAGCACAGCTGCTAAAATAGTCAGCATGACACTGTTATATTTAATCTTGTTCATAGTTTCTTGCTTATAGAAGTTCATCATTACTTACCTAATTTTAAATTAGTTTGCCTTTCGCTCTCCGGTATAGGGAAAAACTGATTGGTCGTATAACTAAAGTTAGGTTTATCTTTCAACGCCCTGGTTGCATAATCAGCGCCATACCGGATAATGTCGAAGAAGCGGTGGAATTCCAGGGCCAGTTCTGAGCGCCTTTCCACGCGGATCAGATCACGCAGGGTTGCCTGATTGGTCGTTGTGATATCGGGCAATAAGCCTGCCGGAACAATGCCGTTTGTTGTAGCAGCCAGTGTTGGATCATTGATATAACTTTCGCGTGCACGTTTACGTACTTTATTAAGCGGGACCAACGCCCCGGCGCTGTTGCCCGACTCATTTAAAGCTTCCGATTCGATCAACAAAACTTCGGCAAAGCGGATGGCCTGATAATTTAAGTTGCCATCGCCTTTAATGCTGAGCGGTATTTCAGATAATGGCTGGGTATGTTTCTTACTAACATATCCGGTGCTTGTCCAGCTGGGGTCGAAGGCGCTGTCGTAATAAGGATGTCCGGCACGGCCAACCGTATAATCCAGACGCGGATCGTCCACATTGCCAGGCGATTTTTCGAAATTGGCTGCCAGGCTCTGCGTTGGTAAGTAGAACCCGTACCCGTTTAACGTACGCGGTGCAAACCACTGGTTAAGATTATTACCCTGAAAAGGCGACAATCCGGAGGTATGCTGAATGGAGAACACCGCCTCGGCGTTATTTTTAGTGGCCGCCCTGAAATTATCGGCAAATACCGGCAACAGACTATATACACCCAATGCCTCAACCTGTGCCGCTGTTGAAGCCGCCAAAGCCCATTTTTTTTCGAATAAATAAGTTTTGGCTAACAAGGCAAGCGCAGCACCTTTAGTGGCACGCCCCACATCGGCCCCGCTCCAGGTATTGGGTAATACACCAGCTGCAGCCTGGCAATCCTTTTCAATCTGTGCGTAGATCTGCACTTGCGGTATAGCGGGGCTTTGCAATTCTTCTGGTGTTTCTACTTTAAGGTGCAAGGGTATGTCACCATAGGCCACGGTAAGGTTAAAGTAGTAATAGGCCCTTAAAAACTCTGCCTGTCCTAATACCGAGTTACGGGTAGCCTCGGATACACCCGGCTGCGCAGTGGCTAAACCATCGGTTACGACATTACATTTAAAAACACCATCATAATATCGCTTCCAAACGGCCTCGACAGCCGAATTTGATGGGTTGATATTGAAATTTTGAATGTTTAGGAAATCCGCCTGGTCGCCGTCGCTGCTACCTTTGATGGCATCGTCGGAGGCCAGATCGCCTAAAACCCATATCGCGTTCGACGAAGCATCGGTAAATGTCAGCTGTGCGTAAGCTGCGTTAACTGCCAGTACCGCATTGGCATCCGAAGTAAAGAAATTATCAGACTGGTATTGACCAAGCACCGGCTGCTCCAAGAACTTTTTGCACCCTGAAGCCGCTATCACCAGCAAGCCGGCCGCAAATAAATAAATATGTTTCGATTTCATCTTCATGATTTTAAAGATTAGAAATTAGCGTTAAGACCTATCGTGTACGTCCGTGCCGATGGGTAAGTTCCCCAATCGATGCCCACTGCCGTCACGGCGTTTCCGTTGTTGGCATTATAATATTGTTCCGGATCGAGGCCACTGTACTTGGTGAAAGTGAGCAGGTTTTGGCCGCTGGCGAAAATTCTGACAGATGATAAACCGATGGCATGCAAAGCATTCTTACCTAATTTATATCCCAACTGGACGTTTTTCAAACGCAGATAGGAGCCGCTTTCCAGAAAACGGGTAGACGGTTGTTTGTTGTTCGTGCCATCAGTCCATGATAACAGCGGATAGGTATTGGTTGAACCGGGGCCCGTCCAGGCGTTATTGGCAATCCGCTCGGTAATATTAAACGGCCTGTAGAAGCCTTCGATATCGGTTAACACCTGATTATAGATCTTATTGCCATGAACTCCCTGAAAGAACACACTTAAATCAAAGTTCTGATAGGTTACACCGGCGGTAAGGCCATAGGTGAATTTAGGGATCGGGCTGCCCACAAAGGTGCGGTCTTTATCGTCTATCACGCCGTCGCCGTTAACGTCTTTATACATCACGTCTCCGGGGCGTATTCCTGGGCCCTGGTAAGCATGCGTAAATACCTGTTGCGCGTTTTGGAATATACCCTCCTGCTGTAATAAGTAGAACGAGCCGATAGGATGGCCAACCTGCGTTAAGGTTGCAAAGTAGTTATTATCTACCCGTGCGTTAGCAATAGGTGCGGCACCTGCAAGTGAGGTCACCTTATTACTCACCGTAGCAAAATTGCCGGTTACGTTAAAGCTCAGCTTTTCATTTATTGTTTTCCGATAGGTTAACTCTAACTCGATGCCACTGTTACGTACCTTGCCGGCATTCACTGCAGGGTTACCGCCGTTGCCAGCGCTACTCGGGAGCGGCAGGTTCAATAAAACGTTTGAAGTATTTTTGATGTAATAATCCGCTGTAAGCAACAAGGTATTGTCAAAGAAACCTAAATCAAGCCCGATGTCTTCCTGGGTGCTTTTTTCCCATTTAATATTCGGGTTTCCTTTCGATGTGATACTGTAACCCTGTGTCGTTACGCCACCGAATGGATAATAAAAATTACCGCTCAAAAGCGAAGTATACGGATACGTTCCTATTTGGGAGTTACCTAATTGCCCGATACTGGCCCGTAACTTCAAGGTGGATATCGGCTTAATATCTTTCATAAATTCCTCCCGGTCGATTCTCCAACCCAGCGAACCCGAATAAAAGCTCTCATAACGGGAAGAAGGATCTAACTGCGAAGAGCCATCTCGTCTGTAGTTTACACTGGCCAGGTATTTATCATCGTATTGATAGCCGATACGTCCAAAAATGGAAAACAATGCCGAATGGTACTCATTGCCGCCATTCTGCTGACTCGAGGCGGTACCATTATCCAGGTACTGGAAATTTGGAGATTGATTAACAAATCCTTTACGCGACGCCGACAAAGCCTGCACATCCTGCTTAATGGCTTCGGAACCGGCCAAAAAGTTAAAGGTATGTTTACCAAAGATCAGATCGTAGGTAGCGGTATTGGTCCAGTTGTAACTCAAATCATTGGCATGTGATTGGGCCAGGGAGTTAGGAGAATTAAAGAAACGATCGATACCATAAGTTTCATAAAACTGCTTGTAATCTGTTTGAATGAGGTTTAGGCCGATGTCCGATTTGATCTTCAGTCCCTTAACAGGATCAATTTCAATAAAGGCATCGCCTAAAACAGAGTAGCCATAGGTATTGCTGTTGGTCGCATCGGCCATGGCAACGGGATTGATACCATCTCCTAAAAAGTTGCCTAACAGGGCATCTTGCTTAGGCAAATCCACAAATTGTCCCTGGGCGTTGTAAACAGGCGTACCCGGCGTACGGAACAATGCATAGCGCACCACACTGGCCGCTGCACCGGTATAACCATCGCCCGAACTGCCTACCGCCCTGGTTTTTGAATAAGCCAGGTTAACGTTGGTACCTAATTTTAACCATTTATTCACGGTACCGCTTACCGCGGTACGCAGGTTAAACCTGTCGTAAGATGAATTTTTGATTAAACCATCCTGCGTGAAATAGTTGCCGGAAACCATGTATTGCGAATTATCATTGCCCCCGCTGACCGATAATTGAGCGTTGGTAATCGGTGCGGGTTTCAGCACCTCTTTAAGCCAGTTTACGTCGGACAAGGTCCGGGCTAGACTATCTGAAATTCCCGGCCTGCCATCGTTCCTCGCCGCGGTGTTATAGGATGCCACATACTGCGAATTATTAGCCATTTTGATCAGGTTCTGTGCCGTTTGAACACCCGTATAAACACTTGCACTCACCTGCGTTCTACCCGATTTGCCCCGTTTGGTCGTTACGATGACCACGCCGTTTGACGCACGGGCGCCATAAATAGCTGCAGATGACGCATCCTTTAAAATATTGATGCTTTCGATATCATTCGGCGATATCTCGTTAATTCCGTTTTGGGTGGGCACGCCGTCTATAATGTACAATGGATCATTGTTGTTAATGGTTCCCACGCCGCGCACACGGACAGAGATGCCATCACCAGGTGCACCGGTATTTTCGGTGACAGACACGCCAGCGGCCTTGCCTTGTAAAACCTGGTCCACGCCGCCGACCGGCAATGCGGTAATATCCCTGCTACTGATTACAGATACAGCACCGGTTAAATCCTTTTTCTTTTGCGTGGTGTAACCCACCACAACCACATCGTTAAGGTTATTGGCAGCTTGCTGCAATACAATCCTCAGGTCGGTTTTGCCGGCCACTGCCATGTCCTGACTAACGTACCCGGTATAACTAATGGTTAAAACAGCATTTTCCGGCACGGTAGCCGTAAAATGGCCGTTAACATCGGCTACAGCAACCCCACGCCCGCCTTTTAAGCTAATGGTTGCTCCCGGAAGCGAAACGCCTGTAGCATCTACCACGGTACCTGTTATCTTCACATCAGCCTTTTGCGTTTGATGCGTTTTTACGGAAAGGCTTTTTACTTTTAAAGAGCCCGCATGAACAGCAAACTGAGTAGTGGCGGCGATTACCAAAGCAGCTGCCAGTTTAATATTCAGGCTTACCCCTTTTTCATATCGTTGGATAATGAAATAACTGTAAGTTTTTTTCATATACTTTTCTTATTTAGTTAACAATTAACATCTGATTGTTAGGCCAATAGATCAATTGGCTGTCGCGAATAATAGAAAGCATAGCCATTATTACCAGCGGTAGAGATTGTATAGCTTATTTCATAAGAATGCCCTTTCTTCTCATTGGTTTATTGGTTTTCGGTACCTTGGCTGATACCAGGAATACTTTTCCATATTTTTGATATCAGCGATTTTCACAACGTTTACAAGGCTGGTAAAGGATCAGGTGCGGCGGGTTTATGCGGATCAAATACCGCTACGCCCACCCGCGAATCGGCGCAACCATAGTACAGGTACCACTTCGCTTTAAAATACACTAGGCCTTCAATAAACACCGTTCCATTAACATACTGACCACTTTTTTCAAATGGTTCTCTTGGACGCAGAAACGGGACGGCAAGCCTGCCTATAACCTTTGTCGGATCATTTAAAGAAAATAACGCCTGCCCGGCACAATAGGAATTTCCATTAAAACGCTTATCACCCCCATCGCCGGGATGGTTTTTGCCGTTATAAAAGAGGATGATGCCATTTTTGGTCATGATTGCAGGCGGCCCGCATTCTGTTAAATCGCTGTCGAAGTAATTTTTCCTTGGCGAGATCAGCCATTTCAACTCGCCCTTTCCGTCTGTAACAGGCTTCCAATCCACCAGGTTGGTAGATGTTGCTGCAAATACGTGCAACTCGCCCCAGTACATCCAGTAAACGCCCTTAACTTTGGCAATTACCAGTTTGCCACCTTTCAGTTTTGTTAAGATAGAAGCCGATTTATTGGGGATATCGGCAAATTTACCTCCATAAAATTTCCGAAAAATCGGCCCATGTTTAACCCATGTTTTCAGGTCTTTCGAAGTAGCCACACCCAGTCGGGGTACTTTTCTGTTCCACTGCGTGTAAAACATCACATAGGTGCCCTTTTCGGTAACTGCAACACGTGGGTCTTCGCACCCACCCGGCCACTCAAACTCCTTCTGATTATCATCACCAGGATACAACACTGGCTTGCCGCTTCTTGTAAATGATAACCCATTGGCGCTTTCGGCATAACCGATACGCGATGTGCGTGTACCGATAGAATCACCCGTCATATCTTCTGAACGGTATAGCACCACTACTTTGCCGTTTTTTAGGGTCGCTGCCGGATTGAAAGTGTAAAATGCTTCCCAGCCAACCCGTCTGTTAGACATCGGATCCAGGAATTTAGAACTGGTATCAGGCGATATGATCGGATTAATGCCGGCAGGCCTGGTAAATCCGCCAAAGGCCCAGGCGGGCAACTTATTAGGTATTGTTTTTTGCGCAAGCGAAATATTAACATGCAGCAAACAAAGTATGGCCGCCGCCAGCTTAAATCGAATGGTATTCATTAAGATGTATTTTAGGTTTATATAGAAGCACCGGTAATTATTGGCTGCAAAACCGGTTTTATATTGTTGACAATATTAATTAATAAAACCGGTTTTGCAAACTATTTAAAAAGTTTTTTTTGACTATCCCAATCAAACGGCTTGTTATCTCACAATTGCAGCCGCGCCAATCAATGGCGCATATTCGCCTAATTCAGAAAGCGATAACGATATTGAATTGATGTTTTTAGCTAAACGGGGCAAGAAAAATCGCGAAGCTTTGGCAATACTTCCGCAAAGCAGCAACGCTTCCGGTTCCAATTGAAAAACCGGTTTTTGAATAAATTCAGCAAGATTATCTGCAAATTCATAAAAAATTCCCCTGGCCAATTCGCTTTTTTCTGCCAGACCGGCCAATTCCTTTACGCCATCGGTCAGGTTTTTACCAGTTAACTGCAGATAACGTTTATGAAACCAACGTGTAGAAAAATAATCATCGGCAATACTTTCCCGAAAAGGATTGCTACCCAGGTTTAAATCCAGCACATTTTTTTCATCAGCGAAGGCCGAACCGAAGCCGGTGCCCAGGGTTATGCCGATTAATCGCCTGTAATTTTTACCAGCACCGGCCAACACCTCCCCTGCTATGGTTGATTCTGCGTCATTCCGGAAATAAATCGAGCTCGTTTTGATAGCCAGGGCTTCGGCTAAATAATTTTTGATATTGATACCAAATATCGATTCGTACTTGCTCAGGCCTTTAATGTAGGAAATGCCGTTAACGTAATCAAATGGCCCCGGCATCGCAATAGCCAACCCGGAATTAGCTAATCGGCTCTGCTTTGCGGCACGCAGGGCATTTTGCCATACATCCATTATTTCATACGCGCTTCCATTACTGTTGACTTCCATGCGTACAAAACTCTCTGCCAAAACGAATTTAGTTTCTGTATCATAGAGCCCTGCGGTGATGTGAGAACCGCCGATATCGGCAGTCAGAATGTAGCTGGATGTAAGATCAACTGGCATAAGTACCCTGATTTTGAGGATAGCGCATCGCCTGCATCCGGCGCTTTCTGAACCCGGTGCGAAAAATTGCTGATTAACTATCGGTAAATAATTGGTTTATAACACGCTGCAAATGGTTTCTTGGAATTTATTTGCAAACCTGTTTACAATAATAATTAATAAAACCGGTTTTGCAAATTCAAATAATTACATTTGAAGCATAAGTTTTTTAAAGAGCAGGTAGCCCGACTATAGACTTAAATAATTGTTTAGCGGCTTTAAACAACCAAATAGATTAAATTTGCTATTTAGCACAGTTCGTAAAGCCAACCAACACCTTAAATAAATGAAGAAGAGACTATCCATAAACGATATCGCCAGTCAACTTAATGTTGCGAAATCAACGGTGTCGTTTATTTTAAATGGTAAAGCTAAAGAGAAACGGATAAGTAACGAGCTTACCGAGCGCGTGCTAAAGTTCATTGAAGAAAACGGTTATCAACCTAACCAACTTGCCAAAAGCCTGAGCACCGGCAAAACAAAGATGATATGCCTGTTAGTAGAGAAAATATCTGATTACTTCTTCTCCCACATCGCTTACCATTTAGAGGCCCTTGCCTATAAAAACGGTTACAAAATAATTTACTGCAGTACGGAGAATGACCCCGAAAAGACGAAGGAACTGATCAACCTCTTGCGTGCACGCCATGTTGATGGCTATATCATCACCCCGCCTAATGGGATCGAAGCGGAAATCAAAGCACTAGTAAACGACAATTTGCCTGTGGTATTATTTGACCGTTTCCTGCCTGGTACGCCCACTGATTATGTTGGGCTCGACAATTATAACGGCACATTTGAAGCCGTGGAGTTTTTGATCAGTACTGCCGCAAAAAAAATTGCGCTGGTTACTTTGGATTCCCAACAAACGCAAATGCTGGAGAGGCGCGACGGCTATCTTGCTGCTTTAAGGAGGCACCATATCGATCCCTTTATCCTGGAGATTCCTTTTGAGAATGACGTCGACACCACGGTATCGCAATCGCTTGACTTTATCAAAAGCAATCCCGATTTACAAGCTATCGTGTTTGCCACCAACTACCTGGCGCTAAGCGGCATCAAAGCCATTACAGAAGCCGGTTTACATATACCCTCAGATATTTCTGTCATTGCATTTGATGACCACGATGTCTTCAAAATTTTCAACCCATCGATCAGTGCGATCGCGCAGCCACTTGATGAAATGGCTGAACAGTTATTCAAGATACTTTTGGACAAACTGGAGAACAAAGTCCGTTTAAAAGATCTTCATAAAGTAATCATTCAACCGGACCTTATTTTACGGAAATCCACCAAGACCAGGACCTGAATAAGGTCCGGTCATTCAGGTAACTGCGACCTGACCCGCTAACGGATCTTTATTTTATCTTGAACCTTGACCTTTTCTTTAAGGTTTATCTTTAGGCACAGGAAGGCAACTCATCAGGATTGATAACAAGCCTGTGATGACGACCGCTATAAGTCAAATACTGTTCCTGCTCCGTTTTGGAAAGCTCCCGATATAAAAAATCTCTTAAAAGTTCATTGCGCTTCGGTGGCCTGGTATCATAAAACCATTCGATCAGATCAAGTCTGGTCACCCCTTCCGGCCATTCCCTAAAATCATAAGATTCCAGGAAGTGCAGAAATTCATATCGCATAGCGATGATCGAAGAAGGCACGACGACGTTATTCACGATTTTAAAAAAGACAATCTTCCCATTTAACTCGCTTTGGCCAAAGCCCGCTTCCTTAAACCATCGGTAAAGGTTCGCTTGTTGTTCTTCCGAATTGATCGCGACCTTACCATTTGCTGATAAGGTCACAAAGTTATTTATTGAATACTGTTTTTCCATTTAAAAGCCCCATCCGGAAACGCTATCGCTAAAATAGGAACGCCAGATTAACTTGACCTAATTGTTGAAAAGTTAACCTAATGTGGAAATCATCATTGTGCAAATACGAGATTGCTTTCTTTGGCAAAAAACAGGATTTGGATTTTCCATGAACAGCGCTTTTATTTACCGTCGGATTCAGCCGATGGCAAGATCGAAATCTTTGCAACTTCCGTTACCACAATCTCAGGCTTGCCCTTATAGTCAATCACTTTACCCTCAACACTAATGTACTTGCCGGTCAATTCCTTAGCCAGGCTTTTGGATTCCCCTCTTAACATAACGGTAAGCAATTGATTAGGATATTCCCCACCCAGATTGACCAACACAAAGCTACCCATATCACGTCTGCCTGATACTTCACCTTTGGTAACAACAGTTTCGTTAAGATGCTTGCTGATATCTTTAAGCTCAATATACCGTGCTATTTGATCCTTGTCTTTAGAAGTTGAGTCTATCGCGTTAGCTTTTAAAGAAGCTACCTCAACATTTTTAAACAGCTCGTTTAGCAAACCGGCTAATCTAATGCCTGCTTGCTCTATACGTTCGTCAACAATACCGATGTGTGTTTGATAGTATTCTTCACCCAGCTTGCTGCCAGGTTTAGCTTCAGCGTAAAGTCTGGTGGCGATCTGATAACTTTCCCATATCCATTGCATTAAGCTGTCAGACTGCCACTGTTTGATTTGGTCAGGGGTAGCCTGGTCGAGCTGCGCTACCATTTCAGATGATTTCAAACCCTGCTTGTCTATCAGCCTGGAATCCCAGAGGGAATGCAGGTTTGTTCCTTTATCTTCAAACCGGACCTGAATCTTGTTACCGCCCAGGTCTTCTTTGCGGGATACATGAAAAGGCTGGTGGAGGTCACCTACAAAATGCACGATAAACTTTAAGGCTTTCTGTTTATCCTCATGTGATGTCATCACACTTTTAAGAATAGCCTCATTAGCAAGGATCGCTTTGTAAACGTTATCCTGCGGTTGACTTATCACCTCCTGTTCAAACTGGGAACGGGTTAAACCCAAGGGGGCGTTAATGAAGTGTTCCGGAAATGTTTTGTCATCCCTGATCTCATCCGCCCAACTGGCTATATCACCTATAGATTGATTGCCTAACAATGTTTTAACAGCTTCCTGGGCTTGAGGCGTTAAATGCTTCTCTGCAATTAAAGCGACCGTTTGATGACCAACATATCCCCAGGATACTAATATAACAGCGCATAGGGCGAACACGAACGATAACAAATATTTCTTCATGCGGCGAAGTTAAACGATTGATGTTACCTCTGTGTAAACATCTGATGCAAACATTATTTGGCGGCATAGCGCAGCGTGTCAAGCCAAACTCACATGACAGCCATGGGCACCTATTTCATTAAAGTGTTCATTGCCATATCAACTATATCTCTCACATTAATGCTAAGAATTGCCGACTCTAAATCTAACAACAGTGATAGCAATGTTATCGTAAGATTAGATGACCTCACTCCGATACTTTACGGAATACCTTCGGAGCGCCTGGAAAAGAATCACGGTAAAAGTCAAGGTATTTTCTTATCGGTGCTGCTTGATGGTAGATATTCCGTTATATCTATGCTATCCTGGTCGAGCTCTGTCTTAAGCAGTTGATATACCGCGCTGTAAAAATCTATATCAATCCGCCTCCAACTGGCCCAGCCGATTTCAGATTTTGTTGAAGTTGGTGTATGATAAAGAACGTATTCTGTTTGTTTTAAATCGTTTTTAACCAAGGCAAAATCCTAATGTTTGTACTTGGCGATCTGATCAGCTCTTTCGGAATTAAAGGCATAAATGCGAAATCTGTCTTTATTTAAATGTTTTAATTGCTGTTGCGCACCAGGTGGGAGGTCATTAAAGAACCTAAGAAATTGGCCTTGTACCGTCTCAATATATAATCGGTTTACGTTTGACGTATTTTTAAAAAAATTCTCCAGAGATTCTTTGCTGTTCAGATTTTCCAGAAAAGCAATTCCGCAAACAGTATAAACGTTCATATTTCGATACAACTCAAGAAAATATTCAAACTCGATGTGATCATTTTCACGGTAACGAAAGAAAAGTTTCTTTTCATAAAAACGATTCAGGCGTCCTATCAAAGTAAAATATTCCAATATGGTGCGGTTTTCGAGTTTGCAATTTTCAATACTGTTAGGAATGTCAAGAATTACCCTCTCTTTCGGACCAACCTCCACCTTGATGTCAAATTGATCTTCGTCTCTGGTCTGTAAGCGCGCTTCAAATTCTTTTTTGAGGTATACAAGTACTTCATTCTGGCGTTTAAATGGCACTCTTTTTTTAAACTCCCCACGACGAAGATCAATCGAAATTTCTTCTTTCGTAAAGATGGCATTCATCCATTTCACGATAAATTCACCTGCTTCCTGTTGACTACTACCCGTGTATATTTTCCAAAACTCGATGCGCTTGTAATAATTAATATTGTCGATTCCGAGGGTCAATTCAGTAGTCGCCGCACTGACAGTTTTATCCTCCGTTTCGGTGGAGTCCTTCCTAGAGCTATATAAACGGGCGAAAAGCCATTTGACTTTACCATCAAATCCCAAGCCGCGTTCCAACACCTTTTCATGTTTAGATGCAATTTGAACAGTATCTTCCAACTTTATTTTTGGCGGACTAAACACATTTTCAGGAGTTAACGCCCGTACTTCTCTTCTTCTTAATCGAAAAAGCAAGACGGAATCGCTATTCAATTGATTGATTACACTTTCAAATAGACGCAGGATACCAATCTTCATCAGGCGAATCTGTAATAGTAAGAAAAGAATCAATCCAGAAAACAGGCCGTCCGCCAAAAAACAGTATCCCAGCCTGAGTGAGGTTACCCATTGGAACGGTAACCTGCCCAGTATTGAGTTGTCTGGAATACTAGCCTTTCTAGATAACGTAAAGGGACTTGGGCAAGTAAATTCCTTGCCATTATCATAGAATAAGTCTAGACATGCAAAAAATCTTATTTTAGGATTCAAATTAGGAACTGTGAAGGAACAGACAAAAGTTCGATCCAGCACCGTTGTCGTTGTTGTTGAAATATCATTGTATAATCCCGTTAATCCGTATAACGCATCATAATACCTGTCTGCTCGTCGATAGTGTAGCGGAAATTTTCGACTAAACGCTGCTTTATACCACGGTCGTTCTGGAACAACCAGTCCACTGAATGTATTGTTGTAATACGCGGGGTAGACGGCCATGCTATAATTCATATTACTTGATTGCTCTTTCGATGGAGCTTGGCTTGCGATAAAGAATCGATGAATCTTGATGTAGGGAGCAACTAATATAAAATCACGATAATTTTTAGCCAAAATGCGATGCATCAAACTATCGCTGTAATTTTCAAACGAATTTCGGGAAGTATCCCTGTATTTGAGTAAAAACGGGAAACTGGCCTGGATATAGTCAACATATGCATTAAACACCCGGTCGCTAAACTGATCGGGCGGGTTCATCTTATTTAATAATTGCCCTCTGTTGTAATTAACCTGATCAATGTTGTCAACATCTCGCGTGATCTGCCATCGACCATTGTAATTCTTCACCACGGAATCCAACTTATTTTTATATTTCGAAAGTGTATCGATATTGTAAGCCTGCTCCAAAAAGCCGTCAAACCATTCCTTAAAATTGTCGTCAAGTAAAATACCCGTAAAATCTTCTATGTCTTTATAAGCGGTCTGTACATATTCAGGATAATGTTCAGCCACCTTGATTTCCCTATTGGCGTTGGACTGCCATGCCTGATTTAAGCCTATAACCTTATTATGCACATTCGTTCGATAGGTTTCAAATTCGACCGCAAAACAAAACACACCCGCCAATATCGAGAGTACGATACAAATTTTGATATAACGGGATGAAATGAGTGAACCGTTTACCATGATTCGCAGGTTAGGTATTGTTGATCCTCCCTTATTCTAACCTTTAACCCGCCTAATTTAATGACTGTATCAATGGCAGCTTTCCAGTTCGAACTTTGTAAGCATATCTAATATAAACTATAAAATACTGATTACCAAACTTATAATAGGGAAGCCGCTTTTTAAAGGCAACGTTTAACGAAAGAACCAAAGAAATAAATTAGTGTTCTAATCTTTTGGTCGATATCGATATCATTCAAAATATGGGAACAGATTGAAATAAGCAGTATTTTGAAAGCGACTTTTCATTTACAAAGTTTACGTCTGAAGAAAATTTAGAATTATGTTTCAAAAAAACTGTGCAAAAGAATGTGTAATTTTCGAACAATTAACACTGCAACCATGTTCGAGGATGACTCTTTTTATGATTTCAATCGATCATCTAATCGTTATCCAGAGAAAAACTATTGTACCTGTTTAAGTTTATAAAAGTAAATAATGTATGATTTAGTGATGAAATTGAAGGTCGTGTAAGCAGGTGCCCCAATGCCCGGAATTTTGTCTTGATTAAAGGTGGCAGTTATTTCGCTTTTTATCCTGTCTTCAATCTTTTCAAAGATGCGCGGAGTTATAGTAGAGGTCTGCTGAGTTGAAAATGTGACATCAAGTACGCTACCATCTTGTTTAAAATTTATGATCAGGCCTACGTAATTCTGAGGGTTAGCGGCTAATCGCTGAAGAACCGAAGGCTCAATTTCTTCCTTAAAAATATTGTTTAAAGCGGTATTGTTTATTTTCACGCCCAAGAGTACCGGATCAACATAATCGAGCCGATTGCTTTTCATGCGCTGCCCACTTGTTTTATTTTGAGTATTCGCAATAGATACAAGGGGGTTGTTTGACGGAAAATCTCTTGTCTTGACAATATAGGTGTGATTGACACCTTGAACTGTTCCAGTCGAATAAATTTGCTGAGCGTGCGTGGTGGTGGCTATAGCTATAAATAGAATGGTTAATATCGTTTTCATTTTACGGGCATTTTGAAAGATTAGTGACTTCTAACAGAGCGGTTGGTTTAAGCGAATTATCGACAACGCCATGATGGCTACTTCCGGTTCCATATTGATTATTGTAAGCATTTACCAGGCTGAAATAGGAGGCCTCATCCTGAGGAGTTGGCATAATATCACTCATTGTTTTTGGGTAACCTGTGTTGTTTGCGGTTATCCTATCCAGAAATGCTCTATATCTATCCTGATCTTCACTGCTGGCTAAATGCAGCGCATCGTAAGCATGATCTGTCATGTCGCGGAGCAAGGCAGCCTCGAATTCAACATTCGCATGCGATGCATTTGTGCCGTAATAATCGAACTGCACCTGGTGAAAGAGCTCTTCTTGCAAAGTACCCGCATAGAAAACTAAATTTTGGTTCCAAACCAAATTACCTGGTGTGGATTGCGCGATAGCTGATGGATCTGACATTGCTCCTATACAAACATTGATTTCTTTCCCCTCTATTTTGACAGTCAGCGCCTGCTGTAAACAATTGCCCGTTGTCAAATAGTTATAAGTTGATTGAAAGTCCGCTATCTGTTGTACGGACAGACCATTACAAAGGTTAAACTTAACCTTGGGTGGCTCTACCGTGCAAGGATCTCCCGCAGCAAGAATCAGCTTATTATTTTTAATACTTGAACCCTGGTGAATGCATCCCGGACTGTCCCCACCATCTCCCGGGCTTCCTGGGCCACCGCCGCCGCCGCACAATGTTTTAACAGAAAGAATGCCAATTTTGTCACGTGAAGCAATAACGCCACCGCAGGTACATGTACTTCCCAAATAGGTCGACGTCGCAGTACCATCCGTATAGTTTACATTAAGCCACCAATCGGTACAGACATCATTGACTTGCTTGCCCGAGCTGAGAATCGCCTTAGGAGCGCTACTTGTTTTTTTATAGATTTTGGAGTAAGATTTGAGCTTGCCGGAAACGTAACTGGTGCTTTCTATAAAGTCCCCGCTGATAGTAAATTTGGAAAGGTCTCCTTCATAACTAAAGCTCATATTAATATTGGCAAATCCCTTTATTAACTCTTCTTTATGTTGATCAAATTCTTTGGCTGATGCAAGTACCTCTAGTAAATAGCCTTGCGATTTATCTGACTGGGCTTCAACTATCAAAAACCTGCAGATTTTTTTTGGGCTATAGTTTTCATCAGAGCCGGTAACGGGTACTGCATAATAATATAAATTGCTATCCCCGGCCAGTGTAAGTGCTTCAGCCCATTTAATATGGCTTGTTAATTCGCCGACGTGAGTAGAATCTTTTTGAAGCGCCAGCCAATTTCTTATTTCAACGCCTGCATTATCCGTATGTAAATGAGTTGAGGTAGAAGAGTCCTTTTTACAACTGAAGATTGTCAGGAAAAGAACTATTAGCCACAGACGTGGTTTGAAAAAACAATTCATAGTGACAGGTTTGGTTATCGCAATATAATTAATTATTTGCCAATATCAATACCTCGCATAAACACCCTTACTTAAAATAATCCTTAAAAGTCAAGTTTGTTCGCAATGATTTTGCAACTTCACCAGTTTTTTGAATCTCTTAAATTCTCACAACACCGTGCTAAATACTTTGCCAACACTTTCCTATTTCGCGGCCGAGATTCATGGATTTAATTTGGTAACTTCAACGTAGCTTTAATTAGAGTTGAGACCAGTTTGTGCAAAGCTTTACTTTAAATCTAAATAATCATGGCTAATAATTTTGCAACACTAAAGGCTTATTTGAGTCAATATCTTAAACCGGAGAGCGTAGAAGTAAATGCTGGCCCTTTAAAATTCAAATTCCAGGAAGGGCTGAAAAAGGATGCTATAGAAGTAATCAATAGCCTAAAATCGAAAAATGTACTCTTCGCAAGTATGAATAACGAGATTTGGGAATACGTTTTTCTCTCGCTCAAAAACATTCAAACCGAAATTATCACCTTAAATAATGGCGTCAAGTACAGAGGCTCAAATGAATTATCAGAAGCTTTGGACTTTATGATAGAAGCAATAGCGTTATATCGTCAAGCCTACGAAACAAACTATATTTTTTTCATGCGGGCACCGAACAGGCTAAATCTCGGGGGGCCACATCTTGAACGTAATTGGCCTTCTTTAGGAATTGCTGCAAAAGACTTACTAGCATTACGTCAATTGCTTTATCATTCAATCAAACAAATAAGCGATTTTGCAGACAGCGGCGAAGTTAGTGAATGGTTACCTCCGGAGACCCATATGGCTAAGTTTTGGGTTAATTATGCTGACGGCAGGAGGCTTTGTGAAAAATGTGGATTTAACCTCTATTACAGTCCTACGGAGGAATGTCCGTATTGTTTCGAGGGAACTACATTTAAACTCCAGTGGTTTGGTGCCAGTGAAATCATGATTTCAGGAACTTTTAACAACTGGAATAAAAATGAATGGAAAATGGGTCAACACCCTTACGGCCAATGGGCTTATCAAAAAAAACTTGATCCCGGAAAATATTTATATAAATTTATCATAGATGGCGTGTGGACCCTTGATCCTGAGAATAAAAAAATTGAAACTGATGAGCAGGGTAATAGCAATTCAATATTGATTGTTGATTAGGTTTTATAACACTGTTAATGGCTCAATCTATCAAACGAAAAGATAATTGTTATAAATATTTGATCCGCAACCGCCATTCGCTATTCGTCGACAGTTATATTGGATCTAGCTATCTAACTGAACTTAAAAGCTTTTGCATTAAGCTTTTATTAGAGAGAATAGCTATACCTTGCCCCATCATACCGCTCGTAACCTTTAAATGAAAATTTATTGAAGTTTCAAATTGACTATCAAACGCGATTAGGCCAACATATAACGAATCATTGGCGGGATTATCTGACACTTTAATCAACGTTCCGTTGAGATAACCAAAATCTTTAAATGGATAGGCATCCAGTTGAACGAACACAGGAATTCCAATTTTTAATTTTGTAAAAAAAGTTTGATTGAACCGCATTTCTCCGAGTAATTGAGAAACAGGTTCTGATGGACTTTTCCTATGGTAAAGATAATAGGATTGAGTAAACTCCTTAATTATGATGCGTCCAAATAATTTTTCAGGAAGCTTTATACGCGTGGAAAAAAATAAAAAATAGCCAGAAAACTATCAAAATCCACCACCTGAATAACCAGTGTGGTGCTTTTGAAATAATAGCTTGGACACTTTCGGCGTATTCGGTATGACTAAAACTTTTTTTTTCATTGAGTTTTAAGCTAAGACCTCTAGTTGTGATCTTAACAAGTTAAAATAAATTCCCTTTTGCGAAATTAACATTTCATGAGTTCCAATTTCGGCAATTTCTCCTCTTTCGATGACTACAATTTGATCTGCGTTTTTTACGGTACTAAGACGATGTGCAACGACTACGACTGTCTTATCCTTAAAAACGTCATTGATATTTTTCAAAATTAAGAGCTCATTGAAAGAATCCATCGCATTGGTCGCTTCATCAAAAAACAAGTACTCCGGTTTTTATAAATAGCTCTTGCAATTAAAAGGCGTTGTTTTTGGCCTTGGCTTAACCCATTTCCTTCCAATCCAATTTTTGTATATAATCCTAACGGGGGTGAATTGATAAAATCATCAAGTCTGGCCATTTCGATCGCATTCCATAATTCCTTCAAATCAGGATTATCTTCTCCAGGTGCGATGTTGTTTATCACCGTATCTGAAAAAATAAATCCTTCTTGCATAACAACTCCGCACTTCTTTCTCCATATAGTAGGAAGAATTTGATTTATTGTCACGTCATCAATTTTAATTTCACCTTTAGTGGCTGAGTAAAAACCCAGAAGTAGCTTAAGTACAGTAGTTTTTCCACTGCCGCTCATGCCAACTATAGCAGTTGTCTCTTTGGCTGGAATCGTTAGATTAATATTTGATAAGACATCGTTATTTCCTGCGCCCGGGTATTTGAAACAAATGTTCTTTAGCGTTAAGTCACTACATGGCGCAATTGTTCTAAAATATTGGGCTGATGGTGACTCCTCGCCCTCCATCTCATGTATTTCATTTAATCGATTCAATCATACGCAGGCATCTTGGTCCGCAATTCATTGTATCTAATTGCAAATAAAATGGTAAAGGTTTCAAAGGCTGTTATTTAGGTTTTCTAAAGATCTGGAAGATTATTCTCTTCATGCTAATTTAAAACATAGGGGTCATATATTTATATATATTAATAAATTCCTATATTTAAAATAATGTTATAGAATATAATCATTTTCCGTTGCAAACGACCTGGAGATACTAATAATTGGCCTAAACCCCTCAATATGTTGACCGTCAAAAATTTCTCTTTGTTATTTACTATCGTTAACCTTCAGATTTGTAGTTTAGTGAGAGGTCCCATCGAGGATATTTTTAGTGCTTTAAAGCGATTTACCGAAAATTTTTTCCCAAGAAAAGGTTTACCTGCATTTAGACAAACCATATTATATTGCTGGTGATACAATTTGGTTTAAGGCGTATGTAATAAATGCGGAGAAGAATGAGTTGACTGAGCGAAGTAAAGTGCTATATGTTGACCTATTCAATGACAAAGGTTCTTTAGAGAAGTCCATTATATTACCCGTTCAGTCTGGCCTTTCGTGGGGTAACCTCGCTTTATCTCCACGCTTACAAAAGGGCAATTATCAAATAAAGGCTTACACCAAATGGATGAGAAACTTTGAAAAAGACTTTTATTTTCACAAATCCATTTTTGTTGGCAGCACGGTAACTGTTAAACAAAATTCTGTTTCGGACCAACAACAAATAAACTCGAACACATTCGTTAAATTTCTTCCGGAAGGAGGAAATCTTGTCCCGGGAGTAGTAAACCGAGAGGCTTTCCGTGCAGTCGGCCCCAATGGAACCGGTACGATTATCAAAGGTATTGTCAAAGATGAAAACAATAAAATAGTCGCAGAGATCAAAACAGAACACTTAGGGATGGGATCATTTTTGCTTAAACCAGAACCTAACAGGTCCTACCATTCGATGGTCACAACGCTTCACGGTGAAATAAAAGACATTCCGATCCCATTGTCCAGTCCAAACGATTTGGCGTTACTATGCGACAACTCAGATGCTAATTATTTAAAGATATCACTCGCCTCTAGAAAATCGGCGTATCCAGTTGTTATTATTGCTCAATCAAACGGGTTGATTTTCTATGCAGTACAAGATCAACTTTCAAATGGGGCACTAACTGGCATTATTCCCAAAAGAAGACTTCCAACAGGAATTGTCCAACTCACAGTATTCTCTATAAATAATCAACCACTAGCGGAAAGACTGGTATTTATAAACAACGATGGTCTTAATATTGGCATAAAAACAGACAAGCTTGCCTATACTTTAGATGATAAGGTTAAAATCTCAATTGATGTTTCGGATTACAACTTTAAACCTGCGATCGGTAGCTTTTCGATATCCGTTACCAATAAAAGCCTCCTCCCCTTTAATGACGACACCGAAGAAACCATATTTTCCAACCTTTTGCTTACTTCTGACTTAAAAGGGTTTGTTGCGGAACCGAGTTATTATTTCGCCGATACTACAAATTTAAGAAGGGCGAATCTCGATCTTTTAATGCTAACACAAGGCTGGCGACGTTTTGACTGGAAGAAAACGATTGCCAATTCTTTTACAAAATTGAGTTTCGAACCAGAAAAAGACTTAAAAGTGAGCGGAACAGTAATCGGATTGGATGGCACTCCTATAAAAGCCGCACAAGTTACCATAGTTTCCATAACGGGAAGCCCATTGTTTCTGACTACATCTACTAATGATTTGGGTCACTTTGAGTTTAGTAAATTAGATTTTATTGATAGTGCGAAGTTTGTTGTGAGAGCCGTCTATTTGCCGAACAAAAACAAAGTTAAAGTCATCCTGGACGGCGACGAACAATTCGAAAATAGATACGGAATCGGCAATACCTTGTCGCCTGATTCAATATCAAGTACGGCTCTAGAAAAATCATACAGCAAACGCGAAGCGGATACAGGATGGAATGTAAAAAATTCGCCGATGTTGAAGGAAATTGTTATCAAAGGCAAAACAATGAAAGCCCAAAATTCTGCGAACCTTAATGGTGCTGGAAATGCTGATGCGGTTATTGGAGGTGAAAGGCTTAAAAAATATCGCACACTAGCAGAAGGCATAATTTATAATCTGCCATCAGGCTTTGGCGAGAGTCACGGGGCTTTTTATTCGACGAGAGGAGCTGGCTCTGTGCAAGTAGTTCTGGACGGGATATACGCCGACCAGTCTGAGTTATATCGTCTAAACCCCGCAGATGTAGAATCAGTGGAGATAATTAAAGCTGGATCGCTAGCTTATGTTTATGGAGAAAAAGGTAATGGCGGTCTGTTCATTGTTACAACTAAACAAAGAAAGAGCGGCGACGCGCCATCTAAGAATGTTCCCGCACCCAATACAGTTATTTTTACCTAATCTGGCTATGAGTTGGTAAAAGAATTTTATACCCCTCCCCGTCTATCAAAGGGCATCGCAAATGGTAACTATGAAGAAACTATTTACTGGCACCCTCAAATATTATCAGATAATAACGGACATGCGTTTTTTGAGTTTAACACCTTCAGTTCACCAGGCGTTTATCATATCGTTATAGAAGGAATTAGTAGTGACGGTATGTTAGGCCGAAAAGCTTTAGACCTTAAGATACAATAGACCTTATAGTGATGCATTCAATTAAACACGCTATCTAAAAGGCGATAACAGGTCATTCTAGACTCATGATCTGTGATTAAATCCTGAAACATAATCTCGTCCACCTTTCCGATCCCTTTTTAATTTTTTCTGAATTAAACTGATAATTTGCCCTGGGGTGCCGGCGAGTATTTGGGGAAAGCCGTTCTTTAATGAATTGTTAGTTTTAACCGTTGGTATGCTACCAAGCAATGCAATTGCATCTTCCGGATATAGAAGGTTGATAAAATTACTTTCAAGAATTTGTCGATACATTAAATGAACAGGCGCCAGCAACCTTCTGACCTGCTCATCAGTCTCTGCACAGATGATTCTAAAACACAAGGTGATTTCCTGCCGCGCATCATCACCGCGAAATTTCGGCTTTTTAAATTCTTTTCTATAGATTTTAATTGCCTTTTCAGTTATTACCGGATGAAAGAAATCAGCAAATACGTATGGTAAACCTTGTCGAGCTGCTGACTCAGCACTCGATAATGTTGATCCTAATACGTATAGCCCCAAAGGCTTTTTATTTCTAAATAGATGAATGTCTGAAAACGCTGAATTTTCTGAAAATCCGTTGTCGATCCAGTTGGATATTTCTATCAATTTGGTTTCCATATCACTTTGGGTTAATTGATCCCTGTTTGGCTGTAATGCGACACCACAGAATGCCCGCTGCTAAACAGGATATTATCAGTCGACTTTTTATTTACTTTGTTTTTAGATAAATAATTGATAAATGTAATTCAAGTCAGAAATAGAAAGAGTACCGACAAGAATACCAAGATATTAAAAACGGCAAAAGCGGGTTAAAAATCAGTAAATCACGATAAAGATTCGAATCCTGTTGAGCGCACAGATTAGACAAATTCTACAACTTGAAACCCCTTGAGTCAACGATTTAAGGGGTTTTTCATTAATGATCCCTCACCAACCTTCTTTAAAGTCAAGGAGGCTGTTTTCTATTCGACTACCTGTATTTTGTTCGTAATTTAGGTGACGCAAAATCGTTTAATAAATTAAAACACAGATTAGTTGAACTAAATTGTGGAAATGCTTTAGGTCCAGAATTACGCTGATATATTCTGTTTTTCTTAATTAACAAACCTCTCGCACTCGCCGCAAAAGGGTTATGCTCTACCTTTATATTGTTTGTTTCTCTATGACAAACATTCACAAATGAGGTTATTCAAATAGCTCCTGGCCTTTCGTGTAATAAGTTTTTCGCGCTGCGATTTCTGCTACCAAAATATCTTCGCCATTAGGTGTCACCTTGTGTTTAGGGAGGTGGACCTGCAGAAAATCACGTTCCTTCTCCGTAATGGTATCCGGGAAATTTTGCCGGATATGTGCTTCCGCTTCGGTTAAAACTTTTTTGACAGAATTCGTCAGCACCGTAATTTTTTCTTCAGGAATCTTAGCAGCTATGGAAAAAGGGGAAAGTTTCGCCGCGTAAAGGATTTCGTCTACATAGGCATTGCCGATCCCCTGAACTACCTTGCCGTCGGTTAGCACTGTTTTGATCGGGCGACTGATTTTCTTCAGCGCGGTTTGCAGGTAATCGTTCTTCAAATCCATGGCATCAGGAACTATTGATATCTCGGGGTCAAGGGCCAGCATTACGGATTTCTGCCAGTCCGTAATGGCAAGACCGGTACCATCCGAAAACAGGAGTTCTGCGATGGTAAACTTGTTCTCGTTGGCACCCTCATACCAGTGCATCGATCCGTAAAGCATCAGGTGTAGCCCTAAAATGTGCCCGGCAAATTCAAAATACAATTGTTTTCCCACCCGGTTGATAGACTTCAGTTGTTGTCCTTCAAGCGCTTCTTTAAAGGCGGCTTCCGGTTCTTTGAGTTTTCGCGGAACCAGAATGCGAATGTTGCTGAGCGTTTTGCCGGCAAGGCGTTTAGCTAGGTTACTTGCGAATATATTCAGATCGGGTATCTCGGGCATAAAGTTTCGTTGTTATTGGTAGTAGCTTTCTATTTTGAAACCGATTTCAGCAATCGTCTCGTCGGGAAGGATTACACCGGACGCCTGCATCCAATTCCAATCGTCATTATGTGCGAGCGAGGCTGTCCATTTCCCGTCGAAAAGTACGTCATAATGATTGTCCTGCATGATTGCCTCACAATAGATCAATTGGTTGCCGTATTCCAGGCCAAAACCTATAACTGGATGTTGCTCCTCCTCCATCTTTACAAAATAAAACATTTAAACTAAGGATTTGTGCTGCAGAAATTTCTTAATCTTTAATTTTACCAGATGCAATTTGGACATATTAACGACGCACTGGGAGATATCAACTTTTCACTGGCCCCTGATACGGCCGGGACAAAGCGTACATTGGCAACTGCTAATCAGGGTCGTGAACTGAAAGTATATGTAGGCGCGTCTAAATGGATCGAAAAAGGTTGGATGGGCAAAATATATCCAGAGAAAACGCCTGCCAAAGCGTTGCTTCCTATCTACAGCAAAAATTTCAATACTATTGAATTTGGTCCCTCCTTCTATACCATCTACACCGCAGATCAGCTTTCCAAGTGGGTACAGCAAGTGGCGGAGGTGCCCAATTTCAAGTTTTGCCCCAAGTTCCCGCAGAACATCACCCATATCCGCAGGCTCGCAAATGCAGAAGAACAAACGGCCAGATTCTATCAGAGCCTAACTGCTTTCGGAAACCATCTCGGTCCCTTACTGCTGCAGTTGGGCGAAAACTTCTCCCCTAAAAGCTTTCCGCAGCTTAAAGCTTACCTGGAAGCGTTACCGACTTCTATTAAGGTCGGCGTTGAAGTGCGTCACAGGGACTGGTTTGGCAATCCGTCAAATCGTAAGGATCTTTTTGAATTGCTTCGCAAACACGATATAGGGACAATAATATCTGATACCGCTGGAAGAAGGGATTGTGTCCATATGGAACTGACCACAACTGAAGCCATTATACGCTTTGTCGGGAACGATCTGGCGCCGAGTGATTACACCCGGATGGACGAGTGGGTGGAAAGGCTAAAGGCCTGGAAAAGCATGGGACTGAGTACGGTGTGGTTCTTTATGCACCAGAACAACGAAAAGTTTGTACCGGAAGCCTGTAACTATTTGATTAGAAGACTTAACGACGCTTTAGGCACCACCATTTCAGGGCCGATATTTCTATAACTGCAAAGAGTGCATTATAATAGCTTTCAATGAACAATGCTAGGTAGGCTTGCTTTGATGCTTTGCGCAAACAGCAGCGCTAAGGAATAGAAGCTGATAAGGAATTGCAAAGCTCGAAATGGATTCAAAGTTTTTTCTAATGCGCTATCATCCTACTTTAAGCATAACAGATTCGCAACTTAGCGGTAATGTAAATGAGCGAAGCTACCTGTTTCTTTTTCATTTCGGTTGGGAAACAAAATCCGCTCTAATACGATTGGATGTAATATTCTTTTAAATCGAAATAATACAACCGTCTGTAGGCCGGCCAATTTTAAAATCTCATAAATCTTGAGCTGTTAAGTTCTTTCCTACAATCGCATCCACTGAGTTTATCCCGCTGACAAAAACTAACATAAACATAATTAAAGACGCAGATACCTGAATCTTGACGGTTTCAATGTCTATGTATTTTCCAGTTTTGATGCAGAAAATTTCTCTTTTCAATAATGCCACCCTGGATTCTTTTCTTTCATCAGTCGTTAAGTCGTTAATAACAAAAAGTGGAGCGACAGGTGTTGCAATCTCGATTGCCTGTTCAATAATGCTGATGATTTCATTCCTGTCTGCGCTATGCTGCACTTTATTTTTCAGTACATACAGCTGTTGAACTAATTTTTCTTGCTCGGTTGCCATTGGTCAGATGTTTTCCGGAAATATCCGTTCGAAATCGTGGTTATCAAATTATAAAACCATGAAATTGGATAATGGTTTACAAGTAGAAATGAAAAACTTTTCGTTTCTAATCGAAAAGTTAAACAATATCTAAAGAACTTCCTTAGAAGGTGATTAAGTAAGGTGTCCTGAAATTAGATGGAAAGAATGAAAAAGAAAAAAAGTTATTTTGAAAATTTCGCCAATTGGGCAACCATTGCCACCGGCAGTTCAGCAGCATTTATCATTGCCGCTGTCACAGTGATTATTTGGGCTGTCAGCGGTCCGCTCTTTGGCTATTCGCAAACCTGGCAACTGGTGATCAACACGGGAACGACCATTGTTACGTTTCTGATGGTTTTCCTGATTCAGAAATCACAAAATAAAGACTCGAAGGCTGTTCACCTCAAGCTCAATGAACTGCTCGCTTCGCATGAAGGAAGCAGCAACCGCATGGTTAATATCGAGGACCTGACGGAGGCAGAACTAGACCAGCTGTGTAAGTTTTATATACGATTGTCAGACCTATCGGAAAAAGATGGGGACCTGACCAAAACGCATTCTATTGATGCAGCAGAGGAAAATCAGAAAAGCAAAGCGGGAAGGTACCATCGAATTCATAACCTCGTCAAGTAATGGAACCACTTTTAACACGTTTAAAAAACTTTAATAAAGGATTGTTGGGTGATAAAGTGCAGCTTAAATATGAAGCCATGGCCGAAAATGCTTTCCGCTTTTTCCGCGGTACCTGTCATCTGTTTTATGAAGATCTCGCTGCAGCCGCTCCGCTTCCTTTGTCACCACTGGCCTGGATTTGTGGCGACTTACATATCGAGAACTTTGGCAGTTACAAAGGGGATAATACACTTGTGTATTTTGACTTAAACGATTTCGACGAAGCTTTATTGGCGCCGGCGAGTTACGAGACCGTAAGAACAGTAACCAGTATTTTCATCGCTTTCGACAACTTGGGTTTCGAAGACGAAAAAGCGTTTAATATGGCTCAACTGTTTCTTAGAACGTACTCCGCAACATTAGCCAAAGGCAAGGCTGTGAGTATTGATCCCCGGACGGCCAAGGGGATCGTTTGTGATTTTCTGAGGGCCGCCAGCCGGAGTACTTACAAGGATCTTCTTAAAAAACGAACGGTCGGCAAACGTAAAAGCATCAGGCTTTCAATGGAAGATGAGCGGCACTTTAAATTAAATAAACCCCTACGCAAGGAACTCAATGCCCATATACGGGATTGGATAAAAACCAGTAGCGATGGACCCTATCATTATGAAGTCATTGGTTCGGTGTTTCGGCTTGCCGGGACCGGAAGTATCGGATTGAAGCGTTATCTGTTTCTGCTGAAAAGTACAAACACCAAGAACCATTTCCTGCTCATAGATATGAAACAGGCTCGCGCGTCTTCGGCGCAACCCTATGTTCCCGTGCAACAATTGCATTGGGACGCGGAAGCCCAAAGAGTGATCAGTGTTCAACAGCGGATGCAAAATGTGCCGGCAGCTTTGCTCAGTACGACAGAGTTTCAGGGCGATTCATATATTATTCAGGAGCTGCAACCAGTGAAGGACAGTATTAACTTCAAATTGTTAAAAGATTACCGGGATATGTACCAGGTCATCGACGACATGGCAGCACTTACGGCATCGGCCCAGTTGAGGAGTGGAGGGATGCAAGGCTCAGGGACGATCGACGAGCTCATGGCTTTCGGTACTGATCAGGGCTGGCAGGAAGCGGTGATCAGGTATGCGCAACTTTACGCCTTAACCGTCAACAATTATTACAGAGAGTTTCTAAAAGATTATAAAAACGGAAAGTATGGAACATCATGATATCGTCGCGGTGATGGTTGAAAGCCCGAAAGGCTTTCGTCAAAAATTTGACTACGATGAAAAGGAAGAGCGCGTTCGACTAAAAAAGGTCTTGCCTGCTGGATTAATTTTTCCATTTGATTTCGGAATAATCCCTGGCACGAAAGGGGAAGACGGCTCCCCGTTAGAGATCATCATAGTGGATGAGCATGCTACTTTTCCAGGATGCCTCGTGGACTGCCGTATCGTGGGCGCAATTGTATGCGAGCAAACGGAGGATGACGGAAGAATAATGCGGGACGACTGTTTCCTTGGTGTTCCGCTTGTCTCGCAGCTATTTTCGGAAGTCAACAATTTGACAGATTTACCGAAAGAGATAATCGATGAACTAGAGCATTTTTTAAACAATTACAATGACCAGGCGGGCAAACACTTCAGGATCACAGCCAGACTGGATGCGCCGGAAGCTGTCCAGCTGGTAAACATTCGGAAAAAAGATGATAGACCGGATGACTGAACAAAAGCGACTGTTAAATCAAACAATTTAAAGGCGACCATCGCCCGGTAAAGATCAAAACGCTACATTATGTACACATTACTGCTACTTTTTGGCGAGGGTGAAAAACTAAACGCTCTCCAGATGAGCTGCCGGGGAATTATGATGTTCCTGGTCATGCTCCTATTGATTCGCATTTCAGGCAGACGCTCATTTGGCGTACGAGCATCGCTTGATAACATTATCGCCATATCCCTCGGGGCTATCATGAGCCGGGCGGTGGTAGGGGCTTCTCCTTTTGTCCCTGTTGTGGTCTGCTGTTTCGTGATCGTGCTCCTGCACCGTGTTACCAGTCGGCTGATCGCGGTCAGCAAAAGACTTAGCCGCATCGTAGAAGGTGAAAAGATCTTGTTGTACGAGGATGGCCTGTTCTTGCAGGAGCACATGAAAAAGGCGCTGGTGTGCGAAGAAGACATTATGCAAGGTGTGCGTGAATCTGCCCTCACCGAAAATATGGAGCAAATCAAAAAAGTTTACATGGAGCGCAACGGCAAGATCAGCGCTATCAAAAAATAATTTTGTGGAATGGAAATTGCATGATTAGGATACATCATTAAAATCAAAGACTATGAAAACTAAAACAAGCAAAAACACGGCCCGCACCGTCGAAGCGGAAAGCGCATTAAGAGAATTGTTCATCGACGAGATCAAGGATATTTATTGGGCCGAGAAGCATCTGGCATCTGCTTTACCCAAAATGATCAAAGGTGCGACTTCAGAAGACCTCAAGACAACAATTACGAATCACCTAGAAGAAACCAAGAACCATGTTAACCGGTTGGAAAGCGTTTTTGCCTCCATTGGTGAAAAAGCAAGCGCCAAAAAATGCTTAGCCATGGAAGGCCTGTTGAAAGAAGCGACCGAACTTTTGGAAGATACTGACAAAGGTACTGAAGTACGGGATGTTGCCATCATTTCAGCTGCACAGAAAGTCGAGCATTACGAGATCGCTTCTTACGGAACCCTGCGCACTTTAGCCGGGACGTTAGGTTTTAGTGAAGCTCAAAGCCTGCTTGATGAAACCTTAGCCGAAGAAAAAAACGCGGATTCTTTATTGACCCAGGTAGCAGAGAACTATGTAAATCAAGCTGCAGCAGCAGAACTTGAATAATTACTATTTAAATACCTGTTAAAGGGCTACATAAATGTAGCCCTTTGATATTTTAACCAACAGATACTTGATTTTATAGATCAGAACTTACGAGGGATAGTAAATAATATCTTATAGTTCTTCCCGGTCAGCCTCCGTGCCAACGTTATCCAAGGGGTCGTTTTAGTAAAAATCAAATTTACTAATGCCGTCCAATATTACGGGTTTCGTCAGGTATCCATGAACAAACTTGTACTTTGCGGCGTTAGCTATATCGTTCTTATCTACCGATGACGATATGATATACACATTCATGTGTTTGATAAGATAAGGAGCTAAACGACTATAATCATCCAGGAAATGCCAGCCGTCGTAACCCTTCATATACAAGTCGACAAATATGACATCAGGCAGCATACTCGGGTTACACCTATGTTCAGTCAAAAATTTAATTGCAGACCGCCCATCAAGATAGTGATCTACATGATCGAAAAGCCGATATGCGCGCTGCCTGAATTCTAATATATCATGATCAATTTGGCTGTCATCGATATACAATAATGTTTTTTGAATATGCACTGGTCAGGTTATCTTTTTGGATTTTCAAATCAATTTATAAATAGAACTGCATGTTACTACATATTTTAAATCATAAAAACTAAAATATACCCAGAAAGTTTGGCAATGATACATCAATCCTCAAATCGCAATGTAAAACCTTTAGCAACGAATCATCCATGATTTTCCAGGGGGCTGATTTAGGAAGGTAAGATTGCTATTAAGATACAGTTGCCTAAGATGGGCGCCAAATTACCGTTAAAATACCGGGTATCGTATTTTGCATAATTCGAGCGCTAAACTTTAAATTCAGTCCTAACAATTGAACTATTGAGATGATCGCCAAGCAGCAAATATTGATTCAGAAACTGGCAACTTTAAAAAGCAAAATACAGCAAAGTGAAAGTATAGATAAAATCATTGAATACGTGGAAGAAGCTGTCGAGCATGCATTGCCCGTCGAACCAATGGTCGTTACCAGTAAATTCAAAGCCCAGCGCAAAAAAGCTACTAAAATTCAATTATTGCAAATGGAACTACAGGCCGTAAAAAACATGAAGCAGCCTGATTTGGAATACATTCGATTCCAATTTTCTTCGTCCATGATCCTCCTGATTTCAGTCTTCAGCAATGAAGCAAACTAATTGACTGACAAGCGCCGACAAATAGTTATTGCTTGATCGCACCACATTGTTGTAGTAATTAAATATCCTTTCTTTCGACCTATTGTTCAAGCTCCTCTTGATAAGGTAAAATCAACAATTTTCAAAAACTTGTCCATAATTACCAATTCGGTGAGCATAGTTCTACTTTTTTTTAATGATACCCTCATAAGTTCTGCGAAAGCAGAAAGTTAAAAGTCATTGCGGCGCTGTGCTTTCTTGCGAGGCATCCCATTGAGGGTCGTACGCTTTTTTGCTTCTCCCATAATTCAACAGTGCCCGGGTCATTGCTGCTGGGGCGTGATTGGATTGTGCCTGGCAACATAGCGGGCTGACAAAAAGAATCAGCCGGGTCAAAAACTTGAACATGGGGTATTGGGTTTAATAATTAGTTAATTTACTGCAATTATAAGAGAATTATGACAAAGCAAGCGAAACCTCTCAAATCAGAACTGGACTTTACTAAAACGCCCGTGGATAAGGTAACCGTCAAACTGATCGCCTTTTTGGGCAGCGGCAGGTTTCTCGCTGCATGTGTCTTTTTCTTTAGCGTTTGGATTGGATGGAACCTCTTGCCGAACGTCCATCATTTTGATCCTTTCCCTTTTCCATTATTGGAAATGGGCGTCTCCATTTTCGCCATTATCTTATCGGTCACCGTGCTGATCAACCAGAACCGACAGGGAAAGATAGAAAGCATTCAGCGTGATGTGGAATTTGAAGTTAATGTCCGTGCGGAAGAAGAGGTTACCCGGCTATTGACGCTAGTACATGAGATCCATCAAAAACTTGGGCTCAATACGGCTATTGATAATAAGGAACTGGAGGAGATGAAGAGCGATACCGATCTGAAAGCAATGTACCGGTGGATGGCTTGCCTTACATCGGACAAATGCCGATGGCGGCAGAGGGCATTTACTGTGCAACCGGTTATAATGGAAACGGTATGATGTTAGGTAGTATTGCCGGTAAGATCCTCAGTGATGCGGTGCTGGGTGTCAGGAATAAATATAAAGATCTGTTCCGTCCATCACGCGTTAAACCGTTAGATAGTTTCAGTGAATTAGTGAAAGAGAATGCAGATGTGGCTTATCATTTCATAGCCGACCGGTTTGGTATACATGAAAGCGATTCGCTGAAACGGTTAAAGCCCGGTGCTGGAAAGGTAGTCGAGGTAGACGGGAAGAAAATTGCTGCTTATCGTGATGATGCAGGAACGATCCATGCCTTAAGCCCAGTTTGCACGCATGCGGGCTGCATTGTCGGATGGAACAGCGAGGAAAAGAGTTGGGATTGCCCCTGTCATGGCGCGCGGTTTGACATCGACGGAAAAGTGTTAACCGGTCCCGCAACACGCAATCTGGCGAAGATCGAAAATACCGATCCGCAGCACTAGTTCACGTTAAAAAAGCCCTGATATGCCTGGACAATTTTACGGTGGTACAAGTGGAATCAAAATTTCCATGCCTAAAAGGGTTTTTCCTCCGGAGCATGCGGAGAAATCACGGCTCGCCTTTTATGCGCACCATTTAAACAGCCTGGAGGTTAATAGTTCCTTTTATAAATTGCCGCTGGCTAAAACTGTGAGCAAATGGGCTGCTGATGTACCTTTAAATTTTCGTTTTACTTTTAAGCTTTGGAAGGAGATCACGCATCAAAAAAACCTCATTTTTAAAGCTGAGGAGGTGATCAGGTTTTTGCATGTTATCAATATCCCCGCCGAAAAAAGAGGCTGCCTTTTAGTACAATTTCCACCCAGCCTACAAATTGGTGCGCTCGGGCAGCTGGAAGAGCTATTGCAATTATTAAGTACCAGCGATTGGATCGTGGCAGTTGAGTTTCGCCACAACTCCTGGTATAACGATAAGGTGTACGAGTTACTAAACAGTTTTCAAGTTGCTATGGTCATTCAGGATATGCCCAAAGCGCCGTCACCTATGGAAGTAACCTCTGACGAAATAATTTACCTTCGTTTTCACGGACCGGAGGGCAATTACAAAGGAAGCTACTCGGAGGAGTTGCTTTATGAGTATGCAACGTATATCAGGGAATGGTTGCAAGAAGACAAGATGGTGTATTGTTACTTTAATAACACCGCAGGCGACGCGCTAAATAATTTGAATCTTTTGAAACATTATTTAAAATCTTAGCTTCCTCCTGTTGCATTACAATTGTTTTCTAAAGTAAAAACTTAAATCAACTTCCCAAAGGTAATCTAGCTCAGTTGGATCAGTCTTGAGATAATCCAGCATCGACTATGATTATTGTCGATAAAGTTTATTCCCCCTTATTAATGTAGATTAAGCAACCGGACCAAGTCGTTTTGTAGAGTTGTAGGTTACGATAAAATGAAGAAAGCCGCTATGATAGCGGCTTTCTTCATTTTATCTATTTACTATTAAACTACCGTATCTCTTCTTAAAAATCCGAAGACTAAGGAAATAATGGCTAGTACTAATAAAATATGAATTAACCCGCCTACTGAATAAACAAAAGCGCCTAATAACCATCCAATAATCAGGATAACGGCAATGATGTACAAAATTGATCTCATGGTAAATATGTTTAAGTGATTAATATTCGTGATGTTGATCACTTAAACAAATACCTTACCATTTTGCTGTTTCCGATGAATATGCGGTTAACTAAAATTTCTACAAATTATAGTACTTTTTACAGGCCAGTTTTTTGTTTTAAATATTATTTTAACATACATCCATATTAAATAGAATTATAAGGGCTGTCTAAACCAAAAGGTACTCCCGATTCCTAACTGGCTATCTACCCCAATTTCGCCGCCGTGGGTTCTAACGATCTCACAGATGTAAAGTCCAAGCCCTAAACCTGAGTAATGTTTTCCGGAGTATTCTGCGCGCTAATAAGCCCACGGGCCTCAGCGATGCACCCATTACCCGAAGCGGAAAGACCCAAATATTGACCCTAGCATGGTACACCTTTGGCGGAATTATTGCTGGTTCAGTAATGAAAAGCTTACGTGAATTATAACTTTTATTCGTAAAAAAGGAGGAATTATGCCTTGGTATAACGGCGATTATCCGCCATCATATAAGAACCAACCAAAATATCTTCGTGATAAAGCGGTGGAAATCGCCAATGAAGTTTTGAAGACAACCCGTAATGAAGGAGAGGCTATCGCTATCGGCCTGAAACAGGCACGAGTTCATTTTGAGCATCATCCGGATGAAGTACCAGCCATTCAGGAAAACACGAAGAGTGTTTGACCGTTAACGTTTCGGAAATTTCTTTTGACTGCTACTTGAATTTACATTTATATATATTTGAGCTGCATGGACAACGTCATTTATATCCCGGTAAATTTCGAAGAAGAGCGGTTTGAGTTTAAGGGAATCGTACAACGTTTTGGCTATTTCTACAGGATCAGCGTAGATGTTCAGGATCAGATCATTCAATTCGAACAAGATGAAGAAGGAAATTATCGTGCACTTTTAAAAGAAAGCCCAATCGCTTCTCAAATCCCTCCTATAACTAACTCATTAATTGAGGCTATTGCTAAGGTATTAACTTCAATGACCTGATCAACGTTGACGTAGCCGATAAGGTTATAGACATAACACTATTTTCGACGGAGACTGCACTCATCGATCGGTTAGGTAAAAGCGAAAGTATGCGATGGCGGTAGCAAGGGTCTTTTCGAATTTTACATCACAACCCGAAAAGTCAAATTAACCCTTGGCTTCATTGGCTTGACCGATTTTGCGATACGATGCTCCCAATGTTCTTGCAAGCCGCTCTTCATCAATAAAAACGACCCGTGCTCCAAACGAACCGAATATTTTTCATTGTGGTCGGCCTTACGGCGGATATCAAAACTGCGCACTTGTCCGAACGTAACCGAAGCAATAACGGGGTGTTTTCCCAGGATACTTTCCTTATCGCTATGCCAGGCGACGGAATCATTGCCATCCCGGTAATAATTCAGCAAAACGCTGTTAAATTCAACACCGGCCAATGGTTCTATTTTAGCTTTAATGGCCAGCAGTTCCGGCGTCCAGGGAGTTGGATGGGATATCCTGCCGGGCTGGGAGTAATCCGTCCCCAAATCACCATACCAGGCTGTCAGGCGTGGCGTCAGTAACTCCTTGTCATACATTTTTTGTACTGTTTGTTTCCAGGGAGCGGTACCGATAAACGTGTTTAAAAAATGATCTCCTTCAGCCTGGCTAAACAGTCCGGGACTGTATTTTAAAAATTCATCAGGTAGACCCTTACTTTGGCCGGCCTCCGGAAAAAAACATAATTGTTCTACCATCTCGTCTTTTTATAAACCCAGGATTAAATCATCCATTTCTTTGCGGGAGCCTGTAATAAAAGCTGCAAGATCTTCCTGCTCTTCTAAAGTGAGCAAAGTGCCGTCGTATATCCAGTTATCATTTTGGTCAACCAGAATCCTTCCCAGCATACGTTCCTCCAACGCATCATACAAGACATAACCTTCCCCTTTGTCCGGGAAAATACGCACCCACCTTTCGGAGTCAGTCCTCGCGGTTTCGGGTCTTTCTTGAAACAACTTACTTCTCATGAAAACAAATGTGAACAAAAAATTGTAAAAACGATAGTGAAAATGCTAAAAATATTAGCATAACTTTGTAGTCCCCAAACTGATCAAACATGGTACCCTTTAATTTACAAATCGAACTTGGCGCACGGCCGGTGACGTTTTCTGTCGAACAATTGGATCCGCTCGCCGATATGGCAGGTTTTATGCGCTACCAGGTCAGGACATTCCGCGATTGCGCCATCGTTTTTGTGAATGTGGAGGAGGAACAGATGTTGCCGGACGATCTCATCGGTTTCAGCGAGGACGAAGTTTTTACACCTCCCGAAGTCAACGTCATTGCCCAGGCTATCCGGCAGTATCATGACAGCCGCAACTGGAATTCGGATCAAATGGTTTTCGATTTTTAACTATCATAGCATGGCTCCAAGCAAAGAACAACTAATCAGCAAACTTCGGCAGGATATGCTGCGCTGGGAAGGTTTCCGGCCGCCCCTTCCGGGCGCGGGCCATAACCTGGGTCTCGGCCCAATCGCCGCAGCATTCCCCGGCAGCGTGTTCCCTACCGGGGCGATCCATGAATTCATCAGCAGCAGTCCGGAAGATACGGCCGCAAGCGGTGGTTTTATAGTCGGCCTGGTTCAAAAACTATTGAACAATGGTGGCGCCTGCCTTTGGGTCAGCTATACTCGCCGCATATACCCTCCCGCCCTGAAACTCTTCGGGGTTGATCCGGACCGCGTCATTTTTGTGGATGTGCCCTTGCAAAAAGATTTGCTTTGGGTGACCGAGGAAGCGCTCAAATGTGAAGGTGTGGCCGCATTAATTTGTGAAACGCAATCCCTAAACTTTACGGAATCCCAGCGCTTGCAGTTAGCCGTAGAAAAAAGCCAGGTTACCGGCTTTATCCTGCGAAAAGATGTAAAAAAAGCGAATACGACGGCTTGTATGACGCGTTGGCAAATCAGAACCGTGCGCAGCCAGCTAAGGACCGGCATGCCCGGCGTGGGTCACCCTCGCTGGCAGGTCGAACTCTTAAAAGTCAGGAACGGCAAGCCAGGCAGCTGGACTGTAGAATGGAAAAAACAAAGTTTTCAAACAGTTATCATACCGCAAACGATCCAACCATCCCGCCGTTATGCCTAAACGTTTTGCATCCATATGGTTTCGGCATCTGCTCACAGACCAGAAGGCGATCCGCCAGCCTGGGCTGAAAGGGAAAGCCTATGTGTTCGCTGAACCGGACCATGGACGCATGCTCGTTACTGCGCTCAATGAAGAAGCGTATCAATTCGGAGTAACCGAAGGCATGACGGTAGCTGATGCGCGGGTTATCGCACCGGACCTGTTAGTCTTTGATGGTAAACCCGGCCGCAACCTCAAGCTCCTGACCGGCCTTGCGGAATGGTGCCTGCGCTATACGCCACTGGTACAGCTTGACCCGCCGGACGGATTGCTGCTGGATATCACCGGCTGTACGCATTTGAAAGGCGGTGAGCCAGCTTATTTGCGGGAGATCGCTTCCCGCTTGAAAACGGCAGGATATGATGTTCGCATGGCCATCGCCGATACCATCGGCGCTGCCTGGGGTATGGCGCGCTGCGCAAGCTCGGGGTTGATCGTGCCCGAAGGTACGCACCGGAATGCGCTCATGCCCCTACCCCCTTCTGCCCTACGTTTACCTATCGATATTTTACTCAAATTGCAAAACCTGGGCCTGCACCAGATCAGTAGCTTTATCTATATGCCCAACGCTGTGCTGCGCCGGCGATTTGGCAAGAACATGGTGCTGCGTTTACAGCAAGCCCTGGGCCAGGAAGTCGAGTATCTATTTCCCATCAAAGAACCCCTGCCCTATAGCGAACGCCTGGAATGTCTGGAACCCATCTCCACGCGTCCGGTGATTGAGATCGCGCTGCATAGGCTCCTTGAAAAATTAGGCAAGCGACTTTACGGTGAGGGATTGGGCGTAAGGTCCGCCATGCTGACCTGGTACCGGATGGACGGAAAAAATGGCAACATCACTATAGGCACCAACCACGCCAGTAACCGGAAAGAACACCTGTTCAAATTGTTTTTCAGCAAATTGGACACCATTGCGCCCGGACTGGGGATTGAATTATTTGTTTTGGATGCCCTTAAAACGGAAGCCACTACTGATAAGCAAAGTGAGCTGTGGTCCGCGAAAGGCGGAACGGATAATGAAGAAGTGGCAGAACTACTGGACCGGCTCGCCGGCCGGATCGGCGCTGTCCATATCCATCGTTACCTACCCGGTGAACATTACTGGCCGGAACGGACGCCGAAACGGGATACAGATCTTAAAAAGGCACCTGCAAGCGAATGGCGAACGGACAAACCCCGCCCCATGCAGCTGCTGGACCGTCCGGAACCTATTGAAGCCATGGCGCTGACACCCGATTACCCACCGAGGATGTTTATCTGGAGGGGCGAGCAGCATATTGTCGTTGCGGCCGACGGGCCCGAGCGTATCGAACGGGAATGGTGGCTCGAACCAGGTGAGCACCGGGATTATTACATCGCCGAAGATGAAGCGGGACGGCGCTACTGGCTTTTCCGCTCGGGGCACTATAGCGCATCTAACCAGCAGCACTGGTATTTACACGGGTTTTTCGCATGAGTTACATCGAACTACAGGTCACAACGAACTTCAGCTTCCGGCGTGGCGGCAGCCATCCGGAGGAACTCGTCGATCAGGCGGCGGATCTGGGCTACGATGCCATCGGGATCACCGACCGTAACACGTTCGCCGGCATCGTCCGTGCGTACCAGGTAGCTAAAGACCGGAACATCCGGCTCATCCCGGGTGTTCGGCTTGATCTGTTGGACGGGCCAAGCCTGCTGGCCTACCCCACTGACAAGCATGCCTATGCCCGGCTATCCGCCCTGCTGACATTAGGGAATCTCCGGGCCGAAAAAGAAAAATGCTATGTCTCCAAGCGGGATGTTTATGAGCATGCAGAGGGCAGCTATTTCATCCTGATACCTCCAGACCGGATTACGCCCGATTTTGAGTTTGAACTGGTATTCCAGCACCAGGCGAAAGAATACCGGCAAAACCTGCCGAACCTTTATCTGGCGGCAACCAAATATTATACCGGTGACGACGCCAAGCGCCTATTCCTGTTATCCGAACTCGGCATCCCGATGGTAGCTACCAACGACGTCCATTATCATCATGTTTCCAGGCGGGAACTGCAGGATGTATTAACCTGCGTACGGGAGAAGTGCACCATATTTAACGCCGGTTACAAGCTCAACCAGAATGCAGAACGGCATTTAAAGGAGAAAGCAGAAATGGAGCGCCTTTTCCGGGCTTTCCCGGAAGCCATTTCGAATGCCTGGGCAATTGCCGATGCCTGCCGGTTCGACCTGAAATCCTTGAAATATCAATATCCCAATGAACTGACGACGGATGGGCGCACCCCGATGCAGCAACTGGAATACCTGACCTGGAAAGGAGCTCATGCATTTTACGGTAACGACGTTCCCGAAAAGGTGAGCAAGGCAATTAATGAAGAACTGGAAATCATCGCCGATACGGATACGCCCAACTACTTTTTGACCGTCGAAGATTATGTGAGCTGGGCCCGAAATCAGCATATCCTGTGTCAGGGCCGGGGCTCTGCTGCTAACTCCGCCGTTTGCTTTGTACTGGGAATTACCTCGGTCGCACCGGACAAATCCAATTTACTATTCGCCCGTTTCCTCTCCAAGGAACGCAACGAGCCGCCGGATATCGACGTTGACTTCGAACATGAGCGGCGCGAAGAAGTGATCCAATACGTCTATAACCGCTTCGGCCGCGACCGCGCCGCAATCCTCCCGACAGTATTCATGCTGCATTATAAGGGGGCTGTCAATGATGTTGGCCGGGCCATGGGACTTTCTGTCGATGTAGTCAAACAATTATCGGATGCGTTTGGCAGCCTTTCTGATGATGAACTGACCGCAGAACAGCTCGGCGCTTTGGGCCTCAACCGTCAAGATCCGCACCTGCTGAAAGTGATTGAACTGACCTCCCAGCTCATAGGCTTTCCACGACAGCTTGGACAACACACGGGAGGCTTTGTGATTACGGATGGCAAGTTAAGCGACCTCTGCCCGATCTTTCACGCCCGTATGGAGAACCGTACCAATATCGAATGGAACAAAGATGATATCGATGCACTGGGTTTTATGAAAGTGGATATCCTGGCCTTGGGCATGCTGACCTGTATTCGTAAAGCTTTTGACCTCGTGCAAAACCATTATGGTATTACGCTCACTTTAGCCAATATTCCGCAGGACGATCCCAAGGTTTATGAAATGATCACCGCTGCCGACACACTCGGTGTTTTCCAGATCGAGAGCCGCGCACAAATGTCCATGCTCCCCCGGATGAAGCCCACTTGTTTTTATGACCTGGTGATCGAAGTGGCTATTGTACGGCCTGGGCCGATCCAAGGCGATATGGTGCACCCCTATATCCGGCGAAGAAATGGTGAAGAAGCGGTAGATTATCCATCCGATGAAATCCGGTCGATTCTCGAGCGCACCCTGGGGGTTCCCCTATTCCAGGAACAGGCGATGGAACTTGCGATTGTAGCCGCGGGTTTCACGCCCGGAGAGGCCGATCTGCTTCGCCGGACTATGGCCACCTTTAAGTTTAACGGGATGGTGAGCAAGTTCGAGCATAAACTGATTAGTGGCATGACTTCGAGAGGCTATAGTGAAGATTATGCCCGGCGAATATTTAAGCAGCTCGAAGGGTTTGGAAGTTATGGATTCCCCGAAAGCCACGCAGCAAGCTTTGCCCTGCTGGTCTACGTTTCTTGCTGGTTGAAATTTTATTACCCGGAGGTGTTCGCCGCGGCATTACTCAACAGTCAGCCCATGGGATTTTACCAACCCGCCCAAATTGTGCGCAATGCACGGGAACACGGCGTCCAGATGCTACCTATTGATGTGAACCGATCGCAGTGGGACAATACGCTGGAAGCCAGGCAAGGAAACTATTTTGCGATGCGTTTAGGCTTCCGCGAAATTGATGGCATCCGCCAGGAAGAAATGGAAAAACTGGTGGCGGGCAGGATCAGACCTTACAATGCACCTCATGAAATCTGCGACGCTGGGGTAAGCGTTGCCACGATGGAAAAACTGGCGAATGCCGATGCTTTCCGTTCGATGGACATGGACCGAAGGCGTGCACTCTGGGAAGTTGCCGCTCTCCACGACCGCCCAGTGCAACTCATGCAGGGGCAGCCGTCAGAAAGCCTTTATGAACCGGAAGTGGACCTGCCATCGTTACGGCTTTCCGAACATGTGGTGCAGGATTATGCGACCACCGGCCTTTCGATCAAGGGGCACCCGGTCAGTTTTATCCGGAATACATTGGAATTGCTGCATATCAAAACTGCCAAAGCCGCCAACCAAACGGAAAATAAAAAGATCATTAAAACGGCAGGCTTGATTCTCGTCCGTCAGCGTCCAGGGACGGCGAAGGGCGTATGTTTTATTACACTGGAGGATGAAACGGGTACTACTAACCTGGTCGTATTCCCTAAGCTTTTTGATAGGTACCGAAAAGAAATCCTGCATGCCAGGTTATTGATGGTAGAGGGCGTGGTCGAGCAAACCGAAGTCACACACATCATTGTTCGGCGGGTTTTTGATATCACTAAATTGCTGGGCGACCTGACGGTGATCCGAAACGAACAGCAGCCGGTACTAACCTTATCACGTGCAGATGAAAAAGCGTCGCCGTTCATACCCATAGATAAACCGTTGAAGAGCCAGCAACCACAGCCGGGAGATTATCTGGACAAAGGCAGGAATTTTAAATAAACACCTGCCAAACCGCACTTAACATTTGTTTACACTTTGCTAATCAAGTGGTCAACTCGCTAACTTTTACCAAACGGCAAAATTAACTTTAGGTTAAAATCTAAGCCAATGAACCGCTACCACTTTGTCTTTCTGATCGTATGCATGATCTCCAGTTCCTGTAAAAAGGATAATTCATCCCACAAAAGCCCGGACAGTCAGGCACCAACCCCGGCAAATGCTGCATTTGTTCCAATAAGTTTTACCGTCCCCCAGTTTAGCACCACAACAAAGCCTCTTGGTTCAGTCAAAACGACAAATGCCTTAAGGGACCAGATCAAATATCTCTACTATGTGGTTTATAAAGGTAATATCTCCGACAAGAATTATGGGCTAACTCCCTTTCGCCAAATCGTTCAGCAGGCTGCCGATGCAGACTTTGGAACCATAACTGATTCATTACCACCGGGGCACTACGGAATCTATTTTGTAGGCTCGCAGGCCGCAGGCCGGATTTACGGCGCACACATAACCTATACGGATGAAACGAACAAATACAACCCGGTATTTACCTTCGACAGCAATACTTTTAGTGAGAATACCTTTTACAAGAAGCTGGATACCACCATCAATGCGAAAGTCAATCAGTCCGTATCTCTAACCCGCATTGTTGGAAAGGTTATCATTCATATCACGGATACCATTCCATCTAATGCTGCGAAATTCAGGCTGAATTTCGAAAATTTTCCTCCCGGACTTGATTTAACTTACGGTGAAGGCCTGTACGATGACAACGGGCATCCAACCGCTTCTTTGCTATATGACATCCCTGCAGCAAGCCTGGGCAAGCGCGATGTTGAAGTCAGCGCGGCTGCCTGGCGATATAGTTACACGGAAATTAGTTTGGACTGCCTCGATAAAAATGACCATGTGATTGTCCACAATATTATGCCAAGAGCCCAGTTCGATCGATATATCTCTATTGATTCAAACAAGCAATATGTGTTTACCGGAGAGCTGTTCGCCAAATCTACTCCTTTCACGGTAACGATCAATGACCAGTGGAATGCCCCGCTTTATGGAAGTTATAGTTTAATACCATCCAGCAAACGATAGTCCATGCCTTATGAAATCGATCAGACCTAACTTAACCTTTACCACCATGATGAAAAAGTATATCCTTTTGCCACTTCTTGCTGTGTGTTTGTACGCCTGCAAAAAGACCGGCACAGATTCCCCCGGTCAACCTGAAAAATCAGGAAGTAAACAGATAAATGCCTTAACCTTTAAGGTGTCGGGTTTCACCGTTTCTGATCAGCTTATTACTAATGGTATTAATAAAAAGACTTTGGCTACGAGTGACCAGGTGAAGTTTTTGCATTACCTGGTTTACAAGGGAAAAATAAATGACGTAGACGTCGGTGAGAAACCTTACCATGAAATCATTCAATCGTCGACCGACGCTGATTTTGGTTCTTTCAAAGACTCTATACCAAATGGGAACTATCAGATACTTGTTTTGGGCACCCAAACATTGGGAACTATTACCGCGGACTATAGAGATGCAACGGGATCTCAGGGGCGGGTTGATCCGCTTTGGACATTTAATACCCCGTTAAAAGAGTGCACCTTCTATGCGAGATTAGATACAACGATTGTTGGGCCGATATCAAAAAATATAGTATTAAACCGTGTTGTAGGTAAGGTAACAATCAATGTTAATGATCCGATTCCAAGCAACGCCAGTAAGATGGTTCTGAATATTGAAAATTACCCGCCGGGATTTAGTTTGTTCGATGGTACAGGAAGAGAGCATGGACATGAAACGGACCCTTACGCAAGTGCTGTATTCACGTTCCCGTTGACCACGTCCGACATCGGAAAACAAAATTACCAAGTTAGTGCGGTTGTATGGCCTTTTTACTATTGGGGTATTATACTGGAATGTTTAGATAAGAATGGGAATGTATTAGCCACCAAAACAATGCCGAAAACATTGTATGACATTTACACCCCGATTAAAGCTAACACTCAATATTTTTATTCAGGTTCACTTTTTGGCAATTCCGGCGCCTTTAACGTATCAGTAAACGGAGACTGGGATAGTAGCGTAAACACACCGTTCAGCCTGTCCTTTATCAAGGGGCATCAATAATAGGAAATGAATGAACATCATTCGTCGAGGTATCACATCCTGTGATACCCTTTTTGATTCGCTGCCTTCTATATTCGAACGGATACCTATGCAGTTTTTAGCATTGCATTTAATCCGGATCGGCAGCGGCTGTTAAGCCCGCAAGCCACAACAGAAGGCTTGCCGGACAAAGGCTTGAAATCAAGTTTAGCTAAAGAGATCACTTTGACCACTCCTTGCTGGAGCAATGTACGTTTTCTCAGGTTGCCAGGGTCTTCCACCTTGTCCTCCAACCAGCACCGGTTCCAAATCGGCTGGCCAGTGGTTAAATGTTAAATCCTCCGAATCTAAAAAGGTCATATCCAGTGACGCTAACTCCGGGTAATCTTTGGGTGTAGCCTCTTGGGCAGTCCGGTAATCCGTATCAATGGTACAAAATTCCAGCATGCGGGACGGGATCTGGGTACGGGCAATCTGGGATAGCCGCTCTTCTGTCGGCTTTTCCAGTAACCATTCATAAGCCAGGTCATCAGGCAATATCGTCGGCATCCGTAACTTACTGTTATGGATCTGTTTCATCAGCGCGTTGGCACCGGTAATACCAATAGCCACGGTCATTACGAATTCGCTGGTTTCGGGGTCCAGCCATTCGTTGTATAAACCCGGCATATAAAAATATTCCCGGTCTTTCAAGCCGATTTGGTACGGATACTTGATCGTTTCTTTTAGTTCCTGCCCCTTTTTACCAATTTTTGGAACATGCCGTGATTCTACGATTCCTGTTGATAAAACCAGGCATCGGCGGTTCTTGGCGGCATCGGCCCACATAGAACGCTTACCATCCTCTTTGACAAAAAGGTTCTCCGATTTGAAGTTTAGGGTAGTGTATTTGGCACGAAAAATATTGGCCTCTGATCGCGTTTTCACAAAGCCTGGCACATAGCCCCACTCCGCCTGCACGATTTCGAAATTCTTCCCATCTGCCGATGGGACTAAGATTGCGCAAGGCGCATAATTAAAACCGTTGTGAACGCCGACGTTCAGAAAATTGTAGCGGCGAACCTCTTTTTCCAGATTTTTCAGACGGATAAACTCTGTCCGGGTTACCTTTTGTCCGTTGTAATAGCACATAACTTTGCCTGTTTTCTAATGAATGTCGCAACAAGCCTGCCAACCTCTTCTGCCAGTTCCTGCCGCCCTTCGGGTAAAGAAGTCCAGAATTTCCGGTCTTCCGAATCATGGGCAACGGTGATGACTAAAGGTTTCAAAGTTGGTTGAGAAAATTGAATATGAAACACACGGCCGCTGGGTAAGCGGTGTTCAACAACACCAGCTGCCAGTCCGCGATAATCAATTTCAAATCCCTGGAGTGCTGCCATATTAAAGTTACAAGTTATATTGGCAAACACAAATATACTAATTATATTAGCAACACCTTGAATTAATGACAAAATAACTCGATTATGATCCAGATTCGTTTCATCTAGTGATCGCTACAAGAGCGTCTTCATTCGTTAGATCAGGGGACAATCTTGTAAACCTTTTCGCCCGTATTCAGATAGATATTGCCTGAGCCATCGGTGGTCATTCCGTAGATGGCTTCACCGTAAGGGTTTAACGAGGTGTTAAAAGCGTTGCCATTTTCGATTTTAAACAAGCCACCGTTGCTGGCAACAAGAATGTTATTGGAGACATCCATGGCCATGCCTGCGGTGCCTGGGCCGCCTATGTAGGTATAGTTAGGTATATGAACCGGCACGGTACTTACGTAACCATCTGGCGTAATTCTCCTGAGCAGACCAAGCGAAGCGACATCCAATACATAAAGATTCCCGGTACTGGCATCGCACATCATGCTGTAAATGTCCAGAAAGCCGGCCGCAGTTCCCTGACCGTCTTTGAATCCACTGGTATAACCCGTTCCCACCGGGCTGTTGCTGCCGGCCAAGGTAGTTACCAGACCACTGGCAGCTATTTTACGGATCACCAAGGCATCGGTTACATAAAGGTCGCCAGTTTTAGCGTTACGTACAATGTGGGTTGGTGACCTGAACTTAGCGTTTATGCCTTGCCCGTCAACAATACCGTTGGTACTTCCGGCAAAAACGCTTACCGTACCGGTGGACGTTATCTTAAAAATTTTTGAACTAACTTCAGTAGGGCGGTATAAAGGCATATTGTGATTACCAACGTCAGGTAAAGTAGTGTAATCGTCACCCGAAGCCACATATACGTTTCCTTTGGCATCGGCGACACAATCGCCTAAAATCACGTTGCTATCACCTATCGTGGCCAAAGTACTTATCGTGCCGGCGGGTGTAACTTTAACCAGTTTGTTTTTTACCGTGCCATATATATTGCCGGCGTCGTCCAACGAAATGCTTTTCAGCAGGGTGCTGGGCGATGACGTAAAAGTCGAATGAAGAATGTCTATGTCAGTACCGTAGGCTACTGTTTTACCGTACGATGTTACTACCAGTTTCCCGTTGCTGGCATTTGCGGGTATGGTTATATTTAAAGCAACACCCGCATTAATCTTTCTGTCAACACTGGTATAAATGTTACCGAACACTTGCGCGCCGCCCGTGCTGCCCTCGTAATCTATAACTTTCACAGAATTTACGGTTGCTTTAACGCCATTGATAGTAACAGCATTTTCACTAAGAACAGGACTGAAAAGCGCACCGGTTATCACCAGGCTACTGTTACGCATACCTGCGTTGGCACTGAGTGTCGAAATTGTAGGTTGAAGTTGCTCAACTTTAAACGGATTAGTGTAAACGGTGCTATTACCGTCCATCACAATTGTAAGTTTAGATTCGGTTGCAACAATAGCATCGGGTATAGTTACATCAAAATGAAGCGAGTCGCCTGCAATAGCAGGAGCAGCCACATCATTGAAGAGCACCTTATAGTTTTGGAATTTTTTATTAAAGTTAGTCCCGGCTATCGTCAATGAATATACAGGCTTGCCCAGCTCATTGAAGGCGTAATGCTGTCGAATAGCTGATACAACGGGCTTGCCAATTGAATTGGGTTTATCTTCCAGCGTTTCTGGTGCGCTTTTATCTTTTTTACAGCCCGGTACGGCAGTAACGATCATCAGAAACAAAAATAAGCCGCCAAACAGCGTAAAAATTCTTTTCATATTAGATTATAAAAATAAGCATAAATTGATAATTAAACTCGTTGATTTCCAGCAACCGGGAATTAAATAAATAAACCGGATGCTTCTAAAATGATGATTGCAAGCTTTGATCAGGCGGGCTGGAAAAACTGAAAGGGTGCAGTATAATATCCCGTCTGCTCAGCTTTTTCTAAATGAGTGAAATTCTTTAGAATGCCTTAAAGGCGCCGATTGATCGGAGCCAAACATCCACCGCTTCCAACGAATATTTTTACTCTGTTCAAATAGGCAAAGTGGCTGTTAAACAAAACTTGAAAATGGTTGTATCGCCAGATAGCACAACAGATGTCTTTAGCAATCTCAAAAACCGGCTGGGCGGATAACCATATCGTTTCTTGAAAGCAAAAGATAATTGCGATAGATCTTCAACATACAATACCTTTCATAAAATTGATGATTGATGTTAAATCAGTTTTAGTGGCTGACATCAGTTGGGTTAATACATCTTGACTGAAACAGCCTGGGAGACGGGATTAAATGCCATGACTGTTTTAAGTTCGACCCCGTGCCTTTCACAAACTCTTTCTAAAATTGAAATACATTCTATTGGGCGATTATGCGATGAGGCGAGTTCTACAGTAGGTAGTTCCTCACAATCGGCATCTAAATAATACCAATCTCCGCTAAATCCATTAAATTCTATCATTATGGATTTTACCAGCTGATACTTTTGTTGAGATACTGGCTTAACAGTGTATGTGAGGCTTATTGGCATGTTAATTTGCATATTCTAACATACTAAGTATGTGAATGTTTCTGATGAAAAAAATCTCAATGCTCTTGTATCTGCTTTTTTTAGCATGACTTTGTATGGCAATTTTAATCTAATATCAATGTATGATCGTTTTTACATAAGTTAAAATAGAAATAGATGACCATATGAGATCCCCTCAGTTTCGCTGTATATCCTAACCAATTTAATGTATTAAGATTACACCAGTTGTAGCTTTCGACGTGGTTGAGGGACGATTTGTTGTTAGGCCTGTTTTATAACGTATATCCATTAATTTATTTTACTTTTGAACCCATGGTCTAAGGACCTATTGTGATAAGGTTTAGGTTGAATCCCCCGAGCAGCGAGTGTTAGGGGGATTCTTATATGGCGTAGGACTGATAAAAAAGGATAATTATGTTTAGCTGTCGATCATTTACTTGACCATTTGCAAAATATCTTTGCAGTTATGTTCAATATCTCGTCAAAAGCCTCTCATTCAGACTAGGTTAAAGCCTTTCATGGTAGTGACTTGGCAATGTTAATATTTACATCCTCCTATTTTGTGTGAGCCGACCCTGTTTTAAATCGCGGCAGCGTTGTGTCGAATTTGGTGAGCATTTACTGCGTGATCGTCTGAAAATATAACCTGCTGATCGATGCAGATGGAATACATTTTGCGGAAATGATATTTTCATGGATTCGGTAAAGTATCAATTGCAAATACATTTAAAATTTAGCAATATAGAAAGATGCCTTTACAGCAGTTGACTCAATGATAATGAGCGTCAATTTTTTGGAAAATGGACTGCAAAACTTCTCCCGGCATAGTATCGCCCGAAACCTGTTCCCACTCTTCGTTGTAGGCCACCTCGGCAATGACCTGACCTTTGTAAGCAATCCCAAATTTACTTTCCATAGGAATGATGGTGAAGCTGACTGGCTGGCCGTTAAGGTCAGTTTCCAAAATAATGTTGTTCTCGTCCATAGTATTACTACGCGTCGGATTTCGGTTTGTTTGGGCCAAACTGTAGGATGAGGTCAGGTTTGGTGATGTAGAAAGAATTTACTTATGCTCAAGATGCGCATATCGAGGTTTGAAGGACTCCTGTTGTTGGCTTAGCATTTTCATAGACACTGCAGGCGACATTGTTACACAGGCCTAACCCGACCAACAAAATCGAAAATCTGTTGGTCTGGTAGATTTTCTGGCATTAATAATTTTTAATCACTACCATAGATTTGATACGCCCCAGCGCAATCGTGTCTATCGCGTCGATCTCCAATACTTCTGAAATCTGAAACAGCCTTTCTAACGAGATTTTAGAATAGCCCAACTCCATCTTACTGTAGCAATTTTGAGAAATCTGCAATTTATATGCCATGTAAAATTGAGTTAGACCTTTGTCTTCCCTGCATTTCCTAATGTGGTCTGCAACTGCTTGCCTATTGAACATAACCAATGTGATATAAATGAACATACGCTCTATTTATATCCTCGGTTTTCAGTTTACAATTCCGAAAAAAGTACTAGGACTTTTCACGAAAGAGGGCATCCTTAATGGCACGTTAGTTCAACTTCAACGGCGGTGGTATTCAAAGTTATTGGGAGTTAATAAAGGAGGCATGCCGGAAATCGATTATCAAAATTTATTGTGAATTAATCCCAATCTCTTAAAACCATTCCACGCACAAATTTGGTCAAAACCTGGGTTCGGCAAAGATTTAGTTCCTGATTTTCTAATTTGGCCAATGGATAACACCTATACAGCGGTCGAAATTGAAACCCCTCAGGTCCGCCGCTGGGGAATTGGATATTGTGATCTGTACTATCACGGTTTATACAGACCAGGGTTAGCAACTATGTAAAAATTGGATCGGCTGAAAAGTTCTAGACGATTAGCAGCGCTTTAACTTCCTTCCGGTACGAAGGCAACTTTTTCCGGATTGGCATTCAGCTCAGCGATGACCGCTTTCACGATATCACTCCGCATCTGGGAGGATTGCTTGGGATTAACGATATAAATGAGCAGCACCTCGACCCAATTGTTCTCGTGGATCCGGAAGTTGACAAACGGAAATTCTTTGATCTCGATATCTTCCACCGGTGTCTCGGATATCTGGTCGCGCATATCTTGGACGTGAGCTTTTGTTTCTGCGTCCAGTTGGCCCAGGCACACCTTGCGTACGGTTTTCTCTACCCATTCCAGGTCACTTTTGAACGTGATATAAAAAGACACCTCGTTCCAGACCAACGGAAACTTTTGCCAGGAATAATTATAGACCTGGTTTTGGAAGATCAAACTATTGGGGAACCGGATCAACCGTCCGCTGGGCAGGTCGCTGGTCATCAGACCACCGCGGAATTCCCAAAGCGTCGTATCCAGGAAATTGATCTCCACGACGTCACCATTGAAACTACTGACTTGTATACGGTCCCCTACTTTAAAAGGTCCCCGCAATACGATGTAGAACCAACCGATCAAAGAAGCAATCGGAGTTTGCAAAGCGAATCCGAGCAACAGAGAGATCAGGCCCAGTGATACGGCAGCTGTGTACCAGTTGGCATTTAAAAAAGAAATAAAAATAAAAATGATCACTACGAAAGTAACCAGGCGGGTAAACTGGATCAGGTTGTATAAAAGGCCTTTTTCCAGGGATCCTTTGGCAATCTGGCTCTGCACGAAGCGCGAAACGATCATCAGGCCAAAACTACAGGCCCCGGCAAAGAGGATGTTGTCGATGAGCTGGTGATAGCTGCCGAGGAATCTGAACACATCAAGGCGGATGACAAAGGTCATGGCGATACAGCAGATTGCGCAGATTAAATACCAGCTGATCTTCGTTTTTTTTATATCCTCATTATGCAGTTTTTTGATGGTTTCCCTTTGTTCCGGGGTCGGTTCCTGATCTTTGATTTCCATAAGACGGCGAGGCTGACATTGTAAATATGAGCTAAATACGAAAATGGAGCGGAGCAGGATTTATCCTTAATCGTGGCACCATTCGTGTGGCAATATTATGGCGGTATATTGCCGCCAATAAACCTCCTTTTAAACTTTAATCAAATGGAAAATTTAGCGTTACTGGCTCGCTTTGAGGCTAAACCAGGTAAAGAACAGCAAGTTGCTGACTTCCTTAAAAGCGCTTTGCCTTTGGCGGAAGCTGAGCCCGGAACCATCCGCTGGTATGCACTTCAGATCGGACCTTCGACCTTTGGCATATTCGATACGTTTACCGATGATGCCGGCCGGGACGCTCACCTCGGCGGTGAGATCGCCAAAGCATTAATGGCTAGCGCAGAGGAACTACTCGTTTCTACACCGGTGATCGACAAAGTAAAAATACTGGCCTTTAAGTGATCGCTAATTACAAAAGCCAGCGGTGACCAAAGGCCGTCATTCGACAGCCACCGCCAATATCACAATACCGGATAAGATTAGAAGGGATAATTCCGGTGATCCCGGTAAATTATCAGGTTCAAACAGTAAAGGGTCGTTGTGATCAATGGCCATGATCAACGACCCTTTATTTTAAGGTACAAAGCATTTATTTCAATAAGGTTCTCATATACAATCACCGACCAACAGACAGGCTTGAGTATTTTAGCGATGCTGTTTTAGCGATTGCGGAAACATTCCTCGCTACAGAACTGCCTAAACCAGCTGGCGGAACTGATCTGCTAGCAGCGATCTTTAAGAACTGGCCTCATTATGCTGCATTCGCCGCATCTTTTTTGTTTATATGCGTTGCCTGGTCTAACCATCATAACATGTTCATTTATATCAAACGTACAGATCAGTACCTGCTCATATTGCATATTTTGTTTTTAATGTTTGTTACGCTCCAGTCTTTTAGTACAGGATTATTGGCACGGCATGTTGGCAGACCAGACGAACGAACGGCGGCATTAATTTATCATACGACATTAGTCTTAATGACATTATTTTATAATTGCGTGTGGTGGTATGCGACTAGAAAAAAAGGACTTTTAGAAGAAGACACAGATCCCAGGCTTATCAAATTGCTGACAAAAGAATATGCCATTGCACCTGCGCTACATTTAGCTGCCTTAATTACTGCTATTTGCAATGTGCCTTTAAGTATTATTCCTATTGTGTTGTTATCCATCTATTTTGCGCTACCTCGGTTCAGTGAAAGGAAGATTAAGGAAAAGAATCGGGCGATTAAGCTTAATTAAGTAATTAGATGATCGTAGCCAAGGTTGGGATCGATCAGGACTTTGAAATTCATATATTAACATCATGGGTGCGCTAAAGGAAAAGGCTGTATCCCACTTTGAAGTCCATTTATTAAGTCGAATAGAAGGAAAAAGCCTGTATCGTAACTTACAGGCTTTCCCATTTTATAAACCGCTGATTTTTATCGTTATGCAGTTAGCGCCTCTCGTTCTTCTGCCTGTGGTTTTGTGGCGCCTTGCTTACCCGGTTTTAAGATCACCTTGGTCCAGCCTTTGTCGCGTGCATCAAAATGCTTGTAACCATCCGGTGCATCATCCAACGAAAGTTCATGAGAAATAATGACCGATGGTTTGGCTTTACCTGAAGAGATCAAACCGCACAGCTGACGATTATAAGCCTTAACGTTAGCCTGGCCAGTGGCAATGCTTTGTCCCTTCAACCAAAAATTACCAAAGTCAAAATCCATATGGCCTTTTTTTGCCAGAGGATCTTCTGCCTTTGGGTCTGGAGCAACAAAGACCCCGACCACGCCAATGGATCCTGTGAACTTAACGGCTTGCACAAGTTCGTTCATGATTATATTGTTATGTTCATGCCCGTGCTTGTCACAACACTGATAACCTACGCATTCGCAGCCTCGGTCAGCGCCAACACCATCGGTCAATTCAAGGACCTGGTCAACTGCTGGCGCTTTTGAAAAGTCGATCGGTATGCCACCCAACTCTTCGGCTAGTTTTAATCTGTCCGGATGATCATCTACCACCATTATTTTGTTCGCACCTTTTATGCCCGCTGAGATGGTTGCCATTAAACCCACCGGTCCGGCTCCATATATAACCACGTTATCGCCAGGCTTAACGCCCGCCAACTGGGTGGCATGAAAACCGGTAGGGAAAATATCAGATAGCAATACATAATCATTTTCCTTCTCTTGGGCATCTTCAGGCAGTTTTAAACAGTTGAAGTCGCCATATGGCACCCGCAGGTATTCAGCCTGCCCTCCGTCATATGGGCCCATTCCGGCAAACCCATAAGCAGCACCTGCAAAGCCAGGGTTCATCGTCAGACAAAAGGCAGTGAGCCCATTTTCGCAATTCTTACAATGACCACACCCGATATTAAATGGCATGCACACCATATCACCGACTTTGATGTTAACTACCGCATTACCGACTTCTATGACCTCGCCAAGATTTTCATGCCCGAAGATGCGTCCTTCTTCCATGTCGGTTCGCCCTTCGTACATATGCAGATCAGAACCACAGATATTGGTCGTTGTGATCCTGACCAGTACGTCAGTGGGTTGTTCAATTTTTGGATCGGGCACCTCTGATACTCTTACGTCTTTGGCTCCATAATAAACTAATGCTTTCATAAAACTTTCGATTAAGTGAATAATTTTGTTCAGAAAGCCAAAATGGCTCAAAGGCTATTCCTATAAAGCCACTAAAAGATTAAATACAACAATCCTACAGAAGTTTACTTAATTTAACCATAGGTTAAAGTAGTTTTTTTAAATCATTTAATTTGTACAGCAGTGGCATGATTAGTGTGCCCATTAAAGATTGATCAGGATTCGCTATCTGATGACTGAAAGTGTATGTGTTTCCTTAAAAAAAAACTGACAATAATCGTACTAAGATTGTGGAGTGAAGTTTCGTTGCGATAATTTGGATCCCCCGTCTGATTTAGGCATTTGAAAAGATATGATATGATCTTGAAAGACCAGTGAGGGCGTAAATTTCAATCCAGTGCTATAGTAAAAGCTGGCACATGATGAAATAGAGACCTGGTGAACAGGCAAGATTTCAATAAAAACTGCTTAAAACAACCTTTAGAAATATCCTGGGCGAATTTATAAAATGCCCACTATATCCTTTATAAGCTTGATGCAATGCTGCCCAGATCCGCCAGTTGATAAAAGAAGGTAAGATTGCTTATTTTTCATTCCGCTGGGTAATAGAGAAGTTAACGGTCACTGATGACGTAGCGGTAACCATGGGTTAGGAAGAGAACCAGCCAGAGAAAGCAACAGATAATTCGGAAGGACGGTTACCCGCCGCCACACTAACGTTTGGCTAAAAGGAAAAAGCGGGTGGCGGATCATCGCACGGCACGCCACTGTTGTTAATGTGAAGGAGCGCAATTTCAATTAAAGAATATGTGTCAACACAATACTTAATTATATCAACAAAAAAAAGCACTGCATAATGCCGTTATAGCACTTATTGTACAGCTACTGGGTAGTTGTAAAAAAGATCAAATTATGCAGATAAGTATCCGGCCGGCAGCTAAGTAACTTTTCGGAGTGGATATAAACGACTAAATCTGTTAAACCATAACTACCTATCTTTCATTTTCCAACCAAGCCGGGCTCGAACCGTTTCTCGTAGATATTTATAATATTTTCAATTATTTAACTGTACTGGCAAACGAAAGCTCTCAATAACAAAAAAATGCCATCTAAATTTAATTGATGGCATTTGCTCCCCACGTTGTGCGTTTTGACCAAAATTTCATCGATCAATTACGCGTTTTAAACAAACTGGGGCAGAAATCAAAACCATAGTGGTGAAATATTCGAACCACAATAAAATAGATATCTTAACTGCTCTTTTTTAGATCGCTTGAAGATACGGGTACTTATTGAAAAACAGGTCGATTCTACCGACTAAAAGTGGGATTAATAAGAAGCAATTTTTCGAAATGTCCGCACACGAAGATCACTGGCAAAGCAGGTGATCTTCGTGTAATTTTGGTGTATATACGAAAGGCCGCGCAAGGTATTTTCTTTTCAGCCAGGAACGTCGCAGACCAAAGCCGGAGACTTGTAAATGCTCGATCGGTTATTCGCCAATACGGTTCTAAAGTAGCTAACTCAATAACCACGAAAATCAATAATGCTGGCACCTGTTCCGACCTGTTTAATCACATTCCAATAATCTGCTGATTTAGCTTTGTCGGATCGTTGTCCTACCGCGCATAAAAGATTAATAGGTTGACTATCTCATAACTGTTTACAACTTGATGAACGCCATCCCGCTGCATGTTGAATAATATTTTAGATTGCTTAGCACGCTGTCCCGTCCCGGCTGCTTGATAAGGACGGTAGGTTCATCAAAGGTCAGATCGACTTTATTGGATGCGCCGTCTGCCTCGCCCACAAGTTCGAACTCGAACTGAGTTCCCGCCAGGAAGCGGGAATGCCCAAAGCTCTTATAACATGCTAAAAAACTATATTTATACCACTAAAATCAAATCAATTGACAAAAGAAGAATTTTTAAGAATTTTAATTGAGAACAAAGGAAGTTCGGAGTTACATGCGACTGCCATTTTCCCAATGGATGACAGCTTTGAAACGAAAATGCCTCTGATTAATATTTTAAGTCTTGATGAGAGTAAAATCAGTGAACAAGGAAAGTTAGTGTTGGAATTATTGGAAAACGATGTTGACGATAATTATCACAAAGATTTTATAAGATTTAAATGGAAATTATGGGCACTAACGATCATACAGGATCTTTTTCCCGGAACAATCTATAGCGATTTTTCGCATGATACCTACAACGCACGTTTTTATTTTTACTATGAAAGCTTACACCTGATCAGGGAATTCTTTTATGTAGGGTTGAATAATTTCTTAAAGGCTGCTGATCATTTGTTACGAACGATCCTGGAGTTTAATATCAGGCAATGTTACTTTAATCAAAAATGTGATGATACAAGTTCCTACAAATCGGTTTCAGACTATTTGGAAAAAGGATATTGTCCATCTAATCAATCAATGCTCAATTCATTCTTACCCAATAATACAACAGGTAAGGCGACGAAGGTGAATATTCAGCAATTGATAAAAAAATTATCTAACTCTTCCTCACACGCCTTTGACCCAGATGATTCAAGCCGGTATCATGGGAAACTACATTTTGAATATACTCCGGATTCATTGGTATTTTGGATGAAAATGGATTATGTACTAACACCGATTCTGTGGTCTTATTATTTGATGTATCCGATGGCTTTTCAGCCCAAAGATATTTTGAAAAAGTTTGGGTTTAATTATCCAACAGGTGCATTCATATCCAAGGAGCATTTTCACATTTTTAAAAATTCTTTACAACCGGACGATTATCAAATATTTCAGCAACACAGTAACGCTCAGCAGATAGTAGCCGATCTTGAAGCATTTTATGAATCACAGGAAACCTTAAGTGACGAACAGATTAAAGCTACTTGGTCAGTTGATGACGGTGAACTTCCTGAAAAGCTTAATTGGGGATTTATGCACACCGTTGCCAGACTGAGAGCAATAAAAGAAATATTAGCAAATCACTGTACCTTAACAACACGCGACGATGAGGAAATGCCTGACGATTTTCTTGAAAAGCATTCAAGCCTGGTATTTTGGCAAAAGAATTATACTAAAATAAAAAGTTAACACATGCCTGTTTATAATATGGAAATTACATTCGTCCTGCGCAGATAGATTGCGTAATAAGCGAATATCTTAGCGCTTTGTAAACTAATACTATGCTAAAATTTAATGAACGCTGGCGATTTGACAGTCCGGGAGAAATTCCGCGAGGAGTTGATGAGCAATTTTTCCAAATCATCAATAAGCTGGCAAAAGATGAGCAGTTGGTATTTGAGAAGTTTAAACGAGCCTTTGCTTCGGCGTCTGGACAATCGACGTCTACTAGCTCTAGTTCAAGCTGGGCATCCTCTGACCTGATGGGCTACATGGACGAAGCAAGCAACAACGCGCCATTATATATAGAAGCCTTCTATGACGGCTGGTCCAGCCTTGGGAGCGATCGTCCAGGTGTAAACATCGAAGTGATCAACAAGATCTTGGCCAAAGCGAACTCCCGTTATCAAATTAAGGACGGAGAGCTGATCTTTGACGGTCCTGAGTTAATCCCTTCACCTGATATTCCAAAGACCTTATTGGAGGAGGCAAGAAACACCATTGATGCATCTTTGACGGAAGCGGAAAGGTTATTCCAGGAAGGCCGCTATCGTCCCGCTGTTCTGGAAACTTTATGGTTACTCGAAACTATCGTAACCGTATTCGACAAAATGGAGGTCGAAGGTCATAAAATTGAAGGAAAATATTTCAATAAGATCATTGAAAAACTTGCGGAAAAAACGAGTCAGGCTACTTTGAAACAGGTCATCGATTGGGTGCGAAAATTACATGGCTATCTATCTGCTCCCGCAGGTGGAGGTATCAGACATGGCACTCATTTAGCGGAAGGCGTAGCAGTTACCCCCAATGAGGCCAGGCTTTATTACAACCTCTCAAAGTCCTACATTACTTACTTTCTCGGGGAATATGAAGCTTTAAAAAACACTTCAAACGAAGATGACCTTCCTTTTTGAAAGATTGATCGTTGCATATGTCATTAAGGTACTTAGATAGATATGAAGATTTTTGAGAGTGAAGCCCGCATGCAACATTGGCTCAGCAACAGATTTGCTAAAGGGGAGAGTTTATCGGAAATGATCACCAATTTCGATGCGTTCAAAGAAAACGCTTGCAAAAAAACCGGCCACATGATTACAGATAAATTGAACGATACTTATTTGTACTGCCTAGAGTCCTTTGTAATAAATGAAGTAATCACGGAAAACCAGGACATCTCCCTTGATCCAAAAGACAGGTTGTGCCCTGACTTTTTGGTTTACGCCCCGGAAACGCAAAGCGTTATTATCATTGAGTTAAAAAACATTCATGGGCCCACTCGCCAGGCAGGTACAGAAATCGGCGCTTACGCCGCTGAAGTACGAACATATCTGCCTTTTATAGCTGAGGGCGATGTCATTAACGTAATCATATCGAATGAGTGGCCAACGTTATTGCGGCATTATGCTTTCAATGAGATATTTTGGTTGCAAAAGAAACTGATCTGTTTAGAGCCGGTGCAAACCGACGATGGTGTGCAACTTCGCATAGTCGATTTAAACGCATCTTTTCATACCAGCATTCAGCCTTCCATCAGTTCGCGGCAATTAGGCGGGTATCAGCTTTGTCTTTATGATGACGAATTATACAAAGGTGGCGATTATTACCGGACAGCTGCTTATGAGACGCAAATGAGGATAGCATTACAGGCGATGGCTAACCGGGGTAATGCTTTAGGATCACATGGCTTTGCTTTCTTGTGGCGGCATTGTTTTCGGGTTGGACTCGCTCCTTATAATATTACCATCATCAATATAGCGCCATTCCAGTCATTGGTGAACTTGTTTAAAGACAAGGACTTTAAGCCAAATGAGGCGACTGTTCAATTTATCGATGTTTTACGTGAACATGATCCTGAGGGCCACGGGTACGCGCTGGAAGACATCAAAAATTATGGGCAAAAATTCATCGAAGATTTTTGCAGTCCACAGACGGAAGGTTTTGATCGTTGGGAAAATTTGAAGCCTGCTATATTTGATCAAACAGATGCGCTTGCATTTGTCGGCTGGGGTATTTTTGGAGAATTGTTCTTTGATCGGTTGGCGGTAGAGTTTAAAAATGGCATATATGATTGTGACAGCACCAATCCGCTTTTAGCCATTAGTTTACTTAACGAAATAATTATAGAAGATCACGCAAGACTTGATTTTAGCGCTTTCGAAGATGATGAAATCGATGACGACGAACTTTTTTAACGGAGGGCAACAATTAAACAGCAGCGGCAATTGCAATTTGATTCAGTACCGGTGTAACAATGTCAATATTAACATCCGGTGTTTCAACAGTAACTACTAAACTATAGCGTACAATCGTATTTTCTTTGTGTAGTTTTTTGCGCGAGCGATACCAACCTGGCTTAGGAAAAACGGCAATCTTGTTGCGGACAGACATATCAGCACCAGACATTGTAATAAAATCTTTTTTGACAGAACCACGGTATCTAACCCTCTTGATAGACCAGGTTTCGTCAGTATTATCTACCCGATCATCGTCCAGTTCTGCTGCTGCTGATATACGTCGTTTGAACTGATCTAAATCTTCCCGCTCTTTGATGACAGCAAACTCTAACGCATGAGAATGGTAATGAAAGTTGTTTACGTAACGTTTGTTTTTACTGCCAGGGTTCGGTTCTATAAAATAAGAGAGCGTTATTTTAAGCGTAACATCTGTCGCAAATAACTCGCCAGCCAGGATATCAGCAGGCCAAGGCAATTCAAACAAATGATATTCTTTACTTTTCCCGGTACTTCCATCCAGATAATAGGGCTGTATCTCCCGTTCGGCTATTAGTGTTAAACTGTTGTTTGCGCTATATAACGCATTTTCCAATATTGGGACGCCGTAGCCAACTGTTCTGAGCAACACTTTTCGCTCATTTTCGTTAAGGCTGGAAAAAGGCCTGTTATTAAGCATCGTATTCGTCCATTCGGCGGAATGGATCATTAATGCTCTGATCGTTTCCGGCCAAAATTCCGGATACGCAGTTCTCAGCTCAGCTGCCATCTTCGCGGCAAGTGCAGCAGCTCCGCTGGTATCTCCGAACGGCAGGAACGTAAATTGAGGATAGTCACCATCCGTTGTCACCATTTTAAGTGCGTGATGATCGGAAACAGAAAACCCATCTGTGCTCGCATTACCACCCTCCATTACAATATCAGGCTTTAAAGGCCATTGATGCTCCCAGGTAGTTGACGTCGTATTACTTGGTGCCATGTCACCGTTTGGTGCAAGGTGAATATAGCCTGTAGCCGCATCGATCCGGTCCTTTCTTGTATAACTGCCCACCGTGATCACATTATAAGCCTGAGCCGGGTCATGAATAGATTCCAACAAATTCACCGTAGGATAATCGTCATGATTGATCATTACCGCATTGCCGCCGCTTGCGATAATTAATTGCGGCGCGATTGGGTCGAGAGCGGAACCAAAAGCTATTTTATCGATCGCTGCTGACCAAGCGGAAGGACGGCCCCGGAATGACAGATTTTTATCTGTTATTGTCAGACAAAAAACCCTGGGGTTATGAGGCCGGTCAACCAAAGGTGAACTGGCGGCAAATTCTGTGATAGCACCATAAAGCTCCGGGTCGTTAGGGTCACCGGAATGTATTATTTTAAAAGACTCCAGCCCATGTAAAATTCTTATAGTTGATGGGTCGGCTAAGGCATCAACCAGATCACCATACAACGCTAAACCCGCAACCCCGGTGCCGTGCCCACCATTCGGCCAATTGTCCCCGGTTCCCCATGAATCGGGTTTATAAGAGTACAGTCGTTCGTCCGGTAAAAAACTACCGATGAGTGGATGGTTATTATTTACACCGCTGTCCAATAAACATACCAATACAGAATTTTCATCTACATGGTTTTCCGTTCGGTTGGTCAAATCATTTACCCAATCTAAGTCGTCCTGAAAATCAGCATCTCTATGACAAATAAAGTCGGCTGTTTCCTGAGGTTTCCTCAATTCGGAGAGATTGTCCAATAACAATATTGACTGCGCCAATTGTTGCGCGGTCCCTTTGATCAGCCTTACGCGATGTTCCGCAAACAATAGTTCAGACTCACCGATTTGAACGCCAGCGACGCGCAGGTTTTCTAATACCCGCCGCATACGGAAATCGTCATTCGCTGTTTTTCTAAACCAGGCCTCCCACCACACATCTTCATTTTCGTCGGGAAATGGATACTCTGGTTCATCCGTCCAAAATGACTTGAGCGTCGCCGTTTGGATATCTTCTATATTACTAAATAGCTTATAATACCTCGGATGCCCGGTATCTTGGCCGCGATATTGACCGTTTCTGTTAATATAATCGGTAACCTTTGTAATAAACGTACCAATCCCTCCCTGGGTCAACATCATTGTCACGTGATAGCGAAATCTTGGATTCTCTTCTACATCTTCCCGCTCTTCTCTGATATTCAGGATCTGAAAATCGGGATCGTCGCGGTCCTGCTCTAATGCGCCGAAATCCATAAAGTAGCCCCATTGAGATGTAAACTCGACATAGATCACATTGTCCCTTAAAATATCAGCAGCCAGTTCCACATCTGCGGGAATATCGAATTGTTGCCTTATGGCGTTTAACTGATTTAAAATGCGGTTGCCGTGTTGATTGCGGTTTCTTTGGGCGAGCGGCATCGCCGGAGGGAAGGCGTTTCTTGGATATTGGTAGTCAAGCCTTGCGGCATATCCAACTAATTTAATATGTTTCCTTGGATTTTGCCGGGCCATTTAGATGTGTTTTTTAGCTAATGCCCGCTCTAAATCCGATAAGTTGACTTTTAATGACCCTGTCAGGATCATTTCTTTAATTGCGTCCTCGCAAGCTTTAATAATATCCGAATAATTAAGACCATCAGCTTGCTTAGCAAGACTTTTGAAATTCACCTTTTGAGCAAAAGAATAACCTTGCGTCGCTTTTTTTAAGGCTAAAACAATCTGTTCAGCATTGGGCAATGGATAGTTTACTACGTCGTCAAATCTCCTGAATAACGCCTTGTCGAGGCTTTCAGGTAAATTGGTTGCAGCTATGATAATACTGTTGCTTTGGTCTTTTTCTATATTGATCAAAAAACTATTTAAAACCCGTTTGATTTCACCGACATCCTGTCCTTTATCGCGCTGGGATCCGATCGAGTCGAATTCATCGAAGAGATAAACCGCACGATGGTCTTCCATTGCGTCGAATATCATCCGCAGTTTAACAATGGATTCGCCCATATATTTAGACATCAACCCATCCAAACGGATGATATAAACAGAGAGGCCCAATTCACCGGCAATTGCTTGCGCAGTCATTGTTTTTCCTGTTCCCGGCATCCCGGTTAGCAGTAATTTTCGCTTAGGCGATAAATTATGTTTTCGAAGCACTTCCCATTTCTGCTGTTCATTGATCAGCTTGTCCAGGGACTCTTTTACAACAGGTGACAAGACCATGTCTTTTAAATTGATACGCGGCTTAAATACCTCGATCAATTCTTTCAATTCCCGTTTAGGTCCGGATAATGAAACTGTTTTTGGAGTTTCCAGAAAAGCCACCGACTTTTCTTTACGGGCGCGCTCGATCAGGTCTTTAAGTTCCTGTGCGACATTCGCATGTCCTTGACGAGCCTCAGAGGCAGCAATCTGCATGGCAGTCGTGAAGAAACGATGTTCGTCATCTTCTGCGTAAGATTTTATCAGGCTTTTTATTTGATCTGCTGCGGCCATTCTGCAAAAATACGCTTTTATGCTGGTGATTAGGTTTTATAACGTTATAAGACAGCCTAAAATATAAAATATCACGATATTAATAAAAAATAAATCGCAATTAAAATACGGTGATACTCATCCATTATTAATCGTCCGATTAAAGGTAAGCAACCGGCGCCAATTGAACTTGTCTAATTATCAACATATTAACTTTCGCTCTGCGAAGGGGGTATTTTATCTACTACAGCAAATTTTAAAGTTTCGCAATTTCAGTTAGCAAACATCATATCTAAGCTATCTTTACATCAACCCATATGAATATCCAAACCGAAGACCAAGCAACTACACTCGCCAATCGGCTCAAAGAACTGATCCGCCGTTTTGAACACCGCAGCTTCACCGCGCACATCGGCCACATGGGCAATGCACATATCCGGCAGGGCAGTGAGCAGGTTAAACTCCATTCCCCCGTCCGGCAGATCATGTACCTGATGAGTCTATACCATGCCACCGCTCTTGGGGGCAAAGAAAGATATACAGCGACCAGCAAAGAGCACAGCGAGATCATTCGGTTATTAAATGAAATAGAAGAAGGCTATGGCTACGAGGCCGCCGTTTCCGGACGGAGCGACCTGACACAGGTTGATTACGACCGGCTGATCGTCACCAAAGGCACTTTTTTGAACTATTACCTGAATGCCCCGCTAAGCTATTATGAACAGGATGTGGAACGAATCCAACGCACGTTTGAACATTTTGAGCCGTACATTACCGAGCAAACAGGCCTGCAAATCAAGGATTACCTCGATTTCTTCACCCTCATGAGTAACCTGGAAAGCGCAAGGGTAAGCCAATATATCAACCATAACTATGACAATGATCCCATACTTAAATCTATTCGTGCCGGCAGTGATCCGAAAGACCTAAGCATCGATCAGAAGATTCAGCTGATGGAGCTTGCAGAAAAAGCGGTTTACGATATGGGCATCCCGCTCAGCGATATCTACCAAGCCATCGGCGAAGAAAAAGCAAAACAGCTGCTTGCTTTTTTCACGCTTCTGCGCGAGGAAGCACCGGAATATCTTTACTACACCGACCCCTGCGCCTATCTGCGCAAGCCAGTGATCATGATGGATGGTCATCACGTCCTGATGGTCTATTCCAAACAACTAATCAATGCCATTTACGAGTTCCTTTACGCGCTTTGCTCCGAACCTGATACGCCCGGCCGTAAAGTGTCAGAACGAAGAGACGAGTATCTGGAACATAAAACCGCCGATGTTTTCCGCGACTTTTTCGGCCCTGCTGCAACCATCTACACTTCTTATAAGATTAATACCAGCGAAAAAGAGGGCAATGAGAAAGACCTGCTGGTGCTTCACGGAAGCAACGCTTATATCATCGAATGTAAAGCGCATAAATACCGGGAACCCATGCGGGACGAGTCAAAAGCCTATGAAAGGATCAAAGACGATTTCCGGAAATCCATAGGCAAGGGCTACAGTCAGGCTAAAGAAGTGGAGGACCTGCTCATCGGGGATCAGTCATTCCAACTGTATAACAAAAACAAACAGGTAATTGCCACACTCCACCCTGAAGATTACGACGAAGTGTTTACAATCGCCGTCACCCAAGAACGCTTCGGGCAGATTCAGTGCGACCTTGGTTACCTGCTTGATATCGGCGAAGACAGCAACTACCCCTGGTCTGTGGCCATCAATGACCTCGAAACATTCCTCATCACCTTAAAAAGAAAAGCCCGGTATGCCGAAGAATTTGAGACCTTTTTACTCGCCAGGGAACGACTGCAAGGCCGGGTCATGTGTTACGATGAACTCGAACTTTGCGCGTATTTCCTCTTCGACCGGGAAAACTTTGTCAAAAACTGTAACCGTTCCGAACTACTTTTCTCCAGCCCGGATATGAACAAGTTCTTTGACCTCCTGTATAACGTCGGGTTCGGCTTTAGGGACGAAATCAACCTCGCTGAAAAACTGAAACGGCGGGACTTTCACGCAGCTTCAGTCATCAAATACCACAAGCTGAAACCAGCGGAACGGGTCATCGAATTTCAAAAACAGCGAAGTACTGGCAAATAGCTTGTATTTTCGTGAAATGCAACAATAAGGAACCGCTATGAAGTACTAAAATATCAGGCATCTGATTATATAACTCATGCATAAGCTTACCAAGATGGTTTGATGAAGGATAACTGAACATTGTCAATTAATTTAATGAGCCAACTAATTTTATACTGGTGCAAACCGCGCCGCGTTTTCGTTTGCAATGCAAAACGGTAGAGAAATCTTTAATCGATTATCCGTTGGATATTTTCACCCGAGTATCCGTAGGTCGTTTATCTAAAGTTTAAGTAATTCGTTTTAATTACTCCTCATCGCCGTTCGCGATCAACTTGATTTTGTGTTCAAAAAATTAAAATGTTCATGATTCATGAACAAGCCAACTATATGAACATTCATATTTTATAATTATCAAAGAAAAGGCTATGCCAAAAGGTTTAATATGCCCTTCGATGAGAACTGATAGCGCTGTTCTGACACCAGTCGCTTGAATTATTAGCCGAAACACTAAATAAATATTTCGTAATGCCTGCCTAAATGACATTTTCTTTTCAGACAGGAAAAAGAAGTATAAGCCTGTTCAAAATAGGCTTAGTTGCACCATACCTAATTGAGCTTTTTCTATATCGCGAAGCGTTGCCAATATGATAGGCTGTTTGTCATTAGTGGTGTCGGTGCTGCCGATCTTTTTCGTCATCATGGCTTTTAACTCATTGAGTGCAAAACTAAGCGCATCTTCACGACTTTTAAATTGTTTGCCGTAGACAGATAAGCAATAACCACCGCCCGCTGTTCCGAAGCTGTAATGGAGGGCGTAGGTCCATAAGCCATTGCGGCCATGGCCGAGATCGATTTGGCTGTAATTACCGTAACGGCTGGTATCGCCAAATCTCAACTCTTCTTTATCCAAAAATACCGGGCGTGTGAACCAGCCGTACTTGTCAAAGCTGATTTCGGTAAATCCGAATTCGAGCCCTTTGCGGTATGCATGCACATTCATGGTGATAACCCGGAATGAATCGCCAAAGCCGGAGAACCAGTCGAGCTCTTTTTGATTGTTAGTTTCGATAGCGGTTAACATTTCTCTAAATATGCCGGCTTCGTAGGGCATTAAATGGTTCTCGGCGATGTAATCGGTGATTTGAGTTTTTGATCCGAGGTTTAATTCAAGGGTTTGCATAACATTACATTTTAATTTTTTAATGCAAGGGTGATCAAAGCCGGATGCGGGGTTGTCAAGGGCCCGGCCGGTGCGGGGTTTATGAACCCTTGACGGCCCCGCAGCGGGCTTTACCTTTGCGGTTAAAAAATTGAAATGGTGTGAAACCTGTTGCGAACGGTGCAATTAACAACCGTACGATTGCGGCTAATAGCAAGTGCCTGGCTGCTGGGTGCGCGGGAAACTAAATGGAGTTGGAACGCAGCAGCGCGGAGCTGGAAACGGAATGAAATTTAGCCTGCGGCCCGGCGCACCCAGCGGGCTGGCTCTTGCGGTGCGGCCTGACGGTTTGGTGAACGGAAGTGAACCTGACCGGCGGCATGGCCGAAGCAGCGATTGCAGCGGCATGTGTGACTTGTTGTCCGTGAGTAAAGTAAGCGGACATTACAAAAATGTTCTTTGTAATAACTGATTATCTGGTGAATGGGAACACCATTCCATCTATTTGAACAGAT
>NZ_WWEO01000032.1 GCF_009928685.1 Mucilaginibacter agri | reverse complement strand
GTGTCTACCTCTTCCCATTCCGAACAGAGAAGTCAAGCCCGCCAGAGCCGATGGTACTGCGGTAATACGTGGGAGAGTAGGTCGGCGCCAAATCTTATCAAGATCACAAGCCTTGCATCATCCGGTGCAGGGCTTGCTTGTTTTATGGGCTCTCTGTAACATATTTACTATTATAAGTGCTCTTTGATGATTTTTAACAACTTAAGAGGCGGACAGACGTTACCGTCTTAAATGAATATTAAATTATTACTTTTTGTTGTACTATTTCTGTCTGTTTTTTTGTTGAGCCTTAATTCCTTTACAATAAAAAAGATTAAACCTGCCGATGACACCGGTCACGAACTTTTTATTAGACATTGTAGCGTTTGCCATATGCTGGCCGAGCCTACGAGTTTAACTAAAGTTGTATGGGAAACTCATGTTTTACCCGTAATGGCCAGCAGAATGGGGATTATTTATCCCGGTTTCGATCCATTGAAGGGCTTGTCTGAAGAAGAAAGAAAAATTGTTGCTCAACATCATATTATTCCAAATGAAGCGGTAATGACTGATGAGGATTGGAAAAAGCTTACTAAATATGTAATCAATAACGCACCAGATAGTATTCCATTAGATGAAAGGAGACTAAATCGCAATCTACCTCTAAAAAACTTTATTCCCCAAGACATCGAATTAGATAAGCAAACACCGTCACTGTTCACAAGTCTAAAATATAATGAATCGACCCATACACTTTGGATAGGCGATTTTTACAATCGGGTTTTTAATTGGAAATATCCAGATGTTGTTACCGCTAAAATGGAAACCAAAAGTCCAGTAGTTGATTTCAACTTTCGGAATGATACAACTTACTTCACGGAAATTGGTAAGCTCTATCCTACCGAATTAAGCACCGGCTCGTTTGTCCAATTTGCTAAAGGGAACCAGACTACAGTACTGCCCGAACTACACCGCCCGGTTAGCTCGCTGGTAGAGGATCTTAATAAAGACGGCATACCCGAAATAGTTGTATGTAATTTTGGCAATAAAACAGGATCATTCTCCTTGTTTAAAAAGAATAGGTCGGATGCTAAATATGAGGAGGATATACTGTTACTCATGCCTGGTGCTATTAAAATTTATATAAAGGATATGGACGGAGATGGCAAGAAAGACATAGTAGCGATGTTTGCGCAGGGAGATGAAAGTGTTTATATATTTTATCAAAAAGATAATTTAAAATTCCGGGCTCGCCGGGTATTACGCTTTCCACCTAATTATGGCACTACAGATATGGTGCTTACAGATTATAATCATGATGGATTAACAGATATAATTACTGTTCACGGCGACAATGCAGATTTTTCACCTATACTGAAACCATATCATGGTATTAGAATTAACATCAATGCCGGCAATGGCACATTTAAAGAGAAATACTTCTATCCACTGTACGGCGTTACGAAAGTGTTGGCGGAAGATTTTGATAAGGATGGCGATATAGATTTGGTAGCTACTGCTTTCTTCCCCGATTTTAATAAGTTAGTTGATGAATCCTTTGTTTATCTTGAAAATGTAGATCAGGATAAGTTTACTTTTAAATCGTACACCTTAAAGCGGGATGTACCAATTAAGACACTGGCGTTAGAAAAGGCAGATATAGATGGAGACGGCGACATGGACATTATTACAGGCAATTTTGCGCAGAGCCCCGGCCAGGTACCAAAGCAGTTAGATGATAAGTGGAAGGCCGCGAAGTATGGATTAACCATATTTATGAATCAGTTATATCAGCCCAAAAAATAAATGCAAGTTCAAGTTGTTTCAGTCAAAATAAGTTTGACTTCAGTTGTAGATCTGCTTATAATATTTGATATAAGATCCAGTTATCGCTTTCAAATACCTTTCGTAAGCTTACGTTACTGTTGGCCGCTTTGTAAAGTGCCACATACTTTAAATTAAGCTCCGTGTAGCTGTTAGCCGCATTCTTATTGTTCGCTATCAATACATATCTATCGTACTTTTGTGGTGCTTCTATGGCACTCAAATAGTCGTCTTGATATGGTAAGGTTAAGGAGCGCACATCCTTTGCAAAACTGGCTATTGGGTAGGCAATGGCATCGTCTAATAACACATGCGAGGTTGAAGGTAAACTATTGATATAATTCGCCACGTTTTTAACCTCTTCCTGGCTATCTATCACTTTTTTATGCAGCAGGCTCGATACAAAATTGCGTTCTTCTACAATGGCGGAGGTATCCAGCATGACGTAACCAGTGTATATCGAAAGCGAGATCATTAAGATCAGTACTAGTTTAAATGTCCCTTCATTACGTACCGTGCGAATCTTCGTAACAATGCACAGTAATGCGAGTATCAGAAATATAATGTAGTACTGTTGCGCTATAAATACCTTGGCATATTTTATCTTCAGAAATTCGATAAAGAAAAAAGGTGTCAACAGGGTTAAGATTTGATAGGTGTTATCTCTGAAAAGATAAAACGCCAGTAAAATGAGCGGGAAAAAAATAATTACCCGTGCGGAGATAAGTATAGAAATTTCGGGTAGCCGATGGTTCACCGTGTCTTGCAGCGTGCTGTAGTCTATCTTTTCGGCCAACACACTCCAGTTGGAATAAGGGCTGTCGATAAAATAGTTAAGGTCATTGGCATGGGTTAGGTTAAGCATCTTATAAATGAGTATAGATGCCAATGGCAAAACAAACAGGATGATGAAAATAGCCATCGATTTGTTAATAAGCTTGCGCCTTAACGATGGATTATTAAAGCTTAAAAACAGCCTGAAAATAGATTCCTTTTCGCCCAGGTTTAAGGTATGTATGGATATAGATAATACCAGCGGGATAAAGAACAGCGTGAGCCAAACGAACTTATAATCGCAAAATATCAATATCACCAAACATATGCTTGATACCGACACGTGAAATGTAGTATTTGAACCGTAGAATTTGAAGATATTGAGAAAGAACAGATAAAAGAAGATAAGCACCATATAGGTTGACTTACCCGAAGCCCCTACATATAATAAACCAGGGTGAAAAAGGAAAAGCAGAAGAATAACAATTACATAAAACTCGTCACTGGTACGTTTTATTAAAGTACTGCATACCAGATAGAATAGTATCCCAGTACCGAATGCTGAAGCCATTATTGGAGCCAGGGTATAACTTACGCCAGTGAATATAAAGGAGCCGTAAAAAGGTAATAATGGTGATGTTAATCCCATTACCTTTAGTCGATTACCAACGCCTTCGAAAACGATCTTAGCTTTCTCTATTAAAAAGAGTTCCTCCTTGTTAAAATATCCAAGCTTGGCTAAATAAATTCCCCAAATAAGATAATACGCGGCCAGTATTGCGGCCAAAATAACAATGTATAAGGTTTTAGACCGCTGTTTCATTTAACTACGTTAACTGCATTGTTCACCTTACTTAAACCGTGGTTGGTTTTTTCCCAGTAAAATGGTTTGATAATTAACTGATATAAGCCTTTATAAGCGGCTATAGAATGCATTAGCCAGTAAACCGGATTAGCAATAGCGAACAGAATAAGTTCGTAATAACGCCTTTTAAATACCGCCATCATGTTTACATATATCATGAGGATGTTACCCACAAGCAGGTTAAATATCGAAATAAAAAGAACCCAGTCTGGAAATAACAAGCGAATAGATCGCAGGTCGAATACCAGGTAAGCTATAAATACGCTCAACAAAAAGGGGTAAAGCAAGAATGTTATAGGCGTTGCGCCTATGAAGAAGTTAAAACCTAAGAAGCCTCTCCAACCAATTTTTCGCCATAATGCAACTGGGTTACGCATGTGTACCAAGTAACTTTGCATGTAGCCTTTTATCCATCTCGAACGTTGACGAATCCAGTTAAACGGTTCGTTATTTGCCTCTTCGTAAGTGGTTGAGTTTACGATGGCTATTTTATAGCCTTTGGCGTAAGCCCTTACACCTAAGTCTGCATCTTCGGTAACGTTAAACGGATCCCAGGCCCCTAACTCAACCAGGGTATCAAGTTTAAAGTGATTACTGGTGCCACCAAGCGGGATAGGAATATCCAGCGTATCGAGTCCCGGCAACATATAATCGAACCAGTACGAATACTCCAGTGTAAACATACGGGTAAGGAAGTTCTCGTTACGGTTGAAATAATTCAAAGCACATTGTATGCAGATAAAGTGCTCAGGAAGTTTACTGAACAGTTTAACAACTTTTTTAAGCTGATCTGTATCCGGTACATCCTCCGCATCATAAATAGTAAGGTATTTACCGCGAGAAAAGTGCAAACCATAGTTACAAGCCTTAGGCTTGGTTTTGGGCATGTGATATGGTATCACAATAACTTCAAACACCGCAGGGAAATCGAGGTTACGAACGGCATTTAAGGTTTTATCATCATCTTCTTCAATTAAGAGCTTAATATCCAGTTGCTCGCGCGGATAGTCTAAGCTTTGCAGGTTCCAAACCAATTTTTTAATCAATTTGTCTTCCTTGTATACCGGCAATAAAATAGTGTAAATTGGTAACTCGTCATTCACTACCTGCTTTACCTCTTCTTTTGTAACCGCCTGGTGGAGCTCAAACCGCGATCCAACCAAAGCCAAAAACAATTTAAAGGTAATTGCAACCAGGAATACCACACTAATAAATACGTTGATAACGATAGAGGTTATCGTAAAATTTAATACCAGAAAGATGCAGATTATTGCGATGGTAGAGAACATGGCAATAAGCTGTGGATTGGTAAACGTAATTAATGCCGAACTTTTTGGATCGTGATTCAGCAACTCAAAAACGGCCGACTTTACATACGGTATCCCGATAAGCTTGTGGCTTAGCCAGGTAATGTCCAGGTCGGGGGCCAGAATAATTTCGGGCTCACAATTATAAGTAAGTTTAATAAAGTCGATAAACAGCTGATCGCTCGGATCGGCCATAATTACTACAATTTTGCCATTCTCTTTGCGAAGCGGCAACGCAACATGCTCATCAGCAAACTTTATATCTATCTGATCGAGCACTTCCATTTCGTAAGGTTGCTCTCTTATCTGCTCAAATACATAGCCCGCGTTTGTTAAAGAACGCTCGTAGTTTTTGCGCGAAACATAGCCAAAGTTTAGGATGATCTTGATCATTGACAGGCCAGAGCGTTCTGAGAACGCTTTAATCTTAATCAAATCAGCTACAGACATAAAGCCATCCTTTACCAGTAGCTCTGGTATAGGCATGTTTTTATAATCCGTCGATACTCCGGTGTTACCAGAATACGGGGCACTAAACTCGCTTATCTCTTCGGGCATGAATGTAGTATTACAAAAATGTTAAAACGTTATGGCCTGTATTATTCGTTAATAATTTCCTGCGATTTCTGAACCTTAAACCTTACATAAAGGAATGAAATAAGGATCAATATCAGGATACCTAACAAAATAAACAGGTTATAATTTTCCCAGAAGCGTGATAACGCACTCTTGGTATCAACATATTCTAAATTTTCGCTCGATTTGCTGATGTTAAACAAGTATTTGTTATTGTTAACATCGGCGATACATACGTTACTTGATAGTGTAGATAGCTGCTCGGTAATAGACTTCGACGCTGCCAGGAATGCATTGCTGAGGTTTTTACCGGTTGCTGTAAGTACAAGGCAGGCATTGTTGCTTCGCCCGTAAAATATTTGTGCCAAACCGTTGGATACGGAATCGGAAACGGTGTAAACTACTTCGTTATTGTTATTATTATAAAGCCTGAAATCGTGATCGAACTGAATAGGGGCGTCCGGAAACTCTTTGATCAAGGCATCGTTTCGCGACAGCAACGCTACCACATTATATTTCTTAAGATCGCCTTTGTTGTTGGCCATATCATCAGAGTAAACAAACTCCGGGAAGTTATTGGCGTTAATGTTGTTATTTAACTCATAAATAATTTCACCCATTGCTCCCGCTGCATATTTTGCGTAGTCTCTACTTACTACTATGCGGGTAGTGCCCGAGTTAAATGCTTCCGGATATTGGTAGAAGCTCAGGTCGTTAGAAATAAATGGATTTTTTGATTCGAGGTATGATTTGTCAACATCGATTTCGGCAAAGAAATTGGTAAAGCTGTTGCTGCAATTACCGGTTGTTGGGTGGAACCTAAATTCGGCCACCAGCGTATTGTATTTATGGTGCTGATAACGGTTAATGGTTACAGAGGTGTTTAACTTGCCAGATGCATCCAGTTTCTCGCTGCTAATAAGCATACCGTTAAGGTAAATGTTAAAATAACCACGGTCGTTAAGGTTAAGCGCACTGTAGTTAGCCACAAAACGAATCTCAACTTCTTTTGGCGTAAAACTAAAATCGCTGTTTTTGAAGTTATATACAGTTTTTAATGAACCAACACCCGATGTAAAGTTGGTTAGGCCGCCTAACTGTCTTAAAGTTAATTTAGAGCGGTTTTCGTCGATGGTTTTGAAGAAGTTATTAGCCGCTTTATTGATCAATAAATAGTCGCCAAATGTCGAATTCAAAATGTTTGCGTTACCCATGGCGGTAATCGTTTTCTCGTAACCAGCCTCATCTCCACCAGTAACAAACAATATCTCTTCCGGAATTTGGTGTGTTTGTACCGAACGTGCCGGCACTAGTTGCCCATTCATATTAATGAGGTTGGTAACCGTATCGGTAGCAGATATTACGGCTTTATGTAAGTAAAGTAACCCTTGATTACTGCCTGGGTTTACTTTTACAAAATTGCGTTTACCTTCAGGCAATTGCCCCATGGTACCTACCATAATATAGTTGTGGATAGAATCTGGCAACTGATCTGCCTGTATCACCTGAATGTTTTTAACATCCGACTTCTTTAAACGTGCGTATGACCATGCTACAGCCTTTAAGTCGTGCAGGGTAGGGTTAACCGGGTAAACGATTGCCGTTTTAGAATCAAACGAGTTAGAAATGTTTACGTTGTTAAAGAAGTTGGTATTACTTCTGTTCAGCGCTATATAAGAACTTCCTTTAACCTTTAACCACATCGCGGGGTTATCAAGGTCGCGGCATTTATCATCTGTAATGGATAATAGCGTGCGGACCTGTATCTTAACATATCGTTTGTCGGGCGACAGGTCTGCACGGCTTAAGTTTACCGACACTTTTTGGATAGAATCCGGTGTTAAGCGTGCGCTGTATACAGGCTTATCGTTGATCAACAGGTTGATATACGACTTGTCTTTTACCAATGCCTGTGAAGGCTCGAAAAATAGGACCAGCTTACTGCCGTTTATTTCCATAAACGGATCAATTTTAATGTAATAGGAGCTCGAACCACTCATCCCGGTTATAGCATCATCATCGCGGCCAAGCGATCTGAAGGTAATAATGCTCTGCTGGGCTGATGCAGCCTTGCCAAATAGAACAATAAAAAACAGTAGTGATAAAAATTTATTCATCGGTTTGCTTGTATATAATTTAGTTGATCACGTTAAATTCTACTCTGAAATAGTTACCATTATAGTCGCTGCGGTATGATATTTGGCCGCCCATTTCCTGCGTCATTAATTTGGCTATAGATAAGCCAAGGCCTAAACGACTGCCGGTTGCAGTGCTGTTGCTGGCATCATTAAGTGTTTTAAGCTTGTTAAACATGGTGTCCAGTTCTTCCTGGCCGATGGCTATACCTTCGTCAATAATTTCAAATACAAATTTCTGACGCTGCAAGCTTGTGGCTATCTTAATGTTGTTATTTGTTTGTGAAAATTTAATTGCGTTTGAAAGAAGGTTCTGAAACACCTGCCCGGTAAATACCTTATCGAGCCTTACGTTTAGGGGCAGTTTTAATATATTATCAACCAGCGTAATGTTTTTCATCTGCGCGGTTTCTTGCAAGCCTTTAAAAACGTATTGAACTTCCGAATTAATATCGAATATCTCCGGGTTGAATTTCATTTCCGGCGACTCGATCTCTTTAACATCCATCAACTTGTTAAGCATATACTGCATTTTCTCAGCCGAATCCTGAATGTATTGCAAAAACTCTTTCTGGTCTGTACTCAGGCGGTATTCCTCGTCGCGGATCATGCTGTTACTCATAATAACCGAACCGATAAGGTTTTTGAGATCGTGCCCTGCAATGTTAATGAAGCTGTTTTTTTGCTCGTCGAGCTTGCGCAGCCTTTCGTACTGCATATCGATAATGTTGTTTTTCTCAACAATATCCTTGTTTTGCTGTTTTAACTGCTCGTTAGATTTTTCGATCATGATCTGCGATTTAACATCGCGTTCGGTCACTTTATAGCGGGCACTTACAATAAGGCATGAAATAACACTGATGATAAAGAAGTATTGCCCACCATTACTGATAAACAAGTCTAACGAATATTGGTTAAGTGTGTTAAAGAATATAGTTAGCAGTGCCAGGGCGATGATAACCTGTACAACAGAGTTAATAGGTTCCCAAAAAACCTGCAGGTTGAAAAATAATATAATGGCAGAATAAATAAGGAAGAATACAGTTAGCTGCTGTATGTTTACCACATTACATAATATGGCAGAAGGGAGGGATAACAAAAAAAAAGCGATGTGGAGCAGTATGCGATAATCGTATTTACGGTTTTGAAAAATGGTATAAACCCCGAGTATGATAACAACCACGATGAAGCGGACTATTGCGAATTGCTCCCAGACATCTGCCGCATAGATATAGTCGACAATGATGAGCAGAGGGTATAAAAATATAATCGTCCAAATTATATTGTTTGTTTGGTACCAGGCTTTCTTGTTACTTTCCTTAGCGAATTCTTCTTTACTAATCTGAACAAACATTATCTAATATCGTAAATTAATCAAAAGCAATCAGTTTCGGTGTGAAGTTAAACGTAAAAAATAAATTTCTTGAACAAAGTCGTGGTTTATTTAGTCCGGTGTTACACATTTATACAATTTTTGCACTATTAATGTCTCAATTAAATGCGCAGTGTCAGGATGCAAAAACTAAACCAATTATCGTCAATAGTAGAACTGATCTTTTTAACAGCGCAAAAGCACTTAATAACGGCGTAAATATCTCATGGTTAGAGCAAACCTGGAATACCGGGGCATTACAACACAAACCCATTGCCGATGCTGATTTCGCGTTGCTTAAACAGCTGGGATTTAAGAGTATCAGGCTACCGGTTGCATTTGAATATTACCGGGATAAGGGTGTATCGCTGCAACAGGTGCTGGCGCAAATAGACGGCGTGCTTAAACAATGTAAACGTTATGGGTTTAAATTAGTGATCGACTATCATGATGGTAAGATTAATGATAATAATTACAATAATGCTACTAATGAAGCAATTAGCATTTGGTTAACCTTAACCAGGCACTATAAAAACGAAAGCGCTAGCCAGGTATATTTTGATATTTATAACGAGCCGCCGCCAATGGATCCACAAAAGTGGAAGGATGCCGCTTACAATCTGGTAACAGCCATTCGCAAGGTTGATGCACAGCGTATTTTGCTTGTTGGCGCCTCCAATTACAACAGCATATATGAATTAAGTCGTTTTGTGAGACTGGCTGACGAGCGTATTATTTATACTTTTCATTTTTACGAACCTTTTTTCTTTACTCATCAGGGAGCTGTTTGGGTTGGCGATCAGGTTGCGACAACCGGGGTAGCTTTTCCTTACGACGGGGAAAAATTTCCTCAGTTGAATCCAAAAGCAAAAGGCACCTGGGGCGAAACCAACTATAATCAATATCGGCACGACGGCAACGAGCAGTCTGTTAAAGACAAATTGCAAATTGTAAAAAACTGGAGCGATAAATACGGGGTGCCTGTTTTATGCAGCGAGTATGGTGTTTATAACAAATATGCAGATGTAGATAGCCGTTGCAGATATATTAAAACAGTTAGAAAATCGCTATCGGCATTGGGTATTCCCGGAATGTTATGGGATTATAATACAAACTTTTCTATTTTTGCCGGCAAGCCTTCCATAGCGCATTTGCCCCCCTGTTTTAAGGATGCTCTGGGTTTGTAATTTAAAACCATTAAAAATAAGATAGTTTGGGTAAAACCGCTAACTTTACCATCTGTTATTGAAATATATGAAGTTTTTTGCCGAACAGCGTAGAGAAGTGATGATGCATATTGAAAAGTATATGCTCGAAAAAATGTGGGATTTTTTGAAGCCCATAGAAGAGAACTGGCAGCCGTCTGATCTCCTTCCTGACTCTACCCGCGATTCATTCTTTACCGAGATCAAAGAGCTTCAAGAAAGCGCTCGTGGTTTATCTTATGATCTTGTTGCCGTTTTAATTGGCGATACCATTACCGAGGAGGCCTTGCCGACTTACGAATCGTGGTTAACCATGGTAGAAGGGGTGGACATGAGCGAAGACAATGGTTGGATGAAATGGACCCGCCACTGGACCGCTGAAGAAAACCGTCACGGCGATTTGCTTAACAAATACTTGTACTTATCTGGCCGTGTAGATATGCGCGCCATGGAAGTATCAACTCAATTTTTAATTGCTGATGGTTTTGATATCGGCACAGGTACAGATCCATACCGTAACTTTATATACACTTCTTTTCAGGAGATGGCTACTAATGTTTCGCACAGGCGTGTAGCTGCATTGGCTAAAAAAGACGGCGACGGCTTGTTGGCTAAGATGTGTGGTGTTATTGCTTCTGATGAAGCCCGCCACGCCAAAGCTTACAAGCACTTTATGACCAAAATATTTGAGGTAGACCCTAACGAAGCTATGGTTGCCTTTGAAGATATGATGCGCCAGAAGATTGTTATGCCGGCACACTTTCTACGTGAAGTTGGTTTGAAAATAGGTCAAACCTTTGGTCATTTTACTGATGCTGCACAGCGCCTGGGAGTTTATACTGCGTTGGATTATGTAGACATTATGAAAACCCTTATCGAGGAGTGGCATATTGAAAGCATGCCCGATTTGAACGAGGCCGGCGAAAAAGCGCGTGATTATATCATGAGACTTCCGGATCGTTTGGTACGTGTAGCCGAGCGTATGAAAAATCCGCACCTCGAATACAAATTTACCTGGATAGCGGGTTAAGACTCTTCGCCTATATATTTAATTTCGTCGCGACCTGGAAACTCGAGGAACAATCCGTTAAGGAGTTCTTCGATGGTCAGCGAATTAACATCATCGGTGTAGTGCTCGGATTTAATAACGTGCATTTCATTGCCGTGCGTTTCTATGCGAAATAGAAAGCCGTCATACAGTTCATCGTTACATATTTCTATCGCATCGCCCTCTTTCCGGATATCAAAACTCAGGTCGATCTGGCGCTGCTCATGAAACAATGGGTTTAGCTTTTCGCTCAGAAAGTTTTCCAGTTCGCTGGCTGATACAGGCCGGGTTGTGTTTATGATTTTCATAGTACTTATAATTACAAGTTGCTCGCAGATATTGTTTTGCTGCTTTTATTTAGGTTTTAAAGTTTAAAACAGATATAATTGACTAAACGTTCTATCACTATGCAATACAAATTATTAGGCCGCTCGGGCCTTAAAGTTTCCGAACTGTGCCTGGGCACAATGGGTTTTGGTACCGAAGGCGGCTGGGGAGCTGACAAAGAAACCAGCATGGCTATTATGGATGAGTTTGCCAACGCGGGAGGTAATTTTATAGATACTGCTAACATCTATAAATTCGGCACCAGTGAAAAAATTATAGGCGAATACATCAACAATCACGACCGTGATTATTTTGTGCTGGCCAGCAAATATACTCTTCGCGACGGAGAGCAATTCACCAACCCTAACGCAGCCGGTAACAGCCGCAAAAACATGATGCGTAGCGTTGAACAAAGTCTCAAACGCCTCAATACCGAATTTCTGGATGTGTTTTATTTGCATATTTGGGATGATATAACCCCCATTGATGAGGTGCTTCGAGGATTAGACGATCTGGTTCGTCAGGGCAAGATCAACTACATAGCTATTAGCGATACCCCGGCTTGGGTAGTATCTAAAGGAAATACCTTGGCCGAACTAATGGGATGGAGCCAGTTTGTGGCCTTGCAGGTCGAATACAGCCTATTGCAACGCACCCCCGAACGGGAATTGATACCTATGGCCAAACACTTCGGGATGACCGTTACTCCCTGGGCGCCTCTTGCCGGTGGAGCATTAACCGGTAAATACCTGCGCGGCGAACAAGGCCGTATTAAACCTCAAAGTAACCGCCTCGATGAAAATAGTGAGCGTATTACGCGTGTCGTAATGGCCATTGCAGATGAGCTCAGTGTGTCACCAGCCCACGTTGCCCTTAAATGGACCATGCAGCAAGGTTTCTCATGCACACCTATTGTGGGTGCAACTAAGGTCGATCAATTAAAGGATAACCTCAAAACCATAGATGTAACCTTAACAGAAGATCACATGAAACGACTTGATGAAGCAAGTGCTATCAAACTAGGATTTCCTGGCGACTTCTTTAAAGAAGACGGCGTGAAGCTGAGTGTATTTGGTGGCTTTTATGATAAGGTAGAAAAGAGGAAATAGGATATTTAAAATTTAAAACTCGTTATTGCGAGTTACGAAGCAATCCCTGATAGGCAGGTCCGCTCTGTATAGTTCGGGATTGCTTCGTACCTCGCAATGACGTTCAATTACATATTCCTTCTATACTGCCCTCCAACCTCATAAAGTGCGTGCGAAATTTGCCCTAATGAGCAGTATTTGCAAACCTCCATTAGTTGCTCAAAGGTATTTTGGCTATGTACTGCCGATTGTTGTAAAGCTTCTAGCAATGACGAGGCTTTATCCTCATTGCGATACTTAAATTCTTCAAGTGCCGAGATTTGTAGGTGTTTTTCTTCTTCTGTAGCACGGATAACCTCAGCCGGGACTAGGGTTGGCGAGCCTTTTTTATTTAAGAAAGTATTAACACCGATAATCGGGAATTCGCCTGTGTGTTTTAATGTTTCATAATAAAGCGACTCTTCCTGGATTTTGCTGCGCTGATACATGGTTTCCATAGCACCCAACACGCCACCGCGATCGTTTATGCGTTTAAATTCTGTAAGCACGGCTTCTTCAACAAGGTCGGTCAATTCTTCAATAATAAATGAACCTTGTATCGGGTTTTCATTTTTGGCCAAACCCAACTCCCTGTTTATAATAAGCTGGATAGCCATCGCCCGGCGAACGGATTCTTCTGTAGGAGTAGTTATAGCTTCGTCATAAGCATTGGTATGTAATGAGTTGCAGTTATCGTAAATGGCGTATAGCGCTTGCAGCGTGGTGCGGATATCGTTAAAGTCTATCTCTTGTGCGTGCAAAGATCGCCCGCTGGTTTGGATATGATATTTGAGCTTTTGAGAACGATCATTCCCCTTGTATTTATTTTTGATAGCCTTAGCCCAGATCCTCCTCGCCACGCGCCCGATAACCGAATACTCCGGATCTATACCGTTAGAGAAGAAGAATGAGAGGTTAGGCGCAAAATCATCGATATGCATGCCCCGGCTCAGATAGTATTCCACGTAAGTAAAACCATTTGCCAAAGTAAAGGCCAGCTGCGTAACCGGATTAGCCCCGGCTTCTGCAATATGGTAGCCGGAAATGGATACGGAGTAAAAGTTACGCACCTTTTCATCAATAAAATACTGTTGAATGTCGCCCATCAACCTCAGGGCAAATTCGGTAGAGAAGATGCAAGTGTTCTGCGCTTGATCTTCCTTTAAAATATCAGCTTGCACCGTACCTCGCACATTGGCAATCGCGTATGCTTTGATTTTGGCGTAAACGTCTGGCGGAAGAATTTGATCGCCGGTTAGGCCAAGAAGCATGAGTCCAAGGCCGTTGTTGCCTTGGGGGAGTGAAGAAGCCTCACCCCAGCCCTCTCCAGAGGAGAGGGAGTTTTTGTTCTGTTTTAGATTGAGAGTCTCAGTAATTTGTTTGACAACGTTTTCTGTATCATTTATCACTTCATCATTGATAAATCTAATGATCTCAAAACATTCTTGTTTTAGAATCGCGGTTCTAATTTCGTCTTGCTCAATTGTTAAATCGTGGTAACCACCGTCAACCTCAATAATTAGTCCTTTTGATAAACATATGAAATCTGCAATATAGCCATCGACAGCATGTTGTCTACGGATCTTATAACCTGTTTTGCTATTACGAAGCTGTTGCCATAAGATATTTTCAGCTTCAGTTTGATTCTTTCTATTGTCCCTCGAATTAGATTTCAATATTTCCCAAATCCTGGTATCAGCAGTTTTGTAACCACGATCATTATTTTGCTCCCTCTCCCCCGGAGAGGGCTGGGGTGAGGCTGCTGCACTTGAAGAAGAATTATACTTCGGCCTCTCCAATCCCTTATCATCATAAACTTCCTTAAACCTGGCCTCAACCAAGTGCTCCAAACCATGTTCAATAATATATTTTTCACACTGCTGATCAATTGCTGCATTCATAAAGAATCCTAGCAGCATAGGCGCGGGGCCGTTAATGGTCATAGACACAGAGGTTGATGGACTGCACAAGTCAAAACCCGAATATAGTTTCTTGGCGTCATCCAATGTAGCGATGCTAACGCCCGAATTACCAATCTTACCATAAATGTCGGGGCGGACGTGTGGGTCTTCGCCGTATAAGGTAACTGAATCGAAAGCTGTAGACAGCCTATGTGCGGGCTGACCTAGCGACACATAATGAAAACGTTTATTAGTACGTTCGGGGCCGCCTTCGCCGGCAAACATACGTGTGGGATCTTCGCCTTCACGCTTTAAAGGAAACACACCGGCTGCATAAGGAAATTCGCCCGGTAGGTTTTCGGTTAGCAACCAACGCAAGATATCACCCCAAGCCTCGTAACGGGGCAATGATATTTTAGGTATGCGCAATTGTGATAGTGAAGTGGTGAATAAAGGCTGTTTGATTTCCTTATCGCGCACCTTATAGATAAAATTATCGGCTTTATATTTCTGTACTGTCTCCGGCCACTCGTTTAATAAACGTTTGCAATCCGGGTGCAGGTGGCTTTCTAAATGCTTATAAATTTCTTCGAGACCTTCTTTTACTCCCTCTCCTTTGGAGAAGGTTGGGCTGAGGTTCATCGTCCCGTTAACCATAAACAGCTGCTGTGCAATCTTACACTGCTCGTTCACCCAAACCATGTAAGCGGCGCTGCTCTCTGCAATTTCGGCGAGGTAGCGGGTACGATCTGGCGGAATGATATATGTTTTATCCGGGTCATTAGCTTCTTCTATTAAGGTAGGATGAAAGTCGACACCCGTTTTAGCTGTGATGGTTTTCATCAAGGCCGAAAACAACTGGTTCATTCCCGGGTCGTTAAATTGGGACGCCATTGTGCCAAACACCGGCATGCTGTCGTCGCTAACATCAAATAGTTGATGGTTGCGTTTATACTGACGGCGCACATCGCGAATGGCATCCAACGCGCCGCGCTTATCGAATTTGTTAATAGCCACTAGGTCTGCAAAATCCAGCATGTCTATTTTTTCGAGTTGGGTTGCTGCGCCAAACTCGGGTGTCATAACATAAAGCGATACATCACAATAATCGGTGATCATCGTATCGCTTTGGCCAATGCCAGATGTTTCTACAATAATGAGATCGTAGCCGGCAGATTTGCAAATATCAATAGACTCCTGCACATAGCCCGACAAAGCCAGATTAGCTTGTCGTGTAGCCAATGATCGCATGTATATACGCGGGTTGTTAATGGCATTCATCCGTATACGGTCGCCCAATAAGGCACCGCCGGTTTTACGCTTGGATGGATCGACAGAGATAATAGCGAGCGTTCTATCGGTTTCGGCCAAAAAACGACGGACAAACTCATCAACTAATGATGATTTACCCGCACCTCCGGTGCCGGTAATGCCGAGCACGGGAATCATCGCAGCATCACCGCCCGCCCTCTCCGAGGGAGAGGGAGCTAATGTTTTTTTGGGAAATTGTTCGGAATGGTTCTCAGCTAATGTTATTAATTGAGCAATTGCCTTGTTATCTTTTTCGGGCAGACGCTTAAGTTCGCCGTTGAGTTTGGTTTTAGTTTCGAAGTCGCACTGCTGCAGCATATCGTTAATCATACCTTGCAATCCCATCCTGCGGCCATCATCGGGCGAATAGATTTTGCTGATTCCATATGCCTGTAATTCCTCAATTTCTTGGGGTAGGATTACGCCGCCCCCGCCACCAAATATTTTAATGTGGCCGGCTCCACGTTCTTTAAGCAAATCGTACATGTACTTAAAGTATTCGATGTGCCCGCCCTGGTATGAGGTAAGCGCTATACCCTGTACATCTTCCTGTATGGCGCAGTTAACCACTTCATCAACAGAGCGGTTGTGGCCAAGATGGATTACCTCTGCCCCGCTCGATTGCAGGATACGACGCATAATATTGATCGTAGCATCGTGACCATCGAATAATGAAGCAGCCGTAACAAAGCGGATTTTGTACGTTGGTTTATATACAGGAACATTTTCCATTCAGAAAGGAATAATTGGTACAGAGCAAATCTAGTCATTAATACTATGCGTGCATAATATATTGGTGAGTTAGTGGATATCACAAAGAATTACCCTCTTGAGAGGGGTTAGGGTGTGTCTTGTTTGGCTAAAGGACTTAGGTAAACCTAGAAACACACCCCTGCCAGCCCGCAGTTTCATAGCGCCCCCTCTCAAGAGGGGAATTTTATTAAACGCAATAGTAGTCAATGCCGATAAACCAATGAATAACTAAGGGTATTACGGGACTGATTACCCATTTATTAGCTGTTATAATTTGTATCTTTGCGCCGATGGAAGTTAAAGAGGCTGCAGTTGCGCAAGGGTTTAAAGGTTACAATAATTATGGTGCATGGCTACGCGAAAAGTATGATGGCCAGCGCGTATTTAAGGTTATTGTTGATGGCGGGTTTACCTGCCCAAATCGCGATGGTTCCAAAGGCTATGGCGGTTGCACTTATTGTAACGTAGATTCTTTCACTCCATCTGTATCTCGCCAGGCGCCAACATTACGGGAGCAGGTGATACAAGGTATGGAGCGTGCCCGCAAGGGTAACAAGGCCGATAAGTTTATTATTTACTTTCAGCCTAATACCAACACCTACGCGCCAACCCATTATCTGAAAATGCTTTATGACGAAGCATTAAGCATTGAACCCGAAAACATCGTCGGTCTTTCTGTGGGCACCCGTCCGGATTGTATCGACGCCGAAAAAATAGCCCTGCTAGAAAGTTATACCAACCGCTTTGATGTGGATCTGGAAATGGGTATGGAGTCTATCTATAATGATACGCTTAACCAGATTAATCGGGGTTGCAGTCATGAAGATTTGTTAAAGGCACTTGAACTGGTTAAAAACAGTAAGCTGGATATTTGCGTGCATACCATATTTGGTTTCCCTTGGGAAACCAAGGAGATGATGCTGAAATATGCTGATGAGATCAACCGCCATGAGCAGATTAAGTTTGTGAAATTTCATCACCTGCATATTGTAGAAGGTTCTGTTATGGGCGTTAAATATAAGCGCGAACCGTTTAAACTTTTTACGCTTGATGAGTATGCCAACTTCTTGTGCGAACTATTGCCACTGGTAAGGCCCGACGTTGTGGTGCAACGTTTATTCGGCCTGTCCGATCGCGAATTGTTGATAGCACCGAACTGGCAACTTAAGAAATCTGAAATACAACACTATATCGATAAAAAGATTGCTGATAACGGTATTATCCAAGGTTCGGCATTGTTGTAACTGATTAAATCGGTTTTGGTATTTGAATTGCACTTAAGGTTACTGCAAGAGTACCACCTGTTTATATATAATATTTACAACTTTGTCACAAAAAACGCTACAAAATTATGTACCGGCATTAACTGGCGTGCGTGCCTTAGCTGCATATTTGGTTTTTATATCGCATTATGAGTATGCTTTTGATGAATCTTTTCCCCAAAGTGTGAAAAGATTTCTCCAAGAGTTCCATTTTGGGGTAACCATATTCTTTGTGCTATCGGGTTTCTTAATCGCTTATCGTTATTACAATAATTTTTATTTAACTACCGATTGGTTTAAGCAATATCTTAAAAACCGGGTGGCTCGCATTTACCCAATGTACCTCTTGCTCACATTGGGTGCTTTCACTTACTTCTATTTTACAGGCGACGCTCAGGTCACTGCCGGCTTTGCACATCCGTTTGGATTGTTGCTAATGAACGTCACTTTTTTACGCGGTTTTTTTAATGATTTAAAGTTTACGGGTATTGCACAGGGATGGTCATTAACGGTAGAAGAGTGCTTTTACTTCTCGGCCCCCTTTATATTCCTGGTAGCTAAAAAGTATAATAAATTCTATATCCAACCACTTATTGTTACCGGATTCGGTGCGCTGTTAGTGCTCATATTCCGCAATTTCGATTGGTATGGTTTCTTCGGAAATTTCACCTTTATGATGGTGTATACCTTCCTCGGCCGTTGTTTCGAATTCTTTGTGGGAATCCAATTAGCCTTAATGATCCATAAAAAAGGTATCCAACGCAGTAATAAATTATTGTATACCTATATTGGCATCATCCTGGTTTTCATTTGCCCGTATCTGATGTCACTATTACCTATCCCGGCAGGGTGGACGGCTGGTTTGCACAACCCGCTTGGTATTGTGGTTAATAATTATCTGCTGGCTGTTTCAATCGCAATTTTCTTTTATGGTTTATTAACCGAAGGCACCGTTTTAAAGAAAGTACTATCAAATAAATTTGTAGAATTGCTGGGCAAAAGCTCGTACATTTTTTATCTTATCCACTTGGGCTACATGTATAAATATATTCATGATGGGGTAGAGTGGCTTAACGATAAAGTGTTTGAATGGTACGATAAATGGGGAGTGGATTGGCATTCGCCGTTCGAATATGATTGGTTGAACCTGATTTTTATTTTTATCATTTTAAATGGCATTTCTATACTGCTGTTCAAAACGATAGAAGAACCGTTGAATCATTACATCCGCAAGTCGGACTTTTTAATTAAGAATAAAAGCGCTGACAAGGTATCTCATAAAGATGCTGCATCCGCTACTGCGAACTCAAAATGAAAAAAAGTACCTATAGTTTATTTATAGCAATCTTACTCGCACCAGCGCTATTGTTCGGGCAAAGTAAGTCGTCTAATGATGCTATTCCAAGCTTGCCTATCCCAAGTTTACCCTTAAAGCAAACCACAAAAGAGGCAAGCGCAAAATCTGCTGAAGAGCAGCCAAGCGGCGACGAGGATGGAGACATGATCATCAAGGTAAATGCTTCCCCCAAAAAATCGCTTTATAAAAAGGACGACAAGATTAAATATTCTTTCGACGTTAAAAGCACTTATAAAACCAAGCAGGAAGGCAAGTTATCGGTGCTAATCAATACCGACCTCGGCGATAAGGTTTATGAAAAAGCTTACAATTTTAAGGTGGGTAAAAATGGCAGCGAGAGTATGGATATCAGCATACCTCCGCAGCAGGCAGGCTTTTACCAGATTAAGTTTATGCTTAACCTCACAGACTACGACGATACCGTAAAACGGATTTTTGGTGTAGACCCTGAGAAAATAAAAGCAACTACCATAAGCAAGCCCAATAACTTTGATGATTTTTGGGATGGCAGTAAGCAAACATTAAGCAAAATTGCGCCGCAGTTTAAGGTTACTAAAGACATACAGCAATCGACCAAAGAGAAGGATGTTTATCTGATAGAAATGCGATCTTGGGATAATGCTTTGATACGGGGCTGGTTAACCCTGCCGGTTAAACGTCCGCGACACATACCGGTTAAATATCGCTTACCGGGTTATATTGTTACCATGCAGCCCACTATGGACGATGACGAGTTTGCTGTATTTAACCTTAATGTAAGGGGTAACGGCAACAGTAAAGACGCACTCAAATACCACGGCGAATACAATCTCAATCACATCGATTCGCGCGATGAATACATTTACCGAGCAGTTTACATGGATTGTGTTCGAGGTATGGATTTTATTAGTGCCTATTCTGATTTTTTTGGACTGGATATGGATAAAGTGGCGGTTGTTGGTGGTAGCCAGGGCGCCTGTTTGGCTATTGTGCTTGCCGGATTGGATAACCGGGTGAAATTAGTAACTGCCGAATTACCTCTATATTCTGATCTGCGCGACGCCATTAAAATTGGCCCAACTTTGTATCCCGAAAAGAAATCGCCGATTTGGATGCTGAATAACTACGTGCAGAAGAACCATTACTTTACCGAAAAGAAATTATTTGCTCTCTGGGATTACTACGATCCAATCAACTTTGCGCCACAAGTAAAATGCCCCGTGCTGCTTGCCGTGAGTTTGCTCGACGAACTTTGCCCGCCGAGATGTAGTTATGCCATGTACAACCAGTTAGGAAGCAAAAAGAAAGAAACCTGGGTTAGCCCCGATCTTACGCATGAGGTTGATGAGTCTTATTACCAGTTTCAGTATTATTGGATAAAAGAAACTTTTGTTTTACCATAGCCGTTCGCCACAAATAAATATGAAGAAATTTTCTACCCTGCTTGTTACGTTAATCTGCCTGTTAAACCTGCAACATGCCTACGCAGGCTGGCCAATGGGTAAACAACGGTTTGTATTAGGTACAACTGCATCTATTTACGCCGCTAAAGATTATTGGGATATACACGGAAAATATTATACCAACAGTAAAGCAGCTTTTACCTCATATAGCTTAGGCTTATTTGGTGCATACGGCTTATCGCGCCGTTGGGATTTTATGTTTAGTGTTCCATTTTCGCGCCAGGTAGCCGAGCAGAGTACTACCGACAAATACCATAACGGTTTAGGAGATTTGCAGTTGGGCTTCAGCTACAACCTTATTAACTATAAATACAAAAACTATACATCAATATATGTAGGCGGAATAGCGCCTCTGTATGCAAAATATGATGAGCAAACTTTGGGCTTAGGTATGTTTGGCTCAGAGATAAAATTGATGAACACTGGCGCCTTTAAAGTTACCGATAAGAGGTCTTTTTATAACCTCGAGGCTGGTTATCGTCAATTTGTAGGCTCAGGCGGTCCGTCTCAATTTACTTATTTAGGAGCCATTGGTTTGGCAATTGATAGAACTAACCAGTTTACAGTGGATGTATCGGGAGTTTACTCACATAGTACTGATTCAACAGCAAACTCGACCGTTATTTTAGCAGGTGCGGCTCGTAATTATAGCTATACCAAAACATCATTAACCTACGGACATACTTTTTCGCGACGTGTTGTAATTTCGGCATCGGGCTTTTATACATTAACAGCTATTAACACCGGCCGGGGTTACGGAGGCAGTTTGCAAGCTCTTTTCAGGTTCTAATCAATCTGATGATAGTAAGGCCCAAAAAGCTTGATGATCGCTTTCTCGCGATATTGAAAAATATCATTTACTTTTTTGCTTACTACGGCATCGTTGGCTAATTTGCCAATAGGGCCGTATCCAATAGCGTAGGTAAGCCGGTCGGTCATATGGACCCCGCCTTTAATTTCTTGAAAATGATGTTCGTGGTGCCACAGTGCGTAGGGGCCAAAGCGTTGCTCGTCTATAAAATATACTTTCTCTTTTACGTGGGTAATCTCCGTCACCCAATCCAACTTAATGCCAAATAGTGGTGACACTTTATAGGTGATGAGCATGCCGGGGTACATCACAGTTTGATTACTGTCTGATGTTACCTTAAACGCCATGTCGGACGGTGTAATCTTGGCCAGGTTAAACGGAGACGAAAAAAAGTCCCACGCCGTTTCTAAAGTTATAGGCATAGACTGTTGCCATGTTAATTGGTAGGTTTTCACTTACAGCTAACACGGCGAGCTGTTAAAGTGTTTGAAGTGAACGAAGGCGTTAAGTACTATTGCACCATTTTATTAGCACAATAAGAACTTGCAAACGCTTCGGGCTTGGCCTTAAACACAAAGCCCATGCTTAAAATGTACCCCATAGCTTCGTGCAAAGCCTGGTTTGATTTAAACATTGGGTTGGTGTTAATGTCGGCATGTACTTCCAGGTCAACCTCGTACAAATCGAGCAGGTCGCAAAGTTTGTAAGCGATATCAATTGATTTTTGCACTTCGCTAAGCATTCTTTCTTTAATGCTCATTTTTTGCGAAGTGCGCTCCTGATGGATGTACATAAAGCCGCCGCGTTGCTCGCGTAAGAAAACGATAACAGTTGCAAAGTCGGTAACCGAACCCTTTACCTGCGAATCTGTACCAATGCAAACTTTAAGCTTGTTTCCCAGCAGGGTTTCACGCTCAATCGTTTTCTCTACTTCTTCAATAATGGGGGTTTGCAGTATTTCACCGCTAAATTTTCTCCAGGTCATAAAAATTGTATTTAGTATAAATTTTCAGAAACCTTGCCAGTGGTTTATAAAAGTAAGTAATTAGTTTTCAGATTACTACGATGCTTATGTTATTTATTTGTTAACAGGAAGCTAATTATCAACAGTTTAGGCGCGAATTTTTGACAGATTTACGGTGTTTGATATTTGTACAGGGTTATGCATATTTGATAAAATCTATTTATATGAAAATCAAACCATTATTGTGGCTTGCTTTGCCGGCTGTGTTAAGTACAGCTTGTAATAGCAATACATCTCAGTCCACCGAAGACACTACTAATAGGCGTACCGTGTTTTTTGATAAAGCAGGTATGGATACGACAGTTAAACCCGGCGACAATTTTTTTGAATATGCCAATGGTGCCTGGCTAAAGAAAACCGAGATCCCGGCATCGGAAACTGGCTGGGGTTTAAGTAAGGTTTTATTTAACAATACCCAAAAAAGGCTGAACGAGATTTTACAAGACGCCGTTAAGCAAAATGCATCGAAAGGTAGCGCCGAACAAAAAGTGGGCGACCTCTACAGCAGCGGCATGGATACCGTAACCATCGATAAATTGGGCTACACACCGGTTAAACCGACGCTCGACAAAATTGATGCATTAAAGGATTATAAAGAGCTGATCACTTACTCGGCAGAAAGTTATAAAGATGGCGACGGTTATTTGTTCGGATTTTATGTAGCGCCCGATGATCGGAACAGTAAGCAGGATGTGCCACAGTTTTATCAGGATGGCTTGGGATTACCTAACCGCGATTATTATTTTAACACTGATGCAGATACTAAAAAGATCCGTGACGCTTACGTGATTTATATTACCAAGTTATTTACTTTAACAGGTGTTGATGCTGCTACCGCCGCAAAAAATGCACAGGATATTTTAAAGCTCGAGACCGAGCTGGCAAAATCACATTCTACACCCGTGGAGCTGCGCGACCCGATTAAAAACTACCACAAATTTGCGGTGTCAGATATCCAGAAACAAACACCCGACGTTGATTTAGCTGATGTGTTTAAGCACATGGGTTTTAAAACCGACAGCATTTTAGTGGGGCAGCCCAAATATGATATAGCTTTACTAAAGCTTTTAAAGTCTGAACCGATAAGCATCTGGAAAACTAAGCTGAAGTTTATGGCCCTTAGTAATAGCGCCAATTATTTGAGCAAAGATTTCAGGGCGGCAAGTTTTGAGTTTAACGATAAGACACTTAACGGTCAAAAGCAACCTAAAGAGCGTTGGAAGACAATGGTTGCCACCGTGGATGGCGGTTTAGGCGAGTTACTTGGCCAGATTTACGTTAAGAAATATTTTACCCCGGATGCTAAAAAACGTATTACCGACCTTGTAAACAATCTGCAAGCCGTATACAAAGAACGTATCGAGAAGCTGGATTGGATGAGCCCCGAAACAAAGCAAAAAGCGATTGTTAAATTAAATGCCTTTACCAAAAAAATTGGCTACCCGGATAAATGGAAAAATTATGATGACGTGACCATTGATAAAGGAACGTTTTACGCCAATATGCAATCCATCTCTAAACACAATTACAAGGAGATGATTGACAGAGTAAACAAACCGGTTGATAAAACTAAATGGGGGATGACACCACCTACGCTGAACGCTTACTACAATCCAAGCTTTAACGAGATCGTATTCCCGGCAGGGATATTACAATATCCGTTTTTTGATAAAGATGCCGACGATGCCATTAACTATGGTGGTATAGGCATGGTAATAGGCCACGAAATGACACACGGTTTTGATGACCAGGGAAGCCAGTATGACAAAGATGGTAACCTTAACGTTTGGTGGACAAAAGAGGACAACGCCAAATTTAAAGCTAAAACACAGGCAGTTGCCAAGCAATATGATCAATATACCGTACTGAATAACATGCATGTAAACGGTAATCTCACGCTTGGTGAAAACATAGCCGATAATGGCGGAGTTGCATTAGCCTATGAGGCGTTCAAGAGAACGCCCGAAGGTAAGAGCGACAAAAAGATAGACGGCTTTACACCCGATCAACGATTCTTTTTATCCCTGGCCCAAATATGGCGCAGTAAACTAAGGGACGAATCTGTACGGATGCGTATTAATAATGATCCGCACTCGCCACCAATGTATCGCGTAAACGGACCAATCTCAAATACCGATGCATGGTACAAAGCATTTGACATTAAACCGGGTGATAAACTTTATAAGCCCGAAAATGCGAGAATAAAAATCTGGTAATAAGTTATATTAAACAAAAGAAGCCGCTCAATTGAGCGGCTTCTTTTGTTTAATGGACTACCAAGCTTAATCTTGATTCTTGTCCCTTGATTCTAAAATACTATCCAACCAGTTTTTTATACCTGATTCTTTTCGGCGCAATGTCGCCTAAGCGTTTCTTGCGGTTCTCTTCGTAATCAGAGTAGTTACCCTCGAAGAAGTAAACCTGCGAATCGCCTTCAAATGCCAGGATGTGGGTACAGATACGATCCAGGAACCAACGGTCGTGGCTGATGACTACGGCGCAACCTGCGAAGTTTTCTAAGGCTTCTTCCAATGCACGTAGGGTGTTAACGTCGATATCGTTAGTAGGCTCATCCAGTAGTAGCACGTTAGAGCTTTTCTTTAAGGTAATGGCTAAGTGTACGCGGTTACGTTCACCACCTGATAGTACCCCAACTTTTTTCTGCTGATCGGCTCCGTTGAAGTTGAACTTCGAAACGTAGGCACGAGAGTTAGTGCTTTTGTTGCCCAGCATCATATTATCCAAGCCATCAGTAACGTTTTCCCATACAGATTTCTCGGGGTCAAGGTCATCGTGGTTTTGATCGACATAACCTAAAGCAACCGTTTCGCCTACACGGAATGTACCTGCGTCAGGTTCTTCCTGACCGGTGATTAAACGGAATAGCGTAGTTTTACCCGCACCGTTAGGACCTATGATACCTACAATGCCGTTTGGCGGCAACGAGAAAGTTAAGTTGTCGAACAGAATCTTATCACCGTAAGCCTTAGTTACGCCGTTAGCCTCAATCACCACGTTACCCAAGCGAGGGCCCGGCGGAATGAAGAGCTCCAGCTTTTCTTCGCGTTCCTTAGTTTCTTCCGAAGCCAGTTTTTCATAGTTAGATAAACGGGCCTTGCCTTTGGCGTGGCGGGCTTTAGGGGCCATACGTACCCACTCCAATTCACGCTCCAAAGTTTTTTGACGCTTGCTTTCGGTTTTTTCTTCCTGGGCAAGGCGTTTTGATTTTTGCTCTAACCACGATGAGTAATTGCCTTTCCACGGAATGCCTTCGCCACGATCTAACTCAAGAATCCAACCGGCCACATTATCAAGGAAATAACGGTCGTGGGTTACGGCAATTACGGTTCCTTTGTATTGTTTCAGGTGCTGCTCCAACCAGTCGATAGATTCAGCATCAAGGTGGTTGGTAGGCTCATCCAATAAAAGCACATCCGGTTCTTGCAGCAGCAGGCGGCACAGGGCCACGCGGCGGCGCTCACCACCAGATAGTACGGTAATTTTAGTATCAGGGTCGGGGCAACGGAGGGCATCCATGGCGCGCTCCAATTTGGTATCCAGTTCCCAGGCGTTTACCGCATCAATTTTATCCTGCAGCACGCCCTGGCGCGCCATCAGCTTATCCATAGCGTCGGCATCTTCGTAAACTTCGGGCAGGCCAAATTTTTCGTTGATCTCTTCATACTCCTGCAGTATGGCAGTAATTTCGGCAACGCCTTCTTCAACCACCTCGCGTACAGTTTTTTCGGGATCTAATTGAGGCTCCTGGGCCAGGTAGCCCACGGTATAACCCGGAGAGAATACCACTTCGCCCTGGTAGGCCTTATCCAAACCGGCGATGATTTTTAATACCGATGATTTACCCGAACCGTTTAAACCGATAACACCAATTTTGGCACCATAGAAAAACGACAGATATATATTTTTAAGCACTTGTTTTTGAGGCGGGTAAATTTTATTTACACCGGCCATCGAGAATATTATTTTTTCGTCTGCCATGTTTAGATTTATGTAGAGAGCCTCAAATATCCGCTTTATAAGTTTGGATTACAAGTAGCACGGCGTTTTGCTTTATACCTCGTTTTACGCAGTAAAGTGGTGCATGGTGCAAAGTTCCACATGCACCACTGTGTTCCTACTTAAAAGTCATTTTGGTAATTTATTTTATGTAATAGACTTATTATTAATTAGTTGATAGTGTTGTGTTGGCTGTGAAAATTAAACCATGCACCACTTTCGCCTACTTTTAAGTCTTTTTCGCTGTCAAAACACCGCCAGCGGATTTTGTTTTTTTAGTACGTTACTTTGGAGGCAATGCAACCCCTCTAAATCTTTCCCGGTAGGGGAGACTTTTCTGTATACAGATCACTGCTTCCGGCTATGATCTATGAACCATCAACTATGAACCAACAATATGAGCTTTTACGATCAACCTAAAGATGTACAACTGATTTTCCAGACGGCACGCGAGAGCTTAGCCACCAACCGTAAACCTGCGCCGAAGCCAAAGTTTACCGAATCGGAGTTCGATTGTTCGGACGATTTGTTTGAGGTTCGGCGGGCAAGCGAGTGGATGAGTACCGGTGATAAGCCGGAACGCCCTAAAATGTTGTTCGATAGTTTTTGGTTCGAAAATGAGTTGTGTATTCTGTTTGCCGATACCAACGTTGGCAAATCGGTATTGGCTGTGCAGTTAGGGCATAGCCTTAGCATTGGGCAACCTATTGGTAATTACAAGCTGGAGTTGCCGCCCTGCCCGGTAGTTTACTTTGATTTTGAGCAGAGTGCGCAACAGTTCGAGTCGCGATATACAAGTGGAAACCAGGCTTTTAAATTCAGCCCTAATTTTTTTCGTGCCGAACTTAATGCTGCGGCGGGCAACGTGCGTAATTATTTCGACCGTATCCATTATACCATCGAAGAAACCGTTAAGCGAACCAGCGCCCGGGTGCTCATTATTGATAACCTTACCTTTTTGGGAAAAGAAGCCGGAGGCCGTGCATTAGATGCCCTGGCTACCATGAAATTTTTAAAAATGCTGAAGAGTAAATACAAACTCAGCATACTGGCCCTGGCGCATACACCCAGGCGTAACCCCAGCAGGCCGATTACCAATAACGATATGCAGGGCAGTAAAATGCTGATTAATTTTTGCGATAGTGCCTTTGCCATTGGCCGCAGCCGGCAAGATCCACAACTGCGCTACCTTAAGCAGATAAAGCAACGTAACGCTGCCCAGCTATATGGCGAAGACCATGTATGTTTGTTTAAACTGCTTTCCGAAGATAACCGGTTACACTTTTACCCCTTAGGCCACGATAGGGAACAAGCACACCTGCAACCCAAAAACTACATTGACCATGCGCTCCGCGCAGAAGTACTTGCCCTGCAACAGCAAGGTTTATCTAATAGGCAGATTGGCGCAAGTTTGGGTATTTCGCATACCACTGTAGGAAGGTGGAGGGACGCTGATTGAGGATTGAAGCAGACAATTAGATACACGCGGCACGCGTGCGCCAGCAAAGGGTTAATGCATTCGGGCTAATTTAACCTCACAGCTATTCCACCGTGTCCTTGCGAGGAACAGCTTGTCCCGATACTCATCGGGAAAGCAATCTCGTAGCTATACAGGTCGAATAAATTGCGACGAGGTTGCTTCGCTATCGCTCGCAATGACACATTTATAATTATCAATATTTAAACCTCTCCTGTTAGATCCTGAAACAAGTTCAGGACGACGGTGGAGAAGCTATTTGCAGAAGTTGGTTTTCGTTAAAGTTACACAGTTTTAAGTGAGTCGACAGATCGGTAATCGTTCTTTCCCGCTTCGTTATACACTTGTTTGCGTGATACATTCTCCATTTAGCTAAGCAATTACATTAGAGTCAATCAAAATTTATTGCCGTAACTAAATTTTAAGAAAATGAAAAAATTTCTAACACAAGCAAGCGTAAAGTTTAGCGCTTATGCGTACCAGCTAAAGAAAATGCGGGTACTTGCAATCTTAGCCATAGCGCCCGTTTTAATGGCAGGTTGTAAAAAAACACAGGCCACCAGTGAAGAGGACCCTGCTTCTTACTACGGCTATGGCAAATTAACTGTTGACTGCGAAAGCAAATGCCATGTATCTTTCGGAACCCCGGGAAAGATGAATGAGTTTGATGTGCAGGCAACCAAGGCAACTTATTATTTCCGTTACCAAACCAAGTACGACATCGACATTAACATTACACCACTGGATGTAACGCAAACGATGACATTGAATGTATTTAGCCGCGAAGAGAAGCAAATATTCAATAACACCGTACGTAAAAATGTTGGCGAGGTATGGAACAGTACCATCTTAGTGCCTTAAAACACAAAAAGCTTTCTTTCAACCAAAAACCGCATATGTTTCGAAACCCCGGTGTAAAAGTCTGCTACCTCCCAGTTAGCCGGTTTAGCATTTGGGGTGTAGAAACACTCTAGGGTATCCACAATATCAGGTATGCATTTCCCGCTGGCATTACGGCAGCCGGGGATGGGATTGTTATGCCGGATTCTATTGGCAATGCCCAAGCCCGCTCTTGCAGAAGAACGGGCTTTAGTGATGCAGGCGCCGGGCAAATATTCTGGCCTGCATGCTCTCGTAAAATATATCAAATCTTTACCCCTTTAATTAAGGTCACCGTCTTTATCGATTGTTCTTTTAGGTGCAAAAACTTTTTGCGCTCTTCATCACGCATAAATGCATTAAAATTTTCTTCCTCATCAAATTGTACCAGGTGGATTTCGTAGGGCTTTTCTACGGTAGATTCAATAAACGCTGTTTCTTCGGGGCGAATTCGAAATAGTAACTGACCATTGTATCTGGCGATAATGGGGATTGCGACCTCTTCGAATTGATCAAAAATATGCTCTTGCCCTTCTCTAATGTAAATAAGCTGGGTGATGTAAATCATGGTGGTTATAATAGGTTATTACAAGTTAATAAATAATGGCCTCTCTCCGGTTCTCTTCATAAGAGAGGGGCGGTAATATTTAATTTTTCTATAAATTTATATTACCAATTATAAAACATCATGAACTCAATTGCGCAGCCCAAGCTGGTTGATGTCTATTTCGACAAATATGCCGAGAGCCACCAAAACCCTAAGAACGAACTGATCCATTGGATATGCGTGCCATTGATTGTATTTAGTCTGGTAGGTTTGGTATGGGCTATTCCGTTTCCGTATCTGCCATTTTTGGGAAGGCTAAATGGCTATGTAAGCTGGGCCTGGTTGCTGATCGCGTTTGCCGTTTATTATTATTTTAAGCTTTCGCCCGTGTTGGCGGGTTTTATGTTGTTGCTGATATTGATTTTTATTTATGCCATTTTGGCCTTGTTAAATTGGCAGCACTCGGGTGGGCCGGCGCTATGGCAAAGCTGCCTGATTATATTTGTGCTTTCGTGGGTTGGGCAGTTTATAGGCCATAAAATTGAGGGTAAAAAGCCGTCGTTTTTTGATGATATTAAATTCCTGCTCATCGGGCCAATATGGCTGATGCATTTTATACTGCTGAAATTGGGGATAAAATATTAACCCAACCAACGTCCGGCTCAAAGGGGGGGCTTCAAGTCACGCGCGCGTAGAATCCTCTCTTGAGAGAAGGGAGCGATAGACTGTGTAATGGAAGGGGTGTGTTCTTTTATTATCCATTAGATATAAAGAACACACCCCTAACCCCTCTAGAGAGCGAATTAAATTCCTTAAAATTTATACGTTACCCCTGCGCCAAATATCTGCTTTACTTGTAAAAGCGAATGGTATTCTATTACGCCATTGTTCTCCTGCGCTATGCGGGCCAATGGGTCGTTAATCAGTTCGACGCCCAGATTTACGGTTACTACTTTATTAACCTTCATATAAAGGTTGGCCGCGTAATCTGCATAAACGTCCTGTGGGCGTTTAAGGTAGTTGGAGTATAGTTTCAGGATATTTTCAAGGGTGATGTTTTTGGCTATCCCTACTTTATAATAAGCATCTACCGAAGCGCCCAACTGGTACAAATTCTTTTTACCCGGGTCTACCCCGTATGAACCAAGGGCAGAAAGATAGTCGTTGGTCACAAACGTAAACCTCGAAGCTAATGGCGAAAAGTTGATCCTCAAACTATCCGACCGTTTATAGGCAAAACCGGGGCCGAATGTAAGGTATGCCGGAGCAAATGGAGCCGATATTAATGTACGTACATCATTATCGTAATTATAGCCCTTGGCAAACTGGGTTTGGAAGTTGCCGTAGAAAGTATAGAGCCAGTATTTGGCTGCCTGATAACCCAATAAGCTGTTCAGGATAATACGGTCGTCGTTTTTACGCCAGCCAATATCGGGTTGGCGGCTTAGCCCGTAGGCAAGGATAACCTTATTGTCCCAGCTCCATTTATCGCGTTTGTAATTAAAGTCGTAATCCAATATCGCGTTAGCGGCCAATGAATTGATGCCACCCGCGGCCCAGTTAGAGAACGAACTTTGATTAATGAGCAAAGTGTTTTGGCCATGTATTTTCCAAACCTTATTAGTGGTGTCAACCGTGTTGGGCTTGGGTGGAGGTGGCGGAGCCGTTGGGTTTTGTGCATAAACCGTAGCGCAAAAGCTTACAGGTAATAAAGCCGTTGTAAATAGTCGGATAAGTTTCTTAACCATAGATAGATGTTATAAGAGTTGAAAATTAAACCTTAAGGTTGTCGGTTTTCTCTACGAAGTAACGCCATATTCCGGCTGCAACCAGTGCACCTAAAATAGGGGCTACAATAAACAGCCATAACTGGCCTAAGGCTCTACCGCCTACAAAAACGGCAGGGCCTATGCTGCGGGCAGGGTTTACCGAAACGCCGGTAACCGGTATGCCCACAATGTGTATCAGCACCAGGCTAAGGCCAATGGCCAGCCCGGCAAACCCACCGTGGATGTTTTTTGATGAGGTTGAACCAAATATAACCAATAGAAATATAGCAGTGAAAACAAATTCGGCCACAAAACCTGATACAAGGTCGTAACCCCGGGGTGAGCCTTCGCCATAGCCGTTTTGTCCCAGCCCGGCTGGCGATGTGGCTATACTCCAATCGGCCTTGCCGCTGGCTATTAAATAAAGTATGCCTGCGCCGGCAATTGCCCCTAAAATTTGTGCAATTATATAGCCTATACATTCGGATGCACTCATGCGGCCAACGGCAACCATACCAATACTAATAGCCGGATTAATATGGCAGCCCGATACGTGCCCTATAGCATATGCCATTGCTACTACAGAAAGGCCAAACGCAAAAGAAATCCCTAATAGGCCGACCCCAGAAAAAGTTCCGTTTGCACCGCTGATAACGGCGCTGCCGCAACCCATTAGCACTAACACCATAGTTCCTAAAAACTCGGCTACCAATTTCGAATAATTGTTTGTTTCCATTTTATAATTGATTTAAGGTATTCACGTAATAAAATAGCAGGGGTTCGCAGAGTCGATAGCTTGTCCGTTAGGAACGGTTAAATTAGAGGAGGCGCTTTGCCAGGCATATGCGCTTGAAATAAAATTATGGAAATTTGACTTCGATGCTTGGTTCAACAGGTACCGATGTGTTTCACATTTTAATTTGAACCGCGTTTGAACAGAAGTAAAATGTGGTTTTTAATCTGCAACCAGGTGATTAAACGCATGAGTTGTGAGCGTTTTGGCTTTAAATAATTTATGGACGGCTAAGGCTATTCGGCAGGCGCAAATACTGATTCACTTATTATAGATTATTCTCTTCACTAATTTAAGGTTCATCTGTAACATTTTGTTATACAGGTCCGTCAATATAATACATAGGCGGTGTAGAACTGTTTACACATAATAAACTTAAAAATCCCCGCAAACAACCGTATAGTTATTCACAACGTACATTATTAATAAAGGATGTGAGAGGGTATTTTTATGTGGGAATGTTTAAAATGTATAAAACTCGCATGCCTTAATGTCATATAAAATGCCGAAATTGCTTATAGCGTAGATGGTAGTACTAATTATGGCATACATAACTAAACCATTTAACAGAAAGAAACTCAAACAAGGGGTAAAACGATAAAAAATCTACCTTTTTAAAAATAAGTTTTATCGTTTTAAAGCAATATTTAATAGATTGCCTGCAGTTAGGGCGATGTACCGGGAAGCGGTTAAAAAGTTGGCAATATTGTTGTAATCACTATTTATCCGCGCCTGTGTAGAACAAACTACGGCAACAGGGCGTTTAACAATTAATTGAAAGGTATTTTATGGAAGCTAAATTTTCGCCGCGTGTAAAAGACGTTATTTCGTATAGCAGGGAGGAGGCTTTACGCTTAGGCCATGACTATATAGGAACAGAACATCTTTTGCTCGGGCTTATCCGCGACGGAGACGGGATAGCTATCAAATTGCTGAAAGGCTTAAACGTTGATACATCCAGGTTGCGCCGTGCCGTTGAGGATGCAGTAAAAGGCACATCGGGAACTAATGTGCACATTGGCAGCATTCCTTTAACCAAGCAGGCAGAAAAAGTATTAAAGATCACTTATCTGGAAGCTAAAATATTTAAAAGCGATGTGATTGGTACAGAGCATTTGCTGCTGTCTATCCTGCGCGATGAAGATAACATAGCATCACAGCTGTTAATGCAATTTCACGTTAACTACGAGATTTTTAAGAGTGAGGTAGAATCTCACAAAAATAATATCACCGATGAGATGCCAGGTTCTTCTACCGGTGGCGATGATGACTTTAAAGACGAAGAATCATTTAGCCAACCTAAGAAGGTTTCTGACATTAAATCAAAAACCCCAGTGCTTGATAATTTTGGACGCGATTTAACCAAAGCTGCCGAAGAAGGTAAGCTGGACCCAATTGTTGGCCGCGAGAAAGAAATTGAACGCGTGTCGCAAATCTTATCACGCCGTAAAAAGAACAACCCAATCCTGATCGGTGAGCCGGGCGTTGGTAAATCTGCCATAGCAGAAGGATTGGCATTACGCATTGTTCAGCGCAAGGTATCAAGGGTGTTGTTTAACAAACGCGTTGTTACGCTCGATCTGGCTTCATTAGTGGCAGGTACTAAATACCGTGGCCAGTTTGAAGAACGAATGAAAGCCGTAATGAACGAGTTGGAGAAATCTCCTGATGTTATTTTGTTTATCGACGAAATTCACACCATTGTTGGTGCAGGTGGCGCTTCGGGCTCTTTAGATGCTTCGAACATGTTTAAACCTGCCTTGGCAAGGGGCGAAATCCAGTGCATTGGCGCAACTACATTAGATGAGTATCGCCAGTACATCGAGAAAGATGGCGCGTTAGACCGTCGTTTCCAAAAGGTTATGGTAGAACCAGCCACACCAGACGAGACTATCGAGATCTTAACCCGCATTAAAGAGAAATACGAAGAACACCACGGTGTAACTTACACCGATGAAGCTATCAGAGCTTGCGTTGCTTTAACCGCACGTTATATTACAGATCGCTTTTTACCAGACAAAGCAATTGATGCTTTGGATGAGTCGGGTTCACGTGTGCACTTAACCAATATCCATGTGCCACAAAATATTTTGGATATTGAGGCTAAAATAGAGCAAATTAAGGTTGAGAAAAACCGTGTGGTTCGTAGCCAAAAATACGAAGAGGCAGCAAAACTTCGCGACACCGAAAAGCACTTGTTAGAAGAGTTAGAACAAGCCAAAGGTGTTTGGGAAGCCGAAACAAAATCTAAACGTTACACCGTTAACGAAGAGAATGTTGCCGAAGTTGTAGCCATGATGACAGGTATTCCGGTTCAGAAAGTTGGACAGGGCGATAGCCAGAAATTATTGCAAATGGGCGAAAGCATCCAGGCAAAAATTATCGGTCAGGATGATGCGGTTAAGAAATTAACTAAAGCTATACAACGTACCCGCGCCGGATTAAAAGATCCTAAAAAGCCAATCGGTTCGTTTATATTCTTAGGCCCAACCGGTGTTGGTAAAACAGAGCTTGCCAAAGAGCTTGCCCGTTTTATGTTCGACACAGAGGATGCCTTGATCCAGATTGACATGAGCGAGTACATGGAGAAATTCGCTGTATCTCGTTTAGTTGGTGCGCCTCCGGGCTATGTAGGTTACGAAGAAGGCGGACAGTTAACCGAAAAGGTACGTCGTAAACCATATGCGGTTGTATTGTTGGATGAGATCGAAAAAGCTCACCCGGATGTATTCAATATTTTGTTACAGGTTTTAGACGAAGGCCAGTTAACGGATTCATTAGGCCGTAAGGTTGATTTCCGTAACACGATCATCATCATGACATCGAATATCGGTGCACGTCAGCTTAAGGATTTTGGTCAGGGTGTTGGTTTCAGCACTTCTGCAAAAACTACCCAGGCAGATGCACACTCAAGAGGTGTTATCGAAAACGCTTTACGCCGTGCTTTTGCACCAGAGTTTTTGAACCGTGTTGATGATGTGATTGTGTTTAACTCTTTAAGCAAAGAAGACATCTTCAAAATTATCGATATCGAGCTTGCCGGTTTATTTGGCCGTATCAGCAGCTTAGGTTACAAAATTGAGCTTACGCTTAATGCCAAAGAGGCGATTGCCGAAAAAGGATACGATTCGCAATTTGGTGCACGCCCGCTAAAACGTGCCATCCAGAAATATCTGGAAGATCCAATTGCTGAAGAAATTCTGAAAGGCGAATTGGCCGAGGGTGACATTATGGAAATCGATTTCGATAAGGAAACCGAAAGCATTAAGATTGTTGCCAAAACAACCGACAGCGATAAGCCGAAGGAAGAAGAGCAAAAATAAATAGCCTCCGTTAAACCGAGGGTTTAAAAATGTTAAGGCCCGTTACACGAGTAACGGGCCTTTTTTATGCATAAATGTTTATCAATCCGTCGTCCCGAACTTGTTTCGGGATCGCACGTGCCAAGTGCGCAGTGGGTAATTCACGTTGCTTGTTTTCACATCCTCTCGTCCGAAGAGGAGGTGAGAATAATAAATTATCGAGTCTACTGCTCCGGTTCATAATCAACCGGAAGCATACCTGCCAATCGGCTTTTGCCCCAGGCGCCTTCAAATGTCATAGATGTTGGATTAGTGACTGATCCATTGGCATCAAAAAAAGCATAGGGTTGGTCAAACCTGATAATGGTAGTGGGATAATTAGGAATATCGAGCGAACGGGTGCTCAGGTTGTTAGAGTTACTATCGTGTTTTTTGGTATACATAACATAAAGCAGGTCGGCGTAGCTTAATGCATAAATTCCTTTTTCATCCGTGCGGTTAATAAGGCGGTATACATCCACGGTTGGTGTTTTAACCAAGTAGGATACATTAGTGGGTTTCCATTTTTCGTTTATCCATTTATTTAGCGAATCCTTTGCGGCAGGGGTATTAATCGTGCGGAAATAGGCAAGCTTAGATTTGATCAGGTCTTCGGGCTGACGGTCGGGATTAGATTTCCTAACTAATTGGAGCGTTTTAAAACCAGCAGCTTCGCATTGGTTTTGCAAGGCCGACCGTAGGAAATGGGGGAGGGAACCGTAATAGGCTTTTTCCCGGGCTTTATTCCATTGCTTTTGTTGCCGGGCCGATGTCGTTTTCATATCTTCAAACAGCAACGATCCTTCGAAATAAATCATGTTTCCGGCAAAGTCGTCAACAAAGTTAGTGAGCAGATATTTTATTTTGTAGCCTAAAGCCCGGTTCTCAATCTCCATAAAATCGTAACTACTTGCAGTTAATTTACGGGATTTCGCTTCGTAGTTAAGTTGTACTACATCGGGATTCAATATTTTGCATTGCTGTCCTTCTGTATTTACGCCCAGAAGTTCCCGCTTAAATATATCGAAATTGCGAGCCCAATTGGCATCTGGTTTAATAACAACCTCATTTAAGGTTACGCTTTTGGGCAGCAGTTGTATAGGAGGAACGATTAGGTTGGCGTTGTTTACAGTTAAAGTAAGATGATAAGTTTCATAACCCACTATGGATGCAACGAGGTCATATTGCCCGGGTTTAACATTTTTTAATATAAAGCTGCCATCGGCCGTAGTTTTATTACCGACTGTTGAATTACTTAAGATAACGCTTGCGTTTTCAATAGGTTTATTGCTACTCAGGTCGGTTACTTTGCCGCTAATACTTATCTGTGCGCACAGGCTAAGTGGTATAATGAAAAGCAAAAAAATCAAATACTTTATCATAACACTAAATAACTAAAAAATTAGTTATTTAGTGCATAGTGCATATAAATTTGAAACAACTTAATCTAAGAGGTATTATTTTTTTGCGTCGGCAGGTTCGTAATCTATCGGCAACATGGCAGATACGCGATCTTTACCCCAGGCACCTTCTGTTATCAGGGCTAAAGGGTTCATCACATGGCCATTGTCGTCGAAGAACACGTTCGGCTCCGAAAAAGTAAGAATACTTGTTTCGTAATTAGGGGTATTAGGCGGGCGGTACACCAACTCGTTCGAACTGTTATCCAGGTTCCGGGTATACATCACATACATGTAGTCGGTGTAACTCAAAACATAAACACCACGCTGAGTGGTATGCTTTACGTAGATAGATGGGTACACCGGCGGATCGGGCACAACCGAAAAAATAGTTTTGGGCAAGCGTTTTAAACGCTCCTGGTTATATATCGAATCTTCGGATGCCCTTGTGTAACTGCCTATAGTATTAAAATAGGCAATTTTGGCTTTAATCTGTTCGTCCGTCGGCCGTTTAGGGTTTGGTATTTTTACCATTTTTAAAACCTTAAAGCCATCTTCCTCAGCGTGATTGTGCAGGGCAGCCTTTAAAAAATGCTGCATAGAACCATAATAAGCTTTATCGCGGGCTTGCTTATAACGTTCGGCCTGCTCAGGCGATGAGGTGGGTAAATCTTCAAACAAAACAGAACCTTCGTAAAAGATCATGTTTTTGTTGTAGTCTTTATTAAACGTGTTGAGCAGGTATTTAATGCGATAGCCCAGCGCCTTGTTTTCGATCTCAATAAAATCATCGCTGGAGCCGATCAGTTGATTTTTACTCTCATCAAACCTAAGGTGAACAATATCCGGGTTTAATATGCGGCATTGTTTAGATGCGGGTCCTTCACCCAAAAGTTCGGTTTTAAAGATCTCGAGGTTACGGAACCACTCGGCATCGGGCTTAATAACCACCTCGTTAAGGGTTACACTTTTGGGCAGTAATTCTATAGGAGGGAGGGTTAGGTTGGCATTGCCTACCATTAAGGTTACGTGATAAGCTTCGTATCCAACAATAGATGCCACTAATTCGTACTGGCCGGGTTTAACGTTGCGAAGTACAAATACACCTGTAGTATCGGTGCGGTTACCCACGCTCGAATTACTTAAAATTACACTGGCAAACCCAATAGGCTTGTGTGTGATAATATCAGATACCCGGCCGGTTATGCTTACCTGCGCAAATATTGAAAAGGGCAAAAGGATAAGTAATAAGAGGGTATACTTAAACATACTGCTAAATAACTGCAATATTATGTACTTAGTATGAAGATTGTATTTTAAAAGAGAATCAAGAATCGAGAATCAGGAATCAAGACATTATTTCTATCCGTCATTGCGAGCGATAGCGAAGCAATCCCAGATAAGCGGAGCGGCCCTGTCGATACGGGCTTCGAGTGCCTGACACAGTTTTGTATTCCAAATAACGCTTGAGATTAGCTTTTTTGTCTTGATTCCTGATTCTCGATTCTTGGCTCTATTCTTTCTCCATTTGCTCAATCACCGCCTTAGTTACACCTGTGAAAGAGAAGCCACCATCGTGGAAAAGGTTTTGCATGGTAACCATGCGGGTAAGATCAGAGAATAGGGTAATCACGTAGTCGGCACACTGATCGGCAGATGCATTACCCAGCGGACTCATTTTTTCGGCATAATTAATAAAGCCATCAAAGCCCTTTACTCCCGAACCAGCCGTAGTGCGGGTTGGCGATTGCGACACCGTGTTTACGCGTACCTTATTTTCGGTACCGTAGTAAAAGCCGAAGTTGCGGGCAATGCTTTCCAGCATAGCTTTGTTATCGGCCATATCATTGTAATCGGGGAAGGTACGTTGGGCAGCAATGTAAGTTAACGCTACTACAGATCCCCATTCATTAATGGCTTTAGCTTTCATGGCATATTGCAGCACGCGGTGCAGGCTCAATGCCGAAATATCTAAACCCTTGTGGGTAAACTCGTAATTATTTTCGGGGTAGGGAATGCCTTTGCGTACATTAATACTCATAGCAGGGGCATGCAAAATAAAGTCGATACCACCATTAAAGTGCTCCATAGTTTTGGTAAACAGGTTTTGCACATCATCATTACTGGTAACATCGGCGGCAATAACTGGTGCGTTGCACTGCTCGGCCAGTTTATTCAGTTCGCCCATGCGTAGGGCTATAGGTGCATTGGTAAGCACAATTTCTGCACCTTCTTCCACAGCGCGCTGCGCCACTTTCCATGCAATTGATTGTTCGTTAAGCGCACCAAAGACGATCCCTTTTTTGCCCTTTAATAAGTTATAAGCCATAATTGTCAGAGTTTTAGTAGGATGGCAAAGTTAGAAATTATTTGTGGGTAGTTTTTGGTTATTGGGTTATTAGGGTATTCGGACTGATGAAGGCTGGTCCGGGTTATAACTCCAAGCCCTGCTTGTCATTCTGAACGATAGTGAAGAATCTTCTGCAGTTTGCTATTAGTCTTGAACAAGAGTTTATTGAATTGGGGAATTTCAGAATGCTCAGTTTAGATAAGCACGCGTTGCAAACACGCGCAAGTAGCTTATTTATCAGTTAGTTTAAAATTGATAGTTACTGAAGATTGGGATTTGACGGGGCGTCCATTATTGATCCCGGGGTGTCGTTTAGGGCCGTTTTTAATGGCGGTGATTACCGCTTCATCGCAATCATATCCTATTCCACGTATGATTCTGAAATTATCGAATTGCTCATCTTTTGATATATCAAATCCAATGGTTACGGTGCCTTCGATGTTGTTTTTAATGGCTTTCTCCGGATAGCGAACTATTAATTTAATGCTGTCAAGATATTTAGGATAATCTACAAGTTGATCTGAATTCCGGATCATATCTCCCCCTACTCCATAGTAGTCAGCTATATCCGCGTTGGTGATCACATTGAATGTCGGGATTGCTCGTTTTTTTATTCTTTTGGCAGTTACATCCGCCGACGGTTTTTTACTGGTATCAGTTGTTAGTAAAGGGAGATGGATTTCTAAATAGCGACTGCCGTTATTGATAATACGCATCTTCTTAAGCCGAAAGCAATCGAGTGTGTCATTAACCAGCGCACCACGCAATTCAAATCTGCCTTGTTTGTCTGTATAAGTATATGGACTAAGGCCTTCATAAACATAGTGCTTATTCCTTGATCTGATTTGCAAATCAGTAACAGGATTATTTAGTATATCTAATACAATGCCCCTAATATTAATAGTGTCCTGCTTTACAGTTCTATACTTAGGTTTATAGGCAGGGATAAATTGGGCATGACATGCAGATATGACAAAAAGCAGTAAAATTAAAACCAAGATAGTTTTCATATCATCCTAGCTGTTCAACAACTCCCTCGCATTTTGCAATGCACTTTCGCCTGGCTTATCGCCGCTTAGCATTTTGGCAATTTCGGTAATGCGCTCTTGCTCGGTGAGTTGTTTGATGCGGGTTTTGGTTATATCGGCTTCGTCGTCTTTGTAAACAAAGTAATGGCTGTTGCCTTTGCTGGCAATTTGGGGCAGGTGGGTAATGGTAATTACCTGCAGGTTTTGGGCCAGCTGTTCCATAATTTGTCCAACTTTGTTGGCAACTTCGCCGGATACCCCCGTGTCTATCTCATCGAAAATAATAGTTGGCAAGGCGGTGTAACGTGCGATAAGTGACTTAATGCTTAACATCAACCTCGATAACTCACCACCCGAAGCCACTTTACTCATCTCCGACAGGGCATGACCTTTATTGGCTGTAAACATAAAGCGGATCTGATCGGTACCTGTGCTTGTAAGTTCGGTCAGTGTTTTATGCTCGATGCTCAACACAGCATTGCCCATACCCATTTCGGCAAGGGTTTGTATAACCTGCGTTTCAATATTAGGAATGGCTGAAATCCTGTTGGCCGACAGCTGTGCTGCCAGTTCATCCAACTCCGATTTCTGTTGGGCTATTTCTTTCTGTAGCTTTTCAATGGCATCATCACTAAATAGCGCCTGCTGAATTTTTTCAGAAAGTTCATCCTGCAATTGCAGTAATTCTGCGTTGGTATTTACGCGGTGTTTCTTTTGAAGGTTATAAATCAGACTAAGGCGGATATTTACCTCTTCGGCACGGGCTTCATTGGTTTGCGTATGCTGTTCCAATAAATCAGTTTCGGCAGCAACGTCTTTTAGTTCGATAATCACGCTGCTTAGGCGTTCTCTCAAATCGCCTATTGCAGAGTTGTATTTTTCTATCGTTCCTAATTGCTGAACAGCTTCTTTCAGTTGTAATAACACCGCCGATTCGCCATCCTGCATCAGATAATTAGCGCCTAAAAGGTTGCGTTTAATTTCTTCGGCGTTGTTAAGGGTGTTTAGCTCCTGCTCCAATGGCTCTTGTTCGTCGGCATCCAAACCAACTTTTTCTAACTCGTCAAACTGAAACTGGTAATAATCCAGATCTGCTTTGGCTTTGTCGCTTTCGGCAATAAGTTGCTGCAGCTGTGTGTTTGCTTTTTTGTATTGGCGGTATTTTGTTTGGTAATCGCTCAGTAACGGCTCTTGTTTCGCAACGGAATCAACAACTAGTAGTTGAAACACCGGATCGTTGATCTCTGCGGTAGCATGCTGCGAGTGAATGTCGATCAATCGTTCGCCAACCTGTTTTAGCAGCGCAAGGTTTACCGGCGAATCATTTATAAATGCCCTCGATTTACCATCCGCTGAAATTTCGCGGCGGAGGATAGTTTCGTCGTCATAATCAAGGTCGTTCTCTTCAAAAAAACTTTTCAAGTGTAAAAAGCCCGCAATACTGAACTGGCCTTCTATCACACATTTTTTTTGCTGGTTAAAAAAATATCGGCTTTCGGCCCGCTGACCTAATATCAATGACAGTGCCCCTAAAATGATAGACTTACCTGCGCCGGTTTCGCCGGTTAAGATATTTAAGCCACCATCAAAGCCTATCTGCAGGTTATCAATTAAAGCGTAATTGTTTATACTGAGCTGTTTGAGCATAAAAAAAGTATCCTCGTTGTGAGGATACTAAATTACAAAATCAATACGAAGGAAAGGGATTAACTTTACTATTACTTTTAGTAAACTTAATTATGGTTTCTCTGGCGCAACCGGCGGCACTGGTGCAGGTGTTGCCTTTACTGCGGGTACCGATGGTACGGTAACAGTTACAGGGGCAACAACCGGGGCTGGTTCAACAACCACGTCTGGCGCCACATCAGTGTTATAGTTAAAATTGTAGTTGTAGTCAAAGTTCATGGCTTTCATGCTCTTTTTCCACTCCTCGGTGCGTTTTTTAAACTCAGGGCTGTTGGTATATTCTTTCATTTGCTTACCCAGATCTTTCATTTGTTTCTGGATGCGTTTCATATCCGGGTTGTTATTATAGTTGCGCATTTGCTCGCCCATTTTGCGCATTTGCTCTTGCTGCGCTTTTATTTGTGGATTGTTAAATGCAATACGCATGCTATCGCCCAATGCACGCATCCTGTCTTGTGCAGCCTTACGTTCAGGATTATTAAACTGATCTTTCATTTGCTTGCCTAACTCTTTCATTTGGTCGTTGTAGGCGAGTACATCGGCTGGGATATTTTTCTTCAGTTCGGCCTGGTATTGTTTATAGTTATCGCTGCGCTCACTTTCTTCGCGAGGATAGGGTTGGTTATGTACAATGCTGTATTTCTTTTCCAGCTTGGCGTTCATTTCTTTAAACTCAGGGCTGTTGTAATAGGTCTCCATTTTTTTGCCCACCGCTTCCATTTGCTGGCCTATTTTTTTAGCGTTGCTGTCGTCGCCATAAGCTGCCTCAAAATCGTGGCCCGCTTTTTCCATTTCGGCCTGTACCCGTTTAACATCTGGGTTGTTATAGTAAGCTTCCATGTCTTTGCCTTTAGCCGCCATGTCGTCGCTCAGCTTTTTAAAGTCGGCGCTGTTATAATACTTGTCTAATTGCTTACCGTACTCTTCCATTTGTTTACCCATAGCTTCCAACTTAGGATCGTCCATGCCTGGAGTGATATAGTAAGTTTTGCCATTTTTGGTATAAACCTTAGTTGGTTTAGGCGGCTTAGGGGGAGGAGGCAGATTTGATTTAGATTTTTTTGTTGCCTTTTTTGCTGCGGTGGTGTCGTTATCAGCAAAGCTGTTGATAATGCCCGAAAACTTAATTGTTTTTACAGACAGCTTGCCGCTGCCAATTGCAGGGTTTAACCATGCAATGCTCGATACGCTTCCAATAAGTATGGTGAATGCCAACACTACGTGACGGATGTTGGCCATCGGTTTTTTAGTTTTCATGATACGTTCAATTCGGTTAAGTAAATGGTACTTTTTACCTGTTGCGGCCATAGCCAGGGGCAGGTATCTCACATTGTTTTGCTCTATTTTTAAAAGCGCCTGTGCATAAACCAATGGTTCGCCGGTTATATCTACAACTACATCGTCGCAGCTATTTTCGCGTTCCTGGTTGATGATGCGGTTCATTAATAAAACAAAAGGGTTGAAGAACAAGACTACCGACATTACCTGCTGCAGCAGATTTACCAGGTAATCATTCCGTTTTACGTGGGCGAGTTCGTGCAATAAAATGGCTTCTACCTCTTTGGCCGAAAGGTACGTGCTTAGCGAAAGAGGCAACAGTATTATCGGTTTTAAATAACCGGTAACACAAGGCACATCTATACGCTCGGCGTAGCTTACTATTACTGCGCGTTTGTTTTTAAGCAAAGCAGAAAGCTCGTTCAATCGCTTTTGCAAACGTTGATCGGTTACTGTGTTTTGCTTTAGTTGCTGCATTTGCATCCAGGCAGAAAGCAGGCGAAGCGAATGGAACAGTAAACCTGCTATATATATAGTAGAAATGTAGGGCAGGTAATGTTCTATAGTAACTTCGTAACGCTCATCGGCATGGGTTATTTCTTTAAGCGAGGCAATCAGCGGCAGGTGTTGCGGTGCGCCTGCTGCGGCATGGGCAGTGGTTATTTGCCAGCTGTAATGAGCGGCCTGATCAAACAGTGTATAAATAAACCAGCCTGTAGCTGCAACAAGGGCAGTTACCGTAATGTTGTATTTGGTTGCTGATGATAGCCTGACGATATCTGCCAGGAAAATACGCAGTACCAGGTAAATGATAAGGCATTGCCACAACGAATGGATAATGCTTACCGCAAACACTTCACTTAAATTATGCAACAACGTTTCCATAAAAATTACTTTTCAGGGTTTTCAAATTGGTTAAGGTAGTTCTTAATAGCTTCGATCTCGCTTTGCGACGCCCGGTGCGTACCCAATGCCTGTATCACCAGATCGGCCGTTGAACCGGTGAACACGGTATTAAGTATTTTATCGAGCGCGTTTTTCTGAGCTTCTTTACGGGAAACCAATGCTTTATAGACGTGTGTCTTGGTAGAAGTGTTACGCTCTACCAAACCTTTTTCGTGCATTATCTGCATTAACTTTAAAGTGGTGGTATAGCCCGAGTCTTTGTTCTTAGCTATCTCCTCATGTACTTCGCGTACGGTACAAAGGCCTTTGTCCCATAATACTTGTAAAATCTCCAGTTCTCCCTCGGTCGGTTTTATCTCGCTCATCATAATACGAATTTCTTCGTACAAATATCTACGATAGTTTTCGTATATGCAATAGTGACGACAAATAAATCTGTTAAATTTTGTTAATTTTTTTGAAGAGCCTGGTATTTAGGCCCGTTTGATGGGTCGGCTTGCATTAATATATTAAATGCGGCCTGTTTTTCGGCTTGCGGTGCGCCGCTGTAAATACCAACTAATTCATCTTCCTTAGCGGTAAAGAATAACGTAGGCAAGGTAGCACCAACACGGGTACGGTCTAACTGGGTTAGTATGGGTAAAATGCCATCTATGTTTTTGCGGGCCATGTCTGCATTATCCACCATCAGGTCGAGCCCTTTGCGGTGATAGTCGTAAATAAAGCCGCGCAGCGGGATGTAGGTTTTGTTGCTCAGGTTCTCTGATAACCAGTAGCGGTTAAAGTTATTACTGTCAAAAGCTTTCCAGCCTTTAAAGCCCGAAGTTTGTGCGTTCACCACAACGTTCTGCGCATTGGCAAAATAGGCCGTGCCTCCATATCTCGAAAAACTATCATAATCAAAACCTAAAATTATATAGGCGTAATAGGCCATGATAGAAGTGAGGTTGTTGATGAAGTTGGTGTTGTTGTAATCGAGTGTCTGCCCCTCTGTGTAGGTAAAGTCTACATCTTTATCATTAATGCTAAACACCGTACTGGTGTAGGTAGAATTAAATATCGGGCGTATAGATTGCACCTGTAGTTCGCCGCTGAAAGAGCTATTGCCATCCCATTGCGTAACATTGAGCAAAAAGTTGCAGTCTATCTTTTCATTGGGCCCAATCTGATCTACACTCCATTTGCGGCCGTTCAGAAAATCTTTCATAGCTGTTTCCAATGCCTGAAAGATCCGTTTATTGGTAGTCGCAATTTTGGGCGAAAGTACCTGCACACGCGCATTTAAATCCTGGGCAGATAAACTACCTGCCATGCAAATTATAACGAGGAGTGCAAATAGCTTTTTCATGCCAATATCAGTTCGGTTAGTTTAGCGCAAATATCCTGAGCCACCTGTGTTTTGCTTTTCAGGCTGTAGGTGGTTTTGTGGAACTGCTTATCAATAATAGTAATTTTATTGGTATCTGTTTTAAAACCGGCGCCACTATCGTTCAACGAGTTGAGCACAATAAAGTCGAGGTTTTTCTTTTGCAGCTTGGCTATGGCGTTTTCCTCTTCGTGGTCAGTCTCCAATGCAAAACCTGCCAGTACCTGGTCTGCGCGTTTTTGCTCGCCCAGCACCTTTAGTATATCAACGGTCTTTTTAAGTTCTATCTGAAGGTTGCTGTCCTGCTTTTTGATCTTTTGTTTTGCCGGATCGATAGGTGTATAATCAGCAACCGCCGCACTCATTACGCAAGCCTTTGCCGTTTTAAAATGCAGCTCGCAAGCCTGCAGCATTTCTGCTGCCGAGGTCACATTATAACGCTTGATGTTTTTAGCCTGAGTAATCTCTGATGTCGGGCCGGCTACCAACGTCACTGTGGCGCCCATTTCGGCCAACTCATTAGCTATGGCAAAGCCCATTTTGCCCGATGAATGGTTGCCGATAAACCGTACCGGATCTATGGCCTCGTAAGTCGGTCCGGCTGTTACCAATATATGCTGGTTTACCAGAAGTTGTTTTTTATTAAGTGATGCCGCTAAAAAATCGACAATATTATCGGGCTCGGCCATGCGGCCTTCACCATGCAGGCCACTCGCTAGTTCGCCGCTTTCGGGCGGTATCATAATATTGCCGAAGCTTAATAGTTTAGCAATATTGCTTTGGGTTGCTGGGTGAATCCACATATCCAGATCCATAGCAGGGGCAAAATACACCGGGCATTTGGCCGATAAATAAATAGCCGTTAAAAGATTATCACATTGTCCGTTTGCCATTTTGGCCAGAGTATCGGCGCTGGCAGGAGCAATGATCATCATATCGGCCCAAAGGCCAAAGGCCACATGGTTATTCCATTCGCCGGTTTCGGGGGCGAAATAGTTAACCAATGCCGGTTTTTTAGATAAGGTAGATAAGGTAAGCGGGGTAATAAAGTCGGTGGCGCTTTTGGTAAGTACAACTTGCACCTCTGCGCCGGCCTTAATAAGGGCACGCACCAGATAGGCCGATTTGTACGCTGCTATGCTACCGCATACACCCAAAACTATCTTTTTGCCCTCGAGCATATCGCTGTTCGTATATTTCATTACAGAAGAAAGCGCTTTAACAAAGCGCGGTTTAAATATACCTAAGATGTATGATACAAGCAAAGGCCATTATTGAGCAGTTTTAAGACAGAGGTTGGATTAGAGGGTCAGACCGGAGGTCTGACCAATGAAAAGTATTCCCGTAGAGGCACAATACCTTGTCTCTTTTGCTTTATCAATGCCTAATATTTTTGCGTTAGGGATAGAAGCGGAAAGCCCGGAAAGCAGCGCAGCGGAATGAGGACTTGTAGTGGATAGCCCGACCCGGAGGGGAATGCCCAAAACCAAATTAACGCACGATTGATTTATGAGTTTATGACTTACGCAGAAAACACACTTCTAATTAATACACCCCTATCACCTACCTAAATATCCATAAACAAAACAAGCCCCACTGTTTGCACAATGGGGCTGTAATATCGAAAGCTTAGCTTACAATAGTTCTTTCAGGGCTTCTTTCTGAGCCTCTTTTTGAGGGTTACGGTAATATACCTTCTCCTCTAAAAACTCGTTGATAGCAACCAAAGTAGGTTTTGGCATTTTTTCGTAATGCTTAGAGATTTCAATTTGCTCGCGGTTTTCGAAAACCTCTTCCAGGTTATCGTTTGATGAAGCAAACTCAGATAATTTCTGATGCAACTCTTCCTTGATGTTGTTAGAGATCTGGTTAGCACGTTTAGACATAATTACGATCGACTCGTAAAGGTTGTCGGTAGTTCTGTCCAGTTCGCGTAAATCGCGGGTTACAGTACTGCTTGCCACAGTATGTTTTGGTGTAGTATTGCTGGTATTGCTCATATTCTTTTAATTCTACTTTACTATTTATTAAGGCATTTTTTGGTTGCCCTGGCCTTTTTCTGAAGGCGGTTGTGTTTTTGTTGTATCCTTACTAGCTAATTTCTTAGCCAGTTTAGGGTTTGTTGTAGCCTCTGCAATTTGCGCTTTAGCATGTTTAATACCATATTCTGCATCTTGCTTAATGCCTAACGCTTCGTGCAGGTATTTGCTTTGAGGATATTTCTCGGCATATTGGTCGTACATGCTCAGTACTTGTCCAAAACGTTCTTCCTGACGGAAGTCTGTACTGTTTTTAGAGTACTTGTACTGTGCCCTGATGCTCAAAAATTCCATTTCTTCGGCATACTTAGTATCCGGATAATCGCGCAACACGTTACCAAACGCAATCACTGCCGATTGATAATCGCCAATGGTTAAATAAAGTTTGGCATTGGTGTAAGCCTTTTGCTCCAGTTTATCGCGCAGATTCTGGATTAGCTTGCTGGCCTCTGCCACACGCTCGCTTTTTGGATAAAGGTTAATAAACAGCTGCAGGGTCTCAATAGCTTTTAAGGTATTCTCCTGATCCAGCGAAAATATCGGCGAATCCAGGTAATAGCAATAAGCAGACATAAACCTACATTCTTCTGCACGTGCGCTGTTTGGGTAGGTATCGGCAAATGTTTTAAAATGGTACCTGGCCGATGTATAGTCCTTTAATTTGTAGTTGGTATAAGCGTTGTAGTAAAAAAGGTCCTCTGCTTCCGTCTGTCCACGGTAGCGTTGCGTTAAGCCGTCAAACAGGTCGAGCGCTTTAGAGTATTCCTTTTTATTGTAATACTTCATGGCCTCCTGATACTTCTTGGCGTTATCGTTACTGGCCTTAAGTTTCTCAAATTTGCTTTTGCAACTGCCCAATGCAAGTAAACTGCATATAAATAAGCCTGATATAAGTGAGCGTTGTTGTTTAAACATCCTGCAAAGATAGTTGATTATTGTAAATGAGTCAATTATTTATTTGGGTACTAATATAGGTATGCTATTTTATGGCAATTGATAAACATAGCGTATTTAACATCTTTTAACTATTGGTCATAATGTGCGTTTCCGAAGACATGTATATATATATATACTATATGTATGCGCACTACTTATTATAGTAGTACTCCCGAATAACGCAAGGGAGTTGATTGTATTTTATGAGCCTATATATTATATAATGTTAAAGAGAGGGTTTAGGTTCGAAAACAGATTTTTAACGGGTTAAATGTGGACAAGGAGGGTAATTGTGTTAAGAACGCATCGGCTTTTGAAAATTTTTCGCTTGATAAGCAGGTGGTTATAAACAATTGATGTTAAAAAAGCAGGCAATCACTTGCAAAAATGAAATGCTTGCGTACCTTTGCAGCCCGCAAACGAGATAGCGGGATGTTCATTGAAGGTGCAGAGAGGGGGTTAAAAAGGGGTTAAAAAAATGTTAAAAAAACATTTTGAGATTTCAGAAAAGATGTTCATCTTTGCAGCCGCTTCTAAAGGGAGCGAAAGTTCTTAGAAAGTCGGGAAGGAAG
>NZ_WWEO01000031.1 GCF_009928685.1 Mucilaginibacter agri | reverse complement strand
GTTGATTAGGTTGATTAGGTTGATTAGGTTGATTAGGTTGATTAGGTTGATTAGGTTGATTAGGTTGATTAGGTTGATTAGGTTGATTAGGTTGATTAGGTTGATTAGGTTGATTAGGTTGGAACTCACTTCTCCGCGCCTAGTTTCTGTTATTTCTCAACAATTTAACTCAATAAACTATTCACTCAATGAACTACTCACCAATTAATGTAATATCTTAAACAGCATTTCTTTCATCAGCTCACCGTGGGATGCGGCGGAGTCAACACCTTTACTCTTAAGGTCGTACTCGCGTAGCAGGCTTATAATATACATTGTTTTGCTGTAATCGTAGCTGCGCACAGCCATCTCATAATCTTTTACAAAGTATGGGTTTACACCAATTTCTTTAGCTATGCTTTGCTGCGATTTATCTTTTAAATAATGGATCTGCAGTATTTTGCTGAAATAGCTGTACAGATTAGCCATTAACACTACGATAGGATTGGCTTTAGGGTTAGCTTCAAAATAATTGATAATCTGATTGGCCTTTACTACATCCCTTTTTGCCAGTGCGGTTTGCAATTCAAACACATTATACTCTTTGCTGATCCCGATGTTATCGTGAATAGATTTGAGGGTGATCTCCTGTCCTTCGGCAATATTGAGCATTAACTTATCAAGCTCGTTGGCTATTTTGCTCAGATCATTACCCAGGTATTCGGCCAGCATCGCCGACGCCTGCCCGCTTACTTTATAATTTTTGGCCGCTACATAACTCTCTATCCAACCCGGTATCTTGTTATCATATAACGATGCCGATTCAAATATCAACCCGTTTTTTTCAATGGCTTTGTAGGTTTTCTTACGTTTATCAAACTTGCCATATTTGTAGCAAAAAACCAGGATGGTGCTAGGCAACGGACTATCCAGATAGCTTAGCAAGGGATTGATGCTTTTCTTATCGTCGTCATCCTTTCCCCATTTCAAATCCTGCGCTTCCTTAACCATTACAACCTGGTAATCGGCCATCATCGGGTAACGCTTGGCGGCATTAAGCACGGCCATAATATCGGTGTCCTTACCGTATAAAACAGTTTGATTAAAGCCTTTCTCCGCATCGGGCAGTACCTGGCGTTCTATATAGTTACTGACTTCGTCAATAAAGTAAGGTTCCTCGCCATGTAGCAGGTATACGGGTTTAAATTTACGGGCCTTAAGGTCTTTTATAATTTCGGGAGCAGTCATACCAATACGGTGCAAATTACAAATAATGTAGCAGGAATTGGTAATTTAGCACCGTGAGTTTATTGCAGCCGCTTAATTTGCCTCCCTACCCTTTTCGTATTACCGATGATAAGGGGCAACTATTTGTTTTTGACGAGATTCGCAAAAAGCAGATTGTGCTTACACCCGAAGAGTGGGTACGACAGCACTTTGTGCAATACCTTGTTAAACAAAAAGGCTATCCCCGTTCACTAATCAAACTCGAAGGCGGCCTCAAGTTGCACGGTATGCAGAAACGTTCGGATATAGTGGTGCACAATTCGGTGGGAGAAAAAATTATGCTGATTGAATGCAAAGCGCCTTATGTGCCTGTAGATCAAAAAGTATTTGATCAGGCGGCGCGTTACAATATGGTACACAGAGTACCTTTACTGGTGGTAAGCAACGGCTTGGTACACCATTGCAGCAAAATAGATTTCGAAAAAAACAGCTATACTTTTTTGAACGACCTGCCTGACTATAAGCAGCTTAAATCATTAAACGAGGGTAAGTAACCCTTCCATTTTTGCCCGTAGCTCATCTGGTTTAAATGGCTTGGAAACATAATCGTTCATGCCAGAATTAAATACCTGCTCTCTGATATCCGCCAGCGCAGACGCCGTTAAAGCAATTATCGGCAAACTTGCCTTCTTTGTGTCGGGCATTTTCCTGATCTCCATAGAAGCCTCAAAACCGCTCATTATCGGCATCTGTAAATCCATTAAAACAATATCGAAGTTGCCATATTGCACAAGTTCAACCGCACGTGCGCCGTTTTCTGCAAAGGTTGGCGTTATGTCCCACTTGGATAAAAGCTTCTTCATTAACATCACGTTCACCGGGTTGTCTTCAGCAATCAGCACTTTAGTATCACTAAAGTTGGCCGTCACAGGCTGATTAGCACGCACTACCGGGATATTTTCAATTGCTTTTGATTTTACCGTTTCCAATTCATCTGTAGGCACAGGTAGTTCCATATTAAATGAAAACTCCGATCCGGCGCCAAGCTTACTTTCAACATACATATTAACGCCTTGCAGCTCAAGCAAGCGTTTAACAATAGCCAAGCCTAAGCCAGTACCACCATACTCACGAGTAGTTGTGCTCGACTCTTGCGCAAAGGCTTCGAAAATACTTTGCAGATTTTCTTTACGGATGCCTATCCCTGTATCCTTAATGGAGAAGCTAATCGTAACGCGATCGTGGCGATCTTCGATGCACGTAACATTAACCCATATATTACCCTGCTCGGTAAACTTAATTGCGTTGCTAACAAGATTAAAAATAACCTGTGTAATACGCGTTGGATCGCCAATTACGTTGCGGTATTTTAACTGCTCATCTACATGTAAATGAAAATCCAGACCTTTTTCACTGGCCTTAATTTGTTGCCCGCCGCAAATATTGTGCATCAACTCGTCGAGGTTAAAACGGATGTTTTCGAACACAATTTTGCCCGACTCAATCTTATTAAAATCGAGCACATCGTTTACAATGGCTAGCAGATTATTAGCCGAAAATTTAAGGATATCGATATTCTCTTTCTGATCATGACGAGGGTTGCCCATCATTAACAGGTTGGTCATCCCGATAACCGCATTTAAAGGTGTGCGGATCTCGTGCGACATGGTGGAAAGAAACTCAGACTTAGCCTGCGACGATTTTTCTGCGCGTTGTCTGGCAATCTCAAGCTCCTCATTAAGCTTCGTTTGACCTTTTGCAGTTTGCTTTAGCTGCTTAATAGTCTTCAGAAACGCAGTATAAAAGTGGCTATGAATAAATATGATGAGGATGAAATTTGTCAGTACGGTAATAATTCCAACGGAACCATCCAGTCGCTCGGGTTTAAAACTTACCATATAGTTACTATGGTAATCAAGCACCATAAAAGCAATCACCGGTATAATGTTTACCAGCGAATAAAACATCCCGAAGCTTTGTCCGAGCATGTAAAAACTAAGCAACACTATAATAATAATAAGCTGCACAGTTGCCAGGTTCACACTCTGAATTACAACGTAAACGTCGGTGAGATTAATGAGTGTTATGAGGATTAGCAGAACGTGCGAAATACGTCGCCAGTCGGGCTTCCAGGTGAGATACTTAAACAGGCCGATAATACCTATGTTGATAGCTGCCGCTACGTAAATAAACATAGTACTTGCCTGGGCATACACCATTAACATAATAGATGTATAGGCCACAAAAGCCAGGCATAATCCATAGTATAACAAGCGTATACGCGCCTGATCTAGAATGGAGTGCTCCTTATTTATTATCTTATTTAAAGAAAAATTAAAAAAACTAACCGTACCGGGCATAAATTGGATGTACCGTGATATAAATATATCGTTAAAAAAATGTGTTAACGTTTCGTTACCGAAAAATTAACACATCATACATCCGGATACTATGCAATTAACCTGCCAAAGCAGCCAGGCTATCTTGAATTAATTTTAGTTTAGCCTCCGCATCAGCTTTCTTTTTCTGCTCATTTTCAATAATGTCCGGCTTGGCATTCTGCATAAAACGCTCGTTGCTCAATTTGGCGTCTACCGACTTTAAGAAGCCTTTCAGATATTCCATTTCTTTTTGCAAGCGGGCATTTTCAGCCACCGGATCTACGTTTTCAGCCAATGGAATATAGAATTCATCGGTAAGAACCATAAAGCTCGCAGCACCCTGTATTTGCTCGGTTACAAAGCTAATTTTACTAACGTTGCCCAATTTGGTCACCATAGGTAAATAAGCATTGTAATTGATAGTAGAATTAGCTTTAACTGCCAGTTCGAGGCTTTCTTTAGGAGAAATTTGTTTACTGTTACGAATGTTGCGAACCCCAGAGATAATTTGTTTAACAGATTCTATCTCCGAAATTAACTGTGGATTTATTTGCCCAACTGTAGGCATTTTCGCCACAATGCAGCAATCAGACTCTGTTCGTTCCCCAAATATTTCGTCGTGCCATAACTCTTCGGTTATGAATGGCATAAACGGATGAAGCAACTTTAATACGTCTTCAAAAAAGCTGATTGTAGCTTTGTATGTGGCGCTATCAATTGGATGTTGATAGGCTGGTTTGATCATTTCGAGATACCAGGCGCAAAAATCGTCCCATACTAACTTATAAGTAGCCATCAGAGCCTCAGAAAGACGGTATTGATTAAAGTTTTCCTCAATATCTTTCAATGCTTCATTAAATCGGCTGGCAAACCAATCGATCGCTACCTGATTAGTGTTTTCGAGTTTATCATCAACCTCCCAGCCTTTAAGCAAACGGAAGGCGTTTAATACTTTATTGGCAAAATTACGGCCCTGCTCACAATAGCTATCATCAAACATCAGGTCATTACCTGCAGGCGACGAAAGGAGGATACCAACACGCACACCATCAGCACTATATTTCTCGATTAGCTCCAGCGGATCTGGCGAATTACCTAATGATTTAGACATTTTGCGGCCCAACTTATCCCTTACGATACCGGTTAGGTAAACGTTGGTAAACGGCTTTTGCCCACGGAATTCGTGCCCGGCCATAATCATACGCGCTACCCAAAAGAATAAGATTTCAGGGGCGGTTACAAGATCGTTGGTTGGGTAGTAATAGTTAATATCCGCACCGTCGGGATTTTTAAAGCCATCAAAAACAGAAATTGGCCACAACCATGACGAGAACCAGGTATCAACAACGTCTTCTTCCTGACGAAGGTCGGCAGTTGTGAGGTTCGCGTTGTCGGTTGTCAGTAGCTTTGCTTCCTCTAAGGCTTCTTCGGCAGTTTTGGCTACGACAAATTTCCCGTTAGGCAAGTACCAGGCTGGGATGCGTTGGCCCCACCACAATTGGCGGCTAATACACCAGTCCTGAACGTTCTCCATCCAGTGACGGTAAGTATTTACAAATTTCTCAGGAATCAGCTTTACATCGCCGTTCAAAACGTCTTCCAATGCTGGCTTAGCCATCTGATCCATTTTGCAGAACCATTGCATAGAAAGGCGCGGCTCAATCACGGCGTTGGTACGTTCTGAGAAACCAACCTGCGATTTATATTCTTCAACTTTAGCCAGTACACCTGCTTCTTCTAATAGGGTGGCAATCTTTTTACGGGCAGCAAAACGATCTTCACCTACTAATATTTGAGCAAGATCATTTAAAGAACCGTCGTCATTTAAAATATCGATAACCTCAAGATGATGCTTTTGGCCCAGCTCATAGTCATTCAGATCGTGTGCAGGCGTTACTTTTAAGCAACCTGTACCAAAATCCATCGTAACGTACTCATCCGTTTTAATCGGAATTTCGCGGTTAACTAAAGGGATATATACACTCTTGCCATGTAGGTGAGTATAGCGTTCGTCGTTAGGATTAACAAACACCGCAGCATCGGCCATAATGGTCTCAGGACGGGTTGTTGCTATGGTAACCTGCGCATCTTCGCCAACAACCGGATAGTTGATATAGTATAATTTCTGATTAACTTCTTTACGGATAACCTCTTCGTCAGAAACCGCAGTTTTACCTTGCGGATCCCAGTTAACCATGCGTACACCACGGTAGATCCAGCCCTTTTTATATAGATGGATAAAGGTATCGATAACGGCATCGCTCAGGTCGTCTTCCATGGTAAAACGGGTACGATCCCAATCGCACGATGCGCCAAGTTTCTTTAATTGTTCTAAGATGATACCGCCGTATTTCTCTTTCCAAACCCAGGCATGCTTCAAAAACTCGTCGCGGGTAAGATCCTTTTTGTTGATGCCTTGCTCTTTTAATAAGGCAACAACTTTAGCTTCGGTAGCAATACTGGCATGGTCGGTACCGGGTACCCAGCAGGCATTTTTACCTTGCATACGGGCACGGCGGATCAGCACATCCTGTATAGTATTATTAAGCATGTGGCCCATATGCAAAACCCCGGTAACATTGGGTGGTGGTATAACAATGGTGTACGGTTCGCGCTCATCGGGCACCGACCTGAAAAAACCATTTGTTAGCCAGTAATTATACCACTTTGCTTCCGCTTCTTTGGGCTCGTAGGACTTAGAAATACTCATAGTTTGCAAAAATAAGGTTTTTGATTTAAATGAGTAAGTTGTTGTTGAGTTATTAAGCTACTGAGTTATTAGGTGCAGAGCGTAACAACACAAACATCAACTAACCAATAACTTAATAACCCAATAAACTGCCGCTGCCCTCCCCCACTAAATTGTTACTTGGATACATGCAGGTGCAATCGCTAATTTCAAACTTTCATATTAAACTAAACGATGAACTCAAAACTTACCCATTTAATGCTTGCAGGTGCGTTGTGCTTTACTGCCAACGCTTATGCCTCGGGCCCAACCGGCGATGGTGCCAAAGCACCAACTCCGCCTAAGAAATATATTGATCCGGCCAATATGGATCCTTCTGTTAAACCGGGTGATAACTTTTACGAATACGCAAACGGTACCTGGGTTAAAAAAAACGAGATACCCTTGAAAGAAACCCGTTGGGGCAGCTTTAATATTCTGCGTAACGAAAACACTCAAAAAGTATTAACCATTCTTAACGACGCTAACAAAGCCGGCCAGCCTAAAGGCAGCGTTAAACAACGTGTGGGCGACCTGTATGCCAGTGGTATGGATAGCGTAACTATCGAAAAACGCGGCTTCGATCCAATTAAAGCTGATCTTCAACGTATTGCAAAGATAAGCGACTTGGCAGGCGTAATTAACGAAATGGCCTACCAGCGTACAGCCGGCGAAGGCAGCCCATTGTTTGGCTTTGGCGTTTCGCAAGATCCTAAACATGTTAAGCAATACGTAATAAGCCTAAGCCAGGGCGGCACTAGCCTACCCGACCGCGATTATTACTTAAAAAGCGACGCCCGTTCTGTAAAGGTTCAAAATGCTTTTAAACAGTATATCGCGACCTTATTTACCCTAACCGGTACCAGCCAGGATGCAGCGACGAAAAACGCGACCACCATTTTTGATCTCGAAAGCAAATTAGCCAAAGCGCAACTAAGCCGCACGGCTATGCGCGACCCTAACAAAACTTATAACAAGTTTTTAGTGGCTGATTTCAGCAAAACAACTCCTCACTTAAACTGGAGCGATATTTTGACTAAGTTGAAAGCAGGCGGCCAAGACACTATTTTGGTTCGTCAGCCAGATTTCTTTAAAACTGCCGACGAGCTTTTAGCGGCTACACCGGTTGAAGACTGGAAAGTATACCTGAGCTGGGAGATTTTGCGCGGTTCTGCAAACTCGTTAAGCTCACCGTTTGTAAAAGCAAGTTTTGCATACAGCAGTGTATTAAGCGGCCAGCAAGTGCAAACTCCACGTAACGAGCGTATGTCTGCATTAATTGATGGCAGCATCGGCGAGTTATTGGGCCAGCTTTATGTAGAGAAATACTTTACCCCTGCCGCCAAAGCTTACATGGTTGGTTTGGTGAATAACCTTAAAGTTACCTTAGGCGATCGTATTAAACGTTTAGACTGGATGACCGCCGAAACTAAAGCACGTGCACTTAAAAAGCTGGATGCTTTTGGTGTTAAAATCGGCTACCCGGATAAATGGCAGACCTACCCTGGCTTAATTATCGAGCGTAACGACTATGCCGGTAACCTGCGCCGCATTTCTACCTGGAGATATAACGAAATGGTAGGCCACATTGGCAAGCCTGTCGAAAAACGCTTCGGTATGACGCCTCCTACCGTAAACGCTTCTTACAGCCCAACCACTAACGAGATCACTTTCCCGGCTGGTATCTTACAATATCCGTTCTTTGATTTTGGTGCTGATGACGCTGTTAACTACGGTGGTATAGGTGCTGTTATCGGTCACGAAATGACCCACGGTTTTGATGATCAAGGTCGTCAGTACGATGCTGACGGTACCCTGCGCGACTGGTGGCAAAAAGACGATGCAGATAAATTTAAACTGCGTGCCGACATGGTGGTTGATCAATACAACCAGTTTACCGTATTAGATACCATCCATGTAAATGGTCGTTTAACCTTGGGCGAAAACTTAGCCGATTTAGGTGGCCTAAACGTTGCTTACGAAGCCTTCAAGAAAACTAAACAAGGCCAAAGCGGACCAAAAATCGATGGTTTTACGCCAGATCAGCGTTTTTTCCTATCTTGGGCTCAAGTTTGGAGAAGTAACCAAAGGCCAGAGTCGGCATCGTCACGTATTCTGACAGATCCGCACTCGCCAGAGCAATATAGAACCAACGCTCCGATTTCAAATATCGATGCATGGTACAAAGCATTTAACGTACAACCGGGCGACAAAATGTATAAGAAACCCGAAGACCGCATTAAGATCTGGTAAACAGTCTTAATTTTTTAAATCCCAGAGCCCCGGTATGCCGGGGCTTTTTTTGTGACACAAGATTATTACAAAGCGGTATCTCATTCGTTACTAAAACATTACGCCACTTTACTCCAATCGCGAGTCAATATTTCAACAATAAAGTTTTAGTTATCAGTAACACAGGCGCATATTTAGGGTCTATGTGGTTTGAGTATTTAGTTGATAAATAACTAAATTTCGGACCTTAATTAATTTATGAAATCAAAATTTACGCATCTAATGCTTGCAGGGGCACTATGCTTTACTGCTAACACATTTGCCGGCACCGGCGACCACGCCAAAAAAGCCCCGGCTCCAAAGAAATTTATTGATCCGGCCAATATGGATCCGGCTGTTAAACCAGGCGACGACTTTTTTGAATATGCTAATGGCGGCTGGCTAAAAACCAACACCATCCCGGCTAAAGAAACCAGCTGGGGAAGCTTTTTAATGCTTCGCGATGGTAACAAACAAAAGTTGCTTGGCATAATAGAAGAAGCCAGCAAAACTGCTAATCAGCCTAAAGGAAGTATCAAACAACGCGTTGGTGATCTATATGCGAGCGCTATGGATACCGTAACTATCGAAAAACGTGGTTTCGATCCAATCAAAGCAGATCTTCAACGTATCGATGCCATTTCTGATTTGAATGGTGTTATCAACGAGATCGTTTACCAACGTGCCAACGCTATTGGTAGCCCGCTATTTAGCTTTGGTGTTCGTCAGGATTCAAAGAATGTAACTAAATACGTTGTTGGTTTAGGCCAGGGCGGTACCAGCTTACCAGATCGTGATTATTATTTAAAATCAGATCCACGTACTAAACGCATCCAGGATGCCTACAAACAATACATTACAGATCTGTTTACCTTAACAGGTACTTCTGCTGATGGAGCAACAAAAAATGCGGCTACCATTTTCGGAATGGAAAGCAAACTGGCCGAAGCTCAGATGAGCCGCGTTGCCATGCGCGATCCAAACAAAACCTATAACAAGTTAACCGTTGCAGATCTTACCAAAACTACCCCGCACTTAAACTGGGCACAAATACTGCCTAAGTTAAAAGTAGCCGGTCAGGACACTGTGCTAGTTTCTTCGCCTTCATTCCTGGTATCAGCAGATCAATTATTGGCTGCTACCCCGGTTGAAGACTGGAAAACTTATTTAAAATGGAGCATCCTTAAAGGTTCTGCAGGTTCATTAAGCTCTCCGTTTGTTAATGCGCAGTTTAAATACAGCAGCGTATTAAGCGGCCAGAAAGTACAAACCCCGCGTAACGAGCGTATGACCTCGTTAGTTGATGGTTCTTTGGGCGAATTATTAGGTCAGCTTTATGTTGAGAAATACTTTACCCCTGCTGCCAAAGCTTACATGGTAGGCCTGGTTAATAACCTTAAAGTTACTTTGGGTGAGCGTATCCAACGTTTAGACTGGATGACTCCGGAAACTAAAGCGCGCGCACTTAAAAAACTGAACGCCTTTACCGTTAAAATTGGGTACACCGATAAATGGGAAACCTACACCGGTTTAGACATCGAACGTAACGATTACTTTGGTAACATCCGTCGCGTTAGTGCGTGGAGCTATGCCGATATGGTAGGCCGTTTAGGCAAACCGGTTGACAAAACAGAATGGGGTATGACGCCGCCAACCGTTAACGCTTATTATAACCCGGTAAATAACGAGATCGTATTCCCTGCAGGTATTCTGCAATTCCCTTTCTTCGATTTTGCTGCTGACGATGCGATCAACTACGGTGGTATCGGTGCAGTTATCGGCCACGAAATGACCCACGGATTTGATGATCAGGGTCGCCAATATGACGCTGATGGTACCCTGCGCGACTGGTGGAAAAAAGACGATGCAGATAAATTTAAAACCCGTGCAGATATGGTGGTAAACCAATTTAACGGCTTTGTTGCTGTTGACACGATGCACGTAAACGGCCGCCTTACTTTGGGAGAAAACCTTGCCGACCTTGGCGGTATCAATGTTGCTTATGAGGCATTTAAGAAAACCAAAGAAGGTAAATCAAATACTAAAATAGACGGCTTTACGCCAGACCAACGCTTCTTCCTGTCGTTTGCACAGGTTTGGAGAGGCTTGCAACGTCCTGAAGCTACTGCTCAGCAAGTACAAACTGACCCGCACTCACCGGGAAGGTTCCGTACCAATGGCCCTATTACCAATGTTGATGCTTGGTATAAAGCATTTAACGTACAACCAGGCGATAAAATGTACAAAAAGCCTGAAGATAGAATTAAGATCTGGTAAGCGCTTATTAGATTCTTAGCTCCGGAGCCCCCGCTTTGTCGGGGGCTTTTTTATTTAGTTACCCGCTATTTTATCGGCGTCGTCAAAGTCGGGCAAATTCAAATACTTGCGGGCGGCAGCACTGGCATCAATCCCTACTACTACACAACCAACGGCCAACTGTTCTTTATACCAATCGAAACCGGCTTTAAATGCTGCTGTGCGTTGCATCGGTGTGCCATGTCGGGCGGGGTCGCCAACGGCGGTGTAATCGCCTATTCGTACCACCCAGCGAAGGTTGTTGCTAACATCTGCAAAGGTTTGTTTAGAGCGGTAAGCCATAAAGCACCCCGACAAAAAGTCGGCGTATAACTCGCTATACATCCCAGAAGGAGGTGTAGCTTTTAAGGTAATATCTAAAATATGGGCTATCTCATGCGCCAAAACAATGGGGATAATATTGAAATTGCCAGAATAGCTGTACATGTTTTGGAGATAATTACAGCCTATTGCAACTGTTCCATCGGTGCCGCTTAGCTCGTCTATCCGGGATACGCAAATATTTGGTTTATCATAAACGGAATCTTCAAACATTATCACGCCGACATTCACCCCCAAAAATTTGCCTACCGACTCTGCATTTTTTTTTATGCAATAATCCATCTGTGGATTACGCGTACTTTCAACAACGGGTAAAACACGGCCTAAGGCTATGGCATCTTGCGAGGTGCAGCCCATAAAGTTTTGGGCCAGGCTTTCAACCGAAGCCAGCAAGCTAATAACGATTATAAAAAAAAGCGACTTCACGTATTAGAATTATTTAGTAGCTCGATATTATAATTGGAGATCAAAGCTAATCCAACACCTAGCAAAGGCTATCCTAAGAGCTCGAAATAGATGCCTTATCGAGAAATTTCGTGCAGTACAATTAACAGATGCTTATATCGCTTAATTTAAAAGCAAATGTTGATACACTATTTCGCAGAGATGCTTTCCCAACATCTTATCTCTGTTAATCCGCAGGCAACTTTATTTGTGGCTATATGGGCAATTCTATTAATCCATTATCTTTGCCGCAATGTTAATTCATCAGTTTTACGATAAAGGCCTTGCACATGCATCATACGCTGTAATCAGCGCTGGCAAAATGATAGTTATCGATCCTGCGCGCAACCCGCAGCAGTATTACGATATGGCAGCCCAACACAATGCAGACATTGTTGGGGTGATTGAAACTCACCCACACGCCGATTTTGTGAGCTCGCATCTGGAGATGCATCTACAAACCGGCGCTGTTATTTATGTAAGTAAATTGGTTGGTGCGTCTTATCCTCATGATACATTTGATGATGGCGACCTGATAGAACTGGGTGATATTAAACTTAAAGCAATTAATACTCCGGGCCATTCGCCCGATTCTATCTGTATTTTGGTAGAAGACGAGAGCGGAAAGTCAACCGCAATATTTACCGGCGATACACTTTTTGCAGGCGATGTGGGCAGGCCCGACCTGCGTGAAAACGCCGGTAATATAACCGCAAAAAAAGAAGAGCTGGCTCGCCAGATGTACCACTCAACCCGCGAAAAACTGATGCCGTTGCCCCACCATGTGGTGGTCTATCCGGCCCACGGCCCAGGGTCGTTATGCGGTAAAAGTATGAGCCCCGATCTGCAAAGTACCATAGGTAAAGAATTGCGTGAAAACTATGCATTGCAGTTGATGAATGAGTTACAGTTTGTAGAACTGTTAACCGCCGATCAACCTTTTATGCCACGCTATTTTGGTTACGATGTGGAGCTGAACAAACAAGGTGCCCCTGCTTTTGCCACAGGCATTTCGTCGGTACCTAAACTGCCCCACAATACCAAACTGGAAGCTGGCGTAACGATAGTTGATGTTAGACCCGGTCTGGATTTTAAGAAAGGCCATGTAAAGGGCTCTATAAATATACAGGAAGGTGGCAAATTTGAAACCTGGTTAGGAGCAATCCTTAACCCCGATGAACCGTTTTACCTCATAGCGGGCGACGACCAAAGCCTCGACACCGTTATTGCTAAAGCTGCCAAAATTGGCTATGAGAAAAATATTAAGGGCGCATTATTACGTCCCGACCACGCTACTTATCACTCCTCAATCTTAGATCAGGAAGATTTTGATGCAAACCCTGAGAAGTATACCATTGTTGATGTACGCAACTGGACTGAAATTAACCAATCGAAATTTTTTGATACTTCGCTAAGCATACCGTTGCCTGAAGTACGCGAAGAGTTATCAAACATCCCAACAGACAAACCCATTGTGGTGCACTGCGCGGCAGGTTACCGTTCGGCTGCGGCCAGCAGTATTATTGCTGCTCAAATTACCAACGTACCGGTTTACGATTTGAGCGACGCCATTGTCGAATACGCTTTATCTAAATAGAAACAAGACAGTAAAGTTTGGCCTATAAATCATCGTTAATAGTTCATAGCCGAACCCGAATACAATTATTACCATGAACTATGAACCATCAGCTATGAACCTAAGCATCGTAACCACAGCCGACGGCTCTAAAACTATTTACAACCCCGAGGTTGGCGAGCACTATCACTCTCGCCATGGGGCATTGCAAGAGAGCAGGCATGTGTTTTTGGCGGCAGGTTTACAGCATTATTTTGAGGGTACGGCAGCAACTGAGGTCAGCATTCTAGAAGTTGGTTTAGGCACAGGGTTGAACTTTCTGCTTACTGCAGACTATTGCAACAATAATAAAATCAAACTGAACTATACAGGCATTGAAGCCTACCCACTTACAGAAGAGATGATTAGCCAAACAGGCTATGAACAATACGTACCTATCGACATTTGGAAAAGCTTTTTGAAGAACTACACGGAATCGATCAACAATACGGTTGAACTTAACTCCTATGTACAATTAAGAACGGATAACACCCAATTACTCAATTTTACCAGCGAAGAACTTTTTGACGTGGTCTATTTTGATGCTTTCGCAGCGGTCCATCAGCCAGAAATGTGGGACGAGGCAGCAATTGGTCATACCATTAGGTTTCTGAAACCGGGCGGCGTTTTTGTAACGTACGCCATAACAGGTAACCTCAAACGCATGCTCAAGGCCTTAGGCCTAAAGGTTGAAAAGGCACCCGGAGCACCCGGTAAGCGCGAAATGCTACGTGCAGTTTTAAGTTAGTGAGTTTTGAATTATTGAATAAAAAAACTGTTAACCACATACAACTCACTAATTCACTACCTCAAAACTAATAAGTACTTTTACCTCAAAAAAGCGAATATGGCCCTTACTCCTCCTGATGCTTCTAACACTCCGGCCGGATCTTTCGAACGGTTGTTGACCATTATGAACGATCTCCGGGCAAATTGCCCATGGGATATGAAACAAACCATGGAAAGCCTTAGGCACCTCACTATTGAGGAAACCTACGAGCTATCGGACGCTATTTTGGGCAACGATATGGAGGAGATACGTAAGGAACTGGGTGATATTATGCTTCACCTGGTGTTTTACGCAAAAATAGGGTCGGAAACTAATGATTTCGACATTACGGATGTACTGAACGGCATTTGTGATAAACTGATCCACCGCCATCCCCACATTTATGGCGATACCGCTGTTAACGATGAGCAGGATGTAAAACGCAATTGGGAACAAATTAAGCTGAAAGAAAAAGGCAATAAATCTGTTTTAGGCGGTGTGCCGGCTTCGTTACCTGCGCTTGTAAAAGCATCGCGCATACAAGAGAAAGCACGCGGTATTGGCTTTGACTGGGAAAACAAAGACCAGGTTTGGGAAAAGGTTGAAGAAGAGATCCAGGAGTTTAAAGATGAATTTAATGTACCCGAAGGCCAGGAGATAGATGCGGAACGCGCCGAAGGCGAATTTGGTGATCTGCTTTTCTCGTTAATCAATTACGCGCGGTTTGTAAATATCAACCCCGAGAATGCATTGGAGAAAACCAACCGTAAATTCATTAAACGATTTCAATACCTCGAGACTAAAGCCAAAGAAAACAATCGCCAGCTACATGATATGACCCTGGCCGAAATGGATGTTTACTGGAACGAGGCAAAAAAACTTTAAAAAATATTTACGCCATTGTAGCGTTTGCATTTAAAGCAACGTAATTGATGTAAAGAATAAAGTTTTATGCGTAAATTAATCTACTTACTACCTTTTGTAATTATGGCCTTAAGCAGCTGCTTAAAAAGCAATGACGATAATGCCGCCAGTCAACTAACCGTACCATCAGGCACTTTCGGGGGCCAATTTTACGTAGTTCACAGAAAAAGTTCTACTACTTTTGATACTACCAACAGAACCAACCTCATCTTGACTATCAGCAAAGCCGATGGTTATAAAATTACCGGCGATACATCTGTTAACCATGCAGGCAGCTACGGTGATTTCTCGATGAATTATTCTCAGATTCAGTTCCTGGACCAAACCATGCCGAAATCTGGAACGCTGACTAAAGCACATCTGTCTGGTATCTATAACTATACCTATGATGGTACTAAATTTTTCATGTACAACACCACCGGCGATACCGTGTCTGTGCAATACAACTTTAAAAGAACTAACTAAAAAGTTTTAACTCCTTTAATTATAAAAGCCCGTGCTGCCTTGCAGCATGGGCTTTATTATAACGTGGCAATCATTTGATAAACCGCCGATAAGTTTGCGAGAGCAATAAATTATTTTTGCAGCAAAAAATTACAATCACTGTAGCACTCAATACTTTTGATACGTAATACTTTAACAAACAGGTAATCATCAGCAGGGCCCAATAAGAATTGATGCAAAATAGTCGTGGCATTGCTGAGGATGAATTAATCAGCCAATGTAAAAAAGGCAGCCTTAAATACCAGGAATTGCTCTACAAGCAGTTCTATGGCTATGCTATGGGTATAAGTTTGCGCTATAGTTACAATCGCGACGACGCTTTGGAGGCTGTAAATGATGCCTTTATAAAAGTTTTTAACGCTATAGGAAATTACGATACCAATAAGGTATTCAAAGCATGGCTCAGAACTATTGTAGTTAATACAGCCATAGATCGCAGGAGGAAGGATATGAAACACCAACTTAACCTCGAACTGGACGACAATATTCAACTGCATAGTAACCATAACGCTGCAGGGCGGCTAAATGCAGAGGATATTATAAAAATGTTAGAGGCCCTCCCACCGATACAGCGGACCATTTTTAACATGTATGAGATTGACGGCTATAACCATGATGAAATAGCCGAGACGCTCGACATACCGCCCAGTTCGTCGAGGGTTTATCTGAGCAGGGCAAAAGAGAAATTGAGGAATATTATTAACGCAGAAGCGCATAAGCATGAGTGACAATCTGGATAACGACCTGAAAAACCGCATCCGGGAAGTGTTTGACAACTACGAGGATGATACTGCAGATGCGGGATGGGAACTGCTGCGCCAAAGATTTCCGGCCGAGGAGAAAAAACGACGGGTTATCGCCTGGTGGTGGTATTCTGCCGCTGCGGTGTTGTTAGTTTGCTTCGGTACGTGGTTCTTTTACCCACAAACTACGCAGCAAGTAGCAATTCAGCCTAAGAAAACAAAACAAGTAGTTAACGATAGCGCGACAAATAACCGCGAACAAGTAGCAGCCAGCAAACCAACGATAAAAGAAGGTGCGCCTTCGGTTGAAAGTACTCAGGCCGTAAGTCAACAACAGCTAGCGGCTGCGTCGACACAACAAACTACAAGCCTAAATCCGCAGTATCAAGATAAGTCGCAAGGTGCTGGTATGGGTAATTCTGAAAATCTGGTAGTTGGTACAGCTACAGCTAAGATGCCTGCAGCTAACACCCCCCATATTGCCCCCACTCAGCAAGGAAACGCTGATGCCCACGAATCAATAGTAGTTTTTGGTAAGAATAACTCGGGCTTAGCCAAAGTAACAAACCAGCCTGCTGTAAACAATGTAATTGTTGGAGAGGTTTCAACTATGCCAAAATTTGATGCAAATGCACAAAACACAGCTAAGATTAAATCACAGGCGACAGGGATAGCTACGGACAGTGCTACGAGCGCTGTTGTTGCAAAAACCAACAACTCCCCGCAGGTTGCATCGGTTGTAGTTCAAAATCCGTCGGGCCAGCAAAAAGGCGATCCGGTTTTAAAGATGATAGCAGCCGATGATGCCCGCAGGCAAGCTATTGCAAAAAATGCTACTAAAAAGAGTGAAGCCGTTAAAAGTGATAAAGCAATGCTTTTGAGTGTATATGCCGGCACCTATTTTAACTATGCAAAAGGCAGCGAAAGCCAGGTTAATGTAGGCGCGGGCTTTACATCAGACTTTAAGCTGAGCAGCAAGTTTAAGCTGTCTACCGGTTTGGCTATCGCTCAAAACAAACTGAATTACAATAACGATAGCTACGTGCCGGGTAAAATTTATGCTAGTGCGATTGCTAATTCTACAGCGTCGAATGCTAACATGGTAAGTGCCTCTTTTGCTTACGATGGCTTGTCTTCACTCGCGGTAAATACGCCGACTGTTAAAAATTATAATGCCAATTTGGTGGGGCTGGATATTCCGCTTAACCTCAAATATCAATTTAATCCGGAGAAGAACGATACTTATATATTGGCCGGTATCAGTTCCGGAACGTATATTAATGAAACTTACCGGTCTACCCTTTCTTACAGCAATTATTACAGAAATGCCAATTCTCTTGCAGGCGTTGCTAACACCAGCCAAACGCAGGAATCAACCAATACACAACACTTCGGCACATTTGACTTCGCCAAAACGCTTAACCTGTCGTTCGGTATTGGCTATCCGGTTGGCAAAAGCAACCGGTTGATAGTTGAACCATTTTTGAAATACCCGCTCAACGGCCTCGGTTCGCAGGATATACGCTTTGGGGCCAGCGGTGTAAACCTCAAACTCAGTTTCTCCGGATCGAAAAAGAAATAAAGAAATTAACCTAAACCTTACCACAATGAAAACCTTAACTATATTATCTCACCGCATTCTCTTCTTATTGTTCTACATCGCTATGTTTACCTGCACAGCGGTAGCCCAAAAGCTCGAACTTTCGGCCAATGTAAACTCGGGCCTTTTCAACTACGTGGGTTCGAGTGCCAGTAATTCGGGATATTATTATGGTTTGTACAACAATCAGTTTACGCTACCTAACCCATACGGCACTAAACTTACCGCGAGTTATGGATTAAATGTTCAGGGGCAAATGATTTACAAAAATGGCTTTATTATGGGGCTCCAGACTGGCTATGATTTTCTGAATAGCAAGCAAGATCTTAGCTACCCGATTTATATTGATTATCTCGCTACTGCTTCTACATTAATAGCTGCTTCGTACCGCACTGGTTACGGCTCTGCAAAAGTTAACACTCAGTTTATTAACCTCAATCCTTATTTCGGTTACCGCATAGGCCGCAAAAGTGTTACCGTCGATATTACAGGCGGAGCTGATTTCGGATTTCAAACTGCCAACCGCCAATCTGTAACTATTTATAGCACTGCCGCCGGCCAGCCAGAAAATCATTATAGCAGACATGTTGATGATAAAATAACTGATATCCGTTTAAAGGGAGGTGTAGCAATCGGTTATAAGAAATTCAGTCTTAATCTAAGCTATGCCCACGGACTTACCAATTACATCAAAAATGAAGATTATTACGCAGTACCTGTGCTATACACAACAGCCGGCGATACCTACAGTCCCCAAAAGATGCATGCCTATAGCCAGTTAATCCGCTTTGGTTTAGGGTACCGCTTTTACTAAAATTTATTTAAATCTAATTGCTTTAACCGGCGAAATACGGCTTACCAGCATTGATGGTACAATAAGCACCAATAAACAGATTAGCAACGTACCGCCGTTGAGCAGCAATACATCAGTAATGTTAAGGCTTATGGGTACAAACCTCATGTAGTAAGATGCCTGGTCGAGTTTTAAGAAATGGGTTGAGGATTGAAACCAGGCAAAACCTAAACCTAAAGCATTGCCCAGCAACAAACCTAAACCAATTAGATAGCAAGCATTGTACAAAAATATGCGCTGAATGGCCCAGTTAGTAGCACCAAAGGCCTTGAGCATCCCAATCATAGATGTACGTTCTAAGATCATAATCAGCAGAGCCGAAATCATGTTGATAACCGCAACGGCCAACATCAGCACCAACATAACCTGCGCATTTACGTCAAGCAACTGCAACCACTCAAATATGGTTGGATAAGTTTCGTTAATGGTATAAGAGCGCAGCTTTGGCGGCAGTATATCGTTTAACGCGGTAGAAGCAGGATCTAACAGTTCGAAATCTTTTACCCGTATTTCAAACCCACCCACGTCGTCGGCATTCCAGTTGTTTAGCCTGCGAATAAGCGATAGATCACCTATCACATAGGTTTTGTCAACCTCATCAACCCCCGTATTAAAAATGCCTTTGATGGTAAATTTGCGAAACCGTAAAGGCTCCTGCACAAAATACATAATAATATCATCGCCAACTTTTAGCTTTACCCTATCAGCTATGTAGCGCGATATCAGGATCTGCTTAGTCGCTTTAACCGAATCAGTAAAATCAATTACATTGCCTTGTTCCAGCACGCTCTTCATAAAGTGCCAGTCGTAGGTTTTGTCAACGCCCTTCAATACCACGCCTTCTATTTCGTCATTAGCCTTAATGATGCCTGGTTTACTGGCAAAGGGCATTACTCGGGCTATATTAAAACTTTGTTGGGCATGCCCCAAAAATTCGCGATCGTTACTAAAAGGAGAGTTTTCGTACGAATTGTTGTTATCAAACTTAATTACTTGAATATCGCCGGAGAAACCACGTATACGCTCTTTAATCTCCTGTTTAAAGCCTTTTACAATGGCCACAGAAAGGATCATTACACTTAAGCCAAGCATTATACCAATAATGGCAATACGCACAATCAACTTTGAGAAAGTGCGTTTTGATTTAAAAGAAATACGGCCGGCTATGAATGATGAAAAACTCAAGTCAGTTTTATTTTTTTGTACTTTCGCAAATATGCGCTTTTGCAGTTAAATGCAGCAACAAAGCAATTGTTTTACTTACATAACCTATGAATAAAATTTGCAGCTTTCTAATTGTGCTCGGCTTGTTAGGCACCACCGTCTCGGCCCAGCATAAAAAACACAAACACAGTAGTGGCAGCAGTCACAAATCATCGCATAAACACACGTCGGCGGCGATAAGCGGCAACCCTATTCCGGGTGCAGATCAAACCGACGAATACCTTGGTTACCTGAAAGGGAAAAACATTGGCATGGTAGTTAACCAAACATCGGTTATTGGCAAAAACCTAACCCCAAGTCCGGATAGTTTATTAAAATTAGGTGTAAGTGTTAAAAAGGTTTTCGGCCCCGAGCATGGTTTCCGTGGTAACAGTAGCAATGGCGCGAAGGTTAATGACGAGGTTGACAGCCAAACCGGCCTACCCGTGATTTCACTTTATGGCAAACACTACAAACCTACGGTTGATGATCTGAAAGGTATTGACTTGATGATATTTGATATTCAGGATGTAGGCACTCGCTTCTACACCTATATATCCACCCTGCACTACGTAATGGAGGCCTGCGCCGAACAAAACGTTGAACTGATGATCCTCGATCGCCCGAATCCAAATGGTTACCTGGTAGATGGGCCGATACTTGATACTGCATTCCGCTCGTTTGTGGGCATGCACCCTATCCCCGTCTCGCATGGCATGACCATTGGCGAATATGCCCAGATGATCAATGGCGAGGGTTGGTTAAAGAACCACATTCAGTGTAAACTAAAAATTATTAAAATAGCGAGCTATACGCACAAAATGGCGTATAAACTACCGGTATTCCCTTCACCAAACTTAAATACGCAGCAATCTATTTTGCTTTACCCAAGTATTTGCTTTTTCGAGGGCACAACTTTGAGCCTGGGCCGTGGTACTGAATTTCCTTTTACTATGATTGGTCACCCAGGTTTTAAGGGCACTTACAAATTTACATTCACCCCGGTCAGCATCCCCGGAAAAAGCGATAACCCGCCACTCAAAGACCGCCTTTGCTACGGCATCGACCTTCGTAATTATGATACCGACCAACTAAAAAGATCAGGTAAACTGAACCTGAGCTGGCTGATTACCATGTATAAAAACTACCCGGATCAAACCCATTTCTTTAATGCGTATTTCACCAAATTGGCCGGGACTGATACTTTGCGCAAGCAGATTGAACAAGGTTTAACAGAAAAAGAAATCAGACAGAGTTGGGAGCCGGCTTTAAGTGATTTTAAAGCAAAAAGAGAGAAATATTTGTTGTACGAATAAAATTTCTACAAATCGTCATTGCGAGCGGCAGCGAAGCAATCCCAAACTACACAGAGCGGATTTCTTAATCGGGGATTGCTTCGTACCTCGCAATGACGGCTTGATTTATTGTCACAATGACTATTGAGTAAGACCAATGACTAATCATCAAACGAAATGAGAATAATATTTATGGGCACCCCTGAGTTTGCAGTAGCATCTTTAGATGCGCTGATAGACGCAGGGTGCGATATAGTTGCCGTGATAACAGCACCAGATAAACCGGCTGGCCGCGGACAAAAGCTTAACGAATCGGCAGTGAAAAAATATGCACTTGCTAATAACATTAAGGTGCTGCAGCCCGAGAAATTAAAAGACCCTGATTTTTTGCAGGAACTACAAAACTTAAAAGCCGACCTGCAAGTGGTAGTAGCTTTCCGCATGTTGCCAGAAGTAGTTTGGAATATGCCACCCAAGGGTACCATTAACTTACACGCTTCGTTGTTGCCGCAGTACCGTGGCGCAGCTCCGATTAATTGGGCTGTGATTAATGGTGAAAAAGAAAGTGGTGCAACTACCTTCTTGTTGCAACAACAGATAGATACTGGCAACATTTTGTTTACGGAGAAAGTATCCATTCCCGAAGATTTTACAGCCGGCGACTTACACGATAAACTGATGATTAAAGGCGCTGGCCTATTGGTTAAAACTGTTAAGGCGGTGGAAAGCGATAAATTTAACGCACAGCCACAAGACCATTTACTCGAAGGGATTGAGCTTAAACATGCACCTAAAATATTTAAAGACGACTGCAAGATAGACTGGAATAAACCCGTTGAACAGGTATATAACCTCATTCGCGGTTTAAGTCCCTACCCTACCGCATTTACCGAATTGAATGGTAAAACGTTGAAAATATTTACAGCTACTAAGGAGACTGCGACACCTGATACCGAACCTGGTTCGTTTAGCACGGATAATAAAACCTATCTTAAATTTGCCTGCACCGATGGTTATATCAGCGTAAAAGATCTTCAGTTAGAGGGGAAGAAACGTATGGGTGTTGAGGAGTTTTTAAGAGGCGTCAGATTAACTTAGTCATTGATCATTTACGGAATTGGGGATCAATGCTACTGTTTTAAATTTCATAGCTTTTTATACAATCAATAAATGGCAAATGACTAATTACTAATGACTATTTAATGACGACTGACTAACGCTCAATTATTATTTTCGCGGCAAATATTTGAGCAACATGACACCAGAGCAAAGAATTGAGCAGCTTAAAACAGCAATTATCCCGTTTCGCGAAAAACTGACCAATCACCCGTTGTATCAGCAAATTACTTCGCTGGATGATTTGCATGTTTTTATGCAGCACCACGTTTTTGCCGTTTGGGATTTTATGTCGTTGCTTAAATCCCTGCAAATAGGCCTTACCTGCGTTCAGTTGCCTTGGATACCGGTTGGCAATGCCAACACCCGTTATCTGATTAACGAGATTGTAACCGGCGAAGAAAGTGATGTGGATGAGCATGGCGTTCGTAGCAGCCACTTTGAACTTTACCTGAAAGCCATGGAGCAGGCGGGCGCACATCACAATGCTATTGATAACCTGCTATTTGAAATGGCAAGCGGCAAATTTATTGATGAAGCACTTATCATTGCCGATATCCCGGTTTCTGCACGCAACTTTGTGCAGCATACCTTTGAGGTTATCAATACGAACAAACCACACCTCCAAGCTGCTGTATTCACATTCGGCCGCGAAGACCTGATTCCCGATATGTTTATCAGTCTGGTGAAGGAAATCAGCGAACAATTCCCTGGTAAAGTTGATGCTTTCTTATATTATCTGGAAAGACACATTGAGGTTGATGGCGAACACCATTCGCATCTGGCCTACCAAATGACAGCAGAACTTTGCGGCGATGACGATAGTAAATGGATCGAAGCCGAAGCTTCTGTAATAGCTGCCCTGCAAGCCCGTATTGATCTTTGGGATAGCATTTTTGCTACTGTTAACAAGGAAGCTTTAGCAAGCTAAACCTCTGTCAGAGTAGTTCTGCTATCTCGAAGTGCATCCCGTCTTGCTTGGTAAAATGACCTCCCCAGTAAAATCCATTACTGTTGGCTATTTCTACGAGTTCGCGCACTGAGCCCTTTTGCCCAACTAAAGCCGGTTGTGCTCCAAACGCATTCCATTGGGCATTAATATCAAATGCCGACCCAAATGCATGGTTACTTAATGTTGTCTTGCTACCCCTTACAAACCGTGGGTTATAAGATCCGTCGTAACGTAATATCAGGTGCAATAGGTTTGCGGCCGCCCAATCCGACCATAATTTTATCAATTGATCTTTACCAAGCTTGTGAAATTGAATTTGCGTTTGCCCATTAACACCTTGCAATTGCGGTATAGGCACCATTATAATATTATCATGGGCCCAGCTATTAGTTATTTTAATGTGCTCTGGATCCCCGGCTTGCGGTGATGCAGCGAATGTGAATGTGCCAAAAATAGCTTGCCTGGCGGCATTGTTCACCAGCGGTGGAAAACCTGGTTTAGCTGGGAAATTAGCACCCTCGATACCTGTACGATCGTCGTTTACCCCATTGAAGCCGAGCATCATGGCTGCGCCGTAGGTCTTATTACCCACAACACCGTCAGGATGCAAGCCTTCCTCTGTTTGAAAAGCAACCGTCGCTGCCAAGGTATCGGAACCAAATATCCCGTCAGAAGGCTCGTCGAGCAGATCCCGGCCGATCAGAAAATCTTGCCAGATTTCTACAGCTGGGCCATTGCTGTTTATTTTAATAAGTGGTAGAGCAGGCATATACTTAAGGTTTAAGTGTAGTGAGACAACTTGTGACTTAATATGGTATGAGTTTGCCAAACGTCAGGGATTCGCTGGCTTAAACAACCAAGGGGGATTGCGTTTATAAAATTAACTATAAGTTATTACAAAGCAATACCCGAATATAAATTAATATAATCATAGTGCCCTTAATTTTGGACATTTTTATCACTTATCGCCCCTTCGCGCTTTGATTATTGCAAATGGCGGAAATTAGTCCTAAGATCCACAAAACACCCCCGAAAGCGCCATATCTTGCTCTTACAAAAAGCAATTTCTTTTGCCATGGCCTAAAACTTGCATCATAGTCGCATATAATTATTCAGATACTTATGAAAAAGATAGTTTTTAGCTTAGGGTTAATATTTAGCGTACTCTTGAGCAGTACCAACATACAGGCACAACATAAAAAAATTAGCGATCAGGGTAAGGGCGCTATAATAGGCGGCGCCGGCGGTGCTGTTGCCGGTGGCCTTATTGGCCATAGCGTAGGCGGCGCATTAATTGGTGGCGCTATCGGTGCCGGTGGTGGTTATATTATTGGTAATGAGCACCGTAAAAACGTAGAAAAAAGAAAACGGGCTAATTGGAGGGCGCACCATACGCTTGTACGCAAAGCCAAATACCGCTACCATAATTAACATTTAAAAGCATTACTGCATAAGCCTTTGATCCTTCCTGATTCAAAGGCTTTTTAATATCGCTTCCATGAAGATTCCATTAATTTTTTAAGATCAGAAACAACAATAATATTTTTTTGACACTTGGCTGACTTTTCGTAATAAGTTGCTTAAATTACCATTTCTAACTGCTGGTGCTGAATGAAGAAAATTGTATTGTGGTTCTCTTTAGTGTTATTCCCTTACTTATTGCAAGCGCAAAGCGGCAATTCATTTGGTATGGCGCAAAAAGAGATCGATACAGTTGGACAACAAGACCTTATTGGTGTATTTAAAAACTTCTTTAAAGTTTCGCCTTCTCAACACCTTGACGATGGTGGGCCAAAGAAAACCGTATACTTTTCTTTTCTACCCATATCATCGGCAGTACCCGGTGGCGGCCGAGCTTTAATCACCTCCACTACCGCAGGTTTTTATATGGGCGATCGGGAGAACACTAACATTTCAACCGTCACCTTTACACCCTATTTTAACTTCACTGGCAGGTTTGGGTTGCCGCTACGATCTAACATCTGGTTCAGCAACAATAATTGGTTTATACAGGGCGATACGCGCTTCCTGGTATATCCCCAGTACACATGGGGCTTGGGTGGTGCGACCGCGCAGGACAATAAGATCAATGTTAACTATAAATATATCCGTTTTTATCAAAGCGCACTTAAGCGCATAACGCCCTATTTCTTCGCAGGCTTAGGTTATAATATGGATTATCATGTTGATGTAGATGCCCAGCACGATCAATTTCAAAACCTCAGAGATTTTACCGGTTACAAGTATGGTACAAGCAATGCCAATTCTTTTTCATCGGGCATCACCATGAATTTGCTGTATGATACCCGCAATAATTCACTAAATCCTTTGCCAGGCTGCTATTCTAATCTTGTTTATCGATATAACACACCTATGCTGGGTAGCAATGCCAGCTGGCAATCCTTATATGTCGACGTTCGTAAGTATATCCCTTTTACCCATACCCGACAGCAAAATATGCTGGCCTTATGGAGCTATTATTGGACAACGTTAGACAAAGGCGTTCCTTATCTTGATTTGCCAAGCATTGGATGGGATTTTTACAATCGAAGTGGCAGGGGTATACAGCAAAACCGTTATCGTGGGCAAAGCCTGGCCTACTTCGAGGCCGAATATCGCCGTGATATTTTACCAAGTGGGCTGTTAGGTTTTGTATTGTTTGCCAACAGCACCTCGGTAACTGAGCCCGAAACTCATCAATTTAAATACATCCATCCGGCTGCGGGTGGTGGTTTAAGGCTTAAATTTAACAAGGGTTCTAATACCAACATTGCGCTTGACTATGGCTTTAGCAAGGGCTACTCGGCCTTTATGCTTAACCTCGGCGAAGCATTTTAACGTTACCGCAATCAATTTCCCTGGCAATTGTGTTTACCGTTAAAAAAACACACTTGCTATGAGATGTAAACTGCTTAACAACGGAAATCAGAAAACATGGGCATTAATACTAGATAGTGGCGACAATGTGATGAAATGCATTACGGAGTTCGCCCAGAAAAAGGATTTGAGCACCAGTCAGTTTACAGCTATCGGAGCATTTAGCGAGGCCTTGCTGGCCTTCTTCAATTTCGAAACCAAAGACTACAATCACCTACCGGTTTATGAGCAAACGGAAGTATTAGCCTTCAATGGCAATATTACTTTAACCGAAGACAATGATATACAAATACACGCCCATGCAGTGCTTGGCAAATCGGATGGGAGTACCACAGGAGGGCATGTGTTATCCGCCACCGTACACCCTACGCTCGAAATAATTATAACAGAATCGCCAGTATATCTTAAACGACACCACGACCATGAAACTGGGTTACAGTTATTAAAATTTTAATTAACCTTTGCGTTATATAGCCTTATAAATAGGGTTTAGGCTACGTGTTTGCTACGATGCAACAAACTTATCACAGTATAAATAGTTTATATATTAATTATATAATACATATCTTTACGTTGTAATTGATTATTCCCCCTGATACGATTATACTAGCCGATACGTTACATATTTTCAGCTACGGCATAATCGAAGCCCGGCCCTCATTTAAAATTTAACTATGGCAAAACGTATTTTAATAATTGACGATAACCAGGACATACTGGATATTGTACAAGAAACCCTTGCCTACGAAAATTTTGAAGTAATGGCCAAACCTGATACTGACGATTACCTGTCAACAGTTAAAGAGTTTTTACCAGATCTGGTTATACTTGATTATCGATTAGGCAACATTACAGGAGGCGAAATCTGCAGGCAGATTAAGGCCAATCCTGAGCTTAATGAAATCCCCGTTATTATATTCTCAGCTTATGTCAATAGAAGCGAAGACTTATTTGCTTATGGCTGTGATGCTATTATTGACAAACCGTTTGACCTTGTTGAACTGATAGACAAAGTAAACAACCTGGTTGAGAATTAAATCCAGAATTTATTTTATAAAAAAAAGGAGTTATCAAAACCGATAACTCCTTTTTTGTGCGTTCTTTTTTGGATTGCTACTTTAACCCAAGTGCTTCTGAATAAGCTTTGTTTGGTCGGCTGTTAACAAACTTGCTGTTTTCTATCATTTGATACAGAGCCTTTTTAATAGCACTTCTATCTTCGGGCGCTGCTTTGCGAATTTGCTCAAAGCTCTCGCGTTTCTTTTCAGTGTACTCCACAATAGCGTCATAACCATCCGGTTTGTTAAAGGTCATGAAACTGCTTTCGCTGTCCATCTTTTTGTAGGGCCAAAAATGCCAACCTACGTTGTTTTTTTCCAGCATCTTGCGGAAGGCTTCGTCCCAGTCATTTTTATTTTCGCCGGTTTCACCGCAATAGATAGGCACATTGTACTTGTCTCTAAAATCGAGGTAATCTTGAATCACGTCCTGTGTGCTGGCAGTCCAGTATTTGTGGAAGGTGTACACCAACTTGTTGTCAAACGGTTTACCAAATACCTTAAAATTGCTATCCCATTGCGCGCCACCTAAAAACACCAGGTGATTTTTATCAACGGTGCGTATGCCTTGTACAATTTCTTTATACATAGGCTCCAGATACGGGTTTAGTTCATTTACGTTAAAATAATGCGCAATAGGTTCGTTCAGCACATCGTAACCTAATACGATAGGCTCATCGTGATAGCGGGCGGCAATTTTAGTCCAGATGTCTACTGTTAGCTTACGCGATGCAGCATTATTAAACAAAAACGGATAACCATCACCATCATCAATATTGTCGCCAGTTTGGCCGCCAGGGGCGCAATGCATATCCAGTATTACATACAGATTTTCTTTTTTACACCAGCCTATTAGACGGTCGAGGAGACGGAATCCGCGATTGGCGTCCGTTGTACCCAGGTAAGTTTCATTAGCAAACATCCGGTAGTTAAAGGGCACACGGATAGAATTGCAACCAATGCTTTTTAAATAATGAATATCGCCTGCTGTAATATAATTGTCGAGGTACTTGGTCCAAAAGGCTTTAGTTTCTTCAGGACCAAGCAACTGGTTAAAAGCTTCATTGATCAATTTCGGCGAACTAATGTCTTTAAATTTGAACATGTAGCCCTCCGGAACAAGCCAGTTACCAAGGTTGGTACCTTTGATTAGAAAGGGTTTGTTATTAACATCAATAATCTGTTTGCCTTTTACACTAATAAATTTTTTAGGCTGACTAATAGCAGGAATATAAATTAGCGCCAGTAAAAGAATGAATCCGATAGTTTTTCTCATTGTTAGGTATGGTTGTTTAATTTTTGAATTCGATCGCCAAACATAACAACTTTAAAGACCCATGGTTTAAAATTTCTTCCACAAAAAAGGTGGTACAGTAATTGCTAAGTGTATAATATACATTTAGTTTGTAACCTTGTAGCAAAAAGGCAACTTTTATTTAGCTACTTACGTTGACAGATCTATTTGCCGGATTTGGGATTTTTAAACTCGAGAACTTGAAATGACAAGGATATTAGCGGTTGATGACGATAAAGACATCTTGGAAATTTTACAATTTATTTTAGAAGACTCTGGTTACGAGGTAGACACACTTTCTGACGGCAGATTACTTTTTGATAAGATACAACAAAATGAACCCGATCTTATTTTGCTGGACATTATGTTGGGTACTACAGACGGGAGGGAACTGTGCAAAAACATTAAGCTGCAAGGCAAAACCCAAAAAATCCCTGTTATTATGATATCAGCAAGCCACAACATTGCTGATGTTTTGAAACAAGATTGTGCCCCTGACGACTTCCTGGCTAAACCATTCGACATTCACGTTTTGCTTCAAAAAATACAAAGACAGTTGAGACCTGAGGCTGCTGCCTAACTGTTAATTGAAGACAGTTCTTTATCAATTAATCTATTCCATCTTTCCTGTTCAGAAGTATTAGTTCCGTGTGCGGTTTCATCATCGTACTGCTTTTGCAAGCGTTCTATCTCGCGCAAGGCTTCAAAATACTCTACATTGATGTAACCATCATAATTTAGCACAGGCAGCTTCTCTTTAAGCATTCGCTTTTTAAATCGCTCGCTTCCCAATTTTACAATATCAAAATGTCGTTGCTCATGGTTTAAAGCATAAGATGTTTGGCTACTCGGGTTCACCCAGCTCGCACTTTTAGGTAAATATACCTTCATTGCCAGGTTTACATATATAACCCCCTTATTTATTGAAGTTTGTTCAGCATAACCGAGGCCGGGCATTACTTCTGCGGTGAACCGGCCGTTGCGTGGCCTGTCTTTAAAATCATCCCAGATAAGCGGCCGTTTAGGCGAATAGTAGATGGTATCCGTTTCTGGTTGTTCGATATAATCTGTAAATACCAATTTCACTTCTCTAGCAAGCAAAGGGTTGCCATCTTCTTGCTTATTAATCCAATTGTTAATGTATGCCATCGCATTTTCTATAGCGTTTCGCAAAGCCGGTTCTGCAACATTTGCTTGCGTTGAAGTTCGGATATAGTGCGCCCCACCAGTATAGTTTACCAAATGAACATATATATCTTCTCCGGTTTGGAGGTCAAAGGCAATTGATAGCTCAACCTTGCCATCCACCCTCCCATCGGGCATAGCAACTTCATTAATAAACATCTTTTGCATGCGTGCTACTACCGGCCTCAGCCCATACTTCAGAGGCAAGTTTTTTTTCACATAGCTTTCAACAGCGGTTAATCCTCCTCCTTGCAAAGGCACAGATACGGCTTCGGTTTTAACTGCGTTTGCAGAGACAGGTATTAACCGGCCAATATTTTTTTTATCGATACGCTCGTCTGTCACTGCCGAAATATAAAAGGCATCTGCATTTAATTTCATAGGTGTATTCCGCAGATTTAAAGGATCTTGAACAGATTGCGCAGCTAATTTAAAGGCGTTGAAAAACAACGTACTGATTCCTATTGTTATGGGCAGTGTGAATCTGATTATTATGTTAAAACGCGTACTCATCCCCGACAAATCTTACTATAAACGTATAGTGTATATCAATATTACAAGCGGTAAATGTTCATAGATTTGAGTTTTTTTATGACCCGCTATACCATCATTTTTTTAACTTCGTTATAGAAAGTAATTTTCACACCTTTGTGGAAATATACCTTTGAAATGCATTTATGCTGCTTGCAGCACTGTTATAAGTCAATTTATGATTAAACCCAAATACATTGCTTTACTGGCTCCCGTATGTTTTGCCCTAACAGCCCGTGCCCAGCAAAATCCATCGTTCCAGGTTTACCACACATACCAAACAGCCACCGAACTACTTAAAAATGGCCAGTATGTAGCTGCTGCCGAACAGTTTAGACAGGTGGAAAAAAAAGGGTACAAAACCACCAACCAGTCGCAGTTTGAATCTGAGGTTTCGCTTATTAAAGAGAACTCTCAATATTACGAGGCCCTGTGTGCACTTGAACTAGGTAACGACGACGCCGAAAGCATGTTTCTACGCTTTATTAAAGAGCACCCGGAAAATCCACTTACCAAGTTAGCGTTTTTCCAGATCGGCCGCTCTTATTTTAAACGCGCCAGCTATGCAGATGCACTACGCTGGTTTGATAAAGTAAAAGCGAGCGATCTGAGCGGCAGTCAAAACACAGAATATAAATTTCGTAAAGGCTATGCGTATTTTGTTACCGGCGATACTAAAAACGCACAGCAATTATTTGGTGATGTGCGCAACACCAGATCGCCTTACACCGAGGATGCTACCTATTACTACGCGTATATCGCCTACCTGAACAAGGATTACCATAATGCGCTGGTTAACTTCGAAAAGCTTAAAAACTCTAAGAAATACGAGAACAGCTACCCTTATTATATTACCGCCGTTTACTTTTTAGATAAACGCTATGATGATGTTTTAAAGTACGCCATCCCGATCATCAACAATACCCATCAGCAGCACGAAACCGAAATGCTGCGCATTATTGCTGCTTCTTATTTTGCCAAGGCCGACTACCCTAACACGGTTAAATACTACAACCGTTTCAAATCGCAAGATCAGGGCAAAACGCAAAATACGCAAGACAGCTATCAAATGGGTTATGCTTACTACGAGGTTAAGGACTACCCAAAGGCTTCTGTAGAGCTCGAGAAACTGGTTGATGGCAACGACGTTTACAGCCAGAATGGTAATTATATTTTAGGTGACGTGTTCCTGAAATTAAACAACAAGCAAAGCGCGCGTAACGCCTATTTCGTAGCATCGAAACTTACTTTCGATAAGCAAATGCAGGAAGACGCGCTATTTCAATATGCCAAGCTATCTTACGAACTCGATTTTAATACCCAGGCTTTAGAAGCAACTCGCCTGTATCTTAAAAACTACCCGCGCAGCAAGCGTACCGATGAGGTTAAAGTATTACTTGGTGAAGAATTACTAAACTCACGCAACTACCGCGAAGCCGTTGAGATATTAGAACCAATTGCAAATAATTCGGAGTCGGCTAAAATTGCTTATCAAAAAGTAAGCTATTACCGTGGATTGGAGTTTATTAACGAACGTGCTTTTGAAAACGCGATTGGTATTTTCATCCGCTCGCTAAAGTACCCGATGGACGATAAGATCACCGCGCTTACCACCTATTGGGAAGCAGAGTCGATGTACGAGGTTCGCAAGTATGGCGAGTCGGTTACCAAGTTCGAATCGTTTTTAGATATGCCGGCTGCACGCGAAACCGACGTATACAACTACGCTAACTACGCTTTGGCTTATTCGGCATTTAATGATGAGGCTTATAAAAAAGCAGCAAACTATTTCGAGCGTTTTTTACAAGGCCCGGAAAAGGATCAGAATACCACCAATGATGCTACTGCCCGCTTAGGCGATAGTTATTTCGTAATGAAAAGCTACAGCCAGGCGCTCGAATATTACAACCGTATTATAGCCCAGCAAAGCCCGGGACAGGATTACGCCTTGTTTCAACGCGGTATGATCCAGGGGCTAACCGGCGCCCCGGATGCCAAGATCGCCACGTTGAATGATGTGTTGAGCCGTTTCCCTAATTCGGATTTTGCCGATGACGCCGACTTCGAAATTGCCTACACCAACTTTGTTAAAAACAACGGAGAGGTAGCCAAAACTCAAATGCAGGAGATGATCAAAAAGTATCCGCAGAGTAGCTACGTACCACGGGCATTGATGTCTATCGGCTTAATTGATTACACCGCTAACCGCGATGATGATGCTGTTGTTTCCTTCAAACAGGTTGTACAGCAATATCCGCAAACTGACGAAGGTAAGCAGGCCTTAAAACAGATAGAAAAGATCTATACTGATAAAGGCGACGCGCAAACGTTTATCAGTTACGCCACCACCACGCCTATCGGTAACTATACTACCTCGCAGCAAGAGGATATTATGTTGACGGCCGCCAACAACCTTTATCTGAAAGGCGACTGGCAGGGTACCGTATCGGCTGTTAACGCTTATTACGATAAATTCCCTAAGCCGATTTATGAAAAACAATTGCGGTTTATACGCGCACAGGCCCTGGTTAATTTAAATCGTGGCGATGAGGCTGTTGTAGATTACAATGTGATCCTGAACGACTGGACCAGTCCTTATACTGAGAAATCGTTGATCAGTATGTCCAACTATTACCTCAAACAGAAAAAGTATAACGAGGCAGTGGTGTTCCTGAAAAGGTTGGAAACCAATTCGGAGTACAAAGCCGATTATAACTTCGCCATCAACAATCTCATTTTGTGCTATTCGCAAATGGAGATGGCCGACGACGTGTTGAAATACGTTAAGCTGATCCGCGCGAACGAAAAATCATCAGACGAGGATAAGTTTAAAACAGGCTTGTATGCAGGTAAGGCTTATCTGGATAACGCCGACACAACGGCAGCCGTTAAAGAGTTTAACTATACTGTGGCAAACACTAAAACAATCAGCGCTGCAGAAGCCAAGTATAACCTGGCTTTAATTGAGTACAATAAAGGCAAATACAAGGAGTCGCAAAAAACCTGCTTCGACCTGGTGAACAAAATGCCAAACTATGATTACTGGTTGGCTAAAGCATTCATCTTACTAGCAGATAATTACGTGAAGCTGAAGGATAACTTCCAGGCCAAGGCTACGCTTCAAAGCGTACTCGACAACTATAAAGCAGACGACGATATTATCCCTACTGCAACAGAAAAGCTGCAAAAACTATCGCCGGCTATACCAGAAGCCCAAACAGATACTACAGCCACCAAACCGGCTGCTACCAAAAAGAAAAACAATTAATAAAAGGAAAGAGAACAACTAATGAAATCAAGATATATATTCAGCTTGCTTGTTTTAGGATCAGTTGCTTGCTTTTCCGCTGCTGATGCGCAAACCACGCAAAAGCCCAAAGCTAAAACCACTACCAAGCCGGCTGCTAAAAAACCGGTAACAACGGCTAAGCCCAAAACCACTACTGCGGCAAAAAATCTGGGCGATGTTGCTGCAAAATCTGCTGCGAAGGATACCACTAAGAAAGCTGGTAACAGCAATACACCGACCGACAATAAAGCCACTACGTTATCTGAAGAGATCATCATTACAACCAGCTACAAACCGGTACTGGCTGATGCGGTAAAAATTCGCCGTAACCCAGATCTGGAAGAGAAGATCCCTTTCAAAGCGCCGTTAACTTATACTTCGCTTGATAAACGATTGGAGCAAAATACAGCTATTAAGCAATTAGAAGCCGCCAAGCTTGCCGCAGAACGCGATTCTGTAACCAATAATAGTTTGGTAAAAGTTGGTGTAGGTAACCTCAAAACTACCTTCGCCGAAGCCTATCTAAATAACGGCAAAGATGAGGCCCTACAATTTGGTGCCTGGGCTAAACACTTTGCACAATCTGGCTCTGATGTAGAAAAGCAAAACCAAAGCCGCGAAGAAGTAGGCGTATTTGGCAAATCTATTGGCGCAGATAACACGCTGAGTGGCCGGGTTACCTACAACTATGGCAGCAATTACTTTTATGGTTACGCACCTCAGCCAACGCCTATTACTGCCGACCCTGCCCACCAACATTTCAGCACCATTGGCGCTGAAGGAGAATTGGCCAAAAACTATAAAGATACCGATCGTGTATTCGATTACGCTTTAAAAGCTAAAGGTTATTTGTTTAGCAACGCGTTTAAAGCGCGCGAAAATAATATCGTATTCACAGGTTTCATCAACCAAACCATTAAGCAGTTTTATGCAGGTGTGTCTGGTACTTTAGATCTAGCTTCGCAAAAAGACAATGCCTATAGCATCAATAATAGCATGTTCCGTGCTAACCCCTATTTGAAGTTTCAGGGTGATAACTATAAGATTGATGCGGGTATTAACATCGTAACCGAGTTTGGGTTTAAATCACGGGTATCTATTTTCCCTGCCGCTAAAGCCGAGTTGATGGTTATCCCTTCATACCTTCGCTTATATGTTGAAGCCAAGGGTGATGTAAACAGAACATCGTTAAAAACCCTTTCTGATCAAAATCCATTCATCGGCCAGGACATCAATATTAAAAACAGTGTTGACCAGTTGGATCTTACCGCAGGTATTAAAGGTACTATTGCGCCGGGCTTAGGTTTCAAGGCCGAAGTGTTCCGCTACCAGGTTAAGGACATGGCCTTGTTTGTAAGCAATTTGCTTCCGGATGGTAACAACCAGTTCCAGATCGTTTATGATAATGGCAAATCAAAAGTAAGCGGTTTCCGTGGCGAGTTAGATTATAAAGCATCTGACGATTTTGACCTGTTTGGTAAAGGCGAGTTTAAAGACTATAAAATGAACAGCCAACTCGAAGCCTGGAACATGCCTAAGTTTAATATTACTGCTGGTACGGTTATCCACGCTACGGATAAACTGGATTTTAATGGAGCATTGGTAATACGAGGCGAAACTAAAGACTTACCTTACGCTCAAAGTAACACACTTTCTTTAGCTGATCAGGAGAAAACAACACCATATACAATTAAGTCATTTGCCGATGTTAGCGCTGGCGCCAGTTATAAAATAAACCGCAAAATATCGGTGTTTTTACAGGCAAACAACCTCCTAAATGGTAATAATAAGACATGGTTGTTCTATCGTAATTACGGATTTAATATATTTGGAGGCGTTGGCTTCGGTTTCTGATACGCAGACAACCGGTTAAAAGCCAAACATAGGGATGGATTTATCTAATTACGTAAGCGAATTAATTAAACAGCGGGGCAAGCTAAGTGTGCCCGGGCTGGGCCAATTTGTGCATTTGCGCAAAAGCAGCTATTATGATAAAGAAAGCGGAACCCTTTATCCGCCCTATTACGAAACTACTTTCGACGGCTCTAAAACAGATCCGGAAGATACATCGCTGTTGGCATACATTGCCGAAAAACGGAACATATCACATGCTTCGGCCCGCTTCTTTTTAGATAAATACGTAGATACCATCCGCGAACGCGCCGAGGTAGCAGAGTTTGATTTCGCCGACTTGGGTTCGTTTTATATAGATGAGTTTGGCAAAATAGCCTTCAAAACTACTGAAGCCGAAAACACTTTTAGTTCAACTGTATTTGGTTACCCGCCAATAAGCATCCGGAAACTCATTGATCTTGATCAGCCTGTTAATCCGAAAGAGGTAACTCCAACAGTAGATGCTCCCACCGAACAGGAAAAAGAGCCTGTTATTGACGAAGCGCCTATAGACTTCATCAATTCTAAGCCCGTTGCTCCGGTAGAAATTATACCAGAACCGATACAAGAAGCTAACATTCCGCCGGTAAGTCCCGTATTTGAGCCCCAGGAAAACATTGAGGAAGAGTATCCGGAAGCCAAAAGCAATTTAAAATACTGGATCATAGCTGCAGTGGTGCTTATTTTAGGCGCCGCCGGAATATTTTATTATTATAAATATTACCAACCACACATGGCTAAAGGGGGGCTAACAACTGCGCGCCGGGACTCGGCCCCATCGAATGTGGTAAAAATAGATTCGGATACAACTGCTCAGAAAGATAGTATACCGCCATTGGGTACCGAACCTCCTGCTACTAAGGATTCAGTATCTAAAGTACCTGTACAGCCTACAGTTGATGCTCAAGGCAAACCGGTTACCAATGCTGGCCCAATGGCCGAAATCCCTAAAAATACCTGGCTTATTTTAGGCGGCTCATTCAACAACTATAATAATGCAGTTGCCAATTTAGCAAAGTATAGAGCTCTGGGCTATCCGCAGGCTCGTTTGTTAGATTCTGTCCAAAGAAAAGAATACTTTGCATATAAGATCATCTTCGGTTACCGTTATACCAAGAAAGATGCAGATGCTGCACGTATTGAAATTTTAAAACCAAGAAAACTGAAACCCAAATTTATTTCTGTAGAACCCTATAAGTAAATACAATGATGCTATTAATGCTCCTAACAGATACCGCTACCCATATTGTTGATTCTATTAGCCACACTACCGCGGCCACACCTGCAGCTATTCCGCAGGAAGATCTTCGTTTTGGCGACCTGCTGATAAAAGGTGGTTGGGTAATGATCCCAATCGGTATCCTGGCCGTACTAGGGTTAGTTATTTTCTTCGAACGCTACTTCACTATTCGTAAAGCGTCGAAAGACGAATCGAGCCTGATGAACCAGGTGCGCGATAATATTCAGCATGGCAGGCTCGAATCGGCTATCGCTATTTGCAAAAACAGCAACACGCCACTTGGCCGTATGTTACAAAAAGGCTTATTACGTATCGGTCGCCCTATTAAAGATATCGAAGGCGCTATCGAAAACATCGGTAAGATCGAAGTATCTAAACTGGAAAAAAACATCGGTATTATCGGTATCGTAGCCGGTATTGCGCCCATGTTTGGTTTCTTAGGTACCATCGCTGGTGTAATCAAGATCTTTTATGATATTTCCAAAACAGACAACATCAGTATGGGTGTTATATCGGGTGGTTTATACGTTAAAATGGTAACTTCTGCGGCCGGTTTGTTTGTGGGTATCGTAGCATATATCTGCTACCACATTCTTAACATGATGGTTGACAAAGTAATTTTGAAACTAGAAACCGACGCTATTGAATTTATTGACCTGTTAGAAGAACCAAGCAAATGAATTTAAGGAAAAGAGGTAAACGGGCATCTGCAGAGGTACACACCTCGGCCATGAACGATATCATGTTCTTCCTGCTGCTGTTTTTCTTAATTGCATCAACAGTAACCAACCCGAATGTGATTAAGCTAATGCTGCCCAAATCATCATCAGGCCAGTCGGTATCTAAAAAAACCATTACCGTTTCTGTAACTAAAGATCTGCGGTATTATGTTGATAAGAAAGAAGTCGCTGAGGCTGATCTTTCGAATACGCTGGCAGGCTACAAAAACGTTGCTACCGAATTAACCATTGTATTGTATGTAGACCGTACCGTAGCAATACAAAATGTGGTACAGGTAATGGATACGGCACAAAAATTAAATATAAAACTGGTTTTGGCTACTGAGCCTAAATAGTGGGGAGATGGATTACCGCAACGAAGAAAATAATTATCCCAAAGCATTTTTAGCAACAGGTATTATACTGGCGCTTATTATTGCGATGTGCTATTTTATGGTGTTCAAAATGCCCGTTAAACAAGACGATGGCACCGGCGGTATATTGGTAAACTATGGTACCGTTGACGAAGGTATGGGCAACGATTACATGAGTACCGAAGAGCCATCTAAAGCCGAACACGCCAACAATAGCAAACCGGATAAAGTAACCCCTGCCCCACCAACTGACGCCCCTACACCGGTTGATAATAGCAGCAAGCAGGTGGTTACCCAAAATACAGAAGACGCTCCAGAAGTTAGTAACGATAAAAAACCGAGTGAAACTGTAAAAGCACAACAAGAAGTAACAAAGGCTCCGCCTAAACCGGTAGTGAACCAAAACGCCCTTTACAAAGGCAAAACTAATAACGGCACCGGCGAAGGTGATGGTACCGGCAACACTCCAGGCAACCAGGGCAAACCTGCCGGCAGCACCATGGCCGATAATTATGACGGCACAGGCTCCGGAAATGGCGGAACGGGCATACCGCAACGCAGTTGGACGAACACCCCAGTAAAGCCAGATGGTAAACGGCAGGTAGGCAAAGTTGTGGTTGATTACCGGGTTGACAAAAACGGTAACGTAGTGTATGCCCAGGCGGGCGGTCGGGGCACAACAATAACTGATTCGGATTTGCTGCAAAAGTGTGAAGATGCTGTAAAAAATGCCAAACTAAACGCTCCGGATTCAGCGCCCGACTTGCAACAAGGTAAGGTTACATTTATATTTAAGCTGCAATAAAACATATCCCATTTGTCATTTCGACAAAGAAGGAATCTTCTTCATCGTACACGGTGAACTTTACTATCTAGTAAGATTCTTCACTATCGTTCAGGATGATAAAACATATTTAAACTGCCATTACGAATTATAAGAGATTATCAGGCTGAGCCACTCGAAAGCCTCCCTGTTTACAAAGTTGATCTGCGCAGTTTGGGATTGCTTCGTACCTCGCGATGACGTTACTTTTTAATCGAAATTTATCTTATGACCGAATTTTTCCTAAAAATCGTCTGTCTTGAAAACGAGCGTTATTCCGTTATAGTAGAAGATGATGGTAGAGTCGCTTATGCATACTTACTTGATAAAGAAGAGATAATTGGAGACATTTGGCTTTACAATCAAAGCCCAACTCCATTAGAAACCGAATGGGTATTAGACGAAGAAAATCCATTCCTAAATCCACAGGAATTTATAAAAGAAAACATCCCCCCTCTTATAGAAGGATATGAGAACGACATTAACTTAAATTGGAAACTTTCTTACGACAAAGAATCTTTGGAAGAAGTTGAGGTCATTATCAGAAATAGACTAATTGTTAAATTATTTCCCGGATCATGTCCCGGTTATTCTAATTTTGTAATAAAAGACGGCCCATTAGGCAAGGTGTTAATATAAAGCTACTGCCACTCGCCACTGCTACTGTTGAAGCCACTGCCATTACTATATGAACTACCAGCAAACACTCGACTATCTATACACCCAACTCCCTATGTTTACGCGGGTTGGTACCTCTGCATTTAAGGCCGATCTGACTAACACTTTGGCTCTGTGCGAACTATTGGATAATCCTCAGCATAAATTCAAGAGCATCCACATAGGTGGCACTAATGGTAAGGGCTCAACATCGCATATGTTGGCGGCTGTGTTACAAACTGCGGGATATAAAACCGGCCTATACACTTCGCCGCATTTGCGCGATTTTAGAGAACGTATCCGCATTAATGGTGAAATGATACCCGAACAGGATGTTGTAGATTTTGTAGCTGATTATAAAACGGATTTCGAAAAAATTCAGCCTTCTTTTTTTGAGATGACGGTAGCTTTGGCTTTCGATCACTTCGCCAAAAACAAAGTAGACATTGCCATTATAGAAGTTGGCTTAGGTGGTAGGCTGGATTCTACCAATGTAATTACCCCACTCCTATCCGTTATCACCAACATAGGCTGGGATCACATGAACTTACTTGGTGATACACTGCCACTAATTGCAGGCGAAAAAGCCGGTATTATCAAACCAAATATTCCGGTTATCATCGGCGAATATCAGCCCGTGGTTGCCCCGGTTTTTGAGCAAAAAGCCGAGCAGCATAAAAGCCCCCTAAGCTTTGCATCTGAACGTTGGAATGTGGAAGCAAAAGAAAAGACTGAAAAGTATCTCACTATCGAGGCCACCCCGATAACCGACAGCCGTAAACCGACAACTGAAAGTCAACAGACAACAGAATATCAACTCGATCTTACAGGCAGCTATCAACTTAAAAATGTAAAAACCGTTTTAACGGCCGCCGAGGCACTGAACAAATTAGGTTTCAGCATAAGCAATATGCAATTGCGGAGGGCGCTAAAAAATGTACAGGGCATTACCGGATTACAAGGCCGCTGGCAAACGCTAAGTATCAACCCGTTAACCATTTGCGATACAGGGCATAATCCCGAAGGCATTCGAGAAGTATTGAAAAATATCGCCTCGGTAAACTACACACGCTTGCACTTTGTTATCGGGGTGGTTAATGATAAGGACATTAGCAAAATATTGCAGATGCTGCCGCAGGATGCTACCTATTATTTCTGCCGGCCAGATATCCCTCGCGGTTTAGATGCAGAGCTATTAAAAACGCAGGCGATTGAAGCAGGCTTACATGGCAAGGTTTATTCTTCGGTAGAAGCGGCACTAAGTGCGGCACAAGCTGCCGCTAAAAAAGGAGATCTGGTATTTGTTGGAGGTAGTACTTTTGTAGTCGCGGAGGTAGTTTAGAAACTTCACAGCGATGTGAAGTAGTCCTGTTTTACACATTTTATTAAACTTTAGTACAATATTTTAAACATTATAGATCATCATCTATTATATAAAATACTTTTTATCACCATATTTGAGATACACACTGTAAAACATAAAATAATCACATAAATGCAGACTTTAGATCCTACCATTCTTCAAAAAGTAAACTCATGGCTTCAGGGAAGCTACGATGCCGATGTTAAACAACAAATTCAAAAGTTACTTGATGAAAATGCAGTTACAGAGCTAACGGACTCATTTTACAGGGATCTGGAGTTTGGCACAGGCGGCCTGCGCGGCACTATGGGCCCGGGTTCAAACCGTATCAATAAATACACCATTGGTTCGGCTACTCAAGGCCTTGCCAATTATTTAAAAAAGAAATACCCTAACGAAAAGATTAAAGTTGCCATTGCGCACGATAGCCGTAACAATGCCGACCTTTTTTCTAATATTACTGCCGAAGTATTTTCGGCCAATGGCATCCATGTTTATTTCTTCGAGGCTTTACGCCCTACGCCCGAGCTTTCATTCGCTGTGCGTCAATTAGGATGCAAAAGCGGTGTAATGCTTACGGCATCGCACAACCCGAAAGAATATAATGGTTATAAGGCATACGGTGCCGACGGCGGCCAGTTTGTATTTCCCGAAGATCAAGCCGTGATGGACGAAGTTGCTGCGATTAAAAGCATCGACGAAGTAAAATTTGATCGTGTAGATGAAAACATCGAGGTAATCGGGGCCGATATAGACCAGCTTTACCTGGATAGCATCGTGAAGCTTTCTGTATCGAAAGACGCTATCAAACGTCAAAAAGACCTTAAAATAGTTTACTCTCCAATCCATGGTACTGGTATTACTTTGGTGCCAAAAGCATTGGAGATGTTCGGCTTCGAGAACGTGATTCTGGTAGATGAGCAGACTACGCCTGATGGTAACTTCCCTACAGTGGTTTACCCTAACCCAGAAGAAAAAGAAGCTTTGACCCTTGCTCTTAAAAAAGCGCAGGAGGTTGATGCAGACCTTGTATTAGCTACAGACCCCGATGCCGACCGTGTGGGTATTGCCGTTAAAAACACAGACAACGAATTCATCCTACTAAACGGTAACCAAACCGGAAGTATGTTAATTAACTATCTTTTATCAGCATGGGAAGATGCGGGCAAGCTAACAGGTAAAGAATACATTGTTAAAACCATTGTAACCTCTAACCTGATTGAAGAGATTGCAAAGGCCAAAAACGTAAAGTTTTATAATACCCTTACGGGCTTTAAGTACATAGGTGAACTGATGACCCAACTGGAAGGTAAAGAAACCTTTATTGGCGGTGGTGAAGAGAGCTATGGCTATTTAATTGGCGAGCTGGTTCGCGATAAAGATGCCGTTGTTTCGAGTGCATTTATTTCCGAAATGACCGCTTATTACAAAGACAAAGGAAGCAGCTTGTTCGAAGCTTTGGTTGATACTTATGTCCAATACGGTTTCTTTAAAGAAAAGCTGATCTCGATTACTAAAAAGGGTAAGAGCGGCGCCGAGGATATCAAAGCCATGATGGCGAAGTTCCGATCTAACCCACCTGCTACATTAGGCGGCTCTAAAGTGGTCCAACTTAAAGACTACGAAATGGGTACCGAAACTGACCTAAACACTGGCGCTGTTAGCAAACTGGATTTTCCTAAATCAGACGTATTGCAGTTTATTACCGAAGATGGCAGCATTATATCTGCACGCCCCTCTGGTACAGAACCGAAAATTAAATTCTATTGCAGTGTAAACGGTAAATTGGCCAGCAAAGAAGCCTATAAAGAAACCGATAAACAACTAGATGCCAAGATCGATACCATTATCCAGGATCTAGGTGTTTAACTGATACACAGACCGATACATAAAAACGGCCCCGATAATATTATCGGGGCCGTTTTTATTTTCAAAAAGAAATTCTCTAAATACACTAAAGCATTTTGTTAATTAAATCCAATTCCTATCTTTGCAGTCCCAAACGGGAGGAGTGGTAGTTCAGCTGGTTAGAATACATGCCTGTCACGCATGGGGTCGCGGGTTCGAGTCCCGTCCATTCCGC
>NZ_WWEO01000030.1 GCF_009928685.1 Mucilaginibacter agri | reverse complement strand
TCCCAAACGGGAGGAGTGGTAGTTCAGCTGGTTAGAATACATGCCTGTCACGCATGGGGTCGCGGGTTCGAGTCCCGTCCATTCCGCAAAATACATTTTTAGAATGTTCAAAAGCCTTTAAATCATATGATTTAGAGGCTTTTTTGTTTTTACGGCCCGCCAAAGCGAACCATAATTAGCAAAATTTATAAACGTCATTGATGACGTCTTATATATTGACAAAATGACGCGCTAAAATCTACGTAAATAATTAACAATCAACATGTTTATTAGTTAAACATCTTGATTCAGATAGGTTGCATTTCGACATTTGTTTAACCCTTTAATGTTCGTTATGTTAGAAAAAAGCTTCGGGTTGTTCTTCTTTCTGAAGAGGCCCAAAAATGAAAAAGGAAACCTGCGCTACGTTTATCTGCGCATTACCGTTGATGGCGTTTCAAGGGATCTCGCCGTCAAAAGACAATGGGACTGCCAGCGATGGAACGCATCTGCAGGTCGTGCTACAGGCACCAAAGAAGACACCAAGACACTAAACAGTTATCTCGACGTGATGTATAATAAGGTCTTTCAAGCAAAGAAAGCCTTGTTAGATGCCGATAAAATTTTGACCGCTGACAGCATCAAACGGGAGCTTACCGGCCAGGGTGATGAACAGCGGCTGATACTCGCCGCTTTTAAGAATCATAACGAGCAAATGAAAGCATTGGTGGGTCAAGAGTTTGCGCCATCTACTTTAATGCGCTATAAGACAGCTTATGACCACACAGCAGCTTTCATAAAATGGAAGTATCAAACCGATGATGTTGCAGTAAAGGATCTCGATTATGAGTTCGTTTCGCAGTTTGCATTCTGGCTAAAAAGCGTTAGAAAATGTGGACATAACGCCACTATGAAATATTTGGGTAATTTCAAGAAGATCGTTCTGGAATGCATTAAGAAAGGTTGGATACTAAAAGATCCATTTGCTGGTTTTAAGACCAGTCGTAAAGAAGTCATTAGAGTTGCCTTGTCTAAGGAAGAGCTTTGTACTATAGCTAACAAGGTTTTTGAAACCGACAGACTAAACCACGTTCGTGATATATTCCTCTTTAGCTGCTACACAGGTTTAGCCTATATAGATGTTTGTAAGCTTAGGCGCATTGATATCGCCACCGGTATCGACGGTGGACAATGGATCATATCGACTAGGCAAAAAACAGAGTCAGCCACTCGCCTCCCCTTGTTGCCGCCCGCATTGCAAATCATGGCTAAATACGAGGATGATCCTAAGTGCTGCATCAAAGGTTTAGTGCTGCCTGTACTAACTAACCAGAAGATGAACTCTTACCTGAAGGAAATTGCTGATGGTTGCAGGATTAACAAGAACCTGACATTTCATATCGCACGTCATACTTTCGCGACCACAGTAACCTTGAGTAATGGCGTACCCATTGAAACGGTGTCAAAGATGCTTGGCCATAAATCCTTAAAACAAACGCAACACTATGCGAAAATTGTTGATTTAAAAATTAGTGAGGATATGAATTTATTAAAAGACAAATTACAATTAAACGCTTAACCCAAAATGAGTCATGCAGCGATCCCATTCGCCGCACGACTTTTAAAGTACACCATTTATTAATTCACTATGAACAATATTAATTCCGATCTGATTGTACCTGACGAGGTGGTCATGAATAAGATCTATTATATAAGAGATCAAAAGGTAATGCTTGATGAAGATCTTGCTGAACTTTACCAAGTAACGACAGGTAATTTAAACAAAGCTGTAGCCAGAAATAGCAAACGATTCCCGGAAATATTTATGTTTCGTTTGACCGATGACGAATTCAAGAACTTGCTATTCCAAAATGGAAGAGCAAGTTGGGGAGGACGGCGTCAGGCACCCAATGTTTTTACCGAACAAGGCGTTGCAATGCTATCGAGTATTCTAAAAAGCGACAGGGCAATTAAAGTGAATATCCAAATCATGATAATTTTCACTAGGCTCAGAGAAATGCTTTATGACAACACAGAACTCCGGTTGGAAATTGAACAGATCAAATCGAAGATCGAAAATCAGGACAAGAACATGGAAATCATATTTAGATATCTTGACGAACTCGTTGACAAAAGGGAAAGCACGCAACCGCGTAATAGAATTGGTTATAAACCAGATGAATGGTGATCAGCGATAATTAAATGAGTGGACGATACACCAAAAGTATCTATTTGATTGCACGCGTTTTAATTTTTTTAACACCTTAATGAAATTTATAGAAATGTCTTGATCTTTAAATTAACTAAGAGGCTTTATCCCCTTAATTATTTAATAGTACATTCTATAAACTTAAACCGACTAATCAATTATGATACTAAATGCAATCTAATATTATGTCTATGGTCAGTTGTGGGGTATCAGGTTAGGTTGCGCTATAGATATTTAGTAGTTTAGCATATTAATTAATGTTAGCTCCTAAACCAGAATAAACGAATGAATAAAATATCAAATCAGGTATTTGCAGATTTTTTGACCAATAAACCATTATACTATAAAATTAAAGCTGTAGAAAATCTAAAAGAATTTGACAACACAGCCTTTGTTGATGCGTTTGGCTTTAAGGATAAATCTTTCAAATTCTTTTGTCCCGAAGAACATGAGGTACAGACTTTTAAGACAGACCTGGTTGAAAGCGCACATCCGCGCCTTTCTCAAATAATCACGAGTAATAGTGACGAGCTTCCATATTCTTTTGATGCTAAAACCCGGAAACTGGATATTAAAGTACACGTACTGGGCGTTTGTCAATCGTGCAAGGCCAAAATTGATTTTTTGCTGAGGAGCACATCTGATAAAGAATGGGAAAAGCGTAAGGAAGGAATGACCATAACTATCCAGAAAATTGGTCAGTTCCCATCCTATGAAATTGGCCTTAACCCAACACTCAAAAAGTATTTGAATAATGAAGACCAGTCTAATTATAAAAAAGCCCTTATTTGCCTGTCTATAAGCTACGGTATTGGCGCGTACGCTTATTTACGGAGGGTTATTGAAAATGAAATTAAAAGGATCATACAGGATATCGCAGAACTTGATTTTGATGGTGCCGAATTTGTAAGGCGCGCCTATGAGAATTTTAAGATGGATTTCCAGATGTCAAAGCTGATAGATGTCATTAATCAGCATTTGCCTGTTTCCCTCAAAGAACTTGGCGATAACCCTATCAGGCTATTGTACGAACAGCTTTCGGGCGGTATACACGAATTTACTGACGAACAGTGCATAGATAAGGCAGAAAATATAGATATATTACTAAACTACGTGATAAGAAAAATTAACGAAGAGAAATACCAGCTAAACGATGTAAAAAAGGCCATGCAGGGCCTAAGGCAGACTAAATAGAACTAATGCTGAATTTAGACGATGTATATTGGGTTATTTCGATGATAAACCAGATCCAGAGCCATCCCACGATGATTATTTTCAAATCATTTATTAAGTTAGCTGCAAGTGGTAATTGCTTTGATTCTTTGATGATCCGACTCTTAAATGAAACCGACTAAGGAGGCTACAAAGGCTAACCAGCAAACCGAAGACTTTCGTCTCAAAAATATTCATGAGAGCGCTAGGATAGCCGAAAAACTATTCAGCCGGTCAGGTATCTATTTTAATGATCGGTTGTATTATTGCATTTTCTGGAGTATTTATTTTTTATAACTCGGGAGCTGTGACCATGGATTCTACTAAAGTCGCACCAGTGAACATTGGCCAAGAACTGTTGGCGCTATTTACCGCGATTTGGCTCCCTTTTTTTTATCGAGTTCATCGCAATCTTTTTCCTGAAGCAATATCGAATTGTTTTAGAAGAATACCGCTATTATGAATTAGCGAAAAGAAACAGACAGGAAGAATAAGATACGTTTGCTTTAATGGAAAAGCACCAATCTAACAAGGATCTGTTAGAAATTTTGAAGGCAAAATATTTAAGTGCAAAAACAAGTAATGTTCTTAAAAAAGATGAAACTACACAAATGATTGAAGTGCAAAAGTTAGAGAATCAAGAAACGGAAGTTTTTACAAAGCTGATTGATTTGGTTAAACTGTTAAAAGAAAAATGACAAGCATTTTTTAGATAGTTGTATAGTTAAAAATTAAATAGGGTTGACTTCAAAACTTGTGAACTATATTTTATCTTATGAAAAAGAATAAAGATGACCGCTACCAACAAAAATTAAGTCATAAAGAACAATACGGAGGGGGCTATGAGCGCGAGTTTTTGCGCAACCCCGAATCCGGCCCGTTGACAACCGATGTCATGTTTGGCGAAATCGATTCGCTGGAGTTTTTTGTACCATCCAGGCTAAGATATTACCGCGATCGCCTAAAGAAAAAAATGGCGGCTTACCCGGATGACCTTGTTAAGATCGATGCCGGGCTAGCCTCTTACGTTAACAGTGCGGTTGAGCCGACGCGTGAACTGGCCCTATTGATCCAGTCGGTGCAAGGAGCCTTTCCCAACTGCTTACGAGACAATTATGAACATAACCCTGCTGAAATCCAGCAAGCGATCTCCGCTACCTATTTTGAGTCCTACGATTGGGTTGATCCCTTTGAAATAGCAGCAACCGACCTGATCAAACCGGAGTCATTACAACACTATCAGAAACACGCCGACAAGATCACCATGGCCGCCATCAAAGCCTGGTGGCGCTATCTGGTGAGGAAAGATGCCGATCACGCCCCCGAATTCGAAAAGGTACCCATCTATCAGGGCATTAACCACGGAGAATATTATAAGAAAACACAAAACCGCCCGGACAAACTCAGCGCGTATACCGACCTGGACCATTTTCCCTTCTTCCAGTCTGAACTGTTATCATCCTACACCTTATCTTTTGATGTGGCCAGCAAATTTGTTTCGGGTACTTTATACAGCAAGGGTCAGCGGCGGTTAATGATCAGCGGCCACCCCGACATGGTGGGCGGCAGGATTTTTTCTTCTTGGTTCGTAAGCGAAGCTTTCCTCAACGGTCAATTCGAATTGCTTTGCCTGCCGAACCCTTACCCATTATTCACCAACTGGCAATACCACAACGAGATCGCCGCAGGTTTTGCCCTGGAGCGGGGGGAGGACGTGTAACGATTTGCAGGTGTCAAAAATTATCGCTATATTTGGCTTTCACATCGTAAAAAGCGCGTTCGCGCTAAATCGTTTCCTTTTAAAATCGTTAACTTTTAAACTCAAATTAAATGAGTAAAAAAATCATTTACGTTAAGGAAGCGCCGGCTATGGTGGTTTCTTTTTATGCGCCGGCAAGCCCGGATTTATTCATTGGCCGCGAAATGGTTATCCAGGCATTAACCGGCGGGTATTGTTTCAAAACGATTGACCACGTTTACAACCAGGGCAATGGTTGGTGCAGAGTATTTTTGGAATAATATGCGGGCCGGTAATTCCGGCCTTTTGCGGCATTAAATGAATGCTGATATTTGCAAAGTGAGCACCAATCGATTATACCTGTTCAGTAAAGAAACTGATGCGACAGCAACAGAGCAGGGTTATCATTACCAAAAAATAAAAACGCTCAAAACCTGGCTGGAAAACCGGATCAGTGGTAAAGACGAGGTTATTTACTGCGATACGGACGACGATATTGTCCAAAGAGACTTCGCCGCCGCAACCACTAGGTTCCGCCAAATCAAACTGTATTCTTCCAATTTTTCCTTCTCCACCGAGGAGGTCACCAAAAGCTTGGCCAATTTCTTTATGCTTTTTACCAAAGGCGAGTACTTGTTCGACGAGGCGACCTTCATATTTGAGACTAACGCCAATATTGCCAAAGAAACGCGCGGGAATGATGCCGATCTTTTGCGCGACTGGGCAGCTCATCAGGGTGAACTAAATACTGACTTATTGGCAAAATGCATCATTCGGGTGAAAGAAATCATGGATCCGTACATAGCGCAGGGGTATGTGAAAGAAAAAGCGAAAGATGTTGAAGGCGCATTTTTAAAAGCAAAAAAACTTTACGAGCAATTGCCGGAAGATTTTTGGGAAAAATTTGTGCAGGCGATTAGCTGGCAATTTGAGGTGGTTCCCCAAAACGAAGCCATACCGCGCTTGACTGCTGAGATCGAACAATTGATCGAACAATTACCGCTGCCGGTCAACTCCGCGCGTGTGTCCAGTTACGTTGCTACGCTACACTGGGAAATCGTCAATCGTACGATCGACCCAAATCCCGAACGCCGCCTTTTGGACAACGGTCTGCTTGATTACCTAGTGCTGCATCAAGGCGATGAACAGGACAAATGGTATGCCCACATCTACGATAAATGGGCAGTAAATCCGGCTCCGGCGTCATTTAACGTCGGCCAATACCTAGAAGCGATCGCCGCGATCCGATATTGCCGCTGGGACCTTGCAGCCTCCAGCCATGTACCCTTGTGGCTAAACGTCATGCAGCATTTTATCCAGCTTGCAGATAATCCAATGCCCTTCCGGCGAAAAGCCATCTATGAATATTTGTTCTTAAAAATGCAGGCCAGCCGTGTATCGGGTCAACCCGATCCGACGTTGGTAGCCGATGCGCCATTGGTAACACAATATTTTGAAAATTTAGGGGAACGCTACGAGTTAGCGGATATCGAAGAGGATATTTCCTTCCTCCAAATCGTTACCGCTGAAAGCCAACGCAGTCCCGGCTTTGCCGAAGCAACGGCAATCGAGAAATGGAGCCATGATATCACCGCGGAAATTGAAAGCCGCTTAATACATCCGCGCGATATCAACGAACACTGTTTGCTGCTGGAACTAAAAGGCACTGCCTGCATGCAACTGCGAGGCAATGAGTATAAAAGCGAAAAAGTAAAAGAGGCGATGGGTATCTATCGCATCATGATCCCGCTGCTGCCCGACGCTGACACTTATACGGTCACGCGTTTGAGCGATATGCTGAAACAAATCGGCGATTTGTATACTATGCTTAGAGAAAAACATGAAGACAGCAGCGACGAAATAGCCGCTTTCCGGCGGGAGATATCTTCTTTTGCACCTCAGGCCGATATTCGTCATAAACAGGCACAAGAGTTTATCAGCACCGGCGCAGTAAGTTTAAAAAAAGGCGGTGCCCGCAATTTTCTACGGGCAATCGACAATTTCCATCAGGCCGGGAAACTTTACCGGATGGATGAAACCATGGATGCCTATATACTTGCGCTATTAAATATGGCACAGGTCTATAACGCTCTGGGGGCAAACTTTGCTGGGAAATACTATGCTTTGTGCGGCGTTTGGTCTTCCGTGCATACCGGCGACGAAAAAGCGCTTGCCAAAATAGCCGACAGTTATGGCTTGGTTTTTCACGCCGATTTTCTTCAGGGTGCCTGGATAAGTGCCATGAGCGACTATATCCCTTATATGAACCATCACAATGAAGTTAAGACCGGTGATCCTGGCGATGAGGAGATGGTCAACAAAAACTTTCTCGATTTGGCGCTCATGGTTGAAGTCAGCCAAAGGGTTTTTCCGGAGTTATTACACCTGATCGATTTTTACAAAACCCAGTTAGGCGGTTATTACCGTGAAGACATGGGCCATTTGGTGGAGCCAATTAAAGCGCATATTGCCGAACGTGAAAATTTGCAAGCGTTGATCGCACCGAGAGTCGTCGATACGCCATTCAATGACGTCGGCAAAGAAAGGGTCATTCGTTTTAAAATGTTGGGCGTGAGCTGGTACATCCTTTTCGGAAACACGTATGTGATGACCGCACTGGCGGAAGAGTTTACAGCTATACTGCAGGTTATACTTTGTGAGATCGGGCTTTCCGGCGCGGATCTTCAGTTGCCTGTATCGCGGATAAATATTAAAGTGATTGAGACACCCGGCGAACCAAAACCGATCAGGCGGGACGGCGAGCAATGGATCATCGCAATTCCTCATCGGGATGAGCATAAACCCGAAAAGGCGCGGAAGCTATATTGGCATTTAGGGACCAGTGTACAATATTTAGTAACGCAACTAAGCTCGAAATCAAAGGAAGAAATCAGCGTGCTTTTTCAAACGCTTTATAAAAAACAGCAAATGGGAGAAAAAGCGCTATCATCGACTACCTATCAGCGGGCTTTTTTTAAAGCCTTTGAGCAGTCGAATTTCGACCGGTCCGCCCGCCAGCACTTTGGTCAGGTTCCAAGCCGTTATGATTACCCGCTAACGGATAGTTTAGCCGGTACTATTCGCCAAGGGAAGTAACTACAAAAGGCTAAACCGGGTTGTTTTCGTATTGCCCGATTGTCAGTTTGATTAGCAATTCCTGCTGGTTTTTAACAGAAGCCCAAACCTCGTCCATCGATGGTACGCCTGCGATAGGCTTTTCAGGCTCGGACAGCTGTTCAAAAGTGCGGTATAAAAACACGCTATTGAGCGCCTTAATGAGCGGAACCACCGCCGCGATCAGCGCATCAATATCACTTTTAAATTGCTGAACGGTCCGTGCGATTTTTTCATCGGGCGAATGACCAATGAATTCGGCAGGCAAAGCGTAAGCCGGATTGCTCAGTTTACATAAGCCGTCCTGGTGCTTGGTGCAGTTGGAAATAAAGTTGACCACATGAACCGACTGGTTACGAAACCATTGCGTAGGTTCAAAATTAAACCGCGTCTTTGCGAATTTATTAAGCGGCATTAACTGTATATCCGCCAACTCGTCCATCAATTCCATCAACTGCTTGATAAAGACTTCAAATTTATGAAACGCAAAAACATAACCCAACCGAATGGTTTCATGACGTGTTGCCTCCAGATCGTAATTGAGGGAGGTTAATACCTGCTTAAAGATGGAACGGTTGAACTGATTCTTGGCATTTGCAATGACCTTATTCGCTGCCGGAACAAAACTACCTACCACCAGGCTCTTGGCATCGTGGATGCTCATGATCCCCACCGCTACGAAGGTATGAAGCTTTTTTAAATCGGGATCTTTCATCTTTTGTTCGTAATCCGGAATTTTCGCGAATTCCTGCGCCAGCGACATGATGGCATGATCGAATGGTGATAAGATTTGTTTTTTCATCCCCACAAGATAAGGATAGTCAGCTGTCCCCGGCCTTACGCAACCAAGAGCCGCCTCTCCTTCTACAACGTCGGCTTAAACGCATCACCCTGCTGCATATAACGTTTGACCGCATAAGTTTTTGATCGAAGAAATTTAAACCAACATGCTAGTCATAAACTGCTCGATCGTTGTCAGATCAGCGATAGAAAGAAGGAACCATCGCCGCGTTTGTGTTTATGATTAAATAAAGTATGCAGTTTTTTTCAATTTTTGGATCGCAACACCATACGGCGATAATTTATAGAAATGTCTTGATCTTTAAGATAACTAAGAGGCTTTAGGCCCCTTAGTTATTTAGCTAGAATATAATATCCTACCCATTGCCTCTGCTAACAGGAAATAATTCAAACAACTCTGTCCGTACATCCATTATTCGGGGCTCAGGATTGCTGGCTATCTGGAAAGCTCTCGTAATTTCGTCACAATAACGATTAAGCCAATATAATGCTTTTTCATCATTAACTGATTGAATTAAAGCGTTGACTCCTTTGTTAATATGCTCGTAGGCGCCAGGGGTATCCTTTACCATAATTACAAAGAGATTGATCACAAAATCGCTCATTACCTTACTTAATTGCCGTCTCTCGATTATTGCGTCGGTTAATATAAAGGCGGATAGCACAGCAATTAATAAATCAATCGCGCTTTTCTGTTCAAAATCCGTAATATGCGGGATAATTGGGTCAATGATATGTTCAAATAGCGATTTATGCAATGCGATTGACTGATCTGCCCAAAATTGTAAACCCTCGATCCTGCCGAGACTTATCAAATGGTGCGCTGCCGTTAGTTTCTGTGAAGCTTCTCGTTTTTCATCATCTAAGACGTGTAGCATTAAAGCGGCAACTTCAGTCGGTCGAACCGGTTTAAATTTTTCGTAAAGTCCCCACTCCCAAGGTATATCATTAGTTGGCACTTCATATCCGGGTGAAACGAGCATGTCAGAAAAATCAAGAATATCCCCGCCCAGATTGAAATAATAATTGGACAAATTAGTACGATCGATTCCTGTCAGAAATTGATTTTCACGAATAAATTGATAAAGTAATGGACAACATTCTTCATAATGCAGCAGGTTACATATTCCAAAAAGCGTTTTTTGAACCAAAGTAGCCAGTCCCCTTTTCAAATAATCTAAAACCTGAATTCGAAATTGGCTCTTATCTGTTACCTGCTCTGCTATCATTCCGGCAAGTCCTATATTTTGCGAACCAATACCTCCGTGAAAGTCTGCGGGTAACATCTTTAACAACTCTCTATCAGTCAATCTTGGCTTAATTCGCAGATAAATTCTGCAAACAAAATCTACGTTACGATCAAAAGTCGAATTGCCGACAGCATGATCCTTTACAGCGTTTATAAAATCATATTCTGAAATCTTCTCATGTATCCAATTCTCGGCGAACTCTAGAAGCGCCGGGCTAATAAAGGTAGCAACGGTTTTTTTTCTCTGGTCATAAAGCTCGTAAATCTCAAAAATTTTGAAATAAGCCCAATCATTTGCCCTCCTTATCAAACTTTGAAAATACGCGCTATTTCGGGGTACATCGTCGCATTGGCGACGAATGAACTTCATTACAATCGATTCGCGAAATGTCCTAAGTTTATAATTTTCGTAATCGCGAAAATCCGCTTTTGTAATCTGCTCTTTCCCAAAAGCTTTAAAAACATCTCTCAATTCTGAAAAAAACAACGATTGGTCAATTAACATTGCCTGATTTTTTTCCCAATAGCCAGCCCAATGAGCTTGATAATCAAAATCAATGTCAGGTATCAGAAATGTATTTCCAAATTCGCGGATCAATCCAGAATAAAAATATTGGAACAATTCCCGATCAACATGGCTCAATACATTTCTGTAAATACTCATTTGCAGCTGCGTGATCTTACCATGATGAAACTCCTCTAAAAGGAAATCGCAGGTGCTCTTTTCGGCCAACGGCATCAAATGGTTGCCGGCCGGATCTTCCACATACGCTCGCATAAAATGCTCTACTAGCCCTCCATTCTTCCTAAAGAATTCCAGAATTGGATTAAACCATTCGGAGTGAACAATTATTGGTGAATCACGGCTATAAAACAGATACACCAGTTCAATAATTTTCCCATCGTTAGGAAAATGAGCAGTAGCTTTTGCAAGTAATGATTCAAACTCTTTTGCATTGAAGCGGGCATCATTTCGATCATGGAAGGAAACAGCGTCATGGTCGCTAAGCGCAAATGAAATTAACTTGCGGATAGAAACTGGTCGCTCCACTTCTAATAAAATTGTTTTGATAAACTGAGCCGAACCAAATGAATGTGAATGGCTTTCATGATTGTCGAAAAATGAAAGGGAAGCAATTAGAAATTCAATATAATCCTCTAAAAAATTCTGACCGTGTAGCACCTGAATCAGACTTCGCCGAATTTCATGAAAATCTAGATTCAAAGGCAGTTGCATAACTTCCTCAAATAGTGCTTGATCCACTATTTCCAGATCAGCCAAAGCCTGCAATACATTTACCTTAATTTGATCATCAAAGGGTGCCTCAAGTAATTTTAAAAATATGCCTTTTAACTGACTCGCAAAGATGTAAGGTTTGCGAATCTTTCCAAGGAGATCAGCACCGTTATATGCATACCAACCAGAGGGATCCGCCATCATTTCTTGCGCCAGATAGTCGATCATCATTCGATCTAATTGGATAAAATCTAAAAGTTCCTCTAATGAAAATGCCGACGATGAATACAAAGCTATATTTTGCTTCCGATACTGGATAAGTATTTGCTTAAACAATTCTAAACGAACTTCCGGTTCTATCCGGTCTTTTTCGAAACGCACAAGCAACTCTTGCTGTTCCGAAATTAACCACTGCAATAATTCAGTAAATAAAACACCATTCTGGTCTGCGACCATGAATAAAAATGAAAGTGTATTAACGAACCGCGGCTGAACTCTGGTTCTGTCATAGGTATAGGTTACCAGCTCTTTTATTTTCGAAGACGACAGCGATTCTAATAATTTTGCACATAGATATTCCTGAATATTTTTGTGCTCAAACGACCATGCGTCTGTCGCAGCATCATGCTTATTTAGCAAAAAGAAGTTTTGAAGCAGTGCCATTTGTTCAGTCCCTCCAAGCAACTCAATCATCTCCGATGTATTCATCACGGATTTACCAAGGCGAGTCATTGCGTAAGCAATACGTTTGGTCAAGTCAAAAAAGGCAGTACGCAAAATTAAATCACCCTTTCTTCGATTATCAGCGTCGAACCTTTCAAATAATATTCTTTCAAATAGTTTAGCTTTGGTTACCGGAAACGATTCATGTTGCCGCCCAAAAAATCTAACTAATCTGGAAAGGTAATATGGGGCTTTAAGAAATTCTTGAAAACCTGATTTATTAACCTTGGCACGAAATGCGTTCTCTAGTGATGGAATATATTTAGTCAAGTAATCGCGCACATCATTATCTCCGAACGGTTGAAGGATTAAAATTTCGAATCCACGCAAAGGATTCGAAACTAAATCATAAAAATTGAAGCGACTTGAAACAACAATTTTCGCCTTTGGCCTAGCTAGAACGAACTGATTTAAGTGATTGGTGAAAGTTTGGAAATATGCTTCTCTGATTTCGTCAAGACCATCTAAAACTAGTAAAATCATATCGTCTTCGAGGTGACGCCAATTCGGCTGATGCAAATCTAGTAATTCAGTAATTGCTTGGCCTTCGTAGTCCACTAGATAGCTTTTAATAGGGAATAAATATTGATCTTCCTGCGCGAAAAATGCGGCTAAATGCTCAAGCTCAAGCGTCTTTCCAAAACCAGCGGTGCTAAGAACTACAAAGCGATACTGAGTCGCCCTTTTCATAGCTATCAATTCCGTTAAATCCAGATGCCGGTGATTGAGGTACAAATATGATGGATTATGTTCCATCTGCCTATGGTCTTGGTAAGTAACAAGTTTTCGGGCCACATAATTATTATCAAATGAATAGTCTGGCTTTTTAACCTGTTGAACGGATCTAAACCAAGTCTGATAAACTTCGCCGTAAAAAGCTTTGGCAATCTCTGTCCCGAAGTACCTGCTAACTATGTGCGGTACTGGATTATTTCTTAGCTCGGTAGACAATCCTTTTGAATCCCAAACAACGAAACTAACATTGATTTGCGACAGTTTTTCTCTAACATTTTGCAAATTTGCTTCGTTATGCCGATGCTTTCCCAGGTCAAAATTTGTGCACAGGATAAATTCATTACTGCGCTGAGCAAAATCACCCTGAATAAATAAATCAACCAGATCAATAAGTTCTTGAGGGCTTAAGTAATTTTCTAATTTACACTGCGCACTGACCATCGGCCCATTTGCCCCAGAGGTGGCGTAAAAATCAATACCGTCCTGTTTGCTTCCTTGTCCCAAAAATTCTCTTGCATCAGTTATTCCATAACGATTAAATAAAACGTCGTTGCAAAAAGTTTGAAAGGAAGGCCAGTCAAGCACCTGGTAAAATGGTAGCTCGGACATTGAATGGTCAATTAATATTGCTTTTGGGGGCATTAGTGAAAAGGGTATTTATCAAATGTACCTAAAACGGATGTGCAAGTCAAAATCAGAACGCCCAATAGGTTTACGTTAATTTTAGTAAAATCCCAAAGAAATTTTATTAGCCCAAGGCCCGATTTTCGGGAAACTATTATTGCAAAGCACGCAATTAACCTTAGGCTTTTACCGACCTTTTTGGCCTTGAACTTGCTCCCATCACCATTGGGTTTATCTATCCTAAATATTACAACGCCGAATGAGTAACAACAAATTACTGAAAACACTGGTAATTTTAGCCGTATTGATTTTGCTGCTTATCCCGATTAATAATTGTGCTGATAGAGCTCGTTAACGATTTAAGTATTGTTGATAGTAAGGCGATGATCTTATTAAATAGCATTTGCCTTCAATTATAAATCCGTCAAGCTTATGCTCAATGGCATATATCGATAAATCACGGATATTATTTATAAAACCTCTTCCATTAAAATTTAGCGAGGTATTGCATAATACACCATAGCCCGTTTTTCTTTTAAATGCGAGCAGTAAATCATATAACCGATTGTTAGAGGTGGATGATACTGTTTGAATTCGGGCAGTTTTGTTTACATGAGTTACCGCCGCAAGGGCATCAGTGTTTACGGTGTAGGTAAAAAGCATGTGGGGACTCGGATGATGGCAACCAAACCATTGAATCGCATCTTCTTCTAAACATACTGGTGCAATCGGCCGAAATTGTTCGCGTTGCTTAATTATATTTAAACGGGTTCTGATATTTTCGGTAAATGGGGCAGCGATAATGGAACGATTGCCTAATGCTCTTGGGCCTATCTCATATTTGCCATTAACCCAAGCTAAAATATTATTTGCGGCTAGCAAGTCAGAAACTAATTCATTATCCGGTTCATAGATATCGTATTGGCTTATATCGAATGATTTTGTTTCGTCAAAGTTCAGTCCTGAGTAAACATCCCAGCTTATCTTTGGATTACCCGTATAGTGAAACTGGGCGTCAACGGCGGTGCCTATGGCTGAACCAGAATCGTTGGCGACGGGCGGTACAAATATTTCAGAAAATAGACCCGACTGTTTCCATTTTGTATTCCAATCGCAATTCAAACCACATCCGCCAGCGATGATGAGTGGCAAACGTTTAGTCAAAGTTATTGTTGCAAACTGAAAAAAAATATCAAATATTCTGTCACTGTAAATTCCTGCAAGGTTACAGAACTCTTCATTGGTCACACCAATATTATAATATTTTGAATTCTTAAGCAAGGGATAAGCACTCAATTCCTGATACGAACCACGCAGTAGTAAATCGATCAATTTTGTATCTTCTGCTGAAGGAGGATTGCGTTTTGAAAAAGAGGCCAAAGCCATAAGCTTTCCCGCATCTTCAAAACGAAAGTATGGACTATCTTTGGGAAAAGAGGGATCAGCTAAACCGTATAATTGCGCATACCGATTCCCGACTTGGTTTAAAACATCTCCTAATAAGGTCACATTTAAATTCCCATCAATTTCATAAAAGGCCCCAATATTACCCTCCCAAATTAGCGCATAGCAGGGAGTTCCCTTTTCCAAACCTGACATGCCATAAGCACAAAGTAAATGTGATCGCTCATGCGAAGAAGAGAAATAGTCAATATTCTTTCCCAGAAACTTTCTTTGGTCCGCTATAATGTCAGTTTTAGTGGTACCACGATAACCAACATGAATATTACATCCATGCAGATACTCAAAATTATCGCGCGGCCACCAACCCCCTGCACAAATTACGTCAGGCGCTTCTTCTAATTCACCGAGTATTCGGAATACGTCATGAGTAGATACCGGAGAGTATCTGTAATTTGAATTTTTTTCAGCCTCAATAGAAAATAATAAATGTCCATCTTTTAAAAAAGCAACCCCGCCATCATGGCCGGGATTATAAGCAAGTATGTTCATGATAGGTAACGGTTTTGACTTGTACTGCGTCGATATTTATAGAATTAATAAGCGTTTTAGCAGGAAGTTGCCTATTGTCAAGAATCCCGGCAAACTCTTTAGAACGGCACGGCCAAATGTTTGTATGCAAAGACATTGGCAGATGCGGAATTGGCGTTGGCTGCCATTCTACTCTTCTGTGTACTAGTTTTTTATCGACAAACCAGCAAATTTCATTTGATCGCCATTCAATCACATATTGGTGGAACGAGTCCGATGCATCGAATTCAAGATCAATGTATGTAGGAGTGCCTCGGTAGCCATAATCAAATTTGGCTCCCGGTCCACCAGGATTAAAAAAAACGTTTACAATAAGCACATTGGGCCGGTTTCCGGCGATTTCTATGTCGATTTCCTGTCTTGGAGAATTTCTGTGTAGAAAAAATCCTGTCACTACTCCTGGGGTGTTTGAAGCTTTGATCATGGCCTCAAATCTTCCATATAGAAATTGCTCCTGACTTGTTATTGCAGCCGCGCTGTAATCACGTACCCCCAGGGAATCTAATTTTACATCAAGAGTAACACCGTTTTCGTGTTGTAAGTATATGTTATCGGGACGGAACAATGCTAGGTTATCTGTAAAAGTATCCTCTCTTAAAATCCAATTACTTCCAACAATAGACTCGAAATTTTCAATAATCTTGACTGGAGTTATTTGTGTCGACGAAGCATCAAATAAGCTTGGCATACAGTGAATGCCTTGCCATGATGTCGCAGAGTCAACTATCCAAGGTGAAGCGTCACGTTTGGACGATAGGATTTTTTTACCAGTGTTGGAAATTGTATTTTCTATCAGTGATCTTTGGCCGACATCATTCAACTCTGGAAAAGCACAAACTGGTGGTGCACAGCACAAATGCTCGCAAAGTATTTTCCATTTGTTAGATACGTCATTTCTAATCACGGCATAGTTTAGGCTTGCAACGTTTTCTAAAAAAGAATGCTGATTTTTAAGATCGGTAAAAATGAACCGAGCGTTAGAGAATAGCGTTTGTAATAACTGAACCTGCGTAGCTAAAGAACCAATGTTGACATAAGCATTAAATATTCGGTCGGCTCGACCCATCAACAACTTATCTAATTCGGTCTTAGGTAAGGATTTTAGGTCATTACAACATCTATAGCCGAGCATCGATAAAGCCATGGCAACAGATGTAAGTCCCGTATTTTGATTGCCGAATACAAAAACTGGATGTACTTGTGGTCTGATTTGGAACAATGCAGGGCCTTCGCTATTGATAGCACCGATTTTGGTTAGCGCTGGAAGTATCGAATAGGAATTGGTAGAGCTTATATCCAGGCGCTGCCTTATAACTGATTTCTTTAGCGCAACTACATCAATTTTATCGAATTGATGATTAATCCATAAGTCTACAGGACCACGGCAAGGAAGTAGTTGAAGTAGTTTGGAAGCTCCATTGCGGGATAAAACATAGCCGGATAAATTCCAAAGACCTCGTACCGGACGAAATAAATTACTTGATATAAAAGTTTTTGGGGCACCATTTTTCACCTCTTCGTAGGATAAATATAAAATATCAAAACTGCCATTCAAAGTGCTTTGGACATCGGCCCAGGCCTTATTAAGCGCATTTGAAAAGCCGGGATAAAACCATATATCATCTTCCAGAATCAGGGCATATTCATCATCATTCTCTAAAATTTTTTGCCAAATTCCAATGTGAGATTTAGCTACCGCGATTTCTGGCCGACTCATTTGAATAGGCGATTCCAAGTCAAACCGATTTGGTAATGCTAGCGGCTGAGGTTCTACAAACAGCTGTTCGGCCAAATTATAATTTGCATCAACCAAATTGTCTTTAAAAAATTTATCGCCTAAATCTCTGGCATCGACAGCCGTATATTTCTCGTACATAGACCAAAGCGATTCGCCATTGCAGTCACTCACATATGTTAGTTCGCGTTTTATTTCATTCAACCGTAATGGTTGCCTTTCTAGATTGATTACATAAATTTTCTGGATCTTCGGAATTGTATTTTTCATGTCAAACCCAAAGGCCTGGCATCTGTTCGAAGGCAAAAATCTTCGAGATTTAACAAACGTGCGAAAGAAATAATTTAATAACTTGGACAAAGGAGCCGGATGTTTCATTGACTTTTATTGGTGTTTTCGGCTTGAATAGACTTGTCCATTAGAGTGTCTCCAATTCCTAGCGTCGTTTCTATAACTGAGGTTCCATTCGTTTTTAGCGGTATTTTCCCAGTCACGAAATATGAACATTGTGTCCTCAATGGTTATGTTAGCGAGCATATTATCGAAAATTGTCTTGGTAAGATTCCCTGGCCCGGTGGTAGATTGAATTTCCGGTAGTTCGTTGGCAGCATTATTTTCGAGTGAAAGGAGCGCCCTGTTTAAAGCACTCCCCACTATTATATTTCCTTTTTTAGCAATTAGCGGATTGTTATTAAAGTAAAAAATCCAATGTTCATTGTTTGCACCCTGTTTTGTAAAAATGGATGGTGGCACCATGGTGTTAGTCGCGATGTCGTAGCAGAGTGGCTGGATCTTTAAACGGCAATCGTCGAAGTGCTTGTTAATCGGTACTCCTGTGTACTTGTCATCAACATCTATATAACATCCCCCATCGATGAAAATATAGCATAATCTAAAAAAATCAGATTGCATAGCTGGGTGATAACATTTGTCAAAAGCCAATTTATGCCGGACGTCCAATTTTTTAAGGATATAGTCACCAGCTTGTTGTTTATCGAAGATTTGATGATTGAACCCCAATTCCCTTGTTGATTTCCAAGTCTCTATACATGCCCCTACATCATCAGGTAGATCATCAAAATTATCCCAGAACTGAACAATCATTTTAGGGATTTCATTACTTAATGATGGCGGCTGAGAAGATTGCAGGTTAGACCGCTGGATAAATTCGCGAATGAAATTGGATCTTGTTTTATAATCGTCCTTTTCGATGTTAGGGTTAGTCATGACTAATACAAACTGTTTAGTTAACACAATAATAATTTGTTGGTTATTAAGCCAAATTTTCTCAGTTATTCAATAATAGACAGATTAATTCCCTTCAAACTTCTATAAAGATCAATAGCATACGAATCTGTCATTCTGGAAACAAAATCAGTAACTTGTAGTAGTTTTTCTGCATTGTTAGCGTGCCATTTACCTTCCGCCGTCAAAAATTGCTCCGGTATCAAGGCAAACAACTTTCTATTTTTTGTTTTTTCAAATTTGTCAAAAGCTGCTCCGCAGAATTCTCGCAACAAGCCACCTAGAACTTCGAAGCCAGCTAGCTCAATTTTGAGAACCAATGGATGGTTAAAAGCTCGTTTGATAAGATTTTGTTTAATATTTTCTAATTCAGCATTACTTGGAGATATGTCTAGCAATTCTTTGTTAAAGCTGCCATTCATAATATCATCATACTTTTCTTTCCAGACTTCAATTGCTTGATAAATTAGGGAAGAGATTGCCTTCGCTCTTAGATAAGCGAGATATTCTGTTTCATTAATTTTTTCCGCCATCTCGGGCTTAAAGCGATCCTCATCAATTGGCGTTAAATAACAAATAGTTTCGAGATGTTTTACGGCGGTTTGGTAATCTAGCAATCGTAACTTGACTGAATCTTCAACGTCGATAACCCTGTAACAAATGGTATCGGCAGCTTCCATCAAAAAAGATAAGGGGTGCCTACACCAAACTCTATTTTCACCAGCGCCTCTGCATTTTAGTCCTAATTTATTCGCAACTGATTCAAAACTTTCTCTATCCGAATAGAAGAAACCATATTTATCTTCAATTAAATAGCGGTCATCAATCGAACTTGAACTCCAAGGATACTTAGTAAATGCTCCTATTGAAGCGTAAGTAAGCTCCAACCCAGGAGTGCGCGTTAGAATTCGAAAACCGGCAGCGTTTCCCTCAAAAGTTTTCAAATCTTTACCTTCTTCATCTATTAAAGCGGTGGTGTATTCTTTTCCCTCGTTTTTAAAGAACGCACCAATTGCTTTTTCACCTGAATGCCCAAACGGCGGATTTCCTATATCATGAGCAAGACAGGCAGCTGCAACAATGTTAGCAAAATCATCAAGTACAAAGCCCTCCCTGGAACTTAACTCGGTGCGAACTAAAGTGGGTTCTTTAGTCTCTAAAACAAATTGCCCTGCCAATAAGCCTAACGAGCGGCCAACCGAAGACACTTCAATGCTATGAGTTAGCCTGTTGTGGATGAAATCACTTTTGGGGATCGGAAAAACCTGCGTTTTATCCTGCATTCTTCTAAATGGGGAGGAAAATAGGATGCGATCTATATCCCTTTGGTAAGGAGATCTCGGGTCATAACTTGGGTCGATATAGTTTTTGTTAAATCTTTCTTTACACAGGAGGTCTTTCCAATTCATATATTAATTTTTTTATTCCACTCTTCCCATATCATCACCATGGCAAGAGTATCTAGTTCACAATATTTTAGTAATGCGTTTCTTATAAATTCTCTTTCAGCGATCTCCATCTGCGTAAATTGCATTTGTGCATAAGCGACCATTGCTGCGCCACCATCTCTAATTTCTCCCTCTTCGGAGGTCAAATAGCCGTCCAACAATTCTGAATCGACGCCTTCGAACACTGGATTTAGAAGATAATAAGGATTAATGATTGTTCCATCATCATTGAATTTAATCCATATATGGTCGTTAAAATTCAAGCTTTTTACTTGCGTTCCATAAATAGGCTGACTATATTTTCCCTTTAAAAAAGAACTGTTATTTATTACTGCTGGCAAGACTGCTTTTATAGAATTTGAGCCATTTGTTTCTGGAGCGTAATAATACTTTTTAACAAGTTCGCACAGGTCGATCATGTTACGATCGCCAATCCAGGATTCGGCTGTACTTTGTGATGATTTTGTAATCGTTTTTATCCAATCACATAATTCCCGTCGGTCCGGCTCTTGAGATTCACAAAGTTGGCGAAATATGGCGTTCAAAATCGAATTTTCGTGAGCAGAATATCGAAAAATAGTACCATCGTCCTCACCTAGTTCATTTTTCAATTCACGAACAAATTGAAAATTTGGAAAACGGCCCTGTTCCGTATCAATCCATTGCCCCTTATGCTCGATTGTTCCATCTTCGTAAATGATGTGATGAGAAAATTGAAAAGCAATCTGCTCATAGGGGCGTCTCTCCATGTTGAATGGAATAGCAACTGCAGTAGTTTCAAAATCTATGAAGTGCAATGGATATTTAAACGTTCGAAAAATCTCACTTAAGCCTTCAACGTCACAATAAATAGTATTGTCGTTGTCTTTAGACTTTGTTATTTGCATAATCTGTCGATCCATATTACTGAGCCCTGCCTCCACGACCTTGGAATTTCTTGTCGTTTTTGGTTGAAGGTCTTGTGGCTGAATCTCTGCCTGAAATAAACGCCTTTCCTTTATAAAACTATCTTTGCTACGACAATTCCATATATCAAGGACTGACGGCTTTTGAAAATCCTCAGGTGTAAGTCCATAAACTCTTGTCCAGCATTCTTTAAAGCCGCTGAGAAATCCATTTGATTCATCTTCTGAAGATGCCCTGAATTCGCAATCTCTACAATAGGCTTTTAAGTCTCCCTGGATAAGCTCATCTTTTTCGTATTTATCTGCAAAGAGTGTTATGAGTCCTTCAAATGAAAGGTTTAGATAAGTATCGAATACCTCTTCGGCAAAAATTCGGTCTATGATATCGCCGACATAGATTGCGCAAAGAATTTTACGCCCCAAGGCTATTGGACTTACGTCGCCTATAATATTAATTTTTGCTCTACCTAATGGGTCTTGAGTTAAAAAAAAACGTTGGTTTAGTCCATCAATGGATGCTAAGGAACTTTTATCTGCGACCATTAAAAATGCGGAAATATTATGGCCGGGAAGTGAATTTTGTACAACATATCGCTGAAAGGCAATATCACATAAGTAAGGTTTCCAGGTAGCGTTAGGTAAACCTGCTTTCGTTGTTAATTGCTCGTCTACAGAGTCAGCAGATTTCGCTTTTACCTCATAAAGACTAATAGCATTTCCTTTTTTGACAATGACATCTGCGCGTATAAACAGATTGCCGTACCGAAAGGCAGCTTCATAAATGATGACACTATCTTTTCTAAGAAGCTCGTTCGTCTTCGCCAAGGCAATTTCATAATCCAATTCATCAATGTTAACCCCCCCAGGGAAGTAACATTTTGCCAGCTCTCCTACCTGAAAACCACCTTTGGCTAAAGCCGCTAAAAAATCGTCATCGAGCTTTTTGTCTACGTATTGTTCTTTCTTAGTATAGTAAAGCTTTGTCGGGCATTCTAAACCAAGTTTAAAACGTGACTTAGTCAGGTATCGTGGAGGTATCATAGATTTGATAAGGTTTATCCAAATCTAATTGATTTGCAAACACTTCCAAATTTATTCTGAGGTTTGCAATTATAATGCTAAAATTTTAATTTCTGCGATATCTTTCTTTTACTTTAAATTAATATCCAATCAACTTTTGCTAACAGTTGGTTCGAAAAATCTCATAAGGTTCACATTCTTAGTCATCCATGTACGATTCATATTTTAAAAATACCATCTAGAAGAAGAATGGCTTAAAACCATAAGTTGTTAAGTTGGTTTCTTTATAAAACCTAATTCCTATGGCGACTCAAGGCAAATATTTCAAATTTCGTGAACGTTTCGATTTCTCGCCGAACCGTTTCGAAATCGGTAACCCAATCATACAGAATAAGGCTTTATCAGATAACTTCTTTCTAAATAAGCTCTACAAGCTTGGCAAAGAAGAATTTTCCTCGTACTATAACTTTCATCTCATTTACTTTTCAGAACGCTATCCTGACCGGGAAGAAGAGTTTTTCAACCATGTCACCGATATTGTAATTAACCGCATCGCCTTTTATAAAAAGAAAGACCCGTTCTCATCGAGCTATCCCAGCCACATGGCAAGCGCAAGACAGCTGGAAGCTTTCCTTGATTTTCTGAAAACGGTTGACCGCTGGCATAAACTCGAACCTATCGAATCAGTCGTAGCAGAAAAAGATCGGATGATAGATCAGCTAAACGGCAGAATAGCTGATCTCGAATCACAACTGAAAGAAGCCACCAAGTATGACGTGGGTGAAAAGATCGTCATTGACAAAGGCAGCATGTCTACTTTCATGAACCTCGTACACCAGATACAATACTTAAAATTGCCGAACAATAACAGGCTCGCACGTTCTCAGGCGCAAAGCCCCTGGTATAAAATGATCGCCAAATACTTTAAACATGGCGACAAAGATATTTCTATCGATACAGCGCATAACTACTTTCCGGCGAATAAGGACGATAAGCCATCCAAGTACATCAATATTGCAGAGGACGACAAGCTTTTCAAAATCGTTCCCAAAGAAAAGAAGTAAACTATTCCTCCAAATCTGACCAAACGCCTCCATTGGTCATTCATTTTGCCATTTCCGTCTTGACATTTGAACCATAGTGTTCACAGGCAACTATTGTATACCGCCTTTGAACTGGTTTATTATATACTCAAAACAACAGGAGGATTAGTGATGAATTTGGAGATTATCACCAAAGAAGATTTAAGGGAGTTTAAAAGCGAGCTGCTGACGGAGATCAAAAAGCTCGTTCAGCTGGATGGACAAGCTACGTCCAAAAAGTGGCTCAAAAGCAACGAGGTTAGAAAGCTGCTCAAGATTTCACCAGGCACCTTGCAGAACCTGCGGATCAACGGTACACTTCGCTTTACCCGTATCGGCAGTATCATGTACTACAAGCTGGAAGATATCAACAAACTATTGGAAGGAGGCATCAAATGAGAACCAACCTATCGAATGTAGAACTTACCGGATACGGTAAACTGTTGCGTCGTATAAGTAAAGACGAGCGGCTCAATGCAACGCATGTCAGCCTGTTTACAGGCCTGTTCGTTCATTGGCAAAGAAATGGCTATGCCAGTCCATTTGCTATCACCAGGAAGGAGATGATGACGTTCAGTAAGATCGCCTCTATTGCAACCTACCACAAGTGCATCAAAGAATTGGATGAATATGGTTACATCCGTTACCAACCTTCTTATCATCCCAAACTCGGCAGCCAGGTTTACTGGCCTGCCGGTTGGGAGATTTAAAAGTTATACTGATAGCTGGTTACACAGATATATGAATAAGCACATAACCAGCTATCTGTATAACGGTATAACAGGATAACCAGTCTGCAAAGCAGACCGGCGGCGAAGTATTGTCCTCTCGCAGAAAGCGGGGGGAGCAAGCGGAAGTCGGGCGCACCCGACTTTTTCCGCTTGCCCTGCGGGGCAAAGGCGTTTTGCGTATACCTGCGGTATACTTTACCCCCCGCTTAAAGCCATAACAATAAGAAACAGTATACCTGGCGGTATACCTAGAACGAAGAATGTGTATGAAGGCTACGAAAGATGAAAATGTGAAAACCATCAGGTTCCCGGCTAAGACAGACGAGAAGCTGCAAACTTTGGCTAATAAAAGCGGGCTGACGAAGCTGGATTTCTTCATCCACATGGTAGATTATTTCTATAAGTCAAAGAAAGATCCGAGGGACTTGAATGATGAGTTGCTGAAGAATGCGATCAATAAAAAGACCGATAACATCGTTGCTTTTATCAAAACACAGGAGCAGGACCTGTTGATTCCAATGAAGAAAGATTCGGAAAGAATGATTAATCAGCAAAGCAAAATCGCGGAAGCCTTTAGCCAGCAGGTAATCAAATTTAACGAGGAGCAATTGCTAACCAATCAAAGCCAGGTAACCAATATGAACAAGATTGCCGAATACATGAGAAGGCTTGACCTGATGCAATACGATAAAGCAGAGCTTAAAAGAAAGTTTATGGAAACATTGGAATTCTACAGTAGGCGCAGGGATCAAATGTCGATGCTGGCGAAGCAAACGGAGAAGGATGAATTGATCGCCCACATCCGTGCAGAAGTCAGTAAGCTGTGACAACCGAAAAGTCGCAAAGACTAATATCGAACCCAAGGAAAAGAAACAAACCTTATCAATTACAGACTATGCATGTAAATATCACGAAGAGCGAAACCGGAAATAACAAAGGCAGCAGCAGCCAATTGGTAGCTTACCTGGAAAAGGAGAACAGGAGGGCTGAGCAGCTAAATAAGAACTACCAACCTGAATGCTGGTTCAACCATGAAAGACATAATATTCAGCCTTATGAAGTAAGGCAGGTAATAGATAATAATGTTGCTAAACTGTCTAAAGACGACGCGAAGTTCTTCCTAATTAATGTAAGCCCAAGCGAAAAAGAGATCCTTTTCCTAAAAGCCAAGTTCGGCGAAGATGGAGCTAAAGCCCACCTGATTACCTATGCAAATCAGGTGATGGATGCTTACGCTAAAAACTTTAAACGGGATGGGATTAATGGCAACCACGATTTGGTGTATTTCGGTAAACTGGAAAACAACCGTTATTACACCTACAAAGATCTGGACGTCAGAAAAGGGCAAGTCAAGAAAGGCGATGCTAAGCCAGGCGAACAAATGCATTTGCAAATTATCGTTAGTCGTAAGGATGCCAGTAATAGCATTAAGGTAAGTCCGCTTAATAATTCAAGAGGCTCGAACAAATCACATAGTCAAAAGGTGGGACAGTTTGACCGGGGTGCTTTTAAGCAAGCTACAGAAAGCTTATTCGACAATATGTTTGGTTACAACCGGGAGGTCAAAGAATCGTTTAACTACGCGAATGCCTTAAAGCATGGTTCATACGAACAAAAGGAAGAAGTAAGAGAACTGCAAAGGGCAGAACAGGTTATGAAATTTGGTTACAAACAGGGTTATCATGGCAAAGGTATATTAGAAACATTATTGGACAATAGCGGCAATATCAATATTGCGCCAACATCTGATGATAGCCGGTGGAAGAAAAAGAAAAAAAAGAAACCGGGGCAGGATCAGAGCCGTGGCCCGAGCCGATGATGATTTTTATATGAGATATTCCAATTAAAATAATTCCCCTTACACTCGCTGTTTGGGGAATTAAACCTAAACCTTATCACAATTGGACAAAAGAATTTTGCCCTGGTACAAAGATATTAATATTATTGGGAGCGTTTATAAGACCATCCGGCTGCGGCAGACGGCTGCGTGTCACCACGCGCTTCGCGCCAGGTTCCATGCCACCGTCCGCCTCGCCTCCCGCACATGCAGGAGTGTTCTTACCTCACACACCTGCCCAACCCCAACTTCCGAATTATGGAATTAATACTTACCGATTGCTGATCAGATTAGTTATTAATGAACAATCTAAGGTGTCAGCTATTGGCAAATATTGGAATTATTGAGAATAAAAGACTTTACTATGAACGGCGAAAGTCGCTTAGCTTTTCTTTAAAATAAGCGTTGGTTTCAGCGTCTGTGCAAAATATGTAGCACCCTTTCATCCCCCTAGTCATTAATGCACGATAAGTGTTTTTAATAATACTGTCGATAAAATCCGGACCGGATTCCGGATGCTTAACCAAGTAGCTCTTGTAATGATTGGTAGACTTATCTGATTTGGCTCGTTTAGATGCGTCTGTAATTACTTCGCCATTGCGAATGATCAGATCAGGTCCTATGATTACACCGATATAGTCGACCTCCAATCCCTGGCAAGTATGAATACATCCAATTTCATTTACGGACTCCGGGCTTATAATCCATAAACTACCATCGGTAGTCAGGTTCCATCGCATACGAAAATCATAAGCAGGCATTTCTATATCATACGCACTTGAATCTTTTTTACTAATCCAATTCCAACAATAGCCTGCAACCATTCTGGCCTTATTACTTGCCTTATTTTTTTCAAGAATTAATTCCTGAAGCAAAGTTGGCGAATCCAAAACCCGGAAATCATAAGCTAGTTCAGCGATGTTATCGTTAGCCGTTTCCCGAATATCGAGTACCTGATCCAGCCAGGCCAGATAACCATCAGAACCATTACAGCGAAATTGGGATGATAGCTCTACTTCAATAATTTTCGCACCTGCTAAATTTCCCCATTTATAAATTTCCTGTTTATCACCAATGTCTTTGAGCGTTACCCGCTGATCTTCATCGATAAAAAAGATGCTGGTTTTTGCCGAACTTATCAGTTCCTTGATTTGATTTTCTCCCTGATTTCCATAAAGACCGCCCTGAGCGTTGAGCCGGTGAGCCTCATCTATAATTAATACATCGAATGTATCAGGCAAAACGTCTATATAAGCCCCTGATCCTTTAAAAAGATTACGTATTGCAGTTGCCCGTAATGTACCACATAGCTTAGCCTCGTAAACTGCACGTGGTGCTGCGTTCTTTGAAACATACTGCGCTAATAAGCCTAACTTGGTTAAAGCCACTAGCAAATTAATAGCGACTACAGATTTGCCCGTGCCTGGGCCACCCTCAACAATGAGGATTTGCTTTTCTGATTGGTGGCCTTTGACTAATGCCAATGCGGTCTCGTAAACCACTTTCTGCTCATCAATGAGCACAAACTCTTGTTGCCCCTTGAGCATGGCGGCCAGACTATCCGCCAATGCTTTAGATGGCTTTATTTTACCCGAATCAATACGGTAAAGAATGTCTGTCGTATCACCATATTTAACATGTTGCTTGATAAAGTCCTGCAACTTTTTGGCGTCGTACTTTAGGAATACGGGAGCCTTGTCTATGTACCCCTGATAGAACGGGTTTAAAATAACATCATCAGGCGGATAGTTATGCAGGTAAGCACAGGGTATCAACCCGATATTTTCGTCGTAAATAGTTTGATTAAAGCCTTGAAGTAATGTAGCATATGACCACGCCTGATAAGCCGGATGACTGGTTAAAGCCTCTCCATGTTCAAATCGGGTACTTACTAATCCGTCTTGTCCTGTAATTTTTGCTTCACTCCATTGTTTTAATTCAACCAGAATGACCTGATCTTCACCATTTGCATTTCGACCGGATAAAATGAAATCAATACGCTTACCAGTTTGAGGTATCTGATATTCTATAGAAACCCCGCAGTTATCCGGAATAGCGTCATCCCTTAAAATCCGATCCATATAATGCATGGATTCACGCCATGAACGGATTTCATTTTTTTGGCTACGTTTTTGAAGTTTTTTCCTGTAAAAATCGTGAATGATATTTTCTATATCATTGGAAAAGACATCGTCGAGAAACTGCTTTTTTGAATTCTGATAGACGATCATTATTACAGTTCAGTGTATTTTGTTGCGTTGCCCTTGGCTTTGGCTACTGGATATTTCTCGTTATTAATGTGGATCTTTTCCGCCATTATAGCTGAGATATCCAATTTATATTCATGGACGAGTAATAGTAAAAAGGAGAAGATATCAGCGATCTCGTGTTTGATTTTCTCTTTATCGGCGGCTTCCGGACTTTTCCACAAGAATAGTTCATTCAGTTCTGACGCTTCGATAGATAATGCTAATGCAAGATCCTTGGGGTTGTGGAATTGTTCCCAGTCACGATCTTTCCTGAATTCTAATAATTGCGTTATAATATTGTCCCAGTCTTTCATAAAGGAATAAAGCTAACATATTTATCGATGGCGTACAAATGAATGGAAATGGCGGAAGTTTTAGCTAAAAATGAACGTTTACAGATGATCTATTCCCTCACGTTACGGCAGGTAACTTCATTCCACCACGCGCTTCGCGCTGGATTTCATTGCGCTAACAGCCTCACCGCCGCACATGCAGAAGTGTTCGTACCTCACACACCTGCTTTTCCAACCGCACCTCCTGAAAGTAAGGCACAGCACCGCAGGGACAAAATTAGCACCGTAGATAAACCGTAAAGGGTATATAAACAACGCGTCGTGTATACCTTTCGGCTCGCGTTGCCCTTGACGGTTTCGCTACTTACTGCTTCCGGTTGTTTAAGCGGTGCAATGCCATGATATGTTTGATACTATTACACTTAAATATGCGAAAGGCAACACAGGATTCTTAATGCCTTTTTTATACCGCAACAAAACTGGGTTAGACGAGCTTGTTTATAGAACTTTAGCTTAATAGCTATTATGAGACCATTAAGCAACCGCACGATTACCATTAAGAAATGGAATGAATACAAATTCAATCTTTATGTTCCAGAAAGACCAGATCATAATAATAAGCCTAGCTTGAGTTTCTATCATCTTGACACGATTACAGGCAAATTAAATAGAATCAGAATTTATAAGGGATTAAGCTGGACGTATACAATGAAGAAACTAAAAGAAAATGCGAAAGCCCTCGTAAATGAAATAGTCGAAAATTTAGAAGCTGGACATGATCCGTTTTCGAAGGGTACAATCTTTCCTGATAAATATTTGATATTGACCACGAAATCATCTATTCAGCGATGTATGGAACATTGGTTAGCTTATCGTAAAGAAACATTTGAAAGTGGAGCGTTAAAGAAGAAGGGCTATTTAAGCAGCCTAAACACCTGCACATTTTTTAAAGATTGGTTGGAGGTTAAAAACTTGCTGGCAAAACCAGCCAGCTCTTTAACCCAATTTGAAATCGAATTATTTCTTCAGGCTTACGCTAAGAGAAGGGGCTGGAATAAGGTTAGCTACAATACTTATAGAGGGCACCTGATCACCTTATTCAATTACCTGCTCGCCCTTAAAGCAGTTTCTGAAAATCCAGCCATACTTACCCGAAAACAAAGTCTCAAAAATGATTCATCCCGCTTTAGAATTTATGAAGAGGAGGAATTAAGGCAAGTTGTTACCGCTTTAGCAGCGGATGAAAAGTTTTATGATTTGTACGTTGCTGCAAAGCTTGTTTATAAATTTAATATCAGGCCCATCGAGTTATTGAGGCTTCAGGTAAAAGATATTGACTGGGTGAAAGCAGTTTTAGTTCTTCCTCCGGAAAAGACGAAAAATGGGAATGAAGCGAGATTTGCGTTAGATGATGAATCCGTTTTATTTCTTCGAAAACTGATCAAATCCGACGGGGCCAACTTGTATATCTTTAGCAAACGAGGCCAGAAATCATCTTGTCAACTATGCGATGGTTATTTTGATCAACGTTGGCGTGCCTTTCGAAAGCAACATGAACTGCCAGCATATTTGAAATTCTATGCTTTAAAGCATTCGAGCAACTATTATGATCTACAGGATGGGGCAAGCTTCGAGGAAATCAGGCAGAGGAACAGACATAGCAATCTACAAGTCACAACTCTTTATATTAAAGAGCGATTGTTCAAAAATAGCATTCAGCCAACTAAAAGTGGCCGGTTCTGAAATTTGTTAGAGTATGCAGGGTTTCTTTAACGTTTACCTTTAAGCAATTCTACTTTCTCACGCTCGCTTTGTAGCAATTGTTCATAAAGTTTTTTATTTTCTTCGAAAAGCTCAATCACTTTATCCATGGGATTAAAGTTTGGATAGTAGTTTATAGCGTTCAGGGTCGATGTATCGTTGCTATTGAAAGTATTAGAAATAATATTTAAAGCACTTTCCTCATTAAAGTTCTTTATAGCTTCCGATGGTACTCCTAATATTTTAGCAACTTGATCTATTATACTATCTTCTATAGTCGCTTTTTGTTCCAATAACGATACCCGCTTCTGATTCCACTCCTCCCCAAGTTCCGCCGCTAAAGCCTCCTGCTTTAATCCGAGCATTTCGCGGAAACGTTTCACATTGCGGCCTTGGTGGATATTCTTTGGAGTTTCGGTAGTGGTGCTCATGGGTAAATGTCGGTTGAAGCAAAGATAATTAAAATCCTTTGATGCTAATAAAGGGCTTTTTTGCCGCATTAACAAGGATAAAATATGCCTTAAATTTACTTCGATAGAACGTTGTAAACTGGTTTAGAAATTCATGTGTCTGGAACTTTGTACTGCCGGCTAATTCAGGCAGGTGTCAATAGAACGGATATGTACGACGGCAAATACGCACCCTGGGACCATTACCCTAAAACATTAAGGTTTTTTGAAATTCAAAATCCTTTGATTGTAATAACCGAATTCTTCAGCATTGGTACTATGGAATCACATCACCGGGATCTAAAAGAGTGGCGGGATTGTGTAATCGGCGACAGGTATTTTAACGATAAGCCACATGGTCCCGGTACTCTGATATTCATCTGGGAATTTAACCTTAAGGTGCTGGATGCAGCTTATTTAATGTTATTAAGTTTTTTAGACGGTAATAGTAATTATAGGCAACTGGACGACGTCCAGCTGTCAAAAGAAAAAGATACCTGGAACTACTTTCCCGACGATCTATCCACTGACGAACAACTCGATCCTCACCTGGCACTCAAAAAAATCTTTAAAGAAATCAAACCGCAAAAGTTCCGGGATTACCTCCAGGAATGGCTGCATGCGGCATTATATACCGCACCCGTAGATGAGAGCCTGTCGCCCGGTGAAATTGTACACGTATATGAAAGCATGCTTAAACTTTATGCAGCATGCTGGCTAATCTATAAGCGGGAAACCCAAAATGGGGAACCAGGCAGCAGTCATGATAAGGAGCTAGAAAAAGCGAGGGTAAAGCACGCGCTGGGAATAAGGTCGATCAGTCCTAGCCCAACTTCTATGGAGATGTTAGGGCTAAAAGCCTTAGGAGATTTGATCTTCCATAAAACGCCATACGTTGAAATGATCATCCACGTCGGAACGCATGGTCACCCTTTTACATTTTTCCTGCTGGCCTTGGTCCATAGCAATGAGAAAACACCCGAAGCAGAGCTATGCCATACGATAGAAGATCAATGCAAACAGTTCGCGAATGTTCACATCCTACTGCATAAAACAAATAACGTAAAGTCTGCTCTTAAAAAAGGGAACCGCTTTTATTCCGCAGTATTAAAAAAAGGAAAAATCATTTATAAAGCTCCGCAATTGGAAATGCCTGCCTCGCCGGAATTGCTAAATGAGGTAATTATTGCAAGAGCAACTTTTCAATGGGGACGCTGGGGTGAACAGGGCAAACAGCTCTTCGTGGCTTCACAAATCTACCGGGAGAAAGGAAACAACTTGCTTGCCGCTTACTTGCTGCACCAGTCAGTGGAAAATATCCTCAAGGGTACAATACAAGCGATCTTAGGCTACAGGGTGCATATGCATAACCTTTCCCGCCTGTTAAGAATAACGTTATTGTTCACCGATGAACTAAGAAATTGCTTTGATCTGGATAATCCGGAAGGGGCGCAGCTCTTTTCCCTATTACAGGTCGCTTATTCCCAATCGCGTTATTCCAATCAATTTGATCCGGACGAGGTTCAGATCAAACAGGTTTCCGACCAGGTTCAGTTGTTGATCAACACAGCTGAAGCATGCTACCACCTTCATGTCAAAAACCTAGTTAACCCGCTATGAAAAGAAATGCAAATCCTGAAACAGTCCTTCCTGCCGATCTCTTTTTTTACACGATCCCTTACGGCAATCCAGACATGATGTTGTACAAAGAAACCATGTATGAACATTTTGGACATACCTTACCTAATAAACGGCATTCACTCAGAACACAGACCACTTGCCTGAGTTACCATGACGATCTGTTCACAGTTACCGTTCAATTGCCCGTCGATGAGCGCCGGAAACTATTTATCCACGTGGGGCGAAATGCACTAGAAGTAGCCTGTGAATGCGGGATGCCCGGTGAGCATCTTTGCGCTCATGCTTACTACAGCATTATGGACCTGATGCACTATAAAAACACGAGTCTGAAGGATTATTACTGGGCTGGTCTGCAATCGGAGATCAAGGGCAAACACCGTTTTTTAGACGTTCAAATTAACAGTGGTAACATCAAGATTAAACCGAAACAGGTTTTTGGGAACCTTTATAAGAGTGGGTTAGGATTTGAGGGTGCGGATAAACTGAACCTAAAAACATATCCTATAAAGCCTAAAACCGACAGTAATCGAAATGTTCTAGGTTTTGCATTGCTTTATTTCAGCGGGGGAAGTATCGCAAAGTTACCAATCCTGATTCCGTTTACAGCTACGACTAATAAAAGCGGTACTGATATCGCCTACTATGATTATTATCTAAGGAGTGACAGGCCTTATACCTATAATGGGGAGATGACCACAGAACAGCTGATGCTTTGTGAATTCTGCTATGAAATGTTCCGGCTAACAAAGAAGACAGGCAAACAACCGTATAGCAACAATCCTTCTGAAGAGTGGGTCAAGGCATTGCCTAATCTTTTCAAGCTTTGGCAGCGAGCATTGCCTTTATTATCACAAGAACGTTTTCTGAAAAGCTGTATTAATTATGGCACATGGAATGACAAACCAAGAAAGTTCGACATGAAGGATTGCAGAATTTATGCAAAATCGTTTTCGATTGGTTTTATTTTAAAAGATAGGTGCGACTACTTCACGCTGGAGAAGATGATCAAAGTCAGTGAAACTGACAGCTCAGAGGATCTGTGGAAAATGCCCTTGTTTGTTTTTAATTGGCGAGAGGGAAACTATTACCTGGTCGATTCACTCCGGGATGAAGAAGTGCTTAATTGGGTCTATCGTTTCAGCAACAAGATGACCATTATGAGAGCAGATTTGAATGATCTGCATAACCGTTTCATCGCCGAATTGAGTTCCAATTACGAGGTGCTTTACCTACCTTATAAGGGCAAGAAACCCCAAGCTTATAATTCGTTCGTGGCCATAAGCGACCCTGAAAATAGTTAATCGAAATATATCAATAATTAAAAGACACAGCACCGGCAGGCTGACAAGGATCGGGTTATCAGAGGCGCAAGTGATGGTACCCGGTCTTTTGCCTCAAATCAAAAAGAATCCGGCCATTTATTAAGCCAATAATAAGACAGTCTTTACGTCTGAATTACATGAAGAATAATAAATCTGTGGGAGTGCTTTTCGAACAGGCATTAAATAAAAAGTTTGAATCAAGTATAAGCAAGAAGTACAAAGACAACCTGCGACAGGTCTACAATCATTTCATGGAATTCTTAGGTTCCGAAGCTTATTCGACACCGCTTAAAAAACTAAAAACTTCGCAAATCGAAGAGTTTTTGAAACGCTACAATTCTTCGGCCACACACTACATGAATAAACGGCGGGATCTGAATGTCTTGTTCAATACCGCATGTAAGTCAATCGATGTCAACCTGCAATCGGTCAAAAGAACCGAGTCGAGGAGGATAAAAGCGACCCTGAATTTAGCCTACGAAAAGGAACAGCTAAAACCAGTACTAGAGTACCTCAAAGGCAGTCATACCAATCTTTACAGATGTTGCTTGATCACCTATGGCTGTCTATTACGCTCGCATGAAGAGATCAGGCTATTAACCAAGAAACACTTTAAAGCGAACAACACGGAAATCCATCTGGCGGGGAACGAAAACAAGGGCGGTCGGGTGCGAGTTGTTTACGTCCCCGATTATGTAAGGCAGGAACTGGATCCTGTCCTGGACGAAATCAAAAGGGATGACAATATTTTTAGCGGGAAACTCAGGCCATTTAACAACTCCTATTTCACCAAGCAGTGGAACCGGGAACGAATAAAGTTATTGAGCCATGGCGTGATCTATCCTAAGCAAACGCTTTATTCCTTTCGCCATACCGCAGCAATCGACATCTTTCGAAGGACCAAGGACGTTTACATGGTACAAAAAATGATGGGGCATAGCTCGGTCGTTGTCACCCTCAAATACCTGAGGAGTCTCGGCGAGTTTAACTCGGAAGAACTGGAAGCAGCTGCGCCGAAGTTATGGTAAAGTTGACCCGCGAAGAGATCTACAGGCTGGTATGGGAACAACCCATGACCGAGATCGCAAAGACCTATAAAATATCCGATGTTGGATTCCGGAAAGCTTGCATCCGTTTAAACATTCCGATACCTGCCGTTGCCCATTGGATGAAAGTACGTTCAGGAAAGAAGATTCTCAAACCCAAACTGCCCGCCACATGGAAAGGCACGGCATTTCTTAAACTGGAGGAACGTGCACCCGGCGAACCGGTCAGTAAAGCGTCCGAGAAACATAAACTGGCGAAAAATATCGCCGCTGAGCGATTGCCTTTTAAAGTCCCTGACCGCTTGACTAATCCAGATCCTTTGATCGTCGCAGCGAGGGAGAGTCTTTATGCCCTGAAGGACGTCGCTTATCCCGGGATGGCCATCACAGATCGCAACCAATTAGACATTCGTGTCGCACCCGCCAGTATCGGACGTGCCTTGCGGTTTATGGATACACTGATCAAGTGTCTACGCGCACGCGGCCATTACTACGCAACGGACATAAAAGGCAATTATGTAGTCATTCGCGATATCAGGTTAAAGGTCAAATTCAGGGAACTGACGTCAAAGGCAAAAATTTCGAAGCCGTATAAAGATTTCGAATGGCGGCCGAACGGTAAACTGGTTTTCCGACTCGACGGCAGTTACCGGGGCGACTGGCAAGACCTGAAATCACAGGTGCTGGAAGATCAGCTCCCTAAAATATTGGCGAAGCTGGAGGTTGTAGCTAAACTGGCAGAGGCAGATCTCGAACGGGCACGCGTATTTCATGAACAATGGGAAAGGGAGCGAAAAGCAATCGCTGAACGACAAGCCAGGCAACGTGAAGAACTTGGCAGGTTTAAAGAGATGCTGAACACGGCAAAACGCTGGAAGCAGGCCGAACTGTTAAGGGAATACCTGCGGGCCATTCCCGACCCGAATGGGGAATGGCTCAGCTGGGCAAACCATAAAGTGAACTGGCTAGACCCCAACATAAACGCGGAAGACGAATGGATGGCGGGCGTTGATAAAAATACACTATAAAAAACCTTTAAAATATTTTTCAATTCATGACACCTGATGAACTTCTAACCAAAAAAGACCTGGAACGCTTTAAGACCGAACTCTTCGAATTGCTGAAGCCAATGGTGGAGGGTGGCCGATTGGTTCAGCAAAAATGGCTGCGCAGCAAAGATGTCCGGGACATGCTTGGCGTTTCACATGGGACGCTGATGAATTTTCGGATCTCCGGCGCCTTAAAATTTAAAAAGGTCGGCGGGATCTTTTTCTACGCGGCAGATGATATTCAAAAAATGCTGAGTAACCCTGAAAAAAAAAGCCCGAACCGAAAGGGGTAACGCTTGAAGAAAAACAGATCTTCAACGTGCTTTTCTATCCCAAAAGAAGGTTTAAGGAACAGGATCGTTTTGTGCCGATCTATATCCGCATAACGCTCGACGGAAAACGCTACGAATGGACAACGGGCCGGAAATGCAACTTTGATGACTGGGACAGGACGACCCATCGGGTAAAAGGCAATAAAGAGGCGGCCAGGGATATCAACTGTTGGCTTGACACCCTGTATGCCAGGGCGCATACCTGCCGGCAGGATCTTTACCTTGCCGGCAAAGGTTTTACCCCTTTACACGTACGAAAACTGATGCAGGGTGAAGAATTGGACCCTCCCAAAATGTTGTCACAGGCCTGGGGGTATCATGCCAACCAGATCGCCGGTTTGGTGGGTAAGAGTTACACGCAGGGCACCCTCGTTAAGTACAATACCGCTTTGAAAGCCCTGAAAAAGTTCATCCTTTTAAAATTTCAGCTGGACGATATCCGGCTGGACAAAATCGACTACCAGTTTATCAAAGACTATGATTTTTATCTGAAAGCTGACTATGGGGTTAAAAATAACACCGCAATACAAATGCAGAAAAAATTGAGAACGGTCATGAAAATCGCCTACGAGATTGGCTGGATCAGGCGCGACCCTTATCTTGCCTACCGCGCCAAAACAGAGGAGGTCAATCGGGAGTTCCTGACAACGGAAGAGCTGGGCGCGCTAGCCATAAAAAAATTCAGCAGTAAGCGGCTGCGCGTGGTCAGGGATCTTTTTCTTTTCAGCTGTTATACAGGCCTCTCCTACGCAGACGCTGTAAAACTCCGAAGCACCGACATTTTAAAGGGCGACGATGGCGGCTTATGGTTGCAAACCCATCGAGTCAAAAACAATAATCGCGTAAGGGTACCCTTAATCAGCCCTGCCATCCGGTTGATCGACCATTATAAGTCGTATCCCCGGTTTTTGGATGAGGATTTTGTATTGCCCCAACTCAGTAACCAAAAGGCAAATGCCGGGTTAAAAGAAATTATGAAAGTCATGGGATGGACCAAGTGGCTGACTTTCCATTGCGCGCGACATACATTCGCAACCACCGTTACCCTGACCAATGGCGTACCTATAGAAACGGTAGGGCAAATGCTGGGCCATAAAAATATCCGTTCCACCCAGCTCTACGCCCGTGTAACAGATACCAAAGTAAGTATCGATATGAAACCCCTAAAGAAAAAGTACGAAGGGCAGCAATTGGAACTGACAAACAATAACTAACAAATTCTGGTAAACTAGATAGCATGAAAATACAATTCGCGTCAGATCTGCATTTGGAATTTGCAGGAAACAAAAGCTACCTGCAAAAGAAACCGCTGGTGCCTGCCGGGGATGTACTGGTTCTCTCAGGGGATATCATGCCTCTTGCGCAACTAAACCAGCACGCCGAATTTCTTGACCGCCTGTCTGACGGCTTTGAACAGGTCTATTGGATACCAGGCAATCATGAATATTATCATTTTGATATCGCAAACCATTCAGGAGCGTTTCATGAAAAAGTCCGACCAAACATCAGTTTGCTCAACAATCAAACTGTCAACTTATCCGGTTTGACCTTCCATTTTACGACCTTATGGTCTCAGTTGTCCCTTCGGAATGAGCGGGCTGTCGAACGCGGACTGTCGGACTTTCGGCTTATCCGGGTGGCAGGCAACCCCTTATCTGTTCACCACTACAACAGGATGCATAACGATTCAGTGGTGTTTCTCGACAAGGCATTCAAGCGTGAGCAATTGGAACCAGGAATCGGAAAAACAATTGTTGTAACGCATCACGTGCCAACGTTTCAGCACTACCCTCGTCAGTGGTTGGGAAATATTTTGAATGAGGCCTTTGCAACCGATTTGGATTGGTTAATTGATTCATCCGGTGCCGACTACTGGATTTACGGTCATAACCACGCAGCAACGCCAGAATTCAAAGTGGGGATAACTAAGCTGCTCACCAACCAGCTTGGTTACGTTCACTACAATGAACATGAGAAATTTGATGCTGGTAGAGTGCTAGTTTTTGATTAGATAGTTTCAAAATAACAATCCCCAATTCGCCAAAAACCATAAAATATTTGTCGCTTTTATAATTATTCTGTATTTTTGAATTAACAGAAATGTAGCTGATCATCAATTATTTAACAAGTGATAATAGGGCTAACATTCTTGAAATAGTGTATTGCAGAACATAAAATAAATAACGCGTCATTCATGACGTCCCCTATTTAAAATGCATATAAGACTGGAATTCGATAAACTTTTTGACTAAGGTTCGAGTCCCGTCCATTCCGCTAAAAG
>NZ_WWEO01000029.1 GCF_009928685.1 Mucilaginibacter agri | reverse complement strand
GGAAAGACAGCTTGCTTCATATAAATGATTAACGTACGAGGAGCCGTGTGAAGGGAAACTTTCATGCACGGTTCTGAAGACCAGCCGTAGAGGCGACTCTACGGCTGAGTTTAATCCTTTTCCCGGAAAAGATAGAGTGGAAAGCCTGGCCGGAGGGACAGCCAGGTATTTGAAATAGCACTGAATTATTATCTGTAGAACGTTGGTTTGCATGGCAAAGACATATTGCTGAAATTTAATGAGTACTTAATGTTAGACATGGGACTGATACTAAAATCGGTCTTAAATTGATAATTATTTATATTTGTATTACCGCCAACACAGCGATATGGAGCAGGAAGCATTTTATAAGGACCAATATGACAAGACGCTTGACCGTAAAAACGAGATCAATACCTCGTTGTCTACTCCTATAGGTATTCTCACTGCATTGTTGGCCGGTTTGTACTTTGCCTCGACAAATTTTGATTTCAGCGACAACAAGTTCTTATCTATAAGCTTTATTGTCATTAGTGTTGTATCTATATGTTTATTGGGTAAATCAATATATCATCTGATACGCGCGTTTTCAGATTTCCACAACGGTTATGATTACGCTTACCTGAATGACACAGATGTTTTGGACGCTTACTACCAAGGTTTAGTTAATTTTTATCAGTCGCAGCCCAATAGCACGTTAGCCGGTAGCATCGCTGAAGCAAAAAAAGAATTTGATGCCTATCTGCTGCAAGAACTGATCAAGAGTGCAGGGATCAATCAAAAAAACAATAAGTCTAAAATTTTCCAGCGATTTCAATGCCACCAGTATATGATTTATGCCTTAATTGCATTAAGTTTGTTAATCATTCCATTTGGCATTGATTTTGGGGTCAATAAAGGGAAAGATAAGGTTCAAAGGGTTAAGATCGATTCGGTCATACCGGTTAACCTGAACATAAAATATAAAGACACTGTTGAACGTTTAAATATTAAAACACATTGCAATGGCAGAAGTAAAAAAACCAACACCTCCACCAACTCAAATGATAAGGGAAGGCGTAAATCCTAACACGGTTCGTCCAACAACTACTGCGAGCACGACCGTTAAGAAAAAGTAATTAAGGAACACACCTGATATGGAGGCGTTGACAAGTAATTGTCAGCGCCTTTTATTTTAAGGAATTGTAGGATGACATGCTGCCAATTTCCATTTGTAATAAAAAGAAATACAAGCCATTAGAAAATGGTTTTTTTAACCAGTTCTGCTTGACTTGAATTAACATTTAGCGCCTCAATATTGACGCTTACCTCTTATTAGAGCATGGTTAATCTTAAGGTTGTCAGCGTTTCAATGAACAATTTAGACCATCTATCGCACAACCATATCCTCGTCAATACCGTCATCAGGTGCCGGCCCGTCTTTAGTATACCAATTATCAGCATCACGTTGATTGATCAGCCAAGCTATTGAGCATATTTTTTCCAGGACATCAAATAAATTATTTATTTGTCTGCTTGAAAGATGCTTTGAGATCTGATATTTGGAAAGGGCCATTTCAAGCACTATCAAAAGGTTCGACTTCAGTAATGGCAGCGGGTGCTTGTCGAAAATTTTCATTAACAGATCATAAGGCGTTAATAGCCACTGTCGGTCGAGGTTATCGGGAAACCATAACCAATATTGCTCTTCATCATCAAGATCTGGTGCCGGTGTAAATCCCTCGAATTTTGCTGTGCCATATAGACTCCGGTAATACAATCTTTCGCCTGTAAGTAAGTAAAGCATTTCTAGCAATCGGGTATACATGGAATAGATCCCAACAAGTTTACCTGGACCTTCATCCTGATGAAATTGATAATCAGCGGTAAGTGAGCAATATCTCCAATTTCGCAAATACTGAAGATGTCTGATGGGAGTAGCTGATTCGAAAAAGTCGGTAATAGGCTCGAACGGATATTGGAGTAATTTGTAAAAGTCAAGATTGGCGACGGCATGCTCCCAGGGCGTATATTTAGAAGTTTTCATTTTATAAACCAGGTATTAATTTTAGAAGCTGTGAATTCTATGTCAAAATCGTTTGCAATTTGCATGTTAGCGGGAGTTCAATATCTCAAACGAATTAACCTCAGCAGCTCAGGCGGACATAAATATGCCCGCCTTGCTACTTTGGGTGCTTAGCGGTGCTCGGATATTAAGGAAGGAAGGAAGCAAGGCGGCATAAGAAAATCTTTGCCGCTTGCTACTATTTGGCTATTATTAAGAACTGGTTTTGCATTTAATAAATTGCTGATAAACTTGTTCAATCTTATCCATTACCAAGGCAACTCTATCCTTTAGTAGCTTTACGGAACCTTCATCCGGTTCAAAGTCACTCTTATACCTTGTTTCAGAATAGCCCAATTGGAGTAAATTGAAAAGCTGTAAACCTTCGGTAGTATTAAGTTGCAGCGATCGCTTTATTTCGTCTGTAAATAGCAACGTTATTTTGATCATCCGTGGAAGGTTATGTGTAGTAAGGCGGTAGCCTGTAATGCCATGGATGATTCCTATCAGCGAGCTCTCGGTAGCTTGATGTAAAGAAAAAAGCGCTAATGTGCAATTGTTATCTTCAATATACCTGATCGCGCCTTTCATGAATTCTTTACCTTGTAGACCCCAGCGATCCCAGTCTTTTTGAGCTTTTTCAATCCACACGTGATCCTCAATAGCTTTTGCGTTCAACAATTCTGCTTCCGGTGCCTTATACAAATTAATGCTTTTGTAAAGTGTGTTATGCCAGAAACGTTTATCATTATCTAATCCTTTCTTCGTGGAAGATCTTTTATGAACAATAGCAAATACTGTCCCCAGGAAACGGCAGTTATCTTCAATCTTGTTAGCTACTTCATGTTCAACCGCCTTTTCGCTATCGTCTATTAATATCAAAAGATAGTAAATGGAAGGTTTTGCATTCTTACCAATCAAGTAGATCAAGTTCACACCCGGTATTCTTTCAATGATCAGGTTCTTTATTTTATCAACAACCGCCTCTTGTTCCTCGCTTAGTTTTGGATTGAGGTCTTTTAAAGGCGTCAAGTCTTCTGCATTGGTCAACTGTTTATCTTTATTCTTCCCCCAAGATTTGTGCGTAATAGCTTCGTTAGTTTCACGCTGATGAATGAGCCATGCCGCAGAATAGAGCTTACGGATATTATCATAAACGTCGATGATCTCGCTTGCCGATAATGTTTCGTCAGCAGCATTGTTATATAGCGCTGTGTGAAGCCATTCATGCAGATAATCGCGATATTCCTGTGGGCTGATCTTTTTAAAGCATTTCTTTATAGCCTTATATGGGTTAGCCAGCTCGCTTTGTGATAAGTTCTTTGGGAAATAGACCCAATCATTACTTTCTTGTGTGATCTGTTCTTTTGTTACGTCTTCCAAACGCGGCCACCTATCCTTAAATTTTAGTAATAATAAATGCAAAGCCTCAATCAATTGCATGTTTTGATCGTATATGAATAAAATGTGACCGGAACCATGTCTATCCTTGAAAACCTTATCATTCAGGACAAAATAGCGCCACTCTTTCAGATCTTCCCGATGATCCTTCGGCCATCCGGAGCTAAAAAAATCAATAACTACCTTTAACGGATTCATGATTTCTTCGAAACGAAGATGTTTAGGATATTGCTCCCACGGCGCGATATTACCCAGATAAGTGCCCATGATATTGGACCGGCATTGTTGACGGCATTACAAAGGACGGCACGGGTGTATTTCTATGCTATTCTTATCATTTCTAACGAAGAAAAAGTGAGGCATAATTTATCCTTGTATAAGCCAGTAGAAACAAGTAATTTCAGATTTCAAATTTTCATACATTTGCTTAAACAACCATTTCTATCATGAGCACAGCTACCGATTCGCAAAAAAGTATTCACCAAGGACGCAATGTTAAGCGTTTTAGAGAAATGCTTGGCTTGAAACAAGAAGCACTGGCTTTAGCCTTAGGTGACGATTGGAGCCAAAAAAGAGTATCATTACTGGAAGGGAAAGAGCTCATTGAAGAGGATATTCTCGCTCAGGTAGCTGCAATACTAAAAGTACCTGTTGAAGCAATCAAAAACTTCGACGAGGAGAAAGCAGTCAACATTATCTCAAATACATTTAACGATACGTCTATGTTAAATGCTGTAAATTATAATCCCACTTTTAATCCTATAGACAAACTGATCGAGGTTTATGAAGAAAATAAAAAGCTTTACGAGCAACTTCTCGCAAGCGAACGTGAAAAAGTAGAAATTCTTAAAAGCAAAAACAACTGATAAGATTATGACAGCGGAGCAGTATTCAAAGCCATACAGAGAAAGAATGTTCAGTCTCGTTGCAGATCCCGAACTGAAAGCGATGGAAATCAGGTATGAACCATATCTTGACATTCATGCTATTGAAGACGTGTTAGAAGGCTGCGACATTATACAAGCCAGTCCGGAGGATGTGCCTACAGGCAAGTTGATTTGGAAAGAAGGTTATGATCTTCCATTAGAGCTTAAGAGAGATATAATTAACTTATATACCAAGCATTTTATTGATCAGTAAGCGGATTAAGTTCAAGCAACGTTCGCCAAGTATCTTCCACAGGCTTTTCGACACCAGGGAAAAGCACATCATCCCACAAATGCAGTTCATCGTTAATAAAACGATAAAGCTTTCTTATTCCAACTTCGTTACTGGCAAACACATGTGTAATGCCTTCTTTATCCAGATAGTCTTCCCAAAAGCCGTCTGAACTAAGGGGTTCTATATATACATCATCATCAATGTCCTGGTCGAAGGCAAACCGAAACCCAGATACCTGCGGTGAAAGGTTACCATCAGCTGAATCATTTAAAATGGTCGTTAATCGAAAAAGCATTGCCGGATAATGGCCGACGCTGTACTTGATCTCTACTTTTTCCAAGGTGCGGGAATTCAGTTCTAACACGCCATATGTAAGCATTTCAACCAGTTTTAGCCATTGCTTGTCTGATACGTTCAATAATACATTTTGTGCCTCATCCAATGTTTTCATAGTAAAGTTTGAATAAATAAATATTAGCAACAGGTCATTGTTGACCTGTTGCCTAAACATGTTAAACACTCATTTTGCTTTTACGCGACTGCTTTTTTGCAGGAGCATCCTCCTTTTGCTGCTCACGTTGTTTCAAATTCCTAACCGGCTTCTGTTCGGTCTGTAGCAATTCCTCCCGTTTTATTTTCTTCATTTGGTGATCGAAAAGGTCAACGGTTTTGAATTGCGGGTTAGCTGCGATGAAATACTTTTTATCGCCTTCTTCACCGCTAACGGTCACCTGCTGGGCGTTGCCTTTTTTCAGAGAGTACAAAAGTTCCTCCTTTGCTTTCGGGTCTTCCAATTCTTTGATACCCTTACCCGCAATAACCTTTTCTACATCATAGCCATAATTTTCATGGTAATGCTTGATCTTTTTGTTGCCATTGTCGGTTAGGTTCTTATCATCAAGGGTTAACCAGGCCTGGTATTTTTGACCTTCTAAATTGTAAAGCTGTTTGTGAACGGCGCGGCCCTCCATCAAATTAAAAGCTTCTTTGGCGGTGATGCCGCTGCCTTTATTGATAAAAAAGGTTTGATCTGAATTCTTGGCAGGATCATCCTTGTGGTTAACCGTCGCGTCGTATTTATTAAAGAAATACATATCCTGGTTATCACCGGCCTTAAAGTGTAATGTGTAGTCAACCGTTTTTTGGTTAAACTCGTGTTGCAGCCCTAACTTAAACTCGGGCGCTTTGGCGGCGATTTGCCTGTCCAATTCAGCGTTTAGTTTGTCTCCAAATCCCAGATTTAGGAGACTTTTTTTTAGAAATTCAGCATTTTGAGTATTCATAACGTAATGATTAAAAATGAAAAAAATGGTTAATTAATTGTATTTGCAGCTATTGCATTAACCGGCTGCTGCACTGCCGGCGTTATTGTTTTCAAATCGTCCAGATCCTTTTGTTTGATTTGGAGGTAAAGGTGACGGTTACCGTTCCGCTCGTATAATTCAACATTCAGCGCCTGGTGTTCTGAAAGCGAGAAACGGTGAAAACCGAAAACTTTCGCGATCTCCTGTTTATGACCAATGGAAGTCTTTTTATGCAGTGTTGTAATTAAGGGTACAATTTCCTGTTCGTGCGTTGCCATCCTGGCGACGGCTTTTAAGTCCCTGATGTAAAACCGCACAAAATCAATTTCGTAGGGAAGGTTGGATTTGTTACGAATATCCAGCCTAAAGAAAATCCGGTTACCGGCAAGCGATAGTTCATCGACCCAGGCTTTAACGCCTCCCGTTTTTTCGTGATCTACCACATCTTTTCGCTTACCTGCGGCTAATTGTGAAAGGACTGCGTTGTAATTAAATTCGGCACTTTTAATCACCCTAACAGTCATAGGAGCTGCGCCATCAACTTCAATCCGTCTTCCTGCCCGTCCATAAGAATATTCTACCGGGATGTGATAAATTTTTGCCGTGCTCACATCCTGGACGTTGATGCGGGTGGGTGAAAAGTCGGTATTGCGTGCTTTAATGGTAATCAGCGCATCTTCTTTCTGTGTCAGATCGAAATCCGGAGTTGATTTGCTGATAATTTTAACCGCAGACTTAAAGAATAAAGCTGTGGTTTTGTCACGGCTCACATAAGCCGTATCCTGCGCGTAGGAAACTGTTCCCCACGCACCAAGAATGAAGATAATGAACGATTTTTTCATGGCATTTTTATTTAATTATCCCGGTCGTTACTATCCTTTAAAAGGACTTCGTAACCGGCCTTTACTTTGACTTTGATCTGTTTTACCTTGTGGTTGAATAAGCCCTTTGCGGCTTCCACACCTGCACTGGCGGCTTGTGTACCAACAGACTGATCCATTGACATCAGCTGCATAGATTGAACCGCATCTCCAACGCCGTTCTTTGCAGCGTCTCTGCCGATTGATCCTGGAACATATAGCCCTTCCATACCGTCCAAATCATAAACTGTAAGTGCTACGGGCAGGATGTTATTGAGATAGCGAATACTGGCAATCTTGATATCCAGGCGTTCATTGTTTAAAGCGCAGGTTCCATAGACAAAACTTCCCTTTGGAATCATTTTGCCGTTCACATAAATGCCATCCAACAGCCTTAATTTGATCACCGCGCCGCTAACCAGCGTTTGATCCTCATGCACAACTGCCTGGATGGTGTTTCCAGCTTCAGCTGTAGCGGAACGGTGCTTTTTCGCTTTACCGCCTCCGTCGTAAGAAGCGTAGTTCACCTGCATTTTTTCAGTTGGGGTATTGTCGTCGTCATCGTTGTTCGCTGCCATTACCGCATACACACGACCGTGATTTTTCATAGATTGATTGCGCAGCCTGCTATTTACATTACCTGGATTTTGTATATCATTAATTTGTTGCAGCATCTGAGTTAGCTGCTTCATTTCAGGATCATTGCCGCCGCCACTGCCATTCATTGCTTTCATCATCAATTCGAGGCGCTTCACATCGGCGGCGGATTGGGGCGATGATGCGCCGCCGCCGTAATTCGCGGGTTCAGGCTGGTTAATTTGCTGGTTGATAGCGGCAAGCTTCGCCTGGATTTTTGCTTCGTTTACATCTGCTACCGTTGGGCCACCTGTAAGGTTAGCGGTCGAACGTTGGGTAGCCGAATCAGAATGCCCGGCTTTAGCCGCATCCAGTCCCATCGATTTAACAAAACTTTCACTAACACCGCTATTGGCTGAACTCGCGGAATCTGTCTTAACTGTTTGGTAAATTCCCATTTTGTCCTGGGCTTTTTGATCTTTGAACTGCGCCTGCGGAAGTGTGGCGTTTAGCCCCTGGACATTGGAATTTTCATAGGCAGATGCCGACTGCTTACCGCCGCCTAATGCCCAAAAAGCCATCGTTAAAAATGGGATGATCAGCAGGGGCATGATGACCAAAAATTTGCGCTCCTTCAAAAATTCAGGAGTATGCTGCGGCAATTGGCCGCTGTTTAATGCTGCATTCATGATTTACTTTTTTTTAGTTAATGAATCTGTTAATTGACGTTTAATGAAATGGGGGTCGGGAAACTCTGACGCCTGCCCGATATGGGCAGAGGTATAGTTTTGTGTTAATTTGGGAATAGTATAAAAGCTGCAAAACGAACTGCTGATCAATATGATGGACGTTAGCAGCGCGATTGCAATCGCGATCTGTTTCTTTTGCCGTAACGAATAAGCATTAAACCACTTATTAAGCCTGGCCGAAAAATAGAGTTGGATATTGATAATTCTCTTTGCCAACGAAGCTGCAACCTTGTCGCTCAAGTGCGCTGACGCTTTACTGTTTGATAAATTCATAGCTTTTAATGTTGAATGGTGGTATCCCTGTTCGCTAAGGTTTCCCAATGCAGGATCAGGAAACCATGCGGGTTATTGTCTGACCTGGCTACATTGCGCAAGTATCCCTGGGTGATCAGGCTTCGGTTTGCGGTTGAAGTGGAGCGGATCAGCTTTTGCGTCGCAAAGCATTTGAAGTAATAGGGATACTGATTAATATCCAGCTGGATGCTATCCACTGTAACCTGCTGGCTGATATTACCAGAAATCAGATTGTTGTAATAGCTCTTTTCCTTTAAATCATTGTATTGATTTTTCGCACTCTCATCAGCGAGGTATAGTGCTTTACCGATATTGCCATCGATCACCTTTTCATCGGGGTCAAGCGTGAAAAAATAATGGTGGAACATCCGGATATGATCCCTTGCTTCCACAGGGATATTATCTTTCCGGTCGGCTGCAAAAGCTTCCAGCGCCTTACCGTTTGCCAATATGTAAATGTGACTGCCGGCAATATTTGCTGCCTGATAACTTTTGTAAAGTGCGAAACAGGATATGGTGGTGCAGGCTGCTATCAGGAAATAGCTGAAGAGTTTGATGTGCTTAAAAGCAGTTTCAATATTTTTGAGATGAGTAAACATAATTTTGAATTTATAGGTGAGTAATTAGGCTTGCTGCGGATCGATCTTGCTCGCCCGTCCATTATTTGGGTTACTGCCTTTATCCTGGAAATAAGGCTTTGATACGGCGCTGGCCGCCATGCTTTGGCTGGTATTTGAGCGCTGATTACCGAAACTATCCGCAGACATATTGCTACCTCCTGAAGCGGCACCCACAACCGACTGACCGGTACTGCTCACGATACTATTGACCTTTTGGAGCAATCCATTTCCTCCACCTGCATTGACGATATAATTAGCTACGCTTGGAACAGTGAAATAACCGATGATACCAATAATTAAGAAAATGAGATAGGCTGTATCGGTTGAACTAAAGAAAGTATCACCGGCATTTTGGACCTGGCTAATATCAAGTTTCAGCATATTTTCCTGCACCTTACCGATGATAGCACCAAAAATATTGGCAACCGGCAGCCATAGAAATACATTAATATATTTAGCCAGCCACACGGTTAACGTGTGCTGAAAACCATCGAAGACGGCTAAGCCAAAAACAATAGGCCCTAATATGGCAAGGATGATCAGGTAGAATGTGCGAATCGTATTAATGCACAAGGCCGCTGCTTCGTATAACACCTGCAGCACTTCAGACATCCATTGCTTTACCGAATTGCGGAAATTATAGGATGCTTTAGACATGGCAAATTTCACATCGTTTCCCACACTGGCCAGCATTCCTTCACCACTTCCATCTTTATCTTCTGGATGCGTGTATTTATACCATTTATCGCGGTCGCCATCACCATCAGCACCAACATACATCTGCCAGGTGTCCGTTTTTTCTACTGCCGCTTCTTTTGCTTTCAGTAATGCTGCAATGGCAGCATCTGAATTTTGCACCATGCCACCCGTGGCGCTTACAGTAGGCGACATGATACCGTTGATGATAGCGATGACCGTCGGAAATAACAGGATAGCTAAACCCAAAGCGAATGGCCGCATGAGCGGGTAAAAGTCTATCGGCTCTGCACTGGCTATCTGCCGCCAAACCCGGCTGCCGATATACCATAAGGCACCAAATCCGGCTATTGCTCTGCCAACGCCGATTAGTTGGCTGCACATCGGCAGCATATCGTTGTAGACGCCGTTTAAGGTGCCTTGCAGGCCCTGTATATCAGTTGCAAGCCCATCTGCTTTGGAAAATAAAGGAAAAGCTATCCCCGTTACCGCAAGAATTGCGGTTAAATAAATCTTCTTTTTCATAAAATTGGGATTAGTTATTTATACCATAGAGCTGTTTCATCGTTCGGTTGTCGCCTGCGTCCTTGCTGCGCTGGATATTCAGTAAAACGCCCTGCCGGTTGAAATGCCGGAGAAATTGTAACTTATCAGAACTACTGGCGTAGATCCGGTCTATCGCCCGCATTCTTTCATCATCGGACATACGCAGCTTGCCTGCGGTAAGGACATTTGTCAGATCGTCGAGATTTTGAAGGCTTTGATTGACCAGCTGACCATATACATTGCTCATGTACGTCAACTCGCTGGCACTGAATAAGCCGCTTTGCTTAAACTGCTTGTAAGCACTTTTGTATTCGCTCAACAGGCTGGCTTGTTGTGTGATAATATCAGCAACCCGGCCATAATCCTTCACCGTCGGGTTTATCGAGAGTAACCCATTCAGGTAAACGCTGTGCAAATCAAAATTTCCTTTTGACAACTGGGAAATACTACCATAACCTTGCTGATAAATTTGGTAGCCCGTTTTCATATCACTTAAAATGCCTTTAAGCTGAGTAAGCTTTTCAATGTCCAAAATTAGCTGCTGCATTTCCTGTGCCTGGGCGTTTGCAAGCTTTGCCGAACCAAGGCAAACGAACAATACGAGTATAACTACCATATGCTTTAAATCCTTTTTCATACTTCTTTATGTTATTGGACCCCGTAAATCTTCTTTTCCGAAATCACATTATTGTTTTCTTGTACGCGGTGCACGGCATAAACTTTTACCTGGTCGGCAAAGGCTGAAGCAAAGCGGTAATTATTTTGCATAGCGGTATGTATAACGCCGATATGCTTGAGCCGTTCTTCGTCACTCATCTTTAGTTTGCTATCCGTCACCACGTTTTGTAGTTCCGTGATCTGCTGGTCGCAATCTTTGAATAGAGCGGTTTTAACTTGGATGATGTACTTTTTCTCGCCGCCGTTAAGGTTGGCCGTTTTTTCCAGCGAAGTCATCCGTTTTAAAATATCTTTTTGCCATTGCAGTATATCGCTTACCTGTTTGTTGTTCTTAACTACAGGGCTGACATTAGTCAAGTTATTATAATAGGTGGTGTGTAAACCATTCTCGGATTGCAGATAGCCGGTGATGGAGCTTAGGCCGTTATGGGCGATATTGTTGCCCACTTTATAGTAGGCGGCATAAACCTGCAAAGCGGCTATCTGCTGTAACAGATATTTCTTTTGTGTGCTTTTTTGCCTGAACCATTCAGCAAAGGTTTGTGCCCTAACGGTAGTTGCCAGTGCAGAAGCGGCTAATGTCATTACTGTGAACGCCAATAACTTTTTGCTTTTGCGCCGGATCTGATCCGCCCGGAACTTCATTTGATTAATTGATTCCATAAAGCTTTTTAATTGATTGGGTATCGCTTAAATCTTTGCTGCGTTGCAGGCTTAATTGAATGCCCTGGTTATTGAACTGGTGCAAGTCATTGTAATTTTCGTCTAAATGATCGCTGGCCTTGTTAATCAATTCCAGGCGCTGCTCATCTGTCATTTGTGTTTTAGCAGGGCTAACGACCAGCATGATCTCGTCGAGGTTTTTGACACTTGCATCTAATATGCCGGTGTACACACGCTGCATGTAATTGATTTCCTGGGGGTTGAAGTGACTATCCTGTCGAAACAGGCCCCAGGCTTTTTTATATTCACTGACCAGGGCAGCTTGTTTTAAAGTAATATCCTTTATCCGCTGATATTTAGATATGGTCGCTTTAATGTTTCCTAATTCTGTATAGTAACTACTGTATAATTGCCTTTGCTGCTCCGTCCAACCAGATATTTCTGTTAACCTCGTTTTGGACATTTGATTTTCAATGACCTTTTGCGCGTTTTGCAACCAGATTGTTTTATTCTGCATACGCTGTACTTTCAGGTCAATCGCCTTTATTACTTTGGTAACCGTAAGCTTTATTACTTCGCCAATTACGAACTGTGCCTTTACGGTATTCACCCAAGTCAAATTGATGATTATGAATACAATACACACGTATATAACTTTAAATTTTTTCATATAACCTCCCTGTCCGGTCGTTTGATCGAATATTTAAGCGCCAATAAATAGAAGTGATTATTTTATTTTCGTGTACTCAGATGCTCCAAGCTTCAACTTATGTCGGTCTGGTAAAACACTTATTTGTCGGCCCAAATCAGTTTCTTGTAAAGCTTGCTTGTCTGTATTATAAGATGATACCCATTGGACCTTTTTAAATTCCTTTGGTAGCGGCTTACCATTTCTGATTTTATTAAATCCGGTCTGTCTTACTACATCATACGTTTTGTCGGAAGATTTAACCGCTGAAACTATCAAAGTATCGTCAGTGATATTATACTCATTTTGAAAATGTGTCACATAGGTACCTTCAATATCCTCACTGCCCTTGTTAGAACTGTTGCAGCCCATTGAAAATACTAAGACGACTGCTAACAAAATGATTAATGCTTTCATAATTATGGTTTTTAGTTTATGCTGCTTTTTCTAATTCTTCCCTGACAATGGCGGCTATGGCAAGCTTAACACTTCCATATTTTTTAGTGTAAGCATGGACTTTTGCTTTTTCCGAAGATTCGGTTGTGTAAGTCCAATATTCTTCGCGGCTTACTTCCGTGCGGTAAACTTTGGAAAGCTGGCCGTTTAGACTAATGAATACTTCTTTATATTTCAAGTTTTCGTCATTATTCCGGTTCATGCTCATAATAAGCGCCGTTTCTTTATCGGTAATCCCTAATAGCTGCTGAATTTTTGGAAAGTCATTCTGATACTTCCGCTGGTCAAGTAAGATCTTGCAGTCGCTGTTATTGATGATGGCTTGTTTAACCACAGGCGAGCTGATAATATCTTCAATATCCTGGGTGACAACCAATGCTTCACCAAAATATTTACGTACCGTTTTAAAGAGGTATTTAATATACTCGGCCATCCCTTCACGCGCAATGGCTTTCCAGGCTTCCTCAATCAAGATCATTTTGCGAACATCTTTTCCAAGCTTGCGCATTTTGGACACAAACGTTTCCATGATTATTAAAGTAACTACCGGGAATAAAATAGGATGGTCTTTGATATTGTCCAGCTCGAAGACAATAAACCGCCTTTGCAAAAGATCGAGGTTTTCTTTAGCATTCAGGAGGTAAGCGTATTCACCACCTTTATAGTATGGTTTCAATACAAAAAGCATGTTATCTATATCAAAACGTTCATCCTTCACTTTTGATTGCTTCATAGTTTCATGAAATTCACCATTAAGAAATTCATAGAAGCTGTCAAAGCAGGGGAATATTTCGGGCTCTTGTTTTAATTTCTCGTAGTAATGGTACAAAGCATCTGATATCGCCACATATTCTGACCGCTGTACGCCCTCATCTTCCTTCTTCCACAAAGCCAAAATCATAGCTTTAATACTTTCCCTTTTTTCTGTATCCAAAACGTCACCGTCTGCGATGTAAAACGGATTAAAGCTGATCGGCTCGTCTTCCGTATAAGTAAAATAGTAACCACCGACAAATTCACAAAGTCCCTGATAGCTATGTCCAACATCTACTAAAACCACATGCGATCCTTGTTCAAAGTAACTACGCAACAGGTGATTAGTAAAGAACGATTTACCGCTACCCGATGGACCTAAGATGAATTTGTTGCGGTTAGTAGTAATACCCTTCGTCATCGGGTCATCGCTGATATCTACATGCACCGGCTTACCGGATAAGCGGTCACCTAAGCGAATACCACATGGGCTAATACTCGACTGATAATTAGTTTCCAAGTTTAAGAAACAGGTTGCCTGTTCAACAAACGTATCAAAAGTGTCGTTCATTGGAAAAGCAGCTTCATTGCCTGGCAAACCTGCCCACCAAATTTGAGCGGCTCCGTCGGTTTCCTGCTTCGGCTGTGCATCCATTTGAGCCAGTGAGGAACTCACCTTATTTTTAAGATCCTTTAAAAGCTCGGGGTTATCAGTCCAGGCTAGAACATTGAAATGCGCTTTCACCGGTAACCGCTGTTGACTGATCGCTTCGTTCAAAAAATCGTGGGTGGCATCCCTGCCAATGGCGTTTTCCCGTGAATAAGCTGAAAGCGATTGTAAGCGCAATTTCTTAGCTTCCAATTTTTTGATCGTTTGCAGGCTATCACCTATGAAGATATATTGGTTATACAGATGGTTGCATTTTAGTAATGTGCCTATAGGCGTGGCGAAGCCGGTACTGAACTTCGTTTTATCTGTACTGTATTTATCATAGGTGATCCTCGGCCCGCATAAAGGCGGTAGGTCTTCCGCATCGCTTAAAGTATAAAGCTGGCAGTGGTTGTCGCCGATTCTGATCTCGTCCTGAATATGAATATCCTTTAATACCGGCGCTTCGTTTTGATTAAGCAAAAAGCAATACTGTTCTAAAACTCCGGCATTATTTAACGTCCCTGCTAATTCATCATCGTTTAGCTGCGACAGGGAGATTAAACCGCTATCCTCTAATACCCTTACAAATTGGCCTGCACTATCCTGAAAATCCCTGAATAATTCCTCGCAGGTTGTTTGTGCCGGCACTATGCGTTTACGCATCAGTGAGCTAACCGCGCTCGAATACTGTTTAAACTTATCCGGCTTTTTAGTTAGAAAAATGTGGCAGTGATGATGCAAAAACTCTCGCTCATGAAAATAGCGTTCACTGGAATGAGAAAGAAAGGTTTTAACCTGCTGATGGCCTTCCTTAGCAAACACCGCTTCGTACTTGTCACCCAAAAACCAGTCCTGCTTATGAAACACAGTGTTTTTAGGCAGCAGTTTTAACGCTTTTATAATTACTTCGTGAAAGGCCAAATATTCGTCGTTTGACAAAGTAAAGATCTCCGGCAGGTTTACCTTATAACCAATGGTAAGATCGCCGTTTGCGGACACCATGCAGTTGTGCTCCACCTTATAGACAGGGAATACCTGTTCTGCTTTGCTATGTGATGCCATGATTATTTCTTTAGTTTTAAGAAGACATTTCGTGTAGTAAACTTCAAATGGTTTGGCAAATACCTTTTGGCTGCTTTCTTCATCAAGCCATGCTCGCCATATTTATGGCTTAGTTTGAATACCTGATAAAACAGTCCGCTGCCTAATACGGAGATAATGATAATACATGATATTACCGGAACCCCAACGATATACATAACAGCAAACCCAACCAGCAACAACACCAATCCAACTGCCAGGTAGCCGATGTATTGTGCTTTCAATCCTTTAAACTCGATAGGCTTGTTAATGCCCTTGTTGATTTGATATAATGCCATGATATGAATTTTATACCCCGAAAAATGATTTCAATACGGTAGCAACTACTACTAAAAAGATACAGCTGCCAAACCAGCTTGAAGCGACTTTGCCGGTATCGTGTTCACCGTCATTCCACTTCTTAAATACTTTGATAGCGCCTACCAGCCCGACTATGGCACCTATAGCATACATTAAGCTGGTTCCAGTAGTGAAATAACTTTTAACCTGGGTGGTAGCAGCGGTAATGCCTGAATTACCATCCTGTGCGTAAAGGCTTAGGCTGATGATCAACAACGTGATGGTAGCCAAAGTGTGCCTGAGAAAGTTTACGACCGCAGAGCTGAAGTGTGTTTTTTGAGATTTCATAATATTTGAATTTGATGTTAAGGGATATGTTGCCTACGCCCAGGTGTTTTGAAAGTCTGATAAAGCAACTGTGAATTTTAATTTGTCTTTGGAAATTTCCACTACACGGCTAAGTGCTGCCGGAAGGTCTATTTGCTCCTGAAACCGTTTATAAGAGCCGACTAAAATTCCTATGAGTGTAATAAACTCCTGTTTATTGTCAACGTCCTTATAGGCTTCAATCAGGTTTCCCGCTTCTGATACTAATTCTGATGAAGGGTCATTTTGATTGCTGACCAAATCAGTTGACTTGGTAACGGCTTCAATAGGATCGTCCGGCAGAACGTCTGTAAAGGGTAAGTTTTGTGTTTCGCCAATTGTTACGCCATTATCCGGTTTGGCCTGGCCCATAACAGAATAAGCGGGAGCTTGAACTGCGGAAAAAATATTCGCGGTCTGTGGCTTACGATTAAACAGATTAGCTATTTCCTTTTGGTAATACCTGAGCACTATATACAGGTAATAGGATACAGTAATGATGACGATGGCGGCGAGATAGTGCTGCCAGGAAATAGAGGACAACATATTGCTTTGCTTTAATCCTCACCGCACCATGCGGCGATTCTGAAAGCAAAGGTTGGAGTAGTGCAAATTTTTTTTTCACACCTCATGTATAAGGTAGGTGTTTTTTTTATTTTAATCTTGTTAATAAACTGGAAGACTGAAAGTTACAGATTAGCCAAATTTGATCTTTTGCTGAAAAGATCCGTCTTCATCTAATTTATCTTCAATTCTACGCAATAGAGCAAGTTTCAATTTATCCAAGAAAGCGGTACGATCTTTCTTTCTTCTGGTAATGTCGGTGTACTTATGGTAATACTGCCCCAGGTCGACGTGAAAAACCGTTTGAAAAAAACTCACTACCGTTTTGATTTCCGTATTGCCGTTATTAAAAACGCCTAAAGCAACAAGGGCATAGATCAATTCAATCAGATCGGTCTTGTTGAATGTCCAGGTTAACGGTAATTCAAGGGCCATTGGAGTTGGTTCCTCGTTATGTTCAATAAGCTTCTGTAATTCCAGGTTTAAAAAATCCTGGTATTTTTCGTTAGCAATGATCTTTGATAACTTATAATCGTGGCTGGTTGAATAAACCTCATCTTCCTCAAAATCTTCTAATTCAACGTGGACGTCAAAACCGCCCCGTGTAAAATAGATTTCATCCATTTGTGTAGATCCTGAACGGTAATATTGATAAAAAGAATGATTGTGGTCGAAAAACCTCTTCAGGTCGGTCAATTCGTAGTTTATGTATTCCTTCACGATCTCGTCACCGCCGGTCGGTTTCTGCATGATGAAGTTGTATACATTGATAAAGAAAATGTATTTGCTGTAAAACTTTGGCTTTAGCACTTTAAAGAAATAAATTTCATCTTCCTTGTTTTCGAAGGCGTAGCTGGATATGTAGTTCTTTAATTTGGCCATTGCTTTTTTGCAAAGCATAATGGAGGTTTTGTACTGATCGGCTAAGGAATCGCCGTTAATGGAAACTTCATTTAACTGATTCTCTAAAGCACTATAGAAGCGCTCTGCAAATGTTCTCATCGTAATAGTAAGGTTTAGATCGGTAAGTAATTAGTCAGTATCTTTCAATGAGCTTAAGATTAATTGGACGAATTAAAATATGTACAGCGAAGCTTTACTACGTCTGTAATAATTTAAATAACCAAGAAAGTTTCTTTAATCAGGCTTTTGCAGGCAATTCCTGGCTTAGGAGGTCTAACAAGCTTATATTTAAGCCTTCTGCTATTTCCTGAAGGTAAATATAAGAGGGGTTGATATTTCCAGTTTCTAAGCGCTGAATTGATTGCTGGTCTTTTCCGATGGAGTGGGCAAGTTGTACCTGAGTGATACCCTTATCCTTGCGGACAATGCGGATTTTTTCACCCAGGTCTCTTAATAATACTTCCTTATTCATCGGAAGTATAAAAGAAAAATAAAGCGATTGAAATCAGTACAACGGATACGTTGTATTATTTCTTACTTATAAATATTAAGCAAAATTATTTCCGCATTCAACATAGATTACTTAATACGCTATCAACCAATAATTTAATATCCTCCTTGATTTGATGGTAGGCCATTAAAACTTCTGCCTGGTCAACATCACGCACTTTAGGGATAGGCTGATAAGCGGCTTCTTCTTCGCGTATGGCACTGTGATCGTTCTGAATCGCATTGTGGAATGTCTTTAACTCGATCTTATTGTCGGGATCATCTGCGACCATTCCCACAAACTCACCGGAAGATAGGCCCGATATTTTTGATGCGGGTATCGCATAGTCCAATTGGGTTGATCTGCTAATAGAAGTATCCTGGCTATTGATGGAAACACTTTCCTTTTCCTGATTGATCTTACCAAAGCGTTCGGATAATTGCTTGGCTGTATCTCCCGTTACCTGTCCGAAAACAACATTACCGACAATATTTAAAATAACTTCTGCCTGCTCACGCCCGTAATCTTTTTTAAGCTGGCTGTAATCCTGAACGGCTAAGGTAACGGCAACTTTGTTGGAACGGGCGGTAGCGATGAGATTGTCAATGCCATTGAAATAAATGGTAGGGAACTCATCAAAGATCATACTACACTTTTGCTGATTTTTTCGGTTAACCAGCTTGTTTATCCTGTTGATGTATAAAGATAATACCGCTCCGTAAACCTGTGATTTTTGCGGGTTGTTGGCCAAACACACGATTTTAGGTTCATCGGGATTATTGATATCCAATGAAAAATCATTGCCGCTCAAAACATAGTATAACTGTGGTGATGACAAACGGGCCAGGCTGATCTTGGCACTTGCTACCTGTCCTTCCAACTGCTCATAAGCTTCATTTTGCCAGGCAGACACAAATGGGTTAATCAGTACTTCAATTTCGGGTTCCTGAAGTAATACCTCAAAAAGATCTTTATAGTCTACCTGAGCCAACTCAATCACATGCGGCAATGTGCAATAGCGCCCGTCTTCATATTTCTTTAAAAACCACATGATCGCGGTAATAAAGTTGATCGGAGATTCAACGAAAAAATCGCCTTGTTTCTTTATCCACTCGCGGTTGAGGCCAAGCATGATCGTCCGGCTTGAATCTATCGCGTCAGTAATATCGATCATTGTATGCGGTTCTAAGGGATTAGCCCGGTGCATAATATTCTCCAAATTAATGACGTATTGCGTAGGCTTCACTTTATATAAGTGGCCGTATTTGAGCAGCGCATTGTAGACGATCTTTGTTAGATCATCATACTTAAAATCATAAACTAACATGGTAAATCCCTTTTGAATATGCTGGGTGATGATGTGACGGATAACAAAATAAGACTTACCAGCGCCTGGGCTGCCGCCGATCAGCGTACCTCTGAAAGGGTTAATAATATTGATCCAGCTATTGCGGCTCTTACCTTTCAGATTATAAACTGCCGGTAAGTTAATTGAGTATTCATTTTCTAATAGCCGCTCTTCCTGTGGAAACGATTCGTTTTCTTTATTAAAGATATCCTTACCTAAGTTTAATTTAAGCATCCTGAATAGCAAGCTCACACCAGATAACAGGAGCATATAACCAATAGCAGTAACGCCTATGTACAATAATGCTATAGTCGTTGCCGGATAACGCAGGGTGAGGAATAGCGAACTAATGAAATACAAGATCAAGCCTGTTAGGCAATAAATCATTATCCTGCTGTCTTTAATGGATTCATCTTTTTTTCCCTTGCTGCCTACAAGGGAGGTCATTAATAGCACGATTGCCGCAAGCTTAGCATAAAGCACTTTGGCAAAAACTACCATTTTTGATAGCGGTAATAAAATATGATTTACAAAAGGTTTGGTTAACCCTACGATCTGAAAAGCCGGGTAACAGCTTAAATAAAAATGGACTATTAAAATAGCAATGCTTAAAAGCCGGGTAAAGTCAATGATCTTTCTAAGGGCTTGTTCGTTTTCACCTGTTTGCATGATGGTATATTCTAAAGTGAGTGACCTTTTCTTTTCTTCTTACGCTTATTTTGTTGCAGTCTGCCGAGTGCGGCAATATCCTGTTGTTCTTCTTTGAATAATATGTTGAGCAGTGAATCGCTATCACCACCTGTTGGGTTTGAGCCTGAAAATTTGTCAGCAAAATCAGTCCTATTTCTACTGTTGGTTTCTCTTGCCGAAACGGTTTCGCTAAGGCTTGTTTCATCATTTCGGAACCAGTTCATCAGCGAAGCTGCGCTGTAAGTTTTACCTAAATCGCTGCCGTTAAACACCGCTTTCGATTGGTGATCAACGAAGGTTATCCCGTACAAACGGCCTTCTTCATTCTGCCGGAAAATGACCTGGATACCATCCTCTTTTAACTTCTTTTGAAACGCAGTTTTTGAAACCGGCGTTAATAATGCTTTGTCAAGTACCGTCTTTAGACGCTCTTTCAGGGGTTTGCGAAGCACCTCATTTAGCCGAAAACGATACTCAAGGTTCTTTAAAGTCGGCTTGCCGTAGATGCTGCTGGCCTTAATCGGTACCCCAAGTCTGTTGCCTTTTCCATCCAACACCCAATAAACCAAGCCGTTTTTTTCATACATTCTTGAATCTTTTGACCCACGATCAGCGGTGATATTGTATTGATTTAATACCGCATTTAGTTCAGGTATGCTCGTAAATTTATAGGCCCTAACCACTTCGTTAACTACATTAGTCATTGATCTTTTAAGTTCTGACTTACCATAGTCCACCATTTCCAAGGGCTTACTGATGATGTTTTGCTGCTTGCCCTGGTCTTCTGCCTTCACCAAATTATAATTTAATTCAACTTGTTTTCTGGCGTTTTCCGATGCCGTGTTGGCGAGTAAATGAAAGCTGATCCGTTTTCCGTCCGGCTCGATATTAGTAGTGACTATATGCAAATGAGGGTGCCCTGCGTCGTGATGCTGATAGACCAAATAGGGCTGTTTGCCGAAACCTAAACCATCCATGTAATCATCGGCGATCTGCTGAAGCAGGTCTTTTTCGAGGTGTTCGCTCACCGCAAAATTCAGCGATACATGCAGCGTATTGACGAGCGTCCGCTCATTCCGATTAGTCAGATCGGTCAACCTTTGCAGCTTATCAGTGAACGTTAAGTCAGCCGGTTCTTTCAGGTAGCCTTGTGCCAGAATTAGCTCTCCTTTCCCCAGCCTTACTTTGTGCTCATTGTAATTTATTGCCCCGCTGATACTTCTCCCGGTTTTAATTTTTGCGACCATAATTCTGAGAAACTTTGCATACGTTCTTTGATCTGTCCGATTGCCGGATCAACCTTGCTGCCGATAATGGAAAGCAGATTTAACCATAACCGGTTATCCGCATTTCCGTGGGCACTATTGATTTGGCGAACCGCCTGGTTAAGATTATTGCCAATTGCGTTTAACTCCTTTCGGAGTAGAGCCAATTCTTCCAGCATTTCATCCATCGACTTATCACGGTAGTTTACTGTGACTGGTTTTTCAAGCAGTACACATCTGATATACTCGCTCATTTTTAAAAACCTGGTTTTCTTAAACCGGGTATCAAGCACTTTAAATTCATTGGGTTTGAAGCGTGTGGTTACTTTGCGTTCCCTGTTTTCTTCTTGATTTTCCATTACTGTAATCTTTAAAAATCCGACCCTGGAGGATTTTTACACATCCCCCGACTGACTTTGGAAGGCAGGGGCAAGATCCGTTTGTCCGACAAACGTTTATCTTGCTGATTGCTGTTAAGAGGCAATCTCCTCCTTTAAGACTTCTTCAATCTGCCTGTATTCCGTTAAGACCTGCATCAAGTTGACTTCTTCAATTTGGCATCTAAGAAGAACTTTAAGGCATCAATACTGATATCCTTTAACGAAGCATCATATTCTACCCCATAGGTTTTCACACGCTTTAACAGCGCCTTTGGAATCCATACGTTTAACTGCGCCTCTTCTTCCTTTACGGCAGCAGTTTGCCTGACCGGCTGCACTTCCTGAATCGGCGTTTTTGGCGTTTCCTTTTTAAGTTTGTCCGCCAACCCGCCCAGTTTATCTTTAATATCTGTCATTGTGAATTTTTCTTTAAGTACCTGAATGAATCAGAGATTTGGCGACTACATAAATCTGTATTTATGTAATTATGCACTGATGCGGTTTACGATCTCTTCCGCTAAAGCTGTAATTTCCGTTATCGCTTTGCTATCGTTCCCTTGCAAAACCCCTGCGGTAATTGATGACCTTGCAATGCTCACCCGGTCATATATCATCGTGTCCAAAACAGGGGTTTCCATGCTTTCTAAAAGGCCGCTCACTTCCTTGGTAATACCAGAGCGCGGCTTGATCATATTCATGACAATACCGGCCCGTGTATCCGGCTTCTTTACCTGTGCATCCTTTAACAATGCGATAGTTGAACGGATAGCCATCACATCGAAAAATCCTGCCTTAGTCGGTATTAATATGAAGTCCGACAGGCTAAATAATTCCGGCAGCTTGTTCGACAGGTAAGGGGGCGTATCGACGATAATCAGATCATAGTCTAATTGTTTGATCTCCTGCAATTCGTCGTTACATAGCACTGCGAGGTTGGGCAATTCCTCTTTGATCTGAAAGAGGCTGCCTTGCAAATCCGTATCAACCAAAGCAACCTTTAATTGATCCTGAAAACACACTGCTAAATTCATAGCCAGTGTACTTTTTCCAACGCCCCCTTTTTGGTGGGCTACGGTGATGATCTTTCCCATGTTATGTAATTCTATATTTTAATAAATACATCATGCTGTAATTGCATAATGCTGTAAATCTTCAGATACATAATTCTCTAATTGCAGACATCTGTAATTGCATATATCTGTAATTTTGTATTTCAATAATTACACTTTTCTATAGTTGCATAATTGCATAAATACATATTGCTGTAAATACCGAAATCTATAATTATGTACCGAAAGCAGTCATTTGTTTTGTTTCGTCCCGTTCGTATGAGCTCCTTGTACGATTGCCCTAAAAATCCAATAGTTCACAAAAACTTTCTTGTTTGATAGCTTTAGATTGATGGTGACAAATACTTCGTTTAGGACTATTGAATAAATCCGAAGGTTTCGGCAAACGAATTCACAGGCGACCCACGAACCGCCAAATTGTCATCAGAATATTAATTAGTTACTCATGACGATTCGCTGTAAAATGGAGATATCCTGAATTTTCGTTTGATGTCCTGCCGGTAATTAAAGATCCATTCAGCTGCACAGACCTTCCAGTTTTTAACAGGGTAACCTGTTGAAGTTTTCCAGGCCCTTAGCTCATGTTCTTCATAAAAATCACCTGCAACCTCCAACATTCCCTTTTGGTCAAAATAAATTTCAATAGTGGCCAATGATGGAGGCACAGAAGTGCCCAATCCGTCATCATTTCGAGGTGCTATCTTTACGCTTTTCCTGGGTGATTTATGGACGTTCGGAACTACGCGTTTTGCTTTACGCTTCATGCCATTTTCATTTGATCGTTCAACTTACCGGAGTTCATCAGCGCCTGGATATCCTCCAGGTTGTAATAAGTAATACCACCTAACTTTTTAAAAGGGATCAGGCCTTTGTCTCGAAGGTATTGGAGCTTGCTTTCAGAAAGGCGCAGCATCTTCTTTATCTCGAATGCTTTCAGCCATTGGTGTCCCGGATGGCCGGTCTGTTCTTTTAATAGCTTTTTAATGTCAACAATCAGCTGTTGCTTAAAATCGATCAAGTCCTGCACGGTGATCAACTGATCACGGTGAACTTTTGGAAAGTCATTTGGAGTTTCATTATAATTTGCCATAGCTTAAAATTTAGCACAGCAAATGTGAGGAAGGGCAAAATAATTTTTTCACACCTCATGTACGAGGTAGGTGTTTTTTTTAATGCATTAAACATCAACCTTAGATCAGATTAATATTATAATGCGAATCAAGGGTTAAAAGACAAGATAAATAAAAGCGGCAGCAATTTTACCAAAAACATGAATAAGCAAACCCTTTGTTGATCTGACCTTACTGGCTCTCTGTATATCCGTTT
>NZ_WWEO01000028.1 GCF_009928685.1 Mucilaginibacter agri | reverse complement strand
GGTTCGAGTCCCGTCCATTCCGCTAAAAGAGCCGCAAGGCACATCAAAAGCGCTTAGATTACTGGTCTAAGCGCTTTTTTTATACTCAAAAATCCGCATAGTTCCTCAGCATTTATGACCCATCCGGTGACCTATTCGGTGACTGGCTCAGAACACCTAATTTAGTCACCAAATCAATGATTAACTAATTGTAAATCAACTATTTGCAATCATAAAATTTGGCATCAAATCACCTCATTTTAACGCAAATTTCTGGTTTAAAAATGACCTTAATCTGAGGGCATATCAGACCAACTCAGAATCCTGCGATAATTATGATCCGAAGGGTTCTGGTACCGGAAAAAACACCGGATTTAATGGTTTTGGTGACTAACTCGGTGACCTATTTTAAATGTCCAAAATAGGTCACCGAATAAGAGGTTAATTGATTGATTTTAAAGCACTTGAATAAGTGAAAAATTGGTCACGAAAAGCGAGTTTTCGTGACCAGATTATTAATCAGGTATTTAAAATTTAATTAAATGAAAAATGCACAAAAGTTTTCAGTTCTGATCTGGGCTGACAAAAGAAAAACAGATTCTCAAGGTATGGTCCCACTTTATGCGAGGATTACTTATCTCAGCAAACGCTGTGAAATATCCCTTGGAAGAAAAGTTGATCCGAAAAAATGGGATGCGGAGACAGGCTATTTAAAAGGTAACGGTGCAGAGGTTAGGGATGTTAACACACAAATCATGGAAGCAACCAATGAAATCCGCCGTGCTTTCGACGATTTAAAACGCACAGAAGATTTTATTACAGCTGAAAAGATCAAACAAAAGTATACAGGTGAAGGAGCAATTCATCGGATGTTGCTGGAGGTTTTTGATGAACACAATAGTAAACTTGAAAAACTGCTGGATAAAGATTTTGTGAGGGCTACGCTTACCAAATATAAAACCGTTCGCAAAAAGACTGCTGAGTACATTCAATTCAGGTATAAGAAACCGGATTTGTATCTGGAGTCCATCGATTACTCCTTTGTAACGGGTTTGGAAATGTATTTAAAAACCGAGGATAAGATCGAACATAACACTGCTATGCGGTATATCAAAAACCTCAAAAAGATTATCAACCTGGCTGTCAATAACCAATGGATGAGCCACAATCCATTTAACCTTTTTAAATGCACCTATAATAAGGTTAACCGGGTTGAACTGGAATGGGATGAAATCAATCAGTTGTCCGAGTATCATTTTACGGTGAAGCGCCTGGCAGAGGTACGCGATACCTTTTTATTTTGCTGCTACACAGGTTATGCTTTTGTGGATGTAGACAAGCTGACCCCTCAGCATGTCGTAACGGGTTCCGATGGAGTTACCTGGATCAAAACCACCCGAACCAAAACAGCTATCGAGGCCAACGTGCCATTGATACCACAAGCAATTGAAATTCTTGAACGGTATGCAGAACATGATGCCCGAATTATTAATAACAGGCTACTGCCGGTAAAGAGCAACCAAAAGATGAACGCCTACTTGAAGGAAATAGGGGATCTTGCCGGAATAGAAAAAGTGTTGACTACTCACATCGCCCGACACACCTTCGCCACAACTGTAACTCTCGAAAATGATGTACCATTAGAAACAGTAAGCAAGATGCTTGGACATACCAAATTGACCACGACGCAAATCTATGCGAAAATGAAGGACAAAAAGGTCAACCGTGATATGCAGGCATTGCGGGGGCGTTTACAAGCTAACCAACAAATATCAATCGCAAATGGTGCCGGAGAGGGGGTATTAGCATGAGCAATGAATTAATAATAATAGAAGAAATAAAAGCGATCATAACATCGGCGAGAGAAGCGGCTGTCCGAGCTGTCGATTACCAACGCGTAGTAATGTATTGGCATATCGGAAAGCGAATATTTGAAGAAGAACAACAGGGGGCTGACCGCGCCGTATATGGAACTCAACTTATAAAGTATTTATCAGAGAAGCTCATACCCCAGTTCGGCAAAGGATTCTCGGCCAGAAACCTTAATCTTTTTCGTCAATTTTATAGGAGCTATCCAATTGTGCAGACAGTGTCTGCACAATTAAGCTGGTCGCATTATTCTTTACTGTTAACTATTTCGGATAGAGAAAAACGGGAATTTTATCAGAGCGAAACGATCAAAAATAACTGGTCATTCCGGCAGGTCCAGCGACAGGTGGATAGCCATCTATTTGAAAGGCTTTTATTGAGTTCGGATAAGGATAAAGTGCTTTCTGTTGCAAGAAACGAACAGCAACCTGAAAATCCCAAAGACATCATTAAAGACCCTATGGTACTTGAATTCTTAGGGTTGAAACCGGAGGCGGCCTATTTCGAGAAGGACCTTGAAAATGCTTTGATAACCCATCTACAAGAGTTTATGCTTGAATTGGGGAATGGCTTTTCATTTGTCGCCAGGCAAAAGCGCATTCATCTGGATGGTGATGATTTTTATGTTGATCTGGTGTTCTATAACAGGCTGCTACAATGCTTTGTGATCATCGAACTGAAAACTCACAAGATCACACATCAGGATATTGGCCAACTACAGATGTATGTTAATTATTATGACCGTATAGAAAAATTAAACCATGAAACGCCAACGGTTGGAATACTTCTGTGCCTGGAAAAAAATGATACAGTTGTAAAATTTACCTTACCGGATAACAGCAACATATTCGCATCAAAATATCAACTTTATCTCCCCACTGCGGAACAACTGGCCAACGAAATTGAAATGGAGATCAATAAGCATAAAGAAATCGATAACGATAAACAATAATAGGTAACGCTTAAAAACTTGTGGACGCAAATTGTAACCACAAGTTTGAAACCATTTGAATTGTGCACGCAATGCGTGCACAATTCAAATGGTTTTTTAATACCATCTTTTTAAAAACTTCATGTCCGACTCGGATAGTGTCGGACATATTTATTATTAATATCCGGCAAATTTGTATCAGTTTACCTCAAATGATATGAATTATGGCAGCAGAAATCATAACCAAAGAAGATTTGCAGGAATTTGGCCAGCAATTACTGAATCAGATCAAGGGGCTTTTAGGCCATGCGATCGAAGAACCCAAAAAGTGGCTGAAAAGCTATCAGGTGAAAAATATGCTCAAAATATCTGATAATACCTTGCAGACCCTACGGGACAACGGCACTATTCCATTTACTAAAATTGGAGGAATCCTTTATTATAGTATCGATGACATCAACCGGGTATTGTCCGGTGAGGTGAAAAGTAAACGGATCAGAATTTCAAAACAAACCAACGCTGCTTAGGGATTAAAACCAATATCCGTGGCGGGAATTTCAATGGCATAACGCATAGAATCCTTATAAAACTTTGCAGACTTTTCTTTCGGCACGCCTTTATCTAAGGTGTCACCATTTTTTAAGATAAAATGAAAAACCGCTCCATCAATAATGAAAGTCTTTGATAGGGTAAACTGTTCCGCGATTTCCATACTTGAAAAATCGGTCCGGCAAACAAAGAAGCCACCAGGGATTGATAGAACACGGAAAAATTGTCATTCGGCATGATAGGGCCAGTATAGTTGCAATAATAAGAATCATTTAATAATTAGAAATGTCAATGGACCTTATGATGTCAAACATTTACATCTTTTAATGTCATAATTGCTGATTTTTAATATGGATTAAATCTTTACTATGAAATAAATGAATCTTTTACAACCATGTCTTTATCGCGAAGCCGACAATTGCTGCGATGCCAATGATATAGGGTTCTTGTAATTTTTTTACGTAGATAAGCGCAAATAAGACTGCTATTGCAATCAAGGCCGTGGGGATATCAATGATTGAACGTGAACCAATAATGATTACTGAACCTACCAAAGCACCAATAACAGCGGCAGTGATGCCGTCCACAAAGGCTTTGATGCTGGCGTTCTTGGCGATCTTTTTAAAGGATGGCGCAAGGGCAACCGTGAACAGGTAACAGGGTAGGAATGTAGCTAAAGCGGCAACACAAGCGCCGGGAAATCCCGCGACCAGGTAACCGATAAAACCAACGGTAATCACTACTGGCCCCGGTGTGATCATAGCGACGGCTACCGCATCAACAAACTGGTGTTCATTGAGCCAGCCAAACTCTTTTACCACGCCGCCATGCAGGAACGGCACGATAGCCAGCCCGCTGCCGAATACAAATGCGCCAGCCTTTAGAAAGAACCAGCCCATTTCTACCAGTTTTTTGCCGTCGTATTGCCAGAACCCTGTACCGACCAATAGCGTTACCGGCAATACCGCAGGTTTCTTCAGCCATTTGGGGGGCGCTTTGATCAGCATATAGCCAATACCGCAAGCCAGGAATAGTAAGATTTCTTCCTTTTGCGTGACTACGGTAATAATGATCCCGGCGATATAGAATAACCACAGTAACCATTTCGCTTTCATGGCCGCCAGTTCAAATTTGCTGACAGATTTGACCGTCAGCTTATATGCGCTCATCGCGATGATCCCGATCACCGCTGCGCCAACCCCGTAAAACACCGCCTGCATCCAGGCTAAACCGCCGTACAATTGGTAAGCCATCCCTAATAAAACGACCATAATGAAAGACGGCAGTACAAAGGCCAGCCCGGTTAGCGTCGCGCCGATCAGCCCGTAATGAACAAACCCGATATAGATGCCTAACTGTGCAGCCAAAGGCCCCGGTGCTAATTGCGCCAAAGCCAGCCCTTCTTTATACTCTTCTTCGGTTAGCCAGCCTTTGTCTTCCACCAGGTCACGGTGTATATAACCCACTAAGGCCACCGGCCCGCCGAAACCCCAGGTGCCGAGCTTCAGGTAGTATTTAGTGATATCCAGCAGTGAATAAGCTGGCTTGATCTTATTTAATCGTTCTTCCATGTGTGTTTTTCTTCCTGTACATATTTGGCCCAGCTATATAAGGCATCGTAAACGATCATCCCGAAGGCGAGTTGCTCGTGATCATCCCTGAAGTTATAGGACAGCCCGGCTGAAATTGCCCAAAGCCCAGCCGCCTGCTGTGCAAGGTCGAAGCGGGCGGTATCCGCGCCTCTAACGATATCCGCCAGCTGTAAAACTGCCGGATCGGTCAATCCGTGTTTCTTGATGATATAATCGAACGTGCAGCGTTCCCCTTCGTGCGTATATTCTACGCCGGTAATATCATAAGGTATCGCATGGAGCGTTTTTGATTGCGCTATAACCTGTTCTTTAGGCACAAACACAAACTCCGCCTCCGGGTCAACAAACTTTTTAATAAGCCAGGGGCAGGCGATACGGTCAATTTTTGGCCGTTCACGGGTGATCCATTTCATAGGATTGGGTTTTAAATTTGGTTAAACAATTACATCTTCATACCGCCCATGTTGCCGGGCTTCTTGCCTAAGACATCCAACGCGGCGCGGAAACCCTGCGCCAGTTCGGTTGCTTTGCCGCGCCCGTAATAGTGCAGGAAGATCATTTGCGGGTTGTCACCCAGCATATGATTATGCACAGCGACAACTTCCAGGTTATGCGCCCTTAAAGTTTTGATCACCGTATTTACTTCACTTTGCAGCATAGCCACATCGCCCGCGATATGCGCATTATCTGCGGTACCGGCAAAAGATGCCCAGGTGTTCAGGCCGATATTCGTGGTCATTTCCACGCCCATCGCCATGACCTTCACGTCGCTGCGGCCGATGGTGTATTTATATGTCGGGCCGTTTACGGTGCCGGTCGCTTTTACAATGGCGTCCAAAGCAGGTATATCGAAAATGTCTTTAGCCGTCGTAGCCGGTGGCGCGGATGGCGCAGGCTGGTTCGCCGGGAAGATCTTGCTGTCGCGGATCGTGTCGGCATATTTTTTAGCCAGGTCGGCGATGGAACCCATGCCATGTATGTGCATATAAAAAATGCGTGGTTCTTCGTAAAAGAAGTGGTTATGGATAGCGGCTATTTCAAGGCCGTTTGCATGTGCCGCCGATATTAAAGGGTTTACTTCTTCCATTTGCAAAACGGTATCGCTCATCACCATTGCAGATTTACCGTCCGTGGATTTTTTGAATGATACCCAGCCGCCGAAACCGAACGGGATCGGTACGGGTTCACCCTTGATTTTCATTTTCAGGTCATTGCGGGGAAGTGGTGTGGTATAAACCTGTTCGGCCTCTTTATAGCTGCCTTTCTTGCCTAAAGCCGCATCAATAGCGGCCATTTCATCGGCGGTGATCGGTGATGTTTTAGCCGCGGGTACGGGCATGGCTTCCAGTTTGGTAGCGGGTAGTAATAATGCTGTTCCTAAAACCGCTGTCGCCTGTAAGGCTTGCCTGCGGCTAAATTTTTGTGTTTCCATATTTCGATGTTTTAGTTGGTCATTGTTTAATTTGTACAGTTATGCCTTCTTTGATTTCTTCATTAGCCTGGGCTATGATCTGGTCTCCCGGTTTCAGGTCGCCAGCAATTTCGGTTTTTTCTTTCGTGGTAAACCCGGTTTTCACGTCTACCCATTGGGTTTTACCACCTACTAATTTAATTACAAATTTACGTTCCTGTGTCGTTACTACCGCTTTAAAAGGCACCAGGAAGCCCTCTTTCGGGCGGCTGACCGGAAGTGTGATTTGCGCAAACATCCCCGGTTTCAGCAAGCCTTTTTCATTGGGAAAAGTCAGCTCCCAGGTTTCACTGCGGGTCTGCGGGTCTATGGCATCCGATTTACGGGCCAGTTTTGCTTTAAATACCTGCCCCGGATTAGCTGATACCGTAAAGGCAGCTTCGTTATCTTTCAGCATTGTTGAATTATAGGCTTCAGGTACGGCCACATCCACCCTTAAAGACGAATTATCTTCTACCCGGAACAATAACGTTTTGCCGGTATTGTCCACAAAGTCCCCTTTAAAGACATTCCTCGCCGTCACCACCCCGTTAAAAGGGGAGCGGATCACCAGGTAATCTTCAATGGCTTTATTGGCCTGCGTTGCCGAACGGGATGCCTGGTAAACCGAGCTATACGTCCGCATCTGGTTACGGGCGATGTCCAGTTCGTTATCAGCTACCGCGCCGGGTGTTTGGGCAGCTTTTAATAAGCGCAGGTAAGTCGTCCGGCTGGTTTCGTATTTGGCTTTAGCGCCCATGCTGTTGCTTTGGCTTTGCGCCTGCGCCGCGTTCAGTTCCGGCGCATCCAGTACACATAAAACCTGTCCCTTGCTCACTTTCGAACCGATGTCCACCTTTACTTCTTTGACATAGCCGGGTGTGCGGGCATAAATATTGGCCAGGTCATAAGGAATGATCTCCCCGGTGAGACTCAATTTGCTGGAAACCGGCTCTAATTTTAAAGTCACCAGTTTAACAACAGGCTTTTCAGGCGGCCCCTGCGGAACGGCTTTTTCCGTAGAGCTGCCACCACAGGCGGCCAGCAGGCACACGGGGATTAACAATATATACTTTATACTTTTCATAATTTACTTTCGGTTAAAAGGTGATACCGGCTTTGCGGGTCATCCGGGTCTAAGGATAGCTGATGGGCTGGCTTGTTGCCAATAGCCGATTGATAGATTAAGGGCAAGATCACCAGGCTGGAAAACAGCGAAAAGATAAGCCCGCCGATCACGGCTGTGCCTAAAGGCGAGGTCTGGTCGCCGCCTTCGCCCAAACCCAATGCCATCGGGATCATCCCCGCGATCATGGCTAAACTGGTCATCAATATCGGCCTGATCCTATCTTTGATACCATGCAAATAGGGTTCTTTCAATTTTTCATTACGATGCTTTTCCGCCTGCGTAACAAACAAGATGGCATTTGCTACCGCAACACCAACCGCCATGATACATCCCATATAGGATTGGATATTTAAAGTTTTGCCGCATATCCAAAGCAACAACAGGCTTCCCGCCAAAATACCGGGTATCACCGCAATAATGACCAGGGATAAACGGAACGACTGGAAGTTGACAGCCAGCAACAGGAAGATGACCACGATGGCCAGTAAAATGCCATTTTGCAATTCCGTAAAAGTCTGTAAAAACACCTCTGCCTGTCCGGGCTGCTGTATTTTCATGCCTTCAGGCAGCTTGCCGGTATTCGATATAATTTTGTCAATATCGTTAATAGCTGAACCTAATGCCCTGCCCTGTAAATTGGCCGTAATGGTAATAAAACGTTTTTGGTTCAGGCGGTCATATTCACCCTCTACGTTCCCCATTTTCCAGGTCGCTACGTCCCGCATATACACCTGTTTGCCGTTATTGGAACTTAACAGAATATTATCCACCTGGCCCGGATCATTCATGATGAGTTCCGGCACCTGTACCTGCACCTGGTAGGCGGTTCCGGCGGCTTTATCCACCCAATAATTGGGCTGGGTAAAACGGCTGGACGCGGTGGCTGCAGCCAGTGATTTCCCGGCATCTTCCACGGTCAAACCCAGTTGCCCCAATTTCACCCGGTCAAACTCGATCTTCATCGCCGGATAGCCTTGCGGCGCGCTATAGGTCACATCGCGGAGATAGGATAGCCCTTTCAGTTTTTCCACGATCTTTTTACCAAACTCCCGGTCCTGTGCCAGGCTTTTGCCTAAGACCTGTATTTGTATCGGCGTACCCGTTCCCTGGCTCATTACCTGTTCTACCAAATCAGCTGGTTCAAAGGAAATGTGTGCTGTGGGCATTTGCCTGCTGACCTCTTGCCGAATTTTTTCTTTAAAATCATCCGGTTTGATACCTGCGCCCGAAATAAATTTGACTTTCAGCACCGCTTCTTCGGGGCCGCTCGTCCATAAGTGAATGGCGCTGACCGGGTAGCTGGATGGCAATAAACCCACATAAGCGGAGGATATGGCGATCTTGTTGCCGCCGGAAAGGCTATCCATCAAATGCAGGAGTTGTTTTGTCTTTTGTTCAGTCCGCTCGATACGTGACCCTTCGGGTAGCCTTAGCCTGACCTGGAACTGCCCGGCATCCACTTTAGGGAACAGTTCTTTACCTACCGTGAAAAAGAGCAGCGTCGCTAAGGCAACAGAAAGTAAGAGGTAAACAGGAATTAACAGGTTTCGTCCGGGGGATAACCGGTGGATCAAACGCTCATGCCTTTCTTTAAAGCGGGACATCCTTTTGCTTTCTTTCGCGCTGCCGCTCAATTGATCCTTAAACAGCCAGTTGGCAATCACCGGCACAAAAGATTGGGAGAGCAGGAAAGACGCGATCATGGCAAAACCCACCGATAAAGAAAGCGGCAGGAACATCGCTTTAGGAATGCCCGACATAAAGAAAGCCGGGAAAAATACAGCCAAAATACAAAGCAGGATCAGCAATTTCGGTAAGGCGATCTCCTTACAGGCTTCCAGTATAGCACGGCCTTTCGGCTCGCCTTTTTCCTGGTGATGGTGAATGTTTTCGATGGTGACGGTGGCCTCATCCACCAGGATACCAATAGCTAAAGCTAAACCGCCTAAAGTCATGATATTGATGGATTGCCCGAAAAGTTTCAGGAAGATAACAGCGGATAACAAGGCCAGCGGGATGGTTAAGACCACGATCAGCGAACCGCGCCAATCCCGTAAAAAAAGCAATACCATTAAGCCCGTTAACAAGGCACCGAGGATACCTTCGGTCATCAGGCTTTTCAGGGAATTGATCACGTAACCCGACTGGTCAAATTCGTAGGTGACTTTAATATCCGGCGGGATGGCGGCCTGCATATCCGGTAAAGCAGCTTTTACTTTTTGTACCACGTCCCAGGTGGAAGCATCCGCCCTTTTGGTCACCGGGATATAAACCGAACGTTTGCCATTGATCAGCGCATAACCCGATGTGATGTCGCCCCCGTTATCTATTTGTGCCAGGTCATGTACATAAACAGCCGGGCCGTTGCCGGGCCTGACCTGGATATTGCCCAGATCCTGGATATTGTCGACTACGGTATTTTGGGGTGCGACCAGCATCTGGTCGCCCATGCGTAAATTACCGGATGGCATGATCGTATTGCCTTTGGCAATGGCCGTTACCAGTTCTTCCGGGCTAATCCCGTAGCTGCGCATCTTATTGGGGTCGGCCTTGATGAGCACGGAACGCTGGTTACCACCAAAGGGAGGCGGCGCGGAAACGCCCGGCAACGTGGAGAACATCGGCCTTACCTTAAACAAGGCCAAATCGGAAATTTCGGAAAGCGAACGGTTCGGGCTGCTGAAGACCAGCTGGCCCACCGGCACACTGCCGCCATCAAAACGGGTCACGAAAGGCGCGACCGTTCCCGGCGGCATAAAGGCCCTGGCGCGGTTGACCATCGCGACCACTTCGGCGGTCGCCTGTCCCATATCCGTGCCCTCATAGAAATTAATTTTCAGGAGCGTTAAACCCTGTATACTTTTACTTTCTACCGATTTAACACCGGATACGTACAAAAAGTGATATTCGTAGTAAGAGGTAATAAAGCCCTCGACCTGTTCAGCGGATAAACCGCCATAGGTTTGCGCGACATAGATAGCGGATGTACCCAGCTTTGGAAAAATATCCACCGGCATGGTTTTGATGGATACCACGGAAAAGAAAACAATCGCGATAACGGCAACAACAATGGTGATCGGCTTCCTTAACGAAGAAATTATAAATTGGATGATATTCATTTGCCGTATTGGTTTAAAAACAGGTTCAGGTTGCCTTCGTAAGCCGCTTTACTTAGCAGCGACTTCCAGGCATTATAATTGGCGATCTTAACGGCGGCTTCTGATTGAAATAACAATTGCTGCGCCTGGATCACGTCATAATAATTGATCAAGCCCGACTGGTAGCGCGCACGGATCGCCTGGTAAGAAAATAAAGCTGATTGGTATTGCCTGGGTGCAAGACCGGCAGATTGCAGGTTTTTTGCTAATGCCACATCCGCAATTTCCTTTTGGCTGTTGAGTTGTAATTCTGTTTGATTTAATTGTTCCCTGCTGGCGGCGGTATTCAGTTCATGTTGCCGCCATAACGGTTTTTGCCGGAACATTTCCAGTATGGAAAAAGAAATTTGTGCGCCTACGGCATAGTTATACCGCTGAAAACCGAGGCCATCGGATGAATTGACCGCCCCGTTTGCCGCAATGCCCGATCCCCTGCCATAGCCCGTGCTCCAAAGCGTCAGGTGCGGCATGATGCTTTTTTGGAGTGATTTTAAGGCGAGTTCGTTGGTCGTGATCGCTGTTTTTGCCAGGGTAATTTCCGGGTGTTCGCTTGTCGATGTATCTGCAAGCGTCAATACGGGCAAGTGTTTATACAAAGTCGTATCCAGTATCATACCGGCGGGCAGGCGGCCGCCTACCAGCTCTTTGAGGGTGATCAGGGTGGAATCCCTTCGCCGTTCAAAAGCAATTAATTGTATCTGGTTGCGGGTATATTCCGCGCTGAAAGACGATGAATCCGTACCCGGCCTTAACCCGCTGGTCACTAAACTTTGTGCCTGCTTTAAATTAAATTCAGAACGGTTGAAATCCTCCTGGTAAACTTTGATGAGGTCGTTGACAATCAAATAATTGAGCCAGGCATTAACTACGTAGACCTGTTGCCGGAACAGGGTGAGTTCTTCATCCGCCTTGCCGGTTTGTGCACGGCCTTTGGCTAAATCTATATCAGCGCCCCGTTGCCCGAACGTAATGGGTTCCCAAAGCAGGTCAAGCGCCAGGGCGCTGCCAAATACACCGCTATAATTGTTGGAAACGCTCGGCGGGCCGCTGATCGGCGTGATGTATTGCGGGTAGATCATCCCCGTGATATTGTTATAGGTCGCATAATCTGCCTGGTAAGAGGCGGTCAGCGTGGGGATAATCCCATTCTCTTTGTATTTAACGGCGGACTGCAAAGCCTGGGTTTGCAATCTTTTCGCCTTAATGAGCGGGTAATTGACCGATGCTGTTTTTAGCAATGAGTCAAGGTAAACCCTGCCGGATTGGGCAGAAACCTGCGCCGGTATGCCTAAAAAAACAATACAGGCGATTAGTAAGCTGAATTTGAAAGGTGCCTTTAGAGCCGGATATTCCATAGATAAAATCTTGCGGTATAATTTACTGCAAGATTAGGCGGTTTTTTGGCGCTAAAATAGAACGGAAATGACTACTGGTACAGATTTTACTTTTTCGGTAAATTTTTCCGGTATTCGGATGCCGTCACACCCATCTGTTTTTTAAAGATGCGGTTAAAGTGGCTTGGGTCGGAGAAGCCGGTCAGGTAAGCAATCTCTGTCAGTGGATACAGCGTTGTTTCTAAAAGATGGATAGCCTTTTCAATGCGCAGTTTCCGGATATAGTCACCAAAAGAAAGGTTCTCAAAATACTTGGAGAACTCGCGGGATAAATAAGAGGGATTGATCTCCAGGTTTTGGGAAACCTGTTGTAAACTCAAACTCATATTCGTGTCGAGTTGATCCTGGATCATTTCTTTTAATTCTTTAGCCCAGGCAGGGGCTTTTTTTCGATCACCTTTTTGCAGGTATTTGGTAAAAACTTCCAGTAGCATTTGTTCGGCTGTTCCGGTCTGTGAATGCTTTTTATCATAGAGGAGTTTGGCCCAATTATACAGACCGTCATAAATGCGCATTCCAAAGGCCAGCAGCTCCTGGTCGTCAGTGCTGTTATAAGCCAGCCCCGAAAAGATGGCTTCCAGCCCGGCGGACTGCGGCGCGAAATCGTGCCGGTCGGTATCTGCACCGCGCACAATGGCGGCGATCCGGTCAAGTGCCGGGTCTTTCAGTTGGTGCTTTTTGATGATATAATCAAATGTACATTGATCGTCATAGTGGGTATATTCCACGTTGGGCAGATCAAACGGTATAGCCTCCAGTTCTTTGGCTTTGGTCAACACTTCCGCGAAAGGCACATAAATGATCTCCGCATCCGGGTCAATAAACCGTTTGATCAGCCAGGGACAGGCGATGCGGTCTATTTTTGGTTTTTCACGGGTGATCCATTTCATACAGGTCAAAGTTAAAAATCTAATCCTTTTGTTTCGGCTGCCTACGCGGCGATTATACCGGTTAATTCTGTGGGAAATTTGTATTGCGCCATCCTATAATTGATTACTACCAAAAGATAACAGAAACTAACCCTAACTTCGTTATTCAAACCGATGAATATGAATCTTAATCGTCTAATACTGTTATTTGCTGCGCTGGGTTGCTTTACCAATTGCAGGGCGCAGGAAACCGGAAAGCAATTACTCACTTTGCAAAAAGAAATCGCCTTACCTAACGTCAAAGGCCGCATTGACCATATTGATATTAATCTGAAGGACCAGATCGCCTATATAGCCGCTTTAGGTAACAACACGCTGGAAGTTGTTGATCTGAAAAATGGAAAAGTAACCGGGAGTATCACCGGGCTGGATGAACCGCAGGGTGTCGCCTATATTCCCAAACACCAGGAACTCTTAATCGCCAACGGCGGAACGGGCGAATGTGGTTTTTATAATGCTTTAACGCTGAAAAAAACAGGCAGCATCAAACTGGCCGATGATGCGGACGATGTGCGTTATGATGCCGGTGAGGATAAAATCTATGTCGGTTATGGCAGCGGCGGGATTGCCATTATCGATGCGGCCAGCCACAAGCAGGTGGGCGATATTATATTACCCGCGCACCCCGAATCTTTTCAACTGGAGACAAAAACAAATAAGCTATGGGTCAACCTGCCGGGTTCAGGCATGATCGGTATGGCCGATCTGAAACAGTTAAAACTGACTGCTAAATGGTCAAAACTGCTGCCTCGTGCCAACTTTCCAATGGCTTATGATGAGGCACAGCACCGCATTATTGTCGGCTATCGTGTGCCTGCAAAGCTGATCGTTTATGACAGCGAAACAGGCAAGGAAATTTTCAGCGGCCCAATGGTCGGTGATGTGGATGACTTGTATTGGGATGCTAAAAGCAAACAAGTTTATCTCAGCGGTGGTGGCGGCGCGGTTGATATTTTCAAACAAGTAAGTGATTCCGACTATAAACAGGTCGGCCATATTAAAACCCGCAATGGTGCCCGTACTTCTTTACTGGTACCGGAATTGAGTTTATTGCTGATCGCAGCCAGGGAAAGCGGAGATCAAAAGGCGGCGTTATTGATATATAAAACCGGTACTCTTTAGGCCATCCATATAAGTTACAAGTGTCACATTAAAAGATGTAAATGTGTAACATTACTGGTTGTTATTGTCGAGAAAGTTTATGCAGAATCTTTATAAATGAGAAAAGTTCCCATCGCGGGAACTTTTCAACCTAAACCTTATCACAATTCGGCAGGAGGTCCCGCCGATGTATAGAACAAACCTAATCAATTTTTACAATTATTACTATAGTCATTTATAGCCGTAGAAAATGGCATAGCGCAGTAAGGTTAATTCATTGTTTAGCAGGATATTATGCGGCCTTATGCTTCGAAGTAATTTGGTGACCTCAGGGCCGGGATGATGTTTACGTCCAACGCCATGATTAATCACATAGGCAGGAAAAGAATCAAGCCTGCTTTCCGAAAAACCAAATGGCCAATTCTTATCCGAGCCATGGTGCATCACCTGAAAGTAGGACACGTCATCCAGGTTGGCATGATAGTAGTCCTGAAATAGCCGTAGCTTTTCCAGTGTACCCAATTTAAGATCGCCGGTCATCAGGGTGGCGTGCTTGCGGTCTACCCGATAAAGCGAGTGCCAGCCCAAAGGATGGCGCTGGAATATTTCATAACCACCTGGTTCCAGGGAAAATTTGTGAAAAACGGCTAATGAAGTGCCGTTCAATTTATGTGCGCCAAAGATGCTGCCATAAATTCTGGTTATTTCCTTAATATGTACGGCATTGAACAGGTCTTTAAAGGAGTTTACGCCAGCTGAAGTATCTATTTTTTTTGCCGCCAAATAATCATCCACTGCTTTACGCAAAGCGGCGGTCTTTGCTTTAAGGTCGGCATCAGAGCCATCTTCTTCAGATAGGGTGTAATAGATAAATTTGTAAAGTGGGGTACGCAACTGGTACGGCAGATGCCTTACTTTTACCTTGCCGGCTTCCGCGCTTGGGTCTTCATCACGTAAGCGAGCAAAGAATTGCAGATTGCGATTATCCTCCTGTCCATCTTCCTGATAATATTTATCGCTATCGCTGTTGGTATCGATCAGTTCTGGCGCTTCATTATTACCTTCGGTTGGGAATGGGGCTTTAGGAAATTGCCCCTGCAAAGTTATTTCTTCGTCACCCCCGCGCACCACAATGATCTGCCCAATATTAAATTCCTGTCCTGAGAAATAGCCATAAGGATCTTCCATAATCCTGCGGTATTCATCATCATCAGAACCAGATTGCAGGTATATTATTAATCGTTGAAAAGGCGTGTAATAGGGTATTACCAGCCGGTCGCAACGGGTGTTTTTGAGTAGTTGCGGGATACCGCTGATATGATCGCTGTGAAAATGTGAGATGGTACAAACGTTGATCTTCTCCCCATCAGTTTTTACCGGCCAGCCAGCTACGGCCTCCCGAACATAACGTTGATCAGAATTGGTGCCGCAATCGTAAACGAAATTGAAAAGCCTTGCTTTATCGCTAAACAGCTCCCCGGTGTAAAAACAGCCTTGTCCTATTGGATGAAAAGTAAATTCGCCTCTGTACATAGACTTTGTGGTTAAGGTCAGATCAATTTTGCCAAGTTAGTAAAATATGGCTGCTCAACCATCAATTTCTGGCCATCAGGTAAGGTGAGCTCAAACTTTGGTACAACATATTCCAGATTCAGCAATTGCTGCAAGTTGTGAAGGGTAAGGGTTGGAAACACCGCATCATACATATATAATGAAGGGGCATTGATCAGGAAAATACCTTGCACCGTATAAGTATCTTTATCCTGAATCATTACCTCGTTAATGACTTCCAGGTGAGTTAATACCCTTTCCGTATTGGCTTTTGCAAAAGTGATCTTGTTATTGAGCTGCGTTTCATATTTATCCTTAAATACGGTGTAATCCCGTTTCCAGTTAAAGTAATCGAACCGGGATTTGTTATGCTTACATTCTACAATGTATAATATCTTCTTCTCCGTATCGGCAAAAACAAGGTCGATCTCACCTACCCCTTTAAGCTTATCGATTGAAAAGTTATTACCCTTATGCTGTCTTAAGCTTTTAACAGATTTATCATAAGGAACCTTTGCCGCTTTCAACAATTCAACGGCAGCGTCCTCCAGTATATCGTCATGGGTATCCTGCAGGTGCTGCACAAATTTCTTGATGGGCTTGTGCTGGTTCCATTCCTCTGCAACGTGTCCCCAAGGTAAGGCATTGGTGGTTAAGGTGCTCAGGCATTCCAGCCAGCGGTTATATCCAGTCATGATATAAACCTGGTTATCTACATTGACCACCACCAATGGCCGGTACATGATTCGGTTCATGTCCTGGCTTCGCAATATGCAATCCTCAAAACTCAATACATTTCTCCGGCTTACGGTTAAACCATCGTAAAAACTAAGTACAATATCTCCATGTTGGCCAAATACATGTTTCGCTTGCTCGTACAAACTATCTTTTAAAATGAGCGCAAATCTATATTGCGGGTTTTTGATCTGTTCCGCGAAAAAGCTGGTCATCTCTCCATACTCCACACCCATGTCTCTCCAAACCGCTATCAGATCTTCAATCGTGTTGTATATGGTTACACTTTCGCCATGTTTAGGGATATCCCTTTCGAGGTAATCGAAAATAGGTTTATAGGCAGGTTCAGTACCCATTCCTAACAAACCATCGTCATCAATATCGAAATTACCTGATTTCGGGAATAGCTGGCTTCTGGCGATCTCCTGACTGATGATGAAGGCCTGATAGCCCAGGTAAAGCAGCCTGTCTAAGGTATTATGATATGACTGCCGATTTTGCGCGATCTCCGCCATAAAATTGGGTGTTCCGGCCAGGTCTACCGTAGTGGATTGCTCCAATATAATGCGTAGTGTTCTTCTGATGTTTGCAAAATCACTGCTATTTATTTCGGGGAATTGTTCACCACCCAGCATCGCCTTGAATACATCAATGCTGTTTTCCAGCAGATGCTGAACAAACAAATAGAAGGATGCGTGTTTTTCGTTTGTAATGATACCCATGAATAATTCACCACATTTGCCAAAGGCCAGTTTAAGGGCTTCCTGTACAATGGCTGCGTCTTTCACTTCGCCAACACCATAAGCATCTTTAACAGGGGCACTGATCAGCGGCCAGTATTCATCACTAAAGTTGAAGCTAAGAGCGGGTATTTCTAAATTTCTTACGATCTGGACCGGCATATACAATTGGCTTTAAAGTTGCAAAGGTCATCATTTTAGTGTGAAAGAAAACTTAAAACACAAAATCCTTAAGTTGATTTTACAAATATGTTAATAAATATTGCCATAAATGGGTTTGATTAAACGACATAATGACGTATTATTGTTTCATAAATGGTTTGAAAATGGAACTAACTGACGATTTGAGTTATTTTAATACCCAGTGCAATGAATTAGGACTGACACCCGGAGAGCTGGCCAGCCGCTTGAAAACCTGGGGAGATCATCGCACATACGATGCGATCATCCGTAGCATACAGCGTATGCTTGCAGGAGATACGGCTGTATCAGGAGAAATGAAAGTGATCATCAATATGCTCACCTATATACAGCATTTGGAAGAAGAAAAGAATGAGGGTTTGAAATGGACGCCGATGCCTTTAGGAAGTTATGCTGCAAAAGCCGGTGATTTTATGCTCAATCTTTCTCCCCAGACCAAAGGACGATGGCACATTAGTATTGTGCATCAGCCAACGGGATATAGCCATCCGTGGCCATCCTGGCAGAATGATCTGGAGTCGGCCAAACGTAAAGCACTTTTTTGCCTGGGAGATGCACGCCGACATATTTTTGAATGGCAACGCGATGAACGCATTCAACAATGATCTTTCGCTCAATTTTAGCCAGGTCTGTTGAAATGGAGCGCCCCGTGATTTCACCGATCATCAGTAATCAACGCGAAAGCACGGGGCGAAAACGGGGCGGGCGTATGCCCGCCCGCCGGACAATCCGGCGGGAGCTTAACAGGATTAGGCCACTTTTAACGGTTGTGTCCTGAAGTCGGCAAGGTTAAGAAAGAAACCACGGTTAAATAAAATGCCCTCACGGAATAGTTGCCAAAGCAGGGATGCACCACAATTCGCCAATGCAGAATTAATAAACAAATCCTGCTTGGTGAGTGCCTCGGCTAAAGAACAGCTTGGTGTATTATCTTCCTGTTCCGAAGTGGTAAGCAGGTCTTTAAATTCCTCTGTAACTAAAGGCAGGCTTTCTACAGTACGGTATAATTCCGATGCAGGTTGTGTTACTTTTTCAAGGGTGGATAAAATGACCTGACCGCTTGAACGGCTGTTACCGAAATCCAGCCAATATTTGACACGGTTACGACCGCCATAGTTCTTGGTCAGGTGTTGCAGTATCTCGCCTATTTCATAACGAGCGGTTACCGTATCAACGCAAGAAATCGTGATGATTGCACTTGCCAAATCCCTGTCCTTTAAGGATGGTTTATCGTAACGGGTGGTTTCGGCTTTCCAGTTTGTGCCAAAAAAGCGGTTAATACGGTTAATAAGGGAAACAGACTTGTACTGGCCTAATTCAGCAGTGGTAAATAATTGCCTGCCTAAATTTGCGGCATCTACTTGGTCATCATCAAATACCCTGACAAACAGCCCTGCATGGCCTAAGGCGGTAAGGGCATGGTTCATCCTTGCGAGGGCGGTCAATAGCTGACTGCCTGTACCCCCCGCACCAATCAGGTTTATGGTAACAGGATTGTAGGGTTGTAACAGTTCCTTTTGTACAATATGTACGGCAGGTTTAAAGACTTTTTGCTTTTTCATCGGATGATTTGTTTAAGGGTCAAATGACTGGTTAATAATTCCTCTTGGGGAAAAGGTTTGCCCGAACCTGCGAGGTTACGCCATAGTTCGGTGGTGTTGGACTTAGTGCTGTTGTTCCCGCTAATGGAGTGGCTGAATTTGCTGTTAAAGAAATAACGTTCCCATGTAGCCATAAAGTCCTCTAAACAGGTGGTTTTACCGATATTGATTTGCACCGTTCCCATACAAACCTGACCGCTCCCGTATATATTCAGGTATGGGGCATGGCATAGTTTAGTGTTCTCATTGGGTTTGGCTTTGCCTTTCAGGGCAAAAACGTGCAAACTATCCGCATTGGCTTTCCACAGCATGGCAGGTATCTGAAACTTTCCCGATGGAATACGCTGGCCATCGACAAAGAACAGGGTCACTTCCTGTGGCGGAGTGTACCATACGGCAAAGCCGTTAGCCTGCTGATTGACATATAACACCTTATTGGAGAGCAAGCCTTTAGATTTTAAATAGGTGTCCTGTAACTCCTGCGAGGTTTGCAATAAGGCATGTAAAACGCTCATTTCCTTTACGGATAACGGGTGCGCATTGATGGGTTTGCCATTCCTGCCAATGTCATAGCTTTCCACGTAAATCTGTGTTTCAGCTTCGTTGCGCTGAAACTGGTTGATTTCCTGCTCTTGTTCATGCTTATAAATCAGCAGGGCTTTGTAAGGTTCAAACCTGTTGTTAAACTGTTGGGTGATGTTCTTCATGGTCGTAACTGTTTAGTAAATCCCGTAAGCGTTCAATCAATTCGAACAGGCGGGTCTCAAAATCAAAATCTTTGCGGTCTGTATCGGGCAGGGTATCAAAACAATGCACTATAGTGGGTTCATCCTGAACGGCTATTTCCTGAAAACTGCAATTGATCATGTCCATCAATTCATCCTGAAAACAATCCCTGTCACTCCAATAGAAACTGATGTATTGTTCCACCCTGATGCGTTCTTCCTCGTCAGGATAAACCAAGTCCTCACGGATGCTATCGGTTACCGAGCGTTTCGGGTACTGGCGGTAAAGCTGTAGCATTTCGATGGCTAACAGTTCCCATTCCAGTTCGTGTTTATCACGATGATGGAAATCGGTTATTACCTGTTCCATTTTTTGTAGCCAAACAGGGTTTTTGATGATGGGCATGATATGCCCTCCCGCCCTTTTCATTTCGTAAAGCGTATCTTCCTGATGTTCCCGCCATGCCTTTTCCTCGGCATCATTCCCGATTTCGTGTTCCGCTTCGCTTATCCATTGTTCCAATGTATCGTACTGGCAATCCATGAATGTGCCGTTCTCGGCATAGAATGGAATATCCACCACTTGGTGCAGGTAGGCAAATAAGACGGTGAGCAATTCGGTGATGCGTTTTTGTTCAGCGTTTTGCGACCAAAGCCAGTACGCGCGAACGGGGATATAAAACAGGCAATGACTTAAATCGTAGGTTTTCACCACACCTAATACTGCACTTTTTCCCCTATCCTTAATTATCACACAATGATTATTTCGGTCTATTTTGGCGACTTGTTCAGCCACCTGTTGCCATGTGTGGTAAATATTCTGCGGGAACGGTAAATCTGTTGGTGGTATAGGTAAATGATAGAACCCGCAGAGATTGGCAAGGGAGTGAAAATACTCCCTTACTATCCTGTCCCTGTTCCCGCTGAACGACCAAAAGGGCAAAAAGCTATGGTTCAAAAAACCATTTCCGTGATGTCTGCGGGTGCGCTCCTTAACGGGTTGCGCCTGACCTCGTCCGCATCGGGCAGACGGTCTAACCGACATGCCAGTTCCCTGAACAATTGCTGTAGTTTCCATTGGTCGCCTTTGGTGTTGATTTTAATTATCCTGTTAATTACTCGTTTTTTCATGGCTAACCTTTTGTTCCCATCGTGCTTTCAAAGCGGTACACCGCTTCATCGTCCCTGATTTCAGGGCCAATCACTTTGGCATTGGTCAATACGGGGTATGTACCTGCAAAGAAATTCTGCACATCGGTTATGGTGAATGTATCGTTCGGGTCTGTTAGCCGGATTTCCTGCCCGTTCTCCTTGTGCAGGAAAATCCTCGGTAAAATCATCGTTTTCATGGCGTTCTCTTAATCGTTAAAACTGGCGGTTAATTTATCATAGGCTTCCTTGCCTGCCTGCAAGGTTTGGCGCTTCGCCTCGATGGCTTCGACCTTGTCAGGATAATCCGCAGGGTCGGGCAATTGCGCCAACGCTTCGGCATACTTGGTGTTTTGCGCCAGTTCCTTTACTTTCTCCATCGCATCATCGTACAGGCGTTTCTTTTCGGCTTTGGCCTGCGCATCATCCACCTGCGGGGTGAACAGGTTTTGCGGTTCTTCATCTGTTTCATCGTCTGTTTCAGATGCTGAATTTTTGGCCGTTTTATCATTGCCGTTCTTCACGTTCTTTTTGGCCTTTTCCAGTTGCTTTTGGTAATCCTCTAAATTGTTGATGATGCCTGCCGTTTGTTTAACGGGCTGTGCGAACTGCTCAAAAAACCCCTCGTCCAGTTCTTCGGCTGTACCTTTAAAAAGCATCGGGGGCAGGCTGTTTCCTGCGGTGGCCGTGATACTGCCTTTTTTAAGGACTGCGGAAACGGTCAATATCCCTGTTTCGTCCTGATTGATATTGAGCAGGAAATTGCCTGTAAAGCCTAAGCCTGCTATCTGCTGAAAGAATTGCGTTTTCATAATTATTAAAATTTTAGATGGTTAATGCCTGCGACCGCCAGTAAGAAAAGCCCTGCCAATCCGCAGAGATTTCCGGCAATCAGGATGATTTTTTCAATGGTGGTCACCGTTATAAAATGATGGTAACTGCTGAATTGCTGTAAGCCTGCTACGCCCCTGCGGTTGAACCTGCGCCTGCCAATGGAATAGCGGATGAACAGGCAAAGGGCGATTAACAGCAGAGCGCATGGCACGGTATAATGTTGGGTTTTCATATCAAGTGAATAAAAGTTCTACTGCGGGTTTGAATTTGGGGTCGGTCTGTTTAGCCTGTTGCACGTAGGTGGTCAGGGCGTGTCGGGTAAAAATGGCCAGATAACCGTCGAACAACTGGTCAGCGAACACATTTGGGGAACGGTATAAATCTTTTGGGTACTTAGCCATAATAGCCTGTATGCGCTCTGCCAGTTCAAACCACATTTCAGCCGCCATCATCCCGTTGTCCCATGCCTCACTGATACGCTCTTTATCATTTAAAACGGTTTCGGTGAGTTCGTTCAGGTAACCTAAAAATTCAGGGATTTCCTCTCTTAGCAAACTGTGTAAAAGCCTTGCTTTTGCCACGTTGTTCATCATATTTAAGGGTTGCATGTTGATTAATCTTTAAGGTGAATAAATGCAGGGGATTGCTCCCCTGCGTTAGTATCAATTCAAGTTCAGGGCATCCGTCCCATTTTTGGCGAAGTTCCCGCATAGGTCAAAGGCTACCTGCGCCCTTTGCTTGGCTGTGCCATCCATGATGGATTTAAACTTGGCATCCCCGTCTTTAAAGTTTCTGACGTTCTGATAATAGCCTGTTACGGTTATGCAAAGCTTTGCATAAGCGTTATTATGGAAAGTAAAAGATTATGTAAAGCAGGCGTGTAAAAACATCAAAAGTACCTGTGTTACAGGCGCTACTTTACATAAACACTATACATAAGATTACTCCAGTTATTTGTGA